>NZ_JADPJL010000042.1 GCF_023073415.1 Bradyrhizobium sp. 190 | reverse complement strand
GCTCGTAACCAACTTGCTCATTGGAGGATTTGGCTATGCGCAGTTACAACTTTGAACCTCTCTGGCGCTCGACCATCGGCTTCGACCGCCTCTTCGATCTGGCGGAAGCGGCCGCCCAACACGCCGGCGAGGACCACTATCCACCCTATAACATCGAACGGCTTGGCGAAGATCACTATCAGATCTCGCTGGCTCTCGCCGGTTTTTCGCCCGACGAGATCTCGGTGACCGCCGAGCAGAATGTGGTTACCGTTGAGGGCGACAAGGCCGAGAAGACTGATCGAGACTTCATGTATCAGGGCATCTCGACCCGGCGCTTCAAGCGCCAGTTCAATCTGGCCGATTATGTGCAGGTGAAGAGCGCCGCCTTTGACAATGGCCTGCTCAAGATCGAACTGGTCCGGGAGATCCCCGAGGCCATGAAGCCTCGCCGCATCGCCGTCAACGGCGTAGCCGGCGGCAACGTCAAGCAGATCGATTCCAAAGCGGCCTAGATAGTGTCGCTCCGTGATCTCACCGCGCGCCGGCGCCCGGCGCGCGGGCATCGCAACCTCGTCTGGAATAGGAGGGTACCATGCGGCCGACGACCGCTATCAATGACAACGTCTTCGACATCAACGCCCTGATACATCCCGGCACGGTGTTCAATCACCCCCGAGACGTCGTAAGCCACCCCACGCTGACATTGGCCGAGAAGCGCGCCATTCTCGCTTCCTGGGCTTCAGATGCGTCCGCTATCGCTTCGTGCCCCGCCCTTCGAGCGCCCAATGGCCTGAAGGCGCCGGTGACTGTTGACGAGATCCTCGACGC
>NZ_JADPJL010000005.1 GCF_023073415.1 Bradyrhizobium sp. 190 | reverse complement strand
GCATCGTCCGAACTTACAATGAGACGCCGCGAAAATGCCTCGACTTCAAAACCCCAGCCGAGGCATTCTCTCTCCTCAAATCAACCGTTGCACTTCAAATGTGAGTCCATCTGCCCGCCTTCGCGGGCATGACGAGCCCATGCAATCTTCGCCGTCATTGCGAGGAGCGAAGCGCCGCCCTGCCCAGCCAATCGTCGAAACGTGTCGGCATGATCCGCGCGCCGTCGTCCGGCACCAGCGTGCGCAACGCGAGCGGCGCGCCGTAATACGGCACGTCAGCGCCCGCCACGATCCGGCTGGTATCGCCCTGCTTGCGGAGCCAGCGGCCGACGAAGTCCGCAAGCGGCGCCGCTTCGGGACCTGCGACCTCGCGTATGCCGTTGGAAGGCTCGCCGAGGGTCACGTCGGCGAGCGCTGCGGCGACGTCGTCGGAAAGCATCGGCTGCATCAACTGGCTGGAGGCATGGACCGCGCCATCCCTGCGCCCGGAATCCGCGATCGCGCCGACGAATTCGAAGAACTGGGTGGCGCGCAGGATCGTGTAGGCCAAACCGGAATTCGCGATCAGCCGCTCCTGTGCCAGTTTGGCACGGAAATAGCCGCTGCTCTCGAGCCGGTCGGTGCCGACGATCGACAGCGCGACGCAATGCCGTACGCCGGCCTGCTGCGCAGCCGCGATCAGGTTGCGCGTGCCCGTCTCGAAGAAGTGCAGCACCGCCTTGTCCTCGAACGAGGGCGAATTCGACACGTCGACGACAATGTCGGCACCCGCAAGCGCTGGTTGCAGGCCCTCCCCCGTCACGGCGTTGACGCCCCTGCTCGGCGACGCCTGCAGCACCTCATGGCCGCTCGACCGGAGCAACGGGGCCAATTTCGAGCCGATAAGGCCCGTACCGCCGATGATAACAATCTTCATTTCCTCGCTCCTCTCTCTGAAGCCGTGGCAACCCGCGCCCCATCACCAAGACGAAATAGGAGGCCGCCGGTGTGACACGGCCCACCGTAAACCCTGGATTAAGTTGCACCACCTATACTGGTGGCCCGCACGTCCGTACCATCGCAAATGGCCAAAAATCCCATGAAAATCGGCACCCTCCTGACCACTGCCATCGTCTCGCTTTCCGCCGTCGGCGGCGGGCTCGCCGTCTATGTGGCGGTTTCGAAGTACCAGACCATGGACAAGGTCTCCATCGCCCAGAGCCGGCTGGAGGTGGTGCGCGCCGTCGGCGATATCCCGCGTTACATGAACTCGGAGCGCGGCTTTTCCACCAATATCCTCTATGGCCCGCCCGCGGTCGATCCGGCGGTACGCAGGGAGCTCAACGAGAAACTGCGCAAGAACACCGACAACGCGCGCGACAAGATGAATGCGGTCCGCAAGAACCTCTCCGGCGCACTCGACGATGCCACGGCGATTGGCACCGGCATCGACGAGCTGAACGTGAAATTCAATGCGCTGCGTGACGCCATCGACAAGGCGATCGACGGCCCGGCCGAAGCGCGCAAGGATGCTGCCAGAAAGATCGTCGCCGACAATGCCGTGTTCAACGCCGCGGTCACCAAGCTGCTCGATGAACAAGTGCGCCGGATGGCGCAGCTCGACGGTGACGCCTACCGGCAGGCGGTCTACGCCAACATCGCCTGGAACCTGCGCGACGTCGGCGGCTACAACGCCAGCATCCACAAGAACCTCGTCGGCGCCAAGCGCGCCGCCACCGAGGCCGAAAAGATGGAGTTCAGCCGCTCGCAAGGCCGCGCCGACCAGATCCTGATGTCGCTGCAGGAATTGCGCGGCAATCCCGCGACGCCTTCCAACGTGGCGGCGGCGCTCAACAAGATGAACGAGCTCTATGTCGAGCGCTTCGGCAAGGAAGTGAAACTTGTCAAGGATGGCGCTGCCAGCGGTAAATACGAGCACGATGTCGACGTCTTTTACGCGGAGTCGCAAATCGGCCTCGGCTCCGTGGTTGAGCTGCGCAACGCCTTCTACGACAACGCCGAGTACATCCTTGGCACGGGCTATTCCTCGGCACGGTTCAGCTTCCTGATCGCGCTCGCAGGCCTGGTCTCGGTTGTCACCGCCAGCGCCGCGCTGATCGTGATGGTGCGCCGCCGTGTCTGCGGGCCGATCGTCGACCTCACCGCCACGATGTCGCGGCTGGCCGGCGGCGACGTCTCCGGTGAAATCGCCGGCGCCGGGCGCGGCGACGAAATCGGCGCGATGGCTGCTGCCGTTGGCGTCTTCAAGGACAGCATGATCGAGGCGGAACGGCTCGCCGCCGAGAAGGCCGCCGAGAACGACGGCAAGATGCGCCGCGCCCAGGTGCTCGACCAACTCACCCGCGTGTTCGAAGCCAAGGTCACCGAACTCGTCGGCGGGCTGTCGTCGGCATCGTCAGTCATGGAAGACACCGCACAGTCGATGTCGTCGACCGCAACCCTCACCAATCGTCAGGCGGCCATCGTAGCCGCCGCTTCCGAACAGACTTCCGCCAACGTGCAGACGGTTGCGAGCGCCACCGAGGAACTGGCCTCCTCGATTTCGGAAATCGGCCGCCAGGTGGCGCAATCGACCGAAATCGCCGCCCGCGCGGTCGACAATGCGCGGCGCACCGGCGACAGCGCCCGCTCGCTCGCCGAGGGCGCCCAGAAGATCGGCGACGTCGTGACGCTGATCCAGAGCATTGCCGCGCAGACCAACCTGCTGGCGCTGAACGCGACCATCGAAGCCGCCCGCGCCGGCGATGCCGGCCGCGGTTTTGCCGTCGTCGCCTCCGAAGTCAAATCGCTGGCCGGCCAGACCGCAAAGGCGACCACCGAAATCTCCGAGCAGATCGCCTCCATTCAGGCGGCGAGCGACCAGACCGTCACGGCGATTCAGAACGTCGCCAACGTGATCGCCGAGATCGACCAGATCGGTACCGCGATTGCAGCCGCGATCGAGGAACAGGGCTCCGCGACCAAGGAAATCTCGCGCAGCGTGCAGGAAGCCGCGCGCGGCACCCAGGAGGTCAATTCCAACATCACCGGCGTCCAGAAGGCCGCCGACGACACCGGCGCCGCCGCCAATCAGGTACTCGGCGCGGCCGAGCAATTGTCCTCGCAGTCCAAGGATCTCGCCGGACAGGTCAACCGCTTCCTGTCGGAGGTGCGTGCGGCTTGATCCGAATATCAGATTAGGCCGGGCACGCCTGGCCGATCCGCTTGAGCATCCTACCCGCGCAACCCGAGCACACGGCGCGCGATCGACTGGCGGTGGACCTCGCTCGGTCCCTCGTACATCCGCATCAGCCGCGCCTTCTGCCAGAGTGCGTTGAGCGGCAGTTCCAACGTCATACCGAGCGCGCCGAGCGTCTGCATGGCATGATCGCAGGCCTCATAGGCCATCTCGGTCGCAAACACCTTGATCATCGAGGCTTCGTGGCGGATATCCTCGCCGCGGTCGGTCTTGTCGGCGGCATCGCGCACCATCAGCCGGCAAGCATGCATGCGCGTCGAGATATCGGCGATCCACCACTGGATCGCCTGGCGATCGGCAAGCTTGACGCCGAACGTCTCGCGCTGCCTGGCGTGCTCGCACAGCATGTCGAGTGCGCGCCTGGCGATGCCCATGCAGGTCGACCCCATCTCGAGCCGCCGCGTGCGCAGCCGGAGTTGCATCGGCGCATAGCCCTTGCCGATTTCGCCGAGCACGGAGTCGGCCGGGATACGGCAATCCTCGAACACGATTTCGTAGGTCGAGCCGCCGCCGAGCATCGGGATCTCGCGCTCGATGACGAAGCCGGGCGTGCCCTTCTCGACGATAAAGGAGGTGATGCCGCCCTGCCGCGCATCGCTGCCGACGCGGGCCATGACGATGATGAAATCGGCGGCGCGCGCGTTGCTGATCCAGATCTTGCGGCCGTTCAGCACCCACTGATCGCCGTCGAGCACTGCCCGCGTCTTCATCGCGGCCGGATCGCCGCCGGCGCCCGGTTCGGAAATTGCGATCGCCGACACCATGCGTCCCTCGATATAGGGCTGCATGTATTTCCGCTTCTGCGCCTCGGTGCCGACCGCCTGCAGCACGCGCAGGTTCGGCGAGTCCGGCGGCAACACGAAAGGCACGCAGGTGCGGCCGAGCTCCTCGTGGACCGCGGCCATGGTGCGGGTCGGCAAATCATGGCCGCCAAGGTCTTCGGGCGCATCGAGGCCCCACAATCCCAGATCCTTCGAGACCGTCCGCAGCCGCTGCTTCTGCTCGACAGTCAGTTCCGGATGATCGGAGCCCGGCAGCTTGGACTTCAGGTAATGCGGCTCAAGCGGAATCAGCTCCCGGTCGACGAACTTCGCGACCGTCTCGCGGATCAGGGCGGTCTCCTCATCGGTACTCATCGTCAAAACCTCTCAGTCCGCGAAGCCGACATAACGCACGAAATCGCCATTGGGCTCGCGATCGGAGCGCACCGCATTGGCGGGAAAGCTGTCGTCGGGATAGCCCATGGCGACACAGGTCATGATGACCTCTTCCTCTGGGATATTGGCGACCTCGCGCACGATGTCCGAGCGCATGATGCCCTGCCCATTGATGACGCTGCCAAGCCCGCGGTCCCAGGCGGCGAGCACGATGCCGTAGCAGAGCGCGCCGAGATCGAAATGGCACACCGCGCCAGGATCGAGAATCTTGTCATAGGTCAGAACCAGCGAGACCGGCGCGTCGAACTGCCGGAAGCCGCGCAGCACCCAGTCCTGCCGCATCGGCTTGTCGTCACGCGCAATCCCCATCACGGCGAACAGCTTTTTCGCGATATCGACCTGCCGACCGCGATGCACGCCCTGGTATTCGCCGTGACTGATGATGTCGCGCTTGGGGCTGGCGCCCGAGATCATCTCCTCCATGTTGCGGCGGCGCACTTCCTCCAGCGGCTCGCCCGTCAGGACGTGGATATGCCAGGGCTGGGTGTTCATCGACGATGGCGCACGCTTGGCGACCTCGACGATGTCCTCGATGACGGCGCGGGCGACGGGCTCCCTGGTAAAACCGCGCACGCTCTTGCGGGACTGAACCAGCGTCTCGAAATCCATCCGTTGCATTCCGTCCGTCCGCTGCATTCCCATGGTCAGTCCCTTTTGAAACGATAATCGAAGCGGTCGCCATCCGCGGTAATCAGGCCGGCGGTGGGTGTCGGGAAGTGGATCGGCAGGATCAGCGTGTCGGTCCCGGCGACGGAAGCAAAGAATTTGCGACGCGAGATCGCGGACTGTTTCGGGTCCCAGTCCGGCTTCGCCGACCATTCCGGCTCGCGGCACTGAATGACGTGATGCATAAGGTCGCCGGCCACCACCGCGCGCTTGCCCTTCGAGAAGATGTTGACGCAGCAGTGACAGGGCGAATGCCCCGGCGTCGGCGTTAGCGTAACGGTATCGTCAAGCGCGTAGTCGTCGTCAACCAGGACGGCCTGCCCAGCCTCCATGATGGGCAGGCAATTGTCGCGGAAAACCGTGCCGGGCGGATTGGCGCCCTTGGCGCTCTCCGCCTCCCATGCCGCATATTCCCGCTTATGGAATATGTACTTCGCGTTGGGAAACGTCGGCACCCAGCGCCCGTCGCGCAGCGTGGTATTCCAGCCGGTATGGTCGATGTGCAAATGGGTACAGAATACGTAATCCACCTGCTCATAGGCGATGCCGAGCGCGAACAGCTCGTTGCGCCAGCGCTCCTTGCCGGCAAAATCGAACGGCGGCGGATGGCCCTTGTCCTCGCCCGTGCAGGTATCGACCAGGATGGTATAGCGCGGCGTGCGGACGGCAAAGGTCTGGTAGGTGATCACCATCAACCCCAGCGCCGTGTCGAACACCTCGGGCTCCATCCCGGCGAGATGATGCTTGAACACCGACTCGTCGTAAGCCGGAAAAAAATCCTGCGGCCGCCGCCACGGCCCCTCGCGCTCGATCACCGCGTCGATGGTGATGTCGCCGATCCTCAGCTGTTTCATGGCCGTTCCGCTCCCCGTTTCTTGGCAGCGTAACGGGCGAGTTCAGCACCGACAAGTCGCGCGCAAGTTGTAGTGCCATGCGTTTCGGCTTTCCCTACCCTCCGCCGCAAATCGAACAGAAATGCTGCCTAGCGAATGCGCTTCTTACGCGGGGGCAAGTCTTGAATAAGAAACTCAAATATTCCGTGCTGGCGATCGTCGTTCTCGCGGCAGGCATCTACATCAACAACACCAATCATCTCGCCGCGCACCGGGAGGGCAAGCCTGCCCTGCTCGCACATCGCGGCATTGCCCAGCGCTTCGACGAACGAGAGCTGAAGAACGACACCTGCACCGCAGCGCGAATGCTGCCGCCAAGCCATCAGTATCTGGAGAACACGATCGAATCGATGCGCGCCGGTTTTGCGGCCGGGGCCGATATCGTCGAGCTCGATATTCATCCCACTACCGACGGCGAGTTCGCGGTGTTTCACGACTGGACGCTGGATTGCCGCACCGATGGCCAAGGCGTCACGCGCGAACACTCCATGGCCTATTTGAAGAAGCTCGACATCGGCCATGGCTATACCGCTGACGGCGGCAAGACCTTTCCCTTTCGCGGCAAGGGCATCGGCCTGATGCCGACGCTCACTGAGGTGCTGGAAACCTTTCCGCAAGCGCGGCTGCTGATCAACGTCAAGGGCCGCGACCCTTCCGAGGGAGAGAAGCTGGCGGCCGTGCTGAACAAGCTTCCCGCCGAGCGCCGGGCGCGGATCATGGTCTATGGCGGCGACGAGCCGGTCGAGATCGTGCGCCAGCGCGCGAGCGACATCAGGACGATCTCGCGTGGCGCGATCAAGCGCTGCCTGCTCGGTTACATCGGCTACGGCTGGAGCGGCATCGTGCCGGGAGCCTGCCACAACGCGATGGTACTGGTTCCGGTCAATGCGGCGCCTTGGCTCTGGGGCTGGCCCGACCGTTTCCTGAACCGCATGAAATCCGCCAACAGCGAAGTCTTCGTGCTCGGCCCTTACCGCGGCGGTGAGTTCTCAACCGGAATAGATACGCCTGAACAGTTTGCGCGTCTGCCGCAAAACTATTCCGGCGGCATCTGGACCAATGAGATCGAGGCGATCGCGCGGCTCACACGCAAGTAGCTTGTAGCCCGGATAGAGCGAAGCGAAATCCGGGAACAGTTCAGCTACCGGAGAGAACCCCGGATTGCGCTTCGCTCCATCCGGGCTACGACTTCAACTCCGCAACCCCGGCGCTTCCTGCCCGGTGCGCGCGACATACTCGGTGTAGCCGCCGCCAAACTGGTGGATGCCCTCCGGCGTCAACTCGAGCAGGCGATTGGAGAGCGCGGCCAGAAAATGCCGGTCGTGGGAGACGAACAGCATGGTGCCCTCGAATTCGGACAGCGCGTTGATCAGCATTTCCTTGGTCGCGAGGTCCAGATGGTTGGTCGGCTCGTCCAGCACCAGGAAATTCGGCGGGTCGTAGAGCATTTTTGCCATGACGAGACGAGCCTTCTCGCCGCCTGACAGCACCCGGCATTTTTTCTCGACATCGTCACCGGAGAAGCCAAAGCAGCCTGCCAGTGCGCGGAGCGAGCCTTGTCCTGCCTGCGGAAAGGAATCCTCCAGCCACTGGAATACGGTGCGTTCGCCGTCGAGCAGATCCATTGCGTGCTGGGCGAAGTAGCCCATCTTGACGCTGCCGCCGACCGCCACCGTGCCGTCGTCGGGCTCGGTCGAGCCTGCCACCAGCTTCAACAGCGTCGACTTGCCCGCGCCGTTGACGCCCATCACGCACCACCGCTCCTTGCGGCGGATCATGAAATCGAGCCCTTGATAGATGGTACGGCTGCCATAGCCCTTGTGGACGTTCTTCAAGCTGACGACATCCTCGCCCGAGCGCGGCGCCGGCAGAAATTCGAACGCCACCGTCTGCCGCCGCTTCGGCGGCTCGACGCGCTCGATCTTGTCGAGCTTCTTGACCCGGCTCTGCACCTGCGCCGCATGCGAGGCGCGCGCCTTGAAGCGCTCGATGAACTTGATTTCCTTGGCCAGCATCGCCTGCTGGCGCTCGAACTGGGCCTGCTGCTGCTTTTCGTTCAGCGCGCGCTGCTGTTCGTAGAACTCGTAATTGCCGGAATAGGTCGAAAGCGTACCGCCATCGATCTCGACGACCTTGTTGATGATGCGGTTGATGAACTCGCGATCATGCGAAGTCATCAACAGCGCGCCTTCGTATCCCTTCAGAAACTGTTCCAGCCAGATCAGGCTTTCCAGGTCGAGATGGTTGCTCGGCTCGTCCAGCAACATCACGTCAGGCCGCATCAGGAGGATGCGCGCCAGCGCCACCCGCATCTTCCAGCCGCCCGACAGTGCGCCCACGTCGCCTTCCATCATTTCCTGGCTGAAGCCGAGACCCGACAGCGCCTCTCGCGCGCGGCCATCGAGGGCATAGCCGTCGAGTTCCTCGAAGCGGTGCTGCACCTCGCCATAGCGCGCGATGATGTCTTCCATCTCGTCGGCGCGATCAGGGTCGGCCATCGCGGCCTCGAGTTCCCGGAGCTCGCTCGCCACGACGCTTACGGGCCCTGCCCCGTCCATGACTTCGGCCACGGCGCTGCGGCCCGACATCTCGCCGACGTCCTGGCTGAAATAGCCAATAGTAATGCCACGATCGAGGGAGACCTGGCCCTCGTCGGGGAGTTCCTGGCCCGAGATCATCCGGAAAAGCGTGGTCTTGCCGGCCCCGTTCGGGCCGACAAGGCCAATCTTCTCGCCCTTTTGAAGGGCTGCGGAAGCTTCGATGAAGAGGATCTGGTGGCCGACTTGCTTGCTGACGTTATCGAGACGGATCATTGGGGCCTGAAAAGAAGGAAATCGCTGCGGCCCGCTGCTTAGGACATCCGGCGCGCTAGTGGAAGCGGTTCCGGACCGCTCTCCCGGAGCAGATTCCCGCCACCTTTAGGATTATATGCCAAGGGTCTGCAACTGCTCCCGCGTTGCCGAGCGCGCGGCGTTACAAATGGATTACGCCCCGTCGCGCAGCGTGTGCCACGGCGTCGGTGCGGCCGGTGGCGTCGAGCTTGTCGAGCAGCGATCCGACGTGGAATTTGGCCGTGTGAACGGATATTCCAAGCTGTCTCGCAATGGCCTTGTTCGATGCTCCTTCGGCCATCAGCACCAGCACGTCGCGTTCACGCGGTGTAAGTTCGATGTCGTCAGGTTGGAGGACCGCTTGCGCCTCACGCGACACGAGCGCGACCGCGGCTGCCTCCCCCGGTGTCGCCAGGCGGATGCCGGTAACGCCACCGAGCAGCGATGCAAGCCGGTCCGCCAGCGCGGGATCGGAAATCTCGATGGCGACGACAACGACCGGTGCAACCTCCTCGCTCACGCGTCCGCCCTTTCGCCGATCGTGAGCTTGATCCGCACCGGTTCGCCGCCGCGCCGAATCGTGACGTCAACGACCGAGCCGACGCTGTCCGGCCCGAGCGCTCTTAACAACGAACGCACGCCGGAGAGTTTCTCGTCGTTCCAGCCGACGATAATATCGCCTTGCCGGATGCCGGCGGCGGCCGATGGGCCCGATCTATCGACACTCATCACCATCGCGCCGATTCCATCGTCGAGCTTGACGGGCTGCAGCCCAACCCCGAGATAGCCCCGCGCGATCCGGCCATGGGTTTCAAGTCTTCCTGCGACCCGGCCGATCGTCGAGCTGGGAATGACAAGAACGCGTCGCACCCCCTGGACAGCCATGCCAATCGCTTCGCCGGAGGCATTGAGGACGAGGCCCCCCTCGTGACTGGGTCGCAGCCGCACGCCGAGCTCGATCCGGGCGTCTATCTCGCCGCCACGAAGACTGCGCCAGCGGGTGCCAACCAGCGATACGGTACCCAGCGCCGCGGTGGGAACGCCGTGCTCGGCGGCGACCACGACCGACAGCGAGCCGAGATCCGGAACGACGGATGCAAGCGCGATCGGCGCAATATTCTGGGCATCAAATCGCAACAGCGCGATGTCGGTCGTGTGATCGCGTCCGGCGATGCTGGCTGGCCGCGTCGTTCCGTCGGCAAGCCTGACCGAGACTTCGCCCTCGTCGGCCAACGCCTCGTCAGCCGTCACGATCAGGCCGGGTTTCCAGACGAAGCCCGAGGCCTGCAAGCGGTGCGAATGCACCGAGACGATCGCCGGCTTTGTTCGGGCGACGAGTTCGGCAAGCGCGGAGGAGAACGAGGAAAGGGTGGCTGCGCTCGGGTCGGTCATGACAGGAACTCCTGGATTGTTTGATTCAATCTGGGAGTTCCGATCGCGTTCGGGAACTAGCCTGATGGGGAGGCGCGGTTGCTTTTAACGACGAGCGCAGCACCACGGAACCAACATCACCGAGGTGTGCCGACTTCGCAGATACCGTGTGTTGTTGCGACGATTAGCAATCTTCTGCGTTGATTTTTGGAGGCTTTCTAAGAGTTACTCTAAGAACCTTTCTATTAGAGGAATCGTCGTCCCTCGCGTTATGCGTCCCACTGGGGTTGCGCTGCCAAATTTTCCTGAAAGCGCGACAAGTGCTCGCAGGTTGGGGTGACGCTTTGAAGTCTCGTGATTTGTTGAAGGTCGCCGCGTCGGCGACCGCTTCCGTATTGGTGTTGTGGCCGCAGGCGACGTTCGCGCAGTCGAGTTCCGGCTCCGCGTCGCAATCGCTCCCGTCGGTCGTTGTCACCGCACCTGAGAAGCGCACCGCGGCGACGACGACGCGGCGCAGCCGGCGGCCGGCGGCGCAAAGCACGGCTGCTTCCCAAAGGCCCCAACCAAAACGCGAGGCAACCACCGTCGTCGTCGAGATTCCGCGCGGCGCGGTCCAGGGTTACGTCGCCGGCCGCTCGATGGCGGGCACCAAGACCAACACGCCGATCATGGAGACGCCGCAGTCGCTGTCGGTGATCGGCAGCGAACAGATTCGCGACCAGAAGCCCGGCAAGTTCGATGAGATCCTGCGTTACACGCCGGGCGTCGTCGCCGGAACGTTTGGTGCCGACACACGCAATGACTGGTTCCTGATCCGGGGCTTCAAATCCGACGATATCGGCCTGTTCCTCGACGGCCTGCAGCTCTTCTACACTTCCTATGCGAGTTGGAAGCTGCAACCGTTCAACCTCGCCCGCGTCGAGGTGCTCCGCGGCCCCTCCGCCGTGCTGTACGGCGGCTCCAGCCCGAGCGGCATCGTCAACGCGGTCAGCAAGATGCCTCCGGCCGAGCCGATCAGGTATATCGAGACCGGCGTCAACAATTTCGGCAACGCCTATCTATCGTTCGATTTCGGCGGCCCGGTTGCGACCGCGCCCGAAAACGGAAAACTGTTCTACCGCGTGGTCGGCCAGGTCCAGAACGGCGGCACCCAGGTCGACTTTACGCCTGACAATAACTATTTCATCGCTCCGTCCGTCACCTACAAGCCGGACGCCGATACAACGTTCACCGTGCTGGCATCAGCATCGAAGACGGATACGCGCGGCATTAACTTCCTTCCCTATGTCGGAACGGTGGTAAACGCACCTTTTGGGCGCATCCCGACGAAACTGTTCGTCGGCGACCCCAGCGTCGATACGTTCAAGCGCGAGCAGGAAATGCTCGGCTATCAGTTCGAGCGCAACGTTTCTGATAGCGTCACATTCCGGCAGAATGCCCGCTACGCGCATGTCGACATCACCTATCGCGGTTTTGTCGGCAACGGCTACACCAACGCCTCCGCCGGCGACATTGGCCGCTACAATTGGTACGCGAAAAACACCGCCAACCAGGGCAATCTGGACAACCAACTGGAGTATCGTTTCGATACCGGCCCGGTGCAGCACACGATGCTGTTTGGCCTCGATCTGAAAACCTATCGGATTGACGACTATCAGATCTTCGCCTTTGGCACCGTGCCCTCGATCAACGTGTTCAACCCGGTTTACGGCGTCGGTGACATACCCTTCACTGGCACCGATCCGTTCCGCAATTTTCTCCTGACTCAAAATCAACTCGGCACCTACATTCAGGACCAGATCAAATTCGGCGGCTTCACGCTGGTGTTGAGCGGACGCAATGACTGGGTATCGACCAGCCAGGGCGATCGTCCGACCGGAGCCACGCTGTACAACCGCGAGGACAGCAAGTTCAGTGGCCGCGCCGGCCTGATCTACAATTTCGCGAACGGCCTCGCGCCCTATGCCGCTTACGCGACCAGCTACAACCCGATCATCGGTCTCAACGCTTCGAACCAGCTGTTCCTGCCTGAAACCGGTGAGCAGGCCGAGATAGGATTGAAGTTTCAACCTAACGGCTTCAACGGCCATTTCAGCATTGCCGTGTTCGATCTGAAGCGGCAAAACGTGCCGACGACAGTTCCGAACATCACGCCGGTTCTGCAGAACCAGACCGGTGAGGTTACCTCGCGCGGTCTGGAGCTGGAGGCCGTGGCTAATCTCGCACCCGGTCTGAAGATGGTTGGCGCGTTCACCACCTACGATCTCTTCATCAGCAAGGACGCAAATCCGACCCTGCTCGGCCTGACGCCGACCAACACGCCGCAGCAGATTGGATCGCTCTGGGCAGACTACACGTTCCAGGAGGGGCCGCTGCGAGGCTTTGGCTTTGGCGGCGGCGTGCGATACGTCGGCAAGTCCTTTGCTAATGCCGCGAATACGTTGATCGTTCCTTCAGTCGTGCTTCACGACGCGACGATCCACTACGAATGGCAAAACTGGCGCGCGGCGTTGAACGTCATCAATATCGCCGACAAAACTTACGTCGCCAGTTGCGCGTCCGATACTTCCTGCTTCTACGGCGATCGGCGCCGCGTCACGGCGAGCCTCGCCTACAAATGGTAGCGCAGACGCGACGGAGGCTGCACTGAAAGCCAGAACTGTTCGTATCTGGTCGGTCGTCCACACCTGGAGCAGCCTGATATCGACGCTGTTCCTGCTGCTGCTGTGCGTCACCGGCCTGCCGCTGATCTTCCATCACGAGATCGATGAGCTGCTCGGCTACGATCCGAAGCCCGAGATTGCCCAGCCGGGCGCGGTGAAGCGGAGCATCGACGAGATTGCCCGCACCGCGCTGGCGAACGATCCCGGCCGCGTCCTGCAATACATCGCGTGGGACAAGGACGAACCGAACAACGTGATCGCCTTCACCAATAGCAAGGTCGATGGCGATCCGGATGCAGCGACTCTCAGAGCGTACGATGCCCACACCGCCAAGCTGCTCGGCTCGGTCGGTGGCGGCCCGATGCTGATATTCTTAAAACTCCACGTCGACATGTTTGCGGGCCAGCCCGGCAAGCTGTTCCTCGGTGCGATGGGCTTTTTGTTCCTGGTCGCGATCGTCTCCGGCGTGGTGTTGTACTGGCCCTTCACGCGCCGCCTGAGCTTTGGCATCCTCCGGGACAAGTCGCGCCGTATTGCCTGGTTCGACTGGCACAATCTTCTGGGCGCGATAACCATCGCATGGGCGCTGGTGGTTGGTGCTACCGGCGTCATCAATACGCTCGCCGAGGTGATGCTGGGCCAGTGGAAAGCCAACGAACTCGCTGACATGGTCAAGCCCTATGCCGGCAAGCCGCCGCCGGTGCACCTGGCCTCGCTTGACACAACGCTCGATAGAGCGCGCAAGATCGCGCCCGACATGAACGTCTCGTTCGTCGCCTTTCCGGGCACGCCGTTCACGAGTTCGCATCATTTCGCGGTGTTCATGCGCGGCGACACTCCGTTAACGTCGCGGCTTCTCAAGCCGGTGCTGCTGGATGGCGAAACCGGGGAAGTATCCGATGCGCGCGACCTTCCCGTCTATCTCAAGGCGCTGCTGATCTCGCAGCCGCTGCATTTCGGCGACTATGGCGGCATGCCGCTGAAGATCATCTGGGCGTTGCTCGACGTCATGACCATCGTCGTGATCGGCAGCGGGCTCTATCTATGGATTGTCAAACGCCGCAAGCACCGCAGCCACGCCATCGCGGGGCGGCCCTTGTTGCAGCCGTCCGAATGACCGCTGCACGCAATTCCCGATCGAGTGGCAATTGGTGGACCGTGTATGGTGGCCCGCTCCTGCTCGGCGTGCTCTCGATTGCGGGGCTATTGACAGCGCTGCTCTCCGAAGGCGCCGGCCGCTATTTTTCCTGGATCGCGGTCGGCGCACCTGTCGCCGCTACCGCGTGGTTTTTCGCGCGGCGCAAGCGGGGTTAGGCCGGCCGCATCAGCTTCAGCGTGGCGGCCAGCCGCAGGCTGCGCTTGCCCGCCAGCGCAATGGCTTCGAGTTCTGCACCGGCCTCGTCGCAGGTGCCCGCAAAGCCGATGCCGACCTCATGGCCGCCGAACACGGGGTTTTCGCCCTTCGCCGGCGTGTGCTCCTGGTTGAGGATCTCGCCCTTCCAGCGGCCGTCGGCCGATGAGTAGGCGCCGAGGTAATAGAAGAAAGCGTCGCCGCCCAGGATGCGCCCGTCCAGCAGCAGCATGACGCCCGACAACCGGGCCTTGACACCGTCGAGCGCGCGAAGCTGGTGGGAATAGAGTCCGTTGACGATGCCGCCCTGCCCGACGGTACCGACCGGTGGTAACCCCTCGTCGTCGAGCCGTGTCAACTCGGCCCAGAACAGGGCGCCGGGCCGCGGCGCGGCGCTGCCCTCAAAACGAATCCTGTTGCCTTGCAGCTTGCCTCGCACGCTGATGGCGGCGACGTCGGTGTCCATCAGCGGCTTGTAATAGGGGTCGTCATTGTGGCGCTGGGTGATGACCTCGCCGAGAATTTCCCCGCCACTTTCCTGATAGGTGCCGAGATGGGCAAAAGCGGAGTTTCCACCCAGCATTTTACCGTTGTGCATGCACATGATGCTGCGGCCGAACGCGTCGTTCACGCCATACTCGACCTTGTAGAGCCCGTTCAGCAACGAAAGTGTCCCGCAATTGTCAAAATCATCTGGCGGGGGCTTAGCACCGCCCAGGGCCTGGAACCAGCCGTGTTTTAACGCAGGTCAATGGCGCTTGAAATATTGTACCGCGCGCTCGTGCTTTTCCGCTGCCGCGCGGGATTTGAAGGTTCCAAGGTTACGGCGTTTGCCCGTTTTCGGGTTGATTTTGCGGGAATAGAGCCGGTATTCGCCCGATTGCAGTTTTCGGATCATGGAAAGCACCGCTTGTTGGCGAGCCCCCGTCCGCAATAATTGCGCCGCGGGACCTCTTGTTCCGGGCTGGCCATTCGCGTTGTCTTCAGGCCTTGCAATGCCGGATCGCTCTGCCAGCGCGGCATGAATTGGGGACCCCGATGCAACATTTCTTCCTCTACGTCCTCGCGCTCGGCGCAGGTGTCAGCGTCGTCACCCAGCAGGTGCTCAATGGCAGCCTGCGCACGGCGCTTACGTCGCCGGCCTGGGCGGGGTTGGTCAGTTATGCCGGCGGCCTCATCACCATGATCGTTGCGGTGATCGCACTCCGCGAACGGGTTCCCACGTGGAAGACTGTTGTCGATGTGCCGTGGTACGCGTGGTCCGGCGGCGTATTCGGTGGCGCTTTCATCCTGCTGGCAATCCTATTGTTGCCCTCGCTCGGCGCGGCGACACTGTTTGCGCTGGTCGTCGCGGGGCAGGTTCTCGCCGCGGTGACGCTGGATCATTTCGGTGCGTTCGGCTTGACGCCGCATCCGATCAGCGCCGCGCGGCTCGCAGGCGCGGCTCTCCTGATCGCCGGCGTCGTCTTGATCAGGGAGTGAAATTCAAGGCTCCAGGCCACTCTCGCGTAACGCCGGCGCGACCTCGGGCGACGCAAGAAACCGCAGCAACCGGTCTGCTTCGGCGGGCTTGTTCGCCGCCGCCATTCGTCCCGCCGAAAACACCGCGGGCGTTTGCAAGGCGTGTGGAATGGGACCGACGACCTCGATCCCGCCCACCTGCTTCAACTCGCTGATCTGCTGGACGGCGAGATCGGCTTCGCCGGTGACGAGCTTCTCGGCGGTAAAGCTCTGCTGGATGATCTGCGCCTTTGCATTGATCTCGGAGGCAATGCCGAGCCGCTCGATCAGCTTTGCAAACAGAATGCCGCTGGCGCCGAGCCGCGAATAGGCCACCGATCGCGCGCCGAGCAACGCCGCGCGCAGTGCAGCCTCAGTCGCGATATCAGGATGCGCGGCTCCCGCCTTCACCGCAACGCCGACCCAGGAGCGCGCGAGGTCGACGCAGCTTTCGGCAGCCACCCGTCCTTCTCGCGCGACCTCGTCCAGTCCCTCGCGGGTCAGGATGACAACGTCGGCGGCATCGCCCGCACGCAACCGCTCCAGCAGCGCCAGGGTCGGCGCGAAATCGGCATTGATGCGCGCACCTCCGGCCGCCTCGAATTGTCCGGCCAGGCTATGGACCGCCCCCTTCAATGCCAACGTTGAGAGCACGCGCACGGTATCGCTCATCTTCGCTACACTCGGTGCATCAGCTTGAGCACCGCGGTCATGCGAAGGCTGCGCTTGCCGGCGAGCGCGGTCGCCTCAAGCAGCGCGCCCCCCGTGTCGCAGGTACCGGAAAAACCGATGCCGACTTCATGGCCGCCGAAGACGGGGTTCTCACCCATCGCGGGCGTATGCTCCTGATTGAGGATCTGGCCTTTCCAGCGGCCATTCTCCGAGGTGTACGTGCCGACGTAGTAGAAGGATGCGTCGCCACCGAGGATGCGTCCGTCATTGAGCAGCATCACACCGGTCAGGCCGCCTTCGACGCCATCGAGCAGGCGAACATGGATGGAATAGAGGCCATTGACGACGCCCCCCTCGCCGACACCGCCGGCGATCGGTATGGCGTCCTGCTCGATCGGCGTCATCACCGAATGGAACGCCACGCCCGGCAGTTCCTTCAAGCCCCCTTGAAAGCGGTAGAGGTCTCCGTCAGCCCTGCCCTTCGCCAGCAGGGTGGCATCGTCGGTGCCGGCCATGGCGCGATAAGCCGGGTCCGGGTTATGGCGGACGGTCTGGATCACGATGTCGACGCCGTCGTCCCGTTTTTCGTACGTGCCGATATGGGCAAAGGCCGAGTTGCCGCCCAGCATCCTGCCGTCGCGCGCGTACATCACGCTGCGGCCGACCGCAGCGCCAAGCTGAAACCTGACTTTGTAAAATCCCTCAAACAATGCCGTGTCCCCGGCAAGCCCACGGCCGTTGTCTAGCGCGGTTCACAACGCAGGGAAACGGCCTTGAACCGGCGGAATTGAATCAAACTCATAAGACGCCGTGTCATCAAAACGCAATGATCCGCCAAGGCGGTTTTGCCTTGGCGGATCAGCTTTGCAGCCCGGGCGCCCCCGGGTCATATCGCAGGTTCCTTAGGCCGCAGCCGCCTTGGCGCCGGTCGGGACTTCGGCGATGGTCTTCAGGATCTGGGAAGCGATCTGGTATGGGTCGCCCTGCGAGTTCGGACGGCGGTCTTCCAGATAGCCCTTGTATCCGCTGTTGGCGAAGGAGTGCGGAACGCGGATCGAGGCGCCGCGGTCGGCAATGCCGTAGCTGAACTTGTTCCAGGGGGCGGTCTCGTGCTTGCCGGTCAGGCGCTTGTCGTTATCCGGCCCGTAGACGGCAATGTGGTCCATGAGATTCTTATCAAAGGCCGCCATCAGCTTCTCGAAGTACTCCTTGCCGCCGACTTCGCGCATGTACTTGGTCGAGAAGTTGGCGTGCATGCCCGAGCCGTTCCAGTCGGTATCGCCGAGCGGCTTGCAGTGGAATTCGATGTCGATGCCGTAAGCTTCGGTGAGGCGCAGCATCAGGTACCGGGCCATCCACATCTGGTCGGCGGCGGTCTTGGAGCCTTTGCCGAAGATCTGGAATTCCCACTGGCCCTTTGCCACTTCGGCGTTGATGCCTTCGTGGTTGATGCCGGCGGCGAGGCAGAGGTTGAGGTGCTCTTCCACGATCTTGCGGGCGACGCTACCGACGTTCGAGTAACCGACGCCGGTGTAGTACGGGCCCTGCGGCGCCGGATAGCCATCCGACGGGAAGCCGAGCGGACGGCCGTCCTTGTAGAAGAAATACTCCTGCTCGAAGCCGAACCAGGCGCCTTCATCGTCCAGGATGGTCGCGCGCTTGTTCGAGGGGTGCGGGGTCTTGCCATCGGGCATCATGACTTCGCACATCACGAGCGCGCCGTTTTCCCGCGCGGCGTCCGGATAGACTGCAACCGGCTTCAGCACGCAATCGGAGCTGTGGCCTTCGGCCTGCATGGTCGACGAGCCGTCAAAACCCCACAGCGGAAGCTGTTCCAGCGTCGGAAACTTGTCGAATTCCTTGATCTGCGTTTTGCCGCGCAGATTTGGCGTCGGCGTATAGCCGTCGAGCCAAATATACTCGAGCTTGTACTTGGTCATTGAGCCTCTCATTGAGCTGTTAGTGGAATGCGGAAAACCGAAGCCTTGAAATCTGGATTTTGACGCCCAGCCCCTGGAGGTCTCCGCATACGTGTACCCGGCCACGTCAGGCCACGCCTTACTAAGCATTTAACGTGCCAATCGCTGCACTGCGGCAATGGCCGTCCACAAGCTGCTGACCGCGCCTTCTCAAATAAAAGGTGCGACATACGAGCGCGGCAGGCCGCGGAAGCGGGCAGCCGGGCGCTTCGTCTGGAGCCCGAATCCAGCCCATTTCTCCGGCATTTTCGCAGTCGTGCCGTTCCGCGATTAAAGCTGCGGCAGCTCCTCAACCCATTCGCCGGGAAGGTACGCTTCCGCCGGCAACCTTCCGGCCGGCTCACGCGTTGGCCATTCGTTCGCTGCCTTGCAGGAAGCAACGCCCAGAATGCCTACGAATTAGACATCTAGTGCCGTTCTCTTAGTCACCTTGCGTCCGCGGAGGGCACGGCTGATATCCTGGATTGTAACGACTAGAGAACGAGTCGGGCGCACCATGGAGGCTGTCGCTTCGACAAGGAGAGACCGAAATGATGAATCCAGGTTTGAATCAGGGGTCTGCTAAGATCTATCAATTCCCGACCGGGGGCCGTGCGGCTCTCGAGGGGCGTCGCTATGGCGAGGCCAAGACCGAGCTTGCCGTCCCGCAGGCCAACTTCGTGGATTGCAGCGGGAGCTGGTACCACGCCGCCGCCATCGAGGACGAAAAGAGCGGGCGGGATCACTGATGCCCGGGAGGTGTTTGGCAGGGACGCGCCCGATCAGCAAGGCTCGGACAGTGAATTGAAGAGGGTCGAAACGATATCGTTTCGGCCCTTTTTCACGTCTGCTCGCAGGTCGTAGTCGGCCGTTTGGCGTGCTTGAGCGTGGTGACCCCCGCCTTGGTGATCCTCAGGGTCACGCCCTTCGCCTGATAGCGCGATCCCGACAGCGCCACGCGCTTGGGCAGTGTCAGCGCCTTGCCGTCGAGCTGCAGATGGGCGCGGGAATCGTACCGGAAAAACCCGACGATGAATTGCGCCCCGTCGGCGCAGCGATAGTTCCGGAAAGTCGACTGCGCGAACGCGGCCGACGGCGCGGTTGCCATCGCCGCGGCGCATAGCGCAGCGCCAAAAATTGTATTCCTGCGACATTTCATGTTTCGCCCCCTGCAGGGTTCAGTATAGACGAGACGGGAGCGGACGACATGCCCTTCCCCCGTCCGCCACTCAAGATCATCCGAACCAGCCAATGTCAGTCTCCCCCGACCGCCATCTCAATCTCGCCGGCGCCAGCAATTTCCGCGATCTCGGCGGCTATCCCACGAGCGACGGCCGGACCGTGCGCTGGCGGCAGATCTTCCGCTCCAACCATCTCGGCCATCTCACCGGCGACGATGTCTCCGTGCTGCGGGAGCTCGGCGTCCGCAGCGCGTTCGACTTTCGCGGCACCGAGGAGCGCGCCGCAGCCCTGTGCGGCATGCCTGAAATATCAGTCCATTCGCTGCCGGTCGAACCCACGGTCGTTGCGGCGCTGCGCGCCATCGCGGCCGCCGGCACGCCGCTGTCGACGGAACACGCCGTCGAGGTGATGCGCGATTCCTACAGCGGCTATGTACAGAACAACACGCAGCATTTCCGCACGCTGTTTGCACATCTCCTGGAAGATCGCGCGCCGCTGGTGATCCATTGCACCGCCGGCAAGGACCGCACCGGTTTCGCCTGCGCGCTGATCCTGCACACGCTCGGCGTTTCCAAGGACATCATCTCGGAAGACTATCTCCTGACCAACCGCTTCTACCGCAGGGATCCCAATCACAGCACCGACCTGCCCGACGAGATCAGACAGGTGCTGGGTTCGGTGCAGGCATCGTTTCTTGCCACCGCGTTCGAGGCCATCGACGCCGACTACGGCGATCTCGAAAGCTATCTCCGCGATGGCCTCGGCCTCGGCAAAGCCGAACGCGCCCATCTCGAGGCGCGCTACCTGCAAGGCTGATTTGTAAGCGTACCTAATTTGCCCGCCGCACCGACACGACCTGCGCGGACAGCTTGCCGCCTCGATCCCTGATGTTGACCTGCACCACGTAGTCGTTGCTGGTTTCGCCCTTGGGCACATAGAGCATCGCGGTAAAACGAAGGCGGCCCCGCGCATCAAGTGTCACCGGCAGATCCTCATGCACCCGGAACGAATTACCCTCGCGATTTCGCGGCGGCAGCCTGGCTGTCAAGACAGGCTCGACCAGCGCGCGCAGATCGAGCTTGGTCGCCGTTGCTCCATCAATCCGGTAATAGGCAAAGGAATCGCTGTCCCAGCGGCTGTTCGCGACCTCGACGACGGCCCGGCTATCCGGCGACCACGCCGCCATCAATTCGGAGCGGTTGGCCCGCACCTCGCCAGTCTCCCAATGGGTGCCGCCGAGCGTGGCCAGCACCGCGCCATCGGTGACACGGATCAGGACGTTTTCGACGCCGTTGGGAGCATCGCGGCCGGACGGCAGGCCCTGCGCGGTCCGCCAGGCGAATGCATAATTCTTGGATGGCGATGTGGTGTCGGCGAATACGCGCGACGCGGTATTGCCCGCACCACAGACAAGGTCGCCACCTTGATCGGCGACACAGGCCTGTGCCCGCACCGCAACCGTTTGCAGTGCGTACAATGCGAGGAGCACGACCGGCAATGTCAGAGCGGAGCGCACCGCTCGATCCTACGCTCCGGCGCCTGCTCCGTAAAGCTGCAGACGGATCGCGCGGCACGTTGCTGGCTTAGGCCGCCGCTTCCATTTCCAGTTCGGCATCGAGATCGGCGATGACGTCCTCGAACGCCGAGATCGCCTGCTGGATCGCAGCGATCTGCATCAATTCCCAGCTCGAAACCGGACCGCTGCGATTTTGCAGCGCTACGACCAGGTCGCGCCGCTGCTCCTTAAGCTGAACAAGCGGTAAACCGTGATCCGGCAAACCCATGACAAATCCCCCTGCCTTTTGTTGGTCATCCGGTTGTACCGAACGGATTCTGAAAACGGCTTACAGAACTCCGGCAAATTTTATCGATTCCGCCCGATTCCGTGGTCTTACGTAATTCGCTTCCTCCGGATCGGCGCGGCCCGCGGCAATTTGGGAGCGTGAGACAGATCGTTCCATGCAGAAATTCGCCGCATTGCGAGCGAAAAACTCCTGATAGAGTGCGCTCCCGTTCCCGGCAGGCGGAGGCCCTACATGGACGGAAAAGTCATTGTCGTGACGGGCGCGCTGGGTGCGCTCGGCCGGGTCGTCGTGGATGAAGCGCTGGCGCGCGGCGCCAGGATTGCAAGCGTCGACCACGCCCCGACGCAAGTGCCGGCCACGGCGGATCTGTTCGAACTCGGCGGCGTCGATCTCACCGACGCGGCAGCGGCCAGAAAGTCCATCGACGTCGCCGCGACGCATTTCGGCAAGCTCGACGCGCTGATCAACATCGCCGGCGGCTTCGCCTTCGAGACGGTAGCCGACGGCGATCCCAAAACCTGGCAGCGGATGTACGCGCTCAACGTCATGACCGCGCTCAACGCATCGCGCGCGGCGATCCCGCATCTCATCTCGTCGGGCACTGGGCGCATCGTCAATATCGGCGCGATGGGCGCGCTGCAGGCAGGCGCCGGCATGGGCGCCTACGCCGCCTCCAAGGCCGGCGTCCATCGCCTCACCGAGGCGCTTGCCACTGAACTCAAGGGCAAGATCACGGTCAACGCCGTGCTACCGTCGATCATCGACACCGCGGCCAACCGCGCCAGCATGCCCAAAGCCGATTTCGCCAAATGGGTGACGCCGAAGGAGTTGGCCGACGTGATCCTCTTCCTCGCCAGCGACGCGGCCAGCGCCGTCACCGGCGCGCTGCTGCCGGTGAACGGGAGGGTTTAGTCCTCAACCTCCACCAGCTTTCGCAGCACCGCCTTGAAGCGGATGCTGCGCTTGCCGGCGAGCGCGGTGGCTTCGCCTTCCGCGCCATCGCTATCGTACGTGCCGGAAAAACCGATGCCGACTTCGTGCCCGCTGAACAGCGGCCGCTCCGCTCTGGCGGACGTATGCTCGCGGTTGATGAGTTCGCCTTTCCATCTGCCGTTCGCCGCCGAGTAGGCCCCGATATAGTCGAAGAACGCGTCGCCGCCCCTGATGCGTCCGTCTTGCAGCATCATGACACCGGTGTTGCCGGCGTCGATGCCGTCGAGCATGCGGATGTGGATGGAATAGAGCCCGTTGCCAATCCCGTCAGGGCCGACCGCACCGGGCGGCGGCGCGTCGGAATCATTGATCCGGGTTAGAATCGTCTTGAAGCCGACGCCCGGCAACGCGGCGCTGCCACCCTCGAAATGAATTTCCTCTCCGTGAGGCACGCCCGTGAAACTCAAGACGATGTGGTCGACGTCAAACATCGGAACGTAATTGGGATCGTGATTGTGACGCGACATCGTAACCTCGGCAGAAATGACGCCATCAGCCGAGGTGAAACTGCCGGCAAAGGAAGAGCCGGAATCGCCGCCATAAAGCCGGCCGCTTTCGGTGGCGAACATCACGCCGCACCCCGTTCCGCGCCCGGTTATAAAACTAAATTTGTACAGTCCTTGCAGCACGCCCTACTCGTTTCGATATCCGGCAACGCCGATTGGCCCGCGAACACTGGTTCGCGGGTTCCCTCAATTGCCTTTGGCCTTGTCCCCGGAGCGCAGAATAGCCGCGAGCGCACCACCCGATCAAACGCTTTGCCGGAATTCGGCTAAAGTCCGGACACTGAGTCGCGGCTGCACGCGCCGCCGGAGCCCATTTTGGAAACCGCGCTTTATCTTCCTGTCAAACGCTTCCTCGAAAAGCTCGGCTTCACCGTCAAGGGCGAGGTCGGGGGCTGCGACCTGGTGGCGCTGAGCGGCGACGACCCGCCGATCGTGGTGATCGGCGAGCTGAAGCTTGCCTTCAATCTGGAACTGATCCTGCAGGCGGTCGATCGCGCGGGCGCCGCCGACGAGGTCTGGCTTGCGGCCAAATTATCTGCCCGCGGCAAGGGCCGCGAGAGCGACGCGCGGTATCGCAATCTCTGCCGCCGGCTTGGTTTTGGCATGCTGGCGGTCACCAACACGGGCGACGTCGAGGTGATCGTCCAGCCCGCGACGGCAGCCCCTCGCCGCAATCCCAAAAAGCGGTCGCGGTTGGTCGCGGAGCACCAGAAGCGCAAGGGAGATCCTGTCCTGGGCGGCTCGACGCGCACGCCGATCATGACGGCTTATCGGCAGCAGGCGCTGGCTTGCGCCTCGGCGCTGTCAGGCGGGCCGCGGCGCGTTAAGGATCTGCGGACCGAGCTTCCCGACGCCGGAAAAATCCTGCTGCACAACGTCTATGGCTGGTTCGACCGCGCCGAGCGCGGCATCTACGTGCTGACCGATGCCGGACATGCCGCCCTGAAACGCTGGCCGCAGCAGCCGCTGGACCTGACCGCCGCTGGCAATTCCGCGCCATGACGGCGAGAACGGGAGGGTATCATGATCGTGGTGACCGGCAGCGTGACCGCGCGTGCGGACAGTTTTGACGAGGTACGGAAACTGAGTCTCGAGCATGTCCGTCGCTCGCGCACCGAGCCTGGCTGCATTTCCCACGCCGTGCATGTCGATTGCGAAAATCCGTTGCGGCTGGTGTTTTTCGAGCAATGGGCCGATCGCGCCGCCCTATTGGCCCATTTTGCGGTCCCCGCCTCGCGTGAGTTCGTGCGATCGCTGCAAAAGCTGGCCGATCAGGCCACCACCATCGAACTGTATGAGGCTACCAGACTTGAGAAATTGTAGGTGCATGGCTGTATTGCCACGCGAAATTGATATTGCAATGCAGCATTGGGGCACCTAGGTATCTCCCGCAATCAGATTGCGAGGCCCCGATGAGCGAAGACTGGAACACGAAATACGGCACACGGCGCGTGCGGCGGGATCCGCCGACGCTGGAGGAGGCAATCTTCGCCGCGGTGGGGATCACCGACGATCAGCAGCAACAGGCAGAAATCGCCGCCGCGCTGATAGGCCTGCCCTACGAGGAAGTGCTGGCTGAAGTGAAGAAGACCGGCCGCGCGGTAGCGCGATCGGCCACCCGCATCATCGCGGGCGAGCAAGGCGCCCAGCGCGCCGTCGTGGTCGAGCGCCGCGTTATCAGGCGTTTTGGCAACGACAAGCGCACCGGTACCTGAACAATCAAAGTCTTGGGCAATTCGCTGGATCCAACGTCAGCGAATTGCCCTGATTTAACGCGCTGCTCAGGCGGCGCGGCCCCAGCCATACATCCGAAACAGCATCCGCCAATAGGCGCGGTTGAAATTCGCGACCGTGCGCGCGGCATTCAGCGTGCTGTCCGCCCAGCTGGTCGCGAGCTCTGTCTGATCCTGTTTCGTCAGGTCGATGATGCCGGTGGATTCGCCATGGCGGAACACCAGCTGTGCGCCGAACTTGTTGGCGAGCGCCCGCATCGCCTCATTCTGCGCGCCGGTGGTGATCCGCAGGCTCTTGTAGCCCTTGGCACGCGCCACCGTGATCAGCTTGCGGAACAGGATGCTGCCGACGCCCCGGCGGCGCACCGACGCTTCGACGCTGAAGGCGATCTCGGGGAGCGAATCCGGTGACTGGTCCGGCGGATGCAGCTCCGCCGCACCCCGAACCACGCCATTCTCGAAGAAGGCAATGATGACCGTGCCGTCATTGGCGCATTTCTCGGCGTAGCGCTCGATGAAGCTGTCGTCCATGAAGCCATGGAAACGGTCATGGCGGCTGGTGCGGTCGAGCCGCAGCAGGTGATCGCGCAACAGCGGCAATTCTTCCTGCTGGCTCAGCGTGCGCACGCTAGAGTTGGCAAGCGCGGCCGCAATATGGGTGAGGTACATATCCAAAACTCCTCTGAGAGAAGCCCTCGAGGAGGCGTCGAATCCCTAGACCACTTATATTGTGCATCGCAGCATGGAATTCAAGCCCGGATTGTCCGTATACTGCCTTAAATAATGGCAGCAATTGCAGCAGCTTAGCGGCACTCTTATTAACCAATTGTTAAGGTTGGCCGCCCGGCGCAGATTGGGCACGGGGATTGCTTATTTCTGAACGAGCCAAGGTCTTAGAGAACGCTCGGATGATTCGTGGAGGTCCGTCGTGGCTGTCGTGCTCGACACGAGTTCGTGCCTTCCGCAACGCCGGCTTGCGGTGTGGCAGGACATCGTCTGCGACACTTTCGTCGGCCTCGACTGCAAATCGGACATGCGCGGCGCGTTTTGGGGTGCGGTGTCGCAATCCAGAATCGGGCAGGTTTCGCTCACGCAGGTCGATTCCACCGCGCAGCGGGTATTTCGCACGCCGTCGCGAATAGCCCGCGCCAGCGAAGATTACGTGCTGATGGCGCTGGGCAATCACGGCGTGAACGGCGTCTACCAGGACGGCCGCGAAGCGATCGTCTCCGCTGGACAATTCGTTCTATACGACACCACCCGCCCCTACGAGCTGCGCTTTGACGACAGCTTTTCGCAGACCATCTTCCAGATGCCGCGCAAGCTGCTGCAACAGCGCGTCGGCTCGTTCGATAGTTTGACCGCGACCACGTTCGCCGGTGATCGTCCGCTCGAACGGCTGACCTATGATTTCGCGCGCAATGTGAGCAGGACGATCGAGCTGGTCGATCCCGCAGCCGCAAGCCGCCTGCTCGACCAGGTCCTCGACCTGCTCGCGATGACGCTTGCCGACAGACTGCACGCGCGCTTGCCGGACCAGTCGGTCCACCGGTCGGCGCTGCTCTATCGCCTCAAGAATCATATCCTGACGCATCTCGCCGATCCCGAACTATCGCTGCCGCGCGCTGCGGCGGCGACAGGAATCTCGCCGCGTTACGCCAGCGATTTGATGGCCGCCGAACAGACCTCGTTCCGCGGCTACGTGCAGACGCAGCGGCTGGAGCGCTGCAAGCGCGATCTCGCCGACCCCGCCTACCAGGCCCGGCACATCGGCGAGATCGCCTTCGCGTGGGGCTTTAACGACCTCGCCCATTTCAGCCGCATCTTCAAGCAGCGGTTCGGCGTCTCGCCGCGTGAATGGCGCGAGCAGCCGCGCCAATAACGCCTGCCACTCGGCACCCTCCTTCTGCCACGCCACAGGCATCCGGCGTCCATCTGCGCGTTAAGACAAGTTTTCGTTCCGCTGCAGACAAGCGGCGCGCGTTGCCATGGCTGTAGGCTTGCGACCGGGCGATTGTCGGCCTCCAACGCGAAAGGATCGATGCGATGGGTCTGGTTCATCAGAAATACAAGGTGGCGGTGGTTCAGGCGGCGCCGGTCTTTCTCGACCTCGATGCCACCGTGGACAAGACCATCGCACTGATCGAGGAAGCTTCTGCGCAAGGCGCGAAGCTGATCGCGTTTCCCGAGACCTTCATTCCCGGATACCCGTGGCAGATCTGGCTCGGCGCGCCCGCCTGGGCGATCGGCCGCGGCTTTGTGCAGCGCTACTTCGACAATTCGCTCGCCTTCGACAGCCCGCAGGCCGAGAAAATCCGCCAAGCCGTCAAGCGCGCCAAATTGACCGCGGTGCTCGGGCTGTCCGAACGCGACGGCGGCAGCCTCTATATCGCGCAATGGCTGATCGGACCCGACGGCGAAACCATCGCCAAGCGCCGGAAACTGCGCCCGACCCATGCCGAACGCACCGTGTTCGGCGAAGGCGACGGCAGCGACCTCGCGGTCCACGATCGCGCCGACGTCGGACGGCTCGGCGCGCTGTGCTGCTGGGAGCACCTGCAGCCATTGTCCAAGTATGCGATGTACGCCCAGAACGAGCAGGTGCATGTCGGCGCCTGGCCGAGTTTTTCGCTGTACGATCCGTTCGCGCATGCGCTCGGCCATGAGGTCAACAACGCCGCCAGCAAGGTCTATGCGGTCGAAGGCTCGTGCTTCTTCTTAGGCCCTTGCGCTGTCGTCTCGCAGGCGATGATCGACGAACTCTGCGACTCCCCCGAGAAACACGCCTTCCTGCATGCGGGCGGCGGCCACGCCGTCATCTACGGACCGGACGGCAGTTCGCTTGCCGAGAAATTGCCGCCCGACCAGGAAGGCATTCTGTACGCCGATATCAATCTCGGCATGATCGGGGTTGCGAAGAACGCCGCCGATCCGGCCGGGCATTATTCGCGGCCCGACGTCACGCGGCTGTTGCTCAACACCACGCGCGCCAACCGCGTCGAGCATTTCTCGCTTCCCGTCGATGCCGAGGTCATGAGCGAAATCAGGCTGCAGGCCTGACGCGCTTCAATTCCGAAGGAGCAGGCCGATGGAATCCGCAATCCCTGAGCATCTGCAAACCGCGCGAACGCGTCACCGCCGGGTCGGCGACGATTATGCCCCGCCCTATCCGTCCTTCGTGGCGCGGCACAAGCCAAGCGTGACGCGGGTGGTGATGGCCTATTTCGGCATCCAATCCCGCGGCGCGCTCCCGGCCGCTGCAGAACAGGCGTTGACGCGGATCGCCTCGGATTTCGCCAACTCGGATGGTCCATCGCATTGGGACCGCGCGGGCTATGTCGACGAGGCCGGTTTCAACAACGTCGTCACGGTGGCCTATTGGGACGACCGGCAAAAATTCGACCGCTGGTTTCCGGCCGCACGCGAGCGCTGGACCGGCAACCAGCGGACCAACAACGGGTTCGGGACCTTCATCGAAGCGCTTTATCCATCCGTGGAGGGATATGAGACGCTGTTCTCTTCGCTTGGAAGGCCCGAAGGCGTCGCCGTTCTCGCCGACGGCATGAGCGGCGAGGTTTTGGAGCACGCCTACTGGGGCGGCATGCGCGATCGTATCCCGTTGTCGCAAACCAGCGAGATGGCGCCTTCAGGCGCCGCGCGCGCGATCCGCGACGGCGCCCGCATCCGCATCATCCCGCATGACAACCTCTGCCTGATCCGGTCGGGCCAGGATTGGGGCGATACCGAAACCACTGAGCGCAAGATGTACCTCGGCGATGTCGAGCCGGTGCTGCGCGAAGGCATGGATTTCCTGCGCGACCAGGGACGCTCGATCGGCTGCTACGCCAACCGTTACATGACCGTCGTCGGCCGCGACGGCGCGGCTACCGAAAAATCCTACGGCATGAGCTGGTGGAAAAGCCTGTCAGCGCTCGAACGCTGGGCTGAATCGCACCCGACCCACGTCAGGATATTCGGCGCCGCCATGAAGTATCTGTCTACGCTGGGGCCGGCCGCAAAACTGCGGCTCTACCACGAAGTCACCGTCGCCCGCGCCGACGAACAGCTTTTCGAATATGTGGATTGTCATCCGCAAACCGGGATGCTGAACGCCGTGCAGACGGTGGAGGCGAGCTGAAGCTACAGCACCATCTGGGTCTGGGTCACAATCGCCACGAGTTTACCGTCCTCGGTCTCCAGCCGCGTCTGCCAAACCTGGGTGCGGCGGCCCCGATGCACCGGGGTTGCAGTGGCGATCACCGTAGACCCTTCCTTGGCACCGCCGATGAAGTTGGTCTTGCTCTCGATCGTCGTGGTGCCCTTGGCGTCCTCAGGCAGGTTGATGACGGTCGCCGCAGCGCCAACCGAATCCGCGAAAGCCATGATCGCGCCACCGTGAATCGTGTTCCGCAGCGTGCAGAGATCCGGCCGCACCAGCATCTTCGCCACCACCCGATCCATTCCGGCTTCCGTGAAGGTCACCCCCTTCAGTTCGGCAAACGGCATCTTCATCGACTGGATTTTCTCGAGCGGCGTCATTCGTCCTCCGGCTTTTCCTTGAAGCGATTTCTCAGACAGAATGGATGGTGCTGGTAAATCAGGCAATGACCTCTGAGGTAATGGCTGCCGTGACAATGCCCTGTTAATTCGGCATATCGTCGCCATGCGCCAGTTCCCGCCCCGCCGGATCGTCTGCCTCACCGAAGAGACCGTGGAGACGCTGTATTTGCTCGGCGAGCAGGACCGCATCGTCGGCGTGTCCGGCTATGCGGTGCGGCCGCCGCAGGTCCGCCGCGAAAAGCCGCGGGTTTCCGCCTTCATCTCCGCGGACATTCCGAAAATTCTCGCGCTCGAGCCCGATCTCGTGCTGGCCTTCTCCGACCTGCAGGCCGGCATCGTCGCCGACCTGGTGCGCGCGGGCGTCGCCATCCACGTCTTCAACCAGCGCGATATCGCCGGCATCTTCGCGATGATCCGCACGCTCGGCGCCATCATCGGTGCGGCGGAACGTGCTGATCAACTCGCGAGCGGTCTTGAACAGCGCCTCGCGCGTATCGCGGCAACGCCCCGGCCACAGCCCAAGCCAAAAGTCTATTTCGAGGAATGGGACGATCCGTTGATTTCCGGCATCGGCTGGGTATCCGAACTGATCGAGATCGCCGGCGGCGAGGACGCGCTACCGAAACTGCGGCTTCAGCAGGCGGCCAAGGACCGGATCATTTCGCCTGAAGTCGTGCGCGAGACCGCTCCCGACGTGATCCTCGCCTCCTGGTGCGGCAAGAAGGTCGTGCCGGATCGCATCCGGCAGCGTCCGGGTTGGAGCGAGATCCCGGCGGTGAAGAACAACCGCATTGTGGAGATCAAGTCGACGATCATCCTGCAGCCGGGACCAGCCGCGCTGACGGACGGGTTGGATGCGATTGTGAAGGCGTTGTGGGGGTGACAATCTAGCCGTCGTCCCTGCGAACGCAGGGACCCATACCGCGTGATCTATCGATAAGGCAGAACGGCAGACGTCATCTCAAGACAATTGAAGCCGGTGGTTATGGGTCCCTGCGTTCGCAGGGACGACGAGAGAACGAGCTACACCTTCTCCACCCCGCACCATTCCGCGATGAACAGCGCGGTCGCCTTGGTCGATTTCCGCAGCGGCTCCAGGTCGACATATTCGTTGAAGCCATGCATCGCCGCCCCCGTCGCGCCGAAGCAGAGGCTCGGGATGTTGTAGTTTAGGCCGTAGAAACGCGTATCGGTCAGCGCGGTGAACGCGCGGTCCGACACCGTGCCGCCATAGACCGCGCCAAACGCTTTTGCAAACGCGGCTTCCGGCTCGGCGGAATTCGTCAACTCATAACCCTCCGACAGGAAGCCCGACCATTCCACCTGCGGCGGGTTGTTGGAGAGAAAGCGATGGTCACGCGCGGCCGCCGACACGCAGGCCAAAATCTCCTTCTGGCATTCGGCGATCGACCAGCCCGGCAGCACCGCGATGCGGCAATCTACGTCGCACCAGGCCGGCACGCTGGAGGCCCAGTCGCCGCCCTTGATGATGCCGGGGTTGAAGTTGAGCGGATGGGCGACCGCCTTGAAGTGACGGTCCTTCTTGGCGCGCTCGTTCCACTCTTCTTCGAGCTTCTGCAAAGAATGGATCAGATGGTAAGCCGCCATGATCGCGTTGGCACCGGCACCGGCCTCGAACACATGCACGGGAAAACCGCGCACCTTCAGGCGAAACCAGATCACGCCGACCTGCGAGCGCACCATCGTCTCGCCGGTCGGCTCCGGGATGAAGCAGGCGTCCGCGCGGTAGCCGCGCTGCAAGGTCGAGAGCGCGCCGACGCCGGTGGACTCTTCCTCGATCACCGACTGGAAGTGGATGCGCGCAGTCGGCTTCAGCCCTGCAGCCTTGATCGCATCCAGCGCATAGAGTGCGCCGATGGTGCCGGATTTCATGTCGCAGGCGCCACGGCCATACATCTTGCCGTCCTTGATGACCGGCGCGAATGGCGGCGTCTCCCACATGTCGAGGGGCCTGCTGGAACGACATCGCAGTGGCCCTGCAGGATCAGCGATTTGCCGGCATTGTTCGAGGGCCGGTAGGTGCCGACCACGGTCCGCGCCTTGGAGAAATCATGCTCGATCGGACCAAAACCGCGCAGATCCTTCAAATCCTCGACGTCGATATGCCAGTCGTCGACTTCATAGCCGCGCTGCCGCAGGAGATCGCCGATCATGTCCTGGCATGGCCCCTCGGCGCCGCGGGTCGAGGGGATCGCGACGAAATCCCGCGTCGTTGCCAGTTGCGCGTCAAAGCCGGCATCGACGGCGTCGAGGATTTTCTGTTGCGTATCGGTCGTCATGCGGCGGCTCCGGTCGAGAATTCAAAGAGATCGGGAGTGCGCACCCTACCCCGATCTCAGCCGCCGGCGTAATGCGCAAAATGCGCATCCCGCAATGCATCTTCGAGCAGGCGGCCTTGCGAATAGCCGTGCAGCGACGCCGGGCGCTCGACGCCATCGAGAAGCCGCGGACAGGGTTCCGGCGCGCCCAGCACCGTGCGCACCGGAATGCGCTCGGCATAAATGGGCAATTCGTAATCCTCGTCGTCGTCGGCTACGCCCTTCGACCTGATCTTGGCGGACGCCTGCTCGATCTCCATCGCAATCACTGACGTCGCCTTGATCTCCTGCGCCGTGCTTTGCCGCAGGCTCGCGGTCCGATCGGGAAAGAACCGGTCGACCATGGCGACCAGCGCGCGCTCCTTCTCGCCCTCATCGGTGACGAGGTAAGCAGTGCCGAAGGCCATCACGGCGCGATAGTCCGCCGAATGATTGAAGCCGCACCTCGCCAGCACCAGGCTGTCGAGATGCGCAACGGTCAGACAAGCCTTTTGGCCATCCGACTGGTTCCTCAGCATGCGGCTGGCGCTGCTGCCGTGCCAGTACAATCTGCTTCCCTCCCGCCAGAAGAAAGTCGGCGTGCAATAGGGCTGGCCGTCGATCACATAGGAAACGTGGCACAGCATCGAGGCATCCAGCAGGCCATGGACCGTGGCGTGATCGTAAAAGCCGCGATCATGGCGGCGCTTCACCTGGTTTCGCGACGATAGCGGGTATGCGTCGGTGGTCTCGCCTTCGGTCACGATGGCTCCTGTCGGAATTGGCGGGTGGTCAGGAAGGTTGTACCGGCGAATTTGGTCTGCGATAGTGCCAATTCCATGCGAAAAATTCCGACCAATTCTCCGTCGCGGCGCAAGCCCGAGTTTGCGCTCGACCTTGGCGGGCCGCACATCACCCAAGGCGCCTCGTCGCAGCACCGGCTCTATCAGGCGCTCTGCCACGCCATAACGGGCGGGATCGCAAAACCCGGCGAGCCGCTGCCGCCGTCGCGCACGCTGGCAAAACAGACCGGTTTTCGCCGCAACGCCGTCACCTCGGCCTATGAGCGGTTGATCGCGGACGGCTTTGCGGTCGCCACCATCGGCTCCGGCACATTCGTCGCCGCGCGCATTCCCGCCCGCGTCAACGACGCGCGCAAGACCAGGATCGCGATCGAGGCGCCGCAGCAAGGCCCGCTGGCGCTCGGCTGCACGCATATCGATGAAAGGGCGCTGCAGCGCTTCAGGTCGTTTGCCGGCCGGCGCATGCGCGCCTTCGGCAACGAGCACCTGCAGTACGGCGACCCCAGGGGAAGCCGCGAGCTGCGCGCCGCGATTGCCGATCATTTGCTGTCGGCGCGCGGGCTGCGCTGCGATCCGGACCAGATCATGCTGGCGTCGGGAACGCAGCATAGCTTGCGGATCGTGCTGGGCGCGATCCTCAAGCCCGGCGATCAAATCTGGTGCGAGGATCCTGGCTATCCCGCGGCGAGAAGAGCGATCGGGCATTATGGCCTGCGCCCCGTCGCCGTGCCGGTCGACGCCTCAGGCATGATCGTTGCCAAAGGCCGGGCCCTCGCGCCGCTGGCGGGCGCGGCCTATGTGACACCGTCGCACCAGTTTCCGCTCGGCGTACAGATGTCAATGACGCGACGGCTCGAATTGCTCGACTGGGCAAGGGATGCCGGCGCCTTCGTGATCGAGGACGATTACGACAGCGAATTTCGATACGACAGCGCGCCATTGCTGTCGCTCGCCGGTATCGATCACCTCTCGCGCGTCATCTACATGGGCACGTTCGCAAAGACGCTGTTTCCGGGATTGCGCATCGGCTACTGCGCGCTGCCCGAACGGCTGGTCGGGCCGGTGACGACAGCCCGCGCCGCGCTCGACCGCTTTCCCGGCACGTTGCTCGAAGGCGCGGTGGCGGACATGCTCAATTCCGGGGCGTTCGCGGCAAATCTGCGCAAGGTGCGCGGAATCTATCGCGAAGCGCGTGACGTGCTGGCTTCGACTTTGTCGGTGGCATCGGACGGGCTTCTCACGGTGCCGGTGCCCTCGCAGGGCCTGCACCTGGTCGCGCGGTTCGATCCATCGACCGATCCGCTGGTGGCCGCCAAGGCAAAGACGGAGGCTGGCGTCGCCGGTTGGCTACTGGCGGAAACCTATTTTCGCGCGCGCCCGCTGCCGGGATTCGTCCTCGGCTTTGCCGGCCACCCCCTGCCGCAACTAATCGCGTCGGCCGAACGGCTGGCGAAGTCATCGCTGGCTGCCTTGCGGGCAAGCCGCAAACCGAACGCAAGTGGAACCGGGAGAGTCAAACGGTCGAAGGCTGTGACCTGACCGTTCCACCAGGGTAGCGCCCTATCAGAATCGCCGCCGCGTCACTAAGCTCAACGCCTGATTCAATCTCACGGCGGAAGCACCGGATGCCCGGCAATCGCAACGTTTTGTATCTCGTCATCGGCGTGTTGATCGTCGCGGTCGGCGTGCTCAGCTTCAATCTCTATAAAGCCAAGCAGGAACCCGAGGGCCTGCAGATCAATGTCGGCCCCGGCGGGCTGAAGATCCAGAGCAAGTAAGGGAGACCGCTTTGTCGCTCACGAAGGCCGAATCCCGATGCCTTGCCCTGGCCGCCAGCCTTGCCCTGTGGCTGATCGCAACGCCCGCCTTCGCGCAGGTGGTTTCGCGCGAGCAGGACATTATGGACCTGCGGCTCGGTCAACGCGTGCTGGTCGACGATGGATCTTGCCCAGCCGGACAGATCAAGGAGGTCAAGGGCTCGCAGATGACGACGTCAGGCGTGCTCCGTACCCGCCAGTGCATTCAGAGGCTGGGGACGAAGAAGCGTTAGCGGGATCTCCCCGGGCCTAGAACATGCCGTTGGTGTTGGCGGCTTTCTCCGGAATCTCCTGCACAACGTCCCAGTGTTCGACAATCTTGCCGTTCTCGAGCCTGAAAATGTCGACGATCGCACGGCCGCGCGTGCCCTTCTCGCGGACGCTGTGGACGTGGACAATCACGTAGTCACCGTCCGCAAAAGCGCGCTTGATCTCGCTCCGCGAGTCCGGGAATTTCTCCCGCAGGAAGCCGAGGAACGCCTTGAAGCCTTCGATACCGTCCGGCGCCGTCGGGTTGTGCTGGATGTAATGCGGCCCGAAAAACTTCGCGGCGGCGTCAAAGTCCTTCCGGTTGAGCGCCGCATCGTAGAATTCGAGCACGGCCTTCTTGTTGGCTTCCTGCGTCGTTGGGTCGGCGGCAGATGCCGGAGTTATGGCCAGCGACAACAGGCCGATCAGGCCGATGAGAAGAGATCGCATGACAGCTCCTTTGCGCAACCGGTCTTGATGCCGAACTTATCCTACCAGCTTCCGTCACCATGGCGAGCCTGGCAGTGGCAGCGGCGAAGCCGCCTTCTTCAGCGTGTATTGGTGCAGGATGCTGTCGAGGTGGCTGAACGATCCGACCCCGGGATGCTCTCGTCGTAAAACCAGTTGGCACGCGCGCAAACCGGGTAGCCGCGCCGAATTTACTGGTTCGTCGCCGGCTCGAACATGCATTGCAGTGTCGGCTTGGCGATCTTGGTGAAGGTCGGGCCAATCTGGGACTGCTTCGACGGCGGCACCCACGCGGTTTCGATGGTCGGCACGCCGGTCTCGCTGATGCCGCGCAGCAGCGCTTCGCGCAGGTCAGCATCTTCCACGGTCGCGGCGGCGTAGTCGTGCAGACAGCCGCAAACGCTTTCGGGATTCGCCCAGCGTCCGACCATATGCGGTGCGCAGAGGCGGACGAACTCACCGCGCGGATCGGGCACCTTGAACAGGGAACGGAATGAGGTCTGCGGCGCCTGAAACTGGAGTTGGACTTGCGCCTGCGCCGAGCCGCCAAGAAGGAAGAACGACAGGATTACAGAAGAACAGATGCGTACGAACATGCAGGGCCTTTATCGGCGATCTTCTTGTGAAACGTCCGCAACCGCTCAGTTGGCAGCCACGACCATCGGCTGGGACGCCGGGGTCGCAACCGGCGAGCCATTATAGGCGAAGGTACCGACGCCCGGCAGGCCCTGGTCAGAGGAACCAGCCATCGAGGGACCCGCCAGGATGAAGGCGAAGGCGAGGATGAAGCTGAGGGTCCGCATCTGACTGTCTCCGGTTATCCGTGGCCGGCAGCGCCCGCCGTCTCGTTGACCACGTGATAGCCATCGGCTGTTTCCGGACATCTGCGCCAAAAACGCAAAATGGTTTCGTCGCACAGGAGAATTGTTTCGTCGGTTCGAGCGGACGAAACAATAGCCGGAAAAATTCAATGAATTCAGCCGTGACGCCCCCACTTCAGACGCTCAGGCTGAACGCTGGAAGCCGGCTATTCGGGCCGCTTTGGCCCTCCTCTCATCGACGCGGACGGCCTCGTTCACCGGCCGATCGGATGAACCCAAGCCTCGGTCCGGCCGACTCAACGAACGCCGCGCAACTTTGCGTGTGCTTGTGCGTTGGTCACCCCTTCCTCAACAAAGGATAGCCGTCGTGGGCAGTGGCAACATCGATGTTGGCAATGACACCCCGACCCGCAAACCCGGCCGGCCGGCAGTTGAAAATGTGTCTGGCAGTTCAGAGCATCCCGTGAGCCCTTGTGGCGCGATGTCTCAGCAAGGCAGCGAATTTCGCGGCAATGTCTCAGCACCGCAAAAATTCGTGCATCTGGTCGGTTGCCGTGAGCGCAAGGCCGGACCCGGTCTGGAGGCCCGCCAATATTCCAATCCGGTCAAACGGTAAGCCCAAAACCCTCATCTCGGATCCCGGATCCGATCTCGGATGCTGGGTGGCATCGGACTTACTGGATGAATTCACCGCATTTCTGAACAGCGACATCGGTAGCCCCCCAAGGCATGATCGGAACCGAGGACGTCGAGTTTTTGGGTGAACCTTCGATCAGCCGGTCCGAATAGACCATGTAGACCAGCACGTTGCGTTTGGTGTCGCAGCCGCGAACGATCTGCATCTTCTTGAAGAACAGCGAGCGGCGCTGGCGGAACATGTCGTCGCCCTGCTCAAACTTGTGCTTGAACTTGATGGGGCCGATCTGGCGGCACGCCAGCGAAATATCCGAGACCTCCTCGGCAAGGCCAAGCCAGCCCTTGAAGCCGCCCTTTTCCGGCACCGTGAAGTGACAGGCCACCCCCTCGACCTCGGGGTCGTCGACGGCGTAGGTCGCCAGCTTGTCGTTCGGGCTCAGCCACTTGAAAACGGTCGAGCGGCGAAAGATCAGATCGGGCTCGTCCGCGGCCGACGCCGGCCCTGCCTGCCACAACGTCAGCGCCAGCACCACCAAGGCCAGAATTTCCCACTTCTTGTCACACTTAACGATGGCCTTGGATGTCATTGATATCTCCGCTGAAGGGCACGTCGCCTATGTAGTGCTGCAATGCCGAACGGGAAGGCCACTAGCGGGCTTGGAGGCCTCAGTACCGCCGTACGGGTGGCGTCCGATTGACCGGGCGCCGTTTAACGGAATGTGAGGCTTTTTTGCTACGATCAGAGCGAAAATCGCTGAAATTATAAGGCCTACGCTGGTGAACGCTTTTCGCCTCTGCGACAACAAACGGATTAGCTAGACTGTAGATTCGAGTACCTGGATTTGGGGATTATGCGCGTGAGCGAGCATCGAGTTCTTAGTGCGAGTATTACGGGCGCGACTATTTCCAAGCAGCGATTTTGGCAAATTGCGATGTTGACCGTGGCCGGCTCCGTTGCCACGGCTTCCCAGGCAGACGCCGCCACCATGTTCTACTGGCAGGACTCCGACCCCGGCTACTACCGGCCCGTGCCAATGGTGCAGCCGCGCAAGCCAAAGGCGCGCCGGCCGTCAGCCAAGACCGAGAAGGCCATCAAGGAGACCAACGCCAAGCCGCAAGGGCCGTTGATCATCGCGGTCTCGATCGAACAGCAGAAGGTCCGCGTCTACGACGCCAACGGGTTGTTCGCGGAAAGCCCGGTGTCGACGGGCATGAAGGGTCATTCGACCCCGATGGGCGTGTTCAGCATCATCCAGAAGCACAAGATGCACCGCTCCAACATCTACAGCGGCGCGCCGATGCCTTACATGCAGCGCATCACCTGGTCGGGTATCGCGATGCATGCCGGGGTATTGCCCGGCTATCCGGCATCGCACGGCTGCATCCGCATGCCGACGGCGTTCGCCATGAAGATGTGGAATTGGACCAGGATGGGCGCGCGGGTCGTTATCACACCCGGCCAGATCACGCCGGCCAATTTCTCGCATCCGTTGCTGATGGCGCAGAAGGTCGTGCCGCAGCCCCTCCTCGCCGACGATCCCTCGACCGACGCGCCCGCGGTGAAAGGCGACAAGGGCGCCGACGCAGGCGGTGCGATCAAGCCTGCGAATTCGGAGGCAGGCCTCGATCTCCGATCGACCGTCGGGCACGCGGCGCCGTTACGCGAACAGACCCACACCGCAGATGCCGGCAGCGCGATCAACGCTGTCGTGTCAGATGCAATGCCTTCAGCAGCCGGAGCCCATGCTGCCGGCGATATGTCGAATACGGGAGCCAACGCCGACGCGCCGAAATCCGGGCCAGCAGCCATCGCAACTGATGCCGGCGAACTCACGAGGACGGAAGTCTCCGCAAGCGAAAGCATGAAGGCCGAGGACAAGCCCGTCGAGGCGAAAATCGAAGCCAGCTCGCAACCGAAATCCGACGAGGTGCACGCCGAGGTTCCCACCGCAGCGATTGCCAATGCGGCGCCAGCCAAGACGGAAGCGCCGAAGGTCGAGGAAGCCAAGACTCTCGAATCCAAGACTCTCGAATCCAGGGAGGCTGAATCCAAGGCGGCCGAAAAGCCCGCCAAGGCGATCGCCGACGCACCGGCCGTTGCACCTGACGTGAAGAAGGATACGGCGCGTCTGCCCGGCGCCGAAAAGGCTGTTAAGGCCGAACCACCCAGGCGCCCCGGCCAGATTGCGGTGTTCGTGAGCCGCAAGGATTCCAAGCTGTACGTCCGCGAGAGCTTCAAGCCGCAGTTCGACGTTCCGATAACCATAGCGCCGAGCGACCGGCAGCTGGGTACGCACGTCTTCACCGCCGAAACCGACAAGAAAGATCCCAATCTGTTGCGCTGGTCGGTGGTCTCGCTGCCGGTCACGGCCCGCAACGCGGCTCGGACTGACGAGGACGATCGCGCTGTCCGACGGCGCAAGATGGCCGGCGGAGCCATTGCCGCGGCCAAACCGTTGCCAGCGCCGAACAGCCCCGCCGAGGCGCTGGACCGCATCACCGTCGCTCCCGAAGCGATGGCGCGGATCGCCGAAGTGCTGACCACCGGCAGTTCGATCGTGGTGTCCGATCACGGCATCAACCAGGGTGGCGAAACCGGCGAAGGCACCGACTTTATCGTCCCGCTGCGCTAATCTCTTCCTCTGACGCGTTTTCTTTACGCGAACCGGCACCCATAACGGCTTGTTGAGGCGCAGCGGGCCGCGGGTTGCGCTATGATTTGCGCGGTTGAACCGCAGGGCGAATCTTTTCATCGAGGCTTTTCATGATGGACCGCAGGAGCGTGATATCGGCGGCGCTGGCCGCGATCGCAGCCGTCGCCTCGAACAGGCAATCCCGGGCGCAGGCCGGCATGAGCCGGATCACGGCTTACGCGTTTTCGTTTCCGGGATTGGCCGGCGGCGATATCAGGCTTTCCGAACTTGCCGGCCGGCCGATCCTGATCGTCAACACCGCTTCGCTCTGCGGCTTCACCCCACAGTATGGCGGACTGCAGGAATTGTGGACCGAGTTTCACGACCGCGGCCTGATGATCATCGGCATCCCCTCCAACGATTTCGGCGGCCAGGAGCCGGGCGGCGCGGCCGAAATCACCGCGACCGCGCAGAACCACCGCGTCGCCTTTCCGATCGCCGCGAAGGCCGTCGTGAAGGGACCGAACGCGCATCCGTTCTACAAATGGGCGGCGGAGGCTCGACCTAAGGATGTTCCACGCTGGAACTTCCACAAATACCTGATCGGCCGCGACGGCTATATCGCCGACGTCTTCCCGGAATCCGTCAACCCCGTGGATACACGGGTGAAGACCGCCATCGCGCGGGCACTCGCCGCTTCCTGAATTAACCTGTCCGGTGACAAATCGGCTGGGGTAACCGCAGCGGTTGCGTTGGCGCGCCTGCTCCAACTAGGCTACTATGTGCTTCGGGAATGGAAGCAGACCGGACGGCGGCAGCGCCGCGACCGGGTGCGGGATTCAAATTTAAGGAAAACAAGATGCGTGTTGGGGCAGGGATGATCTTTGCAGGCGCGGTTTCGCTGTTGGCATCAAGCGCGGCATGGTCGCAGGTGCCACCCGCCAGGGGCGCGGCGGCTGCTCCGCAGGCTGCACCGGCGCCAGCCCCGCCGCCGGTGCCTGTCTCGACCCGTCCGCCCTGCAACAATCCCAACGCGCTCGGTATCGGCCGCACCGTCGAGATCGACACCACGGGCGGCCCCGGTTTCGGCTTCGAACATTTCAAGGAGCTCGACTTCCTTCGCGACAAGGAAGTGGTGTTGACCTTTGACGACGGCCCATGGCCGGTGAATACGCCTGCGGTCTTGAAGACGCTGGCGGAAGAATGCACCACCGGCATCTTCTTCCCGATCGGCAAGCACGCGACGTATTATCCCGAAATTCTCAGGCAGGTGATGGCGGCCGGCCATGCCATCGGATCGCACACCTGGTCGCATGCCGCCCTCGTCAACAAGAAGCTCAGCGAGCAACAGCGCAAGGATGAGATCGAAAAAGGTTTCAGCGCCGTGAAGTGGGCGCTCGGGGGCAAGTCGCCGGCGCCGTTCTTCCGTTTCCCGGCGCTGCAGCATCCACCCGAGATGGTGACCTATCTCGGCACCCGTAACATCGGGATCTTCTCCTGCGACCTCGATTCCTTCGACTTCAAGGCGAGCAAGTCGCAGACGATCATCGACAACGTGATGCGCAAGGTCGAGAAGAACGGCAAGGGCATCATCCTGATGCACGACTTCCAGAAGCACACCGCGGAAGCCCTGCCCGAGATCCTGAAGCAGCTGAAGGCCGGCGGCTACAAGGTGGTTGCGATGCGGGCCAAGGCGCCGATACAGACCATCGCGCAATATGACGAAGACATCGTCAAGGACCTGAAGCTGCCGACGGTGAGCTCGCGCCCGGTGTCCAGCGTCGTACAGACGATTTCGGAATAACACCAGGCGAGACAAGCGTGCCGGCGCTGCGTATCGAAGGCTATGTCATCGTCTCCGCGGACGGCATGCTGGCCGACGCGCGCAATGTCATGCCTGACGAGTTGAAGTTCGAGGGCGACAAGGCGTTTTTCACCGCCGCCCTCGATCGCGCCGACCTGATCCTGCACGGCCGCAATTCCTATGAGGACCAGCCGAACTCGCCGCGGCGCAGGCGCGTCATCCTGACGCGGACGGTCGACGCGATCGCACCCGATCCATCCAATCCAAACGCCACGTTGTGGAATCCCGCCGGCGCGACCTTCGAAGCTGCCTGCGCACATGCAGGTATGCGTGACGGCACTGTTGCGATCATTGGCGGCCCCGGCGTGTTCGGCATGTTCATGGACCGCTACGACGCGTTCTGGCTCTCGGTCGCGCCGCATGTTCGCCTGCCCGGCGGCGAGCCTTGCTTTCCCGGTGTCCCTGCCCGCACGCCGCAGGAAATCCTCGCCGCGCAAGGACTGCGCGGCGGCGACGTGCGGATGCTTGATGCAGTGCATGATGTCACCGTCACGCCGTGGCGGCGCAGCCCTTAGAGCTTAATCCTTTCGTACAATCAGCCTCGGCATAAGCCAGCCTCCGCCAGAGATCGCTTGACAGCACGCGGACGCGGTTCCACCCTGAAAAGAAAAAAAGACACATGTCATCATCGGGAGGACCACAACATGTTGAGGTACGCTTCAACCATGGTTGCAGCGGTGACTCTTGCAATGGTCACCGTCTTCGCTCAGCCGGTTAATGCTCAGACGACAGAAAAACCGCTAGTTCTAAAGGGTCAGTCGACCCACCCAGCATCCTCGAATTTCCACCTGATCTTCAAACTTTGGGCCGAGACCGTCGAAAAAATGACGGCCGGACGTCTCAAGATCGAAACGCTCCCGGCGGGAGCGATCGTGCCCGCGTTCGAGGTTTTCGACGCGACTTCCAAGAACGTTCTCGACGTCGGCATGGGCCCGTTCGGCTACATCCTCGGCCGCAACACCGCGACGATACCGATGTCGCATGGTCCGCTGTACGGCATGGACGGCTCGGACTACTGGGCCTGGTACTATGACGGCGGCGGCATGAAGCTGCTCGACGAGTTCTATCGCGACGTTCTCAAGCTGAACGTCGTCGGCTTCCCGATCCCGACCGACTACCCGCAGGGAATGGGCTGGTTCAAGAAGGAGATCAACAGCCTTAGCGACCTCAAGGGTTTGAAGTACCGGATCTACGGCATCGGTGCTGAAACCTACGGCAGGCTCGGCGTGTCGGTCGTCACCATTCCCGGCGGTGAAATCGTGCCGGCGATGGAGCGCGGCGTGATCGAGGGCGCCGAGTGGATTAACTGCGAGGAAGACAAGAAGCTCGGTCTGCACCAGGTCGCCAAACACTACTATACGCCGGGCATGCACGAGCCCGTTACCGGCGGCCAGTTGATGATCAATGGTGACGTCTGGAAGAAGCTCACTCCGGATTTGCAGGAGATCATCAAGGTGGCGAGCGTCTATGCCACGACACAGCGCAACTTCGCCCTGAATCGCGAAACGGCGCAGGCTTGCCAGGACCTGATCAAGGCGGGCGTCCAGATGCATCGTACACCCGACGAGATCCTGAAGAACTTCCTCGACGAGTGGGAGAAGATCCAGACCGAGCACGCGGCAAAGAACCCCTTCTACAGGAAAGTCATCGACAGCCAGAAGGCCTATGCCGAACAGATCGTGCCCTTCAAGCTCTCCTGGTTCCCGCCCTACAACTTCGCGGGCGAGTACTACTGGAAGAACAAGATCTATCTAACCAAGAAGTGATCTCTCTGTAGCGGAGCTGCTGGCGTCCGAACCGCCGGACGCCAGCACTGCCTGGAGGGGGCGATCATGTCCGCGGACACCAGCAGTGCGTCGATCCCAAGCCATCCGGGCGGCGAATTCCCGCGTGCTTTTTACGCGATCATACGGACGATCGACCGCTTCACCGACGTGACCGGCAAACTCATCGCCATGTCGATGTTGTTTCTGATGGTGACGATCTCATACGAGGTTGTCATGCGCTACGGGTTCGGCGCGCCGACCGTTTGGGTCTACGAATCCAGCTTCATGGTCAACGGCGCGGCCTTCATGCTCGGATCGGGATATGCGCTGTTGAAGGGCGCGCATGTTCGCACCGACATCTATTGGGAGAATTACTCGGAGCGAAAGAAGGGCGTCGTCGACCTGATCTCCTACCTGATGTTTTTCTATCCGGCGATGATCACGTTCATGCTGATCAGCATTGACGACACCTTGCACTCCTATGACACCGGCGAACGGTCGCAGGAAAGCGTGTGGCGCGCGATCATGTGGCCCTTCCGGGCAACGATCCCGCTGGCGGCGTTACTTCTCATGATCCAAGGCGTGTCCGAGGTACTGAAGTGCTGGTACCAGGTCCAGTTCGGTCGCGAGTTCGAGCACAAGGAAAAGATCGAGATATGACGGGACTCGAACTCCTCGGACTTGTCATGCTCCTCGTGATGCTGGGAGCGATCTTCATCGGCCTGCCGATCAGCTTCACGCTGCTCTTCCTGGCGCTGATGTTTGGTTACGTCGGCATGGGAGAGCGTGTTTTCAACCTCGCGTACCTGCAGACCATCGGCCTCATGAAGCAGGACGAACTCGTCGCGGTGCCGATGTTTATTCTGATGGGATTCGTCTGCGATCAGGCCGGTCTCATGGAGCGGCTGTTCCGGGCGTTCCGCGATCTGTTCGCGCCCCTCAATGGCGCGCTCTACGTGGTCGTCATCCTCACGGCGACGCTGTTCGGAATCGCCGCCGGAACTGTCGGCGCAACCGTCGCCCTGCTCGGCATCATGGCCGGGCCGATGATGATCCGCTCCGGCTACGATGTGCGCATGTCCGCCGGCGCCATCGCCGCCGGAGGCACGCTCGGCATTTTGATCCCGCCGTCCGTGATGCTGGTCGTGATGGCGCCGGTGCTCGATATCTCGATCATCGATCTCTATGCGGCCGCGTTCGGCCCGGGCTTCCTGCTGTCTGCGATGTTCATCGCCTACACCCTGATCCGCTGCTACTTCAATCCAAAGCTCGGCCCGCCGGTGCCGGTCGAGGAGCGGCCAGATTCGATGCGGATCGTGCTGTGGGAGTGCCTGGTCGGTCTGGTGCCGGTGACCGTGCTGACGATCGTGACCCTCGGCGCCATCCTCGCCGGCATCACCACGGCCGCGGAGGCGGCGGCGTTCGGCGCATTGGGGGCGATTCTCCTTGTGGTCGCCTACGGCCGGTTCTCATGGAAGGGCCTGTTGGATGCCTGCTACGCCACACTGGCAACGACCAGCATGGTGCTGCTGCTCGCGGTAGCCTCCAACGTGTTCGGCGCCGTCTTCTCGTGGCTCGGCACGGCAACCTGGATGACCAATGCCCTGCTGGCGTCGCCGCTGCCTCCCTGGGGCACGATGTCCATGCTCCTGACCCTGATCTTCCTGCTCGGCTGGCCGTTCGAATGGCCGGCTATCGTCTTCATTTTCCTGCCGATGCTCGCACCCGTCGCCAAGGGTCTCGGCTACGACATGGTCTGGTTCGGCTGCATCGTTGCGGTCGTGCTGCAAACCGCCTTCCTGTCACCGCCGGTCGCCATGTCGGCCTACTATCTCAAGCAGGTGGTCAAGGAATGGAACCTGCGGCTGATCTACCGCGGCATGGCCGACTTCATGGTGCTGCAGGTCGCTTGCGTGGCGCTGGTGCTGATTTTCCCGGCCATCGCGATGTGGTTCCCGCAATGGCTGCAGGCGCGCAGAATAGCGGCGCGGACCGCACAGATCGAGCAGGTCGCGCCACCGCAGAGCGCCGCCGCCACACTCGACGGTCCACGCGTGGCGATCCGGAATTTCTGACTCGGTCTGGGGCCGCCGCTACCGGCTTCAGACGTCCCCGTAGGCCGGTTCATTCGGCCGCGGCCCGCGGCCGTAACCTGCGATCATGAACAGCGCGCCGATGAGCGACAGGTTCTTCAAGGCGTCGATCAGCGTCTTGGCATTTTCGGGCGCTGGCTGGTTCCAGAAATCGTGGAAGTAGAAGGTCGTCGCGATGACGAAGAAAATCAGCAGGATCGCGAAGAAGCGCGCGCCGAAATTGACCGCGATCATCAGGCCGGCGAGGATCTCGAAGCCGCCGACGCTCCACGCCAATAGTTGCGGCATCGGCATGCCGGTCATGGTTTCGATCTGCGAGGTATAGGGCGCAAGCATCGCCGGGATGGTCACCTTGGTCGCGATGAAGTCCGCCGTCTGCTGAATCGCGAAGAGCTTGGTCGCTCCCGTGTACATGAAGAGGACGGCGAACAGGACTCGCCCGAAGGTAACTAACGCTGGCATGGGATCGGCCTCACTGAATGGCATGCAAAGATAGCAGGCGGCGCGAAACGATTATGGGCGTTTCGTCTCCGCTTTTCAAACGCTCAAATCGAAACCGTCCGCGCAGGAGCCTGCGCGGACCTAACCAGACCTACTGATAGAAGCAGAACCAAGGCCCTTTTTTGGCCATAGCGTTTTTGAGCGACGATACATTCCGTGCAGAGAAAACGCGCCAAAACAAAAGACTAGAACGGTTCCGATTCAATCAGAACTTCGCTCTATCCAAACAACGTCGGCTGCTGGCGGCCGGCACGCTCCTGGGCTTCGACGGCGGCAACCGCCGTCATGTTGAGTATGCCGCGCGCCGTCACCCCCGGGGTGAGGATATGCGCCGGACGCGCCGGCCCGATCAGGATCGGCCCGACCGGCAGCGCATCCGCCAGCGTCTTGATCATCTGGTAGGCGACGTTGGCGGTGTCGAGGTTCGGCATGATCAGGATGTTGGCATCGCCTTCCAGGTTGGAATGCGGCAGCACGAGCTTGCGCGCCGCGGCCGAGAGCGCGGTATCGCCCTGCATCTCGCCGTCGGCCTCGATCTCCGGATGCTTTTCCTTCAGAAGCGCGGTGGCGCGGCGCATCTTGCGCGAGGAGTCCGTATCATAGCTGCCGAAGTCGGAATGTGACACGAAGGCGACACGCGGCTTCATGTTGAACCGCTGCACATGGGTTGCCGCCAGCGACGCCACCTCCGCGAGTTCCTCGGCGCTCGGATTGGGCCGCACCTGGGTATCGGCGATGAAATAGGAACCCTTGCTGGTGATCATCATCGCCAGCGCCGCAAAATCGCTGACGCCGGGCAGGAAGCCGATGATCTCGCGGACATGGCGCAGATGGCTCATATAGCGGCCTTCGACGCCGCAGATCATGGCATCGGCTTCGCCGCGCACCACCGCAAGCGCTGCGATCACGGTGTTGTTGGTGCGAACCACGGTGCGCGCGGCCTCAGGCGTGACGCCGCGCCTTCCGGCCGTGTCGATATAGGTCTGCACATAGGAACGATAGCGCGGATCGTCCTCGGGATTGACGAGATCGAAATCCTGCCCGGCCTTGATCGAGAGGCCGAACCGCTTGATCCTTGCCTCGACGACGGAGGGACGCCCGACCAGGATCGGCCGCGCCAGTTTCTCTTCCAGCACGACCTGCGTGGCGCGCAGCACGCGCTGGTCCTCGCCCTCGGCATAGATCACGCGAACCGGCTGGGTCTTCGCCTTGGCGAACACCGGCTTCATGACGAGGCCGGAGCGGAACGCGAAGCGTTCCAATAACGCTTTATACTCTTCGAAGTTCTTGATCGGGCGCGTCGCCACGCCGGAGTCCATCGCAGCCTTCGCCACGGCCGGCGCGATACGCAGGATCAGCCGCGGATCGAACGGGCTCGGGATCAGCGAGCCCGGGCCGAATCCTTGCGTCTCGCCGCTGTCAAAACCCTGCGCCACCGCATCCGACGGCGGATCGCGCGCGAGCTGCGCGATCGCGTCAACCGCTGCATGTTTCATTTCCTCGTTGATCCCGGTGGCGCCGACGTCGAGCGCGCCGCGAAAGATGAACGGAAAGCACAGGACGTTGTTGACCTGGTTCGGGAAGTCGGAGCGCCCGGTGCAGATCATCGCGTCGGGGCGCGCCTTGCGCGCCTCGTCCGGCATGATTTCCGGGTTCGGATTGGCCAGCGCCATCACCAGGGGCTGGTCCCCCATCGACTTGACCATGTCAGGCGTCAGTACGTTAGGCGCGGACAACCCTAAGAAAATATCCGCGCCGCCGATCACGTCGGCCAACACGCGCGCGTTGGTCTTCTGCGCATAGACCGCCTTCCAGCGGTCCATCAGCGTGTTGCGGCCTTCATGCACCACGCCGTCGATGTCGCAGACCCAGATGTTCTTGCGCTGCGCGCCCATCGACACCAGCAGATTAAGGCACGCGATCGCCGCCGCACCGGCGCCCGAACAGACGATCTTCACATCAGCCAGCTTCTTGCCGTTCAACAGCAGCGCATTGACAATGGCGGCTCCGACGATGATGGCCGTGCCATGCTGGTCGTCGTGGAACACCGGGATCTTCATGCGCGCCTTGAGCTGCGCCTCGATCTCGAAGCATTCCGGTCCCTTGATGTCCTCGAGATTGATGCCACCGAAGGTCGGTTCCAGCGCCGCCACTGTCTCGACCACGCGCTCGATGGTGTCGGCGGCGATTTCGATGTCGAAGACGTCGATCCCAGCGAATTTCTTGAACAGGACCGCCTTGCCTTCCATGACGGGCTTCGAGGCCAGCGGGCCGATATTGCCAAGCCCCAACACCGCGGTACCATTGGAGACCACGGCGACCAGGTTGGCCCGGGAGGTCAGCGACGCCGCTTCGGCCGGATTGTTGGCGATTTCGGTGCAGGCTGCAGCGACGCCCGGCGAATAGGCCAGCGCGAGGTCGCGCTGGTTGGCGAGCGGCTTGGTCGCCTGGATCTCGAGTTTACCCGGGCGCGGCAGCCGGTGATACGCAAGCGCCGCGGAGCGGAGATCTTCAGAATAGGACGACATGCACTCCCCCACGGGCTTTCTCGACCCCGAATTGCTTCCGGCGGCCGGTCTTCATTCGAACCATTAGTTTTGCGGCAGATTGAGCCGGATGTGAAGCACGGGCGGCCACTTGGATGCAACATCCGAGAGCGTCCCCATCAACAGGGGGCATCGACGCAAAGCACCAAAGCCGGTAGCATATTATCCTCCCTACCCCATCCCCTTGACCGACTTGTGGCAATTTTGCCTCGCGCGAGTGTCGGCGTCCGGAGCACAACTAATGGTAAAGATACTGATGGGCCTGGCCGCTGCGGTCGTAATCGCGGCGGGCGGCTTCTTCGGCTTCGAGTTTTATACGCAGCACCGGATCGCCGGCGAGGTCGAGGCCGCGTTCGAGCAGGTTCGCGCGGGCGGCGGTAAGGCAAGCCACGGCAAGGTGTCGTTCGACCTGCGCAGCCGAACGCTCAGGATCGTCGATATTGCCGGTGAATCTGCGACGCAGCCCCCGGTGAATGTCAAGATTGCCAGCCTGACGGCTTCCGGCGTCGGCCAGCCGGACGCGGCGAAATTCTCGGCTCACAATATCGAATGGACCGACACGGAAGTCAGCGTTGACATCGCAGGCCCGGCAGGCGGACACGTCACCTACAAGGTGCCGCAAATCATCGTGAAGGACTATTCCGGCCCCGCCAGCCTGCCGGTACGACCCGCTTCAGCCTCCATCGTCGAGGCGTATCGGGCCGCACTGGAGCAGTTTGCCACCGTCTCCGCGTCATCCGTCGTGGCGCCCAGCATTGTCGGGACCATCAACTTCGGCGCAATCACGTCGGGCAATTTCACCTATTCGGGCACAGCGCTGCGGGACATCAAGAACGGCAAGGTCGCGTCCATGCAGATCGAGCGGCTCGCTTTTACCGCCAACACCCAGCAAGCGGGCAAGACCGACAAATTGACCGGCGAGATCGCAAATTTCGTTTCGCGTGATTTCGACGCTGCCGCGGCCGCCGCCATCCTCGATCCGCAGAAGGCTAACGACGACAAATACTATCGCTTCTACGGTCAAACGACCGCAGGCGCCTATACCATCACGTCCGCCCAAGGCGTGCGTATGCGTATCGATGGGATGACCATCGACGATGTCAGCGTGCGGCCGTCGCGACTGCAACTTCCGGCGCTGCTGGCGCTGATGCAGCCGGCCGGCGGCACTCCGACGCCGGCGCAGACGCGCGAGATGATGGACAAGATGGCGAAGATCTATGAGGCCGTGCGCGTCGGAACTGCCGAGATGCGCGGCATCTCGGCGGAAACGCCGGAGGGCCCATTCAAGCTCGCGGCGGCCCGCTTCAACCTGGAAGACGGCAAGATCGGCGAATTCGCGATCGAAGGACTGGATGCACGCTCTGCGAAGGGGCCCGTCAAGATCGGACGCTTCGCGCTCAAATCACTCGATATCGCAGGTCTGCTGCGAATGGCGGCGCAATTCTCGAACCCGGGACGGCCGCCGTCACCCGACCAGTTTCTCGGGATGTTTCCGCTGCTCGCTGGCATTGAGGTCAAGGGCTTCGTGGCGCCGTTCAAGAACACCGGCAAGCCCGTCACACTCGACAACTTCAATCTGGATTGGGGCCAGTTTGTCGGACCGGTGCCAAGCCAGGCGCGCCTTACCACGAAGATGGTCACGCCCATCGATGTGAGCGACCCCACAACGAAGCCGCTGATTGCAGCCGGCATCAGTTCGATCGCCTTCGACTGCGATCTCGGCGCGTCCTGGACGGAAGCATCGCGCAGCTTCGTGTTGGAGCCCGTCGCACTCGAAGTCGGCGGCCTCGTGAAACTGTCCGCGCGCGTTTCGCTTGCCAATGTGCCGAGGCAGATATTTTCCTTCAACCCGCTGCAAGCAGCTACCTTGGCGGCGCAAATCGAGGCCGGCGGGATCGAGCTCACGCTGCGCGACTTGGGCGGCGTCGATCTCGCGGTCGCACACTATTCCCGCCTGCAGAACATCAGCCGCGATGCGGCACGAAAAGCGATCGTTGACGACATCAGAAACAGCGCAGCGACGAAAGGGACAAACAATCCCGATGCTGTGGCCGCCGCCGAGGCGCTGGCGCGCTTTATCGAAACTCCGGGGACGACGCTGACGCTCAAATTCACGCCGCTCGGCAAGGTGCCGGCGATGCAGCTCTTCCAGGCGTTGAAGATCGACCCGCTCGACGCGCTCGCGAAGTTCCGGATCGAGGCTGCGACGGCGCTATAAGCTAGCCCTTGTCCGGCAAATTGAGCCGTACATGGAGCTCGCGCAGCTGCTTGGGCGCGACGTCCGACGGCGCGCCCATCAGGAGGTCCACGGCCTGCTGGTTCATCGGGAACAGCGAGATCTCACGCAGGTTCGTGGTGCCGCAGAGCAGCATCACGATGCGGTCGACGCCGGCCGCCATGCCGCCATGCGGCGGGGCGCCGTACTGGAACGCACGATACATGCCGCCAAAACGCTCGACGACGTCCTTTTCGCCATAGCCCGCGATCTCGAACGCCTTCACCATCGCCTCGGGGCGGTGGTTGCGGATGCCGCCAGACGCGATCTCGTAGCCGTTGCAGGTGATGTCGTACTGGAACGCCTTGATGGTCAGCGGGTCCTGCCCGTTGAGCGCATCGAGGCCGCCCTGCGGCATCGAGAACGGGTTGTGCGAGAAATCGACCTTCTTGTCTTCCTCATTGTACTCGTACATCGGGAAGTCGACGATCCAGGCCAGTTCGAACCTATCCTTGTCGATCACGTTCAATTCCTCAGCCACCTTGGTGCGGGCGAGGCCTGAAAACTTCCAGAATTTTTCCGGATCGCCGGCGACGAAGAACGCCGCGTCGCCCTCCTTCATGCCGAGTTGCGCCCTAATAGCCTCGGTCCGTTCCGCACCGATATTGTTGGCAAGCGGACCTGCCCCCACCGTGATCTTCTCGGGAGAGCCGCTAAGCACTAACGATCCACTTGGGGTGCCCTCGCCTAGCTTACTGGTCTCTTCGCGCCACATGATGTAGCCGAGGCCGGGCTGGCCTTCGCCTTGCGCCCAGGAGTTCATTCGGTCGCAGAACGCGCGCGAGCCGCCGCCCGTGCCGGGGATCGCCCAGACCTGGTTCTTGGGGTCTTCCAGCATCCGCGCGAACACTTTGAAGCCGGAGCCGCGGAAATGCTCGGAGACGTCCTGCATGACAATGGGATTGCGCAGGTCGGGCTTGTCACTGCCGTATTTCTTCAAGGCTTCCGCGAACGGAATCCGCGGCCAGCCTTTTGTCACCGGCTTGCCCTTGGCGAAATCCTCGAACACGCCTGATATGACAGGCTCCATCGCCGCAAAAACATCTTCTTGCGTGACAAAGCTCATCTCGACGTCGAGCTGATAAAACTCGCCCGGCAAACGGTCGGCGCGCGGGTCCTCGTCGCGGAAGCAGGGCGCGATCTGGAAATAGCGGTCGAAGCCCGACATCATCAGGAGCTGCTTGTACTGCTGCGGCGCCTGCGGCAGCGCGTAGAATTTTCCGGGATGAATGCGTGAGGGCACCAGAAAATCCCGTGCCCCCTCCGGCGAGGACGCCGTCAGGATCGGGGTCTGGAACTCGAAGAAGCCCTGCTCCTTCATCCGCTTGCGCATGGAATCGACGATCGCGCCGCGGGTCATGATGTTCTGGTGCAGCTTCTCGCGACGGAGATCGAGGAAGCGGTACTTGAGCCTTATGTCTTCAGGATATTCCTGCTCGCCGAACACGGGCAGCGGCAGCTCGGCAGCAGGCCCCAGCACCTCGATCTCGCTGATATAGACTTCGACCGCTCCGGTCGGCAGTTCCGGATTGTCGGTGCCGTCGGGACGGCGGCGTACCTTGCCGTCGATCCGCACCACCCATTCCGAGCGGAACTTTTCGACTTCCTTGAACGCCGGCGAATCCGGATCCGCCACGCACTGCGTGATGCCGTAATGGTCGCGCAGATCGATGAACAGCACGCCGCCATGGTCGCGAATACGATGGCACCAGCCGGAAAGACGGGCGGTCTGGCCGATGTCGCTGTCGCGGAGCGCGCCGCATGTATGTGACCGGTAGCGATGCATGGAATTCCCAAAAAACAGATGTCGGAGGTCAGAATCGGGGCCAAAGGCCGCGCGAATTGCGGGAGGGTTTACCCGACGCCGCGAGGGGCGGCAACCAATGGCGGGGCCTGTTTTGCGCTCCGAGAGCGAGATTTCCGCCCCCACCGGCCCGAACCGTTTGCCTATTCCGTGCCCGCGCCTATCTTTGGGTCATGACCGTCCATTTCCCGTTCCAGAACACCTATTCGGCGCTGCCGGCGAGCTTTTTCGCCCGCGTGGCCCCGACGCCAGTGGCCGCCCCCCGGCTAATCAAGTTGAACCGGGCCCTGGCCGTCCAACTCGGCCTTGATCCTGACGTGCTGGAGAGCCCGGAAGGGGCCGAAATCCTTGCCGGAAAGCGCCTCCCCGATGGCGCCGACCCGATCGCGATGGCCTATGCCGGCCACCAGTTCGGTCAATTCGTGCCCCAGCTCGGCGACGGCCGCGCTATCTTGCTCGGCGAAGTCATCGACAGGGACGGCATCCGCCGCGACATCCAGCTCAAGGGATCTGGCCCGACGCCGTTTTCCCGCCGGGGCGACGGCCGCGCCGCGTTGGGTCCGGTCCTGCGCGAATACATCGTCAGCGAGGCGATGTTTGCATTAGGCATCCCCACCACTCGCTCGCTGGCCGCCGTGACCTCGGGCGAGAACGTGATGCGCGAGACCATGCTGCCCGGTGCGGTGCTCACGCGTGTGGCCGCAAGCCACATCCGCGTCGGCACCTTCCAGTTCTTTGCCGCGCGCGGTGACACTGATGGTGTGCGAGCGCTCGCCGATCATGTCATCGCCAGGCACTACCCTGAGATCGCCGGCGTAGAGCGCCCCTATCACGCTCTGCTCGAAGGCGTCGTCGCCCGCCAGGCGGACCTCGTCGCGCGCTGGCTTCTGATCGGCTTCATCCATGGCGTCATGAACACCGACAATTGCTCGATCTCGGGCGAGACCATCGATTACGGCCCCTGCGCCTTCATGGACGAATACAACCCCGCGCAGGTGTTCTCCTCGATCGATGAAATGGGCCGCTACGCCTACGCCAACCAGCCGCGCATCGCGTTGTGGAACCTGACGCGGCTCGCCGAATGCCTGCTGCCGCTGTTTTCCGACGACCAAGACAAGGCGATCGAACAGGCGCAATTCATCCTCGGCGAGTTCGCCGAAAAATTCACCGCCGCCTATCAGGCCGGGCTGCGCAAGAAGATCGGCCTGTTCACCGCGCGCGACGGCGACGAAGCGCTGGTGCAGGATCTGCTCGATGCCATGGCAAAAAACCAGGCCGACTTCACCCTCACCTTCCGCCGCCTGAGCGACACCGCTGCGGATGCCGACGACGACAGCGTTAGAGCCCAGTTCACCGATCCCACAGCCTTCGACGAATGGGCGGCGCGCTGGCGGCAGCGCCTCACCGACGAACCACAATCCACCGCCGAACGGCAAGCCGCGATGCGCGCCGTCAATCCGGCCTTCATCCCGCGCAACCACCGCGTCGAAGCGGTGATTTCGGCCGCCGTGAACAACGACGACTACGCGCCATTCGAGGAATTGCTGACGGTGCTGTCGAAGCCGTACGAGGATCAACCCCAGTACGCGGCTTATGCCGAACCACCGCTGCCGGAGCAGCGCGTGACGCAGACGTTCTGCGGGACGTGAGGCGGGCGACCGATCATCGATCCGTGGTTGCGAAATCTCCACTGTCGAGTTCAAGCGGCGCTCCTCTGGCAGAGCCTCCGCCATGCAAATACTTTCCCTGCAAAGACTTTAGCCAGGGAAGCTTTTGATCGATGCCCTTCACTATCGGCTCGTCCGTCACGCCGAACGAATTGAGCGGCCAAACTCCCTCAGGAACGATTTCGAGTGTGGCTCGCACCAGCCTTGCGCCGCCGCCGAAACTTTTGCTGATGTCGAACGGATCGACCTTTTCCACCGTCATCGGATCGTTGAGATCGCGAAAGCGAACCAGGAGCGGCAGGCTCGTCAACGGCAGTTCGCGCTTTCCGGACAGTTGCCGAAGCTTTTTGAACCCCTCTTCGACTGTCGGGCCGGGAAATGCGCCACCGTCGAAATTGAACGCGCGCAGAATGATCGACTCGGGGATCGAGCGGCTGTCGGAGCCAGCCTTCAGCAGCGCAAAGAGTATGCCGCGGTCACCAAGATCGAGAACGACTGCTTCGCCCCTATGGCTCGAGACGCGGTCGCGGCCGCTCGCGAACTCGGGTTGCTTGCTATAGATGACCTCAATGACGCCCGAGCCGGTCTTCGGCTTGCCGTCGACCTCCGCTTCGAGGGTCAGGCGGTAGCGTAGCGTGAGGCTGGGGTACGCGACGCTGTACAACACCGGCGTGCCACCGATCAGCGCAAGGACAATTCCCAGCCATTTCATGCGACTTCATCCTTCGACTTGCAGCCGCCAATCTGCACGCCGAGAGGTTGAGAAGAACGTAACGCCGATGGCGACCGCTGACGTTTCCGCACCCAGCAATCGCCTCCGTTAACCGCAATCCTTAAGCGCCCGTCCACCATCCGCCGACACGTCTCGCGCCTCACCCCCACAAATTAAGAAACGGTCAACGCGCTCCCCACAATTCTAACGGTTTATCAGGGGAGAATTGCCGTGGACGCCTTTGCTTTCGCATTCATGGGAATGGTGATGATTGCCCTCTGTCTCGCCGTGCTCGCGATCCCGTCGGGACGGCGCCGGTCGCGGCATATCCGCTACGAGTGAGCGGTTTTCTCACCCCGCCGCCGCCTGGCGGCCGGAACTGTTTTATCGAACCGGTCCAGCCGCGGTTGGGTCGCAAAAAAGCCGTGCTCAGGCTCAAATCCAGGGCTCAAATCCCCGCAACACCCTTGACATATCAGCGTTTTCGGCAGAACGCCTGTCCGACGCGTCATGGATTGTTCATGGATCTGATTACCACCACTTCCGACCTCGCCGCTGCCTGCTCCCGGCTCGCCCAGCACAAGGTCATCACCGTCGACACCGAGTTCCTGCGGGAGACGACCTACTACCCCCTGCTCTGCGTCGTGCAGATGGCGAGCGCGGACGAGGCCGTCGTGATCGACACGCTGGCGCCCGGCATCGACCTCAAGCCGTTCTTCGAGCTGATGGGGAACGAGGCGGTGCTGAAGGTGTTTCACGCCGCCCGCCAGGACATCGAGATCGTCTGGCATCAGTCCGGCACCATTCCGCATCCGATCTTCGATACCCAGGTCGCAGCCATGGTGCTGGGTTATGGCGACAGCATCGCCTATGACCAGCTCGTCGAGCGCGTCACCGGCCACCGGCCGGACAAGACCCACCGCTTCACCGACTGGTCGCGCCGGCCGCTGTCGCCCGAGCAGATGCATTACGCGGTCTCCGACGTCACCCATTTGCGCGACGTCTTTGCAGCGCTCGATGCCGACCTGAAGAAGCGCAGCCGCAGCGACTGGGTCAGCGAGGAGATGGAAGTCCTGACCTCGCCCAGGACCTACGATTTCCACCCTGAGCGCGCATGGGAGCGGCTCAAGACGCGGGTGCGCAAGCCGAAGGAGCTCGCGGTGCTGATGGAAGTCGCGGCCTGGCGCGAGCAGGAAGCGCAAAGCCGCGACGTGCCGCGCTCACGCGTACTGAAGGACGATGCGGTCGGCGACATCGCCACCCACGCCCCGACCTCACTGGAGCGCCTCGCCAGTCTGCGCTCGCTGCCAAAAGGTTTTGACCGCTCCAAATGGGGCACCGATATCATTGCCGCCGTGCAGCGCGGCCTCGCCCGCGATCCCCACACGTTGCCGAAGATCGAAAAGCCGCGCGGCAATTCGAATGGCGCGGCTACCGTCGAGCTCCTGAAAGTGCTGCTACGGATGACGTCGGAACGCCACGCCGTCGCCAGCAAGGTCATCGCCACCGTCGACGATCTCGACCAGATCGCCGCCGACGATCAAGCCGACGTCGCCGCGCTCCATGGCTGGCGCCGCGAATTGTTCGGCGAAGCGGCGCTGGCGCTGAAACACGGCAGGCTGGCGCTCGCGATCGAAAAAGGCCGCGTCGTCAGGGTCGACCGGGCTTAGGCTTGGCTCTCCGTCCGTTCCCCGGATGCTGCGCAGCGCGAAGCGGTGCGCTGCTGGTCCGGGGTCCACATACTGCGGCGGCCATGGGTCCCGGCTCTGCGTCGCATCACTGCGTGCTGCGCCGCGTCCGGGACACGCTTACCTTCGCTACCACTTCAACTCCAGCCCGAGCGTGCCCTGATGCGACTGCAGCGCGGCGCGTAATCTGGCGTCGTAATTGACGTAGAGCCGCGCGGTATTGGTGAGACTCAGCGATGCGGAGGCGCCGGTATCGAGGCCATACCGGCTCTCGCCGATACCCTGGAACGTAATGCTCTGCACACCCTGGCTGACGGTGATGTCGGAGAAATTCTGCACGACATTGTGGACGAACTTGCCGTAGCCCGACAGGTCGAAGATCTTGCCGTCGAATATCCAGTACTGGCCGATCTCCGCGCCGACCAACAGACGCCCGCGCTGCACGGTGGCGCCGGTCGCCGTCACGGGATCGAGGCCGCCGATCTCCTGCAGCGACCCGGTCTGGGCGCGAACATATTCGAACGCTGCCTTGGGCACGATGCGGCCCTGGTCCCTGGTCCAGTAATAGCTGATCTCGCTCAGGACGCCGTCGAGCTTCGCGCTGTATCCGGCGGTCGCAATTCCAAGTCCCGTGTCGCGGCGCGAATTGACGTTGCCGAAACCGTGCACCACCGCGCTGGCCCAGGTCCACGGCCCGCTGTCGACAGAGGCCGTGAAACCGATCTGGGTCAGGTCGATCGTCGCCGATTGCAGAGCCAGCGGAATATCGATCGCGGAGCGGCTCTGGTCGACGGAGAAGCCGATATTGATGCCCGGCGCCACCCGCGCGCCGATCCCGGCCACACCGCCCCAGGTCTTTCTGCTATCGCCGACGAAATCTCCGATCGCGCCGGTCTTCGTATGGTTCCCGTAGCCTTCGAACCAGGTCCGGTAGCGCGGCGCTTCCGTGCTCTCGGAGGCGCCGCCGCCGCCGGGATTGGTCCGCTGCAGGCGATTGAAACCGTTGCTCGACTGATTACCCAGCCGCTCCAGGAAACTGCTGCCGAGATTGGTCAGCGCCGCCCCCGACGACACCGTCGAATTGATCACTGTAGGCGTCGGACTGGGCGTCGGTGAAGGCGTGGGAGTCGGGGTGGGTGTCGGCGTCGGCGATTGCGCCTGCGCGGCGGACATGATGCCGATGAGAACGAACGCGATCGCGGCCAGCCGCGCGAGCGTGTGACCGGGCCTGATTTTTCGTGCTCGCGAAGGCCGCGGTAAGCAGCGCATGCAATCCATTCCCAAAGGCAAAAGCGCCGGCCCGAAAAATGCGCAAATCCCGATCAACTGGAGCGATTTGCCCCCAGTTCGCGGGAAGGGTCAATCGGTTAGCCCCCTGGGCGGCCGCCGAATACGCATCATTGTTGTTCGGCTGCCACAGCCCGCGCGACACCGCGACGACGTTTCCGGCAGTCGCCAAACCTTGCGAACGCCCACCCTGGCATTCAGGCCGCGGCCTGGCAGCCCGCAATCTCGCTGAGTTCAGGATAGAATCGCGCAGTCATCCGGCCGACATAGCGGCGCAAATTGGCATGGCTTGCGGCCGCCCGCTGCAAGTCCGATTCGAACACCGGACAGATCACGCTGACCGCGAAGGCAAACATCGTGGCGTCGATGCCGGCGGGCGCGCTGCCCATGAAGAACGGCTTGTCGCCGAGATAGGCCGCCATCGCATCGATCGAGCGGATTCCGATCGCGGTGATCTCGTCGGCGGAGTGACGGCCGATTCCCTGGCCCTGCAACGTCTTGCGCAGGCGGCGGCGGATCATCGACACGACGACCGGCCGGACCGGCGCAGGTACGCCCTTGAAGAAATTGACCGGCCCCTTGCGGAAATTGTCATCGATCATCCAGCGGAAGTAGACGCTGGCCCAGTACAGATTGTCCTCCGCCATTTTTTCGAACGCCCAGGAGATGGCGAGCTGTTCGGCGGTGAGGCCCTGGTCGAAATCGATGCCGTATTTCTTTTCGAGGTGCCAGCGGATCAGCGTGGAGTCGCCGAGCAACTGGCCGTCGTCCTCGATGTAGGGAATCTTCCCCTTCGGCGCCTTCGAAAAGCTCATCGGCGCCTTTTCGAACGGGAGTTTCGACATCCGCAACAAGGTCTCGGCCTTGGTCACGAACGGGCTTGCGTCGGGAAGGCCGAAATTGGGCCCGGAACCGTAGAGCGTGATCATGGAACCTCGATGGATTTTGCGGAGCGCGGTTATCGCGCCCGTCGCGCACACCGCCAGATAATATCAGATCGTCCGCGGCGAAATCAGGGTGCCGTCACGATCGGCGCTACCGGCGATATTGCAGATGTCGCCTTCGAGGCGAAGTTTGCCGCTCGCAAGCAAGCGCAGCGCCTCCGGGTAGATGAGATGCTCGATGCCGAGAATTCGCTGCGACAGCGTCTCTGCCGTGTCGTCATCGGCCACCGTGACTGCGCCCTGCATCACGATCGGGCCGGCGTCGGTTTCGGGGATCACGAAGTGCACGGTCGCGCCCGAGATCTTCACCCCGGCCTGCAGCGCCTGGCCGTGTGGATCGAGGCCGGGAAAGGACGGCAGCAGCGAAGGGTGAATGTTGAGCATCCTGCCGTACCAGCGCTGCACGAATTCGGCGGTGAACAGCCGCATGAATCCGCCGAGACAGATCAGATCGACCTTCTTTTCCTCCAGCGCCCGCTGCAGGACGGCTTCGAAGCCGGCGCGATCCTTGCCGAACGGCCTGCTCTCGACGACGGTCGTCGCGATGCCGCTCGCTTCTGCCTTCTCCAGCCCGACCGCATCGGCCCGGTTGGAGATGACGGCGACGATCTCGGCCGGAAAATCCGCAGCCTTCGCCGCGTCGATCAGCGCGGCCATGTTCGACCCGCGCCCCGAGATCAGGATGGCGACACGACGCTTCATTGCGCGAGATCGAGATGGCCGTTGTAGACCACGCGATGTTCCCCATCCTCGTCGCGCCGGGCCGGAATCACTTCGCCGAGCAAGGCGACGGTCTCGCCGCTTTCAGTCAGCACTTGCGTCACCTGCTCGACCGCATCCGGCTTGACGATCGCAATCATGCCGATGCCGCAGTTGAAGGTGCGCAACAATTCGAGTTCCGCGATGCCGCCCTGCGCCGCCAACCATTTGAATACCGGCAGCACCGGCAGCCGCGCCAGATCGATGCCGACGCCGAGATGCTTCGGCAGCACGCGCGGAATGTTGTCGGTGAAACCGCCGCCGGTGATGTGGGCGAGCCCCTTGATGGCCCCGGTCTCGCGGATCGCACGCAGGCAGGATTTTACGTAGAGCTTGGTCGGCGCCAGCAGCGCGCCGCCCAGCGTCATGACCGGCGAGAACGGTGCCGGGGCATCGAAGCCAAGACCCGAGTTTTCCACGATCTTGCGGACGAGCGAGAAGCCATTGGAGTGCACCCCCGACGAGGCCAGTCCGACGACCGCGTCGCCCACGGCGATATCGACGCTCGGCAGCAGCGTGCCGCGCTCGGCAGCCCCGACCGCAAAGCCCGCGAGGTCGTAATCGCCCGCCTTGTAGAGCCCCGGCATTTCGGCGGTTTCGCCACCGATCAGGGCGCAACCTGATTCCCGGCACCCCTCGGCGACCCCGGCCACGATGGCCGCGGCCGCGTCGGGGTCGAGCTTGCCGCAGGCAAAATAGTCGAGGAAGAACAGCGGTTCCGCGCCCTGCACCACGAGGTCGTTGACCGACATCGCCACCAGGTCGATGCCGATGCCGCCATGCAGGCCAGTCTCGATCGCGATCTTGACCTTGGTACCGACGCCGTCGGTCGCCGCCACCAGAACGGGATCCTTGAAACCTGCCGCCTTGAGGTCGAATAGACCGCCGAATCCACCGATTTCGGCGTCCGCGCCCGCCCGGGCGGTGGCCCGGACCATCGGCTTGATGAGATCGACCAGGCGGTTGCCCGCATCGATATCGACGCCCGAATCCGCGTAAGTGAGCCCGTTTTTGCGGTCGATCATGCCCAAATTCCAGTATGATGACGGCTGGTTACGAGGAATTCCGCGATCCTGCAATGGCTCGCAAGCGCTTGGCGCATATACTATGTAGATAAGGACCGGCTGAACCCGCCAGGGGCCGGATTTTTGGCCGGGAGCCGGGAAGCGACCGACTTGAGTATTCCGAATATCATTACGCTGGGGCGCATCATTCTGGTCCCGGTCATCGTCTGGGCGATCGTTTCCAGCCAGATGGAAATCGCCTTCGCGATTTTCGTCATTGCCGGGGTCAGCGACGCCGTCGACGGCTTTCTCGCCAAGCGGTTCAACATGCAGAGCGAACTGGGCGCCCTGCTCGATCCGCTCGCCGACAAGGCGCTGCTGGTGTCGATCTTCGTGGCACTCGGCATCTGGGGCGCGGTGCCGCGCTGGCTCGTCATCCTCGTGGTGTCGCGCGACATCATGATCGTCACGGCCGTGATCGTCTCATGGCTGTTCGACAAGCCGATTCCGATGAAACCGCTGATGGTGTCGAAGCTCAACACGGTCGCACAGGTGGCGTTCGCGGCGCTGGTACTGGCTTCGCTCGGTTTCAATTTCAAGCCGGCGCCCTATGACGTGATCCTGATGGGTTTTGTTACGGTCTTTACTTTGGTTTCCGTCTCGCTCTATCTCGTCGAGTGGGTCCGGCACATGAGCACGATCGAAGCGCGCTAAATCGTCCCACTTCGCTTAAAAACGCTATGAAGGCTGTAATATCCCGGCCTGGAGATTTGCGTGGCAGTCCGCGTTCAACCTCGTCAGCTAGCCTTTGCGTTGCCGCATGCGGAGAGCTTGACCCGCGACAATTTCCTCGAAGGGCCGGCCAATGAAGCTGCTCTCTCGCTGATCGAGAGCTGGCCGGACTGGCCGAACCGCATCATGCTGCTGGTGGGACCGGAGGGCTCCGGCAAGAGCCATCTCGCCGCGATCTGGGCCGAACAGGCCGGCGCGCGTGCGACATCGGCGCATGCGCTCAACCCCGCTGCCGTCCCCGGCGCGCTCGCCACCGGGGCGCTGGTCGTCGAAGACCTGAGACCGGCCGACTTCGACGAGCGCGCGATGTTTCACCTCCTGAACCTGGCGCGCGAGGACGAGGCGTTCGTCCTGATCACGGGGCGCGTTCCGCCTGTCGCGTTCGAGGTCGAACTGCGCGATCTCAGGTCGCGGCTGCGCGCCGCCCCCGTCGTGTCGCTATCCCCGCCCGACGACCTCTTGTTTCGCGGCCTGATCGTCAAATTCTGCGCGGACCGCCAATTGAGCATCGACGAGGCTGTCGTGAGCTACCTCGCCACCCGGATCGAGCGCTCCTATTCCGCCGCCCGCCAGGCGGTCGACCTCCTGGATACCGAGGCGCTGCGGCTCGGCCGGCCGGTAACCCGGGCGCTGGCCGCGGAACTGCTGCGCAACGCCTGATCGGACGGCTGCGTGCTGCTTCCTGCCGCCTTGACGGCGGCAACGGGCGGAACGTCAATGTCATTGAAACGTCATCGGCGTATCACATGCTGCAGGCCGCAATCCCGTAAATTAGCCCACACCTCTCCCGAGATGGATCAAAGCCTTATGGAATCGGCACAAGTAATTGAAATAAAAGAAAAAGAACCAATTGCCGAGGCTCCGTCCACGATTGCCACGAGCCCGGAGCGCTTCATCAATCGGGAACTATCCTGGCTGCATTTCAACCGCCGGGTGCTCGAGGAATCGGTCAATCCAGGCCATCCCCTGCTGGAACGGGTCCGGTTCCTGTCGATTTCGGCCAATAACCTTGATGAGTTCTTCATGGTCCGCGTTGCCGGTATTAAGGCACAGGTCCGTGAAGGTATTGCTGAACGTAGCCCTGACGGCATGACGCCGTCCGAGCAGCTCACCCTCATCAACAAGACGGTTTCGGCGCTCGCCTCCGACCAGCAGGCGATCTGGCGCGATCTGCGCACCACCCTGTCGGGGACGGGCATCATACTCGTCGACGGCCACGACTTCACAAAGACGGAGCGGGGCTGGCTCGAGGATCACTTCCTCCGCAACATCTTCCCGCTGCTGACGCCACTGGCGATCGATCCGGCGCACCCCTTCCCCTTCATCCCGAGCCTCGGCTTCACCATCGCGCTGCAGTTGGCGCGCGTCGCCGACGGCAAGCCCATGAACGCGCTGATCCGCATGCCCGGCAAGATCGACCGGTTCATCCGCATGCCCGCCGGCAAGGATGGCACGGTGCACCTGATCCCGCTGGAGCAAGCCACCGGCCTGTTCATCGGCCGCCTGTTCCCCGGCTACACCGTCAAGGGCCAGGGCGCCTTCCGCATCATCAGGGACTCCGAACTCGAAATCGAGGAAGAGGCCGAAGACTTGGTTCGCCTGTTCGAGACCGCGCTGAAGCGACGGCGGCGGGGTTCGGTGATCCGCCTCGAGATGGAAGCCAAGATGCCGGAAGAACTGTGTGGCTTCGTGCGGCAGGCGCTTTCGGCGGCCGACGACGAAGTGTTTCTGGTCGATGGCGTGCTGGCCATGAACGAGCTCTCGCAGCTCACACGGCTCGATCGGCCCGACCTCGAATTCACGCCCTATGTGCCGCGCCATCCCGAGCGCGTGCGCGACCATGGCGGCGACATCTTCGCCGCGATCCGGCAAAAGGACCTGATCGTCCATCACCCCTACGAATCCTTCGACGTCGTCGTGCAGTTCCTGCAGCAGGCGGCCCGCGACCCCGATGTCGTCGCCATCAAGCAGACGCTCTACCGCACCTCGAACAATTCGCCGATCGTGCGCACGCTTGCCGAAGCGGCCGAGGCCGGCAAATCGGTGACCGCCCTGATCGAATTGAAGGCGCGGTTCGACGAGGAAGCCAATATCCGCTGGGCGCGCGACCTCGAACGCGCCGGCGTGCAGGTGGTGTATGGCTTTCTCGAACTGAAGACCCACGCCAAGCTGTCGATGGTGGTGCGGCGCGAGGGCGGCAATTTGACGACCTATGTGCATACCGGCACCGGCAACTATCATCCGGTCACCGCGCGCATCTATACCGATCTCTCCTACTTCACGTCGGACCCGATCATCGGCCGCGACGCGGCGCGGGTGTTCAACTACATCACCGGCTATGCCGAGCCGAGCGACATCGAGCGGATGGCGGTGTCGCCGCTGACGCTGCGCAAGCGCATCATCGAACACATCAAGGGCGAGGCCAATCACGCCCGGCACGGCAAGCCGGCGGCGATCTGGATGAAGATGAACTCGCTGGTCGACCCCGATGTCATCGACGCGCTGTACGAGGCGTCGCAGGCCGGCGTATCGATCGATCTGGTGGTGCGCGGCATCTGCTGCCTGCGGCCAGGCATTCCCGGATTTTCCGAGAACATCCGGGTCAAATCGATCATCGGCCGCTTCCTGGAGCACGGCCGAATCTACTGCTTTGGTATGGGGCAGGGCCTGCCCAGCGCCAAAGCGGCTGTGTATATCTCGTCCGCCGACATGATGCCGCGGAACCTCGATCGCCGCGTCGAAGTGCTTTGTCCGTTGCAAAATCCCACGGTACATCAGCAGGTTCTCGAACAGATCATGGTCGCCAACCTGAAGGATACCGAGCAGAGCTGGCAGTTGTTGCCGGACGGGTCCTCAACGCGTATGAAGACCGCGAAAGGCGAAGAGCCGTTCAATCTGCACAACTATTTCATGACCAATCCGAGTCTGTCAGGCCGTGGAAAGTCTCTCAAGGAATCTTCGCCGCGCCGCCTCACGCGCCGTAACGAACGCCAGCAATCGCCATAAGGGACCGCGGCTGTGAAGCGACCGCGCAAGCGCGCTTCCAGCGTCGCCGTCATCGACATCGGTTCGAACTCGGTTCGTCTCGTCGTCTATGAGACGATGACGCGCAGCCTCGTCACCATCTTCAACGAGAAGGCGCTGTGCGGGCTCGGCCGCGAGGTGCAGAGTACCGGCCTGCTGTCGGCCGACGCTGTCGCCAAGGCCCTGACCTCGCTACGGCGGTTTCGTGCCCTGTGCCGCATTCAGCAGGTCGGCCGCGTCTATGCGATCGCCACCGCGGCCTGCCGCGACGCCTCCAATGGTCCCGACTTTATCGCCAAGGCCGAACGCATCTGCGGCGTTCCCATTGAAATCCTGTCGGGGCCACGCGAGGCGAAACTATCCGCGCTCGGCGTCGTGTCCGGCATCCACAATCCTGACGGCGTCGTCGGCGATCTCGGCGGCGGCTCGCTCGAACTGATCGACGTGCATGGCAGCCGCGTCAGCAGCGGCGTCACGCTGCCGCTCGGAAGCCTCGCGCTGCAGGACCTCTCGGACAAATCTCTGAAGCGCGCCGAACGCATCGTCAGTAACGATCTGTCTGGCGTGACCCAGCTCAAGGCCGGCAGTGGCCGCACCTTCTACGCGGTCGGCGGCACCTGGCGCGCGCTGGCGCGCATCCACATCGTCCAGAGCGGCTATCCGCTGCGGGTGATGCACGGCTATGAGTTGCCGGCCGCCGACGCGCTGGATTTCGCGCGGCGCCTGCGCCGGCTCGCGGCGGCCAACATGCTCGCCGATATCGAAGTGGTCGCCGATGCACGGCGTCCGCTTCTGACCTATGCCGCGCTGGTGCTCGAATACATCATCCGCGTCGGCCGCCCGAAGACGATCGTGTTTTCGACCTTCGGTGTGCGCGAAGGCCTGCTCTACGAGATGCTGCCGCCGCAGGAACGCGCCAAGGACGGCTTCATCTGCGCGGCCCAAACCCTCAACGGGCTGCTGTCGCGCTCCGCGCGCCACGCCGAGGAACTGGTCGCATGGACGGATCGGCTGGTGCGAGTTGTGAAGCTGCGTGAGACCGCGGAGGACCGCCGCCTGCGCCACGCCGCCTGCCTGCTCTCCGATGTCGGCTGGCGCGTGCATCCCGATCATCGGGGCGAGGAAACGCTGAGCCTGATCACCAACGGCAATTTCGGCTCGATCAGCCATCAGGGCCGCGCCTTTGTCGCGCTGTCGGTGTTCTACCGTTACGCGGGCTTAAGCGAGGAAAACGAACCGCCGGCCCGCATTCGCGAACTGGTGCCGCCCGCGATGGATGAACGCGCCCGCATTCTCGGCGCGGCGTTTCGCGTCGCGCATCTGATTTCGGCGGCGCGCACCGGCGTGTTGCCCGCGACGCATTTCCGTACCAGCGGCCGCAACCTGATGCTGATGTTCGAACACCGCATGGTCGATCTCGTCGCCGACCGCGTCGGCAGCCGCTTCAAGCAACTGGCGCGGCTGGTCGGGCGCGCCGGCTCGATTGTGCGAAGCTGACGGGCCGAACGAGCCGATTGGCTAGGTAAGTCGAGATTGATTGATGTGGCTTACTCGACGTCCGCCATGCCCCGACAGCGTCCAAATTCCGCATCGCAGCGAAAATGACGCGATGTGCCAGCAGCGGTCATTTATCAGAAGTTGAACTGCCGCTCGTCGTGTGAGCGAGCCCGCCATGCCGGCACCATTGGACAGCCTCATCCAGAAGATTGGCGCTCCAGAAGACACCCGTCCCTCCACCAAGGGATATAGGCCCCGAGGTCCTCGTGCTCGGTCTAGCGGCTGGATGGCTGTCCGCGCTCCTGGGGGCGGCTGCGACGGCTATCCAGCCGCTGGCGCCGAGATCGCCGCTAAAGTAACATTCCACCGGATCGCTCGACGGCGACTGATCGGTCGCAATGGATAGTGCGGCCAGTTTTTCACGGGTTCACGATCGGGCTGCGTCTGAGGGTCAATTGATGGCCACTGTAATGACCAGTGTCTCGTCGTCGCCAAGGCCGACGCCACCCCGGGGCTATTTGGCCGTTATTCGTACCATCGACAAGTTCACGGAGTGGACCGGCCACCTCTTCGTGCTTCTCATCATTCCCTTGGTGTTCGCCAACGTTTTCGAGGTTTTCGCCCGCTACTTCTTCAGAAGCCCTACCGTCTGGGCGCTCGACGTGACGACCATGTCGTATGCGGCGCTCTTCATGCTGGGATCGGCGCTGGCGCTTCTCAAGGGTGCTCACGTGCGCACCGACATGCTGTGGGACGGGTTCTCGGACCGGACCAAAGGCATGATCGACAGCCTTGCCTTCATCCTGTTCTTCCTGCCGACGATGGCCGTGCTGTTCTATATCTCGATCGATGATTTCCTTTACTCGATTTCGATCGACGAGCGCTCAAGCTCCGGAGCCTGGACGCCGATATTGTGGCCGCTGCGCGGGGTTATCCCGCTCACCGCCTTCATGCTGTCACTGCAGGGCATCTCGGAGCTCATGAAGAGCCTGTGGGCGTGGCGCACCGGCGAATTCCTGACCAGGCACGAGAGGATCGAGGTCTGAACATGAGCTATTCCGAGCTCCTGGGCCTCATCATGCTCGTCTGCATGGTCGCCGTCATCTTCATCGGATTCCCGATCTCCTTCACGCTGCTGTTTCTCGCCATCATCTTCGGCGGTTTGGGATTAGGCTGGGAGCAGACCTTCAACCTGAGCTACCTGCAGATCTGGGGCACGATGAAGGACGAGATCTTTCCGGCCGTGCCGCTGTTCATCTTCATGGGCTACATGACCGAACAGGCCGGGCTGATGGAGCGCCTGTTCGGGGCCATGCGCAGCCTGCTGGCACCGGTACGCGGCTCGCTCTATCTGGCGGTGATCCTGACGGCGACCATCTTCGCCATGGCGACCGGCATCGTCGGCGCGGCCGTCACGGTGCTCGGCATCATGGCCGCGCCGATGATGATCAAGACCGGCTACGACGCCCGGCTCTCCTCGGGCGCCATCGCTGCCGGCGGCACGCTCGGAATTCTCATTCCACCCAGCGTCATGCTGGTGGTGATGGGCCCGGTCATGGGCGTTCCCGTCAACCTGCTCTATTCGGCGGCGTTCGGGCCCGGCTTTCTGCTCGCCGGCTGCTACATCGCCTGCACGCTGACCCGAAGCTTCCTCAATCCCAAGCTCGGTCCGGCCATGACGATGGAGGAGCGCGAAGCCGCCTACAAGGAGATGACCACCGAGAGGGTAGGAATACCGGTACTGATCCTGGCGCTTCTCTGCCTCGTGGCGATTGTCTATCTGCTCATCTATCTGCTGCTCGGCGTTACCCGCGCCCCGTCTCTCGCGGTGACGATCGGCGGGATCAGCGTGTCGGTTGCGGCGCTGGTGCCGGCGCTGCTGGCGGCGTGGGCCTACGTCCGCAACGCCTATTTCCGAGCTGTCGTGCTGGGTATCGCACCGCTGAGCGCGCTGATCGGCTTTACGCTTGGCACCATTGTCGGCGGCCTGGCGACGCCGACCGAGGCCGCCTCCTGCGGAGCCTTCGGCGCCGCCATCCTGGCGCTCGTGTATCGCCGGCTTAGCGTGCAGTCGCTCACGAATGCCGGCATCGGCACGATGGTGACCTCCGCTATGGTGCTGTTCCTGGCAGTGGCCTCAACCGTGTTCGGCGCCGTCTTCACCAAGCTCGGCTCGGCCAGTCTGATCACCAACTACCTGCTCGCCGTTCCGCTGAGCGACTGGTGGAAGCTCGCTCTCATCATGGCGATCTTCTTCGTGCTCGGATGGCCGTTCGAATGGCCCGTGATCATCCTGGTGTTCCTGCCGATCGCCCTGCCGGTGGTGGAAAAGCTCCAGTTGGGCCTCGGCAAGCTCGACCTGCTGATCTGGTTCGGCACGCTTACCGCCGTCAACATGCAGACCGCTTATCTCAGTCCGCCCGTCGCCATGTCGGCCTACTATCTGCGCAACGTCGTGCCGAACTGGAGCCTCTCCACGATCTACAAGGGCATGGCCGACTACATGGTGATCCAGGCCTTCGTCCTCATCCTGCTGCTGGTGTGGCCGCAAATCGCGCTGTGGCTGCCGCATGCGGTGAGATAGCAACAAGGGCGGCGCTGCCGCCGCCCCTCGATTTGGTATTCCCCCGCTGCTACTTGCCCTCCTTTGGCGGCCAGTAATAGTCCGCCTGAAAAGCGTAGGGCGGGAACATGAAGCGCTTGGCCGGCACCACCTTGGCGGCATACGCCTTCTGGGAGTCGTAGACCTTCTTGAAGAACGGATTCTTGGCCGACTCGGCGGCAGCGAATTCATCCCAGGTCTTGAGGAAGGCCTGGTTGATCTCGGCCGGCGTGGTCAGCAGCTTCACGCTGTGCTTCTCCGCGAATTCGGCAATCGCGTCCGCGTTCTGCCGCTGATAACTCGCCCACCAGCGGAGAAACGTTTCCGAAAGCGCCGACTTGATGGCCTCCCTGTTCTGGTCCGGCAGGCTGTCCCAAACGTCCTTGTTGAAGGCCATCTCGGCCACGGATGCGCTCTCGTGCATGCCGGGCGTGTAGTGGAACTTCCACACGGTGTGCAACCCGAGCCGCTGATCCTCGATGCCGCCGACCCACTCGGCACAGTCGATGGTACCGCGCTCAGCCGCCGGCAGGATCTCACCGCCCGGCATGTTGACGACGGCCATGCCCATCTTGGAATAGAGTTCGGCAACGATGCCCGTCTGTCGGCACTTCATGCCGCGGAAGTCGTTGAGGTCCTTGATCGGACGCTTGAACCAGCCGAGCGCCTGCGGGCTCGGCGGCATGCTGGGGAACGCGACCAGGTTGAGCTTGAGCTCCTTCTGGTAGAACTCATTCCACAGATCGAGGCCCCCGCCCTCGTATACCCAGCCGATGAAGTCGACAGGATCCATGCCGGCAATACCGGCAGGCGTATTGGCGAACAGGGTCGCAGCCTTGTTCTTGCCGAACCACCAGTAGGAGATGCCCCAGGCGCCATCGATAACCTTCTTGTGCGCTGCGTCGAGAATCTCGAACGGCGGGACGATCGCACCGCCCGGCAACGCCTCGATCTTGAGCTGGCCCGCTGTCAACTTGTCCACCCGGTCAGCGAAGAACTTCAAGGCATCCTGCGCCGTGGACGACGGTGGCACTGCCGATTGGACCTTTAGTGTTCGAGCCTGCTGCGCATGCGCCGTGACGGCCAGCGCCAATGTGGCAGTGACTGCCGCGACCAGAGCCGTCCCCGTAAGCGAACTGATTTTCATTGTCGACCTCCTCTCTAGCGTTGGATGTTTGCCTCCCTCTAACAGTGTGCAGGCGAGCCATTCGGGCGCCGCCGGCGAACAATCCTACCGCGGATGAGGTGCCTTCAGCCAGAGCGACCCTCCGGAGCGGCTTACTTGCCAATGAGACGAATTTCCCTGCGAAATGGCTGCCGGGCGACAGGGCCGATTAGGTCATTCGCGACCGGGTCAAGCCAACAGCAAGTCGGGCCATGTCCGCTATGCCGCTAGTTTGGTCGCGCGGTGCCCTCATACATGAAAGTCATCGGCTTGGGTCCGGGCATATAGCCCGTTTCCACCCGATCGATCCTGAAGCCGGCACTTTCGATCATCGCGCTGACGGGTCGATTGAGATGACAGCCGCCACTGATGCATTTCCAGGCAGGCGTCAGCCAGTCCTGCCATCGCCGCACACTCTTGTCCGGCGCCATGCCATGCTCCACGAACAAGAGCTTGCCGCTCGGCCGAAGCACGCGACGCATTTCGGTGAGCGCCATGGCGGCATCTGGAATGCTGCACAGGGTCCAGGTGGTCACAACGGTATCAACGCTGCGATCATCGAGTGGAATGGCTTCTGCTGACGCTTCGACGAAGCTGACATGCATGCCCGGATGCAGAGCATGACGAGCCATTGCCGTGAGTTGAGGAGACGGCTCCAGCGCCAGCAATTCCGTTACTTGCGACCGATAGAAGGGCAAATTCCGACCCGAACCGATCCCGATCTCGAGCACGCGGCCTTCGGCCGCGCCGATCACCCGCTCGCGATACGGCCGAAGTTGCTTGTTCCGCATCGCGAGATCGCAAACCTTCGGCAGGATGACATCGTTGTAGAAGCCCATGGCTCCCGAACCCTTCCGACGATCAAAAATACCACCAGCAGCCGGCAAGGTGGATCGAGCGTTCGCGGGGACAATTTTCGCATAATCCAGTCTGTTCCATCACGAAGCCGCGGGTTTCGTTGACATAATTCCAATGCACCACGTTGCGTTGGACCAATCGGGTCTGATCCAGCGCGCCGGCATTAATGCGGAGGCCAGAACATTTTCGGTCGCTGCGGCTTGAAGTAGCGGCCGCCCCGCTTGCGCTGGCCGTCAAGCAAGGAGCCCACCATGCACGCCCGCGAAATGATCGGCACCCACCCGGCCGTCCAGGGCCAGATCGACGACGCCCTGATCCGCTGCATCGAGGAATGTTATTCCTGCGCCCAGACCTGCACCTCCTGCGCCGACGCCTGCCTGTCGGAGCGCATGGTGCAGGAGCTGACCCAGTGTATCCGACTGGACCTGGATTGCGCCGACATCTGCAACATCACCGGCCGCATCATGACCCGCCGGACAGGCTCCGACGACGAAGTGATGCGCCGCATGCTCAGCGTCTGCGCCGCCGCCTGCCGGCTTTGCGCGGAGGAGTGCCAGAAGCACGCCGCCATGCATGAACATTGCCGCATCTGCGCGGAAAGCTGCCGCCGCTGCATGGAGGCCTGCCAGGAATTGGCACGCGGCATGGCGCATTAGCGCGCGAGGCGGGCGCGAGTTAACCCTCGCGCCTGAATACGCTGAACTGGAAGATCTGTCGGGACTCCCACGGGGTCGCGTGTTCGTGCCGCTGCGTGTGGACCAGCTTGAATGTGGCGCCGAGCGTCTGTCCGAGGCTCGCACTGTCATAGCGTGCGACCGGCAGGCCGCTGCACTTTTCAGGTCCGTCGAGCGCGAAGGTGGCGATGATGGCGTGCCCGCCGATTTTCAGGCCCCGCTCAAGGCGGGCGATATAGCCGGCGCGATCGCTTGCGTCGGTGAGAAAGTGGAACGCCGCCCGGTCGTGCCAGATGTCGTAGGCCCTGGCCGGCTCCCAGGTCGTCGCGTCCGCAACGATCCAGCTAACGCGCTCGGCGCTGGCGCCAACATGGCTCTCAAGGCGGCTTCTTGCGGCAGCCAATGCCGCGTCCGACAGATCGAGCACGGTGACATCCTCAAACCCCTGCTCGACGAGATTGTCGACCAGCCGCGAAACGCCGCCGCCAATGTCGATGATGGCCGACTTACGCGTGGCGCCTGCCTGCCCGATCAAGTCGAGCGAAGGCGCCGGGCTTTGCTGAAACCAGCTGACCTCGTTCTCGCCCTTGGTAGCGTAGACGGTCTCCCAATGGGCCTGACGGCTGGCATCTCCCATGAGCCTCACCTCCCTGTCCTACATGGTCATGCCGCCCGTCTTCGACAACGAGCCAACGATCATGTCGCTGGCGTTCGCGCCCGCAGCTCGCTTCGCGGATGGCCGCGAGAGCAGACAGTGAGGCATAACCAGCGGGATATAGTAAGCTCAAGAACCGGCGGTTCCCGGGGGTAGAACTACCGGCTACAGCCTCACGCTTTTCGACTTGACTAACCCATATCTCTGTAGTTATGGATCAATCAATAACCCAAAGGTTATCGATCCCAAATGCCGAACGCCCACGACGTGCTCTTCAGAACACTCGCCGATCCTTCCCGTCGGGCGATCTTCGAGCGGCTGTGCCGCGAAGGAGAGCAGACGGTGGGAGCCCTGACGGCGCGGGCCGGGATCTCGCAACCGGCCGTCTCAAAACATCTCGGCGTTCTGAAACAAGCTGGGCTGGTGCGCGACCGCCACCAAGGCCGACAGACGCATTACAGCGCGCAGCTCGGCGCCCTGGCCCCGCTGATCGACTGGACGAGCGAGATGGCGGGGTTCTGGCAGAGGAAATTCGACGATCTCGAAGATCTACTCAAACGGATGGACCAATGACCAATACCGCGACTGAAACCCGCTCCGTCGTCGTCGAACGCGAGATGCCGCATCCGCCGGAAAAGCTCTGGCGCGCGCTCACGCAACCACACCTGATGGAGGAATGGCTGATGAAGAACGACTTCAAGCCTGTCGTGGGTCACCATTTCAATCTTCGCGGAGAATGGGGCGGCGTACTGGACTGCGAGGTCCTCGCCATCGAGCCGAACAAAGCGCTGTCCTACACCTGGAATTTCAAGCACGAGGATGCAGCCTTCAATCTGCAGAGCGTGGTGACATTTACGCTCACGCCAACGCGCACGGGGACCCTGCTGCGCATGGAGCAGACCGGCTTCCGGCCGGATCAGAAGCAGGCCTACGGCGGCGCCCACGCCGGCTGGCAGCAATTCTTCGCGAAGCTGGAAGAACTCGTGGCGCGGGCGGACTGAAACCGCCGCGTTGCGCTTCGGCTCGTTTCAAAGGAGGTCTCATTGAACTGGAATACGTCTATTCGGCAAATCCACCGCTGGCTGTCCATTGCCTTCACGGTGGCCGTCATCGTCAACGTCATCGCCATGATGCAGGAGAAACAAGCCGCCTGGGTAGGTCTTCTGGCGCTGTTCCCGCTGATCTTGCTTCTGCTCACCGGTCTGTACATGTTCGTGCTGCCCTATGCCGCCAAATGGCGCAGCGCGCGGGGCATCAGCGGATAGGAGTGCAGCCAATGGTCGGCAAGACACCCGCAAAGTCGGCGAAGGTCGCAAAGAAGGCCGCCGCAAAGCCCGTCCTGCTCTCAGGCGGAAACCCGCAGATCGCGAAAGGGGACGGCGACGTCCCCGTGCAGGCCTACATCGAGGCCATGCCAGGCTGGAAACGCGACATCGGGCGCCACCTCGATGCGCTCATCGTGCGCACCGTCCCCGGCGTGCGCAAGGCAGTCAAATGGAATACGCCCTTCTATGGCGTCGAGGACCAGGGCGGCTGGTTCATCGCCTTTCACTGTTTTACGAAGTACGTCAAAGTGACCTTCTTCCGCGGCACGTCGCTGCGCCCTCTCCCGCCCGGCGAGTCCAAGCACAAGGAAGTGCGCTACCTCGACATTCGCGAGGACGAGCAGTTTGACGAAGCTCAGTTCATCGCCTGGGTAAAGCAGGCCAGCCAATTGCCCGGCGAACGAATGTGAGCGGAGCGACGACAGCCATGAAGAAAGCGACAGGTTTGAAGAAGAGCAGCGCGAGCGAAGCAAGAGGCGGAAGCTCTCCCTCCCGGCAGATCGATGCGAGAATCAAGGAGCTGGGCGATTGGCGCGGCGATACGCTCGCGCGTATCAGAAGCATCATCAAGCAGGCCGTCCCCGAAGTGGTCGAGGAGTGGAAGTGGCGGGGCGTTCCGGTGTGGGAGCACGATGGAATCATCTGCACCGGCGAGACCTACAAGGCTGTCGTGAAGATGACCTTCGCCAAGGGCGCCGCGCTGGACGATCCGTCAGGCCTCTTCAATTCCTGCCTCGAAGGCAACGTCCGGCGCGCCATCGATATCCACGAGGGCGACAAGATCAATGAGAAGGCGTTGAAGGCGCTCATTCGCGAGGCCGCGGAACTGAACATGTCTGCGCGCGCTGCCCGGACGAAATCAAAGAGCGCTTGAGGAGACGACGGCAACTGGCTCGGTCGACGTTACAAGGTCACGGCGCCTTCGCCCGCAATTGCACAAAGCTTACAATGCGGCCCGCAATCGCACTGGCCGCCACCGTAGACGGGCTCGCCAGCCAGACTTGTCCTGGCCCGGAACGTCCCGGAAAATTGCGGTTGATCGCGCTCACTGTCACCTGTTCGGCTCGATCGGAGACGCCGGGGCCGGCGTTCACGCACGCGCCGCAACCCGGTTCGATCAGTTCGACGCCCGCGCGTTCAAACACGTCAAGCATTCCGCTCTGCACGCAATAATCGCGGACATCCTGACTGCCGAACTGGAGAAAGAAACGTGTGCCGGGAGCTACCCGCATGCCCCTTTGCGCCGCCCATTCGAGCACGGCATGGTAATGCAACAAGTCTTCGCGCTTGCCGCCGGTGCATGAGCCACCATAGGCGATATCGATCCCCACCGTCTCGGCCAGTTCCGATACGGCAATGCCGTGACCGGGATCGCCAGGCCTCGCCAGCATCGGCTCGAGCCTGTCGCACTCGACTTCGATGACGTGAGCGAATTCGGCGTCCTCGTCGCTGCACATCCAGGGCTCCAGTTGCAAGTCGGTGCCACGGCGGTCCCTCACAAAGCGCCGTGTCTCTTCGTCAGGCACAACAATTCCACTGAAGCCGCCGATCTCCGCCACCATGTTGGTCAGGGTCGCGCGCTCGTCAGTGGACAGGACCGACAACGCTTCGCCACAATACTCGATCACCTGACCGATTGCCTTTCCCTCGCGCACATAGGGCAAGCGCAACAAATGCAGAACTATATCCTTCGCCTCAACGCCTGCCGGAAGCCGGCCATTGAGCCGCACACGGCATGTCCGTGGGACTTCGACGCGCACTTCTCCCGTCATCCATGCGTTTGCCATCTCGGACGTACCGATGCCAAAGGCCAATGCCCCCAATGCGCCGCAGTGGGGCGTATGGGAGTCGGTGCCGACGACCAATTGACCAGGCCGAACGTAACGCTCGGTCATGATCGAATGGCTGATGCCTTCCGAGCCATCACGGTCCGCAAGGTAGTCGTGCAAACGCAGCCCGTGCGTTTCGCAGAATTGCTTTTGAACCTTGGCCAATGCCTGAGCCGCTTCGAGTAGCCCTTGCGCACGCCGCTCCGGTGACATGCTCCGGTGGATGAAAGGCAAGTGATCGCCAAAGCATACGATGCTCGCGCGATCATGCAGCGTGATCTGGTCGCCCATCTCGCGCTTGAGAAAGCTGATGCACATCGGCGACACATATTCATGCGCGTAGCGCCAATCCGCCCTTGCGAAAATTGCATCTCCAGGCCGAACCGCGTCGGAATTGTCGGCGGAAGCGCGTGCGATGATCTTTTCGGCATAGGTCATCGGCCGCGGTGCGGTGGCTTGCGTGGTCGGCGACCATCCGTCCTTTCGCGCGCGCGCCAGCTTGAACAACCCTCCCCGGCGAATGAGCTCGGCCGTGAGTTCGTCCTCTCCTTGCGTGAACTCGCTGATAGGAATGCTCTCGCCGCGGCGGATGCGTTCGATCAATCCGAAATCGGTCGAGGTGTAGATACCGAGGTTGCGGCAGTTCTGCCGATAGATCCGCTCAAAACTTTCGGCAATCACCAGCCGGATGCCGGCACACCACTCGGCATAGGGACTGGCCTCCCGCGACGAACCCTTGCCGTAGCGCCGTCCCACTACCGTCACGCCGAACCCGCCGGCCTTGACGCTGCCGGCGGACACCGGCAGGCGCTGACCGCATTTCAGGCCCAGATAAGGATATTCCCCGAGCTTTTCGTCGTAATAATAGCAGATCCAGGCCGGAGTGATCTCGTCGGTCGACACGTCGCTGCGCAACGGCAACGCATCGGCCAGCAAGACATCCGTCCCCCGCAACTGGCTCTCCACCACATCAGCGTCTTCAGTCAGGAACAAGATACGGCCCTCAAACCGGACCTGTTCGTTCGATACCGCCATGATGCTTCCTCGCTCACTCGCCGGTAATGCCGAGAGCTCGGACCAGCTCACCGCGCGCCTGATAGTCGACCTCGATCTGGCGCCTGAAATCATCAGGCGTACCGCCGACGGCGACCATGCGCTGCTTGTCCAGCCAGGCGCGCATCGAATCCGTTTCAAGTATCCGGTTCACTTCCTTGTTCAAGGTAGCGATCACCGGTTTTGGCGTATTCGTTGGGAGCATGAACCCGATGTAGCTGATGATCTTGAACTGCGGAAAGGTTTCGCTGATCGCCGGCACGTCGGGAAGCAACGGGAATCGCTTTTCCGATGTGACGCCGAGCACCTTGATCTTGCCCGCCGTCGCCAGCGGCTCCACCGCCGTGGGTGCGCCGAACAGCAACGGTATTTGCCCGCCCAGGAGGTCGTTCACCGACGCCGCCGTTCCCTTGTAGGGAATGTGGGTCATGGTGAAGCCGCCGTACTTCTGCAGCATCTCGCCGGCGAGGCGGTGCGGCGTCGAGCTACCCGAACTCCCAAAGCTCAAATTCTGCGTCTCTTGCTTGCCCAGCGCGACGAGCTCGGCCACCGAATTCGCCGGCACATTGTTGGCCGCGGCAAGCAGCAGCGGCGACCATGCGACGTTGACGACCGGCTCCATCGCCTTCGAAAGGTCGAAGTGATTGCTGGTGGCGAGGTGCGGATCGATCGTCACCATCGCATCCGTCACCATGAGGATGGTGTATCCATCAGGCTCGGCGCGCGCGGCGGCCTGGGCCGCGATCATGCCGTTGGCCCCCGTCTTGTTCTCGATGACGACGGATATTTTGAGGTTCTCACCGAGTTGCTTGCCCACGATCCGGGCCAGGGCGTCGGCCTGCCCTCCTGCGGAATAGCCGACCAGCATCGTGATCGATCGCGATGGATATGGCTGTGCCTTTGCAGGCAACGCGATCGCGCTCAGCGTAAGCGCCACGGTCGCCACACCGAGGATGCGCGCTTTCGCTCGAACCAGTTTGCCGAAAATCATACGCCGTTTCCTCCCTGACCATGTTGCGTTGCGCGAGGCGGTTGGGCCGCTCTTTTGCTCGCTTCTTCTTGTTCCTATGCGGGCACGCTCGTAGCCTCGCCCAGTACGCCCGCCGCGCGCAGTTCGATAATTTCGTGCTCCGAATATCCGGCCGCCCGCAGAATTTCGTCAGCGTGCTCGCCGACCTTCGGCGGCTGGCGCTCGAGACCCGCACGTTCGCGCCCGTCGCCGAACTCCACTGGAAGCGCGGGGATTCCGACCAGCGGTCCGCCGCCTAGTCCGGAAACGGCCGTCGCAAGCAGGCCGCCATGGGCAAGCAGATGCGGATCGAACGACAATTCATCGGGCCGTCCGACGCGCGAATAGGCCACCCGTGCCGCCTCGCACTTTTCGAGGATTTCATTAAGCGGCAATTTCGTGATCCGCCGCTCCAGCTCGGGCAGCATCCACTCGCGCGCTTCGCACCGCCTGCTGTTTCCTGCAAGCCGTGGATCGTCGCGCCAGTCGTCAAGGCCGAAGGTTTCGCAGAAGCGTTGCCAGTGTCCGTCCGACGTGCAGCCGATAAACACCTGGCCGCCATCGGAAGCGGTGAAAACGTCGTACACGCCCCAGGCGTTCTTGCGTGCCGGCATCGGCGGTATCGGGCCGCCGGTCACGGCACTACCCACGACGATCGCGCCGAGCATGAACGTCGCGCTTTCGAAAAGGGAACTGGCGACCTTCTGCCCAATGCCGGTGGCGTCGCGCTCGCGAAGCGCAGCCAGCGCTGCCACCACGCCGAACACGCCGCCGAGAATGTCGATGACAGGCGCCCCCGCACGCAACGGCCGGCCCGGCGGCCCGGTCATATAGGCGAGCCCGGACTGCATCTGCACCACCTCGTCGAGCGCGCCACGGTTCTCGTACGGACCTTTAAGGAAGCCTTTCATCGAGAGGTAGACGAGGCGCGGGTTGATCTGACGCAGATCCTCCCAACTGCATTTCAGCCGCTCGATCGTTCCCGGTCCAAAATTCTCCAGCACGACGTCGGCATCCCTGACCAGCCGATGCACGATCGCCTGTCCCTCTGATCGTTTCAGATCGATCGCGATCGAGCGCTTGTTGCGGTTATAGGTCGCGAAGAACCCGGCGGCGAAGCCCGGCAACCGCCGCGTCGGATCGCCGTCGGCCGGCTCGATCTTCACCACGTCGGCGCCGAGATCGGCAAATACGACGCCGGCGCACGGCCCCATGATGGTGTGACCGAAATCGAGCACCTTCAGCCCCGCGAGCGGTCTGGAGGAAGTCGTCATGCAGCCCGTCTCCTGAATGCGGCGAGCGTTCCCGACCGCAATGCGGCGCTCGGCAGCCTGTGTCCGACGATCCGTTCGGCAAGCCGCCCGGCCTCGATCAGCGCTTCGATATTGAGGCCGGTGGCGATACCCATCTCTTCGCAGAGCAGCACGAGTTCTTCGGTGGCGATGTTGCCCGGCGCCCCCGGCTGGCCGGCAAACGGACAACCGCCGAGGCCCGCCACCGCGGCATCGAACGCCGTCACCCCGAGCCGCAGGCCCTCATAGGCGCAGGCGATGCCCTGCCCGCGCGTGTCGTGGAGATGAAGGGCGATCCGCACATCGCTCCAGCGGTCACGAACGGCACCGACCGCGGCCGCGACTCGGACGGGCGTTGCCCAGCCCATGGAGTCTGCGAGCGTGACGTCCTGCACCGCCACGCCGGCTTCGCGCGCGATGGCGCGCGCGTCCGCAATCGTCTCGACGACTTCGGCCGGGGAAACGTCTCCCGAAAAATTGCAGCCGAAGGCGGCCATGACGATGATCTTGGCAATCGGCAAGCCGGCTTCCCGATGCACGCGCACATATCTGCGCATCGCCTCGATCTGTCCGGCACGGTCGCGGTTGAGGTTCCTGATCGCGAACGGTTCGGATGCGCTCAGTGAGATGAAGCCGGCAAGCGTCAGCTTCCCCTTGAACGCAAGCGCACGCTGCAATCCGCCCTCGTTGAACCACAGTGCGGAGTATTCGACGCCTTCCCGAGCAGTGAATCCCCCGATCACGGCCTCGGCATCGGCCCAGCCGGGGACGTGCTTGGGATTGACGAAAGAGGCGATCTGGATGCGGCGGAGGCCGCACGCGGAGAGCGCGTCGATCAATGCGATCTTGTCCGCCGTCGCGATCGGACCCGGCTCGATCTGAAAGCCTTCGCGCGGCCCCTCCTCGCTGATGACGACACTGCTCGGCAGGTCCACGCCGCGTTCCTCCGGATTATCCTTGTTGGTTGTGACCCCAGCTTGCCGCGGGCATAGACATCTGACAAATATAATATGAAGATCATTATGTTCTGATAATTAGATGTGAGGGGCGATTTCAGTGGCGCTCGGATTGCGGCAGATCAGGTATTTCATCGCCATCGCCGATGCCGGCGTGCTGTCGAGGGCGGCGGAGACGCTCAACGTCGCCCAGTCGGCGCTGAGCCACCACGTCGCCGCGCTCGAAACGGATCTGGGCGTCAAGTTGCTCGAACGAAGGCCGCGCGGGATCGCGCTGACCGCGGCTGGCCGGCGGCTCTACGAGCATGCCAGCGCCGTGCTGTCGGCGCTCGGCAAGGCGGAAGAGGATGTACGGACCTATAACGAGGCCGCGACGGGTCCGGTTAGCCTTGGCCTCAGCCATACTGCTCTCTCCATGGTCGCACTCGATGTCATGAAGGCGGTGCGAAAGAACTCCCCGGGCGTCCATCTGACGGTCGTCGAGGCGCTGTCGCCGGCGCTGATCGAGCGCGTCTTCTCAGGGACAGTCGATCTCGCGCTGGCCTATAATCCACCCAGGGATGCCCGCCTCGACGTCGAGCTGCTGCATGACGAAGAGCTCTATCTCGTCGGGCATCCGAGCCTGATCGGCCGATCATCCGGTTCGATCGCGTTCTCCGCCATTCCGCAACGAAGCGTGGTTGGGCTGACGCCGATGCCGGCATCGCGCGCGATCATCCAGACCCAGGTTCTGCGCAACCAGATCACGCCGAGCGAGACGCTCGAAGTCGATTCATTGTCGGCATTGCGAATGGCGCTTGAGGCCGGACTGGGATGCGCGATCCTCTCCCGCGCAACCGTCCTCTCCGACCTGGCGGCGGAGAAGTATCACGCACGGCGCATCGTCGATCCGCCGCTGACGCGCTCGTGCGGCTTGGTTTCGCTCGCGGACCGGCCGCAGACCAAGGCGTTCCTCGAGGTGCGCAGGACCGTCGTCGAGATCGTCCGCGCCGCTGTCAACGAAGGGCGCTGGCCCGCGAAGGGAAACGGGCGGCGGAGCAAGCGCACCAGCGCGCCGGAACGGCCTTAGTCCTGTCCAGGTGTTCGCGAGCCGGCCGACCGGATCGCGTGCCAGATGCGGGAGGGCGTTGCCGGCATGTCGAGATGCCGCACGCCGAGCGGGATCAGTGCGTTCATTACGGCGTTCATGATGGTGGCGGGTGCAGCGATGGCGCCGGCCTGACCGCTTCCCTTCACACCCAGCCGGTTGGCGCGGCTTGGAAAGTCGCCCGTCAGGCTGCCCTCGAACGCCGGAAGATCGTCCGCGCGCGGCAGCGCATAATCCATCAGCGAGCCCGAGAGGATCTGGCCGGTGTCGGCATCGAACAGCGCGTGCTCGAACAACGCCTGCCCGATCCCTTGCGCCACGCCGCCATGCACCTGCCCCAGCGTCAGGCGCGGATCGAGCAGCCGGCCGTAGTCGTCTGATATCACATAGCGGTCGAGCCTGACCTCGCCGGTCTCTGGGTCGATCTCCACTTCGGCGACATGGCAGCCGTTGGGAAAGGTGTAGCGGTCGCAGAGATGGATCGCCTTGTGCGCGAGGCCTGGCGCGACATCGTCGCCGGGTGTCTGGTAGGAGGCGCGCGCCACCTCCTCGAGGCTGATCTCCTGCCCGGTCGCAGCCACGCGCAACATGCCGGCTTCGTAGTTGACAGCATCTACGCTGGCCTGCAGCAGGCGAGCGGCAAGCCGCCGCGCATTCTCGATGACGCCTTCGGCCGCCATCAGCAGCGCGGTGCCGCCCTGGTGCATGGAGCGCGCGCCGCCATGTCCGCCGCCAGCGTCGAGATCATCCGTATCGCCCTGCCGAAACCGGAAACGCCCGAGCGGCAGGCCAAACGCATCGGCCGCGATCTGGGCAAATGTCGTCTCGTGGCCCTGGCCGTTGGAATGCGTGCCGACCATCAGATCGATCCGACCGTCGTCACCGACGCGCACCTCCGCCACTTCATTGGGCTGGCCACGCGACGTTTCGAGAAAGCAGGCAAGCCCAAGGCCACGCAACCGGCCCCGCTTGCGTGAGCTTCGTCGGCGCGCATCGAATCCGGCGACGGCCTTGACCGCGTGATCGATCGCATGTGCAAAGCTGCCCTGCTCGACCGTAAGCCCCATGGCGCTGGAATGGGGAAAACGACGAAAGATGTTCTTGCGCCGCAGCTTCAGCGCATCCATCCCGAGCTGGTGGGCTGCGATGTCGATGCAGCGCTCGATCAGATAATTCGCCTCGGGCTTGCCGGCGCCGCGATAGGCGTCGACCGGCGTCGTGTTGGTGAACACGCCGCTGGTCTGAAAGGCGATCAGCGGAATGTCGTAGACGCCGCCCATTGCGCTCGCCATCGCCATGGTCGGCACGGCCGGCGCGACCGTCGAGACATGGGCGCCCAGATTGGCGAAGACTTTTGTGTCGAGCGCAAGGAAGCGGCCATCGCGGTCGAGCGCGAGGCGGGCCCGGACGACGCTGTCGCGGCCATGGGCCGAGCCGGTAAAATCCTCGCTGCGATCCCCGATCCATGTGACCGGGCGGCCGAGGCGGCGCGCCGCCCACAGCAGCAACACCCATTCCGGATAGAGAACGTTCTTCATTCCGAAGCCGCCACCGACGTCGGGAATGCTGACGCGAAGTTTTTCCCTGGCGATGCGAAAGACAACGTCGGCGAGCAGGTCGCGGATCGCGTGCGCGCCCGCGGCCGAGGCGATCAGATGCAGGCGGCCGCTCGCGGCATCGAACTCTGCGACCGCACCGCGCGTCTCCAGCGGAGCTGCGACGACGCGGTTGTTGACCAGCTCGCATTCCACGACGTGGGCGGCGTCGCGGATCGCCGCCTCCACCGGGCCGACCTCACCACGGTTGAACTGGAACGCGATGTTGCCACGCGCCTCCGGCCAGATCGACGGGGCGTCCGGCAGAATGGCATCCGCGATCGAGACCACCGGCGGCAGCGGCGCATAGTCGACGATGATGGCCTCGGCGGCATCGCGCGCGGCCTCAGTGCTTTCCGCAACCACGAACGCGACCGGCTCGCCGACATAGCGAACGACGTCGCGCGCCAGTGCGTGACAGGGCGGCACCACGAGCGGCGTTGTCATCGGGATATGGGTCACCGCGCACGGCAGCGGCCCAATATTGTCGGATGCCAATTCCTGTCCCGTGACCACGGCCGCAACGCCGGGCATCTGGCGTGCCGCATCGACGCTGATCGCGGCGATCCGCGCATGCGCATGCGGCGAGCGAACGACGACGCCATGAAGCGCGTTTGGCGCCACGAGATCGGCGACGTAGCGCCCGCGTCCCCGCACGAAGCGCTCGTCTTCAAGGCGGTCGAGGCTGCGACCCAGTAACGGCTCGGTCATGTGAAGCTGTATGGAACCCCGCGGCGGCAAAAGCAATCGGCAGCTTCGTCAGCACGCCGGCCAATCGCAACGATTAGCGTTGAATGAGCTGCAATTCCAGCAGCGCAAGTCTTTGCAGCACGATCGGGTCGCGCTCTCCGCTATGGGCCGCGCGCAGGATCGATTCGGCGATGGCTTGAACGTGACTGGAATGGACCGGCTCGGGAAGTGAAGCCACCGCGGCATCAAACGCAACTTCCATCACCGAGATCACCTCGGGCGGGAAGGACGCATTGGAAAAATCCTTCATGATGGCCGCAACCAAAAGCAGCGGCTGCTGCCAACACGCCTCGGCAACGGGAATGCAATCGGCAGCCGCTTGGAGTTTGATGTGTCTATCCCTAGGGCACAAATTGCATAATTTTCCCGACAATGAATCGTTCCTGGAAGGTGAACAAAATCGCCATTCATAACGGGCTCATCTCACGCGCGCCTCACGCCAGCAGGGTTCAAGGGGCAGAGCCATTCCGGCACCATGCTTACAGGAATGGATCCTGGTGAAGATAACGGTCGTCAAACTGCGCCAATTCCGCAAGCTTTACCTCATCAAGCACCACGACGCGTCCGCGGCTGATATCGATGATCCTTTCCTCCCGCAACTGCTTGATGACCCGATTTGCATGCACCGGCGTGATCCCCAGCGCCTCGCCAATTTGCTCCTGCGTCAGCGGCATTTCGAACGTGTCGCCCGCGGCGCGGCCCGTGACGACAAGGCGCCTGCGAAGTTCGACAACGGTGTGGGCAAGCCGGCTGGTGGCCGGCCGCTGACCGACGTTGACGATCCACTCCCGAAAGATCGCGGCATCGATCAGCGTCTCGCGCCAAAGCACTTCAGCGACATTCGGCTTTTCACGCGTCAGGGCCCGCAAGGAGGCGTGACTGATGAAGCCGAGCGTGGAAGGAACCAACGAGATGATGTCGTGATCCATCCTGCGCAGATACAAACTCTGGAGGTCCGGAATTTCGCCGGGGATATGGATGGAAAGAATTTGCCGCTGGCCGCTGACCGTAGTTTTGGAGCGAACGCAAAATCCTTCGACAACAAGACAGCAGTCCGTCGGACGCTGGCCATCGGCCACAATCGCCCGTCCGGCATCCCATTGGCGAACGGCGATCGGCAGCGCGCGGATAGCTGCAATATCCGGCTCATCGAGTCCCGAGACGATCGTGAGCCGCCGCAATAAGGGCGCGTACACCGTTTCCCGGTCCAAGCCCAAGCCTCCTTTCCGATCAGTTGATTTCCAATACCTGAATGAACGGAAGCGACCCGATGCCGGTTCCCAACAAAGGTTAAGGAGGCGGCTCTCCCGGCATGCAAGGATCAAGGCCAACCAGGAGATCTGCTCATGAAGAAAAGGCGCAATCGCAGCCGCCCGCCGCTGCCGCTTCAAGAACGGCTCAAGCAAATTGCACTTGGCGCCCGCGAAAAGGCCGCCGGCCTGCCGCCCGGGCATGAACGCGATCGTCTGTTGGAGACGGCGGTCTCAACCGAGTCCGCGGCCGCTATCGACCGTTGGTTGTCGTCACCCGGCTTGCAGAGCCCCAAATAGCTGGACTTCTGGCTGATCCGCAGCCCCGTCCGGCCCAAGGTTCTCCTGTCAGGGCTCATTTGGCCGATCGGCGCTGACGTGAATGACGTAAAGCGGATTTGCGAATTCGTCGGTGACCTCCAGCCGCCAGTCTTTACCGGGGCGCAGCTTGCCGTCGAGGTCCTGGATGATTTGCCCCGCAGTAACCGTCGCTTCCCGCCACGCGGCTTGCACGTCTGGCAATTCTTCGCCTTCCTCGTCCAGTTCCGCCCTGTCGTGATAGACGTTGAAAAAATAGCGGGGCATCAGGCATTCCTTAGCGTTTACTCGCCCTCTTCTCTGTCCGCACGCCCTTGAACTTCTTCGCCGACGTTTTCTTTGCGACCAGCTTTTTGGCCGCCATTAATTTTCCCGACGATTTGCTGCGCTTGGTCCAGGCGCTGGCGCCGCCCAATTTCGTCTTTACCTGACTGCGCCTTTTCACCGCGCCCTTGCGCGCGTTGTCGCCCACCGGCTTGTTCACCGCCATCCCGGTCCTCCCGTGTCGGCCGTATACAGAAGGAAGTCAGGACTTTGCTAAATGTTCCTATGCAGGAACCGAGAGCAGTGCCGCGGCATTACGCCGGCGAACGACGAAGGAAGAGCAGTCCTTTTTGCCGTCTCAGGCTCTGGCGTGATTCGGCGCCTTTCCCTGCGCGGAACGAATCAAAATTCGCGCACTTGAATCTTCGTCCTGTGGCGTGAGAGTTCGTTCATGCGTACCTCTTTCGGAACCCCATCGATCGTGCCGCAAAGCGAGGAGCACGACGTCTATCTCGTCGAGCATGAACCCGGCTCATCCGGCCTGGTTTGGGCAGAGGTGGATTCCGAGGCAGCCGGATTCGAGCCGGTCGTCATGGACCTCCTGACCGGACGGTACACGAAGCCTGTCAGGGTGGTGGTCTTTAACGTCGCCGGGGGGTGGTGCCGTGACGCGTCTGTGGAGGTCGCGCATGAGCTGCGGCGACGCTGCGACCTGCAGCTTCGCGACATTCCGTTTTTCCTGCAGGACTTCGTCGACCGCTACGAAGGCCGCTATCGCGAAGTTCAGCTGCCGTTGCCGATGCGCTTGTTCTAGCGCCGCCGGGCCGGGAATTGCTTCCCTACGCCGTGGCGGAATGCTCGGCGGCTTCCAGCTTTCGCCTGCGCCAGATCGATCCCACCAAGAGCACCACGGCGATGCCGATGAGCCCGAGCAGCACCTCGCCGCCGTGGCCGCCATTGGCAAAACGAAGCCCAAGACCAAGCGAGCTCAGCACGCCATCGAGGCCGACGCCGACCGGGCCGTTGAAGAAGGCATGCATTGCCGGCTGTATCGCGGGGTCGGTCGCCATCACCTCGCCGGCGACCCAGCCGAGCAGGCCCGCACCGGCCCACACCAAAGCGGGCAAGCGTGTGAGCAGCGCCATGATCAGCGCGGCGCCCGCGACGATCAGGGGAACGCTGATGGCAAGGCCGATGACCAGCAGCGGAATGCTGCCGTTGGCGGCGGCGGCAACCGCAATCACATTGTCGAGGCTCATGACGATGTCGGCGATCGCCACGATCTGCACGGCCGCCCAGAGATGCGCAGCCGCATCCACGTCTCCCTCGCCCTCGTGTTCAGGCACCAGCAGCTTCGCTGCGATAAACAGCAACGCGAGGCCTCCGACCAGCTTGAGGAACGGCAGCGCCATCAACGTCACGACGATACCGGTGAAGATGATGCGCAAGAAAACGGCGACGCCGGCGCCAAGGATCATGCCCCAGAACCGCTGGCGCGGCGGCAACCCGCGGCACGCCATCGCGATGACAAGCGCGTTGTCGCCGGACAGCAGGATGTTGATCCACATGATCTTGCCGAGCGCGACCCAGAAAGCGGGATGCTGCATCTCGGCCTGGAACTGGGTGAAGAACGCCGAGATCGTCGCCGGATCGAAAATTTGCCACAACCAGTTCACAGCGTCTCCCCCATCGGCCTTCTCAGCCGTTGCACGCGGCTACTGCCGCTGTCCCAATAAAATCAGCCGACGATTTCGTTGCCCGAAAAGAACTGCGCGATTTCGATCGCGGCCGTCTCCGGAGCATCCGATCCGTGCACCGAGTTCTCGCCGATCGACTTCGCGTGGACCTTGCGGATCGTGCCGTCCGCTGCCTTCGACGGGTCGGTGGCGCCCATCACGTCGCGATATTTCAGTACCGCGCCCTCGCCTTCCAGCACCTGCACCACGACCGGAGCCGACGTCATGAAGTCGACCAGTTCGCCGAAGAACGGACGCGCCTTGTGAACGGCGTAGAAGGTTTCCGCCTGTTCGCGGGTCATGCGAATGCGCTTCTGGGCCACGATACGGAGACCGGCCTTCTCGATCAGCGCGTTGACGGCGCCAGTCAGATTGCGCTCGGTCGCGTCCGGTTTGATGATCGAGAAAGTGCGTTCAATCGCCATGTCTTGGTCCTTGCAGAATGCAGTGGATGGAGAGTTGCGGGGCTTATATCGGCGCCATCTCGCCACGGCAAGCGCCGGTGACGCGCCCCTGCCACCCCTTTTGGGCGTGTTTTCGTGCCACGCACGCGCCTCGGGGGCGAAGATTACAGCAATTTCACGGAGGTGAACCCTGTCTGAAGCCGCCGTGCCGTCTTCATTCAGCTTCGCGGCCGTAGACTTACGGACGATCGAACGCAGGGCACGCGCATCCGCCGGCCCTAAGGCGTCACGGGACCCGATCTCACTGGTGGTGCCAACTGGCGCCGAAACTTTGGAGACGATCATGTTACGCAAACTCTCGCTCGTTGCAGTGGCCGCGGCCTCGCTGGGTGCAGCCGCGCTGGCGCCGACATCGGCCTCGGCCGGCAGCTGGCACCATGGCGGCTGGCATCGTCATCATCATCATCATGGCTGGGGCGGCCCTCGCGTCTTCATCGGCGGCCCCGCCTATTACGCCGGCGGATATGGCGGCTGCTACGCGCGGCGCCTTGTTCCAACCCCCTGGGGTCCGCGCTGGCGGCCCGTGAACCGCTGCTACTGATCTGATTTGAGCTTCCCCCTGAGACTGACGCCCCGGCCGCCGCGCCGGGGCTTTTTTGTGCTGTGGAACCGGATTGCCCGACGTGCGTCGACTACTTGCAGGCGAACGCATGTCGCCATGCACGGAAACCAATTTCGCCGCTGTGACTTGACCCATCGATAATAATCAAAGCCTTGCGACTGCTGCGAGGTGGAACTCGTAGAGACCGCCATGGATACCCGAATCAACAATGATTTCGAACAAATCGATCACAAGACATGTGTGTCGATCTGCGACGCCATCGGCGAACGGCTACAGCAAAGCCTGCGCCCCGAGGCCGACCTGTCGCCACGTTTGCGCGAGCTCGTCGATGAGCTGCGCCGCCGCGACGACGAGTTGCATTGAGCGCCACCGGATGTCGGCTGATAGATCTTGTCGATATACCGATAGATTTTACCAATAATGGGTTGCGTTTGGGGTTGCGTTTGCCGGGCGCTCCGGTGACAACGCCGCATGCTCTCAATAACGGATATTTCGGTCCGCATCGCCGGACGGCTTTTGATCGACAGCAGCACGGTGCAGATCGTGCCCGGCGCGCGCGTCGGCTTCGTTGGCCGCAACGGCGTCGGCAAGTCGACGCTGTTTCATGCGATTCGCGGCGACCTGCCGATTGAGTCCGGCAGCATCACGCTGCCACCGCGCTGGCGCATCGGCAGCCTGGCGCAGGAAGCGCCCGATGGCCCCGAGAGCCTCGTCAACGTCGTGCTAAAGGCCGACCTGGAGCGCGACGCGCTGCTCAGTGAAGCCGAAACCGCTGACGATCCGCACCGGATCGCCGAGATCCAGACCCGGCTGGTCGACATCGATGCGCATTCCGCGCCGGCGCGCGCGGCGGCGATTTTAAGCGGTCTCGGATTTTCCACCGCCGATCAGGCCCGGCCGTGCTCGGAATTCTCCGGCGGCTGGCGCATGCGGGTGGCGCTGGCGGCGACGCTGTTCTCTGCGCCGGATCTGCTGCTGCTCGACGAGCCCACCAACTATCTCGACCTCGAAGGCACGCTGTGGCTGGAAGACCATCTGGCCAACTATCCGCGCACCGTCATCGTCATCAGCCACGACCGCGACCTGCTCGACACCTCGGTTGACCAGATCCTGCACCTCGATCGCGGCAAGCTGACGCTCTACAAGGGGACCTATTCCTCGTTCGAGGAACAGCGCGCCACGCGCGAGATGCTGGACGCCAAGCACGCCAAGCGCCAGGCTGACGAGCGCAAGCGGCTGCAGGCCTTCGTCGATCGCTTCAAGGCCAAGGCTTCCAAGGCGCGTCAGGCGCAATCCCGCGTGAAAATGCTGGAGCGGATGAAGCCGGTCACCGCGCTGGTAACCCAGGACGTGCGCGAAATTTCGTTTCCGACGCCGGAGAAAATGCTGTCGCCGCCGATCATCGCGGTCGATGACGTCTCGGTCGGCTACGATCCGAAAAAGCCAGTGCTCAATCGCGTCACGCTGCGTATCGACACCGAAGACCGCATCGCCCTGCTCGGCTCCAACGGCAACGGCAAGTCGACGCTGGTCAAGCTGTTGGCCAACAAGCTGCAGCCTTTCTCCGGCCGGATCACACGGGCGGAAAAACTCTCGGTCGGCTATTTCGCGCAGCATCAGGTCGACGAGCTTAACCTCGACGGCTCGCCCTACGATCACGTCCGCAGGCTGATGCCCGATGCGCCGGAAACCAAGGTGCGCGGCCGCACCGGCGCGATCGGGTTTTCCGGAAAGGCCGGCGATACCCTGGTCAAGAGCCTGTCGGGCGGCGAGAAGGCCCGGCTGCTGCTCGGGCTCGCCACATTCTTCGGCCCGAACATGATTATCCTCGACGAGCCGACCAACCATCTGGACATCGACAGCCGTGCGGTGCTGGCCGAAGCGATCAACGATTTTCCCGGCGCCGTCATCATGGTCTCGCATGACCGCTATTTGATCGAGGCTTGCGCCGATCAATTGTGGGTCGTCGCCAATCAGACGGTGACGACTTACGACGGCGACCTCGACGAATACAGGCGCATGGTGCTGTCGATCGGCGACCCGCGCAGCGGTTCGCGCGAGCGCAGCAGCGAGCGTGTCAGGGAAAGCGTAAAGCCCGAGCGCGGCAAAAACGAAAGGCGATCGCCGCTGAAGCAGCGGATCGCCGAGGCGGAAGCCGAGATCGAGCGCATCAACGGCATCATCGCCAAGATCGACACCGCACTTGCCTTGCCGGATCTGTTCACACGCGATCCCAAGCAGGCCGCCCAGCTCGGCAAGGCGCGCGCCGGTGCCGAAAGCGCGCTGCGGCGGGCGGAGGAAGTTTGGCTGGAGGCCAGTTCGGAATTTGACGAAGCGGCGGGATAAAACCGCTCGATACCCGCTAACTACGCGGCCGGCTTCTTCTTCGGCTTTGCGCCCCTTGCCGGCGCCGCCTCCGGTGCACGCTCGATCGACGTCAGGCGGCCCGCGGTGAAGGTGTAGAGGCCGGCCCGCTGGCCACGCGAATAGCTGACGACCGCCACACGATCGCCACGCGGATTGTTGGAGAGGCTGACATTGTCGGGCGCACCAATGCCGCGCACGACGTCGCATTCGGTATGACCGAGCGCCACCGTCCCGGTCGTCGAGGGAGGCGGACTGCCTGCAGCACCGTTTGCCAGCGCGTTGGCATCGGCGCCCGGTGCAGCCATTCCGGGACAGCCACCGTCGGTACTGACGAGTTCATCCGGCGTGACCGCCTTGGTCGGGGTGAGCGGCGGCGTTTCAATCGACACGTTTCGGATGAAAGTGCGGCCGGTACGCGAGAACCAGTCCGCATCCTTCGACAGGAGGTCGGACGCACCCGAGCAACCCGCAAGCATGGGCCCGAGCAGCAACAACGTCAGCAATGGCTTTCGATCGATCATTCCGCGTCGCACGCTAGACCCAGGCTCCGCCCCAAACTGTAACCAATTGTCCGACCATCACTTTGCGGCACGACCATGACTGCCAGCAAGGTCCGGCGTAGAATCCGCAGATTATCATTAATTCCTATAGATTCGCTATTGCCGCCGCTGCCACCGGCCCCGCTCATCGGCCTGCCAGTAAGTCAGCTCGAATCCCCGCGCCTTGCAATCGGCCCAGGCCCCGCGCGCCGCGGTCAGCGCGTCGTCATCGTCGCCGTTGAAGACCAACACCACCCGTTCGTAGTTGTCGCAATCGGCCGGCAACGCCGCGTTGTCGATCAGGAACCTGACATTGGCCCGATTCGGGTTACCCTCCTCGATCGAGAGAATGATGGGCTGGTCCTGCGCATCGCCGGCGCGCCACGTGGCGTGCGGCAGGAACGAATCGTCGCTGTAAGTCCACAAATGCGCATCGAGCGCCTCTGTGCGCTCCGGCGAAGTCGATTGCACGACCACGCGCCAGCCGCGCTCGAGCGATTTTTCCAGGAGCGGCGGCAATACGCTTTCGAGCGACATGCCCTGCAAATGATAGAACAGGATTTCCGTCATCCGGCTGCCCAGGTTACTTCGTGGCTTCGTAATATTCCGCGACCAGCCGGTCCAGCAGGCGAACGCCGTAGCCGGACCCCCAACTGTGGTTGATGTCGGTTTTCGGCGCGCCCATTGCGGTTCCCGCGACGTCGAGATGCGCCCACGGCGTTTCGTCGACGAAACGCTGCAGGAACTGCGCGGCGGTGATCGAACCGCCGTGGCGCCCGCCGGTATTCTTCATGTCGGCAAACTGTGAATCGATCTGCTTGTCGTATTCGGGACCAAGCGGCATGCGCCAGACGCGTTCGCCGGTTTCTGTTCCGATCTTGCTCAGCCGTTCCGCCAGTTCGTCGTTGTTGGAGAACATGCCTGCATATTCGGTTCCGAGCGCGACCATGATCGCGCCGGTGAGCGTCGCAAGATCGACCATGAATTTGGGCTCGAACTTCTTGGCCACGTACCAGAGCACATCGGCGAGCACGAGCCGGCCTTCGGCATCGGTGTTGATGATCTCGATGGTCTGCCCCGACATCGAGGTGACGATGTCGCCGGGGCGCTGGGCGTTGCCGTCAGGCATGTTCTCGACCAGGCCGATGGCGCCGACCGCGTTGACCTTTGCTTTACGGGCAGCCAGCGCATGCATCAGGCCGACCACGCAGGCCGCACCGCCCATGTCGCCTTTCATGTCTTCCATGCTGGCGGCGCCCTTGATGGAAATACCGCCGGTATCGAAGCAAACGCCCTTGCCGACGAAGGCCACCGGCTGATCGCCCTTTTTGCCGCCGTTCCAGCGCATGATCACGGTGCGGCCGGGCTGCGTCGAGCCCTGCGCGACACCGAGCAAGGCGCCCATGCCGAGTTTTTTCATCGCCTTGACGTCGAGCACCTCGACCTCGACGCCGAGCTTCTTGAGCTGGCTCGCGCGGCGCGCGAACTCCACGGGGTACAGCACGTTCGGCGGCTCGTTGACGAGTTCGCGCGCGATCACCACGCCGTCCACGACATGGGATGCCGGCGCAAAGGCCTTTCGCGCGGCGGCGACATCCGCAACCGCAATCGAAACGTCGGCGCGAAGCACGCCGTTCTCGCCGTCTTTCTTCTTGGTCTTGTAACGGTCGAATTTATACGCGCGCAGCCGGATACCCGACGCGATGGCGGCGGCGGCATCGCCCTGCATCGCCCCCTCAGGCATTTCGGCGATCACGGTGACCGATTCGCTGGCGGCGTTGAGCTTGCCCGCCGTTACCCCACCGAACTTTAGAAAATCCTTCTCCTTGATGTCGGACGCCTTGCCGGCACCGACCACGATCAGGCGCTCCGCCTTGATTCCGTCCGGCGCCGGGATATCGAGCGTCGATCCGCTCTTGCCCTTGAACTGGTTGGCGGCCGCTGCCCGCTTGACGGTATCGGCCGCCTTCCCCAGCGCCTTCCGCGTCGCCTCGCCGAACTTCAATGCGTCATCGCAAAACACCACGAGAACGCCACGGGGCGCGGCGGAAAAGGCGACAAAGCCGACCTTGACGGCGTCGGACATAGGTAAATCCTCCAGAATTCAGGGCTGCTTACGGGTCCGGAATTCGGCCCGTACGATGGAATGTTTCTCTTCGGTAACGGCCCAAATCGCTCAGGACCTGATGTTTTCGGCACTATGGCCCGCAAGCCAGGGCACTGCCAAGCGCCGCAGTGGCCGGAAGGCCACATGAAGTGAATTATTAACCGTATCGAGGGGACGCCACGGCCCGGCCATTTTGTTGACGGATCAAAGGGATGGTAGAGAGAGTAGACGGCTGGCGGTTGGCGGCCCGACCAAAGGGGACCCTCAAACAGGGGTTGGTCGGAAGCCGCTCTTGGGGCGTGTAAGGGTGGGACCGTACGGGTAACGATGGGGTCGATCGACAGGTACATTTTCCGCACGACGCTCGCGTCGTTTGCGCTGGTCCTGGTCAGCCTCACCGGCGTGATCTGGATTACGCAGGCGTTGCGCGGCATCGACCTGATGACGAGCCAGGGCCAGACCATCATCACCTTTCTCGGCATCACCAGCCTGGTGATTCCGGCGCTGGTGCTGGTCATCGCGCCGATCGCGCTGATGATCGCGATCTCGCACACGCTGAACAAGCTCGCTACCGACTCCGAAATCATCGTGATGAACGCCGCCGGCTTTTCCCCATTCCGGCTGTTCCGCCCATTTTTCTTCGCCACTTGTGTGGTGGCGTTCCTGGTCACCTTCATCGCTGCCTATCTCGCTCCCGACGGCCTGCGCCGGATCAAGCAATGGGACGCCGAAATCACCGCCGATGTGCTGACCAACATCCTGCAACCCGGACGTTTCGCCCAGCTCGACCAGAACCTGACGATTCGCATCCGGGAGCGGCAGCCGGGCGGCGTGCTCGCCGGCATCTTCGTCGACGACCGCCGCGATCCCAAGGAGCGCGTCACCATCATTGCCGACCATGGCACGGTGCTGAAGAACGAGAACGGCTCCTATCTGGTGCTGGAGGACGGCAATCTCGAACGTTTCGAGGCCGGCAAGCGCGATCCGGCGCTGGTGGCTTTCGCCCGCTATGCCTTCGACATGTCGAAATTCTCCAATCGCGGCCGCGACGTCGCGCTGGGAATTCGCGAACGCTATCTCTGGGAGCTGGTTTCGCCCTCCGAGGACGATCCGGTTTTCAAGCAATTGTCCGGGCAGTTTCGCGCCGAGCTGCATGACCGCTTCCTGGCGCCGGTCTATCCCTTCGCGTTCGCCGTCCTGACCTTTGCCTTCCTCGGCACGCCGCGCACCACGCGCCAGAGCCGCAATTTTTCGATCGGCGGATCCATCCTGGCGGTGTTCGGCCTGCGCATGGCGGGATTCGCCTGCTCGGTGATGACGGTGAAGACGCCGGGTATGGCCCTCGTCCAGTACCTGATGCTGTTCACAGCGATCGGCGGCGGGCTGTGGATGATCATCGGCGGCGTCGTGGTGGAGCCGCCGGCTGCGCTGATGGAGGCCATCAACCGATCGAATGCGCGGCTTGCGCGGCTCTTTGGACGGCCGGCCACAGCATGAGCATGATGACCAACACGCTCGGGCGATACTTTGCCGGCCGCTTCCTGGTCGCGGCGGTGGGCGTGTTTGCGAGCATTTTCGTGCTGCTGGTGCTGGTCGACTACATCGAAATGGTCCGCAAGACCTCCGGGCTGGTATCGGCATCCGCGATCACGGTGGCTCAGACGTCGCTTTACCGGGTGCCGCAACTGCTTGAAAAGCTGATGCCGTTCTGCGTCCTGATCGGCGCGATGACCTGCTATCTCGCGCTGTCGCGGCGGCTCGAACTGGTGGTCGCACGTGCGGCCGGCGTATCCGCCTGGCAGTTCATCTCGCCTGCGTTGGCAAGTTCGATCATCCTCGGCATCGTGGCGACCGTTGCCTACAACCCGATGTCGGCGAACCTGCGCGAACTCTCCAAGCGGATGGAGGCCGAATTGTTCGGCTCGGCGCCCGGCGGCGGCATCCAGGATGCGTCCGGTTTCTGGCTCAACCAGATCAACAGCGACGGCCAGTCGATCATCAATGCGGCGCGCAGCGAGCAGCAGGGTGTCCGGCTGACGGGACTGACCGTGTTCCGGTTCGATACCGATCTCCAGTTCAAGGAGCGAATCGAAGCCCGCGAAGCTGCCCTCGAGGAAGGCCGCTGGGCCTTCAAATCGGTACGCAGATACTCCCTGGATAAACCTCCGGTTGATCAGGAGAACTATTACCTCTCAACCACCCTCACCCCGGCCCAGGTTCGCAACAGTTTCTCCACCCCCGAAACCGTGTCTTTTTGGCAACTTCCCGGCTATATCCGCTCTTCCGAAAGCTCGGGATTTGCGACCGCCGGCTACCGTCTGCAGTACCATAAGCTCATCGCACAGCCATTTTTGCTGGCTGCAATGGTGATGTTGGCGGCTTCCGTCAGCCTTCGCTTCTTCCGGATGGGCGGCGTGCAAAAGATGGTTTTGAGTGGCGTGGGCGCAGGCTTTCTGCTCTACGTTCTATCGAAAGTTACTGAGGATTTGAGCAAGGCTGAGTTGATGCATCCCATCGCTGCGGCGTGGTTGCCCGTCTGTGTGGGTGGCCTCACCGGCTTCTTAGCCTTGCTGTACCAGGAGGACGGGTAGTGGCCGTTGTCGCCGCCCGCCAGTTGAGGTCGCCTGCGTTCAGGCGGCGCACTACCGTGCGCCGCTATCGAGCCCGCTTGGCTGCCGTTGGCGTACCAATGTTTGCCCTGCTCGCCGGATTCGTTTTCGCGGGCGCGATCGAGCTTGCCCTGACGGTGCCGGCCTCGGCGCAAAGCTTCACCTACAATCCGCGGCCGCCCAAGCCGCCGCCACGGCCTGCCAACAACGACGGCAGGATGCTCGTGCAAGCGGTCGAGGTGGACTACGATTACAACAACCAGCGCGTGTCGGCGGTCGGCAACGTGCAGATGTTCTACAACGGCACCAGCGTGGAGGCCGACAAGGTCATCTATGACCAGAAGACCAAGCGGCTGCATGCGGAAGGCAACATCCGCCTGACCGACGCGGAAGGCAAAGTCACCTACGCCAACATCATGGACCTGAGCGACGACTACCGTGACGGTTTCGTCGATTCGCTCCGCGTCGATACCGCTGATGACACGCGGATGGCGGCGACGCGCGCCGACCGCTCCGCCGGCAATTACACCGTGTTCGAGAACGGCGTGTATACCGCCTGCGCGCCCTGCAAGGACAATCCGAAGAAGCCACCACTGTGGCAGGTCAAGGGTGCGCGCATCATCCACGACCAGACCGACAAGATGCTGTACTTCGAAAACGCGCAGCTCGAGTTCTTCGGCGTGCCGATGGCGTATCTGCCGTATTTTTCGACGCCCGATCCGACCGTCAAGCGCAAGACCGGCTTCCTGATGCCGTCCTACACGACGGTCACCGGCTACGGCTACGGCGTGGAAACCCCGTTTTACTGGGCGATCGCGCCGGACTATGACGCGACCTTCAACCCGCGCTTCACCACCCGGCAGGGCGTGCTGCTGCAGGGCGAATTCCGCCAGCGCCTCATCAACGGCTCCTACCAGATCCGCGCCTACGGCATCGATCAGCTCGACCAGGGCGCCTACGCCGGTCAGCCCGGCGACCGCCAGTTCCGCGGCGGCGTCGACACCAAGGGCCAGTTCGCGATCAACGACAAATGGGTTTGGGGCTGGGACGGCGTTCTGCTGTCGGACTACTACTTCTTCTCGGACTACCGGCTGGCCCAGTACAAGGACCCGCTGGGCTCGTTCCTGAGCCTGCCAACGGAAGCGATCTCGCAGCTTTATCTGACCGGCGTCGGCAGCCGCAGCTACTTCGACGCGCGCACGATCTATTACCTGTCCTTCTCCGGCAGCCAGGACAAGGTGCCGGTGATTCACCCGGTGATCGACTACAACAACGTCATCAACCACCCGGTCCTCGGCGGCGAGGTCAGCTACAAGACGAATTTCACCAGCCTGTCGCGCACGACCGCGGCCTTCGACCCGATCACGACGCTGGCAAACACCAATGGACTGTGCCTGAACGCGACGGCCGATCCGCTGGCGCGGATTCCCTCGCAGTGCCTGTTGCGCGGCATCCCCGGCACCTATACGCGGCTGACGGCTGAAGCGCAGTGGCGGAAGTCGTTCACTGACCCCATGGGCCAGATCTGGACGCCGTTTGCGATTATGCGCGCCGACGCCATCGACGCCTCGATCTCGAACCAGCCCGGCGTTTCGAACTTCCTGCCCGTGGGCGACACCCAGGCAGTTCGCCTGATGCCGGCGGTCGGCCTCGAATATCGCTACCCCTTCATCAATGTTCAGCCCTGGGGCACCACCACGATCGAGCCGATCGCGCAGGTCATCGCCCGTCCCAACGAAACCTACGCCGGCAAGCTGCCCAACGAAGACGCCCAGAGCATGGTGTTCGACGCCAGCAACCTGTTTGCGGTCGATAAGTTCTCGGGCTACGACCGCGTCGAGGGCGGCGGACGCGCCAATGTCGGCGTGCAGGCGACCACGCAGTTCGATCGCGGCGGCAGCGTCAACGTGCTGTTCGGACAATCCTACCAGTTGTTCGGACTGAATTCGTACGCCGTGCACGACGTGACCAATACCGGGCTCGATTCCGGCCTGCAGACCCCCCGTTCCGACTACGTCGCCCGCATCAACTACTCGCCGAACCGGACCTATACGTTCAGCGTGCGCTCGCGCATGGACGAAGCGACGCAGAATATCAACCGCTTCGAGGCCGAAGGACGCGCCGCGTTCGACCGCTGGTCGGTGAGCATGATTTACGGCAATTATGCCGCGCAGCCGGAACTCGGCTATCTGACCCGGCGCGAAGGCCTGCTCGGCAGCGCCTCGATCAAGGTGGCGTCGAACTGGGTCGTGTCGGGCTCGGCGCGGTGGGATCTTGAAGCCAACAAGCTGAACCAGTACATCGTTGGCGCCGGCTATGTGGATGACTGCTTCGTGCTGGCGGCCAATTACGTCACGTCCTACAGCTACTCAGCCGGGACGACGCCGCCGGTGCTCAGCCACGCGTTCATGTTGCAGATCGGCCTGCGGACCATCGCGAATTCGTCCTCGTCGGCCGGCCCCAGCGGCGTTCAGTAGCGTGAGGCCCCCGACCTTGCCGGAAAGTACCCAGCGCAACGCGATGCGAATTGGTTGATACGGCTGACATGACCATGACCACCATCAAGCTCCTTCCTCGCCGACGTTGGTCCAATGTTTGGTCCCTTGCCGCCGGCTGCGCCATCGCGCTGGCCGTGCTGGCCGGCGGCGTTTCACCGCTGCCGGCGCAGTCCATTGCCTGCATGGTCAACGGCGAACCCATCACCAGTCTCGATATCGAGCAGCGCACCAAGCTCAACTTCCTGACCACGCGCAAACAGCAGCCTCGACAGGAAGTGCTCGACGAGCTGACCAACGATAAGGTGAAGATAAAGGAAGCCAAGCGATTTGGCGTCGATCCTTCCGCCAGCGATGTCGATCAGGCCTATTCGGGAATGAGTCAGCGGATGCGACTGTCGCCCGAGCAGCTCACCAAGACCCTGGAGAGCCAGGGTGTCCGGCCGGAAACGCTGAAGGCCCGCCTCAAGGCCGAGATGGTCTGGGGCAGTCTGGTGCGCGGCCGCTTCAAGGAGAGCCTGCAAGTCGGCGAGAAAGACGTTGCGGCCGCCGCCGAGCAAAGCGGCGAAGCGACCCAGACCGAGGCGTTCGAATACAAGCTGCAACCGATCGTCCTGATCGTGCCGCGCGGCTCGGCACAAGCCGCGGTCGACCAACGGCGCAAGGAAGCGGAATCCTTGCGCGAGCGCGTCCAGACCTGCGAGCAGGCCAACTCCTACTTCAAGTCGATGCAGAACGCTGCGATCCGCGAGACGATCACCAAGACCTCGGCCGACATTCCCGGCCCGCTTCGTGAGCTCCTGGACAAGACGCCAATCGGCCGTTTGACGCCGCCCGAGATCACCAAACAGGGCGTCGAGATGGTGGCGTTGTGCGACAGGAAGCCGACCAAGGTCGACACGCCGAAGAAGCGGGAAATCCGGGAAAAGATGTACGCCCAGAAGTACGAGACGAAGTCGAAGGCCTATCTGAACGACCTGCGCAAAGCCGCGATGATCGAATGTCGTTGATGGCCAAGCTCTGATGGCCAAATCTCCGAAGACCGAGGCTCCGAAAACCAATGCTCTCGCGCTGACATCCGGCGAGCCCGCGGGCATCGGCCCCGACATCGCCCTCGCAGCCTGGCTGCGCCGCGGTGAGCTGGATCTTCCGCCGTTCTATCTGCTCGGAGATCGCGCGTTCTTCGCCGACCGGGCGAAAATCCTGGGATTGCAGGTCGAACTCGCCGATGCCGTGCCTGAGGAAGCGAGCGCGGCATTTGCGAAAGCCTTGCCCGTGGTGGCGACGGGAGAAATCGCCACCGCACGGCCCGGACAGCCCGATCAGACCAGCGCGAACGCTGCGCTGGCCTCCATTCGCCACGCTGTCGACCATGTCAGGGCTGGAAGGGCCGGCGCCGTCGTCACCAACCCGATCGCCAAGAGCGTGCTGTACCGCGCCGGATTCCGCCATCCCGGCCACACCGAATTTCTCGCCGAGCTTGCCGCGAAAAGCGGCCGCGCGCCGCAGCCGGTGATGATGCTGTGGTCGCCGGCGCTCGCCGTCGTTCCCGTCACCATCCACCTTTCGCTGCGCGAGGCGCTGACCCAGCTATCGATCGAGCTGATCGTGACGACGGCCCGGATCGCGGTCGCGGATCTGAAGGCGCATTTCGCCCTGGCCCGACCGCGGCTTGCGATATCGGGCCTCAATCCGCATGCCGGCGAAGACGGCTCGCTCGGCAGCGAAGACATCGACATCGTGGCACCTGCCGTCGAAGCGCTACGCACTGAGGGCATCGACGCCAGGGGCCCCTTGCCGGCGGACACCATGTTCCACGCCGCGGCCCGCAAGACCTACGACTGCGCCATCTGCATGTATCACGACCAGGCGCTGATCCCGATCAAGACGATCGCGTTCGAGGACGCCGTCAACGTCACGCTGGGTTTGCCGTTCATCCGCACCTCGCCGGATCACGGCACGGCCTTCGACATTGCCGGCACCGGCAAGGCCAACCCGTCGAGTCTCGCAGCAGCCTTGCGGCTCGCCGCGCGGATGGCGACGACCAAACCTTCATGAGCGCGATCGACGATCTGCCGCCCCTGCGCGACGTCATTCGCGAACACTCGCTTTCTGCACGAAAATCCCTCGGCCAGAACTTCCTGCTCGACCTCAACCTCACCGCGCGGATCGCGCGCGCCGCAGGTCCCCTCGAAGGCGCCACGATCATCGAGGTCGGCCCCGGCCCCGGCGGCCTGACGCGCGCGCTGCTGGCGCTGGGCGCCAAGCGCGTCATCGCCGTCGAACGCGACGAGCGCGCGCTGGCCCCGCTCGACTATATCGCCAAGCGATATCCCGGGCAGCTCGAGATCGTGCACGCCGACGCGCAGCGCTTCGATCCGCGCCCAATGCTCGGCGACGAGCCGGCAAAGATCGTTGCCAACCTGCCCTACAACATCGCGACCGCGCTTCTGGTGGACTGGCTTTCGATCGAGCCATGGCCGCCCTGGTACGACATGATGGTGCTGATGTTTCAGCGCGAGGTCGCCGAGCGCATCGTCGCAAGAGAGAATGACGAGGCCTATGGCCGGCTCGCGGTGCTCGCCAACTGGCGCACTGAAACGAAAATCCTGTTCGACATTTCGCCGGCCGCCTTCGTGCCGCAGCCCAAGGTCACCTCCTCGGTGGTGCGGCTGGTGCCGCGCAACGCCCCTGAAACGTGCGATCGCCGCGCCCTCGAACAGGTGGCAGCCGCGGCCTTCGGCCAGCGCCGGAAAATGCTGCGGCAGAGCCTCAAATCGCTGTCGGTCGATCCGGCCAGGCTGGCCGCGGCCGCCGGCGTCGACGCCACCCGGAGAGCTGAGACAATCCCGGTTTCCGGCTTTGTTGCCATGGCCCGCGAATTGACCGATATACGAAACACAAAAACTCAAACGTCCTGAAGAAACTTGGGCTCAAGGGAGATATTGCCATGGCGCTGATGCGTCGCCAGTCGCTGGTCAAGTTCGATGCGCCGTTGTGCGAAACCATTGTCGACACGCCGAAGCCGCAGGGCCGCGAAGTCCTCGTCCGCATCGAGCGCTGTGGTCTCTGCCATTCCGACCTGCACATCCAGGACGGCTATGCTGATCTGGGTGGCGGCAAGCGGCTCGACACCACGCGCGGCATGACGCTGCCGTTCACGCTCGGCCACGAGATCGCCGGCGTCGTCGATGAAGTCGGTCCCGATGCCCCGAAGGAGCTGATCGGAAAGAAGCAGGCGGTATTCCCCTGGATCGGCTGCGGCCAGTGCCGCGACTGCGCCAATGGCGACGAGAACCTCTGCGTCAAGCAGCGCTTCCTCGGCGTATCGATCGACGGCGGCTTTGCCACCCACGTGCTGGTGCCCGACGCCAAGTATCTGCTGGATTACGATCCGCTGCCGGTCAACCAGGCGGCGACGCTGATGTGCTCGGGGGTAACAGCCTATGGCGCGCTGAAGCGGCTGGTCGACCGTCCGCGGCAGCGCAACCTGCTGCTGATCGGGCTCGGCGGCGTCGGCATGATGGGGCTTTCGTTCGCGCAGGCGATGTTCAAGCAGAACATCACGGTCGCCGATCTCAGCCCCGCCGCCCGCGAGACCGCGCTGAAGAACGGCGCAGCGGCCGCCTACGATCCGTCCGAGCCCGAAATCATCAGGCGCATCCTGAAAGAAACCGAAGGCGGATTCGACGGCGTCGTCGATTTTGCCGGCAATGAGAAATCGATGGCGTTCGCTGTTGCCACCGTTGCACGCGGCGGCAAGGTCGTGGTCTCCGGCCTGATGGGCGGCAATTTCAGCCTGCCGATGGTGCAATGGGTCTACAAGCGCATGACCATCGAGGGCTTCATGGTCGGCACCCTCGCCGAGGCGAAAGAGCTGATGGCGCTCGCCCGCGCCGGCAAGATCAAGCCGACGCCGATGAAGGAAGAGCCGATGGCCGACGTCCAGAAATGGATCGACGAGTTGCGCGCCGGGAAAGTCATTGGACGCATCGTTCTGAAGAACTGAGGCGGTTCGCTCGCCTCATTGCGATGACGGCGCATTCGTTCTGCGCCATCCCTTTGGCTTGAGCATGATCCACGCAGACGCGTTCCGCGTTTGTCGCGAGAGGTATCCGCCAAGGCGTGTACTCATGACTGAAAACTAAGTGCATTACCCATACCCTCTCTATCGCCCTGAGGTCGTGGCCGTCCGCTGGCGGGGTCCAGCGAGCGGCGCAATTGCCCTTCGAGTTCGTCAAGCAGGAAAAAGCTGACGTCGTCGACGGAGCCGTGTCCCTTGGCGAATGGCTGTTCGAGGAGCCGAATCAGATACAGGACGTAGACGAACATGTAGGTAATGAACCCGAACAGCAGGGCCGCCGCCGGGTCCCCCTCCGTCTTCAGCAGAAGCAACAGCAGGATGATCGAAACCACCAGCGTCTGCACCAGGACATGCACCGACGGCACGAACTCGACGCGCTGTATGGTGTAGATGCGAAGCAGCGCCCTTCGGATCCCGTCCTGGCTGTTGCGGAGGCGCACGACGAAATTCGCAGCCATGCCCATGCCCTCCAGGCTGCCGAGGATCGGCGTCAGCTTGGCCAGTTCGTCAAGCACGGGGGAAATGTTCTTGTGGTCGTAGGCACGGCCGAGACCTTCGCGCAGCTTTGCAATGACACCCAGCAGGATCAGTCGCGCTTCCCCAAGATTGAAACGCTCATTGTCCCGCGCGAAGCATTCCAGATCTCCGTCGATCGCCTCGATCGCGGTGCGCAGTGCCGTCGGAATTTGTTCGGCCTCCTTATAGTCCTTGAGAATGCTCGACAGCAGGAAGCCGATGATGAAGATGGCGCCACCGATGCCACTTGTCACCAGCCCGTTGAGATCGAGAAATTCGAATTCGACATAGTGAACGATTGCCTTGATGCCGCCGAGCAGCAGGACGATGACCCCAACCGTAAAAAACAGCCGAAATTTCTTTCGCAGGCTGATTTCGGCGCTACCGAAAGGGAGATGCGAGAATATCGAAGACGACAAGTGTTGGTATCCTTTCCCTGTAAAACGCAAAGAAACGAAACTCCGTCCGTTCCATCGCAGCATCTGTGGCCTGATTTTCCTGCCTAAGTGCTGAAGACGAGGCCCGCCCGGCTGCCCGACTTCAGATAGATGTGTGCAGACAACAGTCAACCCGACAAATGGGTCCCGGGTTCTCGCAGGCGAAATCTTCAAGATGCAGCGATCTGAGATGAAGATGGCCGGCCTCGAATCGTGGCGGAAAAGTAGTAATCCGCGGCAGCCTTGCCGCACGCGAAACCGCGCTATAGAACGGCGCGGCCGTCGCCTACGGCCCGGCCGAACCAGAAATCATCAGGCGCATCCTCAAGGAGACCGAGGGCGGCTTCGACGGCGTTGTTGATTTTGCTGGCAACGAGAAATCGATGGCGTTCGCCGTTGTGACGATGGGACGCGGCGGCAAAATCGTGGTCTCCAGCCTGATGGGCGGCAATTTCGGCCTGCCGATGCTGCAATGGGTCTACAAGCGCATGAGCATTCCCGGCCGCCGTGACGGCAGGAAAGCTCGCTTGGCTTGGCGCCTATCCGACATTTGATACGTCGCCTTTGGACGCAAAGTGAGAGAGGCAAGCCACGCCGCGCGGATCGCCCGTTAGGATCGAACGATGCGTGGTGACCCGGTTTATTCGGGCTCCATTGACATACATCAAAGGTCGTGAAGCTGGCGTCGCGACGGTAGCGGGTGCTCACTCGCCGCAGCTCCGGATCGTGGAGGTGGGGCGGGACAAATCCTGATACCACCGCTCGGAGACGGACCATGAAGGGAAGCGCAGCGCTTAGGCAAGACGCAGATTCGGGCGATTGTTGGAAGGGTTTTCGACCCGGCGATTGGACCACTTCCATCAGCGTTCGGGATTTCATCGTCCGGAACGTCAAGCCTTACCCTGGGAACGAGGACTTTCTTGCGGGACCATCGCAGCGCACAAAGGCCGTTTGGGCAAAACTACAGCCGTACTTCGCCGACGAGCGAAAGAAGGGAGTGCTCGCGGTTGATGTTCAAACCCCGTCGACGTTGCTCGCCCACAAGGCCGGCTATATCGATCGCGAAAACGAAGTCATTGTAGGCCTTCAGACGGACCAGCCGTTCAAGCGGGCAATTTTCCCCTACGGGGGACTGCGGATGGTCGAGTCAGGCATCAAGGCCGCGGGATTCGAACCCGATCCGCTCGTGCACGAAGCTTTCACGAAATACAGAAAATCACACAATGACGGCGTGTTCGACGCGTATACGCCCGAGATCATGAGTTGCCGAAAGTCGGGGATCATCACCGGCCTACCGGATGCTTACGGGCGCGGTCGTATCATTGGCGACTACCGCCGGGTAGCTCTTTATGGGGTCGATCGGCTGCTTGAATCCAAGCGTGAAGAACGGGCGCAGATCGACGATATGTGGCCGACCGACGAGATCATCCGGCTGCGCGAGGAATTGTCGGAGCAGATGCGCGCTCTCAAGGACCTCTCCTCGATGGCAAAACTCTACGGTCTCGACATATCGAAACCCGCTTCGAATGCCCAGGAAGCGTTCCAGTGGACGTACTTCGCCTATCTCGGCGCCATCAAGGAAGCCAACGGCGCCGCGATGTCGATCGGGCGCATCTCCACCTTCCTGGACATTTACATCGAGCGCGACCTCAAGGCCGGGATCCTGGACGAGGCGCGGGCGCAAGAGCTTTGGGACCAACTGGTGCAGAAGCTGCGCATCGTTCGCTTCCTCCGTACGCCCGACTGATGCGCTGTTCAGCGGCGATCCCTACTGGGCCACCGAATGCGTCGGCGGAATGGATCTCGATGGTCGCGCTCTGGTGACCAAGAGCAGCTATCGGATGCTCCACACGCTTTCCAATCTCGGCCCCGCCCCCGAACCGAACATCACGGTTCTCTGGTCGAACCATATGCCGAACACCTTCAAGCGCTATTGCGTCAAGGTCAGCCGCGACACATCCTCGCTGCAATACGAAAACGACGACCTGATGCGGCCGTTCTGGGGTGATGACTACGGTATCGCCTGCTGCGTCTCGGCGATGCGTCTCGGCAAGCAGATGCAGTTCTTCGGCGCCCGCGTCAACCTCGCAAAGGCACTGCTCTATGCGATCAATGGCGGCCGTGACGAGGTAACGGGCGATCAGGTTGCTCCGCCGACATTGCCGGCGTCCGGCGATTTCCTCGACTACGACGATGTCATGGACAAGTTCGATGCCACCATGGAATGGCTGGCTAAGACCTACGTGCATGCCATGAACTGTATCCACTACATGCACGACAAGTACTTCTACGAACGCCTGGAAATGGCGCTTCACGATCGCGACATCTTGCGAACGATGGCATTCGGGATCGCCGGGCTTTCGGTGGTCGCCGACAGTCTGAGCGCGATCAAGTACGGGAAAATGCGTGTCACGCGCGACCCGACAGGATTGATCGTCGACTTTCAAAACGAAGGTAACAAATCCACGCCCCAGTTCGGCAACAACGACGATCGCGTCGACCAGATCGCATCGAGCATCGTCACCAGCTTCATGGAGAAGATACGCAAGCACCCGACCTATCGAAACGCGACACACACGCAGAGCGTCCTCACCATCACTTCCAACGTCGTGTACGGCAAGGCCACCGGAAATACCCCGGACGGACGCCGGAAAGGCGAGCCGTTCGGGCCGGGAGCAAACCCGATGCACGGCCGGGATAGTCATGGCTGGCTCGCATCCTGCCTATCGGTCGCAAAGCTTCCCTACAAGGACGCGCAAGACGGCATCAGCTACACCGTCTCCATCGCTCCGCAGAAGGCGCATCTGTCCGAAGCCCAGATTGTCGACGAGGCGGTCAAGGCTTTTGACGCCTACTTCGAGCGAGGCGGCTTTCATATGAACCTGAACGTCATCGAGAAGGAGACGCTCGAGGACGCGATGAAAAATCCGGACAAGTATCCTCAACTCACGATCCGCGTGTCTGGCTATGCCGTAAACTTCGTTCGCCTGACGCCGGAGCAGCAAAGAGACGTGATCAGCCGCACGTTCCACGGCCAAATCTGATGAGGTGCTGCCATGTCCACGGTGCAGCCGCTTGAACCCGGAAGCCGTTATGACATCCGGGTGGGGATTTCGCCCGACGCCCCTGACGAAGACAACTTCAAGGACGAGGCGGGCTCATTCGGATATTGCCATTCCTATGAAACCTCGTCGCGCTATGACGGGCCGGGCCTTCGAATCGTCATCTTCACCTCTGGATGCCTGCTGCGCTGTACGTATTGCCATAACCCGGACACCTGGCATCTCAAGGACGGCACCTACGTGTCGGTCGATCATGTGCTGCGCCGCCTCGGTGCGTTCGCACCGACAATCCGCACCCTGGGTGGAGGCCTGACGATATCGGGCGGTGAGCCCATGGTGCAGCTCGCATTCACCCGAAGGATATTCGCCGGCGCCAAGGACATGGGCCTGCACACGGCAATCGAGACTTCCGGATTTCTCGGAGATCGTGCCGACGATTCCTATTTGTCGGTGATCGACCACGTCCTGCTGGATATTAAGAGTTCGGATCCCGCTACCTATCGCCGGGTGACCGGCCGGGACCTCGCGCCCACGCTGCGGTTTGCGGAGCGCCTTGCTTCGATATCAAAGCCGGTCTGGGTCCGGTTCACGCTTGTTCCCGGCGCGACCGACGATCCGGCGAATGTCGACGGCATTGCCCGGTTTGTCGCGCCCATGAAGAACGTGGAGTGGGTGGAGGTGCAGCCGTTCCACCAGATGGGAGAATTCAAGTGGAAGGCGATGGGCCTTGACTACAAGCACTTCGATACGCAGCCCGCGAGCCGGGAGTTGGTGAACAGGGTTATTGAGCAGTTCCGAGCCGCGGGCTGTCAGGCGCGCTGATCGGCGGACATTGGGGGAGATCAACCATGCTGGACCTTGCTCGCGACCTCATCGGAAGCCAACCCATCCTGACGGCCTTCCTGGCGATAGGCGTGGGTTACCTGGTTGGTCAGATCAACATCTTCGGCTTCTCGCTTGGCGTCGGCGCAGTTCTTTTTGTCGGTCTCGCCCTCGGCGCATTCGCACCGAAAGCTCAGATCATCGGGCCGATCGGCCTGACGGGCCTGATCATGTTCCTTTACGGAATCGGCATCCTTTATGGTCGCCAATTTTTCGAGGGAATGGTCGGCGCAGGGCAGAAGTACAACCTCCTCGCGCTCGTCGGCTGTCTGGCGGGCTTGGCTGTCGCACTGCTCTTGGGGCACATCTTCGGCATCAAGATCGGGCATACGCTGGGCCTCTACGCCGGATCGATGACGAGTACCGCGACCCTCCAGGCCGCCCTCGACGTGATGAAGAACAAGGATCCCTCGATCGGCTATTCCATCGCCTACCCGTTCGGGGTCATCGGCCCCATCCTGTGCATCTATTTCATGACCCGGATCGTAAAGCCAAAATTTCCCGCAAAGACCCAGCGCTTCCACATGGGAGAGATTTCGGTTGGCGAACGCTTCGCCGGTCGGCGTCTGGGCGACTTGATGGCGAAAGCGCCGCGCGGCTTGCAGGTAACGATGGTTCGCAAGGGCGGGCACAATATTGTCGCGACCGACGATACGATTCTGGAGAACGGAGACGCCGTCCTGGTCGTCGCCGAAGACAACGAGGCGATTGCAACCGCCGCGGCCAAGCTCGGAATGCTCTCACCGGGCCGGTTGGCCAGCGACCGCGCGGACCTCGACTATATCAGGGTCTTCGTCGGCAAGGCCAGCGCGGTGGGCATCCCGCTTGCCCGCCTTCCGATGCCCGCCGGCTATCCGACCCATCTGCTGCACGTTCGTCGCTATGACGCCGACCTCGTCCCTGCCCCCGACCTGATGCTGGAATTCGGCGATCGGGTCGGCGTGCTGGCGCCTCCGGAGCGGAAAGAGGAGATCCGGCGTCACTTCGGCGACACGGTCAAGGCCACCGCGGAATTCAGCTACGTCTCGCTTGGGCTCGGCATGGTTATGGGCGTCCTTCTCGGTCTCATTCCAATCCCGATTCCCGGTGTGGGCATCGTGACGCTCGGCATCGGCGGCGACCCGCTGATCGTCGCGCTCATCCTCGGCAAGCTGCGTCGTACCGGTCCGATGCTTTGGACCATGCCGTTGCCGGCCAACATCGTGCTGCGAAATTTCGGTCTCGCCATGTTCCTCGCCACCGTCGGCGTCAATGCCAGGCAGCCTTTCGTCCGTACCGTCGCAGAATCCGGGTTCACGATGCTGTTCATCGGCGTCGCAGTTCTATTGACGACCGTGGCGATCGTCCTGCTCGTCGGCCACTATCTGATGAAGATTCCATACGACGACCTCGTCGGCGTCGCGTCCGGCGCAACGGGAAATCCGGCCATTCTCGTCTACTCCGCGAAGATGGCTCCGACAGAGCGACCCGACATCGGGTATGCCATGATCTTTCCTTCGATGACGCTGGTGAAGGTCATTGCCGCGCAGATCGTCGGTCTCCTGGCCGTCGGAAGCGCCGGTTAGCCGGCGGCTGCGGCTTTCCGCTGTCGTGCGGCAGCCGACGTGGATAGCCGAGGCAGGTTACGGAGGAGATGCAGGATGGACGACCGAGCACCCGCGCCGCAACCGCCCGTGTTCAATTCGAATGCCTACAGTCCCGCCGAGATCAAGGAAGCCGTTGAGAAAGTCGGGGTCAAGAAGGCGAGATTGCCGTATCTCGCGTCGTTCATGCTTGCGGTCGTGGCGGGCGGCAGCATCGGGCTTGGGGCGCTCTACTACACCATCGTCGCCAGCGACCCGGAGCTGAGCTTCGCTACGGTCCGCGTGCTCGGCGGCCTGGTGTTTTCGCTCGGCCTCGCGCTGGTGCTCGTCGGAGGCGCCGAGCTGTTTACGGGCAACAACCTGATCGTGATGGCGTGGGCAAGCCGGAAAGTCACGACCAGAGAGATGCTGCTCAATTGGCTCATCGTCTACCTCGGCAATTTGGTGGGTGCGCTCGGCCTTGCCGTCCTGGTTTTTCTTTCCCATCACCTCGACATGAACGGCGGCCGGATCGGCTTGTCGATATTGAACACCGCCGTCGCAAAGATTCAGCCTGATGTCTTGACGCTCTTTGTCAAAGGCATCCTGTGCAACGTGCTTGTCTGCCTGGCGGTTTGGCTTGCCTATGCCGGGCGGTCGGTCACCGACAAGATCGTCGCGCTGATATTGCCGGTCTCGGCTTTCATCGCCGCCGGCTTCGAGCACTGCGTCGCCAACATGTATTTCCTGCCGCTGGCCTGGCTGTTGACCATCACGGGCAAGATTCCCAACGGTTTCGACGCCTCCGCGATCACGTTATCCGGAATCGTCCACAACCTCGTTCCGGTCACCCTTGGCAATATCGTGGGCGGCTCCGTCCTGGTCGGCGCCGTGTATTGGACGATCTACCGGGCCGCGTTCGGCGCCGGGTCGGTTTGGGAGAAGCGATAGAGCGTTGCTCACACCAACTGAGATGAGAATTGTCGGTGGTACGTGAGGCGGTGCGCTCGCGTCATTGCAATGACGCTGCGTTCGGTCCGCTCCGTCCTTTTGATTCCGATAGCTTCCCGTCGAGTTGCTTTCGTCGAAATGGCCTGAGAGGTGGGCACGGCGCGAAGCGCCGTGCCCACCTTGAAACTACCTGCTGTAGACCACGGGCGCGCGGCGGAACGCCACGCGCGGCGGCGGGCCGATGTCGCGCTGCCAGACGCGGCCATCATCGAACTGAATGCGCATGCCATCGGGCGAATAGACAGCGCCCTCGTCGCGCGCATCGATCCAGATTCGGCTGTAGGGCGCGCTCCAGTCGGGCCAGGCCCGGTAGGACTCACCCGTTTCCGTCGTGAGGTTCACGGAGTCGCCGTTCTGCGTGACGAAGGTGGGCGCGCCGAGCATGCCGCTCCGGCACATTTGGATGCACCGGTAGGTGCCGGTCAGGTTGACCGTTTCGGCCGAGGCGCCAGTGGCGGCGCACGCAGCCAAGAGGCCCAGGGCCAGCGACAATCGTCTCATCAGGATTACTCCATCGCTTGTATGAAGATTCGCCCGAGCAAGCGGACGACGGACAAGCGCTGTCGAAAGCAGCTTGTTCCCCCTGTTCCCTGCAGTTCCAACACCTCTGCGTGAGATGGAACGTGAGGCGTCACCGTAATTCCACGGAACGCTGACCATCGCTTTAAGGCGCTGTGCGTTTTTCGAATCGAGAACGATTTTCGCAGACAGGCTTCTGCAACCACAGCGATGGCGCAGGTGCATCGTCAATGTGCACTCGATGGTGTGGTCGCGATACCGAAACGCAACAGGCGACCGCAATCAGATGTCGCAAGCAGAGTTGTAATGAAGGAACCAACCAGACTCAGGTTAGATTCCATGCAGTTGGAATTTGGCAGGGGGCTCGAATGCCATACTTCAATTTTGATCTCGTCGTCGGCACGGACTTCAAAAACCAGGGCGGCATGATCCTCGAAAACACAGATTACGCGATCGATAAAGCCGATAGCCTCGCGAGCGAGCTTTGCATCGTTCGTCCCGAGCTGTGTTCGACAGGATGTGCCGTGCGCGTTACCGACGAAGACAGTAACGAGTTCTACCGTACTCCGGTCGATCTTGTCGGCCGCGGATGAACTCGTCCCATCGTGCACGATGAGCGCGCGATATTGCGAATTGCGGTGACAGTGCGCTTAACTTGCCGGTGATGGTCGCGTAGGCACGGCTACCGATAACCGTGCCTTCTCGACGCCGCCGACGATCGCGAGCCTCATCGCCCACGCGACACGATGCGTGGTCCAGTCGCCGTCGTGCAGCCTGTGCTCATCCGTCGGGTCAACCATCCGGTCGAACGAGACCTGTTCGACTTCTTTCAAGCCCTTCATGAATGCGAAGCGGCGGAACACATTGACGCCGGCGTCCCGCGCCAGTTCGCTGATCGCCTCGACCATCGCGATCGCCTTGTCCTTCTTTGCCGGGGTCAGCACGGCCGGCACATATTGGAGGTCCATCAGGATGACGTCGGCCTGCGTCTGGTTGCGCAGTTTGATGAGGCCATCGTGGATGGCGCTGGTGGTCTCGTCGAAGGAAGGAGGTGGAGGCTTCAGGTCCGGCCTTTGCCAGATCGCATTCGTTCCGACCTGCCAGATCACCAGATCGGGCTTCTCGGCGATGACGTCGGTATCGAACCGCTGAAACTCGATCGGCGCTTCCTGGCCGCCGATTCCCTGGTTGACCATGGTGATCTTGGCATTCGGATATTGGGCCTGAAGAAACGACAGCAGCCGCTCCGGATAAGGCTTGATATTGCCGTGGCCTACCGTCGACGACGAGCCGATAGCGACGATCTTGGCTCGTCCTCTGAGGCTCTCCGCAAAGTGGATCAGGCCGTGTTCGAATGGAATTGGCTCAACCGGAATCTGTGAGGGATCGCTGTCCATGGGTCACCAGTTTGTTGCAGCCGAGACAACGTGGGGTGGAACAAGAATAACGCGCCACGGCGAGATCGCCTAGCCTGCGGCCGCGGATGATGGCGCTCGCCCGCGCCGGCAAGATCAAGCCGACGCCGATGAAGGAAGAGCCGATGGCGGATGTTCAGAAATGGATTGATGAGTTGCGGGCCGGGAAAGTCGTCGGGCGGATCGTTCTGAAGAACTGAGGCGGTTCGCTCGCCTCATTGCGAAGTGCTGAAGACGAGTCGCGCCCGGCTGCCCGACTCCAGATAGATGTGTGCAGACAACCGTCAACCTGGCAAATGGCCCCCGGGTTCTCGCAAGCGAAATCTCCAAAATGCAGCGATCTGCGATGTGGGATGTGCGCTCTTTGGTCGCGATACATGGCACGGCGGAAGGTCCTATGGTCGTCACGACATGATAAACGTTCTCGACATCGATCCGCGCATCGCGCGGCGTTGCTTGCACGCCGGACTCCTCCAAGCAGGAGTTTAGGCGGACGGTAGTTGGTGCCGTCCGGATACCCCCTTCCTTCATCAAACAGATTTGGTGTGTGGCTCTCCCGCGAGGAAAGCCCAAACAAGGAGGCATGTCGTGAACAACCCCTCTATCCCGGACGTCACTCTTCCGGCGTCTGACCATCGCCGCTTGGAACGGATCGCGCAGGTGGGCGCAGATCACGGCGACGTGGACGCACGTTTTCTGTTGAGTGAGATCAACCGTGCGGAAATCGTCCCTGATCGCGCAGCCAGATTGGACAGCATTGTCACCATGGGTTCGTGGGTGACGTTCTGGATCACCTGGGACTTCCCTCGCGAGACGAGGCAACTGGTGTACCCCGAAGACTACACGTCCGGGCGAACCCAAATCCCCGTGATGTCACCGTTGGGCGCAGCGTTGGTGGGGCTGAAGGTCGGAAGCGAAATCCCCTTCTTCACCGCTGGGCGCACCAACGTCGTCAGGATCGAACGCGTCAGTCGAGGTGATCCGAATGATGTTGTCAGGGCTCTGTTTTGCAATCCGCTGGTCAAGGGCAAAGAGCTCTTTGATGACGATGATCCGGAACCCACAGCCGCCTAGGAAAGGAGAGAAGGTAATGAGAAAGACTGATCGCAAGAGCAAGCCTGAAATCGCATTGCCGCCCATCACGGTGATGGAGGATGAGGCTAGGCGTCTAAACGCCCTGGCCAGTTCGAGCGCGATGCTCTTCCCGCGCGTGGCCCATTTCCTTTCACAGGAGATGGAGCGTGCAAGCGTGGTGGCGGACAATTCCGATCTGCGCGGCGTGGTCCGCATGGGCTCGCAGGTCCGGTACTGCGATGACAAGACCGGTGAAGTCCGGGACGTGGTGTTGGTGTATCCGCACGAAGCGGACATAACGCTAAAGCGCGTCTCGGTTCTTACGCCGGTCGGAGCTGCGTTGATCGGCCTGTCGATTGGCCAAGCCATCGAGTTTCAAACGCCGGGTCACAACAAGCGGTGCTTGACGATACTAGGCGTGTCCAACTGAAGGAGGCGTCGATATGCGCGACGTTTCAACTAAACAGGCAGCCTTAACGGTCATCGGTATCACGGTCGTTTTGGCTGCCGTGCTCTATCTTGCGACCTTCTTCAAGGCTTGAAGGTCCAACCTCTAACGTGGCCCCTCTCGGTCTATGATCGAGCTGGGGCCACCCCCAACCGCCAACCCCACGGCGGTTTCTGGTGCACTTAGAGACCCAGATCGTAGGGCGGATCAGCAAGGCGTAATCCGCCGTTTCGACCAAGGCGCAAGTTCATGAAGTCATTGTGGCATCGGTGTCGTGTTGCAGTACAGTTTGCTGCAACCAAGCGGCGGATTACGCCTTCGGCTCCAATCCGCCCTACGGGCTGTCACCGGAATTCCGTAATGTGTAATTCAAGACTTTACGAAATCTGTCGTGCAGGCGGATCATTCTCATCCGATCACGCGAGCGCCGGGCCCGGATCGCCAACCTTGCGAAACCGCGCAACCTTGATCTTCCCGGCACGGCGACGCGCCTGCGCAATGTCGTAGCTATTTTGCATGCGCATCAACGTATCCATGGATACGCCGAACGCCTTCTCGATGCGCAACGCCATTTCAGACGATAGTACCGCGCGCTCCTTGAGCAGCGTCGAGAGCGCGGGACGGGTCACACCCAGCGCCTTGGCGGCGTCGGTCACCGAGAGGTCGAGCGCCTCGACGGTCTCGCTCTTCACGAACCCACCGGGATGGTCGATCCGAAACGTCAGCCGCCAGTTCTTGGTGACAGGCTCCAGGTCCCCTTGCGGTCCCAGCTCGGCACGGCCTTTAATTCCGTCTCTTTCTGCATATCCAGGCCGAACTATGATCGGTGCGGATGGAACCGTTCGATCGGCCCAAACCTCCCCGATCGGCCAGTGGAACGGTTAGCGCTTGCGCCCGTTACACCGGTTCAAGCTCAAGGGAGGACTCCCACATGATGAAGATCGCTCTTACCTTGGCGGCAGCCGCAGCGGCACTGACAACCACCCCGCTTGCCATTCCGGCCAACGCCCAAGGCGTTAAGATGGCCCAAGGCGTCGATGTTCAGGTCGGACGGGACCGGGACGACCGCTATGATAGGGACCGCAACCGCTACGACCGCGACACGACCGTCGGCGTCGGCCCGGGTGGCGTTACCATCGGCCAAGGACAGCGCTGCCGCACAGTGACTACAACGGTTGAACGCGGCGACGGCCGTATGGTGACGCGCAAGGAGCGTCGCTGCGATTAGCGTCATAGCCATAGGTTCGGCGGCAAGCGCCGGGAAAGTCGTCGGGCGGATTGTGCTGAAGAACTGATGCAGCGTAAGAGCGCGCGAACGTGAGCGGTTTGTGAAGCGGCGCCACTTCCATCCCTTTGTCCGCCGTGGCAGGGTGTGGAATGGTTCTGCGCCGACTGATTGCCCGATTTCTGGCGATATCCGTGATCGCCAACCTCGTTTTTGCGCCCTTGGTGACGCCCACGTCCTTGAAAGCATCTGAGGCCGTCGGCATGGCGTCGATGTCGGCGGACATGCAGTGTTGCCCGGACGAGCAGAATAGCAAGGATTGCCAGGATTGCCCTTTGCTGGCGATCTGCGCCCTCAAGACGGCGCAGCCGGGCCGGTCTCCGACCGAGGCGCTACCGCTGCGCCATGCGATCCGGACGGCGCATTCGGTTCTCGACGACATGCCCGCCGACGGGCTCAAACGTCCTCCACCCGACCACCCTCCTCGAAACCTGTCCTGACGGCGCCCAGGCGCCGTGGCTGCCGCGCGCCTTGAGCACGCGGATGACACATGCCGCCCTTGCGGCAGGCCAGGACAATCGAGGGTCGGAAAATGAAAACGTTGAATTTCGCGCGCGCCGCACAGGCGGCGCTGATCGCTGCCGCAATTGGCAGCCTCAATTCGGCAGCTCTCGCTGATATCAAAGACTACAAGTTCGAACTGGTCGACCAGACGGTCCAGGCGGGTCCAGACAAGGTCTTCACGGTCCGCTTGATGAACACGAAAACGGGAAAGGCCGTATCGGACGCAGTCATCTTCGCCACCCGCCTGGACATGGCGCCCGACGGCATGCAGGAGATGGCTACCAAGGTCTTGCCGATGCCGGGCGCTGAACCCGGAACCTATAAGTTCAAGGCGACGTTCGGCATGGCCGGCCGCTGGCAGCTTTCGCTCGGCGCCAAGGTTCAGGGCGAAACCGGCACCGTCGAAAACAAGCTCGTTATCACGGCGCAGCAATGACCCGCACCTTGTTGAGCGGCGCAGCCGCCGTCGCGCTTGTCGCGGCGGCCGGCGGCGCATTCGTCGGCATCCTCGCGCTACGCGGGGCCGGGCCGATGGCGATGTCGGTATCGGTGGCTGCCGAGCCTGCCGGCACACCGATCTATTACCAGGACCCCGACGGCAAGCCGTTCTATTCGCTGACGCCCCGGAAGACGCCGGACGGCCGAGACTATCGAGCCGTACCCGCCGGGGCAGACGTCAGCTTCGACTCCGAGGCTCCAGAGGGGCCGTCACCGACGGCGGCATCGGAGCGAAAGATCAAATATTATCGGAATCCGATGGGCCTTCCGGACACTTCACCGACGCCGAAGAAGGATTCCATGGGGATGGACTACATCCCCGTTTACGAAGGCGAGGACACCGACGACGGGTCCGTCAAGCTGTCGCCCGGCAGGATTCAGCGGACGGGCGCGAAGTCCGAACCGGTCGTGCGGCAACCCATCAAGTCGCTGATCCGGGCACCGGGGACAGTGCAGGAGGACGAGCGCCGCATCTCGGTCGTGACGCTGCGGTTCGAGGGTTTCGTGGAGAGCGTCGCGAACGTCACCACCGGGCAGCACGTTCACAAGGGGCAGCCGCTTATGAACGTGTTTAGTCCTGCGCTTTCCAGTGCGGCCGCCGAATATCTCTCGGCCCTCAACGCAGGCGCGACCGGCCAGGCGCTGAAGGGCGCGCGCCGCCGGCTGGAGAACCTCGCTACACCGGAGCCGGCTATCAAGGAGCTCGAACGCACGCGGGAAATCTCACTCTCCATTCCCTGGCTCGCCCCGCAGGATGGCGAAATCCTCGAGCGCAACGCGGTGAATGGAATGCGGGCCGGACCCGGCGACGTGCTGTTCAGAATCGCCGACCATCAGCTCGTCTGGGTGCTCGTCGACATCGCCGAACGCGATCTCGCGCAAGTGACACTCGAAACGAAAGTCATCGTCAGGCCGCGTGCGCTTCCGGGCCGGACGTTTGCCGGCACAGTTTCGCTGATCTATCCGCACCTCAACGCCCAGACCCGCACGGCCCGTATCCGCATCGAGGTGCCCAATCCCGATGAAGTGCTGCGGCCCGAGATGTATGTCGACGCCGAAATCGAAACAGGCTCGCCAGGCCCCGTGCTCACGGTGCCTGAAAGCGCCGTGCTCGACAGCGGCAGCCGTCAAGCCGTTCTGGTCGACAAGGGCGAAGGTCGTTTCGAGCCGCGCGACGTCAAGCTTGGCCGTCGCGGTGGCGGGTTCGCTGAGATTACCGACGGCGTGGCAGAGGGCGAGGCCGTTGTTACCTCTGCAAACTTCCTGATCGATGCTGAAAGCAACCTGAAGGCGGCTTTGAAGGGCTTTTCCGAGGGAGCCCGGCAATGATCGCGCGCCTCATCGGCTGGTCGGCCCGCAACCTGCTGCTGGTGCTGTTCGGCACCGGCTTTGCCGCCGCGGCCGGCATCTATGCCCTGATCCATCTGCCACTCGACGCGATTCCGGACCTCTCCGACACGCAGGTCATCGTGTACACGGAGTATCCGGGCCAGGCCCCGCAAGTGATCGAGGACCAGGTCACCTACCCACTGACGACCGCAATGCTAACCGTGCCGAAATCGAAAGTCGTCCGCGGCTTCTCTTTCTTCGGCGTCTCCTTTGTCTACGTCATTTTTGAAGACGGGACCGACATCTACTGGGCCCGCTCGCGCGTGCTCGAATTCCTCAACGGCGCCACGTCGCGGTTGCCGGCCGGCGTAACGCCGACGATCGGCCCCGATGCGACCGGCGTCGGCTGGGTCTACCAGTACGCGGTGGTGTCGAAGGAGTTGAACCTCGCCGACACGCGCGCGATTCAGGACTGGAATTTGAAATTCGCCATCGCCAAGGCCGAAGGCGTCGCCGAGATTGCGAGCGTCGGCGGATTTGTCAGGCAGTATAACGTGATCCTCGACCCGCAGCGGATGCGTGATCTTGGCATCACCATTCAGAAGCTGCGCGATGCAATTCGCGCCAGCAACGCCGACGTCGGCGGACGCACGGTTGAATTGTCGGAGTTCGAATATGTGATCCGCGGCAAGGGGTACCTGAAGAGCATCAACGACCTCGGCAACGTCGTACTGAAGACGAACAACGGCACGCCGGTACTGGTGCGGGACGTCGCCCGCGTCGAACTCGGTCCCGACGAACGGCGTGGCATCACCGAATTGAACGGCGAAGGCGAGGTCGCGAGCGGGATCGTGCTGCAGCGGTTCGGTGTCAACGCACTCGACGTCATCGAAAACGTCAAAAAGCGCTTCAAGGAGATTGCAAGCAGCCTGCCGAAGTCGGTGGAGATTGTGCCGGTCTACGACCGCTCTAACCTGATCTATGCAGCCATCGACACTCTCAAGCGGACGCTGTTTGAGGAAAGCGTTGTTGTCGCGCTGGTCTGCATCGTATTCCTGCTGCATGTCCGAAGCGCCCTCGTTGCCATCCTGATGCTGCCGGTCGGTATCCTGATGGCGTTCGGCGCAATGAAGCTGTTCGGATTAGGCTCCAACATCATGAGCCTTGGTGGCATCGCGATCGCGATTGGCGCCATGGTGGATGCTGCGATCGTCATGATCGAGAACGCCCACAAGCATCTCGAACGGGCCGAGCCCGGAAAGTCGCGGATCGACATGCTGATCGATGCGGCATCCGAGGTGGGGCCTGCGCTCTTCTTCAGCCTGCTCATCATCACCGTGTCCTTCATGCCGATCTTTACCCTGGAATCGCAGGAGGGCCGGCTGTTCAGTCCTCTGGCCTTCACCAAGACCTTTGCCATGGCCGCCGCAGCGCTGCTGTCGATCACGCTGGTGCCGGCGCTGATGGTGATCTTCGTCCGCGGTCGAATCGTTGCCGAGCACCGCAATCCGATCAACCGGTTCCTGATCTGGATCTACCGGCCCGTGATCAAGGGTGTGATGCGCGCCAAGATGCTGGTCGTCGTGTTCGCTATCGCCGTTCTCGTAATCAGCATCTGGCCGGCGCGCCAGCTCGGTACCGAGTTCATGCCGAACCTGAACGAAGGCACGCTGCTGTACATGCCGACCACGCTACCGGGGATTTCGGTTACCAAGGCCGGCGAATTGATGCAGACGCAAGATCGGATCATCCGCTCGTTTCCGGAAGTCGTCTCGGTCTACGGCAAGGCGGGCCGCGCGGCGACGGCGACCGATCCGGCCCCGTCCGAGATGTTCGAGACCGTAATCAACCTCAAACCCAAAGAGGACTGGCGTCCCGGCATAACGCTCGACGGCCTGATCGCCGAGATGGACAAGGCGTTGCAGTTTCCGGGCGTGTCGAACGCCTGGACGATGCCGATCAAGGCCCGAATCGACATGCTGTCGACCGGCATCCGGACGCCGATCGGGGTCAAGGTGATCGGGACTGACTTGATCGAGATCGACAAGCTGGCCAGGCAGATCGAGCAAGTGTTGAAGGCCGTGCCCGGGACGTCATCCGCCTACGCCGAGCGCGGCATCGGCGGCTACTATCTGGAGGTGACGCCGGACCGCGAAGCGCTGGCGCGTTATGGAATCATGATCCAGGACGTGCAGGATGTCATTGCAACGGCGTTGGGCGGGCAAACGGTGACGACGACGGTGGAGGGCCGCCAACGCTTCACCGTCAACATGCGATACCCGAGAGACCTGCGCGATAATCCGCAGGCCATCGCGAACAACGTGCTGGTGCCGATGCCGGCCGGCGGTGCCGTTCCGCTCGGCGAAGTCGCCAAGGTCGCCCCGGCCCGCGGGCCGAGCTCGATCCGGACCGAGAATGGCCAGTTGGCGACTTACATCTACGTCGACATCCGCGACCGCGACCTCGGCGGCTACGTCGCTGACGCGCAGCGCGCCGTGCAGGCGAGCATCCAATTTCCGCCTGGCTATTACGTGATGTGGAGCGGTCAGTACGAGTACCTCGAACGTGCGGCGGCGCGGCTGAAGGTCGTCATTCCGATGACACTGCTGATTATCTTCCTGCTGTTGTACCTGAACTTCCGTTCGATCGCCGAGACCATGCTCGTCATGCTCTCGCTTCCGTTCGCCCTGGTCGGCGGCCTCTGGCTGATGTGGTGGCTGGGCTACAACCTTTCCGTCGCCGTTGCCGTCGGCTTCATCGCGCTCGCCGGCGTTGCTGCGGAAACCGGAGTCGTGATGCTGATCTATCTCAACCAGGCACTGGCAAACATCACGGCACGGCGCGAGCGAGAAGGCTCCCCGCTGACGCGCGATGATCTGTATGACGCGGTGATGGAGGGAGCCGTAGAACGCGTGCGTCCGAAGATGATGACGGTCGTTGCGATCATGGCGGGCCTGCTGCCAATCATGTGGAGCAGCGGCACCGGCTCCGAGATCATGCAGCGCATCGCGGTGCCGATGATTGGCGGGATGGTCTCCTCGACACTGCTCACGCTGATCGTGATCCCGGCGATCTTCGCATTGGTCAAAGGCTACCGATTGCGGCCAGCAGAGCGATGCGCGGTGGGACAAATTTCTTCAATCCAATCAACATGATTTGCCGCATCCAGCCCTCGCCGCAAAAATAAACCTGTTCTCACCTCCCCCAAATCAGCGCTACCACCCCGCTATCCTGTCCCGCCAGAGGGGCGTTGGCCATCGTCACGAACGTTGGGACAGGTTGCGGTGGACGCGGCAGCGTCGGGCGCGCGCGTGGTCGCAGGGCGGTTAATCCCGTGAGCGATCCACTGGCTGCGCAGACGAACGGCGCTTAAACGCCTCGGTCGAAACTTCTTCCGGCAGCATACGGGCCGGTCGAAGCGTATGGCACGAGGAAGCTGCGGACGGCAAAACCGTGTGGTCCTGGCACCCGTTGCTGGTGTCAAGCCGGCGGAGGTTCGTAAAGCCCAACCGGGCGATGCGAGCCGCCAATTCGCCGGTGACGGAGGCAAAAGGAATTCGTCTCCGAGGAGAGCGCGGCATAAGCCGTTAAAACCATCGCGCAGGGAAAGCCGGGTGTTCCGGCGCACCTGCGGTCCACCGTGTGCATTCTTGCGCACGACTGCGGGTGTCATGGGCACCCGGCTTTCCCTGCGCCCTCCCTTTCAAGAGGGCACCGTCGATGCACAACTTCGGGCGCTTCGCGCCGCGAGATCGCAATGTCGTATCCAGCCGCCGGCGCATCTATCGAAAACAACTATACGCGCATCGGAGTACCGACATAGCTCTACCCTGTCAGCCCCTGTTTGCGACGCGGTACCGCTTTTCGCAGAGCGCGCGGACTGATAATCTGCCGTCTTTCATTATGGGCTTTATTAGAGATGCGCGGGGCTTTGGGCGGGAAAACCTGGAAAATCGCGGCGCTGGCGTCATTGCTGGCGCTCACCCTCGCCGCGCCGGCCGCGGCCGAAAAGCGCGTCGCACTGGTCATCGGCAACTCCGCCTATCAGAACGTGACCCGGCTCGATAACCCCCGCAACGACGCCGCCCTGATGGCCGAGACGCTCGGTGCTCTCGGCTTCACCCTGATCGGCGGCCGCGCCCAGCTCGATCTCGACAAGCCGGCGATGGATCTGGCCGTGCAGAATTTCGGCCGCCAGGTTCAGGGCGCCGACGTCGCGCTGTTCTATTATGCCGGCCACGGCGTGCAGGTCTCCGGCGCGAACTACCTGGTCCCGGTCAGCGCCAACCCGACGCGCGAGGCCGATGTCGATTTCCAGATGGTGGACGTCAACCTCGTGCTGCGCCAGATGCAGGGCTCGGGAACGCGCCTCAACATGGTGATCCTCGATGCCTGCCGGAACAACCCGTTCGGCGCCCGCGGATTGCGCGCCTCCGACGGCGGCCTCGCGCAGATGCGCGCGCCGGAGGGCACGCTGATCTCCTATGCGACGCAGCCCGGCAATGTCGCGCTCGACGGCACCGACGGCCACAGCCCCTATACCAAGGCGCTGGCCTCGACGATCAAGCAGGCCGGGCTCGACATCTTCCAGACCTTCAACCAGGTCGGCCTCGCCGTGAAGCGCCAGACCGGCGGGTCGCAACAGCCCTGGGTGTCCTCCTCCCCGATCGACGGCAATTTCTATTTCGTGGCCCCTGCCCCAGTCGCTTCATCCCAACAGCTCGCCGTCGCCGCGCCACCCCAACCGCTGGCCTCGACGCTGCGTCCCGATCCCGACCGCATCCCGATCAAGGATCCCGTCCTGCTGCGCGAATTGAGCGACCGCCTGTTCGAGTTGAATTACGATCCCGAACCGCCGGACAGCAAGAACGGCATGCGCCTGGCGATCTCCAAGTTTCAGGACAAGGTCAGGATGACGCCGAATGGCGAGGCCACCGAAGGCGTGCTGACGCGACTGCGCAAGATGGACGACCTGAAACCGTGGGCCTCGATCGTCTACGGACCCGACGGCGACAAATGGGGAATGTCCTGGAATCACTCTTCGCGCCGGGCGGCGATCGACGACGCACGCAACAAGTGCGGCACGAACAAATGTCCGATGGAGTTGAGTTTCTATGGGTCGCGATGCGGCGCGTTCGCGATCTCGGACGAGTCATGGTCACTGATTCAGCGCGACACCGTTCAGCAGGCCAGGAAAGCGGCGCTTGACGAGTGCGGCAAGGCTGGCAAATCTTGTCGCATTATTGGTGCGGTCTGTGCCGACGGGTCGGGCCGCTAAAATTTATGTTCGCGATATTGGAAGCACCTGCTCATGGAAAATGCCGACCGACGTTCGATCCCGATCATTCTCCTCGCCATGTTGATATCGGTGGCGTTCGGCTCCGTCCTTGCCTATGCGCAATCCGGCAGCGCGGGCGGCAGCATCGGCAACGATGAAAAATCGCTGTCCGGTTCGCGCGCAGGCGAATCGTCAAAACCCGCGCGACGCAGCCAACCCGAAGCGGACGAACCACGTCGCTCGGCGCGCAAGAGCGGCGGAGGCGGCGGCAACAATTTCGATGGCGCCTGGCTCGTCAACTCGCGCGGCGTGAGCTGTTCGGGCACCAGCAGCAACGCCGTCGTCGTCACCAGCGGCAAGATTATCGGTGAGACCGCCAGGGGCACCGTCAGCCCCGATGGACGGGTGTACGGCACCTCCAGCGGCAATGGCATTACGGTCATCACGACAGGCCGCCTTTCCGGTCGCAGCGGAGGCGGAACGTTCCGGCAATCGGATGGCTGCACCGGAACGTGGACGGCATCGAAGCAATAGCGCCGTTGCGCGTTAGCCGCGGGAAATATTGGAACATTTCATTATGGAATACTCGGCGCAACGTTCGATCGGAATTGGCCTCCTCTCGCTCCTGATCTCGGTCGCCATATTAGGCGCGGCAGCGGCGCAATCCGGCAGCGCCGGCGGCAGCATCGGCAACGACGAAAAATCGCTGTCCGGTTCACGTGAGAAGCCACGCGCGGTCGAATCTTCCAAGCCGGCGCGTCGCGCCAAGCCCGAAGCCGAAGAGCCGCGCCGTGCATCGCGAAGAAACGCCGGTGGGGGCGGCGCTGGCGGTGGCAATTTCGATGGCGCCTGGGTTGCCGTTTCCGTGGGCACGCCTTGCGGTAGCGCCACCGAGCGATTTGTCATCTCCGGCGGCCGGATCACGGGGGAATGGAGTTCCGGCCAGGTCAGCCCAAATGGGTCCTCGAGGGGACACGGATCCGCCGGCGGTGTGAGCTGGACCAGTTCCGGCCGCATGTCGGCCAGCAGCGGCTCCGGTTCGTTCGTCCGATCCGACGGCTGTACCGGACGCTGGACCGCCTCCAGACAGTAGGAAAACGGCATCCAAACAGGAGAAAAACAAGCTGTTTTGCAGGCAATCCGCCGACCTCAATTGAGGCGGCGGCACTAGCCCCAATTATACCCCATCCCTTCCGGAATTGCGGCTCATTGCCACCCAAGTCTCTGACCAGATTGGGGGCATCAAGCGTCGCGTTGCGTAGCGTTGCCGGGGATGTTGATGTCGAACCGTTCCGTGAAATTCGTCCCGGCTCTCTTGGCCGGTGTTGTGGCAGGAGCCAATCTGGCCACCGTGACGGATCTCCGGGCCCAGGTAATTTCAACAGCGGAAGCCGCCACGCAGCCCGCCGCTGACAATTGCCTGTCCGCGCCAAAGGGCGCGACCCCCGCAGGCAGCCATTGGTACTATCGCATCGACCGCACCACCAAACGTCAATGCTGGTATCTCCGGGAGGAGAGCGACAAGGCCGATGACAAGTTCGCACGCGCCGCGCCGCCGGCTTCGGCCCCGGCGCCAGCTGCGGCCCCGGCTCCAGCTTCGGCAGCAGAGGAGCCGGCGCAGCAACGAACGATCACACGCAAGTCGATCGCCGACGCGCGTGCCGAATGGGTCTCGCAGCAACCCCGCGCCGAGCCGAATTCGCCCGCCAAGGTCGAGCCGCGAACGGTTGCGGCAGCCCCCGCGCCCGCCGCTCAGAACACCCAGCGCGCAGCCATGCCGAATGTGCTCGCACCAGCGCCGCTGTCGTCGATGCGATGGAACGACGCTCCCACCACGAGATCTCTTGCCAATCCAACCGATCTCCAGGTTGCCGCCGCCAACCCACCCGCAAGCCAGCCGCCACAGGCCGCGGAAGTGCAGCAGCCCGCGGTAGATCAGGTTGCGCCCGCCGCAGCGGACGCGGCGACGGCAAAGCCGACCGCATCGCTGCAGAAGCTGTTGCTGGTGATGGCCGCCGCTCTTGCGCTGGCCGGCCTCACGGTAAGCGCGATCGTCAGGATCGGCCGCATGCGGGCGCGCCGCGCCATGCGCCGCAAGCGGCGCGCGATGTGGGATTCGGCCAAAACAAAGCGGCGTTCGCCACAGCCGATGTTCCACGACGAGGACGCCGGGCTGCGGCGTACCGCAGGCGTGCATAATCCGCGCGCGCCCCAGGATGTGCACAAGCCGCGCGTGCCCCAGGAAAGGACAACGCGCGTGCCCCGAGAGCGGCCGCGGGCTCCCCAGGAGCGGCCATACGTGCCGCAAGAACGGCCGCGTGCGCCCCAGGACCGGGAGCGGCAGGTTACGGAAATGCTGTCCCGGCTCGCCCGCAGCGCCCAGAACTGATCGAAACGGAAGCGGCGGCTATTTCTCCAGCTGGCGCTGCAGCTTGCGAACGAACTCGGTCAGGCCGGTGCGGCGCTCACGCTTGAGCCGCTCGGCCTTGAGGATCGACTGCACCTCGGCGAACGCGTCATCGACGTTGTGGTTGACGACGATATAGTCGTATTCCGCCCAGTGGCTGAGTTCATGGGTGGCGCGGCTCATGCGCCCGCGAATCACCTCGTCGGAATCCTGCGCACGCGTGTGCAGCCGTTTCTCCAGGTCGGCGGCCGATGGCGGCAGGATGAAGACCCGGACCACATCGACGCTTGCCTTCTGATGCAGCTGCTGGGTGCCCTGCCAGTCGATGTCAAACAAAACATCCTGTCCCGCCGACAATGCCGCTTCGACCGGCGCGCGCGGCGTACCGTAGAGATTGTCGAATACAGTCGCCCATTCGAGCAGTTCGCCCTGCTCCACCATCGTCTCGAATCTGCGCTTGTCGACGAAGAAATAGTCGCGCCCCTCGACCTCGCCCGGTCGCATCGAGCGCGTCGTCGCCGAAACCGACATCTTCAGACCCGGCTCGCGCTCGAGCAGCATGCGCGACAGCGTGGTCTTGCCCGCGCCCGAAGGCGACGACAGCACGAACATCAGCCCTCGCCGTTCAACCCCGTCGAAACCTCCAGCCGTCATCGGTTACTCCAGGTTCTGGACCTGCTCGCGGAACTGTTCGACCACGTTCTTCATCTCGAGCCCGGTCTGGGTCAATTCCAGATCGTTCGATTTGGAGCAGCAGGTGTTGACCTCGCGGTTGAATTCCTGGGCGAGGAAGTCGAGCCGCCGCCCGACCGGTCCGCCCTTGCCGATCATCTCACGGGCCTGCGCGACGTGCGAGGCGATGCGGTCGAGCTCTTCGCGGATGTCGGCCTTGGTCGCGATCAGGATCGCTTCCTGATTGAGCCTGTCCGCGTCGAAGCGTTCGGAAGTTTCCAGCAGTGCCGCCACCTGTTCGGCCAGGCGCGCCCTGATCGCCTCTGGCTTGCGGCCAGGCGCCGCCTCGGCCCGCTTCGCCAGTCGCTCGATTTCATCCATGCGCTGGCTGAGAATCTGTCCAAGCGTCGTGCCCTCGCGGCGGCGCATCTCGACAAGTTGGGCGAGCGCCTGCTCGAAGGCGGCGGCCGCCGCGTCCTTGGCCGCCTTGTCTTCCGCCTCGTCGCTTTCGGGTTCGACGACTTCGATGACGCCCTTGATGGCGAGCAGCCCATCGATGCTGGGCGCCACCGCGTCGATCCTGCCGGCGAGCTCGCCTGCAACCTTCACGATCGAGGACAGCACGTCTTCATTGATGCGTACGGTGGAGACCGCGTTGGCGCGCTTGACGCTGAGGTTGGCGTAGACCGTGCCCCGCGACAACACCTCGCCCGCGCGTTTCTTGGCAAAGGCCTCCAGTTCGTCCCAGCCCGGCGGCAGGCGCAAGCGCAGGTCAAATCCCTTGGCGTTGACGGATTTCAGTTCCCACTCCAACGTATAGGGGCCGCTGGCGCCGTGGCTCCGGGCAAAACCGGTCATGCTCGATAGCGCCATCGCGTAATACTCTCCGAAAGACAGGGATTTCGAGACTCGAAAGGAACGGCGGGACCTTAAGCCGATTTCCGCCAAAGTGGAATTACGTTCCGGCTGTGGCCGGAACGACTGTTCAACCGGCGGGGCGTCAGCGCTGAACCACCGGCGGCGTCATGGTCGACTGCGCGGCGCCCTGGCGGCCTGGCGCCGCCGCAGGTGCCGCAGGCCGGGCGGGCGGCTTTTTCGGCGCCGCCGGCCGCGGCGTAGTCGCGGTTGGATTGGTATCCGCCGGTGCTCCTGCCGACGTGGGCGGTGGCGCATCCTCTGATGGTTCGACGGTGTCGTTCTGAATCTGTTTTTCGAGCGCCCGCAACTTGGCGACGTTCTTCTGGTGCTGGTCGTAGGTCTCGGTAAAGGCGTGCCCGCCGGTCCCGTCAGCCACGAAGAACAGGTCGCGCGTGCGCGCCGGGTTGGCCGCCGCTTCGAGCGAGGCGCGGCCCGGATTGGCGATCGGTCCGGGCGGCAGGCCCTCGATCACATAGGTATTGTACGGCGAAGGCTGCGTGATCTCGGAGCGCTTGATCGGCCGGCCCAGCGTTCCCTTGCCGCCGACCAGGCCGTAGATGATGGTCGGATCAGACTGCAGCTTGATCCTCTGCCGCAGGCGATTGGTGAATACGGCAGCCACGCGGCTGCGCTCGTCGGCCCGGCCGGTTTCCTTCTCGATGATCGAGGCCAGCGTGATGAGCTGATCCGGCGACTTGACCAGAACATCCGGATTGCGGCGCTCCCAGATTTCCGCAAGCACCCGCTTCTGGCTCTGTTGCAAGCGGTGGATCACCTGCTCGCGCGTGGTGCCGCGCGGGAATTTGTAGGTTTCCGGCAGCAGCGTACCTTCGCGCGGCATTTCCCGCACGCTCCCAGCGAAGATGTCGTTGTCGGTGAGCCGCGCCACGATCTGTTCGGACGTCAGGCCTTCAGGGATAGTGACGGCGTGCTGCACCACCTTGCCCTCGACGATGGTGGCGATGACATCGCGCAGGCTGGCATTCTTCTGGAAGGAATATTCGCCCGGCTTGAGGTCGGAACTCGCCTTGAGCGCAAACACGCCGCCGATGAATACCCAGGGATTGACGTTGATCACGCCCTCACGCAGCAACGCATCGGCGATGTCGCGCTTGCCAGCGCGCGAGGGAATGTTGACGATCTTGTCTTCCCGCAGCGGCCCCGGCGTCTCCAGCATCTGTCTGCCGTAATAATACACCGTCCCCGCCCCGATCATCAGAATGATCAGGATGGTGATGATGGCATTGCCGACGACCACGAAAGGATTGCGGGCGCGCTCCGACCGCTTCGGCGGCGGCGGCACCTGCTCGGGCTCCAGCGCAGCGCGCGGGCTCCGTGGTGAAATGGGCGGCCTCTCACTCATCGATGCAACCTGAATCCTGTCGGTTCAATCGCGGCCCGGCAATCCTCTGCCCAGCCGATAGCATACGCCCATATGTAGAAGTCATCGCCGAATACGGCAAAACGGTGGAGTCGTTATAAACACTTGCTAGTCGGCCACGCGCTGAACGATCACGGAGGCATTGGTCCCCCCGAAACCGAAGGAATTCGACAGCGCGACGTTAATTTCGCGCTTGCGCGCCGTCTGCGGCACCAGATCGATCGCCGTTTCCACAGACGGATTTTCCAAATTGATGGTGGGTGGAGCAACGTTATCGCGAATCGCAAGGATACTGAAAATGGCCTCGATCGCGCCGGCAGCACCGAGCAGGTGCCCGGTCGACGATTTCGTCGACGACATCGACACCTTGGAGGCGGCGTTGCCGAGCAGCCGCTCCACCGCGCCGAGTTCGATCTCGTCGCCGATCTGCGTCGAGGTTCCGTGCGCGTTGATGTAGTCGATATCGGATACCGCGATGCCAGCGCGCTTGATCGCCGCGCTCATGCTGCGGAAACCGCCATCGCCATCCGGCGACGGCGAGGTGATGTGATAGGCGTCGCCCGACAGGCCGTAGCCCACCACTTCGGCATAGATTCGCGCACCGCGGTTTTTCGCGTGCTCATATTCCTCGAGCACGACGACGCCGGCGCCCTCGCCCATGACGAATCCATCGCGATCCTTGTCATAGGGCCGCGAAGCCCTTTGCGGCGTCTCGTTGAAGCCGGTCGAGAGCGCGCGCGCCGCGCAGAATCCAGCCATCGCCAGCCGGCAGATCGGCGATTCGGTCCCGCCCGCCACCATGACGTCGGCGTCGCCGAGCGCAATCAGGCGCGCTCCATCGCCGATCGCATGCGCGCCGGTCGAACACGCGGTCACCACGGAATGGTTGGGGCCCTTGAGGCCGTGCTCGATCGAGACATAGCCGGACGCGAGATTGATCAGACGCCCCGGGATGAAGAACGGCGACACCCTGCGCGGCCCGCGCTCCTTCAGAAGCAGCGCCGTGTCAGCGATGCCGGACAGACCACCGATACCCGAACCGATCAGAGTGCCGGTGGCGCATTTGTCTTCTTCGGTCGAGGGATGCCAGTCGGCGTCGTCGAGCGCCTGGCGCGCGGCAGCCATCGCAAAGATGATGAAATCGTCGACCTTGCGCTGTTCTTTCGGCTCCATCCACTGATCGGGATTGAACGTGCCATCACTGCCGTCGCCGCGCGGAATCACGCAAGCGATCCGGCTCGCAAGATCGGCGACTTCGAATGTATCGATCTTCCTGGCGCCGCTCTGGCCGTTGAGGATACGCGTCCACGTTGTGTCAACGCCGCAGCCGAGCGGCGTAACCATGCCCAGCCCCGTGACGACAACCCGCCTCATGTCAAAAACTCCAGCCCGAAACCAGCGGCCCAAAACAAGAAACCGGGGGACCGTTCGACAACGGCCCGTCCGGCTCTGTCTCTACCCGCCCGGGACGTCAGCTTTTCGCGTTCTTCTCAAGAAACTTCGTGGCGTCGCCGACGGTCAAAATCGTCTCGGCGGCGTCATCGGGGATTTCGCAACCGAACTCTTCTTCAAATGCCATCACAAGCTCGACGGTGTCGAGACTGTCGGCGCCGAGATCGTCGATGAAACTTGCGTTGTCGACAACCTTATCGGGTTCAACACCGAGGTGTTCGACCACAATCTTCTTAACCCGCTCGCCAATCTCACTCATCGTTCAACCTCGTGCTTGTTCCAATGGACCCGACCCCAAGACGCTTCAAATACGCTACGAGCTATCGTGGTCGTTAAACTTCCTTCGCTATCGCGCATAGTCTTGATTCGGCCCGGTGGTAGCCGACAAAGCCCCGGCGAACGGCAGGCGTCGCCACGCCAATATACAGGGTTTCAAAATCCTGCAATGGCCTTGTTTGCCCATCCGTCGGGGGTTCGGTTATCATACTTCCCAAGCCTTGACTACAAGCCTCAACCGCCCCGGGAAACGGCCTTTGGCCGCGTCGATCGGGGCAATAACTGGCTCAAAACATGGCCATTCCGCCGTTGACGTGAATCGTCTGGCCGGTGACGTAGGCCGCCTCGTTCGAGGCGAGATAGACGGCCGCCGCGGCGATGTCCTCCGGCGTCCCGAGCCGCGCCGCAGGAACCTTGGTCAGGATGGCCTCGCGCTGCTTGTCGTTGAGCGCGTCGGTCATCGGCGTCTTGATAAAGCCCGGCGCAATGCAATTGGCGGTCACGTTGCGCTTGGCGTATTCCGCACCCAGCGTCTTGATCAGGCCGATGATTCCGGCCTTCGACGCGGTGTAGTTGGCCTGGCCGGGGTTGCCAGTCACACCGACGATCGAGGTGATGGCAATGATCCGGCCGAAGCGCTTGCGCATCATCAGTTTTGTTGCGGCGCGGGCGAGACGGAAGGTCGCTGTCAGATTGACCTGGATGACGTCGTCCCAATCCTCGTCACGCAACTGTACGAAAAGGTTGTCACGCGTGATGCCGGCATTGGCGATCAGGATGTCGACCTGCCCCATCGCGGCTTCAGCCGCCGGCACCAGCGCCTCGACTTCCGCACTGTCGGAGAGATTGCACGGCAGCACGTGGACGCGATCGCCCAGCTTGCCGGCAAACGAATCCAGCACCTCGCGGCGCGTACCGGAAATAGCCACCGTCGCGCCCTGCGCATGCAACGCCTGCGCGATCGCCCCGCCAATGCCGCCGGTCGCGCCGGTCACCAGCGCCGTCCTGCCCGTCAAATCGAACATCAATGTCTCCTTCCGGGAGCTTTAGGCCGAAGCCGCCAATGCGTCCTTGGCCGTCGCAATATCGTTGGGTCCTCCGATCGACACGCCGACCGCGCCGTCGGCGATGCGCTTGACCAGCCCGCTCAGCACCTTGCCGGCGCCGATTTCGAAGAACCGCGTGACGCCATGACCTGCCATGTAAGCTACCGACTCGCGCCAGCGCACGGTGCCTGTGACCTGCTCGATCAGGCGGCGGCGAATCTCGTCGGGATCGGTGATCGGCGCAGCCAGCACGTTCGACACCAGCGGCGAGGCCGGCGTCTTGATCGTCACACCAGCCAGCGCCTCCGCCATGGCATCGGCCGCGGGCTGCATCAGCTTGCAATGGAACGGCGCGGACACTGGCAGCAGCATTGCACGCTTGGCGCCCTTGGCCTTGGCGATTTCGAGCGCGCGCTCGACGGCGGCCTTGTCGCCGGACACCACCACCTGCCCGCCGCCATTGTCGTTGGCGGCCTGGCAAACCTGCCCCTGCGCGGCTTCGCTGGCAACCGCCATCGCGGCCTCATAATCGAGCCCGAGCAATGCGGCCATGGCGCCAGCGCCGACCGGCACGGCCTTTTGCATCGCAAGGCCGCGGGTACGCAGCAGGCGCGCGGTATCGCTGATGCTGAGGCTGCCGGCTGCGGCCAGCGCGGAATATTCGCCGAGCGAATGGCCGGCGACGAAGGCCGCATCCCGCCCGACGGAAAAGCCCGCCTCGGTCTCCAGTACACGCAGCGTGGCGATCGAGACCGCCATCAGGGCCGGCTGGGCATTTTCGGTGAGCTGGAGGGTTTCGGCCGGGCCATCCCAGATGATGGCGGTCAGCTTCTCGCCGAGCGCCGAATCGACCTCGTCGAATATCGCCCGCGCGGCCGGAAAGGCCTCCGCCAAGGCCTTGCCCATGCCGACCGCCTGGGAACCCTGTCCCGGAAACGTAAATGCAGCCGTCATCGGCGCTCCCTCATTCGAATGGGGCCGTAAGACACTGACCAAGGCCGGGATGTCAAGCCGCGGTGCGGAATCGCCGCCGCCCCGGCTTGAACCTTGATCTGGGCACTAGAACCCGCCCGCCGCCTGATCGCCGCCTACATCAGCGCCGGCCCGCGCGCGGCGCCCGCTACTCACGAGTTTCCCCGGCCGGTCCTCGTGGTCCGGCCTGGCAGTCGCGAGCCGCAGCACGGCGGCGTAATTGGGCTGCACCTCCATCCGCTCCGCATACCGGCTTTCAGAGAGAATGCGGTGGACGCGCGGCAGGTTGTAGCAGGGCACGTAGAACAACAGATGATGCTCGAGGTGATAGTTTACGTAATACGGCGCGATAAACAGCCGCTCCAGGAAGTTCGCGTGCGTCGTTCTTGTATTGCGCAAGGGATCGCTCGAATCCGGGACCACCGCATGCTCGGCAATGTTGCGGATGCGGGTGATGACCATCTGCCAGGTGAGCAACGGCAAAAGCCATAACAGCGGATAGGCCCACCACACGCCGGCAGCCGCAAGGCCTGCAAACAGCACGGCGTTGACGGCACACTGCGGACCGAGCTTCTCCCAAAAATGCGCAGCGCGCTGCACGAGCGGCCATTCCTTAGGTCCAAGTGCATTTAGCAATTGCGCCTTGCGCTGCTGGTAGCCGGTCTGTCCGGTGATATCGCGTACGAACTTGCGGCGGTAGCTCATCCCCGTGATCGGAAACGGCGCGGACAACACCAGATCCGGATCGTCTTCCTGCTGCGTGCGCGCATGGTGCTGCAGGTGATAGCGGCGATAGGCGCGGGTCTCGGCGAAGATCGGATAGGCGCAGAACCACTGGCTCAGCGTCAGGTTGACCTTCTCGTCCGCCGACAGGCAACCATGCGCGCCGTCATGCATCAGGATCGCAAGCCCGAGCTGGCGCGAGCCGATGATGCCCACCGCCAGCAGAAGGGTCAGCGGGTTGGGCCACCAGGCGACCAGCGCGATCGATCCCAATATCAGCGCCCACGCATGCGCGATCAGGGCTATCCCCTTCCACGTTACGCGCTGGCGCACGGCGATCAGTTGGTCATCGCTCAGGAAGTCGCGAGCACGCATGCGTAGCGCGGTCATGATGATCTCTCCCCGTCGGGTGAATCCGAAGCGTCGCGGTCGCCGACCAGACGCAGTCGGGTACTGTCGTCTTCGGTCCTTGTCGTCGCCTGATCGCCCAGCACGCGCAGCATCTCGCCGCTCATTTCTTCAGCCGAACGGCCCATGGCATGGCCCTCGACCATCACGCCGATCGCAAGCGCCCAGAACCGGCGCGAGCTGGCGTCCGGATCACGCAAGGTTTTCCAGCGGTGTCGCTCAATCTGGCCGGCATAGGCGCGCATGCCCTCGCCGTGCAGCCGCTCGATGGTGCGCTCCACCAGCGGCGCGAGATCCGGGCGGCGGCGGGTGAGCGTGAGCGCTTCGGTAAAGAAGGCGACCGAATCCGCCGCCGTGACGGTCTCGACCAGGGCGCGGGTGTATTCCCGCGGCGTGTGGGCCTGCAACGCGGCCTGCTCGGCCGCGCGCGCCAAATACAGTACGTCGCGGCAGGCAGCTTCGACGAACAGCGCTTCCTTGGTGCGGAAGTAATAGGTGATCTGGCTCGGAAACGCGTCCGCAGCCGCTGCGATGTCCGAGATCGAGGTGCCGGCAAGACCCCGCTCCTTGAACAGCCGGCTGGCGACGTCGAGCAGGCGCGAGCGCATCTGGCGCCCGGCCGAACGCGTCGCACGGGCGGCGTGCTTGGGATCGCCGGCCGGCGTTTCGGGTGCTGTCTGGACGGACTTCGGAGCCATTTTTCGCCCTCTTATCCATTGTTTGTATGACGTACAAACAAATAAGTCAATTGACGCGTTGGCTCCCGCCCCTGCCTGTGGTGAGGTCAGGAACCCTTTCAAGCCCCCGCAAGAAGCCTTGCCAGCGCGCTGAAAATCCTTATAAACCGCGCCATCCGTGGATCCCGGCCGGGAGCTGAACGGACGGTCTCAGCAATCTCACCTTTTTGGCGATGTTGATGTGGCAGGGCCAGTCGGCCCGTCGTCCCGTGCTTCCGCCTTCTGAGCTTATCCCGAGTCCTTTCCGAAGGCCTCGAAGGGCTTGCCGCCGGGAACCGCGCCAACTCTAGGAAAGGACACCCATGCCTCTTTATGAGCATGTTTTTCTCGCGCGTCAGGATGCGAGCACGCAGCAGGTCGAAGAGCTGACCACCCAGATGACGGGCATCGTCGAAGGGCTCGGCGGCAAGATCACCAAGACCGAGAACTGGGGCGTGCGTTCGCTCACCTACCGCATGAACAAGAATCGCAAAGCGCACTTCGTGCTGATGAACATCGATGCGCCTTCCGCTGCGGTCACCGAGATCGAGCGCCAGGAGCGGATCTCTGAAGACGTCATCCGTTACCTTACCGTCCGCGTCGAAGAGCACGAGGAAGGTCCCTCGGCCATGATGCGCAAGGCCGATCGTGACCGTGAGCGCGACGATCGCGGCGGCGGCTTCCGCGGTGACCGCGAAGGCGGCTTCCGTGGCGATCGTGAAGGCGGTGGCTTCCGCGGCGACCGCGGCCCGCGCCGTCCGCGCGAAGACGCCGCTGTTGAAGCGACGGAAGAGGAGTAAGAATCATGGCTGAAGCTGGTGCACGCCGTCCGTTTTTCCGTCGCCGCAAGACCTGCCCGTTCACGGGTCCGAATGCGCCGAAGATCGACTACAAGGATTCCAAGCTGTTGATGCGTTACGTGTCGGAGCGCGGCAAGATCGTGCCGAGCCGCATCACGGCCGTCTCCGCCAAGAAGCAGCGTGAGCTCGCGCGCGCCATCAAGCGCTCGCGTTTCCTCGGCCTGCTGCCCTACGTTATTCGCTAAGACCTCTTCGACCGGCGGCGTCCGCGCCGCCGGTTGCAATTCTTCATAAGGCTTCCGGGTCGTCCGGTCGCCGATGGTTGGGGTCAAGACGACCTCTAACCGCTCGAAAGGAGCGGGACAGCTGATGATCGCGATTGTCCTCATTGGTCTTGCAGCCGGCTGCGCGTCGGCGCTGATGTTCGCCTCGATCATCTCGGGCGCGCTGATCTCATTGCTGCTGTTCTATCTGGCGCCGCTGCCGCTGATGGTGGCGGCCCTGGGATGGGGACCGATCGCAGCGACGGTCGGCGGCATTGTCGCCGCTTCCGGTCTTGGCGCGATCTTCGGCCTGCCCTATTGCATCGCCTTTGCCATCACCGTTGCGCTGCCCGCCTGGTGGCTCGGCCACCTCTCGCTGCTGGGACGGCCGCTGCCCGGTGCAGCCGCCGGAAATGGTTCGGCACCGGCCGCGCCGCAGCTCGAATGGTATCCGGTCGGCCGCATCCTGCTCTGGATCGCAGGCTTTGCCGCATTGGCCACGATTGCGGCCATGCTGACGCTTGGCACCGATGCCGAGACCATCACCAACTCGCTGCGCCGCGGGCTGTTGCGAATTCTGGGGGCGCGCGATTCGGCGTCGTCGGCCGATATCGAACGCTGGGTCGCAGCGCTTGCCATCGTCGCGCCGGCGGCCGCAACGATCGTCGCCATGATGACGTTGACGCTCAACCTCTGGCTCGCCGGCAAGATCACGGCGACGTCCGGCCGGCTGCACCGGCCATGGCCCGATCTGAAGAGCGCGGAATTGCCGCCGATGACGCTGGTGGCGCTGTCGGTCGCGCTGGCTTTTTGCTTTATCGGCGGGCTCGCCGCGATGTTCGCACAAATCGCGACGACCGCGCTGATGATGGCCTACGGCCTCACCGGCTTTGCCGTGCTGCACACGCTGACGCTGGCGCTCAAGAGCCGGGCCTTCTGGCTCTGCTGCATTTACGCGATTGTTGTCGCGTTTGGCTGGCCGGTGCTGGCGATGATCGCGCTCGGCCTTGCGGATGCGGTCTTTGGCATTCGCCAACGCTATTTGCGCGGCAAGCCGCCGCCCTTGCCGGCGTCCTGAAACTGCAACCATTCACTTCAACCGCATACCGAACACTCAAAGGAGAACGAAAATGGAAGTCATCTTGCTGGAACGCGTCGCCAAACTCGGTCAGATGGGCGAAGTCGTCCGCGTCAAGGACGGGTTTGCCCGCAACTTTCTGCTCAAGCGCGGCAAGGCGCTGCGCGCCACCGCCGACAACCGCGCCAAGTTCGACGGCATGAAGGCCGAGCTCGAGGCCAACAACCTCAAGGCCAAGGGCGAAGCGACCAAGGTCGCGGAGAAGATCAACGGCCGCAACGTGATCGTGCTGCGCCAAGCTTCCGAAACCGGTCAGCTGTTCGGCTCGGTAAGCGTGCGCGACATCATCGCTTCCTTCGAGGCCGACGGCGTCATCATCAGCCGCAGCCAGGTTCTGCTGGATGCGCCGATCAAGACCATCGGCAAGCACGAGATCGCCATCGCCGTGCATCCGGAAGTCGAAGTCAGCGTCAGCGTCACCGTGGCGCGCAGCGCCGACGAAGCCGAGCGCATCAACCGCGGCGAGGACATCTCGACCCGTCAGGAAGACCAGGACGCCGCCGCCGAGGCGCTCGCCGCAGCCGGCGAGTTCTTCGATCCGGAAGCCCAGCACGACGACGAGGCGCCGGCGCCCGCTGCGACCGAGAAGTAACGCGTCCTATCGCGCTGTGATGAGTTTCAAGCCCGGCCCCTCAGGCCGGGCTTGGGATTCTGGCAGCCGCTTCTCGTCGAGCATGGCAATCGACGCTAGCGCAGTCGCAGTGTGCTTCTCGACACCGTCGGTCACGCAGAACACGTCGGCCGCAACCACGGCGACCTGACGTCCGGGCTTGATCACGCGCGCCCGGCAGATCAGGCGCTCGCCTGCAGCCGGCGACAGCAGGTTCAATTTGTATTCCGCCGTCAGCGCCGACTGCCCCCGCGATGTCGCGGCCGCAATGGTGGTGGCATTGTCGACCAGGAAGGCGGTGACGCCGCCGTGGAACAGGCCGTGCTGCTGTAACAGTTCCGGCCGGCGGTCGACCGCAAGCGTGCACGTGCCGCGCGTCAGCTCGGACAGCTCCGCCCCGATATGGGTCATGAAGCCTTGGCGCCCGACATTGTCGCGGATACGGGTCGCGATCGGCGCGAAGTCGGGATCGTTATTCGCATTATACGGTTTCTCCCGGTTGGTGGATCGCATCGGGCGCGACCACCGCGCGAATGGCACAGGCGATCAGGATGTCGGCCTGCGCTCTTGGATCGGCGCGATCGCGGCCCGACAGCCATGCGCGGCAAAAAATTTGCGCCGGTCCGATAATCTGGCTGAAGAACAGTGACGACGTCATCGGCAGCAATTCGCCGCGCTCAACCAACGGCACGCGCCATCGCTCGACGGCTTCAGCAAGGCGCGAATTCTGTGCGCGCTGCGCGCCCCGGATCTCCTCGGTCCATTCACTGCGGGAGATTTCGAACAGATAGCGCGCCTCGCGCCTGGATTTGACGACCCATTCGAGATGCGCCCGGATCAGCCGCGCCACGCCTTCCCGCGCGCTGCAGGATTCATCGACCGCCGCGATGACGGCGGCGTGGTAACGGGCGAGAATTTCCAGGAACAGCGTGCCGGCCAGCTCCTTCTTCGATCCGAAGAAATGGAAGAAGCTGCCATTGGACGCCTGCGCGCGGGTTCTGATGGCGGCCACGGTGGCTCCCTCGAAACCGTCGCGGTCGAATACCGCCAATCCCGCCGCCAGCAGATCCTCGCGTGCAGTGGTCATCCGCGTCCGTCTTTCGAGACCGTTGGATTATTACTCTAGAGCTATGCTCTAGAACTGGTCAAGCGACATCACAGCATCGACGGGCATCCGGCAATCTGAAAATTCTAGCGCGAGATGGGCGGAACGGGCGGGCCGGCGGGTGTTGCCGGCGGCGGTGCGGGCGTCGTAGCCGTTACCGGTGGAGACGCGGCTGCGGGAGAATCTGGGGCCGGCTCAGGCGCGGTCGCTGCGGAAGCTGGCGGCGCCGCGGTGACCGGCGACACCGGATCAGACCGGAGCGGGTTAGGCTCGCTGCCGACGTTCTCCTTGGGAGCATCGACCTTGGCGGTCTCGGGTCCGCCCTCGCGTGCCGGCTTTTCTGTTTCGCCTACGGGCTTCGTTGCCTCGCTGGCCGGCTTGTCGCCCTCGCCCTTGATCGCGTCGGTCTTGATCGCATCGGTCTTGGCGGGATCGGTCGCGGCAGTTTCAGCCTTGGCGGCATCCCGCGACGCATCTTCTTCCTTCGCGGCATCGCCAGGGGCTGCCTGCTCGGTTTTCGGCGGTTCTTCGGCGGCGGGCTTGCCACGTCTGCCCTGCTTCTGCCTGACGCCCGATTTGCTGTCGGTCGCGGCCTGCACCGGGGCCTGTCCATCTGCAGGCTTGGCGGCATCGGGCGCCGCTTGCGGACGTGCGAACCGCTTCGCGTCTCGGCCCGGACGCGCGCCCTCGCCTTGCGGTGGTGCTCCGTCGGCGTCCGGCCGGGAAGCGTCCCGCGCAGGTGCAGCCGGTGGCTGCCGGCGACCGAGCCGGTCGGGCTGATCCGGCCTGCCGTCCTGCTTGGCGTCCTTCTTCTTCGGCTGATCCTTGCTCTGATACCGCGGGTCGGCAGCCCCGTTGGATATCAGATAGGAAGAAAGCAACGAGGCCATGTCGGTGCCGGTCGTATAGTGCTGGCGCAGAAACCCCGGCAACGACGAAGTCGACGTGTTCTTCAACAGGCCGCGCGGGCTCTTGTGGCAGGCGCTGCAGGTGTTCGAGAATATCTGGGAGGGACTCTTGCCGGCGTCGAGATTTTCCACCGCCCACACCACGCCTGCTGTGAGGCAGCCGATCAGGAGCGTCACCGTCGCTATACTGAGCGCTCGGCTCAACATTCCCTAACTTCTCCAGACGTCGAATCGCTGCGGCGTCGCACAACGTAGCCAGCGGCGGGGTCACCTTTTAGCCCATTATGACGCGAATGGAAGCGCGCTCAGTACGCATCTGCGTGAGTGTGACATTTGTGAACATCCGCTTTGACTCCAACACACTAGCGCCACGGCATCATCGTACTTATGATTTTATTGATCCATCCTTGGAACCAGCGGTTCCGGGGTGCGTCAGTAGGTGTAACAGTCGCTCGCTCCATTGGTGCTTCGATGGACCGGTTGTTGCGTTATTTCCTCGGTCAGTTCATTCGCCGCGGCACAATGATATTTACAGCCGCGAGCGGGACCAGGTTTACCTGCGGCGACGGAACCGGCCCCCCGGTGTCGGCCCGGTTCCTGACCGAACGGACTCAGCGCCGGATCCTGCTCAATCCCGAACTGGCGCTCGGCGAAGCCTATATGGACGGCACATTCGTGGTCGAGGATGGCTCGATCGCGGACGCGCTGGAGATCCTGCTCGGCCAGCCCGAAATGGTCCCACGTTGGGCCAAGCTGCAATGGTGGCTGCGCTATTTCAGCCGGCACGCCAGGCAATTCAATTGGCGCGGCCGGGCGAGAAACAACGTCGCCCATCACTACGACCTCGACGGGCGGCTCTATTCCCTCTTCCTCGACGCCGACAAGCAATATAGCTGCGCCTATTTCGAAACGCCTGATACGACGCTCGACGATGCGCAACTCGCCAAGAAGCGCCACCTTGCCGCCAAGCTCCTGATCGGGCGCGGCAACCGCGTGCTCGACATAGGCTCGGGCTGGGGCGGCCTTGGCCTCTATCTGGCCGAAATGACCGGCGCCGATGTCACCGGCATCACGTTGTCATCGGAGCAATTGCTGTCCTCGAATGCCCGCGCCGCCGAAAAGAACCTGACGGGGTCGGCAAGATTCCTGCCGAGCGATTACCGCGATATTGCCGGCCCGTTCGACCGCATCGTGTCGGTCGGCATGTTCGAACATGTCGGCATCGACTTCTATGAAACCTATTTCCGGCGCTGTGCCGAACTTCTCAGCGACGACGGCGTCATGGTGCTGCACTCGATCTGCCGATCTACCGGGCCCGATGTGACGAGCCCATGGATCACGAAATACATCTTCCCGGGCGGCTATATCCCCGCCCTTTCCGAGGTCATTCCCGCGATCGAGAAGGCGGGCCTGCTGGTCAGCGACATCGAAATCCTGCGGCTGCATTATGCCGAAACGCTGAAGGCCTGGCGCGACCGCTTCCTGGCGCGGCGCGAAGAGGCGGTGCGCCTCTATGACGAGCGTTTTGCCCGCATGTGGGAATTTTACCTGGCGGCGTCGGAAATGTCGTTCCGGAAGCAAAACCTGATGAATTTCCAGATCCAGCTCACCAAGCGCCAGAGGGTCGTGCCGATGACGCGGGATTACATTACCCGGGAAGAAGCGAGGCTGCGCGGAATGGAACTCGGCAGGCCGCCGCGGCTACAGTTGGCGGGCGAATAGGCCGCTCCAATCATAGTGGCGTCAATTCCGCAGGCTGTACGCCGAGGCATAAGGCGTAAGAGCCAACGCCGGACGCGCGAGTTGGGCTCGGAACGCAGCAAGCAACTGATCATCACAGGGGACGGCGCGCAATTCCGGGCGCGAAATCTCTTCCATCGTGTCGATCAGCATCGACAGCCACGCGCGCTGCCCGCTTGCCGATCGCCATCCCTGGATTTGCTGACCCATCGCCTGTCCTTCCGGTCCGTCACAACTGGCAACTCGAAAATCGCCGGCCCGTTCCCGATTTCGTAACCAATCCATTCTGCGACGAAGAAAATCACACCCGATGTGATCTACTTCACAGAAGCGCCCGGCGGCTCGTCGTACATCTCCGCCATGAGCCGACAGACCTACCCAGCCCCATTCGATTCCGACATCAGGATCGACTACGCCTTGATCGTAGCCGGCGTGGGCGCCGCTCTGCTCGCGTTCCTCTACCTGATCCTGGTTTGATCAACGCTTAAGACGCGGGTCGAAACGTCTCCCCGCGTTCGGATATGTCCGTCCAAGTCGCGGTAAGGTTCAGGTCCTCCTAAGATTTTGCCTGGCATTTTTGCGGAAAGCGCACCCGCACCGGCTGGTTGTGACCGAAAGCCCGTCAAGCTTCACGGCGCGCGCGCGCCGGATTCATCCACATTTTTGAAGAACGGTGCATAGCGGCCAGCTTTTGCTTCCGCTTTGTCCAGGACAGGCGCTTTATCGCCGGCCCTTGCGGAAATCCTAGCAACGCCAAAAAACAAGAGCATAACCTGACGCCATGGCTACTGATTCGAACGTCCTCAAGCTTGCTCCCGACGCTGGAACTCCGGTCTACCGGAGCGCACCGCACAATATCGAGGCGGAGCAGAGCCTGCTGGGCGCCATCCTGGTCAACAACGACGCGTTCTACCGGGTTTCCGACTTTCTGGAGCCGAAGCACTTCTTCGAGCCGATCCACCAGACCATTTTCGAGACCGCCGGCAGCCTGATCCGGATGGGCAAGGTCGCTACCCCCGTCACGTTGAAGACCTTCCTGCCCGCCGATACTGATATCGGCGGCATGACGGTGGGCCAGTACCTCGCGCGCCTCGCGGCCGAGGCGACCACGATCATCAACGCGCAGGACTACGGCCGCACGGTTTACGACATGTCGCTGCGCCGCGACCTGATCCGGATCGGCGAGGACATGGTCAATGTGGCCTTCGACGCGCCGGTGGATTTTACCCCGCGCACCCAGATCGAGGATGCCGAGCGCCAGCTTTACGAACTTGCCGAGTCCGGCCGTTACGACGGCGGCTTCCAGCGCTTCTCGCAGGCGCTGACCACTGCGGTCGACATGGCGGCCAAGGCCTTCCAGCGCGACGGCAGCCTGTCGGGCATTGCCACGGGCTTGCGCGATCTCGACACCAAGATGGGCGGGCTGCAGGCGTCCGACTTGATCATCGTCGCCGGCCGCCCCGGCATGGGCAAGACGGCGCTTGCCACCAACATCGCCTACAACATCGCCAAGGCGCATCGTGCCGAGGTGCAGGTCGACGGCACGATGAAATCCGTCAATGGCGGCATCGTCGGCTTCTTCTCCTGCGAAATGTCCGCCGAACAGCTCGCCACACGTATTCTTGCCGAGCAAACCAGCATCGCGTCGAGCATGATCCGCCGCGGCGGCATCAGCGAGGCCGATTTCGAGAAGATCCGCGACTATTCGATCGAGCTGCAGTCGCTACCGCTCTACGTCGACGAAACCGGCGGCCTGTCGATCTCACAGCTGACTGCGCGCGCCCGCCGGCTGAAGCGGCAAAAGGGCCTCGACATGATCGTGATCGACTACATCCAGCTTCTGCAGGGCTCGGGCAAGAAGTCTGACAACCGCGTGCAGGAAGTGACCGAGATCACCACCAGCCTCAAGGCGCTCGCCAAGGAACTCAACGTTCCGATCATCGCCTTGTCGCAGCTCTCGCGTCAGGTCGAAAACCGCGACGACAAGCGGCCGCAACTGGCCGACCTGCGTGAATCCGGTTCGATCGAACAGGACGCCGACGTCGTGATCTTCGTGTACCGCGAGGAGTATTACCTCGCCAACAAGGAGCCGCGTATCGGCACGCCCGAATACGAAAAATGGCAGCTCGACATGTCGCTGGTGCACGGCAAGGCCGAAATCATTATCGGCAAGCAGCGCCACGGCCCCACCGGTACCGTGGAAGTGCAGTTCGAGGGCCAGTTCACGCGCTTCAGCGATCTCGCGCAGGATGGCCACTTGCCCGACCGCGGCTATTGAGGCGAACGGCGGTTGAACCGCCGCGTTCCGCCACGTAAAATGGGGCATGAACATTGCCCCAGATCCCAAATCCATTCCGCAAGGCACCCTGCTCTCGCCGGAGGCGAACCAGGCGGCTGCGCTTGTGACGGCCACCGGCGTGCTGACGGTCGATCTCGACGCCATCGTCGCCAACTGGCGCAAGCTCGAGAAGACGGCGGTGCCAGCCGAATGCGCCGGTGTCGTCAAGGCGGACGGCTATGGCTGCGGCGCCGAACAGGTCGCGCGGGCGCTTGCTGCCGCCGGCTGCAAGACGTTTTTCGTCGCCACGCTCGATGAAGCGCGCGTTGTGCGTGCGGCCGTGCCAGGAGCGGCGCTCTACGTGCTCGGCGGCTTCTTCCAGAACACCGGCGAGGCCTACGCCAGGATCGACTGCAAGCCCGTGATCGGCGACCTCAACGAACTCGCCGAATGGGACGTGTTCTGCCGCCGCTCGGGTTGGTCGGGCGGTGCGGCCATTCACATCGATACCGGCATGAACCGGCTCGGCCTGACGGTCACCGAGGCGCAAGGCATCATCCCGCGGATCAACGCCGGCGATCACGGCATTACGCTCGTGATGAGCCACCTCGCCTCCGCGGAACTGCTCAACAATCCCGCCAACGCCCGGCAACTCTCGGCCTTTCGCGAGATCGCAAGCGTGTTCTCCGGCGTACCGGCGTCGCTTGCGAATTCGTCCGGCGTTTTCTTAGGGTCTCAATTCCAATTCGACCTGGTGCGGCCGGGCTGCGCGCTTTACGGTATCAATCCGACGCCGGAAGCCGACAATCCGATGCAGCCGGTCGTCGAACTGAAGGCGCGCATCGTTCAGATACGCAACGTCGAGCGCGGCGACACCGTCGGCTATGGCGGCACCTGGACGGCGCGACGTCCGACCAGATTAGCGATCGTTTCCGCCGGCTATGCCGACGGCTATTTCCGTGCTGCCAGCGCCAATGACGGCACCCGTGGCGCCGAGGTGGTGGTCGCCGGCAGACGCTGCCCGATCGCGGGGCGGATTTCGATGGACCTGACGGCCGTCGACGTCACCGATCTCGACAAGAATGCCGTGCGGCGCGGCCATATGGTGACGCTGATCGGCGAAGGCATCACGGTCGACGAACTCGCCCACCATTTCGGCACCATCGGCTACGAGGTGCTGACCAGCCTCGGCAAGCGCTACACGCGGATTTACAAGGGCGGCAATGCCATTGCAGAGCCCCCTGCTCCGCCTCCAGCGGAGCCGGCTGCCGCTTCTACCTAGTTCTTAGTTTCCAGGTTCGTTCGCGCCGCCTCATGTCGAGGTTGTGTATTACTGTGTCTTCCGGCTGGCCAACACTTTCTTGCAGGTGTCGCTGAGTTGGTGCTGCTGCTTGTTCAGACATGCGACGACACGGCCGCCGCCGGGCGGCGTGCCGGCGCAATATTTGTCATAGTCCGCCTTGCAGGCGCCGCGCTGGTCGGCGGTTTGAGCAACCGCGGATCCGGAGCATCCGATGGCGAGTGCGAGAACGGCGAAGCGTAGTTTCGACATGGAATCTCCAAGTGTCAGCGAAGTGTCAGGCGAAGTATCGTGATGCCGGCTAGTTCTACATGAAGATCGCGACCTTCAACATTAACAATGTCAACCGCCGCCTGCCGAACCTGTTGCGCTGGCTGCGCGCGGCTAAACCCGACGTCGTCTGTCTGCAGGAACTGAAATCAACCGATGCTGAGTTCCCGATTCTGGCGATCAACAAGATGGGCTACGGCGCGGTGTGGCGCGGCCAGAAGACCTGGAACGGCGTGGCCATCCTGGCGCGCAACGCCGAGCCGGTATTGACCCGAACCGCGCTGCCCGGCGATCGCAATGATGACGAGGCGCGCTACATCGAGGCCGCCGTCAACGGCATCATCGTCACCAGCATCTATCTGCCAAACGGCAACCCGCAGCCCGGACCGAAATTCGATTACAAGCTCGACTGGTTCAAACGGCTGCGGTCACATGCCGGCAAACTACTCAAGCAAGACATTCAGGTGGTGCTGGCCGGCGACTACAATGTCGCGCCGACCGCATCAGATATCTATCCGACGAAATCCTGGGACAAGGACGCGCTGATCCAGCCGAAGAGCCGCGCCGCCTTCAAGGCGCTGGTGGACCAGGGCTGGACGGACGCGATCCAGACGCTGCATCCGGAAAAACCGATGTTCACGTTCTGGGACTACAAGCGCAACCGCTGGCCGCGCGACGCCGGATTGCGGCTCGATCATCTGCTGCTGAGCCCGGCGATTGCTCCACGCCTGCTCAGGGCCGGCGTCGATCGCAAGATGCGCAGCGAGGAAGGCGCCAGCGATCACGCGCCGGCGTGGATCGTGCTGCGCTAGAATACACTCCGGAAGCGTTGTGAAGCACGCGGTCAGCGATCGTGCACGCAAAAAAATAAATGACCCCGGAAGCAGTTTGCTTCGCACTGCGAAGCCGGGATTGTTATGCTTCAGGCAAGCTTAGAAACGAAGGCGGAGGACACGCGTGGGAATCCCGAGGACGGTTGCGGCAATTGCCTCGCTTTTTTGCTCGCTCGCGAGTTTTGCTGCATCCGCAGATGACGACTACCCGTCACGTCCAATCACACTGACGCATGGATTTGGCGCCGGCGGCAACGCCGATGCGATCTCCCGCATCGTGGGCGATGGCCTTTCCCGGCGACTTGGAAAACCCGTCATCGTGGAAGCCCGTCCGGGCGCCGGCGGCAACCTCGCATCCGACCGCGCCGCAAAAGCTGCACCCGACGGCTACACGCTGATCATGCTGACGGGTGGGCACGCGGTTTCGGCGGCCATGTACAAGGCGCTGCCGTTCGACCCGGTCGAGGATTTCCAGATGGTTTCGACAGTGGTGCTCTTTCCCTTCGTCGTCGCCGTCAAATCGAGCCACCGGTTTCAGACGCTTGCGGATTTGATTGCTGAGGCGAAAGCGAAACCGGACACGCTGACCTATAGCTCGGTGGGCGTCGGATCAACGCAACATCTGGTTGGCGAATTGCTGTCGTCGATGGCCGGCATCAGGATGATCCACGTGCCCTACAAAGGCGGCGGCGGCCCCATCAACGACCTGCTCGGCGGCCAGATCGATATTCTGATCGACACGCTGACCATTACTGCTCCGCAGCTTGCGGCCGGTGCGATAAGAGGCCTCGGCGTGACCAGCGAAAAACCGTGGTTTTCAATCCCTGGCGTGCCACCGGTCGCCGCAACCGTCCCGGGTTACGAGGTCCGATCCTGGCTCGGCATCGCGACCAGCAAGAGCGTTCCTCAACCCGTCGTCGACAAGCTCAATCGCGAATTGCGTGCTGTGCTCGAGATGCCTGACATCAAGGACAAGCTCCGGGCCATGGGGAACGACGTCCGCACCGGTTCGCCGGATGACATGCGAAGCATGATCTCGTCCGAGATTTCGCGCTGGAGGCGTGTGATCGACGCCGCGGGGATTCCAAGGCAATGACCGGAAGACGGTGAAGTCAGCCCTTTCGCGTGTGCCCCCAGGCCGCGTCCCAATCCTCGCCCGCGGCATCGATGACGCGGCCATCGGCCTCGAAGAACTTGTTCGGGACCTGGAAGATCGCGAGCATCAGCCCACCTTCCGGACACCAGGCGACATGGCGGCTGCCCTCCTCGCGCCAGATGAATTCACCCGCCTTGCATTCGATGCCCTGCGCCGGACCTTCCTTGTCGACGAGCGAGCCTTCAAGCACGTAGGTCTGCTCGATGTTGACATGCTCGTGGTCGGGCAGCACCGCGCCCGGCGCGAACCGCATCAGCGCGGTCATCAGGCCGGTCTTGCGATCGAACAGCAAGGTCTTGGCCTCGTAGCCGGGAAAACGCGTCTTCTGCCATTCCATGCTGTCGGGGCGAACCAGATGGGAATGCGTGTCAGCGGTCTGCGCGCCCTTCGGCGTCACGGCGTCCATGGCGATCCTCCGTTCTGCTTGTTTTGACGCGATCCTAGCAGCTTTGCCTTGGGCCGCCAGCCGGCAGGTGTGCGCTGCGGTGGCGCTTGTCTTGCTCAACCCCGCTGCCGACTATAGGATCGTCATACCTGCCACTCTCGGGAGTCACTGCTGAAAATGGCAGCTCTGCAACATTCGCTTATCTGCAAAGGGTGCTGGGAGCAGATGCATGTACCGGTGCTGCTTCGCGGCGTGGCCTCGGCGCCGTTTCGCGCATTCGGCATTCGGCCGAGCCGGATGAATCCCAATACCTGCACCATCTGCGAACTGATGTTCACGAAGGTCATGCGGGCTCGCAAGATCACCATCGACGCAACCATCATGTTTGCCGATCTCCGCGGCTACACCAGCCTGTCGCAGTCGCAATCGCCGGATGCCGTCTCAGGCCTGCTCGACGCGTTCTACGATGAATGCGCCAATGCAATCTGGGAGCACGACGGACTCCTCAATAAGACCATCGGCGACGCCGTGATGGCGGTATTCAATTTTCCCTTGAAGCGGGAAGCACACGTCAGAAATGCCGTGCTCGCCGCGCGCGAAATCCAGAACAACTGGCGCGACCGGCGCGAGAGCCTTGTCGAAGCGCACGGCCTCACCGCGAGCGAATTGGGGATCGGCATCGGCATCCATTGCGGTGAACTCAGTTTTGGCGAGTTCGGCCGATCGCACCGGGATCTGACGGCGATCGGCACCGTCGTCAACACCGCCTCCCGGGCCCAGTCGGTCGCCGAAGCCGACCAGATCCTCGTGACGAAGGCCGTGTTTGACCGCGCCCAACCGGATTTGAGGGACAGCCAATCAAAGGCGTTCCAGCTCAAGGGGTTCGATACCCCGATCGAGCTTTACGCCGCCTAGAGCCTTTTCCGTTCCGATGGAATCGGAACGGGGCTCGAGATTTTTGATTTGACGCGTTTTCTTGACGCGAACCGGCTTCCACCCCCGGATCAAGTCCGAGGGCATGCTTCGCTGGAAAACGCTCTTGCCTTGTTGGCCGGCCGCCATATCACCACAAATTCTTGCCGTCGATGACGGTGACCGGCACGGCGTCGAGGTCGAAATCATCAAACAGCCGCGAATTGACGCCGACCTTCGGATTGTCGAAGTCCGGCTTGCCGCTCGACCAGTCCGGCGACTCCGAATAGGTGCCGCAGCCGCAACCAGCGCAGAAATGATGCTTGACGGTGCGGCTGCCCCACAGGTAGGTCGCGACATTTTCCGCCGGCGACGTCAGGCGAAATTGCGCAGGCGTGTAGTAGGCCCATAGCGCGCCGCGCTTGGAACAAAGCGAACAGGTGCAGCACGTCACATCAGACGGCGCCTCGCTCACTTCGAATCGTGTGTTGCCGCAGTGACAACTTCCTTTGATGGCCAAGGTCCGCTCCTCCGCAATTGATCCTAAGGAGCTACGGTAGTAGCCGACGCCTGCTGCCAGCATACTGTCAGCAGGCAAACGCGCTTGCGCCAAAAAGCGGCGTCAGTCTTCCCGTGACGCATGCCAGACCGACTGCAGGTCTGTCCAGCGCTCGGGAAACCCCTCGCTCAACCTGGCGGTACCGCCGCAAGCCGGCAGGTGAACCCTCAGGGTCTCCCAATCCTTCGTTTCGCGCGGCGTGAGGTTGCGCAACATGATCACATCACGCGTGCGATTGATCTCGTCGAACCGATAGCTAGAGGCAGCGACACCATGCGGGTACTCGTACCAGAATTCGCCCTCCTTTTTGAAATTGCTCTGCGAACCCTCATAGAAGTCCGAGGTGAAGCAACTCGGAAGATTGAGCGCATTGAGAATCAGTGGAATGGCAGTGCCTGCCTGGCTGATCATGGCAAACACAGCGGTCGCCGTGGTCACCCCGCCGAAAAGCATGGCGAACAGATTGGGCTTAAACCCGCTCAGATACGTCGAAAAGAAGGTGGCGCGTGCTTTCTCCATGATTGCGGTCTCCCTCATCCGGCGACCAGTGCTGGCGAAATTGCGCCGCCGATCGCTCTAACCAGCCAAGATCCCGTCCCACGACACAAACCTTGCAGAAAAACGAGCGGTGCGAATGTGACCCAGCTCACAACCAACGGTGACATTGCCAAGCCCGCCCCGCATGTTCCGGCCTTGCGATTGCCGCTACCCTCGCCATCACGATTCCCGGCATCCCGCCGGCCCCGGAGCTGTGATCCTTGGGTTTCCTCTTCATCCTCATTGTCGGCCTGTTCGCCGGCATCATCTCGGGCATTGTCGGCACCGGCTCGTCGATCATGCTGATGCCGGTGCTGGTCTATCAATACGGGCCGAAGGAAGCGGTACCGATCATGGCGGTGGCAGCCGTGATGGCGAACCTGTCGCGCATTCTCGCCTGGTGGCGCGAGGTCGATTGGCGGGCCTGCCTCGCCTATTCGGTCACGGGGATTCCGGCCGCTGCGCTTGGCGCACGAACGCTGCTGGCGCTGCCCTCGCACGCCGTCGACATCGCGATCGGCCTGTTTCTCATCGCGATGGTGCCGGTACGGCACTGGCTTTCTCGTCATCAGCTCAAGGCGCAGCTCTGGCACCTTGCGGTCGGCGGCGCGGTCATCGGCTATCTCACGGGCATCGTGGTCTCGACCGGTCCGCTCAGCGTACCGCTGTTTCTGTTTTACGGATTGACCAAGGGCGCCTTCCTCGCCACCGAAGCCGCAAGCTCGCTCGGGCTCTATCTGAGCAAGTCGGTCACGTTCGAGCGATTTGGTGCGCTGACGGCGGATATTGCGGTGAAGGGCCTGATCGCCGGCTCCTCACTGATGTTCGGCGCCTTCATCGCGAAAAGCTTCGTGCTGCGGCTCAAGCCTGACGTCTTTCGACTGTTGATGGATGGCATCATGGTGGTCGCCGGTCTCACCCTGCTGTGGACGGCATTTTCTTAAGGATACGGCTCTCCGCCTGAACCATTCGCCATCAATGCCCGACCAAGTGATGCCTGTCACATCCATTTCGTTTCATCGACAGGCCGCACCGGCTTGCCAACTGACACAAGACGCAACAGAAAGTGTCCGGCCGGCTTGCGTTGCGCCAGTCCACTTGATGCAGAACCGCCTGTAATAGGTTGTTTTCATCGGGGAGGCTGAAACAGTGGGCGCCATCATTTTTGACTTCGACGGGGTGATTGCCGACAGCGAAGCCATCGCGAATACGGTTCTGGCAGAAGCTGTAACCGACCTCGGTCATTCGACCACGCTCGACCAGGCGCTCACCCGCTATTCCGGCCGGAGACGAAGCCGTGGCGGAGATTGAAGCGGCGATCGGACAGCCGCCGCCTTCCGATTTTTCCGGCCAGCTCAAGCTTGCGACGCTGGACCGGTTTCGAACGGATTTGAAGGAAGTGAGCGGGGCGACAGATTTCATCAGACGATTTGCCCACATCCCCCGATGCATCGCCTCCTCCAGTTCGATTGATCGCCTGCAGCTGTGCCTTTCGGTGTTGGCCCTGGAAGCGGAATTCGGCAGTCATGTTTTCAGCGCGGATATGGTCGCGCGAGGAAAGCCGCACCCGGACATTTTCCTGTTCGCCGCAAGCAAATTGGGCGCGCGCCCGGCCCAGTGTCTCGTAATTGAGGACAGCGCAGGTGGGATCCGGGCGGCCGTTGCCGCCGGGATGACGGTCGTCGGCCTGTGCGCGGCCAGCCACATTCGCGAAGGACATGATCTCAAGCTGCGCGATGCCGGAGCTGTGCATCTGGCGAATTCATGGTCGGACGTCGAACGTTTCGCCCTTCACTTTTTCAATGGCTAGAACGCACGTCCTCCGGTGGTATCATGCCGGCGTGAACGGTGCCGGGTACCGTGGCATGGTGCATCATCCGATACATTCAATTTGGGGACGAGTGTCTTGAGCGCATTGGCGGAAACGGCCGATATCACAAATCTCCGAAGCGAAGCAGGCGGGCGAACCGACGCCCAGCAGGAGACCCAGAAGTTCGCTGAAGCGGCGATTGCGGACAGCAAGCGCCAGGGTCTCCTTCTCGCTGTCCGGGCCCGCTGGGTCGCGCTGGCGGTGATTGCCGTTACCTTGCCGATCATCAACCCGAACTGGGACGCGATATACTACGTCGTGATGCTCGGCTTTTTTGCCTTGATCGGCTGGGCCCAACTCAAGGTCGGCAAAGTGGGCCGTTCGCTGCCGGAGCTTTTCCTGATCTTTTGCGATCTGGCGTTACTTACCCTCCTCACCGTCGTGCCCAATCCGTTGAGTACCGAGAACTGGCCGGTCGGCATGCAATTCCGATTCGAGACTTTCATCTATTTCTTTGTGTTCCTGGCAACCGGCACACTTGCCTATTCGTGGCGAACGGTGGTCGCGATGGGCTTCTGGACCTCTGCCGTGTGGGCGATCGGCGTCGGCTGGGCCTACCTGCAGCCCGAAACCCACGCCGAGTTGTCGGAACGCGTGCGGGCCGCTGTCGGCTCCGACGTCAGAATGTTCGACATCATCAACCCCGCAGCGGTCGGCATTCCGACGCGATTCCAGGAAATCACGGTGTTCCTGATCGTCGCCATGACGTTGGCGCTGGCGGTGCGCCGTTCCAACGCTCTGCTGATCAGCCACGCCGGAATCGAGCGCGAACGGGCCAACCTCGCGCGGTATTCTTCCCCCAATGTCGTCGAGCAATTGTCTGGAAACGACGAGCCTCTCAAACAGGTCCGAACGCAGAATGTTGCGGTGCTGTTCGCCGACATCGTCGATTTCACCGCTTACACGGATGGCCGAAGCCCAATGGAGGTCATTGGGACACTGCGACTATTCCACGAGCGGATGGAACGAGAGGTGTTCCGGCATGGCGGAACGCTGGACAAGTATCTTGGTGACGGATTGATGGCGACGTTTGGCACACCCTCCGCCAGCGATTCGGACGCCGGAAACGCGCTGCGCTGCGCGCAGGCCATGATCAGGTCGATCGGCGAGTTCAATCGCGAACGAAAAAATCGCGGCGAGCCGCCGATCCGCGTCAGCGTCGGGCTACACTATGGTGAAGTCGTGCTCGGGGATATCGGCTTGAACCGGCTCGAATTCGCTGTCATCGGCACGGCAGTGAACGCGGCAAGCCGGCTTGAATCACTTACCCGCGAACTCGGCTGCGCCATCGTGGTCAGCGACGCGCTGGTGCGTCAGGCCCGGGCGGAATTGAACCATTCCAGCGCCGACCTCGCGTTGCTTGTCGAGCGGCCAGCACAGATCATTCGTGGACTCGAGCAACCGGTTGGCATCTGGACGTGTGCCAACATTGCTCCCTGATGTCCTGATGCGCGCGATGGATGCATAGGCACTCATCGCGCCGCGGCTTCTTTTCGTGCTATGAGTCCTGCCCGTTCCATTGAGACTGCGACTCACTCCCTTCATGGCCAAATCCACCCTCTCCTTTGTCTGCCAGAACTGCGGCGCGGCGTATAACCGCTGGCAGGGCAAGTGCGAGTCCTGCGGCGAGTGGAACACGCTGGCCGAAGAGGACACGACCGGCAGCGTGCCGGTGTCTATCCGTTCAAAGCGCCGGGGCCGAACGTTTGCGCTGGAAAGCCTCACCGGCAAGAGTAACGACGCCCCCCGTCTGTCCTCCGGCATGACCGAGCTCGATCGCGTCACCGGCGGCGGCTTCGTCCGTGGCTCGGTGCTTTTGGTCGGCGGCGATCCCGGCATCGGCAAATCGACTTTGTTGACGCAGGCCACCAGCATGCTGGCCCGCGCCGGCCATCGCGCCGTCTATATTTCGGGCGAAGAAGCCGTGGCGCAGGTGCGGCTGCGCGCCGAGCGGCTGGGATTGGCGGATGCACCGGTGCAGCTTGCGGCCGAAACGTCGGTCGAGGACATCGTCTCGACGCTGTCGGAGGGCGCGGTGCCGCGCCTGATCGTGATCGATTCGATCCAAACCATGTGGACCGACACGGTGGAGTCGGCGCCGGGAACGGTGACGCAGGTCCGCGCCTCGGCGCAGGCGCTCATTCGTTTCGCCAAGAAAAGCGGCGCAGCGATCATTCTGGTTGGGCACGTCACCAAGGACGGCCAGATCGCGGGCCCCCGCGTCGTCGAGCACATGGTCGACGCGGTGCTGTCGTTCGAGGGCGAAGGCTCGCAACAATTCCGCATCCTGCGCGCGGTCAAAAATCGATTCGGCCCGACCGACGAGATCGGCGTGTTCGAGATGACGGGTCTCGGCCTCCGCGAAGTCTCCAACCCCTCCGAATTGTTCCTTTCTGAACGCGATCTGGGCAGTCCGGGCACGGCGGTATTTGCAGGCATCGAAGGCACCCGCCCGGTGCTGGTGGAGTTACAGGCGTTGGTGGCGCCGACCACGCTCGGCACCCCCAGGCGGGCCGTGGTGGGCTGGGACCCGAGCCGGCTGTCGATGGTCCTGGCGGTGCTGGAGGCCCATTGCGGGGTCAAACTGTCCGGCTACGACGTCTATCTGAACGTCGCCGGGGGCCTGCGTATCCAGGAGCCCGCGGCCGACCTTGCGGCAGCAGCCGCCCTGGTGTCCTCCTTGGTGAACGCTCCGTTACCGACAGATGCGGTTTATTTCGGCGAGATTTCACTCTCGGGCGCGGTCCGGCCGGTGGCGCAGACCTCGGCTCGGTTGAAAGAGGCCGCAAAACTGGGATTTGGGCGCGCCGTTCTGCCCGAATCGGCGCGTGGGGAGGTCGGCTCCGACGGCGGTCTGACGCTGAACACCGTCGGCGGATTGACCAGCCTGGTCGCCGAAATCGCCGCGCGTGGCAGCCCAAGAAACGGCGGGGCCGGCAACCGGGAAGCCAGTCGCGAGGGTGTGACGGAGAAAAATGCCACACCGGCGCGATTCCGTCGTGAAAACAGCTAAAGCGGCGTGACGCGCCCGGCCGTCGCCGCTATACAACGCGCGCGAAAGGCGGGTGGAATGGCGCGATATCCGGCCTTGCGGGATGCGCCGTCTGCCCCTCACTTGGGGGTGATCCTAGCCCGCCGATTCGCTGCTTGAGAACTTACGAGCGGACCTGACCAGCCGATGCCGATAACGATACTCGATCTCGTCCTGCTCGGAGTGATGCTGATTTCGGGGCTGCTCGCCATGGTGCGCGGCTTCATGCGCGAAATCCTGTCGATCGCAGCATGGGGCGCGGCGGCGCTGGTGACGCTGTATGCCTTCTCGAAGCTGCTGCCGACCGCCAAGGCCTATTTCAACAACGACACGGTGGCTTCCGTGGTGGTGGTGGCCGGCACCTTCATCGGCACGCTGATCATAGTCTCCATCATCACGGTGCGGATCTCGGACATGATCCTGGATTCCCGGATCGGCGCACTGGACCGCACGCTCGGCTTCCTGTTTGGGTTGGGTCGCGGCCTTTTGATCGTGGTGGTCGCGTTCCTGTTCTTCAGTTGGCTGGTCCCGGACAAGCAGCGGCCGGACTGGATCACCGGAGCCAAGTCGCGGGTGGTCCTGCAGGGAACCGGGGATTGGTTAATGTCGCTCTTGCCGGACGATCCCGAGAACACCATCTTAAAGAGATTCAAGAAGAATAAACCGGAAGACGATCAAACTGACGCCGACCAGGCAGCCCCTGCGTCCGGCGATGGCTACAGTAAACCTGCCCGCGACAGCCTTAAAAAGCTGATCGAAAAACCCGCGGGCCGCTAATTCTGGCCAAATAGAGAGGCGATGGACGCGATGCAAAACCCTTCCGATCCCGCCGGCCAACTCGATCCGAATCTTGATTTAAATCTTGGTATCGAGTTGCAGGACGATCTCGAAGGCGACACGCTACGCGAGGAATGCGGCGTGTTCGGCATCTTCGGCCACCCGGAAGCCGCCGCCGTCACCGCGCTCGGGCTGCACGCTTTGCAGCACCGCGGCCAGGAGGCCGCCGGCATCGTCTCCTTCGACGGCTCGCGGTTTCACTCGGAGAAGCGGCTCGGCCTGGTCGGCGACACCTTCTCCCGCCGCGAGGTGATCGAGCGCCTCCCCGGCAACCTCGCGGTCGGCCATGTGCGCTATTCCACGACCGGCGCCAACATCCTGCGCAACGTGCAGCCGCTGTTCGCCGAACTCAATGCCGGCGGTTTCGCGGTCGGCCACAACGGCAACCTCACCAACGGGCTGAGCCTGCGCCGCGAACTGGTGCGCAACGGCGCCATGATGCAATCCACCAACGACACCGAAGTGATCCTGCACCTGGTGGCGCAGTCGAAGCGCGGCCGCTTCATCGATCGCTTCATCGAAGCGCTGCGCACGATCGAGGGCGCCTATTCGCTGGTCGCGCTGACCAACAAGAAGCTGGTCGGCGCACGCGATCCCCTCGGCATCCGCCCGCTGGTGCTCGGCGACCTCGACGGCCGCCCGATCCTGACCTCGGAAACCTGCGCGCTCGACATGATCGGCGCCAAATATGTCCGCGACATCGAGCCCGGCGAAATCATCGTGTTCGACGAGACCGGCGCTAACAGCCACAAGCCGTTCCCGCCGAAGCCGCCGCGGCCCTGCATCTTCGAATACATCTATTTCTCGCGGCCAGATTCGATTGTCGGCGGCCGCTCGGTCTACGACGTCCGCAAAGCCTTCGGCGCGCAGCTCGCGCGCGAAAGCCATGTCGAGGTCGACGTCGTGGTGCCGGTGCCGGATTCCGGCGTGCCTGCCGCCCTCGGCTACAGCCAGTATTCCGGCGTGCCGTTCGAACTCGGCATCATCCGAAACCACTATGTCGGCCGCACCTTCATCCAGCCGACGCAGAGCGTGCGCGAACTCGGCGTGCGCATGAAGCATTCGGCCAACCGCGCCGCGATCGAGGGCAAGCGGATCATCCTGATCGACGACTCGCTGGTGCGCGGCACCACGTCGAAGAAGATCGTGCGCATGATGCGCGATGCCGGCGCCCGCGAGGTGCACTTCCGCCTCGCCTCGCCGCCGATCCTGTATCCCGACTATTACGGCATCGACCTGCCGGACCGCGGCGGACTTCTCGCCGCCACCCATACGCTGGAGGAGATGCGCGACATCATCGGCGCGGACTCGCTGGCGTTCCTGTCGATCGACGGCATGTACCGCGCCATGGGCGAGCCGGGCCGCGACCCCGCCAATCCAAAGTTCTCCGACCACTGCTTCACCGGCGCCTATCCGACCCACCTCACCGACCAGACCCAGGTCGAACCGCAGCCCCGTCAATTGTCGCTGCTGGCGGAAGCGAGCTAAGGGCGCGTTTCGGCAAGTAATCTGATCATTTTCCGTGATGGCCGGGCTTGTCCCGGCCATCCACGTCTGTAAAACCCGCCGCAAAGACGTGGATGCCCGGAACAAGGCCGGGCATGACGAAAGTGGCACGACATGACCAAACCCCTAACCTCCCGTATCGCCCTCGTCACCGGCGCCTCACGCGGCATCGGCTACGCTACCGCCCGTGCGCTTGCCCGCGCCGGCGCGCATGTCGTGGCCGTCGCGCGCACGCAAGGCGGGCTGGAGGAGCTCGACGACGAGATCCGGAAAGACGGCGGCAGCGCCACGCTGGTGCCGCTGAACCTCACCGATTTCGACGGCATCGCGCGGCTGGGCGCGGCGCTGCATGAACGCCACGGCAAGATCGACATTCTCGTCGGCAATGCCGGTATCGCCGGCCCCTCCTCGCCCCTCGGTCATATCGAACTGAAGCCGTGGAACGACGTCATCGCGGTGAACGTCACCGCGAACTTCCAGCTCATCCGCTGCATGGACCCGCTGCTCAGGGTCTCGGACGCCGGCCGCGCCGTGTTCGTGACCTCGGGCGCCGCCAGCAAGGCGAACGCCTATCAGGCGCCCTACGCGGCCTCGAAGGCTGCGCTGGACACGCTGGTGCGCTCCTGGGCCAACGAGACCGTGAGCACGAAACTGCGTGTCAATCTGTTCAGCCCCGGCCCGATCCGCACCCGCATGCGCGCCAGCGTATTTCCCGGCGAGGACCCGATGACGCTGGATACGCCGGAGCAGGCGGCGGAATTCATCGTGCCGATGTGCACGCCTGAGTGGGACGAGACCGGCAAGCTCTATGACTACAAGACCCGCACGCTGATAAGTTTTCGTGCGCCGGAGTGAGTTTCTCTTGTCCCGGGCGCGATGCAGCGCGTAGCGGTGCATCGCAGAACCCGGACCTATTGTCCGACGGCCGTAGAAGCATGGGCCCCGGCTCTGCAGCGCACCGCTAACGCGCTGCGCTGCGTCCGGGGCACGAGACCCAAGCGCGATTGACACCTCCCCCTCCCCGCGATTGACTGCCCGTCCAAGCGGGGAGCAACCCGCCAACAAGATCAAGGGAGGACGCCATCATGCCGACGCATCACGCGCGCTCGAAACCTGGCGCCAACATTTTTTCCAGAAGCATTCTTGCCGGCCTTGCGCTGATCGGCGTATCCGCTCTTTTTTCGCCGGCACGCGCCGGCGACGTCCCGACGTTTGCAGTCGATGCGTCCTGGCCAAAACCGCTGCCGAACAACTGGATCCTCGGCCAGGTCGGCGGCATCACGGTCGATGCGCAGGGTCATATCTGGGTGATCCATCGTCCGCGCTCGCTCACCGACGACGAAAAGGGTGCTGCGCTGAATCCGCCCCGCTCGAAATGCTGCGTCTCGGCACCGCCGGTGCTCGAGTTCGACGCCGACGGCAATCTGCTGCGCTCCTGGGGCGGCCCCGGCGAAGGCTACGAATGGGTCGGCCGTGAACATGGCATTGAAGTGGATGAGAAAGGTTTCGTATGGGTCGGCGGCAACGCCGACAACGACAATGCAATCCTGAAATTCACCGGCGACGGCAAGTTCGTGATGCAGATCGGCAAGATCGCGCCGAGCAAGGGTTCTGGCGACACCACGCAGCTCGGCAAGCCCGCCGAGACCGCTGTCGACAAGGACGCCAACGAAATCTTCGTTGCCGACGGCTACGGCAATCGCCGCATCATCGTATTTGATGCGACGACCGGCGCCTACAAGCGGCACTGGGGCGCCTACGGCAAGCCGCCCAGTGATGACAGGCAACCGCCCTACGATCCCAACGGACCGGCCCCGCAGCAATTCGCCAACCCCGTGCATTGCGTGAAGCTCGCCAGTGACGGGTTGCTCTATGTCTGCGATCGCATGAACAACCGCATCCAGGTGTTCAGGAAAGATGGAACCTTCGTTAAGGAATGGTTCTACGAAAAGAACACACGGGGTAATGGCGCGGTGTGGGATATCGCGATCTGGCCTGACTCCAAGCAGACCTATTTGCTGAGCGCCGATGGCGAGAACAACGAAATCCGGGTGCTGATACGGGATGATGGTACCGTAGTCGGCAGTTTTGGCCGCAGCGGCCGCAATGCCGGCCAGTTCCACTGGATTCACGCCATGGCGGTGGATGCCAAGGGTAACGTCTATACAGCGGAAGTCGACACCGGTAAGCGGATCCAGAAGTTCAAGCTGACATCGGACGCGCTACGATAGGTGCATTGCCCATCCCGGCGAGAAGGACTATCGCAAATCCGCTGGCAGGTTCCGAAAAGAGAGCCGGCAAACAACATTCTGGAGGAATACCATGACGACTAGAATCGCGCGGCGTTTCGCTGCGTCAGTGGCACTTGCCGCACTCGGCCTAGCGACGCCAGCACTGGCCCAGGACAAGACCGTCAAGATCGGCGTACTCAACGACATGGCTGGCCTTTACGCCGACATCGGCGGCCCCAATTCCGTCGTCGCCGTCAAAATGGCGATCGAGGACTCCGGCCTTCTCAAGAAGGGCTGGAAGATCGACGTGCTGAGCGGCGACCATCAGAACAAGCCTGACGTCGGCGTCAACCTCGCGCGGCAATGGATCGACAACGAAAAGGTCGACGCCATCGCCGACACGCCAACTTCGAGTGTCGCACTTGCGGTTAGCAATCTGATAAAGGAAAAAAACTCGGTGCTGCTCAATTCCGGCGCCGCGACCGCCGACCTCACCGGGAAGGCCTGCACGCCGAACACTGTTTCGTTCACTTACGACACCTACATGCTCGCCAACGGCACCGGCAAGGCGCTGACCAAAGCCGGCGGCGACACCTGGTTCTTTCTGACTGTCGATTATGCCTTCGGTCATGCCCTGGAGCGCGATACCACCTCGGCCGTCACCGCTAACGGCGGCAAGGTGATTGGCGGTGTCAAGCATCCGCTCAACACGTCTGACTTCTCCTCTTTCCTGCTACAGGCCCAGTCCTCGAAGGCCAAGATCATCGGTCTCGCCAACGCCGGCGGCGACACCACCAACTCGATCAAGCAGGCCGCCGAATTCGGCATCACCCAAGGCGGCCAAAAGCTCGCTCCGTTGTTGATGTTTGTCACCGACGTTCATTCGCTCGGTCTGAAGACCGCGCAGGGCCTGACGTTCACGGAATCCTTCTACTGGGACCTGAACGACCAGACGCGCGCTTGGTCGAAGCGGTTTGCGGCACTCGCTAGCAAGAACGCGATGCCCTCGATGACGCAGGCCGGCAACTACGCCATGGTGCTGCATTATCTCAAGGCGATGGAAGCACTCGGCGGCAATCCGCATGACGGTGCCAAGGTCGTCGCCAAGATGAAGGAATTGCCGACCGACGATCCGCTGTTCGGCAAGGGTCCGCTGCGCGTCGACGGCCGCCGTCTCATCCCGGCCTATCTGTTCGAGGTGAAGAAGCCGGAAGAGTCGAAGGGACCGTGGGATTACTACAAGCAGATCGCCACGATCTCGGCCGAAGACGCCGCCAAGCCGCTCGAAGCCAGCGAGTGCCCGCTGGTGAAGAAATAAGAATCCGTAGGGTGGGCAAAGGCGCGCAAGCGCCGTGCCCACCATCTCTCCGGTTCAACATCGAGAATGGTGGGCACGCGGAGCCTGTCATCGGGCGCGCATTCGCGCGACCCGGTGGCTTTGCCCACCCTACTTTTTAAGCGTCCGCCACGCGATCACAAGCCCCAGCCCCAACAGCGCCGCGGCCAGCAGAAACGGCGCGCCCGGCATTTTGAAAGGCGCCTGATCGCTGATGAAATAGGCAAAGGTCAGCGTAAACAGAAACGGTCCCACCATCTGCGCGATGCTGTTGACGCTGTTGGTCGCCCCCTGCAATTGGCCCTGCTGATCCGGCGCAACGAGTTGCGTCGTCAGCGCCTGGATTGCCGCCCCCGCCACGCCCCACAGCGCCATCACGGGAATGCCGATCCAGAACAACGGTCCGGTCGGGGCCGCGCCATAGATGAAGAATCCCAGCGCGCCGCAAGCCAGCCCCAGCAGCAGCGCCCGGCGCTCGCCGAGGCGCTTGACGATCGGCCCGACGCCCGCGCCCTGCACCACCATGGCGCAGACGCCGACCAGGGCCAGCGTCAGGCCGACGGTCGTCGTATCCCAGCCATATCGGTAGGTCGCATAGAGCACGAAGGTCGAGGGCAGCACCACATGCGCGACCTGCCCGAAGAAATTCGCCAGCGACAGGCCGGCGAGAATCCGGTTGGAACGCAGCAGATGCAGCGCGCCGATCGGGCTGGCGCTTTTCCAATGGAATGGTGCGCGGCGTTCCAGCGGCAACGACTCGGGGAGGATCAGCCAGCCGTAGAGCGTGTTCGCAAAGCTCAAGCCTGCCGCGATCCAGAACGGCAGACGCGGATCCATGCCGCCGAGCAGACCGCCAATGGCGGGGCCGAGAATGAAGCCGGCGCCGAAAGCCGCCCCGATCTTGCCGAACACCGCGGCGCGCCGTTCCGGCGGCGTCACGTCGGCGATATAGGCAAAGGCAGTCGAGATGCTCGCCGACGTAATGCCTGAGATCACCCGGCCGATGAACAGCCAGGTCAGCGACGGCGCCAGCGCCATCAACACATAGTCCAGCGCCAATCCGAAATTCGACAGCAGCACCACCGGCCGCCGGCCGAAGCGGTCCGAGAGCGCGCCGAGGATCGGCGAGAACAAAAACTGCATCAGCGCCCAGGCGGTGCCGAACAGGCCGAAGATCCGCGCCGCCGTCGCCGTGTCGTTGTCGACAAAGCTTTCCACGAGCTTGGGCAGGATCGGCAGGATCAGGCCGAGCGCGAGCATGTCGAGCAGGATGGTGACGAAGATGAAGGCGGCCGCGCCGCTGCGTACCGGCGGCGTTTCGGCAACGCGCGCGGACGCCTCTTCGCTCATGACGGCCGCTTGCGCTTGTGGGCAAACGGATTGGCCTTTTCGCGCAGCGTGATCCGTATCGGCGTACCCGGCAGGTCGAAGGCCTCGCGCATCGAGTTGGTGAGATAGCGCAGATAGGATTGCGGCACGGCGTCGGCGCGCGAGCAGAACAAGATAAAACTCGGCGGCCGCGCCTTGGCCTGCGTAATGTAGTTCAGCTTCAGCCGACGGCCTGAGACCGCGGGCGGCGGGTTGGCATCGACCGCCTGCTCGAACCAGCGATTGAGCGTGGCCGTCGGCACGCGCTTGTTCCACACCGCGTAGGCTTCCTCAATCGCCGTCATCAGCCGGTCGATGCCTTCGCCCATCAACCCGGACACCGCGACAACAGGCGCGCCCTTGACCTGCGGCAGCCAATGATCGACATCGGTGCGCAGCGCGGAAATCAGATTTCCCTTCCGCTCCATCAAGTCCCACTTATTGACCGCCAGCACGATCGCCCGCCCCTCGCGCTCGATCAGATCGGCGATGCGCAGGTCCTGTTCCTCGAACCGGTTTTGCGCATCCATCATCATCACGACGACTTCGGCAAAGCGCACCGCGCGCAGCGCGTCCGCCACCGACAGTTTTTCCAGCTTCGCCTCGATCCGCGAGCGCCGCCGCAGGCCTGCGGTGTCGAACACGCGGAACTCGCGTCCCTGCCAGTTGATTTCCACCGAAATGGAATCGCGCGTAGTGCCGGCTTCGGCGCTGGTCAACAGCCGCTCCTCGCCGAGCAGATGATTGATCAGCGTGGATTTCCCGGCATTGGGACGGCCGACGATGGCGACGCGGATCGGACGCTGTGCGAGTTCTTCATCCGATACGATGATGTCGTCGTCGTCGAACTCTTCACCCTCTTCGACCGGCTCCGGCATCAGCGCAGCGAGCGCGTCGTAGAGATCGCTCAAGCCCTCGCCATGCTCGGCCGAAATCTGGATGGGATCGCCGAGCCCCAGCGCATAGGACTCCATCGCGCCGACTTCGCCGTGCTTGCCTTCGCTCTTGTTGGCGACCAGCACCACCGGCTTGTTGGCACGCCGCGCGAAATCCGCAAAGGCGCGATCGTTCGGCGTCAGGCCCGCACGGGCGTCGATCACGAACATCAGCGCATCGGCAAGGCCGATCGCGGTTTCGGTCTGCTCCTGCATCCGCGCGGTGAGCGAGCCCTTGGCGCCTTCGTCGAGGCCGGCGGTGTCGATCACGGTGAACTCGAGATCGCCGAGACGCGCATTGCCCTCGCGGCGATCACGGGTGACGCCGGGCTCGTCATCCACCAGCGCGAGTTTCTGCCCCACCAGCCGGTTGAACAGCGTCGACTTGCCGACATTGGGGCGGCCGATGATGGCGATCGTAAAGGGCATAAATGATCCAAACGCCCTTTTTCGAAGGGCGTGTCAATCGAACGAAAAGGATAAATCAGCGCGTGAACGTACCGCTCGGCATTGGCGCCGGGAACGCGGATTGTTGCGGGGATTGTGCAGGCGCCGCCGATTGATCGGGCGGCGGCGCGGTGGTGCGCTTGCGCACGATCTTGGCCGGCTTGGGCGCCGGCGGCGCGGCGGCGGTGCTACCCTCTTCCTCGGGTGCGGCGTCGGGGTCCGCAGCGGCGGGGGCGGCGGCCTGTTTGCCCTTGGATTTCGCGCCACGCTTGGATTTCGGCTCTTCCGGCGGAGGAGCTGCAGCGGCAGCCTGCGCGTTCGGGTCGTCAACCTGCTGTCGGGAGCCCTTGTAGAGATCCTTCGGCACGCCCTGCTCGAGGCCCGGCACGCCTTCGGGGAACACCGGCTTGCGGTCACCGGGCAGCTTCTTCTTGGTGTCGAGGAAGTCGAGCATGTCGCTGGGATCGAAATTGCCAATGCCGCCACCGCCACAGCCCGCCAGAGCGCCCGAAAGTGCGACGAGAATGGCAGCTGCGATCAAACGTTGCGGGCGGCGCATGGTCGGTTTCCCACTCAACTCGTTCTCCGTCAGCTCTTGGCGACCGGCGGCAGCAAGGCCTGCAGCGCTTCGGCGCGCGAGCGCAGGCTCGGCGGTGTCTCGCCGTCATTGGCGATCAAGTCCAGCCATTGCCGCGTCGCCGCAGCATCGTTGGCGCGCCATGCCGACAGCGCCAGCAATTCGCGCGCGCTATGACGAAAGGTTGCGCCCGGCGCAGCAGCGGCTTCGAGGCGCGTTTTCATGTCGGGATAGCTCGTGCTTTCCAACAGCAGCTGGGCGGCGCGAATCCGCGCGAGATCCTGCTCGGCGACGCCGACGCCGCGATCCGCGGTGATCTCATCGAACATCTTTGCCGCGGCCTGCGGATCACGGTTGGCGACTTCCGTCGCCATGCGCAACCGCGCCAGCACGCGATAGCCGAACGGCGCCTTCGCGACGAGATCGGCGAAGGCCGCCTCGGCCTCGGCGTGCTTGTTGGCTTCCGAAAGCTCGACGGCCTTGTCGAACGCAGCCCCCGCCTCGGCCGCCTTCCTGGCCTCCAAATATTGGTAGCCGCGCCATCCGCCCACGGCGGCAATGATCAAAATCACGCCGGCGATGATATAAAGCGAGTACTGGTCCCACAGCTTTTTGAGCTGATCGCGACGGACCTCCTCGTCGACTTCATTAAATAATTCAGACACTTAAAGGTATCCCATCCCCGAGGAACCGCGCCTTGGGCGGCAGCATCCTGCGCCCGATCCCCGCATGGCCGCGACGTAGCCTATCGATATGGCGGTGGCAAGGCAAAGCGAGGTGGATCAAAGCGTTAACAACGGCCCCGCCGACCTGCGAAATCGCCTGACAACGTTGACATCGCGGTTCAAAGCTTGGCGTAATCCCGCCCGCTTCCACATTGGCTTATTTCCGATTTCTTGGGTGTTTCATGCCTCGCCATGCGCTGGTTTCGATGCTTGCCATGGGGCTGGTAATGGGACTGGCATCCCTGCCCGCGGCATCACTGGCCGACGATATCAAGCCGAAGGCACCCGAGACGGCATTCTCGGGCAAATTGCGCCCCGACATTTTGGGTATCTCGACCGAATCGAACGCCGAATCCGCGCGTGCTGTCTTTGATTCCCTGTTCAAGGGCCGGACCGACACCAAAACCGACATCCAGCAGCAGAAATTCGGCAACGGCGGCGCCAGCTACGTCGCTGCGCTGAATTTCAGCCTCCCCGCCGGTTCGAAACAGAACGGCGAGATGCTCTCGACCAGCTTCTCCTCGCCCGCGAGCGCCAACCGCGCCTATTTCGTCGCGCGCAACCTGACCTTCGCCCAGGATCAGCAGCCGTCGAAGGCCGACATGATCAAGGAAGTCATGGGCAAATACGGCGTGCCTACCATCGTCGGCGATCAGCACCTGTACTATATCTACCGCAAGGGCTCGATCATGTCGGTCGGCGGCAAGTACAAGCAAGCGACCGCGCTGGAAGCGATCGACAAGCCGCTTGACCCTAGGGCCGCCGTCAAGCTCAACGGCGACACCGTCCGCGGCAGTTGTGTGGCAGTCGTCAAGCGCGCGCAGACCAAGGCCAAGGCCCAGGAACCGAGCGCCATGCTTGCCGAGGCCAGGGGCGCGAACTGCGACGGCGTGTTGAGCGTGCAGCTCGTCCCGGGCACGCCGGCCGACCGCGTCGGCATCGCGCAATTCACACTGCTCGACGTCAAGCAGCTCGTCAGCGCCGCCGCGATCGACAGTGCCGCGCTTGCCGCCGGGCAGAGCGAAGGCTCGACGCCCAAGGGCAGCGCTCCGAAGCTTTGACAGCCGCCGGCGCTATAGCGTTTTCGAGCGAAAGCCTGCCCCGGACTTGATCCGGGGTGGATACCGGTTCGCGTGAAGAAAACGCGTCAAAACAAGAATCTAGAGCTTCGGTTCTGATTCAATCAGAACCGAAGCTCTAGGCTTGCACGGCCGCCCAAATGGCTGAGGCCGCCTCGCGGAGCTGCCGTTTCAATACCTTGCCATTGGCGTTACGCGGCAGCGGGTCCGTCCGCACATCCATGGTTTCCGGCACCTTGTAATCGGACAGCCGCTCGGCGCACCAGGCGCGCAGCACCTCGGCCCCGACCGTGCTGCGGGTCACGACGACCGCATGCACGCGCTCGCCCAGCACCGGGCACGGCTTGGCGATGATCGCGCTCTCGACCACGTCGGGATGACCTGCGAGCACCGACTCGACCTCGGCTGAATAGATCTTCAAGCCCCCGCGGTTGATCATGTCCTTCTGGCGATCGAATACCCGGACGAAATTGTCAGCATCAATCGAGCCGAGATCGCCGGAATGCCAGAAGCCGGCGGTAAAACTCTCCGCCGTCGCTTTCGGATTGTTCCAGTAGCCCTTGATGACAGATCCGCCGTGAATCCAGATTTCGCCGATCTCGCCGCGTGGCCGCTCACGGCCCTCGGCATCCACCACGACGATCTGCGCGCCCGGACAGGGCAAGCCGACGCTGTCGATGTGGCTGGCGGTCAGTTCGCCGGGCATCATGGTCGAGGGCGACGTGGTCTCGGTCGCGCCGTAGCAATTCATCAGCTTCAGGCCGGGTATCTTGGCGTCCAGCCGCTCGATCGTGGCGATCGGCATCGGCGCGCCGCCAAAGCCGCCGATCCGCCAACTCGACAGATCGTAGCTGTCGAAATCCGGCTGCAGCAGGCAGAGATTGTACATCGCCGGCACCATCACGGTGTAGGTGACGCGCTCGCGCGCCGCCATCTTCAGATATTCGGCCGCCTTGAACTCCGCCATGATGATCAGCGCGCCGGCGCAGCGGACCATGGTCATGATGTTGGCGACCACGCCCGTGACATGGCCGAGCGGCACCGCGGCAATCGAGCGATCCGCTGCGGTCAGTTTCAGGCATGATACGAACACCATCGCCGAATGAATGATGTTGCAATGGGCGAGCATCGCGCCCTTGGGCCGCCCTGTTGTGCCCGAGGTGTAGAGGATCATGGCAGTGTCTTCTTCGCCGACCTCGACCAGCGCGGCCATCGCCGCGTGATCGGCCAGATCCGAGAAGCGCGAGAGCTTCGGATCATCATCGACCGCGATCCGGTGCGTCACATCGGGAATGTCGCCCGCATCCGGCACTCGGTCGGCCAGCGCAGCCTCGTGGATCAGGAGCCGCGCGCCGCAATCGGTGAGCACATAGGCGATCTCGGGCTTTTGCTGACGGGTCGAAAGCAGCACCGTCACCAGCCCCGCATGCGCCGCGGCCAGCATCGTCAGCACGAATTCGATCCGGTTGCCGAGCAGCACCGCGACGCGGTCGCCGCGGCTGAGGCCGAACTTCCCGAAGCCTGCCGCGATCTGCGCAGACTGCTGCGCGACTTCGCGCCAGGTCATTCGCCTGTCACCGCAGACCAGCGCTTCGCCGTCAGGATTTACAGCAACCGCTTCGGCTACCATCGACGGGATGCTTTTGGGCCGTTCGCAAAAAGCCGGAACGATACGATCGCCAAAGCGCGGTTCTAGCCGCATCGCCGGAATGGAATGCCGCGACCAGTCCATGGCGTGCCTCGTCAGCTCTTCTTCATCTCGTAAACATGCTCAGGCCCCGGGAAAGCGCGCGAGCGCACGTCGCTGGCGTAGCCCTGGACCGCCGCTTCGATCGCGGGGCCGAGATTGCCGTAGCGGCGAACGAATTTCGGCGTCCGCGGCGACAGGCCTAGCATGTCCTCCAGCACCAGCACCTGCCCGTCGCAGGCCGCGCTGGCACCAATGCCGATGGTCGGAATGGCGATAGTTTCCGTGATCTTTCGCGCCAGCGGCTCGGCGACCGCCTCGACCACGACCGAGAAGGCGCCGGCATCCGAGATCGCCTGGGCATCCCTCAGGATCGGGTCCCAACTGCTCTCGTCGCGGCCCTGCGCGCGAAACGAGCCGAGCGTGTTGATCGATTGCGGCGTCAACCCGATGTGGCCCATGACAGGCACGCCACGCTCGGACAGGAACGCGACGGTTTCCGCCATCCGCGCGCCGCCTTCGAGCTTCACCGCGCCGCAATGGGTTTCCTTCAATATCCGCACCGCGGAATGAAACGCCTGCTCCTTCGAGGCCTCATAGGAGCCGAACGGCATATCCACCACAACCAGGGCATGCTTCGACCCGCGCATCACCGCATGCCCCTGCAGGATCATCATGTCGAGCGTCACCGGCACGGTGGTCTCGAAACCGTGCATGACATTGCCGAGGGAATCGCCGACCAGAATGACGTCGCAGTGGCGATCCACCAGGGCTGCGGTATGCGCATGGTAGGACGTCAGCATCACGATCGGCTCACCGTTCTTGCGCGCGCGGATATCCGGCGCAGTTTTGCGCTTGATGGCAGACTGAATCGACATGCTAGACTCCAACCACGGGGACGCCGATCACGACCGGGTGGAACGCGAATGCGAGCGCCAGATAGGCGACGAGGCCGACCGCGATCGCGATCAGGTCGTTGCCGGGACCACCGACGGGGATCGGCGGCGCGCCGGCGTCGGAACGAGATTTCAGCGAAATGCGGTCATACACCGCCCATGCGAGAAACGAGCCGAACAGGATGATCGAGCCGAGATCACCGTTGGCGAGCAAGTGCGCCGCAGCCCACAGCTTGATGCCCGTCAGCATTGGATGCTTCAGCGTCGTATAGATCCGGCCGCGAATGTAGGAAGCGACCACCATGATGACCGCCGGCAGCATCAGGGCTAGCGTAATGTGCTTGAACGCCGTCGGCGGGTTCCAGACGTCGATCCAGCCGGTCGCACGATACTTCGCAAAGCCCCAGATGATCAGCGCAAGCCCTGCGAACGAGACCAGCGCATAGCCGATCTTGTAGCCGCCCTCGCCGGTCGCGGCGATCACCTGCGCGCGCAGCTTGCGCTGGATGGTGAGCGTGTGGACGCCGAAGAACAGGAGCAGGCCGAGGATCAACACCAGCAGTCCCACGATGTCCTCCCGTTGCACGGCTGGTTTTGCCGTATTATCCGCGTATCATTTTAGGGGCTTGGTACGCAATGCGCCACGCGGCCGTCGTCACGGCTTCTCCGCCTGCTTGGCCGAATCGCGGTTGTCGACGTAGCGGATCGCGATCGGCCGCCCGGCCAGCGCACCGCCAAGTCCACCGGTGAATTTCAGAGGCTGGCATGCCTGCAGCGACGCATTGATCGCTTTGAGATAGGCAGCGCGGGTATCTGCCGGGGCGCCGGCCGTGGCATAGGTCACGCGCGGGGCGGCGATGATCTCGCCCGAGCGCTTGAAGCTGAAGCGAACCGACATCTGCATGCCCGGCCGAGCGATGTCGGCAGGCGGCGGCGACCAGCAGGACCGTAGCGCCGCAAAGAGGTCGCCGATCGTATCGAGATCGTGGTCCGGCTTGCGGTATTTCGCGGCCTGATCCTGCGGCGGCACGGTTTCGATCGTGAGTTGCAGGTTCTGGCCGTACGGATAATCGATCTCGGGAATGCACGGCCCGTCGTTGAACACGCTGCAGAACGACGGCGTGCAGGGCTGGCCGTCGAGCACGCTGCAGGGGGCATGCGAAAACGGCGTCGCGTCGATCTGGCGCCGCGACTGGGCATCGGCGGCGTCCATTCCGACGACCATAACGGTCAGACATACAATGAAGCACCGAAGCATGCGGCGATCCCTCGGATACGGTCCAACCAACTTGATGTCCGCTTTGGCCGGTATCAAGGCCGCCACGTTCACTTCCCCGCGTTCATGGCGGCCTCACCCTCGCCTGTCATCGTCCGGCTTGACCGGACGATCCAGTATTCCAGAGGCGGTTGAGATTCATGGAAAGGCCGCGCGTACTGGGTCCCCCGCCTTCGCGGGGGACGACAGGCGGGCCGGAACGACAACGCCCCTTACGCCTTCTTCTTTACGTCCTTGACGTTGGAAAAATTGATGCCCTCGGCCCGTTCGCGAGTATAGCCGAGATAGAACTCGTTCTTGGCCATGAATACCGGATCGCCGTCGACGTCATCGGCGATGCCCGAGCCGTTGGCGGCAATGAAGGCCTCTAACTTCTTGCGGTCGTCGGACGAGACCCAGCGCGCGAGCTGGAATTCCGAGACCTCGAATTCCACCGGCAGCGAATATTCCGCATCGAGGCGGGCTTTCAGCACATCGAGCTGCAGCGGACCGACGACGCCGACCAGCGCCGGTGCGCCGTCGCGCGGCCGGAACACCTGCACCACGCCCTCTTCCGACATCTGCTGCAGCGCTTCCTTCAGCTTCTTCGCCTTCATCGCGTCCGTCAGGCGCACGCGGCGGACGATTTCCGGCGCGAAGCTTGGGACGCCGACGAAGGTAAGATCCTCGCCCTCGGTCAGCGTATCGCCGATCCGAAGCGTGCCGTGGTTGGGAATGCCGACGACGTCGCCGGCAAAGGCTTCGTCTGCCACCGAACGATCCTGGGCGAAGAAGAATTGCGGCGACGACAGCGACATGTTCTTGCCGGTGCGCACCAGTTTTGCCTTCATGCCGCGGCTAAGCTTGCCTGAGCATAGGCGTGCGAAAGCGATACGGTCGCGGTGGTTCGGATCCATGTTGGCCTGGATCTTGAACACGAAGGCGCTCATGCGCGGTTCGGCTGCCTCCACCTTGCGCAGGTTGCTTTCTTGCGCGCGCGGCGCAGGCGCAAACTTGCCGAGCCCCTCCAGCAGGTCGCCGACGCCGAAATTGCGCAGCGCGCTGCCGAAATAGACCGGCGTCAGATGGCCCTCGCGAAACGCCTCCAGCTCGAACGGCTTGCAGGCTTCCGACACCAGCGCGAGCTCATCCTTGATCTCGGCGACGTCGAGATTGGCATTACGGCCGGCGAGATCGGCGATGTCGATCTGTTCGGTCGCACCGGTCTTGGCGCCGCCGCCCTCGAGCAGGCGCACGCCGCCGTTGACGACGTCATAGGTACCGAGGAAATCACGGCCGCGGCCAACCGGCCAGGTCATCGGCGTGGTGTCGAGCGCCAGCGTCTTTTCGATCTCGTCCAAGAGTTCGAACGTATCGCGGCTCTCGCGATCCATCTTGTTGATGAAGGTGATGATCGGAATGTCGCGCAGCCGGCACACCTCGAACAGCTTTCGCGTCCGCGCCTCGATGCCCTTGGCGGCGTCGATCACCATCACGGCGGAATCGACCGCGGTCAGCGTCCGGTAGGTGTCTTCAGAAAAGTCCTCGTGGCCCGGCGTATCCAGCAGGTTGAAGACGAGGTCCTGGAACTCGAAGGTCATGACCGAGGTCACGACCGAGATGCCGCGCTCGCGCTCGATCTTCATCCAGTCGGACCGGGTATTGCGGCGCTCGCCCTTGGCCTTGACCTGCCCTGCCAGATTGATGGCGCCGCCGAACAGCAGAAGCTTTTCAGTCAGCGTGGTCTTGCCGGCGTCCGGATGGGAGATGATCGCAAACGTGCGCCGCCGCGCCACTTCATCTGAGAGCGGCGAGCGGGACGGCGATTCGGCGGTGACGGCACTGTCGGACATGAGGCTCGAGCGTTTGGCAGGGAAAACCGGCCTAATCAAGCCTCATTTGGTGGTTGCGGAGGCCGCTGGCCAGTCCCATATCGGCTGTGGAAGGACGGCCTTCCATCTCACAGCTCATCCGCGGGGACGACCCTGCCTGGTTCGGAGGGTTGTCATGGCCTGGATCGTGTTGTTCGTCGCCGGCCTCATGGAAATAGGCTGGGCGATCGGCCTTAAATATACCGAAGGTTTCACACGGCTCATTCCGTCCGTCCTGACGCTCGCTTGCATGGCCGGCAGCATCCTCCTGCTCGGTCTTGCCCTGAAAGTGCTGCCAATCGGAACCGCCTACGCAGTTTGGACCGGCATCGGCGCGGTCGGAACCGCAATCCTGGGCATCGCGCTGTTCGGCGAGCCTGCGACCGCCGCCCGCCTCGCGTGTATCGGACTGATCGTGGCCGGCATTGTCGGGCTCAAACTCGTTACCGGATCAGCGTAGCAACAACACGGCCCAATAGGTCAGCGCCGCCACGATCGCGGACGCCGGAATGGTGATCACCCAGGCATAGACGATCGAACTCGCCACGTTCCAGCGTACCGCCGAGACCCGCCGTGCCGCGCCGACGCCAACGATGGAGCCGGTAATGGTGTGGGTGGTGGATACGGGAACCCCGAGATAGGTCGCCATGAACAGGGTCGCAGCCCCGCCGGTTTCCGCGCAAAATCCCTGCATCGGCGTCAGCTTCGTAATTCGCAGCCCCATCGTGCGGACGATCCGCCAGCCTCCCATCAGGGTGCCGAGGCCCATGGCCGCCTGGCAGGAAATCACGACCCAGAACGGGATGTTAAAATCCGCGCCGAGATAACCCTGCGAATAGAGCAGCACCGCTATGATGCCCATGGTCTTTTGCGCGTCATTGCCGCCATGGCCGAGCGAATAGAGCGACGCCGAGACGAATTGCAGGATGCGGAAGGCACGGTCGACCGCAAACGGCGTCGAGCGCACCGACAGCCAGGACACGATCGCGACCAGCAGCAGCGCCAGCAGGAACCCGACCAGCGGTGACAGCACGATCGCCAGCAGCGTTTTCGATAGACCACTCCAGACCGCCGCGGAAATCCCGGCCTTGGCCATGCCCGCGCCCACCAGCCCGCCGATCAGCGCGTGCGAACTGGACGAGGGAATCCCGAGCGCCCATGTGATCAGGTTCCAGACGATGGCGCCCACAAGTGCCGCGAAGATCACGGTGGCATCGACGACGCTCGGTTCGATAATGCCGGTGCCGATCGTATTGGCGACGTGCAGTCCGAAGAAGAGGAAAGCGATGAAATTGAAGAACGCCGCCCAGAACACCGCATATTGAGGACGCAGCACGCGGGTGGACACGATCGTCGCAATCGAATTCGCGGCGTCGTGCAACCCGTTGAGAAAGTCGAAAAGCAGCGCGACCGCGATCAGAAAGATCAGAATTGGAAGACCAAGCGTGGCGTCCACTGAATTGGCCCTGCCCTATACCTGTTCGATCACGATCGAGTTGATTTCGTTGGCAACGTCGTCGAAGCGGTCGGACACTTTTTCGAGGTGCTTGTAGATCTCGGCGCCGACGATGAAATCCATCGAATTGCCGCTGCGATGCTTGAGAAACAGCTCTTTCAACCCGATGTCGTGGAGATCGTCGATGCGGCCCTCCAGCTTTCCGATCTCCTCGGTAATGGCGGTCAGCATCGCGACGTTGTTTCCGATCGACTGCATCAGCGGCAGCGCGCGACCGACCAGATTGGCGCACTCGACCAGCAGGGTCCCGATCTCGCGCATCGGCGGCTCGAAAATGCGAACCTCGAACAGCACCACCGCCTTCGCGGTCTGCTGCATCTGATCGATCGCATCGTCCATCGCCGTGATCAGGTTCTTGATGTCGCCGCGGTCGAACGGGGTGATGAAGGTTCGGCGGACAGCGGTCAGCACCTCGCGAGTAATGCCGTCGGCGTCGTTTTCGAACTGGCTGACGCGCTGGCAGAACACCGGCGTCTCGTCACCGCCGCGCAGCATGTCCTGCAGCGCCAACGCACCTTGCAGCACCGTCTGGGCGTGCCGGTCAAACAGGTCAAAAAACCGCTCCTCTTTGGGCAAAAAGGCACGAAACCAGCGCAACATAGGTACTATCCATCGTTCAGGAACGGCCGTTCCGGACGGCGCGTCATGAAACTGTCATAAAGCATTCAAAGACAAAGCGCGCGACGGCAGGCCCCGGGAAACGGGTCATCCACCGCTTTGTGGCACCGAAAAGGGCGTCAAAACCGGCAGTTTTACAGCGATCTCCGGAAATAATGCGCGATCTCGCCGATCACGCCGCGGCGGAAGGTCAGCACGCAGGCGACGAAGATGACGCCCTGGATCACCGTCACCCACTGGCCGAAACCGGCCAGATATTGCTGCATGGCGATGATGACGAAGGCGCCGATCACCGGGCCAAAGATGGTGCCGAGGCCACCGACCAGCGTCATCAGCACGATTTCGCCCGACATTGTCCAGTGCACGTCGGTGAGCGAGGCGTTCTGCGCCACAAACACTTTCAGCGACCCGGCAAAGCCCGCGAGCGTGCCGGACAGGATGAAGGCGAGCAGCTTGTACTGGTCGGTCTTATAGCCCAGCGAGATCGCGCGCTGCTCGTTCTCGCGGATCGATTTCAGCACCTCGCCGAACGGCGAGTTGATGGTGCGGTAGATCAGGAGGAATCCGCCGAGGAAGCCGGCCAGCACGACGTAGTAAAGCACCGTGGGCTTGGCGAGATTGAAGATTCCGAACAAATAGCCCTGCGGGATGCCCTGAATGCCGTCTTCACCATGGGTGAACGGCGCCTGCAGATAGATGAAGTACAGCAACTGCGACAGCGCCAGCGTGATCATCGAGAAATAAATGCCCTGCCGGCGGATCGAGATGAAGCCGGTGACGACCGAAAGCGCGGCGGCGCTGGCGACGCCGACCACAATCCCGAGTTCCGGCGAGAGACCCCAAACCTTGAGCGCATGCGCCGTGCAGTAGCCCGCTGTCCCCAGAAACATCGCGTGGCCGAACGATAGCAGGCCGCCATAGCCGATCAGCAGGTTGAACGCGCAGGCGAGCAGCGCGAAGCACAGCGCCTGCATCACGAAGAACGGGTAGATTCCGGTCATGGGCACCATGGCCAGCAGCACCGCCATCGCCGCAAACACAATCATCTCGTCGCGCATGGCGCGCGGCGTTACCGGTAGTGTATCGTCAGTCAATGCGCTCATGTCAGGCCGCCCGTCCCGTCAGTCCCGCAGGCTTCACCAGCAACACCAGCACCATCAGGACGAACACCACGGTGTTGGAAGCCTCGGGATAAAAATACTTTGTCAGTCCTTCGATCACGCCGAGCGCAAAGCCGGTGATGATCGATCCCATAATCGATCCCATGCCGCCGATCACCACCACCGCGAACACGACGATGATCAGGTCGGCGCCCATCAGCGGCCGGACCTGGTTGATCGGGGCCGACAGCACGCCGGCCAACGCCGCCAGACCGACGCCGAGCCCGTAGGTCAGCGTGATCATCCGCGGCACGTTGATGCCGAATGCGCGCACCAGCGTCGGATTTTCGGTGGCGGCACGCAGATTGGCGCCAAGCCGCGTCTTTTCGATCAGGTACCAGGTGGCGATGCACACCACGAGCGAGAAGACGACCACCCAGCCGCGGTAGACCGGCAGGAACATGAAGCCGAGATTCATGCCGCCCTTCAGCTCATCGGGGATCGCGTAAGGCAACCCGGAAGAGCCGAAATAATTCTGGAACACGCCCTGCACGATCAGCGCGATGCCGAAGGTCAGCAGCAATCCGTAGAGATGGTCGAGGCCGGAGAGCCATTGCAGCATGGTCCGCTCCAGGATCATGCCGAAGATGCCGACCACAATGGGCGCGATGATCAGCGCCGGCCAGTAGCCGATGCCTGCGATGTTCAACAGAAAATACGCGCAGAACGCGCCCATCATGTAGAGCGCGCCATGGGCGAAATTGATGATGTTGAGCATGCCGAAGATCACGGCGAGCCCCAGACTGAGCAGCGCGTAGAACGATCCGTTGATCAATCCCACCAAGAGCTGGGCGTAGAGAGCTTGCATCGGTTTCGCACTCAATCTCGTTGTGACGCGGAATCGCGTGGTGACGCGAAGGTGTGCCCGCCGGCACGTGGCCGGCGGGCAATCATATTTACTTCTTTACCAGCGGACAGGCGCTTTCCGAAAGCGGCCGGAAGGCCTGGTCGCCTGGGGTAGTTCCGATCAGCTTGTAATAATCCCACGGTCCCTTGGATTCCGCGGGCTTCTTGACCTCGAACAGGTAGGCCGGATGAATCTTGCGACCGTCAGCGCGGATCGAGCCCTTGCCGAACAGCGCATCGTCGGTCGGCAGTTCCTTCATTTTGGCGACTACCTTGACGCCGTCATGCGGATTGCCGCTCATCGCCTCAAGCGTCTTGAAATAGTGGATCAGACCCGAATACACGCCGGCCTGCACCATCGACGGCATCGCCTTGTTCTTCATGCGCTCGGAGAAGCGCTTGGAAAACGCGCGGGTGCCGTCATTCAGATCCCAGTAGAAGGTTTCGGTAAAGCTGAGGCCCTGCGCCACCTTCAGGCCGAGCGAGTGCACGTCAGTGATGAACAGCAGAAGACCGGCCAGCTTCTGGCCCCCGGCGACGATGCCGAATTCAGACGCCTGCTTGATGGTATTCGTGGTGTCGCCGCCGGCGTTCGCCATGCCGATGATCTTGGCCTTGGACGCCTGCGCCTGCAGCAGGAACGAGGAGAAGTCCGACGAATTCAGCGGATGCTTGACGGTGCCGATAACCTTGCCACCCGACTTCACCACAACCGCGGTCGTGTCGCGCTCGAGCGCATGGCCGAACGCATAGTCTGCGGTCAGGAAGTACCAGGTGTCGCCGCCGGCTTTCACCAGCGCCTGCCCGGTGCTGTTGGCGAGCATGTAGGTGTCGTAAACCCAATGAATTGTGTTGGGCGAGCACTGGGCATTAGTGAGATCCGACGACGCCGCGCCGGTATTGATCATGACGGCGTTCTTTTCCTTCACCAGATTGTTGACTGCCAGCGCAACGCCGGAGTTCAGCACGTCCATGAAGATATCGACCTTTTCGACGTCGATCCATTGACGCGCGATGGTGGTGGCGATGTCGGGCTTGTTCTGGTGGTCGGCTGAGATGATGTCGATTTTCCAGCCCTTGGCTGCAAGCCCGGAATCCTCGACCGCCATCTGGGCAGCAAGCGTGGAGCCTGCGCCGCCGAGGTCGGAGTAGAGTCCGGAATTGTCAGTGAGCACGCCGATCTTGACGGTCTTGTCTTGCGCCATGGCGCCGCCGCCTGCGGCAAGCGCGAGCGCGGTGCCGAGGAAGAGAGCTGAAATGCGATGTTTCATAGTATCTCCATAAATCCAGAGTGCAGCCGTAGTACCGATTAAACGCCGAGATAGGTGTGGAGCTTGTCCATGTTGGCCGACAGCTCCGAATTCGCAAAACCATCGATCACCTTGCCGTGCTCGACGATGTAGTAACGGTCGGCCACCGTCGAGGCGAAGCGGAAATTCTGCTCGACGAGCAGGATGGTGAACCCTTCCGACTTCAGCCGTGCGATGGTGTGGCCGATCTGCTGGATGATGACCGGCGCGAGACCCTCGGTCGGCTCATCCAGCATCAGGAAGCGCGCGCCAGTGCGCAGGATTCTGGCGATGGCGAGCATCTGCTGCTCGCCGCCGGAAAGCTTGGTGCCCTGGCTGTTGAGGCGCTCCTTCAGGTTCGGAAACAACTCGAAGATCTGATCGAGCGACAGGCCGCCAGGGCGCACGATCGGCGGCAGCAGCAGGTTTTCACGCACGTCGAGGCTTGCGAAAATACCCCGCTCCTCCGGGCAGAAAGCCACGCCCATCCGTGCGATCCTGTCGGACGAGGCACGCGTGATGTCCTGACCGTTGAAACGGATCGAACCGGTACGCTTGCCGATAATTCCCATCACCGACTTCAGAGTCGTGGTCTTGCCGGCGCCGTTGCGGCCGAGCAGCGTGACCACTTCGCCGGCCTTCACATTGAAGTTGACGCCGTGAAGGATGTGGGATTCGCCGTACCAGGCCTGCAGGTCGGAAACGGAAAGAATTTCCGCGCCCGCCGGTTTGGCGGCAGCTTCGGCCATTTTCAACTCAGGCATGACCGGCCCCCAGATAGGCTTCCTTGACGCGCTCGTCCTTGGACAGTTCAGCATAATTGCCTTCGGCCAGCACCTGCCCGCGCGTCAGCACCGTGATGATGTCGGACAGGTTGGCGACCACCGAGAGGTTATGTTCGACCATCAGAATGGTGTACTTCGCCGAAATGCGCTTGATCAGCGCCGCGATCTTGTCGATGTCTTCATGACCCATGCCGGCCATCGGTTCGTCGAGCAGCATCATCTCGGGGTCGAGCGCCAGCGTCGTCGCAATCTCGAGCGCGCGTTTGCGGCCGTAGGGCATCTCGACCGCCGGCGTGTTGGCAAACTCGCTCAGGCCCACATCGTTGAGAAGCTCATGCGCGCGGCCGTTGAAGCGGTCGAGCACGCTCTTGGAACGCCAGAAATCGAACGAAGCGCCGTGCTGGCGCTGCAAGGCGACGCGGACGTTCTCCAGCGCCGTCAGATGCGGAAACACCGCCGAAATCTGGAATGATCGCACCAGCCCGAGGCGGGCCACATCCGCCGGCGCCATCGCAGTGATATCCTGTCCCTTGTACAGGATCTGGCCTGCCGACGGCCGCAAGAACTTGGTCAGCAGGTTGAAGCATGTCGTCTTGCCGGCGCCGTTAGGCCCGATCAGCGCATGAATGCTGCCGCGACGCACCTTGAGGGCGACGTCGCGAACGGCGAAGAAACCCGCGAATTCCTTGGTCAATCCGTGGGTTTCGAGAATGAACTCATCAGCCAAACAAATTTCCCCCATCAGCCGTCTCCGCGAATTCGCTCGCGCGCGGCCAATTTTTCCTGTTCGGGCAGGCCTCTGCCGGACGTCCTGGAAACCGTCCCGAGCCTGCCGCCTCCGGGCCGGAATATGCCGTCAACAGTATGGGTTAGGCAAGGTGGAAAGCGGCCACGGGAAAACGCGCGTGCCGGTTCCGAATGCGCCATAAGTCGAATTGCGCCGATTGCCCGGCCCGGCTGGCCCGCTATCCGCGATCTTCACGCCCGCAAGCCATCGTTAACGGTGTTCTGCTGCAATCAGACGCTTTCATACAATATTTCCGCCTCAGCCGCATCATCACGCGATTTAGACAGCCAGGAATCGCCGCCTTGGAATTTGAAAGCGCCGGACCGTCGATCGTCAAATCTATCAAACAGCGCGACCTGCTGAACACCTGGCTGCGGCAATACGCCCGCGACCAGTCGATACCGCGAATGTCGGAATACCAGCCGGCTCGGATCGAGGACGAACGTCCTGACCTCGTCATCTACACCGTCGATTCCAGCACGCAGCCGCCACGCCTGACCATCCAGAGCGACGGGACGCGAATGTCGGCAGCTTATGGGAATACCGGCAAGGGTCGCTATCTCGACGAGTATCTGGGCGCAAGGCTCGCTCCGATGGTGATGCCGGTCTATTATGCATGCATCGCGCGCCGCCTGCCCGCCTATACCATCGCCAATATGGATGACATCTACCGGCGAGTCGTTGCCTATGAGCGGCTATTGCTGCCGTTCTCCGACGACGGCAGCATTACCCACATCATCGCTTCGCTGAAGACCATCAGCGAGGATGGCGGCTTCGAGATCAAGAACCTGATCCGCGGAAACGATAAGCTGCCGGTGCCAAAGCTGCGCACCATCATCGACCGCGATCTCTTCCATCGCGCGCCGGGCCGCATTCCGTCCGGCGATGAACTCGAATTCAGTTAAGCCGCGATGCAATTCGAAAGTGCCGATCCTTCGGTCGTCAAGTCGATCAGGCAGCGCTATCTCCTGAACGAATGGCTGCGCGCGGCCGGCAAGCAGCGAACCATGCCTCCGCCCGGTGATTTTCAGCCGGAGCAGGTCGCCGACGAACTGGTCGACATGATGCAATACGAGGTCGTCGGCCATGGCGATGGCGCGCGATTTCTAATCACGCATGAAGGCGCCAGGCTCGCCACCACCTACGGCAGCGACCATATCGAGCCCGCGCAGCGAACCAACCGCTATCTCGACGATGCGATCGGCCCCGAACGATATGCCAGCGTCGTTGCGTTGTACCGGGCCTGCGTGGCCCGTCAGCGGCCGACCTATTCCATTTCAACGGTACAGGATGCCGACGGCAAAGACGTATCCTATGAACGGCTGCTGATGCCGCTCGGCGACGGCAATGTCGTCAGCCAGATCGTCGGATCCTTCAAGAGCATCAGCATTGAAGGCGGCTTCAAGGTCAGCAACCTCATGGGCCTCAGGCCGAAAGCCGAGCCGGTGACTCTCGTCAGGGCGATCATCGATCGCCAGTTCGTGCCGGCTGCGGCCCCGGCGGCCGCGTCGTCGTCCGACGAGATCGTCGAGCTCGATTAGAGCGTTTTGCAGCGAAGTGGCGACCGGTTCGCGTTAGGAGAACGCGTCAAATCAAAAATCTAGAGTTCCGTTCCGATTCCATCGGAACGGAAAAGGCTCTAGGCCTTGCGCCCGCGCGATTTGGACGGCACTTCCTTGCCGTAGACGTCCGGCTTGAATCCGACCAGCAACTTGCCGCCGAGATCGAGTACCGGACGCTTGATCATCGAGGGCTGCGCCAGCATCAGCGCCAGCGCCTTGCGCTCGTTGAGGCCTTCCTTGTCGCTATCCGGCAGCTTCTTGAATGTCGTGCCCGCGCGGTTGAGCAGCGTCTCCCAGCCGAGCTCGTCGGACCATTGCTTGAGCTTGTCCTTGGCGATGCCGGCAAGCTTGTAGTCGTGAAAGTCGTAAGCCACGCCATGATCGTCGAGCCAGGCGCGCGCCTTCTTCATGGTGTCACAGTTCTTGATGCCGTAGATGGTGATGGGCATTTTCGTTGCATTCCGGAAATGACGTTATTGGTCCAACCAGGCCGTTTTTTATACAAAGCGGAACGGCGAATCTATCATAGACTGACACATCGTTCGCGAAGTTGGGACCGGCGATGGAATTCACCCTGTTGTTTCTGGCCACGGCCATCGTGATGCTGATCGCCTGGCGCGGTCAACGTCCGCTGGCGCTCGGGTTGTTTGGGGCTGTCCTGATCGCGTGCGTCGCCACCTATCTGCACCACGCGACCGATACGCTGAAACTGTCGTTCTAAGATACGCATGACCCAGACGCGCGCCATCACGCTGAACGCACTCAGCCTCTACGCGGTGGCGATGGTGCTGGCGGCGGCCTATGCGGCGCAGTTCATCCTTCATGAGCTGCCCTGCCCGCTCTGCCTGCTACAGCGCATCCTGTTCGCGGCGCTGGCCGTCGGACCGATCCTCAATATCCGCTTCGGGCCGCGCCCCAGCCACTATGCGATATCGCTGCTGGCGGCGGTCGCCGGAGCGGTTGCGTCGACCCGGCAGGTGCTGCTGCACATCATGCCCGGCGACGCCGGCTATGGTTCGGCGTTGCTCGGCTATCACTATTATACGTGGGCGCTGATCGGCTTCATCGCCGCCATCGTCCTTATTGCCGCCGTGATGCTGTTCGACCGCCAGTTCGAAGACGACAAAGCCGTCCTGCCGGTCACTGGCGGCGCCTTCGCACAAATCGCGGTGTGGCTCGTGATCGCGCTGACGGCGGCGAACGTGGTGACGACGCTTTTGGAATGCGGCTTTGGGGCATGCGCCGATAACCCGGTCGTGTATGAGTTGCTCAAACGGGGAGTGTAGCGGTTTGCCGACATTGAAGCAGAATCGCCTCCACCAGCATCAGTTCCTGGCGTAAGACTCCAGGTACTCGGCAGATGGTGGAATCGGCGTGATCACATCGATCAATACGCCGTTGGGATCTTCAGTGATGAAGTGCCGCTGACCGAAGGGCTCATCGCGGAGCGGAAGCAGGATTGGCAGCCCGGCTGCACGAAGCCTGCCATAGACCTCATCGACGTCTTGAACTTCAAAATTGATCAGAACACCGCGCGCAGAGCCGCGCGCTTTCGCGGGGATCGTGTCGTGATCGCCTGCCAGGATCGCCAAGGCAACGTTCTCTTGCACTTTCGATTGCAGATGTACGTACCAGTCCGCCTCGAACGCCGGCTCGAAATCAAAGTGGGTTCGATAAAATGCCGAGGTCGCGGCGACATTGTCGACCATCAGTACCGGGTAATAGCTCGTGATCTGCATCCTTGTTCTCCGCGGCTAAAAAACATACAGTCTGTACGCAGACATAAACATACAGGCTGTATGCATGCAAGTGATAAAAGGACGCAGGAGCAACATCGACCGCAGCGCGACCACTCGTGGGAGGGTGCTTGAAGCGGCCAAAGCGCTTTTTATCGCAAAGGGATATGCCACCACCGGAACCCCCGAGATTGCCGCGCAAGCGGGAGTGACGCGGGGTGCGCTCTACCACCATTTCGAGGACAAAAGGGCCCTCTATCTCGCCTTGGTCGAGGCTGAGTCCGCCGCTGTTGCCGCCGAGATCGAGGGCGCTGCTTCGGCGACAGACGCTCCGATGCAGATGCTCCATACGGGCGCTTCAGCGTACTTGCGCGCGATGCAGAAGGAAGGACGAACACGCCTGATCCTGATCGAGGCGCCCGCCGTTCTGGGTTTTGAGACCGTGGATGCCATCGACGCCAAACATAGCCGCCGAACTTTGTTGGAAGGCCTGCAAGCGGTGATCCGCCCGTCGCCTGAAATCTCGCTCACCGCCGTGGTCAATATCCTCTCTGCGGCGTTCGACCGGGCGGCTATCGCCATCGCTGCAGGCGGCAATTTTTCCGACTACGACATGGCGCTGAAGCAACTGATGGATGGCCTTGTCGCCGAGAGGCTGACTTCGACTGGCCATCGGCCCGCGTGAAAGGCATTTCACTCGGAAAGCGCTTGAGCGATGTTAACCGGCCGCTTTTGGAAAGCGCGTTGCGAAACATCCAGGTGCTTACGGCCGCTTCGGATCTCCAGCCCGCGTTGCACCGCGGGGCGCGCCAGGCCGCGATCAAGCCAGCCTGATACGCTCTTGAAGCCGTCGAACGCAACGAGATCGCGCGCACCATAAAAGCCGATCAGATTTCGCACCCAGCCGAGCATCGAAATATCGGCGATCGTGTAGTCGTCGTCCATGATCCACTGCCGCCCGCCGAGACGAGTCTCCATCACACCGAGCAGGCGCTTCGACTCGGCGACGTAACGCTCAAGCGGCCGCTTGTCGGCATACTCCTTGCCGGCGAATTTGTGGAAGAAGCCGACCTGCCCGAACATCGGTCCGATCCCGCCCATCTGAAAGTGCAGCCACTGAATCGTCTGGTAACGTCGCGCCGGATCGGTGGGCAGAAGCTTGCCGGTCTTGTCGGCGAGATACTGCAAGATCGCCCCGGACTCGAACAGCGGCAGCGGCTTGCCGCCGGGCCCGTCCGGATCGAGGATGGCCGGGATCTTGCCATTCGGATTGAGCGACAGGAATTCAGACGTATTCTGGTCGTCCTTGTTGAAGTCGACCAGATGCACTTCGTAGGGCAATCCGATCTCTTCCAGCATGATCGAGACCTTGACGCCGTTTGGCGTCGGCAGCGAATAGAGCTGAAGGCGGTCAGGATGTTTGGCGGGCCAGCGGGTGGTGATCGGGAACGCGGAGAGATCGGACATCAAAACTCGTTTTGCGTGGTTGTTATTGCGTGGCTAATGTACGGCTGATGCCCCATATAACAAGGGCCCGCGCCATTCATGACCGATCAACCGTCTCCGGCGAAGCTCGGCCTCACTGATGAGGAGCTTGCGGCTCACCCGACCATGTTCGCGGCCGATGCATGTAAGGATCAGGTCGTCGTCGTAACGGGCGGTGCCGGCGGCATCGGACGGGCGATCACCTGGCTGTTCGCGCGGCTGGGGGCGCATGTCGCCGTGGTCGGGCGCGATGGAGGCAAGCTCGATGCGCTCGTGGCCCAGCTGGCGGACCGCGGTTTCAAGGCATCCGCGCACGTCGCCGACATCCGGGAGCCCGATGCGGTCAACGCTCTGTTCGACACGATCTGGGTCGCGCATGGCCGCGTCGACAGTCTCATCAACAGCGCCGGCGGACAGTTTCCGCAGGCAGCGATCGATTTCTCGGTGAAGGGCTGGAACGCCGTCATCAACACCAATCTGAACGGCACCTGGTACATGATGCAGGCCGCCGCGCAACACTGGCGCGACCACAAGCGTCCCGGCAGCATCGTCAACATCGTAGTCGTGACAACACACGGCCTCTACGGCATCGCCCACACCATCGCCGCGCGAAGCGGCGTGATCGGGCTGTCCCGCGCCGTCGCGGTCGAATGGGCGCCGCTGAACATTCGGGTCAATTGCGTGGCACCGGGCGCGATCGAAACCGAGGGCTGGAACGTCTATTCGCCCGAGGCCCGCGCGGCCTACCCGCGCTCGAACCCGATGATGCGCGTCGGCTCGCCCTGGGACGTCGCGGAGGCCAGCGCTTTCCTTGCCGGACCGTCCGCGAAATTTGTGACTGGTGAGACGCTGACGGTCGACGGCGGCGGCCAACTCTGGGGCGAGACCTGGACCACGGGCAAGCCCGCGTATTTCAGCGGCGACGACAAGTGACCCGCTGAAAGCCCTTCCCTCATGACCCGCTATCGCCTCGCCATTTTCGACTTTGACGGCACGCTGGCCGACTCGCTTCCCTGGTTTCGCTCGTCCTTTCACGACATGGTCGCGCGGTTCAATCTCACGCCCGTTCCCGCTGAGGAAATGGAGGGGCTGCGCGGCCTGACCGCACGTGAAATCATGGCGCGGCTCAACGTATCCAAATGGCAACTGCCGGCCATCGTCAGCGACATGCGAAAGCGCAAGCTCGCCGCGGCGAGCGAGATATCGCTGTTCAAGGGCATCCCGGCCATGCTGACCGACCTACAACACATAGGCATCAAGATCGCCATCGTCAGTTCCGACAGCGAAGCCTCCGTCCGGCAGGTGCTCGGACCCGCCGCCGCCCAAATCACTCGTTTCGACTGCGGCGCTGCCATATTCGGCAAGCACTGGAAATTTCGGCAGGTCGCACGACGGTTGGGAACGGAGCCAGCAGATACGATCTGCATTGGCGACGAGATCCGCGACATCGAGGCGGCCAGGGCCGCCGGTATGGATTCCGGCGCGGTTGCCTGGGGCTACGCACTTCCGAGCGCGCTGGAGGCAGCGGGACCGACGCATCTGTTCAATTCGATCGAGGAGATGATGCAGCGGCTCACTATGACGAAATAATACGTCGCGGAATGTCCGCTGGATAACTCCGCTAATTACCTGTCATACCCACAGAGGCCATCGTACGAGGTGTTCGTGGCCGTTCAAGCTGCGGACGAGTACAAACTCCGTAATCGTCCAGCCAATCGGTTCGATTGGATACTCGTCTACGCTACGCGCGTCATACAACAACGTGACGTGCGGCGTGAAATTCGTGTTGGCCAGCCGCCTCAACCCTCTTCGCGTCATCGCGGCGCCGAGCATTTGCCGAAACGATTGCAGCCGGCGCAATCCTTTCTCTCCGATCAGGACGAACGGGCGATTGCCCGGCCCGCCCCCGAAAGCTGGCTGTGCGATCGAACGAGACCTCAAACGGCTCGGTTCGCACGTCCATGGCCGCCTCCCACGCGGCGCAAAGCTGGCCCTCAGGCAACCCGCTGAGAGCGAACAGCGAAATGTGCAGCCGGTCGGGGGCGATGAGCTTGCCGTCGAAATGATGCGCGCGCTTGAGTACGCCAGCCAATTGGTGAATTCGCTCTGCCGTGCCTGCATCGGGAACGGCCGCGAGGAATAATCGGGCACCACTACAGCTTGCAAACTCGTCCATGATAGACTAGAACAAATCATGAACACACCCGTTTAGCAACTTGAAAAATTCGTATTGTAAAATACACTACAGCTTCCGCAGGAGATTCCGAGTGCCGCGCGTCATAAAACGAAAAGAGCATCCGCTATCGATGCGACTGCCCGAAACTGATATCGCCATTATCGATCGTGCGGCCAGCTTGCGTGGCCGTTCGCGCACCGATTTCGTGCGCGAGGCAGCGGTACGTGCGGCGGAAGATGTTCTGATGGAAGCGGCGCCCATCCGGATGAGTCCGGCTGGCTTCAAGGCCTTTATGGAGGTTCTTTCGCAACCCGGGCACCCGGTACCTGAAATGGTCGAACTCTTTCAACGCACCGCTCCGTGGGAATCCGGGAAGGCAAAAGCCGAGAAGTGAAAGGTGGCTATTTCCGAGCCGGAGCCGCTCACAGCGGCTCACGACGTCTCTGGGTTCTCCTGTGGCAAGCCGTCTCTGGATCGATGGCTGAAGACACGCGCGCTCTCCAATCAAGAGAAGGGTTTCACGGCCGTCATGGTCGTACATGAAGCCAATCGGGTCCTTGGCTATTACGGCCTCGCGCCTACGGCGGTTCTTCCCGCAACGCTGCCGCGATCGATCCGTACCGGTCAGCCGCCTGATCCCGTTCCTTGCCTGTTGTTGGGACAGCTGGCGGCAGATCAGAATTACATCGGCAAAGGAATTGGCACTGGATTGCTCAAGCATGCGCTGCAACGTTGCGTAATTGCGGCCAGCCTGATTGGCGGACGTGCCCTCATCGTCAATGCTGTCGATATCGAGGCCGCTAATTTTTGGAAGCGGCGCGGCTTTGTTCCTTCGAAGGATGATCCGCTGATCCTGTTCAGGTCTCTTGCCGACATCGCGGCATCGATCACCTTGCCTTCCGGCTCGACATTTCAAGAACCCTCGTGACCCATTGGATGTTCGACAGTTCGAACCCGGCTCTGCACCCGGTACACCGCAAAGTTACAACACACACCCATAATGCGCCGACGATACCAGCCGGATGTACTTGTCGTGCACCGATCCTGGCCGTACCGCGGCGATTGAGGCAGGCGCGCGCCAGTCGGCCATGCGGCGGGTGATCTCTTCCGCTGGCACTTCGAGATTCACGGTGCGGGCGCCCGGATCGATCACGATCGTATCGCCGTCGCGCACCGCGGCGATCGGGCCGCCGCGCGCGGCTTCCGGCGAGACGTGGCCGATCAGGATGCCGTGCGAGACGCCGGAAAAACGGCCGTCGGTGATCAGCGCGACATCCTCGCCGAGGCCCCGCCCCTGGAGCTGGATCGTCAGCATCACCATTTCGGGCATGCCGGGTCCGCCGACCGGACCGACATTGCGCACCACGATAACATTGCCCGACACAATCTCGCCAGCGCGGATCGCGGCCATCGTGTCCGCCTCTGACTCGAAGACGCGCGCAGTGCCGCGGAACTGCCCCTTCTCGAGCGCCTTGCCCGACAGCTTGAGCAAACAGCTCTCCGGCGCGAGGTTGCCCTTCAGGACGCTGATGTGATTGTTCGCCGGCGCGATTGGTTTCGACACCGGAAGGACGATCTCCTGCGGCGCCATCTGTTCGAGCGTCGGAACATCGGCGAGATTTTCCGCCAACGTCTTGCCGGTCACCGTCATGACGTCGCCATGCAGAAGGCCCGCGCGAAGCAATTCCTTCATCACAACCGGCACGCCGCCGATCGCATGCAGGCTGCCCATTGCGAACGGTCCATGCGGCTGCAGATTGACCAGCAGCGGGACGCGCTCGCCGACCTGCTGGATGCGCTCGATGGTGATCGGCACCTGTGCCTCGCGCGCGACCGCGAGCAGATGCAGATACATGTTGGTCGAACCGCCCATCGCGTAGACGGTCGTGATCGCATTCTCAAACGCCCGCTCGGTCATGATGTCGCGTGGCCGGATGCCGGCCTCCATCAGCCGGTACATGGCATCGACCGAAGCCCGCGCCTGCGCGCGGACGTCGGCGTGGATGTCGCTGCCGGCGTCGTAGTCGGCGGGATGCGAGGCGCCGCGTGGCAGCATCATGCCGATCGCCTCCGCGATCGTACTCATGGTGTTGGCGGTGAACATGGCACCGCAGGTACCGCTGCCCGGCATCACGTTGCGCTCGACTTCCAGCAACTCCTCGCCGGAGAGGCGGCCGGACTCGTTGGCGGCGCGCGCCTCGGCGTAATCGAGGATCGTGATGTTGTTGCCCTTGCTGGCCCATGCCCCGAACGAGACGCGACCCGGCGTGCTGGTGCCGGGATAGAGCACGAGCCCAAAAGCATTGGTGCGCGCCAGCGGCATCAGCGCGGCCGCGCCCGTCTTGTCGCAGCCGGAAATGACAATCATCGCATCGCCATGATGCGCGTAGTGGCCGATCTCAAAACAGTCGGCGACGACGTCGCGCGAGGCGAGGCTGTAGCCCGCCGTCGGCGTGCCCTGCGTCAGCGCATCCGACACCGCCGGCGCGCCGACGATCAGCCCCTGCCCGCCGCGCTCCGCCAAGATATCGACCAGCAGATCGGTAATGGCGCGCACGCGGTTGTTGCAGCGATGGGCATTGGTGTAGGCGCTGGCAATCGTCACCACCGCGTTGGCTTGGGCCGCGCGGTCAGGATCGAATCCGGCAGCGCGCAGCTCCACCCGCCCTCGCTTCCAATAGGTGCTGCTGTCCTGCGTCGTCATGGGGTGCTCCAGGTCTTCCGGTTGATCGCGGTTCTTGTTTAGCCGGTCTTGCCGTCGTCGAAACTCACGATCACGGCCGCGTTCGCGATGATGATGGAGTCGCTACCGCTCTCGGCCGGCACTTCCAGCCCGCCCTTGACCGCCGTCACGTTCACGGTGCCGTACGGCAGTTCTTTGGCAACTGCCGCAGTGTCGACCCCGCTCGGGTCCGGCACCGCGACGGTGACCTCGACGAACATGTCGTTGGCGGTCTTCCCCAGCATCCGGAAGAAGCCGAGGCTGGAATGGCGGATGGCGTCGGAAACGGCGCGCCTGGCGGCCTTGGTGGCGTCGCGTCCGTGAACGTCGACGCCCATGCCCATTTCGGTGATACAGCGCACGCGTGCCATGGCATTTCCTCTTGTCGTTGGCGTGGGGAGAGATTATCCGGCGAAAGGCCTGCCCTCTCAATCCTCGCTTGCGGCCGCCGCGTCAAGTCACGGCGCAGCAAAGCTGCGCCCGGCGTTCGGATCCCGGTCGGGCGGTAACGCCCCGGGGCTCGCGAGGACGCGGACCAGGCCAAGGTGTGGAAGCAGTTCGTCGACGGCGAACTGGCTTGGGCAATCTCATTGAAACCACGCGGTGCGCATCTCAGCCCGGCGGCATCTTTTCGAATTTCGGCAGTGCCGGATCGAGATGGTCCCACGCGTAACCGCGCACATGGTACGTTACCGCCTGCGGCTTATATCGGGTTGGATCATCCAGGCTCGCTGCGTGGATGGTGAATAGATCTGACCAGGCCGAGAACGTCAGATAGACCGGTGAACCGCAGGTGGGACAGAAGCCGCGGCTCTTTACGTTACCGCTATCGCCGACCATGTCCCAGTGCGTGGCTTCGCCCGTGAGCTTCACGTCCTTGCGATGCGGGAAAGTCAAATAGGATCCATGCCCGGTGCCGCTCTTGCGTTGACAGTCGCGGCACTGGCAATCGTTCGACGCCATTGGCTCAGCAGAGATTTCATATCGGATCGCACCGCAGGCGCATCCGCCGGTATAGGCGTGGCTCAAGCTCTTTCTCCTTCGGTAAAACAGCACGGGTGGACCACGAACTCTTCGAATGCCCCGGCCGGGCGTCTCACGCCCGGCTTTCACTGACCTGCGAAGTTCGCGTGCGACTGGCAATCAGCTTCAGCCAGGGCGCCGAATGGAAGGCGCTCATCAATAAGTACATCGGGACCATTCCGCCGAGAGGTGACGCACTCGCGGTCGAACACAACGCATCCGCCGATCCAAGGACGCCGGTAAGCAGCGCCATTGTCGCGAATGTCGGCGCGGCCGCGAGATAGAGCCCGTTGGCCACCTTCCGCGCGGCGGTGCTCCGGCGGATCGCGCCGCCGGATCCGCCGGAATAGCCTTGGCTACAGCCCTGGCTCATCGCTTCGCACTCGCGGACTGCTTCCGGAATGCGGCCTCGCCAGCATCCGACACCTCGACCCACCTCTTGTCGGGCGCCGCACCTTCGACGTAGCTGTCGTGCCAGTTCCACCACTTATAGGTTGGGGTCTGCGGATAGCCTTCGGGCGAATCCTCCCACTCCTCCTGGCGCCCGAGCGGCGTGATGTCGAGATAATTCCAGGTGCTCCCCATCTGCTCGTCGCCGCGGTTATTGATGAAATAGGTACGGTAAATCTTGTTGCCGTCGCGGAAGAACACGTTGGTGCCGTGCCATTCGCCGACGTCGAAGTCGGCATCAAAGCTGTCCGTAACGGTGTACCAGGGGATCATCTCCCATCCCATTCGCGCCTTCTGGCGCGCGATGTCTGCCTGCGGCGCGCGCGAGGCGAACACGAGCGTGGTGTCGCGGGCGTTGAGATGCGCGAGATGAGCGACCTGGTCGGCCACCATCGAGCAGCCGCGGCAGGCATGGTCTGGCCAGCCGAACACGCCGGGCTCGTAGAAGGCGCGGTAGACGATCAGCTGATGGCGGCCCTCGAACAGATCGCGCAAGCTCGCCTTGCCCGCAGGCCCCTCGAACTTATATTCCTTCTCCACGGCCAACCACGGCATCCGCCGGCGCTCGGCGGCCAGTGCGTCGCGAGCGTGGGTCAATTCCTTCTCCTTCACGAGCAACTGCTTGCGCGCGGCTTCCCACTCCTGCGCTGAAACGGCATGAATCTGCATAGCTAACCTCCTGTTTGTTGCAGTGCTTGTTGCGTTGCACGTCAGGCCGGCAGCCGGCGGTCGTATTCCTGCTGCAGGTGGGCCCAGCCGTCCCAGAATGGTGCCGGTTCCTTGTCGTTGGCACGGGCGACCAGGACATCGAGATGCATGTGCCAGCCGGCGCTGACTTTGAGCATGGTCGAGCGATCGGGCAGACGCCGATGGGTCACGGTGAGCAGCACGCCCGAGCCCTTGGGCTCCAGCTCGAACGTCACGTCGCCGCTGTTGTTCCAGGCGATCGAAAGCTTGCGGAGCGGTTCGAGCTCGGTGATCCGGCTCTGCATACGATGCTCTTCCGGGAACCCCTCCGGGCGCTTGCCCGGGGGATCGTTGAGTTCGTCGTTGCGCCAGACGAATTCGACGGGCGAGCCGACCTTCATCTCCATCGCGCCCGCCGCGAGCCATTTGCGGCGCAGGTCGCTGTCGGTGAGGTAGGCCCAGATGCGCTCGATCGGACCGGGCAGAAGCCTTTGGATCTTGAGCGTGGTCGGCTCGATCAACTCGCCATAGGCATCGGGCTTTGTCGTTGCATTCATTGTCTACTCCTTCACCTGCTTTGCTTTCGCCTCGTCCTCTGCACGCAGCAGGGCTTCCAGCGAGTCGAGTTTTGCGCTCCAGAAACGTTCGTAGCGCTTCAGCCACACATCGGCTTCCGCGAGCCGTGCCGCCTCGAGGCGGCACAGATGGGTGCGGCCGCGGATCGTGCGCTTCACCAGCCCGGCATTCTCCAGCACCCGCACATGTTTCGACGCGCCGGCGAAGCTCATATGGAATGGCGTCGCCAGTTCCCCGATCGTGAGCTCCCGCTCGGCCAAATGACCAAGCATCGCGCGGCGCGTCGGGTCCGCCAGCGCGTGAAAAACAGCATCGAGATGTGTCGAATGCTCAACCATATGGTTTAGTATAGACACGCAGCGTCGATAGTCAACCGATCGGTTTAACGTTTTCGTGATGGACCGCGCTAGCTAACCGTCCGACACCGTGTAGACGGCGCAGGGAGATGCGATGCCGCGTAGCGCATGGGTTCCCAGCGGGATCAGTGTCACGCTCGTTTCCGCGGCGACTGCGCCGGAGATGAGAACGGTGCAGCCCAGCGGCCGGCAGAGCCCTTCGAGTCGGCTCACCAGATTCACCGCAGGCCCGATCGCGGTGAAATCGAGCCGGTCGGCCGCGCCGACATTGCCCCACAGAATTTCGCCAAGGTGCAGCGCCACGCCGAACGACAGCGGCGGCAGCCCCTGCTCTCGCCGGCTCGTATCGAGATGCGCCATTCCGGCTTTCGCGGAAGCAACTGCGCGCAGCGCGGCGTCGCAGGCTTCACGCGGCTTGTCGCCGACCGGGAAAATCGCGAGCACGCCGTCGCCGATGAATTTCAACACCTCACCGCCAAAGGCGTGGACGGCGCCGCCGATGCAGTCGAACCAGCCGCCGAGTGCGGCGATGACGGCAGCCGGAGGCTCGGCCTCGGACAGCGCGGTGAAGCTGCGCAGATCGCCATAGAGCAACACCGCCCGAATGGTCTCGCCGACTTCACGCCGCAGCGGCCCCGCCAGCACGCGCGCGGCGCTGCGCCGACCAAGATAAGCCTCGAGCGCGGCCGACAGCGTCGCGCGTGCCGAGAGCACGGCGAGCGGCGCTGCGGCAAAGCGGGCGGCTTCGCGCAATCGATTGGCTTCCGCTTCTGTGAACCGGCGCGGCGCGATCCAGCCGAGCACAGGCCCGCCTTCTCCCGCGCCAACGCTGTCTTCATGCACAATGCCGCCCGCGAGCCCGGTCAACCAACTCCGCCCCGCATCGCCGGGCGAGCTTCCGACGCTGCCGAATCCCGCCGGCGCAAATCCCACCGCCTCGATCACCTCTCCGTTCCCAGCCCGCCACAGCCAGGTGCGGCGGGCGATGATCGGATGCGGCACGGCGAGCGTCAGCGCGCCGCCGGCAAGCGGCACGCCATCCGCAATCAAGCGCGTGCCGAGTTCGGCGAGGAACCGGTCGGCGCCCGGCGAAGCGCTGGCCGCATCGACCAGCCATGCCAGCGTCGAACTCAGTTGCATGGTCCGACCCTATGGCAGGGACAATTCATTATCATCATCGGCACTTGGTAAATTCCCGCGCCAGCATATGTTGGCACGGTTGCAGCACCGCTTATGCCAACAAGCAGCGAGGTTATTGATGCCTGAATCGTTTGTGGTCCAGCGCGAGACCCAGATCGCCGCACCGCGCGCCAGCGTGTTCGCCTTCCTGACGGACCCTGAGAAGATCGTGCAATGGATGGGCAGCGAGGCCGTGACGGAGATGCATCCGGGCGGGTTGTATCTCCTGAAGGGCGTTGGCAGTGCGACGGCGCGCGGCACGTTCCGCGAGGTGGTGCCGGTGCATCGCCTCGCCTACAGTTTTGGCTGGGAAGGCAATGACGAGGTGCCGCCGGGATCGGGCCTGATCGAGATCGACCTGATCGACCAGGATGGCGGCACATTGCTGCGCATGACTCATAGCGGCCTTCCAAGCGCCGCTCACCAGGCGAGCCATGCCAAGGGCTGGATCCATTATATCGACAGGCTGACCAAGGTGGCTGCCGGCCAGGATCCCGGACCGGATCGAGGGCCGAACGGCACCCGCAACGCGTGAGGAAGATATCGGTCAAGGCGTGCATCGCTGGACGATCAATCCTCTTTCTTCAACACCGTCACGTGGAGGCGGCGCCGGATTTCCATCCCCTGCCGGCGGTAGAGCGCGATGGCCGAGTGATTGCTGGTGAAGACGTGCAGGAAGGGAATTTCTCCGCGCGATACAATCTGGCGGGAGACGGCGGATAGCAGCATCTGCCCGTAGCCCCGGCCGCGGTGGGATGGATGCACGCAGACGGCGGTCATCTCGGTGTAGCGAGCGGGCTTCATCCGTTCGCCGATCATCGCGACGAGCTGGCCGTCGACGCGGATGCCGAGGAAGGTGCCGAGTTCATGGGTCCGCACGTAGAACGGCCCTGGCTTGGTGAGCGCGGTCAGTTCCATCATCGCCGGAACGTCGTCGACACCGAGGGTGATGATGTCGACGCCATTGGCCGGCGTTTCGACTGGCGCCCCTATCATCTGCTCACCGGTATCCGCCAGCACGATCTTGAATTCGGCAGGCGGACTGACGGCATCCGGCGTGAACAGCACGGCGATGTCTTGCGACGACATCAGCGCGCCAAGCGCTGCAAAGCTTTCGGGCGACATGTCCGCCGTCGCGGCGAACGGCGTGATCTCTGTCGGATAGCGCCACGCACGGGCATCGCCTTCGGCCAACGCCTGATGCGTGGTCGTCAACGCGGTCCAGATCGGATAATCGAGGGGATGGTTTGCGTCGCGGACAGACATCAGACTGCTTTCATTCCCATTCAATTGTACGACCACACTAGCGGTAATCGCTGAGGTCGGCGACCTTGCCGCCCTCCCGGACTTCGGCGGTGTAGCGCCAGATGTCCGGCCGCGAGCCATCAATATCCGTAAAGCCATAGTGGCGCGCGAGTTCGCCGGAGCTGACCGACTTTTGATTCCAGCTGCCGCGACCGGGATCGGTGGCGAGCGCGGCCACGGCGCGGCCGACATAGCGCGGCGATTCCGACAGCGCGAAATCGGGCGGCGCCTGGTGCCGGCCGCCTCCCCGCTCCGTCAGCGCCTCGCGCCAGTTGGCTTCGGTGACGCCGAAATTCTCCAGCATCATCTCGGAGCGCAGCCAGCCCGGCGTGATCGCCACCGCCGTGGCCCCGTGGGGCTCGAGTTCGTGGCCTTGCGAGAAGGCCAGACGGTTTACGCTCTGCTTAACGAGATCATAGAACACCGAGATCCGGTAATGCTGGGCGTTGTAGTCGGCGGTTCCGTCGGTGACTTCGACGAGCAGGCCGCCGGGCTGCGCGACCAGCAGTGGCAACAGATAATGCGACGTCACCAGATGCGTCTCGATGCCGAGGCGCAGAATCCGCAAGCCCTTTTGCAGGTCGAGCTTCCAGATCGGCGTGTTCCATTGCGGCGGGGCACCCTTCAGCACTTCGGCGCCCCAGATGTCGTTGACGAGCACGTCGATCCGGCCATGGTCGTCGCGGATGCGTTCGGCCAAGGCCGCGACCTGCGCCGGTTCGAGATGGTCGACGGCGATGGCGACGCCCTTGCCGCCTAGCCCGGTCACAAGCTCGGCGGTCTCCTCGATCGTCTCGCGCCGGTCATAGTCGGATCGCGTCGGAGCATCGGCGCGCGTGCTGCTGCGCCCTGTGCAGATCACCGTCGCGCCGGCTTCGCCGAGCGCTGTGGCGATGCCGCGGCCGGCGCCGCGCGTCGCACCTGCTACGACGGCGATGCGTCCGCGAAGCGAACCCTTCTCTGCCACGCCATTCATTGCAGCTTCCCTTTCACGCGCCGCCGGAGGCCGATCGCATCGAGCGCGCCGTCACGCCTCCTCCGCCGTCGCCTTGATCAGATTATCGCGCAACGTGACGACATTTTCCTGCAGCCGCGCGAACTCGTCCGGCTTGAGTCCGGTCGAGGCCACGAGGTTCATGTGCATCCCCTTCTCGCGCAACCGCCGGCCGGCCTCGGTAAGGCTGATGCGCACCTGCCGCTCGTCCGCGGGATCGCGCTGCCTACTCAGATAACCCATCGACTCCAGCTTTTTCAGGATCGGCGTCAGCGTGTTGGATTCGAGAAACATCTTTTCGCCAAGCTCGCTCACCGTCTGGTCGTCCTGCTCCCACAAGGCCACGATCGTGATCCATTGCGGGTAGGTCAGACCGAGATCCTCAAGGCCCTTCCGGTAGGCACGGCCGAAAGCGAGGTTGGCCGAGTAGATTGCAAAGCACAGGAAATCGCCAAGGCGTCGGTCGGCCCCCGGCGGTTTCGCCTTCTGGCCGGCCTTTGAATTGTCTCTGGAATTGTCTCTGGAACCGGCCGCCTGACCGGATTTGGGACCATCATTGGGTTTCATGGAGGTCGTCCTTTTCGACACGAACATGTGAAGTCTCGCATCCATATATATCGCATCCGATTAAATCGGAAGGGTTGACAGTCGGGCTCAGCGGGTATTTATAGCACGCATGCGAATACATCGTACACGATCTAATTAGAGGAGAAAGCCATGACCACCACATCTGCAAACCAGACCTCGAATGCGCCGGCGATCGACCTGAAGCTCGAAATCGTCGTCATTCCCGTTTCCGACGTCGAACGCGCCAAGCAGTTTTATGCAAAACTCGGCTGGCGGCTCGACGCCGACTTTGCCGGCCCCGACGATTACCGCGTAATCCAGTTCACCCCGCCCGGTTCCAACGCCTCGGTGATCTTCGGCAAGAACGTCACCTCTACCGCGCCCGGCTCGGCGCAGGGCCTGTACCTGGTCGTCTCGGACATTGAAGCTGCCCGCAAGGAGCTGCTCGGCCGCGGCGTCGCGATCAGCGAAGCGTTCCACGCCGGCGGCGACGTGCATGTTGGCCAGGACGAGCCGTATCTGTTCGGACGGGTCCGGCTGAACGGCCCGGATCCGGAGCGCGGCAGCTACCGTTCGTATGCGTCGTTCAGCGATCCCGACGGCAATGGCTGGCTGCTGCAGGAAGTCACCGCGCGATTGCCCGGCCGCATCGACGGCAACGGCACCTCGTTCACTTCGTCGGCCGATCTCGCGGCCGCGTTCCGCCGGGCCGCCGCCGCCCATGGCGAGTACGAGAAGCGCAACGGCGGCAAGCACGATGAGAACTGGCCGGACTGGTATGCCGACTACATCGTCAACGAACAGAGCGGCCAGCAGCAGGCCGCATGAACAGGCAAAGCTGTCATCGGCGGCGGCCCGCTCCATGCGTTCGCCGCCGGTGAGGATGCCATTCACCAAGTCGATCTGAAATTGTCAGCGCTGACTCGCGCAAGTTCGATGAAATCTCAAACCCAGGAGCTCAACATGACCAGGATCAATATGGACAGGATGAAAATCATGGCGATGGCGGCGCTTGTCGCTGGAGCCGTTCTGGCGCCGCTTGGCGCGCAGGCGCAGCAGAGCGGCGTCACGCGAACTGATCTGCAGCGGCACGATCTCAGCGCGCCCGGACGCGAGGCAATCCAGGTGCGCGTCGACCTCGCCCCCGGCGTGGCGTTCGGCAAGCATACGCATCCCGGCGAAGAGGTGATTTATGTCCTCGAAGGCACGCTCGAATATCAGATCGAGGACAAGCCGCCTGTCACGCTGAAGGCCGGCGACGTGCTCTTCATTCCTGCCGGAACGGTCCACTCGGCCAGGAATCCCGGCAGCGTCACCGGCAGCGAGCTTGCCACCTACATCGTCGAGAAGGGGAAACCGCTCCTCACGCTGGTGAAGTGAGCGGCCGCCCACGAGGAGAGTCCGACATGATCGAGATTGCGTTGGCATTTGCGGCCGGCTTGCTGACGGCGGCAGCGCCCTGCATCCTGCCGTTGCTACCGGTCTTGCTGGGCGCCTCCATTGGCCAGCAAGACCAGCGGCGACCGCTCTTCCTCGTGGCCGGTTTCATCCTGACTTTTTCCGGTTTTGCAATCCTGTTCGGCTCGTTCTCGACCGTGCTTGGCTTGTCGCACGATACCTTGCGGAAGGTCTCCATCATCCTGCTCGGCAGCTTTGGCGTTCTGCTGCTGTGGCCGCAGCCATACGAGTGGCTGATGGCGAGGTCGAGCGGCCTGTTCTCTTTCGCCGACAGCGTCGTCGCGCGCGCCGGATCAGGCAATGCCGGCGGGCTCGTTGTTGGACTGACGCTCGGCGTGCTCTGGACACCTTGTGCCGGGCCGGTGCTCGGCTCCATTCTCACGCTGATCGCAACATCGGAAAACCTGGCACGCGCCGCACTGCTGCTCGTCACATACGCGGTCGGCGCCGGCATTCCGATCCTCCTGATCGCCTATGGAGGACAATATGCGACCACGCAAGTGCGGAAGCTTGCGCCCTACACCCTCGCCTTGCAGCGAACATTTGGCGCGGCGGTGCTCCTCGTAGCGGTGGCCTTCTACACGCAATACGACAGCATCGTCGCTGTCTGGTTTTCGGAGCTTTATCCGAACCTTCAACTGGGATTATGACAATGCGCAAGCTTCTCGGCCTGATCGTCCTCGTTTTCGTTGCCGTTCTTGCCATCGCGCAGTTTGGCCCATCCGCGCTGCTCAGCGAAGAAACGACGCGGCAGGACTCCCGGTCCGCGCCGGAGTTCTCCGGGATTTCCGCCTGGCTGAATTCGCCACCGCTGACGGTGGAGAGCCTCCGCGGCAAGGTCGTGCTGGTTCAGTTCTGGACCTACTCCTGCATCAACTGCCTGCGCACGCTGCCTTACGTCACAAAATGGCATGAACAATACAAAGACAAAGGCCTTGTCGTGGTCGGCGTGCACACTCCCGAATTCGCCTTCGAGAAGGAACGTGCGAACGTTGAGACCGCCATCAAGCGCCTGGGCATCCATTATCCGGTGGCACAGGACAATCAGTACATCACCTGGCGCGCCTTCGGAAATCAGTACTGGCCGGCCGCGTATCTGATCGACACGTCCGGCACGATCGTCGCGACGCAGTTCGGCGAAGGCGGTTATCAGCAAATGGAAAACGCCATCGCGCGTCTTGTCGGCGAAGCCATGCCCACCGCGCAAACAACCGATCCGGACTTGAGCGCCGTCGCAACGCCCGAAATATATCTCGGTTCCGAGAAGAATGATGGCGCCATCGTCGAGACGCAAGAAGCGGCGCGCGGCGAGCGGACCTATGCGCTGCCGGACGACGTGCCGCCGAACCGGTTCGCCCTCTCCGGGCTCTGGAATGTGACGCACGACCGCGCCACCTCGTCGGCAGACGGCGACGAGATCCTGCTCCGCTTCAATGCGTCCAGGGTCAACCTGGTCGCTGGCAGTCTCTCGCCGCAAACATTGTCCGTGATCGTCGACGGAGCACCGCAGCCGCCGGTCACTGTCGATGGAAGCAGGCTTTACTCCCTCTACAACGGCGCCAGTGGCGAGCACGTGTTGCGGCTGAAAGCGCCCAAGGCCGGCCTGAGCGCCTACACCTTTACGTTCGGCTGAACGCGATCGGGCGCGCCGGATTCTGACTCCATTGTCAAACATCATCAAGGGTGCGGCTTGCGGAGATATGGATTGCTTCGTCGCTTCGCTCCCTTGCGCAAACGCTTCGCATTTGTCGCAGGCAATGACGGCGAGGCTCACGCCGGCACCGGCGCAGCAGCCCGTGCCACAGGCATCGGCCGGAACATCATTATGATCAGGAACGCACCGAGCCCCATGATCCACGAGCCTATATAGAGCCAGGCGTAGCTGGCGAACGTATCGTAGATCAAACCGCCGGCGAGCGGCCCTGTCGCCATGCCGAGACTGCCGGCCATGGCGGTGCCGCCGATCACGGTGCCCATCATCCGCAGCGGAAAGTTTTCGCGCACCAAAACAGCATAGAGCGGCATGGTGCCGGCATAGATGAAGCCGAACAGCGCTGCGACCGCATAGAACGCGGCGAGATCGCGCACGAAGACATAACCAAGCGCGCCGAACGCCTGCGCCAGCAAGCCGAACACCAGCACGCGCTTGGCGCCGAAGCGATCGCCGAGCAGGCCGAAGGCGATGCGGCCGCCCATCCCGGCGAGGCCCTCGATGCTGTAGATGGTCACCGCTGCGATCATCGGGATGCCACAACTGATGGCGTAGCTCACAGTGTGGATGATCGGGCCCGAGTGCGTGGCGCAGCAGAAGAAGTTCGTCGCGAGCAGGATGATGAATTGCGGCGAGCGCAGCGCTTGCGCGAGCGTCATGTCCGGTTGCGAAGGATCGCTAGATGGCGCGGACGCCCCACTCTCGAGCGCGGGCGCGCGGCGCACCAGCAATGAGATCGGAATCATGATCGCAGCGACGACGAGCGCAACGATCTGCATCGAGGTCCGCCAGTCATGGTTCGAGACCAACCAGGCGGCAAGCGGCGACATGGTCATCGGCGCCATGCCCATGCCGGCCGAAACCAGCGATACCGCAAGGCTGCGATGCGTATCGAACCAGCCGGTGACGCAGGCCATCATCGGCGCGAAGATCGCAGCGGTGGCGCTGCCGACCATCAGCCCGAAGATGAACTGAAACACGACCAGCGACGTCGCAAGGCTGGCGAGCCCCAGGCTCACCGCCAGCACCACCGAGCCCGTCAGCACCACCGGCAACGGCCCCAGCCGGTCGGACAAGGTGCCCCAGATCATGCTGGTGAAAGCCATGGCGAGAAAGCCGATCGTCATGGCGCTGGATATGCCGGTGACCGACCAGCCGGTATCCCGCGCGATCGGCTGCAAAAAGACCGGCAGCGAAAACATGCCGCCAATCGCGACGCAGCCGAGAAGACCTCCGGCCGCGACGATGACCCAGCGATAGCGAGAATTTTCCATTCCTGATCTCCACTGCAGCTCTCTCTGGGTGGAAGACGAATGGGATGGTCCGGAGCCGACAGGCCAGCGGGCAGGCTGCCTCACTTTTTTGCGAGGGAACGGTGAAGCGGCAAGGCGGGGCTCCTCGCACTTTCTGAACCCGACCGAAACGACCCCCCGCAGGGGAGCACGATCCATCCACCTTCAAAGGCGATTGCATCGGTATCTCAACCTGCAACCCTGGGGATGTCGCGCTCACACCTCGCCTGCGGCGGATTGACCATGCAGACGACATGTCAGCTTTGCTTTGACGCCTCATTAATTCTTCTGGGGCAAAAAACCGGACAACACCAGAGGTTGTATTTCCAGAAGGGAGTAAACAGTCATGCAGATCGGCACCCCGAACTCTTGGAATTTGACGCTGAGGCTACTTCAACCGCCGGCACCGCCTCACCTCGCCTGGTCCAGTCCGACCGCAGAGCAGAATACGGCTGCCACGGGCGCGTCTGCGATCGATCCGGCAGCGGAGAAGACGACCAGCAGCATTGGTCTCTCCCCGGTGGTGCAGGCATTTCTGCTCCGTCTTCAGGAACTCGGAATGACACATGTCAGCGGAACCGACGGCCATGACAGGCTTGCAGGGTGGAGCAAGAGCCTCGTTGACGGCGGTGACGGCAACGATACGGTCGATGTCTGGTCGGACAGCGTGGTCGACAGCGGCGCTGGCCACGACTCGATCCGGGCCTGGTCCGGATCCGGCGTCTACGGCGGGGCTGGAAATGACCAGATTGATATTTGGTCGGACAGTGCGGTGGACGGCGGTGATGGCGATGACTCCATACGCGCCTGGTCCAACACTGTTGTCCTCGGCGGCAACGGCAACGATTCCATCGATGCGTGGTCCGACAGTCAGGTCGACGGCGGCGCCGGCAACGATGTGATCAGCGCATGGGCCAATAGCCGCGTGAGCGGTGGCGAGGGCGATGATTGGATCTCCGCAGCGAGCAACGGCTTCGCCGACGGTGGCTCCGGCAACGACACGCTTACGGTTGTCAGCTCTGTCGTCTCCGGCGGCGCGGGGGATGACACGATTTACGACAAGCACGCCTCCACGGTCTTGTTCTCGGCCGGAGACGGCAAGGACACGGTTTACGCCGGTCGCGACTCCACCATCAGACTTGAAGAGGGATTGACGGCTGACAAGATGCAGGTCGAGGTTTCCGGCAGCACGGCCACGATTTCCTTCGGCGATGGATCAGATCAGATCACGCTTCATCTTCGCTATGACTCTCCCGTGACCGTGGCGTTTGCAGACGGAACGACGACGGAGATCAAAGACAATAGGCCCATGATCCGCCTGATGGGGGCTCCCGAGGTGCGCCGCCTGGCATAGGCTGCGCAACGCTCCGCTCAATGCCGAATTGCAGGATGCCGTTGAAGCGGCTGAACGCACCGCACAGCTCGACGTGATGAGACGAGGTGGTGGATTGTGCCCGTCGGGCCGCGCTTTGCACGGACCGGTTGGGCCAATCCACCCTTCGATCCGAGATCAAAAGATGAGGGATCGATGGGCGGCCACGCCGGCCATGCTTCCGTCCGATACGGCGAGCGCGATCGATCCGGCGGCGCGCGCAACGTCGCCGCAGGCAAATACTTGGGGAACCGACGTTTGCTGCTGTTCGTCAACCCCGATGAATTTTCCTAGCGGCCCATCCTTCAAATCGCAGCCAAGCTGTTCGGCAATCGGCCCTGGCATGGTGCGGCCGAGCGTGAAGATGCCGGCGAAATCAATCGTGCGGCCATTTGCGAGTTCAACGGTCGGGCGCTGACCGAATATCCGCCGGACGCGCCCCTCCTCCACCGAGACGCCCCGCCCGGCCAGAGCTGACCGTTGCGTTTCGTCGGGGATAAAGCTGTCGTTGATCAGAAGCGTGGTTGGCCCCCAGTCGGGCAGCATCATTGCATGATGCATGGAGAGCGTACTGGTGGCCAGGACGCCAATCGGGCCGCGTTCGAGTTCGTAACCGTGACAATAAGGGCAGTGGAAGATCGACGTGCCCCACCCATCGGCGAGACCCGGGATGTCGGGCAGGATATCGGCGACGCCACCGGCAATGATCAACCGCTCGCCATGGAAGGTGTCGTTGTGCGTCTCGACGTAAAACCCCTGCTCCGTGCGTCCCGCCTTTGACGCGTATCCCTTCAGGGTTGCGACGGTGACATAGCGCGACAACTGGCTTGTCGCTTCGGCGATGATCTCGTCCGGCGCCACGCCATCGCGGCCCAGAAAACCGTGAGAGGCCGATGCAAAGCGATTGCGCCGCTCTCCCGCATCGATGACGAGCACGGTCCGGCGCGCCCGTCCCAGTTGAAGCGCCGCCGACAGGCCGGCGAAACTGCCGCCAACAATGATGGCATCAAAGTGCATGCTGATCTCCCGTCACTACTCGTAACTGTTACTAGTACAATATTCGGAAATGCGTCAATAATTTGTCACTGTGTCTGTTGCGATAACGGGTGAAGCGGTCTAGGCTGCAATGACATCAAGCGAGGTACCGCCGTGAGTAAGGACACCCGGCTCGCCCGCGTCGCTCATGTCCTGGTTCACATGAGCTTCAACGAGGGCACAGCAACATCCGAGACGATCGCCGCGATGCTTGACACCAACCCGGTCGTCGTCCGACGGATCATGGGTGCGCTCCGTGAAGGCGGCTATGTATCTTCCGAGCGGGGGCCGAAAGGCGGATGGCGGCTCGAGCGGCCGCTTCACAAGATCACGTTTCTGAATATCTACAAGGCGTTCGAGCCGGGATCGCCCTTCACGATCGCAACCAGCGACGATCATCCCAAATGCGTTGTCGAACGTTCCGCCAACCGCGCTTTATCACTCGCATTGTCCGAAGCCGCAGCCCGCTTTGAGCAAGCGCTTTCGAAAATTACGCTCGACCAGTTGCTGCCTGGCTCGTAGGGCGAGTCATGGACGTTACTGGCGTCGAAAGATCATGCCGCCGTGATGGAGGGTTTGTTCATCGACGAATTTGCCGTCAGCGGTAAAGCCGGTATCATCCCAATAGTCGATGTGATTGCCTTTAATCTCATAGCGCCCTTGATAGGCGCTCTTGCGTGTTCCGCGGGCTTCGTCGTAGCGACCGTTCGGAAGAAGCTCATGGCGAATGTGGCCACCATCGGTCACCCACATGCCAACGTAGGTATGCTGCGTCATTTCTTTCTCCATGGACTGCCGTTCGGGTTTGCTGCCTGCCGACACCTCGTTTGAAGCGACCGCCATCGATGGTCCGATGATATAAAGCGATCCCAGCAGCAGGGCATATGTCGTGATTGGTCGATGCTTCATCTTGTTTTTCTCCAGTGATCGGCTGATGTGTCACTGCTGAAGCGCGGGGACGCGCCGCAGGACATCGTCGTAAGGGACGAGGTCGAGGAAGGCCGTTACCTCCGTCGCCTTTCCGTCGTGCATGCGAAAGATCCAGGCATAACTGTTGCTGTAATCCTTGCCGTCGCGGGCTACGCCGCTGCCTTCCCACTGAGCGATCACATGATCGCCATCGGCCCAGACCCGTACGGCAGTCGGGCGGACGAAAGTGGACAATCTCGTCGCGAATGGGCGGACCGCCCGCTCCAGGAAGGACTCGCGACCCTGGAACTCACCGGCGCTTGCGCTCGATCCTTTGATCCTCCAGACGACATTCTCGGCGAGCACGTCGTTGAAGAAGGACGTTCCACCGGCTGCCCAGCGATGAAAAGCTTCGGTGACGACTTGCTTGTTGTTATATTCCGTCGTGCTCGACTGTCCGCAAGGGGCAGCCGTGGTCAGGCTGGAAGCGCTGAACATTGCGGCACACATGCACCATGCGAGTGCGCGATTTGCCATGGCTCTCATAAATTTCTCCTTTCCTGCTCTACTTCCCTTTTCCCGGCAGCGATGGGTCGGCACGACTCTCGCCGACGCATTGCGTTGACTGACTTTCAATTCCGCCGGGCGACGGATGCGCCGCCGAAGATGAGCTGCTGAACCATGGGACGCCCCATGAAGCGGACGGGAAAGATCGGATCCGGCGCGCTCGCCTGATTGAGCCGATCGACATGCTCAGGCGAAAGTGCGACCCCGAGGGCGCCGAGATTGTCTTTCGCCTGGGCCAATGTGCGCGCGCCCATGACAGGCGACGTGACCGCTGAATTCGCGAGCGTCCAGGCGATCGCTACCTGGGACGGGGTCGCGCCGATCTCTTCGGCTACCGCACGCACGACCTCAGCAACTTCGATCGACCGCTCATTGAGATGGCCGGACGACGCAATGACACCCCTGCGCGTCGATGAAATGCTTGCGTCGCGCGAGTCCGCGACATCGGACCGGGCATACTTGCCGGTCAGCACGCCACCACCAAGCGGCGACCAGGGCAGCACGCCCATACCGAGCGCGGCTGCCATTGGAATGAGCTCATGCTCGACCGTGCGCTCGATCAGGCTGTACTCGATCTGGAGCGCCACGAAGGGTGACCAGCCGCGCATATCGGCTGACGTCTGCATCTGGGAGATGCGCCAGGCTGGCGTATTGCAGATGCCGACGTAGTGGATTTTCCCCGAACGCACGAGATCATCGAGCCCGCGCATCACCTCATCAGGCTGTGTGGTCATGTCCCAGCCGTGCAGGTAGAACAGGTCGATGCGGTCGGTGTTGAGCTGCCGCAGACTCTGCTCCACCGAACGCAACATATTGAGCCGGTGGTTGCCACCCGAGTTCGGATTGCCCGGCTCGCGCGCCATGGTGAATTTGGTCGCGAGCACGATGCGGTCGCGCTTGTCCTTGATGAACTCGCCGACGATGCGCTCAGAGGCGCCATCGGTGTAGTTCACGGCCGTATCGACGAAGTTGCCGCCATGATCGACGTAGAGATCGAATATCCGACGCGCCTCGCCCGCATCGGCGCCCCACCCCCAGTCCTGTCCGAAGGTCATCGTGCCGAGCGCGATTGGGGATACCCGCAGGCCGGACCGGCCGAGCAGACGGTAATGTTCGAGAGACTTCATGGCCTGCACCTCCACCTCATGTCGAAGGCAGACGTACGGTACGGCGACACGCAAAACAATTTGTCCAATCGTGACCAGCTTGGTAAGATTTGCTAACCAATGACGGTGGATCTAAATCTTGTTTCCGTTTTCCTGGCGGTCGCAGAAGCGAAGAGCTTTCGCGGCGCTGCCGAGCGGCTGGGCGTAACCCGATCCGCGGTGAGCCAGGCCATTCGACGCATGGAAGACCGGATGGAGGTAGCCCTCGTCCAGCGGACGACGCGCAGCGTCAGCCTCACAGAGGCCGGCGTGCAACTGCACCAGCGTGTCGCGCCAGCCGTCGCAGAAGTCGAACTTGCACTCGATACCGCGCAGGATCGGGACGCCAAGCCAACGGGGCAGCTACGGCTTGCCGTTTCCTCGATCGCCGAGCGTTTCATCTGCGGACCACTGCTTGCGAGCTTTGCGCATGCTCATCCGGGGGTGCAGGTCGATATCACCGTTACCGATGAGGAATTCGATATCGTAGCTGAGGGCTATGATGCAGGCGTTCGGCTCGGCGAAGTCATCGAGCAGGACATGATTGCCGTGCCGGTCTCAGGCGATCAGCGCCAGATGGTCGTGGCCGCACCGTCCTACCTGGAGCGTTTCGGAGCGCCATCTCACCCGGCCGAGCTTTCGCAGCACTGCTGCATTGGCTGGCGCCCGGCTCCGGAGGTGGCGCCCTATCGCTGGGAGTTCGAGCAAGACGGCCGCGAATTCGACGTCGCGGTGAACGCCCGGATCACGACCAATGACATGTGGGTCATGGTACGGACCGCCTGTGCCGGAGGCGGCCTGACGTTCGGCATGGAGGAGACTTTCAGGCCGTATATTGAGCGAGGCGAGCTGGTGCCGCTTCTGGAGCAGTACTGCCCACCCTTTAAAGGCTTCTTCCTCTATTTCGCGGACCGCCGAAATCTTCCGCCCAAGCTGCGCGCGCTGATCGACCATGTGCGATATCGCCCAGCGTCAGGCCGGCGAAAGAGATAGTGTTTGAGGCCCGCGGACCGCTCTTGCTCGTCCTGGCGGGCGCACCGCGGCCAGCGCTCTTCACCGGCGCGCCAGGTGCTTCTCATAACGCCAGATTTCTAGATCGAATGGGCCGTCAGCGGTGTCGAGGCGGTTGACCATCGTTCTGGCGAGATGCCATCCGCTCTTCTCGTAAAATCTGGCCGCGCGCGCGTTGCCGATCGCGCAAGCCAACCAGGCCGTTTCTATGCCGCGCGCCGACAATTGCACTTCCGCGTCCGCCATGAGCGCGGCGGCTATTCCGGCGCCGCGCGCTTCCGACGCCACGTAGAACTGGTAGAGTTCATCGCCCTTCAGCATCGCGAACCCCAGTGGCGTACCTGGCGGCCCGATGACCCGGACATCGGCAAGCGCGGCAGCCATACGTTCGGCGAAGCTGGCGCGCGTGTGTGCACGCGCCAGCACAGGCGGCAGGATCGCGGCATGGGCATCCTGCCAGCCGTCGTACCAGAGGCGCGCGAGCGCGCCGGTCTCGGAGGGGTCGGCCGGCCTTGCTGTCATGGCAGGATCATACCCCACAGGAGGCACCTTGACTTTGCCTCATCTGAGGCATATCTTTGCCTCAACTGATCGCGAGGACTTCATGAGCTATCAGGCTGCAACCGCCGCCGAACTGCTCGGCGTGAAACCGAAGAACACCGAAACGACGCTGACGCTGGCCTACTCCGTCGAGAAGGGCCTGCCGGTCTCGGCGCTGGACAAATTCGCCGGCCGTGTCAGCCCGAACGATGTCCGCCGCTTCACCTATCGGGTCGTGCCCAAGCCGACGCTCGAACGCCGGCGCAAGCACAAGCAGCTTTTGACCAGCGAGGAAAGCGACCGCCTCGCGCGCGTCGCCAAAGTGTTCGCCTTCGGGATCGATGTCTTCCGTGACGAAGCCAAGGTTCGCGCCTTTCTCGAACGGCCGCACCCGATGCTGGACGACAACGCGCCGCTCGAAGTGGCGCTGGCGACCGGCCCCGGCGCCGATGCGGTGATCAACCTGATGGGCCGGGCGGCGTATAGCGGCGGCGTATGAGCGTTCAGAAGAGCGACCGCGTTCTGAAATGCTATCGCATCGGGGACCCGGACGGTGCCTTCCCGGTCTATGACGCCGAGGGCGCCCGCCTCTATCCCGGCCGCTGGAACACGCATACGAGCCCGCTGATCTACAGCTCCGAACACTATTCCACCGCGCTGCTGGAAAAGCTGGTGCACACCAACCTGGTGATGCCCGCCAACCAGCACTTCATCGAGATCACGATTCCAAATGGCGTCTCGTATGAAATTTTCCAGACCGCGGCGCATCCCGGCTGGGACTCGCGGAATGAGACGATCTGCAAGACTTTCGGCCAGCAATGGTACGAGGAGAAGCGTTCGGCGCTCCTGATCGTCCCCTCGATCCCGGCGCGGCTGGAGCGCAACTTTCTGATCAACCCGGCTCACTCCGACGCCAAGGGCATCACGCATACCCTGCCCGAGCCGGTGTGGTGGGATGAGCGGCTTTACGGGCATGGTTAGCTCGTGGGGTGCAAGTGCCAAAGCGTAACAGATCATGCCCGTCCGTTCGATCATCCGTTACCCCGACCCTCGGCTAGCGCTCCCGGCGCAGCCCGTCACCGTGTTTGACGATGTGCTGCGGGAACTGGCGAGAGACCTCCTGGAGACCATGCACGCCGCGCCGGGGATCGGGATCACCGCGCCGCACATCGGCATCTCCCAGCGGGTCGTGGTGCTCGACCTCGACGCAACCGAGGGCGCACGGACCTACGTCAATCCGGAGATCATCTGGGCATCGCCCGAGATGATCCTGCATCAGGAGGGCAGCGTCTCGATGCCCGGGGTCAACGACGAGCTAAGTCGTCATGCGCGGATCCGGATCAGCTATCAGGACGTCCACGGCAACCTGCAGACCGAGGAGTCGCAGGGACTGCGCGCGGTCTGTCACCAGCATGAGATCGATCAGCTCAACGGCCTGTTCTGGATCAAGCGGCTGTCCCGCCTCAAGCGCGAGCGGCTGATCAAGCGGTTCGAGAAGACGTCGCGCAGTTGAGATGAATGCGCCCCTCCGTTAAGATTACGTCTTAACTAATAATTAATTATGCCTTTGCGGGCACAAAGGGCTCGGCTTAGCGTCATAGGAATGCTGCTCAGTAACCTACGAATGGGTGAGTGCCATGACTTATAGAACGACGTTTATCGCCTCTCTCAGTGTAGTCGCGCTTGGCCTTGCCGCGAGCGAGGCATTTGCCGATCCGGGCGTAGCGCGCGGTGCAGGTGCAGGGATTGCTCCGGCGCGCCCGGCTTTCCCGTCATTCCCCCGATCGATGCATCATCACCATCACCGGGGCGGCGGCTTTTGGGCCGGAGGCCCGGGGGTCTTCTATGGTCTAGCACCGGATGCGGTCAACGAACCGGTGGTAGTGGCTCCGCCGCTAAAGCAGTCAGACGATCTCCGTTACACGTGCGTGTATGATATTCCCTGGGACTACGTGCATCGTTGTCCGCAGTTTCGGTAGTAGTTTCGGAACATGGTGTGCCCTACGAGCTGGGCCCGACCTTCCGGCCCGAAACGCCCGTCGCACAGCCGAAGAAGTATTTTGAGAACTCCACCTCAAGCCCGTGGCTGCGCAACGTAGCCGCGATCTCAGCAGCGCTGCCGAAGTTGGTGCTGTAGGTGCCGATCATCGCAAAATCCTGCGCGCCGCGAAGCAGGATGCGCGCGACGAGCGGCAGAACCAGCTTGAGATGAAGCAGGTATAGCGGCCGCAGCCACCACCCTTTCGGGTCCGACGCCTCGATCATCGAGAAGACGCCGCCGGGTTTCAGCACGCGCGCGATCAGGGCGGCCAGGCGTGCATGCTGTTCGGGATTGAATGTCTTCAATCCGAAGGTGGAGATGACGAAGTCCGCGCTCTCCGACGGCAGATCGCTTGCCAGCACGTCGTCCTCGATGAATTCGATCCGGTGGGCACGGTGGGCGTGAAGCCGTTCCATGGCGCGGCGATGCATGCCGGAGGAGATATCGACTGCGGTGATTGATCCAATATCGCCAAAGCGCTTCAAGAGATGCGGCCAGACCTCGCCGGTCCCCGCCATCAGATCGTAGCCGCGCGCGCCGCCGGCCCCAGGCGCCGGCATCGCCGCTACGCATTGCTGTCGCCAGCACTCGGTGAAACCGAACGAGCAGATCAGGCTGAAGGTGATGTACCTGTCCGAGCAGCGATCGAAGACGGCCTTCACGAATTGCGGGTCGTAGATATCGGTCATTCCGCTGCTTATGCCCCCACTCCCATTCGATCATCCAGGCGCATCATAGCTATTGTTTGTCCCCGTGAGGAAGGCCGCGCGCTCCAAGACCCGGCCGCGCACCGGTGGCGCAGGCCTGCTCGACGCAGCGGCTCGCCCGGAGGATGTTCTGCTCGCCGAACATCGGCCCCACGATTTGCAACCCGATTGGCAGCCCCTCAACAAATCCGCAAGGCATCGAGGCCGCAGGTTGGCGGGTGAGATTGAACGGCCACGTCAACGGCGTCCAATCGAACCATTGCGGAAAGCGCGTGGTGTCGGGCGTGTCGACGCCGGCAGCGAACGCGGTGATGGGAACGGTCGGGGTCAGCAGCAGATCGTAATCCTGATGAAACAACTGCATCTTCTGGCTCAGCGCGCGCATCTCGGCATAGGCAGCCTGCAATTCGCTCGCGGAAATATTTTGGGCTGATATGACCAGCCGGAGCAGGCCCGGATCGAGCGCCGCCAATTGCGCGCCATCGAAATCACGCACCAATGCGGCATGCGATGCGCCCCAGATCACTTCCAGCGCCGGCTGCGCACCGGAAAGATCGAGGGAAACACTTTGCACGTCAGCACCGACCTTCACCAGCGCGTCGATGGCCGGCTGCATGCCCGCCACGACGGCAGGATCGGCGACCGGGAAGCCGAGATCGGGCGACCATGCGATCCGCATCCCCGCCACGCCACTGTCGAGGCCGTCGAGATAATCGATGCCGCGATAGGGAATGGCGAAGGAATCACGCGCGTCCGGTCGCGTGAACACGTTCAACATCAAGGCGCTGTCAGCAACATCGCGCGACAGGCCGCCATAGACCGCGAGCGTGCCCATCGGGCCCGGGAAATTCGGCACTACGCCGTAGCTCGGCTTCAATCCAAACACGCCGCTGAACGCCGCCGGGATGCGGATGGAGCCGCCGCCATCGCCGCCGGTAGCCAGGGATACGACGCCGGCAGCCACCAATGCGGCCGAGCCGCCGCTGGAGCCGCCGGGCGTGCGGGAAACATCCCAGGGATTACGCGTGATGCCGGTCAGCGGGCCGTGCGTGATGCCCTTCCATCCGAATTCGGGCGTGGCTGTCTTGCAGAAGAACACCGCGCCAGCCTCACGCAGGCGGGCGACGCCGGGCGTATCCTCCGCGCTCGGCACAGCTAGCGTCGCATGCGAGCCGATACGCGTCGGCCAGCCAGCAACATGCGCCGTGTCCTTGATGGCGACAGGCACGCCGTCGAGCGGTCCGAGCGGTGCACCGCGACGCCAGCGCTCCGCCGACTCTGCGGCAAGGCGCCGACCCTGCGCTTCATCCAGCAGGCAGATGGCGTTGAGAGCCGGATTGACCGTGTGCAGTTGCGCCAGGGTGGCTTCCAGCACATCAACCGGCGACAAGTCGCCTTTGGCGAAGCGCCGCTCCATCTCGCGGGCGGAAAGCCAGTTCAAATCGTCAGACATGACGCCCGATCCGAAAATGTGGTGAAGCCTTCGAACATTCCGTCGAACATGCCACGACCGGCAGCGGGCCGCAGCCCCTCGACCAGAATGGCAGATCTGCGTGCGATCGTTCATGCAAGGCAAGGCCTAGATTCAAGATTTCAACGGCGTGGGGCATGGGTCCGCTCTCTCGCGGCGGGATACGCCCGAGCTTTGTGCAATTTTTCACCCTCCTCGTTACGTAGAGGGCGCAGGGAAGACCGGGTGCTTGCTGCACCCGCGGTCTCGCGTGCGATTTGCGCAAAACAAAAATGCACACGAGCATACAGGGCAGCGGGAACACTCCGGCCTTCCCTGCGCAATGGCTTTACGGCTTACTTCGTGCTCTTCCCGGAGAACGGCTCTTTTGCCTCCGTCACCCCCGAGAAGCTTCGCTTCTCTAGGACTTAGCGCCAGCACCGCGGCGCCCGAACCACACGACTTCGCCGTACGCGTCCGGCGCGTACGTCTATCGCGCCCTCAGCGTCCACCGCATCTCACCGCGCGTTCGTGACGATCGCGAAGCGCCCCTCATCTGCCGTGAGACGGGCGGAGTTATGCGGCTGATTTGGGCGAGAACGAAAGCAGAATATTTTTGATTCCTGGGATTGACACGATTTCGGAAAATCAGAAGTGATTTGCTTGTCGTGCAGCTTGTCGCACTCGATGAGCCGAATTCGTCATTGCGAGCGAAGCGACGCAGTCCATAGCGCCGCTGGCGCATGCTTGATGTGGCGCCAAGCAACGAGTGACCGTAATTCGAGCCTCTCCAAAAACTACCGTCGGCATGCTTGGCTTCTCGCCTACCCAGCAGGCCTCAGCAACACGCAGATATCGTCTCGAGGCGTCATGATGGTCGTGCGCACTTTCGCCCGAGTGATACTGACGCGGAAGTTCTGACGCGCCTGCGCCATGGGACCGTCGTGCACATTGCCGGTCACGATTCGATCGGGATTTGCCACGATCTCGCGCCTAACCCTCTTTGGCCATCCCTCGAAGACGATGACCTCGTCAAACTGCTTTCCCTTCGCCTTGTGCATATTCATCACGACGACGCCAGACTCCGGCTTATGCGCCATTGCGAAATGCTCCTGGACGAAGGACTGCCGCGTGATCGTAAGGGCATTGCGATATCCGCCCGTATCACGCCAATCTTGGGCGAGCCCCTGACGCAGTTGGGTCCCGCGCTCAAGCAGCCGCACGTTACGAACCTCCTTCGCCACATCATTCAGCCGCGAACAGGCGCCTGCCTCGAGAACTGCACGCATCGCCATCCAGTCAGCGTCTGGGTCCCCTATCAGCGCCAACGCCGCCGAGGCTTGGTGAACAGCGAAGGTACTCTTGAGAACGCTGTTGCCAGGCGTTGGCCGACCGGCTGCGAGACACTCGTTCCACTTTGCCAAAGCCGTTCGGAACCGAGATGCCTCATCTATATCACCCTTACTCGGGGTCGCACCTCCACGGCCGTGGAAATAACTGCAGAGTAGCTCGATGAACTCGTCGAAGCAGCCGGGGTGCGCCCGCTGTTGCAGCAGGAAGGCTACGATTTCCGCCGCCAGGATAGGCCCTTCCATGTCAACTGCGGCAGTATGCGCGATCGGCGGCACGTTGCCGAAAGGCTCGCGCAACACGTCCGAAACCAGTCGGGTCATCCGCTTGGTCGGCACCAGTATAGCTAGCGACCAGTCTCGTCGACCGCCCTCAATGAGGCGCTTCCGAGCCTGGAGCACCTGCCCAACCAATGACGCATAGGCCTGGTTGGGATTGGACTCGAACGCTTCGAATCCGATGCCCTGATATTCATTCTGCCGGAATTTCCCGATCAGAATGTCGTTGCCGAAGAGCGCAATCTCCGTCCCCCTACTCCTATGATTGTCGCCGGCAAGGTCGTGGACCGATGGGGCGAACGCCGCCTGGAAGTGATTTAGCCTCTCCGGGTCGGCACCGATAAAATCGAAGATACGCTGCTCCGGATCGGCAAGGGCGATCAGGGTGCTGCTCGCACCAAGCGCCTGCACCACTCGCCATTGATCGGCGGTGGTGTCCTGAAACTCATCCAGGATGATATACGGATATATGGTTGAAATGAGCGAGCGGACCTTGTTGGAGCCATGCAGCAAGATCGCCACGCGGTCCGCAAACAGGTCAAAACAGACCTTGCCTTCCTCAATAGCTAGCCGAGTGCGCTCAGCCTCCTCACGCGCCCGCTTCTCCGCCTTTTCCTCCTCCGTGAGCTTCGAGGCTGGCTTGTAGCCGCTGCGCACCGCAGACAAGGCGATTGCCTCGTTTGAAGGCGTCAGGATCGTCATACGTCGCGGAAAGCCGACAAGGTAGCCATGCGTCTTCAGGATACGCCAGAAGAGGGAATGATAGGTATCTACCTCGATCCTCTGCCTCTCCTCCCGCGTGATCGCACGTTCTTCATCGATCGCCTCCAAGACGCGCGAGACGGTCGCGCGTGCGAAACTCAGGAATAGGATTCTCTGACCTGACGCCAATGCCTCACGCGCGATCTTGGCAGCCTTTAGGATCGACACAGTGGTCTTTCCCGAGCCGGGGCCGCCGGTTACGAGTTGATGTCCGCCGGCCTGAATGACTTCCTTCTGCGCTTCGGTTAGGTCCACCATGACATCGTCGTCTAACTGACAGGCACTACGACTGGGGCCGCGCCGGCCCAAGGAAATGGCGGTGGCGGCGGCAGCGGCAGTGGATCGCAAAGAGCCCTGAGAGTGATGCAAGTCTCGCGTATCCACACAGGAATCTCCGCCTCAGAGCACTGAGTCAGAAACTCGGCGATCCCCCAATTCCCTTTCGACCACCCGAAATACTCCGTCAACGCCGCAATGGCCTGTGCCTTCGGATCCGGGTATTTCGCCAGCAGATGCGGCGGCCACTCAAGCTGATTAGCGAACCGCTCGAGCGCGGCCTGCGTGGTATTCTTGAGAATCAGATCCTCGATGCCCTTCTCCCCGTGCATGAAGAGGCGTTCAACCTGAGCCTCGATAGCCGCCTTAGCCGGGTCGGTCTGCTTGTCGCACAGAGCAAAGGTTCGCTTGCCGAGGCTCTTGTAAAGAGATGCGAGGTCCGCGATCTGTGTCTCGGTGCCGGCGTCAATCACGCACACACCCAAAGCCTCCAACGATGCGTAGGTGGCGGGATTTAGTTCCGACAATCGGCGAGCAGCTACCGGAAACGAGGTCGCCTCCGTCGCCCCTTCCGCAATCAGTACGCGACGCGACAGTAGCCCCTCGCAGAACCGGGTACGAAATTCCTGTCGGTAACGCTTGTGCTTGACGCTCTCCGGCAGTTCGATCTTAGCTTGGCTAAGTTCTCCATCGTCTGACCGCGAGAGGATGACGGTTTCGTCGAGTTTGAACTCCTCAAGCACATAAGGAGAATGCGAGGTGAAGAGCGACTGAGCTGAAAGCTTCCGTAGCTCATGTACAATTCGCTTTTGTGCGTATGGGGGAATCGCCGTTTCAGCTTCTTCCATGGCGAAAATGACGTTCTGCTTGTCCTCTGCGATCTGAGACAGCATCGCGAGGACCAGCATGTTTATCGTGCCCGTACCCTGACGAAAGAACGGCGCGGCATGATCGCCAGTGCCCGTGGCGATGAAGGCGGTCACCACCTTACGAAGATGCTCGCGCGTCAGGTTTGATACCTTGAGGTGTGGCTTCACGCCCCACTCGCGCGGGACGTATTTCTTCAGGGACTTGTCGATGCTGTCGAGAACACCGGATATGCCAAGCGTAGGATCGCTCGCTACATCAAGGCCGGCGAGCGTTCCAATCGTTCCCTCCCACATCTGCGGCCGGATTTCCTTCAGCCGCAGGATAATGTCGAGCAGGCTGCCGTGTTCGAGACTGAGCGCCCGAGATCCCGTCCTCAGCGACCTCAGGAAGAGGAAACCGCAGTGCTGCTTGTCCTTCTTCGAGAATGGCGTTGGCCTTTCTTCTTCTGATAGACTGCGCGTGAAGTAGGTATTGCCAACGAAATCATCCTCTTCAGGATCATACTCCCCGATAAACGTGATCCGCAACGCCGCTTTGATCTCGACAACATCCACACCGGCCGGATTCGCCTCTTCGTAGAACAACCCGGTGCTCGTATTTAGCCACTCGACGTTGGCTCCAAAACGCGCCTGCTGTTCGGACGACAGGTCGATGATCGTCACCTCAACGGTGATCTTGGGCGCTGTGGCAGGCGCGGCACCTTCGGGTGCCTCCGCACTCTCGACCGGCAGATATTTTCCTTGATAGAAGTCATGCTCATCAACGGGCGGCCGGCGGCTCAGCCGATCCGGCCCAAGAGCGAGATCGATCGCTTCGAACACCGACGATTTGCCGGTGTTGTTGTCTCCGATCAGTACGGCGTGATCAGGCAGCACCAGCTTGGTAGAGCGGATTCCTCGGAAATTTTCGATCGTCACGGAAAATATTTTCACCGCATTCCCCCGGCCTCGTCATTTTGTTCGAAATCGTCATTGGCAATCGGTCGAGAAACCTCGTTAAATTTCTACGAGAATAGCTGGCCACCAAATATCAGAAGTCGTACCATGAAACAGCAAAGAATTATTGGATAATCGACGACTATCCCCATCCCTCCTTCGAAGTAAAAGCACTTGCGCTGAGGTCTCGATGAGCAACGCTGGAGGAAACCGCGTTCTGGTTGTCGGAGGTACACGGGGTGCCGGGTGCCTGATCGCCCGGCTGCTGCACGAACGAGGCTATGACTTTCGCGTGCTGGCTCGCGATCCTGCCAGAGCTTCTGCCGAGCTGGGCTCCGCGTTTGAGGTGGTCGCCGGAGACCTCACGAAAGCGGACACGCTCCCACCTGTATTGCGAGATGCGGATCACATCATCTTCACCGCCGGCGCGCCGAGCGGACGTTACGCCTCGAAGAACCTCGTCAAGACGACAGACTACGACGGAGTCATCGATACGCTCGCGGCAGCGCGAAGCGCCGGGTTCCGGGGTCGCTTCGTCTATCTGAACTCGATCGGTATCAAGACGCACTCACTGGCGGGTTTCCTGATCAACCTGCTCAAGCGGAATACGCTGGTTTGGCGTCGACGCGTCGAAGAAAAAATCCGCAGTAGCGGCTTGGACTACACGATTATCCGCGTCGGCTTCCTCCTCGACCGGCCGGGCGGCGAGCGTGCGGTCAATGTCAGCCAGGGCACCCTACCCCTGGCGTTTCGCAACCGCATTGCCCGCGCAGATGTTGCCGAAGCGTTCGTTGAAGCGATGCAGCATCCTCGCGCGTCACGCGCGACATTCGAAATCGTGTGGGGCAAAGGTCTGCGGCGGGGGAGCTGGAGCGCCCTTCTCGAGAACCTCAAGCCTGATTAGGCCCGATGGGCCAAAATCACTCCCATTCAATCGTCTCTGGCGGCTTGCTCGTCACATCAGACACCACGCGATTAACGCCCTTCACCTCATTGATGATCCGCGTCGCGGTTTCGCCGAGGAATTTCATGTCGAAGGGATAGAAGTCCGCCGTCGTGGAGGTCACCGCGCGCAAGCCCACGACGTATTCATAGGTGCGGCCATCGCCCATCACGCCGACGGTCTTCACCGGCAGCAACACGGCGAAGGCTTGCCAGATCTGGTCGTAGAGGCCGGCTTTGCGGATCTGGTCGATATAGACCGCATCCGCATTGCGGAGGATGTCGAGCTTTTCCTTGGTGATGTCGCCGGGGCAGCGGATGGCGAGGCCGGGACCCGGGAGCGGATGGCGGCCGACGAAGATTTCGGGCAATCCACAGCGCCCCTTGCGGTGGCGGCCGTGGATTGCGTGCGGGCAGGAATAGAACGCAGCTTTGGGGCACTGTCTTCAGCTAGTCTAGTGCACCTCCCGTGATTCCCGTTCCCGCTCGTCGAGCCCCGCGATCGCCACGCTGGGTGACAGTCCGAACATGCTGCTGAAGACGCGCGAAAGATGGGCGGTATCGGCGAAGCCGGCATCCATCGCTGCCGTCCGCACCAGCTCGCGCTCGGCCATTCTCACCGCAGCATGCTGCAGTGCCGACCACAGCTTGAACCGGCGAAATGTCAGCCCCGTCGCCGCCTTGAAGCAGCGGAGCGCCCGCGTCCGCTCCATGCCGAGGCATCGTACCAGCTCGTCTTGCGACACGCGCCGCATTGGATCGGCCTGCATCGCCCGTACGATCTCCACCACCTTCGCCGGAAGCGGATTGGTCGCGAACGCGAGCCTTTCCCGCAATTCCTCTGTCGCGCAGGAATCGCCACCAATTGATCGGCGCGCCAGCTGTTCCAAATTGCCTTTCAGCGCGACGGCCAGCGGGGCCTCGAACGGAAATGTCAGTCCGTTGAGGTAGACGACATCAGCACCTCGCCTGGCGAGCCGAACGCTGTGCACGATCCCCGGCCGGACGAGCAGGACGTCACCCGTGACGCTCACGCCTGCATGCTCGACCGTGATCGGCCCCGCCCGCCCCGCCAGCACCGCCATGACAACATTCGGATGCGCCGCGAGGCGTGAGACCCCGATGGGCAATATCGTGCTGGTGAAAGGCGTTTCCGCAGACGGCATGGCTCCCTACTATCGGCAACTCTGTGGTTTGGCGCAAATCCTCAAGCGGCACGATATGGCCGGCGTCGGATGCATCCAGCGCTTCCTAGCTAGCGCTGGATCCCGGCCCGGGCGAACGCGGCCTGCGCTTCACCCCCGTTCATATAGACGTCCTTGCGCGCCACCTCGCCGCGGGAATTGACCGTCACGACATCGAGCATCTCGACCTTGGCCGTGAACGGCGCGCCGCCCGGCTCCTTGAGTGCAAGGACCATTGTCCATTCGAAGACCCAGTGATCGTCGCCGTAGAGTCTGCGGCCCATCTCGAACGAAAAGTCGAACTTTTCGAACGTATCAATGCAGCGCTGCCGCAAGGCCTCCCGCCCGTGGACGGCGTCGGACCCGTCATGGACATGGAAGACCGTGTCTTCTGAATGGAGCGAGGCGATCAGGTCCGGGCTCCTGGTCTCCCAGCCGACATGATAGCGTTCGAACACATCGCGAAGCGGAGTTGCGTGTTTTGCAAGTGCTGTGGCTGTCATTGGTTTTCCTCCCTTTGGTGGGGAAGAAAACTAGCGCGTGTGTGAGTTTTCGCGTTGAACAAACGTGCGGCCGAGGTATCGGCTGACGCCAACTGGACCCGATCAATCCAGGAGAATCCACTTTCTCATGATGATAGTCTGGTCGGACGCCACACCCGATGCCTGGATTCGGTGGCCGACCAACTCTTCCAGGGTCTGGTCAACCCCGAAAGCCGGGCCGTCCTGGGTCTGCAACACGTAGGTATTTCCCTCGGTCGTTCGAAGGGTGACAGCCGTGCGTTCGCTCTTGGAGCCAGGAGCTACTGTCTCCATTCGCACATCGCCTTCAAGATCGACCCGTGCCACGCCCATGTCATCGACTGACATAGGTCCTCAGAGACGAAATTGCAATGTCATCACCCTCACGAAGGGAGTGGGCGACCACAATGCGGACTTCTGGCACGTCGTCCTCATTCTTTCTGGTCTCGATTGCGACTGTCACCAGGGGTTCAGCCGCCATCGACTTGATGGAACTCATGAATGCTTTGCCGCCCGAAACCCGATAGCTTGCAACGTCCGGATTCTCCAATCCTCGTTGGCCCGCGAGTTCTCGAACCTTCGCCAGCAGGGTGGCATGTCCAGGGAGACGGCTCCTCGCGGTGACACGCTTCCCTACCATCGACGCCGATTCCATGACCGATTGACCGTTGCTGGCAAGAGCCAATCGGACCGCCTTGCGTTGGGTCGTCGTATCGACAGCCCCAACGGCCAAATTGGCTGCTACATGTTCTGGCGGAGAGCAAGGATGGAGCCCCGCGTCACCAAGCAAGATAAACTGGCCGATAGTTTTCAGGTTTGCCGGGTCGGACATCCGTTCGCGCTGAACGAAGTCCTGCCTGGCTTGGAGGAACGCGCGACCCAACGACTGCCCCTTGAGCAAGTTGATCCAGAAAAACTGAGTCAGCAGGTCGGCAGCACCGAGCGCAGCCGCCGGGCCGTAGGAGATGTTGGTGCTGCCGACGAATCCAATTGCACCGTTCCCAAGGTAGCTGAGGCAAATTGGCTGGCCGCGTCCGGCAAGAACGTGATCGTAAAGCTCTGCGCCGTAGCAGCACTCGGCAGTCACGATGGTATCGGGCTGTATATTGCCTGCCAGCTTCGAGCTCTCCATTGAAACCGACACTATCCGCTCCTTTTCGCCGAAGAACTTCGGTTGGAGCGCTCGACCATGGCAGTTGATGAAATGCGCCCGGTTCGCCAAGTCAATGTCGATGCCGGTATGGGTTGCCGGCGGCGCGAGCTTGAGCGCGCTGAAATTGCCGAATGCCTGGTTTAGACTCATCCGCGTAGAAGCCGTCCAGACATCGGCCGAAATGGCGAAATACGATTTGTAATCGTCAGCGGATCGAGATGCGTGCGCGCTGGATTGGTCCAGCAACTTTGTCACGAAATCCGGGTCGTTGGCTCCGGTAGGCCCCGGAAGTCGAGATACTACTCTCGCAGCACCAAGAAAATCCTTTATGCTGCGGCTAAAGGGGGCCGACGAAGCGTATGGAAGATCACTGGGCACGCGGGGGTCCCCATCTTGAGGCGTTGGGTTGTCCAGGCTGACGTGTGGCACAATGTCCGGGCCACCGAGGAGTACCAGATAAGCAGGTTCGAATTTGCTCGCGATCGCATCGATCGCCTTCTTGGCTTCGACCTCGTCCTGGGAATTCACGACGACTTCTCCGACACCAGTCATGTCGTCAGGCTGATCAATGTAGATCCGGCCGGTCTCGATCCCCCGCTGACTATCCGCAACGGCGAGGCGCGAGACAGCGGCGTCGATCCTCGCAACACCGTCTGCAGTGTATTTGCCGATCAGCGCACTTTTATTGGAAACAATGATCTTATCCATGCTTGCAAAACTCGAAATAGCGCGCTCGATTGTGATACGCGGCGAGTTGTTGATCGTAACTCGTCCTTTGGGACCATCCAGTCGAACGCGAAGAGCTGAAGCGGATGCCTCGGCTCATTACCTCCGCGGGGCCGGGGCAGAAATTTCAGCCCCGACCCGGTACAGACTTGGCGTCCGGCAAACGCACCCGTGCTCAAACGACGGCGCGGCCTCATCACACCTGCGGTATGAGATCGATCAACTCTGCAATGCGCGTGCAATCTTCGCCCCGACAGCCCGTCGTAGGGCAGACCTTGGAGATGTTGCAGGTGCCGTTCGAGACATAGTCTGCCTCTCCGCGCACCAAAATGCCTTCCACCACTCCATTCGCGTCGAACACCGGCGACCCCGAATTTCCCCCATAGGTATCCAGGTTCGCCACGAAGAAAGCGGTCGGCGTATTGTCTCTAACGTTGGCGCCGTCGGCAAACTTGACAGGCAGGCCGGATGGATGCCCGATCACGGAGACCGGCGCGATATCCCCAATCCTGGCCGTCCGCCGAACCTTGAGAACAGTGCGGTCAGTCACGGGCCGGTCCAGCTGGATCAGACCCCAGTCTGGCCCGCTGGCCTGCTCGGCGCGGCCCACGACGAGCTTTCCGCGGTAGATGTCCTTGTTCGGGATGCGCGTCACGGGAGTTTCTTTGTCCTCCATTCGAAAGCCGAAGACGAAGAGTGTTGTCGTGACATTTCCGGCGTTAACGCAATGGCCGGCCGTCGCGATGAGATCGACGCCAACAAGAAAGCCCGAGCAAAAGGCGCCTACTGGCTGATCGAAAAATCGCTCTTTTGGACACAATCCCTGCGCTTCACCGAGAGACCGGGTTCGCAGCGTCGATGTGCCATCACCATTGTCGACGACATCGGCGTCGGAGAAGAGAGCTGCGACCGAATTGGCGAGCTCGCGAACCTTGGCATCGGACTTGAATTCGAAAAAATCCTTTCGATCGTCCACACCGTAGATGACCTTTTCCTGGGAGCGCAGCTCTTCCACGAGTACGCCGGTGGGGACGGATTCGAGGGGAGGTGCTGCACCAGCGTCGAGGCGCGTCATCGATTTGGCTGCCGACTTGGCCCTCGCATGCAACTCGGTCTTGATGCCAGACATTGAAATTCCCGCTAAACTCGAATGCTCTGTCATGGTTATCTCCTTGGTAAAAAAGTCGCGCTATGCTTAGATTCTTGCCACACTATTTCTGTCCGCCAGCGGCGAACGTTGCAGACCGTCGATGGCGAGGTCCGAAGGGGTGAGTGATGTGATGTCCGGTGCGAACGAAGAATTTTGCCGGGCTCTCGACGCGGGCAATATCGCGACCGCGAAAGCCGTCCTTATTGGAGTGGTATCCGCCCATGAATCGATGCAAACAGACAAGGATCCGAACTTCGTCAACGCAATAAAGCACTTAGAGGACTGGCTGATGCAATGTGGATGTATTGAGCACGTCACGCGCTCAAGCGGCTTGTTAAAATCGCAGCCTCCGCAAAAATTGCTCATACTGACCGCCAAGGCCCCTGGAGCGGGCCGAATATTTCACCTAAAGCTACGTCTTGGAAATCACATGGAAATCGAAGCATTCGAAGGTTGATGCAATCATGGCGCCTGGTTGGCTCACGCCAATCTCCCGATCGGCACAGGTGGTCAAATCGCGATCCTTAAAGCGGCCGAAATAGGTAAAAAATAACGAGCTATCGGGCTCAGCGAACTTCTTGAGTTCGTCCGTGGCGATCACCATAGAAAACTCTATGATAGCGCGTCCCGGCACCAGCACAAGCACCGGTTGATAAAATCTCTGAGTGCTTTGGTCGCACAGAGGCCCCGCCGGTTGAAGCTCGGTTCTTTTTGTCAACGACCTGACTTACCCACGGGGCCTCGGTTGCCGTAGGCCGTTTAATTATCTGATCCTACCGGCAGCATATTAGACCTGCTGGTCTTGTAGCCCTACTCACCACTCGATCGTCCCCGGCGGCTTGCTCGTCACGTCATACACCACCCGGTTCACCCCCTTCACCTCGTTGATGATCCGCGTCGCGGTTTCGCCGAGGAATTTCATGTCGAAGGGATAGAAGTCGGCGGTCATGCCGCAGGACGCGACGTCGTTCACGCAGACGGTAAGCGACGAAGCGATCCAGAGCTTTTCCGAAAGACGTGGAGTTCGGCCGCCCGCCGTCACCCTTTCGCAGCGAAAGCAAGGAACGAGCGAATGATCTCGCGCTTTTCTTCCGACAATCCAGCAAGGAGACCCTCGTCCAGATGACCCTCTCGAATGAGACGGGCAAAGACAAGAGGAAGTTGCGAGTACCGATAATCGAATGATTCATCGATCTCCCGCCGTTGCTGACGGAGATAGTTTTCGATCTCCCACATCTCTGATGGCGTCGATGCAGCGTTAGCCCTTCGCTTGAATTCGGCCATTACCTTGGCGAGCGCCGATTCCAACGCGGTGTCGAAAGCCCTGCGCGCGATCTTCTTTTCAGACGGAGACCATTTAACATCATGGAACACCGCGGACCTCCATCCAAGATGTTGGCGAAACTACGCCTCGTCACGCTATCTTGCCGCGCAAGCCGTCCGCAAGTGCAGAAAGTGCATTGGCAAGTTGTCTCGCGGTTTCCGGTGGCGGCAGCGGCATTTTGAGACTTTGCGCGCCAGTTGCCGGATCGCGCTCGATCCAGGGATGCGCCGGAGCGTCGGGAGTGCTAGCCGCCGCCAGAGCGGCGACGAACTGCGCCCCGACCTGAGCCAAGGCCTGCCACGGATCCGCTCCCGCATCGCGCATCGGTTCCGTCGCTCCATTCGAACGTGCGACCGCCGTCGTGCCGGCACCAACGTCGGCATCCACGCTCACATGTTCCGTGGATGTGACATCGTCGGCCACGGCGATACTTCCAACTTCCTCGGCCGGTGTCACCGGTTCGCCCTCACCCATGCTTCCAGTGACGCTTTCCACGTCCTTCGTGAATCGGTTGAGACGCGAACCGCCAAGCGAAATCTCGCCACCGCCGCCGTCGAGAATTCCCGCCGACAACGAGCGCTTGAACGCCAGCACCGAAAGCATGCCCTCCTCGATGGTGCCCTTTGCCACGAAATTGATGACCCACACCGGCCGCGTCTGGCCTATGCGATGGATGCGTGCGATGCGCTGTTCGAGGATTGCCGGATTCCACGGCAAGTCCATATTCACCAAGGTCGAAGCATGCTGCAGATTGAGGCCCGTGCTGCCGGCATCGGTGGACAGGAACACGCGGCAAGCGGGGTCGTCGCGAAATCGCTCGATCAGTGCTGGCCGCTTGTCCGACGGCACACCGCCGTGGAAGCTGACATAGCCCAGTCTGCGCGCTTCGAGACGTCGGATGACGATGTCATGGGTCCGCGTCCATTGCGAAAACACCACCGCTGGCCTCGGGTCGGCGAGCAAACCATCGAGCAGTGCCGCCAATTCGTCGGCCTTGACGCCGTGGTCGGTCTCCTGGTCCAGCAGATAGGTGCTGTTGCACGACATCCGCATGTTCTGCAGGGCATTCATCAAAAATCAGAATTGATTTGCCCATCACGCCGGCTTGTCGCACTCGATGAGCCAAATTCGTCATTGCGTGGTGCCAGACGGCCAAGATCGTCAGGACGTTTCGAACAAAGGCGGACAAGGCCCTCGGCGCAACCCTTCTCAGGGGCGTTGTAGGGATTCCAGGCAGCAGCCGCACGAAAGCCGCTAGCGAGCACCAATATCAGGAATCACCTGTTGATATGGCTGATCGAAGTCAATCATGATCCGACCAGGTATATTGTTTATCTCCAAGTTCCTGATCAGGAAGGCGCGACTTCCAAGGTGATCTCCGTATTCATTCTTTGTCGTCTTCCAATCCGCAAACTGGCAGTAGCTCGGGATGGAAAGTGTGCACCGATCTAACGGCGGATTTTTTTGGGAGAATCCGAGAGGGTGCCAGTCCCCCGAGAGAGCTCCGATGTACGCTTTCGCTGAATAGCTATCGCTGCAGTGAATTTCACGAGCCAATTCACAATAGCGCGGGTAGTTCTCCCTAAAGCTAACCAATCGATAGGACGGGATACCGGATCCCTCCAAGCCTCTCATTTGCGGATCATTGAGGGCGCCTGTCCCATCCAAGAGCTTCTTGTTGAGTTGGACTTGTACCGCCTTGCGGGTTTCGACTTCTCGAACCACTTGCAAAAGCCCCCGAGCGTTCGCCGGAAATAGGGGCGTCCTGCCAATCGACCGTAGAGGAAAGATTACCGCGGATACTCGCACAACATTCTTTGTGCTCTGACCAACCTTTGCTAGCGCGTCGACTACTTTATACCCAACCAGTTCATCGTAAGCGGCAACGAACGAATATAGCTGATCTGTAGGCCCAAGAGTGGTCAGCCGATTGATCGCGAGGGCTGGCTCTTGACTAGGATCGTAGGAAATTAGCCGAATGACATAGTTCACTTCGGCGTTGTCTTCCAAGTTTTTTAGCACCTGTTCGGTGTCCATTTTCCTTAGCGTGTTCTTGTCCACGCTTATGAGGGCGCCACTGGTTGGCCCAGCAGCGGCAAAGAGCGCGGCTCCCAAGCTTATCGCAGCTACGTACTTCGTATTCGCCTTCCAAAAGGCCAGCATGCCAGCCACGGCCAGAAGTGCGAAGCCAAAGATCGTCAGCACGGTGCTCGCAGTTGAGGCTGTAAACAGTTGAAATACTCTGGCGATGAAATCGCTAAGTGCGCTGATGTCCATGTGAAACTCCCCAAAGGCAGTTGCAAAGCGAAGCCGCGCACTTTCGTGAGCGGACAGTCCAATCGGGGGCGATATGTATTTGGTGTCGGTGGTGTAGGCCGCTTCCCGCTCTCGCGGGGGTTGGCTACAACTTATCGTTTCAACTGTCGCATAGAGCGTGTTCCAGCGCTGTGATCTAGTTCACAAGTCGTCTGCGTGCCAATTTTGGACATGCGCCTCGAATGTCGCACCTGCGCTGGAAGGCTTGGTATAAGCTCGCGCTGGCGCACGCTCCTCACGATGCGAGCATGCGGTGGATTACGCCTTCGGCTAATCCACCCTACAAGCGAACCTCAAACGCTCCAGTTTGAAGGGTTCAGACCAACGTGAAGCGCGGGCGAACGGTCATTGCGGAAGTGACAGCGAGGTGATTTCCACCTTGCAGAAGCGGGCGAAAGCCAGGACCTCATCGAGACGGTCACCCAGGTCGTCTTCGCCCCCGCCGAGATGGGCCCGCAGCGCCGTCTCCATGACAGGCCGATGCTGATGCGGCTGCGGCAGGCGTTCAAGCGTCCATCGGGCAGCGGCATGCTTGGAAGCGATTTCGCCTGTACAGGCGCTGAACCAGATGCGGGCAAGCGTAAGAACGATGTTCCTCTCGTCACCGCGGAGATCGTCCTCGCAATTCCACAGGGACAATGTTTCGTGCAGCGCGCGGCGAAAGTCAGCCGGCGGCACAGGATCGAAAAGATCGGACGCGCCGGGTCCCTTCAAGGCGACACTGTGCCTACGCAGCTTTGTCAGCAGGATCGCAAGATCACGATCTTCGATGGGAGGTTCGACGATCCCCCGTTTCACGTCGCCGCGCAGCCACTCGCCGAATTGCAGTTCACGCCTTGGGGGATAGCGCCATGGCACCACTTCGGCTTTGACGACGACTGTCACTTCCAGTGGGCGCAGCAGCGTGCCACCCTCCAGCGCCCCCGACACCGCCAGCAAGCCCGTCATGAGCGAGGCGCGCGCGGCAGGTGAAAGCGCGGCATAGACGGTAACCAGCAGATCGATGTCGCTATGCGGCTTCAGCCCGCCATCGACGGCAGAGCCGAACAGATGGATAGCATGAACCTGGCCGCCGAGATGCCGCGCGATGACCGCAAGCGCCTGCTGTAGCTGCTCAGCGATTTTGTCGGGAACAGCAGGCATAGGGCTCATGGAAACGCGCGCGATGGCGAGGGCCTCGCGCTCACTCCCACTCGATCGTCCCCGGCGGCTTGCTCGTCACGTCATACACCACCCTATTCACACCCTTCACCTCATTGATGATCCGCGTCGCGGTCTCACCAAGGAATTTCATGTCGAAGGAATAGAAATCGGCTGTCATACCGTCGGTCGACGTCACCGCGCGCAAGCCCACCACGTATTCGTAGGTGCGGCCGTCGCCCATCACGCCGACGGTCTTCACCGGCAGCAGCACGGCGAAGGCTTGCCAGATGGTGTCGTAGAGGCCGGCTTTTCGGATCTGGTCGATATAGACGGCGTCGGCCTGGCGCAGGATGTCGAGCTTCTCTTTCGTGATGTCGCCGGGGCAGCGGATGGCGAGGCCGGGGCCCGGGAACGGATGGCGGCCGACGAAGATTTCGGGCAGGCCGAGTTCGCGTCCCAACATGCGGACCTCGTCCTTGAACAATTCGCGCAAGGGCTCGACCAGCTTCATGTTCATGCGCTCAGGGAGACCGCCGACATTGTGGTGCGACTTGATCGTCACCGACGGGCCGCCGGTGAAGGAGACGCTCTCGATCACGTCGGGGTAGAGCGTGCCTTGGGCAAGGAAATCCGCGCCGCCGATTTTCTTGGCTTCCGCGTCGAACACGTCGATGAACAGGCGGCCGATGGTCTTGCGCTTCACTTCGGGGTCGCTGACCCCGGCGAGTTCGCCGAGGAATTGTTTCGATGCATCAACATGCACCAGCGGGATGTTGTAGTGATGCCGGAACAGGTCGACGACGGTCTTGGCTTCGTCGAGCCGCAGCATGCCGTGATCGACGAATACGCAGGTGAGCTGGTGGCCGATCGCTTCATGAATCAGCACCGCAGCGACGGCCGAATCGACGCCGCCGGAGAGGCCGCAGATCACCCTGCCCTTGCCTACCTGGGCGCGGATCTTTTCAATCGCTTCTTCGCGGAAGGCGCGCATGGTCCAGTCGCCGGTGAGGCCTGCGACCTTGCGGACGAAATTGCGGATCAGCTTGGCGCCGTCGGGCGTGTGCACCACTTCGGGGTGGAACATCAGGCCGTAATATTTACGCTTCTCGTCCTGGATCACCGCGAACGGCGCGTTCGGCGAAACGCCGGCAACGCTGAAGCCCGGCGGCATCTTGGTGATGCGGTCGCCATGGCTCATCCAGACCGGATGCTTCTCGCCCTTGGCCCAGGTTTGATCGAACAGCGAGCTTGAAGCCTTGACCTCGACATCGGCGCGGCCGAATTCGCGGTGATGCCCGCCCTCGACCTCGCCGCCGAGCTGGGCGGCCATGGTCATCTGGCCGTAGCAGATGCCGAGCACGGGAACGCCGGAATCGAAGATTTTCTGCGGCGCGCGCGGCGAGCCTTTTTCGTGCACCGATTCCGGGCCGCCGGAGAGGATCACCGCTTTCGGCTTCATTTCGTCGAAGGCGGCCTCCGCCTTCTGGAACGGGACGATTTCGGAATAGACGCCCTCCTCGCGCACCCGGCGCGCGATCAGTTGCGTCACCTGACTGCCGAAGTCGACAATCAGAATCTTGTCATGCGCCGAGGCCACGGAGGGCGCCGACGACTCGCGGGCATTTTGTGCTGCTGTCATGGCAAGCAGATACGCGACGGGGGCCGGCCTCGCAACCGCGAGAAAGGGCTGGCCCACATTCTTCTGCGAGGGATGGACAAATCCATATAGGTCAATATTATTGACCTAATTTGCTTCCACGGTCTGCCTGACAACAAATCGGGAGAAAACGGAGGAAACCATGCAAAGCCAGCTCTACGCGGCGGCCGACCTCGCCGCGCTCGGCCGGGAGTGGATCGCCGCCTGGAACTCGCACGACCTCGAACGCATCCTCGCGCTCTATACTGAGGATGCCGAGATGATCTCCGACCGCATTCGGGCGCTCGGCCTGGAGGCCAGCGGCACGCTGCGCGGCAAGGACAAGCTCCGCATGTACTGGGGTAAGGCGTTTCAGCTTTTGCCCAATTTGCATTTCGATTTGATCGACACCTATGTGAGCCCGGACAGCGTGGTCGTGTTCTACCAGAACGAACGCGGCGCGCAGATCTGCGAATATCTGCGGCTCGATGCCGGGGGCAAAATCAGGCAGGGCTCGGCGAACCATCTGGCGCATTAGAGGCGCGGAATCGTAGGGTGGGCAAAGCGCAGCGTGCCCACCATTTCACAGATGAAAGCTGTCGATGGATGGTGGGCACGCTTCGCTTTGCCCACCCTACGCATCTCACCAAGGACTCTCCCGCATGAAAATTCCGGCACTGCCCTTCACCGTCACCGACTGGAGCGGCGTCACCGCGACGAAACATCCCGGAGAAACCGGCGAAGCGCTGTGGCGCACGCTCAACATCGGTGATCTGCGCGTGCGGATGGTCGAGTATTCGCCGGGTTATCTCGCCGATCACTGGTGCGACCGCGGCCACGTGCTCTACGTGCTGGAAGGCGAGCTCGATACCGAATTGCGCGACGGGCGCACGTTCAAGCTCAAGCCGGGTATGAGCTATCAGGTGTCGGATTTCGGCGACGCCGCGCACCGGTCATCGACGAAGACGGGTGTGAAGTTGTTCATTGTGGATTGAGATTTTGTAGGGTGGGCAAAGCGCAGCGTGCCCACCCTTCAAGACATCGGTCGGGGATAGGTGGTGGGCACGCTTCGCTTTGCCCACCCTACGCGATCACACCTTCTTCAGCACCGATACGAAGAATCCGTCCGTGCCTGTCCGGCGCGGCGTCATCAGCCAGCCTTCGGCAGACTTCAGCGCGGCCTTCTCAAAATCCTCCGCCTTGTCCCAGAGCACGCTTGCAGTCTCGTTCGGTGGCTGAATCGAAAATCCTTCATGGCGCGAAACGAAACTGCGAATCTGCTCGCCGTTTTCGCTTGGCAGCACCGAGCATGTGACATAGGCGATGCGACCACCGGGCTTGACCAGGGCGCTCGCACGATCAAGCGCTTCGGCCTGATCCTTCAACCGGACTTCCAGCGCGCCGGGGCGCATGCGCCACTTGGCGTCGGGGTTGCGGCGCCAGGTGCCGGTGCCGGTGCAGGGCGCGTCGATCAGCACGAGATCGGCTGACGCCTTGATGTCGGCCAATGGATCAGTGTCGCCTTTCGGCGCGCGCACGTCGGCGTTGTGAACGCCGGCGCGGGAGAGCCGCTCGTAGATCGGCGCGAGCTGGCGCTTGTCGCGGTCGGTCGCAATCAGCCGGCCCTTGCCTTGCATCATCGCCGCGAGCGCCAGCGTCTTGCCGCCGGCGCCGGCGCAGAGATCGATCACCTGCTCGCCGGGCTTGGCGGCCGAGAACTGCGCGGCCAGTTGCGAGCCCTCGTCCTGCACTTCGACGGCGCCCTTGATGAAATCCTCTTCGGCGTGAATGCCCGGGTTGCGCGCATCGGCGCCGAGCTCGATGCGGAGGCCAATCGGCGACCACGGTGTTTCCTGCGCGCCGAGATGCCTGAGCGAGGCGAGAACCTTCTCGCGCTTGGCCTTCAGCGTATTGACGCGCAGATCGAGCGGCGCGCGGCTTGCCATCGCGGTCGCCTCTGCCACGCGGCCGTCGCCGAACACCGCGGCCAGCGGCGCGTCCAGCCATTCCGGATAATCGCCGGCGATGTGCGGCGGCGCGCCGTCGAGCGTGCGCGAAGTCAGCGCTGATCGTTCGGCCTCGCTCAGCGGCTCCGGCGCGAAACGTCCGCCGTCGCACAGCGCCGATATCGCTTCCGTGCTCATGCCGCGCTCGAGCCGCATCATGCCGAGCACGCGCGCGCGCGGCGTGTCCGCGTCCATCAGCCAGGCGCTCGACGCGCGACGCCGCAGCACATCCCAGATCAGGCCCGAAATCGCGGCGCGATCGCCCGAGCCGGCATAACGGTGCGCGGTGCCCCACTCCTTCAGCGCCTTCGCCGCGGGAACACGTTGCGCGTCGATCGTCTCAATCAGTTCGATGGCGGCAGACAGCCGGGCAGCAGGGGTCATCAAAAACTTTCTAGATCAGAAGCAGCAGCTTCAGTGCGAAGTAGATCCACATCGCGAACAACACCAGCACGCCGGCAAACCACGCCAGGCTGCGCTGCTGAATGTTGTTCGACGTGACGAAAATGCCGGCATGGGCAAATCGCGTCACCACGAACACCCAGGACATCAGCACGATGAAGAGATCAGCCCGGCGCAGCGGCAGCGCCAGCGCGATCAGGAAGTAGAACAGGAGGGGTACTTCGAACTGATTGCTGAAGCAATTGCCGATCTGGGCGACACGGGCCGGATATTTCGGCTGTCCCGCCGCAATGTCCTTCAGGCTGGTTTCCCGGGCCTTCACCGCCTTTGTGCGGGCCGTCACCATCCATAGCATCAGGAAGAAAGTGAGCCCGACCAGAACGAAGACCGGCAGCAAAACCATTTGAACCGACATGAGAATCTCCCCCGAAACCTGCACCACTCCTTAAAGCAATAACGAGACACCCTTCGCCTGACAAATCGACTTGCCGGGCTCGCTTGAACCACAGGGAGAGCCTTGGCGACCAACTATCGAGAATTCCGATGGTTCTGGTCTCGAACCGGCCCTGAAGCCACCCCGCGAGCAGGCGATGAACATCACCTCCCCGATCCTGACCGGCGCCGGCCGCACCGCCGAACTGCCCGGCGATTCCGTGAGTTCCTTTCTCCGGACGCTTGGGTTCAGCGACAGCCCCGATGGCGGCCTCGGCATCGTCATGTCGGCATTGGCCGGCATCGCCGCGGCGCTGGCGGTCGCGATCGTGCTCTCCGTCTACTTCCGCAGCAGCTACCGCAGCCGCCACGATCTGTTCAAGCATGGGCTGGCCGCCGCCGCGGTGCTGGTCCTGGTCGCCTTCGCGATCTCGGACATGCGGCAGGCGGCGCTGGCCTATCTCGGCCTCAATCCGGCAAAGCCCGGTGGAATTTGAAATCCGCCTGCCGAAGGCTGTGCTGACGACCGCCGCCGACACCCAGGTCGAACTCTTGACCGACCGGAACCAAAAACTGGCAAAGGTTCTGGAGGCGCTGGAGTCCGCCCCCGACGGCCGCAGCCTGTTGCGGGGGACGGTGACGCTCGATTACCGCACCACCGAGCGCATAATCGTGCTGAACCTGCCCGGTCGGACGCAAAGCACGTTCCGGCTACGGCTGCCCGCCAGCCCGTCGCGCTCCGGCCAGTTCGGGCCGTGGCATCTGGCCGACGGCATCGTCCCCATCAACGGCGGCACCGTGACGTCAGAGCTTCATGACGCCTTCGCGATCCGCTATCGCGTGCTCTGAGGCGTGCGCGCGGGCGCTCGCGCAATACTGCTCTGATACTGGCCGCTCGCTTTCAGCCGCTTCTCAGACGATGTTGAAGTCTCCCGTGTGCAGGTTGGCGAGCGCGACGTTTTTCAGAAGTATGGTGTTGCCGGCATCAATGGTGATCAGCGTATCGCTTCCCGCGGCCGTGGCCGCCGCGAGCACTGCTGCCGCATCGGCGAAGACGCCGTCGCGAAATTCGAGCACGTCGCTGCCGACCGTGAAATCCGTCACGGCGTCCTGGCCGAGGTTGGACTGGAAAACGAACGTATCGCTCCCCGCACTACCCGACATCGTGTCGTTGCCTGCTCCAGCGGCAATGGTGTCGTTCCATGCGCTACCGGAGATCGTGTCGTTTCCGCTGGTGCCGCGAGTCCACGCATTGGCGTTGATTGTCGTGAGGTTCCAGGTATCGCCATTGGCAAACTGGAATTTCTCAATGCCCCAATTGGCGCTTTGGGAGTAGAATTGATAATCGATCTTGATGGTTTCACCGGTCGGGTTGATTCCAACGAAGAGGTGATTACCGACTCGGCTAAGCGTCACATCACTCGCGTTCACGTTGCCGAATTTTAGAGTGTCTATGTCGACAGCGGATCCTGACTCATCGTCAATTTCATCATTGCCATCGCCCGAACTATACAAGTATGTGTCAGCGTTAGCATTACCTCTTAGATAATCGTTTCCGTTCCCACCGACGAACGTGTCATTCCACGACGATCCGGTGATTGAATCATTTCCTGTCGTTCCCCGGTAGAACGCATTGGCGTTGATCGTTTGGAGATCCCAAATATCGCCGTTGGCGAACTGAAATTTTTCGATGCCCCAATTGGCACTTTGGGAATAAAATTGATAATCGATCTTGATGGTTTCACCGGTCGGGTTGATTCCAACGAAGAGGTGATCGCCGACACGGCTAAGCGTCACATCACTCGCGTTCACGTTTCCGAACTTGAGAGTGTCAACATCGGTGACGGAAGCGGACTCATCATCAATCTCATCGTTGCCGTGGCCCGATACGTAAAGATAGGTGTCCGATCCGCCATTGCCGCGAAGGTAATCATTCCCTTGATTACCCAGCAAGGTATCACTTTCGGAGGACGCAGCGATCGAATCATTGCCGACTGTCCCTCGGAACCAGGCAGCGCTGGCAATTTGGCTGCGGTCCAACGTAGAGCCGTCGGCGAACATCACCTGTTCGACACCTCCTCCATTGTAGAACTGGTTGTTGACCTGGACCCGCTCGCCTGTCGCGGTGATCGTGATGTAAAGGTGGCTACCCGATCGACTGAACTCGACGCCTGACGCATCCAGCCCAATCAGTTTGATAACGTCCGTTCCGGCATCCGCACCATTTTCGACAACGACGTCGTTGCCGGAGCCTATGCCGTAGATATAGGTGTCGCTGCCAACATAACCGGTCAGAGTGTCGTTGCCGCCCTTACCATCGAAACTGTCATCCAGGGAGCTGCCGGTGATGTTCTCGTTGCTCGCCGTCCCGCGGTACCATGCGGCGGATGCGATCTGGGCGCGGTCCCAGATGGAGCCGTCGGCGAAACTCACCTGCTCGACGCCATAGGTCCCATTGAACTGGTTCTGGACCTTGATCCGTTCGCCCGTGGCGAGGATCTGGATGAAGACATCGTTGTCCCATCGCCGGAACTCGACGTCCGACGCATTGAGGCCAACCAGTTTGACGACGTCCGTCCCCGTATGTGTGTTGCTTTCGACAACATCATCATTGCCGTAACCGGCAGCGTACAGGTATGTGTCGCCGCCGTTACCACCCTGCAGGGTATCGTTGCCGCCGAGGCCATTTACAAGGTCCGCTTCCGACGTTCCGTTCAGCGTCTCTCCGGCATTTGTACCCAGAGCGATGCTCACTGCAGTGGCCGCGATCGCGGCCTTGTTCAAAACGGTGCCATCGGCGAATTGAATTTGTTCAATCCCCCAAAACTCCGTCGGAGACGTGAACTGCGACTTGACTGTGATTGTGTCGCCCGAATTCAGGACATTGACGACGAGATCGTTGCCCTGGCGCACCAGCGTCACATCGTTCGCATTCAAATCGACGAACCGCAGAGCGTCCACCTGCGCCGGTGCGTTGACACCATCGTCGATCGTGTCGCTGCCATCGCCGAGGGCATAGAGAAGCGTGTCGCTGCCGGCGCCGCCCTTTATCAGGTCGTTTCCCGCTCCAGGCCGAACAACGTCATCTCCCACAGTGCCCACGACGGTATCGGCGCCTGATGTCCCTGACGTCCCCGCGTTGGCGGAAATTTGCGCCCTGCTCCAGACCGTCGCATCGGCGAATGCGATTTCCTCGACGCCGGCAGATGTCAGGCCGAACTGGCCGAGGACTGTAGTCGTATGCCCGGTGGCGGTGATCTTGATGAGCAGATCGGTGCCGCTTCGTGAAAACTGGACGTCGCCGCGGTTCAGGCCGACGAGTTCGATACGGTCCGTTCCGCCCGTGCTGCCTTCGACGATGACATCGTTACCCGCGCTCGCGCTGATACGATAGACATCGGAGCCGCCGTAGCCGGTCAGCGTTTCATTTCCCGTTCCTGCTACGAAAGTGTCGGCGCCTTCGTTGCCGGTCAGCGCTGCGTTATCCGTGCTGCCAATGATCAAATGGGGATCGAGGTGGCTCAGAATATCCGATCGGCTCCACGTCGTGTTGTCGGCAAATCTGATTTCCTCGAGACCGGCGCCGGGTAGATTGGACAACTGATCCTGGAGGACGATGGTTTCGCCATTTGCGAGCCGAAGCACCACATCGGAATTGCCAAGGGACGAACGGCCAACGATGACGCTCGAAGGATCGATGCCGGCCCCAAGGACCAGCCGATCGGTGTCGGAAGCCCCGCCGGTATCGACGATGCGGTCGCTTCCGTCGCCTGCGTTGTATCGATACTCGTCGGCCCCACCGGCTCCCACGAGGCGATCGATGCCGGCGCCGCCGACGAGTACGTCGGCTCCGGCATCACCGGTCAGGACGTCGTTGCCGGCCGTGCCCGTCAGCGTTTCCGTCTGATCGACAATGTGGATGGTCATCGCGGAGGTAACCGACAACCCATCGTCATCGGTCACCTGCACGCTGATCTGGTGCTGCGAGCCGGCCCCGAAATCAACGTTGGCGCCGGCCTTCACCCGAATTTCGTTGCCGACAATTTCGAAGAGATCGCCGCTTCCGATCAGGCTGAAAGTGTGCGTTCCGGCATCGCCGGCATCGACCGCGGCCAATGTGGCGACGACTGTGCCGGCCGCCGCGCCTTCCGCCACCGATCCGCCGGCCACCGAAATTGCCGTCGGCGCCTGGTTGTCGAGCCGGCGGAACTCAAAATTATCCACAACCACTGCGGACAATTCTGAATTATGCAATGTAAGATTGAAACCATCGCCGAGCGAAATAACGACATCGGAGCCGACCTGGCTGGCGTTGGCCAGCACCGAGGCAAAATCGCCGAACATAGCCCGATCGAATCTGATGACATCGTGATCCGCGCCGTTTCCGGCGACGAAATCGGTGATCGTGTCCGAGCCTGAGCCCGGACCGAAAACGAACAAGTCGGCTTCAGTTCCTCCGGTCAGCACATCGTCGCCGGCGCCGCCAATCAGCATGTCGGTTCCGAGGCCTCCGTTCAAAACGTCTGAACCATCGCCGCCGTCGAGCAGGTCAGCCCCCATTCCACCGGTCAGGGTGTCGTTGCCTGTACCGCCGAGGACGGTGTCGTTGCCGGAACGGCCATCGAGAACGTCCGCACCGCCACCTCCGGTCAGAATATTGCTTCCGGCGTCGCCGGAAATCTGGTCGGCATACGCCGTGCCGGTGACGTTTTCGACCCGCGCGACATCGGCGACGTTCCGCCATGTTCCGGCGGTCAGATCGGCTTGATCCGTTGTTCTGACTTCCGCCCCATTCGTTACCAGATCGACCCACGCGGCGGCGCCGAAGCCGGACAAGTCCAGCGTATCGGTACCGACACTGCCATCTACGGTGACGGAATCGCCTGGCGCGTTGACACTGATCAGGAGCGTATCGTCGCCCCGGCCCCCATAGAGCAGGTCGTTTCCGCCGAGCCCGTCGATGCGGTCGTCACCGGCTTCGCCGTACATGTTTTGGGAGACAGAAGACCCGACAAGAATGTCGTTGCCTCCCGTGCCCGCGATAAATGGCGCGGAACTCATTGCGACGCTGAGAATCGACTCACGATCCCACTGATCGCCGTTGGCAAACTCGATGTATTCCAGACCCGTGCCGGGGCCGTCCGCAGGTTCGGTGAATTGCCCCGAGACGGTGATCGTTTCGTTCGTCGAGATGATCTTGATAATGAGGTTCCCGCCCGAGCGGCTGAGCTGGACATCGGAGCGGTCGAGATCCCTAAGCTTCAGGATATCAACGTCCGTCGGTCTGAACCGGTTCGCGGGTTCCCCGTCGATGACGTCGTTGCCATCGCCCCTCGAATACACAAACGTATCACTGCCATTTCCAGAATGAATCAAATCGTCGCCCCGCCCGGCTTCAACGGTATCGTCCCAGTGATCAAGGCTGATGACGTCACGCCCATCCGTGCCGCGAAACCATGCATTCTGCAGGATCTGCTGACGTCCCCATTGGTCGCCGTTGGCGAAGCAGATTTTTTCCAGGCCCTTATCTGGAGCGGAGAACGGCGAATCGAATTGCGACAGAACAGTCACGACCTCGCCGGTCGCGATGATTTTAATCAGCAGGTCGTCGCCTGAACGACTGAGCTCGACATCGGCAGCGTTCAAATCGGTCAGTTTCAGCGTATCGATCGCTGTCGGCCCGTATAAATTCGTTGCGCCGTCCGAGATGACGTCGTTGCCGTCGCCACTGGCGTAAATAAAAACATTGCTGCCCTTGCCCGCCTGGATGACGTCGTTGCCCTTTCCGGCATGGAACGTATCGTCTTTCTGGCCGGTCGAATTATTTTCGAGGACGTCGCGACCGTCGGAGCCTCGAATCCATGCCGCTTCGAAAATCTGCTTCCGGTCCCATTGGCCATCCGAAAAGCGGATGAATTCCAGGCCGTTGCCGGCGGCGTAGTCGTTCGGATATCGACCCGTGAAGTGGGAAACGACGGTGATGATGTCCCCGGTCGATTTGATCAGGACGAGAAGGTCGTGTCCCGAGCGCGTGAGTTGCACATCGGAGATTTCGATATCCGTGAGAACCAGAACGTCGGTCTCGTCTGCCGAGTCGTTATTGCCGGATTCATAGATGGTATCGCTGCCGTCGCCTTTCGAATAGATGTAGGTGTCGCTGCCCGACGTGCCGGAATCGTTGCCGATAAGAACGTCGTCGCCAGCACCGCCGACAAAGGTATCGTCGCCTACGGAGCCAAAGATGTAATCCTTGCCAGCCCCGCCGGAGAGATAGTCGTTGCCGGTCTTGCCGAAGATCTGATCCATGCCGCCGCCGCCATAGATCGCATCGTTGCCGTCGCCGCCATCGATGACGTCATTGTCGCCGAAGACTTCGTCATTGACGCCGTCGCCGTAGAGGATGTCGTCACCGCCGCGGCCGTTGACGACATCCTTGCCGTCGCCTGCGGCCATGATGTCGTTGGCGTCAGAGCCGTTCACCGTGTTGTTGCCGAAGCTGACGAATGGCTGCGGATTCATGCTATCGGGTCCGCCGAGGGCGCCACCGAACCCACCCCAGGCACGGGCATTCCAGATGTCGTTGAACCCGCCCGCAGGTGCATTATTGCCAACGATGTTGCCCGCGTGCCCGAACTCGTCGATGAAATACGCCCATTGGACCGAACCCGCGACGGTAAGGCTGTAAACCTGCGGCTTCCACCCCAGGAATTGGGCGCCGGAATTATAGATAATGTGCTGCCGGTCAATGGTGGTGCCGTCGGCGAACTTGATGACATCGATGCCGATGTGATTATCGCCGGCGCCGGTCAAGAGATCGGTCACGCCTGAATAGAAATTCGAAACGGTAATCTGCTCGCCGGTTGAATTGATGGTGAGGACCAGCGTGTTGCCCTGATAGGAATAGGAAACCTCGCCCGCCAATACGTCCTTCAGCCAAAGCGTATCGACATCGGCGTTGTTGGAATCGCTGATCGTCGATGAGGAATCCGAGATCTGGTCGTTGCCGTCGCCCTTCTTCCAGACGAAGGTGTCGCTGCCGTAGCCCCCCTCCAGGACATCGTCGCCCTTTCCTCCCTCGATGGTGTCGTTCAGCTCGGCGGCACCGATATTGTCGGCGCGATCGGTTCCGCGATACCAGGCGTTCTGCTGGATCTGCTGCCGGCTCCACACCTCGCCATTCGCGAACTTGATCTCGTCGATGTTGCGCGCCGTCGTGTTCCAGTCACCGGTATTCACCGGGAAGAAATTGGTGAAATCAACATACTCGCCGGTCGACTTCACCGTCAGGATCAGATGACCGCCAACCCGCGACAATTGAATGTCGCTCGCGTTGAGATCGGTGAGCACGAGCGTGTCTTGCTCGGTGAGCAAACCCGATGAATCGTTGACGATATCGTAGCCGTCGCCCTTGCCGTAAAGGATCTTGTCGTTGCCGGCGCTGATCTGGATGTAATCGTCGCCCTGACTGCCATGGACGACGTCATCGGAGGCAGAATCGTAAATGGCGTTGTTGTGGCCATCGCCACGAAAAACGCTGGCGTCCTTGATCTGGCTGCGGCTCCACTCCGTGCCGTCGGCAAACCGCAGCACCTCGATGCCGTTACCCGCGAAGAAGCCCGTGACCGCGATCGTCTTGCCGGTCTCGGTGACCCTGATGAGCAGATCGTTACCGATCCGATCGAGCGTCACATTGGCCGCATTCAGGTCGGTGAGGACGAGCTTGTCGCTGTCGGCGGGGGCTTCCCCTTGGTCCTTGATCCAGAGATTGCCGTCATGCTTGGCATAGACGTAGATGTCGCTGCCTGCGCCACCGCTGACGACGTCGCCACCGCCCCCGCCGATGAACACGTCATTAGCGGCGGTGCCGTTGAGGCCTTCGGCGTGGTTTGACCCAAGAAGGGCCGTGCCGTCGATAATGTGGGTTGCTATCTCATGGATAACTGGATCGGTGATGGGAGCGAGATGGGGCAGAACGGCGGCTGAGTAAGCTGCGCGGTCGCCATCAAATGCAATGAACACTACAGGTTCCAGACCGGCTAATGCTTTTGAAAGAAAGTCTGCGGCGGCGCCGTCGGTCAGTGGCGCCTGGAGTACAATGATATCAACAACGGCGCCAATATTGGCAGGAGTTTCGGGTGCATGTTCGGGATCATGACTGAGATCTAGAAGACCATAGGCAAAGTAAGGATTGCTCTGGGCAAGCTCTGCATTGTCAGCCCGCGCAGCTACGCTGGCGCCAACTTGCATAAGAAACAGCATTTCCAACAGACCTGATATCTGGCGGAACGAATTCTCTACGCTTCCTCCAAAAGCTGCCGTGCTTGGGTAAGTACGCAACTCTTCATTACGTTGAATCTCTCGATAGGTCTCCCCGAAGAACCTTTCTACGAAAGCAAGGTGCCTCGCATCTACATAGGGGCCTCGACTAGCAGCATCGACCGCGTCGACATCCGCCCATTGAAGCAATAACGCCCGAAACTCTGCACGCAGATCAGCTACACTCTTATTCGCCGCGTTATCCGTAAGCGCCGTCCATGCGTCCCGAAAGCTGGAGTCATTGGTCGCCTTGTACGCAATACTATCGATTAAGCCCGACCCTGGGAGCTGCGGTAATTTCTTAACAGCGTCTGTCGGCGTAAATTCAGGCGTGTGATCCGCCACCGATCGCCGGCCGTCTGTCTGGAAGTAGATGGTTTGCGCCGCACCCGTACTGCCGTCGGCCCGAGTGAACAAGGCCTCATAACCAACACCGTTGCCTTGATTTGTTCCGTTCACAGCGTCTCGATTGAGCGAAATCGATGCTACACCCGCATCGTTAAGCGTGCTCAGCTCCCCAGCGTCAGAAATTCCGTTCTGATTCAGATCCCGCCAGATCTTCAGCTTGCCAAAATCAACATCTTGAGCGTCGATCTTGCCGTCGCCGTTCGTGTCCAGCTTTTCAAGTACGGCGAACCCATCCTGCGTTGATGAGCCAAAGAGCTCGAGACCATTATCAATCGCACCATTCTCATTATCATCGATCGCCAGAATGCCATCGTCACCGGAGACCCAACCGGTCTGTTCGGCGAAGCCGTCCCCCGCGTAATCAAAATGAACTGTCGAAGAGATAAGGGCAGATAATTCAACACCGTCACCATCGAGATCGAGAACCAATGGATCCTTGTTGATATTCAAGAGTGGGCTAAGGAAGTTCGAAATGTCGTCGTAACTGGCGAGTGGATACTTTTCATCTATGCGCACTCCGGTAAAGTATGGCGTAGTCGGATCGTTCCCCACTGGAAAAGCGACAGTAAATGTAAACTGGAAAAATGCACCGTTTTGGTCGAAACCAAACCCCGTAAAGACTCCGGTCCTTCCGCCATATGTGTCGTAGTTACCAAAACTCCTTCCGAGACCAAGCGCCGCACTCCACTCTCCTGTTGTGGGATTGTAAGCGCCGCGGCCAGAATAGATGCCATACGACAACTCTCCCGCAGCGCCAACATCACTTCGAACACGCACTCCTATGTTGAGTGACCCCAACGGGATGTTAACACCACTTTGAAGCACGGCAGTCAGGCCATCTGGGAGTGCGGACATTCAAGACTCCTGAGGAGGGTTCAAATTTCACTATCGACTGATGAGGACGAGAACGAAGCCGAGCAAAGTCATGGCGATACTCAACGGATACAATTGTTGAAGTTTGATCCTAGGCGGAATGGGCGCGTTGTTGTTGTCGAGTTCATAACCAAATCTGACTTCCGAAAACTCAAACCCGAAGTTATGTCGATACTTTCCTGAGAGATGGGCCAGCAGATCATTTATCAAAAAGCAAAACTCAACCAGAATGAACGCAGGAAACATGTAAAGCACTAGCTCTGAGTTCATTTTTCGAATTATCTCGCCAAGCTCCATCTGGAGGATGGCACAGAAGACGAGCATCAGAAGCGATACGGTTGCAGCCATCGCGCAAGCAAGAAGCACTCCTAGCTTGAGGAGACTCTTCATGTCGGATTCTTCTCTACCCTGCCGCGCGTGTCAGCGCTCATGACTCATCGCTTCTTAAAATTTTGATGGACCGCAAGACATCAGTATTTGCGCAGAACTGAACCTCAAGGCTCTCACAATGAGCGCTCGAATGCTCAGGGCACGGAAGGGGATCGTCAAGAAGCAGAATGACGTCATAGTTAGAAGCCAGTGAACAATTTAGGATTCGGCGTCGGATAGATTCGACGCTCGCCTTGGCTTGATAGCGCTCTCGCTCGATGCGCCAATCCGGTTCTGATGGAAGGGGAAAAACTTGGCCGTCGATGGGGCGATTCGCCAGGATAGCGGAGCTCGAGAAGCGCAAATTCCCAATCATTAGGAACTCCAAGTGCCGTAAGAGGCTGCCCGCACGCAGACTCAACGACTACCTGTATTCGTAAGTCACACTTCCTGACGTTGCAAACAAAATCTTCATGACCAATCGAATTTGAAATAGTTTTTGTGAATTCCTCATTTGGTGCGCGATCGCACTCCGCACGCTCGATCAATCCAGAAGCCACGCCCAAAAGCCACCTTGTCGTTTCGTCCGTGCACGCGCCTTCTCACCGCAAGATTAAAGAGAGGCGAGACATAAGAAGAAAACTGCGCTCTACTGTATCCTCGACGACGGTGGCCAGAAGAGCAACCGCGGAAGGAGAGAAACTTGCGATTTCGTGATCAGGACATCGTCTTCGCCAATGGCGCCAGGGGACAGAATTTCGAAATTCCCACGGTTACCCCCCTCAACTACTTTCACGTCATCAGCCGTTCCGCCGAACTGCCTGGATTAACGATCGACGGCAAGCTGTTCCTGCCGCCGGCGGATCATCGCAAGGCCGGCGGAAAATTTCCGCTGGTCATGGTGGTGCCGGGCAGCCTCGGCGTCGCGCCGTCGCACCTTGCGCATGCCGAGACGGTGGTCGGCGACGGCTTTGCGGCTTTTGTGCTCGACAGTTTTGGCGCGCGCGATGTGACGTCCACGGTCGCCAACCAGACCCAGTTCTCTTTTGCCGCCAGCGCCTATGACGTACTGGCGGCCTGGCAGGTACTGTCTGTTCATCCCGAGATCGACGCCTCACGCATCGGCGCGCAAGGCCACAGCCGCGGCGGCTCGGCGGTGCTGACAGCGGCCACGCGCCGCTTTGCCGATGCGGTGGTCGGCGCCGGCGCAGGCTTTCGCAGCGTGCTCGCCGCCTATCCCTGGAGCGGCCACCAGTTCCTCGATCCATCCGTCGATGAAACCGAAATCCGCGTCATCATGGGCGATGCGGATGAATGGTGCTCGCCGATGCAGGTGCAGGGCCATTGCCAGGCCATCCGCCTCTCCGGCGGCAAGGCGACGATGCGGCTGATCGGCGGCGCGCAGCACAGTTTCGACCGCGGCACTGATATCGAGAATGTTCCCGACGCATCCGTCTCCCCTGCTGCACCGACGGCCTATATCGGCAATGACGGCGCCTTCATCCATCCGCTCACGGGCGTCGCCGACGGCAAGCTCGTCGATCGCGACCTGATGATTTATGCGCTCAAGGCCGGCTACGGCCGCAAGGGCGCGAAGATCGGAAGCCGCGACGGTGACGGCGAATTGTTCAAGGCTGATATGCTGGCGTTCTGGCGAAGGACGCTGGGCTGACGCGCCGATGTGTTCCCGTCATCGTACCGACTTCAGGTCCGGCTATGATCGGATCTGAAAGGAAGGCTGCATGTCCGAATTTCGCCTGACGCAAATTTCCGATACCCACCTCGCGCGCCGCCTGCAGAAACTGACCGACAATTTTCATCGCGTCAGCGAACATATCGACGCGACGCGGCCCGATCTGGTGATCAACAGCGGCGATATCTCCTTCGACGGGCCCACCAGCCGCAGCGATCTCGAATTTGCGAAAGAAATGCATGACGCACTGCCGGTGCCGTGCAGGCTTTTGCCCGGCAATCACGACATCGGCGACAACCCGACGGCGATCGGCCCCGTACCAAAGCAGCCGGCGACCGAGGAAGAGCGGCGGAAATATCTGTCCATGATTGGCGAGGATCGTTGGCGTTTCGACGCGGCCGGCTGGTGTTTTATCGGCCTGAACTCGCTGATCATGAACACCGGGATCGAGAGTGAGGCCGAGCAGTTCGGCTGGCTCGCGTCAGAACTCGGACGCATCAACGGCAGGCCGGTCGCGCTGTTCCTGCACAAGCCGCTTTATCTAAACACGCCTGATGATCCCGAGACGGAAGGAACGGCGATCCGCTACGTTCCGCAACCCCGGCGCAGGGGCCTGATCGAGATGTTTTCGGCGGTCGATCTGCGGCTGGTCGCCTCCGGCCACGTCCATCAGCGCCGCGACTTCACCTATGGCCACACCCGCCATGTCTGGGCGCCTTCCGCAGGCTTCATCATTCCCGATCGGATGCAGGAAGTGATCGGCGCCAAGGAAGTCGGGCTGGTGGAGTATCGTTTCCAGCCCGACAGTTTTGAAGTCCGGCACGTCAGGGCGCCGGGACAGACCGATGTTGATCTGGATTCGCTGATTGGCAGGAAATCCCAGAGCGGGTGACTTTTTCAAATTGTCACCCGCTCCATCGCTTTGATTTGAGCATGACCTTCCCGAAAGAGTTTCGGATCATGCTTCACGCGTCAGAGCGCATCACCACTGGCGCTCAACGAGACCATAGGAGGAGGAACCATCGCTCCACGGCGCGGTCGCAAAGGCGCCGACGCGTGGGGCTGGGTGAAACCGGTTACCGTAATAGTAGCCCGGTCCGGGCGTTGCCCTGACACCGTAGCCTCCCGTGACGTAAGCGGAGTTCGGGTAGTTAAAGCCCATCACGCCGGGTTCCTGAATGACCTGTTGAGCCATCACAGGAGTAGCCAGCATCGTGGCGGCAACCAGGCTGAGCGATAGTTTCTTGCAGTTCATCATTTGGCTTCTCCATTGGATGTCAAAACCAAACGATGCTTTCGGAGGGACGTTCCCCTATCAGTCTCAAGTGACCGTGAGGTTCACCTTACGTGTTCCCCACGATCCGGCGGCCAGCCTCAAACCTTGTCCGGCCCGACGCGGACGAGCTGCTTGCCGAAGTTGGCGCCCTTCAGCAGACCCATGAACGCGGCCGGCGCGCTGTCGAGACCTTCGGTGACGAACTCCTTGTGCTTGACCTTGCCCTCGCGCACCCACTGTGACATGTCGCGCAGGAAGTCGCCGTGACGCGCGGCGAAGTCGCTGACGATGAAGCCGCGGATGGTCAGACGCTTGGTCAAGACACTCCGCATCATCGCCGACGCCCATTTCGGCGCCACGGCCTGCGTATCGTTGTAGTGCGCGATCAGGCCGCAGACGGGAATTCGCGCAAAGGCATTGAGCAGCGGGAACACCGCTTCGAACACCGCGCCGCCGACATTCTCGAAATAGACGTCGATGCCCTTCGGACAGGCGTCCTTCAGTTTCGCCGCCAGATCCGGATCGCGATGATCGAGGCAATCGTCGAAGCCGAGCTCGTTCTTGACATAGGCGCACTTGTCCTTGCCGCCGGCGATGCCGACCGCGCGTGCGCCCTTGATGCGTGCGATCTGGCCGACTGCAGAGCCGACCGCGCCGGAGGCCGCCGCGACGACGACGGTCTCGCCGGCCTGCGGCTTGCCGATGTCGAGCAGGCCCGTATAGGCCGTCATCCCGGGCATGCCGAGCACGCCGACCGCGGTCGAGATCGGCGCGATCTTTGGATCGATCTTTGCCAGCCCCTTGCCGTCGGAGATCGCGTGCGTCTGCCAGCCGGCGCGCGACAGCACGATGTCGCCCTTGGCAAAGGCGGGATTGTTCGAGGCAATAACCTCGCTGACCGTGCCGCCCTCCATCACGCCATCGATCGGCACCGGCTGCGCGTAAGACGGACCGTCGCTCATACGGCCGCGCATATAGGGATCGAGCGACAGCCAGATGGTGCGCAGGAGGATCTCGCCGGCGCCCGGTGTCGGCACCGGGCAATCTTCAAGACGGAAGTCGGAAGGTTTCGGTTCGCCGACGGGGCGCGAGGCGAGGACGATGCGTTTGCCTTGGGACATGATGGTTCCTCCGAATGTTATTGTTCTTCGTCATTGCGAGCGTAGCGAAGCAATCCACAGCTCCGCAAGCTGTGAAATGGATTGCTTCGCGGAGCCTGTCATCGGGCGCGCATTCGCGCGACCCGTTGGCTCGCAATGACGGCTTGAATTCCGCCAGCCGGACTACAAGCCTCACACGCCGCCCGGATAATTCGGGCTTTCCCGCGTAATGGTCACGTCGTGGACGTGGCTTTCTCGCAGGCCTGCGCCGGTGATACGGACGAACTGCGCCTTCTCGTGGAATTCGGCGAGGTTGCGCGCGCCGACATAGCCCATCGCGGCGCGCAGGCCGCCGGCGAGCTGGTGCATGACGTTGCCGACCGGGCCTTTATAAGGCACCTGGCCCTCGATGCCCTCGGGTACCAGCTTGAGCGTGTCCTTGATGTCCTGCTGGAAGTAGCGGTCGGCGGAGCCGCGCGCCATCGCGCCGACCGAGCCCATGCCGCGATAGGCCTTGTAGGAACGGCCCTGCCACAAAAACACTTCGCCCGGCGTCTCGTCGGTGCCGGCGAGCAGCGAACCGACCATGGCAATGTCGGCGCCGGCGGCGAGCGCTTTCGCCAGATCGCCGGAATATTTGATGCCGCCATCGGCGATAACGGGTACGTCGGCCTTCTTCGCCGCTTCCACCGCATCCATGATCGCGGTGAGCTGCGGCACGCCGACGCCGGCGACGATGCGCGTGGTGCAGATCGAGCCCGGGCCGATGCCGACCTTGATCGAATCCGCGCCCGCATCAATCAGCGCCTGCGCGCCCTCTTTCGTGGCGATGTTGCCGGCGATCACCTGCACGGCGTTCGAAAGCCGCTTGATGCGGTTGACCGCCTCCAGCACGCGGGAGGAATGGCCGTGCGCGGTATCAACCACGATCAGATCGACGCCGGCATCGATCAGCCGCTCGGTGCGCTCGTAGCCGCCCTCGCCGACGGTGGTTGCCGCGGCCACCCGCAGGCGGCCATGCGCGTCCTTGCAGGCCAAGGGATGCGCGACCGCCTTTTCCATGTCCTTGACGGTGATGAGGCCGACGCAGCGATACTGGTCGTCGACGACAAGCAGCTTTTCGATGCGGTGCTTGTGCAGCATCCGCTTCGCCTCGTCCTGGCTGACGCCCTCGCGCACGGTGACGAGATTTTCGTGCGTCATCAGCTCCGACACTTTTTGCTTCGGGTCGGTCGCAAAGCGGACGTCGCGGTTGGTGAGAATGCCGATCAGCTTGCCGGGCGAATTCTTGCTGGCGCCGGTGACGACGGGAATGCCGGAAAAACCGTGATCCTTCATCAGCGCCAGCGCGTCCGACAGCATCGCATCCGGGCCGATGGTCAGCGGATTGACCACCATTCCGGATTCATACTTCTTGACCTGCCGGACCTGGGCGGCCTGCCCTTCGGGATCGAAATTGCGGTGGATGACGCCGACGCCGCCGGCTTGCGCCATCGCGATCGCCATGCGCGCTTCGGTTACCGTGTCCATCGCGGACGCGATGATCGGGATGTTGAGCGGGATCGCACGGGTGACGTGGGAGCGGATATCGGCCTCAGAGGGCAGGATATCCGAGAGACCGGGTTTCAGAAGCACATCGTCGAACGTGAAGGCTTCACGGATACCCTGAAGTCCCTGCGCCATTGCCAACTCCTTTCGGCGGCTCACCGCCGCGATCAGTTCTTATGGATGAACGCCGTCTCCGGCGATGCTATCGGCATCGCCGTCGAATCGAAGCCCATCGGTGGGGTTGACGGTGGTCGATAGCATGGCAGCACGCCGAATCAAAGGGTTTGCCAGCTATGCACAGGCTTTTCGGGAAAAGCCGCAATCCCAAGGGGTTAGCGACCGGCCTTAAGGCCGATATCCCGGCGGCGGGCCGTGCTGGCGGATCGCCTCCACCACCTCGCGGTGCCGGCGGTCCTCCCGCTTCATGTGGACCGCGATCAGCGCATGCGCTGACGGCACCAGCAGCAGGACATGGAAAATCAGCCCGAAAACCAGGCAAAACACGATCAGGACCAGGTTGAAGATCGCCGAAAACGGCTGCCCATTCAGGAGCAGCCCGAGCGGCGGCAACAAGGCAGCAAGCACGTAGATCATGCGGACCTCCAGCGGCTGGCGGTGCATACCAGCGTCACGCAGGATTTAGGTGGTATGCGCGGTTCTGCAATGGCTTGCCTGACGCCCGAATGATACAGGCCCCTTGCCTGCCGCCCCTTGCCTGCCTCTCCTTTTCCGGTCTGCCGATTCCGATGACCAAAGAACGCCTGATCCCGCTGATCGTCGCCACCGCCCTGTTCATGGAGAACATGGACTCGACGGTGATCGCGACCTCGCTGCCGGCGATCGCGGCCGACATCGGCACTAGCCCGCTGACGCTGAAGCTGGCCATCACCTCCTACCTGCTCTCGCTCGCCGTGTTCATTCCGGCCAGCGGCTGGACTGCCGATCGCTTCGGCGCGCGGATGGTGTTCTCGATCGCCATCGGTGTGTTCATGATCGGGTCGATCGGGTGTGCGCTGTCGCAGAACGTGACCCATTTCGTCATCGCCCGTATCCTGCAGGGCATGGGCGGCGCCATGATGACGCCGGTCGGACGGCTGGTGCTGTTGCGCTCGATCGACAAGAGCGCGCTGGTCAATGCGATGACATGGGTGACGGTGCCGGCGCTGATCGGGCCGGTGATCGGGCCGCCGCTCGGCGGCTTCATCACCACCTATTTCTCCTGGCACTGGATCTTCCTGATCAACATCCCAATCGGGCTGCTCGGCATCTTCATGGCGATGAAGTACATCGACCCGATCAAGAGCGAGGATCCCGAGCGCTTCGACCTCTACGGGCTGGTGCTGGCCGGGATCGGACTGGCCGGCATCGCCTTCGGCCTCTCGGTCGCCGGCCTCGGCCTGTTGCCCTGGCCGATCGTTGCCGGCCTCGTCGCGATCGGCACCATCTCGATGACGCTCTACGTGATGCACGCCAAGCGAACCGGCTCGCCGGTGCTGGATTTCTCGCTGCTGCGGCTTTCCACCATGCGCGCCAGCATCATCGGCGGCTTCCTGTTCCGGCTCGGCATCGGCGCACTTCCGTTCCTGCTGCCGCTGTTGATGCAGGAAGGGTTTGGGCTGTCGCCATTCCAATCGGGACTGGTGACCTTTGCCTCGGCCGTCGGCGCCATGGGTATGAAGACGCTGGCCGCGCGCATCATCCGCGCCTTCGGCTTCCGCTACATGATGACGGTCAATGCGGTCATCAGCGCGATCTTCCTCGCCGCCTGCGCCCTGTTCACGGTGACGACGCCGTTGATGCTGATCTTCATCATTCTCGTGGTCGGCGGCTTCTTCCGTTCGCTGCAATTCACTGCGATCAACACGGTCGCCTATGCCGAGGTCGAACCGGCGCAGATGAGCCGAGCCACCACGCTGGTGAGCGTCAATCAGCAGCTGGCGATTTCCGCGGGCGTCGCGGTCGGTGCGTTCTCGGTGGAATCGACCATGCTCTATCATCACGTCACCGAACTGAACGCCGACGTATTCCCGCCGGCATTCATCGTGGTCGCGATCATCTCGGCCGTGTCGGCTTATTTCTTCTGGCAGATGCCCGATGACGCCGGCCACGAAATCTCAGGCCGCAAGGCGGTCGAGATTTCCAGCCGCAAGGGCGCGGAAAAAGCAGCAACCAAGGCCGCCAGCGAAGGCACCGAGGACGCGCGGGATCAGCGGCTGGGCTGACCGCCCGCCCGGTGGGATGTATCGGTCACCTTTCATTTTCGGTACTCGTTTTCGCCGGGAAGTTTCGGTAGAATCCTCTGATAGCGCTCCGCCCGATTTTCTTCACCGGTATTTTGGTAAGAACGATGCGAGCCTTCTTTATTTTTATTGCACTTATTTTCGTCGCCTCTGGCCCGCTTGGCGGGCCCTCCTTCGCTGCCAACCAGAAAGACATCAGCGATTGCGATCAAGACGAGAGTGACGATCTCAGGATCACCGGCTGCACCCGCCTCATCAACGCGCGCGAACTATCTACCCGGTCGATTGCTTCGGCCTACAACAAGCGGGGCATTGCATGGAAGCACAAGGGCGAGTTCGACAAGGCGCTCGCGGACTACGCGCAGGCGATCCGCATTGACCCGAAGCAGCGCTATCCCTGGCACAACCGGGCGCACCTATGGCTATCCAGGGAGCAGTATGACAAGGCCATCGCCGACTTCAACCAGGCGATCAAGCTGGATCCTGCCCACGCGGCGTCCTGGCGCGGTCGCGCCGATAGCTGGGACTACAAGAAAGAGCACGACAAGGCGATCGCCGATTATACCCAGTCCATCAAGCTCGACCCCAACGAAGCCTACGGCTTCAGCGGCCGGGCCGACGCCTACTACGGCAAGAAGGATTACGATCGCGCCATCGCCGACTACAGCGAAGCCATCCGCCTCGATTCCAAAATCAAGACCTTCTACAATGCCCGCGGCAATGTTTACGAAGCCAAGGACGATCACGATCTCGCCATTGCCGATTACAACGCAGCGCTCCGCCTCGATCCCAAATATATCGATGCATTGCGCAATCGCGGCGTCGCGCTGAACAACAAGGGCGAACACGATCGGGCCATCGCCGACTATGACGTCGTCATCCGGCTCAAGCCTGACGACGCCGACAACATCAGGCTGCGCGGCGACACCTGGAACAACAAGAAAGAATATGATCGCGCCATCATGGATTTTGACGCGGCCATCAAGCTCGATCCCAAAAGTGTCGAGGCCTTCAAGGGCCGCGGCAACGCCTGGAGTAATAAGGGAGATTACGACCACGCCATCGCAGACTACGAGGTTGCCGTTCGGCTCGAACCGGAATCTGCGAGCCATTACGTCAGCCGCGGCAATGCCTTCGAGAGCAAGGCCGAACACGACAAGGCAATCGCCGACTACAGCAAGGCAATCAGCCTCGACAAGAACTCCGACACGGCGTTTCACGGCCGCGGCAGTTCCTATGGCAGCAAGTTCGAGAATGACCTTGCAATCGCCGATTTCACGGAAGCCATCCGACTCGATCCGAAATATTCGGGGTCCTACGCCGCGCGCGGCCAGGCGTGGGAGCGGAAGGGCAACTACGCACGCGCACTCGCGGATCTCGATGAATCCATCCGAATAGACCCGACCAGCGCCGACAGGTATATCGAGCGCAGCGCCATGCTGAACAACTACGGCCAGTACGATCGCGCCATTGCCGACATCGCCAAGGCGATATCGCTGGATCCCAAGAATGCCAGCGCCTACAGCACCCGCGCCAATGTCTGGGAGAACAAGGGCGACCGCGCGCGGTCCCTCGCCGATCACAACGAAGCCGTCAATCGCGATCCCAAAAGCGCGTACCCGTATGGCGCGCGCGCCAACTTCTACAGGAATAGCGGCGAATGGGACCGGGCGCTGGCCGATTACAACGAGGCGATCCGTCTCGAGCCGAATTCGCCCAGCCGATACGGGAGCCGCGGCGACCTCTGGAAGGACAAGAGCGACTACGATCGCGCGATGCTGGATTACGACAAGGCGATCGGCCTCAATCCGCGATATGCCGCCGCTTACGATGCACGCTCGCAGGTGTGGAGAATCCGCCGTCAGGTCGATCATGCGATGACGGAAATCAATGAAGCGCTTCGCCTGCAGCCGAAGAACCCGAACTTCCTGACGTCGCTTGCCGACGTTCATCACGAGAAGGGCGAAATAGATCGCGCGCTCGCCCTTTATGGCGAAGCGCTCGCGCTCGATCCGACCCTCTCTTCCAGCTATGGCGGCCGCGGTGTCATCTGGTCCGGGATCGGCGAATACGATCGCGCGATGGCCGATTACGACGAGGCCATTCGTCTCGATCCCAAGTCCACCAGGCCACTCTCCGCCCGTGGCGATCTGTGGCGCCAGAAGGGCGATCTGGTCCGCGCGCTGAAAGATATCGACCAGTCGATCATGCTCAATCCGAACGATTTGATTGGCTATCTCTACCGCGGCGATGCATTGCGCTACAAAGGCGACTTCAAGGCGGCGCTGGCCGCCTACGATAATATGCTCAAGCGCGCGCCCGACGACATTCCGGGCCTGACCAGCGTCGGCCTGACCTACGAGAAGATGGGCGACCTGACGCGCGCGAAAGAGGCATTCCAGGCCGCAGTCGCGTCGAAATCGCAGGAACGTGCCAGCATCAACAATTCGGCCCTGGAAACCGCCCGCGCCCGCCTCGCCGCGCTCGACTCCGGCGCGCTGCAGCCGGCCATTCCCGCAGCCCCTTCCAAGGCGGCGTCCGCAACCTCGATCCCGACGCCGGCCGCCGTCGTTCCGACCGTGGTACCCAGCGCGGTCGTCCAGCAAGGCCGGCGGATCGCGCTTGTGATCGGCAACTCCAACTACAAGCACGTCCCCGCCCTCGCCAACCCGAAGCGCGATGCGGAAGCTATCGCGGCCTCGCTTCGCGCCGTGGGGTTCGAGGAAGTGACGTTGGTCGGCGACTCCGACCGCCGCCGCCTGCTCGATGCGCTGAAGACATTCGCCAGCAATGCCGAAAAGGCCGACTGGGCCATGGTGTACTATGCCGGTCACGGCATGGAGGTCAGCGGCGTCAATTACCTGATCCCGGTCGAGGCAAAGATCGCGGTCGATCGCGACATTCAGTACGAGGCGGTGCTTCTGGACCAGGTCATGACGGCGGTCGAGGGCGCCAAGAAGCTGAGGCTGGTCCTGCTCGATGCCTGCCGTGACAACCCGTTTGCATCCCAGATGCAGAAGACGGCGGCGGCACAGCCGCTGGCGGCCGCCTCCGCCAAGGGAAACAGTACCGCCACCCGCACCCGATCGGTCAGCCGCGGCCTCACCGAGGTCAAGGTATCCGGCGCGACGCTGGTGGTCTATGCGGCCAAGCACGGACAGACCGCGCTCGACGGCGAAGGCGGCAACAGCCCGTTTGCGGTGGCGTTTGCGCAGCGCATCGCGACGCCGAATGTCGAGATCAACAAGCTGTTCCGCCTGGTGCGCGACGACGTGATGGAGGCGACGGCGGGGCGGCAGGAGCCCTACACCTACGGCTCGCTGCCCGGCCGGGAGGATTTTTTCTTTCTGGCGAAGTGATTGCGCGTCGGGTCTGGCTTCGCAGGGTGGGTAGAGCGCAAGCGAAAACCACCCGGGGTGGCATTGGTTAGTTTCGCTTCGCTCTACCCACCCTACGTGGCCCTACCTGGCCTTCACTCTCCGAAATCCCATCGCCAGCGTATAGCGCTCCGAATTCCCCGCCGCGTAGAACATTCCGCGCCGTAAAGAATCTGCGTGAGAGTCAGAAAGCGAACGGAAGCCTCCGCAACTGTCAGCCATATCTGGTTAGACGCGGGGCCGATCCGCGTCGGGACCCCGCTATGACGGGGAATCCTTCCGTTAATTCAGTTTCGATTGAAAGGACGAAGACGCGTGAATCAAGCTAATACGAAGGAAATGAACGCCGACCCGAAAGCAGGAACCAATGAGAAGCGCTTAGGCATGCCGTTCCTTGCGGTGCCGGGCATTTTTGATGGGCTCGCCGAGCAGAGCATGACCCGGGCAAAAGAAAACATCGAGAAGATGAAAATGACCTCGGGAGCGATCAACGACGCTCTCCGGGAAGCCTATTCCGCTAACGCAAAGGGCGCTGCGGACTACGCCGCCAAGGTCATCGAATTCTCCGGCGCCAATACTACCTCCGCCTTTGATTTTCTGACCCATCTCCTCGGGATGAAGTCGCCCTCGGAAATCCTGCAGCTCTCCGCCGCGCAAGGCAGCAAGAGCTTCGCAGCCACGGCCGCGCAGAGCCGGGAGCTTTGGGAGCTCACGCGCAAGGTCGCGAGCGAGACCGCCGATCCGATCAAGAAAAGCTTTGCCAGCGTGCTGCAGAAGGCGGCCTAATTCTTAGTCTAAACCTTTGCAGCCTGCCGGGACCGGCTGGAACAAGCGCCCCCCGTGAGAAGGGCGTGTTCCAGCCGTTGGCGAAGCAATGTGCCGTCGGCACAAAAATCCAGCAACGGAGGAGGAAAAATGGGCATGGTCATGATCAAATGCCCCAGGACCGGGCAAGCTATCCCGACAGGCATGAAAGCGGACCGGGAAAGGTTTCGATCCAGCCCGGTGTTTTTCGCGCGCACCTTTTGCTTGATCTGCCAGGCCAATCACGAATGGTTTGCCCGGGAGGCCTGGGTTCGCGAGCCGGAAGAGAAATGGCGCATGCACGAAGCCGCATTCGCTCTGCAATCGGCGTAGAGCCGTTGGAGCGCTGCAATCCGGTCAATGGCCCCGTGGCCGTTGGCCGGTCGCTCCCTGCGTCGGTGCGCGCCGCCGCACTTCGTCCGCGTCGGCAAACAGGGGAACTTCAGCCCCAAGCGGTGGCGGCTTCATCTCCTCCATCAGGATGATACGATCGATTCTGCGACGCATGAGTTGGTAGCATTCGCATGCCGTCGCTTCGAGCCGCGGCCTGCCAATCTCGATCGAGCTGCGAGCATTGGATCGGATGGCGCCCGAATCGCGAAGCTTGGAAATGACCTGCGTCACCGTCGTCCGCCGCACGCCGAGAAATTCCGCAAGCGTCTCCTGGGTCAGCGGCAGGACATCCCCGTCGGCCCGATCGCGCACTTGCAGCAACCACCTCGCCAGACGCGCCTCGACCGAGTGCAGCGCATTGCAGGCCGCGACGTGCTGGAATTGCGCCATCAGTGCCCTGTTGTTCGTTTGAACCGCGCCGTTCAGGGCTATGCTGCGGCCGAGCGCCGCAAGAAATCGTGTTGGCGAAATTTGCAGCGCGAGCCCCGCCACCCGGACCACCGCTGTCATCGGAGAACGGGAAAACTCCAGAGTCGTCAGGAGGCCTACGGCTGCCTCATTGCCGACGACGGCGGTCGCAACCGTTTGTCCGCTCGGCATATCCATGATGAAAGCGATCAAGCCGCTAAGCGGGAAATAAATCCGTTCTATTGGATCGCCCGACCGCACCAGCACGGCGTCCCGTTCAAGCTCAACCAGTCGGAAATGACGCACAAGCAAATCGAGGTCTGCTGTCGGCAACGCAGCTAACAGTCGATTACCAACCCTGGTCCTCTGCTCCATCACGGGAATACTCCTTCCCAGACGGAGGCGCGGCTTGCTGCAGAATTCCCGGTGGCGTCAGGGCTGCATGCGGATGAACAGACCACGCCTGACTAATGAAATACGCCGTATGGAAGGAAAGTTCCAGGGGATTCGCACAAGACCTAGCGCGCCCGCTTCCGTCCCGCACTACAACCTCTGGGGATACTTAAAGTAATCGCGCCGTAAAGGTTGCACTCAAAGCTGATCGCGATGCCCGCGAAATCCCATCGCCAGCACGTAACGCTCCGAGGAATCCTGACGGCTGGAGGCCGGCTTGACGTGGCGCACGCTGGAAAAATCGCGCTTCAATTGCGCGACCAGTTCGGCATCGGCGCCGCTCTGAAAGGCCTTGGCCAGAAACGTTCCGCCGGGATTGAGCACGTCGGAGGCAAACGCTGCCGCGGTTTCGATCAGTCCGACGATGCGCAACTGATCCGTCTTGCGGTGGCCGGTGGTATTGGGCGCCATGTCGGACATCACGACGTCGGCGCGACCGCCCATCATGGCGATGAGTTTTTCCGGCGCGTCCTCGGCCAGAAAGTCGAGCTGGGCGAAATTGACGCCGGGAACTTCCGGCATCTCCAGCAGATCGATCGCCACCACCTTGCCCTTGCCGTTGACCGCGCCGACGCGCTTGGCGGCGATCTGGCTCCAGCCGCCGGGGGCTGCGCCGAGATCGACCACGGCGATGCCATGCTTGAGGAAATAATACTTGTCGTCGATCTCGATCAGCTTGTAGGCCGCGCGCGAGCGATAGCCGTCCCGCTTGGCCTGCGCCACATAGGGATCGTTGAGCTGCCGCTCCAGCCAGAGTTTTGACGACAGCTTGCGCTTGCCACCGGTTTTGACCGTGACATGCAGCCGTCCGGTGGTGTCTTTTGCCATGTTGATGCTTGTCTTGAAATGTCAGCCGAGATCCGGAGCCTGGAATCAATAGCACGGAACCGGATGGGCGTTGAAGCGAGTATGATGACGTGCCTACCTCGCCATTGCGGAGAATACCACCACGATAACGAGGACGGTTTCAGCAGCGAACATTTGCTCAGCCCCGTGACGTGCGTAGCCAACCAAATTGCGGCAGTTGACGAGCCAGTCTACGGCATAACCGGGACATGCAGCGGTCTTTCCCAGCGCAATTGTGAGGGTCGCGGGAAAAGATCGGCAGGCTTGGAACGGCTCGACAGTGATTGCGTTGCTCGGGAAGGAGCTGGGGCAAGTCATCAACCTGCAATCAGCGGAGAACAAAGATGGCAAACCCACGCCAGGAGGAAAAGTCTACGCAAGGCATGGAAGACGCGGCCCGCCGCGCCGGCGAGAGGACAGCCGAGCAAACCAACCGAATCAGACAAGCTGCTGCCGAGCAGACGGCGCGCGTCGCACAAGCGGCGGCTGAGACCGGAGGGGAAGTGTCTCGGGCGAGTGTAACTCTGCTGCGGCAGAACGCCGAGACGTTTCAGAACGCTTGGCGCTTCGGTCTCGATATGGCGACCACGATCATGGGTCGGTCTACGGACCAATTCAGTCGCGCGCTCGGTTTGTCGGGAGACGGAGTGCAACAGGCAACTGAACGCTCGGCCCGCAACGCCCAAGCGATATTTTACACCAGCACTACTGCAGCCAATGTAATGGGTGGGATGTCACAAGAGTATTTCCAGTTGGTTCGGCACCAGGTCGAAATGAGCATGGACCGGATGACAGAGTTGTGGTCCTGCCGAACTCCTCAGGACGTTGCGGCCGTCCAAAGTGACCTTGTGCGTGAGACCGTCGAAACTGTTCTGGAGAGCAGCCATCGAATGGCCGACATGTCGCTCAAATTGGCCGACGATGCCGGAAAGCAGATCAATCAAAAATTGGAAGAGATCCGGCGTGCCGCCTAGCCCGGCCTCCGGTTCGACTTTGACAATCAACACGCTCTGAGCGCGCCGTCCTCGCGCATCATCTCGACCAGCATGCCCTCGCGCAGCCCCCGGTCTGCGACGCGCAGCCGCGGCAGCGGGAAGGCATCACGGATCGCGTCGAGAATGGCGCAGCCGGCGAGCACCAGATCGGCGCGCTCGACACTGATGCAATTATTGTTGGCGCGCTCCTGATAGCTCATGCCGCGCAGCCGCTGGATCACCGTGGTGACGTCCGAACCGTTCATCCAGATGCCGTCGATGCGACGGCGGTCGTAGCGCGCCAGATTGAGATGGACGCCGGCGAGCGTCGTCACGGTGCCGGAGGTGCCCAGCATGTGCATGTCGCGCAAATCGGCGCCGTGCTCGGCGGCGAACGGCGCGACATATTGCGCGACTTCGCGCACCATTTGCGCATAGGATTCCGTGGTGACATTCCTGCCGCCGAAATGCTCGGCGAGCGTGACGACGCCGAGCGGGATCGACATCCACGCCTTGATCCGCGGCGGCGCATTCTGCTCGGCGGGATCGCGCTCGATCCGGACCAGTTCGGTCGAGCCGCCGCCGATATCGAACAGGATCGCGCCCCGCCCTTTTGCGTCGAGCAGCGGCGAGCAGCCGATCACGGCAAGCGTCGCTTCGGTCTCGCGATCGATCACCTCGAGCCGGATGCCGGTTTCGCTTGCGACACGATCGCGAAAGTTGTCGGCATTGGCGGCGGCGCGGCACGCTTCGGTTGCGATCAGCCGCAGGCGGCGGGCCTTGCGGTAGCGGATCTTGTCGCTGCAGATGCTGAGCGCTGCGATGGCGCGGTCGATCGCCGCCTCGCTGATGGAACCGGTTGCGGAAACGCCCTCGCCGAGCCGGATGATCCGCGAAAACGAATCCACCACGCGAAAACCATCGCCGGCCGGACTGGCGATCAAAAGCCGGCAATTGTTGGTGCCAAGGTCGAGCGCGGCATAGATACCGTTTGCCGTGGCCGCCGCAACCGACCCTGACGGGCTTGCGCAGGCCTCAAGACCTTCGCGCAGCCGCGTATCGTCATTCATCAAAACTGTCTTTCCGCGGCCGCTTCCGGGCCGCCGAAGAAAATTACCGTTCACGGAAACTTTAGCAGCGCCAAGGGGCTGCGCAACAACCCATCACATAGGACTATGCCCAATCAGGCGTTGTCCGGGATGTTACGGTGCGTTATCTGAGCGGGAACCCGCGGAACCGGGAAAAACCAAGCATTTCAGGTGTTTTTCGATGCAAGATCACACGCCAGCCTCGTCCCTGGACAACGCTATCGCACTGCAAAAATACGGTGTGGGGCAGCCGGTGCGCCGCAAGGAAGACGACACGCTGGTACGCGGCAAGGGCAAATACACCGACGATTTCACCCTGCCCGGCCAGGCCTATTGCTGGATGGTGCGCTCCAGCCATGCCCACGGAATCATCAAGGGGATCGGAACGGCGGCTGCCAAGGCGATGCCAGGCGTGCTCGGCGTCTGGACCGGCAAGGATCTCGACGCGGCCGGTTACGCCCCCTTCACCTGCGGCCTGCCGCTGAAGAGCCGGGACGGCTCGTCGCTGTTGCAGACCAACCGTCCGGCGCTGGCGACCGACAAGGTGCGCTTTGTCGGCGACCCCGTGGCCTTTGTGGTCGCGGAAACGCTGGCGCAGGCGCGTGATGCGGCGGAGGCGGTCGAACTCGACATCAAGCCGCTGCCTGCCGTGACCGATGCGGCGGAAGCCGCCAAGCCCGGGGCGCCGCTGCTCTACGATCACATCCCTGATAACGTCGCGCTCGATTATCACTATGGCGATACGGCCAAGATCGACGCGGCGTTTGCCAGCGCTGCGCATGTGACCAAACTCGACATCGTCAACACCCGCGTCGCCGTGGTGTCGATGGAGCCGCGCGTGGCGCTTGCGGCCTTTGACAAGGCGGCCGAACGCTTCACGCTGCAGGTGCCGACGCAGGGCGTCTCCGGCAACAAGGTGACGCTGGCGAAAATCCTCAACGTGCCGAACGACAAGGTTCGCATCCTGACCGCCAATGTCGGCGGCTCCTTCGGCATGAAGAACGTCAGCTATCCCGAATATACCTGCATCCTGCACGCGGCGAAGGCCCTGGGACGTCCGGTGAAGTGGACCGACGAGCGCTCGACCAGCTTCCTCTCCGACAGCCACGGCCGCGCGCAGCTCATGCACGCCGAACTGGCGCTGGACGCCGAGGGCAAGTTTCTCGCGGTGCGCCTGCAGGGTTACGGCAATCTCGGCGCCTACATCACCGGCGTCGCACCGGGCCCGCTGTCGCTCAACACCGGCAAGAACCTCGCCAGCGTCTACCGCACGCCGCTGCTCGGCGTCGACATCAAGACGGTTTTGACCAACACCACGCTGATGGGCGCCTATCGCGGCGCCGGCCGGCCCGAGGCCAACTACTACATGGAGCGGCTGATCGACCGCGCCGCCGATGAGATGGGCATCAACCGTCTCACGCTGCGCAAGCGCAACTTCATCAAGCCGGCGCAACTGCCGTTCGCGGCGGCCTCCGGCGTCACCTATGACAGCGGCGATTTCGCGGGCGTCTTCAACAAGGCGCTGGAGATTTCCGACCACGCCAATTTTGCGAAGCGCAAGAAAGAGAGCAAGAAGAACGGCAAGCTGCGCGGCATCGCCGTCGGCTCGTATCTGGAAGTGACCGCACCGCCGAGCGGCGAACTCGGCAAGATCAGCTTCGAACCTGATGGTTCGGTGAAGCTGACGACCGGCACGCTCGATTACGGCCAGGGCCACGCCACGCCATTCGCGCAAGTGCTGTCGGCGCAGCTCGGCGTTCCCTTCGACAAGATCACGATGGAGCAGAACGACAGCGATCTCGTCCGTTTCGGCAACGGCACCGGCGGCTCGCGCTCGATCACGGCGACGGGTCAGGCGATCGTGGAGGCTTCTGCGCTCGTGGTCGCAAAAGGCAAGCAGGCCGCCGCGCATCTGATGGAGGCGTCCGAAGGCGATATCGAATTCGCACAAGGCCGCTTCACCATCGCCGGCACCGACCGCTCGATCGGCATCATGGAGCTGGCGCAGCGAATGCGCGAAGGCAGGATGCCCGAGGGCGTGCCGCTGTCGCTCGACGTCGACCATGCCACCAAGGACACGCCGTCCACCTTCCCCAATGGCTGCCATGTCGCGGAAGTGGAAATCGATCCCGAGACTGGCGTCGTGAGAATCGTGCGCTACTTCGCCGTCAATGATTTCGGCACCGTGGTCAATCCGATGATCGTCGCCGGCCAGTTGCATGGCGGCGTGGCGCAAGGCATCGGCCAGGCGCTGATGGAGGAAGTCAGCTACGATTCAAGCGGCCAGCCGATAACCGGCTCGTTCATGGACTATGCCTTGCCGCGTGCGGAAGACATCCCGCCGATGGAAGTCGGCGACCATCCCTCGCCCGCAAAATCCAATCCGCTGGGCACCAAGGGCTGCGGCGAAGCCGGCTGCGCCGGCAGTCTCGTCTGCGTCGTCAACGCCGTGGTCGACGCGCTGTCGGACTACGGCATCACCCATATCGACATGCCGCTAACGCCGGAACGTGTGTGGCGGGCGATCCAGGATGCGAAGGCGGCTTGAAGTAATTGAACGTCGCCCGCCAAACGTCATCGCCCGGCTTGACCGGGCGAATCCGCCCAGTATTCCAGAGACGTCAGCGATAGAACCGAGAGGCCGCGGCGTACTGGATGCCGGCCTGCGCGGGCATGACGAGTTGAGGATGTCGCGCCGCCCTGCCCTCTACGCCGCCGCCTGTTCACGCGGCTGGTAGATTGCGATGTGGTGGCAATGCGCCAGCGGCGTCTTGCCGTTGGCGACCACCAGCGCGTCGAGCTCGACGAAACGGTGACCCTTCTTGTCGTAATTTCCGATCACCTTCGCACGGGCCGTGATCACGTCGCCGGCCTTCGCAGCCGACAAAAGCTGCATGCGGCTGCCGACGTGAATCCAAGGGCCCAGGATGGCGTTGTCGGTCAGCGCCCGGTTCATTACCCGCTGCAGCAGGCCGGGATGACCCAATCCATCCTTTGCGTAGATCGGATCGGCTTCCCTGATGTCGGCAAGATATTCGCTCGCCGCCTCACCCGCCCAGTCGCGCGGCGTCGTGCCGAGCCACTTGCCGACTTCATAGGAAGCGCCATTGACCGGCTTGCGCTCTGCCACGGCCGCGACTTCCCTGTAATCGGTAAGCGAGAACGCCGGCGCAGACGCCGGCAATGACGCGGTACCGGTCGCGCAAAGCTCGCCGCGACTCTGAACCTGAATCGACAGCACGCCGTTGCTTTCCTCCGCCGCAACCTCGGCCATCTCGCCGTCATAGACCGGCTCAATGAAACGGGCCTCGATCAGGCCGTGCTCGAGGAACGCGCCGCCCCATTTCGCGACCGGCAGATGCATCATGTAGGCCATCACGTCGACACCCGGGACCAGCCCGCCCGAGAATCCGAACCGCTTTGCCACGGTGTCGTCATGCATCTTGTTTTCGGATTGTTTTGCGGTGTTGTAGGCTTGGACACGATACGGCTCGATGGGCATGCCGGTTTCCTCTTATTCTTGGTTGTTTTCAGCGATTTATCGTACGCAAAGAATGTACCGTGGCAAGCGTGTTCCGCCTCCTGTTTTCCTCGCATTCGGAAGTCGAATAGGCTACCACGCGCGGGCAAGAAAACGCTGCCGAGAATATGCCTGACGTGAACCCAACCCGCATCTATGTCGATGCCGACGCCTGCCCGGTGAAGGACGAGATCTATCGCGTCGCGATCCGGCACGGCCTGCCGGTCAGCGTGGTCGCGGGGAATTTCATCCGCGTGCCGCAGGATCCGCTGATCGAGCGTATCGCCGCCGGTTCCGGAATGGATGCAGCCGACGACTGGATCGCGGAGCGCGCGAAAAAAGGCGACATCGTCATTACCTCGGATGTCCCGCTTGCGAGCCGCTGCGTGAAATCGGGGGCCGAGGTGATTGCGCCGAACGGCAAGCCGTTCACCGAACAATCCATCGGCATGACGCTGGCGGTGCGCAATCTGATGACCGACCTGCGCTCATCGGGCGAAGTCACCGGCGGGCCGAAATCCTATTCCCCGCGCGACCGCTCGGCATTCCTGTCGGCGCTCGACCAGGCCATCCGCCGCATCCAGCGCCAGCGGGCGCAACAGCCCGCGCAAGACCAAGGTTGAATCGAACGATGGCGCCGCCGCTGATCCAGTTGAAAGATATCCGGCTGACGTTCGGCGGCACGCCGCTGTTGTCGGGCGTGGAACTATCGGTTTCGTCGGGCGAGCGCGTCTGTCTGATCGGACGCAACGGCTCGGGCAAATCGACGCTCTTGAAGATTGCTGCCGGCCTCGTCGAGTCCGACGGCGGCAGCCGCTTCGTGCAACCCGGCGCCACCATCCGCTATCTGCCGCAGGAGCCTGACTTCGGCGACCACAAGACGACGCTGGCCTATGTCGAGGCTGGCCTTGGCCCCGGCGACGATCATTATCAGGCGCGCTATCTCGTGGAGCAGCTCGGGCTCTCCGGCGACGAAGACCCCGCGCATGTCTCCGGCGGCGAGGCTCGCCGCGCGGCGCTGGCGCGGGTGCTGGCGCCCTCGCCCGACATATTGCTGCTGGACGAGCCGACCAACCATCTCGATCTCCCGACCATCGAATGGCTGGAAGGCGAACTGGAAAGCCGGCGTTGCGCACTGGTCCTCATCAGCCACGACCGCCGCTTCCTCTCCAATCTGTCGCGCGCGACCGCCTGGCTCGATCGCGGCCAGATCAGGCAGATCGACCGCGGCTTCTCTGCGTTCGAAGCCTGGCGCGACGAGGTGCTGGCGGAAGAAGAGCGCGACCAGCACAAGCTCGACCGCAAGATCGTTAACGAGGAACACTGGCTGCGCTATGGCGTCTCCGGTCGCCGCAAGCGCAACGTCAAGCGGCTCGGCAATCTGCATGCGCTGCGCGACCAGCGGCGCGATTATCGCGGCGCGACGGGGAATGCCAACCTCGCCGCGGCGGAAGCCGACAAATCCGGCAAGCTCGTCATCGAGGCCAAAAACATCGCCAAGGCCTATGGCGATCGCACGATCGTCGATGGCTTTTCGACCCGCGTCCAGCGCGGCGACCGCATCGGCATCGTCGGCCCGAACGGCGCCGGCAAGACCACGCTGATCGAGATGCTGACCGGCGGCAGTGCGCCGGACAGCGGCACGATCCGGCTCGGCGCCAACATCGAGATGGCGACGCTCGACCAGCACCGCGAAAGTCTCGACCCCAAATCGACGCTGGCCGAAGCGCTGACCGGCGGACGTGGCGACCATGTCATGGTCGGCGGCAAGCCAAAGCACGTCGTCAGCTACATGAAGGACTTTCTGTTCGCGCAGGAACAGATGCGCACGCCGCTGGAGGTGCTCTCCGGCGGCGAGCGCGGCCGGCTGATGCTGGCGCGTGCGCTGGCAAAGCCTTCCAATCTTCTCGTGCTGGACGAGCCGACCAACGACCTCGACCTCGAAACCCTCGACGTGCTCGAGGAAATGCTCGGCGACTACGAAGGCACCGTGATCCTGATCAGCCATGATCGCGACTTCCTCGACCGCGTCGTCACTTCCGTGATCGTGCCCGAGGGCGATGGCCGCTGGATCGAATATGCCGGCGGCTACACCGACATGCTGGCGCAGCGCGGCGAGGATTTATCGCGGGAGGCGCCGAAGGTAACCACCGCCGAAGACAAGAAGGAAGCCAGGACGGCCGCGCCTTCCACGGCATCAAAGCGCCGGCTGAACTTCAACGAGAAGCACGCGCTGGAAACCCTGCCGAAAACGATCGCGAAATTGCAGGCCGAGATTGCAAAACAGCAGAAGCTGCTTGACGATCCCGACCTCTACACCAAGGATCGCAAGAAGTTCGACGCGGCCTCCACAGCGATTGCGAAGGCGCAGGAAGAGCTCGCGGCGGCCGAGGATCGATGGTTGGAGTTGGAAGTTTTGCGTGAGGAAATAGAGCAGGCTTGAGCGTAGGATGGGTGGAGCGAAGCGATACCCATCATGAACCAACCGTTGACAAGATTGATGGGTTTCGCTGCGCTCTACCCATCCTACGATTTCGAACAGAGAGAAGAGCATGACAACGCCCCTCGCCGCCAAAATCGCCCGTGAATACGGCACGCCCTGCGCCGTGATCGACATGGACCGCGTCGAGCGCAACATCGCGCGCATCCAGGTGGCCTGCGACACGGCCGGCGTCGCCAACCGCCCCCATATCAAGACCCACAAGAGTCCGCTATTGGCGCAGATGCAGGTCGCGGCCGGCGCGAAAGGCATCACCTGCCAGAAGCTCGGCGAGGCCGAGGTGATGGCGGAAGCCGGGATCGACGACATCCTGATCAGCTACAATTTGATCGGCGACGAGAAGATGGCGCGCCTCGCTGCACTGCAGGCCAAGGCCAACATGACGGTCGCCGCCGACAATTCGACGGTGATTGCCGGCCTGCCGCAGGCCGCCGCCGCTTCCGGCCGCCCGCTCTCGGTCGTGGTCGAATGCGATACCGGGCGCAAGCGCGCCGGCGTCGAGACGCCGGGCGAAGCGATCGCCCTCGCCCGCGAGATCGCGGCCTCGAAGGGGCTGAAATTCGCGGGCTTCATGTTGTATCCGACCGAAACCGGCTGGGCCGAGGCGCAGAAGTTCTTCGACCAGGCGCTAGCCGGTGTCCGCGCGCACGGGCTCGATGCGACGATGGTTTCGACCGGCGGCTCGCCAAATTTGAAGAACCTCGGCAAGCTCAAGGGCGCGACCGAGCATCGTCCCGGCACCTATATCTACAACGACCGCATGCAGGTCGCGGCCGGCGTCGCCGAATGGGACGATTGCGCGCTGAACATCTATGCCACCGTCGTCAGCCGCGCCGGTCCGGACCGCGGCATTCTCGACGCCGGTTCCAAGACGCTGACGTCAGATACCGGCGGCGGGCTCGAAGGCCACGGGCTGATCCTGGAGCACCCGGAGGCAAAGATCGCGCGCTTCGCCGAAGAGCATGGCTTTCTCGATCTCGCCCGCAGCAATACGCGGCCGAATGTCGGCGACGTCGTGCGAATCGTTCCCAATCACGTCTGCGTCGTCGTCAACATGATGGACGAAGTGGTAATGGTGCGCGGCGACGAAATCATCGGCACGCTGCCGGTGGCGGCGCGAGGGAAATTGCGGTAAGATCGTAGGGTGGGCAAAGCGAAGCGTGCCCACCACTGCTTGCGTCGCTCTTGATGGTGGGCACGCTTCGCTTTGCCCACCCTACGCGGTTAGCCACTTCAGCGCACCCCGCCCCGCTGCTGCACCCGTCGCGAACGAACCCTGCAGCAGATAGCCACCGGTCGGCGCTTCCCAATCGAGCATCTCGCCCGCCGCAAACACGCCGGGCAAGCGTCGGATCATGAAATCGGCATCGATCTCGCTGAATGCAATCCCCCCAGCGGTTGAGATCGCGCGCGCGATCGGGGCTATGCCGGTGAGTTCGATCGGGACGGCGTTGATGAGGTTTGCGAGATCGGCCGGCGACATCGACGCCAGCGAAACGCCAGATGCCTTGGCTGCTTCCTGCAGCAAGCCGATCGCGACCGGAGAAAGATTCGCGGCCTTGCGCAGAAAGTTGGACAGGGTTTGCTTTCCCTTTGGCGCTGACACTTTCGCGATGAGGTCATCGATGTTGAGATCGGGCCGCAGCGCGATGTGCAGCGTTGCCGACCCCGACTTGTCGATTGCCTCGCGCAACTCGGCGGACAGCGCATAGATCGCACCACCCTCGATACCCGAGCGCGTTACGATGGCCTCGCCACGAACGTTGTCCGAGCCAAAGTTTAACCCGATGCCCTTGAGCGGCTGGCCTTGGAACCTGTCTCGGAATATCTCCGACCAGCTTACGGTAAAGCCGCAATTGGCCGGTCTGAGCCGGGATATCTGCACACCTCTCGCAGCGAGCGCTTCCGCCCATGCGCCATCGGAGCCCAGCCGCGGCCAGCTTGCGCCGCCAAGGGCCAGCACGGTCGCGCGCGGTTCGACGGCGACTGATCCGTCCGGTGTTTGAAAGCACAGACGGCCCCGCTCGTCCCAACCGGTCCAGCGATGACGTAGCGCCAACTTTACGCCCTGCGAGTCCAGCCGCCGCAGCCACGCCCGCAGCAAGGGGGACGCCTTGAAGGCTTTCGGAAACACCCTCCCGCTGGAGCCGACAAACGTCTCCTGCCCCAGCGCCTCGCTCCATTCGCGCAGGGCGCTCGGCGGGAATGCTTCGATGGCGGCTTTCAGATGCGGCATCGCCTCGCGGTAGCGCGCAAGGAATTGCGGCAATGGCTCGCTATGCGTGAGGTTCAGCCCGCCTCGCCCCGCCATCAGGAATTTGCGGCCGACGGAGGGCATCGCGTCATAGATGGTGACTTCGGCGTCGCCCTGCGCGAGCACTTCGGCCGCCATCAGGCCAGCGGGACCTGCGCCGATGACAGCGACGTTCTTGGGAGATGATGACATGGCGGGAGTGTAGCCGGATCGACGGTTCGTAGGGTGGGCAAAGCGAAGCGTGCCCACCAACCTTTTTTCGACTCAAGAATGGTGGGCACGGCGCAAGTGCGCCTTTGCCCACCCTACGAACACCGGCGCTACAGCTTGATCCCTGCCCGTGCAGCAGCCTGGGCTACGTACTTCTGCGTCTGCTCGAACGCGCCCTGCAACGCCTTGGCCTTGGACACATCATCAATCTCGGCAAAATGCGCGGCGATCGCATCCGGCGTCCAGTCGGACTGAGCGAGATTGACGCCTTCGGTCTCGATGATCTTGATTACCGCGAACGAACCGGCGCCGGCGCCCATGATGGTGCGGGTCGGCGCATCCTCGCTGAGCAGGAATTCCACCGCCGGCGTGATGGCCTCGGGGCGCATCAGGGCGAGCGCCTGCGGCGGCAGCAGCTCTTCCGTCATCCGCGTCGCCGCGGTCGGCGAGATCGTGTTGACGCGGATGTTGTTCTTGCGGCCTTCCTCGGCCAGCACGTTCATTAGGCCGACCATCCCGGCTTTGGCCGCGCCGTAATTGGCCTGGCCGAAATTGCCGAACAGGCCCGATGAGGAGGTGGTCAGCACAATGCGGCCGTAGTTGCGCTCGCGCATGCCATCCCACACCGCCTTGCAGCAGTAAAACGTACCGACGAGATGGACGTCGAGCACCTTTGCGAAGTCCGCGACCTCCATTTTTGCAAACGACTTATCACGCAGGATGCCTGCATTGGCGCAGAGCATGTCGACGCTGCCCCACTCTTTCGTGGCACGCTCCACCATTGCCCTGACCTGAGTGAAATTCGAGACGTCGGCGCCGTCAGCCATGGCGATGCCGCCGGCTTTGCGGATCTCCTCAACCACGGCCTCCGCGGGCGAGAGCGAGCCACCGGTGCCGTCGCGAGCGCCGCCGAAATCGTTGACCACCACCTTGGCGCCGCGGCTTGCCAGCCCCAGCGCATGCGCCCGTCCCAGACCATTGCCCGCGCCCGTGACGATAGCGACGCGTCCGTCAAACCTGATTGCCATGCGAAATTCCCTAGTTTCTTCTTCCTTCTCCCCTTGTGGGAGAAGGTGGCGCGAAGCGCCGGATGAGGGGTTCTTTCGGCTGGCGTGCTTGCGGAGAGAACCCCTCACCCGTCGCCGAACTGCGTTCGGCGCCACCCTCTCCCACAAGGGGAGAGGGTAACACCGAGCCCGCGTTTGACCGTTTTTGAGCAGCGATGGATTGCCGGGTCAAGCCCGACAATGACAGAGAAAGCCTAATTGAAATAGATCAGCCCGATCCAATCGGCCACCAGCGCAGGCTTTTCCTCGCCCTCGATCTCGACGGTGACGTTGGTGCGCGATTGCAGCTCCTTCGGCTTGCGCAGCTTGGCCTCGACAAGCGTAAAGCGGCCGCGGACGCGCGAGCCGGCGCGCACCGGCGAGAGGAAACGCAGCTTGTCAAAGCCGTAGTTGACGCCCATCGCGGTGCCTTCGATGACCGGCATCACTTCGTAGGACATGATGCTCATCAACGACATCGTGAGGAAGCCATGCGCGATGGTGTTGCCGAAGGCGGTTTCCTTTTTGGCGCGTTCCGGATTGACATGGATGAACTGATGGTCCTCGATCACGTCGGCGTAGACGTTGATCCGGCTCTGGTCGATCAGGTGCCATGACGACACCCCGATCTCCTTGCCGACCATGGCCTGATAGGCCTCAAACGAGACCGGCGGCTTCTTCCAGACTTCATTCATTGATTAGCTCTCCAGCCCGGCGGTCCGCACCTTCTGCAGCTCCGGGAATTCGTCTTCGCGGAACTCAGAACCGCGCAGCGTATCGTCTCTGACATTATCATGTTCGAGCCGGCGCAACTGCACGCGGCGGATCTTTCCGGAAATCGTCTTCGGCAGCTCCGTCACCAGTTCGATCTTCCGGATGCGCTTGAACGGCGCCAGCCTTGTGTGCAGATGCTTGAAGATCGACAGCGCAGTTTCCGGCGAACGCTCCACGCCCGACACCAGCAGCACATAGGCCTTCGGGATCGCCAGCCGGATCGGATCGGGGCTTGGCACGACGGCGGCCTCGGCCACCGATTCATGCTCGAGCAGCACGCTTTCCAGCTCGAACGGGCTGATGCGGTAGTCGGACGATTTGAAGACGTCGTCCGATCGGCCAACGAAAGTGAGATAGCCCTCCTCGTCGGCGAATACCACGTCGCCGCTGCGGTAGAGATCGCCATCCGCGCCACTCAGCTTGCCGTCCTCGCCCTGATAGCCCTGCATCAGGCCCGCCGGGCGGTCGGCGCCGAGCACCAGCGTCACTTCGCCCTCCTTCGTGATGGAGCCGTCATTGTCGGTGATCTGCACGCGGTAGCCGGGCAGCGGGCGGCCCATTGAGCCGACCTTGACCTTCTGGCCCGGCGAGTTGCCCGCGAGCGCAGTCGTTTCGGTCTGGCCATAGCCGTCGCGGATGGTGAGGCCCCACGCTGTCTTCACCTGATCGATCACCTCCGGGTTGAGCGGTTCGCCCGCCCCGCAAACCTCGCGCAGGCTGACCTTGAAGTCGGCGAGCTTCTCCTGAATGAACAACCGCCACACCGTCGGCGGCGCGCACAGCGTGGTGACGCCGCAGCGGCCGACGGTCGCAAGCAGTGCCTTGGCGTCGAAGCGCGGCTGATTAACCACGAACACGGTGGCGCCGGCATTCCATGGTGCGAAGAAGCAGCTCCAGGCATGCTTGGCCCAGCCCGGCGATGAAATATTCAGATGAACGTCGCCCGGCTGCAGCCCGAGCCAGAACATCGTCGACAGCGCGCCGACCGGATAGCTGCGCTGGCTGTGCCGCACCAGCTTCGGTTTTGCCGTGGTGCCCGAGGTGAAATAGAGCAGCATCGGATCGTCGGCGTTGGTCGATCCGTCTGGCGCGAACTCTTCCGACGTGTTTGCGGCCTGCTCGAACGGCAGCCAGCCATCGTGCTGTGACGTCGCGCCGACCACGATGCGGACCAGATTATCGCCCCCAAGCCCCGCAAACTTCGCGACCTGATCCTGCGAGGCCACCACCACCCTCGCCCTGCCGCGGTCGAGCCGGTCGCGTAGTTCGTCCGCCGTGAGAAGCGTGGTCGCGGGGATCACGACCACGCCGAGCTTCATCGCCGCCAGCATGGTCTCCCACAGTGGCACGACATTGCCGAGCAGCAGCAAGAGATGATCGCCGCGCCTCAGCCCTTGCGCGCGCAGGAAGTTTGCCACCTGATTGGAGCGGGCCGAGAGGGCCGCGAAGGAGAGCTTTGTTTCCTTGTGGCCGGCATCGACGATCCAGAGCGCGGTGCGGTCCCGACTGTCGGCATTCTCAGCAAGTTCCGCATCGAACCAGTCCAGCGCCCAATTGAAGGGAACCGGATCCGGCCAGCGAAATCCTTTTACGGCCGCCTCGTAATCGGTGCGGTGCTTGAGCAGAAAGGCGCGCGCTTCCTGGAAGGTCGTCATCAGGTCTCCGTTATTTCCCGGCGAGACTCCTAACGTGCTGGATAATCCCGGAAAAATCCACCCCACCATGGCCGGCGGCGTCGAACGCCTTGTAGATCTCCTGCGCGTGCTTGCCCAGCGGCGTCACGGCGCCGGCGGTGTTGGCAGCATCCTGCGCCAGCGTGAGATCCTTCACCATCAGCGCCGAGGCAAATCCCGGCTTGTAGCCGTTGTTCGCCGGCGAGGCCGGCACCGGGCCCGGCACCGGGCAATAGGACGTCAGCGCCCAGCACTGCCCCGAGGAGGTCGAGGCGACGTCGAACAGCGCCTGATGCGACAGGCCGAGTTTTTCCGCGAGCGCAAAGGCCTCGCCGACCCCGATCATGGAGATGCCGAGGATCATGTTGTTGCAGATCTTGGCCGCCTGACCCGCACCCGCCCCACCGCAATGCACGAGCTTCTTGCCCATGTTCTCCAGCACGGGCTTTGCCGCCGCAAAGGCCTTGTCCTCGCCGCCGCACATGAACGTCAGTGTTGCGCCCTTGGCGCCGCCGGTTCCGCCCGACACCGGCGCATCGATGGAGAGCGCGCCATGCTTGGCCGCCAGCGCATGTGCCTGCTTGGCGCTTTCGACGTCGATGGTCGAGCAATCGATGATCAGCGTGCCCTTGGCCATCGCCGGGATCACTTCATTCCAGACCGACAGCACATGCTTGCCCGCCGGCAGCATGGTGACGACGATTTCGGCGCCCTTGACGGAAGCTATCGAATTCTCGGCGATGGCCGCGCCGTCGGCTTTGGCCTGATCGCGCGAGGCCGCCACCAGATCGAACGCGGTGACCTTGTGGCCCGCCTTGACCAAATTGGCCGCCATCGGGCCGCCCATATTGCCGAGGCCAATGAATGCGATATTTGCCATCTCGAATCCTCCGCTTGGAATTTTTCTGGTTTGGTCAGCTAAATCTGAGTTCGTCGGCGCCGATCTCGGCGAAGTAGGGCGCGACCATTTCCGGCGTCACGTCCTCGATCCGCGACGGCGACCATTGTGGATTGCGGTCCTTGTCGATCACCGCGGCGCGCACACCCTCGCGGAAATCGTCGCTGGCGAAGACTTCCAGCGCTGCGCGATATTCCCGCACCAGGCATTCCTCCAGCGAACGGGCCGTACGCGCCAGCCGCAGCAGTTTCAGCGTTACCACCATGCCGCGCGGCGATTTCTCGTTCAGCGTCTTCAAGGTCGCCTGCGCGAACTCTGAACCATCGCGCTTCAACGCCGCAACGATGTCTTCCATGCGATCGTGGGAGAACAATGCATCGATCTTCGCCTGCTGCGCTGCGACCGGCCCGCCCGTCTCTCCGGTCGAGAAGCCGTCAATCAGTTTCCCGATATCCGCCGATGTTGCGCCGAGCTTCACCTTCGTTAGCGCCTCGCGCAGGGCCGGCAGCTTTGATGACGGCACCACCGCATCGGCGAACTTTGCATGGATCGCGTCCGGGCCATTCATGGTCTGCCCGGTCAATCCGAAATAGGTGCCGATCTCACCCGGCGAATGCGACAGCAGCCAGGTGCCGCCGACATCGGGAAAGAAGCCGAGGCCAACCTCGGGCATCGCCAGTTTCGTCTTGTCGGTGACGACACGATGGCTCGAATGCGCCGACAGCCCGACGCCGCCGCCCATCACGATGCCATCCATGAAGGCGACGTAGGGTTTGGGGAATTTCTTGATGCGGGCGTTGAGGATGTATTCATCGCGCCACAGGATCTTGCCGAGATCGCCCTTCACCTTGGAGCTTTCCCAGAGAGCGCGGATGTCGCCACCGGCGCACAAGCCGCGCTCGCCAGCGCCTTCCAGCACGATCACCGCAATATCGGGATCCGACTCGAACGCGTCGAGCGCCTTGTCGATGTCGTGGAACATCTCCAGCGTCACGGCATTGATCGCCTTCGGCCGGTTCAGGCGGAGGATGCCGGCTGAGCCTTCCTTGCGCGCGATCAGGTCGCCCTCTGCCACAGCCGCATCCGTCATCGCGCGCCCTCGATCAGCTTGCGCGACACGATCAGCCGCATGATTTCGTTGGTCCCTTCCAGAATCTGATGCACGCGAAGGTCACGCACGATCTTCTCGATGCCGTATTCGCTGAGGTAGCCGTAGCCGCCGTGCAATTGCAGCGCCTGGTTGGCGACTTCGAAGCCAACGTCGGTACCAAAACGTTTTGCCATGGCGCACAGCATGGTGGCGTCGGCATCCTTGCGGTCGAGCGCTGCGGCGGCACGCCAAACAAAAGTCCGCGCTGCCTCCAGTTCGGTCGCCATGTCGGCGAGGCGGAACTGCAGCGCCTGGAATTCATCGAGCCGCTTTCCGAAGGCTTTTCGCTCCTTCATGTAGGCCAGCGATTTTTCCAGCGCGCTTTGCGCGCCGCCGAGCGAACAGGCCGCGATGTTGATGCGGCCGCCGTCGAGCCCGGCCATCGCGATCTTGAAGCCGATGCCCTCGTCGCCGAGTCTGTTTTCGACCGGCACGCGGGCATTCTCAAAAATCACCGCGCGGGTCGGTTGCGCGTTCCAGCCCATCTTGCGCTCATTGGCACCGAACGAGACGCCGGGCGTGTCGGCCGGAATGACAAGCGTCGAAATGCCACCGGGGCCGTCAGCACCGGTCCGCACCATCACGACATAGAGGTCGCCGCCGCCGGCGCCGGAGATGAATTGTTTCTGGCCGTTGAGCACATAGTGGTCGCCGTCGCGCACCGCGCGGGTGCGCAGCGCCGCGGCATCCGAGCCGGAGCCCGGTTCGGTCAGGCAATAGCTCGCCAAGAGTTCCATCGTGCAGAGCTTTGGCAGCCATTTCTGGCGCTGGGCGTCGTTGCCGTAGGCATCGATCATCCACGATGCCATGTTGTGGATCGAGATGAAGGCCGACACGGTCGGACAACCGGTTGCGAGCGCCTCGAAGATCAGCGCGGCGTCGAAGCGGGTCATGGCGGAGCCGCCGACGTCGTCCCTGATATAGATGCCCCCGATGCCGAGGCTTGCGGCCTCGCGCATCACATCGACCGGAAAATGCTTCTCCTCGTCCCAGCGCAACGCATGGGGCGCGATCTTCTCCGCGGCGAATTCGCGCGCCATGTGGCGAACCGCCGCCTGGTCCTCATTGAGAGCGAACTGCATCTCCGCGCCCCGGCTATGACGCGCTCAATTCATCGTCGGGATCGAGAATTCCGCGCCCTCCTTGACGCCGGACGGCCAGCGCGAGGTGATCGTCTTGGTCTTGGTGTAGAAGCGGATCGAATCCGGGCCGTGCTGGTTGAGGTCGCCAAAGCCGGACTTCTTCCAGCCGCCGAAGGTGTAGTACGCGATCGGCACCGGGATCGGCACGTTGATGCCGACCATGCCGACATTCACCTTGGCGGCGAAGTCGCGGGCGGCGTCGCCGTCGCGGGTGAAGATCGCAACGCCGTTGCCATAATCATGGTCCGACGGCAGCGCCAGCGCTTCCTTGTAGTCGTGGGCGCGCACCACCGAGAGCACCGGGCCAAAGATCTCTTCCTTGTAGATCCGCATGTCCTTGGTGACGTTGTCGAACAGGCAGCCGCCCATGTAGAAGCCGTTCTCATAGCCCTGCATCTTGAAGCTGCGGCCGTCGACCGCGAGCGTCGCGCCTTCCTTGATGCCGATGTCGACATAGTTCCTGACGCGGTTGAGCGCCTCTTTCGTCACCAGCGGACCGTAATCGGCGGAGGGATCGATCGAGGTGCCGATCTTCAGGCTCTCGACGCGCGGGACAAGCTTTTCCATCAGCCGGTCGGCGGTGGTCTTGCCGACGGGCACGGCGACGGAGATCGCCATGCAGCGCTCCCCGGCCGAACCGTAGCCCGCGCCGATCAGCGCGTCGACGGTCTGGTCCATATCGGCGTCCGGCATCACGATGGCGTGGTTCTTGGCGCCGCCAAAGCACTGCGCGCGCTTGCCGGTAGCGGCCGCGCGCTCATAGATATATTGCGCGATCGGCGAAGAGCCGACGAAGCCGACGGCTCGGATATCGGGATCGTCGAGAATGGCGTCAACCGCTTCCTTGTCGCCGTTGACGACGTTGAGGATGCCCGGCGGCAGCCCCGCCTCGATCATCAATGCGGCCAGCATCATCGGCACGCCGGGATCGCGCTCCGAAGGCTTCAGGATGAAGGCGTTGCCGCAGGCGATCGCAGGCGCGAATTTCCACATCGGGATCATCGCCGGGAAATTGAACGGCGTGATGCCGGCGACCACACCCAGAGGCTGCCGCATCGAATAGATGTCGATGCCGGGGCCCGCGCCTTCGGTGTACTCGCCTTTCATCAGATGCGGGATGCCGCAGGCGAACTCGACGACTTCGAGGCCGCGCTGGATGTCGCCCTTGGCGTCGGGAACGGTCTTGCCGTGTTCACGCGCCAGCATGTCGGCGAGCTTGTCGTAATCGCGCTGGGCGAGTTCGAGGAATTTCATCATCACGCGCGCGCGGCGCTGCGGATTGGTGTTGGCCCACTCGACCTGGGCATCCCTGGCGTTCTCGACGGCGGCCCGAACCTCGGCCTTGGAGGCCAGCGCCACCTTGGCCTGGACGTCGCCGGTCATCGGCTCGAAAACATCAGCCGTCCGCCCGGACGTGCCCTTGACCTCTTTGCCGCCGATAAAGTGTCCGATTGAGCGCATAAATACCTCCCTGAGATCCCCGCAGGATCGCTTTGAGCTCTTTTTGACCCGCATTTCTTGGGATACAAGTCCGATATATTGCACCTTAGATGTGCGGAAATGCTGGATCAAGGCACTAAGACGATCGATTGGGATGACTTCCGTTTCGTGCTGGCGATCGTCCGCGGCGGATCGGTTTCCGCTGCCGCCAAGCAGCTATCGGTCGATCATGCCACAGTGATCCGCCGTGTCGACCGCCTGGAACGGCATCTCTCGGCAAAGCTGTTTGATCGCCGCAAGACCGGCTACCTCTTGACTGAGGCCGGCCAGCGCGTCGCCGACAGCGCGGAAGCGATGGAGTCCACCATCGTTGCCAACCAGGAGGCGGTCGGCGGCTCGCGTGCGCATCTGACCGGCACCGTGCGGATCGGCGCCCCCGACGGTTTCGGCAGCCATTTTCTGGCCTCGCGGCTGGTGAAATTCACCGAACGGTATCCCGATCTCGACCTGCAGCTCGTTGCCACCGCGCGGCTGTTCAGCCTGTCGAAGCGCGAGGCCGATATTGCGATCAGCCTGACGATGCCGAAGGAAGGCCGCATCGTCGGGCGCAAGCTGCTCGACTACAACCTCGGGCTCTATGCCGCGCCCTCCTATCTCGACCGCGCGCCGAAAATTGCGAGCCGTTGCGACCTGCCCGCGCACCGCTTCGTCGGCTACATCGAGGAACTGCTGTTCACGCCGGAACTAGACTACCTGCCGCAGGTCTCGCCAAAAATCTCCGCGAAATTCCGCAGCGCCAACCTGATCGCGCAGCTCAACGCCACCATCGCGGGTTTTGGTATCGCCGTGCTGCCGCATTTCATGGCGACGGCGCATCCCGAATTGCGGCCGGTATTGCCGGACGAGGTCAGGATTTCGCGCAGCTTCTGGATGCTGATGCACGCCGACAGCAAGGATCTGGCGCGGATCAGAGCGGTTGCCGATTACATCCACGAGACGGTGGAGCGCGAGCGCGCGCTGTTTGGAGGAAGGTGAATTTGTAGGGTGGGCAAAGGCGCGTAGCGCCGTGCCCACCATCAAACACTCCGCTCGCGATGGTGGGCACGCTACGCTTTGCCCACCCTACGAATTCCACGAATTCAATTCACCTTCGCCCGCGCCTTCTTCGCAGCCAGCTTCGCCTCGGTCCGGCTAAGCGCCGCCTCACGGCCGGCGACGAGAATTTCGTCCGACAGTTCACCGCTGCCGGCCACACGTGACATCACGAGCGTACCCATCATGGTCGCCAGCGTGCCCATGGCCTGCTTGCGCGCTGTCTTTCGCGGCAGATCCGGAATCTGATCGGCCATCACCTCGATCAACTGTTCCAGCTTGGCGCTAAAGGCCTTGCGGGTTTTGGCGCTTTCGCGGGCGATCTCGGCGCCGAGCGTGGGGACCGCACAGCCGCGGCCGGGATCGTCGCGATGCACCGTCGAGACGTAGGAATCGACGATCGTCGAGAGCCGTTTCTCCGGCGGCGTTTCAGCGGCGATCTCGCGCCAATGCTCGACCGAGCGGTCCATCGCATAGGCAAAGGCCTCGATCACCAGCGCCTCGCGGGAATCGAAATGCGCGTAGAAGCCGCCATGGGTCAGGCCCGCCTCCTTCATCAGGTCGGCGACACCGATGCCATGCGCGCCCTTTTCGCGAAGCCGCACCGAGGCCTTTTTCACGATCCGCGCGTGGGTTTCCTGCTTGTGCTCTTTCGAATAACGCATCGAGGCGTCCCATTAAATGTCTGCAGTCATATAATAGCAGTTGCCCGTGGGAAAAGCTGCATCTATTTCGCTTTTTCAACGCCGATCATCGTGAATGTGGCGGTCGCGTGCACTGCAAGATTGCCCGCGCCATCGCGAACGAAGCCTTCGGTATAGCTGGTCTGGCGGCCGAGTTTTACCACTTTGCCTTCCGCCGAGATCGTGCCCGATTGCACCGACAACGGCCGCAGATAGGTCAGCTTGAGGTCCAGCGTGACCGAGGTCTGCCCCGCCGGCTGCATGGTGGCAATGGCGCAACCCATGGCGGTATCCAGCAGCGCCGCGGCGGTCGCGCCATGCAGCAGCCCGATAGTGTTCTCCAGGCTCTCATCCGGATCCAGTTCCATCACGATCCGGCCGGGCTCGGCGATGTGCATCTCAAAACCGATCAATCGCGCCATCGGCGGCGGTGGCAGGATGCCGTCGCGGATCGCGCACATCGTCTCCAGCCCGGACATCCCGAAGGCCGCCTTTGCCACAGGCCCCGGCGCCTGCCATTCCACCACCCGGTGCCTCCGCGTATCGAAGGAAAACAGATCGACGGTCTCGGTCGTCGTCATGGCGACTCCTTTGAATGATGATCGTAATTCTATATCAACGCGCGGCGTGGCGCAACGCCCCTCGCCCGCCCTTGACAAGCCGGCGCAATGTCTTGGAAGTGACGTCAACCGCCAGAACTAGTCCGGGAAAAACAAATGGAAATGCTCACTCCCCATTGCGGCATCGACCGCGACGGCAGAGGCGTCGTTCGCCTGTCGATCTGCAACGCAGGCACCCTCAACATCCTCTCCTCCGCCGTCACCGACGGGGTTCGCGAAGGGTTTGAGAAACTTGCCGGCGACAAGGACATCCGCGCGGTGATCCTCGCCGGCCAGAGCGAGAAGAGCATGATCGGCGGCGCCGACATCAAGGAGATGGCGCGGCTCGACCAGAAATCCGCGGAAGCGTTCATCACGCGGCTGCGCGACCTGTGCGAGGCCGTGCGCAACTTTCCTGCACCCGTGATCGCGCGACTTCCAGGCTGGTGCCTCGGCGGCGGGCTGGAAGTTGCTGCCGCCTGCGATTTCCGGATTGCCGCCCACGACGCCAAATTCGGCATGCCGGAAGTGCGCGTCGGCATCCCCTCGGTGATCCACGCCGCCCTGCTGCCGCGGCTGATCGGTTGGGGCCGCGCCCGCTGGCTGGTCATGACGGCGGAGAATATCGACGCGCCCACTGCGCTCGCCTGGGGTCTGGTCGACATGGTCGCGAAGGAAGGCGGGCTCGATGCCGCGGTCGAGCATACGGTGAAGGCGCTACTCGAATGCGGTCCCGAAGCGCTGCGCGCGCAGAAGGCATTGATGCGGCAATGGGAGGAACTGCCGCTGACGGAGTCGGTCAACTTAAGCGTCGGCGTATTCGGAAAGTCCTTCCTGACCGGCGAGCCGCAGCGGCTGATGCAGGGATTTCTCGACCGCAAGAAATAGACGGAGGAAGGCATGAGACCTGCCGGCAAGGGAGCGCTGGAGTCGCTCTACTTCGACTATCCCCGCTTTGCTGCGCGGCGCGTGCCCGAGCTTGACGGTGCCACGACACGACACCCGGTAATGATCGCGGGTGCCGGCCCGATCGGCATGACCGCGGCGCTGGTGCTGGCGCGCTACGGCATCAAGAGCGTGCTGATCGATCGCAAGGACACATTTAATGACGGCAGCCGCGCGATCTGCATCGCCCGACCGAGCATGCATATTCTGGAACGGATCGGCGCAGTCGCGCCGTTTATCGAAAAGGCGCTCGGCTGGCGGTTCGGCCGCAGCTACTATCGCGGCGAGCAGATTTTCCGGCTGGAGATGCCGCAACCGCCGGGTGAAAAATACCTGCCGATGTACAATCTGCAGCAGCAGTACATCGAAAAATTCCTGCACGATGCGGTCGCGGCCAGCGACCTCATCGACATGCGCTGGCAGAGCGAGCTTTCGGCCATCGAGCGCCACGTGGACGGGGTTTCTGCCCGTATTTCGTCGCCGGAAGGAAACTACTATCTCGACGCTCTCTATCTGCTGGCGGCCGACGGCGCGCGCTCGCCGATCCGGTCGATGCTCGGACTCCGCTTAAAAGGTGACAATTACGAAGGCCGCTATGTGATCGCGGACATCCGCATGGATCATGACTTCCCGACCGAGCGGCGGGCGTTCTTTGAGCCAAGCGGCAACCCCGGCGGCACTGTGCTGATCCACAAGCAACCGGACGATATCTGGCGCGTCGACTATCAGCTTCGCGAAGGCGAGAGCGAGGAAGAAGCCCTCAAGGAGGAAAACATCCGCGCACGCGTCAGCGCGATCCTCGCCGATATCGGCCACACCAAACCGTGGGAACTGGAATGGTGGAGCGTTTACTCCGCCAACACCCTCTGCCTCGACGATTACCGGCACGACCGCGTGTTCTTCATCGGCGATGCCGCGCACATCGTACCGATTTTCGGCGTGCGCGGACTGAACAACGGCCTGGCGGATGCCGAAAACATCGGCTGGAAGCTGGCGCTCGTCCTCCACGGCGAGGCGGACGACCGGCTGCTCGACAGCTATTCGCCGGAACGGCGCGGCGCCACGCTCGACGTGTTCGCCAATGCCACCAAGAGCACGCGCTTCATGACGCCGCCGACGCGCGGCTGGCGACTGGCGCGCGAGGCCGCGCTGTCGCTCAGCTTGAAGCACGACTTTCCGCGAGGCCTCGCCAATCCGCGCCAGATGCAGCCCTACACCTATTCAGACAGCGTGCTGACACCCTATGCCGGACGCGATGCCGGATTTGCCGGCGGGCCGGTGTGCGGCAGCGTCGCGCCGAACGCAAAGCTCATCGATGCAATTCACCTGCTCGATCAGGCCGGCACCGGCGTGACGGCGATACTGTTCTGCGGGGCGCAGCCCACCGCCGAACAGGCGGCATTGCTCGAACATCTCGGCCAGGTCGACAAGCGGTTTGTTGCAATTGTGATTGGCTCAGAGAATTCCATATCCGGCGCAAAGACCATTGCGGACCAGGACGGCGAAATCGCCCGGATATTCGCCGCCGAGCCCGGCACGATCTATCTGCTGCGACCCGACCTTCACATTGCCGGGCGATGGAAAGCTGCCATCCCCTCCGAGATCCTGAAAACCGCCGAAATTTGCCTGGGAGGCGAGACGCCATGAGCGTGATGCCCTTCGAAGAGTTCGAGTCTGCCTATGAGACGCTGGCGATGGCGATCGATTCAGCCGGAGCGGAGCGTGAAGCCCTGTTCTTGACGCGGCTGGCGTTGGTACTCGGCCATGAACTCGGCGACATCGTGGCCTTCAGGAAGGCTATTCAGACAGCGCTCGAGGGCCTGGAATAGCGATGCCTCGCGCGACGGCTTGCCCTCGCGGATCGATCAATTTCTCTCATGCGAATGGGGCAGATTTTTCATGGGATGATCCGTTGCGATTTTCCGCAACGCATAATATTATAAGTATAATTCAATATCGAAGTTGGCCCCGCACGCGGATCAACCGGCAGTAGTTTCGTGTCCTGAAATGAGGGAAGTGCGACATTTAAGTCAGAGTGCCGTCACGTCAGAATGCACACTGCAAACCAGACAGACCTTCCCCCTGAAATCCTCTGAGGATCAATGATCTCGAACTGGCTGTCAGCCGCCCTCGCCCGCCGCAACATCCATTACGGCTGGGCGATGGTCGCGGTGACTTTTCTCACCGCCCTGATCTCGGCTGGCACGGTCGGCGCCCCCGGCGTTTTCATCGTCCCCCTGCAGAAAGAATTCGGCTGGACCACGGCCGAGATTTCCTCGGCGCTGTCGATCCGCTTCATCCTGTTCGGGCTGATGGCACCCTTCGCCGCAGCGCTGATGAACCGCTACGGCTTGCGCAATGTGACGCTGTTGGCGCTGCTGATCGTCGTATCAGGGCTCGTCGCGTCGCTGGCGATGACACAGGTGTGGCAGCTGATGCTGCTGTGGGGCGTGGTGATCGGACTCGGCACCGGAATGACGGCGCTGGTACTGGGAGCGACGATTGCCGCGCGCTGGTTTGCGGCGCGGCGCGGGCTCGTGGTCGGCATCCTCACCGCGAGCGTTGCGACCGGGCAGCTTGCCTTCCTGCCGCTATTGGCAATCCTCACCGATACCTACGGCTGGCGGATCGCGCTGGCGCTGGTCTGCGTGATGCTGGGCGTGGCCGCCTTCGCCGTGCTGATGGTCATGCGTGACCGGCCGAGCGACGTCGGCCTGCGGCCGTTCGGCGACGAAGGCACCGAGCCGCTGCCGACGCCACCGCCGAACAACACGCCGATCATGGCGGCGGCGCTCGGCACCCTCCGCGATGCCTCGAAGTCGGGTGTGTTCTGGATCCTGTTCGCCACCTTCTTCATCTGCGGCGCCAGCACCAACGGTCTGGTTCAGGTCCACCTGATTCCGATGTGCCTCGATTTCGGCATTCCGCAGGTGCAGGCGGCAAGCCTTCTCGCGGCGATGGGCATTTTCGATTTTGTCGGCACCATTGCGTCGGGATGGCTGTCGGATCGCTACGACAATCGGAAGCTGTTGTTCTGGTATTACGGGCTGCGAGGCCTGTCGCTGTTGTTCCTGCCCTTCTCCGATTTCACGCTCTACGGCCTGTCGCTGTTTGCGATGTTCTACGGGCTCGACTGGATCGCAACCGTGCCGCCGACCGTGCGGCTCACCGCACAGCGGTTTGGCGCCGAGCGAGCCAACCTTGTGTTCGGCTGGATTTTTGCGGGCCATCAGTTAGGTGCGGGTGTTGCAGCGTTCGGTGCAGGCCTGTCGCGGACGATGCTGCAGAGCTACCTGCCCGCCTTCTTCGTCGCCGGCGCGCTCTGTATCGTCGCCGCGCTTATTGTGCTGGCGATCTCGCGGCCGAAGCCGGTAGCGGCGGCGTGAGCACTTGTAGGGTGGGCAAAGGCGCACTTGCGCCGTGCCCACCATCTGTCCGCGATCATGATGCTGAATGGTGGGCACGCTTCGCTTTGCCCACCCTACAATCTTACGGCCGCGTCGCCATGTTTGTCGGCGGACCCACATTCCGTATCGGCTCGGCCAATCGCGCGAATTCGCACAACAGCGAGCGCGTCTTGCGGGGATCGATCACTTCCTCGACCCAGAATTTCTCGGCGGAGCGGAACGGCGAGCGGAGCTTGTTGAGACGCTCCTCGATCTCCTTCAGCTTCGCGGGCGGATCATCTGAAGCATCGATGTCGGCGCGGTAGGCCGCCTCGATGCCGCCTTCCAGCGGCAGCGAACCCCAATAGGCCGACGGCCAGGCATAGCGCATCGAATAGCGGTTGGCCGGCTGGTGCACGACGCCCGCCACGCCGAACGCGTTACGCACGATGATGGTGCACCAGGGCACGGTCGACTGGTTGACCGCAGCCATCGCACGCACCCCGTGGCGAATGGTCGCCGACTTCTCGGCCTCGAGTCCGATCATGAAGCCGGGGCAATCCATCAGGTAAACGACCGGCAGATGGAAGGTTTCGGCGAAATCGACCCAGCGCACCACCTTCTGGCACGCCTCCGCCGTCCATGACCCACCATAGTGGAAGGGATCGCTGGCGAGCAGCAGCACCGCGCACCCCTCGAGCCGGGCAAGCCCGGTGATGATCGGGCGGCCGAAATTGGCGTTGACCTCGAAGAAGGACCCCTCGTCGACCACGGCGTCGATGATCGGGCGCATCTTGTAGACCTGACGGCGATTGCGCGGCACCGCCTTCAGCAGCGCTTCCTCCGCGCGCTCCGGATCGTCCGTGCAGGGCGTGGTCGGCGGCAGGTCGTACACCGATGATGGCAGATAGGACAGAAAACGCCTGGCGCGTTCGAACGCCTCCTCCTCGGTGTCTACGGCGTCATCGACACCGCCGGCGCGGGTCTGGATCTCGGCACCGCCAAGTTCCGCTTTCGTCAGGTCCTGGCCAAGGCGTTTTACGACCGGCGGGCCGGCGACGAACATCGCGGAATTCCGGGTCATGACCGAATAATGGCTGGCGGCAAGCCGCGCCGCGCCGAGGCCCGCGACCGAACCGAGCCCGAGGGCGACCACGGGCACGCGCGCCATGTTCGCGGTCGTGAACCAGTACCAGCGCGTGCCGCCGACGCCGCCGGGCAGATTGGCAGCCCCGCGCGTTTCAATCGTCTTCACCGAGCCGCCACCGCCCGAACCTTCGATCACACGAATGATCGGCAGACGGAAATCATGCGCCATTTCCTCGGCCATCAGCGGCTTGGCCGAGATCGAGGCGTCGGCCGAGCCGCCGCGCACGGTGAAATCGTCGCCAACCACGACCACGGTGCGGCCGTCGACCTTGCCGCGGCCGAACACGCAGTTCGCCGGCGTCAGGTGCTTGAGTTCGCTGTTTTCGTCATATTCGGCGATGCCGGAAATGGCGCCGATCTCGTGGAAGGAATTCTTGTCGATCAGTCTGTCGATGCGCTCACGAACCGTGAGCCGGCCCTGGTCATGCTGGCGCTTGACCTTGTCAACGCCTCCCATCTCGCGCGCGAACGCTTCGCGCCGAGCGAGGTCGTCGAGCTCCGGCTTCCAGTTCATTCGTATCCTCCGTTTTGATGATTTTATTGTTGTTATGGCCCGGCACCGGAAGCGGCTTTCTTTCCATGCGGTTTGCGAAGATATCGCCCTCGGCGCCTTCGAGCAGGCCGCCGATCGCAACGCCGAGTTCGAGCATCTGCGGCGCCACTTCCCTATGCAGCCGCTTCTCATCAAACATCGCGGCGAGAAGCCCGATCGTCACGACGACGAAGGTTTGATATTGCGGCGACCACACCGGCACCGCGCAACCGTTGATATGCGGGCTCCAGGTGCCACAGCCCACGACGTAGCCGTGTTCGCGCAAATGGCGGCGGTTGTCCTCGATGCGCGACTTCAACAATCCCGAGTTTCCCGGGATCTCGCGCTCCATTTCGGCGATCAAGGCATCGCCGACATCTATATCGAGCGCTGCGGTGTAGGCAAAGCCGGCCGCGGTGCTCGTCATCGAGATGCGGCTGCCGGTGCCTTCGTGCAGGCCGAGCGCGTTCGCGGCACGCGCGAATTCGAGATAGACCAGATGATACCGATCGGGAATCACGAAGCCGACGGTACCCGGCAATTGATCGGCGACGTCCTGCAGCCGCAGCCGGATAAGATTGCGAAGCTGCAACCCCTTCATCATCGAGGTGCTCATCGCCACCGCGCTTGGACCGATCCGGTATTTCTGGTCGCGCGGCAGATAGACGAGCTGGCCCATCCGCGTCAGCGTGTGCGTGAGCCGCGATACCGTCGACCGCGGCAGACCACAGCGGCTGGAAATTTCCAGATTGCCTAATCTGGCTTCATGACCCTCGAAGCAGCGCAGGACGTCGAACGCCCGCGACACCACCTGGATCACGTCACCCTCGCCTGCGAGATCGCTGGCGAGCATTCCCTGCTTGCTAAGCCGTTCCGAGCGTCTTCCCATTTTTTATGGCTCCATTCCGCCCTGCGGAATAAAATTCCACTTGCAGAACAAACTACCTCAGGCAATCTGCGGCCACAACAAAAAGCCGTTCGCGAGGACACCAGTCCGTCAGACGGTTCCCGGAGAACGGAAATGCCAGACATCAAGATCGTCACCGAAGTCGCCGGTCGCGTGTGCGCGCTTCCCGTCACAACCGGCGGCGATGTCGGCGACGGCGACGAGATTGCTTTCGTCGAAGCCATGAAGATGGAAATTCCGGTGACGTCGACGGCGGCAGGAAAAATCAAGGCTATCCTGGTCAAGCTCGATGACGTCATCGCTGAAGGACAGGTCGTCGCAATCATCGAAGCTTAACAAGATCACGGCATAAGCATTCTTCGAATGCATTCCGCGACAATCTGTCCAGCCCGGCTGTTGAAGTCTGCGCACCTAACGTTGCCATCGCCAGCAGCCGATGACATGATCAACGCTAACGAGTGAACTTTCGCAAAAAGCGAAAACTATCTGAGGGGAAAATTATGATTCATCGGTTGCAGGCGCTCGCGCCAATTGCCCTTGCAGGCATCTCGCTGCTGGCCTCGCCGGCCTGGTCACAAGACGTCAAGCTGCCGCCGACCATGGTCGTCACCGCCTATGACACCGGAACGGCGGGCTTCAACATCGCCGTCGGCGTCGGCAAGATGATGAAGGACAAATACGGCACCGATGTCCGCGTGCTGCCCGCCGGCAATGACGTGGCGCGACTGGCGCCGCTGCGCGCCAAGCGCGCGGCCATGTCCGCGATGGGCTCCGGCACCTATTTCGCCCAGGAAGGCGTGTTCGAATTCGGTACCAAGGAATGGGGTCCGCAACCCCTGCAACTCGTGCTTTCCTCGGTCGACTGCAACGCCGGCACGCTCGGCGTCGCCAAGGACACCGGCGTGACCGAGATCAAGCAGCTCAAGGGCAAGCGCGTCGGCTTCGTGGTCGGTTCGCCGGCGCTGAACCAGAACGCGCTCGCGATCCTGGCATTCGGCGACCTCAAGCAAAGCGACGTCAAGGTCGTCGAGTTCTCGAGCTATGGCGCGATGTGGAAGGGCATGATCAACAACGACGTCGATGCCGCCTTCGCCACCACCATCACCGGCCCGGCGAAGGAACTAGAAACGTCGCCGCGCGGCATCATCTGGCCGCCTTTGCCCCACAGCGACAAGGCGGGCTGGGAGCGCGTGAAAAAGGTCGGCTCGTTCTTCTTCCCGCACGTCGCGACCTGCGGCGCCGGCATCACAAAGGACAAGCCGATCGAGCTCGGCAACTACCCCTACCCGATCTTCATGGCCTACGGATCGCTGCCCGCCGACGAAGTCTATTCCATCACCAAGGCGATGATCGCGGGCTACGACGCCTATAAGGATTCCGCGCCGGGCGCCGCCGGTCTTGCGGCCGACCGCCAGACCAAGAACTGGGTGGTCCCGGTGCATCCGGGCGCCGCGAGGGCGCTGAAGGAGGCCGGTCAGTGGACCGACGCACAGGAAGCCCACAACAAGGAACTGCTGAAGCGCCAGCAAGTGCTGGCCGCCGCATGGACAGATTATGGCAAGGCCAGTCCGTCATCGGATGACAAGGCGTTTCTTGACGGCTGGATGAAGGCGCGCGCTGCAGCGCTGGCAAAGGCGAATATGCCGAACGGCTTTGAATAGCACCGCCGCTATTCGCTCAAGTCGAAGGCCAACACCGTCTCGGGGGAAATGATGTCGAGCGATAGCGTAGTCGCGCCTGCAAAACGAATTGAGTTCGACGACCCGCATGCCAACATGCAGGAAGCCGAAGTCACGCGGGTGCGAACATTGCGTGGGGCCTGGCGCTGGGCGCTGGTTGTTGCCACCGCGGTAACCATCCTGCTGTGCATCAACCAGCAGTTCTCACTGCGCTTCTTCCTCGGCTACACGCAGCTCAACACCGAGTATTTCTATCTGCTGATCGCGCTGATGCTGCCGTTCACGTTCCTGATTTTTCCGGGAACCGGGAGCGCGCCGCTCGATCGAATTCCCTGGTATGACATCCTGCTTTTTGTCGCCACTTTCGCCTGCGCCATCCTCCTGATGCGCAGCGTCCGCAAGGCGGCGGAAGCCGGCTGGGAATTCGGTGGCGCGCCGATGGACGTCATCGTCGCCGGCGTCATCATGTGGGTGGTGCTGATGGAGGCGTTGCGGCGCACCGGCGGCTGGAGCCTGTTGCTGAGCGTGCTGCCGTTTACGGTTTATCCCCTGTTCGCCGATGCGAAGTGGTTGGGACCGTTCCGCGGCACGCAATCGACGCTCGAACAGGCGACCTCCTATCACGTGCTGTCGGGCGAAAGCCTGCTCGGCATTCCGATCCAGGCCTTTGCCGACACCGTGATCGGCTTCCTGGTATTCGGCACCGCGCTGATGATGACGGGCGCCGGAAAGTTTTTTATCAACCTGTCATTCTCGCTATGCGGCACCTTTCGCGGCGGCGCGGCAAAAGTCTGTATCTTCGCCTCCGGGCTGCTCGGCATGATGTCGGGTTCGATCATCTCCAACGTGCTGACCGCCGGCACCATGACCATTCCGGTCATGAAGAAGAGTGGCTTCCGCGCGTCTTATTCTGCCGCGATCGAGGCCTGCGCGTCGACCGGCGCGGTGCTGGCGCCGCCGGTAATGGGTGCGACCGCGTTCGTGATCGCGCAATTCCTCAACGTCAGCTACGCCGACGTCGCGCTCGCCGCGATCATTCCGGCGGTGCTCTATTACGCCGGACTGTTCATGCAGGTGGACTCCTATGCGGCGCGTCACAACCTGAAGGGCATTCCGCGTGCCGAACTGCCCAAGGTCTGGGATACGATCAAGGACGGCTGGTATTATGTCTTCGTCATCGCGCTCCTGATCGTGATGCTCTTGTATTTCAAGCGCGAGAGCCACGCGCCGTTCTACGCGACCGCGCTGCTTCTGGTCTTGAACCAGCTTTTCTCAAAGGACACGCGCTGGACGCTCTCGACCATCAACAAGTTCCTCGAGGTCAACGGACGCACCTTTGTCGAGCTGGTCGGCATCCTGGCTGGTTGCGGCCTGCTGATCGGCGCGTTCTCGATGACCGGCGTCGTCTCCAGCCTCGCCAACGATCTGTTGCGGATCGCCGGCGACAATGCGTTGCTGCTGCTGGTGATGTGCGCCTTCACCAGCCTCGTCCTCGGGCTCGGGCTGACCACGACGGCCTGTTACATCTTCCTCGCCATCCTGGTGGCGCCCGCGCTGGAGAAGCTCGGGCTCAACCGCATGGCTGTGCACATGTTCATCTTTTACTGGGGCATGCTGTCCTCGATCACGCCGCCGGTCGCCATCGCCTCCTTTGCCGCGGCCGGCATCGCCGGCTCGCCGGCGATGAAGACGGGATGGGAATCGATGTGGGTCGGCAGCATCATCTATTTCATCCCTTTCTTCTTCGTGCTGAACCCGGCGCTGGTGCTGCAGGGACCAAGCCCGTATCTCGAAGGACTCGGGCTGATGGCGCTGGCGGGCTTCGGCACGTTGTTCATCTGCGGCGGCATCCAGGGCTACCAGGTGTTTGTCGGCGACCTCAGGGGCGCAGGCACGCTGGAATGGCCGCTGCGCATATTGCTCGTGATCGGCGGCTTCGTGATCGCAACACCCGGCGGCGGCATCATGCCGCTCTCACAATGGCAGGTCACCTCTCTAGGATTGGCGATCCTGATCCCGACCGTGCTGGTCGCACTCGTCCTGATACGGCGCCAGACGCTGGCGCCGAACCGGTTGCGCACACCCTGATTGCGTTGCACAAGAGGAGGCGATGAAACAATCGCCTCCTCCGCTCATGGCCGGCCCCGCTGCCTGGACCAGTTCGAAACCGCCCTTGCTGCGGTTCCTGAACGCCTGCCACGCGGATTTCGCGCCCGAGACCAGCGGCGCGGTTGCCGATTACATCCCCGAACTCGGCAAGGCCGATCCTGCCCATTTTGGCATCAGCCTCGCCACCCTCGACGGCCATGTCTACGAGGTCGGCGACACACAAGTCCCTTTCACGATTCAGTCGATGTCGAAACCGTTCGTGTTCGCGCTGGCGCTGGACACGCTGGGTGCGGTACGGGTCGAAAGCGTCATTGGTGTCGAGCCGTCGGGCGATCCCTTCAACTCGATCCGCCTCAACGCTGAAAACCATCCCTTCAATCCCATGGTCAATGCCGGCGCGATCGCCTGCTCCGGCCTGATCCATGAGGCCAAAGGCGACGCCGCGTTCGAATATATCCGCCAGGCACTGGGGCGGTTTGCCGGGCGCGACCTCGACGTCGATGATGCTGTTTATGCCTCCGAAAGCACCACCGGCGACCGCAACCGTGCGATCGGCTATCTCTTGCGCACCAATGCCGTGATCCGGGACAATGTGGCTGCCGTGCTGGAGGTCTATTTCCGGCAATGCGCCATCCTGGTGACGGCGCGCGATATCGCTGTCATGGCGGCCACCCTCGCCAACCGCGGCATCAATCCCGTGACCGGCGAACAGGTGCTGAGCGCTTATGCCATCTCGCGGACGCTCTCCGTCATGACGAGCTCCGGCATGTACGATTACGCCGGGGAATGGATCTACCGGATCGGCATCCCCGCCAAGAGCGGTGTCGGCGGCGGCATCCTTGCGGCGCTACCGGCGCGGCTCGGGCTCGGCAGCTATTCGCCGAAACTCGACAAGCACGGCAACAGCGTGCGCGGCATCAAGGTCTGTGAGGCGCTGTCATCGCATTACGACCTGCATATGCTCAACCGCAGCGACGACGCCCGCAACAGCATCATTGCCGATTACGACATCGGCAACAGCCCGTCGCGACGCGTGAGGCGCGCGCAGGAACAGAATATCCTGGCCGCGCGCCACCAGGACGTTCGCGTCATCGAACTGGTGGGCACGCTGTCGTTCTCCAACGTCGATTACGTCTCGCGCCAGCTTGCGGCCAAGCCGCGGCCGCAGCTCGTCATCTTCGACCTGCGCCGCGTCACGGCCATGACCCGCGCCGGCGCCCGCCTGCTCGCCGAGGAATTCCGCGAACTCGCAGGTTACCACGTCACCGTAATCCTGTCCGGCATCAGGCGGTCGTCGCCGGACTGGAAAATGATCGCGGAATGGACGGAAGGCCTGACCAACATCCGCAACTACTACCTGCTCGATGCCGCGATCGAATGGGCGGAAGATCAGGTGGTCTATCGTTACGGCGGCGCGATCGATTTCTTCGAGGCGACCGAACTCTCCGAACAGGCGCTGCTGGCGGGGCTGACGGACGAGGAACTGACCGATCTCGTCTCGCTCGCTTCGATCCGGACCTATCAAGCGAGCGAAAAGATCATCACCGCCGGCGATCCCGCGACCTCGGTATTCTTTCTCAGGAGCGGCGTGGTGCATGTCACCCTGCCCGACGGCATCCGCCTGGCGACGCTGACGGCGGGAATGCCGTTCGGCGAAATGGCGCTATTGGAGCCGCGCCGCTCGGCAGATGTGCTGGCCGACATGGCCGCGACCGCCTACGAAATCCCGCTGCGCGATTTCGAGCGATTCCGAAAACAGCATCCGCGCGCCGGCGAGCGGATCATGCGCAACCTTGCGCAATTGCTGGCCGATCGCCTGATCCTGGCGAATGCCAAGCTGAATGTGTTGACGTCGGGCTGATCTCGGGCCACATGGTTCGATTCGTAGGGTGGGCAAAGCGCAGCGTGCCCACCATTTCGCACCGCGCTCGGTGAGAGATGGTGGGCACGTCGCTTCGCTCCTTTGCCCACCCTACGAAGAGCCGCGCAGCGGCGTCTCGAAGGATCCCTATCCCGCCTTGCCCCGTCCGTTCTTTTCAGCTGCACGCCGCAGGGCTTCGGCCAGTGCGCCGCCCTGCTCCTGCGCCTTGCGCGGCGCGGATGACGTCATCGACGCCTTGGAATATTCGCGCATCTTGCTTTCTGACAGCTTTGGGCCCTTCTCGCCGACTTCGTCATCGAGGCGCAGCGTCAGCGCGATGCGCTTGCGGGCGACTTCGACCTCCAGCACCTTGACCTTGACGATGTCGCCCGGCTTCACCACCTCGCGCGGGTCCTTGATGAAGGTTTTCGACATCGCCGAGATGTGCACCAGGCCGTCCTGGTGCACGCCGATATCGACGAAGGCGCCGAAGGCCGCGACGTTCGTCACCGTGCCTTCCAAGATCATGCCGCGCTTGAGGTCCTTGATCTCTTCGACCCCCTCCTTGAAGACGGCGGCCTTGAATGCCGGACGCGGGTCGCGGCCGGGCTTTTCCAGCTCACGCAGGATGTCGGTCACCGTGGGCAGACCAAACGTTTCGTCAACAAAGGCCTGCGGCTTCAACTGGCGCACGATCTCGGCATTGCCGATCAGCGCCTTGATGTCGCTCTTGGCTGCGGTGAGTATTCGCCGCACCACAGGATAGGATTCCGGATGCACACCGGACGAATCGAGCGGGTCTTCACCGCCGTTGATGCGCAGGAATCCTGCGCATTGCTCGAACGCTTTCGGTCCCAGCCGCGGCACTTCCTTCAGCGCCTTTCGCGATTTGAACGGCCCGTTGGCGTCGCGATGCTGCACGATGCTTTGCGCGAGCCCTGCGCCGATGCCCGACACCCGCGCCAGCAGCGGCGCGGAAGCCGTGTTGGCATCGACGCCGACGGCGTTGACGCAGTCTTCGACCACGGCATCGAGCGAGCGCGCCAATTTTGTTTCGCCGAGGTCATGCTGATACTGCCCGACACCGATCGCCTTCGGATCGATCTTGACGAGCTCGGCCAGCGGATCCTGCAGGCGCCGCGCGATCGACACCGCGCCTCGCAAAGTGACGTCGAGTTCCGGCAATTCCTCGGACGCAAAGGCCGAGGCGGAGTAGACCGACGCGCCCGCTTCGGACACCACGATCTTCGACATTTTCAGGTCCGGCAGCAGCTTGACCAGTTCGGTCGCCAGCTTGTCGGTCTCGCGGGAGGCGGTGCCGTTGCCGATCGCAATCAGGTCGACGCGGTGCGCGACCGCGAGCTTGCCCAGCGTCGCCAGCGCCGCATCCCATTGCCTTTGGGGCTCGTGCGGATAGACCGCGGTGGTCGCCACCACCTTGCCGGTGGCGTCGACGACGGCGACCTTGACGCCGGAGCGATAGCCGGGATCGAGCCCCATGGTCACGCGCGCGCCGGCCGGCGCCGCCAGCAGCAGATCGCGCAAATTCGAGGCGAACACGCGCACGCCCTCGGTCTCCGCCGCTGTCCACAGCCGCATCCGCAGGTCGATGTTGAGATGCACCTGGATCTTGGTGCGCCAGGCCCAGCGCGCGGTCTCGATCAGCCAGCGGTCGCCCGGGCGGCCCTGATCGGTAATCGCAAAGCGCTGCATGATTTTCAGTTCATACGTGCTGGGAACGCCGGCCGTCGGAACATTCGCCTCGGGCATCATCTGCAGCTCGAGGATTTCTTCCTTCTCGCCCCGAAACAGCGCGAGAATGCGGTGCGACGGTAGCTTGTGAAGGGCTCCGTTGTAGTCGAAATAGTCCTTGAACTTCTCGCCTTCGGTCTTCTTGCCCTTGCGCACGGTGGATGTCATCACCCCGTTCGACCACATTTCTTCGCGCAAGCGCCCGATCAGATCGGCATCCTCGGCAAAGCGCTCTACCAGGATCGCACGCGCGCCTTCGAGCGCCGCGGCGACGTCCGCCACCTGCTTCTCGGCATCGACGAAGGTCGCGGCCACGGCCTGCGGATCGTTCTGCGGCTGCGTCAGCAACAGTTCGGACAAAGGCTCGAGCCCGGCTTCCTTGGCGATCTCGGCCTTGGTGCGGCGCTTCGGCTTGAACGGCAGGTAGATGTCTTCCAGACGCCCCTTGCTGTCGGCCGCCATGATGGCGGCTTCCAGCGCGGCGTCGAGCTTGCCCTGCTCGCGGACCGAGTTGAGGATGGCAGTCCTGCGCTCCTCGAGTTCGCGCAAGTAAGTCAGCCGCTCTTCCAGTGTGCGCAGTTGCGCGTCGTCAAGCCCACCGGTGACTTCCTTGCGATAGCGCGCCACGAACGGCACGGTGGCGCCGCCATCGAGCAATTCGACTGTCGCCGAGATCTGCTGCTCGCGAACGCCGAGTTCTTCCGCGATCTGTCGATTGATATTTGCCACGGCCAAATCTTTCCCGAAACCAGGGCGGCAGGTGAATCGCCCCCGCCGCCGGAGGCCGCTTATGGACCATCGCAGATTATTTCATCAAGGCATCGCGGGAAACAAATTGATCTGTGGATGGCCTTAATCGAACAATTCAATATGTGCGAACAACCGGTTGCGATGACACAAGATAAAGGTGGATCGATGGCGTTGTAATGTGTAAACGGACGCTCCCTCCAGGAGCACCCATGTCCATCTGTGGCCTTGATTTCGGAACGTCGAACACGACGCTTGGCACCATCGAAGGCCGGGCGCCGGTTCTGGTGGCGCTGGAGGCGGCCCAGACCACTATACCCAGCGCGATGTTCTATGAGGTGGACGGGGGCGTTCTGATCGGCCGCAGGGCTGTGGAAGCCTATGTTGAAGGCGCACCCGGCCGGCTGATGCGCAGTCTCAAGTCGGTGCTTGGAACCTCGCTGATCGACGAAACCACCCGGCTCGGACGCGCACGGGTCAGCTTTCGCGACGTGATCGCCTATTACCTCGGTGCGGTCAAACGCCGCGCGGAACAGGCCACCGGCCATGAACTGCGCAATGTTGTCCACGGCCGGCCGGTTCACTTCGTCGACAATGCGCCGGACGCCGATCGCAAGGCGGAGGAAACGCTGCGGATAATTGCGCGGGGGATCGGCTTTGACGAGGTCACGTTTCAATTCGAACCGATCGCCGCGGCTCTGGACTATGAGCGACAGATCACATCCGAGGAAGTCGCATTGATCGCCGATATCGGCGGCGGCACGTCGGACTTTTCGATCGTGCGTCTGGGGCCCGAGCGCCACGGCAAGGCGGATCGCGCGGCCGATATTCTCGCCAATGACGGCGTGCGCATCGGCGGTACCGATTTCGACCGGCAGCTCAGCCTCGGCGTGGTCATGCCGTTGTTCGGCTTCCGCAGCGCCATGAAGCGTCCCGGGCTTGACGTGCCGTCGAGCTATTTCCACGACCTCGCGACCTGGTCGAGCATCAACCGCATGTATGAGCCACGCGTGATGGCCGATATCCGGCAGGTGCGGCAGGAGGCCAGCGAGCCGGAACTCCTCGACCGGCTGATCCGCGTGGTGCACGAACAGCGCGGCCATACGCTGGCGATGGAAGTCGAAGACGCGAAGATCGCCCTGTCCGAGAAGCGCCAGGCTGGCATCCCGCTGGAGTGGGTTACCCCTGGTCTTGGCGCTGATATCAGCCGCCCCGATCTCGTCAGCCACACAAAGCAGCTCGCCGATCGCATCGCGGCTCGAATCAACAACTGCCTTGTTCAGGCGGGATTAGCCGCCGATGATATCGACGCCGTGTTCCTGACCGGCGGCTCGGTGAAACTCGCTCACGTCCACAAGGCGATCACCAAGGCCCTGCCGTCGGCCCGGGTCGTCGAAGGTGACATCTTCGGCGCGGTCGGCAAGGGATTGACGCTGGAGGCGCTGCGACGATACGGGCCTTTGAGCTGAGAACGGCCGCAGATCAGCCCACGACTTCTCAGCCCACCACTTCTGTTACCGGTTGCAGGTCGATGGCAAACGTCTCCAGAAATTTCGACGTCATGATGTAGAAGCCGACCGAAAGCTGCAGTTCGACCAATGCGGCCGGGGTCAACTTGGCGGCGATGGCGTTGAAGGTCGAGTCAGTCGGCTTGTGGAGCTTGACGATTTCGTCGGTGAAGGCGAGCGCGGCGCGCTGCACTTCGTTGAAGCACGTCGCCACCTGCCAGTGCTCCAGCGCCTCGTTCTGCTCGTCGGTGACGCCAACGTTCTTTCCGATCCGCTTGTGGGCGACGATTTCGTAGGGCGACTCGCACAGGATTCCGGTGCGGGTGATGGCGAGCTCACGCAGAATCGGGTCCAGCTCGCCCTTGTGCCTGATGGCACCGCCGAGTCGGCAGTATTGTTCGAGATGGCTCGGCGAATGCGCCATCATGCGAAAGATGTTGGCATTGCGGTTTTTGCCCAGCAATTCGCGGGTACGTTCGTTGTGTTTGGCGGGATCGCTGTATTCGACGCGGGCCATTTCATCACCCTGGGGTTTGGGGATTTTCTGATTTGTTGACAGGGAGATCATGCACCGCAGCAGAACGCTGATCAACCGTCGAAACGCCGCGGCTCAGGTTCGGGCCCCGTGCCCAAGCCGTTCGACTCGCGCCAAAAAACTCCCTCTCTCGTGCACAAACCGGCTACGCGCGAGCCAAATTGCCGCCTCAATGCTGGTCGATTCTCAGCACTGTCGATATTCGCTGAGTGGGGACTCAAAAGAGCGAATACTCGTCGCGGGGTGTTCCGAGTAAACCAAACTGAGTTCATCAGGCCTTCACGGGCAAGGATGACTCATGCCCAAGTCTAGGGAGTTAGGCATGAAGGAAGCCACCAGGAAGGCGGCCTCGGAAGCGCTTGCGCAAACGCTAGCGGTAACGGCGATGCTCGTCATCGCTAGTGTTGTGTTCTACTGGCACTGAATGTTGACGCGTCGAAGCACTCAGATTTTTCAAGGTTCCGCGTAATCTGGGTTGCTTCGTTGCGTGAGCATTTTGCCTGAAGCTTACTTCGTTTTCTCGAAATACGGGACCAGCTTTCCCGCAAACGGCTGATAGCTCGCGGTGACGATGTCGCCGATTGCCAGATCACTGGCACCATGGGCCATCATGCGAAAGCCCTCCTCCGCATCGACCAGCACGATATTGTAGGGAACGTGCGCGCGCGTCTCCGGTGTCGCGGCGCGACATACGAGCGACGTCGCGTAGACCGTCGCGGTTCCACTGGCGCGCTTCTGTGCCGGATCAGGCGCACCACATGCGGCGCAGAAGCTGCGGTGGAAATATTGCACAGCTCCACAAGCATCACAGGACTGATAGACGATGGCCTCGGCACCCTTGGTCCAGTCGGCGATTCTATCGGTCATCGCACCCGCTCCAGAAACATGCTGACATGCGACGACAGCACGCCGCCATCGCCATGCAGCAGCGCGATCGAGGCGTCGCGGACCTGGCGGGGGCCAGCGCGCTCCGTCATTTGCAAATGCGTCTCGACCAGATGCGCCATCGCGCCGCCGACACCGCAATGGCCGTAGCTCAAGAGGCCGCCATGGGTGTTGAGCGGCATGGCGCCGTCGCGGCCAAAATGCCCTGCCCGCACCCGCGCCGCTGCCTCGCCGCGCCCGGCAAGACCGAGGTCTTCCAGCAGCATTGCGAGCGTGATGGTGAAGCTGTCATAGACGGCGGCGTAACGGACATCCGATATCGCGACACCCGACGCTGCCTTGGCCTTGGCGATCGCGATCTCGGCACCGAGCTCGCTCAATGCCGGCGCGGCCGTGACGTGCTGATGGGTATGCGCCTGCGCAGCGCCGCGCACGCGAATGCCGGCCGCACCGGTTAGCTCGCGGCTGACCACGAACGCCGCGCCGCCGTCGGACACCGGGCAGCAATCCAGGAGCTTCAGCGGCATCGCCACCGGCTTTGAGGCCATCACGTCGGCCACCGTAATCGGCTCGTGGAACTGCGCGCCAGGGTGGGTCATGGCGTGGGCGCGCATCAGCACCGCGAACTCGGCGAGGTCTTCCTGGGTCACACCATATTCGTGCATGTAGCGCGACGCGACGAGGCCGTAATAGGCGGGAATCGTCGGCCCCAAGGTCACCTCGTAATCGAGATGACCGACTTGCGCCAGCGCCTGGATCGAGGCGTCGCGGCTCTGCCCGGTGAGACGGTTTTCGCCGCCGACCACAAGCACATGCTTTGCGACGCCGGCGTCGACCAGATGATGCGCCAGCATGGTCATCGCGAGACCTGTCGCGCCGCCGACCTGCACGGCGTGCGCATAGGATGGCTGGATGCCAAAATGCTCGGCGAACACGGTGGCGAGCATGATGTGCGGAGAGACCGTCGAATAACCGCAGAGGATTCCGTCGATCTCGGATCGCTTCAGCCCGGCATCGGCAATCGCAAGCTCGGCCGCCTTGCTCATGAGATCGAGCGAGGAAGAGCCTTCGTGCTTACCGTAAGACGTCAATCCGACGCCGGTGATGAAGCTCATGATTGTCTAATTCTCAATACGACTTGGGCAGGCCCAGCACCTTCTCAGCGATAAAACTGAGAATGAGCTGCGGGCTGATAGGCGCGATGCGCGGGATCAGGGATTCCCGCAAATAGCGCTCGACATGATATTCCTTTGCGTAACCGAATCCGCCATGCGTCATCACCGCCTGCTCGCAGGCGTGGAAGCCGGCTTCGGCCGCGAGATATTTGGCGGCATTGGCGGCCGGTCCACACTGCATGCCCTGATCGTATTGCCAGCCTGCCGAAAGCACCATCAGCCACGCAGCTTCCAGCTCCATCCAGTTCTTCGCCAGCGGATGCTGAATGCCCTGGTTCATGCCGATCGGGCGGTTGAACACGATGCGGTTCTTCGCATAGGCCGCGGCGCGCGACAGCGCGATCTGGCCGAGCCCCACCGCTTCCGCCGCGATCAGGATGCGCTCGGGGTTCATGCCGTGCAGGATATATTCGAATCCGCGGCCTTCTTCGCCCAGGCGATCCTCGACCGGGATCTCGAAATTCTCGAAGAATAATTCGTTGGAATCGACGGGCTTGCGGCCCATCTTTTCAATCTCGTGCACGGTGACGCGCTTCTTGTCGAAGTCCGTGTAGAACAGGCTCAACCCGTGGGTCGGGTTCTTCACCTCCTCCAGCGGCGTCGTGCGCGCCAGCAGCAAGATCTTGTTGGCGACCTGCGCGGTGGAAATCCAGACCTTCTGGCCGTTGACGACATATTTGTCGCCCTTGCGCACCGCGCGGGTTTTCAGCTGCGTGGTGTTCAGCCCGGTGTTGGGTTCGGTCACGGCGAAACATGACTTGTCGCGACCGTCGATGATCGGCGGCAGCATGCGCGTGCATTGCTCCTTGGTACCGAACACGACCACGGGATTGAGCCCGAATACGTTCATATGCACGGCGGAAGCGCCGGACATGCCGGCGCCCGATTCCGAAATCGTCCGCATCATGATCGCGGCGTCGGTAATACCGAGCCCCGAGCCGCCATATTCCTCGGGGATGCAGATGCCGAGCCAGCCGGCATCCGCCAGCGCACGGTGGAAATGGGCGGGATAACCGCCCTCCTTGTCCTTTTTCAGCCAATAGGCATCGTCGAAACGCGAACAGATTTTTCCGACCGCATCGCGGATCGATTCCTGGTTGGCCGATAGCGCGAAATCCATATGTCCGTCCTATGTGTTTGGCACGGCCTTGGTGACGCCTTCGCGCACCAAGGCGGCAATTTCGTCCGCCGAGAACCCCGCTTCGCTGAGGATTTCCGCGCTGTGCTCGCTCAGGCGAGGCGCCAGCCGTTTGGTTTCAACCGGCGTTTCCGAAAACCGCGCCGAAGGTCGCATGTTGCGGATGCGGCCTTCGGTTGGATGATCAACGACCGGGAAGAAATCGGTCGTGACGATGTGCGGATCCTGCAACAAGCTTTCGAGGTCATGCATCGGCATGACCGGCACGTCGGCCTTTTCCAGGATAGCGGTCCACTCGGCGGTGGTTTTGGTCTCGAGGATGCGCGCCAGTTCGGCATAAACCACGTCGATATTGACGGCGCGGCCGGCGAAGGTCGCAAATTTCGGGTGAACGCGAAGGTCGTCGCGCCCGGTTGCATCGAAGAAATTCTGCCACTGCTTGTCATTGTAGACGATGACGCAGATATAGCCGTCCGAGGTCTTGTACGGCCGCCGGTCCGGCGACAGATGACGGGCATAACCGCCCTTGTCGAGCGGCGGCTCATAGGTGAGACCGCCCATGTGATCGCCCATCACGAAACCGGCCATGGTCTCGAACATCGGGATATCGACGCGCTGGCCGCGGCCGGTGCGGTTGCGATCGACCAGGCTTGCGCAGATCGCGCCCACCGCCGTGAGGCCGACGATGCGGTCGACGAGGGCATTGGGAACGTAGCGCGGCACGCCGTCGGCGGTCTGCGCCATGAGCGCCGGCAAAGCGGTGGCGCCCTGGATCAGATCGTCGTAAGCGGGCTTTGCCGCATAGGGCCCGTCCTGGCCGAAGCCGAACACGCCGGCATAAATCAGCCGCGGGTTGATTTTCGACACCACGTCGTAACCGAGATTCAGCCGCGCCATCGCCTGCGGGCGCACATTATAGACCAGCACGTCGGCGGATTTGACCAGCCGCAGCACGGCGTCGCGCCCGGCCGGCTTCTTTAGATCGAGGCAGATCGAGCGCTTGCTGCGGTTGGTGTTGAGGAATACCGGCCCCATGCCGGGATGACGGGTCGGCCCGATCTGCCGCGTCACGTCGCCATCGAGCGATTCCACCTTAATGACGTCAGCGCCGTAGTCGCCGAGCATCTGGGTGGCATAGGGCCCCATCAGCACGGTCGTCATGTCGATGACCTTGATGCCTTCCAATGGTCCCATGGCTCAGCCCCGCTCCCCGCACTACGGCCATACGGCCTCGCATTGTTGTGCGGACCAAGTAACGGCAGGCACTTACGAAGATCAAGGCGCGCCCAGCGTATGGCCGTATGCGCGCGATGGCGGTTATTTCTTCGACGGCTAATTCTTGGACCTGGCGTCGCGCTCCCGGGTCAGGCGCTCCAGCTCTTCATTCTGCTGGCTGAGGCGGTCGGCGATGCGCGCTTCGTTCCGTTCGCCGGAGGCGGCGGCCGCCTGTTCGATCAATTGCCGGATATTGTCTTCCAGAATCCTGATCCGGCTGTTCAGTTCTGCCTGGGACAAAGAACTCTCGTTACCCATAATGCGCGCTCCGGATGATTTGTAGATATGTAGGGTGGGCAAAGGCGCGATTGCGCCGTGCCCACCATCTATCGACACCGACATCCTGAATGGTGGGCACGCTGCGCTTTGCCCACCCTACGGCTTGGTCTACGGTAGCACGTTTTGTGCTACTTCGCAGGCTCCAGCACGGAAACGTAGTTCGCCACCGCCGCACCACCCATGTTGAAGATGCCCGCGAGCCTGACGTTCTTGAGCTGCATGCCCTCGGGCGCCTGGCCGACGAGTTGCATCGCGCTCATCACATGCATGGAGACGCCGGTGGCGCCGATCGGGTGGCCCTTGGCCTTGAGGCCGCCGGACGGGTTGACCGGCAGCTTGCCGTCCTTCTGGGTCCAGCCTTCCTTGATGGCGCGGGCGCCCTGCCCGCGCGGCGTCAGGCCCATCGCTTCATATTCGATCAGTTCGGCAACCGTGAAACAGTCATGAGTTTCGACAAAGGAAAGATCAGAGAGCTGCACCCCGGCCTGCGCCAGCGCGCGCTGCCAAGCGACGGTGCAACCTTCGAACTGCAGGATGTCGCGCTTGGACATCGGCAGGAAATCCTGCGCGTGCGCGGTGGCGCGGAAGTTCACCGCCTTGCCCATGGTCTTCGCGGTTTCCGAATCCGTCAGCACCAGGGCCGCCGCGCCGTCCGACACCAGTGAACAGTCGGTGCGCTTCAGGGGACCTGCGACGAACGGGTTCTTCTCGCTCTCGGCGCGGCAGAACTCGTAACCAAAGTCCTTGCGCATCTGCGCATAGGGGTTGGCGACGCCGTTCTTGTGGTTCTTGGCCGCGATCATCGCCAGCGCGTCCGACTGGTCGCCATATTTCTGGAAGTAGCTTTGCGCGATCTTGCCGAACACCCCGGCAAAGCCGCCGACAGTGTCACCGTCCTCGGGCAGATAGGAAGCCTTCAGGAGATAACGCCCGATATCGGCCGAGGGGGTTCGCGTCATCTGCTCGACGCCGACCACCAGCACGATTTTGGCCGCGCCCGCGGCGATCGCCCGGACGCCCTGGTGCACCGCCGCTGAACCGGTTGCGCAGGCGTTCTCGACGCGCGTCGTCGGCTTGAAGCGCAACTTTGGGTCGGCCTGCAGCACCAGCGAGGCCGTAAAATCCTGCGGCGAGAAGCCGGCATTGAAATGCCCGAGCACGATCTCGTCAACGTCTTCGGCTGATATGCCGGCGTCCGCCAGCGCGTCGGTCGCAACCTTCACCACGAGGCTCTCGACGGTTTCCGCGTCGAACTTGCCGAATGGCGTGTGCGCCCACCCGACGATGCTGGCTGTCATGGTCGTCTCCCTGTTTCGGTTCTGAAGCCTTTGTAGCCTATCGGGAAAAAGACTTCACGCCGGTTTCAGCGATTTTATCGCCCGCGCGCACATGGCGGTTATGCCGGCCCAGTTACCGGACCGGATGTCCGAAGCCGGGCAGAGCCAGGAACCGCCCACCGCCACGACATTCGGCTCAGCCAGCCAGGCCGCCGCGTTGGCCTCGCCGATGCCGCCGGTCGGGCACACCCGAATATTGGGAAACGGCCCCGCCAGCGCGCGCAGTGCCTTGATACCGCCGGCCTGCTCAGCGGGAAAGAATTTCACGAGATCGAAGCCGGCTGCCAGTGCCTGCATCAGCTCCGAAGCTGTCGCGATCCCCGGCGCAAACGGCAGGCCGCTCGCGGCAGCGGCTTTCAATAGTTCCGGCGTCGTCCCCGGGCTGATGCCGAATTTGGCCCCGAGCGCGCGGGCTCGCGCCAGATCGTCGGCATTCAAAATCGTGCCGATACCGACAATTGCTTCCGGCACCTCCGCGATCATGGCCTTGGCGGCGTCTGCGGCGACCGGCGTTCGCAGGGTAACCTCCAGCACGCGCACGCCGCCCGCAACCAGCGCACGCGCCAGCGGCACCGCATCCTCGAGCCGTTCGATGGTGAGCACGGGGATGACGATAGCGGACTTGAAGATGGTGGCGAGTTGTTCCTGCCTTGTGGCTGCGGTCATGGCGATGCCTTGCGAGAGGTAGCGGGAATAAGTCCGGGCGGCATCGCCGCGCGCGGGATGATCGCCCCGGGATGGCATACCACAACGCCAGCCAGACGATGCCCCGCCCGGGCGGCCTCAATCGGATCCGCGCCGACGAGGCGGGCGGCCACGTAGGCAGCCGCAAAACTGTCGCCGGCCGCCGTCGTATCGACGACGGGCTCCTCCACCGGCTTCGCCTTGATCGGATAAGGAACGCCTTCCAGGCGCACGATACTCGCCGGCTCGGAAAGCTTCAGCACCACCTCGGACCCGGGAATCCGCGCCAGCAAGGCTTCGTTGGTTACGCCCGGATAGAGCGGCAGGAGATCCTCGGTCGAAGCCAGCACAATATCGGCTGCGGCAAAGGCCTCCTGGAAAACGGCGCGTGCGACGTCGAGATCGGGCCAGCCGCGCGCCCGGAAATTGGTATCGAAAACGAAACGTGCGCCACTTTCACGCGCGCCCTTGAGCGCCTCGAACAGCCGCGCCCGGCCCTCCCCGCCATAAAGCGATAGCGTGATCGCCGAGAGATAGATCAAATCATAGCCAGCCAGCGAATTCAGAATCTCCGGCGTCTGCGGCAAATCCATCAGGCTGCGGGCGGCGGCGCTGTCGCGCCAGTGAAAGAAGCGGCGCTCGCCTTTGTCGTCGGTCTGGATCATGTAGAGGCCCGGCAACTTGCCCGGCAGCCGCACCACACGCCTGGTCCCAATCCCCTCCGCCGCCCAGCCGGCGATCATTTCGTCGCTGAGGCTGTCGTCGCCGAGCGCGGTGACATAGTCGGCGTCGACACCGAGCCGGACGAGATAGACGGCGGTGTTGAGCGTGTCGCCGCCATAGCCACGCGAAAACAGGCCGGCCTCAGTCCCTTGGGCCTGCTTCAGCTCGATCATGCATTCGCCGATGCAGGCTACCTTGCTCATGACTGCATTCGCGTGAAGAAACGTGAAGTCACGTTAGCCTGCGAACTTGCCGCCCAGTTCATCCTCGATGTGAATCCGGATGATATCGTCAAACGTCTTCTCGGCCGTGGTGAAGCCGAGCTTGAGCGCGCGGTCGGCGACGAAGTCACGCGGCCAGCCAGAGACGATGCCGATGATGGTAGGATCGGGCACGCGCTTGATGCGCGCCGTGACGTTCTTGCCGGCGACGCGATCGAGGGCTGCGATCTGTTCGCCGACGGTCACCGACATGCCGGGCATGCTTAAGTTGCGCCGCGGCCCCATCGCGTTGAGGTCCATGGTGCCGGCTTGGATCAGAAAGCCCACCGCCGATTTCGGCGAGGCGTGCCAGTGCCGCACGTCTTCGGAGACCGGCAGCACCGCCTCTTCGCCGGCGAGCGGCTCGCGGATGATGTTGGAGAAGAAGCCGGAAGCCGCCTTGTTCGGCTTGCCCGGCCGCACGCAGATCGTCGGCAGTCGGATAGAGATGCCGTCGAGTAGGCCCTTGCGCGTGTAGTCGTTGATCAGCAGTTCGCAGATCGACTTCTGCGTGCCGTAGCTCGTCAGCGGCGTATGGAAGAATTCGTCGCCGATCTTTTCCGGGAACGGCGCGCCGAACACCGCGATCGAGGACGTGAATACCAGCCGCGGCTTGTAGCCGCCGCTGGCGTGGCGGATGGCATCGATCAGATATCGCGTGCCGTCGAGGTTGATCCGGTAGCCCTTGTCGAATTCCGCTTCGGCCTCGCCGGAGACGATCGCAGCGAGATGAAAGATCACGTCCGGCCGATCGGCGATCAGCGGCGCCGCCGCGCCGGCATCGGCGAAATCGGAAGCCACGACGTTGATCGGGATCGCCGCGTTGGCGGGCTTGGCGGGCGTCACCACGTCCTGCAACGTCATGCGGGTGATGTCGTGCTTGCCGAGGCGGCCTTCACGCAGCAGCCGCTCGGTCAGTTTGCGACCGACCATACCGGCGGCGCCGAGAATCAGAATGTGCAAGACCCGTCTCCTTTTTGAACTCTTCTATAGCGTTTTCAAGCGAAGTGGGACCGGTTCGCGTGAAGAAAACGCGTCAAGAGATAATGTCCGACACAGGCCTCAAGCGCTCACTCTTTCACGGCTCCCGTCATGGCCGACACATAGTGCTCGACGAAGAAGGCGTAAAGGATGACCAGCGGCAGCGAGCCCGCCAGCGCCCCCGCCATCAGCGAGCCCCAGCGATATACGTCGCCATCGACGAATTCGTTGACGATCGCGACCGGCACCGTCTTGTTGGAGGTCGATTGCAGGAATGTGAGCGCATAGATGAACTCGTTCCAGCACAGCGTGAAGCAGAAGATGAACGCCGAAATCAGCCCGGGGATCGCCAGCGGCAGCACGATCTTGACCAGGATCTGCCAGCGGCTGGCACCATCGATCAGCGCGCATTCTTCCAGCTCGTACGGGATGGTCTTGAAATAACCCATCAGCAGCCAGGTCGAGAACGGGATCAGGATGGTCGGATAGGTCAGGATCAGCGCCATCGGCGAGTCGAACAGGCCGTACTGGAATACGACGGTCGCAAGCGGGATGAACAGGATCGACGGCGGCACCAGGTAGGACAGGAAGATCAGCCCGCCGACCCACTGCGCGCCGCGATAGCGCAGGCGGACGATGGCATAGGCCGCAAGCACGCTCGCGATGATCGACAGGATGGTGGCGCAAACCGCGACATACATCGTGTTCCAGAGCCACATCGGATAGTGGCTTTCGAACAGGAGCTTGTAAAAGTGCTTGAGGGTCGGATTCCAGGTCCAGAACGGGTTGTACTTGTCGAGGTCGAGCAGTTGCTCGTCCGGTTTGATCGCTGTCAGCCCCATCCAGTAAAACGGAAACAGCAGCACGAACACGATGATCGCCAGCGGCATATAGAGCGTCACCACGCGGCGCGGCACTGACTGCAGATAGCTCATGCCCTCGCTGTGATCGTCCCTCGCAACGGTCGGCGCCGAGCTATGCAGTACGGCCTTGAGATCAATCCGCGAGGTGGGAAGGTCAGTCATTGTTTTCACCCTGCTGCCACTTGCGGCGCTGCAGCCCGAACCAGGAAACCATGATCGCGGCGAGCAGGAACGGGATCATCGCGCTCGAGATCGCAGCGCCCTCGCCGAGCTGGCCGGCGATGATGGCGCGCTGATACGACAATGTCGCCATCAGGTGCGTTGCGTTGACCGGACCACCCCGCGTCATCGCCCAGATCAGCTGGAAGTCGGTGAAGGTAAACAGCACGGAGAACGTCATCACCACGGCGATGATCGGAGTCAGCAGCGGATAGGTGATAAAGCGGAACATCTCCCACTTCGACGCGCCATCGAGCGTCGCCGCTTCATAGAGCGAGGGTTGCACCGTCTGCAGGCCGGCGAGCAGCGTGATTGCGACAAAGGGAACGCCGCGCCAAATATTGGCGAAGATCACGCATACCCGCGCCCAGGTGACATCACCGAGGAAGTTGATGTTCTCGGTGATCACGCCCATCTGCTTCAGCGACCACGAGATGATCGAGAATTGCGAATCGAAGATCCACCAGAACGCCAGCGCAGACAGCACGGTCGGAACGATGAACGGGATCAGCACCAGCGCGCGCAGCATCGCCTTGAACGGCATGTTCTCGTTCAGCAGCAGCGCCAGATAGAGCCCGATCCCGAATTTGATCGCGCTGGCGATGAATGTGTACAGAAGCGTGTTGAATACCGACAGCCAGAAGATGCTGTCGCCCCACAACCACTCATAATTCTCGGTCCCGATGAATTCGCCGGGCCGGCCGATCTTTGCGTCGGTGAACGAGATCCAGACGCCGAGGCCCAACGGATAGGCCAGGAAGAATATCAGGAACGCCATCGCCGGCAGCATGAACCAGAAACCGAGCCAGTTGTGGTTGGTCCTGAGCTGATCCCACGCGGTGGCCTCGCGAATCTGCCGCTTGGCCGTCCGGGGTTGCATTGCGATGTCAGCCATTAGCGAAATCCCGCGATGTCATCGACGGCATTACCGTCGTCCGCATTTTCTGGTTGAAGCGAGCCGCAATCGCTCGCGGCTCGCTTCAGTGTCGTCAGCGATAGATGCGCTTCAACTGCCGTTCCGTCACCGCGATCGCGCCCTTGGCGTCCTCGCGTCCGGTGCAGTAGTTGGCGAACATGTCGACCACCAGGAAGTCGGCGATCGCAGTCGCCGCCTTCTCGCCGGGCGTACCGACTCCGGATGCCGGAAGCGCGCGCTTGCTGGCCTGGCTGAATACCTGGTTCTTCGGGTCCGCGGTCCAGACTGGCGAGTTGTCATAGGCATTCAGCGTGTGGGTGAGATAGCCCCGCGCGCCGGTCAGCCACTTGTCGTAATTTTCCTTCTCGAGCATGAACGCGACGAAGGCTTTTGCGGCGTTCGGGTACTTGGTGAACTTGAACGCCAGGATCGGAACGCAAAGCTGCAGTTCGGTCGGCTTTCCGATCGGACCGACCGGCCACAGCGCATGATATGTGTCTTCCGTGAGTTCCTTCTTGGAAGCATCGTCCTTGGCCGCGACATAGATCGAGATGCCGTTGGCGGTGCAATGCAGTTCGCCCGACAGATACGCCTTGTTGTTCGACGAATCGTTCCAGGACGCGACGCCGGGAATGAAGGTGTCGGACAGGGCCTTGCAGTATTCGAGCGCCTTGACGGTCTCGGGCGAGTTGATGACGACCTTGTTGTCCTTGTCGACGGTGTAGGCGCCGTGCCCCCAGAGGATCCAGTGCAGCCAGGCATTGGCGTCGCCCGAGGCGTGACCGAGCGGGAAACCGGCCGGCGTGTTGTTCTTCTTCAACGCCTTGCACATTTCGAGGAAGCCGGGGAAGTCCTTCGGAAAATCCTTGAAGCCGGCCTTTTCAACGGACGACTTGCGATAGGTCATGTAACCGCCGATGGTCGCGACCGGGATGCCGAGCCAGTTGTTGCCCTGCTTGCAGGTCACCGCGGCTGCGTCGGTCCACCCGCCATACTTCTTGCCGAGATAGTCGGCTACGTCGTTCATCTGCAGCACCTGCGACGGGAACAGCTGCGGCAGCGTATGCAGCCCCCAGGCGAGGTCGAGACCCGAGCCGGTGTTGGCGGCGACCGCAGCCTTCGGCTGCACGTCCTCGAAGGACTCGCTGAATACGTTCATTTCAGTGCCGGTAGCGGCCTTGAATGCCGCGACCATGGCGTTGAACGCGTCATCTTCCGCCGGCACGAAGCGCCTCCAGCGCATCACCGTGAGCTTGGCGCCCTTCTCTGCCTTCCACGGCGCCGATTGCGCCCAGGCCTTGGCAAAGTCGAACAACGCCGACCCCGTGAGCGCGCCGGTTGCCGCAAGCGCGGTGCCGCCCTGAAGCAGGGTACGGCGGGTAAAATCCTGCATAGTCCATCCTCCCGTTGATTTATAATTTTGACTTTATTTTTTAGGCGTTCAGTCGTTTCCCGGTCTGCTCGTCGAACAGATGCACGAGTGCCGGGTCTGGCTTCAGCCGGACCTTGTCGCCCGGGTTGAATTGATGACGTTCGCGGAATACGGCGACGACCTGCTCGCCGCCGAGCTTGGCGAATACTTGCGTTTCCGAGCCAGTCGGCTCGACCACGACGATCTCGGCTTCGGCGCCGTCATCGGCGATGGTGAAATGTTCGGGACGGACGCCATAAACTGCGGGCCGCCCTTCCGAATTGGCCGGTGCCGATGCCAGCGGCAGCTTGACGCCATTGGGCCCCTCAAAGCCGGCGCTACCGTTCGACTTCACCTGACCCTTGAGGAAGTTCATCGCCGGCGAGCCGATGAAGCCCGCCACGAACTGGTTGGCAGGGGTGTCGTAGAGCTCGAGCGGTGTGCCCATCTGCTCGACGATGCCATCATGCATCACGACGATCTTGTCGGCCATGGTCATGGCCTCGATCTGGTCGTGGGTGACGTAGACGGTCGTAGTCTTAAGCCGCTGGTGCAGCTCCTTGATTTCAGTGCGCATCGCGACGCGCAGCTTGGCGTCGAGGTTGGAAAGCGGCTCATCAAACAGGAACACCTGCGGATCGCGTACGATGGCGCGGCCCATCGCGACGCGTTGGCGCTGGCCGCCCGACAATTGCCGGGGATAGCGCTCGAGCAGCGGCGTCAGGGCCAGGATTTCCGCGGCGCGCTTGACGCCGTTCGAGATTTCATCGGCACTCGCGCCGCGCAGCTTGAGCGAGAAGCCCATATTGTCGGCGACCGTCATGTGCGGATAGAGCGCGTAGTTCTGGAACACCATCGCGATGTCGCGCTCTTTCGGCTGGACATTGTTGACGACGCGATCGCCGATCGAAATGGTTCCCGAGGTGATGTTTTCGAGCCCGGCAAGCATCCGCAGCAAGGTCGATTTGCCGCAGCCGGAGGGGCCGACCAGCACGACGAACTCGCCATCCTCGATCGGAATCGACACGCCGTGCAAAACTTCAAAATTGCCGAACGACTTCCGCACGTCGCGAATCTGTACCGACGACATCGAATTCTCTCCCCTCATCTTTGTTTTGTGGCGCCACGGGTGGGCGGCGGCGCTCTGCTGTCTTTTCGACTTTAATGACGGAAGCCGAATTCAACCATCATCATCATCCGCAGTTTGGCGGTTTTTAGCAATCCGATGGTAGCGCTGTCAATAATTGTTCAAACGTCTAATCTGTTGTGATATGAGCGCAAGATGGGACGAAAACAGACAAAGTCTGGCAAAATCCGCCTCACCGAGGTCGCCAAGCTCGCTGGCGTCAGCCCAATCACGGCATCGCGTTTTTTCAGGAACCCCGAAGCGCTGTCGTTAAGCAAGCGGGAACGCGTTGATAGCGCCGTGAAGGAACTGGGTTACGTCCCCAATCTCGCCGCGCGCGCACTTGCCTCGCACCGCACCGAAGTCATCGGCGTCGTGATCCCTTCCCTCACCAACAACGTATTCGCCGATGTGTTGCGCGGCATCTACGATTCTTCCGAAGGCAGCCGCTACACCATTCAGCTTGCCAATACCCGCTACAGCATCCTGCAAGAGGAAAAGGTGCTGCGTCTGTTCCGGGCGCAGAAGCCCGCGGGATTGATCGTCACCGGCATCAACCAGACCGCGGAATCGCGCACGATCCTGGAATCCATGAATTGCCCGGTCACACAGATCATGGAGATCGGCGACAGTCCTGTCGATATGATGGTTGGCTTCTCGCATTACGATGCAGCTTTTGCGGCGATTTCGCACATCCTCGAGCAAGGACGCCGTCGCATCGGATTTCTTGGCGCGCGAATGGACCCTCGCGTGCAGCGGCGGTTCGAGGGGTATCGAGATGCCATGAAGGCGGCCGCGCTGTTCGACCCCGCCCTCATCGTCACGACTTCGGTGCCGACCACCGTCACGCTCGGCGGCACGCTGTTCGCCGACCTCCTTGCGCAGACGCCCGATATCGACGCGGTCTTCTGCGTCAACGACGACCTCGCACTCGGCGTCCTGTTCGAATGCCAGCGCCGGCAGATATCGGTTCCCCGCGATCTGGCCATTGTCGGCTTCAACGACCTGGAATTCACCGCCTCCGCGGTCCCCGCCCTCAGCAGCGTGCGCACCAATCGCTACGAAATGGGCCGGCACGCTGTCACCATGGTCATAGACGCGATCGAGGGCCGTCGCCCGCAGGAGCCGGTCATCGACCTTGGCTTTCAGTTGATGGTTCGCGAAAGTTCGATGCCCTCAAGCACCTGATGATACGCCGCTCGCGACATGCGTCACGGTGCGGCAGAAAATGGTAGCGCTATCTTTTCGGCCGGATTAGGATCGAGTCCGAAGATCTGAATTGGGCGCGGCCAGCCGCGTTTGCGGCGGATGAAATTTTCAGCATGGAGCAAGTGCTGCCATGTTTTGAGCCGCCACCAGTTTGCAGTGCGGGAGGAAATCAATGAAAAAAAGCGACAACAAGGCCCCCACCAACGGCAAGGGCCGGAGGCTACGTTCCCTCGAGTGGTTCGACAACCCGCATAACCCGGGAATGACCGCGCTCTATCTCGAGCGCTATCTCAATTACGGCCTGACGCGCGCGGAATTGCAGTCTGGCAAGCCGATCATCGGCATCGCCCAGACCGGCAATGACCTCTCCCCGTGCAACCGCCACCATCTCGAACTGGCGCACCGGGTGCGCGAGGGCATCCGCGAAGCCGGCGGCATCGCGATGGAATTTCCGACGCATCCGATTCAGGAAACCGGCAAGCGGCCGACCGCGGCGCTCGACCGCAACCTCGCCTATCTCGGCCTGGTCGAAATCCTGTTCGGCTATCCGCTCGATGGCGTGGTGCTGACCACCGGCTGCGACAAGACCACGCCGGCCTGCATGATGGCGGCGGCGACGGTCAATCTACCCGCGATCGTGCTTTCCGGTGGACCGATGCTCAATGGCTGGTTCAACGGTGAGCGCACCGGCTCCGGCACCATCGTCTGGAAGCAACGCGAACGGCTTGCCGCCGGCGAGATCGACTACAACGAGTTCATCGAAATCGTGTCCTCCTCGGCCCCCTCGGTCGGCCACTGCAACACGATGGGCACCGCCTCGACCATGAACTCGCTTGCCGAAGCGCTCGGCATGTCGCTGCCGGGATGCGCGGCGATCCCCGCGCCGTACCGCGAACGCGGCCAGATCGCTTACGAAACCGGCAAGCGGATCGTCGAGATGGTTTGGGAGGATCTCAAGCCGTCCGACATCCTGACCCGCAAGGCGTTCGAGAACTGCATCGCAGTGAATTCGGCGATCGGCGGCTCAACCAACGCGCCGATCCATATCAACGCGCTGGCGCGGCATATCGGCGTCGAGCTATCGATCGACGACTGGCAGAAACATGGCCATGACATCCCGCTACTGGTGAACATGCAGCCGGCCGGCTTCTATCTCGGCGAAGAATATCATCGCGCCGGCGGCGTACCGGCGGTGGTGCGCGAATTGATGGCGCACAAGCGCATCCATGAGGACGCCGTGACGGTCAACGGCCGCACCATGGGCGAAAACTGCCGCGAGGCGGCCAAACCCGACGGCGACGTGATCTGGAGCTACGACAAGCCGCTGGTGAAGGATGCGGGCTTCCTGGTGCTGCGCGGCAACCTGTTCGATTCCGCGATCATGAAAACCAGCGTGATCTCGAAGGAATTTCGCGACCGCTACCTGATCAATCCCAAAGACCCGAATGCGTTCGAGGGACGCGCCATCGTGTTCGAGGGGCCTGAGGATTATCACGACCGCATCGACGATCCCTCGCTCAACATCGACGAGCACTGCGTGCTGTTCATCCGCGGCGCCGGGCCGATCGGCTATCCCGGCGGTGCCGAGGTCGTGAACATGCAGCCCCCGGCGGCGCTGATCAAACGCGGTATCCTGTCGCTGCCCTGTATCGGCGACGGAAGGCAGTCCGGCACCTCGGGCTCGCCGTCGATCCTCAACGCCTCGCCGGAGGCCGCCGCCGACGGCGGGCTTGCGATCCTGCGGACCGGCGACAAGGTTCGCATCGACCTCAACAAGGGCGACGCCAACATCCTGATCACGAGCGATGAATTGAAGAAGCGTCGTGCCGAACTGAAGGACAAGGGCGGCTTCCCCTACCCGGCCAACCAGACGCCCTGGCAGGAGGTCTATCGCTCGACCGTCGGCCAGCAGGCCACCGGCGCCTGCATGGAACTCGCCACGCGCTATCAAAATATAGCGGGCACGGTCGGCGTGGCGCGGGATAATCATTAGGCAACGGCCGTCATTGCGAGCGCAGCGAAGCAATCCACCGCACAGAGACTATGGATTGCTTCGTCGCTTCAGCGCAAAATTGCTTTGCAATTTTGTCGCGAGCTCCTCGCAATGATGAAGAAAAAAGGAAAAGAAAACATGTCAGATCGACTGAAGGGAAAGCGCGCTGTTGTGACCGCCGCGGCGGCGGGCATCGGGCGTGCATGCGCAATAGCATTCGCGCGTGAAGGTGCCACGGTGATCGCCACCGACATCAATGAAAGCGGCATCGCCACCCTGGGCAAGGAAGGTATCGCCGAGACCGCACGGCTCGACGTTCGCAGCACCACCGAGGTGGACACCTTCGCCAAGCGCATTGGAAAGATCGACATCCTGCTCAATGCGGCGGGCTTCGTGCACCACGGAACCATCCTGGACTGTTCGGAAGAAGACTGGGACTTCTCGTTCGACCTCAACGTCAAATCCATGCACCGGACCATCAAGGCGTTTCTGCCAGCGATGCTGGCGGGCGGAGGCGGTAGCATCGTCAACATCTCGTCTTGCGCGGCGTTGAGGCCACCGGCCAACCGTTATGTCTACAGTGCGTCCAAGGCGGCGGTTTCGCTACTCACGCGCGCGATTGCGCTCGACTTCATCACCCAGGGCATCCGCTGCAACAGCATCTGCCCCGGCACCGTGGAGACACCCTCGATGCTCGACCGCGCCGCGGCCGTTGGCCCGCAGGGCAAAGAGATGTTCGTCGCCCGCCAGAAGATGGGCCGGCTGGGCACCGCCGAGGAAATCGCGGCCATGGCGGTCTATCTTGCGAGCGACGAAGCTGCGTTCACCACCGGCGTCGACCTCGTCGTCGATGGCGGCTACATGCTCTGACGTCCACGCAATCAAAGGCTTCCAGCATGAACACGATCGATCTGAACGGCCGTTGCGCCGTCGTCACCGGTGGGGCGCAGGGATTTGGGCGAGCCATCGCCGAGCGCTTCGTCGCATCAGGTGCGAAGGTGGCGATCTGGGATCACGACCAGCCGTTTGCGGAGAAGACCGCCAAGGAAATCGGCCCAGCCGTCTCGGCTTTCAAGGTCGACGTCTCCGACCTCGCCGCCGTCGAGAAAACGCGTGACGAAACGCTGAAGACGCTCGGCAAGATCGACATTCTCGTCAACAATGCCGGCATCGCCGGCATCAACAAGACGGTATGGGAGACTGACCTCGAGGAATGGCGCAAGGTGCTGCGCATCAATCTCGACGGTCCCTTCATCTGCTGCAAGGCGGTAGTGCCGGCGATGCTGCAGCAGAAATACGGCCGCATCGTCAATATCGCCTCGATCGCCGGCAAGGAAGGCAACCCGAATGCCGCGCATTATTCGGCCTCGAAGGCCGGCCTGATCGCGCTGACCAAGTCGCTCGGCAAGGAACTCGCGCAACACGACATCCTCGTCAACGCGGTGACACCAGCGGCGGCGAAAACCGCGATCTTCGACCAGCTGACGCAGCAGCACATCGACTTCATGCTGTCGAAGATCCCGAAGGGACGCTTTGTTCTCGTCGAGGAACTCGCATCGATGGTGGCGTGGCTGGCGTCGGAGGATTGCGCCTTCTCGACCGGCGCGGTGTTCGATATTTCCGGCGGCCGGGCGACATATTAGCCGGCTGCAAATAGCTGGACCAGAAGCGATGCCGTTGAAATTTCGACCGATAAACGCCAAGTCGGCCCCTGAGCCGGCCGGCGGTTATTCCCAAGCCCTGGAAACAACGAACAACACCCGGCGGCTTTACATCAGCGGTCAGATTCCCATGGCTCGCGGCGGCGCGGTGCCGGACAGTTTTGCCGGACAAGCGAAGCTTGTATGGGCCAACGTCCTTGCACAGCTCGAAGCCGCAGACATGACGATCGGCAATCTTGTGAAGGTTACGATCTTCCTGTCCGACAGAAAATACGCGCTCGAAAACCGTCAAGCGCGACAAGAGACTTTAGGGGATCACGCCCCCGCGCTTACAGTTATCATTGCGGGCATTTTCGACGAAGCCTGGCTATTGGAAATAGAAGCCATTGCCGAGGCGTAACGGATCTCACCGGGATATCAACCGCCAGAACGGCGAAGCCGCGGAGACACAATGACCAGAGAAGGCGGATGCCTGTGTGGCGCGGTCAGGTTCAAGGCCAAGGGCGAGCCGGTCAACGTCCGCATCTGCCATTGCCGCAACTGCCAGAAAGCGATGGGCTCGCCGTTCTTTGCCCGCGCGCTGTTCGACCAGCGGGCACTTACGGTCGAGGGCGACACCGCGCGCTATCCGTCATCCGAGGCGCTCGACCGGGTGTTCTGCAAGGTTTGCGGGACGCGGCTGTTTTCCCGGCGGACCAACGGCACCGTAGTCGGCGTCGCGCTCGCCGTCTTCGACGACCGCAACGCCTTTGCACCGACCGAGCATATCTGGGTCTCGGAAAAGATGGCCTGGGTGCGGCTCGACGATAGTTTACCGCAATATCAGGAGACGGTTCCGTAGCCTGGATGGAGCGCCAGCGTAATCCGGGATTGTTTGATATGCGGATGGACCGATCCCGGATTGCGCTTCGCTCCATCCGGGCTACGATGCCGGGTAAACTGGGGCAGACCGCGTGAACATCACACTCTACGGCATTTCGGTCTGGATTCTCCCGCTCCTGATCGCGATCACTTTCCACGAGGCTGCTCACGCCTTCGTGGCATACAAGCTCGGCGACAACACCGCCTGGCAACTCGGCCGGGTCAGCTTCAATCCGTTCAAGCATATCGACCCGTTCGGGACGGTAATTCTTCCGGGCGTTCTCGTGCTGTCGCATTCGCCGTTTGTGTTCGGCTACGCCAAGCCGGTGCCGGTGAATTTCCGGAACCTTAACCATCCGCGGCTCGACATGGTCTGGGTGGCGCTGGCCGGGCCGGCTACCAATATCATTCTGGCGATCATCGTGGCGTTGGCCTTCCACGCCGTGCCCCTGGTACCGGCCGAGGCGGCCAAATGGACCTACGACAACCTCAAAAATGCTTTCCTGATCAATATCCTGTTGGCGATCTTCAACATGATGCCGATCCCGCCGCTGGACGGCGGCCGGGTCGCCGTTGGGCTGTTGCCGCAGGTGCTGGCTTACCCGCTGTCGCGGCTGGAACCCTATGGGATGCTGATCCTGCTCGGTCTTTTGATCCTGCTTCCGGTCATCGGCACGCAACTCGGCCTAAATCTTGATGTTATTTCGCCGATACTGCGAACACTGATCGGTTATGTGGGAAGCGCTCTTCTCTTCATCACCGGCAACGCATAAACTTCAGATAGAATAGCATAGGGAAGAACCGACCCAGGCCATGGCGACCAAAGCTGCCGATATGCTGATTGCACGACGCGCCGACACCCGCGCGAGGGCAGATTTTGCAACCTGGAAAATGATCGCCCAGCTCAACGGCTTTTCCGCCCTGCCCGCCGAAGCGCAGAACTTCCTTGAAGGCTACCGGCAGTTATTGGCGAGGATGACCGAGGCGGACGCATCCGAGGTCACCATCCAGCTCATGTACAAGAGCTATTATGCCGAGATGGGCGGCTCCGGAACGCCACCCGAAATTCCCTCGCGCGCGACCGAGCCGGCCGCCGACACCGGCAACGTCACCGCGTTCCGACGGCCGCCCCCACGGCCCAAGGCTGCCGCATCCGGCCCGGCGACAAAACGGCCCCTCCCGGTGGCGCTGATCTTTGCGTGCCTTGCCGTGGTGTATGTCAGCATCCGCTATTACTGGCGCTGACGCGAGCGCCTTCCCGCGCCGGTTGAATTCTGCAAACCATCACCTCACGGCCAAGCTGCGTAGGACGGGCCGCTACGCGCGTGCTCCAACCGTATCTGTCGGCGATAGTTCCCCGGTGACGCGCCGCGGTACTTGCGGAAGAAGCGATTGAAATAGGCCGGATCGCGGAAACCCAGACCGTATCCGATCTGCTCGACGGGAAGGTCGAGCTGCTGCAGCCGCATGCAGGCTTCGCGAACCAGCCGTTCGTGGATGATCGCGCGCGGGCCGCAGTTCTTCTCGCGTTGGCAATGGGCATGCAGCTTGTCGGAGGTGACGCCAAGCGCATCCGCATAGCGCGCCACCGGCCAGCCATCACGATAATGCAGCTCGACCATTTGCAGGAAATTGCCGACCAGCGCCGGACCGCCGCCACGCGCCGCCACCTCGTGACGATCATCATGCGAGGCGCTGAGCCGCCAGAGCTGCAAACACAGCAGAAGCAAATGCGAGGATATCAGCGTCGCGCCGCCAAAACCGGGCGTGCGCAGCTCCGCCACGATGGCGCGGCATGATTCAGCGATCGTGTCGAGAGTTGGTGGAAGCGCCTTTCCGGCGATCAATGCGACGCGTTCGGTGGTCCTGCGCAGATGCAGCGCCTCGGCATTGCCGGCGACGATCTTGATCAGGAAATCATCGTCTACCGACAACAGGAACCCGTGCGCGCCCGGCCCCACTTCCACCGTCGCATCGATGCTCCCCGGCAGCCAAAGCAGCGCCGGCGCTTCAAGCGCAACGCCGGTCCCGTGCCATGACGCATGGCCGCGATCCGATTGCAGCAGCAACAGATGCGCCCGGCGCCCGGACTTCTGACGGATCACCCACGATCGCGCCGCCAGCGATGCCGAAAACACCTCCGCACGCACCGCCAGCGCGATCCCGACCGGCAATCCGTTCAGCCCTGGTGATGCCGACATACCCCGTCTCCTGAGACAATCCGCCGCCTGTGAACAGGCCGAATTGCCAGAAAAGTACAATCTTTCCCCGGCTTCGTCCAATTCCAAGCATCCCGGGACCTCCCCTAACGTCAGGGCGATCATGAGCGCCAGTTCAATGGCGCCGGCAGATGCACCCCGGGGAGGACAACATGACGACATTCCTGACGCGACGCACGGCACTGCTTGTGGCCGCCACCTGCGCCGCCACGCTCGGCTTGGCCGCCGTCGCGCAAGCCCAAACCTCGATCAAGATCGGCTACGCGATTTCGCGCACCGGCCCCAACACCGGCGGCGCCGCCGTCACCACGATCCCCAACTACGAATTGTGGGTGAAGGAAGTGAATGCCGCCGGTGGCATCAAGCTCGGCGACAAGCGCGTCCCGATCGAGGTCGTGCAATATGACGACCGCTCCAACGCCGAAGAGGCCGTGCGCGCGCTGGAGCGGTTGATCAACCAGGACAAGGTCGATTTCATCCTGCCGCCATGGGGCACCGGTCTCAATCTGGCGGTCGGCCCGACGCTCAACCGCGAAGGCTATCCGCACCTGGCCGCCACCGCCGTTACCGACCGCGCGCCGGAACTCGCAAAACGCTGGCCTAACAGTTTCTGGATGCTCGGCACCAGCGCCGATGCCGCCAAGACACTGGTCGAATTGCTGAACAAACTGCGCGATGAAAAGAAGATCGGCGATACGGTAGCGATGGTCAGCATTGCCGACGGCTTCGGAATCGACCTGTCGAGCGCGGCGCGGCCGGCGCTCACCAACGCGAAATTCAAGCTCGCCTACGACAAGAGCTATCCGATCGGCACGCAGGATCTCGCGCCCATCATCAACGACGTGAAGGCGCTCAATCCGGACGTCTTCATTGCCTTCAGCTATCCGCCGGACACACTGGCGCTGACCGAGCAATCACGCATCGCCGGCTTCAATCCGAAGGTGTTCTACACCGGGGTCGGCACCGCCTTCCCGCTCTATCGCGGAAAGTTCGGCAAGAACACCGAAGGCGTGATGGGCATCGGCGGCTGGAGCGGCGACAGCCCGGCGATCAAGGACTATCTCGCCCGCCACAAGGCCTCCGCCGCCAACGGCGCCGAGCCGGACCGCTGGGCCAGCGCCGTCACCTATGCCAGCCTGCAGATGCTGCAGCAAGCGATCGAACGCGTCGGCAAGATCGACCGTGCCGCCGTCATCAAGGACCTGCAGACCGGCTCGTTCGATACCGTGATCGGCAAGGTCAAGCTCGAGAACAACATGCCGACGCGTTACTGGTGGGTCGGCCAGTGGCAGGACGGCGAGTTCTACGGCATCGCTCCGGCCGGCAATGAAGGTGCGCGTAAAGCGATCGTTCCGAAGCCGGCGTGGGTGGCGCCGTAACGTCACACTAACGCGGCCGGTCTTGTCATGACGAACGCTATCCTGACCGGCCTGATGCTGGGCGGCATGTATGCGCTCATCGCCATGGGGCTCACGCTCCAGTACGGCGTTGCGCGCATCATGAATCTCTCCTACGGCGAGTTTCTGATCGCCGCTGCCTTTGCATCGCACTGGCTGTTCACGGGCTGGGCGGTCAGTCCGTTTGTCGGACTGGCGCTGGTCGTTCCCGCGGCCTTCCTGCTGAATTTCATCGTCTACAAGCTGCTGCTCACGCCGCTGGTGCGCCGTGCGCCCAACCGCGACGCGCTCGAGGTCGACAGCATTCTCGCGACCTTCGGGCTCACCTTCGTCATTCAGGGCTCGATGCTGGCGCTGTTCGGCGGCGCCTATTACAGCTACTCGTTCCTCGCCTTCCCGGTGCAGTTTCTCGGCGAGACCGTCGCCGCCAACCGCCTCGCCGCGCTCGGCATCACCATCCTGCTTGGCCTTGTGCTCTATCTGGCGCTGACACGAACCCGCGCCGGCACGGCGGTACGCGCCGTTGCCGTCGATCCCTTTGCCGCCCAGCTTGTCGCCATCAACGTTCCACAGGCCTCTGCCCTGACCTTTGCATTGGGCGGCGCGCTGGTCGCCGCGGCCGGCGTGCTGGTCAGCACATTCCTCACCTTCAGCGCGTCATCCGGCGTGGTCTTCACCATGAAGGCGTTGATCGTCGTCGTGATGGGCGGCGTCGGCAACATGCTCGGCTGCCTGGTTGCGGGCCTAGCGCTTGGTCTCAGCGAGTCACTGGTTGCCTCCTATGTCGATCCCGGGTTGACGCTAGCGGTCAACTTCGCCCTGTTTCTCGCCGTGCTGCTGGTGAAGCCGGCCGGGCTGTTCGGCAGGGCGACACGATGAACGCGCGAGCCGCAGGCCTTGGCGTCCTCGCGCTGGCAGCCCTTGTACTGCTGGCCTTCGTGCCGCGTCTCGGCAACGCTTACTATCTCGCGCTCGCCATCAGCCTCTTGCAGTACACCGTGCTGGCTACGGCCTGGGGCATGTTCTCTGGGCCCACACGCTACGTCTCGCTGGCAACAACCGCCTTCTTTGGCATCGGTGCCTACACCGTCGCCGTGCTCGGCGAGATATTGCCCTGGCCGCTGGTGCTGCTGATCGCCGCGGCGCTCGGCGCTTTCGTGGCTGCCATTGTCGGGCTCTCGACGCTGCGGCTGAGCGGCGTGTACTTCGTCATCTTCACGTTCGGACTGACGGAGTTGATCCGCCAGCTCGTGGTCTGGTTCGAGGTCAACAAGTCGCGCGTGCTCGGCCGCTATGTCTTCGTCGACATCACCCAGGCCGATATTTACTGGCAGTTGCTGGCGCTCACCGCCGCCGTATTCCTGCTGGGCTGGCTGATCGCGCGGTCGCGGCTCGGCTTTGCGCTGCGCGTGATCGGCGAAGATGAGACCGTCGCAAAACATTGCGGGATCAATACCACCTTCGCCAAGGTCGCCCTGTTCACGATCAGCGCCACCGTCATGACGCTGGTCGGCGCAATCATGGCGCCGCGATGGACCTATATCGAACCATCGATCGCCTTCAATTCAATGATCTCGTTTCAGGTGCTGATCATGGCGTTGCTCGGCGGCGCGCACCGGCTGTGGGGACCGGTGCTCGGCGCCGTGCCGCTGACCCTGCTGTTCGAGCTCCTGAGCGCGCGCTTTCCGAATACGTTCACGATCATCCTCGGCTGCATCTTCCTGCTGATCGTTTACATGCTGCCGCGGGGCGTCGCGGGATTGTTCGAGAAGCTGTCGGCGACGGCGGGCGGCAAAGCCACCGGACGGGTGGCCGCATGAGCCGGGAAAACGGAACACCGGTACTCGAGGTCGCCGGCCTGCGGCGCGCGTTCGGCGGGCTGGTCGCGGTCAACGACCTCGGCTTTGCGGTCGCGCAAGGCGAGATCATGGGCCTGCTCGGCCCCAACGGGTCCGGCAAGACGACGGCGCTCAATTTGATGTCGGGCGTGCTGCGTCCCGATGCCGGCACCGTCCGCCTGATGGGCCGGGACATCGCCGGCCTTGCGTCGTACCGAATCGCGCGGCTTGGCCTGGCGCGGACATTTCAGCTCGTCCGCGTGCTCGACGGCATGGACTGCCGCGAGAATATCAAAGCGGGGCTGGCATTCCAGAAGCCGCATTTGCCCGCCACTGAGGCGGAGGTTCGGATCGACACGCTCCTTGATCGCGTCGGCCTTGCCGGGCACGACCGGCGGCCGGCGGCCGACCTCACCTATATCGACCGCAAGCGCCTGGAGCTCGCACGCGCCCTCGCCGCCAAGCCGCGGCTACTGCTGCTCGACGAATGGCTCGCGGGCTTAAATCCATCCGAACTCATGATAGGCATCGACCTGATCCGGTCGTTGAAGGCTGATGGCATCACCATCGTGCTGGTCGAGCACGTGATGAACGCGGTGCGCGCGCTTTGCGATCGTTGCGTCGTGATGAGCAGCGGCCGCAAGATCGCCGAGGGCGCAACCGCTGATGTTCTGAGCGATGCGGCCGTCGTGAAGGCCTATCTCGGCGGGGTGGCCGCCGATGCTTGAGGTCGCAAATCTCAGCCTGGCCTATGGCCTGCATCGCGCGCTCGACGGCGTCGCGCTCAACGTCGGGCGCGGCGAGATCGTGACGATTCTCGGCGCCAATGGCGCGGGCAAGACCTCGCTGCTGAAAGCCATCGCGGGCGTCGTGCGTACGCTTCCGGGCAAGCAGGTGAGCCTTGCCGGCCGCGATATCTCGGCGCTCCCGGCACACGAGATCGTCGAAAGCGGGCTGGCGCTGGTGCCCGAAGGCCGCGGCATCTTCGGCGACCTGACGGTGAAGGAAAATCTCCTGCTCGGCGCCAACCCGAAGCGCGCCCGCGACGGCGAAACGGCGCGGCGCGAACAGGTGCTCGGGCTGTTTCCCCGCCTGCGCGAACGCGCCGCCCAGATCGCGCGCACCATGAGCGGCGGCGAACAGCAGATGCTCGCCATCGGCCGCGCGCTGATGTCCAATCCGGATATCCTGCTGCTCGACGAACCCTCGCTCGGGCTCTCACCCGCTATGGTGCAGGAGTTGTTCGCCACGCTGCGACGGGTACGCGAGGCCGGCGTCGGATTGCTGCTCGTGGAGCAGAACGCGCAGGAGAGCCTGCGGATCGCCGACCGCGGCTATGTGCTCGAAAACGGCATCATCGTCGGGCACAGCACTGCCGATCAGTTGAAGGCCGATCCAGCCGTCCAGCGCGCCTATCTCGGCGGTGCCCCGCCGACCACCGCACCATCATCGTAACGCCACGCCAAAGGAGAAAGCCATGTACGAAATCTCGCTGCTGCTCGAGAGCAAGGATGTCCCGGCGTCGAACGGCGCAACGTTCGATCGGCTCAACCCGGTCACCGGTGACATCGCAAGCCGCGCCGCGGCAGCCCAGATCGCGGATGCGAAGCGGGCAGCCGACACAGCCGCAGCCGCCTTCCCGGCCTGGTCCGCCACCGGCCCGAATGCGCGGCGCGCGATCCTGCTGAAAGCCGCTGATCTTCTGGCATCGAAGGCACCGCAGTTCATCGAACTGATGGCCGCCGAAACCGGCGCGACCGCCGGCTGGGCCGGCTTCAACGTTCACCTCGCCGCCGGCATGCTGCGCGAGGCGGCCGCCATGACCACGCAGATTTCAGGCGAGGTCATCCCCTCGGACAAGCCGGGCTGCATCGCCATGGCCGTTCGCCAGCCTGCGGGCGTAGTGCTGAGCATGGCGCCGTGGAACGCGCCGGTCATTCTCGGCGTGCGCGCCATCGCCTTGCCGCTGGCCTGCGGCAACACGGTGGTGCTGAAGGCCTCCGAAATCTGTCCGGGCACCCATCGGCTGATCGCGGAATGCCTGCGCGACGCCGGCCTCCCACCGGGCGTCCTCAACGTCATCACCAACGCGCCGGAAGATGCCCCTGCCCTGATCGAAATGCTGATCGGCCATCCCGCCGTGCGCCGGGTCAATTTCACCGGCTCGACGCGCGTCGGCCGCATCATCGCGCAGGTCGCGGCCAAATATCTCAAGCCGGCGCTGCTCGAACTCGGCGGCAAGGCGCCGATGATCGTGCTCGACGATGCCGATATCGATGCCGCGGTGGCCGCGGCTGCGTTCGGCGCCTTCATGAACCAGGGCCAGATCTGCATGTCGACCGAGCGCCTCGTGGTCGACGAGAAGATCGCTGACGCGTTCGTGACAAAGCTGGCCGCGAAAGCCGGATCGCTGGTCGCCGGCGATCCCCGCAAGGGCAACGCGCCGCTGGGGTCCTTGATCGGCACCGATGCCGCGGCCCGCATCCAGGCCTTGATCAATGACGCCGTCAGCAAGGGCGCCAAGGTGGTCGCAGGAGGCCGCAGCGAAGGCACGCTGATGTCCGCAACGGTCATCGACGGCGTCAACTCGTCGATGCGCATCTACGGCGAGGAGTCGTTCGGGCCTGTCGTCTGCGTCGTGCGCGTCAACGGTGTGGACGAAGCCGTGCGCGTCGCCAACGACACCGAATACGGGCTATCAGCCGCCGTATTCGGCCGCGATATTGCCCGCGCATTCGAGATCGCCAAACGGATCGATTCCGGCATCTGCCATGTCAACGGTCCCACCGTTCACGACGAGGCGCAGATGCCGTTCGGCGGCGTCAAGGCTTCAGGCTATGGCCGCTTCGGCGGCAAGGCCGGCATTGCCGAATTCACGGAATTGCGCTGGATCACGATCGAGACCGGACCTCAGCATTATCCGATCTAACGGGTAATGCGAGGCGTCAGCTCTTGGTCTTGACGCGGAAGATCACCGGCAGGGTGAAAGTCAGGCCTTCGTCGGCGATGACAGGCGGTGGCATCGGCACCGGATCGGAGCGCCGCACCATCGCCAGCGCCGCTTCGTCGAAGGCCGGATCGCCCGAGCCCTTTTCGATATCGGTCGAGAGCACGTGGCCCATGCGGTTGAGCGTGAAGCGAATCTGGATCTCGGCGGATTTTTGCTGCCGTTCCTTAGGATAGCGCTTGTGCTTGTCGAGATGCGCGACCAGCTCCTTCTGCCAGGTCGCGCGTGCACGCCGCGCGCTCTCGCCGGTGCCGATTACCGGCGCGACGGAACGCTGTCCTTCCGGCATTTCCTCGGAACTTGGCGTCGCGGTGGCTTCGGCAGCAATCGACTCGGTGGACGCCTGCGTCTGCACCGCCGCGATCTTCGGATCGTCCTCTTTGGGCTTTTTCGACTCGTTCTCCGTCACCGCCCGGTCGGCCTCTTCCGGCTCCGTCGGCTTGTCCTGCGGCAGGTCGGTTTCCTTCACCTCCGCCTGCTGCTCGGCGAGTTGGGGCGACGCTGCGGAAGCATCGGTGTCCGGACCCGGCGGCAGGTCGGTCACCTCACGGCGCACGGCGGCCATTTCGAGTCCGATCTCGATCGCCGTTGCGCCGAGCGCGTCATCGGCTTCCTCGGTCTGCAAATGCGCAATCGCCAGCGCCGCACCGCCGACGTGAAGCGCGAGCGCGATCACCGCTGCGGAAATCCAGAGCCGCCGGGATGGCTTTTGCTCGTCGAGACCGGTCAAGGCTTTGCCGGCGCCGCTTGCGACGCCGCTCCATCTGGAACGCCTTCGAGCGCCACCAGCTTGAGCTTGGAATAGCCGCCGGCGCGCAGGATTTCGAGCACGTCCATCAATTCGCCATAGGGCACGGCGCGATCGGCACGCAGGAAGACGTAGCGCTCCTTGCTGGCATCCGGCATCGCATCAAGCGAGCGCACCAGGTCGACGCGCTTCACCATGTTCTCACCGATCGCAACCGAGAGATCCGGCTTGATGCTCACATAAGTGGGCTTGTCCGGCTTCTTCTGCGGCGTTGCGGTCGATGTCGGCAAATCGATCGGCAGATCGACGGTCGATAGCGGCGCCGCGACCATGAAGATGATCAGCAGGACGAGAATGACGTCGATGAAGGGCGTGACGTTGATCTCGTGCGATTCCGCAAAATCGCTGTCGTCATCAAGGTCGTTTTCTGCAATCGAAGCGCCCATCGCCTACTCCGCCGCCCCACGGCCGCGCTGCCCGCCGCTGACGTGCGTGCGGTCGAGATCGCGCGACAATAGGCGCCCTGCAGCGCCTGACGCCCGGCTAACCAGTTCCAGGTAGCCCTTGGTCACGCGCGAAAAGTGATTGTAGATGATGACGGCGGGGATCGCCGCAACCAGGCCGATCGCTGTGGCGAGCAGCGCCTCGGCGATGCCGGGCGCCACTACGGCGAGGTTCGTGGTCTGCGATTTCGAAATGCCGATGAAGCTGTTCATGATGCCCCAGACGGTGCCGAACAGTCCGACGAAGGGCGACGTTGCGCCGATGGTTGCCAATAGGCCCATGCCGAGCCGGATCCGCCGCGCCTCGGCGCGCACGATTTCGGCAAAACTGGAAGCGGCGCGCTCCTTGATGCCGGCATCGCTCGATATGCCGGCCGACAGCCGCGCCTCGCGCATCGCTGCCGCGAGGAAGGACGCCAGCACGCTGCCCTTGGCGCCCAGCGCGAACTGCGCTTCTGCCAGCGACCGCGAGTCGGCGATCTTGGCCAGAGCCGAGCGCACCTTGCGCTGAACCACGGACAGTTCAAGCATCTTGGCGATGAAGATGGTCCAAGTCACCAGCGAGGCAAAGGCAAGGCCTATCATGACCGCCTTGACCACCACGTCGGCCGACGTGAACATCGTCCACGGCGACAATTCTTTTAGTTCGGCGGCCGCGGCCTTCAAAAGCTTTCCTTCACGTTCGGCCGGCGTCGCCGCCGCATCGGAAGGCGCGGCAGGCTGAACTGACTGCGCCGCCGGGGCAACGGGCACCTGCGATACGGCAGGCGCCTGCTGGGCCACGGGTGCTGATGGTGCCGCAGGGGTCGTGCCCTGCTGGGCCGACGACGACCCCGCCAGCGACAGCATCGCCAGCGCGAAAATCATCGCAAAAGTCGTCACGCGAGAAAGAGACATGTTCTTCATACTTCGGCCCAGTAGCGGATCAGGTTGTGATAGATACCGGTCAATTTGACCGTTTCAGGGTCGTCTCGCCCAAGCCGCTCCACCAGGGCCTGGATCGAGGTATCGAGATCGAAGATCAGGCTGCGGGCGTGAACATCCCGTACCATGCTCTGCAGCCGGAAAAAAGACGCCACGCGCATACCTCGTGTGACGGGCGTTACCAAATGCAAACTAGACGCAGGATAAAGCACGAGGTCCCCGGCCGCGAGCTTGATTTCGTGGGAACCATAGAGATCCTCGACCACCAGTTCGCCCCCGTCATACTCGTCCGGCTCCGACAGAAACAGCGTCACCAACAAATCGGTCCGGATCCGCTGGCCGGTGAGACGATCTCCCCTCACCGCGTTGTCGACATGGAGGCCGAAATGGTGCCCGCCGGAGGCCACGTAGCGATCAAATAGCGGCGGAAAGATCTGCAGCGGGATCGCCGCCGAGAGGAATTTCGGACTGGCGGTCAGCGCCGACAGCACGCGATTGCCGAACGTGCGCGCGACCTCGCAACAGCGGAGACCTTCTGACCGAGTGCGCTTACCGCTGCTTCAAGGCGAAGCGACCTCGGTGCCTTTGCAAGATTCATCAAGTCCTCCTGATCAATTTTTTTTCGGCAAATCGACCAGCCTATGGTCCCTCGCGGTAGGTACCGAGCGAAAATTTTGGGGTCAACGCGATTGGGCCGATACTCCGGTTGAATCCGTTCAGATCACAGCGATTCTAATCTGTAGTTTGAAATGGTTCTAAAGCTGCTTTGGAGGCGCCGCTAAAGAGACGCAGGCAACGCCGTAAAATCAGGCATTAGTTGCATCGTCGCTTCATGACTATCACTAGGTGCTCAGCGACTTTATCGGCGAGAACTATTCATCGACCGTCGATTGCGTGACCTGCCGGACGCGATCGGTGTTGTCCATGCCGGCGATGCTCACTCTCCCCTCAGCACAGCTTTGATCTCATCGCGAAAGCCGGCGAGGAATCACAAAGGATCGGACGAACCGTTGGCGACGCGCGCGATCAGCTCCATTTTGTATTGGCGCATAACGCTGCTCGACTGCTGCTTCAAACCTTTCCGATTGTTTAGGATTCTCAAGCCTTAGTGTTTGTACAGGGCAAGCGCGCGGACATTATATCGGCAATGCTGGGAAAACTTCCTTCAAGCCATGAGCAGCCATGTCTAGGTCGCGCGCCATCCGTTGGGTTTTGCTGATCGTAGCGATCGCTGCGCTGGGCTATCTGGGCTGGCAGCGATTCCAGGGCGAGGATCATCAGGCGCAGGCTGACGCTCAGAAGCCCGCGCTTGCCCGTGCCGCCGTCCCCGTGCGGATTAGCTCGGTCGAAAAGGCCGATTTTCCGGTCTATCTGACCGGCCTCGGCACCGTGCAAGGCTTCAACACCGTCGTGGTCCGCACCCGCGTCGACGGCCAGATCAACCGGATCGCATTTCAGGAGGGCCAGTTCGTCAAGGAAGGCGACACGCTGGTCGAGATCGATCCGCGGCCATTCCAGGCCGCCCTCGATCAGGCCAAGGCCAAGAAGGCCCAGGACGAAGCCAATCTCGCCAACGCCAGCCTCGACCTGCAGCGCTTTACCAAGCTCGGCGAGTTCGCGACCCGCCAACAGACCGATACGCAGCGCTCCACCGTCGCACAGTTGACGGCACAGATTCAGGCCGACACCGCGCTGATCGAAAACGCGCAGACTCAGCTCGATTACGCCACCGTCAAGGCCCCGATATCAGGTGTCGTCGGGCTCCGGCAGGTCGATGTCGGCAATATCGTCAATGCAGCGACCCAGACCGGCATCGTGACCATCGCCCAGATCGAACCGATCGCGGTGATCTTCACCGCGCCGGAAGACCAGTTGCCGGATATCAAGGCCGCACTCACCGCCGGTTCTCCAAAGACGATCGCGCTCTCCACCGACGGCAAGCGGGTGCTTTCGACCGGCACGCTTTCGCTGATCAACAACCAGGTCGATACGTCGAGCGGCACCGTCAGGCTCAAGGCCGTGTTCGACAACAAGGATCATGCGCTGTGGCCGGGCCAATCGGTTTCGACCCGGCTGCTGATTGCGACGCTGAAGGACGCCACCGTTGTTCCCGACGACGCCGTTCAGCATGGCCCCAATGGTCTTTACGCCTACACGGTCAGCAAGGAGAACAAGGCTGAGCTCCGCAAGGTCAAGGTCACGCGCGCGATCGACGGCCGCTCCGTGGTCGACGAAGGGCTGTCGCCCGGCGAGCAGGTGATCACGGCCGGCCAGTTCAAGGTTCAGCCGGGCACGCTGGTGACGACGGCGGTCGCCAGCTCGGATCAAACGCAAGCCAAGGTGACCAGCGAATGAGCCAGGGAATCTCGGCGCCCTTCATTCGCTATCCGATCGGCACGTCGCTGATGATGGCCGGCATCCTGTTCGTCGGCCTCGTCGCCTATCCGCTGTTGCCGGTCGCACCGCTGCCGCAGGTCGACTTCCCGACCATCCAGGTCTCGGCCTCGCTGCCCGGCGGCAGCCCGGAAACCATGGCCTCGTCGGTGGCGCAGCCGCTGGAGCGCCAGCTCGCGCAGATTCCCGGCGTCGCGCAGATGACCTCGACCAGCTACCTCGGCACGGCGGCGATCACGATCCAGTTCGATCTGAACCGCCCGATCGACGCCGCGGCCAACGACGTGCAGGCCGCGATCAATGCCGCCAGCGGCCAGTTGCCAAAAAGCCTCCCCTCGCCGCCGACCTATCGCAAGGTCAACCCGGCGGACTCGCCGATCCTCTTGCTGTCGGCGACATCGGACACGCTGCCGCTGACCACGGTGAGCGACGCCGTCGATGCCCAGCTCGCGCAGCAGATCAGCCAGATCTCGGGGGTTGCCCAGGTCATCATCGGCGGCCAGCAGAAACCGGCGATCCGCATCCAGATCGACCCGGCGAAACTCGTGGCCAAGGGTCTGTCGCTGGAGGACGTGCGCAGCCAGATCGCGATCACGACCGTCGATAGCCCGAAGGGCAATATCGACGGTGAGCGCCGCGCCTACACCATTTACGCCAACGACCAGTTGCCCGATTCCAAGGATTGGAACGACGTCATCATTGCCTACCGCAACGGTGGCCCGTTGCGGATCCGGGATATCGGCCAAGCCGTCACCGGGCCCGAGGACGCCAAGCAGGCGGCCTGGGCCAACGGCAAGCGCGGCGTGTTCCTCGTGATATTCAAGCAGCCCGGCGCCAACGTCATCGAGACCGTCGACAAGATCAAGGCGACGCTGCCGCGGCTGGTGGCGGCGATTCCACCGGCGATCAAGATCGAGGTCATCAGCGACCGCACCCAGACCATCCGCGCCGCGGTGGAGGACGTGCAATTCACGCTACTACTGACCATCGCGCTGGTCGTCATGGTGATCTTCATCTTCCTGCGCAGCTTCTGGGCCACCGTGATCCCGACGATCACGGTGCCGCTGGCGCTGCTTGGCGCCTGCGCGCTGATGTGGGTGTTCGGCTATACGCTCGACAATCTCTCGCTGATGGCGCTCACCATCGCCGTCGGCTTCGTTGTCGACGACGCCATCGTGATGCTGGAGAACATCACGCGTTATATCGAGGAAGGCGAAAAACCGCTCGCCGCCGCCTTCAAGGGCGCCCGCGAGATCGGCTTCACCATCGTGTCGATCAGTATTTCGCTGGTCGCGGTGCTGATCCCGCTATTGCTGATGGGCGGCATCATCGGGCGGCTGTTTCGCGAATTCGCCGTGACGCTCGCGATGACCATCTTCGTCTCGATGATCGTATCGCTGACGTTGACGCCGATGATGGCCTCGCGCTTCCTGCGCGCGCACGGCGAAACCAGGCACGGCCGGTTCTACCAATGGAGCGAGCGCGCCTTCGATGCGATGCTGCGTGCCTATGAACGCGGCCTCGACCTCGCACTGCGCTGGAAGCTCACAACACTGATGATCTTCTTCGTCACCTTGGGATTATCAGTCTACCTGTTCGTCATCATCCCAAAAGGCTTCTTTCCGCAGCAGGATAACGGCCTGATCACCGCCACCTCGGAGGCCAGCCAGGACATTTCCTTTGCTGATATGAAGCGGCATCAGGAGGAACTCGGCAAGATCGTGCAGGCCGACCCGGATGTGGCCTCGGTCGCGATGGCGATCGGTGGCAGCGGCCGGGCCGGCAATAACGGCAGTCTCTACATCACGTTGAAACCCCGCGACGAGCGCAAGGCGACCGCGCAACAGATCATCGCCCGCCTGCGTCCCCAATTGGAAAAGGTTGAAGGCGCCCGCCTCTATATGCAGGCGGCGCAGGACGTACGGCTCGGCGGGCGGCCGACGCGAACCCAGTTCGAGTTCACACTGCAGGACGCCGACCTTGCCGAACTGAACGAATGGGCGCCGAAGATCCTGACGAAGATGCAGACGCTGCCGGAGCTTCGCGACGTCGCCACCGACCAGCAGACCAACGGCACCACGCTGGAGCTCAAGATCAACCGCGATACCGCGGCGCGCTACGGCATCCAACCGCAACTGATCGACGATACGCTCTATGACGCGTTCGGGCAGCGCCAGGTGACGCAGTATTTTACCCAGCTCAACACCTACAAGGTGGTGCTCGAGGTGCTGCCGGAGCTGCAGGGCAGCCTCGACACGCTGAACAAGATCTATGTGAAATCGCCGACGACGGGCGACCAGGTGCCGCTGTCGACCTTTGCCAGCTGGACCAGCGTGCCGGTTCGGCCGCTGTCGATCAGCCATCAGGGCCAGTTTCCGGCGATCACCATCAGCTTCAACCTCGCGCAGGGCGTGGCGCTGGGACAGGCGACCGACGCGGTGCAGAAGGCGATGGTCGAACTCGGTGCGCCGGCAACGCTCAATTCGAGCTTCCAGGGCACCGCGCAGGCGTTCCAGCAGTCGCTCGGTACCGTGCCGCTGTTGATCCTTGCAGCCCTCGTCGTGGTGTACCTGATCCTCGGCATTCTCTACGAGAGCTACATCCATCCGATCACAATCCTGTCCACGCTGCCGTCCGCCGGCGTCGGCGCGCTCGCGATCCTGATGCTGTTCGGGTTCGACTTCAGCCTGATCGCCCTGATCGGCATCGTGCTTCTGATCGGCATCGTGAAGAAGAACGGCATCATGATGGTCGACTTTGCGATCACGGCCGAACGCGACGAGCAGCTCGAGCCCGAGGCCGCGATCCGCAAGGCGGCGCTACTGCGCTTCCGGCCGATCATGATGACGACGATGGCGGCATTGCTCGGCGGCGTGCCGCTGATGCTGGGTACCGGCACCGGATCGGAAATTCGCCAGCCGCTGGGCTATGCCATGGTCGGCGGCCTGATCGTCAGCCAGGCGCTGACGCTGTTCACGACGCCGGTGGTCTATCTCTATCTCGACCGGCTCTCGAACGCGTTTGCACGATGGGGCCGTTCGTCCGATCCTGACCATGATGCGCATCTGGACGCTCACCGCTCGGTCAAGCAGGCGGCCGAATGACTTGACTTTGCACGGGAACCGACACTACCGAAGGTAGTTCATTTCGGAGCCGGTTCAGTGAAAATTTTAGTTAAATTTGCGGTCGCTGCCGCGGCAACCTTCGGTTTATGCGGCCATAGCCACGCCCAGGCGCCCAAGGCCAAAAATAACGCCCCGCCCGTGGCGCAGGCGACACCGGGCCCCACCGCCGCTGCGGCCGAGGGAGCGAATACACCAGCGCCTCCCGGCTGGGTTGCGCGGTGCAGCAGCGCAAGCCGCGGCGCACCGCTCGAATGCGCGATCGAGCAGAGCGCGGTCCTGACCAAGACCGGCCAGCTGATCGTGCTGATCAATATCCGTGTATCAGCCGAAACCCGCGCGCCGATCGCGCTGGTGCAATTGCCGCTCGGGCTCAACCTGCCGGCCGGCGCCAGAATCCAGGTCGACGACGGCAAGACGTCCGAGCTGCAGATCCAGACCTGCGAGGCGCGCGGCTGCTACGCCAACCTCCAGATTTCACCCGACGTGCTGGCCGCATTGAAATCCGGCAAGCAGTTGAAAGTGTCGTTCCAGAATCTGGCCAAGGAGACCATCACCATCCCGATGCCGCTGGCCGACTTCGCCGCGGCATATGAGAAGATCAAGTAAGGCGGGTTTCGTCGGTACGACGAGCAGCGTGACGGGGTCGCCCCACATAAGGTGTCATTCCCCGCGTAGGCGGGGAATCCAGTACGCCGCAGCCTATCGTTTCAATCATTAAAGGCTCTGGAATACTGGATCGCCCGCCCAAGTGCGCAGTTGCGAAGGCCGGCGACGACAGCTGAGGTTTGATCGGCTACTGCCTTGCCATCTCCGCCGCCCCCACCCCCTCACCGTCCAGCTTCTGGTCGTCATGCATATCGACCGTCACCCGCAGCAACTGGCCGGTAAATTCGAACGGCGCCTCATAGTGCGAGACCGGGCTGGAACGGTCGCGGCCGATGTCGAGGCCGGACCACGAGATGAAATTGTTGAAGGCAGACTGGGTCTGGATCGAGCCTGCCGGTTCGCCGTCGATCAGGAGCGTATAGGCCGTCGCGCCCGTGCGGGAGCCCTTGGCCGGCGGTTCCTTGCGCAACAGACGCTCGACTTGCACGCCGAGCCGGTGCGCGCCTGGTGGCACCTTGCGGTTCGAGGTCACGATCTCATGGCCGCCGCCGATATTGAGGTCGTGCACCAGCAAGCCGTCCTTGATGTGGAGGCTGTAGCCTGACGTCGCATCGCCGTGGGCGATTAGCACGCCCTCGGCACCTCCCTCTTCAATTTCCACATGGGCTTCGATGGTGTAGCTGCGGCTGCGCACATCGGGCGCGACGTCGGTCGGCACGTGTCCCATGCCGGCATGAAACGTGAACTTGTTGCGTGCGCCATGGAATCGCGCGGCATTTTCCGCAAAACGCGGGCCGAACCGGTCATCGAGCGGCAGCACATTGTGCTTCTCGGCTTCGCTCCACCACAGCTTGATCATCGCTTCAAGCCGCTCAGGCTCTTGCGCCGTCAAATCGTCCGTTTCCGAAAAATCCTTCGCCAGGTGAAACAACTCCCATTTGTCGTTCTCGAACGGCGTGCCCGAGGGATGGAAGGAAACCGCCTTCCAGCCGTCCTGCCAAATCCTGCGATGCCCGAACATCTCGAAATATTGCGGCGAAGATTTTGACGGCGCGGCTGGATCGGCAATCGAGCGCGCAAAGCTCTCGCCTTCGATCGGCATCTGCGCGACGCCGCCAATTTCGACCGGCGGCGCGATGCCGATCAGGTCGAGCAAGGTCGGCGTCAGGTCGCAGGCATGGACGAACTGGTGGCGCACCTCGCCTTTGCCTGCGATCTTCTTCGGCCAGGTCATGATGAAGGGATCGCGGATGCCGCCCGGCCTGAAAATCCCCCTCCTTCCGCGCTTGCCAAGGCCCGGACCGAGCGAGTAGAACGACGCACCAGCGAAAGCGGTGATTTGCAAAAATCCCGCTTCCAGCCGATTGCCTAGACATCCACCTAACCTATTGATGTCACTGAGCAATTATTGGGGAATGGTGTAACGGTAGCACAACAGACTCTGACTCTGTTTGTCTAGGTTCGAATCCTAGTTCCCCAGCCAAAGCTTCGGAACGTCACCAAGTCATTGAAATTATTGGGTTTGATTGCACCGGGTAACCGACGTACCCCAACGCCGCCCCTAACGGCTGCCCCCAACGCTTCTTAAACGTTGGCGGAAGGAGACTTGGCGCTCGAAGTTCTCTCTACTTTGCAGCCACGAGCTGACATCGCCCAGCCGCCTATCGCGTGTTTGCGTATTGGGTCACGGACTCTTTGCAGGCCGCAATCTCGGCGCAAGCGAGGACTGCGCCATCGCGAAGGTGGCTCTCGTACGACTGATCTTTGTGGGTCGCGTGAAGGTATGCCCCGAGCAGGACCGCTGCGGCCAGGATCACGATATACCGGGCACGATCCACGATGAGCCGCGCCTTTGGGTCCTTCTCGACACGATTGAGCGTCAGCCAAAATATAGCCACTGTGCTTGCCCCGAGGACGGCTATTTGGATGCTGTCCGATTGGATGTCCAAGGCGGTGAGCACGCGGTGTTCGAGCCAAAGGCAGAGCGCGACGAATCCCCAGATGGTCGCCCAATAGCTGGCGAGGTCGAAGAGCGCCTTCACGGGTTCGGTCTCTTGCGCCTTGGGGGAAATATTTTCGGTGGTAGCCATTCCTGCGTTCCTCATTAACGGACGCCGCAATTGTAGACGATAGTCATCATGGCTCAACGAAACAATGGGACTCATAGTCCGTAGACCGAAAGTCACCATGACTGCCTGCTTCCGGAGATGGAAGACGAGACAGGCATCATTGACGTGGTGGCGGTGGCCGTTCGGAAGGCCCGCAAGAATCTTGGGCTGTCCCAAGAGGATTTAGCTTTGGAGGCGGGGTTAGATCGCACATACATCAGCCAGGTTGAGCGCGGCACGCGTAACTGCACGATTGTTGTTCTGGCCCGCTTGGCTCGTGCGCTGAAGACGACGCCTGACCGGCTGCTGGTGCCCCAAAAGAGGACGCGGGGTTAGACCCTAGAGTTCGTCCGGTGTCAGGCCGGTCATTTTGAGCACCCTCCTAAAGGTTGCTGTCGAAGACGAACCTGCTGAGGTAGACAGCGGGGAAACTTCGTTAGTGGCACTTTTCGGACCTGACAGGCCCAGCAGACGATGTCCGCCCTTGGAGGCGAAGGGGACTTTCCTGTTATCCGGCTGGACTTCTGAGTTTGACCCAAAGCAGACAGCCACGGTCATCTAAGTGCCTAGGACCGCCATCGCGATCTACCCTATCAAAGAAAACTCACCCAAGTGTGAAAAAGAAAATTCACCCAAGTGTGAACCAGCTCACACGCGCAAGCAAAATTCCTCGCGAATATCCGCGTCTCCGCTGTGCCAGTCGTCGATGCAGATCGTGATGCAGGGACCAGGACAGATGACCAATCCAGCGCAAAACCAACCTCCAGAGGCGGCGACAAAGGTGGCCTTTAAGATCGAGGTCGCCGCTCCAAGTGGTGGGGGCTTAAGACCCGAGATGTCTCCCGAAAGATTTCTCAACGCAACACAGGAGACATTAAAGGGTATAGCGGACATAATTGAAGAGTCATGTGCATCGTTCGTCGATAGACTCAATACAATGCCAGCGAAGCCTAAGGAGTGTGCAATAGAGTTCGGCGTCAACGCCGGGGGAGAAGCAGGAGTCCCGTTCGTGGCCAAGGGAACTCTAGGTGCAAATTTCAAGGTTAGCCTGAAATGGACTTGGAGTTAGGGCCGTGGAATGTTTTGCTCCCGGTCAAATTCTGATATCTCCGAACTTCGATCCAAAACAGTCCAGTGGATATCTCGGAGATGCTTTAGACCACATACCGTTTGAGATATTGTATACCGTCGAAGATATATTGAGACATTATGGTTTCGGCAGCTCGATTGTCTCATTCCAGAAGAAATTTGGATATTTGCCGATGGTTCTACGCGTCCCTGAAGGCCGAGAGGAAGAGGCTTCGCGGAAGCTAAGGACGGGCACCTTTGTTAAAGCCGCATGTCCCGATCTCCTCATCAGACCGTCAGGGCCGATTGAGCTGAATAGGAGTGCAGTTGACGAAGCTATTGAGTTTGTCGGAGCCACGGCCGCCGCCGAGATATGCGGAAGCGGCTGTAGCGTTGCGGTGCTCGACAGTGGGATCGACCCTGGTATGCTTACCACCCCAGGATCTTTAGATCTTCAGCAGTATGACAGCCAAGTTCCTGCCAATCCCGGGGTGGCACCTTCCGATGGATTCGGCCACGGTAGCCTTGTGGCTTACATAATCAACCGTATAGCGCCGGCGGCAAAGATTTTTTCAGTTAAAGTGATGGACAGGACCGGTACAATCGGCACTCTCATCTCGGGGGTATATCTGGCCGAGGCTGCGGGTCCTTGCCATATTCTCAACATGAGCCTTAGCGTAAGTTGTGATGGCGAACCTTGCTCGGTTTGCGGCACTAACGTCCCGGCCAGCGTGAATGCCGAGCAACTCGCGCATTTTTTCAAGCAATTCTCCCAAGGTAACTCTGCACATAACCGCGCCTTAATCGCTGCTGCCGGAAACCATGACAGACAAGTCAAGATGCCGGCGAGCTTCCCCGAGGTGCTCGCAGTCGGCTCCTTTGATCTCGATCGCCGCCAGCCGGCGGAGGAGTCTCGGTACCACAACGTGCCGGCCAACCGTTATATCCTGGCACCAGGTGGCCGGCATTCCGGTGCAACGCTCGCGACGGCGCCCGGTCAGTCATTCAGTTCGAATGATGCTCTTTTTGGAAGTTCGTTTGCGACCGCTTTCGTAACCGGCGTGGCGGCCAGGATTATATGTGGGGCGGTCGGGCGGGGTCCTTGCGCTATGGCTGCAACGCCGAACTGGGGATCGCAGCTTGCGGAGCGTCTGTTCTCTCATCTGCGAGCCACAGCAGACAGGGCCTGGCCGGAGTTTGATCAGAAACTCCACGGGTTTGGCCTAATCAGATACGTGAGAGTTTGATGGATCGGTCGGAGTCGGGTGGGATGTGAAGGAGATACCGGGTTCGACCCTTTCCGGACATTTGACCGTTGCGTATGAAATCGAGACTCCTGATGGCCATTATCAAACTCTACCGACGCCTCTAGATTCAGTTCATTTTTATACCTCTCTAGATTCAGTTCATCTTTATGCGTCGTCAGGGGTACTGCAATCCTCTAACCGCGACTTTATAGGCTGCTGCACGGGTGCGGCGGCCACGAGACCTGCTCTGTTGCCGCTGCAGGTCGGCGCAACTCGGCCCTTCGCGATGAGCTTGGCGAAGGTCGGCAATTGGCACATTTGAGACATGCCGACGCACGGTAACGATGTATGTTTATAGAGGTAGAGCGGAAGTCGTCGGTACACCGTCAAACCGACGCGATTGACCCATAGCGGTCCTCAAGTGGCGGATCTACTGCCTCGGCTTTCACGGGCTGAGCGGGCGCGATCCGATCAGGCGGAGTCTGTCCGCTTGTGACCCAACTTGTGATCCGAAGTGACCTTCAAACCGAAGGCGCGGAGACAAGCAGTGCGATTGCCACGAAGTCCGCGACATGCTGCTCAACTTAACGCACTCAGTTCCCAGTCCGATTACCACCAGCCTAGCCGCTTCAATGGTTGACAGGTCTATGTTTGCTCAGGCGCCGGACGACCGATCGAGCCAGGTCTGCGAAACTCGCGAAGCTTTCTATCTTGTGTGCCCCGCGAGTTCTGTCCGAAAAAGTCAGCCAAACTCTTTGGAAGGATGTTGAAGGCAGCAGTAGGTAATCCAGAACTTCCTTGTTGTGTTTACCTAGCCGTGTGACGACCATCCATCCTGCTGGTGACTTCGTTCTACGCCGAACCGCCCATCGCCACGAATGATCTTCATAAAATGCTTGCCATCGGGCCAACCTAAAGCAGATATTCCCGACCCCTTTCACTCGCAGGCATTCTATAGCTGGGTCAAAAGTTGCCGTGTATCCCATCTTCTGAAATCTCTCGCGAAGAAGCTCGGCATTTCCCGCGTTCAAGGCTGACCAACGCCTGTGAATTTCCATAGCATCCCACCAACGGCTACCGGTGTATCCGATCAACCGATAGACGTTCTGAAGGCTGCCAAAGTGTTTCAGGTATGTACGGGAACAAGGGAGACTGACCGTCTTGTCGATGATAGCCATGGAGAGCTTCCCTCTCTTCATCAGAACCCGACGGAGGCGGGCTAACATCTCGTCCTCTGAGATGTCGACGCGACGCTCCTGCATGATTGTTCTCACGCGCATAAACATATCTCGACCGATGATAGGTTCGACGCAGCCCTCCGTTCTGATCCAAAGGTTTTCTGGATTCGGGTTCTTTTTGCTTCCAAGCTTCTGGCCTACGCGATTGTAAATGAGGTTTCCGATATAGACTTCGTTTCTAAGAAGGTCAGTGACGAAGGTTCGACGCCATGGCCCCCCGTGATTTGTCGGCACACCTCGCAGATTTAGTTCCCGTGCAATCCTCTTCTCGGTGGTACCCCGAACGAATTCGTCAAAAATCCACTTCACAGTCGCGATTTCATCCGGCGACCCAGGACGGATTCTCACATGCTCGGTGCTCAGATACTTGCGCTCTCCCGTCTTCAGAATGCCTTTTGGCTGAGATTGTTCGTCTACTACGACTCGCTCTAAGCCATAGGCCACTCTGCCGCCCATTTTGAATCCGAGCTTCGCGAAGCGAGACTGTCCGGCATAAACCTTCGCTGAAAGTTCTCGGCTGTATTCCGCAGCCATAACTCTCTTGATGTTTTTAATGATCTGCGAAATCAGGCTACCGTCGTTCTGAAACTGCTCCGCGCAATAGGCAACTTTGATTCCCGCTTGTTTGCAAATGAACTCGTAGTACGCGCTCTCATCAACGTCCTGAAACCGTCCCCAACGGCTGACGTCAAAGACGAGAATAGTACCGAAATCGGCATTACCAGACCGGACATCATCGACCAATCGGGCTAGGCCCATTCTATTCTTGATAGTGAGGCCGCTCTCGCCTTCATCTCGATAGGTGCGGACGATTGAGAGATTGTGTAACTGTGCGTAGGCAGCGATTACCACAGCCTGATTTTCGATAGAGTATTGCTGAAATTCTGTGGACATGCGGACGTATTGTGCCGCGCGAAGACTCCTCAGTGACTGAGGAAAACGATCCTTGTGAATAACAAGAGCGTTCGCCATGGAGGCCGCGCCGGCTGACCTCGCCGTGCTCCGCTTCGAGGTCTCAGCAGTCTAGATCACGACCCGGTCAACGCCACAGAGAATACTACTCAACATTTGGCGGTACTATCGCCTTTAAGATGTGAACTTTAGCCAGGAGTACTGACTGAATATAACCGCTTCACTTCCGCTGTTGACCCACAAGAGACATCCGCCAGCATTTGGCGAGGTGGTCCAGCACTGATCGGATGATTGTCGCGCGTGCAGCAATGCACCCGAACAAAATTAATCCACGGCTTAGGCTCTTCAAGTTTCAGGTGGGTCCACACTTCATTGAAGTCGCGCAAACCGAAGCTCAACTCCGAACAGCCCCGCTCATGGTTCTGCCGGCGCTGAGCATCTCCGTGCATTAGAAGAGCTTAGCATGTTTGTGAGATCAGTCTGGAAGAGATGCACAAAGGCGAATAGTGCATTCGTAGTAGCATGGAGGACATGACACCTCGCGTTTCTGCTGTCGTAACCTTGGTCCGGGCTACCGCGAACGACGAGCAGGCTACGACAACTATTGTGGTGCACACATTTACCGGCAACGCCCATCTTCGGCCGTTACTAGCGCGCCGATGCCATCTTCCGGCATATGCCAAGCATAAACCTCCGGATTGGAATTGGCGTCTGCCACGATGACCGCCGTGTAGCGCGGCGGCAGCTGTTCCAAACGCAAGGTACGCAGTCCCTCCCATGGCGGTGTTCCGCCGATGACACGTAGAAAACCTTCTTCATCGATCAGCCGCTGGAAGGCCCCGGTATTGGCCACAGTTATACTTATTAGATCGTTTAACGCCACGGAACAAGGCGTCTCGAATTGGTGCGTATGGCCATAAATGAACACGCGCATGGCGCGGAACTGCAATTGCCTCGCTCGAAAATGCCGACTCAGAATCTGTGCCTTGGCCAGGAACAAATGCTGGCCCAATTGGCCAAGTTCGGGGTCCGCACAGAGCGGTGTTCCCCGATCGGCAACCAGATCGCACAGGTGCAGAATGGCCTCATCAGGCACGCGAGAAATACTCTTCGCCATCGCGGCCAGTTCGGCCTTGACGGCTTCTGCGTTGCTCCCGCCCGCTTGTATCTGGTTGCTTAGTTCATCCTCGGGTGGCAATGCCTTCAGAAACAGATCAGCCCCAAGTGTACGCGCGACCTTAATACTCCACTCCCGCTTGTCGATCGCCTCTGGGCCAAGGGAGGCTCCGCGCTGTTTAGGGGACGTCTCCCAGAGGTTGAAAAAGATAAAGCGTGCAATGTCTTTCGCGGAGCCCCAAAGTCCGCGGTCGGCGGCTCGATAACGCGCGCCCGCGCTCTCTGGACTTAGGTTGTCGATGATGGGATACGTCTCTTCTTGCTCATTGAAGAGTCTCTGCACGAAGAGTTCTCCCCATGGCCGAATGACGTATTGGAGACCGCCTTCTCGCCGAACGATGCGCGGCCACTGTTCGTACCGGTTGACATCCATCCCGATCTGATGGCCGTGCTCTGCGACGATCCGCTCGTCAGGTGAGGTCCAAATGCCGCTTTCGACCAGGTTAATGCGGCCGCTCGTTACGTTCAGCACCTCTCCGAGTGGTCGCCATACGCGCTCGTAGCGCAATGTGGCGTCGTGGTTGCCCGGAACGACATGCAAGCGGTTCTCTCCCCGCTCGGCGAAAGCGCGTAAGATACTCAGGGAATCGGAATGGGCAGCCACTACCAGACGTGAAAGCGATTCCATCTCGTCCAGGGTGCAACCGAGATCCGCGCTTGTACCTTTGCAAGGAATGCTCGCGGGCGGCTGCCACAGTTCGAGGAAATCACCCACGATGACGAGATCGACTTGGTCCTGCCCGCGGCGGGACACTTCCTGCAAAAAACCGTCGAGCGCTTTTGGCCACCGGAAGTCCTCGGTCGGATCCCAACTCCCGTCCGGTCTCCGCCCCACGCCCAAATGCAGATCGCTTATGAACACCAGATAACGCGATCCCGCGGGCGGAGTCCGATAGGGGGTAATGGCGATGGCAGGCTCATCCGCAGGTGTCAGTTGACCTGTCGGCTGGCTTTGCGTCACCGCAGTAGTGCTAAAAAGCACCAATCCCACCACGAGACCCAGGCAGGCCGCGAAATCAGGGCGAGACATCATTGCTTGCGTGCTCCGGTTTTGTCGCACAGAACCAGCCCGGGATTTCCGAGCAGCATGTATTCGAGTCCGATTTCTTCGTATCGTCCCTTCCCAAAGTCGCGCGCCAGACGGCTGGCGGTCCGCTCAAGAGCGAGGTTGAACAGATCGGTTATGGTAGGCACACCCTTACTTTCCGTCAGCTCCTGCAGTGCCCCCGGAAATTCGGCGGCCAGCCGAGTACCATAGGTTGCTGGGATCGAGAAAGGCGACGCAATGAGCGCGTCAATTCCACGCGCATTAAACTGCTGCAAGAATCCGGCGTCGTAAGCGGCTGTCACCGCGCAGGCAGCGAACACTCCGACACTTCCTGCGGGATACCTACGACGGACGTTCGACACGATCACGCGATCTTGCTCTCGTTCGAACCACATATGTCCTCTACCATGATGAGCGAGAAGGAGAAATCCCTGTCCGAGTTGGCTCTTTTCCGGCGGGCCGTCGCTCCGCTGGTCGCCTAACAGGTATGACTGCAGTTCCGCAAAATCATGGAACCAGGCCCCCGGCCGATCTCGCGGCATCAAATCGGCGACATTCTCCCTGACATCTTGCAACTTGTTTGGGACCCCGAAAGTCCACTCATGGATGCAGGTGTTCTTGGTTGCGTACCGCTCTCGAGGCAGTGGCTGCACTACAGTGATAGGTTGCTTCAGGACCGCTTCCGCGCCGTCCGGCGTCGCTGCCTTCGCGCCGAGAATTCCGAGCGGGACATAAAAGCTCTGGTTCTTCCCGCCGACAAGATTATTGGAAACCGCGCGCGTTACAATAACTGGACGCGTTGCCGACTGCTCCACGAGTTCTTTGAATGCCTGCTTGGCCTTCCTTGCTTCATCCTCGGTCGAGTCCCTCCCGGCAAAGAGCACGTTGGCAAGTTCATTGGCCACCTTCGCATAGCTTCCTGGCTTTCCCTTCACCGCCATGTCACGAGCCTCTTTAATCAGCAATGGCAACCTCGATGCTTCGTTCACAAGCTTGATGATGCTTTCTTCGGTTTCCCACGCATAAACGCGTTTTCGGTCAGGCCGCGCGTCTGCGAATACAACGAAACTGTGCTCTTCGTTGATCTCGAAGATATGGAATGCAGCCGCCGCAAGGTGGCCAGTTCCAGCTGCTTCAACATCGAGCGACACTTCCAGCAGAGTTTCCAGGCCTCCGTAGATCTGCCGGTCTCCACAGGGGGGTGCCTCTTGTCCCGGGTTGGCGATCGCAACCCAGCGCACGAGATGGTCAAGCGGAACGCGTTGGGTTACGTCCAAAATGGAGAAGACGACGGCAGAACAGCCCGGCGCGTCTGCAAAAATATCAAACCGTAATGTGTCGGCCGCCACATTCTTCGAAAGGTCGGCAGGTGACCCGACACCACTCGCATAGCGGTTTGCCTCCTCGTAGTTCGGATACCGAATACGCTCTAATTTCGCCTCTAGGGCGGTGATGCCCACCTCTCGGGAAAAATGTAAACCACTGCCGCCCGCGAGCAACGGTTTGATCATCAGGGTGAGCCGCTTCCGCTTTGTCTCGTCGAGCAAGTTTTGGATCTGGGGACTGGCTCCCGAAGTCGCGACCGGAGCCGTGCGCAGTTTGGCGTATTCGAATGGCGAAAGGTCGAGGACGAACGTGTAGCGGTTGCCAACAGTCAGCGCGTCTTGCGGCAATCCGTCGTCATATTCGAACCAAGTGTTCCAATAAGCCCGATTTGGTATTTCGTTCTCTCGATATAGTGAAGAGGCAGCCAGCAATCCGCCAACTACCAACACTGCAGGTGAAGCGGCGACCGCAAACTGAGCGGACAGTACAAGTGTGCCGACGACACCGAATGCAAGCCACAAGGATCGAGGACGCCGTTCGAGAAAGCGCCGAAACTCCTCCTGCAAGACTTCCTCGTCATGACCTTCACGAAAGAAGAATCCAGACTGATGGAGATGATCTATAAACTCGCGATAAGTAATCGCAAAGCCCGAGAGCTCTCGAGATCTTTGAAATGACTGAAGGGGATGCCGAATTTGAACGCGCCACAAGAAATCCCTGTACATTTTTTTGAGTTCACGTGCATCTACTTGCGCCCTGAAGAACTCTGAATCTCGCCTGGCGCGTACGTGGTCTAAAAATTCTCTATGTATGTTCGTCAGCTCGAGTGCCGTTTGCTCGATCGATCTGTCGCCGCGAAAAAACTCTCGCTTCAGGACGATGAATAAAAGCAAGCCAAACCAGAGTATCGCCCCTGCAATCAGAATCTGAGGTATAAAACCGATATTCAGTTGCATTGCACGATCAGACGCGCTGCTCCCATTTCACGGCTGAGTTTCGCTAAGTTAGCTGTCTTTCTTCCGGTTGCTGCGTTTTGAATTTTTGCGAAGTGTAGAACTAGGCTAGAGCCAACTGACTCCTGTGGGGAACGCCAAAAAATATGTCATGAGTGTGCTTTCGTAGGCGCACTGACAGTCAGTCTAAGGGCGAAACGCACGGTTGAAAAGGGGGGGTGTGTTCAATGACGGGTAGCCATCATCCGATCTGCCCGAGACGGCCTGTTCGAAGGGACGAATCGAACAGGAGCGATCTTAAACGGTTTGCTTTCGTTGAAATTCGCTGCACTGCTTCAATAGTGACCGAAAGCTCACCCGCTTCAATGGTCCGGTCGAACGCTAGATACGCTTCCAACAACTGTGACCATCGCAGCCCAAGGTGCTCCGCCGTGGCGACGTCCGTTGCTGGTACCTTTGAGACATGGCGACCGGCCCTGACGATGTCCGTTTCCAGGGGAAGACCGGAGTAGTCGGCCAACAACCAAAATGACGCGACTGAGCCACAACGGACCTCTGTCCTCCCCTGCATGACTCGCAGGACCGCGAAAGAAGACGCGTGGTCGGTCCTAAGGTTCGTCCGGTGTCATTCCAGTCCCGCTCAACACTCCCATAGGACTACCCTCGAAGGCAGATCTCAATGATCACGAGATGGTGGCTTTTTTCCCTAACGTCCCCACTGCCCGGTTATCTTTGGGCCCTTAGAGGGGTAACGAGGGTGATGGATGGCGCAGCATCCCCTCTTCAATGGTTGCCCTTCGCGTAGGGACTCATTGGGATACAAGCGGCCACTCCCTTTTGGGTATGGGATGGGGCGGGACCTCTCTACAAGGAGGGAAGTCTTTCAGGGACCCATCCGGGTGCTCCTCTAAGAGAGGGGTGATGGTCACTCACCCTCCTAAGAGGCAACCACAAGGGACGCCCCTCAGGAGGAGCCCAGAGCTTCTAAGTTTCCTCCTCCAAGTTTCCCCCTCTTAGTTTCTCCCTCCATTAGCGGAGGCGTAAGGACCTAAGCTATTGTTATTGAGAGGAAAATTCCACTGAAACTATCGCGCAGCGTGAGGTGGACCATCTCTCAAAAACTGCCTGCATTGCGTTCGCCGCAACGTCAGCTTTAGATTCCGCGACCAGCACCGCGTCATGAAGCGGCAAGGCGGTTACCCCGGCACCAAAAAGATGGGTGATGACCTCAATCAGCATATCGCTCTCGATGCGCATCAATTGGAAGCCAAGGCCGGCGCTAAATAAATGCGCGATGGGTTGGTGCTTCGCGGCGAGCATCTCGATGGCCTCCCGAACTTTTGTACCGGCCGGGAAGTGCTGACGGGTGTCCTCTGGCCAATTCTTTAGCCGGCCATCCGAGAACAGCATCGCATTCATCAGTTTCTTCCAGCCATCTCGTCCGGTCCCGTCGCCCGCCACATCGTAGATGTCGCCCTCGGGCTGATCGGCGCCTGCACGAACGTAAGCCAAGCGGGAAAAAAGCTGTCGGTAATCAGCGCTAGCAGTGGGCTGGCCATCAATTCGGAGCCGTTCCTTGCGTTCAACACGTTCCATCGACATCCAGAAACCACCCGCGAGACGGCCGCCATGTTGCCAGTTGGCATTATTGAATATGCGCCGGAGTGAACGCCGGTAAGGCGCAACAATTTGGCCGTCTTTTCCTAGCGAGAGGCCATTCTCTGAGCCGGTGATTTCGATACTTGCATCTCGCAGGAATTTATTTATGCGCCGGATTTGTCCTGCCAATTGGTTTGTTCGGGCAGTCTCTCTGTAGGGAATAGCAGCGGCCCGGCCGTCTTCGTCCTTGCCTTCTTTCAGGATGATCAATGCTGGGTCGTCAATCTGGTGGATGCTGCGCCAATCTGGCGGTGCAAGCGGCAGGTGGTCAGCAAGACTATCCGCAGGCCCAATGAGCGACGGCATTTTCGACCTTGCGGAAATTTTGTAGCCCCGGCGGCTCTGTTCAACCAGCCCCACCGCCGTCGAGAGATCGATCGCGTCCAAGAAGTGTTGACCGTAGACCGGATTTGCGCGGGCGTTGCCCTGCCATAGAAAATCGTGTGACCGGGGAACGGCGAGTTTTGATTCGCTGCCGGTCGCCTTTAGAAGAAGTAAATTGCAAGCTAGCGCCTCAACCGCGACGTAGAACTTTTCGTTGTCGGCATCCTTCCGCGCTCGCGTCCGCCGGCCGCTCGCGAATTCATGATCCAGCAGAAGGCCGCTGATCTTTCTGATTGCAGAACGGAGGTCAGCCGTCCTCGCTCTGAATTGAGGATCGAACCACATTGGCCTGGGCTGGGATATCATCGATGGTCGCAGTGCTATCTGTAGTCTCGTGTTCAAAGTGATCGGCATAAACATCGATTATGTACGTACCGTCACCACTCGACCTGATATCTCGCGAAAGATGAAACACCGCGAAAATAGTCAGGCGGGATTCTTATCGCCTAAGGCAATGATGGATGACGGCCGTATCGCTTGATCTTGACGGCAAGCACGCCCGCAAGGTGCTTCTCAACGACCCACTCACACGGTTCTTCAAGGGCCCGGCCCATCAACCGCAGCACCGGCCCAGACGACCTAGGAAAGGCGTGGAGTTCGGTCCGTCGCTTCCGACCTTGATAGTCCTCGACCTGCCAAACCTTATGGGTGCCGCTCGCGAGCCGGTGGACAGCCTTGCAAATCTGGACCATGCGGAACTCCTTCGTACGGTGAGCCTTTTCCTCGCACAGCGCGGTCACAGCCAGGACGATTGAGACGATGCGCTCCGGCTTGACCTTAGCGACCCGCAATCGGGCCAGACCAATCTTCGCCCTCTTGGTCGCCGGCATGCCTTTCAGCCGAGTGGCAATCTCCACCGGGCCAGCTTCGTCCAGTGCCGCTTGCACAGCGGCTATGGCTGCGGCGATGAATTTGTCGGTGGCTGCCCAAAGGCGGACGTAGGCGGTAGCTGCTGAAAGATACGGCTTCAGCTCGCTGGCAGCGTAGGTGTTGATCCAGTAGCTGCCGTGCCTTGCGCGGTGCTCCACGTGCTTGCGGCAGTGATGCGGGGCCAGCCCTATTTTGGCAGCCTTCATTGTCGCACGGCCGCAGCCCGGGATGGCGCACGTGCTCGCCGCCGTGAGAGGCCCGAGGTTGATGCGGTCTCTCAACAGCTGCCTGCTTCGCAGCCGAGAAGCGGCCGCCGCGTTACCTTCAAACAAGATTAGTACTCCTCTTCGTCGTAGCACGACGACAGATGCGCTCTTCAGCGAAATATCGTGCAACGTCAGCAATCCCGGCCCTTGGCCCTATCGGGTGCGGTGCACCTCGCGTCGAAGTTCGGATCTTGCAGTTCGAACCCCGGCCGGAATGCCAACTAACGAGACGCTACGGCTCAGGCCTAAGCCTGTGCTTCCGCATCAACCGAATAGCGCGGCCCCGTAAGCCCCAAGCTTTCGCGCTGGGCCATCAACTCAGCACGCCGCCTTGCAAACACGTTGCGTTTGCCCGTCCGCAGAAGCGGCACAACGAGGTTCTCGATCATCGCAAGGTTTCTGCCACGAAACGTCAAGATGTACTGGGGCTGCACCGAGTCGCCCGAAGGCTTTCGTGGTCCGGTCGGCGAGCCCTCGTATCGAAGGGCCTGACATATGGCCACGAGCTTGTCCAAGTAGGGCGTCTTGAATTTCAGAATAAGGGTCGGACTCTTATTCTTGCTAACAACTTCCACCGAGCCAAGATTGTCAACGGTGCCTACGAACCAGTGAGTATCTTCGGTCGTCATATTCGACAACATTTCAGTCTCCTTCTATCCGTGGCCGCAATATGCGAACCATGAGCAACGACGTAGGCGCTCTCGCACACAGGCGCAACACCACCGAAAAATAAAAATTGCGTAAACACTATAAAACAAGGGGTCTGTGGGGTCTCGCCACTCCCGACAGGGTGCAAGAAGGGGATGTCACTAGATCAATGCGTAGATGCACAGGGGTGCTTTCAAAGATGAGCACCATCTCTGAGCAAGCCAGATACAATGCGAAGTCAGGGGAGCGTCAAATCGTACGTGGTGCGCGGCACACCCGCTACAGAGAGCGAAGGTAGCATCAGGGTCCACGGACAAGCGGCCACCGACCACACCAGCCCGCCCCCCTGCGAAGAGGCGAGCTGAGATGTCGGTGCCCACGAGGCCCGCCCCCGTCATCCAAGGGCTACCCCCAACATGTCAGGTCGAGGGAGGTCGGACCACCACCGGTCTCCGCAGAGGCAAGCCGCTCGACCGGTCCTGTATGTGTCAGAGGGCTATGTGTTTTGCTGTCCCATGGCAGCCAAGCGGCGCTGCAAATTGATGACCGCCTTGGCGTCCCATTGAGAACCGCGCGGCGACAACACGCCCCGTTCATTAAGAGCCACTGCGATGGCCCGGGAAGATTTAGCCCCGGATTCGATCACAGCATGCAGGCTGTTGCTGAGCCGCCTCGCTGTATCGTCGGCTCTCGCCTTCAGTGCCGATACTGCCGCTCGGTTGCCCAATTCCTTTAGGTGCTCCGCTCCGTTCGGGTTGCCCAGCCGTTTAACCGAGGGGCGCCCTCTTTGGCCAACCTTGGCGACCCGATCTCGGGCCACCGCAAGCGCCGCCCGTGTACGCTCGGCCGTCATCTCCCGTTCGTGCTCGGCTACCGCGGCGAGGATGGTGATCGTAAGCCGATTCGCATTTGGCAGATCACAAGCGATGAACTCGATGCCGGCCCTTTCGAGCCCGGTGAGGAAGTGCACATCGCGTGACAACCGATCCAGCTTTGCGATGATCAACGTCGCTCTCGCATTTCGTGCGTGATCAAAGCTCCGCAGCAATTCTGGGCGCTCATTCCGCCTGCCGCTTTCGACCTCGACGTATTCGGCTAAGAGCGCATCGGCGGCTCCCACCCGCGCAAGGTACTCTCTGACCGCCCGCCTTTGCGCCTCGATGCCGAGACCATGCAGCCCCTGGGATTCCCGCGACACGCGCAAATAAGAGATGTAGCGCACCACCTTCTGCTGTTTATCAACGCTTTTCGCCATGCGATCCCCTTGTTTGGAGAATACGCTAACGAACGTTTGGCGATTTTCCATGAGTCAAAACGACTCATCTCGTGCCGGATGACCACCAGAGAACGTGAAGGAGACAGCCGTCTCTTCATCGGAAAGCAGCTCGCTCCGTTACCTGCCCCGCCCTACGGGGGAACGGCGACGTTGCGACTGACGAGGACACCTCTCAAATTTGTGCCCCAAAAATGGTTTAGTCCCGGAAGCGGGTTGCAGGCCGGAGCAGTTCATTAAGGTGAAATCGCATCGCACCAAAGCAGCCGGAATGCCCCGCTTAGCGCTTAGCCCGACGTCATGGGCAAACGACAATGGGATGAGCACGAGGGAACGGTGTACCGTCGTGAGCGCTAAAGACCACCTTGCTGCCAACTTTGGCGCCCAACGAGCCATAGAGGCTGTCTTTGTGATAGAAGATTTTCTCACCGTCCGATGATCTAACGAAGCCGGTCGAGTATTTGACCTCGCTGATGACTCCGAACTCGCGAGGTGAAAAATGGAAGCAAAGCTCCTCGCAGGAGCCCACCACCTCTAGCGCAACCGGCCGCTGCTCTTTGTCGTAAGCAAGGCATTTCTCGACAATGCCGGTTATCGAATTTGAAAGCGGGGCGAACTGAGCTTTTCGTGTCAAGAAACTTGGCCAACTGAGAGGTTGCTTCTTCTCAACGTTTACCGGCACCATCATGCCTTCACCAAATGGGAATGAGCCTGTCATCAGGCGAAACATCAATGCTCCGAGAGACCAAATATCGGCCTCGCATCCCACATGATCGCCGGGCTTTCGAAACATCATCTCAGGCGCCATGTAAGGAAGCGCCCCCTTCACAGTTCCAGATGTCGAGCGCGTTAAGTCTCCGCTCTTCGCAATGACTTCCTCAAAAAGCTCTTCCGCAAGCGTCGCAATTCCAAAATCAGTGATTTTGATAGAAGAGAAACCTGAGCCGACAAGTATGTTGCTCGGCTTTAGGTCTCGATGCGCTACCTGAGCTTGGTGTGAAGCTGCCAGCCCCTTGGCAATACGGAGCATCAAATATGCTGCGAGGTGCGGATCGATTTGAGGAATAACGTCCAGTGTAGCTGCCTCTAGCGTGGTCCCTTCTATGTACTCCTCGATCAGATAACATGCATTGCCTTCTTCAAAGTAATCAAAAGTCTTGGCGACGTTGTAATTACTTATCCGCGCAGACAAGATGGCGCTCTGTTTGAACCGCTTGTTCGCTTGACCGGCCTGGGGTGTCTTTAGAGCAACTATTTCGCCGGTCAGCTTGTCGTTGGCCTTGTAGACATCTTGCATGCCACCCGAGGCCACATAAGAAACGATCTCGTACCGTGAAGCTAACTCAGTACCCGGCGTAATCATGCCATGACCTCTGGGTTGGAAATGTCAAAAGTCACGAAAGCTCGCGGCGCCGCGGAGCCAATAGTTATGACGCATGCGGACAACATAGTCGTGCCCACCGTAGCTCTAGCGTTGTTCACGTAAACATCGCCAGATAACGCGGTAATCTTAAACTCATAACCGTCGTATCTGATCGACAGGCTGCCTTGACTTTGAAAAGATAAATTGACCGTACGCTTGGTCGCGTTCAGTTCATAGGCTTGCGCCTGCGTGCCAACCCGGGCGCGGTGCTTGTCTCGAAGCAAATCTCGTCCCAGGAGTGCCGTCACTTCGTTCATCGAAGGCCGGCCTGTTGGCGACAGGTCGAGGCAAGCTTCTAGAGTTTTAGCGACCTCTACATTGAGCTTGGACTGAGCCGCAATGACCGAGCCGGCGGGTATGGCTTTTGGTTTCTCGTTACGCGGTTGAATTCCAAGAAGAGCCAGTGCCGTGCGAGCAAAAGCAAAGGTATCAATGGCCGCTGTGAAAGAAATTGTTTTCGTGCCGAACAGCTCGGGGGCCATGTAGCCGATCGTGCCCACTATGCTTTTAGTCTTGTCGTCTTTTCCTGTTTCTCTCGCGAGACCAAAGTCGAAGATCTTTATGATCCCATTTCCGTCGCGCCGGATGTTTTGAGGTTTGATGTCGCGATGAATTACCCCAGCGGCGTGAATCTCGGATATTCCGGTCGCGATCTGCCACAAGGTCTTTTGATATTCCTCGCCTGCGGAGAAACTCAGCTTGTCTAGGTCCGTGCCGGGTATGTGCTCCAGCACAAGGCATCGGATATCCTGGCTATTCCATTTGAACGATATAACGTCCAACAATTGAACAACGTGTTTTGAACGCAGACGTATGAGCGCCTTCTGTTCGTCTAGTAGTCGCGGCAGGTCAGAGGGCTTGAAAACACGTTTCAGCATTACCTTGCGGGACAGGTTCTTGTCCTCGCATTCATTTAGTTCGCCCATTCCTCCCCATGAAGCATTCCCCGTCGGCTCATACCGATTAGCTATCAGTCGCATCCTCGCCCTCGTCGGAAGAGATTTTGATTTCAAGCTGATCGCCTGGTGCGGCCTTTTTTGAAGTCCTGCTCTTCCGTTTCGTCGCCGTCCGCTGCTTGGTGGCAGGCGGGCGCTCCTGCTCGTTGGCCGACTGGCTCAGCGGAGCATCGGTGTTTAAAACCTTGTTCGGCACCCGTTGAAGGTGGAGCTGAGAATGTCCGCTCCAGACCGTGGGCAGCGAGCCATTTTGACGACCGAGCATATTCGAAAGGTGCGACACACTGAACGCCGCTACGGATGCGTTGTCGGGACCGCCAAGCCAGCGAGCTAATGCCAGCAGCCGGTCGGTAGCGCGAAGCGGGTCCGTCGCACAAAGCAAGAGCTGCTCAAATATCTTCTCATCGAAATAATGCGCACCGTCCGATGTGATGAAAAATGAACTTAAACCGACGGCGACTTGCTGAACATTAGGAACCAGCGATTTCCCTATGCCGATAAACTGGACAAGGCCCCTATCGGCCCCCCCGAAGGCCTCTTTCAGATTGTCATCCACCGTCACACGGCTCAACTTTGTCCACTTGGCATCGAGCGCATAAACGCGACTATCGCCGACGTTGGAGACGTACGCTGAATTGTCTGCGTCGATCAGAACGGCCGACAGCGTCGCACCACCACGCCCCTGCCAAGTTTTGTAAACCGTCTCATTCGCTACATTGGTCGCGATGTGAAGCTTTCGATGAGGCTCTAACTCGGACGCTTCGACCAATGAGGAGAAAAACGAAGCGATGCTGACGGTCGCGCATGGACCGCCGTCCTTCATCCCGCCCATGCCGTCGCTTAGTGCGAAGCAGACGAAAGGCCTCGGACCGTCGGAAACCCGCAGCACAGCTACCCGGTCTTGGTTCTCTGTTCGCACCACGCCAATGTCGCTCGCAATTATCGCTTGATCATTAAGCAGCACTTGGCGCGACCGTTGATGCACGGTCCCGGCCATCCACTCTGCTAGGAGGGCAAATTGCTCAGAAATGACAGACTCCCGCTAGAGTTGTTGCAGAGACGATCACGTCTTCCCTGCTAATTGCAATTGCTATTTGCGTCGTGCCAACCGCCTGTGGAAATTCGGGCTCGAAGCCGAAGCGCGTTGCAGAAGCATACATAATTTGAATGGAATCATATAGTTATCAGCGGAATTTAACCACACCAGATTAGCGCGCGTTTAGGATAACCGGGTGGTCGGCGAAGAAATCTCTGGTTTTCCGGGTAAATTACACGGAGGCCGGACGTCCTACCCCATAGGGAGCCAACGACCTGCTATATTTATCCGTAGAGATAGCCGACGACTTGATCTCCCGCGTGAGTTGCGAGAAGCTTTGGGCCGGTCCGGGGGGAGCGATGCGCGGCCTATTTTTCCTGCTCTTTGGGATTGTCTTTTTTGCCTACGCCGTAACGCGGCCGGCTGATCCGAAGCCAACAAATGCTTCCCTTGCGGATTTGCCAGCGGCGTACGTAGCAAGTGATTTACCGAAAGCCAAAACGCCCAGTCAGCCCCCGCAAATGGTGCGGCTATCGAGTACCGAGAGCCACTTCAGGGAGACTTCCCTTCCGAAAGCAAATGTCGCGACATTGGCACCTCAAAGGACGCAGCCGTCAAACGCTGAGGCCGGGCAAGTTGCTGTCGGCAAATCCGAAACAGCCCCATCGTCGCCCACTAAGCGAACCGCAGAAGTCTTAACCGGGGCAGCGATCGCAGCATTGATCGTGGCAGAAAGCCGTCGCGCCTATTACACCCGCGGCCGACCGTGCGCCTGCCCGGATGATCGGATGCGCAATGGCCGAAGCTGCGGGAGCCGTAGCGCATATAGCCGTCCGGGCGGAGCGACCCCGCTGTGCTATCCGGCCGATGTGACAGCAGTGATGATCAAGAACCATCGCGCCCAGGTAGCTCAACGATGATATCGATTAACCGATGGTCTGCAACGATCGGCCTACTTCTCCTGCTAGTGGGGCCCAGTTACGCGCAATCCCCAACGGCCTATTCTCAAATCCTGAAATTTGGTTTCTCTGGGAAGCCTTTCGATGCTTCGGCCAGGGCAGAGCTGACTAAGCTTTTCACGGCATTCTGTCGTGACTTATTGACGGCTTTGCCATCAAATACTCCGGCTGAAGACGCGTGGGTTCAGCAAGAGAGCAACACAACCGATGTTGCCAAACTTTCGCGGCTCGTTAATACACCCGAGTACGCCAGGCATCAGCTGAAAGACACATTATCGACCTGCGCGAAGAGAGCTTCAGACTTGGCCATGGTACAACAGAGAGGTGATCTTCGAGCTGAAGCTGCGGGATTCATCAGCCTCGCAGCTATCTTCAACGAGGATGCCGATCTCAAAGCGCTCGCGAAACGTCTCGACATCAAGAGCATCAATGACCAATTTCAACTGCTTTACGGCATACGTAGGGTACTACTTATCTCGGCGCTACGAACCTTAGATGGCCAATGATGCACGAGCTGTGGACGCAGATTTCCCCTTGGATTGTATCGGCGATCGGCGGCCTCATCGGCGCTACGCTCCTCCTGCCTACCAAACTCGGAGAGGCGCTGTTTCAATTTAGAACTAACAAGGCTCTGGAAGGATTTAAGGCCCAGCAAAGTCACGAACTTGAACGCATAAAATCCTCGCAGAGCCGTGAACTGGAGCTTCTCAGAGAACAACTCAATCACCTTGGCGATCGTGGCCGGCGCTCAAACGAAATGGAATTCGCTGCTACCGAAGCGGTTTGGAAGGCGTTCGTTAAAGCTTGGCTTTCGACGAACACTTGCACGGGCCAAATGATGACAATCCCGCGCTTTAGCACCATGTCCGCAGACGACCTGACAAGCTTTATGGCATCATCGGACTTAGATGAGCGAGAAAAGGAGATGCTACTGAACGCGACCGATCGCGAAAAGGAGTACGCTAAGGTCATAAACTGGCGCACCGTGTCCTTGGCGGAAACTGATATCTATCAGGCCCGCTTAGTTCTTCGCGAACAGCGCATTTTCATGCCGGCATCAATTACCTCGGAATTCGCAAGCGTTATCGATAAGATGTCGGGTGCCCAAGTTCAAAGACGTCTAAGCCTTCAGCATCCGCATATTCCGTCATATGACTTTGGCAAAGCTACAACCGATTGGATGAGGGATTGCGTTTCCGAATTTGATCGCATGGCAACCCTGGCAAACCAGCGCCTTTTCCGTGAGGAGCGCACTAAAGCGGAAGCTTGACCGATTCCACACAGGCCATCTTCAGCCGCTTCAACTGAGCGTTCGAATAGAGCCCGAAGGTAATCCCGACCTCGCTTTCGTGGCCCATAATGTCTGCCACGACGTTCTCTCTGTGTCCGGCATCTTCAGCCTTCGTCGCAAACCAACGCCGGAAGCTATGGAAGTTCACCTTTGATCGCCGTGCTCCTGGCCTTTTGTCATGCACGCCGAGTTTTATGCGGTAGTAAGTGAACCGCTTGGAGAGCGCCATGGTGCGGTTGCCGTCCCAACCGGTGTCCTGAAAGTCCGGGAATAAATATGCCGTGGCATCACGCTTACCCATGAGTTGCGCAATCTTCGACCGCAACGCCGAATGAATCGGAATGGTGCGAACACCCGCCGCGGATTTGCTGCGTGTGACACTGACGGAGTTGTCGCGGCAATCACCGACACGAAGCTGCCCGATCTCATCAAGGCGCATTCCCGACAAGGCCGCAATCCGCATGACGTTGGCCAAATCGGTATCCGCGGGGCCAGCGAGGAGAGTGCGAACCTCGTCGTCCGTAAACGGCCGCTCCGCGCCCATTGGACCATCTTGCGCGATCCTGTGAGCCTTGGCTTTAGGAAGCGATTTGCGCATCCAAGGGTTCGACTTCACACCAAAGCTTCGGTCGAGCCAACCCCAGTATTGCCGCAAGGCGGATAGCTTTTTGTTCGCTGTCTTGAAATGGACACCAGCCTTGACGAAAGCCTCATCGCGAAAATCGGCAGCAACCCGATCGGTGGTTGTCTCGATAAAGAACCCTTGGCTTGCCTTCGTGCACCATTCCTTAAACTGCGCTAGTGCCGTGCGGGCATCAGCTTTAGTGCGCTCGCTGTAAGTGGAAGCCGAAAGCCACCGCTCAACGTAAAGATCGGCCGGAGTGGCCTTTGCTGCGGCCAGTTGGACAAACTCGGTGGCCCGCTTGCTGGCCGCCCGGGGGTCTTCGAAGGGTTCGTAATCGTCCCGAGTGCCACCCGCCGCTAGGTCGATCTCTTCGGCGCGGTCCGTGATTTGATACATGAGGTCATTGCGCCGCGCGGCATCCGCCCTCACAAATTCCTCCCGCAGAGCCATGGCCTCCAAAAGCAAGGGGTCCTGATCCTCGGGTCCGGGCGTCCGGTGTCCGGCAATCTGGGATTTCAAGTCCGCGACTGCATTCCAGCGGGCAACGCGGGCCACACGAAGGTCGATCGTCTCCAGGGACCTCAGAAGCCGCTTCTTTCCGATGGCGCGCCGCAAACTCCTAGGAACTTCAGCGACAGCATACCAAGTCGTCCCTTCGCCTCGGGGCTGGGTTAGATAGCGCCGATCGCCGCCACCTTTTTCCGACCTTAGAATGACGTTCATGCCCCTGCCCCCAACGGCGCCCCCAACGGATCGCCCCCAACGCAGGTGTTGGTATAGACCTTATGTTGCAGTATTTCTAGGGTTTCGGAGCCTTTCGCGTAGGGTCCTAGTTCCCCAGCCAGACTTGTCGGCCCTTTCCTCTTAGCCGCCCTCGTCAAACGCCGGCCATCACAGGCAGCTCCGCGATCATGCGAATGCCGGGCCGCCTCCTCCAATGAATTTGCGACGGCTCAACCGCCAGCTTTAATCCCGGCCAGCGCGTGAACAGCGCCTGCAGTGCGCAAATTCCTTCGATCCGCGCGAGCTGGTGACCGAGACAGAGATGAATTCCTGTTCCGAACGATAGATGCCGGTTCGGCCGCCGCTCCAGATCGAGCCGTTCGGGGCACTCATTGGCTTCCTTGTCCAGGTTGGCGGCGACGATCATCGCCATGACCCGATCGCCCTTCTTCAATTTCACGCCCTCGATATCGACGTCCTGGCGCACGTAGCGCGGCTTTGAGAACTGCACCGGCGAGACGAAGCGCAGGAATTCTTCCACCGCAAGCCCCGCGCGGCTCCAGTCCGCCGCGAGCCAGTCGCGGCGATCCGGATCCTTCAGCAATTCGAACACCGATCCGCTGATCAGATGCGTCGTGGTCTCGGAGCCGGCGCCGAGCAGCAGAAACACCATCGAGACCATCTCATCCGGCGTGATGCGTCCGCCCTCCTGCTCGACGCGCACGAGTTCCGCGATCAATCCTTCGCCGCCCTTTTCACGGGCGAGCCACAGGCGTTCTCGCAGATAGCGCCGCATCTTGATAAGGCCGCCGATCAACCGCAGAAAGCCGAATGCATTGGTGAGATGCGCCATCGAGTTGGCCCAGGCGATGAATTTCGGCCGGTCAGCCGGCGGCAGGCCGAGCAGCTCGCAGATCACCGCAAGCGGCAGCATCCGCGCGTAACGCTGCACCAGATCGGCGGGGCTGCCTTCGCTGAACAATTCATCGGCGAGGCGATCGGCGATGGCGCGGATGTGCGGCTCCATGTCGAGGACCGCGCGGCGACGGAACGCCTCGTCGACGATACTTCGCAGCCGCGTGTGATCCGGCTCGTCCATCGTCAGCATGTTGTTGGCGAATGTCGCGATGAATTTCGGCATCCACCAGGGCAGGCCGACAACTGCGCCACCCTCCTTGCGCAGCGTGAACAACGTGCTGTCCTTCAGCACGCGCGCCGCCGCCTCGTAGGTCGTGGTAACCCAGACGCGGCCTATGATCGGAAACTTCGTCGCGACGACCGGACCGGCGGCGCGCAAGCTCGCGACGCCGGCCTGCGGATCACGAAAAAATGCCTCGCTGGCGAAATCCACGAACTCTGCCATCGGCACACCCTCACGGTCTCTTTCACGCCCATGCATCAAGGTGGTGCGCAACATGATCGGCGCAATGGCCGGGGACACGACGTCTCTCACCGGCACCATGCCCCGGTTCGAAACATTCGGGTTCGATCCCGGCCTTGCCAGGTTTGTGGCCCCGCTTTTGCTGACAGAAATACAACCGGAAAGAACCATAGAAGAAGATGTACCATGTCGGGAACAAAATCTGCGATTGTGGCTCGTTTTGAGGCACTCGATGCACTGCGTGGCGTCTGTGCGCTGCTCGTGGTTCTGTTCCACGTCCCCGTTTACCATGCTCTTAAAGACATCGGCTCATTCGCCAATCTGCAATTTTGCGTGGACATGTTCTTCGCCCTATCCGGCTTCGTGCTCTGTCACGCTTATGGCCAACGTCTCAACGATCGCGCCGAGACCATCCGGTTTGTGGCGATGAGGTTTGCCCGCCTTTGGCCGTTGCACATCGTGATGTTGACCCTGTTCGTCGGACTTGAAACCGGCAAGTTCATCTTCAGCCGTGCCGATACCACGTTCGCGCTGGATTCCCAGGCCTTCGGTCCGGGACGCTCGCTCTGGGAGGTCGTCACGAACACCCTGTTTCTGCAATCTTTTAATCTGCACGCTGGATTGTCATGGAATGGCCCCGCCTGGAGTGCGGCCGTCGAGTTCTACGTGTCGATCCTGTTCGCGACGGTCGTCCTGCTTTTCCCGCGCCAGCGCTATGGGATCTTCCTCGCACTTTGTCTGGCGGTCGGGGCGCTGCTCTACCAGGTGTCGCCAGACACGCTGTTTGTCTCGGCCGACTGGGGCATCCTGCGGGCCATGTTCGGCTTCTTCGCGGGCTGCCTGGCGTATGGTCTGCGAGCGCGTTCGGACGACCAACTGACGGCGCCGAATTTATGGGAGGCCTGCTGTGTGGTGTTGGTCATTGCGTTTGCTGCAACCCGACCATGGGGCCCGTCGCACTATGCGTATCCGCTGCTCGCAATGATCGTCATTTACATTTTTTCGTACGATCAGGGCGCTGTTTCGAAAATATTGCGTTCGTCCATTCTGCAAAAACTCGGTTTGTGGTCTTACTCGATCTACATGCTCCACACCTTCTTGTTTCAGGTGACGAAGATGGGAGTCTCTTTCGTCGGGCAAAAGGCCCATCTCAATCTGGTAGGCTGGCACAATGACGAGAAGCTGATGCTGCTGGGAACGCCGGGACAGGCGATGTTGCCCGCGATCATACTTACCGTGCTCGTAGTTCCCGTTGCCGCGCTGACCTATCGCTGGATCGAGAAGCCGGCGATGGACGCGGCCCGAAATCTCCTTTCGCCGACCCATGTGGGTCCGACAGCCCTCGCCAATCCGGCAACCTCGTCCGGAATCAGCGCGGCAGCAATTGCCGGACGGACATCGTGGTTGAGCACGTGGTTATTGACCCGTTCGACGCGGGGTTCGATCGAGACGGGCCTCGGCCGGTTGCGTGCCATGTCCAGGCGGGGTACTGCCGGCACGTAACAAGGGTCCGGATGACCGAACCAAGTGCTATGCGACGCGATCGGGGAAAAGCGCCTTCAGCCTGACGTGAAAAATGTCGGCAAATCTTTCAAATCCCCGGCGCGCAGGATGAAGTTCGTTGTGCCAGGAGCTGGGCTGGGGGACCAACGTACCCTGGCCGTTGACGAAGGTGACCGTCGGACCAGCCAGCGAGTCCAACATCGCCGCGAATTGCTGAAGCATGGCCTTGACCACAGCCTCCATCGCCGCACGCGTTGGGAACTTCCGTAGTTCGAATGTGGGCTTGAGCCATGGACCGAACCCGCAGATTCCGCGGCCGTCAGGAATTGCAAAGTCGTAGCCATGAAAGACCAATTGCGTGGTCGGACTGAGCTCGTTTCGCAATTCGATCACGTCCTCATAACCGGCGCGCACCAATGCGAGAGCCGCGTCGAAGCGCGCCTTGTGGATGAGTGCAGCCGGGGGAAGCGCCGGATTCCAGTCCTTGACCCACAGCGCCATGGGGTTGTCCACGATATCATTGCCGCCGCCCGAAAAGAGCAGCACGTCCCAAGGATCTCCCGCTGGGCTGCCATTGCTGAGGTTCTCCGTGAGCACCGCACGCTCCTCAACTCCGAGCATGTAGCGAACCTCATCGCCCGCCTTGGCCAGATTCAGGATCGGCACACCGAGCCGATCTTCCAGCCGAGGGATGATACCACCTCCGAAAAAGGGGACCGGATAATCGAACCAGGAATCACCCTCGGCGAAGATCTGCAGCGGCTCGAACGATCCGCCGTCCTTCGCCGTCGGTTCGCCATCCCGCGCTTTGGTGCTTTTTGGCCGCGGCGACCGGGCGCCGCGCCGCTTCATGATCTCCATCGTCGCCTTGTACTCGCGAATACGCTGCGCCCGTTCGTCGCGCTGTTCCTTCTTCAACTTTTCGCGCTCGGCGCCAACCGCCGCAGGTGATGCCGGGGGCGCCGCTGTTTTCCGCACGGCCCGCATTGCCAACTTTGGCTGCTTTGCCTGGGCCAGCGCCCTTGCCTCGTCGAGCGTAACGGGCCCCGTAGCCGGAACGGACTTCGCAGCCGCTTTCGCAGTCACCTTTCCGGCTCGGCCCTTGGCCCGCGAGGCCTTCCTGACGTTCTTGCGTTTTCCTGCGCGCGCCATCTGCCCCCCTCTCCGGATGCGTCAGAACCGATCCCGTAAAACGCCTCGTCTACCCCAGTGTTTCGATCCGCTCAGCGAGCAGCGTGTAGCCGACGACAAAGCCGTCACACTTCACGCGCTTGCCTACATATTTTTCGAGCGATTGATCTCCGAAGCTTGGCCCGCCCTTGCGCCTCAATACTAAGCGACGGCCGTCCGCTTCCAACCAGATCGCCTCTCGCTCACTTTTGCTGCCTTCGCCGAACGATCCCCGCGCTACGGTGCCGGTCAACCCATCAACTTTCTCGGGACTATCGCTGCTGTTTCCCACTATTTTTCCGCATAGATTCGATATCCAACGATCCGGCCGCTGACTTCCTTGGCCACGGCCGCCACGCTGGAATACTCCTTTTTCGGTCGATACACAGCAACGTAATAATGCGATGCTGCCGGAACCGCCTTGCTGCCGCGTGGACGCGCTCCTTTGGGCGTCTTGACGTCGAAGGCCATAAACTCCCTCTTGCTCCCGATCCCGGCTTCCTTCGCAATATTGCTGAGCGCCTTGCGGACGGTTTCGGACTTACGCACCTTGCGCGCCTTCTTGGATGCAGTGGGCTTGCTTTCCTGAAGCAGTTGGCCAACTGCGCGCAGTTTTGCGCGGCGCAGGTGCCGGCTTTGACGCTCGCCTTGTTCGGCATCGACGCCCTTTGGAACACTGGTTGGGCTAGGAACTACCGCTGGAGTGATCGACGGATCGCCCAGCAAACTAAACTGCGCAAGCGTCTTGAGATCCACCGGATCGAGCTCGCCCGTCTGCGCAACGAATTGCTGGCGCGCCATAAGCGCCGCACGTCCGATAGATGCTCCGCCAAGCACCGCCGCAAGGAAGTACTGGGTAATGAGGTCAGCCGCCCCATTCCCGTCCGCGGGGCCATAGGCGATCGTACTACTGCCGAAATATCCGTAGGCCCCCTGAATGAGGTATCGCTGGCAGATCGGTATCGGCAGCCCGAGCGTGACCGAGTCGTAAAGCTCAGCACCGTAGCAGCACTCGACGGCAGCCACCGTTCCGGGCTTGATCTTCTTTGCGATGCCATCGCTGGTGAGCGATATCGGCTGAGAGTTGCCCTTTTCGCCGTAGAAATTCGGATCCGTCTGGCCTCCGTGGCAGTTGATGAAATGAGCGAGCGGCGCGATGCGGGCAGCCGAATGCGTTGGGCCGCTCGGCGGAGCAATCGTAAGCGCGCCGTGATTGCCGAAGGTGTTGGAGAGACTAAGCTCAGTGGACTTGCGCCAGGAGTGCGTCGACAAGCCGAAGAACTTGCCGTACTCGGCGACATCGCGCGATTTGAATTTCTCCGCAAATCCGAGCACCGAAACAAGGTATGCGGGTGATGCGGGCTTCTGTCCGTTTAGGCCGGTCTTTCTCGTAAGGTCCGGAAGTCGTCCCACAACACGGGTCGGCCCCTTGAATGTGGCGATGTCTCGCGAATATGGCGTATCGCACGCATAGGGCAAGTCGCCGTACGCAAACCTGTCCGGGTCGTCGTTGGGCACGAATGTAGGGTTGGTCATATCCTGATGAGGGACCACGTCGGCAGCACCCAGGATCATCAGGTAGTCCGGATCTCCGGTTTTGAAAATCGCATCAATCGCTTCCTTGTTCTGGCGCGCGTCCGCGGGATCGGTCACGGCTTTGCCTCTAAAATTCTTCATGGCGGCCGCGGTGTCCAGATATACCAGACGGGTCTTGATGCCGCGCTTTTCATCGGCCGCGATCAGGGCTGTGACAGCCTGCTTGATCTTCCCAACACCGGCACTGCCATACTTGGCCGTTAACGCAGCACGGTTGCTAACGATGATCTTGTCGTCCATCGCGACCTCCCTATGCAAAAAAAATAAATTCGCCGCCGAAATGTGCGGTCAATCTTGTGTATAAATACCACTATAGGATGTAACCTGCCGCCGCGCATGTCAATGCCCGGGAGCTTTGGGACAGACCGTCTGACAACTTACCGCAGATGCCTCTGAGAAGTGACGGTGACCTGGCAGTCGCCTGCGCCTATCCGTGCCGCCTGCGTCTCGAGCGCAATGCCGGCGTTATGCTCGGGGGCGGTCCGCGTTTGGCGACGGAGCCCTATCTCACACCGGCGGCGTGCCATGGGTGTGAAACGACTCGATCGTCTTCAGCCCCCACGCCTGGCCCTTCTTGCGCTCTTCCTCGGTCCAGACGATCGGTTTCCAGTCGGGTGCGAGGATCAGGCGGGCGCCGGCGTTCGCAACCTCGACGCGGTTGCCGCCGGGCTCGTAGACGTAGAGGAAGAAGGTCTGCTGGATCGCGTGCTTGTGCGGGCCGGTCTCGATATGGATGCCGTTTTCGAGAAAGATATCGGCGGCGCGCAGGATTTCCTCACGGCTGTCGAGCGCGTAGGTAACATGATGGAAGCGGCCAGCCTTGCCGTAGTGATCGCGAGTATAGGCAAAATCGTAGCTCTTGTTCGACATCGTCATCCACATCGCGGCTTCCGTGCCGTCGTTGAGCACGATCTGCTCGGTGGTGCGCAAGCCCAGATAGTTTTCGAAGAAGAGACGGTTGGCCTTGATGTCGATGGCGAGGCAATTGAGGTGATCGAGCCTGCGGACATTGACACCGCGCGCCGGAAACCGCTGCGCCTGGTTCTTCAGCGCCGGCTTGAACTCGGGTGGCGCCTGGTACCATTCGGTCTCGTAATAGAGCTCGACGATATGGCCATCGGGATCGCGGCAGCGGAACGCCGGCCCCTGCCCCATGTCACCGTCAACCCAGCCGATGTCGAAGCCGGAGCCCTTCAGTGCAGCAACCCGGCGCTCCAGTGCCTGCGGGCTGCGGGCGCGCAGCGCCATGTGTTCCATGCCTGATGTTTTCGAGGCCGTCAGCTTGAGCGAATAGCGCTCGTAATCGTCCCAGCCGCGCAAATAAACCGACTCGCCCTTCTGGCCGCTGACCGTCATGTTCATGACGTCGACGAAGAATTTCAGGCTTTCGTCCGGCTTCGGCGTCAGCAATTCCATATGGCCGAGATGGGCGAGATCGAATATCGGCTCTGATGTCATTGGCGGTCTCTCTCGTAGGGTGGGCAAAGCGCAGCGTGCCCACCAGTTCAAACCACATGGTGGGCACGGCGCCATGCGCCTTTGCCCACCCTACAGTTACAGCGTCCGCGTCACGTCGTCGAACAGTTCGTCCACGTTGAACGCGCGCGGGATGAGCTTTTGCTGCGCGGAGTAATCGATAATCAGCTCCAGCGATCGCCGCATCTCGTCCGGGCTAAAGCGGGCCGCAGCGGATGAAACGGCGGCAGATTCGGCCAGCAGCCGATGAACCTCCCGGACCACATCCGGGTGCTGGTCCGACAATGCCTGGCTCACTACCACCATGTGATTGATCGGCACCACTCCGTGCTTTTCAAACCACGCCTTCTCTTCCGCAGCGACGTCGGCGAACAGCGGCTTCAAATCCGGATGGTCCGATTTCTCGCCGAGCACCGCATCGAGTTCGCCGTCGATCAGCATCTGGATAATCTGCTGGCCCGCGGGTGCCCGCTTGGTCGTATCAACGAATTCAGCGACGTGGGCGTCCTCGAACGTCACCCAGTCGATCGAATCGAGATCGACGCCATAATCATTGGCAAGGATGCCGCGCAGCCACGCACCGGTCGTGGTGGTGAACGAGCGAATGCCGACGCGCTTGACGTTGAGATCGCGTGGCGCGAACTTTCCGGCCTTCGCATTGTAAAGCGCATGCCCATGCTGGAACCGCGCCAGCACGACATCCGGCAGCAGTACCATCGGCTTGCCGAAAGACTTCGCCATCAGATAAGTGACGATCGCCATCTCCGAGACGTCGAACGCCCCTTCGCGGACCATCGGCTTAAAACCCTTGTTGGTCGGCGAATACTGCGCGAAATCGAGCGCGACCAGATCCGACCTGATCGACCCATTCTTCAGCGCGGTCGTGCCGGGATGGTCGCCGAGCAAGGTCCGCAGGCGCATCGCCACCTCAGTCTTCCTCCAGCTCGTCGACATAGACGAGGCCGGCTTTCGCCAGCGGCTCGCGCATATTGTACATGTCGAGGCCGAGCACGCCCGCCGCCAACTGCTTGCGCTTGCCGTCTTCGTCGGCGACGCGCTTCTCGCCCTTGGCGACCACGTCGGCGGCGTCCCTACGTCCAATCACCACCACGCCGTCGTCATCGGCGACCACGGCATCGCCCGGCACGACATTAATACCGGCGCAGACCACGGGAACGTTGACCGCGCCCAGCGTCGCCTTGACCGTGCCCTTGGCCGAGATCGCCTTCGACCAAACCGGAAAGCCCATTTCACGAAGCGATTTGGCGTCGCGAACGCCGGCGTCGATGGCGAGCCCCTTGACTCCGCGCGCCATCAGCGAAGTCGCCAGCAGATCGCCAAACATGCCGTCGGTATTATCCGTCGTGCAGCCGACTACCAGGATGTCCCCGGGCTTGCACTGTTCCACCGCCACATGGATCATCCAGTTGTCGCCGGGCTGTGCCAGGACGGTCACGGCGGTGCCGGCTGCTTCGGCACCGCTCCACACCGGACGCAGATAGGGCTTCATCAGCCCGAAGCGGCCATAGGCCTCATGCGCGGTGGCGACGCCAAGCGCGCCCAGCCGTTTCACCAGTTCGGCATCGGTTCGTTTGATGTTGCGGACGACGACCGTCTTCATGCCAGTTCCTCCATCGCCATCGGGAACAGCCGCTGATAAGCCTCGCCATAGGTCATCGGCTTGCCGGTATTGCGGCCGCCCTGCACGCCCCGCTGCAACGCGACCCGCTCATAATAGGCCCACAAATGCTTTTGCGCGGCGAGAACTTCGAACGTCTTGCGTTTGATCTCCCAGACCTCGTCGATGTTGAGGATCACCTGCGGCTTGAAATTGCACATCTCCGGCTGGTGCGGCTCGAACAGGAACACCGGCGGTGCCGAATAGGTGTATTTGGCGCCGGGCTTGTGGCCCATCGCCTGCGCGACGACACGGGTTTCCTGGGCGAAGTGCGCCGCGTTCGGATGATCGAAATTATAAGGATCCTCCAGCGCGTGGGTGAGCACGAAGGACGGATTGAGCTCGCGGTAGATATCGACCATGCGGTCGAAATGCTTATCCGTTAGCCGCAGCGGGTAGTCGCCGGCGTCGAAGAATTCGATCTCCGCTCCGAGCATCTCCGCCGCGCGCTGCGCCTCGTCACGCCGTCCAGCCTTGACCTTCTCCATCGTCGCGCCTGCCTCCTTCCAGGCGAACTGGCTTTCGCCGCGCTCGCCGAACGAGAGGCAGGCAATCTTGACGCGATAGCCCTTCTTGGCATGCAGCGCGATCGCGCCGCCCGCGCGCCAGACGAAATCGCCGGGATGCGCCGTGACCACCAGGCCCGTTTTGCCAGCATTGCTCATGATCGGGATTTCCTCCTTCGCTTGTCGCACGTGGCCGGCCGCACCGGCCGCGTGACTACTGTTTGGCAATTCCTGCCCGCTCGATCACACCAGCCCATTTGTCGATATCGGCCTTGAGCCGGTCGAGGATTTCCTCGGGCGAGCTGGCCTTGGCCTCGATGCCGAGATCGAGCGCGCGCTTCTTCAGCTCCGGCATGTCGAGCACCTCGCGCAGCGCGGCATTGAGCGTCTTGATCACCTCCGGCGGCGTGCCCTTCGGCGCAAAGATCGCATTCCACGACCGCGCCTCGAAATCGCCGCCGCCCGCTTCCTTCACCGTCGGCACATCAGGCAGGAATGAAGTGCGGATCGTGCCCGAAGACGACACTGCAATGGCCGCCTTGTCGGCAACATGCGACTGCACCGCGCTGTAGTTCTCGATCGCCATCTGGATATCCCCGCGCAACAGCGCGATCAGCACATCGGGCGAACTGCGGAACGGCACGATGGTGACGTCGACACCGGCGGTCGATTTGAACAATTGCGCCGCAAGATTCTGCGTCGACCCGACATTGATGGTGCCGACATTGAGCGCGCCGGGTTTTGCCCTGGCCGCCTTGATGAATTCAGCCAGCGTCGGATATGGCGAGCCGGCTTGCGTCACGAAGATGAAATCGAAATAGCCCATGCTCGAAACCGGAACGAAGTCGGTCACCGGATTGAAGCCAAGGCTCTTGAACAACGATACCGAGATCGCGGTGCCGTTGCTCAGCAGCGCCAGCGTATAGCCATCCGCAGGTGCGGACAGCACGGCGCGTGCGGCGTTGATGCCGCCGGCGCCCGCCATGTTCTCGATGACGAAGCGCTGGCCGAGCTTTTCGCCGAGTTTTTCGGTAACGAGCCGCGCCGTGACGTCGGCAACCCCGCCCGCGCCGAACGGCAGGATCAGCCGCACCGGCCTGTTTGGATAATTCTGCGCCTCGGCGATTTGCGGCAGCAACAATGCCGCCACCAGCAGGGCCATACCGGCGATCGACACGCCGCGCCGGCTCAGGGTGTATCGTTTGTCCACCATCGCACGCGCTCCTTCAAAACTCGAACAACCGCGCCGGATTGTCGACCAGGATCTTCTGCTGCAGCTCGGGCTCCGGCGCAAACAAGGGGATAAGGTCGACCAGATCGCCGTCGTTCGGCATCACCTTGACGTTGGGGTGCGGCCAATCGGTCCCCCAGATCACGCGGTCCGGCGCGGTCTCGACGATGCGTCGTGCGAACGGCACTGCGTCGTGGAACGGCGGTCCGCCGGATGACACGCGCTCGCAGCCGCACACCTTGACCCAGCATTTCTCGTCCCGAGTCATCAGGTCGATCAGCGTCCGGAACGGAAGCTGGTCGAGACCGTCAGATGCCTTGACGCGCCCCATGTGATCGATGGTGTAGCGCACCGGCAATTTTGCCAGCATCTCGGCATATTCAGGCAGATCGATCGCATCGAAATGCAGATCAATATGCCAGCCGAGCGGCGCCACCATCGCGACGATGCGATGGAACACCCTCATGTCGGGCACCCCGCCGAGATGGCGCACGAAGTTGAAGCGGCAACCGCGGAAACCGCCTTCGTGCAGCTCGCGAAGGCCGCGCTCGGTAATGGTATCGTCGATATTGGCGACGGCGCGAAAGGTCCCGTTGCTGATCGCGATGGCATCAAGCGCCACGCGATTGTCGGTGCCGTGCACGCTGGCATTGACGATGACGGCACGGCCGATCCCGAGCTTCTTGTGCAGCGCCCGGAAATCCTCCAGCGGCGCATCGGGCGGCGTATAGGGCCGTCCCGGCGCGTAAGGGTATTTGTCACCGGGGCCAAAGATGTGGGTATGCGCATCACACGCCAGCGCGGGGAGTTTGAATTTGGGCGTTCGTGTATCGGGATCGGGTCCGGGGATCGTCGGCTTGTGCATGGTGCCTTCTGTAGTGTTTTGGTCGCGCTTCACGGCGTCTCGAATTCATGAAGCCGAATTTTCTTTCCGCTTCCCGGCAGCGCCTTTTGCTGGCGGCTGGGTCGGTTTCGCCCGAGTGGGCGCGGTGTCGATGTGATCGACATCGGACGCCTGCAACGAGGCGACCGTCGCCGAGACGATTTGCTCGATCGCTTCCGCCATGTCGGCGCCATCGGCTTCGCCGCGGGACAGCCGCGTGACCCGCTCCGGATTGACGAGGGTGTAATAGAGCGCGCCGAGCAGGAATTGCGACCGCCACACGATCGTCGTCCGCGGCAGATGCGGCAGGCTTTCTTCAATGGCCTCGATAAAGGCGTTGGTGGTGTCGTCGAAGATCTCGGCGATGATACGCCCCACCACGGCGTTGCCCTCGGCCGACATCACGGCCCGCAGCCGCGTGAAGCGCGCCCCACCACCGGCAAGATCGCTGCTGGATGAAAACGCCGGCTGCACATAGGCCCGCACGATTGCTTCCAGCCGGTCCTGAACGTCGCGCACGCGCCGTGCCGCCACCAGCAACTCGATGCGGCGCTTGTTCATGGGACCGCAATGGCGCTTGTAGATTTCCAGCAGCAAGCCGTCCTTGCTCTTGAAATGATAGGTGATGCTGCCCGGATTGGCGCCGGCTTCCAGCGCGATGTCGCGGATCGACACGGCATTGAAGCCCTTGGTCGAGAACAGCAATTCGGCCGCACTCAGGATGGCTTCCCGCATGTTGGGATTTCGCGTCATGGCATTTGCTTTCCGTTCTCGAGTTTTGTACGTTTGTACAAATTATCAGGTCTAGTCAACAAACATCTGGGTGGGGTGACCCCGCCATCGTGGCTGGGCCGGAGTGACAGGGAGAGCCGCCGGATGCCCGGATTTTCAAATGATACTGCCAACACAAGAGGACCTTTTCTCATGATCCCACGCAGAGCATTGATCCGCTGCACGCTTGCCGCCGCGCTGTTTTCCTTGGCTGGCACGAACGTCTATGCAGATCAGTTCCCGACCAGGCCCGTGCGCATCCTGGTGCCCTACGCCGCCGGCGGCGCCGTCGACGTGCTGGCGCGCACGCTCGGGCAATCGCTGTCGAAAACCTGGGGACAGCAACCGGTCATCGAAAATCGTCCGGGCGCCGGCGGGACTATCGCGTCGCAGGCGCTCACACAATCGGCGCCGGATGGCTACACGCTGATCCTGGTCGCAAGCGGTCATCCGCTGAACCAGTTCTTCTATCCAAAACTGCCCTACGACACGTTCAAGGACTTCACCGCGATCAGCGAGATCGCCTATTCGCCGCTTGCAATCGTGGTGTCCAAAAGCAGTCCGGTGAAGAATTTGCAGGAGTTGCTGGCGACCGCGCGCGAAAAGCCGGATTCATTGTCGTACGGCATGTCCGGCAACGGCACCTCGGCCCATCTCGCCGGCGAGCTTCTCAACTACATGGCCAAGGTGAAGATCCAGTCGATCCCTTACAAGGGCGGCGCCCCCGCCCTCACCGCCGTCATCGCTGGCGAAATTCCCATGAGCGTCAATCCGCTGCCGGAGGTCGTCGGCCAGCTCGAAGGCAATGCGGTGCGTGCGCTTGCGGTGACGACCGCCCAGCGCTCGAAGGCATTGCCCGATGTTCCCACGGTCGCGGAGGCAGGCATCCCCGGCTACGACGCTTCGGTCTGGTGGGGTTTTCTCGGCCCCGCCGGCATGGTGCCTGACCTGGTCGCCAAGATCCACGCCGACCTTGCCGCCGCGCTGAAGGATCCGGTGGTTCTGGCCGCGCTGGAAAAGATGGGCGCCACGCCGGTCGGCAATTCGCCAAAGGATTTCGACGCCTTCATGCGCGCCGAGGCCGCGAAGTGGGAGCCGGTACTGAAAGAGGCGAATATCAAGATGCAGTGAGGCCGCCGGCTGCCCGATCAACTCACCGCGCATTCGCCGGCGCGTGCACGTGCCACAGATCGGCGCGCCAGTGCAGCACGATCGCCAGCATCAGCGCGAGGCCGGCCGCCGCGTAGAGTGTTCCGGTCGCCGCAAATCCGATCTCGTCGATCAGGCTGCCGGCGGCCAGCAGGCCGATCGGCAGGCCATAGATCACCATCATGCGCACCCCCATCACCCGGCCGCGGAAATTCTCGCTCGCGGTCCGCATCAGGATGACGGCAATCGAGATCATGGCGAGGCTTTGCGAAAAGCCCGCCACCACCAGGCACAGGATCGCGGTCGGCACCGTCTGCATCTGCACAAACACCAGCAAGGTCGCGTACCAGACGACGGTGGCGCCGATCATCAGCCGCGCCACCCGGATATCGCGGATCAGGCTCAACACGATCGAGCCGGCCAGCGAGCCGATCGCGAAACTCGCCGACAGATATCCGAGCCCGGTTTGGTTGGTGCCATAGATCGCCTTGGCGATGTAGGGCAGCAGGCCATTGGAGAGCGGATAGGCCGTCAGGTTGGCGAGGAACGCCACCCATAGCGCGGCCTGCATCCGCGGCGTGGTCCAGACATAGGCAACCCCTTCCTTGAGGTCGCGCATCGGCGAACGTTGCAACGCCTCGCTGGCCGCCTCGCCTGCGAGTTGCGGCTTTGCCGGGACCATGATGCATAGCGTCAGTGCGGTCGCGGTAATATAGAGGCAGACGATCGCCACATAGGCCGCGCCCATGCCGAGCGCTGCAAACAATCCGGCGCCGCTCAGCGCGCCGGCGATGCGCGCGGTATCCATCGTCGTGCGCGAGATGCTGATCGCCCCGATCAACTGGCCATGCGGCATGATGGTCGCGACCAAAGCGCCACGCACGCCAAGGTCTGATGGGCGGACGATGCCCATCACGGCCGCGACCATGAAGACGTAGACCGGTGCAAGTTGGCCGGACAGCGCCAGCGTCATCAGCACGGCCGCCAGCACCGCGTAGATCGCGCGCATCATCGCCAGCAGATCGCGGTGACCGATCCGGTCGCCGACAACGCCGAACATCGGCGCTACCAGCGTACCGATATAGCCGAGGGAGGCGAACAGCGTGAGCAGCAGCACCGACCCGGTCTCGACCAGCACATACCAGCCGAGAATGATCAGCTCCATCTCGAACGCCCACGAGGTGAGCAGATCGGCGGGCCACTGAAAACGGTAGTTCCTGACGCGGAATGGTGCGAGCGCCGAAGGCCGCGCCGGGTCGCTCAAGATGCGTTGTCGCGATTCATCGCGGTCTACCCTGCCCTGTTCTTATTTTTGCCTCACCGTCGATAGCAAGCTGTGCCCGGCGTTTCAAGCAGCCGACATCGCTCTGCCGCTATGCGTCAGCAACAGTCGCCTCACCTCGGCGGCCGGTATCGCGGGGCTGAACAGATAGCCCTGCATCTCGGTGCAGCCGAGGATGTACAGCAGGTTCCTTTGCTGCTCGGTTTCGACACCCTCCGCCGTCGTCGTCATGTCGCTGGCGGCTGCGATGTTTACCACGGCCTGAACGATGGACGAGGATGCGCCGGGACCTGCGATATCCCGGATGAAAGAGCGATCGATCTTGATCTTGTCGAACGGGAAACGCTGCAGGTAGCTGAGCGAGGAATATCCGGTGCCGAAATCGTCCAGCGCGATCCGGACACCCAGCTTGCGCAGCTGGTGCAGCATGTCGAGCGCCGCCTCGTCGTCGCGAATGAGCACGGCCTCGGTGATCTCGAGCTCCAGCCTGCTTGCCGGAAGGCCGCAAGCCGCGAGTGCCGCCGCCACGTTCAACGCCAGCGACTGGCTCCTGAACTGCACCGGCGAGACGTTGACCGCGACGCGGACATGATCCGGCCAGGTGACGGCCTCGGCGCAGGCGGTGTTGAGCACCCACAGGCCGAGCTGATTGATCAGGCCGCTGTCTTCCGCAATCGGAATGAATTCCGCCGGCGAGATCATGCCGCGTTCGGGATGCCGCCACCGCAGCAGCGCCTCGCAGGATGAGACCTTGCCGTCCTCGATATTGACCACCGGCTGATAGTAGGTCTCGAGGCTGCCGTCGCTGATCGCCTGGCGCAGCTCGAGCTCCAGGCTGCGCCGCGCCTTGGCGCGCTGATCCATGCCGGCCTCGAAGAAGCGGTGGGTGCGCCGTCCGTCGCCCTTCGCGCCGTAGAGCGCGAGGTCCGCATTCTTCAGCAACTGGTCGAGGTCCACCCCGTCAACAGGGGCAAGCGCTATGCCTATGCTGGCATCGGTGGTGATCAGATGCCCCATGCAGTCAAAAGGCTGCCTGATCGCCGAGTGGATTTCATCAACGAGCCGAGTGGTTTCCGACCGGTCCTTGATAGCGGTCTGAATGACGGCGAATTCGTCGCCGCCAAGCCGGGCCGCCACATCGGCCTCTTCAAGACAACCGCGCAGACGCTCGGCGACGCCCTTGAGCAGCTCATCGCCGATCGGATGACCGAGCGCGTCGTTGATGCTCTTGAACTCATCGATGTCGATATAGAGCACCGCCAGTTGCTCGCCCGGCCGTATCGCCTTGAGCGACTGTTCCAGCCGCTCGCGGAACAGGATCCGGTTCGGCAGGTCGGTCAACCCGTCGTAATGCGCCAGATGCGCGATCTTCTCGTCCGCGCGCCTGCGCTCGGTGACGTCCTCGATGGTCGCGACCCATCCGCCGCTCTTCAGCGGCCGGTTGATGATCTCGATCGCCCGGCCACCCGGCGCTTCCGTGAGCTGGCGCGTGGCCTTGCCGAGCCTCACCGTTTGGATGATCGCGTTGCAGAACGCGTCGACGTCGCCGTCGAATGATCCGGTTTCTTTCCGGTGAGCGATCAGCCGCTGCATGGTGCAGCCGGACTTGGCCACGTCCGGCGACAGTCCGAACATGTCGAGATAGGGCTGGTTGCAAATGATGATCCGCGCGGATGCATCATAGAGAACAAGGCCTTGCGGGATATTGTTCACGGCAATGGAGAGCTGGCGCCGCTCGGCCGCCAGCCGCCGGTCGGTCAGCCGGTCACGCCGCAGCAGCAGTCCGGCGGCCACGGCCAGAACGGCGACGAGCGCCAGCAGGAGGCGTTCGCGAAGGCTCCATCCCGAGGTCGTCAGGTCGGTCGCAACCAACACCGCGAACAGCACGCAGCAGGCCGCAAGCAATTTGACCGTTCCGCCCCCTTGCGCAGAACCGACCGAGCCGCCCGATATTTGATGACCGCCCTCGTTGCTCACCCGACGTGCCTTTGGAATGCGACAAGCGTCCGTACGAAATGGAACTCAGACAACTGATCGCGCGCCCCGCAGCAGTGTTACGCAGCACTGATGGAAGGCGCGTTACAACTTGCGGTTAGCGATCGGTTACCTCGCACACGTGCTGGCTCCAATCCGCGATCCGGCATCGGAGGTTACCGAGACGCGCCCGGCGGGCGGCGGCTCTCGTGCGAGGTGGTAAACGAATGATTAATCCGAAGCCGGCGTCGCGCGTGGCCGGAAATGCAAGAAAGCCCTTATTTTCCAGCGTAACTGACACCGGACGGTACTGACGGCACTGCCGCAAAAACGAATCCTGACCGAGATGCCGCGGATTTAGCTGACACGAACCTGCACCTGTTTAACCGTTTCGCTAGCTGGGGCTGCCCATAATGGGGGTCAGACCCCAATTCATGAGAGCCAGGTTCAACACCGTGACATCCTTCGGACGTGTGATTTCCGTGCGTGGCTCCCTCGCACGGGTCGGACTTCTGGCCGCAGGCCCGATGCCCGTCACCGAGGCGCGCGCCACCGTCGGCCGCTTCATCAGTATTCGCTGTGCGACGGCCACCACCATCATTGCGATGATCACCGAGGTGTCGTGCGAGAACCAGCAGAGCTCCGATGAATACATGGCGACCGCGTCGGTCGACCTGCTCGGCGAGATTTCCGGTGGGGAGCGCCCCAAGTTTCAGCGCGGCGTGACCAACTATCCGACCATCGGCGATGCCGTCGACCTCGTCACCGCCCAGGACCTCCGCACCGTCTATGCGCCGAGCGGGTCAGATCAGATCAATGTCGGCACCCTGCAGCAGGACCGTTCCGTCATCGCTTATGTCGATGTCGAGGAGATGCTTTCCAAGCACTTCGCGGTGCTCGGCTCCACCGGCGTCGGCAAATCGACCAGCGTTTCGCTGCTGCTCAACGAGATTCTCAAGGCGCGGCCGAATCTTCGGGTATTCCTGCTCGACGTCCACAACGAGTATGGCCGCTGCTTCGGCGACCGTGCGCTGGTACTCAACCCGCGCAACCTGAAACTGCCGTTCTGGCTGTTCAATTTCGAAGAGATTGTGGACGTCCTGTTCGGCGGCCGCCCGGGCGTGCCCGAAGAGCTCGACGTCCTCGCCGAAGTCATCCCGATGGCGAAGGGTCTCTACACCCAGTACCAGAACTCCGACCGGCTCGGGCTCAAGCGCATGGACCCGAAGTCGGGCGGCTACACCGTCGATACGCCGGTGCCGTACCGCCTGGTCGATCTGATCTCGCTGATCGATGAACGGATGGGCAAGCTGGAGAACCGCTCTTCGCGCATCATCTATCACAAGCTGATTTCGCGCATCGAGACCGTGCGCAACGATCCGCGCTACACCTTCATGTTCGACAACGCCAATGTCGGCGGCGACACCATGGCGGAGGTGATCAGCCATCTGTTCCGTCTGCCCGCCAACGGCCGGCCGATGACTATCATGCAGCTCGCCGGCTTCCCAGCCGAAGTCGTCGATTCCGTCGTGTCGGTGTTGTGCCGCATGGCGTTCGATTTCGGCCTGTGGAGCGACGGCGTGTCGCCGCTGCTGTTCGTTTGCGAAGAGGCGCACCGCTACGCCTCCGCCGACCGCAACATCGGTTTCGGCCCGACCCGGAAAGCCGTTTCGCGCATCGCCAAGGAGGGCCGCAAATACGGCGTCTTTCTCGGCCTCGTGACCCAGCGTCCGGCAGAACTCGACGCCACCATCATCTCACAGTGCAACACGCTGTTTGCGATGCGGCTTGCCAACGACCGCGACCAGGCGCTGTTGCGCTCGGCGGTCTCGGACGCTGCCGCGAACCTCTTGTCGTTCGTGCCCTCACTCGGAACCCGCGAAGTGCTGGCCTTCGGCGAAGGCGTGGCGTTGCCGACACGCCTGCGCTTCAAGGAGGTTCCGGTCCACCAACTGCCGCGCAGCGAAGCCACCATCGCGTCCGTGACGTCGGTCTCCGCCGGCCACGACATGCATTTCGTCTCCGCCGTGCTGGACCGCTGGCGCGGCGCCACATCGAGCCGCGACGTGCCGAACGATCCCGGCGTCGGCGACCGGCCCGCCGCCCGCGTCATGACGCCGGTGGAAGCGCCGATGTTGCAGCCCTCGATGGGGCTGGACCCCGACCGGTTCTCGCTCCTGAAGAAGCCGCTGCGCTGAGGCGGAGCATGATCCGGAAAAGTTGATAACGGTTTTCCCTCGCGACAAACGCGGAACGCGTTTGCGCGGAGATCATGCTCAAATAGAAGAATCAGCGTTCGCGCGAATTCTTGACGTGAGCCGGTATCCACTTCGCCGCAAAAAGCTATATGGTCCCGGCAACGCCGCCTCGCGGCTCCAGCCGGAACCTTTCATGACCAAGCCCGCCACCAAACGATTTCAGCCGCCCGCCATCGACAAGCTGCCGGAGGACATCCGCACCCGGATCCTCGCGGTGCAGGAGAAATCCGGCTTCGTCCCGAACGTCTTCCTGACGCTGGCTTACCGCCCGGACGAGTTTCGCGCCTTCTTTGCCTATCACGACGCGCTGATGGAAAAGGATGGCGGGCTGACCAAGGCCGAGCGCGAGATGATCGTGGTGGCGACGTCCGCCGCCAACCAGTGCCACTACTGCGTGATCGCGCACGGGGCGATCCTGCGCATCCGGGCCAAGAACCCTGTCATCGCCGACCAGATCGCCGTCAACTACCGCAAGGCCGACATCACGCCGCGGCAGCGCGCCATGCTCGACTTCGCCATGAAGGTGAGCCAGGCGGCCAACGAGGTTTCGGAGGCGGATTTTGCCGAGATCGCCGGCCACGGCTTTAGCGACGACGACATCTGGGATATCACAGCGATCGCGGCCTTCTTCGCGTTGTCGAACCGGCTGGCCAACGTCACCGCGATGCGCCCGAACGACGAGTTCTACATGATGGGGCGGCTGCCGAAGCAGGACTGAGCCGGCTTGCTTGCGTTTGGTTCCGGACCTTGCGGGACGGGATGGCTGGCCTGCGTCCGGCAACATTTCATGTTGGAAGTGCTGCCGGCGTGCTAAGAAAGGCTCAGGATTTTTCGCGGATCGGCGGCAGTGAAAACCCAGCGGCCCATTATTTCGGACGATGAGCACGTCGTGCTCAAGTTCCGGCCGCGCACCTCCGCCCACCCGCCGGGCGGACGGGAAGAAACCAGCCAGGCCAACGCGTCGCCGGCGGCGAACGATCTGTCCCGCTACGAGCGGCCGCGCGACGAGGGCGACGATTTCCGTCATCGCATGCTCGCCAATGTCGCCGCACTCGCCTTCACCGTGGCGTTGACCGCCATCGGCATCTGGCTCGCCGTGAGCATCGCCGATCTGCGCAAGACCCAGGACTGCGTGCTGATGGGCCGCCGCGACTGCGCCAGGATATCGGTGACGCCGCAGGGGTAGTGCCGCACGCCGCCCACTTCCAATTGTCAAACAGCCCGGCCACGTAGCCCGCATGAGCCAACGGGTCGCGCTGCAAATCGCGACGACGCCGAGAAGATGGCCCTAGGCAACTCCTTTTTTTTCGAGCATTCGAGTCTACGAAGCAAGGTCCGCTTGACGCGAAAGATGTTGCGGCGAATGGCGCTGTTCAACAACTTGGCCAACGCGCCATTTCGCTGCTGCACCACAATCGCGTTGCCGGCTAATCCAAGCCGCTCGAACTATTTGCACTGCGCGACGTTTCTGACCGCGGTCAGATCGCCCATGGAATTGTTGGACGGACGGCGCTTGGCAGCCTCCTCCGCCGCCGCGCAGGCCGCCGCCGCATCGCCGTTCTGGAAGCGCGCCCAGGCGAGATTGGTCCAGGCGTCGCCGAAATCCGGCGCGTCCTTGACCGCCTGTTCCAGCACAGACTGCGCATCACGCGGTCGTTTGGCGACCAGCAGGAAGCGACCATAATCGGCCTTGAGGGCCTTCACCGGGTTGGGCCGCTCCAGCGCGATCCTGAAGAACTCGTCCGCAGCATCCAGGTCATTGAATCGAGCTTGGGCAACCACCGCGAAGCCATGATAGACGCGGCTCTGTTCAGGCAAAATGAGAAACGCCTGATTAAATCGCACCGCGGCTTCCTTTATCTTGCCGGTATTTATCGCCCTCCAGCCACGCATGGTTGTTTCATCGAAAGCCTTCTCACGCGAGCCGGTGGCTCCCACGATGGCGTCTACAAATTTTTCATCAGCGGCTTTCTCATCCGGGCTCTTGGCCGCAAATCCAAAAAATGGCTGCTCGTTGATCGGCGCGGAATACGTCCGCTTCGTCACTTGTACGCCCGGCACCACCTCGACGGTCTCGGCGGCGGCCGCAAGCGGCGACGACAGCACCGCCACAAAGGTGACGGCGCGAATGGTTTGTGCAAGATAGTTCCCGAAACTGTTCATTCGCGCTCACGTTCCCTTCGCAACTTCGCCCAGTAGTCCAGCCGCTTGCGGATCTCGCGCTCGAAGCCGCGGTCCGGCGGATCGTAGAAGGTTTGCCGCCCCAGCGCATCCGGGAAGTAGTCCTGCCCGGAGAAGGCGTCCGGCGCGTCGTGGTCGTATTCGTAACCCGAACCATAGCCTTCCGACTTCATCAGCTTGGTCGGCGAATTGAGAATATGCTTTGGCGGCAGCAGCGAGCCGCCCTCTTTCGCCGTGCGCATCGCAGCGCCAAAGGCCTTGTAGGCGGCGTTCGATTTCGGCGCGGTGGCGAGATAGATCACGGCCTGCGCGATTGCGAGTTCACCTTCGGGAGACCCAAGAAAATCAAAGGCATCCTTGGCCGCATTGCAGATCACCAGCGCCTGCGGGTCGGCAAGGCCGATGTCCTCGACTGCCATCCGCACGACGCGCCGCGCCAGGAACAGCGGGTCCTCGCCAGCATCCAGCATGCGTGCGAGGTAATACAGCGCAGCATCGGGATCGGAGCCGCGCACCGATTTATGCAGCGCCGAGATCAGGTTGTAATGGCCGTCTGCGGACTTGTCGTAGATCGGCGCGCGGCGCTGCAGGATTTCTTGCAATTGCGCAGCGTTGAAGATTTCCTCCTTGCGCGCGGCGCGCCAGACCTCTTCGGCCAAGGTCAACGCGGCGCGGCCGTCGCCATCGGCCATCCGCACCAGCACGGCGCGCGCCTCCGCATCGAGCGGCAATTTTCGACCCTCGACCTTTTCGGCATGCGCAAACAGTTTTTCGATCGCGGCGGCATCGAGTGAATGAAACACCAGCACCCGCGCCCGCGACAGAAGCGCAGCGTTGAGTTCGAACGACGGGTTTTCCGTGGTGGCGCCGACCAGCACCACCGTGCCGTCTTCCATCACGGGCAGAAACGAATCCTGCTGCGCGCGGTTGAAGCGATGCACCTCGTCGACGAACAACAGCGTACCCTTGCCCATTTCGCGCCGGGCGCGGGCCGCGTCGAATACTTTCTTCAGGTCGGCGACGCCGGAAAACACCGCGGAAATCTGCTCGAAATGCAATTCGGTGGCATCGGCCAGCAGCCGCGCCACCGTGGTCTTGCCGGTGCCGGGCGGTCCCCAGAACACCAGCGAGCCCAGCGTGCGCGTCGCCAGCATGCGCGTCAGCGCGCCGTCGGGACCGAGGATGTGATCCTGGCCGACGACGTCGGAAAGCGTGCGCGGCCGCAGCCGGTCGGGCAGCGGATGCGGCGCATCCTGCTCCATCCCCGCCGCAGCGAAGAGGTTGGTCGCCTCGCGCGGTTGCTTCGGGCTCATCCGCCCAGCGTCACGTTGATCTGCTGGCCGCCGCGCACCACGACGATGCGCCAGACCCTGGACGACGCCTTTGAAGCCTTGTCGAGATCGCTGGTCTTGGTGATCTTCTGGCTGTTGACCGCAAGGATGATGTCGCCCTTCTGGAAGCCGACGCTGGCCGCGGTGCCGCCGTCGGCGAGATCGATCACCACGACACCCTCGGCTTGGGAATCCAGATGCAATTCATCGGCGACCGCCGGTGAAATATTGGCGACCTTGGCACCCTGGAACGGCGAGCGCGCGGTGAGCACGATTTCATCGCGGTTGGTATCGGGCGCAGTCTCCAGCGGCACCGTCAGCTTGACGGTCTTGCCGGCGCGCTGCACGTCGATCTGCGCAGCGCCGCCGAGCTGCCTTGTAGCGAAGCGGTAGTCGAACGCGTTAGGCTCGTCGATCGTCTGGCCCTCGATCGCTACAATCAGATCCGAAGGCTTCAGCCCGGCGCGCGCGGCCGGACTGTTCGGCGCGACATTGGCGACCAAGGCGCCGTTCGGCAATTTCAGCCCCAGCGTCTCGGCGATCTCGGGCGTCACCGCCTGCAGCTTCGCGCCCAGCCATGGCCGCTTGACGGCCTTGCCACCGCTCTTGGCGGACGCCACGACGACGCGCACCATGTTGGCCGGGATCGCAAAGCCAATGCCCTGCGAGCCGCCGGAGCGCGAGAAGATCGCGGTATTGATACCGACGAGCTTGCCGGTCATGTCGACCAGCGCGCCACCCGAATTGCCGGGATTGATCGCGGCGTCGGTCTGGATGAAGAACTGATAATCGGTGATGCCGACCTTGGTGCGGGCCAGCGCGGAGACGATGCCATGAGTCACGGTCTGACCGACGCCGAAGGGATTGCCGATCGCGAGCACGACGTCGCCGACCAGCAGCTCGTCGGAATTGGCGAACTCCAGCGTGGCGAATTTCTCCCTGCCGTCCTTCACGCGCAGCACGGCCAGATCGGTGCGGCTGTCCTTCAGCACGATCTCGGCCTCGAACTCGCGCTTGTCGGCGAGCGAAATCTTGACCTGATCGGCGCCCTCGATGACGTGGTTGTTGGTGACGACGAGCCCCACGGGGTCAACCATGACGCCCGATCCGAGCGAGCGCTGCATCTGCTCGGGCTGCTGGCCGGGGACGCCGAAGAAGCGGCGGAAGAGCGGGTCATCCAGCAGCGGATTGCGGTTCTGCACGGTCTTGGCGGCATAGACGTTCACCACCGCCGGCTGCGCACGCTGCACGATCGGCGCGTAGGACAGCCGCAGTTCGGCGCCCGAAGACGGCACGCGCCGGTCCTGCGCCAGCGCAGGCGTTGCAACGACTGCCGAGGCCAGCAGCAGGGCGAAGGAGCGGATCAAATTCATGCGAAAATCCTGGAATTTGGCGCCACACATATAGATGCGGGGCGGCAACGAGAGAAGATAAAGCGAACGCAATACCAGTAATCAGGCCGCGCGATCGGGCGTTTTGACGGCGTCTGGCGCCGGCGCACAGGATAGTCTTTCCTGATGGCCCTCGCCCCACGCCCGCAGCGTCTCGATCACGGGCCGCAGGCTCTCGCCAATGTCCGACAGCGTGTATTCGACCCGCGGCGGCACCTCGGCATAGACCTTGCGGATCACGAGCTTGTCGTCCTCGAGCGCGCGAAGCTGCTTGGTCAGCATGCGCTGGGTAATGCCGGGCATCCGCCGCCGCAACTCCCCAAAACGCTGGGTGCCGGCCTGGAGGTGGAACAGGATGACGCCCTTCCACTTGCCGTCGATCAGATCGAGCGTTGCCTCGACCGCGCAGCCGGGTCGGTGGGCAAAATTTCGCCGTTTCATGAGTTTTTCCCAATAGTATCCAAACAGGGACTAGTTCCCCGAATTTACAGTACTTGCCAAGTTGATGCCAGCGCGACAGTTAGGAAACCGATCTTTCCAAACGACGCAGGAGACACCGGCATGAAGGCCGTCGGATACAAAAAATCGCTCCCGATCGAGGATGCGGATTCGCTGATCGATTTCGAGACCGCCAAGCCGGAACCGAAGGGCCGCGACATCAGAGTCGCCGTCAAGGCGATCTCGGCCAACCCGGTCGATTACAAGGTCCGCAAACGCGCCGCCCCGCCCGAGGGCGAGACCAAAATCCTGGGCTATGACGCCGCCGGAATCGTCGATGCCGTCGGCCCCGACGTCACCCTGTTCAAGGCGGGCGACGAAGTGTTCTACGCCGGCTCGATCCTGCGCCAGGGCACGAATGCGGAATTTCATCTGGTCGACGAACGTATCGTCGGCAAAAAGCCGAAATCGCTGTCGTTCGCGCAGGCCGCAGCGCTGCCACTGACCTCGATCACCGCATGGGAATTGCTGTTCGACCGGCTCGGCGCCGTGCCGGGCAAGAGCGTCGATCCGCGCACGCTACTGATTACCGGCGGCGCCGGTGGCGTCGGCTCGATCCTGATCCAGCTCGCGCGCCGCCTCACCGGCCTGACAGTTGTCGCCACCGCCACGCGCCCCGAGTCGCAGAAATGGTGCCTCGATCTCGGTGCACATGCAGTGGTCGACCATTCCAAACTGATGAAAGAGCAGATCGAGAAGCTGAAGGTGCCGCCGGTCGCCCTGGTCGCGAGCCTCACCTTCACCGACCAGCATTACAAGGCGATCGCGGATTTCATCGCGCCGCAAGGCAAGTTCGGCCTGATCGACGATCCCCCGGAATTCACTGTCTCTGCCTTCAAGGGCAAGGCGGTCTCGATCCACTGGGAATCGATGTTCACACGCTCCTCGTTCCAGACAGCCGATATGATCGCTCAGCATCATCTGCTCAACGACGTGGCAGACCTGATCGACAAGGGCGTCCTGCGCACCACTCTCGACCAGACTTTCGGCACCATCAACGCCGCCAATCTGAAGCGCGCCCACGCGCTGCTGGAAAGCGGCAAGTCGCGCGGCAAGATCGTGCTGGAGGGCTGGTAGCTACCCTACAACAGGGTTGATCGGGACGTCGATTCAAGGGACCCTGTTCCATCGATCCGGGACGGCTGTCGCCGAGAACCCCGGCGCGAATTGCCGGGGAACACGGAAGACAGGAGACCTGTTTCGACATGATACGGATGTTTCTGGGGGCCGCGATAGCGTCGGCCTGTGTGGTTGCTTGTGCCTCGATCGCAACAGCCCAAGGCACCTACCCCGAAAAACCGCTGCAGTTGATCGTGCCCTTTCCGGCCGGCGGGGCCTCCGACGTCGTCGGACGCATCGTTGCCGGCGAACTCGAGGCGCGTCTGGGCAAGCCCGTGATCGTGCTGAACCGCCCCGGCGGCGGTACGACGATCGCAGCGAAGGAAGCCGCCAACGCGGCGCCTGACGGCTACACCCTGCTCTCCAGCTCGAATTCGACCTTCACCCTGCAGAATGCCGTGAAGGAGAACGTGCCGTACGACAGCGCGAAGGATTTTGAGCCGATCGGCCAGACCGGCACCCTGACCATGGTGCTGGTTACCCATCGCGACAATCCGATCAAGGACGTCGCGGCACTGGTCGCGGCTGCCAAGGCCAATCCCGACAAGCTGTCGCTCGCCTCCTACGGCGTGGCGACCACTTCGCATTTCGCCGGCGAGCTCTTCAAATCGAGCGCCGGCATCAAGATGTTGCATTTGCCCTACAAGGGAAGCGCGCCGGCGATGAACGACCTGATGGGCAAGCATATCGAGTACCACGTGGACACCGTGATCGCGATCAGGCCACTGCTCGAATCCGGCGCGGTTCGCCCGCTCGCGGTGTTCTCCGCCAAACGCTCATCGTTACTTCCCGACGTTCCGACGCTCGCCGAACTCGGCTATCCCAATATCGATTTTGTCTCCTGGGGTACCTTGGTTGCCCCCAAGGGAATCCCCCCGGCCATCCGCGGCCGGCTGGCGTCGGTGCTGGAAGAGGCGATCGCAAGCCCTTCGGTGATCGAGCGCTTTAAGAAGGTCGGGTACGAAGCCGGCTTCAAGCGCTATCCGGACTGGCCGGGCTTCATCGCCAAGGAAACCGCCGAGATGAAGGAACTGGCCCGCAAGGGCGGGATCAAGGAAGAGTAATCCCGACATGACCGAGCCGTGCGATCTGCCCGCGGTAACGGTCCGGGCGCTGATCGGCGAACGCAAGCTTTCGCCGGTCGAACTCATGGACAGTTGCATCCGGCGGATCGAGGAGATCGATCCCGCCGTCAATGCGGTCATTGCGCGCTCGTTCGAGGCGGCGCGCGCGACGGCGCAGGAGAGCGAGGCTGCCGTGATGCGCGGCGATAGCCTCGGCCCGCTGCACGGGCTTCCACTCGGGGTGAAGGACCTGATCGACGCCAGGGGGCTGCCGACGAGCTTCGGCAGCGTGCTGTTCGCGGACAACATCGCGGCCGAGGATGAGGCTGCTGTCGCGATGCTCAAGCGCGCCGGCGCCATCGTCGTCGGCAAGACCAACGTCCCCGAATGGGGCGCCGGCGGCAATACCCGCAACGCGCTTCATGGCGCCACCGGCAACCCGTTCGACCCTGATCGCTCCGCCGCCGGCTCATCCGGCGGATCGGCGGTGGCGCTCGCCACCGGCATGGTGCCGCTGGCGACCGGTTCGGACACCGGCGGCTCGGTCAGGAATCCCGCCGCCTTTTGCGGTGTCGTCGGATTCCGCCCCTCGCCCGGGCTGATCGCCAGCAACAGCCGCAACATGGCATGGCTGCAAATCTCGCAGCTTGGGCCAATGGCAAGAAATGTATCGGACGCCTGCCTGATGCTTTCCTGCATGCTGGATCGCGACGCGCGCGATCCGCTGTCGGCCATCCTTCACGCCGGCGGAACGCCCGTGCGCGAGACCTACCGCGATCCGCCAAGGACCGATCTCGCGACCTTGCGTATCGCCGCGACGTGCGATTTCGGATTCGCGCCGACGGAGCGCGCCATCGCCGAGACGTTCAGGAAGCTCGCGACGTTCGGATCGGCATTCCGCAGCCTCGAATGGACCCATCCGGATTGCAGCCACGCCGACGAGGTGTTCCGGATCTTGCGCGCCGTCGCATTTCTGGGGCGTCACCGTGAGCTTGCGGAGAAATATCCGGACAAAGTGGGTCCCAATATTCGCGACAACGTGGCCGAGGGGCTCGGCTATTCCGCTCTCGACGTCGCGCGTGCGCTCTCGCTACAGACCGCGCTCTACCGGAGCTGGCAACAATTCTTCGGCGAACATGATTTTGTCATTGCGCCGACGGTCACGATCAGCCCGCGGCCGTGGTCGGAGCTCTACCCGGCCACCATCGACGGCACGCCGACCAAAAGCTATTTCCACTGGCTGGCGCTGGCCTATGCCGTGACCAATGCCGGACACCCGGCGGTGGCGATACCGGCCGGCCGCGATGGCGCCGGATTGCCGTTCGGCATCCAGATCATCGGCCCGCGCGGCGGCGATGTCGCGACGCTTTCGGTTGCCCGCGAGATCGAGGCCCTGCTTGCCGCCAATCCAGAGACGGCCCGTCCCGTCCCCGACCTCGCCTGGCTGCGCCGCCAGCCGCCGATGTCCGGCCGGCCGGGTTTTCTGGATTTCGACTGAGGCGATATTCGTCTGTGGCTACGCTGACAGGCGGATCGCGTGCGCTCGGCTCTGCCCGAAAATGCCGTACAGCCTCACGGAGCCTTGAGTTCCAAACCGGGAAAAAATTGACGATCCTTCAGACAGGACGGGGATGTACTTCAGCGCCGTCCTGAACGCCCGTTCATGAAAGTTAAATCTGCGGGTGAAGCCATTGCAAACCCGCGGCTCAGGCAACGAACTTCACCCAAATGTGTTGATCGGGTGTCTGATTACGGAAAGGAGTTGTCCATGAGGAAAGCACCTTTGGCTTTGGCCGCAGCGGCGGTCCTGGGCCTGACGGCGGTAACGGCACCTTCGCCGGCGGAGGCCCGCTGGCGCGGCGGGGGATTTTTCCCAGCCGTGGCCGGCGGACTGATCGCGGGCGCCGTGATTGGCGGATTGGCTTCGAACGCCTACGCCTATGGTCCAGGTTACGGTTACGGCCCGGGTTACGGATACTATGGCGGCTATGCGCCGGCGTATTACGGCGGCGGGTATGGCGGGTATTACGGCGGTGGATACGCGCCGGCCTACTATGGCGGCTATTACGGCGATTCTTACCCCGTGGTTCGCTACCGCCGCGTGATCCGCCCGGCCTATGCCTACTATGGCGGTCCGCGCTTCTATGGTCCGCGGTATTACGGCGGCTACTATCGTCGCTGGTGATCCAGCAAAATGAAAAGGGCCGCCCGACTGGCGGCCCTTTTTGCATGGCGCTGCGAGAGCACCTTAGTCGATTTCATGCACCACCGTGCGCGTGCCGGGATCGACCAGCATCACGCGATTGCCTGAATAGACGTAGCGATACTTCGTCACTGACGGACCCCAATCCGAAGGCACCGCCTCGAGTTCGACGTCGGTCGGCACCTTGGCGCCAACGACAATTCGTTCGCGTGTTTCCACCGGGCGGATCTTCTGCTCGGTCACATAGCTCTTGATCCGGGTGCGATATTCCGGCTCGATCCGGACCGTCGCGCCAGCAGCTCCGGTCGTCGTCTCGACGGTGGTCTGCGCGTTGGCCATCGTCGCAACCAGCGACGCGGCGGCCGCAATCATGAACAGCTTCTTCATCTGGTTCCTCCTCAAACCGCATCAGCGCGGCTGCAGGAAAAACAGATTTTTTACGCTCTTGTTCCGGGAAGAATTCAGCTCCACTTCGCGTTGAAACGCAACGACATCGCCTCGCCTGAGGTGCCGCTTCGGCGCGCCACTCGATGCAAACTCAAACCGGCGCCACGCCCTCAACGAAGATCAGTCGCCGATCGAGCGCAGTCTGCCGTACCTTCAGCGCCTCGGCGTATTCCTGCGAGGCGTACCATTCGCGCAGACGTTCCATGGTCGGAAATTCGACGACAATGACGGCTTTCGGCGGTGGGCTACCTTCGATCACGCTTGCAGCGCCGCCGCGCACCAGATAGCGCCCGCCATACTGCGCGATCGTTTTCGCGGCGATGGCGCGATAGACCTCGAAGCCCGCCGCATCGCGCATCTCAACTTCGGAAATGACATAGGCTGGCATCCCTCACCTCGCCGGATGGTTTTGCAGATCACCGGATTTCCAGGATTTCCGCTTCGCCACCGGCGATGACGACGACATCGCCGACACCCTTGCCGAACAGCGCGCGCGCCAGCGGCGATGCGTGCGAGATCGTCCCTCGCGCGGGATCGGCCTCGTCTTCACCGACGATCCGGAACGTCTGCCGGCGGTCATCCTCGCGTACGATGGTGACGGTGTGGCCGAGCCGCACGACTGAATTGTCCGTAGGCTCCGGGATCACCGTCGCCGTAGCGCGGCGCGCGCTCCAATAGCGGACATCGCGGCGGGCGCTGGCCAGGGCCGTCCGGTCCCCGGCGGATTGCGCCGCAGCCTGGGCCGCTTGCGCTGCGGCCAACGCTTCCTCGATCCGGCGGAGACCTTCAGCGGTTACATCATTCGGAAGATCGGAGATCGGCCGGTCAGGCAGATCCTCGACGTCCTCGGTGTCCTTGACGAAAGCACGGCTCATGCATTGTAAAACGCCTGCAGTCCCCGAGGGTTCCTATCAACCCACGCCCACACATGGTGAGGAGATAACGAGCGCGTTAGCCGACAAAAAAAGCGGCGCCCAAAGGCGCCGCTTTTGAAACTTGCGATTCTGAAAGACTTAAGCCGCTTCGGCTTCCTTCTCCTGCACCGGGCCGGAATCCTGGCCCTTGGCATCGACGTCGCGGTCGACGAACTCGATCACGGCCATCGGGGCGTTGTCGCCGTAGCGGAAGCCAGCCTTGATGATGCGGGTGTAGCCGCCCTGGCGGTCCTTGTAGCGGGGCGCCAGCGTGTCGAACAGCTTCTTGACCTGATCCTTGTCGCGCATCTCGGAGATCGCCTGGCGGCGCAGCGCCAGCCCGCCCTTCTTGCCGAGGGTGACCAGCTTCTCGACGATCGGGCGCAATTCCTTCGCCTTCGGGAGCGTGGTGACGATCTGCTCGTGCTTGATCAGCGCCGCGCACATGTTGGCGAACATCGCCTTGCGATGCTCGGCGGTGCGGTTGAGCTTACGATGAACCTTGCCGTGACGCATTGAACTATTCCTTGATTTGTCTTCGTCGCGACGGTTCGTCGGACTTGTTGCTCAGGTGGGCTGCCTGCGTTCGCCCGATAACGTAATGGCCGGGATTCCCCGGCCACGACGATAACTTTCGACTCAGTAGTGATCTTCGAAGCGCTTGGCGAGCTCGTCGATGTTCTCCGGCGGCCAGCCCGGCACTTCCATGCCGAGATGCAGACCCATCTGGGCCAGCACTTCCTTGATCTCGTTCAGCGACTTGCGGCCGAAGTTCGGGGTGCGGAGCATTTCCGCTTCCGACTTCTGCACGAGGTCGCCGATGTAGACGATGTTGTCGTTCTTCAGGCAGTTTGCCGAACGCACCGACAGTTCGAGCTCGTCGACCTTCTTGAGGAACGCCGGGTTGAAGGCGAGATCGGGGATGATCTCCTGCGCCACTTCCTTGCGCGGCTCTTCGAAGTTCACGAACACGTTGAGCTGATCCTGCAGGATGCGGGCGGCATAGGCCACCGCGTCTTCCGGCGAGATCGCGCCGTTGGTCTCGATCGTCATGGTCAGCTTGTCGTAGTCGAGGATCTGGCCCTCGCGGGTGTTCTCGACCTTGTAGGAGACCTTGCGCACGGGCGAGAACAGGCTGTCGACCGGGATCAGGCCGATCGGCGCGTCCTCGGGCCGGTTACGCTCGGCGGCGACGTAGCCCTTGCCGGCGGCAACCGTGAACTCCATGCGGATTTCCGCGCCCTCGTCCAGCGTGCAGATCTGCAGGTCGGGATTGAGCACCACGACGTCGCCGACGGTCTGGATGTCGCCGGCGGTGACGACGCCCGGGCCGGACTTCTTCACGACCATGCGCTTGGGGCCTTCGCCCTGCATCTTGATCGAGATGTCCTTGATGTTGAGCACGATGTCGGTGACGTCCTCGCGAACGCCCGCGATCGAGGAGAACTCGTGCAGCACGCCGTCGATGTGCACCGACTGCACGGCGGCGCCCTGCAGCGACGACAGTAGGATGCGGCGCAGCGCGTTACCGAGCGTCTGGCCAAAGCCGCGCTCGAGCGGTTCGGCTACGACGGTTGCAAACCGGGTCGCATCGGTGCCCGGCGTTACCTGCAGCTTGTTCGGTCGAATGAGTTCTTGCCAATTTTTCTGGATCGTCACTTTGTCACCCCTTCGGGTCAATAGACCGGCCAGTCGATTTGCCTTCAAATCACTGGCGTTGGAGATCCGCGGATCAGTCCGCGGCAGTCAAAATTCCAAAAACAATCGCGAGGCGGTGCGAGCCGCGCGCGACCAGACGTCAGACGCGCCGGCGCTTGCGCGGACGGCAACCATTGTGCGGGATCGTCGTCACGTCGCGAATCGACGTCACGGTGAAGCCCGCCGCCTGCAGCGCACGAAGCGCCGATTCACGGCCCGAACCCGGACCGGCAACTTCCACTTCCAGTGTGCGCATGCCGTGTTCCTGCGCCTTCTTGGAAACGTCTTCGGCCGCGACCTGCGCGGCATAGGGGGTCGACTTGCGCGAGCCCTTGAAGCCCATCGTGCCGGCCGACGACCAGGCAATGGTGTTGCCCTGCGCATCGGTGATGGTGATGGTCGTGTTGTTGAACGACGAATTGACGTGCGCGATACCCGAGGCGATATTCTTGCGTTCGCGACGGCGTACGCGGGTGGCTTCCTTGCCCATTACCTAAAACCTTCCTGTGATCTCAAACGCCGCCGTACTGCCAGCGGCTACACCTAAGAAGCGAACGGTGAGCGGCGAATAGTCTATTCGCCGCCTCCTGTTCGCTATTCGCAAAATTACTTCTTCTTGCCGGCGATCGACTTGGCCGGGCCCTTGCGCGTGCGCGCGTTGGTGTGGGTGCGCTGGCCGCGCACCGGCAGGCCGCGGCGATGACGCAGGCCGCGATAGCAGCCGAGGTCCATCAGACGCTTGATGTTGATACCGGTCTCACGGCGAAGATCGCCTTCGACGAGGTAGTCGCGGTCAATCACTTCGCGGATCTGCAGGACTTCCTGGTCGCTCAGCTGGCTGACGCGACGATCCACGGGGATCTTGACCTTCTCGACGATCTCGGCCGCGTTCTTCTGGCCGATGCCATGAATGTACTGGAGCGCGATCAGGACGCGCTTGTTGGTCGGGATATTCACGCCGGCAATACGGGCCACGGACTTCTCTCCTGTCGCCGATCCCTCATGGGCCGGCCTTAAGTTCTTGCTATCTCGGGCAGGTTTCCGCAAACGCGAACACGACGCCCTTCCCCTCATCTGCTTCGGGGCCCGGCATCGTCAAAACTATCCGACTTGGATGCGGGGCTTATTAAAGGATTCAACTCGGTTTCGTCAACCGCCTCTATCGCTTAGCTCGCTTTTTCGTGACCTTTTTCGAGGCCTTGGCGGTAGTCTTCCCTGCGGCCTTTTTTGCCGCCTTTTTGGCCTTGCCGGCTCCCCGCCCCTTGGCCGGCGAAGCGGCCTTCTTGCTAGCCTTACCGCCCCCCTTCGAGGCCGCTTTCCTGCCCTTTGGGGCCGGTTTCGCAGCCTTCCGGGCGGTTTTGGCGGCCTTTTTGCCCGCCGGCCTGGCGGTCTTCCTGGTGGCCGCTGCGGCCTTCCTGGCCGGCGCCGCGGACCTGGCAGCCTTGGGTTCCACTGCCCCGATCGCGGTCAGGATCCGGTTGATCTCCCGGGTGACGTGCTCGATGGTCATCATTCCGTCGACCGTCAGAAGCTTCCGCCGCTCCGAATAATAGTGAATCAGTGGCTCGGTCTGCGTCCGGTAGTTGGCCAGCCGCTTCGACAGCACCTCCGGGGTATCGTCGATTCGCACTTCCTCGCCGCGCGCCTGCATCTCGGCGACACGCGTCTCGACGCGGTTCAGAAGCGCGCTCTCGTTGACGCGCAGTTCGACCACGGCGTCGAGCTTGATGTGTTTCTTCTTCAGGAGTTCGTCGAGCGCGGCCGCCTGCGGCACCGTCCGCGGAAAGCCGTCGAGGATGAAACCGTTCTTCATGTCGGGCTGGTCGAGACGGTCGGAGATGATCCCGATCACGATCTCATCCGGCACCAGGGAGCCGCTGGCCATGATGTCCTTGGCCTGCAGGCCGACCGGCGTCTGCGCGGCCACCGCCGCGCGCAGCATCTCGCCGGTCGAGAGCTGGATGATGCCGTACTTCTGAACCAGCCGCTGCGCCTGGGTCCCCTTACCCGCGCCCGGCGGACCCAAAAGGATCAATCTCATGACTATTCGCCCCCCGGCTTGGTGAGCGAAACGCCGCACACCTCTTATTGGAATTCAGACCGCCGCGCTTCCGCGAGATCAGCGGCGGCGGCCCCTCAGCTTGGATTTCCTGATCAGCCCCTCATACTGATGGGCCAGGAGATAGCCCTGCACCTGCGCTACCGTATCCATGGTCACGCTGACGACGATCAGGAGCGAGGTGCCGCCGAAGTAGAACGGCACCGAAGCATAGGAAATCAGGATCTCAGGTATCAGGCAGACGATCGCCAGATAGATCGCGCCGAGCACGGTAACGCGCGACAGCACGTAATCGATATATTCGGCGGTGCGCTCGCCCGGCCGGATGCCCGGGATGAAGCCGCCATGCTTCTTCAGATTGTCGGCGGTCTCGGTCGGGTTGAACACGATCGCGGTGTAGAAAAATGCGAAGAACACGATCAGGCTCAGGTAGAGGATCAGGAACAGTGGACGGCCGTGGCTGAGCTGGGTGTTCAGCCACTGGAACCATTCCGGGCCCTGGCCGGCATTGAAATTCGCGACGGTCGCCGGCAGCAGCAACAGCGACGAGGCGAAGATCGGCGGGATCACGCCTGACGTGTTGAGCTTGAGCGGCAGATGCGAGGACTGGCCCTCGAACATCTTGTTGCCGACCTGTCGCTTCGGATACTGGATCAAAAGCCTGCGCTGCGCGCGCTCCATGAACACGATGAAGGCGATCACCACGACCGCCATCACGATCACGACCAGGATCAGGCCGGTCGAGAGCGCGCCCTGGCGTCCCAGTTCCAGCATATTGGCGAGAGCAGACGGCAGCTCGGCAACAATGCCGGCCAGAATGATCAGCGAAATACCGTTGCCGATGCCGCGTGAGGTGATCTGCTCGCCGAGCCACATCAGGAACATGGTGCCGCCGGTCAGCGTGACGGTGGTGGAAATGAGGAAGAACATCCCGGGTTCGCTGACGACGTTGCCGGCGCCCTGGAGGCCGACGGCGATGCCGTAGGCCTGGAACGTGGCCAGGATTACCGTCAGATAGCGGGTGTACTGGTTCAGCGTCTTGCGGCCAGCCTCGCCTTCCTTCTTCAGCGCTTCGAGCTTGGGCGATACGGTGGTCAAGAGCTGGATGATGATCGATGCCGAGATGTACGGCATGATGTTCAGCGCGAAGATCGCCATGCGGTTGATGCCGCCGCCGGCGAACATGTTAAACATGCCGAGGATGCCGCCGGCCTGCGACTTGAACACCTGCTCCCAGGCCGCGGGATCGATGCCGGGCAGCGGAATATAGGTGCCGAGCCGATAAACAAGCAGCGCACCCAGCGTGAACCAGATGCGCTTCTTCAGTTCGTCGGCTTTCGCCAAAGCGCCGAAATTGAGGTTTGCCGCAAGTTGTTCTGCTGCTGAGACCATGTTCAGGCTTTCTCCCGCCGCCCCTCAAACCGCCACCCCTCCCCCGGGGCGATCGGCAGACGCCGGACATTATTTGGTGCTCGGCTTCGATAAGTCCATCGTTCTATCGTGCGGATCGCCCGCGACAAAACGGGCGATGACGCAGATGTTACGCCGCCTCGCCTTCGTCCTTCTTGGCCGGGGCCAGGACCTTGACCGTGCCGCCGGCCTTCTCGACCGCCGCGACCGCCGATTTCGAGGCGCCATGCACCTCGATCGCGAGCTTGGCCTTGAGTTCGCCGCGGCCGAGCAGCCGCAGGCCGTCCTTGGCGCGACGGATCACGCCGGCCTTCACCAGCGATTCGACGGTGACGGTTTCCTTGGCATCGACCAGCTTGGCGTCGATCGCCTCCTGCAGCCGGTCGAGATTGATCTCGGCGAAGTCGAGGCGGAAGATGTTGTTGAAGCCGCGCTTCGGCAGGCGGCGATGCAGCGGCATCTGGCCGCCCTCGAAGCCCTTGATGCGCACGCCCGAACGCGCGGTCTGGCCCTTGCCGCCGCGGCCCGAAGTCTTGCCCTTGCCCGAACCGATGCCACGGCCGACGCGCATGCGCTTCTTGCGCGAGCCGGCGTTGTCGGCGATATCGCTGAGCTTCATCGTTAGTTTCCTTTATCCTTGGAGCATGATCTTGACCGAAAACCGGTACCCACTTTTCGGGATCATGCTCCGAACTTACTTCTCGCCGACGATGCGGACGAGATGTTGAACCTTGGCGATCATGCCGCGAATTGCAGGCGTGTCCTGCAGCTCGGTGACACGACCGATCTTGTTGAGCTTGAGACCGATCAGCGTCGCACGCTGCGAGTGATGGCGGCGGATTGCGCTGCCGGTCTGCTCGACCTTGATCGTCTTTGCGGCCTTGGCCATCGTCTTAACTCCAAAGAGCGCTTGAAAATCGCGCCGGTTATTCAGCCACCACTTCGGCATCGCCGCCGACGCGGCGCGACTGCAGCGTGGACACCTTGATGTTGCGGCGTGCGGCCACCGAACGCGGCGAATCCTGATGCTTCAGCGCGTCGAAGGTGGCGCGAACCATGTTGTAGGGATTCGACGATCCGATCGACTTCGCCACCACGTCCTGGATGCCGAGCGTTTCGAACACCGCACGCATCGGGCCGCCGGCGATGATGCCGGTACCGGCCGGAGCGGCGCGCAGGTAGACGCGGCCGGCGCCGTGGCGGCCGGCGATGTCGTGATGCAGCGTGCGGCCTTCGCGCAATGCGACGCGCGTCAGGTTGCGCTTGGCCGACTCGGTCGCCTTGCGGATCGCTTCGGGAACTTCGCGCGCCTTGCCGTGGCCGAAACCGACCCGGCCCTTCTGGTCGCCGATCACGACCAGCGCCGCAAAGCCGAAGCGCTTGCCGCCTTTGACGACCTTCGCCACGCGATTGATGTGGACGAGCTTGTCGACGAACTCGCTGTCGCGCTCATCGCGATCCCTGCTCCGTTCGCGTCCGCCGCGTTCGCGTTCACCTGCCATGGTGTTTTCCAATCTTTAGGGGAGTAAAGCCCCTGTCCTCGTAATTATCCAAAACGGTTCGTTAGAAGCTCAGGCCGCTTTCGCGGGCCGCATCCGCGAGCGCCTTGACGCGCCCGTGATAGAGATACTGACCGCGATCGAACACCACTTCCTTGACGCCCTTCTGCACGGCGCGTTCCGCCAGCAGCTTGCCGACGGCCTTGGCCGCATCGATGTTGGCGCCCGTATTGCCGCCATCGCGCATGGTCTTTTCCAGCGACGAAGCGGAAGCCAGCGTTTCGCCTTTCAGGTCGTCGATGACCTGGGCGTAGATGTGCTTCGACGAACGAAACACCGACAGACGCGGACGTCCATTGGCGGACCGGCGCAGCGAGTTGCGCACGCGCTGCTTGCGCCGGGCATTCGTGACCTTGAGTGACATGACCGGCTCCGTTACTTCTTCTTGCCTTCCTTGCGGAAGATGAATTCGTTGGCGTACTTCACACCCTTGCCCTTGTAGGGCTCCGGCGGACGGTAGGCGCGGATTTCCGCGGCGACCTGGCCGACGCGCTGGGAATCGGTGCCCGTGATCGTGATCTCGGTCGGCTTCGGCACCACGATGGTGATGCCTTCCGGGATCGCGTAGACGACGTCGTGGCTGTAGCCGAGCGCGAGCTGCAGGCTCTTGCCCTGCAGCGCAGCACGGTAACCGACGCCGGTGATCTCGAGCTTCTTCTCGAAACCCTTGGTAACACCCTCGACCAGATTGGCGACCTGCGCGCGCGCAGTGCCGTACATCGCCTGGGCGCGGTTGGTCGCGAGCTTCGGTGCGACCTTGACCGCGCCGTCCTCGAACTTCACTTCGACGTCGTCATGCACGACGAACTGAAGCTGGCCCTTCGGCCCCTTCATCTTGACGGTCTGTCCCTCGACGGTCGCCGTCACACCGGACGGGATCGCTACAGGCCGTTTGCCAACACGTGACATGGCTCTAAATCCTTCCTCAGAACACCGTGAAGAGAATTTCGCCGCCCACATTCGCGTCACGCGCGGCGTGGTCAGCCATGATTCCCTTCGGCGTCGACAACACCGAAATACCGAGACCGTTGTTCACGCGCGGCAGGTTCTTCACCGAGGCGTAAACCCGACGGCCCGGCTTGGAGACCCGCTCGATCTCGCGAATGACGGGCTCGCCGTCGAAATATCTCAGCTCGATCTCAAGCTCGCTGCGGCCCGAAGCATGTTCGACGCTGGCGTAACCGCGGATGTAGCCCTCGGACTTCAGCACTTCGAGCACGCTGGCGCGCATCTTCGAGCCCGGGGTCGAGACCTTGGACTTCGAACGCATCTGCGCGTTGCGGATGCGGGTGATGAGATCGGAGATCGGATCGTGCGTTGACATCTTGACGACCCTCCTTACCAGCTCGACTTCACGAGCCCGGGAACCAGGCCCTTGGAGCCGAGTTCACGCAGCGCGATGCGGGAAAGCTTGTTCTTGCGGTAGGTCGAGCGCGGACGGCCGGTCAGCTCGCAGCGGTTGCGGATCCGCGTCGCCGACGAATTGCGCGGCATCTGGGCGAGCTTCAGCGTCGCCGCGAACCGCTCTTCCATCGGCCGCGTCTTGTCGGCGATGATCGCCTTCAGCTTCGCGCGCTGCGGCGCGGCGTTCTTCGTCATCCGCTTGCGCCGGTTGTTCTTCTCGATCGAACTCTTCTTTGCCATGCTTGGCTCCTGGGTTTCCGCGTTTGAGAGGCTTTAACTGCTTCTCACTGCCGGAACGGGAAATTGAATGCGGTCAACAAGGCACGCGCCTCGTCGTCGGTCTTCGCCGTGGTGCAGACCGTGATGTCCATGCCGCGGGCTTCCGAAACCTTGTCGAAATCGATTTCGGGGAAAATGATGTGCTCCTTGAGACCGAGCGAGTAATTGCCGCGACCATCGAAGCTCTTCGGATTGAGGCCACGGAAGTCGCGCACGCGCGGCAGCGCCACGTTCACCAGGCGGTCGATGAACTCGTACATCTTGGCCTTGCGCAGCGTGACCTTGCAGCCGATCGGCTGGTTTTCACGCAGCTTGAAGGTCGCGATCGCGATCCGCGAATAGGTCACGATCGCCTTCTGGCCCGCGATCTGCGTCAGTTCGCCAGCCGCGGTCTCTGCCTTCTTGCGGTCGTTGACAGCGTCGCCGACGCCCATGTTGAGCACGACCTTGTCCAGCCGCGGCACCTGCATGACGTTGGCATAGCCGAACTTCTCAGTCAGCTGGCCACGGATGCTCTTGTCATACTCTACGCGCAGGCGCGGTGTGTAAGCGGTATCAGCCATCGATCTCTGCTCCCGAGCTCTTGGCAATGCGTACCTTCTTGCCATCAGCCTGAATCTTGAAGCCCACGCGGGTCGGCTTGCCGTCCTTGCCGACATAGGCGACGTTGGACAGGTGGATCGGCGACTCCTTGGAGATGATGCCGCCTTCCTGGTTCTGGGTCTGCTTCTGGTGACGCTTCACCATGTTGACGCCGCGCACCAGCGCCTTGTTCTCGGCGGGGCGGACCTCGAATACTTCGCCGGTGCGGCCCTTGTCGCGGCCGTTCAGCACGATGACCTTGTCACCTTTCCGGATCTTGGCAGCCATCACAGCACCTCCGGCGCAAGCGAGATGATTTTCATGTGGTTCTTGGCGCGCAGCTCGCGCGGCACGGGCCCGAAGATACGGGTGCCGACCGGCTCCGACTGGTTGTTGATCAACACGGCGGCGTTGCGGTCGAAGCGGATGACCGAGCCGTCGGCGCGGCGGATGTCCTTGCGGACCCGGACCACGACGGCCTTCATCACGTCGCCCTTCTTCACCTTGCCGCGAGGAATCGCTTCCTTGATCGACACGACGATAACGTCGCCCACGGTGGCATAGCGGCGCTTGGAGCCCCCCAGCACCTTGATGCACATGACACGGCGTGCGCCTGAATTGTCGGCCACGTCGAGGTTGGTCTGCATCTGAATCATTGATGCACCTCGTCCTCTTTCTGTTGCGCTCGAATTAGCGCCTAAAATTTTTCCTGATTACCCGTCCGGCAAGCCGAACGAACCTCAGGCGGTTTTCTTCTGCTCGCCCCGGACCACGGTCCAGCGCTTCAACTTGGAGATCGGCTTGCTTTCCTCGATCCACACCATGTCGCCCGGCTTGAACTCGTTGTTCTCGTCGTGCGCGTGGTAGTTCTTGGACTGGCGGATCGTCTTCTTGTAGATCGGATGGGTGAAGCGGCGATCGACGCGCACCACCACCGTCTTGGCTTGCTTGTCGCTCACGACCACGCCCTGAAGGGTACGTTTCGGCATAATAAGGCCTCTTACTTCTTCTTCGCGCGCGTTTGCGCGGCGATGGTCTTGATGCGGGCGATATCGCGGCGGGCTTCGCGCAGCCGCGAGGTGTTCTCCAGCTGCCCGGTGGCGCGCTGGAAACGCAGATTGAAACGTTCCTTCTTCAGACTGAGGACGGCGTCCTCCCTCTGGTCGTCGCTCATCGCGCGGATGTCTTCAACTTTCATCGGGGCCATGACGATTACTCCGCAATGCGCGCGACGAAGCGCGTCTTGATCGGCAGCTTGGCGGCGGCAAGCGAGAGCGCCTCCTTGGCGGTCTGCACCGTGACGCCGTCGATCTCGAAAATCACGCGGCCGGGCTTGACCCGCGCCACCCACAATTCCGGCGTACCCTTGCCGGAGCCCATGCGGACTTCGGCCGGCTTCTTCGATACCGGCAGGTCCGGGAACACGCGGATCCAGACGCGGCCGGCGCGCTTCATGTGACGGGTCAGCGCGCGGCGCGCGGCTTCGATCTGGCGGGCGGTGATGCGCTCGGGCGCCATCGCCTTCAGGCCGAATTGACCGAACGACAACGTCGCACCCGAAGTCGCAACGCCGTGGATACGGCCCTTATGCGCCTTCCGGAACTTCGTTTTCTTTGGTTGCATCATGGCTTTAAGCCCTCAAACCTTCTTCTGATATCTCACGCTGCGTCGCGGCGCGGACGTGCGGTGTCGCCTTCGGCCATCTTCTTGTCCTGGGCCATCGGATCGTGCTCGAGGATCTCACCCTTGAAGATCCAGACCTTGACGCCGCAGGTACCGAACGTGGTGAACGCGGTCGCCACGCCGTAATCGACGTCGGCGCGCAGCGTATGCAACGGCACGCGGCCCTCGCGGTACCACTCCATGCGCGCGATTTCGGCGCCGCCGAGACGGCCCGAGCAATTGATACGAATGCCTTCGGCGCCGAGACGCATCGCCGACTGCACCGCCCGCTTCATGGCGCGGCGGAAAGCGACGCGGCGCTCGAGCTGCTGGGCGATCGATTCGGCGACCAGGGTGGCGTCGAGTTCGGGCTTGCGGATTTCGACGATGTTGATGACGACGTCGGAAGCCGTGATGTCGGCAACCCGCTTGCGCAGCTTGTCGATGTCGGCGCCCTTCTTGCCGATCACGACGCCGGGACGCGCCGAATGGATCGTCACGCGGCACTTCTTATGCGGACGCTCGATCACGATGCGGGCGACGGCCGCCTGCTTGAGTTCCTTGTGCAGGATCTCGCGGATCTTGACGTCTTCATGCAACAGCTTGCCGTACTCGTTCTTGCCGGCGAACCAACGGGAATCCCACGTGCGGTTGATGCCGAGACGCAGTCCGATTGGATTGATCTTTTGACCCATCGTTTTCTCCCGCGCCGCTTTAAGCGCTTGCCTCGGCCTCGACCTGACGAACCACGATGGTCAGGTGCGAGAACGGTTTATAGATACGCCCCGAACGGCCACGGCCGCGCGGTGAAAAACGCTTCATCACGATGCCGTTGCCGACATGCGCCTCGGCGACGACGAGATCGTCGACCTCGAGGTCGTGGTTGTTCTCGGCGTTCGCGATCGCCGATTCCAGGCACTTCTTGACGTCGACCGCGATCCGCTTGCGCGAGAACTGCAGGTCGGCGAGCGCAGCAGATGCCTTCCGGCCGCGGATCAGCTGCGCGACAAGATTGAGCTTCTGCGGGCTGACGCGCAGCATCCGGGCAACTGCCTTGGCCTCGTTGTCCGCGAGGACACGTTCGCGCTTTGGTTTGCTCATCGTCTATTCCTCAAGCCTTCTTGGCTTTCTTGTCGCCAGAATGGCCATGGAAGGTACGGGTCGGCGAGAACTCGCCGAACTTGTGACCCACCATTTCCTCGTTGATCGATACCGGCACATGCTTCTGGCCGTTGTAGACACCGAACGTCAGGCCGACGAATTGCGGCAGGATGGTCGAGCGGCGGCTCCAGATCTTGATGACGTCGTGACGACCCGACGCGCGCGCAGCATCTGCCTTCTTGAGCAGAGAGGCTTCGACGAACGGGCCTTTCCAGACTGAACGTACCATGTCCGGCGTTCCTTACTTCTTCCGCTTGTGGCGGCTTAGGAGGATGAATCGATTGGTCGACTTGTTCGAACGGGTCTTCTTGCCCTTGGTCGGCTTGCCCCACGGGGTGACCGGGTGGCGGCCGCCCGAGGTGCGGCCTTCGCCGCCGCCGTGCGGATGGTCGATCGGGTTCATGACGACGCCGCGGTTATGCGGACGCCAGCCCAGCCAGCGGGTACGGCCGGCCTTGCCGATCGAGATGTTCATGTGATCGGGGTTCGACACCGCACCGATGGTGCCGCGGCAACGGCCGTGCACCAGGCGCTGCTCGCCCGAGTTCAGGCGCAGAATGACGTAGTCCTGATCGCGACCGACGATCTGGGCGTAGGTGCCGGCCGAACGCGCGATCTGGCCGCCCTTCCCGATCTTCATCTCGATGTTGTGGATGATGGTGCCGACCGGCATGTTGCCGAGCGGCATGACATTGCCGGGCTTGACGTCGACATAGTTGCCGGCAACCACGGTGTCGCCCGCAGCCAAACGCTGCGGCGCCAGGATGTAGGCCTGCTCGCCGTCCTGATACTTGATCAGCGCGATGAACGCGGTGCGGTTCGGATCATACTCCAGCCGTTCGACGACGGCAGGAACGTCGACCTTGTTCCGCTTGAAGTCGACCAGGCGATAGGACTTCTTGTGGCCGCCGCCGCGGAAACGAACGGTGATGCGGCCGGTGTTGTTGCGGCCGCCATTGCCGAGCTTGCCCTCGGTCAGCGCCTTCACCGGCTTGCCCTTGTAGAGCGCCGAACGGTCGACCATCACCAGCTGGCGCTGGCCCGGCGTCGTCGGATTGTATGTTTTCAATGCCATCGCTGTATCGCCTTATAGTCCGGTAGTGACGTCGATGCGGTGGCCCTCTTCGAGGGTCACGACAGCCCGCTTCACGTCCGACTGCGAACCGAAATTGCCGCGGAACACCTTGGTCTTGCCCTTGCGGACCAGCGTGTTCACGCGTTTCACCTTGACGTCGAACAGCTTTTCGACGGCTTCCTTGATTTGCGGCTTGGTCGCCTTGCTGGCGACCCTGAACACCACCTTGTTGTGCTCGGAGGCAACCGTCGCCTTTTCGGTGACAACGGGAGCTACGATCACGTCGTAATGGCGCGGATCGATGTTCTTCATTTGAAGCGCGCCTCCAGCGCATCGACTGCCGCCTTCGTCAGCACGAGCTTCTGACGACGCAGAATGTCATAGACGTTGATGCCCTGGATCGGCAGCACGTCGATATTCGGAATGTTGCGTGCAGCGGTGGCGAAACCGGTGTGCAGCTCGGCGCCGTCGATGATCAGCGCATTGGTCAGGCCGAGACCCGAGAAATGACCGACCAGCGCCTTGGTCTTGGCGTCCTTGACCTGCGCATTGTCGAGCACGATCAGGCCGCCGTCCTTGGCTTTCGCCGACAGAGCATGCTTGAGCGCCAGCGCGCGCACCTTCTTCGGCAGGTCGGTCGCGTGCGAGCGAACCACCGGACCGAACGCACGGCCACCGCCGCGGAACTGCGGCACGCGGGCCGAGCCGTGACGGGCGCCGCCGGTGCCCTTCTGCTTGTACATCTTCTTGCCGGTGCGCCACACGTCGGCGCGGCCCTGCGTCTTGTGCGTTCCGGCCTGCCGCTTGTTGAGCTGCCATTGCACGCAACGCTGGATGATGTCGGCACGGGGCTCGAGACCGAAGATCGCGTCCGAGAGCTGGACCGAACCGGCTTCCTTGCCTTCAAGGGTCGTGACTTTCAGTTCCATCTCACGCGCCCTCCTGCTCGGCCGGAGCCTGAGCCTGCTCATCGCCGGCGACCTTGAACTTGCCGGGCTTCGGAGCTTCCTTCGGCAGCGGCTTCTTGACGGCGTCGCGAACCGAGATCCAGCCGCCCTTGGAGCCGGGAACGGCGCCTTCGACGAGGATCAGGCCGCGCTCGACGTCGGTCTGCACCACACGCAGATTGAGCGTGGTGATGCGATCGACACCCATGTGACCGGGCATCTTCTTGTTCTTGAAGGTCTTGCCGGGATCCTGACGTCCACCGGTCGAACCGATCGAACGATGCGAAACCGACACACCGTGGGTGGCGCGCAGACCGCCGAAATTCCAGCGCTTCATGCCGCCGGCAAACCCCTTACCGACCGAGGTGCCGGTGACGTCGACGAACTGGCCGACCACGAAATGGTCCGCCTGAATCTCGGCGCCAACCGGGATCAGCGCGTCTTCCGACACGCGGAACTCGGTGACCTTCCGCTTGGGCTCGACCTTGGACACCGCAAACTGGCCGCGCTCTGCCTTCGGCAGATAGACGGTCTTGCGGGTACCCGAACCGAGCTGCAGCGCGACATAACCGTTCTTCTCGGTCGTGCGGTGGCCCAGCACCTGGCAATTGCCCAGCTTCAGCACGGTCACAGGGATATGTTCGCCGGTCTCCGTAAAGACCCGCGTCATCCCGACCTTTTGTGCGATCACTCCGGAGCGCATCGGCGTGCTTCCTGTTCTTTCTGTCCGCTAACTTCGGACGATCCTGAAAATCTTAGAGCTTGATCTCGACGTCGACACCGGCGGCCAGATCGAGCTTCATGAGAGCATCGACGGTCTGCGGGGTCGGATCGACGATGTCGAGAAGGCGCTTGTGGGTGCGCATCTCGAATTGCTCGCGGCTCTTCTTGTCGACGTGCGGTGAACGGTTGACGGTGAACTTCTCGATGCGGGTGGGCAGCGGGATAGGTCCGCGAACCTGGGCACCGGTACGTTTCGCCGTGTTCACGATCTCGCGGGTCGACGTATCGAGGATACGATGGTCGAACGCCTTGAGACGGATGCGAATATTTTGGCCGTTCATTGCCGTTGTCTCTTTCTTCGTCGCTTGATGCGAGTAGTGAGCGGCGAATAGCGAATGAAACCATTCGCTATTCGCTTTTCGTTTTCTCTTTACTCGATGATGGAGGCGACGACGCCGGCGCCGACGGTGCGGCCGCCTTCACGGATCGCGAAGCGCAGCTTTTCTTCCATCGCGATCGGCACGATCAGGTGCACTTCCATCGCGATGTTGTCGCCCGGCATCACCATTTCGGTGCCTTCGGGCAGATGAACGACGCCGGTCACGTCGGTGGTGCGGAAGTAGAACTGGGGCCGGTAGTTGGTGAAGAACGGGGTGTGACGACCGCCCTCTTCCTTGGTCAGGATGTAGGCCTCAGCCTTGAACTTGGTGTGCGGCTTGACCGAACCCGGCTTGCACAGCACCTGGCCGCGCTCGACTTCCTCGCGCTTGGTGCCGCGGAGCAGCGCACCGATGTTGTCGCCGGCCTGGCCCTGATCGAGCAGCTTGCGGAACATTTCGACGCCGGTGACGATGGTCTTCTGGGTATCGCGCAGACCGACGATTTCGATTTCCTCGCCGACCTTGACGATGCCGCGCTCGACACGACCGGTCACCACGGTGCCGCGGCCCGAGATCGAGAACACGTCTTCCACCGGCATCAGGAACGGCTGGTCGATCGGACGCTCCGGCTGCGGAATGTACGCGTCGACCTGCTTCATCAGCTCGAGGATGGCGTCGTGACCAAGCGCCTTGTCCTTGTCTTCAAGGGCGGCCAGCGCCGAGCCCTTGACGATCGGGATGGTGTCGCCCGGGAATTCGTACTTCGAAAGCAGTTCGCGGACTTCGAGCTCGACGAGCTCGAGCAGTTCCGGATCGTCGACCATGTCGCACTTGTTCAGGAACACGACGAGCGCGGGAACGCCGACCTGACGGGCGAGCAGGATGTGCTCGCGGGTCTGCGGCATCGGGCCGTCGGCGGCCGACACGACCAGGATCGCGCCATCCATCTGGGCTGCGCCGGTGATCATGTTCTTCACGTAGTCGGCGTGGCCCGGGCAATCGACGTGGGCGTAGTGCCGATTGGTGGTTTCGTATTCGACGTGGGCGGTCGAGATCGTGATGCCGCGCGCCTTCTCTTCCGGCGCCTTGTCGATCTGGTCGTACGCCGTGAACGTCGCACCGCCGGTTTCAGCCAGCACCTTGGTGATCGCTGCGGTCAGCGAGGTCTTGCCATGGTCGACGTGACCGATGGTTCCGATGTTGCAGTGCGGTTTATTACGTTCAAACTTTGCTTTGGCCATTTGACTCTCCGTTCAGTCGTTAGCTTTGAACCAACGACAATCAGGCAAACTTCTTCTGGACTTCTGCCGACACGTTCGCCGGCGCTTCAGCGTAGTGATCGAATTGCATCGTAAAGGTCGCGCGTCCCTGGCTCATCGAGCGCAGGTTATTCACGTACCCGAACATGTTCATGAGCGGCACCATCGCGTTGATGACGTTGGCGTTGCCGCGCATGTCCTGACCCTGGATCTGGCCGCGCCGCGAATTCAGGTCGCCGATGACCGAACCGGTATAGTCTTCCGGGGTCACCACCTCGACCTTCATGATCGGCTCGAGCAGAACGGACTTGCCCTTCTGCAGCGCTTCGCGGAATGCCGCGCGCGATGCAATTTCGAAGGCCAGCGCCGAAGAGTCGACGTCGTGATACTTGCCGTCGACCAACTGGACCTTGACGTCCACCACCGGGAAGCCGGCGACCACGCCCGAGCCCATCACGCTGTTGAGGCCCTTTTCGACGCCGGGGATGTATTCCTTCGGCACCGCGCCGCCGACGATCTTCGATTCGAACTCGTAGCCCTTACCGGGCTCGTTCGGCTCGACGATGATCGATACTTCGGCGAACTGACCGGTACCGCCGGTCTGCTTCTTGTGCGTGTACTTGACTTCAGCGCGCTTGGTGACCCGCTCGCGGAACGCCACCTGCGGCGCGCCGATGTTGGCGTCGACCTTGTAGGTACGGCGGAGGATGTCGACCTTGATGTCGAGATGGAGTTCGCCCATGCCCTTGAGAATGGTCTGGCCGGACTCCTGGTCGGTCGACACGCGGAACGACGGATCTTCCGCAGCAAGCTTCGCCAATGCCACGCCGAGCTTTTCCTGGTCGGCCTTCGACTTCGGCTCGATCGCGATCTCGATCACCGGCTCCGGGAATTCCATCTTTTCGAGGATCACCTGCTTGTCGGGATCGCACAGCGTGTCACCGGTGCGCGCTTCCTTCAGGCCAGCAAGTGCTACGATATCGCCGGCATAGGCTTCCTTGATGTCTTCGCGGTTGTTCGCATGCATCAGCAGCATACGGCCGATACGCTCTTTCTTTTCGCGGGTCGAGTTCACGACGCCGGTGCCGCTCTGCAGGATGCCCGAATAGATGCGGCAGAAGGTGATGGTGCCGACGAACGGGTCGTCCATGATCTTGAACGCGAGCAGAGCCAGCGGCTCCTTGTCGTCGGCCTTGCGCAGCACTTCGTTGCCGTCATCGTCCATGCCCTTGATCGCGGGCACGTCGACCGGCGACGGCAGGTAGTCAACGACGGCGTCCAGCAGCGGCTGCACGCCCTTGTTCTTGAAGGCCGAGCCGCACAGCACGGGATAGAAGGCGCCGGTCAGCACGGCTTTACGGATCAGCCGCTTCAGCGTCGCCTCGTCCGGCTCCTTGCCGTCGAGGAAGGCAGCCAAGGCGTCATCGTCGAGCTCGACGGCGGCTTCCACCATCTTCTCGCGATATTCCTTGGCCTGGTCGACCATGTCGGCCGGGATATCGACATAGTCGAACTTCGCGCCGAGCGATTCATCGTTCCAGATGATGCCCTGCATCTTCACGAGGTCGACGAGGCCCTTGAAGTTGTTCTCGGCACCGATCGGGAGCTGGATCGCGATCGGCTTGGCGCCGAGGCGGTCAACGATGTCGGCGAGGCACTTGAAGAAATCCGCGCCGGTCTTGTCCATCTTGTTGGCGAAGACGATGCGCGGAACCTTGTACTTGTCGCCCTGACGCCAGACGGTTTCGGTCTGCGGCTCAACGCCCTGGTTCGAATCGAGCACGCATACCGCGCCGTCGAGCACGCGCAGCGAACGCTCGACTTCGATGGTGAAGTCGACGTGGCCGGGGGTGTCGATGATGTTCAGGCGCTTGCCGTTCCAGAACGCGGTGGTCGCAGCCGAGGTGATCGTGATGCCACGCTCCTGCTCCTGCTCCATCCAGTCCATCGTCGCGGCACCTTCGTGCACTTCGCCGATCTTGTGGCTCTTGCCGGTGTAGTAAAGGATGCGCTCGGTGGTCGTGGTCTTACCGGCATCGATATGCGCCATAATACCGAAGTTGCGGTAGTTCTCTATGGCATGAACGCGGGGCATGGGCTGTTCCTTAAATCCGTTCTTCGCCGTTACCAGCGATAATGCGAGAAGGCACGGTTGGCTTCCGCCATCCGGTGCACGTCTTCACGCTTCTTGACGGCGTTCCCCCGGTTGTTCGACGCGTCGAGCAGCTCGGCCGAGAGCCGCTCCGTCATCGTCTTTTCGTTACGATCGCGCGCTGCCGTGATGATCCAGCGAATACCCAGCGCCTGACGGCGAACCGAGCGCACTTCGACCGGCACCTGGTAGGTGGCGCCACCGACGCGGCGCGAACGCACTTCGATGGTCGGCATGACGTTTTCCAGCGCCTGCTCGAACACCGGCAGCGGACCCTGCTTGGTCTTGGTTTCGATCATGGCGAGCGCGCCGTAGACGATGCTCTCGGCGGCAGACTTCTTGCCGTCGTACATGATCGAGTTCATGAACTTCGTGATGATGACGTTCCCGAACTTCGGATCCGGGTTCACTTCACGCTTTTCAGCAGAATGGCGACGGGACATCGATTCTGTTCCTGATTACTTCGGACGCTTCGCGCCGTACTTCGAACGGCGCTGCTTACGGTTCTTGACGCCCTGGGTATCGAGGACGCCGCGGAGGATGTGGTAGCGCACGCCGGGCAAGTCCTTGACGCGGCCGCCGCGGATCATGACCACCGAGTGCTCCTGAAGGTTATGGCCTTCACCCGGGATGTAGCCGATCACTTCGAAGCCGTTGGTCAGGCGCACCTTGGCGACCTTACGAAGCGCCGAGTTCGGCTTCTTCGGGGTCGTCGTGTAGACGCGCGTGCAAACGCCGCGCTTCTGCGGCGACTGCTGCAGCGCCGGCACCTTCTTGCGTGACTTCTGCACCGCACGCGGATTTGCGATCAGCTGGTTGATCGTCGGCATGTCAGCCTTCACCCTTTAGTTCGCGCGAAACCTTGAATGGCTTTCGCAAATTCTTCTCGGAACTAGCCGTTCCGTTCGGCCCGCCTTGCGTGAAAAACATCCACGCAAAACGAAATCGCGCCAACCACCCATCACTGAGCGGAAAGCGCTTCGACGCCACAGAGGACCGCAAGTGAAGGCGATCAGCGCTCGCTGTCCGGCCTGCAACCGAGGTCATGCATCCGAGTTCACTCTCAAGAGAACGTGCTCAAGAGAACAAAAATCGTCCTGGCATTGCCTAGCAATATGATCGACAGCGTTTGAGCGGCATTCGTCGAGGTTGGTGCCCGTCCCGGTCCTTCAGGAAACTTCCGTAAGGATTTGAAAGGGTGTTCCGTTCCGACGCTGGCGTTGCTCACCGCCTGTCGTTAAGTGGCCGTCTTCTATAAGCGGTGGGTAGTTAAGTCAAGCAAAACAACAACGCTGGAAATGCCTATGGCGTCTGCGGATTCAGCGTTTCCAGCGAATTCAGGAAACGCGGAAATGGCATCTTCACCCCTCACCATTGGCATCTCCCCCTTTGCCTCGGAGCTCTGAGTCGCCTCGCTCGATCGCTAATTATACCCGGGTAAATACAATCAAAAACATCATTCTCTCGGCCAAGACAACCCAACTAAGGCTTTATTTGCCTTTCCGGGTGCAAAAGTGTCGCACCCCGGCTGAGATTCCACATGAAATACACCGACATTGCGATCATCGGCGGCGGCCTTGCCGGCTCGACCGCGGCTGCCATGCTCGGACGTGCTGGAATCCCGACTGTTCTGATCGACCCCCACAAAGTCTATCCGTTCGACTTCCGCGTCGAAAAAATCAGCGGCGACGAACAGCTCGGCCGCTTCTACCGGACCGGAATCGCCGATTCGGTGCTCCGCTCGGCCACCCACGACCGCCAAAACTGGATTGCGCGATTCGGCTACCTCCTCGACAAGAAGCCGAGCCGCCAATACGGCATCATGTACGACGCGCTGATCGGCGCTGTCCGGGCCGAAATCGCAGCCCCCGCCGAGCTCATCTACGCCAAGGTGACCGATGTCTCGACCAGTGCGGAGCGGCAGAAGCTCACGCTATCCGACGGCGAAACCATTTCGGCGCGCCTGGTGGTGCTGGCCAATGGACTGAGTGTCGGGCTGCGCCACAGTCTCGGCATCGAGCGCCAGACCATCAGCGTCAGCCATTCCATCTCGATCGGATTTGACATGGTGCCGGTCGGCCGTCCGGCCTTCGAATTTCCCGCCCTGACCTACTTTTCGGAACGGGCAAAGGAGCGCGTCGCCTATGTAACGCTCTTCCCTGTCGGAAACCGGATGCGGGCCAACCTCTTCGTCTACCGCGAGGTCGACGATCCCTGGCTGCGCGAGATGCGCCATAGGCCGGTCGAGACCATGAACGCCGCGCTGCCCAGGCTGCGCCGGATCATCGGCGAATACGGCGTTCCCGGCGACGTCAAGATCAGGCCTGCCGATCTCTATATCTCAACCGGCTATCGCCGGCCTGGCGTCGTTCTGGTCGGCGATGCCTTTGCGGCCACCTGCCCGGTTACCGGCACTGGCACCGACAAGGTGTTCACCGACGTAGCCCAGCTCTGCAACGTCCATATCCCCGCCTGGCTTGCGACCGCGGGCATGGACGCGGACAAGATCGCTTCCTTCTACGAAGATCCGGTCAAGCAGGCTTGCGATGCCTGGTCGATGGCAAAAGCCGTCAGCTTCCGCAAGCTCACGATCGAGAACGGGCTCTACTGGCGTGCGCAGCGCTGGGCGCGCTTCCTGGCGTGGTTCGGCGAAGGCGCCCTGCGGCGGATGCGAAACGGGATCAGCGCGGGGTCAAACCGCCGCGCTCACTCCTCGTCGTCATCCTCGTCATCGTCGTCGTCTTCATTATCATCGTCGGCTTGACCGGCATCGTTGTGCGGCGTGCGGCCCTGATCGTCCCAGAGCTTGCGATAGACGCCGTTGGCCGCGAGCAACTGCGCATGCGAGCCGCGCTCGATCGCCTTGCCGGCTGAAATCACGATGATCTCGTCCATCTCGACCACCGACGTCAGACGGTGGGTCGACCAGATCATGGTGCGCCCCTCCGCCACGTTCAGAAGCGTGCGGTTGATCGCGGCTTCCGTGGTCTGGTCGAGCGCCGACGTTGCCTCGTCGAGCAGCAGCAGCGACGGATTGCGGATGATCGCGCGCGCGATCGCGATGCGCTGGCGCTGGCCACCCGACAGCGTGTCGCCGCGTTCGCCGACCGGCGTGTCGTATTTCTGCGGCAGGCTCATGATGTAGCTGTGGATCTCGGCCTTGCGCGCGGCTTCCTCGACCTCCTCGTCGCTGGCGCCTTCCTTGCCGAGCCGGATGTTTTCACGGAGCGACATGTTGAACAGCATGTTCTCCTGGAACACGACCGCCATGCCGCCGCGCAGGGATTCGCGGGTCACGCGGCGGATATCGACGCCGTCGATGGCCACCCGCCCCTCGTCCGGCGTGTAAAGGCGCAGGATCAGATTGAGCAGCGTGCTCTTGCCCGAGCCGCTGGGACCGACGATCGCGATACGCTTGCCGACATTGAGCTTGAGGCTGAAATTGTCGAGCACCGGCGTCTCGCTGCCTTCGTAGGCGAAGGTGACGCGGTCGAAGCTGATGTCGTTGGTGATCCGCGGTAAATCGGGCGCGCCCGGGCGATCGGCGCCGCGCGTCGGCTCATCCAGCAGCTCCTGCATATGCCGCACCGCCGCCGCCGACTGGATCGACACCGGAATGAAATGCATCAGATGGGCGATGTTGTAGGACACCTCCCAGAACGCGCTCTCGAAGGTGACGAAAGTACCGATGGTGATCTGGCCCTTGGTGGCGAGATAGGCGCCGATCGCCAGCACCACGAGGTGCAGCAGCAATACTGAAATGGTGACGGTGCGCTCCACCATCGTGGAAAGGAAGACAGCCGATGCCGTCTTGATCCGCACCTCCTGGTTGCGCATGGTGAACCAGCCGAGCGTGCGGCGCTGCAGGCTGAACGCCTTGATCACCGCTTGGGCAGCCACGTTTTCCTGCACCGTGCCGAGCAGCGCCGATTCGTTGAGCTTCTGCTCGTAATTCGCCTGCACCGCCTTCGGCGTCAGGATCCGCGGCCCGATCAGCGTGATCGGGAATATCAGCAAGGCAACCGCCGCAAGCTGCCAGTTCAAAAACAGCATCAGGATGATGCCGGCGATCAGTTCCAGGAACGGCAGCGCCGCGCTGTTGGCGAAGGTCTTGACCGAGCTTTCATAGGCCGCGAGATCGATCGAGAATCGCGAGAGAATCTCGCCGCGCTTGGTCCGGGCGAAATACGACGCCGGCAGGTTCTGGACGTGCTCGAACAGCCGCGTCCGCACGTCGGCGATGACGCCCGCGGCCAGCCGCGCGTCCCATTTCTCGTACCAGACCGCAATGATCGACGTGATGATGCCGGCGACCGCGAGCACGCCGAGGATCTTGTACAGCGCCTGGAAATCCTCCTCGCCGAGCGCGTCGTCGATCAGGAATTTCAGGCTGAGCGGCATGATGACGTTGAACAGCGTCTCGACCAGGACGCCGAAGGTCACGAAGGCCAGCAGTTTTCTGTAATTGCCGAGATACGGCTTGGTGAAGCCGTAGATCGTCGCCATCGCGCCGGCGGCTTCCTTGGCGGTGAAAACGACGAGATCCTCGTCGTCATCATCGTCGTCGTGGTCCAGCTCCCCGTCCTTATCGTCCTTGTCGGCGTCACCAGCAGGTGCACCGGCGGCCTTGCCACCGGTCAGCGGCGCAACCGCCTCCAGCACAAGCTTCTTGGTCAGCTCAGGATCGTCCGCTGGCGCGGGATTCTGATCATCCGAGGAAGGAGGCTTGGGCGCCATGAAACCAACCGATGCTGCACGGCCGGCCTGACCGCAATCGAACGCGGCAGCGGCGAGCGCTACCCGCCAAGGATTCTATGCGATCGGGATGAATTCGGCAAACATTTGGCGCGACGGACTCTGATCCATCAGTCCCCGTCGCGCCTCAATACAACCGGTCGGACCTTCAATCGTCCGCTTCGACCTTGTCGAAGAACGAATAGCGCAGGCTGTCGGCGTCGGCGTACCACTGCCCCGGCCCCTTATTGGCAGCCAGCGTCGCCGCCCACACCGCATCGGTGCAGTCGCGGCGGTGCATCGAGAGGTCGAATCCGTTGCCGAAGAACCATTCAGACCATTCCCACCAGGTGCCGAGCTTCTTCACGCCGCGCAACAGGTCGTAACGGTCGATCAGTGCGGGAGCCATGTCCGACGTCACAGACCCGAACACCAGTCCGGTCTTCACGACGCGGTTGAGTTCGCGCACCGCCCGCAGGACCTGCTTTTCGGCGACATGACACAGGCTCGTCTCGAACACGAAATCGAATTCGTCGTCCTTGAACGGCATATCGGCGATGGAGCCGAGCTTGTTGTACTTTTTCAGCGCCTTCGGCGTTTTGGCGTGGATCGCCTTGTTGTTTTCGATACCCCAGGCATCGATGCCGCGCTCGCGCAGCGCGCCGACCAGTTCGCCGCTGGCGGAGCCGGCGACGAGCAGCTTGTAGCCCCTGGCCCTGTTCCAGACGATCTTGATCAGGTCCATCAGATAGGTCGGATCGGTAAACCGGCTCCAAGCCTCGCTGTAGGGCCCGACGCCACGGTAATTCTCGAAATAGCTGCGGTCGATCTTGTCGGACGATACCGTGCCCTGTTGTGCACGGGCGCGGCGCAGCCGCATCATCTCGGTCAGAATGATATCGGTGGCGGCGTCGGAGGAATCGAGCAGACCGTTCAGCGTCGAATCGAACAGATAGTCGCCGACCACGACGATCCCCGGATGCTGCTTCGGCTCCGGCCGGTGGTTGGTCATGACGTCACGCACCGGCAGGCCGCCTGGCAGCGCATTCACCGATGACAGCCAGCGGTGGATCTTGCCTTCCAGGAAATGATCGCGGGCGTTGCCGAGCGAAGCCGGCAGCGACTTGAGCGCGGCGTCGATCAGTTCCTGATCGCTAAGATTGGCAAACGCCAGCGCGTCCGAGCCGGCGATCAGCCAGTTGAGCACGCCGTGCTTGCCGACGTCGTGGCGGGCGCCCTCGTTGTAAACGCAGCAGCCGCCGAACGCTTCCGACATGAACCAGGCACCGGAGATCTTCTCGCCCCAGAACGGCTCGTCGAACAGGATCGAAACCCGAAGATAATGCGCCGGACGGTCGAAATAGGCGACGTGCTTGACCATCGACTTGCGCAGTTCTTCGCCATCCCAGCGCATGGTGCCGAGCCAGGAATGCGGCAGGCACATCAGCACCAGATCGAAATCCCGTGTCTCCGGCCCCTTTCCGTTCATCATATTGAGCTGATAGCGGCCAGAGTCGGTCTTGCCGACCTTGAGCACGCGATGGCTGAGCTGGATGTCGGCATCGACTTCCGAGCGCAGGCACTCGATCAACTGTTCGTTGCCGTTCTGGATCGAGTACAGGCCGATATAGCCGTCGACGTCCATCACGAAGTTCTTCAGCGCATTCAGGCCATTGGTACTGTGGCTTTCGGTCGCGATATCAGAGCGCGCCATCACCTTGAAAAAGCGCTTGGCGATGGGATCGTCGACTTCCTCGTCGAGCACTTCCTCGCAGGTCATGTAGGCCCAGGGGTGCTCGTTATCGTGGGCGCCGACGCCTTCGTAATATTCGATCGGCGACACCAGGTCGGAACAACGCTTGCGGAACGCTTCGATCGCGGCGGCGGTCTTCTCACCATACCTGCGGCGCATGCCCGGCACGTCGTTGAGCAGTTCACCGTCGAGGTGCACCTGCTCGGCATCCATCGGTATCGTCTGCAGGCCGAAATGCTGGATCAGTTCCCGCAGCGGATCCGGGCCGGTCATCGAATAATCGTAGATTTCGGCGACGCCTGCCTCGTACATCGCCGGCGCGGAATCGAATTTGCGCGAGACGATCTTGCCCCCGACTCTGTCGGATGCCTCGTAGATCGTGACGCGGCAGAGATCGCCGAGCTTTTTCTTCAAATACCAGGCGCTCATCAGCCCGCCCGGGCCGCCGCCTACGATTGCCAGATCCAACATGTCTTTTCCGTCGCCCTCCGGCCCCCCTGCCTTCTGGAAGCAGCCGGTCTAAACCGCAAGCAAAAGCGCTTTTCACCCTGAAGGGAAGATGAACAAAGCAAGTCCTCGCAACGCAGCAATGAAAGAAAGCAGCAAAATGGCCGGCTTGTGCCGGCCATTTGTCTTCGCACCGTATTCTTGCGGAAGCCCTATTCCGCCGGCAAGTAGGCCCAGAGAGTCCGCCTCCGCAACCGTGGGCGCGGTTGTCTAATCGCGATGGAACGCCTTGCCGGCGAGCAGGCTGACCAGCTCCTGCTGGCGTGAAAGGCCGGTCTTGGACAGCACGGCCTTGAGCTGGCTGCGCACCGTCTCTCGATTGACGCCTGTCGCGTCGGCAAGCGTATCAACGGTTTCGGCCTGGCCGATGCCCCGCGCCACGCGCGCTTCCGCCGGTGTCAGGTCGAACAGGCCTTGCAGGACCTCCGCGGTCGGCACCGCGGCGCGATCGACCGGCGTCACCACCAGCAGCGCGGTGGCCTGCGTGAAGATATCGCGCGCGGAACCGCGTACGGGGATGACATGCAGCACCATCGGCACGTGGCCGACCGTCGCGGCGACCGGTATGGATTTCACGATCCGGCTACCGGCAAGAGGCAGCGCGCCGAGCGCTTCGGCGAGCAGCGCATCCGCCGCAACGTCCGTCATCATCACGCGCTGGGCGCGATCCTGAAACAGCGAAGGCATCAGCGCATCGAACAGGCCGTTTGTCGCGAACACCTGGCCGGGCCCGCGCAGCACCGCGCCCGGCAGACCCAGCGCCTGCAATGCATCCACCTGGGCAAGTGCGCGCTCGAAGCCAAGGCGGTTTGCCGCAAGGGAGGCCCGGGCCAGATGCGGCCGCAGTCCATCCAGCAGATTGACGACCTCTTGCGGCACCGGGCCGTGATCCTGATGCCGTGGCAGGACGATTGCGATTGAATCGCCGATCGGCATCGGGATGAGCGTTCCGGCCCGGTAGCCGATGCCGTGCTTGCGGTAAAAATTGCAATAGACTTCGTTGGTCGCAATCTCCTCCTCCGAGAGGAGGTCGTGGTCGGTGACGAAGCCTGCACGATTCAGGGCGATGGCGCGCGGCAGATTTGGATCGCGTTCGCTCCATCCGTCTCTCAAGAAAACAGGCATCAGCTGGTCATATTCGACAGAATTGACCGCGCTTACGTAGCCGTCCCGCACACCGAACAGAAAGCCGCCGTTGCCGCCGACCGCTGCACCGAGTTCACCAAGCAGAGCTGGCCAAAGCGAAGGGACCAAGCCAGCTTCATAAATGCGGTCGATCAGACGTTCTGAATCAATTGATGCGTTCATGTGAATCGAGGGGACCGCCAACATAGACATCACGTCGTGACTGGGTAGCACGTATCACCCTTATGGGTGAAGCAGGGGGCACGCCGTTGAAAAAAAGCAAAAGCCGGCTTCACAGCCGGCTTTCTTATTGGTCGGGACCTGACGGAACCCTTACTCCGCCGGCGGCAATGCCAGCGGTTCCGCTTCCGGGGCCGTCGGCACGATCGTCGCCTGCTTCTCGCGCTCGTCGAGGATCAGCTTGTCGCGCTTGACCGCGACTTCGCGGATCTTGGCCATTGAAGCGCCGGTGCCCGCCGGGATCAGCCGGCCGACAATGACGTTCTCCTTGAGGCCTTCCAGCGGATCCACCTTGCCGTTGACGGCGGCTTCGGTGAGCACGCGGGTGGTCTCCTGGAACGAGGCCGCCGAGAAGAACGAGCGGGTCTGCAGGCTCGCCTTGGTGATGCCGAGCAGAACCGGCGTTCCCGTGGCGGGCTTCTTGCCCTCTTCCTTGGCCTTGACGTTGAGCGCGTCGAACTCGATCTTGTCGACCTGCTCGCCCGAGATCATGTCGGTGTCGCCCTGGTCAGTGACCTCGACCTTCTGCAGCATCTGACGGACAATCACCTCGATGTGCTTGTCGTTGATGAGCACGCCCTGCAGCCGGTAGACTTCCTGGATTTCGTTGACCAGATAGGCAGCGAGTTCCTCGATGCCCTTGATCGCCAGGATGTCGTGCGGCGCCGGATTGCCTTCGACGATGAAATCGCCCTTTTCGACGATGTCGCCGTCCTGCAGATGGATGTGCTTGCCCTTCGGGATCAGGTACTCTCTGGTCTCCTCGGTCTTGTCCATCGGCTCGATCGAGATGCGGCGCTTGTTCTTGTAGTCGCGGCCGAAACGGATCGTGCCCGCGATTTCCGCGATGATCGCCGCGTCCTTTGGCTTGCGGGCCTCGAACAGTTCGGCCACCCGCGGCAGACCGCCGGTGATGTCGCGCGTCTTGGCGCTTTCGGTGGAGATACGCGCCAGGATGTCGCCGGCCTTGACCTTGGCACCGACGTCGACCGACAGAATGCCGTCGACCGACAGCATGTAGCGGGCATCGCCGCCACGTGCGAGCTTCAGCACCTTGCCGTCCTTGCCCTTGACGACGATGGCCGGGCGCAGATCCGCCCCGCCCCGCGACGCACGCCAGTCGATGACGACGCGCTTGGCGATACCGGTGGATTCGTCCAGCGTTTCCGAGATCGACTGGCCTTCGACCAGATCCTCGAACCCGATGGTGCCTTCGACTTCGGTGAGAACCGGCCGCGAGTACGGATCCCACTCCGCGATGCGCTGGCCGCGCTTGACCATATCGCCTTCATCGACGTGCACGCGCGCGCCGTACTGAATGCGGTGGGTCGCACGCTCGGTGCCGTCGGCATCGGTGATCGCAAACACCATGTTGCGAACCATCGCGACCAAATGACCTTCGCTGTTCCTGGCGATGGCCTTGTTCTTGATGGTCACCTTGCCGTCGAAGTTCGACTCCACGAACGACTGCTCGTTGATCTGCGCCGCGCCGCCGATGTGGAACGTGCGCATCGTCAGCTGCGTGCCGGGTTCACCGATCGACTGCGCGGCGATGACGCCGACCGCTTCGCCGTGGTTGACCGGCGTGCCGCGGGCCAAGTCGCGGCCGTAGCACTTGCCGCAGATGCCGTTGACCAGTTCGCAGGTCAGCGCCGAACGGATCTTCACTTCCTGGATGCCGGCCTGCTGGATGGCGTCGACATGCGTCTCTTCCATCAGCGTGCCGCGCTTGACCACGACCTTGTTGGTTGCGGGATCGCGCAGGTCCTCGCCCGTGGTGCGGCCGAGGATACGCGACGCCAGCGAAGCGACGACCGTTCCGGCATCGACGATGGCGCGCATCTTGATGCCGAGCTTGGTGCCGCAATCGTCCTGCGTGATGATGCAGTCCTGCGCCACGTCGACCAGACGGCGGGTCAGGTAACCGGAGTTCGCGGTCTTCAACGCGGTGTCCGCGAGGCCCTTGCGGGCGCCGTGGGTCGAGTTGAAGTATTCGAGCACCGACAGACCTTCCTTGAAGTTGGAAATGATCGGCGTCTCGATGATTTCACCCGACGGCTTCGCCATCAGGCCGCGCATACCGGCGAGCTGACGCATCTGGGCCGGCGAACCGCGCGCGCCCGAATGCGCCATCATGTAGATCGAGTTGATGTCGGCGTCGGCGCCCTTCGGCGTCTTCTTGGTCGAGGAGATTTCCTTCATCATCTCCTTGGCGATTTCTTCGGTCGCCTTCGACCAGGCGTCGACCACCTTGTTGTACTTCTCGCCATGGGTGATCAGGCCGTCATTGTACTGCTGCTCGAAGTCCTTCGCCAGCGTACGGGTGGTGTCGACGATCTTCCACTTTGAGTGCGGCACGACCATGTCGTCCTTGCCGAACGAGATGCCGGCCTTGAACGCGTTGTAGAAGCCGAGCGCCATGATGCGGTCGCAGAAGATCACCGTCTCCTTCTGACCGCAGTGACGGTAGACCTGGTCGATCACGCCGGAGATTTCGCGCTTGGTCATCAGCTTGTTGATGATGTCGTACGAGATCTTCTGGTTCTTCGGCAGCAAGGTGCCGAGCATGACGCGGCCCGCGGTGGTTTCGATCCAGCGCCTGGTGGTCTTGCCGGTTTCGTCGGTGCCCTCCCACCGGTACTTGATCTTGGTGTGGAGGTGGATGACCTTCGAATGCAGCGCGTGCTCGAGTTCGGCCATGTCGCCGAAGATCTTGCCCTCGCCGGGCAGGCCCTCGCGCATGATCGACACGTAGTAGAGGCCGAGCACGATGTCCTGCGACGGCACGATGATCGGCTGGCCGTTCGCCGGATGCAGGATGTTGTTGGTCGACATCATCAGGACGCGCGCTTCAAGCTGCGCTTCCAGCGACAGCGGAACGTGCACGGCCATCTGGTCGCCGTCGAAGTCAGCGTTGAACGCGGCGCAAACCAGCGGATGGAGCTGGATCGCCTTGCCTTCGATCAGGACCGGCTCGAACGCCTGAATGCCGAGGCGATGCAGCGTCGGCGCGCGGTTCAAGAGCACCGGATGCTCGCGGATCACCTCGTCCAGGATATCCCAGACCTCGGGACGCTCCTTTTCGACGAGCTTCTTCGCCTGCTTCACGGTGGTGGACAGACCCTTGGCGTCGAGCCGCGAATAGATGAACGGCTTGAACAGTTCGAGCGCCATCTTCTTCGGCAGGCCGCACTGATGCAGCCGCAGCTCGGGACCGACCACGATCACGGAGCGGCCCGAATAGTCGACGCGCTTGCCGAGCAGGTTCTGCCGGAAGCGGCCCTGCTTGCCCTTGAGCATGTCGGCCAGCGACTTCAGCGGACGCTTGTTGGCGCCGGTGATGACGCGGCCGCGGCGGCCGTTGTCGAACAGCGCGTCGACGGCCTCCTGCAGCATGCGCTTTTCGTTGCGGATGATGATGTCGGGCGCGCGCAGCTCCATCAGCCGCTTCAGGCGGTTGTTGCGGTTGATGACGCGGCGGTAGAGGTCGTTGAGGTCGGACGTCGCAAAGCGGCCGCCGTCGAGCGGCACCAGCGGACGCAGGTCCGGCGGAATCACCGGCACCACGGTCAGGATCATCCACTCCGGCTTGTTGCCGGAATAGCGGAAGGCCTCGACGATCTTCAGCCGCTTGGCGAGCTTCTTGTGCTTGATGTCGGATTCGGTCTCGTGCATTTCCGCGCGCAGGGACTGCTCGAGCTTTTCGAGCTCAAGCCCCTTCAACAGCTCGCGGATCGCTTCGGCGCCGATCATGGCGGTGAAGGAATCCTGGCCGTATTCGTCTTGCGCCTTCAGGTACTCGTCTTCCGAGAGCAACTGACGGTCCTTGAGCGCGGTCAGGCCGGGCTCGAGCACGACGTAATATTCGAAGTACAGGATCCGCTCGAGATCCTTCAGCGTCATGTCGAGCAGAAGGCCGATGCGGGACGGCAGCGACTTCAGGAACCAGATGTGCGCAACGGGCGCTGCCAGTTCGATATGGCCCATGCGCTCGCGCCGGACGCGCGACAGCGTCACTTCGACCGAGCACTTTTCGCAGATGATGCCCTTGTACTTCATCCGCTTGTACTTGCCGCACAAGCATTCGTAGTCCTTGATCGGCCCGAAGATGCGGGCGCAGAACAGGCCGTCGCGCTCCGGCTTGAAGGTCCGGTAGTTGATGGTCTCCGGCTTTTTGATCTCGCCGTAGGACCAGGACAGAATCTTCTCCGGGGACGCAATCGAGATCCGGATCTGGTCGAAGACCTGGGCCGGGGTCGTCGGATTGAAGAGATTCATAATTTCTTGGTTCATCGTCTTCTCCTCGCGTGCCGATCGTCACCGGCAGCAAATTCGAAATTCTTCTTTGGCCCGCGCCCGCTCAACGTCCGAGCGGAGCGCGAATGTCCGGCCCATCTGCGAAGTTGCCTTCGCGCTTTGGGTCGGACATGGAATCTTTGCCGTTACTCGGCCGCCTCGGACGTCGGCGCCGGTCCCACCTTGGAATTGTGCAGGTCGACGTTGAGGCCGAGCGAGCGCATTTCCTTGACCAGCACGTTGAACGATTCCGGAATACCTGCCTCGAACGTGTCGTCGCCGCGCACGATCGCCTCGTACACCTTGGTACGGCCGGCGACGTCGTCCGACTTCACGGTCAGCATTTCCTGCAGCGTGTAGGCTGCGCCGTAAGCTTCCAGCGCCCACACCTCCATTTCGCCGAAACGCTGGCCGCCGAACTGCGCCTTGCCGCCCAGCGGCTGCTGGGTGACGAGCGAGTACGGACCGATCGAACGCGCGTGGATCTTGTCGTCGACCAGATGGTGCAGCTTGAGCATGTAGATGTAGCCCACCGTCACCTTGCGATCGAAGGCATCGCCGGTGCGACCGTCATAGACGGTCGACTGGCCGGAGGCGTCGAAGCCCGCGAGCTTCAGCATCTCCTCGATGTCGGCTTCCTTGGCGCCGTCGAACACCGGCGTCGCGATCGGCACGCCGTGGCTCAGGTTCTTGCCAAGCTCCATCAACTCACCGTCGTTCAGCGTCTTGATGGTTTCATCGTCGCCATAGATCTTCTTCAGGGTCTCGCGCAGCGGCTTGAGATCCTGCTTCTGATAATAGCTGTCGATGGTCTGGCCGATGCGCTTGCCGAGGCCTGCACAGGCCCAGCCGAGATGCGTCTCCAGAATCTGGCCGACATTCATGCGCGAGGGCACGCCGAGCGGATTGAGCACGATGTCCGCGTGCGTACCGTCCTCGAGGAACGGCATGTCCTCGATCGGAACGATCTTGGACACCACGCCCTTGTTGCCGTGACGGCCGGCCATCTTGTCGCCGGGCTGGATCTTGCGCTTCACCGCGACGAAGACCTTGACCATCTTCATCACGCCGGGCGGCAATTCGTCACCACGCTGCAGCTTTTCGACCTTGTCGAGGAAGCGCTGTTCAAGGCCCTTCTTCGATTCGTCGTACTGCTTCCGCATCGCCTCGATTTCGCTCATCAGCTTGTCGTTCGGCGAAGCAAACATCCACCACTGCGACTTCGGGTACTCCTCGAGCACGGCGCGCGTGATCTTGGTGTCCTTCTTGAAGCCCTTGGGACCCGCGATGCCCTGGCGGTTTTCCAGCAGTTCCGCGAGGCGGCCGTAGACGTTGCGGTCGAGGATCGCCTGTTCGTCGTCGCGGTCCTTGGCCAGACGCTCGATCTCTTCCCGCTCGATCGCCAACGCACGCTCGTCCTTGTCGACGCCGTGACGGTTGAACACGCGCACTTCCACGATCGTGCCCTGCACGCCCGGGGGCACGCGGAGCGAGGTATCGCGGACGTCGGAAGCCTTTTCGCCGAAGATGGCGCGCAGGAGCTTTTCTTCCGGCGTCATCGGGCTTTCGCCCTTCGGCGTGATCTTGCCGACCAGGATGTCGCCGGCGCGGACTTCGGCGCCGATATAGACGATGCCGGCTTCGTCGAGGTTCTTCAGTGCTTCTTCCGAGACGTTCGGAATGTCGCGGGTGATTTCCTCAGGTCCGAGCTTGGTGTCGCGGGCCATCACCTCGAATTCCTCGATGTGGATCGAGGTGAAGACGTCGTCCTTCACGATTCTTTCGGAGAGCAGGATCGAGTCTTCGAAGTTGTAGCCGTTCCACGGCATGAACGCGACCAGCACGTTGCGGCCAAGCGCGAGCTCGCCGAGATCGGTCGAGGGACCGTCGGCAATGATGTCGCCCTTCCTGACAATGTCGCCGACCTTCACCAGCGGACGCTGGTTGATGCAGGTCGACTGGTTGGAGCGCTGGTACTTCATCAGCCGGTAAATATCGACGCCCGACTTGGTGGGATCGAGATCTTCGGTGGCGCGGATCACGACGCGGGTGGCGTCGATCTGGTCGATCACGCCCGAACGGCGGGCCGCGATCGCAGCCCCCGAGTCGCGGGCGACCACGCCTTCCATGCCGGTGCCGACGAACGGCGCCTCGGCGCGAACCAGCGGCACCGCCTGGCGCTGCATGTTCGAGCCCATCAGCGCGCGGTTGGCGTCGTCGTTCTCGAGGAACGGGATCAGCGCCGCGGCCACCGAAACGAGCTGCTTCGGCGACACGTCCATATAGTCGACCTTGTCGGGCGTGATCGGCAGCACTTCGCCGGCGTGACGGCAGACGATCAGGTCTTCGGTGAAGCGGCCCTTGGCGTCGAGCGGTACGTTGGCCTGCGCAACGCGATAACGGCCCTCCTCCATCGCCGAGAGATACACGACCTCGTCGGTGACGCGGCCGTCCTTTACCTTGCGATAAGGCGTTTCGACGAAGCCGTACTTGTTGACGCGCGCAAACGTCGCCAGCGAGTTGATCAGGCCGATGTTCGGACCTTCCGGCGTCTCGATCGGGCAGATGCGGCCGTAATGCGTCGGATGCACGTCGCGCACCTCGAAACCGGCACGCTCGCGGGTCAGACCGCCCGGTCCAAGCGCCGAGAGACGGCGCTTGTGGGTGATCTCCGACAGCGGGTTGGTCTGGTCCATGAACTGCGAGAGCTGCGACGAGCCGAAGAACTCGCGCACCGCGGCAGCCGCCGGCTTGGCGTTGATCAGGTCCTGCGGCATCACGGTGTCGATATCGACACTGGACATGCGCTCCTTGATCGCGCGCTCCATGCGCAGCAGGCCGATGCGGTACTGGTTCTCCATCAACTCACCGACCGAACGCACGCGGCGGTTGCCGAGATGGTCGATGTCGTCGATCTCGCCCTTGCCGTCGCGCAGGTCGACCAGCGTCTTGATGACGGCCAGGATGTCTTCCTTGCGCAGCGTGCGATGGGTGTCGGGCGCGTCGAGTTCGAGGCGCATGTTCATCTTGACGCGGCCGACCGCGGACAGGTCGTAGCGCTCAGAGTCGAAGAACAGCGACTGGAACATGGTCTGGGCCGAGTCGATGGTCGGCGGCTCACCCGGACGCATCACGCGGTAGATATCGAACAGCGCGTCTTCACGCGTCATGTTCTTGTCGGCATGCAGCGTGTTGCGGATATAGGCGCCGACATTGACGTGGTCGATGTCGAGCAGCGGCAGTTCCTTGTAGCCCTGCTCGTTGAGTGCCTTCAGCGACTTCTCGGTGAGCTCCTCGCCGGCTTCGGCGTAGATTTCACCGGTCTTCGGATTGACGAGATCCTCGGCGAGATAGTTGCCGACCAGCTCTTCATCCGACAGGCGCAGCGCCTTGAGGCCCTTCTCCTGCAACTGGCGCGCCGCGCGCACCGTCAGTTTCTTGCCGGCCTCGAGCACGACCTTGCCGGTATCGGCGTCGATCAGATCGTTGATGGTCGAGTAGCCGCGGAAGCGGGCGGCGTCGAACGGCACGCGCCAGCCTTCCTTGGCGCGCTTGAAATTGATCTTCTTGTAGAAGGTCGACAGGATCGTCTCGCCGTCGAGACCGAGCGCGTACATCAGTGAGGTCACGGGGATCTTGCGGCGGCGGTCGATGCGCGCGAACACGATGTCCTTGGCGTCGAACTCGATGTCGAGCCAGGAACCGCGATACGGAATCACGCGCGCGGCAAACAGCAGCTTGCCGGACGAATGGGTCTTGCCCTTGTCGTGGTCGAAGAACACGCCGGGCGAACGGTGCATCTGCGAGACGATGACGCGCTCGGTGCCGTTGACGACGAAGGTGCCGTTCATAGTCATGAGCGGGATATCGCCCATGTAGACGTCCTGCTCCTTGATGTCCTTCACGGACTTGGCGCCGGTTTCCTCGTCGATATCGAACACGATCAGGCGCAGCGTCACCTTGAGCGGCGCAGCATAGGTCATGCCGCGCTGGCGGCACTCATCGACGTCGTATTTCGGCGGCTCGAATTCGTAGCGGACGAATTCCAGCATCGAGGTGCCCGAGAAATCCGAGATAGGGAACACCGAGCGGAACACCGCCTGCAGTCCCTCGTCCAGCCGGCCGCCGACCGGCTCCTCGACCATCAGGAACTGGTCGTAGGACGCCTTCTGAACCTCGATAAGGTTCGGCATCTCGGCGACTTCCTTGATGTGTCCGAAAAACTTGCGAACGCGTTTGCGACCGGTAAATGTCTGCTGCGCCATCGTGGCCTCTCATTTTCGTCGCCCTTGTGGACGAACCTTCCGAAGCGCGACTGCCATCGCCCCCGGGTTGAATTTCGAATCGCTCAAAAGGAACAAAGCTCAATTTCAGGAATTAAGTCCTGAACCCGCACTTTAGACCTTCAAAACGCAAAACGACGCGCGGGGCGCATGACTGCACCCGCCCGTCTTAACTTGCCGCTTCACGGACTGAAAAAGCCCGAAATCTGACTGTCTCCCAACGGCTTACGCCGGGAACCCTGCCGTCCCCGCCGCCTTACCGCGTTTTCCTGCTGCCGCTCCGATATGGGGCGGAATCGTGGAGATTCGAGGGGCTAACCCCGCGAATCCCCACACTTTTCTGTGTACGCCGTACTCCGGGTTACCCCATCGCACAAGCTTTGCAACGATCCCGAGTCTCGCTCACGCTCGCCAAATCTGACGAAGAAAGACCCGGATTTCGCCGAAGTAACTTGCGTTACTTCAGCTCAACCTTTGCGCCAGCCTTTTCGAGCTGGGCCTTGAGCTTGTCGGCCTCTTCCTTGTTCACGCCTTCCTTGACCGGCTTGGGCGCGCCTTCGACGAGGTCCTTGGCTTCCTTGAGGCCCAGGCCGGTGATGGCGCGGACTTCCTTGATGACTTCGATCTTCTTGTCGCCGGCGGCAGCGAGAACAACCGTGAACTCGGTCTTCTCTTCAGCCGGAGCGGCGGCGGCGGCAGCGGGACCGGCGACCGCAACGGCGGCAGCGGCGGACACGCCCCACTTTTCTTCCAGGAGCTTGGCGAGTTCGGCAGCTTCGAGCACGGTCAGGCTCGAGAGGTCGTCGACGATTTTCTGTAGGTCAGCCATTGATCTATTTCCTTAAAACGTTTGGTTCGAACCAGGTTTGATTTGCGAAGGGTCAGGCCGCTTCGCTCTTTGAGGCATAGGCCTGGACGACGCGCGCGAGCTTGGCCGCGGGCGCAGTCGAGAGCTGAGCGATCTTGGTCGCCGGCGCCACCAGGAGGCCGACAAGCTTTCCGCGCAGTTCATCGAGTGACGGCAGCGAGGCAAGCGCCTTCACACCGTTCACATCCAGGACGGTTTTACCCATCGAGCCGCCGAGAATGACGAACTTTTCGTTCGCCTTGGCGAATTCGATGGCAACCTTCGGCGCCGTTACCGGATCGTTTGAAGTCGCGATCACGGTCGGTCCCTTCAGTAGGGAGCCGATGGCAACGACGTCCGTGCCTTCAAGAGCAATTTTGGCGAGACGGTTCTTCGAGACCTTCACCGACGCACCCGCCTGCTTCATCTGCATGCGCAGCTTCTGCATCTGGGCTACGGTGAGGCCGGAATAGTGGGCGACGACTGCGACGCTCGTGGTCTTGAAGACCTCGTTCAGCGCCTCAACCGCGTCCTTTTTTGCCGCTCTTTCCACAGCAAGCTCTCTCCGGTTGGCGGCCTTCGCTTAAGAGCGAGACAGCCGGGTTGCACCCATCGTCTCACCCAAAACCTGACCTCTAGACACCAGTCTCAAGGACACGCCGGGCAGGACGACATTGATAAGCCTGCCCTCCCGAACCAGATGGCGCGGGGTGTCGAGGTTCGAACCAAATCAGCCATGGCGCCGCGCGAGGCGGCGTTGAAGCGAAATCCGGTCTTCACCCGTCTATGCAGGCTGGAAGATTAAGCCGTTGGAGAAACTTGCGTTTCCGCATAAGTTTCGACTCGGGCGCCTGCAGTCTCGGACAGGATCGAGGCCATCCGGCAAGCCGAAAGACCCCTGCCGCAATCCACCGAAGCGATGAGTTTTCCTTCCTTTCGAGCAATCCATGCGGATGTCCTGAAAGGAATGATCTCCTACCGTATCGGGTTTTCGGAATGCGCGCACGGACGTGCCAGCAAGGGCCAGCACGCCCGGAAGCGGTTGTTTACCGACTCTTGGCCGGCTTGCCAAGGGCAAAATTCACACCAGTTCACCGGCCGGCCGGAGCAAAAATTTTCGCCCCGAATCGCGGAAATTCTTTGACGGGTTCTGTCACACCGGGGGCATCTGGCTCGTCTTGGCCGCAGGAGGTTCCCATGCGGCGTCAGTTGGCGGCAATTTTTGCGATACCCACGGTTCTGAACGGACTGGCCATGCTGGTGGCCGGTCCCCTCTGGTACGAAACCGTACCCGGGGTGCCGGACACCGGCCCGTTCAACCCACATTTCGTTCAGGACATCGGTGTCGCGTTCCTCGTGGCCGGTCTGGCGCTGGCCGCGCGGGCATGGCGGCCACGGTATTGGCCGGCGGCCATCGCGGGCGCCAGCTTCCTCGCCGCCCACGCCCTGCTTCACCTGGCGATGCTGGCGGGCGGCCACGTCCATCACCCCGCCTTCGACCTCCTCGCCATCGTGCTGCCGTCGGCAGCCGCCCTCTATTCCGCCTTCCCCAGCCAAGGAGAAAATCATGCGTAGTTGGATCGCGCGCCGCACGCTGCGCGCATTTGCCAAGCGGTATGGTTACGACGTCAGCTATCTCCTGATGATGCTGAACTGTTCCCCTTCCGCTTTCTTCAAGTTCGCGCCCGTCATGAAGGCGTCCGCTCATCGCGAGGCGGTCCCGATCGACGCGAGTTTCGCAGCCAAGATCGTCGGCGCGCTGGCCGAGGATTGCGGGCCTTGCACGCAACTGGTCGTCGACATGGCGCTGGAAGCCGGCATGCCCAGGGACCAGATCGAGGCGGTTCTCCGCCGCGATCCCCGGGCGATGAATGAGGCGACGACGCTTGGATTCCGTTTCGCCGACGCCGTGGTGCGCCGGGCCGCCGAGGCGGAGGACGAGTTTCGTGACGCCGTCCGGGACCAATGGGGCCAGAAAGGCGTAATAGATCTGACGCTGGCGCTGCAAATGGGCCGCATCTTCCCGATGGTGAAGGCGGGCCTCGGTTATGCCAAGGAATGCCGCCGCGTCACCGTGAGTGGACACAATGTTGATGTCGTCAAACAGGCCGCATGATGACGACCCGCTGGCGCCCCATCGCGGGCGCCTGCTCGGGCTCGCCTATCGCATGCTCGGAAGCCGCAGCGACGCGGAAGATGTGGTGCAGGACGCCTATCTCCGCTTTGCCGGAGCGCAGGACGTCCACAACGCGGAAGCCTTTCTCGTCACCGTCGTGACCCGGCTTTGTCTCGATCGCCTGAATAGCGCGAAGGTGCAGCGGGAAATTTATGTCGGCCCTTGGCTGCCCGAGCCGGTGTTCGACGCGGAGGGCCTGTCGGCCGATGCCGCCACCGAACTCGCAGACGATCTCTCGTTCGCCCTGTTGCTGGCGCTGGACCGGCTGTCGCCGCTGGAACGCGCGGCCTTCCTGCTCCACGACGTGTTCGACACGCCCTTCACCGAGATCGCCGTCATGCTCGACCGCACCGAGGCGTCCTGCCGCCAACTGGCCTCGAGGGCCCGCCGCGCGGTGCGCGACAATCGTCCCGCACCGGCGGCGACGCCGGACTGTCACGCGCGCCTGCTGCAAGCTTTCAGCGACGCGGTTGCCAGCGGCAATGTCAGGCAACTGGCCGAATTGCTGCGCGAGGATGCAGTGGCGCTCACGGATGGCGGCGGCCGCAAGTTCGCGGCGCGCAATCCGATCATCGGCGCCGACAAGGTCGCGCGCTTCTTCATCGGCCTTGCCGGCAAGATCGCCGGCCAGGACGTCCGGATCCAGCCGGCTGTGATCAACGGCGCCGTGGGCGCCCTGCTCTATCTGGACGGCGAACTCGATCTCACCCTGAGCATGGCGATCGACGGCGAGAAAATCGCCGCGATCTATATCGTCCGCAATCCCGACAAGCTGCGCCATCTGCCGGCTGCCCGGATGCACTGAAGCCGTCAGCCGAGCGGCACCGGGTAAGGCAGCGGTTTGCCGGCGAAGAACGCGTCGAGATTGGACAGCACGCAGTCCTGCATCGCCACATGCGACTCCAGCGTATGGCCGCCGATATGCGGCGAGAGTACGACGCTGGGCAGCGCGGTCAGCGCATCGGGCGCATGCGGCTCCTTCGCGTACACGTCGAGGCCCGCGCCGGCGATGGTCTGGTCGGTCAACACCGCGATCAAAGCCGGCTGGTCGATCACCGAGCCGCGCGAAATATTGACGACGTATCCATCCTTGCCGAGCTTGCGAAGGATGTTGGCGTCCACCGCATGCTCGGTGTCAGCCCCTGCCCGCACCGCGATCATCAGGACGCTGCACCACTCCGCCAACGCATCGAGCGTCGGGAAATATTGATAGGGAACGTCGCGCCGGCTGCGGCTGAAATAGCCGACCTCGGTCTCGAAGGCGGCGACGCGCGCCGCAATCTTGCGGCCGATCTCGCCCATGCCGTAGACGCCTATTCTGCGGCCGAGCATCCCGGCTTGCGGTCGCATCATCGGCGACGGCTTTGCGGCGGCCCAGCTCCCGCCCCGCACATAATCGTCGGCGACAAGTAGCCGCCGCGTGGCTGCCAGCATCAAGGTGACCGCGATGTCGGCGACCGAAGCCGCGTTCGCCCCAGGGCTGTGACCGACCGCGATCTTGCGTTTCGCCGCCGCCGCGAGATCGACGCCGTCAAACCCGGTACCATAGCAAACGATGGCGCCCAGCTTCGGCAGCAGGTCCATGGCGCCAGCGCCGAGCGGCGTGCCGCCCGCGGTGATCATCGCGCGAATGTCTGCGAGCTGCTCGGCGGAAAACACTTCATCGGGCGGCTTGCCCGCGGCATTCAGGAGTTCAAACCGTTCTCCGAACCGTTCCATCTGGGCCTTTGGAAAACGCGAATAGATCAGGACCTTCTCGGGCATTGTTGCTCCTTCTTGGCAAGTCCGGCGCTGCGACGATTACGCAAATGCCACATCAAACGCAAAGGGCGGAATCGGTCACCCGATTCCGCCCTTTTCTATTCACGTAAATCGCAACGAATTAGCCGAGCAGCGTGCCCGGCTCGACCTTGACGCCCGGGCCCATGGTGGAGGAAACCGCCACGCGCTGGATATAAGTGCCCTTGGCGCCCGCGGGCTTTGCCTTCGACACCGCGTCCGCAAGCGCTTTCACGTTCTGCACGAGCTTTTCCTCGGAGAACGACGCCTTGCCGACGCCGGCCTGCACGATGCCGGCCTTCTCGACGCGGAATTCGACCGAGCCGCCCTTGGCGCCCTTCACGGCGGTGGCGACGTCCATCGTTACGGTGCCGATCTTCGGGTTCGGCATCATGCCGCGCGGGCCGAGCACCTTACCGAGGCGGCCGACCAGCGGCATCATGTCGGGGGTTGCAATACAACGATCGAAATCGATGTTGCCGCCCTGCACCTTCTCGACCAGGTCTTCGGCACCGACGACGTCAGCACCTGCCGCCTTGGCTTCATCCGCCTTGGCGCCGCGGGCGAACACGCCGACGCGCAGCGTGCGGCCGGTGCCGTTCGGCAGGTTGACGACGCCGCGAACCATCTGGTCGGCGTGACGCGGGTCGACGCCGAGATTGATCGCGATCTCGATCGTCTCGTCGAACTTCGACTTGGCGCGTTCCTTGACCATCTTGATGGCATCCGCGAGCGGATAGAGCTTCTCGCGGTCGACACCCTCGCGGGCCTTCTTCAAACGTTTTCCGATTGCCATGGCCCGTTACCCCGCAACTTCCAGACCCATCGAACGGGCGGAGCCCTCGACCATCTTCATGGCCGATTCGATGGAATCACAATTGAGATCCTTCATCTTCTTCTCGGCGATCTCGCGCACCTGCGCGCGTGTCACCTGGCCGGCCTTGTCGCGGCCCGGAGCTTTCGAACCGGACTGGATCTTGGCGGCCTGCTTGAGGAAGTGGGACATCGGCGGCGTCTTCATCTCGAAGGTGAAGGAACGGTCCGCATAGATGGTGATGATCACCGGGATCGGGGTGTTCTTTTCTTCCTTCTGCGTCTGTGCGTTGAACGCCTTGCAGAATTCCATGATGTTGAGACCGCGCTGACCGAGCGCGGGACCGATCGGGGGCGAAGGATTCGCCGCACCGGCCGGCACCTGCAATTTCAGGTATCCGGTCACTTTCTTTGCCATGTATCGCTCCTGTTGTGCCGGCCGGGGCCGGCTGTTTCAGGGTCCGTGGTCCGGTTGAAGAGCAGTTGGCGACCGCCCTCTCCCTCCCACAGCCTCATATTACGCGGAGACGCGCTCCGCGCTTTTGCCGATCAGACCTTCTCGACCTGACCGAACTCCAGTTCGACGGGCGTGGCGCGGCCGAAGATCGACACCGCGACCTTCACGCGCGAACGCGCCTCGTCAATTTCTTCAACCACGCCGGAGAACGACGCGAACGGGCCATCGGCCACGCGGACGTTCTCGCCGATTTCGAACGACACCGACGCCTTCGGACGTTCGACGCCTTCCTGCACCTGATGCAGGATCCGCATCGCCTCGGATTCGGAGATCGGCATCGGCTTGTTTTCGGCGCCGAGGAAGCCGGTGACCTTCGGCGTATTCTTGATGAGATGAAACGCCTCGTCGGTCAGCTTCATCTTCACCAGCACGTAGCCAGGGAAGAACTTGCGTTCGGCGTCGATCTTGCGGCCGCGGCGCACTTCCGTAACCTTTTCGACTGGCACCAGCACCTGCTCGAACAGATCCTCAAGCCCGCGCTGCTTCGCCTGTTCCCGGATCGATTCCGAGACCTTCTTCTCGAAGTTCGAATAGGCGTGAACGATATACCAGCGCTTGTCCATGGTTTGGGTTCCGGTGCTCATCAGCGAACGCCCAGCAGGAAAGTGACAACGTAGCGGATGACCAGATCCGACATGAAAAAGAAGATCGAAGCCAGCGCAACCATTACGAACACCATGATCGTGGTGATCGTCGTCTCGCGGCGCGTCGGCCAGGTGACCTTGGCGGTCTCCGAGCGCACTTCCTGCAGGAATTTGAACGGGCTGAAAGCCATCGTTGGTTACCGCGTCCTTCGTGAGACGATTGTGATTTAAAGCGAATCCGAACAGCCCTCTCGCGCCCAGCCCTCTCTCGAAGGATGAGCCGCCAAGCGGGCTCGATTGTTCGGGGGAATTCAAAGCCGCGCCGGATATCCGCACTAGGCGGGCCGGCTGCAGGTGGCGGGTATCTACTGCCGGACGAGCAAAAGGTCAAGGTACGGGGTGCCGCGGCCCCGATCCGCCCGCCCCCGGTCTCATGAAACCAGGGGCCAAAGCCCCATTGGTTAACCGTCGGTACCGCCTCCCTTCAAATGCCTGCGAGACCGCGATCTGGTTCTTAAAAGCTTGCGGCTATGCTGCAGGCTCCATTGACGTGGAAATGGGGAACGAAACCATGGCTATGCTAGGCCTAGAACAGGAAAGACCCTCGGGCGAGACGGCTTGGACCGTTCTCGACGCAGCGAACGACCTCGGCGATATCATCACGGTCGATGCGTGCCGGCGGGTAATCGATGCAGATTTGCGGGGCGAGGCGCCTGACAGGTCGGACGTGGCAATGCTCTCCGCATTCTTCAGCTAGTTTCGGGCTGGCGGCAAAAAATACCGCCAAGCCTCTGATCGTAGATGGATTTTTGCCCGAGCGGCTACTGTCGTAAATTCTCCCGGCCCGCATCCAGCGCATCCCGGCCAGCCTGTTGAACCCGGTCGGCATATTCGGCGCCGGCGTCGGCGAACTCGGCTTTGAGCGTGTCGGCCCCCTCTCGCACGCTTTGCGACACGGCCCCGGCACGCTCCTTCAGGTCTGCCTTCAGGCCGTCACTCAGGCCCCCGACCCACTCGTCCTCGAGACTGGACTTGGCCAGGGCGCCCGCCACCGTGGCGCCGATCGCAAGGCCTACGGCGCCGAGCACCAGCGGTTGCCTTTCCAGCAGATCGGACAGCGACGATTGCGCCTGCCGCAGAGTTTCCTTCCTCGGCAACGCCCGGCCCACCCGGTCAAACATTTCCCGGGCGCCGGCCATGCCTTCGTCGAACCGCTCGCTCATCGTTTCCGCCGCGCCTGACATCGCATCGGAAGCGGCCGTTCTGGTGTTGCGGACCGTTTCATTGATACCGCGCGAGGCTTCGTCCTGCATTCGGGAGGCGTTTTTCCGCATGGAACCGTAAGCGTCCTCCCAGCCGGAGGCGGCCGACCTCTGTGTACGTGCGCCGAGATCGGCGAGCGGCTCGGCCGCTGAGGTGACCGAACTGGCGGCGTTCTTCAGCCTGTTACTGCCGATAAGCAGCCACAGTGCGCCACCTCCGATCAGAGCCGCGGCAAGCGGATTCTCCCGGGCAGCAGCGGTCAGACCATCCATGAAACTTCCTTGTGAACCGCTCATCGCACCATTCCCTTCACGGTGTCCTTGTCCTTTTCGAGCTGGCGCAACGTTTCACGCGGCGCCAGGTGACGTGCGTCGAGCCGGTTCATGCCCACTGCAAACAAGATGCCTGCGAGCACTGCGGCCACAATCGCGGAGATCAGATAGGAGACCGGCTGCGACCATCCGCCCGCGATCAAGGTCGCGGATAGCGCAAACAGCGCCATGACGATGGCGGGAATGACCAGCACTGCGCCAGCCGCAATGAGGCCGACGGCGCCACCGATTTGCTGAACCTTCTCACCCAGTTCGGCCTTGGCAAGATCAACTTCGTTCTGGAACAGTTTTGCGAATTGCGACAGCGCATCGCCGAGAAGATGCGAGATCGCCTGGAGATCCGTCTTGGTGGTCATGACGCCTCACCTTTGTAGGATCCCGAGCTGTAGGATGATGACGGCTCGTAGGACGATGATGACGAGTCCTGATTTGAAGAGCTCGCGCTTCCCGACGCCTTCAGGAAGCGGACAGCGGCGAAACCGGCCAGCACCGACAGACCCAGAAAGGCCGCAGGCTGCCGCTTGGCAAAATCCGTCGCGCCATCGACCAGATCACGGAAGCTTCCGTTACGGATTTTCTCTGCGGCTTCGTCGACATATTCGGCCGCCGAATTGATGCCGCGGGCTGCGAACGGCACGTCGTTTTCGAATGCGCGTGCCGCGTCCCTGATGTTGCCGGCGAAGCGGCCGACGAAATCGGCGCCCGAGCGCTGTTGTTCGCGAGCCTGATCCTGGAATCGATCCGCAGCTCCGGCTGCAGCGTCCTTTGCCGCATCTGCTGCCTCCTTGAATTTGTCGCGTGCGGTGTCCGTCGACGCCCTCAGCACATCACCGGCGCGCTGTTTGATCTCAGCGCCGGCATCCGCCACCTGGTCCTTCAGGTTCTGGGACGAGCCGGTATTCTGGTTCTGGGAAGAATTCTTATCGCGGGTGTTAAGATCCATATCGCTCATGGCGGCCTCAATTTAGCTGTGCGGGTTTCGGGAAGGATCGAAGGCCGTCGTCACGACGTCGTCGGCCACCTCTTTGAGTCTTTCGGTCACGCCCTCGGTGATGCGGCTGGCGTGTCCACCCAGGTCGGCCTCGGAAACGCTTCTTGCTGCGGCGTCTGCCGCCGACAGCATCGTGTCCTTGGCCGCCTCAAATCCGGATTGAGCCGCACTGCCGGCGGCGCGCTTGACGCGGTCGCTCGCTTTACCGGCCACGCTCGCCTCGACCCTGGTGCTCGGAAGGGAGGCGGCAAGGATCGCACCGATTGCTATGCCGAGACCGCCGATCAACGCAGCGTTGTCCCGAATCACCTTGCTTGCAGTCGCAGGAGCAGCCGTCGCCGCGTTCGTCGCAGTCGAGCGAGCCCGCTCCATCCGCTCCTTTGCCATCTCCGAAGCGGCATCCACGCCGGATCTGACCTTGTTTGCGACGGCATCGGCGGCCTGCGTCGCGCGGTCTCTCAGGTCACCAGCCATTCCGCTCGCCGCATCTGCCATTCCGTCCGCGGATTCCCGAGCTTCACCGGCCACACCGGCTGCCTCACGCTCCGCATGGGACATCGCTTTCCGCATACCGTCACCCAGGGACTGCGCGCGTTCCGACGCCTCGTCGATGACCTCCCTCGCCTTGTCAATTCCCGGTGCTGCCGCTTCCGCGGCGCGATCGCGAACGGTCTTCGAACTTAAGGCAAGGCCGGCGCCGATCATCAAGAGCGGCAGCGGGAAGCCGCGGGCCAGGCGCAGCACGGGCACGGCGACCGCGGTGCCGGCGGCGACTGCCTGCATTGGATTTTCCATGGCCTGCTGCTTCAGCGCGTCCAACCAACCATGGGTCTTGTGGCTGATGAAGCCGCTCACCTCGGCCTTGAGGTTTTCCGGCGAGACCTTGTAGCGAATATCTTCTGCGGTGTCGGCGATCTGCTCCCTCAACCGGTCGACGGTTGCCGCAAGCTGCGCGCGGCTTTGCTCGGAGTCCCGTCGTAGCTCCTCCACGGATCGTGTCATGTCGTCACCGCCTGTGCGTTCGTGTTATTTGAGAACGAACTCAGGCACTATTGAATGGTTCCTAACGCTCCTTGCGCGCCGCGGGATTGCGCGCGTCATCGATCGCCTTTGTCAGTTCGGCGCCGAGCAGGAAAATCTGCGCGGAGTAGTAGACCCAGAACATCAGGACGATCAGCGCACCCGCGGCGCCATAGGTCGAGTTCGGGGCGGCCTGACCGAGGTACCATCCGATCAGCGATTTTCCGACGGTGAACAGCAAGGCTGTAACAAAAGCGCCCAGCAGAAGATGACGCCAGTAGATCGTCGTGTCCGGCAGCACCCTGTAGATCGCTGCGAACAGTAGCGTGAAGATGCCAAGTGACACGACCGTGTTAAGCGCGCTGAGCACGACCTTGTCGGCAGACCACTGTTCCAGGGCTGATAGCCCGGCGCTCGCGGCCAGCGAGACGATCAGCATGAAGCCGCGGCGACGAGGCCGAGACTGGCCGCCCGGCTCCGGATCAAGGAGAATATTGGCTCGTCCGTCGGCTTGGCCTTGAACGTTGCGTTCAATGCCGTGCGCATCTCGCCGAACACACCGGATGCCGTTACCAGCACCGTGACGATGCCGACGACGGTCGCGGTCGCGCCGGACGTCGGATCGCTTGATCGCGCCAAAATGGATTTAATGAAGTCGCCGCCGGTCGGCCCCAACAACCGACCGAGTTCGTCACTGATGGCGGCGCGAGCAGCATCCTGCCCGAATGCCAAGCCGGCGACCGCCACGACGATAAGGAGTATGGGCGCCAGGGACGTGGCGGCATAGAAGGCAATGGAAGCGCCCCGGCTCAATGCATCGTTGGCAATGAAGCCGGATACCGCACCCTTCAGGACCCGCCACAAGAGTCCCATCCCTCTTCCCTCGCCTCCCTTGAATGCGCAACAAGCTGCGCGCTGCGCCGGTAACGCGGCAGTTCATGGAAGTTTCCTCGGAGGTGCTGATGGCATCGCAACGTCCGGCGATACGGCTGCGCGTTTTGGATCTCGCCCTTCCGACGCCTGCGCATCTCGCTCAGGCGGTCTGTCCCGTGAATGACGGCGCTGACCCGTCTGCTCGTGGCACGCGTGGAGGCACGGTCGCCGGCCCATGCCATCCAGTCAACGGAAGCGCGGCCTCCCGAATCGGTCGCGCCCCTAGACGGGACTGAACGGGCAGCCGCCCGTCATCGTCAAAATTAGCCTAAGTGCTTGATTTATCTGGCAGGAGTGGCAGGGCTCGAACCTGCGACCCCCGGTTTTGGAGACCGGTGCTCTACCAATTGAGCTACACTCCTACAGGAAACCGACGCGTGCGCCGGTTCGCGCCGTTTCAAGCATAGGGCATGCCCCGATTGCAAGGGCCGAAGCGGCTTGGCGCTCTATCCAAAGCAAAACTTCTGCGCCAAACTTGGTCCTCGCCACAAATAACAAGCGCAACGGGAGAGACCATGAACGCGCAGACCGCGACCCGGCCGATATCCGCCCCCCAGACCCCTTCTCTCCCCGACGCCAAGCCGGAAACCATCGGGCTCTCGAGCACCCGCCTGCAGCGGATGTCGGACGCCTTCAGGCGCGAGGTCGACAAGGGAACCCTCCCCGGCGCCACGGTCATGGTGGCGCGGCGCGGTCAGGTCGGCTGGTTCGATGCGATCGGCCGCCAGAGCCCGGCGGCAGCCACGCCGATGGCGCATGACAGCATCTTCCGCATCTTCTCGATGACCAAGCCGATCGTTTCCGTCGGCATCATGATGCTGGTCGAGGACGGTCACTTCATCCTGGGCGATCCCGTCGCAAAATTCATTCCGGAGTTTGCCGAGCAGAAGGTCGGCGTCGAAAATAACGGCAAGCTCGAGCTGGTACCGGTGAAGCGGCAGATGACCGTTCAGGATCTGTTGCGGCATACGTCGGGCCTGACTTACGACCACACCGGCAACGGCCTCGTTCAGCAGCACTACCAGCAGTCGCGGCTGCGCAGCCGCAAGATCACCAACGCCGAGCACGCGACCATGATCGCCGGCATGCCGCTCGTCTGCCAGCCGGGCGCGGAATGGAACTACAGCCGCTCGACCGACGTGCTCGGCCGCATCATCGAGGTCGTCTCGGGCAAGTCGCTCAGCGCCTTTCTGACCGAACGCATCCTGGCGCCGCTGCAAATGGCCGAGACCGCATTCCATACCTCGGAAGCGAATGCCGGCCGCCTCGCCGAACCATTCGCGACCGATCCGTGGAATGGCGACAAGGTGCAGCTCTTCAATATGCTGGAGAAGCCCGCGATGGAATCCGGCGGCGGCGGGCTGGTCTCGACATCAATGGACTATGCGCGGTTCTGCCAGATGCTGCTCAACGGAGGCGCGCTGGACGGCAACAGGATCATCGGCCGCAAGACGCTGGAGCTGATGGCCTCAGATCATCTTACCGCCGGCGTGAAGGTCGACTCGCCGCTGATGCCGCCCGGCCACGGTTTTGGCCTTGGATTCGCGGTCCGTACGCACCGAGGCATCGCGCCGTTCCCGGGCTCGCTCGGCCAGTTCTTCTGGAGCGGCATGGCCGGCACGTTCTTCTTCATCGACCCCACGGAGGACCTGTTCACAGTGTTCATGATGCAGGGCCCCGGCCAGCGCGAATATATCCGCAACATGCTGCGGGACCTGGTGTACGCGGCCGTGGAGTGAGGTCTCGTGCCCCGGACGCGACGCAGCACGAAGTGATGCGCTGCAGAGCCGGGGCCTAGACGCCGCCGAGAGCCAGCGTGGGTCCCGGCTCTGCGGCGCAACGCTACGCATTGCACCGCGTCCGGGACACGAGATCAACTGATCGTAGCTCCACCGTCGATGACGATGGTCTGGCCAGTCATGAAATCCCCCGCCTTCGATCCCATGAACACAGCGGCGCCCGCGATCTCGTCCGGCACGCCGATGCGCAAGAGCGGCGAACGCGCGGTGGATGCCTTCAGCGTTTCCGGGTTGTCCCACAGCGCTTTCGCGAAATCGGTCTTGATCAGGCCGGGCGCGATGCAGTTCACGCGGATGTTATGCTTGCCGTACTCGCAGGCGAGGTTGCGCGCGAGCTGCATGTCGGCGGCCTTCGAGATCGCATAGGCGCCGAGCACGGTCGAACCCTTCAGGCCGCCGATCGAGGATACGATCACGATCGAGCCGTCCTTGCGCTCGATCATCTGCGGCACCACCATGTTGATCAGCCAGTTGTTGGCGACGATGTTATTGTCGAGGATTTTTCGAAACTGGTCGTCGGAAATGCCGCCGAGCGGACCGTAATAGGGATTGGACGCAGCGTTGCAGACCAGCACGTCGATCTTGCCGAACGCACGGTTGGATTCGTCGACGAGATTCTGCAGGTTTTCTTTGCTCGAGATATTCGCGGCGATTGCAACCGCCGTTCCTTTGCCGAACTTTTCGTTGATCTCCTTGGTCACCTGATCGCAGACGTCCTGCTTGCGCGAGGAGATTACCACCTTGGCACCGTGTTCGGCCATGCGCTCGGCGATGGCACGGCCGATGCCGCGCGTGGAGCCGGTGATGACGGCGACTTTTCCGGTCATATCGAACAAGCTCATGTCTCTCTCCCCGATGTTGATCCAGCGCGATGCCGGTTTGGTCTTGAATTCGAACTAAGCAGCCTTTGCGGCCTTCGACAACTTAAGGCTCAGGCGAGTTTCGTCTCCGGCGGCTTCACCTCAGGCCCTGCCGGCTGATGCATCGCGTTGTGCGAAGCGTCCGCGATCCAGGGCTGCTGGTTGACCATCGGCAGCCGCCAGCCGCTGTAATTGGCGCTTGAGAGATGATCGAGCCGCGTCACCGAACAATTGTCGACGTCAAAGGCGAGACCTTTCTCCGGCTGGCCGCCGAGTGCAAGCCCGACAGCGGCCCTGATCGTGCCGCCATGCGCGACGACGATGACGTCCCTGCCCGTCTGCTCGGCATTGATGCGTTCGATCGCGCCGCATGTGCGGTTATAAAGGTCCATGAAGCTCTCGCCGCCGGGCGCGGGTTCGTCAACTTCAGTAAGCCAGTGGCTGCCGACCGGACGGCTTGCGATGAACTCCGCACGATTCAGGCCTTGCCACTCACCTAGATGCTGTTCGGCGAACGCGTTCACGTGCGGCATGTCTGACGGCTTGGGAAAGCCCGCCGCCCAGATCGCCTGCGCGGTCTGATGCGTGCGCTTCAGATTGCTTGCATACCAGACCGCGTTGCGCGGCAGGATTTTTCCGACCGCCTCGAACACGACGCGGTCGCTGGTGTCGCAGCCGAGATCCTTCTGACCATAGATGCAACCGTTATCCTCGCGCACTGGCGCGTGGCGTACCCACCACCATCGCGTCGCTACTACCAGCGGCTTGCCTGGATTGGACATCATCAAAGCCCTTCAATACTGTTCGTTGTCGCTGTACGTCAGAGCACGCGTCGTCTCAAGTGACTTTGCTAGGCAAAGATTCTTGGACGTTTGAAATCTTGTTTGAATTCCGCAAGGCGGCAGACGCCGACACGCATAGTAATCAGGGAGAAACTCATGGGCCGCCTCGAAGGAAAATCCGTCGTCATCACAGGTGCTGGCAGCGGCATCGGGCGCGCCGCGTCGGTGCTGTTTTCCAAGGAGGGGGCGAAGCTCATCATCGTTGACCGCACCGAGGGCGTGAAGGACACCGCCAAGCTCGTCAGCGATGCCGGCGGCACCGTCGAAGCCGTGATGGCGGATGCCGGTTCGGAAGCCGACGTGAAGGCCTTCATCGACAAGGCGGTGGCGAAATACGGCAGGCTCGATGCGATCTGGGCCAATGCCGGCGTCAGCGGCGGGCTGGTACCGCTCGCCGAGCAGACCGTGGACCATTGGCAGGAAGTGCTGCGCGTCAACCTGATCGGACCATTCCTCGCGATCAAGCATTCGATGCCGCACATGATCAAGCAGAAGTCCGGCTCGATCGTCTGCACCGCCTCCGTCGCGGGCCTCAAGGCCGGCGCGAGCGGACATCCGTACGGCGCGAGCAAGGCCGGCGTCATCAGCCTGGTGCAGACCACCGCCTATTCGCTGTCCGGCACCGGCGTGCGCATCAACGCGGTGTGCCCCGGCCTGATCGAAACCGGCATGACCAAGCCGGTGTTCGATCGCGCCAAGGAGCGCGGCACCCAGGACAAGATCGGCCAGCTCAATCCGCTGAAGCGCCCCGGCCAGCCGCACGAACTCGCGGCGATGGGATTGTTCCTCGCCAGCGACGACGCCTCCTACGTCAACGGCCAGGCGATCCCGGTCGACGGCGGCCTCACGGCATCGATGCCGTATACGGGTAAGCCGGTTTAGCGTCGTTCTCGTGCCCCGGATGCTGCGCAGCGCGAAGCGGTGCGCTGCAGAGCCGGAGCCCGTTGCCCGCGACAAGTATGGGTTCCGGCTCTGCGGCGCGTCACTTCGCGCCACACCGCGTCCGGGACACGAAACTGAGTTTCTACGCCGATGCCGCAAGAAGGCTCCTGCCTTTCGCCGGCGAATATTCTGTTTGTATGAGCAAACGATCCTCGATCTCCCCCACCATCAAGCCGTGCTCCGCATGCGTTACACGCTTGATGTCGGACCACTCGGTATCAGCCATGAAGGCCGACCATGCGGCGGTCTTGGTTGCCTCGTCGGGCCATTCCAGCAGATAAACAAACTCGGTCCTGTCGCCGAACTTGGTTTCCCACATCGCGACGATCCGGAAACCGTATCTGGTTTGCATGATGCGCGCGGCGTGATCGCGAAAGCGGGCGTGGAATGCGGCCTTGTTGTTTTCGAATATTTCGTAGATGCGCAGTTGCTGAATCATCACCATCTCCAATCAGCTTCGGAGATATGGGCTCCCGCGATGCAATCACAACCCGTCGGGCGGCAGGCCGGATGATTCCGCCGCCAGAGCGCGGTGACGGATGCGCTCGCGGTAGAAGGCGTAGAGGCCGGACAGCACGATGATGGCAGCCCCCGTCACCATCATCGCATCGGGCACGTCGCCGAACACGAGATAGCCGAGCAGCATCGCCCACAGCAGCGCGGAATATCGGAACGGCGCCACCGCCGATATGTCACCCGAGCGCAGCGCCGTGATGATGCATTGATAGCCGATCAGGAGAAGCACCGCCGCCAGCGCCATGAGGCAGAGCGCGTTGGCTGACGGCGGCGTCCAGCCGCCGAGCGGAACCAGGATGGCACCGCCGGCGGTCGTCACCGTCACCGTGGTGAGCAGCGTGATGAACAGCGACGGGATCTTCGCGGGTATCCGCCGGGTCGCGAGATCGCGCAGCGCGCAGAAGGCGACCGACACCAGCGCGAACAGCGAATACTGGCTGAAGCCCGCAAGCCCCGGCCGCACGATGATGAGCACGCCGATGAAGCCTGCCACGATCGCCGACCAGCGCCGCCAGCCGACCGGCTCGCCGAATATCACGGCGGCGCCGAGCGTGATCGCCAGCGGCAACGCCTGGAAGATCGCCGACGTATTGGCAAGCGGCAGATGCGCGAGCGCCGCCATGAACGAGATCGTGCCGCCGATTTCGCCGAACACGCGCAGCGCCACCGGCTTGACCATCAGGGTGCGCAACGGACGCAGCGCGCCCTGATGCCAGGCGAACGCCGCGACCAGCAGAATCGCGAACAGCCCGCGCACCAGCATCACCTGGCCGAAGTTCATCTCGGACGACACCACCTTGGTGATGGAGTCGTTCGTGGTGAACGCCGCCATGGACACCGCCATGAGCAGGCTGCCGCGAATGTTCGGAGACAGGGCCAAGTAAACCAACGACGCGGCTTAGATCGCGCCGGCCTTCTGAGCGTATTCCCAGGAAGACTTCGACAGCGGCACCGTGCGCGCCGCCGACTCCAGCGCCTTGGCATTGGCGGCGGTGCCGTCGCGGATACGTCCGGCGATACCCTGCGTGATGCCGGCGAGGCGGAACATGTTGTAGGCGAAGTACCAGTTCAGATCGGGCACTTCCATGCCGGTGACGGCGCAATAGATCTGCGCGGCCTCATCCACGCTCGGAATGTTCAACGCCTTGATATCGGCATTGGCCAGGCCCGGCATGGTCCATTGCATCAGGAGATAAGTGAAGTCGGCCATGGGATCGCCGAGCGTCGACAATTCCCAATCGAGCACCGCCTGCACGCGCGGTTCCGTCGCGTGGAAAATCATGTTGTCGAGGCGGTAGTCACCGTGGACGATCGAGACGCGCTTCTGTTCAGGTACGGTTCGCGGCAGCCACTCGGCCACCTTCTCGAATTCCGGAATGTGCTGGGTTTCCGATGCGCGGTACTGCTTGGTCCAACGATCGATCTGGCGCGCGAAATAATTGCCGGGCTTGCCGAAATCGCCGAGGCCAATCGCTTCCGGATTGAAAACGTGGAGGTTGGCCAGCGTCTCGATCTTGCTGGTGAATATCTTGCGCCTGTTGTCCGGCGTCTGGCTCGGCAGCGTCGGATCCCAGAACACGCGGCCCTCTTCCATCGACATGATGTAGAAGGCGGCGCCGATCACGGCATCGTCGGTGCACAGCGCATAGGCCTTCGCGACCGGAAAGCCCTGCTTGCCGAGCGCTGCGATGACGCGGAACTCGCGGTCGACCGCATGTGCCGACGGCAGCAATTTGCCGAACGGCTTGCGCCGCATCACGTAGGATTGGCCTGATGTCTCGAGCTTGTAGGTAGGATTGGACTGGCCGCCCTTGAACTGCAGGACGGTCAGCGGCCCTTGATAGCCCTCGACATGCTCGCGCATCCAGCCGTCGAGGCTCGCCTCGTTGATACGATGACGCTCCTCGACTTCCTTGGTGCCCGAGAACTCTTCGTCTTTCCTGACGCCGTCCGCCACGATGACGCTCCCTCAATTTTCTTAGACTTTGGGGAGCGCCATCCTGACGTTCCCGTTAGTGCGTAGCGTTTGCATACTTCCGAAGTTCAAGTCTGGCAATGGCGCGATTGTGCACCTCGTCCGGACCATCCGCCAGACGAAGCGTACGGATATGGGCATAATCCCGCGCCAGGCCGGCTTCGTCCGAGACACCGCCGCCGCCGTAAGCCTGAATAGCGTTGTCGATGATCCTCAGCGCCATATTCGGGGCTGTGACCTTGATCATCGCGATCTCGGCCTGCGCGGTCTTGTTGCCAACCTTGTCCATCATGTCGGCGGCCTTGAGGCACAGCAAGCGATTCATCTCGATGTCGGCGCGCGCTTCGCCGATGCGCTGTTCCCACACCGAGTGCTCGATGATCTTCTTGCCGAACGCGGTGCGCGAGGCCAGCCGCTTCACCATCTTCTCCAGCGCCTCCTCGGCCTTGCCGATGGTGCGCATGCAATGATGGATACGGCCCGGACCGAGACGGCCCTGCGCAATCTCGAAGCCGCGGCCTTCGCCGAGCAGGATGTTTTCCTTCGGCACGCGAACGTTTTCCAGCAGAACCTGGGCGTGACCGTGCGGCGCGTCGTCAAAGCCGAACACCGGCAGCATCTTCTCCACCTTGATGCCGGGGGTATCGAGCGGCACCAGGATCTGCGACTGCTGCTGGTGCTTCGCCGCCTTCGGATCGGTCTTGCCCATCAGGATCGCGATCTTGCAGCGGGGATCGCCGACGCCCGACGACCACCATTTGCGGCCGTTGATGACGTAGTGGTCGCCATCTTTTTCGATACGCGTCTCAATGTTGGTCGCGTCCGACGAAGCCACCGCAGGCTCGGTCATCAGGAAGGCGGAGCGGATCTCGCCGTCCATCAGCGGCCGCAGCCACTTCCGCTTTTGCTCCTTGGTGCCGTAGCGGATGAACACTTCCATGTTGCCGGTATCGGGAGCGGAGCAGTTGAACACCTCCGAGGCCCAGGAGATGTGGCCCATCTCTTCCGACAGCAGCGCATATTCGAGGTTGGTCAATCCCGCACCGCGGAATTCATCGTCCTCATGCGCGTTCGGCGGCATGAACATGTTCCAGAGGCCTTCGGCCTTCGCCTTCTTCTTCAGTTCCTCGAGGATCGGGATCACCTTCCAGCGCGGGCCCTCCGCATCCTGCTTGTCGTAGATCGGAACCGCGGGGCGGACATGCGTCTTCATGAACGCCTGCACGCGGTTCAGCCATTCCTTTTGCTTTTCGGACATATCGAAGTTCATGGGGCGCTCCTCGGCTCTGGGCTTTTCGAATTCGCTGGGCCGCACTGTCCGCCCGCCTCCCATTCGCCGCAAGGTATTTTGCGCTTCGCAATGAGGCGACGGATTGACATTTCCGGCTCTTCAAACGATAGTTTCATACAACTGTTTGAATTGCAACTCCGCAAACGGGGACCAGATATGTCGAGCGATCGGACCCGGTCTGCCATCCTTGCCGCCGCCGAACGGCTTTACGCCGATCGCGGCTTCGGCGATGTGACGCTGCGCGACATCGTCGCCGAAGCGAATGTCAATCTCGCCGCGGTGAATTATCATTTCGGTTCCAAGGATGAGTTGATCGCGGAGCTGTTCGTCACCCGCAGCCTCGCTACCAACCGCGAGCGGCTCAACGAGTTGAAGGCTGCCGAGGAAAAGGGCGGCGGACGCGCGCCGATCGACTCCATCCTGCATGCGCTGGTCGGCCCTACCCTGCGCGGCTGCCTCGGCCCCGACCGCGAAGGCTCGACGGCGGCACGCTTCATGATCCGCGCCTCGATTGAATCGGTGCCGCCTATCCGCCGCATCAAGAACCGCGAAGTCGATCATTTGCGGAAATTCATCGCCGCGATGCGCCGTGCGATGCCCGGCCGCGACGACGCCGATCTCTATTGGGGCCTGCACTTCGCACTGGCGATGTCGCATCACACCATCCGTGAAAAAGAGCGGCTGACGAAATTGTCGGAGGGGCAATGCGACCTCAACGACGTGGATGCCATCGTCGACCGCGTGGTGTCGGTCTCGGTGATGGCGCTGGCGGGCGGCGAGATGCCGGCGAAGAAAGCGCCCGCTCGATCGGCGGTGCCGCATGGCAGGCTGACCCGCCAAGATCTCTGAGCTGAGTTCTTGTTGCCCGGATACGTCATGCGACGAACCCTCCTGTAGGATGGGTGGAGCGCAGCGATACCCATCAACGGCGGTGCATGTGGCGATGGGTATCGCTGCGCTCCACCCATCCTACAAATACGGCTTCGCATTCTCGCGGCGCTGTCCGCCCGAGGTTTGTATCTTCGTTTTGCCCTCTTCGAAATAGAGGGCGCAGGGAAAGACCGGGTGCTTGCTGCACCCGCGGTCTCGCGTGCGATTTGCGCAAACAAAAGTGCACACGAGCATACAGGGCAGCGGGAGCATTCCGGCCTTCCCTGCGCAATGGCTTTACGACTTACTTCGTGCTCTTCCCGGAGAACGGCTCTTTTGCCTCCGTCGCCACGAGAGAAGCTTCGCCTCTCCCGAACTTAGCGCCAGCACCGCGGCGCCCGAACCACACGACTTCACCGTACGCTTCCGGCGCGTACGTCTATCGCGCCCTCAGCGTCCACCGCATCTCACCGCACGTTCGTGACGATCGCGAGCGCCCCTCATCCGCCGTGAGACGGGCGGAGTTATGCCGATGATTTGCGTGAGAACGAAAGCGGAATATTTTTGCAAGAGGGGCTGGACAGGTTTTAGGTGATTTGCCCGTCGTGCCAATTGGTCGCGGTTGTGTATCGAGATTGCGCTTGCGCGCTAAGCAAATCAGTCTCGTAGGGTGGGCAAAGCGAAGCGTGCCCACCATCCAGCAGCGCAATCGATGATAGATGGTGGGCACGTCGCTAACGCTCCTTTGCCCACCCTACGCGACTTACACTACCGCGACGCAATCAATCTCGATATCGAACGGTCCAAACCATTCGGGCACGCAAACGAAGATGCGCGCCGGAGGATCTTCTGGAAAATAGCGCGCGTAGATCGCGTTGACGGCGGCGAAGTGCGCAGCCGAGATGCAGTAGACGTTGCACTTCATCACGTTGCGCAGCGATGTGCCCGCGGTCTCCAGGCACAGTTTCAATTGCTCAAGGACGAGTTCGGTCTGACGCTCGATCGGGCCGGCGAAGAGCTCGCCGGTATCGGGATCGAACGGCGGCAGCCCCGAAACGAACACCATGCCGCCGCCGCGCGTGACCGGTGAGACCGGCGCGTTCCGTTTGGCGAGCCAGGACGACATCGGTTCGACGCGAATGACTTCCCGCTTCATCGTTGCACCTCTCGAAATGACTGATCGAAGGTGCAACGCTAGCGCAATTTAGGTCAATCATGCTTCGCTAACCGTCGAAGTATCGATGTTGTCATCAAGGAGATGTGCGTTCCGGATCAGCGCAGACAGAGCGTCCGAAGAAACGTGGAACGGGCGGAACGATCCGGCCGGCTTTGTCGTTGCGGTCGAGGATCACCAAACGGAGTTGCCCATGCCGACCGAGCCGACGATTGCCCGCATCTGGCGCGGCCGCACGCGGCCTGAAATTGCCGACGACTATGAGGCCTATATCAAGGCGGAAGGAATGCCGCCGCTGGAGAAGACCGCCCTGGGTGTCCAGCTATTTCGGGAAGACCGTGAACATGAGAGCTGGTTCACGACCATTTCCTATTGGAGCGACCTAGATTCGATGACCGCCTTCACCAAGGGCGAACCGACCAAGGTTCACCATCTCGACCGCGATCCCGAATTCCTGATCGAGCTGCCCGCGTTCATCCAGATCCATCGGATCCTGATAAATCGTCAGGGCCTGCGTTGACCGCGGATGCTCTGTGGTGTCGCCGAATGAGAACCGGCGCGCGCTTTCAAACCCGCGCCGGTTTCTGGATCAGACGATCTTCTTTTCCTTCAACGCTTCCACCCTGGCGTCGTCATAACCGATCGTCGCCAGCACATCCTTCGTATCCGCGCCGAGCAGCGGCGGCGCGCGATAGTCCTTTACCGGGGTGCCGGAGAAGGTGATGGCATTGCGGATCAGCGACAGGTCATGCTGCAAGGGGTGCTCGACCTTGACCTGCATGCCGCGCGACTGCACATGGGGATCGTTGAACACCTGCGCGAAATCGTTGATCGGACCCGAGGGCACGCCGGCCTTCTCCAGCTCCTCCAGCCAGTAGGCCACGGACTTCTTCAGGAAGAGACCTGCGAAGATCGCCATGATCTCCTTGCCGTGGACGACGCGGTCGTTGTTCTTGAGGAATTTTGGATCGGTCGCGAGCTCGGGCGCGCCGAGTACGCCGCAGGTGCGCTGGAACTGGCCGTCATTGCCGACCACCAGCATCAGCTCGCCGTCGGTGCAGCGGAACACGCCCGCCGGCATGCCGCCATTGCCCCAGGTGCCGCGCCGCGGCGGGGTCTGGCCGTTGACGAGAAAGATCTGCGCGTAATGCGACAGCGAGGCGATCACGGTGTCGAACAGGCAGACGTCGACATGCTGCCCCTCCCCGCCATTGGCTTTGCGGTGATAGAGCGCCGCCAGAATGCCGATCGAGGAGTTCATGCCGGTCATGTAGTCGACGATGGAGGGACCGACCTTCATCGGTCCCGCGCCGGGCTCGCCGTCGAGATGACCGGTGACGCTCATCAGGCCGCCCATCGCCTGCAGGATTGCGTCGTAGCCGGCGCGCGGCGCGTAAGGCCCGGTCTGGCCGAAACCGGTCACCGAACAATAGATGATGCCGGGGTTGATCGCCCTGATCGTTTCATAATCGAGCTTGTAGCGCTTGAGATCGCCGACCTTGTAGTTCTCCATCATCACGTCGCAGGTTTTGGCGAGTTCGCGAATGATCTCCTGCCCTTCCGGGCTGGCGATATTGACGGTGACCGACTTCTTGTTGCGGTTGGCGCAGATGTAGAACGAGTTGTTGTTGTTCGCCTTGCCCTCGGGATCTTTCAGGTAAGGCGGGCCGAAGGCGCGGGCGTCGTCGCCGCCGCCGGGGCGTTCGACCTTGATCACCTCGGCGCCGAGATCGGCCAGCATCTGCGCCGACAGCGGGCCTGCAAGCACCCGCGTCAGATCGAGAATTTTGATGCCCGAAAGTGGCAGAGCCGACATGAACTTCCTCCGAATTTTTTGGCGTGGTGGCGCGGGAACGTGTCCGGGCGCTGCTGAGCCAAGCCGATACACTATTTTGTGCGGCTGAGCCCTGCATTAACGGCATGACGCCATCCGTTCGCCGCCCGCTTTGCACGCCAGTGGTCGGACGAAGCGAAGGTTTCAGCGGTCTCGCTGGGGCAGCGGATGCGGCATTCCGGGCAAAGGGGCTGCTGGAACATCGCCCCAAAAGCACGACGGCCCGCCGAGGCGGGCCGTCCTGTTCGTCAAACCGTGTTACCGGCTGGCCTGATTACCTGTTGGTGCTGGCCTTGGCTCGGCCGGCGCGCCATTCCAGGAATTCGCGATACAGGGGATCGCGCTCCTGCGGGGCAAGCGCTGCGGCCGGTGCAGCAGCCGGCGGCGGCAGCGGCGCCGCGCCTGATGCCGCGGCCGTGCCCGCGGGCAGCGGCATGTTGCGGTCGAGCCATTCCTGCGCGGCCTTGAAGCGGGTCCACCCCGACACCGTCGCGCGTGGCGCCATTTCCTTCCACTTCGGATGGAACGGCGGCCGCTGCAACTGCCCGACCTTGTCGAACATGGTGTCTACCAAAAGCGCCAGACGGCGGTAGCGGTCGCTGTTCGGCGCCCAGTTATACGACGCCAGCACCGCCTCGGCCGCAATCGTCTCCACCGAGCCGCCATCCGCCACCAGGTTCGGGTAATCCGCCGACGAAAGCTTGGACGGCAGGTATTCCTCCTGCAGCGGCTTGGCGTAGTCGACCGGCACCAGATGCAGATTGCGATCGTTGATCTGGTTCAGCCACTGCAACGGCTTGCCTTCGATCGCCACGATCGCGTCGACCTCGCCCTTGCGCAGCATGTCCACCGCCAGCCGCGGCTCCTGATAGATCAGATGCGGCCGGATCCCGAGCCGGTCGAACACGTTGATCGCCGTCACGAAGGTCGAGCTGTCGGGCAAGTCGACCACCACGGTCTTGCCGTCGAGATCCCGCATGCTGGTGATCGACCTCGGCGCCAGGACGTGCATTTCCTCGTTGAACATCTTGGCGACGTAGACGAACTGATTGCGGATGTCCTTGGCGAAATCCTTGCGGTCGAGATAGGACAGCGTGTCCTTGCGGACGATGCCGGCATCGACACCCCGCAGCAGCAGGATATCCGATACCGCCTGAACCGATCCACGGCCCATCACCGGCAGAATCCGCAGCGCCGTGCCGTTGTCGAGCACGGAGGCAAGATCGGCGCCGACCTGGGCGTAGGTAGAGCCGAACGAGCCGGTCATCAGGCTCACGGTATTGGCGTTGAGCTGGTTCGCCAGATCGCGCTTGGTGGCAGTGCCGTATTTGAAGATGGTCTTGAAGGACTCGCTGACGGCGCCGGCATCGACGCCGCTTCGCACCGGACCGAAGTGCTGCCATTGGCCGTTGGTGAACCGCATCATCCGCATCTGCTCGATCGGCGCATGATCGGACGGACTGGTGTTGATCTGGATGCCCTGCACCATCATGGGAAGCTGGATACCCTTGAGCAAGCGGGCCTGCCTCATGATGTTTTCGCGCGACAGGTCGTCGCCGCAGTTCTTCAGGACCTCGACGGTCAACTTGCCGACCAGATAGCCGAGGACGGCCTGACCGTTGGTCTTACTCACGCTCGGGAGATAGCGCTGCATGAAGGCGCTCCATTCGCGGAACACCGCCTCGCCGGCCGCCGCCGCGTCTTCGCCCTCCAGCCTGTACGCCGCCGACAACAGGCCCTCCGCATTTTGCGGGCCCGCCGGCTGAATCACGGCCGAGTACGAATTAGAGATCGAGGCGGCGAACTGTAGCGGCCTCCAACCGAGCTCGGCGGTTCGCTTGATCGCCATGACCGCGAATTTCGGCGTGGTGAACTCGATGAGGACGTCGGCGCCGGAGGCCTTGAGCTTGGCGATCTGGGCGTCGATGGTAGTGTCGTTCACCTTGTATGGCGCCTCGGCCACGATCGCAATCTTGCCACCCAGGCCGTCCTTCAGGCCCTTCAGGTATTCCTTGCCCATCCCGTCCTCCTGATAGAGGACGGCGATCCTGCTGCGGGGATGGTTCTCCAGCAGGTACTGCGCAAAAATTTGCGCTTCAGCCGTGTAGGTCGGCAAGAAGCCGATGGTCCAGGGAAACTCGCGCGGCTGGTCCCAGGCCGCCGCACCCGACAAGGCAAAAAGTTGCGGGACCTTTTTTGAGTTCAAATAAGGCTGGATCGCGGCGTTCGTGTTGGTGCCGATGGTCCCCAAGGTGAGGAGAACATTGTCTTCCTCGACCAACTTGCGGGTCATCGCCATGGTTTTGGTGGGTTCGTAGGCGTCGTCATAGGTGATCATACTGACCTTGCGGCCGTTGATCCCGCCTTCAGCGTTGGTCTTGTCCAGATACGCCGTGATGGTCTTGGCGATAACGCCGTAGGCGGAAGCTGGACCGGTATAGGGCGCGGTGTTGCCGATCCGGATCTCCCTGTCCCCCGGGGCCGCCATGCCCTGCCCGAAAGCCGGCCCCGCCATCGCGGCAAACACCAGTGCTGTTGCCGCGCTGCGCCGAGGCGCGGTGAAAAGCCGGCGCAGCGCGTCACGGGCCACAGACCCGGACAATTGCGCCGCCGCCCAACGAGTATCGATCAAAGCCAGCATCTGCCTGCCCCCCTCGAGCAATATACCTGTGCGATTTTTTGAAGAAGCGAGACGGATACCGTTTCAGCCCTACTCGCTGACATTGTGTCTCAATCCGATTGATTTTGTGTCAAGGCCAGTCGTTTCGCGGAGCACGGTTAGTCGAAAGTACGTCCTGCTGCAACAATGCTGGACATTATTGTTACCAAATTGGAACTCGGTTGCGCCTGCGAATGCCGATTCGTCTTATGGTTGCAAGCACGATACGTGCTGCGCCCCCTCAGTCCCCGAAAGCAAGACGGCCCGCCGAAGCGGGCCGCCCTGTTCGTCAAACCGCGTTACCGGCTGGCCTGATCACCTGTTGGTGCTGGCCTTGGCTCGGCCGGCGCGCCATTCCAGGAACTCGCGATACAGGGGATCCTGCGGGGCGAGTGCGGCGGCCGGTGCAGCGGCAACCGGCGCCGTGCCCGATGCTGACGACATGGCCGCGCCCGCCGGCAGCGGCATGTTGCGGTCGAGCCATTCCTGCGCGGCCTTGAAGCGGGTCCACCCCGACACCGTCGCGCGTGGCGCCATTTCCTTCCACTTCGGATGGAACGGCGGCCGCTGCAACTGCGCGACCTTGTCGAACATGGTGTCCACCAACAGCGACAGGCGGCGGTAGCGGTCGCTGTTCGGCGCCCAGTTATACGACGCCAGCACCGCCTCGGCCGCAATCGTCTCCACCGAGCCGCCATCCGCCACCAGGTTCGGGTAATCCGCCGACGAAAGCTTGGACGGCAGATACTCCTCGTGGAGCGGCTTGGCGTAGTCGACCGGCACCAGGTGCAGGTTGCGGTCGGTGATCTGGTTCAGCCATTGCACCGGCTTGCCCTCGATCGCCACGATCGCGTCGACCTCGCCCTTGCGCAGCATGTCCACCGCCAGCCGCGGCTCTTGATAGATCAGATGCGGCCGGATCCCGAGCCGGTCGAACACATTGATCGCCGTCACGAAGGTCGAGCTGTCGGGCAAATCGACCACCACGGTCTTGCCGTCGAGGTCCCGTATGCTGGTGATCGTCTTCGGCGCCAGGACATGCATTTCCTCGTTGAACATCTTGGCGACATAGACAAACTGGTTGCGGATGTCCTTGGCGAAGTCCTTGCGGTCGAGATAGGACAGCGTGTCCTTGCGGACGATGCCGGCATCGACACCCTTCAGCAGCAGAATATCCGCCACCGCCTGCACCGATCCGCGGCCCATCACCGGCAGGATCCGCAGCGCAGTGCCGTTGTCGAGCACGGAGGCAAGATCGGCACCGACCTGGGCGTAGGTAGAGCCGAACGAGCCGGTCATCAGGCTCACGGTATTGGCGTTGAGCTGGTTCGCCAGATCGCGCTTGGTGGCAGTGCCGTATTTGAAGATGGTCTTGAAGGAGTCGCTGACGGTGCCCGGATCGATGCCGCTTCGCACCGGCCCAAAGAACTTCCAGTGGCCGTTGGTGAAGCGCATCATCCGCATCTGCTCGATCGTCGCGTGGTCGCTCGCGCTGGTATTGATCTGGATGCCCGGCACCATCATGGGAATCTGCAGGCCCTTGATCGAGCGGGCCTGCTTCAGGATGTTTTCGCGCGAGAAGTCGTCGCCGCAGTTCTTCAGGACTTCGATAATGAGCCTGGAGTTCAGATAGCCGTAGACGGCCTGGCCGTTCGACTTGCTGACGCTCGGGACATAGCGCTCCATGAAGGCGCTCCATTCGCGGAACGCCGCGGGACCGGCGCTGGCCGCATCCTCGCCCTCCAGCCGGTACATGGCCGACATGATGCCTTCGCCGTTTTCCAGGCCCGCCGGCGCCATCACCGATGACACCGATTCAGACACCGAGGCGAGGAAATGCACCGGCTTCCAGCCAATTTCGGCATTTCGCTTGATCGCCATGGTGGCGAATTTCGGCGTGGTGAATTGCATGAAGATGTCGGCGCCCGAGGCCTTGAGCTTGGCGATCTGGGCGTCGATGCTGGTGTCCGTCACCTTGTACGGCGCCTCGGCCACGATCGGAACCTTGCCGCCGAGGCCGTCCTTCAGGCCCTTGACGTAGTCCTTGCCGAAACCGTCGTCCTGATAGAGCACCGCGATCTTGCCGCGCGGATGGTTCTCCAGGATATAGTGCGAATAGATGTGAGCTTCAGTCTGGTAGCTGGGCAGGAATCCCATGGTCCAGGGAAACTCGCGCGGCTGGTCCCACATCGAGGCGCCCGAGGCGACGAAGAGCTGCGGAATCTTCTTCGAATTCAAATAAGGGTGGACCGCCTGGCTGGTGTTGGTGCCGAGGCTCGCCAGGATAAAGAGCACGTTGTCTTCCTCGACGAGCTTGCGGGTCGCCTCCATCGTCTTGGTCGGATTGTAGGCGTCGTCATAGGAAATGAAATTGATCTTGCGGCCCCTGATGCCGCCCTCGGCATTGACCTTGTCGAAATAGGCCGCCATGACCTTGCCGATCACGCCATAGGCGGAAGCCGGACCGGTATAGGGCATGGTATTGCCGATCCGGATCTCGTTGGCGCCCGGAGCCGCCGCCTGGCCCTGCCCGAAAGCCGGCGCCGCCATCGCGGCCAGCATCAGTGCCGCTGCAGCGCTGCGCCGAGGCGCGGTGAAAAGCCGGAGTATGGCGTCTCCTGTCCGAAACCAGGACAATTGCTCCATTCGCGGACGAGTGACGTCGATCGTAGCCATTGCAGTCCCCCCTGTGAGCCCAGATTTTTTTAAAATTATTTGAACGCGTGATGCGAACGGGCAGGGTTTCAACCCTACTCGCCTACTCGCCGACATTGTGTCTGAATCCGATTGATTTTGTGGCGACTACAGGCGTTCCGTAAGGCATGGTTACCAGGCGCGCATTTCGCCCTCAGAAGCGCCCCGAAATTGACGTTAACTTTCATCGCGCAATCGAAGCGGGTTCGTGTGCGCAGCCTGCCTCGAGAAGGCTGGCTGCTTTCGTGCGGCTGCGTTTGATGCGGCACAAGTCACACCAGCTTCAGTTCGAGGGGCTTACTGTCCAGAAAATGGAGCTTGATCCGAGCGTCAGATCTTGCCGCATAGTCCTTCATATCGCTCTCGACTTCTTTGAAATGCTTCAGTGCCTTTGTGTATTCCGTCAGTCCGAGCTTATTCTTGCGGCGCTGCTCGATTTGACGTTCCAGAAATTTGACGCTGCAATTGAACCAGAAATGACACGGGCGCGAGGCTTCAGGATTCTGACTCACGACCTCCTGGCCTCCCATTCGGGACTCAGCCAGAACTTGGAGAACGCGCCGGTCAGGGTTCTCATGTCGGCCATTGCCGCAAATCACGTAGTGGTCCGCGGTGATGCGCCGAGCAAAGTCGCGGTTCGTATTGTGTTCAGAGCCGTGGTGCTGGACTTTGAGAACGTTAACGTGCACACCTCCTCCGTCCTGAATGACGCCATTGTGGCGCAAGCCTTCCAGAATCTCGTCGTAGTGCCCATCGCCAGTCAGCAGCAGACGCTTACTGTCGTGCTCGATCATTAGCATCAGCGAGGCGAGATTTTCTTCGGTGACCTCTCCTCGGTCACCAAGCTGGTCGTCGATATTCTCGGCAAGCAAGGCGGAAAAGTCGAGCCGCGCGTCTTCCTCATCGCGCCAATCGCGCGTGCGTGCGAGGTTCTTCTTGTTGTCGGCGTTTCGGAGCCATTCGTTCCACTTGGTGCGCAACTCCTTCAGATTCTCCTCAAACGGACCAAGTAGTTTGATCACCGGAGAGTTTGGGCCGTTCAGCTGTATTGCATCCGGGGGATCCCGCACCATCGCCAGGAGAGCATCAAATTCGCCATTGACTGGGATTTTCAGCTGCTTGGCGGAAACCCGGCTTGAAAGCTTGATGGCTTCCGGAATCGATGCGGCAATTGCCTGGTAAGCCGCGCCGAGATGCTGAAGGTTGGTATCTGCGCTGTTAGCCAGTTGAGCGGCCCGCGCCGCGAGCATGGAGCCGATCGCGCCCGCATTCTTACCAATCTGGTCGTGAAACGAATTGTGCCACAACCGCGCAACACTGGGCGGCTCCGGAAAATCCGGCTCGTCCCATGGTTCGCCGCTCTTCACTTTGTGATGATAAACACGCCAGTCGGCGATGTCGTTCATGAGTTGGAGAATGCCCGCAATGTGATCCTGATCGATGTGCGACAGATAAACGAGATCAAGAGGCCGGCCGCTCTTCTTGCTCCATTTTGCAAGAAACGGACGGACATGACTAACATACGAGTCGTTCATTCCACCATCGACGAGAATAGTCGTTCCGTCAGGAGATTCTAACAGCAGGCAGTCGCCCTTATCCGAGGGCAGAAGTGTGAGCTTCATAGAAAGCGTCCTTTCACGTCGGAACGCGTCTGGGCGTTGGCGGCGTGCTCGACGCACGCTTGCGGCGCGATAATGCCGAATCCACAATCGTTGACCCAATCAAAGGTGCTTCCCGGGAGCGGGCGGGCCGTCGCCTTGAGGATTCCGTTAATTTGTGCGGCGGTCAGCTTGGGTTGCGCTGAGAGCATCAGTCCGACCACGCCCGCGACATAGGGGCTGGACATGCTTGTTCCAGTCATGGAAATCCAAGGTTCGTCCTCGCGCCCAAACCCGTTTGCGGCAACGATATCAGTGCCGCGGGCGGCGACGTCTGGCTTCAAGCGGCCATCGCGGGTGGGTCCCTGGCTACTCGAAATGTTGACTCGGTGTTTAAGCTCGTCGAGGTTCGCAACGGAAACGATGCGATGCCCACACGCGAGTGAACTTACTGACGAGCTGTCGACATTGGAACGGGCCGAGAAGAACGACGGCCAGAAGTAGCGCCCCTCCTCGACATCCAAAGGGTCGTCGCGCTCGATCCAACCATGGAAACGCCCGTCGCGAATGTCGATACCATGCAGGCGCACGATCCAGGTGCCCGCATCGATGCCCACCACAACGTCCTTACCTATAAACGGCGTGAGATAGAGCGAGATATAGTTGCTACCGTTGGCCGGATGATAAAGCTCGTTGTAGATGCTGAGCATCATTCGGCCAGGGAGCTGATAGTTCTCAAGATACTCACCAGGCGCAATCGGACCGATCCATTCGCCGTTCGGCGGCTTGATACTTACCGCAATGCGATCCTGCGCCTCGTACCAGAACTCCAGTTCGTTTTCTGAGACGTCAATGACGGTGTCGCCCGCAACGGTCCATTCGACGTCATGGTCAAGGCCTTTGGCTGCGATCCGGCCCGATGTGTGAATGCGGCCCAGAATAAAGCCGATGTCACCTGGCTTCTCGGCTCGCTCCTGACCGGCATTGCCGGCGGCAACGCAGATGCATCGCCCGGGCTCGGCAGTCAGCGCATCAAGCCAGCGGTCGAGCGCACTCGAACCATCATGTGAGTTGCCGTTAGTGCCCAGGCTTATATTGATGGCCACGGGCTTCTTCAGCTGACGCCCGAGGTCTAACAGATAATTAACGGCGTCAACGAGGCGGGTCGAGTCGTAAAAGGATGTTCTCCTGTCAACCTTGCCGGCCGGCATTGCGACGAGAACTGCAGCGATGGTCGCCTTCGGACATACGCCAGAATTGCCAGCCGCGATGCTGGCGACGTGGGTGCCGTGCGAGCCCGGCAACATCTGTGACTGCGGCTCAAGGTCATGGGGCGAGACGCCGATCGTTTGGGCGTCCTTCAGCGCCTTCTTCATCGCGGCTGCGGTGATTTCCCGGCCATAGCTCATCTGCGCCGACCGCTGTCCCTTGGTCGCCCCCTGGTCCCAGATGCAATGAAACCGGCTATTGCCGGCGCCGTCGTCGAAGTCGGGATGTCTCCAGTCAAACCCTTCAACGTCGATGATCCCAATCAGCACGTTCGCGCCGTCATCATGAAGCTGAGATTTGCCGATCAACTTCGCGCGGTCCGGTGGAGCCGTGCTGCCAGCGCCAAGACGAAGCGCACCGGGCAACTTGAGGTTTTCGGCCGGCTCGACGAAGGCCACACCCGGCGTCTTGGCAAGCGTCACGACGTCGTCCAACGGTATTCGCAGGATAGACAGATTACCTTCTTGCCCCCTCTTTCCAGACAGCTTCATCTCTTCGGTGGTTCGAACGAAGACATTGACCTTGACATCATTGCGCGGCGCACGCCGGTTGAGCTTCTTCTTCGTCACATTGATTTTCGCAGGGATAGCGGTCGCCTCCTGCGCAGACTGGAGTGGCAACGCGGTGCGAGCCAGCCTCGATGTCACCACCAAAGCACCCATGGTTTCTGCGCGACAGGCATTCACGTCGGGATCGCCGTTGAGAGCCATACGCAGCTTCGGATGAATGCGCTGTTGCCAATCATCGGGCATAAAAATCTCCCCCTAAAATCCCTCTCTCAATAATTGTCTACGGTATGACGCACTCGCTTTCGTTGCAAGTCCCGAAGCAAGCCTCCGGCGGCCGGCCATCAAGGATATTGTAGCGCGAACTTTGTTTTTGGCGTTCCGGCGGCGAGCAAAAACCGTGGCCGAAAAAAATGGAGCGGGTGAAGGGAATCGACCCCTCGTATTCAGCTTGGAAGGCTCGGGATTTCCGCAATGTTTTCAGGAGCCGTTCCGACATTTCGGAGCCTTTGGGCGATTGAGATCACTACGGAATTTCTCTTTGTCGGAATGGAGATTGCGATCCGGCGAGGTTTCGCCGGGGTGGCTTCAAGTATCTGCGCGCAGTGATCACCCATCCGTTGAAGCTCGGGCCCATGCCGATGGCTCAGAACGACCCCACCACCGAGCCGAGCGCAATGACGGCGGCAAGTGCCACAAGAGCGCCGACGATGCCGACCATAACGATGTCGCGATAGCTGTCCCGGTGCGTCGATCCGCAGACGGCGAGCAATGTGACCACCGCGCCATTGTGCGGCAGGCTGTCGAGCGTGCCCGAACCGATCACCGCGACGCGATGCAGCAGCGCGGGATCGAGCCCTATCTCCGCCGCGCGCGTCATGTAGGTCGCCCCGAGCGCGTCGAGCGCGATGGTCAACCCGCCCGACGCCGAGCCGGTCAGGGCTGCGAGCACATTGGTGGCGACTGCCAGCGACACCAGCGGTCCGCCACCGATGCCGAGCACGGCGTCGCGCACCACCGTGAAGGCGGGCATCGCCGCCACCACGGCGCCAAAACCGACCAGGCTCGCCACGCTCAGCGCCGGCAATACCGAGGCGTTGGCGCCGGCGTCCATGGTCGCGCGCAGCGCCGGCAGTCGCCGATGGCTGACCGCGAGCACGGTCAGAATCGCGCAAGCAAGTGCCGTGATCACGGCCCACACGCCGCCGACGGCGGCGAGCGAGGTCCCGCCCCAGCGGGGTTCGGCGAGAAAGCGGGTGTCGAGTGCCGGCAGGATGAACAACGACATCGCCAGATTGACGATAATCACCATGATCAGGGGCAGCGCGGCGAGCATGGCCGGAGGCGGCACGTCGGTCGCCTCGCCGTGCACGATCTCCGCCGGATCGAATTCGCGCGCGGTGGTGGCGCGTTCGCGCAGCTTTTCGTCGGTGGCAAGACGGTCGGGCGGCATCGGCGCGCCGTCGCCGAAGCCTTCGCCGTTCCCGCTTGCGATCGCCTCCTGGCGATTGAGCCACCATAGCCCGAAGCCGAGCATGATCAGCGATGCCAGGATACCAAGGCCGGGCGCGGCAAAGGGCGTGGTGCCGAAGAACGGCATCGGAATTGCGTTCTGGATCGACGGCGTGCCCGGCAATGCCGACATGGTGAAGGTTGAGGTGCCGAGCACGATGGCCGCCGGCATCAGGCGCCGCGGGATGCCCGCCACACGAAACAGCTCCTGCGCCATCGGCGCCAGCACGAAGAAGGCGACGAACAGGCTGACGCCGCCATAGGTGACGAGCGCGCCGGCGAGCACGACCGCCAGCACCGCCCGCTGCGGGCCGAGCCGCCCGGTCATGAAGTTCGCGATCGCGGCGACCGATCCGCTGTCCTCCATCAGCTTGCCGAACAGCGCGCCAAGCAGAAACAGCGGAAAGAACTGCGCCAGGAAACCTGCCGCACTGGTCATGAAGGTCTGGGTCCAGTGGGCGAGCAGCGGTTCGCGGGAGAACAGCGCTGCGACCAGGGCCGCCAGCGGCGCCAGCAGCAGCACGCTCCAGCCCCGGAAGGCGAACGCGATCAAAAGGCCGAGCCCGATCAGGATGCCGAGAAGCCCTGATACCGTCATGACTCAGCATTCCGCCAGCAGCGCGTCGAGATCGGTCGTGGATTGCTTGCCGATATCCTCGCCGTGGACGGTAAGGAATGCATCGGCGCTCTTGCGGCCCTCTTCTTTCAGCAGCGAGACGAACGCCCACTCGGCGTTCATCTTCGACGACGCACCGAAGTCCGCGAGCGCGTCGGTCATGATCCGGTGCGTGCGCATTCCGGCCCAGCGCGCGCCCTCGCCGTGTCCGGGGTCCGCGACCTGGCGCAGCAGCGCCATCATGCGTAATTCCTTCATCAGCGGCGAGTTGAAGGAAATCTCGTTGAGCCTGTTCAGGATCTCGTTGGCCGTGCGCGGTGGCTCCGGCCGCTCGCGTGGATTGATCTGCACCAGAATGGTGTCACACGCGTCGCTTTCGCGAATCAGCGGCGTCAGCGTCGGATTGCCGGCATAGCCGCCATCCCAATAAGATTCGCCGTCGATCTCGACCGCATGGAACATGGTCGGCAGGCAGGCCGAGGCAAGCAGGACGTCGGCAGTGATCTCCTTGTTGCGGAAGATGTGGCCGCGGCCGGTCCGCACATTGGTCGCGGTGACGAACAGCTTGATCGGTGCGCGGGCCAGCCGGTCGAAATCGATGCACTCGTCGAGGACGGAACGCAGCGGGTTGAGGCCGAGCGGGTTGAGATCATAGGGCGAAACCACGCGGGCCATCAGGTCCATGGCGACATAGGCAGGCGAGGTGTCGAGGGTCCAGCGGCCCATCAGGCGGTCAAGCGGCGAACGCTGCAGCGGGCTGAACGCCGCAGCCTGAGACACCCGCCGCCAATAGGTATCGAGCGCCGCCCGCGCGCCTTCGGCCCCGCCTTGCGTCCATCCGTCCGCCACCAGGGCCGCGTTCATCGCGCCCGCCGACGTGCCGGAGATCGCCTCGATCCGCAGCCACGGCTCCTCGATCAGCCGATCGAGCACGCCCCAGGTGAACGCGCCGTGAGAGCCGCCGCCTTGCAAGGCGAGATCCACCAGGACCGGTTCGCGCGCGGTTTTTTCCATCTTCATCCTCCTCGGCCGGAGATGAAACGACGCCTTAGGTCAGTGCGAGCCCACAATGCTTCGTCTCGATCCTTCGTAGGATCGACGCAGCAGCGCATACAGGCTGCCGCCCGTCGCCGCGCCAAGGAGGTAGGCGATAGCGACCAGCAGTGCGAGCGGCACACGGGCATTGAAGCCGAGAAAGGTCATGGTGACGATCTCGAAGTTCTGCACTGCGAAGATGACCGTCGCGGCGGCGAACAGAATGATGACGGCGAGGTAGATCCAGCGCATGGGCGCCTCCTTTTCGTCGATCGAGAGACTGCGCCGCGCGCAGTCCGCCAAGCATACCTCAGCGAGCGCGGCGCAAGCCGAGGCCTACTCCGATCCAGCCTGCGCCGGCCATGATGAGATCGATGCCGAGGAACAGGCCGAGGATATAGAGGCTCGAGACCGGCCAGCGCACAAGGATCAACACGCCGAGCAGCAGCGTGATCACGCCTGATAGCGCCACCCAGATCCACGGCGTTTCCCGCTTCATGCTGAAGGCCAGGAAGATCCGCATGATGCCCGAGGCCACCAGCGATGCGCCGAGAATGAGGGTCAGCAGCACGGCCGCGAGCAGCGGATTCTGGAACGTGACGAAGCCGGCAATGACATAGAGCACACCGAGCAGGACCCAGAGCAGGAACTTGCCCCAGGTCTTGATCTGGAAGGCGCTGATTACTTCGGCGACGCCGGCGATGATCATCATCACGCCGACGACGAGGACGCTCGCGACAGTGGCCATCGCAACGCTGCCAAGCGCGATGAATCCGGCGACGAGATAGACGACGCCGAGTGCAACGATCCAGCCCCACTTGGCGCGTAGCGGCGCCGTATCCGAGCCGACCTGGGGATCTCTCATCGTGTCTGAAGTATTGGTCATGACGGTCCTCCAATGCGGAAACCTATCCGACGTTCGTCTGCAAGAGACGGTAGATGAGCGGGATAAGGATATCGAAAAAGTGGTGTCGGCTACAATCGTAATTGTTGCCATTTTTGGCTTTTGTGACCTCGTCACGAGGTGGCACTTGCTGACGATTTTAACGAGCGATTCGCGCTCTCGCCGGGGTTGTCATGCCATTGTCATGCCATTTGCTGCCGCCCTAAGCACCAGGCAGCCTGTTGCGGCGCTCTCGATGGGTCGGGAGCTGAACCACGATGCTCATCGCATCGTCGCGAGTTGGACTGCGAGAGCACAGGCCCGGTCGTACTCGTCGAGATTGATCCATTCGTCGATCGTGTGCGGCTCGTTCTGCCCCGCGCCGAAGGTCACCGTCGGAACGCCGTGGCGGACCATCCAGTTTGCATCTAACCCGCCACTCGCGGAGCGGATGTTCGGTGTTGCGCCGATGCCGGACACTGCCGCGACCGCGCGTTTGACCACGGGCAGGCTCTCCTTCATGCGGAACGGATAATAGTCGGTCTCGGCCTTGAACTTGACGCGGCCCGACTTGCCACCGCTGTTCTTCACGCGCTTTGCGGCCTTCTCGAACGCCGTCTTGTAGGCCTTCGTAATCTCCTTGAAGAACTTGCTGTCGTGGCTGCGGCTTTCGCCGCGCACGTGCACATAGTCGGTGACAACATTGGTGGCGTCCCCGGCCGGCCGGCCGTCGCCGCCGGTGACCGGGCCGACATTGCTCGTACCCTGCCGCTTGCGCTTCACCACCTTGCCGAACCAGCCACCAGCCTTCACATCGGCGAGCGCCAGCGCCAGGATCATGGTCGAACTGATCCCGCGCTCGGGTGCGACACCCGCGTGCGAGGCACGGCCGAAAATCTCGACCTGCCAGCGATCCGCGCCAACGGCGCCGATCGTGACATTGGAGGCAGAGCCGCCGTCGTAGTTGAAGGCCATGGCAGGCGAGCCGAGGTCGGCGGTCCTGACGTGTCGCGCCCCCCAAAGCCCGCTCTCCTCGCGCACGCAGAACAGAAGCGTGATCGGCGGATGATCGAGCTTCTGTTTCGCAAGCTCGGCCGCCAGCGTGACAAGAACGCCACAGCCGGCGCGGTTGTCGCCGCCGAGCGCGGTCTTCGCCTCATTGACGATCTTGCGCCCCGTTAGCTTCGGCTTCGCTCCGGCGCACAGCGGCACGGTGTCCATGTGGGTCATGAACATGATCCGCGGCTGATTGTGCATTGCGCCTCGGCCGGGCAGATCGACAATGAGATTGCCGGTCTCTGTCGGCACGGGAATGCGTGTGTTGGCGTCGTCGAGGCGGATCGCGGTCGCCGGCACGCCACTTTCCTGCAGCGCCGCGCTGATCTCGCGTCCTATCGCTGCCTCCTTTCCGGTCACTCCCTCGACAGCGAGGAAGCGCATGAGACGATCGGTGGCTGTTTTGACGTCGACGGGCATGACGATCCCTTGATGTGACCAGCGGAGCTTGTAAGCATCGTTCGAGACGCGTTACTTCGCAAGACTCATAAGAGTCGGGCTGTTTGGCTTGCCGAGCCGTAGCTCGCGGCCGAAAGGCATCTGCAGCACTAGATGGAGGTATCCTGATCGACGATCGCCGGACGCGATACGACGTAGGCAGCACAGGCCAGGAACAGCACCGCCACACCCACAGCAAGCGGCATTGACGGATTGACGCTATACCAGAATACGACGAACCCGATCGCCATCCCCGCGCAAGCCATGGCCTTGGCCGAACGCGGGATAGCCCGGGCGGCGCGCCAATCCCGCAGCGGTTTGCCAAATGTCGGATGATCGAGCAGCCATGCCTCCAGCCGGGGCGAGGACCGCGCGAAACACGCCACTGCCGCGATCAGGAAAACCACTCCCGGCATCAGCGGCATCACCAAGCCGATCACACCGAGCGCGACCATCACCCAACCCAAACAGAAGTAGATGATCCGCATCAGACCTGCCGCCTGTCTGCCTCTTCAAGCAAGGGTCGCTCGCTCCCGGCTGACGCCATGCCTGGCATCTGCTCCTTCACGGCACGAAATGAAATGGAATGGGTGAAGCGAATCGAACTCGTATTCAGCTTGGAAGTCTCCGGAATTTCGCAATGTTTTCAAGAGCTGCTCCGACATTTCGCAGCTTTTTGGGCGATTGAGATCACTATGGAGTTTCTCTTTGTCGGAATGGCGACTACCATCTAAGCGTTCCTCCCTTGCTGCTCGACTCTGTTAGATCACGAGCCGAACCGGGGCAACCGATCAGCACAAATCTTGACATATCGCTCTACCGAGCCGGTTAGTCGTCATGGGCGGCACGGGAGGGAGTTGCCCGCAGCGGGGCCGAGCCAGGCCCCGAACCACTCCAGGATGCTCACAAATTGTTCTGCAAATATTCGAACACGTAGTCGACGTCGTTGCTCGAATTGAAATTGACCTCGTAGTCGATCGTGCCATCCTTGAGCACAACCGTGCGCTGCGGTCCAAAACTGCAAGTCAGGCTTTTGATCTTCTGTTTGACGGCTTCCTTGCCGGCCTGGGAGTCACAGACGCGCCGCATCGCCTCGAGAGCTACGCCGCAGTAACCGTAGGCGCTGTAGGTCTTCCGCTCTTCCGGCGCCGGCGGCTTCAACCAGTCAAACTTTGCCGTGAGACTGTTGCCGCACCGCTCATTGGTGGTGGTAACTTCTCCCGCGAGATACTTTTCTTGGTCCGCGAAATACTCCTTGTCCTTGAGCGATTGCGCAAGCGCGACCGAGGAGAAGATCGAGAGCGCGACGACGGCGACACCGGCACGGATATTCATAGCGGATAACTCCAATTTAGATGTTCATGCGCGCATCCCCTGCGGGCACGGCGTCCGGCCACTGCGGCGGACTTAGGGATAGACGGACAGTGGCGGTGATTTTCCCGCGTCATCGCAGCACCGAGCGGTGCATCTTGATTGAAACATTCTGAATAATGAATGCGCCGCGTTCAACATGGGTGTCGGCCGCAAAAACTCCGCATTTGCTTCTCACTTCTCCCTGCGCTCATCAGCGATACCGCATCCCGCGGATTATCGTGATGCTGTGAGGCCTACCATGTCCGGACGTTTCCGAATGATCGCCGTCGGCGCCGCCCTCACCTTGATCATCGGCCATGGCGCCCTCGCCGCGGAAAGCGACCCGCGGCTTCGCATCGGGCATTACAGCACCGGCAGCGGATTGATCGGCTTTGTGATCGACCGCCTGGGAACGCCGATCAAGCTGCGCTTCGACGGCTCCGACGAAATCCTGGCCCTGACCGCCGAGCAGGCCGCATACAATTCGATGACGCTCAAGCGCGACGACGGCGTCTCGGTTCTTCGGATCTACGAAACGGGTCGCATCCTGGTATTCAGCGACAAATTGTCGGGCGGTTCGGCTGACGCGTATCGTGACCAGGAAGCCGAGCCACTCGTCGTCAAGAAGGCAACGAAAGAGCAGGCCGAGACCGAGGCTGAGTCTCTCGGGCGCAGGCTCAGGCGCACGGGCGCCCCGGCGCTCGCGATCTCGCTCGACGCGCCGCGCCTTTCCACTGACGCCGCTGCATGGTCCGCGATGGCGGATGCAATCGCCGTCACCGGAGCAACCCTGGCTGAGATGCTTACCTCACCGATCGCGCGCGAGATCATCGCGGCGAAACTGCGACGCGTCGTCATCCGCGACGCCGACCGGGTCGACGTCAGGCTGGCGGACGACACCCTGATCGTAGAGGTCGAAGCCAGGGAAGCGATCACAGGCCGGCCGTCCTCGGCGCGCCTCAAGTCTGCGATCGGTGATCTCCTGTAGCTGGATCTTTACCTGGGGCGCGAATTTACATCAGCCGGCGCGGAGAAAAATGCTCACCGGTCCGTCTCTCTATCTTGATGTGGTGGCGACGGCCTCGGGCCGTCTCGAAATGTCACCGCAATATGGTGCACTGTTGTCAAGAAAGAGAGGAATCCAATGTCGGGTCTTATAACTGGGCTGATTTTGCTCGCGCTCGGGGCCCTGGCGGCCGCTTCGAGCATCGTTGCGAGGCGTCCGGACGCGAAGGCGTATATCGAACTGATGGTACCTTACCAGGGATGGTTCGGATTCATAACCTGCCTGTGGGGCGCCTGGACCATCATCAATGCGATCATCAACCTGAACTGGTTCGGCTACGTGCCGGTTTGGTGGCTGACCTACCTCGCGACCGGCGTGCTAATTGCATCGCTCGGCCTGCTGCTCGGATATGCGTTGCTGACGAAGTTCATTTTCAGCCACAGCGCTCAAGCGGCGCAACGCGGCGAGCAGATTCGCGCTGCCATTGTCCCCTATCAGACCGTGCTCGGTTATGCCGCGATTGTTCTCGGCCTATGGACGATCGTCGCCACGTTTCTCTATCGTATCGCCTAGAGCATGATCCGAAAGATCATGCCCTCGGGTCACGATCCGATCGGGGGGCATCGATTTTCCGAAAAGAACATGCTCAACGACAAGCTGAAGCGCGATGACGATTCATCTCGAACTCATCGCGCCCCAGCAGGTTGCTGAAAACTCATCTTTGCCTACTGCTGGGGCGTCTGGATCGTCATCAGCGTGATCATCAGCAATCTGGACTATTTTCATTACTTGCTGGCCCGCTCATCGTCGGCTGCGCGCCCATGATGAAGTTCGCAGCCAGCCTGCCGACCCACAGCATGCACATCATCCGGCCACAGAGCTGACAAACAATGAGTTGACGGATAATGGCGCTCAACCGCCGAACAGTTTTGGCCGACCGGATGAGACAGCCGCTCCATGAGCCCGCTAGAGCATCGACGAGAGCATCCATGTTGAAAACAAACTCGTGCCTCGCGATCCTCGCGCTGAGTGTCGCGATAGGCTTCGCCACGACCGCACGCGCGGAGAAGCGCGTCGCCCTGCTGGTCGGCAATAACGCCTATGAGAACGTTCCACGGCTGCAGACCGCCGTCAACGACGCGCGCGCGGTCGGCACCGCCCTGCGCCGGCTCGGCTTCTCGGTGATGGTCGTCGAGAACCAGCCGCGCCGTGCCATGAGCGAGGCCATGCTCGCTTTCGACAAAATGATCGAGCCGGGCGACATCGCGCTGTTCTTCTTCGCTGGACACGGCTTCGAGATCCGCGGCCAGAACTACCTGTTGCCGACAGACATCCCGGAGGTCCGCGAAGGACAGGAAGAGCTGATCCGCGATTCCGCGTTTCCAGCCGACCGGATCATCGACCGGCTGCAGGCGCGCGGCGCCCGCACCGCGGTGCTCATGCTCGACGCCTGCCGTAACAATCCGTTCGAACGGCCGGGCGGGCGCGGGCTCAAGGGCCGCGGCGGGCTCGCCGCAATGACGCCTGCCGAGGGCGTATTCATCATGTTCTCCGCTGGCGCCAAGCAGACCGCGCTCGACCGGCTGTCCAGCACCGAGCGCGCTTCGAACTCCGTGTTCACGCGAAACCTCGTCCGCCGGCTGGCGGAGCCTGACCTGACGCTGGTGCAAATTGCCAAGCGCTTGCAAATCGAGGTTCGGCAGTTGGCGGCGAGCGTCGGCCTCGAGCAAACGCCGGCCTACTACGACCAGGTCGTCGGCGAGATCGTGCTCAACTCAAGCGGACGCACCACGCCCGCCGACCCGCCGCCACCACAAACCGCGGCCCTGCTCTCCGACGTCGACAAGCGCGCCGCCGAGGCCGTGCCGGCTGCTTCGACCGATCCTGTGATCGCCGAGCTCGACGCGCTGGCGGCCGCGAAGAGCTGGAGCGAGCTGCGCGGCCACCTGGCAACGGTGAGGCCGACGGCGCGCGACGCACACTGGGCTTCGTTGGCCGAACAAGCCGCGATCGGCGAATTAACTCCACTTGCAACGTCGCCGCATCCGTTTGGCGATCGGCTTGCGGCACTCGAGCGCTATGCCACGACCTTTCCGATCCTGAACGACAACTCGAAATTCCTGGCCCTGCGCGCGTCGATCGGCCTGTCCGCGTTCGGCGACTGCCTTGAGCAGGCTTACGGGACAGTCATCGCCGATTGCCGCCGCGGACTGGAGAGCTTCGTGCGCACAACGCCCAAGAGCGTCGGTACGGCGCGCGCCGAACTCGCGCGTGACGCCGCCCGTCTCGTCGGACGCAAGCTCAACCGCTCGGCCGCTGCGCCATTTTTCGCCATCGCGATCGAGGCGCCGCCCGAAACGAATGCGGCAGTCTGTACCGATCCAGATCTCACGGACGCCGTCATTGCCGCACTCAGCCGGCCTCCCGACTGGGATGAAGCCAAGGCGTCGAAGGCGCTCACCGAAGCCTGCTGGAGCACACTCGGCCCTGCGGTAGTGGCCCAGGTCGCGCGCGAGACTGGCGGCAGCTACTACCTTGGCAATGCCTGCCCGACACTGCTGCGGCGCGACGCTTTAACGGGACTGCGCGAGGCTCGCTGCCGGGAGATTAAATCGCGATAGGCGAGATAGTTACATCGCTTTCGAGACCCCCACGACAAGCAGCAGTCTCATCTTGAACCCAGAGCGCGATGAGTTCAGGAAAAATCGTCATCGGCGCTGTATTGTTTGAGCATGATCCTTTCGGAAAACCAGATCATGCTCTGGCTCATTGCTTGAGCATGATCTCCGCGCAAAACGCGTCGCCTTTGTTAGGCTCAAGGGAAAACCGCTGTTCCACCATCGGCCTGAGGGCATGTTTCTCTAGATCACGCTCTGGCGGGGTGGACTCCAGGTTCTTCGCCTGGACGCGCCGTACTCAGAAGGCTGGGGCGCAGATGAGCACCCCAGCCTTCCTGCCCGCGCGGCTACATCAGAACGAGCAGCCCAAGCTTTGCAGCGAGGCCTTGATCGCGTCCATCGTCTGCTTACACGTCCCTTCCATGGTTGACTTCGCTGATGGATCCTTGGCCATATCAAGCCACACCTTGCGCGTCTGGTCGAGCTGCGCCTTGTAGGTCGCACGCTGCGCCTCCGGAAGCTTCGACGTAACGCAACTATCATATTTCTTCAGAAAGTCGTCGCAAGCGACGATACCGGTGCTCTGCGCACGTGCAGGCCCGGCTACGGCAATCGCGAACAAAGCGGTAGCCGCCAAATGCAGGAGAAGTAACGCTCTGCCCATGCTCAAGCGTGATCCGATCGCAGCCTTCGTCGTTGTATAACGCATTATCTCTTGCTCCTTTGCAGCGTGAGAGTTTGGATGGCAACATTGGAGCAGACGGACAGGCTCTCACTTTTGGTCTGTCGCCAGCCATCGCGATGTCTGGTTAGGCCCGTCCTCGTGACAGAACACAACGCACCTCCCGCAACCGAGATGTGACCCGGACGACTTAAGCGTCGAGTTTAGGTCAGTTCTGTCCTGCGGAGGCGGGGCGCTCATGCTTACGCCCCCCTGCCGGCCTTGGGCCGCATGGATCGTTGTCATCGGTGGGCGCCGCCTTGCCTGGATGTTCGGCCACCTCCGCGGTCGCCCCCGGTCCAGTACCGCGATTGCTTCCCATGTTGTCGGGTGTCGATTTCCTGGCTTGTTCGTTCGCGTCACTGCACGAGTGAGCATCTTTCTTCGTCGTTGGACTGGACGGGGTCGCCACGATTCCGCGGCCGATCGCATCACCTGCGTCGTCCTGCTTGACCTCGATGCCTGCGCCGTCCCCAACCATCTTCACAACGGTCGGGATCGCGATCACAGCCAGGACGGCGAGAGCGAAGCCGGACCACGCAATCGAACGCCGGTACCGAGCAACTGGACTGCCCCCCATTGCTGAAACCTGCGGTCGGCTCTGTTCCGACGCAGCAAGAACGCCAGCCGCCCGCACCACCAAACCCGCTGGGGCCGTCGCAGGTTCTGCGTGGATTTCGTCCAGCAATGCCGCCGCGGAAGTCAACTCCGCGCGGGCCACCGGGTCGTTCGCAAGTCTCGCGGCGACAGCTTCCCACTCTGCGCGCGGCAGGGAACAGTCGAGAAACGCAGCGATCTGAGCGTTGTCGATCTCGCCCCATTGACCTGCTGCAAGGGAACCCTGCTCCAAACCCTCGGAAATGGTCCGCGACAGTTGCGCGCGAAGCAACTCATAGGTTTGTAGCCGGTCGGAGCGGTCATCGTCCTCGGCGAGCACAGGCGCCGGTTCCTGACTAGGGCGTTCGATCATCGGGCAGAAATCCAATACCCATGTTCAGACGGACATATCGGAATTCTTTTCCAATTGCACCGTAATTTCTTTCAACCATTTCTGGGTTCGCTGCTTCAAACGATAGACTTCCTCGACCGCGCAACCCATCAGCCTCGCGATGTCACGTGCTGGCAACGACTCAGTGGCCGAAAATACAATCTGAAGGTACAACCGTTCATCGGCGGGAAGCTTTTCCGCAGCCGTATTGATGGCAGCGACGAGAGCTGCGCGGTGCTTTTCCTCCTCAAAGAGCAGCAAACGGTCCTCGGGCGTCGGCGACGAATCCGCGATCGAAATACCTCCACCCTCGCCAAGCAGCACGTCGAGCGAGACGGCCTCGTTGGCGGGGGGCGTGCGTTCCAGCCTCGCCATGCCGGCAACACGTGCGACCGACTCGGTGACGTCAGCAGCTGTCGGATCTTGCGCCAGCCTGCCGCGCAGTGCAGCAACGAGGCGATTGGTGTCCAGCGGACAACCCTCCCACACCACGGCTGCATAAATCGCCTGGTCGAGCGGCGTCGAACGAGAAATCGCCACCGGCATACGCCGTCGAGGCGCCTCACGCCGCACGAGATCGATCAAGATGCGATCGACCACGGTCAGAATAAAGCCAGTGAAGCTGCCGCGGCCTCCGTATAAGCGGATACGACGGAAATCATTCTCGATCAGCTTGAGGCATACTTCTTGATACGTATCCTCGCGTCCAGCTCGACCAAGGTTGCGCGGCAATTGTCTGGCGATCCGGCTGCGAATGTCGGTCTCGAAGTAACGCGAGAATCTCTCCCACGCCTCGTGCGGCGCTTTACTGAATTGTCCCGCCAGCTCGTCGGCGAGAACATCACGGGCGACAAGCGACAAATACGTCGCAAGCCGGGCGCGCCCGTCGAACCCCCGCAGCCGGGCATAATCGTCAGCCTTCAGTGATGCGACGATGTGAAGGAACGCAGCCTCCGCGTCCGCTCCTTCGCCTACCAGCTTCACGACGATCGACCACAGAGTCGTCGAGACGTGTTCGAGAAATCTGCTCGCCGCCCCAGCGTCACCGGAGAGGGCAGCATTGACGAGCGCGCGCTCAAAGTTGCCGCTCTGCGGTGGCACAATCTGCATCTCAGAGGAGACTGGCCGTTCGGCGACCGCATTCGCACGGTCGGCATCGTTGTCTTGCGGCTTGGCCTTTTTCGGGACCAACAGATTCTGGACCAACAGGCTGCGCGACCACATGACTTCTCCCCTGACAAACAGCCGACCCACCGAATGACAGTTGAACAGCCAGAGACTACGGCCTTCCCAAGTTGGCCTCTTTTGTCGCCAAATAACTGGTTCTTGTCGATAAACAACTGGTATCCCAATCTGGCGAGATTATGAATTGCAACAATGCAGCAAGCGCTAAAATTGCATAATGAATGCGTTGCTCGATCCTAAAGCGCGCGCTCCGCTTGCTGTGCAAGCGACGTCTGTTCGTCGTGCCTGCCCCGACATGGCAGTGAATTGTCACAACTACGCCAACCTTTGCGCCCGCAAATACCACAAGCCACATTTGCGTCGATCGCCGAGTCCACGCACCCATTGAAACTGCATGGTTATCGCCGGCGGCGTCAGCTGCGATGGGCGCGCGAGATCAGCACCACGTTTCCAGGGCTCGATACAAACAGGATTTAACCTGATAATCGCCACCCATGATTGCGCCATTGGGCTGGTGTGGCCGAGGCCGCACAGTCAGCAAAAATTCACAATCGTCCGACTGCACATTGCCTCGCCGGGCATGTGTTTCGAACCGGCGGCGTCCTTTTGAGACCGCGATAGAAAAAGAAGCCCGCCGGGTTGAGTCGGCGGGCTTCCTACGCGATTACTCCCGCTGGACCTTAGCGGCGATCTGCGATTGCTGGTGATCCTAATCCCGGGAAGTTAAGGAGCGACTGGCCAGTGCGCTCGCGCGATCCAATAGTGGCTCAGGGCTATTCCATCCCCTCAAGCTCAGGAACATCCCATAGCGAAACCGCCAGGATAATAAGCGATGGAGTCCACGCGAGCATAGCGCCTAATGCGACCGCTTGCAGAGTGGTCATGGATTACTCCGTGCTTCTTCACCCCACACGGGAGTAAACTAATCTGGCCAGAGTTGCTTCCCCGAGCGGTTGGGCGGCGATCTGAACGGCTTCCCGTTGGAGCCACGGCTGCTCTTCATGCCATAGCCCCATGCCGCCGATCCTGCGTTCCGATCTGCTCAAGCAACCCGTCGTGATCGCCGATGCCGGTATCTTCCGGCTCGCGGTCGGAGTCGTCCACCTCACCATCGACTGCGGGTTTGCGTGGAATCGCCTGATCGAGATTCCCGCCCCCGCTGCTGGCACCATGCTGCAGTGCCGCTGGATAGACTCCCGGACTGGGATTGGTACGATGTCCTTGCGCATTTGAAGTGCACGCGGTGCGGCTCGGTTAACTGGGTCGATCCGCGTCCGAATTGGACTGAAGTAATTATCAAAGGGGCATTTGTTCGCCCGAGTTTATCATTTGCTTATCGAGCTTTGTCGCATGTCTATTTCTGACGAACTGGCCAAACTCATTCCTATTGGCGAAGAAAACGCGGTATCTGGCCTGTTGCTTTGGAAGCAACTGAAGATGTGGTCGCCGGCGAGTATTAAACACAATTTGAGGCTGATGGCTCGGGAGGGCTTGATCGAACGCAAGCAAGTTCGGCTCGACGGGCACGAGACGAATTTGTATTTCAGGTCCCGCAGTTGATTCAGCACAAGCCCCGAGGCAAAGGCTGACTCAAGAGGGACCAATGACCGTGTAGGTATTCTCGGGGGTCAGACCTGCACATTGCTCATGGAAAGAAAAGATCATCATCCGACGGGACTGCAAAGATCTCTCCTCCAAAGCGCCTTGCGAACTCGGCCGCATTCTTCGGATCTCGGAAGCGGAAGAGAATGCAGTCTCGCCGGTCGATTTCTCGGAAACACCCAATGCGAAACTCTTCGCCGTGCTCGAGACAGAACTGGACCATCGCATCGAGTTCGCTACCAAAGCCTCGTTCGGGCACATTCAGCTGGACGAAATGCGGATAGACTGTGATCGCTGAGGGTCTTCCTCCATTTAAGCCGGGCATGGCTAGCGCCCTCTCGCTACTGGTCAATGCTCTCAGCGCTCGCGGAAGGCGCGATTCATCTGATCGGTGAAGGGTTTCGACAGATAGGAGGCGACCGTTCTTTCCTGGGTCGAAACAAACACCTCTGCCGGCATTCCCGGTACCAGTTTCATTCCACTCAGTTGAACGACGGTTTCCTCGGTCGGGAGCAGATTGACGTATGCAATGTAGTGCTCCTGGCCGTTGGTGGGATCACGCGCCGAGGCTGGCGAAACCAGAGTGACCTTGCCCTTCATCTCGGGTGTCGTGGTGCGGTTAAAGGCGGTGAGACGAATTCGGGCGGGCTGCCCTTCCCTTACCTGGTCGATGTCGGCGGGTGAGATCTTGATCTCGAACTTGAGTTCTGCGTTTTGGGGAACGATCGTGGCAATCTTCGCTGCAGGCGTAATGACGCCGCCCACCGTATGAACAAACAGTTCGTTGACGTAGCCCGAAACAGGAGCCCGTATTTCAGTGCGGGAAAGACGGTCCTCAATAGCCAGTTTGCGTTCGTTCAATTCGGAAATGCGGGCGTCCACTGTCCGGAGGTCGCGCTGCGCCTCGGTGCTGGCGTTCTGGTCTATGGCAATGATCTGGACCCTGATTTCGGTGGCGCGGACCTTGGCGCGGGCAATGCCGGCCGATATTTCGCCCCGCTCTCCGAGTATTCGCGCCCAATCACGGTGCGCGGAGTAGACGCGGGTGTATTCCACGATCTTTTTCTCGAAGAGAGCGTCCAGCTTGTCGCGCTCGGCACCCACCAATTTGATCTCTTGCTCTTTGGCAGCGAGCCGCGCTTCCATTCCTCTGATCTCCTCCCGGGTCTGGTTGATGCTAAGCTCGAGCTGCTCCTTCTGGCTGTCCCTGCCCAACTTGTTGCCCGCAAACAAACGGCTCTCGCCGTGGATCACAGCGTCAGCAGTGCTCGATAATCGAAAAAGGTCGGCCGGAAATTCAATTGAGCGAAGGTTGTCGCGTTCCGCAATCAGGCGCGCCTGGCGGCCCATGGCCTCGCCCAGTTGGGAGCGCACGATGAGAAGCTCTGCCCTGATCTGAACGTCGTCCAACGTCGCCAGCACCTGCCCTTCCTTAACGAGATCGCCCTGCCGAACCGCAAGCGTTTTTACGATGCCTCCGTCCCTGTGCTGGACCTCTTTCAGGTTTTGATCGACCTTCACGGTACCGGCGGCCACTATTGCGCCTTCCAGCCTTGCGATCGCCGCCCATCCGCCGCAGCCGATCACCAACAGACCCACGAGCGCGAGACCACCCAATACCCTTGGCCAAACGCGAAAGGCCCGTTCCGTGCCGCGAGCGATCGGGGATGGCAATGCGTCCGAGGTGAACGATTTCGAATCGTAATGTTTCATGGGCTGGTTTCCTCGATTGCCTTAACCGACGGCGACGGTGAACTGAAGGTGATGATGTCCGACAAGTTCAATGGTGAAGAACTCATCCGTGCCGGGCCGATCGTGTACGTCCACCAACGTCAACTGGTTGCTGTCATCTTCCTCGAATCGGAAACGAACCGGGCGATTGTCGCCGCCTGCCGACAGATAGACGTCGCTGAACATGTCAGAGATCGGGTTTGCCGCGCCGTCTTCCTGGAGGTAGCTGATCTCGTAGGTCGCAGCGACGATCCGATCGCCGACCGTGAAGTCGGTGATCTTGCGGACCGTCATCGCCTGCTGATCACCCTCAGGCCTTTGGAATTCGAACGTGTCTGCGCCGTCACCGCCCGTCATCGCGACCGAGGTTGATCCGGAGATGAGATGGTCATCGCCGGATCCGGTAATAACCTCGTCAAAGGCAGCAATCAGGTCGTGACCAATATCGACGCCGTCGGCCGTGCCGCTTCCGACATTGACCGTAATGCTGAAGGTTGCGGTCGAGTAGTCCAGCCGGTCCTGCCCGGCGCCTCCGTCATAGGAATCGTTAGCCGCGTCCGCCGCAGCCACGACATGATCATCGCCGCCGCCGCCGCTGACCGTGTCAGATCCCGCGCCATCCGAAATGGTGTCGTTGCCATCACCAGCTGTTATCGAGACCGAGGTTGATCCGGCGACGAGTTGGTCATCGCCAGATCCGGTAATGACTTTCTCGAATGATGCAACCAAGTCGTGACCAATATCGAGACCATCGGCCGTGCCACTTCCAAGGTCGACCGTGATGCTAAGCGTCGCGGTCGAATAATCCAATTCGTCCTGCCCGGCACCTCCGTTATAGGAATCGTTAGCCGCGTCCGCCGCAGCCAGGACATGATCGTCGCCACCGCCGCCGCTGACCATGTCACTTCCCACGCCATCCGAAATGACGTCATTTCCGGCTCCGCCCTCGATCGTGTCATTACCGGCACCCCCGGTCATCGAGACCGGCGTTGACCCCGCGCTTATGCGATCGTCCCCGCTTCCGCCGGCGACTTCCTCGAAGCTAGCGATCCGATCGTGGCCGATCTCCGCACCGTGTGCGGTTCCGTTCCCGAGGTCGGCCGTGACACCCAAGGCGGTCGCGGAGTAGTCCAGAGTGTCGCGTCCGGCGCCCCCGTCGTAGCTATCGTTAGCCGCGTCTGTTGCAGCTATTACATGGTCGGTGCCAGCCCCGCCTTGAACCGTGTCCCGGCCCGCCCCGTCCGACAATATGTCGTTCCCCGCGCCGCCCGAGATGAAATCGTCGCCATCCTCCCCCATAATCTTGTCGTCGCCGTCTTCGCCAAACAAACGGTCATTGCCGGATCCACCGTAAGCAACGTCGTTTCCTGGACCCGCGAACACCGCGTCGTTCCCTGCTCCAGCGTAGACAATGTCATTGCCGGCCCCCGCAGTGATGTAGTCGTCGCCGGATCCGCCCATGATGGTATCGTTGCCTTGGCGGGCGTAGATGGTGTCGCTGCCCGCACCGCCGTCGATCGTATCGGCCTCCTGCGTGCCGAGAAGACTGTCATCCGCGGCGGTCCCAATGATTGACGGCGCATCGAGCACGCTGAAACGGGCTGTCTGCACGACGGATGCAGCGCCGTCGGTGATCGTGTAGGTCAACGTGACGTCGCCAACCATGCCCTCGTCGACCACGAACATCCAGCCACCTTGTTCGGTCTCTGTAAGCGTGCCGGAGGTCGATGAAATGTTTACTATGCTCAGCGGGTTGCCATCCGGATCAGTGGCGCCTCCCAGCAGGGTTAGCATGGAAATCATCAATACCTGGTTGCCGACCAGGTCCTGCAGGTGGACCGGACCGATGGTGCGCGGCGCTCGGTTATGAAGGGGATCCAGAGATGTATCGGGCGCACGTGACTTGCGTTGCTTGTCATCTTCTCCGCCACCGCCACCGCCACCGCCGCCGCCACCACCGTCTTTGCCGTCTCCGTCGTCACCGGAATTTGCTCGGGCGGGCGGGTTCTCGCCAGCCCGAACCGCATTTCCGACCGGGCCGGTCGCGACAGGAACCGAAAACAGAGGCGCCGGTTCAAGGGGCGGAGAACCACTCACCGGAAATGCCCCAGCTTCCTGCGGCAGAGCCATCCGGATCGGGACGACGTTGCCAGAAAACTTGACGACGGGGTCCGCTGCGGTGGTCGCCTCCCCGTCAGCTACAGCTTCTTCAATGAAGGCGCTGACTTCACCGTCCATTTTTGACTCAGTCTGGTCGGCATCGTCATTACCCTTGTTGCTCGGCTGCGGTTTTTGTTCTTCCGCATTGACCGGAAGAAAACTTTTGAGATACGCGGCACAGCCGGTCAAGAACAACAGAAAAGCGAGCGGTACGATCCTTCTCTTTTCTTGCTCGGGCTCAGCGTAGTCGTCACGCTTCGGTTGCGACTGCTGTGATGCTGGCTTGAATGCTTTGACGCCGATCATGCTGGCCTCCTCACCTGCGTTCGGAGTTCTTCGGGAACCGGTCTCGCCGTCGGTTGGAGCCCCCCCGGCGTCATGATGTCCTGCTTTTTGCCGAACGAAGTGATGCGACCGTTCTGCACAATGGCAATGAGATCCACGGCGACCAGCGCACTGGGACGATGTGCAATGACGATCGTGATCCCGCCACGCGCGCTGATGCTCGCGATCGCTCGGGTGAGAGCTTCCTCTCCTTCGCCATCAAGGTTCGAATTCGGTTCGTCCATGACGACGACGAATGGATTGCCGTAAAGCGCACGGGCCAGCGCCACGCGCTGCCGCTGACCTGCCGACAAGGCTGTACCCTGCGGGCCGAGCTGCGTTCGGTATCCTTCCGGCATTTTCAGGATCATGTCGTGCACGCCTGCCGCCTTGGCCGCTTCGATAACCTTTAGGGAATCCGGCTGAGGCTCGAACCGGCAGATGTTGTCTTCGATCGTCGCATCCATCAGGCTGACTTCCTGCGGAAGGTAGCCGATATGCTGTCCGATCTCCTCCTCGCGCCATTGTGTCAGATCAGCGCCGTCCAGCCGGACGCTGCCGCGCAGCACCGGCCAGATGCCAGTGAGCGCGCGCACCATCGTGGTCTTTCCGCCGGCGCTGGGTCCAATGATGCCGAGCGCCTGGCCAGCCTCGAGCTCGAAGGCGACATCGCTCAGGATGATCTGTCCCGAACCAGGCACGGCGACCGTGATCTTCTCCACGCTGAGACGTTGGCGTGGCACCGGCAGCTTCATCGGCTCGTCAGCAGCGGCTAGTGCCACGACCGTGTCGCGAAGCCGCTGGTAGGCCATCCTCGCCGCGACGAAGGGCTTCCAGTTTCCGATCGCCTGGTCCACCGGCGCCAGGGCACGCGCCGATGCCACCGAGCATGCGATGATGGCTCCGGCGGTGAGCTCGCCCTTGATTGTAAGATAGGCACCGAGGCCAAGCACCGCTGATTGCAGCAGCATCCGCAGCACGCGCGACACCGCGGCAAAGGTGCCAGTGATGTCGTTCGCCTTGGTCTGAAGCTTCAGATGTTCGCTGTTGGCGTCGTTGAAGCGCCTCACGGCACGGCCCGCAAAGCCCATGGCCTTGAGGATGTCAGCACTGCGCGCGTTGCTGTCGGCAATGGTGTTGCGCGCCATCGCCGCCTTCCGGGTGGAAACGCTGAGACGCTTCGTCATGATTTCGCTAACGACGGTCAGAACCGTAAGCACGAACGCACCGCCGAACGTCAAGGCACCCAGAGCCGGATGCAGAAAGTAGATAAATGCCAGATAGATTGGCATCCATGGCAGATCGAACAAAGCTGCCGGTCCCTGGCTACCGAGGAAGCCGCGAACCGTATCGACGTCTCGTCCGCGTTCGAGGGCTTCAGACGTCGAGAAACCGAAACGCGGCATGTCGATTGCCACTCGATGCGCCAGCGGCGCCACCTTTTGATCCAGCCGAGCGCCTACACGCACCAGTACCTGGGAGCGAATGACGTCGAAGCAGCCCTGGAAGAGATACAGGCCGATGACCAGGCTCGAAAGGACGAGAAGCGTTGGAATGCTGCCGCTGGTCAGCGCCCGGTCGTAGATCTGCATCATGTACAATGATCCGGTCAACGCCAGCACGTTGATCACTCCGGAAATCAAGCACAGGAAGAGCACAATGCCACGGAATCCGCGCGTCAGCTCGGCAAGGTTACGGCGCTTCGCCGGAGTTAGCTCTTTTGAATTGGCCATGTGATGCGCTCAGTTCGTAAATGATGATTGAAACCCGGAAAGACGAGAACGCACGGGAAGCAGAATTCGCATCTGCTTCCCGTCTCGTTGTTGGAGCTTCACAGACCGAGGTTGGCGTTGGTCAGGTCATGATGACCCGCGATCTCGATCTTGAAGTCAGCATCGGCGCCATCGACGTTGCCTTGAATGACGGTGAAGTCGCCGTCGGCCCGAGTTTCGTGGCTTACCCCGAGCTGGCCCGCCGCAGTGGCTGCGCCGTTCACGAGCGTGAAGCTCTGGCTTCCTCCTGTGCCGGTATCGGCATCAATACCGCTCAGATCGAGCCGATCGCCAGGTTCGAACCCGAGGATGGTATCGCCGTTGGCCGCCGCGGCCGTCTGGAACTTGAACGTATCGTTCCCTTCGCCGCCGTCCATCACGTTGACCGCGTTGCTCGCCGTGATGATGTCGTTGCCTGAGCCAGTGCGAACGTTCTCGATGTTGCTAAACCGTTCGGCAACCGTCGGGCTTCCGATATCGCGGATTTCCCCGAGCTCCAGGTTCACTTCAAGGCCGTTGGCGAACCTATACTCAAGGGTGTCGGATCCCTCGCCGCCGTCAACCCGGTCTTTGCCATATCCGGCATTGATCCAGTCATCGCCGGCGCCGCCGAAGATGTCATCGTTGCCATCCCCGCCTTCGAGCCGGTTGGCGACGTCGCTGCCGGTTATGACGTCGTCCCCTGCGCCGCCGATGAAGTTCTCGATGCTGGTGAAATGCTCGACAGCCACTGGGTTTCCGATATCGCCGAGTTCTCCGGTCTGCAGGTTCACCCACAAGCCGTTAGCAAAGGAGTAGTCGAGCGTGTCGGACCCCTCGCCGCCGTTGTACTCGTCGACACCAAATCCGGCCTTGATGACATCATCGCCGGCGCCGCCATTGATGATGTCATTCCCCATGCCGCCGTTCAGATGGTCGTCACCGTCAGTCCCGTCGACCACGTCGTTCCCGTTGTTCGCGTTGATCACATCCTGCGGACGCAGCGCTCCGATGATCGTGTCGTTACCGCCGTTGAAGCTGAAGTTGATACGGTGCTGTGAAGTCAACCCGGAGATGTCCACCGAGTCGTCACCCACACCGCCTTCAACGGTGATGGTGTTGAAGTCGAGGCTGGTGCCGGTGAAGTTGCCGATGACGACAATGGTGTCGCCATCGCTGACGCCGCCGTCGGGTTGAGTGGGATTGTTGTTGTTGTTGGCGGTCGAGCTTAGTGCGTTGACGTTGATCTCTTCAATATTGTCGAGTTCGGCAATGATCGAAGCGTTGTTGGTGCCATTGCGGGTAATCACGATCTCCGTAGTCGCGTTGAGCCCCGTCATTCCAGCCAGTATTGCTTCCGCCCGGGTGTAGATCCGGAAGGTTTCAGCACCAGCCACGCCGTTGAGTTGGTAGGTGTCGGTTCCGTCGCCGCCGTCAATCAAGTCGCGGCCATCGGCGCCGCCCTGGACGATTTGATCGCCCCCGGCACCACCGAACACGATGTCGTTTCCGGCACCGCCATTCATCACGTTGTTGTCGCTGTCGAGGCTGAACAAAGCCTGCGAACCTCCCCCGCCAGTGATGTTGGTGTTGGTGTTCGCTATCACCGCATAGTTGTTCACGCCGTTAAAGCGGAGTGTTTCGATTCCGCTCAATGTATCGGTGCCTTCTGCACCGGTCGTGTCGGTGACGACAATGTTGGTTCCGGCGACATTGAAGCTGAAGTTGGCGAGGGGTCCAACAAAGTTTGCAACGTCGGTTCCGGCACCGCCGGCCACGAGGTCGTTGCCTGCGCCGCCGGTGATCGTATCGTTGCCGCCGGAGCCGGCAAGGTCATCATTGCCGGCATTGCCGTTGAGCGTATCGTTACCTCCGATAAAGAATGGGGAAACGCCGACGGCGATATCATCGCCGGCCGTTCCGTTGAAGGTATTGTTCAGCAGCGGAATGCCATTCCAGTCGACACCCACGGGACCGGTCGGTGTCGCAAAAACGGTTTCCGCCGTGCCGCCACCGTCAGTGAAGCTGACCACCACCCGAAGCTGGAGGCCAGCCTGATCACCGAACGAAGTCAACGCGTTATTGTCGGGGGTGAACGTCGCGGCAGTAGCCCCGGCAATGTTCGTCCACGTGGCACCATCGGGCGACGTCTGCCACTGATAGCTGAACGCTCCAAGACCGTTGGCATCGGCGATAGAAGCCGTGTTCAACGTGAGCGTCTGGCCCTCGGTCGGAGTAAGATCACTGATCACCGGCGCGCCCGTGGGCGGCACGTTGATGCCGATCTCCATATTCGAGAACCGCAAACGCTCGATATTCCAGAGCGTATCCGTACCGTCCGACTCCAGCCCGTCCGATACCGTCACGTGCGTGACCGTAACGCTTCCATTGGCGTTCGGAGTGATCGTGTAGTTGGCGCGAATGTCCGAAAAAACAGCTATATCGGTATCGCCCGCGCCATTGGCAGTCTTGATCGTACGCACGATCCCAAGCTGGCCGGGATTGATGAGGCCCGAGAACATGCTGGAGGCAAGGTTGGCCATGCTGTTGTGAACCGACAGCGGCGTACCCGTGTGCCCGGTATCGCTAGCGGCGAACACGCCGATCTGGACGTCGAGCCACTTGTCGCCGTCGATGATGTCGTCACCCATGCGACCGGTGATGAGATCGTTGCCGTCGCCGCCAAGGATGATGTCACCGGCGGTGAAGGACGTGACGCCGGTTCCAAGCAACGCCTGCAGCCCGCTCACGTGGGCGATGCCCTCGCCGTCGAGGGCGCTGCCGAGAAAGCCGGTCGTCCCCCCCGCACTTAGCGGGCCACGGTCCGCCGCCACGTCGTTGGTACCAGCCAGCACGTCGTTGAAGGCGGATCCCGACAGCCCCTCCATGGACTCGAACTCATCGAGCGAGGCGTTCTGCGGCAGAACTGGCGCCTCGTCAAAGATGATTGGGATCGACAGGTCGGCATTCACGCCAAACGTGTTGTCCTTGTAAGTCGCCCAGTCGAACCCGGACATGCCCACCATCTTGCCGCGGCCGGCGCTGCCGACCATGATGTCGTCGCCGCCCTCGCCGATAAACTCGTCGAAGCCGCCGTCGCCAAGAAACACGTCATGACCGTCGATACCGTCCTGGGCGAATATTTCGTCGAAGTTGTCGCCCGGGGCGCCGTCGAAAGTACCGGTCTCGATCCAGTCATTACCCTCGTTGCCAAGGATGCGCTCGGCATTCTTGTTGCCATAGATGAAGTCGTTGCCTTCGCCGGCGAAGACTTCCGAGCCCTCGTCGGTTCCGAGGAAGATGAAGTCCTGCCCCGCCCCGCCCATAACCAGGTCGAGACCCGGCCCGGCATGGACGACGTCGTTGCCAGAGCCGGCCTTGATGTTGTCGTCGCCGCCGGCATCGACGATGATGTCGTCGCCGTCGCCGCCGTTGAGGATATCGTTGCCAAAACCGCCGTCGAGGTAGTCGTTGCCGCCATCGCCATAGAGCGTGTCGTCGCCAATGCCGCTGATGAGGGTGTCTTCACCTGAAGGATTGAACGCGCCGACCGGCCCCGGATCGGTGCCGCCCAGCACGACGTGATCCCCGCCAGTGTAGCGCAGATATCCCGTGTCAGGCCCGGCCGTTGACGGGTCGTTGCGGATAACGAGCTGCGTCAAGATGCCGGTGCCGACCGGATCGGTGCTCTCGAGCGCACCGTCGCCATCGAGGTCGTTGAACTGCCTGGTCTGATCCACCTCGAGGATGAGGCCGGGGGTTGAGAACACGTCGGACGGCAGGTGCGTCGCGTCCGTGTTCCGCATCATCATGGCAGCGAAGGAGTTGTTCTCCATTTCGCCGAACAGATGCAGTCCATCGAGCCGCTGCAGGTAGTAGAAGCGGTCGCCGCTCTGCAGCATTTCCATCTGCACTTCGAACACGAAGTTGAACGTCGAGCCGAGCATGCCGCCGAACGGCATGATCTCTTCGGCCAGGCCGCCGATCCAGAGATCGACGTTGTTGAGGCCGCCCAGCGTGCTGCCAAGCACGGTAGCTGCGTAGTCGCCGGTGGCGTTGAGGAAGGCTTCTGCGTCATCCGGAACCGTAAGGCCTCCAACCGAAACGCCAGTTATGATGGTCAACGCAGCGTCACGCTTGCCTTCGATCGTGGTTTGGCCGGTGATCAGTGTGTGCGTACCGTAGGCGGCGATGAAGTTGATGATCGACGCTTCATGCTTGAGATGGCTCGCGAAATCCACCCAGCTCGTATAGGGCTTGAGCAGGACGTTCTGATTGCTCGCCTCGTAGAACTCCGCGCGGGCAGCATTCAGCGAGGGCACGCCGGTATCACGGCCGCGCGCCAGGTTGATGGTCGCGAGGTCGAGCGGAAGGCCGAGCAGGTTGTTGCGCAGGGCGCTGGTTACGAACTCGTCGATCTCGTTGCCGACCTGGCGGGTCATGCCACGGATGATGGCTGCTGCGGCGACTTCGTCGTTGATCACCCCGTCCACGCCGTTGAACGCCGTCGGATTGAGGAAGCCGGCGATCAGGCTGATATCATCGGCCACGAAGTTCGGGTCGAATCGGTCGATCGATTCGGTCAGCATCGAGTGCCCGAAGCGATAGACCACGTGCGCGAACTCGGCCACGATCGACGGGTCGAGCGTCGTGTCGAACCCATCCGGCACCAGGAACGTGTTGATCGTGGGCTGCACCTTACGGGCAAACTCTTCGAACACGAGGTGCTGGTACTGCATCTCGGTGCCGAACTTAGCGGCCTGGAACAGACGCTCGCCGTTCCACGAACCATCCGGGAGCTGCCATTCCGCGATGAAGGCCGCATCGCCGGTCGCGAGAACCACCGCCTTCGTATGCTCGACCAACCGGTTGTGCTCGGCATGGAACACGTGGTGGACCGCGGTCAAGCCGATGTTCTCGTTGACGCGGCCATCGCCGGCGATGAAGTGCGCATCGAGCAGCTCGTTGTCGTATTCGGTATCGCCGTTGCCCGGATTTCCCAGGCCGATGGTGATGTCGCCATCGGCGATCTTGCCAACCGGCACGGCATCGTGGGCAATGTCCGCCAGGAAGGCGTGACCGGTGCGAAGCGCAAGAGCGGTCGTCGGATTGACCGGGGCACCGGGGGTGCCCGACACGACGACGTCATCGGCGGTGTTCGGGATTCCGTCCCCGCCGATGCCCGTGATGATCTGTGGGAAGCCGGCCGCGTTGGGAATGAAGTTGCCGTAGGCGTCGGTCCTGAGCAGGGGAACGCTTCCGACGTCGAAGTCGGTCAGGTCGATCCCCAGAATGGTCCGGGCTTGCTCCTTGACCTCGCCCCAGGTCGCCATGCCGCCGTTCTCGCCTTCGATGAGCCGGCCTGTCGCTCGCGGCTCGAAAATGCCGGGCTCGACCTCGACGAGTTCGTACTGCCGCAGGAACACCTGGTGCGAGGCATGCGACGTGTAGGTCTGGTTCTGATCGACAAAGGAGGTCGTGGTGTTCACCGGCCTGACATCGTCCGGCGTGCCCATGATTCCGTCTGTTCCGGCGCTAACGGTTGCGCGGGTCAGCACCATGAAGTTCGTGTGGCTGCCCTCGACATAGAGCGGATCGTCCGGCTGCAGCGGGACGAACACCGTGCCGCTGCCGCCCTTGTTGACCAGGTCGAGGCCGTGATCGAAGAACTGCCCGAACAGTGTGAACCACGAATTGAACGACGCCGACAGGCCTTCATCGGGCGCGACGTTCGGCAGATGGACATTGTCGCCGTCCATGGTCACGCCGAAAGGCTCGAGTGCTGTGTCGCGCACGACACGGGCCCCCTCCAGGGTCGTCACGGCCGCTTCATGGACATCCGTGGCCGCAACCAGGGCAGCAGCCGCTGCGTCGATTTCTGACTGGTCCGCAGGTGGGTCCTGCACGGCCAGTGCGTCCACGAGCGTCTGCGCGTTCTGCATCACCACCCGCGCCTGGTACTCGGCATCGAAGGCCGGCTTGAACGTCTGGTAGATGGCAGTGATGGCAGCGAGATCGGCCATCTGGGTCTCAGAACCCGCACGCTGCAGTGCCGTCAGGATGGCTGCGGGATTGCCCAGCGTCTGGTCGACCAAAAGGTTCGAGATGGTGCGCAGGCTCGAGTCGAAGACGAGCGAGTTGGGATTGTTCGAGGGATTGTAGTTGGGCGCTGTTGGCATTGCCGGAGCCGGCCCCCCGGGGCCGTCGGGATCGAACACCGTGCCGTCTGCCGGCCTGTAGGCCGGATCGAGCAGCTCCGGGAACTGCCTGTCCGCGGCGCCCCATTGCTCCTGGCCCGGCAGCAGGTGGTTATAGGTACCGTCGACGGTGCGTAGGCCCCAGGCGAGGTTGTAGGCGGGAATCAGGCCGCCCGGTCCATACAGCGGTTGTCCGGCGGCGTGCGCCTCAGAAATCTCAATCTGCTTCAGAATGAATTCCAGATCGCTTTTGATATAGACAACCATGACACCCTCACCCGTTGTTGGACCAGACCGCTAAGGCGGCCAGGTTGTTGAAGTTAAAATCGATCATGAATCTGGTGCGCGGATCTGCACCGACGCCGCTGCTCGAAATGCTGCAGCTGCCTTGACCGCAGGCTGAACTCGATCTCGCCTCTGTCGACCGCCTCGTGGTCATTGCAACGCATCCTGCCCAATCGCGCTTCGTCTCTCAGGTGTGCCAAGACCGTGGCTCACGCGGATCGAAACCTGCTCTATGGTGCCATCTGAGACTTTTCGGAAAGCGCCGCTAAGGGGACAAGGTCCCGCGACGTGCGAGGCTCAAGGTCCCGGGCGCAACGAGGAGAAAGGTCCCGATAGAGATTAGGACCAAGGTCCCGAGACATCGTCCGGCTGAGGCGTTCCGCTGGCCGATGGCGCCGGCACCGTTAACCGGCTTCAGGCCGGCAGAGCGTTATTTCGTCGCCCCTGGATGTGCTATTCTTTGTGTTAATTGACGAGCGACGGAAACGAGTAACCCTTGTGAGACCGCACCGTATTTCGCTGTTCCTCGCTTTGCGCAAAGATGCAAAACTATGATTTGGCGGCCTGGCAAGATCGGCGGCTCCATGGCTACTTCGTCCGGACTTGCTCGCAAATTTGTTCTGGCGGCGGCCACTACGATAGCTGTCTCGATGGGATTGCTTGCACTGGCAGTCTCGCAACGGATCGAGGCCAGCATGATGCGAACGGCCACCGAAGAAGGCGCTCGCTTCACCGAAGTCTTTCTCGGGCCGTTGGCTCAAGACCTAGCCACCTCCCGCAGCCTGTCCCCCGAGAGCATGAAGAAGCTGGATGATCTGCTTGCGGGAAAGTCCGGCGAACGCATGATCCTGGTCAAGATCTGGCTGCCTGACGCGACCCTGGTGTACTCGACCAACAAGGAAGCCATCGGCCAGCGGTTTCCTTCGTCTCACATCACCGCAGCCGTCGCAGGCAAGGCGACCGGCGAGTTTGATTATCTGCAAGACGTCGAAAATGCTGCCGATAAGCATCTGCATACTCCGCTAGTCGAGATCTATGCGCCCCTGTTCCGCACAGGGACACAGGAGGTCATCGCCGTTGGCGAGGTATACACTGACGGCAGGACGCTTGCGGCCGATCTGGCCTCGATCAGGCTCACGTCCGCCGGAATAGTTGGTGCAGTCACCGCGCCCATGATGCTGATACTGTTTTTTATGGTCCGTGGTGCGTCAAACCTGGTCAACGGGTACCAGTCAACCCTGATACAAAATGTGGTCGAGGCAAAATACCTTGCCGCACAGAATGACAGGTTGCGCCGCCTGGCAGATGATGCCCGTCTGGAGGCCGCGGACTCCAACGAAAATCTCCTCGCCCGGATTGGACAGGATCTGCACGACGGGCCGATCCAGCTCGTCAGCCTATTGATGCTCAAGGTGACTGACCCCACGGCCACGAAGCAGCTTGAGACCGGACGTGGCAGCGCACATGATCCAGCCATTGAACCTCTGACAAGGCGGATACTAACCGAACTCCGCAATATCTCGACCGGACTCGTATTGCCCGAACTGGAGGGCTTGACGCCAAACGAAATCATCCGTCTTGCGGTGCAAAATCATGAGGAGGTGACGGGGACGATGGTCAGCCGCCAAATTGGCGATCTGCCCGCAGACCTGGCGAGGCCAGTAACCATCTGCCTGTACAGGATCGTGCAGGAGGGACTGAACAACGCGTTTCATCATGGAAAAGCGATCGGGCAACGCGTTGAGGTTTGGGTTGAAGCACAATCGATCGTCATCGTTGTAAGCGATAGCGGCCCGGGAGTTGTCGATAGTCATCGCGAGAGCTCACGCAGCAGAACGGGCCTTGGTATTGCGGGTTTGCGTAACCGCGTAGAAGCGCTCAAAGGCACTTTTGAAGTGATATCGCAGCGCGGCATTGGGACTCAAATTCGCGCAAAGCTTCCAGTCACTTCCACACCCAACTGAAATTGCAATTCTTCCGTGCGGCAATCTTCAGATGCTAACAGCTTGGTGTTGTACTGCGTGCCCGCACGCGCGGTGTAATCTCAGCTCGCCCGTAGGATTACGGTGAGCATTTAAGTCGGACAGCACCCGCCGCCCGCAACATATTAATGGTATATTAACATCGACGTTTACATTTGTCGCTTGATCGACCTATATTTACTGCCCGTGAGTGAATGACGGAATTTTTGTAGCGTTTTTATTTGTAGGAGGCCGATAGTGGTTTCCATTGGTTTAGTAGATGACCATCCTTTGATGATTGAGGGTATCATCACGCTGTTCTCCCGCGCGCAAGGCCTCGAGATATCATCGACCGGTTCGACGGCAAGAGACATCATCGATATTTCGTCACGCTTTCGTCCCGACGTCATCATCGTTGATCTCAGCATGGCAGGCGATGTCTACGAGGCCATTGCAACGTCGATCAAGGTCTCGCCGAACACGAAGATTGTGGCGTTCACTGCCGCGACCGGCGTGGACTCCGCAATCCGTGCTCTCGATGCCGGCGCAAACGGATACGTCCTGAAGGGCAGCAGCGCGCAAGAGCTGATCCAGGCCGTCGAAGCGGTCCGCCACGGCGAGACATACATTACGCAAAGTTTTGCGAGCCAGGTCATCGCAGCATTGCGCAATGCCTCGCTGCGAAGAGTCGCAGCGGAAGCGGTCAGATTCAGCATCCGCGAAGATCAGATCGTTCGACTGCTGTTGCGCGGAAAGACCAATAAGGAAATCGCTATCGCGCTAAAGATCAGCGAGAAGACCGTAAAAAATTACATGACAATTTTGATGCAGAAACTGAACGCTCGAAATCGCCTCGAGGTTGTCATTGCGGCACAGGCGCTTACCGAATTGGACAATTCCGATCGAACCTCACAAGGGCAGCAGCGTCAACTCTCCTGACTCCCTAGCCGGGCGTGCGGAGTTTTGCTGCATCGTCGGCTTGCAGTCGTTCTTTCTCCCCGCAAGACCATTGCTCGTTTTGCGCGCCGTCAACTCGCTTGTATCCACGACGTCGCGCTTCAACGAGATTTCTTCATTGAGAAGATCGCATTTGGCCTGACGTGCGCGCGCGTAACCTGGACTCACGGTGCTTCTTCAGTATCGAGCGCTCGACGACATGGATCTGGCGCGGCGCCCAACTCCTCAACCAGAGCTTTGAGCTCCGAGGCCCTCTGGGTCAGGGAGGCAGCTATCCGCGCGTCGCTAGCCGACTTGGCGAGCTTGAGCAGCGTCTCCACCTGACGCTCGAAATAGTCTCTGCCGATCACGATGGTCGCCCCCACAACTACCGGTCCAGATACATCATGCAGGAACCGGAAATTTATTCCAACCGAAATGTGCAAAGGTGAACATACCGACCTGACCGAGTTCGAACTGATGAAGAAAGGCCAGTGGTCGTCAACCAGGGCAATGGGCAATTACCTGCACGGCAACGATGCCGGCAAGCGCAAGGTGCAGCTGAGGAGTATCGCGAAGCGCGGCACGAGGGTTTGATCGTCGGCACTTGTCAAGGTTGAGGACAGTCTCGACGGCTCGATGCGTTGCGAACAGACGGAGAAGACTTTGTCGGAAGTGGTCAGCCCAGCTTGTCGGAAGTAGCAACCGTTCGCAGGCTAAATCGTTGAAAACATTGGAGCGGGTGAAGGGAATCGAACCCTCGTATTCAGCTTGGAAGGCTGCTGCTCTACCATTGAGCTACACCCGCGCTGGGTTGACCTAACACGCCGTGCAGGCCGCCTCAACCCGCCCCGCCGGCCCTATCAGAACATCCTGCGGGCCGGCCCATCGGCCCGTCCGGGCCCTTAACAGGGCCTGATTCGGTGCCTATATTGATGTTTCCATCAACAATGAAAGGAGGTGATCCAGTGTCTTATACCAAGCGCTGTCACCTCGCTGGGATCGCCCGCTAGGCCTTGAATTTACGGGTCTGGCATCGGGGCGCTCTCAGCCCTGGACCAGCGAGCACAACAAGTGGGGCGCGACGGGAACCATCCCGCCGCGCCTTTTTGTTTGCCCGAAGCTCATTTGCGCTGATGCCCGGCCTGCGAATTCGCTCACACGGAAACGCTCGCGATCGACCCTGCGATGGCGCTGTTGTTTGGCGGTTTTGCGCGAAGGGATGCGATCAAAAGCCGCAGAGATTAACGCAGCGCGGGCTGCGGCGATCTTTGACGATGCGCTCGCCGCCATTGATGGCCGAACTGCCGTAGTAGCGGTGATGGCCGGTGACGTCGTGCCAATCGCCTGCCTGCGACGACGCCGGCTGTGGTGCGCGCAATCTGGCGGCATCGCAGATGATGGTGGCTGGCTGGCGTCGCATGACGGTCTCCTTGAAGGGGGCGCCTTGGTTGGCGTTCTGCTCATCAGTCGAGAACTTGCCGGGCGACGTTCAAGGGCAATCCGATATATCGTGTTTCCGGAATGTTTCGCGCGGCCCATCGGGATGATCCGGGCCGAATCGTCTTTAAGGGGGCAACCAGTCCGGCCAGCCCATCAAGGAGAACCCGATGCTCTACGCCATTCTCGCCTATCACGTCGAAGCCGAGGTGATGTCCTGGACGCCAGAAGAGGATGCGGCTGTTATGACCGGCCTGCTGGCGGTGCATGACCGGCTCAACGCGAACAAGCTGCTCGGGCCCACGGCGCGGCTGGGCGGCACGGCGGAGGCCCGCACCTTGCGCGGACCGGGGAACGGGATGGTGATCGACGGGCCGTTTGCCGAGACCAAGGAGCAGTTGCTGGGCCTGTACGTGGTGAACTGCGACAACGCGGACGCCGCGCTTGATGTCGCGCGCGACCTGCGGCGCGTCAATCCGTCCGCCGTCTACGAGATCCGCCCGATCAGGCTTTATCTTCCCGGAGAATCCTTGCCGGAAACGGCTCAGGAAGGTGGTCAGAGCTGAGGTTTCGAGGCGTTGAGGCATTCGGATCAGGAAGGAATCACTCGCCTAGTTCGCGAGCGGGAACCAGGTCGTCGCGCCGCAGAGTGTTAGGAACCACACCACCGAAATGACGAACAGTAGATCTTCACGAGTCATGAGACGTCCGGACTGAGAGCCGCTTCGTCGGCCCCGCTTAAGGCACTCGCCTAGCAATTGCAGGCAGCACCGTCTTGTGATCGTCGGCCGGACCTTTGCGACTTCACAACCGCCCGTGCTCGCTTTCACAAGTGACAGCAATCCGCGAAATCACGCGGCCGGAACGGAACGTCCTGATCTATCGCCGGGTGCGGTGCAAGAAGACAAGTGATGCCGCGCCACAAGGAGTCGGTTGCATGTTGAAACTATGGGCGAGTGCGGCGCAGGCGACCCTCAAATGAATACCTGCGCTTCCGCCGGTATTGATTTGAATCAACCGGTGCCGCGACGAAGTCTTCCCGAGGGCACGGACATTGGAGAGCGTGATGCCGGTTCGATAAGCGCACTGCTCGCCGATGCGACGGACAAAATTCAGCGCAGGAAGGCTACAGCCACGACGAGCCCCAGCGTCAAAGCGCTCAACACTATTGCTACCACAATTGACCAATGATCCCGCACAACGTTGGTCAGCTTAGCTGACCAAAGCGGTTCCACCTTTGCGTATTTCAGGCACGGTGTATCCAATCCCGGCACCGTAGTTCTACGGAACGGAGTGGAAGCGCCACGGACGAATGGCATAAGGTTGTTTGGCGCGGCTGCATCGGCGGGCCGATCGCGCTGTCGTTAATTTCTTGGCGTTTGATCTAGATCAGGCCGAGCACCGTCCATAGGTCTCGAAATCTGGCTGCACTCTTTGTAACGGAGTTCATCCGATGCAAACCAGGGTCCGAACGCTGATTGCCCTTGTCATAGCGCTCACTTCGTTGGGCGCGATCACCGAGCGAGTGCGCGAAGCAGGCGTGACCGATACTGAAATTCGTATCGGGAACGTTATGCCCTATAGCGGGAGTTTGGAGGTCTTCGGAGCGATCGGAAAGGCCGAAGCGGCGTATTTTGAGATGATCAACGAGCGTGGCGGGATCAACGGCCGCAAGGTGCGCTTCATCTCATATGACGACAAATCCGATCCATCGGCGGCTCTAAGCCTCACGCGCGATCTCATCGAGAAAGACGACGTCCTCCTGATGTTCGGTTCGTTCGGAACTCCGGGGAACTTTGCCGTTCGCGCATACCTGAATGAAAAGCAAATTCCTCAACTCTTTGTCGCCTCCGGAGACGATCATCTGAGCGATCCGTCGATGTTCCCGTGGACCATGGGGTGGCAGCCCTCCATTCGGGAAGAGGGACGCATCTACGCCAACTACATCCAGGCGTTCTACCCCGGAAAAAGGATCGTGGCGCTTTGGCAGAACGATCATTTCGGTCGAGAACTGTTCAAGGGGTTGGAAGACGGGCTCGGTAACATCGCCCGGATGATCAAGGTCGACATCGCCTACAATATCGCAGATGAGCATCTGGACACACATGTATCGATCTTGAAGCGATCAGGCGCCGAAATTTTTGTATTTGCAGGGGTGCCGGCAAACGCAGCGAAGGTCGTCCGGATAGCGGCGGATCTCAATTGGCATCCGGTGTTCATCTTGAATCATATGGCGTCATCGATCGCGACGGCGCCAAAGTCCGCCGGCCCCGAAAAAGCTTTGGGCGTTGTCACAGCCGCCTTCCTGAAGGACGCAAATGATCCGGCCTGGAAGGACGAACAGGCCGCCAGGAACTGGCAGGCATTCATTGAGAAATATAATCGGGCCGGAGGCAAAGACGACACTTCCGCCGTCTTCGGCTACGCCGCCGCCGAGACATTGGCCCAGGTGCTCAAGCAATGCGGCAATGACCTGTCTCGCGAGAACGTCATGAAGCAGGCAGCGGCCCTCAAGGACTACCAAGGCTCCATGCTGCTGCCCGGGATCAAAATCAGCACTGGGCCCTGGAATTTTCGACCGATCAAACACCTGCGGCTAATTCAATTCGACGGCCGCACATGGCAGCCGATCGGCGAAGTGCTTGAAACGGCTTTCTCCAACGCCCAGAAGTAAGGGGCGCGCGTTTAAGCGGGCGGTCGGTGGGAGATTTCAGGGGCAGCGTATTGGGAGCGTTACGCGCGGCAACGGTCCGTCTACGCTTTCGCTACGCTCAAGCTACGCCGGACACGCTCCGACCTGACGGTCTCTGCGTGGCTGCGCCACGCGTAGCCCGTCAGGGCGAAGCGTGGTGGGGGAAGAAGGACTCGAACCTTCGAAGTCGTAAGACGGCTGATTTACAGTCAGCTCCCTTTGCCACTCGGGACACTCCCCCGTCCAACAACATCGCAAGCCAAACCGCTTGGAGGCGGCGGATCAGGCCATGGATGACGTTAATACCGTGAGCCGATGGCGCGCTCCCGGTCGGGCGCGTTTATGGGCGAAGGGGGGTGGCAAAGTCAACCAAGGCAAGCCCCTAAAATCGGCTCTCGAGGCACCCAAATTGCCATATTCGGGCCTCCGTGACACAAGCTCCCCATGAGCGATCGCGACCGAAAACCGCCGTTCCGCCGTGGTGGCGGTAAACCCTTCGAAAAAGGGCGGAAATTCGCCCGTCCGCCGGGCCGCCGGGACCGGGATGCGAACCCTGACGGGCCGGTGATTCTTTATGGCTGGCACACGGTTTCGGCGGCTTTGGCCAACCCGGAACGGCAGATCCGAAAGCTGTTCCTGACCGAAAACGCCGCAAAGCGCCTGGCGGACGAAAATATCGACACCCGCGTTCCCCCTGAAATCGTCCGTCCGAACGCGATCGACCAACGGCTCGGCCCCGACGCCGTTCACCAGGGGCTTCTGGCGGAGGCCGATCCCCTGCCCTCGCCGGATATCGATACGCTGCCGCTGGAAGGCATCGTGCTGGTGCTCGACCAGATCACCGATCCGCACAATGTCGGCGCGATCATGCGCTCGGCGGCGGCGTTTGCGGTCAAGGCGATCGTCACAACGGCCCGCCACAGCCCCGAGGCGACCGGCGTGCTGGCCAAATCCGCCTCCGGTGCACTCGAACTGGTGCCGCTCGTCACCGTGCAAAATCTCGCCCGCGCGCTGACCGAGTTGAACGACCGGGGCTTCATGACGGTCGGGCTGGACAGTGAGGGGATCGAGGATCTCGGCGCGGTAACCCTGCAGCAGCCCCTGGCGCTGGTGCTGGGCGCCGAGGGCAAGGGCCTGCGGCAACTGACGCGCGAGACCTGCAGCGTGGTGGCGCGGCTCGACATGCCCGGCGAGATCAAGAGTCTGAATGTCTCGAACGCCGCGGTACTCGCGCTTTACATGGGTGCGAGTCGATTGGGCTTGATGAAATGAAGACGCCCGCTCGCGGGAAGCGAACGGGCGCCAAAACTTTCAGGATTCTACTGGATCAGTAGTAGCGGCGCAGTACGCGCTGGCCGTAATAGCGCCCGGCGTGGCCGTAGCGGTGTGCGCGATAACCGTAGTGCGGACGGTTGTAGCCATAGCCGTAGCCGGAGATCGAGCCTTCGCGATAGACCCGACGCGGCGCCCAGTTGCCGGGACCGGTATAGGTCGGGCCCTGATTGACGTAATAATACTGCTGCTCCGGATCGGGCAGACGTTCGCGGACCCAGCCGCCGCAGGGATTACAACCCGCATAGCCATACGCCGCGACCGGCGCGACATAGACCTGCGGCTGCCAGCAACCGTTGTAACCGCACGCCATCGCAGGCGCTGAGGCCATGACGGCGACTGCGGCGATCAATCCTTTAATCAAATGACGCATTACTCTCTCCTGTAAGGTGTTTTCGTTGGCTTGATTTTCTTAGCGTGGAAATTGGTGCGGTCGCCGCCGGTAGTCCTGCGGCGCGTAGATGATCTCTGGCGGATCGACGGGTACGTTCGATTGCGCCGGCAGCGGCGCCGACTGCGCCGACCAGGACTGATGATAGCTCTCGGCCGGCTGCGGTAATCTGCGGTTCGCCGGCGGCTCGATTTCCAGCCGCCCGTAACCGGGCATGCGGCCGGCGCTCGGATAATAACGGCCGACGAGCGGAACGGGATCGATATAACGGCCGCCATAGATGGTCGGCTGGACCTGGTTGCCTTGGCCGAGACCCCACTCACCCTCGACCACTGCATAGGAAGCGTCGACACCATTAATGATGATGGGTACGCCGGGACGGCCGGGAATCACGATGTCGAAGCCACCGCCGGCAAAGGCGGCCGAATTCGTCGCGATAAAAACTGCCAATGTGACGCCGATGCGCATCGCTTGGGATCCCGGTTTGCCTCAAGTCCCAATTTAATCCAACACGGCATCGCAGGGGTTAAGGCGGCGGGCCAAACTGCGGGTAAGGCTAACGCGCAGGCATGGATCGCCGTTCAATTGCGAGAAATCGCGCTATCCAAACGTTAACGCCGGGATACCGCTCGATTGTCATTTGCGCGGCGATATCGCACCATCCCACCTTCGCCCGCTCTCTCCGAACTCCAGCCGAAATGCCTGAAATGACGACCAAAACGCCTGCGAAGAACGTGCTCTGGATCATGTGCGACCAGCTTCGCTACGACTATCTCGGCTGCACCGGGCATCCAGTTCTGAAGACGCCAAACATCGACGCGATGGCCAAACGCGGCGTGCTGTTTTCCAACGCCTATGTGCAGTCGCCGATCTGCGGCCCGTCGCGGATGTCGTTCTATACCGGCCGCTACATGCGCTCGCACGGCTCGCACTGGAACGGCTGGCCACTGCGCATAGGCGAACCGACGCTCGGCGATCACCTGAAGAAGATCGGCGTCCGCAACGTCCTGGTCGGCAAGACCCATATGGCGCCCGACCTGGAAGGGCTGAAGAACCTCGGCATCCAGCCCGACTCGATTATCGGCGTGCATGTGTCGGAATGCGGGTTCGAGCCCTATGAGCGCGACGACGGCCTGCATCCCACCGGGCGACCGCGCCCGGCCTACGACAATTATCTGCGCGAGCACGGCTACGATGCGCCGAACCCGTGGGAGCACTGGGCCAATTCCGGTGCGGCTGATGACGGGACCTTGCAGAACGGCTGGCTGCTGGTGCACGCCGACAAGGCCGCGCGCGTGCCGGACGAACATTCCGAGACGCCCTACATGACGCGGCGCGCGATGGAGTTCATTGCGGAAGCCGAGGATGACGGCCGGCCATGGTGCGTGCATCTGTCCTACATCAAGCCGCACTGGCCCTATATCGCGCCGGAGCCCTACGCCAGCATGTACGGGCCGCAGGACGTGCAGCCGGTGATCCGCTCGCAGGAAGAACGCGCCAACGCCCACCCGGTGTTCGCCGCCTATATGGACATGCGCTATTCCCGCAACATGTCGCGGAACGAGGCGCGCGAAAAAGTGATCCCCACTTACATGGGCCTGATCAAGCAGATCGACGACCAGATGGGCGTCCTGATGCAGTTCCTCGAAGCGCGCGGCCTGCTCGACACCACCATGATCGTGTTCACGTCGGATCATGGCGACTATCTCGGCGATCACTGGATGGGCGAGAAGGATCTGTTCCACGAGCAATCGGCCAAAATCCCGCTGATCGTGATCGATCCGTCGGCGGCCGCCCACGGCACGCGTGGCACCGTGAGCGATGCACTGGTCGAGGCGATCGATCTGGCGCCGACCTTCATGGATTATTTCGGCAGCAATCCGCCAGACCACATTCTGGAGGGACGTTCGCTGCTGCCGCTATTGCATGGCGACAAGCCTGCTGACTGGCGCAAGGCGGTGTTCTCCGAATACGACTACGCCATGCAGGACGTCCGCGTGATGCTGAACCAGCCGATCGAGCGCTGCCGGCTGTTCATGGTGTTCGACGGCCGCTGGAAATTCATTCACGCCTCCGGCTTCCGGCCGATGCTGTACGACCTCGAAAGCGACCCGCAGGAATTTGTCGACCGCGGCGCCGACCCCGCCTGCGCCGATATCGTGGCGCGGCTGCAATCGGAGCTGTTCGACTGGGCGCTGCATCCGAGGATGCACATCACCACGCCGAACGCGAAGATCGCCGCGTATGCGGCCCAGCAATTGCAGGTGAAGAACGGCGTGCTGATCGGCATCTGGGACGAAGCCGAGCTCGGGGCGATCAGGGAGAAGATCGGGATGAAGCCGTAAGACTGCGGCCCCATACGTGCGAACGTATTTGACGCCTCCGCGATCGATTTCTTCGCCCATCCCCTGCGCCGCAAGCCGGCGACGGATGTCTCCACCTCATGGGATATTCTCCCGATGGACATACCAATCCGGCGAGGCCGCCTTTCGCTGCAGCGGAAATGGATTGAATTGGTTCGCCGAAAAGATTTCCAAGAAGCCAACATCGCAAGCGCCAAAACCTGTGCTCGGACAGCGCGCGCCGTAAACCCTGAGCCTGCCGGCGCTCATATGCACTTGCCAGTTGGCGGTAACGACCTCCAGATCGCTCACATTCGCACTTGGGCCCGAAACAATGGCGCTTTTTGCGCCCAGAGCGTCGGTTGCTTGAGCCTGCGTCGAATAGGTGCCGGCAGGCAATCCGCACTCTTGATATTGATAACCCGCCTGCCTCAAATCCGCAGGCTTGAAGCCGCGCGTCGCGAGTTGGACCTCCACCTTGGCGACCTGGTCGTCAGGATCTGAGGCGCTCCCGATCAGCGCGATGCAATCGCCGCGGATCGACAGATTGTCGATAGCGACCAAAGGCGGGGCATTGGTCGGCGGCACTCCGACGGCGACAGGTTGGCCCGTCACGCTCGCCGTCAGGCCGTCACTGTCTTTCGCGGTCGCCACTGGCAGGTAATTCGCATTATTGCGCAGATTGTCGAAAGCAACCGTCCAGCCGGTCGTTCCCGAGGCGATTTTTTGCGGCTGTGGGAATTGACCATCCAATCGCACGCTAACCTCCGCGAGCGGCGCGGCCGAAGCAACGGCTGATCCGGTTACGGTTATGGAAGTCCCGGTGGCCGAGGCGGACGTTATGGAAACAGACGGAGGCGGAGTGTCAGCGAAAGGATGGCCTTTGAAAAAGGTCCACTGCAATTCGCTGGCGCTTGGTCCGTTCGGATTGGCGAATTGCCCGCTGTTGTCCCCAACCCAGTAATGCGCGCTGTTAAAGCCGCGATCGCCTTCGTAAAAGACTGTCTCGACGACAGAGCGCCGAGGTAGCCCATACTTTGTGTGCGTGCAGGCCACGCCTCTTGTCGTGCAGTCCGTGCTCGCGACAGGCGCCTGGTTGATTCCATAACGGCCGAGCCACGAATCCCGAATATTCTCCGAACCCGTTACGTTGACCTTGCAATCATTGCGGGCATGGATCGCCATGATCGGGATCGATCGCTGCTCGTCCGGCCTGCTCTGTTCCGCCCGCATGGCGGCGACGACTGCCGAAACCGGCTTGAAACGTCCCTGCAGATTGCAACCGAACAGTGCGACCGAGGACGCAGTCTCCGAATAGGGCAGACCTTCAACGGATCCCGCGGCCGCGAAATATTCGCTGCGTGCGACCGCCAAGTCCACCGCCATTCCGGCGCCTGAAGACAAGCCGGTGACGTAGCGCCGGTTAGGATCGATCTTAAGCGCAGCTTCCACCTCGAGCGCGATCTGGTACAAATCCTCGACCTCGCCTGCGCCTTCATGGATATGCTCGTCGATAAAGAACCCCCAGCAGTTGGTCGCGCGCTGTGGTAGAGGGTCAAAACTTGTGATGAAGGGGTAGACGACGATGAAATTGTCGCGCTCCGCTAGGTCCTTGAACCGGGTCTCGTTGATCATATTGACTTCGGTCTGATTACAGCCGTGCAAGACCATCACCATCGGCACAGGGCTTTGCCCGGTATAGGCCGAAGGGACGAAAACTTGATATTGGCGATCCCGCGACCCTGAGTAGGATTTCTTCAGGAACGATTTCTGTTCGATCCGCCCGGCGGCGGCCATTGTGGTAAATGCGAAGCAAGTCAAAAACGCCAGCACTAAGCTCGACCTTGACAACATTTGATCCTCCGATTTCTCAAACCATCGGCCAGCATCGCGTCGGCACATCAGCCAATTGCTCAATTGCGAGAATGTCCCAGACCGGAGTCAGGTCACGCGTTGCTCGTTTTTTGAATTGCTGCGGCCTGGCCTGAACTCGTAGCCATTCACGTCAGCGACCGTCGCGGTGTCGCTGTCGGATGTGCAGTTCGGTCAGAACTGCGAGACTGAGCTGCCGACCCGGCAACGATACCTTTGGCCTCGATCTCCCCAGACCTTGCTGGTCGTCAGTTGCAAACCTAGCGCATTTTAGGTTCGGGGGCTGTGAGTTAACTCACAGGTTGTATCGAAAGGATTCGAAGCTCGCGTCCGGCTTGACGATAGGAACACCACACCAAAGGGGAAGCCGTCGATGCCCCCGGCCACAAGAGACCGATAGCGGTGGACGAGCCACGCTAAACAGCTCCCGGCTGTGGTCATCGTGGCGCGGAAATGGGTGTTGCGGCGGAGCCACGTCGTGTTGGTAAATTGTGGCCACTCACGCCACATTTATTGCAGTTCCGAGCGCGCGGGCGCTACGGTCGACCGGCGAAACACTTTGCAGCCCTTCGAGGAGCGCAATGAAGCCCTATCGCGGCAATATCGGATCTGTCGGCTGGTCATCGTTTCTCGGCCAGGCATCGTGGCGTCGGCTACACGCGATGGCGATCGCGGTCTTGCTGCTCCTGGCGATCGGCGCAAGCCCCACACAGGCGAGGAATTCCGCGTCGGGAGCCTCGACTGCTCATGTCTATCTGCTCCGCGGCGTGCTGAATATTTTTTCGCTGGGTCTCGATGACATCGCGGCACAATTGCGGGCGCAGGGTATCCCGGTCACTGTCGCGAACTTCGCCTCCTGGTCGTCGCTCGCCGACGAAGCCGCCGCCGGGTACAAGAGCGGCAGGATCAAGACGATCATTCTGGTCGGGCATTCCTCGGGAGCGACCGCACTGCCCGACATGGTCGCCAAGCTGGATCAGCTTGGCGCTCCCGTGAAGCTTGCAATCGGCCTGGATTCGGTGTTTCGCACCAGGCTCTCGGGGCGCGTGGGACGCTACGTAAACTTCTACATCGCCAACGGCAACGGCGAGCCGGTCGCGAAAACCGCGCAATTCCAGGGCAAGCTCGAGAATATCAATGTGCAGGGCGTTCCTGGCGTCGGGCACATGTCCATCGAAAAGAACCGCATCATGCAGCGGAAGGTGATCAGCGAGATCGATGCTGTCGTCTTCGGCCGATCTGCACCATCTTCGGGGGCACATAGGCCGCGACAGCCTGGAGCGGCAAGCGCGGTGCGACCTGGCTCGGCAAACACCGCGGCGGTACGCCAGTAGCGCGGCTGGCTCGGTTCCGGGGCCGTCGCCGAAGCGACGAGTGCCGCAAATTCTGCCGATTCCTCGACGATAGATTACCCGTAGAGCCGCTGGGTGGCGTTGGGATGTGCATGTACGCCCAGAATCGCGGATGGAATCGCATGAGCAGTCCGACGCAGGTTGCGGCCGTGGTGATCTGGGCGGCTCTTTCCGCCTGCATTTGCTCGCCGAGTTGCAATCTGGCACTCGCCGGGCCGGTCGCACGCTCGACCAATGCTGCCGCGACGACCGCCCCTGTCGCGCCGCCAGCCGCGACCCAGCCGCAGGCGCGCGTCTACCTGTTCCGCGGCGCGCTCGGGCCGATCTTTTCGCGCGGGATGGACCATCTGACCAAGCGCCTCGAAGAAGCCGGCATCCGGGCCGACGTCTACGAATTCACCATTTGCCGGCTGATCGCGGATCAGGCCATCCGCGATTACCGTGACAATGCCGCTCCGATCGTCCTGATCGGTCATTCCATGGGCGGACTTTGTGCCCTGACGTTCGCCGGGATACTGAAGGCCGAAAACATCCAGGTTAGTCTGGTGGTCACCATTGATCCGGCCCAGGCAAGCCCGAAGGTGCCGCTGAACGTCGAGCGTTTCATCAACATTTTCCTGTCCGACAGCGTATTGGGCGGCGGCGATGTGGTGGCCGAGCAAGGCTACCAGGGTCATTACGCAAGCTTCGACTTGAAGCAGCACGAGGAAGTCACCCACATCAACATCGACAAGCAGGATTCCATCCACGAGCAATTGGTGACAGCGATTGCGCAGCTCGCGACGACGCCTTTACCGCCCAAGGGAGAGGCGCTGCCGCTGCGCTACATCGTTCCTCCCGATGCCCCGCTTGAGCTGTGGGACAGTGGCACGCCGCAATCCGCCCGTTCGGGCGATACCTTGCAGCGGCTCGCGGCATCTAACCATGTACCGCTGTGGTCACTTACACAGGTCAATCAGTATTCAGAGAGTGCACCGCTCACACAAGGCCAGCGCGTTTTGGTTCCGCGCCGTATCGCTCCGCCTGTCGCGACATCAGCGGCGACGCGACCGAAACGGTAGCTTGCAGGGTATTCTGCGGCGTCAGGTGGGCGGCAGGAACGGAATCAGCATCGGAACGCGACGGCAATACGATCCATAGGCATCCGCACCGAGTTCAGCCGTGAGGAAGCCTTCTTCCATGCGGGCCTTCAACGACATCCCGAGCGAGATCAGCGCCGCACCCAGCATCGCTGTCACTGTTCCGACCGCGACACCCGTCACCAACATCCCAAAGATAAGCCCCGTATAGATCGGGTGGCGCACCAGCCCGTAGGGGCCGGTATCAATGACCTGATGGCCTTCCTTGTGCGTGATCGCGTTCGACCAGAAACGTCCGAGATGAATTCTCGCCCACCATGTGAACGAGATCCCCGCAAGGACAAGGCACGCCAGCGCGTAGATGCCAACGCTGCCGAACTGCCAGAGCGGCTTTTCCCCCAGAACCTTGCCGGTCAATGGCAAGAAAAGAATTGCCCCTGCGAGAATGGGGAAGCGGTATTTGAGCGAGTCCCAGGTCATCACGTGTTTCTTGGTTTGACCGGACCAGAACGACGCCAAAACCCAACTGATGACCCACAAAATCCAGATGATGGCGAGCAACTGTGTGGGCCATGTAGTGGTCCAGCCACTCAAGGCGAAAGTGAACCATTGACCAGGATCGTTCAGCATGTCGCGGACCTTCAGTGAGGGATTGGATCAACCGCCAAACCGGCGCTCGATGTGAAACGATCGAGCGCGACTACTCGGCGTTGAGCTCCATTCAGGCTGATGGTGGCCGGCATCAAGCAGATGCGCAATGGTTTCTCGCAACACAGGTTCGACGGCGCCCGGCGCATAGCCCAGCTCTCGTTGTGCTTTCTCGATCGACAAGGCCCCTGCTCGCAATGCGATACGAACGCCTTCGGCCGTACCGGACGGGGGCCGGCGCGTCACGTGATCGGCGATGAACTCCAGCGTTGCTGTGACCATTTCGGCGACCTTGCCGTTCACGTGAATGCACCGGACGCGACGTCCGCTGATATCAGCCATGAGTTCGAGAACCTGTCTTAGCGGCATGCTTTCGCCGCCGAGAACGTAGCGATGTCCAGCTTGTCCACGCTCCATGGCGAGGATCAGCCCTTCGGCGGCGTCGCGCACATCGACGAGGTTCACGACAAAATCAAGATGCAATTGAAGGCGTCGCTTGAGAAAATACCGGAGCATTGCCGTCGGCGGCGTAACGTTGTGATCGTAAGGTCCGACCGGCATGGTGGGACAGCCGATTACCACCGGGTATCCGGATGCGGCCGCCTGCATGGCGAACCGGTCGGCGAGCATTTTCGAGCGCGTATATGGACCCGGCATGTCATCCGGCAGGAGCGCATCGTCGGCGACAGGAACCATCGATGGCGAGGCACGGAACAGAATGGATTCCGTCGAGCAGTGCAGAAAGCGCTTTATGCCGCGCTTTCGCGCCGTCTCAATGACGATTTCGGTGCCACCGTAATTGACGGTGTGAAAATCAGCTTTTCGCGGCAGCCACATCCCCGGTAGGCCGGCCAGGTGATAGACCTCGTCGACCCCGTCCATTGCTCGGTCCACCAGGTCGCGATCAAGTACCGATCCACCGACATACTGAACCTGCGTCAAGGCGCGGGGTGGTGGCTGAAGATCGAGAACCCTCACCTGCCCACCTCGCGCGATCAGCGCCGCGACGAGGTGTTTTCCGATGAACCCACTGCCGCCTGTGACCAGTATGCGCGTCATGCTGCGGGTGCACTCAAGCTGAACTATTTGAGATCACGATGTGGCACCTTGCGGATGCCCGTGGATAATGATGGCGAGATCGCGCCGAAAGCCCAGCGCGATAAGCAACTTCGCCATGACAAACATTGGTCCGAGCAAAAGGTGGCTCGGATTGTCAACCAGCGCCGGCTGCCGTCGCTCAAACACGCGGTGCCCAATAATCTGCGATGCGACGCCAACGACAATCAGAATGGCCGTAAGTGACCACATGCCGGCAGTTGTCGCATGACCAACGATCACGGCGGCGACTGAGAGCAACACAACCGCAGCCCCAAGGATCGCGGCTCCGAGCGCGAAGTCGAGCAGGAACCAGTAGATGAGCACCGGCACGACAGCGATGGTCGCCGCGCTGGTCTGGAACCCGAATACGGTGATGGACCACAGGCTGAGCGGGAGAACGGCGGCCAGGAACAAGAACACGATGCCGAAGACATGCATCGCGCAATTCCAGGGGTCACGATGATATTCAACGTAGTCCGCAAGCTGCCGCCGAAAATATGAACTCATGCGGTGATCCCCTGTTCTGTCGGCAGCCGCCGCTAAACTGAGTCAACCAAGAACCCGACGCCCCTGCTGGCTAGAGTTAAACTTGGGAATCATCGTCAAGTCAAAGCGCGGCCGCGGCGGTATTCGCGGCTCATTGAGCGCGCGAAGACGCCCCCAATATAGTCAAATCATGCGGTAATTCAGGCAGCTAACATGGTACATGAGCCCCTGGAACCGACACACCTTGCGACAATTTTTCCAGTAAATGTGGCCGTTTAACCAAGCAATTTATGAGTACACGCCCTGCTCCGCTGAGCACCGGCGCGATGTTCCCACCGGAATGAGGCTGACGACCCGACGACGTATCCGGATTGAACCAACTCATCTGGAACCTGGGCGCGATCAGGAAGAAGGTCGGAATGAAGCCTTAGAGGCGCGTACGCCATAGATGGCGACTTACTCCGATAATATATGCGCCTGCCGCCAGGCCGCCGGCGGCGTCCCTACCGTCCTGCGAAACGCACGATTGAAGGCGGCCTCGGAATCGTACCCCACCGCCTCTGCCACGCGCGCGATCGGATCGCGCCCCGAAGCCAGCAGACCTGCCGCGAGTTGCATGCGCCAGCGCGTCAGATACTGTATCGGCGGTTGCCCGATGAGATAGGTAAATCGCTGCGCGAGCGTCGACCGCGACAACCCCACCATCCTCGCGAGTTCATCCAATGTCCAGTCAGCCGCTGGTTTGCCATGCAGGAGATTCAGCGCCTGACCGACGTGTCGATCGCCCAGGCCGGCAAGCCAGCCGGTCTGTTCGGGACCAAGTGCTTCGATATGGCATCTGATCGCCTCGACGAAGAGCAGTTCGCCCAGTCGGGCAAGGACGCCCTCTCCACCCGTCCGGCGCCCTTCCGTCTCTGCCCGTGCGGCATTGATCAGAAAAGCAAGGCTCGAATTGCCGCGATATGAACTTCCCCGCAGATGCAGGACCGCAGGCAGCGACTCCAGCAGCGGGTTGAAAGGACGCGTGTCGCAGCCGAGAAATCCGCACAGGATGCGCGCGTCGGCGGGGCCGCTGTCACCGAGGTGGATCCTGTGGGGAAGCTGATCGGCCGTCGGCTGATGATAGTAACTCAGATCAGGGATCGCCTGCATGCCCGGCGCACTCGAAAGCACATGGGCTGCGCCTTGCGGAAACGCGATGATGTCGCCCGCGTCGAGCCGTACCGATGGCTCATCGATCAACCCGCCCCAGCAGCAGCCATCGACCACGACGTGATACTCGATCACGTGCTGTGCCCCCGGCAGCACGGCTGAAGCGCAGGCAGACGATGCCGGCGCCGCGGCCACCCACGGCGCGCGGACGTCAAGATGGAAGAACATCGCACTGCTGAGTCGTACGGCGCGCAACACATCGGACAGGGCATCCGCGCCCATAATCGCAGCTCCAATCGGACGCTCGGTTACGCTTTTCGGGCGAACGGCAAAAAATAGGAAGGATTCAGACGCTCAGTCAAGCCATCCGGCGGTCTGGTCATTTGCCGCGCCCTCGCGAGGACCTATGTCCTAGCACGCAAACCGGAGGCTGAAATGAATAAGATGGTTAGAGAATTAAACGAGCAGAAGCTGGAAGGTTTCGTTGCGCGGATACTGGATGATCTGGGCGCGACCATGATTGCGCCTTTGGTCCGCATCGGTGATGAACTCGGGCTGTACAACGCACTCGCTGAGGCGGGCCCGGTGACGCCGGAAGAACTGGCCCGCCGCACCGGAACGGTCGAGCGCCTTGTGCGCGAATGGCTTAGTGCCCACGCAGCAGCCGGTTATCTGGACTATGACGCCACGACCAAGCGCTTTGCCATGAATCCCGAGCAGGCCATGGTCTTCGGAAATCCCGAAAGTCCGGTCTACATGCTAGGCTCATTCGAGGTCTGCCAGGCGGTGATGCTTGACCAACCCAAGGTGAGCAAGGCTTTCCGCAACGGCGGCGCCGCCGGCTATCACGAACGATGCAATTGCCTGTTCAGCGGAATGTCGCGCTTCTTCGGCGTGAGCTACAAAGCCCATCTCGTTCAGGAATGGCTTCCCGCATTGGACGGTGTGATTGAAAAGCTCAATAGCGGTGCACGGGTCGCCGATATCGGCTGCGGCCATGGCATCTCCACCATTCTCATGGCGAAAGCCTTCGAAAGATCCATATTTGTCGGGGTCGACAACCACGAAGATTCTATCGCCTGCGCCCGCGACGCCGCGAAACGCGACGGCGTAGCAGCCAGGACGGAATTTGACGTCGCCACAGCCAAGAATTTTGTGGGCAGCAACTTCGACCTGATCTGTTGTTTCGATGCGCTGCACGACCTTGGCGACCCCGTCGGCGCGGCGAGCCGGATTCTGGAGGCTCTGGCCCCCGATGGCACATTCATGGCGGTGGAGCCACGTGCAGGAGACAGGCTGGAGGACAATATCAACCCGGTCGGCCGGCTCTATTATGCGGGCTCCACCATGATCTGTACGCCGGTTTCGCTGGCGCAGGAGGTCGGGCTCGCCCTTGGCGGGCAAGCGGGACCGGCCCGGTTGGAGGCGGTTCTGCGCGAAGCCGGATTTAGCCGCATCCGGATCGCGGCCGAGACGCCCTTCAACATCGTTCTGGAAGCACGGCGATAAGGGATGGGGCGAACGTGCTGTAAACTTCTTGAGCTGCCGGGAGCACTTGCTCACCGGCGGCAAGGGTCCATGTCATGACGCAGACATTACGAGCAAAACAAAGCAACCGAGAGCTTGGCCAAGCCGGCTGGATCCTTGATTATTGGGTCGCCTCTTTGATCGCAGCGGTGGAGCGCGCCATACGTCATCGACGCGCGAAGCATCGCGCCATGATGCAGGCCGCCGACCCGATCTCCGCTGCATCCACGCGTAACGTTGCGGGCGCGGACCGCGATCCTAATTCGTGATCTTGTACCCCGTTTCCTTCACGACCGGCTGCCAGAACGCGGTGTTGGCAGCGAGTTGTCGGGTCAGGCCTTCGGGCGTCGAGCCAACCGGGATCAGGCCGATCGCGAGCAGCTTCTCCTTGACCTCGGGCTTGGCAAGCGCGGCGGCGGCCGCCTCGCTCAGTTTCTTCGCGAAATCGGTTGAAGCGCCCGCCGGCAGCCACATGCCGTACCAGGCATCCGCCACCAGATCGATGCCGTTCTCCTTCAAGGTGGGCGCGTCCGGCAGGAACGGCGAACGCGTCTCGTTGCCGACCGCGAGAATCCGGATGTTGCCGGCGCGATGCTGCGGGATGGCATCGGTCAACGTGGAAATCGCAAACGGCATATGGCCGCGGACGAGATCGTTGATGATCGGCGCGCTGCCGCGATAGGCCACGCGCGTCAGCTTGATGCCCAGCGCCTGCTCGAGCCGCGATCCGCTAAAATGCGGAATGGTGCCGTTGCTGGGCACGCCGAACGTGGCCTTGTCCGGATTGGCTTTCAGCCAGGCGACGAATTGCTTGAAGTCCTTGACCTCGGCCGGGACGGCGGTGCCGACGAAGACACAGAACTCGAATCGCACAAGCTGGCTGACCGGGACGAAATCCTTCGCCGCGTCAAAACTCGGTGTCGTCTCGACCATCGGCAGCAGATACATCGTCGGTCCCGTGGTCACGAGGACAGTCGTGCCGTCGGGATTGGCCCCCTTCACCGCCTTGATGCCGATCAGGCCGTCACCGCCGGTGCGGTTCTCGACGATGATGTTGCGGTCGAGCAATGGGCCGATGTGCTGCGCCAGCAAGCGGCACAGCGCGTCCCCGCCGCCGCCGGCCGCGAAGGGAAAGATGATTTTGGTCAGCGGGCCCGATTGTGCCAGCGCCTGGCCCGTCAAAGCGGCCAGCGAACATGCGGCGCTTCCGGCCAGAAAATCTCGGCGTTTCATCCTATTCCTCCGAACGCTTTATAATTGTTGATCAGACCGTCGCGCCGAGGCGCCCCGCGTCAGGCCAGTACCGTTTCGACTACAGTCATGATTCCGATCGCGACGGTGGCAAGACCCACTGCCCCCTGCAGGCCGCGATTGGCCCAGGTGAGCGAGCGGGCGGAGACCGCAAGCGGCACCGCAATCACCGTCGACAGCGCGCCCATGCCGATCATCGAGCCGACGCCGAACAGTGCGACATATCCGAGGCCGACCGCAGGACTGGAAGCCTGCGAAACCGTCAGCACCAGAAGCGCGGCAGAGCCCGCCATGCCATGCATCAGCCCGACCAGTAGCGTGCGCCAGCGGAAGCCATGGTCATGCGCATGCGCCGCGCGGGCATGCGGCGCGGTTTCGCCAGCATGGCTGTGGGCGTGGAAATGCACCGTGCCGTCGCCATGGCCATGCTGGTGGAAATGCACGCGGTCGCGCCACAGCCGCCACAGCACATGGGCGCCGAGGCCGACCAGCATGAAACCGACGGCGGTCTCCATCGGCCGTGCAACGTCGTCCGGGATCGCGCGGCCGAGCAGGACGGCGGCGCCGGCAAAGATGAACAAGGTGAGCGTGTGGCCGAGCCCCCAGGTCAGCCCGTGCTTGACGATGTCGGCGACACGGCTGCGGCGCGCGGCGATGCTGGAGACGGCGGCGATGTGATCGGCCTCGAGCGCATGCTGCATGCCCAGCAAAAACCCCAGCCCAAGAATTCCGAACATACGCCCCCTGCTCACTGTATCAGCTGAAGTTCGGCTCAAGCGTGAACTTCTGATTTTGGATTTGACCCGTCTTCTTCCCGCGAACCGGTGCCCACCCACGGATCACGTCCGAGGGCATGCTTCGCTTGAAAACGCTATGAAATACCAGTTGGACGCCTTTGTCAGGTCAAGACTTCATCGAACAGGCTTGTCATCGATGCCCAGGAACGGCGGTCGGCCTGTTCGTTGTACAGCGCGGTGCGCATCATCGAGCCGTCGGCGGCCGGGTTGGTGAAGCCGTGCAGCGTGTTGCCGTAGGCGATGACCTGCCAGTCCTTCGCATCTCGTTCTCGAAATCGGCAACCTATTCCGGCGGCGCCAGGGGATCGTCAACGCCGGTGCAGACCAGCACGCTGGCCTTCACCTGCCCCGGTTGCGCCGGCATTTTTGTCGCCAGCATGCCGTGGAAGCTGACCACCGCCTTCAACTCGGCGCCCTCGCGCGCCAGCTCCAGCACAACCGACCAGAACCCGATCGCCGCCAGCCTGCCGGCATCAACCTGGCAGCGCGGCGAGCGCAGCCAGCGCGGCGCGGCAGGACCGCACCTGGCGCGACAGCTACAACCGCTGGGACGATAACAGCGGCTTCTGGCCGGGCGATGTCGCGGCCGGCGGCGTCGGCGGCGCAGTCGGCGGCGCCATCGCCACCGCCCCGATGGGCGGCGAAGCCTATGCCCGCCGCAACGGTTTTGTCTGTCCCCGGCACCTGGTTCCGCAGCGAGGACGGCCGGCAGCATCTCTGCCAGTAGGACGATTGCGAATCGAGTTTGGAAAAGGCGGCTGGAAAGCCGCCTTTTCCATGCGGAAGCGATGAAAGCAGTTCTTGAGGTTCTGGCCCTTTGCGACCAAGTCTGGTATTCGAGCCGCCGAAGATCGGCCCCGCGCGGCGGGTATTTTCGCCGCGCACCGATCGCTTCAATTCGCCGGTTTAGCTCAGCGGTAGAGCAGCGGTTTTGTAAACCGAAGGTCGGGAGTTCAATCCTCTCAACCGGCACCACGACCTAGGCCTCAGATGGCAAGTACAGGCTGGTTCTGGTACCGGCTTCACTTTTCTTGCCGAGAACCTGCCGATCGTGCGGCATGCCCCCGGGCACAGCCAGCAGTCGTCCCAAAAACGAAAAACCTCCGGCAGGGCATTGCCGGAGGTTTCGGAGGTTTATCATAAGTAGTGTTGCGTCTCCTTCGAGACCAAGGAGGCCGCCAGGGAATCTGCCGGCTACCTGTATGTCAGACTAGCTTATAAAATTAGCTGAGTAAATAATATTATTGAGACTGCTTAATTTTCCCTGCTTTGCCTGGCGAGCCGAAGCCCCGGTTTATTACCCCTTCGCGCGATCGGTTCTGGACGAGCGGCGACTTACGAAGGAGAGCATGAAAAAATAGAACCCCCAGCGTTTTCGGCTGGGGGTTCTTTAGAGAGTGTCAGACGTTCAGGATCAGAAGTTGCGCTGAGCGCGAACGTTCAGGAACACAGTGCTCTGGTCCTTGAACTCGTACACAGCATTCGGCTTCGGAGCCGTCGCGGTGAACGTCGAGCTACCCGTCATCTTCTGGTCGAGGAAGAACGCACCGACTTCAGCCGAGAACGTCAGGTTCTTGACGGGCGTCCAGCGGGTGACCACACCAACCTGAGCGATGTTGAAGTCAGGGTTACAGGTGTAGTTGCCAACGTTGTTGCCGACAGCAGCCTGGCCACCGTGAGTTGCCGCGAAGCCAGCGCAGTAGGCTCCCTTGGCAGTCGTGGTGCCCAGACCGTTGATGTTGTCGTTGGTGCCGCCGTCATAACGGACGGAAGCGTAGCTGCCCCAGAGGCTGGTCGACCAGTAGGGATCCCAGTTGTGGTTGAACGCACCACGGACACCCCAAGCCGAGGTCAGGATGATACCACCCGTTCCGCCGATGCCCGGCATGAAGACACCGTCAGCCGAGTTGCCAAAGGCAACGCTCTGGTAAGCGCCGTTGCCGCTGCCACCGAACATCGAGAAGTTCGGCGTACCACCGCTCGTGGAGATCACGGACTTCGTGGAACCCTTTGCGTACGTGACGTCGATCTTGAAGTCGTCGCCAGCACCGGTCGGGAGGTTCTTGATCTGCAAGGCAGCCGTCACCGCACCGCCCCACTTGTCGTCGGGATGACCGGAGAGTTCCGAGCCGTTGGTCGGAGCGCCAGCGGCGCCAAGGGTGTTGTAGGTGGCGCTCACGAGGTGCGCCAAACCTGAAATCTGGAACAGACCCCAAGCCTGGTCGACGCGGATGTTGCCGGCGATGTCGGGAGAATGCAGCCCGCTGTAGGCGTTGGTGCCGCCGCCGTTGACGTTGACGCCGTTGGCCAGGTTCCAGACCGCGGTGCGGTTGAACACGGTCGGATCATCGAGACCGATGGTGGCCGACACGCCGTTTCCGAACTGAGCGGTGTACTGGATGTTGTTGACGCCGGTGACGTAGTCCGGGCCGCCCATCAGGTACGAGTTGTTGTTGCCCGGATAGCCGTTCCAAGGCGTCGCGTAGGCCGAAGCCGACTTACCGAAGGTGAAACCAGCGAACTGGATGAACACCATTTCAACCGCGACATAGCCGCCGCCTGCCGTGGAAAGCAGCGCGTTGTTGAGCGGCTGGCCGGTGGTGGCAGCAGTTCCGGGGTTCGTCGTTCCGAAGTTCTGGAACTGGAAGTCGCCCTGACCGAAGGTGCGGACTACGCCGTATTCGGTGGCGGTACGGGTATCGACCGTGATCGCCATACGGGAGCGGGAGAGGAAGTAATCGCGGTAGCGATTGCCCTGGCCGCCGTCGCCGCTATAGAACGGGCCGCCATAGACGCCGCCATTGAACGTGGTGTCGACGCGAACGTAACCACCCAGCTTGATGCAGGTGTCGGTGCCCGGGATGTAGAAGAAACCCGCACCATACAGGGAGCAGATCCTGACGTACTCGACCGCTTTGGCCTTGACGGGAAGATCGGCAGCCTGTGCTCCGCTCAGGGCGACGAGACCCGCCGCTGAGCCGAGAATAAGGCTCTTGATCATAGTCATGTTAAACCTCCAAGTTGCTCTGCAAGGACGAGGGCGGACCCAGCTGTTTCCCCCAGAAAAGGTCCGCCCTCGCCTTTTGAAACCGCTCAGTCGTTTCGCGTCTTCGGACACACCCGCATGAACGCGAGGGACTTAAGCGAACCACCAAAACGGAACGATCAAGGACCCCCCAGACCGTCTCCAGAACTATGCATGTGCAACTTACGTAATCAAAATACTTTATGAACTCAGTTATCTCTATCCCGACCGACTGTGTCGCTGCGGCAACACCGAAGAACACGCGATATTGAGTTCGGGGAACCACTTTAGCGCTGCCCAATTGGATGATTTTGTTATTAAATCAGCTAAGCTGCTTCGTGAGACTCGGGGCCAGGCAAAGCCATGGGACAGGACGCACGCAAGGGATCGGACTCGTCGAACCGCGCCAAGCGCGGAGCGTCAAATGAGTTCAGCGGGAAGAATCACGACGTCACCCGGCAATTCGCCTGGGAGATCGCCGCCATCAACGTGCATCTCCAGGAGATTCGTTATTTCTGGGCAAAAGCCCTCGGCGTCAGCGGCCCGCAATGGATGATCCTGATGGCTCTGGCCGATCTGGATCAGGGAGAGGGCGTGGCTGTGAAGGTCGTGTCAAAGATGCTCCATGTTGACCCGTCCTTCGTAACAACCCAGTCGAAAATGCTCGAGAAGAAAGGCTTCATGCGCCGAAAAACGTCGGAGGACGACGCCAGAATTGTGCAGATGTCCTTGACGGACAAGACCTATAAGCTCTTCGCAGGCTTGGCTTCCGAGCAGGAGGCCCTCAACAATTTCATCTTTGCGGAATTCAGCGACCGCGAACTCAGCGAATTTACTGACAAGCTTGCAGCGCTGAAGAACCGCATTGAGAAGGCCAGCCTGAAGCTGACTGTGGGCATATGACCTGCAATGCGGTCGTAGCCTAGTCAGGTACCGATTCGAGGCGATCGGCCACCCAGTCAAAGATGAACTCGTTGGCAAGCGTGGGGTTGTCGCGATGTCCATGCGCGGCAGCCGTTTCAGAGCTCTCGAAAATTTTCAGGGAAACGTCGGGATGCTCGGCCTTGAGCCGTTCGAATAGATCGGTCACGTAGTCACTTTCGAGCCAGCCCTGCTCGCCCAAGGTGATCAAGAGCGGGCAGCGGAGTTTTGGCCCGAGCCAACCGCCTTCAGTTCCGGAACTACTCAGTGAGAGGCGATTCATCAAGAATGCGCGCTCATGCATGTCCCAGATACCGCCGTCACAAACCGCGGCGGCGAAACGATGGTCGAGGGCAACGCCACGCGCCACAAAGGACGACTCCAAACCGTCGCTGAGAATCGCGATCCTGTGTTCGTCGATATCGTCCCTCGTGTAGAGGTAGTCCATCACGTGCCCCACCGATGTTTCCAGATCGGAACGGCCGACTATTTTATCGAACTCGACGCCGGTGCCGGATCCGAACAGATCTACGGCGAGCAGCGCCATTCCCCGGTTGCTGGCATAGCGCGCCACCTTGAAGAGATATTCTTCCTTCCGATGTCCGGGGTCGCCCATGCACACGACGACAGGCGTTTGATGAAAGGCGGCGGGTGCAGGCAAAAAATAGCCCTCCAGCGCATGGCCCTCCAGCCAGGGAATCTCGACGACCTCGCCGGCGGGAGTCATATGCTCGATGTAGCTGCGGGCGCAGCCTCGCATGGTTAGGAGCGCACGCTCCTGTTTCGTGTCGGCGGCGTCTAAACCGAACGCTGAGGCTTGATAGTAGTTGATGGCGCGAAGCCAGTTACTTCGTGCGGTCAGCACATGACCGCGCTCGAAGGCAGCATTGGCACGCTCATTACTGAGGTCGGCCATCCCTATCCATTCCCGATACCAGGAATCGCCGCCATCCGTTGGGTCTATCCGGCTTGCGGCAAGGAAGCATTCGGAGATCATCGAACCGCCTTCCTGCGCCGCACCCAACAGCCTCATGAACTCGATCGAGAACTCTTCGCTGTCAGGCCATTGGACCCAGCCCCCTGCGCCAAATTGAACGTTCATATCGGAGATAGTCCGGAGCAGATCAGGTGACAAAATTAGTTATATGGTATAATATAACATAATACCTTACCTAAGGGCAAGCTCCGGACAAAGGCCCGATGGATCCTGGTCGTGCGGTAGGGTTACTGCAATCGAGGGTAGCTTCGATCAGGGTAGCTTCGATCAACGAGTAGGCCGGAATGTGCCAACTTTTACGACATCCATCCGCGATGGGCGAAAAGAGCGTGTCAGCCTATACCGGTGGCCGCACTCAGTGCTTTTCGTGCAACTTGTCCACTTGGACCGCAATCATCCGTAGGTTTATTTTATGGCCCAAAACCCATCAAATCGGTCTGCCGCAGGATCCGGCGGCTGGTTCTGAGGCTATTCACCGGTGGCTCTGGCGCGTCGTGTCCAACCGGCCTACCCCGCCGTCGCGCCCATATCTCCCCTTCCCAACCGGAACCACCCCTCCTTCTGCACGTTTTCCTCGCATGAGAATTCGTGAAGAAAACTGCAACATGGTTTTGCTCGCCGTTGTCACATCTTTCAGCGTGGCCATCGCAGGCGGCGCTACGCTGCTGGGGTTTGCCGACAACAAGCCGGTCCAGTTCGCTGATCGGACGGCGGGTCGTGTCGAGCAGCCGCCCCCGCCCGACAAGCGAATCATCTACGTCAACGACCAGCCGCCGGTGCGCGTGATCGGCGCGCCATTCGTGCCCAACACGAATCCCCGCGAGCGCTAGCTCCCGCTTCGCGGGGCCGCGCGCTTACGGCACCCGACATCACACGCCATCTGCACATTGCCGGTCACGACTGTCACCGTTTTGTCACCTCGCGCGCAAAAGCGTGGCAGTTATCCCCTGTTACCTCTCCACCTGCTTGATTCCACAAAAGCGGTTTGATGGAGTGACTTGGGCCGAGGTGTTTCATGAAATGGATGAGGGAACGCGATCTCCTGATCGCGCAGACGATGGAGTTCGTTCAATCGGTGACCGGCAAGACGCCGGAGACCGAGAAGACGGTCACCACGCCGGTTGCCCTGCTCTCTGTCGAGACATCCGAAACCATCCTCGCGGCTGCGGCCCTTCCCGACATTGAGGCTCTGCTGGCGGAGACGTCGCCGCCCGCCACCCAGGCGCCGATAAACGTATCAAGAGAAGAAGTACCGCGGGAGATATCGAGGCTCGCTCCTCCTGCGCGTCTTGACCTGCGGGAGGATTTCCAGGCCGAGATCAAGGCGCGGGTCGCCAATTTCCGCGCCCATCAGGAGCGGTTCAACCGCGAGCGCGAGGCCTATTGCAGCGCGACCATGGCGAAGGTCCATGCATCTCTCAGGGAAGGCGAGCCGCCGACGCGTCCGGGGAAGTAGGCCCGGGACGCAAACCGCGTTGCCCCGGCATCCGCACGATTTTCAGAGCCAAATTCAGAGCCAGGCGTAGACCAGCGCCATGTTGGCCGCGCAGGCGACCAGCAGGCAGACGGTCAGCGTGAGTTGGACACGCTCGCAGGAGGTCTGGAGGCTCGTTCTCATGGCCGGAAACATCCGGCGATTCTGGCGGTCGAGTCTCGGGGATTCTTTTTTCGGGAATTTACGGCTCGTTAAAGACTCAGAGACTCCACGAAAATGGGCCGAAACGAGCCAAATTGCTCCCGAAACAGCCTGTGAAATGGCGGCATGGCAGCCAAGCCTGAAACCCGGACCCCGCTTCCGCGTTGACCGTTTTTACCGGAGCCGACAATGCCCTACGCGCTGTTCTCAAACGATGCCAAGCTGAGCAAGGCCTATCCCTCCGCGGCCGACGTCTGGAAGATTGCCCAGAAGAGCGGCCTCGTGGTCGATGTCGTCTCCGAGCAAGACAGCACCGCCCCTCGCCCGGTGCTGGACCATGATTACGAGATCAAGCCGTGCCAGCTCGAGCCGCATGAAGACCCCGCCCGAAACAAGGCCGAGGCCGAGCGCGAAGCGCAGACGGAATTGCAGTTGGCGTCGTAAGGACGGCGGCGGCCGGGCGGGCAAACCCGAACGGACAAGCAAAGCCCGGACGGACAACGGCTCTCGGCAGATGGGTCCCGTTCGCCGGGGACGACATCCGAGGCGGTAAATCGGTTCTACGGCGTCGCCGAGACCAGCGATGCCTCCGCAACCAGAGTGACACAGGCCTTGCGCCGCTGCAGTCCCCTGATCGCGCCGGTCACCTTGCGCACCCTGCCGGCCCCGCACGAGGGGTCCTGCACAAAGGCGATTTCATAGGGAGCAAGGATAAGCGGTTCGGATTTCAGGACCGTTTGAGCAAGGCACGGAAACGCCGCTGCGGAAAAGATCAGCCCTAACGCAAAAGCACGCATGTTCGTTGTCCCACCAGCCGGCCGGAACCATAATATCGGATCGTGACGAAAAGTTGCATGCAGCGCGAAATTTTTTTCGCGCCCGCCAAAAGCAGCCGAGGCACGCTCGCCCCGGCATTCCTCAAACAACGGCCGACGTGAAGCCGGCCTTTGCCCCCAACAAAAAGGCCGGCGTAAAGCCGGCCTTTGTCGTGTCGATACGAAGCGGCGTATCAATATCTGGCGGCGGCAGGCCCACCCCAACCAAACCGGTAGTTCACGCCGACCTTGGCGGTGTGTTCGTCGTTGCGGAAGCTGCGGCCGGTGACATCGGCAGGACCAGACGTGAACGTGGTGTCGCCGAAATTGTAATACTGGTACTCGGCCTTGGCCGACCAGTTCGGGGCGAACATGTATTCGAGGCCGCCGCCGACGGTGTAGCCGTCCTTGTGATTGCCGTTGGTAGTGAAGCCCTGCGGCACACCGGCCACCGACACCCCGAGATTGTTGCCGTCGCGCCAGGCGTAACCGCCCTTGGCGTAGAGCAGCGCCGGACCCCAAGTGTAGCCGAGCCGGCCGGTCACCGAGCCGAGCTGGTCGGTGTTGGATGTCACGAGGGTGCCGCCCGGAAACAGGACGCCATTATTATTGTTGTTCGGCAGCCAGCTATACTGGGCTTCGGCGCCCAGCACCCAGTTCGGCGCGAACTGATAGTCGAAGCCGCCCTGTACGCCGCCAAGGAAGCGGGCGTCGCTGCCCTGCAGGGAATTGTTGCCCGCGAAGGCGCCGCCGACATGGCCGCCGATATAGAACCCGGTCCAGTTATAGACGACCTGAGGCGCGGTATAGGCTGGCGCCTTGGTATAGGGCCGCGGCGGCATGTCAGCCGCAAAAGCTGGAGCCGCCATGGCGGCCAGCGCGGCAGCGCCGAGCAGGAACTTCTTCATATCACTTTCCCCATTCCGGACATTGCGGATACCAATCCAAACAACGTGACCTCATTTAGGTTGCTTTGCGGCAAGTGCCCGCGACCCGATGGCAGGCCGCTGTGACGGTGCAGCAACAAAGCGTTTTAGTTCCCTCGCACGTAAGGCTTTTTCCCCGGTTAAGGAGGTGGTCTCCCACTTAGTTGATGTCCGGGATGACTAAGGCAAGGTTCAACCCTCGCCGAAAAGTGATCCGAATTCGTTCACGGTTCCGCCCCGGGAACGCCAGACGACGGCCCCCGCCGGCAAGCCTTTGCGGCCGCCGGCGGCGAGGCCTCACAACTCAATAGCGAGCCACTTCGATGACAGCGTCGGCAAAGGCCTGCGGCGCCTCCTGCGGAGGGTTATGTCCGATCCCGCCGGTGAGGAGGCGGTGGGCATATTTGCCGGAAAACTTCCTGGCGTAGACCTTGGGATCCGGATGCGGCGCGCCATTGGCGTCGCCTTCCAGGGTGATGGTGGGCACGGCGATGGCGGGGAATTCGGCCAGCCGCTTTTCCAGTTCGTCGTATTTCGCCTCGCCCGGGGCTAGACCAAGCCGCCAGCGATAGTTGTGGATCACGATGGCGACATGGTCGGGGTTGTCGAAGGAGGCCGCGCTGCGTTCGAAGGTGGCGTCATCGAAATTCCACTTCGGCGAGGCGAGCTGCCAGATCAGTTTTGAAAACTCGCGCCGGTATTTTTCGTAGCCCAGCCGGCCGCGCTCGGTCGCGAAGTAATACTGATACCACCATTGCAGCTCGGCCGATGGCGGCAACGGCTTCTTGTTGGCCTCCTGGCTGCCGATCAGATAGCCGCTGACCGAGACCAGCGCCTTGACGCGCTGCGGCCAGATCGCCGCGACGATGCCGGCGGTCCGCGCGCCCCAATCGAAGCCGGCGACCACTGCTTTGTCGATCTTCAGCGCATCCATCAGGTCGATGACGTCGGTGGCGAGCGCGCCCTGCTGGCCATTGCGCGGCGTATCGCTTCCGAGGAAGCGGGTCGTGCCGTAGCCACGCAGCCAGGGCGCGATCACCCGGAAGCCTGCCGACGCCAGCACCGGCACGACATCGACGAAGGCGTAGATGTCGTAGGGCCAGCCGTGCAGGAGGATGACGACGGGACCATCGGCGGGTCCTGCCTCGGCATAACCAACACTGAGGACGCCGGCCTCGACCTGTTTCAGCGTGGCAAACGAAGTGTGGGCGCCCGGCCTGATCGGGGCCGCGCCCGACTTTGCGTCGCCGGACTGCGCAAAGAGGGCGCCGCTCGTGGCGAACGGTGCCGTCGCAAGCGCCGCGGCGGCGGTGCCAAGGAAGCGGCGGCGGTCTGGGTTGGTTTGCTGGGACATGGATCTCACTCCGGTTCTTTATCTTATACGATTATATCGTATACGATATAAATAACACACCACCCGACTGTCAACCCTTCCGATTTAATCGTATGCGATGCAGATGGGCGCAAGGCATCACACTCTCGTGTGGAGGCCAGCATGAAATCCGCCAATGAAGGAATCTGCCAACAAGACCCAAGCTCAAGGCCTTCTGCGCTCTCAAGCAGACGCGCGCAAATCAGCGTGTCATTTTCTCCAGTTCCGCGAATGGCGCGTACGCCACCCCCGCACAGGGTTCGACGGCGTTTTCGATGATGCGGTCGAGGCGGCCGTCGACGAAGAGCATGGCGCGTTCACGCGGCTCGCGGTAGCCGCCGTCGGGCTCGCGCGGGCTGAACCGGAGACAGGCCACATAGCGCTGCCGCCCGCCGACCACGCGCTCGACCGGCTCGGCCATGACGGCATCGCGCACGCCGACGGGATTGTTGAGATAGGTCCTCAGAAACGCCAGCACTTCGGTGCGGTAATTCTTGGGAAATGGCTGGCTGGAGACGCCACGATCGTCGGTATAGGTGATCGACTTGCCGTCATCGCTGGCGGCACAAGCCGACAGCATGATCGGCAGCAACATCATCGCCGCGATTTTGGCCGAACGTCTCAAGCGAACTTCCCCTGCCCGTCGCCGTCTCTTAAACCGCCCGGCGGCAGAATGGAATTCGCAACTCGGTTATCAACTCACATTCGCTCTCGAAAAGTTGAGCGCGCGCCAGCCCACGGCCATTAGCGAAGCAAATGGCGCGTGGGCTGGTCTGACATTCGCAAGGCGCGCCGGGCAATGGGGGCGAAACGCGCGCCGGCGAATCGGATTCAGCTGCGTTTGGCGGCGGGCGTCACGTGCTTGACCGCGATGTGCGGCTTCGCATGCATCTTGTGCAAGCCAATGTGCTGGTGGCGATGATGCCGGTAGTGATTGTGATGACGGCGCACTGAACCTCTCCTGAATCGGACTTTCGGATTCCGTTCATTTGAATGACATCTTCGTCATGTCCGTTGACGGCGACCGCCGATGAAAATTGGCGAAATCAAGGGTAGCGGCGCGGGAATGTTCTCGGCCCGCGGGGGTTCAAATCAACGGGCTTCGGTGTAGGATTGTCGAACCGGCCATCAGGAGAGATGCATGAATAGATTTGCGATAAGGCTTTTGACTCTTGCAATGTTGTCGCTCACGCTCGCGGCAGCTCCTGTCGTCAGCGTCGTCTACGCAGCGCCCGACAACGAGCCCCCGCCGCCGCCGAAGAAGAAAAAGAAATCCAGCGAAGCCCGCCCGGGCATCGAGCAAACCGCATTTGCCGACGGCTATCGCGCCGCCTACGCCGCGATCTACGAGCGCCACGACTACCCCTCGGCGATTACGCAGCTCAAGGCGCTCGGCCGTGACGACAGTGCCGCCGTCGCCAACCTGATCGGCTACTCCTATCGCCAGCTCGGCGACTACAAGGTCTCGCAAATCTGGTACGAGCGCGCGCTCAAGGCCGATCCGAACCACGTCAAGACCTGGCAGTATTACGGCCTGTGGCAGGTCGAACAGGGCAATCGCGATCAGGCGCAGCATCACCTGAACCGGATCGCTCAGCTCACCGGCACGACAAGCGAGGAATATCGCTCGCTCGCCGCTGCGCTGGAAAAGCCGCCGGGCACCGGGCTGGTTTACTGAGGCGCTGACGAAAACAACCGGCGCAGTGCGAAAGCCTGCGCCGGTTTTTTGTTGTTCCGAATTTACTTCATCAGCTTCTCGACTTCCGCGCGGAATGCCTGACGCGCGCCGTCGCGCGAATAGAACATGTGACCACCGGAATAGACGACGAGTTTCACCCGGTCCGGACTGGCATAGTCCGGCAATTGGTCGAGCAATACCTTGGAAGCGAAATAGGGCGTGGCGAGATCGAACAGCCCGTGGCCCACCAGCAGCTTCATTTTCGGGTCGAGCGCGAGAATCTGGCGAAGCTGCGAGACCGACTCGGCTGGCCCGCGGCCGAAATCCCAAGACCGGTTCACGCTCTCGCTGAGCAGTTGGTACGAACCATCAGGCCGCCAATTGAGTTTGCGCGTGGTGATGTCGACGGCCGCGCTCGTCAGCGGCGCCATCAGCGAATCGCCGGAAGGATCGCCGAAATGGGCGTAGTTCGAATCCGGATAGGGATCGAGGCCCGAGACCGAGGCATCGTAACGTCCGGTCACCCGGCCGCTGCGGCGATCGAACTCCCTGCGGAATTCGCCGACTTCGAAACGCCCGGCAAGCCTGCGGCTCACGGCCTGATCGATGCCGGTCAGCGCAGCTACCTTGTCAGCGAGCCGCGTCGTTGCCTCCTTGTCGGCCTGTCCCTTGATGAGATCGGTGAGATATTCAGTCTGTGCGTAGCGTTCGACCTCGGCGAGATCGGCGCGCGTCATCGCGCCCTTGGCCTCGCGCGCCACCGCCGCCATGCTCGGCAGGCTGTACACATACTGCAGCAGGCTCGAGCCGGAAAAGTCGCGGAAGTCGAGCAAGGGAGAAACCAGGATCAGCCCGCGTACGCCGACGCCCTGCTGGGTCTGCAGGTTGCGGACGATTTTCGGACCGCGAATGCCGCCATAGCTCTCGCCTGTCACGAATTTCGGCGACAGCAACCGGTCGTATTTTTCCAGCCAGCGCCGGATCACCAGCGCAATCGAACTGACGTCGCCGTCGACAGAAAGGAACCGCTTGCGCACGTCCTCGCCGGACGCGACGAAGCGGCTGTAGCCGGTGCCGACGGGATCGATAAAAACGAGATCGGTGAAGTCGAGCCAGGTCTCGGCATTGGGCAACACGTCAGGCGTCGCGGACGATACCGCGCCATCGCCGCCGATCGACAATCGCCACGGCCCGGCCGCGCCGAATTGCAACCAGGCCGAAGACGCGCCCGGGCCGCCGTTGAACAGAAACGTCACCGGCCGGTTTGCGCGATCGGCTCCGTCGAGCTGATAGGAGTTATAGGCGATATCGGCCTGCGGCTCGCCCTTGTCGTCGAACAGCCGGATCGAGCCTGCGGTGGCGGTGAAGTTGAGCGTGCGGCCAGGCAGCGCCAGTGTCTGCCTGGTGGTGGAATCCGGCGGCAGGCGATGTTGTTCGGCCGCAGACGGCTGTGTCGCCGCGGTGCCCCGCCCCGCTCCACCCTTCTGGCCCGATGGCGACGGTGACGGCGTGGCGGCGGCCGGCTGCTGCGAGGTCGGCGAACTGGCCTCCTCGGCACGCGCGCCGCTCACCCAACACACGACCAAAAGGGTAGCGGCAAGACGCACGGGCCACGTCGCCATGAAATGAAAAGCCATACCGTTTGCTCCCTGCGCGCCCCGCGATCCAGCCGTGCCCTGCGGATTCTTCCGTAACAGTGCGACAATGAGGCCGTGGTGCACAACAAGGAGAAACTTTCTCGAAAATCACAATCCCGACAGCATCGCGTGAGAAAGCGGTCAGCGCGTCCGGTGGTTGTCCTCACCGGCCGATCGGTGATATCGGTCGGTTCCGCTGGCCCACCGGCCAGGTATTTTTGTCGATCCATGAAACCATTTTGGCGCTGGCGCGACTAACGAACCTGCGCTTTTCAATGGGGTCCTAGAAAATGAAACGTACGATTGCTCTCTGTCTCGGCCTGCTGGCGCTGGTTTCTCCGGCGGCCGCAGATTCGCCGGTCGCGGTCGTCGAGGACGTTCAGGGCAAGGTCACCGGCGCAGAATTCATGGACTATGTGACGCCCAAAGCGGTCATCAAGATCGGCGACGGCGGCTCCGTCATTCTCAGCTACCTGAAGTCATGCCGGCGCGAGGCGATCAGCGGTGCCGGCACCGTCGTCGTCGGCACCGAGGAGAGCGCCGTTCACCTCGCCGAGGTCAAGGCCGAGAAGACGAATTGCGATCCCAACCAGGCAAACGCGACCACCCGCGAGACCAGCGGCGTCGCCGCCACCGTGCTGCGCAGCGTCGACAGCAGCAAATCGGCTTCCTTGCCCCAGCCGCAGCTCACCCTTTACGGCGCCTCGCCGCTGGTGGAGGCCAAAGGCCGCGGCAAGCTGACCGTTCGGCGCCTCGACGTGCCGGGCGAACGTCAGGAGATTAATCTTGGCGGCACCCAGCTTAGGGGACGCTTCCTCGATTTCGCCAGCGAGAACGTAGCCCTGGTCCCCGGCGGCCTTTACGCCGCTACGTTCAAATCATCGCGGATCGTGTTCCTGGTGGATGCGCAGGCCAAACCCGGCGCGACGCCGATCGTCGGCCGGTTGCTGCGGATGGAATAGGCGTGACGGGCCATCCCGCTTGAGAATCAGGCGCAGCACGCGCAACAGGATGGTGGTTGCAGCCATCGCGCTGGTCTGCGCGGCGGCTTCGGTTTCTCCGGCGGCCAGACCGATCCGCGGGCTATCCCTCGATATCCTCACCGCACTGCGCTGGGAACTGTTCGGTCGAAGGCAGGATCCTGCCGCATCGCCGGCGGTCGTTGTCGCAATGGACGAGGAAAGCCTGCGCACTGATCCGTTCAAGAACGCGCCGATGCTGACCTGGACCGGGGAGATCGGCCGCGTGCTGTCAGCGACACTCGAAGGCGGCGCCAAGGTCGCCGGCTTCGACATGGTGATCCCGAAATCGATCGAGCAGTCGGAGATTCCGTTTGGCGAGGGCACGCTCGGCGAGAAAGTCCGTGGATTCGACCGCGACTTTCTTCGCGCGCTTGCCGGCGCGGCGGCGAACGGCAAGGTGGTGCTCGGAGAAGTCCTGGGCGGCAACCAGCCGGTCAGGCCATCGCCGGGACAGCGCGTCGCGGTACGCCAGCAGCAGAACATCCGCCCGCTCAACGTCCATGTCGACAGCGACGATATCGTCCGACGCCTGCCGCTGAGCTTCACCGTGAACGGGGCGAAGGTGCCCTCGATGGCGGTCGAGCTGGCCTCGCGGGCGCTGGGCGCGGCACCCGGGTTCGACGAACGCGGCAGGCTGACGCTTGCCGGCTATCGGGTCCCCGGCCGGGTACCGAACACGATGACGCTGAACTTCGAGGGCGGCGCCGACGACATTCCGACTTTCTCATTTGCCGATCTGCGCGCGTGCGCGGTCAAGAACGACAAGGATTACTTTCGGCGCTGGTTCGCCGGAAAGGTCGTCATTTTCGGCAGCGTTCTCGATATCGAAGACCGCCGACAGACCTCCAAGCGTCTTGCGACTGGGCTCGAAGGCGCGCGCGCGCCGCGCTGCGCAGCCGAGAGCACGCCGGTCACGGCCGGTTTCAGGATCAGCACGATAGCCGGCGTCTATATCCATGCAACGGCGGTCAACAATCTGATCTCGCGCAACGCGGTAGTCGAACCCGGTCCGGTGGTGCGCTTCCTGATCTCGACCCTATTTGCGGCGCTGGCTGCAGTCGCCGCGTGGCGGTTTCGGCCGCTCAGCGCAGCACTGGCCTGGATGGCCGTGATCGCGACCAGCATCGCCGGCGCCACGATCGCGTTCAACCACGCGCTGGCGCTGCCGATCGCCGAGCCGTTCCTGGCGAGCCTGTTCGCGCTCGCCGCCACGATCGGCTTCCGCTTCGTCGTCGCCGACAAGGACCGCCGCCTGCTGCAGAAGAGCTTTGCGCTCTACCTTGCCCCGCACGTCATCAACCGCATGCTGTCGTCGAACAAATTGCCGGAACTCGGCGGCGAAACCCGCAACGTGACGGTGTTCTTCTCCGACATCGAAGGATTTTCGCTGATCGCCGAAAAGATGTCGCCCGACAGCCTGATGGAGCTGATGAACGAATATCTGTCCGCGATGACCGACGTCATCGAGCGTCACGGCGGATATGTCGACAAATATATCGGCGACTCCATCGTGGCGGTGTTCGGCGCGCCGGCCGACGATCCCGACCATGCTGCGAACGCGGCACGCGCCGCGCTGGATTGCTGCACGCAGCTGACGGAACTCAACGCCTCCTCTGCCGCCTTCCACGAATACAAGCTGGCGCAGCGGATCGGCATCAATTCCGGCGAGGCGCTGGTCGGCAATTTCGGATCGCGGCGGCGCTTCAACTACTCGGTGATGAGCGACGCGGTGAACCTGGCATCGCGGCTGGAGGGCGCCAACAAGTTCTACGGTACCACCGTCATCGCTTCCGAGACCACCGTCGCCCTTACCGGCGAGGCCTTCGCCTGGCGCGAACTCGACGCCATCAGGGTCAAGGGGCGAACCCAGGCGCTCAAAATCTACGAATTGCTGGCGCTGTCGACCGGGCTGACCTCCTCGCAGGAGGCACTGATCGCCAACTACGCCGACGGGCTTGTGCAGTGGCGGGCCCGCGAGTTCGAGCGCGCCGCGCAGTATTTCGGCCGTTCGGCCGACATCGACCGGCCAGCGTCGTTGTTTGCCGCGCGAGCCCGGGAATTGGCCCAAAACCCGCCGGGCGAGGACTGGGACCCGATCCGGACATTGCAGGAAAAATGACGCTTCGATGACCAGCGGTTTACGTTACCGGCGCGAAAGAGCCCCTCGGCCATCTCGACAAGTCCCGGTAAGGTGTATAGACGAGCGCGGCGCAATCCGGCGCCACGCGATACCCAAGAGTTCGTCGTCCGATGGCCACCCCCAAGCGATACGACCGGATCGCCTTCGTCGCGAGCGCAAGCACCGAGGCGCAGGCCGCGCTGGCGCAGCTCGTCAAGCTCTACGGCAACCACGATGCCGACGACGCCGACGTCGTGGTAGCGCTCGGCGGCGACGGATTAATGCTGCAGACGCTGCACCGGCATATGCGCTCGGGCAAGCCGATCTACGGTATGCATCGCGGCACCGTCGGCTTCCTGATGAACGAATTCACCACGCACGACCTGCATACGCGGCTGGCGGCTGCGCGGGAATCCCTGATCAATCCGCTGCTGATGCGCGCGACCGACGTGCATGGCGCGGTGCATCTGCATCACGCCATCAACGAGGTCGCGCTGTTTCGCCAGACCAACCAGGCCGCGCATCTGCGTATCCTGATCGACGAGCACGAGCGGATGGCGGAATTGATCGCCGACGGCATCCTGGTCGCAACGCCGGCCGGCTCGACGGCCTATAATCTCTCGGCGCAGGGACCGATCCTGCCGATCAACGCCGCGCTTTTGGCGCTGACCCCGATCAGCGCGTTCCGCCCGCGCCGCTGGCGCGGCGCCCTGCTTCCCAACTCCGCTTTCGTTGTCATCGAGGTGCTCGAGGGCGAGAAACGCCCGGTCGCCGCCGCCGCCGACCACGACGACGTGCGCGATGTCCACCGCGTCGAGGTGCTGTCTGACAAGACGATCTCGATGCGGATGTTGTTCGACCCCGGTCACAGCCTCGAGGAACGCATCCTGCGCGAGCAGTTCGGGTCCTGACGCCCGCCTGGTGACCGCCCGGTGACCTTGAACCGGGTTCCTATCCGGAAAAAGTGGCGCCATTCGCTATCTGCGCGAGCCTGATAGACCGGCTTCGCAACCATTCCTTAACGAGCGCCGCGATATGGTTAACACCAGTATACTGTTTTGCTGGGCCGGGCCGGACCATGTATCGCATCGACTTCAACAAGCTGCGGTTTCTGATTTGCGACGACAATCCGCACATGCGCCGCATCTTGCGGACGTTGTTGCACTCGTTCGGCGCGCGCGAGGCCTATGAGGCCGAGGACGGCGCCACTGCGCTGGAAATGTACAGCCATTACGTGCCCGATATCGTCATCACCGACTGGTCGATGCCGATCTTCGACGGCCTCGAACTGGCGCAGATGATCCGGCAGCCGGAATCGAAGGGTAACCCTTACGCGCCGATCATCATGCTGACCGGGCATTCGGAGAAGCGTCGCGTAACCGTCGCACGCGATGCCGGCGTCACCGAGTTTTTGGCGAAGCCGATCTCGGCCAAGGGACTCTACCAGCGCATTCTCAATGTCGTCGCCAACCCGCGCCCCTTCATCAAGACCAAGACCTATTTTGGCCCCGACCGCCGGCGCAACACCAACAACGCCTATATCGGCCCCGAGCGCCGCGTTGGTGGCGAGGTGGAAGTCATGCAACAGCCGTCGCTGCTCGACAAGGCGCGTTCCGCCGTCTAGCGCCGGCCTGGAGAGACCATCATGACGAAACAGAAGCCCGGCACGATACAGGTCAAGTCGTTTGGCGATCACCACGTGATCACGCAGCCCAATCCCCTGCGTAAGGTATTGCTGCGCGTTCCCGAATCCGATCTCGACGATCCCGTCGGCCGCGCGGAAAAGGCGCTCGCCGGATTGTCCGGCGAATTCAAGAACTGGATGACGATCGAGGCCGACCGGCTCTCGGCGGCGCATGCGGTCGTTCTCCGCGACGGCTTCACCACCGACAACCGCGAAGAGCTGTTTCGCGCTGCCCATGACATCAAGGGCGACGCTGCCACGTTCGGCTTCCCCTCCGCAGGTGCTGCCGCCGAAAGCCTCTGCCGCATCATCGAACACGCGCCCGACCTCGATCTGGTCCCGGCGGAGCTGATCACCCACCACATCAACGCCATTCAGGCGATCGTGCGCGAGCGCACCAAGCTCGACACCGCCACGATGGCGAGCAAGCTGAGCAAGCAACTGCGCGGCGTCGCGGACGAATTCCTGCTCAAGGTCAACCGCGACCGCCCCGAACATCTCGAAGCGATCCTGGCGCCGAGTATTGTGCCGGCGGAGTAGGACCGCGTCTCTCAACGAGTCGTCCCTGCGAACGCAGGGACCCATAACCACAGCCGTTTGTAGCTGAGCGAAAGCCGTCGACCTGCATTTCAATGGATAAGCCGCGGCGTATGGATCCCCTTGGTTCACAGAACAAGTGCAACACCTGCTATGGTGTTGTTGCGATGGGACAATGTTATTGCCAGCTCAGCCTTGAAGAGCGGATCGAGATTTATCG
>NZ_JADPJL010000026.1 GCF_023073415.1 Bradyrhizobium sp. 190 | reverse complement strand
GCCGGTTGAGACGACCGAGCCGGTGCTCACGACAACCGCTGCCGCCGTGAGCGATCCGGCCAGCGACGTGTCAGATCCGGCCGGCACCGGGACCGTGGCCAGCGACGCTGCGGATGCGGCGCCGGTTGAGACGACCGAGCCGGCGCCGACGACAACCGCTGCCGGCGTGAGCGATCCGGCCAGCGATGTGTCAGATCCGGCCGACACCGGGACCGTGGCCAGCGACGCTGCGAATGCAGCGCCGGTCGATGAGCCCTCAGGCGACGTGATCGCCCTGAACGATGAGCCACCGCCACCAGAAAATGCTCTGCATACCGGAACCGAGTACACCGATTACGGTGTTAACCTTAGCAGCGACAGCGCAGTTCCCCCGCAGGATACGGGGTCTTCGGCCGACGCCGCGTCGGCGTCTGACACTGCGCCGCCGCCTCCCGAGATCGTAGATACGAATCAGCCAACAGACCCTGAACTTGCTATCCTATAGCGGGGGGCGAACATGGCGGCCGTCGAGATACTGGACAATCCGCCGCGCAGCTATTCTGCAGATCACCTTCGCGTCGCACCCGGCGGCGAGGCCCGCGACTATGTTGGACCTGTCAACCCGCTGGCCACCTGGCGTTCGGTCGCGCGCACGAACCTGATTGCGGTCGCTGCATTTTCGGTCGTCGTGAATCTGCTGATGCTCACGCTGCCGATCTACCTGTTCCAGATTTCCGATCGCGTTCTGACGAGCCGCAGCCTCGAAACACTGCTGATGCTCTCGGCTCTCGCGCTGGCGTTCATCGGCATCCTCTCGATCATCGACATTCTGCGTCGGCAGGTGCTTGGGCGTTTTGCGACCAAGATGGAGGCGGTGCTCGGTGGTGCAGTGCTGGCGAGCAGTATCAACAACGCCAGGGCCGGCGAGGGCGGGACCATCCAGGCGATTCGTAGCCTTCACCAGGTGCGGGGATTCATCTCGAGCCCCGTCATGCTTATGCTGATGGACGCGCCGCTCTCGCCCCTCTACTTCGGAGTCATATTTCTCATTCACCGAGATCTCGGATGGATCGCTGTCGTGTCGGGCCTGGCACTGGTGCTGATTGCGGTGCTCAACCAGAAAGCGACCTCGGAACGTCTGAGCGAGGCAGGCCTGCATGCTGCTGAGGCCGATGCGGCGGCCGAGTCGCTGGCGCGAAATTCGCAGGTTATCAATGCGATGGGAATGCTGAGCGAGAGCATTCTTCATTGGGGTCGCCGGCAGGCGCCGGCCCTGACGGTGCAGAGCCAGGCCCTTGACCGGAATTTCTGGATCAGCGGTGCGTCGAAGTTCGTCCGGCTCGTGACCCAGATCACGATCCTCGGTGTGGGCGCCTATCTGGCCCTCAACGCCGAGATCACCGGCGGCATGATGATCGCGGCCGCAATCATCGTCGGCCGCGCCCTGCAGCCGCTCGAGGGCCTGATCGAGGGATGGCGCAGCTGTGTTCAGGCGCGATCGGCCTATGCGCGTGTCAAGCAGGCGGTCGAGTCATTCCAGCGCGAGACGCCGAAGCTGCGCCTGCCCAAGCCGCAAGGGCGGCTGACCGTGGATCGGGTCTTGTATTTGCCGCCCGGCTCGAAGGAGCCGGTGCTCAATAGTGTGTCGCTCGAGCTGGCGCCCGGAGAGTCTCTGGCCATTGTCGGACCGTCTGGGTCGGGCAAGTCGACCCTCGCGCGCATTCTGGTGGGCTGTCTAGTGCCGACCGCCGGTAAGGTCAGGCTGGACGGAACGGAGCTGCGCAATTGGGATCGCCGCCAATTTGGCGAATATACTGGCTACCTGCCCCAGGAGGTCGAGCTATTTCCCGGGACGATCAAGCAGAACATCTGTCGCATGCGGGACGACCTGCCCGACGCGAGCATCTATGAGGCAGCGATATTCTCGGGCATCCACGACATGGTCTGTCAGCTGCCGCAAGGATACGAGACCGTGCTCGACCGCGGCGGCGGGCCGCTCTCCGGGGGACAGAAGCAGCGCATCGCGCTCGCCCGGGCTTTCTTCGGTGATCCGTGCCTTGTCGTCCTCGACGAGCCAAACTCGAATCTAGACGCGGCAGGGGAGCTGGCTCTGACCGAGACCCTGCAGCGCGCGAAAAAGCGGGGGGTCACCGCAGTGGTGGTAACCCTGCGCCCGGCGCTGCTGAACAGCGTGGACAAAGTGCTCATCCTGCGGGCCGGACGGGCCGAAGCGTTCGGATCTCCAAGCGACGTGCTGCATCGCCTGGTTCGGTCGCCCGGCGGGGCCGCCGCAGGTAAGCCGGAGCAGCCGCAACGCATCGAATCCTCAGGCCCGTGAGGTGACCACGCGGGAGGACAGATGAAAGCAAAAAAGGACAGTGCCGGTGAGTGGTACCGCGGCGTTCCGCTGAGCGCCAAATGGCCCATCTTTACAGGCCTAGCCATGCTGGTCGTTTGGCTCGGGTGTTTCGGTGTTTGGGCCGGAGTCGCTCCACTGAACAGTGCTGTCGTCACCTCGGGCACGTTCGTGGCTACCGGACAGAACAAGCTGGTCCAGCACCTCGAGGGCGGCATCATCCGCGAGATTGCGGTAAAGGACGGTGATGCCGTTGAGGCGAACCAGGTGCTCGTTCGCATGGACGACACCGCTGCCAACTCCAAGCTGAGGCGGTTGGTCTTAAAGAAGTATCGGCTGCTCGCCATGAAGGCGCGTCTCGAAGCTGAAATGAGCTCGTCAGAGACAATAGAAACTCCCGCGGCATTCAGCGAGAGCGCACGTGATCCGGAAATCAAAGCGGTTCTTGAGCGGCAACGTGCCGAACTGAGGGCACGCCGGACTAGTCTTGTAACCCAGGAAAGCGTACTCATGAAGCAAATCGCCGGGCTGGAGGAAAGCATCCGTGGATATCAGGCTCAAGTGCAGTCCACCCAACAGCGTATTGCCCTTTTCGCCGAAGAGCTGAAGGACAAGAATTCGCTTCTTCGCCAGCAGTTGGTCCGCAAGTCGGATGTGCTGGCGCTGCAACGCTCCGAGGCAGGTCTCGAGGGAGAGCTCGGCGAGTATCTTGGCCGCATCGCCGATTCGAAGGAGAGGATCGCTCAGGCGAACGAAAGAATAGCCCAGCTCCACTCGACGGCGCTCCGGGATGCGATCAAGGAGCTGCGCGAGACCGAAGCGGACCTGGATGACGTGGAGGAGCAGATTCGCGCCGCCCAGGATATCGTCGAGCGCATCGACGTTCGCTCGCCGGTTCGAGGCATCGTGTTGAAGAGGAACTTCCATACACCGGGCGGCGTCGTCTCTCCTGGCGCCGTGCTGCTTGAACTCCTGCCGATAGGCGAAGAGCGCGTCATCGAGGCACATGTGAGTCCTAAGGATATTTCGCACGTGAGCGTAGGTCAGGAGGCGCTGGTGCGGCTGTCGGCGCTCAACCAACGCATCACGCCCATGGTCGGCGCGAGCGTCATCTACGTGTCAGCAGACGTGTTGGCGGAGCAAGTACAGATCAAGGCGGAAACACGCCGCCCTCCAAGTGACACCCGTCGGGAATTCTATGTGGTTCGGGTGCGCCTAGATAAAGACGATATTCTCAAGCACATGCCTGAATTCGTTCCGACACCCGGCATGCCGGCCGACATTTACATCAAGACAGGAGAGCGTACCTTTTTCGAGTACATCATGAAGCCGGCCTTCGATAGCTTCTCCCGCGCTTTCCGCGAAACCTGAACGAAACGAGCAATCTGCTCGTCAATCCCGAGCACCGCGAGTATCCGTGATTAACGGAGTTCGAGCGTTTGGTGCGATGCGCAACTTGAGTATCCACTGCTTTTGCTTGCGGATCGACAGAAAATGAATCCGCCTCCGTCGACTAGGGGCGCAACGCAGATCTCCGGTCAGGCCGCGGACGGGCGCTGCACGACTTGTACGAGTCGCGCTGACAAAGGTCCAACTCTGAGACGAGACGGAAGTAGCGACCGCACTAATGTCAGCTCGCGGGCCCCAACCCGACCAACTTCGTCGCTTGCGGCTGGTCTGGTATTGAAGGCAATCCGGACTTCGCATGCGCGATCCTTGACCCGCCGCTTGTGGACCAATGTCTGACATAAAGATCGCGCGAAAGGAAGCCTGATGGCGACGGCGTGCGGCTCGACAATCATGCCGGGGCTGCTTGGCGATGAAAGGCAGCCATCAAATGCTGTACGAAAATTTGCGCAACAGTGCATCCAAATTGTCGGCTTCCGACTAGAAGGAGCATCGCAGACGTTTCAGTAATGCATCGAAGGAGAGCAACATGGCGATGCCTAAGCCAAATTGGTTGCCGACGTTAGTGCCTTACGGCGCTGATCAGACCGTCTACCTTGTGTTCGATCGTTTCGGAGCGTCACGCAGTGATTGCCCTGAAAAACAGATCGAGCGGGACGACCTCGAAACTACCATCTCCGATCTCCTAACCGGCCAATTCAACGCCCCGGTTCGAGTCATGGCCTTCAACACACTTGAGCACTGGATCGAGGATGTTTCCAACCAAGTCGCCGAAGATATTCAAGCCCGCTGCGATATCGATGGCGTACCAGTACCCGAACACGTCAGGGACTTTGTTGCAAGCCACACCGGCTTCTGACAAGCGGGGTCCTGATGTGAGGCCGGACTCAGATTGCGAGACATAGCGACGACGTTCAGTTTCCCGTTCCGCCCTAGTAAAGGCGCGTGCCATGAATACCTCCGGATGAGGACACCGCGCTCTCAATCGCATTAAACGGCGCCAGACCATGCGGCTTGTGGAGTGGAGCCCCGCTGATCGAGGAACGCTGCGCCGCGCCGCCCCAAAAGGCGGTCTGCGCTGACGGCGAATGTTAGTACTTTGTTCCGTGCAAATCTTTCCTGTTTGATCTTGCGCGTCTTGATCCAGCGCTTGCTCTTGTGGTCGTCGCATCTTTATTGATCCAACGCCTCGCGAAGGAAAACCACCAGTTGCTCGCGAGAGGGCAGTGGCGCGCAGCCCAGCGCAGAAATCGGTCCCATCCGTATGCGCTACCCGGTCTCCCTAGATGTGGTCTTTCAGGAGGTTGTCCATCTGGTCTGAACCGAGGAGGCTGAGGTTGCGAAGCTTCAGTGTTCCAGGGAGAGACCAGATGAACGTCCACAAGAATGCGCCTTTGACGCCTAAAGGTCGAGAGGCGATGTGGAAGGTGGGCTGAGCCAGGCCGACGCGGCCTACCAGTTCAACACGGACGCCGAAGACCGTCGCCAAATGGGTGAAGCGGTTCCGCGCAGAAGGTGTGGAGGGAATGCACGATCGACCTATATTGGCAGTCGCCATGTGGCCGATCGGGTGAAGGACGTCCATGTTCAAGGGATTCGAGTGGGATATCGGCTGGCTCTGGATCATCCCGGTACGGTGCAGGCATTTGTGTCGGTGACGTTCATTCCGACGGACTTCAAGATGAACGCCGCTGCCCCGGCATCAAAATAGGCATGGCACGATGGGCGGCCCACCGTGCCGTGGATAAGATTCGCGATCGCTTCGGATGGGATGCTATTGGATACGGCTCGGTGGTGCTGGGCATCTCTCGTTCCGTTCCCGACGGGTTTCGCGAACTCGCCGAAAAGGACCTGTGACCGTCACACATCGTGCGTCGGACATTCGGCCTGCTTACCGTAGGTCGAGCGCGCCCTGTTGCACATTGTTCAACGCTCAAGAGACATCTCGGTCCAGGGAGCGGCCGCCCGGCGGACTTCATTCAGGAACGCCTTGGCCAAGCGCGATAGAGGCTCCGCCTCAGACCACAGCATATAGGCAATAGCCACCGTCTTGGGCGTGAAAGGCCTAACGATCAGATCCTGGCTGCCGTTCTGGCGCGGCGAAAATGGATCGACGACTGCCGCGCCCACGCCGGCGGCTGCGAGCACGCAGGCCGTGTTGCAGTATCGCACTTCGACGGTTGGCTGAAACGGCGAGCCGGCCTGCGCAAAGCTCTCGCGCACGGCTTCGCCCAACCGCGTGCCGCGCTCCAGCCCGATGAAGGGTAAGCCGACAAGGTCGGAAGCGGAGATGACCGGCCGTTCGGCCAGCGGATGGTTCGGCGGCAAGACGCAGACCATTTCGCCGGTGTGAACCACCTCATGCGCAATGCCAGGATGGTGCGACAGCCCGAGCGCGAACCCGAGCTCTGCAACCCTGCTCGACACGCCGTCGATGATTCCCTCGTAGCGCCTCACATCGAAGAAGACGCGTGTCTGCTGACGGCGGCGCAGGAAGTCCGATAAAGCGCACGGAATAATGCTGTAGGCCAGCGGCGGCGTTGCCACGATCGATAGAAGCCCTGTGCGGCACTCCCTCAAGTCGCGCACGCGATTTTCGAGTTTGGCGTGGAGCGCAAAGATCGCTTCACTTTCCTTGTAAAGCGCCATCGCCTCTGATGTCGGGAACAGCCGGTTGTTGACACGCTCGAACAATGCGAAGCCGGCCTGCGACTCCATCGCCTTCAGCGCGTTGCTGATCGCAGGTTGCGACAGCGCCAGTTCGTCCGCCGCCGCGACGGTGGTGCGATGGCGGATAACCGCACGCAGGATCTCCAATTGGCGCAGGTTCATATAACTACCGGTTATTGTCTCACCGAAAATATCATAGCACGAGTGATTGCGTTTAGGGCTGCGCTTCCGCGTAATCACCTCTGCATCGGAGCGCTATCGGAGCGGGATCATCCGCCTCTTGAGTGAGCACTCCGCTCAGATTGGAGGCAATGTTGGTTCGAGTTCTCCGCGCCGCCGCCGCTCAGATGGGGCCGACGCAAAAAGCTGATGCGCGAGAGCATACACTTGGCCGGATGTTGGCGTTGCTGGAGGAGGCGGCTGCGTGCGGCGCAACACTGGTCGTTTTTCCTGAACTTGCATTCACCACCTTCTTCCCGCGCTGGCTCATCGAGGGCGACGCACTCGATCATTACTTCGAGCGCGGGATGCCGAATCCGGCCGTGCAGCCCTTCTTTGATCGCGCCCGGACGCTCGGTGTCGGCTTCTACGTCGGTTACGCCGAACTGACGTCGGACGGTCAGCGCTTCAACTGTTCGATCCTGGTCGACTGCGACGGTGAAATCCTCGGGCGCTATCGCAAGGTGCATTTGCCGGGCTCGGTCGAGCCGCGTGCCGGCGCAGCCTATCAGCAACTCGAAAAGCGCTATTTCGAATATGGCGATCTGGGATTTCCTGCCTTCAGGGCGGGGCCGGACTGGCACCACGCGATCATGGGCATGATGATCTGCAATGATCGCCGCTGGCCGGAAGGCTGGCGCGTGCTGGGCCTGCAGGGCGTCGAACTGGTTTGCGTCGGCTACAATTCCGCGGCCTACGATCCAAACGGCGGTGTCTCCGAAGACGCGGCGCTGCGTACCTTCCATTCCAAGCTGGTAACCCAGGCCAATGCCTACATGAACGCCACTTGGGCGATCGCGGTCGCCAAGGCGGGAAACGAGGACGGCTCCGGACTGATCGGTGGCTCCTGCATCGTGGATCCCAATGGCCGGATTGTCGCTGAAGCGGAAACGCTCGCGGACGAAATCATCGTTGCCGACCTCGACCTCGATCTCTGCCGCCAGGGCAAGGACAAGATGTTCAATTTCGCCGCGCACCGGCGGCCGGAGCAGTACTCAGCGATCACGGCGCGTGCCGGCGTCATCGAGCCGGCCGCTCTCGATGCGGCTAGACATCAAGCGGCCAGTCGCGGTGTGGGCTGAAGGAGCTAATATGACACGTATCTCGTTCTTCCTTGGGTTTGCCGCGCTCCTAGCCGTTACAACGGCAGAGGCCGCCGAACTACCCGATGCGATCAAGCAGGCGGGTACATTGCGGCTGACGGTCAACTCGACCTACGCCCCGATGGAGTATCGCGATCCGACGACCAACCAGCTCGTCGGGCTCGATATCGATCTCGCCAACGAAATCGCGAAACGGCTGGGCGTGAAGATCATCTGGAGCGAAACGCCGTTCGCCGAGCTCATCCCCTCATTGCAGACCAAGCGCGCCGATTTCATCATCAGCGGCATTTCGGACCGCAGCTCGCGGCGTGAGACCGCGGATTTCATTGACTATCTGGCGACAGGCCCGCAGTTCTTCGTCCTGACGGAAAATGCGGCGAAGTCTCCCATCGATCTCTGCGGCAAGAAGGTTGGAACCACACGCAGCACCAGCTTCCCGGTCGAGATCGAGAAATGGAGCAAGCAGAACTGCGAGGCGAACGGCAAGCCTGCCCTGCAATATGTCCCTGGCGAAAACAGCATCGACGTCCGCAACCAGCTCAAGCAGGGTCGCATCGACGCTGCGGTGCAGGGCACCGAGACGCTGCCCTACGCCCAGCAGCAGGAGGCGGGGAAATACCGCGTCATCGGAGAGCCGTTCGCCACCGGCTATCAGGGCATCATGTTCCGGAAAGACGACGAGGCGCTGCGCGAAGTGGTGACGGAACATCTCGCAGCCATGATCGCAGACGGCTCCTACAAGGCCATTCTCGACAAATACGGATTGGGCGCGAACGCGGTGGCCCAGCCGATGATGAATGCGTCCCCGCAATGAGAGTGGCGCCCACACTTGCGGAGGGTTTTCCCGATCTTTCGGGGATGACGGTCGCACGTCAGGTTCATTGGCAGCGATGGCTCGCCGCGGTGGCGATTCTCGTCGTACTGGCTGCGATCGGTCGCGCTTTCGTCAACGGTCAGATCGAATGGACCTATGTCAGCCGCTTCCTGACCGCGAAGGTGATCCTCGAGGGTATCACCAACACCATGGTGATGGCGGTGCTCGCGATGGCTCTCGGCATCGTGTTGGGCGTCGTCGTCGCAATCATGAGGCTCGCGTCCAATCCAGTTCTGGCGTCCGTCGCCGCCGGCTATACTTGGTTGTTCCGCGGTACGCCGCTGATCCTTCAACTCTTGCTGTGGTTCAACCTCGCGCTGGTGTTTCCGACGATCGGCATTCCAGGCCTGTGGTCGGCCCGGGCGGTCGATGTCATGACGCCGTTTCTATCCGCGCTGCTCGGCCTCGGCATCAATCAGGGAGCCTACACCTCCGAGGTGATGCGGGCGGGCATGCTGTCGGTCGACGTCGGACAATATGAGGCCGCGCAGGCGATCGGCATGGGGCGGTTGCGCGCGCTGCGCCGGATCATCCTGCCGCAGGCGATGCGGGTGGTGATCCCTCCGCTCGGCAACGAATTTATCGGCATGGTGAAGGCCACGTCGCTTGCAAGCGTCATTCAGTATCCGGAGTTGCTGCACAACGCCGAGAATATTTATTACGCGAACTCACGCGTGATCGAACTCCTGATCGTCGCCGGCTCCTGGTATCTGCTTGTCGTGTCGATCCTGACTCCCTTGCAGATGCTTCTCGAACGCCGCTTCGCGCGTGGAGCATTGCAGATTACCCGATGACCCAGCCCCTCGTCGCCATCCGTTCGGTCAGCAAGAACTTTGGGGAGTTTCAAGCCCTCAATCGCGTCTCGCTCGACGTCTGGCCAGGCGAGGTACTCTGCCTGATCGGTGCGTCGGGATCGGGCAAGACGACGCTCCTGCGTTGCATCAATCAGCTTACGCCGCTTGATAGCGGCGGTATCTGGCTGGATGGCGAGTTGCTGGGTGTACGCGAAGAGGGCGGGCGATTGCATCGTCTCACCGAGCGGCAGATCGCGCGCCAGCGCCTGAAGACCGGCATGGTGTTTCAGCGCTTCAATTTGTTTCCACACAGGACCGCGCTTGAGAATATCACCGAAGGTCCGGTGCAGGTGCAGGGTCGCAAGCAGGACGACGCGCGGGCGGAGGCGATGGAGCTTCTCGGGCGCGTTGGGCTTGTGGCGAAAGCCGATGCCTATCCCTCTCAGCTTTCCGGCGGGCAGCAGCAGCGGGTAGCGATTGCCCGCGCGCTCGCCATGAAGCCGATGCTGATGCTGTTCGACGAGCCGACGAGTGCCCTCGATCCCGAACTGGTCGGCGAGGTGCTCACCGTCATGAAGGAGCTGGCCCGCAGCGGCATGACGATGATGGTGGTGACGCACGAACTCGGCTTCGCGCGCGAGGTGGCGGATACCGTTGTTTATATGGACCATGGCGCAATCGTGGAATCCGGCCCAGCGGCCGAGGTTCTCGGTAAGCCCCGTGAAGTGCGCACCCAGTCGTTTCTTTCCGCGGTGATCTGATGGAGCGAATTTCGTGATGAAACGTTTTCTTGCAGCCGCATTCCTCAGTGCGGCCAATGCTTCGGCCATGGCGATCGAACTGCCTCCGGAAATCGCCAGGCAGGGCAGTATCAAGGTCGCCATCGTACCAAACTATCCGCCGCTGGAATTCCGCGATCCCGCGACCAACACGCTAACCGGTTTCGACGTCGAGCTTGGCGAGGCGCTCGGCAAGAAGCTCGGCATCAAGATCGACTGGCAGCAAACCAGTTTCGACCAGATGATGCCCGCGATCGCTACGGGGAGGGTGGATGCGATCCTGTCCGGCATGACGGATATGGCGAGCCGGCAGGATACCGCGACCTTTGTCGACTACCTTCGCAATGGGCCCCGATTTTTCGTGCAGCATTCGCGCGCCGCCGAGTTCAAGGACACGACGGCATTTTGCGGGAAGAAAGTCGGCGCCAGCCGGCGCACGTCGTTTCCGAAGCTGATTGCCACCTGGAGCGAGGCTAATTGCGGCGGTAACCCGATTCAATTCGTCGGCACGGAAGGATCGGCCGATGCCCGGACCCAGCTCAGGCAGGGACGGATCGACGCGGCTGTCCAGGGCGGCGAGACGCTTCCCTACATGATGGACCTCGAGCCGGGCACCTATGTCCCGGTCGGCGACGTGTTCGCCACCCAGTTCACCGGGCTTGCGTTGGGCGTGAAGGAGAAGGTGCTGCAGCAGGCGGTCGTGGAGGCCCTGGACTCCCTGATCGCGGACGGCACCTACCGTGCTTTGCTGGCGAAATGGAAATTGACCGACTACGGCGTAGAGAAGGCGACCATCAATGCTGGACAGTAAAGCGCTCGCGAGCATTCCGCTCACTCCCGCGAACACCGCGCCGCCGGCCCCGGACTATCCGTGGCCCAAGCCCTATACATCAGCGATGTTCCTCTCCTTTGACGTGGATGCGGAGAGCGCTTGGACCAGCAAGGACGCAGCTCACGCCCAGCGCCTCATCACGATGAGCTATGGCGGCTACGAGGCGCGCGTCGGCACGCCGAAACTCCTGGAGCTGCTCGACCAGCTTGACCTGAAGGCGACGTTCTTCGTCACCGGCTGGTCGGTGGATGCGCATCCGGCGATGGCGGAGGCCATTCTCAAGGCGGGCCATGAGATCGGCCACCACGGCTATCACCATCTGCTGCCGGATCCGGACGATCCCTGGATCGAGGAGGAATTGGAGCGGGGTTTTGAGGCGCTGAAGCGCCGGCTTGGCGTCAAGCCGACCGGCTATCGGGCGCCTTACGGCGAATTCACGGAAGAACTGCGTGTGGCGCTGGTGCGCCACGGTATCGTCTACACCTCGTCCTTTCGCGACGACGTGCGGCCTTACCGCCATCGCCTTGCGGATGGCAGGCCGGGCACGATCGAGCTCCCGGTGACCGCTAGCTACGACGACTGGATGCATGGACTGTCCGCCCGATTTAGCCCGCGGCCGATCTTTCCCAAGGAGCATGTGCTCTCGATCTGGAAGGATGAGCTCGATGAGGTCAGGGATTGGGGCGCGATGGTCACGACCGTGCTGCATCCGCAATGCAGCGGCCGTCCGATGCGGCTTCGGCTGCTGCGGGAATTTCTCACCTATGCCAAATCCTGCCCCGATCTGTGGATCACAACGGGAGAGGCGATCGCGGCGAATTTCAGAAGGCACGAAGCAGCGACCACCTGAGAGTCGTGCGGGCCACATGTCGTTCCAGGAGTCATCGATGCTCGTTTCCCGTCGTTCACTGTTAAAGGCCGCCGCGGCGGCGCCGGCGTTGTCGCTGCCGGGAATCCTGCGGGCGCAGTCGCAGACCACGCTGCGCTTTATTCCGGTGATCGACCTGACCTTTCTCGATCCGATCTATTCGACGGCGCAGGTTTCCCGAAACCACGGGTTCATGGTCTACGACACGCTCTACGGCATGAATTCGGCGCTTGAGGTCTCGCCTCAGATGGTGTCCGGGCATGTTGTGTCCAACGACGAACGCCAGTGGGATTTGACGTTGCGGGATGGCCTGCTATGGCATGACGGCGAGCGCGTGTTGGCGCGCGATTGCGTCGCAAGCATTCGCCGATGGGCTGCCCGCGACGGGTTCGGCGCCGAGCTGATGGCCGCAACGGACGAGCTGTCGGCACCTGATGACCGTACCATTCGCTTTCGGCTGAGCAGGCCTTTCCCGCTGCTGCCTGCGGCGCTCGGCAAGGCCGCGATCCAGGCACCGTTCATGATGCCGGAGCGGCTGGCGACCCAGGATCCGTTCAAGCCGCTGGCCGAGGTCGTGGGCAGCGGTCCCTTCCGCTTCGTGGCGGATGAGCGCGTACAGGGCGCGCGCAACGTGTACGCCCGTTTCGATCGCTATCAACCCCGTCAGGACGGCAAGCCCGACTGGACCGCCGGTCCCAAGATCGTTCATTACGACCGCGTGGTCTGGACCACGATGCCGGATGCGGCAACAGGGGTCGCTGCGCTGCAAACGCGCGAGCAGGATTGGCAGGAAACAACGCCGCACGACCTGCTGCCGGTGCTGAAACGTACCGGCGGCGTCGCCACGCGGATTCTCGATCCGCGCGGTTACACCTGCATGATGCGCGTCAACCATCTCCAGCCGCCGTTCGACAATCCCGCGATCCGCCGCGCGCTGTTGGGCGCGATCGACCAATCCGCCTTCATGACGGCGGTTGCGGGCGATGATCCCGCCCATCAATCCTCGCCGATCGGCTTCTTTGCGCCGGGTACGCCGATGGCGAGCGATGTCGGCCTCAATGTGTTCCGCGGGCCGCGCGACATGGCGAAGGTCAAGGCCGATCTGAAAGCCGCCGGTTACAATGGCGAGAAGGTGGTGCTGCTCGTTCCCACCAACTCGGTTGCACAAAAACCGCTCGGCGACATCGCGGCCGACATGCTGCAGCAGGCCGGCATGAACGTCGAATATGCCGGACTGGATTTCGGCGTGGTGTTGCAGCGGCAGTTGAAAAAGGACCCCGTCGCCCAGGGCGGCTGGAGCGCCGGCGTCGGCAACTGGCAAGGCATCGATTGGCTGAACCCGGCCGGCAATTCGAATCTGCGCGGCGACAGCAAAGTGGCCGGCTGGTACAAGAGCGAGAAGATGGGGGCACTACGAAGTCAGTGGCTCGCCGCCGCCAACCTCGCCGAGCAACAGCGCATCTGCCGCGATATCCAGGCGTTGTCGTTCGAGGAAATTCCTTACTTCCCGATCGGTCAGTACAAGCAACCGACCGCGTACCGCTCGAACATCACGGGCATCCTCGACGGCACAGCCGTGTTCTGGAATGTGAAACCAGCATGAGCACGATTGCGATCTTTGGCAGCTATGTGTTGTCGCGCAAGGATGGTGCGCAGGAGGTGCTGCACGATCACTGGGTATTGCTGGAAGGCAAACGGATCGCCGCCGTCACGCCCGACCGGCCGTCGGCCACCGAGGTCTTCGACAGGCCGGGCCGCTTCGTGCTGCCGGGACTTCTGAACCTGCACAACCACTGCTTCAGCGAAGCCGTCGCCCGGACGCATACGGAGGACGGCAATGGTCGCCGGAACAACCAGAGCATCGTCTATACGGTGCTGCTGCCGCTGACCAAGCGCGGCGCCGACCTTCTGTCGCCGTCGGAGCGGCTCGCCATCGCCCGGCTCGGCATTCTGCAATTGCTGAAAGGCGGCGCCACCACTGTGATGGAGCCGTTCCGCAACACCATTCCGGAGATGTTCGACGCCGCCGAGGAGATGGGCATCCGCTTCTATGGCGCGCCGTATTTGTTTTCGACCTCGGATGCCAAGGCGGGGCCGGACGGCGTGGTGCATTACGCGGGCGATGACGGCCAGGCCGACATGGACACCTGGAACGCGCTATACCATCGCTGGAATGGACGCGGCCACGGCCGGATTGGCCTTGCGATGAGCCCGCACGCGACCGACACCTGCGGTCCGGACCTACTGCGGGCCTGCGCCGCCCGCGCGCGCGAACTCGACGTTCCCATCACCACCCATCTAGCGCAAAGCCAGGCCGAAGTCACGACGATCGGGAGCCGCCACGGCGGTCGCACGCCGGCCGAATATCTCGACTGGCTGGGCCTCCTGGCGCCTGATCTTATGGCCGCGCACTGCATCGCGAGCACCGATAATGATTTGAAGCTGATGGCGGCGAGGGGCGCCACGGTGCTGAACTGCCCGCGCGTGTTTGCGCGTGCAGGCATTACCGCGGCGTTCGGCCGGTTCGCGGGGCACGGCGTCCGGACGGTAGTCGGAACCGACGGCTACAATATGGACCTGCTTGGCGAACTCAACGCCGCGTCGATGATCTCGAAGATTGCATCCGCTCGCGCTGATGTCGCCAATGCACCTGAGCTGATCGAGTCGGTCACTGCCACCGCGGCAGCGGTCATCAAGCGGCCGGACCTCGGGACGATCGCGCCGGGTGCCACCGCCGACCTCACCGTCGTCGACCTGACCCATCCTCATCTGCAGCCTTTGTTCGACCCACGGCGCGGACTGGTCGCGCTTGGAAACCGCGCCAACATCGATCAGGTCATCGTTGATGGGCGTGTGCTGATCGATGCCGGTCGATACAGTCACGGCGACGAGACCGCGATGATGTCGGCCGCGAACGCGGCGATCGGCAAAATCTGGGATTTGCCGGAGGCTCAGGCGGCCTTCAATGGTTGACGGCTTATCCGTGCACGCGTTTTCGTGGATGGGCGAGGCGCTCTCGCTCTGTTTCCTTCATTTCAGGAGATAACGATGCCTTTCGATCTGATCCTGCGCGGCGGCCGGGTGATCGATCCTTCCCAAAAACTCGACGCCGTGACGGATGTCGCCTTTGCAGGCGGCAAGGTGGCGATGGTCGGAAGCGAGCTCAAGGCCGATCCCGGAACCGATGTGCGCGACGTGTCAGGCTACATTGTCACTCCTGGCCTGATCGATCTGCACACCCATGTCTATTGGGGCGGCACCTCGCTCGGCATCGACGCCGAGGAGTTCTGCCGCACCTCCGGCGTCACCACGGCGGTTGACACCGGCAGCGCCGGCCCGGGCAATTTCGCCGGCTTCCGCAAACACGTCATCGAGCCGAGCCAGGTCCGCATTCTGGCCTATCTGCACGTCTCGCACGCCGGCATCTACGGCTTCTCGCATCGGGTCATGGTCGGCGAGAGCGAGGAGATGCGGCTGATGAACCCGATCGACGCCGTCGCGGTGGCGGAGGCCAACCGCGACGTCATCGTCGGCATCAAGGTGCGGGTAGGGCTCCACGCCTCGGGCACCTCGGGGATCGTGCCGCTCGACATCGCACTTGAGGTCGCCGAGCAGGTCGGCATGCCGCTGATGGCGCATATCGACCATCCGCCGCCGAGCTACGAGGAGGTGCTCGCCCGCCTGCGGCCGGGCGACGTCCTCACGCACGCGTTCCGGCCGTTTCCCAATACGCCCGCCACCGCCCAGGGCACGGTGAAGCGGGTGGTGCTGGAAGCGCGCGAACGCGGTGTGTTGTTTGACATCGGCCACGGCAAGGGCTCGTTTGCCTTCAAGACCGCCCGCGCAATGCTTGCCAACGGCTTCTATCCAGACACGATTTCCTCTGATGTCCATGCCCTGTGCATCGACGGGCCGGCCTTTGATCAGGTGACGACCATGTCCAAGTTTCTGTGCATGGGCATGCCGCTTTCCGATGTGGTCGCGGCATCGACGGTCAATGCGGCGATGGCGCTGCGGCGTCCCGAACTCGGCAGCCTCAAGCCAGGCAGCGTTGGGGACGCTACCCTGATTTCGATCGCGCAGGGCCAATTCGACTACGTTGACGTTGTCGGTGAGCATCTGATCGGCGACCGCAAGATTGTGTCTGCGGGCGTCGTCATTGGCGGCGCTTGGTGGCACCCGAAACAATCGCCGAAATTCAAGCAGCTTGCAGGCTAACTTGATGTCACCACCCGAAAACGCATCCTCGTTCGTGGCCGACGATCTCAGCGGCGGCGCGAATAGGGCGCTGGCATACCGCTTGCAAGCATACGGAGGCTAATCGCCATCCGTCTGACAGGCCGTTTCGCCTCATTTGGTGCCGAACCCTCGGCCGAAGAAATGGGCAGAATTGCCGCAACAAATTCGAGATTGGGAGAGCTCTATGGATCGCAGGACTCTTTTGAAGGGAATAGCCGGGGTAGGGAGCCTGGCGGCGACGGGCGGTCTTTCTATGCCGGCGCTTTCCCAAGGCGCTGCCGCGCGCACCTTACGCTTTGTGCCGCAGGCCAACCTCGCGAATTTCGATCCGATCTGGGGGACCCAGTATGTCGTGCGCAACGCGGCCGCGCTGGTGTGGGATACCCTTTATGGTCTTGACGCCACGCTGCAGCCGCAGCGCCAGATGGTCGAGTCCGAGCAAGTGTCCGATGACGGTCTGGTTTGGACCTTTCGGCTCCGGCCGGGGCTGAAGTTTCACGACGGCGAGCCGGTGCTGAGCAAGGATGTGGTGGCGAGCCTGACGCGCTGGTCGGCGCGCGATCCGATGGGCCTGATGCTCAAGGCGGTCCAGAACGAACTGACCGCTGTCGATGACCGGACCTTCAAATGGGCGCTGAAGTCACCCTATCCGAAGATGCTGCTGGCGTTGGGCAAGAACAGCACGCCCTGCGCGTTCATCATGCCGGAGCGCGTCGCCCAGACCGACCCCTTCAAGCAGATCCCCGAATATATCGGTTCAGGGCCGATGAAGTTCGCAAAGAGCGAATGGGTGCCTGGCGCCAAGGCGGTGTTCGAGAAGTTTGCCGATTATGCGCCGCGGCAGGAGAAGGCATCGTGGCTCGCCGGCGGCAAGCAGATGCTGGTTGACCGGATCGAATGGGTGGTGATCCCGGATCCTGCTACGGCTGCGGCCGCGCTGCAGAACGGCGAGGTCGACTGGTGGGAGAGTCCCATCACCGATCTCGTGCCGTCGCTGAAGAAGAACCGCAACATCGACGTCGACATCGCCGATCCCCTCGGCAACATCGGTTCATTCCGGATGAACCACCTGCATCCGCCCTTCAACGATGTGAAGGTGCGACGTGCCGTGCTCGCGGCGATGAGCCAGGAAGACTACATGCGCGCGCTGGTCGGCGATGATACCGCGCTCTGGAAGCCGCTGCCGGGGTTCTTCACGCCGGATACGCCGCTCTACACGGAGGAGGGCGGCGAGATACTGAAAGGCAAGCGCGATCTCGCAATGGCAAAGAAGTTGCTGGCCGAGAGCGGCTATTCGGGCCAGCCGGTCACCTGCGTGGTGGCGCAGGATCAGCCGATCACCAAGGCGCAGGGCGATGTCACCGCCGATCTGTTGAAGCAAATCGGCATGAACGTCGACTTCGTTGCGACCGATTGGGGCACGGTCGGTTCCCGCCGCGCCCAGAAAACACCGCCGGGCCAGGGAGGCTGGGGGATGTTTCACACCTGGCACGCCGGCGCGGACTGCATCAATCCCGCTGCCTACAACGCCATTCGCGGCACTGGCGACAAGGCGTGGTTTGGCTGGCCCACGAGCGAGGCTGTGGAAAGGGAAGTCCTGGCATGGTTCGACGCCAAGAATCTCGACGAGGAGAAGGCTGCCGTGAAGCGCCTCAACAAGGCGGCGATCGAGGACGTCGTCTATGCGCCGACCGGATTCTTCCTGAGCTACACGGCGTGGCGCAAGAACGTCTCCGGTATCGCGAAGGGGCCACTGCCCTTCTTCTGGGGCGTGTCGAAGACCGCATGACGGCGCAGTAAACCCACATGGTCTCGTATATCCTTCGGCGCATTCTCTCGACCTTGCCCGTGATGGGGATCGTCGCGCTGTTCGTCTTCAGTCTGCTCTACATCGCGCCGGGTGATCCGGCGGCGGTGATCGCCGGAGACCAGGCGAGCCCCGCCGACGTTGAGCGCATACGCCAGAGCCTCGGCCTCGACCGGCCGTTTCTGGTCCAGTTCGGAACCTGGCTCTGGCATATCCTGCATGGCGATCTCGGCACCTCGATCTTCACCAACCTGCCCGTCTCCGCGATGATCGCGCAGCGCATCGAGCCGACCTTCTCGCTGATGGCGATTACGCTCGTCCTGACCATCCTTGTCGCGGTGCCGCTTGGCGTGGCGGCGGCGTGGAAGGCGGGAAGCTGGGTCGACCGCACCATCATGGCGTTCGCCGTGTTCGCCTTCTCGCTTCCCGTCTTTGTTGTCGGATACGTCCTGGCTTACGTGTTCGCGCTGCAGTTCGAATGGCTGCCCGTGCAGGGCTACACACCGCTGACCGCTGGCGTCTGGCCATGGCTGAAGAACCTGATTCTGCCGGCACTTGCCCTCGGCTCCGTCTACATCGCGCTGATTGCGCGCATTACCCGCGCCTCCATGCTCGAGGTCCTGCAGCAGGATTACGTCCGCACCGCCCGCGCCAAAGGCCTCGGGCAGCGCAACATCCTGTTCGTTCACGCGCTGAAAAACGCAGCCGTTCCGATCGTGACCGTGATCGGTATCGGCATCGCGCTACTGATCGGCGGCGCGGTGGTGACCGAAAGCGTGTTCGCCATTCCGGGCCTCGGCCGGTTGACGATCGACGCGATCCTGCGCCGCGATTACCCGGTCATCCAGGGCATCGTGCTGCTGTTCAGCTTCCTCTATGTGCTCGTCAACCTGATGGTCGACGTCACCTACACCCTGGTCGATCCGAGGATCCGCTATTGAGCATCTCCACCACAAGCACGGCCCCGTTTCCGCCCGGCCTCGTCATTGCGCCGCAACTGCCCGATCTGCTGGTGCCGGTGGCAATCCGGCGCGGTGTGTTCGGCTTCCTGCGTAGTCATCCGACGGTTGCGATCGGCGGCGCCTTGCTGCTCTGCCTAGTGCTGATCGGGATCTTTGCGCCCTGGCTCGGGACCGTCGATCCTACCGCGCTCGCGCCCGCCAAACGTACACGCTTGCCTTCCGCGGATTATTGGTTCGGCACCGATTTGCTGGGCCGCGACATCTATTCACGCGTGCTCTACGGGGCACGGGTCTCGCTCACCGTGGGCTTGTCGGTGGCCGTGCTGTCTTCGCTCGCTGGTCTCGCCATCGGCCTGGTCTCGGGTTTCGTGCGTTGGGCGGACAGCATCCTGATGCGGTTCATGGACGGGCTGATGTCGATCCCGCCGATCCTGCTTGCCGTCGCACTGATGGCGCTGACGCGCGCGAGCGTCGGCAACGTCATCCTGGCCATCACGATCGCCGAAGTCCCGCGCGTCTCGCGGCTGGTGCGCAGTGTCGTGTTGTCGCTACGCGAGCAGCCCTATGTGGACGCTGCCACAGCCTCCGGCACGCGAACGCCGATGGTCATCCTGCGCCACATCCTGCCCAACACGCTGGCGCCGATGCTGGTCCAGGCAACCTATATCTGCGCCAGCGCCATGATCGTGGAGTCGATCCTCTCCTTTATCGGCGCCGGCACGCCACCCACCATTCCGTCCTGGGGCAACATCATGGCCGAGGGCAGGGCGCTGTGGCAGGTCAAGCCCTACATCGTCTTCTTTCCCGCCGCGTTTCTGTCCGTCACCGTGCTCGCTGTCAATCTGCTTGGCGACGGCCTGCGTGATGCGCTCGATCCGCGAATGGCCAAGAGTCTCTGATCCGATGGCATTGCTCGAAGTCGATAATCTGCAGACCCATTTTCGAACGCCCGAGGGTATCAATCGGGCGGTCGACGGTGTCTCCTTCCATGTCAATGAAGGCGAGACGCTTGCCATTGTCGGCGAATCCGGCTGCGGCAAGTCGGTCACCTCGATGTCGCTGATGCGGCTCATCGCGGAGCCCCCAGGCAAGATCGCGGGTTCTATCCGGTTCCAGGGCAAGGATCTGCTGCAGCTCTCCGAACGCGAGATGCGCTCGATCCGCGGCAACGAGATATCGATGATCTTCCAGGAGCCAATGACGAGCCTCAATCCGGTGCTGACCGTCGGCCGTCAGATCGGCGAGACGCTGCGGATGCATCAGGGGCTCGACAAGCAGGCTGCCGAGGCGCGCGCGATCGAAATGCTGACATTGGTCGGCATCCCGGAGCCTGCACGGCGCGTGCGCGAGTATCCGCATCAGCTTTCCGGCGGCATGCGCCAGCGCGTGATGATCGCCATGGCGCTCGCCTGCAATCCAAAACTCCTGATCGCCGACGAGCCGACCACGGCGCTTGATGTCACGATCCAGGCGCAGATCCTGCAATTGATGCTGGATCTCAAGCGCCGCGTCGGCGCGGCGATCGTTCTGATCACCCATGATCTCGGCGTGGTCGCTGAAATCGCCGAGCGCGTCATGGTCATGTATGCCGGCCGCAAGGTTGAAGAAGCCCCGGTGGCCGATTTGTTCCGCTCGCCTCGTCATCCCTATACGCAGGGCCTGCTCGGCGCGGTGCCGAAGCTTGGCTCCTCGCTATCAGGCGCAGCGCGGCGGCTCGCCGAGATTCCCGGCCAGGTGCCCAGCCTCAAGGGACGGATCGAGGGCTGTGTCTTTGCCGGGCGCTGTGCGCTGGCGACTGATCTCTGCCGGCAGGTTGCCCCGGGTCTCGAAGAGAAGGGACCTCGCCACATCGCCGCCTGCCACTACGCGCGCAAGGAGGCGGTCGCGGCATGAGCGTCCCACTGCTCCAGGTCAACGATCTCAAGAAACATTTTCCGGTCCGCGGCGGCTTGTTCAGCCGCAAGTCGAACTGGGTCTATGCGGTGGACGGCGTGTCCTTTGAGGTCGAGCGTGGCGAGACGCTGGCCCTTGTCGGCGAGTCCGGCTGCGGCAAGTCGACGGTTGGCCGGGCCATCTTGCGGCTGTTCGACATCACCGCCGGCCAGGTGGTGTTGGATGGCCAGCGCATTGACGGTCTTTCACCCGGCGGGCTGCGCAGCATGCGCCGCCGCGTGCAGGTGGTGTTCCAGGATCCGTTCTCCAGCCTCAATCCGCGCATGCGCGTACGCGACATCCTGGCCGAGCCGATCCGCAATTTCGGCCTCGCCAAATCTTCCGCCGAACTCGATGCGAAGGTTGCGGCGCTGATGGACACCGTGCGCCTGCCGCGCGACGCGCTGGGCCGCCGACCGCACGAATTCTCGGGTGGCCAGCGCCAGCGTATCGGCATCGCCCGGGCGCTTGCCGCGGAACCCGAACTGATCGTCTGCGACGAGGCGGTCTCGGCACTCGACGTCTCCGTCAAGGCGCAGATCGTCAACCTGCTGCAGGATCTGCAGCGGGAGTTCGGCCTCGCGCTGCTCTTCATCAGCCACGATCTGGCGATCGTCGAGCACATGACGCACCGTGTTGCCGTCATGTATCTCGGCAAGATCGTCGAGATGGCGCCCAGACAACAAATCTTCACCGCGCCGAGACATCCTTACACCAAGGCGCTGCTGTCGGCCGTGCCGGTGCCGGAGCCCGGGGCCGTTCGAAACCCGATCATTTTGAAGGGCGACGTGCCGAGCCCGATCAATCCACCCAGCGGTTGCCGCTTCCACACCAGATGTCCATACGTATTCGATCGCTGCCGGACGGAAGAGCCGGAGCTTCGGTTGGCGGAAGGCGGTCAATGGGTGGCGTGTCATCTCGACGCGCTGCCGGCGCAGAACTGATGTGCGTGTCGCGGACTGTCTCTGGAATTGACTTCAAGTGAACCCAAACTTTAACTGCTGGCTTCGATTGAGCCGGATAGAGATCCGATCTCCGCAGACTACGTCACCTTCAAGCGCCGCCTTAAATCGAAGCATCCAGAAAGTTAGCCATGCGCGTCATCAATGTTGCCGCCGCCCAGCTGGGCCCGATCCAGAAAGCCGACAGCCGCCAAGCCGTCGTCAAGCGCATGATCGCGCTGATGGATGAAGCCAAGGCGAAGGGCGCTGATCTGATCATCTATCCGGAGCTCGCACTCACCACGTTCTTTCCGCGCTGGTACATGGAGGATCAGACCGAGGTCGATGCCTGGTTCGAGCGGGAGATGCCGAACGCGGCGACAAGGCCTTTGTTTGAGCGGGCCGCCCACCACCAGATCGCAATGAATTTTGGCTATGCCGAACTGACGCCGGATGGACATCATTTCAATACCTGTATCCTCACCGACACGTCCGGAAAAATTGTCGGTAAGTACCGCAAGGTTCACCTGCCAGGTCATTCGGAGTTCGACACGAAACGCGCGTTCCAGCATCTGGAGAAGCGCTACTTCGAGCCGGGTGATCTCGGCTTCAACGTCTGGCGTGCGCTTGGCGGCATCTTCGGCATGGCGGTCTGCAACGACCGGCGCTGGCCGGAGACCTATCGCGTGATGGGCCTCCAAGGTGTCGAGATGGTGCTGATCGGCTACAACACACCCTCGGTCAATGCCGAGAAGAGCGAGGAGGGGCCCGAGAAGCGGCTGTTCCATAATCGGCTCTCCGCGCAGGCGGGCGCCTACCAGAATTCGACCTGGGTCGTATGCGTTGCGAAGGCTGGCGTCGAGGATGGCCACCCCTTGATCGGTGGCAGCCTGATCGTCGATCCGGACGGCGAGATCGTCGTCGAAGCCAAGACCGAGGAGGATGAGCTGCTGGTTTACCCCTGCGATCTCGACGCCACCATCTTCGGCAAGAACACGATCTTCAATTTCGCGCGCCATCGCCGCATCGAGCATTACGGCCTGATCACCAGCCGCACCGGCGCGGTGCCGCCTCCGGAAAACTAGATGTCAGGCATCTCCTTCCGCGAACTTGATCCGCACGACCGGTACAAGCTGCTGTGCGGCGTCGTCGTGCCGCGGCCGATCGCGCTGGTCACGACGCTCGATGAGAATGGTAGCGTCAACGCGGCGCCGTTCAGCTTCTTCAACGTCTTCTCCGAAGATCCGGCCCTTCTGGTGCTCGGCCTGCAGCACAAGGCCGATCTCAGTCCCAAGGACACCACGCGCAACATCCATCGCAGCGGGCAGTTCGTCGTGCATCTGGTGGACGAGGCGCTGGCGGCCGCCATGAACGACTGCGCGATCGACTTTCCCTCCGGTGACAGCGAAGTGGAGGCGACGGGGCTGAAGACCTTGCCGTCGATCGACATCGCGGTGCCGCGATTGGCCGCGGCGCCTTTCGCACTCGAATGCCGACAGCATGTCGCGCTCGCCTTCGGGCCCGGCCGCGAACTCCTTGTTGGGGAGGTGCTGCACCTGCACGCGCGCGAGGGCCTGATCGACCGGGAAAAGATGTATGTCGATTTCGACGTTTACCGGCCGATCGGGCGCTTGTTCGGCAATCTCTACGCTGCCCAGCGCGACACCTTCGCACTGGCGCGCGAAAGCCACGCGCAGTGGCTCGCGCGCAACGGAGCGGCCGAAACGTCCGACCAAAGTCAGTGATGCGAGAACTGTACCGTGCCCAGCGCCATGGTTACGGCCGCCTGGGTCGGATCGATCACGGGAATCCCGAGCGCCTGCTCCAGCGGCCGGCGATGCCGCGCCATGCCGGCACAACCCATCACGATGGCGCCGGATCCGTCTTCGTCCTTGAGCGCGCGCCCGACCTCGATCATCTTCGCGAGCGTTCCTTCGCCCGACGCGGTCTCCGCCACGCTCATGTTGAGCGGCCGCTCCCTGGTCAGACGATCCATCAGGCCCATCTGCCTGAGGTAGCGGACATGGCGGCGAATCGAGCGCTGCGCGATCGCAATGACGCCGAAGGTTTCGGCGCGCGCGAGCGCCGTCAGCACGCCGCATTCGGCGATGCCGAACACGGGCCGGTCGGTTGCTTCGCGGCAGACATGCAGACCCGGATCGCTGTAGCAGGCAATGACGAAGGCGGCCGAATGGTTGTCGCCTTCGACGAGGCGGCGCAGCGGCATCGCCACGCCATCGACGTCGGCCTGGCTCTCGATCCCGTAAGGACCCTCGGCCAGCGTTTCGCAGACGATCGCCGGTCCGCCTTCAAAGTCGAGCGGCTTCAATGCTTGCTCCAGCCCTTGTGTCACGAGCTGGTTGGAATTGGGATTGATGACGAGAATGCGTGACCGGGACATGGTGTTTTCCTGCGGGATGCGTCGGTTGATCCTGCGAGATCGACGCGCAACAAGACGACAATGGAAGCAATGACCATGCCATCCAGTGATGCATGGTCCACTGTCTGCTGTGAAAGCGCAAGGGAGGGTAACGGCACGATCTGTGCTTTTATTCGGGAAATGCAAGACCTAGGATTCAGGACACAATATTCGGGGAGTTTGTCATGACCGAGCCCGCCTACGACCTTCTCATTCGCGGCGGACGCGTCGCGACCGTAAGCGACGTGTTCGAGGCCGACGTCGCCATTTCCGGTGAGACGATCGCAGCCGTCGGCCGCGGGCTGCTGGGGGCGCGGCGGGAGATCGACGCGCGGGGCAAGCTGGTTTTGCCTGGCGGTGTCGACAGCCACGCCCATATCGAGCAACTCTCGGCTGCAGGCATCGTGAACGCCGACACGTTCGAGAGCGCAACCGTCTCGGCAGCCTTCGGCGGTACCACCACCGTGATTCCGTTCGCGGCCCAGCACGTCGGCATGAAGCTGCCGCAGGTACTCGAGGAGTATCACGCGCTCGCGAGAAAGGGCGCCGTGATCGATTATGCCTTTCACATGATCATCGCCGATCCGACCAGGGAAACGCTGGAAGCGGATCTGCCCGCGCTGATCAAGCAGGGCCATGGTTCGATCAAGATCTTCATGACCTATGATCGCCTGAAAATCGACGACGAACCGCTGCTCGACATTCTGCTGGCGGCGCGCGACGGTGGCGCGATGCTCTGTGCCCATGCCGAGAACCACGGCATCATCTCCTGGATGGTGAAGCGGCTGCTGGCGCGCGGCTATACCGATCCGAAATATCACGCCATCAGCCATGCCCGCGTCTCGGAAGCGGAGGCCTTCAACCGGCTGATCGGCATGGCCGCGCTGATCGACCAGCCGATCATGATCTTTCACGTGTCGACTGCCGAAGGCGCCAAGGTGATCCGCGACGCGCGCGGGCAGGGGCTGAAGGTGTTCGCCGAGACCTGCCCGCAATATCTCTTTCTCACCGCCGACGATCTCGACAAGCCCGGCGTGGAAGGCGCCAAATGGATGTGCAGCCCGCCGCCGCGTCGCGCCGCCGACCAGGAAGCGCTGTGGCAGGCGCTTGCCCTCGGCGATCTCCAGACCGTTTCGTCCGATCACGCGCCGTATCGGTTCGATGAGACCGGAAAACTGCGCGCCGGCCCCAATCCCAATTTCAAGCAGGTGGCAAACGGTCTGCCCGGCCTCGAAGTCCGCTTGGCTCTGCTGTTCGATGCCATGGTTTCAAAGGGCCGATTGGGCCTCGAAAAATTCGTCGAGCTGACCGCGACCGCACCGGCAAAGATCTACAATTTGCATCCGCGCAAGGGCTCAATCGCGGTCGGCGCCGATGCTGACATCGCTATCTGGGATCCGGCGCGAGAGGTCACACTGAGCGATGCGATGATGCATGATCTGGCGGGCTACACGCCCTTCGCCGGCCGCAAGCTGCGCGGCTGGCCAGTGACCGTGCTGTCGCGCGGGCGCGTCATCGTTGCGGACGGCAAACGTTCGGTCGAAGCAGGCTCCGGGCGCTTCCTTCCGCGTACGGGCGGCGAGGCAGCGAAACCGACCGGGCGCCTGATGCCGGACATGGATCCCGAACAGAATTTTGGCGCGACCCTGCTGTGATCCATCCGCCGCAATGTCGGATTGAGCGATGAGAATCCTTGTCTTCGGCGGCGCCGGTTTCGTCGGGCTCAATATCGCCACGGCCCTGCTGGCGCGCGGTCATGCGGTGACATTGTTCGACCGCGCGGGTGTGCCGCCTGAGGGGCGGAGGGATTTTGCCTCTCATGGCGATCGGCTGACCGTTATCCAGGGCGATGTGACGGATAGTGAAGCGGTGGAGACGGTAACCGCTGCGGGTTATGACGCGATCGTTCTGGGCGCCGCGATCACCGCCGGACCGGCGCGCGAGGCGAGCGATCCCGAGAGCATTCTGCGGGTAAACTTGCTGGCCCAGACACCGATTCTGGTCGCGGCACGAAGCAGCGGCGTTAGACGCATCATCAATCTGTCGTCCGCGGCGGCCTACGGCGCGAGCGCATTCCGGAACGTGATGCTCGATGAAGAAGCTCCCTGCGATCCGGCCTCGCTCTATGCCATCACCAAATTCGCTTCCGAGAAGGTCGCTGCGCGCTTGGCCTGTCTCTGGCAATGCGAGATCATCAGCGTGCGGCTGAGCGCCGTGTTCGGGCCCTGGGAGCGGAGAAACGACGTGCGCGACACGCCAAGCCCGCAGGCACAGATTCTTGCCGCGATGCAAGACGGGCGCGAGGCGGTTCTGTCGCGTCCGGGCGTCAGGGACTGGATCTATGCCGTGGATGTCGCGGAAGCCGTGACATTGCTGATCGAGGCCGCGAAGCCGAAGCATCAGCTCTATAACATCTCAACCGGCGTGGAATGGTCGGCGTTGCAATGGGGCCAGGAGCTTGCTGCGTTGCACCCAGGCTTTGTTTGTCGGCTGACGGATGCCGGTGAAGTGGCAACGGTCGACCTGCATAGTCCGGCCGACCGGGCGCCGCTTTCGGTCGCGCGCATGGCAGACGAGTTCGGCTGGCGGGCGCGGTTTGGCTGCGCGGAATCGGCTGCCGATCTGAGCCGTTGGTGGACCGAGCATCGAGGGGGAAACCTGACATGAGACTGGCAGGGCGAACTGCGATCGTGACGGGAGCTGGCTCCGGCATCGGCCGGGCCAGCGCGGTGCTTTTCGCGAAAGAAGGTGCCTTTGTTGCGCTGGTCGATCGCGACGGCGCGGGCTTGCAGGAGACGCTGGCGGCGATCGAGGGCGCCAAAGGCCAAGCATCGGTCCATGTCGGCGACGTCAGCGAGGCCGATTTCGCGAAAGACACCGTGGGCGATGTCATGGCGCGGCGCGGGCGGCTCGATGTGCTGATGGTTGCTGCAGGCTTTTCCTGCGGAGGGACGGTGCTGACCACCGATCCTGCCGATTGGGACGCGGTGTTCCGCACCAATGTCGGCGGCACCTGGCTTTGGTCGCGCGCGGCGGTGCCGGAGATGCAGCGGCAGGGCGGCGGCTCGATCATCACGTTGGCATCGCAGCTCGCGATCGCCGGCGGCAAGGGCAACAGCGCCTATATCGCCGCGAAGGGGGCGATCATCAGCCTGACCCGGACGATGGCGCTCGATTTCGCCACGGATGGAATTCGCGTCAATGCGATCGCGCCGGGTGCCATCGACACACCGATGCTGCGGCGCAGTTTTGCCCGTCACGCGGACCCCGAGCCGGTGCGCGAAGCGTCGCGCAACCGTCATGCCATGAAGCGGTTTGGCAAGGCGGAGGAGGTGGCCGAGGCCGCGCTCCATCTTGCAAGCGATGCGTCTTCCTTTACGACCGGCACCGTAATGGTGGTCGACGGCGGTTGGCTCGCGGCATGAACAGCCCTCTGATCGCTCTGGAAGCCCAGGTTCGCGCCGATCTTGCGAAGACTGCGCATCCGAATGCCGCGTGGCTTACGCCCAGGCTGGGGCCGGACGACAGACCGGCACTGGATGTGCTCGTGGTAGGCGCCGGCCAATCGGGTCTTGCGACGGCGTTTGGGCTGATGCGTTCGCAAGTGAGCAACATCCTTGTGCTCGACAAATCCGAGGAGGGACAGGAAGGACCGTGGCTCACTTACGCTCGCATGCATACGCTGCGCAGTCCGAAGCATTTCACCGGGCCCGATCTCGATATTCCCAGCCTGACCTACCAGTCCTGGCACGAGGCGCGCTTCGGCGAGGAGGACTGGCAAAATGTCGACCTGATTTCGCGCGAGCTTTGGGCGGACTATCTGCTTTGGTTCAGACACGTCTTGGACTTGCCGGTGCGCAATGGTTGCGAGGTCATCGAGATCTCGCCTGCGTCCGGTGGACTGCTCGCGGCCAAGGTGCAGACCGCTGATGGCATCGATACTGTCTTTGCGCGCAAGATCGTACTCGCGACGGGGCAGGAGGGCATGGGCGATTGGACCGTTCCCGAGCCGCTGCGCCATCTGCCGTCGTCGCTTTGCGTGCATGCGGCGCAACCGACCGACTTCGCGCGTTTGCGCGGCAGGCGGGTTGCAGTGATCGGCGCCGGTGCCTCGGCCTTCGACAATGCCGCGGTCGCACTGGAGGCGGGTGCGGCCGAGGTGGATCTGTTTTGCCGTAGGGCGGAGATCCAGGTGATCCAGCCCTACCGTTGGCTCACCTTCCGCGGCTTCCTTCGGCATTTTTGCGATCTGGATGATGCCTGGCGCTGGCGCTTCATGCGCGCCGTTCTGGAGATGCGGGAAGGTTTTCCGCAGGCGACCTACGACCGCTGCGCCCGCCACGCCAATTTTCGCCTGCAGGAGGGGGCACCGATCGAAGCCGCCAGGGAAACGGCTCGCGGCGTCGAATTGCAGACGCCAAGGGGCGTGTTCGCAACCGACTTCGTGATTTGCGGCACGGGGATCGACATGAATTTTGCAGGCCGGCCCGAGCTGCGAAACTGCGCCGCCAACATCGCAACCTGGGCCGACCGCTACCAGCCGCCGCCGGACGAGCGCAGCCCGCGGCTTGGGCGTTTTCCCTATCTCGCTGACGACTATGCGCTGATGGAGCGCGCCGCCGGTGAAACCCCCTGGATTGCGGACATCCATGTCTTCGCGATTGCGTCCACCATGAGCTTCGGTGCTTCGGGCTCGTCGATCAATGCGATGACCACGGCGGTGCCGAAACTCGTGCATGGGTTGACACGCGGTCTGTTTCGCGCGGACATCGAACGGCACTGGGCTTCGTTCAAGGCGTATGACGTGCCGCAGGCAGTCGTCGCGCTGCAAATGCCGGCCGCGAGCGAGAAACGGTGAACAATTTTCGATGGATGCTGGGGAGCTTGGCTCATACCTACTATGCTTGTGCTTCCCGCGGGGTCTGGTTGGCATATCCCTTGCTTTTAAGTTGATGTTCTCATTCAGAAAACTTGGCAAAACAGGGAATAAATCCAATGAGCGTTACAGGATCCAGGCGTCTGCTTATGGTGGTTGCCTCCATCGCGTTCTCACTGGCGGCTGGATCGGTGCAGGCGCAAACGCGCGCCGAGACGTTGCGCTACGTGACCGGCGCATCGGTCAATACGCTCGATCCGAACATTCCGGGTTCGACCCGCGAAGCCTTCGCGGTGAGTCTGAGCACCTACGACCGGCTGGTTTCCTTCGGCCGCAAACAACTCAACGGCAAATGGGTGTTTGATCTCGGCAAGATCACGGGGGAGCTGGCGGAATCCTATGAAGTCAGCCCAGACGGGTTGAAGATGACATTTCGCCTGCGCAAGGACGCCAAATTCCAGGACGGCACGCCGGTCACGGCGGAAGACGTCAAATGGTCGCTTGACCGGGTCGTCACGGCGCCTGTCCTCGGCAAGGCACAGCTGCTCACGGGATCGATGACCTCGGCCGACCAGTTCAAGGTGATCGATCCCCTGACCATCGAGGTGACGCTGCCGAAGCCGGACAAGCTGGCCTTGCCCAATCTCGCTACCGTCTATCCGATCATCTTCAACTCCAAGGTTGCGAAGGCGCATGCGACGGCAGACGATCCCTGGGCACTGGCATGGTTGAAGGAGAACACGGCCGGCAGCGGCGCCTACAAGATCGAGACATTCAAGCCGGGCGAGCAGGTGATCATGGCGCGTAACGCGGAATGGAATCGCGGCACCGCCGACAAGTCGGCGTTCTTCAAGCGCGTCATCGTGCAGTCGGTTCCGGAGCCGGCGACGCGCGCCAATCTGGTCGAACGCGGTGACGCCGATCTCGTCATCGATCTGCAGGCGAGTGACGTCCAGTCGCTCGAGGCAAAGGCCAAGCTGAAGGTGATCTCGACGCCCCAGTACAATGCCGTCACTTTCGTCTCGATGAACAACCAGATCCCACCGTTCGACAACGTCAATGTGCGCCGCGCCATCGCTTTTGCGTTGCCCTATGACGACATGTTCAAGGCGGCGCTGTTCGGCCGCGGGTCGCCGCTGTTCGGTGCGACATGGGCAGATGGCAAACCTACGAGCGGCGCTTATCCGATCCCGCAGCCGGTGAAGCTCGACCTCGACAAGGCCAAGGAATATCTGAAGGCGGCAGGGATGCCTGACGGCTTCTCGACCACGTTCAGCTTCAATGTCGGCCAGGCGTCGACCGCAGAACCGATGGCGGCGCTGGTGAAGGAATCGCTGGCCAAGATCGGCATCAAGGTTGATATCCAGAAGCTGCCGGACGCCCAGATGTCGACGCAGATCAATGAGAAGAAGCTTCCATTCTTCACCGAGGGCATCGTCGCCTGGCTGCCGTCGACCGACTACTTCTATCGCAACTTCTACACCGGCAATCAGCGCTGGAACTACTCATCGATCAACAATCCGGAACTGGTGGAGATCGCGCAGAAAGCACGTTTCGAACCCGATGCGTCGAAGTATGAGGAGGACGGCATCAAGCTCAACGCCATCCATTTCAGCGAGATACCGCAGATACCGCTCTGGCAGCCCAGCCAGGACGCCGTGATGGCGTCCTCGGTCGAGGGCTACACCTACCAATTCCACCGCCAGGTGGACTATCGCGATCTCAATCGCAAGTAACAGGTCAGTCAGATGCAGGCCCTTGGAGCAACGGTGGTACGGGCGGGCAGGCGCTTCCTGTCCTCGCTGCCGGCGCTCTTTGGCGTGCTCGTCTTCACCTTCCTCTTGATGCGGGTGCTGCCGGGGGATCCCGCGGTGTTCTTCGCTTCGGGGCCGAATGCTGGCAAAGAGGAGATCGAGGTCATCCGCAAGCAGATGGGCCTCAACAAGCCGGTGCCGGAACAACTGATGCTGTATCTCTATGATGTCGGCAGCGGCAATCTCGGCAGATCGATGATGACCGGGCAGCTGGTCACGAAGGATCTCCGCGAGCGGCTGCCGGCTTCGCTGGAGCTCACCTTCACGGCGCTGTTGATCGCACTGGTGACGGCGGTGCCGCTCGGGGTGCTGGCGGCCCTGAGACCGGGCTCCATCATCGACCACGGCGTGCGGTTTTTCTGCGCGCTCGGCGTCTGCGTGCCGACGTTCGTTTCGGGCCTGTTGCTGATCTATGTCTTCTATTACCTGCTCGGGCTTGCGCCCGATCCGACCGGCCGCGTCGATATCTTTGCGTCGCTGCCGCCAAGGCGGACCGGCTTCCTGTTGATCGACTTCCTGCTTGCAGGCGATTTCGATGGATGGTGGGCCGCCTTCAGGCAATTGATCTTGCCGGCGCTGAGCATGGCGCTGTTCGTGGTGGCGCCGCTGGCACGTATCACGCGGGCGTCGATGCTGGTCTCGCTTGGCAGCGATTTCGTGCGCACCGCGCGTTCCGTAGGTCTTCCCTGGTGGCGGGTCGTCGTCACTTATGCGCTAAGGAATGCCATTCTGCCGGTCATCACCATCGCAGGCATCGTGTTCTCGACCATGCTCGGCGCCAATGTCCTGGTGGAGAAGGTGTTCTCCTGGCCGGGCGTCGCCTCCTATGCGCTCGATGCGCTGCTGTCTTCCGATTATGCGCCGGTGCAGGGTTTTGTGCTGCTGATGGCCACCGTGTTTGTGATCGTCAACCTGCTGGTGGATATCCTCTATGGCATCGCCGATCCACGGGTGACAATCGGATGACCTCAGCGACGCTTCGCCATGCCGGCTGGATTCTGCGCGGCAACCCGCTCACCGCCGTTGCCGCTGCCGGTGTCTTCCTGCTTGCGCTCATCGCGATTTTCGGGCCGTGGATCGTGCCGTATGATCCGATCGTCTCGAACGTGTCGCAAGCCCTGATGCCGCCGAGCGCGGCGCACATCGCTGGCACCGATCAGCTTGGCCGCGACGTGTTCAGCCGCCTTATCGTCGCGGCACGGCTCGATCTCGCCATCGCCGTTTCGGCGGTCGGAATCTCCTTTGCCATCGGAGCCGTCATCGGCGCGATCTGCGGCTATGTCGGCGGCCGGCTCGATCGCGGCGTCGGCCGCTTCGTCGACGTGGTGATGGCCTTTCCGCTTTTCGTTTTGGCAATGGCGATGGTCGCAGCGCTTGGCAATCGGGTCGAGAACATCATCATAGCGACCGCCATCATCAATCTGCCGTTCTACATCCGCTTTGCGCGGGCGGAGGTGAATGTCCGTCGCAATGTCGGCTGGGTCGAAGCCGCGCGCGCCTGCGGCGACAGCCATCTCTCGGTCGTGCTGCGCTTCCTACTGCCGAACGTGCTGCCGGCCATGGCGGTGCAGATATCGCTCAACCTCGGCTGGGCGATCCTCAATGCCGCCGGACTTTCCTTCATCGGTCTTGGTGTCAAGCCGCCGACGCCGGAATGGGGCATCATGGTTGCGGAGGGAGCGCGCTTTATTTCCACCGGCAAATGGTGGCTGGTCGCCTTTCCGGGCCTGGCGCTGATGCTGACGGTGCTGTGCTTCAACCTGCTCGGCGACGGGGTGCGCGATATTCTCGACCCCCGCATGCGAACATGACCTCATCGCTGCTGGCATTGAGCGACCTGCACGTGACTTTCTCGACGCGGCGTGGCCTTGTCGAGGCGGTGCGTGGTGTCACGCTGTCGCTCGGCGAGGGCGAGATGCTCGGCCTCGTCGGCGAGAGCGGCTCGGGCAAATCAGTCACCGGCTTTGCGATCACGCGGCTGCTCGATGCGGCCGGGCGGATCACGGCAGGCCATATCCGGTTTCGCGGGCAGGACATCACGCGGATATCGGCGGGTGATTTCCGTCATCTGCACGGCGCGGCGATGGCGATGATCTTCCAGAACCCGCGTGCAGCGCTCAATCCGATCCGTGCGGTCGGGGACCAGATCGCCGATGCGATTACGGCCCATAAGCGAATGCCGCGAGATGAAGCGCGCGCGCAAGCGCTGGAGCTGCTGCGCGCCGTGCAAATTCGCGACCCCGAAAAGCGGATGGCCGCTTACCCGCACGAGCTCTCCGGCGGCATGTGCCAGCGCGTGATGATCGCCATGGCGATTTCCTGCAATCCGGCGCTGCTGATAGCCGACGAGCCGACCACCGGCCTCGACGTCACGACGCAAAAGGTCGTCATGGACCTTCTGACCGGTATTGCAGCCGAGCGCGGCATGGCGACGATCCTGATCACCCATGACCTCGGTCTCGCCGCCCGCTACTGTCGCCGCGTCGTTGTGATGGAGCAGGGCCGGCTGGTCGAGGAGGCCGAGCCGACAACTCTCTTCCACGCGCCACGGCACCCTTACACCAAACGTCTGGTGGCGGCTTCGCCCACGGCGAGCTCGCGGATCGCGGACCTGGTGCCGGAAGAGGAGAGGGGGCGGCAAATTGCGGTGCCCGTCGCGGCCCGGCCGCAGCCGGCGCCGGGTACGCCGCCGCTGCTGGAAGTGCAGAAACTCGCCAAGCGATTCGATGAGGGGGCCGCGGCGGTGGCAGACTTTTCAATGACGATCAGCGCCGGAGAGAGTGTCGGTCTGGTCGGCGAATCCGGTTCCGGCAAGAGCACGACGTCGCGCATCATCTGCCGGCTGATCGATCCGAGCGAGGGCGAAATCGCGTTCGAGGGGCAGTCGATCGGCCACATCCCGGCGCGCGATTTTCACCGGTCACCGTTTCGCAAGGATATCCAGATCGTCTTTCAGGATCCGAATGACAGCCTCAACCCGCGCTTCACCGCCTTTGACTGCATCGCCCATCCGATGCTGCGGCTTGGCGGCTTGCGCGCAGGCGACGCCTTGCGGCAGCGGGTGGAGGAGTGCGCGCGGCGCGTTGGACTGGGCATCGAATTGCTGACGCGGTTTCCGCATCAGCTTTCGGGCGGCCAGAAGGCTCGTGTCGGCATCGCCCGCGCCATCGCCTGCCGGCCGCGCCTGCTGGTGCTGGACGAGCCGACGGCGGCGCTCGACGTCTCGGTGCAGGCGGTGGTGCTGCAACTGCTCGACCGGTTGCGGCGTGAGGATGACCTGGCCTTCCTCTTTGTCAGCCACGACCTCAACGTCGTTCGAATGATGTGCGATCGGACCATCGTGCTGCAAAACGGCCGCATCGTCGAACAGGGCGAGAGCCGGGCCATGTTCGACAATCCGAAAACCGCTTACACACGCGAACTGGTCGAAGCGGTGCCGCATATCGAGCCAGAATTGGCTGCAACCGCGACCTGATATCATTGACAGGATCGACACAGAGCCGCTTCGCTCGATCGGTTGTAGTAGCGCCCCGCTGCTTCCAATGGAATACAGCGCAGGTGTCGAGTGATTACAAATTATGCAGTTCGAACTAAAAAGGCGGCAGATGGCACCGTCGTGCTCAATCGAATAGGGCAGTAGCGCTGTCGCGATTGGAGTGTGCCGCGACGATGCGCTGCATCATGTCGACGAATACGGCTTGCTCCCGTTCACTTAAGTTATCGAGCGTGGCGCGGTGCGCGGCCCGCGCTGATGCCTCGATTTTTGCCAGAAGCGCCGCTCCGGCCGGCGTCAATTTACAGAGCCGCGCGCGGCGGTCCTCATCATTTACGGCTCTCTCGACATAATTGTGGGCGGCCAGCCGCTTGAGCGCCCCGGTCGTCGTCGTCCTGTCCAGCGCGATATCGGCCGCCAACGTGGTCTGATCGGCGGTTTTCCGCACCGCAAGCGCCGAAAGCAGGCTGTATTGCAGCGGCGTCACCTCGAAATCTCCGCACGCTTCCTGGAACAGCGCGACGTGAATCTGATGCAGCCGCCGGATCAGAAAGCCCGGTCGTTCTGACAGCGGCCACGGGCGATGTCTGGTCTCGCCATGACGCTTTTTTGCTTTCCGCAACGCACTCTCCCAGCCTCGGATCATTGATGCGAGTAGCTCGATTCGATGGGCTTCGCCACGGGAAGATCATGGCATGAAGTTTGCTCTTGTAAAATACGAAGTATGCTTCGTATTCTGGCGAGAGCGGTGACTAGCTCCGCCGGCGAGGACAGAGGAGATCTTTCATGGCTATTAGCGCCACCTTCGACCAGCTTCTGCGCGGCGGCCGCGTGATCTGCCCGGCCTCCGGCATCGACGGGATCAAGGACGTCGCCATCCGCAATGGCAAGATCGCCGCCGTGCAACAAGACATCCTGCCGACCAGCGCCAGGGAGGTGGTCGACGTGACCGGCAAGTTGGTGTTGCCAGGCCTCATCGATACGCACGCGCATGTCTATCAGTATGTTACCGGCCGCTTCGGCATGAATGCCGACATGGTGGGCGTGCAATCCGGCGTGACGACGCTGGTCGATCAGGGCGGTCCGTCATGCATGACGTTGCCGGGTTTCCGGCATTTCGTCGCCGAGCCTGCGAAGTCGCGCGTCTATGCATTCCTGTCGGCTTACCTGGTGGGCGGGCTCGAAGGCCATTACTATCCCAAGCTCTACAGCCCCGATGGCGTCGACATCGATGCCGCGGTGAAGTCGGCGACGGCCAATCTCGATATTGTTCGCGGCATCAAGGCCCATGCCGAGATCGGCGGTTTTGCGCGCTGGGGCATTCGCGTTATCGAAATGGCGGCGGAGATTGGACGTCGCGCAGATCTGCCGGTCTATGTGCACTTCGGCCAGCTCTGGGGCCTGCCTGAAAGCGGCACCAATGGCGAAGACGTCGATACGATTTTGGCGCGCGTGATTCCCTTGCTGCGAGAAGGCGATGTGCTGGCGCATCCGTTCACGCGGCATCCCGGAGGCTTCGTCAACCGTGAGGGGGAAGTGCACCCGGTGATCCAGGCGGCGCTCGATCGGGGCTTGAAGGTCGACGTCGGTCACGGCAGCCATTTTTCCTATCGTCTCGCCAAGAAGGCGCTCGCCGCCGGCATCGTTCCCACCACGCTCGGCGCCGACATTCACGGCTATAACACCCATGTGCCTGCGCCCGCCGGCACCCCTGATCAGCACGAGGATGACGAAAATCATCCCTTCGCCGGCCAGGCCAAATTCAGCCTCGTCCAGGCGATGAGCTCGATGATGGCGCTCGGCCTCGCGCTTGAGCAGGTCGTGCCGATGGTCACATCTAACCCGGCCAAAATGCTCGGCCGTGCTGACGAAATCGGCGCCCTCAAGGTTGGCAGGGAAGCCGACGTCTCGGTGATCACGGAGCGAAGCGGACGATTTGTCCTTCGCGACAACGAGAACAATGAAGTCATCGCCGAGCGTCTGCTGCAGCCTGAGTTCTGCCTTCGCGCCGGTGCGCGATACGACGCAGTAGCGCCAATTCTGCCGCAAGCCGTTGCCGCGTAGGGAGGTCAGCGTCAGTTCGATCGGGGAGAACGTCACCGTGCGCAATGAGCGCGAGTTTCCTTCCGCAGGCGGAGCGGGCGCCGGACAAGGCGTCGGCGCCCGGCTGCCGCGAAAGGAAGACGATCGCCTGATGCGGGGCCGTGGCCAGTTCGTGGCTGACATCCGCCTTGCCGGGCTGCAGGACGTTGCCTTTGTGCGCAGCCCTTTGGCGCATGCGCTGATCCGCGGCATCCACGTGCCGGAGCACTATCGTGGCAGCGTCTTCACTGCGGCGGATCTCGCCGGCGTCAATCCGATCCGCGCGGTTTCAGGGCTGCCGGGATTCAAGATTTCCGAGCAGCCGGTGCTCGCCACCGGCAAGGTGCGCCAGGTCGGCGAACTTGTCGCCATGTGCGTGGCGCCGACGCGTGCCGAAGCCGAGGACATTGCGGCGACGGTGACGCTTGATCTCGAAGAGCTTCCCGCCGTCTATGACATGCGGAGGGCGCGGGAGCCGGGTTCGGCCTTGGTGCACGAGCATTGGGGCGATAACGTCTTTCTCGAAACCAACTTCGAGGTCGACATCTCCAGGGCGTTCGATGCGCCGATCAAAGTGTCGCGCGAGATATCGACCGCGCGGCAGTGCATGTCGCCGCTCGAGGGGCGCGGCGTGGTCGCGACCTTCGATCACCGCTTCGACCAGCTCACGCTTTATTCCTCAGCCCAGATGCCGCACATCACGCGCAGTGGCCTCGCCGAGTGCCTCGACATGGAGCAGGGCCGAATCCGTATCGTTTCGCCTGATGTCGGCGGCGGCTTCGGACACAAGGGAATCTTGCTGCCGGAAGAAGTCTGCCTTTCCTGGCTGACGATGCATCGCGGCCATCCGGTGCGCTGGACCGAGGATCGCCGCGAACACCTCACCGCCAGCTCCAACTGCCGCGAGCACCACTACAAGATCACCGTCTATGCCGATCGCGACGGACGGCTGCGGGGCATCGACTGCGAAGCGACCGTCGATTCCGGCGCATACTCGTCCTATCCGTTCTCGGCGTGCCTTGAGGCGGCGCAGGTCGCCAGCATCCTGCCTGGACCTTATTTGATGCCGGCCTATCGCTGCCGGACGTTTTCGGTCGCGACCAACAAGTGTCCGATCCTGCCTTATCGCGGCGTGGCCCGAACCGGCGTCTGCTTTGCGCTGGAACTGATGCTCGATCTGGTTGCGACGGAAGCCGGGCTGGAACCGGGCGAAGTGCGCCTGCGCAATCTGGTGCAGCCCGAGCAGATGCCGTTCGACAACATCACCAACAAGCACTTCGACAGCGGCGATTATCCCGAGGCGATGCGACGGGCGCTTGCGTCAATCGATATCGAAGGCGTGCGCGCACGCCAGCGCAAGGGCGAAGCCGATGGACGAAAGATCGGCGTCGGCGTTTCCATCTATTGCGAGCAGGCCGCGCACGGGACCTCAGTCTATTCCGGCTGGGGTATTCCAATGGTGCCCGGCCACGAACAGGCGTCCGCGCGCCTGACACCGGACGGCGGGCTCGAACTCCGCGTCGGCGTGCATTCCCACGGTCAGGGCATGGAGACGACGCTCGCCCAGGTCGCGCATGAGGTGCTGGGCGTCGACGTCGCCAAGGTGCGCTTGATCCACGGCGACACGGCGATGACGCCGTACTCCACGGGCACCTGGGGCTCGCGCTCGATGGTGATGGCAGGTGGTGCGATCGCAACCGCCTGCCGCGAGTTGGGCGAGCGCGCCAGACGCATCGGCGCCAAGCTGCTGCAACACGATCCGGCTGCGGTGGTCCTGCAGAACGGCGAAGTTCGCGGCGTCAACGGCAGCGTTACCTTAAAGGAAATCGCGCACACCTGGTATCGCCGGCCGCAGGATCTGCCGCCCGATGTCGATCCCGGCGGACTGGAAGTGACGTCGGGCTACAAGCCACAGCGCGATTCCGGGACCTTCAGCTATGCCGCGCATGCCGCGGTCGTCGCCGTCGATCCGGATCTCGGAGAGGTCGAAATCCTCGATTACGTCATCGTCGAGGACGGCGGCGTTCTCGTCAATCCGATGGTGGTGGATGGCCAGATCTATGGCGGTCTGGCCCAGGGCATCGGCACCGCGCTGTACGAGGAGATGCCGTTCGATGCGGCCGGTCAGCCGCTGGCGACGACACTTGCCGACTATCTGCTGCCCGGGCCGACCGAAGTGCCGGCGCCGCGTCTCGATCACATGGAGACGCCGTCGCCCTATACGCAGTTCGGCGTAAAGGGAATCGGCGAGGGCGGCGCCATCGCCCCTCCGGCCGCGATCGCCAACGCCGTCAACGATGCGTTGCGCCCGCTTGGCGTCGAACTGATGCAGTCGCCGATTACGCCATATCGCGTCGTAGAGGCGGTTTTGGCTGCGCGCGACGCAGAAAGGCCGGCAGCATGAAACCGGCGCCTTTCGGCTACGAACGTCCACGCGACTTGCAGGCGGCACTCGCCGTGCTCGGCGAGGCCAAGACCTCCGCCAAGATCATTGCCGGCGGCCAGTCTCTTGGTCCCATGCTCAATCTGCGGTTGGTGGAGCCGCAGTTGATCGTCGACATCAGCGGTCTTGCGGAGCTCAAGCAGGTCGAGCGTCGTGGCGACGAACTCGTGCTTGGGGCCTGCGTTACCCATGCCGACATCGAGGACGGACGCATTCCGGACGTCACGCGCGGCGCCATGCAGGGCGTTGCCGGCAACATCGCCTACCGCGCTGTGCGCAATCGCGGCACGGTCGGCGGATCCCTCAGCCATGCCGATCCAGCGGCAGACTGGGTGTCCGCGCTGTCAGCGCTGGGTGCGCGATTGACGCTGCGAAGCCTTTCAGGCGCGCGGATGGTCGCGATGGAGGATTTCATCGTCGGCGCGCTCGAATCTGCGCTGCGCGATGGCGAGATCGTCGAGACCATTCACGTCCCGGCGATGCCGGCATCGGCGCACTGGGGCTACGCAAAGAGTTGTCGCAAGACAGGCGAGTTCGCGCATGCGATCGGTGCAATCCTGATCGATCCGAGCGCTGCAACCGCCCGCGTCGTGATCGGCGCGATCGATTCGGCGCCGGTCGTCATCACGAATGCGGCGGAATTGTTCGGCGGACGCATAGCCGGCGACTACAAGGATCGCTTCGATGCGCGTGTAGCCGATGTCCTGCTGGCAAAGGCGGGCGTCTCGAATGCGGCGCATCGTCATATTCATGTGAATGTGCTCAAGCGCGCGGTCAGCGAGGCCGCCGCATGAACATGATCGCACTCACCGTGAACCAGCGCGCCGTGCAGGTATCAGCGGAACCGCGCACCAATCTCGCGGACTTCGTTCGCGATAAGCTGGATCTGACCGGAACGCATCTCGGTTGCGAACACGGCGTCTGCGGCGCATGCACGGTGCTGCTCGACGGCGTGCCGGCGCGTTCGTGTATCACCTATGCGGTGGCCTGCGAGGGGGCTGAGGTCACCACGATCGAAGGACTCGACGAGGACGACGTTACGACAGAACTTCGAGCGGCCTTCACCCGCGAGCATGCGTTGCAATGCGGCTATTGCACCCCGGGAATGCTGGTCTCCGCGCGCGATCTGGTGCTGCGCCTGCCGCAAGCCGATGAGCGCCTGATCCGCGTCGGATTGACCGGAAATCTTTGCCGGTGCACCGGCTATGTCGGCATCGTGCGGGCAGTGCAATCGGTGATCGAAGCGCGTCGCGCCCGCAATATCGCACCCGAACCGGACGGAGGACGGAAGATCCTGGGTCCGGTCGGCTCGGGTCGAAGCGTACATCACGGCGCGGACCGCGCCGAACGCATGCCACCGCTGGGAAGCGAGCAGACCTCGCCTGAAGCGGCCAGTTCGGTCGCGTCGATTCCGGACTTCATCCCGGCAACTGTTCTGACGCAGCATTTCAGCGTCGCGCATCCGCCCGAACAGGTCTTTGCGATGTTCGATGACATCGCAGCCGTCGCGGCCTGCCTTCCCGGCGCATCGTTGACGGCGCCGCCGAAGCCGGAACGCGTCGAGGGCGCCATCCGCGTCAGGATCGGCCCGATTGCCGCGACGTTTCAGGGGGCCGCACGCGTCGAGCAAAGCCCCGCCGACATGTCCGGCCGCATCGTCGGTATCGGTAATGACCGGCGCAGCCGGTCTTCGACGCAGGGCGAAATTCGTTATCGGCTGGTGCCGATCGAGCAGGGGACGCGCGTCGATCTTTCCATCGGATACACGCTCACGGGCATGCTGGCGCAGGTCGGGAGGCCGGGGCTGGTGCGCGATCTCGCTGCGCGACTGATCGCGGAGTTTGCCGGCAACCTCGACCGTCGCCTGTCGGGTTCGTCACCGGGCGACGACACGGCGGCCGAGCTGAACGGAATGGCGCTGGTTTTCAGTCTTTTGCGCGCGCGGGTGGCGCGTTGGGTAGGTCGTTTCTCGTCCAAGAATGATGAAGCGACGTGATGGATCGAAGTCTCCGCGCGATGCGGAAACGACGAGGTTTGAACTGCGGACAGATGAACAGCGTGAGATTGGAGAACCACATGACACGGACTTTCAGAATTGTTCCAGCGATTGCGCTGGCGGTCGCCTTGCTGGGTGGTGCCGCCAACGCTCAAACCATCAAGATCGGCGTGAATGAACCCCTGACCGGCGCGTTCGCCGCGTCCGGTACTTACGTCGTCAACGGCGCCAAGATCGCAGCCGATGAGATCAACGCAAAGGGCGGCATTCTCGGCAAGAAGCTCGAACTCGTCATCGAAGACAACAAGAGCAATCCGACCGAAGCGGCCGCCGTCGCCGAAAAGCTGATCACGAGCGACAAGGTGCCGATCCTGATGGGGGCATGGGGTTCGAGCCTGACGCTTGCCGTGATGCCCAAGCTGATGGAATACGAAACGCCGATGGTCGTCGAGACCTCCTCGTCGGGCAAGATCACCACGACCGGAAATCCCTACATCTTCCGTATCTCGCCGCCGTCGGCGATTGAGGCCGCGGCGTTCAAGGGGATCGTCGACAAGCTCGAACTAAAGAAGGTCGATTTCCTCATCATCAACAACGACTGGGGTCGCGGTACCGCTGAAGATTTCAGCAAGATGATGAAGGAAAAGGGGATCGCGGTCGGGACCGTCGAGACCATGGATCAGGGCGCCCAGGATATGAGCGCGCAGCTTTCCAAGCTGAAGGGGACCGACTCCGAAACCATCATCGTGACGACAGCGGTCGACCAGCTCACGCTGATCTTCAAGCAGGCCGCAGCCCTCGGTCTCAAGAAGCGCATCATTACCACCGGCGGCTCGCAGAATCCGGATCAGATCATCGCGCAGGCGGGTGCCGCCGCCAACGGCACCATGCACCTGACGACCTTCCTGCCCTGGTTTCCCGAGAAGACGCCGAACCCGGAGGCGACCAGCTACTTCATCGCCGAATGGAAGAAGCGCGGCTACGACTTCGCCGGCTGCACCGAGAGTTTTCGTGGCTATGACGGCATCCGCACCGCGGCGGCGGCGATCGAGAAGGCGGGCAAGGCGGAGCCCGCGGCGATCAAGGCGGCACTGTGGGATATCAACATCAAGGGCCTGAATGGCGACATCGTGTTCCGCAAGTCCGGTCCCGAAGGCAAGGAAAGCGGCCAGAGCCAGCCCAACGTCTATCTGATCGAAATCACCGACGGCAAGATCGGCATGAAGACGCTCTGACGTCATGTGACTGAACGTCGAGGGCCGCGGCAGACGGCGGCCCTCGACGGCATCAAGATATCCGGGAGCCATTTTGAGCGAATTTCTGCAACATCTGATCAACATGCTGGTGCTTGGCGGCACCTATGCGCTGTTGGGCATCGGTCTCACCTTGATCTTCGGCATCATGAACGTCGTGAATTTCACGCATGGGATACTGTACACATTCGGCGCCTACATCATGTTCATCGTGGTGCACCAGCTCGGGGTTAACTTCTTCCTCGCATTGCCGCTCGCCGTTGTCGCCGGCTGGCTTCTTGGGGCGGCGATCGAATTGAGCTTGCTGCGGCCGCTGCGCGGCTCCGACATTGACACGACCATGCTTGTCATGATCGGTGCCTGGATCGCGATGCAGTCAGGCGCCTTGTGGATATGGGGTGGCGTGGCGAAATCAGTGACCACGCCGTTCCCCGAGGCGCCGCTGGTGCTGGGCCCGGTCTCGGTGTCCTGGCTGCGGCTGTTCGTGCTGGCCGCCGCGGCCATGCTGATCGTCGTCACCTATCTCCTGATCAACAGGACAAAACTCGGCTGTGCGATGCGGGCGACGTTTCAGGATCAGGACACCGCCTCGCTGATGGGCGTCAATGTCGACCTGATCTACACCTCGACCTTCGCGATTGGTTCGAGCCTTGCCGCCGCGGCGGGTGCGCTGCTGGGTCCAGTCTACGTGATCTTCCCGCAAATGGGCGATCTCGCCGCCGTCAAGGCGTTCGCGATCGTGATCCTTGGCGGGCTCGGCAACATCACCGGCGCGGTCATTGGTGGTTTCATTCTGGCATTGGCAGAGGAACTGGGCGCCGGCTATGTTTCGTCGGGATACCGCGACGCCATGGGCTTCTTGATCATTATCGCGGTTCTGATCTTCAAGCCCACCGGACTTTTCGCGCGCTCGGAGCGCGTCGGATGAAGTCAGGCATCGCCATTCTCACGGTCGTCGCGTTCGCATCGGTGCCGCTCTGGCTGCGCGATCCGTATCTCATGAACGCGCTGATCACGACCGGCATCTTCATCATCGGCGCGATGAGCCTTAATTTGCTGCTTGGGTTTACCGGCCAGCTCAGTCTCGGTCACATCGCGTTCTTCGGCATTGGCGCCTATGTCAGCGCATTGACATCGCTTGGCTTTGACGTCGGCTTGCCCTTCGGCTTTCGCATTGTTCACCATCCCTGGCCGCCGATCGCGGGCTTCGTGTTGGCCATCGCCATTGCGGGGTTGTGCGGATATCTCGTGGGGCTGCTCTCGTTCCGCGTGCGCGGCGCCTATTTCGTAATCGTGACGATCTCCTTCGCCGAAGTGGTGCGATTGGTAGCGCTGAACTGGGTCGAGCTGACGCAGGGCCCCCTGGCGCTGACCAATATTCCCTCGATTACGGTCGGATTGCCGGGTCTCGGAGATCTGACCCTCCGCACCAAGCTGCAGAACTATTACTTCGTGCTTGCCGTCGCGGTTGTCACCTATCTCTTGATCTCGCGCCTGGTCCATTCGCATTTCGGCCGCGCCATGCGCGGGCTGATGGAAAACGAAACGCTGGCGGTATCCGTCGGCATCGACGTGACAAAGACGCTCACGCTGGCGGCAGTGATCTCGGCCGGGATTGCAGGCGCTGCCGGCAGTCTCTACGCACACTACATCCGGATCATCGATCCCGAGGTGTTTGCCTTCATCAATACGGTGACGATGGTGATCATGGTCATCACCGGCGGCAAGGGATCGCTGGCCGGGCCTGTCGTCGGCGGCATGATCTTCGGACTGTTGCCTGTGTTCCTGCGCCCGATCATGGCGCCGAAGGCGCAATGGATCGCGTATGGCGGCGTGCTGATCATCATCCTGTTCGTATTGCCGCGCGGCATCGTGCCGTCGCTGGCGTTACGATTTGCGAAACGGCGGAGCCGGCCCGAGACGGTTGCCCCGGTTACCTTCTCCGAACGCGACGCCAAGGAGCACGCGTGATGACGGCGATAGCGTTGAAGGTCGAGAAGGTCGCCGCGCATTTCGGGGGGCTCGTTGCACTCTCGGATATGAACTTCACGGTCGGCGAGGGCGAGATCGTCAGCCTGATCGGACCCAACGGCGCCGGCAAGACGACGGCGTTCAACGTCGTCACGGGCTTTCTGGATCCAACCCACGGTGCCGTGAGCTATCGCGGGACGGCACTCAACGGATTGAAGCCGCATCAGATCGCCGAGCTAGGACTGATCCGCACCTTCCAGCGCACCAGCGTGTTTCCGAACGACACCGTTTACGACAATCTGCTGGTCGGGCTGCATCGCCAGGGCAGGGTGAGCCTGCTCGAGGCCATTCTCGGCCTGCCGCGCGCGCGGTCGTCGCAGCGACGTTTGCGGGAACGCGCCAGCGAACTGGTCGAATGGGTTGGCCTCGAACGCCGCGCCCACGATCTCGCGGGCTCGTTATCCTATGGCGAGCAGCGGCTTGTCGGCGTGGCGCTGGCGCTTGCGGCTGAGCCGTCGATGCTGCTGCTCGACGAGCCGGTCTCCGGCATGAACGCCTCGGAAACCCATACCTTCGTGCAGTTGGTCCGTAACATCAGGGATCGCGGCGTCACCATCCTGCTCGTCGAACACGACATGCCGATGGTGATGAGCGTCTCTGATAGAATCGTGGTGCTGAACTACGGCCGCATCATTGCCGAGGGACCGCCGGACATGATTCGCAACGACCCCGCCGTCATCGAGGCCTATCTTGGGCAGGGAGCGACACGTGCTTGAGATCCGCGACATGGTGTGTGGCTATGGCGGCGTCACGGCGTTGCGCGGCATTTCGCTGGAGGTCAAGGCCGGGCAGCTCGTCGCCCTGATCGGCGCCAACGGCGCCGGCAAGAGCACCACGCTGCGCGCGATCTCCGGGCTGGTTGCGCCGCGTTCGGGGTCGATGCTGTTCGACGGCAAGGATATCGCAGGCGCCAAGCCGCCGCGCGTGGTGGCCTCAGGGATCGCGCATTGTCCGGAAGGACGGCGGGTGTTTCCGCACATGACGGTCGAGGAAAATCTCGACATGGGCGCCTATCTGCGCACCAAATCCGCGGAGATATCGGAGGACCGCGCTCGGATCTATGCCGAGTTTCCGCGCCTTGCCGAACGGAGAAAGCAGGCTGCCGGCACCTTGTCCGGTGGTGAGCAGCAGATGCTGGCGATCGGCCGGGCGCTGATGTCACGGCCGCGGCTGATCATGTTCGACGAGCCTTCCCTCGGGCTTGCGCCCAACATCGTCGAGCGAACTTTTGCGATCATCCGTGGCATCCGCGACGCCGGGACGACGGTCCTGCTGGTGGAGCAGAACGCATTTGCGGCGCTCGAGATGTGCGACCACGCCTATCTGCTGGAAGGCGGCCGCATCGTTCTGTCCGGGCCTGGCGCGGAGATGATCGAGAACGAGCACGTGAGAAAGGCCTATCTTGGAGGATGAGCCGCCCCAAATGGCCACGTTGTCGGGCGACGGAAAATGGATGCCGGTCTGCGGGCTCAGCCGGCTGATTTCGCAGACGATCGTCTGCGCCCGCGTGACCGGCGTCGATTTGATCCTGATCTGGAACGAAGGTCGCGCGGTGGCCTGCGAACGGATGTGCCCGCACGAACAGGCTGACCTCAGTGTCGGACACCTGTCGGGAGGACGCTTGTGCTGTCCCCGTCACGCGGCCTCGTTCGATCTCCGCAATGGCCAGATTTCCTACGGCTGGCCGAGCCGTCCGTTGCGGCTATATCCGGTCCGAACCAGAGACGATCAGGTCTGGATCGACGCCGGGGCGATCAAGTCGCCGGCGGCCTAGCCGACCAGCTTTCGGGCGATATCGACAAGCGCGCCGTCAGGACGCCGCAGCTCGCTGAGGATGCTGAAATGGTCTGCGCGTTCGATCGGGAAAAGCCTGCCTGGCGCGTGCGCGGCCATGCGCAATTCATGAAGCTGGATTGAATCGAAAACCAGCGCTGGCAGTTCGGCCGTGCCATAGGCGATGTCGAGCCGCTTGTGGACAGCGGGCAGGCGAAGCGGCGAAAGTCTTGCGACTTCCTGGTCGGTCAGCTTCAGCGCGTTGTTAAGCCCTGTATCGCGGATGGGTGCAAGATCATACACGCCGGAAATCGCCAGTCCGGCGGTGACGCGCGGGTGCTCGAGTGCCATTGCGACGAGGTGCGCGCCGGCCGACCAGCCCGAGAGCACGACGGGCCCGGAGATGCCGTATGACTCGCCGTTTTGGGTCAACCAATCGAGCGACCGGGATATCTCCGCCACGATCTCCGTCAACGAAGCGTTGGGCGCCAGCGAATATCCGGGAATGGCAACCGACCAGCCATGCGTAGCGACGCCTTCGACCAGCATGGCAAACACATCGCGCGAATTGCGCTGCCAGTAGCCGCCATGCAGGAAGACCAGGCAGGGTGCCGTCTTCTCGGCGGCCGGATAGAGGTCGATCTTTGTCCTTTCGCGTTCGCCATAGGGAACATCAAGAAACGAGCTGCGGCTGGCGCGCAGCGTTTCGGACATCTGGTTTCTTTCGGCGATCAGCGCTGCGCTGTTCCTTACCGCTGCATTGTTGTCATAGGCCGCGTCACGCTCCGCCTGGGAAAGCGCTGCCCAGCTCGACCGGGGATCGAGAATTTTGTCTTTCATCGCCGATATGTCAGTCACGCGTCACTCCCGCTGAAGCCTAAGCGTTCGTTGTTCAAGTCCCCTAGGGGACGATCACGAGTTTAGTACGACCAAGCCCCCCGCGCGGTCGCGGCGATGCTGCCGGTTTTGGCGACCGGTGTCAGCGAGCGCAGCATGCGGATGTCCGGATTGGTCAGGTTCATGCGGGGTGGCACCATGCAATTCTCGTGCTTGGAAGGGTAAGTACAGGGCCGGTGCCAATGAGATGCTTGCGAGCGCCGCAGTCGCTTGGCCAGGGAAGGGCGAGTTCGTCGAAGTTGCGCTGTGCTGCATAGGTGCCCAGCAAAATAGCTGGATACGTCTCCGCCGGCGCAGTCAATGGCATGGAAATTGCTGAACATTTGGCTACAGTTCGTCGGTCAGCACGCGGAGATTTTGGAATGCTTGAGGGAGCCGAAGTGCGGCTTGCCGTCGATATCGGAGGCACGTTCACGGATTTCGTCTTGGACGTGGGCCAGGAGCGCCGGACGCGCAAGGTGCTGACGACGCCCACGCGACCGGAGCAAGCGGTGCTGGACGGGATGCGTCTCATTCTGGCCGACGCGCGCGCCCACATATGCGATATCGACGTCTTCATTCACGGCACGACGCTTGCGACCAACGCCATTATCGAACGCCGCGGCGCGAAGACGGCGCTTGTCGCGACGCAAGGTTTCCGCGATGTGCTCGATATCGGTACCGAGAGCCGCTACGATCAATACGACCTTGCGATCGACAAGCCGAAACCGCTGGCGCCGCGCGCCCTGCGTTTCACGGTCCCCGAGCGCATCGACGCGCAGGGCGCCGTGCGGTTGCCGCTCGACGAAGCCGCCGTGCGTGCACTCGTGCCCGAGCTGCGCGCGCAGAATGTAGAAAGTGTCGCCTTCGCCTTCCTCCACTCCTATGCCAATCCCGAGCATGAACGGCGCGCCGCCGCGATCCTGAAGCAGGAAATGCAGGGCGTCTGGGTAACGCTGTCGTCGGCGGTGTGCCCTGAAATCCGCGAATACGAGCGGACCTCGACTGCGGTGGCCAATGCCTATGTGCAGCCGTTGATCGACGGCTATCTCGCGCGCATGGCCGAGGGGCTGCAGGCCGAGCAGTTTCGCGGCGCCATCTACCTCGTGACCTCGGGCGGCGGCGTCACCTCGATCGAGACGGCGCGGCGCTTTCCGGTGCGCCTGGTTGAATCGGGGCCGGCAGGCGGCGCGATTTTTGCGGCGCAAATCGCGGCGCGTCTCGGCGAGAGCAGGGTTCTGTCCTTCGACATGGGTGGCACCACCGCGAAGATCTGCCTGATCGAAAAGTATCAGCCCGAAACCTCGCGCGTGTTTGAGGTCGATCGCGCCGCCCGCTTTCTGAAAGGGTCGGGCCTGCCGGTGCGCATTCCCGTGATCGAGATGGTCGAGATCGGCGCCGGCGGCGGCTCGATCGCGCGGGTCGACGCCCTGAAGCGCGTCACGGTCGGGCCCGAGAGCGCGTCATCCGAGCCGGGGCCGGCCTGCTACGGCCGCGGCGGTCAACGACCCGCTGTGACGGATGCGGATGTCGCGCTCGGCAAGATCGATCCTGACGCATTTGCAGGCGGGACGATCAAGCTTAGCCCCGAACTGTCTAAACGGGCCTTGTTGCGCGACATTGGTGAACCACTGGGACTGTCGGCGGAAACTTCGGCCTACGCCGTGCATGAGGTCGTGTGCGAGAATATGGCGAGTGCTGCCCGCGTGCATGCAGTCGAGCGCGGCGCCGTCGTCGGCCAGCACACCCTGATCGCTTTCGGCGGCGCCGCGCCGCTGCATGCGGCCCGTGTCGCCGAGAAGATCGGCGTCTCGCGCGTGATCGTACCGTCCAATGCCGGCGTTGGTTCGGCCGTCGGATTTCTTGCCGCGCCCATCGCCTACGAGTTGGTGCGCAGCCGTCATGCCAGGCTCGATGCGTTCGATGTCGCAGCTGTGTCCGACCTGCTGGATGAGATGGCGACCGAGGCGCGCGCTTTGGTCGAGCCCGGCGCTGCCGGTGCGCCGGTGCGCGAACGACGCGCCGCCTTCATGCGGTATGTCGGACAGGGACACGAGATCACGGTCGATCTGCCGAACCGGCGGTTGACGGCCGCGGATCTCGCAGGTCTGCGCCAGGTCTTCGAGACCGATTATGCGGCCTTGTTCGAGCGGCCGATCCCGGGCGCTGCGATCGAGGTACTGAGCTGGTCGGTGCTCGCGACCACCGAGCCGCGCAATCCGTCGCGCGTTGCCGAGGTGACGCGCGAGCCGGCCGGAAAAGCCGCGGGCAGCCGCAAGTTTTTCGATGGCCGGGCGGGGAAGATCGTCGAGATTCCGCTGTACCACCGTGACCAGATGGCGCCGGGGGCGACCATCGCGGGACCGGCTGTGATCGCGGAAGATGAGACATCGACATTCGTCTCGACGAGCTTCGACGCCCATATCGACGGTGCCGGCAGCATCGTCATGGAACGGAAGGCGGCATGACCATGAATGAGTCAAGCGGGGCGAGCCTGATCGATCTGCAGATCATGTGGCACCGGCTGATCGCCGTGGTCGAAGAGCAGGCGCAGGTGCTGCTGCGCACGGCATTCAGCCCCATCGTGCGCGAATGTGGCGACCTCTCGGCCGGCGTGTTCGACCTCAAGGGGCGTATGTTGGCGCAGGCGGTGACGGGTACGCCGGGCCACGTCAATTCCATGGCCGAGTCGGTCAAACATTTCATCGCGCATTTCCCGATCGAGACGATGAAGCCGGGCGACGCCTACATCACCAACGACCCCTGGATGGGGACCGGACATCTCAACGACTTCGTCGTCACCACGCCCTGCTTCAAGGACGGTAAGGCGGTCGCGCTGTTTTCCTGCACCAGCCATTTGATGGATATCGGCGGTATCGGTTTCGGGCCTGATGCCACCGACGTCTTCATGGAGGGGCTCTATATCCCGATGCTGAGGCTGATCGATCAGGGCGCCGTCAATGAAACGCTGATGGCGATGATCCGCAGCAACACGCGTCTGCCGATCGACACCGAGGGCGACACCTATTCGCTGGCCGGATGCAACGATGTCGGCTGCCAGCGCCTTGTCGAGATGATGCGCGAATTCGAGATCGAGTCGCTCGATACGCTCGGTGATTTCATCTGTGACCGCTCGCGGGAGGCAGTGCTCGCTGAGATCGCCAAGCTGCCGAAGGGCGTCTGGCGCAACAGCATGGTCGTCGATGGCTATGATGCGCCGGTTACGCTCGCGGCGACGCTGACTATCTCGGAAGAGGGCATTCACGTCGACTTCGACGGTACCTCGGGCGCCTCGAAGTTCGGCATCAATGTGCCGCTCTCCTACACCACGGCTTATACCGTGTTCGGCCTCGGCTGCGTGGTCGCCTCGCAGATCCCGAACAATGCGGGGTCGCTCTCGCTGCTGACTGTCGCAGCGCCCGCGGGCTCGATCCTTAATGCGCCGAAACCGGCGCCGGTGGCGTCGCGCCATGTCATCGGCCAGATGCTGCCCGACGTGGTGTTCGGCTGCCTGCGTCAGATCATTCCCGAGCGGGTTCCGGCCGAAGGCACGTCCTGCCTGTGGAATCTCAATGTGCGCGGACAGACGCGCAGCGGCGCCGGTGGCAATTACGGATTCTCGATGGCGGTGACGAGCAACGGCGGCACCGGCGCGCGTTTTGCCAAGGATGGATTGTCGGCCACGGCCTATCCCAGCGGCGTACGCGGCACGCCGGTCGAGATCGCGGAGACGCAGACGCCGTTGATCTTCTGGCGCAAGGAGCTGCGTCCGGATTCGGGCGGCGCCGGCCGCACCCGCGGTGGTCTCGGCCAGATCATCGAAGTCGGCAGCGGCGTCGATGCTCCGTTCGATATTCTGGCAGCCTTCGACCGCATAGATCATCCACCCCGCGGCCGTGATGGCGGCTGTGACGGCGAAGCCGGCTATGTCGGACTGAAGTCGGGACGGAAGCTGCGCGGCAAGGGCTTTCAGACCGTGCCGCCGGACGATCGGCTGGTGGTGATGACGCCCGGCGGCGCCGGGATCGGCGACCCGAGGCAGCGCGCACCGTCAAGCGTTCGCGACGACGTCGAAAGCGGCCTGGTGTCGAGCGCGAATGCGGTTGCGGTTTACGGTTTCGCGGGCTGACGCGTCTGGCGTCGCGCTTGCAGCCTGATCAAGTTCGGAAACGACACGTCACACATGCTTCAGCAAGAGGAGAGGGGTTCATGAAGACAACCAGGCGCACATTCATCGCAACCGGAGCCGCAGCAGCGGGTTTTCTGGCGGCTCCGCACATCGCGCGGGCGCAAAGCACGATCAAGTTGGACCTCTCGACGGTTTGGCCGGAGGGCAATTTCCATACAAAGAATGCAAAACTCTTCGCAGCCGAGGTCGGCAAGACAACCGGCGGCGCGATCGAGATCGTGGTCCACGCAGGGGGCTCGCTCGGCTACAAGGGCCCTGAGCATCTCAATGCCGTGCGCGACGGACTGGTGCCGATGGCCGACATCCTGAACATCCAGCAGGTCGGCGAAGCGCCGTTGCTCGGCATCGAGGGTGTGCCCTTTCTGGTCTCATCCCCGGATGAATTGAAGGTTCTGCAAAAGTATTCGCGACCTGAGTTCGACAAGATAGCGACCAAGTACAATCAGACGATCCTCTACACCGTGCCATGGCCAACGCAGTACCTCCACAGCAAGGTGAAGACCGACAACCTGGAGGGTCTCAAGGGCTTGAAGATTCGGGTGCCGGACCGCCAGGCCGGCGACATGGTGAATGCGCTCGGCATGGTGGGCGTGCAGATCCCCTGGGGCGAGACGGTACCGGCGCTCGCGTCGGGCGCGGTGGTGGGGGTGACCACCTCTTCCGTCTCGGGCGTGGACGGCAAGTTCTGGGAGTTCCTGAAGTACTTCTACCGAACCAACCATGTGTGGAGCTCGCAGATCGTCACCATCAACAACGACAGTTGGAAGAAGATCTCGCCAGCGCACCAGAAGGCTATCATGGACCTCGTCGCCAAGCTCGAGCCTGAGTTCTGGAGCGTGTCGATCGAGGCCGATAAGGCCAGCAGCAAGCGCCTGATCGAGGGCGGCATGGAACTGGTCGAAGTGCCTGCGACCCTGCTGAAGGAGATGCGCGAGAAGACGGCAAGTCTTGAGCAGGCCTTCATCGGTCGTGCGGGGGCCATCGCCGGCGATATCATCAGCAAATACAGGAAGGATATCGGCCGTGCATGATGTCGCTGCCGGCGCGGCCGCGGCTGATACGTCAGACGGCGAGACGGACGAGCAGGCGGGCCTTAGGCCAGCCTCGGATGCTGTAGCGCGCGTCCTGGACGGCGTCGATCGCCTGTCGGAATGGGGGGCGTGGGCGTCCGCCCTGTGCATCCTTGGCATTCTGATGCTGATTGTCGCGGAAGTCGTCGCCCGCAACATTTTCAACAAGAGCATCGATTTCGCCTGGGAGTTCAGTGCCTTCCTCATGGGCGCGGCGTTCATGCTGGGCGCCGCCTATTCACTGCGGACGGGCTCGCAGGTACGGGTGAAGGTGCTGCTCGACAACCTGTCGCCGCCCGGCCAGCGCGCTCTCGATCTGTTCGCGACGGCGCTGTGCGTGATCGTCGCCGCTTACCTGACCTTTGCGCTCGGGCATTTGACCTGGCTCTCCTGGATGCGCGAATCGCGCTCCGACAAGGCGAGTGAACTTCCGCTCTGGATCGCCCAGTTTCCGTTGGCCTTGGGCGCGTTGCTGTTCACGCTGCAATCGCTGACGCGCTTCGTGCGCGTGCTGCGCGGTGAGCCCGGCGAAGATGAGACGTTGCGCGTCGGTCAGGATGCGAAAGCGGAGGCGTCATGACCATCGTTCTCTTGACCCTGCTGGGACTGCTCTCGGCCACACTGCTTGTCGGCATCTGGATCGGACCGGCGTTGATCGGTATCGGCATCGTGATGCTCGACGTGTTCACTTCGCGCCCGACCATGCGCCAGATCGGACTGTGGTCGTTCAACGTGCTTACCTCGTCCGAGGTCGTTTCGCTTCCGCTGTTCATCCTGATGGGTGAATTGCTGTTCCGCACGCGCCTGTCGCAGTCGCTGTTCACCGGGATCGCCCCATGGGTCGGCTTTCTGCCAGGCCGGCTCCTGCACACCACTATTTTGGGCTGCTCGCTGTTCTCGGCGATCTCCGGATCGTCGGCCGCCACCACGCAGGTGGTGGGCCGCATCACGCTGACGGAGCTGCTGCGGCGCGGCTACAACAAGGACATCGCTGTGGGCAGTCTTGCCGGCGGAGGCATGCTCGGCTTTCTGATCCCGCCCTCGATCCCGATGATCATCTATGCGGTTTTGGCGGAGGAATCGCTGTTGCGGCTGCTGACCGCGAGCTTCCTGCCGGGCTTCATCGTCGCCGGCAGCTTCATGACCTATATCGCCATACGCGCTCTGATGCGGCCTGACATCGTACCTGAGCACGACCGGCGGATTTCGGAATGGAGCTGGTCAGATAAGCTGAAAAGCCTCGTCGAGTTGGGACCGGTCGCGTTCCTGATATTCACCGTGCTCGGCACGATGTATCTCGGTATCGCAAGCCCATCAGAAGCGGCGGCGATTGGCGTCGTGGGGGCGCTGCTGGTAGCGCTCCTGCAGCGGGCGCTCACATGGGAGTCGCTGAAGGAATCCTGCCTCGGCACCGTGCAGACCACCTGCATGATTGGCTTGATCGTCCTCGGAGCCTTCATCGTCGGCACCGTGCTGGCGAACCTGCGACTGCCGCAATTTATTTCCGGGGCGATCTCGTCCTGGAATCTGGCACCGTTCGTTCTGATCATGTTGCTGATGGTCTTCTACATCGTGCTTGGTACCGTGCTTGAAGGCTTCTCCATGATCGTGCTCACTCTGCCGATCGTACTGCCGGTGGTTCTGGCGGCCGGATTCGACAAAGTCTGGTTCGGCGTCTTCCTGATCCTGACGATCGAGATGGCGCAGGTGAGTCCGCCAGTCGCCTTCAATCTGTTTGTGATCCAGAATCTGACCGGCGATTCACAGACCTATGTGGCGTGGAAAGTGCTGCCGTTCTTCCTCATCATGTGCGGCTTCGGGATATTGATCACACTCGTCCCCGGCATCGTCACGTGGCCAGCCGATTTCCTGCTGGGTAAGTAGATGTGCGGGCAGGCCACTCCGCATCGCTCAGCATCAGTCCCCGGTTGATCTGCTCTGCGTGTGCCTTAATGCTCTTTTCTCTGGCTTAGTGAGGCTGAACGGCCATCTGTCGATCCGAACTCCGATCTTGGCTAAGGATTCGGCCCCTATAGCTGCGGCGATGATGAGGTGATGCGCTCGATCGTTGCTTCTGCCAATATATTCCCGGAATGAATACGTCGTGGTTTCCGTGTTCCCGCGAAGAGCCGAGCAGTTGAAGCGAATGTTCACGGATCTGGAGTAATAGAAGGGTATCCCGAGTATGCACGGCGCTTCGAAAATCAAACCGTCGCTTCGCGCATTCTGCATTGTCGCGCCCATGTTGAATTGGAACGAGAGTTTAATTCGTTCAATTAGTTAGAGGGCGGCTTACGTTCAGTGGGCTCGCGACGTCATCGCTGGATTGCGCGGCACGTCGCTGTGGCTGGAAAAGCAGTTTGATGAAGCGGCCGCACGTGCCGAAGCGTCCCTAGGGTAGGAACTATCGCCGTCGGGACAGCTTGGTATCCAACAGAAAGGATATCTTGTGTCCACAAAGATGCCGAACGCAGAAGCCGATGCGGGCCAGCACGACGCCGGTAGCGGCGCGAACGAAACTACCGATGGATTGGATGCAACCACCGAAGCGTTGCGCCATGCTGCGGAAGACACGCCATCGGGTGCCTTGCCAGAGGATGTTGAGATTGTCCCGGTATTTGACCGCGCCGACCTCGCACCGAAAATTTAATCATGGCGAAGAAAAAGCACGGCGTCATTATCGAAACGCCCATGGAGGCGCGTCAAGCCGAGCCCGGCCCCTCGATTCTATTGCTGCTTATCATCAGCGTAAGTGTCGCGGTGATCGCTATGGGCTTTGTCTGGTTGGTGTTCTTCCGTACCTAGTTTCGGGTTGCTTTTAGCTCGGATGAGTTTACGGCCCGTCATGTGGACAAATTGTCACGCCGGACCGCATTGATCGCGAGCCAGGGCAATCCCATGTCCATCCTACCGGAGGACATCATGAAGCAATCGCAGCATTTCTTAGAAAATGCCGAGAACTGCGCGCAACTTGCCGAGCGCGCTGCCGACGAGCCAACTTACAACCGATACAAGCGCATGGAAGCCGCATGGCGGGCTTTGGCCGTTGAGCAAGACTGGCTGAATGGTGAGATTGTTCAGAACGCCAAGCCAGTTAAAGCGAGCGAGTCTGTCGGCTAATTGCTGCCGCGACTATCGTCTATGGAACTTAGCTTTGGCTTCTTTTCCGCTTGATCACGCAACGTGGTCAAACCGTCGTAATTATTCGCAAGACGCAAAAGCCTTCTTTTGATAAGCGGGTCTGCTTCGTTCGCAAGCTCCCGAAGGACGCGCGCTCTATCCCTATAAAATCGTTCGTCCATGTACTTCCCTCTCAATAGGAGTACATGCCCGTTTTCTTCGACCGATGATAGTAATCTAGATCACACGTCCGACCTTCACGTAGCGAAGCTTACGTTCACATTTTCGCAATGGAAGTTTGTTCTTAGATCGCTATTGAGGCGGCCATGATAGAAGCCCGGATGTCCCAATACGATTCGGAAGAAGAATGGCAAAAGCTAAGAAAGTAGTTCGCCGCGCGTGGTCAAGAGACGATGTTCGAACAATGAAGACAATGGCCAAAGCAAAGTTAGGCGTCACTAAGATCGCAAAAGCGTTGAAGCGGACTCCCGGTGCCACCACTGTTATGGCTACGAAGCTGGGTGTTTCCCTATCAACGCGCGCCTAAATGAAACAGCGACAGGCCGTAGTACCGCCTGTCGCCATTTCCACACATTTTCAGCGAACGATTTCTCTAGGTCACGCTGCGCGCGGATTGACCACGGTGTATCCACGCAGTGAGCGCGCATGAATTCTCGTTGAGCGCCCGCCTGAGTTCGCATCATATGCCATCCAAATGTCGCCTTCGACGTGCTGTTCTAGAACGAAGACGTGCCCGCGGCGCGCGGCAACCATTCCCGGTGCCGGCGAAGTTCGTGGGAAGCGCAGCCAGTTGGCCGCCAGATTCAATCCCGGTACGATATGGCCGAACACGCGTATGGATGCGCCGCAACCACAGAAAGAACGCGGGCAACCGGCCGGGCGACCGCCGACGACCTGACCACGACCGCCACTCACTTCGGCCACTGCGTTGCGATGTGAAATCTCGCGCTGCTGAAAGCCACGCTGTTCTCGCGGATGTGACGCAGGTCCCCCGCGACGAAATTGGAAGACAGACAAGTCGCAGGGCATTGTGACGTTGCATTCGGACGCGGCGACGGAAGGTCGGGAAGGACGAGCATCCGATGCGCTCGATGAGAGAACAACAAAAAATGACGCAAGAAGTACCATACTGCTACGCATGCAGGACTCCGATCTGGCGAAGCCTGCCCCGACGCAGAAGCCAATAAATTTTGGGCAAAAATGCGATAGCCGGTGCTATGCAGGAACTTCATGGGCTGATTTGCATTAGCGTTTTGCTCGATTGTGTAACAAGCGCGGCTGCATCTAATGCCGACACCGGAGCCGCCGACTGGCCCTATCTATTGGCACAAAGCGCTTCGTTACCGAGGAGCTTTATCGTAGTTCGACGCCTCCCGCCGACGATCACGTCGCACTGGAGGTCAGTCATTGCTGCCCACCTCGTTTGACTTGTTGTTCTGCTTGCGGGTCGAGCGCTTTCGTGTCCGGCCAACCCGCAGGAGGTGCCCCAGGCGGCTTTTGAACTGCGCAATGAGATCGTCGTTGTATTGTTCCGAGCTTGTGTCGCTGTCTTGCTTCTCTGACTCGGGATCTCGGACCTCAGGTAGCTTTTGCATCGAGGCTGGCTCCTGCGTGGGAGGCCGATGCGTGTGAGTTCACGGTCGAGATTTGCGGTTCTCCAACCAATGGAAACTCCGACGGAGCCAGCGTGGAGAGCTCATGCGCAGGCAGCGTAGTCTCGGCTTTATCGTCAGAGGTTCGTATTCCGCACTCTACGGCAGACAATTCGATCTGCGCGAGCATGAGAACGGCGGTCTTAAAGGAAACATTGATAGCCCGGCTGAGCTGAAATGGCTTGATAGGTTCCGTGCCGCACGCGGTCAGGAAGAGAGCCTTCAGCCATTTATGAAATGGGACGTGACTGCACTCGAACATTGTGCCCGTTCGCACCGAGAACAGCTTGCGGCACCCATAACACTTGTGAGTGCCGGTCTTGGTACTCGATCCTCTCAGGAGACTAGTCCGGCGATTTTCGCCGCAATGGGGACACACGACCCCGTTCGGCCAGAGGCAGGCCTCGATGAGTTCGAGCGCCGCACATTCATCTTTGAAGCAGAGAGAGAGATCGGTACACATACGGGGCCTCGTTTGCTTCCAAAACGTCGCCGAGATGTTTCACTCCCCTTCGATTTCATTCTCTGAAATCTTTACGCGTGCTTATCCCATGCGAGAACCGTACCAGTTCTTGAATGGAACATAAGCGCGGATTGCAAAGGATTGCTGACAAGGCTCAGGTCAGTTCCTAGCCGACTTGGATCGGTTTCTCTGGAAATGAGAACTTCGATAGGACATGCGCGTGATCACCCTGCGCTCTTGACCAGTTCCCGAGCGTGAGTTCGAAAGCGGCGCGTGCACACCGAGCGATCAGCATGCACAACTATAGCGCATCAGGCACCACGCATCACGCGTTCGTGGGTTAGAATAATCAGGTTGCGGTGCACCAATAGTTACGCACTAATTAACGAGGATAGTTACGCATTAATTAACGACACGGCCTGACCGAGGGAGAGTTGTTCCCGAGCACTGCCGACTAAGCGACACATAGTGAGATCCAGTCGTGACCGCGGCGCGAGCTGCGGAATGGGGACGGCTTGCATAACGGTCCCTTATTGGAGCTTAAGCCAATGCAGTTGTTTCAGTTGCCGAAGAGTGCGACCACGGAAGTTGGACTGCTTATCGACAGGCGTATCAAGCAGAGATCGGCGAGGTATCCGATCGGGGGCGTACCGAAACGGCTGCTCGATATTCTCGTTTCTTCGTCAGCGCTACTGGCCTTTGCACCGCTCTTTCTCCTCGTTGCATTGCTTCTAAAGATCACGGATCGAGGTGCCATTCTTTATCGGCAACCACGCGTCGGCTTTCGCTCTTCCAGCTTCGGGTGTCTGAAGTTCAGGACAATGGTGATGGATGGCGACGCGGTCCTGGCGCGATACCTTCGCGATAATCCCGAGGCTGCGAGGGAGTGGGCCGAAACACGCAAGCTAAAGCGAGATCCACGTGTGACTGCGGTCGGCCAGGTGTTGCGTCAAACCAGCCTGGATGAATTGCCGCAGCTCTGGAATATTCTTCGTGGCGACATGAGCATCGTCGGTCCGCGGCCGGTAGTCGCCGAAGAGATCACAATGTACGGACCGAGCGCGGGGCACTATCTGCTGACGCGTCCCGGTCTGACCGGCGCGTGGCAGGTCAGCGGCCGCAACGATGTTTCCTACGAGCGCCGCGTTTCCCTCGATCGAGACTATGTCGAGAACTGGTCGTTCTGGAATGACATTAAGATCATCGCGAAGACAGTGCCGGTGCTGATTACGGCCAAGGGCACATACTGATGCGGGTCGCAATAGTCCACTATTGGCTTGTCGGCATGCGCGGCGGCGAGAAGGTTCTCGAAGCCATCTGCGAACTCTACCCATCGGCCGACATCTTCACGCATGTGGTGGCGCCGGAGTCCATCTCCCCGGCGATTGCCAACCATCGAATCATGACGTCGTTTATCGCCAGGCTGCCGCGCGCAAAGGTCTGGTACAAGAAGTATCTGCCGCTAATGCCACTTGCGCTCGAGCAGTTCGACCTTCGCGGCTACGACCTGATCATCAGCAGCGAATCCGGTCCCGCGAAGGGGATCATTCCTCCCGCGCATGCGGTCCATGTCTGCTATTGCCACTCCCCGATGCGGTACATCTGGAACATGTACCACGACTATAGGTTCGCGTCCGGCGTGCTGACGCGCGTCGCGATGACGCTGTTCTCCCACTACCTGCGCAACTGGGATCAGGGGTCATCCGCTCGGGTCGACTTGTTCGTCGCCAACTCCAACAATGTGTCATCACGTATCCGCAAATACTTTCGCCGCGAATCCGATGTTGTCTTTCCACCAGTCGATGTCGACGCCTTCGAACAGGTGGCGGCTTCTGATGTCGGCGACTACTATCTGATGGTGGGGGAACTTGTTGCCTATAAGCGGCCCGACCTGGTCGTTGACGCCTTCAACGCGTCTGGCAAGAGACTCATCGTCATAGGCGGCGGTGAGATGCTGGAGACTCTGAAACGGCGCGCGCGGCCCAACGTCATGATTATGGGGCCGCAGGCATTTGCAGTCCTTCGGCATCATTATGCGCGTTGTCTGGCTCTGATTTTCCCCGGTGAAGAAGACTTTGGTATCGTTCCGGTCGAAGCGATGGCGAGCGGCCGGCCCGTCATCGCGTTCGGCCGCGGCGGAGCCACCGAAACAGTCGTCGACGGTGTTACTGGTGTGCTGTTCGCGGAGCAGACCACGGAAGCGCTCGGGAATGCGATTGCGCGCTCCGAGACGATCAGCTTCTCTGTCACCGACATCGTTCGGCATGCAGCCGGCTTCAGTAAGGAGCGCTTTAAGCACCAGATGAGACGTTCGGTCGAGCGGGCATTGCGCGAAAACGCGACAGTTGCTGCCGGCTACCAGAATCAGAATCCGTCTAGCACCAGAGCGCGAGTCGTCCATGCGAGCAAGGTCTAGGGCGGATGAACTCTCAGTCTCTCACGGTGTCGAGTGGTAGTATCATGAAGGTTGTCACCTTCAACGTTAAGTACAGCCCGAACCTCGGTGATGGGGTGATTGCCGAATGCCTCGAAGCCGAGCTTGGGCGGCGGCTACCCGATGTCAGCATTGAAGCTCTAGATCTTGCCGGACGCACCGATCGCGACAGTCCGGCGAGGTCCGGCCGTCGTGTCCTTGCCTTGAAAGCATTGCAGATGACGCCCGCGATCCTGCGCGACGTGTTGGTCGAGGCAATCCTTCGCCTTCAGATGAGGAGGAAATGCCGACCGGTCTGGCGCGAAGCGCTCTGCGATGCCGATCTCGCGATTGTCGGTGGTGGCCAACTGATCCAGGACGGTGACCTTAACTTCCCGGTCAAGCTGTCGATTGTAGCGGCTGAGTGCAAGCGCAACAATGTTCCGATCGCCTTGTTTGGGCTAGGTGTCGCCGAAAGCCGGTCTAGACGAGGTGCAGGACTGATCTCGTCACTGCTACATGCTGACCAACTGGTGTTCGCAGGTGTGCGCGACGGGGACTCTGCGAAACGGCTACGCCAGCGTCGCGTGAAGGGCGTCGTCGTGACGCCGGATCCCGGCCTGATGGCATCTCAGGTGTGGCCATCAATTGTGCGGCGACAGCGCAAACGCCCTGTCATTGGCGTCGGGATAACCCATCCGGTTATTTTGCAGCATCACGGGGAGGGAAAGTCCGATGATACGATCATTATGGGGCTCTATCGAAGCCTGATAAGGCGACTGCTGGCTTCAGGATACGACGTAACCTGTTTCTCGAACGGAGCTCGGGAAGACGGGATTTGCCTGGACCGTGTCGTTGATTCATTCCGTGATGACGATGGGCTGACGCGCGCGCCGGACTGTAGGAGCCCCCGGGAACTCGCGGAACTGGTCGGAAGCTTCGATGCAGTTATCGCGCACCGGCTGCACGCGTGCATCCTTGCTTACTCCTACCGCGTGGCGCACGTCGGCTTGAGTTGGGACTCAAAGCTAGCAGCGTTCTTTGCAAATGTCGGGCGGAGCCGGTACCTGGTGGAGTTCAGCGCTGACGCTGTGCAGATAATGCCGGAGCTCTTGGCCGCTGCGAGGGCCGAGACGATCTGTGATGTCCAACATAAGCGTGTGCTCGCATTAACGGGGGCATCGATCGATAGTTTGGTGCGGCTGCTCAAGGGGGAGACGCGGCCAAAGCTGATCGAGCATTCCGAACGGGCCTTGAATGCAATGCCTCTCAGCAAGGTTCGCGCATGACCGTCGAATTGATCGGCATTGGGACTGTTTTGGTGGGCCTCTGGGTGTTGCGGCAGGGCCCGATCGCCGCATTCTGGGTGATGGCCCTGGCTACCCTGCTGGGGGCGGCGGCAGCCTTCAAGGTTCCGGCGCTGGGCGACGCAAGCGTCCCACCGGTTCTGGTAGTCGCCATCTTTCTTGCGATAACGGTCGCACTGCGACCACACCTGCGTACTGCAGCGCTCGAGAGCCTTGCGCCGCCGGGTCCCGGTTTCTGGATCCTGTTGTTCACGACCTACGCCGTTGCAACCGCATTCTTTATGCCCCGGCTGTTTCAGGGCCTGACCTACGCCTACTCGCTCGCGCGAAACGACGCCGACGTTGGGATCGTCAGTCTGCCCTTGAAACCTCGAGCCGCCAATGCGACGCAGGCCTTCTATCTCATCGCGGATCTCGGCTGCTTCATGAGCACCTGGGCGCTTATGGTCCGGGATCAGGCCAAGGACATCACAAACGCGTTGATCGTGTGTGCGGTGGTTTTGCTCGCGTCGGCCGTAGCCGACGTCGCCACACATTATACCGACACGGGATTCCTGCTCTCCTGGCTCCGCAATGCCAACTACCGGATGCTCGAGTCCGGTGAAATCGGCGGATTCAAACGCATCGTCGGCACATTCACCGAAGCCGGCGCCTTCGGCTACGCGGCGCTCGGCTTCCACGCATTTACCCTGAGCCTCTGGCTGTACGGGTTCCGCACTCGCATCACCGGATCGCTCGCGCTGCTTCTCGCGCTATCGCTGTTGTTATCGACTTCGACGACGGCCTATGGATCCTTGGCCATGTTCTCGTCGCTCATGGTGATCGGTGCGCTTGTGAAGCTCGCCAATGGACAGGCCACCGGCAGGGACTGCAGTTATCTTTTTATCGTCTCGATGATCCCGTTCTTGCTTTTAGTGGTCATCTTGTTCGTGCCTTCGGTCTGGTCGGCTGTTACGGGCCTGTACGAGTCCGCCGTTTCCAACAAGCTGGCAAGTCAGTCCGGGATTGAGCGCATGCGCTGGAATTACTTCGCGCTGCAGAATTTTTGGGACACTTCGGGTTTCGGCGCCGGGCTCGGGAGTGTCCGGGCGTCGAGCTTTGTGGTTGCGTTGCTCGCCAATACTGGCGTACTCGGCCTGCTCCTGTTCGTCGTGACCCTGGCGTCGGTGTTCGCGATGGGAAAGGTGATCTCTTTTGAGGATGTTGTCGCGCGTGCAGGCCTGAACGCATGCGTCGCTCTCATTGGCTCAGCCTGCATATCGGCCGGTAGCGTCGACCTTGGGTTTCTCTTTTTCATCTTCTTTGCGCTTGCCGCCGGCGGGCGACAATTGCGTGAGCGTGCGGCTGCGGCTTTGGGGAAAAGCAATCCGTTGGTGGGCGCGCGTCATCTCACGCTGCAGGGACGTAGTTCATGATACAGCCACACTATCCGGAATCGAATGACAAAGTGTTCGGCGTCTGGGACATTGCCGCCTTTCTCCTAGAGAACCGCAAGACGATTGCTTTTTTCATCGCAGGGACCGTCTCTGCCGCCGTGGTCTATCTTCTGCTGGCGACGCCGATTTTCGTGGCAACGACCAGCGTCCTCATCGACCCCAATCGGGGGGCGGAACTATTCAATGCAGCGCCGATGCCTGCGACGATGACGTCGGATCAGTCGCGCGTTGAGAGCCAGATGGAAGTAATCAAGTCCGACCGGGTCGCCAATTCGGTTATCTCACGGCTGAAACTTGACCAGCGGCAGGAGTTCGCGACCGGACCTTCGCTCGTTCAAACCCTCTTAGCGCGGATTACTCCGACTTCGACGGCGTCCGCAGCAGGGGAGGCGGGTCCCCCAGATACGACGGAGTTTCGTGAAGTTGCGTCGCGCTTTGCTGGCAAACTGTCAACGAAACGAATCGGGCAGTCTTTAGTCATAGAGATTGCCTTCTCGTCCGCCGATCCAAACTCGTCTGCAGAGATCGCCAATGAAATCGCTGAGTCTTTCATCAGAACGATAGTCGAGGCCAAGTCCAAGCTCGCGGAGGAGCAGGGCAAGTGGCTCTCGGGGCGATTGGAGACCCTGCAGCAGCAGGCGTTCGAGGCGGCGCGCAGGGTTAACCGCTTCCGCTCTGTCGGCGACTCCCTTTCCAGCCAGGACGCTCGAGCAAAGCTCGAGGAACTCGAGAGCATCGCGACCAGCTATCGCAGGATGTACGATGATTTCCAGCGCCAATACAACGAGACGCTGCAGCGCATCAGCTATCCGGACGCTGACGTGAGAATCATTTCCCGGGCGTCGGCCCCGCTGGGCAAGAGCAGCCCGCGCACCACGCTCGTTCTTGCATTCGCGGTTATTCTGGGAGGATTGAGCGGAACGGCGTTTGCGGCGGTACGCCTCACTAGCGATCGCACCGTTCGCTCCCTAACGCAGCTCAGCACGAATGTCGGAGTGACCCCCCTTGGCGCGATCAATGATCTTTCAGAGGCGAACGTCTGGCGGGAGGGGAAGCTGCGGTGGTTCAGCAGGAGCGCGACGGCCCGAAGCGCTGCGGGCACCCTAAGCAGGATTGCGGCCGGCCGCCTCAGCGCTTCGGTGAAGACCGATCTTCGAAGGATAAGAACAACTATCGCGTCGCTAACGGCGAATCCGAATGTCTTATGCATCGGTGTGATCGCGTGTTGCGAAGGAGAGGGGTCGACGACGGTTGCAACATGCCTGGCCAATGAATACGAGCGCAGCGGCGCACGAACCATTCTGGTCGATAGCTGCGCCGACAGCCGGACACTGAGTCAGGAACTGGGTGCCAGAAGGACGACAAAAGCGCAGCCGGATGGACAACAGGAGTCCGAACAAGCGGTTGAGCCTGGCGCTCTTACATTGGCATTGTTGCCGTCTGCCGAAAGTTACCTCCAGCCGGGCGAAACCAATCGGCTCCTGACAGAACGGACGACGGAAGTACTCTCGGAATCCCGGCTGGAGTTCGAACGGATCATCGTCGATCTGCCAGCGCTGCTGTCGTCGGATCATTGGAAGCTGCTCATTCCCTACGTCGACCAGGTGATTATCGTGGTCGACTTCGGGAAAACGACAGTTGACCAGACAAGAGACGGCCTGATCGAACTCAATCTTGCAGGCGGCAAGGTGCTTGGCGCCGTTCTCAACCGCGTGCCCGCAATTGCTCGGAAGACCTGGTCATGACGATTGCCGGGCAGAGAGAGGTAGTGATGACCATTAGCGCATTTGCCGAACCTTCAGCAACTCCTGTGTTGTCGGCCATTCGAAGTCGTCCCCGGCTCAAGGCGGTGATGAAAAGGTACCTCGAAGCGATTGGCTATGACACGACTGACTGGGTGCGTGTGGCAATGTATCGACATGCGTTCGAGTTTATCGCGCGGCTGGGGCCGGAGCGTCTTCGTGTTTTGGAGGTGTCGGCCGGCTCGCAATGGAAAAGCAGGTTTGCCTTCGAGTCGTTTACGGGCACGAGCTATCCGGCGTTCGATATCTGCAAGGATGCCCTACCGGATCAGTTTGATCTGGTGATCGCCGATCAGGTCTTTGAGCATTTGAAGTGGCCGGCGCGTGCTGCCCGCAATGTACATGCGATGGTGCGGCCAGGCGGCCACTTCCTCATCGCGACGCCGTTTCTGGTTCGCTATCACCCATCGCCGATCGATTGTAACCGGTGGACGTCCGAGGGGCTTTCCTGCCTCTTGCAGGAAGCAGGATTTCCCGAAGCTGGGATCCAGACCTTCGCCTGGGGCAATCGTTCGTGCCTTAAGGCGAACCTGTCCGCATGGCGCAAGCGCGGCTTCTTCGGCTCACTGCGCAACGAGCCGGATGTTCCCATCATGGTGTGGGCATACGCCAGGAAGCCGCTCGGACCTGCGGAGGTAGCCGGATGAATGGCACAGGCGCCAATTGGTCGGAAGAACGCGTGCAGCATTCGCCGCTCAGGATTGTCGTGGGTATTGCAACGTCGGGTCGCCCGCTCATTCTTTCGCGCCTGCTGGAACGCTTGCGCGTGCAGACGCGTAGCGCCGACGCGGTCATTGTTTGTGGCCCGTCTCCAGCCGACGTATCAGGGATCGATTCAGGACATCCGGGACTTCGCTGCATCACGAGTGATCGGGGACTGACGATACAGCGTAATGCGATCCTCAGGGCGGGCGCGGCCTTTGACGTCGTCGTCTTCCTCGACGACGATTTCGTGCCTTGTCCCGGCTATCTTCAGGCTGTCGAACGGATCTTTATGAGCAGGCCCGATGTCGTCGTCGGCACCGGACATGTTGTCGCCGACGGCATTCTTGGTCCCGGGCTTGCCTTCGAGGATGCGCTTAAGACGCTGCAGCAAGACGGTCAGGCGGAGCCGACGCAGGAGATTGAGGACGTTTACAACGCTTACGGCTGCAACATGGCGATACGCATCGACGTGGTGCGCGCGAGGGGGTTGGAGTTTGATGAGACCCTGCCACTCTACGGCTGGCTGGAGGATGTCGACTTCAGCCGTCGCATGGCGGCATATGGCCGGATTGTGAAGATCAGTGCTGCGCGCGGCGTCCATCTCGGCGTGAAGTCCAGCCGTCAATCGGGTCGCCGGCTTGGCTACTCGCAGGTTTCAAACCCGCTCTATCTGGTTCGCAAGGGCACCTGCTCGAGCAGCAAGGCGCTGAAGCTCATGAGCCGCAACGTCGTGGCCAACGTTGCCAAGACGTTTCGCCCGGAGCCCTACATCGATCGCGCTGGTCGACTGAAAGGAAACATTCGTGCGCTGCTCGACCTGATGGCCGGCCGGCTGTCGCCGAAACGCGTTTTGAGTTTGTGAGATTCACGCATGTTGCAGGTGATTGACCACTTTCGTCAGGCATCCGGGTCGCGAAATGCGCGGCCAGTGCCGGATCGTGTCGTCATCATCAACGATGTATCCCAAGTGCGTGGAGGCGCCACGAATGTGGCGTTGCATTCCGCGGAATTGCTGGATGGCAGCGGCATTCCGGTTACTTACTTCACTGGCGACGATGGCTTGCACTCCGAGCCCCGGCTGCGCAATGCAGAGGTCGTGGCTGTTGGCGGTGAGCATATCCTCCGAAAGGCATTGCCGCGTGCGGCACTGGACGGGCTGTACAACGTTTCGGCGGAACAAAAGTTGGCCGCCTGGATTGCCGCCAACGATACGCCGGGCACGATCTATCATCTGCATGGCTGGTCGAAGATACTATCACCTTCGGTCTTCCATGCGCTGCGTCCAGTCGCGAAGCGCCTGATCGTCAATGCTCATGACTTCTTTTTGGTTTGTCCGAACGGCGGCTATTTCAACTTCCGCAGCGAAAGTCCCTGCGCGCTGCGGCCGATGAGCGCGTTGTGCCTGCTCAGCTCGTGCGACCGGCGCAATTATGCCCACAAGCTCTGGCGATCGGTCCGTCAGGAAATTCGTCGCGCAGTCTTCGATTTAGCGTCGGGCGCCAAAGTTCTGGCGGTACATGAAGGCATGCTGCCGCATCTCGAACGCGGTGGAATTCCGCGGGCGAGGCTTGCGACGCTGCGCAACCCGGTTACGCCGTGGCACCCGCGACGCATCGAAGCCGAACGAAACAAGGTGTTCCTGTTCGTTGGCAGGCTCGAGGAGGACAAGGGTGTCGACCTTCTTCTTGCGGCAGCTCGCGACGCGAACGTGCCCGTCCGGGTGATAGGTAGCGGTCCGCTCGAGGGCAGGCTTGCCGGGATCTATCCCGACGTGGAGTTCACCGGATGGAAGGGCGCAAATGACATTCCCGCACTCGTCCGCGATGCCAGGGCCCTGGTCATGCCGAGCCGCTACCGTGAACCGTTCGGCCTGGTGGCATTCGAGGCGCTATCGAGTGGCCTGCCGGTCGTCGTTTCCAGTTTTGCGATGATCGCCGACGAGCTATCGCAGGTCGGAGCTGGCATATCCTGCGATCCTTACGATCGGGGTGCTTTCAGCAAAGTCTTGTCGATCCTGGCATCCAACGACGAACTGACTGCTTCGATGAGCGGTCTGGCGTACGCCAACGCCGCGCGCTTCTCGCTGAGCCCGAGCGAGTGGGCGCAACGACTTGTTTCGCACTATAGCGACGCCTTGCAGGAGGCCGTAGCGCGATGAACAAGCTTGCTGCGATCCAGATCCTGCGTGCCGTTGCGGCGGTCCTGGTCCTTGTTTCTCATGCGATCTTGCGGCAAGCCCAATGGGCCCCGACCGATCCGTTGACCAGTCAGATCGCGATTCACATCGGCATCCTTGGTGTCTGGATATTCTTCATCATCAGCGGCTTCATCATGTCGTACACGTACTACGACGACTTTGCTCGTCCCGGCGCCGCGGGGCAGTTCATCGCCAGCCGCATCATCCGGATTGTTCCGATCTATTGGCTGGCCACCGCGCTTGAAGTTGCGTTGCGCCTTCATCACGGCGCCGGGCTCGACGTCCACAAGCTGATCTGCTCGCTGTTCTTCATTCCGGTTGCGGTCGAGCCAGTTCCGATGACGGCGATGCGTCCGACGCTCGGCGTAGGCTGGACATTGAACTACGAGATGATGTTCTACGCGGCTTTTGCGTCGGTGCTGTTGCTGTCGCGCAGGAAGGGACTAACGGTGCTGATTGCTCTGATGGCAGGAGTTGTCTTGACCGGAACGTTCTTCAAGCCGATTGCCGATACGCGCGCCCCGACAAGCCTGATCACGTTCTATTCCGATCCTATCATCCTGCTGTTCGGTGTCGGCGTCTTGATCGGAGTAGCCGCTCGCTGGCTCAAGATCGCGCATACCGCTCGCAGTCACGCGGCCCTCTTGATCGTGCTGGCCGCGTTTCTCGCTGTTGATGTCACGTTGTTTGCAGCCTTCGTTGGCACTTATCCTGGTGACGTTGAGTGGATCGCTGCCTTCTGGGTCATCAGTGCGATTTGTGTCGTCCTTTGTGTCACGGTTCGGATAGACGGCACGCGATGGCTCACCCAAAGACTCGTGCAGTTGGGGGACGCATCCTACAGCCTCTATCTGTTCCATTTCTTTGCGATCATTGCCGCGGAGAAGCTTTGGTGGTGGTTCTTTGGGAAAAGCGAATCATGGATGTTCGTTCCCGCGTCTGCCGTCGCGGCCGTCCTGGCCGCCATCGCGATCCATATTTTCGTCGAGCTGCCGATCGGCAGGCGATTGCGACGCATCAGTGCATTGTTCAGTCCGCGTCGATTTGTTCGACCCGAAACCGTCCGAACTCCGATTAACGGAATGCCTGGTGAAGTAACTGTAGCCTGGAGCGGAGTTGCATTGCCTTTGGAGCCATCGCGTCCAGACGTGTCATCCGGCACGCCCTTCCGCGCCCACATGGTCCACAGAAGGAGACGCTAGTCATGCAGCACGCAACGTGGAACGCGATCGAATCCTCCTCTGTCGCGATGAGCGTCTACCGCTACTATCGGAGGCTGCTTCCGTCATCAGCCCGGGCCCTGCTTCGCTGGCTTGCGATGCCCCGCTGGAATGCGGCCGCGGCCCTGGTCCGTCGTCGCGCTGCCAACACAGTACTGTCCGGCCCGTTTACGGGAATGCACCTGAGCTTGACCCCGGTCTCCAGCCGGAATCTGCTCGGCTATCTTCTCGGCACGCAGGAGATCGAGCTGCATGATGTGGTGCTTCGGGTGATTGCGCGTGGCTATCCGCGCATCATCAATGTCGGTGCGGCTGATGGTTACTACGCAATCGGATTCTTGCGGCAGATGCCAGGGACGAAGGTTACAGCCTTCGAAGGTGCCCTGGAGCATCACGCAGGCCTGCTGCGGGCGGCCGTTCTGAACGACGTTGCCGCCCGGTTTACGCTCAAGGGCTTCTGCGGTCCGGATGACCTCGGGGCCGAACTCGCCGACCGCTCCGGTCCGACCCTGGTCCTTGCCGATATCGAAGGCGGAGAGCTTGATATGCTCGACCTTAGCAAGGTCCCACGCCTGTCCTGCGCCGACATCCTGGTAGAAACGCATGACGCCTTCGTGCCCAACTGTACCGAAGAGTTGAAGGCGCGATTTGCGGGAACGCACAATGTTGAGCAGATTGTAGCGCGGCCGCGTTCCCTTGCAGACTTCCCCGCGGCGATTATTCCCGAACTTTCGAAGTTGATGCCGCGCACCGCCGTCGAACTCATGAACGAGCGGCGGACTGGAACGCAGATGTGGCTCTATCTCACCGCAAAACGGCAGCCGGAAGTCGAGGCTGTGGGAGCTGTGGAGAATTCAGACTCGGACAGAGGCAGCTTGTGAGTATTCTACTCGCCAGTGGCACGTCATACCTTCCCCACGTCGTCGGTGGTCTGGAAGTCAATACGCATGAGCTCGCGCTCGAACTGAACCGCCGCGGAGTCAAGACCTCCGTGTTGTCGCGGTTGCCGCTACGGCGCGTGGATGGAGCATTGCGAGCTGCCGTCAACTTTCTTCGCGGGACTGACGTGTCCGTGGACCGGCAGCTTGGCTACGATGTCTACCGATCGCGCAAGCCGTGGGACAGTCTTGACGGGCTGCCTCTACCTCGTCTGGTCGTGGTTCAGAACGGGAAGATGGTTGAGATCGCGAGGGCGTTCGCCCGCCGGGGCGTGCCGGCGATTGCCTATCTGCACGGGCTGGAGTTTGAAATGGGCCGCAGACGATGGACCGGCTCCAGCGGAGGTCTTCCTTTTCGCGCCTATATTGCCAACTCGGAGTTTACTGCGGGACGGTTCCGCGAACGATTCGGAATTCATGCCTGCGTCATTCCGCCTGTGTTTCGGGCCGAGCGCTATCGCCTGGCTGGTGATCGCCGTTACGTCACTTTCATCAATCCCGTGGCCGAGAAGGGCGTCGATGTCGCCCTCGCGATTGCCGAGCAGTGTCCGGACATTCCATTCCGCTTCGTGAAGGGGTGGCCCCTGGGAATGCGCCAGGCCGCGCTGCTCAAGGGCCGGATCCACAGGCTGGCCAATGTCGAACTTGTTGAGCGCAGCGACGACATGTCGCCGATCTATGCCTCGACACGTGTATTGCTGGTGCCGAGCCAATGGGAGGCGGAGACCTGGGGCCGCGTCGCCTCAGAGGCACAGTTCAGCGGAATTCCCGTGCTGGCGAGTGATCGCGGCGCATTGCCGGAGACGGTCGGTGCAGGCGGAGCCATCATCAAGTATGACGCGCCTGCCTGCACCTGGGCCACCGAGTTGAGGCGGATGTGGTCCGACGATCTGTACTACCAGCAGCTACAGCAGGCAGCGCTGGCGCATTCGCGCCGCCCGGAACTCGACTTCAAGCAGCAGATTGATGCCTTTCTGGCAGTTGCCACGAGGATTGCGGCATGACTGCCTCAGCGCTTCTGCCACGCTCGGACATAGTCGACATACATGTAGGACGGGCTTGGTGCCTCGTCGATGGGCCATCCGGCGCCAAGCCCGAGATCGATCAGCATGTACATCGGCTGATGATGTTCGGCAGGCGTCGGCACGCTCCCCACCTCACGACGATCGAAATAGAAACGCGTCCACTCGCCGTCGATCTTTACACCATAGGTGTGGAAGTCTGCGTAAAGGGAATTCGGCGGCACCGCGACGAACTTGTGCGTCGTGCGGGAGTTTTTCGGCACCTTGCGATCCCACACGTGAACCGAAGCGGTGTAACGCGCGGGCATATGGCCGTAGTGCTCGACCACGTCGACCTCGGACGTATGAGTAGAGCGATCGAGGCCGATCAGCCAGAAGGCCGGCCAAAGGCCCTTGCCCGCTGGAAACCTGGCCCGCATTTCGAAGTATCCGAACTGCTGCGCAAAGCCTTTGCCCTCCCGATCGACAGACGCCAGAAGCCCGCCGCGCCACTTACCATCCACACCCTTGGCGGCTTCGATGCGGAGCTGGCCGTCCTGCGTAGTGAATGGAAAGCCCGGCTTCGGATCGGCGAAGGCCGCGCTCCCAAAGTCGCCGTTCCACGGCGTGTGGGCGATCCAGCGCGTTCCGGGTCCCCACGCGGACACGTCCAACGCGTCAAAATCCTCGCTGAAGGTTTGTATGAGATCCGAAAGATCGAGTTCGTCGCCGGTGTCAGCGCGCCCGGGCGTTGGAAGTCCAGCCAGTACAAGAAGCAGCAAAAGAACTCGCGTAACCATGTCAACGCCCCGTACCCTGAAGGGGAAGGCCTCCGACCCGAAAGAACCATAGCGATGCATGATGGCGATGTCATGCATGGCAAAAATCCGAGGCCCGACAGGTCTGGACCTATTATGCAGCGGGCCGTCGACATGCAGGCTGGAAATCGAAAAGGGCGCACGGCATGTCCAGGTTCGTGAAGAACTCGATGCTTGGCGCGCTGGCGGGAGGTGCGATTGCGCTTGCGAGCTTCTTCAGTAGCATTGCCGTGGCTCGTACGCTTGGCGTGAACGAGACAGGATCGGTTGCCTATGTCATCTGGCTTGTTTGGATGGTCGCGCCCTTCGTCGATCTGGGTCTATCGTCCGCTGTTGGACGGTTCCTGCCGTTCCTGCACGGGAGCGGACAGTCCAGCGTGGCGGCACATCTGGACAGAAACCTTTCGCGACGGCTCGCGATTGCGGCGCTTATCGCGGCCATCTGTGCCGGCATGATGGTGTGGCTGTATGGTCACCAATCCCTTGCAGAGTTTCTTGGCGGTGGTGCGGCGAAGGGCGCATCAATGCCGCTGGTCGTCCTCATGATCTTGCTTGTCGTTGGCCAGGCGCTGACCACTTACACCTATGCTCGTTTGAGGGGACGGCAGGAATTCTTTTTGGCCGCGCGCATCGCAGGCGTTTCACTATTGCTGCAGGTCTCCGCCGTGATCGGCGGTTCACTGTTGTTCGGGATCACGGGCGCATTGGCTGGTTACGCTGCGGGCATGGTGGTTCCTTCAGTCGTGTGTCTGTCAACGATGTTCGGGCCGGCGTCAATCGATCGCACGCTGAGGCGGCGCGTGACCTCGTTTGCCCTCTTCTGCTGGGGAGCCAACGTCACCAGCGCCATTGTCTGGTCGCGGATCGAGCTGTTCTTCCTCGAGCGCTACTGGGGAATGGATTCGGTGGCGATGTTCGCAGTTGCGCTGGCGCTGACCCAGCTCGCCATTCAGGGCCCCATGTTGCTGACAAGCGCAGTGCTGGCATCGCTTGCCGAGAAACGCGGGCGTGACGATCTGGATGGCATGAGAGAGCAGTTCGCTGCCGCGGTTCGGCTTCTGGCGGCACTCGCATTTCCGATATGTTTTGGCACCGCTGCCATTATTCCAGAGCTGTTGCCGGCTCTCTATGGTGACAAGTTCGTCGCCGCCGTGCCGGCGGCCATGGTCCTTGTTTCCGTTGCAGCGCTGAGCGTGTTGTCGACAGTCGCCACCAGCCTGGTGCAGGCGCTTGAGCGAAGTGACTTCGTATTTGCGAGCTCCCTCTGTGGTGCCGCATGTGCGCTGGCCGCTGGCTCCCTGCTGATCCCCGAATTCGGCGTGATGGGCGCCGCTTCCGCGCGGGTAGCAATTCAGGTGCTGATGATCGGCCTGGGTTGCTGGTTCGTAGTGCAGCGGCTCGGGTTCACCATTCCGGTGGTCGCGGTGCTGAAGCTCTGTGCCGCTGCGCTCGCCAGCGCTGCGGCGGCATCCGTTTGCATCAGGATTGTCGGCCATCCGTCAAGCATACCGTTGGCGATTGCCGCAGGGGCGGCGGTGTACGTAGTTGGGCTGCGCGTAGTGAACGCGGTTGAGCCTGGCGATGCAGCTTTCCTGACTAATCTTACGCGATCGCTGCCGCCGACTCTTGCGGAGATTGCTGCTCGTCTTGCAGCTTTCGTCAGCGCAACGAAGCGGAATGAAAGAATGCTGCCGCCATGAGATCAGAAGAGGACCACCACATGCCGCGTAACTCGATGGAGACTTGGAATACGGCTTCGATTTGGAGCCATCGCGTCGCGCCACTGAGGATCGGCGCATCGCTGGCGGCTCTTTGCCTGCTTCAACTTCTCGCCGCACCGGCTTTCAGCGCTGAATATCTTCTCGGTCCTCAGGACAAACTGCGCCTGAAGGTCGTCGAATGGCGTGCCGGCAAGGCCGAATACTACGAGTGGACGCCGTTCGGCGCGGAATACACCGTAAATCCCGCCGGTCGCGTGTCCTTGCCAATGATCGGCGAAATCGCCGCGGAAGGGCGGACCAGCGACCAACTTGCTCGTGCGATCACGGCAGAACTGTACAAGCGCACCGGCTTTATGGGTGCGCAGGAAGCGGCGGTCGAGATAGTTCAGTATCGCCCGTTCTACGTGCTCGGCGACGTGGAGCGCCCTGGAGAATTCAACTTTCGTCCCGGCTTAAGCGTCTTGCAGGCAGTGGGCGTAGCCGGCGGCTTGCATCGGCCAAGCGAAGCCGGGATGCGGGAGCAGATCAACGCGGCAGGAAACGTCGAGGCTGCACGTCTGGAGCTGTGGCGTACCTACATCAGACGCGCTCGGCTCGAAGCTGAACTTGCCGAGCAGAACACAATCACACTACCGCCTGAGCTCGCCAACAAGAAGGATATCGGAAGTCTCCTGGCAGAGGAGGCAACGATCTTGATAACCCGGCGCGACGTGCTGCAGTCGCAGCTCGCGGCCTTGTCGGAACTGCGATCGCTGTATGAGAAGGAGATTGCCTCGCTGCAGAGCAAGCTCGTGACACAGGAGAAGCAGGTCGCTCTGGCCCAGCGCGAGCTGAATACCGTCGGCGCTCTTGTCGATAAGGGGCTTGCAGTCACATCGCGGCAGTTCGCGCTGGAGCGCACGACCGCAGATCTGCAAAGCGGAATGCTCGATGTGCAAACGGCGTTAGTCCGGGCTCAGCAGGAAGTGCGGAAGACGGAGCGCGATGCGACCGACCTGGTCAAGGACGGCAAGGCGAAAGCCTCGTCCGAGCTGCGGGAGGCCAAGGCCAGCATCGAGCAGCTGATCAATCGGATGAATACGTCTGAAACGCTTGTCGCCGAAGCAACGACGTCTCCGCGGACGGCTCAAAATGAGAGCGGCGGGAAGTCGCTTTCCTACTGGATACAGCGGCGCAAGGATGGCGCGATGGCGACATTTCCGACTGATGACGGAACGCTCGTGGAACCTGGCGACGTTGTTCGCGTCGAGGTTATTCGTGCGCCGGGTGCTGCAGGTTCAGTCTCGCGCAAGGGTGTCGCGACAACGGCATTCAACGCGGGGAACTACGCCGCCACAATCGTCTCGCAATCGGGTGAGCAGTAGAGCGGAGCATGCAACCAACCGGGCTTCAGCTTGTGGAATGGTCGGTCTTGCTCGCGCGCGCGACGTGCAGACTCGCATGCAGCCGGGCAAATCCGGGCGAACGAGCCTTCAGCTTTATGAGAAATATTCGCGCGACGACGGCTCCTACGTATCCGACCTGCAGAAAAAGCAGCGCCAACAGCAACTCGATCGCCAGCACCTTCCAGGAGGTGCTGGCCAAGCCGAGCAACAGTGCGTATCCGGCAATGAGTGCCGCGACGCCGATTGCAAAAGCGCCGAGTCGAAAAATGACGCCGCAGGCAAAGCCTGCGGCCATGAACAACATGCCCGCGAGCATTCTGAGCTACCTTTGCGATCGAGCGCGTCGGCGATCCAATCGGAACGCGCTCCGATCTCTGTCGATAAGCTGCGTCCTGTCCGACAAATATTAGCGTCAAAATGCATGAACAAACCAATAAGTCGTGCCCAAAAAATTGGCAGGAAACCACCTTCGAGAGCTCGAGGAACAGAATGGGATCCAGCGGAGGAGCAGAACGATTGCCGGTTCCACCGGGAAACGAAGAGGTCGTAATGAAGATCGCAAGAGACTTTGCATGCGACACGTGCGGCTCTGCCTCTATCGCGCCTCCGCCAAGGCTGGGCGACAGCGACGTGGTCAGGTGCCAGCACTGCAAGAAAGTTCTGATGACCTGGAAAGTCTATAGGCTCCTTGGCGTCGACGATGCAGGCGAAATCGCCATCGGCCCTGCTTGTTGGGAAGATTGAAGACCAATTCTGCTCAGGAAGGGCAGAGCGGCGCGTGACCGCCTGTTTCATGGTCGCGGCCTAGGACTAGGACGGACAGAAGGTGAATTATGATGCAGGACTTCCGGGCAACGCGATTGACGAATGGCAGCAGCGTGTTAGTCACGGGCGGAGCCGGCTATATTGGAAGCCACGCGGTCCTGGCCCTGCTGGATGCTGGCGAGCGAGCCGTAGTAATCGACGATCTATCCACGGGTCTGCGGGCCGCCGTTCCGGAAGGCGTGCCCTTCTATCGTGCAAACTGCGGCGACGCGGCGATGGTCGGCAAGATCCTGCAGAACCACGCTATTGATACGATCATGCATTTTGCCGGCAGCATATCAGTCGCCGAGTCCGTTCGTGATCCCGCAAAATACTATTTGAACAATACCGTGAACACACATGCGCTGATCTCTCAAGCTGAGCGCGCTGGCGTTTCACACTTCATATTCTCGTCGACGGCCGCTGTTTACGGAGAGCCGCGAACGATCCCGATTGAGGAGGAAAACGCGACGCTCCCAATCAACCCATACGGCCGCTCGAAGCTCGCCATCGAATGGATGCTACGGGATGCAGCAGCATCAACCCCGCTCAGGTATTGCGCGCTGCGCTACTTCAATGTCGCAGTGGCCGATCCGACGGGTCGTTCGGGGCAGTCTACGCGAGAGGCAATTCATCTCATCCAGGTCGCAGTGCAGGCGGCGCTGGGTCGGCGGCGGGGCATGGAAGTGTTTGGCAGCGATTATCCAACAGCGGATGGATCCTGCATCCGCGACTACGTGCACGTCACCGATCTCGCGCAGGCGCACGTCGATGCGCTGACGCATCTGCGAAGCGGGGGAGAGTCGCTGACCTGCAATGTGGGATATGGCCATGGCTACTCGGTCCTGGATGTGATCGATGTCGTCAAGCGCGTGTGCCGCGTCGATTTCGACGTGAGGATGCGCGAACGCAGGCCCGGAGATCCGGCTATTCTTGTGGCATCCAACGCAAAAGCGAAGTCCGTCCTGCGTTGGAGATCATGTCACGACCATCTCGAGCAGATCGTGCAGCACGCACTGAGCTGGGAGCGGCAGCTGAAGCTCGGCGTTCCGGCATGATCAAGATTACTGACAGTGTTGGCGCCCGACTCGACATTGTCGTTTCAATTCTCAGGCGAGGGGAACCGAACCGGCAAGGCCATGCCCGGCATCCTGGGATAAGGCGCTGGGGGACATCTTAAGACACATCACGGAGGACCGCCGAGGTCCGGACGGAAAAAGGGGTTTACTTGATGCGCGCGTCCTATCTGTTCACCAGCGAGTCGGTTTCCGAGGGTCATCCGGACAAGGTTTGCGACCGTATCTCTGATGAGATCGTCGATCTGTTTTACCGCGAAGGCCCGAAGGCAGGCATCGATCCTTGGGCGATCCGTGCCGCCTGTGAAACGCTCGCCACCACCAACAAGGTGGTGATTGCAGGCGAAACCCGCGGTCCGACGTCCGTCACCAAAGAGCAGATAGAAGGCGTGGTGCGCGGCGCCATCAAGGACATTGGTTACGAGCAAGAAGGCTTCCACTGGGAAACCTGCGATATCGAGATCCTGCTGCATCCGCAGTCCGCCGATATTGCGCAGGGCGTCGACGCGCTGCAGCCCGGCAACCAGGAAGAAGGCGCGGGCGACCAGGGCATCATGTTCGGCTACGCCTGCAACGAGACGCCCGACCTGATGCCGGCGCCGATCTTCTACGCCCACAAAATTTTGCGGTTGATCTCAGAAGCCCGCCACTCGGGCCGCGAGAAGGTGCTGGGTCCGGACTCCAAGAGCCAGGTCACCGTGCAATATGAGAACGGCAAACCGGTCGGCGTGCGCGAGATCGTGGTCTCGCATCAGCATATCGTTGAGAACATGACCTCGGAACAGGTCCGCGAACGCGTCGAGCCCTACGTGCGCGAGGCGTTGCCCAAGGACTGGATCAACGGCAAGACCATCTGGCATATCAACCCGACCGGCAAATTCTACATCGGCGGACCCGACGGCGACTCCGGCCTCACCGGCCGCAAGATCATCGTCGACACTTATGGCGGCGCGGCCCCGCATGGCGGCGGCGCATTCTCCGGCAAGGATCCGACCAAGGTCGATCGTTCCGCCGCTTATGCCGCACGCTATGTCGCCAAAAACATCGTTGCCGCCGGTCTTGCCGATCGTTGCACGCTGCAGCTCGCTTATGCCATCGGCGTGGCGCGGCCGCTTTCGATCTACATAGACACGCACGGCACCGGAAAAGTGCCGGAGGACCAGCTCGAGAAGGCGGTGGCCCAGGCCATGGATCTGACGCCGCGCGGCATTCGCACCCACCTCGATCTCAACCGCCCGATCTACGCGCGCACCGCGGCCTATGGCCATTTCGGCCGTATGTCGGACAATGAAGGCGGCTTCTCCTGGGAGAAGACCGATCTGGTCGAGTCGCTGAAGCGCGCCGTCTGAACCGCCGGTTCTGTCGCGTAGAAGCATGACCCAAATGGACGAAGGCGGCTCCAGAACGCGGCAACGCAAGGACCTGCCTACCTCAGAAGGCGATGATCAGCGAATGTCGGGAGGCCCCACAACCATCCAGAGCGCAATGGGTCGGTTGGGCCCCCTTGACGCCCTGGACCAGCACGCGAGAAATGCTGACGAGAGTGATTCCCGACCCTTCTCCCGCCTGGTCCGCTGACCGCACTGTCTTCGGCAAGGTAGTTTGGGGGATGATGCTGAAGCATCATGAAGATCAATGAGGCACATTTTCCCTCAAACTTCTCAGTAACACGTTGAAAGCGTTGGATTCGCGGACTTCCCTAGGGAGCGCCCGCTTCGCAAATTGTCCGTCTGACATTGCGCTTTAGGCTACTGCCTCAAAAAGCAATTTGAGATGGTTGCGTGTCTGAAGCTGTGGCGCACAGCGGGCCTGCTCAACTGGACGAGCGGGCATCCTAGGTCCGTCGGAACATCACCCAATGTCCTCAAACCCGGGCGCAAGGCCACCAAATGTTGCGGTGCGATCGCGCAAATAGCTTCCGGAGAGGACCAGCATTTTGAATGACCGGCCGCGACGCCGATCGCGCCGTGGGACGGGGCGATCTCTCGAAAACGCCACTGGACAAGCCGCTCCTTGGCGGCCTTTCTGAAAGGTACTCTTAGACTTGCAATGTACCTTATGGTTTGACAAACCTTGGCAACTCATTGATATCGCAATAAATGCGACCGCCCTCCGAGCGCACCATGCGTCTACTTATTGAAATATATTTGCTTTTGAGGGTTACCTGAAAAGCTCTTTTGCGCTGGCGTTCATTTCGAACGATAGAACAGCGCGCGTCCGGTTGGAATGAGTTGGAGTAGAATATCGTAGTCGCCGACATTCGCAGTCAGGACAACGAGGCCAAGCTTTTGCGCATGAAGGAACAGCACGCAGTCCTGAAGCGCGCGCAGCTTGCCGTCCTTTTCGTAGCCTTGGAGGCGGCAGAGTATCCCCGACAGAAGCGCAGCACGTCCTAGAACGTCGGTGTCCGGCGCGAAGATACGATGTGGTGGCATCGCTCTGATTTGCCTGCCGATCACGTCGATGACCGTGGCGGTTCGCGCGTCAGACGGATTCAATACGCCTACCGTGTGCATCAGTTCCTGTATCGCGACAGTCGAATGATTGACCTGTCGCTCCGCGATCAGGTCGTCCAAGATCTGAGGCGAACGATCTTGCATCTGGTCAATGTAAACGGAGGTATCAAGCAGAAGTCCTTGTCCGCCGATTGAGCTCGGATTGACAAACGGCAGTTCATTGTCACTTCGTCGTGCCAGCGTTCTTTGCGGATCGAAGCGCGCCCACCGCCGGGCAGCGCCGAAATCGAACTCCGCCACCTCAAAAACCGAGCTTCAGCTTCGGGTCGACCTTGCCGCGAGACTCCTTGAACACGTCTGCGAAGTTATCCTCAAGCGCGACCGTCGCCAGGGCAAACTCGATCAAGTCCGTATCTGTCTCGATGCCTGTCTGCCGTTTGGCCTGCCTGACCAATGCCGGGCTCACCCTGCCGCCAATACGGCCGCCTTTTTCGTTCAGGAGACCCGACTGTTCCGCTGCCCGCATAACCGCTTCGAACCGCGCCTTGCTCACGACAAACTGGCCGGCCGCAGGCTCGCGGTGAGCGGCTTTTATCTGCCCCCAGCTACCTTTGGTCGTGCTTGCTGCCTGCTTGCCCCGGCGCGGTGGGGATTTGCTTGCTGGTGCCTTTGCCATGGCATTTGCCTACGTTAGACAGAATTGAATTTTGTCTAACGTAGCGTTTCAGCGCCAGAACTTCAAGGCGTGTGCCGAGGCGTAGAGGCGAGCGCGCCGGGAACCCACGGTTCGCATCGAAGCGGCTAAGCGCTGTTCGCCAATACTATCGAATATTTGGCTGCGAGAGTTTTCGCGACCAGTTTCCTCATGTGCGCTGGTGCTACCTTCCTGCGGTTCATTTGGATGTCGAACGGCACCTAAAGGTGCGATTGGCATGGGCACCTTTGGTTTGGTGTACTCACGTAGATTATTGAAATCGCTGCCAGTAACGCCGACCACCTCAAAAATCAGCTTTGTTTTTGTTGGGCTTTTGGCTCCGCGGCCTGCGTTTGGTCACAGGGGGCGGATTCTCCGAGAGGCAAATCCGTCACGGCTTGGCCGGGCTCGATCGAGCTGAGAGCGGGACTTGAAAGATCCTGAATCGCGGGAGTTCAGGAAAGCTATCGGCGGCGCTGGCAGAGACGAGCCCGACGATCGCGGCCGCAACTTCCTTGCCGACCAGCCGATTGATCGCAGTGGTTTGACCTTTGCTCAGTTGGACTTCGAGCGCGCCCGCCGCCGCCATCGCGGTCCTGACGCGGTTGATCGACTGCTCGGAATATCTATCGTCGATCGCAATTGTCTTACCAGCCAGGTCGGAGACCGACTTGACGTCGGGACCCGCCACGAGGACGGCCACGAGCGCGTCCAGCGACGTATCCAACGTCGGGACCGACATTCCCTCCGCGACCGCTGCGGCGGCCGCCACCTGCTCCTCCGTCGTTCGGGGCTGCGGAACGTCGGTCGTGGCCTGCGGATCGGCGGTGATTGTGCGTGTCGCTTGGGAAGCGCGAGTCGCTTCGGAAGCGCGAGCAGCTTGGGAAGCAACGGCATTGCCCGTCGTCTGCTGGTTCGCTTGCGGAGAAGGAATCGGTATGGGAACGGTAGCCGCGGCTTTTGCCGCGACCTTGATTGGCTTGGGTGCTCGATGAACGGCGTGTTTCGCGTGAGATCGGGGCGGGCTGTCGCCGCGCCAGGCGACGATGGATAATGGTTTCGCTGCGGCGGATTCGCTGTCGTGCGATTCAGGTTCAATCGGCACATGAACCGCGGTCAGGCAGGCCAATGGGTTCAGGCCAACGCATGATGGCTGTGTTGATTGTTGGCTGCTGCAACCGACCAGGGTAGTACCCAGCACGCAAATAAGAAGCGTCGTCCTCAATCGATCCTCCTGAAGAGGTTGAGTGCGGCCCGCAATTCTTGCGGCTTGAAAGATGTTGCGCTGGTCCTCCACGAGTGAAGCAAAATTGTTAAATGCGCATTAAGCCTAGGCCAACAGCGGCTTGATGCTCCGGCATGGTTAATGCCGGGCCCGTGCAGCTTCGCTCGAATGGAAGCGCCTCGGTGCCATCCCACGGCGCTTGTATTCACACGCTCGCCTTCTCGTTGCTTCCTTCGATGCAGGATTCCGCCACGAATCGGTCGCTATGTTCGCGCTGGGGGTTGTTCATCGAGTGATGGAGAATGGCCTATGGCGAGTATCGAACGACTTCACAGAACTCCGCCGCTGGATTTAGCCAAGCTTGAAGAAGACGTCGTCGGGAGCCTTCCCGTGGTCAGGGCGGCTCCATCGGGACTGATGCCAGACTACGTGGAGCATGAAGAGGGCGTTACGCGCGTCGGCGCGCTGACTGCCGAGGCCGTGGTACGCGACTATGAAGCCGCCGCCAGGGAAATCGAAGCCATGGGCGCAGAGCTGATCAGCGCGGCGAAGAAATGCGAGGCGATGACCGCCGAAGTGCACAATGCCATTGCCTTCATGCGCGATACCGCGGCCTCGTATCGCGAGGAAGCCAAAAAGATCTTCAAGCGCATCGAGGAATGCGCGATCTTTACCGAGCAGGTTCGGAAGACCTGCGAGACCGTCAAACTCAAGATGATCGAAGGCAAAGTATAGCCGCCGTGAGATATCCAGAATATCGATCAGGTCTGTTTTTCGAATAGCGTGTGTGAATTGCGGTACACGCTGGTGCCGCGAATCAGCTTAGTTTGTAGTCTTCTCCCTAGACTCGCCCCCGCCGCAAATGGCGGGGCCTCTTTGCGGTATCCGACGAGTCAGAATAGTCGTGCGGCTGATCAGGCAGGTCCGCACCCGTTGGTTGCAGCTTCAGATACTTGGTTGATCCGATACCCTCCGAGCGCACCACAACGTGGCAGTTTTGGCCTAGTACAATCGGTTCTGCGGGGTGTTCGCGTGTCCGCAATGCCACGGCGCGCGAATCGTTTGGCGTGGCGTGTGGGTTGTTGCCCCTACAGTCGCACCGTTCGCGTAAACTGAATGCGCCGGCCGGCCGTTGATTCCCGCCGGCTCTGCCGCCGTTCGGCGCTTCCAGGAAGTTCGACACCTGCCAAGACCACCCGGAGCATCTTCATGCTGTTTCTGAGCTACGCCTATCGTTTCCTCTCCAACTTCGTGTTCCTGGCGCTGGTCTATTTCGCTCTGAATTTCCTCGAAAAGTATCAGCACCGCGTGCTCGTCGCGGTTCTCGTGCTGGTCTATGCGGGCATGCACGCGGCGTCGGCGCTGCGGTCATTTCACTTCTTCCAGCGCATCGAACGGCTGGAGCTTGAGGCACGCCGCCTGGTGGCGGCGCTGGGCGAGGGACCGAATTCGACGTCGACGCGCAAGCAGGTCATCACCGAAGTCGGCACGCTGCGCCATGCCGGCGAGATCAAGGCCTATATCGACCTGCTGTTCCTCGCCATCGTTATCCTGCTCTGCATCGCCAAGATAGTGACGAATTGAGCCCCTGTCCTGATGGCGGGCTCAGGACAGTGCATCAAAACAAATGATTAGGGGAGCAGTCCTGATCCATTCGATCAGAACCGGCCGATCAGCGCTTCTTCAACCCGGCGACCCGAACCGACCGCCCATTCCGTTTGGCTTGTGCCGCCGGCTTGGGCGCGGTCGCACCGGCGCTTTGCGGCGACTGCTCGGCGTGTCCGGCGGGTGCCGGCGGCTGGGCCGCGGTTGTGTGGCCGTGGCGGCGGGATTTGCCGGTGAGCTTTGCGGAGGAGACTTCCTTTGAACGCGCTTGCGCAGTCGATGCCGCCCGGCTCGCGAACGAGGCCAGCAGGGTCATGCCCGCCGGTTCCGGAGTTTTGAAAATGCTCCGGGCCGGAACCGGCAGCGCGGCCAGCGTGCCGGCCGGCGGCAACATCGTTTGCCGCGACCACGGCGCGACCAGTGGCAGTGGAACGCTGCGCCCGCGCCGCGAGGCACGCGCGCCAAGATTGCTCGTGTGCCAATCGAGATCGGACAAAGCCGGGACGGGGAGTGCCGCAGGCCCGGCAGAAGCGAATTTCGGAACCTTCGGCCAGCGCGAAGTCGCCACCATCTCCGGTGCCGGATGCAACTGCCATTGCTTCGGCTCGGTCGGCGTTACCGGCCGATCGGGCGTCGCCGGCACCACATGGACGATGCGATAGCCGCGCGCCTTCATTTCGCGCAAAATCCTCGGCAGCGCGGTGACCGTGCGCGGCTGAATGTCGTGCAGCAACAGGATGCCTTTGCCCTTTCGCTCCAGCCGCTGCATCGCGAGCTCATAGACGCGATTGGCGGAGACGTCGCGCCAGTCGTCGGCCGGGAAATCGGCGCTCCAGAGCTGAAGCCCCTTGGACGCGGCGAACTCCTCGATCTCGTCGGTGCGTCGAAGACCGGGAATGCGCAGGAACGGCGCCGGCGCGGAGCCATCGCCGAGCGCTGCGGTCACCGACGCGATGCCCCGTTCGATCTCCTCTTTGGAGCGGTCGAACGGCAGGCGATCCATGCCGCCCGGATGATTTTGGGTGTGGGTGGCCACCGTGTGGCCGGCATCGCGCACCTTGCGCACGCCTTCCGGATTGGCGCGGGCCTGGCTTCCGACCAGGAAGAAGGTCGCCTTGGCGCAATGCGCGGCGAGAATGTCGAGGATCTCGTTGCTGTATTTCGGCAGCGGACCGTCGTCGAAGGTCAGCACCACCTCACGATCTGCAAGCGGCAGCGTCTTGCCATATTGCATGGTGCCGATGACAGGATGGGCGCGCGGGTCGACAACTATCGTGCGCGACGTTCCGATGGCGTCGGGATGACCTGGGCAATTGGCGGCCGACGCAGCCTGCGCGGCAACTGAGGTTAGTATGCCCACGCACAAGGCGGTCCAGGACCGCCGCCGAAGCCCCCCAAATACGCTAGCGATCATTGAACCCCGGCTTCATTCCAAGAGCACGCAACGGCTTACATCTGGCGTCATGAATGCCGCCTTAATCACCTGATTTCTACACCTAATTTTGGTTTCGGGGTGTGAACCAGGCCACAGAACCGCGTCAGCCAAAAAGATCGTGATCTAATGTGCTTTGCCGGACACGGTTTTGGCACCTGCCGGCACCAGATGGACCACGCGGTAATGGTTGTCGCGGAGGTAGCGCAGGAAGGCCGGGAGCATGGCAGCGGTCTGCGCCTTGGGATCGTGCAGCAGGATGATGCCCTTGCGGGCGATTTGCAGCCGCTCGGTAAGTAGCTTCAACTGCTGTGCCGGCGTCATCGGTATCCAGTCGCCGGCCCAGAGGTCGGCGCCGAACACGGCGATGCCGCGCTTTTGCAAGGCGTCCAGCGTCGCGGGCGTCATGTCAAAAAAAGGAAAGCGAAAGAACGGCGTGCTCGGGGTCGCGGTGGCTTTTCCGTGAAGCGCCGTTTCGACCGCTGCGATGCCCTTGTCGATCTCGCCGATGGCCGCTTCCGGCTTCATGTATTTCAGATTGTGGTGGGTCCAGCTGTGATGCGCGATGGTATGGCCCTGCGCCGCTATTCTCCTCACCAGTTCGGGATGTTCGGAGGCCAGCTTTCCGATCAGGAAGAAGGTGGCGCGTACGCATTCATGCGCCAGCGCCGCCAGTATCTTCTGGTCCGTCGCAGGCCCCGGTCCGTCGTCGAAGGTCAGCACCACTTCGTGGTCTTCCAGCGGAAGCGTCTGCGGAAAGCTCTTGAGGCCCACGCGCGGGTAGGTAGCGGCATCCACCGCGAGAACGCGTGAGGTGCCGAGCGCGTCGTTGCGGCTGCATTCGGCGGCCGGCGCCGCCGCAATGAAGGCCATCAATGCTGCGACCGCCGAGCACAGCGCCGCGCTTAAATTTCGGGTCATTTGCCGTTGGTGATATTTGGCGGTGATATTTGGCATTGCGCTTGGCGCAGCCGATTGGGTAATGCGTGCAGCTATAGCTCAGACAAGTTCTCTCATTCTGTCAAACCGGCGAGGCGCGGCATGGCCGAGAATATCGACGTTGCCAAGGCCGCAGACGCGCTGTCAGCGCAGGGCTCAGTACTCGACCATCTGCCGATGCGGGACGAAGAGAACCAGCTCCGCCGCGAGTTTGTCGAGGAGATCACGCGCGCCATCCACGCCGCCGACCGGCCGCTGTTGTGCGAGGTGGTGGCGGAACTTCACGAGGCCGATCTCGGTGATTTGATCGGGGCGCTTGAAGCCGAGGACCGCGTCACCCTCGTCGAGATCACCGGCGCCGATTTCGACTTCTCGGCGCTGAACGAGGTTGATGATGCCGTCCGCGAGGAAATCCTCGAGGAACTCGAACCGGAGACGGTCGCGGAGGGCGTTCGCGAACTGGAATCCGACGACGCCGTCCAACTGCTCGAAGGGCTCGACCAGGAGGACAAGGAGGAGATCCTCGAAAAGCTGCCGCCCTCCGAGCGCGTCGCGCTGGAGCGCAGCCTGCTTTATCCGGAAAATTCCGCAGGCCGGCGGATGCAATCCGAGTTCATCGCGGTGCCGCCGGACTGGACCGTCGGCCAGGCGATCGACTACATGCGCGACACTCCCGATCTGCCGGACCGGTTCTACGAGATCTACGCGGTGGATTCCGAAAAGCACTGGCAGGGCGCGGTTTCGCTCGACACGCTGTTGCGGGCGCGCCGGCCGGTGCCGATCGCCGATCTGATCGACGAAGACCGCCGCCGCGTCTCGGTGCTGGACGACCAGGAAGAGGTCGCGCGGATGTTCGGCAAGTATAATCTGGTCGCGGCTCCCGTGGTCGACACCACCAACCGGCTGGTCGGCGTCATCACCATCGACGACGTGGTCGACGTCATCGAGGAGGAGGCCGACGAGGATCTGAAGGCGCTCGGCGGCGTCACCAGCGACGAAGAATTGTCCGACAATGTCTGGACCATCGCGCGCGCCCGCTTCAACTGGCTCCTGGTCAATCTGGCGACGGCGTTTCTGGCGTCCTCCGTGCTCGGCCTGTTCGAGGGTCAGCTCGAGAAGATGGTGGCGCTCGCTGTGCTGGCGCCGATCGTGGCGAGCCAGGGCGGCAACGCCGCTACCCAGACCATGACGGTGGCGGTGCGGGCGCTGGCCACCCGCGAACTCGGCTCCAACAATGCCTTCCGTGTGGTGATGCGCGAGGCGATGGTCGGCCTCGTCAACGGGCTCGCCTTTGCCGTGATCACGGGCATCGCCGCGGTGGCCTGGTTCAAGATCCCGGGGCTCGGCATCGTGATCGGGCTGGCCATCATCTGCAACCTGGTGGCCGGCGCGCTCGGCGGCATCCTGATCCCGATGGTGCTGGACCGGGTGCGTGCCGACCCGGCGGTAGCGTCGGGGACCTTCGTCACCACAATCACCGACGTGGTCGGCTTCTTCTCGTTTCTCGGCATCGCCACGCTGTGGTTCGGGCTGAAGTAGCTGCGCCTTTGGCCTTTTTATCGTTAATCGGGCCTTAACGCGCTTGGCCGATGATGTTGGCTCACGAGGTCAACATGCAGCGCTTGCGGCTGAAAGCGGACGGACGGATCGTCGAACTGCGGGACGGGCAGGAGTTCCCGCTGGCGCCGACGATGCCCGGGCTCGCGCCAGCGATGCCCGGGCTCGCGCCTGCGATGCCTACCGCCTCACCCACAGCGCCGGACGTTACACCCGGCGAAACCCCGGCCTTGCCGGCAGTGCGCGACCTGCGCCGTCGTGCGCAGCTGACGCAACTCGAATTCGCGGCCAGGCTCGGCGTGCCCGTCGAAACCATCCGAAACTGGGAGCAGGGCAAGCGTGCACCGCGCGGACCGGCGCGGGCGCTGCTCGCCGTGATCGCCCATTCGCCGGAAACCGTCTTCGAAGCTCTCGCCACAGAACCGTCGTCCGCCTAGTTGTTTGGCGCGTTTTCTTCAAGCGGACCGGTGTCCACCCCGGATCAAGTCCGGGCATGCTTCGCTCGAAAACGCTATCTGTTGGCAGGACTGTTTCCGCAGCCCATAATGGGGCCGGTCCGTGGATACAACCTATGCTGTTTGTCGAAGCCAATGGCGCAAAAATCCCCGCGATCGGGTTGGGCACCTGGGAGCTACGCGGACGCATCTGTGCGCGGCTCGTCGAGCAGGCGATCCGGCTCGGCTATCGCCACATCGACACCGCGCAGATGTACGAGAACGAACGCGAGGTCGGCGAGGGCCTGCGTGCCTCGGGCGTGAAGCGCGATCAGGTCTTCCTCACCACCAAGATCTGGCCCTCGCATTTCGCTCCCCACGATCTGGAGCGTTCGGCCAAGGAAAGCCTGGTGCGACTGCGCCTGACCGAGGTCGACCTGTTGCTGCTGCACTGGCCGAATCCGCAGGTGCCGCTGGTGGAGACACTGGGCGCGCTGGCGCGGGTCAGGCAGCAGGGGCTCGCCCGCCATATCGGCGTGTCCAATTTCACGGTGGCCCTGATCGAGGAGGCGGTGGCGGCGTGCCCCGAACCTTTGGCGTGCGACCAGGTCGAATTCCATCCCTATCTCGACCAGACCAAGGTCAGGGAAGCCTGCGCGCGCCACGGCATGGCCCGGTCGCCAAGGGCCGCATCAAGAACGATCGCGCGCTGCTGCGGATCGGCGACCGCTATCGCAAGACGGCGGCGCAAATCTGCCTGCGCTGGCTGGTGCAGCAGGGCGTGGCGGCTATCCCGCGAACGTCGAAACTCGAGCGGCTCTCGGAGAACATCGAGATCTTCGATTTCGAGCTGTCGGAAGCGGATATGCAGCAGATTTCCGGCATGGGCAGCGCCAGCGGCCGGCTCACGGATTTCGGTTTCGCGCCGAAATGGGATTGAGGCGTTGCGCCGCCGGACGCTATGCTGGTGGGCAGGGAACGTACCGAACATCATCCTGATGCGATGGACCTGCGGCGGATCATACCCACTGACATCACGGCGTCGGCGATCGCACATGCGTCGCTGCTGACTCTGCTGCTGCTGTTTTCCGAGGTTCACCCGTTCGGTGCGGTGACGGCTGAGCAGATCCCGGTCGAAATCGTGACCCAGCAAGACCTTGCCGAAAAGCAAGCGGCTCCCGACGAGTCGCCTACCGAAAACCAGCCGGAACCGGCGCAAACGGCGGAGCCCGATTTCTCACTGCTGGACAAGCCGGCGGCCGCCGGTGCGCCTCCGCCAACGGTACAGCCAGCGCCTGCCGCGCAGCCGCAGAAGCAGGCGGCGCTCGCCACGCCGCGCGCGGCCCAGCCGCAGCCGGTGGCACAGCCGCCGTCGCAACCGGCGGCGCCGGCCTACAAGCCGCCCGAGCCGGATGTCTCGATCAAGTATCAGGTGCTGCTGGGCTTGCCGCCCGACCTCTCGCCCACGCTGCCGCTCGTTCCCTCGCAAGCCCGAAACAAGGGTGACGACAATTTCGACGCGCCGGCGATCGAGGCGGCCGATGTCGCGAGCACGCTGGTGGCGGAGTTCCGCCGCCACCTCAGAACCTGCTCGAAACTGCCGGGCTCGCTGTCGAGCACCGACGACGTCAAGGTCAAGCTGCGCGTGTTGATGACCCCGGACGGCAGGCTCGCAGGCGAGCCGATCCTGATCGAGGCCAGCGCCTCGATGAAGGGGCCGTTGCTGATGCAGGGCGCCATCCGCGCGCTGTCGGCCTGTCAGCCCTACGCCATGCTGCCGGCGGATCGCTACGGCGAATGGAAGGTGCTCGATCTCAACTTTACGCCGCAGGATTTCGGCGCTTCCTAGCGCGTGATCTCACGACCGCTCGATCATCCCGGCATCAAAAGAGGAGAGGCGAGGGTCGCTCTCTTACGGCCAGATGGAACTACGGTAGGCGAAACGGAAGCGTCGGCCGGACGTTGAAAGATAATCGACCAAGAGACGTCGAGCCCTCGGCCGGCGGCAAGCTCGCGGCCCATTCACTGGCGGGAGACGGAGCATGACACTCATCTGGCTTGGTGTGCTTCTTGTTTTCGGCGGGGTGTTGCAGATGGCCTTTCAGCCAATCTGGCGTGGCCGACTGAGCGGTAGAAGGCGGCTTCGCGCCGGACAACCCGGCGACACCCTGGAACCTGAAAGACCGGCGGGCGGTTTTGGGTTCAAATCGAACTGGCCTGGTCTTGTGCTGCTCGCGCTCGGCGCCGCTTTCTTGCTCGTCGGGGCCACCATCTGAATTTGAAGCCGTTTCTAGCTTCCCATCGCCCGCCACGCGTTCGATGCGAACTGACGCCGCCAGGTCACGATCACGACCAGCGCGGTCGTCAGCAGCAATACCCAGGGGCTGACGAACCAGCCGAGATAGCCGAGCGCGAAGAAGAACGCACGCTGGCCGCGGTTGAAATGCCGCCCCGCCGCCTCGAACAGACGCGTCGTGCGCATCACGTGGGCTTCGGCTTCCGCGGTGTCGCGCTGAGACGACGGTGGCATCGCGCCGAGCAGGATCGCGACATAGTTGAACAGGCGGTACGACCAGGCGAATTTGAAGAAGGCGTAGATGAAGATCAGGATCAGGCCGACGCACTTGATTTCCCACAATGCGGGCGAGGGGGTGAGATCGACCGGCAGCTCACGCAGCACGGCGAGTGCATCGTTGGTCGCCCGCAGCAGCGCCAGCCCGCCGCCGATCGCGATCAGGCTGGTGGAGGCGAAGAAGGCGGTGCCGTTCTGCAGCGAGGCCATGATCTGCATGTCGACCATGCGCGCTTCGCGGTCGAGCATGTTTCGCACCCAGACCTCGCGATAGCGGTTCATGCGCGCCGACAGGCTGTCGCGGCCATAGGCCGTGTGTTCGAGCGTAAGGCCGTAGACCAGCCATTCCACGACAAAGAACGCGACGGCGGCGATATCGACCCAATAGGCGCCCATATGGCGAGATCCCCGATGATGGCTTGGCAATCGTGATGTACAGGTTGAACGCGTGCGGTGCACTATGGCAAGATCACGCCTCCAACAGGATTTCCCCGCAAATGTTGAAACTGGTCATCGGCAACAAAAACTATTCGTCATGGTCGATGCGGCCATGGCTGGCGCTGCGCGCCAACGACATTCCGTTCGAGGAAGTGTTCGTCCCGCTCTACACCGACGACAAGGCGGACAAGGACCGGATCCTGAGCTTTTCGCGCGCAGGCAAGGTGCCGGCGCTGATCGATGGCGACGTCACGGTGTGGGATTCGCTTTCGATCATCGAATATCTTGCCGAGAAATACCCGCAAGCGAGGCTGTGGCCGGAGGACCGCGCGCGCCGGGCGCATGCGCGCTCGATTTCGGCGGAAATGCATTCGGGCTTCATGCCGCTGCGCAACGAATGCGGCATGAACCTGCACCGTCCGGTCGGCGCGGTCGACCTGTCGGATGACGCGCGTGCCAATGTGGCGCGCGTTCAGGAGATCTGGGCCGATTGCGCCAGCCGTTACGGCAAGGAAGGACCGTTCCTGTTCGGCGCGTTCGGCGGTGCGGACGCGATGTTTGCGCCGGTAGTGCATCGCTTTCGCACCTATGCGATCGAGGTGAGGGGCGAGGCGCGGCATTATTTCGATGCGATGATGTCCTTGCCGGCATTCCAGGAATGGACCCGCGCCGGCCTTGCTGAAACGCTCATCATCGAACGGTTCGAGACGGTCTGATTTCGGGCGCGGGGCCGGTGGCCGGGCGGGGGTACCAGGGCTCCCCGCAACCCGCGGCATTCTGTCCTATATTGGGAAAAACGGCCTCAATATTAGGCAGGCGGGTTCCCGGGAACCGCAGAAATTACCGCTTATCGCCCTGAAAAACATGCAGAATTTGCGCATTTGCCATGTCTCGATGCTGCTGGCTTTTGGGAGGTCGGCTGTGCTAGGTTGCCGCAGGGTTCTCAAGTCGGCCGAAAGCTAGCGGGACCGTGAGCGCGGCCGGCGTTCTTGCGTAATGGAGAGGGCGTTGAAGCATAAGTACTCCGTTGGAGAGACTGTCTATTTTACTGCCAGCAACGTCGCCCGTCCGGCCGCCACCGGCACCTATGAGGTGATCCGGCTGCTGCCAACAGATGGCGACGACTGTCAGTATCGCATCAAAAGCTCGACCGAAGCTTTCGAACGGGTCGCCAAGGAAAGCCAGCTCGCGATTTCCTGAATCAGTTGTGTGCAAGCAGCCGGCTGACGAGGTTCCACTTCGACTGCCGTCAAAAGGCCCCGTTCGCAGAACCAATCTGCCGAAAAGCGAATGCGACAAAGACGCATTCGTCTTTCGATCGCGTTTGATGCTGCGTTAAGGGACACCGCGCATGAACTGGGCTGCTTCGCTGGATCAGATCTGGAGCTCGCCGAACCTTTCGTTATACCTGACGCTGGCCATGGCCGGATTTGTCGGGATCATCGTTCTGATCACGCTGCTGCGCTCGGAGAGATCCATGGCCAACGGCGTGCTGGCGCTCATCACGCTGCTCGCGATCGGGGTCGCAGGGGCCGTGACCTTCCGCGGCTTCGGCACGGCAAACGTGGTTCAGTCCACGGAGGCGCCGCGTTCGGTTCAGACGGCTACCGCGCCGTTGCCGCAGCTTTCCTGTATTGACGAACTGGCCGGCGATGCAGTCCTCGCCGCGTGCGAGAAGGTGCTGTTCGGTTCGGCCGAGTCGGTGGCTGCGGCGGTGGCCTACGCCGCCTCGCAGATCACGCTCCTGACCTCGCTCGGAGATGTCGCCACCGCGAACAAGGGGGCCGGCTCCGACTTGCTGGCGCTGCGTCGCGCCGTCGAGCGCGACCGTTACGGGTTAATGGCCTATGTGCTGATGGCGCGAGACCGTTGCACGCCATCGGCCTGCCGCGCGTTCCGCTCGCTGACCGAGACGCGCCAGATTGCGGCCAACATGGAAGAGCGCGTCTATGAAAACCTGATCATGCGCTACGCGGCGTCCTGGAACGCGCCGGCGCAGGCCGCGACGGGCCTGATCGCGGCGCTGCCGCCGTCGCTCCCCACGGGCAAGCCCACCAACGCCGAATTCCCGACCTCGGCCTCCACCCCGCCGGTCAGCATCATGACGCCCGAGCCGCCGCCCGGGGCAGCGCCGAAGCCGTCGTCTGCAACTGCGGCTGCGCCGGCATCGCCCGCCGCGCCGCGTCCGGCCGCGGCGACACCGCCGGCATCGCCGCCGGCGCAGACCGCCGCCAAGAAGTCGCCGCCGGCGCCGAAGCGGCCGTCCAACGGCGCGCCGGTCCAACTCGCGCCGACGGCTGGGGCGCCCACAGCTGATAACAACGAGTGATCTTTTCAAAGCGCGCACGGACCGCTACATCGGCGGGATCATGCCGCTTCATCTCATCAAGCTTGCCGTCGGCTGCGAGTCAGTCAAGGAACTCAAGGGGTGGGTCGCCGAACGCATGGCAACCGCCAAGAAAAAGGGCCTGCCGCTTCGCCACGTCCACATCACGCGGATGACGCCGAAGCGCGACGCGGAAATCCTCGCCGGCGGTTCACTCTACTGGGTGATCAAGGGCGAAATCGCCGCGCGCGAAAAGATCATTGCGCTCGAGCCGTTCCGCGACAAGGACGGTATCGGGCGGTGCCGTCTGGTGATGCAGCCCAAGGTGTTCGCCGTCTCGCCGCGGCCGATGCGTCCGTTCCAGGGCTGGCGCTACCTCGCCGAGGACGCCGCGCCGGCTGACCTCACCAAATCCTCAGCCGCCAGCGTGGCCGCGATGCCGGAACCGATGCGGCGCGAATTGCGCGATCTGGGGCTGCTCTGACCGAGGTCCCACGGCTAGAGCATTTATCCGTTCCGATGGAATCGGAACGGGCTCCAGATTTTTGATCTGACGCGTTTTCTTGACGCGAACCGGTTTCCACTTCGCTGGAAAACGCTCTAAACCCCGATATTGTCGATCAAGCGCGTCGTGCCGAGCTTTGCGGCAACCAGGATCCGCACCGGCCCGTCCTTCATCGAGGTAACCGGCGCCAGCGTCTCGGCGTGCCGGGCCTCGAAATAGTCCAGCGCGAAGCCGGCGGCGCTGATCAGTTCGCGGCCGGCTTCGATCGCGGCCGCCAAATCCTCGCCGGCCTTCAGCCGCTTGGCGCTTTCCTTCATGGCGCGGTACAGCGTCGGCGCCGTCAGCCGTTCCTCCGGCGAGAGGTAGACATTGCGCGAGGACATCGCGAGCCCGTCGCGTTCCCGCACGGTGCGCGAGCCGATCACCTTGACGCCGAGGTCGAGATCGGCGGCCATCTGCGTCACCACCCGCAATTGCTGAAAATCCTTCTCGCCGAAGATTGCCACGTCCGCCCGGACTTGCGTGAACAGCTTGCCGACCACGGTGGCAACGCCGCCGAAGAAATGCGGCCGGAAACGATCCTCGAGGCCGGCGGTGGCCGGACCTTCCGGCACGATACGGGTGGCGAAGCCGTCCGGGTACATCGCCTTGACGTCGGGATTCCAGATCAGGTCGACTTTCTCGGCGGCGAGTTTGGCAACGTCGGCTTTCCAGGTGCGCGGGTACGAACCGAAATCCTCCGTCGGGGCGAACTGCGTCGGGTTGACGAAGATCGATACGACCACTTTCTGTGCGCGGCGCTTGGCGAGCCGCACCAGCGACACATGTCCGTCATGGAGCGCTCCCATGGTCGGCACCAGCGCGACGGCGGCCTTTCGGGCGCGCAAGGCCTCGACGGCGCGGCGCAAGGCGGGAACGGTACGGACGACCATGGGACTTCGCGACATCTGGCCTCGATCTCTTGCAGTTTCTGATGGGGTGAGGGGCCGACGGCCCCGCGCCTTTCGGCGGGCGCGCCGACCTTATAAGGCCAGAGCATTGCCGCCAAGTTTGCTTGGGAGTGGCAAGGCTGTGGCCAGCTAAACGCAAAAGCCAGATGCGCGTCCGGCTGGTTGAAAAGTCCGCGGGCTGATCGCGGCAACGGAACGAAATCTGCACCGTCGGGATTCATCATTAAAGACACGCTGCGAGCGAATTGAATGCGTCGTCGCGCATTTCACTTGACGTGCAGCCGCGCGTGATTTGAAGATATCGAGTGGGGGTTGAATCATGTTGGTTCAGGCGAGTCAGGGTCAGTTCGGTTCGGCGCACGTTGTCGTGCTCGGCAATGAGAAGGGCGGCTCGGGAAAATCCACCTCTGCCCTGCATATCGCCGTTGCCCTGCTGAAGGCCGGACAGCGTGTCGCCACCATCGATCTCGACTGCCGCCAGCAGAGTTTTACCCGCTACATCGCCAACCGGAGCGCGTGGGCGCGCCGCACCGGTCTCGACCTCGAAATTCCCGTGCACTACTGCGTCAAGCTCGGCGAGACGATGCAGATCGCCGACAATGAAAATTCCGAGTTCCAGCAGTTCATGGAGGCGGTGAGCGCAATCGAGCGCGCCTTCGATTTCATCGTGATCGATACGCCGGGTTCCGACTCCTACCTGATGCGTCTGGCGCATTCGATGGCCGACACGCTGGTGACCCCGATCAACGACAGTTTCCTCGATTTCGACGTGCTCGGCACCGTCGATCCCGCGACCTATTCCGTGACCGGCGAGAGCCATTATGCGGAGATGGTGCGCGACGTCAGGCGCAAGCGCCGCCAGATCGACGGCGCCACCACCGACTGGATCGTGGTGCGCAACCGCCTGTCGATGATCGGCTCGCGCAACAAGCAGCTCGTCGCCGACAGCCTGAAGGACCTTTCGCTGCGGCTCGGCTTCCGTTCGATCGACGGATTTGCCGAGCGGGTGGTCTACCGCGAGTTCTTCCCGCGCGGGCTGACGGCGCTGGACGACATCGACGAGGCCACCCTCGGCACGCGACCCAGCATGGGCCACGTCACGGCGCGCGAGGAAGTGACCAGCCTGTTGCGTCAGTTGAAACTGCCGCTCGACGAACGCGGCCGCCGCCGGGCCGCCAACCGTGCCGAATGGTTCACCCAGGTCGACAAGCCGCTCGAAGTCCACGACATTATCGGCGACATCATCAGCGCCTGACCTCCAACAAGCTGCCGGTCTGCCGGCATTGTCGCGGCTGGATCACCGTCATTCTGAAGGGACTGCTGTGGCCGGAGGCATGCGCCACGGCCTCATTGGCGCGGTCGAGATCGAAGGCCGTGATCTCGAAATGATCGAGGTTGGAGTATGCGAGCTTCCAGGCCAATGACGACCCGGCGCACTGAAGCTCGTCATTTACACGACAGTCTAAGTTTTCGAAGGCGCCGGTATTGTCGCACCGGGCCGGGTTGGGTTCCCGGGAACCAACGAGACATTACTCCGTTTTCATTAGACTTTTATCTAGCCCTCGAACCAAAGGTTGATTGGAGGCGTCGTAAGGAAAAGACGGGTCAAATTTGTGGGGATTGAGCGGCTGCACAATATACAAGTGCACCGCACAATGATCAGGCGGTCAATACACAACATTTGGCCTTTATGTCACGCCACCGTGACATATATCATCAAGAAGGGACCGAAAGAGTCTCAAACAGGGATAGCCCTTAACGGGGCGCGAGGACGAAGACGAACATGAAACGTGGAATTCTCGTTCTGCTTTCACTCTCCGTGCTGGTCGCTGTCGCGTATTTCACCGCGAGTAAGTGGGCGATCCGGCATGAGACGATCGCCTTCCACGATCCCGATCGCGACAATCGCCTAGTGGCGGTCAACGTTGCGGTTCGCCGTGACAAGGAAATGCAGGCCAATACCGGCTTGATCAAGCTGCCGGTTGCAATCCTCAATCACGGCAACACCGTCAAGCACACCGAGTACTCGTTTCTTGCAAACGTCTTCGCTTGGCGCGGTTATCTTGCGATCAGCCCACAGCACGATCTGCCGACCGACCCGCCGATGGTGACCAAGGTCGGCGAGCTCTATGTCGGCCGTCTGCCGCAGATTCAGCGCGGCGTCGCCAACATCCATTTCGCCATCCACGAGATGAAGAAGGTCCAGCCCAACGCCGACTATGAGAAAGTGACGATGGTCGGCCACTCGATGGGCGGCGACATCACGATGTATTTCGCCAAGGAGTTTCCCGACGAGATCAAGAAGGTCGTGACGCTGGACAATCTGCGCGTGCCGTTCCTGACCGACGGCAAGTTCAAGATCCTGTCGTTCCGTTCCAAGGATACGAACTTCAAGGCCGATCCTGGCGTGGTGCCCGACGACGAGCAGTGCGAGCAGTCCGGGATCACGGTCGTGAACACTGGCTTCCAGCATAACGACATGCGGGACACCGGGCCTGACGCTGCCAAATCCTCGATCCAGTCGATGCTCGACAGGTTCCTCGACGAGTCCGACAAGAGCGGCGTATTGAAGCCCGTGCCGACCAAGGTGCCTGATGTTCTGACCGCCAGCCCGGGACCGGTGCCGCTGTCCGTCCCGTTGGCCAGCAATCCGACGCCCAACAAGCCGGTTACGAACTAGGCGGCCGGCGGTCGTCCTGGGTTTGCGGCTGTGTCACCGTCCGGTGCATTGACCGGCGAAGGGCTTCGTCCCACATAGAGCTTGCTGCTTACAAGCGAGCGCTCATGACCGGCGAACCTACCAAACCGAAATCGGCAGGCGATGTTGCGTCGGCAAAGGCCGAGGCGCGTAAAGGCGGTCCGCTGCCGGAGACCAAGCCGTCGGCGTCGGACGACATCGCAGCCTTCGTCGCGAAAGCGCGCGCAATGTCGCCGCACCGAGCGGGCGCCAGGGGAAGGCTGGTCTTTGCGCTCGACGCCACCATGAGCCGGCAGCCGACATGGGATATGGCCTGCGCGCTGCAGGCCGACATGTTTCGCGAGGCGGCTTCGCTCGGCAGCCTCGATATACGGCTGGTCTATTACCGCGGCTTCAACGAATGCCGCGCCACGGGCTGGATCTCCGATTCCGCGCAACTGGCAAGATTGATGGGCAAGATCGATTGCCAGGGCGGCAACACCCAGATCGGCAAGGTGCTGTCGGAGGCGCGCCGCGAGGCGGTGGCGTCCGGCGTGCGCGCCATGGTGTTCGTCGGCGACGCCATGGAGGAGGCGGTCGACGATCTCTGCGCCAGGGCCGGGGAACTCGGCCTGCTCAAGGTGCCGGTGTTCATGTTTCAGGAAGGCCACGACGCCGCAGCCGAACAGGCCTTCCGCGAGATTGCGCGGCTCACCGGCGGCGCATGGTGCAGGTTCGATCCCGGCGCCGCTGCACAGTTGCGCGAGCTCCTGCGCGCCGCCGCAGCGTATGCCGCTGGCGGGCGCGAAGCGCTGCTGGCGCTGTCGAAAACCGCAAGCGGCGCGGCCGCGCTGATCGGCCAGATGAAGTGATTACGACTTTGGTTGCCAGCGAGACGAGCGCCATGCTTTTCGGCGCCGATGCCGCTATATTAGAGCCATGCCAACCCTGATTGCCGGCGTCGTCGCCGTTGTCCTTCTCTACTTGCTGCTGCAGATGTTTCGTGCTGCCAATCCGGTCGTGCTCGCGCGCGGCATCAAGATCGTGGGCGGCGTCGTCGCGCTGGCGGTCGCGGCCTTTACCGGCCTGCGCGGCGAACTTGCGGTGGCGATTCCGCTCGGTATCTTCGGCGCCGGGCTGCTCGGCTGGTCGCCGTTCGGGTCGGGCGGCTTCAGCAATATCGGGGGGCTCTTCGGCGGAGCGCAGCGCTCGACGGGACAGGCCTCGCGCGTGCGTTCGCAGTTTCTCGACATGCGCCTCGATCACGACAGTGGCGAACTGTCGGGCCAGATCGTGGACGGACCGAATGCCGGGCGCTCGCTCGACGCGTTCGACCTGCCGCAGTTGATCGCGATGATACCGGCTTTCGACGCCGAGAGTGTCGCCTTACTTGAAAGCTATCTTGACCGCCGGTTTCCCGCTTGGCGTCAGAACGCGCAAGGCGACCCGGCAGGGGGGCAGCGCCGCGCGGCGGCGAGTGGAAAAATGACGGACGAGGAGGCCTATCAGATCCTTGGCCTGCAGCCGGGCGCGGGGCGTGACGACATCAGCCGGGCGCACCGCGCCCTGATGAAGAAACTGCATCCCGATCAGGGGGGCTCGACGTACCTCGCTGCCCGTGTAAACGAGGCCAAGGATACCCTTCTTCGCACGCATCTTTAGCTAACTCCGGCTCACGCCACCGACGCTACAAACCGAGAGCTGCTTCCGTGCCATTCTCTGATTGACGCCCCACATCGCCCGCCGTTGTCCGGCGTGGTCGATCGTCCATTGCAGGGAAACTTAACCGTAAATTCTTGACGAGAAGTTTTCGCCGGCCGCATCGGACGTGATTGTGCGAGAGCCGCGCCGACTGTGTTTAGAAAACAACAAAGCCGGCGCTTGCGGCGCCGGCTTTGCCAATTTTAACGAGAAGTCCGGTCAGTTGCGAACGGTCATGCAGGAAATGTCGGCGCGCTTGAGCGCGCGGCACACCGCTTCGGCAGAATCGCGATCGAGACCGGCGAAGCGGGCGCGGTATAGCGTGCGGTTGTCCTTTGAGACGACCGGCTCGGTGAAGGGATCGGCCTTGCCGAGCAGGCCGCTGGCCTTGGTGCGGGCGAGATCGATCCGCTGCTTGGCTTCGCTTTCGCTTTCGAGGGCGCCGACCTGGACGATCCAGCCGGTGCGGACCACCGCCGGCGCGGCCGTCTTGACGGCGTCGTTCTGTTGCACGGTCTGCGGCTGGGCACGAGACGCCGGATCGGCATAGGCGAGCGTCTGCGCGTGTGGGGCTTGCGAGGGCGCATGTGCCAGGCTGGAAGCGGGCAGCACGCCGAGCACGCCGTTTCCGGTACCGTGACCAGCCGGCTGCTGCGGCATGGCCGCCCTGAGGGCTTCCCTGGCGGCTTCGGCCTTGGCCTCGGCGGTGTTTGCGACAACGGCGCTGGAGGTCTCGGCGACTTCCGAGCGGGCCGGGATGGCGTTGGTGACCGGCGGTGCTACCGGCTGCGAGCCGCCGGCGGACGCCAGTTTCATTGGGCCGGCCTTGACCTGAACCGTCTTGACCTTCACCGGCTTCATCGGCTCAGCCGAGCCCGGAATAGCTGAGATCGCCTGAGACTGGATGACGCCGCTGGTCAATGGTGCGGGTTCGGGCTTGGCTTGCGGCTCGAATTTGTTCTGCTCGACCTTGGCGGGCGGCGAGGGCAGGGCAGCGGCGGCCGCCGCCATCAGCGACGGCTTTGCCGGCGCGATCGAGCGGGTCGTTTGCATGGCCGCGAGCCCAGGTTCGGCGGCGGCGAGAGCGCTGCCGGACTGAGCCACCTCCGCCGGACGCGAAGCGGTCTCGGCTTCGGCCACATCGACGGTGCCGTCGGCGGGATTTCGCTCGGTGATCGCGGCCACTGTACGCTTGGTCGCGCCCTTCTCCAGGTTTTCGGCCAGCAGGTTGCGCATGGTGGCGTCGCGCGAACCGCCGCTGCGGCCACCCAGCACCACGCCGACGAGGTGGCGGTTGCCCCGGCGCATCGAGCTCACGAGGTTGAAGCCGGAGGCGCGGGTGTAGCCGGTCTTGATGCCATCGACGCCTTCGACATTGCCGAGCAGGCGATTGTGGTTGCGGATCGACTGGCCGCGATAGGCAAACACGGAGGTCGAGAAGTAACGATAGTAACGCGGGAAGCGGTCCTGGATCGCGCGGCCGAGCGTGGCCTGATCGCGCGCCGTGGTGAGCTGTTCGTCGTTGGGCAGGCCGGACGCGTTGCGATAGGTGGTCTTGCTCATGCCGAGCGCGCGCGCCTTGCGCGTCATCAGCCTGGCGAAATCGGCCTCGCTGCCGGCAATGGCCTCCGCGATCACGACGGAGGCGTCGTTGGCGGAGCGCGTCACCAGGCCCTTGATGGCGTCCTCGACCTTGATGGTCTGGCCGGGCCGCAGGCCGAGCTTGGTCGGCGCCTGTTCGGAAGCGAACTCCGACACGTCCATTTCGGTATCGAGCTTCATCTTGCCGGATTCGAGGCGCTCGAACAGCAGATAGAGTGTCATGATCTTGGTCAGCGAAGCCGGGCGCCGGACGCCGTCGGGATTGTTCGAGGAGAGCACCGCGCCGGTATTGCCGTCGACGATGATCGAGGAGAATTGCGGGCTGTAGCTTTCGCGGACGATGTGATGGCGACGATGCTTGGAGCGGCGCGCTTCGGCGCTCTCGCTGCTGATCAGTATCGCGGTCGTGAATGTAATGAGCCCGAGGGCGCACACGCGCAACGCGCGCGAGGAAGCCAAGGTTGTACGAAGCATTTACTTCCCCGTCCCAATTTCTGTCTTGATCACCGGCTCGTGAGGCAAAATTGTGCTCACCAACCACTGCCGTTTCCCTGTTCGGACTACCGATCCGGCCATTACGCGCGGCCCGGTTGGCCAATCAGATCGCTTTTCTAGATAAGCTACTGTTTACAAACAGCTTTTAGGCTGCGTGTCGGAAGGCGAACAAGTCCAGGAAGCAGGTTAGGCGGGGCGGGTTTCCAAAAGATTAATTAACCGTTGCGTAAGATCCCGGATTTTTGCGCTAATCGGCCACATTTGTGCGTCGCACAATATTTCTTGACTTTATTGTGCGGTGCACATATATGGGTGGTGGTCAGGGGGCCGGGACCTCCCGGCAATCGGTTTACACCTGCAGTCTGGGAAAGGACTCCATGATGGTCAAGGTTGAAGACATTCAGAACTACGGCAAAGAGCATCTCGAATCGGTTGCCGCTTCCGCGAGCAACCTGCAGAGCGGCGTTCAGGCGATCGCGACTGCCTATGGCGATTACGCCAAGAAGTCGTTCGAAGACACCAAGTCGTACGTTGAAAAGCTCTCCGGCGTGAAGTCGCTGGACAAGGCGATCGAAGCGCAGACCGAATTCGCACGCTCTTCCTACGAGACCTTCGTCGCGGAATCGCAGAAGATCGCGGGTCTCTACACCGATCTCGCCAAGCAGACCTTCAAGCCCTACGAAGGCCTGGTCTCCAAGTTCAACCCGGCTTCGCACTAATTCGTTCGCGATCTGATACTTCGACAATAAAAAAGCCCGGCCGTTGTGGCCGGGCTTTTTCTTGTTCGAATTCTTGGCGCCTCGACGAGGCAGTTATTTGTAGACGCGCAGCTTGGCCAGCGACTGGCCGATCGAATTGAACACCGATGCGGTCTGGTCGGGATCGGTGATGTGGTAGAACTTGTCTGGGCCGCTGGCGCATCCCTTGAGCACGACAGACTCCGGATCTCCGCCGGTGTTGACGTGGACGGTGTAGATATCGATGTTGTGCGGCGCCGCCTTCGCGTTTGCGCACAGGATCTTCTGGCGGGCATCGATCTGCGACGCGTTCGAATACCAGCGATTCTGCGTGTTCAGGCCGTCCGACAGCAGGACGATGGCATCCTTGTAGGTATAGTTCGCCGTGTCCTTGGGCGGGGCATTGAACGGCGGTACGCCTACGCCGAGCGTCAGCCAGGCCCATGCCATGCCGATGCCTTGGTTGGTATTACCGGTGGGCTGCAAGTTGCCGATCAACGTTTTGAGCGCCGTCCAGTCGTAGCTCAGCGGCATGATCGGTGGCATATAGGCACTGGCGCCTGTCTTGCAGTATCGTATGGTGTTCCCCCACCGATCCTTTCCAGTATATTCTTCGGCGACAACCATCGTCGGCGCGTTCGTCGAACTCGGCGCGTCGTTCTTGGTATCGTAAGCCTGCGTGCGGTCGGTGACGCAGCCGGTCCACTTGGTCTTGTCCGGCGTCCAGACCCTGCTGGCCTTGGTCAGGCAGTCACTCTTGGTCTTCTTTTTGGTGTTGCTGCACGTCCCCCATTCCGGGTTCTGATCGGTCCACACATCCCAGTCGATCCAGCTCTCATCCTTGAAGCTGGTGCCGAGGTTGACGTCCTTGGCGAAGGGAATAATCGAAATGTAGATGTCGCCGTCATTCTTCGCGAGCTTGCTCAACTGATCGACCAGGGCTTTGGCGGCCTTCTGCATCGCAGGCATCTTGCCGTCGTCCGCCATCGATCCCGTTACGTCGAGCGCCATCGCGACCCGCATGCGCACGTTACCCCAGGCCGAGGTGGATCTGGCCTTGAAATCCATGGTCGGGAAGCCGACGACCCGCATGAAACCGGTGTCGATGGCGCCGGAACCCTCGACCAGAATGGTCGACCCGTTGCCGGAGGTCTGCGTGTAGCTCGCGGTGACTGGGTCCGACTTGGCTTCCGGGTTGGTGTAGAGGGCCTTGAAATACTCGTCTGCCTTCTTGGAGATTTCCGAGGTACTGATGGTGCCCTCGGTCAGGTCCTTCGCCAGCATCAGGGCGGTGGAGTCGAGGGCGGCCTGCATCGAGGATCGGGCGTTGACGGCGCGGGTGTAGTCGACCGCCGCCCCGACGAAAGTGATGATCGGGATGATCGCGATCCCAAAGAGGATCGCGATATTGCCGTCGTTGGCGCCGGCGAACCGGCGGGCGGCCGCACGAAGGCGACGGAAAACGACTGTATCGAGCATGGCTCTCACCGCAAATGTGATTTCTGTGGCCATTTCCGCCCGGGCCGCTAAACAGGCGGTAAACCGGTTCCACCAAAAACGGGTCAAACCCTGTGCATCGCCAAACCGGCCGCCAAAAGCACCTGCTATCGTCAACGGCGGCTAAACGGGCGGCGCTGTCCTTTGTCAAATCCGGCAGAAACGATTAACCTTGGTCCGGATAGCCGAGCCGGGAATCGGGCCGGTCCGGGATCGTGTCAGCCAGCGTCAATGCGCTTGCGGCGGTCCGGCGGCAGACCCATATTCCAGGTGCCGACCCGGCCAACGGGTCGGACCGGGAGCGGCGATCTGGAAAAAAGCGTTGCTGGGTGCTTGCGGTGGCTCACGCCAGAGCCGATCGCGAGTGGGCCAGGATGCGCTCCGGTCACCCCTTTTTGGAATTTCAAACGCCTGAGCCATGTTGCAGCCAACCTTCAAAGCTTGTCCGTCCGTGCCGGTAACGTCATCTGCTTCTGCTCCCCGAATGAGCAATGACGAGAACCGCAATACCGGAACCAGTGGGCCGTCGACGTCGGTCATCACCAAGGTCAAGCCGAAGACCAAGCGCCCGAACCTGTATCGCGTCCTGATTCTGAACGACGACTACACGCCGATGGAGTTCGTCGTTCATGTGCTGGAAAAGTTCTTCCAGAAGGACGCCGAAGCGGCCACCAAGATCATGCTCCATGTGCATCATCACGGGATCGGCGAGTGCGGCGTGTTCACCTACGAGATTGCCGAGACCAAGGTCACGCAGGTGATGGATTTTGCGCGCAAGCACCAGCATCCCCTGCAATGCGTGATGGAAAAAAAATAGCCGCGTGCGGCTCTCGACCCGGCCGGACAGAAGGAACGGTCTTGCATCGATCGGTGTTGACTGAAGCCGATCGTATTCCCGGTAGTTTTTCGGGGGGAGGGTCGCGTGCCGTGAGCCGTGGCGCGTGAATTTAGAAGAAAACCACACTTGCGGAACCGGTCTTTCGCCACGATCGCAGGTAACTATATGACAGGGGATGACGAAGGTTGTTGTTGCCTGACCGGGTAATGGCGATCATGATGACCGGGGGCCATAGAGGACGCGAATGCCAACTTTTTCCCAAAGCCTTGAACAATCCCTGCATCGTGCGCTGGCGATTGCAAACGAGCGGCATCATCAATACGCGACGCTCGAACACCTTCTGCTTTCGCTGATCGATGACTCGGATGCGGCGGCGGTGATGCGCGCCTGCAGCGTCGATCTCGACAAGCTGCGCACGAGCCTCGTCAACTATCTCGAAACCGAATTCGAAAATCTGGTGACTGACGGCGCCGACGACGCCAAGCCGACCGCCGGATTCCAGCGCGTGATTCAGCGCGCGGTGATTCACGTCCAGTCTTCCGGTCGCGAAGAAGTGACCGGCGCCAACGTGCTGATCGCGATCTTCGCGGAGCGCGAAAGCCATGCCGCTTATTTCCTGCAGGAGCAGGACATGACGCGGTACGACGCGGTCAACTATATCAGCCACGGCATCGCCAAGCGGCCGGGCGTTTCCGAAGCGCGCCCCGTGCGCGGCGTCGACGAGGAGACCGAGGCCAAGGGCAACGAGGACGCCAAGAAGAAGGGCGAGGCGCTCGAGACCTATTGCGTCAACCTCAACAAGAAGGCGCGTGACGGCAAGATCGATCCGGTGATCGGGCGCAATTCCGAGATCAACCGCGCGATCCAGGTGCTGTGCCGCCGGCAGAAGAACAATCCGCTGTTCGTGGGCGAGGCCGGCGTCGGCAAGACCGCGATCGCGGAAGGGCTCGCCAAGCGCATCGTCGATTCCGAAGTTCCGGAAGTGCTGGCGGCGGCCACCGTGTTCTCGCTCGACATGGGCACGCTGCTCGCCGGCACGCGCTACCGCGGCGACTTCGAGGAGCGCTTGAAGCAGGTGCTGAAGGAACTGGAGGCACATCCGAACGCCATCCTGTTCATCGACGAAATCCACACCGTGATCGGCGCCGGCGCCACTTCCGGCGGCGCGATGGACGCGTCCAATTTGCTCAAGCCGGCGCTGGCGTCCGGCACGATCCGCTGCATGGGTTCGACGACGTACAAGGAATACCGCCAGCATTTCGAGAAGGACCGCGCGCTGGTGCGCCGGTTCCAGAAGATCGACGTCAACGAGCCGACGGTGGAAGACGCCATCGCGATTCTCAAGGGTCTGAAACCCTATTTCGAGGATTACCACCGGCTGAAATACACCAACGAGGCGATCGAGGCGGCGGTGCAACTGTCGTCGCGCTACATTCACGACCGCAAGCTGCCGGACAAAGCGATCGACGTGATCGATGAGTCGGGCGCGGCGCAGATGCTGGTCGCCGAGAACCGGCGCAAGAAGACCATCGGCATCAAGGAGATCGAGACCACGATCGCGACCATGGCGCGGATTCCGCCCAAGAGCGTATCGAAGGACGATGCCGAGGTGCTGAAGCATCTCGAGCAGACGCTCAAGCGCGTGGTGTTTGGCCAGGATAAGGCGATCGAGTCGCTGTCGGCGTCGATCAAGTTGGCACGCGCCGGCTTGCGCGAGCCGGAGAAGCCGATCGGCTCCTACCTGTTCTCCGGTCCGACCGGCGTCGGCAAGACCGAGGTCGCAAAACAGCTAGCGGCCTCGCTCGGCGTCGAGCTGCTTCGCTTCGACATGTCCGAATATATGGAGCGGCATACGGTGTCGCGCCTGATCGGCGCGCCTCCCGGCTATGTCGGCTTCGACCAGGGCGGCCTGCTGACCGACGGCGTGGACCAGCATCCGCATTGCGTGGTGCTGCTCGACGAAATCGAGAAGGCGCATCCGGATCTCTACAACGTGCTGCTGCAGATCATGGATCACGGCCGGCTCACCGACCACAACGGCAAGCAGGTCAATTTCCGCAACGTGATCCTGATCATGACCACGAACGCAGGCGCGGCAGACCTCGCGCGCCAGGCCTTCGGCTTCACGCGCAACAGGCGGGAAGGCGACGACCACGAAGCGATCAACCGGCAGTTCGCGCCGGAATTCCGCAACCGGCTGGATGCGATCGTCTCGTTCGCCCATCTTAATGCCGACGTCATCGGCATGGTGGTGGAGAAGTTCGTCCTCCAGCTCGAGGCGCAGCTCGCCGACCGCGACGTCACCATCGAGCTGTCGGACCTCGCCAAGGCCTGGCTGATCGAACATGGTTACGACGAGCAGATGGGCGCGCGTCCGATGGCGCGCGTGATCCAGGAGCACATCAAGAAGCCCTTGGCCGACGAGGTGCTGTTCGGTCACCTGAAGGGTGGCGGCCACGTCCGCGTCGTGCTGGTCAAGGACGAGGCGAGCGCGGAAGGCAAGGACAAGATCGGCTTCGAGTTCGTCGAAGGACCGGTCACGCCGAAGCCGGAGAAGCTGCCTGGCGCCCGCAAGCGCAAGCCGAAACCGGGCGGCCCCAACGGGGGCGGCGGGTCCAAGGGGCCGGCCTCAAAGGGCCCGCTGGTCAAGGTGTAAGTGGCCTCAATCCAAAACGAAAAGCCGGCGTGTCGCGAGACCGCCGGCTTTTTGATGCCTGACTGCTTGATGTCTAACTGCCCGCCAAACCAACGCTTGGGCGGTGGTTGATATCCGTTGCGGCACCGCGGGATGTCTGTTGCGTTACCTATGGTGCCCCGCGAGCGCTCAGCGCTCGCCGAGCAGTTCGTCGATCTGTCGCTGGAGCTGGCGCTTCTTGATCTCGCTTCTGCGCAGCCGCTCCGCGAGATCGGACACCGGCTCGGCCGGGCTTTCCGCCCTGAATGCGACGCCGACGAAATTGTCGCGCCACCAGACCACTTTGGCCATAAAGGAGCGGCCCTTGCGCGCGATGCGCAGCGAGAGCTGCTCTTTCGGCAACTGGACGTCATTGCTGAATTCGATGGTCGCGCCGTGATCGGAAATATTGCGGACGATGCATTCGCGCGTCGCGCCGCGTTCGCCGATCTCGGCGACGCCGCCATACATTACCTTGTCGCGCACGCTCTCGCGCCGGTCCCGCATTGAATGTCTCCCAACAAAGAGGGAGACTTTTACCCCGCTTTGTGCCCCGTAAAAGACCGGCTGACGCAAAATGCGGCATTAACGTAAATTAACGCGGTTCCGATGGCGCGGATTTCGGAACAATTGCAGCGCAAAAAAGGTGTTGTGGTGCGGTGGAACCGCGGATCCACTGGCTGGCCGTGATCGTTTGACTAGCGATCTTACCGCTATACGCTCTCTCGGATTGCAATTTACCATGCAAAGAGGCCGGCTTCTTCGCGCCCTGTGGTGCACGGTGTCGCTTTTGTCTTCGGTTGCGCCTGCCTGCGCCGAGGACGCGGGTGAGGCTACCCGATTGAGCGTCGAGCCACGCGCGATACCGGAGCAGAAGCCGGCTGACGGGACGCGGGAGAGCGACACGCGCGAGGCGATGTGCCTGATGATCGAGTCGGCCGCGAAAGCCTCCAACCTGCCGCTCGAATTCTTCGCCCGCGTGATCTGGCAGGAGAGCCGCTTCCGCTCCGACGCGATCGGGCCGGTGACGCGCAGCGGCCAGCGCGCGCAGGGGATTGCGCAGTTCATGCCGGGCACCGCGAGCGAGCGCGGTCTGCTCGATCCCTTCAGTCCCGTGCAGGCGCTGCCGAAATCGGCGGAGTTCCTGGACGAGCTGCGCAACCAGTTCGGCAATCTGGGACTGGCGGCTGCAGCCTATAATGCTGGCCCGCGGCGGGTGCAGGAATGGCTTGCAGGTACCGGGCCGATGCCGCAGGAGACGCGCAACTACGTCGTAGCCATCACGGGCTCCACGGTCGAGGATTGGGCCAGTGCGCAGAAGGGCGGCAGGACGCCGGAGCGGATACCGACGTCGAGCTGTCGCGACTTGATGGCGCTATTGAAGCAGGCGCCCAGTCCCTTCATCACCGAACTTGAGAACCGCATCACGCTCGGTGCCGCGAAAGTGTGGGGCGTGCAGCTTGCCGCCGGCTTCAGCCGCGGCAAGGCGCTCGCAATGTACGCCCGTGCGATGAAGCGGCTGGGCGCCGTGATCGGCGACCAGGACCCGAGCCTGCTCTCTTCGGTCATGCGCAGCCGCGGCACGCGCGCCTTCTACCAGGTGCGGATTGGCGCCGACACGCGGCCTGCCGCCGACGACCTCTGCAACCGCATTCGCAAAGCGGGCGGGGCGTGCTTTGTGTTGCGCAACAGGGGCGTGCCGGGATGATGCACAAGTCGTAGCCCGGATGGAGCGAAGCGCAATCCGGGGAGGCTTGTCCACTTGTGAGATTCCCGGATTGCGCTGCGCTCCATCCGGGCTACGGGACTACTGCATAGCCGCCCTGAGCGGCGCTTGCTTGACGCGGGTTGCTTTCACCAGCCCTATGCCCGCGACGATTCAAATCTCCATCCGGTCACCCGTGGCGCTGCCTCCGCTCTCTTCTCCCCAATGGAAAAGCCCCATCCGCGCCTTCGCATGGGGCATGAGTTCGGTCGCGTCCACTGTGCTGACGCTGGTGCTGTTTGCGACCTATCTCGGCATCGGTGCGCTGGCCCATGACAGCCATTTCAGCCTGGGCTGGGTGCTCGGCAGCACGCTGCTGGTCTGGGCGGGTCCGGCGCAGATCATCCTGATCTCGACGCTGGGGTCGGGCGCGACCGCGGTACAGGCGGCGATTGCGGTGACCGTGAGTGCGATCCGGCTGTTTCCGATGGTGGTGTCGGTGCTGCCGCTGATGAAGACGCCGCAGACAAAACGCCGTCATCTGGTGCTGGTGACGCATTTCATCGCCGTCACCCTGTGGGTCGAATGCTACCGGCTGCTGCCAAAGGTGCCGCGCGAGCGGCGAATTGCGTTCACGCATGGGCTTGGCTGCGGGCTTCTCAGCGTTTGCATGGTCGCCACCACGCTCGGCTATGGCCTTGCCGCCAACCTGCCGCCGCTGTTTGCAGCGGCGATACTGCTGCTGACGCCGCTGGCGTTTTTGCTTTCGACCGCGCGCAACTGCCGGCAGATATCGGACGTGCTGGCGCTGGTGCTTGGGATCGCGCTGTTTCCGCTGGTGTCGATGCTGCATACCGGCGTCGATATTTTGATCAGCGGCGTCACCGCCGGCACCATCGCCTACGGCGTGCACTGGTGGCGGGAGAGGGGGCGCGCATGAGCGAGTTTTTCGGAAGCCCGCACGCGCTGTTGATCCTGGTGCTCGCAGGCTTCCTGCCCAACGAAGTCTGGCGCATGGCCGGGCTGTGGTTCGGGGCCGGCGTCGACGAGGGTTCGGAAGTTCTGGTGTGGGTGAGGGCGGTGGCGACCGCGATCCTCGCCGGCGTCATCGCGCAGATCCTGGTGCAGCCGCCGGGCGCGCTGGCAGGCGTGCCGGACTGGCTGCGCTACGGCGCGGTTGCGGCGGGTTTTGCGGTGTTCATGCTGACGCGACGCTCGATCTTTGCCGGCGTGGTCTGTGGCGAGATCGTCCTGCTGGCCGGGAAATGGTGGCTCGGTTGATTGCAGGCGGCGGATAATCCGGTACTGTCCGGCGCATAAGAAACGTCGGGGAAACGAAATGAACTGGCTGAAATTATCGGCGCTGGTGGGCGCTCTCGTCTGGGCCGCGCCGCTGGCCCATGCGGCGGAATATCCGGTGCGCCCGATCAAGCTGATCGTGCCCTATGCTGCGGGCGGCCCGACCGATGTGCTGGGACGCATGGTCGGCGAATATCTTGCCCGCGACCTGAAGCAAGCCGTCGTCGTCGAGAAAAAGGGCGGCGCGCAGGGCGCAATCGGCGCCGAAGCCGCGGCGCGCGCCGAACCCGATGGCTACACGCTGTTTTTCACGGCGGCGTCGATCTTCGTGCTCAACCCGCTGCTCTACAAAAAGCTGCCTTACGATCCCGCCAAGGATTTCCGGATGCTGGCGTTGATCACAGACCTGCCTGTCGTCATGGAAGTTCATCCGTCCGTGCCTGCCAAGACGATCCAGGAGTTCGTGGCCTATGCCAAGCAAAATCCCGGCAAATTGAACTTCGGGTCGGCCGGCACCGGCGGCACCATTCACCTTGCCGGTGAGATGTTCAAACAGATGGCCGGTATCGACATGGTTCATGTGGCTTACAAAGGCGCAGGACCTGCGCTGACTGACCTGCTGTCGGGTAATATCCAGGTGATGTTCGACACGCTCGGCACCGCGCTGCCGCCGGTCAAGGGTGGACTGCTGCGGCCGCTCGCGGTCAGCTCGGCGCAACGCATTCCCGACCTGCCCGATGTACCGACCGTGGCGGAGAGCGGCTATCCCGATTACGTCGTCGGCGTCTGGTTCGGCATCGCAGCGCCGTCGAAACTGCCTGACGATATCGCGCAAAAGCTCACGGCCAGTCTGCACAAGGCTTTGGGCGATGATACATTCCGCACATCGCTCGAGAAGGTCGGGTATTTGCCGCTGCGGCCCAAAACCCAGGCCGAGATCGATAAATTCGTTGCGACCGATCGCGCGCGTTGGGCGGGCGTGATAAAGGCTCTCAACATTTCACTCGATTAGCGTTTTCGAGCGAAGTGGGTACCGGTTCGCGTGAAGAAAACGCGTCAAAGCGTAAGAGCATTAGAGAATGGTTCGAGAAAGTGAAGTCCGCGACGGCGAAATCACCGTCGACATGCCGCCGGCTCGCGATGCCGGGCTGGTGTTTATCGGCCGCATCCGCACGCCCTGGAAATCGCGCCTGGAAACCCCGCGGCAGGGCCGCCTGGACGGCCCGGTCTGTCGTCTCGAGATTTTCGATCCCTGGGTGCCCGCGATCAAGGGCGTGGATTTTTACGAGAGTCTCGAAGTGATCTACTGGCTGCACCAGTCGCGTCGCGATCTGGTGCTGCAAAGCCCGAAGAACAACCAGAAAACCCGCGGCACGTTCTCGCTGCGCTCGCCGGTGCGGCCGAATCCGATCGGCACCTCGATCGTGAAGTTCGTCAAGATCGAAGGCAACGTTATCCTCGTGCGCGGCCTCGATTGCCTCGACGAAACGCCGCTGCTCGACGTGAAGCCAGACCGCTGCGAATTCACGCCGCTGGCGCCGCCGCAGCCCGGGGATTTCGAGACGGAGTAGATCCGAGTAGCCCGGATGGAGCGAAGCGAAATCCTGGGCAGGTGTTACAAACGTCGGATACTTTCCCGGATTGCGCTTCGCTCCATCCGGGCTACGACAGTAGGCTTGCAATCTACCCGAGCGCCGCGACCAGTTTGGTCGCGTTGTCCTCCAGCACCTTAATGTCTTCCTTGCGGCTCGCGGGCGGCAGCAGGGCTACGCCATCGTGGCGCGGCATCACGTGCATGTGCAGGTGGAAAACGACTTGCCCGCCAGCGGGCTCGTTGAACTGTTGGACGGTGATGCCGTCGGCCTTGAAGGCCTTCATGGCGGCGGCGGCGATCTTGTGGGCGGCGCGCGCGACGTGGGCATAATCGTCAGGCGTGATGTCGAGAATGTTGCGGGCAGGGGTCTTCGGGATCACCAGCGTGTGGCCCGGCGAACGCGGCATGATGTCGAGGAAGGCCAGCACGTGGTCGTCCTCATAGACCTTGTGGCAGGGAAACTCGCCGCGCAGGATTTTCGCGAAGGGGTTGTTGGTGTCATAGGCGGGCATGGCTTTTTCCCTCAGGGTTTTGCTTCAATCTCACGTCGGCCGCTCAACAGGTCAAGCCTCGTCGGCCGCCTTGCGGAACGGGCCCGCCTCGGTCAGCTCGCGTCCGGCCGCCGCCACGTAGGCGCGCTCGCGCTTCAGATAGTCGGCAATCGCCCTGCGCAGATCGGGATCGGCGATGAAGTGCGCGGAATAGGTGGTTTGCGGCAGGTAGCCGCGCGCCAGCTTGTGCTCGCCCTGCGCGCCGGCTTCCACGATCCTGAGGCCGCGCTGGATCGCGAAGTCGATCGCCTGATAATAGCAGACCTCGAAATGCAGGAAGGGGTGATGCTCGACCGCGCCCCAGTTGCGGCCGAACAGCGTATCCGAGCCGATGAAGTTGATGGCGCCCGCGATCCAGCGGCCGTTGCGTTTGGCCATCACCAGGACCACGTCGCGGCTCATGCTCTCGCCGATCAGCGAGAAGAACTTTCGGGTGAGGTAGGGCCGGCCCCATTTGCGTGAGCCGGTCTCCATGTAGAACGCAAAGAACGCGTCCCACGCGTCCTCGGTGATGTCAGTACCGGTCAGATGGTGGATGGTGATGCCGGCGGCGGTGGCCTCGCGCCGCTCGCGCTTGATCGCCTTACGGTGGCGCGAGTTCAGCGAGGTCAGGAAATCGTCAAAAGTCCCGTAGCCTTCATTGTGCCAGTGAAACTGCTGGTCGTTGCGCTGCAGGAAGCCGTGCTCCCCCAAAAACTTCGCTTCGGCCTCGCGGGCAAAGGTTACATGCACGGAGGAAGCGTTGGTCGCGTTGCAGAGCGCCATCAGTCCGCTCGCCAGCGCGGTTCCGATCCGCTCGCGATCGACGCCGTCGCGGACCAACAGCCGTGGGCCGGTGGCGGGTGTAAACGGCACCGAGGCTTGCAGCTTCGGATAATAGCGCCCGCCGGCACGCTCATAGGCGTCAGCCCAGCCGCGGTCGAAGACGTATTCGCCTTGCGAATGCGATTTCAGATAGCAGGGCACGATGCCGGCGATCTCGCCATCGAGCTTTGCCAGGAGATGTCGCGGCCCCCAACCGGTGCGGGCGCAGGCCGAGCCGGAGGTTTCGGCGGCTGCGAAAAATGCGTGGGAGACGAATGGGTTATAGGGGGGCTTGCAGGAATCGCTTTGAGATCCGCTTGCAGCCAGCGTGTCGAAATTATCGAGGCTGTTCGGATCCAGCTTCGGGTTGGCGCAGGCGTCCCAGTCCGCAGCTTTGATGTCGCTGACGGAGGGGACGGCTTCGAGGGTGATTTCGGGTGACGCCATCTAGAAATTCGGACCGGTCCCATCGTGCGATCAGCCATCGCGCATGGTGGCCAACGCTTCAAAGATCGTGCATCGGGCGGGCGAGTTCAAGGTGGGCGGCTGCGCATCAGGTTCCCGGCAGGAACTCCTCGAAGATCATCTGATCGGCGTAACGGGCGGCCTGCTGGCGTTGCTCGGGCGTGCGCACAGTCCAGCTCAGGAGCGGCAGGCCGAAAATATTGCGGGCGATCCAGGGGGCGGCTGCCGGCAGTTCATCCACCCAATAGGCGACGAAATGCGGCCGGGTGCGGAAGGCGTGGCGCAGATGCGTCATGCCGCGGCGCTGTTCGGCTGACGCTTCCGGCCACTCGTCGGCGGTATATTCGCGCTCCGCCACGATGCCGCGGGCGCGGCCGGGGATCAGTTCGCGCAACGCCACCACCTGGTCCGGATCGAAGGACATGCCGACGGCAGGGCCGTCATACGAGGCCAGCACCTCCGCCATCCGCTTCACCAGCCGGCGGTCGCCGTCGAAGTGGCTTTTGACCTCGATCACCAGCGGCACGCGGCCGGCGACAAGCGAACAGAGATCGCCGAGCGTCATCATGCGCTCCGGCGTATGCTTGAACTTGACAGCCTTCAGTTCCGCCGCGGTCTTGCCGAGCAAAGCGCCGGAACTCTCGGTGAGGCGGCCGAGCGCGTTGTCATGATGCACCATCGCCTCGCCATCCCTGGAAAGCTGGATGTCGCATTCGATGGTGAAGTTGCCGTCGATGGCGGCCTGCGCGGCCGCCGGCATGTTTTCGACGATGCCACGCGCAATATCATGCAGGCCGCGGTGGGCGACCGGCCGTGCCGTCAGCCAGTCCGGCGCGCGCATGAGGAGGCTCCGCTCAGGACACCTCGAAGATGGCGTCGACCTCGACGGCGGCATCGGAGGGCAAGGAGGCGACGCCGACGGTGGTGCGGGCATGCCGGCCCTTGTCGCCGAAGGCGGTGACCATCAGGTCGGAGGTGCCGTTGAGCACCTTGGGTCCGTCGAGGAAATCAGGCGCGGAATTGATGAAGCCGCCGAGCCTGACCACGCGGACCACCTTGTCGAGATCGCCCAGCGCCGCCTTGACTTGGGCCAGCAGGTTGACGCCACAGCCCTGTGCCGCGGCGTAGCCCTGTTCGATGGTGACGCCGGCGCCTAACTTGCCCTTGGCGATCAGCTTGCCTTCCGCATTGGCGCACACCTGGCCGGAGACGAACAGCAAATTGCCTGATCGTACGAAGCCGACGTAATTCGCCATCGGGGTGCGCGGCTCGTTCAGGACGATGCCTTGCGCCGCCAGCTTCTGTTCGACCGTACCCGCCATGTTTTTCTTCCCCGATTGATGTGACTTTCCTGACCCGAGATCAGGCCGCACTGTTTCGCGCATCGCGCCGCCGGTTGCAAGCGACGGCAGATCAGCGGCGCGACGCTGCGGCCAGTGTAAATCGCTCCGTAAAATTGCCGAAAAGCAAGGCTTCCCGGCGTCAAATTCCTGCGTTCCCCAGGCGCCGCCCTAGTTGCGACGCAATGGAGCCATCACTAATGTAGCCGAATCTCCCTCGAGGAAAAAACTGGACATGGCTAGCTCGTTCCCGATTCCGGTCCGTGCTCTGGCGTTCACGGTTGCCGCGACCCTGATATCCGGCTTCGCAAGCGGACCGGCGCTGGCAGCCGCCGGCGGGCCGTTTCTTTCCCATCAGGCGCTGTATGAATTGAAGCTGGTCAAGTCGCGCGGCACCAACGCGATATCGGGTGCGCGCGGGCGCATCCTCTACAATTTCTCGGGCAGCGCCTGCGAGGGCTACACGTCCGAATTTCGCCAGGTGTCGGAACTCGACAGCGGCGAGGGCAAGGTGACGCTGAGCGATCTGCGCTCGCATTCCTGGGAGGACGCCGCCGGCAAAAGCTACCGCTTCAAGATCGACACCCGGATGAACGATGCCGCTTCCGCCCCGATCGACGGCATGGCGGAGCGGGTCGGCGACCGCATCACGGTCAAGCTGAAACAGCCGGTTGCGAAGACGTTCGAACTCGACGGCAAGGTCGTGTTCCCGACCGAGCAGATCCAGCACATCATCGCCGCCGCGCGCGAGGGCAAATCGGTGCTGGAACTGATGGTCTATGACGGCTCCGACAATGGCGAGAAGGTCTACAATACGCTGTCGGTGATCGGGCAGCCGATTCCGGGCACCCGCAGCATTGCCTCGCCCGATCCCTCGACCGCCAACGACCAGATGAAGACGCTGACCCGCTGGCCCGTGACCGTGAGCTATTACGACCGCGACGCCAAGGCAAAAGACGGCGAGCAGACGCCGGTTTACGCGATGTCTTTCGAGCTGTTCGAGAACGGCGTCTCCCGCGCGCTGGTGCTCGACTACAACGACTTCGTGATTGCGGGCGCGATGGGCCGCTTCGACGTCAGGGATTCCAAGCCGTGCAAGTGACGGGCGAAAGCCCGTCATCCCCCGATGCGCAATTGCGCATCTGAGAGCGCGCATTAGCGCGAATCCGGGATCTCGAGCTTCCGGGCTGGTTGTTCGAGCCATCCCTCAGAGCATCTTGCGATTACAATTCAAACCCACGACGCGCCTCGCATCCTGCGAGAACCCATCTGGTCGAGAGCGCCGGACCCGGATACGCTTCGGCCCAACCATGCACCTCAGGGAGGCAAAACATGAGCAAGCTCGAACAACTTCGGCCAAGCGGCCTTCACCACAATCCGGCTTACTCCCACGTCGTCGTAGCGTCAGGGGCGCGCACGATCTATATCGCGGGACAGGTATCCACCGACGACGAGGGACGGGTGGTCGGCGAGGGTGATCTGGCCGCGCAAACGACACAGGTGATGCACAATATCGGCCTGGCGCTGAAAGCCGCCGGTGCGGGGTATGCTGATATCGTGAAGATCACCACCTTCGTCGTTGGCTACAAGCCGGAGCTTCGTCCCATCATCGGCAAGGCGCGCTCGGCGTTCTTTGAAGGCATGGAGCCGCCGGCGAGCACGCTCGTCGGTGTAACGGCGCTTGCGGCCCCTGAATGGCTGATCGAGATTGAGGCCGTGGCCGTCGTCGATTGACGTTTTCGGCGCCCCCAGCGTCATTGCGAGGAGCGCAGCGACGAAGCAATCCATCTCTCCGCTTGTGGCGCGATGGATTGCTTCGCTTCGCTCGCAATGACGAGGAGATAGCGGTTTACTCTTCCTCCTCATCATCCTCTTTGGCCGGCCCCTTATACGCGATGCCCCTGATGACAGCGGCATTGCCGAATTTCTTTCGCAAATCGTCCATCGCGCGCTCGGCATGGGCCGAGCGGCGATCGAGCATGTCGGTATCGTCGGCCTGCGATCCCTCGCGCAGTGCGCTGACGCCAGTGCCTATCAGGCGAAAAGCCGTGCCGTCGATTTCCTTCGCCAGCATTTCGCGCGACACCGCAAAAATCTTGGCGGCGAGCTGCGTCGGTGCCTGGATCGATTGCGAGCGGGTGCGCTGCCTGAAATCCGCGGTCTTCAGCTTCAAGGTGATGGTGAGGCCTGACAGATCGCTGCTTTTCAGCCGCGACGACACTTTCTCCGACAGCCGCCACAGCACCTTTTCCAGCGTTGCAAAATCCTTGATGTCGTTCTCGAACGTGGTCTCGTTGGAGATGGTCTTGGCGCCGCGGTCCGCCACCACGCTGCGGTCGTCGATGCCGCGCGCCAGCCGCCACAGCCTGCGGCCTTCGCCGCCGAACTGCTTCATCAGCTCGACCTCGTCGGCGCGCTGCAGGTCCGCGATGGTGCGAAAACCCCGCTGCACCAGCTTCTCCTGGGTCGCGGGGCCGACGCCATAGATGAAGCCGACCGGCTTGTCCGCGAGCATGTCGCGTGCCTCGATCTGGTCAAGGGCGGCAAAGCCGCGGGGCTTGTCGAGATCGGAGGCGATCTTGGCCAGGAACTTGTTGCAGGACAGGCCGACGGACACCGTGATCCCGATGTCGCGCTCGACGTCGCGGGCAAAGCGCGCCAGCACTTTTGCCGGGATCATGCCATGAACGCGTTGCGTGCCGGCCAGATCCAGGAACGCCTCGTCGATCGACAGCGGTTCCACCAGCGGCGTCAGCGTCTGCATGGCGTGCCGCACCTCGCGGCCGACGCGGACATATTTCGCCATGTCGGGCGGAATCACGGCAGCCTGCGGGCAGAGCGCCAGCGCTTTAAACATCGGCATCGCCGAGCGCACGCCATAGGTGCGCGAAACGTAGCAGGCAGCCGACACCACGCCGCGCTTGCCGCCGCCGATGATCACGGGCTTGTCGGCAAGCTCCGGGTTGTCGCGCTTCTCGACGGTGGCGTAGAACGCGTCGCAATCGATATGCGCCAGCGTCAGCGAGGGCAGCGCTTGATGGCGGACGAGGCGCGGGGAACCGCATCCGCCGCACCGTCTCGCCGTGATATCGAGGTTGCCGAGGCAATCCCGGCAGAAAGCGCGCGGACCGTCCAAGGACACCGCGGGCGCACTCACGGCACGTCGCGCTCCCAGTGCGGGTCGCCCAGCACCTGGCGGGCGGCGGCGATGTTGGTCGGATGCAGTTGCGAGGCGCTCGCAAACGCCTTCACGGTTGCATCGTCCCGCATCACAAAATCCAGCACCGAAGCCAGAAATTGCGGGTCGGCAGCAGCCGTGCGCAGCGTCTCCGGACCGATGCCGCTTTCGGCCAGGAACAGGCCCAGCCTTTCGGGATCGCCGGCAATAAAACTCAGCGCCTGAACTGCAACGATTTCAGCCACTTCGCGGGGGTTGTGAACAGGCTTTTTCAACAGATGGGTTTGCCTTTCCGTTAACTTATGGTGTCTAGTTTGGAACCATCATGCCCGAGTCTGCGGAGTCTGTTCAAGCAAGTGGAAACCACTTCGCAAAAGTTGGCGCATCGGTTTAACGGCTTAGAGCGAAATCTGACGCTAGTTTGAATTCACTTTTCGGCAGCCCGGCGGCGGTACAAGATCGTACTGAAAGGCCGGACCTGTTTCCTGAAGATGAGGGGAGGGACGGGATGGCAAAAACCGTCCTGATCGTGGAGGACAACGAGCTCAACATGAAGCTCTTTCGCGACCTGTTGGAAGCGCACGGCTATCAGACCTCGGGCACCAGCAATGGTTTCGAGGCGCTCGATCTCGTCCGCAAGCTGCGGCCTGACCTGATCCTGATGGATATCCAGCTTCCGCAAGTGTCTGGCCTCGAGGTGACGCGCTGGATCAAGGACGATCCGGAGTTGCGCGCCATTCCGGTAGTTGCCGTCACGGCATTCGCGATGAAAGGCGACGAAGAGCGCATCCGCGAGGGCGGCTGCGAGGCGTATTTGTCCAAACCAATTTCCGTCGGCAAGTTTATCGAAACCGTGCGGCGTTTTATCGGGTAGGAGTGAGTTTCGATGTCTGCGCGTATCCTTGTCGTCGATGACGTTCCAGCGAACGTGAAGCTGCTGGAAGCCCGTCTGTCGGCCGAATATTTCGACGTGTTGACGGCTTCCAACGGTGCTGAGGCGCTCGATCTCTGTTCGCGCTCCGAATGCGACATTATCCTGCTCGACGTCATGATGCCCGACATGGACGGCTTTGAGGTCTGCCGCCGGCTGAAGTCCAATCCGGCCACCCATTTCATTCCCGTCGTGATCGTCACCGCGCTGGACAGCCCGTCCGATCGCGTTCGCGGGCTGGAAGCCGGAGCCGACGATTTTCTCACCAAGCCGGTGTCCGACATCGTTCTGATCGCCCGCGTTCGGTCCCTGACGCGGCTGAAGATGATGACCGATGAGCTGCGGATGCGCGCCATCACCTCGCTCGAGATCGGCATGGAGGCGCCCGAACGCAGCGCGATCGCCGACAAGGGCGTCGGCGGCAGGATCCTTTTGGTGGACGACCGGCCATCGTCCTACGAGCGGCTGGCACCGATCCTTTCTGCCGAGCACACCGTCGACGTCGAAATCAATCCGGCGGAAGCGCTGTTTCACGCCGCCGAGGGCAATTACGATTTGCTGATCGTTTCGCTCGGCCTGGAAAATTACGACGGCCTGCGGCTGTGCAGCCAGGCGCGCTCGCTGGAGCGCACCCGCCAGTTGCCGATCCTCGCCATCTCCGACGCCGACAACAATGCGCGGCTGCTGCGCGGGCTCGAAATCGGCGTCAACGATTATCTCTTGCGTCCCGTCGACAAGAACGAATTGTTGGCGCGCGCGCGCACCCAGATCCGCAAGCGGCGCTATACTGACCATCTGCGCGACAACGTGCAGAACTCGATCGAAATGGCGATCACCGACGCGCTGACGGGCCTGCATAACCGCCGCTACATGGAAAGCCATCTCTCGACGCTGGCCGAGCAGGCCTCGAGCCGCGGCAAGCCGCTCGCGCTGATGATCCTCGACATCGACTTCTTCAAATCCATCAACGACACCTATGGCCACGACGCCGGCGACGACGTGCTGCGCGAATTCGCCGTGCGTATCCGCAAGTCGATCCGCGGCATCGATCTCGCCTGCCGCTACGGCGGCGAAGAGTTTGTGATCGTGATGCCGGAAACCGACCTGACGGTCGCCGGCATGGTCGCCGAGCGCCTGCGCCGCTCGATCGCCGGCGAAACCTTTGCGGTCAACAAGGGCACCAAGCGCATCGACGTCACGATCTCGATCGGGCTGGCGACGCTGGACCACAAGGGCGAGCCGGTCGCCGACGTGCTCAAGCGCGCCGACACGGCGCTCTATCGCGCCAAGCACGACGGACGCAACAGGGTGGTTTCGACGGCGGCGTAAGCTGCTGCTGTCGTCCCTGCGAACGCAGGGACCCATACCGCGTGATCTATCTTTCGGGCTGGGTGGTTGACGCCTTTCGCAACATGGCCGCCGGTGGCTATGGGTCCCTGCGTTCGCAGGGACGACGATGGATCGGTGGTTGCCTCAGTCGACAACCTCGGCGTCTTGCTTCACCGCGTCATGCGCCAGCCGCTTGAACTCGAACGAGAACGGATGAACGAACGCCATCTGGCGCTGCGCCATCATCACGCCGGCCATGTTCTTTTTCGGCGAGATCCACCACTGCGTGCCCGCGACGCCGCCCCAGTAGAGTTCGCCTGAAGCGTCAGGGTGATCGAACGGCGAGGGCTTGAGGATCAATCCGCCGGCGAGGCTGTACGCCTTGCCGGGTTGTTCGCCCATCAACGCAAAGCGGATCCACTGGCCATCCGGCAACTGGTTGGTCATCATCTGCGCAATCGTCTCCGGCTTGAGCAGGGTTTTGCCGCCCGGCAGCAGACTTCGGATCAATGCGACCATATCGGGTAGCGTTGAAACCAGTCCGCCGCCGCCACTGAGCCTTGCGATCGGGCGCAGATAAGCGCCGGGGAAGGGCGAGTTGTCGGTACGGGTGAGGCCTGGCTTCATCGGCTCCATCAGGTCGGCGCCGGCGTAGTACGCAACGAGCCGTCCCTGATCCTTTTCCGGCACGACGAAGCCGGTATCGACCATTCCGAGCGGGCCGAGGATCCGCGACTGAATGAACTTGTCGAAGCTCTGGCCGCTGATGACCTCGACCAGCCGCGACACCACGTCGGTGGCGAGCGAATATTCCCACGATGTGCCGGGATGATAGATCAGCGGCAAGCCGGCCAGCACGTCCACCATGTCAGCCAGCGTCGTCCTCGGATCGTGCACGCCGCGCTCGTTGAGGGCCTTATAGATGGCGGTGCCCGGATCGAAAAAGCCGTAGCTCAGACCGGAGCTGTGGCTCAGGAGCTGACGGATGGTGATCGAGCTCTTCGCCGGCTCCGTGTCATCAAGGGACGTTGCGCCCGGGCGCAGGACTTTTCGATTTCCAAGCTGCGGAATAAACTTTTCGATCGGGTCGTCGAGCCTCAGTTTGCCTTCCTCGAACAGCAGCAGCACCGCGCAGGAGGTGATTAGCTTGGTGTTGGAAAAGACGCGGAAGATGTGGTCGGTCCGGAGCGGCGTCTGTGCTTCTTTGTCGGCCCATCCGACGCAATTCACGTCGACGAGGTCGCGCCCGACCATGACTGCCCAGGAAATGCCCGATAGCAGGTTGTTGTCGATGTAGCGCTGCATCGCCGCCTGTGCCGGTTTGAAGTCGTAACCGTTGGCGGTGACTTTCAGGTCTTCCATGGTCGCTCCCTTTGCCGTCATGTTCTTGCGCGGCTTTGCGGTCGTCCCTGCGAACGCAGGGACCCATAGCCACCAGCGCTAGTTGTGAAGAAGGTAACTACCACATCGCCTAACTGAAAAGCCACGGCGTATGGGTCCCTGCGTTCGCAGGGACGACGGCGGAGAGGGCCTCAAGAGGCCGGCCTTGAATGCCGTTTCTTTGTCGCGCGTTTGTTCGTGGCTATATTTCCACCCACCTTCACCCCCGCATTCCTCAGCAGCACCGTCGCCGCTTCCTTTGCCGCCCGTGCCATCGCGGGATCGTTGCGGACGAGGTCCTGCGCGATCGAGCCGTCGACCAGCAAGGCAAGCTGTGTCGCCAGTGCATCCGCATCGGCGACGCCGAGCTGCACCAGCAGGTCGCGAAACCAGAGGCGGCGGCTTTCCTTGAAGGCGACGGCAACCTTTCGGACCGAGCGGTCTTCGCCGAGTTCGGCGACCGCATTGACGAACGGGCAGCCGCGAAAATCCTTCGCCGAGAAGCGCCGTTCGAGCGAATCGAAGGTGCCGAGAATCTGCTCGACCGGCGACTTGTCGGAAGTCCGCGGCGCCACGAAGCGCCGCGCCAGATAGGCCGTGATCAATGCGTCCTTGGACGGAAAATGATTGTAGAGCGTGCGCTTGCTGATGCCGATTTCGGCGGCGATGGTGTCGACGCCGATCGCGCGAATTCCCTGCAGATAGAACAGCCTATCTGCGGTTTCGAGAATCCGGTCCTTCATGTCAGGTTTGGCGGGCAGGGTAGCCATGCGAATGCGCGGGTCACCTTAGCTTGACAGCAGCAGCCCTATATAGCCTAGTTACACAGGTCTGTGTACCTATTTCAGATATCAATTGCAGAACGCGGCTTTCGAACCGCGGCCGATCGGGAGAATAAAAACAATGGCCCTGCTGCAAATCCTGCGGCCCACGCTTCCCATCCTGATCGGCGCTTCCATCATGCTCACGCTCAGCATGGGATTGCGGCAATCGCTCGGCCTTTTCATGCAGCCGCTGACGCAGGACATCCGGATTTCGGTGTCAGATTTCACGCTGGCGCTCGCGGTGCAAAATCTGGCTTGGGGATTTTTGCAGCCGTTCGCCGGCGCGCTGACGGTGCGCTACGGTTTTCGTGCCATCATGGTGGCGGGTTCGCTGCTCTATGTCGCCGGCCTTGTTCTGATGGCGGGCGCGAACGGTTTTCTCAGCGTCATGATCGGTGGCGGCGTGTTGATTGGCATGTCGCTGGCCTGTACCGCGGCAGCCATCGCAATGTCGGTGGCGGCGCGCGCGGTGCCGGCGTCAGTGCGATCGACCGTGCTAGGCTTGGTGTCGGGCGCGGGATCGCTCGGCGCGCTGCTGTCGGCGCCGATCGGGCAGATGCTCAATGAAGGCTACGGTTGGCGAATGGGGCTCGCAGGCTTTGTGGTGCTGTCGCTCCTGATGATTCCCGCCGCCTGGTATGCGGGCAGGGTGGACAAGATTCCGTTGCCCAAGGCTGCTGACGACGAAATCGGCAACTCTTCGGCCACCGTCGCGACCAAGATCGCGTTCTCCAACGCCTCCTTCGTGGTGATGACCGGCGCCTATTTCGTCTGCGGCATGCAACTCGTGTTTCTCACCACGCATCTGCCGTCGTATCTGGCGATCTGCGGCATGGACCCGATGTTGAGCGCGCAGACGCTCGGCATGATCGGCGGCTTCAACGTGCTCGGCAGCATCTTCTTCGGCTGGGCCGGCGAGCGCTGGAACAAGCTGGCGCTGCTCGGCGGCATCTACATCTTCCGCTCGATTGCGCTCGCCTGGTATTTCACGCTGCCGCCGACGCCGGCGACCACGCTGCTGTTCGGCGCCATCATGGGCTTTCTGTGGATGGGCGTCGGCCCGCTGGTCGCGGGCGCGGTCGCCGAAATGTTCGGCCTGAAATGGCAGGCGATGATCCAGGGACTTGCCTTCATGAGCCACCAGGTCGGCAGCTTCCTTGGCGCCTTCGGCGGCGGGGTGCTGTATGACGCACTCGGCTCCTACACCATGGCGTGGCGGATCGGCGTCGCGCTGGGCCTGGCAGGCGGCATCATCCAGGTCGCATTCGCGCTGATCCGGCCGAGCGGGCCGCCGCAGATGCAGACGGCGTAGTCTGTCCGCCTTTCCCCGGATGCTGCGCAGCACGCCGCTCTTGCGGCGTGGTGCGCTGCTGATCCGGGGTCCATCCTCCTGCACTGGTGGTAGGTCCCGGCTCTGCGGTGCACCGCTGAAGAAGCGCTGCACCGCGTCCGGGACACGAGAGTCCGGAATCAAAACGGGGCCCGAAAGGACCCCGTTCAAATCCGTCAGCGATGCGCTTACGAATTACTTGATCTTCGATTCCTTGAACTCGACGTGCTTGCGCGCGACCGGGTCGTACTTCTTCTTGACCAGCTTGTCGGTCATGGTGCGCGAGTTCTTCTTGGCGACGTAATAGAAGCCGGTATCCGCCGTGGAAACGAGCTTGACCTTGATGGTGACCGCTTTGGCCATGTTCAGAACCTCAAATAGGGGATATCGGGCGCCGGCCAAATCGGCCTGCATTTGCGCGCAACCTAACTTCTGATCGCCCAAAGTCAAGGTTTTCGGGTCAAAAACCGACTTGAATCGGGGTGATTAACCCTCAAAGAACCGGTTTTTCGGCCTCGGCAGCCCCAAATTCTCCCGCAACGTCCGGCCTTCATACTCGGTGCGGAAAATCCCGCGCCTTTGCAGTTCCGGAACGACCTTGTCAACGAAATCGTCCAGCCCCGCGGGCAGGAACGGGAACATGATGTTGAAGCCATCGCTGCCGCGGCTCATCAGCCATTCCTCCATCTGGTCGGCGATGGTTTGCGGTGTGCCGACAAAGGACAGCCCGCCATAGCCGCCGACGCGCTGGGCGAGCTGGCGCACGGTGAGCTTGTCGCGCGCGGCGGCATCGACGAGCCGCTGGCGGCCGCTCTTAGAGGCATTGGTTTCGGGGATCGGCGGCAACTGGCCGTCGGGATCGAAGCCGGAGGCGTCGGTGCCGAGCTGCACCGAGAGCGAGGCGATGGCGCTGTCGTAATGCACCATGCTGTCGAGCTTTGCCCGTTTCTCTTTGGCTTCCTCGACGCTGTCGCCGACCACGACGAAGGCACCGGGCAGGATTTTTAGATGCTCGGGGTTACGGCCGATCTTCTCCATCCGGCCCTTGATGTCGGCATAAAGCTTCTGCCCGTCGGCGAGAGGGCCGCCGCCGGTGAATACGGCTTCCGCCGTTTCCGCGGCAAGCTGCTTGCCGTCATCGGACGCGCCGGCCTGCACGATCAGCGGCCAGCCCTGGACGGGGCGGGCGATGTTGAGCGGCCCGCGAACGGACAGATATTTGCCCTTGTGATTGAGCACGTGCATTTTTGCAGGGTCGAAATAAAGCCCCGCCTCGACATCGCGCACGAAGGCGTCGTCGGCAAAAGAGTCCCAGAGACCGGTGACCACGTCATAGAATTCGCGCGCCCGCTTGTAGCGCTCGGCGTGCTCCATGTGGTCGTCGAGCCCGAAATTGAGCGCGGCATCCGGATTGGAGGTGGTGACGATATTCCAACCCGCACGCCCGCCCGAGATGTGATCGAGCGAAGCAAAACGCCGGGCGACGTGATAGGGCTCGTCGAACGTCGTCGATCCCGTCGCGATCAGGCCGATATGTTCGGTGGCGCCGGCCAGCGCCGACAGCAGCGTGAACGGCTCGAACGAGGTGACGGTGTGGCTGCGCTTGAGCGCATTGACCGGCATGTTCAGCACGGCCAGATGATCGGCCATGAAGAAGGCGTCGAACTTGCCGGCCTCCAGCTTCTGGATCAGCTGCTTGATGCGCGCGAAATTGAAATTGGCATCGGGCCATGCGCCCGGATAGCGCCACGCGCCGGTGTGAATGGAGACCGGCCGCATGAACGCGCCGAGCTTGAGTTGCCGCTGTGCCATTGGCCGATCCGTGCTCGTTATTGTTGGGAAACAGATAGGGAGCCGATCAAGGCAACGCCATCAGGCGGCATCGAGAAGAATTTTGCAATTTAGGGGACTGGGAGAGGATATTTGCCGTGACGTCAATACCGTCATTGCGAGCCAACAGGTCGCGCGAATGCGCGCCCGATGACAGGCTCCGCGAAGCAATCCATTTCTCCGCGGAAGAAAGAATGGATTGCTTCGCTTGGCTCGCAATGACGGGGAGAAAGTGCGGAGGCTACGCCCCCAGCACGTCCTTCTGCATCTTGCCGCCGTAGAAGTGGAAGAACGGCACCGGAGCGTCGTGGCGCAGCGGACCGGTGGCGAGGCGGCGGTCGAGTTCGGCGAGCACGTTCTTGGTCATGGCGTGCGCGTCGGCGAGCGGCTGCGAGCCGATCTCGACCCACACCAGCTCGACGAGTTCGGCGTCGGCGTGGATCACGCCTTCGACGCGATGGGCGATGCTGGAGGCATCAGCAGTGAAGAAGCGCGTGTCGAAGCGACGGACGCGGCCGGGCGGGGTGATCGCGCGCGCGATCAGGAACAGGCTGGACGGATCGGGCAGCAGGCCTGCTTCCGCGAACGGCTTCCAGGCACCGTCGAGCTTCACTGGGTTGTCGACCTTGCGGCCAAGGCAGAGACCGGTTTCCTCGCAAGCCTCGCGGATCGCAGCCACGGCCAGAGCACGGGCGCGCGACGACACGATTTTCGGGCTGCCCTTGAGCAGATTGGCCTCGAGCTCGGCGGAAATCGGAGCGGCGACAGGAATGCGGTTGTCCGACTTGTCGACGCGGCCGCCGGGGAAAACATACTTGCCCGGCATGAACACCACCTTGTCGTGGCGCTTGCCGACCAGCACCTTCGGCTTGTCGCCGGAGCGGTCGATCAGGATCAGCGTGGCTGCATCCTTGGGCCGGAAATAGGGATGGTGATCGGCTTCTTTTTCTTCTTTTACAGCAGTCGCGACGTCGTTCATTCCATCCCCGTTTTTTGGTGCTCTTGTTGCTTCCGGTTTAGCTAGACCGGAGGAATGTCGCCAGGAGCATTCTCGTCAAAGCCGTGCATGCGCAATGCCCATTGGAAGCCGACCACGGCGCCCTTGACCGGCTGCAACAGCAGCAACGACGAAATGAAGGTGAGCGGCAAATAGATCGCCAGTTGCAGCCACACCGCGGGCGAGTAGTTGGTTTCGATCCACAGCGCCGCCGGTACCACGATGTGGCCGACGATGACGATCACGAGATAGGCCGGCAGATCGTCGGCGCGGTGCGGCGAGAAATCGAGCCCGCATACCGAGCAATTGTTGGCGGTCTTCAGGAAAGCACGAAACATCTTGCCTTCGCCGCAGCGCGGACAACGGCAACGAAAGCCGCGCTTCATCGCGGTCCAGAGGTCGCGCTTCTCGGCGTGTCCGATATCCCGGGTCCATGTCGTGGGACTTACCGTTTCCATGACTTGCCTTTCTTCGATTTGCCCGGCTTGGCTTTGCCGGACTTGCTCTTGTGAGGCTTGCGAACCTTGTCGCGCGGGCTGCGGCCCGGATGCGATTTCGACGGCTTTGCCTGTGCTTTCGAGCCGTCGCGTTTTCTGCCGCGCGGAATGATCTGGCCTTCCGACAACAGCTCGAAACGTAACGCACCGGCCACTGGCGCTGCTTCTACCAGACGCACGTCGACAACGTCACCCAGCCGGTGCATGGCACCGCTGCGTGAGCCGACGAGCGCGTGACGCGCCTCGTCGTAATTGTAGTACTCCGTGCCGAGCGTGCGGATCGGGATCAGCCCGTCGGCGCCGGTATCCGAAAGCTTCACAAACAGGCCGGCGCGGGTAACGCCGGAAATACGGCCCTGAAACGTCGCGCCGATGCGGTCGGCGAGGAAATGCGCGATCAACCGATCGGCAGTCTCGCGTTCCGCCTTCATGGCGCGGCGCTCGGTCACCGAAATCTGCGCCGCGACTTCGCTCAGCGTCTCCAGCGTCTCGGTCTCCGGCAAGGCGCCTTCGCCGAGGCCGAGCGCGCGGATCAGCGCGCGATGCACGATCAGGTCCGCGTATCGCCTGATCGGCGACGTGAAATGCGCGTAGCGGCGCAGGTTGAGGCCGAAATGGCCGTAATTTTCCGCCGAATATTCCGCCTGCGCCTGCGAGCGCAGCACCACCTCGTTGACCAGCGGTTCGTAATCCTCGCCGCGAACTTGACCCAGCACGCGGTTGAACAGGGCAGGGCGCAACGCGCCGGTCTTCGCGAACGGCAGGTCGAGTGTCTTCAGGAATTCCTGGAGGTTATGAACCTTCTCCTGCGTCGGCTCGTCGTGCACCCGATAGATAAGCGGCAACGCCTTCTTTTCAAGCATTTCGGCCGCGGCGACGTTGGCGAGGATCATGAATTCCTCGATCAAGCGGTGCGCGTCGAGCCGCTCCGGCACGACGACGCGATCGACGGACCCGTCAGCCTTGAGCAGAATTTTTCGTTCAGGCAAATCGAGATCCAGCGGATCGCGTTCGTCGCGGGCGAGTTTTACCAGCGCATAGGCTGTGTAGAGCGGTTTCAGGATCGGCTCCAGCAGCGGGCCGGTGGTATCGTCGGGCCGCCCGTCGATGGCTGCCTGCGCCTGCGCGTAATGCAGCTTGGCGGCCGAGCGCATCAGCACGCGATGGAAGCTGTGCGAGCGCTTGCGGCCGTCAGGGCCGATCACCATCCGCACCGCGAGCGCGCCGCGCGGTTCACCCGGCACCAGCGAACAGAGATCGTTGGAGATGCGCTCGGGCAGCATCGGCACGACGCGGTCAGGGAAATAGACCGAGTTGCCGCGCGTCAGCGCGTCGCGGTCGAGCGCCGAGCTCGGCCGCACATAGAAGGCGACATCGGCGATGGCGACATGGACGATGTAGCCGCCCCTGTTGTTTGGGTCGGGATCGGGGGCGGCATGCACCGCGTCGTCATGATCCTTGGCGTCGGGCGGATCGATGGTGACGAGCGGCAGGTCGCGCCAGTCCTCGCGGCCTTTCAAATTCGCAGGCTGCGCTTCCTCAGCCTCGCGCACGGCGGACGGCGAGAACGCTTGCGGGATTTCGTGGGCGTGGATCGCGATCAGGCTGATCGCTTTCTCGCTCGACAGCGAGCCCAGCCGCTCCCTCACCTTGCCGGAGGCGAGGCCATAGCCGCGCGCGCGCACGAGATCGACGCTGACGAGATCACCGTCCTCGGCGCCGCCGGTATCCGACGGCGCGATGTTCAATTCGCGCCCGGCCTGCTTCTTGTCGACGGGAACGAGCCTGCCGCCGCCACCCGGCGCTTTCCGGAAGATGCCGAGCAGGCGCGTGCGCGCGTGATCGAGCACCTTGATGACGCGGCCGCGATAAAGCGCGCCGTCGCCCTCATCCAGCTTCTCGATGCGCATCAGCGCGCGGTCGCCGACACCGGCTGCGGTTCCCGGCTGCGGCCGGCGCGGAACGTGAATGCGGATTTTTGGCGCGGGACCGTTTTCCTCGGTGTCCCACTCGGTGGGAGTGGCGAGCAATTCGCCGTCGGTGTCGCGGCCGGTGATGTCGGCGACCACGGTCGGGGGCAGTGTGGCGGGCTCGTGGATCTTCCGTCCGCGCTTGGCGACGGTGCCTTCGTCGGCGAGTTCGCGCAGAATGCGCTTCAGCTCGACGCGGTCGGCATTCTTCAGGCCGAACTCGCGGGCGATTTCCCGCGTGCCGATCTTGCCTGGATTCGCACGGACAAAGGCGACGATGGCGTCCCGGCTTGGAAAACCATTGTCGTGTTTTCTCTTCACTTATCCCCGGGCCTTGCCCGCGCTCTTCTTCGCAGGCGTTTTGGGTGCAGTGGCGGGCTTCGCCGCCGATGTCTTGGCGGCGGATGCGACCGGCGCGCGCGCCTTGCTGATGGCTTCCGATTTCGGCTTCGCCGCGGCTTTCTTCGCCGCCGCCTTCTTGGCGGGCTTAGGCGCGTCGGGATCGGCAGCTTTTGCTGCAGCCTTCTTCGGCGCGGCTTTCTTCGCTGCAGCCTTCTTGGCGCCGCGCTTCGGCTTGCCGCCGCCCTTGGCGGCGCGCTCGTCGATCAGCGCAATGGCCTCGGCGAGCGTGATGGTGTCGGGCGTCTTGTCGCTCGGGATCGTGGCGTTGACGCCGCCGGCCGTGACGTACGCGCCATAGCGGCCGTTCTTGACAGCGACGCCGCCAAGGCTGGGATGCTCGCCCAGCGGCTTACCGGGATCGGCGCCGAAGCGGCGGCCGCTCGGGCCTTTTGCGATCTTCTCCGCGATCAGCGTCACCGCGCGATTGAGGCCGATGTCGAACACCTCATCGCCAGCCTCCAGGCTCGCATAGGTCTTTTCGTGGCGCACGAACGGGCCGAAGCGGCCGAGGCCGGCGGTGATTGGTTCGCCGGTTTCGGGATGCTTGCCGATCTCCCGCGGCAACGACAGCAGCTTCAATGCCAGTTCGAGTTCCATGTCGCCGGGCGACATGTTCTTCGGGATGCCGGCGCGCTTGGGCTTCTCGCCTTCGGCATAATCCTTCTGCTCGCCGAGCTGGATGTAGGGGCCGAAACGTCCGGCCTTCACCGTCACATCGAGATCGGTTTCCGGGTCCTTGCCGAGGACGCGGTCGGCGCTGGCCTCGCTGTCGGCGGCGAGTGGGCGGGTGTAGCGGCATTCCGGATAGTTCGAGCAGCCAACGAAGGCGCCGAATTTGCCTGCCTTCAAATTGAGCTTGCCGGTGCCACAGGTCGGACACTGCCTGACGTCGCCGCCATCGCCGCGCGGCGGATAGATGTGCGGCCCCAGCATGTCGTCGAGCGCATCCAGCACTTCGGAGACACGCAGATCCTTGATGTCGCTGACCGCGCCGGCGAAGCCGACCCAAAAATCCTTCAGCACCTGCTGCCAGGAAATCTCGTTGTTGGAGATGCGGTCAAGTTGCTCTTCCAATGCGGCGGTGAAGTCGTACTCCACATAGCGCGCGAAGAAATTCTCCAGGAACGCGACCACGACGCGGCCCTTGTCCTCGCCATGCAACCGCTTCTTTTCCAGCTTGACGTAGCCGCGGTCTTTGAGGACCTGCAGGATCGAGGCATAAGTCGAGGGACGGCCGATGCCGAGTTCTTCCATCCGCTTGACCAGCGACGCTTCCGAGAAGCGCGGCGGCGGTTCGGTGAAGTGTTGCGTCACGGCGAGATCCTGCCGCTTCAGCGCTTCGCCTGCGCTCATGGCGGGGAGGCGGCGCGAATCCTCGTCGTCGCCGTCGTCGTCCTTGCCTTCCTGATAGAGCGCGAGGAAGCCGTCGAACTTGATGACCTGGCCCGAGGCGCGCAGATCCAGCACGCGGGAGCCGGCTTTCGCCGCTATATCCACGGTGGTGCGTTCGAGTTCGGCCGATTCCATCTGGCTCGCGATGGTGCGGATCCAGATCAGTTCATAGAGCTTGGCCTGATCGGTATCGAGGCGGCGGCGCATCTCGGTGGGACGGCGCGACAGATCGGTCGGGCGGATCGCTTCATGCGCTTCCTGCGCGTTCTTGGCCTTGGTCTGGTACTGGCGCGGCGCATCCGGCACATAGGCGTTGCCGTAATCCTCGCCGATCACCTTGCGGGCCTGCGTGATCGCGGAGCCGTCGATCTGCACGCCGTCGGTTCGCATATAGGTGATGAGGCCGGTGGTCTCGCCGCCGATGTCGATACCTTCATAGAGCCGCTGCGCGATCCGCATGGTGTGCGCCGGCGCAAAGCCGAGCTTGCGGCTGGCTTCCTGCTGCAGCGTCGAGGTGGTGAAGGGCGCCTGCGGATTGCGGCGCGCGGGCTTTGCTTCCACGGTCGTAACCGTGAAGTTCGCCGCTTCAATGGCCTTCTTGAGGTCTTCGGCCTCGGCGCCGGAGCCGATGTCGAGACGCTGGATCTTCTTGCCGTCGGCGCCGACGAGGCGGGCCTCGAACGTGTCACCGCGCGGTGTCGTTAGCGTCGCGACCAGCGACCAGTATTCGCGGGGAACGAATTTTTCGATCTCGAGTTCGCGGTCGCAGACCAGCCGCAGCGCGACCGACTGCACGCGGCCGGCCGAGCGCGCGCCCGGCAGCTTGCGCCACAGCACCGGCGAGAGCGTGAAGCCGACCAGATAGTCCAGCGCGCGGCGCGCCATATAGGCGTCGACCAGCGCGCCGTCGATCTGCCGCGGCGCCTTCATCGCATCGGTCACCGCCTGCTTGGTGATGGCGTTGAACACTACGCGCTCGATCTTCTGATCTTTCAGCGCGCGCTTCTCCTTCATCACCTCCAGCACGTGCCAGGAGATCGCTTCGCCCTCGCGATCAGGGTCGGTTGCGAGAATCAGGCGGTCGGCGCCCTTCAGCGCCTTGGCGATATCGTTGAGTCGGCCGGCCGCTTTGGGATCGACTTCCCAGATCATCTGAAAATTCGCGTCCGGATCGACGGAACCATTCTTGGCGGGGAGGTCGCGAACATGGCCGAACGAGGCCAGAACCTCGTAGGAGGCGCCCAAATACTTGTTGATAGTCTTGGCTTTCGCCGGCGACTCCACGATGACGATATTCATGTCATTCCAATGGCTTACGGGAAAAGATAAAGGTGGGTTCCGCGAGACTCGCGGCCTACCGATTGGACCCGAACATGGGTGGTGAGGCGGCCCCTGTCAAATCCGCAGTAAGGGAGCGGGGGACCTTTGGCTTCGACTTTATATCCACAAAGGTACGAAATGCTGCCTAGAGTTGCGCCACCAAAGGGGTTATTTCTGGGCAATACTTTGTGTTGTTAGGATGCAAGTTTTTTGAGCAAGGCTGGAGGCGGCCGGAAGCGGAAAGCTTCAGGCAAGCGTCGGGGTTCGCCACCCGAGGAACGTACCGCTGAACGAGGTGAGGAGGGCGGCCCGGACGAGGCCGTGGCCTTCATTGCAGAGACCGTTGCCGAACTGGTCAAGCTGGCGGAGCGCCACCGGCTCGAGGTGCTCAGCCATTTGCTCGGCATGGCGCAGCTCGAGGCCGAAGAGCGCCTGCGCACCCGGAGCAAACACAAGCTGTCGTGAGTCGCGCGGCTTCGTTACGCCGTAGCGCGCTTGCCCTGCTTTCCCGCCGGTCGCCGCTTTAGCGCGGTATCGCCCGCACTCAGCGGCCGTCCATCCTGCGAATAGAGTTCGAGTTTGCGGACCGGCTTACCCTTTTCCTTGTCGACGAGAATGGTGGCGATCTCTTCCGGGCGCTCGTCGAATTCCTCGCTCCATTGCCGCAAGGCGACCAGAATCGGAAAGACGCCGCGCCCCTTCGGCGTCAGCAGATATTCCTGGTATGCGCTGCCGTCGGAGGCGGGCGCGGTCTTCAGGATGCCCTGATCGACCAGCGCGCGCAGCCGAACCGTCAGGATGTTCTTGGCGAGCCCCAATCTCTTCTGGAATTCACTGAAGCGGCTGGTTCCGATCAGGGCTTCGCGAATGAGCAGCATCGACCACCAGTCGCCGATCGCATCCAGCGAGCGCGCGATCGGGCAACCGTCGCGTTCGAAGCTCGTTCGCTTCACCATGGCAAGCTCCCATCGTTCGACAGCAATCACGGCCTTGTGTGGTTGCACTATTAAACCAGATGCCCTAGGTAGGCAATCTAGTTTAATGATGCAACCATTAGAGGTGGCCATGAGGCTCGCGAACAAGACGGCATTGATCACGGGGGGCAACAGCGGCATCGGGCTCGCAACCGCAAGGGTGTTCGTGGCCGAGGGTGCCAGGGTCGTCATAACAGGGCGAAATCAGGCAACGCTCGATGCAGCCGCCAAGGAGCTGGGTCCAAGCGCATTCGCGGTGGTCGCCGACGCCACGGACATCGCCGCCACCGAAGCCGCGATCGGAAAGGGGGCCGACAAGTTCGGCAAATACGACATCCTGTTCGCCAATGCTGGTATCGCGGGCGGTACGCCGCTTGGCGCCACCGCGCGCGAGGCGTTTGAAAAGGTCATCAGCACCAATCTCACCGGCGTGTTCTTCACCGTGCAATCGGCACTGCCGCATCTCAATGACAATGCCTCGATCATTCTCAACGGCTCTGTCATCTCCGTGCTCGGCATTCCCGGCTATTCGGCCTATGGCGCGGCGAAGGCCGGCGTACGGGCGATGGCGCGGATCATGGCGTCGGAACTGTCGCCGCGCGGCATCCGCGTCAATGTCGTGGCGCCCGGCGCGACCCGCACGCCGATCTGGGGCCCGGCGGTCGCTACGCCAGAGGCCGAAAAGGCCTTTGAAAAGCGCATCGCGCTCTCGACGCCGCTCGGCCGCATCGGCGAACCCGATCATATCTCGAAGACGGTGCTGTTCCTCGCCTCGGACGATTCGGCACATGTGCAGGGCCAGGAATTGTTCGTCGATGGCGGTGCCACGGCCTCTCCGAGCGGCGCACCGATCTATCGGGGCTAGGGCTCGGCCGGCCGGCGGAATGATAACGTCGATCTCGGGCGCCGGCCGACGCCGGCGCCCTGCGGCGGATTGGCGCTGAGCCAGAACGCGCATTGAACCCCAGGCGTGGTTGCCAGACATTTCGAGGCAGGAGTCTCGTAGCAACCATGAACTGGTGAGCGCAGCCGTGCCGAAGACCACTGGCATCTCCTCGACCCCGGCGGAAAATTCGGACACCACGCAATTTGTTTCAATTGCGCTGTTCTCCGGCGTCGGTCTTCTGATTTCCCTCGTCATCGTTATCTGCCGCATAAACGGCATTTTCTGATCTGGCCTTTCGCGATCGTGTGCGAGCGGCTGCGGTCGGCGCGACGACGGCAGCCGCTCACGCCTCAACTCAGGCGGCGTTCAGATCGCCTGCGGCTTTCAGCGCGCCGGCCACGGCTTTTTCACGATGTTCGGGACCGACCTGGATGCCATCGGCGGAAATGAATTCCGGATTCTTGATCCCGATGAAGCCGAACACCCAGCGCAAATAGGTTTCCAGGTGCTCGCCGACCGCGGCCGGCGTGCCCGGACCATAAAAGCCGCCGCGCGAGATCGCGACGATGACGCGCTTGTTGCCGGCCAGACCTTCAACGCCTTGCGCTGAGTATTTGAACGTCTTGCCCGCGACCAGGATGCGGTCGATCCAGGCCTTGAGCTGGCTTGGAATTGTGAAGTTGTACATGGGGGCGCCGAGCACGATGACGTCGGCGGCGAGAAACTCTGCCAGCACGGCCTGACCGGCGGCGATATCCTCCTGCAGCGAAGCTTCGGGGGCCGCCCCCTGGCCAGCGGCGAGGTGCGAACCGGTAAGATGCGCCAGCGGCGTCAGCGTGAGATCGCGGTAGCTGACCTCAAGGCCCGGATTGGCCTTGCGGAGCCGTTCGACGATGGCGGCGGAAACCTGGCGGCTGACGGAGTGGGGGCCGAGAACGCTGGAGTCGATGTGCAGAAGTTTCATGGAGGGGTCACCCTTCGGTATAGGTTTGTAACTGGCGCTATATGAGTGACCGTGGCAAAACCCCGCAAGAACGCACATTTTTTAAACCCGAGCACATCCATGAGACCCGAGCACAAGATTGTGCCTGCCTTGCCGCCGAGCCCGCATGCTGGCGATAGTTGCCGCGCCGTGGCCTCGGTGCTGGCGCGGGTCGGCGACAAATGGAGCGTGTTCGTGATCATGACGCTGATCGACGGGCCGCAGCGCTTCAACGAACTCAAGCGCAGAATCGGCGGCATCTCGCAGCGGATGCTGACCTTGACGCTGCGCGGGCTGGAGCGCGACGGGCTGGTCACGCGCACCATGTTTCCGACCATCCCGCCGCGGGTCGACTATGAACTCACCGATCTCGGCCGTGGGCTGGCGCAGCCGGTGCAGGCGCTCGGCCGATGGGCGTTCGCGCATCTGCCGGAGATCGAGGGGGCGCGGACGAGTTTCGACGCGCGCAGCGAGAAGAATTAGAGCAGCGATACCAGCCCACCGCCATGGCGCTCCAACCGGCCGGCCAGTTCGAGTTCGAGCAGCACCGTGCGAACGATGGTGGGCGAGAGGCCTGACATCCGGATCAGATCGTCAAGGCTGACCGGGCTAGGCCCGAGCAGGGCGACAACGCGTTCGCGTTCGCCTGGATCGGTGTCGAAATCGAGCGGCTCGTCATCGCCTTCGCGCGCCTCGAGCACGACCGGCCGTTCCATGATCGGCTGAATGGCGTTGATGACGTCGGCGGCTTCCGTAACAAGGGTTGCGCCCTGCTTGATCAGGTCATTGGTGCCGGCGGCGCGCGGGTCGAGCGGCGAGCCGGGCACTGCGAATACCTCGCGGCCCTGTTCGGCCGCCATCCGCGCCGTGATCAGCGATCCCGAGCGGTGCGCGGCTTCGATCACGACGACGCCGAGCGACGCGCCGGAGATCAGGCGATTGCGCCGGGGAAAATCGTGGGCGCGCGGCACATGGCCGAGCGGCATTTCGGAAATCGCGCCGCCGCGTTCGAGCAGCGCCGCCAGCAGGTCCTGATGCTCCGGCGGATAGATCCGGTCGTGGCCGCCGGCCAGCACCGCGACCGTGCCGCTTTCGATCGCCGTGCGATGCGCGGCCTGATCGATGCCGCGCGCCAGCCCCGAGATGACGACGAAGCCGGCGTCGCCGAGATCGCGCGCCAGTTGACCTGCAAATTTCAGCCCTGCGCCGGAGGCGTTGCGCGAGCCGACGATCGCGATCATCGGCCGCATCATCACATCGGGCTTGCCGCGCACGCCGAGCAGGGGCGGCGCATCGTCGAGCGTCGCCAGCCGCGGCGGATAGGCGGCTTCGCCCGGCGCGACCAGCGCGACGCCAATCTTTTTCGCCGCGGCGATCTCAGCCCGCGCTTCCTCCTCGCTGCAGATCCGCCCCGAACGCGCGGCACCGCCACGGCGCGCCAGATCGGGCAGCCGCTCCAGCGCGGCGCGCGCATCGCCGAAATGGTTGAGGAGCGAATAGAAGGTTCGCGGTCCGACATTGTCGCTGCGGATCAGCCGCAGCCGGTCGATCCGGTCGGTATCGGTGATTTGGGGCGTGAGTTGCGTCCGGTCATGCATGCGATGCAACTTTGCCCAACCGAAGATTGTAATCAACCTTTTTGATTGTGAAGGGTGTTGCGCTTGCTCCGTGCCAAGGCCCTCCGTAACCTGCGTCCTCATCAGGGGAATGCTTTCATGATCTCGCTCGCCGAACTTCAGCGTCGCATCGATGCCGGTGAACTCTCGCCCGGCGCCGCGGTCGCCCAATCGCTGGAAGCGATAGGCGTGCAGGACAAGACCATCGGCGCGTTCGTCTGTCGTGCCGATCATTTGAATGCGGCGAGCGCCGGGCCGCTGCGCGGCATTGCCGTCGGAATCAAGGACATCATGGATACGGCGGAGTTTCCAACCGAGATGGGCTCTCCGATCTATCGGGGATATCAGCCGCGCCGCGATGCAGCCGTGGTGATGATGCTGAAGCAGGCAGGCGCGACCATCGTCGGCAAGACCACGACCACGGCATTCGCCTCCGTGGATCCGACGCCGACGCTCAACCCGCACAACCACGGCCACACGCCGGGCGGATCGTCGTCCGGCTCGGCTGCGGCGGTGGCGGCCGGCATGATCCCGCTCGCATTGGGCACGCAGACCGGCGGTTCGGTGATCCGACCGGCCTCGTTCTGCGGCGTCGCCGCGATCAAGCCGTCCTACCGCTTGCTGCCGACCGTCGGCGTCAAATGCTATTCGTGGACGCTCGATACCGTCGGCCTGTTCGCGGCCGGCGTGGACGACGTGGCGCGCGGGCTTTCCGCGATGGCGGGCCGGCCCGAATTGCTGCTGCCACCCAGCATTCCGACCCCGCGCATCGGCGTCGTGACGCAGGATTTTGCCGGCGCGCCGGATGCGTCAGGCGGGGAGGCGCTACGGATCGCGACCAAGGCTGCCGAACGCGCCGGAGCCTTGGTGTGGGTGCTTGATTTGCCTGAGATCATAGCTGAGGCGTGGCAAGTCCATTCGGTGATCCAGGAATTCGAGGCACATCAGGCGCTCGCCTGGGAGTACCGTGAGAATTACGACGCGATGGCGCCGCTGTTGCGCGCAAAGCTGGATGAGAGCAGGGGCCTGACACCGGCCGACCATGACGCGGCGATCGGCGTAGCGAGCCGCGCGCGGCATGCGTTGGCAAAAGTGTTCGAAGGTGTCGACGTGTTGCTGACCTTGTCGGCGCCGGGTGCTGCGCCAGAGGGTTTGGGCTCGACCGGCGACGCCCGCTACAACCGGCTATGGACGCTGATGGGCGTCCCTTGCGTCAATGTTCCCGCGCTCACCGCGAAAGGCGGTTTGCCGGTCGGTGTGCAGGTGATTGCACGATATGGCGCTGATGCCGCGGCACTGGCGGCGGCGCGGTTTGTGGAACAGGCGCTCGAGCGGAAGTAAGGCTACTTCGCCCCGATCCGTCCCTCGGTCCCGGCCTGCAACCGCCTGATGTTTTCGCTGTGCTTCCAGAACAGCAGCAATGTCAGCACGACGAACAGCGACGCCAGCGCGGGGTGGCCGAACCACCACAGGAACAGCGGCGTGACGAAGGCTGCGACCAGCGCCGAGAGCGATGAATAGCGCGTGGTGAAGGCGGTCGCGAGCCAGATCAGGCAGAACATCAGGGCTGCCGGCCAGAACAGTCCGATCAGCACGCCGATATAGGTGGCGACGCCCTTGCCACCGTTGAATTTGAGCCAGACCGGGAAGAGATGGCCGAGGAAGGCGCCGAGCGCGGCCAGCATCGCCGCATTGGCGCCGCCGTAATAGCCCGCGATGATGACGGCGATCGTGCCCTTGAGCATGTCGCCGATCAGAGTGGCCGCGGCGAGGCCCTTGCGGCCGGTGCGTAGCACGTTGGTGGCGCCGATATTGCCGCTTCCGATCGAGCGCAGGTCCTGCGTGCCGCCAAGCTTGGTAAGCACCATCCCGAACGGGATCGAGCCCAGCAAATAGCCGAGCAGGAAGGCGACGACGAGGAATGCGTCAGACATGGCGGTAGCTCCCACCGCGGCCCGTTTTGGACGAATCAGACATGTTCATAGACCGTTCGTCCACCCACGATAGTACGCACGACGCGGCCCGAGAAGCGGGCTTCATCGAACGGCGTGTTCTTGCACTGCGACTTGAGATCGGCGGGATCGAGCACCCAGGGCGTATCGGGATCGATCACGACGACGTCGGCCGGGGAACCCGCGCGCAGCGAACCGCCGGGGAGGCCGAGCAGTTCGGCGGGCCGCGTCGACATCGCCCGGATCAGCGTCTTGAAATCCATCTCGCCATTATGGATCAGGCGCAGCGCCGCCGGCAGCATGGTCTGCAGCCCGACCGCGCCGGCCGCCGCTTCCGCGAACGGCAGCCGCTTGACCTCGACGTCCTGCGGATTGTGGTCGGACATCACGACGTCGACCAGGCCGGAGGCGAGGGCGGCGACCAGGGCGAGCCGGTCGTCCTCGGTGCGCAGCGGCGGCGACAGCTTCAGGAAGGTACGGTAGGGGCCGATATCGTTTTCGTTCAGCGTGACATGGTTGATCGACACCGACGCGCTGACGTCGAGGCCGGCGTCGCGCGCGCGCTTGAGGATTTCCAGCGACTCGATCGAGGACAGCGAGGCTGCGTGATAGCGTCCGCCGGTCAGCGCCACCAGGCGCATATCGCGCTCCAGCATGACAGCTTCGGCGGCGTTGGGAATGCCGACCAGGCCGAGCCGGGCGGCGAATTCGCCCTCGTTCATTACGCCTTCGCCGACCAGATCGGGGTCTTCGGTGTGGTGCACGATCAGCGCGTCGAAATCGCGGGCATAGGTCAGCGCCCGGCGCATCACTTGCGCATTGGTCACGCTCTTGTCGCCATCGGTGAAGGCCACCGCGCCGGCGGCCTTCAACAGCCCGATCTCGGTCATTTCCTCGCCGCGCATGCCTTTTGTCAGTGCGGCCATCGGGTGAATGTTGACGATCGCGGTGTCGCGGGCGCGGCGCAGCACGAAATCGACCGTCGCCGAATTGTCGATGACGGGCGAGGTGTCCGGCTGGCAGATGATGGTGGTGATGCCGCCGGCGGCGGCCGCCTGGCTGGCGGAGGCAAAGGTTTCGCGGTGGCTGGCGCCGGGCTCGCCGACAAAGGCGCGCATGTCGATCAGGCCGGGGGCGACGATCTTGCCGGCGCAATTGATGATGTCGGTGCCTTCGGGCACGCCGGCGGCGCCGATGCCGCGCTTGGAGTCGCGGATGGTGCCGTCGGCAATCAGGACGTCGCCGGGGCCGTCGAAATCCCTGGAGGGATCGACGACGCGGGCATTGGCGAGCAGGATCGGGCGTCGATCAGTCAGCATGGTCTCACGCGTTCGGCAGGTTGCGGGCGAGCGCTTCGAGCACCGCCATCCGCACCGCCACTCCCATTTCCACCTGTTCGCGGATCAGCGATTGCGCTCCATCAGCCACGATCGAGTCAATCTCCACGCCGCGGTTCATCGGGCCCGGGTGCATCACCAGCGCATCCGGTTTGGCATAAGCGAGCTTCTTCTGGTCGAGACCGAAATAGTGAAAATACTCGCCCGACGAAGGCACGAAGGAACCGTTCATGCGCTCGCGCTGCAGCCGCAGCATCATCACGATGTCGGCGCCATTGAGGCCCTCGCGCATGTCGCGCGCGACCTCGACGCCCATTCGCTCGATGCCCCGCGGCAGCAGCGTGGAGGGGGCCACCACGCGGACGCGGGCGCCCATGGTGTTGAGCAGGAGGATGTTGGAACGCGCCACGCGGGAATGCATCACGTCGCCACATATCGCGATCACGAGCCCTTCCAGTCGGCCCTTGTTGCGGCGGATGGTCAGCGCGTCCAGCAGCGCCTGGGTCGGATGCTCATGGGCGCCGTCGCCGGCGTTGATCACGGAACCGTCAACCTTGCGCGCCAAAAGTTCCACCGCGCCGGAGGCGTGGTGCCTCACCACCAGGATATCCGGGTGCATGGCGTTGAGCGTCACCGCCGTGTCCATCAGTGTCTCGCCCTTGCGGATCGAGGACGAGGACACCGACATGTTCATGACGTCGGCGCCAAGCCGTTTTCCCGCCAGTTCGAACGAGGATTGAGTGCGGGTGGAAGCCTCGAAAAACAGGTTCACCTGGGTGCGACCGCGCAGGGAAGTGCGCTTTTTGTCCACCTGGCGGTTGAGCTCGACATATTCCTCGGAAAGGTCGAGCAGGCCGGTAATATCGGCAGCGGAAAGCCCCTCGATTCCCAGCAGATGCCGGTGCCCGAGGACGAAGGTCGATTTCGATGCAGGGGTCATTAAAGCCTTGCTATAGGGAGAGATGCCACGCGGGGCAAGCGTCAAATCCCGGGTCCGGACTTATCCACTAGCGCTTCGGCGACAGGGTAAACGGCCGGGCGGTAGGCCCTGACGGGCGATTCAGCTAGGATGGCGCACGTGCATCAGGCTGGGCAAAACGTGCGGCATTTCATTCAATCCGTCCGGATCGCGTCATGGGCGCTGCTGGCGGCCATTGCATGCCTCGCGGCCACGCCGGCCATCGCCGAGAAGCGCATCGCGCTTGCGATCGGCAACGACCTCTATCCCAATCTGCCCGCCGACCGGCAGCTCAAGATGAAATTCATCATCGACGATGTCTGGGCCGGAAACAAATACACGGATACTGCGCTCACGAAGCTGGTGGTCAGTTCGGAGCGGGTGCAATGATCCGCACGCGTAGGGAAGTGAGAGCACGAATAGTGCTCGCGGCCATATTGGTGGCAAGCTGTCTCACCGGTGCCGCCGCACAGGCGCAGAAGTTGCCGGCCGGTTTCGTCTATTTGCGCGATATCGATCCGACCATCATCCAGGATATGCGCTACGCTGGTTCGAACAATTTTGTTGGCCGTCCGCTGAGAGGATATGAAGCCGCCGAATGCGTGGTGAAGCGCGAGGTCGGCGCGCTGCTGAAGAGCGTTCAGCATGAGCTCGCGTTCCAAAACCTGTCGCTGAAGATGTTTGACTGCTACCGGCCGACGCGCGCGGTTGCCGACATGGTGGCCTGGTCGCGCGACGGCAAGGAAACGGTGGCCGGAAAACGCTACAACCCGTCGTTCAGCAAGGCCGACCTGTTTCGGCTGGGTTACATCGCCGAACGCTCCGGTCATTCCACCGGCGCCGCGCTCGATCTCACCCTGGTCGATTTGAAAGCCGACAACTCGGCCGTGTTCGATCCCAGCAAAGACTACGGCAACTGTATCGCCAATGTGAACGTTCGCGCGCCGGACGGCAGCGTCGACATGGGCACCGGCTATGATTGTTCCGACGTCAAATCGCACACGGCGGCGAAATCCATCACCGCAGCCCAGCGCCGCTGGCGGGCGAAGCTGGTTATGCTGATGGCACGGCGAGGATTTGTAAACTATTCGAAGGAGTGGTGGCACTTTTCGCTGCCGGGAGCGGGCAGGCAGGCCTATGATTTCCCGATTACACCGCGGAAGTGATTCACGGTTCCAGGATCAGCCATGAGCCAGGCAACATTTGCGACCCACGAGGTCTTCAACCAGTCTCCGCCGTTTTGCGATGTCGATCTCTATGCGGTCGACCGGCCGCTGGTCGAGGCGGTCGCCGCCAATGGCGGGGCTTCGGGCGAAGGTGAGTTGACGGAGTTCGGCAGGCATTGGGGCTCGGCGGCAATGGCAGAACGCGGCCGCGATGCCAATGAGAATACGCCGAAGCTGCGCACCTTCGATTCCAGAGGCAATCGCCGCGACGAGGTCGAGTTTCATCCCGCCTATCACGAGTTGATGGCGCACAGTGCGCATGCCGGCGTGCACAACTCGACGTGGACTGCCGATGGCAAGCCCGCCGGTGGAGCGTCGGAGGTGATACGCGCGGCAAAGTTCTACATGGCCGCGCAGGTCGAGACCGGGCATCTCTGCCCGATCACCATGACGCGGGCCGCCGTCGCCGCGCTGGCGGAACAGCCCGACCTGCTGGCCAAGGTGATGCCGGTGCTGGGAACGCGATCCTATGATCCGGCCTTCGCGCCGTGGTGGACCAAGCGCGGCATGACGCTCGGCATGGGCATGACCGAGAAGCAGGGCGGCACCGACGTGCGCTCCAACATGACGCGGGCGGAGCGTGAAGGGGACGCCTACCGTATCACCGGGCATAAGTGGTTCATGTCGGCGCCGATGTGCGACGGCTTCCTGGTGCTGGCGCAGGCCGACGAAGGCCTGAGCTGCTTCTTGATGCCGCGCTTTGCGCCTGATGGCTCGATCAACGCGATCAGGTTCCAGCGGCTGAAGGACAAGCTCGGCAACCGCTCCAATGCTTCCTCCGAGGTAGAATTTCACGGCGCCTATGCCGAGCGCGTCGGGGTCGAGGGCAAGGGCATCCGGACCATCATCCAGATGGTGCAGTTGACGCGGCAGGATTGCGCGATTGCTTCCGCCGGCCTGATGCGATCGGGCCTTGCGCATGCGCTGCATCATGCGCGGCATCGCAGCGTGTTCCAAAAACATCTCGCCAATCAGCCGCTGATGCAGGCGGTGCTGTCGGATATGGCGCTGCATGTCGAGGCTACGGTCGCGCTGGTGATGCGGCTGTGCCGCTCATTCGATCGCGCGCCAGTCGACGCCAAGGAAGCCGCCTACATGCGGCTCCTGACGCCGGCCATCAAATACTGGGTGTGCAAGAGCGCGCCGGGCTTTCTCTATGAGGCCATGGAGTGCCTCGGCGGCAACGGCTACGTCGAGGAGGGCATTCTGGCGCGGCACTACCGGGAGTCGCCGGTTAATGCGATCTGGGAAGGCTCCGGCAATGTGATGTGCCTCGACGTCCTCCGTGCGCTGTCGCGGGAGCCGGAAGTGGCGTCCAGCATCGTGCATGAACTGACCGGCGAGACGCTCGGATTGCCGGGCGCGGGTGAGGCAATCGCCTTCCTCGGCAAGGCGTTCCGCCGGCCGGACAGCGAGCGCGTGGCGCGGCTGGCGGTTGAGAAGCTGGCGCTGCTGGCAGCTGCTGCCGCGCTCAATGCCGTGTCGCCGCGACATGCACAGTTGTTCGCCGCCACGCGTCTTGTCGGGAATCACGCCGGCATGTATGGCGCGGTCGATCTGGCTCCTGAAGACATAAGAGACCTGCTGGAGCGGGCGCTGCCGTGAATTCGTATTATCCGTCATGGCCGGGCTTGGCCCGGCCATCCACGTCTTTGTCTCCGCGCGAAGACGTGGATGCCCGGCACAAGGCCGGGCATGACGACACCGAGAAAGTTGATTGATGGACTCCGTCACGCCCGCCAGCCCGATCACAGTTCCGCCCGCGATTCCGGACCAACCGCCACGCGTCTGGAAATTCTGGGGCACGGCGCTGTGGGGTCTGTTCATCTTTGCCGCGATGTTCGTCGGGCAGCTCACGGTCGTCGCCTATTTCGTGTTGCGGCACGGGTCGTTCGATGTCGCCGAGGCGATAAGAGTGGTCGGCGGCGGATTGACGATCTCGCTGTCGGTCATCATGGGATTGCCCGCGGTGGTGTTGGCGGTGTGGATCGCGATCCGGCCGACGCGCATTTCTTTCGCCGATTATCTCGCGCTGCGCTGGACCTCGTGGCGCAATTTCCTGATCGGTGTCGTCGCGCTCGCCGTGCTTGTCGGCTGTTGGGACCTGCTGTCGCGCGCACTCGGACGGGAGATACAACCGGGCTTCATGGGCGAGGTGCTGAAATCGGCGCAGACCGACGGCGCGCTGTGGCTGCTGGTGGTCGCGTTCTGCGTCGCCGCCCCTGTTTCGGAAGAGATTCTCGCGCGCGGCTTCCTCTATCGCGGCTGGTCTGAATCACGCCTCGGCGTCGCCGGCGCCATCTTCCTGTCGTCGCTGGCCTGGACCTCGTTGCATCTGCAGTATGACTGGTTCTTCTTCTGCGAGGTGTTTTCGATCGGCTTGTTGCTGGGATATCTGCGTTATCGCACCAACTCGACCTGGCTGACGATCGTCCTGCACGGCATCAACAATCTGGCCGCAACGATCCAAACTTTTTGGCTGGCCGGCTGATTTCCGGTGGGGTAGAAGTTCACTCCATTCGCGCCGTGAGGTTGTCACAAGAGTGATGCTGGACTTGCATGATAGAAATCGGCCGGTCTCGGTTGCGGCACGAGTGCCCAGAACGTGGGACTTCATGGAAACCACGTTTGTCGCCCTGGTCGCTTACGCTGTCTTCAGCCTGACAAGTTGGCTCACTCTTGTTGTGCTGGCGGTCACGCACGATAGTGCGGTCCCTTCTCCTGCCCAGCTTCAAGTAACGAGGGGGTGGGATAATGCTGCATCGATATTGGGCTGTGCATCGGCGATCGTCGTGCTCTGGATCGCCGTCGGAATGGCGCGACGCGAGTTCTCTGAATACCTTGCCTTGAACTGGCCCACTCGCGACGAGGTTATGGCGGCATTGATGATCACGACCATTCTCTGGTTGGGTGAGATCGTCTTCAGGTCTCCCACGGCGCCTTCGGCGAGCCCCCATCTTCCGTTCAGCGGTATCGGCGAGTTGCTAATCTTGTTTTTTGCAGCCTGTGTCGCAGCGCCAATCATGGAAGAGTTCACTTTCCGTGGCTTCATGTTTCGAGGTTGGTCTGAGTCTTTTCTCGGTCCGATCGCAACCATTGTGGTGACCGCAGCAATTTGGGGGGCAATCCACACCCAATATGATTGGTGGGGGCGCTGTTGGATCTTTGTGTCGGGTGTCGCCCTCGGCCATTTCCGCTGGCGCAGCAATTCAACTTGGCTCGCGGTAATCGTTCACTCGGGCATGAATTTCTTTCTCTTTCTAACAATGCGATTCGCCTAGGGGGGCGCCGTCACCAGCGCAATCGCGACCGGCATCGTCACCGCCGCCAGAATCGTCTGCAGCGTGATGATCTGCGCCAATAGCGGCGCGTCACCGCCCATTTGCCGTGCCAGCACATAGGCGGAGGACGAGGTGGGCACGGCCGAGCAGACAGCCACGATCACCAGGCTTGAGCCCGATATGCCGAACCACAGCGCCAGCGCGACGCCAAGAACCGGCATCAGGATCAGCTTGAGTAACACCGCGATCGAAGCGGCCAGACTCGGGCGGAACATACCTGCAAGCTGTAGGCCCGCGCCGGTGACGAGCAGGCCGATGCCGAGGGAGGAGCGGCCGAGCGCCTCGGCGACGTCGTGCCAGACCTGTGGCAGCGGAAGATGAGTGACGTTCACCGCAAGCCCGATCACGCACGCCCAGATCAGAGGATTCGTCAGCACGGTCATCACGATCGCGCGGAGCGACTGCTTTTCCGGCGCAGCGTAGTGAGCCAGTACCGACACGCTGAACACATTCACAAGTGGGATGATCGCGACCATGGCCACGGAGGCCAGCGCAAGCCCGGTGTGGCCAAAGAGATTGCTGGAGACGGCGAGCGCGACATAAGTCTGCCAGCGCGTTGCGCCCTGGAAGATCGAGGTGAAGGCCGGGCCATCGATGTTCCAGCGGGAGAAGACGGGCCGCAGCGCCAGGCACAAGAGCGACATCGCCAGCGCCGAGAGCATCAGCGCGCCGCCGACCCCGGCCACCGGAACGCTGGATAGATCGGCCTTCACCAGCGTCTGGATCAGCAGCGTCGGGAACAGGACGTAGTAGGTCAGCCGCTCCAGCCCGTGCCATTGCGTGTCCAGCCGCATCAGGCTGCGCTTGAGGATGAAGCCGAGCACGATCAGCAGAAACACCGGCAGCAGCGCCGAGATCACCACCGCCATCAGCGATCCCCGCGAAGGGTCTTCAGCCGGTCCAGCGCGCCCTGCAGGATGAAGATCGCGGCATGCTCGTCGATCACCTCGGCGCGGCGGGCGCGGGAAACGTCCATGCCGATCAGCTCGCGCTCGACAGCGGCCGTCGACAGCCGCTCGTCCCATAAAGCGATGGCGAGGCCGGTGAGGTTGGAGAAATTGCGGGCAAAGGCGCGGGTCGATTGCGCGCGCGGCCCCTCGCTGCCGTCCATGTTGATGGGCAGGCCGAGCACGAAGCCGACCGCATTGCGTTCGCCCGATATCGCCAGCAGCCGCGCCGCGTCGGCCTTGAAGGCCTTGCGGTGGAGTGTTTCGACGCCGGTCGCCAGGCGGCGGTCGGGGTCGGACACGGCGACGCCGATGGTCTTGGTGCCGAGATCTAGGCCGATCAGGGCGCCACGCTCGGGCCAGTGCGTCACGGCTTCGATCAAGGGCAGGATGGGGGCAGGCATCGCCCCGCTTAACACGTGGCGCGCCGTGCAGGCAAAGCCGATCAGGGCGTGGCGTCCATGCGAGAACGCCACGCCCGTTGTCGTGATGGTCTTATCTTATTGCGACCGGGTTGATCATGCTCTGCACACCGCCCTTGAAGCGCGGCTGGCCGAGCACGAACAGGAACTCGTAGGCCTTGTCCTTGGCGAGTTCGGCCGTGTCCATGTTTTCGAGGATGTAGATGCCGTTCATCGGCAACAGGATCTGGTGCACCTCGAAGACGTTCTTGGTCTCGAATGGGACTGCTTCGAGGCCCCAGGTATCGGCGCCAACGGCGACGACGCCCTTGCCGGCGAGATATTTGGCGCCTTCGACGCCGAGACCGGGTTCGCCGGCCCCGAAACGCTTGTCGTCCTTGCCGATCAGGCTGAGCCAGCCGGTGTGGAAGATCACGACGTCGCCCTGGCGGATTTCGACGCCCTGCTTCTTCGCGACTTCCTCGATCTCCTTGGTGTTGAAGGCGGTGCCTTCCTTGACCACGTCGGTACCGTAATGCGCGGCCATGTCGAGCAGCACGCCGCGCGTCACCATCGGCGGGATCTTTTCGACGCCGAGCTTCTTCAGCCCGGTGGGATCAGCGAAGTCGGCGAGCTTGTTGCCGTTGTAATAGACGTGCTCGACGCCGATATGGCCGAGACCGTCGAGCTGGCTGCCGACGCCGACCCAGCCCTCGATGATGTCGTCATTATAGGTGGTCTTGCTCGGTCCGAGGCCAGGAATGCCGGCCTGACCGGGTTGCACGACGGTGATCTTGAAAGCCCGCGGCGGATAGGCGGGGGTCTTGGTGTCGACGGGAATGCCGAGCGCGTAGGTCTTGCCGGTCTTGACGAGCCCCGCTGCCTTCACGACGAGTTCAGGGGTCATGTAATTGGCGGCGCCGATCTCGTCGTTCGGCCCCCATTTAGATTTCGTCCAGTCCTGAGCGCTTGCCGTTCCGACCGTACCCAACAAGGCAACAGAACAGCTCAATACGAACGCAATGCGCATCGCAGTCCCTCCCAGATTGACGTTATGGTTTTTGGTAACTAGCGGCTCATACTAACGTAGTAGTGTGGAGCAGCTAGAAGTTTTTTTAATTCCGGCGTCCGCGTTGCGATCGAACGCTGCAAGGCCGCGAAAGTGTGCAGCGCAAATTGATTTGTTGCAGAAAGATGGCAGACAAGTTTCGTGCGGCGGAATGAATGCGCGATAAGGCCGATTAGATGGATTTACTTAGTTTGTTCGGCCTGTTCGCGGTAACCGCGATGCTTGTGGCTTACGCGCTGGAAGATCGCAGCCACTGGTTCATCCTGGCCTTCGCTGGCGCTTGCGCGCTCGGCTCAGCTTACGGATTTCTGCAGGGCGCCTGGCCGTTCGGGCTGGTCGAGGCGATCTGGGCCGGCGTCGCGTTGCGGCGCTGGCATGTCAGGCGGCGATAACCTCGCCATTGCTGCTCAGGCAGGACGCAAAGCCCTGCAGGGCGCTGTATTGATGGGCCGTGCGGCAGGTAATGAAGAGCGTCTCGACCTTGGACTGCGCCGGGCTCAGCGTGTGAATGCTGACCGTGTCGTTCCGCCCGACGACGGCGCGCGGCAGCAGCGTCACGCCCATGTCGGCGGCGACGCAGCCGACCATGCCGTCGAGCGTGCCGAGTTCGAAACGGGCGGATGACGGCCAGCCGAATTCCGTGAAGACCTGTTCGAGTCGCTGCCGGTAGGTACAGCCGGTACGGAAAACCAGCGCGGTCGGTCCGGACTCAGGCGTGCCCGCGCGCAAAGCGGCAAGGCTTGGCCATCGCCGCGCCGTGACCAGCACCAGTTCTTCCCGAAACGCGACCGTCGCGTCGAGTTCGGCGTGTTCGATTGGACCCGCGACGAATGCGCCGTCAAACGTACCGTTGAGCACACCCGCCACCAGCTCGGCCGTCGTGGACGTCCGCAAGCTCAATCTCACCGCCGGGAAGCGGCGATGGAATTCGGCGAGCAGCGAGGGCAAGCGAACGGCGGCCGTGGTTTCCATCGATCCGATCGCGAGCGGTCCCTTCGGTTCGCCATCGTCGCGCGCAGCGAGCAGCGCCTCACGCGACAGCGCGGCCATCCGCTGCGCATAGGGCAGCAGCCGGCGGCCGGCACCGGTCAGCGTCATGCCGCGGCTGTGCCGCTCGAACAGCGCGGTGCCGATCTCGGCTTCGAGCGCCTTCACCCGCTGCGTGACGTTGGATTGCACGGTGTTGAGTTCGTCAGCGGCGCGCGTGATGCCGCCCAGCCGTGCAACCGTCGAAAAGGTCAGGAGATCGCTCAACTCCATGGTGCCATCGTTTCGTTTTAGAGATGTCTGCATTCTCTAGTATTCATTTTTAGAGAATGATAGTTCGGCCTAATGTCTGTGTCCAGATCTCAGAGAAATAGACATGTCGATTTCCACGCCACTGACCACCCGTTTGGGCATCCAGTATCCGATCCTGTCGGCACCGATGGATGTCATTGCCGGCGCGCGCCTCACCAGGGCAGTCAGCGCCGCCGGCGGGTTCGGCATTCTCGGCGGCGGTTACGGTGACAAGGCGTGGCTAGAGCAGGAAACAGCCAAGCTTGCTGATGTGTCCGATCCCTTTGGCATCGGCTTCATTACCTGGAGCCTTGCGAAACAGCCGGCGCTGCTGGACATCGCGCTTGAAGCCGGCGCGCGCGCGATCATGCTTTCGTTCGGCGATCCAAAGCCCTTTGCGCCGCGGATCAAATCGTCCGGCGCGCTCCTGATCTGCCAGGTGCAGGACGAGGCGATGGCGCGGCAGGCGCTCGATGCAGGCGCCGACATCCTGATCGCGCAGGGAGCCGAGGCCGGCGGCCATGGCGCCTCACGCACCACGATCGACATCGTGCCGGCGATCGTCGATGTCGCAGCCGGCCGGGTGCCGGTCGCGGCGGCCGGCGGCATCGGCGACGGCCGCGGGCTGGCGGCGATGATGATGCTGGGCGCTTCCGGCGTGCTGCTCGGCACGCGCTTTTATGCCAGCCAGGAATGCGACGGTGCCGAGGAAGCGAAACGGCGCATCTGCGCCGCATCGAGCGGCAACAGCGTCCGCGGCATCATCTTCGATCTCTCGCGCAACAATGTCTGGCCGGCGCCGTTTACCGGCCGCTGCCTGATCAACGATCATGCCCGCCGCTGGATCGGACGCGAGGTCGAATTGCTGCAGAACGTCAAAGCGGTCGCCGCCGAATATGCGGCAGCAAAAGCGGCCGGCAATTTCGACATCGCCGCCGTCATTGCCGGCGAGTCCGTCGGACTGATCCATGATATTCCGCCGGCCGGCGAGATCGTTGACAGGATCGTCACCGAGGCAGAGCAGATATTGGGCGGACGGCGTAACTCCGTCGCCGCCTGAGCGCATCCATCCTCAAAAGCAAGCGAGCAGAACCATGTGGCCAGATCGCCGGATCATCGACCTCTTCAAGACCGAATTTCCGATCGTGCAGGCGCCGATGGCCGGCTTCATGGACGCCGAGTTCGTGATCGCGGCGGCGCAGGGCGGGGCGCTCGGCTCGCTGCCATGTGCGATGATCACGGCCGAGAAAGCGCGCGAGCAGGTCAACATCATCCGCCAGCGCGTCTCGGCGCCGGTCAACATGAACTTCTTCTGCCACACGCCGGTCGATGCCGATCCCGCGCGCGAGGCCGGATGGAAGGTGCGGCTCGGCTCTTATTACAAGGAATTGGGTCTCGATCCCGCAGCGCCCGTCAACGCTGCGAACCGTGCGCCTTTCGACGAGGCGATGTGCGCGGTGGTGGAAGAACTGAAGCCCGAAGTGGTCAGCTTCCATTTCGGCCTGCCGCATCCGGCGCTGGTCAAGCGCGTCAAGGCGGCGGGCTGCATCGTGATGTCGTCAGCGACCATCGTGAAGGAAGCGATCTGGCTGGAGGAGAACGGCGCCGATGTTATCATCGCGCAAGGCGCCGAGGCGGGCGGCCACCGCGGCATGTTCCTGACCGACAATATCGCCCAGCAGCCCGGCACGTTTGCGCTGGTGCCGCAGGTGGTTGATGCGGTGAAGGTGCCGGTGATCGCAGCCGGCGGTATCGCCGACGGGCGCGGCATCGCGGCAGCGTTTGCGCTAGGCGCGTCCGGTGTGCAGATCGGCAGCGCCTATCTGCGCTGCCCGGAATCCAAGGTGATCGCGGCGGCGCGCACCGCGCTGGCCCAGGCGCATGACGATTCCACCGTCATCACCAATGTCATGACCGGACGTCCCGCGCGCGGCGTTGCCAACCGCGTCATGCGCGAGGTCGGCCCGATTTCGCCTGATGCCCCGGCTTTCCCCCACGCCGCCACCGCGCTCGGGCCGCTGAAGGCGGCGGCCGAAAAGCTCGGCAAGGTCGATTTCACCAATCTCTGGGCCGGGCAGGCGGTGCGGATGGGCCGCGAGATGCCGGCGGCTGAGCTGACCCGTTCGCTGGCGGGCGCTGCGTTGGCGCGGCTCGGTGCGTTGAGCGGCTAGCTGGCGGCCTGGAGCGGGTTTTGTGCGGTCCTAGTGTGCCGGTTCGTCGCGGTGCACCTCAAGATGCTCAACCGCCAGCGACCGGTAATGCGCCGCCATCTCCTTGTAATGCTGCTTTGAGATCGGATCGGCCGCGCTTTCCGCGCGGCGCTCGAACATTTCCGCCTTTTCCTGCAGGATTTTAGCCTGGGACATAATGGCTCTCTCTCCCGTTGGTCAGGTTAAGCAGCCGAGGTAGATGATCGCGACGCCGAGCACGGTCCCGATGGACCAGAGGGCAGGATCCCAGCTTTCCGATCCGGCGCTGTCATTTTCGATGGTGGACATGACACGGCCTCCGATGTCCTGGCCGCGACTACATCCCTCGACTGGTTCAGGGCGACTACGTAAGGCGGCAAAATGGTTTCGTTAGGCTCGTTTGCGCAGGAAATGGGCGCTTGGCGCTCAAAATCTTGTGCGTTGGGGGGAGGTCGACTTTTGATCTCCAAAAGACGGGTATTCGGCGTCCGAAGGCCCGGTTCGGCCTGTTCCCGCGGTTGCGGCGCAAAAGCGGCCTCTGCTATACGGCGGATGCGAATTCTCCATTCGAGGCCTATATATATGTCTGTTGATGCCGCCACCGTCCGCCGCATCGCGCAGCTCGCGCGAATTGCGGTTACCGAGGCCGAGGTTCCCCACCTTCAGGGCGAGCTGAACGCCATGCTCGCTTTCGTGGAGCAGCTTTCGGAGGTGAACGTCGACGGCGTCGAACCGATGACCTCGGTGACCCCGATGGAAATGAAGAAGCGTGCCGACCTGGTCAATGACGGCGAGATCCCCGACGACATCGTCAGGAACGCGCCCGAGACGCAAAACCATTTCTTCCTGGTGCCGAAGGTTGTTGAATAGGTTCCGTAGCGTTTTCAAGCGAAGTGGGTGCCGGTTCGCGTGAAGAAAAACGCGTCAAACTAAAGATTCTGATGAGATCGGAAGTCCGATGTGTCTGCTCTGCGACGATGAAAAGGCCTATCAGGCCTACATGAACTACCTCGACGCGATGGAGCGGCAGGGCAAGGCCGCCGATCCCGACAAGGCGATGGACGCTGTCCTCGACGAGCTCGAGGCCAATGAAAGGACGCGGCCCAAACCGAACGACCCCGCCAACGACAAGACGCTTTCTCCGTTCTTCTGCAGCCCGATCAATAAATGACTGACCTGACATCGATGACGATCGCGGAGGCCAAGGCCGGCCTCGCGAACAAGTCTTTCACCTCGCTTGAACTGACGGATGCGCATCTCGCCGCAATCGAAGCGGCGCGTTCGCTCAACGCCTTCATCCTGGAGACGCCGGACCAGGCTCGCGCCATGGCGCGTGCGATCGACGCGAAGATTATCAAAGGCGAGGGCGGTCCGCTGGCCGGCATTCCGCTGGGGATCAAGGATCTGTTCGCGACCAAGGACGTGCGCACCACCGCGTGCTCAAAAATCCTCGGCAATTTCGTGCCGCCCTACGAATCCACCGTGACCTCGCAGCTCTGGCGCGATGGCGCCGTGATGCTCGGCAAGCTCAACAACGACGAGTTCGCGATGGGCTCGTCGAACGAGACCTCGTGCTTCGGCCCGGTGGTCAATCCGTGGCGGCGCGAAGGTTCCAACACCACGCTGGTGCCGGGCGGCTCGTCCGGCGGATCGGCATCCGCCGTGGCGGCGCTGCTCTGCATGGGCGCGACAGCAACCGATACCGGCGGTTCGATCCGCCAGCCGGCGGCCTTCACCGCGACGGTCGGCGTCAAGCCAACTTATGGCCGCTGCTCGCGCTGGGGCATCGTGGCGTTTGCGTCCTCGCTCGACCAGGCAGGGCCGATCGCGCGCACAGTGCGTGATTCCGCGATCCTGATGCGCTCGATGGCCGGCCACGATCCCAAGGACACCACCTCGGTCGATCGCACGGTGCCGGACTACGAGGCCGCGATCGGAAAATCCGTCAAGGGCATGAAGATCGGCATTCCCAAGGAGTATCGCCTCGACGGCATGCCGGCGGAAATCGAGAAGCTCTGGACCGAGGGCGCGGCGTGGTTGAAGGCAGCCGGAGCCGAACTGGTCGAGGTGTCGCTGCCGCACACCAAATACGCGCTGCCGGCCTATTACATCGTAGCGCCTGCCGAAGCCTCGTCCAATCTCGCGCGTTACGACGGCGTGCGGTACGGCCTGCGCGTGCCCGGCCGCTCGATCGGCGAATTGTATCAGAACACCCGCGCCGAAGGCTTTGGCGACGAAGTGCGCCGGCGCGTCATGATCGGCACCTATGTGCTCTCCGCCGGCTATTACGACGCCTATTATTTGCGCGCGCAAAAAGTCCGCACCCTGATCAAGAAGGATTTTGAGGATTGCTTCGCCAAGGGCGTCAGCGCGATCCTGACCCCGGCGACGCCGTCGGCGGCGTTCGGCGTCGGCGAGAAGGGCGGCGCCGATCCGGTCGAGATGTATCTCAACGACATCTTTACGGTGACGGTGAACATGGCGGGACTGCCGGGCATCGCCGTGCCGGCCGGCAAGGATGCGCAGGGCTTGCCGCTTGGGCTGCAACTGATCGGCCGTCCGTTCGACGAAGAGACGCTATTCTCGCTCGGCGAAGTCGTGGAGCAGGCGGCCGGCCGCTTCACGCCACAGAGGTGGTGGTAACGATGGCGGATTTCCGCGCCACTCTCGCGGACGCTGCGCCAGCACCTAGCCTGGAACTACCGTTGACTGCATTGTGGTGGGCCGCCAAGGGCGACTGGGATCGTGCGCACAAGATCGTGCAGGACGAGAGTGACGCTGATGCGGCCTGGGTGCATGCGTATCTGCACCGGGTGGAAGGCGATCTCGGCAATGCCGGCTACTGGTACCGCCAGGCTGGCCAGCCGGTGGCGAAGGATTCTCTGGAAGCCGAATGGGAGCGGATCGTGTCTGCGCTGCTCGGGAGTGGAAAAGCATGAACGTGTCAGTCAAACCGGGAAAACTGATCAAGGGCCAGACCGGCGACTGGGAAGTCGTGATCGGTATGGAGATCCACGCCCAGGTCACCTCGAACTCAAAGCTGTTCTCCGGCGCCTCGACCGAATTCGGCGGCGAGCCGAACAGCCATGTCTCGCTGGTCGATGCCGCGATGCCGGGCATGCTGCCGGTCATCAACGAGGAATGCGTCCGCCAGGCTGTCACGACCGGTTTAGGCCTCAATGCGCAGATCAATCTGCGCTCGGTGTTCGACCGCAAGAACTATTTCTATCCGGACTCGCCGCAGGGCTACCAGATCAGCCAGTACAAGTCCCCGATCGTGGGTGAGGGCGAGGTCGAGGTCGAACTGGACGGCGGCAAGACCGCGACGATTGGGATCGAGCGGCTGCATCTGGAACAGGACGCCGGCAAATTGCTGCACGACCAGAGCCCGACCATGTCCTATGTCGACCTCAACCGGTGCGGCGTGGCGCTGATGGAAATCGTGTCAAAACCGGACATCCGCGATGCCGAGCAGGCCAAGGCCTACGTGACAAAGCTGCGGTCGATCCTGCGCTATCTCGGCACTTGCGACGGCGACATGGAGAAGGGCTCGTTGCGCGCCGACGTTAACGTTTCCGTGCGCAAGCCCGGCGGACCGCTCGGCACGCGTTGCGAAATCAAGAACATGAACTCGATAACCTTCATCGGCCAGGCGATCGAGTACGAGGCGCGGCGCCAGATCGAGATCATCGAGGATGGCGGCACGATCGACCAGGAAACGCGGCTGTTTGACCCGAACAAGGGCGAGACGCGCTCGATGCGCTCCAAGGAAGAAGCGCATGACTATCGCTATTTCCCGGATCCGGACCTGCTGCCGCTCGAGTTCACGCAAGGCTACGTCGATGAACTCAGGTCGAAGCTGCCGGAACTGCCGGACCAGAAGAAGGCGCGCTTCATCGAGAGCCTCGGTCTGTCGCCCTACGATGCCGGCGTTCTGGTGGCCGAGCGCGAGAGCGCGGTGTTCTACGAAACCGTGCTCGCCGGCCTTGCCGACAAGGCGCGCGACGGCAAGCTCGCGGCCAATTGGGTGATCAACGAGCTGTTCGGGCGTCTCAACAAGGAAGGCCGCGATATCACGGGCTCGCCGGTGTCGGCGGCGCAGCTCGCTGCGATCGTCGACCTGATCGGCGAGGGCACGATCTCCGGCAAGATCGCAAAAGACCTGTTCGAGATCGTCTGGACGGAAGGCGGCGATCCGCGCGAGCTGGTCGAAGCGCGCGGCATGAAGCAGGTCACGGATTTGGGCGCGATCGAGAAGGTCGTCGACGACATCATCGCCGCCAATCCGGACAAGGTCGCGCAGGCGAAAGCCAAGCCGCAACTCGCCGGCTGGTTCGTCGGCCAGGTGATGAAGCAGTCCGGCGGCAAGGCCAATCCGCAGGCGGTCAACGACCTCTTGAAGACGAAACTCGGCATCTGAAGCGTCCCGTAATGGGACGTTCGCAACGTCCGCGACGTCGCGATCGATGCGCGCGTGCACGCATCGATCATCCATCGCGATCGAAAATTCGCCATGGCGACCGCGAGCGCGCGTCCGAATCGGTGGTCGCGATTCGTCCGGAAAATTCGGTTTTGGCGAGCGTCGGCGACAGTCCAACGCTGTGACCGTGAAAATTTTTTTATTGCCAAACCTCGCGACTCAGAGTCCGTGCGCACGGCTTTTTCACGGAATCATTGAGTCGCTACGACACTGATGTTCATCGATCATTATGATCGTGAATTCAAAAAAACGCTGCAGTAAAAGCGATTCCTGCAATATTGACGAACGTCGACGGTCGTCATCGCGGCACTTTTTGCATTGAGGCGCGAGCATGTTGCGACGTCGTCGACATCGGCGCTTCGCGCGCTCTCACATTGCTGCGTCAACACTTCCTTAAGCGGGACGCTGTTTTTTTGAATGCGTTGGTGTATTCGGGATGTAGTGCATCTCGATTCCCGAGTGCACGCAGCGATTAAGCCATCTCACTTACATTAGGAGGGCAACATGGCCAAGAAAGCTAAGAAGGCAAAGAAGGCGAAGAGCGCAGTGAAGAAGACTGCGAAGAAGACCCGCAAGGTCGCCAAGAAGAAGAAGTAACTTCGCTTCTCCAAGATTGCCGGCGGCTTGATGCCGGCACGTCACACGAGCCCCGGATAAAAATCTAAAGGCTCTGGTCGACGAAAGAGGGTGTCGGCGAGACATCAGGTCAACGGCTGGATCGTATTTCGGAAGAGCGTTCTTTCAAAAGAAGCCCGCTCTTTCAAAACCGGTCCGGCAGAAGAAACAAGTTTTTCTTCGTTCGGTGTGGGTATCCTTAACAACCCGCAATTTCACCGGGGCCAAAGCCCGGCATGAAATCTGGTCCTGACGTGTTCGCCGACGCCCTCGTTCCCCGGAACGTCTCCGTTCCCTGGAACACTCCCGTTCCCCGGAACGCCCGCTTTCGCTGGAGCGCTCCGATAGCCCACGCATCCGGCGTCCGGCGCTGAAGTCTTCCCCAATTCATATTGATCGTTCGCAGGCACCGGTTGTTTGGCGTCCGCCGGTTGCTCCAGGCGCGTCATCGCTCGCGAATTCGGTATCCGGTACGCTGTGAGCGCCCGAATGGTCGCTAAGCTGCTCGACGCCCGATCATCTGCTGGAACCCGTCCATTGCGCGGCGTGTTGCGGCCTGTCCGGTGACGAATGATGATGACACCGACCTTGCAGCAATGGTTATCGTTCCGCCAAACCGCAGGGTAAACCGAACTTCACGATTGGTAACTTCTCGCTGTGCCGCAGGCATTTCTGCGATTTCGTGTTCGACAGCACGATGCGCGCGTTTACATCCCGTTCATCGCGAACCTTAAACTGCCCTTCAAATTTGATCGGTCATGATCATCCCAACAACAGACCGGAAAACGGCGTTGGGATAACGGGAAGTTTGACAAGTGGACAGGGGCCGCGCTCGGGGGAGGGCGGCAACGATAAAAAGGGGAGTTACGGATGTTTCAGGGGCAGATTGATCTCGACGCGGCCATTGCGGTGGAGGCGACGGCGATCCCGGACGTGCTGTTCGAGCGCGGCCTGTACTGGGCGAGTGGCCGTTCCGGCGTGGTGAATCTCGTCGCGGCCCACAAATGGTTCAATCTTGCAGCCCTGAAGGGACGCGCGGATGCCATCTCCATGCGCCGCGAGGTCGCCGCGATGATGTCGGATGCGGAAATCGCCACCGCACAGCGCGAAGCCCGCGCCTGGATGACCGCGCATTGAGACTTCGGGCGGCCGGCGTCACGCCGGCGGCTCGCCATTGGCAAGGCAGCATTTCTTCGCTTTCTTGCCGCTCCCGCACGGGCACGGATCGTTACGCCCGACGTGGCGCCAGGGATTCCTGACCGGCTCGTTTGGGACAAAATCGGTCCACGGGGCTTCTTCGCCGTCCTCGTCGAAGACGTCTTCGGTGTCGCGTGTCCAACTCAGCGACACGAGCACGTCCTCGATGTAACCGAGGTTACCTTGCGTGAACCGATCGATGTCGTCGGGCGCGTATTCGGCTATGGCAAGGTCCTCCTCGAACTGAGGACGATCAATCCATTCCACGGGTATGCGGTCTTCACGAAAGGCATTGTCGACAAGCGGCACCAGGTCGCGCAGACCGAGCAGGGCGATCGCTTGCAGCCAGCCCGCCCAGGCCTGATCGCCATCCTCGGCCGGCCGCTCTTCATAGAACCGAACAAGAAATCCCCGGTACCGATCGCGCTCGATGCGGCCCTCCCATGCCAGGAAAGTCGCCGCGCCGAACAATGCTTCACGGATGAATCCGTCGATCGAGCTATCGGCGATCAAGGCGAACAGGGCGTCGCTATCGTCATCGAACACGCCGGTGACAATGTTGGCCAGGCTTTCAATGACGGTATCGCCGAGCAGAGCGTTGACCTCATCGAACGGCCGGCGCAGCAGGCGCAGGAGCGGCTGGCAGGCTTCTCGGTCGCGCGCACCGCCGAGGATATGAAGCCCGCGGAACAGCAGCAGGCTTTCATCGTCCGACAATTCCTTGCCATCCGCAGCCCGCAGCAGAACGGCGCGCAATTTCGGCGCGGCTTCCTCGATTCTCAGTGTGCAAATTCCGACGGCGAGGTCCGGCAGCTTCGGCTCCGTCGCGACGGCATGAAGGTGGTCTTCGATCGGACCGAGATCAGGCGTGTTCTCGCCATCGCCAAGGATCGCTTCGAGTTCTTGCTTCTTCATGCTGCGCTCCACTGCATGTTGCGGAAGCGATGCCGATCGGATGCTCTCCCAGCCGCAAGAGACGATCCAGCATCGCCGCAAATGGCGCAATGGTATGGCAAAGAAGCAAGGGGCCGCCCCGAAGATTCAACCCTCGCTCGAACTATCTCGCGTTCGAGGCAAGTCCTGCTTTTCGTCCAGGACCACCCCGCTTGACGCATTCAACGACCTCGGTGTCGTAGTAGGGGATGTCGTTATGGGTCGGCATGTTGCAGGGACCGTACCAGGGGTTGGGAACAATCCACATCTCGCAATCGGGGCCCTTTAATTCGGCACGGGTGGCGGCGCGGCATTGAACTTGTCTGCGGGATGGACAGAAGAGGGATGGCGGAGGGAGGGAGAAAGTTCGAACTAGCCCGCTGTCGTGCTGCTTGCCGGGCTGGCGGCCGTTGCTGTGTTCTATTTTTCTCCACGCGCCTGGCGAGAGCAAATGTTCGGGCCCCGACGCAGATTTATGTGGGCTGCGCCGGGACCGCCCGCTCCGCCGATAATCTGAAGGGGGCTGGGAACCGGCAGGCGAGCATATTTATATAAACACAACCGTAGCGATTGGCTAGTGCAGTTTGTGCCAAAATAGAATCCCTGTGTTGCAAGGTCTTCTTTCACGTCTGGCGACGTGGGATCACGTTGAGGTACAAGATCGTTTGAGGGGGATGGCGGAGCCGGAGGGATTCGAACCCTCGATAGGGCTTTACAACCCTATAACGGTTTAGCAAACCGCCGCCTTCAGCCACTCGGCCACAGCTCCATCAGCGCGGATATGCCTGACGCGAGGGCCCGCCGCAAGCGGCAGATTCAGATTACGCCGAGGCCATTTAGAGGCGCTGTACGCTTCGCGCGCATTCTTCACGAGTGGCCGATATCCCGTGTCGCGCGTTTAGGCGCATCTTTCCGGGCTCTGTGGTCTCGATGACACGCAGACGACTCAGCAATCGGCACGGCGTGCGCGACACTAGACCTGATCCCTTCGGGAGTTTTCGCCGTGTGTTGCCGCACGCACCGCGTCGAAATCGCGGGAAATTGATTCGATGCCGCGGCGGACCGATTCAGTTCCACGCAAATCACGGTTCTAGGTCGCTGCCCGCGAGCAGCGGGATGTGTCGTACCCCATAGATGCATTTCAAGCCCGAGAAATGCCCGGCTTCCATCATCTTTCGCCGGTTTTGGCCCTGGTTGGGCGCCCGTCGACGGTCCGGGCACCCTTTGCTGCCTGCGCCCGCATGCGATGAGCCTCATCCGTTGTCTCTATAATAGGCGCGGAATCGCCCGCTGCGGATTCGGCGGACCCGCCTTCGATTCGATGCGAGAGGGGCGTGCTGGCGGGCAGCGAGCCGCTTGTTGCGGTGCCCACAACAGTCATCGGGTGTCAACTGGGCCTATTCAAAATTATTCAGTAGAAGCAATAGCTTGCAGGGAAACTTCGATCACAAACGCGTGTTATTTGTGCAACACCCTTGGGAAAAGGGGTGGGGCCACGCCGTTCGAAGCGGTTCCTTTGTTGCGTGTGCAGGAGTCCTCGGTAATTGTGATCGAGCGACGGAGGGGGGGCATCCCGAGGTCGTCCCGTTTTAGGTGGTTCGCTTAAGTCCCTCGCGTTCATGCGGGAGTGTCCGAAGGCGCGAAGCGACTAAGCGGGTTTCAGGGGATTAAGGGAACCAACCTTAGGGTGTCATGCACCCAGCGGATCCGGAACCTTCCCTACAGAGCAACTTGGAGGTTTAACATGAAGATGGTTAAGGGCTTTATGCTCTGCTCAGCGGCGGGTCTTCTCGCTATGAGTGGAGCGCAGGCGGCTGACCTTCCCGTAAAGGCCAAAGCGGTCGAGTACGTGAGGATTTGCTCCCTGTATGGTGCGGGTTTCTTCTATATCCCGGGCACCGACACCTGCATCAAGCTGGGTGGTTACGTTCGTATCGACACCACGTTCAACGGCGGCATCTACGGTGGGCCGTTCTGGTCGGGGACCAATGGCCAGGGAAATCGCTTCCGCGATAATTTCAACTCTCGTTCTCGTATGGCGATCACGGTTGATACCCGCACCGCCACTGAATACGGCGTTGTCCGCACCTTCGGTCAGGGCGACTTCCAGTTCAACAACTTCGGAAGCAGCAACCCGAGTGACTTGGCCGCGTTCCCGGCCGGCGCTTCTAACGCGCTCAACGTCGCGGGCGGCGGCTATGTCGCAGTTGAAATGGTGTTCATCCAGTTCGCAGGTTTCACCTTCGGTAAGTCGGCTTCGGCCTACGCGACGCCCTGGAACGGTTATCCGGGCAACAACAACTCGTTCTTGATGGGTGGCCCGGACTACGTCACCGGCGTCAATAACATCCAGTACACTGCGCAGTTCGGTAACGGCGTGTCGGCCACCATCGGCCTCGATGATCCGACCGTGTTCAACCGCACCTCCGTGCTGAACCTGGGC
>NZ_JADPJL010000077.1 GCF_023073415.1 Bradyrhizobium sp. 190 | reverse complement strand
GTGGAGAACAAGGGCAACGTTCGCGTCGAGGAATGCGGCGCCAATCTGTGCGGTTATTCCGTCAACACCGGCGAAGCGATCCTGATCAACATGAAGCCGAAGACGGAAAGGCAATGGACCGGCGGCGTCTACAGCCAGGACTCTGGCGAGACGTATTACGGCACGATGTCGATGAAGGGGATCAACACGCTTCGCATCGAAGCCTGCGCGCTCGGCCGCTTCTACTGCTCCGGCAACAACTGGAGCCGAATCACGCGCCGCGCCGACGGCCTGGTGACGTCGCGGCAGATGTCCGCTGACCCAAGATCCTAACCGGTCACGAAAACGCCCGGTGACACGGCCACCGGGCGCTCAGGTCCATCGCTGGACGGAAGTTTAGAACACGCCGAGTACAATCGCCCCGACGAAAGCGAGTGCAACATACGCGGTTACAACGCTAAGTCTGGTGACGAGAGGACTTGCGAAATCCATTGGGAGTACTCCCTGGGTTCACGTCGTGCCCGCACATAACACTTAAGGCTAGCAAACCGTTCCCGGCCCAAAAAGTCAGCGTTGCTGTCCATCCATGGGCTCTAAACAGGCGGCAGCCCCCGAAAACATGGTAAAAAATTCGTAAAATCAACATGTTGAAGAGTCTTTAAATAAATTCGTTGAACGTGCGGGGGATGACGCACGGAGTTCGTTTGTATCTCGTCGGCTCCTTCGTCCTCGTCTCGCTAGCGGGTTGTGGCCGCGGATTTTTTCAGTCCGCCGAACGCGAACCGTGGCGTGCCGAGGCCGAAGTCGCTTGCCTGAAGTCCGGCGCGGTCAAGGAGAGCCCGGAACTGGTCCGGATCGATCCGATTTCCGGTCCCGGCGTGTGCGGCGCGGAATATCCGCTGAAGGTGGCGGCGCTCGGCGAAAACATCACCAGCTTCGGCTTTGCCGATGAAAGCCTGCGGCCGCCCGGCAATATCGGCAATCAGCCGCGCTGGCCAATCACGCGCGCGCCGGCGGCGGCTCCGCCCCAGGGAAATTATCAGGGAAATAATCAGGGAAGCTATCAAGGAAACCATTCAGGAAACTATCCGCGAACCTATCCTGATCCGGCGCCGCGCCAGCCGACCTATGCCGCGCCGTCGAACGGCCCGATCTCGCTGTCCGCGCCTGGTGTCGCCACGCAAGAGGATGACATCGACCTGCCGCCCCAAGGCATGCCGGCATCGCGCGACGGCGGCTATCCGCCGCGCGACCGTTACACGGCGCCTTCTCCTGCGCCGTATCCGCAGCCATCCTATTCGCCTCCGCCGGCAACGCCGGCTGCGCCGCGGCTCGGGCCCGCGCAGGGCAATTCCGTCGGGGCCTTCGGGCAGGTCTCGATGAAGCCCGCGGCGACGCTGGCGTGCCCGATCGTCTCGGCGCTCGACCGCTGGCTCACCGATTCCGTGCAGCCGGCGGCGATGCGCTGGTTCGGCGTGCGTGTCGTCGAGATCAAGCAGATCTCCGCCTATTCCTGCCGCGGCATGAACGGCAATCGGCACGCGCATATTTCCGAGCACGCCTTCGGCAACGCGCTCGACATCGCAGCCTTCACGCTCGCCGACGGCCGCCGCATCACGGTGAAGGGTGGCTGGCGCGGCATGCCGGAAGAGCAGGGCTTTCTGCGCGACGTGCAGGGGGCCGCCTGTCAGCAGTTCAACACCGTGCTGGCACCGGGCTCCAACTCCCACCACGAGGATCACATCCACGTCGACCTGATGCGCCGCGCCTCGCGCCGCACGATCTGTCAACCCGCCGCGGTGCCGGGTGACCAGGTTGCCGCGCGCGCCGGGCAGCGCAATCCCTATGCGTCACGCGATCCTTATTCGACGGGATCGGTCGGAGCCAAAAAGTCGGTGTCACGCTGGTTCAGGGGCAACAGCAAGGTCAACGAGGAAGACGAGTTCGAGGATCACTAGAACGATCTCGGCTTCGTTGGGCGGATCGGCCAAAGGCGTAATCCGCCGGCCACAATCATATCGACATCAGCCTTTCGTCTATCCGTCACGTGTGGAAATTCCTGCCGCTGTCGGCAAGATTTTCCGGCGCGCGGCCCTTTTCGAGAGAGAGGACACCAGCCTTATCAATCATTTCCGCGTTGGCATGGTGATTGCTTCACCCTGAAATTGCCGAGGAAGGGTGTATCCATGATTACGAGTATGGCCAATGCCGGAAGCTATTTGCGTCCCACCCAAGCGTATCCGTCGAAGACGACATTGACGCCGGCAGATGCGTTGCCGGCGGCTGGCGCAGATGCAGGCGCGACAGCAGCAAATGCGAAGCCGGGAATTCCAGTTTCGGCCGTCAAGGCACTCGACATCTCGGGACTGAAGATCATCTCGATCAGGGACATCCCCGAGCTTCGCGACCGGATGGCGTCGAATTGGTTAAGGATGCAAGCCGCTAACTCAGCCGCCGTCACTGACGTTCCCGACAATGCGCCGCAAAATATCTATGCGACCGTCAAGGTCAACGGCAAGGTCGTTGCGACCCTTTATAACGCTGGTTCTTCGGCGATGACGAACGATGCGGCGGGAAAGGTCGGAGACTGGCAAGACCCTCCCGGCCTGATCGGCGGCCCCGATCTGGCGCAATGGCGTGCGGAGCATTTCGCGAAAGCCGTCGGCGGCACGGTCGAGAAGGCATCCACGGCGATCACGCAGTCCGAATGGAAGCCACGTGAGACGACCTCGACAGACTATACCCGCGCGCAGTTGGACGCTGCCTTCGAAGCCATGATGGCGGAACGACAGACGGCCATCATGCAGCGGTATGCGGGCTATTCAACTCCGCACGAATCCTCCGGCGGCTATACAGACATCAATGCCTGAGGCTCCTCAATCCGCCGCAAGTGAATGCACGCCCAAGTTATCCAGCCAGCCGCTCCAGCAGATCCTGCACGACGCCCTTCAGCAGATCGAGTTTGTACCCCGTCATCGGCAACGGTTTTGCACCTGATGTCGCTTGTTTGGCGGCAACGGCAATCGTTGCGACATTGGCGCGCTTCCCCTGCAGTGCGGCTTCCACGGCCGCAAGGCGAAGCGGCACCGGTGCGATGCCGCCGGCGGTGAGGCGCGTGAACTGGAAGGCATCGTCCTTGATCACGACACGCGCGCAGACTTCGACCAGCGGCCACTCGGCATGGGTGCGGCTGATCGCGCGCTTGTAGAGCGCGCGCTCGCCTTCCAGCGGTGAAGCAAGTGTGACGCTCTTGATCATCTCGCCCGGCTGCAGCGCGTTATCGGCGGTGCCGTTGGAGCCGTCGCCGAGGAGATCGCCGATCGTCAGCGAACTCCTGCGGTCGGTGGTTATCTTCGCTTCATAGGCAAGCAGCGCGGCGGCCATGGTCGAGGGATGCGGCGCCACGCAGGGGCCGAGGTCGAACGCTGAGTGATAGAGATGATTGCCCGATCGTGCCGGACAATCCGATCCGCCTTTCTTCAGGCAGGCGATATGCGGATTACGGTAGTACCAGCAGCGCGAACGTTGCGCGAGATTGCCGCCGAGGGTGGCGAGGTGGCGGATCTGCGGCGTCGCCAAACCTTGTGCCGACGCCGCAATGCCGGGATACGCCTCGGCGACGCGCGCATCTGCGGCGATGACCGCAATGGTGGTGAAGGCGCCGATGCGCAAACTGCCGTCATCGCCCCAATGCATCCCGATCGTGTCGGGTGCGGCTGATATATCGACCAGCGGTCCCGTCGAGACGCCGCTCCGTCGCCTCTCGCTGAGGTCGGTGCCGGCGGCGCGGAATTCGCCTGCTGTGGCGGTCATGGCTGATGGTGTCATGCGGCGGCCCTCCCTTTGAGCGCGGCGACGAGACGGTCCGGACGGATCGGCAGTTCGGTCAGCCGAACGCCGGTGGCGTTGCAAATGGCGTTGGCGACCGCGGGCGAGGTCGGCACGGTTGCGACTTCGCCGATGCCGACGCTGCCGCCGAGCACGTGGTCGAAGCCGCCCTCGTCGAAATGCACGTCGATCATTGGCGTGTCCGCGATACCGGGAATGCGATAGTCCTCCATGCCGCCGCTGAGCACATCGCCGGTGCGGGCATCGACTTCGCGCGCTTCGTAGAGCGCGTAGCCGATGCCCTGAATGACGGCGCCGGCCGCCTGGCTGTGCGCCAGCGCGGGCGCTGCGATTTTGCCGACCGCAATGCCGGTATGAACGTTGAGGACGCGCACATGGCCGAGCCAGGTGTCGACTTCGACTTCGATGACCTGCACCGAACTCGGCACGCCGGCGCCGATCGCAAGGTTGGAGAAGCGTCGCATCATCCAGCCGAAGATCCAGCCCAGGAAGCCGACTTGCTTGAGCGGCGATTCGATTCCCGGCGCCGTCTGCCTGGAGTCTTCCGGCCGCACGCTGGAAGCGGAGAGGTCGGGCGAGGCCGCGAGCATTTCGCGCCATGGCGCGTTGGAGCCGGGGACCGGTTGCCGTTTTGCATTTTGCTGGATCGCGGCTTTCAACTGCTCGATCGCCAGCAGCATCGGCGGGATCATCGAAGCCGTGACCCGGCTGCCGCCCGAGCCGGGTCCTTCCGGCAGTTTCGAATCGCCGATCCTGACCTCGATCTCATGCGGCTCCAGGCCGAATTCGCGCGCGACCGTATTGGCGATTACGGTGCGGGTCCCGGTGCCGATATCCTGCGTCGCGGTGCTCGCGATCAGGCGTCCGCCCTTCACAGCGACTTCGACCTTCGAGCCGGGCTGCCACAGATAGAGCCAGTAGCCGGTGGCGACGCCGACGCCGCGGCGATAACGGCCGCTCTGCGCGGCGATTGGTTTGCGGTTGCGCCAGACCTCCAGGTTTGTCGCCCAATCGTAAAGCCGTTGTCGGTTGGGATCGGGATCCCAGCGCTTGCGCAGCGCGATCGGATCGACGTTCATGCGCAGCGCCGCTTCGTCGATCGCCTGTTCCAGCGCAAAGGCCATCGGCGGCCCGCCGGGCCCGCGGAAGGGAGCACCGGCCGGCAAATTGCTGATGACGTCGAAATCGGCCAGTTCCTTGCCTTCCGCGGGATAGATCAGGCGGGCAAGCGCCGCGATGGTCGAATTGGTCGCGGCTCCCGTGTCGGCATAAGCGGTTAGCGACAGTGCTTTCAATTCGCCTTGCTCGGACGGCAGCAACGCAATTTTCATTTCCGTCGCCGGCCGATAGCCGGTCACCGAAAGCTCCTCGTGCCGGTCGTAGGCTATTCTGACCGGCGCCTTCGCTTCGCGCGCCAGTTCGATCGCGGTGGTCGTTTCCACGCCAAGCGCGGCCTTCGAACCAAAACCGCCGCCGACATGATCGGCGATCACGCGCACCTTGTCGTGGCCGAGCTTGTAGCGCTTGGCGATCAGCTCCATCAGATGAAACACCGACTGCGTCGAAACATGCACGGTCAGCCGGTCGCCGTCGAAACGCGCCACCGCGGCATGCGGCTCGAGGCACGCATGCTGTTGCGTGCCGGTGCGGAAGGTGCCCTCGACCAGCAGCGGATTATTCGCTGCGCGCGCGCCGTCGACCCAGCTCCGCACTTTTTTCGGCTTCTTGGAGAACGCCGCCGACGGGCCGCGGACATTGCCTTTCCAGGCGGCCGGCGCACCGCCGCCTTCGGAGACGTTGCCGGCCTTTTTTCGCGCGGATTTTTCGAACACCACCGGCGCATCGGCCCTGCGCGCCTCGTCGAGCCCGATCGCCGACGGCAGGCGCTCGCTGCCGAGTTTGATGGCGGCGATCGCGGCGCGCGCAGTCTTGCGGTCCTTCGCCGCAATGGCGGCGATCGGTTCGCCGACATAGCGAACGATGCGGTCGTCGCCGAGCAGCGAGATTGCCGCGCTCACGCCCGGCATCGCGCGCGCCGGCGCCAGATCGAGTTCGCTGATGCGCGCATGCGCGAACGGCGAGCGCAGGATCACGCCTTCGAGCTGGCCGTCATGATGGATGTCGACGGTATACTTCGCCGATCCCGTCACCTTGTCGCGGGCTTCCATGCGCGGCGGCAGGATATCGTTGCCGTCGAAGCGGCCGGCGCAGGCATCCGCCACCGCACGGAAGATGCCGTCGTAGGCGCCGCAGCGGCAGAGATGGCCCGACAGCGCCGCGCCGATTTCCTCGCGCGATGGCACGGATGCCCCCTTTGCTGCGCGCCAGGAATCGTGAAACGCCGCGGCCTCGACGATGAAGCCTGGCGTGCAGAAGCCGCATTGCAGGGCGTCGTGCGCCATGAAGGCCTTCTGCACCGGGTGCAGCGCCTTGGCGCCGATGCCTTCGACCGTCGTGATGCTCTTGGCTGCGGCTGATCGAGCCGGCATCAGGCAGCTCACGGCGGGCTCGCCATTGACCAGCACCGTGCAGGCGCCGCAGACGCCGGCCTCGCACACGAGCTTGGTGCCGGTGAGATCGAGCGCGTCGCGCACGACGTCGACCAGCAGCGCATCGGGATCGTCGGGGAGGGGAGCGAGCTTGCCGTTGATCGTCATCGTGCTCATCTGCGATCTCCAGGTTTGCGGGCGGTGGATCGAGGGACTGCTTTCTTCGCGGGCTTCAGCGTGGCTGCGCGTGGCTTCGATGCCGGGCGCACAGCGCCCGCAATCAGCGTGCGCAGCATGATTTCCAAATCCTTCAGGAAAGCATCGGCCGGCTGCATCGCGGGGTAGGCGGACTTGGTGCCGTTGACCGCCATCTCGACACAACGCGCAAGGTCGCGCGGCGTCATGCCGGCGCTCAGCGTCAGGCCCTGCTTGCGGCAGACGCGCGCGATCGTCGCGGCAAGCTGCTCCGCATACAACGTGGTGTATTTCTGGTAGAGGTCGCGCGCCTGCAGCAGATGTTCGGAGAACAGTTCCTCGACATGGGGCGAGCCGTCGAGCGAAGCGGCCAACTGCCCGAGCTTGGCGCTGACCGACGCGACCAGAATATCGGCAAGGCTGCAGCCTTGCTTCTCGGCGGCGCCGGCTGCCGCGATCTCGGCGGCGAGCGCGTCCTCGTGCAGCCGCTCGATGACGGCGCGAAACAGCGCTTCCTTGGACTTGAAATGATGGTAGAGCGCCTGCCGCGTCAGGCCAGCGGCCTCCGCCGCCTGCTCGATCGACGAGCGCCGGAAACCGTGCCGGCGGAACACCAGCATCGCGGCATCGAGAATACGTGTACGCGGGCCCATTTGACGATTTTGACAAAATTAGAAGAAGTGTCAAATAACGAGATCGCGAACAGGGATCCGTGCGGTAACGGCAGGTCTGATGTCACTGATAGGACGAGACTTTATGTGTCCGGCAGTCGTACGGGCCGCTCTCGTTGCGGCCGGCCCCCTTGATGTTGGCGTTGAAGTACTGGCCCATCGAAGGTGCGTTCAGGAACGCATCGAGCGTGTCCTTCGGCACATCGCAATATTGGTGGTAGGCTGCGTAGCGCTGGACGAGCATACGCCGGTCGTCGGCGTCGTAGCAGACCCGGCTGATGACGCTGCTCCGGGTGGTGTCCAGACAGTTGAAAGGCTTGAGATCGACCGCTCCCCGATCTTTCACGTCAACGATCTCGGCTTCTTCCCAAGGCGCGGTGAAGAGCAGGGCGAGGATGAAAGCAAGACGGATCATGGCGTTTTGCACCTGTGAAAATAGCTCACGCGCATGCTGCCGGCGACGACCCCGCCGAACGATCCGTCGTCGTTGGTGATGCGCCGGCTGAGACCGATCAGATATTGGCCGTCGGAGGCGACCCCCATCGCGTGGCGGCCTGAACCATCCGATCCGGCGCTTCGCTCGCAGTGATGTGGAGGCTGTCGCGTGTGGATACAAGCGCACGCCGGCGTGACGGTCGTCAGCGGTTGCAGGGCTCGCTGTGTTCTCGCATAACGTCATTTGATTAGACCAATACTAATTCAAAAAATTTTTCCGGCGGCTGCGAGTCATCTGTTTGGACAAATACTAATTCTAAACGCGTGTTTGATGCGCCGCTGTATCCTTCGCGCACTTCATTGCAGTGGTCGCGCTTGTTACTGGTCCCGCGCGAAGCGATGAGGACTGGAAATGAATGCATGCTTGAAGACCGCGGGATGGCTCGGCGCCGCGCTGCCGATGTTTGCCGCGATGATCGATGTGACGCCGGCGGAAGCGCAATCGTCCTCACGGGAATTACCGGCAGTCGTCGTCGACCAGCCCTCACGTCCGCCGGCCGCGCGGTCGCGCCCCGCGCCCAGACGGCAAGCCGCGTCGGCGGCGAGCCGTCGCGCAGCTCAGCGCGCACAGACAACGCCCGATGCCGCGGCGGCCGCAGGCGCGGGCGCCGAGACCGCGACCGGCCCGGTGCGCGGTTATCTCGCGGGCCAGAGCGGCACCGGCACCAAGACCGACACGCCGCTGCGTGAAACCCCGCAATCGATCACGGTGGTCACCGCCGACCGTATCACCGACCAGGGCGCGCTCACCGTGCAGGAATCATTGCGCTATGTGCCCGGCGTCTTCGCCGACGCTTATGGTCCCGATTCGCGCGGCGATTATCCGCGCATTCGTGGCCAGGATCCCAACATCTATCTCGACGGCACGCGCGTGGTGAACACGTGGCAGTTCAACGAATGGCGGCCCGATCCTTTCACGCTGGAACGCATCGAGGTGCTGCGCGGTCCGGCATCGGTGCTGTATGGCGACACATCGACGGCAGGTCTCTTGAACCTGGTCTCGAAGCGTCCGCAGGCGGAGGCATTCAACGAGATCGGCGTGCAGTATGGCAGCTTCAACCGCAAGCAGGTGCAACTCGACTCGACCGGCAAGCTGACCAAGGATGGCGAGTGGCTGTATCGGTTCATCGGCGTGTTCCGCGACAGCGGCACGCAAACCGACTACGTTCCGGACGACCGCCTCGTGCTGGCGCCGTCGCTAACCTGGCGGCCGACCAACAACACGAGCTGGACCGTGCTCGGTACCTATCAGAAGGACACGACCGGCTCCTCCACCGCGTTCCTGCCGCATGAGGGAACGCTGTTCCCCGGTCCCAACGGCTTGATTCCGGTGCGGCGATTCGCCAGCGATCCGAGTTTTGACAAATACCAGACCGAAACCGGCGCGGTCTCCAGCCTGTTCGAGCACAGCTTTGGCTATGGGCTGAAGATCCGTCACAACATGCGCTACACCCATGTCGAGGGCATCTACCGGTCAGTATATCCGGACAATTATACAACCCCGGCCGATCCGTTTCTCGATCCCGGGACGCATCGCACCATGGCGCGCTGGGTCTCGAGCCGGCAAACGACCAAGGACAGCTTCACCTCGGACTCCAACGCCGAATTGAAGTTCGCGACTGGCGCGATCACGCACAAGGCGCTGTTCGGTGTCGATTATCGCGGCCTCGGCGAGCGCGCCTCGGCAGGGTCCTACCTTGATACGAAGCCATTCGACCTCTATGCGCCGGTCTACAATCCGGTCGTCCCGCCAACGCTGTCACCTGAACCGGACCTGCGGCAAAGCCAGCTCGGGCTCTACGCACAGGACCAGATGCGGCTCGGGCCGTGGCTGGCGGTCCTCGGCATCCGCCAGGATTTCGTCAGCAATAATGTGCAGGGCTCGCCCGCGGAAGATACCAAAGCGACCACCGGCCGCGCCGCGCTGATGTACGAATTGCCGTTCGGGCTGACGCCCTACGTCACCTACGCGCAGTCGTTCACGCCGATCTTCGGCTCCGCCTGCATTGGCGGCATCTGCAAGGCCCAGCAGGGAGAAATGGTGGAGCTCGGCTTCAAGTACAATCCGATGCCCGGCACGGCAATCAACGGCGCGATCTTCGACACCATCGAGAAGAACCGGCTGGCGAGCGACCCCGGCGGCACCCAGTTCTCGGTCCAGACCGGCAAGGTGCGGATTCGCGGCGCCGAGCTCGAGGTGATCTCCCGCGTGACGCCGGACCTCGATCTGATCGGCGCTTATTCCTACCTCAATGCCACAGTGGAAAGCGGCGACAACGCCGGCAAGCGCGTCGAAACCGTACCCGAACATCAAGCCTCGCTATGGGCGAAGTACCGTCTCACCGCGGTCGGCCTGCAGGGTGTCACGATCGGCGGCGGCGTGCGCTATATCGGCGTCTCCTGGGACGGCGCCGACAAACTCCAGACGCCTGACTACACCCTGTTCGACGCGATGATCCGCTACGAGACCGGGCCGTGGCGGTTTCAGGTCAATGCCAGCAACATTGCCGACAAGCGCCATCTCACCACCTGCCTCGCGCGTGGCGACTGCTTCTACGGCATCGGCCGCACCGTGCTCGGCAGCGCGACGTACAGGTTCTAGGGCATGACGCCGAAAAGGGGAGGCCGGCTTACGCCGGCTTCGCCCGATACGTGTTCAGAAACATCCGCGTCGCGCTGTCGACCACGCGCGCGATGCGCTCCGCCGATGGCGCCGGCTCTGCCTGAAACACGAACGGCAGAAACAGCGTCGCCTGGCACATCTGCAGGAACTGCGCGGCGGCAAGCACGCAATCGTCGATCGCAAGATCGTCCGGCCCGACATGGGCCTGCAGATAGTCGGCGAGACGGTTGATCGTCTGAGCCAGCACGTTCTCGTAGAACTGGCGTCCGACGTCGGGCATCCGCTCGGCGATCGCCATCACCGTGCGGATCGACGATCCGCCGCCTGGCCGGCAGATCGATCCGATGTAGGTTTGGCCGAATTCCCGCAGCGTGGTTTCGGCATCGCGTTTGGGATCGAGATTGTAGGCGATCCTGGCCTTTTCGAGCGCTTCGTCCTCGACGATGGCCTCGAACAGCCGGCTCTTGTCGGCGAAGTAGACGTAGAGCGTGCCCTTGGAGACGCCGGCGGCGCGCGCGATCTCGTTCATACTGGCTCCATCAAAGCCCAGATCCATGAACACCTTTCGCGCGCCGTCCAAAATCTGGCGGCGCTTCGAACTGTCCTCCTCGCCAAAGGGATGAATGGTGTTTGAAGTGGATGCAACCATTGGTTTATCTTCCTCGCGAAAGAATTCAACCCGGGGTGAGGCCCGCATGTGTTTTCGCTTTATGGTCTGTGCCATTGAATGGGTATCTTGACCGAACCGTTCGGTCAATGCTACATTTTGTCTCGATGGTGACCGCGCGGCAAGGATTAGGCTCGCTGGCACCGCGATATTGTATGGGGGGCCGGTGATGGCCGCAGCGAGAGAGCAGGCCGCGCGCATCGTTCGCGCCGGACCCGAAACGGCGGAGGATGAAGCCGAAGTCTCGGCCCAGCCACGAACCGCCGCTGCGGAAGAAGCGAGGCGCCGCCCCGCGGAGACCCCCGGCGCGCCGACCATCGAACAACCCGTTGCGACACCCGCCAGCGCCACAGATGCGTCGGCGGCCAAACCGGCCAAACGCAAATTCGTCATGGTGGGTGCGCTCGCACTGCTCGCGCTGGCCGCGATCGCTTACGGCGCCTACTTCGTCCTGGTGGGGCGCTTCTATGTCTCGACCGACAACGCTTATGTTCGCGCCAATAACACCACGCTTGGTGCCCGGGTGTCGGGCCATGTCGCGGCAATTCTGCCTGCCGACAATTCGACCGTTCGCAGCGGCGATGTGATTTTCAGGATCGATGACGGCGATTATCGCATTGCGGTGGAAGCGGCGCGCAGCAAGATCGCGACCCAGCAGGCGACGATCGACCGCATCGGCCATCAGGTCACGGCGCTGGAAAGCGCCGTGGAGCAAACCAAGGCACAGCTTGCCTCGTCCGAAGCGGCACTGAAGCGCGCCGGTCTCGACTTCGATCGCCAGCAGACGCTGAGCACCAAGGGCTTTGCCTCGCGCGCCGCCTTCGAAGTCTCCGAAGCCGGCCGCGACCAGAGCCTTGCCGCGGTGAAGTCGGCGCAGGCCGCCTATGAAGCCGCGCGCGACAATGTCGAGGTGACGAAGGCGCAGCAGGCCGAGGCCCGCGCGCAACTTGCCGAATTGCAGACCCAGCTTGCCAAGGCGGAGCGCGACCTTGCCTTCACCGCGGTGCGCGCCCCCATCGACGGCACCTTCGCCAACCGCATCGTCAATGCCGGCGACTTCATCCAGGCAGGGCAGCGGCTCGCCAACGTGGTGCCGCTCAATGACGTCTTCATCGACGCCAATTTCAAGGAAACCCAGCTCAAGCGCGTCCGTCCCGGCCAGCCGGTCAAGATCTCGGTCGATGCCTACGGTCATCGCAAATTTGCAGGCGTCGTCGACAGCATCTCGCCGGCGGCGGGATCGGTGTTCACGCTGCTGCCGCCGGACAACGCCACCGGCAATTTCACCAAGATCGTGCAGCGGCTGCCGGTTCGCATTCGCGTCCCGAAGGATGTGGCGAAGCAGCACCTGCTGCGCGCCGGCATGTCGGTCTATGTCACCGTCGATACCCGTGAGGGTGCGGCCGACGCCGACAGCGAGACCGATCTCGACGCTCCGGCGATGGTTCAACCGCAGTAATTTTTATGGGCGCCGGCTAACGACCGGCGCCTGCCTCGAGCAAATCATGGCCGACGCCACCACCGCTTCGCCTTCGATGATGAACGCCGGCGCCGAAGCCTCCGAGCGCATCCCGCCGCGGCGGCTGTTTGCGTTTCTCATCATGGTGTTCGGGATGTTCATGTCGATCCTGGACATCCAGATCGTCTCGGCATCGCTGGCGGAGATCCAGGCCGGCCTTTCGGCCAGCTCCAGCGAAGTATCGTGGGTGCAGACCTCCTACCTGATCGCCGAGGTGATCGCGATCCCGCTGTCCGGATTCCTGTCGCGCGCGTTCGGCACCCGCTTGCTGTTTGCGATTTCCGCCTCCGGCTTCACTATCGCGAGCTTCTTTTGCGGGCTTGCCTCGACCATTGAGCAGATGATCCTGTGGCGCGCGCTCCAGGGATTTCTCGGCGCCGGCATGATCCCTACCGTGTTCGCGTCAGCCTATACGGTGTTTCCGCGCTCGAAGTTCCACATCGTCGGTCCCATCATCGGATTGGTCGCAACGCTGGCGCCGACCATCGGACCGACGATCGGCGGTTACATCACCGGCATGATGTCCTGGCATTGGCTGTTCTTCATCAACATCATCCCCGGCATCGGCATCACCATCGGCGTGCTCGCGCTGGTCGACTTCGATCGGCCGAACTTCGCCCTGCTCGAGCATTTCGACTGGTGGGGCCTTTTGTTCATGGCGGGCTTCCTCGGTACGCTGGAATACGTGCTGGAAGAGGGCCCGCAATCCGAGTGGCTGCAGGACACCTCGGTTGCGATCTGCGCGGCGATCTGTGTGGTCTCGGCGATCGCCTTCTTCTGGCGCGTGCTCACCGTCAGGGAGCCGATCGTCGATATCAGAACCTTCACCGACCGCAATTTCGGCGTCGGCTGTCTGATCTCGTTCTGTGTCGGCATCGGGCTCTACGGCCTGACCTACCTGTATCCGCGCTATCTGGCCGAAGTGCGCGGCTACAGCGCGCTGATGATCGGCGAGACCATGTTCGTCTCGGGCATCGCCATGTTCCTCACCGCGCCGATCGTGGGGCGGCTGATGGTGAAGTACGACATGCGCTACCTCATCGCGATCGGCCTGGTGCTGTTCGCGCTCGGCTCCTACCAGATGACCTGGATCACCCGTGACTATGATTTCTACGAATTGCTGATTCCGCAGATTCTGCGCGGCGTCGGCATGATGCTGGCGATGGTGCCGACCAACACGATCGCGCTCGGGACGCTGGCGCCGGAGCGGGTGAAGAACGCCTCCGGCCTGTTCAACCTGACACGCAATCTTGGCGGCGCGGTGGGGCTGGCGGTCATCAACCAGGCGCTGAACGAACGCACCGACCTCCACATCTCGCGCCTGCACGACAGCGTTACCTGGGGCAACGCCACCGCGGTCGAGACGCTCAACATGCTTACCCAGCGCATGCAGGGCATGGGCGATGCCGCGCTGATGGCGTTGAAGCAATTGTCGCAGATCGTGCATCGCCAGGCGGTGGTGATGGGCTATGGCGACGTCTTCTTCCTGCTGGCCGTGTTTTATTTCGGCCTGAGCCTGCTCGTCCTGGTTCTGAAAAAGCCTTCCGCGATGGCGGCCGGGGGCGACGCGCACTAGCAGGCGTGGCTATACGCGATCACGCCCTTGTCATGTTGCAAATCACCCACGACGCATTTATAAGCAGCACGTTGTCGCTCGAACCGGGGAGATTTGCATGATTTCGATGTATTCGCAGATCGCACCCTCGCGTCCGATGCTCGTGCTGGTATTTCGATCGCGTCACTGAGCGCGATCTCCGCCGGCCCTGATCGGGTCTGACGCCTGATCTTCAAAGCTTCCCAACGACTTAACGCTAATTTCAACGACGCTTGCGTTCGGCCTTAGGCCACCGCGCGTCAATTCAGATGGAGCCGGCGTGTGCCTTAAGCGCAGCCGGATGACGCCATGATCGCTCTTAAAGACAAACGTCCTGCGGCAATACGCGTGGTGATCCCGTTCGTGTTTCGCCACTGGCTGCAACAGCCCGGCCGCGCCGCAATCGTCGCCGGTGGCCTGCTCGGCGCGACGGCGGCCGACCTGTTCATGCCGATCTTCTCCGGCCGCCTGGTCGATGCGCTGACCTTGGGCACTTCGGACGCGGCGGCGCGGCATGCCGCGTTCGTTGCCTTCGGCGGGATCGTGGCGCTCGGCCTCATGTCGATGATCCTGCGGCTGATCGGCCTGCAGGCGATCGTGCCGTTCACGCTGAAGACCATGTCAGACGTGTCGCGCGATGCGTTCGCGCGCGTGCAGCGTTTCTCCACCGACTGGCACGCCAACAGCTTCGCAGGATCGACCGTGCGCAAGGTCACGCGCGGCATGTGGGCGCTCGACCTGCTCAACGACACCATCCTGATGGCGCTGGCACCGTCGCTGCTGGTGCTGCTGGGCTCAATGATCCTGCTTGGGCTGCACTGGCCCGTGCTCGGCGCGGTCATCGCTGTCGGCACGGTGATCTACGTCTCGATGACGCTGGCGTTCTCGATGAACTACATCGCCCCTGCCGCGCGCGTCTCCAACGCCTGGGACACCAAGGTCGGCGGTACGCTGGCGGACGCCCTGACCTGCAACGCGGTGGTGAAATCCTTCGGCGCGGAGGCGCGCGAGGACGCGCGGCTGGCCGGCGTCATCGGCCGGTGGCGCACGCGTGTGCGGCGGACGTGGTACCGTTACAATTACACCTCGACGGCGCAGCTCGCGGTGCTGTTGTGCTTTCGCGCGTCGGTAATCGGCGGCGCGATCCTGCTGTGGATCGCGGGCCGCGCCACGCCGGGCGACGTCACCTATGTGCTGACCAGCTACTACATCATCCACGCCTACCTGCGTGACGTCGGCATGCACATCAACAATCTGCAGCGTTCGGTGAACGACATGGAGGAGCTGGTCGCGATCCATGGCGAGCCGATCGGCATTGCCGATGCGCCCGATGCCAAGCCGATCGACATCCAGGGCGGGCGCATCGTGTTCGATGACGTGACGTTCCATTATGGCGGCCATCGCGCGCCGCTGTATGACGGCCTGTCGGTGGAGATCCGCGCCGGCGAACGGGTGGGCCTGGTCGGCCGTTCCGGCTCCGGCAAGACCACCTTCGTCAAGCTGGTGCAGCGGCTCTACGACGTCAGTGGCGGCAAGATCCTGATCGACGGTCAGGACATCGCGAAAGCGACGCAGCATTCGCTGCGCAGCCAAATCGCGATCGTGCAGCAGGACCCGATCCTGTTTCACCGCACACTGGCCGAGAACATCGCCTATGGCCGGCCGGGCGCCAGCATGGCTGCGATCGAGCAGGCGGCGCGGCTTGCCAACGCGCACGACTTTATCCTGCGGCTGCCGAAAGGCTACGGCACGCTGGTCGGCGAACGCGGCGTTAAGCTGTCGGGCGGCGAGCGGCAGCGCGTCGCGCTCGCGCGTGCGTTCCTGGCGGACGCGCCGGTTCTGATCCTGGACGAGGCGACTTCGAGCCTCGATTCGGAATCGGAAGGCCTGATCCAGCAGGCGATGGAGCGGCTGATGAAAGGGCGCACCTCGATCGTGATCGCGCACCGGCTGTCGACGGTGCGCAGCCTCGACCGCATCCTGGTGTTCGACCGCGGCGAGATCGTCGAGCAGGGGACGCATGCGGCGCTGACGGCGCGTCCGGGCGGCATCTATCGCGGGCTGTTCGAACTGCAGGCGACCGAGTTCGGCCGCATCTCGGCAGCGGAGTAAGGTGCATTCTTGCGGTCCAGCTCGGTGTCGGAATATGTTTCCGGCATCGAGAGGACTTGCGCGATGAGCTGGTTTCATAGGGAACGGCAGCCGGAAGTCTGGGAAGTTGCCGACGATCAACCGTTGGGCGATATCGGTGCGGTCCAGAAGATCCGCGATATTTGTGCTTCCGCCGGCGCCATCGCGGAAAAGCTGGTGGCGGCCGGCGGGCCCGATACCGAGAAGAAGCTCGCCGCCGATGCCGAGCGATACCAGGCCGCCATCAAGCGCGCGCTCGAAATAGCGATGCAAATCTCAGACGATTCGATGCGCGACGTTTCAGTGAGCCAGATCATCAAGCTGTGCGTGCAGGTAGATCATCTGAAAACCGCGAGGGTCCTGCTTCGCACCGTACAGTCGGAAAAGACGAGGGCGGAATTGGTGGCCGATCACCCGAAACTGATCGATCAGGATGCCGCCAACTGAGGCGGCTCCCGATCCTGCTTCGATGGCGCCGGCGCCACAGATGCGCGCGTGCGCGTCGAGATCGCAACCGTCACCACGACGGCGGCGGCGAACAGCAGGATCTGCAGCGTGATGGTCTCGTCGTTGAACAATGCCGCGAGCGCAAAGGTGACGAAGGGTTGCAGCAATTGTATCTGCGACACCCGCGCGATGCCGCCCATTGCGAGGCCGGCGTTCCATGCGAAGAACCCGATCCATTGCGAGAACAGCGCGACATAGAGCAGCCCGAGCCACGGCTTCAGCGCGATGTGGCTGATGTCGGAAGGCATGGTCAGCGCGGCCGCGGGGATCGAGAGCGGCAGTGCGATGACCAGCACCCAGCTTATCACCTCCCAGCCCGGCATCTGCGACGTGAGCCGGCCGGAGAACGCGTAGCCGATCGCGGCGACAGCGACGGACGCGAACAGAAACAGGTCGCCGGCCGCGAGCGCCCCGCCGCCTTGACGCAAGGCAAACATGATCACCAGCGCGGCGCCGGCGACGGAAGCGATCCAGAACAGCGGCCTCGGCCGCTCATGGGTGACGGCGACGGCGACGAGCGCGGTGGCGATCGGCAACACGCCCAGCACCACGCCGCCATGCGAGGCGTCGACCCGCTGCATCCCGAGCGACATCAGCAGTGGAAACAGGATGGCGACGCAGAGCATGGCGATCACGAGTTGCGGCCACAGTGCGCGCGGAGGCAGCGGGCGGCGCAACACGAGGAGAAGCGCCAGCGAGCACAGCCCGGCGATCGCGGTGCGCAGCGAGGTCAGTGCAATCGGATCAATTTCCGCAACCGCGATCCGCGTCGCCGGTAGCGTGCCGCCGAAGATCGCCATGCCGACGAAGCCCAGCAGCAGACCGAGACGCTCGCGTGACGCAGGGGAGGACATGAGGCGATTAGTTAGCTGCTTTGCCGGTCAGCGTACAGCAATCTACTCGGAGCACATGGCGGCCATGCGCCGCTATCTCGGAGCAATGCTGCTCCACACCAATCCGGCGCCTGACAGAAACAGCAGCGCCAGCACGACGTCGTAGAAATTGCGGTCGTTCAGGGCCTGGTAGGTTCGCATGCCGAGGCGAGCGCCGATCAGTGTGCCGGGCATCGCCAGCAGCGCCAACCAGAAGACGTTCAGCTTCACGAAACCGGTAGCGGCTTGCAGGATCAGCGCGGCGCCGAGCACGGTGCCGTTGAAGATCTGGAAAACGCCGCGGCGCTGATCCTTGGTCCAGCCGCGTATGCTGGCCCACAGGGTCGGAAGCGGGCCCGACAGGCCGGCAAGGCCACCGAGAATGCCGCCGGCAAATCCGACGCAGGCATCGGCGATGCGGCCGCCGAAACGAAAGGCCATCGGCTTGCGGATGAAATAGAGCGCGGTCGGAAACACCAGCAGCATCACGCCGACGCTGAGCTTGAAAACCTGCGGGTCGGCGCGCGCGACCAATAGCGCCCCGATCGGCATGCCGACAAGTCCGCCGGCCACGAACGGCAAGGCCAGCTTGAAGTCGAGCAGCTTCCACATCAACGGCAATGTCGAGATCTGCGAGCTGACCGAACAGATCAGCACCAGCGGCACGGCAATCGCGGGCGGCAGGATGTATAGCCAGATCCCCAGCGCCATCAGCGCCGTGCCGAAACCGGCGAGACCTGAGACGAAGCCACCGGCGAGCGCGCCGGCAAGCAGGATCGCGTAGGTGGCGACGTCCATTACTGTCTCTTGTTCTTGATCATTGCGGCGACGTTTACACCACGCGACGGACGGGTACTATCGCAATTGAAGCCTTCAACAACAACCCGGTGGAAACGGCCCGATGAGCACAACTCCTTCGAAAACATTTCTCGTCTGTCACGGCGCGTGGTCCGCGGGCTGGGTCTGGAAGAAGATGCACCCGCTAATGCAGGCGGCCGGGCATCGTCTGGTGACGCCCACCTATACGGGTCTCGGCGAACGCGCGCATCTGGCCAATGCATCGATCGATCTCAATTCGCATATCGAGGACATGCTGAACGTCATCAAATACGAGGACCTGCGCGACATCGTGCTGATCGGCCACAGCTATGGCGGCATGGTTGCTACCGGCGTTGCAGACCGTGCGCGCGACAAGGTCAGGCAACTCATCTATGTCGACGCCTTCGTGCCGCAGGACGGCCAATCGCTGCTTGATCTGAACGAGGTCGCGCGGGCGCGGATGCAGGAGCTCGCCAAGAGCGGTGATGGCTGGCGCGTTCCGCCGAACCCGACGCCGCCGGATACGTCGCCTGCCGATGTCGAATGGCTCAGCGCGCGCCGCGTCGACATGCCGATCAAATGCTTTGAAACAAAACTCAAGCTGCAGGGCGGCGCGTTGACGCTGCCGCGAAGCTACATCTACGCCACGCGCATTACGCCGGCCGATACGTTCGGGCCGTTCGCCAGGATGACGAAGGGCGATCCCGCCTGGAGCTATTACGAGATCGACGCCAGCCATTCGCCGAATGTAACTGCGCCGGAAACGCTGATGGCGCTGCTGCAAAAGATCGCTGCGTAGCCCGGATGTAGCGAAGCGAAATCCGGGGGCCGGTGCCTGACCGGGCGCACAGGTCCCGGATTGCGCTGCGCTCCATCCGGGCTACGATGCCTCGCATACCGATTGACTCTCCGCCATGCGCCCAACAAGCTGGGAAACCGGTGGTCGACGTCGATCGCGGAGGGCGGGTCATGACGGCCAGGACGACGGCAGGCATCGAGACGTGGTCGACCGGCCTGGTCGAGCCTGAACGGCGCCTGGACTATTGGATCGGCGCCGTCTGCGAATGTTTTCTCGAAATGGATATCACGACGCAGGTTCGATCGGGCTTCGACTGCTCGGTTCAGCGCGGGCAACTCGACACGATCGGCATCAACCGCGTGCAGGGATCGGCGCAGCACGTCTACCGCCGGAAAGCCAGCGTCTCGCGCAGCACGGCCAACTACTATTACCTGCTGTGCAAGACCGACAACGACTGGACTGTCATGCAGAACGGTCACGCGTCGCGGATGCGGCCGATGGATCTCGTGCTGCTGGATTCCCGGCGCTGCTATGAATTCAACTTTCCGGTGACCGCCGACACGCTGTCGCTGGAGCTGCCGATCCACTGGGTCGAATCGTGGATATCAGATCCCGAGCAGCGCATCGGGCAGCGCATCGACGGTCGCGCCGGCTGGGGTGCTGCGCTCAGCGCATTTGCCTGCCAGCTAACGCCCAAGCTCGCCTCCGACCAGCCGCTGCCGGCGCGAGTGTTGACCGACCAACTCGGCGCGCTGCTGGCGCTTGGGTTCGGCAGCGAGATTCCAGGCACGCCCGCCGAGCAGCGCGATGGCGCGAAGCTCTTGGACCAGATCGGCCGTGTCATCCGGCTGCGTTACGCCGAACCGGGGTTGACGGCTGTGGCGGTCGCGGAGGATTTGCGTGTCTCGGAGCGGACCTTGCATCGCTGCCTCAACAAAGCGGGGCTGACGTTCAGCGGGCTGCTCAACGATTGCAGGATGGCGGCGGCGCGACGGATGCTGAGCGAGCCGCGGTTCGATCGCATCAGCGTCGGCGGGATCGGACTGCGGGTCGGGCTATCAGATCCATCCCACTTCATCCGTCAATACCGCAAGTTTCTCGGGATGACCCCGGGCGCATTCCGGCGGCAGCGCTGAGGCGTTATTGTAGCGCCCCTGGCGCAATCAGGCGATGACGTTGGCCGAATCCGGCCATCGGGGGCGAGACGCCATCTCTATCAAGGTCTGATTTTTCGAAATCGAGGGGAGACGGGAATGGCAGACACTTACGTCCTGGTTCACGGCGCGTGGCACACCGGCGCTGAGATGGAAGCGGTGGCCGGACATCTGCGAAAGAGCGGCCACGTCGTGCATTGCCCGACGGTTGCCGGCAACAACAAGGACGACGACCGCGAGACGATTGGCCTCGAGCAGGCGATCTCGTCGATCGCTTCCTACATCGAAGCGAACAATCTGCGCGACATCCGCCTGGTCGGCCACTCCTATGGAGGCATGGTGATTTCGGGCGTCGCCGATCGTCTGACCGACCGCATCAGACGGCTCGTCTACGTCAACGCCTTCGTTCCGCTGGACGGGCAGTGCCTCAACGACATGGTGCCGCCGCACTATGTCGGCCTGTTCGACGCGGTGGCCGCCGCCAACAAGGGCGCCGTCATGCTGCCGTTCGAGATCTGGCGCGATGCCTTCATCAATGACGCCGACCTCGAACTGGCGAAGTCCGCCTATGCCAAACTCAATCTGCATCCGTACAAGACATTCACCGACAAGATCACGCTGAAGCACGTGTTGGCGGAACTGCCGGTCGGCAAGTCCTACGTCAACTGCCGGCAGGACATCGCGCTTCCGCACGGCATGCCATGGCATCCGCGGTTGTCGGAACGGCTGGGCCTGTTTCGTTTGGTCGAGTGCGACGGCAGCCACGAGATGTTCTTCAGCAATCCGGCGCGGCTGGCGCAGGCGATCGCGGAGGCCGGGCGCGACTGAGGCATCGCCAGTCGTGTAGCCCGGATGGAGCGCAGCGCAATCCGGGATCTGTGCACCAGAGCGGCCCCCGGATTGCGCTGCGCTCCATCCGGGCTACGGGTTGCGTTGGTTGAAATGGCGAGGGGCCCGGCGTGTTTGCGCCGAACCCCTCATTCTTAGCAAGACGCGTTTTCTTCGAAAACGCTTTCGCTTAGAGCATCAGCCAGCCTGTAAGCCGGGTTCTGTAGGGCACCATTCTTGCGAATGGTACGTGACGGCCATTCCTCTGGGGCCATGTTTACACATGGCCTCGAGCAACCTACCCGGACGGCGAGCCTGACATCGCCCTGCGGTGTTATCGCTTTCGCGAACGGACCCGCGTTGCCGTCCCTATTCGGTTTTGCTCCCGGTGTGGTTTGCCATGCCGTTTCCGTTGCCGGATACGCGGTGCGCTCTTACCGCACCTTTTCACCCTTACTGTCCTCTCCCTTTCGGGCGGGGAAGCGGTTCGTTCTCTGTGGCACTTTCCCTGGGGTCACCCCCGCCGGACGTTATCCGGCACCGTATGTCGATGGAGCCCGGACTTTCCTCCCCCGCAGCCTTTCGACGATAGCGGGAGCGGCCGTCCGGCCGACTGACGCCCTACGCATGGGGATTTCGGTGCGCCGCGTCAAGGGAAAGCGATGGTTAATCAGGTTCCGTTCGGGCTTATTTTGACATCTGCGAAGCAGCGGCATTTCACGCCAATGACTGAGGATGATGAGCAGATAACAGCGATGAATACTCCTGCCGGTCTTGGTGAAGCCCTGCTGAACAGCGCCTCCGACGCGATCATCGCCACCGATCGCGAGGGCCGTATCACATTCTGGAATCCCGGCGCGGAGCGGATATTCGGCTTCACGGCCGCCGACGCGGTCGGGCAGTCGCTCGACCTGATCATTCCCGAGAATTTGCGTGCTCGGCACTGGAGCGGATTTCGCCACACGATGGCGACGGGGACGAGCCGCTATGGTCACGGCGACCTGTTGTCGGTACCCGGCCTGACCAGGGATGGCGCGCGGATTTCGGTCGAGTTCACCATCGTGCTGCTGCGCGATGGGGCGCAGGCTGTCACGGGCACCGTGGCCGTAATGCGCGACGTGACGAAGCGCTTCGAGGAGGTGAGGGAATTGAGGCGGCGGCTCGCCGGGGCTGACGCCCGCTCAAAATAATTATCCCGGCGATGTCGTCTTGCGAGAACCCCGTTCGACTGGGTGTCGGCGATCCAGCCGATCAAGAGGAGTTTTCGAAATGCAGTATCTGTTGATGACCTATCGGAGCGAAGCCGAGCTTGGCAAAATGGACGCGGCGGCGCGCAAGGAAATGTCGGCGGAATACGGCGCGTTCACCCAGTCCATTATCCAGAGCGGCCATTTCAAGGCCGGCGACGGCTTGCAGCCGACGACGACGGCGACCACGGTGCGCGTCCGCGACGGCAAGACACTGACGACGGACGGTCCGTTCGCGGAAACGCGCGAGCAGCTTGGCGGCTATTACCTGGTCGAGGCCAAGGATCTCGACACGGCGCTGGCGATCGCCGCACGCATTCCCGGCGCCAGGACCGGTTCGATCGAGGTTCGGCCGGTCATGGTTTATGATTGACGGTGCATGACGCCCATCGAAATCGAAGAAATCTTTCGCGACGAGGCGGGGCGGGCGCTGGCCACGCTGATCCGCCTCGTCGGCGATTTCGATCTGGCGGAAGATGCGTTGCAGGATGCGGTCGCGGTGGCGCTGGAACGCTGGCCCGCGGCCGGCCTGCCTTCCAATCCGCGCGCCTGGCTGGTCAATGTCGGGCGCAACAAGGCGGTCGACCGCGTCAGGCGCAATGTTTCGTTTCGGAGCAAACAGCAGCAACTGACACATGAGCTGCTGCTCAACGCGTCCACGGCATGCGAGGACGCTGACAACGCGCTCGAGGACGACATGCTGCGGCTGATCTTCACCTGCTGCCATCCGTCCTTTGCCGCCGAGGTGCAGGTCGCGCTGACGCTGCGCACGGTGTGCGGGCTGACGACAGCGCAGGTCGCGCGCGCCTTTCTCGCGAGCGAAGACGCGATGGCGCAGCGGCTGTTGCGCGCCAAGCAGAAGATTCGTCTCGCCGGCATTCCTTATGAGGTGCCGGAGCGCGACGCGCTGGAGCCGCGGCTGCGCGGCGTGCTCGCCGTGATCTATCTCGTGTTCACCGAAGGCTATGCGGCGACATCAGGCGAAGACCTGATGCGGCCGGATCTGGCGCGCGAAGCCATCCGGCTGGCGCGGCTGCTCGACGCGCTGATGCCGGGACGCGGCGAGATCAAGGGATTGCTGGCCCTGATGCTACTGCACGATTCCCGCCGCGCCGGCCGCGAGACCGCGGGCGGCGATATCGTGCTGCTCGAAGAGCAGGACCGGACGCTGTGGGATCGCGGGCAGATATCGGAGGGTCTGCTTCTGGTGGAAGAAGCGCTGCGGATGCCGGGGCGGCCGCAATCCTATGCGGTGCAGGCGGCGATTGCGGCGCTGCATGCGCGTGCGTCCAGCTACACAGATACCGATTGGCGGCAGATCGCCGGCCTCTATGAAGTGCTGCTGCGGATCAGCCCGTCGCCGGTGATCGAGCTCAATCACGCCGCTGCGGTGTCGATGGTCGACGGGCCGGCGCGGGCGCTCGACCTGACCGATGCGCTGGAGGCGCGTGGTGGGCTGAAAGGTTATGAGCTGCTACCAGCGATACGCGCTGATCTGCTGCGCAGGTTGGGCCGACGTGACGCGGCGCGCGCAGCGTATCAGATGGCGACGGCCGCGACGCGGCTCGAGCCGTTGCGGCGATTTTATGCGCGGCGGATCGCGGAACTGGATCGCAATTAGTTCTCCGTCATTGCCTGCGACAAACGCGAAGCGCTTGCGCAAGGGAGCGAAGCGACGAAGCAAATCCATATATCCACGGATGCGGAAAGATGGGTTGCTTCGCTGCGCTCGCAATGACGGTGAAACTACTTCGCCGCCACCACCGTCGTGGTCGCTTCCGGCGGCAGGCTCGTCAGCAGCGCGTGCAGCGTGCTCATGGTCGAGTGATCGGCGATCCCATCGACGCGCGCGGGACGGAAGTGGCGCTGAAACGCGGTGACCACTTCCATGGTCGGGCCGTCAAACTTGCCGTGGGTCGGAATTTTGTAGCCGTATTTGGCAAGCGCCGCCTGCATACCGGCGACGTCGTCGCTGATGCTGCCGAGCTTGAGCGTTTCGCCGCGCACGATCGGCGCCGGCTGCACCCAATGGCCGACGCCGGAATTGGCCAGCGAATGCCACGGAAACTTTTCGCCGGGATCCCTTTTGCGCGCCGGGGCGACATCGGAATGCGCGAGCACGCGATGCGAAGGAATCTTGCGGCGGAGCATGATGCCCCGACACAGCGCGATCACGGCGGCGATCTGGCGCAGCGGGAAATCCGGATAGCCCCAGTCGTGGCCGCGATTGATGATCTCGATCCCGATCGAGCAGGAATTGATGTCTTCCTCGCCGGCCCAAAAGGACACGCCGGCGTGCCAGGCGCGCTGGGCTTCCGGCACGCATTGCACGATGCGGCCGTCTTCCAGCACGATGTAATGCGCTGACACGTCGGTGCCGGGGGTGCAGAGCTGGGCGATCGCGCCTTCCACATCCGGCATGCCGGTGTAGTGCAGCAGGATCATGTCCGCGAGGCGGCCATTGTTGCGGTCGCCATGGTTCGGCGACGGGATGACGTCGGATGCGATCGAGGAATCTGGAGTAAAGATCTTCATGTCGGCGTTGGCCCTGGGAACGGGAAGGGCGCGTTGACGCCTCGAATCAATACCAGCAGATGCGAACGAACCAGTAGCCATTTTTTCAACCCAAACGGGGCGGGAGAGCGGCAACATCGTGGCTTAAGCGGCAATGCCGTTTACTATTCATTTACCGCGTGGCCGCGCAATCCGGCGGTCGAGTTCCATCTCGCATTTTGACCGAGTGTGTGCGAGGCGCATCACGATTTTTCAGTATCTAGAGCTTCGGGTCTGATTGAATCAGAACCGAAGCTCTAGGTTCTTGTTTTGACGCGTTTTCTTCACGCGAACCGGTACCCACTTCGCTCGAAAACGCTGTAGAAAGCGCGCAAAGCCCGTAGCCGACCATCAACGCTTTCTTAACGCTAAGTGCCGTTACTGAGTGGTGAAGAGCCGAACCGGGTTGGGGACGGCCGAGGCCCTCTTTCACGCTCGCAATGCCATGGCAACCCAGCAAATTCCGTCTGGAAATGAGGGGGCGCGGGACCGGGCCAAAAACGGCAATCGCGCCGAGTCGCGGCTTTTTGGCCGGAAAAGCGCGGCGAGGCGCAGAGATTTGAGGCGCAATGGGCCCGTTCGCGTCCATCTTCCATATTGCAGGCTGGAAAACGCCGGGGGACGGCGCATGAGCCCGGCTGCGCCGCGCCATATCTCGGTGCTCGGCCGCGAGGCGGTCGAGATGCTCAACCCTAAGGACGGCGGCATCTATGTCGACGCGACCTTCGGCGCCGGCGGCTACAGCCGCGCGATCCTCGCGGTCGAAGGAACCCAGGTCATCGGTATCGATCGCGACCGGTCGGCGGTTACCGGCGGGTTCGATCTGGTCGATCAGTCCGACGGCCGGCTGACCCTGGTCGAAGACCGATTCTCCAACCTTGCAGACATCTGCGCGGCGCAAGGCATTGTCCGGGTGGACGGCGTCGTGATGGACGTCGGCGTTTCCTCGATGCAGCTCGACCAGGCCGAACGCGGCTTCTCGTTCCGGCTCGGCGGCCCGCTCGATATGCGGATGGGCCATGACGGGCCGACCGCCGCGGATGTCGTTGCGAAGGCCTCCGAGGCCGATCTCGCCAACATCATCTATATTTTTGGCGAAGAGCGACATTCTCGCGCCGTGGCGCGCGCCATCGTGGCGGCGCGGAAAGAGGCGCCGATCACGACTACGCAGGCTCTGGCCGATATCGTCGGCAAGGTGGTGCGCTCTAAACCGAACGAGATTCATCCGGCGACGCGCACGTTCCAGGGCCTGAGGATTTTCGTCAACGCGGAACTCGACGAATTGCATCTAGCGTTGGCGGCAGCCGAGCGCGTGCTGAAGCCCGGCGGGCGGCTGGTGGTCGTGTCGTTCCATTCGCTGGAAGACCGCATCGTCAAGGACTTTTTCAACGCGCGCGGCAAGACCGGCGGCGGATCGCGGCACTTGCCCGAGGTGGCGCAGGCGGCACCGAGTTTTCATATCCTGACCAAACGTCCGGTTACGCCAACTGAAGCGCAAGTGTCAGCCAATCCACGCGCGCGTTCCGCAAAACTGCGCGCTGCCGAGCGCACCACAACGCCCGCGCATGCGGCAGGCCGCCTGCCGGCCTGGCCCGTTCTCGCCGACGTGATGAGGGGAGGCTGACCATGCGGATGATCCACCTCCTCGTCATCGGCGTGCTGGTGTTCGCGGCAGCCTACGTCTATCGGATCAAGATGGAATCGACCTCGCGCGTCGAGCGCGTGCTGCGGCTCAACGCCGAGATCCGCGAGCAGCGCGACGCCATCGCGGCGCTGCGCGCGGAATGGGCCAAGCTCGATGCGCCGCTGCGGCTGCAAGGGCTCGCCGACCGCCACCTCGGCCTGAAGCCGCTCAACGCCACGCAATACGATCAGTTGAAAAACCTGCCGGAACGGCCGCCGGCCTTTGCAAGGCCCGGGGCGCCCGATCCGATCGGCGCGATGATCAACACCATCGAGGCCGCTGCCGATGCACCGCCGACAACCGGGTCCGTGCCCGCACCGGGAGATCGGCAATGACCGGCCGGGCGCTCACCAACATCAAGCGGCCGGCGGAGCCGTGGCGGCAGCGGTTGATCCGCAGCCTGCTCTACGGGCGCAACGTCGATCGCGCCGTCAAGGCTCGGGCCCGCGTAGGGCTTGCGATCCTGCTGTTCGCGGCGATCTATGCGGTGCTGGCCGGACGTCTGGTGATGTTTGCGGTCGGTGCCGACAGCCACGGCGCGCGCCGCGCCGGCTCGCAGGACGCGATCGCGACCGCGCGACCCGATATCGTCGACCGCAACGGCACAGTGCTCGCGACCGACGTCAAGAGCCCGAGCCTGTTCGGCGAGCCCAGGCGCATCATCGACAAGGACGAGGCGATCGAACTTTTGACCGCGGCGCTGCCGGACCTCGACGAAGCGGAGGCCCGCACGCGCCTGTCGTCGCGCAAGGGTTTTGTGTGGCTCAAGCGTGAGATCACGCCAAAGCAGCAGCACGACATCCACAAGCTCGGCATTCCCGGCATCGGATTCCTGCGCGAGAACAAGCGCGTCTATCCGACTGGTGCTGCGGTCGCGCATTTGATCGGGCTCGTCAACATCGACAACCAGGGCATCGCCGGGATGGAGAAGTGGCTGGACAATAATGGTCTGGCCGATCTGCACCGCGCCGGCTTCGCCACCGATCGCCTGCAGCGCCCGGTGGAACTGTCGATCGACCTGCGCGTCGAGCACGCCCTGCGCGACGAGCTGCTGAAGGCGAAAGAGAAATACAAGGCCAAGGCGGCGTCCGGCCTCGTCTCCAACGTCCGGACCGGTGAGATCGTGGCCCTGGTGTCGCTGCCGGACTTCGATCCGAACAATCCGAAAGAGGCACACGACCCCGAGCGCATCAACCGCCTGACCACGGGCGTGTTCGAAATGGGCTCGACCTTCAAGGCGCTGACGCTGGCGATGGCGCTGGATTCCGGCAAGGCCAACCTCAACACCCTCTATGACGGGCGCGGGGCGCTGAAGTTCGGCAAGTTCACCATTCACGACACCCATCCGGTCGGCCGCAACATCACGCTGGCGGAAGTGTTTACGTTCTCCTCGAACGTCGGCGCGGCCAAGATCGCGCTGGCGCAAGGCGTCGAGGCGCACAAGGCGTTCCTGAAGAAGCTCGGCCAGATGGACCGGCTGCGCACCGAGCTGCCTGAAAGCACCGCGCCGATCGTGCCGAAGCGCTGGACCGAACTCAACACCATCACGGCTTCCTTCGGTCACGGTATCGCGGTGGCGCCGCTGCAGGCGGTGATGGGCATCAACGCCTGCATCAATGGCGGTCTCCTGATCCCCCCGACCTTCCTCAAGCGATCGGAAGAGGAGGCGAGGGCTATGGCCAAGAAGGTGCTCCGAACCGAAACCTCCGACAAGATGCGCTATCTGATGCGGCTCAACGCCGAGATCGGAACCGCCAAGAAGGCCGACGTGAAGGGCTATTATATCGGCGGCAAGACCGGCACGTCCGAAAAGGTGGTCAACGGCCGCTATTCCAAGAAGCAGGTGCTCAACTCCTTCACCGCGATCATTCCGGCCGACAATCCCCAGTATCAGCTGCTGGTCATGCTGGACGAGCCGAAGGCGCTGCCGGAAACCCATGGCTTCATCACCTCGGGCTGGAACGCGGTGCCGACCGGCGGCAAGGTGATTGCCCGCATCGGGCCGCTTCTGGGCATCGAACCGCGCTTCGATCTGCCGCCGTCCGACCGCCTTATTCTTGCGGCATCGAGGACAACCCAGTAAGGCGTAATATCACGCGCGCCTCACTGCGCCGGCCGGACTGGAACACGATGAAACTTCGCGACCTCTTCAGCGATGACGCTGCGATCGAGCCGCAGGCGGAAGCTGTCGATGTGAAAGGCCTTGCGGTCGACAGCCGCGCGGTGAAGCCGGGCGACCTGTTCTTTGCCATTGCAGGCAGCAAGACCGACGGCTCCCGCTTCGTCGATGCCGCCATTGACGCGGGCGCGGTTGCGGTAGCCGGCGACCGCGCTTCGCCAGACCGCAGCGTGCCGTTCGTCGTCACGCCAAATCCGCGCCGTGCGCTGGCGCAGGCGGCGGCGAGATTTTATCCGCGCCAGCCTGCGACAACAGCAGCGGTGACCGGGACCAGCGGCAAGACGTCGGTCGCAGCGTTCACGCGCCAGGTCTGGGAACGGCTCGGCCATGCCGCGGCCAGCATCGGGACCATCGGCCTCGTTTCGCCGAAGCGCACGGTCTACGGCTCGCTGACGACGCCGGACCCGATCGCGCTGCACAAGCAGCTCGACGAGATTGTGGGTGAGGGCGTTACGCATCTGGCCTTCGAGGCATCCTCGCACGGGCTCGACCAGTTCAGGCTGGACGGCGTGCGCATCGCCGCCGGCGGCTTCACCAATCTTTCGCGCGATCACATGGATTATCATCCTGACGTCGCGCATTACCTCGCCGCCAAGCTGCGGCTGTTCCGCGATCTCGTTGCGCCCGGTGGTGCGGCGGTCATCTCGGCCGATCATGAGTGTTCTCAAGAAGTGATCGACGCGGCGCAATCGCGATCCCTGCGGATCATCACCGTCGGCCGCAATGCGGATGGCGCCGGTGAAGGCATCCGCCTCGTTGGTGCTACCGTCGAAGGATATGCGCAGAACCTTGCGCTGACGAACCGTGGGCGCAATTACACGATCAAGCTGCCGCTGGTCGGCGAGTTCCAGATCGAGAATGCGCTGGTTGCCGCGGGGCTGGCGATCGGCACCGGCAGCGAGGCGGATGACGTCTTCGCGACACTCGAACACCTCGAAGGCGCCAAGGGGCGGCTGGAACGGGTCGGCGAACACAACGGCGCGCCGATCTTCGTCGATTACGCGCACAAGCCGGACGCGCTGGCGAAGGCGCTGCAGGCGCTGCGGCCTTACGCCAAACGCAAGCTCGTCGTCATCTTCGGCGCCGGCGGCGACCGCGATGCCGGCAAGCGCCCGATCATGGGCGCGATTGCCGCCGAGAATGCCGATCAAATCATCGTCACCGACGACAATCCCCGCAGCGAAAATCCAGAAACGATCCGCGCCGCCATTCTGGCGGCGGCGAAGGGCGCCAGCGACATCGGCGATCGCGCGGAAGCGATCAGGGCAGCGATAGCCGCGCTGCAGCCCGGCGATGCGCTCTTGATCGCCGGCAAGGGCCATGAGACCGGCCAGATCGTCGGCGACAAGGTTTTGCCGTTCAGCGATCACGAGGCAGTGGCCGCCGCGCTGGCAGCGAGGGTGGCATGAGCACGGCGCCATTGTGGACCATCGCCGAAGTCGCGCGCGCGCTCGGGCTATCAGGCGAATATCCGGATACGCCGATTGATTTCGTCACGCAGGACAGCCGTTTGGTGAAACCAGGCTGCCTGTTCGTGGCGCTGAGCGGCACGCCGAGCGGCGGCTTCATTTCGAGTTTCGCCAGCGCGCGCGACGGCTGGGAATTCGCCGACAAGGCGCAAGCCGCCGGCGCGGCGGCGATGATCGTTCCGCATCGGATCGACGGTGTCAGCGTTCCGCAGCTGATCGTCAAGGACACGCTGATCGATGGTTTGTGGACATTGGCGCGCGCCGCGCGGGCGCGGTTCAACGGCCCGGTGATCGGCCTGACCGGCAGCGCCGGCAAGACCAGCACCAAGGAATTTCTCGCCGCGTATCCTGCCGCCTATGCCAGCCCGAGCAGCTTCAACAATTTCTGGGGCGTACCGCTGACGCTGTGCAACGCCAGCCCTGACGCGAGCGTGTGGGTCGTTGAAATGGGCATGAACCAATCAGGCGAGATCGCGCGGCTCAGCGAACTGACCCAGCCTACGGTCGCGCTTGTCGTGAACGTGCAGCCGGTGCACCTGGAAAAGCTTGGCAGCCTGGAGGCGATCCGGCGCGAGAAGGTGAGCATCGCGCAAGGTCTGCCAAAGGACGGCGTGCTGGTGTTGCCTGATGATGTCGAGGCGCCGGAATGGAACGGCAAGGTCGTTCGCTTCGGCGAAGCGTCTGAGGTTCGGGAACTGAAGCATACGGCCGAGGGCGAGAGCTGGAATGTCGCCGCCGATGTGAACGGCAAGCCGATCGAATTCGGCCTGACGCCCGGGGCCCCGCATCGCCTGCAGAACGCGCTTGCCGCGCTGGCGTCCATCCATGCCGCCGGGCTCGAACCCGCGGCGCTGGCCAACGAGCTCAGCCATGTCGGCATCATGACCGGCCGCGGCGTGGAACAGGCGGCCCGCGGCGTCACCGTGATCGACGACAGTTTTAACGGCAACCCGGCCAGCATGGTGGCAGCGCTCGGCAGCCTGAAGGCGCGGCCGGTGAAGGCCGGCCGGCGCATCGCCATTCTCGGCGACATGCTGGAATTGGGCGCTGACGCGCCCGCCTATCACGTGAAGCTCGCAAAAGACCTGCCTGATATCGACGGCGTCTACTGCGTCGGCCCGCTGATGCGCCATCTATATGATCTCGTGCCGGCGGAGCGGGCGCTCGGCTGGCATGAAGACCCGGCCACGCTCGATCCCCAGGAAATCGCCACATTGCTGCGGGACGGGGACGTGGTGGTCGTCAAGGGCAGCAAAAAGATGTTCTGGGTGAACAAGTTTGTGCCCCGGCTGCTGGCCGCCTTGCAGGCAAAGGCGTAAACTGGCCGCACTTGACGGCTGTTGTTTCGGCGAGACCCGATTCGTCAATACCCCATGCATGACCAAGATTTGCTTGGTTTGAGGATGAAAACGATTATCAAGGCGTTCCCGGAACGAAGGCGTTCTCGGAGCACTTCCCGCCAAAGACGGCGCAACCAAGCCGCGTGATAGGGCCTACCTGAATGTTTTACTGGCTGATCGAGCTTTCCAATACCGTCCCGGGTTTTGGCATCTTCCGCGGCTTGTTCAACGTGTTTCGCTACATCACCTTCCGCACCGGCGGGGCGATGGTGACGGGCGCGCTGTTCGTATTCCTGTTCGGCCCCTGGATCATCGATCATCTGCGGCTCAGGCAAGGCAAGGGCCAGCCGATCCGCACCGATGGCCCGCAATCGCACCTGATCTCCAAAAAGGGCACGCCGACGATGGGCGGGCTGATGATCCTGTCGGGCCTCGTCGTCTCGACGTTGCTGTGGGCCAATCCGCTCAATCCCTATGTCTGGATCGTGCTGGCGGTGACGCTCGGCTTCGGCTTTGTCGGATTTTACGACGATTATCTGAAGGTCACGAAACAGAGCCATAGCGGCTTCGCCGGCAAGCTGCGGCTCATGATCGAAGCGGTGATTGCGCTCGCGGCCTGCTATGCGCTGGTGCGGCTCGGCCGCGATGCGACCTCGACCTCGCTTGCGGTACCCTTCCTGAAAGATGTGGTGATCAATTTCGGCTGGTTCTTCGTGATCTTCGGCGCCTTCGTCATCGTCGGCGCCGGCAATGCGGTCAATTTGACCGACGGCCTCGACGGGCTTGCGATCGTGCCGGTCATGATCGCCGCGGCGAGCTTCGGCATGATCTCGTATCTGACCGGCAACGCGGTGTTCTCCGACTACCTGCAGATCAGATACGTCGCCGGCACCGGCGAGCTCGCGGTGCTGTGCGGCGCGGTGCTCGGCGCCGGACTCGGATTCCTCTGGTTCAATGCGCCGCCGGCCTCGATCTTCATGGGCGATACAGGCTCGCTCGCGCTCGGCGGCATGCTCGGCGCGACCGCGGTGGCCGTGAAGCACGAGATCGTGCTGGCCGTGATCGGCGGATTGTTCGTGCTGGAAGCCGTCTCCGTGATCGTGCAGGTCGCCTCGTTCAAGCTGACGGGAAAACGGGTGTTCCGGATGGCGCCGCTGCATCATCATTTCGAGCAGAAGGGCTGGACCGAGCCGCAGATTGTGATCCGGTTCTGGATCATCTCGGTGATGCTGGCGCTGGCCGGCCTCTCCACGCTGAAGCTGCGGTGAGCCGCGCGCGATGATTCCCGTCACCTCCTTTGCACGCAAGACGGTCGCCGTCTTCGGCCTCGGCGGTTCCGGCCTTGCAAGCTGTCACGCCCTGAAAGCGGGCGGCGCGGAAGTGATCGCCGGCGACGACAGCGCGGACAATATCGCCAAGGCGGCGCAGGCCGGTTTCACCACCGCCGATCTGCGCACGGTGTCGTGGTCGAATTTCTCGGCGCTAATCTTGACGCCCGGCGCGCCGCTCACCCATCCGGCGCCGCATTGGTCGGTGCTGATGGCGCGGCAGGCCGGCATTGAGGTGATCGGCGACATCGAATTGTTCTGCCGCGAGCGCCGTCGCCATGCGCCGGACGCGCCGTTCGTCGCGATCACCGGCACCAACGGCAAGTCGACCACCACGGCTCTGATTGCGCATCTGATGAAGGTGGCAGGCTACGACACCCAGATGGGCGGCAATATCGGCACCGCGATCCTGTCGCTGGAACCGCCGCGCATCGGGCGTGTGCATGTGGTTGAGATGTCGTCCTACCAGATCGATCTGGCGCCCTCGCTCGATCCGTCGGTCGGCATTCTCCTCAATATCAGCGAAGACCATATCGACCGCCACGGTACGCTGGAGCACTACGCCGCCGTCAAGGCGCGGCTGGTTGCCGGCGTGCAGCCGCAGGGCACGTCGATCGTCGGGGTCGATGATGGCTGGTCCCGCAACATCGCCGACCGGCTCGACCAGGCCGGCAAGCGCGTGGTGCGGATATCAGTGAAGAACCCGCTGCCCGACGGGATCTATGTCGAGCGCGAGACCATCGTGCAGGCCTCCGGCGGCGCGCGCCGCGAGATCGCAAGGCTGGGCGGCATCGGTTCGCTGCGCGGCCTGCACAACGCGCAAAATGCCGCCTGCGCCTCGGCCTGCGCGCTGGCGATGGACATCTCGACTGACACGTTGCAGAACGGCCTGCGCAGCTTTCCGGGCCTGGCGCACCGCATGGAGCAGGTCGGCCGCCGCGGCAACGTGCTGTTCGTCAACGACTCCAAGGGCACCAATGCCGATGCCGCCGCGCATGCGCTGTCGTCGTTCGCCGATATCTTCTGGATCGCCGGTGGCAAGCCGAAGCAGGGCGGCATTACCGGCCTGACCGAATATTTCCCGCGCATCCGAAAAGCCTATCTGATCGGCGAGGCCGCGCCGGAATTTTCCGGCACGCTCGGCGAGCGCGTGGCACACGAAATTTCAGAGACGCTCGATGTCGCCGTCGCCAGCGCCGCGCGCGACGCAGAGGCCTCAGGGATCGCCGATCCGGTCGTGCTGCTGTCGCCCGCCTGCGCTTCGTTCGACCAGTATCGCAACTTCGAAATTCGCGGCGCCAAGTTTCGCGATCTGGTGACGGCGTTGCCGGGCGTCAAGCCGGTGGTGTGAGCGCAGACTGTAGGATGGGTAGAGCGCAGCGAAACCCATCGCTGCGGTGTCGGATTGATGGGGTTCGCTGCGCTCTACCCATCCTACATCCTGCTCCTTCGAGGGCGTCGCAAATGGCAGTTCATGCTCCCTCACGTGCCCGTGTCCGTTTCGTGGTTGCAGTGCTTTCAGCGACCGTTGCGCTTCATACCGTCGCAGGGACGGCTTCGCTGGCGTCCGACGGCGTGACTCTCACCGAGTCGACGATTTCGTGGAGCACCGTCAACTACGCGACCTCTGCGGAGAACGGATTCGTCAGCGGGTCGCTCGACAAGAAGACCATCGTCGATCGCACGTTCAGGACCCACGTGCTCGAGAATCGTTATCTGAAGGTAACGCTCGTCCCCGAATTTGGCGGGCGCATTCTTTCCATCATTTACAAGCCGACCGGCCACGAACAACTCTATCGCACTGAGGTGGGCGTACCCTACGGGATGACGGCCGGCGTCTTTTATTACGACTGGCTGATGGTGTATGGCGGCATCTTCCCCACCTTCCCGGATGCCGAGCACGGCAGGGCGTGGCTGAAGCCGTGGAATTTCAAGGTGGTGAAGGAGAGCGCCGGCGAAGTGACGGTGTCGATGTCGCTCAAGGATGATGCCGCATATTCTGCCGCACCAAGCCAGTTCCTCAAGGGTTCGACGGGCATCGAAGCGACTTACTATGTCACGCTGAAAGCCGATCGCGCCGCACTTGATGCGCGCGTGGTGCTGAAAAACTCGCAACCCAGGGCGATCGATTACGAGTACTGGACGTGCACGACGCTCGCGCCGGGATCGGATCCGAATAATCCGAAGACGACCGGCGGCGCCGAAATCGTCGCGCCGATCGAGGCCTACAGCACACCCCGCTGGTCGGCCAATCTGTCCGAAGGCGACGAGAGCTTGGGTCAGGGCAGGAGCCGTTTCGAAAAACTGCGCTACTTCAGGAATTGGCCGACGATGGGCATCGCCTACGCGGCGCCCGATATGCAGGGCGGGAATTTTTGGGGTGTGATCAATCACGACAACGAGGAGGGGATCATCCGCATCGCCGACAATAGGGTCACGCCGGGCCTGAAGATGTGGACGTGGGGATATCAGTCGTTCACGAACGAGACCGACGCACGCAAGGACCCGAACGAAGCGCGGCCTTACGTCGAATTGTGGGCCGGCGTGTCGGACCAGTTTTTCCACCGCGCCAAGCTTCCCGCGCGGAGCGAAGTGTCGATTCCGGAGACCTACAGCCCGATCGTCGGCATGAGCAACGTGACGGCTGCGAACGAGAATATCCTGATCAATTTCTCGGCGGCGGCATCGAGCGTGAACCTTCAGTTCTTCAGCATCGAACCGGCCAAGCCGTTGCGCGTCACGTTTAAGCGCGGCGATGCGATATTGTTCAACGACGCCGTGAAAGCCGACCCGAAAAACGGAAATCGCATTTCCGTAGGGGTTCCTGCAGGCCACAGCGGCGAACAGGTGCGGCTGACGATCACGACCGCCGAAGGCAAAGAGCTGATCGCGGCCGAGACAAGAATAAAGTGATCTGACCGTAGGATGGGTAGAGCCATCGGGTCCGGCCTCCGGCCGGCCCGATGATAAACTCCGCGAAACCCATCAACTTCGCTAACCGACCCAGTATTCCAGAGACGGCGGTAGTTGAGCTGAGAAGCCGCGGCGTACTGGATACCGCCTTCGCGGGTATGACGACCTTTTGTGAGGTGCGCTCCCATCTTAGAAGTTACCGCCCCCGTTAACCCCCCGTAAACCATCCTGCGCCACCAATGGGCGTTACCTCTGCCATTTGGGGACGCCCATGCTCGCCCGTGACCAACGCACGCCGTTTTCGGACTGGTGGTGGACCGTGGATAAGCTGCTGCTCGGCGCGATCATGGCGCTGATGCTGGGCGGCGTCATCCTGTCGCTGGCGGCAAGCCCGCCGGTGGCGACGCGGATCGGGCTCGATCCTTTTCATTTCTTCGGCCGGCACGTGCTGTTCCTGTTGCCGTCCTTGATGGTGCTGATCGGCGTATCGTTCCTGTCTCCGAAGCATATCCGCCGCCTCGCGTTGCTGGTGTTCGTGGTCTCGATCCTGCTGATCGTGGCGACGCTGGTCTTCGGCGCGGAGGTGAAGGGATCGCGGCGCTGGATCACGCTGCTTGGCGTCAACATCCAGGCCTCCGAATCCGCAAAACCCGCTTTCGTGGTGATGGCGGCGTGGCTGTTTGCGGAATCGACCAGGCGGCCGGAAATGCCGGCAACGTCGATGGCGATCGTGCTCTTGCTGACGCTGGTGGCTCTTTTGGTCATGGAACCGGATTTCGGCCAGACCATGCTGATCCTGATGGTGTGGGGCGCGCTGTTCTTCATCGCAGGCATGAGGATGATCTGGGTGGCCGGCCTTGCCGGCATCTCGGCGGCCGGATTGTTCGGCGCCTATCTTCTGGTGCCGCACGTCGCAGGCCGCATCCGCCGCTTCATGAACCCGGCCTCCGGCGACACCTTCCAGGTCGACATGGCGATGGAAGCATTCTGGAACGGCGGCTGGTTCGGCCTCGGCCCCGGCGAAGGCATCGCCAAACGCAGCCTGCCGGACAGCCATACCGACTTCGTGTTCGCGGTGGCCGCCGAAGAGTTCGGCATCATCCTGTGCCTGGCGCTGGTTTCGCTGTTCGCCTTCGTCGTGATCCGGACGCTGACGCGCGCCTATTCGAACGAGGATATGTTCGCGCGCTTTGCGGCGTCGGGGCTTGCGATCCTGTTCGGCGTGCAGGCCGCGATCAACATGGCGGTCAATCTGCAACTGATCCCCGCCAAGGGCATGACGCTGCCCTTCATCTCCTATGGCGGCTCGTCGATGATCTCGCTGGCCTATGGGATCGGCATGATGCTGGCGCTGACCCGGCAACGCCCGAGCACCGAGGTGGAATCGATGAACGCGGCAGGCGCGGCGCGGGGCTACGCGTAGAACCTTATCGGTTCTGAAAACGCTATGGGGCGTGACTAGCGTCGCCGCGTCGGCTATTTGAAATCATGGAAAACGTGCCTCTCATTCTACTCGCCGCGGGCGGCACCGGCGGTCATCTGTTTCCCGCCGAAGCGCTGGGCGTCGAGCTCATCAAGCGCGGCTTGCGCGTGCGTCTCGCAACCGACGCCCGCGCGCTGCGCTACAGCGGCCTGTTCACCCCTGACAATATCGACGTGGTGCCGAGCGAGACCGTGCGCGGCCGCTCGCTGATGTCGCTGGTGCGCACCGCTTACATGCTCAGTTACGGCACGCTGGTTGCCGCCAGACTGGTGCGGCGGCTAAAACCCGCCGCCGTGGTCGGCTTTGGCGGTTATCCGACGCTGCCGCCGCTGATGGCGGCAAGGCTGCTCGGCGTGCCCGGTATCATTCACGACGCCAATGCCGTGCTCGGCCGCGCCAACCGCTTTCTTTCCCGTCGCGTCAACGCCATTGCCACCTCGCTGCCGGGCGTGCTCGATCGCGATCCCGATCTCGCAGGCAAGACGACGACCGTCGGCACGCCGATGCGCCCCGCGGTCCTCACGGCCGCCGCCGTGCCGTTTGCGTCTCCGGAACCGAACGGACCGCTGCGCGTGCTGGTGGTCGGCGGCAGCCAGGGCGCGCGGGTCATGAGCGATATCGTGCCGGGCGCAATCGAAAAGCTGGAGCCGATGCTGTGGAGTCGCCTGCTTCTGACGCAGCAGGTCCGCAAGGAAGACATGGGGCGGGTGCGCTCGATCTATGAGCGGCGCAGGATCAATGCCGAACTCGCGCCGTTCTTTACCGACCTGCCGGCGCGGCTGGCGTCCAGCCATCTCGTGGTCTCGCGCTCCGGCGCCGGCACGGTGGCGGAACTCGCCGCGATCGGCCGGCCCTCGATTTTGGTGCCGCTGCCCGGCGCGATCGACCAGGACCAGTTCGCCAATGCGGGCGTGCTGGCCCAGGTGGACGGGGCTTTACGGATTCCGCAGGCCGAATTCACGCCCGACCGGCTGGCAGCGGAAATCTCCGCCTTTGCCGCCGAACCGGCGCGGCTGACCGCGATGGCCGCCGCCGCCCGCAAGGTGGGCCGGCTGGATGCCGCGGAACGGCTGGCCGATCTGGTGATGAAAACCGCCGGAATCTAGGCCGTCGCGTGCAAAATTGCCCCTTGTCATGCCCCGCGAAAGCGGGGCATCCAGTACTCTGCGGCGCCTGATTTGAGCCTCAGCTTCGCGGGATACTGGGTCATCCGCTCCTGTGCGCAATTGCGCACAAGGCGGATGATGACGATTAAGGATGCTTCATGAGACTGCCGCGCGAGATCGGACCCATTCACTTCGTCGGGATCGGCGGCATCGGCATGAGCGGCATCGCCGAGGTGCTCGTCAATCTCGGCTACATCGTGCAGGGCTCGGACGCCTCCGAGAGCGGCAATGTCGCGCGGCTGCGGGAGAAGGGCGTCACGGTCTCGGTCGGCCACAAGGCCGAGAATGTCGACGGCGCCGACGTGGTCGTGGTCTCGACCGCGATCAAGCGCGACAATCCCGAATTGATGGCGGCCCGCGCCCAGCGCATTCCGGTGGTGCGTCGCGCCGAAATGCTGGCCGAACTGATGCGGCTGAAGAGCTGCGTCGCGATTGCCGGCACCCATGGCAAGACCACGACCACCTCGATGGTCGCAGCCCTGCTCGATGGCGGTAATCTCGACCCGACCGTGATCAATGGCGGCATCATCAATGCCTATGGCACCAATGCGCGGCTGGGGGCCGGCGACTGGATGGTGGTCGAAGCCGACGAGAGCGACGGCACGTTCCTGAAACTGCCGACGGATGTGGCCATCGTTACCAACGTCGACCCTGAACATCTCGACCACTTCAAGACGTTCGAGGCCGTGCAGGACGCGTTCCGCAATTTCGTCGAGAACGTGCCGTTCTACGGCTTTGCCGTGATGTGCATCGATCATCCCGTGGTGCAGTCAATCGTCGGCAGGATCGAGGACCGTCGCATCATCACCTATGGCGAGAACCCGCAGGCCGACGCGCGGCTGGTCGATCTGACACCGACCGGCGGCGGCTCCAAATTCAAGGTCGTGTTCCGAAACCGCAAGACCGACGCCACCCACGAGATCGCGGACATCATGCTGCCGATGCCGGGACGCCATAACGCCTCAAATGCGACGGCGGCGATCGCGGTGGCGCACGAGCTCGGCATTTCCGACGAGGCGATCCGCAAGGCGCTCGCAGGCTTCGGCGGCGTCAAGCGGCGTTTCACCCGGACCGGCGAATGGAACGGCGTCACCGTGATCGACGATTACGGCCATCACCCCGTCGAGATCGCGGCCGTTCTTAAAGCGGCGCGTGAATCCGCCAACGGCAAGATCATCGCCGTGGTGCAGCCGCACCGCTTCACCCGCCTGCAATCGCTGTTCGAGGAATTCTGCACCTGCTTCAATGATGCGGACGCGGTCATCGTCGCCGAGGTCTATCCGGCCGGCGAGGCGCCGATCGAAGGCATCGACCGCGACCATTTCGTGCTCGGCTTGCGCACGCACGGCCATCGCGAGGTGATTCCGCTGCCGAGTTCGGCGGAGCTGGCGAAAGTCGTTCGCGGCATCGCCGCCCCCGGCGATCTCGTCGTCTGCCTGGGCGCCGGCAACATCACGCAATGGGCCTACGCCTTGCCGGGCGAATTGAAGGCTTTGGGTTAGCGGTGGCATTCCCCGACATCACATCCGAACTGAAAGCCGCCATGCCGCAACTGCGCGGGCGCTTGCTGGCGAACCAGTCGCTGGCGGAGCTGACGTGGTTTCGTGTCGGCGGGCCGGCGCAGGTGCTGTTTACGCCGGCGGATGAGGACGATCTTGCGTACTTCTTAAAGCTGCTTCCGAAGGAATTGCCGGTCTATGTCGTCGGCGTCGGCTCCAACCTGATCGTGCGCGACGGCGGCATGGCGGGTGTGGTGATCCGCCTGTCGCCGCGGGCGTTCGGCGAGACATCTGCGTCGGGCGATATCGTCAGCGCGGGTACGGCCGCGCTCGACAAGCGGGTGGCGGAGACCGCGTCAGCCGCCAATATAGGTGGCATGGAATTCTTCTTCGGTATCCCCGGCACCATCGGCGGCGCGCTGCGGATGAATGCTGGCGCCAATGGCAGCGAGACCAAGGATGTACTAGTCGAGGCCGTCGGCATCGGCCGCGACGGTACGAAACACATCTTCAACAATGCCGACATGAAGTTCGTCTATCGCAGCAGCGGCGTCGACCCATCGATCATTTTCACCTCCGCGCGTTTTCGCGGCGCCATCGCCGACCCCGAAACCATTCGCGCGCGGATGAACGAGGTGCAGAACCATCGCGAAACCGCCCAGCCGATTCGCGAAAAAACCGGTGGTTCGACCTTCAAGAATCCACCCGGCAACAGCGCGTGGAAACTGATCGACGCTGCCGGCTGCCGGGGCTTGCGCGTCGGTGGGGCGCAGGTCTCGGAAATGCACTGCAATTTCCTCATCAACACCGGTAATGCTACCGGGCATGATATTGAAACGCTGGGTGAAACCGTGCGCGAGCGGGTTAAAGCGAATTCTGGAATTGAGCTACACTGGGAAATCAAAAGGATCGGAATCGAGCAAAGCTGATGCGGATTACCATTCTCTTTGGCGGCACTAACACGGAGCGGCTGGTCTCGGTCGCGAGCGGCCAGGCGCTGCATCGGGCGTTGCCCGAAGCCGATCTCTGGTTCTGGGACGTTGCCGATACCGTGCATGAGGTCGCGTCGCAGAAGCTGCTCGGGCACGCGCGTCCGTTCGAGGATGAATTCAAGCCCGGCAACCGCGGCCTGCCGCTCGAAGCGGCGCTCGACAAGGCGAAGTCCGAGGATCGCGTGCTGGTGCTCGGCCTGCATGGCGGCCGGGCCGAGAACGGCGAATTGCAGGCGATGTGCGAACTGCGTGGGATTCCCTTCACCGGCTCCGGCTCGGCGTCGTCCAATCTCGCCCTGGACAAGGTGGCGGCCAAACGATTCGCCGCGATAGCGGGCGTAGCAACGCCGGCCAGCGTCACCCTGGAACACCTCGACGCGGCGTTCGCCGAATACGGCAAGCTGATTGCAAAGCCGGCGCGGGATGGATCGAGCTACGGCCTGATCTTCGTCAATGCGCAGCAGGATCTTGTCGCCGTCCGCAACGCCGCCAAGACAGAGGAATATCTGATCGAGCCGTTCGTCTCAGGAGTGGAGGCGACCTGCGGCGTGCTGGAGCAGTCGGACGGCTCGATGTTTTCGCTGCCGCCGATCGAGATCGTGCCCGCGGATGGCGCGTTCGACTACGCGGCGAAATACCTGCTGAAATCGACCCAGGAGATCTGTCCGGGGCGATTTTCGCCCGAAATCAGCGCCGCGCTCATGGACCAGGCGCTGCGGGCGCACCGGGCGCTGTCGTGCAGCGGTTACTCCCGGACCGACTTCATTGTCTCGGCGAAGGGGCTAGTTTACCTGGAAACCAACACGCTGCCAGGCTTGACCGCCGCATCGCTCTACCCGAAGGCGCTGAAGGCGCAGGGGATCGAATTCCCGGATTTTCTGCGTGATCAGATCACGCTGGCCGAACGGCGCAGCCGCGAGCGGGTTTGACCGGCCGCACAAGCCATTAACAGGTCGTTAACCCGGAACTAACCTCGCCACGAGAATTATTGCTAAAATCCTAAGAATTGTGGGGCAAACCACTCAAAAGACGCACCAAAGCGCGTCCGCAGCGCCCCGAATTTACACTTTGTTTACCAGGAAGTCCGAAGGTTAACGCTGGCGGCGCATGTTGCGCTTGGCTCCGGGGCGTGCGCTGTTCCGACTTCAGATCAGCACCAAGTCCGGCAAGACCGAGGCGTCACATGGGCCGGAACCCGCAAAAATGCTTGCGGGAACAACACTTGGACAGGCTCGTGCAATGGATGGTGCAGGACGCCTCGCTCGGTCGGTGAGATCGCTGGGGCCCCAAGCTGACCTGAAAGCGGCCGCTATTGGAGCGGCCGTGCTGCTGCGCGAGCGGCTGGGCCTTCGTGCCCGCGTCCCGGCAAAGCGCGTGGTCGATCGCGAGCCGCCGAATCGCCTGGTCCGTCTGGTCGAACGTCATCTTCCGAATCGCCTCGGCGTCACCCTGACCGCGCTGATGTTGCTCGGCAGCGCCGGCCTTGGGATCGTCAAGGGCGGTCATGTTGACGAATTCATGGTTGCGCTCAGCGACACCCGCAACGCGTTGGCCAATTCAGCCGGGTTCCGCATCACCGAGGTTGCCATCAACGGCCGCAAGCAGTTGAGCCAGGACGAGGTGCTCGCGATCGGTGGCGTCAATGGCCGCTCTTCGCTGCTGTTTCTCGATGCCACCACCCTGCGCGACAAGCTCAAGGCGAATCCCTGGATATCAGACGCGACCATCTTGAAGCTTTATCCGGGCCGGCTGCAGATCGACATCGTCGAGCGCACGGCGTTCGCGCTGTGGCAGCAGGACGGCCGGCTGTCCGTGATCTCGGAAGATGGCGCGGTGCTGGAGCCCTACGTGTCGCGCCGCTTCGTGACGCTGCCGCTGGTGGTGGGCAAGGGCGCCGACGTCAAGGCCCGCGACTTCCTCGCCCTTCTGGACCGCTATCCGCAGGTTCGCGCAGCGACCAAGGCTGCGATCTTCGTCGGCGAACGGCGCTGGAATTTGCGGCTGAAGGACGGCCTCGACATTCGCCTGCCGGAGAACGACGTCGGCAACGCGCTTGCCATGCTGAGCAAGCTGGACAAGGACGACCGGCTGTTCTCGCGCGACATCGTCGCCGTCGACATGCGCCTGCCGGACCGCTTGACGGTGCAACTGTCTGAGGACGCGGCCAAGGCCCGCGAAGAACTGTTCAAGGAAAAGAAACCAAAGAAAAAGGCCGGTGACGCATGACCGGCCTCGATCGCAACCAGACCCCGAAGACGCGTCCCGTCGATCACAAGCGCACGGCGCTGGTGGCGTCGCTCGATGTCGGCACCAGCAAGATCGCCTGCATGATCGCGCGGCTGAAGCCGTCGCCGGCGAACGACGCGCTGCGCGGCCGCACCCATGCGGTGGAATTGATCGGCTACAGCCAGATCCAGTCGCGCGGCGTCAAGGCAGGCTCCGTGGTCGATCTCGCCGAATGCGAGCAGGCGGTGCGCCAGGCGGTGGCGCTGGCCGAGCGCATGGCCAAGGTCCGTGTTGAGTCAATATTGCTGTCGGTTTCCGGCGGCCGGCTGCAGGGCCAGCTGGTCGAGGCCGCGGCCGATATTCGCGGTGGCGCCGTTACCGCAGATGACGTCACACGGGTGACCTCCACCGGCATGCGCCACGCCACCGGCGAGGGGCGCACGGTGCTGCATGCGTTGCCGGTCGGCTACGCGCTGGATGGCGTCAAGGGCATCCGCGACCCCCGCGGCATGGTTGCCCGGCAGTTCGGCGTCGACATGAACGTGGTGACGGCGGACGCAACGGTTGCGCGCAACCTGATGCTGGTGGTCGAGCGCTGCCATCTCAATGTCGAAGCCATGGCGGCGAGTCCTTATGTCGCAGGCCTGTCCGTGTTGACCGACGACGAGGCCGATCTCGGCGCCGCCGTGATCGAAATGGGGGCCGGATCCACCACGATTGCGACCTATTCGGCCGGCCGCTTCGTTCATGCCAGCGGATTTGCGCTCGGCGGGCAGCACGTGACGATGGATCTTGCACGCGGCGTCGGCGCATGCATTGCGGATGCCGAGCGAATCAAGACTTTATATGGGACCGTGCTGACCGGCGGGTCCGACGCGCGCGAGCTGATGTCTGTTCCGACTGCAGGCGAGGAACACGATGCGCCGCAGATCGTCTCGCGCGCCACGATCGCGAACATCGTCCGGCATCGCGCCGAGGAGATTTTTGAAATGGTCCGGGACCGGCTCGCGGATTCCCCCTTTGCGGCAGAGCCGCGGGCGCGGGTTGTCTTGAGCGGCGGCGCGTCCCAGCTGACCGGCACCGTCGAACTCGCCACGCGCATTCTCAACCGGCCGGTCAGGATCGGCCGTCCGCTCGGTTTCGGTCGGCTGCCCAACGAGGCCAAGAGCGCCTCGTTCGCGGTGCCGACCGGCCTCTTGGTCTATCCGCAATACGCTCATCTGGAACACGTCGAACCGCGGCATACGCGGCAGCTCAGGACAGGGACTGACGGCTATTTCGGAAAGGTCGGACGATGGCTTCGCGAGGGCTTCTGATGACCGGTCCAGTAACCAAACGATTTTCACCAAATCCCGCGGCCGCCGGCCCGGGCGAACCAAAGCGCGCGTCGTAATCGAGAGGCACCCATGGCACTCAATCTGACCCCCCCTGACATCAGTGAGCTGAAACCGCGGATTACCGTCTTCGGCGTCGGTGGAGCAGGCGGCAATGCCGTCAATAACATGATCACTGCCGGGTTGCAGGGCGTCGATTTCGTCGTCGCCAACACCGACGCGCAGGCCCTGACCATGTCGAAGGCCCAGCGCATCGTGCAGATGGGCACGCAGGTGACGCAGGGCCTCGGCGCGGGGTCCCAGCCTGATGTCGGCGCGGCGGCGGCGCAGGAGGTCATCGACGAGCTTCGCGACCATCTCTCGGGCGCCAACATGGTGTTCGTCACCGCCGGCATGGGCGGCGGCACCGGCACCGGAGCAGCCCCGGTGATTGCCAAGACCGCGCGCGAAATGGGCATCCTTACCGTTGGCGTCGTGACCAAGCCGTTCCACTTCGAGGGCATGCGCCGCATGCGCACCGCCGAGTCCGGCATTGCCGAACTGCACAAGGTGGTCGATACGCTCTTGATCATCCCGAACCAGAACCTGTTCCGGGTCGCCAACGAAAAGACCACCTTCGCCGACGCCTTCGCGATGGCTGACCAGGTGCTCTATTCGGGCGTTGCCTGCATTACCGATCTGATGGTCAAGGAAGGCCTGATCAACCTCGACTTCGCCGACGTCCGCGCCGTGATGCGCGAGATGGGCAAGGCGATGATGGGCACCGGCGAAGCCACCGGCGATAAGCGGGCGCTGACCGCAGCCGAAGCCGCGATCGCCAACCCGCTGATCGACGACTCATCGATGAAGGGCGCCCGCGGCCTGTTGATCTCGATCACCGGCGGCAAGGACCTCACGCTGTTCGAAGTCGACGAAGCCGCTACCCGGATTCGCGAGGAAGTGGATCAGGACGCCAACATCATCGTCGGCGCCACCTTCGACGAAACGCTCGACGGCATCATCCGCGTTTCCGTCGTCGCCACGGGTATCGAGCAGGCGCAGATCGCGCGCAATGCCGCCGCCGCTCCGGCGGTCGCTGCCACTGCGACGGCCACCGGCACGTCCACGCCCGACAACCGTCTGGCCGAACTGACCGCTCGCCTTCGCGCCGACAATGCCCGCCTGGCCGAACGCGCCCAGAAGCTCGAGCCAGCGCCCGCGCCGCAGGCGGTTGCTCCGGTTCCCGCGCAGGCCCCTGCCGTCGCGTCGGCGCACCGCGCAGCCAGCAATGTCGAGCGTGCAGCGCTCGCCGCGATCGCCGCGGCGGTCGAGACGCCGCAACAGGCTCCGATCCAGCCGGCGTCCTATGGCGATGTCACGGTCCGCCCGATCGCGCAGAAGCCGACCTTGTTCCCGGATCATAACGAGGCCGCCCGCGTCGAGCCCGAGCAGCCTGCGACACCGGAAACCTTCATCCCGCAGGCGGCCGAGCGTCCGCCGTCCCGCTCGCCGCGGATGCCGAAATTCGAGGATCTCCCGATGCCGGCGCAGGCCGAAATCCGGCAGGCCCGCGGCGACGGCGAGGAGGAGCATCCGCAGAAGACCCGGCTGTCGCTATTGCAGCGGCTTGCCAATGTCGGCCTCGGCCGCCGCGACGAAGAGACCGAGCCGCCGATCGCGGCCCGCGCCTCCGGTCCCGCGATGGCGCCGCTGCCCGATCGCAAGCCGCAGCGCACCGTCGCCCAGCAAATGGCGGCGAATCACGAGCCGGTATCGGAGTACGCTAAGCGCCCGGCGCCGCAGGGTTTGGACGTCCATGGCCGCCCGGCACCTGTTGCGCCGACGCCACAGGGCGACGACCATCTTGATATCCCGGCCTTCCTCCGACGCCAGGCCAACTGAGGTTTTGTAACAATTGAGGCAAGCCAAGTGGCCCCGGCTGACCCAGCCGGGGCCCTTCTCTTTGGGGTGGTGGCGAGCCTCGGTTGACCACTCAAGCAACTGATTTTAAATGATTAATTATTCATTCCATGATCGGATAATACAGCTGAAACGGCCCTCGGCCGCGCCGGAGTTTGGTTAACCCTTGGCGCGATTGCGGCAGAGATAGGGTAACAATCCGTAAAGAAGCGTGAGTTGGCGCGCTTTGGGAAATGACTATGGTTTGCCGTGACTTGGGGATGCCTAGAACGCGAATCGGCGCTCACGCGTGGTTCCAGTCTTTAGGTTAAGTCGGGTAGTGGGCAGTTATCGATGAAATTCAGCCGCCAAACGACGCTTCGTGCGCAAGCCACCGTAACGGGTGTTGGCGTTCATTCCGGTTTACCTGTCAGCCTGACGCTTGGACCGGCACCTGTGGATGCGGGTTTTATTTTTGTCCGCACCGGCCTTGATGAGGCCGACCGCGAAGTTCCCGCAATCGCGGAATCCGTGACCGCCACCGATCTCGCTACCGTTCTCGGCGACCGCGAAGGCCCGCTGGTTTCCACCGCCGAACATGTGCTCGCTGCCTTGCGCGGCATGGGCGTCGACAACGCCATCATCGAAGTCGACGGTCCGGAAGTTCCGATCATGGACGGCAGCGCGGCGGCCTTCGTCGCCGCCATCGATCAGGCCGGCATCGTCACCCAGTCGGCCTCGCGCCGCTTCATTCAGATCTTGAAGCCGGTGCAGGTCGCGATCGGCGATAGCTTCGGCGAGCTGCGACCCCATGCAGGCGGGTTCCGCGTCGAGGTCGAGATCGATTTCGCCAATCCCGTGATCGGCCGCCAGAATTTCTCGCTCGATCTCAACCCGGAAAGCTTCCGCCGCGAGATTTCCCGCGCCCGGACTTTTGGCTTCATGAACGACGTCGCGCGGCTCTGGAGCGCCGGCTTTGCGCGCGGCGCCTCCTTTGAGAATACCGTGGTGCTCGATGACGCCCGTCTGCTCAACACCGAAGGGCTGCGCTTCAGCGACGAATGCGCCCGCCACAAGGCGCTGGATGCGGTTGGCGATCTTACCCTGGCCGGTTTGCCGCTGCTCGGCGCCTACCGCTCGGTGCGTGGCGGCCACAAGCTGAACCACGCGGTGCTGACAGCCCTGTTGGCCGATCGCAGCGCTTGGCGGGTGGTCGAGGCCGAACCGGCACGCCGTCCCCGCGCCCATGTCGAGGCCGGCGCGGGCATGGTGGGCGGCTTGATCGCCCCGGCCTATGGTCCGGACGTTTCCTGACTTTCGCTTCGCTTGTGAAATGCACTGACGTCGGACGTGAAAGGCCGGGCTTTGCCGTACGGACGCGTTTTCCGTAGTAACCACAATTGGTAACGATGCCCGTTCCGCCGCCTTAATCCGGGCGAATTGGCTGCGTATTCGGTTGGTTGAGGACCATTTTTCGGCTACAGAGGCTCGCGGTTGCACGACAAGCGCCACGGGCCCCTGAGGAATTACGCATTTGGGCACGGGAAATATGGCTTCCATGATCGCGGTTCATGGACAGGCGGGCTCCAGTCATCAACCGCATCAAAGGCGTCAGGTCACAGATTCAATGTCGGCACAGCGTATGACGCTTGAACCACGCAAATCACTACGGTCGCTGCGGCTGGTGGCGGGCCTGATTGCGCTCGCCATTCCCTTGAGCGGATGCGGCACCGGCGCGCTGTGGGACAAGTTCACCGCCAAGGACGACACCTTCAACGAGGAACCGGCAGACAAGCTCTATAATGAGGGCTTGTACCTGATGAACCAGCGCAAGGATAACAAGGCGGCGTCGAAGAAATTCGAGGAAGTCGACCGCCAGCACCCTTATTCGGACTGGGCGCGCAAATCGCTGCTGATGTCGGCCTATTCCTTCTACAATTCCGGCGACTACGACAGCTGCATCGGCGCCGCCACCCGTTACGTCACCCTGCATCCCGGCAGCTCCGATGCGGCTTACGCGCAATATCTGATCGCGGCCTCGCATTACGACCAGATCCCGGACATCTCCCGCGACCAGGGCCGCACCGAAAAGGCGATCGCGGCGCTGGAAGAGGTGATTCGCAAGTATCCGACCTCGGAATATGCCAACTCCGCCAAGGCCAAGCTCGAAGGCGCGCGCGACCAACTCGCCGGCAAGGAAATGGACGTCGGCCGCTATTATTTGGCTAAGCGCGACTTCACCCCGGCGATCAACCGTTTCAAGACCGTGGTCACCCGCTACCAGACCACGCGGCATGTCGAGGAGGCGCTGGCGCGGCTCACCGAGGCCTATATGGCGATCGGCATCGTCGGCGAGGCGCAGACCGCGGCGGCCGTACTTGGACACAACTTTCCTGACAGCCGCTGGTACAAGGACGCCTATAATCTTGTAAAGTCGGGCGGTCTCGAGCCGAGCGAGAACAAGGGTTCCTACATTTCCAGGGCCTTCAAGAAATTGGGTCTCGGCTAGGAATTTACTTCGCATGCTGGCGCGTCTGTCGATCCGTGACATCGTCCTGATCGAACGGCTCGATATCGAATTCTCCCGTGGCCTCGCGGTGCTGACCGGCGAAACCGGCGCGGGCAAATCCATCCTGCTTGATGCCTTCGCGCTGGCGCTCGGCGGCCGCGGCGATGCGGGCTTGGTTCGCCATGGCGCGGAGCAGGGCCAGGTGACGGCCACTTTCGACGTCCCCAAGGGCCATCCGGCGGCAAAGATCCTGTCCGAGAACGGCCTCGACGATACCGGCGAAATGATTCTCCGCCGCGTACAGCTTGCCGACGGCCGCACCCGCGCCTTCATCAACGACCAGTCGATCAGCGTGCAGACCCTCAAAGCGGTCGGCGCGGCGCTGGTCGAGATCCATGGCCAGCATGACGAGCGCGCCCTCGTCGATGCCTCGACGCACCGGCAGTTGCTCGACGCCTTTGCCGGACTGGAGAAAGAGGTCGCGGCAGTGGAAACGCTATGGGAAGTGCGGCGCACCGCGAATCAAGCGCTCGACGCGCATCGCGCCAGCATGGAACGCGCCGCGCGCGAGGCGGACTATCTGCGTCACGCCGCCGACGAGCTGAAGACGTTGAAGCCGAAGGACGGCGAGGAGACGGCGCTCGCCGAACGCCGCACTATCATGATGCAGGGCGAGAAGATCGCAAGCGACCTGCGCGAGGCGCAGGAGGCGGTCGGCGGCCCCCATTCGCCGGTGCCGGCGCTGGCCGCCGCCGTGCGCCGCCTCGAACGCCGTGCCGCCAATTCGCCCGCCCTGGTCGAGCCGGCGGTGAGGGCGATCGATATCGCGATCAACGCGCTGGAAGAGGCCGACCAGCATCTCAGCGCAGCCCTGATCGCGGCCGATTTCGATCCCGCCGAGTTGGAGCGCATCGAGGAGCGGCTGTTTGCGCTGCGCGCCGCCTCGCGCAAATATTCGACGCCGGTCGACGGGCTGGCGGCGCTCGCCGCCAAATTCGTCGCCGACGTCGCGCTGATCGATGCCGGCGCGGACCGGTTGAAGAAACTGGAAGCCGCCGCTGCCGAGGCCGACCAGCGCTATGGCGCGGCTGCCGAGAAGCTTTCTGCGGGCCGCAACAAATCCGCCGAGAAGCTCAACAAGGCCGTGAACGCCGAACTGGCGCCACTAAAACTCGAACGCGCAAAATTCATGACGCAGGTTGAAACCGACGCGAAGTCGCCGGGGCCGCAGGGCATCGACCGCGTCGAATTCTGGGTGCAAACCAATCCGGGCACCAAGCCAGGCCCGCTGATGAAGGTTGCTTCCGGCGGCGAGCTGTCGCGGTTCCTGCTGGCGCTCAAGGTGGTGCTGTCCGACCGCGGCTCGGCGCCCACGCTGGTGTTCGACGAAATCGATACCGGCGTCGGCGGCGCGGTGGCGGACGCGATCGGTGCGCGGCTTTCGCGGCTGGCCGGCCAGGTCCAGGTGATGGCGGTGACGCACGCGCCGCAGGTCGCGGCACGGGCCAACCAGCATCTGCTCATTTCCAAGGACGCGCTCGACAAGGGCAAGCGCGTCGCCACCCGCGTCAACGCGCTCGCCGCCGACCACCGCCGCGAGGAAATCGCCCGCATGCTGGCCGGTGCCGAGATCACGGCCGAGGCAAGGGCGGCGGCGGAGCGGCTGTTGCGCGCGGCGACGGCGTGACCATGGCTGCGAAAGCGACGAAAGCGCTGGTTGAAGTCGAGAAGCTCACCAAGGCGCAGGCCAAGGTCGAGCACATGCGGCTGTCGCTCGAAATCGAGGCCCACAACGAGCGCTATTATCAGAAAGATGCACCGACCGTTTCGGATGCGGCCTATGACGCGCTGCGCCAGCGGCTGGTGGCCATTGAGGCAAAATTTCCAGATCTCGTCACGACGGATTCGCCCACGCAAAAGGTTGGCGCGGCGCCCGCACGCGGCTTTGCGAAAGTGCAGCATGCCGTTCCGATGCTGTCGCTCGGCAACGCCTTCAGCGATGAGGACGTCACTGAGTTCGTCGATCGCATCCGGCGGTTTCTCAAGCTCGATACCGAGCATATTCCGGCACTTGTCGCCGAACCGAAGATCGACGGCCTGTCGTTGTCGCTGCGCTACGAAAACGGCGAGCTGGTCCGCGCGGCGACGCGCGGCGATGGCTTCACCGGCGAGGATGTCACCGCCAACGTTCGCACCATCAAGGATATTCCGCACACGCTGAAGGGGCGAAATATTCCCGCGGCCTGTGAAATGCGCGGCGAAGTCTACATGCTCAAGAAGGACTTTCTCGAGCTGAACAAGAAGCAGGCAGAAGCCGAAGACACGGTGTTCGCCAATCCGCGCAACTCGGCGGCAGGTTCGCTGCGCCAGAAGGACGTTTCGATCACCGCGTCGCGGCCGCTGAAATTCTTCGCCTATACCTGGGGCGAGATGAACGAACGCCCGGCCGATACGCAGCACGGCATGCTGGACTGGATGGACAAGGCCGGCTTCGTCGTCAATCCGCTAACGAAACTATGCAAGGATGTCGACGCCGTCCTGGAATTCTACAACAAGATCGGCGAAGAGCGCGCCTCGCTCGGCTACGATATCGACGGCGTGGTCTACAAGGTCGACCGGCTCGACTGGCAGGATCGGCTTGGCTTCGTGTCGCGCAGCCCGCGCTGGGCGATCGCGCACAAATTCGCGGCCGAGCAGGCGATGACGATCCTCAATGGCATCGACATTCAGGTTGGCCGCACCGGTGCGATGACGCCGGTGGCGCGGCTGGAGCCTGTCACCGTCGGCGGCGTCGTCGTGTCGAACGCGACGCTGCACAACGAGGATTACATCAAGGGCATCGGCAACGACGGCAATCCGATTCGTGACGGCGTCGATCTCCGTGTCGGCGACACGGTCGTTGTCCAGCGCGCCGGTGATGTGATCCCGCAGGTCGTCAGCGTCGTCATGGACAAGCGGCCGAAGAGCGCGAAGCCCTACAAATTTCCCGAGACATGTCCGGTCTGCGGCAGTCATGCCGTCCGCGAGGAAGACGAGGCGGTGCGCCGTTGCACCGGCGCGCTGATCTGTCCGGCGCAGGCGGTGGAGCGGCTGAAGCATTTCGTTTCGCGGCTGGCGTTCGATATCGACGGCTTGGGCGACAAGCAGATCCAGGAATTCTACGAGGAGGGCCTCGTGATGTCGCCGGTCGACATCTTCACGCTGCAGAAGCGCGATGCCCGCTCGACCACCAAGCTGATGGCGCGCGAGGGTTATGGTGAGACTTCGGTACGCAATTTATTTAATGCGATCGATGCCCGCCGCACGATCGAGCTGCACCGCCTGATCTTCGGGCTCGGTATCCGTCACGTCGGCGAGGGCAACGCCAAGCTGCTGGCGCGGCACTACGGCACGATCGAGAATTTTCGCGAGGCGATGCTGGCCGCGGCCAAGGGAACGAAGGACGAGGAGAACACCACCGAGGCCTATCAGGACCTCAACAATATCGGCGGCATCGGTGAGATCGTTGCCGATGCGGTGGTGGAATTTTTCGCCGAGCCGCGCAATGTGAAGGCGCTCGGCGAACTCCTCCGCGAGATCGAGGTGAAGCCGGCCGAACAGCCGCGCAAGAGCTCGCCGGTCTCGGACAAGACCGTGGTGTTCACGGGCTCGCTGACCAAATTCACCCGCGACGAAGCCAAGGCGATGGCGGAGCGCCTCGGCGCCAAGGTCGCGGGCTCGGTGTCGAAGAAGACGGATTATGTCGTGGCGGGCGAGGACGCGGGCTCGAAGTTGACCAAGGCGCGTGAGCTTGGCGTGGCCGTGCTGACCGAGGACGAGTGGCTCAAGCTGATTGGGGAGTGAAGGTCGTTGGTGGAGTTCGGTCGTCAGTTGAATTCGAGGCGCTGACCTTTTACCCACAGTCGGAAGGGTGAGACCACACGTCCCCTGCGGTCGATGCGTCCCCATTGTCCGCCCTCGTACCAGCTACGCTCGCCCTCAGTGACAGTGCGGTCATAGACAATCGTGCAAGCCGTGCAGACAACAGCAACTCCATCCCTGAACGGATAGGCTCCGTCATACGTCGCCGGGATCACGAGATTGAGTTTGCGGTCGATGTATCCAATCTTGCCTCCGACCCGCGACCGCGCGAGACCATCCTCGAAATAGTCCGGGCCGTTGTCCATTGTTTCAACCGGCACCGGGATGACGCCACGTCGAACGTAGAACCATTGGTATTTTCGTGTGTCAGTCCCATTGAACAACATGACGGAAGCCAGCCCATCACGGTCATATCGAAGTCGAGCCAGATAGGATCGCTTCAAGCGCGGCCGCCCGTCAGGGGCGGTTGCCGCACACCGCTTGAAAGTGCGCTCGGGCTCCCAGCAATCGAACACCGCTGGCGCGACCGTGTCCTGATCTTTTGCTATGACCGGCTTGGACGAGAGTGCAAACAGAGCGCCCAGTACAATAATCTTGAGAAAATCCGGCATCATGCACGCTCGTCGTGGGCAGACTGTATCCAGCCGTCATTGCGAGCAAAGCAATCCATTGCGGCATAAAGAAGTGATGGATTGATTTGCCTGGCCCGCAACGACGAAATGACGTCGTCGGGTGCGACCAATCGGCACGACAACACGTTGTCATCACCCGCGAAGGCGAAGGCGGGTGATCCAGTATTCCAGAGATGCTGGTTATCAATCGAGAAGCCGCGGCGTACTGGATCCCCCGCCTTCGCGGGGGATGACAGCGGAGTGTGAGGTGCTGACGTCGCTCATACCTCTCACAACATCCCCGACTCTTCCTCCTCCGCCTTCTTGATCAATTCCTCGCTGACCACGACGTCCCGCCGTGGCACGAGAAAGAACATCGCCGACGCACAGGCGATCGAGAGCGCGAATATGGCCGCCGTCAACGGCAGCGTGGTGGTGGAGTGGCCGCCGAGATAGGCGCCGAATTGCGAGACCAGCGCGCCGATGCCCTGCTGCAGGAAGCCCATCGCGCCCGCGGCGGTGCCGGCGGCCTCGGGCCGCACGCTGATGGCGCCGGCCGCGGCGTTGTTCATTACGAAGGCGTTGGCGACCATCACGATCATCTGGGTGCCGAATAGCCAGAGCGGCGCCTGGTTGGTCCCGGCGATGCTCAAGAGAAGGTTCAGCAGGGCGCCGGCGAATTGGAGCGCTAGCCCGAACCAGATCAGCTTCTCCAGCGAATGGCGCGGCGCGAAGCGGACGCAGAACAGGTTGCCGACCAGATAGGCAAATCCGGTGGTCGCAAACCAGGCGCCATATTCGGCGGTGGTTCGGCCCATCTGCGTTACCACGATGTAAGGCCCGCCGCCGGCAAAGGCGAAGATGATCTGCGAAGCTAGCACCTGGCACAGCACATAGCCGAGGAAGGCGCGGTCGCGGATCAGCTTGCCGACATCGCCGCGGAAGCTGCTGCTCGCGATGCGGTCGCCGCGCGTCTCGGGTAGCGCGATGGTGATCAGCACGGCAGTGCTGAGCGATGCGGCCGTGATGAAATAGAAGATCGCGCGCCAGCCGAACGCAGTCTCCAAAAGGCCGCCGACGAGCGCGCTCAGCATCTGCGCCACCATCATGACGGCGATCACGAGGCTGATCATCGAACTGATGCGGTCGCGGCTGTAGAGATCGCGGATGATGGCGCGGCTCACCACCATGCCGGTGGCGCCGCCGAGCGCCTGCAGGAACCGCGCGGCGATCAACTGCGGCAGCGTCTGCGCCAGCGAGCAGCCGATGCTGGCCGCCACCATCAGGGCAAGGCCCGCGAGCAGCACCGGACGGCGGCCGAACTTGTCCGACAGCGGCCCCATGATGAGCTGCGAGCAGGCGATGCCGACCATGAACAGCGACACCGTCATCTGTGCGATCGAGATGTCGCTGCCGAACGTCGTCGCCAGCACGGGCAGCGCCGGCACCAGCATATAGAGCGAGATCGGCGCGACGCCGGTCATGGCGACCAGCATCAGCAGCATGATCTTCGATGTCGCGACGGCGTTATTGTTCGCCGCCGCGCCGGGCGGCTTGCCCACGACGCCGTGCATTCAGTCCGATCCTGTTTTGGTTGAATCGGACTTTTAACCGAATGGCTCAGCAGGAATACGGATGTTTCAGCATGCGGCCATGCCGAATTCGGGAGGCGAGGCGAGACGTATTTCGTCAGGCGCAACAAGTTCCGCCGTCGTCACCCGCCTTGTGCGCAATTGCGCACAGGGGCGGGTGACCCAGTATTCCAGGGAAGTCAGCGATTGAACCGATAGGCCGCGGCGTACTGGGTCCCCCGCCGGAGCCTGTCATCGGGCGGCGCTTCGCGCCGACCCGGTGGCGGAGGACGACAGCGGAGGATGACGATCAAAGCGGCAGCATCGCTGCCGTCGCGTCATCCAGCCACAGTTTCGTGGCGTTGTCGTCGAGATGCGGGCGCACCGCGCGATTGACGCGTTCGTGGTAATCGTTCAGCCATTTCAGTTCCGTCGCGCTCAGCATATTCACGTCGATCAGGCGGCGGTCGATCGGCGCCAGCGTCAGCGTCTCGAATGCATTCACCGGCTTCTCGGCGCCCGGCACGTCGGTGCCGATGACGAGTTCGAGGTTCTCGATCCGGATGCCATAGACGTCGGTCTTGTAATAGCCGGGCTCGTTGGAAAGGATCATGCCGCGCTTCAGCGGCGTGGTGCCGAGTTTAGAAATGCGCGCCGGGCCTTCATGTACCGAAAGGTAGCTGCCGACGCCATGGCCGGTACCGTGCTCGAAATCGAGGCCGGCCTGCCACAAAAATTGCCGTGCAAAGGAGTCGAGCTGTGCGCCGGTCGTGCCGTCGGGAAAGATCGCGCGCGCGATCGCGACGTGCCCGCGCAGCACGCGGGTAAAGCGGTCGCGCATTTCGTCGGTGGGCTTGCCGATCGCGATCGTGCGGGTGACGTCGGTGGTGCCGTCTTCATATTGCGCGCCGGAATCGATCAGCAGGAGGTCGCCGGGCGAAATCCGCCGGTTGCTCCTGCGGGTGACGCGGTAATGCACGATCGCGCCGTTCGGCCCGGTGCCCGCGATCGTGGGAAACGAAACATCCTTCAGCGCGCAGGTCTGGCGCCGAAAAGTTTCCAGCGCCTCGACGGTGTCGATCTCCGTCAGCGAGCCGGAGGGTGCCTCGCGGTCGATCCAGGCGAGGAAACGTGTCAGCGCCACAGCATCGCGCCTGTGCGCGGTCCGCGTGCCCTCGATCTCGGTGATGTTCTTCACCGCCTTCAGCAGGCTCACCGGATCGTTGCCGCGCACCGGTTTTCCCCCGGCGCCTGCGATCAGACGGCTCAGCGCGTCCGCGGCGGTGGCGCTGTCGAGGGCGATCGCGGCGCCGCTGCGCGCGAGCTCGCTCAGATCAGGCACCAGCGCGTCGGGCTCCCGGACATCGGCGGATTGTTCGAGATGGTCGCGCGTCAGGTTCGACAGCTTGCGATGGTCGATGAAGACGGTGGGGCGGCCGTCCTTGGGCACCAGCGCGTAGGACAAAGGCAGCGGCGTGTGCGAGACGTCGGCGCCGCGGATGTTGAAGGTCCAGGCCACCGCGTGGCTGTCCGACAGCACCAGCGCCTCGACCCCGAGCTTGCTCATCTCGAGCCGGATCCGCTTGAGTTTTTCGGCCTCGATCTCGCCGGAAAACTGCGTGCCATGAATGGCGACGGGGCCGAGCGGCGGGGCCGGGCGCTCATGCCACACCGAATCCACGGGATTGCTGTCCACCGCGATCAATTCGGCGCCGGCCTTGGCGCAGGCGGCGGCCAGACGCTCGGTTGCCGCCGAAGTGTGCAGCCAGGGGTCAAAACCGAGGCGGTCACCGGCCACGAGATGCTTGGTCAGCCAGTGTTCCGGCGGCGGATCGGCCAGCGGCTCGATGTGCCAGGCCTTGCGGTCGACCTGCTTGGCGGCCTGCAGCGTATAGCGGCCATCGACGAAAACAGCGGCCTCGCGCGTCAGGACGATGGCCATGCCGGCCGAGCCGGTGAAGCCGGTGAGCCAGGCCAGCCGCTCTTCGGAGGCGGCGACATACTCGTTTTGCTGCTGGTCGGCGCGGGGAATCACGAATCCCGTCAGCTTCCGGCGCGCCAGTTCCTCGCGGAAGGTGCCCAGCCGCGCGGTCAGCGCGATGCCGCTCTCGGGTTCCTCGAATGTCTGGAAATGAGCTTCGAACATCGCCTGGTCACTTTAGAGTTCGGTGGAGCGGTCCGCAATGAGGCGGAGTTGGCCACCATTTGGCATAATCCGTGCTTCAATATATCCGTCCGCGTCAGTCGGATCGAACGGTTTTGCGGGTGCAGGCTGTTCGGCTCAAGATAGCCGGGAGGCTCCGGGAGTGTTTCAACTCAACGAAGAGGGGATGCACCATGCCTGTTTTTACGTTTGAGAAGATTTCCCCACCGGCCGACCGCGGCCCGATCCCGCCGGTCGCCAACAAGAAGCAGCGCGGCGTCATCGTGCAGATCCTCGATCGGTTCGCGGAAGCGCGCGTCAAGCGGTCGCTGAAGGAAGAAAAGCACGTGATCGCCCGCAACCGTCGCAGACCAGCCGAATAGAGTTTCAATTCACCTTGCGCAGCAACAGGCTGCTCCAGCCTTCGATGCGAAGGTGCCGCACCGGCACCAGCCCACGGGCGCGATAGGCCGCGATGACGCCGGGCGCCTGGTGCGTCAGCAGGCCCGACAGAATGACCAGCGCCGATGGCGCCAGATGCTGCGCCATCGGCCCTGCCAGTTGCCGCAACGGATTGGCGAGAATATTCGCCAGCACCAGGTCGAACGGCGCGGCATCAGCGAATTGCGGGGCCGCGAAGCCGGTAGCGCGGATCGCCTGCACCAGATGCCCTGACACGTTCAGCCGCGCGTTTTCGCGGGCGACCTGCACCGAGGGCGGATCGATATCGCTGGCCAGTATCTTTTCATGCAGCGCCCTGGCTGCGGCGATCGCCAGCACGCCGGTGCCGGTGCCGAGATCGAGCACGCGGCGCGGACGCCGGGCTTTCAGGACATGATCGAGCAGCAGCAGGCAGCCGCGCGTGGTGCCGTGGTGGCCGGTGCCGAATGCCAGCGCCGCCTCGATCTCGATGCCGAGCTTGTTGGCCGCGATCCTCTCGCGGTCATGCTGGCCGTGAACCACGAAACGCCCGGCGGGGACGGGGACGAGGTCTTCGAGGCTGGCCTTGACCCAATCCTTGGCCTCGACCGTGTCGAAGGTGATGCTCTCTGCGGCTTCTGCACCGGCTGCGTTGGCAACAAGCTCGCGGACCAGCGTCTGATCGGGCGGCTCAGCAAAATGCACCGTGACGTCCCATCGGCCATCCGGCCGTTCGAACGCGGCGATTGCGGCCTCGCCCTCAAAAAAAATTTCGGTCAGGGCATCGACCACGCCTTTGGCTGTGTGCTCGTCGCCGATTGCAAAGCTGACACGGTACGTAGGGGCGATGGAAGTCATTGAAGGACCTGGAGAAAAGCGGGAGGGGTCGATTGGGGGAAGGTGCGTTTCGGGTTCGGCGCGCCAAAGCGCCGGCCCCGTCTTTTTATAGGCCGGGTTTGCGCACGCAATCTCCACCGGATATCCACAGCCGAGCGGGGCATTAGCCAACCGGCTATTCGCGAAAGCATCCCGATGCTTTCCACAGATGCTGCGGTGAGGTTTCCACAGCCGCCCCGGCAAGTTTTCGACAACCAATCCACAGGCTTTTTCCGTCGTTATCCACCGGCCTTACACACATTGTCCCCATCGAGCCGCATGCCGGAGCCGAATGCGAGCGGCGGGAAACCTATCCGAACAGCGCGCGGTGATCGCCCAGGATTACGTGCGCAGCGTTGTGGCCGGGGGCGCCGGTGACGCCGCCGCCGGGATGGGCGCCCGAGCCGCAATGATAGAGGCCCTTCAGCGGCCCGCGATAATCGGCATGGCCCAGCATCGGCCGCGCCGAGAACAATTGGTTCAATGTCAGGGCGCCGTGAAAGATGTCGCCGCCGAGCAGGCCGAACTGCCGCTCGAGGTCGAGCGGCGAGAGTATCTGGCGGCCGATCACGCTGGCCGCGAAGCCCGGCGCGAATTTATCCACAGTCGCAATCATGAGGTCGGCGACCTCCTCGCGATGGTCGTCCCATGATTTCCCGTCCGGCAATTCCGGTGCGACATGCTGGCAGAACAGGCTCGCGACATGTTGGCCTTCCGGCGCGAGCGAATCGTCGAGCGTCGAGGGGATCAGCACTTCCACCACCGGCTCGCGGCTCCAGCCATGGCTGCGCGCATCCTGCCAGGCGCGATCCATGTAGCCGAGGCTGGGCGCAAGGATGATACCGGCGGTGAGATGGTCGCCGGCGCCGGGCAATGCGGTGAAGGAAGGCAACGCGTTCAGCGCGACATTCATCCGGAAGGTGCCGGAGCCGTTGCGCCAGCGCGCGATACGCTCGAGGAATTCCGGCGCCAGCGCGCCCGACGGCACGAGCCGCGTATACAGCAATTTCGGATTGACGCCGGAGACGACGTATTTCGCGCGGATGGCCTCGCCATTGTCGAGGATGACGCCCGCGGCGCGCCCGCCCTCGACGATCACTTCGCGCACGCTCGCCTCGGTTTCGATCTCGACGCCATGCCCGCGCGCGGCGCGCGCCATCGCCTGCGTGATCGCTCCCATGCCGCCGATGGCATGGCCCCACACGCCTTTCTTGCCGTTCACCTCGCCGAACGCATGGTGCAGCATCACATAGGCGGAGCCGGCGGCGTAGGGGCTGGCGTAATTGCCGACGATGGCGTCGAAGCCGAACAGCGCCTTCACCAGGTCGTTCTCGAAACGCTCGTCGAGCATCTCGCCGGCCGAGCACGTGAACAGGTCGAGCAGATTGCGCTGCTGTTCCAGCGAGAGCTTGCGCAGGATGCCTGCGGTGCCCATGGCGTTGAAGGCTTCGCGGATCGCGCCGATCCCAAAGCCCTCGACGATGTTCGGCGGCGCGCGCAGCACGAATTGCCGCAGCACGTCGGCGATGGCCTCCAGCTCGCGCGAGAAAGCTTCAATAGTGGCCGCATCGCGCTCGCTGAGTTTTGCCACCGATTGCCTGGTGCGGCCTTCGCCGGTCAAAAGATAGCTGCCGTCGGGCGCGGGCAGAAAATTCTGTGCGCGGCGCTCGACGATGCGCAGGCCGTGTTCGGCGAGTTTCAGGTCGGCAATGATCTGCGGATTGAGCAGGCTGACCGTATAGGCGGCCACCGAATTGCGGAAGCCGGGATGGAATTCCTCGGTCACCGCGGCGCCGCCGACCGCCTTGCGGCGCTCCACAACTTTCACGCGCAGGCCGGCCATCGCGAGATAGGCGGCGCAAGTGAGGCCGTTATGCCCCGCCCCAACAATGACAACGTCCGTCTCGTTCATGCCAGTTTCAGCTCAAGAAGGTTTGATCGGGATGGGCGCGGCGCGCCCTATCCATGCTTTCTTATCCCGCATTGCTCGCCGTGTCGCCCTATGCTCCATTGCACCCCTCCGGCGACTCCGCCGGGCATCCCGCCACCGGCGCCCGCCGGTTTCCAGCCGGAGTTTTGATGACTTCTCCCTATCCGTCCGTTTCAGCGGACCAGCCTTCCGAAAGTCGGAACCGGCTGGTCTTGGTCGTCTACACCGCTGCGATCTTCGTCAGCGCGCTGCTGCTGTTTTCGGTGCAGCCCCTGTTCACCAAGATGGTGCTGCCGCGGCTCGGCGGCTCGCCGGCGGTGTGGTCGGTGGCGATGGTGTTCTTCCAGTCGCTGTTGCTCGGCGGCTATGCCTATGCGCATTTTCTGATGCAGCTCCGCAACCGCGCGATTCCCGTGGCGATCCATCTGGCGCTGCTCGCGGTCGCGATGCTGACGCTGCCGCTGTCGATCTCGAGCGGGTGGGGCGATCCGCCGAATTCAGGCTATGCGCTCTGGCTGCTCGGCCTCTTTGCGGTGTCGATCGGGCTGCCGTTCTTCGCGCTGGCGGCCAACAATCCGCTGCTGCAGGCCTGGTTCGTCCGCACCGGCCACCCCAACGGCCCCGACCCTTACTTTCTCTACGCTTCCTCGAATATCGGCAGCTTCCTGGCGCTGCTGTCCTATCCAGTGCTGCTGGAGCCGATGTTCACGCTGCGCACGCAAAACCTGATCTGGACCGGCGGTTACGGCCTGCTGATCGTGCTGATCGCAACCTGCGGCGTGTTGCTGCTGCGCTCGCCGGCGAATGCGGCAAAGCTGAACATGCCGGACGACGATACCGACGCGCCAGCGCCGTCATGGATTTTGCGCGCCCGCTGGATCTTCCTTGCCGCCGTCCCGTCGGGGCTGCTGATCGCGGTGACCGCCCATATTTCCACCGATGTCGCCGCCGCGCCTCTGCTGTGGGTGCTGCCGCTGTCGCTCTATCTCCTGACGTGGGTGCTGGTGTTCCAGTCGCGCCCGCTGTTGCCGCACAAGTTCATGCTGATGCTGCAACCGCTGGCGATCATGGGGGTGATCCTGCTGTTGGCGATAGGCGGCGAGCAGAACCTGTTGCTGACGCTCGGCGGCCACCAGCTTTGCTTCTTCATCATTGCGATGGCCTGTCATGGCGAGTTGGCGCGCACCCGCCCCGCCGCGAAATATCTCACTGGTTTCTATGTCGCGCTGTCGTTCGGCGGCATGGTCGGCGGACTGTTCGCGGGACTGATCGCGCCGTTCACGTTCTCCTGGGTCGCGGAATATCCGATCATGGTGGCGCTGGCGGTGCTGTGCCGGCCGCCGGTCGCCGAGCGGTGGCCGCAATGGACCCGCTGGTTCTGGCCACTGCTGGCCATCGCTGCGGTGGCGCTGATCGCGCCGTCCTACAGCAGCGGCAAAATCTTCACATGGCTGGATACCAATCGAGTCTACGTGGTAGCCGCAGTTGCGGCCGTCTCGATGTTGTTGGCGATCCTGCTCAAGGCGGATCGCTGGAAGCTGGCCGCCGTGGTGACGTTGGCGCTGGTGCTGATCCGGATGTATCCCACCGACGAGGGGCGCGTGGAGACCGTGCGCAGCTTCTTCGGCGTCCACAAGATCGTGGTGACGCCGAACGGCCAGTATCACGTGCTGATGCACGGCACCACGATCCATGGCGCGGAAAAATTCAAGAACGACGACGGCACGCCGGTCACCGGCCAGCCGGAGCCGATCACCTACTATCACAAGGATGGCGGCATCGGTCAGGCGATCACGGCGATCCGCGAGCGCAAGGGCGCCCCGCTGCGGGTAGCCGTGATCGGGCTCGGCTCCGGCACGCTGGTCTGCGCCTCCGAGCCCGGCGAGGAGTGGAAGTTCTTCGAGATCGACCAGACAATGGTCGATACTGCGCGCGACCCGAAATATTTCACCTACATCCAGGTCTGCGAGCCGAATCTCGAACCCGTGATCGGCGATGCGCGGCTGACCTTCGCGCGAGAGCCCGACGGCGTCTACGATCTGATCATCGTCGACGCCTATTCCTCGGATGCGATCCCGATTCATCTGGCGACCGAAGAGGCGATGGAAATTTACAAGTCCAAGCTGGCGCCGCAGGGAGCTGTCGTGATGCATGTCTCCAACCGGCATCTGGAACTGTCGAGCGTCGTCGTCGGCATCGCCGACGCCAACGACTTGAAGAGCTGGGTCTACAGCGAGGATTCCGGCCGCGACAATGAATACATCTTCTCGACCTCGGTCGTGGTCTCGGCGCGCGAAGAGGCCGACGTCGGCAAGCTGGCGTCGTCGGATAAATGGACGCTGACCGAGGCCGAGGATCACCAGCGTGTCTGGACCGACGATTATTCCAACGTGCTGGGCGCGGTATGGCGACGGCTCAGAAATAGTGAGGAATAGACGGGTTGCGGTCAGGCAAGGCGCGCCTATGATTGAGCACGCCCCAACGAAGGAAAACCCGTCATGGCCAATTTCACTCCCGTATCGGCCGCGATCGGCGGTGTGCTGATCGGGCTTTCCGCTGTCCTGCTGATGTTGTCGACCGGGCGGATCGCCGGCATCAGCGGCATCTTCAGTGGCCTGTTGAATTTGCGCGGCGAGGACAAGGGCTGGCGCATCGCTTTCATCGCCGGGCTCATTCTCGCGCCCGTCATCGCCGGCCTGATCGGCCACGGAATGGCGCAGCCCAAGCTGCCATCGAGTTGGGCCGTCATTATCGCAGCAGGACTGCTGGTGGGGTTCGGCACCCGGCTTGGCGGCGGCTGCACCTCCGGTCACGGTATCTGCGGAATAGCACGGCTGTCGCCGCGCTCGATCGCCGCCACGATCGTCTTCATGGTGACGGCGGTCATCACGGTGGCGGTCACCCGCCATGTGTTGGGAGGTTGAGCCATGTGGATCATCGCTCCCTTGATTTGCGGCCTGATCTTCGGCGCGGGCCTGCTGATTTCAGGCATGGTGCAGCCGACAAAGGTTTTGGCTTTCCTGGATATCTTCGGCGCGTGGGATCCGAGTCTCGCGGTGGTGATGGCTGCGGCGCTCGCAGTGTCGGTGCCCGGCTTCAGGTTGGCTGATCGCGGTGCGCAGCCCTGGTTTGCCGGGCAATATTTTCGGCCGGGCAAATCGGGAATCGATCTACCGCTGGTTGCGGGCGCAGCGCTGTTTGGAATCGGGTGGGGCCTTGTCGGGTTATGCCCGGGGCCGGCCTTGGAGAGCCTGGCGACGCTGTCGCCGGAGGTCATCGTCTTCGTGGTCGCGATGGCCGCCGGCATGGTGGCTCACGACGCCTGGCAACAGTCGCGGCTGACGGCGCAACGCGAACGTCTGCTGGCGAGTGCGACGGACGGCTGAAATGACGGCTTGCGGCCGTGCGCGACCGCGATGAAGCTGCCGGCTAGTCCTGGTAGGTGAACAGCCCGCGCTGCTGATAAGTCTGCCGCGGTTGATAGTAGTAGCCCTGCGGCGCCGGCACATAGCCGCGGTTGCCGTAATATTGCTGCTGCGGCTGCTGCTGCTGCTGATAAGCTTGGGTGTCGTAGACGCGGCGGCTGGGTGGCGCGGGGTAGCGCGCTTCGTTCGAAGAACCATCGGCGGGATAGATATAGCCGTCATCGGCCCGCGCCTGCGGCGCCACGCGCTGCTGTGGCGGCGTGATCACGACGGGATCGCCGGCGGCGGAGTCGTATTGCTGCTCATATTGCGGCAGCGGCGCGCGGCGGGCGACGGCGGTGTTGGTGCGCGGCCGCGGATTGCGCGCCAGCGCGACCTGGGACGAGCCGGACAGCGTCACCGTAGTGTTGAGCACGCCTTGCTCCTTGACCAGTGCAAAGAGCTTTGCGGCGTTCTCGCGCGACAGCCGCACGCAGCCATGCGAAGCGGGAGAACCGAGACGGTTGACGGAATCTGTGCCGTGGATGGCGTGGCCGATCTTCGTGAAGAAGATCGAGTGCGGCATCGGCGCCTCGTCGAATTCCTTGGAGTAGTGGTCCTCCTCCATGCGAAAGGCGCGGAAACTGCCGTTCGGCGTCTCGTAGGAGGGAAGGCCTGACGACACCGGCCACCGGTACGTTTCGACGCCGTCGACGGCGACGGTCATCTGCTGGTTGTCCTTGTCGACTGATATGGCGACTTTGGCTTGGGCTGTGCCCGCCGCAAACAGCGTCAGGGCAGTGACGGCAATGAGGAAGGAACGCATTTTACCTTTGGCCTCCAGGCCCTGTACTAAAGCTGCCGGCTCTCCGTCCCCGGCATCCAATATGCCCGGAAACCGGCACTGGTTCCAGTGGCCCGCGCTCGCAATCGTTAACATCAGCCGCGGCGCAAACAAGGCGTTAGGACGGCGCAGGCCTGCTGTGGCGCTGACTTTTTCGCGAGCGGAAGACCGTAGCCCGGATGGAGCGAAGCGTAATCCGGGACTTCGCCCGATCGCGGGAATCCCGGATTGCGCTTCGCTCCATCCGGGCTACTGACCCTCCGTCAATTCTTCAGCCGGTAACCGGTCCGGAAAATCCACCACACCAGGATCATGCAGATGGCGAGGAAGCCGAGCGTCATGCCGAGGCTCAGGGCCACGCTGACGTCTGCGATCTCGTAAAAGCTCCAGCGGAAACCCGAGATCAGATAGACCACCGGATTGAGCAGGGTGATGGTGCGCCAGCCCGACGGCAGCATGTTCACCGAGTAGAAGCTGCCGCCGAGAAAGGTCAGCGGTGTTACTATCAGCATCGGGATCATCTGCAGCTTTTCGAAGCCGTCGGCCCAGATGCCGATGATGAAGCCGAACAGGCTGAAGGTTACCGCGGTCAGCACCAGGAAGGTCAGCATCCACCAGGGATGAAGGATATGCAGTGGTACGAACAGCGCCGCGGTGGCCAGAATGATAAGGCCGAGGATGATGGATTTGGTCGCGGCAGCCCCGACATAGCCGATGACGATCTCGTAATAGGAAATCGGCGCCGACAGTATTTCATAGATGGTGCCGACGAATTTCGGAAAATAGATTCCAAACGAGGCGTTGGCGATGCTCTGTGTCAGCACCGACAGCATCACCAGCCCCGGCACGATGAAGGTGCCATAGCTGACGCCCTCGACCTCGGTGATGCGCGAGCCGATCGCGGCGCCGAACACCACGAAATAAAGCGAGGTGGAGACCACCGGCGAGACGATGCTCTGCAGCAGCGTGCGCCAGGTGCGGGCCATTTCGAACAAATAGATGGCGCGGATCGCACGGTAATTCATGGCGCCCTCACCAGGCTGACGAAGATGTCTTCGAGGGAAGATTGGCGGGTATCGAGGTCCGAGATGCGAATGCCAGCATCGCGGAGATCGGTGAGCAGGCTGGTGATGCCTGTGCGGTCGCCCTTGGTGTCGTAGTCGTAGATCACCGCGTGGCCATCGTCGCACAGTTCGAGATTGTAGGCGGCGAGCGAGGCGGGGATCGCATCGATCCTGCCTTGCAGATGCACCTTCAACTCTTTCTTGCCGAGCTTCTGCATCAGCCCGGCCTTGTCTTCAACCAAAATGATCTCACCCTTGTTGATGACGCCGATGCGGTCGGCCATCTCCTCGGCTTCCTCGATGTAGTGCGTGGTCAGGATGATGGTGACGCCGGAGGCCTGCAGTGTGCGCACCACCTCCCACATGCCCTTGCGCAGTTCGACATCGACGCCGGCGGTCGGTTCGTCCAGGAACAGGATCTGCGGCTCGTGCGACAGCGCCTTCGCAATCATCACGCGGCGCTTCATGCCGCCGGAGAGCGTGATGATCTTGGAATCCTTCTTGTCCCACAGCGACAGGTCTTTCAGGACCTTTTCGATGTGCGCTGGATTCTTGGGCTTGCCGAACAGGCCGCGGCTGAAGCTGACGGTCGCCCATACGGTTTCAAAGGAGTCGGTGTGCAGTTCCTGCGGCACCAGCCCGATCAGCGAGCGCGCGGCGCGATAATCCCGGTTGATGTCATGGCCATCCACCGTAACGCTGCCCTCGCTCAAATTGGCGATACCGCAGATGATGCTGATCAGCGTGGTCTTGCCGGCGCCGTTCGGCCCGAGCAGCGCGAAGATTTCGCCGCGCTTGATATCCAGATTGATACCGTTCAGCGCCTTGAACCCGGAGCCGTAGGTTTTTGAGAGATTTGAGACGGATATGATGGGAGTCATCGCGAGCATGGCAGTCTGAAACGGAAATGGGCGAACGACACAGCGGCGCTTCGGCCGGATCGACGCGGGGAAGGGGTGGGAACCGGGAGATAAGAACGCGAGGCGCGTTCCGCAATGCGTCGGACGGAGAAAAGCGCCCCCTACGCCCGCTCGACGAAACTATCGACGACCTTCTTCTCGCCGGCCTTCTCGAACGCGATCGTCAGCTTGTTGCCGTCGATCTTCACCACGTTGCCGTAACCGAATTTCTGGTGAAACACGCGGTCGTCGAGCGAGAATTCCGAAACCGTGCCGGTGGATTTTGCGACCAGTTCGCCTTCGATCACCATCGGACCGCGCTTGTTGCGCGAGAAGCCGCCAGAGAAGGCATCGCTGCGCGAGCCTGAAAATGGCGACTGGCTTTCCTCGAAACCGCCGCGGGCCTGTCCGCGACCGCTCTGGCCACGGTTGCGATTGGCCTGCGCGCGCTGCCAGCCCGGCGTCGTGTAACTGGAGCCGAAGGATTCGACGTTGTCGAAACGTGAGGGGCCGTAGCCGCCGCTGCCGCCCCAGCCGGAGCCGCCCTTGGATTCCGTGATCTCGACATTGGTCGTCGGCAATTCGTCGAGGAAGCGCGACGGGATCGTGGTCGTCCACGTGCCATGAATGCGGCGGTTGGTGGCGAAGTAGAGTTTGGCGCGGCGGCGCGCGCGGGTCAGCCCGACATGGGCGAGGCGTCGTTCTTCTTCGAGACCGGCGCGTCCCTGTTCGTCGAGCGTCCGCTGGCTCGGAAACAGGCCTTCTTCCCAGCCGGGCAGGAAGACGTTGTCGAATTCGAGCCCCTTGGCCGAGTGCAGCGTCATCAGCGAGACGGCTTCATCCTCGGCGCCGCCGTCGCGGTCCATCACCAGCGAGATGTGTTCGAGAAAGCCTTGCAGGTTCTCGAACTCTTCCATCGAGCGCACGAGTTCCTTCAAGTTATCCAGCCGGCCGGCAGCATCGGCCGAGCGGTCCTTCTGCCACATCTCGGTATAGCCGCTCTCGTCCAGCACGATTTCGGCCAGCTCTGTATGCGCAGTGACCTCGCGCTGCGCGCGCCAGCGATCGAAATGCAGGATGAGATCGCGCAGGCTCCCGCGCGCCTTCGGCTTCAGCTCGTCGGTTTCGACCACGGCGCGCGCGGCCTCGAACAGGGGAATGCGGCGCTTGCGGGCGTGGTCGTGCAGCATCTGCACGGTGGCGTCGCCCAGCCCGCGCTTGGGCACGTTGACGATACGCTCGAAGGCGAGGTCGTCGGCCGGTGAATTGATCACGCGCAAGTATGCCAGCGCGTCGCGGATCTCGGCGCGCTCATAGAACCTGGGACCGCCGATGACGCGATAGGGCAGGCCGAGCGTGACGAAGCGATCTTCGAACTCGCGCATCTGGAACGAGGCCCGCACCAGGATCGCGACCTCGTTAAGGTTCTCGCCTGAGCGTTGCAGCTCCTCGATTTCCTCGCCGATGGCGCGGGCTTCCTCTTCCGAATCCCAGGAGCCGGTCACGGTTACCTTCTCGCCGTCAACATCCTCGGTGCGCAGCGTCTTGCCGAGACGGCCTTCGTTGTGCGCGATCAGATGCGAGGCGGCGGCGAGGATATGGCCGGTGGAGCGGTAATTGCGCTCGAGGCGGATGACTTTTGCGCCGGGAAAATCGTGATCGAAGCGCAGGATGTTGTCGACCTCGGCGCCGCGCCAGCCATAGATCGATTGATCGTCGTCGCCGACGCAGCAGATGTTCTTGAGGGGGGAGGCGGGCGCCGCAGCCGTCGTCATTCCGGGTTGCGCTGAAAGCGCAGACCCGGAATCTGGAGATGAGTCTTCGCCTGCTCGAGATTCCGGGTTCACGCCTTCGGCGTGCCCCGGAATGACGGCGGGATCGATGCGCTCCGGAATGACGGCGGGGTCCGTGGCCCCCGGAATGATCGCGGAAAGCGGTACCCCGGGCCGCGACGGCGCCTGCGACAGCAGCCGCAGCCATAGATACTGCGCGACGTTGGTGTCCTGGTATTCGTCGACCAGAATGAACTTGAACCGGTTCTGGTACTGCCGCAGCACGTCGGGATGCTCGCGGAACAGCCGGATGTTCTCCAGCAGCAGATCGCCGAAATCGGCGGCGTTGAGAATCTTCAGCCGCTCCTGGTAGCTGGCGTAGAGCTTGCCGCCCTTGCCGTTGCCGAACATGGCGGCTTCACCCGCCGGCACCTGGCCGGGCGTCAGGCCGCGGTTCTTCCAGCCGTCGATCAGTCCGGCCAGCATGCGTGCGGGCCAGCGCTTGTCGTCGATGCTCTCGGCCTGCAGCAATTGCTTCAAGAGCCGCACCTGATCGTCGACATCGAGCACGGTGAAATTGGATTTGAGCTGCACCAGTTCGGCGTGGAAACGCAGGATGCGGCCGCCGATCGAGTGGAAGGTGCCGAGCCACGGCATGCCTTCCACGGCCTGGCCGAGCATCTGGCCGAGGCGCAACTTCATCTCGCGCGCGGCCTTGTTGGTGAAGGTCACCGACAGGATTTCATGCGGCCGCGCCCGGCCCTGACTCAGGATGTGGGCGATCCGCGTGGTCAGCACGCGCGTCTTGCCGGTGCCGGCGCCGGCGAGCACCAGAACCGGTCCGTCCAGCGTCACGACCGCATCGCGCTGTTCGGGATTAAGGCCGTTGAGATATTGCGGGCCGGCCGCGGCCCGCGCACGCGCGGCGATACCGCCAGCCGCTGGCTGGTGCTCGGGGACGCCGCGATGGGGTAGTTTGCTCGGCTCGGTCATGCTCGAATCGTCTTGGCCCCACGATGGCACCGTGAGGCGGTAAAGGGGAGCCTTCATAGCAAGGATTAAGGGCCATATAGGGCCTGTCCGGCCGTTTTGACAGGTTTTATCCCGGCGCTTTTGCAAGCCGGATTTCGAGGCGCGGCTGCGATTTTGTTCCGCCGGAATCGTCAAATTTCGCGGTTTTGCCGCCCGGAACCATCATTCCCGGCCCGGATTGTTCCTGCAGGCGATGCGTGGCGCTTCAGTCACCACCGTCGCGAGCAACAGCCAATCGAGGTCGTGTCATGCTGAGCTGGGTCGTTACGTTTCTGATCGTCGCGTTGATCGCAGGTATTCTGGGCTTCGGCGGCATCGCCGGCGCTTCCGTCGAAATCGCCAAGGCGATCTTCTTTATCGCCGTGATCCTGTTTCTGATCTCCGCCGTGGTCGGATTGGTGCGCGGACGAACCAACGTCTAGCCAGTCGGCGCAACCAATGGCTGGTGCCGCGCGCAAAAAGCTAGCGCGCGGCGGCCAGTTCAAGGCTGGACTGCCCGAGGCCGGACTGGCCGACGTGACGGGCCACCAAGTCCGCAAACTGCTTCGGGTGGGTCGCGATCATGAAATGAGCCGCGCCGGCAATCGTGGCGCGGTCGGCGCGCGGGATATATCGACTCAGGCAATCGTTCGCCTGACGTACAGCCGGATGACTGGTTTCACCCCATATGACGAGCGTGGGAATTTTCACGGTCGCCAGTGACATGGGTGTTAGTCGAAAACCATAAGCCGATTTCCAGTCCAGCAAATTCGCAGAGGTCGTTTCGATGGCGTAGTCGCGAACGCGCTGCGGCCAGGCGGCGAAGGTGCCGGCGCCGCCGTAGAAGTCGACCATTCGCGCGATCGCATCGGCTTCGCCGCGCATGACAGCATCGGAATAGGCGCGGGACATGTTCCGGAAAGCGCCATAGTGCTGCTGCTCTCCGGTTTCTTTCAGGATTTCCATGGCCGGTGCTTCGGCGATTGTCAGGCTGAGCAGCGGAACACGCCCCCGTAGTGCGACTGCAAGCGCCGTCAATCCGCCGAACGAGTGACCAACGAGATGCACCGGGCCGCCTGCACGACGAATCACAGACTCGAGGATTTCGCGCTCATGGGCGATATCGGTATCATCTGCGGCGCGGCGCTCGGCGGTACCGCCATATCCCAACAGGCTGGTGGTCACGCAGCGGAACTGGCCCTGCCAATGAGCCATGACCGGCCGCCAGGCCGCGCCGGTGCTGCATGAGCCCGGCACGAGCACTACGGTCGGGCCCTTGCCGGTCTCTTGGTAATCGATGAGCCCGGGCGTTTGGTAAATCATCTCGGAAGCTCCTTCGTGGACACCACCGACGGACGGCGGCCCGTTGGGGCCGTCGCCGCGTCACAGTTGAATCATCGCTTGGTGATGACGATTTCCAGATACTCACTCGCCACCACCATGGTGCCGTCCTCGGCGCGATTCATCGATGCGATCAGTTTCAGGATATCGTCGGCGAGTTGGCGCTGGTTGGTTTCATCAAGCGCGGCAAAGGCTTTCAGCGTCGGGCCATAGTAGTTCCTGAACACGTCGAGAAAGTGCATCGGCGAGCGGTAGCGGAACGTGAAGTGACGCTTCTCGGCCTTGATCGAGGCTGCCGACGCGCCGAACATCTCCGTGATGCGCGCCTGCGTTCCCCACATCGCCGGCGATTTCGCGCCGGCAGGCGGCGGCAGATATTTGCCGAGCGTCTTGAACAACTGGCCAATAAAGCCTTCCGGCGTCCAGTTGGTGAGGCCGATCTTGCCGCCGCTCTTGCATACCCGCAGCAATTCGGAAGCCGCGCGATCCTGGTCCGGCGTGAACATCACGCCGAAGGTCGAGAGCACGGTATCGAAAGTCGCATCGCCGAAGTCGAGGGCCTCGGCATCCGCTTCCTTGAACTGAACCGACAGGCCTTCCGCCGCGGCACGCGCGCGGCCGCGTTCGAGCAGGCTCGGCACATAATCGGTCGAGGTCACCTCGCACCAGCGGCGCGCAGCGGCCAGCGTCGCGTTGCCGTTGCCGGCGGCGACATCCAGCACCTTCTGGCCGGCCCTAAGATCGAGGGCCTCGCACAGCTCTTCGCCGACGATCTGCAACGTGGTGCCGACAATGGCATAGTCGCCGGACGACCAGGCGCCGTGCTGCTTGGTCTTGAGTGCGGAAAGGTCGATCTGGCCGGGTTGTTCGTTCTTGACGGCAGCGGATGTAGCCATGGGCTTCCTCCTTGGAGGCGTGGGGTTGACGGTTCGGCGTGGTCCGGGCTTTAGGCCCGAGGACCGCCGGACGGCTATCCACTTCGCGACACGGCTATCCCGAACGTGAACCTTTCCGCTGTTCCCAGGACTCACAACCAGGGGCCTTCGGAGTTGCGGATGATTGCTGGCCAGGACATTTCACAAGTCATTTCACAAGACATTCCACAACGCATTTCATCGGCGACGTCGCCGGTGCCGCGCGGTGTCAGGCGGGCGCTGGACGCGATGCGCGCCAATGTCGGCCACAATTGGCGCTTGACGGAACTCGCTGCCATCGCCGGCACTTCCGGCCGAACCTTGCAGCGCCAGTTCCTCAGCTTTGTCGGCAAGACCCCGCGCGCCGTGCTTCGCGACATCGGGCTCGAATGCGCCCGCCGCGAGCTGCTGCAGGGAGCGCCCGGCGTCACGATCATGGATGTCGCGCTGCGCTGCGGCTTTCCCCATTGCGGCCGGTTTTCGATCGCGTATCGCCGTCGCTATGGCGAGACGCCGTCGCAGACGCTGAAGCGGCAGGGGGTGTTCACGGCCACGCTCGGCGCCATGCCTTCGCTGTTTGGATCGGCGCGGGACCGGCCGGCGGTCGCCTTCGGGGCGATCGAGGCGGCGACAGAAAATCTGGAGATTGCGGCCGATATCGCCGACGATATTGCCGCCGCACTCACCCGCGCCGGGATTTCGGTCGCATCCAGCCCGCGGACGGCGGGCTATCAGTTGACCGGTTCGATGCGGGGATCAGGTCCGCAGACGCGCCTGATCTTCCGGCTGATCGACACTGAAACCGGCGGCCAGCTCTGGGCCCATCGCGCCGACGGGGTGCCGCGCGACGAAACCGCAACCGGAGAACATCTCGCGACCAGGATCGCTGCGGCGCTGCAGCCATGCCTGCGCGTCGCCGAGATCGATCGCGCCTTGCGAAAACCGGCGAGTTGCCTCAGCGCGCGCGATCTCGCCCTGCGCGCCATGCCGGGCGTATTGTCGCTCGATGCCGACGGCAATGCCCGCGCTCTCGAACTGCTGGAGCGCGCACTCGATCTGGATCCCGATCATCCACTGGCGATTTCACTGGCGGCCTGGGCGCATGTCCAGCGCGTTGTCTATCACTTCACGCATGCACCACGGGAAGAGCGCGCCCGCAGCCTCGAGCTGGCGCACAAAGCGAGCACGCTTTGCAACGATGCCACGGTGCTCGCGGTTCTCGGCAATGCATTGACGTTGCTCAACGAGGTCGACGCCGCGGATGTCGTCATTCGAAAGGCGCTTGCGGTCGACGGCGGATCTGCCTGGGCGTGGAGCCGCAGCGGATGGATCGACGTCTACAAGGGTGACCCGCAATCCGGGATCGAGCGCTTCAAGATCGCGCTCGACCTCGCGCCGCACGATCCGCTCGCCTTCAACAGCATGGTCGGAATCGGCTGCGCGCATTTCAACGCCGGCCAATATGCCGATGCGGCCGTCTGGCAGGAACGCGCGCTGGCCGAACATCCCTCGGCAAGCTGGGTGCATCGTACCCTGTGCCCCGCCTATGTGCTCGCGGGGCAGGGGCCGCTGGCCCGCCGCAGCCTCGGTGCGCTGCGGCAGCACTATCCCGATCTCACGGTGTCGGAGGTGGAGCGAGGCATGCCGCCGCTGCCGCCAAGCCAGTGCGACCTGGTTTTCGGGGCCCTGCAAGAGGCCGGGCTGCCGGCCTGAACCGAAACCTATTTCTGGGGCATCGCAACCTTGCGGCCGGTCCCCTCGGGCCGCGGCACGGCTGCATGCGAATCCACCACCGCCTGGACGCGGGCGTAAATGTCCGGCGGGAAGGGAGCCACTTTCCGCGCATTCATGTCCATATGGAGCGTCATGTTTTCCGACGTCGCGGAGAGCCAGCCTTCGGTCGCGTGCCGCAATTCCTCGAACGTGTGCAGCCGCTTCTCGTCATGACCTAACAGATAAACCGAAATCTGAACGGGATCGCCGAGGTGAATCTCGCGTATGTAGCGTACATGGCATTCGGCGGTGAAGGTCGAGCTGTGGCGCTCCTTCATGTAGGCCGGCCCGATCCCGAGTTGCAGCCACATCTCGTCGATCGCGCGGTCCATCATCACGTTGTAGTAGGCCATGTTGAGGTGGCCGTTATAGTCGATCCATTGCGGTTCGATCTGCATCACCGAGGACAGGAACGGAGCCGGCGGTAACGGCATATCCTTCAAATTGTCCTGCAAATTATCCTTCAAGTTTTCCTTGGCGGCGGCAGCGGTCGTCATCATCCATCCCTTTGTTTTTACGGGTCTCTTGACCCCCCTTATATCCTTTGCCACGGTCCGCTCAAATCCGGAGGAATTTGGCGTGGCGACGACGATATCAGGTAGTGTGAAGCGGCCGGAGCCGCAGGCGCTGGCAAGCGCGGTCGAGGCGCTGGCGGCGCGATTCGGCAACCGGCTGATTACCTCGCAGGCGGTGCGCGAGCAGCACGCCCATACCACCACGTGGCTGCCGACGCAGCCGCCCGATGCGGTGGTGATGGCGCAGGAAACCCAGGACATCCAGGACGTGGTGCGGATCTGCGCCAAACATAGCGTTCCCGTGATCGCCTTCGGCACCGGCACTTCGCTGGAGGGCCAGGTCAACGCGCCGGCCGGTGGCGTCTGCATCGACCTGCGCGACATGAACCAGATTCTCGAAGTTCACGCCGAGGACCTTGATTGCGTGATCCAGCCGGGTGTGACCCGCAAGGCGCTGAACGAGCATCTGCGTGACCAGGGGCTGTTCTTCCCGATCGATCCCGGCGCCGATGCTTCGCTCGGCGGCATGGCTTCGACGCGGGCCTCAGGGACCAATGCGGTGCGTTACGGCACTATCCGCGACAATGTGCTGGCGCTCAAGGTGGTGCGCGGCGACGGCGAGATCATCACGACCGGCACGCGGGCGAAAAAATCATCGGCCGGTTACGACCTGACGCACCTGTTCGTCGGCGCCGAGGGTACGCTCGGCATCATCTCCGAACTCACCATCAAGCTGCGCGGTATCCCTGAGACGATCGCAGCCGCGGCCTGTTCGTTCGAGACCGTGCGCGGCGCCTGTCAGGCCACGATCCTCGCCATCCAGACCGGCATTCCGCTCGCGCGGATCGAACTGCTCAACGCCGAGCAGGTCCGCGCCTGCAATTCCTATTCGAAGCTGACCCTGCCGGAGACGCCGCTGCTGCTTCTGGAATTTCATGGCAGCGAGGTCGAGGTGGCCGAGCAGTCGAGGAATTTCAGCGAGATCGCCAAGGAATGCGGCGGCGGCGATTTCACCTGGACCACCAAGCCGGAGGACCGCACCAAGCTGTGGCAGGCGCGGCATGACGCCTATTGGTCGGTGAAGGCGCTGCGGCCCGGGGCCGGCGTGGTGGCGACCGACGTCTGCGTGCCGATCTCAAGGCTGGCAGATTGCGTCACCGAGACCGAAGACGATCTGAAGCGGCTCGGCCTGCTGTCGCCGATCGTCGGCCATGTCGGCGACGGCAATTTCCACTGTTCGCTGGTCTGCGACGTCGACAATGCGGAGGAAATGGCGCGCGGCGAGGACTTCATGCATCGCCTGGTCGAGCGGGCGCAATCGATGGGCGGCACCTGCACCGGCGAGCATGGCATCGGGCAGGGCAAGCAGAAATACCTCAAGGCCGAGCTTGGCCCCGAGGCGATCGACGCCATGCGCGCGCTGAAGCAGGCGCTCGACCCGCAGAACATTTTCAATCCCGGCAAGATCGTGCCGGTGAACTAGCCAGGGCGTGGGCTCATTAGCGCGCAGCCACAGCCTGGTCAAACGCAACGCCCCTAGCCAAGGCCTGGCTTCGGCGTGCTTTCGAGGCAAAGCGGACATCAACCAGCCGACAACCTCCACTGAATCCGTCGAAAATGACCCGGAGCGGACCTCAGCTCTGAACCTGCAAAGCGCCGAACTCCGGCGATGAATCACGGCAACGCCCGCTGGCTTGTGGATCGGCGCTAGGGGTTTCCTGTTGCAGGTTTCATGCTTTTAAGGACGTTGATGATATCTTCCGGCGAATAGTCATCGCCAGCGCTCTGCGTCAGAGAAATCGAAATCCTTTGTTTGGGGGGATTGAGCCAGACGAGAGTCATCTCTTTGCCCCTTTTGCCACTGTATGCGTACACGTGGCCGGTTATTCCTTGATAATCGAACTCACGAACTAGCTTTGATTGTGAATAAAGGAACTGTGTAATGGGACTCTCGAATATATCCAGATCGATCTGATTATCGTTCTGCATCTTTCTGAATTTGATTTCGTACTCCTGTTTCGTATAGCGATGAGAAACTTCTTGAAAGCCCGGCGGCGCCTCTCCCGGAGGCAGAATGAGAAAGCCCGGATATGGGGCAGGCCTTGGTCCAAAGTTATCCAAGATGGGGTCAGGCACGACCGCGTTATGAATTTGCCCCGCGAAGGCGGCAACGGTCAGCAGAACTAATGGTAACGACGCTGCAGCACGGTAGCTTCCATTTCTGTGGAGCAGAAATGATAGAATGATGCCAATGGGCAAGATTAAATAGGGCGCTAAAGCAGCAACGAGCCTTCCTAGATGGGAGAACCAAGCGCCTGCTCCGATGACGTACCCGAGTTGCTGAAAGAGAAAAATCGTTCCCAAAACGAACGCTAGGATTTGTAGAAGCAGAACACAAGCTGACAGGTATTTCATACGAGGCATCTTTCCAGCATCAAGATCAGGCAGCACCAACGCTTTTGGTTCGAACTCGATCTTACCCATGAGAGGCTTCAGAGATCGATAATGGTCTCGTTGCAGTGTTTGGCGGCGGGCTCCTCGGCGCGGGCAACTCCACAGTGGAAGCAATGCCGAGTGTTGACATATCATATCTATCCTAGGTTGATAGAGGGCAGGTTCGTTCAGTCACCGACCGCCTGCAGTGGCGAAGGCTCATCCAGTCAACGTGCACTGCCGCCGAAAATAGTGCGCCTTGCAACGGCCCACTTCGGTTACTGGGCCCTTCGCGGCATATTGCGCCGCTGCGCTAGCCTGGTCGCTACCGGCGCAAGGCGGAGCCTTCGTCGCGTTACGCCAACGGGATTATGAGTACACGGCCCAGATGAGCCGCACTCCGCCACCTTCGTGTTGAAACCGCAGGTGGCGGCCAGGGGCTTGCAGCGACCTTCTTCGCCCACAGGTTGTACATTGTGGCGGCCGTCGCAGTTTGGTTCCAAACATAGCCTCGTTTCAACACAGCGCCGCCCGACTTAAACATCGTCGCGCCCGAAGTTCCCTCTCCAGCTTGGTTCCGCAACATGTGTTGCGTGTGTCGTGCGTGATGAGGTGCGTTGATGCGTTTTGTTTCCTGGGGGATTGTTGCGGCTTGTGGCTTTTTACTGGCAGGATCGGCAGCTAAGGCTGCCGATCTTCGTATTCCGGACCTGCCTTCGCCTCATTACAACTGGACCGGATTTTATGCGGGCGTTTACGGCGGCGGGGCGTATGCGGCGTGGGCTGCCGATTACTGCCGAAACGGCGCTTGTCGCCATGCAGAGGGGCAGGCGGGCGGCTTCGCGGTCGGCGTCTATGGCGGCTACAACCATCAGTTCGCCAACCGCTTTGTGATCGGCGGCGAGTTCGAGTGGGGCAAGTCCTCTTCGTCGCGGGACGAACTGATCTTTGGTGACAGCGCCTTGCTGTCGAGCTTCGGCGCGTTCGGTGGGGCTCGCCTGCGCGCCGGCTACGCGTTCGACCGCCTGCTGGCGTACGGCGCCGTCGGTGTCGGCGTAGCCAGCATCGGCAACGGCTACCGCTATACGGTGCAGAAGGGGTGCGACACCGTGCAAGAGATGATCTGGGACGAGCAGGTCAAGGCCGGGTTGATCGTGGGCGGCGGCTTCGAGTATGCTTTCACGAAGCATTTTGTCGGGCGCGGCGAATATCTCTATGCCGACTATGGCAGCGTCACGCTGTCAGGCAAGGACCGCACGCGAACAGAATTCCGCAAAGAGATGCACCTCGTGCGCGTCGGCGCCAGCTATCGGTTCTGACCTCTGGCGCAAAGGGTCCGGCAGCGACTGGCTGCCGGATCTTCGAGTTCTCCATAGGCCTTTTATCCACGCGGCGCGGTGATCGCCTTGCGGATCGCCGCGAGCGGCGCGGCGTCGTCGAACTCAAGATCTTCGCCAATCCGCTTCAATCCGAGGTCGTGCCATAGCGCGGCAAGGTCTGGCGTCATCGGCTTCGGCCCCATCTCGTTGTGGAGCCGGGTCAGTACGTCGACGCCGACGGCCCTGTCGGCGGTCGAGAGAATGCGCTCGATCGGCCAGTCCTGCTCATGATTGCCGCCGGCGGCGAGCACGCCGCGCATCGCGTCCTGCAAACCCAGACGATTATTCGTCGCTTTGCGGATTTCGATGTCGGCCAGCAGGCAGAACATCGCGCCGCCCCAGTACTTCCGTCCCCAGGTGGGCGTGTTGTCGAGACCCTGATCGCCGGCCTGCGGCAATCCTTTCGGCATGTCGCGCGTCATCCCCTGCCAGATTTCCCGCTCGTTAAGGTCTCCGGCCTGCACCCGCGCGACCGGCTCGACATAGACGGCAAGCCCCTCCGACAGCCAGGCGTAGCGATCGGGCATATCGGGCAGGGCGGTATGCACCATCTCGTGCACCATCACCCAGTCGCGCTGCAAGACATCCTCGGTGGAATCGCGGCCGAGCGGAATCCGAATGGCGGCGCCGCGATAGCCCCAGGTCGTGCCGCCGCGGATGCGCCCGCCATCGACGGGCACCAACAGCAGCCGCAGCGATTTGACGGGAAAGCGTCCATAATAGGTCGTGACGGCCCGGGCCGACATACTGATCCAGCCGAGCAGCTTTTCCTTAGGGAGCGTGATGTCGCCCGGCGCGAACGCGACATGGATGGTGCCGCCAGGCACTTCAAGATCGGTCTTCGGTAGCCGGTCGAACGCATCATAGGGCATGCGGTCGCCGCGCATATATTCCGATTGCGCGTCGGCGCGGAACGATATGGCGCTTGTCAGCATTGCGGCGATGACGGCGGCGGCAACGGTCCAGCGAAAGACGCCGCCGGCTTTCATCTCAGCACGCTTTGGACCGCGGCCGGTCGGTGCTCCTCGGTGCCTTGCGCGATGAACGCGGCGGCCTGTTCGTGGAGGTCGTCCAGCATGGCGGCGAGCAAGGCTTCGCCCTTGGCCGATGTCGCCCGCGTCGGATCGCCATAGCTGCCGGAGCGGCTGTAGTTCGGGGAATTCGGATCCGACGGCGTCAATGCGCCCGGTGTCTCCTTCAGCTCGGGGCTGGCTTCGGCGCGCGTCATGTCGACCAGATGCGGCGCCAGCGCCAGCATCAGCGAGGTTTCCAGTTCGTCGGCATGGCTGCCATGGCTCTGCTCGGCCAGCTGCTTGGCCGCGCGGGGATAGCGCGGACCTTCATGGATCCACAAATGCTTGACCCGCTCGTTCGCGAGGCGCGCCAGCGCGCGGTCGACCGGCGCCAACGTGCTGATCCCGGTATTGAGCACGAGGAGCTTTGCGCATCCGCTGGCGAGAATCTGCCCCGCAACCTCGCGCACGAGCGCCTCGAAGGTCGAAATCGAAAGACTGCTGCTGCCGGCATATTCGACGAAGGCAGGGTAATGGCCGTAGGTCAGCGTCGGCCAGACCAGCGCGTCGATTTTTTCCGCCATCCTGCCTGCGAGCCATTCGGCCTGAATGCGGTCGGTATTGAGGGGGAGGTGGAAGCCGTGCTGCTTGGCTGCGGCGCCGATCGGCAATATTGCCACCGCGCCATCACCGATGCGCCGCGCGACTTCGTCCCAATGCATGCGCTCGATGAAATGGCGATCGGTGTCTATTCCCATTCGCCGAGCGCTCCCCTTCATGAGCCGACGGAAACATCCGCCAAAAGTCCTGCCGTGATCCAGCCGTGCAGATAACCCGCGCCGCGGCCCGCCGCGCTGTCGGGATCGTCATAGGTAGCCAGCATTTCGCAGAGCACGCCGAACGGAATGCCGTTCGCGGCCTCGTCCCACATCATCGCTTCCTCCGCCGAAAGTTCGCGGAACATCGGCGTGACGTCCTGGCGCCAAATCAGGAGATGCGCGGGCTGCTCCAGCCCGGTCGCGTCCGGCGGCGCTTCGTCGTTCTTGAGTGCGAGCCAGATCGCAGCCGCGTTGGTCGCAAGGTCGAGCCTGATCGCGCTGGGATGCGGCCGGAATCGGAGGCCGGACCATGCTTCCGGCGCAAAGCCCGCCATGTCGGTCAGCTCGTCGACCTTGCCTTCCGCGGCATCGAAGGCGTCGTTGAGCGCCTTTTCGAGTGCGGCGAGATCGGACAATTCGGGATGCTCGGCGTAGGGCGCGGTCGACTTCAGGAACTCCGGCAGGCCTTGCGAGAACCAGCGCAGGTTCGGATGCGCGGATGGGCGCGCCTTGACGTAAGCGTGGCCCATCTCGTCGAACATCTCGTCACCGAGATAGAGATGCAGCACCTCGTGGTCGTTGCGCATTGCCTCGACCAGCCGTGAACCATAGGCATAGCGATAGACACCGAACAGCACGCCGCGCTTCTCTCGTGGGCTGTCGAGGATTTCAGCCAGCACCGCATCATCGCCATCAAGGATGCCGCGCTGAAACTCGGCCTGCTGTCGCGCGAAGTCACTCATTCCGCATGCACGCCCGCAGGCAAGACCTTCTCGGCCATGTCGCGGGTCCTGGCGACCTCTATCAGCAGTTCGTCGAGCGGTGGAATGTTGTCGTCGCGCTCGATCATGGTCGAGACCCGGCCGAAGCGTCTTAACGCCGCGGCATAGAGATCCCAGACGTCCTCGCACACCGGATGGTCGTGGGTGTCGATGATATGGGTGCCCATGTGGCTGTGGCCGGCCATGTGAAACTGCACCACGCGATCCGCCGGAATTCCATTGAGGAAGGTCAAGGGATCGTAGCCGTGATTGAAGGCGCTGACATAGACGTTGTTGACGTCGAACAAGAGCCAGCATCCGGAGCGTCGCGACAGCTCGGACAGGAATTCCCATTCCGTCATTTCGGAATTGCTGAACTGGACATAGGTCGAGACATTTTCGAGCACGATGGCGCGGCCGAGAAAATCCTGCACCAGTTGCACCCGGCTGACGACATGGTCGAGCGCTTCTTTGGTGTAAGGAATCGGCAGGAGATCATGCAGGTTCTTGCCGTGGACGCCGGTCCAGCACAGATGGTCCGACACCCATTTCGGCTCGACGCGTCTGGCGAGGTCCTTCAAGGCTTGCAGATATTCGAAATTCGGCGGCGCGGTGGAGGCGATCGACATCGACACGCCGTGCATCACCACGGGATAGCGTTCGCAAATGCGATCGAGCGTGCGCAGCGGCTGGCCGCCGGGCAGCATGTAGTTTTCGCTGATGACCTCGAACCAGTCGATCGGCGGACTGCCGCTCAGGATTTCGTCGTAATGCTGGTGGCGCAGGCCGAGCCCGAAGCCGAGGAAGGGCGGCTTGGCCGATATCGCCGGACGGTCTGCAAGCGCGGCCGCCGAAGTCTCAGGCAATCTGCTCGCGACGTTCATCTCGTCTCCGCTCGGACGGCACCGCCAAACAATGCGTGTCCTAAACCGTTCCGTCAACCCAGCATGGATACGAGGCCCGGCCTACACCGGGCCTCGATCGGACCGCGACTTACGACGGCATGTACTTGCCCTTGGCGGCGTCGCACTTTTCCTTGGTCATGGCCGAGAAGCCCTGGCCCTTGCAGGCGTTCTGGCCCTTGCAGGCATTTGCCCCGCCCTTGCATGCGCTCTGACCCTTGCAGGCATTGGCGCCGACGCACTTACCTTCGCCGGCAGCATAGGCCACGGTCGACATGGTGGCGCCCGCCAGAAACAGGGTGGCTGCGGCGGCGGCGAGGGTCGCGCCGGACTTGGAAGTCATCTTCATTTGTATCCTCCAACAGAAGTGTGAGGGTGCATCGCCCGCAAGCGACAGTTCCAGCCGACAAACGGCACCCGGAGATAGTTACGCGATGGGTCTGGCATTGGTTACACGCGGGGCCGAATTTATTTCAGCCGCCGGGTCGAAACAACAAGGGCCCGGCACCGCCGGGCCCTCCGCGCACCTGATCCGCCGATCAGCCCTTGACGAACTTGGCACCCTTGGCGGCGCACTCCTTTTCGCCAGCCATCGAGAAGCCGGTGCCCTTGCAGGCGTTCTGGCCCTTGCAGGCATTGGCCGAGCCCTTGCAGGCGCTCTGGCCCTTGCAGGCGTTGCCGGCCATGCACTTGCCCGCGGCGGCGTTCGCTGATGTCGACACCGTCGACACGACAGAGCCGGCGAGGAACAGGGTGGCGGCGGCAGCGGCGAGCGTCGCACCGGATTTCGAATTCAACTTCATGACGATCTCCTCGATGATTGTTTGAATACAGAACGTGACGCCGTGAAGATCTGTCGACCGTTCGGTCGCAGACCCCCACGACGCAGGGGCAGGGCGGATGCCAATCAGATCGCGATGACTTGCCGAAGGAGGTCAGGTCGCCTTGATGTGAGTGCTCATCCAGAACCAGCTACGGGGCATCGGGCGATTTGGTTACAAAGTTTCGAAAGAAAATTTTCTTTTTCTGCGGCTGGACATTCCGCCGCTGTTTAACCCCGGCGCCGCCGGCGTATTTCCTTGCGAGGCAACGCGATGGCAGAAGCGTAATTCAGCCGGAAAGCGTGCAGCTTCAACCGATTAGACCGGACGCGCATGCGGCCGGTTTGCGTCGCACAGTGAACTTCCGCTAGCCGCGCACAGGTTTCAGCCTGGCCATCTGCGCAACCGTGGCCCGCAATTCCTCGGCATTGAAGGAGGGAAAAGAACAGATGCGGTTGCTGCAGGCGAACGCCGCGGGTTCGCCGAGGTCAGGATATTCGACGTCGGGGTTGGGCAGCTTGCCCTCGCGCAGATCCAGCCACTCCAGGCGCTTGTAGCGGGCCGGCAGCGCGCGGGCGAGTGTGTGCAAGGTTTTCGCGCGGGCGTCGTCCTTGTGTCCGACGATTGTCATGTGGGTGGGCTCGATCGCGAGTTCTTCGTCGGCGAGCAGGACGCCGGGCAGGGGGCGCATCATGCCGGCCGAGGCGCTGGCGAGATAACGCATCGCGTGCGCGGCCTGCTCGCGATAGCCCTCGTTGCCGAAGTAGCGGTTGAGCAGGTTCATGAACCTTGCGACCTGCACCTGGTCGTCAATCGGCTTGGCGGGCTTTGCGAGCACGCCGGTCTTGCCTTCCGCGGTCTTCGAGGTCACGAAGCCGCCGGCCTCATCCCGGAAGGTCGCGACGAAATCGCCAGCCTTGGCGGCGGCGGTGAGCCAGTCGCGATTTCCGGTGGCGGCATAGAGATCGAGGAAGGCCTGGCCCATAGAGAGCGTATCGCCCAGAAATGGGCCGCCGCGATCCTTCTCGCCATGACGGAAACCGCCACCCGGCAGCGCGCGGTTGTCGATCACCCATTTCGCCGCGCGTTCTGCGATCGCCAGCACCTTGGAATCGTTGGTGACGTTGTAGTACGCGGAAAGTCCCGATATCGCCCAGCCGTTTTCGCGCGCGTATAAATTCTTGTCGATGCGCGGCATGCCCAGTTTGCGGCGTTCGCCGTCCGGCAGCGCGTAATATTTGTGCCCGTCGGTATCGTGATCGAGATCGGCGTCCTGGCTGACATAGAACGCACCGTCAGGGCTCGTCAGAAACGCCGCGAGATAGCGCTCGATGTTGCGTGCGGCGGCAAGATATTTCGGATCCTTCCACAGCGCATAGGCCTGGCTGTACTGCCGGAGATATTGCGCCTGGAACGACATGATCTTTTCGAAATGCGCGTGCGTCCAGGAGCCCGCTTCGGAATATTGGTAGACGCCGCCCCAGACCGGATCGATCAGCGCGACCGCGGCATCCAGCGTCTGCCGGGCGCGCTTGATCGCCATGGCGTCGCCGGCCTCGGCGCGGGTGATGGCAAGGTCCATGCTGTCGGCGTCGATGTATTTCTGGTTCTCGCCCCAGCCGCCGAGTTTTTCCTCGTAGGATTCGTCGACATTCTTCGTCAACGCGGCGCGCTGCTCCTTGTCGAGGAAGGCCGAGGTCGACGGCTTCACCTCAAAGGCTTCGCCGACTGACGGTCCGGGTGAGGGATCGTCGATGATCGCCTTGAGAAGCGCCTGCATCCGCTCCGGCTCGATATATCCCCTGATCTTGGCGATCTCGGTGCCGTCGGGGCCGAACACGATGGTCGCCGGCCAGCCCCAGTCGCCATAGCGGCTCGACAGATCGGGGTTGGCGTCCTGATCGACCCGCACCGGCAGATATTTCGCGGCCAGCAATTCCTTGACCTCGGGATTGGCGTAGGTCGTCTTCTCCATGACGTGGCACCAGTGGCACCACACCGCCTCGAGATCGAGGATAACGAAGCGCTGCTCGGCCTGCGCGCGGGCGAACAGATGGTCGCTCCATTCACTCCATTTCGGCCCATCCGCGGCTAACGATGGCGACGCAACCAGCGTGGCGAGGGCGAAGGCGACGATGCGGACGAGTGTCATGGCGGCTCCCGGAAACGCTGGCGTTTCGACAGCTACGTGGCGGGCTAGATCCGGGCTCAGCTTTTCGGCGCTGTCACGGGATTGTGAGATCGGGTTGATTTCTCGCTGTGGCCGGCCGCATTCGCCAGCAGCCGGTCCAGCGAGGCAGCGCCGGGACCTGCGATGGCGAGCCACATGAAGCCGGCGAAGTAGGCCGCTTCCTCGAAGCCGAGGAGCGTTTCCAGCGAATCGACGTCGCCCCATTTCGCGGACTTGATGGCGACCACCATGACCACTGCCAGCATCGCGGCTGGGATTCGCGTGAACAGGCCGAGGATAAGCATGGCGCCGCCGAAGCATTCGACGCCGGATACAAAGGGGGTGAGGATTTTCGGGAACGGAATGCCCCAGCCGACAAAGTTCTCGGTCACCTGCTCAAGATGGGTCAACTTGCCCCAGCCGGCCAGCATGAAGGTGTAACCGACGATCAGCCGCATGATCAGCGGCCCGACCCAGGAAAAATACGATGCGATTTGCGCGGGCAGCAGGATGAGCAGATGGACGATGAAATACATACGAACCCCCCTTCAAATATTTTGGCGACGTGGTGCGCGCAAAAAGCCGCGGCCGCGATCTGGTCCTGACAGGAATTTCGCTATGGCCGGCCCGCTTGTTACGGGGCCTAACCGAAATTTTGCAGTGCGGGGAAAGTCTCCAGCAGCCAGATGCTGATGCTGGTGACGGAGCCGGTCAGGAAGCCGATGCCGGTGATCACCATCAGGACACCCATTGCCTGCTCGACCTTGCCGAGGTGTCGCTTCATCCGCGCAAACAGCGAGGAGAACTGCTCGACCATGAAGGCTGCCAGCAGGAACGGGATTCCGAGCCCGGCGGAATAGACCGCAAGCAAGCCCGCGCCCTTGGTCACGGTAGCCTCAGCCGCTGCGATCGACAGGATCGCCGCCAGAATGGGGCCGATGCAGGGCGTCCAGCCAAACGCAAAGGCGAGCCCCATGGCATAGGCACCCCAAAGGCCGACCGGCTTCGGCATCGTCATCCGTCCCTCGCGCATCAACAGCCCGATCCGGGTCAAGCCGAGGAAATGCAGGCCCATGATGATGATCACGATGCCGGCGACGATCGAGAGCTCGGCCGACCAGGCTCGGATCAGGCCGCCGATCAGGGAGGCGCTGGCGCCAAGCGCCACGAAGACGGTGGAAAAGCCGAGCACGAACATCAGCGCCGACGCCATCACCGCGCGCCTGGAGGCCTGCGTCGGTCCGTCATTGGCGACACGCTCGATGGTCGCGCCGGTGAGATAGATCAGATAAGGCGGCACCAGCGGCAGCACGCAAGGAGACAGGAAGCTGACGAGACCGGCAATCAGGGCCGCCGGGATGGAAACATCGTGCATTGCATGACCTTCGAGAATTGCCACAAGGCATAGCGCCGTCCTGGCTTGTACGGAACAGACAATCGATAAGTTTCGTCGTCATTGCGGCTCAACTGCGGTCACAGAGCCGTGTCCGGGGCGCCGAAATGGCCCCGCGGCTGAAACAGACGCTGCTATGGTCGCGTAAAGCCCATAAGCGCCCCGCGAAACAGGACCCTGCATGCGTCTCGGCATCCGCACCGCCATTTCCGCCCTCGTGCTGACGTCCATCGTCGTCAGCGCCGTCGGCGTTCATCTGTTGTGGTGGCGCACCGCCCATCAGGTCAGCCAGACGCTCGCCAACACCATCAACGACCAGATCGTTTCAGCTGTTGGCGACGAATTGCAGTCGGTCACGTCGGAGGCGCGCTCGTCGATGATGGCGGTGCGAACGCTGCTGGCCGAAAAGGTGTTCGAGCCGCGCGATGCCAGGAAACGCGAAGTCGTCTTCCGGTCGCAATTGTTGTCGCAGCCGACCATCTCCTGGGTGGCGTTCGGGTGGCCGGATGGATCGTTCTTTGCCGGGCACAAGCTCGGCAACAATGTGATCGAAATGCTCGAGATCACGCCCGATCGCAACATGCGCATTAACCGCTACGAATTCGTCGGCAACGATCTGCGCCTCAAGGCCAGCTGGTTCGAAGAAACCGACTATTCCGTGACGGAGCAGGAATGGTTTCGGGTCGCCCACCAGACCAACGATGAATACTGGTCGACGTTGACGGCGCATCCGCGCGGCGAACGGTTGGCGGCGGCGTTTTCGGCCCCGGTCGCGATTGACGGCAAGCCGGCCGGCGTCGTCGCCATCATCATCGAACTGACCCGTGTCTCGAATTTCCTGTCGCAGCTCACGGTCGGAAAATCTGCCGGCGCCTTTATCCTTGAGCGGGACGGCAAGGTGGTGGCCTCGCCCGATCCTGATGCCAGCGAGCTGGTGACGCTGAAAACCAATCATCCGCTGTTTCCGGTCGCGGTCGATGCGATCCGAAACGCCGGCAGCGCCTATGAGCCCGGTGAAGGGGAGCCGTTCAATACGACGGTGACGCGGGACGGCAAGGCTTACCAGGCGGTCATAACGCCGATTTCGTTTCCCGGCTGGTCACTGGTGACGGTGGTGCCGGAATCGGAATTTCTCGGACCGGTGCAGATGACGATCCGGAATTTGCTGATCGGCCTTGCGGTCCTGATCGTTTTCGCGGGGCTCTTGTCGGCATGGCTCGCCCAGCGCCTGATCGCCGCGCCCCTGATCAAGGTGGTGAACGAGATCAGGCATGTCGAGCGTTTTGACCTCGACAAGGTGCAGCGGCATCCGTCGCGGCTGACCGAGATCGGGAATCTCTCTGGCGCGATCGGCGACATGGCGCAGGGGCTTGCCGCTTTCCGGAAATACATTCCGGCCGACCTCGTGAAGCGGCTGATCAGCGACGGCAACGGGGCGCGCCTCGGCGGCGCGGTGCGGCCGATGAGCGTGATGTTCATCGACCTCGCCGGCTTTACCGGGATGTCGGAGCGGCTCGGCGACCGCATCATTCCGCTGCTGTCGCGCTATTTCGACAGCGTCTCGGTGCAGATTCAAAACCAGAACGGCACGATCGACAAATTCATCGGCGATGCCGTGATGGCGTTCTGGGGCGCGCCGTCGCCCAACCCGGATCATGCCGTCGATTGCTGCCGGGCGGCCCTGGCGTGCCGGCGCGCGGTGGAGGAGGCTGGCCTCGTCGACGACCATGGCGAGCGCGTCAAGATTCGCATCGGCATCAATTCCGGCGACATGCTGGTCGGCAATATCGGATCGGAAGTGCGGCTGAACTACACCGTGATCGGCGATGCCGTGAATATTGCGAGCCGGCTGGAGAGCACCAACAAGGCGTATGGCTCCACGATCATCATCGGCCCCGAAACGCGCCGGCTGGCGGGGAAAAGCATCGTCGTTCGCGAACTCGACCGGCTGGCGGTCTACGGCCGCGCGGGTGGACTGCAGATCTATGAATTGCTTGATATGGCCGGCGAGTTCGGCGGCGCCCCCGACTGGGTGGCCTCGTATGAATCCGGCCTGGCCGCCTTCCGCGCGCGCGATTTCACGGCCGCGATCGGCGCGTTCGAGCGTGTGCTGGAAATCCATGACGATGCAGCATCATCGGCGATGATCGAACGCTGCCGACAGCAGCTCGACAATCCCGCCGGCGAAGATTGGGACAGCACGACGGTCGCACGATCCAAGTAGCCCGACGCGGCCGCCGCAGCCTTGCGCGAGGCGGCAGCTTTGCCATAGATGTGCCGGCCGTGACGCCACATGTCATGGCGATCGACAGGGAGACCGCCAGCGTTGAAAATCCTGCTGACCCATACGCCGCAGTCTCGCACCCAGTATAACGGCGCGCGCAGCCTCAACGGGCTGCAAGCCATCGCGCAGGTCAAGCTGCATGAATCGAACGATGCGCTCGATGCCGCCGGTCTGGTCGAGGCCGCGCGCGAGGTCGATATCATCGTGGCCGACCGGCTCACCGCGGGGCCGGGCGAGATATTTCCGGCGCTACCAAACTTGCGCGCCTTCGTTCGCTGCGCGGTCGATATCCGCAACATCGACGTCGATGCCGCGTCCGCGGCCGGCGTGCTGGTCACGCGGGCGGGGCCGGGGTTCGTCCAGTCGGTCGCCGAGCTCGCACTCGGCTTCATGGTCGATCTGTCGCGCAGCGTTTCGCGGGCCACCGCCGATTATCACGCCGCGCGCAAGCCCGAGATCATCATGGGCCGGCAACTGGCCGGCAGCCGCCTCGGCATCATCGGCTACGGCAGCATCGGCCGTTATCTGGCGCAGATCGCCATGGTGTTGGGCATGGAAGTTCTCATTGCCGATCCCTTTGCGACCGTGAGCGAACAGGGTCTCCAGCATGTGCCGCTCGACGATCTGCTGGCGCGCTCCGACTACATCGTCTGTGTCGCTGTTGCCAACGAGCAAACCGAAAATCTGATCGGGCAGGCGGCGTTGGCGTGCATGCAGAGGCATGCCTTCTTCATCAACCTGTCGCGCGGCAATCTCGTCGACGAGGCGGCGTTGTCGGCGGCATTGCGCGAGAACCGCATCGCCGGCGCCGCGATGGATGTCGGCCGCGCGCTGGACCAGATGCCGACGCCGGAATTGGCAAAACTGCCGAACGTCATCGCAACGCCGCATATCGGCGGCCTGACGCCGCCGGCGATCGAGAGCCAGTCGCTCGAAACGGTGCGGCAGGTCGGGGCCATCATCGCCGGCGAGGTGCCAGCCGGCGCGGTGAATGCCGATCATTGGAAGCGGCATATCTGACTCAAGCGCGGGCGATCGCGCCTTCGGATTTCGTGCGCGATGCTTATCGCATTCGCCGCGATGGATAACTACAGCCACAGCCGCCAGCGATGTATTGTTCGGTCTTAACCGAAACGATGTGCGCAACGCACCGGCTGGTAAATTTGCTGGCTACTGTCTGCGCCGCGGTCGCGGTCGCGGAAGTCGCACAGTTTGTTAACAAGTTGGGCAAAATCCGATCCGTCGTGCATGGCGTCGCTGAAGGTCTCTAGCGCATGAAGCGTCCTGAACGACCAGATTGTGCGGTAGAGCCCGCTGCGCTTTTCGCTAGTTGCTGAAACTGCATAGGTGCCGCGGTAGCGGACGTCTTCCGGCTGATACGTTACAATTTTCTTTTCATTGTCGATCAGCCACGTCTTGAACTCGTCGTGCTTGTCGAACGGAACGTCGTAACCCCATTCAATCACAAGCGCGCCCAGCAGGGTGCTGTCCGCAAGGAGCTGTGTAATTTCTCCCGGGCTCGCATCATGCTTGAGGAGATCGCAGAAAGGGAAATAGCCGCCCGATCGCACCTCCGGATCGATCGGCTTGACGGTGGGAGTGGTCAGCTGGTTGCCGGCGATAAGGTCGGCAACGAGCAGTGTCGGATCGACGTTGCTCATCCAGTCCTCCTCAATCTGTTACGTTCAACTCAATCAAACCCTGGTCATGCAAGTTCTTGATACCAATCATAAGATTGCGATCGGCCTCGCGTTCGGACATCTGAGCCGCCACGCTTTTTCGATACCTCTGCGCGACGTGCTCGGGCCTGCTGCCGTCGCAGAGCTCAAAAATGAGCCAGGCATTGAGGTTCAGCATGAAAAGTTTCGGCGGTTTAGGCCGAAACACCACGCAACTCTTCATCTCTTCAACGGGGCGTACCCGGAGGTTTGGGGCGCGGCTGTAGCAGCCATTCGGGTAGGACACGCAAATCAACTCCATGGTTGAGCGTTCGGTCGAATGGATCCGGCGCGTCCCACGCGCCGTGGAATGCGTAAGCAGTAGATCGACATCCACCGTGAGACCCTTGGCTCGAAGAGCAGCTAGAGCACGTCTCCTTAACCCGACCTGATCTCAACTCGCGGTACAGCGGATGTTCCCACGTCTCCATAAAGGAGACATTCCTGATATTTCCGTAGTCAACGTATTCCCGAAGATAGGCGCATCCTATCGAATCCCCGAACGCATTGACCGCGGCCATTTGCCAGCACGAATTGCCATCGTTTGGATGCCAGGACTGCATCAGTTTCATGCCAGCGGGCAACTGCAGCGCGTCGAGCGCCGCATGCATCTCGTCGAGCGACAGGGAAACTTCGTTCCAGCGGTATTTAAAGCGGCCAAGCGGATAAGGCCGCAAAACGCCGGCCGTCTTCACGCCGAGCCGTTGAGCCAGATCGATGTAGCCTTGCAGATCATCGACGTTTTTCCGGTTAAGGATGGTGAGCAGTTGTGTTTCAATCCCTGCTTCCACCAGGTACGTGACGGCTTCGCAGGCGCGCGCATGACTGCCTTGCGTGCCCGTAAAGTAGTCGTGCACCTCGGCATGTGGGCTAAGAATATCGACGAGCACGATACCGACGCCGATATCCTTAAGTCTGTTGGATAGATCGCGCGTAATAAGCGTGCCGTTGGTCCGAACTTCCGTGAAGAAACGGTTCGATGCGGAAACCAGGAAGGGCAGGAAGTCCGGCCGATGAAAAGGCTCGCCTCCTTCAATGTAGAGATAGACTACGCCCAGCTCGGCAATTTCATCGAGAAAGCGACCCCACTCCTCGCTATTCAGCTCGGCCGATGCTTTTTCAGGTGAGCAGTCTGCATAGCAATGTTGGCAGGAGAGGTTGCAAGTTTCCGTGTAGCAAATCGAAAGCTTGAGCGGCTTCTCAAGCGAAAATGGATTTTGTATGGATGCCATGGTGGCTGACCATATGGTTGCGACGCATCCTGTCGCGTCGCGGGCCTATCTCGCGCAAGCTTAGAGTGCTAAGCTGGCATAAGATATTTTGATTGGCAAGTCTGCAGTCATTCACATGCAATGCTCCGGTTGCGGTTGTTCGAATCCAGAAATAGCGCGTTTCTGCCTGCACTGCGGCGCGAGGCTGCATCTGGTCTGCGAGGGCTGCGGCTTCGAGAGCCCAGCCGGATCTCATTTTTGTGGCGGGTGCGGTGCGTCGCTTTCCGATCTCTTAGGTGTTCAGCGCCCAGATCACTCCACTTCAACTGAGGCGGCTAGCGCGCCGAACCATGATCAGCGCCCCGAGCGACGCCAAGTTACTGTGCTTTTCATTGATATGATCGGGTCTACCGATCTGTCGGTTCAGCTCGACGAGGAAGATTTCAGAGATGTTATTTACAAGTACCGCGACACGTGCGCCAACGCGGTTCGACGATTTGATGGCACCATTGTTCGCTACATCGGAGATGGGCTACTTGTTTGTTTCGGCTTTCCAGTAGCGCACGAGGATGATCCGGCCAGAGCGGTGCGCGCTGCGCTGTCACTCCTGGACGAAATGCGTCAGCTGAACAGCCGGGAATCTTCTTCTATGCCACCGATCCGTGTGCGTTTGGGCATGCATACTGGCATTGTCATTGCAGGCGATCTGAGATCATCAGGCACATTTGAGACGATGGGTATCCTCGGTGAGACCCCCAATATTGCGTCTCGACTGCAGCAAATTGCGTCCCCCGATAAGTTGGTGATCTCCGAAGCCACGGCGCGGCTCGTCGGCAATTCGTTCGATCTACATGGCCTTGGTCCGCACGAAATCCGCGGCACACATGGAGCGATGAACCTCTACGAGGTAATTGCTGAACAGCCGTATCTCGGTCGCGATGCGCTGCGCGCTGTCCATCAGATGGTTGGACGCCGTCAGGAGCTTGCCCTTCTACAGGATCGCTTCACTCAAACGAGCAACGGGGACGGGCAGCTTGTCCTCATTACGGCTGAGGCTGGCGCGGGCAAGACACGATTGGTGCGCGAGTTCAAGGATTCGCTTGTAGGCACGAAATTTCTCCCCGTCACCTGCTATTGCTCGGCGTACAATCAGTCGAGCGCGCTTTACCCGATCATCGAGTTGATCCGGCGAGCGCTGAGCTTGGATAGTCTCGGCAACGTCGAGGACAAGCTTGCGAGTATTGACCGGGCATTTGCCGGATTGGAGTCCGTTACCTCAGATGCCGTTCAGCTGATTGCTGAGCTGCTCGAACTACCAGTATTGTCATCGAAACACGAGTTGGCGCCATCGCAGCGCCGCGAACTCCTGCTTGATGTCCTCACACACTGGCTGCTTAAACAATCTGAACAACTGCCTGTTCTGCTTATTGTTGAAGATCTTCATTGGGCTGATGCTTCAACTAGCAGCCTGCTCGCCCGGCTAATTCAGCGAATTGCGGCACGGCAGGTGATGGCGATCTTTACGTTCCGACCAGAATTTAGGGCTGAATGGGTGCTGGAAGCGCAAGGGACGCGCCTCGGCCTTCGGCGACTTTCTCCGATTGAGGCTCGATCCCTGGTCGAGCAAATCGTCGGGGCCGCGACAATCCCGACCGATGTGACCGAGTTAATTATTGTAAAGACGGCTGGTATCCCGCTTTTTATCGAGGAGCTAACTAAGACGGTGCTTGAGGACCATGTGTCCACAAGCGACGAGGGCGATTTGCGACTTGCATCTGCCGTTGACAGCATTCCCTCTACGCTGCGTGGTTCACTGGCTGCCCGGCTGGATCGTCTGAAAGTCGCTAAACCCCTGGCGCAAATCGCTGCAACACTCGGAAGTGTTTTCGATGGAGAAGTTCTAAGTGCGGTCACTGGCGAAAGCCAGGCGGTACTTCGCGATCAGTTGGATGAACTCCTGCGCGACGACTTTCTGCAGCAGCACGGAATGCTCGCCAATGCCAAATATTCGTTCCGGCACGCGCTCATTCAAGACGCCGCGTACGACTCGTTGCTGAAAAGTGAGCGCCAAGCATTGCATTGTAAAATTGCGGAGGTTCTGTCGAGCCAATTTCCAGCCGTGGTCGCGGCAACGCCCGAAGTGGTTGCTCAGCACTACACGGCAGCGAACCTCATTGAACCTGCCATATTGCATTGGGAGGCGGCGGGAAAAAAGGCTGCGGAGCGCTCGGCGAACGTAGAAGCCGCCAGTCATTTTGCGAGCGCTCTGGCCGCATTGCGTCGCCTCCCTGATACAGTCGAGCGCGCGCGGCGCGAGCTCTCGCTGGAGATTGACCGGGGATCGCAGCTTCTCGTCACAAAGGGTAATGCTGCGCCAGAAGTCGAAACGGTATTCTTCCGCGCTTGCGAATTGAGTGAACGGCTAGGTGAGCATCACCTGCTTTTTAGGGCCCTTTACGGCCTCATGATGTTCTGTATCGTTCGAGGTCAGCTTGACAAGGCGAATACGCTCGGCGTGCGTCTGGTTGAACGAGCAGAACTGGCAAATGACCGCGATCTCCTGCTGCAGGCAAAGCGGCCGCTTGGACTGACTCTTTTCTACCTCGGTCAATTCGCAGTTGCAAAGGCAACTCTTGAGGAGGCGCTCCGGCTATATGATCCGGATCGGCACCACCATCACCGTTTTGAGTATGGTTCGGATCCTGCCGTTCTGGCCCAATGCAATCTCGCGTGGACTGAGTGGTTTATGGGCTTGGCCGATAGCGCTGTGACGGACAGCGCGCAGGCGATTGATAGAGCCGTTCAACTCGATCATCCCCACAGTCTTGGGTTTGCGTTGAGCTTCGAGGCTTCGATTCGACAGGCGCGAGGCGAACCAGCCGAGACCCTCGAAGCTGCCGAGCGAGCCATTAATGTCGGGCGCAAGTATCGCTTTCCATATTGGAGTGCGTGGGGCCAGATGCTGCGGGGCTGGGCTATCGGCAAGCTCGGCGACTCGCGAGAAGGCGTTGCAGAAATCGAACAGGGGCTTGCCGATTATCGCGCAACGGGTGCAGAGCTCATGCGGCCTTATGGACTTATGTTGCTCGCTGAGACTGTTGCGGCAGCCGGCGATCCGCAGCATGCGCTACATCTGCTCGATGAGGTCGCCGTGACCATATCGACGAATAAGTTCTGTGAACCGGAATTACACAGACTCCGAGGCGAGTTTCTTCTTGCTGGAAATCGCGGAAGTTCAACGGCTCTTGATCTTATCCGAAGAGCCGCCGACCTTGCGCACGAAATGGGTGCTCAGGCGCTGGAACTGCGAGCGATCCTTAGCTTGGCATCGGCTACACGGGGCGCTGAACGGGTGACCGCCTTGGAGAAGCTCAGGCAGCTCCACGGCCAAATTACCGAAGGATTTGGCACGTCAGATCTGATTTCAGCTGCTCGTCTATTAGATTCGACAGCTGGACAGAAAACCAACGCCTGATCCGCTTCAGCTGAGGCACCGGGCGATCTCGAGCCCAGCTCTTCGAGCATGCTGCCCTGGTCTTGCCCGATCAGATAGGAAGTGCTTCATGTTTTAGGCGTTTCCTGACTTTCTTCGCGAACCAATTCGAACAGAACAGACCTTGGCGAAGCCAGCCGGCATTCAGAACCACACAAAAGGCCCGCTGATGCGTCTTCCCTTCTTCTACGGCTGGTTGATCGTTGCGGTGACGTTCGTCACCATGGCGATCGGCGTCAATGCGCGGACGGCGTTCTCGCTGTTCTTTCCGCCGATCATCGGCGAGTTCGGATGGGAGCGCGGCGTCACGGCCGGCGCCTTCTCTTTCGGCTTCGTGGTTTCGGGTGCCGTCAGTCCGCTGATCGGACGCATGATGGATCGCTTCGGTCCGCGTGGGGTGATGGGGCTCGGCGTCGCACTGATGGGCGGCGGTTTGTTGCTCGCGCCGCTGACGACGCAGCCCTGGCATCTCTATCTCACGATCGGCGTGCTGGTCGGCGCGGGGAGCGTGTGCCTCGGCTATTCCGGCCAATCGCTGTTCCTGCCGAACTGGTTCATTCGCCGCCGCGGGCTCGCCATGGGACTAGCCTTTGCCGGCGTCGGCATCGGTTCGGTGACCTTGCTGCCATGGGTGCAGCATTTGATCGAGCAGACCGGCTGGCGCACCGCCTGCACCGCGATGGGCATTCTGGTGCTCGCCGTGCTCGCGCCGATCAACCTCTTGCTGCGCAAGCGCCCCGAGGATATCGGGCTATTGCCGGATGGCGATGCGGCGCCGTCGGCGACATCGGCCGCGCCTCGCTCGAACGTTGTCGATCCCGTGTGGGCCGCCACCGACTGGACGCTGCGCCGCGCGCTGCGTACCGCGCGATTCTGGTGGATCTCGCTCGGTTACTTCTGTGGCCTTTATGTCTGGTACGCGGTGCAGGTGCACCAGACCAAGTTTCTGCTCGATATCGGCTTCAGCGCGAATGTCGCGGTGTGGGCGCTCGGCGTCGTCAGCCTGCTGGGAATCCCCGGCCAGATCTGGCTCGGGCATCTTTCCGACCGGATCGGGCGCGAATGGATCTGGGCCATCAGCTGCGCCGGCTTTGCGATCTGCTTTGCGGCGCTGATCGCCCTTAAATTCGCGCCGGTGTTGCCGCTGGTCTATCTCATGATCTTCACCCAAGGCGTGCTCGGCTACGGCCTGACGTCGGTCATGGGCGCGGTGGTGCTGGAAATTTTTCAGGGCAAGCAATACGGCAGCATCTTCGGCACCATCATGCTGGCGGCGCTGGCCGGCGGCGCGGCAGGTCCGTGGGCGACCGGGCTGCTGTACGATCTTTCGGGCAGCTACACGTCAGCCTTTGCGATCGGCATTGCCGTCAGCATCCTGTCGGCGGTTGCGATCTGGCGGGCGTCGCCGGGCAAGGTGAGGGCGGTCGCGGGACAAATGCACAAGGCGCATGTCAGGAGCGGCGCGGGCTAGCCGCAATTGCTCTCGTCCGCGGCTCACCGAGGCCGTGCGTCAATGTCGAACGTTTTTCGCAGCACTTCCGCACCGTCTCTGGTCACCCGGTACGTCGCGCTGTAGCGGCCGGCAGGCCACGCCGCCTCGTTGCGCTTCTTTCCAGCGATGACAAGAAACTGCGCCTTGTCTCGATCAAGCGCCGGAAGATTGTTGGCGGAGATGGAAGCGCCGCCCGGGCCTTGCACCGTGAGGATTTGCTGGTCGCCTGCCTGCAGGCCGATGGCCCTGACATAGGCGACGAGAGCATCCGAGCCCGGCGTGACGGGATGCTTGCCGATTTCGCCGGACTCGATCAGCTCCATGGTCGGAGCGATACCGGCAAAGCCGTAATCGATGATTTCACGGGGGCGGTATTGCGTCTGCTCGCCAAGGGAAGCAGCCCAGATCGACCGGCCGCCGCCGCAGGAATTCTCAGGCGCACCATAGGCAAAGGGATCCACGGTCTTTCCGCGATGCCGCACCGTGAAGTGAAGATGAAAGAATTCGGTATCTCCGGATAGCCCGACCAGGCCGATCGGCTGCCCGGTCGTCGTTTGATCACCTGCTTTGACGCGAACGCTGCCCTTGGCCATGTGACAATATTGGGTACGCCAGCCGCCCTCATGCTCGATGACCACACCGTTGCCGCATTCCTTTCCGGCGATCGTGGCCTTGCCCGCGGTCTTGACCGAGATGTCTTCCATGTCGTTGCGCGTCCCGATCACGCGTCCGGGCGCGGCGGCGAGCACCTCTATTCCCTGTCTTTGTATTTCGAGGTTTACGATCCTGATGTCGGTGCCGTCGTGACCGTCATAGCTGCGTCCGCCGCAGCGATAGTCGCGGGCCTTGTCCGAGGCATCATGATCGACATAGTTCTGAAAGAAGCAGGTCAGGCCCGGCCGGCACTTGATCGGCAGCGCGAGTGAAATGACTTCCTCGGCCCTGGCGTCGATCGCACCGGCAAGACATAGAGAAATCAAAGCCAGGCACGTCAGGCGCGGCCATCCGAGTGCATGGATCCGACATATGCGTCGGTGCGCGGAATGTGTCGAATATTCGGTGTCGGCGTTCGCAGGCATCCGCCAACGCTAGCAACTCACAATGACTTGCGCGAGGCGGATTTCCGTCTCAGGCCGCTGAAATTCCCATCGCCCGCTGCAGGTCGCCGATGGCGCGAAAAAAGCTGTCGGGCGACGTCGTCTCGGGATCGATCAGGCGGTGCAGACGGAAGCCGTCCTCCAGCGCCAGCACCAGCGCGCCGGCCCATGTCGGGTTGAGAATGGTCGTCCTGCCGCTGTTCCTGGCCGTGGTCTCGATGATGTCGGTGACCAGCTTTCGCCGGGCGCGCAGCCGCTTGGCGAGTTCAGGCCGGCGCTTTTCCGCGCGCGCCACGAACAGGATCATTTCCATATGCAGCAGGGGAGAGCGGCCGAGCGGATCCTGCTGGCTGCGGTCCATGGTCTTCAGCGCATCGATGAAATCCGCAAGGTTCTTGTGCCTGTCGAGCAGATCGCGGATGCGCCCGATGGATTGCTCGACGTGATCCTCGAGCATGGCGATGATCAGTTCGTCCTTGCTCTTGAAGTTCGAGTAGAACGCCCCGCGCGTGAAGCCGGCCGCCGCCGCGATCGCCTCGATGCTGGCTCCGCCTATGCCTTGGTCCTCGAACACGCGCGCCGCCGCCTCGAACAGCTTTTCGCGGGTGTCGTCCCTTGTGGGTCTCGTTCGCACTCTTGACATCCGCCCAGTTTAGGCGAGAATGCAACTCAATACAATAATGTATCGAGTTTCGATCGATCGGCCCGGGGAAACGCGCTGTACTACGCACGGCCAGCAACCAGTTGAGGTCACCATGAACGAGCATGCTCAGACTGCCAGTAGCGCGCCGTTGTTCAATCCGCTGTCCCCCGATTTCATTCGCGATCCCTATCCGCATTACGAGCGGATGCGCGCCACTGATCCGGTGCACCTGACGCCGTTCGGCGTATACGCCTGCAGCCGCCACGCCGAGGCCAGCCTCGTGGTCCGCGACAAGCGGTTCGGCAAGGATTACGTCGAACGCACCATCCGCCGCTATGGCCCCAAGATCATGGACGAGCCGGTGTTCCGCAGCATGAGCCACTGGATGCTGCAGCAGGATCCGCCGGACCACACCCGCCTGCGCGGGCTGGTGGTGAAGGCCTTCACCGCCCGCCGGGTCGAGGACATGCGCCCGCGCATCCAGCAGGTCGTCGATGAGACGCTCGACCGCATCATCCCGCACGGGAAGATGGACCTGATCGAGGACTTTGCGTTCCGCCTGCCGGTCACCATCATCTGCGACATGCTCGGAATCCCCGAGGAGCATCGCGAGGTGTTTTATACGAGTTCGCGCGATGGCGGGCGCCTGCTCGATCCGGTGCCGCTGACGCCGGACGAGATCAAGCAGGGCAACGCCGGCAATGCGATGGCGGCGATGTATTTCCAGCAGATGTTCGAGCTGCGGCGGAAGACACCCGGCGACGACCTGATCACGCAACTGGTGCAGGCCGAGGAGGACGGCAGCAAGCTCTCCAACGAGGAACTGACCGCCAATATCATTCTGTTGTTCGGCGCGGGCCACGAGACTACCGTCAACCTGATCGGCAACGGTTTGCTGGCGCTGCATCGCAATCCCGACCAGCTCGCGCTGCTCAAGGCCAGGCCCGAGCTCATCACCAACGCCATCGAAGAATTCCTGCGCTACGATTCATCAGTGCAGCTGACCGGCCGGGTGGCGCTGGAAGACATCGACGATCTCGGGGGAAAGCGCATCCCAAAGGGCGAGAGCGTGCTGTGTCTGCTGGGCTCGGCCAACCATGACCCGGCGGTCTATCCCGACCACCCGGAACGCCTCGATATCACCAGGCCCAATGTGAGGCCGCTGTCCTTTGGCGGCGGCATCCATTTCTGCCTCGGCGCCCAGCTGGCGCGGATCGAGGCCGAGGTCGCGATTTCGACCCTGCTGCGCCGGCTGCCGGACCTGCGGCTCGATGACGCTGTCAATCCGGAATGGCGGCCGACCTTCGTGCTGCGCGGCCTGAAGCGCCTGCCGGCGAGCTGGAAGGCCTTGGCGGGGCGTTTTTAACCCTCTGCGCCGGTGCTCGGAGCCGGGCGGGGCGCCTGTCAGTATGACGCTGTGACTTCGCCATACTTCTCTCTATATTCCGGGCAGCTCCGGGGCCGGATTCGGCGTAGCGCGGCCTGCGCGCCGGGGCGGTTCAAAGGGAGATACCGTGCAGACGACGCTGCTCGGCCTGGCAATCGCCTTCATCATTGCGCTGATTGCCGCGCTCGTCGGGCCATATTTCATTGACTGGAACCAGTTCCGGCCGCAATTCGAGGCCGAGGCGACGCGGATCATCGGCGCGCCGGTCCGCGTCGGTGGCAAGCTCGACGCGCGGCTGTTGCCGGCGCCGTCGCTGCAACTGCGCTCGGTCGCGGTCGGCGGCGCCAACGATCTCGGCAAGGTTCGCGCCGACAAGCTCGACGTGGAATTCAGTCTGGGCTCGCTGATGCGCGGCGAGGTGCGCGCCACCGAACTGACGATCAACGGCATGTCGCTCGATCTCGGGCTCGACGCGAAGGGGCGCATCGATTGGCCGGCGACGACCGGGACAGTCAATCTGGGCTCGCTGGCGATCGACCGGCTCAATCTCACCGGCCGCATCGCCCTGCATGATGCGGCCAGCCGCAGCACGTTCGAACTGAACGATATCGCCTTCAGCGGCGATGTGCGCTCGCTGGCCGGCTCGATCCGCGGCGACGGCAACTTCATGCTGTCGGGCACGCGCTATCCGTTTCGCGTCTCCTCGGGGCAGGGTCCCGACGGCAACGGTACCCGCGTTCATCTCAATATCGATCCGGGCCAGCGTGCGCTCGCCATCGATCTCGACGGTGTTCTGAATTTCGATGCCCGCGCGCCGCGCTTCGAGGGCGCGATGACGCTCGTCGCTCCTCCCGGACAGAAGGGCAAGGGCAACGATCCACCGTGGCGTATCGCGGCGAAAGTCAAAACCGATTACTCGGCGGCCCGGCTCGAACAAATCGAGGTGACCTACGGCGCCGAGGAGCGCGCGCTAAAACTCTCCGGCAACGGCGACATTCGCTTCGGCGCATCGCCGCTGTTGCGTGCGGCGCTTTCGGCGCGCCAGCTCGATGCCGACAGATTCGTCACCAAGGACAATTCCACCGAACCGGCCCGCGCGCTACCGGCGCTGTGGGCGCTCACATCCGTCGTTCCACATCTGCCGGTCCCCGCGCAGATCGAACTCGCTTCCGAGCAGGTCATGCTGGGCGGACGCCCATTGCAGGACATCGCTGCCGAGCTGGAAGGCGATGCCAAATCCTGGCGCATTCACAGGCTGGAGTTCCGCGCGCCCGGCGCGACCAGGGTTTCGCTCAGCGAGACCGGTACGAAGAGCGTTGCGCCTGATAGCTTCAAGGCCGCGCTCAGCGTCGAATCCTCCGATCCAGAGGCGCTGCTCACCTGGCTGCAGGGCCGCGGCGAGATCGCCTATCGCAGCCAGAAGCCGCTTCGGCTGCGCGGCGACGTGACCGTCGCGCCCGAGGGCTTTGCCATCGACGCCATGAAGGCCGACATCGAAGGCGGCACGGTGGAGGGGCGGGTGGTGGTGTCGCACCGGCAGGTGGATCGCGGCTCCCGCGTTGATGCGGAATTGAAGGCGGAGCGGCTCGATCTCGGTGCCGCCACCGCCTTTGTGCGGTCGCTGGCGGGACCGCAAGGCGAGTGGCCGGATGAAGGAAAGCTTTCGCTCGACATCGGCCGCGCCACCTCCGCCGGGCAGGAGCTGAGTCCGCTGCTCGCCAGACTGGCCTACTCGCCGGCAAAGATATCGCTCGAGCAGTTGAAGATCGGCCAGCTTGAAAGCGTGACGCTGGACGGCGCGGGCAATTTCGACCGCGTCAACGCGACCGGATGGTTCGCGCTCAATTCAAGCGCCGCCTCGCTCAGTCGGTTGACCAGCCTGATCGTTCCCTTTTCACCGGTGCTGGCCGCGCGGCTCAATGCGATGGGGACCAGCCCGGGCCCGGCGCGCCTGAAATTGGCGCTCGACCTCACCAGGAGTGCCGGGCAGTCCGATCGCGTCCAGGCGCGTGCCACAGCCGATCTCGACTCGCCGTTGCTCAAGGGCGTCACCACGATCACCGGCAGGCCGGCTGTCGCGGCAATCCAGGGCCTCGATCTCGCAGCTCTCGGGCGCAGTGAAGTCTGGGTCGATTCGAAATTGTCGTCCGAGCAAGGTCGCGCCTTGCTTGCCGGGCTCGGTCTTGATCGCGTCGTCGCGGCGGGCGATGGCCCTGGGCAGTTCGAGGGCACCGCGACCGGCGCGTGGGGTGCGCCGTTGCGGCTCAAGGCAAAGATCTCGGCAACGGGCCTTGATGCCGAAGCGGAAGGCTCCGCCGAGCCATGGGCGCCAGAGGCGCAGGCAAGTCTCGGCCTGAAAGTTCGCCGCGGCGATTTCGGGCCGCTGCTCGATCTCAAGCCGGCGGATACGCTGGCGCAGAACATCGGCCTGTCTTCGCGCGTACAGCTCACCGGGAACAGGCTGACCTTCGACGACCTCGACAGTAGCCTCGGCGGTTCGCGCCTGCGCGGCAGCCTGGCGGTGACGCTCGGCGCGGAGAAGGAGATCGAGGGTGAAATCGGCGCCGATCAGGTCGCGCTGGCGCCGGCCTTTGCCATGGCGCTCGGCGCCGCCGGACACGATGCCGCCGAGCCGCTCGGCACTGGCCTGGCGAAGGGCTGGCGCGGCCGGATCGCGTTTCAGGCGCTGCGCGGCCTGCTGCCGGGCGGAAGCGAATTGCAGCCGGTGAGCGGGGTGATCAAGAGCGACGGCCAGTCGCTGACCTTCGATGCCATCAAAGGCAAGATCGGCGGCGGCGATGTCACCGCCAGCATGGATGCGAAGCCAGGCGCGACCGGCATTGCGTTGAACGCGAGTATCCAGTTCTCCGGTGTCGACGGCACGGCGCTGCGCTATCGCAACCTCGCGATGCCCGCCGGTCGCGCGTCGATGCAGATGACGCTGACGAGCCAGGGCCGCAGCGCCTCGGCGCTGGCGGGCGCGCTGTCCGGCAGCGGAACGCTGACGCTGGAAGCGGCCCGGATTTCAGGCCTCGATCCGCGCGCCTTCGAAGTAGCGGTCCGCGCCAATGACAGCGGGCAGGCAAAGGACGACGTCCGACTGAAGCAGATCGTCGAAGCCGCGCTTCCGGTGGGCGCGCTTGCGGTTCCTTCCGCGCAGATACCGTTCACCGTCAGGGACGGCCGGCTTCGGGTGGGAGCGACGACGCTGGACGGCAATGGCGTGCGCGCCATCGTTTCGGGCGGATACGATATTGCCGCCGATCAGGCCGATGTCCGCGCCGCCCTTTCCTTGACGATGACGACCGGGCGTCCGGAGATTCAATTGCTTGCCGTGGGCACGCCCGACGCGATGAATCGCAGCGTCGACGTTGCCCCCTTGTCTTCGTGGCTGGCGGTGCGCGCGATCGATCACGAAACCCGAAGGCTCGATGCCATCGAACGGGGCGAGCCGCCGCCGCCGTCGCCGCCGCCGATCGTGCTGCCCGCGGATGGACTATCGCCGATCCCGGAGGCGGCGCTGCCGCCCGCGCCGGTGACCCCAAAGGGCCGCGACCCACGGCGGCCTCCTGCGAAGAAGGCGACGGCGCCGCGTCCGCCCGTCGTCAATGCGCCGCCGGCGCCTGTCGCCGGCCAGCCGCAGGTTGCGCCGCTGCCGCCGCCGATCGAAATCAGGCCAGCGCCGGGCACGGCCAAGCAGAAGCCGCCGCCGCCGCGTCCGCCGCTGGCGCTGACGCCGCAGGTCGCCAATCCGCCGGCGCGTCCCAATTAGGGCGTGGACTCATCATTAGCGCGCAGCCATAGGCAGCCGGTCGCTTTTGAGGCAAAGCAGACATCAAATGACAGGCAGCGCACGCAGACTCAGTCGAAAATGACCCGGAGCAGACGAACGTCCGCCGGTCACGTCGTGTTTTCTCCCACAAACATCTTGTAAATGAGCTGGAATTTTCCGGGCTCTGATAGGATGAGTTTTCCCTTCTGCGCCTCGAGCAATGCCGGATACCACGGCAGCTTTTTTGCGATATCCACGACAATCGGGTCGCGCGTGATTTCAACGAAGGTTTCCGTGAAGCGCGCAGTCGGATCGACAATGCTTGCGACATTCTCCGCGGTCACCTTCCGGGCGGATTTCGGATCGGCTGGATTTGAGAACCAAACCAGCCGTGGAAGGCTATTTGGCGAAAGTTCGCGACGTCCCTTGAGGAGCGGAAGCTTCGGTAAGTCCTCGGTGGTGCTTCGATTGCCGAATGCGTTGGCGCATAGCCATGTCGCGTCAACGGCTCCGTCTGGAACGGGAGAGACATTTTCTCCGGTATAAAGCGTTGCGACGACAACCCCGCGGGATCCAAGATCTATCACGGTTGCCTGTCCGCCAAGGCTCGGCGCGCACTGACCCAAGCCAGCGATCTTCGGTCCACACCCCCAGGCAACCTCGATCACACTCGATCCGGTGTAAACCTTTCCATCAACCGATAGAGATATCTCAAGACGGTAGCGATACGAATAGGTCGGAAAATTCAGCTTGTAGACCGCGTAAACGGCAACAATGACAGCCAACGACGCTGCAAGCCATTTCATGCTGGTTAGCGAACCTCTACAGCAGATTCTGAACCGAATAAGGTGTTCAGCCTAAAGACCGGCAAGGATTTGGCCCATGATCACGCATTCCTGCATGTAGCAAACGAAGATTAACTGAATGTTTGGGTGACGCCAGCAATTGTCTCCTCTTGGCCCTTCGCGTCATTTCGCTGCCGTGCGGTATCGGCGTCGCTCCAAAAGCAAAGCAGGCATTTCTTCTTTACGTCACGCCACCGGTTTCATGAGTACATGGCCTAGCCGAGCGCGATCTCCCGACTGATTCCGATCGCCCGCAAAAATGCCTCGTCATGGCTGACCACGATCAACGCGCCGTCGTATCCTTGCAGCGCATCTTCCAGTTCTTCGATTGAGGCGAGATCGAGATGGTTGGTCGGCTCGTCCAGCAGCAGGATGAAGGGCGGCTGCGGGCGTGCGAATACGCAGGCGAGGCCCGCGCGCAGCCGTTCGCCGCCTGAGAGCGTGGCCGCGATCTGCAACGCCGCCCGGTTACGGAACGCAAACCGCGCGAGCGCCGCGTGGGCCTCGTTGGCTGTGAGCTCTGGATTGAGGCGACGCAGATTGTCGAGAATGCTCGCGTGGGGATCGAGCAGGCCGATGTGCTGATCGAGCACGGCAATGCGGTCGGTGCGGCGGCCGACGTCGCCGCTCGCAGGTTTCAGATCGCCGGTGATCAGGCGGAACAAGGTGGTCTTGCCGGAACCGTTGGCGCCGCGGATGGCAATCCGCTCGGGTCCGCGAACGTCGAATGACAGCGGTCCGAACAGATGGCGCTCCCCAAAGGTCATCGCCACGTCCTTGAAGGCGATGAGTTCGCGCCCGCCGGGTAGGTGGGTGCGCGGCAGGTCGATCGAAAGCGGCGTCAGGATCTCGACTTGCGACCTGGCCATCTCCAGCGCCTCGGCGCGCTCACCGAGCAGGCGGCCGGCGAGCTGGCTTTCGCGGGCGGCGCTGTTCTCTGCGCGCTCCTTCTCGCGGTCCATGAACATCTTGTCCTCGATGCCCTTGGCGCGCCAGGCGCGGCCAGCCTTGTCGCGGCGCGCCTTCTTTTCCCGCGACTTCTGCAGCGCGCGCTCGGTGTTGCGCAGGGCGTCCGAGGCGCGGTCGAGGTCATCAGCGGCGCGGGCGCGTGCGGCCTCGCGCGCTTCGGCAAAGGCCGACCACGCGCCACCGAATATGCTGATGCCGACCGGCGTCAACTCGACGATGCGGTCGACGCGTTCCAGTAGCGCGCGGTCGTGGCTGGCGACGAGGACGCCGCCCTGCCAGCGTTCGAGCATCTGCGCCACGGCCTGCCGGCCGCAGCTATCGAGATTGTTGGTGGGCTCGTCCAGCAGCAGCAGATCCGGCGCTTCGATCAAGAGGCGCGCCAGTGCGATCCGCGTCCGCTCGCCGCCGCTCAAGGAGACGATCGGGCGATGCAGCGGCATTGACGGCAGTCCGGCTTCGACCAGCGCCGCCTGTATCCTCGCCTCCAGCGTCCAATCCGCTTCCGTCGCGTCATCAAGCGATCCTTGAATCGATCCTTGGCCGCGTTCGAGCCGGCGTAGGCGGGCAAGGCCGCCGGCGACGCCGAGCGCCTCGTCGACCGTCAGTCGTTCATCGGTCAGTTGCGCGAGCATGCCGATCGAGCCGATGCGTTGCAGCGATCCGCTCGCGGGCTCGATCTCGCCCGCGATCAAGCGCAGCAATGTGGATTTGCCGCAGCCGTTGCGGCCGACAAGGCCGGTGCGCTCGCGCCCGTTCGCAAGCGTCAATCCATCGAACAGCAGGCGTCCGTCAGGCGTGGCGAGGGAGATGGAATCCAGAACGAGAAAGGCAGGCATGGAGAGCTTCCGAAAATGGACTGAGGTCGCGAGGCGCGGTCAGCTTTGCGATGTCCATTTCTCTCTCCAGGCTCTCTGTGCGACGGGTCTTCTTCCGTCAGTCTTCGTCGGTTCCGCCCGCCGCTTTTGCGGGGAACTGTCACGACCATCAATTAGATAGGCGCCTTGCCGTCATTCGTCCAGCCTGCCGCAATGCGCAACGCTTGCGCTGGTCCGGCGGGAATACTTGCCGCCCGGCGGGGTCTGTACCTGCGGCTGGACCATGGATTCGCTCACGCAGGAAAACCGGAGGTTCGCATGATGAAATCGGCAATCAGGCTCGCAACGCTGGCACTGTTTTCGGTGGCTCTGATCGCATCGCCGCCATCCGGTCCGGCCTTTGCCGCGGGAGGCGGCGGCGATCCACCTTCGGCCACCCCACCACCGCCGCCGCCGGACAATAGATCCGCTCCCAGGTCGAGCTCCAAATCCAAGAAGAAGCCCACCAAACAGTCGAGCGCCGACGATGCTGCCTTCCGACAAGGATACCGTGCCGCTCACGCGACGATCTATGAGCGCAACGATTATGCTGCCGCCATCGAGCAGCTAAAGGCGCTTCACCGCGACGACAACGCCAGCGTCGCCAACCTGATCGGCTATTCCTATCGCAAGCTCGGCGACTACAAGCTGTCGCAGACCTGGTACGAGCGCGCGCTGAAAGCAGACCCGAAGCACGTGCTGACCTGGCAGTATTACGGCCTGTGGCAGATCGAACAGGGCAATCGCGACCAGGCCTCGTATCATCTCGGCCGCATCGCAGCGATTTGCGGCACGGGCTGCGAGGAGTATCGGTCGTTGGCCGCGGCGCTCGAAAAACCGCCCGGCACCGGACTCGTTTATTGAGGTTGCGATGAAACAGGGCGGGTGCGCTTGCGGCGCGCTCGCCTGAACAGCAAGCCTTAAGCCTGGGGCCGCGGAGCGTCCGGCGCGGCAGGCGGCATGGCGCGGGTGCGGAAATAGTCGAGCACGAAGAGGCGGATCGCCGAGGACAGATTGCCCTGCTGGCGATTGCTGTCGATCTCGCCGACCAGCTCGGACAAGGTCATGTTCCGCAGCCCCGAGATTTCCTTCATGCCGTTCCAGAAAGCCTCTTCGAGGCTGACACTGGTCTTGTGGCCGGCGACCACGATCGAGCGCTTGACGACGGGTGACTTCATGACGCGTCTCCGTCATCGAGCTTGTGCTGGTCCAAAAGATCGCCGGCGCGATCCTTGCGACGTTCATCGAGAGCGCGTTCGGCTTTGGTCCGGCCAAACCGTGCGCGGTTGGCGTCGGCCTGCCTTTCCGATTGTTCCCGTTCGTTGCGCTTCTTGAATCGCTTCAGATTGATCACGTCTGCCATGTTCGCCTCCATCATCCGGCGACTCGAAGGCATGATAATTCATTGGCTGGAAAAAAATCGTGTGGTGCGTTGACAAATTGAATGGTCATTCGGAATCCCCGTGTAGCGTTCTTTGATAGCATCAAAAAATATGTTTCGCTCTGCGAAAACCGAATAATTCCTGCTCGTACCATGCGTCAACGCAACCGCGATAGATGACCAACCTCATTCTTCAGGTATGATCCATAATTTATATTTCTCACCCGTAGTTTCCCGGGGGAGGCACTCAGCCCGGGTGTGTCATTTTGTCCGGCTGCACCAGGCGTTCGAATTCGGCGGCGTTGACAAATCCGAGGCGTACAGCCTCTTCCTTCAATGTTGTTCCGCGCGCGTGCGCCGATTTGGCGACCTTCGCGGCGTTGTCGTATCCGATCTTCGGAGCCAGTGCAGTGACCAGCATCAGCGAACGCTCCATCAATTCGCGAATTCGCTTTTCGTCGGCGCTTATGCCCGCCACGCAAAGTTCGGTGAACGAGCGCGTCGCGTCCGACAGCAGTTGAATGGAATGCATCATACAATATGCCAATACGGGTTTGTAAACATTCAATTCGAAATGTCCCTGGCTCCCGGCAACGGTGACGGCTGTCTGGTTACCGAACACCTGACAGCAGACCATGGTCATCGCTTCGCACTGGGTCGGGTTGACCTTGCCGGGCATGATCGAAGAGCCCGGTTCGTTTTCCGGCAGGATCAATTCGCCAAGACCGGAGCGCGGGCCCGAGCCCAAGAAGCGAATGTCATTGGCGATCTTGAACAGGCCGGTCGCCACCGAATTGATCGCGCCATGCACCATGACATAAGCGTCGTTGGAAGCCAGTGCCTCGAATTTGTTGGGCGCGCTGGTGAAGGGCAGTTTTGTAATCTTCGCGACGTGCCTGGCAAACAGTTTTGCAAATCGCGGCTTGGAATTGAGACCGGTTCCAACCGCGGTGCCGCCTTGCGCCAGCGGGAACAACTCCTTCACCGCGATGCGCAGCCGCGCGATGCCGCTCTCGACCTGCGCGGCATAGCCCGAGAATTCCTGCCCCAGCGTCAATGGCGTTGCGTCCTGGGTGTGGGTTCGCCCGATCTTGACGATTTTTGCGAAGGCCTTTTCTTTCTTGCGCAACTCGCGATGCAGTTCGCTGAGCGCCGGAATCAGGTCGGCGATGATGCGTCCCGCGGCGGCGATATGCATCGCCGTCGGAAATGAATCGTTCGACGACTGGCTCATGTTGACGTGGTCGTTGGGATGAACCGGCTCCTTGGCGCCGAGTTTGCCGCCCAGCAACACGTTGGCGCGGTTGGCGATCACCTCGTTGAGGTTCATGTTGCTCTGGGTGCCGGAGCCGGTCTGCCAGACCACGAGCGGAAAGTGATCGTCGAGCTTGCCCTCGATCACCTCGCGTGCGGCACGGATGATGGCGCCGGCGCGGCGCGCATCGAGCAATCCGAGTTCCTGGTTGCTTTGGGCGGCGGCGAGTTTGACGGTTCCTAACGCATGGACGATCGCCATCGGCATGCGATCCTGGCCGATCTTGAAATTCTGTCGCGAGCGTTCGGTCTGCGCGCCCCAATAGCGGTCGGCGGGAACGTCGATCGGACCGAAGCTGTCGGTCTCACTGCGGGTAGATTTGTTTCCGGATGTTTCTGATCGAGCCATGCGTAAGTCCGTTGCGCCGTGAAATGGCGGAACGTGTACACTACAGCGTAGCCGATTTTCTCGCGCTTAGATTATTTCTTACGAAAGCGATCCAGTCGCACCACTTCCGCGCCTTCGCTCGTCTTCGCCGGCTCGTCCTTGCTTTCCGCGGCGAGCTCCGGCGCGGCGACGGGCAGGGCGGACGGAGCGGGGACAGCCGGCAGCTTCGCTGCAGGTGTCTCTGCCGTGGCTTCCGACGGCTCGAACTGCAGGCCGAACTGCACCGAGGGATCGAGAAAACTCTTGATCGCCGCGAACGGCACCACCAGCCGTTCGGGGATGCCGCCGAACGACAGGCCGACCTCGAAACGATCCTCCGTCACCACCAGGTCCCAGAACTGATGCTGCAGGATGATCGTCATCTCTTCCGGATATTGCGCCAGAAGCCTCGGCGACAGCTTCACGCCGTCGGCGGTGGACAGGAAGGTGATGAAGAAGTGATGCTCGCCCGGCAGGCCGTGTTCGGCGGCGTCGGTTAGCACGCGGCGCAGCACCCCGCGCAGCGCGTCGCGCGCCAGCACGTCATAACGGATATGATCGGTCGCCATGGTCGTCCTGTTACGTTGGATGGCCGCCGGTCTCCCGACTCGCCCCTTTGCCCCATGCTACCCCGGCGGGAGCCGCAGGTCAGCAGGCGTGACGGAGCGAATTTGCGGCAGAACGGCGTCGTCGGCCGGAAATGAAAGAATAAAGTGGAGGCTTCTGTTGCCAGGTGCCTCCGAACCCCGCCTAGCGGAGCTTAACCCACCAGGACTTTAGACTTGGTCTTTCAAACTGCGTTACGCAGCCTGAGCAACCGGAGCATAGTTGTCGTTTGCAACTATTGCATAGCCCGATAACGGCGGAACCATACCGAGAAAAAACTCGCCCTTTACGCCCTCGTCGATCCTGTTTCGCCCCCGCCGAAACCCATCCTTCAGGGGTGGGCTTGGGTGGAGGCGCCGGGTACTGCCCCCGGGTCCGAATGGTTTATTGCGACGGCCATTTATTTCCATAGCCGGCGAACCGGCACCCCCAATATAGGGTGCAAGTTTGGAGAAAAATAGGGCTGAAGGCGCTGAACGGGCGGGGATTACGGCCCCCGGGCTTTCGGTTTGATGTCGCACAGTTGCGGTTTCGCCACGAATTCGACCATTCCCGAAATGCACGGGGTTCCGACCGCGTCCCAGCGCGGCATGAATTTTCGCCGGCGTAGACGCTGGATCGTGCTGCTGATCGGCTGATCGCTCGCGTATTTGCGGCGCTACAATCGCAAAGGTTGCGATCTGCGGCCCCTTGCTGGGCTGATTGCAGCTTTGCCACTTCATTTGCCATCCGACTCGGAGGCGCCTTGGGTTTTGCTGGCGTTGTCTGAGGAAAATCGCTAGCAAGTTTCCGGGACAAGCATCCAGGTTATCCAAACAAGCGGGCGAGAAGCCCGCTGTTGGGGGAGGAGATATCTATGAACGCTACGCCGGGCCATGCGCCGGTCAAATCCATCATACCGAAATGGGTTCGCAACCCGCAGGAGTTTGTCGGCGGAATTGCCTTGATGGCGATTGCCTTGTTTGCCCTTTGGGCGTCGAGCGACCTGCAGGGAATGCGCGGGTTCTCGTTCGGCGCCGGTACCGCGCCGCGGATGTTCGGATTTTTGCTGCTGGGACTGGGCGCCCTCATCACTGTTGTCGGCGTTGTCACCGAAGGTCCCCACCTGGCAAAATACCATTGGCGGGGACCCTTTTTCGTGACGGTCGCGATCTTGACGTTCGCCTTCACGATCCGGCCGATGGGAATGATCTTTGCGGCCATGGCGAGCTTTATGATCGCGGCATGCGGGACGCCCGAGACTCGGTGGGTGGAAACGTTTATCGTGGGCGTCTGCCTGACCGCATTTTGCTGCCTGTTGTTTCCGTACGCGCTCGGACTGCCTTTGCAGCTCCTGCCGTCATTCATGATCCGTTGAGGGCGCAATGGGAGACGTTTTCACAAATCTTGGACTCGGCTTCGGCGTCGTTTTCCAGTTCGTGCAGTGGACGCCCGCCTTTCTTGGCGGAATGTCCATTCCGATCCCGGTCAATATTCTGCTGTGCCTGATCGGTGCGCTGGTCGGTACGCTGGTCGGCGTGCTGCCGGGCATCGGCACCATCGCCACCGTGGCCATGCTGCTGCCGATCACCTTTGGCCTGCCCCCGGTCGGCGCGCTGATCATGCTGGCCGGCATCTACTACGGTGCGCAATATGGCGGCTCGACCACGTCGATCCTGGTCAACATTCCAGGTGAGGCTGGTTCCGTGGTCACCGCGCTCGACGGTTTCCAGATGGCGAAAAAAGGCCGCGCCGGTCCGGCGCTGGCGATCGCCGCGATCGGATCGTTCTTCGCCGGCTGCGTCGCGACCGTGCTGATTGCCCTGCTCGGCGCGCCGCTCACCAAGATTGCGCTGGCGTTCGGTCCTGCCGAATACTTCTCGCTGATGGTGCTCGGTCTGATCTTCGCAGTTGTGCTCGCGAAGGGCTCGGTGCTGAAGGCGATCGCGATGATCGTGTTCGGCCTGCTGCTTTCCATGGTCGGGTCCGACATCGAGACTGGCGCGTCTCGCATGGCCTTCAACATTCCAGAACTGGCTGACGGTCTTGGTTTTGCCACGCTGGCGATGGGACTGTTCGGCTTTGCGGAGATCATTCGCAATCTCGATGCCGGCGGCGAGACCGATCGCAAGCTGGTTCAGGAGAAGGTCTCGGGACTGATGCCGACGGGGAAGGATCTCAAGGAGTCGACCCCTGCGATCCTGCGCGGCACCATGCTCGGATCGATTCTCGGCATCCTGCCGGGCGGTGGTGCTACGATCGCATCGTTCGCGGCATACACGTTCGAGAAGAAAATCGCGAAGGATCCCTCGAAGTTCGGTCATGGCGAAATCCGGGGCGTCGCAGCACCCGAGAGCGCCAACAATGCCGCCGCGCAGACCTCCTTCATCCCGTTGCTGACGCTCGGCATCCCGCCCAACGCCGTCATGGCGCTGATGGTCGGAGCGATGACCATTCACGGCATCGTGCCGGGCCCGCAGGTGATGCAGAAGCAGCCGGAACTGGTTTGGGGCATGATTGCCTCGATGTGGGTCGGCAATCTCATGCTCCTCATCATCAACCTGCCGATGGTCGGGATATGGGTGCGGCTCCTGCGCGTGCCGTATCGCCTGATGTTTCCGGCCATCGTGATCTTCTGCTGCATCGGCATCTACTCCGTGAACAATGCGCCAACGGATGTCATGATCGCAGGCGCCTTCGGCCTGGTCGGCTACTGGCTGATCAAGCACGATTTCGAGCCGGCGCCGCTGCTGCTCGGCATGGTGCTCGGACCGCTGATGGAAGAAAATCTGCGTCGGGCGCTTCTGATCTCGCGCGGCGACTGGTCGGTCTTCCTGACGCGTCCGCTGTCGGCGGTGCTGATGGCGATTGCCGCAGCGTTGCTGGTCCTTACGGTACTGCCAGCGCTACGCAAGAAGCGCGACGAGGTGTTTGTGGAGTCGGAAAACTGACCTGCGTCGGTGCGCCGCAGCCCGAAGTCTGGTCGACTTCGGGCTAATTTTCTATGCCATGGAAAATGCCGGCCGGCGGGTTCGGCATTGCAACGGATATCGGGAGGTCAAAATGAATTGGTACGGTCGCTCGCTCGCGAGCGGTTTTCTGGCAGTGCTTGCCGGAATGGGCTTGTCTTCGCAGGCTCAGGCTCAGGCCTATCCGACGCGCAACATCACCATGATCGTGCCGTTCGCGGCAGGCGGTCCGACCGATGTCATCGCACGCATCGTCACCGGCCATATGGCGCAGACGCTCGGTCAAGCCATCATCATCGAGAACGTCGTCGGCGCCGGTGGCACTACCGCCACCACGCGCGCATCGAAGGCCACGAATGACGGCTATACGCTGATTACCGGGCATATGGGCACGCATGCGGCCTCCGTGCCGCTTTATCCCAAGCTGGCCTATCACCCGGAGAAGGATTTCGAGCCGGTCGGTATGCTCGCCGGCACCCCGATCCTGATCCTGGCGCGCAAGGATTTCCCGCCGAAGGATCTCAAGGAATTCATCACCTATGTGAAAGCGAATGAATCCAAGGTCAACGCGGCGCATGCCGGCATAGGTTCTGTCTCGAATGTATCGTGCGAATTGTTGAACTCGATCCTGGGAGTCAAGCCAATCGGCGTTCCCTTCAACGGCACCGGGCCGGCGATGAACGCGCTGGTGGCCGGGCAGGTCGATTACATGTGCGACCAGATCGTCAATGCCGTGCCGCAGATCAACGGCGGCACCATCAAGGCCTATGCCGTGGCGACGGCGGAGCGCAATCCGTCCCTGCCTAATGTTCCGACCACCACCGAGGCCGGTCTGCCGGCCTTCCAGGCTCAGGCGTGGAACGCGATTTTTGCGCCCAAGGGAACGCCTGCAGACGTCATCGCCAAATTGAACGCTGCGATCGTCAAGGCGCTGGATGACGAGGGCGTGCGCAAGCGCCTGCTCGAACTCGGCAGTGTGATCCCGGCTCCCGCCGACCGCACCCCGGCCGCGCTGGGAACCCTAGTGAAAAATGAAATCGCCAAGTGGACGCCGGTGCTCAAAGCGGTGAATTAACCCACACAATCAAGACAATGGGCGAGGGGCGGGACGCAGGTTCCGCCCCTTGTCGTTTGCGCAGGGGATGATCATTTTTCCGGGTATAATCGGTGTGCGAAGCCGAATCGGCGTGTCGATCGGATCTCCCGGCCGCTAAATTCGCCGTCCCGAAAAGGTCTGAAGCACCTGCCATGAACCAGTACCACGATCTGCTTGAACGTATCCTCAGCGACGGCGCGGAAAAGCACGACCGCACCGGCACCGGCACGCTGTCGATCTTCGGCCACCAGATGCGTTTCAACCTGTCTTCCGGCTTTCCGATGCTGACGACCAAACGGCTGCCGCTGAAGGCGATCGTGCACGAATTGCTGTGGTTTCTCGCCGGCGACACCAACATCAAATATCTCAAGGACAATGGCGTTTCGATCTGGGATGAATGGGCCGACGCCAACGGCGATCTCGGCCCCGTCTACGGATCGCAGTGGCGCTCGTGGCCGGCGCCGGACGGGCGCAGCATCGACCAGATTTCCAACGTCATCGACATGATCAAGCGCAACCCGGATTCGCGGCGGCTGATCGTCAGCGCGTGGAATCCGGCCGATGTCGACAAGATGGCGCTGCCGCCCTGTCACTGCCTGTTTCAGTTTTACGTCGCGAACGGCAAGCTCTCCTGCCAGCTCTACCAGCGTTCCGCCGATGTGTTCCTCGGCGTGCCTTTCAACATCGCTTCCTATTCGCTGCTGACCATGATGGTCGCGCAGGTGACGGGCCTGAAGCCCGGCGATTTCGTGCACTCGCTCGGCGACGCGCATCTCTACTCCAACCATCTCGAACAGGCGCGGCTGCAACTGACGCGGCCGACGCGGCAATTGCCGGCCATGAAGATCAATCCGGAAGTGACGGATATTTTCGCGTTCCGTTACGAGGATTTTGCGCTCGAAGGCTACGATCCGCACCCGCATATCAAGGCCGAAGTGGCTGTATGAGCAGCAGCGGTGTGAGCATCTGATGTCCCTCACGATCCGCCGCGCGCGGCCGGGCGAAGCGGGGCTTGTCCTGTCCTTCGTGCGCGAACTCGCCGAATACGAAAAGCTGCTTCACGAAATGGAGGCGACGGAGGCCGACATCGATGCGGCGCTGTTCGGCGCCAATCCGCGATTGTTCTGCGAGATCGCCGAATGGGACGGCGTCCCCGCCGGCTTCGCGGTCTGGTTCGTCAATTTCTCGACCTTCAGCGGTCGCTCCGGGATCTATCTCGAAGATCTGTTCGTTCGCCCGGCGCTGCGCGGCAAGGGCATCGGCAAGGCGCTCCTGGTGCATCTCGCAAAAGAATGCGTGGCAAACGGCTGGTCGCGTCTGCAATGGTCGGTGCTGGACTGGAACACGCCGTCGATCGAATTCTACAAATCGCTCGGCGCGGTCCTGATGGACGAGTGGACGGTTTGCCGGGTCAGCGGTCCTGATCTGACAGCGCTGGCGCAAGGGACGCGGTAATGGAAGTCGTTCTCATCGTTGCGGTCGCGGAGAACGGCGTCATCGGGGCAGGTGGCGCCATTCCGTGGCGGCTGAAATCCGACATGGCGCGTTTCAAGGCGCTGACGACGGGAAAGCCCGTGGTGATGGGGCGCAAGACCTTCGTCTCGATCGGCCGGCCGCTTCCCAGACGGACCAATATCGTGGTCACCCGCGATTTGGGCTTTCGCGCCGATGGCGTGGTGGTTACCCATTCCTTCGCCGACGCGAAGGTGATCGCCACCGGCGATGCGCTGCGACGTTTCGCCACTGAGATCGCGGTGATCGGCGGCGCGGAAATCTATGCCCAATGGATCGACAGCGCCGATCGCCTGGAGATTACCGAGGTGCACGCCCGGCCCGACGGCGACACGCGTTTCCCACCTGTCGATCTGACCGCTTGGGAAGAGGTGGCGCGGGTGCGGAATCCGGCCGGTCCGCAGGACAGCGCCGGTTTCTCGTATGTGACATTTCGCCGGCGCAAGCCGCGTTAACCGCGCTAGCCAATGTTTGCATTGACAATTTTGGCATCAGGCATAGCTGCTTCGAACAGGAAGCTTGCGTTGTAAGGGACCTAGCGGTCCCCTATAAAGCCGGGCGGATATGCGAGGCTTAAGGCATCTTGCCAACAGGCGGACCCGGGCCCCCCGCAGAGGAGAGTTTATATGCCGTGGAAGAATCAAGGCGGAGGCCCATGGGGCCAGGGTCCCAAGGGGCCATGGGGCGGCGGACCGCAATCGGTCGGGCCGAGGCCCCCCGATCTGGAGGACCTTCTGCGGCGCGGCCAGGACAAGCTGCAGGCGCTTTTGCCGGGCGGACATTTCAGCGGCATGGGCATCGCGCTGGTGCTGGTTGGCGCGCTGGCGATCTGGGGATTGTCCGGATTCTTCCGCGTGCAGTCGGAGGAACTCGGCGTCGTGCTGCGCTTCGGCAAGCATGTGCGCACGGTGCAGCCCGGCCTGAACTATCATCTGCCCTATCCGATCGAGACCGTGCTGCTGCCGAAGGCGTTGCGCGTCTCCACCCTCTCGATCGGCATGTCGCTGATTGACGATCCGGCGCGGAGAGGCCGCACCATGCGGGACGTGCCGGAAGAAAGCCTGATGCTGACCGGCGACGAAAACATCGTCGACGTCGACTTCACCGTGTTGTGGCGGATCAAGCCCGACGGCGTCGGCAATTTCCTCTTCAACATCCAGAACCCCGAAGGCACCGTGAAGGCGGTGGCCGAAAGCGCGATGCGCGAGGTGATCGGCCGCTCCTTGATTCAGCCGATCCTCACCGGCGCCCGCACCACGAACGAGCAGGGCGTGCAGGAATTGATGCAGAAGACGCTGGATCAATACGGCTCCGGCATTCAGATCACGCAGGTGCAGATGCAGAAGGTCGACCCGCCCGCGCAGGTGATCGACGCGTTCCGCGACGTGCAGGCCGCGCGCGCCGACTTCGAGCGGCTGCAGAACGAGGCGCAGACCTATGCCAACCGCGTTATTCCCGACGCGCGCGGCCGCGCCGCGCAGATCCTGCAGGTCGCCGAAGGTTACAAGGAACAGGCGGTCGCCGAGGCCAAGGGCCAGAGCTCGCGCTTCACAAAAGTCTACGACGAATACAAGAAGGCACCTGACGTGACGCGGCAGCGAATTTATCTCGAGACGATGGAGCGGATTCTCGGCGGCTCCGAGAAGCTGGTCTATGACGGCGGCAACGGCAACGCACAGAGCGTCGTGCCGTATCTACCGCTCAGCGAATTGACGCCGCGCCGTCCGCCGGCCACGGCTGGCCAGCAGCAGCAGCAGGGAGGCACGCGATGAGGTCTCCCGTTACAGGTATTGTCATCCTGGTCCTGCTGTTCCTCGCGGTGATCGTGGGCTACAGCTCGATCTTCACGGTGTCGCAGACCGAACAGGCGCTCGTGGTCCGGCTCGGCCGGCCGGTCGACGTCGTGTCGCAGCCGGGCCTGAACTTCAAGGCGCCGTTCATCGACACCGTCATCAGCATCGACAAGCGCATCCTCGATCTGGAAAATCCGTCCCAGGAAGTCATCGCTTCCGACCAGAAGCGGCTCGTCGTCGACGCCTTCGCCCGCTACCGGATCAAAAACCCGCTGCGCTTCTATCAGAGCATCGGCTCGATCCAGGCAGCCAACATCCAGCTCACCACGCTGTTGAACGCGGCGCTGCGCCGCGTGCTGGGCGAGGTCACCTTCATCAATGTGGTGCGCGACGAACGCGAGGGCCTGATGACGCGTATCCGCGACCAACTCGACAGGGAGGCCGATCAGTATGGCATCGAGGTGGTCGACGTGCGTATCCGCCGCGCCGATCTGCCGGAGCAGAACAGCCAGGCGGTCTACAAGCGAATGCAGACCGAACGTGAACGCGAGGCCCAGGAATTTCGCGCCCAGGGCGGCCAGAAATCGCAGGAGATCCGCTCCAGGGCCGATCGCGAGGCGACCGTCATCGTCGCCGAGGCCAATTCGACCGCCGAGCAGACGCGCGGTGTCGGCGACGCCGAACGCAACCGCCTGTTCGCCGAGGCCTATGGCAGGGATCCGGATTTCTTTGCCTTCTACCGTTCGATGTCGGCCTACGAGACCGGGCTTCGCTCCAACGATACTCGCTTCTTGTTGCGGCCGGATTCCGAGTTCTTCCGCTTCTTTGCCAATCCGTCGGGCTATCCCCCGACGGCCGCGGCGCCGAAGCCATAGCCGTCCGGCCGGAATACACGCGTTGCGGCGAAGCGGGCTCGCTTCGCCGGCATAGAAAGCAAAAGGCGCTTGAATAGCGGGGGGTTACCATCCGATGAGGTCCATAGCGTTTGCCGACTTCCTCATCGGTGTGGCTCTGCTTTTTGTATTCGAGGGCCTGATGTTCGCCGCGAGCCCAGCCTGGATGCGCCGGGCGATGAAGAGCGCGCTGGCAACGCCTGACAATATCCTGCGGATCGTCGGCATCGTCTCGGCGGTCGTGGGTCTGCTCCTGATCTGGTTTGTGCGGCGGTAAGCTTCCACCGTCATTCCGGGATGGTCCGCAGGACCGGGCCTCAGACGTGAAATTGCGCATCTGGGTTCGCTTCGCGCCCGGAATGATGGCGACCAACCCGTGCAAGTAGCTGTGGCGTCAACGTAATCGTGAGCCGGCTGGGGCCGGTTTTTCGCCGGAATATCGGGCGCAGATGCTTGCGCCTCGGACCCGTTCGGGCGCACTGTGGGCCCGAATTCACCCCCTTGGAGACAAGCCGACATGACCGGTGTCAGACCCACCTTGAGCCGCCGCCTGCGCCTGATGGGGATTGCGATCTCGTTCAGTGCCGCCAGCTTGCTGGCGTCGGTGCCGGCCAGCGCGCGCGGGCCGGACGGCATCGCCGACATTGCCGAAAAGGTGATCGACTCAGTCGTCAATATCTCGACCTCGCAGAACGTCGAGGCCAAAGGCGGCGGCAACAACAGGGAAGCGATGCCGCAATTGCCGCCGGGCTCGCCGTTCGAAGAGTTCTTCGACGATTTCTTCAAGAACCGTCGCGGCGGCGCTGCTCCCAAGGACGGCGACAAGAGCGGTGAGATGCAGCGACGCAAGACCAATTCGCTCGGCTCCGGGTTCATCATCGATGCCGCGGGCGTCGTCGTCACCAACAATCACGTCATTGCGGACGCCGACGAGATCAACGTGATCATGAACGACGGCACCAAGATCAAGGCCGAACTGGTCGGCGTCGACAAGAAGACCGACATCGCGGTGCTGAAGTTCAAGCCGGTGAAGCCCGTGAACGCGGTGAAGTTCGGCGATTCCGACAAGCTGCGGCTCGGCGAGTGGGTGATCGCGATCGGCAATCCGTTCAGCCTCGGCGGCTCGGTCACGGCCGGCATCGTGTCGGCGCGCAACCGCGACATCAGCCAGGGGCCGTATGACAGCTACATCCAGACCGATGCATCGATCAATCGCGGCAATTCCGGTGGGCCGCTGTTCAACCTCGAAGGCGAGGTAGTCGGTGTCAACACGCTGATCATCTCGCCGACCGGCGGTTCGATCGGCCTCGGCTTCGCGGTGCCGTCGAAGACGGTGGCGGGCGTGGTCGATCAGCTCCGGCAGTTCGGCGAGCTGCGCCGCGGCTGGCTCGGCGTGCGGATCCAGCAGGTCACCGAGGAGATCGCCGAAAGTCTCAACATCAAGCCCGCCCGCGGCGCGCTGGTTGCGGGTATCGACGACAAGGGGCCGGCCAAGCCCGCCGGCATCGAGCCCGGCGACGTCGTCGTCAAGTTCGACGGCAAGGACGTCAAGGATCCGAAGGATCTCTCGCGCGTCGTTGCCGATACCGCGGTCGGCAAGGAAGTCGACGTGGTGGTCATCCGTAAGGGCAAGGAGGAAAGCCGCAAGGTCACGCTCGGGCGCCTCGAGGATAACGAAAAGGTGCAGCAGGCCGCCGCCAAGACCAAGGACGACCCCGTCGAGAAGCCGGTGACGCAAAAGGCGCTCGGCCTCGATCTCGCCGCGCTGAGCAAGGACCTGCGCACGAAGTACAAGATCAAGGACAGCGTCAAGGGCGTGATTGTCACCGGTGTCGATGGTTCCTCCGACGCCGCCGAAAAGCGGCTCTCCGCTGGCGACGTCATCGTCGAGGTGGCGCAGGAAGCGGTCACTAACGCCGCCGACATCAAGAAGCGCGTCGATCAGCTCAAGAAGGACGGCAAGAAGTCGGTGCTGCTGCTGGTTTCGAACGGCGAAGGCGAATTGCGCTTCGTCGCGCTGAGCGTGCAGTAAAACTGGTGTGACCTCGGCTGGCCGCTCCACACGACGATGTCGTCCCTGCCTAGTGCGCAATTGCGCACGGGCGCAGGGACCCATACGCCGCGGCACCAATTGTTTTGGAAGACGTCAGCCATCTTGCTTTTATCGAGAGGACAACGCGCTATGGGTCCCTGCGTTCGCAGGGACGACGTAGAGTTTTATCCCCCGCGAACTCCTCGCGCCGCAATTTTCGCGCCTGCGAGCGAGCGTCACCACAAGCACTTCGGTAGCGATGCGCGAAAGGCTCAGGTGAGCGAGACCACGGCCAGAAAGTGGATTGGTTCGAGGCGAAGCTTTGATCGCTTGACTTCAGGTATCTTGCTGTAGTGCTGCAGCCAAAGTTCAAGAAAACGGTCGAGGTCGACCAGTTCGATGTGAACGGCGCCATTGCCGGCTTCGCGACGCGCCTCCCTTGAGAAGCCGCCGGAAGAAACAAACAGGCCAATTTCCCGATCGCCACGGATGATGCCTCGAAGTGCTGCGACATCTTCACGCGAAGCTGTCTGGTCTCGATGCTTCACCTGAACCCGGATATGCGGCGTCTGCGCGCCCAGCGGATCGATATAGGCAAGGATGTCCGTCCCTCCATCCGAGCCTGGTTTTGAGACCGTGCTTGTGGCGTATCCCATCCCTTCAAGCAGCGCCGCTACGAGGTTCTGAAATTCGTAGCCCGAGAGGGTGTCGAGATAGGTGTCGATTTCCTCGCGGGCCTTTTCCTTGGCATCTTCGAACAGAACCGAAGTGTCGAGTGGCGGCGTTTCGTCGACAGCGTTTGCAGTTCCAGCGCCAGTCTTTACCTTCTGATGGCTCCAACGCCATTCGCGGTAGCGGGATCGCATCAGCCGCTTGAGTTCGTAATCCGGCAGGGTCACAAACTTCTGGCCCTCGTCCGTCACCCGCCACCGTCCGTCTGACTTGACGAGCAATACAGCTTTCGTCGCTGCGACAGAGTGGAAATGCAGGGTGGCTCGCCACCGCGGCAGCCCCGAGCCCTTCATCGTCTCCTTGTCGAAATCATCCAGGGGCAGCTTTGATTGGATCTCTGCGTAGATGTCGCGTGGGCGCATGCCGTCCGGGTGAGCCCTTAGAAGTCCAAGCACGAATTTTATGAATGAAACGCCACGATCAACCGTCTTAGGTTGGCTCATTGCGACCCCTTAAGATGCTCATTTGTGCAAGCTACTTAAGGTTGCTCATCGTCGCAATAGGTTCGCGTTGCTGGCGTGAGCAACAGACCAATTTCAATTAGTCCGCGAACTCGTCGCGCCGGTAGCCCTGCGTATATAGCAACGCGGTGAGATCGCCGTAGTCGATCCGCGCGGCGGCAGCGGCGGCGACCGCGGGCTTGGCGTGATAGGCGACGCCGAGCCCCGCCGCCTGGATCATGCCGAGGTCGTTGGCGCCGTCGCCGGTCACCAGCGTGTCGATTTCGTCGAGGTCGAAGGATTCGCGAAGCTCGATGAGTGTTGCGAGCTTGGCGGCGCGGCCCAGGATTGGTTCAGCGACTTCGCCGGTGAATTTGCCGTCGCGCACAACGAGTTCGTTGGCGCGGTTCTCCTGGAAGCCGATCTTGGCGGCGACCGCATTGGTGAACAGCGTGAAGCCGCCCGAGATCAGGCAGGTGTAAGCGCCGCTCGCGCGCATGGTGGAAACCAGCTCGCGGCCTCCCGGCGTCGGCGTGATGCGTTTTGCCAGCACCTCGTCGACCACGCCGACCGGCAGGTCCTTCAGCAGCGCAACGCGCTCGCGCAGCGCCGGCTCGAATTCGATTTCGCCGCGCATGGCCCGTTCGGTGATTCCGGCGACATGCGCCTTTAGCCCGACGAAATCCGCCAGCTCGTCGATGCATTCCTGGCCGATCATGGTGGAATCCATGTCCGCCAGAAAAAGCTTCTTGCGCCTGAAGGCGACAGGCTGCACGACGATGTCGATCGGCAGGTCGCCGCGCGCCTGTTGCAGGCGGGTTTCGATCGCCTTGATGTCATCAGGGCTCTTGACCTGATGGTCGAAGGGAATGTCGACTGCGACCTCGTCGAACAGCCATTGCGCCGTGCCGGGCGAGGGGAGAACGGCCAGCGCGCCGTCGACAATGGTGGTGTCGAGCGCGGGATTGGCCGGGTTGCAGATCAGGGTGGCGACGAGGGACATGCAGGCGAATTCGCTTAGTTTGAGCAAGGCCGTGCTTATCGCAGGGCCGACCGCCAGCGGCAAGTCGGCGCTGGCGCTCGAATTGGCGCAAAAGACCGGCGGCGTCGTCGTCAACACCGATTCCATGCAGGTCTATCGCGATCTCCGCATCATCACGGCGCGGCCGACGGTGGAGGAGGAGGCCCGCGCGCCGCACCGGCTCTATGGCCATGTCGACGCGTCGGTCAACTTTTCGGCCGGCGCCTGGGTGGCGGACGCTGCCAAGGTGCTGTCGGAGGCGCGTGCGGAAAAGCGCGTGGCCGTCTTCATCGGCGGTTCCGGCCTGTACTTCAAGGCGTTGACGCGTGGTCTCTCCGCAGTGCCGCCGATTCCAGCCGAGGTGCGCGATGCGGTGCGTGCGCGGCTGGAGCGCGACGGTGTCGAAGCGCTGCATACTGAGCTGGCGCGGCGCGATCCCGTCTCGGCCGAACGCCTGAAGCCGCGCGATCGCACGCGGATTGCCCGCGCGCTGGAGGTCGTCGAAGCCACCGGCCGTACGCTGCCCGACTGGCACCAGGAAGGCCTGCCGCCGCTGCTGCCTCGGAGCGAATTCACCGCGCTGTTCCTCGCGCCCGAACGCGACCAGCTTTATGCGCGGATCGATGCGCGGTTCGACGCGATGCTGGCCGCGGGCGCGCTGGAGGAGGTCGCGGCGCTCGCCGCGCGAAAGCTAGATCCCTTGCTGCCGGCCATGAAGGCCCATGGCGTACCGGCGTTGATCCGCTACCTACGCGGCGAGATCACGCGCGAAGAGGCCGCCGAAATCGGCCGCGCCGATACCCGCCATTACGCCAAGCGGCAATTCACCTGGTTCCGGCACCAGCTGCCGGAGTTTGAGTGGGTAGCCCCGGAAGCGGCGAGGGGGTGGGTGGCGGCGCGGACCTCGTAGCCCGGATGGAGTGCAGCGCAATCCGGGATTCTCTCCGCGGCTCCCGGCCCCCCGGGTTGCGCTTCGCTCCACCCGGGCTACGGGCTACCGGCTACGAGCCTCCCCGCATGGCTGCAGGCTTAAAATTCCCACTCGCCGAACGCCCGGAACGCCGCTAAGCTGCAAAAATCGCGCTAAAGGCGTCCTTCCCTTGACTTCCGGGGATCGGGCGGTATAACCGCGCAACCTTTGGGAAGTCCGAGCCGCCAAATGCGTAACATTATTACCAAACTCCTTATCGTAGTCGTACCCAGGCGCACCGCCGGGGGTGGCTGAGGCCATCCCAAATTCAGGCGGTGTGCATGGGGCCTCTCGGGCCCTTTTTTTATTCCCTGAAGCATGATCCGGAAAAGTGGGAACCGGTTTTCCGAAAAGATCATGCTCAAACAAGAAGATAGAGCGAGATGAAGTTTCGAAGAAACGTCATCTCGCTCTAGCACTCGAAACCGAAGAAAGCCGCGCCAGCAGCGCATCCGGAGCAAGCCATGACCGACAAGAGCCACGATCCGAACCAGATGACCGGCGCCGCGATGATCGTGCGCGCGCTCATCGATCATGGCGTCCAGCACCTCTTCGGCTATCCCGGCGGCGCGGTGCTTCCGATCTATGACGAGATTTTCCAGCAGAGCGACGTCGAGCACATTCTGGTGCGGCACGAGCAGGGCGCCGGCCATGCCGCCGAAGGCTATGCGCGCTCGACCGGCAAACCCGGCGTGGTGCTGGTGACGTCAGGTCCCGGCGCCACCAACATGGTGACGCCGCTGACGGACGCGCTGATGGATTCGATTCCCGTGGTCTGCATCACCGGACAGGTGCCGACGCATCTGATCGGCAATGACGCGTTCCAGGAATGCGACACCGTCGGCATCACACGTCCCTGCACCAAGCACAACTGGCTCGTGCGCGACGTCGAAGACCTGGCCAAGGTGCTGCACGAGGCGTTCTATGTCGCGACGTCAGGCCGTCCCGGTCCGGTCGTGGTCGATGTCCCTAAGGACGTGCAGTTCGCTGTCGGCACCTATCATCCGCCGCGCAAGTCCGACGTGCATGTCTCCTACACGCCGCGGGTCAAGGGCGATGCCGCGCAGATCCGCAAGGCGGTGGCGCTATTGGCGTCCGCCAAGCGGCCGGTGATCTATTCCGGCGGCGGCGTCATCAATTCCGGACCCGAGGCGTCGAAGCTCCTGCGCGAGTTGGTCGACGTCACCGGATTCCCGATCACCTCGACGCTGATGGGCCTCGGCGCCTATCCTGCGACCGGCAAGAACTGGCTGGGCATGCTCGGCATGCACGGCACCTACGAGTCCAACATGGCGATGCATGATTGCGACGTCATGCTGTGCGTCGGCGCGCGCTTCGACGACCGCATCACCGGCCGCACCGACGCGTTCTCGCCGGGCTCGAAGAAGATCCACATCGACATCGATCCGTCCTCGATCAACAAGAACATCCGCGTCGACGTGCCGATCATCGGCGATGCCGCCAACGTGCTGGGCGACCTCCTGCAGGTGTTCACGGCCGAAGCGAAGAAGCCTGACATCAAGAGCTGGTGGCAGGAGATTGCCACCTGGCGGGCGCGCAATTCGCTCGCCTACAAGAAGAGCAACGACGTCATCCTGCCGCAATACGCCATCCAGAAGCTGTTCGAGGCGACGCGCGGCCATGACACCTACATCACGACCGAAGTCGGGCAGCACCAGATGTGGGCGGCGCAGTTCTTCGGGTTCGAGGAGCCGCACCGCTGGATGACGTCGGGCGGTCTCGGCACCATGGGCTACGGCCTGCCGGCAGCGCTTGGCGTGCAGGTCGCGCATCGCGACAGCCTCGTGATCGATATCGCGGGCGACGCCTCGGTGCAGATGACGATGCAGGAGATGTCGACGGCCGTTCAGTATGAATTGCCGATCAAGATCTTCATCCTGAACAACCAGTACATGGGCATGGTGCGGCAGTGGCAGCAGCTCCTGCACGGCAACCGGCTGTCGCATTCCTACTCCGAAGCGCTGCCGGATTTTGTCAAGCTCGCGGATGCGTTCGGCTGCGTCGGTTTGCAGGCGATCAAGCCCGGCGATCTCGACGGCGCGCTCAAGGAGATGATCAAGGTCAAGCGCCCGGTGCTGTTCGATTGCCGCGTCGCCGCACTGGAAAACTGCTTCCCGATGATTCCGTCCGGCAAGGCGCATAACGAAATGCTGCTGCCGGTGGAAGCCACCGACGAAGCCACCGCCGCCGCCTTCGCCGGCGGCAAGGCGCTGGTGTGAGGTGAAGCATTCAAATGTTTGACCTCACGGACCTCGAACGCGCGCACGAAATCGTCGGCCAGGCCGTGCCGCCGACACCGGCGCATGCCTGGCCGCTGCTTAGCGAGCGGCTCGGCGCTGATGTTGTGGTCAAGCATGAGAACCACACGCCGATCGGCGCCTTCAAGGTGCGCGGCGGGCTGGTTTATCTCGACCGGCTGAAGCGGGAGCGGGCGAACACACCCGGAATCATTTCCGCCACGCGCGGCAATCACGGGCAGAGTCTTGCGTTCGCCGCCGGCCGTCATGGCGTTCGCGCGGTGATCTATGTCCCGAAAGGAAATTCGGTCGAGAAGAACCGCGCCATGTGCGCGTTCGGCGCCGAGTTGGTCGAACATGGCGAGGACTTTCAGGCGGCAGCCGAAGAAGCCGCGCGCCGCGCCCAGTTCGATGGTCTTCATATGGTGCCGTCGTTCCATCCCGACCTCGTGCTCGGCGTCGCGACCTATGCGCTCGAATTGCTGCGCGCGGCGCCGGACCTCGACGTGCTCTATGTGCCGATTGGGCAGGGCTCAGGCATCTGCGGCTGCATCATGGCGCGCGATCTGCTTGGACTGAAGACAGAGATCGTCGGCGTGCAGTCGACCGAAGCGCCATCCTACGCGCTGTCGTTTGCGGCCGGCACGGTCGTGACTACCGAGACCAGCAACACGCTGGCCGACGGCATGGCCACCCGCGTTCCCGTTGCCGAGGCGCTCGCGGTTATCCGCAAGGGCGCCTCGCGCATCGTGCAAGTTACCGACGACGAGGTCGCTGCGGCGGTGCGCGCCTACTGGACCGATACGCACAATCTTGCCGAAGGCGCAGGCGCCGCTGCGCTCGCCGCCGCGCTGCAGGAGAAGGCAAAGCTCGCCGGCAAGCGCGGCGGCCTGATCCTGAGCGGCGGTAATATCGATTTCGATCTGTTCCGCAAATGGGTCGGGACGGATGCTACCGCCGTTGGTGAAAGGGCATTGGCGTGATGTCACGAATGCCAGCCAAGTATTTTGCCGTCATCGTCCGGCTTGACCGGACGATCCAGTACGCCGCGGCCTGTCCGTTGATCTCAGGCGCCGGCGATTACTGGATGCCCGCCTTCGCGGGCATGACAACTGAGAATGTTGAGGGGACTTGAAATGAACCAGCCCGCATCCGCCTACTTCCTGGAAGACCGCCACGATCCCAACGAGACGCACACGCTCTCAGTCCTGGTGCAGAACGAGCCGGGCGTGCTCGCGCGCGTGATCGGGCTGTTCTCCGGCCGCGGCTACAACATCGAGAGCCTTACGGTCTCTGAAACCGAAAGCCAGAAACATCTCTCGCGCATCACCATCGTCACCACGGGCACGCCGATGGTGATCGAGCAGATCAAGCACCAGCTCGATCGCATGGTGCCGATCTATCGCGTCGTCGACATGACGATCACCGGCCGCTCCATCGAGCGGGAACTCGCCATGGTGAAGGTGCGCGGTGGCGGCGACCACCGCGTCGAGGCGCTGCGGCTGGCGGATGCGTTCCGCGCCCGCGTGATCGACGCCACCACCGAGAGTTTTGTGTTCGAGATCACAGGCAATTCTTCCAAAATCAGTCAATTCATCGATCTGATGCGCCCGCTCGGCCTTGTCGAAGTGTCGCGCACCGGCGTTGCCGCGATCGGGCGCGGGCCTGAGGGGATGTGAAACATGCTGGCGCGGGACTGGTATTACAATCAAAGGCGACAGCTCGGGCTCGATTCCGCGGTCGCCTCGATCTACGACCGGCATGACGACAGCGACCTCCGCGCCCGCGCGGCGCTGACCATGCTCGGCGTGCAGAAGGGCTGGCGGCTGGCCGATATCGGCTGCGGCAACGGCGTGCTGGCCTGCGAGGCCGCGCTGTTGGGCGCCGAAGTCGATGCGATCGACATTTCGCCTGCGATGCTGGCGCTTGCCAACATCCAGGCCCGCGACCGCAAGGTGGCGATCCGTACCCAGCCGGCCGGCATGCTGAGCTTTGCCTACCAGCCGAATTCGTATGACCTGATCGTCAGCGAATTCACGCTGCATCATTTGCCGGATTTCTGGAAGGCGGTGGCGCTGGCAAGAATCTACGCGGCGCTGAAGCCCGGCGCCAATTTCTACCTGCGCGACATCGTGTTCGTCAGCATGCCCGACGGCACCGAGCGCGATGTCGAGCAGTGGGCCGATTTCACCATCAAGAACCACGATTTCCAGCGCGAGGGCGTGGTCACCCATATGCGCGACGAATACTCGACCTTCGGCTGGGTGATCGAGCGCATGCTGACCGATGTCGGCTTCACGCTGGAATCGGTCGACTATCACGCGCCCCTCCACGGCACCTATCTCCTGCGCAAGCCAAAGCCGGACCAACAGAGCTAAGAAAACCAACAGAGCCAAGAACCAACAGAGCCAAAAAATGAAACCGGCCGATGTCTGCATCGCCGTCCTGGTAGCGGTGATCTGGGGGCTTGCCTTTGTCGCGAGCCGGATCGCGCTGAACGAGTTTTCGCCGGAACTGATGACGACGCTGCGCTTTGCCATCGCCGCCTTGCCTTGCCTGTTCGTGGCGCGGCCGAAGGTTTCATGGACGGTGCTGGCCTCGATCAGCTTCACGCTGTTCCTCGGCCAGTTTCTGGCGCAAGCCTTTGCCATCGCCTACGGCGTTCCCGTCGGCCTTTCCAGCGTGATCGTGCAGAGCCAGGCGCTGTTCACCATCGGCTTTGCCGCGCTGCTGTTCCGCGAGCGGCCGGGTGCGTGGCAGACGGTGGGCATCGGCGTTGCCACGGTCGGCCTGCTGATGATCTGCGGTACCGTCGGTTACGATTTCAGCGTCAGTGCCTTCGCCATACTGATGATCTCGCCGCTCAGCTTCGCGGCCGGCAATCTTCTGCTGCGGCGTGCGCAGGGCGTGCCGATGTTCGACCTGTTCGCGTGGCTGTGCCTGGTCGCCGCGGTCCCGTTGTTGGCGCTGACGCTGGTCAGCAACGGCCCGCAGCCGACCTGGCATGCGCTGACCCATATGTCGCAGACCGGCCTGTTGTGCATGATCGGTCTCGGCGGCGTCTCCACCAGCATCGCCTACTGGCTGTGGGGAAGGCTGCTGCGGGACTACCCGGCGGCGCAGGTGGTGCCGTTCGCGCTGCTGGTGCCGTTCGTCGGTTCCGCCGCCTCCAGCGTGGTGTTCGGCGAAACCTTTGGACTGCTGCGGCTGGCCGGGATGGTCACCGTGGTGGGCGGCATTGCTATCATGCTGCTGTCGAAGCGGCCCAAGGCTTCAGAAGATTCGGCCTTAGAAAAACAAGTTCTGCCAAAGATCGCGTGAGGCCCCATGTCGCATTCGCTCCTGATCGCCTTCGTCATGTTCGCCACGGTGATGTTTTTCACGCCGGGGCCGAACAACATCATGCTGCTGTCGTCGGGGCTCACCTACGGCTTCCGCCCAACCATCCCCCACATCATGGGCATTACGGTCGGCTTCGCCTTCATGGTCGGCGCGGTTGGCCTCGGGCTCGGGACCATCTTCATCGCCTATCCGATTTTGCAGACCATCCTGAAATATGCCGGCGTGGCCTATCTGGTCTATCTGGCGTGGGCGATCGCGATCTCCGAGCCGCCCTCGGCGGAGCAGGACAAAGCCCGCGGCCGCCCGATGACGTTCTGGGGCGCGGCCATGTTCCAGTGGGTCAACGCCAAGGGCTGGGTCATGGTGATCGGCACCATCACCGCCTATGCGGCGATCGCCGCCTATCCCTGGAACATCGTGATCCAGGTCGGGCTGAGCCTGCTCCTGGGCATCCTGTCCTGCACCGCCTGGGCCCTGTTCGGCACCGCGCTGCGGCCGGTCCTGACCTCCCGGCGGGCGGTGCGGGCCTTCAACATCGTCATGGCGGTCTTGCTGCTGGCCTCGCTCTATCCGGTCTTCATGGACGCATGATGCCGCACCGGGCCATGCATAAACGGGTTTCCCAGAAAGCGGAAAATGCTCTAGACAACGCCGGAAATTCACGGGCGACCGGCGGTCACATCCACCCAAATGCCTGATTAACCGGCCGATTTGGCCATCGATTAAGGAAACGACCATGCGTGTTTATTACGATCGCGACGCCGACCTGAACCTGATCAAGGGCAAGAAGGTTGTCATCGTCGGCTATGGCAGCCAGGGCCATGCCCATGCGCTGAACCTGAAGGATTCCGGCGTCAAGGAAGTCGCCATTGCGCTGCGCAAGGGCTCGGCCTCGGCCAAGAAGGCGGAAACCGCCGGCTTCAAGGTGATGGAAGTCGCCGAAGCCGCCAAATGGGCCGACCTCGTCATGATGCTCACCCCGGACGAACTGCAGGGCGACATCTACCGCGAGCACCTGCACGACAACATGAAGAAGGGCGCAGCGCTCGTGTTCGCGCACGGCCTCAACGTCCATTTCAACCTGCTCGACCCGCGCGCCGACCTCGACGTGCTGATGATCGCCCCGAAGGGCCCCGGCCACACCGTCCGCTCGGAATACCAGCGCGGCGGCGGCGTGCCCTGCCTGATCGCGATCGCCAAGGACGTTTCCGGCAATGCCCACGACCTCGGCCTCAGCTATGCCTCGGCGATCGGCGGCGGCCGCGCCGGCATCATCGAGACCTCGTTCAAGGAAGAGTGCGAGACCGACCTGTTCGGCGAGCAGGTGGTGCTTTGCGGCGGCCTGGTCGAGCTGATCAAGGGCGGCTTCGAGACGCTGGTGGAAGCCGGCTACGCCCCCGAGATGGCCTATTTCGAGTGCCTGCACGAGGTGAAGCTGATCGTCGACCTGATCTATGAAGGCGGCATCGCCAACATGAACTACTCGATCTCCAACACCGCCGAATACGGCGAGTACGTCACTGGTCCGCGCATCGTTACCGACGAGACCAAGAAGGAGATGAAGCGGGTTCTCAACGACATCCAGTCCGGCAAGTTCGCCCGCGACTGGATGCTGGAGAACAAGGTCAACCAGACCTCGTTCAAGGCGACCCGCGCCAAGCTCGCCGCCCATCCGATCGAGGAAGTCGGCGAGAAGCTCCGCGATATGATGCCGTGGATCAAGAAGGGCGCGCTGGTCGACAAGACCAAGAACTGAGGCTGGCTCGATCGCCGTAGGGTGGGCAAAGCGCAGCGTGCCCACCATTCAGGTGCCTCGGTGCATAGAATGGTGGGCACGGCGCAAGAGCGCCTTTGCCCACCCTACAATTCCTGCAGCGCGTCCGGGACACGAGAGAGTCCAAGCGCAGGTTCGGCGTTACCGACATACCAATAATTAAGCCCTCGACGCTACGTTCCGGCGAGATCGCGAATGCGGTCTCGCCGCTTCTTCGAAGAATTGACGGCTCAACTATATTCTTGAACGTGGCGCGCAGAGTGCGCCGCCCGAGCCAAAACGAAGAACTGACGCTTCATGCACATTCTTGGTGCGAAGCAATTCAACAGCTACATCAGCGACGGAAAAGTCAGCGTTTACCGAGTCAAAGCGCGATTGCTTAATCTGCATCCCCGTGCGTGAAACGGATGTCGCCGGTCGAACAGCGCGACCGGGTATCCGTTTCCCCATGCAGTGAGGCGAGGTCGACCCCGTCGAAGACGTCGGTGGGCCGGCTACTTCTCGATCCTGTTGTGCAACTGCCAGAAGCGCACGGTGCGCTGGGCCGTCTCCAGCGACAGTTTCCGGTAATCGCGCTCTGCGATCTCCAGCGTCTGCTCGTTGACCGAAGGCATTACCGGCCGGTTGCGCAGGATCGACTCGACGGTCGGCCAGTTCAGGCGAGCCGACCGGCACGGAATGAGGAGGAGGTCGGCGCGGGGGCCTTCCATCAGCCGGGCCACCATTTCGATTGGCATCTCATTGAGAACCGCGATCGCAACCGTGACCTCGTCGAACTTTTTCGATTCGGCGAAACTATAGACCGCCGCGTCGTCCAGCTCGTTCAGCCCCTTCATCAGCTTCACGTACTCCTCGGCGACGCCGAAGCTCCGCCCCGGAGGCGGCGCCTCGCGGGCGATTATGTTCAAGACCTTCTTGATCTCTTCCTGAAGCGCGGGCGGCGCGATGGCCAGCAGGCGGGCGCGGACCGCGTCCTTGGCGCGGCGCAGCAGATCGCGCATGCAATTTTCCGGCAAATCGCCGCGAAGGCCGAGAATCTCGACCAGTTCGTCGTCGGCGAAGGCGCGGGCGACGATGTTGGAATAGCCTCCCTCGGAGAACTGCGCGCCGGCATTGTTGGCCAGTTTGCGGATCACCTGGTTTTCGCCGCGATCGACGATGACGTCGGTCACCGCCGCGGGCAAATTGGGCCGGCCGGAAATGGCGAGCAGGTGATCCTGCCCCTTGCTGCTGGCGATCTCGACCAGCACGTCGGTCCCGAGCCGGCTGGAATTTGCAAGCACGCTGCCGGCAACCTCGATCTCGTCGTCCCAGGCCAAATGCTGAATCACCTCGAACGGCGCGTAGTCGAGCGGCGCCAGCCGTTTGGAGAGCTCGGCTTTGGCCCGCGTTTCGACACGTGCGATCAGGAGGCAGAGCACGTCGTCGAAGACCTTGACCTGGTCGTCGCTGAGGCGTTCTCCGTCGTTGAGAAAGAGGTCGGTAACCTGCCGCAGGGTTTCCACCCGGCGGGCAGATGAACCGCCTCTGACCGCGTCTTCCAATTCGGCAATGATCGAGTGCGCTGGCTGTTGCACCATTGTGGGCAGCCTATCTGGTTGTTGAAGGGTTGGTGCACAATGACGAGCCGAGCCTTACGCCGCGTTAAAGGCGCGATCCGGCAGAAATACAGACCGACCGCACCTGAAATGGGCAATCCATTGGCCACGGCCGTCGCGAGCGCTCAGGCGTCGAAGCAGGCCGCGCATTGCAAACGTCGTGTTCCGAATTATTTACCAACGCGATCGGGGGGCGAACGCAGCGATTTCACGCGATAAATCGCCGATGTCGCGCCGGATCTGATATGCGGCACCGCTTCCGGTCGTCCGGCCCGGCTGCTATCCTCTCCAAATCGTTCCCGGGAAAAATCGAATAGCAACTTGCCGAACAAGACGCCGTCAAGGCTGCCGCACCCGCGGAGGAAGCTCACGAAGCCGGGGCTTAAGCATTCCTTCACGACGAACTTCATTAAACCTCTTACAAGGGCTTAGGTCATGAGATCTGTTGTGATCACCGGCGCGTCCACCGGCATCGGCTGGGCCAGCGCGAAACTGCTGCTCGATCGCGGCTTCCGCGTGTTCGGCAGCGTGCGCAAGCAGGCCGACGCCGACCGTCTCAAGGGCGAGTTCGGAGCAAACTTCACACCGTTGATCTTCGACGTCACCGATGAGGCTGCCGTGCTGGCCGCCGCGCGCGAGGTGCGCAATGCCCTCAACGGCGAAACGCTCGCCGGTCTCGTCAACAATGCCGGCATTGCGGTCGCAGGCCCGGTGCTCGAACTCGCCGCCGACGAATTCCGCCGCCAGATGGACGTCAATTTCATTGGGCCCATCATTGCGACCCAGGCGTTCGGGCCGCTGCTCGGCTCCGATCCGGCCCTGAAGGGACCGAAGGGACGGATCGTGATGATCTCCTCGGTCGCGGGCAAGAATGGCAATCCGTTGACCTCGGCCTATTCGGCGTCGAAGCACGCAATCGAGGGGTTGTCGGATAGCCTCCGTCGCGAACTGATGCTGTTCGGGATCGACGTCATCGTGGTGGCGCCGGGCGCGGTGAAGACCCCGATCTGGAGCAAGGCCGAGCAGGTCGATATTTCCGTCTACAAGAACTCGCCATATTTCCCGGCGCTGGAAAAGCTCCGTGCCTTCATGCTGGCGCTTGGCGCCAGCGGATTGCCGGCCGAGACGATTGCCGAGAAGGTGTTCGGGGCATTGACGCTGCCGAACCCCAAGGCGCGCTACATGATCGCGCCGGACCCGATGAACCAGTTCATGGCAGCGGTGTTGCCCAAGCGCACCCTCGACCGGATCATCGCCAAGCGCCTTGGGCTGATGCCGCAGGGATGATTCCGACCGTGATGACGCGCATTGGTAAGACCCACGCCGAGTTGACCCTGCTCGCCAACGCGGCGCTTCGCGCTCAACCCGGGTGCGAAACCGCGTCCGTTCCCGCGCTGTCGGCATTGCCCGTCCGCGAGGGGCGAAACTGGGAAATCCCCAACGTCGTGCTCGGCGACAGCCTGATCAGCGATGTCGATCGGGCTGTCATCACGGTGCACCATCAGCTCGGCCGAAAGTTCTTCTTGCTGGCGGACAACTAGATCAACCGGCCTGAACGGTCCGCTTGGCCCGCGGCGCCATCGCGATCATCCGCAGCGCGAACACCGCCACCAGCGGGATCAGGAACAGCGCGTAAAGCGGCATGTCGGGAATCCGCTTGCCGAACGACACCATGAACTGGAACAGCAGGTAGTAGCCGCCGGCGAGATGCAGCCGGCGCCAGGCGCGTGCGCCGATCGCTGTGGCGGTGCGGTCGAACGAGGTGGCGGTCATGGCCATGATGAAGGCGTAGCCGATGCCGCCGAAGATGTAGGACGCGATCGAGGTCGCCGCCGCATACCCTGCGGGATCCATCACGGCGAAAGCCAGGATGGCGACTGCGTGGATGGCGTGCGAGGCCGCAAAGCTGACGCCGAGATAGCGGCGGTTGCGGCGCAGCCATCGGGTCCCCGCGTTGGGCCACAGCCGCGCAAGCGCGGCACCTGCGAAGGCGAGGCAGAACAACACCAGCGAGGTTCGCGCGGTGAAGCGGATCACCATGCGCACGCCGTCGACCTCGAAGCCCCGCATGCCGGCGATCCAGATGCTGAGGGCAAGCAGGGTCAGCGAGAGCAGCGCGAACAGCCGCCAGCCATCGAACCAGTTTTGACGTGCCGGCATGTTCGTCCCCCAAGGATTTGTGACGCGGATGCATAATGTAATCACCAGTTACATATCCGGTGCGGGTCAAGTCAATCCGTGTAATCGGTGCTTACATTCACAAGGCGGTGATGGTAGGAAAAGGCATGCGCTCTGCCGCCAAATCCTCCGCCGCCAAGCCGCGCCGCCGCGCGACCGCGCCAAAGCCGTATCACCACGGCGATCTCCGGCGCGTCCTGATCGACGCCGCGCTGCAATTGGTCGGCGAGGGCGGGGCGGAGGCGGTCAGCGTTCGCGAGGCCGCCCGCCGCGCCGGCGTCTCGCCGGGGGCGCCGTTTCGGCATTTTCCGAGCCGCGACGCCCTGATGCAGGCGGTGGCGGAGGAGGCGCAGCGGCGGTTCCGCGCCGAGATCGAGGCGGCGCTGGCCGCGGCGCCTGGCGATCCGCTCGGCCGCTTTCGCTGCCTCGGGCTCGCCTACCTGCGCTGGGCGATGCGCAACCCGACCCATTTCGAAATCATTTCCAGCCGCCGCTTTTTCGATCATGACCGGGCGGACGCCATCAGCCGTGACAATGCCGAACTGATCGAGCTGACCGAGCGGACGCTCGCCGAGGCCTTTGCGGCAGGTCAGCTCCGACCAGCGGACCTCAAGCAGGTCCAGATCGCCGGGCGGGCACTGGTTTATGGCTTTGCCCGGATGAATATCGACGGCCATTTTCCGCGCTGGGGGGTGGCCGGCCCCGAGGCCGAGCGGACCGCCGAGGCAATCCTCGACCTCTTCATCGAGGGCATCGCCAGCCGCCCCTAACTCCCGTCGTCATTCCGGGACGCGAAGCGAACTTCAGATGAGCAATTGCGCATCGAATCTCGAGATTCTCAGGTGCGCAATTGCGCACCCTGGTTCGATGCTTCGCATCGCCCCGGAATGACAGCACCAAATTTACTCCTGCCGCGACCGCCGTTGGGCAAATTCATTGCGCGTTCATGACGATTCCACTACGTTTTTATGACGCGATCCAGGTTCCGGATGGGTCGTGCGTCTCCTGGTCGTCGCCAGCCAAGGCTTTGCATTGCGCCGGGTCATGTTGCGTATCCTCCCATGGCGCCCGCGCCAAATTCTGGGCCCTCCGCCACCACCCTTGCCGCAGGCCTTGCCGCGATCGGTTTTTGGCGGCTTTCGGCCGTTGCTGCACCGCACATGGCGGCGCTGGCGATCCTGCTGCAGACCGAAACCGATTTCGGCGGCCGCATGGGTTTTGCGCTGGCATGGGGCATCCTGAACTTCTTCTTTATCGCGCTGCTGCGGCGCCCGGCGCTGTCGGGCGCGCTGTCGCTGACGCTGGTCGTGCTCTTGGTGCTGCTGTCGCGGCTCAAGCACGACGTCGTCCAGATGACCGCGAACTTCGTCGACCTGATGGTGATCGACCGCGACACCGCGGCCTACCTGTTCACGATCTTTCCCAATCTGCGCTGGAGCGTGGTCGGCGCCGCGCTCGTCATCCTGCCGCTGATGTACGCGCTGTGGTGGCTCGATCCGTTCCGCATCCGCCGCCTGCCGGCGGTGGCCGGCCTGCTGGCCGGTCTCGCTGCGCTCGTCGGTTATTCCATGGCCTGGCCGGATGAAGCCTGGCGCGGCTATTACGACGACGGCTATTTCTCCAAATTCGCCCGCTCGGGCGTGACGGCGGTCTCCGACTTCGCCAATTACGGCTTCATGGAATCGGAAGCCGTGACCGCCGAGCGGCTCAAGGTGCCGCTGGTTGATTCCTGTCATGTTGCCGGCCGCCGCCCGCACATCATCATGATCCATGACGAGTCGAGCTTCGACATCCGCCAGGCCAGTGGCGTCAAGGTGCCGCCGGGCTATGGCGGCCACTTCAAGTCCTTTGACGGCCGCGAGCGCAGGTTCATGGCCGAAAGCAGCGGCGGCGCAAGCTGGATGGCCGAGTACAACGTGCTGGCCGGCCTGTCGTCGCGCTCGTTCGGCCGCTTCTCCTATTTCGTCACCCGCATCGCGGCGGGGCGGGTCGAGCGCGGGTTGCCGCTGGCGCTGCGCCGTTGCGGTTACAGCACCCTCTCGCTCTATCCGGCCTACGGTGCCTTCATGGGCGCGCGCGGTTTCCAGACTTCCACGGGCATCCAGCACTTCTACGATGCGCGCGACCTCGGCGCCAAGGGCATCGAGCCGGACAGTTTCTTCTACGACAAGGCCGTCAAGCTGATCGCCGAGCAGCCGGTCAACACGCCGCTGTTCACCTTCGTCTATCTCGCCGCCAACCATTTCCCCTGGGAAACCAGGTTCCGCCCGGACCTGCTGCCGTCCTGGCGCAAGCCGGGCAACGAGCCGGTGGTCGACGAATATCTGCGGCGCCAGACCATGAGCGCCGGCGACTATGCGGGCTTCGTCGCCAGCCTGAAGAAGAAGTTCCCGGCGCAGCCGTTCCTGATCGTTCGCTACGGCGACCATCAGCCGGAGTTCTCGTCGAACTTGCTGGATCCCGGCCTGGATGAAGCCAGGGTCGCCCGCAAGTTCAACACCTATGATCCGCGCTACTTCACCACCTATTACGCGATCGATGCCATCAACTTCGAGCCGGTGAAGAGTTCCGCCGTGATGGACACGATCGACGCGCCCTATCTGCCGCTGGTGATTCAGGAAGCCGCCGGCATTCCGCTCGACCCGTCCTTCGAGGAGCAAAAGAACATCATGCTCCGCTGCAAGGGGGTATTCTACGCCTGCAAGGACGGCGCCGAAGCGCGCAGGTTCAACCGATTGTTGATCGAGGCAGGTTTCATCAAAGGGCTCTGAGGATAAATGTCAGCCGTAGCGGGACCCGGAATGAGCGACAGCATCCGCGCGGAATCGCGGGACGCTCGGTTCTTTGCGCTGGCTGGCCTGATCGTTGCCGTCCATCTGGCGGGGCTCGTGGTTTTCTTGACCACCGAATACGGGCCGTTTGCGATCACGCTCTCCTTGTTGGCGTGGGTCTTCGTGAATTGCTTCCTGCTGGTCGTGCTGCAGCGGCCCGGAATCTGCGCCGCCCTCGCGCTGGCCTTGATCGTGATCCTGATCGCACTGTCGCACTTCAAGTTTGGAATTCTGCAGCTAACGCTGACGTTCCTCGACTTCCTGATCATCGACCGCGATACGTTTTCGTTCCTGCTCTCGGTGTTCCCGAAGCTGCAAATGCAGTTGATGATCGCGGGGCTGATTGCGGTTCCGCTGCTGTGGGCGCTCTGGCGCTTCGATCCGTTTCGCGTGCGCCGCCGCCTTGCATTGATGGGAGTGGGGGCGAGCGCTGCGCTGATCGCGGTGATGTCGGTCGTATCGCCCGAGCAGGCATGGGAGCCGTTCCAGGGCGTCAATCATATTTCCAATCTGGCGCGCTCGGGTGTGGTGGCGGTGTCGCGGCTGGCTTCGACGGGATGGATTGAGGCCGATCCGCCGGCGAACGGCCCGCTCAGCCTCGCGCGGGACGCCCACGCCGCCGGCCTGCCTGGGCTGCCATCAGGCGAGGCCTGCGAAGCCACGGCCAAGCGGCCGCACATCATCATGCTGCTCGATGAGTCGAGCTTCGACGTCACCTCGGCGCCCGGCATCAAGGTGCCGGCGGGATATGCCGATTTCTTCAAGTCGATCGACGGCAAGCAGCGGACGATGATCGCGGAGTCGACCGGCGGCCCGACATGGTACACCGAGTACAACGTGCTGACCGGCCTGTCGGCGCGCTCGTTCGGCGATCTGAAATTCTACGTCACGCGGATCGCCGCCGGCCGCGTGACGCGCGGACTGCCGCATGCCCTGCAGCGCTGCGGCTACAAGACTGTCTCGCTCTATCCGACCTATGGCGACTTCCTGAGCGCGCGTGCCTTCCAGAAGGGCATCGGCGTCGAAGAGTTCATCGACATGGCTGAGATGGGCGTGAACGAGGACATGCAGCCCGACCAGTTCTATTACGATCAGGCGCTGAAGGTGTTCGCGCGCGAGCAGCCGCGGCAGTCGCCGGTCTTCATGTTCGTCTACCTCACCGCCAATCATTTCCCCTGGACCGACGTCTATCGGCCCGATCTGACGCCCGCGGGCTGGACGCCGCCGGGCAACACCGCCGAGGTCGATGAGTACATTCGCCGCCAGACCATGACGGCCAACGACTATCGCGAATTCACCGAGCGGCTGAAGCGCGACTATCCGGAAGAGTCGTTCCTTGTGCTGCGCTTCGGCGATCACCAGCCGGCGATCTCGCAAAAGCTGCTGGAGCCCGGGATCGATCGGAAACTGCTGGCGAAACGCCTGATGGCCACCGATCCGCGCTATTACTCGACTTATTATGCGATCGACGGCATCAACTACCAGCCGCGCAATTTGTCGTCCGCCCTTGAAACGCTCGACGCGGCCTATATCCCGCTCGTGCTCCAGGAAGCCGCCGGCCTCCCGCTCGATCCGTCGTTCGCCGAGCAGAAGAGCATCATGTTCCGCTGCAAAGGCACGTTCTACACCTGCAAGAAAGGCGCGGAGGCGCGCCGGTTCAACCGCCTCCTGATCGATGCCGGGATGATTAAGGGGCTGTGACGCGCGCCGTCATTGCCAGGTTTGACTCCGGCCCATCACCGTCATTGCGAGGAGCGAAGCGACGAAGCAATCCATCTGTCCCCGCGTGGAGAGATGGATTGCTTCGCTTCGCTCGCAATGACGGGGAGGGGGCGCGGCAAGCCTCCTACTTCTTCCCCACCTTCTCCCACAGCCACTGCGCCACCGCATCCGGCGAGCTCGTTGCGTCATTTCCTGCCGCGCGCAGGTTCGCCTCGCGCATCGTGGCGATGTCGATCTTTCCGAGCAGTGGCGCCAGCGCCTTGCGCAAGCCATCGTCATTGGCACGCTTCGGCGCCAGCAGCACCATCGCGTCGTAGGGCGGGATCGCGCGCCTGATATCGCCGAGAACAACCAGGTCGTATTTCGCGATCAGCCCGTCGCTGGTGTAGCCGGCGATGACGTCGACTTCGCCGGAGGCGACCGCCGCATACATGAAGTCCGGCTGCATCTGCCGCTGGCCGCGGAACGACAGACCGTAGGCCTTGCGCAGCGCGGTCCATTCGGGGCGCGAGAAGAACTCATAGTCGCCGGCGATCGACATGTTCGCCGCGCGTGCGGCGAGGTCGGCAATGGTTCGGATGCCCAATTGCTCGGCGCGCTTGCGCGGCATCACCAGCGCATAGGCGTTCTCGAAGCCGAGTTCGCCCAATAGCGTGATGTTCTGCTTTGCCAGCATCGTCTTCAGCTCGGCCAGCAGCTCCTGGCGCGGCCTGATGTCGGTGCGCTGGAACTGGTTGGCCCACAGCGTGCCGGAATAGTCGACATAGACGTCGATATCGTTGGCCGCCAGCGCCTCGAAGATCACGTTGGAGCCGAGGCCTTCGCGCGTCGTCGCAGGAAGGGAGGCTGCTTTCAGCCGCTGCGCCATCAATGCCGAAAGCACATATTGTTCGGTGAAGGTTTTTGCGCCGACGATGTAGCTGGTCTGCGAGCGCATCATGGTCGGCACCAGCGTCGCCGCGACGAGCACCGCGATGCCGGCGCCACCCAGCGCCGCGCGAAAACGGCTGCGGTGGCGCAGGCCGCTTTCGATCAGCGCCAGCAGTTGATCGACCAGCAGCGCCAGCACCGCGGCGGCAAGACAGCCGAACAGCACGAACACCCAGTTCTGGGTCTGTAGCCCCGCAAAAATGTAATTGCCGAGACTGGTCTGGCCGATCGGCGTCGACAGCGTCGCGGTGCCGATCACCCAGACCGCCGCGGTGCGGATGCCCGCCATCATTACCGGCAGCGCCAGCGGCAATTCCACCGTGAACAGCGATTGCCGCGGTGTCATGCCCACGCCCTGGGCTGCTTCGAGGATGGCGGCATCGACGCCCTGCAAGCCGGTGATGGTGTTGCGCAGCACCGGCAGCATCGAATAGAGCGCCAGCGCCAGCACCGCGGGCAAAAATCCGAACGCGGAAAAACTGACGCCGAACCACGACAGCGAGAGCGCCGCGAGCGCCAGCAGCAGCGGATAGAACAGCGCCAGCAGCGCCAGCCCCGGCACCGTCTGCACGATGCTGGCGAGGCCGAGCAGGGCGCCGCGCATCACCGGGCGATGACGCGAGAGGATGGCGAGCGGCAAGCTGACGAGTAAGCCCAGCGCCAGCGCGGTGACGCTGACGCGGACATGGTTGCCGAGATAGTCGGGCAGGTGGCCCAACGCCTCGCCCCAGCGCGGATCGGCGAAGATGCTCATGCCGCACCGTCCTGCGGCAGCAACGCGCCGAGCCGCTCGGCCTGCCGCCGCGGCGTGCGCAGGAGTTCGCCGACGTAAGCGTCACTGCTTTCGGAAAGTTCTGACGGCGTACCCTGCGCCAGCAGCCGGCCGCCTCCCATCACCGCGATCCGGTCGGCGAGCAGGATCGCTTCGGTCATGTCATGGGTGATCATGACCGTGGTCAGGCCTAGCGTGCGATGCAGCTCGCGAAAATCGTCGCCGAGCGCGTCGCGGGTCAAGGGGTCGAGCGCGCCGAACGGCTCGTCCATCAGCACGATGCGCGGCTTTGCGGCCAGCGCGCGCGCCACGCCGACGCGCTGGCGCTGGCCGCCGGAGAGTTCATGCGGCAGGCGGTCGCGGTATTGGGCGCGGTCGAGCCTGACAAGGTCGAGCAGTTCATCCACCCGCGCGGAAATCTCGGCGGGCGGCGTGCCCGTCAGCTTCGGCGTGATGCCGATATTGCCGGCGACGGACAGATGCGGAAACAATCCCCCGCTCTGGAAGACATAACCGATCCGCCGCCGCAGCAGGATCGGATCGACGTTTTGCACGTCCTCGCCTTCGACCGTGATCGAACCGGAGTCCGCCTCGATCAGCCGATTGGCGAGCCGCAATAGCGTGGTCTTGCCCGAGCCGGAGCCGCCGACGATGGCCAGGAATTCGCCCTCGGCGACGTCGAGCGAGACGTCGTCGACGGCCCTCACGCGGCCATCGTCGAAGGTTTTGCCGACGTGCGCATAGGCGATCAGGGGAGTGGTCGGCATTTGGTGCGGTCTCAACCCTTGGCGCGATTCCCAACGGATACAGTGATAGCCGATAAATGGCCGGCCGTGAGCCGAGCGCGGGGTCTTTTATGCCGACGGCCCTTCAATTCCAAACCTCATGATCGCGGATCACGCCGCAATTAAATGGCTTTGACTTCCGGCGATAACCTACCCATCATCGGGGTTCGGGTGGCGGCGCGCGATTTATTGCGAGCCGATGGCGGCGAACATGAATTCGGAAGGTTCGATCGTACTGCGGCACCCGGTACTGTGCTCCGCGCCTACTCTGTGCAGAAAGGTCGGCTCGGCCGGCTAAAATAGTCAGCAAATTTGCCCCTGGAGGTTGAGCCAACGGGCGTTTGATTCGATGTCAGAGGTCTCGGATAGTCCTTTCGGGCGTGTGCTGGATCCGATGGAACGGATCTCGGAGACCTTGTTCGGCCTGATCATGGCTCTCACCTTCATTTGCAGCCTCGGTGTCGCAACGTCGGGCAACATCAAGATTCAAACGATGCTGATCGGAGCGCTCGGCTGCAACCTGGCTTGGGGCATCGTTGACGGTGGTCTTTATCTGCTGGCGCGCATCAACGAGCGGGGCGGCAAGAACCTGACCCTGCGCGCAGTACGGCAGGCGCCGGATGCTGAGACCGCGCAACGCGTCATCTCCGACGCGCTGCCGCTGGAATTGGTGTCGGTCTTGACTGCGGAACAACTGGAGTTGATGCGGCAAAAATTGCTGCAGTCGCCTGAGCCCAAGGGTCCGAAACTGACCGGGCGTGACTGGACCGGCGCGCTGGGGCTTTGCTTGCTGAGTTTCCTTGCGACTTTCCCCGTCGTGATCCCCCTCATCGTCATCGGCGACGCCAAACTGGCGTTGCGCGTCTCCTACGCCGTCGCCATCGCGATGCTGTTCGGCTGTGGCTACGCGTTCGGAGTTCATAGCGGGATCAAACCCTGGGTGGCGGGTCTTTCGATGGTGGCCTTTGGCAGTGCGCTGGTCGGCATCGCGGTAGCCCTTGGAGGATAGTCAATGGTGCGGCAAGGAGGCGTTGCGAGAGTCTGGCACATCAGCGGCATCTCGATTGCCGCCTTCGTTGCCTTATCGCTTGCGCCGATGACCGGCGGCTTGGCGCACGCGCAAACCCTCGAGGTGAGCCCGGGCGGTGCGATCGGCCTTGGCAATCGCGGCTGGTCGGCCTCCGAACCGAACCGCGCGACGTCTGCGAATGAGCTCGAATTCAGCGCCCGCGCGGGGGCTGCATCCGACTACATTTATCGCGGGACCACGCTGTCCGATCACGGGCCCGCAGCCGGCGCCGCCGTTGAAGCAAGGTTTGGCGGTCTGTATGCCGGCACCACCGTGGCCACCGTCAAACTGCCGACTCAACCATCCGCCGAGTTCACTTTTGCGGCCGGCATCCGCCAGAAGATCGCAACGATCGACTTCGATTTCGGCATGACCTACTTCGCCTATCCCGGAGAGAGGCTACCCGGCGAGACCGGCATCAATTATTGGGAGGCGGTTGTCCGCGGCGATCGAAGCATCGGCGAACAGGTCCGCGTCGCCGCCGGCTATGCCTATTCTCCGAACGTCTCAAACACCGGCGCCTGGAGCCAATACGTCGCGGCTGGTGTGGGTTACGACGTGCCGGGCCGTCTGCTCCCGCCGAACCTTGGCGTATCCTTCACCACCGCTGCCGGCTATTCGTGGTTCGGAAATCAGGCGCCGACCCTCGGCGGCTTCCCGCTACCCGCCTATCTCAATTGGCAGGCGGGGGTGACCTTCACTCACAAGGCCTTCAACCTCGATCTGCGCTACTACGACACCAATCTGTCGAAAGAGAACTGCTTCGTCTTCACCGGAGATCCAAACGCGCGGCTGGGTGGCCGTGTCGATCCCGTTACCAACCCGGCTGGCCTCATCTCGAACTGGTGCAGCGCGACGTTCGTCGCCAAGGCCTGGTTTGCATTTTAGATAAAGCTCGTTCGCGGCGTCGGATTCCATTCGCGTGCGAGCTTTGCGCTTCGGTGATTCGAAGGGGCACCGTCACCCACCATTGTCCGGCAGCGACTTTTGAGCAGGCATCAGGCGTTCGCTTAGAACTTGCATCTCGTGTAGTTCAGGCTCATTCCCGCAATCTCGGGAAATGACCGGGAAATAGTGTCGTCGTCGATGATTTTCAGGTTGAAGCGGACATCCTGGGTCATGATGCTCGACGCGCAAGCTGCGGAAAGCTCGATTCTATCGCCCTCCTGCTTTCTGGATTTGATTGTGCAGGTCGCGGCTCTTCCTCTGATCCGGTCGCCATCGATGATGAAACCTGAACCAAAAAGCTCGGAAAACTCTGCATATACGACCCCGCCATCCTTCTTTGTGAAGACCTGGCTGCATAGATCCGCGTGCCCCGCCCATGCGCCTGTGAGTTCGATCGCCCGCGCTTCGGCCACGGAAAAGATGCTCGAGCCCAGCATGACGGCTGCCCCAGCCAATCGGAACGCTCTACACATAATCTCTTCTCCCAAATTCAATGGTTTTGAATGCCTTGCTTGCCCTTCTTGATCTTGCCCTTCTTTCGGCGGCCGCCATCTTAGCCTCTAATGTCAGCGATTTCAGCTAAGAACGGTCGCGGGTAGGGGGATGAACAAGGCATATCCAAGCGCCATCGTGCCAGCCTATCATCAGCCGAGCGTCGCGCGGCCCTCCTTTCTCGATCGCGGGACGTAAAAACGGTCGCCCTGCAAAAGAGGGCAGGCCGAAGTCTCGACCGGTTCGATCCGAAAGCCGGAGATGATCAACGACCCGCGTTGCAGCGCCGCGTTGAACTTATCCTTGGTAACCGCTAAGGCATCCGTCCAAATCTTGGGGAGAAAGCATGGCGGATACCGCAGAGCCCGTGGCGGTCGCACTCGACGACGCGACGGTGGCGTTTCGCGTGGCCGGGAATCGTGTCTACACAGCCGTGGAGCGGGCCAGCCTGTCCGTCGCCCATGGCGAGTTCGTCGCCATTGTGGGCCCGACAGGGTGCGGGAAATCGACGCTGCTCAACGTGGCGGCCGGGCTTTTGAAGCCCGCCGCGGGGTCGGTGAAGATTTTCGGTCAGCCGTTGACAGGGTTGAACCGGGATGCCGGCTATCTGTTTCAGGCCGATGCGCTGTTTCCCTGGAAGACCGCGATCGACAACGTCGCCATTGGCCTCGACATCAAGGGCGCCCCGCGCGAGCAGGCGCTGCAGCGCGCGCAGGGCTGGCTCACTTCCGTCGGCCTCGGCGCCTTCGCCAACCGCTATCCGCACATGCTGTCCGGCGGCCAGCGCAAGCGCGTCGGCCTTGCACAGGTGCTGATCCGCGATCCAAAAATCCTTTTGATGGACGAGCCGTTCGGCCCGCTCGACGCCCAGACCCGCCAGATCATGGGCAATTTGCTGCTGGAACTGTGGAACGCCGACCGCAAGGCGGTGCTGTTCGTCACCCACGATCTCGAAGAGGCGATCGCGCTCGCCGATCGGGTCGTGATCATGTCGGCAGGGCCCAGCGCGCGCATCATCGGCGACTGGCGGGTGCCGCTGCCGCGCCCGCGCGACATCTCGGAAGTGCGGATGGAAAAGCAATTCCACGAACTGCACCGCGAAATCTGGAGCGTGCTGAAGGACGAAGTGATGAAGGGTTATGCGCAGTCGACGCTAAGTGCGGAGGTCGGCTGATGTCGCGCCTGACACTGCTGTTCTGGCAATTGATGGTGGCCGTGGTCGCACTCTCGCTGTGGCACATCCTCACCACCGTCCCGCTGTTCGGCCGCATCCTGCTGCCGCCGTTCTTCTTCTCCAACCCGGTCGATGTCGCGAGCCAGATCGTCAAATGGTTCTCGAGCGGGGTGATCTGGAAGCATCTGATGATCACGCTGTGGGAGTCGGTGCTGGCTTTCGTGATCGGCTCGGTCGGCGGCGTGCTGGTCGGCTTCTGGTTCGCGCGCCAGCCGCGCGTCGCCGCGGTGTTCGATCCCTACGTCAAGATGGTCAACGCGCTGCCGCGCGTGGTGCTGGCGCCGATCTTCACACTGTGGCTCGGCCTCGGCATCTGGTCCAAGGTCGCGCTCGGCGTGACGCTGGTGTTCTTCATCGTGTTCTTCAACGTCTATCAGGGCGTCAAGGAGGTCAGCCAAACCGTGCTGGACAACGGCCGCATGCTCGGCATGAGCGAGCGGCAATTGACGCGGCATGTGTACTGGCCGTCGGCGCTGTCGTGGATGTTTTCCTCGCTGCACACTGCGGTCGGCTTTGCAGTTGTCGGCGCCGTCGTCGGCGAATATCTGGGGTCGGCGGCCGGTCTCGGCTACCTGATCCAGCAGGCCGAAGGCGTGTTCGACGTTGCCGCCGTGTTCGCCGGCATGTTCGTGCTGTCAGCTTTCGTCATCCTGATCGACATGGTGGTGACGCTGGTCGAGCGCCGGCTGCTGGTCTGGCGGCCGGTGGCGGCGGAGGGCAGGGGATAGGTCCCTCCGTCATTGCAGGAATCGTAGGGCGGGCAAAGCGACTTGTCCGCCGTAGCTCAACGAGCGAAGGCGGAAGCGTGCCCACCATCGAGACTGCGATGCGGATGGATGGTGGGCACGGCGCGATGCGCCTTTGCCCACCCTATGGCTCTGTCGAAGGCCACACTAGGTGGGGACATCGGATGCCATTTGAAATTGCGGAGCCAATTTCACGTCAGCGGTGATCGAGTTGGAAATGAAGCAGTTTGCTTTCACCTCGGCCATGATCGTTCGGGCGGCCTCGATATCGGCCTCGCTGCTCAAGACCACGATTGGCCGAACGCTGACTTCGACAATCCGATACTTGCCGTCGACGTTTGCCAGCAAGCCTTCCGCGGCGCTTTCATAGGCCACAAACTCCAGCCTCTTACCTTGGGCGAACGACACAAACGTCAGCATCATGCAAGCATTCAGCGCGGCGACCAACATTTCTTCGGGAGCCCAGACGCCGGCCTCTCCCTTGAATTCAGGAGGACTGCCGATCTCGATGTCGGGTTTGTCGGGTGCCGACGTTCGGCCGCGGCGAGCGGTGTCCCAGACCAGGTTATTCCTGTACTGAAAGGACTTGTATGTTTTCCCTGTTGCCACGAGATCCTCCAGGATGACCTTATCGGAGCCTTATGGCTCCAGCCGTCATTGCGAGGAGCGAAAGCGACGAAGCAATCCATTTCTCGGCTTGCAGTCCTATGGATTGCATCGCTTCGCTCGCAATGACGGCGGAGAACGTAGGGTGGGCAAAGCGCAGCGTGCCCACCATCTGCAGATCGTGATGACGCTGGATGGTGGGCACGGCACTGCGTGCCTTTGCCCACCCTACGGCTGAGGCGCCCCTGCAGCCCTCAATTCAACATCTTCGTATCGTCAGGCGCCTGCGGCGGCGTCTTGATCGCGATCGCCTTGATGGTCCGGCCGTCGGGCTTGGTGCCGCCATGCGCGGTGCCCTTCGGGATCACGACGAGGTCACCCGGCTTCACCTTCACTTCCTTGTCGCCCAGCCAGATCGTGCCGGTGCCGTCCAGGATGTACTGGATCTCGTTGGTGTTGGGATGCATGTGCTTGCCGACATTGCCGTCCTGGATCGAGATGGTCATGCCGTCGGCGGCCACGAACAGTTTGGAGCGCATTCCGGTGCCCGAGGGCATACCGAGCTTGTCGCCTTCGAGTTCGCCAGTGTGAATGACCTGCGCGGTGATGTTCTCGGCGGCGATCGCCGGACGGAGCAGGTGGGTGACGCTGCAGCCGGCGGCGAAAGCGGCGGCGAGCGATAGCGTGATGGCTAAGCGATTCATGGGCAATCCTCCCCTGTGATGTTTTTTTGTGGGAGGGATGCTATGCCGACGCTCCGCGCTTGGCCAGCCGGCGGAAAGTCGCCTTCTCAACGTCCGCGCGCTGCTCTATCTTGCCGGCCAACGAATGGAGGAACCCATGAAGAAACTGTTTGGCCGGCTGGCCGGAGCACTGCTGGCGCTGACGCTGACATCCGGCTTTGCCGCAGCGCAAAGCAAGGTCACGATCGCGATCGGGGGCGGCTCCTGCCTGTGCTACCTGCCGACCGTGCTTGCCAGGCAGCTCGGCGAATACGAGAAAGCGGGGCTGGCGGTCGAGCTGGTCGACCTCAAGGGCGGTTCGGACGCGCTGAAAGCCGTGCTCGGCGGCAGCGCCGACGTGGTGTCGGGCTATTTCGACCACTGCGTCAATCTGGCCGCCAAGAAGCAGGAGCTGCAGTCCTTCGTGATCTATGACCGCTATCCCGGCCTGGTGCTGGTTGTATCGCCCAAGCACACCAGCGAGATCAAATCGATCAAGGATCTGGCCGGCAAGAAGGTCGGCGTCAGCGCGCCGGGCTCCTCGACCGATTTCTTCCTGAAATATCTCCTGAAGAAGAATGGCCTCGACCCGACCAGCGCCGCGGTGATCGGCGTCGGTCTCGGCGCCACCGCCGTGGCGGCGATGCAGCAGGGACAGATCGAGGCGGCCGTGATGCTCGATCCCTCCGTCACCGTTCTGCAGGGCAGCTATCCCGATTTGAAGATACTGGCCGATACCCGCAGCGAGAAGGATACGCTCGCCGTGTTCGGCGGGGAATACCCGGGCGGCGCGCTCTATACGACCACGGCCTGGATCAAGTCGCACGAGAAGGAAGTGCAGGCGCTGACCACGGCGATCGTCAACACGCTCGACTGGATTCACTCGCATTCGCCGGAAGAGATCATGGCGAAGATGCCCGACGAAATCGTCGGCAAGAACAAGGAGCTTTATCTGGCGGCGCTGAAGAACACGATCCCGATGTATTCGCTGACCGGCAAGATGGACCCCAAGGGCGCGGATGCGGTGCTCGCGGTGTTCAGCGAGGGGTCGCCGGAGATCGCCAAGGCCAATATCGACGTGACCAAGACTTACACCAACAAATATGTCGAGCAGGTCAAGAAGACCTCGGGTGCGAATCCGAAGTAAGGTCTGGATAGGATCGGCGTGATATCAAGCGAAGTCAGGCGATGAGTGGCACGAAGCCTCCTGTCATTCATCGCGTCAGCGCGCTAGACCTCGTTGTCGAAGCGTGGACCTGGCCGTTTGCCGAAGAGCGGTGTGCCGAGATAGCTGCGCATTTCGCGGATAAGCAGCGCGAAAAGCCCGCTATGTGGAACGGCCGCGTGCTGCTCGGGCGCAATCCGGTGTTTTTAGGCGATCGCTTCAGCGCCAGCTATTTCGAAACCGATTTCGCAAGCTTTCTGGCCTGGCGCGATTGGGGCTTTCCTGACCCAAGCGTGTTCAACGGGTTCGGCATGGGCGCGCTCCGCTGTGCTGACGGCGCCTTCGTGCTCGGCGAGATGGGCCAACACACGTCGAACGCGGGGCGCATCTATTTCCCTTCCGGAACGCCCGACCTCGACGACATCAGGAACGGCACGGTCGACATATCAGGCAGCGTCACGCGCGAACTCGAGGAAGAGACCGGGCTGGCGCCGGGCGAATACGAGAGCGAGCCGCATTGGCACTGCGTCTACACCGGACCTGCGGTTGCGATGATCCGCATGTTGCGGGTCGATATGCCGGGTGACGTCGTGCGCGAGCGGATCGAGCGCAATCTCGCCGTGCAGCGTCAGCCGGAATTATCCGCCATCCACCTCGTGCGCGGCACGCACGATCTCACCGCCGCCATGCCGCGTTTTGTCACGGCCTTTCTTGAAGCGCAGTTTGCGGCCTAGCCATGGCGCTTTCTTTTTTTGGCGACGCCTGCCTTTTTGACGGTACCTCTCTTCGCTGACGCGCCTGTGGTCGCGCCGGCCGGTCGTCGCTCGGCGGCGGTGGCGATTGCCGTCTTCCGGTTCGACAGTTTCAACTTCGTATAATCAAGCACCCGTTCCATCGCGATCCGTGCCTTCCCGGCGTCGCCGCTCTCGATCGCGCGCGCGGCGGCGGCATGGTTGGGCAGATTCTCCTTGAACCAACCGACGCTGCCGACTGCGACATCGAAGACCGTGTTCAGGATGGTGTCGATGGCGCCGCGAAAGCCCTGCAGCACCGGATTGTGCGTGGCGTCGAGGATCGCAAGGTGAAACGCCTTGTCCGCGGTGATGGCGCTCGCCTCGTCCTGCGCGGTCTCCATCGCAGCTAAAGCCGTATTGATCCGCCAGCGGTCGTTTTTGGTGGCGCGTTCGGCGGCAAGTGCCGCGGCGGCCGGCTCGATGATCGAGCGGACTTCCTGGATGGCCAGCAGCAGATCGCGGTCCGGCTCGTTCTGGCCGACCAGCCAGCTCAAGACGTCGCGGTCGAGCAGGCTCCATTCAGAGCGCGGCAGCACATGCGTGCCGTGCCGGGGACGGACGCTCACCATTCCCTTTGCGGCGAGCGTCTTGACCGCTTCCCGTACCACGCCGCGGCCGACGCCGAAGCGGGCTTCGAGATCCGGCTCGGGCGGCAAGGCGGCTCCGACCGGAATGTGATCCTGCGCAATTTCGCGGCCGAGCCTCGTCAACACGTTGCGAATGCGCCCCGGCTTGATGCGCCTGTCGGCGGTCCGTGGCTTGGCCACCTCGTTCTGCTCCTGATCTCGGGTGAATTCGCGATTGCCTAACACGCGCACGCTGTGCTAGGCAATCATCCGATGTTTAACATCCGATGTTTGTGCTGATCACGCGCGCATCGGTCGGACCGGAGATTGCTACTTTTGGGTGCCGAGGCGCCGCGACAGTGTGGCATCGGTTATTCGGCTTGACATCGCGCGGCGCTGCCCGTGTGATGAGAAGAACAACTACAAAAAGAAAACGACAAAAAAGAAAAAGGTGCATTGCACCATCAGAGGGAGGATACGATGCCGGGGCACAAAGCTGCGCGCCTTCTCGTTGGCCTGTCTGCCGCAATCGCGGCGCTGGGGATGGCGGTGACCGCCGAAGCCCAGGAAAAGAAAATCAAGATTGGCGTGATTTACGACCTCACCGGCCCGCTCGCGGGCGGCGGTTCGGAGCTGCAACATATCGGCGCCAAGATCATGCTCGACCAGTACGCCAAGACCGGCGTCGAGGGCTACAAGGTCGAAGCGGTCTACGCCGACGCCCAGAGCAAGCCAGATGTGGCGATCAACGAGGCGGTGCGGCTGATCGAGCAGGAAAAAGTCAACATGCTGCTCGGCTTCTTCTCGTCGGCGCAGTGCGTGCCGGTGGCCGCGCGCGTCGAGCAGCTCAAGAACTTCATGTGGATCACCACCTGCATTTCCTCGGCGGTGCTGTCCGACAAGAACTTCAAATACGTGTTCCGGCCGCAGGCCTCGGGCGACCAGTTCGGTCTGATGACCACGGATTTCATCGCGCAGAACGCCAAGGAGAAGCTCGGCAAGGAGCCAAAGGATTTGCGCGTCGCCATCATCCACGAGGACGGCGCCTACGGCGTTGACGTGTCGAAGGGCAACGAGGCTGGTGCCAAGAAGGCCGGCTTCAACATCGTGTTGAAGGAGGGCTATGCCGCCACCGCGCCCGATCTTTCCTCCCTCGTGACCAAGCTGAAACGTGCGCGGCCGGACGTGATCTTTCACACCGGCTACAACCCCGACATCACCCTGTTCGGGCGTCAGGCGCGCGAGCAGGGCCTGAAATTCGCGGCGCTGGTCGGCCATGGCGCAGGCTACGGCGTTTACGAGAAGCTGAAGGAAGGCCTGGGCGGCGACGTCAACTACGTCTTCAACGCCGACCCGATCTCGATCTGGGCTTCGAACGAAAAAGGCCTGAATCCCAAGCTGCCGCCGGTCATCAAGATGGTCGGTGACGAGTTCGACAAGGTGAAGCCTGGGGTTGCTATCCGCTCCGCCCATGTCGGCATGGCGGCGTCGAACACCTACGTCTTTCTGACCGAGGTGCTGCCGCGCGCCATCAAGAAGCATGGCGGCGTTGATCCCGATGCGCTGCGCAAGGCCGCGCTGGAGGTCGACATTCCAGAGGGTGGCACCATGCTGGGCTTCGGCGTCAAGTTCTTTGGCGAGGGCAACCAGATGGCCGGTCAGAACGAGCGCTCATTCCCGGTGGTCATCCAGTATGTCGACGACAAGTCGTACGTGGTTTGGCCGAAGAGCCAGGCGCAGCGCGAGGCCGTGCTGCCCCTGCCGAAGGGAACCACGTTCAGCAACCAGTAGAGCATGATCCCCGCGCAAACGCTTCGCGTTTGTCGCGCTTTCTGGACTATGCTCAAACAAGAAACGTCGACGGAGAATCCGGCGTGCTGACGGTAGAAGGGTTGGTGAAGCGTTTCGGCGGCTTCACTGCTGTGAACAACGTGTCGTTCCGGGTCGAGCAGGGCGAGATTCTCGGCCTGATCGGCCCCAACGGCTCCGGCAAGAGCACGATCTTCAACATGCTGTCGGGCACGCTGGTGCCGACGGCGGGCTCGATCCTGTTCGACGGCGCGGAAATCGCGGGCGTCGCGCCGCACCGTATCATCAACAGCGGCATCGGCCGCACTTTCCAGATCCCGCGGCCGTTTCACCGGCTCAGCATTTTTGAGAACGTGGCGCTCGCCGGCTACTACGGCCAGGGCCGCCACAGCCGCGCCAAGGCGGATGAGGCGGCGGAGCGCGCGCTTCATATGGTCGGCCTGCCGACCAATCGGCATGCCAGCGTGGATGGGCTCGGTGCTGCCGGCCTGAAAAAACTCGAACTGGCAAAAGCGCTCGCGACGGGGCCAAAACTTCTGCTCGCCGACGAAAGCCTCGGCGGGCTCGACGAGCACGAGATGGATCAGGCCGCCGACATGCTGCGCAGGATCCGCGACGAGCTTGGCATCACCATCATCTGGGTCGAGCATATCATGGGCGTGTTGATGCGGGTGGTCGACCGCGTGATGGTGCTCGATCACGGCGAGAAGATTTCGGAAGGCCTGCCGAGCGCGGTGGCCGGCGATCCCAGGGTGATCGAGGTCTATCTCGGCACGGATGCGGATTCGAGCCAGGCTGCGGCGGCGGAAGCGCGCCGCAAGGCGGGGATCTGACGCATGCTCGAATTGAAATCGATCGACGCGGGCTACGGCACCTTCCAGGCATTGTTCGGCATCAATCTCGACGTCAAGGCGGGCGAGGCGGTCGGCGTGATCGGTCCCAACGGCGCCGGCAAGACCACGCTGATGCGGGTGATCTCAGGGCTGATCCGCCCCACCAGGGGCGCGATCTCGATGGAAGGCCACGACGTGCTGGCGACGCCGGCGCATCGCATCGTCGATCTCGGCATCGCGCACGTGCCGGAAAACCGCCGGCTGTTTCCGCGGCTGACCGTCGACGATAATCTGAAGATGGGCGCCTATATGCCGGGCGCGCGAGCCAAATATGCCGAGCGGCTGGAATTCGTGTTCGATCTGTTCCCGCGCATGAAGGAGCGGCGCAGCCAGATGGCCGGCACCCTGTCGGGCGGCGAGCAGCAGATGTGCGCGATCGGCCGCGCGCTGATGTCGGACCCGAAATTGTTGCTGCTCGACGAGCCCTCTGCGGGACTGGCGCCGGTCGTGGTGCAACAGGTGTTCGAACTGGTGAAGCGTATCCGCGCCAGCGGGCTGACGGTGCTGATCGTCGAACAGAACGTGCAGCAGGTGCTGAAGGTGGTCGACCGCGCCTATCTCCTCGAGGCCGGCACCATCCGCGCGTCCGGCACGTCGGAAGAGATGTTGTCCACCGATACCATCAAGCAGGCATATCTCGGAGTTTAGGGTAGGGCGAGCATGATCCGAAAAAGTGGGTACCGGTTTTTCGAAGAGATCATGCTCCAATAATAAGGGCTCGCATGCAGGGATTTCTCGACATCTTCGACATCTATCTGCTGGAAGCCGTGGTCAACGGCATCCTGCTTGGCGGGGTGCTGGCGCTGCTCGCGCTCGGGCTCAATTTGATCTTCGGCGTCATCGACGTCACCTGGATCTGCTACGCCGAGTTGGTCATGATCGGCATGTACGGCATGTACTACATGGTCCAGGTGTTCGGCCTGCCGTACTGGGTTGCTGCGCCGTTCGCCATCCTGCTGGTCGCGGCCCTTGGCGCGGCGCTGCACTACATCGTCATCGCGCCGCTGCTTACCGCGCCGCCGATCAACCAGTTGCTCGCCACCGGCGGTGTGCTGTTCATCCTGCAGAGCTTTGCCACCGTCGCCTTCGGCATCGACTTCCGCAACCTCGGCATCCGCCTGCCGGTGCTGGCGATCGGCGAGATGCATTTCAGCTATTCGCGGTTGCTCGCCTTCGCTGCCGCCTTGATCGGCATGTTGGCTATCTACTTCTTCATGAAGCGCACCTATACCGGGACTGCGATCCGCGCCGTCGCGCAGGACCGTCAGATCATGTCGCTGATGGGGGTGGATACCAAGCGCATTTACATCATCACCTCGGCGCTCGGCGGCGCGCTCGCCGGCCTCGCCGCTTGTCTCCTTGTGCTGCAGTATGACGTGCATCCCTTCGTCGGGCTGTCGTTCGGGCCGATCACCTTTCTGATCTGCGTGCTTGGCGGGCTCGGCAATTTCGTCGGCGGCTTCATCGCGGCATTCGTGTTCGCCCAGATCATTTCGCTGGGCGGCCTGTTCTCCGATCTTGAATGGGGCTACGTGCTGGCGTTCGCCTTCTTCATCGTCATGATGTTCATCCGGCCCGCGGGCCTTTTTGCGAGGCGCTCGTGAATTCCCGCTACATCGCCTGGGCCGTTGGCCTCGCCGCGCTGGTCGCGCTGCCTTTCGTCTATCGCGAGCCCTATCACCTGCACATCCTGGTGCTGATCCTGATCTGGTCGTTCGCCTATACCGCATGGTCGATCATGGGCCGCTTCGGGCTGGTGTCGCTCGGCCATGGCGGCTTCATGGGCGTCGGCGCCTATGTCACCGCGCTATTGTGGAACCATCTCGGCGTGTCGCCGTGGATCGGCATTCCGATCAGCATGGTGGCGGCGGGAGTATTGGCGCTTATCGTCGCCTATCCCTGTTTCCGTTTCCGCATCACCGGGCATTATTTCGTGCTGGTGACGCTGGCGTTGTCAGGCATCGTGCTGCAGGTCATTACCGCGACGCGTGACTACACCGGCGGCTCGCTCGGCTATACGCCGAACCGCGCCCCCAGCGGCAAGGGGCTGCTCGCGCTGCAATTCGACGATAAGACGACGTGGTACCTGATCGCGCTCGGCGTCTGGGTGCTCGGCCTTCTGGTCTGGCGCTGGGTCGACCGCAGCATGAGCCGCTACGCCATGGAGGCGATCTCAGAAGACGAGGACGCAGCGGCTGCCGCCGGCGTCAACGTCACGGCCGAAAAGCTCAAGATCACCCTGATTTCGGCGCTGATGACGGCGCTAGCCGGTGCGCTCTACTGCCAGTACCAGATGTTCATCTCGCCCGACACCGTCAGCGGCATCGCGGTGTCGCTGCAGATGGTGTTCGCCGTTATCGTCGGCGGCCTCTACGTCTCGCTTGGGCCGACGGTTGGCGCCATCATCACCATCATGCTCGCCGAAGTGCTGCGCATCGGCTTCGGCACCAAGGCGGTGGGCTGGGATAACCTGGTTTACGGCGTGCTGCTGGTCATCTTCATCATATTCCTTCCCAAGGGCATTCTTGGTAGCGTCCTCGACCGACTGAAGACGCAACCCAAGCCCTCCGGGACGAAATGAGCAAGAAACCCTCGCAATCGCTTGCCGATGAGCTGAAGCCCTATGTCGCCCCGTTCCGTTTTGACGGAGCGGGCGAATTTCACCTGAAGTCGCACAAGACCAACGAGAAGGGCGGCCTCGACAAGGATAAGGCGACCAGGATCATCGAGGCCAATCGCGAGCGCCTGAACGATTTCCAGGAAAAGCTCTACGCGCAGGACCGCTGGTCGCTACTCCTGATCTTCCAGGGCATGGACGCCGCCGGCAAGGATTCTGCGATCAAGAGCGTGTTCGAGGGCGTCAATCCGCAGGGCTGCGACGTCTGGTCGTTCAAGCAGCCGTCGAGCAGGGAACTTGACCACGATTTCCTGTGGCGATCCATGATCGCACTGCCGGAGCGCGGCCGGATCGGTATCTTCAACCGGTCCTATTATGAGGAGTGCCTGGTGGTGCGGGTGCATCCGGAGATACTCGCCAAGCAGAAGATACCCGAGCGGCTGGTGACCAAGGATATCTGGAAGGAGCGGTTCGAGGACATCTCCGCCATGGAACGCTACCTCGCGCGCAACGGCACCGTGATTCTGAAGTTCTTCATGAACGTGTCGAAAGAGGAACAGCGCGAGCGCTTCCTCGAGCGGCTGGAGGATCCCGCCAAGAATTGGAAATTCTCGCTGGCCGACATCGGCGAGCGCAAGCTGTGGGCGAAATATCAGGCCGCCTATCAGGATATGATCCACCACACCTCGACCAAACAGGCGCCCTGGCACATCGTGCCCGCCGACCACAAATGGTTCGCCCGCGTGGTGATCGGCTCGGCCATCGTCAGTGCACTAGACAGACTCGACCTGCATTTTCCCAAGGTCGACAAGGCCGACCGCAGCGAATTCAAGCAGGTCCGCGAGGCGCTGCTGGCGGAGGGAAAGGGTGTGGCGAAGTGACCGGTGCGTAGCCCGCATGAGCGGAGCGATATGCGGGAGCGTCACGTCCGTCTGGCGGCTATGCGACGAATTTTTTGTACAACCAGCGACGGCCGTCGTGGCGCCGCCAAACCTGTCCGCGCACCAGCCGGCCGGTAATGCTGCGTCTCGGCATGATGACCCGCCGTAGATGCCAGGTGGTTGGTTTGGCCGGGCGCTTCAGTCCAAACTTGTCGATGTTGATGGTTGTAAATCTGATCGATGCCATGCTGACCCACTTGGCTCAAGCTGCCCGCTGCAGGCACCGCCCACAGCGGGCATCTTGGCGCCCCTCATCGGCTTTCACGATCGTCGCCCTGCCACGACCGCGAGAAATAACACTGACTCGAGGGATCCCGTTCTCGATCCCCGCGATACGGGAATCATAGCGAATCGGGCGGCCACAGTGGTCAACGAAATCCGGGTTTTGACCTGGGTTATAATTATTGGCCGTCACTGCGATATTTTTGCCCCATGCTTCACCATGACTCATGAGCGTCCGCTAGTGTGCGTTTGGGTCTTCAGAAGTAGGGTGGGCAAAGGCGCGCTTGCGCCGTGCCCACCATGGCGCGGAATATTCGGACGGAATGGTGGGCACGCTGCGCTTTGCCCACCCTACGGGCGGTGCGTTACTCCGCGGTCTCCCCGAAGATCATCTGCCAGCCTTTTCGCGTGTCCATGTATTCGCGAACCTGCTTGATGCGGCCGTCAGCGACGACAAAGACGAAGCAGTAGTCGTTGTCATACGGCCGTCCTTCCGGAAGCGTCGCCCGCATCCGCTCTTCAATGATCACCGTGTCACCGTCGGCATGGATGGCGCGGAACGAAATATCTATCCCTGAGAACAGGCGGTGCATCTCGGAGGCGATGAAGCGTGCGATCTGGTCGGGGCCGATCATGTGATCGGTATGCGCCAGCGCCACCGCTGTTGCGTTGCGGGCCGGCGCGATCCATTCGGCGTCCGGCGTGAAGAGCGATGCGATCCGGCCGGCGTCGCGCGTCGAAAATGTTTTCCAGGCGTTGAGGACGACGTCTTTGGGTGTCGGGTGATCCATGGTTTGGCTTTCGGTCAGGAGTGAAACAATCGCTCCTCATCTAGGCCGGTCCTGCCGTTGCCGCTGGCCGGAATCGGACCTCATCATCCGCGCCGCTTTCCTCCGTTGCGCGATGCGCTAGAATTCGAGAATGCTGAGTTTCGATGTCTGCAATGCCGCCCGGCTGCGGCGTGATGCGCGCTACGACGGCCGCTTCTTCACGGCCGTGCGGACCACGCGGATCTATTGCCGCCCGGTCTGCCCGGTGAAGCACCCGCTGACGCGCAACGTCACCTATTATCCTACGGCCGCTGCCGCCGAGGCGGCGGGGTACCGGCCGTGCCTGCGCTGCCGCCCGGAGACCGCTCCATTCTGCCCGGCCTGGAATGGAACGCGCTCCACGGTTGCGCGGGCGCTGAAACTGATCGACGGCGGCGTGCTGGAGCGCGGCTCGGTCGACGCATTGGCGGAGAAACTCGGGATCACCTCGCGCCATCTCGCCCGCCTGTTCGAACGCCATGTCGGAGCAAGCCCGCAGCAGGTCGCGACCACCCGCCGCGTCCAGCGACGCCAAGCGGCTGCTCGACACCACCGACGACACGATGACGGAGATCGCCTTCCGCGCGGGCTTCGGCAGCGTCCGCCGCTTCAACGCCGCGTTCGCCGATCTGTATGGCCGCTCGCCATCGAGCCTTCGCGCCAAGCCGCGGAGGCGGTGGAATTGACGAGCGACCGCGACCAGCGGTCAGCTCGAATGTGTGGACGGCAGCGTCAGCCAAGTGCAGAAAGATGGCGAAGCGCACGCAGCTCCTTTGCCGCCGCTTTCATGAGAGGCTTTGCCTGCTCATCCTCGCGGCCAACGATAATGCCCGAAGCAAAGGCACGGGCGCGCCGGTCTTGCGGTGGCGCGTGGAGCGCAGCGTCTGCCGCCAACTTTCGGTCCGCAATGAAGTCGTTGAGCGAACCCAGCGCATCCTGAATCTTCTTCGCATGTTTCGATAGACACGCAAGCGCCTTTCGCTCGCGTTTGCTGCGGAAAAGGCTTTCGAAAAACTCGGCCGCGTATCTGAGCTTCTTCATCCTGATGCGGAATTTGTGCCGTTCGGTTGCCGTCATCTCCTGCAGCTTCTCTGCGTCCTTGTGTGCCTTCCTCATGCGCCGATCCAGCAGTTTCGCGGCGAATTCGCCAAGTTCGCTGTCTGCGACGTCTGTATGGCCGCGCTGGGTGTGGATCCACGCTAGCACATCGACGAGCAGCGCGCGGCATCGCGGCGAATTGACAGCCTTCCTGGCCCGCTCCAGCGCCTCGGCGCGTTTGTCGGCGAATTCCCTGGCGATGGCCTTGCCGCCCCGCTGCGATATTATTTCGCGGGCGACGGGACCAATCTTCTCCTGCAGGAAGACGTCGAGCTCGCGCGCGGGCGCCAACTCGTTTGTCAGCCATCTGAGTTCTGCCTTGATTTTTCGGTTTTCGCAGTCGCCAATGCCTTCGAAAACAGCGAGATGGCCGCGCGCAGACGGCGCAAGCCTACGCGCATCTGATGTACGCCTTCCGGATCAAGCTTGCGGATGGCGTCGGCATTTCCGGAAAAGTGGCGAAGCGCGGAGCGGGCGATGACTTGGAAACCCTCGATGGCGCTCATTCGCTTCTCGAGCTCGATCGGCTCGGCGAAAACAGCTTGATGGCCCTTGCCGTTGACAAGGTCGTAGCCCTGGTCAGCCTTGGCTCTCAAACTAAGTTCGGCGGCGAGCTTTCGCTCCAACGCCTTCGCGATGCGAAGCAGATCCCTTACTGGACCGCTTTTCAATTCGAGTTCAATTTCCTCGATGCGCCTTGTGTGTCCGGCCGCGACGATCCTGCCGTGATCAATCGCAAGCTCCAGTTCGCTCCGTTTGGTGCGGACCGGCATGGTGATGCGATGTACCGAGGTCTCGAAGATCGGCTTCAACTTGCGCCGCAGCTTGTTCGAGGCCAACCGCTGAAGCGGCGTGCCGTTCGCCTCGTCGAGATCGGGGGTGCGGCCTCCTATTTCGGTTTCCCACTCGCCCCGACCGAACTGCGCGCCGGACGTCTTCTTGATCGTTTGTACGTGCTTGCCGTCCATCTGCCTCACCCGGAGCAGAAGTCCGCGCCGCTTCAGCTTGTGTTTCCGCGTGTCGAAATAGGTCGACAGCAGATCGCTCTCCGAGGGCTCGCCGATCTTGCAGCCGGGCACCCTCAACTTGGAAGAGGACCCGAGATTGCGCTTGGGCATGCGGAACTTGATTTCGGTCTCAACGCCCATCTGATGCTCGCCTGACCCTGTGGGCTGGTAACGCCGGAAGGCGTTTCCTGGTGCCGGCCGCCTCGCATCCGATTTTGCTTGGCCATTGGGTCACCCGTCCTGACCATCTTTTGGCATTGCGGCCAGCCGCAAAATTCGTCTAGAACAGGTGCGGAACGCCGTCCCGGCAACGAACCGTCAATGGTTTTGGCTGAGGATTTGGTCGTCCAAAGGGTCTGGCAATGCTGATTCGCAGCAAAAAGTACGGAGTTCGGGGTGGAGCGGCCAAGGCTGCCCCCGCTCGTCCGGCTGCGACCGCGCCCACCCTCCTTCTTGGCGGGCTTCTGCTTCTTATCGGCCCCTGAGGGCCGTCTGGGCGGTTTGCGCCTGGGCACTCAGGGGTTCGCGCGAGATCACCAGACCCTTCAGCGCCTAGAAAACGGCGCTACCACCCAAAAGGAACTTCAGAAATGACCACCGCCAACAAGTCCGAAAAGGACCGCGTCATCGTATTCGACACCACCCTGCGCGACGGCGAGCAGTGCCCGGGCGCGACCATGACGTTCGAGGAAAAGCTCGAGATCGCCGAGATGCTCGACGACATGGGCGTCGACGTCATCGAGGCCGGTTTTCCGATCACCTCCGAAGGCGACTTCCAGGCGGTCAGCGAGATCGCCCGCCGCTCCAAGAACGCCGTGATCGCCGGCCTGTCGCGCGCCCACCCCAAGGACATCGACCGCTGCGCCGAAGCGGTGAAGTTTGCCAAGCGTGGCCGCGTCCACACCGTGATCGCGACCTCGCCGCTGCATATGCGCGTCAAATTGAACATGACGCCGGAGCAGGTGGTGGAGCTCTCGATCGCCAACGTCACCCGCGCCCGCAACCAGGTCGACGACGTCGAATGGTCGGCCGAAGACGGCACCCGCAGCGAGATGGATTTTCTCTGCCGCATCGTCGAGGCCGTCATCAAGGCCGGCGCCACCACGGTTAACATCCCCGACACGGTCGGCTACACCGTGCCGGAGGAATACACCAGGTTCATGCGCACGCTGATCGAGCGGGTGCCGAATTCCGACAGGGCGGTGTTCTCCGTGCACTGCCATAACGACCTCGGCATGGCGGTGGCGAACTCGCTGGCCGGCATTGCCGGCGGCGCGCGGCAGATCGAATGCACCGTCAACGGCATCGGCGAGCGAGCGGGCAATGCCGCGCTGGAAGAAGTCGTGATGGCGATCAACGTCCGCAACGACGTGTTTCCGTGGTGGAACAAGATCGACACCACCATGCTGACGCGGGCCTCGAAACTCGTTTCGGCGGCGACCTCGTTCCCGGTGCAGTACAACAAGGCGATCGTCGGCCGCAACGCGTTCGCCCATGAAAGCGGCATCCATCAGGACGGCGTGCTGAAGGACGCATCGACCTACGAGATCATGCGGCCCGAAATGATCGGCCTGAAGAAGTCGTCGCTGGTGCTCGGCAAGCATTCGGGCCGCCATGCCTTCGTGCACAAGCTGGAGGAGATGGGTTACAAGCTCGGCGCCAACCAGCTGGAAGACGCCTTCGTGAGGATGAAGGCGCTGGCCGATCGCAAGAAGGACATCTATGACGAGGACATCGAGGCGCTGGTCGATCAGGAGATCGCGGCCTCGCATGACCGCATCAAGCTGGTCTCGCTGACGGTCATCGCCGGCACCCATGGACCGCAGCGTGCCACCATGAAGCTCGACGTCGAAGGCCAGATGAAGATCGAGGAAGCCGAAGGCAACGGCCCGGTGGATGCTGTGTTCAACTGCATCAAGGCGCTGGTGCCGCACGAGGCCAAGCTGGAGCTCTATCAGGTCCACGCGGTCACCGAGGGCACCGACGCGCAAGCCGAAGTGTCGGTACGGCTCGCCCATGAAGGCCGCTCGATGACGTCGAAGGGGGCCGATCCGGATACGCTGGTGGCGTCCGCAAAAGCCTATCTCGGCGCGCTCAACAAGATCGTCATGAAGCATCAGCGCGACAGGCCGGCGCAGGTGGCGGGCTGAACGGCGCAGCTTTCGCAGCGGCAGTTCGTAGGGTGGGCAAAGCGAAGCGTGCCCACCATCGCGAGCAGAGTGTGAGACGGTGGGCACAGCGCAAGCGCGCCTTTGCCCACCCTACGGCACCGTCTGACAAGGGGACGGACGCGATGGCAGAGCGGATTGCCGCATGTGCGTGCGGTGAGATCAGATTGACGGTTTCGGCCGATCCGTGGGCAGTGTTTATGTGTCACTGTCAGCAATGCCAGCGCCGAACGGGAAGCACCTACAGCGTTCATGCGTACTTCGAAAAGAGCCAAGTGTCGATTAAAGGGGTAGCTAGGAAGTACTCCCGTTCATCGGATGCTGGGCGCGCGGTGGACTTTTACTTCTGCACGGCGTGTGGCTCGACAGCGTATTGGCACCCTGAGCTTTGGCCCGACAGGATCGGAATTCCGGTGGGCTTATTCGCCGACCCGACATTTCCGCCACCCAAGGTCTCGACATACTTCGCACCGTCACCTTTGGGCCTCGATACCCGAAGACGTTACGCAGCGCTGATGGCTACAGCGCGAAGCTGGTGCAGCCACCGAGGCGGTGGCTTCACCGGCTTCGGCTCCGGCGGCTTGCCAAAACGATACGCTCGGCGAGCGGCTCAGCCTGCATGTCGAAGAGAGCTTCCATAATGCTTGAAGAAGTGATCAAGCTTCACAGGTTCGCCGGTATCTCGCCAGAAAAGTCTTTTACCGAGGCTGGCCGCCTGTGAGAGGCGATGGTGGCCGCCGATCAAAGTATGGTCATCCGTTGCTTTGGCGATGATTTCGCCAGCTTCGTCGATGATGACTTTCATGCGCTGCCTCCAAATGCAACGCCCCTCCAAGCGCAGCTGCGACGCTGCGCGATTGATCTAACCCTGCAGCGGCCCCGACGTTCCAATGCATGAAGGCCGCGGATTTCGTGTCGCCGCGTGCCACATCGCGCGGCCATTCCCTCCTGAGCCTGCCTTGGCCACCTTGCAAGGCAAGGGTTCCTTCACCTTGATCTAGGGAACACCCGAATTGGCGATAGTCGGGGCTCGCTTCGCGTTGAAAATAAGACCGCTGCTGCTGGGGGCCAAATGGAGATGTCCGATGGGTGTGGCAGGCTGGCGCTTCGCGCAAGTGAAGAGAACTCTCCGCGTTCGGGCAGCCCTCGTCGGCTTGCTGGAAGAGTTGCCGTTTATCTGCCCGGTGGTCGTAGCAGTCGGCTCGACGGTCATGATCGCGATCAAGCTCTGCAAGGATTTGCCGCAGTGAGGCGGCCCGACCCCAAGGCGCTCACGGCACGCCTTCGTGTCCGAGATGGTACATAATTTAGGGCGATATGATGAATTGCAAATATCTTCATACGGCGCGGTCGCGCGGTCCCCCCGCAGGGTCGCGCCCTCCATAGGACCCTGGCGAGCGATTGCGGAGGGAGGCCATCCTTCGGCTAGTATCTGCTGTCGCAGCAAAAGGGGACATCGGTCTGGACGGCGCGGAGGTCCGAAAGGACGCCATCTCCGACATCAGCTCTCCGGTACCCCGGCCATGCGCATACCCTCATAGATGCGTTCGCGTCCGGCGAGGTACACTGGATGGTTGCTTGGGGTGTTAGTGCGATACCGGCGGATAGTGTAACTCGGATTGAGTGCAAGGCCCGCCTGCGCTGTAGCCCGTGCTTCAACCAGCTCACCGACGAGCGCCAACGCAGCCGCGAGATTGAAATGCGCAGCGGGATAATTTCGGTTGGCCTCAAGGCTGCGGCGTAGCCAAACAAGCGCTTCGGCATCGGCGCCCTGCCAAAATTTGGCGAGGCCAACAAACATACTCCAGATATAGGCCTGTGTATCGCGGGGAGAGAGACGGGGCGCTTGCACCATATGAGCTTCGGTTTCCCCGCCCCGACCGAGATAAAACTTCGCAATCCCGATGCTCGCGTGCGAGCGGGCCAAATTCCAATCCAGCGTCAACTCTGCGATGCCTTGAGCCGCGCGGTTCGTAAAAATTTTCACGAGGCCCATGACGTCATGAGCCATGGGATGGTTCGGTGCCAAGGACAGCGCCTTTGCGAGGGCCGCCTCGGCTGCGGCGAGACGCTCTACCCCATCGTCGGACACCAAGTTGGCGCCAATTGCAAAATTGGCCCGAGCTGTGCCGACCAACGCCTCAACATTTCCCGGTTCGAGTGCCAAGGCCCGTTCATAGAAGTCGCGCGCTTGCATCATGTTGTCAGGTGCTCGACCCATGTTCAGCCAAGCGGCGCCTTGGAAACACAAGTCAGTCGCGTCGGGGTGGGGTGAGCGCTCCGCGCGACGTGCTTCCGCGGCAACGAGTTGAGTGTCGAGAGCGTTGGCGAGCCTCGATACGATTTCGTCCTGCATATCAAAAAGGTCGCCGACGGGCTTTTCGAAGCGCTCGGCCCACAGCTGATTGCCCGTTTCAGCGTCGACTAGCTGCACATTCACCCGGAGACGATTGCTGCCCCGCTGCACCGAGCCTTCAAGCACATAGCGGGACGTTCAGCTCGCGTCCCAGCTTCACTACGTCTACGGCCTTTCCCTTGAACGTGAATGCGGTGTTGCGCGCAATTATGAACGCGCCACTGATGCGCGACAGGTCCGTGGTCAGGGTCTCGGTCACACCATCGACGAAGTAGTCTTGCTCGGGATCACCGCTGAGGTTGACGAACGGCAGCACAACAATGGACAGGCGCGGCGCTGAATTTGGGGTCGGCTTCGTGTCGCGGCTATGCGCCGAGCTAACCGGCTCAACAGCGAGCCTCTGCGCTTCCTGCACTGTACCAACGAAGCGAAAGCCTTTGCGCGGCAACGTTTTGATTAGGCGCTGTTTATCACCTCCATCACCGATGGCGTTTCGAGCGACATTCAGACGGGTCGTCAATGCGGCATCGGAGACGACACGTCCCTTCCAAACTGCATTGATCAGGTCGTCCTTGCTGACGACCCGCTCCCTGTGACGGACCAGATATTCAAGCAGGTCAAATACCTGAGGCGCGACCGGCAGGACGTCCGCCCCGCGATAAAGTTCACGCCGGTCCGTGTCCAGTTCGAACTCCTCGAAGAGATAGCGCAAGCTCAACCCCCGATGGCTTCCGGGAATGTAGCACAGGCTGCAGCGCAGGGGCCGCAGGCCACTGGGCGGGCATTCGCCCGACCCGGTGGCTCGCAATGACGGAAAAAGGCACTCGGGAGGACCTCCCGCCGAAGCTCAACGAGCAGATCCTGCACGCCACGGGAAAAAAACCTGCGGAGCCTTTCGTTACGAGGAAAGCAGACATAGCGAAGCTTTATTGGACGTGGCTCTTACAGGTCCGGCACGATTGCCGGAACCGACGGCCAAAAGCCGACGCGGGTAGCGACTGAATATTGCAGCGCAGCAAAGCTGCGAAAAGGGCTCCTCCTAACGGGCAATGGCAATTCGGCTGGCTTCTCTGTATTGGTGCAACTGGCATACAAGCTTCGGAACCGAGCTGGCAGGCTCGGAAGAAATAAACGGGAGGATACATGCGCAAGCTGATATTGGCCGCGGCATCGATCGCGGCACTGACTCTGGCCGGACCCGCCGCGGCGCAATCGCCGATCGTGATCAAGTTCAGCCACGTGGTGGCGTCCAACACGCCGAAGGGACTGGCGGCGGACAAGTTCAAGGAACTCGCCGAAAAATACACCGGCGGCAAGGTCAAGGTCGAAGTCTATCCGAACTCGCAGCTCTACAAGGACAAGGAAGAACTCGAGGCGCTGCAGCTCGGCGCCGTGCAGATGCTCGCGCCCTCGAACTCGAAATTCGGCCCGATCGGCGTCAGGGAATTCGAGGTGTTCGATCTGCCCTACATCCTCCCCGACCTGAAGACGCTGCGCAAAGTCACCGACGGCCCGCTCGGCGCGAAGCTCCTGAAGCTGCTCGACTCCAAGGGGATGATCGGCCTCGCTTACTGGGATAACGGCTTCAAGCAAATGAGCGCCAACAAGAAGCTGTTGTCGCCCGCCGACTACAAGGGGCTGAAATTCCGCATCCAGTCCTCCAAGGTGCTGGAAGCCCAGTTCCGCACCCTCGGCGTGATTCCGCAGGTGATGGCGTTCTCGGAAGTCTACCAGTCGCTGCAGACCGGCGTGGTGGACGGTCAGGAGAACACATGGTCGAACATCTACACGCAGAAAATGCATGAGGTGCAGAAGTACATGATCAACACCAACCACGGCTATATCGGCTACGTGGTGGTCGTGAACAAGAAGTTCTGGGACGACCTGCCGGCGGACATTCGCGCCGCCTGCGACAAGGCCATGAAGGAAGCCACCGAATATGGCAACAGCCAGTCGGCCAAGGAAAATGAAGACGCGCTCGCCGAGATTAAGAAGACCGGCAAGAGCGAGATCGTGACACTGACGCCCGAGCAGGATGCGGCGATGCGCAAGGCGCTCGAGTCGGTTTACCAGGATGTCGCAAAGCGCGTCGGCCAGCCGCTGATCGACGAATTCCTGAAAGAGACGAGGGGCGCGACCAACTAGGTCGATGTTGATCGGGCTTCCGTGTCACGGCACGGAAGCCCTTCGCATTTTTGGGGCGAGCGGCGCGAGCCGTGCAGGATAGGGAAGGTGAGGGCTGTTCGAGGCCCGGCCTGAAGGGGGAACATTGATACTGCTTCGCATCCTCGACCGGCTTGAGGAAGTGCTGATCACGGTGCTGATCGCGGCCGCTACTCTGATCATCTTCGTCGCGGTGATGCATCGCTATCTGGTCGGCGTTCCCTTCCTCTACGACATCCTGTTTCCGATCAATCTGGCCTGGGCGCAGGAGGTTTGCATCTACATGTTCGTGTGGATGGCGAAGTTCGGCGCCGCCTACGGCGTGCGCACCGGCATCCATGTCGGCGTCGACGTGCTGGTGAACAAGCTCAATCCGCCGGTGCGCAAGGGCACGGTGCTGTTCGGCCTCTTGTGCGGCGCGCTGTTTACCGCGGTGGTGGGAACGATGGGCGCAAAGTTCGTCCATGGACTTTACTACACCGACCAGGTCTCGCCCGACCTCGAACTGCCGATATGGATCATCTATCTCTGTGTCCCGCTCGGCTCCTATTTGATGTGCTTCCGCTTCCTGCAGGTTGCCTGGAATTTCTGGCAGACCGGCCATCTGCCGCATCACGACGAAACCCAGGTTGAGGGCGTCGAAGTCGACGCGCCCGGGGTCGGCGCCGGGGGAATCGCCCGATGACCGCCGCGATGATCTTCGGGCTGCTCGTCGCGCTGATGCTGACGGGCATGCCGATCTCGATTTCGCTCGGCCTCACCGTGCTGACGTTCCTGTTCTTCTTCACGTCGGTGCCGATCGAATCGGTGGCGCTAAAACTGTTCACCGGCATCGAGAAGTTCGAGATCATGGCGATCCCGTTCTTCATCCTCGCCGGAAATTTTCTCACCCATGGCGGTGTCGCGCGAAGAATGATCGCGTTCGCGCGGACCATGATCGGCCATTGGCCCGGCGGCCTCGGCATTGCTGCCACCATGTCGGCGGCGCTGTTTTCGGCCGTATCGGGATCGTCGCCCGCGACGGTGGTTGCCATCGGCTCAATCATGCTGCCCGCCATGTTGGCGGTCGGCTACCCCCGGCGCTTTGCCGCCGGCGTGATCGTCACCGGCGGGGCGCTCGGCAATCTGATTCCGCCGTCGATCATCATGGTGATCTATTCGGTCGCAACCAGCGGCGCCGTTTACCTCGGCCCGAACGGCGAGAAGGTCGGCTCCGCCTCGGTCGGGCAGTTGTTCATGGCCGGGATGGTGCCGGGCGTGATCCTGGCAATCATGCTGTCCTCGACCACGTGGTATCGCGCGTGGAAGAACAACATCCCACGGGTCGAGAAAGCATCGTGGGGAGAGGCCTTCAAAGCCTTCACGGAATCGGCCTGGGGAGTTTCCCTCATCGTCGTGGTGCTGGGCGGCATCTATGCCGGCTGGTTCACGCCGACGGAAGCCGCCGCGATGAGCGCGGTCTACGCCTTCCTGATCGAGATGTTCATCTACAAGGACCTGAAGTGGAAGGACGTGCCAAAGGTCCTGCTCGTCTCCGCGAACATGAGCGCGATGATCCTCTACATCGTCACCAACGCGGTGTTGTTCTCGTTCCTGATGACGAGCGAGCAGATTCCGCAGGCGATGTCCAACTGGATCACCGGCAGCGGTATCAACTGGATCACCTTCCTGCTGGTGGTGAACCTGCTGCTGCTGCTGGCCGGCAACGTGATGGAACCGTCCTCGATCGTTCTGATCATGGCGCCGATCCTCTATCCGATCGCGGTCAAGCTCGGAATCCATCCGGTGCATTTCGGCATCATCATCGTGGTCAACATGGAGATCGGCATGTGCCATCCGCCGGTCGGACTAAATCTCTATGTCGCCTCCGGTATCGCCAAGATGGGCATCACCGAATTGTCGATTGCGGTGCTGCCGTGGCTGGCCACGCTGCTGGTCTTCCTCGGCCTGATCACCTACATCCCGGAATTGTCGCTGTGGCTGCCGCGATTGCTCGGGATGCTCTAGCTTTTCTGCATTGCGATGGATCGAATTGATCGACATTACATCTTGGTAAGGAGGCCTCGCTTTCCGATCGTTAAGTTGATTACCGATTGGCGCGGGCCCATCTTCAGGCAACCTTTTACAGGAGGTTCGCATGAGGAAGTTCGCCATCGCAGCCGTTGCGGTCCTTGCCATCGCCGGTTCGACCGCCGTATATGCCCAGCACCGTCATTGGGGCTACGGCCATTCGCGGATGAATCCGGAGGACAGGGCGGCCTATGCCGACGCGCGGATCGCGGCCGTCCATGCCGGCCTCAAGTTGACGGCTGACCAGGAAAAATTGTGGCCGCCGGTCGAGGCCGCGGTACGGGAGCTCGCCAAGCTGCGGATTGATCGCGCCAATGCGCGGATGAATTCCTCGCGGGACGATTCCAGCCAGAAGCCGGACGATCCGGTGACGCGCCTGCGCGACCGCGCCGACAACATGGCGACTACGGCAGCCGCCATGAAGAAGATCGCCGATGCGGCCGACCCGCTCTACAAGACGCTGGATGACGGCCAGAAGCGCCGGCTTGCCGTCCTGACCCGTATGGACCGTCGGTTCGGCGGCCGGGGAGGCTGGCACCACGACCATGGAATGGGCGGGGACCGCGATTTTGACCGCCATCGCGGCTACGACCGCAACCGGAATGACCGGGATGACGGGCCGAACCGGGGCGGCCCCGAGCGGCTCTGACGCGCCCGATCTCCGGGCCCGGCCCGGACACCGGCAGAAGCCGCTGAAATCCAGCGGCTTTTCGCCATTCCGGCTGTCAGCCAAAGCCCGGGAAAACTCGCTCCGGCTTGCTGGACATCCCGGGGTCGCTTTGCTAAACGACGCCCTCTTGCGAGGGCTTTCCGGACCAAGTTCCGGGCGCATAGCTCAGTTGGTAGAGCAGCTGACTCTTAATCAGCGGGTCCCAGGTTCGAGCCCTGGTGCGCCCACCAAGCCATCTCGATGAGAAATCAGCGCTTTTCCCAAAACTCACGCTGACCAAAACGGGAACGTGCGACGCTTTTTGTGATCGCACGTCGCACGCCGTACGACGATTTGACGGAGTTCTCTTAACGTTCTTGTCGAAGCTGTGAAGAAAGAAGCGGGGCGATGCGCCGTCGCGTCTCTTGGACCAGGTGCGTGGGCGATCGACGAGATGGCGTTCGTCATCACCGAGGATCCCGAATATTGCTACGTCAAGCACCGCAGCATCTTCGCACGGCTGCAAGCGGCCGCCGAAGAACATTCGGCCGGTCGGCGATCAGCCCTTCATCCCTTCCTTGCGTACCTGCAATTCGAGCCGGTCGATGCCGGCATCGGCGCGATCGGCATTGCGGGCGCGGTAGTGCTTCACGATGGTCTGCGCGCTTCGGTACGAGTGCCCGGTGATGTCGCAGATCGTCAACAGGTCGCAGCCGGCCCGATCGAGCAACATGACACAGGTATCGCGCAGGTCCTGGTCGCGTTTTTGGTCAAGTTCGCCGGCGCCATTGACGAACATCAGCGACGGGCACGGCTTCAGGCGCCATGCTCCGTCATCGCGATTGCTGTCGCGCGCCGCCTGCGCCTCCTGCCATTCCGCCAGCATACGCGCGCGCTGATCAACTGTGCGAGCGCGCTGCGCCTTGTTCTCTTCACTGAGCGGGAAAGACGCGAACAGCCCGTCGACAGTTCTGATCAGTTCGGTGGTCAATCGCTCAGCGCGGACGATTGCCTGGCGCGCGGTATCGCGCGCGAGAAAGCCGAACACGGCAACGGCGCGCGCGGTCGATACCCAATGGCGATAGGTGCTCTCGTCATAAGGCTCGCCATTGTCTTCGTTGACGACGAGTTCGAGCGGCACCGTCTCAAGTTGAAGCCGCAGCTTAAGCGCTTTTATGCGCGCGCGCGAAGCGATTAGTCGTGCGCTAAGTTGTGGCGCCTCCTTGATGTCGACGAGTTCACCAGTCTTGCTTTGCCGGAACGCATGCCGTCCCGCAACGTTGCTCTCGTCGCGCATAATCAAACGGTCGGTCTGGCGCTGCCCGGTGAATAGCGCGAGATAGAAGCTGTCGCCTATCGAGGCCCGTTCGATCGCATCGGCTGCGGCGACCCACGCGGAAAATTCCTGCATCGCGACCAGCACGATGCGGCCGTCCGGATGATCGAACTCCATGCCCTCTCGCGGGTTGGGTCCGAGGCGCCACAGGATGCTTTCCTGGCCCCAAGTGAATGCCGCTGACAGCGTCGCGATCATCGCCAGCGCCATATGATGGCCGCGTACCGATTTAGCATAGTTGTAGAACGCTCGGAGTTCCGGCTTGCCGATCGATGATGGCGTCGCGGTCGCCATCGCCTCGAGTTCGCGCGCGGGCTCGGCCACGCTCAGCATTCTGGCTGCGCGGATATCGGCACGCATCTTCGCAGCAGCCTCGCGCGTTTGCGGCCGATAGAGGACGGCGGAGATGCACTTGCAATAGGACGATTGCGAGGCGGCCGACAATGCCTTGAACTCAGCCGATTTGCTCCAGTCGTCCAGAAGATCCTCAATCGTGGTACGCTTCCGTACAGTAATCTTTTTGAGCAGTTTGCCAGCGCGCCGTGCCGCCTCGATTTCCGATCTTCGTTTGTCGGAAAAATCGGAGGCCTCTTTAAGGTTGAACCACGCGCCGACCGGGCGGCCCTTTTCATCGTGGGGAGGATGGCGCAGGTCAGCGTCGACAAAGCCGAGCGCCCTGGCGTAAGCGCCATGTGATGAGCGCGGACGACCGTCACGCCACTTCACATAGGGAAATTTCGGATCGGCCATAGAAAGCCTCGGTGCCGAAGAAAGTGAAGGCACCTATTGGAATCTAGCACGATCTTGAATGTCAAGCGCCAAGATGCCCATAGGCCGTTCGCAGCCGCTCGCGATGTTCTTCATCGCTTTCTGCCGGCGGTGGCGCGAATGTGTCATTAGCGATCGTCTTCGGGCGCATGGGATGATTCCGAGTCAGCCAGGCGTCGAAGCTAGTACGTTCCCATTTGAGCGGCCCGCGTTCGCTGATCGGCGCTGGCAGGCCGTCGCGCTCGTGCCGGATTTGGCGCGTGCGATAGAAAGTATCGAGTGAGACGCCTATCGCCATCGCAATCTCGATCGAAGAATAGGGCGGCACCAGCCTCTGTGGACTATTCGGCAGGCCCAAATGCATAACTCCGCAACTCCGCGTCACGCTTCCCTCCTTTGACCAAAGTCGATGGAAGATGGGAGCAGACAAGAACGAAGGTGAAAAGTGCACGCACCAGACCGTAGGGAATTCGGCTAATTTGGAGCGCAAATAGGATGCAAGCGGCGCTGTCGCGTCGCGCATTCGCGCGCCCGCTTTATGCGAACCTGCAACCAGACCGTTATGAGCGGTAGGATAAAGATTGCTACCGTTGATTTTCTTGAATTTTTGGTGCGTTCGTCGCGCTTCGTTGCGGTGGTTTCTGGCGCGAAACTGGTGCGGTGCGTAGCAAATCGAATCTGGAGTTAGAGTGCAAGGCGCGACCGATGCTGTTCGGTTTCACCTTTCGGACCTTTAAACTACGAATCTGGGGGTCAGGAGTTCGAATCTCTTCGGGCGCGCCATCTATCTTCTTCACATGTCGTCGGTTTTCAGAACGGCCTAAAATGCGCCCAGACTAAAATTTGCGTTTAGTCTGGGGTTTAGTCTGGGGAAATTTTTTACCGTCGAGCTCCGCCCGCTGCCTCTCCGTTCTGGATTGGAAGCGCGACCGCTCCCAATCCGCCTTTGTCTGCTTGGAGAGCTCAAACCGGGACGGCGTCAGGCCGTCAAGGCCGAAGCCGCGAAGCGGGGGCGCGATAGCGTCAGCCTTTACGGCCTGACGCCGGTCCGGTTCACTGTCGCCGGCAGCAAGCCGACCGCTGACGTCATCTGGCCGCATCGAGCTCGTGCTTCGGGCGCCATGCGACGGGATCGGCAATCCAGCGGTTGATGTCGGATTCATGCCAGCCGCTCCCGTTGACGCTGATCTTAATCTGCGACGGGAATGTGCCCTCGGCGATCTTGCGGTAGATGGTGGACCGGGACAGCCCGGTCCGGGAAAGAACGGTCCTCAAGCGGATGATACGCTCTGGTTCGCGCATGGCCGCGCTGTCTCCTGCTGGCTGTTTCTGACGGCTGCTGAGACCAGACAGGACAAGCAGTTGCAGGTGGGCAAGAGGGGTGTTCCACTCGTCGTGGTGTGGCGTAGAGACGGCGGCAGCTGGATGGATCAAATTCCGATTCCCCGGCCTCTGACGATGGCGATGCCGTGAGTGAAGGCCAATTCCTGGCCGAGCCGGCGGCCCGATTCGAACGCTATGCCGAGGTCTTTCTTGCGGTCGGCGAGGATAGATTCCAGTTGCGGATCGCGTTCGAGGCTTTTGCCATGTCGCCCATCGCCGAGCGCGCCGCCTTGTAGCCGGCGATGTCGCCCGCCTGATACTGACGCTGGCTGGTGTGGTCGAGCTTCTGCCAGCGTTCCACGAAACGGTCGGCGCGGCGGTTCGGATCGGTGCGCAGTTCGGTTTCGAGCTGGAGCGCGCGGACGGCGCGGGCGGAGTTGCCCGAAGCGGCCTCAAGGGCGAGTTCCGGGTTTGTCTTGTAGGCCGCTTCGGCGTCGTGCGAGCCATAGGGCCGCACCTCCTCGAAGAGCTTGCGGGCCTGCTGCAATTCCTTCACCTGCTCCGGGCTGGCCTTGCCGCTCTGGTCCTGCATATCGAAGATCGCATTCACGGCTCGGGCGTGACGGATGAGAGCCTTGGTGCGGGCCTTACGCATCGCCGCTTCCGGGTCTTCCACCGCCTTCCTTGCCGGCGCTTTCCGTTGCGGCCTCCGCGCGCCGCCTGTGCCAGGCACAGCTTCGGCAGACGGGCGCAGGCCATCGAACATGTTGCGCACCCTCTCGGGGCACCACCTTGCGCACAATCCCGGCCACACGCTCGCGGAAGGTGATCCCACGCCGCTCGGCAAAGCTCTGTGCCGGATCGCCGCGTTCGTAGTCCGATGCCATGTCCTTGGCCCGGTCGCGCGACAGGGTGCGGACAAGTCGGTCCTGACTGGCAAAATCGTCGCCGCCATAATGCAGGTCCCACGCCGTCGCGGTGCCGCGACAGGGCGACATAGGTGCCATAGGCGTCCATGCCCGGCGTCGCCAGCACATGGGTGCGGTCTACCGTCATGCCCTGGGCCTTGTGGATGGTTGCGGCATAACCATGGTCGATCCGATTATAATCCTTGAGGTCGAAGCGAACGGATCGGCCGTCGTCGATCTCCACGGTCATGGATTGCGCGCTGACCTGTTCGATGATTCCCAGCGTGCCGTTCTTCACGCCAAGGCTGCGTTCATTTTGCAGGAACATGACGCGGTCTCCGGAGGCGAAGTGGCGCTCGCCGCGCTCGACCGTCAGGTGCACCTCATCGCCCAGATTGCCGCCACTCCGCATTCGTTCGCGCGCCGCCTCGTTCAGCGCGCGCACCTCGTCGTTGGTGTGGGTGAGGATGAGATGATGTCGCGCTTCCCCCGGTGCGACACAACCCCTTGAAAGGGTCTCGGCCGCCGCTGGGACCCTTTCTCTGTGAGAATTTCAGCAATCGTTGCCTGACTTTGCCTTGGCACCCTGGGCTTCTTGGGCAGCGGTGGGCTGGCCCTGCATCTGGCGCTGCGCATCTTGACTCGATGCTGCCGTATTGCCGGCCGCCTGATTCATCGTCGCCGTGGGCGGGTGTTCGCCACTGCGCGCGTTGGGGCTGGCGGTGCCCGTGGTTGCTTGAGCCGTGTTGCCGGGCGTCGGGCCCGACCCCGCGTCTTTGTCTGCAGTCGTGTTGCACGGCCCCGCCAGCGAAATCCCTGTGCTAATTAGTAAAGCTGCGAAGCTTGTGAAGAGAATCGGTCTTACCGTCATGGCAGGCTCCATCGGCTGAGGTGGCTGACAAACCACCGCGAGGGGGGAGGTTCCTAACTTTCCCCTTCGAAAAGGGGGTTAGAACGCGACGCTTTCCGATCGTGCTGGGCGAACCCTAGGTCTGCGCGGCTGCGGGCGGGCGCTCGTTAAACGGAAGACTACGCAGGCGCATGTGTCCATTGGAACCGCTCCGACTGGTGGCGTGTTTAAGGATAGACCGTCCAATAGGAGAACGCCGTGAATAGAATAATTTTGTGGCTCGGGACAGCAACCCTGATGGCAATCTCGATTGCCAGCGCATCTGCGAAAGACAAGCCCAGTGAAGCATTCCTCAAGAAGGCCATCGAGGGCAATTTCGCTGAAGTCATCATGGGAGACCTTGCGCAGAAGAATGGCCAGAGCGATGGCGTCAAGTCGTATGGCAAAATGCTTTCCACAGACCACGCCGCCGCCAACCAGAAGGCTTTGGATGCTGCCAAGGACTTGGGGATGAACCCACCAACCGGACCTAATGCGAAGCAAAAAGCCGACTTCGATAAGATGTCGAAAATGTCCGGCGTAGGCTTTGACAAAATGTTTGCAACGCACATGGTCGCAGACCATCAAAAAGATATCGCCGAGTACAAGAAGGCGTCCAAGATCAAGGATGCTGCCGGAGAATATGCTTCAGGCCAGATCGATACGTTGCAGAAACATTTGGAGACCGCAAAATCGTTGAAACCCGGCAAGTAATTCCCGGCCAAGATTTCCTTGGCCAGGAGTCAAGCGTGCTCGCCTTCAATTGCGCCGGTGCCGATTAGCCATTCTCGGTCCTTTGCCAACAGCCGGTAACAGGCGGCGATATCATTGTACCTCTTCTTCAGCGTTTCGTTCGACGCTTCCGCAGCCAGTGCTTCGAATTCGGCCGCCTTCTCAAAATATTCCGCGACGCTACGCACCTTGCACTCGTCATTCCGGGGGTCGCAAACCGGGCGACTCCAGCCATTCGTCGATATGTCCGGCGGTCTCCGCCTGCCGGGCCTTACGTTCGAGGTCATGCCGCTCCGTGCCGGGCGGGAGTTTCTCAGCTTCCGCGCGTAAGTGTTGGGCCTCTTGGGCGAGGTCATCGGGAAAGGACATCACGTGTTTGAAACGGCGTCGCTGCATGGCGCTGCTCCATCCAAAGGATCGTACGGTGACGGGGAATATTTTGCGCCCCGCCAAGTGCGGGGGCCATAGGTTTATTTCGTTCCCTACAGGGAACTTTTCGGTTTCGGCCGGCCCAAGTTCTTCCGGACGGCGGCCGAGCCCGGAGAAGAAACCGGCCGCAGTTAAGACGTTCTCTATGGGTTCGTTCGACGTTCGTCGTAAAGGAACTGGGCCTCGGAACTCCCTTTGACAATCGGGAGTTCCATGATCCGGAACAACGGAGGCGAACCTCTATGCAAGCTGCCATCGATCGTGTGATGCAAACCTATGGCATGATGGTCAATCTCACACCGGAGCAGGAGGCCGAAGCCCGGCAGAAGGTCTCCAATTTCTTGGAAGAAAAGGTCGGAGACGAGCACAACTTGGCCGTCGAAGGCCTCAAATATTTACTTGGCCACGTTACAAAGCCCCGACGACGCTCACCTCAGCACCGCGTCCAATAGCTGCCGTGGCTCATAAGGCTTCATTAAAAAGTTGGTGTCGTGCGGGACGGAGGGCGCGCTGTGTCCGGAGACCATCACGACGTTGAGGTCCGGGAATTTGCGCTTGGCATACCGCGCAAGTTCGACGCCGGACATCCTTCCACCAAGCTGTATGTCGGTCACCAGCGCCCGGAGTTCAGTGCCTGTTGTAGCTAGTACAAGTTCCGCGACCTCTCCATTGGCACACTCCACCACCTCAAGCCCCTCGCTTTTCAGAAGGTCAGCCAGGCGCTCCCGCTGGAACGGATCGTCCTCCACAATGAGGGCCACGAAGTTCGACATCATTGCCTCCGGAAAAGAAACCAAGTCCCGGTGTTCGCAATGGTTGCTTCAGCGTTCGTAGGCGCCTTGCCTTCCTTGTCGGCGCTCCCGACGCCGCAAAGAGCTGGAGCCGCAATGGCGTCTATTAAGGCGCCACGCGATTCATACGCCGTGAGGCTTGGATTCGTTCCTAGGAATGCTTGAGTAGCTCTTGAGGATTTCGCGCTTCTTGTGAAAACGGCCCCAGTCCTGGGAGCAGAACACTGGGGGGCCGCCACTCCAATGCGCTAAGCCAGGGCGTGACGCCCTGCATGAACGCGACCGGTTACAGGTCCGTTCCTGGCGAAGCCGAGACGGCCACGTGAGCTGTTGGCTGCTTTTCGGGAGCCTTCGGAATACTGAATGTCATGGGGAAGGTGCCGGCCCGGCGAAAAAATTAGGCACGGGCGGCAACCTGTCAAGAGGCTCGGGGACCACCCACGGAGATGGTCCGGTCCGGCGAAAAGCCAACCCGTGGCGCCGGGGTACGACCTGCAATGGCGGCCTCCGGCGCTTCGGAAGTGTCGTGTCGGGCCTTCCTCACCCCGAGCGCGCGCCTCTATTCCACAAGGCGAAGGCTTCGTCTCCGGTTCATTCGATCGAGAGCGTGGACAACCTCATCTTTATCGAGTACGGCGATGAGCCGGTGCACTGTACGCGTGGCATCATGTGGGCCTGGCGCGATATATTCTCCGAAGATGCGCCTGGCATCTTCCATACCTTGCAATACCGTGTCCTGATCCGTGGTGTTCATGCGCCTCACGGTGGGATTTGGCATTAGGCAACAATTCCGCTCTAGCCGCACGCGCACGCTCGGTGGACCGCAACCGAACGGGTTTGCCTCCCGGCGGATTCCGGGGCTTGCCGTCGAATTCGCAAAGTGCGTCGAGGATCTCGTCAACAGTCACCGGCGCCTTCAGGCCATTGGGCGCTCGAAGGGCGGGGCACGAAGCGATAGCGGACGCATCTGAAGCCCAGGAA
>NZ_JADPJL010000035.1 GCF_023073415.1 Bradyrhizobium sp. 190 | reverse complement strand
CGCACCAAACCCGGCCCCATCACCATCAGGCATGGCCTCCAATACTTCTTGGGCGTCGCCTCCGCGTGGGAAACCCTCAAAGATGTGTGAATCAGCTAGCGCGTTCGCAGGGACCCACAAGCACCGGCCGCAATTACCTTGTGAAGTCGCTGTTGTCTGTCTTTTCCAATAGCGACAGCCGCGGAGTATGGGTCCCTGCGCCCGTGCACGATTGCGCACTAGGCAGGGACGACGTTCCGCCTGGATCAGCCGACCACGCAACAAAAGCGGCGGACCTTTCGGCCCGCCGCTCATGCGCATGTGGTTGCAATACGCTTACGTGAAAAAAAGCCCCGAGCCCGCTTCAACCATGGTGGAGGCTTGCACTCTAGATTATTTTCGCGGCCGATCTATCCGGTAAACCCCGGGGGTCGGGGCAGCGGGTTGCCGATCGCGCGTCAGGTCCCATTGGCGCGGCAGCGGCTGAAGGGGCGGTGGTACCAGCCGCGCGGGCAGGCGAGCGGCGTATCAGCGACATAGCCTTCGAATGCGGCTTCAACGATCTGTCCTATCTCAACCGCTGCTTCCGCCGCCGCTTCGGCCTGACGCCGACGGCGGCGCGGGGCAGGTGAAGCGTTTCAAGCGAAGCATGCCCGCGGACTTGATCCGTGGTGGAAACCGGTTCGTGTGAAGAAAACGCGTCAAAATCAATTGCATCGAGAGCGAAAGCGATAATTTGACGCAACTTGCGGCTCGCATTCGCGTTACCATGTGATGACCATGTCAAACGACGATATCTATACGCCGCCGCGTTCACGTTCCGGGCAGTCTTCCCGGACGCGCGCGTCCGGGCGCGGCCCGGTGATCGACCAGGAAGGGCGCGAAGTCCCCGAGGCGAACCTGCACACGCAGTTCGAGGGATTGCGGTTCGATTTCGGTCATTCCGCCGCCAATCCGTTCGGCGATCTGACGCGCGAGCAGCGACTGGCGCGGCTCGATGCCATCGCCAAACTGCTTGATGTCGCCTTCATCGTGCCGGGCACCAAGTTTCGCTACGGCATCGACGGGCTGATCGGGCTGATCCCCGTGGTCGGCGACATCATCACGACGGCGATTTCGTTGTGGGTGGTGCGAGAGGCGCGCGCGCTCGGAGCGCCATGGCACATCACGGCGCGGATGCTCGCCAATGTCGCGGTTGACGGCGTGGTCGGCCTGGTGCCGGTCGCGGGCGACGCCTTCGACGTCATGTTCCGCGCCAACGTTCGCAACGTGCGCATGCTCAAGCGCTGGCTCGACCGGCAGCCGCGTTAACGCATGACGATGGAAAACATGTCGCTAAAAAACATGCCCTCGGAGATGTCCGAGGGCATGTCCATTATCGATCGCGGAATCTTAGGCCGCGTCGGCCTTGTCTTCGGCGCTGGCGGGCGCACGCGGACGGCGCGGCAGCGGGAAGGCTTCGCTTTCATAGAGCGAGCGGATGCCGCTCTGATCGAAGCGGGCTTCCTCGACCTGCAGATAAGCGCCATTCAGCGAGTCCGCCGGTAGCTCCTCGATCGCGAAGCGAACCGCTTCCGCCGCGGTGCCAAAACGCCGATAGGCAAACCCGGCCCGCTTCTTCTTGCGGATCGCGGCGGGAAACAGTTCGGCGGCGGTGTTGTAGCTGAATGGACGCATGGACGATGACCTCAATCTTTTTCGGCTCTTGCGTGGGGATTGGATGACGGTGGGCCACTATGGCGGGCCTCGCCGTGCATGTCATTTCAGGCCCCAATATAAGCTTCTTTGACAAAAATGCGACCCCTGATGCCCGACTTCGGGGGTGATGATGAATCTACGCATGGCTGCCGGGAACAAAAATTTATTCAAGTTTTTTCAATGACTTAATGGCTCAAATCTTGCCGAGCAGCAGCAGGATCAGGAGCACGATTAAAATCACGCCGGCGAGGCCCATGCCGGAATGGCCGTAGCCATAGCCATAGCCCCGGAAACGGCCGGAGAAGCCGCCTAGGAGGAATACGATCAAGATAATGATGAGTATCGTTCCAAGCGACATCGCGCGCTCCCCGAAGCACCGCGGGGCGCCTCCCAAAAAAGCGCCCGCGGCCCGGATCAAAGCATATTTCGCGCCGCGAGTCCGTGGTCGCTCCGCCGAAGAGGAGAAGTAGTCGGGCGGCACGATTGCCGCCCGGTCGTCATTGCGAGCGAAGCGAAGCAATCCATCCCACCGCGGAAAGAAAGAATGGATTGCTTCGTCGCTTCGTTCCTCGCAATGACGGAATCGCTATTTCCTCATCTCGTCGATCGGCAGCACTTTCAACGGCGTTGCATAGGGCTCGACCCGAAGGGACTCGGTGGCGATGAGGCCGATCTTGTGCAGCGGCGCCTGCTCGAGATCGCCGCCGGCGGACTTGCGCACTGCGTATTGCCACGCGCTCATCGAGCCCTTGGCGACCAGCATTTTGGCGATGCCGCCGGCGTTCTGGCCTTCCATCTGGGCAAGATCGCCCTCGCTGATCCCGATCACGATCTCGTCCTTGGCGGTGATGACCTTGAACAGGGAGACCTTTTCGGCGGCAAAGGCAGGCTGGATCACAACGCTCTCCATGATGAGGATGGCAAGCCCTAGACCAAGCAGCAGACGTTCGGAAATGTGCATGTCGAAATTCATCCTTGCTTGCGCGCCGGGCAGGCCGGGAAGCGTCCCACCAAATAAAAGCCCCGCGCGAGCTCTTGGTCGCGCGGGGGAAAAGACAGGTTCGAGTGTTACTCGAACTATTTCGGCTGCAGCTTCAAGGCCGCCGAGTTGATGCAGTAGCGCAGGCCGGTCGGGCCGGGGCCATCGGGGAAGACGTGGCCGAGATGGCCGTTGCATTTCGAGCACAAGACTTCAGTGCGGATCATGCCGTGGCTGGCATCGCGCTCCTCGTCGACATGGCTGTCCACGGCAGGTGCGGTGAAGCTAGGCCAGCCGCAGCCGGAGTCGAACTTGGCATCGGATTCGAACAGCGTCTGGCCGCAGCCGGCGCAGGTATAGGTGCCGTTGCGGTGCTCGTGCTCATATTCGCCGGAGAACGGCCGCTCGGTCGCCTTTTCGCGCAGCACGGCGTACTGCATCGGCGACAGCTCCTTGCGCCACTCGGCCTCGCTCTTGACGACCTTGCCGGATGTTTTGGTGTCGGACATCTATCCTCCTTAATTGGTGGCCTTCGCCTTGCTCACCAGCGTCGGTTTCTCGATATAGTTCTCCGCGAAGATCTTCTTCAGGTTCTCGACCTTCGGGATGTCGTTGAAGACAATATAGGGCTGGTTCGGGTGCAGCGTCAGGTAGTCCTGGTGATAGTCCTCCGCCGCGTAGAACGCCTGCAGCGGGCCGACCTTGGTCACGATCGGCTTCTTGTAGACCTTGGCGGCGTTGAGCTGGGCGATATAGGCCTCCGCCACCTTCTTCTGCTCGTCATTGGCAGTGAAGATCGCCGAGCGATATTGCGTGCCGGTGTCCGGGCCCTGGCGGTTCAATTGCGTCGGATCGTGCACGACGGAGAAAAAGATCTGCAGGATCTTGCCGTAGCTGATTTTCTTCGGATCGTATTTGATCTCGACCGCCTCGGCGTGTCCCGTCGTGCCGGTGCCGATCATGGTGTAGTTCGCGGTCATCTTGCTGCCGCCGGAATAGCCGGACACCGCGTTGAGCACGCCGGCGGTGTGCTGGTACACGCCCTGCACGCCCCAGAAACAGCCGCCGGCGATCACGGCGGTCTGGATGCCGTCAGCGGCCTGAACGTCGACGGCGGGCGGCGGAATGATGACGGCTTCCGACGAGGCGCGCGAGGGGCTGATGGTAACAGCGGCGATGGCCAGCGCGCCGATGGCGGCAGCGCACAGCGACAGGCGGCTGAGATGGCGAGGGGACATGGTTTCCTCTTTCGGCAATGGTTGGGGGCAGTCTAGAGCGGGATCGGCGTTTCGCAATCGGCTCAACTCTCTCCGATGCCCAAGATACGGCCCTGGCCGCGGATTGTTACGGCCCGCGCCACACGAGTTCGTGAATAAAGCTGCGCCCGCGCAAGGCCGTAAGGAGGGGCGATCGGTCACGCTTGACCGGTGCGGGCCTGTCTTTCCACAATGAACCGCCGGTCGCGCGCCGCGACCAAAATCCGTGTGCCGGAGCGTTCCGCCGATGTTGCAGGCCTTGTTGTTGGGTCTCCTCATGCTTGCCACCGCCGGCCCCGCGCGGGCCGCCGGCGACGTCGAAACCTGCCGAAATTCCACAGCGGAACCCACAGCACGCCTGGCGGCCTGCGAGAGCGTGATCGCCGACGAGAAAATCACCGGCCCCTCCCGGGCTGCCGCGCTTTGGTTTCGCGGCGACTCCCTGGTGAAGAAGCGCGATTACGATAGCGCGATCGCGGCGTTCACCGCCTCCCACGAGATCGCGCCCCAGAATATCAACGTCATCAACGCGCGCGGCATCGCCTACAGCTACAGGGGCGACGACGAGCGTGCGCTTGCCGACTATGATCTGTGCCTGCAGTTGCGTCCGACTTACGGCAGTGCCTACAACAACCGCGGCCTGATCTTCATGCGCAGGGGAGAGCTGCAGCGCGCGCTCGATGAGTTCAACCTGGCGGTCAAATACATCTTCAATGATCAGAGCCGATACCTGCACCACTACAATCGGGGCCGTCTGCAAGGATTGATGAAGCGGTACGAAGCCTCACTCGCCGACTTCGCCGAGGCGCAAAAGGTCAATCCCGACGGTCCGCAAGTTCCGGCCTACCGGTGCGTTACCTACACCGGCATGGGCAGGTTCGATGACGCGCTCGTTGACTGCAATGCGGCGTTGGCGAAGTCGCCGAACAATGTTTACGGGCTGACCAGCCGCGGCAATGCCTATCTCGGCAAGGGCAATCTCGATGCCGCTCTCGACGATTACAACCAGGTGCTCAAGATCAATCCGAACTACGTTCGCGCCTATGTCGGCCGCGGGCAGCTTTTCGAGAAACGCCGCAACCTCGCCGCCGCACGTGCCGACTATCGCCTGGCGGCCAACGCCGTGCAGGCGCGGCGCGAGGACATCGACACCACGCTTGCGCGTGCCGTCGCCAAGGAGCGGCTGGAAGCCTTGCTCGGCACGGCCGCGCCGACGCCACAACCAGCGGGGCCGCGCAAGGTCGCGCTGATCGTCGGCAACGGTGCCTACAGGAATGCTGCCCCGCTGGCCAATCCGACGCGCGACGCCAAACTGATCGCGTCGACCTTTCGCGAACTCGGCTTTGCCACGGTGACGCTGGCGCCCGATCTCAGCCGGGATAAATTCTTCGCCACCCTGCACGAATTCGGCCTGGAAGCCGAAAAGGCGGATTGGGCTGTCGTCTATTATGCCGGTCACGGCATGGAAATCGGCGGCGTGAATTATCTGATCCCCGTCGATGCCAGGCTGAAGGCCGACAGCGACGCGGAGACGCAGGCGGTCGCCCTTGAACAGGTGATCGCATCCGTTGCCGGCGCGCGGAAACTGCGCCTGGTGATGCTCGACGCCTGCCGCGACAACCCATTCGAAAAGACCATGCAGCGGACGATTGCGCTAAAGCTGGTCAACCGCGGTTTCTCCAACATCGAGCCGGAAGCCGGCTTCATGGTGGTCTATGCTGCCAAGCACGGCGAGACTGCACTTGATGGCGATTCCGCCAACAGCCCGTTCGCCACGGTGCTCGCGCGCGTCATCAAGGAACCGAAGATCGAGGTGCGAAAGCTGTTCGACATCGTCCGCGACGACGTCTGGAAGGCCACCAATCGCACGCAGCAGCCATTCACCTACGGATCGTTGCCGGGGCGCGAGGATTTTTACTTCGTGGCGGGGAAGTAGGTCTCGCGTCCCGGACGCGGTGCAGCCTAGGCGATGCGAAGCATCGTCCGGCAACGCTGCTCCGCAGAGCCGGGACCTATTGCCGGCCGCTTGTGGACCCCGGATCAGCAGCGCATCACTTCGTGCTGCGCAGCATCCGGGGAACGCTGCCGCTTTCGGACTACACCACCACGCTCAGCCGCTTCGCCGCGCGTGTGATGCCGGTGTAGAGCCATCTCGCCCGACTGTCCTGGAACGCAAAGCTTTCGTCGAACAGCACCACGTCGTCCCATTGCGAGCCCTGCGACTTGTGCACGGTGAGCACGTAGCCGTAGTCGAACTCGTCATAGGGCTTGCGCTGGTCCCACGGGATTGCCTCGATGCCGCCCTCGAAGCAATCATGGCGCACCGAGACCTTGGTGACCTTGTGGCCGAATTCCTCGTCGGGCGAGAGCCGCATGGTCAGGATTTTTGATTTCGTCCGCGGCTGGGTGCGTGACTTCACCCGCCACAGCCCGCCATTGAACAGGCCCTTCTTGCGGTTGTTGCGCAGGCAGACCAGCTTGTCGCCGGCCACCGGAAAGGGATCCTCGATGTTCTGTTTCTGGCGAACGCGCATGTTGTAGGCACGGCGGGTGTTGTTGCGCCCGACCAGCACCTGGTCGGCGCTCATCACGCGGTCCGGATCGAGTTCGCTGCGCGGCACCACTTCGCTCTCGCCATGGCGGCCGATTTCGAGTTCGCGGCCCTCGCGGATATCCATCGACATCCGAACGATCGGGTCGTCCTGCGCCTGGCGATGCACCTCGGTCAGCATCGCGTCGGGCTCGCAATCCGTGAAGAAGCCGCCGCCCTGGATCGGCGGCAATTGCGCGGGGTCGCCAAGCACTAGCAGGGGACAGTCGAACGACATCAGGTCGCGGCCGAGTTCGGCATCGACCATCGAACATTCGTCGATCACGATCAGTTTTGCCTTGGACGCGGGCGCGTCATCCCACAGTTCGAAGCTCGGCTGCTCGACGCCGGATTCCTTGGCGCGATAGATCAGCGAGTGAATGGTGGAGGCGTTGTCGCAACCCTTGTTGCGCATCACCAGCGCCGCCTTGCCCGTGAAGGCGGCATACTTCACCTCGCCATCGACGCCTTCGGCGATGTGGCGCGCGAGCGTGGTCTTGCCGGTGCCGGCATAGCCGAACAGCCGGAATACCGGCGGCGTGCCGCCCCTGCCGGGCTTGGCCTTCAGCCAGTCGGCAACGGCCTTCAGCGCGGAATCCTGATGCGGCGTGAACGTGGTCATGGGGTCCAGACGGAGAGAAGAGCGGGCGGAAGGCCGCGACTCAACGGAAGCGTAAAGCTAACCATTCGCGCGTTCCATGCAAGGCTGCTTCCGCGCCACGGAATTGCTGTTTCGCGGTCGAGGCTGGACTTGGGATGCATGGCGAATACACTGACCGAAAACAACAAGCGGTTTGGGAGGCGTCATGAAATTCGGCATCTTTTATGAGCTGCAACTGCCGCGCCCATGGGAGGAGGGCGACGAGCTCCGGCTCTACCAGAACGCGCTGACCCAACTCGAGACCGCCGACCGGCTCGGCTATGACCACGCCTGGGTGGTGGAACATCATTTCCTCGAGGAATATTCGCACTCGCCCGCGCCGGAATCGTTCCTCGCCGCGGCCAGCCAGCGCACAAAGAAGATCCGGCTCGGGCACGGCATCTTCCAGCTCACCACCAATCATCCTGCCAGGGTTGCGGAACGGGTTGCGGTGCTCGATCTCCTGAGCAATGGCCGCTGCGAATTCGGCATGGGCGAAAGCGCGTCGATCACCGAACTGACGCCGTTCGGCCGCGACATGGAAACCAAGCGCGAAGTGTTCGAGGAAGCGGTTCAGGCGATCTTTCCGATGTTCACGAAAGTGGGCACCGAGCATCATGGCAAGTATTTCGACATTCCCCTGCGCAACGTGGTGCCAAAACCCGTGCAGAAGCCGCATCCGCCGCTGTGGATGGCCTGCTCGCAATTGCCGACCATCGAGCGCGCCGGCGAGAACGGCTTTGGCGCGCTCGGCTTCCAGTTCGTCAGCGCGGAAGCGGCGCATGCCTGGGTGCACGCCTATTACAACGCGATCACCAAGCGGCTGAAGAAGCTCGCGGACTACGAGATCAACCCGAACATGGCGCTGGTGTCGTTCTTCATGTGCGCCAAGACCGACGAGGAGGCGCGCGCCCGTGCCGACGGCGCCACCTTCTTCCAGTTCGCACTGCGCTATTACGGCACCTCGCAGAACCGGCAGCGTCCAGACCCCGGCACCGTCAACATGTGGGACGAGTACAACAAGTGGAAGCGCGACAATCCAGAGGCGCAGGAAGCGGCGCTGCGCGGCGGCCTGATCGGATCGCCGGAAACCATCCGCAAAAAGCTGCGGCGCTTCCGCTCTTCCCATATCGATCAGGTGATCCTGCTAAACCAGGCTGGCAAGAACACCCACGAGCATATCTGCGGGTCGCTCGAGCTGTTCGCTAAAGAGGTGATGCCGGAGTTCCAGAACGACCCCGAGCATGACGCGTGGAAGAAGGGCGTGATGAGCGGGGCGATCCAGCTCGAAGAGATCGATACTGAAGCGTTTAGGGATCGTTACGGTAAGCTCGCGATCAACGTCGCGCCGACGCAGAAGGTGGCGGCGGAATAACGCTTCCGCGGATGTCGAGCCAGGCGCGGCGCGATGGGAGGGATCGCGCCGCGCCCGTGGCGCGGGCCATCAGTTCGAGTTTACAGCCGCCGTAAAGCTGCGATCGACCGCCTTGTTGACGTCGAGCTTCTTCGCCAGGATCCCGTAGCGGGTGGCGCGGTCGGAAGCTTCCTGAACCTCCCTGACCATGTTCTCGTCGATCGCGATCGGACTGGTGCGTTGCGCCTTGTAGGCGCTCAGCAGCACGTCTTCGGGAAGCTTGGTGAGTTCGGCGGTGTTCCTGGCGTATTCGGGCAGATGATCCAGCGACCATAGTCGCGCCTTGTTGAGCCGCTGCACGAGATCCTGCACGGCCGCGCGCTTGGTGGCGATGGCGCTATCGGAAGCGACGATGAAGGTGACGGTCGGTGTCAAGCCCTCGCCATTGGCAACGACCCGGGCATTGTCCTTCAGCGTTGCATAGGACACGTAGGGCTCCCACACCGCCCACGCGTCGATCGAGCCGGCGACCAGCGCGATCTTCGCATCCACCGGCCCGAGCGGCGCAAAGGTCGCGTCGTCGATTTTGTATCCGGCCTTCTCCAGCGTCGCATCGATCAGGAACTGGCCCCAGCCGCCGCGCGTTCCGGCCAGACGCTTGCCCTTGAGGTCTGCGGAGGTCTTGATCGGCGAATCCTGGCGAACCAGAATGGCCTGCGTCCTGGCATCGGAGCGCATGCCGCCGATGGCCTTGATCGGGGCGCCGGCCGCATACACCGTCAGGAACGAGAGATCGCCGGTATAGCCGACATCCAGCGCACCTGCGTTCAGCGCTTCGAGGATCGGCGCAGCAGCAGGAAATTCCGACCATTCGATCTTGTAGGGCAAATCCTTCGCGTAGCCTGAGATTTCGAGCAAGGAACGGTTGCCGCCTTTCTGGTCGCCGACGCGGAGCGTCACCGTGTCCGCGGCCAGCGCCGATGCGGTAATCGCCACGCCCATCGCGGCGCTGAACAACGTGGTGCCGATGCGACGGAGACGTGCGCGGGCGCGCGATTCAAGTTTGGTTGCATTCATGTTTTTGATCTTTCTCGTTTCATCCGCTGCATTGCGTGGGCGCAATCAGCGGTGCACGAAGCCTACGAGCGACCGAAACGCAGTCAATGAAATGGCTGACTGAATTGCGTTGCGAGGTCGCAATGAATCATTCGTTCGAATTCATTGTCGTGAAACGAAATCGCATGCAGTGTAGCTGGCGCTTAAATACTGTGCAGCAATTAGCTCGTGAATCGTGTCGTCGAACTTTCGCTGCGCGAAGCGATCGGCAGACAAATTCACAGCGCCGTGAGGCGTTGAATGCGGTTCCGATCGCGTGTGCGGGAAAAAATATCGTCGCAATCATTCGTCCAACAATAAATGCATTGTGTCTTTGTCGAATGACAGAACGCGCGTCGTTATTTTCTGCAGGCGCTCGACAGTCTGGAGCGACGGTCCCATCATTCTGACATCGCATGGTCGCGCGACGACGCGCGCATGATCGTCAGGAGATATGGAATGAGACGTCGGGAGTTTCTCGGATTGTCGGTTGGAGGCGCAATTGCTGCGTTATCGTCGCGCGCGCAGGCGCAAGCATCCCTTAAGGAAATCCGTATCGGTTACCAGAAGACCGGCGTGCTGGTGATCGCGCGGCAGCAGGCTGTGCTGGAGAAACGGTTCGCCGGCAAGCAGATCGGCATCAAGTGGATCGAGTTCACGTCAGGCCCGCCCTTGCTGGAAGCCATGAGCACCGGCAGCGTCGATCTCGGCGCGGTCGGCGATACGCCGCCGATCTTCGCGCAGGCTGCCAACGCCAATATCGTCTATGTCGCGGGATCGCCGATCACCAACGGGCAGGGCATTCTCGTTCCCGCCAATTCCGGTATTCGCACCCTCGCCGACCTGAAGGGCAAGCGCGTCGGGTTCACCAAGGGTACCAGCGCGCACAACGTGGTGATCGCCACGCTGGAGAAAGCCGGGCTGACCTATGAGGACATCACTCCGGTTTATCTGACACCGCCCGATGCAGGGCCGGCATTCGCCAATGGCAGCATCGAGGCGTGGGCGGTCTGGGATCCATATTTTGCGATTGGCGAGAAGCGCCAGAACGGCCGGATCCTCATCAATGCCCATGAAGTCGCCAAGACCAATTCGTTCTACCTCGCCAACCGCGATTTTGCGAACACCCATGTGCGGGAAACCCGCGAGGTGATCGACGGCCTGGCGGAGGCCGCGCGCTGGGCCGAGGCCAACCGCGCCGAGGTCGCGAGCGCGCTCGCCGCGGTGACCGGTGTGCCGCTCGAGGTCCAGACCGTCGCCGCCAACCGCGCATCTTTCCTGATCGGCCCCGTCACCGACGAGATTGTCACGACGCAGCAGGCGGTCGCCGATCGCTTCCACAAGCTCGGCCTGATTCCAAAGCCGATCGCCGTGCGCGACATTGTCTGGCGCCATACCCAAAGCTGAATTCCAACAAAGGACGTAACTCATGACGCGTTTGATTCAACGCTGGATCGCCAGCGCCGTGCTGTCGGTCAGCATGGTCGCGGCGACCGTCGGCGCTTCCTACGGCCAGGACAAGGTGGTCCGCATCGGCTTCCAGAAATACGGCAAGCTGGTGCTGCTCAAGAGCAAGGGCACTCTGGAAGAGAAGCTGAAGGCCGCCGGCTACAAGGTGGTGTGGACGGAGTTTCCATCCGGCCCGCCGCTGCTCGAAGCGCTCAATGTCGGCGCGATCGATTTCGGCAACACCGGCGAAGCGCCGCCGATCTTCGCGCAGGCCGCGGGCGCGCCGATCCAGTACGTCGCCTATGAGCCGCCGGCGCCGAAGGGCGAGGCGATCCTGGTGCCGAAGGACAGCAAGCTGGCTTCGGTCGCGGACCTCAAAGGCAAAAAGGTCGCGCTGAACAAGGGCTCCAACGTTCACTATCTGCTGGTGAAGGCACTGGAGAAAGCCGGCGTCAAATATTCCGAGATCGAGCCGGTGTTTCTGGCGCCGGCCGATGCCCGCGCAGCGTTCGAGCGCGGCGCGGTCGATGCCTGGGTGATCTGGGATCCGTTCCAGGCCGCCGCCGAGGCCGCCACCGGCGCGCGTACGCTCGCCGACGGCACCGGCATTGTCGCGAACTACCAGTTCTACTTCTCGTCCAAGAAGTTCCTGGAGGCCGACCCGAAGATCGTCGATCTCGTGCTGACGCAACTTAGTGAGGTCGACGACTGGGCCAAGGGCGACATCCATGCGGTCGCCGAGCAACTCGCGCCTGCGATCGGGCTTTCCGTCCCGGTCGTCGAAGTCGCGCTCAAGCGGCAGTCCTGCGGAATCAAGCCGATCACCGAGAGCGTGATCGCCGACCAGCAACAGGTCGCGGATACGTTCTTCTCGCTCGGACTAATCCCGAAGCAAATCAAGATTTCTGACGTGGCCCGGAGGTCCGGATCGTGAGCACGCAACCCAACGCCAATATTCTCTGGTTCCTGCCGACGCATGGTGACGGCCGTTATCTCGGCACCACCACCGGCGGCCGCGAGGTGAACTTCAATTACCTGCGCCAGATCGCGCAGGCCGCGGACCAACTCGGCTATTTCGGCGTGCTGCTGCCGACCGGGCGAAGCTGCGAGGATTCATGGGTGACAGCCTCGGCCGTGGCGCCATGGACCGAGCGGCTGCGCTATCTCGTGGCTGTCAGGCCCGGTCTGCAATCGCCAAGTGTCGCAGCCCGCATGACCGCGACGCTCGACCGGGTGTCGAATGGACGGTTGCTGATCAATGTCGTGACCGGCGGCGACCCGAGCGAGAACAAGGGCGACGGCGTCTTCCTTTCGCATGACGAGCGCTACGAGGTGACCCGCGAGTTCCTCAACGTCTATAGCGACCTTTTGGCGGGCAAGACCGTCAATGTCGAGGGCAAGCATATCCGCATCGAGGACGGCAGGTTGCTGTTCCAGCCGGTGCAGTCACCACGGCCGCCGCTCTATTTCGGCGGATCATCGGATGCTGGCATCGACGTTGCCGTCGATACCGTCGACAAATACCTGACCTGGGGCGAGCCGCCGGCGCAGGTCGCCGAAAAGGTCAATCGCGTGAAGGCCGCTGCAGCCGCACGTGGACGAAAGCTTTCCTTCGGCATTCGCCTCCATGTGATCGTGCGCGAAACCAATGCCGAAGCCTGGAAGGCCGCTGATGAACTGATCCAGCACGTGACCGACGAAACCGTCGCTTCCGCGCAAAAGATCTTCTCGCGGATGGATTCGGTCGGCCAGCAGCGCATGGCCCAGCTTCACGGCGGCCGCCGTGACAAGCTCGAGATCAGTCGCAATCTCTGGGCCGGCGTCGGCCTGGTGCGCGGCGGTGCGGGCACTGCGTTGGTTGGCGATCCCGAGACGGTCGCGGCTCGGATCAGGGAATATCAGGATATCGGCATCGATACCTTCATCATGTCGGGTTACCCGCATCTGGAGGAAGCCTATCGCTTCGCCGAACTGGTGTTCCCGCTGCTGTCGCTCGCACAGCCAAGCAACGTCACGCCGATCCGCCTCAACACCGGGCCGTTCGGCGAAACCATCGGCAACGAATACCGCCCGCAGAAACAGGCATCGCAATCATGAGTCTCATCGACAGTCTTCCGCGCGTTGGCGCACCCAAATTGCCGCGGATCGACGGCCTGATCCCGTGGATCGTGCCGCTCGCGATCATCCTGATATGGCAGCTTGCCTGCGTCACCGGCTTCGTGTCCGCACGCGTGCTGCCGGCGCCGAGCGACGTCGCGCTGGCGGGATGGAAGCTCCTGCTCTCAGGCGAACTCGCCCGCAACATCTGGGTCAGCTTCTGGCGCGCCAGCATCGGATTCTTGATCGGCGGCAGCATCGGCTTCATGCTCGGCCTTGCCAACGGTCTGTCGCCGACCTCCAGCAAGCTGACCGATACGACGCTGCAGATGGTGCGCAACATCCCGCATCTGGCGTTGATCCCGCTGGTCATCCTGTGGTTCGGGATCGATGAATCGGCAAAGCTGTTCCTGGTCGCACTTGGCGTGTTCTTCCCGATCTATCTGAACACGCTGCACGGCATCCGCACCGTCGATCCGCAATTGATCGAGATGGGACGGATCTACGGCATGACCGATGGCGAGTTGTTCCGCCGGGTGATCTTCCCGGGTGCCTTGCCGTCGATCTTCGTCGGCGTACGGTTCGCGCTCGGCATCATGTGGTTGACGCTGATCGTGGCCGAAACCATCGCCGCATCATCGGGCCTCGGCTACATGGCGATGCAGGCGCGCGAATTCATGCTGATCGATGTCGTGGTGCTGTCGATCCTGATCTATGCCTTGCTCGGCAAGCTCGCCGACAGTGCCTCGCGTACGCTGGAGCGGCTGACGCTGTCCTGGCATCCGGCCTTCCAGAAACATTGAGGATAATATGCAAGAAGCCCTTCGTTTTCTTTCTCCCGGCGCAGAGCCGGTCGATCGCGCCGACTTCGTCGAACAGGCGCGGTTGCTTCGGCGCGGTTCGGAAGCGCAGGCCCGCGGGCTTTCGCTGACCCTCCGGGGATTGCGCAAATCCTTCGGCGACAATGAGGTGCTGCGCGGCATCGATCTGCATATCCCCGCCGGCCAGTCGGTTGCGATCGTCGGCCGCAGCGGCTGCGGCAAGAGCACGTTGCTGCGGCTGATCGCCGGCCTGGAGACTATTACCGCCGGCACGATCAGCCTTGGCGAAGACGCGCGACCAGAAGACGTCCGGGTCATGTTCCAGGAGCCGCGGCTGTTGCCGTGGGCACGGGTGCTGTCGAACGTCGAAGTCGGTCTCGGACGTGAGCGGACCTCGGCGGACGCGCAGGCCCGCGCCGAGAGCGCACTGGTCGAGGTCGGTCTCGCCGACAAGCGGTCGCAGTGGCCGGCGGTCCTGTCAGGCGGACAGAAGCAGCGCGTGGCGCTGGCACGGGCGTTGGTTAGCCAACCGCGCGTTCTCGCCTTCGACGAGCCGCTTGGCGCGCTCGATGCCTTAACGCGCATTTCGATGCAGCGGCTGCTCGAGCGGGTCTGGCACGATCAGGGCTTTACCGCGATCCTGGTGACGCATGACGTCGCCGAGGCCGTGGCCCTGGCCGATCGCGTGCTTGTCATCGAGGACGGTCGCATCGCCGAGGATTTCAGCGTCGATGTTCCCCGTCCGCGCCAGCGCGGTTCGGCTGAGCTCGCTGTGCTGGAAGGCGCGATCCTGAAAAATCTTCTGGAAGGCACGGAAGATACTTCCGACCTGTGAGGCGCCCATGAACTCCATTGTTCGCTCCGTGTCGATCGAAACCGATGTTACCTCCGGCGATTTTCGAAAGGCCATGCGCCAATTGACGGGTGGCGTCAGCGTCATCACCGCAGGAAGGGGCAGGGACATCTTGGGGATGACAGTGACGTCGGTGTCATCCTTGTCGGTCGATCCGCCGGCATTGATCGTCAGTATCAATCGGGAATCGTCCTCCTGGCCACTCGTAAAGCGCTACGGCTTCTTCGGCGTCAACATTTTGACGTCGGACCAGATCGACATCGCCGAGCGGTTTACCGGCAAGGGCGGCCTGAAGGGCGCCGATCGCTTTGCCGGCGCCAGATGGACGACGCGCGCCTCCAGCGTGCCGTTGCTGGTCGGCGCGCTGGCGGCGATCGACTGCGAGGTCGAGGACATCGTCGAGCGGCATTCGCATGCGATCGTCATCGGCCGCGTTCTGGATGTTGCGGTGTCAGCACGCACCGCGGCGCTGGCCTATGGCAGGGGCGCTATGTCGCCATCGATCAGGACGAGGATGCGGCGAAGCTTGCCGAGGTCAGCGTGCCGACGCGGAAGTCCGCACGGAAGTTCTGACGGAGGTACGCCGGGGGGTACTGGGCTGGCTTTTTTGCCGCATCCGATCTAAACCCGGCAAATGAAGCGTCTCGCAACCTGGGTATTTTACGGCGTCGGCGCGCTCGCGATCGCCTATCTCGCGCTGTATGCCTATGCGGTTTTCACCGGGCGTGACCTGCAGCCCGGCGATCCCATTCACATTTTCCGCAAGCCGGATGCGCCGAGCTATTCCGCTCTTTCCACGTCATTGCGAGCGTAGCGAAGCAATCCATCCCTCGGCATAACCGATAGATGGATTGCTTCGTCGCTTTCGCTCCTCGCAATGACGGAGGCGGGGCGTGAGGCTCTACCCCGCCGCGACAAACCGCTGATGCTCACCCGCGCCGGCCGGCGTGATCGGTATGCCGCCGTCGGCATATTCGTTCAGCTTGTTGCGCAGCGTGCGGATCGAGATGCCGAGGATGTTGGCGGCATGGGTCCGGTTGCCCAGGCAGTGTTTCAGCGTCTCCAGGATCAGGTCGCGTTCGACATCGGCGACAGTGCGGCCGACGAGTGCCCGCGTCACCTGTTCGGCGGCAAAGGTGGCGTGGGCCACGGCGGGCGGGGTTTTGGCGAGGTCGAGGCGGTCGCCGTCCGGCGTCAGGATCGCATCGGCGCCGATCTCGTCGCCCTGCGCCATCAGCACCGAACGATGGATGGTGTTCTCCAGTTCGCGGACGTTGCCCTGCCAGCGGTTCGATGTCAGCACGCGCCGCGCATCGGCGGAAATCGGCCGCAGCGGCACGCCGTTGGCGTCGGCGTATTTTTTTGCAAAATGCTGCGCCAGTTCGAGAATGTCGGCCGGACGGTCACGCAGCGGCGGGATCTTCAGATTGACGACGTTGAGGCGAAACAGCAGGTCCTCACGGAAAGTGCCTTCGCGCACGGCATCAGAGAGGTTGCGGTTCGAGGTCGCGATGATGCGGATATCGACCGGCACCGGCTTGGTGCCGCCGACGCGGTCAATCACGCGCTCCTGAATCGCGCGCAGCAGCTTGGATTGCAGCCGAACGTCCATCTCGGAGATTTCGTCGAGCAGCAGCGTGCCGCCGGTGGCTTCTTCGAACTTGCCGATGCGGCGGGCGACGGCGCCGGTGAAGGCGCCCTTCTCGTGGCCGAACAATTCGGACTCCAGCAGATGCTCGGGGATCGCTGCGCAATTGATCGAAATGAAGGGCCGCTTGGCGCGTCCCGAGCGGGAGTGGACATAACGCGCCAGAACTTCCTTGCCGGTGCCGGATTCGCCGGTGATCATCACGGAGGCGTCGGAGCCCGCGATCTGCTGCGCCAGCTTGACGACCTTGCCCATGGCTTCGTCGCGATAGATCAGGTCACGTGAATCATTGGCGACGGCGGCGAGCACGGCGGCGATCAGTTCGGGATCGGGCGGCAGCGGGATGTATTCCTTGGCGCCGGCGTGGATCGCAGCCACCGCGGCGCGGGCGTCGTTGGAGATGCCGCAGGCCACGATCGGCACGTGGATGTGCTCGGCTTCCAGCCGCATCACCAGGTCGCGGATGTCGAGGGCGACGTCGACCAGCAGCAGGTCGGCGCCCTTGCCGCCGCGCAGCACTGCCATCGCCTGTTCGATCGCTTCGGCGTGGGTCACCGAGGCCCCGTTTTGCATCGCGATCTTGGTGGCGGTCGTGAGCTGGCCCTTCAATGTGCCAACGATGAGAAGCCGCATTTTTTATCTCCTGTCCGTCTGTTCGCGCCGTTCGCGGCGCGTGTCGCCAAAATTGTTAACTGCGTTCCGCTTTGATGATTTCCGTCATGGTCACACCGAGCTTGTCTTCCACCAGCACGACCTCGCCACGCGCCACCAGGCGGTTGTTGACGTAGATGTCGATGGCCTCGCCGACGCGACGGTCCAGTTCGAGCACGGTGCCGGGTCCGAGCTTCAACAATTCGCCGACGTCCATCTTGGAGCGGCCGAGCACGGCCGAGACCTGCACCGGTACGTCGAACACGGCCTCGAGGTCGGCCGCGATGCGCGAGGCCTGTTCGTCCTCGTTGTAGGCCAGATCGTCGATCGGCGGGGCGTCCGCGGCGTTGAGATCGGGTAGCGGTACCTGTGCGTCGGTGTCACTCATGGTTCAGTCCTCATGGCCTTTACGTTCCGGCCTGATCGCGGGACGCCAGATAGCGCCCGACGAGTTCGCTGATCTTCACTTCGATGGCGGCGCGTTCCAGCACCACGCCGCCGTCGGCCCATTCGATCCGGCAGTCGCCGGTGGCGATGCCCGGCTCGGCCAGAATCACCAGCCGGCCCTCGAAGCCGCTTTGGGCTGCCTGCCGTTCAATCTTCTCGCGGGCGGCCTCGTAGAGCTGGTCGTTGATGCGGACGACGAGATGCGGCGTTGCGACCAGATGCGAGAAGCAGTCGCTGACCAGCGCCATGATCTCGCCGAGCGGTTCGCGGACGATCAGTTCGCTGCACAGCTTGCGCGCGACTGCAACCGCGACTTCGACCGCCTCGGTTTCCATCCTGGCCTCGATGCCGGAGAAACGCGTGGCGATGCCGCGGATGGTGATGCCGATCTCTTCCAGCGCCAGCGCCGAGCGGCGGTCACTCTCCACCCTGGCCTCGTGCAGGGCCGTCTCGTAGCCGGCGCGGTAGGCACGCGCCTCGGCCTCCGCGATCTTCTGCGCGATCTCGGCGGCCGTTGCCGCACGCTCGCGCGTCTTGTCCGGCGCTGCGAAGTCCGTGTCGAACAGGAATTTTGCGGGCGCGGCCATCAGTACACCAGCTCGTCGTCGGCGCGGTTCTTGGTCAGCGTGATTTCGCCCCTGGCGGCCATGTCCTTGGCAAGGTTGACGAGCAGCGCCTGCGCCTCGTCGACATCGCGCAGCCGCACCGGTCCCATCGCGGCCATGTCGTCCATCAGCATCTTGCCGGCGCGCGAGGACATGTTGCCGAGGAAGAAGGCACGCACCTCCTCATTGGCGCTCTTCAGCGCGATGCCGAGCTTGTCCTTGTCGACATTGCGCATCAGCGTCTGGGCCGAGGCGGAGTCGAGCTTGATCAGGTCGTCGAAGGTGAACATCAGCGCCTTGATGCGCTCGGCGGATTCGCGGTTTTCCTCTTCCAGTGAGGTGATGAAGCGGGTCTCGGTCTGGCGATCGAAATTGTTGAAGATTTCGGCCATCACCTCGTGGGCGTCGCGGCGGCGGGTCTGCGACAGGTTGGACATGAATTCGGTGCGCAGTGTCTGCTCGACGCGCTCGATGACTTCTTTCTGCACCGCTTCCATCTTCAGCATGCGGCCGACCACGTCGAGGGCGAGATCCTCGGGCAGGATCGCCAGCACGCGTGCGGCGTGCTCCGGCTTCAGTTTCGACAGCACCACTGCAATGGTCTGCGGGTATTCGTTCTTGAGATAGTTGGCGAGCACCTCTTCCTGGACGTTGGAGAGTTTCTCCCACATGTTGCGGCCGGCGGGGCCGCGAATTTCGTCCATGATGCCGGTGACGCGCTCGGACGGCAGATATTGCTGCAACAGCCGTTCGGTGGCGTCGAAGGTGCCCATCAGGGCGCCAGACGCCGACATCCGCGAAACGAATTCGAGCAACAGGTCTTCCACGATGTCGGCCTCGACGGTGCCGAGCGTCGACATATGAATCGACAGTTCGCGTACCTCGTCGTCATCGAGCAGTCCCCACACCTTGCCGCCATATTGTTCGCCGAGCGCCAGCATCAGGATGGCGGCGCGCTTCGGGCCGCTCAGCGGTTTGCCCTTGGGCCGGCTCGCCTGACGGCTCGCCAGCGCCGAGATGACGGTGGTGATGTCGTTGGCGTTTGAGGTTTGCGGTACGGCGGCCATGTCAGTTCTCGACGGGTTCGCTGAGCCATTGGCGAACGATGGAAGCGGTCTCGTTCGGATTGCGTTCGGCCAGTTCGCCGACCCGGTGCACGGCTTGCGCGTGGACCTGGCCCTGGACCTGGGCGACGTCGATCAATTGGGCGGCGCCGCTGGTGCCGGCAATAAGGGCCTGACCGGGGCCGAGTTCGGCCTGCGTGCCGTCAGTCAAAGCGAGCGCTGGTTCGGCCTGCGCGGGAATGACTTCGGCAGCCAGGATGCGCTTGACCAGCGGGCGGATCACCATGAACAGCACCACGAGGCCGAGCAGCATCATGACGCCGAGTTCGATGACGTACATGACGTCATCCTTGGTGAACTGCAGCATGCCGAGAAGGCCGGTCGGCTCAACAACCGCGGGCACGGTCGGCGCTTCGGCAAAGCGAAGATTGACGACCTCGACCTGGTCGCCGCGCTTCTGGTCGAAGCCGATCGCCGAGCGGACCAGCGTGGCGATGCGGTCGAGCTGTTCCTTGCTGCGGTCCTGATAGACCATTTCGCCTTTTTCGTTCTTGGTATAGGCGCCGTCGACCAGCACCGCGACCGAGATCCGGTTGACCCGTCCGGCCTCGGTGACCTCGGTCTTGGTGGTGCGGGAAATCTCGTAATTGTTGGTTTCTTCGCTCTTCTTGCTCTGGTCGCGGGCCGCAGGCCCGGTGGTGTTGGTCTGGTTGTTGGGCAGTTCGTTGTTGACCGTCACCTGGCCGTTGTTCTCGGCGGTCAGCGAGGATTCCTCGCGGCTCTGGCTGGAGCGCAGCACACGGCCCTCGGGATCGAACTTGTCCGAGGTCTGGGTGACCTTGTTGTAGTCGAAGTCGGCGGTGAGCTGGACGCGGGCGCGGCCCTGGCCGACCACCGAGGAGACGATCGCCTCGACCTCGTTGCGCATGCGCTTCTCGAACGCCGCCCGGCGCTCTTCACCGACGGCGATATCGGCTTCCTTGCCGGCGCCGTCAGCCAGCAGCCGGCCGGCTTCGTCGACGATCGACACCCGCTGCGGCTTCAATCCGTTGACGGCGGAGGCGACGACATGGCGGATGGCGCGGATCTGCTGGGGTTCGAGACTGCCGCGCACCCGCACCACGATCGAGGCCGACGGCTCCGGCGCCTCGCGCGCGAACAAGGGCCGTTCCGGCAGCACCAGATGGACGCGGGCGGCCTGGATGCGGTCGATGGCGCGGATGGTGCGGGCGAGTTCGCCCTCCAGCGCGCGCAGATGGTTGATGTTCTGGACGAAGCTCGTGGTGCCGAGCGCGTCGGACTTGTCGAAAATCTCGTAGCCGACGCCACCGCCCTTGGGCAGATTGGCTTCGGCGAGCTTCATCCGCAGCCGCGTGACCTTGTCCTTCGGCACCATGATGACCGCGCCTTCGTTGCGCAGCTCGAAGGGAATCGCCTGGCGCTCCAGATCCTTGATGATGCTGGAGGAATCTTCGGTGGTGAGATCGGTGAACAGCGTCGTCATCTGCGGCGTCGTGACGCGCATGATGACGAAGGCGAAGAAGCCGATCAGCGCGGTCGTCACCGCAACCATGGCCATCAGCCTTGCCGCACCCAGGCCTTTAAGGAAAGCAACGAGACTTTGCACCAACCGCCCCCAGGATTCGGCCCGAGGGACCGACTGGGCAATTATTGCCTAGGGGATGGTTTCCATATGGTTAACAATACTTAAAGCCGCCGCGAATAGTTCCGACATGAAAAAAACCGGCTTCGCAAAACGAAGCCGGTTTTCATCAAATTTTTCGGTTCGGGAGAGTTTACTGCCGATATTGCTGGATGCGGGTGGTCCGCAAGCCGGCCAGACCATGCTGATCGATGGAAAACTGCCAGGACAGGAACTCGTCGACGGTCAGCGTATAGCGGCTGCAGGCTTCCTCGAGGGAGAGCAGGCCACCACGGACCGCCGCAACGACTTCGGCCTTGCGGCGGATGACCCAACGTTTGGTGCCTGGCGCGGGCAGGTCAGCAATTGTTAACGGACTGCCGTCAGGCCCGATGACGTATTTTACCCTCGGGCGATGGGGTTCTGTCATGGCGTACTCACAAACTCTCAACCACTGAACTCACGGTAGAAAATCTACGCCCCTCGGCTTAAAATTTACCTAAGCCCACTGCTTCAATACGAATCTCCTTGAAAATGACCTGGAAATGGCTGCGGCCCGGGCCTCCGGGAACGCTGTTGCGTTCACTCGGGGGACCGGGCCGTAAAGGCCGGATTAAGGAATACGGCGGGCTGAAGGATCAGCTCGAGGTGGTCGAACGCATCACCCGTTTGATCTTGTCGGTTGTATAGCTTTGGCCGCCGATCGATACCAGCGGTGGGGATGCGGTGAGGTCCACCGAATCCACGATGCCCTGGACTTCGGTCGAGATAGCGACGGTATTGCCCGAACTGTCCTTACCGGTGGCGGTCAGAGTGTAGTTGCCGGGCGGCCATTGCACGCCGTCATTGCCCTTGCCGTCCCAAACGAAGCTGGAGCCGCCTTTCTTGAGCGCAAAGTTTCCACTATATGCCGTCTGGCCCGCCGAGTTGGTGATCGTGATCGTCGCGCTGGTCTCTTTCTCGGACTGGAAATTCCAGGTCGCCGATTTGTCGAACGCAGCCTTGCTGCCGTCGACGGAAACGGTATTGCCGACATAGATCAGCGCGTTCGTCGCCTGCGCGCTCTTTTCGATCTCCACTAGCGACTTCAACTGCTCGTTCGACTTGAGCTGTTGCTCGATGCCGGCAAACTGCACGAGCTGCTGGGTGAACTGGTTGGTGTCGAGCGGATCCATCGGATTCTGGTGCTGGAGCTGCGTGGTCAGCAGCGTCAGGAAGGTCTGGAAATTATCCGCGATTCCCGTTGTCTTCTCCGAAGCGGTGTTGTTGCTCGTAGCGGTGCCGGTGCCGGGCGCCGAGACGACCGTCGTCGGCATGGTTGCATTAACTGCCATGGCGCTCTCCCTTAAACCCTGATGTCGACGCCGCCGCTCGCACCGAGCATGCGGCCATAGTTGCGGCCGGCGACGATGGCCGGCACGCTGTCTTCCTCGCTGACGACGAGGCGATGCGCGTTGGGATTTGACTGGTTGCCGTCGTTCTGGCCCTGCGAGGATTGGTCGCGCAGGCTGAACTGCAGGCCGCCATTGCCGGTCGAGAGTCCGGCGTTGTCGAGTGCGCGCTGCAACTGGTTGGCGTCCTGGCGAAGCATCGACAGCGTTTCCGGCCGCTCGACCGTCAGATGCGAGGTCATCTGGCCGTGGCGATCGATATCGATGCGGACATCGATGCGGCCGAGTTCGGCGGGATCGAGCCGGATTTCGAAGCGGGTCTTGCCGCTCCTGGCTGAAGCTGCGATTTCCATCGCAAGTCCGCTCACCGGTACCGGCGCGCTTGCGGCAGCCGTGGCGGTGAACTGGGCAGCAGTTGCCGGCGTCGTGGTGGAAGCCGGTTGCTGCGTCTGGATCGCGCCGGCAGCCTGCAGGCCGTTGCCGGAGGAATTGACGGGCGTTTGGCCGATATCTGAGGTGGCAAGATGTGCGTGGGCTTGCGCATTAGCGGCCGGCGGCGCGATGGAATTCCCTGACGCGTCGGCCTTCACGGCGTCGGCGACGCCATTCTCGGACTTCGGCTTGCCCGCTGCTTCGGTCGGCGCCGTGACGGCGGGCACGATGGTATCAGCGGCAGGTGTAGCGGGCGCGGCGGTGTCGGTGGTGCCGGCCTGCTCGACTGCCGTCGTGGCGCCCTTCCTGGCGAGATCGGGGTTCTTGAGTTGCGCGCCGGCTTTGGTGGCGGCGGGCGTCGCCGCGACTACTGAAGCGGCCTGGGCAATACCGGCTGCGATGGATGGGTCGGCGGATGTGGCCTGGGCGCTGACGGCCTGGCCGACCGCGCCTTGCGCGCTGGTCTTGGCGCCGCCGTCGGCTTGTGCGGCGTTCGCTGTTGCGGGCTGGGTTACGGCGGCGGCGGCCTCGGTGGCTTCAGCGGCGGGAGCCGCCGGCGCGGTCTCGGCGGCGAGCGAAGCGGAGGCCGCGATCGCTGCCGCTGCGATGGCAAGCGGTGCGGTCGCCTTGTCGGTTGCGGATGTCGCGGAAGCTGTCGCCGCTGGCGTTGCGGCAGTCGGGATGGCAACAGCAATGGCGTCGGCCGTCACCACGGCCGTTCCATCCTGCGTTGTCTCGGCCTGATCCGTTACCGGGGAAGCGTCGCTGGAAGATGCCTGCGTCGTCTCGTCGGACTTCGCCCCATCGGCCTTCGGCGCGTCGGACTTCGATTTGGCGCGGCGGGCCGTCGCGGCCTTGTCGGTATCGGCCTTGGCGTCGACCTTGTTGTCGTCGCGTGCCTTGTCGCTTTGTGCTTTGGCCGCGGCGTTGCGATCATTCGAATCGTTGCGCGCGGCCTTGTCCGATGCGGCAGCATTGTCGCGCGAGCGGTTGTCGGGCGCGGCTTGCGTATCGTCGGAGCGGCGCGGGGCGGGCGCGTTGTCCTGGGTGCGATTGTCGTTGTTGCTGGCGACCAGCGCGGCGAAGCTATCGTTTCCGGCGGATGGCTCGGAATCCGGCCGGGCGGACCTTGCCGCCGCGTTCTGGAAAGATGCGTTTGCCGACACTTCTGACGTGACACTAACCACGGGTAACCCTCGCGCTGAACTCTCGGCTACCATTCAGCAAGGACCGGGCCACTCGGTATGGCAAAAAATATCAAGTTATTTCAAATACTTACGGGAATGTCGACCAAATTTCGGAGCATGATCGCAACCCCTTTTCTGCCCGGCGGCAAGATTTGCCGTCCTGGACACGCTCCAAAATGGCGATCGGCTGATTGCCTCGCGGGAATACGGCCTATATTAAAGAGCGGTGTCCGATCCGGTCCGGTATGACCGAATGATGACCTAAGGCCTTATAATAAAAGGCTTTTTAACCCTGACCGCGAGCCGCTCGGCGCGTTCGCGATTGAAGTCGATGACCTCTGGCATGCGAAGCAGTCTGGATCTCGAGGGCCGTCCGCAGGACACACGGATCGTGGTCGCCATGTCTGGCGGCGTCGACTCGTCGGTGACGGCTGCCTTGCTGAAGTCCGAGGGCTATGACGTGGTCGGGATCACGCTGCAGCTTTACGATCATGGCGCGGCCACTCATCGCAAGGGCGCCTGCTGCGCCGGCCGCGACATCCACGACGCCCGCAACGTCGCCGAGCGGATCGGCATTCCGCATTACGTGCTCGACTATGAAAGCCGCTTCCGCGAATCCGTGATCGACAATTTTGCCGACAGCTACGCGCTCGGCGAAACGCCGGTGCCCTGCATCGAGTGCAACCGCTCGGTCAAGTTTCGCGACCTCTTGGCGACTGCGCGCGAACTCGGCGCGAGTGCGCTCGCGACCGGACACTATGTCGCCTCGCGCCGCCTCGGCGATGGATCGCGTGCGCTGGTGTGCGCTGCCGATGCCGATCGCGACCAGAGCTATTTCCTGTTCGCGACCACGCGCGAGCAGCTCGATTATCTGCGCTTTCCGCTCGGCGACATGACCAAGCCCCAGGCGCGCGAACTGGCACGGCGCTTCGGCCTCGAAGTCGCCGACAAGCAGGACAGCCAGGACATCTGCTTCGTGCCGACCGGGCGCTACACCGACATCATCGGTCGCCTGAAGCCCGGCGCGATCGAGCCCGGCGACATCGTCGATCTCGAAGGCCGTACCATTGGCCGGCATCAGGGCATCGTTCATTTCACCGTCGGCCAGCGCAAGGGGCTCGGCATCGCCGCCGGCGCGCCGCTCTATGTCGTCAAGCTCGATGCGGCCAGCCGCCGCGTCGTGGTGGGGCCGCGCGAGGCATTGCGGATGGATCGCATTCTGTTGCGTGACGTCAACTGGATCGGCGACGGGCTGCTGGATCGCGTCATCGGCGACGGCATCGAGATGTTCGTGCGCGTGCGCTCGACCCGCGCGCCGCAGCCGGCCTGGTTGCGCGCGGTCGACGGCGGTTATGAGGTCGAACTTGTTGCCGGCGAAGAGGGCGTTTCACCCGGCCAGGCCTGCGTGTTCTACGACGCGCCTGCGGGACAGGCGCGCGTGCTCGGCGGCGGATTCATCAAGAGCGCGACCGCACGCCATGCGGCGGCGAGGGCAGGGTCGCAGCAAGCGACCGCGCCGCTCGCCGAGGTGATGCGCAGCTAAGAAAAAATCGGGGCATTGGGAATGGCTGGGGATATCGACCGCGAGGGGGTCGAAAAGGCTTATGGGCGCTGGGCGCCGGTCTACGATCTCGTGTTCGGCAAGGTGTTCGACGAGGGCCGCCGGTCGACCATTGCGGAAGCCGACAAGATCGGCGGGCGCGTTCTCGATGTTGGCGTCGGTACCGGGCTGTCGCTGTCTGAATATTCGCGCAACACGAAATTATGCGGCGTCGACATTTCCGAACCGATGCTGCGGCGTGCGCGGAAGCGCGTGCGCGAGTTCGGCCTGACCAATGTCGAAACGCTTGCGGTGATGGACGCCAAGAATCTCGCGTTCAAGGACTCATATTTCGATGCGGTGGTGGCGCAATATGTCATCACGGCGGTGCCGGATCCGGAACGCACACTGGATGATTTCATCCGCGTGTTGAAACCCGGCGGCGAGCTCATTCTGGTCAATCACATCGGTGCCGAAAGCGGCCCGCGCCGCATGTTCGAGCTGGCGTTCGCGCCATTGGCGCGGCGGCTCGGCTGGCGACCGGAATTCCCATGGGAACGTCTGACCAACTGGGCAGCCAAGCATGGCGGCGTCACCCTGACCGAGCGGCGCCCGATGCCGCCGATGGGACATTTTTCGCTGATCCGTTTTCGGAAATCGTGAAGCGCATAGCCTTTTCGCTCAAGAAAACGCGTCAAAAAAAGCGACAGTTTGACTGCGGAACCTCTGCGAGCACAGGCCGTTTCCCTTATATGGCAATGAAACGCGCCCTTCTGATCTCATGTATGTGGGCGGCGACTGCGAGCATGGCGGCCGCACAAGCCCCGCCGAGCCCGACAACGCCCCCGGCCCGGACAGCGCCGCCATCGCCTGAGCGCACCGCCAATTGCGCGCCGATGCAGCCCGCGCCGCACTCCGGCACCTCGGTTCCGGAAGGAACGACCACCGGCCAACGGGCCGAGCCGCTCGGCGACAAACTGGCGCGCTCGGACGGCGTATTGTGTCCGCCGCCCGGCGTCGATCCCGAAATGCACGCGCCTGCGCCGGACGCGGGCAAGACGCCTGTGATTCCGCCCCCCGGCAGCCCCGGTGGCGACCCGACAATCCGGCCGAAATAGCGCTATTTGCAGATGCTTGGCCGAACCGCTGGCTTTGCTTGACAGGCCCTTAACCCACTCCTTATATGCCGCGCGTTCGCGAATGCGGTATAGTGTGCCGCGATGGCGAACCGTGGCGAGGTAGCTCAGCTGGTTAGAGCACGGGAATCATAATCCTGGGGTCGGGGGTTCGAGTCCCTCTCTCGCTACCAAGATTTTCCCGTAATTTCAGAAGCTTAACGAGGACGAAGCCTACGCCTGACGTCGTCGAAATGAGAAAATTTTCCACCCGGATAAGTTTCCCTGCGCTCGTCGGTTGCGGCCTCTCACCGGCCGCGATGCAATCCGTCCGACGCGCGCGTAAGACAGTAAATTTGAATCTCGACACGTCGCTGGCCATGGAGAAGGAGTGTTTCTTCTCCGTCGAGCATAAAAATTGTATTGCAGCATTCTTGAAGCGCTCGAACAGATAGCCCCGACGGATCGAATCACGACTGCAGGCATCACGGTTCGATGGCTGTCTACCTTGTCGTCAGATACCCCGTTACAGCAGGTTGTTGGTAGATTTCTTTCTGCGGGAAGCGCGTCGGCACCATAGATCCCAAGCGTGCCGTGAATAGACATCTTCGGCGGTCGAGATCGTCAGTCGCGCCGGCGAAGTGGGCGCGGGGTGATGGATCGGTGAGGGCGGCATTAACTGACGTCGTCGCCGATATCGAAGGCAACGTGTCTGGCCGCCCCTTCGTCGCAGGCCTGAATCCCATCTGCATGACCTCTCGGGTTACCCTTGAGGAATGGCGCCCGGCTTCCTGATTGTTTCGCGAAAATTTGGGCCAAGCTCACCCTGAAACGCCCACGGTCTCAGGAGTTGTCATCCTCTTCTCGAATATTATGCGAGCTGCCATTTTTCGGCGCAAAAGACTCATCTCGTCCGCACACACCTCTCATACAGAAGCCGACGATTGCGATCGCTTGATTGTATCGGTCGTCATCACTGGACAACGCATCGGACGCCAGCGGGCCCACCAGACCCTCGAAGAGCGATCCGACGATGCAAGCGGCAGACGCCTGAACGTCCTGACGCGGCATTTCTCGGTCGCGAATGCCTTGCTCGATTATGGTTTCGAAAACTCGCGCTAACTGACGACGGTATTTCAACCTGGCGGCTTCGATCTCCGGCTCAACGGGTTCAGCGACAAGTGCATGTGCCAGCTTGCGTCCCCGCAGTGCGCGACTTGCAAATGCCCAGGCCGCCTCAGAGAGGCGTTCCGTCGCACTTCCCTCTCCCATAGCAATGCCAGCTGCCACGTCGACTTCGCGCTGGGCGACGAGCCCAACAACGTCGACCATCAATTCCGCCTTTGAAGGGAAATAGCGGTAGAGAGTTCCGAGCGCCACTCCCGCCGCATCGGCCACCGCAGCCATTTGCGCGTCGCGAAATCCCACATCTGTAACAAGCGTTCGGGCGGCCCGCAAAATCAGAGATCGCTTCTCTGGGGCGGCATCAGGTCGGGAACGATTGGTCCTGCGAGATTGGGAAGCGCGTGGCATTTGGCGGTCCGTTCAAATCCCTGATTCCACGAGGTATTCCTTGCGAGGTATAATCTTTCTTTCGGTCCTTGCACAACTTCAATTCTGCAATCGTGCAAGAAGCGAGCCCCTTTTTAGCCGAATGCGCGGAGTTCGTGCAGATTAATCCGATATATATCAGTTATTTGAATGATATTTTTCCGAGAAGCTGCGTCAGTTAGATGAGTGTTGACAAAATAGAATTATAATTCTAGTTATGATGAAACATAAAAACTCATTACGAGCAAATGCACGCGCTAAGCCGCGTAAAGCAAGCGATGAGGGGGGAGAGTGACGATTCTAAATTCGCCATCGGTCGATACCGTGCCGAAGCTGCTTCTTCGCAACGCGGTTCGCTTTGCCGATCGTCCGGCCATGCGCGAGAAGCAGTTTGGGATTTGGCGGGAGTGGGCCTGGAAAGAGGTTCTGGTCGAAGTGCGCTCGCTGGCCATCGGTCTTGCGCTGATGGGGGCTGCCAAGGGCGACAAGATTGCCATCCTCGGCGCAAACAGGCCGCGCCTCTATTGGGCCATGGCAGCCGCCCAGAGCATCGGATGTGTGCCGGTGCCACTGTATCAGGACTCGGTCGCCGAAGAGATCGCTTACGTCCTTGACCATGCAGAAGCGCGGATCATCATTTGTGAGGATCAGGAGCAGGTGGACAAGGTTCTGTCCATGCAAGGTCGGCTACCGAGACTGACGCATATTATTTATGACGATCCCCGCGGGCTCGAAGATTATCATCTGGATCACGTGCTCGCCTTCGACGTGCTCCAGTCCACTGGACGAACGGCGGTCGATGCGCCGGGTACCATTGAGCAGTGGTTGGCCGGCGTGGAGGCCGGAACGGACGACGCGCTCGCTGTCATCCTCTACACGTCCGGAACGACAGGACGGCCCAAGGGGGTCATGCTCTCGTTTCGCAACGTCCTCGTTTCGGCAGAGCACGGAAACGCGTTCGACCGCATCACCGAGACAGATAATGTCATCGCCTATTTGCCCATGGCATGGGCGGGGGATCACATCTTTTCATATGCTCAGTCTCATCTCGCTGGCTTCTGCGTCAACATTCCCGAAAACCGGGAGACCATACTCGAGAACCGACGCGAGATTTCACCCACCTACTTCTTCTCGCCGCCACGCGTGTTCGAGGATTTCCTCACTCACGTGATGGTGCGTATGGACGATGCCGGATGGTTCAAACGCTGGCTCTTCCGCGTATTCATGGCGCATGCCCACAAGGTCGGAGAGCCGATATTGGATGGCAAGCCCGTCGGCGTTGTTGACCGATTGCTATACCGGCTTGGATCGTTCTTCATCTACGGTCCTCTCAAGAGCCAGATGGGCCTGTCGCGGCTGCGAGCTGGCTACACGGCCGGAGAGGCGATCGGCCCCGAGATCTTCCGCTTCTATCGCTCGCTGGGGCTCAACCTCAAGCAATTGTATGGTCAGACTGAAGCCTGCGTGTACATCGCATTGCAGTCCGATGGCGAAGTGCACTCGGACACGGTCGGTCGTGCGGCCCCGCACATGCAAATCCGTATCGCGGATGACGGCGAAGTCCTGTATCGCGGGGCAGGCGTGTTCGTCGGATATTTCAAGGACGAGCGCTCGACGGCCAGTGCAATCATCGATGACGGCTGGGTGCGCTCAGGCGACGCGGGCTTCTTCGATTCCAGCGAGCAACTCAAGATCCTCGACCGCATCAAGGACGTGGGCGCGCTCGCCGACGGCAAGTTGTTTCCACCCAAATATATTGAGAACAAGCTAAAGTTCTTCTCGCATGTCAAAGAAGTCGTGTGCTTCGGAAATGGGCATCCCTTCGCGACCGCGATGATCAATATCGATCTCGTCGCCGTGTCGAGTTGGGCCGAGCGGAATAACATCTCTTATTCCTCGTATCAGGAACTGACTGCCCACCCGCGGGTCATAGAACTCATTGCCGGGCACGTAGCGACCGTAAACCGCCAGATCGCCAATGAGCCCAACGTGGGGCATGCGCAGATCCGTCGTTTCGTAATCCTGTTCAAGGAACTCGATGCCGACGACGGCGAGCTCACGCGCACCCACAAAGTGAGGCGAAACATCATCGTGGATCGATACGCCCCCGTCATCTGCGCCCTCTACGACGGATCGCGGGAAATCGACATGTCGGTCGCAGTTACTTTCGAGGATGGGCGCCAGGGCGTGCTCAAGGGCCGCATGCAGATCCAGAATGCCGAAACCTTCGGCGTAGCTGCGTCGCGGGTATTCGAGCACGCCGCATGAACGCTCCCATCCCCCGGAGAGATATCGCATCCTCCACATCAGCTCCGCTTCTTAGCGTCGACAACATCTCGCTCGCCTTCGGCGGCGTAAAGGCGATCACCGACGTGTCGTTCGACATCCGCAAGGGAGAAATCCGGGCGATCATCGGACCGAACGGTGCCGGAAAGACCTCGATGCTCAATTGCATCAATGGCTTCTATCACCCGCAGGCGGGCTCCATCACTTACAAGGGTAATAAGCGCGAACGGATGCGTCCGCATGTGGCCGCTGCCCAAGGCATCGCCCGGACGTTCCAGAACGTGGCTCTGTTCAAGGGAATGTCGACCCTCGACAATATCCTGACGGGGCGTAGCCTGAAGGTCCGCCGTGGCCTGCTCTGGCAGGCCATATGGTTCGGTCCCGCCCTCGCAGAGCAGATCGAAAACCGCATCGCGGTCGAGCGCATCATCGATTTTCTGGAGATCGAATCGATCCGCAAGATCCCTGTCGGGAAGCTTTCCTACGGCCTTCAAAAAAGAGTCGAGCTCGGTCGAGCGCTCGCGATGGAGCCGGACCTGCTTCTCCTCGACGAGCCCATGGCCGGCATGAATACTGAAGAGAAGGAAGACATGTGCCGCTTCATTCTCGACGCCAATCGGCGGCTGGGCACCACCATCGCGCTGATCGAGCACGATATGGGGGTCGTCATGGACCTGTCCGACCGCGTTGTCGTCCTCGAATATGGGCGCAAGATAGCCGACGGAACCCCCGCCGAAGTGAAACGCAACGAGAAGGTCATCGCGGCCTATCTCGGCGTACCCCATTGAGGAGGGTATCATGGGATTCTTTCTCGAAGTTCTCATAGGCGGACTGCTTGGCGGGGTGCTCTATGCCCTCGTTGCGCTTGGCTTCGTCCTCATCTTTAAGGCGTCGGGCATCCTCAATTTCGCGCAGGGCGCCATGGTGTTCGCCGCGGGATTGGGATTCGCCGCCGCGATGGAGAAAACCTCGGCGCACATGCCATTCGCGCTGGCGCTCGCAACCTCCTTGCTCCTCGCTACCGGCATGATGCTTCTGACCGCTTGGGCGATCGAGCGCTTCGTGCTCCGACCATTGGTTAACCAGAACGGGCTGACGCTGTTCATGGCGACCATCGGCGTCGCCTTCATGGTCGAAGGTTTGGCCCAGCAGATCTTCGGGAACAACATCCGCCGCATCGACGTCGGATTGCCGAAGACCAGCATGTTCATTCTGGAATCCCAGTTCGACGGTGGCATCCTCGTCAATGCTCTCGATCTGTGGACCGCGGTTATCGCTGCCCTCCTTGTCGTCGCACTGTCTTTGTTCTTCCAGAACACGCGCACGGGGCGTGCGTTGCGAGCCGTCGCGGATGATCACACGGCGGCTCAATCGGTGGGCATTCCGCTCAATTGGATCTGGTTCATCGTCTGGAGCATTGCCGGCGGAGTGGCCCTCGTCGCCGCCATCGTCTGGGGCTCGAAGATCGGTGTCCAGTTCGCGCTCACCTTCGTCGCCTTAAAAGCCCTGCCTGTACTGATCGTCGGCGGATTGACATCGATTCCCGGAGCAATCGTTGCGGGTCTGCTTGTCGGGATGGGGGAAAAGTTCGCCGAAGTCTACCTCGGCCCGAGTCTCGGCGGCGGCATCGAGCAATGGTTCGCCTACGTCCTTGCTCTCTTCGTGTTGCTCGTTCGGCCACAGGGCTTGTTCGGCGAGCGGATCATCGAGCGCATCTGAGCCTGCGAAAGAATATTTGACATGATCTACAGCGATGAAGGCCAGTTAAAGACGACCTACGCGGCGGATATGGTGATCTTTCCGCTGGCGCAGGATCGGACTTTGTTCGCCATCCTGATGCTGCTCGCCTTCGTTGGGATTCCCGCGCTTGCGTTGGCCGGCATTCCTCCGTTCCATGCCGACTACATCTTCAAGGCCATTCTCACTCCGTTCCTGATCCTCAGCCTGGCGGCATTGGGGCTCAATATACTCGTCGGTTACTGTGGCCAGATCTCTCTTGGTGCGGGCGCATTCATGGCGGTGGGCGCCTATGCGGCCTTCAATTTTGCTAGCCGCATCCCGGAGCTTCCGGTCCTAATCGCTATCCTTCTGGGTGGGGGCGTTGCCGCGGCGGTCGGTGTGTGCTTTGGCGTGCCCTCCCTTCGCATCAAGGGTCTTTATCTGGCGGTTGCGACATTAGCCGCCCAGTTTTTTTTCGATTGGCTATTCCTGCGCGTCCGATGGTTCACGCAAGATTCGCCCTCGGGCTCGGTGAGCGCGCCGAAGCTCAACGTATTCGGCTGGCATGCTGACAGCGCCGTCGAACGCTATCTGCTCGTGCTGTCCATAATAGTGGTGCTGGCCGCTTTGGCGAAGAACCTCGTTCGCTCGGACATCGGCCGTCAGTGGATGGCCGTTCGCGACATGGACCTTGCCGCCGAGATCATCGGCATCAGGCCGGTGCGAGCCAAGCTGACCGCCTTCGCGGTTTCGTCCTTTATCATCGGTGTGGCCGGCGCGCTTTGGGCTTTCGTTAATCTCGGGTCGTGGGAGCCAAGTACCTTCTCTATCGACCGGTCGCTCCAGATTCTGTTCATGGTCATCGTCGGCGGCCTTGGGTCGATCCTTGGGTGCTTTCTCGGTGCGGCTTTCGTTCTGCTGCTGCCTATCATGCTGGATATCGTGCCAGGCGCATTGGGGATGCCGCTGTCCACGGACACGGTCTCCAACATGACCATGTTCCTGTTCGGCGCATTGATTGTCTTCTTTCTCGTAGTCGAACCCCATGGGCTCGCCCGCTTGTGGGTGATCCTCAAAGAAAAACTGAAGATTTGGCCATTCCCGTACTGATGCGGGATTCAAATAGGGAGGAATGATAAATGAAAAAACTATATCTAGTGGGCTTAGCGGCGGCACTCGCCTTCTCGGTCGACTCGCCGGCACGCGCGGATGGCGATCAGTTCATTCCGATCCTGTCTTACCGCACCGGTCCCTACGCGCCCAACGGCATTCCTTATGCCAACGGATTCGTCGACTATCTTGAACTGGTCAATCGTCGGGATGGCGGGGTGAACGGTATCAAGCTCGCCTTTGAAGAATGCGAGACCGGCTATGCTACCGACCGCGGCGTCGAATGCTATGAACGCCTGAAGGGTAAGGGGCCGACGGGGGCGTCGTTCTTCAATCCGCTCTCGACGGGCATCACTTTCGCCCTTACCGAAAAGGCCCCTGCCGACAAGATTCCTCTCATTACCTTCGGTTACGGGCGATCTGAATCCCGGGACGGCAGCGTCTTCAGGTGGAGCTTTCCGCTTCTCGGAACCTACTGGACGGCCGCCGATGTCATCGTCCAGTACATCGCGAGCCAAGTGGGCGGGGTCGAGGCTCTGCGGGGCAAGAAAATCGTTCATCTCTATCTCGACTCCCCGTATGGCAAGGAGCCTCTCCCGGTGCTCGAAGCCAAGGCGGCCAAATACGGCTTCAGCCTGACGCCCATGCCCGTGACCGCGCCCGGCCTTGAGCAGAAGTCTCAGTGGCTGCAGATTCGGCAATCGAAGCCCGACTTCGTGATCCTTTGGGGCTACGGCGTGATGGATCCAACGGCGATGCAGGAAGCGGCGGCCGTTAACTTTCCTCGCGATCGTATCATCGGCAATTGGTGGGCCGGAGCGGAGCCGGACGTTGCCCCCGCCGGAGAGCAGGGCATCGGCTACAAAGCGGTGATGCTCCAGCACGGCGCGGGCCGGGGGAAGGTGCACGCTGACGTCGAAAAGTATGTGGTGACGGCGGGCGTCAGTCGCTCGAAGCCCGAGGAGATCGGGCAGGTCCTCTACAATCGTGGTCTCCTGAACGCCATGCTGGGGGTCGAAGCGATCCGCACTGCGCAAGCGAAGTTCGGCAAACGTCCGCTGACGGGCGAGGAGGTGCGCTGGGGCATCGAAAACCTCAAACTGGACGAGAGCCGGATCGCAGCGCTCGGAATCGAGGGGATGATCCGTCCGTTCCAGATCAGTTGCGCGGATCATCAAGGCGCCGGCCTCAGTCGAGTTCAGCAGTGGGACGGCAAGACCTGGAAGGTGGTGTCGGACTGGATTCAGGCCGACGAGAGTCTGCTTGCGCCTATGGTGAAGGCCGCCGCGCAGAAATACGGTGCCGATAAGAGCATTCCGGCTTTCGACTGTACGAAGGCGCAGTGATCCGGATCCAAAGATACACGCCAAGGAATCCGCGTTCGCGCGGATTCCTTCTCGAGATATAGGGGTTCGCTTCGATGCAGAAGTCCATTCTATCGGTGAAGAACATCGAGGTCGTCTACGACCATGTCATCCTCGTCTTGAAGGGCGTTTCCATCGAGGTGTTCGAAGGCGGCGTCGTTGCGATTCTTGGCGCCAACGGCGCCGGCAAGACCACATTGTTGAAGTCCATTTCGAACCTGTTGCAGGCCGAGCGCGGGGAAGTGACCAAGGGTGAGATCCGGCTGCGCGACCGCCGCGTGGACGGCCTGACGCCCAACGAACTGGTGCGGCTCGGCTGCATCCAAGTGATGGAAGGGCGCCGATGCTTTGCCCATCTCACGATTGAGGAAAACCTCCTGTCCGGCGCCTACACGCGGCGGGACGGATCGACGGCGGTGAAGGGTGACCTGGAGCGAGTCTACGAATATTTTCCCCGGCTCAGAGAGCGCCGGCGATCGACGGCGGGCTACACATCGGGCGGCGAGCAGCAGATGTGCGCCATCGGCCGCGCACTGATGTCGAGCCCGTCGATGATCCTGCTGGATGAGCCGTCCATGGGACTTGCGCCCCAGGTCGTCGAAGAAATATTCAACATCGTCCGCGATCTGAACATCAAGGAAAAGGTCTCATTCCTCGTTGCTGAGCAGAATACCAACGTCGCCCTCCGATACGCGACCTACGGTTACATCATAGAAACTGGCCGCATCGTAATGGACGGCGATGCGGAATCGTTGCGCAACAACGAGGACGTGAAGGAATTTTATCTCGGTATCTCCGAAGGAGCGCAGAAGTCTTTTCGCGATGTCAAAAGTTACCGGCGTCGCAAGCGCTGGCTGTCGTGAGAGCCAATTCATGACACTGTACGCCACACCATCTCATGACGCGACGATCCCGCAGCTTGCCGACGTGATCGCTCGCGCGCTCGTAGCGCCTGCGTGGCGTACCCATCTCGGGCCGACCGATCCTGCTTCGATCAATTGTCGCGAAGCCCTCGCTACGTTGCCCGTGCTGCGAAAATCGGATCTGCCTCGCCTTCAGAAGAGCGCTCCGCCCTTCGGTGGTTTCGAAGCACAGCCAACGGGCGAATGGGGGCGCCTTTTTCTTTCTCCGGGACCGATCTTCGAGCCTGAGCCGGAAGGCCCGGACGCTTGGGGAGCCGCTTCCGCCCTGGCTGAAATGGGACTGCGACGGGCAGATGTCGTACTGAACACATTCTCTTACCATATGAGCCCGGGCGGCTTTTTGTTCGATTCCGGAGCGCGCAGTCTCGGATGTGCCGTCATTCCTGCCGGGCCGGGCAATACCGAACAGCAATTGGAGCTTATCGCGGCGTACCGGCCAAATGTATTCATAGGCACCGCCGATTTTCTGAATATCCTATTGGAGATTGCGGCCGCGAACGGCGTCGATACGTCCTGCATTCGAACCGCGATCGTGTCGGGCGCGGCGTTTCCAAAACCTTTGCGTGAGCGGTTCGCCGTCGCGCGAATTGATGCGCGTGAAGTCTATGCAGCGGCTGAGGTCGGCATCATCGCTTACGCGGTTTCAGATCGCCCTGAACTGATAGTGAGCCGGGATCTCATTGTGGAGATCGTGGACCCAAATAGCGGCATTCCGGTTGCGCCCGAAGACACCGGAGAAGTCGTCGTCACATGCCTGCGCCCGAGAAGGCCTATCATTCGGCTCGCCCTGGGCGACCTGTCGGCCTTCCACGCTGTGACCCCAGGCGAACGGCTTCGCCTGCGCGGCTGGCTTGGACGAGTTGATCAGGCCACAAAAATCAAGGGCATGTTCGTGCGACCAGAACAGATTCGGGAGGTTCAAAGCCGGCATCCGGAAGTGCAGCGGCTTCGTCTCGTGGTCCAGCGCGTGCGCGATGTGGATTCCATGACCCTTCACGCAGAGGCTGCCATTGGTTCGTCGATGCTGCCCGAGACCTTAGCGACGACCCTTGCCGCTATCACGAAACTCCGTGGTCGGGTGGAACTGCATTCGGCGGGAAGCTTGCCGGAGGACGGCAAGCTTATAGTGGATGAACGATGAAGCGGCAGCGGGACGGCGTGCTCGCAGGTTTTGGCAGCGCCAGGCAGCTTCATTCCGCGCAACACCTTTCGGGCTCACCCGCGCGTGCTGATCGATATCGGAGCGGCTATAGATGACGGCAAAAGTGTTACCCCCGCATAACGACCACGTTCCGCAAGGACTGTCAGTGCTTGATGCCGTCATCAAACGGAAATCTATTCGGCGCTTCCTTTCGACTCCTGTTTCCTCGGCTACCGTAAGGGCGATACTGGATGGCGCGGCACGCGCGCCATCCGGCACAAATATTCAACCGTGGAAGGTGCACGTAGTCACGGGCGCTGCGCGCGAGCGGCTTTCGCAAGCCGTGTTGGAGGCGGCGCGCGCAGGAAGGCGTTCCGATGAATATGCCTACATTCCTTCGCCGTTGAAGGAACCGTATCTTTCTCGCCGAAGGCGTATCGGTTTTGAACTCTATCGCCTCTATGGGATCGAAAAGACCGATGTGGAAGGTCGGAAACAAGCCATGCTCCGCAATTTTGAGTTTTTTGGCGCACCGGTCGGTTTGTTCTTTGCGATGGAGCGCTATCTTCTCGAAGGCTCTTGGCTCGATTGCGGCATGTTCATGCAGAACGTAATGATCCTGGCACGCGAGTACGGGCTGGAGACTTGCCCTCAGCAGGCCTGGTGCGAATATGGCGGCGTGGTGCACAAGGAGCTCGGCCTCTCTGATCATTACATCATGCTCTCCGGCATGGCGCTCGGATACCAGGCTCCCGACGCGCCTGAGAACAGCCTTGAGAGCGAGCGACTACCTTTGGAAGAATTTGTAGAATTTCACCTGGCATAATTGTTTGGGGCTGGTTGGGACTGATTGTGGGCGCACCGCACAAACGTACGTGGCGTGTGCTCATGCCGAAGTCGCTTGCCGCCACCTCGATGTCGGTCACCGCAGAGCGACAGAGCGACAGAGCGACGACGCGACCCACGCCTCGATGCTTTGTACGAGATCCCGCGTCGTCGCCTGCGATCGCGCGAATAGAGGGACGAGAAAAGCCTGCAACGGTAGATTATAGCCGCTCCCTCGGCGGCTGGGTCATCTTCGCTCATATTGGCAGGCGGGCTGCCCCGGGCCCAAGTCCGTTTGCGATAGACCGCGATCGCCTGTAGCTTGGCTCTGAGTTCCTAGGGCTGCTACAAGCTTAGGGTAAAATGTGAGCGTCGATTTCAAGAAACTCAGCAGCTTCGTCAAGATCGTCGACACGGGGAGCATGTCGCGCGCCGCCAATACGTTGCGCATCGCGCAACCGGCGCTGAGCCAACAGGTCGCCGCGCTCGAGGCGCATTTCAAGCAAAAGCTGCTTCTGCGCAGCAATCATGGGGTCGCGCCGACGGAAGCCGGCTTCACCCTGTATCGCCATGCCCAAGCGATGCTGAAACAACTGGAACAGTCCCAGCGCGACGTGACCAAGGCGACTACTTCCCTGCAGGGACATGTCTCGATCGGCCTTGCTACCTTCAGCGGCGCCGCCAATTTTGCGGGGCCTTTACTGCTTGCACTCGCAGACAAGCATCCGGATATTGTGCTCAACGTCAGCGACAGTTTTGGCCATGTTCTGAGCGAACTGGTCATCTCCGGCCGGCTCGACATGGCGCTGATCTACAGCTTTGGAGCGATCAAGGGCACGCGCCTGCAGCCTCTGTTCCGGGAGGAGTTCTTCCTGGTCGCTCCGCGCTCGCTGAAATTGCCTGGACGACCGGATGAACCTGTCGAGGTTGCCGCATTGCAGGGCATCAAGATGTTGCTGCCAAGCAGTTATCATTTCCTGCGCAAGCTCATCGAAGCTTCTTTTGCCCACGTCCGCATTGCTCCGCGAGTGGCAGCCGAGATCGAGTCCCTGTCGACGCTGCGCGTCGCGTTGGATGCGGGGCTTGGCCCGACCATCCTGCCAAGCTCGGCCGCGGAACAGTTCCGTGGGTGCGAGAACCTGGTGACGCGCCGTCTCATCCGACCCGTCATCTCATCGACGATCTCGCTTTGCCAATCCGATCATCTGCCGCTTTCCGAGGCGGCGCTGGTTGTTCGCGAGATCGTCCTGAAAATGGCGGTGGACTTCGCAGCCGCTGGCGACATGACGCCGGTCGGCGGCCCGGCAGATCGAAAGCGCGGCTCGCGCCGCGATCCGCTATAAGGATTTGTTATGACGGCAGAATGAGATCGAAGAAGCCGCCTGTCGATCGATCGTTCTAAGCTCCGTTCCGTCGCTGACGGGGATGATTGGACCAAAAGGCTTAAGCTAGGCCGACACCCTGATCTTATGTCTGTCGATTTGAGGAGGGGTGTCATGTCTAGTCGTTTCGCTTCCGCTGTGGGCGTCGCAGTTGCGTCGTTCGCACTGTCCTGTTTCGTGGTCGTTCCTGCGATGGCGCAATCCGATGTTGTGCGTATCGGCATTGTCAGTCCCAATACGGGAGCGGCCGCGCGCTACGGCGCTTTCGCCTGGCGGGGAGCACAACTGGCCCGCGATGAAATCAATGCTTCAGGCGGCATCAACGGCAAGAAGATCGAACTGTTCCAGGGCGACAGTCAGTGCATTCCGACGGAAGGCGTATCCTCGGTGCAGCGCATGATTGCGCAGGATAAGGTTCGCGTTGTGATTGGGGATGTCTGCAGCTCGGTCACGATCGCAATGCAGCCGGTGGTGGAGAATGCCGGCATTCTGCTCGTCAATGCTGCCTCGTCCAATCCGGACATCACGTACAAGGCCGGTGTCGGCGGTTACAAGTGGTCATTTAGAAACTATCCGACTGACGAGAACCGCGCTTCGGTTGTGCTCAAATATGCGACTGAGCAAAAGAAGATCAAGAAGTTCGCCGTACTCTCCGTCGATAGTGACTATGGCCGTGGCGCGATCGTGCTGACCAAGAAATATCTCGGCGAATTCGGCGCCGAGATCGTCAGCGAGGATTATTACAAGGATAAGGAGGCGGATTTCCGCCCGGTTCTGGCCAATATCCGCCGCTCGGGTGCTGGTGCCATCATCATGTACGGACTTGCCGATACGACGCCCATCATCGCCCGCCAGATGGTCGAGGCCGGACTTGCCGGCAAGGTCATCTTGATCGGCAGTGCCGAATTCAACAATCCCGAAGCGATCAAGATCGCTCCGACGGCGCTGAACGGCGCGGTCGAGGCCGCGGCCTATGTGCCTGAATGGGATACACCGAAGAATCACGAATTCGTCGCCACTTACCGCAAGGCCTATGCCGGCGAGACGCCTAACGTCCATGCCTATGCCTATTGGGAAACGATGCGGCTGGTGGCCGCCGCAGCCAAGGAAGCCAAGAGCGACAACCAGGACGACATTCGCAAGACGCTTTCGACGATGTCCTATGAGGGTGTCATGGGCAAGGTGACCTTCGACGATCACAATCAGGCCAATCTGCCGATGATCCTGTTTGAGATCATCGACGGAAAGCCCGTGATCAAGGGTACGTTCAATACCCAGATCAAATATTCGACCCGCTGAGCAGATCACCGCCGTAACGGCAGGAGATATGGATCATGACAGAGTTGCTGATCGAGCAGATCATCAACGGGATCGTCGCGGGATCTGTCTACGCCCTGGTCGCCCCCGGGATGACCATGATCTTCGGCGTGCTGCGCGCGATCAACTTCGCTCATGGCGAATACTACATGCTGGGCACGTTCTCGGCCTGGTATGTCATCACGAAACTGGACGTTTCCTACCCGGTGGCGATCTTCCTGGCGGTGATCATTACCATGGGCATCGCGGCTGTGATCGGCCGGCTGGTGATGCAGGGGCTGGTTACGGCACCGTTCCAGTCCGGCGTGCTCGCCACGCTTGGTCTGTCGTTGATCCTGCAGAACCTGATCATCATCACCTTCGGAGGTACCTACAAGATCTTCCCCGGCGGCTGGCTCGAGCCGGTATTCTTCGGTGAGATCAGCCTCGCCTGGCAACGCATCATCATCGTCCTGGTGACGATCGGGGTGTTCGTCGCCCTTGAGTTTCTGGTTCGGCGCACCCGCATGGGCAAGGCGATGCGGGCGGTCTCCCAGAACACCGCGTGCTGTCTCGTCAACGGCATCAACATTGAGCGCGTGGTGCTTGGCACCTTTGTGCTCGGCGGCGGGCTGGCGGCCTTGTCCGGCGTGCTGACAGGGCCGATCAACGTCACGGTTTACGGCGGCATGGGTGAGGCAATCACCCTCAAGACCTTTGCGGTCATCGTCATGGGCGGCATGGGTAACGTAAGGGGTACGCTGATTGCCGGCTGGGTTCTCGGCATCGCCGAAAGCTTTGTGGCGGGCTTTATCGGGCTGCAATATCGCGACGCAGTCGGGTTCGTCATCCTGATCGGAATGCTGATGGTGCGTCCGACCGGCTTCTTCAGCGTTCAGTCCAGGTTCTAGGGAGCAGACGATGACGATCGAATCGACATCCCTGCAGGCTTCCGGCGCACGCACCACCTCGCGGGCAGCCTCGCGGCTGATGGGCGTGGCAATCCTCATCGCGCTCCTCGCCGCGCCCTTCGTGCTCGACAGTTATTATCTGCACGCAGTCATCATTTCGATGATCTTCCTGCTACCCGCGCATGGATTGAACCTGATCGTCGGCTACATGGGCATGCTCTCGCTGGCTCAGGGAGCATTCTTCGGCATCGGTTCCTATGTTTCGGCCCTGGCGGCGATGCATTTCGGCACGCCGTTCTACGTCAATTTCATCCTGGCCGGGATGGTGACCGGGCTGATCGCGTTGCCGCTTGGCATTCCGGCGCTGAGGCTCCGGACCTATTCGTTCGTGATGTGCACGCTCGGCCTTGTCGTCATCGCGGAGGCCGTAGCCAAGAACTGGGTCGGCCTGACGCGTGGCGACATGGGCCTGTCCGGCGTTCCGCAACCAGTGCTCGGTTTCGGTGCGCAACCTTTCACCGTCACCACCATCACAGGGTATTATTATCTCTATCTGGTGATAGCGGTGCTGATGACCGGGCTGTTCTATGCCCTGGTCGTCTCGCCGGCTGGTCGCAGCATGATCGCGATTCGCGACAACGAAACCCAAGCCGAGGCGCTCGGCATCCCGACCTGGAGCTACAAGCTTGTTGTCTTCACCATCAGCGCGGCCTTTGCGGGTTTCGGTGGCAGCCTCTACGCCCATTATCTGACGACGGTCAGCCCGCTGACATTTCAAATGTTCTATTCGACCACGATCCTCATCATCGTGCTTGGCGGCGGAGCGGGTTCTATCCGAGGAGTCGTGGTTGGAAGCATCGTCTTCGTCGCCGTCTCCGAGGCGCTGCGCATCTCGCCCGAATACCGCATGGTGATGTACGGCCTCGTACTGCTGTTGCTGGTATTCTGGTTGCCCAGTGGCCTGACGCCGCTCATCGACCGCGGGCTCGCGATGCTGTCGGGATCGCGCAAATGACCTCGCTGTCTCCCGCCCCTGGCAAGCCACTGCTCGCCGTTCGTGGCCTTCGCAAGAGCTATGGCGCGGTGCAGGCGGTGCGTGGCATCGACCTCGATGTCCGCGAGCGTGAGCTCTGCTGCCTCATGGGCCCCAACGGCTCCGGCAAGTCGACCTTCTTCGATTGCGTGACCGGCCTGCAGCAGGCCGACGCAGGCACGGTCCATCTCGACGGTGTCGACATCACCGGTTGGCCGATGCACCGCATTGCGCATGAAGGCAAGATGCTGCGCAGCTTCCAGAAGACGGTGGTCTTCACGACGATGACGCCGGAAGAGAATTTGATCGCGGCCGGGCAGATGTTCGATTTCCCGAGCCTGCTCTCGACTTTCTCGCCCGGTCCAGCCTCGCGCCGTCGAGTCGCACGACTTCGGGAGCGCGCCAATCATCTGATCGACATGGTGGGCTTGTCGCATGTGCGCGACCAAAATGCTGGCAGGCTATCCTTCGGACAGCAGAAACTGCTGCAATTCGCCTCCAGCCTGATGTCGAAGCCAAGGTTGATTTTGCTGGACGAACCGCTCGCAGGCGTCAATCCGGTGTTGATCGAGCGCATCCTCGACAGCATCCGCAACGTAAATCGGGAACTCGGCATCACTTTCATCGTCGTCGAGCACAATATCGACGCGATGATGAGTCTTTGCCAGCGCGTGGTTGTGCTGGATCAGGGCGCGCTGCTTGATCAGGGCGAACCAGAGGCGATCATGCGCAGCCAGAAGGTCGTGGAGGCTTATCTTGGCGGTTGATCCCAATCTTTCGATCGAGGGACTGCGCGCCGGTTATGGTGCGCTCGACATCCTCAACGGCGTCGATCTCACCGTGCACCCCGGCGACTTCATCGCGCTGATGGGGCCGAACGGGGCCGGTAAGTCGACGTTGCTCATGACCATCTTCGGCATGACCACCTTCAAGCAAGGCATGATCCGCTGGCGCGGCAAGAACATCGGCGGCGCCAAGCCGCAGTCGATCCTTTCCCAGGGCATCGGTATCGTGCCGCAGGGCCGTTGCAATTTTCCGCTGATGAGCGTCGACGAAAATCTGGAGATGGCCGGCTACATCGTCCGCGACCGCGAGGTGAAGGCGGAACTGGATTATGTCTTCGAACTGTTCCCCATCCTGAAGGCGAGGCGCTACCAACTCGCCGGCAACCTTTCGGGCGGTGAGCAGCAATTGCTCGAAACCGCCATGGCGGTGCTGCGCAAGCCGGAGATCGTGCTGATCGATGAGCCCTCCGTCGGGCTGTCGCCGCAGGCGATCACGATCGTGTTCAACGAGCTGAAGCGCCTGCATGCCGATGGCCGCGCCATACTCCTCGTCGAGCAGAACACACGCAAGGCGATGGAGGTCGCCGAACGCGCCGTCGTGCTGCGCCTCGGCAAGGTCATCTGGGATGGGCGTAGCAGCGACATTACCCACGCCGAACTTGGGCAGCTCTTTATGACAGGTCAGATCGGAAACGAGGTTGAGGCAGCTACGAAGGCCCCGATTGCCTAGAACTTAACACGCGGCTCCTTCGAGAGCCGACACATCTAAGACGTCATACGACACCGCGCGCAGCCGCAGGCCGGGTGCGCGACCGGACTTTATTGGCCTGACGAAGCAAGATCGGATACCATTATGGCTAGGTTAGCATTCGACACGGGCGGAACCTTCACGGATTTCGCGCTAATTGACGATCTCGGCATACTGCACCTGCACAAGGTGCTAAGCACGCCGGCAAACCCGGCGGCGGCCGTCGTCCAGGGCGTCGGCGAACTGCTGGTACGGCCGGGTGTGCGATCCTCCAAGGACAATCTGCAGATCCTGGGCGCGACCACGGTCGTAACCAATGCCGTGTTGGAACGGAAAGGCGTGGAGACCGCTTTCCTCACCACGGATGGTTTCGAGGATCTGCTCAGGATTCGCACCGAAGGACGCTACGACCTCTATGATCTGAAGATCGCATATCCCGCGCCGCTGGTACCGCGCGATTGCTGCTTTGGCATCATAGAGCGCATGGCGGCGGATGGACGCGCCATCACGCCGCTCGACGAGAGCAGCGTTGGCCTCATCGTCGCGGAATTGAGGGCGCGGGGGGTCACCTCGGTCGCCGTCTGCCTGCTGCATTCCTACAAATTCCCGGAGCATGAGCAGAAGGTCGGGGCTCTGTTGGCCGCGGCGGGACCGGAGCTTTCGGTCTCACTGTCCTCCGATGTCTGCCCGGAGATCCGCGAATATGATCGTGCTTCAACGACGGTGGTCAACGCATACACACGGCCGCTGATGACGCAACACGTCGAGAGGCTTGAAGCCGATCTGCGCAAGGACGGGATTGTCTCCCGAATGCTGTGGATGACGTCCAGCGGTGGTGTCGTGCCGAGCGCCACGGCGTCGCGCACGCCGGTACGGCTGATCGAGTCGGGACCAGCCGCCGGGGCGGTCGCTGCGGCGGAGTATGCCCGCCAGGTCAAGGAGACGAGCGTCATGTCGTTTGACATGGGCGGCACCACGGCCAAGCTCTGCCTGGTGCCGAATGGCGAGCCGATGATCGGCAGCGAACTTGAGATTGCCAGGCACGAGCGATTCCACCGCGGCAGCGGCTTCCCGCTTAAGATCCAGTCCATCCAGATGATCGAGATCGGCGCCGGCGGCGGCTCAATCGCTGTCCGTAATCGCCTCGGCCTGCTTCAGGTCGGACCGCACAGCGCGGGTGCCGTTCCGGGCCCTGCCTGCTATGGACGCGGCGGTACCAAGCCCACTGTCACCGATGCGGACGTGCTGCTCGGCTATATCGGCGCCGACTCTTTTCTCGGCGGCGAATTCAAGCTCGATGCCGGCAAGGCGCGCACCGCGATTGCCGAACTGGCGGAGTCCCTCGGCGTGACGTCCGAACGCTGCGCCTGGGGCATCCACGATCTCGTCAATGGCACCATGGCGGAAGCGGCGACCATGCACGCGGCCGACTATGGCGTCGATCCCAGTACGTTGCCGGTCATCGCCTTCGGCGGCGCCGGCCCGGTCCATGCCTATGGCGTGGCCTGCAAGCTCAATGCGAGGAAGGTCGTATGCCCCGCCGGCGCCGGCGTAACCTCTGCCGTAGGTCTGCTAATCGCGCCGGTCGCGGTGGACGTCTCCGCGAGCCTGCCGATGCGGCTCGACCGCTGGGACGCCGTCGCGGTACGCGATGTCTTCGCAAGGCTCGAAAAGGACGGTCGCGATATCGTGCTGCAGGCAGAGGTGAATGCCGATGGCATCTCCTACGCACGCACGGCGGATCTTCGCTATGTTGGACAGGGCCACGAAATCAGCGTGGCGCTGCCTCCGCTCGACTTCGGCGCAGATGCCTTCGTCGATGAGCTGTTCGCCCGGTTTGAGGCGAACTATGCCGCACTATTCGGTCGCACCGTCGCAAACTCGCCGGTCGAGGCCATCACCTGGAGGTTGCGCGCCAGCGGGCCCAAGGGCGCGCCCGCGAAAACCGCGACCAAGACTGTCCGGGGCTCCGCGCCGGACGCGCTGAAGATGCATCGGCCGGTCTATTTCGAGGAGACACAGAACTTCGTTTCCACCCCGGTCTACGATTACTACGCCCTGCCGCAGGACGTCGAAATCAAGGGGCCCGCCATCGTCGAACAGGTGGAATCGACCATCGTCGTCGGCCCGCGCGGTACGGCCCATGTCGATGCCCGCGGTAATCTCATCATGCACATCAAGTGAGGAGCACGATCATGGCTCGCCAACAGATCGATTTCAACGATCCCATCACGCTGCAGGTTCTTTGGAACCGGTTGATCTTCATCGCCGACCAAGCCGACCGCGCGCTGGGACGCACCGCCTTCTCGCCCGTCGTGCGCGAAAACCACGACTACGTCACCGTGCTGATGGACGCCAAAGGCCGGGCGCTCGCGCAGTGCACTTGGGCGATTCCGGTCTTCATCACCTCGCTGCCGATGGCTGCCCAGAATTATTTCCTGCCGGCGTTCCCGCCCGAGACGCTCGAACCGGGCGACGTACTTCTGACCAATGATCCGCTGATCGGTACCGGCCATTTGCCCGACATGGTGATGATCACGCCGATCTTCCACAAGGGAAAGCTGATCGGTTATTCCGGCAGCATCGCCCATATGCCCGATATCGGCGGCCGGCCCTATTCGCCGGACTCCACCGACATCTTTGAGGAGGGCGTGCGCCTTCCGATCCTGAAGCTCTACAAGGCCGGCAAGCCGACGCAGGAGGTTTTCGACATCATCGGCGCCAGCGTGCGCCTGCCGCGCGAGGTGCTGGGCGATATCGAAAGCATGGTCTCGGCCAATGACGTGATGGCCCGCGAACTCGTGCGCTTCCTGGAGGAGTACGGGCTCGACGATGTCGAGGATCTGGGCACTGCGATCCACAGCCGGTCGGAAGCTCACATGCGCCAGGCGATCTCGCGCTGGCCGGCCGGTGAATATAGCTCCGAGGTCGCGCTCGATGGTTACGACAGCGAGGTCAAGCTAAAGTGCAACGTCAAGGTCGAGCCCGGCGCAATCCATGTCGATTATGCCGGCACATCCGCGCAGGTGCTTCACGCCATCAATGTACGGAAGCATTACCGTTATGCCCATACGGTCTATGCGCTGAAATGCCTGCTCGATCCCGAGACGCCGAACAATGAAGGCTGCATGCTGCCGATTACCGACGAGGCGCCAGAGGGCTCGATCCTTAACCCGCGCAATACGGCGGCCGGCAATCTGCGCAATCTCATCGGCCATGTCATCCCGAGCCTGATCTTCCGCGCGCTGGAAGGCGTCGTGCCGGACAAGGTTCAGGGCGACAGCGGCGGCGCGCCGATCTGGGGCGTCAACTGCCAGGGTCAGAACGAGCTGGGCGAACAATACGGCGCAACGCAGAACCTGCATGGCGGGCAGGGTGGACGCTCCACGGCCGACGGCGTCGACACGCTGAGCTTTCCCTCGAATTGCCGCATCACGCCGACGGAGATGTACGAACTCTCCGTTCCCGCGCTGCTTGAATGCAAGGAGTTGATCCCCGATTCCGGCGGTCCCGGGCAGTTCCGGGGCGGGCTCGGTCAGCGCCTGGTCTTCCGCAACATCTCGTCAGGGCAGATGAACATCTATCTCGCCAGCGAGCATGTGAAGAACCCCTGCTTTGGCGTCGTCGGCGGCAAGGATGGCCGGGCGGGCCATGTACTCAAGAACGGCGAGCCTGTCTTTGCCAAGGGTCACATCCCGCTCGAGCCCGGCGCAAGGCTGACCGTGGAGTTGCCCGGCGGCGGTGGCTGGGGTGACCCGGCCAACCGCTCGCGGGAACTGATCACCGAGGATATCCGGCTAGGTCTGGTGACGAGCGAATGCGCGAAAGCCGATTACGGCTATGCGGCCGAATGATTCTGCCAAGCCTGATGAGGAGACAACCATGGCAAAACTGAACGGGCGCGTCGCGATCGTGACCGGTGCCGGTACCGGCATCGGACGCGAGATCGCGCGCCAGCTGGCGGGGGAGGGCGCCTGTGTCGTGCTTGTCGGCCGCAGGCTCGCGCTCCTGCAGGACGCAGCTGACGCGATCAACGTTGCTGGCGGTCGCGCGTTCGCTCGCGCTGCCGATATCACGCAGGCTAAAGCTGTCGAAACCCTGATCGGCTGGGTGACTGCGGAGCTCGGCAACGTTGATATCCTCGTCAACAATGCCGGCAGCGCGGTAGGGCCGCGGAACCTCGCCTTCATCACACCGCAGGACTGGCAGGCGACGGTCGATGCCAATCTGACCGCGGTCTACCTGCTGTCGCGCGCGGTGTTGCAGCCGATGATCGACAAGGGCGGCGGCACCATCGTCACCGTCTCGTCGGGCGCGGCGCTGCGGCCGAACATGCTGGGCGGTGCGGCCTATGGCGCGGCCAAGGCCGGCGTACGCAACCTGATGGGGTATCTGCACGCAACTTTCCGCAACCAGATGATCCGCGCCACGACAATTACACCGGGCGAAGTCAACACGCCGATTCTCGACGACCGCCCGCGTCCGCCGACACCGGAAGAACGCGCCGCCTTGATGCAGCCGGAAGACGTGGCGCAGGCCGTGCTTCTCGCCTGCACCCTGCCGCCGCGCACGGTGATCGAGGAACTGGTGATCGTCCCGACCAGGATGCGCGACCAGTCCGTCGATATCGAACTGGCCCGCTGGTTCGGGGCGCCTGATGGCGCCGGCTCGACCAAGTCCTGATGACCTGAAGAAACCTAGAAGCGACGGAGAGAAACGATGATCGGAGCCAAACTGCGCCAGCGCCTTGCTGCAGGCGAGCACCTTCTGATGATAAACCCCAACCATGTCTCCTCGGGATTGGCGGGGCGCCTCACCGAGCTGAAGGCGGACACGATCTTCATCGATTGTGAGCACGGTACGGCAAGCTTCGACGAGGCGCGCGAGATGGCGCGCGCGGCGCGCTCCGGCGGCGGCGGCGCGATCCTGCGTCCGGATTCGCATCAGCGCTCGCTTCTGACGCGCTATCTCAATGCTGGTGTCGACGGGCTGATGGTGCCGCTCGTCAATACGGCTGAACAGGCCCGCGCGGTGGTCGCGACTGTACGCCACGCCTGTCCTGCCGATTTCGAGAAGAAGCTGCTGATCTGTATGGTCGAGACGGTCGAGGCCGTCGGCAATCTCGACGAAATCCTTGCGGTCGAAGGCATTGACGTCTTCTTCGTTGGACCAGGCGATCTCTCGCAGTCGATGGGCTTTCTGCCCTCCGTGCCGCGCGGTCAGCCGCGGCCGCGTGAGGTACTCGACCTCGTCGAGTCGACACTGGCGCGCATCCGTGCTGCCGGCAAGATTGCCGGCACACTGGTGATTGAGGAGGATATCGAACATTGGTCCCGTTGCGGCGCTCAGCTCCTTTACTGCCATATCGACCCGTTCCTGCGGGACAAGATCGAGGCGATGCATGAACTCGCCGCACGCAAGAGCGAATGCCATCCGACCCGGAGCCTGCTGTCGTGATGGCGCTCTCCGAACGCGTGCGGCGCATCAAGGTCTCCCCGACGACGGCAGCGGCCCAGCGTGTCCGCGACTTGAAGGCCCAGGGGCGCGCGATCCTCGATTTGACGATAGGCGAGCCTGATTTCGACACACCGGCCCACATTAAACAGGCTGCGGTCGACGCGATCGGGCGTGGGGAAACCAAGTACACGCCTTTCAACGGCATTGCGCCGCTACGCGAGGCGATCGCAACCAAGATGACGCAGCGCATCGGCGTGTCCTACACTGCGGACAGGATCACGGTCGGCGGCGGCGGCAAGCAGGTCATCTTTCTGGCGCTGATGGCAACGCTTGATCCAGGTAGCGAGGTCATCATCCCGGCACCCTATTGGGTATCCTATCCCGACATGGTGCTCGCCAACGACGGCACTCCGGTCATCGTCACCTGCCAGCAGCAACAATCTTTCAAGCTCACTCCCGCCCAGCTCGAGGCCGCGATCACACCAAAGACTCGCTGGCTGGTGCTGAATACGCCTGGGAACCCAACCGGTATTGCCTACGACGCGGGAGAACTGCGAGCGCTCGCCGACGTGCTGCGCCGTCATCCCCATGTCGGCGTGCTGACCGATGAGATCTATGATGAGGTCTGGTTCAAGCGGGAGGTCACGCCGAGCTTGGTGCAAGCTGTGCCCGATCTCGCCGACCGGGTCTTCATTGTTAATGGCGTCTCCAAGACATATGCCATGACGGGTTGGCGTATCGGTTACGGGGCGGGGCCCAAGGCCATTGTCGACGCCATAAACATGCTGCAGTCCCAGAGTTCTTCGTGCCCCGCGGCGGCGAGTCAGTTTGCAGCGCTCGCGGCGATTACGGGACCGCAGGATTTCATCGCGGAGAGTGTCGCGGTCTATGCCCGCCGCAGGGATCTCGCTCTCGGCATGCTGAATGCGATACCCGGCCTCAATTGCTTGAAACCGGACGGAGGCTTCTATTTGTTCCCGAACTGCTCCGCTTTTATCAGACGTAAGACGCCGGAAGGGACAATCCTGGAAGATGATCGTGCCTTCGTTTTGCATTTGCTGGACGCCGGTGGCGTCGCGGCCGTCCACGGCTCGGCTTATGGTCTACCGGGATATTTTCGCATCTCGATCTCGACCGACGACAGAATCATCGAGCGCGGCTGCGCTTCCATTGCGGCAGTTTGTCGGAATCTTGCCTGATGGACCATCACAAGCATTGGAACTGCCGGAGTGGCCGGTGAATTCGAGCATCACACGGAATCGGAGCCGCCTTTCAGCCTGCTCCAGTGGCGGGTGCCGTGACGTCAAGCGCCTGTTGATCAAGCTGTTCGGTGCTGCCGTGGCCAAAAAGGTCTCTATGCGACAGCTCGTCTCGGGGTAGCTCAAGAGTGCGAAGCCGGATAGGTCGATTGCGCCATTGGCAGCGGCAGATTTTCATCGCCACGCTACTCGAGCTCGAGCGTCCTCTTCCGACGAATAAACGGGGAATAGACCGGGCTGTCCGGCGTGACGAGGCCATCGGCGCCCCAATGGGCCATTTTGTTGAAGGGGATGGACGGGATGCTGTCGAGGTTATGAAGCAGGGATGACCATTCCGTCGTGATCTTCGCTAGGCGCGCGTCCACAGTTGCCGAATCCGAATAACGCAGTCCGGCCTCGACGCCGTAGGCGACGAAATGATTGAGGACCTCGAAACCGACATAGGCCAATGAAAAATTGATTGGCCACAACAGCAGGTCGATATCGCCGCTGCGTCCATTATGAGCGTAGGTTGCCTCGCTGGTGCCCACGGTTACGGAGATCATGGCCCGCCTGCCGACGAAGCGGCCATGCTCGAAACGTTGCTTGCTCGTATAGACATCGCCATAGATGAAAACGCGGTCCATCCAACCCTTGAGGATGGCCGGCGGCAGATGCCACCACATAGGATATTGCAGGATAACGAGATCGGCCTTTTCGAGCAGGGCAATCTCGCTCGCCACATCCGCAGGGATCGTTCCACCGCCGGAGGCGTGCCGTTGCTCGGACTGGACGTCAAACTTTTGCGGCGCGATGCGCTCGACGTAGTGAGACGCCCTTTCGCAGGGGTCGAAGTCCAGTTGATACAGATCGGAAATGCTGACGCTCCAGCCCTGCGCTTCGAGTGCGTGGCGGGCCGTCGCTGCCAGATGCGCGTTGTAGGATTGCGGCTCGGGGTGGGCGAGGACGATATGGGCGTGCATCGCAATTTCCTTCATATGAAACCCGTGACGATGGCGCGACGGCGCGGCGCCGCAAAAGGCGGGCGTAGTGAGTGTCACTAGGATGCGACTGGAACCGTGTAATTCAGGACCAAGCGTCCTCCATCCGGATAGATGGTTTGCCCGGTAATGTACGACGCGTCCTTGCTGGCAAGAAAAGCCGCGACAGAAGCGATCTCGGATGGGTCTCCGCAGCGTCCCATGGGAGTTCGCGACAGAATGGAATGGCGAGCCTCATCAGACGTCATGATCGACTTCGCGACCATGTCGGTCAGGATCGTGCCCGGTCCGATGCCGACAACGCGAATGCCGTGAGGGGCCAGGGCAAGCGCGGCCGTCACTGTGAGTTGGTTCAATCCACCCTTTGAGATTGCGTAGGTCGCAATCGAAGGGTTTCCGAGGATGGCGTTGATGGACGACATGTTGATGATGACGCCGCCGTTACCTCCGGCAATCATCGCCCGTGCGGCAGCCTGGACACCGAGAAAAGGCTCCTTCAGGTTCACGCCCAGGGCCCGGTCGAAATCGTCTTCGCTGACCGTGAGGAAGTCCTGGCTGCGAACAATCCCCGCATTATTGATCATCACGTCGAGCCGGCCGAACTCTCGGACAGCGATGTCGACCGCAAGCTGGACATCAGCCCGCTTGCTGACATCGGCGATGACAGTGCGCAAGCGATCTGCCGAGCTTCCAAGGTCGGCAAGGCTCGCCTCATCAAGGTCGACGGCGACGACGGTGGCGCCGTCATTCAGGAACCGTTCGACGCAGGCCCGGCCCAAACCACGCGCGCCACCCGTGACGATGACGACTTTTGAATGCGGCGATGGGACGAGGCCGGAGGTCTCGCTGTTTCGAATGGTCATGCTGCCGCGCACCTGTTGCTCCGCTCTTGCCGATGCAGAGCTGAGCCGACACTGCCATGTCCATTGCCGGCGGACCTCAAGTATATGTTGCGAACAGCTATAACGAAATTGGATCGGTGGTGAATCTGACTGGAAATCTCAGTGAAGAATCGCCGCGGCGTAGCCCATCGAGCGAAGCCGGGTGGTTCGTTTCCGCCCCTGGGTACCAAATGCACGATATTCCGCGACATTGTACGATGCCGCTCCGGTTTGGGAGTGCCATGTGCTGGTCAACTGACTTGACCGCGCAGGCATCAGCCGAGTTTGCCACTTTGCGCCATCACAATTTGCCAGTTCGCATCGGATCGCCCGAGGTGTCTCTACGGGTCCAATGATAGATCCGAGCGAGATCAAAGAAAGTCTGGAGACGGCCAACGAGAGCAGCGTTCTAAACGTTCATTGGTGCCGGGGGCGGATGATCGACTGACATGTCGTGTTGTTCTCCCTGTGTGAACGCTTTCTCCGCTTCCTACAGCTTGTCCGACAGCCGCTCGCGCAGCAGCCAGACCCGATCCGTGCCCCAGAAAAGCTCGCCGGTTTCATGCAGCAGGAATGTCGGAACACCGAAAACGCCTCGCTCTTCAGCCTCCGCAGCGATTGCTCGGCATTGGCCGACTCCTTCGCCGGAGCCGATCAACTCGTCGAAGGCGCGCCCGTCCGAGCCCGCCTCCACGAGGAGACCTCTTATTGCTCCTGTGTCTTCGATATCGAGTTCTCCGCGCCAAAACCGCTCGCAGATCGTATCGTGATAGCAACGGAATACGGAAGCGTCGGTCCGCGAGGCTAGGAGCATGCCTATATGCGCGACCGTGGGGTCGTAGATTTTACGCGTACCGCGGATGATCAAATCGCGGCGAGCACCAAGCCGCCGCGCATCCATGTAGGAATAGCGAACCTTCCGCCAGTCCCGGTCGGTCCGTTCTTCGACTTCGCCACCGTAAGCCCCCTGGAGATCAATAGTGAATGGTTGCCAGATGAGTGTCACATCGAAATCCCGTGCGAGCGTATAGGCTTCTTCCTTCACGAGGAAGGAGAACGGGCTGCGGTAGTCGATATAGAGAATGACGGTTGAAGTCATGTCGAGACCTTTTCAGGACAATCCGGTCGCCTTTGGCTGATACTGAGGACCGCCGAACAGATTCGTCCGCGCTTCCTCGCTCTTCGTCACGTCGACCCACTGATCCAGCAACAGCTTGATGCCTCGCTCCACCGCCGGCCTGGCGCGGATGGCCGCGTACCAGCGCGTGACGCGCGGCAGGTCGTCGAGGGTCTGGTTGGCCATCTTGTGGATGCGGACCCAGGCGAAGCAGGCGATGTCGGCGATCGAATAGTCTCCGGCCAGATAGTCGCGCCCGTCGAGCCTCCGCTCCATCACTGTCAGCAGTCGCCGGCCTTCCTTGGTGTACCTCTCGACCGCGTACGGTACTTTCTCGGAAGCGTAGCGATGGAAATGCTGCGCCTGGCCGAGCATCGGGCCGAGTCCGCCCATCTGCCACATGAGCCATTGCATCACCTCGCACCGCGCGCGCGCCTCCGAAGGCATGAAGCGGCCCGTCTTTTCGGCCAGGTAGATGAGGATCGCGCCCGTCTCGAACACCGTGATCGGCGCGCGGTCCGGACCGTCGTCGTCGACGATCGTCGGCACCTTATTGTTCGGATTGAGGGCAAGATAATCCGGATCGAACTGCGCGCCGCGGGTGATGTCGATCGGATGCACCGTGTAGGGCACGCCGACCTCCTCGAGCATGATCTGGACCTTGTGGCCGTTCGGAGTCGGCCATGTGTAAAGTTTGATCATCGAAGGGCCTTTCTGATTGGGCGATGGCGATCACGCCGTGCGGATTTCCTGCAGCGCGAGTTCTCGCACCATCGATTCCCGCATGATGAATTTCTGAACCTTGCCGCTCACCGTCATGGGGTAGGCGTCCACGAAGCGGATGAAGCGCGGAATCTTGTAGTGAGCGATCGTCTCGCGGCAGAAGGTGCGGATGCTCTCCTCGTCGCACGTCTGCCCGTCCTTGAGACGGATCCAGGCGCAGACCTCTTCGCCGTACTTCGGGTCGGGAACGCCGAATACCTGGACGTCCTGAACCTTCGGGTGTTGATAGAGGAACTCTTCGATTTCGCGCGGATAGATGTTCTCGCCGGCGCGGATCACCAGATCCTTGATGCGACCGGTGATGTTGCAATAGCCATCAGTGTCGATGGTGGCGAGATCGCCCGTGTGCATCCAGCCGGCCGCGTCAGTCGCCAGCGCGGTCTTGTCCGGATCGTCCCAGTAGCCCCGCATGACCGAATAGCCGCGCGTGCAGAGTTCGCCCGGCGTGCCGCGCGGAACGATGTCGCCGGCTTCGTCGATTACCTTCACTTCCACGTACGGCTGGATGCGGCCGACCGTCGACACGCGCCGTTCCAACGGATCGCCCCGATCGCTCTGAAAGCTGATCGGGCTGGTCTCCGTCATGCCGTACGCGATGGTGATTTCGCCCATGCCCATCTCGCCGATCACGCGGCGCATGACCTCGACCGGGCAGGGCGCGCCGGCCATGGCGCCGGTACGCAGCGACGATAGATCGAAACGGGAGAAGGCGGGGTGTTCCAGAATCGAGATGAACATCGTCGGAACGCCGTGAAGCGCCGTGCACCGCTCGGCTTCGACGGCCTCGAGCACGCCGAGCGGATCGAAGGCTTCGCCCGGGACGATCATGGCTGCGCCATGCGTGATGCAAGTCAGGTTGGACAGGACCATTCCAAAGCAGTGATAGAAGGGGACGGGAATGCAGAGCCTGTCACCGGGACCGAAGCCGAGGGCTTGTCCGCAGAAGTAGCCGTTGTTGAGGATGTTGTGATGGGTCAGCGTGGCGCCTTTGGGAGCGCCGGTCGTGCCGCTGGTGAACTGGATGTTGATCGGATCGTCGAAGCGTAGCTTGACGCAAGGAGGAGGGAGGTTCGATCCGCGGCGGCAGACCTCCTCGAACGAAAGCAGGCCCGAAGCCGTTGTCTCCCCGATCTGGATGATCGCGCGTAGGTCCGGTAGTTTCTGGAGGTTTAGTCGTCCGGGAACGCCTGTCGCGATCTCGGGTGCGATCTTACGGAGCATACCGATGTAGTCGCTCGTCTTGAACGCGGACGCGGTGACGAGCGCCGCACATCCGACCTTTCGCAGAGCGTACTCCAACTCCTGCGGACGGTAGGCGGGATTGATGGTGACGAGAATCAATCCGAGCTTCGCGGTGGCGAATTGCGTGACGACCCATTCGGCGTTGTTGGGCGACCAGATGCCCACGCGTTCGCCCGCGACGAAACCCAGCGAGGCCAGGCCGCTCGCGAAGTGATCGACGACCGCGGCAAGTTCGCGGTACGTCCATCGGATGCCTTGGGACCGCACCACCAGGGCGAGACGATCGGGGTTGGCGCGGACCGTAGCATCGAAGCAGTCGCCGATCGTCATGCCCAGGAGGGGCGTCGTCGATCCTCCGCTGACGTAGCTCGGTGGGATAGACGAACCGTCGGCTGCCTGGCCCGCACGCATCATTTCCTCCTGTGATGATTTTATCGTTGTCTGCGATGACACCGTCGTCGCGTCAGTTGCGGGGCGCCGAGCCCGACCTCGCTCCTACGCCTAGGTGGGCAACGGCCAGGTGACGTCCTTGCCCTTCAGTTCCTTGTACCGTCGGGTGTGGGCGCGAATGCTTCCGAGATCCGACATGCCGCGTGACAGCAGGTCCCGGTCGAGGCGGGCGGCGGCGTCGATGGCCGCCATGGTCGTCGCCTGGAGCGCGCGCTTCGAGAAAGCGTAGGCGGTGTAGCAATCCGGCGGCACCAGCGCCGCCCAGGCAACGGCTGTCCCGAGTAGCTTGTCCGGCGCGACCGTCTGCTGGATGACGCCGAGACGTTTGGCGGCGGCGAGATCGTAGATCTGGCCAAACAGCGTCAATTCGAAAGCCGATCGCGGGCCGATCGCATGCTTGATGATCTCGCAGTAGACGGCCGGCATCGGGATGCCAATCGGGACCTCGTTCAACGCGAACTGCAGCGGGCCTTCGCTGGCGATCCGGTGATCGCAATCGATCGCGGTGATGAACCCACCCGCATAGGCGTGGCCGTTGATCGCCGCTACGGTCGGCCTCGGGTACGTGAAGAGACGCAGGTTCGTCGCGCGATATTCGTCGAACCAGGTATCGATCTCCTTGATCGATCGGCGCGCGAACATCGGGAAATGATGATCGAAGTCGAGGCCCGCCGTGAACACCGCACCCGATCCGGTCAACACGACGGCGCAATCGGAGAACTCGGATTCCAGACGATCGAACGCCGCGTGAAGGTCGGCGAAGAAGGCCGGATTCTGCGCGTTGACCTTGTTGGTGTTCATCGTCACCACGGCCACATGCGGGTGCTTGCGTTCAATGGTCCAGGGCATCGGTCATCCTACGGTTCTGAGGTCTCGGGTTACGGAAGATCAGGCGAGCTTGAACAGCCGCCGCGCGTTGTCCGTCAGGAATGCCGAACGGGCGTCGGCGCCGAGTTGGAGATCGTCGAGGCCGGCGATGCACTCGCCCGCGGGCCAGAAGGGATGGTTGGATCCGAAGAGCACCCGATGTCTCTTGTTGCCGCGCATGTACCCGACGAGATCGGACGGATAGCGGCTGACCTTGTAGGCCGACGTGTCGATGAAGACGTTCGGGTACTTCATGACGAGCGACAACATCTCGTCGAGCCACGGCACGCCGATATGGCCGCCGAGAATGCGAAGCTCCGGAAACTCGAGCGCGACGCGATCGAGATAGGGAATGGGGCGCCCAGGTTCGGATTCGCGCAGCGGCCCCGCGTGTCCGACCTGCGTGCAGAACGGGATGTCGAGCTCGCAGCATTCCGCGAACAGAGGATAATACCGGCGATCGTCCGGCGGCAGCCCCCACACCCAGGGCAGAACGCGCAGCCCCTTGAAGCCTTCCCTCTTCACTCGCAGCCTCAACTCCCGCACGGCGTCCATCGGGCGGAAGAGATCGACAGAAGCTATTCCGACGAAGCGGTCGGGGTGAGCCCGGCAGTGTTGGGCGACCTCGTCGTTGCTGATCATCGGCCCGGCCGGGCCGTGCCAGCCGCACAGCATGCCGACGGAAACGCCCGCACTATCCATCTCGGCAAGCGTGTCCTCGATGGGGGGCGCCGTTTCCGACCATTTGCCCGGTCTCCAGCGCCGCAACGACTCGAACATCGGGTTCCCGATCCAAGCGGCGTTCGGGTGCTGCATCCAGGCGTCGATGATCATTCTGAGGTGCCCGCGTCTGATAGTGGGTCGAGGCTGGGCCTACGACCTGTCGGCGCGAAAGGCGAACCTGCTCAACCGGCTTCGGTCGTGGTCTCGAGTGGCCACACCGCCATCATTAGACGCGTGGATCGTCCGGCGTCTTGAAGAAATCGGACAGCCTGCGCGCGCGGCCTGCACCAGGCCTGCCGGAATGCGCCGGGCGTGACGCCGGCGTGCCGCCGAAACTCTCTGGTCAGGTGGGCCTGGTCGGAGAATCCGAGATCGGAGGCGATCAGAGACAGACCGTCGCCTCCCGACGCGATTTCGTAGAGCGATCGACGGAAGCGCTGCACGGCCAGAAAACGCTTAGGCGGGCAGCCTGTCGACGTTCTCACTCGCCTCTGCAGCGTCCGGACCGATCTACCGACGTGGTCCGCCAAGTCGCTGACGCGGCCGTGCGGCGTATCCAGGGGGGCGCTGTCCGAGATCGCGCCGCGCCTTGCCAGCCGCGAAAGTGCGAGCAGGGTCCGATCCAGAGGGTCAAGGATGTCGAAGCACGATGGACTCTCCCGGACGACTCGCGCCAGCGTGTCGCGACACGCGACGATCGCCGGATCGTGGACGCTCGGCGAACCGGACCAATTCGGCTTGAACTTGACGCCGACGATCCAGCCCACGAACGCCCTGCTTTTTCTTCGGTGATCGAGGCTCGGCTCGTTAAAGACCACCTTGCCGCCCGGACCGTCCTCCCGGAATATGAAGGCGAGCTCCTTGAGCGGGGAAGCGAACGACATGCGGCTTTCGGTCAGCCGTCCCCGGTCCTTCAGGATGTAAATCGAGTCGACGCAGCCGGCTTGATCCTCGCGCGGCGCGAACTCGGCGTAGAACGAGGGGCGGGCGAAGACCTGCTCGTTATCTTCGGCGATCCAGGCCGACCTCGCTCGCGGATGTGGATCTTTCGTTGGCAAAGTCGAGCTCCACTGGTGCCGGCGGCGGCTTCCTTGACTTCGTTTCAATAACACCGTTATATTTCGATAGCAAACGTCTCTCCGCACCCGCTCGGCCCGCCACTCGAGCGGCGACGATGGTCGGGCATGAGTGCCGCCCGCCATGGCCTCTCGAACCGGAAAACTATCGATGGCGGAAGCCTCAGATCCGAAAATCGAACGGCGCAAGGCCGCCGTGAGCGCTTTCAAGCGCGAACTGATCCGCGAGGCCGCCAAGCGCGTTTTCGTGGAAGTGGGCCTGCACGAAACTTCGGTGCGGGAGATTGCCAAAGCGGCGGGCTACACGACCGGTGCGATCTATACCCAATACGCGAGCAAGGAGGAGGTCTACGCCGACATCCTCCGTGAATCCTTGACGAGCATGGCCCAGGCCGTCGAGCAGGCGTCCGCAGTGGCCCGGGTGGGACGGAAAGGTGCCGCCGCCTTGCGCGCTTGGTTCGAGTATTTCCGCGCGAGGCCCGCGGAGTTCGATCTCGGGTTCTACCTCTACGGCGGAGCCAAACCTGACGGCGTCGGCAGAGACCTGAACCGCGAACTCAACGTCCGTCTGAAGCGGGTCTACGCTGCGGCCGCGGACGCGCTCGAGGCCGACGATCTGGTCGATGCATCCGAAAAACATGAGGTGGCAGTCGCCGGGGCCTCCTGGATGTTCGGCCTGCTGCTCATGTTCAGGACCGGTCGTCTAAAGATCCTGGCAGTGGACGTCGACGTGTTGGTGGACGATTGTCTGGCCACGCTCTACCGAGGCACGGCGCGCTCCCGGTCCGGCCGATCCCGCAGCTGACCACTCCCTCGGCGCCGAGAGGCCATCTCCTTGTCCGGGCGTCTGGCTCCTACTCTACCACCGGCACCTCCATCTGCAGCACGAGGATGGTGTCGGCGCCGAACAACGTGACAGGCACGTCGGCGGCGCTTGCGGTCATGTTGACTCCGCTCGCCACCGTGATGGCGTTCTCGCCACCGGGATCGACCGTGATGAAGGCGCAACCGGTCGGGTTATCGGATTTGACGACGAGACGCGTATCGACACCATTGGCCGCAAGATTGTCGAGCGCGCCATCGCCGAACGCATCCCTTCCCACGCGGCCCGCCATGCAGACCTTTCCCCGGCCCGCGATGCGCGCGCGGCTGCGACCGCCTGGTTGGCGCCCTTGCCGCCATAATGCGTGGCGTAGGACGGTGCGAGCGCGGTTCGGCCGGGTCCCGGGATGACGGGCACCCGGGCAGCCAGGTCGATATTCAGCGACCCGAAGATCAGGATCATGGCAAGCCGGTCTCGGAGCTCAACCTTCCTCGTCCATCACGCGAAGCTTTTCCACTCGCCGTCGGAAGTCTTCGTCGGTTGAGAACTCGGCCGAAAGGTAGGACGAGATCAGGTCCTTGGCGAGCCATGGGCCGACGATCTGGGCGCCGATACACATGACATTCACATCGTCATGCTCCACGCACTGATGCGCCGAATGAACGTCGTGACAGACCGCGGCGCGGATGCCCTTCATCTTGTTGGCTGCAATCGAAGCGCCGACGCCTGTTCCGCACACCATGATGCCACGTGCAACTTCACCCGACGTCACCTTCTGTGCCACGGCCCGCGCGATATCAGGAAAATCCACCGGCTTCTCGTCATAGGAGCCGACATCGACGACCTCGTGGCCGAGGCTGTGGATATGGTCGATGACGTTTTGCTTGAGCGGCCAGCCGGCGTGGTCGGATCCTATGACAAGGCGCATGCGGTTTCCATTTCGTTGTTTTTGGGACCGTGACAGCCGCATCCGGCCGTCACGGTTCTGCTTCGCTCAACCACGCATGTCGGGCGGCAGCTCGACCCCGTGGAACTTCTTGTAGATCGCGTTGAGCTTGCCGTTCTTGACGTTCTCGGTAACCCAGGCGTTAAGCTTGTCCATGAGGCGCTGCTCGCCCTTCTTCAGACCGATGGCGAGATCAAAGCTGGCGAGTGGGATCTTGGGTTCGAAGATGCGAGCCGGATTCTTGACGCCGATCTGGTTGATGATCGTGGCCGATGTGCCGACGCAATCGACCTGGCCGGAAACGGCAGCGGTCACGCCGGTGGCATCATCGTCATAGCGCGCGATCTTCAGTTCCTTGTCCTTCATGTTCGACAGCATCGTATCCTGCGTGGTGCCGCGCGCGACGCCCACGGTCTTGTCCTTCAGGTCCGGCCAGTCCTTCACGTTCAGCGACTTCAGGCAGCCGATATCCGATTGCAGCGTGGCGTAGCGTTTGGTGAAGTCGATCACCTTGGCTCGTTCGGCCGTGACCGACAGGGTCGAAATGATGATGTCGGCTTTGCCGGTCAGGACGTTGGGGATGCGCGTTGCGCCGGTGGTCTGGACGAATTCGAGTTCGAGACCCCAATCCTTAGCGAGCAGCTGGGCGACTTCGACATCGGAACCCGTCGGCTTCATGCTGCTGTCCATCATGCCGGACGGAGGGATCGCCAGATCGGTAGAGATGCGAATCTTCTTGGCCTTCGTCATGTCGTCGAGCAGATCGGCGAAGGCGGGCGCCGCCGACATCGTCGCAAGGCAACATGCCGAGATGGCTGCGCCCAGGAATTTTACGTACTTCATCCTCGGTTCTCCCTCTTCTGTTATGATTTCAGGTTTCCCGTCCCGACGAACTGAGCGAGCTCGGGTGTCTTTGGCGACGTCAGGATCGAGGCAGGGCCGGTTTCGTGAACCTTGCCGCGATGCATGAAGACGATCCGGTCGGCGATGCTCTTCGCAAAACCCATTTCATGGGTGACCATCACCATGGTCATGCCGTCGGCGGCCAACTGCTCGATCACCTTGAGCACTTCGCCGGTCAGTTCGGGATCGAGCGCGGACGTGACCTCGTCGAACAGCATGACCTTGGGCTGCATGGCGAGCGAGCGGGCGATGGCGGCGCGTTGCTGCTGGCCGCCTGAAAGCTGTTCGGGATAGGCGTGAACCTTCTCTTCCAACCCGACCTGCGCCAGCACCTTGTGCGCGAGCTCCCTGGTCTGCGAGGCGGCCATCCGTTTCACCGAGCGGGGCGCGAGCGTGATGTTCTGCTCGATGGTGAGATGCGGAAACAAATTGTAGCTCTGGAAGACGATGCCGACATCCTGGCGCAGGGCGCGGAGATCGACATTCGGAAGATCGACCCGGTGCCCGCAGACGACGATCTCGCCGCGGTCGACCTTTTCGAACCGGTCGATGCAGCGCAAGGCTGTGCTCTTGCCGGAGCCTGAGCGGCCGATGATGGCCAGGACCTCGCCGCGCTCGACGGCGAAGCTGACGCCGTCGAGCACCCTGAGCGAGCCGAAGCTCTTTTGCACGTCGCGGAGCGACACGATCGGCGCTGGTGGAGAGGCGTTCTGCTGCATATCAGGCCGGAGCGAGGTTGACCATGCCACGTCCCATGCGCCGCTCCAGCCTTTGGCTGAGCAGCGACAGGGGATAGCACATGGCGAAGTAAACGACGGCAATGATCGCGTAGATCGCGAACGGCTCGAACAGCGAGTTGTTGACGATCTGTCCCGAGCGCATCAGCTCGACAAAGCCGACGACCGAAGCGAGCGAGGTGTTCTTGATGATTTGCACCATGAAGCCCACGGTCGGTGGCGTCGCGATGCGGATCGCCTGCGGCAGGATCACCTTCATCATGCGCTGGGTCCGGCTCAGGGCCAGGCCCTCGGCCGCTTCCCACTGCGGCTTCGGCACCGATTGGATCGATCCGCGCCAGATTTCGCCAAGATAGGCGGCGACATAGAGGGTGAGCGAAGCGCCGGCGGCGGCAAGCGGCGACACCTTCAGGCCAATGGCTGCGAGCCCGAAATAGCCGAGGAACAGGATGACGAGGAGCGGCGTGCCCTGGATGAGCTGCACATAGGTGGCGCTGAGAAGCCGCACCGACTTATGCGGAGAAATGCGTGCGAGCGCGATCGCGAAGCCAGCGATACCTCCGCCGATGAGCGCGATCAGGGAAAGCCCGATCGTCCACAGCGCGCCGTGGCCGAGGAAAAGCAGGTGGTTGACGTTGAGATGTCCGCCCATGCCCTACCTCACAAAGCCGTGCCGAGCCGACGCCGGCGCGGAAACAGGACGAGGCCGAGCCCCCAGAAACCGGCGCGCATCACCAGCGACAGGATGATGTAGATGACTGCAACAATGATGTAGGTCTCAAAGGCGCGATAAGTATCCGACTGGATGTAGTTGGCCACCGCCGTGAGTTCCTCTGCCGAAATCTGCGAACAGATGGAAGAGGCCAGCATCAGCAGAACGAACTGGCTGGTGAGCGCCGGATAGACCCGCTCGACCGCGGGCAACAGGATGATGTGCCAGTAGATCTGGACGCGCGAGAGCGCGAGCCCTTCGGCCGCCTCGATCTGTCCGCGCGGGATCGCTTCGAAGCCAGCGCGCATGATCTCGGCGGTGTAGGCGCCGACATTGATCGTCAGCGCGGCCACCGCGACGGTGAAGGCGGAGAGTTTCAGCCCGATGCTGGCAAGACCGAAATAGACCAGGAAGATCTGGACCAGCAGCGGGGTGTTGCGGATCGCCTCGACATAGACCTTGCAGGCGCGCGCGATCAGCGCGCTGTGCGTCCCGCGGCCGACCGCTGCGAGCGTGCCGAGGAGGGCGCCCAGCACGGTCGCGAACAGGGCGAGCTCGAGTGTGAGGACGGCGCCGCCGAGAAAGTTCGGCCATCGCTCCAGCACTGCGGGAAAATCGAGTTCAATGCCCATGGCGTTCGGTCAGCCGGTGCGCTGGTTGGTCATGCGGTCGTAGACGCGAAACAGCGCCTGGTTGCCGTTCGCCCCTTCGCCATGCGCCCGCGCATCGACATACTGGCTGGTGACGAGCGCAGTTCCTGGCAACGGAACGTTCAGCGCCTGGGCGTGTTCCTGCACCAGGCGAAGATCCTTGAGCATCAGGTCGATGCGAAAACCGGCGCCGACGTCGCCCTCGATCATGGAGGGACCGAGCTTGTCCAGCATCCAGGACGCTGCCGAACCGCCCAGCAGCACCCGGCGGAGCAGATTGAGCTCGACGCCGGACGCCCGACCGAGCGCCAGCGCTTCGCAAATCGCCTGGATGTTGATTCCGCAGATGAGCTGATTGCAGAGCTTGACGGTTTGGCCTGCGCCGCTGCCGCCGACGTGGGTGATCGTGGTGCCCATCGCCTGGAAGAAGGGCTCGGCCTTTGAAAAAGCCTCAGCCTCGCCGCCGGCCATGATCGAGAGCGCGGCGTTCTTCGCGCCGAGCGGTCCGCCGGAGACGGGCGCGTCGATGAAGCTCACGCCGGCCTGCTGCAGATCGGCATGGATGCGGCGGACGGCAACCGGCGAGATCGTGCTCATGTCCACGATCAGCTTGCCGGGAGGCGGCGACTTCAGGAGTCCGTGCTCGCCGTAGATCACCGCCTCGACATGGGGCGTATCGGGCAGCATGGTGATGACGATGTCGGTGTCTCGCGCTGCGTCCGCCGGGTTTTGCGCGCCAACCGCGCCATCCGTCACGACGGCTGCGACCGCGGCTTCGGTGAGGTCGAAGGCGCGGACGGCGTGTCCTGCCTTCAACAGATTGCGCACCATCTCCCGGCCCATCGTTCCGATGCCGATGAAGCCGACGCTTCCCTTGCCGTCCCGTCCCATATGCTTACTCGTCTTTTTGTTGGTTTACTTGCAGTCAGCGCGATGCTTTGCGGCCCTCTTTCTCACCGACGACGGCGCGTCTTCGGTATTCATCGCCGATCTCAAAATGCTTGCGCAGGGTCGCATCCGCCCGCTCCGGATCACGCGCGACGACCGCCTCGAAGATGCGCCTGTGGTCGTCGATCAGGTACGTCTTCATCGAGGGGAAGGACTGCACGAGCTCGCGGCGGCTTCGATGCGAGCGCGTCAAAAGGCCTGCCACCGAATTATGCAGAACGGTCAGCGTTTCCGAACGCGATGCCAGCACGATGGCGCGATGGAATTCAAAGTCGGCCATCCCGCCCGCATCGGCCTCGTCGATCGTTTCTTCGATCTTCGCGAGCGCGCGTTGCAAGCGTTCGAAATCGGCGATGCCGGCACGCTCGCAGGCCAGCCGGATCGCCTGACATTCGATCGCGACGCGCGCCTGCATCACGTCATCCAGCATGTCCGCCTGCTGGGCGAGCGCGAAGGTAAAAAAGTCATTCAGAACCGAGATGTCCGGTCGCGTCACCACGGTACCAATGCGATCTCGGATCTCGACAATGCCAAGCATCGTGAGCGCGCGCAGGGCCTCGCGGACGAGCGGCCGGCTCACGCCAAGCTGGCTTGCGAGTTCGCGCTCGGAGATGAGGCGGTCGCCGGGTTTCAGCGAACCCGCGAGCAGACGGTCTCGCAGAAAGGCAAATACCTTCTGGAATCCCTTGTCCCCCTCGGCCGCCCGCTTGAGCTCCATTCCCTCTTCCCATTGATCTTACCTTGGTAAGACCAGTAGGATGACCAAGCTGCACGCGTCAAGTCTTTTTGCCCGCAGGCCCGATCCGCAGGATAAGCGCGCGCGTGTCGTGAAGTTGACGCGAGAGGGCTTCGTGTTTTGGGCGGACCTGCGTGAACGCATCTTTCAGTTCTACGATCAGGCCGCCAACGGCTTCAAATTCGACGATCGCGTCGCTCTCGCCCACTATCTGAACGAACTTCAGCGCCAGCTGATGACGGTTCGTTTAGAGCAACCGCGGCGCGAGAGGAAAAAAGGCCAAGCGGCGTCTCTGACGACAGTCTCGCCAGAGACGGAGCTTCGGTCGACCGAGGACAGTCAACGCGCGACGTGTCATCCCAAGGCGTTGCCGGAAGCGCCGGGACCCGCTCGCCGATCCCGTGCTACGGAGCTCGCTAACCTATTTCGTGCCGTAGGCGCGGTCGCCGGCGTCGCCGAGACCCGGCACGATGTAGGCGTTGCCGTCCAACCCCTGGTCGATCGCCGCGAGCCAGATCGGAACGTCCGGGTGGATGCCACGCATCCGCTCAACGCCTTCCGGTACGCCGATCAGGCAGACCAGTCGAATGTCGTTCGCACCGCGCTCTTTCAGCCGGTCGACCGCGGCGACGGCGGAGTTCGCCGTTGCCAGTACCGGCGAGATCACGATCACGAGCCGCTCGTGCAGATCGCTCGGCGCCTTGAAGAAATATTCCACGGCAGTGAAGGTTTCGGGCTCACGGTAAAGGCCGATATGCGCAATCCGCGCGGTCGGCACCAGATCGAGCATACCTTCCGCGAAGGTCACGCCAGCACGCAGCACCGGCGCGAAGACCAGCTTCTTGCCCGCGATCTGCGGCGATTTCATCTGCGCAAGCGGCGTTTCGATTTCGATATCGGCCAGCGGCAGGTCACGGGTAACCTCGTAACAAAGCAGCATCCCGATCTCCTTGAGGAGTTCGCGAAACGACTTGGTTGAAATGTCTTTCTTCCGCAGTAGTGTCAGCTTGTGCTGCACCAGTGGATGCCTAACGATCGTAACGCCGTCCATGTCTGTGACCTCGGATCTAGAAAACCGTGCCGTCGCTGATGACTTTCACCGGAGGCGATGCGTCGGCGCGGCGTTCGCGTGCCAGCCGTCGGCCCGCAGCCCACGTACCGCCCTCAAGAATTTTCGCCAGTGGCATCGACGTCGCATCGCGTCCAAGCCGTTGCCGCAAACCATTTGCGACGCGGTCGAGCAGCGCCACCGTCAGCGCACGCCATTCCACGACAAGCGGTGACGCGACCTCATGCTCTCGCAGCGCCGCCTCGGCATCGCGAAACGCGAGCACACCGGTATCGACGAACAACCCGCCGTTGCGATACTCGGCAAGGCCGGTCAAGCCGTCGATATCGGTCACGCTGATACCGGATGTCTGTAGCGGCTCGATGAGAGAATAGGTCAGCCATTGCGAGAGCTTGTGCAGCGGGACCATGCCGCTGGTTGCATCCGCGGTCGTCAACGCCGGATGCCGCCAGCAATCGCCGAGCGAGATACCTCCCAGCGTCAGCCGCGATGGCCAGATCGGCCCGAGTTGTTGCAGCAGTTCCGTTAAAATCGTCGGGGCGGGCAGCTTTCCACCGTCGGCCAGCATCGCAAGCCGGTCGAACAGGCCACCGGGCCGCGGCGTGTCGCGGCTGCCGAATATTTCCGGTTTCGAGGTAACCAGCCGGCCCAGGCGACGCAACAGGTCGGCGCGGCCGTCCATCCCGACCATTGGATTGGCATCCGAGACCTGCATGCTGCGCTCGAGGTCGGCAACGCTGAAACTCGCGAGCACGTCGGCATCGACGCGCAAGGGCTCGATGGGCGCAGCCGAGAATGCGCCGCCCGCGAACATCGCAAGGCTGGCCAGGCCCAATCCTTCCGAACGGCCGATCGCTGATCCGGTTTTTGGATCGCGGTAGCGCCACGATGGACCAGCGCCGGCATCGAGGAACACGCTGACGATGGCCAGATCGAATTCGGCCCGGGCGCGGGCTGCGCGATCGGGCCACCCGGTTCGGTCGGCGACAGCAGCCCAACGATCGTCTCCATTGGCGACGAAGTGCCGCCAGCGCGAATGAAACGGCACGTCGAACGAAGGATAGGCCTTGCGCGTCGTTTCCAGCACCAGGTCTACTGCGCCGTCCATGCGATCGAGGTCGATGCGGAAGTTTGGAAGTCTGTCTTCAAGGCCGACTGCGAGCATGCGATGCGCACGCTCGCGGACTGCGCTGGCGTTCAGCAATGATAGGGCGGCTGACGCTTCCGGATTTGCAAGGGACAAGGCCGCCGCCTCTCTCAATATTTTTCGAGCGGACGGCCGACCGGGTTATCCAGCTCTTGCAGCGGCTCGGGCGTGTAGTAGCCGGCCGCTTTCTTCGCCGCGATTTCCACATGCGCGTCAGCCGGCACGAGATCATCGGGAATCGGTATGCGCTCGACGATTTCGATGCCTTGACCGGTCAGTGCATCGTGCTTCATGTCGCTCATGGACACGAAGCGGTCGATACGCTTCAGGCCGAGCCAATGCACCACGTCCGGCATCAGTTGTTGGAATCGGGCGTCCTGCACGCCGGCGACGCATTCGGTGCGCTCGAAATACTGGGCAGCCGCATCGCCGCCTTCCTGACGCTTGCGGGCGTTATAGACGAGAAATTTTGTCACTTCGCCGAGCGCGCGGCCTTCCTTGCGATTGTAGATGATGATGCCGAGCCCGCCGCTTTGGCCTGCGCGCGCGCATTCTTCGATGCCGTGAATCAGGTAAGGACGGCAGGTGCAGATATCGGAACCAAACACGTCGGAGCCGTTGCATTCGTCATGCACGCGGCAGGTTACCTTGGTGGAGTGGTCCGGCAGTTTGCTGACGTCGCCGAACAGATAGGCCGTCGTGCCGCCGATCGGCGGCAGAAAGACATGCAGATCGGGCCGTGTCACCAGTTCCGGAAACATGCCTGCGGTTTGCTCGAACAGTTGCCGGCGCAGGTTTTTCTCGGTGGTGGCGAAGCGCTCCGCCAGGCCAGGCAGGTACCAGACCGGGTCGATCGCAATCTTGACCACGGAGACGCTGCCATTCTTGTGCACGACCTCGCCATCCTGCTTGAGCCGTCCGGCTTCGATCGCTGCCTGCAGTTCGGGTAGATCGAGGCGGGCGCGTGTGATGGCAATGCTCGGACGGATGTCGATGCCCTCGGCGATCTCGCTCGCGAAGTTTTCCGCGGCGAGATGTCCCCATGGGTCGAGCGAGACGATTCGCTGTGGCTCGGTCCATTGCGGAAACGGCCCGATCGCTTCAGCAGGGTGGGTATTGGTGAGATCCGGACGTCGGATCGGGTCGAGAGCGCCGGACGAGACGGCGAGCGCGCGATATACCGAATAGGAGCCGCCATGCGTACCGATGACGTTGCGGTCCTGCGGGCGCGACACCGTGCCGATCACAGGTCCGCGTTCGCGCGCGCTGGGTGCACCCCAGGCGATCGGGAATTTGAGTTTGGCACCCGGTGCCGGGTGCGACGTAATGCGAATATGATCAATCCGATTGGAGCGAGTCATCGCCACGAACCCTGAAACGGCGACGGCCCGCCTAGATAGACGGGCCCGGTCACCAATAATTAAATCTCAGCAGCGGTTGCGGCTGAGACAGTAGTATAATCAGATTTCGAGCGGGTACAACGCCGATTTGAACGCCCGCGCCGCCAAGCTGCTCGGCTGTTAACCCTTTCAGCGCAGAGGGGCGCTGCTGGTTAATATCCAGAAAGTTATCCATGCGCGTCATCAACGCTGGCGCCGCGCAATTGGGCTTGATTTAGAAAGCCGATAGCCGCGAAGCTGTCGTCAAGCGCATGATCGCGCTGATGGATGAAGCCACGGCGAGGGGCGCTGATCTGATCGTCTATCCGGAGCTGCCCCTCGCCAGGTTCTTTCCGCGCTGGGACATGGAGAACCAGGCCGATGTCGACACGTGGTTCGAACGCGAGATGCCGAATATGATGGCAAGGCCGTTGTTCGAGCGAGCCACCGGATCGCAATGAATTTTGGCTACGCCGAACTGGCGCCGGATGGGCATCATTTCAACACCTGCGGCCAAGGTGCAGACCGCTGACGGCGTCGACATTGTCGTTGCGCGCAAGCAGCGCCCGGTCAGGGCTTCTTTTTTCGAGCGGACTTCTTTTGCCTGGCAATGTCGGCAATGATGTTATTGGCCAGATGGCCACGCATCGTCGCGACGCGGGATCGTTTGTTGGGTTTTCAGATGATGCCGTCACTCGCGGCGACTCAACCTCGATACCTAGCCTATCCTGAATTCTTCATTGATCGCGCTCTTCACGCCTCCGCCCATCTGGGGACCGCCTCCGGACACATAGATCGCGTCGCCGATCACGACCGCGCCCATGCCGTGCCGGGGTGTGAGCATCGGCGCGTAGCTCTCCCATCGATCTGTTAAGGGGTCATAGGCCTCGTTCTGGCCGTAGACGCGGTTGGTGCCTTCGCCACCCATGCAGAAGATCCGGTTGCGAAGCCAAACGGTGCCATGTCCCGACCGGGCAGTCGGTATGGGAGCGCGAAAGCTCCATTCATCGGTCTTTGGATCGTAGGAGTGATGCAAGTTCGAGTTGGTGTGGAAGGTGTCTACCCGGCCGCCGATCAGGTGAATAACGCCGTTAACAGCGACCGCTCCTGTGTGGTCGCGCCCAAGTGGCATTGCCTGACGACGGCTGTAGCGGTCCTCGCGAGGGTTATAGACGAGGTGCCAATCAACGGAACGGCGGTTGTCAGAGCCGATGGCTCCACCGACGAGGTGAATGGCATCGCCCAAGGTCACACAGGCGATGGCGCCGCAGGCTTCCGGCAAGCGCCGCAGGGAATGCCAACGCGCACCGTCAAACGCGAAGACTCCATCGTGCGGCGTGCGGTTCTGCTCTGTGAAGCCACCGAACGCGTAGAGCCGATCGCCCAGCGTCGCCACACCGACATGATTGGCCCCGCGCGGGAGTTCGGGAAGCGTCTCCCACTTGTCTGCGGTCGGATCATAGGCGTGATGATAGGGCCGATCGACCCGTTGCTCGGCATAGCCGCCGACCAGATGGACGCGGCCTCGATACTCCGTCGCCCAAGCCATCTCCGTGCGCGGGATCGGCAGAGGTGCTCTTGACCGCCATTGTCCCTTTGCTGCGGCTGGAGGGGCAGGACTATCCACCACTGCATGTTGCCGGTGCAGGTCGGGCAGGTCGATGCGGCCCGGTTGATTGAGCCGCTCGAACTGGCCAGCATGATGTTCGTGTTGAGCCCATGTCGCCGAAGCGATGGCGCTGAGTCCGCCGGCGAGCACAAGGCGACGGTCAAGGCCCATGCTGATCTCCCGTTCTCTGGAATTTCCTTTGAGCCTATTTGAGCTCCCGTAGCGGCACAAGACGACCGGTCTCACAAGAGTGGCATCCATTAGCTACTGCTGTGTACTCGCGGTGGCGGCAAGCGGGAGACATGGTCACAGTGCCCTCACGCCGCCCAACACTGTCCTCCGCCATCCACACGCAGCACTTGGCCGGACACAAATGCCCCCAGCGGTCCTGCAAACACTTCGACCACCCGTGCGACTTCGTCCACCGTCGCGATGCGGTCCAGCGTTCCGGTTTCGACCAACCTCTCCTGATCCACGGCACGCGTTCCCATGAAGCGGCCGGTGCGGGTGTCGCCGGGCGCGATGCAGTTCACGGTGATGTCGTAGGATCGAAGCTGGTCGGCGAGGCAGCGCGTGTAATGCGTCATGCCTGCTTTCGCGACCGCATAGATCGAGCCGTTGGTGCGGCCCTTGAAGGCCGCGACCGAACCGATGGTGACGATGCGGCCCTGGCGCCGCGGCATCATTTCCTTCGCGACCGCCTGGCAGGTCAGGATGGTTGAGAGCAGGTTGCGGTCGAGCACCGCGCGCACGTCCTCCTCGCGGATACCGACCGCGTCGTTCGGATCCGGCTTGCCACCCTCGGCGGCGATGTCGCCGCCGGCATTGTGGACGAGAATGTCGATCGGCCCCAATTCGTTCGTCGTGGTCTCGATCACCCGCGCAATGTCGCCACCTTGCGTGAGATCGCCGAGCACGCGGATGGTGCGGACGCCATGCGCCGCTGCAACGTCGGCGGCGACCGCCGTCAGCGTCGATCCCTCGCCATATTCCGCCGGGCCATGCTCGCGCATACCATGGATGGCGACATCGGCGCCCAGGCTCGCGAGCCGTTCGGCGAACGCCCGGCCAAGCCCGCGGCCTGCGCCGGTGACCAGCGCAACCTTGCCCTTCAGCGCCTGCGCGGCGTCGTGTGGTGCCATCATGTCGTCTCCTGATGTGAAAGATCAGTCTGCGGCGAGATCGAGGCGCTTCGCAAGCGGACGCGCTCTGCGCCGGTCGCAGGGCCGTACCCATTTGAATCGGCTTTGCAATCCGGCCGGGCTTCGATCATAAAGGCGCCGGATCTTCAGCCGGCCCATTCGCCGTCCGGCGACAATAAAAGAGGGAGCAAGTCTCGTGGCATATTCCAATACCCAACTGTTCATCAACGGCAAATGGCGGCCGAGCCAATCGGGCAGGACCATCGCCGTGCTCAATCCGGCGACGGAGGAGACCATCGGCACCGTCGCGCATGCCGACCGTGCCGATCTCGACGAGGCGCTGGAAGCAGCCGCCAGGGGTTTCAAGGTCTGGCGGGCGGTGGCGCCGTTCGAGCGCTGCAGGATCATGCGCAAGGCGGCCCAAATCATGCGCGAGCGCAATGACGAGATCGCGCCGCTGATGACGATGGAGCAGGGCAAGACGCTGGCCGAAGCCAAGATGGAAGCCATGGCCGCCGCCGACGTCATCGAGTGGTTCGCCGAGGAAGCCAAGCGCGCCTATGGCAGGGTGATCCCGGCCCGCGGACCGGGCATCTACCAGATCGCGGTCAAGGAGCCGGTCGGCCCGGTCGCGGCTTTTACGCCGTGGAATTTCCCGATCAACCAGGTCGTGCGCAAGCTCTCCGCGGGCCTTGCGGCCGGCTGCTCGATCATCGTCAAGGCGCCGGAGGAAACGCCGGCGTCGCCTGCGCAACTAATCAAGGCGTTCGTCGACGCTGGCGTGCCCGACGGCGTCATCAACCTGGTCTATGGCGTGCCGTCGGAGATTTCGGAATATCTCATTCCGCATCCGGTGATCCGCAAGATCTCCTTCACCGGATCGACCGTCGTGGGCAAGCAGCTCTCCGCACTGGCGGGCCTGCACATGAAGCGTGCCACCATGGAGCTGGGCGGCCACGCGCCGGCCATCGTGTTCAAGGATGCCGATGTATCCTCCGCGGCGAAGATTCTGGCGGCGGCGAAGTACCGCAATGCCGGCCAGGTCTGCATCTCGCCGACCCGCATGCTGGTGCAGGACGACGTGTTCCGCGAGTTCGTCGACAAGTTCGTCGAAGGCGCCAAGTCGATGAAAGTCGGCAACGGCCTCGATCCGGATTCGAAGATGGGATCGCTCGCCAATCCGCGCCGCGTCACCGCCATCGAGGGCATGGTGCAGGATGCCGTGGGCAAGGGCGCCAAGCTCGAGACTGGCGGCCACCGCGTTGGGAACAAGGGATACTTCTACGAGCCGACCGTGGTCAGCGATGTGCCGAAAGATGCGCGTGCCATGAACGAGGAGCCGTTCGGGCCGTTGGCGCTGATCTCCCGCTTCTCGACCTTCGACGAGGTGGCCGAGGAAGCCAACCGCTTGCCGTTTGGCCTAGCGTCCTACGCCTTCACCAGTTCGACCAAGACGGCAACCGCGATCGGCGCCGCCATCGAAGCCGGCATGGTCTCGATCAACAGCTTTGGCCTCGCGCTGCCTGAAGTGCCGTTCGGCGGCGTCAAGGATTCCGGCTACGGCTCGGAGGGCGGCACCGAGGCGATGGACGGGTATTTCAACACCAAGTTCATCACCCAGACCGGGGTGTGAGCCAGATCGCGAAGCCAACGCGGTTTGCTTCGCTGACGTGACATAGCCCGACGCTCCACCGGAGCGTCGGGCTAATGATGTACCGACCATGCCAGAAGCAGGATGACGAGCACGATCAGGCCTGCGGACAGGCTCTTCCAGAAAACGAGCGGATCGCGGTCGTAGAGTGAACGCCGTGACGCGGCGGCGGGCTTCGCCCACATCGCGCCGTTCTCTAGTTCGTGCGAGAATTCGATGACATCGCCGTAGCGTTGGGCCGGATCGACGTTGAGCGCCTTGCCGACCACCGCGTCCAGCCAGGCTGGCAGATCGGGGCGATAGCGGGAGAGGGAAGCGGGCTTGCCGAAGCGGGGCCGCGAGAACGGCTCGATCTCTCCATAAGGGTAGGCGGCGGTGAACATCCGGTACACGGTGACGCCGAGCGCATAAAGATCCGAAAACTCGTCGCCGGGCCGCCCGCCGAACAGCTCCGGCGCCATATAGCTCGCCGTACCCGGAATATCCTCAGCCGGAAAGTCCTCGAGCAGCGGCACGCGCGCGACGCCGAGGTCGACCAGGCGCAATCCGCCGGTCTTCAGCAGGATCACGTTGTCGGGCTTGATGTCGCGATGGATGATGCCGGCACGGTGCAGAGTGGCGACCGCGCGCGCCAGCTTGGTCGCGATCCCGATGCCTTCGCTTAGCGAAAGCTGCGGCGAACGATTGAGCCGCTGTTCCAGCGTCTCGCCTTCGTAAAGCGGCATCACCGAATAGAGACGGGTCTGCCGTTCGGCAGGCAGTTCGACGATTTCTCCGATCCACAGGCTTCGCACGCGCGCCGCGACCCACGCCTCGCGGACGAAGGCGAGGCGATAGGAGCCCTCGCTGGCCACGCGCGGATGCGGAAACTTCAGCACGAGTTCGCGGCCCTGCCGCTTGTCGATCGCCTTGAACAGCCGGCTGTAGCGACCATCCGACAATATTTCGCCGAGCGTGAAATCGTCGATGGCGTCGCCGGTTTCAGGCAGGTCCAAAATCGGAAGCGTAGCGATCGAATGGGTGAGTTCGTCGCGGTCGGCGGGCGGCAGGTCGACGACGTCGAGCACCAGGGCGGTCATGTTGTCGCTGGAGCCGGCATCCAGCGCCGCGTCAACCAGTGCGCGCGCGGATTCTTCCGGCGAGGTGCGCTCGCTCAACAGCACCTGCAGCCGATGATCGGCCAGCACGCCATGAACACCGTCGCTGCAGATCAGGATCCTGTCGTGCTGGCGCAGTCCGACGGTGGCGTAATCGAAGCGGGCGAAGTCCTCGAAGCCGATGGCGCGGTTGAGCAGATGCGCGAGATCGCCGCGTCCGGCGATGTGGTCCGTGGTCAGCCGCTCCAGGCGTCCCTCGCTCAGGCGATAGGCGCGGGTGTCGCCGATGTGAATGATGTGGCACTGCCGCCGCGACAGGATGATCGAGGAGAAGGCGCAGCTCATGCCGCTGAGTAGAGGATCGGTGCGGCCTTGCGTGTAGATCCAGCTGTTGGCGGCTTCCAGCGAACGCGAGGCCCGGCGGCGCACGCCGAGCGTTTCCGGGAGGGAATAATAGGCGTCGATGAAGCATCGAACCGCGAGCTCGGCGGCTTCGCGCCCGCCCTTGTGTCCGCCGACGCCGTCGGCGACAGCAGCGACGATGTCGCGGTTGCTCACACCGGACCGGCCGAGGCAGGTCGCGACGTAATCCTCATTGGCGGAGCGCTTGCCGGTCTCGCTGACGAAGCCGACGCGAACTCCGAGATTTCGTTGCGAACCGATCGTCACCCGCGCGGCCTGTCAAGTTAGCAGCGCGTCGTCAGACCCGCGCTCCCGATGCGGCGCCCCATGTGGTGCGCCAGCGGACTTTGACCATGGCAAGTCCCAGGAAACCAAGCAACGCCAGCAAGCCGAAAAACAGGAAGCCGGGGCCGAATCCGCCGGTCATTCCCTTGGCGACGCCGAGCGCCTTGGCAAGGAAGAAACCGCCGATGCCGCCGGCGCAGCCGACCATGCCCGTCATCATACCGATCTCGTGACGGAAGCGGAGCGGAATGAGCTGGAACACCGCGCCATTGCCCATGCCGAGCGCGAGCACGCCGATCGAGAACAGCAACACTGATACCCACGCAATGCGCGGCAGCTGGGTGAGCGACCAACCCCCAGGCGTCGATGCGGCCGGCCCTTCCGGCATGAAGGCGATGACGAGGTACGCCGCCACGACGACCCCAAACAATATCGACAATGAACGGATGCCGCCGATGCGATCGGCGATCATGCCGCCGACCGGCCGGAAGCCTGAGCCGAAAGCGACAATCAAGCCCACCAGCAGGCCCGCCGCGACGCCGGACACATGATACTGCACGGTGAAATACAGCGGCAACGCGTTGGCCAGCCCGACAAAACCGCCGAAGGTAATGAAGTAGAAGAACATGAACCAGCGACTGTCGGGATCGCGCAGCAAGGTGCCATAAGCCTTCAGCGAAATCGGTTTCCGATCTCCGGGCGCATCCTTGGCGGCGAAGACGTAGTAGGCGAGGATCAACAGCATCGGAACGAGCAGCACGCCGAACACGGCCTGCCAGCCCCAATGCTCGGCGATCGTCGGCGCGAACAGCGTATCGAGCACGACACCCATATTGCCGGCGCCGGCGATCCCCATCACTACGCCCTGATATTGCGGCGGATACCAACGGCTTGCCTGCGGCAGCGCCACTGCGAACGACGCGCCGCCGATGCCGAGCGCGAGACCGAAGACCTCGATCGCAAGCTTGCTGTTGAGGCCGAAGTGCCAAACCCAGGCCGTTGCAATGATGACGACGACTTGCGCGATGATTCCGGTCCGCTTGGCGCCGATGATGTCGGCGAGGATGCCCATCGGAACCCGCAGTAGCGCGCCGGCCAGCACCGGGATGGCGACGAGCGTGAACTTCTCGTCGACGGCAAGGTTCATGTCTTGCGCAATGTAGACGATCAACGGACCGAGCGCGACCCAAGCCATGAAGCTTATGTCGAAATAGAGGAAGGCGGCGAGCAGCGTGGGCCAGTGGCCAGCCTTCTTGAATTCAGCAAACTTCATCGAGCAGCCTCGAACATCGGCGCGTGACACCGCGCAAGCGCGGTGATCTCGGCACAAAGGGATTGAATTTTGGAAAGCGAGAGGTCGTCTCTTCGTTGAGACACACTCTGGTGTCGCAACGTCAGCAATTCGTGTGCCAGAAAAACGAGCGCGCCGCTTTGTCTGCATTTGCAGCGTTTTGCCACGCGTGGACAACCGGCCATCAAGCGGTCGCTGCTCCGATTGTTGGCAAAAACAGCCGCTCGAACGCGCATTTTGGTGTTTTATTATGCGGTGCCGAATATCAGCGGAAAAACGCTCCTGAAAGTCCGCCTCTCCGTGGCGTGGCATTTCCGCGGGCAAATGAACGTCGGTTCATGGTTAAGCATTGGTGCTGTGCACAATGGATAGCCCGAGTGGCTGATTTTTTGTGCATTCAGCCGCGCGAAAGCGCCGCCAATCAGCGATTCATCGGCTGAAGCCGCGCGTTGCGCCCGGAAAGTTACGGGTCGGATGTTGGCACGTCTCTTGAATACGTAAGATCTCGATCGTCATAGTCGACGATCCTTTGCCCGCCGATGGGCGCATCCCAATCATCAATACCTCTCGCCAATCGGTGATGCAGAGCTGCGTCGCCGAATGGGGACCATCGGATCCTGGATCAGAAGGCAGAGCATGCTCGAGAAAATAAACAAGCAAAAGTTGGTAGTGATCGGGAACGGCATGGCCGGCATCCGCACGGTGGAAGTGCTGCTGGATCGCGCGCCCGATCTCTATGACATCACCGTCTTCGGTTCCGAGCCCTACGGCAACTACAACCGGATTCTGCTGTCGCCGGTGCTTGCCGGCGAGAAGACGGTCAATGACATCATGCTCAACACGGAGCAGTGGTACGAGGATAACGGTATCACGTTGCGCAAGGGCGAAATGATCGAGATGATCGATCGGCGCACCTGCGAAGTCGTCACCGTGGAAGGCGCGCGGGTGCCCTATGATCGCCTGCTGATCGCCACCGGCTCGAACCCGATCATGTTGCCCCTTCCGGGCAAGGACCTCCCGGGCGTCATCGGCTTTCGCGACATTCAGGACGTCGAGCGTATGGTCCAGGCCTCGACGAGCTACAAGAACGCCGTCGTGATCGGCGGCGGCCTGCTCGGCCTCGAAGCCGCCAACGGCCTGATGAAGCGCGGCATGAACGTCACCGTCGTGCATCTGCTCGACACGCTGATGGAGCGCCAGCTCGATCAGGTCGCGGGCGGATTGCTGCGCAAGTCGCTGGAAGAGCGCGGCATGGTATTCAAGATGCCCGCGCAGACGCAGGCGATCCTTGGTGAGGATCGCGTGACCGGCGTGCGCTTCGCCGACGGCGAGGAGCTCCCCGCCGATCTGGTCGTGATGGCGGTCGGCATCCGCCCGAATTTCGAACTGGCGCGCAAGGCAGGCCTCTATTGCGAGCGCGGCATCGTCGTCTCCGACACCATGCAGACCTATGACGGGCGAATCTATGCGGTCGGCGAATGCGTGCAGCATCGTCGCCAGACCTACGGCCTCGTGGCTCCCCTGTTCGACCAGGCCAAGGTTTGCGCGAACCACCTCGCGATGAAGGGTTTTGCCACCTATGACGGATCGGTCGTTTCGACCAAATTGAAGGTGACGGGCATCGACCTGTTCTCCGCCGGCGACTTTGCGCCGGGCGCGGACAAGGAAGAGATCGTCATGCAGGACGCTTCCCGCGGCGTCTACAAGCGTATCATTCTGCGCGACAAGAAAATCATCGGCGCCGTGCTCTATGGCGATACCATCGACGGTCCGTGGTACTTCCAGCATCTGCGCGACGGCACTGATGTTTCGCAAATGCGCGAGCGGCTGGTGTTCGGCGCCGCCAATCTTGGCGATGGGGGCCATAGCGGCAAGAACTCGGTCGCCGCCATGAGCGACGACGCGGAAATCTGCGGATGCAACGGCGTCTGCAAGGGTACGATCGTCAAGGCGATCAGCGAAAAGAAGCTGTTCACGATCGACGACGTGCGTGCCCACACCAAGGCATCGTCGTCCTGCGGTTCCTGTACCGGCCTGGTCGAGCAGGTGCTCGCCTTCACGCTCGGCGGCGACTATTCGGCGGCCCCGAAGGTCAAGCCGATGTGCGCGTGCACCGATCACAGCCATGACGACGCGCGCCGCGTCATCATCGAGAACGGGTTGAAGACCATCCCCGACGTCATGAAGTTCATGGACTGGAAGACGCCGAACGGGTGCCACTCCTGCCGGCCGGCCCTGAACTATTACCTGCTCGCCACCTGGCCCGGCGAGTATCGCGACGATCAGCAGTCGCGCTACATCAACGAGCGGGTTCACGCCAATATCCAGAAGGACGGGACCTATTCGGTCGTGCCCCGGATGTGGGGCGGTGTCACGACGCCGGATGAATTGCGCGCCATCGCCGACGTCGCGGACAAGTTCAAGATTCCGACCGTCAAGGTCACCGGTGGGCAGCGCATCGATCTTCTCGGCGTGAAGAAGGAGGACTTGCCCGCGGTCTGGGCGGACCTGAACGATGCGGGCATGGTGTCCGGTCACGCCTATGCCAAGGGATTGCGCACGGTGAAGACTTGCGTCGGCTCGGAATGGTGTCGTTTCGGCACGCAGGATTCGACCGGCCTCGGCATCAAGCTCGAAAAATTCATGTGGGGCTCGTGGACGCCAGCCAAGGTGAAGCTTGCGGTATCAGGCTGTCCGCGTAACTGCGCGGAGGCGACCTGCAAGGACGTCGGCGTCGTCTGCGTCGATTCCGGCTTCGAGATCCATTTTGCCGGCGCCGCCGGTCTTCACATCAAGGGAACCGAGTTCCTGGGCAAGGTAGCGACCGAGGAAGAGACGCTCGAAGTCATTGTCGCGTTGACGCAGCTTTATCGCGAGCAGGGCTGGTATCTGGAGCGTATGTACAAGTGGTGCGATCGGGTCGGCCTCGACGCCATCCGCAAGCAGGTGGTCGACGATGTTGCCAACCGCAAAGCCCTGTTCAGCCGCTTTGCCTATTCGCAGCAATTCTCGCAAAGCGATCCCTGGGCGGCGCGCGCCAAACGCGGCGTCGATCGCAACGAATTCACCCCGCTCGCGGAGCTGGAACTCGCATGACAAACTGGATCGAAATCGGGACGCTGAACGATATTCCTGTTCTCGGCTCGCGCGTCGTGCGAACGGCCTCCGGAGACATTGCGGTATTTCGGACCGCCGACGACGAGGTGTTCGCGCTCGATGATCGCTGTCCGCACAAGGGCGGACCGTTGTCGCAAGGCATCGTCCACAACAAGCGCGTCACCTGTCCGCTGCACAATTTCGTCATTGAGCTCAGGAGCGGTACGGCGGTCGCGCCTGACGAGGGATGTACGCGCGCGCATCCGACCAAGGTGGAGAATGACATCGTCTGGCTTTGCGTCCAGGCGGCGGTGGCCGCGCCTGCCGAGTGAGGGTGATCGCCCGTGCCAGTGAAGACAACCTGTCCGTATTGCGGCGTCGGCTGCGGCGTCATCGCTGACAGGAATCCCGCTGGTACGGTGACCGTCCGGGGTGATCCGCTGCATCCTGCCAATTTCGGACGGCTGTGTGCGAAAGGCTCGGCGCTCGCCGAGACCATCGGCCTCGAGGGACGGCTGCTCGCGCCTGTGGTCAACGGGCAGAAGACGAGTTGGGATACGGCGCTCGATCATGTTGCGGAGGGTTTTGCCAGAATCGTCCGCGAGCACGGGCCGGATTCGGTCGCTTTCTATGTCTCCGGCCAGATTCTGACCGAGGACTATTACGTCATCAACAAGCTCGCCAAGGGCTTCATCGGTACCGCCAACATCGACACCAATTCCCGGCTGTGCATGGCGTCGAGCGTGGCGGGTCACAAGCGCGCGTTCGGCAGCGACACCGTTCCGGGTTGCTATGAGGATCTCGAAACCGCCGATCTACTGATCCTCGTCGGCTCCAATGCCGCCTGGTGCCATCCGATCCTTTACCAGCGCATGGTGGCCGCCAAGGCCAACAACCCCGCGTGCCGCATCGTCGTCATCGATCCGCGGCGGACCGCGTCTTGCGAGGAAGCCGACCTGCACCTGCCGCTTCGCTCGGGCAGCGATTCAGTGCTGTTCAACGGGTTGCTCGCGCACCTCGCGTCCACCAATGCCATCGACGGTGCGTTCGTGGATGGATCCACCACCGGTGCCGAAGCCGCGCTGCGGCAGGTCGCCGGCCAGACGGTCGCGCAGACTGCCGAAATCTGCGGCCTGGCCGAAGGTGCGGTGGCGTTGTTCTTCGACTGGTTCGCCAGAACCGAGCGGGTCGTCACGCTTTATTCGCAGGGCGTCAATCAGTCGAGCAGCGGCGTCGACAAGGTCAACGCGATCATCAACTGCCATCTGTTGACCGGGCGGATCGGGCGACCGGGCATGGGGCCGTTCTCGCTGACCGGACAGCCCAACGCCATGGGTGGGCGCGAAGTCGGCGGGCTGGCCAATCAACTGGCCGCCCACATGGAGATCGAGAACCCGAAACACCGCGATATTGTCCAGCGCTTCTGGCAGTCACCAATTGTCGCGGACAAGCAGGGCCTCAAGGCCGTCGACATGTTCGATGCGATCGCCGATCGGCGCATCAAGGCGGTCTGGATCATGTCCACCAATCCACTGGTCAGCCTGCCGGATGCCGATCGCGCGCGCCGCGTACTCGATGCATGCGAGCTCGTCGTCGTCTCCGATTGCATGCGCCATACCGACACCACGCGTCATGCCCACGTATTGCTGCCTGCGCTGACTTGGGGCGAAAAGGACGGCACCGTCACCAACTCCGAACGCCGCATCTCCCGGCAACGGCGGTTCCTGCCGGCGCCCGGTGCTGCAAGGGCCGATTGGCAGACGGTCTGCGACGTCGCCAGGCGCATGGGTTTTTCGGGGTTCGACTATCCGAGCGTTGCCGCGATCTTCCGCGAGCACGCGAGACTCTCCAGTTTCGAGAATGAAGGGACGCGCGATTTCGATCTGTCTGCCCTCAATACGCTCGACGATCGCGCCTACGATGCGCTTACCCCGATCCAGTGGCCGGTAACGCGCGAATATCCGACCGGCACGCCGCGGATGTTCGAAACCGGAAAATTCTTCACGGCCGACAGCAAGGCGCGTTTCGTGCCGGTGACGCCGCGTCCCGCCGTGAACGCGACCAGCCGGGACTATCCGTTGGTGCTCAATACCGGGCGGGTCCGCGATCAATGGCACACCATGACACGGACGGGAAAATCGGCGCGGCTGCTGGCGCATGTTTTCGAGCCTTGCGCCGAATTCCATCCCGACGATGCACGCATGGTCGGCGTCGAGAATGACGGGCTCGCGCAACTGACCAGTCCCTGGGGCGAGATGGTCGCGCGCGTTGTCGTCACTGCCGAACAGCGGCGCGGCTGCGTGTTCGTGCCGATGCACTGGAACGGCGAGTATGCCGGCAACGGCCGGGTCAACGCGCTGGTCAATCCAGCGACCGATCCGATCTCCGGACAGCCGGAGTCCAAGCACACGCCGGTCAAGGCGGCAGCTTACTTGCCGAAATGGCACGCCTTCATCCTCAGCCGCCAGGAGATCGAGCGTCCCGAAGCGGGCTACTGGGTCGGCGGGCTTTCAGGGACCTGCTGGCGGATGGAACTCGCCGGCGACGAGCGGCCGCCGAGCTGGCGCGATTGGGCGCGGGCGCAGCTTCGCGTCGGGTATGACGACATCGAGTGGATCGCCTATCGCGATCCGAAGGCCGGTCGTTATCGTTACGCGGCCGTTCGCGACGGCCGGCTGGAGGGCTGCGTGTTTATCGCCCCCGATCACAAGCTGGTCTCGCGGTCGTGGCTATCGGGGCTGTTCGCAGAGCAGGCATTGTCGCCAAATGCGCGGATGTCGCTGCTGACGGGGCAGCCGCTGGATGCAGGCCAGGACGTTGGGCCGATCGTCTGCTCGTGCTTCGGCGTCGGTCAGTATCAGATCGCGGCTGAAATCAAAAAGGGGGCGGCCAGCGTCGACGACGTCGGCCGGTGCCTGAAGGCCGGCACCAATTGCGGTGCCTGCAAGCCGGAGATCAGCAAGCTGCTGCGCGGCGCGACCGTGCGGGATTCACAGCCCGCATGAGCCGCTAATTCTTGATCGCGTAGAGCGGCGTTCGCAGCGTTAGCTGGTACGCCGGCTTCGGCGTCCAGGCGATCTGCGCGGTGATGCCGAACAGCCGATTGTCGTCGTCATCCATGCGGTCGAGGTCGAGCCGAAGGATCGGCTGCGTGAATGCGGGAAACGGCGTCAGGTTCAGAAGCTGCGCGCCGCCGAAGTGCTGCACGCCGAAGCGGCCGGTGAACTTCCAGTTGTTGTCCCACTGATAATAGCCGCCGACATAGCCCATGATGTCGGGGCTGACGCGGGCGAACGGGGTATCGACCAGGACTCTCGTGTATTGCATGCCCGCGAGCAGCCCGCGCGTCTCATCCGCGTTCAGCGCATAGCCGGCCTCGAGGATGGTGTTGTAGGCCGTCGTAGCCAGCGGCGAATCCGAAGTCGATCGCGTCGCGTTGGCTTGAACGGTGATGGTCGGAAACATTCCGCCGTTCTGCTGATAAATGTCGGCCTGAAATCCAATGGTAAAGGCATAGATCGAAAACGTCGTCCAGGGATCGGTCCCCGCCTGCGACGTGGCTCCGCTGATGCCGCCATAGACCGAGAGCTGATCGTTGACATCGACGGTCAGGGGCAGGTCGACCGAAAGGCTTTGGCTTGACGGCGAGGTAAGGGTTCGGAGCGAGGAAAGGTTTGTTAGTCTCGATAGCAATGGAGGCGTGCTGAATCCGATCGAGAGCGAGCCGGCGGGCAGTGTCGAGTAGATGGTTCGCATATCGAGGTAGAAGTTCGGCAGGGCCGGTTTTGCCTTGGCCGCATCTTCCTCATCGTCGCCATCGTCCTTTCCAAGGGCAAGGCCCGTAACGCAAAACGACACCAGCATGCCGAGCGCTACGCCTCTGACGGATCGCGCTAGCGCGAGTTTCAGACGGCGCGGTGCGGTGGATCTGGTAAAGCTCGTGCTCAACCGGCGTTGCCCTTGACTGGACAAGCTAGACCATTTGCCCGTGGCGAATACAAGCGGCGGCTGCCATTCGGGCTTCGGTCTCATGGCGGGTGTGGCGCGTTTGCGCCGTCTATCGCGAAGCCGGAACTCCGTTCGATCGGCTGAGGGCCGCAAAAAGCAGTGCGGCGACGAGGCCAGAGAGCAGCGAAGCCACGAGAACGCCGAGCCGGACTTGCGTCAGGATCGCTTCGTCGTTGAAGGCCAGCGTTCCGATGAAGAGGCTCATGGTGAAGCCGATACCGGTCAGGATAGCCATGGCATAGAGTTTTGCTGTCGTTGCCCCTTCCGGCATCGCCGCCAGGCCCAGCCTGATGGCAAGCAGTGAAGCGCCGAAGACCCCGATCTGCTTGCCGATGAAAAGCCCCGCGATGATGCCTAGTGGGATCGGCGCCGCCAGCTTTGACAAGGTCAGCCCGTGTAGCGATACGCCTGCATTGGCGAAGGCAAAGATCGGCACGATGGCGAAAATAACCCACGGCTTGAGCGCGTGTTCGGTCTCTTCGAGCAGGCTGTGGCCGTCATGCCGGGTCAGGGGCATCGCGAGACCGACGGCGACGCCGGCCAGCGTCGCATGCACGCCGGATTCGAGTACGCAGACCCAGGTGAACAATCCGGCAATCAGATAGAACGACGCTCTACGTACACCCAGCAAGTTGAGGATCGCGAGCGCGGCGATGCCAAGCCCGCCGAGCGCCAGCGCCAGAACCGAAAGGTCGGCGGTATAGAAGATCGCGATGACGATGATGGCCATCAGGTCGTCGATGATCGCGAGCGCCAACAAGAAAGTTTTCAGCGAAGCCGGCACCTTCCTTCCCAGCATGGCGCAGACGCCGAGCGCAAAAGCGATGTCGGTGGCTGCCGGTATGGCCCAGCCGCGTAACGCATGGGCGTCGCCCCAATTTATCGCGGCAAAGATCGCGGCAGGCGTGACAAAGCCGCCGAACGCGGCGATTACGGGCAATGCCGCCTGCTTTGCGCTCGCCAGCGCGCCCTCCATCGCTTCGCGCTTGATCTCGAGGCCGACCAGCAGAAAGAACACCGCCATCAAGCCGTCGTTGATCCAATGTTCGAGCGTCTTGCTCAGTCCGATCGATCCGATCCGCACCTCGCCGGCCGTATGCAACAGCGCCTGGTACTGCGGTCCGAGCGGCGAGTTTGCGACGATGAGGGCTGCGGCGGCGGCTATGCCGAGCGCGATGCCGCCATAGAGGTCGGTGTTGTCTGCAGCGTGAGGTGCAGCCGTCGGCGCCTTGGCTGTCATCGGTCGGCTTTGCCGGCCGCACTGATGGCGACCGACAACGCGAGCTTGGTTTCCTCGACGATGTCCTCGACCAGTTCTTCCCGGCTGACATGGGCAACCTGGCCGGTGAGCAATCCCTGTTCGGCGAGCATGACCACGCCGTGCAGCGAGGCCCAGACCTTCAGGGCGCTGCGCTCGCGCAAGAGGCCTACGGCAGGGACCTCCAGCGCCTCCACCAGGAGTTCAAAGGTTTCCATCGCCGCGCTGTGCAGCTCGCTGCCTTTCGGCGCGCATGCCATGGTTCGCGACGCGAACATCAGGCGATAGATGCCGTTGCGGCGCAGGCCGAAATCCAGCGTAAGCTGCGCGAAGCGCGACAGCTTCGACTGCTTCGACGGCTTTTCGATCGCCGTACGCATCATGGCTGAGAACTGGCGGAACGCTTCGGCCGTCACCGCCGTCAGCAGCGACTCGCGATCGGCAAAATGCTTGTAGGGCGCCGGCTGCGAGACGCCGAGCTTCTTGGCAAGCGCGCTGATGCTGATCGCCTCGGGGCCGCCGAGTTCGACTTCGTGCAACGCGGCCTGAACCAGGGCATCGCGGAGATCCCCATGGTGATAGGCGTTGAGCGCTTTGCGTGCAGGTCGAGGCGGCATTCAGTTCCATGATCTATAACTTTTGACTTGACAGCACAACGGTGTCGCGAATGTAATACGATATAACTTCGCGGTGAGCCGGCGGGTCTGCGCCGTCGCGCCGAAGGAAGGCCGTGCGAGACAATGCGCGCCACAAAAGGGAAACGCTGCGATGGCTGGAAAGCTGAAAATCCGCGTCGACCAGGACAAATGTCAGGGCCACGCGCGCTGCAAATCACTGGCACCCGAACTGTTCGACCTCGACGAATTCGGCAACGCGCACGAAGTCGGCGACGGTTCCGTGCCTGCGGGCCTGGAGGACAAGGCTTGGCTTGCTCAGACCAACTGTCCTGAAATCGCGATCGAGGTGACCGAGGAATAGTTCGGTCCGGAGATCGATTTAGCCCAACTAGATCTGAACGAAACAAGCAGAGGAATTGCTCCGATGTCCGATTCCGCCAGCATCATGCCCGAACATCCCCCGGTCACCGACTGGGTCAACGATTTCGACCACACCGATCCGACCTGGACGGAAAACCCGTTTCCGATCTGGGAGAAATTGCGCGAGGCTTCGCCGGTCGTGCACACCGAGCGGTTCCTCGGCTGCTACATGCCGACCACCTACCAGGCGGTGAAGGAAATCGCCTACGACACCGACCACTTTTCTTCCCGGCGCGTCATCGTGCGCGACGTTCGCCCGGAAATCACGGCGCGGGCGCCGCCGATCACCTCCGATCCGCCCGAGCACAAGCCGGCCAAGCAATTGTTGTTGCCGCCGTTCACGCCGGACGCAATGAAGAAACTCGAGCCGCGGGTGCGCGCCATCTGCAACGAACTGATCGACGAGTTCATTGCCGACGGCAAATGCGATGCCGCCGCGCGATACACCAAGCATGTTCCGGTCCGCGCCATCGCGCACATGCTCGGAATCCCCGAGAAGGACGGCGATCTCTTCATCAAGTGGATTCACGGCATCCTCGAACTCGGCATCAAGGATGACAACGCGCTGATGGATGCGGTGAGGGAGATGACCGGCTATTTCGCCGGCCACATCGAGCATCGCAAAAAGAATCCGACCGACGATCTGATCTCGACGCTCATGAATGCGAGGGACAAGGACGGCAATCCGCTGGCGGATGAGCATGTGCTGGGCTCGCTGCGGCTGCTCTTGATCGCCGGCATCGACACCACCTGGAGCGCGATCGGCTCCTCGCTATGGCATCTGGCGAAGACGCCGGCGGACCGCGAGCGCCTTGTCGCCGAGCCCGAACTGATGCCGCTGGCCGTCGAGGAACTGCTGCGCGCCTATTCGCCGGTGACGATGGCGCGCGAGGTGATGAAGGAAACCACCATCAGCGGCTGCCCGGTCAAGGCCGGCAACATGGTGCTGCTGTCGTTCCCGGCCGCCAACCGCGATCCCGCGATGTTCCCCGATGCCGAAAAGGTGGTGATCGACCGCAAGGAAAATCGCCACGCCGCGTTCGGCCTCGGCATTCACCGCTGCGTCGGCTCCAATCTGGCGCGCATGGAAATGACGGTTGCGATTGAGGAGTGGCTGAAGCGGATTCCGGATTTCAGGCTCGATCCGGCCGGCAAGGTCACCTGGTCGGAAGGCACCGTGCGCGGCCCGCGCCAGTTGCCCATGCTGTTTGGCAAGGCGAGCTGAGCGTTCTGTGTCAGATGGGTATCATGTCCCGGACGCAGCGCGGCACGAAGTGCTGCGCTGCTGAGCCGGGACCTATTCCCGTGCGTTGAGATGGGTCCCGGCTCTGCGGTGCAGCGCCAAACAGGCGCTGCACCGCGTCCGGGACACGCCTACCGCTACTTGACCTCGATCTTCGCGTCGCTGGCGACCTTCTTCCAGGCTTCGATGTCGCGCGCGTTGATGTCGCGCTGCTGATCTCCGGCGATGAAGTCCGCCGAGATGCCGAGCGCCAGCAGCTTCTCGGTGATGTCGGGCTCGGCGAGCGCCGCCTTCAGCGCGCCAGAAATTTTTTGCGCAACGGAAGCGGTAACGCCCGCGGGCGCGTACATCACCCAGGACAGGCTCCGTTCGAAATCGACGCCTTGCTCCTTGTAGCTCGCCACGTCAGGCAGGCTCGGAGATCGTCCGCCGCAGACCGCAAGCGCCTTCAGCTTTCCATCCTTCACCAGCGGCGTCCCGGTCGCCATGTCGACCAGCCCCACCGAGATGTGCCCGCCCATCAGGTCGTTGGCGAGCTTCGCCGCGCTGCTGAACGGGACATGCTGCAGGCGGACGCCCGCCTTCTGGGAGAGGATTTCGCCGCAGAAATGCCCGGTCGAGCCGACGCCCCAGCTTCCGTACTGGATCGGCTCGCCCTTTTTCGATAGCTCGGTCAGGCCGCGCAGATCGTTGGCCGCAAAATCCTTCGTCGCTATGAGAAGAATGGACGACGTTCCGATGCGGCCGATGGTGGTAAAATCCTTGATCGGATCATAGGGCAGGTTCGGATAGACGGCCGGCGCGAGTACATGGGTGGTCATGCCGCCGATCGTGATGGTGTAGCCATCGGGCGGAGAGGTCGCCGCCTGCTGCGCGCCGATGGTGCCTGCGGCGCCGGTGCGGTTTTCGACGTAAATGGTTTGCCCAAGACGGTTGCCCATCCGGTCGGCCAGCAGCCGGCCGAGCACGTCGCCGCCGCCACCGGCCCCGAACGGCAGCAGCATCTTGATCTTCTTGGAGGGGTACTCGGCCGCGTCTTCGGCGCCGGCCGAACATGGCAACGACGCGAGCGCAAGCAGAAGCATTATCGCGCGTAACTTCATTTACTCACTCCCTGGGCTTCCCGTTTTATTTTTTCTTTTGGTAGGTCGTCGCCAGGCGTCTTCGCCGGGCGTGGAGATCGGCAGAGCCGTCGCGCAATCAGGGTGCGCGCGGCTTGGCGCCGGAGTGCCGAAGGATGAAACGTGTCGGCAGGTAGATCGGCCGGATCTTGCGGGGCTCGTCGCCGCCGCGAATCCGATCGAGCAGGATGTTGGCGGCGACCCGGCCCATCTGGTCCAGATCCCATGTCAGCGCCGAGATGCCCGGCGTTGCATGCCGAGCGAGATCGGTGTCGCCGATGCACACCAGCGACATGTCGTCGGGATAGCGGAGGCCGTTGCTGGCAAGCGCGTCCATCACGCCGGCCAGCATGTGCGTGCCCAACGTAATGATCGCGGTCGGACGGTCGGGGCCTTGCAGCAACTGGCAGACGTCGCTGAATGCAATGCTCGACCCCTGCGTCTGCGGCCGGATCAGGTCGGGGTCGACGTCGAGCTTCGCCTCAGTATGGGCCTGCCGATAGCCGGCAAGGCGCTCCGAACTCGGCAGCAGCGCGGCGCGTCCAGTGAGAAGCGCGGTGCGGCGATGGCCGAGTCCGATGAGATAGCGCGTGATTTCGAGGCCGCCGCCGCGATGATCCGCGCGCACCGAGGGGACGCCCGGCACCTCGCGATCGATCGCCACGCAGGGCAGGTCCAGGTTTGCGAGCGCGCCGGTGAAGTCGGTATGGGCATTGTCGCCGGCGAACAGCAGCAATCCGTCCATCCGCCGCCGGCGCACCGCGGAGATGAATGCCGTCTCGCGGTCCTGCTCGTGCCGGGTAGCCGCAAGCATCAGCACATAGCCGGCGCGCTGGAATTCCTCCTCCGCGCCGTTGATCATCTCGCTGTAGAGCGGGTTGGAGAGGTCGGAGACCATGCAGCCGATCGTCTTGCTCTCGCGCGAACGCAAGGCCTGCGCCGCCGAATGCGGCTCGAAGCGCAGGCGGTTCACCGCCCGCATAATGCGGGCGTGCAATTCCGGGCTGATGTGCGGCTCGCCGTTCATGACGCGGCTGACGCTGCTGACCGATACGCCGGCCTGGGCTGCGACGTCGCGGATTGTGGCGCGTGCAGGCTGGCGCAACGACATTGCTGGGCTCCCTTGAGCATCGCCGCTTGGGCGCAAGTGGGCGAAATTCTAGCGCATTCTGGAAACGATATACAAGCCAGATGCCCATAAAGAACTATCTTGAACATCAATATGAGGCAGAGTATGGAAACGTTTCCAGGAATGCCGGGAACAGGGCGAGCGCGCTGCTGGTCCCGGGACAACAAACCGGCCGAATGGCCGCAGGCGGGAAACGGGACCGAGGCATGACGCGGCGTGTCGAAGGAAAAGTCGCTCTGGTGACCGGCGCCGCCAACGGCATCGGACGAAGCGCAGCCCTGGTGCTGGCGCGCGAGGGCGCCAAGATCGTCGCAACCGATCTGCAGGACGAGAAGGGCGAGGGCCTGCTGCGCGAATTGCGCGCCATGGGGTGCGAGTGCGAGTACTACCACCACGACGTGACGCGCGAGGAGGACTGGCAGTCGATCGTGGCCCGGACCCGGGCGCGGTTCGGCAGACTTGACGTTCTCGTCAACAATGCCGGGATAGGCCTCTCGGGTCCCGTGGTCGACATGGCGTTCGCCGACTGGAAGCGGCAGGTAGCCGTCAATCTCGACGGCGTCTTCCTCGGCGTAAAGCATTCGCTCCCGCTGATACGGGCAGGTGGCGGCGGAAGCATCATCAACGTTTCCTCGATCGCGGGAATCAAGGCGTCGCCGAACGTCTCGGGCTACTGCGCGACCAAGGGCGGCGTGCGGCTGTTCACGAAATCGGTCGCGCTGGAATGCGCAGCCGCCAAGGATGGCGTGCGCGTCAACTCGCTACACCCCGGCATCACCGAAACCGCGATCTGGGACACGCTGATCGGCACCGTCGAGGACGGCTCGAATGGCGGACGGGAGCGCGGACCGACGCTGGACAAGCTCACCGAGCGCGCCGTCCCGCTCGGCTACAAGGCCGCGCCTGAAGATATCGCCAACGGCATCCTGTGGCTCGCCAGCGACGAGAGCCGCTACGTCACCGGCACCGAACTCGTCATCGACGGCGGCAGGTCGATCGGCTGAGCGCCGGGACCGAGAAGAATGAGAGGCGGGAAGGGTGTCCGCCGACCAACACACGGGAGGTCATCATGAGCCGTATCTTTGGTGCCGTCTGCCAGAACGGATATGTCGTGCGGGATATCCGCGCCGCCATGGATCACTGGGTCAACGTGATGGGCGTCGGGCCCTGGTACTATATCGACAAGGTCAAGACTGATTACTTCCGCCACCGCGGCCGGGACTCCGCCATGGAAATGAGCGTGGCGCTCGCCAATTCCGGCGATCTCCAGATCGAGCTGATCCAGCAGCGCAACGACGCGCCCTCGATGTACAAGGAGTTTCTCGACTCCGGCTGCGAAGGCTTGCAGCACATGTCGTACTGGACCCGTGATTATCAGGCCCTGTACGACCGCGCGCTGTCGCTTGGTTACAAGATCGGACATGAAGGCCAGATCGGCGGTGAAAAGGGTCGCTTTGCCTATTTCGATACGCAAGCCCATCCCGGCACCATTGTCGAAATATCCGACATCAGCGGCAGCAAGGGGAGTTTCTTCGAGCACATCCGCAAGGTCGCCGCTGGTTGGGACGGCTCCGATCCGATCCGCGAAGTCGGCGGACGCTGAGTGATGCGCGGCTCGTGTTGGATAAAGCTTGAGCGACAGCGGCAGGTCTTCAGCGGTAAAAAGTAACGGCAAACATAAGGAAACAAGAGGATGGCAAGACTTCCCCTGATCGACCCGGCGGCAACCAGCGGCGACGTGCGCGCGTCCTTTGACAGGATGCCGGTCGTGCTGAACATCTTCAAAATGATGGCGCATGCGGAAGCCAATTTCATTCCGGCGATGCGGTTCGCCAATTCGATCCTGCATCGCCAAAAACTGAGCCATATCAATCGCGAATTGCTGATTCTTCAGGTCGCGCAGTGGGAGCATGGCGCCTATGAGTGGCGGCAGCATGTGCCGATCGCGCTCGGCGTCGGCGTCACGCAAAAGCAGGTCGACTGCATTGAACAAGGCAAGTACGAGGACGCCGCATTCAATGCCGCCGAACAGGCGCTGCTGGCGTTCGGCCGGGAAGTGATCGAGAACGTGCGCGTCGCCGCACCGGTGTTCGCCGCGATGCGCCAGCATTTCAGCGAGCAGGAGATCGTCGAGTCGATCCTGGCGATCGGCTTCTACATGACGATGGCGCGCCTGACGGAGGCAACCGAGGTTGACCTCGATCCGGCCGCCGGTATGACCGTCTTCGAGAGCAGCAGGAAGCGGTCGGGCTGACCGGGCCACATTGACCACGCCGCCGGTTGCAGCGATCATCGAGCGGTTCGAGGGCAACGATGGCGCGGAGCATGCAATGACGGGTGAGCCGGGGACGGGCGGTCCGCGACCATTGGGCGAGATCGCGAGCTACCACGCCCATATCTATTACGATCCGGCGACCACGCGGGCCGAGGCCGAGCAGTTGCGGGCCTGGATCGGCGAGCGCTTCTCGGTCACGCTCGGACGGTGGCACGACGTCAAGGTCGGCCCGCACGATCAGGCCATGTACCAGGTGGCCTTTGCCCGGGAGATATTCCCCGAATTGGTGCCCTGGCTGATGCTCAATCATGGCAATCTAAGCGTTCTGGTCCATCCGAATACGACCAACCCGCGACGGGATCATGAGGCCGATCCGATCTGGATCGGGCCGGTGCTCGCGGTGCATGCCGACAAGCTGCCGGAGCACGCGGAGATGGAAGAGGCGCCCGCACCGAATACCAATCCGGTTCTGCGGCCCTGAGTGTGGCCTCGCCGGAAAAGTCCCGGCCCGGCTTATCATTACATGGCTTGAATCCGGGGATTCCGCCGGTCATGATGGCGCCGAGCAACTGTCTCGATTATGCCTTACTTTCGTTTGCATTATGGTGGGACTTATTCGGTGAATCCATTAGGAATCAGACGTGATTCCGAAGCGCCGAGCCGGGGACGGATGGATAGAAGGACGACCAGCAAAGCCGGGCCTGCTTCGAGCCGCGGTACCCGTTTGCTCCGCGAAGCGGCATTCGGCACAGCGGCACTTGCCATGGCGCTGGGGCTGGCCGCGTGGGTAACCGATTTCGACCCGGCCGCCTGGATCAATCCCGCATCTGCGAATGTCGGCAGCACTTCCTCGTTCGACGAGCGCTTCGGCTCGGGCTCGGTGCGCCGTTCGCTGGCCGTCAACTACCCCTGGCGTCCCGCCGCCCGTTCGGAGCGCCCGGATTTCGATGCGGCGTTCGGGCACATCGAAAGCTCGCTGGGAGTGCAGCCGCGCGATGTCGAGAACGTTCAACCCGAACAACCCGCGCCGTCGGTCGAAGTTGCGATTCCGCTGCCGCGCTCCCGCCCGGTCCTGGCCAATCTTCAGTCCGTGAGAAACGATCCGGCGCCGGTTTCCTCGGATAACCGCACCATGTTCGAGAAGCTCGCCGATCTGGTGCCGATGCGCTTCTCGCTGGCCTCGCTGACGCCGGGCGATGGGCTGCTCAGCGAGCGCAAGGATCTGACGGCGCTTGGCTATGACGGCCAGACCGCCGTTTACGATATTTCGGCGCGCACGGTGTACCTGCCGAACGGCTCCAAGCTTGAGGCACATTCAGGACTGGGCAGCCTGATGGACAATCCGGCGTTTGTCGACAAGCGCATGGTCGGTGCAACGCCGCCGAACGTCTACGATTTGAAGCCGCGCGAGAAGCCGTTTCATGGCGTCGAAGCGCTGCGCATGACGCCGGTGGGTGAAAACGAAATGCATGGGCGAACGGGATTGCTCGTGCATAGCTACCTGCTCGGCCCCAACGGCGATTCCAACGGCTGCGTCTCGATCAAGGATTACGATCGCTTCCTCGCGGCGTATAAGAACGGCGAGGTCAAGCGGCTCGTCGTCGTGCCGAACCTCCGTGAAGGCCTCACCGCGTCGCGTCGCTCACCGTCCCCGTCATGAGCGCAGCCGCCGGCGATGCCGCCGCTTCCGACACGCCGCTGCGCGCGGTCTTCAAGATCAACCTGAACGGCAAGACGGTGTCGATCGCCAACGTCGGCCAGGCCTATCGCTTCATCACCAATCTCAGCTCGATCGAATGGATCGAATTCCGCGCGCTGCACGCCGATGCTGTCAGTGCACTGCGGAGCGCCGCTGATAACGCGATGCTGACCGTGCAGGCGACCAACGCCCTGCGTGCGCTGTTCGTCCGAGCGAAGCTGTTGTGAAGGCGCCGATAGCTGCCTGAGAAATACCTCCAAAGGAAACGCCCGCATGCCCGGAAGTCACGCCGAGATTGAAGACGATCGCCTGATCCGGGAATTGTTGCAGAACTGGGCGATCTGGCGCGATGCCGGCGACTGGGAACGTTTTCGCACGGTCTGGCATCCCGACGGCCGCATGATGGCGACCTGGACACAGGGCACCGGCGACGAGTTCATCGAAATCAGCAAGCAGGCCTGGGCCAAGGGTGTCAGTATCCTGCATTTCCTCGGCGGCATCTCGGTCGACCTCGCCGGAGACCGTGCCATCTCGCAGACCAAGATGACGATCTCGCAGCGCGCCGAGGTCGAGGGCGTGCTGTGCGACGTGCTCTGCACCGGGCGGTTCTACGATTTCCTCGAAAAGCGCGGGGGGCGCTGGGGCATCGTGCTGCGCCAGCCGATCTATGAGAAGGACCGCATGGACCCCGTCACGCCGGGTACAGCGCCCGTCCTCGACAAGGCGCTGCTTGAGCAGTTTCCACCGGGCTACCGGCATCTCGCTTATCTGCAGACCCGCATCGGTTATACGGTGAAGCGCGACATGCCCGGCCTGAAGGGCCCCGAAGTCGAGGCTTTGTACGCGCGCGGAGCGGCGTGGCTGCGGGGCAAGCCGCTCAGCTGATCTCCCTTTAGCTGATCTCCTTGCGGACGGCGGCGGCTGCGTCGCACATCGCCTTCAGTTTTCCGAACGCGACATGTCGCGGCATGTATTTCATGCCGCAGTCGGGGGCGACGACAAGTCGATCCGCGGCGACGTGCTTCAGCCCGTTGCGGATCCGGTCGGCCACCACATCGGCGGATTCGATCTCGGGATTGCCGAGGTCGAGCACGCCGAGCATGATCTTCTTCGACGACAGATCCTTGAGCACGCCGAGATCGAGCTTCGGCTGCGCCGCCTCGATCGATATCTGCTCGGCATTAGTGTCGGCGAGTTCGGCAAGGAAGGAATAGCCGGCCGGCTTGGTCGAGCCGGGCACGACGGCGGCATAGCCGAAGCACAGGTGCACCACGGTCGGCACGGTGATGCCTTCGAGCGCGCGGTTGATCGCCTTTACCGCGTAGCGGCGGGCAAGGTCCGGATTGTTGCGCACCCAGGGCTCGTCGAGCTGGATCACGTCGGCGCCGGCCTTTTGCAGGTCGAGCGCTTCGGCGTTGACGGCGGCGGCGAACGCCATCGCCAGTTCCTCGTCGTCTTTATAGAATTCGTTCTTGGCTTGCTGGCTCATCGTGAACGGGCCGGGCAGGGTGATCTTGGCTGCGCGATCAGTGTTCTGGCGCAGGAATTCCATGTCGTGCAGCTCGACCGGACCGCGGCGTTTCACCGGGCCTGTGACGCGCGGCACCGGCGTCTGGTGCCCGCTGCGCGAGGTGATCATCGCCGGATTTTCGTCATCGATGCCTTCGAGCGCGGTGGCAAAACGGTTGGAGTAGCTCTCGCGGCGGATTTCGCCGTCGGTCACGATGTCGATGCCGGCGCGCTCCATGTCCCTGATCGCAACGATGGTAGCATCGTCCTGCGCCTCCTCCAGGTGCTCGGCCGGAAGCCGCCACATCGCATGCAGGCGCGTGCGCGGCACCACCTTCGACAGCATCGCGCGATCGACCAGCCATTCCGGCTGCGGGTAGCTGCCGACAACGGTGGTCGGCAGCAGGTGCTTTGGCAGGTTCATGAGTATCTCCTCGCTCTTTTATTCTGTCGCTCACTTCAGGCGGCGCGCGTCGCCGCAGCAGCCACAACCTCATCCTTGACGGGATTGCGCAGCACGCCGATGCCCGACACCTCGACCTCGACCACGTCGCCATCCTTCATCCAGAGCGGCGGCGTGCGGTAGGCGCCGACACCGCCAGTGGTGCCGGTCACGATGACGTCGCCGGGGACGAGCTCGGTGAAGGTCGAGCAGTAGGCGATCAGGGCAGGGACGTCGAAAACGAGGTCCGAGATTGGTGCTGCCTGTACCTCGACGCCGTTGAGGCGGGTCGCGATGGTCTGCTTGCTGATATCGGGGATTTCGTCCGTCGTGACCATCCACGGCCCGAATGCGCCGGTGCCGACGAAATTCTTTCCCGGCGCGAATTGCGAAGTGTGGCGCTGCCAGTCGCGGATGCTGCCGTCGTTGTAGCAGGCATAACCTGCGACATGCGCCAGCGCTGTCTCGCGCGAAATGCGGCGGCCGGCCTTGCCGATGATGACGGCCATCTCACCCTCGTAATCGAACCGCTCCGACTCCAGCGGCCGGATCATCGGCTGGCCGCCGCCGACCTGGCTGTTGGCAAAGCGGGTGAAGATCATCGGGTGCGGCGGCGTGGGATGGCCGCTTTCGGCGAGATGCGTGGCATAGTTGACGCCGATGCAGAAGATCTTGTCCGGATCGGGAACGGTCGGCAGCAGCTCGATTTCGGCGAACGCGTAGTCCGGCCGTTCGCTTTGCAGCGCGCCCAAGGCATCGAGCGATCCGTTCGCGAGCAACGTCTTCAGGGTTGGCCAATCCTTCAGCCGCTTGCCGGCGTCGATGATGCCGGCATTTGTCACCAGGCCGTATGTCGCCGTCGGACCTGCCTTGAAACTCGCGATCTTCATTCTTCGGTACCTTCTTCGATAGAGGAAACATAGGGTGCGATGGATCGTACGATTTCGCCCGAACGGATCGGAACGCAATCGGGCGGAAAGTCCTGATGGAAACGCGCGCCGGCTTTCCCGGCGCGGTCGATAAAGCGTTCGAGATGGTTCATCGCGCCGCTGGGCAGGTCGTGCAGGACCATGAGGCTCCACGGCTGCGACCGGCACTGCTCCAGGGCTCGATCGGCCCAGCCGTCGGGGTCGTCCCAGTCGCGCGGGATCGCGTTCCAGAGCACGCAGCTATGCTTGTTGCGCGTGAGATATTCGACCACGGAAGGTTTCAACAGCCGCTCGTCGAGATGGCCGCCGCCGCCGAACGGCCGGAACCAGCGCTGTGGGTGCGCAAGATTGCCGATCGCTTCTTGCGTTCGCCCGATCTCGTTCTGCGCTGTCTCCGCGCCGCGGTGCTGCCCGAGCGGCACCGTGTGCGTAAAAGTGTGATTGCCGATCCAGTGGCCTTCGTCATGTGCCCGCGCCGCCAGCCGTTGGCGTTCGGGGTCGCCAAGCTTTTCGCCGATCACGAAGAAGGTCGCCTGGATGCCGCGTTCGCGCAGAATGTCGAGCACGCGCGGCGTCACGCCGGGCTCGGGACCGTTGTCGAATGTCAGCGTCAGGTCGAACACGCGCACTCCGTCAGGTGGCAGGCTGCAGGGTGGGTGTGATTTCTTCCGCGGCGTTCTGCCCGGCGCGGGTGCCGGTCTGCCAGATCGCGGCCTTGCGCTCGATCCATTTGATGGCGGCGTTGAAGGCAATCGCCATCGCCAGCACCAGCAGGACGCCGGCAAAGACGTGCGGGCTGTCGAGAATGGTGCGGTAGCGCGAAATCAAATAGCCGATGCCGGCAGACGAAATCAGCATCTCGGACACGACGACGCCGACGATGACCAGCGCACCGCCGACACGCAGCCCCGACAGCACGGTCGGGATCGCTGCCGGAATGATGACGCGAACCAACCGCTGGCTCAGCGTCGCGCCCATGCTGCGCGCGGCCAGCAGCAATTGCGGATCTATGGTCTGGATACCTGCCGCGGTGGCGAGCATCGTCGGCAGAAAGCCATAGATCGAGGCGAACGCGATCTTGGATTCCGAGCCGATGCCGAGCCAGACGGTGAACACCGGATAGAGAATGACAAGCGGCACCGCATAGAGGCTCGATACCATCGGCATGATCAGGATGCGCGGCCGCGGCAGGCTGCCGACGATGGCGCCGAGCAGGATGCCGCCGCCGCAGGCGAACGCCATCGAGATTGCGACCTCGTAGAGCGTGACGGCAAGGGCATGGCCGTATTCGCCCGCCTCGTTCCAGCCGGCCGCGAGTGTCGAGGACAGCGACGGCAGGAACAGCTCGGGAATGAGACCTGCGCGCGGCAGGATTTCCCACAGCGCAATCAGGCCGACCACGATCAATCTGCGAAGCGTTGCTGCGGTCATGTCAGCCTCATGCCGATTTGCGGATATGCCGCCAGATGCGGTCGCGCAGGCTGCCGAACGTGTCGCCGCTTAGCATTTCATAAGTGCGCGGGCGGGGCAGCGAGACCTGCAGGTGATCGACGATGCGGCCGGGCCGCGGCGACATCACGATCACCTCGTCCGCGAGATAGACCGCTTCGGTCAGGCTGTGGGTGACGAACACCACCGTCTTGCCGGTGGCCGCCCAGATCCGCAGCAGTTCGTCGCCCATGGTCATCCGGGTTTGTTCGTCGAGCGCGGCAAACGGCTCGTCCATCAGCAGCACTGGCGGGTCCTGCACCAGGCCGCGCGCGATCGAGACGCGCTGCTTCATGCCGCCGGACAATTCGTGCGGATGGCGCTTGCCGAAGCCGTCGAGGCCGACGAGCTTTAGCGCATCCTGCGCCCTGGCGCGCCGATCGCTTTTGGTGACGCCGCGCAGCGCCAGCGGAAATTCGACATTTTCTTCCGCCGTCAGCCAGGGAAACAGGCTGGCTTCCTGAAACACCACGCCGACACGGTTCGGGTCAGGCTCGGGGATCGGCGCGCCGCTGATGGTGATGGTGCCCGAGGTCTGCTGGCGGAGGCCGGCCATCATCATCAGAAGCGTCGACTTGCCACAGCCGCTCGGGCCGACCAGCACGACGAAGCGGCCGGGCTTGACGTCGAGCGAGACGTCTTCCAACGCGACGACGTCCTGCGTCGTTGTCTTGAAGATCTGCCCGACATTGCGGACCTCGACCGCGCCGGCCGGTTTCAGCGGGGTTATGTTCGCCAATGGCTGCATCGTGTTTCCACCCATCTGACCAGTTCATTGAAGGTGATCGCGATCACGGCGATCATCAGCACGCCGGCCAGCAATTGCTTCATCTGAAAATTCTCGCCCCAGGTCGCGATCTGGTGGCCGATGCCGTCGCGCGAGGCGTACATTTCGGCGAGGATCACGCCGGTGAGATTGAAGATCATCGAGATCCGCAGCGCCTCCAGCAGAACGGGGAGCATGCTCGGCAGATAGACGCGGAAGGCGGTCTGCATCGGCGTCGCGCCATAGGAGCGGGCGACCGTTAGATGCTCGACCTTGACCGACTCCACCGCCGTTGTGGTCGACATGATCACGATGAAGATGGTCGAGAAGAACCCGAAGCCGACCTTCTGCGCAAAGCCGACGCCGAACACCAGGATGAACATCGGCAGGAAGATCGATTTCGGGATGCTGAAGGCAAAGAACAGCAGCGGCTTTGCCACGTCGGCAAAATAGCGGTTCTCCGCGATCAGGAAGCCGATCAGCGCGCCGACAGGAACGGCGAGCGCGAACGCGGTCACCACCTCGGTCGCGGTGACGGCGAGGTCCTTGCGCACGCTCGCCCGCTGCAGCAGATCGCCGAGCGTTGCCAGCGTGTCGGAGGCGGAAGGGAGCAGGCGTGGATTGACGATGCCACTGCGCGACAGGATTTCCCATATCGCAAACAGCGCCACCACGATGGCGACCCGCGCCGCCTTTACGCCTAACCCACGCATCGCGCCGCCTCAGGGCTTGGTCGGAACCGGCTTGAACTGCGTCGAGATAATCTCGGCGGCGGGCCCAAGATCCTTCATGCCGCCGGCCTTGGCCATGTCGAGCGCGAGCTGGAGTTGTTCCGGAATCTTCGCACCCTCCATGCTGCCGTCGGTTTCCAGCTTCATAATCGTGTTCTCATACTCCAGCGCCGCGATCTCGGCGGGGATTTCATAGAGTTCGGTGATCAGCTTGACGGAGGCATCCTTATTGGCGCGCATGAACATCAGCGCGCCGTACAGCGCGTTCAGCGTCTTCTGCACCATCTGCGGCTTGTCCTGCACGTATTTGTCGAGCGCGATCCAGCCGGCGGCGAGGTTCGGCGGCACTTCCTTGGAGAAGTCGAGGATGGTGCGCGCTTCGCCTGATTTGGAGATCTGGAAGCTCAGCGGCGAATAGACCACGGCCGCATCGACATTACCGGCGAGCAGGTTCGGCACCAGCCCGCCGCCGCCGACGGGCACGCGGGTGAATTCGATCTTCTTGTCTTGCTGGGTCCACAGCGCCAGCAGGTCGGAGCCGGAGCCCGCAGAGGTGATCGCAACCTTCTTGCCCTTTAGATCATTGACGCCGAGCGGCGATTTCGAAAGCGTCATCAACTGCCAGCCATAGTAACCCATGGCGGCGTTGGCGAGCACTTTGGAGTTCACGCCCTTCTTGCGTCCGGCCGACACCAGCGAGGTGGCGTCGAGAATGACGTCGGCGGCTCCCGCTGCCATCGCCTCGAACGTCTCGGCGCCGCCGCGATAGATCGTAAGCTCCGCCGCGATGCCTTCCTTCTCGAACAGTTTTTGGCGTACCGCGGTTTCCGCGATCGTGGTCGGCCAGTAGGTCTTGGTGGGAAGGCCGATGCGGACGGTGTCGGCGGCCTGCGCCATGCCTGAAGCGCCAAGCACGGTGGCTGCGGTGACTGTTGCCAGGATGTGGCGTCGCGTGATCTTCATTGTGACGTTTCCCTTTGCTTTTTCTTGATTGGTTTGGTCTTCGAGCGTTCGATCAGGCGATATCGCCACCTTCGAACGGTTTCGGTGTAGCGAGCTCGACGAGATGCATGGTCGTCATGAAATGCTTCGAGAGTGCAGCGACTGCGGCATCTGCATCGCGCTTGAGCGTGGCATGCACGATTGCGGCGTGTTCGGCTTCCACGTTGCGGGATTTTTCGGTGTTGCGCCGGATCGCGAGCCTCCGATAGCGCTCACTCTGCTCGTGCAGCACATCGCGAAACCCGAGCAGCCATTGCGATCCGCAGGCATTCACAAGCGTGCGGTGGAAGACGCGGTGCCGCAGCACCCATTCCTCATAGTGATGGGTCGGATCGTCGGGATAGGTGTGAGGAACGGCGCACAGTGCCACGAACGATTTCTCCGCCGAGGCAAGCCATGCCGCGTCGCCGCGCTCGATCGAGCGCTTTAGCGCCAGCCCTTCGATATCGACGCGGGTTTGCGTCACGTCGCGCAGATCGGCGGATGATACCGGACTGACGCGAAAGCCGCGCTGATCGGACGCCTGTACCAGCCCGTCGGCGACCAGCCGCGACAGCGCCTCGCGAACCGCGGCGAGGCTGACCGAAAACTGTTTTGCGAGACCGGCGATATGCAGCTTCTGGCCGGGCAGCAGCCGGGTCGAGAGAATATCCGCGCGCAGCCGTTCCTGAACGGCTGATGTCAGGCTTCGAGGCCGTTCGTCGGCAAGGCTCTCACCAAAACTCAACCCGATACTGCTCATGGCGGCGCAGATTGGCGAGGCAAGAGGATGTCGTCAATCGAAAATCGATTTTTTCTCTAATCTGCTGCCTTCGCTGCGATTTGAGGCAGGTCGGCTCACGTGTGGTGACGGTTCTTGGATGCGTGGCGCCGCAGGTCTCCAAAATCGTCGTGACAATTTGCCGGGAGCGAGATAGATAGTTCGCGTGCGAAATAAATTGGTTTCGTCGAAATGACCTCCCGTCGCGAGCACCGGCTCGTGTTCCTGCTCAGCGTCGCGCAGCGCCGGCTGCAGCGTTGGATGGCGGCACGAACCCAAAACAGCGGGGTCACGGCGGCGCAGTCCGGCTTGCTGTTCATCCTGGGGCAGCGCGACGGCGCGCTGATGGGAGAGGCGGGTGCGGCGCTCGACCTCGGTCCGCCCGGCATCAGCGGGCTCGTTGACCGGATGACGGCGGCGAATCTGATCAAGCGTCGCGCCGATCCGGACGACGGCCGGGCATGGCGGCTTTGGCTGACGCCGGCCGGGCGCGCGGCTATGGCGCAGTCGAAAGCGGGACTCGTCGAGGTCAACGCGCGCCTCACGGAAGGATTTACTGAAGCCGAGATCGATGTCGTCGCGCGCTGGCTCACAACCATGCAAACCAGATTTCCCAGAGGAGAAGATGAATGACCGAGCACATCAAGATCGAGAAGAGCGGCGGGATTTTGAGCCTGACGATGGCCCGCCCCGACAAGAAGAACGCGCTGACGAACGCGATGTACGGCGCGCTGGCCGATGCAATCGAAGGCGCGGAGACTGATCCATCCGTCCGCGTCCTGCTGATCCGCGGCGAGGGCGACATGTTCACCGCCGGCAACGACGTCGGCGAGTTTGCCGCCATTGCATCAGGTGCCGTTCAGGGCGAGCGGCATGTCGGGCGTTTCCTGCAGGCGCTCGCAACATCGAGCCGGCCGCTGGTCGCCGCCGTCCAGGGACGCGCCGTCGGCATCGGCACCACGATGTTGTTGCATTGCGATCTGGTCGTGTTGGCGGAGAATGCGCTGTTGTCGACGCCATTCGTCAATCTGGCATTGGTGCCGGAAGCGTCTTCCAGCCTGCTGATGCCGCTCCGCATCGGGTACGCGCGCGCCTTTGAGATGTTCGCGCTCGGCGAACCCGTCGACGCCAAGTCCGCGCTCGCGTGGGGACTCGCCAACCGCGTGGTGCCACTCGACAAGCTCGATGCGGAAGCGAAGGCGCTCGCATCGCGACTGGCGAAACAGCCGGCTGGAGCCGTCAGTACAACGAAACGGCTGATGCGCAATCCGGAACTGCTGATGGCGCAGATCAAGGCGGAAAGCGAGGAGTTCGCGGCCCGCCTGAAGACCATGGAGGCGCGCGAGGCTTTCATGGCTTTCGCCGAACGCCGGCCGCCGGACTTTTTGAAACTTGCAAAACAGCCGGCCTAATCGCTTTCTCCTCGTCCGCCACCGGGAGGTGATTGACCGCCCGTGGCGGTCCCGCTACCTGTTTCGGGTTGCGTGCGGGGGAAACAAATGAACAAGAACAATGAAGCTTCCGAATTCGACTACGTCATCGTCGGTGCCGGCTCGGCCGGGTGCGTGCTCGCCAATCGCCTGAGTGCCGACGGCAAACATTCCGTGTTGCTGCTGGAGGCTGGGCCGAAGGATACCAATCTTTGGATCCACGTGCCGCTCGGCTACGGAAAGCTGTTCAAGGAAAAATCCGTCAACTGGATGTACCAGACCGAGCCGGAACCTGGATTGAACGGGAGGCAGGTGTTCCAACCGCGCGGTAAAGTGCTCGGCGGTTCGAGTTCGATCAACGGCCTGCTCTATGTACGCGGCCAGCACGAGGATTACGATCGCTGGCGCCAGCGCGGCAATGCCGGCTGGGGCTACGACGACGTGCTGCCCTATTTCAAGAAGGCCGAGAACCAGCAGCGCGGAGACGACAAGTATCATGGCACGGGCGGGCCGTTGCCGGTGTCGGACTGGCGGCATCACGATCCATTGTCGGAAGCTTTCGTGGTCGCCGCGGCCGAGACCGGTATCCCGACCAATCCGGATTTCAACGGCGCCACGCAGGAAGGGGCGGGATTTTTCCAGACCACGACAAGACGCGGCCGCCGCGCCAGCACGGCATTCTCCTATCTGCGTCCGGCGAAGAGCCGCAGCAATTTGCACGTCGAGACTTCGGCGCTGGCGCGGTGCATCCTGTTCGAGGGGCGGCGCGCGAAGGCGGTCGAATACAAGCAGGAGGGCCGCGTGCGCACGGCGCGGGCGCGCAAGGAAATCCTGGTCTCCAGCGGCGCGTATAACTCGCCGCAATTGCTGCAGCTCTCCGGCGTGGGACCTGTGGATCTCTTGAAGCAGCACGGCATCGAGATCGTGCTCGACGCGCCCGGCGTTGGCAATGATCTGCAGGATCACTTGCAGGTGCGCTTGATTACGCGCTGCGCGCAAAAGGTCACGCTGAACGATGTCGTCAACAATCCGCTCCGGCGGATGATGGCCGGCATTCAGTACGCAGCCCTGCGAAAAGGGCCGCTGACGATTGCCGCCGGCACCTCGGGCGCATTCTTCAAGACCAGCCCGCGGCTGGCCTCGCCCGATATCCAGATTCACTTCCTGCCGTTCTCGACCGACAAGATGGGCGAGAAGCTGCACGCGCTTTCCGGCTTTACCGCTTCGGTCTGCCAGTTGCGTCCCGAAAGCCGCGGCTCGCTGCGCATCAGGAGCGCCGATCCGTCCGTGCCGCCGGAAATCCGCATCAACTATCTCGCGACCGAAACCGATCGCCGCGCCTTCATCGACGGCATTCGCATCCTGCGCAGGATTCTCGCAGCGCCGGCGCTGAAGGCCTACGCGGTCGCCGAGGTCGATCCCGGTCCGAAGGTGCAGAGCGACGACGAGTTGCTCGATTTCTGCCGCCGCACCGGCAGCACGGTATATCATCCAACCTCGACCTGCCGCATGGGCAGCGATGCACTCGCCGTCGTCGACCAGCGCTTGCGCGTGCGCGGCATCGAAGGCCTGCGCGTGGTCGATGCGTCCATCATGCCGGACCTGATGTCGGGCAATACCAACGCGCCGACCATCATGATCGCGGAGAAGGCGTCGGATATGATCCTGGAGGACGCAAGGTAGCGAATGATCGTAGCCCGGATGAAGCGCAGCGTAATCCGGGGTTGTTCGCCGCGGAGAAACCTTTCCCGGATTGCGCTTCGCTCCATCCGGGCTACGAGAGCTACCCCTTATACTCCCGCACCCGCTTCAGCATCTGCTCGACATGGGCGATCGGGGTCTGGGGCTGGATGCCGTGGCCGAGGTTGAAGATCAGTCGCCCTTGCGCGTAGTTCGCCAGCACGTCGTCGACGGCGCGATCCAGCGCCGCGCCGCCCGCGATCAGCGCCAGCGGGTCGAGGTTGCCCTGCACCGCGACGCGGCTTTGCACGCGCTCGCGGATCAATGACGGCTCGGCCGCCCAGTCGATGCTAACCGCATTGACGCCGGTCGCTTCCACATAGGCCGGCAGCAGTGCGCCGGCTCCGCGGGGAAAGCCGATGATCTTCGCGTCAGGCGCTTTTGCGCGCACGCCTGCGACGATGCGCTTCGCAGGCTCAATCGACCAGCGCTCGAATTCGCGCGGCGGCAGCACGCCGGCCCAGGTATCGAAGATCTGCAACGCGTCCGCGCCGGCCTCGAGCTGGCCGAGCAGATATTGGATCGAGTTCTCCACCAGCACATCGATGATTTCAGCGAACGCCTCGGGATGGCGATAGGCCATCATCCGCGCCGGCGCCTGGTCGGGTGTTCCCTGTCCCGCAACCATGTAGGTCGCGACCGTCCACGGCGCGCCGCAGAAGCCGATCAGCGCAATATCGGGCGCGAGTTCGCCCCTCACGCGGCGCAGTGCTTCATACACCGGCTCGAGCTTGCCGAAATCGGCGTGGCGCGCGAGCGTCGCGACTTGCTCCGGCGTGTCCAGCGGATCGAGCCGCGGGCCTTCCCCGGCCTCGAAGCGCACGGAGCGGCCGAGCGCGTAGGGGATGACGAGAATGTCGGAAAAGATGATCGCGGCGTCGAAGTTGAAACGACGGATCGGCTGCAGTGTCACCTCGGCGGCATATCCCGGCGTGAAGCAAAGATCGAGAAAACTCCCCGCCTTGGCGCGTAGCTCGCGATATTCGGGAAGATAGCGGCCAGCCTGCCGCATCATCCACGCAGGCGGCACCTTCTGCCTGCGGCCGGACAGCACTTCGATAAAAGGTTTCACAGCGGATTTCTGGGACAATCGAAAGGTTCCTGCGCGGGCTGCTGGTCTCCGGCCTCTGATACACGCAGGTTTCGCCTTGGCCAAGGCGAGATGTGGAACTGGCGTGATTCCGCCGCGTTACCTCAGACACGGAGGCACCCCCATGGCTCAAAAATTCGATCCTGCGGCGCATGACAAACACGCTGAAGATCCCCGTGAAGCGGCGAAGGCCGATCGGGAAACTCACGAAAAGCTCAAGGCCGGGCTGGTCGACACGTTCCCGGCATCTGACCCCGTGAGCGCCGCGCAACCGGCGCCGTCGAAGGTCGACGCCGAGACCGAGAACCGGTCGCTCTGGGACAAGGTGCTAGCCGTCTTCCGCTAGCGCAGTTCTCGGCCGGGAGCGCCGTGAACCAGAACTGTGGAAAGCGGCCTGTTCTTGGCAGGCCGCTTTCGTCTGCTCATCTCAATAATGCGGCGGCGGTTCGTTGGCAGGGCCCGGCGCGTTGCTTTCGGCTTCCTGAAGGCGCTCCTTCAGTTCAGCGACCTGGCGCGTCAGCCTGTCGATCTCAATCCACTGCGCGGTGATCGTCTGGTTCAGCGTTTCGATGGTCACATCCTGATAGGTCAGCCGCATCTCCAGCGCATCGATGCGCTCGTTCAGTGCGTCGACATCAATCATGGGAGCCATCGCTCGGTTGTCGCTGCCGCAGCCCGTGGCCCAGCGCCACTCGTTCGTCGAATACGAAACATTCGCCGCGCCAGCGGCTCTCCTGCTCCGACACGCCTTCGAGGTATCTGAGGATGCCGCCCTTGAGGTGATAGACCTCGCCAAACCCCTGCGCCAGCAGATAGGCGCTGGCCTTCTCACACCGGATACCGCCGGTGCAGAACATCGCGATCCTCTTGTGCTTCGCCGGATCGAGTTTCTGCGCGGCGAATTCCTTGAACTGCCCAAAGCTCTTGAGACCGGGATCGACCGCCCCTTCGAACGTGCCCATCGCCACCTCGAAGGCGTTGCGGGTGTCGATCACCAGCGTGTCGGGCGCTGCAATCAGTTCGTTCCAGTCTGACGGCTCGACATAGGTGCCGACCTGCCGCGTCGGATCGACGGCAGTATCCCCGAGCGTGACGATTTCCTTTTTCAGGCGGATCTTCAGCCGCTGGAACGGCATCTCGGAAGCACTTGAGAACTTGAGTTCAAGATTGTCGAGCCGGCCACCGCAGAGGGGGCCGTGCTGCAGCTCCCGGACGAACGCGTCGATGGCTTCGTCGCCGCCCGCAACGGTGCCGTTAATCCCCTCATGCGCCAGCAGCACACTGCCTTTTATCCCAAGGCCGGCTGCAAGCGCGCGCAGCGGCTCGCGCAGCTCCCGGAAATCCGGCAGTGCGGCGAATTGGTAGAGGGCGGCGACCTTGAGCGGCATGGCGACCGTTTATCAGGCAGGCCGGGCAGGGGAAACCCCGTAAAGCCCTGCGTATTCCGCGTATTGCCACCGCCGGACCTTGGCATGCCAGCCATTGCCCAGTTGGGGATGAATATGCCAAAGAACCGTCTGAAGACCCACCCGATCGTCCCCAGCGGGATGCCCAAGAAATATTGAAGAAACGCTGAAAAGAAAGCACTCGCGATGAGGAATTTCCATTTCGCCGGCCGCTCGACGGTCCACGCCCAGAACGCGATGGTGGCGACGTCGCACCCGGAGGCCGCGCTGACCGCGATCGATGTGATGCGGGCCGGCGGCACGGCGGCGGACGCTGCGGTCGCTGCCTGCGCGCTGCTCGGTGTAATCGAGCCGCAATCGACCGGCATCGGCGGCGATTGCTTTGCGCTGATCCAGCCGAAGGGCGAGGGCAAGATAACAGCCTATAACGGCTCCGGCCGCGCGCCGATGGCGGCCAACGCAGAATGGTATCTCGAGCGCAAGATCCACTCGGTTCCGCTGACGTCGGCCCACTCGGTGAGCATTCCCGGCGCAATCGACGCCTGGGATACGATCGTGCGCGACCACGGCAAGATGGGCCTCGACACGCTGCTGCAGCCCGCGATCAAGGCTGCGGAAGAAGGGTATGTGGTCGCGCCGCGTATCGCCTTCGACTGGAAGAACCAGTTCGAGAAATTGAAGAACGGCACCAATACCGAGCGCTACCTGCTGCCGCACGGTAAGCCGGCCGTAGCCGGCGACGTGATCCATCAGCCCGAATTGGGCAAGACGCTACGCGCCATCGCGAAGAACGGCCGCGATGCGTTCTACACCGGCGAAATCGCAGCCGACATGGTGGAGACGCTCCGCGGCATCGGCGGCCTGCACACGCTGGAAGACTTTGCCGCGCACTCGACTGAAACGACGTCGCCGATCGGCACGATGTACAAGGGGCACGACGTATGGCAGTGCCCGCCGAACGGTCCCGGTATCACCATGCTTGTCATGCTGAACATCCTCTCCCGCTTCGACCTGACCAAATTCGCGCCGCTCAGCATCGAGCGCTTCCATCTCGAGGCGGAGGCCGCGCGCATCGCCTACATGATGCGTGAGCAGTATATCGGCGATCCGCAGCAGGTGCATGTCGACGTTGCCGGCATCCTCGCGAAGGAATTCGCCGAGGAGCACATCAAGAATATCAGGATGGACCGGCTGCTCGATCTGCCGAACGTCGCGCCGCCGATGAATCCATCCACGGTCTACATCACCGTGGTCGACAAGGACCGCAACGTCTGCTCGTTCATCAACTCGATCGCGCATTCATTCGGTTCGGCGATCGTCTCCAACAAGACCGGGATCCTGCTGCAGAACCGCGCCGGCGGCTTCCGGATTCAGCCCGGCCATCCCAATTGCATCGCGCCGGGCAAGCGGCCGCTGCACACGATCATCCCGAGCCTTGCCACCAAAAACGGTCGCGCAGTGATGCCGTTCGGCGTGATGGGCGGGCAGTATCAGCCGGTTGGTCAAAGCCATGTGCTGACCAACATCCTCGACTATGGCTGCGACGTGCAGGAAGCCATCGATATGCCGCGCGGCCTGCATTACGAGGGCGTCTATCAGCTCGAGGACAGCGTGCCGGCCGAGATCGTCGAAGGCTTGAAGAAGATCGGTCACAAGACCACCAGCGTGGTCGGGCCCCTCGGTGGCGGCCAGGCGATCTGGATAGACTGGGACAAGGGGACGCTGACCGGCGGCTCCGATCCCCGCAAGGACGGTTGCGCGCTGGGCTATTGAGCCTTTCGCGTCGTCAGCCGCGGAACAACAGGCTGTCGCTTTCGTTAAAGCGATGAAGCGGAGCCGTTCACATTGCAGTGGACGGCCGCCTGTTGTCAGGGGTTTGCGATCAGTGTTCTCGATTCAGATGATTCCGAACACGCCGACCTGCGCGGCGGCCGCTCGCCGTGGTTTGCGAACTCAGGTCGCCCTTCGCGCCTCTATGTGCGCGACAATCTCAAATGCGACGCGCTCGTTATCGGCGCCGGCATTACGGGGTCGCTGGTCGCCGAGCGCCTGACACGGCAAGGCCTGGACGTGGTCATCATCGATCGCGAGTTGCCGGGTCACGGCAGCACCGCGGCCTCGACCTCGATGCTGCTGTGGGAAATCGATCAGCCGTTGCGGCAGTTGAGCGAAGCCTATGGCTTCGAGCGCGCGGCGCGGGCCTATCGCGCCAGCTTCGAGGCCGTCGCCGGGCTGAAATCGCTGGTCGGACAACTCGGCATCGCCTGCGACATGCGGGACAAGAAGTCGCTTTATCTTGCGGCAGACGAAAGCAGCGCCGGTCTGATCGAAGAGCATCGTTGCCGTGCGCGAGCCGGCCTGCCAGGCGATTTTCTCGACCACGGCACATTGCTCGACAGCTTTGGCTTTGCGCGTGCCGGAGCGATCGTCTCCCAAGGCGCGGCCGATGCCGATCCCGTGCAGCTCGCGCATGGAATGCTAGGGACAGCCGTTGCCCGCGGTGCGCGGTTGTTCGAGGCAGAAGCCGTCGCATTCGATGCCGCTGGGCGCTCGGTCAGTGTCGGCCTTGCCAACGATCGCGAGATCGAGGCGCGCGCCGTTGTTCTTGCCACCGGCTACGTCATGCCCGACATCGTTCGCTCCACCGTGCATAAGGCGTCATCGAGTTGGGCGATTGCGACGCCGCCGCAGCCGCAAAATGCCTGGAGCGACGGTGTGCTGATCTGGGAGGATGCAACGGACTATCTCTACGCACGAACGACGCACGCGGGGCGCATCATTGTCGGCGGCGAGGATAGTGCCGAAATCGTCGAATCGGAGCCGCGCGACCGCCTGATTCCCGAAAAATCGCGCGCACTCGCACAACGGCTCGCGGCGCTCTGGCCTGCCGCAAGGCCCGACATCGAGTTCCGCTGGGCCGGCACGTTCGGCACGACGTCCGACGGCTTGCCCCTGATCGGCCCGGTCCCCGGTGCCAAGGGCGTCTATGCGGCGTATGGTTATGGCGGCAACGGCATCACCTTCAGTTTTCTTGCCGCGGATCTGATCGGCGATCTGATCGCCGGCAAGACTTCGCCATTGTTGCGCGATTTCGCGATAGATCGTGATGGCGACATGGCTGCCGGCTGAAAAATGGCTATCGAAATGAGCCGCCTTGGGCTAGAGACGTCGGTCTCTCGAACGAGGTGCCAAAGATGCGATCTTCCCGACGCACGATCATCCGGACCGCTTGTGCTGCCGTGGCGGCCGCAGTTGCCACGCCTATGGCCACGCCCAAGCTGGTCTTGGCCCAGACCGCAGGAAAACCCATGACCACAGCTTCAGGCTTGCAGATCATCGACAGCAAGGTCGGCACCGGCGCGTCGCCAAAGTCCGGCCAGACTTGCGTCATGCATTATACCGGATGGCTCTACGAGAACGGCCAGAAGGGCAAGAAGTTCGACTCCTCCGTGGACCGCAACGAGCCGTTCGAGTTTCCGATCGGCCAGCGCCGGGTGATTGCCGGCTGGGACGAGGGTGTCGCCTCCATGAAGGTCGGCGGCAAGCGCACGCTGATCATTCCGCCTGAACTCGGTTATGGCGCGCGCGGCGCCGGCGGCCTCATTCCGCCGAATGCAACGCTGATGTTCGACGTCGAATTGCTGGCGGTGAAGTAAACCGCGCGCAACGGGGAGGCGCATCGTGAAGGTCTCGATCCTCGACGACTATTTCGACACGCTGCGCACCCTCGACTGCTTCGGCAAGCTGGCCGGACACGACGTCGCGATCTGGAACGATCACGTCCAGGACGTCGATGTGTTGGCGGAACGCCTGCGCGACACCGAGGCGCTGGTGCTGATCCGCGAACGCACGCAAATACGCACGCCGCTGCTGGAGCGCCTGCCGAAACTGAAGCTGATCAGCCAGCGCAGCGTCTTTCCGCATATCGACATCGACACCTGCACCCGGCTCGGCATTGTCGTATCATCCAGCCAGCACGCCGATACGCCGTCCTATGCGACCGCCGAGTTCACCTGGGGCCTAATCCTGGCAGCGATGCGCGCCATTCCGCAGCAGATGGCTGCGCTCAAGGCCGGCAAATGGCAGATCGGCGTCGGCCATACGCTCCGCGGCAAGACTCTCGGCATCTACGGCTACGGGCGGATCGGCGCCGTCGTCGCCGGCTATGGCAAGGCGTTCGGCATGAACGTGCTGGTGTGGGCGCGCGAGCCGGCAATGGCGAAGGCCCGTGCCGACGGCTACGAGACCGCCGCCAGCAAGGCTGATTTCTTCGAACGGTGCGACGTGCTTTCGCTGCACATGCGCCTGGTCGACGCCACACGCGGCATCGTCAAGGCGGAAGATCTCGCGCGCATGAAGGCCTCGGCGCTGCTGGTCAACACCAGCCGCGCGCCGTTGATCGAGCCGAACGCGCTGGTCAATGCGCTGCGCGCCGGAAGGCCCGGCATGGCGGCGATCGATGTCTATGACAAGGAACCGCTCCGCGACGTCAACGATCCCCTGCTGACCATGGACAACGTCGTCTGCACGCCGCATCTCGGCTACGTCTCGCGCGACGAATACGAAATCCAGTTCACGGACATTTTCGACCAGATCCTGGCCTATGCCGCGGGCACGCCGACGAATGTCGTCAATCCGGATGCGATTTCCAGACGGCGCTGATGCGCAGCACGGCGCCAGGGCGTAGATGGACGAGGGAAGACCCCGGCCATGACGAAAACCGGGGCGCCTATGCGCCGCCGGCTCCCTTAATCTTCTGGTTTGCAGGCCCGGTTTTCGATACCGTTCGGACGAACGATATTTCGAGAAAGCGCACAATGACCGGCACGCACGACCACACCCATTCCCACGATCACGATCATTCGCACGGCGATGACGAGCGCTGGAAGCATGACGGCGTCCGCGTCATTCCCGGCAATCAGCTCGATCCCAACGTGCCGTCAACCGCCGGCATGGACCGCAAGGCCGCGATCAATTTCGCCCGCGTCGGCGCGCAGAAACTATGGGCGGGCACCGTGACGATCCGGCCCGACGCCAAGACCGGCGCGCACCATCACGGTCATCTCGAAAGCATCATCTATGTCGTGAAGGGCAAGGCGCGGATGCGCTGGGGCGAGCATCTGCAATTCACCGCGGAAGCCGGTCCCGGCGATTTCATCTTCGTTCCGCCCTACGTGCCGCACCAGGAGATCAATGCCAGCCGTGACGAGGTGCTGGAATGCGTGCTGGTGCGCAGCGACGGCGAGGCGGTGGCGATCAACCTCGACATCGAGCCGGTGGAAAAGCCAGAGACCGTGCTGTGGGTCGATCCGGTGCACCGGGATCCCGCCGAGAAGAAGTAATAACGAAGGCCGCCTTCGTGCGGATGTCGCGGGGAATACCATGACGCTTGTTCGCTATGAGAGCGCTGGACACATTGCCACCATCACGATGGATCGCGCGTCCGCGCACAATGCCCTCAACAACGCCCTGTGCGACGAGCTGCGCGCGGCCTGGCTCCGCTTTCACGAAAGTGACGACCGTGTTGCGGTGCTTGCGTCATCCGAAGAGAAGTATTTTTCGGTGGGCGCCGACGTGAATGATCTCCCCGTTAACATGTGGCACGCGGTGCCTGGATTGGGCGTCGAACTCGACAAGCCGGTCATTGCCGCGACATCCGGATGGGTCGTCGGCGGCGCCTTCGTGCTGGTGCAGATGGCGGACATGTGCGTGGCATCGGAGACGACGCGCTTCATCTACCCCGAGGGCAAGATCGGCACCACCGCCGGCGGCATCTCCTCGGTGATGGCGCGAATGCCGCACAAGATCGCCATGGAGTTCCTTCTGGTCGGCGAGGAAATGTCGGCGGAGCGCGCTTACCAGATCGGCTTCGTGAACAAGGTCGCGCCGAAGGGACAGCATGTCGCACTCGCCCAGCAGATGGCGGCCAAAATCGCCGCCAACGCGCCGCTGGTGGTCCGGGCGCTGAAGAAACTCGCCCGCGACGCCATGCCCAAGGGGCCGCTGGAAGGGGTTGCCGAGGTGCGGCGGCTGCTCGATGCCGTCAGGGATAGCGAAGACCTGAAGGAAGGCGTCAAGGCGTTCGCCGAAAAGCGCAAGCCCGACTTCAAGGGCAGGTAGGACGGCGATCTCCGGGAATCCAGTCAGACGGCCTTCTGCCCGCCAAAAATAATTTGAAAATCGATGTCGGACCCGCCTCCGCGCGTTCGTCCTTGGCTTGAGCCTCCCAAAAAAGGAACCCGATGATGGCTAAAATGATCTTCGTCAACTTGCCAGTCAGCGATCTCGCCCGCTCGACCGCCTTCTATCAGGCGATCGGCGGCGAAAAGAACCCGCAATTCTCCGATGACACGGCGTCCTGCATGGTGTTTTCCGACGCCATCCACGTCATGCTGCTGACTCACGACAAGTACCGGCAGTTCACTTCGAAGAAGATCGCCGACGCCAAGGCTACCAGCCAGGTTCTGATCTGCCTTTCCGCCGACAGCCGCGACGCGGTGGACGACGTGGTCGGGAAGGCGCAGGGCGCGGGCGGCGGCGCCGATCCGGGTCCGAAGCAGGATTATGGCTTCATGTACGGCCGCAGCTTCGAAGATCCCGATGGGCACCACTGGGAAGTGATGTGGATGGATGTCGCCGCCGCGCAATCCGCGATGGCCCAAGCCTGATCATTTCAAACCTGTGACAACCCGGAGTTCTCCCGATGTCCAAGATTTCCCCCTGCCTGTGGTTTAGCAGCGAGGCTGAGGAGGCCGCAAACCTGTACGTCTCACTGCTGCCCGATTCCCGGATCGAGAAAGTCCAAAAGAACACCGTCGATAGTCCTGCCGGCAAGGCCGGTTCGGTGCTGGTGGTCGAATTCACGCTGGCCGGCCAGCGGTTCATGGCGCTGAACGGCAACAAGCCATTCGACTTCACCCACGCCGTCTCGTTCAAGATCGACTGCGCCGATCAGGCCGAGGTCGATCGGCTCTGGGACGCATTGCTGGCGGCCGGCGGCAAGGCCGTGCAATGTGGCTGGCTGAAGGATTGCTACGGCGTGTCGTGGCAGATCGTGCCGACCGCGGCGATGAAATACATCGGCGGTTCCGATACAGCCGGGGCGCAACGCGCGATGCAGGCGATGATGGGCATGGTCAAGCTCGATGTCGAAGAACTGAAGCGGGCGTATGAAGGGAAGTCCGCGGCGTAGATCGGGCGCGGAATTCGTAGGGTGGGCAAAGCGAAGCGTGCCCACCATTCACGACAACGATGCCGAGAGATGGTGGGCACGGCGCTCGCGCGCCTTTGCCCACCCTACATTTTCTTAATAACTGATCCTCAAACCCACGCCGCCGTGAAGCGTGTTGCCGACGGGCTGCGCGCCGGCGGTGCCGTTGAGGAAGAGGTCGGCGACCCAGCCCTTGCTAATGCGGAAGCCAAGCCGGCCGCCATATTCGAACCAGCCCTGATTGCCGATGACAGGCACGATCGTGCCGTCGCCGGTCACGCTGGCGACGATGCCGGATCGCGTTCCGAAGGATTGCACCCATCCGCCATTGATGTTGGCTTCGACGCTTGAGCCGAACAGATGCGTCCACTGTCCGCCGACCTTGACGAGGTTGGTGCGGTCGGTGCCATCGGCGATCGAGGCGTCGAACGGATTGAAGGCTGTGGTGGGATCCATATAGCCCTTCACCCGCTGCCATAGCTGCCAGACCTCGATGGAAGCTGCCACCTCGTCGCGCGGCGACAGCCGGCTCATCCAGCCGGCACGGCCATAGACGGCGTAATTCTCGCTCGTGGTCGAACTTTCGAGCGATACCGCGCCGAGGCTCGTCGTGTAGCTGCGCGAATAGCGCACCTTCTGGAATGGCGACAGGATGGTGCCGATATCGAAGAACGGCCGCGATGATCCCCAGTCGACGAAATCATAACGCAGCGCAAACGCGCCGATCGGCGAACTGGTGACGCTGTAGCCGCCTTCATTGTACTGGGCATAGGCGATGCCGGCGAGCAGCGACAGATTGGGCGTCAGGTTCTTGCGGCCGTGAATGCCGGCCGAGAACGAACCCGCCGAACCGAACGCGCTGACGCAATCGTTGCAATTGACCTGCTCGTTGACCCCCAGCAGCACGTTGCCGAGCACGCGGTTGGTGATCATCTGGTTGAAGCGCTGTCCGGCCAGATCGTTGATCGATCCGGCGTTCGAACCAGACACGGCGGCCGGCGGCGCGTTGGTGCTCGGCGTCGGGGTCGGCGAGGCCGAGGGTGTCGGCGTAGGCGATGGGCTCGGCGTCGGGGTCGGCGAAGCCGAAGGTGTTGGTGTTGGCGACGGGCTCGGCGTTGGCGTCGGCGAATAGCACTCGATGCAATCATCCAGCGGTGTTGGAGAAGGTGACGGCGAGGGTGACTGCGCCCACGCCGACGACTGGACAAGCGAAAGCAAGGCCATGACCGCAAGCGCGGCCAATAAAGTGAGGCTGCGAACGCGTCTTGCCATGGTCAGCGCCCGCACAGCATACCGGTGGGATCGCTGCCGTCATCGACGATGACCGGCGTCGCATCCGCATATTGCGTCTTGCTGCAAAGCCCTGCCGCGGCGCTGCAGGTTGCGGCAAACGTCCATGGCGGATTGTTGGTCTTCTTGATCGTCGATCTGCCGCCGCCGCCGGAGGTGATGATGGCGGTGTCGCCGGGGCGGGTGAGCTGGATGCATTCAAAGCTGACCGTGCAGACCGAGGCAGCGCCGTCCTGCAGGTTGACGATGGTCTGGCCACGCTGTGACAGGATGTCGAGCGTGGTGCCGCGCACGCCAATGGTCGCCAGCGGCGTCGTGATCTTGTAGGCGGCCTTGTCCGAATGGCCGGTGACGAAACGAAACGCACCCGAAGTCATGCGCACCGCGACTTCGCGGTAGTGATGCTCGTCGTCGAAAACGGTGCGGTCGAGCTTGAGCGTCGCGTTGGGTCCGAGCGAGAGATTGGTGCTGTCGGCCATCACCAGCCGCGTTGCGCTGTCGATCCCGGTGCGCACGGTTTCGTCACGGACCAGTCCATCGCCGACCTTGATCTGCGTGGTCGAGGGTCCGGCAACGCGGAGCACTTCATTCTTGACGACTGCCGCTTCGCCCACGCGCGTTTGCGCGTGCGCGGGAGCAATCATCAACACAGAAACCAGGCCAATTGCAGATAGTGAAAAAAAGCAGTTACAGAAATTCATTTCAAAACCGATCGATTTATCCCGACATCGTACCGATCGCGCGCGCATGCGATGTGGCAGAATTATCACTCGTGCGGCTTACACGTCCGTCGGTTAGTGATTGCGAAATCGAAATCCGTTCAATGCGATGGACATAAAAATCCGGAGCTATCACACTCAATTTTGCCGCAATGTCATCTAGTGCCTGAATCCGAGTCGGATCGTCCGTGAAGCCAGCAGCCCCATCACATTCTATTCTGCCCGATTCGATGTTGCGCACGGGCATCATCGCGGCAGTGCTTTTTGTTCTCGCGCATTTCGCGATGCTGATCGGCGTTACCACGCCGGAGAAATTCTATTTCGACGAGGTGCATTACGTGCCGGCGGCGCGGCAGATGCTCGAGCCGGTGATGCCACAGCCGATGCCCAATCCGATGCATCCGCCGCTCGCCAAGCAGTTCATCGCGCTGTCGATCCATTCGTTCGGCGACGGGCCGCTGGGCTGGCGCTATCCGGGCGTACTGTTCGGATCGCTCGCGATCGTCGCGGTGTATCTGTGCGGCCTGGCGCTGTTCGCAGCGCAAGGACCGGCCATTGCCGCGAGCCTGCTCGCCTTTTTCAACCAGATGCTGTTCGTGCAATCGCGTATCGCGATGCTGGATATTTTCGCGCTCACCTTCAGCCTGTTCGCGATCGCGGCGTTCATGCACGGCTTTCGAAAAGAGCGGCCGCATCTTTGGTTCGCACTTGCCGGGATCAGCTTCGGCCTGTCGATCGGCTGCAAATGGAGCGGGCTGTTCGTGCTCGCGGTCTGCATCGTCATCGTCGCCGTGATCGGCCTGCTGCAGAGCTGGCGTACCCGGTTCGCCGACGCGCGGCCAGAAGATTGGTACCGGCCCGATCTCTGGCCCGATTTCAGGTGGTGGCATTTCGCCTTCTGCTTCGTGCTCATTCCGGCCGCCGTCTATCTCGCGACGTTCATTCCGCTCTACGGTTTTTCGTTCCCGGATATTCTGCAAGCGCAACGGCGGATCTTCAGCGATAACACCACGACCGCGATCGCCGGCCACACCTATATGAGTTCGTGGCCGTCCTGGCCGTTCCTGGTGCGCCCGGTCTGGTATCTCTTCGACAAGATCGGCGACGACCGGATCGCAGCCGTCGTCTTTCTCGGCAACCCGCTGATCCTGTGGCCGGCGCTGATTGCGGTCGCGATCTGTCTGCGCGACTGGATCGTGACGCGGCGGGTCGACGCCTTCCTGGTGCTGGCGTTCTATTTCGGCCCATACCTCGCATGGGCATTGCTGCCGCGAACGCTCGGGTTCATGTACTACTACCTTCCGGCGGCGACCACGGCGAGTTTTGCGCTGGTGTATGCCTTGAAACGCGGCAGCATGCCCGGTTGGCTGCTATGGGCCTATGTTGCGGTCTGTTTTGCCAGCTTTGCCGCAATGTTGCCGATATCGGCCGCGTTCATAGGTACTTCGATGGCGACGTTCAGCCGCCTGATGATCTTCCAGAACTGGATTTGACGCGGCCATCGCATCGAGCGCGCAGCGAGCAATCCAAGGGCGGCTCGACTTGTGCGGGTTGTGGGCTCGCCGTAGATTCATCGCTGTATGAGTCGCTCGAATCCCCGTTTTAAGGAACGACGGCATGTGGGCCTTCTTCGAACGTCTGCTCGATTCATCGATGTTCGCACCGCACGGAATATGCCTGCTGTGGGAACCGCAACTGATCTGGCTGCACGTCGCGTCGGATATCGTCATTGCCTCCGCCTATTTTTCGATTCCGGTTGCGCTGTCGATCTTCGTCTCGAAGCGCCGCGATGTCGATTTCGGATGGGTGTTCTGGGCGTTCGCGCTCTTCATCATGGCGTGCGGCGTCGGCCATGTGATGTCGATCATCACGCTTTGGTATCCGATCTATGGCATCGAAGGCATCGTCAAGGCGATGACCGCAGCGTCGTCGATCGTGACCGCGGCGATGCTGTGGCCGCTGTTGCCGAAGGTGCTTGCGCTGCCCTCGCCGTCGCAGCTTCGTGCCGCTGAAGTGGCCCTGGCGCAGGAAGGCATGTACCGGCGCGAGGCCGAGGACATGCCTAAACGGCCGCGAGTTGGCCGATCAACTGCATCATCGCCAGTCCGGCCTCAGGGTCTTGTTCATGACCGGGTATTCGCGGGATGCGATCGTGCATCAGGGCCGGCTGGATGCCGGCGTGTCACTGCTCCAGAAGCCCGTTACCCAGGTTTTGCTGGCGGCAAGGATCAGGGAAATTCTCGACAAGTCTTAAGATTGCGACGGATCGGCGAGTGTCACGTCGCGTCGCGGCTGCGACAACTCAAAATCCGCCTGCCGCAAGCGGCAGGCGGATGATCGCATTCAAGACTTCACTTCGAGGCGGTCTTGGTGTCCATGTTGACGACCTGAACGCGGCGGTTGGTCGGGTCCGTCGGCGCATTCGGATCCTTCGGCTTGCTCTCGCCGTAACCGACGGTCACGAGATTGGAACCGACGATGCCGTACTTCTCGGTCAGGTACTTCTTGATCGTGTCGGCGCGGCGCTCGGAAAGATCCTGGTTATACGCCTCGCCGCCGATCGCGTCGGTATGACCGGCAACGACGAAGGTCGAACCCTTCAGGCTCGAATCAGAGAGCGCCTTGCCGAGTTCCTGCACGGCAGTCACCGAGCCCTTGCTGATGTCGGCCGAGTTGTAGTCGAACTGGATTTCGAGGTCGATCTTCGGCTTGATCGCAGCAAGTTCCGCAATTTCCTGGCGCTCGCCGAGCGACAGTGACCGCGTCTTGCGGTTGCGCAACGTGTTGACGAAGCCGGTTTCCTTGGCCTGTACGGCGGCGTCCACGGGCTGCTGCGCGCCGGTCGAAAGGCCGCGGGTCACGCCCGGCTTCGGCTTCAGGGCGTCCAGGATTTTGTCGGCCGAGACGGTGTCGCCGGCGACAGCCAGGCCCGTCGTCATCGACAGCGTGGCGCCGATAGTCATGATGGAAAGAAAGCGCGTCATTGTCTTAATCCTCACTGTTAACGCCCTGCAAAGGTGGCGTGCATGACGTTTTGATGCTGCGAGGATAGGACGGGTTCAAAGTGAGCAATGTGATTCAAGTCACATTGATAACGCCAGCTTTCCGACTAGGGCTGGCTTTGAGCCGGCATCGCAGGGTGTTTGAAGCCCATAGCCGTCATTTTGCGTGTCGGGACGTCGTCGGTGGATTGATCGTCCAACATTGCTCGCGTGATCTGAATCACCTTTCGATCGGCGACCGGGATGGATCATCGACCTTCTTGAGACGCTACCTAGGCAGGAACCGCTTCGGCCTCGATCGTAGCCCCGCCATGACGTCGGGCGTCGGCTGGCCCGCCTCGAGTTCGGCATCAGGCTTTCGTCAAGTTCGATGGAGGCTACTCGCGCTGTGCGGCGATCCGAAGCGCAGCGATCCCGACGATCTCAATGTCCCGCAGCACAACGCGCTGCGGTGACAGGACGGTGCGAGCAAGGTGGCATCCGTAGTCTTGCGGGGATAAGCGACCGCTGCATCACTTCCCGCCGCTGACTTCAGAAAAGAAAACTGTGTGCCGTCGCGCCAGCGCCGATCTCTGGACAACAAATCGGCCAGATGCGCGCCTAGCAAATCTACTCACAAAAAAATCTGAAGAAGAATTCGTTCGGGGCAACCAAACGGGCGGGGCGGGTGTTACAGTCAGTCAAGCGTCAGCGTGAGTACCAGGGTTATCGTGCCAGCGCATCGGAGCCTGCCGGTTCCGGAAGTTCAATGCCAACACTGATCGGCGCGGCGATGATCGCTGCTGCAATTTTGCTGTCGACGCTGATCAACGCGCTTGGCAGCCGCTATGTCGGGTTCGAAAGCCCGACAGAGGAGAGCGCGTGGCTGGTCGATCGTCTCACCGGCCATGTCTACAAATGCAGTGCGCCCCAGCCCGGCCGCGCCTCCTGCGAGGCCGAGATTGCAACCGGCAGTGTCGGGGACCAGCACAAGCGGTGAGGCGAGTTCGCCACGAGCCGGCGATCGTGGAACCCGGGACTCCCCCCACGCGCGAATCTCGCTACATTGCCGCGCGATGCCCCGCGCGACTGAACCCCGCCCCCTGACCAAGACCGAGGCCCGGCGAATCTGGCTGCAGGCCCAGCGGCTCGATACCAGCGAGCCGTTCGGCGCCGGACCGCAGGCGGTTGCTGCGGCGGTGGACCATCTCGGCTATGTGCAGATCGACACCATCCACGTCATCGAGCGCTGCCATCACCACATTCTCTATAGCCGCATCCCGGGCTACGCCCGCGCCGACCTGCGGCAGGCGCAGAGCGTCGACAAGAGCGTGTTCGAATACTGGACACATGCGCTGTCCTATGTGCCGGCGAAAGACTTTCACTATTTCGTTCCGGCGATGCGAGAGCACCGGCGCGAAGGCCATAGATGGTTCGCTTCCGTCAAGCCGGAGGACACCCGCAAGGTGATGCGGCTGCTGCGGCGCGAAGGCGCGCTGACCATCCGCGACATCGAGGACGACGTTCTGACCGAGAAGGAACATCTCTGGCAGAGCCGCAAACCCTCGAAGCGGGCGCTGCAGCTTGCCTTCTACACCGGCGAGGTGACGATCTCCGAACGCACCGGCATGCTCAAGACCTATGAACTGATGACGCGGCATTTCGGCTGGGACAAGCCGCCGAAGCCGGCAAGGTCGGCCGAAATCACCGCCTACCTGCTCGACCGCGCGTTGCGTTCGCAAGGTGTCGTCAGCCTCGATTCCATCTGCCATCTCGATGCGCCGAGCAAGGCGGCGGTACGGCGATTGATCGAGGCGCGGGTGCGACGCAAGGAATTGATGCCGATCGCAATTGAAGGCGCCGGCAAGCAGGAGCATTGGGCGCGGCCGGAAGTGCTGGAGGCTGGCCCGCCGACAGACGCGGACGATGGTCCGGTGCACATTCTCTCGCCGTTCGATCCACTTGTCATCCAGCGCAAGCGCACCGAGTTGTTCTTCGATTACGGCCACCGCTTCGAGGCCTATGTGCCGAAGGAGAAGCGCCTGTTCGGCTATTTCGCGCTGCCGGTCCTGGTCGGCCAAGACATCGTCGCCGCCATTGATCTGAAGACCGACCGCCAGAACAAGAAACTCCTGATGCAGAAATGGAGCTGGGTCGGCAAGGGCGCGGCGCGGGCCTCGCGCAAGGACTACAAGCGCCGCATCGAGGAAGAACTTGATCGCTTTGAGCGGTTTCAGTTGGCGGAGTGAGGTTTCCGTCCAGGAACCCGGCGGCGCCGGGTTGGTTAGTTCCATGTCGGGAAGCTGAGGGAGACGACATGGCCAAAGACAAATCGATTCTGGAAAAGTTCACAGCCACGGTGAAAGGCATCGCAAGCACCGCGACGGAAGCCACAAGCCAGGCGTTGAAGGCGGATGAGCCGGGCTTGAGGGCCGACGAACGCGCGGCGGTCTATGTGCCGCTCGCCGCCGACGGCCTCGTTTCCGATCCGCTGATGGTGCCGCCGGTTGCAGCCGCCTCTGAACGGCGGAAGCGTGCGGCGAAGAAGCGGCGCGGCGCGCCAGCAGCCAAGGCAACAAAAGCCAGAGCGGCCAAGGCGAGGACAACGCAGTCCAAGAGCTCGAAGAATATGGCCAGGAAGGCCGCCAGCAAGAAATCGAGTAACAAGAAGTCCGGTCCTGCGCGGAGTGCCAAGAAGAGTGTTCCTGCGAAGACGCGCAAGAAAGCTCGCCGCGCCCGATAAACAATGGCGGGTTTCGGCCGATTAAGCGAAGTAGCCGCATAGTCCGGATTTCGCCGCACTCCATCCAAGCTACTTTTACTGGGGGCGGGCACGGCTTAGCCGTCCTGCCGCCAGGTTCTAAGAAAAGCAATTACCTCTTAACCCCATTTCCCATCACGAAATGATGACTACTGACGAATGTTGACATTCATCAGTGAGCATTCGATACTCTTCATCAGGTCCTGCGATGGAGAGTCCCGATGTTTGCCCGGTCCATTTTCTCTAGCTATTACAGGCTCTTGACAGGAGCCTCGTTGGCTTTTGCAGTGTTTGCGCTGACTGGGTGCAATGAAAAGGCCGCTGAAACGGCCGCTCCTGGACGCCCGGTGCTGGTCGCTACCGTCCATTACGCGGCCGAGACGCCGGAGCGCAGCTTTGTCGGCACCATCCGGCCCCGAATCGAGACGGACATGGGCTTCCGAGTTCCCGGCAAGGTCGCGAGGCGCCTGGTCGAGGTTGGCCAGACCGTCGATATCGGCCAGCCGCTCGCCACTCTCGATGAGGTCGATCTGAAGCTGCAGGCCGAGCAGGCGGAGGCCGAATTCCGCGCCGCCACCGGCGTGCTGGCGCAGGCCGGCGCCGCCGAGCAGCGCGCCAAGGATCTGCGCGCCAAGGGCTGGACCACCGACGCCCAGATGGATCAGAGCCGCGCCGCCGCCGATGAAGCGCGCGCCCGCCTTAATCGCGCCGAGCGGCAGGTCGAACTCACCAAGAATTCTCTCTCTTATGCAACGCTGCTGGCCGACAGCCGCGGCGTCGTCACCGCGACCCTGATCGATTCCGGCCAGGTCGTGGCCTCCGGCCAGACCGCGATCCGCGTCGCGCGCTTCGCCGAGAAGGAAGCCGTGGTCGCGATTCCCGAGACGTTGGTCGGCCGCGCCAAATCAGGCACAGCCACCGTGACGCTGTGGTCGGATTCGGAAAAGAAATATGCCGCGAAGCTGCGCGAGATCGCGCCGTCGGCCGATCCGGCGACCCGGACCTATCTTGCAAAATTCTCGTTGCCGGAAGCCGACGACAAGGTCTCGCTCGGCATGACCGCGACGCTGACGCTGGCCGACGCCGCCACCGAGCGGGTGGCAAAGCTGCCGCTGTCGGCGCTGTTCAGCCAGGGCAGCAATCCCTCGCTCTACATCGTCGACGATTCCGGCGCGGTGATGCTGAAGCCGGTCATCGTGAAAGCCTATGACAGCAATTCCGTCGTGATCTCCGGCGGCGTCAACGAGGGCGCCAAGGTGGTCGCACTCGGCGTGCAGAAGCTCGATCCGGCCCAGAAGGTCCGGGTGGTCTCGTCGCTGTCGTTCTAGTTTCGTCATTGCCTACGACAAACGCGAAGCGTTTGCGCAAGGGAGCGTAAGCGACGAAGCAATCCATCTTTCTTCCGTGGTCGCATGGATTGCTTCGCTTCGCTCGCAATGACGCTGCAAACAATTTTGGATGTTGGAGAGTGACATGAAGCGCTTCAATCTCTCGGGCTGGGCGGTGAGCCATCCGACCCTGATCCTGTTCCTGATGATCGCGCTCGGCGCCGCCGGTTTCTTCTCCTACCAGTCGCTCGGCCGCGCCGAGGATCCGTTCTTTACGGTGAAGGTGGTGAACGTCTCGGCGATCTGGCCGGGCGCGACCGCCCAGGAAATGCAGACCCAGGTCGCCGATCCGATCGAGAAGAAGCTGCAGGAGCTGCCGTACTTCGAGAAGGTGCAGACCTATTCCAAGTCGTCGTTCACGGCGATGCAGGTCACGTTCAAGGATTCGACCCCGCCCAAGGACGTGCCCTACCTGTTTTATCTGCTGCGCAAGAAGCTGGTGGACGTGCAGGGCCAGTTGCCCGCAGGTTTGCTCGGTCCGACCGTCAACGACGAATTCTCCGACGTCGATTCCATTCTCTACATGATGACCGGCGACGGCGCCGACTATGCGCAGTTGAAGAAGGCTGCCGAAGGCATGCGGCAGCGGCTGTTGAAGGTGCAAGGCGTCACCAAGGTCAATCTCTACGGCGCGCAGGACGAGCGCATCTTCGTCGAGTTCTCCCATGCCAAGCTGGCGACGCTCGGCATCACGCCGCAGGCGCTGTTCGATTCGCTCGCCAAGCAGAACAACGTCACCCCGGCCGGCACCGTCGAAACCTCCTCGCAGCGCGTGCCGCTGCGCGTCACCGGCGCGCTCGATGGCGTCAAGGCGGTTGCGGAGAGTCCGGTCGAGAGCAACGGTCGCGTGTTCCGGCTCGGCGACATCGCCACCGTCACGCACGGTTTTGTTGATCCCCCGACTTTCGTCGCCCGTCAGGAAGGCAAGCCCGCGCTCGGTATCGGCGTGGTCACCGCCAAGGGCGCCAACATCCTCGAACTCGGCAAGGAGGTCGAGAAGGCGACCGCCGATTTCATGAAGGCCGTGCCGCAGGGTATCAATGTCGAGCAGATCGCCGATCAGCCGAAGGTGGTCGAGCGCGCCGTCGGCGAGTTCGTGCATTCCTTCATCGAGGCTTTGGCGATTGTGCTGTTCGTCTCCTTCGTGGCGCTTGGCTGGCGCACCGGCATCGTGGTGGCGATGTCCGTTCCGCTGGTGCTGGCGATCGTCTTCATCGTCATGAGCGCGATGTCGATCGATCTGCATCGCATCACGCTCGGCGCGCTGATCATCGCGCTCGGCCTCCTGGTCGACGACGCGATCATCGCGGTCGAGATGATGGTGGTGAAGATGGAACAGGGCTGGGACCGCGTCCGCGCGGCGTCCTTTGCCTGGGAATCAACTGCGTTTCCGATGCTCACGGGAACGCTGGTCACGGCCGCTGGCTTCCTCCCCATCGGCTTTGCCAATTCGGCGGTCGGCGAATATGCCGGCGGCATCTTCTGGATCGTGGCGATCGCGCTGGTCGCCTCCTGGTTCGTCGCGGTGATCTTCACGCCCTATATCGGCGTCAAGCTGCTGCCCAACATCACGGTCCACCACAACCACGATCCACATGCGGTCTATGAGACGCGGATCTATCGTATCCTTCGCAGCATGGTGCAGTGGTGCGTCGACCACCGGATCAAGGTGGTGCTGGCGACCGTCGGCGTGTTCGTGCTCTCGATCGTAGGCTTCGGTAACGTGCAGCAGCAGTTCTTCCCGCTGTCGGAGCGGCCCGAATTGTTCCTGCAGTTGCGCCTGCCGGAAGGTACCGCCTTCAACGTCACGGAGAAGTCCGTGAAGAAGGCCGAGGCGCTGTTGAAGGACGACAAGGATATCGCGACCTACACTTCCTATGTCGGCCAGGGTTCGCCGCGCTTTTGGTTGGGCCTCAATCCGCAACTGCCGAACGAAGCCTTTGCCGAGATCGTGATCGTCTCCAAGGACGTCGAGGCGCGCGAGCGGATCAAGGCGCGGCTGGAGAAGGCGGTCTCCGAAGGCGACCTGTCCGAGGCGCGCGTCCGCATCGATCGCTTCAATTTCGGTCCGCCGGTCGGCTTCCCGGTCCAGTTCCGCGTGATCGGCCCCGACCCCAACACGGTGCGCGACATCGCCTACAAGGTGCGCGACGTCATGCGGCAGAACCCCAACGTGCAGGAGCCTCAGCTCGACTGGAACGAGCAGTCGCCTTACCTGAAACTCGTGGTCGATCAGGACCGCGCCCGCGCGCTCGGCCTCACCCCGCAGGACGTCTCGCAGGCGCTCGCCATGCTGATCTCGGGCGCGCCGGTCACGACCATCCGCGACGGTATCGAGAAGGTCGGCGTGGTCGCCCGCGCGGTGCCGTCCGAACGCCTCGATCTCGGCCGCGTTGGCGACCTCACCGTGACCTCGCGCAATGGCGTCGCCGTGCCGCTGCAGCAGATCGCCAGGATCGAGTATGCCCACGAGGAACCGATCATGTGGCGGCGCAACCGCGATATGGCGATCACGGTGCGGACCGACGTCGTCGACGGTGTGCAGGCGCCCGACGTCACCAACCAGATCTGGCCGAAGCTGAAGGAAATCCGCGATCATCTCGAGCCGGCCTATCGGATCGAGCCGGGCGGCGCATTCGAGGAATCCGCCAAGGGCAACGCCTCGATCGCGGTGCTGTTTCCGCTGATGATGCTGGTGATGCTGACGCTCTTGATGATCCAGCTGCAGAGCTTCTCACGCCTGATCCTGGTGTTCCTGACGGCGCCGCTCGGCATCGTCGGCGCCTCGCTCGGCCTCAACATTGCGAACCAGCCGTTCGGCTTCGTGGCGCTGCTCGGCCTGATCGCGCTGGCCGGCATGATCATGCGCAACGCCGTGATCCTGGTCGATCAGATCGAGGCCGACGTTTCCCAGGGCCTGACGCGCAAGGAAGCCATTGTCGAGGCCACCGTCCGTCGTGCCCGCCCGGTTGTGCTGACCGCGCTGGCGGCGATCCTGGCCATGATCCCGCTGTCGCGTTCCGCTTTCTGGGGCCCGATGGCGATCACCATCATGGGCGGCTTGTTCGTTGCAACCTTCCTGACCTTGCTGTACCTGCCGGGTCTTTACGCCCTGTGGTTCAGGAAGAGCCTGGACGAAAGCGGTCAGGCCGAGCAACCTGATCTTGCGGCGCAGCATCATCCCAAGGGACCGCACGCAATTCCGCTTGCCGACGCGGCAGAATAATTGAACATTGAGAGCTGACATGACGCTGATTTCGGAACACATCGAAACTGACACCCGGGAAAGGATTCTCGTGGTGGCGGAGCGTCTGTTCCGGCAGATCGGCTACCAGAAGACCACGGTCGCCGACATCGCCAAGGAACTGCGGATGAGTCCCGCCAACGTCTATCGCTTCTTCGATTCGAAGAAGTCGATTCACGAGGGCGTGGCGCGGACTCTGATGGGCGAGGTCGAGGTCGAGGCGCTGCGGATCGCCCAGGCGGCCGGGCCGGCGCCGGTTCGCCTCCGCGAGATGATCAAGACCATCCACCGCATGAACACCGAACGCTATGTCGGTGACTCCAAACTGCATGAGATGGTCGAGATAGCGATGCAGGAGGACTGGGACGTCTGCGTCGCCCATATGGAGTGTATCGCCGCGGCGCTCGGCCAGGTGATCGCTCAAGGGGCCGCCTCCGGCGAATTCGAAGCTCCCGACCTGCAACTGGCCTCGCTCTGCGCCTGCACCGCGATGATGCGGTTTTTCCACCCGCAGATGATCGCGCAATGCGCCACCAAGCCCGGCCCGACGATCGATGAAATGATCGATTTCGTCATTGCGGGGCTGTCGCCGCGTGGCAAGGCGAATTGAACGCATTGGTTAGTTGACCGGCTTTCCCTGACTGCGTAGCCCGGATGGAGCGAAGCGTAATCCGGGACGGCTCCGGCCGCTTGCGAGAGCCCCCGGACTGCGCTTCGCTCCATCCGGGCTACGAAGAACAAGGATAAAGCCAGCGTGACCACCAAAGACCTGCATTTCTACGAGCCGAAGAACGGCCACGGCCTCAAGCACGACCCCTTCAACGCCATCATCGCCCCGCGCCCGATCGGGTGGATTTCCTCGCGCGATGGCAGCGGCAACATCAATCTGGCGCCCTACAGCTTCTTCAACGCCTTTTGCTACGTGCCGCCGATCATCGGCTTCTCCTCGACGAACTGGAAGGACAGCGCTGGTAATATCCAGGATACTGGAGAGTTCGTCTGGAATCTCGCCACCATGGATCTGGCCAAGCAGATGAACGCGACGGCGGCCCACGTTGCCCGTGATGTCGATGAGTTCAAGATCGCAGGCCTCACGGCCGCGCCCTGCAAGCTCGTCAACGTGCCCCGCGTGGCGGAAAGCCCTGTTGCCTTCGAGTGCAAGCTGACGCAGATCATCCAGTTGCAGGGCAAGGACGGCGAAAAGGCGCAGGCCTGGCTGACGCTGGGCGAAGTCGTCGCCGTGCACATCGACAAGACCTTCATCAAGGACGGCGTCTACCAGACCGGGCTGGCCCACCCGATCGTCCGTGCCGGCCGCCGCGGCGACTATTTCGAGATCAAGCCGGAAAACATGTTCGAGATGATCCGGCCGGATTGAGCGTCTCAATGTAGCCCGGGTGGAGCGAAGCGAAACCCGGGATCTTTCTCTGGACGGCCTCCCGGGTTGCGCTTCGCTCCACCCGGGCTACACCGACGGCGTCACGGAACTCCAACCCGTCCAAATCCTTATTGTATGATGTTTTGGAGATTTCCCGATGCTCCGCTGGTTTGCCGGACTGGTCCTGTTCGTCTGTCTCGCCCCTCCAGCCTTTGCAGGCCTCGATGCGGCGGCAATCAACAACGCTGAATTCAAGGGCAAGCTGCCGGCCGACGACAAGATCAATCCCGCAATCGTCAAGGCGCAGGTGCTGCTCGACCGCGCCAGTTTCTCGCCCGGTGAGATCGACGGCAAGCTGGGCGAGAACGCCGAAAAAGCCCTGAAGGCATTTGCCGAATCCAAAGGCTTGGCCGTGAGCAAGCAGCCCCTGACGTCCGAAGTCTGGGGCGCCTTGCTGGCCACCGGATCGGATCCGATCGTCGTCGACTACAAGATCACGGAAAAGGACGTCAAAGGGCCGTTCCTGAAGAAGCTGCCTGCAAAGATGGAAGACCTGAAGGGCTTGAACTCGCTCGACTACACCAGCCCGCGCGAGGCCATCGCCGAAAGGTTTCACATGAGCGAGGCTTTGCTCGCGGCTCTCAACCCCGGCAAGAAATTCGACGAGGCCGGTCAAACGATCGCGGTGATGAACGTCACGGTCAAGGAGAGCAAGTCAGCCGTGACGCGTGTCGAAGTCGACAAGATGTCTCAAACCGTCAAGGCCTTCGCGAATTCCGAACTGATCGCGTTCTTTCCCGCGACCGTGGGAAGCGAGGAGAAGCCGAGCCCCATCGGTGTCCTCAAGGTGACCTCGATCGATGCAAATCCGTATTATCGCTACAACCCGGATTACAAGTTCAAGGGGGTCAAATCCAAACGAGCTTTCAAGATCAAGCCCGGCCCCAACAATCCCGTCGGGTCCCAATGGATCGGACTTTCAGCGGAAGGATATGGCATTCACGGGACTCCCAGCCCATCGAAAGTCAGCAAGTCAGAGTCGAATGGCTGCGTGCGCCTCACCAATTGGGATGCCGACAGGCTGGCAAGGCTCCTGAAGAAGGGCACAGAGGTCGCTTTTATCGAGCGCGAGGCGGCAAACAAGAGGTGACCCTGCCTGAGGCAGCTTTCTGAAATTGAAGTTCTCATCGTCGCCAACCATTATTTGCAATGACGCGCGCGAGCGGCGAAGATAGCGCCATGTCGGTTGCCACATTCCGGAAGACCGTTCGACGCCTCTACGAAGGCACAACGCCAGAAGGCGTCAGCTTTCGCTATGGGCTGCTGGCATTCGATATCGTCACCGTTCTGTTCATCATCGCGACGTCGTTTCTCCCTTCCAACGATGTCACTGAAGCGCTCGATGTGCTGTTCGGCGTCGTGATCCTGGCGGACTTTTCTGCACGGCTTCTCGTCAGCCGGCACCGCCTGCTCGAATTCACGCGCTTCTCGACCTGGACCGACGTGGTCGCGATCATTTCATTCTTGGCGCCGCTCGCGGGAGAAGCCGGCGGCTTTCTACGTGTCTTGCGGACATTGCGGCTGCTGCGCGACTATCAGATGCTGGCCCGGCTGCGCGAAGACAGCAGTTTCTTCCGGCGCAACGAGGAAGTGATCTTTGCCGTGACCAACCTTGCGGTATTCATCTTCGTGATGACGGCTATCGTTTACGAAACGCAAAAATTTCGCAATCCGCAGATTGCGAACTATGCGGATGCGCTGTACTTCACCGTGACCGCGCTGACGACAACGGGCTTCGGCGATATCACGCTGTCGGGAACGACCGGCCGCATGATTACCGTCGTCATCATGATTTTCGGCGTCACGCTGTTCTTCAATCTGGCCCGTGCGTTGTTGACTCCACACAAGGTACGGTTTGCCTGCCCGACCTGTGGACTGCAGCGTCACGATAGCGATGCGGTGCACTGCAAGGCCTGCGGCAACGTGTTGAATATTCCCGACGAAGGCTTGACGTAGCGCAGCGATCATCAGTTGTCCTTGGTAAATGCGTCGTAAACCAGCTTCCTGAAGGCGGGTGTGATGCGACTACGTTCGTTCTGGGTCTGCTCAAGCAGGATGTAAATCATGTCCAGCTTTGGGTCGACGCCGAAGTAGGTGCCACTGCCGCTATCCCATTTGAGTTCGCCGATTGAGCCTGGCGCAGGTGGCTTGGCATTTCCCGGATCGGTACGCACCGCAAAGCCGTAGCCGTAGCCAAAGCCATCGCCGGGAAAGTAGTAATAATCCCGCGCAACGCTGGAACCAGGCCCGATATGGTCTGACGCCATCGACTTGAATGCGGCCGGGCTAAGGTAGCGTTTGCCGTCGAGTTGCCCGCCGCCCAGGATCATCTGGGCAAAGCGCGCATAGTCATTCAGGGTCGACACCAATCCGCCGCCACCGGATTCCCATTCCGGATGGGCGCGCCGTTCAGCCTCTGCATCTTTCAGGATGGTATCGCTTGGCAGCGGCTCCGCCATCCGCGCGCGTTCATCGGCACTTTCCAGCACGAATTTTGTGCTGGTCATGCCGAGAGGATCGAAGATGTGCTGTTTTTCAAATTGATAGAGCGTCTGTCCGGATACGATCTCGATGATGCGCCCGAGGACGTCGGTTGAATGTCCGTAACGCCAAAGCGTGCCGGGTTGCCGCGCCAATGGCAATCTGGCGATGCGATCGGCAAATACCTTGTTGTTGTAACGCCCATCGAAAAGGTCTGATTCCCAATAAGCCTTCATGATCAGCTTGCCACCGATATATTCGTACGTGACGCCTGACGTATGACGCAGCAGGTCCATAATGGTCACCGGCCGGTCCGGCGGAACGAGCCGCAGAAAGGGCGTCCCGTCGGCCGCAACGGACTCCACTCCCACCTTGACGTCGGCAAACGCCGGAATGAACTTGGAGGCGGGGTCGGTGAGCGAGAGTTTGCCTGCGTCGATCAACATCATCGCCGCGACACTGGTGATCGGCTTTGTCATCGAATGAAGTGCAAAGATCGTGTCAGGCGTCATCGGAGTTTTGGTCTCGACATCCTGGACGCCGAAGCATTTCAGATAAACCGGCTTGCCGTGTTGCTGGATTAGTATGACGGCGCCCGGCAATTTTCCGGTCGCGACCTCATTGTTGAAAAATTCGGTGATACGCTCGAGCTTGTGCGGAGAGGGGGCGGGGATGTTCGCCGTCTGGTTGGCCACGGCTGTGGTGGTCCAAATCGCCAATGACAAGGCCGCAGTAAAAAGTCGTGCGGCGCGCGACCCCGCGGTGCGGTGCAATATCTGTTGTGCCGGCGTCTTCATTTTTGTTTGCCCCACGGATTGATTGATCCGGAGAACTCGACGACCGGCGAATGATTAGCATGCCGCCCACTCTGTAGCCACGTGGGCAATCGCCCCAACGGCAGAGCTTCCTGATGCGTTGGCCGAGGTAATGCCATTTTCGACTGCAAGCTTGAAGCGGGGGCTGAATTGAAAGCAGCGCTCGCAACCGGATGCGGTCCGGATTAACCTTGAGTTGCCAGGCCGGATCAACGGCCGGTGAACACATTTGGGAGGATGCGATGACACGCCAGGAGCGGGGCGATCCACAACAGCAGCGCGATCCGGAAGTCGCGATTTCACGACGAACACTTGTCCACGGCCTGGCAGTAGCCGCCGGCGCCACCGTGGCGGGGGTCGGCGGCGCGTTGGCCCAGAGCGGCCCGGTGGCGCCGCCATCCACTGTTACCACCCCGCCGCGCGATTTCAGTCCGCGCGGCGCTCCCACCACCTATTTCTGGGACCCCGACATCATCGCGGTCGACCCGTCCTTCAATGACCTCGCCCAGCCCAACACAGCGATCAAGCGCCTCCACACCGGGCTGTTGTGGGCCGAAGGCCCGGCCTGGAGCGCGCAGGGCCGCTATCTCCTGTGGAGCGACATTCCCAACAACCGGCAGATGCGATGGTCTGAAGACGACGGTCACGTCAGCGTCTTCCGCACGCCCTCCAACAACTCAAACGGCAACTCGTTCGATTTCCAGGGCCGACAGCTTTCCTGCGAACATCTCACCCGCCGCGTGGTGCGGTACGAGCACGACGGCACCGCGACCGTGCTGGCCGATTCCTACAACGGCAAGAAGCTCAACTCGCCCAACGACGTTGTCGCGCATCCGGACGGCAGCTACTGGTTCACCGATCCGCCTTATGGCGGACAGCTCTATGAGGGTGAGCCTGATGTCGCGGGCGGTCCGAGCAATTCCGGCGGCAAGCTCAATCCACGGATCGGACAGCCGGCAGGCTTCGTGCCGGGCAAGCGCGAACTGCCGACCAATTGTTATCGCATCGATCCCTCCGGCCGTATCGACCTCGTGGTGACCGAGGAGCAGGTGCCCGATCCCAATGGCCTCTGCTTCTCGCCCGACTACAAGAAGCTCTACGTCGCCAGCACTGGCAAGGGACCGGGCGATGCCGGTCCGGGCGGCAAGGGCGACATGTTCGTGTTTGATGTCGGCACCGACAACAAGCTGAGCAACCACAAACGGTTCAGCGATTTCATGGTCGATGGCGTGAAATGCGGACCGGACGGCGTGCGCTGCGATGTCAACGGCAACGTTTGGTGTTCGAGCAACGCCGGCCGCGCCGTCGGCTATAGCGGCGTGACAGTGTGGTCGCCGGACGGCAAGCTGCTCGGCCGTATCCGTCTGCCCGAGGTGTGCGGCAACGTCACCTTCGGCGGCCCCAAGCGCAATCGCCTGTTCATGGCCGCGAGCCAGTCGCTTTACGCCGTGTACACCGCCACGCAGGGCGCGGGACCGGGCTAAGCGGTCAGGCCGCTTTCAACGAACAGGCGAGAGCGTCACGTTCTCTCTCCACGTCATTCCGGGATGCGCCCGCTTGGGCGCAGGCCCGGAATCCATCGGCGTGCACGCTATGCTGCCCGATGGATTCCGGGCTCTCGCTTCGCGACCCCCGGAATGACGGCGAGGGGAGTCATCTAGATCCATTAAAATTCGTCACAAATTGGCAATCGGCAGCCAACTGTTCCGGCAAAAGCTGGGCGCCCTTAAACCTCAGCTTTATTGCGAGCGGCGCACCCTTCTTTCCAAGAAGGGGGGCTCGTCCATCAATGCCTATTTTCAAGTATTTTTCCTACGTCGGGTCGGCGTTACTCGTATTATTGTTTGTTTCAAACGCTTATCTCACCGACGACGAGAGCAATTTGCGGTTTGACGGATCGCTGTACGGGAGCGCGCTTTACGCGCCTCGCGTGAAGGAAATCCAGTCAACTGCGGAGGTTCGCTTTACCCGCGATGTCACGCCTGCCGTTCGCGTTAGGGAAGTGTTTGCCGTGTTCGTCCCCAATGAGCGGCGGCGCAACAAGCGTGATTCATGATACCGGGTGCCCGCGCGGCGGGCACTCCGGACGGCAACTACCTAGTAACGTCGCCGGTCTTTAACCGCCGGATAATACAACCATTTGGGAACGGGCCCGGGCCTCCGCCGTTATCTCCCGGTTTATCAATTTCGCTTCATTCCCGATGCGAACCGTCCCCGAAACCCGTGCGTTTCAGCTACAATGAGCCGTCGTTTGGCCTAGGTGAGGCGCGACGTCGCGCCGCAGACCAGGAGAGTTCGCCATGAGCTTCCGCCGCGATTTCATCAGCAAGCCGATCTTTGCTTTCGCGCGTGGCGCAATGCCCGCGATGTCCGACACCGAGCGCGAGGCGCTCGAAGCGGGTGACGTCTGGTGGGACGCGGATCTCTTCACCGGTAATCCCGACTGGTCGAAATTGCTGGCTGTCGCGCCGGCCACTTTGACTGAAGAAGAAAAAGCCTTTCTCAACGGCCCGGTCGACGAGCTCTGCGCCATGCTCGACGAATGGAAGATCAATTGGGAGTGGCGCGATCTGCCGCCGGAGGCCTGGGCCTTCATCAAGCGTCACAAATTCTTCGGCATGATCATCCCCAAGGAATATGGCGGGCTCGGCTTCTCGCCCTATGCGCATTCGGAAGTGGTGCGAAAACTTTCCTCGCGCTCGCTGACCGCGGCCGTCACCGTGATGGTGCCGAACTCGCTCGGGCCCGGCGAACTCCTGATGCGCTTTGGCACCAGGGAGCAGCAGGACAGGTGGCTGCCGCGACTTGCCGAAGGCGCCGACATTCCCTGCTTCGGCCTCACCAGCCCGGAAGCCGGCTCCGACGCCGCCTCGATGGTCGACACGGGCATCATCTGCAAGGGCGATTTCGAAGGCCGCCAAGTGTTGGGCTTAAGGCTGAACTGGCACAAACGCTACATCACGCTGGGGCCGGTCGCGACGCTGCTTGGTCTCGCCTTCAAGGCCTATGATCCCGATCATCTGGTGGGCCAGCAGGAAGATCTCGGCATTACGGTCGCGCTGATCCCGACCCATCTGCCCGGCGTGGAGATCGGCCGCAGGCATCTGCCGGCGATGCAGGTGTTCCAGAATGGCCCGAACTGGGGGCACGACGTCTTTATCCCGATGGACTACATCATCGGCGGGCAAGAGCGGCTCGGGCAGGGCTGGAAGATGCTGATGACGGCGCTTGCCGCCGGCCGCGGCATCTCGCTGCCGTCGCTGTCGGCCGCTGGTGCCGCCTATGCGGCGCGCACGTCAGGCGCCTATGCCCGCATCCGCGAGCAGTTCGGCATTTCCATCGGCAAGTTCGAAGGCATCGAGGAGCCGCTCGCCCGCATCGCCGGCACGGCCTATCTGCTCGACGCCGCACGGCGGCTGACCTGCGCAGCTCTCAACCAGGGGCACCATCCCGCTGTCATTTCCGGCATCATGAAGCTGCACGCCACCGAGCGGATGCGGATTGCGATCGACGACGCAATGGACATCCATGGCGGCAAAGCGGTGATCGACGGGCCGCAAAACTATCTCGGCAATCTCTATCGTTCGGTGCCGGTCGGCATCACCGTCGAAGGCGCCAATATCCTCACGCGAAATCTCATCGTGTTTGGCCAAGGCGCGATCCGTGCTCATCCATTCCTGCTCGACGAAATGAATGCGCTGGGTGAAGCCGACCGCGCCAAGGGTCTCGACGCCTTTGACAAGGCATTCTGGAATCATGTCGGCCACAGCTTCAAGACCATGTTCCGCGCCTGGGGCCGGAGCTGGAGCGGCGGCTTGTTTGCACCCGCGCCCGATGCGGGAGACGCGACGCGCTTCTATCGCCAGCTCTCGCGCTATTCGGCAGCCTTTGCGCTATGCGCCGACATGGCGCTGCTGACGCTCGGCGGCGCCCTCAAGCGCAAGGAAATGCTCTCCGCCCGGTTCGGCGATATTCTTTCCGAACTCTATCTGTTGTCGGCGGCGCTAAAACGCTGGCAGGACGAGGGGCGGCAGCAGGCCGACTTCGCCGCGCTCGAATGGTGCATGGCGAGCGGCTTCAAGACCATCGAGAACCGCTTTGCCGAAATCCTCGCCAACCTGCCGAACCGGTTCGTGGCCGTGATCCTGAAATTCCTGATCCAGCCGTTCGGCGCAAAGGTGACCGGTCCGTCCGACCGCGTCGTGCATCAATGCGCGCAGCTCGTGCTGGAGCCGTCGGCGGCACGCGATCGCCTCACGGCGGATCTGTCTGCGGTCAAGGATGACGGTGGCGTAGCCCGGCTGGAAAAGGCGTTCCTTCTGGTGACGGCGGCGGAAGATGTTTCCAAACAGATGCGCGCCGCGCGCCTGCATGACTGGAAAGAGGCGGTAAAGAAGGGCGTCATTACGCAAGCCGACGGCGAGAGGCTGCAGGCTGCGCATGAAGCCGTTGCCAAGGTGATCGAGGTCGACGATTTCGCAGCCGAGGCGTTGTCGCCGATTTACAGGAAGGCCGCCGACGTGCATCAGTTCTTCCAGGAACTGGGTGAGCAGAGGGCGGCAAGCTGATGGCAAGACCGGTCTTTATCGTTGACGGCAGCCGGACGCCGTTCCTGAAAGCACGCTCCGGTCCCGGGCCGTTCACTCCGGTCGATCTCGCCGTGCAATGCGGCCGGCCGCTATTGGCGCGGCAGCCTTTTGCACCTGACGCTTTCGATCAGCTTATCCTCGGCTGCGTCAACGTCATTGCCGACGAGATGAACCCGGCCCGGGTCGCTGCGCTGCGGCTCGGCATGGGCGAGAAGATGGTCGCCTTCACCGTGCAGATCAATTGCGGCTCCGGCATGCAGTCGATCGACACGGCCTACCGCTACATCCGCGAGGGCGTCTCTGACCTCATCCTGGCCGGCGGCGCCGAAGCGTTGAGCCACGCGCCGCTGGTGTGGCCGCAGCAGGGCGTGCGCTGGTTCGCAGGCCTTGCCGGGGCCAAGGGCATTGGCGCGAAAATCATGGCGGCGCTGAAGGTGAAGCCCAGCTATTTCAAGCCGATCATTGGGCTCGAGCGCGGGCTGACCGATCCCATCACCGAACTCAATATGGGCCAGACCGCGGAAGTGGTCGGCCATCTCTTCGGCGTCACCCGCGCGCAGTCGGACGCCTACGCCGCCGAAAGCCATAAGCGGCTGGCGAAAGCGCAATCGGAAGGCTGGCTCAAGGGCGAGGTCGAAACCGCGTTCGCCCGCGACGGGAAATTCTACGATCATGACGACGGCGTGCGCCCGGACTCGACGCCGGAGTTATTGGCAAAACTGAAGCCGGTGTTCGAGCGTCCCTGGGGCAAGGTCACCGCCGGCAATTCCTCGCAGATCACCGATGGCGCGTCCTGGGTGATCCTTGCTTCCGAGGAAGCCGTAGCGAAGCATGGCCTGACGCCGAAGGCGGTCATTCTGGATAGCCAGTGGTCGGCGCTCGATCCCGGCATCATGGGGCTCGGTCCGGTGCTGTCGGCGACTGAACTCTTGAAGCGCAACGAGCTGACGCTTTCCGATATCGAGACCTGGGAATTGAATGAGGCGTTTGCGACGCAGGTGCTCGGCTGTCTCGCCGCCTGGAACGACGAAAAGTTCTGCAAGGAGATTCTCGGTCTCGACGGCGCGGCCGGCGAACTCGACCAGACTAAATTGAATGTCGATGGCGGCGCGATCAGCCTCGGTCATCCCGTCGGCTGCAGTGGCAACCGTATCGTGCTGCATCTCGTCAACGCCATGAAACGATTGGGCACCAGGCGCGGCATCGCCACCGAATGTATCGGCGGCGGGCAGGGCGGCGCGATGCTGATAGAGACGGTGTGATCATGGATTCACAGATCATGAACCTTCTCGGCGATCGCGTGCTCGAACTGGGGCCGAAGCCCGATGCAGCCGGGCCTTACAAAAATTTCAGGTTGACCCGCGATGCCGATGGTGTCGCCTGGCTGCTGTTCGACCGCGAAGGCGCCAGCGCCAATACGCTTTCGGCCGACCTGATCGAGGAACTCGATAAGGTGCTGGCGGAGCTGGAAACCCAGCGGCCCACCGGCCTCGTGATCCGCTCCGCCAAGAAATCTGGCTTCATCGCCGGAGCCGACGTTAACGAATTCCGCGGCGCCAGCGATCCGGGAGAGATCGAGCTCGAGATCGGCCGCGCGCATGCGGTGATCGATCGCCTGGAAGAATTGCGGGTTCCGACGGTCGCCGTGATTCACGGTTTCTGCCTCGGCGGCGGCCTCGAAGTCGCACTGGCCTGCCAAATGCGGATTGCTATCGAGGATGCGCGGTTCGGTTTTCCCGAGGTGATGCTCGGCCTGCATCCCGGCCTCGGCGGCACCGCACGCTTCACCCAGCTCGTCAATCCGATGCAGGCGATGCCGTTGATGCTGACCGGCAAGACCATAGATGCGCGCAGGGCAAAGTCGCTCGGGCTGGTCGACGCCGTGACGCAGGAGCGGCATGTCAAGAACGCGGTAAAGGACGCCGTGTCCGGTCGCCTCAAGCGCGCGCGGCCGGGGATATTCAACACTCTCTTCGGCTTCGGTTCCGTCAGGGGCTTTGTCGCCTCGCGCATGCGCCGTGAGGCCGGCAAGGCTGCGCCGCAAGAGCATTACCCCGCGCCTTATGCGCTGATCGATCTCTGGGAAAAGCACGGCGGCGACCGGCTGGCGATGCTGCGCGCAGAGCAGCCGTCGTTCGCGAAGTTGATGGTGACGCCGACGGCGCAGAACCTGATCCGCGTCTTCTTCCTGCGCGAGCAGATGAAGAAGCTCGCCGGCAGCGGCAACAAGATCGAGCACGTTCACGTCATCGGTGCTGGAGCGATGGGCGGCGACATCGCCGCATGGTGCGCCGGCCAGAACCTGCGGGTGACGCTCGCCGACATGAAGCCGGAGCCGATTGCGGGCGCGATCAAGCGTGCCGCCGATCTCTACGGCAAGATCCTGCGCAAGCGTACTGCCGTGCGGGACGCGCTGGACCGGCTGATGCCGGACATGCAGGCTGAGGGCGTCCGCAACGCCGATCTCATCATCGAAGCCGTGCCGGAAAAGCTGGAGCTGAAGCAGAAGGTCTATGCCGGGCTCGAGCCAAAGATGAAACCCGGCGCGATCCTTGCGACCAACACCTCGAGCATTCCGCTGCAGGACCTGCGCACCACGCTGCAGAGGCCGGAGCGGCTGCTCGGACTACATTTCTTCAACCCGGTATCGCGGCTGCAACTCGTCGAGGTCGTCAGCCATGACGGAACGGATGCGCAATTGCTGAAGGAGGCGCTCGCCTTTGTCGGCGCCATCGACCGGCTGCCGCTGCTCGTAAAATCGTCGCCGGGCTTTCTCGTCAACCGCGCGCTGACGCCGTACATGCTGGAAGCGATGGTGATGCTGGACGAGAAGATCGACAAGACTGTCATCGACGCTGCCGCGAAAAAGTTCGGCATGCCGATGGGGCCCATTGAATTGGCCGATCAGGTCGGCCTCGATATCTGCCTCGATGTCGGCGACATGCTGCGCTCGAAGTTCGGCGACATGCTGCCGTCGACGCCAGCGTGGTTGCGCGACAAGGTTGCCAAGGGCGAACTCGGCCGCAAGACCGGCAAGGGCTTTTACACCTGGAAGGACGGCAAGGCCGATACCGGCGGCATGTCCGCGATTTCGGAGCCGACGGCGGAAATGATCGACCGGCTGATCCTGCCGATGTCGAACGTCTGCGTCGCCTGTCTGCGCGAGGGCATCGTCGACAATGCAGACGTTGTCGACGGCGCCGTCATCTTCGGCACCGGCTACGCGCCGTTCCGCGGCGGGCCGCTGAATTATGCGCGAACCCGCGGTGCGGACAATGTCGTCTCCACGCTGGATGCCCTGACCGACAAGTTCGGCAGGAGGTTTACGCCGGATGCCGGCTGGGAGAATTTCAAGTGACGGAGACGCATGTGCACGCGCCGCCCACGACCGAGACCGAGCCACGCGGCGATCTCTGTATCCGCACGCTGGCGATGCCGGCCGATACCAACGCCAATGGCGACATCTTCGGTGGCTGGCTCTTGAGCCAGATGGATATCGGTGGCGGCGTGTTCGCTTCCAAGATCGCGAAATCCCGCACCGTGACCGTCGCGATCGAGGCGATGAACTTTCGCAAAGCCGTCTATGTTGGCGATCTCGTCTCCGTTTACGGCCATCTGGTGCGGGTCGGACGCACCTCGATTACCGTCCACCTCGAAGCCTGGGTCGTCCGCCGCCGGGAGTTACAGTCGATCCTCGTGACCGACGGCAACTTCACCTACGTCTCGATCGACGATAACGGCCGTCCGCAGCCGGTCAGCCCGGACGGCGTGATCAAGGCGTGATCCTTATGGGCAGGGACGCTCGTAGCCGTCACGGCCGATGAACGTGCCGCGGCGCGGATCATAGGAGCGGTAGCGCGTGCAAGCCGGCGGATCGTAGACCGGCGCCGGGGCGTATTGCGCCTGGACACCGCAATAGCGCGGCGAAACTTCCTGCCAGCCGCCGGGTTGCTCCACGTAGCAGCCGCCCTGGTAATAGCGATAGCCGCCGGGCCGCGGCTCACCCTGGGCGCCGATTGCGGCGCCCGTCGTAGCCCCCACGATCGCGCCGACCGCCGCACCACGGCCGCCGCCGAGTGCGCCGCCGAGAATGGCGCCCGCAGCGCCGCCGAACAGCGCGCCCCCGAGCGTGCTTTCCTGCGCCGCAGCCTCCTGGAGCGGTGCGCAAATCGCTAGGGCAACCAGCATCGAGAGCGCGAATTTCGGCATCATGTCAGTTCTCCGGCCATTTGGACGATTCGCTAGCTATTCCGCGACCAGCTTTGACATAGGTTGGGCTTACGGCGCAACGGCGGAAGGAGGAACAATTCGCCGTGCAACCCGTTGTAAGCCCGGCAGAAATCACAGGCTGGGCCCATGTCGGACACCTATATCATCGAAGTCGGCTCGCAGCCGGCAGGGATTATCGTGCGCGCTCCCGGCGGCTATCAATTCTTTGCCGCCTCGCACCGTTTCAACCGGCTGGAAGGGCAGATATTCCGCAACGCCCGCGAGGCCGAGCGCGCGGTCCGGCGTCTCGCCAGCGGGATGCCGCTGGCGGCCTAACCGCCAGCGTGGACCTTTCAGGCGTCAGAGCTTGGTGGCCGACCGCGACAGCAGTTTCCAGTCCGGGCCCTGCCTCTGCCAGTTCATCAGGATGTGCAGGTTCTGCGGCGTCTTCTTACCGTCGGTGAACTCCTGCTCGCCGACGAAGTTGAAGCGCACGATGGCGGTCGGGCCGACGACGCGGATCGTGGGATCCTTGTATTCGAGCGACGTCCATTTGTAGTTGGCCTTGGCGATGCCATCGAGAAGCGACGCCTTGGTGTCGACCTTGGCGTTCGAGTGGCTGTAGCTCAGGTCATCCGCGCAGAGTGGGGCGATTCCCTCGGCATTGCCAGCCGCCTGCGCCGCACGGAAGGCTTCGACGTGCTTCGCAATGGCATCCTCGTCCGCACCGGCAAAAGCGGGGACGACGCTCATGAGCCCAAGCCCAAGTGCGAGCACGGGTAAGGCGAGCTGACGGCGATCGATGTTCATGGTTTCCTCCATTCGTTTCTGGTTGTGATCAGAGTGTTGCAGCCACAAATTGCTTTGTCGAGCGGCCGCCCGCATGGTGCGGGCTCGCATGGCTTCGGGCACGCCTTAACCAGGATCGTCGTTTCGCCCCGCCAAACGCCTTCGTGGCCGGTCTCCCTCGTTGACCGCAGCCCTAATCAGCCGCACCATAACGGCAACTTTGTGCCCCAAGCCCAATTGCCCCAAGGGTGCCGCTATGGCCGGACTGTCCCACCGTCAGACTGAAATCCTCAACATCGCCCGCGCCTTTGGCCGGGTGATGGTGGAAGACCTCGCCAAGCGTTTCGAGGTTTCGGCGCAGACCATCCGCAAGGACCTCAACGACCTCTGCGACCAGCGCTCGCTGACCCGCATCCATGGCGGCGCCATCATCGCCTCCGGCGTCGAAAACCTCGCCTATGAGGCGCGGCGCTTCGTGGCGGCGGAGGAGAAGCGGGCGATCGGCATTGCCGCGGCGTCGCGGATTCCGAACGGCTGCTCGTTGTTCATCAATATCGGTACCACGACGGAAGAAGTCGCAAGCGCGCTGACCTCGCATGAGGACCTGCTCGTCATCACCAACAACCTCAACGTCGCGATGCTTTTGTATCGGCACCCGCGCATCGAAGTGATTGTGGCTGGAGGCGCGGTGCGCCGCGCCGACGGCGCGGTGATCGGCTCGACCGCAATCAGCCTGATCGGCCAGTTCAAGGTCGACTACGCCATCATCGGCGCATCCGCGATCGACGAGGAGGGCGCGCTGCTCGATTTCGACTATCGCGAGGTGCAGGCGGCGCAGGCGATCATTGCCAATGCGCGCAGCGTCATGCTGGTCGCGGACTCGACAAAGCTCCGCCGCAGCGCACCGGTGCGCATCGCCCATCTCAGCCAGATCCAGACCTTTGTGACGGATGCGCCGCTGCCGGCGGGCCTCGCAAATATCTGCAATCATCGCGGCATCGAGGTGGTGGAAGCGATGGACAAGCCGGCGGCGGATATCGACGAGCCCACCGGTGAGCCCGCGTCGACGGTGGTACGGTTGAAGTAACGCGATCGGCGCCATCATTGGCCACATGGTTCGAGACGCCGCGGAGCCTGTCATCGGGCTACGCTACGCGCGGACCCGTTGGCGGCTCCTCACTATGAGTTTTCCCGAGTGAGAAAGTGCGAGACGTCATCCTGAGGAGCCGCCAATGGGTCGCGCGAATGCGCGCCCGATGACAGGCTCCAGGGCGTCTCGAAGGATGAAAGCCCCCGCCGTCCCGACACCCGGCACCCCGTACATCGAAAGAATGCCCTCAATCCCAACCTGCGCCCGCAGCTTTCGCCTTGCTTTCGTTTTTCTTTGTGATTAACTCCAATCCGAAAGTAAAATCGCCGAAGTGAAGGGGCGGTTGCCGGGGAAGCGTTTCGGTGGACAGGGTATTCGATCTCGCCATTGTCGGAGGCGGCATCAACGGCTGCGGCATCGCGCGCGATGCGGTGGGCCGGGGCAATTCTGTTTTCCTGTGTGAAATGAATGATTTGGCGAGCGGGACGTCGTCCTGGTCGACCAAGCTGGTGCATGGCGGCCTGCGCTATCTCGAATATTACGAGTTCCGGCTGGTCCGCGAGGCGCTGATCGAGCGCGAAATCCTCTGGCAGATCGCGCCCCACATTATCAGGCCGTTGCGTTTCGTTTTGCCGCACCACTCCGGCTTGCGCCCGGCCTGGCTGCTCCGGCTGGGGTTGTTCCTGTACGATCATATTGGCGGCCGGAATCTGCTGCCGCCGACGCGCTCGGTCGATCTCGTCCATGACGAGGTGGGGAAACCCTTGATCGCCAACCGCTACCGCAAAGGCTTCGAATATTCCGACTGCTTCGTCGATGATGCGCGCCTCGTCGTGCTCACCGCACGCGATGCGGCGGATCGCGGCGCCGAAATCCATACCCGCTCGCGCGCGGTCGAGATCAGGCAGGTCGACGGCATCTGGCACGTCACCGCCGAGAACACGATCAGCGGCACGCGCACTACCATTCAGGCGCGCGCGCTGGTCAACGCCGGCGGCCCCTGGGTCGAACAGGTGCTGTCCGCGGGCTCCGGCGTCAACGCGCGCGCGAAAGTGCGGCTGGTGCAGGGTTCGCACATCGTGGTGCGCAAGCTCTATGAGCACGATCGCGCTTACATGTTTCAGAACGCCGACGGCCGCATCATCTTCGTCATTCCCTACCAGAACGATTTCACACTGATTGGAACCACCGATCGCGATTACGACGGCGATCCGGCCAAGGTGAAAGCCAGCCCTGAGGAGATTCAATATCTCTGCGCCTCCGCCAGCGAGTACCTGAAGAAGCCGGTGCTGCCCGCCGATGTCGTCTGGACCTATTCCGGCGTGCGCCCGCTCTATGACGACGGCGCCAGCGAAGCGAAAGCTGCGACCCGCGATTATGTGTTCGAACTCGATACGCCCGGTGGCGCGCCATTACTGTCGATCTATGGCGGCAAGATCACGACCTATCGGCGCCTGGCGGAAGAAGCGCTGGAACGGCTCGCGCCCTATCTGCGCAGCGCGAAAGAGAAGGAAGGCTGGACCGGCAAGGCGCCGCTGCCGGGCGGCGACATGGATGTTTCGGCGGTCGCCGCGCTGTCGGCGGAACTGACGCGGGAGTATCCGTTCCTCGATCCGGCGCATGCCAACCGGCTCGCGCATGCCTATGGCACGCGTGCGACAAAATTGCTCGGCAACGCGAAATCTTTTGCCGACCTCGGCCAGTCGTTCGGCGCTACCCTTACGGAAAGCGAAGTCAGGTACCTGATCGCGAACGAATGGGCCTGTAGCGCCGAAGACATCGTGTGGCGAAGATCCAAGCTTGGATTGCGGCTGTCGGCAGAAGAAATCACAGCCCTCGACGAGTGGATCAAGGCCCACCGCGGCTCCGGCGAACGTCCCTTGCGTGAAGTGGGAGGGCGGTCATGAGCGTCACGCTCGAACACGTCACGCGAACCGTGGACGGCATGGCGACCATTCGCGATGTCTCGCTGACGCTCGAGCGCGGCACGCTGAGCGTGCTGCTCGGACCGACGCTGTCGGGCAAGACCTCAATCATGCGGCTGCTTGCCGGCCTCGACCGGCCGACGACCGGCCGCGTGCTGGTCGAGGGCAAGGATGTCACCGGGTTCGACGTGCGGCAACGCTCGGTCGCGATGGTTTATCAGCAGTTCATCAACTACCCCTCGCTGACGGTCTATGAGAACATCGCTTCGCCGTTGCGGGTGCAGGGCCGGCCGCGCGAGGAAATCGACAGGCGCGTCCAGGAAGCCGCGAAACTCCTGCGGCTCGAGCCCTATCTGAAGCGCACGCCGCTGCAATTGTCCGGCGGACAGCAGCAGCGCACCGCGATTGCGCGCGCGCTGGTCAAGGGCGCCGATCTGGTTCTGCTGGACGAGCCGCTGGCCAATCTCGATTACAAGCTGCGCGAGGAGCTGCGCGCCGAACTGCCGCGCATCTTCGAGGCGTCGGGCGCGATCTTCGTCTACGCGACCACCGAACCTTCAGAAGCCCTGCTGCTCGGCGGCGACACCGTGTGCATGTGGGAAGGTGAGGTGCTTCAGGCCGGCTATACCTCGAATGTCTATCGTCATCCCGGCACGCTGCGGGTGGCGCAGGTGTTCTCCGATCCGCCGCTCAACATCGTCGGTATCGAGAAGAAGAACGGGCAGGTCGCATATGCCGGCGGCATCCAGGCGCCGGCCACCGGCCTCTACGCATCGCTCCCCGACGGTCCCTATCGCGTCGGCTTCCGCGCCCATCAGCTCGAGGTGGCCAACGGCATTGCCGGGCGCCACGCCTTTCATGCCACCGTCACCGTGACCGAGATCACCGGCTCCGAAAGCTTCGTGCATCTCAACCGCGGCGCTTCCAATTGGGTCGCGGTGCTGCAGGGCGTGCATGAATACGAGCCCGGCCATGTGCTCGATGCCGTGCTCGATCCCGACAATGTCTTCGTGTTCGACGCCGCCGACCGCCTGGTCGCCGCGCCGGGTGGCAAAGCGTTTTCAAGCGAAGTGCGTAGCGGTTCGCGTGAAGAAAACGCGTCAAAAAGCAAAAGCTCGTGAGGGAGATGCGACATGGCCCGCATTGACCTCGTCGATCTCGCGCATTCCTATGGCGGCAATGACGCGCCGGCGGATTCGTTTGCGCTGAAGCCGGTGACGATGACCTGGCGGCAGGGTGGCGCCTATGCGCTGCTGGGGCCTTCCGGCTGCGGCAAGACCACGCTGCTCAATTTGATCTCCGGCATCGTTACGCCGTCGCGCGGAAAGATCCTGTTCGACGGCGCCGACATCACACCGCTGTCAACCCAGAAGCGCAATATCGCGCAGGTGTTCCAGTTTCCGGTTATCTACGACACCATGACAGTCGGGCAGAACCTCGCATTCCCGCTGAAGAACCGCGGCGTGCCGAAGGTCGAGGTCGACGCGCGGGTTAAGCAAATTGCCGATCTGCTCGATCTCACGCCCTGGCTTGGCCGCAAGGCGACGCGCCTGACCGCGGACGCCAAGCAGAAGATCTCGCTCGGCCGCGGCCTCGTCCGCTCCGATGTCGCGGCAGTATTGTTCGATGAGCCGCTGACGGTGATCGATCCCGAGTTGAAATGGCAGTTGCGCTCGAAACTGAAAGCGCTGCATCGCGAGCTCGATCTGACGATGATCTACGTCACCCACGACCAGACCGAGGCGCTGACCTTTGCCGACACCGTCGTCGTCATGCATGACGGACGCGTTGTGCAGAGCGGCACGCCGGCCGAACTGTTCGACAAGCCCGCGCATACTTTTGTTGGCTATTTCATCGGGTCGCCCGGCATGAACATCGTGCCGGCCGCGGTAAGCGGACACGAAGCGCGCGTCGATGGCCATATCATCGGCTTGCACCGCAATTACGGCGTGCTTCCGGCGGGCGCGAAAATCGAGATCGGCGTGCGGCCGGAATTCCTCCATGTCGCGGCGCCCGCATCCGGGCTGTTGTCGGCCACGATCGAGCGCATCGACGATCTCGGCCGCGTCCGCTTCGCCCGCGTTCGCGTCGGCGACGCAAAGTTTTCCGCCCGGGTGCCTCCGGGATTTTCCGTTCCCGACAACATGGTCGGGCTCGTGTTCGATCCCGCCCATGTTCACGTCTATGCCGACAGCCGTCTGGTCGAGGGGGTAGCCTGATGGACAAGACCATCAACCAGAAGGCCTGGTTCCTGGTGCTGCCGGTATTCCTGGTGGTCGCGTTCTCCGCGGTCCTGCCGCTGATGACGGTCGTGAACTATTCGATGCAGGACACGTTCGGCAACAACCAGTTCTTCTGGAACGGCGTCGGCTGGTTCAAGGAATTGCTCGATCCCTCGACGGATCTCGGCGGGCGCTTTCTGGCCTCGCTCGGCCGCAACCTGCTGTTCTCCGCCATCATCCTGGCGATCGAGGTGCCGCTCGGCATCGTGGTGGCGCTGTCGATGCCGCGCCAGGGCTGGACGGTTGCCGTATGCCTCGTGATTCTGGCGCTGCCGTTGTTGATCCCGTGGAACGTGGTCGGAACGATCTGGCAGATTTTTGGCCGGCCCGATATCGGCCTGCTTGGCTATACGCTCAACAGCCTCGGCATCGACTATAATTACGTCTCCAACGAGTTCGATGCCTGGGCCACCGTCATCGTGATGGACGTCTGGCACTGGACCAGCCTCGTTGCACTGCTGTGCTACGCCGGGCTGAAGTCGATTCCCGACGCCTATTACCAGGCGGCGCAGATCGACGGCGCCTCGCGCTGGGCGGTGTTCAAGGCGATCCAGTTGCCGAAGATGAACCGCGTGCTCCTGATCGCGGTGCTGCTGCGCTTCATGGACAGTTTCATGATTTACACCGAGCCGTTCGTCGTGACCGGCGGCGGCCCCGGCAACTCGACCACCTTCGTTTCGATCGAACTGGTCAAGATCGCGCTCGGGCAGTTCGACCTCGGCAAGGCCGCGGCCCTTTCGCTGGTCTACAATCTGATCATCCTGATCGTGTGCTGGATCTTCTACACCGTGATGACCAACGCCGGGGCCGAGCGTCCCGAGAAAAAGGGAGCCGCGTGATGAACACGATTCCCGGCCGCCGCATCATCATGGTGGTGTTCCTGATCTTCCTGCTGTTGCCGATCTACTGGCTCGTCAACATGAGCTTCAAGACCAACACCGAGATCGTCACCACCATGACGCTGTGGCCGCACCAGCCTACGCTGGAGAACTACAAGCGCATCTTCACCGACGAGAGCTGGTATTCCGGCTACATCAACTCGCTGACCTATGTTCTGATCAATACCGTAATCTCGATCGCGGTGGCGTTGCCGGCGGCCTACGCCTTCTCGCGCTACCGCTTCCTCGGCGACAAGCATCTGTTCTTCTGGCTGCTGTCGAACCGCATGGCGCCGGCGGCGGTATTTGCGCTGCCGTTCTTCAATCTCTATTCGGCGATTAATTTGTTCGATACGCCATGGGCGGTAGCGCTCGCGCATTGCATCTTCAATGTGCCGCTGGCGGTGTGGATTCTCGAAGGCTTCGTATCCGGCGTGCCGCGCGAGATCGACGAGACCGCGTTCCTCGACGGCTATTCGTTCCCGCGCTTCTTCGTCAAAATATTGGTGCCGCTGATCGCGAGCGGCATCGGCGTCGCCGCGTTCTTCTGCTTCATGTTCTCCTGGGTCGAACTGCTGCTGGCGCGCACGTTGACCTCGGTCAACGCCAAACCGATCTCGGCCATCATGACCCGCACGGTCTCGGCCGCTGGCATGGATTGGGGGCTGCTGGCGGCCGCCGGCGTGCTCACCATCATCCCGGGCGCCCTGGTGATCTGGTTCGTCCGTAACTACATCGCGCGCGGTTTCGCGCTGGGACGGGTGTAGCCATGGAGCACATCGCATGGATGGCCTGGACGCTGCCGACCGCGATCTTCTTCGTGATGCTGGCGCTGACGCTCGGCGTGATGACGTGGCTTGCGGCCGCCTATCCCGAAGCCGAACGCGTCGGCGTACTGCGCATTCCGACCACGCGCGGCGACCGCCTGTTCATTTCGCTGGTGCTCGCCGCCGTCATCCATCTGTTGTGGATCGCCCTTGTCGGCATCGACCCGCTTCTGACGCTTCCGATCGGAGAGGGCGTTGAAATATCGAGCCTGTGGCTCGCAACCCTGATTTCGCTTGTCTCGGCCGTTGCGATTTTCCGCACCGTCTGAACAGCGAAGAAGAGCAGATCCGGGATCAACCCGGGCCTGAGTTTGTGTTTGTCGCTGCAACCGGAGGATCCAACATGCGACGCTTGAGAGGAAGAAACGGTCCCTTGACCAAGGAGAGCTTTCTGACGATGACCAGCGCGGCTGCGCTGATCGCGGCTTCGGTTACGATTGCCGCACCCGCTCGTGCGGACGACGCCGTCAATCAAAGGTGGATCGACAGCGAATTCCAGCCCTCGACCTTGTCGAAGGCCGACCAGTTGAAGGAGCTGCAGTGGTTCGAAAAGGCAGCAGCTCCGTTCAAGGGCATGGAAATCAACGTCGTGTCGGAAACGATCACGACGCATGAGTATGAATCGCGCACGCTGGCGAAAGCCTTCACCGAGATCACCGGCATCAAGGTCAAGCACGACCTGATCCAGGAAGGCGACGTCGTCGAGAAGCTGCAGACACAGATGCAGTCCGGCAAGAACGTTTATGACGGCTGGATCAACGATTCCGACCTGATCGGAACGCACTTCCGTTACGGCCAGACCGTGATCCTGTCGGACTACATGAGCGGCGAGGGCAAGGACGTCACCAATCCGCAGCTCGACGTCAACGACTTCATCGGCAAGTCCTTCACCACCGGCCCGGACGGCAAGCTCTATCAGCTTCCCGACCAGCAGTTCGCGAACCTCTATTGGTTCCGCTACGACTGGTTCTCCAATCCGGACTACAAGGCCAAGTTCAAGGCAAAGTACGGCTACGAGCTCGGCGTTCCCGTGAACTGGTCGGCCTATGAAGACATCGCCGAGTTCTTCACCAACGACATCAAGGAGATCAACGGCGTCAAGGTCTATGGCCACATGGACTATGGCAAGAAGGATCCCTCGCTCGGCTGGCGTTTCACCGACGCCTGGCTGTCGATGGCCGGCAACGGCGACAAGGGCATCCCGAACGGCAAGCCGGTCGATGAATGGGGCATCCGGATGGAAGGCTGCCGTCCCGTCGGCTCGTCCGTCGAGCGCGGCGGCGACACCAACGGCCCGGCGGCGGTCTATTCGATCGTCAAATATCTCGACTGGATGAAGAAGTATGCCCCGCCGCAGGCGCTGGGCATGACCTTCTCCGAATCGGGACCGGTGCCGGCACAAGGTGCGATCGCGCAGCAGATCTTCTGGTACACCGCCTTCACCGCCGACATGGTGAAGCCCGGTATTCCGGTCGTGAATGCGGACGGCACGCCGAAGTGGCGCATGGCGCCGTCGCCGCACGGCTCGTACTGGAAAGAGGGCATGAAGCTCGGTTACCAGGATGCCGGCTCGTCGACGCTCCTGAAGTCGACCCCGCCCGATCGCCGCAAGGCGGCCTGGCTCTATCTGCAGTTCATCAACTCCAAGACGGTGTCCTTGAAGAAGAGCCATGTCGGCCTCACCTTCGTTCGTGAATCCGACATCTGGGATAAGTCCTTTACTGAACGTGCGCCGAAGCTCGGCGGCCTGATCGAGTTCTATCGCTCGCCGGCGCGCGTGCAGTGGACCCCGACCGGCAACAACGTGCCTGACTATCCGAAGCTCGCGCAATTGTGGTGGCAGAACATCGGCGATGCGTCGTCGGGAGCGAAGACACCGCAGGCGGCGATGGATGCGCTGGCAGCAGCCCAGGACTCGGTGCTCGAGCGTCTGGAGAAATCCGGCGTGCAGAAAGAGTGCGGGCCGAAGCTGAACAAGAAGGAGACGGCCGAGTACTGGTTCGCCAAGTCCGCGAAGGACGGCAACATCGCGCCCCAGCGCAAGCTGGCGAACGAAAAGCCGAAGGGCGAAACCGTCGACTACGACACGCTGGTGAAGTCGTGGCCGGCCACCCCGCCGAAGCGGGCGGAGGCGAAGTAAGCCTCGCCTGTCACGAGGGATGCAAACAAGCGAAAGGCCGGGAGCAATCCCGGCCTTTCTGTTGTTCGCTATCGGGCATGACGGTGTTGATGCGGGGCGTGCCCTCACTCCGCCGCCTGCGCCGCTCCCAGCGTCGGATAGTCCGTATAGCCCTTCGCGCCGCCGCCGTAGAACGTCGTCTTGTCCCACTCGTTCAGCGGCGCGCCCTTCTTCAGCCGCTCGACCAGATCGGGGTTCGAGATGAACGGTTTTCCGAATGCGATCAGGTCGGCCGCGTTGGCGTCGAGCACTTTGTTCGCGAGATCGAAATCATAGCCGTTATTGGCGACGTAGGCTCCGCCAAAGCGCTTGCGCAAGGATGCGTAGTCGAACGGCGCGATGTCGCGCGGGCCGCCGGTCGCGCCTTCGATGACGTGGATGTAGATCAGCTTCAGCGCGTTGAGCCCATCCACAATGTGATCGAACAGCGGCTGCGGGTTGCTATCGGAGACGTCATTGGCCGGCGTCACCGGCGAGATGCGGATGCCGGTGCGCTCGGGGCCGGCGACGGCAGCCACCACTTTCGAAACCTCCAGCATCAGCTTTGCGCGGTTCTCGATCGATCCGCCGTAAGCATCGGTGCGCTTGTTGGTGCCGTCCTTGGCGAATTGGTCGAGCAGATAGCCGTTGGCGCCGTGGATCTCGATGCCGTCGAAACCGGCCGCCAGCGCATTCTCGGTGCCGCGCTTGAAATCCTCGATGATGCCCGGAATCTCCGACAGCTCCAGCGCGCGCGGCTCGGAGATATCGGTGAAGGTGCCGTTGACGAACGTCTTGCCCTTGGCGCGGATCGCGGATGGCGCCACCGGCTTGCCGCCGCCGGGCTGCAACGTGTCATGCGAGATGCGGCCGACATGCCAGATCTGGATGAAGATGCGCCCGCCTTTTTCATGCACGCGGTCGGTGACCTTGCGCCAGCCCGCGACCTGCGCCTTCGAATAGATGCCGGGCGTGTCCTGATAGCCCTGGCCCTGCTGCGAGACCTGACTGGCTTCGGTGATCAGGAGCCCGGCCGAGGCGCGCTGGCCATAATAGTCGACCGCCAGCGGGCTCGGCACCATGCCGGGCGGCACTGCGCGGTTGCGGGTCAGCGGCGCCATCGCGAGGCGGTTGGGTAGCGTGATCGGGCCAAGCTTGTAGGGCTCGAATAGTTTGGTCTGGCTCATGTCGGGGATGTTCCGGGTCAATGACGATAGGGGACAGTTGGGCATTGCGGGCAATTCTCGCAATCCCCGAGCCATTCGGCTTGCGCAGACGAGCTGCGCTCGATCCCGGCCATGCAGGCGGTGTCGCGCCCTGGCGTCCGCGCGCGGACGCAGGATGATCCATTCGAAATCGGGAGCGGCGAAGCATAGGGACCTCCCACCCGGTGCCTTGAGGGCCGAACGGCACTGCCGGCGCCCGATCGGCTCGCCGGCGGCTGGCCGCCGCCGGTTAACGCGTCACGAGCTACTCCGCCGCAAATCCCATTCGCCCGGTGTCCCATTCCCCGATGGGCCCCGCGGCATCGACCTGCAGCAGTTCGAAGGTCAGGCATTCGCACCCGATGGCGCGCAGCACCTGGCTGGCGGCCTTCTGTGCGCTGTTGCTGAAGTTCTGGTGATCCATCTGGATTTCGAGGCGGGGCTTTCGGCTGCACACCGCCTTCACGACCGATTGCAGCCGGATGGATATCTCGTCCCTGTAGTTTTTCGTGCTTTCGAAAGCTACCCTGGGATCGACGATTTGCGCCCGGACGACATAGACGAGGTTCACCGCTATCCGGTCCGAGGAAACGGCGCCTTGCACAAATCGAAATACCTCGGGGCGCCTGTCGATCCGCGCCAGTTGGCGGCTGCCGGTGCGGATCCGGTGCCGGCCGGGCGGCAGGGCCTTTTCAAAACGGCCGTTCCGGTAAAGCAGGACGGTCTCAAACTGCTGCACACAGACCTGGTCGAAGCCGAGGAGCGCCATGGCCCCCTTCCTGAACAGCGTCGAAATCCAGGCCCAGGCGCCGGCGATCACGGCGATGACGATCAAGAAAAATGCTATTGACCCCAGAAGTTCACCCACGTTTTCCGTTTCCCTGCCACGGTTTTTATCTTGTTAGAGATCCCGCGATGCCGTTCTTCTCTTGGCTTTTTTCTTGGCTTTTTTCTTGGCTTTCCGTGCGTCGAAAATAAGTCATCGCCATTTCAATCAGTAGGTGTAAACAAAAAATAATCAGACTGTTGCCCGGTCATTTGGATTTTAAATGAAGGCATTATGACGCCTGATTGCGCGCGCCTATGCCCAAGACTTTCGCAGAGACGGGCGGGCGCATCGTATCCGCAACTGCCATTGCAACGGACAGTTGTAACGCGCGGGCGGTCGGCTTTCCCTTGTGGGGGAGGGAACGGACTTTTTGCTTGTCGATAGTGTGCACACAACGCTGCAAGATATGACCTCGCGATCTCGCGACGCGTTGCGCCCGAGGTGTGCTCTTGACCTTGCCCTCCGAGAAATCAGAGGGCGCAGGGAAGACCGGGTGCACGCTGCACCCGCGGTCTCGTGTGCAATTGCGCACAAGGAACGCGCACACGAGCATACAGGTACAGGCGGAACACTCCGGCCTTCCCTGCGCAATGGCTTTACGGCTTACTTCGAGCTCTCCCCGGTGAACGGCTCTTTTGCCACCGTCGCCCGTGAGAGGCTTAGCCTCCCACGGACTTAATGCCAGCACCGCGGCGTCAGGACCACACGACTTCGCCGTACGCATCAGGCGCGTACGTCTTGCGCGCCTTTCGCGTCCATCGCATCTCACCGCACGTTCGTGACGATCGCGAAACGTCCCTCATCTGCCGTGAGACGGGCGGAGTTATGCGGCTGATTTGGCCTGCGTGTTAAGCGCAATATTTTTGCGCGAGGGGCTGGACAGGTTTTAGGTGATTTGCCCGTCGTGTTGAAATGTCGCGGCGCTTAAGCGAGATTGCGCTTGCGCGCGAGGCAAATCAGTCCGCAGACCGTAGGGTGGGCAAAGGCGCGTTAGCGCCGTGCCCATCAACTCACGCTATGTTCGTGATGGTGGGCACGCTCCCGCCTTCGCTCTTCGAGCTACGGCGAGACAAGTCCGCTTTGCCCAGCCTACGCTCTGCGCGACCTAGCTGTGCGCGGGAATGTCGACGCCGTCAGTCGCGTACTGCCGGATCTTGTTCCGCATCGTGCGCACCGAAAGTCCGAGCACGCGGGCTGCGTGGGTGCGATTGCCGTGGCAGCGCGCCAGCGTCTGCAGCACGAGCTCGCGCTCGATCGCCTCGACCGTGGAGCCGATCAGCATCGGCACGATCTGGTGGGGTGAAAGGGCCTGAGAATCCGGCAGCGGAATCTCGGGCGTGCACACACAGTCCACGCCAAGGTACAAGTCACGGTACGCGCCAAGATACTCCTGGGGCATCAACACCTCCCGATCGACGCTTGCTCCGAAACGCGGAGCAGAAACATCAGGAATCAACGGCCCCCTGCCGTAGAAGGAGAGTGGGCGCGTTTGGTTAATGAAAGGTTAATCGGCACGGAAAGGTTTTGATAGCGAGTCGTTACACGCTTTAGTACATGCAGTAGGATAATCCCGGATATTGCTTCGCTCGTCCGGGTTACGTTTTCGGGCTTGCTTGCTTCTTGAATAGAGCTGTGTGGACAGCGCCTGTTTCAACGCTTTGCATGCCAACGTACAAAACCGTCGCGTCGTCTGGAAACTTCACCAGATGATTGTTTAGGAGCCGCATTAAGCGTTCGCGCCAAATTGGAAATAAGCCCTCCATTTCGGTTAGCGACTTTTCCTCGCGATATGGATTGTTGGCGTGCATTAGCGCGCCAATCTTGCCGTGTGCCTCGATAAGTTCGTTTAGTGTTAGGAAGCCTGAAGTAATTGACTTCCATTCGTCCTTCACCCCTTCTTTGCCTGTCGGAATCCGATCAATTGGTTCTGGATAGAATCCTCGATTCTTCTTCTCTACGATCGCGACAATCTTGCTCACTTGCCATTCCTTGGCGAGCTTGCGCGACAGCCCTTCAAAGAATTGCTGATGCGATGCGAGCGTTGCTAAGATCACGAGTTCGAAAATTTTTCGAAATTGCAGCGCGACAAATTCGACATTGGTGTACCTGTATGAGGTGGACTTTTGATCGTGAAGTATCTCGTCTATGGCGGACAGCCTACGCTTAATTTCCTCCATACATCGCGCGTAGTTGGCGTAGTCTGGGTTGCTAGCCATTTTCCGTTTCCCATTTGCTCAAAAGGCCGAGCTTTCGCCCGGCCCGTTGTTTCTTGATCGATGCCCGGGTCAAGCCCGGGCATGACGAGGAGAGTGGGCGCCTCACAACACCCGATTACTCTCCTTCACCTTCTCCGCATCCAGATACACGCTCGACCCCATCTCCTTGAACTTCTGGCTCATCGCCGCCATGCCATCCTCGATGGTGCCGCTCACCGACATCCCCACACTCGCCGGATCGTTCAGCGTCGCCGCGTAATCCCGCACATCCTGGGTGATCTTCATCGAACAGAATTTTGGGCCGCACATCGAGCAGAAATGCGCGACCTTGTGGGCTTCCTTCGGCAGGGTCTCGTCGTGGAAGCTTTTTGCGGTGTCCGGATCGAGGCCGAGGTTGAACTGGTCGGTCCAGCGGAAGTCGAACCTCGCACGTGAGAGCGCGTCGTCGCGGAGTTGCGCGGCGGGGTGGCCCTTGGCGAGATCGCTCGCGTGCGCGGCGATCTTGTAGGTGATGACGCCGACCTTGACGTCGTTGCGATCGGGGAGGCCGAGATGCTCCTTCGGCGTGACATAGCAGAGCATGGCGCAGCCGAACCAGCCGATCATGGCGGCGCCAATGCCCGAGGTGATGTGGTCGTAGCCCGGTGCGATGTCGGTGGTCAGCGGTCCAAGCGTATAGAACGGGGCTTCGCCGCATTCCTTGAGCTGCTTGTCCATGTTGATCTTGATCTTGTGCATCGGCACGTGGCCGGGGCCTTCGATCATCACCTGGCAGCCCTTGTCCCACGCGATCTTCGTGAGTTCGCCGAGCGTCTCCAGTTCGGCGAACTGGGCGCGGTCGTTGGCGTCGGCGATCGAGCCGGGGCGCAGGCCGTCGCCGAGCGAGAACGAGACGTCATACTTGCGCATGAGGTCGCAGATCTCGTCGAAGTGGGTGTAAAGGAAGCTTTCCTTGTGATGCGCCAGGCACCACTTCGCCATGATCGAGCCGCCGCGCGACACGATGCCGGTGACGCGGTTGGCGGTCAGGTGGATGTAGGGCAGGCGCACGCCGGCGTGGATCGTAAAGTAGTCGACGCCCTGTTCGCACTGCTCGATCAGCGTGTCCTTGTAGAGCTCCCAGGTCAGTTTCACCGGATCGCCTTCGCACTTCTCCAGCGCCTGATAAATGGGAACGGTGCCGATCGGGATCGGCGCGTTGCGCAGGATCCATTCGCGCGTGGTGTGGATGTTGCGCCCCGTGGAGAGGTCCATCACGGTGTCGGCACCCCAGCGGATCGCCCACACCATCTTGTCGACTTCCTCCTCGACCGACGACGTCACCGCGGAGTTGCCGATATTGGCGTTGATCTTGGTCAGGAAGTTGCGGCCGATGATCATCGGCTCGAGTTCGGCGTGGTTGATGTTGCAGGGGATGATGGCCCGGCCGCGCGCGATCTCTGAGCGGACGAACTCCGGCGTGATGAACGCGGGAACCTCGGCGCCAAAGCTTTCGCCGTCGGCCAACGCGGCTTCGGCGCGTTCAAGCTGCTGCTTGCGGCCGAGATTTTCGCGCTCGGCGACGTAGATCATCTCCTTGGTGATGATGCCGGCGCGGGCGAATTCGAGTTGGGTGATCTTGTGGCCGTCGAGGCCGCGCAGCGGCTTGTGGTGCGCGGTGAAGGCTTTTGCGGCATGCGAGGCGCCGACGTTGCCGTTGTCTTCCGGCTTGATCTCGCGGCCCTGATATTCCTCGACGCCACCGCGCTCCTTCACCCAGGCGAGGCGGTTGCGCGACAGGCCGGCGTTGACGTCGATGGTCACAGTCGGATCGGTGTAGGGGCCGGAGGTGTCGTACACCGGCAGGTTCGGCTCGCCCGCGCCTTCGCTCAGGATGATTTCACGCAGGGGCACGCGCAGGTCGGGCGCGGTATCGGGGGTGGCGAAGATCTTGCGCGACGAGGGAAGGGGGCCGGTGGTGACGGCGGGTAGGGTGGTGTCGGGATTGGAGCGGATGTTCATTCTGTTATCCTCCGTTAAATTTCTGATTGGTTCTCCGTCATTGCGAGGAGCAAAGCGACGAAGCAATCCACTGTCACCGAATTCGCGGTGCCAATGGATTGCTTCGCTTCGCTCGCAATGACGGCTGATGGATTCGCAAATTCATCACGCGGCCTTCGCGCTTTGGCCCAGCCACTGCCGCACCCGCGCATCGGGGTCGGCGTTCTGGGTGACGTCGCTGACGACGGCGATGGAGTCCGCGCCGGCCGCAAAAATCTCGGCAGATTGTTCGAACTTGATGCCGCCGATCGCGACCAGCGGGATGTCGCCGATGCGTTTCTTCCATTCGGTGATCTTTGCAATGCCCTGCGGCGCGAAGCGCATCGATTTCAGCGTGGTCGGGAAAATCGGACCGAGCGCGATGTAGTCCGGCTTCGCTGCAAGCGCGGTCGCCAGTTCCTCGTCGTCATGGGTCGAGATGCCGAGCGTCAGTCCGGCTTTGCGGATCTCGCCGAGGTCGGCATCGACGAGGTCTTCCTGGCCGAGATGCAAATGCTTTGCGCCGGCAACGATCGCCGCGCGCCAGTAATCGTTGACCACGAGTTTGGCGTCGGTGCCTTTGATGACTTCAAGGGAGTCGGTCACCATCTGCAGCGCCTCGGCATCGTCAAGATTCTTGGCGCGCAACTGGATGGTGCCGGCGCCGAGCAGCGCCAGCCGCGTCACCCAGGCGACGCTGTCGACCACGGGATAGAATTTGTCAGGATACGGCATGCCAGAATGGTGTCCCGATCACAGGGGTTGAGGGCGAGGCGAAGTCGCGGGCTTCCATGAGGCCGGCCTCGTAGGCGGTGCGGCCGGCTTCGACGCCGAGGCGGAACGCATTGGCCATCACGACAGGATCGGCGGCCTTTGCGATCGCCGTGTTGAGCAGCACGGCGTCGTAGCCGAGTTCCAGCGCGTGGGCCGCATGGGATGGCGCGCCGAGGCCGGCGTCGACCACCAGCGTCACATCAGGCAGGCGCTCGCGCATCAGCTTCAGGGCATCGCGGTTGGTAATGCCTTTGGCGCTGCCGATCGGCGCGGCCCAGGGCATCACGACCTTGCAGCCGGCGTCCACCAGCCGCATCGCGACCGAAAGATCTTCGGTGCAATAGGGGAACACCTCAAAGCCGTCCTTGATCAGGATGGCGGCGGCCTCGACCAGGCCGACCACGTCGGGCTGCAGCGTGTCGTTGTCGGCGATCACTTCCAGCTTGATCCAGGGCGTGCCGAACAGTTCGCGCGCCAGCTTTGCCGTCGTCACCGCCTCGCGCACGCTGCGGCAGCCGGCGGTGTTCGGCAGCACGGTTACGTCAAGCTCGCGGATCAGCGACCAGAACGCGTCCCCCGTCTTGCCACCGGCCGCCTCGCGCCGCAGCGACACGGTTACGATGTTGGCGCCGGAAGCACGGATTGCGTCCTGCATGATCGCAGGCGAGGGATAGAGCGCGCTGCCGATCAGGAGGCGGGAGGAGAAGGTTTTGCCGTAGAAGTTCAGCATGGTGTCGTAACCCTCAATTCGTCGTCCCTGCGAACGCAGGGACCCATACCGCGTGATCTCTCTTGTTGGCGCGGTGGGAGACGCCGTCGTTCAAAACGACGGCCGGTGGCTATGGGTCCCTGCTTTCGCAGGGACGACGGGGAGAGAGCGGGGGCGCAAGCCAACATCATCACCCTCCCTGCCGCGGCGTGATGATCTCGATCTCGTCGCCGCTCTTCAGCACAGTCTCGGCCCAGCGGCTTTTCGGCAGCACGTCGTAATTCACGGCAATCGCGAAATGCGTGCCCTCGTAGTCGAGCTCGCTAAGCAGCGCGTCGACGCTGGCAGAGGTGATCTCCCGCTCTTCGCCGTTGACGGTCACACGCATCGCATCACCTCATTGTCGATCGCGCCGCGCTGCACATAGCCAAGCGTCAGCTCGGCCAGCGCCGGGGCCAGCAGAAAACCGTGGCGATAGAGCCCGTTCACCACGATCTTCTTGTCGACCGTGATGCGCGGCAGGTTATCCGGGTAGGCCGGACGCAAGCCCGAGCCGAACTCGACGATGCGGGCTTCGGCAAAGGCCGGATGCACGGCGTAGGCCGCGCCCAATAGCTCCAGCGCCGAGCGCACGCTGACGCCGGTGTCCTCGGCCTCGATCGAGGTCGCGCCCAGCATGAATTTGTCGTCGCCGCGCGGAATGACGTAGAGCGGCCAGCGCGGATGGATCAGCCGCACCGGGCGCGACAGTTCGACCTCATTCGTTTCGACGATGATCATCTCGCCCTTGACGCCGCGCAATTCCGGTTGCTCGTCGCGCGCCGAAAGCCCGCGGCAGTCGATCACGATGCCGTCGAGATCCGCGGCATCAGCATCGCAGTCGAACTTGATGGTGCCGCCGGCGGCTTCGACGCGGGCATGCAGTTCGGGAAGCACGCGGCGCGGCTCGACATGGCCTTCACCGGCATAGAACAGGCCCTCGCGGAAACGGCCATCCAGCGACGGTTCGAGGTCGCTTAACCCCCGCGCGTCGAGCCTGACATGGCCGGTGGTCAGCTTCGCAAAACGTTCGAAATCGGCGCGGTCGCGCGCATGCGCCACGACCAGCGAGCCGTTGAACGGGGTTTGGGGAAAATGCTCGCGCCAGAGGTCGAGCGAGCGGATGCCGAGCCGGCCGATCACCGGCTCCGAGGCCTCGGCCTCGCACCAGGGCGCGAGCATGCCGCCGGCCCAGTGGCTGGTTGCGAGCGTCATATCGGCGTCACTGCGCTCATACAGAGTGACGGCATGGCCGGCCTGCGCGAACAGCAACGCCTGCCAAGCGCCGGCAATGCCCGCGCCGATGATGGAAACGGGGGAATCCCCCCGCGGATCTGACTTCTGGTACATCCCTGTCCCTTCGCCGGCATGACCCGGATCAGGTTCAAAGGGTCACCGCGGTCCAGCGCCTTTCGGCCCAAGCTTGCGGTATCTCAGCTCCTCATCGGAGCACCCCTCGGAACAGGTCTAATGTAGGCAGTTGGACAGGAGTGTCAACGCGTCATAGCGGGAACTTGCACCGCTGCCTTGCCCCGGACGCGGTGCACCGCGAAGTGGTGCGCCGCAGAGCCGGGGCCTGGACGGCTGCGGGATGGGTCCGGTTCTGCGGAGCAGCGCAAGCGCTGCACCGCGCCCGGGACACGAGGTTTCAGCTACTTGGCAGTTATTTAGCGGGCTGCATTGCGTTCGCGTCGGTGGGGGTTCTCGCGACAATTTTCGGCGGCGCACTGCTCGCAAGCACCGGCACAAGCTGCACCGGCCGTTCGAGCCGCTGGCGCTTTGCGGCGTAGTAATAGCCGCTTGCATAATAACGCACGGCTCGGCTGTGGTCGCTGTTGGCGGCGCGATAGGCGCCGGCGAGATATTTGATGCCCCAGGCGAGATTGGTGTTGGGATCGCGCAGGCCCGCGGCATCGCCGGTGTAGCCGAGGCCGCGCGCGGTCGCGAGCTTGATCTGCATCAGCCCGATGGTGCCGGCGCGCCCGACGACACCAGGATGATATTTGCTCTCGCGCACGATCACCCGGTGCACCAGCGCTTCCGGCACGTTGTTGGCGCTGGCATGGGTTGTGACCATGCTCTCATACTGCGCGCGGCTCTGCGCCATCGCATCGGGCGAAACGAACAGTGCGGCCACGGCGGCGAGCCAGAAAAACTTCGGCGCAAACTTTGGCAAACTTTTCATAAAAACAATCTCGGCGGACGGACGCGTGAACGATTGGTGCCTCCGGTTAGTTCCATCAGCGGGCCAAGATGTGGCGAAAAACGGACAACATCGCGGCGAGATGTCTGCGGCCAATGCACGTGTTAACGAATTCAGCCGGCGTGACGCTAACGTTGTGTGTGCGATGCATCGCTTCTGTCGACGCGAATCTGCGTCATGCGGACGCGCAAGAATGTCGTGCAAAAGACGCAGTCAAGGTGTAAAGAAGACGCTGCGACAAAAACCAATTCTTTCCGACAGCAAACCTGTCCCATTCAACGACATTTAAAAAAGCGAGACGTCATTACGACGTCCGAAGTCTAGGGAGATGCGGCATGGCTCGACTTGATTCCGGCTACTTACCCCGTGGAAATCCCTGTGCCCAATGCGGCAAGCCGATTGCGAGGCCCGATTGGGTCGAGAGCAGTCCGGGCCGCACGTCGTTCCTCTGGTTCTGCCGGTCCTGCGATTATCGCTTTGAAGCGATCGCGATCTATGAAGAGGCGCATCCGGACGCGCTGGCCGCCTGAAGCCCTGAAATCATCCTCTAGACTGCCGAGCGCTCGCTCTGCTGGCGAACCGGCAATCGCATTCGAACCACCAGTCCATGCGGTTGCCGATCGTGCAGCGACAACGTGCCGCCATGGGCTATTGCGATCGCGTTCGTGATCGAAAGGCCCAGGCCGAACCCCGCCGCTTCATCCATGTTGCGGGCCTCGTCGCCGCGCACGAACGGCTCCAGCATATTCTGCTTCAGCGCATCCGAAATGCCGGGGCCGTCGTCTTCGACATCGATGGTGAGCTGATCCGCTGAGACGCGAAGGCGGATCACGGCCTCGGCGCCGAACCGCACGGCATTCTCCACCAAATTGGTGACGGCGCGATGCAGGTCGTCCGGCCGTACCGTGGCCATCGCATGCGTGGGGCCGTCATAGGCGACATTGCGTCCGATGTCGCCGAACTGGTCGGTGATGAGCTGCAGCGTGCTGGCGACGTCGGCCAGTGTCATGGCCTCTAGCCTGCGGCCGTTGCGCAGGAACGACAGCACGGACTCAAGCATCGAGCGCATCTGGTCGAGATCGCTTAGCATGCGGCTGCGATGGGTCTCGTCCTCGATGAATTCGGAGCGAAGACGCATTCTTGTAATCGGCGTGCGCAGATCGTGACTGATCGCGGCGAGCATTTTGGTGCGGTCGTCGATCAGGCCGGTGATGCGCTCCCGCATGGTCGGACGGCGGCTCTCCCTGGTCGGGCCGGTGCAGCAGGAAACTCGCGGTGATGATCAGATGAAGGGCTGCGATCGAGACGACGACGAGGGCTGCAACCTGGCCGCTGATGCCGCGCAGGTTCAGGAGGCCCGACAGCTTCATGATCAGTGGCCGGCGGCGGTCACCGCCTCGACGCTGATGGCTTCAACTTTCGGGGTGAACATGTAGCCGCCGGAGCGCACCGTCTTGATCATGGTGGCAGCTTGCGGATCGGGTTCGATCTTGCGGCGGATGCGACTGACCAGCACGTCGATCGAGCGCTCGAACGAGCCGGCGTTGCGGCCCTGCGTGAGGTCGAGCAGGCTGTCGCGCGACAGCACGCGGCCGGGCCGCTCGCAGAAGGTTCGCAGCAGGTCGAACTCGGCGCTGGTCATGGCGACGCGCGCGCCTTCGGGATTGCGCAATTCCCGCAGCCGGAGATCGATCCGCCAGCCCGCGAACACAAGCGCCGTCGCGCCCTCGGTGGCGCTGGCGGTGTAGGCCAAGGCCTGCCGGCGCAGCACCGCGTTGATCCGGGCCAGCAATTCGCGCGGGTTGAACGGCTTGGCGAGATAGTCGTCGGCGCCCATTTCGAGGCCGAGGATACGATCGATGTCCTCGCCGCGCGCGGTCAGCATGATGATCGGGGTCTGCGATTGCGCGCGCACCTTGCGGCAGAGGGTGAGGCCGTCCTCGCCGGGCAGCATGACGTCGAGGATCAAAAGATCGACCCTGCGGTCGGTCATGGCGCGGACCATCTCGCGGCCGTCGGCCGCGGTGGCCACGTTGCAGGCGTTGTTGCGCAGGTATTTTGCGATCAGCGATCGCGTCTCGCGATCGTCCTCAACGACAAGGATATTGGGTATTGCCTGGGCCATGCCGATCTTTTGTCGGTGATTCGGGCCTGCGCGCGAAGGATTTTTGTTTCCAGATGTTTCCAGATGACTCCGGGCAATGCCGGGTAACAGGCGAGGGGGCGGGCGAAAGGATCTCGTTAACATCGTTAACCCTACGGTCGTGACGTCATTTGCGAACGCTCGGAGCTATCATGACCTCGATCTCGGCGGCCTCGGCCCAAATCTATCAGTCGCCTCTTCAGAAGTTGCAGGATGAGTTGCTGTCCGAAGTAAAATCCGGTGCCATCAAGTCGTCCGACCAGGACGCATTGTCGGCGGCCCTGACCGATATCGATTCCGCGATGCAGGCGAGCCGCGCCAGCGACCAGGCCAGCGGAACACGGCCGTCGCCCGACCAGCTCAAATCGAAGATCGACGATCTGATCGCCGGCGAAGTTTCCAGCGGCAAGCTGACCAGCGATCAGGCCACCGAACTGCAGGGCATCTTCAAGGCGGCCTTCGCCAACGGCCCGGGCGGTCCCGACGGTCCGCCGCCTGCGGATGGCGCATCCTCGAGCGACGATACTTCGTCGAGCACGGCTTCGATCGACGACATTCTCAAGCAGTTCCTGCAGTCGCTGCAGGAATCGCTGTCGGCTGCTTCTTCATCGACGACCTACGGTGCAACCGGCAATTCAAGCGCGAGCAGCGGTTCCTTCTCGGCGTTGCTGATCGATTATCAAAGCTGAGCCCGCGTGTCGCGTTTTCGCGCGAAGCGGACAAAGCGACGCAGCAACCATCCTTTCCGAAAAGGGAAGGATTGTTGTCTCATTTCTCCCCGTGGGAACCCGGACGCCGGTCGTCGCGTTGATTCCTTGATTCATGTGGAGAGGTTCAATGGCAAGCGACGTCATGGCCAAGCCGCATCCTTTGATCGCGAGTGACCGTGTCGAGGGGACTGCGGTGCGCCGGCCGAACGGGGACATGATCGGCCATATCGAACGGGTGATGATCGATAAGGTCACCGGTAAAGTATCCTATGCAATCCTGAGTTTCGGCGGATTTCTGGGCATCGGGGCCAATCTGATTCCGTTGCCTTGGGGACGACTTCGCTACAGCATGAAGTTCGAAGCCTACGAACTTGACATCGACGATGAAGAGCTGAAGCGCGCGCCGTCATTCGGTGCTGACAAGGATTTCGACTGGGGCGATCGCGCGAAGGAAGCCGAGCTGCATCGCTATTACGGCATGCCGCCTTACTGGGGCGGCTTCTGACCGCAGTGCGGCGCATTTGTTCCGTGCGAAATGCGTGGAACACTTGTTGAAGTGACGGGTTTTCTCCTTGCGTTTCTGAAATGAGGAGAACCGATATGTTAACGAAAACTGCCGTTGCCGGCGTCGCGGCCTCCGCGTTGCTGGCGAGCGTCGCGTTCGCGCAAAGTCCTTCGGCAACGACTGACCGCGCCACCACCGCCGCGCCTGCGGCTGCGTCCGATACCTCGTCGTTCAAGGGCAACTGGCGGACTTCGAAGCTGGTCGGCCTGAACGTGTACAACGACAGCAATGAAAGCCTCGGATCGATCAACGATCTCCTGTCCGACAAGAACGGCGACGTCAAAGCCGTGGTGATCGGCGTCGGCGGTTTCCTTGGCGTCGGCGAGCATCTGGTCGCCGTGCCCATCGACAAGGTGAAGTTCGTCGATGAGCCGATTGCCTATACCAGCACCTCGAGCGCGCCCGCCACCGGTGGCGCAAGGCCTTCGTCGAATACGACGACCGGTGCTGCAACTACAGCAGCCCCGCCCAAGAAGAATCCGTGGTATCCGGATCACGCCGTGTTCAGCGCGACGAAGGATCAGCTGAAGGCGATGCCGGAGTTCAAGTACTCGACCGAGTAGGCATCGGTCGCGCAGCAACGACTTTCACAAATGGCCGGACGGCGTGATCGCCGCCCGGCCATTGTGTTTAATGGGCGTGTTTTATGGACGCGCGCTGGCTAAACGCGCGCAATGGTGCAGCGCATCCTATTCACGATGCGCGTCCCGATGTTAGGTTGTATCGCGGCGGGAGCAACCTGCCTCCTGCCTGACATCAACGGGAGGACGACATGGCGGAGAGCGTCTACAAGGTCATCGAGTTGATCGGCACCAGCAAGGATTCCTGGGAGAAGGCCGCTGCGGCGGCGGTCAGCCGCGCCGGAAAATCGTTACGCGATCTCAGAGTGGCCGAGGTCGTGAAGCTCGATCTGCAACTGGATGCCAAAGGCGAGGTCGAGGCCTATCGTGCCAAGGTGAACGTCTCGTTCAAGTTCGAGGACTGATCGCGTTGATGAGTAGGGTGGGCAAAGGCGCGCACGCGCGGTGCCAACCATTTCCTTGAACAGGAAGATGGGGGGCACGCTTCGCTTTGCCCACCCTACGAATCTTCGGCTTCGCTACAGCGCCGGTAATGCGCTCACATAGACGTTGATCGCGCCTTCGGCTTCGGCGATTACGCGCAGCGTTTTTGAATCAAAGGCGATGTCGGCGAGCCGCAGCTTGCTGATCTCGGCCGAGACCCGCAGGCCGTCCTCGTTCTTCTGGAAGTCGGCGATCACGGCCGCAATCTTTTTCTGAGCATTGGCGGCGAACGGCTTGAGGTCGACGGTTGCCTTTTCCGCCAGCGTCTTCTGCAAGTGCGGGACGGCCGCGCGCGCCGCGGCGCCCAACAGTCCGAAGGCGGCCTCCGACTCGACGGCGAGTTCGATATCGGTCAGCCGCAGCATCTGCTCGGCCTGATCGAGCACCGGCCTTCCCCAGATGTGCACATTGGCCTCGCCGCCGAGGCCCAGAAAACTCTTCTTTTCCCTGGCGCTCACCAGCAGCGAAATCAGCAGGCGGTTACCCGACGCGGCGACGCTGGCGCGCTTGACGGTGACGTCGACCGAGCCGGAACCATCTTCCGGAAAAGTCTTTCCGGCGAACTGCGCTTCCACGATCTTGTTGATCTCGGTGAAGGGCATGTCGATGGGGACGCCGATCGCGACCCGTCCCGGCGTCGGCGGCACGATGTCGATCGTGGCGGGGAATGGGCAGGACGGCTTGGTCTCGGCCGGCGTGATCCGGGTCTCCGCCTCGATGCCGAGCGTCAGCGTAAGGTTCGACGCATCGACGCGCGGCTGCGCGGCAATCGCCCGCGTCGGCCGCAACTCCAGCCACAGCGTCGGCATCGTCGAACCGGCCGTCGTGCCCTGCAGCGGGATCGAGCGGCAGGCCTTGGCCCATTGCGCCCGCGCGTTCTGTTCGAAGGTCGGATCGTTGCGCATGCGCGCCTGCACCAGCGCGATCTGCTCGGCGACATTTTTGTCGATCAACGGCTTCACCTGCGCGGGCACGTTGACGCGCGCGCCGGCCACGGCAAGGCTGGTATCGCCGAGATTGACCTGTGCCGTCAGGTTCGGCTCGATGCGCCAGTTCGCGGCGATCTTCGGCCGCGCAGTGATGACGACGTTGCCCTTGATCTCGGCGCTGGCGTTGAGGTTCTTGATGTTCACGCTGCCGATCTGCTTGGCGACGTTGCCGCCGAGCAAGCCACCGAGCGCGTCGCCGACCGCACCGGTCGCCTTTGCCGACAGCGAGCCGGTGACGTTGAGCGTTCCCGTCAGCGGCGTCGCCATCGACAGCACGTCCTGCGCGCCAGTTGCGCTGATCGGCCCGCGCGAGGCGGTCCAGCCGATATCGGCATTCTGCAGGATCTGCGATATCGGATTGTCGGCCTTGCCGGTGAACGACCGCGGCGCGCCGCGGTCGGCGGCGTCGCGGATCGCTGACAGCGTCACCGCAATCGGCGCCATCACGGTGGATGCGCGCGGCGCCGGTGGCAGCGGCGGCAATTGGGCGAGCGCGGGCGGCCGGTTCGTCGCGCGCGGCGCGACGAAGTCCATGACCTTCAGGCTGGCTACAAACGAGACGATGAGGACCGCGAGTGCAATCGAAATCGTCTTGAGATGCATCGGCAGACGCATCGTCCCCCCGGATTCCCATTGAATCGCCCCAGGTATTTTACAGGGGCGGCGAGTGGGACGCCACTGCACATTGCCGCGACCTCCGGTCAATACAAGACGGCCCCGGTGATGCCGGGGCCGCACTTCGCGTTTTGAAAATCTTATAGGCTTAGCGGATGGTGCGGCCGAGATCGGCGCGGCGATCCGTCATCGGCAGCACGATCACCTTGGTGCCGACGCTGACCCGTGAATAGAGGTCGCTGACGTCTTGGTTGGTGAGGCGGAGGCAGCCCGAGGAAACGCGGGTTCCGATCGTCTCCGGGGCGTTGGTGCCGTGGATGCGATAGATGGTGCCGCCGAGATACATCGCGCGGGCGCCGAGTGGGTTGCCGGGGCCGCCGGCCATGTGGCGCGGCAGATAGGGCTGGCGGGCGATCATTTGCGGGGGCGGGGTCCAGGCCGGCCATTCGGCCTTGCGGGTGATCGTTTGCGTGCCGGACCAGGTGAACCCGTCGCGGCCGATGCCGATGCCGTAGCGCATTGCCTGGCCGTTGCCGAGCACCAGATAGAGATAGGTGTTCGGGGTATCGATGATGACCGTGCCCGGCGCCTCGCGGGTGGCGTAGCTCACGACCTGGCGGCGCAGGCGTGCCGGCAGCTCGGCCGTCCGGTCTTTTTCATCCCGGGGCACAGCCTGCACCGGCGGCGGGGCGGCTTCGATCTGCGGCAGGAAAAACGGAAACAGCGGCAGCGGAGCTGCGGCGGCGGGTGCGGAAAATGCAGTCGCGCCGATCGCCAGCGCGCCAAAAGCGGCGGCGGCGAAGCACGTGTTCAGCCTGAATGAATTAAACATTGGTCGCCCCTGTTTTAAATTTTGTCGCGCCGTTCTCGGCGCGTCGTTGGGGAAACCTGTACCGATGAACCGTTTCAGGACATTTGCACGAAATCGCCAAAATGGTTTCGTGGCGTTAGGGAATTGTTTCATTAAGGTTTCGTTGACGGCGGGGCCGGCGCGATTACTTCCCTCTCTCCCCCGGTGGGGACCTCAGGCGGTGCAGGCTTCTCGGGGCGCGGACGGCTGCGGGTTGGGCTCTGATGGTGGGGGCCCGGTTGTTATTAACGCTTGAGGTCGCCGCTGCTGCAATGGAAGGTGACACAGAGGCTGCGAAGGCCACGGGCTTGGCCGCGGGTTGCTGCGGCTGCGCGGACGCCGCGACTGGCGCATGGCTAACGTGACTGCTCTGGCGGCCCACATAGTAAGCCCCTAGCGCAGTGACACCCAGCAGAACGAGTAGCGCTTTTGCCCGCGTACCCGCACCGCTACCTTTAGCCGGTCTTTCGAACATTCATGGCCCGCTCAACCTCGTCGGCTAGTTGATCCAGATGCCGTGCCAGCCGATCGAACATTTCGCGCTTCGCTTTGTCGGTAGCCAAATCCCGGACGAGCGCGCATTCGGCCGCGTCTTTACGCAGCTTCTCCAGATGGGCTTGATAATCCTTCATCGTCCCGTGCCTGTCTTAATTTTCTATGACGGTGGCACGGAGAACAGGGAGCTGAACTAACAAATGTTAAGTCGGAATTTGGGAGATCCCCCCAGTGCCGGGTGCGATAAGGGCAATTTGTAGTTTCTCGATCTCTTCCCGAAAGGGCGTTTCGTCTCTAACTTGCTCGCACGTCCACGGGAGTATCGATCAGCGGCATCTGTGAGCGTGTGTAGAAGCCTTCCCGCATAACCGCGCCGCTTATCTCGTCACTGACAGTGCGCGCCGCTCGCTTTTTTCGCCAGCCGCTTGCTATTCCCGCAGGCAGTGGCGCTCCTCGTCGGATCACCAGAAGCTGGCTCTTTCCTCTAACGTATACGTCGAACATGCCGATCACCTCCAAGTCCGTTATAAGGCACGGCGTGTGTGGAATGAGGTGGCAAAAGCGCAACAGCTCGGCATGAAGCTACGACTAGAAATACCGCTGCGAATGAACGTACAGAGTTGCGTCATAATGGTTGCCTTCTCCCACAAGGGGAGAAGGGAACGTCAATCCGTCGTACAAGGGAAAATCGGCCAGACCAATTAGGTCTAACCGACGCGTATCCGCGGCGCGTCAACTGCGCCTGCTGCCGCGGCGAGCACGACGCGGCGGTCGGCGACCGCATGGTGGAATTGCTCGAGCGCCAGTCCGATCACCGACAGGTCGCCGTCCTCGACTGCGCCGTCGTCATAGCAATCGAGCGCGTGACGCAATATGCCGTCGGCTGTGTTCTGCATCTCTGCCAGCTCATCCGGCGTTTCCGCCTTGCGTACCCTGGATATCAGGTCGAGCAGTTCATCGCGATGGCCGACATACACCTCGCGTTCGTCCCTGTTCCAGTAGTGCTTGAACCAGGCGCCGACCGATCCCAGGCCCGAGAGGATCAGGACCGCGAACCAGATGTAGTCGGTGTATTTTTCGAGGAACGTTCGCTCGTTGCCGTCGATATAGGCAGCCGCGCCCGCATGCGCCGGTAACGCGGCATCCTTGTCGGTATCAGGCTTTTCGATCTGCGAGGCGGTCGGCAATTCGCGCGCGAGCTGCTGGCGGTTGGTGAAGAGCTGGCGGGCGAAGGTGGCAACCGCCGTGTCCGACAACGACTTCGGCGCGATGATCAGGTGGTTGATGGCAACGGTGTCGACCTTGTCTTCCGGCCGCTGCGGTGAGGAGCCGAAGATGCTGGCGGGAATCTCTTCGGATTCATAGACCGGGTTTTTCTTTGCGATCGCATCGGCGACGTCGATCGGCAGGAATTTCGGCTCGCCGCGGACGACAGCCGTCGCCGCGATCGCATCCACGGTGATCTTGCTCTTGAGCGGGCCGACCGCCATGAAGGCGTCGACCGACTGATCTTTCGCCATCTCGCCGATCTTGTCGGTGGCAAACTGGCTGATCGTGACCTTGTCGGGATTGATGCCGGACTCTTTCAGAATACTGCGCAGCAACGTGACATTGGCCTGCGTCCGCCCGATCACGCCGACGCGGTGGCCGGCGAGTTCTTCGAGACTCTTGATCTTGGGCGTGGGCTGTTTCTTCGAGCCCTTGGCGGGAAGGCCGGAAGGCGCCCACAGCACGACGACATTCTTGCGCAGGATCGCGACCGACTCGGCATTTTCAGGCAGGTTCAGGTCGCCGCGCGCCACCGCGAGATCGGCCTTGCCGGCCGTGAACAACGCGATGCTCTCCGCCGTTCCTTCCGTCGTGACCACCGACAGCCGCACCGAGCTGCCCTCGCGCGCGAACGTCTGCGCCATCAACTGGATCAGTTTCTGGTCTTCGCTGCCGGCAGGCCCGACCGCAATCCGTAGCGTCGTCGGGCGCAACACGTAATACAGCGTGCCGGCGGCGACGCCGAATGCGAGCATGCCGGCGGCAAGGATCAGAAGCGCGTAGCTCCTCCGCTGTCGCCGCCGGCGGGATCGCGCAGGTTCGTTGTTCGAGTCTGACATCATTCTGTCACGTTACCTGAAAAGCGTGGAGATGGATTTAAAAAACAACCTTACAGAACGATGACGTCATACGCTTGAAATATCCATGTCCCAACGTCGGATTTGAGAATCATTAATCTCGGGTCCGGGACATGAAGATACTGATTGCGACCGATGCGTGGCATCCGCAGGTGAACGGCGTCGTCCGTACGCTGACGTCGCTGGCGAAGAGCGCCGTCGCGCTTGGCGCCGACATCAGCTTCCTCACCCCGGACGGATTTCCCTCGATGGCGTTGCCGACCTATCCTGGCTTGCGCGTCGCGCTGCCGAATCGCCGCGAGATCGCGCGCCGGATCGAGGCGGCGGCGCCGGATGCCATTCACATCGCGACCGAGGGGCCGATCGGCTGGATGGTGCGCGCCTATTGCCGCCGTCGCAAACTCGCGTTTACGACGTCCTATACGACGCGCTTTCCCGAATATGTCGCCGTCCGCACCGGGCTTCCCGTGGCCGTTGGCTATGCCGTGCTGCGGCACTTTCATGCCGCGTCCTCCACGACCATGGTCGCGACCGATTCGCTGCGGCAGGAACTCGGCGCGAGGGGGTTTCGCAAACTCGGCTTCTGGACGCGGGGCGTCGACACCGAACTGTTCAATCCGCATACACCCACAGCGCTCGATCTTCCGCGGCCGATCTTCATGACCATGGGCCGCGTCGCCGTGGAAAAGAATCTCGAAGCGTTTCTGTCGCTCGACTTGCCGGGATCGAAAGTGGTCATCGGCGACGGACCGCAGAAGGCGCTACTCGCAAAGCAATTCCCCGACGCGATTTTCCTCGGCGAGAAGAAGGGCTCGGACCTGACCGCACATCTTGCGGCTGCCGACGTCTTCGTGTTTCCGAGCCTCACCGATACGTTCGGCGTCGTGCAGCTCGAGGCATTGGCCTGCGGTACGCCGGTTGCGGCGTTCCCGGTCACCGGCCCGAAGGATGTCATCGCCGATTATCCCATCGGTGCGATCGATACCGATCTGCGCAGCGCGTGCCTGCGCGCGCTGATGATGTCGCGCGAGGCCTGCCGAAATTTTGCGCTTTCGCGTTCCTGGGAAAACAGTGCGCGGCAGTTCATCGGCAACCTGACGGCGTTGCAGCCGAGCCGGGCGCTGCGGCCGGTGCGCCGGGCGCCCGCCGCGAGCGCCGTGCAGGGTTGAATATCAAACCAGTCATACAAGTGAGACGAGAAGGCAGAACCAACCATGGCAGACATCATCAAGCTTGACGGTAGCAGGACCCTCGATTTCGACCGCGAAACGGTCGAGCAGGCCTATGATCGCTGGGCGCCGGTCTACGACCTCGTGTTCGGGGGCGTGTTCAGCAAGGGCCGCAAGGCTGCGATCCAGGCCACCAACAAGATCGGTGGCCGCGTGCTGGAGGTCGGCGTCGGCACCGGCATTTCGTTGCCGCTCTACGCGCCGCATCTGCGCATCTTCGGCACCGATATTTCGGAAGCGATGCTGGAGAAGGCGAAGAAGCGCGTCGACGAGCTCGACCTGAAGAACGTCGAGGGGCTTGCGGTGATGGACGCTGAAAACCTCGAATTCCCCGACGATTCGTTCGACGTCGTGATGGCGCAATATGTCGTCACCGCGGTGCCGAACCCCGAAAAGGCGCTGGACGAATTTGCCCGCGTGCTGCGGCCGGGCGGCGAACTCATCATCCTGACCCGCGTCAGCGCCGATGCCGGCATGCGCCGCTTCATCGAGCAGCGCCTGCAGCCGGTGGTTCGTCCGCTCGGCTTCCGCACCGCCGAGTTCGCCTGGTCGCGCTATGCGCAATGGCTGGCCGGCGCGCGCTGCATCGAACTGGCGGAGCGCCGCCTGGTGCCGCCGCTCGGACATTTCTCCCTGGTGCGTTTTCGCAAAGTCGGCGTCGCTGCGGCGGCCTGACGCGTAGCAGCTGCTGTCGCGTCATCGCGTCGCTGCAAGCCGTCACATGTCAGTATGATGATGTCACATGCTGGACATCGAATCTCAGTAAACACAAACCCGAAAGCATTTGGGGGTAGAGAATGATCAAGAACTTCCTGCAGGAACTGCGAACCCAGCGCTGGGACGACCATCGCTACTATCACCACAGCCGCATCAACCAGTCGCTGCACTTCGTCAGCGCCGCGAGCTTTCTGTTCGCCTATGCAATGCTGTTCTTCGATCCCGTGGTGTCGGCGCTGGTCGGCTGGCTGGTTTCGATGACCAGCCGTCAGGCCGGTCACTTCTTCTTCGAGCCGCGCGGCTATGATCACGTCAATCACGCGACCCATGAGCACAAGGAAGAGATCAAGGTCGGCTACAACCTGCAGCGCAAGGTCGTGCTGATGACGATCTGGGCGCTGTCGCCGCTGGTGCTGTATTTCAGTCCGACGCTGTTCGGACTGGTCGAGCCCTGGACCACGAACGCCGATTTCATGCGCCAGGTTGCCAAGGTCTGGCTCGCGGTCGGCATCGGCGGGTTACTGTTCCGCACCGTGCACCTGTTCTTCATCCGCGACGTCGAGACCGGTCTGGTCTGGATGACGAAGATACTCACCGACCCCTTCAGCGATCTCAAGCTGTACTACAAGGCGCCGCTGGCGCTCATGAAGGGCGAATTGATCGACCCCGGCCTCGAGAAGCACGTCAAGCACGCGTGAGTGCTGAGACATACGAAACGCCGTCATGCCCGGGCTTGTCCCGGGCATCCACGTTCTTAGGCGCTAGCGACAAGCAATGTCATCAACAAGGAAGACGTGGATGGGACAAGCCCGGCCATGACGAGAGGCGATAGAGCCTTAGCGCCCGAACCTCTTGGCAAGCATCTCTTTCAGAATCTGCCGCTTGATGTTCTTGTTGGTCAGCGAAGCGTCATGCCACCACCAGCCGTCGCGCTTCATCTTCTCGGTGGCCGCGACAAAGCGATCGGCGACCTCGGTGAAATCCGCGTCTGTGTAGTTGAGGCTGAAGATCAGCCGGCCGGTTCCAACCCAGCTCAGCGCCAGGCCCTCGGCGCGCAGATAGTATTGAAGCATCCAATTGTAGCGGGACGGCTCGGTATATTGCACCATCCAGATCGAGGAGAAATTGCTAACGCGGACGGGCAACTCCTTTGCCGCCAGCCGCGCGTTCAGCGCCTCGGCGCGTCCGTTCCAGGTCTCGTCGAGCCCCTGATAGACGGCATTGAAGTTCGGGCTGGCGAGGCGACTGAGGAATTCATCCATCGCCGTCATCACGTAGGGATGCGAATTGAAGGTGCCGCGCGCAAAGCAGACATCGACGGGACGGTCGTCGCGGAAGCGACGCATCAACTCCTTAGCGCCGCAGACCACGCCGACGGGAAGGCCGCCTGCGAGGCTCTTGCCGTAAGTGACCATGTCGGCGCGGACGCCAAAATATTCCTGAGCGCCGCCGGCGGCGAGGCGGAAGCCGACGAAGATTTCATCGAAGATCAAAACGATGCCGCGCTCGGTACAGACCTCGCGGAGCTTCTTCAGCCATTCCGTGTAAGCCTCGCGATCGAACGCACCCTTGCGGGAACTGTCGACGAGTGCGGAATCGCCGGGTGCGTTGGCATTCGGATGCAGCGCCTGCAGCGGATTGACCAGCACGCAGGCGATGTCCTTGCGCGTACGCAGCACATGCAGCGTCCGCTCCGACATGTCGGCCAGCGTATAGGTCTCGTGCGGCGACACCGGATTGCCGACGCCGGGCTGCACGTCGCCCCACCAGCCGTGATAAGCGCCGGCGAAGCGCACCAGATGCGTACGCTTGGTGTGGTAGCGCGCGAGCCGCACCGCCTGCATCACCGCTTCGGTGCCGGACATGTGGAACGAGACTTCGTCGAGCCCGGAAATCTCGCACAGCCGGCGGACGTTGTCGGTGATGACGGGGTGATAGGGACCAAGCACGGGGCCGAGCGCATGGGCGCGCTTCTCGGCTTCCGTGATGCATTCCTTGTAGAAGTCGTTGCCGAAAATATTGACGCCGTAGGAGCCGGTCAGGTCGTAGAACACATTGCCGTCGACATCGGTGACGGTGACGCCGGCGGAGGACTCCATGAAGGCGCCGGTGCCGAGGTTTTCACGCACCAGCCGGCTGTACTGGAACGGCACCCGGTAGCTTTCGGTGAACTGCAGGTCGGAGATGTGGGTCGCGGCCTCGGCCGTCATCTTCCGGCCCTTGGCGTAGCGCTCCTCATAGAGGCAGGCGAGGCGGAAGAAGGCGTCCTGACGCTGCATGGCGACGTTGTCGGGCGCGTCGTCGGAGCGGAAGAAGCCGTCGATATCGAATTCATAATGCGGCACCAGCCGCGCGACCATTTTGGACATTTTGGAATGTCCTGATAGCGAGCGGTGCTTGGCGCGAGACAATGCGAGCCGCGCCTGCAATTTGGGGAAGACTGCCGCGGCGCTAGCGACCGCAGCGGCGGACAGGGAAAGAATCGGAAGGGACGAATCCATGCCTGAAGCGCTAGCCAATCCTGCTGACAGATTGATGACAATCCGGGGCCTGATCGCCCGCTTCACGCAACAGGAGGACCTGAATTTCCTCCTGACCAACCGCATCCCGCGGGCGGCGCTGACGCGCTTCATGGGCTGGTTCAGCAAGATCGAGAACCCGTTTGTGCGCGATGCCTCGATCGCCTGCTGGCGGCTGTTTTCCGATCTCGATCTGTCGGAGGCGAAAAAGACCGAATTCAAAAGCCTGCACGATTGTTTTACTCGTGAGCTGCGGCCCGGCCTGCGCCCAGTCGATCCCGATCCGGCCGTCGTGGCCAGCCCCTCCGATGGGATCATTGGTGCGTTCGGCAAGATCGCCGATACCGAACTGTTCCAGATCAAGGGCGCGCCTTACTCGCTGCTCGATCTGCTCGGCGATCCCGCGCTGGTCGAGCAGCACCGCAACGGCCGCTTCCTCACGCTGCGGCTGACGTCGAGCATGTATCATCGCTTCCACGCGCCCTATGACGCCACGATCAAGAGGGTGACGTTCATCCATGGCGATGTCTGGAACGTCAATCCGATCGCGCTGAAGCGGGTGGAGCGTTTGTTCTGCAAGAACGAGCGCGCGGTGCTGCGCACGCGGCTTTCGACCGGCGAGGCGCTGACGCTGGTGCCGGTCGCCGCCATTCTTGTCGCCAGCATCCGCCTGCATTTCCTCGATGTCACGCTCAACGCGCAGAGCAGGGGACCGGTGGACTTCGCCTGCTTTGCGCGGGTCAAGAAAGGCGACGAACTCGGCTGGTTCGAGCACGGCTCGACCATCATCGTGCTGGCGCCGGAGAGTTTCGAATTCGCCGACGGTGTCGTGGAGGGAGCACGCATTCGCGCCGGCGAGCCGTTGTTGCGGAAACCGCAGATTTAGGCTCGATTCTCCGCGCCCATCCCTCTATATGCTCGCGCTCGCACTGGATTCGCTAGGTGCGATAACGCGGGAAGAGAGAGATGGCGCGAACGCCTGTGATGGCGGCGGGAGGCATTGTGTTGCGGCAGGGGCAAACGCCGCTGGTCGCCGTCGTGCGCCTGCGCAAGCGCAACGAATGGGTTTTGCCCAAGGGCAAGCTCGACGACGGCGAGACGCCGCGCGCCGCCGCCGAACGCGAAGTGATGGAAGAAACCGGCCACGATGTTGCCGTCCACGAATTTTTGGGCACGCTGGTTTATGAGTCTCGCGGCGGTTCCAAGGTCGTGCACTACTGGCGCATGGAAGCCGGCCACACGCCGGTGCGGGAATTGATGCGCGATGTAAAGGCGGTGGACTGGCTGCCGCTGGGGGAGGCCGTCGAACGGCTGTCGCGCGGCTACGAGCGCGCGTTTCTGCAACATGTCGGCCCGATCGCACTGGCCGCGGCGAACGGTGTCGGAAGCGTGGTGTTGCCGCAAGCGGCACAGCCTGCGTTGCAAGAGCACAAGACGGACCGCGAAGGCTTTCTTCAAAACCTGCTTCGACTTTTTCGCTAGCTCGTGTCCCGGGCGCGATGCAGCGCGCCAGCGATGCGTCGCAGAACCGGGACCCAAATCGCGGGGCGGATAGTGGGCCCCGGCTCTGCGGCGCACCACTTCGTGGCGCACCGCGTCCGGGGCACGCAAGTGGAAACCGCTAGCGCAATTCCTTTGGCGGTGGCTTGCCGCGTCGCAGAAGAATTGTTTCGTTGCTGGAGCATGATCCCTCAGATGGCCGCCGGGTATCGCGCCGTTTCCACTACTTTTCCGCAATCTCGCCCAAGGTTGGCAATGTCCCTTCGGCACGGATCGGCTATAATCTGATTCTGGCGCGGCCCATGCCTCCCCCCTCCGTCGGGAAAGCATCGTTCATGCGGGGCCATTTCGACCATCGAACCAACTGTTCGAGCACCAAGCATAAGGAGGGGTTGTGATCATTGCTCGCAATAGGAGGTTCTTCGATGAAGCTGTCTGCGCCCCTTTATCACTTGAAGCGTAAGGCCAAACTTCTATCCCGTGCAGAAATTATCCCGCTGCACGAGGCGCTCGACCGCATTGCCAGGCAACAGGGTTATAGCGCCTGGAGTTTGCTCGCGGCTAAAATGACGGCAACCGCGCCCGCCGAAAAACTGTTTGCGCGGCTGGCTCCCGGCGACCTGGTGCTGGTGGGTGCACGCCCGGGCCAGGGCAAAACCCTGATGAGCCTCGAACTCGCCGTGCAGGCCATGAAGTCCGGCAGTCGAGGCGTGTTCTTCACGCTAGAGTACACGGAAAAGGACATGCTGGATCGTTTCCGGGCCATCGGCGTGGCGCGGGAGGATTTTGCCGGCCTGTTTGAATTCGACAGCTCCGACGAGATGAGTTCGGACTACATCGTCAAGCGGCTGGCAGGCGCGCCTCGCGGCACCCTGGTGGTCGTGGACTATCTGCAACTGCTCGACCAGAAGCGTGAGAATCCGGAATTGATGGTTCAGGTTCGCACCCTGCAGTCGTTCGCGCGCGATCGCGGGCTGATCTTCGTTTTTATCTCCCAGATCGATCGGTCGTACGATCCGTTGAAGAAACCATGCCCCGATCTGGAAGATGTCAGGTTGCCGAATCCGCTGGATCTGAGCCTCTTCACCAAGACATGTTTCCTGAACAACGGTGAGGTTCAGTTTCGGGCGGCAAGCTAAAGCGTTTTCGGGCGAAGCATAGAGGAGGCCCTGTGGCGAACCACAGGACCGACGCAAGCTGGACAAACGCAAGGTAATTGGCGGCGAGCTTGTGTGCCGCGTTGCGAGCCGACGGCACCGCTTGTTTTGCGTCGACCGGTTGAGCCGGCAACCCAAACCGGACATCGTTGCCTCGCGAGACCCACACTGCGTCGGGGCGGCCTGTTCCCTAAAGTGCGGGGGCATCAGAGCCAAGGGTAAGTTATGTCATCCTTTGCCGCGCGGCTCTTTCTTGTGCGATAATTCCATCCAGCCGCGATATGTTCTCGAGCAAGCGCTGGCTGGTCAGCACAAGAAAGTAATAGCCGAATTGTGGATTCTGAAAATAAATCTCGAGCAGCTTTTCATAAGTTATAGTCATCACCTGCCCGTCTTCGATGCATTCGACGGTCGCGGTTCTGCGCTGACTGGGAGTAAGGAAACCGAGTTCGCCCATGAGACGTCCCGGCGGAAGCTCGACGTCGATTTCCTTTACCAAAAACCTTCCTGTGACCGTTAGAAACATTTCGGAAGCTGCGTCATCCTTCTTGAACAATTTATCTCCCCGGCGATATCTGCGCTCGGTCATGAAAGGTTTGAGCCATTCCAATGAGGTGTCGCCCTCCGTCGCGATACGTGCCCTTTTGATCAGGTTGAGCATTTGACGGAGGCGGATTGCATTGATCGGCAGCAACAACAGATAGAGGATGAAAGCCCCGACATTTCCCGAGAGCGCGCCATAGGCGACGAAGAACATACAGCCGACCATGTTCGCGACGCGCAGCGGCACTATTGTATGCATCAGCAAGGTAGCGACAAGAAAGATGGCGCCAACCAGAGCGAACATGTTGGCAAGCGTGATATTGGCCAGCACAATTTCCAGCAGCCGGTTGAATAGTGCGTCGTAGGTGATGTTGTTCGGATCGAGACCCATCTGAATCAGAATCTTTGCGATCCTGAGATTGTCCGCCGCCGTATCAAGAATGCGGTCTAGTATCGTCGAAAGATCTGCAAGGCTGGACTCCATCGGATCATCCTTCGCGCAAAGCCGTCGCCAGCGGTCTCGGTGCAATCGATGGATTTTACCTCGGGCGATGATTTCGGCAATTGGCCGCTCCTGGTTGGTTTTGCCGTCGTATCTGCCCCCGAGCTGAAGGGAGGTAACGCCGGCTCCCAGGCGGCTTTCGCAAGTGGGGAGCAATCAATAGTGCCGCACAAATCGGGAACTTCCGAGTCTGGCACCTCTCGGAAATCGCGGGTGGGGCAAGCAATATCTGCTGTCGATGGTAAAGCAGACATCCCAACTGGACCTCTCTGAGTCCGCTTTTGACCGGCAACACCAAACGGACATGCGGAAGTAGTCCGCTATCGGGCTAGCCTCATTTGCGCGATGCGGCGTACCGTCGGTGGTCCGTGTTCGGTCTTCAGTTTGTGCTTCCCAGGCGAGAGCACGCTACGGGGGGAAGCCTCTCACAGGATATTGGACCGTGGTCCAATATCGAACCCGACGCATGCTCCACTACTGTCGCAAAAATGCGGTGGATTTTACGGATCCAAACGCAGGGGCGCGCAGCTGAACTGGCGGAGCGTCAGAAGCTGGGAAACTGGGACCAGACATTGCGAGGGCATTATGAAAATTCACCGGATGGCTCAAGTCGCTTTCGTCGCCCTATTGCTGCTCATGGGTTTTACGAGGGCATGCTTCGCTGAAACCGGCACAGTGAGCGTCGTGTTTACCAAGGGAGGTTTTATCGTCGATGTCGGCGGCGGCCAGGGTGTGCTTACCTTTCGGGGCAAGAAGTATCCCTTCACGGTTTCGGGCATGAGCTTGGGCCTTCAGATCGGCGCCTCCACCAGTAAGTTCGTAGGCAGGGCACTGAACTTGCGGCGCGCCGGCGATCTCGCAGGCAGCTATGCCGTCGCCGGCGCAGGCGGTGCGATCGCCGCCGGAGCAGGGGGCGTGCAATTACAGAACGCCAACGGCGTCATCCTGCAGCTCAGTGGTGCCCGGGTCGGTGCTGAGGTGTCGGCTGCCGTGGGCGGGGTGACCATCACAATGCGATAAGAAGCAGGTCCGCCGACTGGAGTCCGAACCTCTGCAAACTTCATGTGCTGTGGCGGGCTGGAACATTCAGCGGCGCTGAGTTTTTTTGCCGGTGCGCCCGGCAACTCCTTGCATCACGTTTGGGAGCCGCAATGATGAAGTGCACCAAATCGACGAAAGAGAAGCGAAGCGCCGCCATTAGAAATGTCCTGATCGCACTTGCTGGCATGGTTGCGGTGTTCGGCAGCGGTGCGCTGGCGCAGACATCACCAGTTGCGCCCACTGGCTCGGCAGTACTGGCATTTGGCGTGCTAGTTGGCCGGTGGGCACGAACCGAAGGCCCATACGTAATCAACATCAGTGCTGTTGATGAAAACGGCAAGCTTGACGCCAGTTATGCCAATCCGAGGCCGCTACCCTTTCACACCGCAGAAGTTACCCGCGACGGAAACGCGCTCAAGCTATTCTTTGAATTGCGCGCTGGCGGTTACGGCGGCTCAACTTACACACTCAAATATGATGCCGCGAGCGACAGTCTGAGAGGCGTCTACGACCAAGTTGTCGTAAAGCAAAAGTTCGACGTGGTTTTTAATCGTACGAAGTGACGGTACCCGGCGCAATTTGACGATGCGCATAAAGAAGGCCCTGTGGCGAACCACAGGGCCTCAAGTCTCGGGGAGAAAGTAGTCAGCTCACGCGCTTCCAGGTCTGGCCGCCGCAGAACATGCCGCCGAAGGCGCAGCCCTGGACCTTGAGCGTGCTGGCGCCCTTCAGCGCAATCGTCGAGTCGTAGTTGCGGCCGCTGCTGGGATCATGAATCCGGCCGGTCCACTTGCTGCCCTGCGGCTTCATGTTGATCAGGATCCGTTCGCCGGTGTTGACGGAATAACCGCACAGATTGGCGCCGCATTCCTCGACGCGAACGTTGCCCTTGTTCTCTTCCGTCGCCCAGATGCCGATCGGCGAGTTCGGATCGGACGCGGCGGCTGCGGCCATCGGAGCCGGTTGCGGCGCGGGCGCAGGCGCGGCTGCGACCGGCGCGGGCGGCGGAGGCGGAGCAGGCGGCGCAACTTCGGTCCGTGCCGGCGTCGCGGCTGCGACGGTCGTCTGGGCGGGGGCGGGTGTCACCGCTGTTGCGGCGGGAGCAGGGGGCTGCGGCGCGGTGGCCTGCGCCGGAGCCGGAGCGGGCGGTGCCGGCGCGGTGTCGGCGACGTCATCGTCCTTGCTCTTGGAGCCCATGCCCTTGAGATCGATATTGCCGAGCGTGCCGTTATAGCCGGGCGCGGTGACCTTGATGCAGGAAATGGCGTTGCAGTTGCGCGGCGCCTCAACACGAACGCGCTCGCCGTTGATCTGGAGGGTAATCCCGCCGGCATGCGCCGAGGTCGTGGCCATCAACAATGCGGCGAAGATGTAGAGCTTCTTCATGACAGCCTCCTGAGCGGCTTTGTGAACGGGCGGCGGTGAACGTTGGCGGACCCTATGCGGGAGGCGAGGGTACGTTCTGTGATGTAGATCACGCGGCGCCTGCAAGCGTCGCAACGGCGCAAATCGGTGATTCAAATCACATCCAGTCGAGGTTCCCCGCGATTAGCTTTCCGCATCACCCGCGGGAGGCTTCGATGAAACGATTTTGTTTTCTCGCCGTGCTGATAGCGCTCAATTCATCGGCCCATGCCGGCAGGTCGATTTCATTCAGCGTCGGTAGCCACCGGGTGCACATCGAATCCTCCAGGCATTGCCATTCGGTGTCGTGTGCCAGAATGTCGATCTCCAGAAGCCTCGATTGGCGCCGCAAGCGTGATCGCTATGACGGTGATCGCGACGTGGCAGTGCCGGCAAAGCCTGCGCCATCAGCGCCACCCGCGCCACAGACGGTTTCGCCGCCGGCACCGCCGGCGACCACGGTGCCAGCCAAGACCATTGTTGCCGCGCCGCCGCCGGCCGTTTACACGACGGCCGCATCGAGAAGCCAGCCCATCGCTGCGCCTCCGCCACCTCCGC
>NZ_JADPJL010000073.1 GCF_023073415.1 Bradyrhizobium sp. 190 | reverse complement strand
AACAGTACGATTGGGTATATGTCCCCGGTGCGTTTTGAGCAGTGCTATTACGAGTGCATAGCTTAGCTTAGAGGTGTCTACTTTCTTGACAGAAGAGCAAAAAGGGACTTGTGCAGGCGAATTGGAGCTCCGGCAGCCGTGCACGTCCCTAAAAGGGACTTGTGCGGGCGATATGGAGCTCCGGCAGCCGTGCACGTCCCTAAAAGGGACTTGTGCGGGCGATATGGAGCTCCGGGCGCCGTGCACGTCCCCAAAAGGGACTTGTGCGGGCGATATGGAGCTCCGGCAGCCGTGCACGTCCCTAAAAGGGACTTGTGCGGGCGATATGGAGCTCCAGTGCCCGAGCACGTCCCCAAAAGGGACTTGTGCAGGCGATATGGAGCTCCGGCAGCCGTGCACGTCCCTAAAAGGGACTTGTGCAGGCGATATGGAGCTCCGGCAGCCGTGCACGTCCCTAAAAGGGACTTATGCCGGCGAATTGGAGCTCCGGGCGCCGTGCACGTCCCCAAAAGGGACTTGTGCGGGCGATATGGAGCTCCAGTGCCCGAGCAAGTCCCCAAAAGGGACTTGTGCCGGCGATATGGAGCTCCGGCAGCCGTGCAAGTCCCTAAAAGGGACTTGTGCCGGCGATATGGAGCTCCGGCAGCCGTGCACGTCCCTAAAAGGGACTTATGCCGGCGAATTGGAGCTCCGGGGGCCGTGCACGTCCCCAAAAGGGACTTGTGCGGGCGATATGGAGCTCCAGTGCCCGAGCAAGTCCCCAAAAGGCATGAGTGTTGCATAAAACCTATCACAACTTTTGCTGAAGTTACTATTTCTGTAACTACCTGTATCTTTTTCATGGACAAAACAAAAAAAGGCTCCTAATTTAGAA
>NZ_JADPJL010000086.1 GCF_023073415.1 Bradyrhizobium sp. 190 | reverse complement strand
CAGGCAACCAAAAGCCAGCGCCGCCACGCTGTCCGCGAATTAGCGAAACTGCTGTCCCTCAGTTAGCGAAACCGCTGTCCCGTTTTTGCGAAATACGCAATTTGACGCTGCGCCATAGCCGCTCGACGAACACGTTGTCCCGCCAGGCGCCCTTACCGTCCATGCTGATCGCGATGCCGTGGCTGGCGAGAACGCCGGTGAAGGCCGCCCCGGTGAACTGGCTGCCCTGGTCGGTGTTGAAGATCTCAGGCTTGCCTTGACGGGCCATCGCATCCTCCAGCGTCTCGACGCAGAACGCCGCCTCCATGGTAATCGATACGCGCCATGACAGCACGCGGCGGCTGAACCAGTCGAGCACCACGGCGAGATAGACGAAGCCACGTGCCATCGGGATGTAGGTGATATCCATCGCCCACACATGGTTGGCCCGCTCGATCGCCAGACCGCGCAGCAGATACGGATGGATCTTGTGCCCCGGTTCGGGCTTGGTGGTGCGCGGACGGCGATAGAGCGCCTCTATCCCCATCCGCCGCATCAGCGTCTTCACATGCCGGCGGCCGATCTTGCACCCCTGCAAAGCCAGCAGGCCTCGCAACATACGCGAACCGGCGAAGGGGAACTCCAAGTGCAGCCGATCCAGATGCCGCATGATCGCGAGGTCGGCGGACGACACCGGGCGCGGCAGATAATAAACGCTGCCGCGGCTGATCTTCAAAACTTCCGCCTGCTTGGTGATCGACAGATCATGTCCACGGTCGATCATCGCTTTGCGCTCAGCAATCCCGCCTTGGTGAGCGCTCCTTCTAAAAAACTATGCGCGGCGCTGCGCTCCCCCTGTGGCATAGAAACGGGCCGGCGCTAGATTGCCGACCGGAAGGGAGCGG
>NZ_JADPJL010000015.1 GCF_023073415.1 Bradyrhizobium sp. 190 | reverse complement strand
ACCGCCCTCTCTGACCGGAACGTGTCCCTTTTAGGTACTTCTGGTGCGGAAACCGCCCTCTCTGACCGGAACAAGTCCCTTTTAGGTACTTCTGGTGCGAAAACCGCCCTCTTTGGACCGAGCAAGTCCCTTTTAGGTACTTCTGGTGCGAAAACTGCCCTCTCTGGACCGAGCAAGTCCCTTTTAGGTACTTCTGGTGCGAAAACTGCCCTCTCTGACCGGAACAAGTCCCTTTTAGGTACTTCTGGTGCGGAAACCGCCCTCTCTGACCGGAACAAGTCCCTTTTAGGTACTTCTGGTGCGGAAACCGCCCTCTCTGACCGGAACAAGTCCCTTTTAGGTACTTCTGGTGCGGAAACCGCCCTCTCTGACCGGAGCAAGTCCCTTTTAGGTACTTCTGGTGCGGAAACCGCCCTCTCTGACCGGAACAAGTCCCTTTTAGGTACTTCTGGTGCGGAAACCGCCCTCTCTGACCGGAACAAGTCCCTTTTAGGTACTTCTGGTGCGAAAACCGCCCTCTTTGGACCGAGCAAGTCCCTTTTAGGTACTTCTGGTGCGAAAACTGCCCTCTCTGGACCGAGCAAGTCCCTTTTAGGTACTTCTGGTGCGAAAACTGCCCTCTCTGACCGGAACAAGTCCCTTTTAGGTACTTCTGGTGCGGAAACCGCCCTCTCTGACCGGAACAAGTCCCTTTTAGGTACTTCTGGTGCGGAAACCGCCCTCTCTGACCGGAGCAAGTCCCTTTTAGGTACTTCTGGTGCGGAAACCGCCCTCTCTGACCGGAACAAGTCCCTTTTAGGTACTTCTGGTGCGGAAACCGCCCTCTCTGACCGGAACAAGTCCCTTTTAGGTACTTCTGGTGCGGAAACCGCCCTCTCTGACCGGAACAAGTCCCTTTTAGGTACTTCTGGTGCG
>NZ_JADPJL010000001.1 GCF_023073415.1 Bradyrhizobium sp. 190 | reverse complement strand
CGATAAATCTCGATCCGCTCTTCAAGGCTGAGCTGGCAATAACATTGTCCCATCGCAACAACACCATAGCAGGTGTTGCACTTGTTCTGTGAACCAAGGGGATACACCCGCATACAGCGGATGGAAACGCGAGGGCCAGCCCATGAAAGCACGTCCCACCGGCGTGATACCGCCGATGACCACGCCGTTCCGGAAAGACGGCGAGATCGACCTCAAACAGGTTGCAGCCCAGGTCGACTGGCTGATCGGTGCCGGCAGCCACGGCATGGCGGCCGGCGGCTCGACCGGCGAGGGACATACGCTCGACCACGAAGAGTATCGCGACCTGGTGGCGGCGACGGTGGAAGCCGCGAAAGGGCGCGCGCCCGTGATTGCCGGCATCATCGTCGATTCCACCCGCGACGCGATCCGCCGCGGCAAGCTGGTGCGCGACATGAATGTCGCCGCGTTGCAGGTGACGCCGGTGCATTACCTGTTCAAGCCGGACGAGCAGGCGATGGTCGATCACTTCCGCTGCATGGCCGACGAAACCGGCATGCCCATCGTCATCTACAATGTGGTGCCGTGGTCCTATCTCTCACCGGCGCTGTTGACGCGGATCATGAACGAGGTGCCGCTGGTCATCGGTGTCAAGCAGAGCGCGGGCGATTTGAAACTGTTTGCCGATCTCATGATGATGGCGCCGGACAAATTGATCTACAGCGCCGTCGATGCGCTGATGTATCCGTCCTACGCGCTCGGCGCGCATGGATCGATCGCGGCGATCCTCAGCGCCGCGCCGCATGCTTCCGTCGAACTCTGGAACGCGGTCAAGGCGGGAAACCATGTTCGCGCGCTGGAGCTGCACCAGAAGCTGCTGACGCTGTGGAACGCCATCGTCTCCGACAATCTGCCGGCGTGCACGCGCTACGCACAGTCGCTGCAGGGCCTGCCTACGACATTCTCTCGCGCACCGATGCCGGAAGCATCGCCCGCGCAACAGGCCGCCATCCGGAAGGCGCTGGAAGCACTGAGCGCGTCGAACCGTCAAACCGAAGCGGCGGAGTAATTCCGCCGGACGAAACGTCGCTGCGCTTTACCCGCGATTCCCACCTGCTACTGTCCTGTTCGCACGGGCTCCATTGCCATGAGGGCCCGAACTCAAAAATCGAAAACCGAGGTAACGATCTCAATGAAGGATTTTGCCGGAAAGTTTGCCGTGATCACCGGGGGCGGCACGGGAATGGGCCGCGAACTCGCGCGCCAACTCGTGGCCGAAGGCTGCAATGTCGCGATGTGTGACGTTTCCCTGGAAGCGATGGCCGAGACCAAGCGCATGTGCGAGGCGGAAAAGCTGCCGCAGGGGCTGCGCGTCACCACGCATGTCGCCGATGTCTCGATCGAGGCTCATCTCCAGCGTTTTCGCGATGAGTTGATCGAGCAGCAGGCGACCGACAAGATCCATCTACTGTTCAACAACGCCGGCATCGGCGGCGGCGGCAGCCTGTTCACCAACACGCGCGAGCAATGGGAGCGCACCTTCAACATCTGCTGGGGCGGCGTCTATCTCGGCGTTCGTACCTTCCTGCCGCTGATGATGAAGGCGGACGAGGCCCATATCGTCAACACATCGAGCGTCAACGGCTTCTGGGCGTCCGTGGGATTGGGCGCGTCGCACACTGCCTACAGCGCCGCCAAGTTCGCGGTGAAAGGGTTTACCGAAGCGCTGATGACGGATCTGCGGCTCAACGCGCCGCACATCAAATGCTCCGTCGTGATGCCCGGGCATATCGGCACGTCGATCGTTTCCAACTCGCGCAAGATCCAGAGCGGATCGGAATCCGAGGAGTTGAGCCCTAATGAAATCCTGGCGACGCGGCAGCGCCTGAAGGGCATGGGCATCGACACCGCGCCGATGTCGGACGCCGATATCCAGCAGATCGCGCTCGACCGCGCGCGTACTTTCCGCGAGGAAGCACCCACCACGGCGGCGGCCGCGGCAAAGATCATCCTCGACGGCGTCAAGGCCGAGCGCTGGCGGATTCTCGTCGGCGACGACGCCCACAAGCTCGACGAGCGGGTGCGGCAGGCCCCGGAAAAGGCCTACACGCCGGAGTTCTACAAGAGCTTTACGGAGGAGGTCGGCTGGCGGCTCGGCTAGGACCTGTCGGTTCTGATGGAATCAGAACCGACAGCTTCTCTTTGTGTTAAAGCGTTTTCTTCACGCGAACCGGTTGGCTTGTCCGCGCACGACGCGCTGGCGCGAGCCCGGACGATAGGCGAGGCGGTGGTGGCCCGAGCAATAGGGCATGCCTTCAACCGGCGTGTTGCCGCAAAAGCAGAAATCCTCGGCGCCGGGCGTGCTGATCGGCCAGCGGCACCGTTTGTCGCTGAGTTCGAACAGCGAGCAGCGATAGTCGCTTGCGATCGGCTCTTCCTGGAGCGGCTGCGCGTTTTCGTAGACGGCCTGCAGGATCTGATACTGCAGCCTGGGAATGGATTTCCTGGAGCGCTCTCGGGCGGCCTTGGCCGGGCGCGGTTCGGCACGGGCCGGGCCGCGTGTCAACTGGAGGCGGGCAAGTTTGCCGATCACCGCGTTGCGGCTGACGCCGATGCTGGCTGCGATCTCGCGGCAGGTCAGGCCGGCCTCAAAATGGCTCTTCAGGAGTTCGACGCGATCGGTAGTCCAGGTCGGTAGATGCGTAAGCATGTTTCTCGGTTCCACATTCTGTGTGAACCGCCGCGTTCCGAAAACTCCCGTCAGGACGCCTTTCCGTTGTCGCGGATCGCAAGCAGCCCGTCCTTGATGGCGAGCCGAATGCCTTCCTCGATCAAAGTCCTTGCGACGCCGGGAACGCTGGTGCCGTGGGTGCCCTGTCTCACCAGTCTTTCGAGATAATTGATGGTCGAGAGCGCCAACGTAACGGGAACGCGGTCGGTTTCGGCTTTTTCTGTAGCCATGGAGAACGCTAACTTTTAAACGATGTACTGAAAAGTTACTATTTCGACTCTATTTAGTTTTGCACACATGAGTCAAACGGCTTGTGGATAGCTTCCTATCCATTTGAAAAAGCGGTTAAAAATCCGGGGCTGGGTCTGTGGACTGGCTGCGCGCCGGTTGAACGGAGCCCCCGCTGGGGCTCGGCAGCGCTCGCGGGCGCGGCGAAACGATCCAGCCGCGCGTCCATTTCTTGATTGCCTCGCGCTACCGGGAATGCCGATGATGTCCCTGGACGATGGCAAGGGGCGCAATGACGGTAACGAACGGTCTCTACACCATTCAGATCGAGATGACGGACGGCGGGCACGGCCGCGCCAACGGCGTGATCGTGCTGCACGACGGGAAGATCGCCGGCGGTGACTCATATTTCTATTACACGGGCTCCTATCGCGCCGATCGCGGCAAATGGCGCGGCGAATTGATCACCAACGAGCACACGAAGTCGGTCGGCAGCCGGCCGCTGTTTGGCGGGCGTGAAGTCACCTGCGGCTTTACGGGCGCCTATTCCGCCAACGCAGCGGAAGTGAATGGAACAGCACTGGTCGGAAAGACCAGCGTTGTCTTTCACGCCAGGTTGCAGTTGCGTTCGGAGTTTTAAAGACGGCGTCAGCCGTGCACGACCGTCTTCGCGATCATGCAGTGAATGCCCTTGGAGCCGTTGACGGTTTGCGTCACCCGCAAATCGGCGGCGAGGCTGCAAAGTGTGTAGGCGTCCTCACGCGACAAATTGCGCTTTTCGCCCAGCAACGCGATCATGTCGCGCAACGCGCGCACCACGCATTGATCGAGATCGGGATCCATCGCCATCGTCATGTAATGATCAGGCGTTTCCGCGCGCGGATAGGTGAGCTGCAGGTCCTTGCGCAAGGTCAGGCGGAAGCGGCCCTGCAGCGCGGTCTCGATTGCGGTGACGCAGACTTCGCCATCGCCCTGCACACCGTGGCCGTCGCCACAGGAGAACAGCGCGCCCGGCACGAACACCGGCAGATACAGTTTGCCGCCGGCGCCCAGTTCCTTGTTGTCGAGGTTGCCGCCCATCGCTCGCGGGATCAGCGAGGTAATGCGGCCCCAGGCGGGCGGCGGCGCCACGCCCATCACGCCGAAGAACGGCTTAAGCGGCAGATCGAGGCCCCATGGCATCCGGCCCACCATGCGTTCACGATCGAGCGGAATGTTCAGGATCCGCGTCTCGTGAAAATCGTCGGGCAGGGTACCCGATAGCGGGCGGATCAGATTGTAGCCCCAGTCCTGCCGGAGCTGCACGTCGAGAATGTCGACCTCCAGCACGTCGCCGGGCTCGGCGCCGGCCACAGCAACAGGGCCGGTGAGAATGTGGCCTGGCACCATGCGCTCGCTCCGCGCGTGAATGTCGGCAAGCTCGGGAGGTATGTGAAACTTGGCTCGGTCAGGCACGACGTCCGGACCGCCGGTCACGGTGTCGATGGTGACCTCATCGCCGCTGGCGATGGTCAGGACCGGCTTCAATTTCGCTTCGAAGAAGCCCCAGTGGCAGGTTTCGGGGCTGGAATGCAGGTGATGATGGGGCATGAGGAGGCTTTTGGTTGCTGCAATGGCGTCGTATGACGCTGTACCAGACATTGTCAGAGGCTTCCCTTGTTTTTTGTCCTGTCCAAAACGATCGGCTACCTGCTGTTGCCGACGAATTTCCTGATCGCTGTCGGGTTCGTCGGCGCCATTCTGATGGTGACGCGCTTTGCATCACTCGGCCGCAAGCTCGTGATAGCGGCCGTGCTGCTTCTCGTGATCTGTGGGCTGTCGCCAATCGGAAAAGCTTTGCTGTATCCCCTGGAGCAGCGCTTTCCGTCATGGGACGCCGCGCGCGGTGCGCCTGATGGCATCATCGTGCTGGGGGCGTCGATCGAAGCCGATCTCTCCGTGGCGCATGGAACGCCGGTGGTTCGAGGCGCGCCGGACCGGATCATTGTTGCCGCCGCGCTGGCGAGGCGATATCCGAACGCGCGCGTGGTTTTTTCCGGCGGTAGCGCGAACCTCGTCTCGAACGATGCCAGGGAAGCCGATTTCGCCGGCGCTATCTTCGAAAGCCTCGGCGTCGACAAATCGCGGCTGATCATGGAACGGCAATCGCGCAACACGCAGGAGAACGCCGAATTCTCCAAGGCGCTGGTCAAGCCGAAAGAAGGCGAACGATGGCTGCTGGTGACCTCGGCCTTTCACATGCCGCGATCGGTCGGCTTGTTCCGAAAAGCGGGATTTGCGGTAGAGCCCTATCCCGTCGATTGGCGAGTCGGCGGCCGCGATGACCTGATGGCGTTTTCAAACGTTGCCGTCGAAGGGCTCGGACGGACCGACCTTGCGTTGCGCGAATGGATGGGCCTCATCGCATATCGGCTCACCGGCAAGATCGACGAGTTGGTGCCGGGTCCGGCGCCGAAGTAAGAGGTCGCAACCCCCATCGAGCCGGGTTACAATCAGGCAAGGCGCTGTTCAGCGCGCCGATTTGGGAGGTTACGCCATGCAACAGCAGACGGCACCGGAAGCGCTCGATTTGGCCGGCATGGTGGCCGATCTGAACAGTCTGCTTCGCCTGAAGACGACCGTGATCGGTATCAAGATGTTTGCCCGCGCCGAGGAGATGACCGCGATCCCGAAGATCCGCCGTCCCTCTGCGGTGCATACCACCGACCAGATCGTCAGCATGGCCTCGCGGCTCGGCTGGACCGTCGGCATCACCGGTGACGATCTCGTCGGCGCGCAGTGCCGCGCGGTGATCGGGCTGGCGCCACAGGACGAAAAGTTTCTCGCCGGCGAAAACTATGTCGGGGTCTGGCATGGCACGGCCGAGGACGCGCGCAAGCGTCAGGAGGCGCTCGATGTCGTGCCTTTCGGTCGGTACCAGGCGATGGCGGTGAGCCCGCTTACCAGCGGCCGGCTCAATCCGCCGGATATTTGTCTGGTCTACGCCACGCCCGGGCAGATGATCATTCTCATCAACGGCCTGCAATATACCGGCTACAAGAAATTCGAATGGGGCGTTGTCGGCGAGACCGCGTGCGCGGATTCCTGGGGCAGGGCGCTCAAGACCGGTGAGCCGTCGCTCTCGCTGCCGTGCTTTGCCGAGCGGCGCTACGGCGGCGTGCCCGATGAGGAGATGCTGATGGCGCTCAAGCCGGAGCATCTTGCCAAGGCCATTGTCGGCATGAAGCAATTGGCAAAGAACGGCCTGCGTTACCCGATCGCGCCCTATGGTATCCAGGCGGACGTGCGCGCCGGCATGGGCGTGTCATACGCGAAGAAATAGGCTTGCGAATTGCAGCCGAAGCCGTCATTGCGAGCGAAGCGAAGCAATCCATGCCTCTACGTCGGGATAGAATGGATTGCTTCGCTGCGCTCTCTTGCACAAACGCTTCGCGTTTGTTGTAGGCAATGACGAGAAAAAGGAATCGAGTATGTCTTCGTCGAAATTCGACATCGTCGTCTACGGCGCCACCGGCTTCACCGGCCAGCTCGTCGCCGAATATCTCGCCGCGCAATACAAGGGCGACGCCAATCTGAAATGGGCTATGGCCGGCCGCAGCAAGGACAAGCTCGCTTCCGTCCGCGACGCGATCGGCGCGCCTGCCGATACGCCGCTCCTTGTGGCCGATGCCAGCGATCCGGCTTCGCTGAAGGCGATGGTGGATCAGACGAAGTCCGTGATCAGCACGGTTGGCCCGTATCAGTTTTACGGCAACGAGCTGCTTGCGGCCTGCGTGGCCTCGGGCACCGACTATTTCGATCTCTGCGGCGAGCCGCTGTGGATGCGGGAGATGATCGACAAGCACGAAGCAGCAGCGAAAGCGAGCGGCGCGCGCATCGTGTTTTCGTGCGGGTTCGACTCGGTGCCGTTCGAACTAGGCGCCTTCTTTGTGCAGGAGGAAGCCAAGCGGATGTTCGGCACGCCGGCTTTGCGCGTCAAGGGACGCGTGCGCGACATGCGCGGCACCCTGTCCGGCGGCACCGCCGCGAGCGCCAAAGCGACGTTCGATGCGGTCGCCAAGGATCTCAGCCTCGTCGCGACCCTCAAGGATCCGTTCGCGCTGACCCCCGGGTTCAAGGGGCCGAAACAGCCGCCGGGCAGCAAGCCGGCCTACGAGGAAGACCTGCAGTCCTGGGCAGCGCCGTTCATGATGGCGCTCATCAACACCCGTAACATCCATCGCTCGAACATGCTGATGGGCTTTCCGTACGGGAAGGAGTTCGTCTACGACGAAATGGTGCTGACGGGTGCTGGTGAGAAGGGCGAAGCCAACGCCAAGCTGGTGATGGCTGCAAACAGCGAAAAAACCGGTCCCGGTGCGCCCAAGCCAGGCGAAGGGCCGTCGAAGGAAGAGCGAGAGAACGGCCTCTATGATCTGCTCTACGTCGCCATCGGCCCCGATGGCCGTCAGGTCCGTGCGGCGGTGAAGGGCGATCGCGATCCCGGCTACGGCTCGACGTCAAAGATGATCTCGGAATGCGCGATCTGCCTGCTGCGCGACGCGCCTGACGTGCCAGCGGGAATCTGGACGCCGGGGGCGGCGATGCAGCACAAGCTGATCAAGCGTCTCGTCGATCATGCCGGGTTGACGTTCACGGTAGAGCAGTAGTCGCAGAATCGTAGGGTGGGCAAAGCGGAGCGTGCCCACCATTCGAGGTAGCGATCGTGGATAGATGGTGGGCACGGCGCAAAAGCGCCTTTGCCCACCCTACACAGTTACGCCGCCGCCCGGCGCGACGGTTCCGCCGCACGCGGATCATAAGCGTACATCCAGTCCATTCCCTTGGCCGAGAGTGGAAGCAGCAGCTTCAGCATGCGGTCGCGGATCCAGGCGCCGGTGGCGCTGAACTCGCGCTTGCTGTTGCCGTTGCGGCGGGCGAGCGCGACGACACGTTCCGCGCGCGGACGGCGTTCGGCCTCGAAGTTCTGGAAGGTCAGCGCGAACTCCTGCCGGTCCTGCATCATGCGGCCGAGCCGCATGGCGTCTTCGAGCGCCAGCGAAGCGCCCTGGCCGGCATGCGGGCTGGTGGCGTGCGCGGCATCGCCGATCAGAAGCGTGCGCTGGAGCGACCAGGTCGGCAGGGTCGCGACATCGAGCGTCGCCGTCACCACGATATTCTCGGCCGCTTCCAGAATCCGCGGGATCGGATCGTGCCAGCCCTTATGGAAGTCGAGGAGATGCCGCTTGATCGCGTCCAGACTCATGGCGCGAAAGGTTGCTGCGTCGGTGCCGTGCGAAGGCTGCGTGCTCCACCACATCACGCCATCGTTTTCATCGGAGCTGCAAAGGCCATAGCCGAAGAAGCCGCTTTGTCCGAACGTCGTCACCACGCGTTGGCCGGTCGGCACATCGTCGAGCAACGATCTCGGCACGAAGCCGCCGAAGCCGATCAGACCGGTGTCGAACGGCTTTGGGCCATCCGGGATCACATGGGCACGCACCGCGGAATGCACGCCATCAGCGCCGATCACGAAATCACCCTCGGCAAAGGAGCCGTCGGCGAAATGCGCGACGACGGGCTTGTCGGCGCGGTCCTCGATAGAGACCAGCCGTTTCTCGAACCGCAGCTCGACGCTCTCGCACCAGGCCCTGTCGATGAGCGCCTCGTTCAGGGTTGCGCGGCACATGTTCACCGCGGGTTGGCCGAAACGCTGCCGCATATTCTGGTTCATGGAGCCGAGGCGCGCGCCGGATTGTGAATGGAAATCGAAGGATTCTGCGATCGATCCGCGCCGGATCATCTCGTCGGCCAAGCCGATCTCGGCCAGCACATGCATGCCGTTAGGTGCGATCTGCAGGCCGCCGCCGATCCCGGTCGAGTAGGGCCAGGCTTCGAATAGTTCGGCATCGATGCCTGCCCTCTTCAGGAAGATTGCCGTCACGGGACCAGCGATGCCGCCACCGATGACCAGCGCTTTCGGTCGTCCGCTCATGCCTTGCTCCATGCGCCCGCGAGGTGGTAGGAATGTATAGTTGCTAATTATCTTAGTAACTAAGATGTATATCGACTAAGATATTGAGGTTGGCTTGTCAAGAGCGAAGGCGCGGGCTGCGCTGATGCAGGAACTCGAGAACGCGCTGCGGCGCGGGTCCGCGCAGGGGACGATCTTTGGGCAAACGGTGGCCAATACCGTCGGGATTTCGGGCTCCGACCTTGAATGTCTCGACTTTCTCAATCTGGAAGGCCGGGTGACCGCAGGGCGGCTGGCGGAGGTCACAGGGCTGACCACTGGGGCCATCACCGGCGTCGTCGATCGGCTGGAGAAGGCGGGCATGGTCCGCCGCGAGCGCGATCCAGACGATCGCCGCAAGGTGTTCATCGCGACCATCCCGGAGAACGTCGTCAGGGTGGGGCGCTTCTACGAACACATGCAGCGCGGCATGGTCAAACTCTGGGAGACCTATTCAGACGCCGAACTGCGACTGCTGGTGGGATTTGCCACGAAGGGCTACGAGACGTTGCTGGCGGCGACCGAAGAGCTCAAGTCGATGGTCGATGCGCCCAAGAAGAAGCCCGCCAAAAAGGGCAAGCGGACCTAGGAAGCCTTCGCGGGCACCATGAGCGCGGGATTGGCGCCGGCCTTCCAGCGTTCGGCGGCGACGAACATGCCCCACATTGTGCCCAGCATCATCCAGAAGTGCCGCCAGTGGTCGGTATCGATGATGAAACTCTCGCCGACCGTGCCGAGGAAAGCTGCGAAGATGGCCAGATAGGTCGGCTGCCAGGGCACGCGGACAAAGACGTAGCGGAAGCTCGTCAGCACGGTGACGAAGATCAGCGCCGGATAGCAGACGCCGGAGAGCCAGCCACCCGACATGAACGCGTTTAGATAGGAGTTATGGGTGTCTTCCGGAAAGAAGCGGTTGAATTGCAGCGGCCCGATGCCGAGTGGCAGCCCGAGCGCCATCTCCGCACCGAGGATATGCCGGCCGAAGCGGCCGAAACGGCCCTCATCATAGCTCTGGTCGAAACTGGCGCGCTGCTTGAACAGCTGCGAGATCGAATCGAACGACAGCAGTACCGCGACCAGCGCGGCTGCGAGCACCACCACAACCAGCGCCATGACGATGATGCGCGAGCGCTGCGACTGCGATCGGCTGGTCAGCACCATCAGCGCCAGCATGACGGCGGAGGTAATGACGAGCATGCCCCACGCGGCGCGTGAGAATGCCAGCAGGATCGCCAGCGATATGATGCCGAACGCGACCGCGCTGCGGAGCGATTTGCCGAACTTGTCCGAGACGACGCTTTGCAGCGCGAGCAGCGCCGGCAGGATCAGGAACGCACCGAATACGTTCGGGTCCTTGAAGGTGCCGCGGGCGCGGTCGTACAGCGTCAGCAGGTCGCGTCCGCCGGGGACGAGATTGAAGTAACCAGCGATTCCGGCGAGCGCCGCGATCAATGCGCCGACGACGAGGCCGCGCCGGAGCATGTCGAGCCGCGCGGTGGTGTCCTCGGAGATGACCATTGCGAAGAAGATGACCGTGACCGCCATGTACCAGGAGGTCGCGATCCAGTTCGGCACATTGGGCCGGTCCATCACGGCGACCGCACTGATGCTGTAGCCGATATTGATCAGGAACAGCAGCAATAGCAGCGGCACAAACACCAGCCGCATCCGTAACCCCGTCGCGAAGAAGATCACACAGGCTGCAAGCGTGGCCAATTCGTAAGGGCTGGGTTCGATGAAAACGATGGCGCCGGACGCGCCGACCAGCCACACCATCGCGCGCTGCAAGGCGAGCACGCCGGGCGCGGCCATCGTCGATGGGAGCGATCCCCCGGCTGTCGCCGCATACGCCATTACACACTCACGCAACGCAACAGAACAATGCAGCCACTACTTCCGTCATTGCGAGCGCAGCGAAGCAATCCATTTTTCCCAGCGTTGCGCTATGGATTGCTTCGCTTCGCTCGCAATGACGTGCGGGCTTTTCAACTCAATACGCGTTCTCGCTCTTGGTCATCAGCGCCAGCGGCGTATTCAAGAGAATGTAGAGGTCGAACAGCACCGACCAGTTCTCGATGTAATAGAGATCGAACTCGACACGCTTCTGGATCTTCTCGTCGGTATCGACTTCGCCGCGCCAGCCGTTGATCTGCGCCCAGCCGGTGATCCCGGGCTTGACGCGGTGGCGCGCGAAATAGCCGTCGACGGCTTCGTCGAACAGCCGGCTCTGAAACTTGCCTTGAACAGCATGGGGGCGGGGGCCGACCAGGGAGAGGTTGCTCTTGAACACCACGTTGAAGAGTTGCGGCAGTTCGTCGAGGCTGGTCTTGCGGATGAAGCGCCCGACGCGGGTGACGCGGGGATCATTTTTGGTTACGACCTTGGAGGCGGTCGGATCGGCCTGATGGTGGTACATCGAGCGAAACTTGAGCACGTCGATGCGCTCGTTGTTGAAGCCGAATCGTTTCTGGCGGAATAGCACCGGCCCGGGGCTGTCGAGCTTGACCGCAAGCGCAACCAATCCCATCACCGGCAGCGCCAGCACCAGGATCACGAGGCCGACGACGTGGTCGAATAGCCACTTCATCACCAGATCCCAGTCGGTGATCGGCGCTTCGAACACGTCGAGGGTGGGTACCTCGCCGAGATAGGAATAGGAGCGGGGACGGAAGCGCAGCTTGTTGGTATGGGCCGAAAGCCGGATATCGACCGGCAGCACCCACAGCTTCTTCAGCATCTCCAGAATGCGCGTCTCGGCCGAGATCGGCAGCGCGAACAGCACGAGGTCGATGCGGGTGCGGCGCGCCAATTCGACGATGTCGTCGACCTTGCCGAGCTTGGGGCTGCCGGCGCAGGTATCCATCGCGCGGTCGTCGTTGCGGTCGTCGAACACGCCGAGCACCTTGATATCGGAATCATCCTGGGTCTTAAGCGCCTGTAAGAGCTCTTCGCCGTTCTGGTCGGCTCCCACGATGATGGTGCGGCGATCGAGCCGGCCCTGGCGGGCCCAGCTACGCACCAACGAGCGCAGGATCACGCGCCCGGTCACCAGCACCGCGAGGCCGCTGAAGAAAAACGCCGTGAGCCAGAGCCGCGAAATTTCGCTGCCGAGCTTGACGATGAAGGATGCGCCGATGAACAGCAGGAACACGAACGCCCAGGATGAAGCCATCCGGGTCATCTGGCGAAGATGACCGCGGAAGAGCTGCACCTGGTAGATATCGGCGGCCTGGAAGCAGATCACGGCGGTTGCGGCTACGCCGAAGATCGCCGCGAGAAATTCCCAGGAAAAGCCGCGGAGGGGGACGACATACCCGTAATACAGGGCGACGCCGAGCGCGCTCAGCATCGCGAAGTCGATGACGCGAACCGCGCCTGCGATCACAATCGGCGAATAGGCGCGGCCGACTTTCTGGTTGCTGACGGCAATAGCGGCCGGGGTAAGCCTGCGGCGCCGTTCAACCGGGGGCCGATCGGCGGTGGCGGTCATCGCGGCCGTTGCCGCGGAGTCGAACATCGAGCGTGCGTTAATCGGTTCCACTGGTCCACGTCCGTTCTGGAGCATGCACATGGGAACGTGCCTGCCGGTGCGGAATTCCCCGCACTTATGGCTTACGGGACAAATCGGAAGAAACGGTTACGTTGGTAAGGAAGGGTTAACGATTGGCAAACGCGTCGCGGTAGCCGGCAAAGACGCCCTCGACCATCGCCTTCTGCGAAAAATGCTGGAAGATTCGTTCGCGCAGCGATTTGGCCCGCTCCTTCGCCGCGGCCGGATCTCTCAGCGCGGTTTCGATCGCGTCGGCCATGGCGGCAGCGTTGCTGGGGGCGAACAAGGCATCGCCATGCGCGCCGAAAATCTCGGGGATGCCGCCGATATTGGCGGCAACCATCGGAATGCCTGCGGCCGCCGCCTCGATGACGACATAGGGCATTGAATCCCCGCGGGAGGGAACCACCAGCAGCGAGCCCTTGGAGAAGCCGTAGCGCGCCTTGACGTGGCCGATGAACCGCACGGCGTCGCCGAGGCCGAGCTGTTCCACCTGGGCCTTGAGGCTTTCGCTTTCCTCGCCGTCGCCGGCGAGCGTGAGCGTCACCGGACGGCCGCCGGCGCGCAGCCGTGCCACCGCGTCGATCAGGAGGTCGGCGCCCTTGATATGCCGGAACTCGCCGACATAGATCAGGTCGGTGGCGTCCTCGGCCTTCACAACCGCGTCGAATTCAGTGGCGGTGACGCCGTTGAACACGCAGCGCACCAGTCCCTTCGGCATGCCGATGGTGCGCTGATAGGTGTCGCGCGCGAACGCGCTTTCGAACAGGAAGAGGTCGGTATCGTTCATCAGCGCGCGTTCGACACGGGCATAGATGCTGCCCTTCAGCGTCGCCAGCGGATAATGCAGCGAGCCACCATGCGGCGTGTAGACCCGGATCCGGTCGCGGGAAGCGGTCCGCAAACGCATGAAGGCGCCGGCCTTGGCGCCGTGACCGTGCAGCACGTCGGGCTTCAGTTGGCGGATCATGCGCTGGAATCGGGCCCACACCAAAAGATCACTCGGTAACGGCTCGCGGCGAATGGCTGTGCGGTGAACGCCGAGCTTGAGCTTGGGAGCGATTTCCGCCAGCGCCTGCTCGGCGCGTTCGCCGCCGGTGAGGCTGTCGGCGATGATGCCGACGTGATGGCCGCGGTCGGCCTGGCCGTTGGCGAGATCGAGGATATGGCGGAAAATGCCGCCGACAGGCGCGCGCGTGGCGTGCAGGATACGAAGCGGCTGACCGTCAACGAGAGGCATGATCAGAACCAGCGCTCGCCGACGAGCACGAGCGCAGCAACCAGACATGGGATTCGAGCGGGTCCGCCTCGCATTACTAGAGTCCTGAAAAAAGTTGCCGCCCGATTAAGGGCTTTGATGGTTAACAAAAAATGACCGCGTGCCAATAGCCCGTGTTTGCGGGTCGCGAAATGGGGCAAATTAACCCAGCGGCAACCATAATGGAGTGTACTCGGCCGGGTTCGGGTGGACCAGCAGTTACGTCCGCGGGGGTGTGCGATGCGTTTGGCGTTCTGGCGTGCAGGCAAGGACAAGCCGGTGGTGCAGCGGGCGATGGCACGGCCTGCGCCTTCGGCTCCGAAGCACGTCGCTACATCCGAATCCGGCGATCTCGATCTGCATGCGCTCGGCGGGGCGCTGATGCGCAAGCGGGGCTGGATCATCGTCCCGACGGTGCTGGCGCTGGTGGCGTCGCTCGCTGCAGTCAATATGATCACCCCTCGGTTCAAGTCGGAGGCGCGCATCCTGGTGGATGGCCGCGAGAACGTGTTCCTGCGTCCGACCGGCGATCGCAACGAGGACCGCAGTGCGCTCGACCCCGAAGCCGTGACCAGTCAGGTACAACTCGTGCAGTCGCGCGATCTGGCCCGCGAGATCATCAAGAAGAACAAGCTTGCCGAACGCCCCGAATTCGATCCGGTGCTGCAGGGGTTTTCGCCGCTGAAGTCATTGCTGGCCCTAATCGGCATCGGACGCGATCCGCTCTCGCTGACGCCTGAGGAACGCGTGCTGGAAGCCTATTACGATCGCTTCACGGCCTACGCCGTCGACAAATCCCGCGTCATCGTCATCGAATTCCAGTCGCGCGATCCCGAACTTGCCGCGCGCGTCGCCAACTCGATCGCAGAAGGCTATCTGGTGCTGCAGCAGGATGCGCGGCAGCAGCAGGCGAAATCGGCGGGCCAGTGGCTGTCGGGTGAAATCGAAAGCCTGCGCAAGAAGGTGGCCGAATCCGAATCCCGCGTCGAGGATTTCCGCTCCAAGTCCAGCCTGTTTGTCGGTACCAACAACACGACGCTCTCCAACCAGCAGATGGGCGAGCTCAACACGCAGTTGAACAACGCCCGCGCGCTGAAGTCGGATGCCGAATCCAAGGCGCGGCTGATCAAGGAAATGCTTCAAAGCGGCAAGCCGATCGAAGCTTCCGAGGTGCTCAATTCCGAACTGGTGCGCCGGCTGTCCGAGCAGCGCGTGACGCTCCGCGCACAACTCGCCGAGCAATCCTCGACGCTGCTCGGCGGCCATCCTCGCATCAAGGAGTTGAAGGCGCAGCTCACCGATCTCGATCGTCAGTTGCGCGAGGAGGCGGGCAAGGTGTCGCGCTCGCTGGAGAACGATGCCCGCATCGCCGGCGGCCGGGTCGAAGGCCTGACGAACAGCCTCGATCAGTTGAAGAAGCAGGCGTCCTCGAGCAACGGCCAGGATGTGCAACTGCGCGCACTCGAGCGCGAAGCCAAGGCCCAGCGCGATCTGCTCGAATCTTATCTGGCGAAATACCGCGAGGCGAGCGCCCGCGAGAATATCGAGGCGGCACCGGCCGATGGCCGCATCATCTCGCGCGCCACCGTCTCCAACACCCCGGCATATCCGAAGAAACTTCCGATCGTGCTGATCGCGACGCTGGCGACCTTGCTGCTCACCTCCGGCGCGATTGCGACCGGCGAATTGCTACGCATGACCGCGCCGCGGGCCGCTGGTACGGTTTCGCCGGAAGTCGTGCGGGAAATCGCGCCCGGAATCGTACCCGAAATCATTTTGGCTGCTCCGCCGGAACCGGTGCGTGCGCCGGCAATCGCGCCCGAGCTTCCGGTGGCGGACCTCGCTGACGTGAATGCTGACGTGGATCACGCCTCCGAGCCGGTGTTGAATGAACCGCGCGTGGACAGCCCTCACACGGACACCGCGGCGGAAATTGGTGAAATCGAGCAAATGGCGGATGTCCTGGTTGGCGAAGGCTCCGCGGCGCGCAAGGTCACCGTGCTCGGCACGGCATCGAGCGAAAGCATCACGCTGACCGCGCTGACGCTGGCGCGGCTGATGGCGCAGCAGGCGAAAATTGTGGTCGTCGATCTCGTCGCATCCTCGCCCATGATTCCCGCAATGTCGACCGATCCGGTTGCGCCCGGGCTTGCCGAACTGATGCAGGGCGAGGCGTCGTTTGCGCAGATCATCACCAGGGATCGGCAGTCGCGTGTTCATCTCGTCAGCGCCGGACGCCCCGGCTTCGACCGGGCGCAGCTTCAGTCGCCGCGGTTGACGCTCGCGATCGACGCGCTGCTGCGGGTCTACGACCATGTACTGCTGGACGCCGGCGCGGCCTCCGATCTGTCGGCCGAATTGCTGACGTCACAGGCGCGGGCGGTCGTGGTGCCCGAAGCGTCGATGGCGCCGGACGCGCGTGCGCTGATGTGCGACCAGCTCAGGGCGGTCGGCTTCTCCGAGGTGACGATGCTGAGCAAGCCGTGCGAGGCGTTGGACGCAGTCGAACCGGGCCCGCGCGTGGTGGCGGCTTGAAGGAACTTGTAGGGTGGGCAAAGGCGCAAAGCGCCGTGCCCACCATCTACACCGTCATCTCGAAATGGTGGGCACGCTTCGCTTTGCCCACCCTACGGATCTACGAATCTAGCTGAACGCGTTACGCAGCTTTTGCGCCATCTCCAGCAGCGCCGGATTATGCTTCACCAGCCGCTTGGTGCGGTTGAGGCCTGACATGACACTGGCGGCAAGCTTGCCGCGCTGGCTGAGCGGGATGAAGCTGTCGAAGATCGGTTCGTCGTCCTTGCAGAACAGCCGCTTGTAATCGTCCGATCCGATCCCAAGGTCGAGCGCGCCATAACCCTGTCCGGCATAGTGATCGATGATGTCGCGCATCAGGATCAGGCCGGGGCTATATTTCGAATTCGCCGACATCGTGTAGGTATTGAACATCATCGAGAAGCGATGGCCATCGGCGACACCGGCGAAGATTGCGATCACTTCCTCGTCGCATTCCAGCGCGTGGATATCGATGGCGTGCTTGCCGCCGGCGAGCGGCGCGGTGCAGGCGCCGCGGATGAAATCCTCGATGCTGGGATCGGCGAACACGTTGGGCAGCTTCTGTTCAGCCATCCGCAGCGGCTTGACGCGGAAGAACCAGTCGAGCAGCCGCGTGATGTCGGCCTCCGACGACGCCACGTGACTGCGATAGCCGGGCAGGGACTGCAGCTTGCGTTCCTTGCCCTTGAGGCGGCGCCGGAACGAGTTGCTGACCAGCGCCGCGGGCGCGGCACCGGGCTCCATCACCAATAGCGGGCAATCATTGGCGGAGGGCTGATGCGGCAGCAGGGCAAGCGGATTGGGCAGATCGCGCCAGCGAAGTGGTTGCTGATGCAGTGTGAGGACGTCGGCTTCGGAACGCTGCGAGATCGCCGCGATCAAACCTTCGAGATCGGCTTGCGTTGCGCTTGCGGCAAAATCGCGGTCGAACAGCGCCATGTTGAAGGTGGAATGCTTGCCGCCCATGAAACTGGCACAACGCGCGCCGTAGGCGTGCCTGAGCGCGAGCGGGAGCAACGCCAGCGGACGGCGTTCCGCGTCGTAGGCGATCACGATAAACGGAACAAGGCCTTCGCGCTCGCCGACCTGCCGCTGCCAGGGGCTGAGGAAGTCGAACCGCTGATACGGGGTGAAGAAGGTTTGCGCGCTTTCCAGGTTGCGCCAGATGCCTTCCGCGGCGGCGAGGTCGTGAACGATGTCGATGCCGGCGATGCGGCTCGCCTTCGACCACGCATCTGCATCCGCCGTCCGGTCTTCAATCGCGGCAGCCATGGTCATCGCAGAGCTCGTGCTATATGAAATTGTTTACAATTTTCGGCTTTGGCCGACCTTCGCAGGGAAATGTCAACAAAGGGTAATGCAATCGGTGCGCGGCGGGGGCCGCGCGACCGTATGGTTGAGGGCGGCACGTTGGCGTCGGACATAGGAATTTGGCGGCGGGCCCGGATGGAGCTCGCCTATTTCAGCGGCCACTTCAGACTGAAGCAGCGGGAGACCGGCGGCGCTGGCGTCATTTTGCGGCTCGAGCGCGTGCGCCCGCGCGATTCTCGCCCGTTTCAGCCCAACCGGTGGCGCGAAATCACGCCGCAATTTCTCGACCGGACGATTCGTGCGCTGAAGCGCTGGAACTTCGATCTGATCACGATGGACGAAGTGTGCCGGCGGGCGGTCACGCTGCCAAAGGCCAATCGATTTGCCTGCCTGACTTTCGACGGCGGTTGCAAGGATGTCATCACGCAGGCCTATCCCGTGCTGTCGAAGCACGGCGTGCCCTTCACCGTCTACCTGCCGACCGCATTTCCGGACGGGCTCGGCGACGCCTGGTGGCTCGCGCTGGAAGGCATGATCGCGCGGGAGGATCGCATCAGCCTGGTGATTGACCGCAAGGAACGGCGTTTCGCAACCGGCAGCACGTTGGACAAGTATGATACTTTCGAATTTCTGGCGAGCTGGATGCGGACGCTGCCGCCGCAGGATCTTTCGTTCGCGATCCATGACCTCTGCACGCGCTACTCCGTCGATCTCACGGCGCTGACGCGGGCTGCGTCGATGGATTGGGAGGATCTGGCGAAGCTCGCTGCCGATCCGCTGGTGACGATCGGCAGCGCAACGGTGAACTATCCCGCGCTGTCCAACCTGAAAGAGGCCGATGCGCAACGCGAAATGAGCATGGGCAAGGCGGTCGCGGAGGCCGCCTTGCGCTGCGCCGTCAGCCATTTCGCCTATCCGTTCGGCGACCGGCAATCCTGGCGTCGGGAGCATGTCGTGATGGCGCAGGAGGCGGGCTTTGCCAGCGCGGCCTCGACGATCCCGGGAGTCGTCGAGGCCAAGGGCTACACCAATCTGCACGCGCTGCCGCGGATTGCCTGGGACGGGCGGCAGGGCTCGCTGCGCATGATGCGGGTGATGCTGTCGGGAATGATGTTTCCTACGGTCAGGCCGACCCGGGACAATTGGGTCTAATCTAGGCGGCGCGGTCGGGCCGCGACATCCAGCTGATAATCGGCATAGCCGGCAGCACCCATCCGAGCCCCGCCACGACATAGAAGATCGCCTGCCGCAGGCCGGAATTGGCCAGCCATGGCGTCTGGGCGATGGTCATTCCCAATAGCGACCACACCACGACCAGCACCAGAAGTGCGATGGTTCCGAAGAATTTGCGGGTGCGTATCGTCATGGCGGATATGTGAGGCTCGTGGCGGGTTGCGCGCGGGAGGGGGCGGACTATAAGGGGCGCGCCAGTTCAATCAAGCGCGCCTTTAAGGCGGGCCAGGACGGATTTCAAGACGGGTTTAATGACCGCTAGTTCCGCACAGCAGGCCCCGCATCTCGGCGCCGTCAGATGGTGGCTGATCGTGGTCGCCGCGCTGATCGCGGTCATGGTGCTGGTTGGCGGCGCCACGCGGCTGACGGAATCTGGATTGTCGATTGTCGAGTGGAAGCCGGTTACCGGCACGCTGCCGCCGCTCAACGAGGCGCAATGGGCGCAGGCGTTCGAGGGCTACAAGGCCATCCCGCAATACCGCGAACTCAATGCCGGCATGAGCCTTGCGGAGTTCAAGACCATCTTCTGGTGGGAATGGAGCCACCGCCTGCTCGGGCGCGTGATCGGCGCGGTCTATCTGCTGCCGTTCCTGTACTTCCTTTGGCGCGGCGTGTTGAGCACGGAGCTGAAACGGCGGCTGTGGCTGATCTTTGCCCTCGGCGCGCTGCAGGGTGCGGTCGGCTGGTGGATGGTCGCGTCGGGGCTCACACAACGGACCGAGGTGTCCCAGTATCGGCTGGCGACGCATCTGGTGCTGGCCCTGATCATTTTTGCCTCGATCGTCTGGACGCTGCGGCGGATGAGCGCGCGCTCGCAGCCCGTTGTCCCCCTGCGGCTGAAGGTCTCCGGGGTGGCTCTGCTCGCCCTGACTTTCGTCCAGCTTTATTTCGGCGCGCTGGTGGCGGGCCTGCGGGCGGGCAGGGTGTACAACACCTGGCCAGAGATCGACGGCGCCTTCATTCCTTCGGCGGCGCGGCTCTGGTTCGAGGAGCCGTGGTGGCGCAATCTGTTCGACAACACACTCACCGTGCAGTTCGAACATCGGATGACTGCCTATGCGCTGCTGATCCTGGCGGTGCTTCATGCCATCGACGCCATGCGGTCACGGGCCGGCGCGGCTGTCACCGTCGGCGCGTGGTCGCTGGTGGCGGCGATCATTCTGCAGGCTGCGCTCGGCATCCTCACGCTGCTGCACCAGGTGCCGATCGATCTGGCGCTGGCGCATCAGGCTGGCGCGATCGTTGTGCTGACGTTGGCAGTCTTGCAGACCGAACGGCTGGTTGCGCGGCGTGTCGGGCAGGACCGGCAGAAACTGGTTCTGCCGCTTGGGCAACCCGGCTGAAATTGAGAGATTCTAATCTGCCAACATTGCTGGAAGTGCCCAGTTCTCAGGGCTTTCTCGCTGCGCTATCGCCTTGACGCGTTTATGTGGCATGCGACCGCTTTACTTGAATCGTTTGGGCGATAAAACGAGCCAAAACAAAGGTTCCGTTCATGTCGTCAGCATTCATCCAGGCCGCCGTCATCCTGCTCCGTGAGGGGCTCGAAGCCATGCTCGTGATCGCAGCGCTTGCGGGCTATCTGACCAAGGCCGGCGCCAGTCATCGCATTCAGGCGCTTTATGCTGGCGCGCTCGTCGCCGTCGCGGCCAGCTTTGTTGCGGCCTGGTTGTTTGCGGTGCTGAACTCGGGCGACCACAGCGACGTCCTGGAAGGCATTATCATTCTGCTTGCCGCCGCCCTGATGCTCTACGTCAGCGGTTGGCTGATGGTGAAGCAGGATCCTCGTGGATGGCAGGATTACCTCGCGCACAAGGCCGATCAGGCCCTGTCGCAGGACACGGTGTGGGCGGTCGGCGCGCTGGCGTTCTTTGCGGTGTTTCGCGAGGGCGCGGAGACCGTCTTGTTCATCAACGCGCTCGCCAAGACCGAAGGCGGCTGGAGCGCGGGCCTGTTCGCCGGCCTTGCCGCGGCGGCGGTAGGCCTCGCCGTGCTGTTCTATTTCATCAACATGATTGCGCGAAAGCTACCGCTGCGACCGCTGTTCATCGTCACCTCGGCATTCCTGTTCGTGATGGCGATCAAGTTCATCGGCGAGGCCGTGCAGGAGTTCCAGGAGCAGGCGATCATCACGGTCACCGAGGCCAAGGGCTCGGCGTTCCTGAGCGCGATCGGCCTCAATCCTTCCGTGGAAGCGCTGTCGATCCAGGGCCTGGTGATCCTGTTTGCGTTGGCGAGCTATTCGGTGGTCCAGCGCAACAACCGCCTGATGCGCGAGGACAAGGCTGCCATGCGCGCGGCCGAGTGATCCGCCGCGTTACGCTGCCTGCCGATTGAGTCCGAGATAATCGAGCCCGATATCGAGCGCGGCGGAGCTGTGGGTCAGCCAGCCGGCCGAAATCAGATCGACGCCGGTGGCGGCAATCGCTTTGGCAGTCTCGACGGTGATGCGGCCGGAAGCTTCCGTGATCGCCCGGCCGTCCGTCATCGCTACTGCCTGCCGCAGTTGCTCGACCGTCATGTTGTCGAGCAGGACGGCATCCACGCCGATCGCGAGGGCCTGTTCGAGCTGCGACAGCGTATCGACCTCGACCTCGATCTTGACGAGGTGGCCGGCATGCGCCTTTGCGCGCTCGATCGCGGTTCTGACATCGCCGGCCAGCGCAATGTGGTTGTCCTTGATCAAAATGGCATCGTCGAGGCCGAAGCGGTGGTTGCTGCCGCCGCCGGCGCGGACCGCGTATTTTTCCAGCGTGCGCAATCCGGGCGTGGTCTTGCGGGTGCAGACGATGCGCGCTTTGGTGCCTTGCGCTGCCGACACCAGCGAGGCGGTTGCGGTGGCGACGCCGCTGAGATGGCAGAGAAAATTCAGCGCTGTCCGCTCGCCGGTCAACAGCCCGCGCGCCGGCCCCTCGATCGCGGCGATCACATCTCCCGGCGCCACCACGCTGCCGTCAGGTCGCTCCACGGTGAGCTGGATGGCAGGATTCACGAGCTGAAATGCACAGCGCGCGATGTCGAGCCCGGCCACGACACCGGGCTGGCGCGCGCGCAACACCAGCGAGGTTTGCCTGTCGACTGGGACGATCGCATCCGCCGTGATGTCGCCGGCGCGGCCTAAGTCTTCGAGCAGGGCGGTTCGAACCAGCGGCTCGTACATGAGAGGCAGAAGCGGCGTAAGTGTCACGGCTGGGCACTCCCGACAGACAGAGATCCGGTTTCAACGATGTCGCGAGCGCTGTCGAGCGCGTCCGCAAGCGAGATGGAAGACGGCATGGCCGAGGGCAGGATGTCGGGGAAGTCGCTGCGGTAATGCCCGCCGCGGCTTTCATCGCGCCGCCAGGCGGCGATTGCCATCATCAATCCCACCAGCGCGGGATCGGAAGCCGCGCTGTGGCCGCTGGCGATCGGATAGAGGCTGCGAATCGCACGTTCGATTCCATGCCGGTCACGGAGTACGCCGAGGCCTTGCGACAGTATCGGCCGCACGGACGAAGGATCGGACGCGGGTGGAGGCGCATTGGCAGCGCGCGTTTTCAGCGGGCCGCGGCTCGCACCCTGGACACTCTCCGCAACCCATTGCGCGCAGACGATCGCTTCCATCAGCGAATTGCTGGCGAGCCGGTTGGCGCCATGCAGCCCGGTGCGGCTGACCTCGCCGCAGGCCCACAGGCCGTTCACGGTGCTGCGGCCCTCGATATCCACGCATATCCCGCCCATGTGGTAGTGCACCGCCGGCCTCACCGGAATCGGATCGGTTGCGGGATCGATCCCGGCCATCTTGCAGAAGGCGGAAATGACGGGATAGCGTTTTGCAAATTCCGCTCCCGGATGCTTCCGCGCGTCGAGGAAGACGCGATGTCCCTCCGCGCGGCGACGCCAGACCGCGCGCGCGACGATGTCGCGGGCCGCAAGCTCGGCACCAGGCTGGTCCGCCATGAAGCGATGTCCAGTATCGTCGATCAGGATCGCGCCGTCACCGCGAACGGCCTCGGTGACCAACGGCATCGGACGCGACGGCCCGTCGAAGGCAGTCGGGTGAAACTGGATGAACTCGAGATCGGAGAGCAGTGCGCCAGCACGTGCCGCCAGCGCCAGTCCCTGGCCGAAGCAACCGGCTGGGTTGGTACTGTCCAAAAACAGGCCGCCGATTCCACCTGTGGCGATCACGACACGGCTGGTGTCGATCACCAGCGGACCCTGCGCGTTCACCGCGAGTACGCCCTTGATGGCATTGTCCTCGACGATCAGGCTGCGTGCCTCGACGCCTTCCAGCAGCGTGATCGACGGGCAGCGGCGCACCGCTGCGATCAGGGCGCGCATGATTTCACGCCCGGTGCCGTCGCCGGTGGCGTGCACGATCCGGTTGCGGCCGTGCGCGGCCTCCAGGCCAAGTCGCCAGCCGCCATCGGGCCGCCGGTCGAAGGCGACGCCAAGTCTCGCGAGGTGTTCGACGGCCGCAGGAGCCGCGTGAACGATCCGGCTCGCGACGGCTTCATCGCACAGGCCAGCGCCTGCGGCGAGCGTATCGGCGAGGTGCAGGGCAGGGTCATCGTCGCCGCCCATCGCCGCCGCAAGTCCGCCCTGCGCCCACAGGCTCGACGCCTCCGCGCCAAGCGGCGCCTTCGACAGCAGCAACACCGGTTCCGGCGCCATCTGCAGCGCCGTCATCAATCCGGCCGCACCGCCGCCGATGATGACGGGACGGTTGTTGAGCGCTGAAATCTCCGTGCTCATATCGCCAGCATCCTTTCGACGGCACGCCGGGCAGGCGCGGCGATGGCGGGATCGATCGTCACCTCGTGCCGGCCGGTTTCCAGCGCGTGGCGAATGTTCTTCAGCGTGATCCGCTTCATGTGCGGGCACAGGTTGCAGGGCCGGATGAACTCCACGTCGGGGTGGAGCACGGAAACGTTGTCGCTCATCGAGCACTCCGTCAGCAGAACGACCCGGGGCGGGCGTTGTTGGCCGACGAAGTCCGACATCGCTGCCGTCGAGCCGGAGAAGTCGGCTTCCGCGACCACTTCGGGCGGGCACTCCGGATGCGCCAGGATGGTCACGTCAGGATGACTTTCGCGCAGTTCCCGGACGTCGGACGCCGTAAACAGCTCGTGTACCTCGCAATGGCCTTTCCATGCGATGATCTTCACGTTCGTCTGCGCGGCGATGTTTTGCGCGAGATATTCATCCGGCAGCATGATCACGCGCTCGGCGCCGAGCGATTCCACGACCTTGAGCGCATTGCCCGAGGTGCAGCAGATGTCGGATTCCGCCTTCACCGCCGACGAGGTGTTCACATAGGTGACGACGGGGACGCCGGGATAGCGCTGCCGCATCAGCCGCACGTCCTGCGCGGTGATGGAGTCCGCCAGCGAACAGCCCGCCGCAAGATCCGGGATCAGCACGGTCTTTTCCGGGTTCAACAGCTTGGCCGTCTCGGCCATGAAGTGCACGCCGGCCAGCACGATGATGTCGGCATCGACCTTGGTGGCTTCGCGCGCCAGCAGCAGGCTGTCGCCCACGATGTCGGCGACGCCGTGGAAGATTTCAGGCGTCTGGTAGTTGTGCGCGAGGACGACGGCGTTGCGGCTTCGCTTGAGTGCGAGGATGGCGTCGACGTCCTCGGCGAAGGTGGCCCATTCAGGCGGCGGGATGACCCGTTTGACCCGGTCGTAAAGCTCTGCGGAACGCGCGATTGCGGTGGAGCTGAGGTTAGCCATTTATACTCTCCTTGAGTATATCTTGGCTTATACTTATCCTGAGCATAACCGATGTCAAGTGCGCGATAGCGGGAGCTTGGTTCCGACAACCGCCCGTTCCGCCAGCACGCCATGGCGGAACCGGAACAGCTTGGCGGGGCGGCCGACGGTATCGGCAGCGATTGCGCCAGTTTCCTCAACGAGTTGCTGCTGCTCGATCAGGCGACGAAAATTCTGCTTGTGCACCAGCCGGCCTGCAAGCGCCTCAACGCTGCGTTGCAGTTGCAGCAGGGTGAATTCCGCCGGCATCAATTCGAACACCACGGGGCGGTATTTGATCTTGGCGCGCAGTCGGGCGATGCCAGTCGCGAGAATGCGGCGGTGATCTCCCGTCATTTGCCTGCCGGGAATGACGGCGGTGGCGTCTGCCCCATCACGAACCGCTTCCGGGATCAGGCCGGCCTCGTAGAGCAGCTCATAGCGCTGCAGCACCAGTTCCTCATTCCATTCGCGGTCGTCGAGGCCAAACGTGATGGCGACGCGCTGCCAGCGTTCGCGCTGCAGGCTGGCGGTAGCTGCGGATTTCGACCACGCCCGCAGCCGGGATGCCAACGTCTTCGCCGGCGCGGCGGGAAGACCGGAGCGTTGATCCTCCCAGGGGAAATATTCGTACCAGCCGGACCAATGCGCCTCAAAGCCCTGGCCGACCTGGTCCTCGCGGGTCAGGCCCAGATAGCTGATCGAGATCGAATGCGGCGACTTGGCATCGCCGGCGCGTCCGCGATCGGCGAACGTGTAGAGCTGCTCGACATAGCCGAGCGGATGGCCGGTCTGCGCCTCGACCCACGCCCGCAATCCCGTCTGCAGCGAACGGTGCGCGAATTCGAACGGGCCGCTTGGCAGCGCGCCGGCGTTGGCGATGGTCATGATCTTGGGCTCGCCGTCGGTAACGGCAACAAGGACGGCGACCAGGTCCGCCGTGGTTGCATTGGCAGCGCCCGTTTTGCTGGCTTTCCGCAGTACCCCTGCCACGTCGGTCGTCCGTCTCCGTTGTTTGGCCAATGCGCGTTTAGCAATATCCGTACACGCCGCAAGCGTACGGCAGGCGGTTCCAGTACGGCTCATAGGGGCCGCCATAATAGGGGCCATCATAACTGTAGGAATGACTGGTGCCGTAGTAACCGGGCAGTGTCGATGATCCCGGCAAGAGCGGCGTGCCGAAGACGCGCGGCGCGTAGGCCTTGATGCCGGTCGGCACGAGCACCTCTTCTTCGAGCACCAAGGTACGGCCGCGCCGCACATAAAGGGGGGCCGCCGGCGGGGCAACCGTGGTGCGATAATTGTAATGGTCGCGCGGCAGGCCGGGCGGCAACTGGCGGACGGCCCGGACCGCGGCGCGCCTGCCGGCGGCAGTTTTTTCGGTGCGCTTCGTCGCGGCCGGATTCTCGGCGGGCTTGGCGGCGGCAGGAGGGTCGGCCGGCTTCACTGCTGTGGGGTCATCGGCGGCCTTGGCGGCTCCGAGGCTCTCGTCGGCCGCAGCGGTTCCGACCGCGAAAATCGCGACCAGAAACGGCATCATCCAGCGCAGCATCGTTGGCTCCGAATCATCGAGGGCAGCTCAGTGCCATTTTATGCCGGAATGAGCGTTAACGAGAGGCTTGTGATTTCGAGGCCCGTCATGGCCGAATCCGGCCATGACGGTAATGCCCTCACGCGCTCAGCGCCTGCTCCAGATCCGCGATCAGATCTTCCTTGTCCTCGATGCCGATCGACAGCCGCACGACATCGGGCGCGGCGCCGGATTTCACCTTGGCGGCGTCGTCGAGCTGGCTGTGGGTGGTCGATGCCGGGTGAATCACCAGCGAACGGGTGTCGCCGACATTGGCCAGATGCGAGAACAGTTTCAGGTTCGACACCAGGTTGACGCCGGCGTCGTAACCGCCCCGCAGGCTGAAGGTGAACACCGCCCCGGCGCCCTTTGGCGCGTATTTGCGCGCGAGCTTGTTGTACTTGTCGCTGGCGAGGCCGGCATAGTTCACCGTCGCCACCGCGGAATGGCCGGCAAGAAATTCCGCGATCGCCTTGGCGTTTTCGCAATGCTTCTGCATGCGCAGCGGCAGCGTCTCGATGCCGGTCAGGATCATGAAGGCGTTGAACGGCGAGATCGCCGGGCCGAGGTCGCGCAAGCCCAGGACGCGGCAGGCAATCGCGAAGGCGAAATTGCCAAACGTCTCCTGGATCCTGATGCCGTGATATTCCGGCCGCGGCTCGTTGAGCATCGGGTATTTGTTGTCCTTCGACCAGTCGAAGGTGCCGCCGTCGACGATGATGCCGCCGAGCGAATTGCCGTGGCCGCCCAAAAACTTCGTCAGCGAGTGCACGACGATGTCGGCGCCGTGGTCGATCGGGCGAATCAGGTAGGGCGTCGCCAGCGTGTTGTCGACGATCAGCGGCACGCCGGCCTTGCGGGCCACTTCCGCGATTCCCTCGATGTCGGTGATGCTGCCGGCGGGATTGGCAATCGATTCGATGAAGATCGCCTTGGTGCGCGGCGTCACCGCGCGCTCGAAACTGCCGATATCATCAGGGTCGGCCCACGCCACGTTCCAGCCAAAACTCTTGAACGCATGTGTGAACTGGTTGATCGAGCCGCCATAGAGTTTTCGCGCGGCGATGAACTCGTCGCCCGGCATCAGCAATTGCTGCAGCACCACGACCTGCGCCGCGTGTCCCGAGGCGACCGCAAGCGCCGCGGTGCCGCCTTCCAGCGCCGCAATGCGCTCTTCCAGCACGGCGGTGGTCGGGTTGCCGATGCGGGTATAGATGTTGCCGAACGCCTGCAGCCCGAACAGCGAGGCGGCATGGTCGGCATCGTTGAATACAAAGGACGTGGTTTGATAGATCGGCGTCACCCGCGCCCCGGTGGTGGGATCGGGCTGCGCGCCGGCATGCACGGCAAGGGTCGAAAATCCCGGGAGACGGTCGGTCATTCTTTACGTCCTGTTCTTTGGCTTGCTCGAAATGCGTTGAAGATGCTGATGGCAGGCGTGTCCGCCGTCAAGGCGAGGCGTTCACATCTGATGAATTGGAAACGGGACTGCTTCGTCAGGTCGCGTCTTCGAAATAATTGTTTCTCATTGCGTCACGTCGGCTCGCTTTTGTTCTTTGCGGCGCGATCCGATGCCGCCGTCGCGCCGCCGCCGACGCTCGTCCGGTTCAGCGACAGGCGCATGCCCTGCGTCGGGATCGGCGCGCGCTTCGAGCTCAGCGTGCGCGAATTGACACCCATCCATGAAATCTCCGACGACAGCCGGCCGTACTCGATCTTCGGGCAGCGGTTCATCACCACCTTGAGGCCGGCGGCTTCGGCTTTCTCGGCGGCCGCGTCGTCGCGCGCGCCGAGCTGCATCCAGATCACCTTCGGCGGTGGCGATAGTGTCAGGGCCTCGTCGACGACAGGCATGATGTGGCTGGAATTGCGGAAGATGTCGATCATGTCGACGGGACGGCTGATATCCGACAACGAGGCGACGAAGGGTTTTCCGAGCAGGTTTTTGCCGACGTGACCCGGATTGACCGGGATCATGTCGTAGCCGCGCTGCGCCAGATATTTGAAGGCGAAATAGCTCGGCCGCACATTGACGGGCGAGGCGCCGACCATCGCGATCGACTTCACGCCGTTGAGGATGCTGCGAATGTAGTTGTCGTCGTAATTGTCGTGGTTCATTCTATCCTCTTGCGTCATTGCGAGCCAACGGGTCGCGCGAATGCGCGCCCCGTTGGCTCGCAATGACGGATAATCACTTATCCTGCCATTTCGGTTCGCGCTTCTCGATGAAGGCGCCGATGCCTTCCTCGGCGTCGCGCGCCATCATGTTCTCGGTCATTACCTCGGCCGTATAGCGATAGGCGTCGGCAAGGCTCATTTCGGCCTGGCGATAGAACGCCTCCTTGCCGAGCTTGATCGTGTAGGCCGATTTGAGCGCGACCTTCTGCGCCAGCGCGATCGCCGCATCGCGTTCGGTGCCGGCGGCGACGACACGGTTGACGAGGCCGATATTCTTTGCCGTCGCCGCCGAGATCGGCTCGCCCGTGAGCAGCATCTCCATCGCCTGCTTGCGCGGGATGTTGCGCGACAGCGCCACCATCGGCGTCGAACAGAACAGGCCGATATCGACGCCGGGGGTGGCGAAGCCTGCGGCCTCGGAGGCAACCGCGAGATCGCAGCTCGCCACGAGCTGGCAGCCGGCGGCCGTCGCGATGCCCTGCACGGCGGCGACGACGGGCTTCGGCAGATGCACCACGGCCTGCATCATCGCGCTGCAGGCGTTCATGATCTGCCCGAAATAGGCGCGGCCGCGATCGGCATCGCTGCGGCGCGCGGTCAGTTCCTTCATGTCGTGGCCCGCGGAGAAGGCCGGACCATTGGCCGCGATGACGACCGCGCGCACGCTGTTGTCGCCGTGGATTTCCTTCAGCGCGCCGTGCAGCTCGGCGATCAGGCCTTCCGACAGGCTGTTGCGCGCCGCCGGCCGGTTGAGGGTGAGCAGGCGGATGCTGCCGACGTTTTCCTGCAGCAGGATCGGAGGTTGTGACGTAGGCGCGCGAGCAGTCTGGGCGGGCATTTCTGAGGTTTCCACTCCGAGATTTTTGTTTGGGCTTTGATGACAACCTAATGTAACAGGCACCCTTAATCGAGGGCGGGGGTGGCATGGCGGCAGCGAAAATGAGCGTAGCTGAGCTGGAGAAGTTCCTCCGCGAGGAATTTCCGCAGGCCTTCAGCGATGGCGATGTCACCATCGAAAGCGCCGATGGCGAGACCTGCCTGCTGCGCCGGCGCTTCGACGACCGCATGCTGCGCCCCGGCGGCACGGTGTCGGGGCCGACGCTGATGGCGATGGCCGATTTCGCGATGTATGTGGTGCTGCTCTCGGCGATCGGCCCGGTTGGCCTCGCAGTGACCACCAATCTCAACATCAATTTCCTGCGTAAAGGCCAGCCCGGACAGGATGTGCTGGCGGCGGCGAAGCTCTTGAAACTCGGCAAGCGGCTTGCGGTCGGCGAGGTCAACCTGTTGTCGGGGTCATCGCCCGATCCGATCGCTCACGTGACGGCGACCTACTCCATTCCAAACAAATAGTGTTTCGAGCGGTAATATCGCACCATATTTGTAAGTAGCTGTTATTGCAAAGATAATTTATGAGCATCGGCGTTGACGGATAACGCGCCGTTCTCTAGAAACCGCCCAGTTCGGCGCATCTGGCGCCGATTTCCATTTTCACGGATTCCTCACATGAAAACCTATTCGGCAAAGCCCGCCGAGGTGACGAAGAAGTGGGTGCTGATCGACGCCAAGGGTCTGGTGGTCGGCCGGCTCGCCACTTTGGTCGCCATGCGCCTGCGCGGCAAACACCTCCCGACCTACACACCCCACGTCGATTGCGGCGACAACGTCGTCATCATCAATGCGGCGCATGTCGTGCTGACCGGTCGCAAGCGCGACAACAAGGTCTACTACAAGCACACCGGCTTCATCGGCGGCATCAAGGAACGCACCGCGAAGTCGATCCTCGAGGGTCGATTCCCCGAGCGCGTGGTCGAGAAGGCCATAGAGCGCATGATCCCGCGTGGTCCGCTCGGTCGCGTGCAGATGGGCAATCTGCGCGTTTATCCCGGCGCCGAACATCCGCATGAAGCCCAGCAGCCCGAGAAGGTTGATATCGCTTCGATGAACCGCAAGAACATGAGGGCCGCATAAGATGTCGGATACCATGCAGTCTCTCGACCAGTTGGCGTCGCTGAAGACGGCCGCTCCTGAAGCGCCGAAATACGTCAAGAAGGTCGATAAATACGGCCGCGCCTATGCCACCGGCAAGCGCAAGGACGCGGTCGCCCGCGTCTGGATCAAGCCGGGCGCCGGCAAGATCGTGGTCAACACCCGTGAGGTCGAGGTCTATTTTGCCCGTCCGGTGCTGCGGATGCTGATCCAGCAGCCGCTGGTCGCCGCCGCGCGCGCCGGCCAGTACGACGTCATCTGCACGGTCGCCGGCGGCGGTCTGTCGGGCCAGGCGGGTGCCGTGCGTCACGGCATCTCGAAGGCTCTGACGAACTTCGAGCCGGATCTGCGCGGTGTGCTGAAGAAGGGCGGCTTCCTGACCCGCGACTCCCGCACCGTGGAGCGCAAGAAGTACGGCCGGGCGAAAGCGCGCAAGTCGTTCCAGTTCTCGAAGCGCTAATTGCTTCGCTAAAATTTGCAGCGATTGCTGCATTCACCAGACGAAAGAGGGCGCCGATCGGCGCCCTTTTTGCTTACTATTTAGTGATGGGTTACCACGGATTTTCGTGAAAACTTGCTTACCCGCACAAACGAAATTGGAACACGGCGCTCCTAGTGTCCCAATGCGATGGCGCGAAATTGCATTTCAGTATGCGCCGAACAAGTTGCATCACACGCGTTCGGGTGAGCCCATGTCGTTCGATACGTCCACGCTATATCTGTTTGCCACAATGGTTGCAGGCATGCTCGGGGCCATGCTGCTGCTGTTCGGCAAGCAGGAAAACATCCCGGCCCTGAAATGGTGGGGGACGGCATATCTGCTTGGCGCATCGTCGGTGGCGATCTGGACCATCGGCGGCGCCAAACTCGGCGAGCCGCTGTTGCTGGCGCTGCATGCGCTTGGCTTCGTGGCCTGCGGCATGGTCTGGAACGCCTCGCGCGTATTCCACGGCCGCAAGCCCAATCTGCCGGGGCTGTTGCTTGGCGCGATCGTCTGGGTCGGCACGGCGCTGGCCGTGCCATCACTGAATCCCGCCATGCGGCTGATCGTCGGTGCGGCGATCGTCGCGATCTATGCGGGACTGACGGCTTCCGAATTGTGGAGCGAGCGACGGCGGACGATGCACAAGCGCTGGCCGACGATTGTCGTGCCCGTGATGCATGGTTGCGTGCTGGCGCTGCCGATTCTGCTCGGAAGTCTGCTGCGCCCGCATGATGAAACCTTCACCAGCAGCATCTGGGTGACGGCGTTCTCGATCGAATTGATTCTTTATGCCATCGGCACGGTGTTCGTCATCTTCATGCTGGTGTCGGACCGCGCCGTAACGGTGCACAAGACCGCGGCTTCGGTCGATCCCTTGAGCGGAATGCTGAACCGCCGCGGCTTTTCGGAAGCCTGCAACGGGGTGATCGAACGCGAGGCCGCCGCGGGGCGGCCGGTGACGGTGATGATTTTCGATATCGACCATTTCAAGAGCATCAACGACCGCTTCGGCCATCCCGCCGGGGACGAGATCCTCAAATTGTTCTCCACCGTCGTGGTCAGCAATTTGCGCATCAGCGACCTGTCGGGGCGGATCGGCGGCGAGGAGTTCGCTGCGTTGCTGGCGTGTCCGCTGGAAGAGGGCGTGATCGTGGCCGAGCGCGTGCGCGAGGCGTTCGAGGCGTCCAACATCGCCTGCGAGGAAGGTCCGGTCGATACCACGGTCAGCATCGGCGTCGCCGGCGGACCGGCGGGCACGGAGCTCGAAGTGCTGCTGGCGGCGGCCGACACCGCGCTCTATCAGGCCAAGCGCGGCGGGCGTAACCGGGTCGAGGCCGCCGAAGAGCTGCCGCTGTCGCTGGAGAAATGGCGGCGCAAGACCGCCGGGCGCGCGACTTCGCAGCGGCAGGTGCCGGCGACGCTCTGACGAAGCGCGCGGCGTTGACGCCTGAGCGTTTTCCCGCCATATACAAAGCATGAATAAGCTTCTCTCAGCCGCATTGACCACCACCGCGACCGCTTACGGCGGATCGCCTGCTGGTTGCACGCGCTAGAGACAAGCGTACTTCACCCAGAAAAGGCCCCGCCGGCGACGGACGGGGCCTTTTCTGGTTTTTGATGGTCTTCGTCCGCGCTTTTTCCCCTCGCAAGGATTACAGCTATGGACGATCTCGACCACAGAAATCTCGGTGTGCAGTTCAAGCTCTGGCATCTTCAGGAAGATGCGCCGGGCATGGTGTTCTGGCATCCGCGCGGCTACGCGGTCTATCGGGTGCTGGAGGACTATCTCCGGCGCAAGATGCGCCGCGCCGGCTATGCCGAGGTCCGGACGCCGCAGCTGCTGCCAAAGGAGTTCTGGGGCCGCAGCGGCCACTGGGACAAGTTCGGCGAGCACATGTTCCGGGTCGACGACGGCGAGCACGCGATGGCGCTGAAGCCGATGTCGTGCCCGTGCCACGTACAGATCTTCAACAAGGGCCTGCGCTCGTGGCGGGAGCTTCCGATCCGCTATGCCGAGTTCGGCGCTTGCCACCGCAATGAGCCTTCCGGTTCGCTGCACGGCATCATGCGGACGCGCGCCTTCGAGCAGGACGACGCGCATGTGTTCTGCCGCGAGCAGGACGTGGAGGGCGAAGTCGCGTGCTTCATCGCCCTGCTGGACGAGGTCTATCGCGACCTCGGCTTTCCCGACTACGAGGTGGCGCTGGCGACGCGGCCGGCGGTGCGCGCCGGCGACGACGCGACGTGGGACTGGTCGGAGGCGAAGCTCGGCGATGCCGCGCGGCAATGCGGCCTCGCGCCTCAAATCAATCCCGGCGAAGGTGCGTTCTACGGACCGAAGCTGGAATTCGCGCTGCGCGACCGGCTGGGACGATCCTGGCAGTGCGGCACAGTGCAGCTCGACGGCGTACTGCCGCAGCGGCTTGAGGCGTCCTACGTCGCTCCCGACGGCAGCCGCGCGAGGCCCCTGATGATCCACCACGCCATCTTCGGATCGCTCGGTCGCATGATCGCGATCCTGCTCGAGCACCATGGCGGCGTGCTTCCGTTCTGGCTGTCGCCGGACCAGGTCGCGGTCGCGCCGATCTCGAAAGACCACGCCGGATACGGCGCGGACGTGCTGGCGGCGTTCGAGGATGCCGGAATCCGCGCCGTTGCCTATGACGGCGCCGATACCCTTTCGCGGCGCATCGTAGCGGCGCATGAAATGGCGGTGCCGGTGATGGCCATCGTCGGCGGGCGCGAGATGAGCGAGGGTCGGGTGAGCCTGCGCGAGCGCGACGGCTCACAGGCCGATGTTCCGCTGGCCGAGGCGGTGTCCCGCCTGCAGGCGAGGGCCCGGCCGGGCGCCCGTATCGCTGAAGCCTTGTAAAACGTGCCTCAGGCGCGCGTCGATTGGTGGATCCCTAAGTCAGCCGGGGGTTGGCGCAGCGCCCGCGGACGCAGGATCCTGGGCAAGCAGGCCATAGGAAGAGGAGGTATGTCGCGTGCTAGCACATCGCGTCATTTTCGCTGCGATGCGGAGTTTGGTCGCTACCGGGGCATAACGGTCATTGGTCAAGCCCGCACCAATCAAGCTCGATTTATGAGTACGCGCCCTGGTGCGACAGGCCAGCCTTGATCGCGAGCTCCTGCACGACAGCAGCGACACGCATCAGTTCGGGCAGGGCCTGGTCGCGGAAGGCGGCCATATCCATGCGCGTCGCATCGACCGTCACGCTCAGACCGGCAGTCACCGAACCTTGCGCGCCGAAGATCGGCGCGGCCAGCGTGCGGAGACCGTAGGCGTTTTCGCCGTCGGAGACCGCGTAGCCCTGTTGCCTGACCAGGTCGAGCCGGTCGAGCAGGGCATCGAGGTCTGTCAGCGTTCGCTCCGACAATTTGATGCGCGGCCGTAATTCCAGCCGGCGGATTTGCTCGTCGCGCGGCAGATGCGCCAACATGATATGGCCGAGGGCTGCACTGTAAGCCGGAATTCGCGTGCCAGGCCGGCGGTCCATCTTGTGCCGGTCGAGGCCGGTGCCGACGCGCGCCAGATAGATCACGTCGCCGCCGTCGAGCGCGCCGAGCGACGCCGCGTCGCTCGCTGACGGCACGAGGTCGCGCAGCAACGGCTCGGCCAAAGCGCGCAGCGTTCCGCCCGATAGCACCGTGTAACCGAGATCGAGACAGGCGACGCCGAGCCGGAACCGGCGGCTCTGCGGAATGTTTTGGAGATAGCCGAGTTCAATCAGCGTCTGGATCAGGCGGAACGCCGTTCCGCGATCGAGACTGGCGCGCGCGGCAATCTCGCTGAGCGTCAATTCATAGGCCTCGCTGGAAAAGCTCTGCAGCACCGCGAAGGCCTTGCCGACGGATGCAACGTAGTTCTTGGGATTCTTCGGCGGCGCGGGTGACGCGCGCTTGGCGGGTGCTTTGGGTGCCTTGGCCATCTCAATGCCTGCTCGCAATAACGACGGCCGGCGGCCCTTGACGCGGCGCAGGCACGGTCCTAGGAAGGTGGTATCAAACAACAACAAATGTTCGCATTCCGAACAATGCCTTTTCGGCGATCGGAGGAAATTTGTCAACGTCGTCCCTGCGTCCTCATGGCGTGTTCAGTGCTGCGCTGACGCCGCTCGACGCCGAGCTCGCCCCCGATCATGCGCGTTTCGTCGCGCATTGCCGCTACCTCCTGAGCGAGGGCTGCGATGGCATCGCGCTGCTTGGCACCACCGGCGAGGCCAACTCCTTCTCGGCCGCCGAACGCACCGCGCTGCTTGAGGCGGTCGTGCGGGACGGCATCGCGCCGAACCGGCTGCTGCCCGGAACCGGCGTCGCGGCGCTCAGCGAAACGATAGCGCTGACACGTCACGCGCTGTCCGTCGGCGTCGATACCGTGGTGATGCTGCCGCCATTCTATTACAAGGGCGTCACCGATGATGGCGTCTATGCGTCCTACAGCGAAGTCGTGCAGCGGCTCGGCGATGCGCGGCTCAGAATCGTGCTCTATCATATTCCTCAGATGTCGGCGCAGCCGATCTCGCATGCGCTGATCGAGCGGCTGCGCGCGGCCTATCCGGCGACCTTCATCGGCATCAAGGATTCCTCCGGCGACTTCGCCAATATGACCGCGATGGTCGAGCGCTTCCCGAGCTTTGCAGTGTTGGTCGGTGCAGATCCGCTGCTGCTTCCGCTGCTACGCAAGGGCGGCGCGGGATGTATCACCGCGACCTCCAATCTCGTGGCGCGCGATCTCGCCTACATCTACAAGCATTTCCGCGACAGTGACGATGACGCCGCGCTTGCGGCCGCGCAGGCGCGCATTGTGAAGGCGCGAGAACTTGTCTCGCGTTTTCCGCAGATGGCTTCGCTGAAGGCCCTGGTCGCTGAGCGTACCGGCCATGCCGGATGGCAACGCCTCCGGCCGCCGCTGGAGTCGCTGCCGCCTTCGCAGGTGAAGGAGCTGCTTGCCGACGCCGGCGCGTTTGTCGCCGCGAGCGTCTAATACAGGTAGGTGACGAGGCGACCTGATGTCCGAATCCACCCAGGATATTCTTGCTGGATTGGTTGATATCGTCGGCGCCAATCACGTCATCGACTCCGGCGGCGATCAGGAGCCCTATGTGGTGGACTGGCGCGGACGCTATCGCGGTCGCGCCGTTGCGGTAGTGAAGCCCGGCTCGACGGCCGAGGTTGCGGCGGTCGTCCGATATTGTGCCGAAAGGCGGCTGGCGATCGTCCCGCAAGGCGGCAACACCGGGATGTGCGGCGCCGCGACGCCGAATGACGGCGCGTTCAATGTCGTGATCCGCCTCGACCGTATGCGGCGCGTGCGCGACGTGAGCCCGCTTGCCAATACCATCACGGTGGAGGCCGGCTGCATCCTCGCCGAAGTGCAAGCCGCGGCCACGGCGGCAGACCGTTACTTTCCGTTGAGCCTCGGGGCCGAGGGCTCCTGCCAGATCGGCGGCAACATCTCGACCAATGCCGGCGGCACGGCGGTGCTGCGGTACGGACCGATGCGGGATCTGGTGCTCGGGCTGGAAGTGGTGCTGCCGGACGGACGCATCTTCAACGGCCTGCGCGCACTGCGCAAGGACAATACGGGCTACGCTCTCAAGCAGCTCTTCATCGGCGCGGAAGGAACGCTTGGCATTGTCACCGCGGCGGTGCTGAAGCTGTTTGCGCCGCCGCGCAGCTCAGCCCTCGCGCTGCTCAAGTTGCAGAGCGTCGAGCAGGCCCTGCAGATCATGCAGCGCCTGCGCGGCGCCGTCGGCGACCGGCTCGGCAGTCTCGAAATCATGTCACGCAGCCAGATCGAGGCGATCGCCGCGACCGTGCCGCATGTCGCCATCCCCTTCGAGCTCACCACGCCGTGGTACCTGATCGTCGAATTGACCGACACGCTGGCCGGGGTCGACCTCAACGAACCGCTTGCCGCCGTGCTTTCGGATGCGATGGATGCAGGCCTGGCCGAGGATGCTGTGCTGGCGTCCAGCCTCGCCCAGGCGAAGGCGATCTGGGCGGTGCGGCACAGCGTGTCCGAAGGCAACAAGCGCAGCGGTTACGTGGTGTCGCATGACAGCGTGGTTCCGCTGGAGAACCAGGCCGCGTTCGCCACCAATGTCGAGAACAGGATCAAGGCCGCCGTTCCCCACGCGCGCGTAGTGATGCATGGCCATATCGGCGACGGAAATATTCACGTCGTCGCGCTGATCGATCGTGATCGTTGCAGTGATCCTGCCGCGACCGCCGCGCTGGTGGCGCAAATCAATGAAATCGTCGACGACGAGACCGCGGCGCAAGGCGGCGCGATCAGCGCCGAGCACGGTATCGGCATCACCAATCGCGGCCGGCTCGCGCGCGTGGCCGATCCGCTCGATATCGACCTGATGCGCGGCATCAAGCAACTACTCGACCCGAACGGCCTGATGAATCCGGACAAGATCTTCGCGGGCGAGCGCGGCGTAACCGGCAGCACTGGAGCGGCATGACGATGACGAGCGTCCGCCTTCTCGCCGACGACCTCACCGGTGCGCTCGACACCGCGGCCGAGTTCGTCGGGCTGTGCGGGCCTTTCGACGTGACCTGGCCGATGGCGCTCTCGACGAACAGGTCGGCGAGCCTTGCGATCGACAGTGGCACGCGCGAGCTCGCAAGGGCTGAGAGCGCCGAAATCGTCGGGCGATTGGCGCCGCTGCTGCACGAGGGCACGATTGCCTACAAAAAGGTCGACAGCCTGCTGCGCGGTGAGTGGGCGGCGGAACTCGGCGCCTGCCTGCGCAGCGGCTACTGGGGCTCCTGCGTCGTCGCGCCGGCCTTCGACTATCAGGGGCGCCGCACCCGCGACGGTCAGCAGTTCGCGCGGACGCCGGACGGCGATTGGTATCAGGTCGGCGAAAACCTGCTGGCGCAATTGAGAGCGGAGAACATCGACGCCTGGCAAGGCGGGCTCGATACGTTGTCTCATGGCGGCGTTCAGGTCTTCGATGCCGACAGCGACCGGGACCTCGATCGCGTGGTCGAGATAGGACGGCGCTTGGCCGTGCCCGTCCTGTGGTGCGGGAGCGGCGGACTGGCCGGTGCCCTGGCGCGCGGCAGCCGCGCCGATGTGCCGCGCCATTTGAAAAAGCCGGTGCTGGGATTGTTCGGGTCCGATCAGACCGTCACCGCGTCGCAGCTTGAGGTATGCGGCGAGGCCACCGTCGCGCTTGCCGAAGGCGACGCTGGAGGTGCGGCGCGGGTGCACCGCAAGCTTGCCGATGACGGCGTCGCGCTGGTGAAATTTTCGCTACCTGAGAGATTGTCGCGCGCAGAGGCGGCACGTCGGATCGCGCGTGAAATAACCGCGCTGATCTCGGAGCTTGATCCTCCCGGCACGTTGATCGTCGCGGGCGGCGAGACCTTGAAGGCTGTCTGCGTCGCGCTCGGTGCGCACGCGTTGCAGGTCGCCGGGCGTCTCGTGCCGGGGTTGCCACGCTCGATTTTGCAGGGCGGCCGCTGGGCCGGCGTCGACGTGATCTCAAAATCCGGAGCATTTGGTACAAGGGAGCTGTGGCGCGATCTGCTCCAGGACAATCAATTGCTCAACACAAGGAAACCGACATGACCTCTCGCCATCTGGCAATCACCATGGGCGATCCGGCCGGGATCGGACCGGAGATCATCGTCAAGGCCTGCATCGGATTGCAGGACAGGATCACGAACGGCGACCTGCGCCTGCTGATCATCGGCAGCGGCGCCGCGTTGAACGGCGCAAAGGCCGCGCTCGGCGCCAGCGTTGCCATCCCGGAGGTAAACGCCGAAGACGCCGATTGGCCCAATCTCTGTTTTCTGCAGGCCGACGCCGAGGGCGCGCCGATCCATCCGGGTGTATTGAGTGCTGATGGTGGACGCTTTGCATACAAGGCGATCGAGCAGGGCGTGCGGCTGACGCAGGCCGGCCGAACCGCGGCCATCGTCACGGCGCCACTGAACAAGGAGGCGCTCAACAAGGCAGGTTACCACTATCCCGGGCATACCGAGATGCTGGCGCATCTCACCGGCGTGCGCGGCTCGGTGATGCTGCTGGCCCATGGCAACATGCGCGTCAGCCATGTCTCGACCCATGTGGCGCTGGAGGATGTACCGAAGCGATTGACCCCGGAGCGGCTCCGTCAGGTGATCGACCTCACCGACGACGCGTTGCGCCGGCTCGGCATCGCGCGCCCCAAGATCGCCATCGCTGCGCTCAATCCGCATGCGGGCGAGGGCGGGTTGTTCGGGCGGCAGGATATCGACGTTTCGGCGCCGACGATCGCCAAAGCAGTTGATGATGGCCTCGATGTCGTCGGGCCGGTGCCGGGCGACACCATCTTCGTCAAGCTGCGCGCCGGTCAATTCGATGCTGTCGTCGCGATGTATCACGACCAGGGGCACATTCCGGTAAAACTGCTCGGCTTCCAGGTCGATCCCGCGACCGGCCGTTGGCAGGAGCTTTCGGGCGTCAACATCACGCTCGGGCTTCCGATTATCCGCACCTCCGTCGATCACGGCACGGCCTTCGACATCGCAGGCAAGGGCATTGCCAACGAGCACAGCCTGATCGAGGCCATCGACTACGCCGAACGCCTGGCCGGCGGCACCTCCATAGCTCCAAAGTGATGAGAGCAGACGCCCAATGACCAACCCCTTCACGCCGATCGAGATCCTTCGTCCCACCGCCGTCGAGTTCGGATGCGGAACGATTGCCGCAGCGGCTCGCTTTGCGGAGCGGGTCGGTGCACGGCGGCCGCTGGTGATTTCGGATCCCTTCAACGCGCGGCGCGTCGACCAGTTGGCGCTGCCCGGAGCGGTCAAGGTATTCGGCGACGTGAAGCCCGAACCGGATCTGCCCAACCTTGAGAAGGCTGTGGCGATGGCGCGCGAAATTGCGCCCGACCTCATCGTCGGTTTCGGCGGCGGCAGCGCGATGGATCTCGCCAAGCTGGTGGCCGTCCTCTGCACTGGCGACACGGCCTTTGCCGACATCGTGGGCGCCGAGAGGTTGCAGGCCGCAGCGTGGCGCTGATGCAAATTCCGACTACCTCAGGGACCGGCAGCGAAGCCGGAACCCGCGCGCTCGTGACCGATCCGGCGAGCCGTAACAAGCTTGCGGTTCAGAGCCGCTTCATGCTGGCTGATATCGCCGTCGTCGATCCCGACCTCACGATGACCGTGCCGCGCGATGTCACCGCGGCCACTGGTGTCGACGCGTTGGCGCATTGCGTCGAGGCCTACACCAGCCGCAAGGCGCATCCTTCGATCGACCTCTACGCGATCGAAGGCGCGCGGCTGGTCGGACGCTATCTGCGGCGCGCGGTCACCGACGGCGGCGATCGCGAAGCGCGCGCGGGTCTTTCGCTGGCGTCGCTCTATGGCGGCTATTGCCTCGGCCCGGTGAATACGACGGCCGGTCATGCCGTGGCTTATCCGCTTGGCACGCGGCACCATGTGGCGCATGGCCTCGCCTGCGCGGTGATCTTCCCGCATACGCTGGCGTTCAACATGCCGGCGGCCTCGACAAAGACGATCACGGTGCTGCATGCGCTCGGCCTGCCGGAGCGCAACGTTCCGGCGGCTGCGTTCGATGCCACCTATCGCTTCTGCGCCGACCTCGGCATCGAGATGCGGTTGTCCGCACTCGGTGTTCTCAATGACGATCTTGGCGTCATGGCGGACGAGGCCCATGCCATTCGCCGCCTGCTCGACAACAACCCGCGCGATTTGAGCCGTGACGAAATTTTCAAGATGTACGAGACGGCGTTCTAACCACTGCAAGTGGCGCGGAAGAAAATTAATAACAGGAAGCGGAGAAAACCAAGATGAAATCAATGTGGCTTGTTGTTGCGTCGGCGATGCTGTTGTGGGCGGCTCCCTTGAAAGCGGAGGATGCGTATCCTTCCAGGCAGGTGACGGTGATCGTTCCCTTCTCCGCCGGCGGCACCGCCGATATCTTCGCGCGCATGGTGGCCAATCATCTTCAGGCGAAACTGGGCAAGCCGTTCGTGGTCGAGAATGTCAGCGGCGCCGGCAGCATCGTCGGCGTGACGCGGCTGGCGCGGGCGGCGCCGGACGGAACGACGCTGGGCCTGGCCAGCACGTCCGCGCTTGCGATCAACCCGTCGCTGTATGGTCAAAAGCTCAGCTATCAGCCCGACAAGGATCTGCAGCCGATCGCCCAGATCAGCGTCGTGCCCAACGTTCTGGTCGTCAACCCCGACAAGATCGCGGCGCGGACCGTGCCGGACCTGATCGCCTACCTGAAGGCCAACCCGGACAAGGTCTCGTTCGGTTCGGCCGGCGTCGGTACCTCGCAGCATCTGGCGGGCGAGTTGTTCCAGCAGATGACGGGCACCAAGATGGTGCATGTGCCCTACAAGGGTTCGAGCCCGATGGTGACGGATCTCCTCAGCGGCCAGATCGACCTCGCCTTCGACAACGTGCCGCTGCTTCTGCCGCACGCGAAGGCCGGCAAGCTTGCGCTGATTGCGACCGCAACGCCCAAGCGCGCGTCGTTCGATCCGGATCTTCCCGCTGTCGCCGAGCATCTGCCCGGCTTCGAGGCGGTCGCCTGGCACGGCTTCCTCGTCCCGGCCGCGACGCCGAAGCCGATCGTCGAAAAGCTGTCGACGGAGATCCGGGCCTTCATGCAGCAGCCGGAGACGGTGCAGAAGATGGCCGAACTCGGTGCCGCTGCGGTAGCGCTCGAGCCCGAAGCGTTTGCTGCCTACATCGCATCGGAGACGGCGCGGTGGAAGAAGGTCATCGAAGCCGCCAACATCAAGATGGACTAGGATGCTTCGGATGGGCCGGATAAGGAAAAACGCCGGCCTTCCGGAATATCGCGCAAAAACAGGACGATATCTCCGGAGGCTAATTCAATACTTTTGAATTGGTCTCCGGAGGAAGATTGCGCGGTAACCTCGCGTTTACCATTCCGTCCATATCATCTGCGCCATGGATTCACCTCGCAGACGAAATTCGCAATCCGCCCTGATGTCGCTCGAAGCGGCGGCAGCCTCGGCCCGCGGCGGTTTTGGCTGCATGTTCTCGACCTCGGAAGAATTCGAGATGGCGCTCATCACGGAGCGTCGTGCGCAGGGGCGTTATGATCAGCGCAGAATGCGCTGGCCTGCCATCCTATTCATCGGCTGCGCGCTGATGATTGCCGGCACGGTGCTGCTGTTTAGCCGCTGATCCTCACTTCGCCAACGGATCCGGTCGCACCTGAATATGCACCGCCCGCGGCTTTGAGCCTTTGCCGCCTTCCATCAACCAGGGTGTGCGATCACCGCTTGAACTCCACAGCCCCCGGCCTTTCCAGCCTGCGCCCGGATCGTCAATTCGCCCGTCGAGGCCCTTGGCGAAGAAGCCGAGCGGATAGGGAATGCGCAGCATCACCATCTGCCCGTCTTTCAACGCAACGAAGCCGTCGTTCAGGTTGGCGGTGGAGATCGGAATGTTCTCGCCGAGGCCGATCGTATTGTGGTGATCGACCCAGGTGTAGTAGCTCGCCTCGGCGCTGGAATTCTCGAAGCCTTCGAAGCCGGGGCCTGGATATTTGAAGTAGGAGAAGCCCTCCGGGCAGTGGTTGCCGGTGGCGTTCGGCCCGTTCAGCGGGTTCTTGCATTTGCTGCGATCGAAGCGGATCAGGCTGCCGTTCGAGCCCGAGCCCCAGAGCACGCCGTCCTTGTCGATGTCACCGCCGCGAACGCCGATGCCTTCCTTTGGAATGGCGTAAAACTCCGACAGCTTGGTCTTGGGATCGAAGCGCATGAAGCCGGGTTGGCCGACGAACACGTTGACGGTGTACCAGACCGAGCCGTCGGTCGGATGCGGCATCACGGCGTAGGGGCCTGAGCCCGCGATCCGCATGTCCTTATCCGCCTGCGCCGGTACGACCGGCTCAGTGTATTCGTCGACCTTGCCGTTGCCGTTGGTGTCGAGAACGAACGGCGCCCAGCCCTGCGCTTTGACGGCATCGCCGGTCTCGTCCCATAGTTTGGTGTTAACCCAGCCGGCGACGGGGCCGGTCCCCGAGACCCAAAGCGTATCGTCGGCGTCGTAGCCGAACTGCGGGTGATGGGTGCCGAAGCAGGTATCGATGAAGCTGTATTTTTGGGTTTTGGGATCGAACACCGTCACTTGCCGTCCCGAACGCTCCAGCGGGAAGGCTTTGGCCGACGGATGGTCGGATCCCTTCCGGCAGTAAGCCGGATTTTCGATGCCGCGCACGGCCGCCGCCAACCACACGCGGCCCTTCTTGTCGAACATGCTGTTGTGATTGTTGGCCCGCTGGCTCCAGATCTTCTCTTCACCCCAATAGGCCGAGGGGCTGGCCGGATTGAGGACGGCCGTGCCATGGAGCGGAGGGCCGAACGACTCCGGCGCATTGGGATCAGCGACCGGCATCCTTGAGAACGTCACCTTGTGCGTTTTCGGATCTAGTATCGGCATGTCGTCGGACGAGTATTCGCTCGCGCCGTACAGCGGGCCGTAGGCGTTGACCGTCGGATTGCGCCGGTCCGATGAAATCAGATCGTGGACGAAATGCTTCTCCGTCGCCCATTCCCAGGACGAGATGACGACATTGCGCTCGATGCCGGCCGGCCGCGGCGGTTTGGATTTCGGCAGTTCTCCCTTGGCGACCCGGTCGGTCCAGTCGCCGAAATACTTGAACGGCACGCCGCCGAGCTGGCCCGCGAGCCGGTTCACCATCCATTCCCCGGTCTGGCCCGAGGAGACGCGGCGCATCCAGGCTTCCTCGCCCGATTTGAATTCGCCGAACGCGCCCGGGATCGTGCGTGTGGATTCCTGGCCAAGCTGATGGCAGCCGATGCAGTCGACATTATTCATCCGCTGGCGCCAGATATCCTGCGTGATCTCCTTCGGAATCTCGGTAGTCCCGCCGAAATCCTTCGCCGGCGGGATCTTCATCATCGTGTACCAGTAGATTGCCGAGTAATAATGAGCGGCTGCGGCTTCGTTCGGGGCCGGCACCGCCGTGAGATTGACCTGCTGGCCGGGCTTGGCCCGCATCTTGGGCGAATCCACCAGCCCGTAGCCGCGGACCCAAATGGCGTAGTTCACGTTCGGCGGCAGGTCGGGGATCACGTAGCGCCCTTGATCGTCGGTGACGACGATCTTGGTGAATTTCGTCGGCAGCTCGTTGGTCTCCGCGATCACCCAGACCGCGCCCTCCGGTCCGTTTGGTCCGAGCACCACGCCGCCGATGTCGTCATTGTCGATTGCGACCGCCGCCGGCTGCTGGGCGCGCGATGGCGCCGCCAAGGTGAGCGCGCCCGCCGCCGCAGCCAGGATGAAGGAGAACAGGATCCGATTGAGGTTCATGATTTCTCTCCCTGGCTGCGAGCTTGCCGCTCGTCGTTTGGCGCGAGCCTACACCAAACCAGGGTTGAGGCGAGAGCATGTCACGCGCGCGATTTCCTCATGCTCGTCGCACAGCGTGCGTCGCAGCAACGCATAGGCGCTGCATCTGCCTTTTGCTTTTTTGGCGGCCGGGTTAGACACGCCAGTTCTCATGAGGAGGCACATCCCAGATGATCACCGAAATCGCACAGATCGACGTCAAGCCCGGCACCGAGAAGGATTTTGAGGCCGCCGTCGCCAAGGCGCGTCCGCTGTTCCTGCGCGCCAAGGGTGGCAAGGGCTTTGAGCTACACAAGTCGATCGAGAAGCCGCAGCGTTACCGGCTGATGGCTCAGTGGGAGACGCTGGAAAACCACACCGTGGATTTCCGCGGCTCGGAAGATTTCACTGCCTGGCGCGCGCTGGTCGGGCAGTATTTTGCCGCGCCTCCCGAGGTCGAACATACCGAGACGGTGCTCACCACGGCAGGCTGAAGCCATCAGCCGGCCGCGATCGCGACAGGAACCGCTTCCGTCTTGAAATGGTCGATCATCACCTTGGCGATCGCCATCAGCGGCAGCGCGAGCGCCAGCCCCCAGATGCCGAAGACGACGCCGAGCAGGATCTGGAACGCAAACAGCGTGGCCGGCGGGATATCCAGCGCCTGGCGCTGGATGATCGGGGTCAGCACGTAGCTTTCCAGCGCGTGCACGCCGAGGAACAGGATGAAGGCGGAGAGGGCCGCGATCCATCCCGAGGCGAGGCTCGCCAGCACCACGATCAGCCCGCCGAGGATCGCGCCGACCGTCGGGATGAAGGCGAGAAGCCCTGCCTGGATGCCCAGGATGAACGAGCTCTGGATGCCGATGATTGAAAGCCCGATCCAGGTCACCAGAAACACCGCGACCATGGTGATGATCTGCGCGATCAGCCAGCGCTCCAGCGTGTCGCCGATCCGATCGACGATCGCGACCGCCCGCGTGCGGTGTCTGGCCGGCGCCATGAACAGCATTCCGTCGCGGTAGACGCTGGGCTGGGTCGCAAAGGCTATTCCCAGAAACAGCACGATGAAGAAGTTTCCGACCGCACTTGCGGTGCCGAGAATCAATTTCAGGCTCTGGCTGAAGATGGCGCCGCCGCTGGCCGCAATCGTGCCGGCGCTGGGAAGCGCGTGGGGCGTCGGCGTCGCGGTTGCCGGCGCGGCTTCATCCGACGGCGAGGACAGGGTGCCGAAGTCGAAGAAACTCGTGTCGATGCCGTTCCGTTCCAGAAAACCCTTGACGTTGACGAGTTGCGACTTGAGCGTGTTGCTCAGCGCCGTCGTCTGCTGGGCGATCGTGGTGCCGCCGAGAAAGACAATGCCCGACAGCATGCCGGCGACCACCAGGCAGACCACTGTGAGCCGCAGCGCATGCGGAAGCCGCACGACGCGCCCGAGCAGGTTGCTCATGGCGTTGAGGGCGACGCCGAGCAGGATGCCGGAAAATATCAGAAACAGCGTCGCGGCGAAGTGCCAGGTGAACGCGAGCAGCGCGGCGAACAGCACCACGCCGATGCCGCCGACCGATATCGCCCACGCCAGGTCGTTGCGGGCCTGAAGACGATTGTCAGCGGGACTTGTCACGTTGATTCCTTCTCGCAGAATATTGCGCCACCAGTCATTCGCTAAAATCGGGCCGGGATCAAGCGGGCGGGCGCGCGCCGGTTTGACGCTGCCGCACCCGGTATGCCAAGCGGTGTGTGGATCTGATAGGGCAGGCCGGTGAGGATGAGATGAACTTCAAATGGTTCGGCCCGATTGCGCTGCTGGCGGCGCTCGTGATCGGCGACCAGATCAGAATCAACCGGCCTGCCCATAAATATCGCCTGACGCTCGAGGTCGAGACGCCGGAGGGACGCAAATCGGCTTCCAGCGTGGTGGCCGTCCATCCCGATCGCAGCTACACCCGCCGCGGCCAGACCCGCACTTTGGGTGACGCCGTTTTCGTCGATCTCGGGCAGGGCAAGAACCTCGTCGCGCTGCTGGCGCATGTCGATGGGAAGCTCGTGCTGGATGACGTAAACTACGTCGCCTTGCGCGCCTACAACGCGGCCGCCGGCAAGCGCGTGCCGTTCAGCGAGATGAGCCGGTTGACCGGCATCGTGCCCGTGAAGGGCGAACTGGTCCCGGTGCTCGTTACCTTTGCCGATCCGGCCGCGCCCGGCCGCGCGCGGGCGGTGGCGCCCGACGACGCCGAAGCGATGCTGGGTAAGGGCTATCGCCTCCAGGCGATATCGGCTGAGGTGGTGCCGAACGGATATTGGCCGCTCGATTTCGGCGGCGCGCTGGGCGAGCCGGTGACGCGCGGAATCCAGGCGAAATTGCCATGGCTGAGTGGGGCCGGCGATTCGGCGGCCACCGCGCTGCGGGCGGCCGGCTTGCCCGGGGTCGAGGGGATCGACGCCCGGGAGGTTTTCACGCGAAAATAGCAGGGCAGCTCCGCTAAAGCTCTGCGGATATTGATCCGTCGCCCCCTCGCAGGCATTATCTTCTGCAATCATGGCCCAACCCAGAAGATCCTTGCACAGGACGATGACAGCGGAATTTTTGCGATGACGCGGCCCGTGGTCGGTGTGATCGGGAACGCCTATCGCGTCGAAAATCGTTTCCAGACCCAGATGGTCGGAGAGCGCAATTTGCGCGCGGTCACCGACGTGGCGGGGGCGCTGCCGCTGATGTTTGCAGGTTCTCCCGAAATTACCGATATCGGCGCGCTTCTCGACGTCGTCGACGGGGTGATCCTCACCGGTGCCCGCGCCAATGTTCATCCCACCCGATTCAAGACCGAGCCGCATGAGAGGCACGAGCCTTACGACATCCATCGCGACGATGTCGCGCTGGCGCTGACGGAGGCCTGCGTTGCCCGCGGCGTGCCGATCTTCGGCATCTGCCGTGGCCTGCAGGAAATGAACGTTGCCTTCGGCGGCTCGCTGCATCCCGAAATCCGCGAGATCCCGGGCCGTATGAACCACCGCATGCCGCGGCTGGACAACGGCGAAATCCATCCCGACCCGACGGTCGTGTTTGCCGACCGCCACGACGTTCACCTCACGCCGGGCGGCACGTTTGCCAACCTGCTCGGCTGCGAAACCATCCGGGTGAATTCGCTGCACGGGCAGGGCATCCTCGAACCCGGCGAGCGCGTCGTCATCGAAGGCATCGCCGAAGACGGCACCATCGAAGCGATCCGGATCGCGGACGCCGCGAGCTTCGCACTCGGCGTCCAGTGGCACGCCGAATACGACCCGCAGCGCAACCCGATCAACCGAAAACTGTTCGAAGCGTTCGGCGAGGCGCTGAAAGCGCACAAGCGAACCGGCTAGGCGGCCGCAACGAACGGTCGCGTCACAAGGGAGGATGGGATGCGAGACCGCAAATGGACGAGGCGCGACCTGCTCAAGGCGTCGACGGCTTCCGCCGCAGGCCTCTTGTTTGCCGAACCCCTGAAGGCTGCTGCGCCGCCGGCGGCGGAAGTGACGCCGGCCTTGGTCGAAGCCGCGAAGAAGGAGGGCAAGCTTTCGTTCTATTCGGCGCTTGAACTCAATACCGCCGAGCGCCTGGCGCGGACTTTTGAGGCGAAATATCCTGGCATCAGCGTGCGCGTCGAGCGCTCCGGCGCGGAGCGGATCTTTCAGCGCATTGCCCAGGAGCAGGGCAGCGGCATCAAGGCCGTCGACGTCGCCAACTCGACCGATGCCGCGCATTATCTCGAATGGAAGAAAAACGACTGGTTGGCGCCGTACCTTCCGGCCGACGTCGCCAGACATTTTCCGGCCGATCAGATCGATCCCGACGGCATGCACGCGACGTCCTGCGCGTGGACGGAGGCGATCGGCTACAACACCAACCTCGTCAAGCGCGAGGACGCGCCGAAGAGCTATGCCGACCTACTCGATCCCAAGTGGACGGGCAAGATGGTCAAGGCGCATCCCGGCTATAGCGGCGCCATTCTGACCACAACCTTTCTGCTGGCGCGCGATCTCGGCTGGCCGTACCTGGAAAAGCTCGCGCAGCAGAAGGTCATGCAGGTGCAATCGGCCGCCGATCCGCCGAAGAAGATCCTGCTCGGCGAGCGTGCGGTCATGGCCGACGGCAATGATTACAATCTCGTGCTGCTGAAGGATCAGGGCAAGCCGGTGGAAGTGGTGTATCCCGCCGAAGGATCGCCGCTGATCATCGTTCCATCGGGCATTTTCCGCAGCGCGCCGAATCCGAATGCAGCGAGACTGTTCCAAAATTTCTTCTTCGGCGCGGAAGCCCAGCAAATGCTGGTCGACGTCTTTGCGCATCGCTCCTTTCACGGCGAGGTCAAGGAGAAGGGCGGGCACGTCCCGCTCTCCAGCCTGAAATTGCTCAAGGCCGATCCGGCGCAGGTGCAGGCGCAAAGCGAGGAGATCAAGGCGCGCTACGCCAAGATCTTCGGAGTGTGATGGTGGCATCCTCCACGGCCGGAAATAAGCCGGAAATGTTTGCAACTTCAAGGGACCATTGTATAATTTTGCAACCGACGAGCTTTCGGGACGAATCACAGAGGCGGCCTGTATCAAGCGCCCCCGTACTTCTACGGAGGCGGAAAAGATGGGATCGGGTCGGGGAAGTCGGCTAAGTCATCCACCATCTCCAGACTGGTGAAGCCATGACGCAACCAAGACGGCTCGCGCTGGCGATGGCGTTGCTGGTCGTCGTGACGTCCTGTGTCGTGAGCGCAGTGACCTATTATTTTGCGACGCAAGCCGCGCCGGGCGGGCCCCTGGCGACGATTTTCACCGCGGCGCTTCTGGGCGGCGCGGTCGCCGGCGTGCTCGCGGTGGCTGTCGCGGCCGGTCCTGCGCGATTTTGGCGTAGCGCGCTGCCCGACATCATTGGCCCCGTGGATGTTCGCAGCGGACGGGAGCCGGGGCTCGCTCACCAGACGCCGACCGACAACGAAATGGCGCAGGCCATCATCGAAAACGCGCTCGATGCCTTCGTCCAGACCGATGAAAGTTGTGTCGTCCTCAACTGGTCCCCACACGCCGAGGCCTTGATGGGGTGGACGCGCGCCGAGGCCGTCGGCAGGAGCGTGGAAGAACTTCTCTTTCCGGAACCGCTGCGGGTATTGTACCGGCAATGGCTCGATCAGTTCCTGAGCGAGGCCGAAGGCGATGCGGTCGGCGGACGTTACGAAACGCCGCTGCTGCAAAAAGACGGCCGCGAATTCTTCGCCGAGGTTTCGTTCACCGCGCTGCGCCGCCATGACGGCCACGTCATCAACGCCTTCGTCAGGGACATCACCGCAAAACGCGCTGCGGAAGAACAATTGTTCCAGGCGCAGAAAATGGAATCGGTCGGGCAATTGACCGGCGGCATCGCCCACGACTTCAACAACATGCTCACCGTGATCACGGGCACGATCGAAATCCTGGCCGACGGCGTCAAGCATGATCCGGCGCTGGCGTCGATCGCCAAGATGATCAACGACGCCGCTGACCGGGCATCGCAGCTCACGGCGAACCTGCTTGCCTTTGCCAGAAAGCAGCCGTTGCGGCCGCTCGAGACCGACGTCAACGGCCTGATCGAGGAGGTGGTCAAGCTGCTGGCGCCAACGATCGGAAGGCAGATCGAGATCGAGACCGCGTTGAGCGACCAGGCCTGGCCGGCGCTGGTCGATCGCAGCCAGCTCACCTCGGCGCTGATCAATCTCGCCATCAACGCCCGCGACGCCATGCCCGATGGGGGGAGGCTGTTGTTCAGGACGGGAAATTTCACGCGCCATGCAGGCGATGCGGAGGTGGACGATCTCGCTGTGGGCGACTACGTCGCCATCGAGGTCATCGATAGCGGCCCCGGCATTCCACCGGCGATACGCGACAGGATTTTCGAGCCGTTCTTTTCGACCAAGCAGTTCGGCACCGGCACCGGGCTTGGCCTCAGCATGGTGTTCGGATTTGCCAAGCAATCCGGCGGCGGCGTCGTGGTCGACGGCGAGGAGGGCATGGGCGCCTGCTTCCGCATCTATCTGCCGAAGGCCGACATCGAGCCTTCGGACGCGCTTCCGGCAAGCGAAGCCTCGCCGCCTGAAGACGACGAATTGCGCGGCGGATCCGAAACCATCCTGTGCGTCGAGGATGACGATGTCGTGCGGGCGCATGTCACCGGCCGTCTCGAAAGTCTCGGCTACAAGGTCATCACCGCTTCCAATGCGGCGGAGGCGCTCGAACGGGTGAATGCCGGAGTGGCGTTCGATCTCCTGTTCACCGACATCGTCATGCCCGGCGCCATGAACGGCCGGCAGCTCGCGCAAAAGGTCGCCGACTTGCGCCGGCCGCTCCGGGTGCTCTACACCTCGGGCCACACGTTCGGCGCGTTCGATTCGAGCAGGCGTCTCGGCGAGGGCGTGCTGTTGCTCGCCAAGCCATACCGCAAGGCCGAACTCGCGCGCATGGTGCGCCTCTGCCTCGACCGCGCCATCGACCACATGGGCGATCCGATTCCGCTGCCTTATTCGGTGCAGGAGGATCTGGAGCGATTCCTGAAGGAAAATCCGCCGAAGCTCGGCTAGGCTATTTCGGCTGGCCTCGGCGTCATTGCGAGCGCAGCGAAGCAATCCATCTTTCCGTGCGCGAGGTGACAATGGATTGCTTCGCTGCGCTCGCAATGACGTGGAGATAGCAACGCAACACAAGTTGTCATCCCCCGCGAAGGCGGGGGATCCAGTACGCCGCGGCCTATCGGCTCGATCATTGACGTCTCTGGAATACTGGATCGTCCGCCCCAGTGCGCAATTGCGCACAAGGCGGACGATGACGGCTGAATATGCGTTCGCGATCTCGCGACATGAGCTGCCCGAGGTTTGCTGGAGAACTTCTCGCCCCCCTTGTTTAGAGGGCGCAGGGAAGACCGGGTGCACGCTGCACCCGCGGTCTCGTGTGCAATTGCGCACAAAGAACGCGCACACGAGCATACAGGTTCAGCGGAAACACTCCGGCCTTCCCTGCGCAATGGCTTTACGGCTTACTTCGAGCTCTCCCCGGTGAACGGCTCTTTTGCCACCGTCGCCCGTGAGAGGCGTGCCTCTCGCGAACTTCACGCTAGCACCGCGGCGTCAGGACCACACGACTATATTCTGGCACCAGGCGGCACGATCTGGCACTAAGAAAACCCTATGAAACAAGGGGTTTTCTTCTACCTTCCATAAATCACCGGCAGCGCGTTTCGCCAAAATCAGGGCCCGGCCCTAAGCCTCTCGCGACCCTCCAAGGACTGAGTGGCCCAAAGCCGAGCCCAAATGGTCCCATCCTTTTGGAGCAATGAAACCATGACCGAGACTACCACGATCCCCCGACCCGCCAAGCGCGCGCGCAAGGGCAGCGTCATCCTCACCGACCGCCTGTGCGGCAAGCGGGTCGAAAAGCGGGTTAAGCTCTACGACAAGAAATGCCCCGGCCTGGTCACAGGACACCGGGCAAGCCGCGCCAGCGCATAGGCAGCGACGGCGGCGCGCGCTGCTCGTATGTCACGATGGCGTGCGTAGGCGCAGCTTATCGCAGCGTCGCTCGGTTGATCTATATCAAGAGCTTGGGTCTCGAATTTAGATGCATGCTTTGGAGGCGGCAAATCGGGAGCATGAAATGAGCGAACGTTCGGAGCCGAAACAGGTCTGTCGTCGTAACGCACTCACTTTCCTTGGATACGCGGCTGCATCTGGGCTTGTCGCTTCGTCTGCAGTTCTGACGGCGTCACAGGCTGAAGCCCAAACCACCACGCCCACGCCGCCGCCCGCAGATACGGCGAAGTCTGGGACAGAGCGCCGTCCGGAAGGGCGAACCCGGCGAACAGAAAGGCGGGCCTTCCTCAGAGCGAAACGTAGGAAGGCCCTACAGCGCGCCGCCACCAAAGGGCTATAGGGGAGTGGGCAACCGGCGCCAGCGCGCAGGCGGCCCACGCGCCCCGATCTTCCGGTGCATCGGGCGCAGCCCGATCGAACGCGCCTTGCCAGATCCAGCCCCAAACTCCCGCCAAACGGCAGGATGTGAAACTAGGGCCTAATAGGCCCCGACGCGGTTTCGCGAGCAACCCGGCGCAGGCCGTCAGTTCATAGAAACCCTTAATTGGCCGAGGTTTTTTGAGTTTTCCCAAAGGGCAAAAAATCGCTAGACGTCAGGACCACACGACTTCGCCGTACACAATAGCCACGCACGTCAGTCGCAGCTCTCACGTCCATCGCATCTCACCGCACGTTCGTGACGATGGCCAACGCCCCTCATCCGCCGTGAGACGGGTGGAGTTATGCGGGTGATTTGCCCGTCGTGTTGATTTGTCGTGGCCTCTTCACGGGATTGCACTTGCGCAAAACGCAAATCAGCAAGTAGCCCGCATGTGCGCAAGCGATATGCGGGTACTCTCTCGACGTGGTCCCCGGTACGTCTCCCGGGGCGCATCCATTTCCGGTGCTCGGTGAAGCGCACCGAGCGTGTCGCTTCCTGCTGGATTTAATTGCGCCAACCGAAGCTTTGCGGGAGCCACGGGAACGCGGAATTTTGCACAGACTGCGCCTGTGCTCGGGCCTGCTCCTGTGCTCGGGCCTGGTCCTGTGCTCGGGCGTCCGGCACGGGCGGGGCCTGTACCTGTGCATTTTGCTCCTCCCGCCGGGGCTTTGCTCGGGGATTATGCTCCCGCCGAACCTTTGCTCGGGGATTTCGCTCGGGCCGGATCTCAGCCCGTGCATTTTGCACGGACCGGACCTGTCGGTGCTTTTTCATGGGCCGGACCTGTGCTGGTGCATCCTGCACGGCCTGTGCTGGTGCATCTTGCACAACCTGTACCGGGGCATCTTGCACGGGCTGTACGGGCCCGACCTGTGCCCGTGTTTCTTCCTCGGCCGCCCAAGCTTGGAATTGCTTGAACAAGGCTTCGGTGGGTGGCGGGCCGATCTCGGCTTGGCTCTGATCAGCAGGTTCAACAGCCGCAGCAATTTCGTCGCGCGTCGGCGCGTCCCTTGTCGTCGTCGGCAAATCCTGAGTGCTGGCGATTGATTGAATTGCTGACGTCGATGGATCGATGCCGGGCTGAAGCGCCGGTTTGTCGACCCACGAAGCCGTGACGTTCGCAACGAGCGCGACTGGATTCCCCACCAACAGGATCGCGCTGCCGATCGCTGCTGTCGCCATTACCCCCAAAATACTCGCCTTGAGGATTCGCGACGAGAGAGCCGCTCTGCCCATAGCCTTCCCGATATCCGGCTGCACGGTTTCTTCGGCTTGCTCGGAGAGAAAGACAGGATAACGATCGTCCGGCGGGAAACCGTCTTTTGTCGCCATTTGGTGATGCCGCCTCTTGCTGTTCTTCTCCACCAGTAGCCCGCCAGCGAGGTCTAAAAGCGTCAATCACCGCCACAATTTAGGAGAAGTTTTGACTTCATTGGGAATTTGGAACCGCAAGATCATGCGGAAGCCCCGATTGATGGCATGGGCGGAAGTGACCGCCACAAAAACAAAAGGCGCCCCGCAAGGAGCGCCTTTCGCATGTTGGACAGTGATAAGGGCGGCGCGAGCGCGAACGCCGCTCGGGATCACTGCGAATAGTACATGTCGAACTCGACCGGGTGGGGGGTCATTTCGAAGCGCTCGACTTCGGTCATCTTCAGCTCGATGAAGTCGTCGTCGAACACGCCGCCGTGCTTGAGGAACGCACGATCCTTGTCGAGATTTTCCACTAGTTCACCAGCGATGATGTCGTCACTGGGCCATACGACGTGCGGGCGCAGCGGCCGGCCGCAGCTCCATTGTGGATACGCCTGCTGCAATATTTACGCCCGTCTGCCCTTGAACGGATGCCGGCTGCATGATGATCCTGCGGTCCGGGCCTCCAACCAGGACGTTGGCACTCGCTCCGGCGCCGACTGTGCCGCCGGCGGTCGCACCCGTATGGGTTCCCGCCAATGCCCCCCGGGGCAGCGTTGCAGGCGCGAAGACCGCCCAGGCCAGCTGGCCGCCGGTCGTGGCACCGATGTCGAGACCAAGCGTGCTGACGGTGCCCTCGTAAGCCTCGCGCGCCCTGCCTCTCGCGGACGCATAGATGCAGCCCAGTTGCCGCTGCCCCCCGACAACGAGGCCGACACCGGGCGATATGTTGCAGGTGAGTGTGCCGACCCTCGTTCGCCCGGCGTCCTGAGCCGTGGCCGGAGCCATGGCGAGGGCGAGTGCCAGGGCGACGCATGTGGTTGCGAGACTATTCAAGGTTGTTCTATTCAAGGTTGCTTTGTTCATGGACGTCCCTCCCTTCTGCTGGACCCTCCTCAACGCGCAGCGACACTGCGATGTTCCTGTTCCAGGTCTCGTTCCGGGCTTACAGGCGGTAAATCAGGGATGTGCTGGTCGGCGGCAGGCCGTGGAAGCATGGTCCATCGATCGCTTGCGGGCCGTATGAGCGGAATTCGCGGCGGCATTCGGCCGTATGAGTACACGAACCAGGCGGCCGAAACGCCTGACTTTCCTTCGCAAAAACAAAAGACGCCCCGCAAGGAGCGCCTTTCGCACGTTGGACAGTGATACGGGCGGCGCGAACGCCGCGCAGGATCACTGCGAATAGTACATATCGAACTCGACCGGATGCGGGGTCATCTCGAAGCGCTCGACTTCGGTCATCTTGAGCTCGATGAAGCTGTCGATGAAGTCGTCGTCGAACACGCCGCCGTTCTTGAGGAAGGCGCGGTCGTTGTCGAGATTTTCCAGCGCCTCGCGCAAGCTGCCGCACACGGTCGGGATCTGCTTCAGCTCTTCCTTCGGCAGATCGTAGAGGTCCTTGTCCATCGCAGGACCCGGATCGATCTTGTTCTTGATGCCGTCGAGGCCGGCCATCAGCATCGCGGCGAAACCGAGATAGGGATTGGCCATCGGGTCGGGGAAGCGGACTTCGACGCGCTTGGCCTTCGGGTTTGCCGTGTAGGGAATGCGGCAGGAGGCCGAGCGGTTGCGCGCGGAGTAGGCGAGCAGCACGGGCGCTTCATAACCCGGGACCAGGCGCTTGTAGGAGTTGGTCGACGGGTTGGTGAAGGCGTTGATCGCTTTCGCGTGCTTGATGATGCCGCCGATGTAGTGGAGGCAGGTCTCGGAGAGGTCGGCGTATTTGTTGCCGGCAAACACCGGCTTGCCGTCCTTCCAGATCGACTGGTGGCAGTGCATGCCCGAACCGTTGTCGCCGTAGACCGGCTTCGGCATGAAGGTGGCGGTCTTGCCGTAGATGTGGGCGACCTGGTGGATGCAGTATTTGTAGATCTGCATCTGGTCGGCCATCAGCGTCATGGTGTCGAACTTCATGCCGAGCTCGTGCTGGGCGGAAGCGACTTCGTGGTGGTGCTTCTCGACCTTGACGCCCATCTTGGCCATGGCGCCGAGCATTTCCGAGCGCATGTCCTGCACGGAGTCCTGCGGCGGCACGGGGAAGTAGCCGGCCTTGGTGCGGATGCGGTGGCCGAGATTGCCGCCCTCATACTCGGTGTCCGAATTGATCGGCAGTTCCGAGGAGTCCAGCTTGAAACCGGTGTTGTAAGGGGTGGTCTGGTAGCGCACGTCGTCGAACACGAAGAATTCGGCTTCCGGTCCGAAGAATATGGTGTCGCCGACGCCCGACGATTTCACCATCGCCTCTGCCTTCTTGGCGATGCCGCGGGGGTCGCGGTTGTAGGGCTCGCCGGTGGTCGGCTCCAGCACGTCGCAGACGATGACCATGGTGGTCTCGGCGAAGAACGGGTCGATCGTCGCGGTGACCGGGTCGGGCATCAGGCACATGTCGGATTCATTGATCGCCTTCCAGCCGGCGATCGAGGAGCCGTCGAACATCTGGCCTTCGGCAAAGGTGTCCTCTTCGATCATGCTGACGTCGAAGGTCACGTGCTGCCACTTGCCGCGCGGATCGGTGAAGCGCAGGTCGACGTATTTTACGTCGTTGTCCTTGATCGATTTCAGGACGTCTTTGGCGGTCTTCATGAATACCCCTTTTGGCTACTACGGGTCGGTTTCCAGGATTCGAGCGACAGCTTCGCAAACGATCTGTTGAGGTATCGCGAACGAAATCAGGCCGAGGAGGCAGCCCTTTTGTTGTTTTTCAGTCGCAAAATTCGGATACCACCCGGCTTAGATAGCGTCCAGCCCGGATTCTCCGGTTCTGATCCGGATCGCTTCCTCGATGTTGGAGACGAAGATTTTGCCGTCGCCGATGCGCCCGGTCTGGGCGGCGCGGCGGATCGCATCGATCGCCTTCTCGACCAGGTCGTCGCCAATCACGATCTCGATTTTCACCTTGGGCAGGAAGTCGACGATGTATTCCGCACCGCGATAGAGTTCGGCGTGTCCCTTCTGCCGGCCGAAACCCTTGGCCTCGGTAACCGTGATACCTTGCAGTCCGACTTCCTGAAGCGCCTCTTTCACCTCGTCGAGCTTGAAAGGCTTGATGATGGCTTCAATCTTCTTCACTGAGCGCCTCCCGGGCATTTCCAGATTGCAGATAGTTCGATGTCGCGCGAGGCGCCGTCTGGTTTGATCCTTGCATCCGGCAAAGCCGGGATTGCTCATAATTGCCGCGAACTGCGACGATCATGAGCTCGGTTCTCCAACCGGCTTCCTCAAAAGCAGGGTCTATGCCAAGTTGTTAATGCGCCTGATTTTGGAACGTTATCAGACTTTTAACAGGCAGGTGGAAGAGGTTGCGCCGTAGGGTGCATGATAGAGAAGATTACAAAATAGGCAAATCGATCAATTATTGTGCAGGAGAGGCGAGGCGGGCACGGGGTGCGACGGCGATATGCCTGCAGAAAAGGCTGACGGATCGAGGATTCGGCATGGACGTTTTGACCACGACTGAGATGGAGCGTGCCGATCGGCTGACGATCGCCGCCGGCACGCCCGGCTTCGCGCTGATGATGAGCGCAGGGCAGGCCGTGGCCGAAGCCGCAATGGATCTCGTCGAGGAAGGGCCGATCATGGTGGTCGCCGGCCGCGGCAACAATGGCGGCGACGGTTTTGTGGCAGCGGCCGAGCTGGCGGCGCGCGGCCGGGAGGTTTCCGTCATCCTGCTGTGCGAACGCGACAGCCTGCAAGGTGATGCTGCGCTCGCCGCACGCGGCTGGAAGTACCCGGTGCTGCCGTTCAACCCGCAGGCGATCGGCAAGCCGGCCCTGATCATCGATGCGCTGTTCGGCGCCGGGCTCAATCGTCCCGTCAAGGGCGATCCGCTCGAGATGATCGAGGCGGTCAATGCCAACGGCGCGCCGGTGCTCGCCGTCGATCTGCCGAGCGGGATCAGCGGCACGTCGAGCGCCGTGATGGGCGCTGCGATCAACGCGGTAGAGACCGTGACGTTCTTCCGCCGCAAGCCGGCGCATCTGTTGATGCCGGGGCGCAAGCACTGCGGCCATGTCCGCGTCGCCGATATCGGCATCGATCCGCGCGTGCTCGAGGAGATCCGGCCGCAGACATCGGAGAACGTTCCGCAGAGCTGGCAACGTTCCTTCCCGGTGCCTGACATCGACGGCCACAAATATGCCCGCGGCCACGCCGTCGTGCTGTCGGGCGAACTGGCGTCGACCGGGGCGGCGCGACTCGCGGCGCGCGGGGCGTTACGGGCGGGCGCCGGGCTGGTGACCGTGGCTTCGCCGCGCGACGCGCTCGCGGTCAACGCCGCGGCGCTGACGGCGGTCATGGTGCGCGCCGTCGACAACGTGATCCAGTTTGCCGAACTGCTCGACGACAAGCGGCTCAATTCCATTGTGCTCGGGCCGGGCGCGGGCGTCAGCGCCCGGACGCGCGATCTCGTCCACACGGCGCTGTCGGCGAAACGCGGCCTCGTGCTCGACGCCGACGCACTGACGAGTTTTGCCGAAGCGCCGGAGCGGTTGTTTGAACAGATCAAGGCTGCCGCGGACGGACAGGTCGTCCTGACCCCGCATGAGGGCGAGTTTCCGCGCCTGTTCAGCGATATCAGCAACAAGCATCCCGGCCGCTCCAAGCTGGAGCGGGTGCGCGACGCTGCCGAACGCTGCGGCGCGGTGGTGCTGCTGAAGGGACCGGACACGGTGGTGGCATCCCCGGATGGACGCGCCAGTATCGCTTCCAACGCGCCGCCCTGGCTCGCCACCGCCGGCGCCGGCGACGTGCTGGCCGGAATGATCGCCGGGATGCTGGCGCAAGGCGTCCCGGCGTTCGAGGCCGCCTGCACCGGCGTGTGGATGCACGGCGAAGCCGCGCGTGAAGCGGGGCCGGGGCTGATCGCGGAGGATTTGCCGGAAGTGCTGCCTGCCGTGTTCAGGCGGCTCTATGACGAGTTCGGGATCGAGTATTAGTCGCTGCTGATCCGGGGTCCACAACGCGCGCCGTGCATTGGCGGGTCCCGGCTCTGCGGAGCAGCGTTTCACGCTGCACCGCGTCCGGGACAAGAGACGGAGCGGTAGGATGGTTGAGCGTAGCGATACCATCGTCTTCGCGGGTTGCAGGAGTTGATGGGTATCGCTTCGGTTACGTCACCTGATACTTCGCTACCGCCGTCTCATTCCATTCCAGCCCGAGCCCAGGCCCTCGTGCCGTCACCGTGCCATCCACGATCTCGGCCGGGTGGGCGAGGATCACGCTGGCGAAGTCGAGGAATTCCAGCCAGTGCGCGGTCGGCGTCACGGCCAGCATGTGGGCGCTGGCTTCGGCGAACAGGTGGCTCGACATCGGAATATTGGCGGCTTCGGCCTGGGCTGCGACCTGCAGCCAGCCGGTGACGCCGCCGCATTTCATCAGATCGGGCATGATGAAATCGCTGGCGCCGGCTTCGATCGCTTCCGCAAAGCCGCGCGGGAACCACCAGTTTTCGCCGGCTTGAATCGGCGTCGGTGAGGTTTCGCGCACTTTTGCGTGTCCTGACAGATTTTCCTGCGGCACGGGTTCTTCGATCCAGTGCAGATCGTAAGGCGCGAGGCGGGCGATACGGCGCACAGCTTCCGCGGGATCGAGCGACTGGTTGAAGTCGATCATCAGCGCAATGTCGGGACCGACGAGGGCGCGCACGGCCTTGACCACGCGCTCGTCGTTGGCAGCGTCGCCGTCGCCGCCCTTGATCTTGATGCCGCGAAACCCCTGCTCGAGCGAGCGGCGCAGCGCTCTTTCGTCGGCTACGGGATCGACCACGCCATAGCTGTCATACGCCTTGATCGGGCGCGCTGAGCCGCCGAGCAGTTCGGCCACTGGCCGATCGGCGATCTGGCCGAGCGCATCCCAATAGGCCATGTCGAGGCCTGATACCGCCATGCCGACGAGGCCCTGCCAGCCGAGCAGGCGGAATTTGGCGTCCATCGCCGCCATCAGGTCGTAGGGCGCGATCGGCTTGCCGGTGAGCTCGCGTCCGATCTCCTCGACCAGGTGGACCAGCGGCTTCAGCGTCAGCTTGCTGTAGGCGAAAATGTAGGAGTGACCAGTAACGCCCTGATCGGTCTCGACATCGATCAGGACCAGCGGCCCGACATCGATCACGCCAAAGGCGTTCTTCACGGGGCGCTTGAGCGGCACGACGAGACCGCGCGCCTTGACGCTGCGGATGGCAGGAACCGGTTTGCTCATGGTGTGCTCCTCACTCGACAGCGTACCACCGCACCAGCCGCGGCGCCGCCCAGTCGGTTGCGACGGATTCGATCAGGTAGCGGCCGGAATGTTCAGCGCGAAAGGCGATGCGCTGGGTTTGGCCGGGCTCGATCGCCAGCGTATCCAGCCAGAATGGCTTCCAGCCATCGTCGAGCCGGTCCAGCAGCCGGAAATGGTGGCCGTGCAGGTGGAATACGGTCGCGATGGCGGCGTGGTTGGTCAGCGCCAACACGACGGTGCGGTCTTTCTTGGCGCGAAAGGCGGGCGGGGCGGTGGCGACGAATTTGGCTGGTATCGCCCAGTCGCCCGATGGTCCGCCAAGCGGCAGTTCGACCCGAGTGGCGTTCTTGAGGTCGAGCCGTTCGGGGAGGCCGTTGGAGGGCAGTGGCGGCGCCGGCGGCAGCGGGGCGGGGCGGATCGGCGGCTCGCCCGAGACGACGATCCTGCCGACCGGGCGGGCCTCCTTGCCGTCGTGCAGGAGGATCGGAGTGGAAGTGCCTGCCGGCATTGTGATGTCGATGAAGGCATCGACCCGGCCACCCGGCGTCAGCACGAGCGCACCGTTGCGGGCTTGGAACGGCTCGGATGGCTGGCTGTCGATGGCCATCACGCGGACCTCGAGCCCCTCCAGTTTGATAGCAATAACAGAGCGTTGGCAGCCACTGATGATACGGAGCCTGACCCGTTCGTTGGTCCGGGCTGAGAGATCGAGCGAGGTCCGGCCGTTAATCGTAAGGACGGGCACGGTGTCCTTGGGATCGATCCCCGGCGCCAGAGCGGTTCCGTCGGGCCTGACCCGCCAGTCCTCGATCAGAAGAACCTGCTCGCGGTCCGTCGCGACGGGTTCGGTCTCCCGGACGATCAAGTGCTGGGGCCGTGAAGGTTGGGCCTGGCCATCGCCAAGCAGCCCGGATTCGCAAAGGAAGGTCCCGGCGTGGCGCAGCGGCAGTTGCACAGTTTCCTTGCCGCCGGCTGCGATTGGGGGGCGGCCCATCAGCGGTTCGATTGCCAAAACGCCATCGATTCCCCGCCAGTTGAGAGCGGCGGGCACGGGCAACTCGTTGCCAAAAGCGAAATCGACGGTCTCGCCACGCTTGAAGGTGATTTCAGGCCCGTGCAACGACCAGACCGGCGTGACTGCGCTTCCCGGGCGCAAGGCAACCGTGTCGGCCCTGGCCTGCCATACCAAGGAGGGATTGCGTTGGGCGCGGCCCGCGATAGGCCACATCGGGGTGAGGGCGGCCACCCCCAGTCCGGCCATCAGCTCACGTCGATCCAGCAGTGTTTTGGGGCTTGCCATCGGACCAATGCGGACCATTTTTTGTTGTGCCTGGCCTAGCTGTGACGCCTTGCCCCGGTGCTGTCAAAAAAGGCCATTTTTTTGCTGCGGAGGTGTAGGCTCATGTTATAAGCCCGCCGCCCGCGGCATCGCGGCCGGGTATGGATGCTTTTCACGCGGGCGTGGCGGAACTGGTAGACGCGCTGGATTTAGGTTCCAGTGACGAAAGTTGTGGGGGTTCGAGTCCCTCCGCCCGCACCAAGCGCTCTATCCAAGCGTTTGCATGACGAATACTGGAGGGCCTGCTTCCCGGTCGGGGAGCCAAGGTCAGCCGAACCACCGGCGCAGGCTGCAAGGCTACGCCTCGAACATTTGACACTGCCGGGCCTGTCTGGCCCGGCGCAAGCGGAAGAAGATTGACACCATGCAGGTCACCGAAACCCTCGCCGAGGGATTGAAGCACGAGTTCAAGGTCAGCGTTCCCGCATCGGATCTCGATGCCAAGGCGGACGCCAAGCTGGTCGACCTCAAGGACAAGGTGAAGCTCAACGGCTTCCGTCCCGGCAAGGTGCCGGTGAGCCATCTGAAGAAGGTGTATGGCCGCTCTGTCATGGCCGAGACCATCGACCAGACCATCCGCGACACCAACACGCAGATCTTCACCGACCGCGGTTTCCGCCTGGCGACCGAGCCGAAGATCACCATGCCGACCGAGCAGAACGAGGTCGAGGAGTTGCTCGCCGGCAAGACCGACCTGACCTACACGGTTGCGATCGAGGTGGTGCCGACGATCCAGCTCGCCGATTTCAAGACCTTCTCGGTGGAGAAGCCGGTGGTCGAAGTCACTGATGCCGAGGTCGATGAGGCCATCAAGCGCATCGCCGACCAGAATCGACCCTTTGCTGCGAAGGCTGAGGGCGCCAAGGCCGAAACCGGCGATCGCGTCACCATCAGCTTCAAGGGTAGCATCAACGGCGAACTGTTCGACGGCGGCACCGGCGAAGGCATCCCGGTCGTGATCGGCGCCGGACAGTTCATTCCGGGTTTTGAGGAGCAACTCGTCGGTATCGGGACGGGCGAGACCCGTACGCTGAAAGTGTCGTTCCCGAAGAACTATGCGAGCGAGAAGCTCGCCGGCCAACCGGCCGAGTTCGAGACCACGGCAACCCTGATCGAAGCCCCGGGTGAAACCAAGATCGACGACGAGTTTGCCAAAACGCTCGGCCTGGAATCGCTCGACAAGCTGAAGGAAGCCGCACGCGAGCGGCTGGTTGCCGAGTTTGCCGGTGCGACGCGGCAGCGCGTCAAGCGCGCGCTGCTCGACCGTCTCGACGACAGCCACAAATTCGAGGCGCCGCCGTCGCTGATCGAGGAAGAGTTCAACCTGATGTGGAACTCGATCAAGGCCGAGATGGAATCGAGCGGCAAGACCTTTGCCGACGAGGACACCACCGAAGAGGCGGCCAAGGAAGAGTACAAGAAGATCGCCGACCGCCGCGTCCGGCTCGGCCTCGTGCTGTCGGATATCGGCGAGAAGAACAAGATCACCGTGACCGATGACGAAGTCAGCCGCGCGGTGATCGAGCGGGCGCGTTCGATGCCCGGCCGCGAGAAGGAAGTCTGGGACTACTATCGCAACAATGCCAATGCGCTGGCCCAGCTTCGTGCGCCGATTTATGAAGACAAGGTGGTCGATTTCATCCTCGAACTTGCCAACGTGACCGAGAAGAAGGTCTCGCGCGAGGACCTGTTCAAGGAAGACGACGAAAAGAGCGCAGCCTGACCGATCTGGTCAGGCCAGCGTTAATGATGAACGGCGAAAGCGGCGTGGCGACGACATCCGTCGCTATGAGATCGTCTGCGAATCAGCTTGAACTCGTCGAGTTCGGCTCGCAATGGCCCGGTCTTGTCGCCGGGAAATTGGCTCATATCTGTGAGCGGCTCGCCCGTGCGAGTACTGAGTTGAAGTCCTGCATCACGGGACGTTCGTCCGCGCGCGGCAATCCTGGCGATTGGCCTACCTTGCCGATGGATGTTCGCCCCCGCTGTTCTCTACCTAACCCTCTACTAACCCTTGGGGTGACTAATGCGCGATCCCGTTGAAACCTACATGAACCTCGTGCCCATGGTGGTCGAGCAGACCAACCGCGGCGAACGCGCCTACGACATTTTTTCGCGGCTCCTGAAAGAGCGCATCATCTTCGTGACCGGTCCGGTCGAAGATGGAATGTCGACGTTGACCGTCGCGCAGCTCCTGTTCCTCGAGGCGGAAAATCCCAAGAAGGAAATTTCGATGTACATCAACTCGCCGGGCGGCGTGGTGACATCGGGGCTTGCGATCTACGACACGATGCAATTCATCCGTCCGCCGGTGTCGACGCTGTGCACCGGGCAGGCGGCCTCGATGGGCTCGCTGTTGCTCGCGGCCGGCGCAAAGGACATGCGCTTCTCGCTGCCCAATTCGCGCATCATGGTGCATCAGCCGTCGGGCGGCTTCCAGGGCCAGGCCACCGACATCATGCTGCATGCGCAGGAGATCCTGAATCTCAAGAAGCGCCTCAACGAAATCTACGTGAAGCACACCGGCCAGACCTACAAGGCGATCGAGGACGCGCTCGAGCGCGACAAATTCCTGACCGCCGATATGGCTCGCGACTTCGGTATCGTCGACAAGGTGATCGACAAGCGCCCCGAAGAGGCGATGCCGACGAAAATCGCGTAAGGTGAAAACCCCGTAAGGTAACGGATAGCGACACCCTGCGTTGACCTTAACGGTTGGTTCAGCCGGCAAATATGGCCGAAAGCCGCGTGCCTATACCCTAGTATAGGTCGAAAGTTCCGCTTTCGTCCCGGTTTTGCTGCGTGGCAGTTGCGCAACGCTCGGTCGATTTCGTCAACTTCTCCCCGTGCCAACGCCACAAATCACGGTATTGTCACGGGTAGCCATTCCGACCCCGATTAGCGAAATCTTGATAGTCGGGTGTCAGCATGGTTGGCTGTGTGGGCTGGGTTAAGATCGCGGGGGATTCGAGAAACCGTGATTCGCACGGTGCGTAATTGAGTTAGGGTCTTTTCTGGTACGGAATTTGCTCTATCTACCTTGAGGTCCGGTGTGAGTGCCGGAATGGGTCGATCGGGTAACGGATCGAACGGCGGACGGAGACAAGAATGAGTAAGGTTGGCACGAGCGACTCCAAGAACACGCTGTATTGCTCGTTCTGTGGAAAGAGCCAGCACGAAGTCCGCAAACTCATCGCGGGTCCAACTGTATTCATCTGCGACGAGTGCGTTGAACTCTGCATGGACATCATCCGCGAGGAGAACAAGTCCTCGCTGGTGAAGTCGCGCGACGGCATCCCGACGCCGAAGGAAATCTGCAAGGTGCTGGACGATTACGTGATCGGCCAGAGCCATGCCAAGAAGGTGCTCTCGGTCGCCGTTCACAACCACTACAAGCGGCTCAATCACCAGACCAAGCACAACGACGTCGAACTCGCGAAGTCGAACATCCTGCTGATCGGTCCGACCGGTTCGGGCAAGACGCTGCTGGCGCAGACGCTGGCGCGCATTCTCGACGTGCCGTTCACGATGGCGGATGCGACGACGCTGACCGAAGCCGGTTACGTCGGCGAGGACGTCGAGAACATCATCCTGAAGCTGTTGCAATCGGCCGACTACAATGTCGAGCGCGCGCAGCGCGGCATCGTCTATATCGACGAAATCGACAAGATCAGCCGCAAGTCCGACAACCCGTCGATCACCCGCGACGTGTCGGGTGAGGGCGTGCAGCAGGCGCTGCTGAAGATCATGGAAGGCACGGTCGCTTCCGTTCCTCCGCAGGGTGGCCGCAAGCATCCGCAGCAGGAGTTCCTGCAGGTCGACACCACCAACATCCTGTTCATCTGCGGCGGTGCCTTCTCAGGCCTTGAGAAGATCATCTCCGCACGCGGACGTTCGACCTCGATCGGCTTCGCCGCCCAGGTTCTGGCGCCCGAAGACCGCCGCACCGGTGAAATCTTCCGCCATGTCGAGCCGGAAGACCTCCTGAAGTACGGGTTGATCCCGGAATTCGTCGGCCGTCTGCCTGTGGTCGCGACGCTGGAGGATCTCGACGAGGCCTCGCTGAAGAAGATCCTGACCGATCCGAAGAACGCGCTGGTGAAACAATACCAGCGGCTGTTCGAAATGGAAAACATCGAGCTCACCTTCGCCGACGAGGCGCTTGGCGCGGTCGCCCGCAAGGCGATCGAGCGCAAGACCGGCGCGCGGGGCCTGCGTTCGATCCTCGAAAGCATCCTGCTCGAGACCATGTTCGATCTGCCGGGTCTGGAAGGCGTCGAAGAGGTCGTGATCTCGCGCGAAGTGGTCGAGGGAACCGCACGTCCGCTCTACATCTACGCGGACCGTTCGGACCGGGCCGTCGAGAGCAGCGCCAGCGCCTGATCGCCGCTCGACATACTTCGCTTGGACTACCCCGATAAGGACGGCTGCCGCACGTTCCGGCAGCCGTTGTTGCGTCAGCGTTTTGCACGCGTTTGGCCCCAATTTGCGGGCATTTTTCCGTGACTTGACACCCCCATACCCGATAGCCACCTAATGCCAATGGTGGCGGAAATCACGTTCGAGATTCGTCGCAAAATCATCCGGTGAGAGGCGGCAGCGAAGGCGGCCGAGTGACCCGGAACTCCCGGCACCTTGTGGCGGTTGCGTAAGCGATGCGGACTGCGTGCAAGGGGGCAAAACAAAAGGATAAGGCCATGACGACCCCAAAAACCCGGCCAACCATCGTTCTGGGCGAAAGCCACTCGTATCCGGTGCTGCCGCTCCGCGACATTGTCGTTTTTCCGCACATGATCGTGCCGCTGTTCGTTGGCCGCGAGAAATCGATCCGCGCCCTCGAAGAGGTGATGAAGAACGACGCGCTCATCCTGCTGGCGACGCAGAAGAACGCGTCCGACGATGATCCAAACCCGGATTCGATCTACGAGGTCGGTACGCTCGCCAGCGTGCTGCAGCTCCTGAAGCTTCCCGACGGCACCGTGAAGGTGCTTGTCGAAGGGCTCGAGCGCGCGCGCGTGCAGAAATATTCCGACCGCAGCGAATACTACGAGGCGACCGCGATTGCGCTTGCCGACACCGACGCCAGTTCGGTTGAAGCCGAAGCCCTGGCGCGTTCGGTCGTGTCCGACTTCGAAAGCTATGTGAAGCTGAACAAGAAGATCTCCGCCGAAGTCGTCGGCGTGGTTCAGGCGATCACTGATTTCGCCAAGCTGAGCGATCAGGTCGCCCAGCATCTCGCCGTCAAGATCGCCGATCGCCAGGGCATCCTGGAGACGTTGTCCGTCACGCAGCGCCTGGAGAAGGTGCTGGGTCTGATGGAGAGCGAGATATCGGTGCTGCAGGTCGAGAAGCGCATCCGCTCGCGCGTCAAGCGCCAGATGGAGAAGACCCAGCGCGAATATTACCTGAACGAGCAGATGAAGGCGATCCAGAAGGAACTCGGCGACGACGAGGGTCGTGACGAGCTGGCCGATCTGGAAGAGAAGATTGCCAAGACCAAGCTTTCCAAGGAAGCGCGGGAGAAGGCGCAGCACGAGTTGAAGAAGCTGCGCCAGATGTCGCCGATGTCCGCGGAAGCAACGGTGGTGCGCAACTATCTCGACTGGCTGCTGTCGATCCCGTGGAACAAGAAGTCCAAGGTCAAAAAGGACCTCGAGGCGGCGCAGGCCGTGCTGGACAACGACCACTACGGGCTCGAGAAGGTCAAGGACCGCATCGTCGAGTATCTCGCGGTGCAGTCGCGCGCCAACAAGCTGACCGGACCGATCCTGTGTCTGGTCGGGCCTCCCGGCGTCGGCAAGACCTCGCTTGGCAAGTCGATCGCAAAGGCGACGGGACGCGAGTTCGTGCGCGTGTCGCTCGGCGGCGTGCGCGATGAAGCCGAGATTCGCGGTCACCGCCGCACCTATATCGGCTCGATGCCCGGCAAGATCATCCAGTCGATGCGCAAGGCGAAGAGTTCGAATCCGCTGTTCCTGCTGGACGAGATCGACAAGATGGGCGCCGATTTCCGCGGCGATCCGTCGTCGGCGCTGCTTGAGGTTCTGGACCCCGAGCAGAACTCGACCTTCAACGACCACTATCTGGAGGTCGACTACGATCTGTCGAACGTCATGTTCATCACGACCGCGAATACGCTGAATATTCCGGGTCCCCTGATGGACCGCATGGAGATCATCCGGATCGCCGGCTATACCGAGAACGAGAAGGTCGAGATCGCGCGCAAGCATCTGATCCCGAACGCCATCTCCAAGCATGGCCTCGATTCCAAGGAATGGTCGATCGACGACGATGCGTTGCTTCTGATGATCCGCCGCTACACCCGCGAAGCGGGCGTGCGTAATTTGGAGCGTGAGCTGTCGACACTCGCCCGCAAGGCGGTGAAGGAGTTGATGATCTCCAAGAAGAAGTCGGTCAAGGTCACCGAGAAGACTCTCGAAGAGTTCCTCGGCGTGCCGAAGTACCGCTTCGGCGAGATCGAGAGCGAGCCGCAGGTCGGTATCGTCACGGGCCTGGCCTGGACCGATGTCGGCGGCGAGCTGCTGACCATCGAAGGCGTCATGATGCCCGGCAAGGGCAAGATGACGGTCACGGGCAATCTGCGCGACGTGATGAAGGAGTCGATCTCGGCGGCGGCGTCTTACGTCCGCTCGCGGGCGATCAACTACGGCATCGAGCCGCCGTTGTTCGACAAGCGCGACATCCACGTCCACGTGCCGGAGGGGGCAACCCCGAAGGACGGACCGTCGGCGGGTGTGGCGATGGCGACCGCGATCATCTCGGTCATGACCGGCATCCCGGTTCGCCACGATGTCGCCATGACTGGCGAGATCACGCTGCGTGGTCGCGTGCTGCCGATCGGCGGTTTGAAGGAGAAGCTGTTGGCGGCCGCCCGCGGCGGCATCAAGACGGTGCTGATTCCCGAGGACAACGCCAAGGATCTCACGGAGATTTCCGATGCGATCAAGGGCGGTATGGACATCATCCCGGTGGCCCGGCTCGACGACGTCGTGGCCAAGGCGCTGGTCCGTGCGCCGGTGCCGATCGTCTGGGAAGAGGACACCAAGGTGCCGGTCAAGCCTGACGGTGCCGACGAGGCGTCCGGTGGCCTGACGGCCCACTGAGCCCGATCAGTCACTACTGATCTGATCCGATCTAGTACAACATGATAAAACGGCGCCTCCGGGCGCCGTTTTTGTTTGTACGGACCGGATCTCCATTGGACAGGCGGAGTTGAAGGGGATGGAAATCGACGGGCAATGCCATTGCGGGCGGGTGGCCTATCGGGCGGAGATCGACCCTGCGAAAGTATCGATCTGTCACTGCACCGATTGCCAGAACCTGACGGGCTCGCCGTACCGGGTCACGGTGATCTGCTCGGCCGAGCAGATCACCGTGACGGGCGCGCCGGCGAAGATTTACGCGAAGACCGGCGACAACGGTCGCACGCGCTTCCAGCATTTTTGCGAGGGTTGTGGTTCCCCGCTGTTCTCCAGCGGCGAGGGCGGGCCCGACGATTGGGGCATCCGCTGGGGCAGCATCCGCCAGCGCGATCAACTCAAGCCGGCGCGGCAAATCTGGTGCCGCTCGGCCGCGCCGTGGATCAACGATATCGCCGGATTGCCTAGACGGCCGGGCGACTAGGGTTTCCGAACAGGCGGGGTATCCGACCCTTGCACCGAAGGGGGCCACAGGGCTAAACAGGCGGCTCAAGGGCGGCTTGCTCAGCTCGTTAGAGCATCTCGTTTACACCGAGAGGGTCGGGGTTCGAATCTCTCGCCTTCGCGCCGAAGTTGCGAAGCGACGAACGCGGACCGTCTGGATTTCGGCCTTCGAGCGGCCCCTGATTCTCCTGCCCGCTCGATCAAGCGAGCTTTGACATGCTACAACCGATCGCTGCCGACTTGCGGAACCTCGGACTGCGAAGCGGGGACACCGTTCTCGTCAGGTGTGCGGCGAGGGCAATCAAGGTTTCGAGCGGAAGTCCGGCTACCGCGCTGTTCGATGGCATCATGAAGACGATCGGGCCGTCCGGAACGCTGGTCACGCTCGCTTTCACCCCCGACTTCTACTTCTGGCAAAAGAAACGGGCCGCGCAATTTCCTTTCCATCCGCGGGCAAAGCCCGATGTTGGGGCATTCTCCCAAATCGTTCTGGATCATCCTTTGTCGGTTCGAAGCCGGCATCCCACGAATTCCTTCGTGGCGCTTGGGCCAAACGCAGACGAGATCGCCCGCGGCCATGACGAGAACGAAACCGCTTTCTATCCGCTCAAGAGACTGATCGAACTCGGCGGCAAACTGCTGCTCGTCGGCTGTGTGGAGTCCAGCCCGGGCTTTAGCACGGTCCATCGTGTCCAGGAGGACCTCGGACTGGCCGACAAGACGCTGATGAGCCGAAAGCGGATCTGCGCGGTGCAGGACGGCGATCGTATACGCTGGTTTGAACGGCGCGACATCTCGGGATGCAGCGCCGGATTCGGCAAGTTCTACGGCCGTTACGAGGCCGCGGGAATCCTGCGGAGCGGATCGGTCGGAGGGGCATATTCCATCTTTGCCGATGCAGCCGCCGCATATCGGGTCGAACGCCCTATTCTGGAAATGGATCCGACTGCTGCCTTCTGCGACGATCCTTCTTGTACTTCCTGCGGTCTTCGGACTTACTCGCCGGCACGAATGACCAGATTTTTTCTTGCCGTGCCGCTGAAAAGCATCCGTCGCATGATGGGCAGAACTGGATGATAGAGTACACGCACGTCGTTGCGTCGATCGATCCCGATCATCCAGTACCTCTCGCCGGGCGGGCAGGTGGGGCGCGTATCACGAAACGCGTCCACGATTCGCTTGAAGCAAACATCCTGGCGATCTTCGACACAGGTGCGTGCAACGCCGTTCTTATCTCAATCGACGGCGTATTTGTTGGCCGCGAACTCAGCGATGCCCTGCTGGAGGCCTGCACCGGCTTTGGCGTGAACGCGCAATCCGTGCTGATCGTTGCCAGTCACACCCATTCCGCCCCGGCGCTGGAAAACACCAAGCCTCTTCTCGGCGTCCGTTGTGACGATCATTTCGCGAGGGTACGGGGGATCCTGGTCAAGGCGGTTTCCAGCGCGCTGAGTTCACTCCCCGGAAGAGCCCCGCTGCGAAGCGGGCGGGCGACTGTAGCTGCCGGCGTGAATCGGAGGCTTCCGCGGCTGCTCCCGCAACTGACCGGGCGCGGCTTTCGTTTCGAACGGACCATCATGGCGCCCAACCCTGACGGTCCGGTCGATCGCACGGTAACGGCACTGATCATGGAGGGGGAAAGGACCGCGGTTGTATGGCATTACACATGTCACCCGACGGGATTTCCCGGTGACCTCGAGATCAGTGCGGACTATCCTGGCATGGTCCGGAACGCCTTGCGGCGGCGATTTGGCGCGGACACCACCGTGATTTTCCTGCCGGGATTCGCCGGCGATACCCGCCCGCAAAGCGCAGTGTCACCCGGCGGCGTGATTCCACTCCTGCGCTTGATGGCGCAAGGCCCGCGCTTTCATGACATGCAGATGGACGGCTGGCTCGGCTGGAGTTCGACGATTTCCGATGCCGTGATGCGGGCAATTGATTCAGCAGTCCCGGTCCATGATGTCGCTCCGGCTGGCGGCAGGGTATCCCAGACGGCGCTCGACGCGTTGATGGTTGGCGCGGATCGCAATCGGGCTGTGGAAGTCCAGCAACTCAGTGCGCTCGGTGAAAAGTTCGTCGCGGTGAGCGCCGAGCCCCTGTTGGGATTGCGCGAACTCTGCCCGGCAAATTCCCTCCTGGTGGGCTACAGCCGCGACGTCTTCGGGTATTGGCCCCCCGAACTGCAAGTCAGGCGGGGCGGCTACGAAGTGAATGGATTCAAGGAATGGTTCGGCGTTCCGCACGAATGGCGGCCCGGCCTCGATCGGGTGTTTTCCAACCTTGTCGTATGAGAATTCCGAGAGGCCGTCGGGGCAGCTGACCGGCGGTACAGCCAGCCCATATTCCAGATTAATCCGGCGCGCGCATGGACACCCCAACATGCCCCGATCAAAACGCCGATCAGGTCGCCTACTGGAACGGTTCCGTCGGACAGCGCTGGGCGGAGCGGTAAATCTGGTGCCGCCCCCCCGCCGCGCCTTGGGTCAACGATATCAGGGATTTACCAGGACGGCCGGGCGACTAGGGTTTCCGAACAGGCGGGGCTATCCGACCCTTGCACCGAAGGGGGCCGCAGGGCTAAACAGGCGGCGAGGGCGGCTAGCTCAGCTGGTTAGAGCATCTCGTTTACACCGAGAGGGTCGGCGGTTCGAATCCGTCGCCGCCTACCAGCCTTCGCCCTGCGGGCTTCGGCTTGGCAAGCCAGCCTTCCGCGGCGGCGGTGGCCAAAAAAGGTTCTGCGCGCATGGCGTGGGCTGCCGCGCCGGATCTCGAAGAAGGCGGACTGTCCAGGCGCGAGACCGAAGCCCCACGCCTCGCTCTTGTTCTTCAGCCTTGTGGGGTTGGCGTGGTAGCCGGGGGACTTAGCGGGGCTCCTCCAAGCGAAACAGGCCCTACAGGTTTAGGCTGCCGAGCCATCTTTTTGCGCACTGCTCGGGATAGCCGGTTTTGAGCGTGCCTTGCTGAAATGGAGGAAGTCACTTCCGGGGTCATTGCATTTTGCAGCGAGTCGACCTTCGCTATGAGCGTGGAGATCTTCGCAGAGATCTTTTTCACGTCTTCATGCTCATCCGCTATCTGAGCGGATATCTTCTTCACACCGCCTTGCTCATCCACGACGCTCTGTCTTAGGGAAGCAAGCGCAATTGAATCCTGCCGAACAATATCTGTGTTTTGCTGCAATAAGAGGTTATTCGCTTGCAGCGCGGCAACATATTGCTGCTGGGCCGACTGAATATCCTTCAATGCGGCGACAGCCGGATCCGGTATTGGATCGGAAGCTTTCTGGCGCGGAAGCAGTTCGGCCAAGCTGCTGATATCAGGCAGAGCAAAATCGCTGATATTCGGCAGAGCAAAGCCGGAGGGCGACATCGTATGGACGGCCGCAGCAGTGTTTATTCCAAGAGCGAACACCGCAAACGCCAGGATCGATTTCCGGCTCGATTTCTTGGTCGGTGCCGTGGATTCGGGTTGTTCGGTTTGGCTCTGCTTTTCCGATGTCGTGGTCACGTGCACAAACCTCAACTGAGTGAACAAAAAAGGAGCCGTCGCCGGATGGTCCGTCGCGACGGCTCCTCTACGCGGCACCCAACTAGAACTGCCTGAGATAATAGGCTGACGAGATTAATTCCGCGTTACGCCTCACTCGTCTGACATGAACTGCAAGCCGCTGCCGGTTGCGCTTTCTATGTGATCGGCGCCGGCGGCGCGCGGGTGCTCTCTGGGCATCGATGACATCCCCCAAATGATGCACATATTGGTGTGCCGGGATGACATGTGATGGAAACTTCCGTACCGTCGTTTCCACATCCCGACACGATGAGGAGAGACCGCGCGAATGGACGCCCCAGCCAGCCACGATCAAAACGCCGACCAGGTTGCCTACTGGAACGGACCGGCCGGCCAGCGCTGGGCCGATCGGCAGGCGGCGCAGGACGTACTGCTCAAGCCGGTTGCCGACCTTGTCGTCGACCGGGCCAAATTCACGCCGGGAGAGCGCGTGATCGACGTTGGCTGCGGCAGCGGCGCTACCGCGATCGCGTTTGCGCGGAAGGTCGCGCCTTCGGGGCGCGTGCTCGGCGTCGACGTCTCGGAGCCGATGCTGGAGCGGGCGCGGCAGGCGGCGCCAAAGGAATTGCCGATCGATTTCGTTCTGGCCGATGCGACCGTCTATCCATTCGAGCCGTCGAGTTTCGACGTGCTGGCGTCGCGCTTCGGCGTGATGTTCTTTGCCGATCCAGCGCTCTCGTTTGCCAACATGCGGAAAGCGCTGCGACCGGCAGGGCGATTGGCGTTCGCCTGCTGGCGCGAGCCGCGCGAAAACCCGTTCTTCATGGCGCCGCTTGCGGCCGCCTACAAGCACGTGCCGAAATTGCCGCAGCAGGGACCGGAAGATCCCGGGCCGTTTGCGTTCGCCTCGGAGGCGCGTGTGCGCCGCATCCTCGGTGAAGCCGGCTTTACCGGCGTCGAGATGGAGGCGTGTCCGCTGCTGCTGGATTCCGCGATCGGCCGCGGTCTCGATGGGGCGGTGCAGGGCGCACTGGAGATCGGTCCGGTGAGCCGCGCGCTGGAGGGCCAGCCCGAAGAACTCCGTAAGGCTGCCGCCAATTCGATCCGCGAAGCACTGACCCCGTTCGCCAAGGGCGATGCGGTGTTGCTGCCAGCGTCGGTCTGGATCGTCACCGCGCGCGCGTCGTAGTTCGCCTTCGTCATTTGCGAGCGGAGCGAAGCAATCCATCCATCGGCGGGCGCCGAGGCATGGATTGCTTCGTCGCTGTCACTCCCTTGCGCAAGCGCTTCGCGCTTGTCGCAGGCAATGACGGGGCGAGAGCTTCGCTGACCTGCCTATCCAGATCGTGACGGGATGCACGATGGTCTGCACGGCCCTTCCATATCCTGGCGGCTGACCCATTCCAATTAAACGCCGGATCGCCATAGCTACGCCACCAAATCGCCCGACGACTCAACGACGCTTGTTGGATCGGGCTGGCGGCGATGCGCATGGGTGCAGCAATGATGCGCTTGTCCGATCTGTATCTAACTCCGGTCCGGACTGGGCTGATTATGGTCACGGTGCTTGTGCTCGGGACGATCATCGTTCGAGTCGTCACTGGGCCCGAACACAGTGAGGTCCGCACGCATGCCACGCACGAGGTCGGCGGCCAAAGCACGTTGGATATAGGCGTAGCAGACCTGAGAGGGTCGCTGCCGTAAGACAACTTGTTGGACGGCATTGCGCGTCCGCCGGGCGACGGACACGAGGAACCTATTTGATCGTCGCTTGCACTGTAATTACGGACGTGCCGGAGGCGGTCGGCCCCTGGCCCGTTGCCTTGATGGCAAAGGTATCGCTCCCCTTGTACCTAGCCTTCGCCTTGTATTCGTAAGTCGTTATGTTGAGCTTTTTCAACTTGCCGTGCGCCGGCTTTTTTAAAATGTCCGAGCTGGTCGCTGTGCCGCGAATTGTGATCGGAAACTGGCAACTTTGCCCCGACGCGACGCTGATATCGCCGGTCGTGTTCTCGCCCCAATCCGCCAGCTCTACCAATTTTGGACAGTCGGGAGCAGCCAGTGCTGGAGATACGGACGTTGAGCCGGTAGCTCCAACGATAAGCGCCAAAGCGACGACGATAGACAACCGCATGGTGGACTTCCTCGTTTTCATGCAAAACCCGAACTGACGGGTGCGATTGGAGCAACGTCTTTCGGTCGGCTTCTTGGCCGTCGGCTTATTACTGCTTGAAGGTCCGCAGTTGATGCAAATCAATGCGATGGAAGCTTTGCCGACGTTGCTACGCCCGTTCTTCCCAAATCATGGCCAGATGCACGATCGTCTCCGCCGCCTTTTCCATGTCCTGGCGGCTGACCCATTCCAGCCGCGAATGAAACGCGTGTTCGCCGGCGAAGATGTTGGGGCAGGGCAGGCCCATGAACGACAGCCGTGAACCGTCGGTGCCGCCGCGGACCGAGCTTCGCACCGGCGTCAGCCCCGCGCGCTTGATTGCCTCGATGGCATAGTCGACGGTTTCGGGGTGGCGGTCGATCACCTGCTTCATGTTGCGGTATTGCGGCTTGATCTCCATCCGGTACGTCGAGCGTGGATAATCCTTCATCACTTGTTTGACGATGCCTTCGAGCAGGGCTTCCTTTTGCTGCAGCCCTTCGTCGGTGAAATCGCGCACGATGAAGCCGATGGTGGCTTTCTCCAGCGCGCCCGTAATGCCGATCGGGTGCAGAAAGCCTTCCTGGCCCTCGGTGGTCTCAGGCGAGCAGGTATCCCTGGGCAGGCGGTCGACGATGGCGGCGGCGATCTTGATCGCGTGCTCCATCTTGCCCTTGGCGAAGCCGGGATGGGTCGAGACGCCCTCGATGGTGATGGTGGCGCCGTCGGCCGAAAAGGTTTCGTCCTCGATATTCCCTGCGGATTCGCCGTCCATCGTATAGGCGAAGTCGGCGCCGAGTTTCTTCAGGTCGACCTTGTCGACGCCGCGGCCGATCTCCTCGTCGGGCGTGAACAGGATCTTGATCGTGCCGTGCTTGATATCAGGATTTTGAATCAGGAACCGCGCCGCGTCCATGATCTCGGCAAGGCCGGCCTTGTTATCGGCCCCCAAGAGCGTGGTGCCGTCGGTCGTGATGATGTCATGCCCGATCTGGCCGGCGAGCGCGGGATGGTCGGCTGGCCGGATCACCTGGCTGGGATCGGCCGCCAGCACGATATCGCCGCCCTGGTAATTCTTCACAATCTGCGGCTTGACGTTGGCGCCGGTGCAGTCCGGAGACGTGTCCATGTGCGAGCAGAAACAGATCACCGGAACTTGTCTGTCGGTATTGGCCGGGATCGTCGCATAGACATAGCCGTGCTCGTCGAGATGGGCGTCGGTGAGCCCCATCGCCTGTAACTCCGAGGCCAGCAGGCGGCCCAGATTCTTCTGCTTCTCGGTGGAAGGGCAGGTCGGCGATGCCGGATCGGACTGGGTGTCGATCACGACATAGCGCAGGAAGCGCTCGGTGACATCGTGGGTGAAGGCTATGGGCGAGGCCGGCATGACGATCCGAAAAACTGGGCAAGGGAAAGCGTTCTATAACAGAAAAGCGCCATTCCGGGTCCCCGCCGGAATGACGCTTTTGGTCGGATCAGGAGGCGCGTTGGAATCAGACGGCTTCCTTGAGTTCCTTGGCGGCGCGGAAGGCGACCTTCTTGCTGGCCTTGATCTGGATCGGCTCGCCGGTGGCGGGGTTGCGCCCGGTGCGGGCGGCGCGCTTGCGGACCTGGAGGATGCCGAGCCCCACGATACGGATCCGCTCGCCCTTCTTCAGGTGTTTTGCAATCTTGCCGACCATGTCGGTCAGGATCGCCTCGGCAGCCTTCTTCGACAGGTCATGTTCCTCGGCCAGCGCTGCGGCCAGATGTTTGAGTGTGATAGTGGCTGGAGTCGCTGCTTTCTTCGCCATATCTGGCGCTCCTCGTTGGTTGAATGGCTTTGAACGCGCTGTGAAACCGGTTCGCGCCGGAAAATGCCTTGCGTGGTGACTTGAAACCCTAAGAGTCCGGTGCAACCAGAGCGGGGGAGGGTTTCAAGAAACCCAGACGTATCAGGCCTTAAACGATTCGGGTAATCGCTGCCTACGCTATTTGGCCTGAAAACAGGGCGTTATTTGCATCGGAATCGCAGAAACGCCCGTCTGACGCTGGGATTCGCAACGTCCTTGACTAAGCGGGAGCGGGCCTTTATGCCCTCGGTTCTGCGCGGATCAGAACATGATTACGGCATCCGCGGGAGTAGCTCAGTTGGTTAGAGCGCCGCCCTGTCACGGCGGAGGCCGCGGGTTCGAGTCCCGTCTCTCGCGCCATTTATCAATGGCTTGAACCGATCTCTTCACGACCAGCCGCAAACAAAAAGGCCGCCCATCAGGCGGCCGTTTTTATTCCAATAAAATTCGATACCGTTTAGCGCACCGTCGAGGTGCTCGAGCTGGTGACGACCACCGGCTTGCCGGCCTTCACGACCTGGGCGGTCTGGCTGTAATCCGCGCCGGTCCGGGCGGAAATGCCGAACGCCGCCACCGCGATGCCAGCCACGAGTGCGACGACCACGATCTTCAAATGGGTACTGCGATCCGCTGAATGAATTGAGTGGTTCATATGATGCCTCCCGGACGCCTTTGACGTCCTGTGTTGGCTAGGGATGTACGCCCCGTGTGTTTCAGTATGGTTTCGCGGTTTCGGCAAAATGGTTTCATTCGGCCGGTTTTTGGCCTGTTTTCCGCCGAATATCCGTGATGTAGATCACATACAGATCGCTCGACCGACAGCGACGCGGGCCGTGCGGACGCCGGCCGGGATCAAAACAATAATAAAAACAAAAGGAAGGGCTCGGCTTCGAGCCGACCGGATCAACTCGCCCGCTGAATATCGGCGACGCCGATACGCGCCAGCGCCAGCGTTGCCACGCTTTGCGCCATGCCGCAAAAAACCGTCATCGCGCTCCAGAACGCCAGCGCAACGGCCACGATGTTGCGGCGGTTGAAGCGGTCGGCAATGCGCGCGATCGGGATGCCTAGCAGCGAATAGAACAGCGCGAAGCCGAAGCCTGCCAGCAGGCCCATCGTTGTGTCGCTGAGCGCAAACTCCTTTTTGATCGGCTCGATCAGAACGTTGAAGATGGTGCGGTCGAGGAAGTTCAGCGCATAGATGACCGTCACAACGCCAGCACGTAATATCGCCGGATCGAGGGCTTTGCGGCGGCGTCCGTTTGCAAGGCTGCCTATGGCGCGAGATCCACCATTTCCCCCTGGATGTTGCTTTTTGCCGAACGGGCCGCCTCACGCCTCGCGAATGAAATTCCCCGCCTCGAATTCCACCGGCGGCGCGTTCGAATCGAAGGAGATGCCGATTGGATCGCGGCCCGCGGCGATCGCCTCAAGCTGATCGCTCAGCATTCGCCGGATCATCAGGATGCCGCGGTCGCTCTGGCCAAAGTGCTCTTCCGAATGCAGCGTCACGGGGCCCTGGCCGACCTGCGCTTCGTAATCGCCGGGGAATTGCTGGTGCTCCTGTTCGGTCATGTCCCACCAGAACTTGCCGTTGAATTTTGAGCGCATCCGTCCGATGTCGCCCGAATTCTTCACCCGGCCCGCGACATAGATGCGGAACGACGTGTCGTCGATCGGCAACGTCCAGCCGATCGACTCGACGCGGGCGAATTGCGCCACGCGCGGATTGGCCACCACGCGCAGCGTCGGGAGGGCGGCTTCCGTCACCCGATAAAACACCTTGCCGTCGTCCTGGCTCCGGATCGAACGCACGGTGACGCCGCGCGAAGACATCTCGAACTTCACCTCCGGCATCGAGGCCATCATGTCAGTGAATTGCGGCCCCGAGAACGATCCGTGCAGCACGGGGACGTGGTAGGGGTCGACGACGTTTTCGAAATGCTGCAGCCAGTTGCAGGGAATGACGGCCGGGCCGCCGCCGCCGATGGAAGAATCATCGGCCTCGACGAACTCGCCGTCGTCCATGTTTTCCAGGCATTCGTAGCGCGGCAGAGCCGGTTTCTTCTCGGCCGGGCCGAGATAGGCGAAGATCAGGCCGTAGCGTTCCTGCAGGGGATACCAGGGCTGGCGAATTTTGTCCTTGAACAGGCCGCCCTCGGGCTCGCAGGGCTGTTCGAGGCAATGGCCCTCGGTGTCGAACTTCCAGCCGTGATAGCAGCAGCGGATGCCGTCTTCCTCGACCTTGCCGTAATAGAGCGTGGTGCCGCGATGGCAGCAGCGAGCGTGCAAGAGGCCGGCCCGCGCGTGCCTGTCGCGAAACAGCACCAGATCCTCGCCGAGCACGCGTAGTTTTCTGGGGATATCGGTGGCGTCGGCGACGAGCCCTACCGGGTGCCAGTAGCGCCGCAGCAGTTCGCCCATCGGCGTGCCGCGGCCGACCGAGGTCAGTTCGGTCCGGGTCGTGGACGGCTTCATGGCGTAGCCGGTCCCGAGATCGCGATCCCGCTGCGTAATGTTCATGCCGCTTCCTCCCGCCACGGCTTCTTGGCGCCGCGGTCGTTTGAGGTGTCCGAGTGAAGTGAAATATAGATCGATGACAATGTCAACGATCGGCATTTCGCATCGCTTGATTGATTTGTTCGATCGCGCTTCGCCACTGACCTTGGCATCGGCTCGCTTTGTTGGCAGAGGTTTGGGATGAGCCAGAAGCCCGGAAAGCAGACCGCGCCTGCGCCCGCTGCGGGGAATGACGAGGCATTGGCGCCGATCACCGCGATGATGTCATCGCGGCTGATGGTGCTGGCCAATCTGCTCAAGCGCGGCGCGATCCTGCGCTACAAGCGGCTGGCGGGGCTCTCCTCGGTGGAGTTCGGCCTGGTGGCCTCGCTGGGGCGGCGGCCGGCGATGAGCGTGGTGCGGCTGGCGGAAGCGGTCGGCATGGATAAGGGGCAGATCAGCCGGGCACTGGCGGAACTGGTCTCGCGCAAGTTGGTCGCCAAGGAGGTCAACCCGCGGGACAACCGCGAGACGCTGGTTTGCCTGACCAAGGCCGGGCTGGCAGCGCATGACACCATTGTGGCAGGCGCACAGGAGCGCAACCGACGGCTCCTGGAACAGCTCAGCAAGGACGACTTCAAGGTGCTGCTCGACCAGATCGATCGCCTGACCGACACGGCTGCCCAGATGCTCGCCGACGAGAAGGATTTGAACTGAAATTCGGCACCTTGCGGCCCGGCGCGGGTTGGTCGGGCGAGGCAGGAACGCAACACTTTTTCGGGTTCTGCCGATACGCCAAGGGCGGGCATAGACGTCAAGATGGCTTGTCTTGCGCCCTCTGTTGCGCTGCGCTAAGCCAAGAATAATTCCAATCAACGAATCTGCGGCCAAATCCGCAGGAAAAGGCACCGCCGATGACCGGCATCCTGCAAAATTACCTTCCACTTGTCGTGTTTATCGGGGTGGCAAGCTTGATCGGTCTGGCGCTCCTGATCGCCCCGTTTCTGGTCGCGTTCCAGCAGCCGGACCCGGAAAAGCTGTCCGCCTATGAATGCGGATTCAACGCATTCGACGACGCCCGCATGAAGTTCGACGTCCGCTTCTACCTGGTCGCGATCCTCTTCATCATTTTCGACCTCGAAGTGGCGTTCCTGTTCCCGTGGGCGGTCGCGTTCGGCAAGCTCGGCGCCACCGGATTCTGGTCCATGATGGTGTTCCTCGCCGTCCTCACGGTCGGCTTTGCTTATGAGTGGAAGAAAGGCGCGCTGGAATGGGATTGAGCCCGACAGCAACTTCAGGCTCTTCGCCCGCGATCGCGCAGGCGCCGAAGGGCATTCTCGACCCCTCGACCGGCAAGCCGGTCGGGGCCAATGACCCGTTCTTCCTCGAGGTCAATCACGAGCTTTCGGACAAGGGCTTCTTCGTCGCTGCCGCTGATGACCTGATCACCTGGGCGCGCACGGGATCCCTGATGTGGATGACGTTCGGTCTCGCCTGCTGTGCGGTCGAGATGATGCAGGTGTCGATGCCGCGCTACGACGTCGAGCGTTTCGGCTTTGCGCCGCGCGCCTCGCCGCGGCAGTCCGACGTCATGATCGTCGCGGGCACGCTGACCAACAAGATGGCGCCGGCGCTGCGCAAGGTCTACGACCAGATGCCGGAGCCGCGTTACGTGATCTCGATGGGGTCGTGCGCCAATGGCGGCGGCTACTATCACTATTCCTACTCGGTCGTGCGCGGCTGCGACCGCATCGTGCCGATCGACATCTACGTGCCCGGATGCCCGCCGACGGCGGAGGCGCTGCTCTACGGCGTGCTGCTGCTGCAGAAGAAGATCCGCCGCATCGGGACCATCGAACGCTAAGGTTTTAGGCAATGGACGACGGCAAGCTCGACGCTCTTGGGCAGACGATTGTTAGCGCGCTTGGCGGCGCGGCCAGCGCCCATGCGGTCGCGTTCAACCAGCTCACCGTCACGGTCGAGGCTGGCAAGATCGTCGATGTCATGAAGTACCTGAGGGACGATCCCGCGCTGCGCTTCGTCAACATCACCGACGTGACGGCGGTGGACTATCCCGGCCGCGAGAAGCGTTTCGACGTGGTCTATCATTTGCTGTCGCCGACGCTGAACGAGCGCATCCGCGTCCGCGCCGAGGCCGACGAGACCACGCAGGTGCCCTCGATCATCGACGTGTTTCCCGGCGCCGATTGGTTCGAGCGCGAGACCTACGATCTCTACGGCGTGATCTTCACCGGCCATCCCGACATGCGCCGGCTCTTGACCGATTACGGCTTCGACGGCCATCCGCTGCGCAAGGATTTCCCGCTCACCGGTTTCGTCGAGGTCCGCTACGACGACCAGGAGAAGCGAGTGCTCTACGAGCCCGTCCGCCTCAACCAGGAATTCCGCAAATTCGATTTCCTCTCGCCCTGGGAAGGCGCGGACTACCCGCTGCCGGGCGATGAGAAGGCTGAGCCGAAGGCCTGACCCATGAACGAACAGAACCTGCGTAACTTTACGATCAACTTCGGACCGCAGCATCCGGCGGCACACGGCGTGCTGCGTCTCGTGCTCGAGCTCGACGGCGAAGTCGTCGAGCGCGTCGATCCACATATCGGATTGCTCCATCGCGGCACCGAGAAGCTGATCGAGCAGAAGACCTATCTGCAGGCGATCCCGTATTTCGATCGGCTCGATTACGTCGCGCCGATGAATCAGGAGCATGCGTTCTGCATGGCGGCGGAAAAGCTGCTCGGCATCACGGTGCCGCGCCGCGGCCAGTTGATCCGCGTGCTCTATTGCGAGATCGGCCGCATCCTGTCGCATCTGCTCAACGTCACCACGCAGGCGATGGACGTCGGCGCCCTGACCCCGCCGCTGTGGGGTTTTGAAGAGCGCGAAAAGCTGATGGTGTTTTATGAGCGGGCCTCCGGCTCGCGCATGCACGCAGCCTATTTCCGCGTCGGCGGTGTGCATCAGGACCTGCCGCCGAAACTGATCGACGATATCGAGGCCTGGTGCGACCCGTTCCTGCAGGTCGTCGCCGACCTCGAAACGCTGCTGACCGGCAACCGCATCTTCAAGCAGCGCAACGTCGATATCGGCGTGGTGACGCTGCAGCAGGCCTGGGAGTGGGGCTTCTCCGGCGTGATGGTGCGCGGCTCGGGCGCTGCCTGGGACCTGCGCAAGTCGCAGCCTTACGAATGCTACGCCGAAATGGATTTCGACATTCCGATCGGCAAGAACGGCGATTGCTACGACCGCTACTGCATCCGCATGGAAGAAATGCGCCAGTCCGTGCGCATCATGAGGCAGTGCATCGCCAAACTCCGCGCGCCAGACGGGCAGGGCCCTGTCGTCGTCGAGGACAACAAGATCGCGCCGCCGCGGCGCGGCGAGATGAAGCGCTCGATGGAAGCGCTGATCCATCACTTCAAGCTCTACACCGAAGGCGTGCACGTGCCGGCCGGCGAAGTCTACGCCGCAGTCGAGGCGCCCAAAGGCGAGTTCGGCGTCTATCTCGTCTCCGACGGCAGCAACAGGCCCTACAAGTGCAAGATCCGCGCGCCGGGCTTTGCCCATCTGCAGGCGATGGATTTCATCTGCAAAGGCCATCTGCTCGCCGACGTCTCGGCCATTCTCGGCTCGCTCGACATCGTGTTCGGAGAGGTCGATCGGTGATGGCGCAGGCGCCCATCCAGTTTGACCGGGCTTCGGGCGCGCTCGTTGGCGCGAACGCGTGGGAGCGTTTGGCCGCGGTTGCGCTGGTGATGGGGTCGAAGGTGGCGTCGAATTTTTCGCATCGCGGCTACAATATATGCGCGAACCTGTTGCGCACGACGCTGCCCGAGCGCGGCATCCAGGTCAAACTCAATCCTGACGCCGTCTTCGAGTTTCCCTATGGTGACGGCTACTGGAGCAAGCTGCTCAATCGAAGCTACAGCTACGAAGACGAGCTGGAGCTGTTGTTCCGCGATTCCGCCGACGTCGACTACACGCTGCTCGATTGCGGCGCCAATTACGGCTATTGGTCGGTCCTGGTGTCGAGCAAGCCGTTCGGTTCGCACAAGGCTATCGCGATCGAGCCGTCGGGACAGAATTTTCCAAAACTCGCCAACAACGCCAAAATCAACGGCAATCGTTTCGAAGCCATGAAATGCGCGATCGGCGCGACACGCGGCACCGCACGGCTGTCCGGCACCAAGCATGAGGCCTTCAGCATCGCCGGGGACCAGTCTGATGGTGAGGAGGTGCCGGTCATCGCGCTGGATAACCTGCTGGACGACGGCAAGATCGCGCCCGGCGGCAAATATCTGATCAAGCTCGACGTCGAAGGCGTCGAGATCGAGGCCATGAAGGGCGGCGCGCGGCTGATGCAGGGCGACAGCGTGCTGCTCTGTGAGGAACACGGCAACGATCCCCAGCACACCGTATCGCGCTACATCCTCGACCATTCGCTGAAGCTGATCGTCTACGATCCGCGCAGCAATCGCCTTGAAACCGTGACCGACCTTTCGATTCTGGACCGGATCAAGGTTTCAACCCATGTCGGCTACAACGTGTTCGGCACCGCAAGCGCATTCTGGCTCGCCCGGATCGATGCGCTCAATGCGAAGACCGCGCGCCGCGTGCAATGAGAGACTGAACGATGTCCGTCCGCCGCCTCGCACCGAAGGAATTGCAGCCCGCGAGCTTTACGTTCTCGGAAGAGAATCTTGCCTGGGCGAAAGCGCAGATCGAAAAGTATCCGCCGGGTCGGCAGGCGTCCGCGGTGATTGCGATCCTGTGGCGCGTCCAGGAGCAGCATGAGGGATGGGTGTCGGAAGCTGCCATCCGCGCCGTCGCCGACCTGCTGGAAATGCCCTACATCCGTGTGCTGGAAGTGGCGACCTTCTACACCATGTTCCAGCTTCAGCCGGTCGGCAAGAAGGCCCATGTGCAGGTCTGCGGCACTACGCCGTGCCGCCTGCGCGGCGCCGAGGACATCATCAAGGTGTGCCAGAGCCGCATCCATCACGATCCCTTCCATCTGTCGAAGGACGGCAATTTCAGCTGGGAAGAGGTCGAGTGCCTGGGCGCCTGCGTGAACGCGCCGATGGTGTTGATCTGGAAGGACACCTACGAGGACCTGACCAAGGAAAACTTTGGCAAGGTGCTCGACGGTTTCGCGTCAGGCAATCCGCCGAAGCCGGGACCGCAGATCGACCGTCAGTTCTCGGCGCCGGTGGGCGGGCCGACGACGCTGAAGGAAACCACATGACGCGTAACGGCACATTGCCCGTGATCGGGCAGGGAAGGGTCAGCGCGATGAAGAACTGGCGCTATATCGGCATGCACGCCATCGCGGCGGCGGCGTTCATTTTTCTCCTGCAGCGTTACGGGCTGAACGCAACGCTCGAATCCAGCCTGTTGTGGGCGCTGACCTTCGGCGGATGCGCCGCGGGTCTCGCTTACGCGCAGTCCAATCGTTGATCCGCTAGGAAGCTTCAAGTCATGCTCGACGACAAGGATCGCATCTTCAAGAACCTCTACGGCCTCCACGACTGGAGGCTTGAGGGCGCACGCCGCCGTGGCGCGTGGGACGGCACCAAGGCGATCATCGACAAGGGCCGCGACTGGATCATCAACGAGATGAAGTCCTCCGGCCTCCGCGGGCGGGGCGGGGCGGGCTTTCCGACCGGCCTGAAATGGTCGTTCATGCCGAAGGAATCGACCGACGGCCGGCCGAGCTATCTCGTGGTCAATGCCGACGAGTCCGAGCCCGGCACCTGCAAGGACCGCGAGATCATGCGGCACGATCCGCATCTCCTCGTCGAGGGCTGCCTGTTGGCGAGCTTCGCGATGAACGCGCATGCCTGCTACATCTATGTGCGCGGCGAGTTCATCCGGGAGCGGGAGCATCTGCAGGCCGCGATCGACCAGGCCTATGACGCAAAGCTGGTCGGCAAGGACAACCTCAATGGCTGGCCGTTCGACATCTATGTCGCGCACGGCGCCGGCGCCTATATCTGCGGCGAGGAAACTGCGCTGCTGGAGAGCCTCGAGGGCAAGAAGGGCCAGCCGCGGCTGAAGCCGCCGTTCCCAGCCAATGTCGGCCTCTATGGCTGCCCGACCACGGTCAACAACGTCGAATCCATTGCGGTTGCGCCCGACATCCTGCGGCGCGGCGCGGCGTGGTTCGCTGCCATCGGCCGACCCAACAATGTCGGCACCAAATTGTTCTGCGTGTCGGGTCATGTCGAGCGGCCCTGCAACGTCGAAGAGGCGATGGGGATTCCGTTCCGCGAACTGATCGAGCGCCATTGCGGCGGCATTCGCGGCGGCTGGGACAATCTGAAGGCGGTGATCCCCGGCGGCTCGTCGGTGCGCATGGTGCCGGCCGAGCAGATCATCGACACGCCGATGGATTTCGACAGCCTCAGCAAATTGCGCTCCGGCCTCGGCACCGCCGCCGTGATCGTGATGGATAAGTCGACTGACCTGATCCGGGCGATCGCGCGCATTTCCTATTTCTACAAGCATGAGAGCTGCGGCCAGTGCACGCCATGCCGCGAAGGCACGGGGTGGATGTGGCGCGTGCTGACCCGCATGGCCGAAGGCCGCGCCCACAAGCGCGAAATCGACATGCTGCTGGAAGTGACGAAGCAGGTCGAAGGCCACACCATCTGCGCGCTCGGTGACGCCGCAGCCTGGCCGATCCAGGGTCTGATCGCGCATTTCCGCCACGAGATCGAGGCGCGCATCGACCAGTATTCGCACAAGGCCGATATCGACGATATCGGCGTGCGCGATCCCGTGAACATGGTCGCGGCGGAGTAGGGATGTCGATGTCGCAACCGAGCTCTTGGTGGCAGAGATACGGGACGCTCGCGCAGATGGCGCAGGCGGCCGTGGCGCTGCTCGGCTTTGTTGCGATCCTGTTCCAGATCAACGAGATCCGCACCAACAACCGCGGCGCCAGCGCGCGGCAGGCATTCCTGGGCTACACGGAACTGGCGTTTCAGAACCCGAAATTCTCGCAGCCCGACTACGACGCGATCAAGGCCGGCAGCCGCGAGGAGCAGGTGCAGTACGAGAGCTTCGTCTCGTATTTTCTCTACGCCTGCGAGGAGACGATCGCGGCCTTCGCCGACAAGCGCGAATGGCAGGCGTCCTGCGATTACGACCTGAAGCCGCATCTGCCGTTCCTGTGCGAGAAGAACGCGGCTCAGCCGGCCTATCTCGCCACCTACGGCGCCGAGACCCAGCAATGGATCAAGGCGTCGCTGAAGACCGCCAGCGTTACATCGCCAGACTGCAAGCTGGGAAAGACTTGAGACAGCAATGACCAAACTCATCATCGACGGCAAAGAGATCGATGTGCCTGCGGAGTTCACGCTGCTGCAGGCGTGCGAGGCCGCGGGCGCCGAAATTCCGCGCTTCTGCTACCACGAGCGGCTGTCGATCGCCGGCAATTGCCGGATGTGCCTCGTCGAGGTGAAGGGCGGCCCGAAGCCGGTCGCAAGCTGCGCCTGGGGCGTGCGGGATTGCCGGCCGGGCCCCAAGGGCGAGCCGCCGGAAATCTCGACGCGTTCACCGATGGTCAAGAAGGCGCGCGAAGGCGTGATGGAATTCCTGCTGATCAACCACCCGCTGGATTGCCCGATCTGCGACCAGGGCGGCGAGTGCGATCTGCAGGACCAGGCGATGGGCTACGGCGTCGATACCTCGCGCTTTGCCGAGAACAAGCGCGCGGTCGAGGACAAGTATCTGGGCGCGCTGGTCAAGACCTCGATGAACCGCTGCATCCAGTGCACGCGCTGCGTCCGCTTCTCCGCCGAAGTCGCCGGCGCCCCGGAGATGGGCGCGACCGGCCGTGGCGAAGACATGGAGATCACGACCTATCTGGAGCAGGCGCTGACCTCTGAACTGCAGGGCAATCTCGTCGATATCTGCCCGGTGGGCGCGCTGACCTCAAAACCTTACGCGTTCGCGGCGCGCCCGTGGGAGCTCGGCAAGACACAGTCGGTCGACGTCATGGACGGTGTTGGCTCCGCGATCCGCGTCGATACCCGCGGCCGTGAGGTGATGCGGATCCTGCCGCGCATCAACGAGGCCGTGAACGAGGAATGGATCTCCGACAAGACCCGCCACGTCGTCGACGGCCTGCGCACGCAGCGGCTTGACCGGCCTTATATTCGTGAGAACGGCAAGCTTCGCGCCGCTTCGTGGCAGGAAGCCTTTGCAGCCATCGCCGCCAAGACGAGCCGTACCGACGGCAAGCGGATCGGTGCGATCGCCGGCGATGTCGCGGCGATCGAGGAAATGTTTGCGCTGAAGGAACTGATGGCGAAATGGGGCTCCGCCAATCTAGCGGTGCAGGGGGGCGACGCCTTCAGCGCCGGCGCCGGTCGTTCGACCTACATTTTCAATCCCACTATTGCGGGCATCGAGCAGGCCGACGCGCTTCTGATCATCGGCGCGAACCCACGCAAAGAAGCCGCCGTTCTCAACGCGCGCATCCGCAAGCGCTGGCGTACCGGTCAGCTCAAGGTCGCCGTGATCGGCGCCAAGGCGGACCTCACCTATGATTACGACTATCTCGGCGCGGGCACCGATACGCTCAGCGAACTCGCGAGCGGCAAGCATTCCTTCACCGAGGTGCTGAAGGGTGCCAAGCATCCGATCGTGCTGGTCGGCGCCGGTGCGCTGGCGCGGCATGACGGCGCGGCGGTGCTGGGGCTGGCGGCCAAGGTCGTGGCCGGCGTCGGTGCGCTCAAGGACGGTTGGAACGGCTTTGCCGTGCTGCAGGATACCGCCTCGCGGGCGGGCGCGCTCGATATCGGCTTTGCGGCCGGCAAAGGCGGCCTCAACCTGGCGCAGATGACGACCTTCGGCACGCTCGACGTGCTGTTCCTGCTCGGCGCGGATGAAGTGAAAGTGCCGGATGGCACGTTCGTGGTGTATATTGGCACCCATGGCGACCGCGGCGCGCATCGCGCCGACGTCATCCTGCCGGGCGCGGCCTATACCGAAAAATCCGGCCTCTATGTCAACACCGAGGGCCGCGTGCAGATCGCCAGCCGCGCGGCGTTCCCGCCGGGCGAGGCGCGCGAGGACTGGGCGATCGTCCGTGCGTTGTCGGATGTGCTCGGCAAGAAGCTGCCCTATGATTCCCTCGGGGCGCTGCGCCAGGCGCTGTTCAAGGCCGTCCCGCATCTGATGCGGATCGACCAGATCGAGCCGGGCAAGGCCGAAGACGTCAAGGCGCTGGCGGGTAAGAAGGGCGGCAAGGTCGACAAGACCCCGTTCAAGAGTTCGGTCGAGGATTTCTATCTGACCAACCCGATCGCGCGGGCCTCGGCGGTGATGGCGGAATGTTCCCGGCTGGCGTCCGGGCGAATGCTGACGGCAGCGGAGTGAGCGTGACCTGATGGCTGATTTCTTCGCAAGCTCGTTCTGGACCGGCTTTCTCTGGCCGCTGATCGTCATGGTCGCGCAGAGCCTGTTGCTGCTCGTCGTGCTGCTGGTCGCGATCGCCTACATCCTGCTCGCTGACCGCAAGATCTGGGCGGCGGTGCAGATCCGCCGCGGCCCCAACGTCGTCGGCCCCTGGGGCCTCTTGCAATCCTTCGCGGACCTTCTGAAGTTCGTGCTGAAGGAACCGGTCATTCCCTCCGGCTCCAACAAGGGCGTGTTCCTGCTGGCGCCGCTGGTGTCCTGCGTGCTGGCGCTGGCCGCCTGGGCCGTGATCCCGATGGATCTCGGCTGGGTCATCTCCGACATCAATGTCGGCGTGCTCTACATCTTCGCGATCTCGTCGCTGTCGATCTACGGCGTCATCATGGCCGGCTGGTCGTCGAATTCGAAATATCCGTTCCTGGCCGCGCTTCGCTCCGCGGCGCAGATGGTGTCCTACGAAGTCTCGATCGGCTTCGTCATCATCACCGTTTTGCTGTGCGCCGGCTCGCTCAATCTCTCGGCCGTGGTGGAAGCGCAGAACACCCGCGGCTTCGCCAGCCTGATCGGCCTGCCGCAGCTCACCATCCTGAACTGGTATGTGTGGCCGCTGTTCCCGATGTTCGTGGTGTTCTATGTCTCGGCGTTGGCCGAAACCAACCGCCCGCCGTTCGACCTGGTGGAAGCGGAATCCGAGTTGGTCGCGGGCTTCATGACCGAATACGGCTCGACGCCGTATCTGCTGTTCATGCTCGGCGAATATGTCGCGATCACCACGATGTGCGCGTTGGCAACGATCATGTTCCTCGGCGGCTGGCTGCCGCCGGTGGACCTGCCGCCGTTCAACTGGATCCCCGGCGTGATCTGGTTCGCGCTGAAGGTGTTCTTCATGTTCTTCATGTTCGCGATGGCGAAGGCGATCGTGCCACGCTACCGCTACGATCAACTGATGCGGCTCGGCTGGAAGGTGTTTTTGCCGCTGTCGCTGGCGATGGTGGTGATTGTGGCCGGCGTGCTGCAATTCACCGGCCTCGCGCCGAAGTGAGGTTGCTATGAGTGTCAACATCAACGCAACGGCCCGCGCGCTTCTGCTGAGCGAATTCGTATCGGCGTTCTTTCTCGCCATGCGCTATTTCTTCAAGCCGAAGCCGACGCTGAATTATCCCTTCGAGAAGGGGCCGATCTCCCCGCGCTTCCGCGGCGAGCATGCGCTGCGCCGCTATCCGAACGGCGAGGAGCGCTGCATCGCCTGCAAGCTGTGCGAGGCGATCTGCCCGGCGCAGGCGATCACGATCGAGGCCGGGCCGCGCCGCAACGACGGCACCCGCCGCACCGTGCGCTACGACATCGACATGGTGAAATGCATCTATTGCGGCCTGTGCCAGGAAGCCTGTCCGGTCGATGCCATCGTCGAGGGACCGAATTTCGAATTCGCGACCGAGACCCGCGAGGAACTCTATTATGACAAGGCGAAACTGCTCGCCAATGGCGACCGCTGGGAGCGCGAGATTGCGAAAGCAATCGAACTCGACGCGCCGTACCGGTGAGGTGAGGGCATGATCGTTTCCGCGCTGTTCTTCTATCTCTTTGCCGGCGTCTGCGTGGCGTCGGCGGTCATGGTGATTGTGTCGCGCAATCCCGTGCACTCCGTGCTGTTCCTGATCCTGGCGTTCGTCAACGCTTCCGGCCTGTTTATCCTGATGGGCGCCGAATTTCTGGCAATGATTCTGGTGGTCGTCTATGTCGGCGCCGTCGCGGTGCTGTTCCTGTTCGTGATCATGATGCTCGACGTCGATTTCGTCGAGCTGCGCGAGGGCTTCCTGGAATATTTGCCAATTGGCCTGGTGATCGGCGCGATTTTCCTCGTCGAACTGCTGCTGGTCGCCGGCGGCTGGGTCATCAATCCCGGCACCGTCAAGCAGATCACGGCGGCGATCCCGGCCAATGTCAGCAACACCGAGGCGCTCGGGCTGGTGCTCTATACGAAGTACATCCACTACTTCCAGATCGCCGGCATGGTGCTTCTGGTGGCGATGATCGGCGCCATCGTGCTGACGCTGCGCCACAAGGCGAAGGTCAAGCGGCAGGACATCAACGTGCAGAACGCGCGGACGCCGGAGCTCGCGATGGCCGTGCGCCAGGTGGCGTCTGGACAGGGGCTGCAGGATGCGGATGCGGCGGAGTGGGTGAAATGACGATCGGTCTGGGGCACTATCTCGCGGTCGGCGCCATCCTGTTCACGCTTGGCATTCTCGGCATCTTCCTGAACCGCAAGAACATCATCGTCATCCTGATGTCGATCGAGCTGATCCTGCTCGCCGTCAACATCAACCTGGTGGCGTTCTCGACCTTCCTCGGCGACATCGTCGGGCAGGTGTTCGCGCTGCTCGTGCTGACGGTCGCGGCCGCTGAAGCTGCGATCGGTCTTGCCGTACTCGTGGTCTATTTCCGAAATCGCGGCTCGATTGCGGTTGAAGACGTTAATTTGATGAAGGGCTAAGGGCAGCTATGGTTCAGGCAATCGTCTTTCTGCCGCTGCTGGGCGCCATTCTGGCCGGCCTGATCGCGATCTTCGGGGCGCATGCGCGCAACCCGAGCGGCGATGCGGTCGAGCATCACGACCATGGGCACGGCGATCACGCCCATGCGGCTGACGCCCATGACGACCATGGTCATGGCGATCACGGCCACGACGACCACCACGTCTCGGAACCGCCGGCGCAGGGGTCGCGCGCGGCCGAGCTGATCACCACGGGACTTCTGTTCGTTTCCGCGGCGCTTTCCTGGGTGGTGCTGGTCGAGATCGGCTTCCTGCACCGTGATGTCGTCAGGATCGCGCTGTTTCCCTGGATCAATTCCGGCGATCTGCAGGTGGCGTGGGCGCTGCGGGTCGACACGCTGACCGCCGTGATGCTGGTCGTGGTGAACACCGTCTCCTCGCTCGTGCACCTCTATTCCATCGGCTACATGGACGAGGATCCGAACCGGCCGCGCTTCTTCAGCTATCTCAGCCTGTTCACCTTCGCGATGCTGATGCTGGTGACCGCGGACAATCTGGTCCAGCTCTTCTTCGGCTGGGAGGGCGTCGGTCTCGCCAGCTACCTCCTGATCGGCTTCTGGTATCAGAAACCGTCGGCGAACGCGGCGGCGATCAAGGCCTTCGTGGTCAACCGTGTCGGCGATTTCGGCTTCGCGCTCGGCATTTTCGCCATCTACATGCTGCTCAATACCACCGATTTCGAGACGATCTTCGCCGGCGCGCCGGGGCTGTCGGGCAAGACCATCAATTTCTTCGGCTGGCATGCCGATGCGCTGACATTGACCTGCCTGCTGCTGTTCATGGGCGCGATGGGCAAATCGGCCCAGTTCCTGCTGCACACCTGGTTGCCGGACGCCATGGAAGGCCCCACCCCGGTCTCGGCGCTGATCCACGCGGCGACCATGGTGACCGCCGGCGTGTTCATGGTGGCGCGGCTGTCGCCGCTGTTCGAGCTCGCGCCCAACGCGCAGGCGGTCGTCATGTTCTTCGGCGCCACCACCGCGTTCTTTGCCGCGACCGTCGGCCTCGTCCAGAACGACATCAAGCGCATCGTCGCCTATTCGACCTGTTCGCAGCTCGGCTACATGTTCGTGGCGATGGGAGCAGGGGCCTATTCGGTCGGCATCTTCCATCTGTTCACGCACGCCTTCTTCAAGGCGCTGTTGTTCTTGGGCTCCGGCTCGGTGATCTACGCGATGCATCACGAGCAGGACATCCGCAACATGGGCGGGCTGTGGCGCAAGATCCCCTACACCTACAGCGTGATGGTGATCGGCACCCTGGCGCTGACCGGCTTCCCGCTCACGGCCGGCTATTTCTCCAAGGACGCGATCATCGAGTCGGCCTATGTCGCGCACAATCCGTTCGGATACTACGGCTTCGCGATGACGGTGATCGCGGCGGCACTGACCTCGTTCTATTCGTGGCGCCTGATTTTCAAGACGTTCCACGGCGAGCCGCATGATCAGCATCATTACGAGGCCGCCCACGAGGCGCCACTATGGATGCTGATCCCGATCGGCATCCTCGCTGCAGGTTCGATCCTGGCCGGTTTCCCGTTCTACGAACTGTTTGCCGGCCACGGTGTGGGAGAGTTCTTCCGCGAGTCGCTGAAGATGCATCCGAACATCATCGACGAGATGCACCACATTCCGAAGATCATCGTCTATCTGCCAACCGTCATGATGGCGATTGGCCTTTACATCTCTTACGTCTTCTACATCCGCCGGCCGTATCTGCCGGTCGAGCTCGCCAACCAGCACCAGATGCTCTACCAGTTCCTGCTCAACAAATGGTATTTCGACGAGCTCTATGACTTCATCTTCGTTCGTCCGGCGAAGTGGCTCGGCCGCTTCCTGTGGAAGAAGGGCGACGGCTTGGTCATCGACGGCTTCGGCCCGGATGGTGTTTCGGCGCGCGTGCTCGATGTCACCCGCAATGTGGTGAAGATCCAGACCGGCTACCTCTATCACTATGCCTTTGCGATGCTGATCGGGGTCGCGGGGCTGATCACCTGGTTCATGTTCGGCTTGGGAGGCCAGTAATGACAACCTGGCCCATCCTTTCGGTCGTCACGTTTCTGCCGGTCATCGGCGCGCTGGCGATCTATCTCACCCGCGGCGACGACGAGGCCGCGCGCCGTAATGCGCGCTGGATCGCGCTGTGGACCACGCTGGTCACCTTTGCGGTGTCGCTGATCCTGGTCTGGCGCTTCGATGCGGCCAATCCGGATTTCCAGTTCATCGAAAAGGCGAACTGGCTCGCCAGCGGCATCACCTATCACATGGGTGTCGACGGCATTTCGCTGCCATTCGTGATCCTGACCACTGCCCTGATGCCGTTCTGCATCATCGCGAGCTGGAAATCGATCACGATGCGGGTGCGCGAATACATGATGGCGTTCCTGCTCTTGGAAACGCTGATGGTCGGCACCTTCTCCGCGCTCGACCTCGTGCTGTTCTACCTGTTCTTCGAGGGCGGCCTGATCCCGATGTTCCTGATCATCGGCGTCTGGGGCGGCCCGCGCCGGGTCTACGCGTCGTTCAAGTTCTTCCTCTACACGCTGCTCGGCTCGGTGCTGATGTTGCTCGCCATCATGGCGCTGTACTGGAACGCCGGCACCACCGACATCCCGACGCTGATGCAGACCGCGGTGCCGCGCAGCTTGCAGACCTGGGCGTGGCTGGCGTTCTTTGCCTCCTTCGCCGTGAAGATGCCGATGTGGCCGGTACACACCTGGCTTCCCGATGCGCACGTCGAGGCGCCGACGGCAGGCTCGGTGATCCTGGCAGCGATCCTGTTGAAGATGGGCGGCTACGGCTTCCTGCGCTTCTCGCTGCCGATGTTCCCGCTGGCGTCGCATGATTTCGCCTGGATCATCTTCACGCTGTCGGTGATCGCCATCGTTTACACCTCGCTGGTGGCCTTGATGCAGGAAGACATCAAGAAGCTGATCGCCTATTCGTCGGTGGCGCACATGGGCTTCGTCACCATGGGCATCTTCGCCGGCACCACGCAGGGCGTGGCCGGCGGCGTATTCCAGATGGTGTCGCACGGGATCGTCTCCGGCGCGCTGTTCCTGTGCGTCGGCATCGTCTACGACCGCATGCATACCCGCGAGATCGCGGCCTATGGCGGCCTGGTAAACCGGATGCCGCTCTACGCCCTGGTGTTCATGGTCTTCACCATGGCCAATGTCGGTCTGCCCGGCACTAGCGGCTTCGTCGGTGAATTCATGACGCTGCTCGGCACCTTCAAGGTCTCGATCCCGACCGCGACCTTTGCAACCCTCGGCGTGATCCTGTCGGCCGGCTATGCGCTGTGGCTCTATCGCAAGGTGGTGTTCGGCGCGCTGACCAAGCCGTCGCTCGCCAGCATCAAGGACCTGACGTTCCGCGAGAGCCTGACGCTGTTCCCACTGGTGTTTCTCACCATCCTGTTCGGCGTCTATCCGAAGCCGGTGCTCGATATGTCGGCCGCCTCGGTTCAGCAACTCGTCAACAATTACAATGCCGCCGTGACTGCCGTGAAGGCAGCCGCGCTGGTCGTCCAGTAAGGCCGCCGCCATGAGCTTTTCCAGTGCAGGTTACGAGTTGCTGCCGGTGCTGCCGGAGCTGGTGCTGGCCGTCGGCGCCATGGCGCTGCTGATGCTGGGCGCCTATCGCGGCGGCGAGGGGACGACCAGGCTCGTTACCACGCTTGCCGTGGTGCTGCTGGTCATCACCGGCGTGCTGGAGCTGATGCTGCCGGCCGGCAAGCTCACGACTTTCGGCGGCAGCTTCATCGTCGACGACTTCGCCCGCTTCCTGAAGATCCTTGCGATCATCGGTTCGGCGGTGACGCTGATCCTATCGACGGAGTTCCTGTCCGACCCGTCGCGGCGCATTTTCGAGTATTCGATCCTGGTGCTGCTCTCCACGCTTGGCATGATGGTGCTGATCTCGGCCGCCGACCTGATCATGCTCTATCTCGGGCTCGAGCTGATGAGCCTCGCGCTCTACGTGGTCGCTGCCTCTAACCGCGACAACGCCAAGTCCACCGAGGCCGGGCTGAAGTACTTTGTGCTCGGCGCGCTGTCCTCGGGCATGCTGCTCTACGGCGCCTCGCTGATCTACGGCTTCACCGGCACGGTCGATTTTGCCGGCATTGCGGCGGCGGTGAAGACCGGCAGCGTCGGCATCGTGTTCGGCCTGGTGTTCCTGCTGGCTGGACTCTGCTTCAAGGTGTCCGCCGTGCCGTTCCACATGTGGACGCCAGACGTCTATGAGGGCGCGCCGACGCCGGTCACGGCGTTCTTCGCCTCCGCGCCGAAGGTTGCCGCGCTCGCCGTATTCACCCGTGTGACGCTGACGGCTTTCCCCGGGATCGTCCCGCAATGGCAGCAGATCCTCGTCTTCGTCGCAATCGCCTCGATGGCGCTGGGCTCGTTCGCCGCCATCGGGCAGAAGAACATCAAGCGCCTGATGGCCTATTCGTCCATCGGCCATATGGGCTTTGCGCTGGTCGGGCTCGCATCGGGCACCGTCGAGGGCGCGCAGGGCGTGCTAGTCTATATCGCGATCTATGTCGCGATGACGCTCGGCACCTTCGCGGTCATCCTTTCCATGAAGCGCGACGGTCAGCCGATGGAGCAGATCAGCGATTTCGCAGGCCTGTCGCGCACCAATCCGCTGCTGGCCTTCTTCTTCGCGATGCTGCTGTTCTCGCTGGCCGGCATTCCGCCGCTCGCGGGCTTCTTTGCCAAATGGTACGTGTTCGTGGCCGCGATCAAGGCGGGCCTGTTCACGCTCGCCGTCATCGGCGTGCTGACCAGCGTGGTGGGCGCGTTCTATTATCTCACCATCATCAAGGTGATGTATTTCGACGAGCCGGCGGGCAATATCGAGCCGATGCGCATCGAATTGCGCACGGTGCTGGCGGTTGCGGGTATCTTCAACATTTTCTTCTTCGTCTATCCGGGGCCGCTGGTCAGCGTCGCCTCGGCGGCGGCGAAGTCGCTTTTCCCAGGATGACCTTTACGCTCGGTCCCACAGCCAGATCGGCGGGCTACGGTCTCGCCGCCTTCGACCAGATCGGTTCGACCAACGCCGAAGCCATGTCCCGCGCCCGCGACGGCGAGCGCGGCCCGATGTGGTTCGTGACGACCGAGCAGACGGCGGGCCGAGGCCGCCGGCAGCGCGCCTGGATCGCGCCGCGCGGCAACCTCGCCAGCAGCGTTCTCGAAGTCATGGATGTTTCTCCCGCCGTTGCAGCGACCATGGGCTTCGCCTTTGGTTTGGCACATGAAACAGCGCTGCAGCGTGTCAGCGTAGAGGCCAATCTGCGGCTGGCCGGATCGGATCAATTGAAATATCTCCTGAAATGGCCAAACGACATTCTAGTCCGCGGGCAGAAGCTTTGCGGCTTGCTGGTGGAGGCTGAGGCCATGACAGACGGTGGCCTCGCCGTCGTGGCGGGGATCGGCACCAACATCATCGCCGCGCCAGAGGGGACGCCGACGCCGGCCACTTCGCTGGCCGCGCTCGGCGTCCATGTCGGTGCGGAAGAGTTGTTCGCCGCACTGTCGGATACCTGGGTCGAATTCCGCGGCATCTGGGACAATGGCCGCGGGTTTGCCGAAATCCGAAAGCTGTGGCTGGAGCGCGCCTTTGGCGTCGGTGAACGGGTCGCGATCCAGACCGGAACCGCGAAGGTGGAAGGCACGTTCGATACGATCGATGATACCGGCTGCCTGATCGTCCGCACCGCGGATGGCAGGCGCATGCCGATCACGGCCGGCGAGGTCTATTTCGGCGCTGCGGCGTCAGTGGGAGCGGCCTGATGGCGCGGCCGGATGAACTGACCTTTGCGCCGCTCGGCGGCGTCGGCGAGATCGGCATGAACCTGTCGATCTACGGGCTCGGCAACCGCAACCAGCGGTCCTGGCTCGCGGTCGATCTCGGCGTTTCCTTTGGCGACGAGGAGCATTTGCCGGGGATTGACCTGATCATGCCCGACATCCGCTTCCTGCAGAAGGAGCGCAAGAACCTGATGGGCCTCGTGCTGACGCATGCCCATGAGGACCATTTCGGCGCCATCATAGACCTCTGGCCGAAGCTGCAATGCCCCATCTATGCCACCAAGTTCAGCGCCGCTTTGTTCGAGGCCAAATGCGCCTCCGAGCGCAATCCGCCGAAGATCCCCGTGACCGTGGTGCCGTCGGGCGGCCGGATCAATCTCGGGCCGTTCACCGTCGAATTCATCCCGGTTGCGCACTCGATTCCGGAATCGCATGCGCTGGCCATCCATACCTCCGCCGGCACCGTGCTGCACACCGGGGACTGGAAGATCGACCCGACGCCCATCATCGGCCTGCCGACGGACGAGCGGCGGCTGCGCGAACTCGGCGATGCCGGCGTGCTGGCGCTGGTCGGGGATTCCACCAACGCGGTGCGGGATGGGCGCTCGCCCTCGGAAACCGAGGTCGCCGCCACGATCGCCAAGCTGGTGAAGGCGGCCAAGGGCCGGGTCGCCGTCACGACCTTTGCCTCCAATGTCGCGCGCGTGAAGGCAGTGGCGGATGCCGCGAAGGCCGCCGATCGCGAGGTGGTGGTGGTCGGCCGCGCCATGGAGCGCGTGGTGCAGGTCGCCCGCGAGACCGGCTATCTCGACGGCGTGCAGAATTTCCGTGGCGCCGATTATTATGGGCATTTCCCGCCGGACAAGGTGCTGGCGCTGTGCACCGGCAGCCAGGGCGAGCCGCGGGCGGCGCTCGCCAGGATCGCCAATAACGACCATCCGCAGGTGACGCTGAACAAGGGTGACAGCGTGATCTTTTCCTCGCGCACCATCCCCGGCAACGAGAAAGCGGTCGGCGGCATCATCAATGGCCTGGTCAGCCAGGGCATCGAGGTCATCACCGACCGCACCGATCTCGTCCACGTCTCCGGCCATCCGCGCCGCGACGAGTTGCGCGACATGATCTCATGGGTGCGCCCGCAGATCCTGATCCCCGTCCATGGCGAGGCGCTGCATCTGGCCGAGCACGCCAAGCTGGCGCGCACCGCCGGCGTGCCGAGGGTGCTGATCTGCCGCAATGGCGATCTGGTCAAGCTCGGACCGGGCGACCCTGCCATCATCGACGAATTGCCGTCGGGGCGCCTCTACAAGGACGGCAATATCCTGGAGGATTCCAAATCCCGCGCCGTGGTCGAGCGGCGCCGGATGGGATTTGCCGGCTGCGCCTTCGTGGCGATCGCCATGACCGACAAGGGCGAACTGGCCGACGATCCCGAGGTTGATCTCGTCGGCATCCCCGAGAAGAATGCGGCCGGCGAGGTCATCGACGAGATCGTGTTCGATACGGTGGTTTCGACGGTGGAAAACCTGCCGCGGGCGCGGCGGCGCGATGCGGACGCGACCGCGGAATCGGTGCGCCGCGCGGTGCGGGCCGTCATCAACGAGCAATGGGGCAAGAAGCCGATTTGCCTCGTTCATGTGCTGACGGTTTGAGGTAGAAAGCGTTTCGAAACCGAGCGGATGCGCCGGGGGAAGACGCATCAAAGCAGGGAGTGGAGTGTCATGCTGGGCCGGCTCAATCATGTCGCGATCGCGGTCAAGGACGCGGAAAAGGCCGCCAAAATCTACGGCGGCGCGTTCGGAGCTGAAATCTCCGGCGCGGTGCCGCTGCCGGAGCATGGCGTCATCACCGTGTTCGTGACGCTGCCCAACACCAAGATCGAGTTCATCCAGCCGCTCGGCGAGGCCTCGCCGATCGCCAAATTCGTCGAGCGCAATGCCGACGGCGGCATCCATCATATCTGCTACGACGTGCCCGACATCATCGCCGCGCGCGACAAACTGATCAGCGAGGGCGCGCGCGTGCTCGGCGACGGCGTGCCGAAGATCGGCGCCCACGGGAAGCCGGTGCTGTTTTTCCACCCGAAGGATTTTTCCGGCGCGCTCGTCGAAATCGAACAGGCCTGAACCCATGGCCTACAGCGTCTCCACAGCCCTAGCGATCTACTTTGTGCTCTGGTGGGTCGTGCTGTTCGTGACGCTGCCGTTCGGCGTCCGCAGCCAGCACGAAGACGGCGAGGGTGCGCCCGGCACCGATCCCGGGGCGCCGGTGATGGCGCGGATGGGCTACAAGCTGCTCTGGACCACGCTGATCTCGGCTGTGGTTTTCGGCATCGGGATGTGGGCGTATCACCAAGGCTATCTGAACATCGAGCGGCTGTCGAAGCTGATGGGGCTGCCGTTCTAGGATTGAGCACAATGTTGCGCAGCGCAATTCCAGTGATTTTGCTGCTTGCATCGGTCGGCGGCCAGGCTGTCGCGATGGATCAATCCGCCATGGAGGAAACCAATTGCCTGATGGCCTGCGATGCCAATCAGGAAAATTGCGGGGCCGGGCAGACTTCCCTGAACAAGGGCCATTCGCTTGCCGCCTATCCTTCACAACGCAAAACGAATTCGTCCCCGGTCCCGGGCTCTCGCCGAACGACCGGACTCTCGGCGACCCATGAGAGGACGCCGTCTCAGCCAATCGCGGGCAAGCGTTAGTCTGCCGGGGGAACAGGAATGACTATTCAAAGAATTTTGCTGGCGCTCGTGGTGCTGCTCGCCGTAGGCCTTGGCGGCGCGTTCTATATGAACTGGAAGACGCTGGGGCAGCTTCGGACGGTGAAGGCTTTCGTCGAGAGCTCGGTCTTCGCCGACGCGGTGGCCGCGTGCGAGAGGGCGCAGAGCACGACCCCGTTCAAATGGACCGGCGGCAAGCAGACCGCTGTCATTGGCCTGACGTCCGTCAAGCTGAACAAGGATACGATCATCCCAAGCTACACGTTGGTCGCTGACAGCGTCTTTTGCGACTATGACCCCATCAAGAGAAAGGCCGACATCGGATCGAACTTCCTGGAACGGGAAACATTCTAGGGTCAGCGCCTCGCTACTGACGACAGCTCCGGCGGGACCTGAGTTAATCCGGGCGTTTAGATCATCGCTTGCGGGCCACAATGTAGGGGCGTTGGTCCTTGCCCTTGCTGGCGTGGCTTTCCCTGACAAGGACGTCGAAACCCGCGTCAACGATCAGCTGCTCCAGTGCGGACGCGCCGAGGGAGCTGACATGCGGCGCCATTCCGATGGCTCGCATCGCGGGTAGCGCAAGCAGCCGGATCAGCGGGTTCATGTCTCCCAGGCAAGGCGTTTTCGAGATGAACAGGCCTCCAGGCTTCAGCAGGACGTGGATGCTGCGCAGCGTGCCCGGCACGTTGCGCACCAGATGCAGATAGTTGAAGCCCAGAATGGCATCGAACCGGCTTTCTTCGTGGACCAGTTCTTCGGCGGTCGCGGTGCGAAAGGAAAGTGCCGGGATCGATTCGGCCGCCAGCTTCTCTTCGGCGATCGCGATCATCCCGCCGGAAATGTCCGTCGCGAGATAGCTCCGCACGCCATCCGCAAGTCGCAGCGCCGTCGTTCCCGTGCCGCAACCCAGTTCCAGCACACTGTCTCCAGGCTGCAGATGGGCGCGCGCACGTTCGAGCGTGCGCTCGTATCCGTTCGGATCTGCGATGCGGGATCTGGCGTATTTGCGGGAAGACCTGTCCCAGAAACGGGCGTCGCTTGTGATGTTCATGTGCCGTCCACCTTTTCGGCGAGCTTACTATATGCGCCAGACAGGGAAATTGCGGAAATCGGTAACATTGATATACGCAAATGCATGAGAGCGATGGATTGGAACCATTTGCGCGCCTTTCATGCGACCGCGACGGACGGGTCCCTGTCGGCGGCGGCGCGCCGGCTGGGGCTGACGCAGCCCACGCTGTCGCGGCAGGTCTTGGCGCTTGAGGCCGAACTGGGCGTGGCCCTGTTCGACCGGATCGGCCGCAAGCTTGTGCTGACGCAGACCGGGGCGGATCTGCTCGAGCATATCCGGATGATTGGTGATGCCGCCGATGCCGTCGCCCTGGCCGCCAGCGGCCGGGTGCAGGAGATCGGCGGGCGCGTCAGCATCTCGGCCACCGACACGTTTTCTGCCTATGTCCTGCCCGAGATCATCGCGCGCATCAGATCGACCGCCCCGCAGATCACGATCATGATCGTGGCCTCCAACGACCTCAGCGATCTGCACCGCAGAGAGGCGGACATAGCCATTCGGCATGTGCGGCCCGATCGGCCTGGGCTGATCGGGCAGCATATCCGCGATACCGAGGCGGCATTCTATGCGTCGGAGGACTGGATCGCCCGCCATGGCATGCCTGCGGAACCGGCCGATCTGGCGAGGGCAGATCTGATCGGTTTTGACGATGCCGTGCGCTTTTCGGGCTATCTGGGCGGGATCGGCATTCCGATGGACGCCGCCGACTTCCGGCTGATGTCGGATTCCGGGGTCACGATCTGGGAGATGGTCATTCGCGGCCTGGGTGTCGCTGCCATGCTGCGCGAGGTGGCTGACCGGACACCGGGAGTGAGAAGGTTGGTGCCGGACATGGCACCGATCCCGGTCCCGATCTGGCTGGTCACCCACCGGGACCTGCAATCCAGCCCCCGCATCCGTCTGGTGCAGAGTATCCTGGCCGAGGAACTGTCCCGGATGTAGGTGCACGTGAGTTCGTAGATGCCGTCGGAAGAAGCTGCAGGGATCATCGACCTTTACCAGCGCAAGGCGCGGGACTGGATCGAGAGTCGCGCACGCGCCAGCCTGTTTGAAAAACCCTGGCTCGACCGTTTCCGGGTGCTGCTGCCGCCGGCTGGCCCAATCCTCGATATCGGGTGCGGATCCGCCGAGCCGATGGCCGCGTATCTGATCGAACTTGGTCATTCCGTCGTTGGCGTGGATTCATCCCCGGCCATGATCGAGGTCTGCCGAGGGCATTTTCCCAGGCAGGAATGGATCGTCGCCGATATGCGCAAGCTTGCCTTGCGGCGGCAGTTTTCCGGCATCCTGGCGTGGGACAGTTTCTTCCACCTCTGCTACGACGACCAGCGCCGGATGTTTCCGATATTTCGCGAGCACGCAGCGCCGAACGCGGCACTGATGTTCACAAGCGGTCCCGGGCATGGAGAGGCGATCGGGAATTTCGGAGGCGAGCCGCTGTATCATGCCAGCCTCGACCCGGCCGAATATCGTTCATTGCTCGACCAGAACGGCTTTGGCGTGGTGTCGCACGTCGTGGAGGACCCCGACTGTGGCGGCCATACCATCTGGCTCGCGCAGCGCATTTGAGACGGTGGGGCAAATGCGGACGGTGAACGCTGGTCGCTGACAGCGTTTTGCGATTATGATCCGGTCAAGAAAAAGGCCGATATCGGATCGAATTTCCTGGAACGGGAGTGAACCGCGCCTCCCGCACTGGCACGGGGGACAAAGGGGATGAGCTCACAGCATCGATCGTCGGCTGGTCCCCGGCCGGACGAATACCGAATTCTTCATGAAGCTGACCTGCGGGATTACCTCGCAGGGCTTTCCGTGGTTGCCGGCCGGCTCGGCGGCGCACCCGCGTCCTGGACGATCAGCGAGGTCGGCGACGGCAACCTCAACCTCGTGTTCATCGTCAAGGGGGATGCGGGCGGCATTGCCGTCAAGCAGGCGCTGCCTTACGTGCGCCTCGTCGGCGAGAGCTGGCCGCTGCCGCTGTCGCGCTCGCATTACGAATATCTGGCCCTGACGCATCAGGCGCGGCTGGCGCCCGGACTGGTGCCGGCCGTGTTGCACCACAACGAGGCGCTCGCCCTCGTCGTCATGGAGCTGCTCGAGCCGCACATCATCATGCGCAAGGGGCTTGTTGCTGGCACGCTCTATCCAAGCTTTGTCGGGGACATCGCGACCTTTCTGGCGCGCACGCTGTTTTTCTCTTCCGACCTCGCGATTCCCGCTGCCCAGAAGAAGGAGGGGATTGCGGCGTTCGCCGGTAACCATGCGCTCTGCAAGATCACCGAAGACTTGATCTTCACCGACCCCTACCGCGTGGCCGAGCAGAACCGCTGGACGCAGCCCTGGCTCGATGCGACAGCGGCCGCCTTCCGCGAAGACCTCGACCTCCACGCCGCGATCTCGCGGCTGAAACTGAAATTTCTGAACGCACCGGAAGCGCTGATCCACGGAGACCTCCACACCGGCTCGATCATGGTGACGGAAGGCTCGACTGTCGTGATCGATCCCGAGTTCGCCTTCTACGGACCGATGGGATTCGATCTCGGCGCAGTCATCGGCAACCTCCTGATGAGCTATCTCGCCTCCGCCGGTCATGAGCGTTCGCCGGGCGAACGGCGGCTGTTCGAGGTCTGGGTGCTGGAAACGATCGAAAACGTCTGGACAGAGTTCGCCCACGAGTTCCTCGAGCTCTGGCGCACGGAAGCTCACGGTGACGCCTACCCAAAAACGCTATTCGAACGCGAGGCGGGCGCGGCGCGGCTGGAGGCTGAGCGGCAGGCCTACATGGAACGGCTGTTCCAGGACACGATCGGGTTCTCGGCCGCAAAAATCATCCGCCGCATTCTGGGGCTGGCGCATAACATCGATTTCGAATTGATCGAGGACCCGAAGCGGCGGGCGATCTCCGAGGCACGGAGTTTGCGGCTGGCGCGGGCGATGATGGTGGACACGGCGTCGTTCCCGACCATCGGCGCCGTCACGAAAGTGGCGAGGGAACTCCGCGACTGGCAGCCCGACTTCGCCTGATTGTTTCAGATCATCTGCGAGAGGGCGTTCCCCGGATGCAGTGCAGCGCGCCGCGCTGCGGCGTGGTGCACTGCTGGTCCGGGGTCTAATGGCTGTGATGAGTCTGAGGTGGGTCCCGGCTCTGCGGAGCAGCGTTGCCGGACGATGCCATGCATCGCCTTGGCTGCACCGCGTCCGGGACACGGGAGCGCAGGCCTATTCCGCCGCCCGTTCCCTCAACCTCTGCGCATAGACGTTGATGATGAGCGCCGCCAGCAGGATCAGGCCGCGGATCAATATCTTCAAAAAACTGTCGATGTTGACGTGATCTAGTCCGTTGTTGAGGACGCCGAGCACGAACAAGCCGACGATGGTGTTGCCGATGCCGCCGCGTCCGCCAAAGAGGCTGGTGCCGCCGACCACGACGGCGGCGATCGAATCCAGCAGATACGTGTCAAACTCGTTCTGCTGCGCGCTGCCGAAATGTGCCACGCCGAGCATGCCGCCAATGCCGGCACACACGGCCGAAATCACCATGACGCTGCCGAGGATCAGCTTGACGTTGAGGCCGGAATATTCCGCCGCCTCGCGGTTTCCGCCGACCATGTAAACGTAGCGGCCGAAGCGGGTGTAGGTCAGCACCAGATGGCCGCCGAGCAGCATCAGGGCGGCCACGATCACGATCCAGGGAATGCCGCCTATCGATGTCGATCCGAGCGTCGTGACCAGCGGAGGCACCTTGTAGGCGATCTGCCCGCGCACCAATAGCGCCGAGACGCCGGCCGCGATCTGCATCATCGCCAGCGTCATGATGAAGGACGGGATGCCGATGACAGTCAGCCCGAACGCGTTGACGAGGCCGAGCAGGGCGCAAAGCGCCAGCGCCAGCAGGATCGCGGCCCATCCAGGCATCGGGACGTTGGCGATGTTGACGTAGGATTCCTGTAGCGTGAAATAGGCGACCGCAATGCCGGTGACGTTGGCGATGGCGGCGACCGACAGATCGATTTCGGCGCACAGGATCACGAAGGTGAGGCCGACGGCGATGATGCCGGTGACCGAAATCTGGGTCAGGATGTTGCCGAAATTGTCCAGCGTCGCAAAGGATGGGCTGGCGACCGCGAAGAAGCTGAACAGGCAGATCAGCGTCAGGAACGGCGCGATGTTGCGCATCTGGGAGCGCAGCATCGCGGCGAGCCCGCGAGGCCGTTTCCGATCTGCGGCGACTGTCACGCTTTCACCTGAAGTCATGTCGGTCTCCTCACGCCGCTTCCAGGAGGCGGTCCTTGCTGATCTGTTCGTTGGCAAACTCCCGCACGACAGCGCCGCGCTTGAGCACGATGACGCGGTCGGCGAGCGACAGCACCGTCTCCGGCTCGGTGGAGAGCACGATGATGGCGAGTCCTTTTGCGCGTAGATCCCTGACGATGTGGATGACGTCGTTCTTGGCGCCGACATCCATGCCGCGGGTCGGCTCGCACAGCACCAACAGCCGCGGCGGATAGCTCAGCCATTTCGCCAGCGCCACCTTCTGCTGATTGCCGCCCGACAGCATGCCGAGGTCGAGATCGACGGCCGCGGGCCGGATCCGCAACTGCTCGACCTGTCGATTGGCGATCGCTCGCTCGCGAGACGGCTTGAGCAGCAATGACGAGATGCGATCGAGGATGCTGATCGAGACGTTCTTGTAGACCGGCTCCTGCAGGAACAGCATGTCGCGGCGACTCTCGGGAACGAAGGCGATCCCGGAACGCCTGGCATCCGCCGTGCTGCGGAAGGCCTTTTGGTTGCCTGCGACCGCGAGCGTGCCGAGGTCGGGCTTTATTTTGCCGAACAGGATTCGCGCCAGCTCGAGCTGCCCGCATCCCATGAAGCCGTAGATGCCGAGCACCTCGCCGGCGCGGGCCTCGAACGAAACCTCGCGCAGGCGGCCCGCCAGCGTCAGCCCGTTTGCGTTCAGCACCACTGGCTGATCGGTCGGCGGCGGCAGCATGATGTCGTGGGTGTAGGTCTCCTCCAGGGCCTCGCGGCCCTTGCCGATCATCGCCTCGATCAGGGCCGGCTTGCTCGTCTCCGACGCGGCGGTTTCCGCGACCTTCCTGCCGTTGCGGAACACGGTCACGGTGTCGGAGACGCGCAGGATGTCCTCGATGAAATGCGAAATGAAGACGATGCTGGTGCCTTCGTCGCGCAAACGCTTCAGCGTCGCGAACAGGCGTTCCACTTCCGGCGGCGACAGCGCCGAGGTCGGCTCATCGAGAATGATGATGCGGGCGCCCGAGAACAGCACGCGGGCGATCTCGATCAGCTGCTGCAGTCCGATCGGGAGGTCGCCGAGCCGCGACATCGGATCGACGTCGATGCCGAACCTCTTGAGCTGCTCGCCGGCCTCGCGCGCCATGCGCCGCCATTGCACCAGACCTACGCGGTTGGTCGGCTGGTTGCCGAGAAACACGTTCTCCGCCACCGTTAGATCAGGCGCCACGCTGAGTTCCTGATGAACCATCGCGATCCCGGCCGCGTGCGCGTCGCGCACCGATCGAAATCGGGTCTCCCTTCCGTCCAGCACGAACCGGCCGGAAAAATCCGCATGCACGCCGGCGATGATCTTCATCAGCGTGCTTTTCCCCGCGCCGTTCTCGCCGACGAGACCATGGATCTCGCCGGCGGTCAGCGCGAAGTCGACTCCACGAAGGGCTTCGACGCCGCCGAAGGCCTTCGTGATGTCGTGCAGTTCGAGGATGGGCTGCTGTCCCCTGGACATGCTGGTTCAGATCAGGAAGTGATCCTCCATCCATTGCATGCCGGCCGCGTTGGCTTTCGTCACCACCGGGCCATCCGTGATCACGTGCTTCGGGATACCCTGTCCGCTCTTCTCGCCCGCGGTCACCGCGGCGACGCCGGCGACGATGGCGCCGCCATGGATGCGGCAGGAGGGATTGCGGACGGTCGCGAACATGCGGCCTTCGCTCACTGCCTGGATCGCTGGCGGCATGGCGTCGACGCCGCCGATCAGGATGTTGGTGCGGTTGCGCGCCTTCATGATGTTGTAGGCGGCCAGCGCCATGTCGTCATTGTGGAAGAAGGCCGCATCGATCTGCGGGTGCTTTGTCAGATAGGTCTCCCACAGCCGCGCCGTCTTCGAGACGTCCCAGTCCGCGGGCTGGGTGTCGAGCACCTCGATGTTCGGGAATTGCTTCACGACGGTGTTGAAACCCTTGGCGCGGCCCTGTGCGCCGGTATGGCCGAGCGCGCCTTGGGTCATGATGATCTTGCCCTTGCCACCCATCGCGTTGCAAAGCGCCTGCGTCACCGAAGCGCCCATGAATTCATTGTCGGGCGCCAGGAACGAATGAACCTTGATCTGGTCGAGCGGCGCAATCAGCGTGTCCATGTCGATCACGGGAATGCCGGCATCGATCATCTTCTGCACCGGCTGGGTCAGTGTGCCGATGCCGAACGCCTGGATGGCGACGAAATCCCATTTCTGCGAGGCCATGTTGTCGATCGCGGCGCGCTGCTTGACCGCGTCGAGCTGGCCGTCGAACCAGGTAACCTCGACGTTGAACAGCTTGCCCCACCATTCCGCCGCCTGCTTGCCCTGCGCGCACCAGGTGGCCTGCAGGCCCGCATTGGAGAACGCCGCCTTCAGCGGTTTCTCCGAACGTGCGGCTGCCGCCAGCGCCGGGTTGATGCCCAACCCGCCGAGCAGGGCGGTGGATGCGCCAGCCGCCGCCGCTGTCTGAAGAAGATTACGCCTTGTCGTAGAGGATTTCTCAGTCCCGGACATTGCTCGCTCCCTCGTTTGTCATTTTATTACCGACGGCGTCGATTGCACGCACCGCGGATTGAGGCAGTCTTTCACACTCGGCGCATTTGCGCCACCGGTTGGCCCGATGCCGGCAACAATGACGTCTCACTAATCTTTGTGGCTGATAGGCCGCGGTCAGGGGCTGGCAATTTCACACTGCGCTGCAACGAGACCTTCGATCTCGCCGAGCAATGTTCGCCACGCCGCATCGATTTCGTCCGACCAGTCCGCTCCGATGATGTCGCGCAGCGTCTGCGCGATGATGCCGAAGAACGCGACGAACAAGTCGTTCGGCGTGCCGTAGGCGTCGTGCGAGGAAACCTCTGAGATGATCAGGCGGAAATGACCGGTGCGTTCGCCGGCAAAATCCAGAATGGCGTCGATCGTCAACGCCAGCATCGAACCCTGGACAAGTTCGCTGCCCTCGGTGCGGAACATCGTCCGCGCTTCGGGATGCGCGTCGAACAAGCGACGATAGACCAGCGGCGTCAAATCCTCGCAACGCTCGGCGGCTAGTTCAAAACTTCGCTCGATCGGATTTGACGATGCCATCATTGCCGCTTGCGATCGTCGGAAAAGACGTCTCGCAAAAAGAAACGTCTCGAAAAAAAAGAGCAGGGCGCCAAGCCCTGCTCAAAAATTGTGTCGACCCTTAATTTCCCCGAAAATTTAGATTTGCTCTTGATTGTCGAGGCGACGCTGCTTGTGCGCGTCAGGGCTCCTCCCGAGACTTGGACCACCAAGCTAAACCTCTCGGCCAGCCTGAGCCTGAATTGGTAGACCATCTTTTTCGTCTTGTCACCATTTTCGGCAACGTTTGTTCAAAATTCCAGCAATCTGCGAAATGATTGGGAAGTTACTACTGATGGTTGTGGATTTAGCTGCAATACCCCCGAGGCTTGGTATCGGAGTAGGGCGCCCTTCAAAAGCTGCAAAACGCATCGTTTTTTGCCAGCTTCTCTCCTTGGAACGGCAACATACTTCCGGGAACCTGATCTCGACTTCGGACTCTCATGGTGATTAAGGTTCGAAGCGGATGGGTTTGCGATGCGCCGGCGGTTGAAGAATTTTCTGCCAATTGTCCTGATTGCTCTGGTGGTGCAGATTTTTGCACCGATCGGCGCATGCTGGGCGGCGAGCATCGTGGCCTCCGATCCGCTCGCCGGCGCCGTCATCTGCCACGGCAATGGTGCGCCCGGTGCAGGGCAGACCGACCCAGCCGGCCACCGCGCTCATGATGGATGCTGTTCGGTTTGCAGCGTGCTGCACACCGGCGCGCCGGTCGATGTACCGCAGACTGCGGCGATCGCCGTCGAGCGGGTTGCCGAGCAGGTGGCCTGGTTCGATTTTGCCTTCCGGCTGACGAACGCTCGCGCCGGTTCACACGCGCAGGCGCGCGCGCCTCCCGCCATTTCCTGACGACCTGGAACACCCAATGATCGGTGCGGCGACTGCCGTGCCGGTTGGTGCAGTCATTGAAGCCGGCCAAAGAGCTGGCGTCAGGAATATCTTATGTATCGTTATCATGCCTTGGGTGGCGCGAGCCTGCTTGTGCTCGGCAGCGCGCTCACCCTTGCGCCGTCGACCGCAGAGGCCCAGACGGCGTTGCCGGCGGTGACCGTCGAGGCGCCGCGCGCAACGGCCGCCAGACCCGCGGCCCGAAGGCCGGCCGTTCGCTCGTCCGCCCGGACGCAGGCGAGGCCGCCTTCGGCCAACCCCGCGCCTTCCGCGTCGCTAACCGCGGGCATTACGCCGAGCGTGGCGCGCGCGCTGCTTTACCAGGCGCCCAATGGCCAGACCGAGACGACCATCGATCGCAGCCAGTTTGACAACCGGCCGGCGTTCTCCGTGGCCGACGTGCTGCGCGAGAGCCCCGGCATCTCGGTGAAGCAGGGCAACGGTCCGCGCGATATCGGCATCTCGATTCGCGGCTCCAACGCCCGCAACGGTTTTGGCATCCGCAATCTCGTAATCTTCGACGACGGCTTCCCGGTCACGCAACCGGACGGGCTGTCCCGCAGCGACCTGATCGATCCGCGTGCCTATGGCGCGATCGACGTCATCCGGGGGCCATCGTCGGCGCTCTATGGCAATTACGCGACCGGTGGCGCGCTAAACTTTCGCACCCGCCCGGGCGGCACGATCGACGGCGCCGAGTATGGCGTCGATGGCGGCAGTTTTGGCTACCTCAACAACTATCTAACTTACGGCAGGAAGGTCGGCAATTTCGAGGGCTCGCTGTTCGCCAGCGATGCGCGCGGCGACGGGTTCATCGGCAATAGCTGGTTCAATACCCAGACGGTGAATTTTTTAGGCACGTTACAGGTGACGCCCGACGACCGGTTTACGGTCAAGTTCATCAACAACAATCTCGATACAAGGCTGCCGCTCCGCCAGACGCTCAGCCAGTATTATCAGAATCCGTTCCAGCAGGGCTGCACGACGGGTACGACCGCCGCGCTCGGATGCCCGGTGGTGCCATTGTTCAACAATGGCTTTAATGGCGCAACGACATCCCACACCGCTACTCAGGCGGGCCTTGGCCGCGACGACAGGCGAACGATCGTCGGCGGGCGATGGGAGCACGATTTCGACAACACGACGACCTGGCGCAACCAGTTCGTGTTTGACGATCGGAACATCAGCCAGCCGACCGGAGGCACCAGCGCGATCGGCGATTTTCCGTCGTACAATTACATGAGCGACGTCACCAAGCGCGGCGAAATTCTCGGCTTGGAATCCACCACCTATTTCGGTGCCTTCTACAATACGCTGACAGCGTCGAGCGACTCGAGATTCGTGATGCCGGGCGGCAACGCCACGCTGGGCAGGCTGCAGAGCAATACCTGGAGCGAGACCACGAACTACGGCGTTCGCGCGCGCGAGGAATTGAAGCTGACGCCGCAATTGACCGCCATCGCCGGGATCGGCTGGGAAGCGACGCATCTGAAGGGAATCAATACGGCCTACAATTACGGGACATCGCCGGTTCCGAACCCGACGATCATTCCGACGACTGCCGACCGGCAATTCCAGAACACCGCGCCCGAGCTGGCGCTGCTCTACAAGCTGAATCCCGAGTGGCAGTTCCGCGGGCGTGTTGCCACCGGATACGGCACGCCGCAGATCGGAAATCTCTTCGTCCTTTCGGACGGTACACCCGGCAATAACACGCAACTCCAGGCGCAACAAAACCTCGGCTACGATCTCGGCTTCGACTGGACGCCAAACAGCGCGCTCAAGTTCAGTGCGACCGGCTTCTATGAGTTCTTCCGCAACGAACTGGTGAGCCAGGCGACACGCACGGCCGGCGTCAGTTACATGTTCAACGCGCCGCGATCCGAGCATCGCGGCGTGGAGCTGGCCGCTGACTGGAAATTCTATCCCGGCTGGCGCTTCACCGCGGCCTATACCTATCTCGATCAGTACTACACCGAATATACCGAAGACCTTAGAAGCCAGGGCGCAGGCGGGACGGTCTTCAGCTTCAACCGCGCGGGCAACAAGATCCCTGGTATCTCGCCGCACGAACTGACGGCGCGTCTTGGTTATGAGCAGATGTGGGGGCCGCTTGCAGGGCTCGGGGCGTTTGTCGAGGTTCAGTGGAAGGATTCGTTCTACATGGACAACGCCAATTTGCAGAAGGCGCCCGGCTACGAACTGGTCAATCTCAACGTCCACTACAAGACGGACCTCCAATCCGACTACTTCAAGTCGTTGAGCATGTATGTCGAAGTCAGGAACGTGTTCGACCGGACCTACGTTGCGTCTGCCAACAACATCGGCAATTCGGTCAGCGCGGTCGGCCTTCAAGGTCTCAGCACGACCGGCTCGATCTACGCCGGCTCGCCGCGCGCATTCATTGCCGGAATGAAGCTGGCGTTCAAATGACCGGACAACACTGCAGGAGGAGTAAAGCCATGCTGCGAATGAGCCTGCTCGCGACGCTCGCCTTCTCGCTTTGCCAAACCGCAGCGCAAGCGCAAATGAGCCATCATCAGCATGCCTCGGAAGCGGCGTGTGAGGAGGTCGCGTTGCGCTGCGCGTCGAAGGTGACGCCGGCCTTCGCGCCAGATGGCACGCTGTGGCTCGCCTGGATGGCGGGGGGCCAGATATCGGTAGCGAGTTCGAAGGATCAGGGACGCAGCTTTTCGACGCCGGTTCAGGTAACCAAGGAAAAGCTCAAGCTCGACTGGGGCCCGGATGCGCGTCCCCAGATCGTCGTCGAGAAAAACGGCGGCGTCGCGCTGGCGTTTTCGATCTTCAGGGACAAGGCGTTCAATGGCCAAGTGCTCGCTACCCGGTCGATCGACGGCGGTCAAAGCTTTGCCGAGTTGCAGCCTATCACCGCGAGTAACGAGAGCCAGCGTTTCGCGGCGCTCGGCCTCGATGCTGATGGCTCGGTGTTTGCGGCTTGGATCGACAAGCGCAACCGGGTACCCGCGCAGCAGGACGGCAAGAAATACGAAGGCGCAGGGTTGTTCTTCGCATCGTCGAAGGATGGCGGCGCGACTTACTCCGAAGCGCGTTTGGCGAGCGACAACACCTGCGAGTGCTGCCGGCTTGGTCTGGCATTCGCAGGCCCCGGCCGTCCTGTGGTCGTGTTCAGGAACATCTTCGAAGGCGGTGTGCGGGATCACGCGGTCATGACGTTCGCCGATCCGGCCACGCCAAGCGAGGTTCGCCGCGTCAGCAATGACGATTGGCAGATTTCGGCCTGCCCGCATCATGGTCCAAGTCTTTCGATCTCGGCTGCGGGCACCTATCACGTGAGCTGGTACACCAACGGCAAGGCCCGCAAGGGGCTGTTCTATGCCCGCTCGGACGACCAGGGCCGTACGTTTTCCGATCCGCTTCCGCTCGGCCGATCCGACCGCAATCCGACGCGGCCGTACGTTCTTGCCGGCCCGCACGGCGCCACCATGGCCTGGAAGGAGTTCGACGGCGAGAAGACCTCGGTCAACGCGATGACTTCGCATGACGAGGGCAAGAGCTGGTCGACGCCGGTCGCGATCGCCACGACGACTGATACCTCCGACCACCCGCTGCTGGTCAGCGACGGGCACAAGACCTACCTTTCCTGGATGACCAAGGCCGACGGATATCGCCTGCTGCCGATCGGAGACGGATCATGAAGCGCCTCCTGCTCGCCGCTATATTCCTCCTTACCTGTCTGGCCGCCGCCCCGGCAGCCGAGACGCCGTCCGAGCTCAAACCGTTTGTGCGAGGGAGCTGGCAGGAGGTGCTGCGTTCGCACGCCGGCCGACCAACGCTGGTGCATTTCTGGGGCGTCACCTGCGGCCCCTGCAAGGTCGAGTTGCCGCTGCTCGGGCAATTCATGAAGGAGCATTCCGAGGTCGACGTCGTGATGATCAGCGCCGATCTCGTTCCGAATCTGCCGGGTGCTGCGCGCGCGATGCTGGAGAAGGCCGGGCTGGGAACGGCGGAGAACTGGCTTTTCAGCGATGGTTTTGTCGAACGCCTCCGGTTCGAGATCGACCCGGCCTGGCAGGGCGAGATTCCGCGCACGCTGCTGATTGCGCGGGACGGAGCCGTCACCACCATAGAGGGTTCGGCCGAAATATCGGACCTCGAGAAGTGGCTAGCTCAACAAAAAGCTGTAATGAGATGAGAAACGAGCTTATTGGGTATTGCGGCGACTCGGGCGCTTTGGGGTGACCATGCGACGGCGACTGGAAGTCTTCATTCCAATCGTACTGCTCTCGATCATGGTGCAATTGCTGGCGCCGATCGGGGCATTTCGCGCGGTCGCATATGCGGTCTCCGATCCGCTTTATATGGCGACGATCTGTTCCGGCATGGCGTCATCGCAGGACGCCTCACAGACGACGCCTGCCAAGGCACAGCACGGCGCCAATTGCTGCGGGTTCTGCAGCGTCAGCCATGGCGGCGCCGTTGCGGTCGATCCGCCGCCGCTGATCTTTGTCGTCTTGCAGCGCCAATACCAGCTCATCACATGGCTGGAAGCTACGGATCATATGCCGTCGGTGGGCGCTGGTTCGCACGCACAGGCGCGAGCGCCACCTTCCATTTCCTGACCTCACTTGACCTCCGTCAAATGGTGCGGCCCGCGGCCGTGCCTGTTCGTTCAGTTGAGCAAAGCCGGCCCAAGAGCTGGTGTCAGGATTATCCATGTTTCGTCTTGCATCACCCGTCGGGCTCGTGCGCAGCACGGTGCTGGCATCGGCCGCCGTTTTTGTATCGCCGTTCAGCGCCGAGGCGCAGAGCGAACGACAGAGCCTTCCGCCGGTGACTGTTACCGCGCCGGAACAGAAGCGCGCCACCAGCGCCCGTCCACCCCGCAGCGCGGCGCGGTCCGCGCGCCCCGTCCGGCAGGTGCGCGCTCCGGCGCCGCCGGCCGCTGGCGATCAGGGGCAGGGCGGCCGCGGCGCCCTGGCGGTGCTCAGCGCGCAGCAGGCGCTGACCGAGATCAACAACACCCCGGGCGGCGTCGCGGTCGTGCCGGCCGCGGCCTACAGGAATTCGACCGTCGCCAACACCATCAAGGACATCCTGGATTATGTGCCTGGCGTCTTTGCCCAGCCGAAATGGGGCGACGATACGCGGCTTTCGATCCGCGGTTCCGGCCTGTCGCGCAATTTCCACTTGCGCGGCATCCAGCTCTACATGGACGGCATTCCGATCAACACCGCTGACGGCTACGGCGACTTCCAGGAGATCGACCCGACCGCCTACAAATATGTCGAGGTCTGGAAGGGCGCCAATGCGCTGCAGTTCGGCGCAAACTCGCTCGGCGGCGCCATCAATTTCGTGATTCCGACCGGCCGCGATCCGTGGCCGAACGGGGTGTCGGCCGATATGGGCGCATTCGGGTTCAAGCGGCTGCAAGCCAATGCCGGCGGTGCAATCGGTCCATGGGACGGTTTCGTCACCGCGTCGACCCAGGCCTCGGATGGCTTCAGGGACCACAGTTCCGGCAGCGCCACCCGCGTCAGCGGCAATGTTGGCTACCAGTTCTCGCCGGACGCCGAAACACGGTTCTATTTCAACGCCAATGAGATCCGCCAGCGCATCCCCGGCACCGTCACCAAGCAATCGGCCTTGACCGATCCCCAAGCTGCCGCGCCGGCAAACGTCGCGCTGGATCAGCAGCGCAACCTCAATACCGTCAGGCTCGCCAACAAGACGACAATCCGGTTTGAAGACACCAAGGTCGAATTTGGCGTCTTCGGCGTCGATCGCCATTTGATGCATCCGATCTTCCAGTGGCTCGATTACAGCTACAAGGACTATGGCGGCTTCGCCAAGGTGACCGATGACCGCTTTATCGGCGGCTTCCGCAACCGCCTGGTCGCCGGCATCAACGTCCTCAACGGCAGCATCGACAACCAGCAATTCGCCAATCTCGGCGGACAGAAGGGCGCGCTGCTGTCGTCGTCGATGGACCGCTCGAAAAACACCTCCCTCTATATCGAGGACAGTTTCTACTTCCTGCCGAACGTCGCAGCGATTGCCGGCACGCAATTCCTCTACGCCACCCGCGACCGGCAGGATCGCTTCCTCAGCAATGGTGATCAGTCGGGATCGACCGAGTTCAATCTCTGGTCGCCGAAGGCCGGCCTGCTCTGGAATATCGATCCGACCTGGCAGGCTTTTGCCAACATCTCGCGAAGCGCCGAGGTGCCAAGTTTTGGCGAAAGCGCGAATGTACCGGGGGTCGCGATCATTCCCTTCACCAGCATCCGCCCGCAGACCGCTACGACCTATGAGATCGGAACGCGGATGAAGCGGCCCGACTATGCCTGGGAGCTCACCGCCTATCGCTCCAATATCCGAAACGAACTGCAATGTCTCTACAGCGCGTTCGGCAATTGCAACGTCACCAACGCGGACCGCACCGTTCACCAGGGCATCGAAGCGGGAGCGGGCGCCGCGATTTTCCAGGGCATCTTCAACAACGGCCCGGCGCCGGACAAGCTCTGGCTGAACCTCGCATACACGTTCAACGATTTCCGTTTCGACAATGATGCAGCCTTCGGCAACAACCTGTTGCCCGGCGCCCCGCGCCACTACCTCCGGGCCGAGTTGCTGTACAAGAATCCGACCGGCTTCTATTTCGGTCCCAATGTCGAATGGGTGCCGCAGGCTTATTTCGTCGATAGTGCGAATACGCTGAAGACCGAGGCCTATGCGCTGCTCGGGTTGAAGGCTGGCTTCGACAACGGCGGTCCGATTTCGGCCTATATCGAGGGGCGCAATCTTCTGAACAAGGCCTATATCGCCAGTACCAGCATCATTAATCAGGCAACTCCCACATCGCCCTTGTTCGAGCCCGGCAACGGAAGGGCAGTTTTTGCGGGGATGAAGTACAGATGGTAGGTATCCATCCGACGCAGACCAATGCGGAACCCAGTTGAATACGAAAGTCGAACCATGAAGAACATTATGCGCACGCTTGCTTGCGTGGCCGCCCTGTTTGCTTTCCTGGGCGCACCCGCGCATGCCCAGGAGGTCAAGGCCGGCGATCTCGTCATTACGCAGGCCTGGAGCCGCGCCACGCCCGGCGGCGCCAAGATTGCCGGCGGCTATCTTACGATCGAGAACAAGGGCACTGCGCCAGATCGCCTGATCAGCGGCTCCGGCGATTTCGCCGGCAAGGTCGAGATTCACGAGATGGCGATGAACAACGGCGTCATGACGATGCGGTCGCTCGACAAGGGGTTGCCGATCGAGCCGGGAAAGACCGTCAAGCTCGCGCCGGGCGGCTACCATTTGATGCTGATGGATCTGAAGACGCCGCTCAAGCAGGGCGACAAGGTGCCGCTCACGCTCGAGTTCGAGAAGGCCGGCAAGGTGACGCTGTCGCTCGATGTGCAGGGCGTTGGCGCGCAGGCGCCTGCGGGCGGGGATCATTCCGGCGGACACATGAAGAAGTAGGGGCCAGCCAATGTCGAAGATTGTTTTTGCCGTCACCGCGCTGGCTGCGCTATCGGCGTCTCAGGCCACCGCTCATGTCACCCTCGAGAAACGGCAGGCGCCAGTGGGCTCATACTACAAGGCGGTGTTCGCCGTGCCGCACGGCTGCGCGGGATCGCCGACCGTCAAGCTGCGGGTGCAAATTCCGGAAGGCGTGATCGGCATCAAGCCGATGCCCAAGCCCGGCTGGACCGTCGAGACGGTCAAGGGCAAGTACGTCACTGAGTATGAGTTTCACGGTGGGAAGATTTCCGAAGGCGTCAAGGAAGTGGTGTGGAGCGGCGGCAAGGTCGCCGACGACAATTACGATGAATTCGTCTTCTCCAGCTATCTCACGGCGGGCCTGAAGCCGGACACCACGCTGTATTTTCCCGTGGTGCAGGAATGCGAGCAGGGGGTTAGCCGCTGGATCGATACTCCGGCGGAAGGCCGTACCGGTCATGGACATGACAGCAAGACACCAGCGCCGGGGCTCAAGCTAACTACGAAGCCGTAAAGCAATCCCGATGGCGCGTGTGCTCGCGAGCCTTGCCGCGCTGCTGTCGGCGCTATGTATTGCGAGCGCCGCGTGGGCCCATGCGACGCTTGTCTCTTCGGAACCGGCCGACGGCAGCGTGCTGGCGCAGCCGCCGAAGATGGTGCAGTTGAACTTCAACGAGAGCATCACGCCGGCCGTGATCGGCGTCATCGATGCCAATGGTAAGGCGCGCGACGTCGCCACGCGCGCGGTCGGCCAATCCGTGCTGATCGTTCTGCCCGACGACCTGCCGCTGGGCACGCAGATCGTCAGCTACCGCGTGGTCTCGCAGGACGGCCATCCCGTGGCGGGATCGATGGTGTTTTCAATCGGCGCCGTGACCGGGAGCGCACCGCCGGCGAAGACAGGTCCGCTGGCGGTGCTGATCTGGCTGGCGCGGATCGGGGTCTATCTCGGGCTGTTCGTGGGCGTCGGCGGCGCGTTCTTCGCGGCCTGGATCGGGCAGGACCCGAGCGGATCGACGGTCAGCCGCGGCGCGCTTGCCATCGGTCTCGTTAGTGCAGTGGCTTCGCTCGGCCTGCAGGGCCTCGATCTCCTCAACCTTCCCCTTGGCGGCATCGCGACGTCGGCGCCGTGGACGAGCGCGCTCGCTACCTCGCTCGGGCCGTCGCTGTTGATTGCGATCGTGGTGATGGCCATCGCCTGGTTCGCATGGCAAAGCCCGAGCATCCTGATCGCCTGGGTGTTGAGCACGCTCGCGATAGTGGGCGTCGGGCTGTCGCTGGCGGCCAGCGGGCATGCGGCGACCGCCTCGCCGCAATGGCTGACCCGGCCATCGCTGTTCCTGCACGGCGTCGCTGCGGCCTACTGGGTCGGCGCGCTGGCGCCGCTGGCCGCCATGGTGCATCGGCGCAATGCCGACCTGCCGCGCGTGCTCAAGCAGTTTTCGGCAATCGCAATGCTGCTGGTCGGGCTGCTGGTGCTGAGCGGATTGGTGCTGTCAGTCATCCAGCTCGGGAGCATTCGCGCGCTGATCGAAACCCAATACGGCATCCTTCTCTCGATCAAGCTGACGCTGGTGATCTCGTTGCTCGCCCTTGCGGCGCTGAACCGGTTTGTCTTCTCGCCCACGGTCGTTGCGGATTACGAGAACAGCCGGCCGCTGCTGCGGTCGATCGTGCTGGAATGCGTTCTCGTCGTTGGCATCCTTGCGGTCGTCGCCGGCTGGCGCTTCACGCCGCCGCCGCGCGCCTCAGTTGATCCTGTTGCCGCGCCGCTCTCGGTTCATATCCATACTGATGCAGCGATGTTTCAGGTGCTGGTTTCGCCGGGCAAGGTCGGCGCCAACGACTTTGTGCTGCAGTTGATGACGGGCGACGCAGCCCTGCTACCGGCCAAGGAGGCGACGCTGATCCTGAGCTTGCCGGAGCGCGGCATCGAGCCGATGGAGCGTCGCGCGACGCTCGGGCCGGACGGCTACTGGCACGTGCGCGGCGTGGCGCTGCCGCTGCCCGGCCGTTGGCGGATGCAGATCGAGGCGCTGGTGACAGACTTCCAGAAGATCACGCTGCAAGACGAACTGCAGGTGCGCTGACACCTGCCAATAATTTGCAGGATGGGTAGAGCGCAGCGAAACCCATCATTTCTTGTGGGGATCGCTTCGCTCCACCCATCCTACGAAACCACGCCAAAATGGGCTTCAAATCCGCGTTTCCTGCGGCTTTTCACACTTCCCGGCCTTGTATTTTGGCACCCGATCCGGTTTCACTGCACCTCTTCCGGTATCCCACTGATTCCTTGAGTTGTCCCATGCGGTTGTCGCGGTTTTTTCTACCCATCCTGAAAGAGAATCCGAAAGAGGCGGAGATCGTCTCGCATCGGCTGATGCTGCGCGCAGGCATGATGCGGCAGGAAGCGGCCGGCATCTACGCCTGGCTGCCGCTGGGCTTTCGGGTCCTGAAAAAGATCGAGCAGATCGTCCGCGAGGAACAGGACCGCGCCGGTGCGCTGGAACTGTTGATGCCGACGCTGCAGCTTGCCGATCTCTGGCGCGAGAGCGGCCGCTACGATGCCTATGGTCCGGAGATGCTGCGCATCGCAGACCGCCACAAGCGCGAATTGCTGTACGGGCCGACGAATGAGGAAATGATCACCGAGATCTTTCGCGCTTACGTCAAATCCTACAGAAGTCTGCCGCTCAATCTCTATCACATCCAGTGGAAGTTCCGCGACGAGCAGCGCCCGCGTTTCGGCGTGATGCGCGGCCGCGAATTCCTGATGAAGGACGCTTACTCGTTCGACATCGACGAGGCGGCGGCGCGCCGTTCCTATAACCGGATGTTCGTTGCTTATTTGCGCACCTTCGCGCGGATGGGACTGAAGGCAATCCCGATGCGCGCCGAGACCGGCCCGATCGGCGGCGATCTCAGCCATGAATTCATCGTGCTGGCGGAAACCGGCGAATCCGGCGTGTTCTGCAACAGCGACGTGCTCAACCTGCCGATCCCGCCCGATGACGTCGATTATGACGGCGACCTCACAGACATCATCAAGCAATGGACGTCGGTCTACGCCGCGACCGAGGACGTTCACGATGCCGACCGCTACGAACGCGAAGTGCCTGCCGACAAGCGCGTCAATACGCGCGGCATCGAGGTCGGCCAGATCTTCTATTTCGGCACCAAATATTCCGATGCGATGAAGGCGCTGGTTGCCGGCGCCGACGGCGTCGACGTGCCGATCCATGGCGGCTCCTATGGCGTTGGCGTCTCGCGCCTGGTCGGCGCCATCATCGAGGCTTGCCATGACGACGCCGGCATCAAATGGCCGGAGGCCGTCGCGCCGTTCACTGCCGTGATTTTGAACCTGAAGCAGGGGGATGCTACCGTCGATGGCGCGTGCGAGAAGCTTTATCGCGAGCTTCAGGCCAAGGGAATCGACGTGCTCTATGACGATACCGACCAGCGCGCCGGCGCAAAATTCGCGGCCGCCGATCTGATCGGTATCCCCTGGCAGATTCTGGTCGGGCCGAAGGGACTTGCTGAGGGCAAGCTCGAGATCAAGCGGCGCAGCGACGGTTCGCGCGAGAATCTCAGCCCGGCGGAAGTGGTAGCGAGGATAGCGGGATAAGATATCCACTGTGGCGGTAATGTTGGCCATTAAGGCCACATTTGGCCCGAATCATGGGATTATCGAGTAATGGATGAGACCATGAACGAGACAACCCGAACCCCACCTTTTGCGCCCTTCGAATGGCTGTTGTCCGGGCGTTATCTGCGTGCGCGTCGCAGGGAAGGCTTTATTTCGGTCATCGCCGGCTTTTCGTTCCTCGGCATCATGCTCGGCGTCGCCACGCTGATCATCGTGATGGCCGTGATGAATGGCTTCCGCAAGGAACTCCTGGACAAGATCCTCGGGCTGAACGGGCATCTCCTGGTGCAGCCGCTGGAATCGCCGCTGACCGACTGGAAGGACGTCGCCGAGCGTATCAGCCAGGTCGACGGCATCCGCCTTGCCGCGCCGGTCGTGGACGGTCAGGCGCTGGCGTCTTCGGCCTTCAACGCCGCCGGTGTACTGGTGCGCGGCATGCGCTCCGCAGACCTGAACAACCTCACCTCGATCGCCAAGAACATCAAACAGGGCACGATGGAAGGTTTTGACGAGGGGCAGGGCGTCATCATCGGACGCCGGCTCGCCGATCAATTGTCGCTGCACGCCGGCGACACCATCACGCTGGTCGCGCCCAAGGGCGCGGTGACCCCGATGGGCACGACGCCGCGCATAAAGCCCTACAAGGTGGCGGCCGTATTCGAGATCGGTATGTCGGAATATGACGCCAGCTTCGTGTTCATGCCGCTGCCGGAATCGCAGGCCTATTTCAACCGCAAGGACGACGTGACCGCAATCGAGGTGTTCACCACCAACCCCGATCGAATCGACGTGTTCCGCAAGAGCGTGACGGAGGCCGCAGGAAGGCCGGTGTTCCTGGTCGACTGGCGGCAGCGCAACTCGACCTTTTTCAATGCACTTCAGGTCGAGCGCAACGTGATGTTTTTGATCCTGACCATGATCGTGCTGGTTGCCGCGCTCAACATCGTCTCGGGCCTGATCATGCTGGTCAAGGACAAGGGGCAGGACATCGCCATCCTGCGCACGATGGGCGCCTCGCAGGGCTCGATCATGCGGATATTCCTGATCACGGGCGCGGCGATCGGCGTGGTCGGCACGCTGACCGGATTCTTCGTCGGCATGCTGATCTGCCTGAACATCGAATCGATCCGGCAGTTCCTGTCCTGGATGACCAACACCGAATTGTTCTCGCCGGAACTCTACTTCCTCTCCCGGCTTCCGGCCGAGATCGATTTCGGCGAGACCACCGCGGTCGTGATCATGGCGCTGACGCTGTCGTTCCTGGCGACGCTCTATCCGTCCTGGCGCGCCGCGCGCCTCGATCCCGTCGACGCGCTCCGGTACGAGTGAGGACGAGATGGCCGAGGAGGCAGAAGATGTACCGATTATCTATCTCCACGAGATAAAACGGGAGTACAAGCAGGGCGAGGCGACGTTGACCATTCTCAACGGCGCCAAGCTGGCGCTGTGGGCGGGGCAGTCGGTGGCGCTGGTGGCGCCGTCGGGTTCGGGCAAATCGACGCTCCTGCATATCGCAGGGCTGCTCGAAAGCCCCGATGAGGGCGAAGTCTACGTCGCGGGCACGCCGACCTCGCAATTATCAGACATCGAGCGCACCCAGATCCGGCGCTCCGACATCGGCTTCGTCTATCAGCAGCACCGGCTGCTGCCGGAATTCACCGCGCTTGAAAACGTCATGCTGCCGCAGATGATTCGTGGGCTCAAACGTTCCGAGACGATCAAGCGCTCGGAGGAGATCCTGGCTTATCTCGGACTCGGCGAGCGCATCACGCACCGGCCGGCGGAACTCTCCGGCGGCGAACAGCAGCGTGTCGCCATCGCGCGCGCAGTTGCCAATGCGCCGCGGGCGCTATTGGCCGACGAGCCGACCGGAAATCTCGATCCGCATACCGCCGATCACGTGTTCAAGGCGCTGATGCAGCTCGTGAAGGCGACGCAGGTCGCGATGCTGATCGCCACCCACAATATGGAACTGGCCGGCCGGATGGACCGGCGGGTGTCGCTGGTCGACGGGCAGGTCGTCGAAATGGAATAGTTGTGTTCAGTAAGCGCCGTGCCTGCGCGCCGGCCGATCCTGATACGCATTTGCAAAATAGGGATTGACGACGCATTGCGCCGAGCGGCCCGAGGCCGACGCGTTGCATTGAGGAATCGACGTATACCTGCACTCATAATAGGTGACCGGGCCGTAGACATGCAGGCAGACCGGATATCCTCCGCCGTAGGTCTGGGCGCGCGCCGGCGCGGCGGCCGAAATCGTTCCGATTGCGAGAATTGCCAAAGCCAGAATGCGCATCAGAATCTCCTACGGAATTGGCGGCTGCGATCGGTCTGCATTTCCGTCTTGGCGCTGAAATAGGGATTCGCAGCGCAATATGCTCAAATCAAACAGAAAACGCTCAGTAGCCATTGTAGTACCGCTTGTAGCGGCGTGCCGACGGTCCTTGAGATGCAGGTGCGAAATACGGATTGATCACGCATTGCGCCGAGCGGCCCGAGGCCGACGCGTTGCATTGAGGCAGGGTGTAATAGGTACAGTCGTAATAGCTGATCCTGCCATAAACATGCAGGCAAACCGGAAAGTTGGGATCGTAAGTCTGTGCCTGCGCCGGTGTTGCGGCCGAGGCCGCTGCGATTGCCAAAATTGCCAAAGCCAGAATGCGCATCAGAATCTCCTTCGGGACTGGCGGCTGCGATCGGTCTGCATGTCCGCCCTGGCGTTGAAATAGGGATTCGCAGCGCAACTAGCATCCCGCCCGGAGGCGGTTGCCTGGCACTGCGCCAGCGACGAAAAACTGCAGTCGCCGGCACCGGCGCCGAAATCGCAGCCCTTGATGCAGTAGGGAAGCTCGCGCGCCGCCGCCGGCATCGCAACTGCTGCCGACACAGCTCCGGCCGCCATGAGCGCCAGCCATGCCCTTCGCATGCATCCTCCGCCGGTAGCCCCAAGAGTCTCAACTGGAAGCTTCACTGGAACCCTCAGCCGCTAACCAGACGATCCACCCACGCCCGCGTCAAATCACGTTCGCGCGTTGGATGTTCAGCGTGAGCATGCGGCGCGATAAGCCTCGGTAGCGCTCAGTATCTGCCGTAGCCGGGAGCGGGCGGCAGCGCGCGGCCGGGCAGCGGGCGATACGCTTCGGGCGGCGGTTCGCGCTCGCCGATATAATAGGGATTGGCGATGCAGTAGAGAAACCGTCCCGAAGCGGTTGCCTGGCACTGCTCGTAACTAGTGAAAGTGCAGTGGCTCAGCCCCGGATACTCGTTTCCCTGAAGGCAGAACGGATATCGGCTGCCGACCGCTTCGGCAGGCGCGGCGCCGAGTGCGGCCAATCCGCTCGCGGCCAGCACGGCTAGAATCACCTTATGCATTTCGAATCTCCTCATCGTACTTCCGCGCTTTGCCGGTTCCACTTTCATCGACACAAGCCGTACTCGCGTAGTCCCGTCAACCCATTCCACCCTGCAATACCGTCACAAAGTTGAATGTGAATTCTTTGCGGCGGGTTCCAGTGCAAAGTTTCGAAAAACGCCTGCAGCACAACATTAACTTGCGTTCACACTGCGGCCGTTTGATGTGCGTTGTTGCAGTGAGGTTACAGTAATTCGAACGAACGATGCTATGAGCAAGGCACGGCCTTGGGGGCTGTCAAAAACGGAACGGGAATAAAAAGAATGAAGAAGGTTTTGCTTGTTACTGCCAGTCTGATCGCGCTCGGCGCGACTGCGCCGGCTGTTGCTGCGGATCTCGCTGCGCGTCCTTACACCAAGGCGCCCCCGATGGTCGCTGCTGTGTATGACTGGACTGGTTTCTACATCGGTGCGAACGGCGGCTGGGGTTCGAGCCGCAACTCCTGGGATCTGGTTGGCTTTGGCCCCGAAGGCTCCCATGACTCGACCGGCGGAACCGTCGGTGGCCAGATCGGCTATCGCTGGCAGGCCGGCACGTTTGTGTTCGGCCTTGAAGCCCAGGGCAACTGGGCCGACTTCTCGGGCAGCAACACGAGCCTGCAGTTCCCGGCCTTCCGCAACCACACGAACGTCGATGCGTTCGGCCTGTTCACCGGTCAGGTCGGTTATGCCGTCAACAACGTCCTGCTCTACGTCAAGGGCGGTGCTGCAGTGACCTCGAACAGCTACCGCGTCACCAACGTTGTAGGCGGCGCGCTCGCTGGCGTCACCGGCGACGACACCCGTTGGGGCGGCACGATCGGCGCCGGCCTCGAATACGCCTTCGCCCCGAACTGGTCGGTTGGCGTCGAGTACAATCACCTGTTCATGCAGGACCGTACCTACAACTTCACCGACCCGGCCGGCGCTCCCTTCGGCACCGACCGCATCCGTCAGGACGTCGATCTCGTCACCGCCCGCCTGAACTACAAGTTCGGCGGCCCGGCGGTTACGAGGTACTGATTGCGCGCGACCTGCGACCAACAACGAAGCCCCGGGCATTGTCCCGGGGCTTTTTTGTTGCGGCGAGGAGCCGGTTAGCCTTCGCGAATCATCCGCGAACGCTGTCCTGCCTAGTTCGATTATGGCGCAGTTCCGGGGCTGGAAAACGGGCGGTTCCGGGCGCATATTTCGGGAATGGCGACAATTGTTCAATGCAATTGCGGCGCCGAGTACAGACGCACTGAAGAGAAGTTCTTGGTACCGCAAACGGGTGACGCGGTCTGCACGGTCTGCGGCGCTGCGCTGGAATCGTGGTTGGAGACCACCCACGTTCCCTCATACGAACTTATTGAACGTCCACAGACAGAAGGTGGGCATGACAAGCCACCCCATAAGCCCTAGCGACCCCAACCGGCTCGCCATCGCGATGCTGGAGCAGTGGAGCTAGCGAACTATAAGCCGGAATATCAATTCGTCGTCCGGCAACACGCTATCGGCAGAGCATTCCGTTGGGACATGCGCGGTGCGGCGCCGTGAGATCCGCCGCTAGGCCGTCACACAGGTCGAGAATTAACCACAGGGGTTATTCTTTAAGCTGACCCACTACCGCCGCTTGACTCCCAGAACAAAAAAGGAACAATGTTCCTCATATGTTCTCATATCGTAGGGAGTCGGACGATGTTGCGGATGTTCGTGGAAGAAGCGGCGGCGCTGGCGTCGATTACGCTGTTTGTCGCGATGATCGCGGTCTGGGCGCAGGTGATTCCGCAGCTTTGATGCGGGGGGCGGCCGACCCAAGCCGTCTAGCGGACGGGCTGGGGAAAAGCCGGATGGCGGGCGCAGAAGCTGCGTTCCGCGTGGACTCGGCAAGGCCAAGGCATCACCATTGCGGCGGCGAGTCGGTGCGCATCAGCGGCCGATGATCGCTCCCCACCATGATGCAAGAGCCCGTTAAGCGACCATGTCCAATGCCGGATTCGTTCATCTTCACGTTCATTCGGCATATTCGCTGCTGAAGGGCTCGATCAAGATCGCCAAACTCGGCGAATTGGCCAAGACGGACCGCCAGCCCGCGCTGGCGCTGACCGACACCGACAACATGTTCGGAGCGCTGGAATTCTCCGACAAGATGGCGGGCTACGGCATACAGCCGATCGTCGGCTGCGAGCTCGCTGTCGATTTCGGCGATCAGGACCCGAATGCACGCAATGCGCTGGCCTCAGCGCCGTCGCGAATCGTATTGCTGGCGGCGCGGGAGCGCGGCTACCGCAGCCTGATGCGGTTGAACTCGCGGGCGTTTCTGGAAACGCCGGTGCATCAATCCCCGCACATCAAGCTCGAATGGCTGGAAGACGATGCCGAGGATTTGATCGCGCTGACCGGCGGCCCCGACGGCCCGATCTCGCTGGCGCTGCATGCCGATCACGCAGCCCTTGCAGCCGCCCGGTGCGACCGGCTGGCGAGCCTGTTCGGCGATCGCCTCTATGTCGAATTGCAGCGCCACGGCATCGACAAGGAGCGCCGCGCCGAATCCGGCCTGATCGATCTCGCCTATGCCAAGGGATTGCCGCTGGTTGCGACCAACGAGCCATATTTCGCATCGAATGACGATTATGAGGCCCACGACGCGCTGCTCTGCATCGCCGGCGGCAAGCTGATCGCCGAGACCGATCGCGAGCAGCTCACGCCCGATCACCGCTTCAAGACGCGCGCCGAGATGGCGGTCCTTTTCGCCGATATCCCGGAAGCGCTCGCATCGACGATCGAGATCGCCGAGCGTTGCTCGTTCCGTCCAAAGACACGAAAGCCGATTCTGCCGCGTTTCACGGTCGGCGCCGCCTCGGGCTCGGACGCGGTGAGCGAGGAGGCCGCGGAGCTGGAACGTCAGGCCCAGGAGGGGCTCGCGCGGCGCCTGCAGGTGCATGGCCTGTCGCCCGGCACCACGGAAGAAGACTACGCGAAGCGTCTCGCCTTCGAGATCAACGTCATCAACCGCATGAATTATGCGGGCTACTTCCTGATCGTCTCGGACTTCATCAAATGGGCCAAGGCCCATAACATCCCGGTCGGTCCCGGCCGCGGCTCGGGCGCAGGCTCGCTGGTCGCCTACGCGCTGACCATTACCGATCTCGATCCGATCCGCTTCGGCCTGCTGTTCGAACGCTTCCTCAATCCCGAACGCGTGTCGATGCCGGACTTCGACATCGACTTTTGCCAGGACCGCCGCGGCGAGGTGATCGACTACGTGCAGCAGCGCTACGGCCGCGATCAGGTCGCGCAGATCATCACGTTCGGTACCTTGCAGGCGCGCGGCGTGCTGCGCGACGTTGGCCGCGTGCTGCAGATGCCGTATGGCCAGGTCGACAAGCTGACAAAACTGGTGCCGCAAAATCCGGCCGCGCCGGTGACGCTGGCGCAGGCGATCGAGGGCGAACCGAAGTTGCAGGCATTCCGCGACGAGGATCCGGTGGTCGCGCGTGCCTTCGACATCGCCCAGCGCCTGGAAGGGCTGACGCGCCACGCCTCGACCCACGCCGCCGGCATCGTGATCGGCGATCGCCCCTTGAGCGAACTGGTGCCGCTCTACCGCGATCCCAAATCCGACATGCCGGTGACCCAGTTCAACATGAAATGGGTCGAGCCGGCGGGGCTGGTGAAGTTCGACTTCCTCGGCCTGAAAACGCTGACCGTGCTCGACGTCGCTGTAAAACTGCTCAGGCAGCGCAACATCCACGTCGATCTGCCGACGCTGCCGATCGACGATGCTCCGAGTTACCAGATGCTGGCGCGCGGCGATGTGGTCGGCGTGTTTCAGGTGGAAAGCCAGGGCATGCGGCGGGCGCTGATCGACATGCGGCCCGACCGCTTCGAGGACATCATCGCGCTGGTGGCGCTCTATCGCCCGGGCCCGATGGCCAACATCCCGACCTATTGCGCGCGCAAGCACGGCGACGAGGAGCCGGAATATCTGCATCCGATCCTGGAGCCGATCCTGAAGGAGACGTTCGGCGTCATCATCTATCAGGAACAGGTGATGCAGATCGCGCAGGTGATGGCCGGCTATTCGCTCGGCGACGCCGACCTGCTGCGCCGCGCGATGGGCAAGAAGATCCGCGCCGAGATGGAAAAGCAGCGCGCGATCTTCGTCGCCGGCGCGGTCAAGAACGGCGTGCCGAAGGGGCAGGCCGATACGATCTTCGAGCTGCTCGCCAAATTCGCCGACTACGGCTTCAACAAGAGCCACGCGGCCGCCTATGCGCTGGTGTCCTATCACACCGCCTACATGAAGGCGCATTACCCGGTGGAGTTTCTGGCGGCGTCGATGACGCTCGAACTCAACAACACCGACAAGCTCTCGGAATTTCGCGCCGAAGCGCAGCGGCTCGGCATCAAGGTCGAGGCGCCGAACATCAACCGTTCGGGCGCCACCTTCGAGGTCGGCGAGAACACGATTTACTATGCGCTGGCCGCGCTGAAGGGGGTCGGCATCCAGGCGGTCGAGCAGATTGTGGAGGAGCGCAAGAAGGGCGCCTTCACCTCGCTCGCGGACTTCGCCGCGCGGGTCAATCCGCGCGCGATCAACAAGCGCATCATCGAAAGTCTCGCCGCTGCCGGCGCATTCGACACGCTCGAAACCAACCGCGCCCGGGTCTTTGCCGGCGCCGATGCCGTTCTCGCCGCCTGCCAGCGCAGCCACCAAGCCGCAACGATCGGTCAGAACGACATGTTCGGCAACGCCGCCGACGCGCCGACCATCATGCTGCCGCAGATCGAGCCCTGGCTTCCGGCCGAAAAGCTCCGCCGGGAATACGACGCCGTCGGCTTCTTCCTGTCCGGCCACCCGCTCGACGACTACGCGACGGTGTTGAAGCGACTGCGCGTGCAGACCTGGGCGGAATTCTCGCGCGCCGTCAAAACCGGCGCGACCGCGGGCAAGGTCGCGGCCACTGTCGTGTCGCGTATGGAGCGGCGCACCAAGACCGGCAACAAGATGGGCATCATGGGGCTGTCAGACCCGACCGGGCATTTCGAGGCGGTGCTGTTTTCCGAAGGGCTTGCGCAATATCGCGACGTGCTGGAGCCGGGGGCGGCCGTATTGCTGCAGCTCGGCGCCGAACTGCAGGGCGAGGACGTGCGCGCCCGGGTGCTGCATGCCGAGCCGCTGGATGACGCCGCGGCCAAGACCCAAAAAGGCCTGCGGATTTTCGTTCGCGACACCAAGCCGCTGGATTCGATCGCGCGACGGCTCAACATGCCGGAAGCTGCCGCGCCAAACGGTCTGGCAAAGGGCCTGCCGGCCAAACCTGCGCCCGCGCCATCGGGGGGCGCCGATGGTGACGTCTCGCTCGTCATCATGCTCGACCTCCAGACCGAGGTGGAGATGAAGCTGCCGGGGCGCTTCAAGGTCTCGCCGCAGATCGCGGGCGCGATCAAGGCGGTTGCGGGCGTGGTGGACGTGCAGACGCTGTAGGCCGTCGCGGATTTTGCAACCCCAAAGTGCAACGCGCTCGTTGCATTTTGATGACAACCTGTGATTTTGCGGGCGCGGAAACGCCAGCGCAGTTGCAACCATTTCGAGCTTTGGCTAGAGAATGGCCGGGGAATGGATTTTGGGGCGTAATGTGTTTTGGCGGGGCGTGGCGTTACTGATTTCGGTCTTGCTGCTGGGCGGCTGTGAGACCCAAAGAGACGGGCTGGATTACGCGGCGATAGCGCGGAAGGTGGGCCCGCCGAAAGCAGGGCACGCACGTATCGTGGTGCTACGCGAAAAAGGCTTTGGCGGCATCGTCGATGGGGCGTGGGACGTTCAGCTCGATGGAACGCCGATGATCGGCCTCAAGACCGGCACCTTCGCCTTCGCCGATCGTCCAAACGGCAAGCATGAATGACGGCTACCGAGGCCGCGTTCCCGGGCGTGACACGGCACGAAATCACGGCCCAGGCTGGCCAGACTCAATTCTTCGTGGCGCGGACAAGTAAGAGAAAAAACGCCATGATGGCCACCGCGGCCGGAACCGGAGGCGGATTGTTGGGGCTGGCGCTCGGCACCGCATTTACCTCGGGCTATGACAATCCCGGGCCGATCGACTTTTTTCCGCTGGACGAGGCGGCCGCGAGAACAACCATTGCGGAGCTGAAGCTGGCCCAATAGCGCCGGCCGTGGATAGGCCGGCGCGGCCTTGCCGTGACAGACCTGCATGAAGCCGTTGCTCCGGCCCGATGCGAACATGTTCGCCGGAAGCAACCGCTAGTTCTTGCTCATGCCGCCGCCGGAACGAACACGCGCAGGCGATGGCCATCGGGATCGGTTGCGACGAAGGTCGTGCCGAAATCCAAGCGCGTCATGAGGGTTCTTGAAGCAATGAAAATTTGCTCGGCCTCTTCTGGTTTCAAGAAGTTGTCATTGCTTTTGCGATGCCGTCCCGACTGATCCGTCGTATAGTCGTATCGAGGGGGAAACTGTTCTGCATCACGTGGATACCACTGAAATCGCAGCAACGGAGATCCGCCATGAAAGTCAAAGACGCGATGCACAAGGGCGTCGACTGGGTCAGCCCCGACACGCCGATTACCGAAATCGCGAAACTGATGCGAGCGCATGATATCGGCTGCATTCCGATCGGCGAGGACGACAAGCTGGTCGGGATGGTTACTGATCGCGACATCGTCTGCAAAGGGCTTGCTGGCAACGGTTTCGATGCCAGCCGCGCCAAGGCCAGCGACGTGATGACCGAAGGCATTCATTGCTGCCGGGAGGACGATGATCTTGCGAAAGCGGTGCATCACATGGAGACGCTGAAAGTCCGCAGGTTGCCGGTGATCAACAAGAACAAGCGGATGGTCGGCATGATCAGCCTGGGTGACATCAGCCATTCTACGTCAGGCGATTTGGTGTCCGGGTACGTGAAGAGCGTTGCGGCCCATCATTGAAGCGGCGGCCTCTTGCGATCGAATTCTCCCAAACGGCTCGCGCCCGTTCGACCGCGAACGGGTGCGGGGCGTCCTGCTTGAAGTCACGCGACCGCCGCGGCGCAGCCGGCGGCACGAGCGGCCTCAATCGTGCGTGCTGAAGTGGCCGCGCCAGGCCTTCGCCGTCAGTCGCGCGAATTGATCGCCGTCCATACGGATCAGCGTGGCATGATCGCCGGCTTCCAGGTAGATTTCCCGTCGCGCATCGATGCTGTTGTCGACGATGACGTCCAGCCCGTAGCACTCGCCGAGCGGTGGTATGGCCCCGCGCTCGCAGTCCTCGAACAGCCGTTCGATTTCGTCTTCGCTCGCCAGGTCGACCTTGTGGCCGAGCTGACTTTTCAGGGCCGACAGATGCAGGTGATGGGAGGCCGGAAGAACGGCCATCATGTAACCGCCGTCACGGCGCAGCACGACGGCCTTGGCCAGCGCCTCGCCCGGCACGTGGCAAGCCTCGGCCGTGCGTGTTGATGACATCGTAGGGGCATGAGGGATCACGTCGTAGGTGACGCTCTGATCCAGGTACTTCTGCAGGGTCGGGGAAACGGTCATGGCGATTTCCTCCATTGCATGAGCAATCCGCACACCGGGAGGAACTCGCGCAGTCGCCTCACGATGCGGGCGAACACGACAGACTTCAGGATACGCCCGCCGGAAGGCCGCGACAATCCGAATTTCGGTGCGGGAACCGGCGGAGCAGAGGCGCGATGCCTTGCTGAGAGCGCAATTATTCAAGAAATGTTCATCTCAACGCGCGTTTCATACAGCGCGGGCGGCGACAGGGTGGGATCCATGCGGTTAGCAAGAAGTTTGTCGATCCTCTCGGTGTGTCTCGTCGCGATATCAGGCTTGGCGGGACATTTGGACACCGCCGCCGCGCAGCAGCCGGAAAAGCGCATTGCGCTGGTGGTCGGCAATGCCGCCTATGCGAAGTCGCCGCTTGCGACGGCGGCCAACGATGCCGGCCTGATCGCGCAAACCTTGCAGGCGGCCGGCTTCGATGTGATCGGCGCGCGCGATCTCGATGGCGACACGCTGCGCAAAAGCTTTCGCGACTTCATCCAAAAAGCCGAAAGCTCGGGGCCGGATACGGTCGCGATGGTGTATCTGGCCGGTTACGGGCTGCAACTGGCGGGCGAGAACTATTTCGTGCCGGTCGATTCCGCGATCAACCGCGATACCGATGTTCCGATCGAGGCGCTGCGGACCGGCGACTACATCCGTCAGCTCGCCTCGCTGCCGCTGAAGGCCGGTATAGTCGTGCTGGACGCGGCGCGGCAGCAGCCTTTCGTCAACGGGCAGATCGCAAGCGGTCTGGCTTTGGTCGAAGCGGACCCGCACATGCTGATTGCGTTCAACGCGGCGCCCGGAACCGTGGCGCCGGCCGAGCAGGGACCGTACGGCATCTACGCCCAGTCGCTGGCCGAGATGATCCGGACCGGCGGATTGCCGCTGCCGGAGGTCTTCAATCGCCTGCGGCTTCGCGTCAACGAGGCAAGCAAGGGCGCGCAGGTGCCCTGGGACAGCCAGAAGGTCGATGCGGCCTTCACGTTCTTCGAGCGCGCACCGGATGCGCCCGCAGCTACGCCGCCGGATCAGGTCGCCGCCATCCGCAGCAAGCCGATCCGCGATCTCGGCGTGCAGGACGCCTACGCCGCGGCGCTGGAGCGCGACACGCTGCCGGCCTACGAGGATTTTCTCAGCGCCTATCCCGACGATCCGATGGCGAAGCGGGTGAGGGCGATCGCGGCGGCGCGGCGCGAAGCGATCACCTGGCGCCGCACCTACCGCGCCGACACCCCGAACGCCTACTGGTCGTATCTGCAACGCTACCCGCGCGGGCCCCATGCGGCCGACGCGCGCCGCCGGCTTGCCATTCTCACCGCGGCGCTGGAGCCGCCGCCAACCTTTGACGTCATCGACTACGACGTGCCGCCGCCGCCGCCGGAAGAGTTCATCTATATCGATCGACCGGTGCTCGCCTTCGGCGATCCCGAGTTCGATTTTGTCCCGCCGCCACCGGCGCCGATCTACTACCTGCCGCCGCCGCCGGATGATTTCGTGATCTTGGAGCCACCGCCGGCGCCGATCGGGCTGTTCATCCTGCCGCAGCCGATCTTTGTGCCGATACCGGTCTATGTGAGGCCTCCGCGTTATGTGGCGCCGCCGCCGAACAACATCATCTATGCCAATATCCACAACAGGGCCGTCATCAACAACGTGATCAACAGGCCGCCGCAGCAGGCCGTGCCTGCGGACAGACCTGGTGCCGGACGTGACGCCAAGGCTATCGGACGCCCCGGCGCCCCGGTGGCGCCGGGGCAGGGTGGCGCCACACCCGTGCTGCCGCCTGCGGTCGCGCAAAGGGCCACGCTGATCCAGCAGGGCAAAGCGCCGGTACCGCCGAGTGCCACGATCAATCCTGCCGTGAGGGCTAACTTGCCCGGCGCTCCGGCGGGGCAGACCAGAAGGCCGAACGCGACGCAGCCGGCCAATGCGCCAAGCGCATTGCCTTCGACCCAGCCTTTGCCAAGGACCAACGCTCTGCCGGTTCCAGGCGCCAGGGGCGCGCCACCCGCGCCTCCGAGCGCAGCAGTATCGCCAGGCGCAGTCAATCCGAACGCAAGGCTTGCACCGGGCGCAACGCGTCCGGGGTCGGCGGCTCCGGCCGCGCCCGGCGCAGCTACCGGCTCAAGGCCCGCTATCGGGGCAGTTGCTCCCGCAGCTCCGGCAGGCCAGCAAAGGGTCGTAGCCCCGCCGCCCGGCGTCGCCGCGCCGCCAAAGCCCACCGCTACGGTTGCCCCGAAACCTCAATTGCAGCCCGAGCTACGGCGAGCTCCGCCGCCCCCGTCTTCGGTGCATGTGGCAAGGCCACCACCACCACCGGCAGCCCGCGTCGCTCCGGCACCACCACCGCCGAGGATGGCAGCGCCGCCGCCTGCACCGAGGATGGCCGCGCCGTCTCCGCCACCGGCACGTATGGCCGCGCCGCCTCCGCCAAGGATGGCTGCACCGCCCCCGCCACCGCCGCGGATGGCAGCGCCGCCGCCTCCACCAAGGATGGCCGCACCGCCGCCGCCCCGGATGGCTGCTCCACCGCCACCAGCGCGTGCTGCGCCTCCGCCGGCTGCGGCCAGGGGGTGCCCGCCGGGTGCCCGATGCTGATGGCGTCGAAATGAAGCTTTCGCGCCGCTTCCGTTTCAAGGCCTCGCCACAGGTTGCGGGCTCGATCCAGGCGGTGCCCGACGTGGTTGACGTCCAGAGCTTGTAGGGCTTTGCCCGGGCCTCGGTCAGTTCGCGCAGGCCATCCGGCGTTCGGATCGAGGCTCGCAGCCGAATCGTGGCGCCGTGGGTAATCGTGACACGAGTATCGGAAAAAATCGGATCGAGCGCCGTGGTTAAGCGAACACTGTCAGGATGCTCGATAACGAGATGTTCAAGCCGACAATCAAGACAAGCGTCAGCGCCGCCACTGTGAGATGATCGAGCAACGCTGGCGATGCGATCATGCGGAGACCTCGGCCTTCGCCTTGCGCTTTGCCGTCCATGACCGGCCCCGGATTACGCTGCAGATTTGAAACTTGTAGTCGCTGAAGAAGCTTTCAATGCCGCGCCGCTTGGCCTTTCCGTGTTCGGGGTGGATCTGCCAGGTGCGCAAAGCCTCCTCGGACTCGAATTCAACGATGGTCACGCGTTCTCCGTCTTCGGCGACGAAGCCCTTGTGCGAAATGTAACCGGGGACCGCTTGAGCAAGCTCGCTCATTTGCTTCGCCATCGGACCATATTCTTCCTGGACCCCGGGGTTCATTCGGGTTCGAAACACGGTAATGATCATCGACGAGCTCCTGTTCTGACCGGACCGAAAATCGATCTGTCTGGCGCGAACGTGCGATCGCTCTCAAAATAAATCAAATGCATAATCTCTATTATGATTATGCGTGAAAATGACTAGTTGAATTTGGCCCTGAGTTCGCTCTCGAGCAGTCCGAGCACGGGATCGAAGCGACCGGGCGAGGCGCTGCGGACCAAAGAGACGGTCGCGGGCAGAACGAAGTCCGGCACGTCCAGGATCTGCAACGCCTGACGGTGCGGGCTGTGTTCGAACAGGCGCCGCGGCACCAAACCCAAGCCGCCGCTTTGGGTAAGCAGCGACAGTTGAAGGTCCTCGCCGAAAACCTCAGCCGCGATGTGAAGGGGAAGCTGCAGCCGGTCGAAAGCTTTCACCAGAGCGGCACGGCAGCCGCACCCCGGCGGATTCAGGAACCATTCCTTGTCCGCGAGATCGCGCAGCCGCCAGGGCTGGCCGCCGAGCTTTGCCGGCAGTTTGGCCGGCGCAACGATGACGACTTGTTCGGGGCCCAGCGCAATGGCGCTCACACCGGGCGGGACCGCATGAGCCTCGGTCAGCAGACCAACAGCGCAATCGAGTCCGCCGCTGCGGACATCCTCGATAAGAAATGTGCTCCAGTGCGAACTGACCTGTAGCCGGATCCGCGGGAACGTGCGCCGAACCGCATCGAGCGGCGTGGTCATGACGATATCTCCCAGGCCGTGCGCCACGCCTGCTTTCAAATGGCCCGCGGGATCAGCGGCCTTCGCAGTGCAGGCTTCGAGCTCCGAAACGGCGGTGAGCACCCGCCTGCAACGCTCCAGCACGTGGCTGCCGAGCGAGGTCAACGCTGCCGGCTTCACGGCCCGGTTGAACAGTGGGGCGCCGCCGATGGCGGCTTCGAAATTCTGGATGCGCCGGGTTGTCGCCGGCTGGGTCAAATTGAGCCGGGCGGCCGCGCGGTTGACGGAGCCCGCTTCGGCGACTGCAACAAAGGCTTCGATGTCCTGTAGATTCATGCGTTTGGAGTATAATCTGGATACCATTATGCGGGAAGTGCGGTTTTCTGGGTTCTTTTGGCCCGTTAGGCCGGTTTTAGGAGGCCGTTCCGGGGGGCCGCCGGCATTGGGGACGCGACTGGTCCAACCGACTGGTGGCCGGCTTGGAATCCGGCCTTATTTCCTTGCTTCTGGCTGGAATCCGGCTATACAGCGCGCCATCTCACACGGAAACATGGCTCAAAAGGCCGTCCGGTGGCAGCCGGGCCATAAGGCTCGTTTGCTCACACGTTTCCGGAGGAACCAACCGGAGAATCATCACTATGTCGCTACCCGATTTTTCTATGCGTCAGTTGCTTGAAGCTGGCGTGCACTTTGGCCACCAATCGCACCGCTGGAATCCGAAAATGGCGGAGTTCATTTTCGGCGCCCGCAACAACATCCACATCATCGATCTCGCCCAGACCGTGCCGATGCTGCATCGCGCGTTGCAGGCGGTATCCGACACCGTCGCCAAGGGCGGCCGCATCCTGTTCGTCGGCACCAAGCGCCAGGCGCAGGACGGCGTCGCCGAAGCGGCCAAGCGCTCGGCCCAGTATTTCGTCAATTCGCGCTGGCTCGGCGGCACGCTGACCAACTGGAAGACGATCTCGGGCTCGATCAAGCGCCTGCGTCACCTTGATGAGGTGCTGTCGGGGGGCGAGGCCAACTCCTACACCAAGAAGGAGCGGCTGACGCTGCAGCGCGAGCGCGACAAGCTCGACCGTTCGCTTGGCGGCATCAAGGACATGGGCGGGCTTCCCGACATGATCTTCGTGATCGACACCAACAAGGAAGACATCGCGATCCAGGAAGCGCAGCGGCTCAATATTCCCGTCGCCGCGATCGTCGATACCAACTCCGACCCCAAGGGCATCACCTTTGTGGTGCCGGGCAATGACGACGCCGGCCGCGCCATTTCGCTGTATTGCGACCTGATTGCCCGCGCCGCCATCGACGGCATCTCGCGCGCCCAGGGCGATCACGGCATCGACATCGGCGCCTCCGTCCAGCCGGCCCGCGAGGAAATTCCGGCAGCTCCCCAGCCGGTCGGCTTCCAGGGTCTGGCCGGTCCGCGCGGCACCGCCGACAACCTCAAGAAGCTTACCGGCGTGTCGGGTGCGATCGAGAAGAAGCTCAACGACCTCGGCATCTTCCACTACTGGCAGCTCGCCGAGCTCGACCACGATACCGCGCACAAGATCGGTGAAGAGGTCGGTCTTCCGAGCCGCGCCGATGCCTGGGTCACCCAGGCCAAGACGCTGACCGCGGAAGCGGAATAATTGGTACGCCGCGTGGCCGGGTCTTCCGGCCACCGGTTCTGCTCCCCAGATTACGGCATTCCCTGGAGCTAACGGCGACCCGGCGCAAAGTGTGCGCTGCGCCCGCGGCTAACAGGCAAGAAGGATATCGACGATGGCAACGATCTCTGCGGCGATGGTCAAGGAACTGCGCGAGTCGACCGGCGCAGGCATGATGGACTGCAAGGCAGCGCTCACCGAAACCAGCGGCGACATGACGGCCGCGCAGGATTGGCTGCGCAAGAAGGGCCTGTCGAAGGCTGCCAAGAAGGCCGGCCGCGTCGCCGCGGAAGGCCTGATCGGCGCGGTGACCTCGGGCGCCAAGGGCGTCGTGGTCGAGGTCAATTCCGAGACCGACTTCGTGGCGCGCAACGAGCAGTTCCAGGGCCTCGTCAAGATGATCGCGCAGGTCGCGCTCCACAACGGCGCCGACGTCGAAAAGATCAAGGCGGCCAAGGTTGGCGATGTCACGGTCGAGACCGCGATTTCGGACGCTATCGCGACCATCGGCGAGAACATGTCGCTGCGCCGTGCGGCTTTGCTCGAAGTCGGCCAGGGCGTGGTGTCTAGCTATGTCCATGGCGCCGTGATCGATGGCGCCGGCAAGATGGGCGTGCTGGTCGCGCTCGAATCGGCGGGCAAGACCGATGAGCTCACCCATCTCGGCCGTCAGTTGGCGATGCACGTGGCCGCGACCAATCCGCAGGCGCTGGATCCGTCCGGCCTCGATCCGGCGATCGTGACGCGCGAAAAGGACGTGCTGGCCGACAAGTATCGCCAGCAGGGCAAGCCGGAGAACGTGATCGAGAAGATCGTCGAGTCCGGCCTGAAGACCTATTACAAGGAAGTCTGCCTGCTGGAGCAGGCGTTCATCCACGACGAAAAGGGCAAGTCGGTAGCGCAGGCGGTGAAGGAAGCCGAAGGCAAGGTCGGCGCGCCTGTGAAGATTGCCGGATTTGTGCGTTATGCTCTCGGCGAGGGAATCGAAAAGCAGGAATCCGATTTCGCGGCCGAGGTCGCGGCGGCCAGCGGCAAGAAGTAACCGCTGCGGTCAAAAATCTTCCGGCGCAATCGCGCCGGAAGTCACCTGCGCGGGACAAGGAAGCGATAAGCAATGGCTCAGCCGGTCTATCGTCGCGTCGTGATCAAGCTCTCGGGCGAGTATCTCGCCGGCAGCCACTTCTTCGGTATCGACCAGCCCACCGTTGACCGTATCGCCGACGACCTGATTGCGGCCCAGAAGCTCGGTGTCGAGGTGGCCGTCGTGATCGGCGGCGGCAATATCGTTCGCGGCGTGGAAGTCTCCTCGCGCGGCGTGTCGCGCCCGACCGGCGACACCATGGGCATGCTCGCCACCATGATGAACTGCCTGGCGCTGGAGTCGGCCATCGAGCGCAAGGGAACGCCGGCGCGGACCCTTTCGGCGTTCGTGATGCCCGAGATTTCCGAGCTGTTCACCCGCCGTGCAGCGCACAAATACCTTTCCGAGGGCCGAATCATCCTGCTCGGCGGTGGAACCGGCAATCCGTTCTTCACCACCGACACGACCGCGGTGTTGCGGGCGGCCGAAATCGGGGCCCAGGCCGTGCTCAAGGCCACCAATGTCGACGGCGTTTACAGCGCCGACCCCAAAAAGGACCCGTCGGCCACGCGTTTCGATCGGCTGACGCATTCGCAGGCGATCGCAGGCGACTATAAGGTAATGGATGCGACCGCATTCGCGCTTGCCCGCGAGACGTCACTGCCTATCATCGTATTCTCGATCGCCGAGCCGGGTTCGATCGGCGCGATCCTGCGCGGGGCCGGCCACGGCACGGTGGTCGCCGGCTGAATTGGCCAGTGCTGCTTCGAACCGCGGGCTTTTGAAATGCCAGCGGCTGGTTTCTAAGGAGGGGAGAGTGTTATGCCCACGCCCGGTTTTGACATCAACGAATTGAAGCGCCGCATGCAAGGCGCCACCCAGTCGCTCAAGCACGAGCTGGGCGGCTTGCGGACCGGCCGCGCGGCGGCGTCCATGTTGGAGCCGGTGCAGGTCGAGGCTTACGGTTCGCACATGCCCCTCAACCAGCTCGCGACCGTCAGCGTGCCCGAGCCGCGCCTGCTCTCTGTGCAGGTATGGGACAAGTCCATGGTGAAGGCCGTCGAAAAGGCGATCGTCGATTCCAATCTCGGCCTCTCGCCCGCGACCGAGGGGCAGGTGCTGCGCTTGCGGATTCCCGAGCTCAACGAGGAGCGGCGCAAGGAACTGGTGAAAGTCGCGCACAAATACGCCGAAGCCGCCAAGGTGGCGGTCCGCCATGTCCGTCGCGACGGACTGGATATCGTCAAGAAGCTCGAGAAGAATCACGAGATTTCCGAAGACGATCAGGAACGGCTCGCCAACGATGTGCAGAAGGCGACCGACGGAACGATTGCGGAAATCGATCAGTTGCTTGCGGCGAAGGAAAAGGAAATCCTCACCGTTTGACGGCAACGTTCAAGAATCGAGATTGGTCCTGGAATTCAGATAATGCCGAACGCCGCCGCCCCCGCCACGGAAGGACCGGATCGATCCGTCCCGTTGCATGTGGCGATCATCATGGACGGAAACGGACGCTGGGCGGCAGCGCGCGGCTTGCCGCGTGCCGAAGGCCACCGCCGTGGCGTCGATGCGCTGCGGCGCGTCGTTCGCGCCGCCCATGAACTCGGCGTGCTCTATCTGACGATTTTTTCGTTCAGCTCGGAGAACTGGTCGCGGCCGGCGACCGAAATCGGCGATCTGTTCGGACTGCTTCGCCGCTTCATCCGCAACGATCTGGCGACGCTGCATCGCGACGGCGTGCGCGTGCGTGTGATCGGGGAGCGGGAAGGGCTGGAGCCCGATATCTGCACGCTCTTGAACGAAGCCGAGGAACTGACCCGGGCCAACACCAAGCTCAATCTCGTGGTCGCATTCAATTACGGATCGCGCCAGGAAATCGCGGGTGCCGCCCAACGGCTGGCTCGCGAAGTGGCGGAGGGCAAGCGCGATCCGGCATCGATCGACGCCGATGCACTCGGCCGCTATCTCGATGCGCCTGATCTTCCCGATCCCGACCTGATCATCCGCACCAGCGGCGAGCAGCGGCTGTCGAACTTCCTGATGTGGCAGGCGGCCTATAGCGAACTTGTGTTCGTGCCGATCCACTGGCCGGATTTCGACAAGGCCGCGCTCGAAAGCGCCATTGCCGAATATGCCAGACGGGAACGCCGTTTCGGCGGTCTGGCCGCGAAAACCGGATCGTGACCGAACGCGAAGCCGCACCGGCGGCAGCGCCCGAATCGCGCAATCTCGTCGTCCGTATCGCCGCAGCCGCCGTGCTGATTCCGCTGGCGGTCGCGATCGCCTATGCGGGCGGCTGGCTCTGGACCACGCTGGTGGCGCTGGCTGCCATCGGCCTGTTCGTGGAATGGCTCGCGATCGTGGGTCTCGCCGGCGCTACACGCGTGACGGTACCGGGTGTGGCCGCGCTTGCGGTCGCGGGGCTTTGTTTTGCGATTGGCCGGCTCGATGCCGCGCTGATCGCGCTGGCGGTCGGCTTCGTCGCCGTCGTATCGATCGCGCCGGAGCGGCGAGGCTGGGCGGCGGCGGGATTCTTGTACGCAGCGGCGGCCGAGATCGCCTCGGTTCTGGTGCGTCTCGATCCCGTGAAGGGATTCGCCGCGCTGATGTTCGTGCTGCTGATCGTCTGGGTGACCGATAGCGGCGGCTATTTCGCGGGCCGCGGCATTGGCGGGCCGAAACTGTGGCCGCGCGTCAGCCCGAAAAAGACCTGGGCGGGCGCCGCCGGCGGGTTGGCCGCCAGCCTGGCTGTGGCGGTCGGGTTTGCCGCGTTCGATCTCGGCAGGGTAGGGCCGTTATTGATGCTTTCCGGGGCTCTTTCGGTCGTCTCACAGCTCGGTGACCTCTTCGAATCCGCCGTGAAGCGGCGTTTTGGCGTAAAGGACTCAGGTCACATTGTTCCCGGCCACGGCGGGCTAATGGATCGCCTGGATGGATTTGTCGCAGCCGTCGTCGTGGCGGCTCTTTTCGGTCTTCTGCGGGGCGGCGCCGATGGCGTCGGCCGCGGTCTTATGGTTTGGTGAATTATGAGCGCAGTTCCATTGCGTAACAACAAGGCCGCTGTAGCGGATGCGCGCACGGTCACGGTGCTGGGCGCCACCGGCTCGATCGGCGACAGCACCATGGATTTGCTGCGCGGCGCGCGCGACCGCTATTCTGTCGAGGCGCTGACCGCGAATTCCAATGTCGAAGCGCTGGCCAAACTCGCCAGGGAATTCGGCGCGCGATTCGCAGCAATTGCCGACCCCGCGCGGCTTGGCGAATTGAAGGACGCCCTGGCCGGCACCGACATCCAATGCGGCGCCGGCGAAAGCGCCATCATCGAAGCCGCGGCGCGTCCCGCCGACTGGGTGATGGCGGCGGTGAGCGGTGCGGCCGGGTTGAAGCCCGCGCTGGCCGCGGTCGATCGCGGCGCGACGGTCGCGCTCGCCAACAAGGAATGTTTGGTTTGCGCCGGCGATTTCTTCATGCAGCGCGCGGCGAAAGCAGGGGCCTGCATTCTGCCGGCCGATTCCGAACACAACGCATTGTTTCAGGCGCTTTCCTCCGGCAACCGCGAAGAACTGGTGCGTGTGATCATCACCGCATCCGGCGGTCCGTTCCGCACCTGGGCTGCCACCGACATCGAACAGGCGACGCTGGCGCAGGCGCTGAAACATCCGAACTGGAGCATGGGCCAGAAGATCACCATCGATTCGGCCTCGATGATGAACAAGGGCCTCGAAGTCATCGAAGCCTCCTATCTCTTCGCGCTCTCGGCCGACGAAATCGACGTTCTCGTGCATCCGCAGTCGATCATCCACGGCATGGTCGAATTCTCCGATCGCTCCGTGGTTGCACAGCTCGGCGCGCCCGATATGCGCATCCCGATTGCGCATTGCCTTGGATGGCCCGACCGAATCGTCGGCCCGTCGGCGAGGCTCGATCTTGCAAAAATCGGACAGCTCACCTTCGAGGCACCGGATTTCGAACGCTTCCCGGGCTTGCGGCTGGCCTACGAGGCCTTACGTACCGGCCGTGGTGCGACCACGGTATTCAACGCTGCCAATGAGGTGGCGGTGGCGGCGTTTATTGCCGGACAGATCAAGTTCGGGTCGATCGCGCGCCTCGTCGAAGCCACCATCAATGACTGGATTCGCGCCGGGAACCTTGCGCCTTTGAGCTCGGCCGACGACGCGATTTCGGTTGACCATAACGCGCGAAATAGAGCCGCCGCCCTATTGCCTCAAATTGCCTTAAAGGCATCCTAGAGGGTTGGGGACGGAGCCTTTGGCTCTTGTCGAGGGGAACCTGATGTCAGAGTTTTTTCTAAGCAGTTTCAGTACGTTGGGCCATGGGCTCATCGGCTACATCATTCCCTTCTTGTTCGTCCTGACCATCGTCGTGTTCTTCCATGAACTCGGCCACTTCCTGGTCGCCCGCTGGGCGGGCGTGAAAGTGTTGACGTTCTCGCTCGGTTTCGGACCGGAACTCGTCGGCTTCAACGACCGCCATGGCACGCGCTGGAAGATCTCCGCGATCCCGCTCGGCGGCTATGTGAAGTTCTTCGGCGACGAATCGGAAGCCTCGACGCCGGCCTCGGCCGAAGCGCTCGCCGGCATGACCGAGGCGGAGCGGGCGGGCAGTTTCCATCACAAGAAAGTCGGCGCGCGAGCGGCCATCGTGGCCGCCGGTCCGATCGCGAATTTCATTCTGGCGATCGTCATCTTCACCTGTCTCTTCACCTTCTTCGGCAAGCCGAGCACGACGGCGCGCGTCGACAAGATCGAAGCCAGCAGCGCCGCCGAGCGGGCGGGCTTTCAGGTCGGCGACATCGTCACCGCCGTCGACGGCAAGAAGATCGGCAGCTTCGCCGACATGCAGCGCTTCGTCAGCGTTCGTGCCGGCGACACTCTGACCTTCACCGTCAAGCGCGGTGATTCGACGCTGCAATTGAAGGGCACGCCGGAACTGCGCGAAGTGAAGGATCCCTTCGGAAACACGCAGCGGCTCGGGATTCTCGGCATCACCCGAGCAACCTCGCCGGGCGAAGTGACGACAGAGAAGGTCGATCCGGCGAGCGCGCTTTGGCTGGGAATCAAGGAAACCTGGTTCGTCATCGAGCAGACGCTGGCCTATATCGGCAATATCTTCACCGGCCGGGCGAGCGCGGACCAGATCGGCGGACCGATTCGGATCGCGCAGATTTCGGGGCAGGTCGCCACGCTGGGGCTTGTTCCGCTGCTTCATCTGGCGGCGGTGCTGTCCATTTCGATCGGACTGCTGAACCTGTTCCCGGTACCGCTGCTCGATGGCGGTCACCTTATGTTCTATGCGGCCGAGGTGCTGCGGGGGCGGCCTTTGTCGGAAAAATCCCAGGAATACGGGTTCCGCGTGGGGCTTGTACTGGTGCTGATGTTGATGGTGTTCGCTTTCTATAACGACTTCCAGCAGGTGCCGTGGCTGAAGGGGCTGTTCGGGAGATCGTAGTAGCGGCTTTTTTGTGACGTTGCCCATTGGCAACGTCTTGGAATGAAAATGGAATCGCATCGCGATGTCTGGTTTGCCCCCCTGTCGAAATTAGCTACAAGCAATGCAACTTTGGGATTCTGCCGGTTCGTAGGGGTACGGGCCGGCACGGCAATGACGAGGGCGCGTTGCGGATGATGTTGGGAATGCGAGTGCGGGGGGCTCTACTGGGCGCTCTGATCATGGTGACCGTGCCGATGGGGGGCGCGTTGGTGTCTGTGCCGGCTGCGGCACAGACAGTGGCGTCGATCTCCGTCGAGGGGAACCGGCGTGTCGAGGTCGAGACCATCCGTTCCTATTTCAAGCCAGGCCCCGGCGGCCGGCTCGGGCAGGCCCAGATCGACGACGGCCTGAAGGCGTTGATCGAAACCGGCCTGTTCCAGGACGTGCGAATCAATCAGGTCGGCGGCCGGCTGGTCGTGACCGTGGTCGAAAACGCCGTGATCGGGCGCATCGCCTTCGAAGGCAACAAGAAGGTCAAGGACGAGCAGCTTTCGGCTGAAATCCAGTCCAAGCCGCGCGGCACATTCTCGCGCCCGATGGTTCAGTCGGACGCCCAGCGCATCGCCGAAATCTACCGGCGCTCCGGTCGCTACGACGTGCGCGTGACCCCTGAAATCATCGAGCAGCCGAACAACCGCGTCGACCTGATCTTCACGGTCACCGAAGGCAGCAAGACCGGCGTCAGGTCGATCGAGTTCGTCGGCAATGTCGCCTATTCGTCCTATCGCCTGAAGGACGTCATCAAGACACGCGAATCCAACCTTCTGAGCTTCCTTGGGGGCGCCGACGTCTATGATCCCGACCGGGTCGAGGCTGATCGCGACCTGATTCGCCGCTTCTATCTCAAGAACGGTTATGCCGACGTGCAGGTGATTGCCGCGCTGACCGAGTATGATCCCGACAAGAAGGGCTTCCTCGTCACCTTCAAGATCGAGGAGGGGCAGCAATATCGCGTGGCCTCCGTCGACTTCCAGACCTCCATCGCAACCCTCGATGCCGCCTCGATGCGCAGCTTCTCGCGCGTCAGCGTCGGCTCGGTCTACAATGCCGAGGCGCTTGAGAAATCCGTCGAGGAAATGCAGATCGAGGCCTCGCGGCGCGGCTACGCCTTCGCCGTGGTGCGCCCGCGCGGCGACCGCAATTTCGAACAGCACACCGTTTCGATCGTGTTCGCCGTCGATGAGGGCCCGCGAACCTATATCGAGCGCATCAACGTCCGCGGCAACACCCGCACCCGCGACTACGTGATTCGCCGCGAGTTCGACCTGTCCGAAGGCGACGCCTACAACCGCGCGCTGGTCGATCGCGCCGAGCGCCGGCTGAAGAACCTCGACTTCTTCAAGAGCGTGAAGATCCTGACCGAGCCCGGCTCGTCGACCGATCGCGTGATTCTGGTCGTCGATCTCGAAGAGAAGTCGACCGGCGACTTCTCGGTGTCGGGCGGCTATTCGACCACCGACGGTGCGCTGGCCGAAGTCAGCATTTCCGAGCGCAACTTCCTCGGCCGTGGCCTGTACGCAAAGGCGGCCGTGACCTACGGTCAGTACGCGCGCGGCGGTTCGCTGTCGTTCGTCGACCCGTATTTGTTCGACTACCGCGTCGCGCTCGGCCTCGACCTGTTCTATCGCGAGCAGCTCGCCAACAGCTACATCGCCTACGGCACCAAGACGATGGGCTTTAGTCCGCGGCTCGGCTTTACGCTGCGGGAAGATCTCGCGCTGCAGTTGCGCTACTCGATCTATCAGCAGGAAATCTCTCTGCCGAACCAGCTCGCGAACTGTAACAACAATCCGAACAACGGGCTGCTGGCATTCAACCCGTCACCAGCATTTATAAATTCGGTGGGCGGGCCAGGTGGTTTGCCAGTTCCTGCCACCGACCCCTCCGGCCAGGGGCTGTGGTGCTACAGCGATGGCGAAGCTTCGCTTCCGATCCGCAGGGAACTGCAGAGCGGCAAGGCGCTGACCTCGTCGGTCGGCTATTCGCTGAACTACAACACGCTGGACAACAATAAGAACCCGACCGACGGCTTGCTGATCGACTGGAAGCAGGACTTCGCCGGTGTCGGCGGCGACGTGAAGTACATCAAGTCGGCGGTCGACGCGAAGTACTACACCCCGCTGGTCGCCGATATCGTCGGCCTGATCCACCTCCAGGGCGGCATGCTGAACCAGTTCGGCGGCAGCGAGCTGCGCATGCTCGATCACTTCCAGATGGGCCCGAACCTGGTTCGCGGTTTTGCGCCGAACGGCATCGGTCCGCGCGATCTCAATCCGTTCGGTACACGTGACGCACTGGGCGGCACCAAGTACTGGGGCGCTTCGTTTGAATTGCAGATGCCGTTCTGGTTCCTGCCAAAGGAAGTCGGGCTCAAGGGCTCGGTCTATGCCGACGCCGGTGGACTGTTCGACTATAAGGGCCCGACTTCGTGGGCGGCGACGAATGAGATCAACGTGCCTGGCTGCATCCCGCCGACGCAATCCCCGAATGCCACTGCCGGAACTTGTACGGGATTGCAGTTTGACGATGGCAACTTGGTACGCACCTCGGTGGGTGTCGGTCTCATCTGGGCGTCGCCGTTCGGTCCGCTGCGCTTCGACTATGCGGTTCCGCTTACGAAGGGTCAGTTTGACCGCGTGCAGCAATTCAAATTTGGCGGCGGCACATCGTTCTAAGGTGGCTTGAAGCGAACGGACCCGATCGATCCAGCTCGGGTCCGCGTGACGAGAACGCCAGGGAATAAGAGGAGGGTCGGCTCCGTTTCTTCGGAGCCGGCGCTCTGATGTGAAGGCCGGCCGGACTGCGACGGGTGGAATGGCGCAGCCGATATTCTTCAAGCAACCCCCTGCCTCGACGCTGGCCGAATTGGCCGCGTTGACGGGAGCGGTATTGGTCGACCCCGCACGGGGTGACCAGGTGATCAGGGGCCTCGCTTCGCTCGACGAAGCCGGCCCCATGCATCTGGCGTTTTTCGACAACCTCAGATACGCCGATCAGCTCAAGGCGACCAAGTCCGGCGCTTGCCTGGTGAGCCCGCGCTTCGAGGCCCAGGTGCCCGCTCATGTAGCCGTGCTGCGGGCCACCCAGCCGTTTCGCGCCTTCGTGATGCTGGCGCGCGAATGGCACGCCGATGCGCTTCGCCCGCAATCCTGGTTCGACAATGACGGCATCGCACCGTCGGCCATCATCGACCCATCGGCCCACCTGGAAGACGGCGTCATCGTCGATCCGCTGGCGGTGATCGGGCCCAGGGTCGAGATTGGCGCCGGGACCGTGATCGGCGCGGGCGCGGTGATCGGCGCCGACGTCAAGATCGGCCGGGACTGCAATGTCGGCGCCCGCACGGCGATCCAGTTCGCCCTCATAGGCAACAATGTCCTGATCCATCCCGCCTGCAGCATCGGCCAGGATGGCTATGGCTTCATCTTCTTCGGTCCCGAGGGGCACATCAAGGTGCCGCAGACCGGCCGCGTCCTGATCCAGAACGACGTCGAGGTCGGCGCCGGCACCACCATCGACCGCGGCAGCCTCCGCGATACCGTGATCGGCGAGGGCACCAAAATCGACAATCAGGTCCAGATCGGCCACAATGTGACCATCGGCAGGCACTGCCTGCTCGCGGCCCAGATCGGGCTCGCAGGCAGCCTGACGATCGGTGACAATGTCGCGCTGGGCGCCAAGGTGGGCATCAACAACCATCTCAAGATCGGCGACGGCGCCCAGGTTACGGCGATGAGCGGGGTCAAGGACGACATCCCGCCCAACGGCCGCTGGGGTGGTTTCTTTGCAAAGCCGACCAAGCAGTGGTTCAAGGAGATTATTGCGGTGGAGCGGCTGGTGCAGGGTGGCACGGCGGGGCCGAAAGGCGAGGGGCGGGAGTAATGGAGGAGTCACCGGTCAGGTTTGAGCTCGTGGATATCAACGAGATCCTCAAGACGCTCCCGCACCGTTATCCGATGCTGCTGATCGACCGGGTGATCAAGATCCGGACCGATTACAGCGGCATCGGCATCAAGAACGTCACTTTCAACGAGCCGCCATTCCTCGGCCACTTCCCCGACCGTCCGGTCTATCCCGGCGTGATGATGATCGAAGCCATGGCGCAGACCGCCGGCGTCATCGGCATCAAATCGGTCGAGGGCACGGAGAAGCCGCGCGCGGTTTATTTCCTCACCATCGACAAGTGCAAATTCCGCAAGCCGGTGATGCCCGGCGATACCATCGAGTACCACATGCGCTCGATCGGCCGCCGCAAGGCGATGTGGTGGTTTCACGGCGACGCCAAGGTGAATGGCACCGTGGTCGCGGAGGCCGACGTCGGCGCGATGCTGACGGATTGAATCTGATTGAATTCATCCGTCACACAACCGACGTCTTCCTGATATCTTTGTTCAATCCCTGGTAGTGGAACTCGCCGCCGAGGTTGATTGAAGAAATTTGCAGATTAAATCCGGTTCGGGTCCGCGCCTTTTTAACGGAGGCGTCCGTGAACAAGCTTGCGTCCATCATTTCGTGTTTGGTCATTTTTCTGCTGATGTCGCCGCAAAGTTACGCGGCTGATCTGGAAGGGCTCGTATCGTCTCTCAAGGACGGTGGCTACGTCATCGTGTTTCGACACGGCGCCACCGATGACAGCCAGAAGGACATCTACCCCTTCAAGTTCGACGACATGACCGCGCAGCGGCAATTGAGCGAGAAGGGCCGCGATATGGCGCGCAAGCTTGGGGCTGCGCTCAAGAAATTGGGGGTGCCGATCGGCGAAGTCTACACGAGCCGGCTGAACCGCGCGGTCGAGACCGGCAAGCTGCTCGCCGGCAAGGACGTATTGCCCGTGGACGAATTGACCGACAGCGGCGCGGGCAGTTCGTCGGCGATGGCCAATCCCGACGGCAAGAACGCCAAGGCGGGACGCGCCGTGCGGGACCTCGTTAATGCGCTTCCGAAAGCCGGCCTCAACAATCTGGCGGTGACCCACAAGACCAACGTCGCCGACGCCTTCGGAAAGGAATTTGCCGATATCCGCGAAGGCGAGGCGCTCGTTTATAAGACCAGCGCCTCGGGTCCGGCCGTCCTGATCGCGCGCGTGCAGGCGAGCGAATGGATCGCGCTGGCCGGCAGCTAAAGAGACCTTGCGGGGTCGGGCAGTTGCCTGCGCGTGAGGAGCGCTGTTTGTGTGAGCTGTCACCGCGCACAGGCGTGACTATACGCTGGTATACTCGACAATGTCGGATCGTTGACAGAGCATGTGCTCAGTCACTCCGTGCGCCATGCCGTCAGCGTGAGCATGGCGCGATGGAACTTCGGTCCGTCGACTGATTTGTAATTTCCGGTGGCAGGTCGCTGTTGAGATTGCCGCATGAAACGCCTGAGAACCGCCGTTGTGCTGATAGGCTCGGCCGCTGTTTTCGCTGGGAGCGCAATGGCACGCGACGACGGCCGCTACGCCAACTCCCCCCTCAAGCAATGGTTCGATAGTCTCAGAAGCGGGAAGGGGCCCTGCTGTTCGGACGCCGATGGCTCGGTCGTATCCGACGTCGATTGGGAATCGAAGGACGGTCATTATCGCGTCCGGCTCGAGGGCCAATGGATCGACGTGCCGGACGATGCCGTCATCACCGTGCCAAATCGCTTCGGCCGGACCATGGTCTGGCCGATCAAGGGAGCCTATGGGATTTCGATCCGCTGCTTCCTGCCCGGCAGCATGATCTGAGGACATTCTTGACACCGACGCACCGCAACATGACGTAACGATACGTCACTGGACACCATTCGGACGCCGCGGTAACCACCGGAAAACGCGTGATATTCGCAACGGATGGGCTGGGCTGCTTGATGGGTACGATCGATCCAACCGCGCGGGTTGAGGATGGCGCTGTGATCGGCGAAGGAACAACAATCGGTCCCTATTGCACTATCGGCCGGAACGTCGTTATCGGCGCCAACTGCAATCTGATCGCGCATGTTCACGTTACCGCGCAGACCACGATCGGGGCCGGCTGCACGATCTATCCGTTCGTCTCGCTCGGCACACCGCCGCAATCGCTGAGCTACAAGGGCGAACTGACCCGGCTGGAGATCGGCGCGGGCTGCACCATCCGCGAGTCTGTAACCATGAACGCCGGGACGGTTGCGGGCGGCGGCGTGACGCGGGTTGGCGAGCGCGGCTATTTCATGAATTGCAGCCATGTCGGGCACGATTGCCAGGTTGGCAATGACGTGATTTTTGCAACTTCAGCTACGCTCGGCGGTCACTGCGAGATCGGCGATTTCGTTTTTATCGGGGGGCTGTCGGCCGTGCACCAGTTCACGCGGATCGGACCGCAGGTGATGGTCGGCGGCGTCTGCGGCGTGCGTGGCGATATCATTCCATTCGGCCTAGCCAATGGACAATATGCTGCTCTCGAAGGACTGAACATTATCGGCATGAAGCGCCGCAAGTTCACCAAGGAGCGGCTGGCGAAAGTGCGCTCGTTCTACCAACAATTGTTTCACGGCCCCGGCATCTTCGCCGAGCGGCTGAATGCGGTGCAGCCGTTGGCTGGAGAGGATCCGGCGATCGCCGAAATCCTCGCCTTCATCGAGCAAGGCAAGCATCGCGCGCTCTGCCTTCCCGCCGATGGCGGCGGCAAGCATTGATGACGGGATCGCCGCAGCCATGATTTCAGCGGCTTCTGACATTTCATCGCCCGTCGGCGTCATCGCAGGCGGTGGCGCCATGCCGTTCGCGGTGGCGGAGTCGCTTGCCGCACGAGGGATCGCGCCGGTGCTGTTCGCGCTCCGCGGCGCCTGTGATCCGGCTCGCGTCGAGCGCTTCCGCCATCACTGGATCTCGGTCGGGCAACTCGGCCGCGCCACAAAACTGTTCCGCAGCGAAGGCTGCCGCGATCTGATCTTCATCGGTACGCTGCTGCGCCCGGCGCTGTCGGAAATCCGGCTGGACTGGGGAACGATCCGCGTCCTCGGCCGCGTCTGGGCTGCGTTTCGCGGCGGCGACGATCACCTGTTGTCGGGGATCGGCCGGATCCTGGAACAGGACGGTTTTCGGATGGTCGGCATCCGGGATGTCGCCCCCGACATTCTGATGCCGGAGGGAAACATTGCCCGCGCCGCGCCCGATTCCGCGGCTGCGGCGGATATCGCCAAAGGGCGGGAAGTGCTGGGCGCGCTTGGGCCCTTCGACATTGGCCAGGCCGTGGTCGTGATCGACGGGCATGTGGTCGCGGTCGAGGACATCGAGGGCACCGACGGGCTTTTGACACGCGTAGCGCGGTTGCGCGAGGCCGGGCGCATTCGCGCCAAATCCGGCCGCGGCGTGCTGGTGAAGGCGCCCAAGAGTAGCCAGGATTTGCGCTTCGACCTGCCGGCCGTGGGCGCCAAAACCATCGAGGGCGCAGCCCGGGCCGGGCTCGCCGGCATTGCCGTGATCGCCGGCCATACCATTGCCGCGGACTCGCAAGCCATGATCGCCGCCGCAGACAGGACCGGCCTGTTCATCCAGGGTTTATCAGCGTGACGCCGTCTCGCGCCACCGCCGGGATGGAGCGGCGGATATTTCTGATCGCGACGGAAGAGTCCGGCGATCGCCTCGGCGCCAACCTGATGAAGGTGCTGCGCCAGCGCCTTGGCGACGGCGTGCGGTTCGAAGGCATCGGCGGCCGCGCGATGGCGCGCGAAGGCCTGGAGTCGCTGTTTCCGATCGAAGAGCTCTCGATCATAGGCCTCGCCGCCGTCGTCAAGGAACTGCCGAAGATCCTCGGGCTGATCAAGGAGACGGCCATCGCGGTGACGGAAGCCGCACCGGATATTCTCGTCATCATCGACAGCCCGGACTTCACCCACCGCGTGGCGAAGCGTGTTCGCGCCAAGGATCCCGGGATTCCGATCGTCAACTATGTGTCGCCTTCGGTCTGGGCGTGGCGGCCCGGCCGGGCGCGCGCGATGCTGAAATATGTCGATCACGTGCTGGCGCTGCTGCCGTTCGAGCCCGAGGCCTATCGGAGGCTGCACGGGCCGCCCTGCACCTATGTCGGCCATCCCCTGACCGAGCAACTGGCTTCACTGCGCCCGAATGCCGATGAAGCCGCGCAGCGGGCGCAATCGCCGCCGGTGCTCCTGGTGCTGCCGGGAAGCCGGCGCAGCGAAATTCGTCACCACATGGCGGTCTTCGGCCAGGCGGTCGCTCGGCTGCAGGAGCAGGGCGTGACGTTCGAACTGGTGCTGCCAACCATGCCGCATCTGCAGGAAGCGGTCGTGGACGCGGTGAAGGACTGGCCGGTGCAGCCCCAGGTCGTGATCGGCGAGCAGGAGAAGCGGGCGAAGTTCCGGATTGCGCATGCGGCGCTTGCCAAATCCGGCACGGTGACGCTCGAACTGGCATTGGCTGAGGTGCCGATGGTGACGGCCTACCGGACCGGCTCGGTGGAAGCCTGGATCCTGCGCCGCGCCATCAAGGTGAACTCGGTGATCTTGGCCAATCTCGTGATCGGCGAGAACGTCGTCCCCGAATTCCTGCAGGAAGATTGCACCCCGGAAAAGCTTTCGCAGGCACTACGCGATGTGATTGGCGACAGCGAGTTGCGGCGCAAGCAGCTCGAGGCGTTTGCAAAAATCGACGGGATCATGTCGACCGGCAACCAGCCGCCGAGCGCGCGCGCCGCCGATATCGTGCTCGCGACGATGTGGCAGGCGCGGCGGGGATAGAACACGACAGTTTCGTAGGGTGGGCAGAGCCACCGGGTCGCGCGAATGCGCGCCCGATGACAGGCTCCGCGTGCCCACCATCTCTCCTCAAGCGGTATCCGCTATGGTGGGCACGCTGCGCTTTGCCCACCCTACAAGAAAAAGCCGGACGCGACGATCGCATCCGGCTTTCCAATCTGTCCTATAGCGACGTTGCTTACTTCCGCTTGTCCATCGGCACGTAATCGCGGCGGGCGACGCCGGTGTAGAGCTGGCGCGGACGGCCGATCTTCTGCTGCGGGTCCTCGATCATCTCGCTCCACTGGCTGATCCAGCCGACGGTGCGGGCGACCGCGAACAGCACGGTGAACATCGAGGTCGGGAAGCCCATCGCCTTCAGCGTGATGCCCGAATAGAAGTCGACATTCGGATAGAGCTTGCGGTCGATGAAGTACTGGTCGCTGAGCGCGATCTTTTCCAATTCCAGCGCGACCTTCAGCATCGGGTCCTCGCCATGGCCGGTCTCGGCCAGCACGGCGTGACACATCTTCTGCATGATCTTGGCGCGCGGATCGTAGTTCTTGTAGACGCGGTGGCCGAAGCCCATGAGGCGGACTTCGCTGTTCTTGTCCTTCACCTTGGCGATGAATTCCGGGATCTTGTCGACCGAACCGATGTCGGCGAGCATCGCAAGCGCGGCTTCGTTGGCGCCGCCATGGGCGGGACCCCACAGGCAGGCGATGCCGGCGGCGATACAGGCGAACGGGTTGGCGCCCGAGGAGCCGGCGATACGCACCGTCGAGGTCGAGGCGTTCTGCTCGTGGTCGGCGTGCAGGATGAAGATCTTGTCCAGCGCGTCAGCGAGCACCGGGTTGATCTTGTAATCCTCGCAGGGCACCGCGAAGCACATGTGCAGGAAGTTCTCGGCAAAGGAGAGCGAGTTCTTCGGATACATGAAGGGCTGGCCGACGGTGTATTTGAAGGCCATCGCGGCCAGCGTCGGAACCTTCGCGATCATGCGCATAGAGGCGATCATGCGCTGCTTCGGATCGTTGATGTCGGTGCTATCGTGATAGAACGCGGCGAGCGCGCCGACGGCGGCGACCATGATCGCCATCGGATGGGCGTCGCGGCGGAAACCCTGGAAGAAGCGGGCCATCTGCTCGTGAACCATGGTGTGATGGATCACGCGGTGGTCGAAGTCTTTCTTCTGCGCCGGCGTCGGAAGCTCCCCGTAAAGCAGCAGATAGCAGGTCTCGAGGAAGTCGCCCTTTTCGGCGAGCTGCTCGATCGGGTAGCCGCGGTATTCCAGCACGCCGGCATCGCCGTCGATATAGGTGATCTTCGACTGGCAGCTGCCGGTGGAGGTGAACCCGGGGTCGTAGGTGAACATCCCGGCCTGGGCGTAGAGCTTGGCGATGTCGATGACATCGGGCCCCACCGTGCCGGTGAGGATCGGGAAATCGTAGGTCTTGTTACCCACCGTGAGCGTTGCAGTCTTGTTGCTGGATTTTGCGTCCATCGCGAGTCCCCGATGAAATCGTTACGAAAAACCGCGCCGACCCTCGTGCCATTTCGCGGCGACAGCAAGGGAAGCCGGATTGTCTAGAAGCGGCGCCAAAGGCGTAGCTTATTGCCCTGTGCACTGCAAGATGGCCGCGTCCCCCCATATGGTAGGGGCTTAACTGGCTGCCTGATCGCCGAGACGGGCCAGGCATTCCTCTCGCCCCAGTACCGCCAAAACATCGAAAATACCCGGCGAAGTCGTGCGCCCGGTCAGCGCCACCCGGAGTGGCTGGGCAACGGCGCCGAGCTTGAGGTTGTTCTGCTCTGCGAAATTCCGCATCGCGGCTTCCGTGGTCTCGGCGTGCCAGTCGGTGACGGTCTCGAGCGCTATCCGGAGTTTTCCGATCAGGACGCGGGTCTCCGGCGTCAGCAGCGCGGCCGCCTTCGGCTCGACCTGAAGCGGGCGGTCGGCAAAGATGAAGTAGGCGCCCGATATCAGCTCGATCAGCGTCTTGGCGCGTTCCTTCAGGCTCGGCATCGCCCGCAACAATTGCGCGCGCGTGGCGTCGTTGAGTTTTGCCTTCAGCTCGGCGCCTTCGGGGACGTAATCCAGCACGCTCTCAAACTGGGACACCAGCTCGCGGTCATCAGCCTGGCGGATGTAGTGGCCGTTGAGGTTCTCCAGCTTGGCGAAATCGAACCGCGCCGCGGAGCGCCCGATCGCGGGCAGATCGAACGCGTCGATCATTTCCTGCGTCGAGAAGATTTCCTGGTCGCCATGGCTCCAGCCGAGCCGGACCAGGTAACTGCGCAGCGCCGCCGGCAGATAACCCATCGCGCGGTAAGCATCGACGCCGAGCGCGCCGTGGCGCTTCGACAGTTTCGAGCCGTCGGGCCCGTGGATCAGCGGGATGTGGGACATGTTCGGAATGTCCCATCCGAGCGCGTCGTAGATCTGTTTCTGGCGCGCGGCGTTGATCAAATGGTCGTCGCCGCGGATGACGTGGGTGACGCCCATGTCATGGTCGTCGACCACCACCGCCAGCATGTAGGTCGGGTTGCCGTCGCCTCGCAGCAGCACGAGATCGTCGAGGTTCTCGTTCTGCCAGACCACGCGGCCCTGGACCTGGTCCTCTATCACGGTCTCGCCGGTCAGCGGCGCCTTGAGGCGAATCGTGGGCTTCATGCCCGCGGGCGCCTCGGAGGGGTCGCGGTCCCGCCACATCCCGTCATAGAGGCGGGTGCGGCCCTCGGCGCGCGCTTTCTCGCGCATCGCGGTCAGTTCCTCCGCCGTGGCGTAGCAGCGGTAGGCCTTGCCGCTGGCCAGCAGTTGCTCGGCGACCTCGCGGTGGCGGGCGGCGCGGCTGAACTGATAGATGACGTCGCCGTCCCAATCGAGCCCCAGCCATTTCAGGCCATCCAGGATCGCCGCAATGGCCGGCTCGGTGGAGCGCTCGCGATCGGTGTCCTCGATCCGCAGCAGCATCTTGCCGCCGGTCTTCTTGGCGTAGAGCCAGTTGAACAGCGCGGTCCGGGCGCCTCCGATATGGAGGAAGCCGGTGGGCGAGGGGGCGAAGCGTGTGACGACGGAATCTGTCATTTACCGAGGCGGGCTGAGGTGAATTGGCGGTGGTGTATAGCAGGAACATTGCATAACTAAAGCCTAGCCATTGGCAAAGTAGGCTTGGCTCACAAGGGCGAATTTGGCAGAAGGTTCGCCAATCCCTAACAGGAACTCGGAATGACCACAGAACCGGTAACGGCAGAAGCAGGGCGCGATTTCATCCGCGACATCGTCCAGGCCGATCTCTCTTCCAATAAACATAGCCGGATCGTGACCCGATTTCCGCCGGAGCCGAACGGCTACCTGCATATCGGCCACGCCAAGTCGATTGCCCTCAATTTCGGCATCGCGCAGGAATTTGCCGGCAAGTGCCACCTGCGCTTCGACGACACCAACCCGACCAAGGAAGAGCAGGAATATATCGATTCCATTCAGGCCGACGTGCATTGGCTCGGCTATGACTGGGGAACCGATCTCTATTACGCCTCGGACTATTTCGATCGCCTGTACGACTGGGCCGAGGGCCTGATCAAGACCGGCGACGCCTATGTCGACGACCAGTCGCAGGAAGAAATCCGCGTGAACCGCGGCACGCTGACGGAGCCTGGCAAGAACTCACCGTTCCGCGACCGCGCGGTGGACGAGAACCTCGACCTGTTTCGCCGCATGAAGGCTGGCGAATTTCCGAACGGCACGCGCGTGCTGCGAGCGAAGATCGACATGGGCGCCGGCAATATCAACCTGCGCGACCCCGTGCTCTACCGCATTCTGCATGCCGAGCACCCGCGCACCGGCACCAAATGGTCGATCTATCCGAGCTACGACTACGCCCACGGCCAGTCGGACGCCATCGAAGGCATCACGCATTCGATTTGCACGCTGGAATTCGAGGACCACCGGCCGCTCTATGAATGGCTGCTCGACAAGCTGCCGGTGCCGTCGAAACCGCGGCAGTACGAATTCGCCCGGCTGAACCTGACTTATACGTTGCTGTCAAAGCGGGTGCTGACGCAACTCGTGCGTGACGGTCATGTGTCGGGCTGGGATGATCCGCGCATGCCGACCATTGCCGGCCTGAAGCGGCGCGGCGTGCCGTCGGCGGCGGTGCGCGAATTCGTCAAGCGCATTGGCGTGGCAAAGGCCAACAGCGTGGTCGATGTCGGTATGCTGGAATTTTGCATCCGTGAACTCCTCAACAAGACCGCGCAGCGCCGCATGGCGGTCTTAAGGCCGCTCAAGATCGTGATCGAGAATTATCCGGAAGGCCAGGTTGAAGAGCTCGAGGCCGTCAATCATCCCGATGATCCCGCGGCCGGCACGCGAAAGATTTCCTTCGGCCGCGAGCTCTATATCGAGCGCGACGACTTCATGGAAAACCCGCCGAAGAAATTCTTCCGCCTTTCGCCGGGCAACGAAGTGCGGCTGCGCTACGCTTATTTCATCAAATGCACCGGCGTCATCAAAAATGATGCAGGCGAAGTCGTCGAACTCCGCTGCACCTATGATCCCGCGACCAAGGGCGGCAACGCGCCTGACGGCCGCAAGGTCAAGGCCACCATGCACTGGCTGTCGGCCGCGCAGTCGATGCCCGCGGAAATCCGCGTCTATAATCAGCTCTTCGCGAACCCCAGCCCGAGTGCCGCGAATTTCGCCGTCGACCTCAATCCGGAATCGCTGGAGGTGTTGCCCGACGCCCGGATCGAGCCTTCGGTCGCATCAGACAATTCCGGCGAAGTGATGCAGTTCGAACGCCAGGGCTATTTCGTGCGCGACAAGGATTCCACGCCGGGCAAGCCCGTGTTCAACCGCACCATCGGCCTGCGCGACACGTTTGCGAAGGAAGTCGGCGGGAAGGGGTGAAGCAGCGGAATGTAGGGTGGGCAAAGCGCAGCGTGCCCACCATCGCCTCCGCGTCGTGAATGGTGGGCACGCTTCGCTTTGCCCACCCTACGATTTCAGATTGGATCATCGATGCAACACGCGATCGACGACATCGTCTCTGGCATCACGCGCCGGTGGGCGGCGGCGTTCAGCAGGCTGGATGCCAAAGCTCTCGCCTCACTCTATTCGAAGAACGCATTCTTCTTTGGTTCGAACCCGAATTTCTATCGCGGCAATGACGGCATTAAGACCTACTTCGAGGGACTGCCGCGATGGCAGTCGCCATCCGTGCAATTCACCGATATCAGGACGGCGCCGGCGGCGGTCGATCTGATCAATGTCGCGGGCACAGCGACGTTTATCGTCGAGAAGGACGCCGAGCCGCTGGTGGTGAAAATTACTTGGGTGATCGTTCGCGAAGACGGAGACTGGAAGATCGTCAGCCATCACGTCTCGTCGAAGACGCCGCTGATCGCACAATAGGCGTCGGCCCGGCGGCGGCTAGCAGCCCCGGCAAATACCCCGGATGGCTTTTGCGAGCTGGGCATCTTCCTGCGTCATGGGCTCGTAGCTCTTTTGCTGTTCGGCCTCCCGGGCCTCGTTCGCTTTCTGACGGGCGGCGCGCGCAACCTCCTGGCGCTGGTAGCACGCCTCGCGCTCGGGCCTTGCCTCGATGAAACGACATTGTTCGGTCGCCGCGGCAGCAGTCGCCGAGGCGGTCATCATGACGGCAAATGAAAGGCAGGCGATTAGCTTCATGGCCGCGAGTGTAGCGCGGATGGCGGCGCGTTTCCTCAGGTTTCTGCATCCGCTCTGGGGATCTTTAACGCAGATCAATCAACGGCGGCAGGATGCTTCCCGTTACCTCCGATGCGTCACCGGAGAGGCGCCAAGCGGCTACTCCGAAGCATGCCGTGAGCATCAGAGCCGTCACAAGCAGAAACGTACAAGAAAACTGGCTCACGTCGTGCTCCGCAACCAGCCTCGAATTCTAGACACGAGCACGCTTTGCCGAGTCGGAAAATGCAGTTGGGCTGACTTAGCGGCAGTTTTCCACGCCAATGAATTATCTTTTGGCGGAAATCAGTCGGGGAAGGTCCCGTGGGTGTTGCGGCCCGCTTCTTCAGGTTTCTGCATCCGTTCCGCTAGCGGCCGCAATACACCGTCCGGTAGTCTCGTGCTCTCCACGGGATCGTAAGGTGTAGGCCGGGGTGGCTGAGCAGGGCGACATTTCGGGCCGGAAGCGGGGCTATGCCGGGACCTGGCCGCCACGCGCCGCGGCGCCCATTGGCGGCCTTGCTCCATCGCGTCCCGCTTTCTGGCCGCCGGTTGTCGAGACGCTGCGCGCGTGGGCGCGTGCGGAAGCTGGCGCGGGCCGATTGCTGCCCTGGATACCCGTGGCGTTCGGCATCGGCATCGCGTTCTACTTTGCCGCCGATCACGAGCCGGTGCTGTCGGTGGCCGCCGTCGTGGCGATCACGCTATGTGCGGTGGCGGCTCTATTGCGGCGGCAAAAATTCTTTCCGGTCGCGGTGATGATCGCAGCCGTTGCGGCAGGCTTTGCGGTGGCGACCTGGAAGACGGCGCGGGTCGCGCATGGCGTGCTGGCGCGGCCGATGTTTTCGGTATCGCTGACGGGTTTTGTCGAGACCCGCGACATTCGCGAGCGCACGGACCGTTTTGTGCTGCGCGTCGTCACCATGGAAAGCGCGCGCGGAACGACCAAGCTCGAACGCGTGCGGCTGTCGGTGAAGAAGGGCACGGCGCCCGCGGTCGGCAGCTTCGTCGAATTGAAGGCGCGACTGTTGCCGCCGCTCTCACCGGTGCGGCCGGGCAGCTACGATTTCAGCCGCGACATGTTCTTCGCCGGCATCGGCGCCTCCGGCTTCGTGATGGGCGCGATCAAGACCACGGAGCCGCCGGCCATGGGCGGCGGGCTTCGCCTGCGCTATTCGGCCGTGATGCAGGGCCTGCGCGATACGATCGACGCGCGGATCAGGACCACGCTGGAAGGTGACAAGCGCGCGATTGCCACGGCGCTGTTGACCGGGCGGCGCGACGCGATCTCGCCGCCGGTGAACGACGCCATGTTCATCTCTGGATTGGGCCATGTGCTGTCGATCTCCGGCTATCACATGGCCGTCGTCGCCGGCGTCGTGTTCTTCGCGGTGCGGGCGCTGCTCGCGCTGTTTCCAGCACTCACGGTCGGCTACGCCATCAAGAAATGGTCGGCCGCGGCAGCGCTCGCCGCCGCCGCGTTCTATCTGCTGCTGTCGGGGGCGGAAGTGGCGACGCAGCGCTCGTTCTTCATGACGGCCGTGGTGCTGATCGCGGTCATGGTCGATCGCCGGGCGATTACGTTTCGCACGCTCGCGGTCGCGGCCCTGATCGTGCTGGTGGTCGCGCCGGAAGCGCTGGTCCATCCGAGTTTTCAGATGTCGTTTGCGGCGACGCTTGGCCTCGTTGCCCTGGTGCAGATCGGCATGCCGCGCCTGTTCGCGACAGCAGATCATACCGCAACCGCGCGTGCGGCGCTGTGGGGCGGTCGTGAGATCACGATGCTGTTGCTGGCCTCGCTGGTGGCGGGGCTCGCGACCATGCCTTACGCGGCCTTTCACTTCCACCGGGTCACGCCCTATGGCGTGCTGGCCAATCTCGCGGCGATGCCGGTGGTCTCCGCAGTCGTGATGCCGGCGGGCCTGCTCGGCCTTGTCGCGATGCCGTTCGGTTTCGATCGCCTGTTCTGGGCGATCATGGGTGTCGGCATCGACTGGATGATTGCGGTGACGCAATGGGTCGCAGCTTTGCCCGGCGCGGTCGGCCGCGTGCCGGCGTTCGGCATCGGCCCGCTGATTGCGGCCAGTCTCGGCATCATCCTGCTCGGCCTGTTGCGCACCCCGCTGCGCTGGTCGGGCGCCGTACTGGTACTATCAGCGGCGCTGTGGGCGGCGAGGGCGCCGCAGCCGGATATCTTGATTTCCGCCGATGGCCGCAATGTCGGGGTGCGCGGCCAGGATGGAAGGCTGCATCTGATGCATGCGGCAAAGGGCTCCCGGGATGCCTTCCTGCTGAAGGAGTGGCTGGCGGCGGATGCGGATGCGCGTACGGCGGCCGATGCGTCGCTCACATCAGGCGTCTCATGCGACGACCTTGGCTGCGTGATGCAATCCGCCGGCGGCTTGGTCGCGCAGGCGCTCAGGCCCGAGGCGCTGGCGGACGATTGCGAGCGCGCGGCGCTCATCGTGACCCTGCGGCAGGCGCCCGCATCATGCGCGGCTTCCATCATCGATGCCGACCGGCTGCGGCGGCAGGGGGCGATGGCGTTGCGGCGAAGCCGTGAGGGATTTGTCGTCGAGGCGGTCAAACCCCGAGGGATCGACCGCCCATGGTCGCCGGCCGTCGCCGACGAGGGCGAGGCAGACACCGCCGTTCTTGCGCCGCGTGTCGTGCCACCGCGCGCCGTCGATGCCACGCCAGCTGAGGCCGACCTTCAGGCGGAGGAATAGAGCGTTTTCCAGGGAAGTGGAGACCAGTTCGCGTCAAGAAAACGCGTCAAATCAAAAGTCTAGAGCCCCAGGGGTCTAGACGACCTTCAGTGCTCGTCGACCGTGGGACTGGCTGGTATTTCGAATGCGCCGAGGTGGAATTCCTCAGGCGCGTCGGGGGTCGACGGCAGCTTGACCAGCGTGAACGACGCCGCAGGGAATTGCCGCCAGATCGCGAGATCTTCGGCCGTGATGGTGAGCCAGCCGTACCTGAACATGTACCGTCCAGGCTCGGTGACGCGTCCGGCTTTTTGCCAAGTAACCTTGTTGACCACCGACTGCCCCTCGGTGCCGAGTTTTCTCACAAAACTATATCACCATGATCCGCCGGCCTGAACCGGCGGATCGCATTCACGTTGCGTTTTATCCGGTCACGATGGATTCGCCCCGAGGCGCTTCCGTCACCTTCGGTGCACGTTCGCCCTCGGTCACCGGCAATTGCAGCACGGTCGCGCGCTGGCCTTCGCAAAGCTGCGTCACCAGCACATGGCTTCCGTCAGGAAATTCGATCGCATCATGGTGACGGTCGGATACTTCGGGTTCGATCTGGTTGAACTTGCCGACCCGCCATTCGGTGGTTCGGGTCCAGATCCACCGGTTGTCGTATTTGACGTCCTCGGCGAACGCCAGTTCAGTGCCGGGAAGCATGCAGACCGCCACTGCTGGTTCGCGTTCCGACGCGAAGCCGCGGGTTGATGTACCGCGGAATGTCGTGGTGATCAGCGTCTCGCCGACCTTGGCCGGACGCGTCGCCACAGCGTGCAGGCTATAGTCACACATCGGATGGCTCCCTCGTTTGAGATAGCGGACCGGTGTCTTGAAGGAGGCACAGGCCTCTATCAGAGTGGACGTATTCAGAGCGGACTTGGCGCAGAGTCTTTTCTTGTTTCTGGGCAATTCTGCGACTGGCCCACTGCGCCTAAATCACAAACGCGCTAACCCGCCTTGGTTCCATGCGCGCCACAAAAAACCCCGGCCGAAGGCCGGGGCGGGGTTGCCGTAGCAGTCGTGTCGGCAACCCGACCGTTCAATACTTCCGGTACAGCCCGATCAGTTTGCCCTGAATCCGGACCCGGTTCGGCGGCAGGATGCGGACTTCGTAGGCGGTGTTCGCCGGCTCCAGCGCGATCGAGGCGCCACGGCGGCGGAAGCGTTTTAGCGTGGCTTCCTCCTCGTCGATCAGCGCCACCACGATATCGCCGGTGTCGGCGGTCTCGTTGCGCTGGATCAGCGCCATGTCGCCGTCGAGAATACCGGCGTCGACCATGGAATCGCCGCGCACTTCGAGCGCGTAATGTTCGCCGGAGCCGAGCATGTCAGGCGGCACGCTGATGGTGTGGCTGCGGGTCTGCAGCGCCTCGATCGGCGTACCGGCGGCGATCCGGCCCATCACGGGCACGGCGACCGGGCGATTGCCGTCGTCCTCGGCAGCCGGCGCGCTCACCGTGCGCCTGCCGAGCGTGCCTTCGATGACGCTCGGCGTGAAGCCGCGGCGGCCGTTGCCGGCGGCCGCGAGCTCCGGCAGCTTGATGACTTCGATGGCGCGGGCGCGGTTGGGCAGGCGGCGGATGAAGCCACGCTCCTCCAGTGCCGTAATGAGACGGTGGATTCCGGATTTCGAACGCAGATCGAGCGCGTCCTTCATCTCGTCGAAGGAGGGCGGTACGCCGGCCTCTTTCAGCCGTTCATTGATGAAACGCAGAAGTTCATATTGTTTGCGCGTAAGCATCGCGAGCATTCCCCCGGTTGGCACAGTCTTTCGGTCCCGAATCTCCAGGGTCCATCGCGAGAGTCCCCAAAACTCCCAACCATAGACACTAGCAGTCGAAACAAATCATGAACGGACACTATATGTTCGATATGTGTTCCGCAACCACTTAATTTCAGGTGAACGCATTGCGGCTTCGGCTGAAGACACCCTTAAGGGCGCCGTTCAGGGCGTCATTCCGGCAGCCGGAGCAGCTCGCAACGCGAACCCTTGGCGGCAGCCGGCGCGAACGGCGGACGTATCACAAGTGCCCGTGCCGCAGCGAGATTCCCTAATAGCGACGAGTCCTGGTGGTTCACCGGCACTGCGATCAGCGTGCCGTCCGCGCGCTCTTCGAGGCGCGCTCGAAGATAGTCTTCGCGCTGGTCGTTGGCGGCGAGGTAGCGGCCCAGCTCGGCGCCTTCGCGCGGATGATGGATGGTGTCACGGCCCGATAATGCGCGAATCAACGGCACCAGAAACAGGAAGCCGCAGACATAGGAGGAGACGGGATTGCCGGGCAGGCCGATCACCCGCATCGCGCCCAGCCTGCCGTGCATCATCGGCTTGCCCGGCCGCATCGCGATGCGCCAGAACGCCATGGCCGTCCCCTCGGCCTCCAGCGACTGCTTGACGAGGTCATGGTCGCCGACCGAGGCGCCGCCCATGGTGATCAGGATATCTGCTTCAAGCTCGCGCGCCCGGCGGATGCCTTGCGCGGTGGCAGCGACCGTGTCGGCGGCGATTCCGAGATCGATGACCTCGGCGCCTTCCGACCGCGCCAGCGCACGGATTCCGTAGCCGTTGGAATAGACGATCTGGCCGGGGCCGGGGGTTGCGCCCGGCATCACCAGCTCGTCGCCGGTGCCGAGGACCGCGACTTTCGGGCGGCGGCGCACCGCAAGCTCCGGATAGTTCATGCCGGCGGCGAGCGACAAATCGCGGTCGGTGAGGCGGCGCCCGCGCGTGAGCAGCACATCGCCCTCCCGGAAATCGACGCCGGCGGGACGGATATGCCGCCCCTTCACGGCCGCCTCGGTGATGGTGATGTGGTCGCCATCGACGCCAGTGTCCTCCTGGATGATCACAGCGTCGGCGCCGTCGGGGATCACGCCGCCGGTAAAAATCCGCACCGCTTCGCCGCTGCCGACCTTCCGCTCGAACGGGCGGCCGGCCGCGACCTCGCCGATCACCCTCAGCCGTGCGGAGAGATCGGCGGCATCATCAGCGCGCACCGCGTAGCCGTCCATCGCCGACATCGCCTGCGGCGGTTGCGTCCGCCGCGCGGCGACGTCGCGCGCCAGCACGCGATACCAGGCATCGTCGAGCGAAATCATTTCCTCGGGCAACGGTTCGGCGCCGGCAAGGATCGCAGCAAGCGCATCGGCGACAGGCATCAAGGCCACGGGCGACCTCCTATACTTCAAGTGCGGTCAGTGCCCTCGCCACGTCATCCGTCGATGTCACGTGGATGGCACAAAGGCCGCGCGCCCGCGCACCTTCGATATTGGCGGCCGAGTCGTCGAAGAACAGGATCCGCGACGCCGGCACGCCGATCGCCTTTACCACATGATCATAGGCTTCCGCGTCGGGTTTGCGCAAACCGATGCTCGAGGACAGGAATACCTCGCGGAAATGGCCGAGCACATCAGCATAGGCCAGCGAAAAATGCGCCACGTGGGCCGGATTGGTGTTGGAAAAGGCATAGAGCGGCAGGCGTTGTGCGGCGCCAGCCAGCAGCGGCGCAATTCCGGGCATCTCGCCGGTGAAGATCGCGTTCCAGCCCTCGAGGAACTGCGCGTCTGTGATGCCGATGCCGAGCGACTGACGCAGGCTCGCAAAGAATGCCGCGTCGTCGATCTGGCCGATCTCGTGGTGCTTGAAACTGTCGTTGACGACAAAGCGGCTGGCGAGCTCGGCAGGCTCGCAGCCCGCGTGCGCGGCCCAGGTCGCCATCACCTTGTCGAAACTGATATCGAGCACGACACGGCCGAGATCGAACAGCAACACGTCGACGGAGGGGGGCGCTGGCGGCAAATTCATGGCAATCGTTTACAAAACTGGACCGGCCTGAGCAACGGCCGCCACGGGGATTCGCTTCGAAACCCAATCCGGCGCTTAAGCCCGTGCGCGAGCTGTGCTAAAGGCTTGGGCCTATTTCAGGGAGTAGTCGCATGCAAGCCGTTGGGAGAATTCTGGGCGCCGTCGCCGTGATCGCGTTATTCGCTGGACCTGCTGCGGCCCAAAAAGGTCCTGCCAAATACGGCGAGGAGGACAAGGCCAAGACGCCTGCGGAAATCGCGGCCGAGAAGGACGCCGAGCGGGCTTACCGGAGGTCACTCGGCAACATACCGGAACAGCAGAAGAGTGCGGACCCCTGGGGTACCGTACGCAGCGACAGTGCGTCGCCGAAAGCGGCGGCCAAGGCGCCGCCGGCCAAGCCGAAGGCCAAATCCGCCGAGGGTGCCGCAAAATAAGAGACTTCCTGGCGTCGTGCCGGGACAATGATGTCCAGATCGAGGAAACCACAGATGACGGAAACGCTGCTGTTTTCCCCGATGACGATCCGTGGCGTCACGCTGAAGAACCGCATCGTGGTGCCGCCGATGCATCAATATTCGGCCCAGAAGGGCTTTCCGGCCGACTGGCACCTGATGAACGCCGGCAAGTTCGCCGCCGGCGGCGCGGGCCTCGTCGTCGTGGAATCGACCAAGGTCGAGCGGCGCGGCTGCGGCACGGTCGGCGATCTCGGCATCTGGGACGACAAGTTCGTCGAGCCGCTCGGCCGCCTCGCAAAATTCATCAGGCAGCAGAATTCGGTCGCCGGCATTCAGCTCGGCCATTCCGGCCGCAAGGCGCGCGCGACAAGGCCGTGGGAGGGCGACCGTCCACTTGAGCGGACATACGATATCGAGGACTGGGAGGCATGGCAGCCGGTGGCCCCGAGCGCGATCGCCCATAGCGAGAAATGGCCGGTGCCGAAGGCGCTGGAACGCCATGAGGTGAAAGATCTGGTGCAGGCCTGGGGCAACGCGGCACGGCGCGCCCACGAAGCGGGCTTCGACGTCCTGGAGCTGCACGGCGCGCACGGCTATCTCGTGCATCAGTTCCTGTCGGAGCGGTCCAACGCCCGCACCGACGAATATGGCGGCTCCGAAGCCAACCGCATGCGCTTCATCACCGAAATCACCGAAGCCGTGCGCGCGCACTGGCCGGACTACAAGCCGCTGTTCGTCCGTCTCTCGGTCGAGGACAATGCCGGATGGGGGCCGGAGCAGAGCGCCCGGCTGGCAAAAATTCTGAAAGCGAAGGGCGTCGACGCCATCGACTGCTCGTCCGGCGGCATCACCGAAATGGCGCCGATCCTGGGCAAGGAAATCAAATTTGGCTACCAGGTGCCGCTGTCGGAATACGTGAAACGCCATGCCGACATCATGACGATGGCGGTTGGCCTCATCATCCATGGCGACCAGGCCGAGCAGATCCTGCGCGACGGTCAGGCCGATTTGATCGCGGTGGGGCGGGAAATCCTCAACAATCCCAATTGGCCGATGGATGCCGCGCTCAAGCTTGGAGTGGAGGGCGCATTCCGCAACGTTCCGCCGCAATTCGGCTACTGGCTGGGCACCCGCGCCAAGCGCGGTTTTGGAACCCCACCCTCGACCTGGCAAAACGGGCTGCAGAAAGCCGATTAGGTGCCTGATGAGGTCGTATTGGTTCGGGCCGGCGTGCCTTGATCCGACCAAAAAGCCATTGTGAGTTGGTTGCGCCGGGACAGGGCGCCGATTCACAGGGATCGCGGGCGTCCGTTAGCCAAAAGGGACGCCCCACGATGCGCAGGAATTTTTCCTTTCTTCTCGGCACGGTTACGGGCGCGTGTCTGACCGTTCTCGTGGTGGGACCGCCGGGGGCTAGTCTGGTCGCGGCGGCAAAGGCAGCGGCGCGTTCCGACGCCTACACCCAGCTCAATCTGTTCGGCAACGTGTTCGAGCGGATCAAGACCAGCTATGTCGAGAAGCCCGACGATTCCAAGCTGATGGAAGGCGCCATCAACGGCATGATCTCCGCGCTCGATCCTCATTCGCGCTACATGAATGAGAAGGGCTGGAGCGACATGCAGGAGACCACCCATGGCGAGTTCGGCGGGCTCGGCATCGAGGTCACGATGGAAGACGGCCTCGTCAAGGTGGTGACGCCGATCGACGATACGCCCGCGGCCAAGGCCGGCATGCTGTCGGGCGACGTGATCACCCAGATCGACGACGAGCAGATTCAGGGCATGACGCTCGAGCAGGCGGTGAGCCGGATGAAGGGCCCCGCCAACAGCAAGATCCGACTGAAGGTCGCGCGCAAGGGTTCCGCCGCGCCGATCGATGTTGCCATCGTCCGCGAGATCATCCGGGTGCGGCCGGTCCGCTACAAGACCGACAGTGGCGACATCGGCTACATCAGGATCACCCGCTTCAACGAGCAGACCACCGACGGCCTGAAAAAGGCCATTGCCAGCATCGCCAAGGAAATCCCGGCCGACAAGCTGGCGGGCTATGTCGTCGACCTCCGCAACAATCCCGGCGGGTTGCTCGACCAGGCCGTATCCGTGTCGAGCGCTTTCATGACAAGGGGCGAGGTGGTTTCGACGCGCGGCAGAACTTCGGAGGAAACCCAACGCTTCACCGCGCGTGGCGGCGATATCACCAAAGGCAAGCCGCTGGTCGTGCTGATCAATGGTGGCTCGGCTTCCGCCTCCGAGATCGTGGCCGGCGCCTTGCGCGACCACAAGCGCGCCACCCTGATCGGGACGCGCACCTTCGGCAAAGGCTCGGTGCAGACCATCATCCCGCTCGGATCAGGCAATGGCGCGCTGGCGCTGACCACGGCGCGCTACTTCACGCCGTCGGGCCGCTCGATCCAGGCTCAGGGTATCGCGCCCGACATCGAAGTGCTGCAGGATGTGCCGGATGAACTGAAGAGCCGTTCCGAGCTGAAGGGCGAAGCCTCGATGCGCGGCCACCTCGCCGCCGACGGCGCCGAACAAGCCGGCTCGCAAGCCTGGGTTCCGCCGAACGACAAGGACGACAAGGCGCTGAACGCGGCGTTCAATTTGCTGCGCGGGGTGACGGTGAACGCGAATGGTCCGGCGATGGCGAAGCGGGCGGTGCCGAATTGACGACTTCCACTAGGGCAACGTTGCCCAGATGATCGACTTGTCCGCCGTAGCTCAAGGAGCGCGGGCGGAAGCGACATCCAAGATTTGGTTTGTTCCCGCATATCGCTGCGTGTTGCGGCGCGCCTTGTGCCGTTCGTTTAGCGATAATAGCTTAGTGCCCGACATTGGGCCATGAATGAATTTTGATCGTGATATAGCCAAAGTAAGCGGTATTGCCGCGGTGCCGACCATCCTTGACGTGGTGAGCAAGACCACGGGGATGGGATTCACGGCTATCGCCCGCGTCACCGAGGACAGGTGGATTACCTGCGCGTCCAAGGACGATTTGGCGTTCGGCCTGAAGCCTGGCGACGAGCTGAAGGTCGAGACCACCATCTGCCACGAAATCCGGCAGAGCCGCGAGGCGGTCATCATTGATGACGTGAGCAAGGACGCCGCCTATTGCGGCCACCACACCCCGGCGCAGTACGGCTTTCAGAGCTACATCTCGATGCCGATCATCCTTCCCGATGGTTCCTTTTTCGGAACTCTTTGTGCCATCGATCCCAAGCCGCGCGCTTTGCGCACCCCCGAAACCATCGGGATGTTCAAACTGTTTGCGGAGCTGCTGGCGTTTCACCTGGACGCGGCCGACAGGGTCGAGATGAGCGAAAGGCAACTGGCGTCGGAGAAAAAGACGGCGGAGGTACGCGAGCAGTTCATTGCCGTCCTGGGCCATGACCTTAGAAATCCGCTTGCTTCAATCGCTGGCGGGTTGCGTCTGCTTCGCAAGAAGGTGGATCCGGAAGGCGAGAACTGGATCAGTCTCATGCAGGGCAGCGTCAATCGCATGTCCGGCATGATTGACAACGTGATGGACTTCGCGCGCGCCAGGCTCGGCGGAGGGATGCAGGTGAGGTTGAAGGAGGATCTGCTCGAACCGGTCATTGAGCAGATCGTTGCGGAGTTCAGGAGTGCGTACCCTGATCGCCTCATAGAGACGGGTGTCAAAATGTCCGGCAAGGTCAACATGGATGCCGGCCGGATGGGGCAGTTGTTGTCGAACCTGCTCGGTAATGCGTTGTCCTATGGTGCTCCCTCTGAACCGATCACCGTCATCGCGAAAAGCGCTGGCAAGGGCTTTGCGATCAGCGTGAGCAACCGCGGCGCGCCCATTCCGGCCGAGGCCGTGCCGCACCTATTCACGGCCTTTCAGCGCGGCGATGTCCAACCGAACCAGCAAGGCCTCGGCCTGGGCCTCTACATCTCCCAGGAAATAGCCAAGGCGCACGGAGGGATCATTTCCGTGGAATCAAATCCGCATGAAACCACGTTCAGGGCCGAGTTTTGGCAGGCGGATTGATGTGGCCGTCAACGCCGATCGCAACGCGTTTTGGTCAAATTGAGATATGCTGCAGCGCGGGCCCTTGCCGGTTCGATACGCATTGGTCGTCGCCGCCTCATCACGCGATCAACCAGTCAAAAGCACGGCGCAGGTATGCTCGGGCATCCTGCTCGATTGGTGTTCCGTGGGCCATCAGCACCTTTTCGGCGGGCCATGCGAGAATGTGTTGCAGGGAGTCTCGCGCGGCGCGGCGGTTGGCAAAGGCGACGCGAAACTTGCGCGGCACCGACGGCTCAGGTCCTGTCATGAGGTCCGGTTTCGCTACGATAGCTCGCCAGCCGGACAGTCGTTCGGCAGGGAACTGCTGGATCAGGTCAGTGAAGAGCACGGTGCCGCTCTTGACATGAAAGAACACGACCTCGGTAGTGATCAGGTTGCCGTGCATCAGGACCTGATCGATCTCCCCGATCCAGCCCGCGCTGGGCGCGCTTCCGAGATCAGCGTCAAATATTATGTCCTCGCGTTTCCTTCGCAATCCGGGCGGGGCGTGGACCTTGGCGCCGGGGTAGGCATGCTTCCACTCTTGAAGAAACAAGTGATGAAGTGAATTTGGCGCAACAATGTGCCGTACGTGACCGATAGCATCCACTGCGCGCAGGCCATCCGTGAGCTGGATCGGCGACCAGATGAAGAGGCTGCCGTCTGATAGACCTATTACGGCCATTCGGGTGGGGTAATGAAATCCAGCTACTGCAACGTCCGGTCCGTCCGCAGTCCAGATCTTCTGACCGAATTCCTTCAACATAACCGATCTAACGCAATTATAGCGATCCGGATCAAGATCCCCTTTTGAATCCCCCGCCGGTTACTTGCCGCCCTTCAGGTCCTTCCTGAATTCGGAAACGCCGGTTGGCGGAATGATGAGTTGTGAAACATAACCCGGGTTGAGAATAACGCCGTAGCTTTCCGGCATCCTCAGAAAGAACTCCCTCCCGTTCATTTGCAGCACGTACTCCGCCATACGGCTATGCAGCCCCGGCCGCGACAGGGCGGAAAAGACGGCGACAAAGGGATGGCCGTCCTTCTCGAACAACAGCGGATCAAGCCCGCTCCAATCAGACTGAACTTCTCCCTTGCTCGATATGAAGAGATTCGATCGGGCGATGAGCCCCATCAGATCGGCAACCGGGCGGACGCCTTGTTTGGCATTCACGATCGCGATCTCAAGTTCGTTCTCAGGTTTGAACTCTTGTAACTGCACAATGCGCCCCTGCGGCCTGTCGCCGACCAATTCATTCCGAATTTGTGGCAGGCGGCGGTCGCGAGCCGGGCAGCGAAAGGGCATCGTCAAGGCAGGCGAGACGATCCGGAAACAAAGACCTTTTTTGAAACCACGTCTCCGTCCAATCGTAGCTGGGGCGCCGTGATCTTTTACGAAGCCGGTTCCCGCTCCATGCGCGTTCAAACGGAGTAGTTATGTCGAGAAAATTTACTTTGCCGACCCTGATGTTGTTGCTCTGTTCGAGTGGGGCCCTGCAAGCAAACCCGCTCGATTCACCCGGCGTCGTTTATATCGATGGGTTGCCGTGCAACAGGGCGTGTCAATCCTATATGGCCTGGTCTGACCGGGCATTGTCTGCGCGGCATCGCGAAGAACGCGAGACCAGCGTCGCGGTACCGGCCGAGGCGGAAATAGAGCGATTAGAACCCGCGGCTCGGCCACGCGTGGCAAGGCACCCCGCACCGGTTTCCCGCCCGGCGCCGCGCGCCGAAAAGGCGGCGTCGAACGCCAAGGCATTGAACACCAAGGCATCGCACACCAGGAAGGCCGCCGCGCCCAATCCCGCCCCACAAGCAACCAGGAAAGATATTCCGGCGGCCACGGCGACAGTGACGCGAGATAAGGCTGCCGAAAAGGTCGTTGCAGGAGGCGAGGCGCCGGAGCGCAAATTGCAAAGCGCCGACAGGCCGGAACCGGCGCAAGCAGCCTCCATCGCTGCGTCGCAGCCCGCGGAGGTCCCCAAGTCCGAGGTGAAGTCTGACGTGAAGTCCGAAGTGAAGTCCGAGGCCACCCTGCCGCCGCCAGCCACGCTCGAGATCGCGGCGACGCCCGCTACCTCCGAGAACGCTGCGTTGCAGGCCGCGGCCGCCGCTGCTCCCGCTTCGGCCTCCCGAACAATCCAGCAGCAGGTCGTGGAAGCGACGGGATTGGCGGATCTCGTCACGGCCATCGGGACGGGACGGGAAGTAGCCAACAAATCGGACAATCCGGCAGCGGGCCCCGGTGAGGCCAGCGATACCGACAAGACGGCATCCGCATTACCAGATAACTCGGACAATCTGGTCGCGCTGGTCCTGGCGCGTCCGGAGATCAGTTCGTTATCAGACCTGAACAACAAGAGCATCGCAATCGAGGAGAAGCAATCCGCCGCGAGCGGAAGCGTCAGCGCCGCGCTGATGTCGGCGGGCGCTGCGGAAGTCCAGTTCAGCGAAGGACAGACCGGCGCGATCGAACGTCTGATCAGCGGCGAAGTCCCGGCCGCGGTCCTGACGCTGGCTTCGCGCGAAGCAGCAGAGGGGTTTCCCGACATCGAAGGCTTCAGGACGTTTCGGGTGCCGCTCGCGCTGAAGGCGCGGCTTTAGCGAGGGGAGCGCGGAAGAGCGAAGCGACATCCGGGGTTTTGGTTTATCCCCGCATGTCGCTGCGGGCTACTTGCTGTGACCGTAATCTTAATCGACGATGTCAATGCAAGAGCCGATTGACCAACCGTTTATGAACTTCACTCGCAATATCCAAGAGCGTCTTGCGATCTGAACTCGACAGATACTTATCCGGAATCCGTTCAATGGACTGTTTAATATTGTTTGCCAGCATGCTCAGCTTCTCTTCTCTTGAACCAGACGCCCAAGATAAGAAGTCAATGTTCAATCCGACGAACACTGACTTCTCCTTCTTCTTATACGTCACATAGTCGTTCGGCGCTGGGGCAATTGCGCCATCAAAAATTGTAGGAAAAATCGCAATCCCCGTGATGGGCGAGTCAAACGATAGATTTTCGATCGCTGAAAGTATCTCTTCTTCGAACCAACGAGCGAGATCTCGCGATTCAATCCCTGCGGTAGTAAAGAATCTCACGGTGAACTTAAACAGCGTATCGTCTTGGGCGCCCTTCAGCGAATGCCCGGAGTCCTTTAGTTGATCAATAATTTTCTGCTCTCTCTTGCTGAAAGTGCCCATGGCGAATTTCTATGGAACTAAGCTCAAAAGTGGCAGCCGACCATTATTGACGACGAATAGTCCAGAAGCAACAATTTCATGAGCCCGTGCGTAACCACGATTTGAATACACGGCAATTACTTCCATTTGAGAGTTCGTTGTTGCGTAGAAGCCTTGGGAATACCGGGCTGTTGGATTTGCCGCGGATGTTATCCCATATTTTAAAACCTCTCCAGTAGTTTGATCGGTTAGCTGGTACACATATGTTTGTCGTTGAGAACCGAAAGAGTTGCCGTGTGAAGGTGCCGCAGTTATAGCTTGGCCTTTACTGCCCATCGGTTGGTCGTCGGAGCCCATATTCGGCGACGGGCATAGCAGAACGCAGACGACCGCCGCGGCACCAGCCGCGCCAATAGCTACGGCCGCGCCGGCAGTTGCGGCCGCGCCGCTCGCACCACCCACAGCAGGCAAAGCGATGGTTGATGCGCTATTTGTGCTCGGATTATCTGACGCCAATCCAAACGGATCGATCAGATTGACCGGATCGTTGCCGACATAGGCATAGAGATGGTTGCCTCCGCGATACCCAATCGGGTCCGTCTGCAAGAACCGTCCCCATGCCGGCGAATAATGCCGCGCACGGTAATAATACAGCCCGCTGGTCTCCGGATCGATGCGCTGTGCCGTGTAACCGTACGTCGCGGGCGCGTTCGTACTCTTGCCGTAAGGCAGATAGCCGATCCTGGTCAGGGTGCCCGAACTTGAATCCTGTGAACCGATAACCGAACCCAGAATATCTGGAACGAAGGTCGCGCGCGTGGAGGCCACCACGTTCATTTGACTCAGCACGTCGTTGGAGCCAAGTCCATAGGCATACCAGCGCACGATCGCGCCGCTGGCACCGTCATATTCCAGCACCTCGCGATTGTTGGCATCGGTGACGAATACCGTCGTCGTGCCGTTCACGGTCTTCGTCTTGCGCCGGCCCTGCGCGTCAAACGTATAGCTCGCCGTGCTGCCGGCGCCGCTGGCCGAAATCAGCCGGTTCTGGGAATCGTAGCCGAAGGTGAAAGTGCCGTCCGAGGTGAGATTGCCGTTGCCGTCATAGCTCGGCGTCACCGCGCCGACCGTGGTATATTGATTGAGTGCGTTCGCGGTGTAGCCCACTGCGCTGGGTGTTGCAGCGGGATAATTGAACCAAGTGTTGTCGGTCACAGTCTGGCCGATGCGTTGGTTCACTCTGTTGTAGCTATGGCCAAAGGTGACGCTGCCGGCGACTGGCGCCGCCACGCTCGGGGCAGGGGTCCAGGTCACGGCGGTTGGCCGGTTCAGCGCATCATAGCTATAAGCCATGGAATACTGTGCCGACGATCCGGACGGCGGCACCGCGGACGCGATCGCCGCGCTGGTGTCGCTGATGCCGGTCAGGCGGCTGGCGAGGTCGTAGGTATAGCTCACCACGGGCGCGGGCGAGGGCGGCGTCTTGGTCTTCAGCCGGTTCAGGGTGTCGTAGGTGAAGCTGATGGCCTGATTGGCGCGGGTCTTGCGGGTCAAAATGTTGTTATTGGCGTCGTACGTTAGCGTTTCCGTGCTGCCAAGCGGATAGGTGGTGGTCGCGAGACGGTCGAGCCCATCATAGGCAAAGCTGGTGGTGCGGTTGTTCGCGTCGATTAGGGTCGCGAGCAGCCCATCCGGCGTATAGCTTTTCTGCAACAGCGGAGCGGTTTGTACCGCGAGGTTTGAAATCGACGTTTGCCGACTGAGCGCGTCATAACCATAGCTCGTCGTTCGACCCATCGCGTCCTTAACGCTCAGGACTCGATCAAGAAGGTCATAGCTAAAGGTGGTGATAAAGCCGTTGGCATCGGTCACGGTCGCGGGCTTGCCGGTAGCGGTATAAGTCGTGCCTGTGTTCCGCAGTACCGAGCCGTATAAGGTCTGCTTCACGTTGATGACGTGACCGTCCGGATCGTATTTGTAGGTGGTGATCAGGCCGTTCGCCGCAGTCGTCGTAATCAGCCGGCGGGCGTCGTCATAAGTATTTGTTGTAGTGTTTCCCTTCGGATCGGTGATCGAAACAACATCGCCACGCGGGTTGTAGGTGAATGTGGTTAGCTGATTGAGGCGTCCAGCGCCGGCGTCACGAACAATCGAGGTTTGGTTGCCAAGGCTGTCATAGGAAAATTGAGTTACGGAGCCGAGCGGATCGGTCGCAGTGACCGGCTGACCGGAGGAATTGTACGTGAATCGGGAAGTAGCGTTGAAGTGTCCTGCTCCGCCTGCGTCGTTAATTGCCGATGTGAGGTTCCCCGTGGACGGTTCATATCCCAAAGTGCCGATCAGCCCGAGTGAATCGGTGGTCTTCGTCACTTTGTTGTAGTTGGCGTCATACTCAAATTTCGTGATGGCCCCACCCGAAAAGCCAGGCTTCGGGAATTGCGTGTAGAACGAAACATTGTTAGCCCACGGATTGACGTTAGTGGCGTATTCGTAAGAAACTGCTCCCTTTTCCGGAAAAAAGGTCGCCTTTAAGCGATCCAGTCCATCATATTGATTGGTGGTAACATTGACCAAGCCATTCTGCTGGATAGTGTCGCCAAAGACATTGCCGAAGGCGTTGCTCAGCACCGACGCATCTTTCAGAACCCGCCCGCGATCTGTCTGATAGGTAACCTGACGATTTCCGAACGGGTCTACCTGCTCGGTGCGCGATCCTGCGAAATAGTACTGTGAGATTCCCCCGATGGCATTCGCCTGCCTGACGACCCTGCCGAGCGGATCGTACCAGTTGCTCACAAAGGCGTTCGTGGGAAAGGATGGATAGAAGATTTGGGTTAGGTGCCCGAGCGTGTCAAAGGTGCCAGAGGTGTCGTAGGCGAAGGTGGTTGTGGCGCCAAGGGGGTCTGTGAACCCCGTGAGATTGTGACTGCCGTCGTAAGTATAGGTTACGCTTCGACCGGAGTCATCGGTAACGCTTGAAACACGGCCGGAATTATACGCGAGATCAAAACTCCGTCCTAGATTGTTGGCGATACGGTTGAGCCGCAGGGGAGATCCAGAATAACTAAGACTGACGGTGACTCCGTTAGGGTAGACTATACTTTGCAACGCACCGGCCGGAGTTGAGCCGAAGTTCAAGACAACCCCGTCCTTGAGCGTGTAGGAAAACTGGCCTGCGTTCCGGGCGAGGCGAGCGGACGATCCAGGCGGTGCATTGTATGTCACGCTGCTGCTTCCATCGGCGTGAGGCAGCGCGATGAACTCTTCGGTAGTGTTGGGTAGCGTCACCATCGCTGCGTTGCCAGTCAATTGGTCGGTAAACCAGCGAGTGATCATCGATGAAATTGTCAGAGTCTGTGCCGTAGGGGTTGCCGACATCAGGTCTTGAATGATGAAAAGGGCAACGATCGATGTAGCGGCGCTGATCGCGGGCGAACTGGCCTTGCCGATACTGAGGTAAGGGTCACTCTGTATCGCGACGTTGCTGCTCCAATTGTGTGCCCAGCCATTTCCGATCCCGGTGTCGGCGGCGGTCGTCGTCAATGAACTGCCCGAAGAGGAGAGATAAGTCCTAGAAAAGTCCAGCGCGTAAGGAAATTTGCCGCTGCCGGTCACAAGGTCGTTATGCTTATACACGTACGCGCCTGTGATGCCGTCCACGGGGTCGGCGATCTGAGGATTGAAGGGAGAAGGAGTCGTGTTTATCAGCGGATTGGCCGTGTCCGAGTTTGCGGCCGGTGGCAAGGTCGTTTGCGAGTTCGGTGCCGGATTTGGGTCATTCACTCCCGTAAAGGCGCCCGACATGCCGCCGGTGATACTCAATGCAAATGTTACCGCGCTAGGTTGTGGAAGTACGCCAAGGAATCCACTACCCGTCCAGTGCCCCACTGCAAGAAGACCGTTTTGCGGAATCAGGACTTGGCTACCGCCCGAGACAGCAGCCGATATTTTGGCAAGATCAGTCGGGCTGTAGTTGGCCTGTATCAATGGAACGATTGTGTTGGTGTACGTTGCCTGACCCGCGGCCGTGGTGCCGTCGGCGAAGAATGTCCTGCCGAGCGCGCCCGGATAGGATGGATCCATGTTGGTATCGATCAGCTTGATCGTTGAGGCCGCGGTCATGCCCGGGACGGGCGCTTGTGTTTGCTCAAGGATTGCCGATTCAAAGGAGCTGGCGGGAAGCGCTTTCGAGAATCCGGAGGATACAACTGACGTCTGATACGTGTTTGGGCCGATTGTTGTTGTGGGACCACCGGAGTTCCAAGGGAAAGTGCCGCCGCGACTCAGCGGTAGGTCGATATAGGGTCCTTGGAAACCCGATTGTTGAATTTGCGATTGCCCTACTATTCCGATGTCAAAGTAGTATTGCGCGGAAACACGGATGAGTTGTTCGACGATGTCTTGCTGAGCGGAAAATTGGGCGAGATAGCCGAAGCCGATAGAAGCGAGGCTCTCTCCCAGAACTGGTTCGGAGCTATCGGAATTCCCGGTGGCGCGCGCCTGGGCAAGCAATTGTCGGTGATATTCAGCCATTCCGCGGCCCACTTTTCCGACGCCAAGATTAATTAAAAAAGAACCGCCGACCGCAATTTTCAGTGTGCCGCAGCCAGTTACACCGGATACACAGCCCGCAGATGAACCCTGGTTAGTTTGAGTGATCTCGGTGGATATCGACCACGTCAGGTTCGGTCCTGGCGCCGTCGCTGGGCCAACATTGGTGCAAGTCCCGCTGGCCACGCAGCTTGGTGCGAGACCATCAACCAGCAACGTCGGGACGAAATTTGCATCGCTGGATGTTGAGAATACTGTAATCCTGTGACCGTATGTCTGATCTGTATAGAGCTTGATCGCCTGACCAGCTGAAGCCCCAGGCATCGTTATTTTAACGGAGGTTCTGCATTCAACCACCGGAGACTGAAAGGGGCAGTTGGCGGGGAACGCCGATGTTGGAGTCACCGAAGGAATCTGCCAGCGGATCGGCGAGCCTGTTAACGGCTGTATCGATTTGCCGCCAATCAAATTGCTGATGGACCACGTACGGTCATGCTGATTTATGTAGTTGATCAAGTTCGTCGCGTATTGGACGAGGTCGGCTCTTAGATTGACGCGGTTAATGTTTGAAATGGAATTACTGTCGATAGTACCGCCTGCATGTGCAAGAAATTGCGTCTTGTCATAACCAAGCGCTGAAGCGAGGGACGAAGCGCCCGTGACGATACTGTGAAATTTGAAACTCGGGTCGAAATAGTACCACGTCCCATTGAGCTGCAAGGCCGCTAGAAAATGGAGTACCTGGATTGATGCAAGCGAGCCGTTCGGATTGACCACCGCGTTTGTGAACGGAATTCCGCCTCCGCTTAGAAGCGCTCCAATTGCGGTCGCATCGTTGGCGACCCCTAGCCAATTTGCGATCTGGGCCCCGGTCATTCCCAGCAGTACGCTTGCGTATCCGGTTTGCGAATATCCTGCGATGTTGAGCAACGTAACGAATAGAATTGCCTGGTCGGCGTCATTGCCCCGGCGATCGAGAAGTGTTCCGAGCGCTCCTTTGTTGCTGCCGTAGAGGGGCTCAAATTCAATGTTGTTGTAGACGTATTCGAAGATGAGATCTGCGTCGCATTTCAGAGCTGATGCCAGAGCAACGAGAGGCGCCGGCTGGGAACTAGCCGGGGCGCAGCCCACCGATCGCGCGCCGCCGGATTGAGTAGCCAACGCGAGTTGCGATGACGTTGAGGTTGGTGGGGTTTGATTTGAAGCGCCGCCGCTCTTCGTCTGCGTGACATACGGTATCACGACCGGAGCATCCTGCGTGATCGGATGCGCGACGCGTTCGGGGATGACGTTCATCCTCATGCCGGCGGGTGTTTCGTCCGCTCGGACTAGACCAATGGTAACCGCCTCCATTGCAAGAAGAGTGGGTAGCGAAAGAAGTATTGTCGCGAGCAACGTCCGCATGGTTCGCATGGAGTTTCCCTGGGCAGGAATTCACTGTTTCGTCGGACTTCCCACGATCACGATCCCCACTTCGCGCCTCCGCTGGCATTCCAGTTGAAGCAGCCCCATACGCCGGTGGCGCCCGCGGCAGTGACGTTGATGGTCTCGGAGAGACGGTTTCCGTTAGGATCGTACGTGTAGATGATGCAGACGCCGGTGTCGTAACTGGCCGTCGTGACGCGACCGAGCGCGTCATAGGTGTAGGCCACGGAGCCGTTGGCTGCGTATACCGGTGTCAATGTCATGACAGCCGCAAGAGCGCCGGTGACGAAGGTTGCCGATATCCGGATCAGAAATGCATTTGGATTGCACAGGGCAGTCATCGCTTCGTTCCTTCTTGGAGTTGGTCTTGTCCGGACGACGATCGATCAATTCTAGGAAGTGTGAGTGAGTGCGATCTTGCTCAGCTCCTCGTTTCACAAAAAGCGAACAGAGACGTGCGGGAATATTTTTTACACAGCTTGCTGGCGTTATCAATCCAAAAATGTTAGACGTGAACATACAATTTAAAATTGACAACGCATGGAGCCTTGTAATGATCCGTCCCTTGCTTGCCGCGTTTTCTTTTTTGCTGGTTCTCGGTCACGGTGCACACGCGCAGAATTGTTCGGTGCCAAACACTCTGGCCAATGGCACCAATGCCGACGCTACGCAGGTGATGGCTAATTTCAACGCGCTTCTGCACTGTTTGAACAATCAGTCCGCGCCGAGAGGCTATTTGAGCGGCCTAACACTCTCCACGGCTGGAAGCTCACCTAATTTTGGAATTGCTGCCGGCATAGCAACATCCAACGACCAGACGGTGTCGATGAAGCTGTCGACCGCCTATTCCAAGTCGACGGGCGCTTGGGCCGTTGGATCGGGTACGGGGTCATTGGATAGTGGCACTATAGCCAACAACACCTGGTATCATGTCTTCTTGATCGAGAGAGTCGATACCGGCGTGGTCGACATCCTGGTTTCGCTATCCGCGACGACGCCGACTTTGCCGGCAAATTACACCAAACAGCGCCGTATCGGTTCAATGAAAACTGATGGCACAGGCCAGTGGATCAGGTTTAGTCAGATCGGCTCTACGTTCCTTTGGTATGTTTCCGTCCAAAACGTCAACAGCTCCACAATTGGTACTACTGCCGTCAGTCAAGCGGTCACGGCGCCGCCCGGCATCAAAACGAAGGTCATTATGAATGTAGCGATGTCTGCCCCCGGCGCCGGCGTTGGTTTGTTGGTGTCGTCATTGGATATCTCCGATCAAGCCGTAGCCGCGGGAAACGCCAACGTGGGCTTCACGCAAGTCGCCGGCCAAGTTGCTCTTTGTAAGATTGAGGAAATTACGGACGTCTCAAGTCAGGTGCGCATGCGAGCATCAGCCGCTGGTTCAACCTATTGGGTTTGGACTATCGGTTGGACCGATGTCAGCTTGGCGCTCGGGCTTTAGCCGGATCCGAAAAAGTTTCGTCGCGCACGTAGATGGGGCGGAGCCGGGGTCTATTGGGCGTGCGCGGCCACGCGATTTTCCGTAACTACTTCAACGTGATTTGCCCCGTCCAGCCCTGTACGCAAAAATAATCCGCTTCGCCGCCACCCCAAATCACCACTACAACTCCCGCCATCCCGTCCCGAGAAGAGGGGCATTGGCCATCGTCACGAACGTTGGGGCGGGTTGCGGTGGACGCGGCAGCGTCAGGCGCGAGAGGTGTTCGCAGGGCGGGCTTCCGTGAGCGAACATCGCGCGCAGACGAACGGCGCTTAAACGCTTCCGCCAGATCTTCGGTCGGCCGGCACTTGGCTGCTTGAAGTTTTTTGGCGGAGGAAGCTGCGTACGGCAAAACCGTGTGGTCCTGGCGCCCGTTGCTGGTGTCAAGCCGGCGGAGGTTTGCAAAGCTCGACCGGGCAATGCGAGCCGTCAATTCGCTGGCGACGGAGGCAAGACGAATTCGTCTCCGGGGAGAGCGCGGCATAAGCCGTAAGACCACTGTGCAGGGAATGCCGGGCTGCTCCGGCTGTACCTGTATGCTCGTGTGCGCATTCTTAAGTGCATCTTGCACACGAGACCGCGGGTGCTAGCCGGCACCCGGCATTCCCTGCGCCCTCTCATGGGCGATCATTTTGCAAACCTCGGGCGCATCGCGTCGCGGGACTGCGGAGGCATACTCAGTGTCATCGTCCGCCTTGTGCGCGATTGCGCACTGGGGCGGACGATCCAGTATTCCAGAGACAGCAATGATAGAAACGATAGGCCGCGGCGTACTGGATGCCCCGCCTTCGCGGGGCATGACAGTCTTCGTTGTGGTAACAAGGGACGTCCGTCGAAAACGCTTTAAGCAGCTGCGCCGTCCGCGCTAGCGGCTTGCGATCCAAAGCGTCAGGCGATTTCGGCAGTTCATTTCCAAACATTAATTCCCCCGCCAGCGTCGTGTAATGCGGGAATCCGCATCTACAGCGGCGTGCGGCTTTGCGCTTAATCATCATCCTGGAGATTTTGTAATGGACCAACGTAACCTTGTTTCTCATGGGCAGCGGAAGCGCTCCCTGTTCTCGGCACGAAAAGTGGCATTGATGGCATCTGTCGTGACCGGGCTCGCAATGTATGGCTTCAGTGCTTCGCCCGATCGACTCGATATCTTTGGCAGCGCGGCCCATGCCCAGGCTGCTAACGCCGCATCGGGCGCCACCCAGCAGCCCCCTGGCTTTGCCGATGTGGCGGAGCGGGTGAAGCCGTCGGTGATCTCGGTCAAGGTCACAATGAAGGACAAGGCCAATGACGCGAGCAACAAGGACGACGCCGACGAGTCCGGGTCGCCCATGGAGCGCTTCTTCCGTCAGTTCGGCGGCCCGAATGGTGAGTATCAAAATCCCGGACGTAACGGCCGGCATGGCATGAAGGGGCAAGGCTCCGGTTTCTTCATTTCATCCGATGGATACGCGGTTACCAACAACCATGTCGTTGAGGGAGCCGACAAAGTCGAGGTAACGACGGACACTGGAAAGACTTACACCGCGAAAGTAATCGGGACAGATGCGCGGACAGACCTGGCCTTGATCAAGGTTGAGGGCGGTTCAGATTTTTCGTTTGCGAAGCTTTCCGCAGGCAAGGCCAGGATTGGAGATTGGGTGCTTGCAGTCGGCAACCCGTTTGGCCTGGGTGGCACCGTAACCGCCGGTATCGTTTCGGCCAACGGCCGTGACATCGGAAGCGGCCCTTACGACGATTTCATTCAGATCGACGCGCCCGTCAACAAGGGCAATTCGGGCGGCCCGGCCTTCAATATGCAGGGCGAGGTCGTCGGCGTAAACACCGCGATCTATTCGCCATCCGGCGGCAGCGTCGGCATCGCATTTTCGATCCCGGCAATGACCGTGAAGAATGTGATCGCTCAACTGAAGGACAACGGAAGCGTCAGCCGCGGCTGGATCGGTGTTCAGGTTCAGCCGGTAACCCAGGACATCGCCGACAGCATGGGTTTGAAGCAAGCGCAGGGTGCGTTGGTAGCTGACCCGCAGAAGGATGGACCTGCAGCAAAGGCCGGCATCGAGGCGGGCGACGTCATTACTGCGGCAAATGGCCAGTCGGTCAAGGATGCCCGTGAACTCGCCCGCATCATCGGCGGATTCGCACCTGGCAATGCTGTCAAGCTTGACGTTCTGCGCAAGGGCCAGAGCAAGGTCGTCAGTCTGACCCTTGGGCAACTGCCAAATGATCAGCAAGCCAAGGCCAACACTGAAGGCGATGCCAAGCGGTCACTCGATGGTATCGACGTTCCGCATCTGGGCCTTAAGCTTGCCCCGAGCAAGGCAGATGGCGCAAGCAAGGAAGGCGTCGTTATCGCGAAGGTAGAACCGAAGAGCGCGGCGGCCGAACGCGGGCTTAAGAAGGGCGACGTTATTCTGGAGGTCGCCGGAAAAAGCGTTGCGAAACCCGGTGACGTTGGCGACGCGCTTGAAGCTGCGCGTACCGACAAGAAAAGTAGCGTGCTGATGCGGCTTCGCTCCGGCGACGCGTCCCGTTACGTCGCTTTGCCGCTCGCAAACGGTTAAGCAACTCCAATGGCTGGCAGCGGCTGTGTTGCCGCTGCCAGCCGTCCTGTTGCCGCGGCGCCCGGTTCAGCGTCCTTCGGATATCAGGGATCACTGATGGCTAACAGCAGCGATGTTAATTCTGCCGTACGTTCGGATCTGGGGCAGGCGTGGTCTGATGCCTGGCATCTCTGGCGGGTAATCATTCCGAGGCGATCGATTACCGGTCGGCTCGTCTGGGGAATGGTATGGCGGCGCAACCATGGAGGGCGCTGGGTATACAAGAAGTTCGTCGAGTATTCGGATGATCGTGATCAGAAATCTGTCTCCTAGATCGAGACTGGTTTGTGTAGAGAGCTCGCAAAGCGGCCGCGACGCGTGCCTACTTTCATGGCGCTGAACTTCACGCCGTCCGCACGACGGGTTTTTGCTTGCGGGCGCGGCTCGGGCTTTTCGCCGCGGGCTCTTGCCGGTGCGCCGACAGCAGCGGCCTGATCTCCGCCGCCGGCTTCGGCGGGCTGAACAAATAGCCCTGCATCTCCGAACAGCCGAGTTGGCGCAGCAAGTCTCGCTGCTGCTCGGTCTCGACGCCTTCAGCGGTCGTCGTCATGTGGCGATCGGCGGCGATGTTCACCACCGCCTGCACGATGCTGGACGAGCCTTCCGGCTCAGCGATATCTGTGATGAAGCAGCGGTCGATCTTGATCTTGTCGAAGGGAAAACGCTGCAGATAGCTCAGCGAGGAAAAGCCGGTCCCGAAATCGTCGAGCGCGATGCGGACGCCGATGGTGCCAAGGTCGTGCAGAACGGCGAGCGCCGCCTCGTCGTCGCGGATGAGAACGGCTTCGGTGATCTCGAGCTCCAGCCGGCTCGCGGCAAGGCCGGATGCAGCCAGCGCTGCCATCACCTTCAGCGCCAGCATGCCGCTCCTGAATTGAACCGGCGAGACGTTGACCGCGAGCCTGATATTGCCGGGCCAGCTCACTGCTTCCTGGCAAGCCGATGTCAGCACCCACTCGCCGAGCTGGTTGATCAGGCCGGTGTCCTCGGCAAGCGGGATGAACTCGGCGGGCGAAATCATGCCGCGCTGCGGATGGCGCCAGCGCACCAGCGCCTCGCAGCCGGTGATCGCGTTGGTCTGCAGGTCGAGGCAGGGCTGGTAGTAGACCTCGAAGCCGCCGTCGACGATCGCCTGGCGCAGGTCCATTTCCAGGCTGCGGCGGGCGCGAACCTCGGCCTCCATTTCCGTTTCGAAGAAGCGATAGGTGCGGCGACCGGCGGCCTTGGCCGCGTACATCGCCAGATCCGCGTTCTTCAAAATCTGGTCGATATCGGAACCGTCTTGCGGCGCCAGCGCGATTCCGATGCTGGCGTCGGTGGTCACCTGATGGCCGAAGCATTGATAGGGGATGCGGATCGCCTGGAAGATGCGGCTGACGAGCATCATCACGTCGTCGGTATCCTCGATCCCGGTCTGAACGATGGCGAACTCGTCGCCGCCGAGCCGGGCCACGAAATCGGTTTTCCGTGCACAAGCAGCGAGGCTGGTGGCGACCGATTTCAGAAGCTCGTCGCCGATCATGTGGCCGAGCGAATCGTTGACGCTCTTGAATTCGTCGATGTCGATATAGAGCACTGCCAGTTGCCGGTCCGGCGCGGCGTGGGACAGTTCGCGCTTGAGCCGTTCGTGGAACAGCGTGCGGTTCGGCAGGTCGGTCAGCGCGTCGTAATGGGCGAGGTGGGTGATGCGCTCCTCGGCGCGGCGGCGCTCGGTGATGTCTTCATGGGTCGCCAGCCATCCGCCGTCCGGCACCGGCTCGTTGACGATCTGGATCGAACGTCCGTCGGGCGTCGATATCACCATGACGTTGCGGTGCGAGATGTCGCGCATCACCACCTCGACGTAATGGTCGATGTCGCCGACGAACGAGCCGGTATCCTTGCGGTGGGCGATCACCTCGCGGAAGCTGCAGCCCGGCTTCACGATGTCGGCCGAGAGGCCGTACATCTCGAGATATCGCTTGTTGCAGATGATGAGATGCTGCTTCGAATCGAAAAGCAGCAGGCCTTGCGTCATGTTGTTGACGGCGGTGTCGAGACGCTGCTTTTCCAGCGACAGCCGCTGCTTGGACGCGCGGTGCTGCTGCGAAAGCTTGCGGACGACAAGAAACAGCAGGGCGGCAATCGCCAGCACGGAAAGTCCGGTGATCGCGATCAGGATTCCGATCTGCTCGCGCCAGTCCGCCAGTGCGGCCGATGTCGTCGTCGAAGCGATGATCACGATCGGAAAATTCGTGAGTGCGCGCGACGAGATCAGCCGGTCCTCGCCGTCGATCGGGCTGGTGAGGCGCGAGGTACTGCGGGGCTGCTCGAATATCTGCCGCTGGGCGGCCGGACCGGTCTTGAAGTTCTTGCCGAGAAGCTCGGCCACATGCGGGTAACGGGCCAGCAGCGTGCCGTCGCTGTGGTGCATGGCGATAGAGGCGCCGGGTCCGAGCGCTACTGTCGCGAGGAATTTTTCGAAGTTGACGGGTTCGATGCCGCGGCCGATTGCGCCGAGGAATTCGCCTTTCGGCCCGGTGATCTTGCGCGCGATCACCGTGGTCCAGACGCCGGTGATGCGGCTGTAGACTGGCTCGACCAGCATCTCCGGCGATTGCGGACTGGACTTGAAGGTCCTGAAGAAGGCGCGGTCCGCCGAGTTGACCAGCGGCGCCGGCCAGGCGACCGATGCGTTGATCAGGTTGCCCTCGGCGTCGAAGACGTTGATGCCGCCGACGTAGGACAGCGCCTCGATCTTGGATTTCAGCATCAGATGGATGTCATGGCCGGACATCCGGCGCTTGTAGTTCTCGGGCGTCGCGATCCCGCTGGAGCGCATGAACGCGATCAGGTCCTTCTGAACGACCTGGAAGTCTTCGAGCTGCTGGTCGAAATGGCGGGCGAGCAGCAGCACGGTGTTTTCCAGCTCGCGTTCGCTGTTGCGCAGCGCGCGCTCGCGGAAATTGCCGGCCATGATGGTCGCGCCGATGGCGATGGTGGCGATCAGGAGCGTGCCGCCCAGGATCAACCAGCGGATAGGGCCGCCGCGAAAGACGGACGCAATCCCGAATGAGCTGGTGCCGGTTGAAGCCATTGGACGCGGTCGCTGCCGAGAAATGAACTTCCGGAAGCGGAGTTCTCCCAACCCTCGGCCCATGACTTCGATAGCGCGCCGAAATGGAATTGACGTTAGGAAGTCTGGTTAATGAAGTGCTAACCGGTGGTAGCGGGCTCCGCCGGCAACCACAGGGGAGCATCGAACCGGCCAGGTGCGACCGCGAAAAAAATCGGCGCACCGGATGCTCGCGGTTCGCCGGTCAGAAGTATGCGAGCATGGGCTTGTTGAATTCGGGGCCGTCACCGCGTGCGGGTTGCGGATTTGTGCGCGCGTTTCCTCGCGATGCCGACCGTCTGGCCGCTGTCCGGCAGGGCGTAGTCGTGCGAATAGCCTTGGGAGTAACCTTGGTTGAACCGTCGCGGGTCGGTGTAGGGATTGCCCGGGCCCTTGTTCTGGCAATTGGCGTTTGGATAGTAGAACGCGCAATAGCCGGGTTCGCCCATGACCTGCTGTGCCATGGCGGGTGCCGTCATCACGGCCAACGCAGCCGCCGCGCCCACAAGCTTGTATCTCGCCATCGGATTCCTCCTTGTGAAGGTCCCGAAACAAACAACCCCGCGCGTCCGATGCGCATTCCTTACCGCGCCGGTCACACAAGCGTGACGACGGCAGCACGGTCGCCAGACTCAAGGCGCCGCGCGATAATGGCCGGACTTGCCGCCGATCTTCTCAACGAGATGAATGCCGTCGATGCGAACGCCGCGTTCGACCGCCTTGATCATATCATAGATTGTGAGGCACGCGACCGACACCGCCGTCAGCGCTTCCATCTCGACCCCCGTAGGGCCGTTGACCTTGACGGTGGCGCGGACGATGCAGCCGGGCAGTTTTTTGTCGGGCGTGATGTCGAGCGTCACCTTGGACAGCGCCAGCGGGTGGCACAGCGGGATCAGCTCCGATGTGCGCTTGGCCGCCATGATGCCGGCGATGCGGGCCGCGCCCAGCACATCGCCCTTCTTGGCGTTGCCGGAGACGATCAGATCGAGCGTCGCCTTGCCCATGACCACGCGTCCCTCGGCCACGGCCGTGCGCTCGGTCGCTGTCTTGGCCGAGACGTCGACCATCCGCGCTTCGCCGGATGTATCGATATGGGTGAGGGCGGAGCCGCCTTTGGAAGCCTTATCTTTGGAAGTCTTGCCGGCCATCTGCTAGCCGGTCCCGGTGGCGCGCGGGCTATCGGTGCGCGCCAGCAGCGTGCGCGTCGCTGCTGTCACGTCGGCCTGCCGCATCAGGCTCTCGCCGACCAGGAAGGTCGACATGCCGACGCGCGCGAGCCGCCCAAGATCCTCAGGCGCAAAGATGCCGCTTTCGCCGACCATCAGGCGATCGCGCGGGATCAGCGGCGCCAGCGCCTCGCTGGTCGCCAGCGTGGTCTCGAAGGTTCTCAAGTTACGATTGTTGACGCCGATCATCGGCGAACGAAGCTTCAGCGCGCGATCGAGCTCGGTGCGGTCGTGGATTTCGATCAGCACGTCCATGCCGAGCGCGATGGCCGCGTCCTCAAGATCCTTCGCGACGGCGTCATCGAGCGAAGCCATGATGACCAGGATGCAGTCCGCGCCATGGGCGCGGGCTTCCACCACCTGATAGGTGTCGAACAAAAAGTCCTTGCGCAGCACCGGCAAGTTGGTCGCCGCGCGCGCCGCGACCATGAAATCGAGATGGCCCTGGAAGGAGGGCGTGTCGGTCAGCACCGACAGGCACGCCGCGCCGCCGGCCTCATAGGCCTTGGCCAGCGCCGGCGGATCGAAGTCGGCGCGAATGAGCCCCTTGGACGGCGAAGCCTTCTTCACTTCCGCGATCAGGGCGTAGTCACCACGCGCAAGCTTATCGCGGATCGCGCGCAGAAAACCGCGCGGCGGCGATGCCGTTTTGGCGCGGGCTTCGACCTCGGAAACGGGACACGCCCGCTTGGCCGCGGCGATCTCCTCGCGCTTGTAGGCCTCGATCTTGCTCAGGATATCGGACATCTCTGGCGTCCCCCGGATCAGCCGCGCGAAACCGCGATCAGGTGTTTCAGCCGCGCCGCTGCCGCGCCGCTATCGAGCGATTTGGCGCCGATCGCGACGCCGTCCTTCAGGTCCTTGGCGCGGCCGGCCACGATCAACGCTGCCGCGGCGTTCAACAGCGCGACGTCGCGATAAGGGCTAGGCTTGCCGTTGAGCACGCTCGAGAGTGCTACCGCATTGGCGTCCGCGTCGCCGCCCCTAAGCGCGTCGACATTGCAACAGGTGAGGCCCGCGTCCTCCGGCGTCACCTCGAAGGTGGTGACCTTGCCGTTGTCGAGGCTGGCGACGAAGCTCGGGCCGGTGAGGGTGATTTCATCGAGTCCGTCGGAGCCGTGCACAACCCACACGGATTCGGAGCCGAGATTTTTCAGCACCTGCGCCAAGGGCTGCACCCAGTGCCTGGAGAACACGCCGACCATCTGCCGCTTCACGCCGGCTGGATTGGAGAGCGGTCCGAGCAAATTGAAGATCGTGCGGGTGGCGAGTTCGACCCGAGTTGGGCCGACGTTCTTCATGGCCGGATGATGCGCAGGCGCGAACATGAAGCCGATGCCGGCCTCGGCCACGCAGCGGCCGACCTGGTCGGGCGTGAGGTCGATCTTGACGCCGAGGGAAGCCAGCACGTCGGCGGCGCCCGAGCGCGATGACAGCGCGCGGTTGCCATGCTTGGCGACGGTCACGCCGGCGCCCGCGACGATGAAGGCCGCGCAGGTCGAGACGTTGACCGAACCGGAGCCGTCGCCGCCGGTGCCGACCACGTCGACGGCGTCCGCGGGCGCCTGGACCCGGAGCATCTTGCCGCGCATCGCCGACACCGCGCCGGTGATCTCGTCGACGGTTTCGCCGCGGACCCGCAGCGCCATCAACAGCCCGCCCATCTGCGAGGGCGTGGCCTCGCCGGACATCATGCTGTCGAAGGCGGAGGCCGCCTCTTCACGCGACAGCGTCGCGCCGGTGGCGACTTTTCCGATGATAGATTTGAGGTCGTCCATCGCTTGGGCTTTCAGGATTGGGTGTCGTCTTGAAGCATGACCGGCGCAAACCTTGGATTAGTCTGGGCCGATCATGCTCAGTTGTTAGCGCCCGTCACCTGCGCGAAGGCGGCCTGGTTGATGGAGGTGCCGATCTCGGATTCGATCTTCGTCACATATTGAGCGACCTGTTCGTCGGTCAGGCCGCGCTCCAGCATGTCCTTCAGTTTCTTCATCTCATCGGATGCGGCGTCGACCGGCGGCACGGTCACATCGGTGACGCGGAACACGATCCACTCGCTGCCACCGGCGCCCGGCGTTTGCCCGACGCCGTCCTTGGCCGTCCGGAATGCGGCCGTGATGGCGGCCGAGGGGACACCTGAAAGCGAGGCGTCGCGGCGGAAGCCCGTCGCGGTCTCGACCTTCGATCCGACCGCGGCCGCTTCGGCCGCAAGGGTGCCCCCTTGCTCGACCTTCTGCACCATCTCGGTCGCTTTCGCCCGCAGCTTGTTCGAAATCTGGTCTTCGCGCCATTTCGCCTCGACCTGGCTGCGAACCTCATCGAGCGGGCGCTCGCGCGAGGGAGTAATGCCGAGCACGTCGTACCAGACATAGCCCCCGGCAAACTGGATCGGCTCGTTATCGACGCCGACATCGCTGTTGAAGGCCTGCGAGACCACGTCGAGGCCGCGCGGAATGTTGGCCACGGGCTGGCCGTCGGGCGTGCGGCCGGAGCGATCCACGGCGTCGATCGTGACGGCGGTCAGGCCGAGCTTCTGCGAAGCCTCCACCACATTGGCGCCGCCGCTGCGCTCGTCTTCCATCTTGTTCTGGATTTCGTTGACCTTGGCGCGCGCGCGTTCGGTCGCGATCTCCTTCTTCACCTGGGCTGCGACGCTTTCAAAGGTCGGCGTCACGGCTGGCTCGATCTTGCCGATCTTGACCAGCGCCACGCCAAACCGCCCCTGCACAGGCTGGCTGACTTCGCCCGATGGCAGCGAGAACGCCGCATCCGCAATCGCCGGATCGATGATCGCGCTCTTTGCGATCAGGCCGAGATCGACGTCGGCCAGATTGAGATTGCGCTCCTTGGCGAGGTCGTCGAACGACGTTCCCGAAGTGATGCGGCTGCGTGCGGCCAGGGCGTCGCCTTCGTTGGGAAAAAACATCTGCGACACTTCGCGCTTTTCCGGCGTGCCGAGCAGCTCGCGGCGCTGCTCGAAGATCTTCTTGGCGTCCTCGTCGGAGACTTCGATCCACTTGCCGATCTCTTCGGGGCTGATCACGACAAAGGACAGTTTGCGATATTCGGGTGCGCGGAACTGGGTTTTGCGCTCCTCGAAATAGGCGGCCAGCGCCTCGGGCGAGGGAGGATCGATCGTGCCGGCCTGTGCGGCGTCGAGTTTGACGTACTCCATCGAGCGCTGCTCGTTCTGGAATCGGGTCATGGCGTCGATCAGGACCTTCGGCGGCTCCACCCCGGCCGAGACGGTGCCAGCGATCTGGCGCCGCAGCCCGAGGCGCCGCTGTTCGGCAAGATAGCGTTGCTCGGTGTAGCCGAACTGCCGGATCGTGGCCTGGAAGCGCTGTGGGTCGAACTTGCCGCCCAATCCACTGAAGTTGGGATCGTTGTAGATCAACCGCATGGTTTCTTCCTGGGACTGGGCGAGCCCCATGCGCCGGGCTTCCTCATCCAGTGCGGCTTCGGCGATGGTCTGTTGCAGCACCTGCCGATCGAGCCCGAAGGCGCGGGCCTGTTCCGAGGTCAGTGGACGGCCGAAACTGCGGCCGAGCTGCTGCAGCTTGTCCGTGTAGATCTGGCGGAATTGCTCGATCGAAATCTCGGTCTTGCCGACCTTGGCGAGCGACGACTGGCCGAACCCCTTGAAGATGTCGGCGATGCCCCAAACTGCGAAACTGACAATCAAAACGCCCATCACGACGGCCATGACAATCTTGCCGAGCCAGTTTGATGAGGCTTTCCGAATTCCTCGAAGCATGGGTCCAACTTGTTTTTACAGGAGAGGGGGAACCGGGTCGTGCCTAGGGAATTCGATCCGGGATCGAATCCGCAACAAGGCGTCACCGAGTTGAAAACGCATCATAAAGTGGCCGCAGCCCCCCCGCAACCTCGCCCGTGTGGGCTAATTGAAGCGGTTAACGGCCGGGGGACCGCCCGACCGGTATCTGGAACTGGCAGCGTGCCTCTGCTAGCGCATCTATAACGCTGACATTTGCGGGATAATCGACATGACCGACGCCCTCCGACCCCTGATCGCCGGCAACTGGAAAATGAACGGCCTGAAGTCCGCTTTGGGTGAATTCGAGGCCATGATTGCGGGGGCGGGTGCATTGGCCGGCAAGGCCGACCTGCTGGTCTGTCCCCCGGCCACCCTCATCTCCGGTTTCGCCGACAAGGCGCTCGGTTCCAAACTCGCCGTCGGTGCCCAGGATTGCCACGTGAAGGCCTCGGGCGCCCATACCGGTGATCTCTCGGCGGAAATGCTCGCGGATGCCGGCGCCAGCGCCATTATCGTCGGGCATTCCGAGCGCCGTGCCGACCATGGCGAGACCGACGCGCTGGTCCGGCAGAAGGCGGAGGCGGCCTGGCGGGCGGGCCTGACAGCAATCGTCTGCATCGGCGAGACCCAGAAGCAACGCGATGCCGGCCAGACGCTGGATATCTGTGGCGGGCAGCTCGCGGGCTCGTTGCCAGATGGCGCCACGGCGGCCAATCTGGTGGCGGCCTATGAGCCGGTCTGGGCGATCGGCACCGGGCTGACGCCGACGCCTGGAGATGTCGAGCAAGTTCACCGCTTTATCAGGGGTGTTCTCACCAGCCGATTTAAGGCGGAAGGTGGCAGGATCCGGATTCTCTATGGCGGATCGGTAAAACCCTCCAACGCGGTGGAGCTGATGGCGGTCGCCGATGTCAACGGCGCCCTGATCGGCGGTGCCAGCCTGAAAGCGACAGACTTTTTGGCGATTGCAGAGGCGTGCTAGCTCAGGCCGGCACTGCGTCCTGCAACCGCTTCCAGTAGATCAGCGTGCCCGTGAGGCCGCCATGGGGTTTGAGCGCGTAGTCCGGAATGAGGCCGGTCAGCTTGAATCCCATCCGCTCATAAAGTCCGGCCGCGCCTTCGTCCTCGGCGGTATCGAGCACCAGCAGCCAGCGCCCGCGTGCGATCGCGATGCGCTCGGCCTCGCGCAGCAGCAGCGTGGCAATGCCGCGATAGCGGTGACTGACCCGCGTCATCATCTTCACGATCTCGGCGCGATGCGGCTGGTTCTGCGCGAGGTTGAGCACCAGCGTCACGGTGCCGATCAGGTCTTCGCCGTCAAAGGCGCCGAGAACGATCCGCTCGCCCCGGTCGGCCGAAGCAAGCGAGTTGCGCCAGAATTCGTTGGCCGCTTCGAACGGAAGAGGGTGCATGAAGCTGACCGAGCCGCCATTCGCGACGGTTTCGACCAACATTTCATTGAGCGCCGCGCAGGTATCAGGCGAGGTTCTCAGTGTCTTGATCTGGATGTCAGGCATCAACTATCGGCTCCGGGCGAATGAGATGCGTTTCCGCGGGTTTGGCTTCGATTCCTGGCTGCGCGGGCGGCGCGCGCCTGCTTGATTTCTGCGATCCGTTCGACATCCTCGACCTGCAGGTGACGGCCGCGTTCGAGAATTTCCAACGTGTACTCCTCGTAGGTGAGGCCCAGCCGTTCGGCTTTCCGGATGCGGAACGCGACGATGCCGGGCGAGGGGTTTTTCCAGGCCGCGCGATGCGCCGCCTTCCAGTAGAAATAATTTCCGATTTCCCCGTCGCCCCATTCAGGCCGGTGCTCCTCGTCGAGCGGCGGGCCGCCATTGTGGCCGGCGGGAGCGGAGTTTGCCGGACTCGCCGGGTCGGCCGGAGAACGCCTGGTTTCGATCTCCGTCATCGCCAGCTAGCTCCGGGCAAGGGCAACAACGTATGTGCAGGGTGCGGCGCTTTCGTTGGCAAACGTCACTTCCGCCGGCGGACCGAATCCGAGGCAATCGCCGGCACGGAGTTCGTGGCGTTCGCCGCCATCGATCAGGACGAGCGCGCCCGACAACACCCAAAGGATCTGGCGGATGTGTGCGTAGGACGAAGCGGGCAGCGTCACGCGCTGCTTCGCCGGCATCTCGACCTTGATGATCTCGACGGGATGATCGGGGCGGTTGAATACCTGGGTGCGCAGATAGCCGGTTTCGGGATCGCGCCACACCGGCTGGTCGGCGGCACGTGAAAGACGTTCGCCCTGGCCTTCGGCGCGCAGCATCAGGCCGGCGAGGGTGAGGTCGAAGGCGCTGGCGAGCCGAACCAGCACCACCGCGGTCGGGCTGACCTCGGCGCGCTCGATCTTGCTGATGGTGGCCTTGGAGACCCCGGAACGCTCGGCGAGATCAGCCAGCGACCAGCCGCGGCTGTCGCGCTCGAGCCGCAGGCGATGGGCGAGCCGCGTGCTGAGATCGTCTACTATAGTATACATTTGTCTATTATAAGAGAAATTGTCTCAGGCTCAAGTCCGGATTCGAAGTCGGCCGGGAGCTGGGGACAGCCTTGCCATCACCCCTGCGGCAATTATCTCCGGGGCTGCGGTTGGGGGTGACAATGCCCCGTCCGATCGTGTAACACCGCGCAACTTCAGGAAAACCCGCAAGCTCTTGGTGCAGCCGAAGACCGGCGCCCTTCGCTTGTGACGGAAGGTTTTTAAGATGCAGACCGTCATTATCGTCGTTCACCTCATCATCGTCTCGGTGCTGATCGGCGCCGTGCTGCTGCAGAAATCCGAAGGCGGCGGCCTCGGCATGGGCGGCGGTGCCGGCTTCATGTCGAGCCGTGGCACCGCCAACCTCTTGACGCGGACGACCGCGATCCTGGCGGGGCTTTTCTTCCTGACCAGCATGACGCTGGCCTGGCTCGCCGGCGTCGACCGCAAGCCGGCTTCGATCCTCGGCACCCCGGCGACGCAGTCCCAGCCGGGTGGCGCAACGCCGGTTGCTCCGCCGACCTCCGGCGGCGTGCTCGATACGCTCAAGAAGGTGGATGAACAGCAGGGTCAGCCGGCACCGTCGGGTCCGCAGGCGCCGCGTTCGCAATAAAGCAGGGTGGCTATGCAGGACGGCCTCTACCGTCCTGCATTAGAACTTCCCATCAATGCTCTGATATCGCTCTAAATTTCACGTCACCCACAGCCCGGCGAAATGTTCGCCCGCAGATGCGATTCGTTTTGGCGAATCGGGGCGGTGGCCTTAAAGGTTGAGTCCCATGGCGCGGTACATATTCATCACCGGCGGCGTGGTTTCTTCGCTCGGAAAGGGCCTGGCTTCGGCGGCACTCGGTGCCCTGCTGCAGGCTCGCGGGTACAAGGTCCGACTCCGCAAACTCGACCCCTATCTCAACCTCGATCCCGGAACGATGTCGCCGTATCAGCACGGCGAAGTGTTCGTGACCGACGACGGCGCCGAGACCGATCTCGATCTCGGCCACTACGAGCGCTTCACCGGGCGGCCGGCCACCAAGGCCGACAACATCACCACCGGGCGCATCTATCAGGACATCATCACCAAGGAGCGCCGCGGCGATTATCTCGGCGCGACGATTCAAGTCGTTCCCCACGTCACCAACGCGATCAAGGAATTCGTTCTCTCCGGCAACGACGAATACGATTTCGTGCTGGTTGAGATCGGCGGCACCGTCGGCGACATCGAAGGCCTGCCGTTCTTCGAAGCGATTCGTCAGCTCAAGAACGAACTGCCGCGCGAGCACGCGGTCTACATTCACTTGACGCTGCTGCCGTTTATTCCGAGCGCAGGCGAGCTGAAGACAAAACCAACCCAGCACTCGGTGAAGGAACTGCGCTCAATCGGCATCCAGCCGGATATTTTGCTGTGCCGCACCGATCGCGAGATCCCGAAGGAAGAGCGCCGCAAGCTCGGCCTGTTTTGCAACGTGCGCGAAAGCGCCGTGATCGAGGCGAGGGACGTCGACAACATCTACGCCGTGCCGGAGGCTTATCACGCTGCCGGCCTCGACGACGAGGTGCTGGCCGCGTTCGGCATCGCGCCGAAAATTCCGCCGGCGCTGCAGAGCTGGAACGTCATCAACGAACGCGTGCGCAACCCGGAAGGCGCGGTGACCATTGCCATCGTCGGCAAGTACACCGGCATGAAAGACGCCTATAAATCGCTGATCGAGGCGCTCTCCCATGGCGGTATCGCCAACAAGGTGAAGGTCAATCTCGACTGGATCGAGAGCGAGGTATTCGAGAACGAGGATCCGGCGCCGTTCCTCGAACACGTCAACGGCATCCTGGTGCCCGGCGGATTCGGCCAGCGCGGCGCGGAAGGCAAGATCCGCGCAGCGCAGTTCGCGCGCGTCCGCGACGTGCCGTATTTCGGCATCTGCTTCGGCATGCAGATGGCGGTAATCGAAGCCGCGCGCAATCTCGTCGGCATCGAAGAGGCGAACTCCACCGAGTTCGGCCCGACCAAGGAGCCGCTGGTCGGCCTGATGACGGAATGGCTGCGCGGCAACGAACTGGAGAAACGCTCGAAATCCGGCGACCTCGGCGGCACCATGCGGCTCGGCGCGTATCCTGCAGCGCTGAAGCGCGGCAGCCGGGTGTCGGCAGTCTATGGCGGCGCGACCGAAATCTCGGAGCGTCACCGCCACCGCTATGAGGTCAACACCGCGTATAAAGACCGGCTCGAGCAGCACGGCCTGCGCTTCTCAGGCCTGTCGCCCGACGGCGTGCTGCCGGAGATCGTCGAATACGAGGACCATCCCTGGTTCATCGGCGTGCAATTCCACCCCGAGCTGAAGTCGCGGCCGTTCGAACCGCATCCGCTGTTTGCGTCGTTCATTCAGGCGGCAGTGGTGCAGAGCCGGCTGGTGTAGAACTTTGTAGGGTGGGCAAAGCGCAGCGTGCCCACCATCTCACCGCATGTTGGATGGAATGGTGGGCACGTCGCTTCGCTCCTTTGCCCACCCTACGACTGCCCTGCCGCTACACCTTTGACGAACGCGCCAATTGTTGCGACAAACCGCTTCCGCAAGAACAATAACCTTGGGAGCAAAGTCGATGATCATGGAAATGCGCGTTTATCGCTGCCTGCCGGGGCGCCTGCCGGCGCTGATGAAGCGCTTCGATACGCTGACGCTGAAACTGTGGGACAAGCACGGCATCAAGCAGGCCGGCTTCTTCACCACGCTGATTGGCACCTCCAACCAAGAACTGACCTATTTCGTCGCGTGGGACTCGCTGGCCGATCGCGAGAAGAAATGGACCGCATTTCAGTCCGACCCCGACTGGATCGCCGGCCGCGCCAAGAGCGAGGAGGATGGCCAGATCATCGACAACATCGTCAGCCAATTGCTGGTGCCGACGGCGTTCTCCGCGGTAAAATAGGGCGGCGGCGCAACCCTGATATTCGGGGATAAACGGGGTTGATCCTGGAAGCGCGGACCGGCATGGTCCGCGCCAACACGAAGGAAAATCCCTTGAACGCGAAAGTAGATGCAGCCCCGGTCGTCTCGGTCGGCCCGGTCAAATTTGGCAACGACCTGCCGATTTCGATCATTGCCGGGCCGTGCCAGCTCGAGAGCCGCGCGCATGCGCTTGAGGTGGCTTCCGCACTGAAAGAGATCGCCGGCCGGCTCAAGGTCGGCCTCGTCTACAAGACCTCTTTCGACAAGGCCAACCGCACCAGTGGCTCTGCCGCGCGCGGCATCGGGCTCACGCAGGCGCTGCCGATCTTCGCCGAGATACGTTCTTCCCTCGGACTGCCCGTGCTGACCGACGTCCATGAGGCCGCCCAATGCGCGGAAGCCGCGCAAGCGGTCGACGTGTTGCAGATTCCGGCGTTCCTGTGCCGTCAGACGGATCTGCTGCTCGCGGCCGCCGCGACCGGCAAGGTCGTCAACGTAAAAAAGGGCCAGTTCCTCGCGCCGTGGGAAATGACGAACGTAGTCAGCAAGATCACCGGCGGTGGCAATCCAAATGTGCTGGTGACCGAACGCGGCGCCTCGTTCGGTTACAACACGCTGGTGTCTGATATGCGTGCGCTGCCGATCATGGCGCAGACGACGGGGGCGCCGGTTATTTTCGACGCCACCCATTCGGTGCAGCAGCCGGGCGGGAAGGGCACCTCATCCGGGGGCCAGCGCGAATTCGTGCCCGTGCTCGCGCGTGCGGCCGTGGCCGTCGGCGTCGCCGGCGTGTTTATCGAAACCCATCCCGATCCCGATCGCGCGCCGTCGGACGGACCCAACATGGTGCCGCTGCGCGAGTTCGAAGCGTTGGTGAAGCGGCTGATGGAATTCGACGCGCTGGCCAAGAACGCTTCGCCGTGACCGCCAGCAGCGGCATGCCGCCGGCGCTCAACATCATCGCACTCGCGACCTTTTCTGCAGCCCTGTCCGCCCGCGCGCTCGATCCGGTGCTGCCGCACGTGGCCGAGGATTTTTCCGTCAGCATCGCCACCGCCGCCAGTTTCGCCGCCGCCTTCGCCTTTACCTTTGCCATCATCCAGCCGGTGCTCGGCGCCATGGCCGACATGTTCGGCAAGGCGCGGCTGATGATCGTCTGCCTGGTGCTGCTCGGGCTTGCCAACATTCTCGGCGCGATGGCGACCTCGTTCCCGCTGCTGTTCGCAAGCCGCATTCTCGCCGGCATCGGCTCCGGCGGCGTATTTCCGGTCTCACTCAGCCTGACCAGCGATCTCGTCGGCCCGGAAAAACGCCAGGTCGCGATCGGTCGCACGCTGGCGGGCGCGATGACGGGAAATCTGCTGGGGGCCTCCGCGTCCGGCCTGATCGGCGACTTCCTCGGCTGGCGCGGCGTGCTCGCCGTGCTCGGCGTTCTTGTGGTGCTGGCTTCGATCGCGGTGGCGGCCGGGTTTCGCGGTGCCGCGCTGACGCGTCCGCCGCGCACAGGCCTGTCAGCCCTCATGCAAGGCTATCGCACGATTTTCACGAACCCGAATGCGCGCATCTGCTACGGGGCCGTGTTCATCGAAGGCTGCTGCGTGCTCGGACTGTTTCCGTTCCTCGCATCCTTCCTGTTCGAACTCGGTGAAACCTCGCTGTCGATCGCCGGCATCGTCATCGCCGGCTTCGCCGTCGGCGGCCTGTTCTACACCATGACGGTGTCGCGGCTCTTGCCGAGGATCGGCGTCAACGGGATGATGATCGGCGGTGCGGCCATGGTCGGCGTGCAGCTCATCGCGGTGGCCATCGGGCCGGAATGGAGGCTGCAAACGCTCAGCCTGATTTTTATGGGCTGGGGGTTCTACATGATCCACGGCAGTCTGCAGGTCTTCGCCAGCGAATTATCGGCGGAGGCGCGCGCGACCGCGCTGTCGCTGCACGCGTTCTTTTTCTTCATGGGCCAGACCATCGGCCCGATCGCCTATGGTTTCGGTATCCAGCATGCCGGCAAGGTCCCGACCTTGCTTGCCGCAGCAGCCGTCATGATCGCGCTCGGCTTTGCCTGCGCGAAGCTGCTGCGCCAGACGCGGCCGGCGGACGCGGCGGCAACCTAGCTGGCCTGCCGCAGACCGCGTGCGGACTCATTGAGAATAGCGCGCATCTGCGCGCCGAGGTCGGCAGTCGCGGCTTCCTCCACTTTTCGCGCCGCGTCATCCGAATTGCGGGCATCGTAGATGGCGGAGATTTTCTCGATGGCCGCGTCTCGCGCGACGATGTAGCGATCCTCTGCCGTCCGTGCCGGCGGTGCGGCTGTTGCGTTCGAGATCGTTGCGGCGAGAAAAACCGGGGCAATCAGCCCGAGAATGGCGGAGAAGGCATTTTGCATGTGCGGTGGTCGGTCGCAGGAGCCACTCGGTTCAAGAAAATGGAGCTGAAGTCAACCTCGCCCGCGCTGCAGCACGCCGCGCCTTAGTGCTTGCCAAGTTTTCACAGTGTGAAAAGATCGAACCGGTCGCGTGACCCATTGCGTTGATGTCCATTGCGAACGAGAGGATTGCCGTGACCGAGTCACTTCATCCCGCCGCGCCCCATCATCTGCCGGGATTCATCGCCGCCCCGGGTGAGAGCGATGTGCTGATGATTGCGGTCGGCATTTTCCTTCTTCTCGCCATTTTGGCCGTCGGCAACATCTATCTGCATCTGCACACGCTGCCGGAGCGAATGGCGCACAAATCGCAGAAGCTGCAGTTCGAGATCGTGGCGGTTCTGGGGTTGCTCGCGCTTTTCACCCACATCCACCTGTTTTGGATAGCCGGTTTGCTTCTTGCCATGATTGATCTGCCGGACTTCGGCACGCCGCTGCGCAGGATCGCCGGATCGGTCGAAAAGATGGCGGGCGTGCCGCCTGAACAGGACTCAACCGAGCCCCCAGTCGAGAAGGCTGCGCACGCTGCCGCAACTGACGAGGCCAAGGCCCGCATCGAGAAGGCCGGTGGCGCCAAGAGCGAGGTGCACGGCCATGCTTGAACTGCTCCTCTGCTCGCTGCTGACGATATTTCCGGACTACCTCTACCGCCGCTACCGGCAGGGCAAGCGGATCGGCAAGGAGATCACGCTCTTTTCGGTCTGGTTCGAACTGCGATTTGGCATCATCGCCTGCCTGATGCTCACGGTCGCCCTGATCACGATGATCTTCTACTATCACCCGTCGACGTCGACCGCGACGTTGTTCTATCGCACCGTACCTATTCTTCCCGAAACCAACGGCCGGGTGGCGGAGGTGCACGTTGAATTGAGTGCCCCCGTCAAGAAGGGCGATGTGATCTTCAGGCTAGACAATTCAAAGCAGCAGGCGTCGCTGGAAACGGCCAGGCGCAAGATCGCCGAGATCGACGCCGCCAAGCTGGCAGCGGAGGCCGATATCCTGAAGGCGGAAGGCCAGCTTCAGGAGGCCAAGGGCGCGCTGCAGCAAGCGAACGACGAACTGGATGTGAAGCGCGAGTTGCAGAAACGCAATCCGGGCATCGTGCCGCAGCGGGATATCGAGAAACTCGAAGTGGCCGTTGCCGGCCGTCAGGGCTCCGTCGATGCCGCGACCGCCGCCAAGCAGTCCGCCTCGGTGCGCGTGAGCGCGCTTTTGCCGGCCGAGAAGGCAAGTGCCGAGGCAGCGCTGGCGGAAGCGCAGGTTGATCTGGACAAGACCTTTGTCCGCGCCGGCTTCGATGGCCGCGTCGAACAATTCCTGCTGCGGCCGGGCGATGTCGTCAATCCGATGATACGGTCGGCCGGTATCCTGATTCCCGAGGGCGCCGGACGGCGCGCGCTGGTGGCGGGGTTTGGGCAAATCGAAGCGCAGGTCATGAAGGTCGGAATGGTCGCCGAAGCCACCTGCATCTCAAAGCCCTGGACCATCATTCCGATGGTGATAACGGGCGTCCAGGATTACATCGCGGCAGGCCAGTTCAGGGGCGGCGAGCAATTGATCGACGCGCAGAACACCGTGCGCCCGGGCACGGTCCTCGTCTATATGGAGCCGCTCTACAAGGGCGGGCTGGAGGGCGTGACGCCCGGCAGCAGTTGCGTTGCCAATGCCTATACCAGCAACCACGACCGCATTGCCTCGGGGCAGCTCAGCGCGTTCAAGAGCTTCGCGTTGCACGTCGTCGATGCCACCGGAATCGTGCACGCGATGCTGCTGCGGATTCAGGCCCTGCTGCTGCCGGTCAAGACGCTGGTGCTGAGCGGGCATTGAGCTGCCCGCCGCGAACCGTCGAAAGCGTGCCAACCCCGCGCGTTTCCGCATTGGATTCGATCACTGATGCAGGTTGAGCGCGAAGCGCTGAACAAGCATAAGAAAAAATTTTGCTGTCCATTAGAATTTCAAAGTCGCAATTCCAGGGCGCGTGGGTCAATTTCGCTTCGCGATCTTCGAACGGGCATCGGGCATGGATGTTTCGCCGGAAGCCACGCCGCGACTGGATGCCTCGGCTTCGCCTGTCGGGAGTCGCGGTGATGGTCGGCGCTAGCGCGGCCGATCTCCGAGGACGCTTGTGCAGCATGGGAGCGAGGCCAACTTGAATCGATTCAGGGCGATCATGTTCGACGTCGACGGAACCATGGCGGAGACCGAGGAATTTCATCGACGCGCATTCAATGAAGCTTTCAGCTATTTCGATCTGCCGTGGAACTGGGATGTCGCAACTTACGGCAGGCTGCTGCGGATCGCAGGTGGAAAAGAGCGGATCCGGTATTTTGTGGAGTCGCTGCCCGAGGATAGCTTCGATCTGTCAGATAGCCGCATCAACGAGCTGCACCGCTTCAAGACGCGCAGATATGCGGAACTGGTTGGCAGCGGCGCTTGCGGACTGCGACCGGGAGTAGCCGACCTGATCCTTCGAGCCCGCGATGGGCGATTACGGCTGGCGATCGTTACGACCACGTCGCGGGACAATATTGGCGCATTGTTGAGCCGAAATCTGGGACCAGACTGGAAGCAGAATTTCGATGTGATCGTTGCCGGGGACGACGTGCCCAACAAAAAGCCGGAAGCGGACGCCTATCATGCGGCTCTCGACGCTCTCGGTCTGCCTGCCGCGTCTTGCCTGGCCATCGAGGACTCTCGCAACGGGCTGGTTGCAGCGGTCTCCGTCGGCGCCCCGGTCCTGATTACCCGCAGCCTGTACTTTCGAGACGAGGATTTCACGGGCGCAGCCAGCGTCACTGATGATCTAACTGATCTACCCGACAACTTCTGGTTCGATCCTGACCTCTGATCCGCCACTGGCGCTTTTGCGAAGTGCCGACCGGATCCGAGGGCCGGGACATGCGATGGTTCATCCCCGCCCGCGATAGGGCGCGACGCCTTGGTCGGGCATCCACATGCCCTTGCAATTTGCCGGTCTGTCAGAACACGTCGATCGGAATGCCGCCGCGCGGATACCAGTAGCCGCCGATGCGAAGCCATTTCGGCTTGATCTCGGCGGCAATCTGCTTGCCGATCAAGACCGTGCCCGCGACATGGCATATCGAAGTGAATTCCGGCGCGGTGAAGCAGGCCAGAGAATTGGTGCCGGCTTGCGGATTGGGCAGGCGGTCGAGCTTTGCCTTCTCGAGGTATTAGAGGCCAAGCGTGATCTCGGCCCAGCGCATCACAGTGCTGCCATTGAGGAACTCGATCACGCTGGGCTCGATAGCTACCGGCCGGTCGTGACCGAGTACAGCCGTCGCTGCGATCATATCGCAGCGTTCCCTAAAAACGACCGATATCGCCGTCTTGCCAGGCGGATTACGAGCGTTGAGCGTGTAAGCGCGGCTGCGACCTTCCATCGACGCAATTCTGACTGGACGACTGGTGCCGAGCGGCGAGGCTTCGCCGACGAGAACAATATCTCCCATGCGGTCCACATCATCGTCATCGGCTACGCCAGTCGTGCAATTGCAAAAGCCAATCTTGGCGCGCAGATAAACGTTCACTTCGGCACCACAGTCCGCAGCCCTGCAGCGGAACGCCTTTCCTTTGCCCCACGGATCGTTGGGGAAGGGCCAGGCTATCTCGGTCCATACCGGCGCGGTCGCAGTTGCGGCCGTGTGCCGTGGCAGACCGGACCATGCCAGCACCGCCGCCAGGATACTTCCCAGCGACGCTGCGACAATGGCGACACGACCCACCCTCATTGCACCACCGTTCCAGTTTCTGGTTGGACTAGTTGCTGGCGAGATACTTCTTCGCCGCCGCCAGTTCCGGCCGCTCCGCGTCGGCGTTTGCCGTCAGCGCCATGAGTTGTTGATAGCTCTGTCGCGCCGCAGCCTTGTCACCGAGCGTGTCAGCGGCCTTGGCGGAGCCTGCGTAAGCTTGGAAGCGGTTCGGCTCCTTGGCCTTGGTGGCCTCGAAGGCCGCAAGCGCCTCCTTGGCCAGGTTGCGATCGAGCAGCATGAAGCCGTAAAGCTCGCGCGCCGGCGCCAGCGGGCCTGGCGTGATCACATGCTTTTCGGTCTTGTCCTCAGCGTCCGCTGCAGCGCTCATGGCCTTGAGAGCTTCATCGTATTTGCCCTCCGCGTGAAGCACCCAGGCAGCAGCCACCTGACGCTGGACGTCGACGATCTCCGACCAATAATTATCCTTGGCTTCGCGCAACTTGTCGCGCAATTCTGCGAGCTTTTGGACGTCGGCCTTGGCGGCTTCGGGCTTGCCAGAGCGTGCGGCGCCGATGGCACGGGCGAAGTGTGAGGTTGCCATCGCGAAGTTCAAGCCGCTCGGCCTGACGGGCAGTTGCGAGGCGGCATCCCAGTCACCGCGCTCGATCGCATAGCGGGCCGGCGAAGCCGCCAGCGCGTAGTCGGCGGCCGCGACCGTGGCCTTGAAGTCGGTCTCCCTTGCCATGTCGTCGATGACGGCGCGCGCCTGCTGGTCCTGGGCAAGCTGAAGGTGGGCATAAACCATATAATCCTGGGCGTGCAGATAATTGCCGACCGACTTCTCGGTCTTGGCTGCCTTTACGGAGGCGACGTTGGAGTCGATCGATTCCTTCCAGTACCCGACGCGGGTGTAAATGTGCGACGGCATGTGCTGGGCGTGCGGCGCGGCCGGCGCGATCTTGGCGTAGCGGTTGGCGGCGTCGAGGCCTTTTTGCGCGGTTGCCGGATAATCATAGAGATGGATCAGGTAGTGCGTTACGCCTGGATGCTTCGGCAGCCGTACCGACATTGGCTCCAGAATTGCGGCGCCCTTGGCCTGCTGCGCATAGGTCTTGTCATTCAGGTCCGCCGAGGTGTTGAGCGTAATCGCGTAGGCGATCTGGGCCTCGTCGTCATCTTGATATTTCGCTGCGACTTGCGCTTGGGCATCGCGCAAGGCGCGCATGCGCTGGGCGTGCGGAACTTTGTCGTAATCCGTGTACATCACCATAAGCGCGTCGATATAGTCGCGTTCGCGCTCGGTCTTGGCCCCGATTTCCTTGGCCGTCGTGATGGCGGCAAGGCCGGGCGCGAGGTTCGGCCGCGGGATTGCTGCATGCGGGTTGTCCATCAGTGTAAGCGCGATGCCCCAATATGCCATAGCGCATGTGGGGTCGGCCTTGATGACTTCGTCAAAGATTTCTTTGGCGTTGACGTACCAAAAAGAGTGCTGATAGCGCATCGCGCGATCGAAGCGGCGCTGCGCCACGTCGTTGCAAGAGGTTTTGAAGTGCACGCTACCAAGCTGCTGATCCACATCATCTTGCGCAAACAGCGGCTGAGATGTCGATAGGGCAATAGCCGCGATGGTAAACCCGAGGAGAGACTTCCGCATGGCCTTCCTCCCTTTGTCGCAATTAGAAAAGATTAGATTGCACTATACGACTTTCCTGCGTGTGCTTGAACGAATATGTGGATCGTGGCAGCGCGTCTTACCTTTCGGCCCCTCGAGCTTAAACAGTTCTCGGAGGTCCGCTGCGAGTGCACGCTGCTGATTGTTGCGTGCTTACCCGCGCCCGCGATAGGGCGCGACGCCCTGGTCGGGCACCCACATGCCCTTGGGCAGTTTGCCGGTCTGCCAGAACACGTCGATCGGAATGCCGCCGCGCGGATACCAGTAGCCGCCGATGCGAAGCCATTTCGGCTTGATCTCGGCGGCAATCCGCTTGCCGATCATCACCGTGCAATCCTCGTGGAACGCGCCGTGATTGCGGAAGCTCGCGACATAGAGTTTCAGCGATTTGGATTCCAGGAGCCACTGGCCCGGCACATAGTCGATCACAAGATGCGCGAAATCAGGCTGGCCCGTCACCGGGCAGATCGAGGTGAATTCCGGCGCGGTGAAACGAACCAGATAATTGGTATCCGCTTGCGGATTGGGCACGCGGTCGAGCTGCGCCTTTTCAGGGCTGTCCGGCCATTCCACGGCGCGACCGAGCTGCAATGATTTATTCAAAGATTTTTTGGCCATCATGATCGTCCTTTGCGATGGCTGACATGGACGCAACCAGCGTGGCCGTCAACCGCTAGCGCGAGGCAGGATCTTCCAGAAACCGCACCAGCGCCTGCCGTTCGGCGGCATCCTCGATCCCGCGGATCGACATCCACAACCCCGGAAACATCGCAGCGGGATCGGCGAGGAAGGTCTCCAGGCGCTTTGCATCCCAGCGCAGCCCGTCTTCGCGCGCCTTGCGCAGCACCGGCGAATAGTCGAATTCCGCGGCTCCGCCGACGGCGCGGCCGATCAGGCCTGAAAGATTGGGGCCGGGCAGGCCGCGCTCTGCGGGATCGAGGCTGTGGCAGGCGCGGCAGGGCGTGAACGCCCGCGCGCCGTCTTCCTCCGCGGCGGAGGAAGCGGGCAGGAGAAGGGACAACAGCAGCAGGACGGCGAACGATCTCACGCAGGCGCGACCGTCTGAATCACGACGAGGCGGTCATTGCCGGATTCGCCGCCCCAGGTTTCGCCGGGCCGGCCGTCGAGCTGGCGCACATTCGCGCCCGATTTGTCGCTCGGGAACGCGTTGAACTTTTCCGTCACGGGATCGAAGCGCACGATCGCATTCGCCCCGAAATCGGTGACCCAGACCTTGTCCTTGTCGTCGACATAGACGGCATAGGTGCGCGGATTGCTGCCGGGCAGCTTCCAGGCCTTCCAGGAGCCGTCGGCGGGATCGTGAACCGACACATTGCCGCTGTTCCACTCGCTGACCCAGATGCGACCCTTCGAATCCGACCACACCCGCCGTGCACCCTGATTCGGCGTCGGCGGCTCGACCACGGTCGCATTGCCGGTAGCGGTGTCGATTTTGGCGATGTGGTTGCCTGCGAGCGAGGCGTACCAGATATCGCCCTTCGGCGTGACCGTCATGCCGTAGGTGCCGCGCCCGCGCGGCGACTTGAACACGGCCATGTCGCCCGATTTCGGGTCGAGCCGGCCGTAAATGCCGGATTGGCCGGTGAACCAGTAGATGCCGCCTCTGTCGAACACGGCGGTGTTGAGGTTGGCGTAAGTCTCATTTTCGGGCAGGCGGAACAGCGTCACCTTGTGATCACCGGGATCGACGCGCGCGATCGCGTTCTGTCCGCCCTCGGTCACCCAGGGCGCGCCATCGGGACCGATGATGACGCCATGGGGCGCCGCGCCCTTGCCGAGATCGACCAGTTTGTAGGACCCGTCGCGCGGATCGAGGCGGCCCAGCGTGCCGTTGCGCTGGCCGCAGAACCAGATCGAGCCATCGGGAGCGGGGGTGGTGTCGCGCGAGCCCATGCCTGAGGTGACCGGATAGTATTTGACGCGGAACGGACCTTCCTGGGCGTTCGCGTGGCGCAGGAGGGCGGGCGCAGCGAGGATTCCAGCGGCGGCGGTTCCAAGAAACTTGCGGCGATTCATTGCGTTACCCCGACTTGTGAACGTGAAGGTTTGGACGCTGAGATCAACCTTGAAGCAGTCTATCCTGACCCGCCTCCATAGTTCGGAAAAGGCCACAGCCGAAGCGTTCACATTTGCTTGCTTGCCGTGTAAGACGCCCCCGAAACCTGACCCACCATCCCAGGAAAGTGCAAGACATGACCGCCATCGTCGACATCATTGGCCGCGAAATTCTCGATAGCCGGGGCAATCCCACCGTTGAAGTCGATGTGGTGCTGGAAGACGGCTCGATCGGCCGCGCGGCGGTGCCATCGGGTGCTTCGACCGGCGCCCACGAGGCGGTCGAGCTGCGGGACGGCGACAAGAAGCGCTATCTCGGCAAGGGCGTGCAGAAGGCGGTCGAGGCGGTCAACGGCGAAATCTTCGAGGCGCTGAGCGATCAGGCCGTCGAGGAACAAGTGCAGATCGACCAGATCATGATCGATCTCGACGGTACACCTAACAAGAGCCGGCTCGGCGCCAACGCCATCCTCGGCGTCTCGCTGGCCTGCGCCAAGGCGGCGGCCGAATCCTTCGACATGCCGCTCTATCGCTATGTCGGCGGCACCTCGGCGCGGACGCTGCCGGTGCCGATGATGAACATCATCAACGGCGGCGCGCATGCCGATAATCCGATCGACTTCCAGGAATTCATGATCCTGCCGGTGGGCGCTGCGAGCTTCGCCGAAGCGCTGCGCTGCGGCTCGGAAATCTTCCACACGCTGCGGGGCGAGCTGAAAAAGGCCGGCCACAACACCAATGTCGGCGACGAGGGCGGCTTTGCGCCGAACCTGCCGTCGGCAGACGCCGCGCTCGAATTCGTGGTGAGCGCAATTGGAAAGGCCGGTTACAAGGCGGGCAGCGACGTGATGCTTGGCCTCGATTGCGCGGCAACCGAGTTCTTCAAGGACGGCGCTTACGTCTATAGCGGCGAGAACAAGACGCGCTCGCGCTCCGAGCAGGCGAAATATCTCGCCGATCTCGTCTCGCGTTATCCGATCGTCTCGATCGAGGACGGCATGTCCGAGGACGACATGGATGGCTGGAAGGAATTGACCGATTTGATCGGCAAGAAGTGCCAGCTCGTCGGCGACGACCTGTTCGTCACCAACGTCACGCGGCTTGCCGACGGCATCAAGAACGGCCGCGCCAATTCGATCCTGATCAAGGTCAACCAGATCGGCACGCTGACGGAAACGCTCGCCGCCGTCGAACTGGCGCACAAATACGGCTACACCTCCGTGATGTCGCACCGTTCGGGCGAGACCGAGGACTCCACCATCGCCGATCTCGCGGTCGCCACCAATTGCGGCCAGATCAAAACCGGCTCGCTCGCGCGCTCCGACCGCACCGCCAAGTACAACCAGCTGCTGCGCATCGAGCAGCAGCTCGGCGAGCAGGCGAAATATGCAGGGAAGGCGGCGTTGAAGGCTCTGGCGTAACGCGTCAGCGTATCCAGATATAACCAACACAATCGGGGGAGACGTGCGATGAGCGACGGCAATAGCGGGCTGCAACTGCGTTCGCTGCTCAAGAAGAGCGGCGAACTCGAACTGTCGCTGGTGGATATCCCGACGCCTGAGCCGGCCGACGACGAAGTCGTGGTCCGCGTCGAGGCGACGCCGATCAACCCGTCCGATCTCGGACTCCTGATCGGCCCGGCCGACATGTCGACCGCCAAGGTTTCAGGCAGCACGGACGCTCCCGTGGTCACCGCAAAAATGCCGGAAGCCGCCCTGCGGATGATGGCGGCGCGGCTCGATCAGTCGCTCCCGGTGGGCAATGAAGGCGCCGGCGTCGTGATCAGGACCGGATCCTCGGATGCCGCCAAGGCGCTGATGGGCAAGACTGTCTCGATGATCGGCGGCGCGATGTACTCCCAGTATCGCACCATGAAGGTGCGGGACGTCATGGAGCTGCCATCAGGCACCACGCCGGCCGACGGCGCGTCATGGTTCGTCAACCCGCTGACCGCGCTCGGCATGACCGAGACCATGCGGCGCGAAAATCACAAGGCGCTGGTGCACACCGCAGCCGCGTCGAACCTCGGGCAGATGCTCAACAAGATCTGCATCAAGGACGGCATCGGCCTCGTCAACATCGTGCGCAGCAAGGAGCAGGCGGATATCCTGCACAAGATCGGCGCCAAACATGTCGTCGATTCCACCGCAGATAGCTTCATGGACGATCTGACCAACGCGCTGGTGGAAACCGGCGCAACGATTGCGTTCGACGCCATCGGCGGCGGCAAGCTCGCGGGGCAGATCCTCACCTGCATGGAGATCGCAGCCAACAAGACCGCCAAGGAATACAGCCGCTACGGCTCGAACGTATACAAGCAGGTCTACATCTACGGCAGCCTCGATAACCGTCCGACCGAATTGAGCCGGGCGTTCGGCCTGACCTGGGGCGTCGGCGGCTGGCTCCTGACGCCGTTCCTGCAGAAGATCGGCCCCGCCGAAATCGGCCGGCTGCGCCAGCGCGTCGCGTCCGAACTCAAGACCACCTTTGCCAGCCATTACACGCAAGTGGTGTCGTTGCAGGAGACGCTGCAGCTCTCCAACATCGCGATCTACAACAAGCGCTCCACCGGCGAGAAATTCCTGATCAACCCGAGCAAGGGCTGACCTGCCCGTGTTTATCTGCGCGAACAGGCCGCCCTTCAGGCGGCCTGTTTTTTGTATGGGGAGCAGGGAATTCTCCCGAGCCGGTCATAAAGATAAGTTGATGCACTTGCATCTTTTTGTCGATCTGGCTTAAGTGCGCCCGGCGCTTTTGCTTCACAAGGGATATCCAATGGCCACCCATACCATCGTCACCATCGTCGGCAGTCTTCGCAAAGAGAGCTTTTCGCTCAAGGTCGCCAACGCGCTCGCAAAACTGGCGCCGGCTTCGCTGAAGCTCGACGTCACGACGCTCGGCGATATTTCCTTCTTCAACCAGGATCTGGAAGCCGCACCCCCGGCCGACTGGCTGGCGTTCCGCGAGAAGCTGCAGAAATCGAACGGCGTGCTGTTCGTGACGCCGGAATACAACCGCTCGATCCCCGGCGTATTGAAGAACGCCATCGATGTCGGCTCGCGTCCCTATGGCAAGAGCTCGTTCCTCGGCAAGCCCGTTGGCATCATCAGCAATTCCCCGGGCGCGCTCGGCGGCGTCAACGCGGCCAAGCATTTGCAGAACATCCTGCCGGGTATTGCCGGCCCGATCCTCGGCCAGCCCGAAATCTATCTCAACGGTGTCGGCGACGCTTTCGACGACAAGGGCCAGCTCACCAAGGAAGCGGTGCAGAAGGTGCTGCAGCAATATATCGATGCCTTCGCGGCGTTCATCGAGAAGCAGAACAAGTAACCGCTCTCTCGCCGTCATTGCGAGCGAAGCGAAGCAATCCATAGCGCGGCATAACCGAAAGATGGATTGCTTCCGCCTTCGCTCTTCGAGCTACGGCGGACAAGTCGTCGCTGTCGCTCCCTTGCGCAAACGCTTCGCGTTTGTCGCAGGCAATGACGGGAAGAGGGCGGGGTCCTCGTCGCTCACACCCGCCGTCTTAGGATTCCATTAACCCGACCGTCGCATCTTAGCGCCATGGTCTCCCGCACGCGCCTAAAATCCATTCTGACAGGCCTCGCCCTCTACACGATGGCGGCGCTGATGGTCGGCTATTTCGGTGTCAACGCCTATACCGGCAAATACGGGCTGAACGCGCGCCAGGAACTCGATCAGGAGATCGTCGCGCTGACCTCGGAGCTGGCGCGGCTGAAGCGGGAGCGGGCGCAGGGCGAGCAGCGGGTTTCGCTGTTGCGGTCCAACCGGGTCGATCCTGATATGCTGGACGAGCGCGCGCGCTTCCAGCTCGACTACGCCAATCCGCGGGACCTGATCCGAACCATCAAGCCGAACTGATTGTCAAACCGGTGTCATGGACACCGTCGTCGTTGGCTTGACGTCCGCACGCTGGTCCGCAAATTTCAAAAAAACGCGAAATCGATTTCGAAAATGTCGCGCCGCGCTGCAGTGCGGCATAGCAATATTTTCTCCAGCGCACGCAATCCTTTCACGCCGGTTTGACTTGGGTTAGAGAGGGCTGATCGTCTCTCTCATCCGGATTTGCCATGGCCGCACCCAAGAAAAGCGTCGAAAAGGAATCAGGGCAAAAGGCAAACGCATCCCCACCGGAATTCACCAAGGCACAGGAACTGGCGGCGCTGCGGGATATGCTGCTGATCCGGCGCTTTGAGGAAAAGGCCGGCCAGCTCTACGGCATGGGCGCAATCGGCGGCTTCTGCCATCTCTACATCGGCCAGGAGGCTGTCGTGGTCGGGATGCAGATGGCCCTCAAGCAGGGCGATCAGGTCATAACTGGATACCGCGACCACGGCCACATGCTGGCCTGCGGCATGGACGCCAACGGCGTGATGGCCGAGCTCACCGGTCGTCGCGGCGGCTATTCCAAGGGCAAGGGCGGCTCCATGCACATGTTCAGCATGGAAAAGAATTTCTACGGCGGCCATGGCATCGTCGGCGCCCAGGTCTCGCTCGGGACGGGTCTGGCCTTCGCCAACCGCTACCGCGGCAATGATTTCGTCAGCGTCGCCTATTTCGGCGACGGCGCTTCCAACCAGGGCCAGGTCTACGAAAGCTTCAACATGGCGGAGCTGTGGAAGCTCCCGGTGATCTACGTGATCGAGAACAATCGCTACGCCATGGGCACCTCGGTGACGCGCTCCTCGGCCCTGACCGATTTTTCCAAGCGCGGCGCTTCCTTCAACATTCCGGGCCAGCAGATCGACGGCATGGACGTCCGCGCCGTGAAGGCCGCGGGCGACGAGGCGGTGGCCTGGTGCCGCGCCGGCAAGGGGCCGTTCATCCTGGAAATGCAGACCTACCGCTACCGCGGTCACTCGATGTCGGACCCGGCCAAATACCGGACCCGCGAAGAGGTCGAGAAGATCCGCACCGACCAGGACCCGATCGAGCAGGTTCGCAACCGCCTGTTGGCCGCCAAGGTCAGCGAGCAGGAATTGAAGGCCATCGACGCCGAGGTGCGCGAGATCGTCAACGCGTCGGCGGATTTCGCCCAGCGCGATCCCGAGCCCGATGCGTCCGAGCTCTGGACCGACGTCTACAGGTAATTCAACAAATATATCGCAAAAGCGGGACCGGTTTTGCGACTCTGGCTACGTTCCAACCAAACGAGCGCAGAACCAACTGACGAGTGATTTCGGGAGCCGATATGCCCATTCAAGTGCTGATGCCTGCGCTGTCGCCCACCATGGAAAAGGGCAACCTTGCGAAGTGGCTGAAGAAGGAAGGCGAGACGATCAAGTCGGGCGATGTCATCGCCGAGATCGAGACCGACAAGGCGACGATGGAAGTCGAGGCGACCGACGAGGGCACGCTCGGTAGGATATTGATCCCCGAAGGCACCGCCGACGTCGCCGTCAATACGCCGATCGCGACCATTTTGTCCGACGGCGAGAGCGCCGCCGATCTCGGCAAGGCGCCCGCCGCGGCGCCCAATGTTGCGAAGGAAGTCGAGGAATCCCGCTCGCCGGTCGGCGAGGGCAAGCCGATGATTTCGGCACCGCCATCCGCCCCGGCCGCAGTCGTCGCGGAGCCCGATCCGGAAGTCCCTGCCGGCACCGAGATGATCACCCAGACCATCCGCGAAGCGCTGCGCGATGCGATGGCCGAGGAGATGCGTCGCGACGGCGACGTGTTCGTGATGGGCGAAGAGGTCGCCGAGTATCAGGGCGCCTACAAGGTGACACAGGGCCTGCTACAGGAGTTTGGCGCGCGGCGCGTGATCGACACCCCGATCACCGAGCACGGTTTTGCCGGCGTCGGCGTTGGTGCTGCGATGTCAGGGCTGAAGCCGATCGTCGAATTCATGACGTTCAACTTCGCCATGCAGGCGATCGACCAGATCATCAACTCCGCGGCCAAGACGCTGTACATGTCGGGCGGCCAGATGGGCTGCTCGATCGTGTTCCGCGGACCCAACGGTGCGGCCGCCCGCGTCGCCGCCCAGCACAGCCAGGATTACTCGGCGTGGTACTCGCAGATTCCGGGGTTGAAGGTGATCGCACCGTTCTCGGCCGCCGATTACAAGGGCCTCTTGAAAGCTGCGATCCGCGATCCCAACCCGGTCATCTTCCTCGAAAACGAGGTTTTGTACGGCCACACCGGCGAGGTACCGAAACTCGACGATTACGTGATCCCGATCGGCAAGGCGCGGATCGTGCGATCGGGCAAGGACGTGACGCTGATCTCGTGGTCGAACGGCATGACCTATGCGCTGAAGGCTGCCGATGAACTCGCCAAGGAGGGCATCGAGGCCGAGGTGATCGACTTGCGCACGCTGCGCCCGATGGACACCGAGACCATCATTGCATCCGTGAAGAAGACCGGTCGCGCGGTTACGGTGGAAGAGGGCTGGCAGCAGTCTGGCGTCGGCGCCGAGATCGCCGCCCGCATCATGGAGCACGCCTTCGACTATCTGGATGCGCCGGTGGCGCGGGTCTCCGGCAAGGACGTGCCGATGCCCTATGCGGCAAACCTCGAAAAGCTCGCATTGCCCAACGTGGCCGAGGTGGTCGCGGCCGCCAAAGCCGTTGCCTATCGGTAGGTCGATATGGCCGGTCCCAACGAACAGCCGTTGCCGCCCGACGTCATCGGCCGCGAGGACGCCGTCGAAGTGCTGCGCGCGTTCGTCGTCGATGGCGGGCTCTCGATCGCGTTCCAGCGCGCATTCGAGGAGCCTGACTTGTGGGGCATGCTTCTGGTCGATATCGCGCGCCACGCTGCCCGCGCCTATGCGCGCGAGAGCGGTTACACCGAAGACGAGGCGCTGACGCGTATCGTCGACATGTTCGAAGCCGAGATCAACCGGCCGACCGATATGGGCTCAACCACGCCCCGGTCGCAACAGGGTCACTGACAATGCCGATCAACATTTTGATGCCCGCGCTGTCGCCCACGATGGAAAAGGGCAACCTTGCCAAGTGGCTCAAGAAAGAGGGCGACAAGGTCAAATCCGGCGACGTGATCGCGGAGATCGAGACCGACAAGGCGACCATGGAAGTCGAAGCGGTCGACGAGGGCACGATTGCAAAAATCCTGGTGCCCGAGGGCACGCAGGACGTGCCGGTCAACGATATCATCGCGGTCCTGGCCGGCGACGGCGAGGACGTGAAGGCAGCAGGGGCCGCGCCGGCACCAAAGGCCGCCGAAGCGCCTGCCGCAAAACCGGCAGCCGCACCGGCACCTGCCGCCGCGCCCGCGCCAAAACCCGCGGCAACCGGGCCGACGCAGGCCGCGGCGCCGCAGGCGGCGGCTTCCGCTTCGCAGGGCAACGGCCACGCCCGCATCTTCTCGTCGCCGCTCGCCCGCCGTCTCGCCAAGGACGCCAGCATCGATCTGTCGCGCATCACCGGCTCCGGCCCGCATGGCCGCGTCGTTGCGCGCGACGTCGAAGGCGCGAAATCCGGCAAGGGCCTGAAGGCTCCGGCTGCAGCGCCCGCGGGCGGCCCGAGCATTGCACCGTCGATGTCGGACAAGCAGATCCTCGCTTTGTTCGAGGAGGGCTCCTACGAAATCGTGCCGCATGACGGCATGCGCCGCACGATTGCGCAAAGGCTCACCGCATCGGTGCAGACCGTGCCGGTGTTCTACCTGACGATGGACTGCGACATCGGCAAGCTCCTGGTTGCCCGGGAGGAGATCAATGCCGCAGCACCGAAGGACAAGGAAAAGAAGCCGCTCTACAAGCTCTCGGTCAACGACTTCGTCATCAAGGCGATGGCGGTCGCGCTGCAGCGGATTCCCAACTGCAACGTGAGCTGGACCGAAGGCGGCATGCTCAAGCACAAGCATTCCGACATCGGCGTGGCCGTCGCGATGCCCGGCGGCCTGATTACGCCGATCATCCGCAAGGCCGAAACCAAGACGCTGTCGGCGATTTCCGCCGAGATGAAGGATTATGCGGCGCGCGCCCGCGCCCGCAAACTGAAGCCGGAAGAATATCAGGGCGGCACCACCGCGGTGTCGAACCTCGGCATGTACGGCATCAATCACTTCACCGCCGTGATCAACCCGCCGCAGGCGACGATCCTCGCCGTTGGCACCAGCGAGGAGCGCCCCGTGGTGCGCGCCGGCAAGATCGAGATCGCGCAGATGATGAGCGTCACGCTGTCCTGCGATCACCGCGCCATCGACGGCGCGCTCGGCGCCGAACTGATCGGCGCCTTCAAGCAGCTGATCGAAAACCCCGTGATGATGATGGTCTAATTTGGCCGTACCAGATTGGTGGACGAATGTCTGACAAGCCGTTGCTCTCCCAGGGCGCAGACTTACTAACAGCGCTTGCGCCCTTCAGTTGGCCAGTGGTTCTTGTAGGTGGCGTTTATCTTCTGCGCGACAGACTGCAGGAAATTGTGACCATAGTTTTGCGACGAATAGAGTCGGCTACGGATATCGAATTTGGATCGTTGAGACTTAAGGGCGCGACCATCACCCTGAGCGGCGAGGTGCTCAAGAATGAAAGCGGAGCACTAAGGCTCGACTCGGCCCTCAAGGCGGATGTTGCTAGACGAGATCGGGTGTATTCCTCGCGCAATAACCTAATGCTCGTACATACGATCAAGCCTGTTGAGCCAGCTAGGTTTGAGGAAAATAAGTACCGCGTTTTTGGAGTGTCTGTCTTTCTTCATTCACACAGGCAGCGTGGACGTTTTAACGACGTGAAGCGAGTTACTTACTTTCTGGGAGAGCATTGGGGTAACGCGGATCAAGACTTTGGGGCGAAGTACGTAATCGAGAACGGAAACGAACAATTTGCCATGACAGCAGAGATGTATGGCTCTTGCCTATGCATGGCCGAGATTGAACTCCACGACGGAACAAAGATAGAAATGGACCGGTATCTCGATGTAGAGATGGCCCCCTTATTCGGGATTCCGCTTTCGAAGGCGCGCGAATAATTCGAGCGGAGGATATCGTGACGCGTCAAGGATATCTCGAATGGCGTTCTGGCTGATGGTTCCCACTTTTATCCACGCATGGATCGCGCATGCAATCCGCGTGCTCGGTCTCCTCTGTTCTTCGGTTTAAGCGGAGCCTTCATGGCCGACACATCCTTCGACGTCATCATCATCGGCTCCGGCCCAGGCGGCTACGTCACCGCGATCCGCGCCGCCCAGCTCGGTTTCAAGACCGCGATCGTCGAGAAATCCTATCTCGGCGGCATCTGCCTGAACTGGGGCTGCATCCCGACCAAGGCGCTGCTGCGCTCGGCGGAAATCTACCATTACATGCAGCACGCCAAGGATTACGGGCTTTCCGCCGAGAAAGTCTCGTTCGATCCCAAGGCCGTGGTGGCGCGCTCGCGGGGCGTTTCAAAACGCCTCAATGACGGCGTCGGCTTCCTGATGAAGAAGAACAAGATCACGGTGATCTGGGGCGACGCATCGATTGATGCGCCCGGCAAGGTCACGGTGAAGAAGTCCCAGGTTGAAGCGCCGAAGGGCGCGCTGGGCGAGGGTGCCTATCAGGCCAAGCATATCATCCTTGCCACCGGCGCGCGGCCGCGCGTGCTGCCGGGACTGGAGCCCGACAAGAAACTGGTCTGGACCTATTTCGAGGCGATGGTGCCGGAGCGGATGCCGAAATCGCTGCTGGTAGTGGGCTCGGGCGCGATCGGCATCGAGTTCGCTTCGTTCTTCCACACCATGGGGGCCGATGTTACTGTGGTCGAGGTGCTGCCGCAGATCCTCCCTGTTGAGGACGCGGAAATCGCCGGTCTCGCCCGCAAGCAATTTGAAAAGCAGGGCATCAAGATCCTCAGCAACACCAAAGTCACAAAACTCGAGAAGAAGGCCGACAGCGTCGTCGCCACCATCGACGACGGCAAGAAGCCGCAGACGGTCGAGTTCGAGCGGGTCATCTCGGCGGTCGGCGTGGTCGGCAACATCGAAGGCCTCGGGCTGGAGAAGGTCGGCGTCAAGACCGATCGTGGCGTGGTCGTGATCGACGGCTACGGCAAGACCAACGTTCCCGGCATCTACGCCATCGGCGACGTCGCAGGTCCCCCGATGCTGGCGCACAAGGCCGAGCATGAAGGCGTGGTTTGCATCGAAGCCATCAAGGGGCTGCATCCGCATGCCATAGACAAGAACCTCATTCCGGGCTGCACCTATTGCCATCCGCAGATCGCTTCCGTCGGTCTGACCGAGGCCCGGGCGAAAGAGGGCGGCCGCGAAATCCGCGTCGGCCGCTTCCCGTTCGTCGGCAATGGCAAGGCGATTGCGCTCGGCGAGGATCAGGGCCTGATCAAGGTGATCTTCGACAAGAAGACCGGGCAATTGCTTGGCGCGCACATGATCGGTGCCGAAGTGACCGAGCTGATCCAGGGCTACGTGGTCGCCATGAACCTGGAGACCACGGAAGAAGAACTGATGCACACGATATTCCCGCATCCGACCCTGTCGGAGATGATGAAGGAAGCCGTGCTGGATGCTTATGGGCGCGTGCTGAATATGTAAGGCGTGATCCCACCGGTCGCGCCCAACAAGAAACGAAAGAGCAATCCGTGAAAGACAACGACAATCTGACCATCGAACGTCCGACGTTCGTGACCCATCTCGAATGCGCGATGGAAGGCGATCATTATCCTGCCGACGAGATCCACAACCTCTCCAAGGCCGGCAAGCCGCTGCTGGTGCGCTATGACCTCGCAGGCGTGAAGAAGGCGCTAACCAAGGACGCGCTGTCGCAACGGCCCGCCGACATGTGGCGCTACCGCGAATTGCTGCCGGTCCGAAAAGTCTCCGATATCGTCAGCCTCGGCGAAGTCACGACGCCGCTCATTCGCCTGCCGAAGCTTGCAAAGAAGCTCGGCGGCGGGGAGATCATCGTAAAAGATGAAGGTCGGCTGCCGACCGGTTCGTTCAAGGCCCGCGGCCTCGTGATGGCGGTGTCGATGGGCAAGGCGCTCGGCATCAAGCACATGGCGATGCCGACCAACGGCAATGCGGGCGCGGCGCTCGCAGCCTACGCCACCTCCTGCGGCATCAAGACCACGATCTTCTGCCCGGCCGATACGCCGGAAGTGAACGTCAGCGAGATCGAGCTGCAGGGCGCCACCGTCTATCGCGTCAACGGCCTGATCGACGATTGCGGCAAGATCGTCGGCGAGGGCAAAGCAAAAGCCGGCTGGTTCGACACTTCGACGCTGAAGGAGCCGTACCGGATCGAAGGCAAGAAGACGATGGGCCTCGAACTCGCCGAACAGCTCGGCTGGGAGGTGCCCGACGTGATCTTCTATCCGACTGGCGGCGGCACCGGTTTGATCGGCATGTGGAAGGCTTTTGCCGAACTCGAGGCCATCGGCTTCATCGGCTCGAAGCGCCCGCGGATGGTGGCGGTGCAGGCCTCGGGCTGTGCGCCGATGGTGCGCGCCTTCGAGAACGGCAGCGAGCACGCGCCGCGCTGGGAAGATGCCCACACCATAGCATCAGGCATTCGCGTGCCGCAGGCGGTCGGAGATTTTCTGATCCTTCGCGCGGTCCGCGAGAGCAAGGGATTTGCGATCGCGGTGCCGGATGAGAAGATTTCTGCTGCGCTCAACGAAGTGGCGCGCGAAGAGGGCTTGTTGTTGTGTCCGGAGGGGGCGGCGACGTATGCTGCCTACCAGCAAAGCCTTGCCGACGGCCGCGTGACGAAAAACGATCGCGTCATGCTGTTCAATTGTGCGACAGGGCTTAAATATCCGCTGCCGCCGGTCACGCGTACGCTCGATCGACACAAGCCGATCGACTACGCAAAGCTCTGACTGTCGCGCGGCGGGATGTGATGGGAGCATGAGATGCGAAAGATCATTCTGGCCGCGGCTGCAGTGTTGGCATTCGGCGGCTTCGCGGCCGCGCAAAACTTTCCATCGCGTCCCATCACGATCATTGTGCCGTTCTCCGCCGGCGGCCCGTCGGATGCGATGGCGAGAATTCTCGCCGAGCGCATGAAGGTCTCGCTCGGCGAGCAGGTCCTGGTCGAGAACGTGACAGGGGCGGGCGGATCGGTCGGGGTCGGCCGCGCGGTGCGCTCGCCGGCTGACGGTTACGCGATCAGTTTCGGCCATCTCGGCACCCACGTTGCCAACGGCGCGATCTACAAGCTCGGCTATGATCTCGTCACCGATCTCGAGCCGGTCGCGTTGCTGCCGAGCAACCCGATGATCATCGTCAGCAAGAACGCGGTCCCGGCGAAATCCCTGAAGGAATTCATCGCTTGGCTGAAGGCGCAGCCAGCGCCGCCGACGGCGGGCACCGCTGGTGCCGGTTCCGGAAGCCACATCGCCGGGCTCTATTTCGAGAACGTCGCCGGCGTCAAGCTGCAATACGTGCCGTATCGCGGCACCGGACCTGCGATGAACGATCTCGTCGCCGGCCAGATCGATCTGATCGTCGACCAGACCTCGAATTCGATCGGGCAAGTGCGCGCCGGCAACATCCGCGCCTATGCCATCACCGATTCCAAGCGCGTGGAATCCGCGTCCGACATTCCGACCGTCGACGAGGCGGGGTTGCCGGGATTCCACATGACGCTGTGGTCCGGCCTTTGGGTGCCCAAGGGCACGCCAAAGGACGTCGTCGCAAAGCTGAATGCCGCGGCGGTTGACGCTCTGAATGATCCGGCCGTGCGCAAGCAGCTCGAAAACCTCGGTCTGCAGATGCCGTCAAAGGACAAGCTCACGCCGGACGCGCTCGGCGCCTGGCAGAAGACCGAGATCGAAAAATGGTGGCCGATGATCAAAGCCGCCAACGTGAAGGTGGATTGAGCCGCCGCTTCACCGGCCGGCAGCCGCCTGGGCGGCTGGTAGCGGTGCCGCGTTCGTCTCCCGCGTCACGGCGCGCGGGTCGGTCTTCGACGCCACCGCGGTGTCGTTGCCAAACCGCACGCGGTAGACCGCCAAATTCTCCATCACCCGCTGGACATAGTTCCGCGTCTCCGAAAACGGAATCCGCTCGACCCAGTCGACCGCGTCGACCGTGGGGTCACGCGGATCGCCATGGGCCTTGACCCAGTCCCGCACCCGGCCCCGGCCGGCATTGTAGCCGGCAAAGGTCATGATGTGATTGCCCTTGTATTCGCTCAGCAGCGCGCTCAGTTCGGCGGCGCCCATTTGCGTGTTGTAGACCGGGTCGGAAACCATGCGGTCCCAGTCATAGCTGATGCCAAAGCGCTTGGCGGTATCGCGTGCCGCTTCCGGCGTCACCTGCATCAGGCCGACCGCATCCGCCGTAGACTTGTCGCGCTGGTCGAACGCGCTCTCCGTGCGCGCCACCGAATAAATCATGCCGTGCTCGATTTCGGGGGCGAGCTGGCGGTGCGGCGGAATCCCGATGGTGGGAAAGGCATAATGGTCGAGCGGCAGTCCGCGGCCGAGGGAGGGCTTCCCGACCTGCAGCATCGCGCGGGCGTCGTTGCGGCGGCCGGTGAGCTCGCCGAGCGCTTCGAGCAGGGCAACATCAGAGCTTTGTTCGCCGAGATCAGCGGCAAAATAGAGCACGACATCGCGTTCGCCGATCTCGTAGAGCATGTCGGCGGCGCGCACGCGTTCGTCCGTGGCCGAAGCATCGGCGGAGGCGAGAACGGGCGAGGGCGCGCGCAGTTCGATCTGGTCACGGCCGAGCCTGGCGCGCGCCAGCTGGCCGTAATAGGCGGTCGGGTAGCGGGCGGCCGCCTCATAGCTCGCACGCATCGCATCCGTCTGGCCAAGAGCTTCGGCCGCGCGTCCGCGCCAGTAGTGCGCCCGCGCCAGCACGGTCGGATTGACCTGTCCCTCATCGATGCGGGCGAAATGCCGGGCCGCGGTGGCGGGGTCGTCAAGGTAGCGCAGGGCGATCCAGCCGCACATGAAGTGGAAGTCGGACCGGTAGTATTCATTGGCCGGCAGCGCGGCGGGGCGGATCACCTGATAGGCGGTCTGGAATTTGCCCTGATCGAGCAGCTTGCGCGCGAGCCAACGCCGCTCGCGCCACCATTGATCGGTGTCCTGCAGCGCCATGGTCTCGGGTGCCGCGGCCAGCATCAGGCGGGCCGCGTCGTCGATGCGGTCTTGGGCGAGCATCCACTGGATGCGGCAAAGGGTGTACCCGAGATCCTGCCGTGCCTCGGCTGCGACATCGTCGAGCGCATCCAGCGCCTTGTCCGCTTTTGCCCTGACCGCGGCACAGGCCTTCACGATCGCAAGCTCGTCGTCGCCGAGGCGCTTTGCGGCGCGCTTCGCGCCGGCGAGGTCTTTGGCGCCGATGCGCTTGTCCATACGCGCACGGTGGTCATCGCGGTTAACAAGATCGCGGAACATCTCGAGCGCTACGGTCTCCAGGCGCTCCGACAATTCGTCCGATCGCCACGCGTCGCGCACCAGCCGAGCCGCGCCGTCCCGATCACCCTCTGCGAGCAGCACGCGCGCCAGCGCCAACTTGCCCTTGGCATAGGTGGGCCGATCGCCGGTGAAGCCGCGGACCGTTGCCGCATCGCTGCGCTCCTCCCACAGCCGCGCTTCTGCGCGCCGGCGCAGCAACGGCGTGCTCGGCCATTCCGGATTAGCGGCGATGAACGCCGCGTAGCGGCCGAAAGTTGCTGTCGTCGCCGGGTGGCGCAGGGTGAACCATTCGACGAGCTTTTGCGCCGCCGGATCCGCGATCCTGTTCCTGATGTCCGTCGCCTCTTGGGTCTTTGCCTTGCGCGCGAGATCGATGGCTTCCTTCACCAGCGCAAGATCGCCCGTCAGCGGAGCGACGGCCTCCATGGGAGCAGGCGAAGCCTTCGATGGCTTCGGCTTGCGTTGTGCGGAAGTGTGTTTGGCGTGCCGGCGTTTCCCGGACGCAGCGCTGCGATGAGGATGAGCCTCCTTCACGTGCGACTTCCTGGTCGCTTCGTGCGCCTTCTGGGTGTGTGGCTTATGGCTGGCCCGCGCGGTCGCATCCGTCGAGAAGAGGGCGAGCCCAGCTACCGTGAAAAAACAAGACAGCGAGCGTATGCACCGGTTCATTCCATGGTCCCCTGCGAAACCCACTTCACAAACGCTGTCAAAGCCAAGAGATCGCATCAAGAGATCACATGATGCGTGCGGCCCTGACCTGTTCGAAAGATGCCACAACCCTCGATTTGCAATTGTCACTTCAAGGCAACAAACGCGTGCAAAATGAGGCGAATGGGAATGGAACCCAACATTTCCCGGCGTAGCGCCGCGCGGGCGTGTGAAATAAGAAGCTTTAAGGCTTACGCCATCGATAGCGCGTGGCATCGATTGGCCGCTGCGCGCACGTGGAGAAGCGAATATCGCCATCTTAGCCAGGACGAGCCAACGGGTCGCGCGAATGCGCGCCCGGCGACGAGCGCAACTGCGCTCGCGCAGTGATGACAGGCTTCGCAACATCCGGGATCTTTGAAGCTTCCCGCATATCGCCGCGTTCATGCGGGCTACGTGATCGATAACTAGCGGCGCGTGAGCAATGGGACCCATCCACGCAGTCCAGCGCCCGGTGACGATTGAATCGACACCGGACGCTGGAGGACAAGGGCCGGGAGGCGGCCCTTGTCCGTGATCGTGTCTTGTTGTTTTCGGCTTACCCGTACATGGCCATGTTGGCCATCGCCGTCGATTCATTGTGATGGCCGCCGTCGGTGCCGCCACCGGCCAGTACGCCGTCGTCCTCCAGATCGAAGTGCGCTCCACCGAGCTCGCCGACCTTCTCGTAAGCGCCGTACACCGTCTGGGTAACGGCGATATCGCTTTGCTTCACCAAATTGCCGTAGACGGTGATGGTGCCGAGCAGATCCTCGTCATGGGCGCCGGCATTGCCTTGCTGGCTGATGACGGTGATCACGCTGTAGTCGTTTCTGCCGTCGCCATTGCTGTCCTTGTGCTGGATCGACTGCACCTCGCCGGTGTGCGCCGAGATTTCGATCTTGTCGCCCTGGGCGCGATTGAAGTCGCGGATCACGTCGTTGCCCATGCCGTCAACCCAGTGATCGTGGGTGGCGTTGTTCTCGCCGGTAACGCCGACCCAGTCGATGGTGCCGTCGGCATTGACGTGTTTGGCGACGATCTCGTCCTTGGCGTTCACCATCATTTCGAAGCGGAAGGTGTCAGCACCGCTGCCGCCGGTGAGGGTATCGTTCACCGCCTTGAACGCAGCAGTTTCAGCACCGAAGATCTGCGTCGTGCCGTCCTGGGCTGCGACCATCTCGCCGGCGTCCGACCGGCTGAGCAGGACGTCGTTGCCGGTGCCGCCATCCATCCGGTCGGCGCCGAAGCCGCCGACCAGAAGGTCGGTGCCGGAGCCGCCCAAGAGGTTGTCGTTACCCGAGCCGCCCCACACCTTGTCGTCGCCGGAGCCGGCATTGAGCGTGTCGTTACCGGCCATGCCGGCGAGCGTGTCGGCTTTGGCGCCCGCGTACAGGGTGTTGTTGCCTGTCGTCCCGTTCATATGATCATGGTCGGCACTGCCGCCCGTAAACCTCGCGAGGAAATCCTCGAAGTTGTTATTGTTGAGGAAGCCGTTCAGATTGAAGCGTGCCATTATTCAAACCTCTTACTCAGAGGCCTCACGGAGTACAAACGACCACCACGGATTTTGGGAATCGTGAAGTGATGCGCGCGGGCAAGACGTGAGGCGTGACTCCTCACCCGCATCGAAGGAAGAACAGCAAAACGGGTCCGTGACTGGACGTGCGCGCGGCGGATTTGCGCAGGCTAGGGGCAATACGGTGACGCGAAAGGCATTCGTGCGGTCGGCCCTTCAACGCATGCCTCAATTCCGGCGGCGATCAAAAACGTCTGCGACAAATCGCGTACGACGTTGTTCTGTCTTGCGTATGAAAGATAAGTCCGCTGTCCGCGCGCGTGCCGCGGGCTGCATCATCGCGTGACGAAAACGCGCGCAAAAAGTGCCGGCCGCACAAAAATGTCGCGATCCCTTTCGAGCGCGATGGATTTAAGGCGTCGTAGCTTCGGAGAGCGTAATGGCGGCGATCGCAAGATCAGGCGCCACAAAGTTCGTGCGAATCGTGTTGTCCGATTCTCGGCAACGCTCGGGCCGTTCCTAAATTCAGTCTGGTCGCGCGATGACGTGCGAGGCGATTCTCGCGTTGTAGAAACTCAGTTGCCGATCGCCCTCAGGTTGTGACCGGCTGGGAGGCCCGGACGCTTCCGAGGGTGGGTTTGCGGAGTGGGCAGTGCTCCGGCTTCAAATAAGCCCGAATAATGGTTGCCTCTCGGCCACGATTGTTGCGTGACCGCAACAGTAGGCGAACATTTGGTTAACCGCCCCGCCTGCCTCTTGCTTGCGCCGCTTTTTAGCCACACCCCTCCATGAAACCATTTCTTTCATAGCTGATTGGCCTCAGCACCGGTGAAGGCGACGGGAAATTGCTCCCGAGACCGACACGAGATGGCTGGGGAAAGCAGGTTTCGCGGATGGACGCCAAAACCGACATCAAGAAGAGGTTGCCGAGCCGTCACGTGACGGAGGGGCCGGAGCGCGCCCCCCATCGGTCCTATCTCTATGCGATGGGCCTGACGACCCAGCAGATCCACCAGCCCTTTGTCGGCGTGGCGTCGTGCTGGAACGAGGCCGCCCCCTGCAATATCTCGCTGATGCGCCAGGCGCAGGCGGTCAAGAAGGGCGTCGCGGCCGCCGGCGGTACGCCGCGCGAATTCTGCACCATCACCGTCACCGACGGCATCGCCATGGGCCATGACGGCATGCGCTCGTCGCTGCCGTCCCGTGAATGCATCGCCGATTCGGTCGAACTGACCGTCCGCGGCCATGCCTATGACGCGCTGGTCGGGCTTGCCGGCTGCGACAAGTCGCTGCCGGGCATGATGATGGCGATGGTCCGGCTCAACGTGCCCTCGATCTTCATTTATGGCGGTTCGATCCTGCCCGGCAATTTCCGCGGCCAGCAGGTCACGGTGCAGGACATGTTCGAGGCCGTTGGCAAGCACTCGGTCGGCGAAATGTCGGACGAGGATCTCGATGAAATCGAGCGGGTGGCTTGCCCCTCCGCCGGCGCGTGCGGCGCACAATTCACCGCCAACACCATGGCGACGGTGTCCGAGGCGATCGGGTTGGCGCTGCCGTATTCGGCTGGGGCGCCAGCTCCTTACGAAATCCGCGACGCGTTTTGCTCGGCCGCCGGCGAGAAGGTTCTGGAGCTGATCGCCGCCAATATCCGGCCGCGCGACATCGTCACCCGCCGGTCGCTGGAAAACGCCGCTGCCGTGGTCGCCGCCTCTGGCGGGTCGACCAATGCTGCACTGCACCTGCCGGCCATCGCGCATGAGTGCGGCATTAAGTTTGACTTATTCGACGTCGCCGAAATCTTCAAAAAGACACCGTATGTCGCGGATTTGAAGCCGGGGGGCCGTTATGTCGCCAAAGACATGTTTGAAGTTGGCGGCATACCGCTTCTGATGAAGACGCTGCTCGACAATGGCCACCTCCACGGAGATTGCATCACCGTCACGGGCCGTACGATCGCCGAAAACCTCAAGAGCGTGAAATGGAATCCGCACCAGGATGTGGTGCGGTCCGCCGACAACCCGATCACCGTCACGGGAGGCGTTGTCGGGTTGAAGGGTAATCTCGCGCCGGAGGGTGCGATCGTGAAGGTCGCGGGCATGTCGAAGCTGAAATTTACCGGTCCGGCGCGCTGCTTCGATCGCGAAGAGGACGCTTTCGAGTCGGTCCAGAAGAAGACCTACAAAGAGGGCGAGGTCATCGTGATCCGCTACGAGGGGCCGCGCGGCGGTCCCGGCATGCGGGAGATGCTCTCGACCACGGCGGCGCTGACCGGGCAGGGGATGGGCGGCAAGGTCGCCCTGATCACCGACGGCCGATTCTCCGGCGCCACCCGCGGCTTCTGTATCGGCCATGTCGGACCGGAGGCGGCCGTTGGCGGTCCGATCGCCCTGTTGCAGAATGGTGACATTATCGAGATCGACGCCGAGGCCGGAATACTTAACGTAAAATTGACCGACGCCGAACTCGCCGATCGTAAAACCAAGTGGGCACCTCGACAGACTAACCATACGTCGGGTGCGCTGTGGAAATATGCCCAACAGGTTGGGCCGGCGGTGGACGGGGCTGTGACCCATCCTGGCGGTGCGCACGAGAAACAGTGTTATGCGGACATCTAGGCGTATCATTCTTGCGTTGATGATAGGGGCCATGCCGGTGGCGGCTCCCGGATTCGCATTTGACGGTGCGCCGGTGAAGCCGGACGCCGCTCTGCCCGTGATGAATCAGCCCGCCGCGCAGGCCGTCACTGCGCAGGCCCTGAAGAAGGCTCCGCCGGCGCCCGCGACGGCAACGGCGGTTGCGGCCTCCTCGCTGACTTCGCTGCAATACGCCGCCGAGGGTGGCCATCCCGTCGCGCAGTGGAAGCTCGGCCGGATGTATGCCGATGGCAATGGCGTCATCCAGGACGATCTGCGCGCCTTCGAATATTTCAGCCGCATCGCCAACGCGCATGCGGAGGACAGCCCGTCGGCGCCGCAGGCGACGATCGTTGCCAACGCCTTCGTGGCGCTGGGGCGCTACTACCTCAACGGCATCCCGAATTCCAAGATCAAGGCCGACACCGACCGGGCGCGGGAGATGTTCTCCTATGCCGCGTCCTATTTCGGCAACGCCGACGCGCAGTACGATCTGGCGCGGCTTTACCTGAAGACGCCGGACGCCTCGCGGGACGATTTCCGCTATGGCGCGCGCTGGCTTGGTCTGGCCGCCCAGAAGGGTCAGCATCAGGCGCAGGCCATGCTCGGACAGATGCTGTTCAACGGCGACCGGCTGCCGCGGCAGGCCGCCCGCGGCTTGATGTGGTTGACGCTGGCGCGCGACAACGCCGCCCCCGAGGAGACCTGGATCCGCGAAAGCTACAACCGTGCTTTCGCCAAGGCCTCCGACGACGACCGCGCCTCGGCGCTGCAGATGCTCGAGCACTGGGTGCAGGGCAAGAAGGAGTAAGCGGCCGTAATTGGTAGGGTGGGCAAAGCGAAGCGTGCCCACCATTTCACGCCAGCGATTTCCGAGAGATGGTGGGCACGCTTCGCTCTGCCCACCCTACGATTCCGCGACAATCTCCTTCGACATCGGATGGCCACCGGCCGTGCCGAACCCACCTGTCGGCGCATCGTCGTCGAGATAACCAGCCGACCGATAGAACCGATGCGCTGTCTCGGTGCTCGTGAGCGTGCAGCGGCTGTTGCCTCGCTCCATCGCCCTGGCTTCGAGTGCGCTTAGCAAGGCACGGCTAACGCCGCGAAATCGTGCATCGGGTGCCACATAGTTCAGCGTGATCTCGCCCGCGTCCGTCACCGATCCCACCCCGAGGATGGCATCGCCCTCGACGGCGAGCAGGAGCGAGTTTCCCTTCTGCGCAGCCCATGCGGCCACCGTTTCCGGCGTCTTGTTGGCCAGCCACGCATTCAGGATCGCCGGCTCGTTGCCGTGATCAGCAACGCATAGACGGGTGATCGATTCCCTCAGGACATGGCAGGCTGCGACGGCATCGTCGGGCGCAGCATCCCGAATCGCCACCGTTGCCGCGCGGGTCGCGCTCAAGCCGTCTCCAGGTCGAAATCCGCCCAGACCGGCACGTGGTCTGATGGCTTCTCCCAGGCGCGCACATAGCTGTCGACGCCGACATTGGTCAGGCGGTCGCTGGCCTGCGGCGACAGCAGGAGGTGGTCGATTCGAAGGCCCCAGTTCTTCTGCCAGGCGCCGGCCTGGTAGTCCCAGAAGGTATAGAGGTTCGGCTCGTCGGTGACCGCGCGCAGGGCGTCCGTCAGCCCGAGGCCGAGCAGCGCCTGGAAGGCCTCGCGCGTCTGGGGGCGGAACAGCGCATCGTTGGCCCAAGCGGCGGGGTTATAGACGTCGGCGGCTGCCGGAATGACGTTGAAGTCGCCGGCGAGCACCAGCGGTTCTTCTGCCTTAAGCCGCTCCTTCGAGTACTCAAGAAGCCGCGACATCCATTTGAGTTTATAGGGATATTTGTCCGTATCCGGCGGGTTGCCGTTGGGCAGATAGAGGCAGGCGATCCGCATCACGCCGGTTTTCAGCGTCACCACGCCTTCGAGGAACCGGGCATGGGCGTCCTCATCGTCGCCTGCCAAGCCCGATTTGGTCTCGTCGAACGGCAGTTTCGACAGCAGCGCGACCCCATTGAAGGTCTTCTGGCCGTGGGTGACGACGTTATAGCCGAGCGCCTCGATCTCCAGCCGGGGGAACGCCTCGTCCACGCATTTGATTTCCTGCAGGCAAACGATGTCCGGGGAGGTCTCCTTGAGCCAGGTCAGGAGATGGTCGACCCGCTGCCGGATCGAATTGACGTTCCACGTGGCAATACGCATGAAGGGGACCTTGGCTGGAGCATATCCGGGAAATCCCGGTTTTCGTGTTCGAACAAGAACTCGTAACTACACATTTTCCGGCAGTGGCATACCATGTGCAGGAAGGCTGTGATAACCGTCTAGAAATAAGGCGCAAAATCGCCGTCGAGGGGCAGGAGGAATCGTCCCGTCCTTTTGGAGGACCGGCGAGCGTGAAGAAAATTATGAAAAAGCGTAGCTTGATACTTCTTGTCGGCGCCATTGGCATTCTTGCGGCGGCCGGTTTCGTTACCCGCTCCTCGTGGATGGGCGGCAGCAGCAGCGCCCAGGGCCCGCAGCGGCCGCGGATGGTTTCCGTCGAGATGGCAAAGGCGGAGCGCAAATCCATGCCCGTCGATGTCGATGCGATCGGAATGGTGACGCCGATCTCCAGCGTGGCGCTGAAGTCGCGGCTGGAGACCACCATCCTCGCGGTGCATTTCGCGGATGGCGCCAAGGTCAACGAAGGCGATCTGCTGTTCACGCTGGACAGCCGCCAGATCGACGCCCAGATCGAGCAGGCCGAGGGCGTGCTTGCCAAGGATCAGGCGCAGCTCGAGGGCGCGCAGCGCGACCTCCGCCGCTTCAACGATCTCGTCGCCAAGGGAGCGACCACGCAGGTCAACGTCGACAACGCGAGAACCCAGTCCGACATCCTGACCGGCACCATCAAGGCCGATCAGGCTGCGCTCGACAATCTGAAGGTCCAGAAAAGCTTCACCACGATCCGCGCGCCGTTCTCGGGGCGGGTCGGCGCCGCCAATGTCAAGGTCGGCAATTTCGTGCGGCCGGCCGATACCGCCCCGCTTGCGGTCATCAACCAGATGGCGCCGGTCTACGTGACCTTCTCGGTTCCGCAGCGCGTGCTGGTCGATCTGCGCGAGTCGATGGCCAAGGGCGTCTCCGGCGTCACCGCCACCATCCCAGGCCATCAGCGCTCCGAGAGCGGCAAGGTCGCGATGGTCGAAAACACCGTGGATATGGCCACCGGCATGGTCACCGTGCGCGGCATCATGAACAACGAGAACGAGACGTTGTGGCCGGGGACGCTGGTCGCGGCCAAGCTCATCATCCGAGCTGAGGATTCGATCGTGGTTCCGACGGTCGCCGTGCAGCGCAGCCAAAGCGGTAATTTCGTTTTCGTCGTCAAGGACGGCGTTGCCAAGATCCAGCCGGTCACAGTCGACCGCACCTCGCAGGGCGTGTCGGTGATCTCGGAAGGGCTCTCCGGCGGTGAGAGCGTCGTGGTCGATGGTCAGTTGCTGCTGTCGGATGGCACGAGGGTGGAACCGCGGGCCAACAAGGCCGGGGCATAACCGATGACACTGTCCGAACTCTGTATCCGCCGGCCTGTCATGACGACGCTGATCACGGCGTCGATCATCGCGTTCGGCATTTTCGGCTTCCGCCTGCTGCCGGTATCGGCGCTGCCGCGGGTCGACTTCCCGACCATTGCCGTGACGGCGACGTTGCCGGGCGCGAGCGCGGAAACCATGGCGGCATCGGTCGCCGGCGTCATCGAGCGCCAGCTCTCGACCATTGCCGGCATCTCGTCGATGTCGTCGAACTCTTCGCAGGGCACCAGCCAGATCACGATCCAGTTCGATCTCAACCGCAACATCGATTCCGCCGCGCTCGACGTCCAGACCGCGCTGACCATCGCGCAGCGCCGGTTGCCGATCGAGATGAGGATCCCGCCGAGTTTCCGGAAAGTGAACCCGGCCGATTTCGCGGTGCTGTTCGTGGTGCTGACCTCGAACACGCTGCCGCTGTCGGCGGTCAACGAGTATGGCGAGATCACCATCGGCCAGACCCTGTCGCAAATTCCCGGTGTCGCGCAGGTCAGCGTTTACGGCGCGCAGAAATTCGCGGTTCGCGTCCAGGCCGATCCAGAGGCCGCCGCGGCGCGCGGGCTTTCGCTCGAGGATATCCGTAGTGCGGTTTCGGCCGCCAATTCCTCGACCCCGGTCGGCACCCTGAACGGACCGAAGCAGGACGTGGCGTTGCAAGCCTCCGGCCAGATGGACAAGGCGATGGACTATCGCCACATCGTGGTGGCCTGGCGCAACGGCTCCCCGGTCAAGCTGGATGAGGTCGCGAGGATCTACGACAGCGTCGAGAACGAGCGGATCGCGAGCTGGCTGAATGGCGAGCGTGCCATCGTCCTCGGCATCCAGAAGCAGCCGGATGCCAACACGGTGGCGGTGGTCGACGGGATATTGGCCAAATTACCGGTGTTGCGGGCGCAGATCCCGCCATCGGTCTCGATCAACGTCCTGATGGACCGTTCGACCTCCATTCGCCAGGCGGTGGCCGACGTCGAGGAGACGCTGCTGATCGCGATCGGGCTGGTCATCCTGGTGATCTTCCTGTTCCTGCGTTCGGCCTCGGCGACCTTCATTCCGGCGCTGGCGGTTCCAATTTCGCTGTTCGGCACCTGCGCAGTGATGTACGCGCTGGACTATTCCATCAACAACATGACGCTGCTGGCGCTGACGCTGTCGGTCGGCTTCGTGGTCGACGACGCCATCGTCATGTTGGAGAACATCGTCCGCCACATCGAGCACGGCATGCGGCCGTTCGAGGCCGCGCTGAAGGGCGCGCGCGAGATCGGCTTTACCATCATTTCGATCACCTTCTCGCTGATCGCCGTGTTCATTCCGGTGCTGCTGATGGGCGGCATCGTCGGCCGCGTCTTCCGCGAATTCGCGGTGACGGTATCGGTCGCGATCATCGTGTCCGGCTTCGTTTCGCTGACGCTGACGCCGATGCTGTGCGCGCGCGTGCTGCGGGCGCACGACGCGACGAAAAAGCCGAACATCGTGCTTCGCGTCTTCGAGGCGATGTTCGAGTCCTGGCTGCGCGCCTATGAGTGGACGCTTGACTGGGTGCTGGCCCGGAAATTCCTGATGCTGATGGTGACGCTGGCCACCTTGGGCGGCACCGTCTACCTCTACATGATCGTGCCGAAGGGCTTCTTTCCGCAGGAAGACACCGGCTTCCTGATCGGCGTGACGGAGGCCGCCACCGATACCTCCTTCGACGCGATGAAGGAGCGGCAGCAGGCGCTGGTCGAAGTGCTGAGATCCGACCCCGCGATTGACTACATCAATTCCACGGTCGGCGCTGGGGGACCGAACGCGACAGCCAATTACGGGCGCCTGTTCATCGCGCTGAAGCCGAAAAAGGAGCGCGACAATCTTACCACGATCATAGGACGGCTGCGCACCCAGGCCCGCGAGATCCCCGGCATGCAGGCGTTCTTCCAGCCGATCCAGAACCTCAATATCGGCGGTCGGATTTCCAAGAGCCAGTATCAATATGTGATGCAGAGCGGTGACACCGACTCGCTGTACCGTCTGGCGCCCGAGATACGCGACAAGATCGAGAAGCTGCCGGGCCTGCTCGACGTCACTACCGACCTCTACATCAAGAACCCGCAGATGACGGTCGACATCGACCGCGAGAAGGCGGCCGTCTACGGTGTCACCGTCGATCAGGTGCGCAACCAGCTCTACAACGCCTATGGCTCGCGGCAGGTCGGCACCATCTACATGCCGTCGAACGACTACCAGATCATCCTGGAAGTGCAGCCGCAGTTCCGGGTCGATCCGTCTGATCTCTCCAAGCTCTACGTGAAGACCCAGAACAACCAGACCATCCCGCTGTCGGCGGTGGCAAAGCTGGTTCCGACGGTGGGTCCGCTGCAGATCAACCACCAGGCCCAGCAGCCGGCGGTGACGATCTCGTTTAACCTCGCGCCCGGCTATTCGCTGGGCTATGCGGTCGACAAGATCACCGAGCTTGAGCAGAGTTCGAACCTGCCTGCGACCATTGCCACCGGCTTCTCCGGCACCGCGCAGGTGTTCCAGGATTCGCTGCGCGGGCAGGGCGTCCTGATCCTCGCCGCTGTTTTCGCCGCCTTCGTCATTCTCGGCATCCTCTACGAGAGCTTCATCCACCCGATCACCATCATCTCGGGTCTGCCATCGGCCGGCATCGGCGCGATCCTCACGCTGATGCTGTTCGGGATGGAGATGTCGGTGATTGCGATGATCGGCATCGTGATGCTGGTCGGCATCGTCAAGAAGAACGCCATCATGATGGTCGATTTTGCGCTGGAGCGCCGCCGCGTTGGCCTCAGCGCCGAGCACGCCATCCGCGAAGCTGCGCTGCTGCGCTTCCGCCCGATCATGATGACGACGTTTGCCGCGATCTTCGGCACATTGCCGATCGCGCTCGGCGCGGGTGCCGGCGCCGAACTGCGGCAGCCGCTCGGCGTCGCCGTGGTCGGCGGCCTGTGCCTGTCGCAGTTGCTGACGCTCTACATCACACCGGTCGTCTACATCTATCTCGACCGTATCGACCGCCGCCTGCGGCGCAAGCTCGAACCGCAACTGGAAGAAGCGGGCGACGAGCGGCCGCACGTGGTCGCCGCCGAATGACGACCTTCGGACGCATGGTGCGGTCAGCCACGCGGGGCGTCGCGATGCTGATCGCGCTGGCGTTCATCGCCGGCCCGGCCCGCGCCGACGAGCCGATCGAAATCTTCGACGCCCATATGCACTACAATTGGGAGCCAAAACCCTTTTACAGCGTCGACGAAGTGCTGGCGCTGTTTAGAAAACACCGCGTCACCGGCATCCTCGCCACCAGCCGCCCGAACACCGGCACGCATGCCCTGATGGATGCGAAGCCACCGGGCCTGCAGGTCGTCCCGTTCATCCGGCCGTATCGCGTGCGCGCCGACATCCAGACCTGGTTCGGCGACCCCTTTATCTTCGACCTCGTGCAGGACGAATTCAAACGCGGCTATTACCGCGGCATCGGCGAATTCCACATCTCGGGCAAGGCCGCCGAGGGTGAGTGGGTGAAGAAGACCGTCGATTTCGCGGTCGAACACGATCTTTATCTGCACGCCCATGCCGACGACGTCGCCGTCGAAATCCTGATGCGCCACAATCCGCGCGCCCGCATCATCTGGGCCCATACCGGCTTCGGCCTTTCGACAGACCGCGTGGCGGAGATGCTGTCAAAGTACCCAAAGCTGTGGGGTGAATTGTCCTATCGCGGCGGCATCGTCGATGGCAGCGGCAAGCTGACACCGGAATGGCGCGCGTTATTCGAGCGCTACCCCGACCGCTTCCTGCTCGGATCCGACACCTGGATCAACGAGCGCTGGGCAAGCTATGGCGACATCATGGCCGGCTATCGCGCCTGGCTGGCGCAGTTGCCGCCAAAGATCGCGGCGCAGATTGCACACGGCAATGCGAAGGCGCTGTTCGGCGGCGAACGCTGAGCGTGAAGGTCGCCTCAATCCGCAAACTCGCAGCCAAAGCTCGCATCCGGCGATATCGTCGGAGCGAATTTCCGAAGTGATCTGACGTACAGTGACGTTCTGCGGGACACCAATGGGCGTGGCGGTTCCCACGCTGTGAAGGCGGGTTTCATCGCCGAAATGGCAGGACAAGGGAGGTTACCGAAGGTTTCCCGGAACCATTGACGGCGATCATGCTCCGCTTTCCTGAATTGGCATGGAATTGCTTTTGGGATCGCCCCGGCTGGTGAGATCACGAGATTAAGCGCCTGAACCTTTCTTGCATCGCTAAGACCTACAGTTGTGTCCGAGCCTGCATGCTGGACAATCCCAGGAACGTCAGCCGCTGGCGAGGCACGGGAAGCATGCCACATTTTAGTTCCAGCAAACGCAGGAGGAGCACATGCGCAAGTCTCTCTCCGTTTTCCTTTCTGGCGTGGCTCTGGCCATTGCGGCGTCGACCGCTCAAGCCGGAGAGCAGGTACTCGAGTTCAAGCTCGTCACCAAGCCGATCGACTACAAAATAACAGAGGCAGCAAACATCGAAGGCCAGACGGTCGCGTCCGGCAAACTGTTCGGCGTCGCCGTCTTCAAGGACGGCCGTATGGGGGTGAAGGACTTCGTCAATTCCGCAGACTTGCTCAAAGGCGCGGGAACCTTCTACGGCTACAGCACCTACACGTTCGAGGAAGGCTCGATCACGGCGCGTTACAGCGGCTCGGCGAAAGACGGCCGGTCAACCGGCGAATATACGATCCTCTCGGGCACGGGTGCCTATGCGAACGGGACGGGGACGGGCACCATCGAAAACGCGCTGAACCCGTTCAAGGACGTCAACCTCTTCAACATAAAACTGGTCGTCAAAACGCCCGGTACGTAAGAGTCCTACACAAAGACGCGCCTCCGCCACTCCAGTGCCGTGAGGCGCGGCTTTGGTCGTGCGCATGAGTTCACACTGCGCAACGCCGCGCTGTTCGGCGGCGAGCGCTGAAGCTTTTCAGGTGCTTTCTCAATCCGCGAACTGACCGGCCGCCTTGATGATCGGCGCCCAGCGATCGACCTCGCTGATCAATTGTGCCTTCAAAACCTCGGGCGTGGCCTGATCCTGCGGGACAGGTTCCGTGTTGATGTCGTTGAATCGCTTCACCAAGTCCGGATCGCGCAGCGCCTCCTGAAGCGTTTTGGATAGCTTCTGGACGATCTCATCGGGCGTTCCCTTCGGCGCATAGATGCCGTGCCAGGCGCCGACCTCAAATCCCTTCAGGCCGGCCTCATCAGCCGTTGGAAGATCGGGCATCGATCGAAGCCGGCTCTTTGTCGTGATGGCGTAGCTCTTGATCAGCTTGGAGGCGATCGGCGCCGTGGTGTTGGTGGTCTGGTCGCAGGAGAGGTCGATCTGCTTGGCGATCAGATCGTTCATGACGGGTGCATTGCCCTTGTAGGGCACGGTGAGGATTTCCTTGCCGACGGCGGTCATGAACAGCATGCCGCAGAGATGCGACGCCGCGCCGAGCCCCGCATTGCCAAAGGTCATCTTGTCGCCATTGGCCTTGATGTAGGTGACGAGTTCGGCCAGCGTGTTCGGCGGCAAATCAGGACGGCCGATGATCGTCATCGGGGCGTTGGTGACGAGTCCAACAGGCGCGAATGCCGTCTTGGTGTCATAGGCGAGCTTGCGGTAGAGCGTCGCGGCCGTGGAGATGCCGATGTGGTGGATCAACAGCGTGTAGCCGTCCGGTTCGGCGCGTGAGGCCCGTGTGGCTGCGATCGTGCCGCCGGCTCCCGTGGCGTTTTCGATGACGATGGTCTGGCCCAGCAGTTTCGACATCGACTGCGCCGTCACCCGCGCCACCGTGTCAGTCGCGCCGCCGGCGGCGAACGGGACCAGCAGCGTGATCGGCCGGTTCGGATAATTCTGCGCCAGGGCCGCGGAGCTGACCAAGGCGAACGCAAGCGCAATGGTGGCTGTCTTCTTCATTCGCATGGGTGTCTCCTCGAATTCTTTTTCTGATTTGTCTCGCGGTCTTTTTGCTTCGCGACCGATCCACCAGTGATCGGCCGTCACACGTTGGAGCTATGGATCGCCTCCACGACCGCCGCGGTGACATCCTTCGTCGTCGCGGTGCCGCCGACATCGGGGGTGGTAATGCCGGCGCCCGTGACCTGCTCCACGGCGCGCATCAGCCGCGACGAGGCCTCGGCCTCGCCGAGATGATCGAGCATCTGCGACGCCGTCCAGAAGCTGGCCACTGGGTTGGCGATGCCCTTGCCGGTGATGTCGAACGCCGAGCCATGGATGGGCTCGAACATCGAGGGAAAGCGGCGCTCGGGATCGATGTTCGCGGTCGGAGCCACGCCGAGGCTGCCGGCCAGCGCGCCGGCGAGGTCGGACAGGATATCGGCGTGGAGGTTGGTTGCCACGATGGTATCGAGGCTCTGCGGCTTCAGCGTCATCCGCACCGTCATCGCATCGACCAGCATCTTGTCCCAGGTGACATCCGGGAATTCTTTCGAGACCTCGTCGGCGATCTCGTCCCACATCACCATGCCATGCCGCTGCGCGTTCGATTTTGTAACGACGGTGAGGAATTTTCGCGGCCGCGACTGCGCCAGCCTGAACGCATAGCGCATGATGCGCTGGACGCCGACGCGGGTGAAGATGGCAACTTCCGTGCCGACTTCCTCCGGCAGCCCGCGATGCACCCGGCCGCCGCAGCCGGCATATTCGCCCTCGGAGTTTTCGCGCACGATTACCCAGTCGAGATCGCCGGGGCCGGCATGGCGCAGCGGCGAGGTGATGCCGGGCAGGATCCGGGTCGGCCGCACGTTGGCGTACTGGTCAAAGCCCTGGCAGATCGGCAGGCGCAGGCCCCACAGCGTGATGTGGTCGGGAACATCGGGAGCGCCAACCGCACCGAAATAGATCGCGTCGAATTTCTTCAGCGTGGCGAGGCCGTCGGCCGGCATCATCACGCCGTGCTTGCGGTAGTAGGCCGAACCCCAATCGAAGGTTTCGACGTTGAATTTCACATCGCCCAGGCGCTTCTGCAGGCTTTCGAGCGCCTGAACGCCGGCGGCAATGACCTCGGGACCGATCCCGTCGGCGGGAATTGCCGCGATCGAATATTCACGCATCGAAATCTCCGTGAGCCACTTTCAAGAGCGCAGCTTGCGGCCCAGGACGAGGGGAGGCAATTGCCTCGCGTTTATACAAAAAATTGATATAATCGGAGACGGGAGGGCCGATGGATCTTCATCAACTGCGCTGCTTCGTGGCGGCGGCCGAGGAATTGCATTTTGGCAGGGCAGCGCAGCGGCTCGACATGCTGCCGTCCGCGCTTGGCCGCTTCATCAGGCTGCTCGAAGACGATCTCGGCACGCGGCTGATGACGCGCACGACGCGAAGCGTCGCGCTGACGGACGATGGTGCCGTGCTGCTGAAGGAAGCGCGGACGCTATTGGTGCAGGCCGATGCGCTGGCCGGCCGGTTTCGCACGCGTGGCCGCAAGCGGGCCGCGATCATTCGCGTCGGCGCCATCGACAGCGCCGCCGCAGGACTGTTGCCGCGGCTCTTGCACGATTTCCGTCAGCTTCAGCCTGATGTCACCGTGCAACTGGTCGAGGACAAGACCGTGCGCCTGCTGCCGCGTCTGTTGTCCGGCCGGCTCGACCTTGCCTTCGTGCGCCCGCCGGAGCGGCCCGACAAGCGGCTGGAGTTTCTGTTGCTGCTGCATGAGACGGCAGTCGTCGCGGTGGCCGACCGTCATCCGCTGGCATCGCGGAAGCGGGTGTCCATCGCCGATCTCGAGAACGAGCCGTTGATCGTACCCGAACGCCGCTCGCGTCCGCACAGCCATGATCTCACCATGAAGCTGTTCGCCGAGGCCGGTTTTGAGGCGCGCGTGGCGCAAATCGCCGACGAGAAGCAGACCATCGTCAATCTGGTCTCGGCAGGACTGGGCGTCGCCATCGTCCCGCGCTGGACCTCGCGCATGGCAACGCGCGGCGTTCGTTTCATCCGCCTTGCAGCCTCCGACATGAACAAGCTGCCGCTGGCGGCGGTCTTCACCCGAGGCACCCGCGATCCCGTGCGCGATGACGTGCTGGAAATGCTGAAAGCCGACCTGCCGCGCTACGCGCGCGAGGCGTAGGGCGAGCGGTTGTTGCGAGAAGCGTAGTTCGTAGATTCCATGGGGCGGTGAGCGTGTCCCTTCCGATAGGTTTGGGTTTCCACACTCGAACCATCGGAGAGTCAGATGCAAGCATCGACCGTAGAC
>NZ_JADPJL010000057.1 GCF_023073415.1 Bradyrhizobium sp. 190 | reverse complement strand
CCTTGGTTCACAGAACAAGTGCAACACCTGCTATGGTGTTGTTGCGATGGGACAATGTTATTGCCAGCTCAGCCTTGAAGAGCGGATCGAGATTTATCGCCTGCATGCAGCCGGTGAATCGATGCAAATGATCGCCCGCAGCCTCAAACGGCATGTGTCGACAATCAGTCGGGAGATCGACCGTAACGGCTTGGCCACCAAAGTGTGGCCGGGCGGCTATGCGCCTGCGAGAGCCCAGAAACTGGCTGAGCGCCGAAGGCGTTGGGATGGTCGTTTCAAGTTGGCGCGCCAGCCGGACCTGCAAGATCTGGTGAAAGACCGCCTTGCGATGGGACACTCTCCCGAGCAGATCGCTGGCCGGCTGACGCTCGAACACGGTCACACCGTCATCAGCCACGAGTCAATCTACCGTTTCGCCTATCATCGCTCGGCGCAAAAGGACTATTGGCATCGCCTGCTCCCCCGTCGCAAATCCCGGCGCGGACGTCTCGGCAAACGCGGCGGCAGCGCTGCCAGCGCCATCAAGTTCCGCCGCTCGATCAGCGAACGAGCCGTCGATGTCGCCGATCGCGCCACGCCGGGCCATTGGGAAGCCGACTTCATGCTGTTCGCCAAATACGGTCAAGGCTTGCTCATCGCCCATGAGCGACAATCGCGCTACACCATCCTCGACAATCCGCCCGATCGCAAAGCCGAGCGCACAGCCAAGCGTCTTGCCAAGCTGTTCGAACCGATCCCGCCGCCGCTACGCAAAACTCTTACCATCGACAATGGAACAGAGTTTGCGCTCCACTATCGGCTGACCGAACAACTTGCCCTGCAGACCTACTTCTGTGATCCCCACTCGCCCTGGCAGAAGGGCGGCGTCGAAAACGCTATCGGCCGCCTCAGACGACGGTTGCCTCGAAAGACCAACCTCGCAGGCCTCTCCAGACGCCAAATTGCCAGCATCGTCCGAACTTACAATGAGACGCCGCGAAAATGCCTCGACTTCAAAACCCCAGCCGAGGCATTCTCTCTCCTCAAATCAACCGTTGCACTTCAAA
>NZ_JADPJL010000024.1 GCF_023073415.1 Bradyrhizobium sp. 190 | reverse complement strand
GTGCCAGACACAGAATCACAGCAATTCGTCACCATGGAAGACCAAATCAACATAGCGAGTCATTCCGTCGCAGCCACGATGTGTGCATCTGCTAGTGCGTTCGCAGAGACGACCCACAGTGGTGTCAACATCAAACTCGGCCAATGGCCGACATGGCAAATAATCCCTAAAGAAAATCGCTCGTTTACGAAGGATTAAGCTTTCTCCTTTATGACTGGCATTGTCCTCGTTTGGACACCGAGTGGCTCCTGTCCACTCTGTTTGACGCCTCCCTGTTATCAACTTCAAAAGCCGCCGGAAACGGCGGCTCTTTTTTGTGCGCAGCACGGCTATTTTGTGCCCCCATACGCTGGAAACCATAAATCCGGTTGCCGCTGGACTCTCGCCCAGACAAGCGCAATGATTTGTTCATCATAAGCCGGTGGTTCACAGCCGGTGGGGCAAATAGTGGCGTGAGGGCGTTAACCATGGCGGACCGTTCGCAAAGCGAATCCGCGCTCGTTCTGTTCAGCGAGCGGCTCACCAATTCCGCGGCATTCGGAGTTCTGTTTCGGGAAGGCATGGACCTGGTTGAGGAAACCGCCGCCTATCTCGACGGCGACGGCCGCACCGAGGCCAAGGCGCTCGAGCGCTCTGTCAGCCTCACTTACGCAACCGAAAGCATGCGCCTCACCACCCGCCTGATGCAGCTTGCGTCCTGGCTGCTGCTGCATCGCGCGGTCAAGGAAGGCGAGATGACGCTGACCCAGGCCAATCGGGAAAAGACCAAAGTCAAGCTCACCGCCGCCGATCCCGGGTCTGAGGACATGATCGCAAAGCTGCCGCAGCAATTGCAGGATCTGATTGCGCGCTCGATGAGCCTGCAGACGCGGGTCCGCCGGCTCGACACCACGATCCACGCGCCGTCAGCAGAGCGGGCCCCGATCGGCAACCCGCTGGTGCCGCAGCTCAACCGCCTGAAGGCGGCCTTCGAGCAGTAAATCTCTCCGTCGTCATTGCGAGCGAAGCGAAGCAATCCATAGCTCCGCAAGTTGAGGCATGGATTGCTTCGCTACGCTCGCAATGACGGAAAGAACAAAAAAACGCCCCGGCAAACCGGGGCGTTTTTGCATGTCTGGGCGGGAGCGGGAGGGGTCCGAAAACCCTCAATCCTTCTTGAGGAAGCCCGAAAACTTCTTCTGGAAGCGCGACACACGGCCGCCGCGGTCGAGCAGCTGCTGCGAGCCGCCGGTCCAGGCCGGATGCGATTTGGGGTCGATATCGAGGTTCAGCTTGTCGCCTTCCTTGCCCCAGGTGGAGCGGGTCTGGTACTCGGTCCCGTCGGTCATCACGACCGTAATCGTATGATAATTCGGATGAATTTCGGCTTTCATGGCATATCCTTCGGCGCGCCGGCGCCCGTCGCAAAAGTCAGGGGATACGGGATTTGGCGGCTCTATAACGTAAGCCGCCCGCCAAAACAAGCTACGTATAAGCCTGATTGGGAATCTCCCGGATTTGCCAGAGGGGGCCGCGGGGGCCTATCTGGGGGCGGCAAAACCGGTCGGATTTCATGAGCGCAGCGGAACAGTTTGAAGGCCCCCCTGGCACGCCTCCACGGCGCGACGCCCTGCTCGACGAAGAGGCCTTTATCGAGGCCCAGCTGACGCAGTCGCCGGCCAAGACGAGCGCCAAGCTCCGCCCGCTACTGGCGCTGGCGCCCTACGTCGCGCGCTATCGCGGACGCGCGGCTCTCGCCTTCATCTCGCTGACGGTTGCGGCGATCACCACGCTCGTGGTGCCGATCGCGGTCAGGCGCATGATCGATTTCGGCTTCAGCCCCGAAGGCATCGCCCTGATCAACAGCTATTTCAGCGTCATGATCGCCATTGTCGCGGTGCTGGCTGCGGCAAGCGCGTCGCGCTACTACCTCGTCATGACGATCGGCGAGCGCATCGTCGCCGATCTCAGGCGCGACGTGTTCGCGCATCTGGTCTCGCTGTCGCCAGCGTTCTTCGATTCCGCGCGCTCGGGCGAACTGGTGTCGCGGCTGACGGCCGATACCACCCAGATCAAATCGGCGGTCGGTGCGTCGGTGTCGATCGCGCTGCGCAACATGATGCTGTTCATCGGCGCCACCGCCATGATGGTGATCACGAGCCCGAAATTGTCGGGCTTCGTGCTGTTGGCGATCCCGCTGATCGTGATTCCGCTGGTGGCGTTCGGGCGCTGGGTGCGGCGGCTGTCGCGTAACGCGCAGGATACGCTGGCGGACGCCAGCGCCTACGCCTCCGAACTGATCGGTGCGATCAGGACCGTGCAGGCCTATACCAGCGAGCGGATGGCGACCAACCGCTTCGGTGGCGAGGTCGAGCAGGCCTATGAGGCGGCGCGCAGCTCGACGCGGGCGCGCGCGGTGCTGACGCTGATCATCATCTTCATCGTGTTCTCCAGCGTCGTGGCGATCCTCTGGGTCGGCTCGCACGACGTGCTGACCGGGCAGATCACGCCGGGCCGGCTCGGCCAGTTCGTGCTGTATGCGGCATTCGCCGCCGCCGGTCTCGGCCAACTCAGCGAGGTCTGGGGCGAAGTCTCGGCTGCGTCTGGCGCCGCCGAGCGGTTGTTTGAGATCCTGCGGGTCAAATCGCAGATCACGGCCCCGCCGCAGCCGGCAGCGCTGCCGCAGCCTGCGCGCGGCGACGTCGGTTTTGAAAATGTCAGCTTCGCCTATCCGGCGCGGCCGGACGCGCTTGCGATCGACAACGTCTCGCTCGCGGTCAAGGCCGGCGAAAAGGTCGCAATCGTCGGACCGTCAGGGGCGGGCAAGAGCACGCTGTTTCACCTCTTGCTGCGCTTCTATGATCCCGCACGCGGCACGATTTCGCTCGACGGCGTACCGGTCAGATCGGCCGATCCGGTCGACGTCCGCTCGCGCATCGCGTTGGTGCCGCAGGACTCGGTGGTGTTCGCGGCGTCCGCGCGCGAAAATATCCGCTTCGGCCGGCCCGACGCCAGCGATGCCGAAGTCGAGCGCGCCGCCGATCTGGCGCATGCCTCCGAATTCCTGCGCCGCCTGCCTGGCGGATTCGAGGCGCAGCTCGGCGAGCGCGGTGTGACGCTGTCTGGCGGCCAGCGCCAGCGCATCGCGATTGCGCGCGCGATCCTGCGCGACGCGCCGCTATTGCTGCTCGACGAAGCCACGTCCGCGCTCGATGCCGAAAGCGAAACGCTGGTGCAGACCGCGCTGGAGGAATTGATGCGCCACCGCACCACGCTCGTCATCGCGCATCGTCTCGCCACCGTGTTGTCCTGCGACCGGATTATGGTGATGGATCAGGGCAAGATCGTCGAGCACGGCACGCATGCGGAGCTGGTTGCAGCGAACGGGTTGTACGCGCGGCTGGCGCGGTTGCAATTCGAGGGAGGATAGAAAAAGGCGGGAACCAGAACGTCGCCTGCCGGTTGTAACCCCGTTCAATCTGGAAATAGGAGGGGGCATGCCATACCGCCGCGGAGGTTTTGCGCTTACGCCGCCGTCACTCGCGATATTCCTGATTTCACTGGTGCTGGCGCTTATCGCGCTTCTTGTTCGTTATGCTCATGTTTCCGTCCCGATCATCAGCTCGTCGCGGGTCTTCGACGTTCTGGCTATTGCCTATGTCGTGTTGGTTATTGGCGTGCTGTTTCGGCGTATCTGACTAGCGATCCTCGCGGCACTTCGGCGAAAGTATCGGCACATTCGACCACGGCCAATTTTTCCAGGAGCCGTCGTTCCTGACGCATGCCGCCGGCGCTTCGGCGCTGTCGCTTGACGACGCCACTTTTTTGTCGGCCGCGGCGAGATACCGATCGAGATAGGTCTCTGACAGCAATCCGGCGACGATCACCACCAAAAACGTCGCCGAGCCCTTGGCAAATTCAGCCAGCGTCATGTGATCGCCTCCGCCGTTGGGCTTGCAATCGCCGAACTGATTAGAGGTTCCGGTCCGTCAAGGCCGTGACTGATGTCACGCTCGCCACGCCATTTTCAGTACCGGCCTTCTCGACGTAGGATTCACGTCCTCGCCGGCATGTGCAAAACCATTGCGTTCATAGAAGCGGATGGCTCGCGCGTTGTCCTTGTTGACCTTGAGCGTGACGCCACCGGGCGACAGGCGCTTGGCTTCGTCCACCAATGCGGTGGCCAGTTTCGAGCCCCAGTGATCCGGGCTGACCACGAGCTGATCGAGGTAGCCGTTGCCATCGATGGTCACGAAGCCGGCCAGGGCTTGCGCCTGTTCGGCGACAATGATCGCCGCATTCGGCACCAGTTCATTGCGCCAGCGCTCCCGCCACCACGCCACGCGGGCGGTGAAATCGATTGCGGGATAGGCCTGCTGCCACGTCAGCCGCCACAGCTCGATCGCCGCGTCTTCGTCCTCGGGACGATAGGGACGGAGCGTGAAATCTGCGGTCACTACCGTTCCGTCAGCTTCAGTTCGATGCGGCGGTTGCGCTTGTAGGCTTCTTCGGTGGGCGCGGTGTCGAGCGGCTGGAATTCGGCAAAGCCGGCGGCGACCAGCCGCTGCGCGGGGACGCCGAGGAAGACCAGATATTGCACCACGGAGATCGCGCGCGCCGACGACAATTCCCAGTTCGACTTGAACAGCGGAGAGTTGATCGGCCGCATGTCGGTGTGGCCGTCGACCCGCAGCACCCAGCCGATCTCGCTCGGAATCTGCTTGTCCAGATCGATCAGCGCCGTGGCGAGTTTATCCAGTTCGACGCGGCCCTCGGGCAGCAGCAATGCCTGACCGGTGTCAAAAAATACTTCCGACTGAAAGACAAAACGGTCGCCGACGATTCGGATATCGGGGCGATTGCCCAGAATGGCGCGCAGGCGGCCGAAGAATTCCGAACGGTAGCGCGACAATTCCTGCACGCGCTGCGCCAACGCGACATTCAGGCGCTGGCCGAGATCGGCAATCCGGCCCTGCGATTCCTTGTCGCGTTTTTCGGAGACCTCCAGTGCTTCCTCGAGCGCCGCGAGCTGGCGGCGCAGCGCGCTGATCTGCTGGTTGAGCACCTCGATCTGGGCGAGCGCGCGCGAGCTCACCGTCTTTTCGGATTCGAGCGCCTTGTTGAGCTCGTTGGTGCGGCCCTGGGCGTCGCCGCCGGCGCCGGCCAGCCCGTCGTAAAGTCCCTTGATGCGGTCGCGCTCGCCTTCTGCGGCGGCGAGGCCGGCGCGCAATTGCCCGAGCTGGTCGTCGAGCGTGATCTTGCCGAGCTTCTCCAGCGACAGCAGGTCGTTGAGCTGCGCGATCTTGGCGTTGAGCTGCTCCAGCGCCTTGTCCTTGCCGGTGACCTCCTGCGACAGGAAGAACTGCACCACCAGAAACACCGACAGCAGGAACACGATCGACAGCACCAGCGTCGACAATGCGTCGACGAACCCCGGCCAGTAGTTGAAACCGGAATCATTGCGGCGTGCACGGGCGAGGGCCATTCGTCGTCTCCACTATCGTGTCCCGGACGCGGTGCAGCGTGAAACGCTGCTCCGCAGAGCCGGGACCTGTCTCGATGGGCCCCGGCTCTGCAGCGCAGCACTTCGTGCCGCACTGCGGTCCGGGGCGTGCTCTCGTTCAGCTCTTCTCGGGCTGTTTGGCGATCCGCTCCAGGAGCTTCTTGATCTCGCGGTTCTGCTCGCCCTGGCCGTCGGCCCATTCGCGGATCATCTGCTGCTCGGTGCGCATATGCGCGACCAGGCCCTGGATGGCCTCGGCGAGGTTGGCCATCGCCGCCGTGGTGCTGCGGCTGCCGCCGCTCTCTTCAGCCACCGCGCGTATACGTTCCATCGCATGTTGCAATTCGCCGCCGAGTCCGGAGCCGCCGTCGCCATATTCGCGCACGGTGGAGGCGAGCCAGTCCTCGAGGTCGGTGTAGAAGCGGTTCTGCGCCTGGCTCGACTGCAGGTCGAGAAAGCCCAGGATCAGGGAGCCGGCGAGGCCGAACAGCGAGGACGAGAACGAAATGCCCATGCCTGCGAGCGGCGCGGCCAGCCCGTCCTTCAGGGTGTCGAACAGGGCGCCGGAATCGCCGCCGACCTTCAAGCCGTCGATCACCTTGCCGACGGAACCTACGGTTTCGATCAGACCCCAGAAGGTGCCGAGCAGGCCGAGAAAGACCAGCAAGCCCGTCATGTAGCGGGAAATATCGCGGGCTTCATCCAGCCGCGTTGCGATCGAATCGAGCAGGTGCCGCATGGTCTGCTGCGAGATCGTCATCCGCCCGGAGCGCTCGCCGCCGAGGATCGCCGCCATCGGCGCCAGCAGGGTCGGCCGCCGCTCGATCGCGAGCCCGGGATCGGCGATACGGAAATTGTTGACCCAGGCCACTTCCGGATAGAGCCGGATCACCTGCCGGAACGACAGGATGATGCCGATCAGGAGCACCCCGCCGATCAGTGCGTTGAGGCCGGGGTTGGCAAAGAACGCGACCATGATCTGCTTGTAGAGCACGACCATGACCAGCGCGCACAGCACCAGGAACACCAGCATTCGCACCAGAAAAATCCGGGGCGAGGACAGTTTGCTCAGTTCGATCTCCATTTCGGAGCGGGAGGAAGGGCCTGAGGGCATTTGCAGGTGTCATCCGTTACGAAAAGCCGCGTTGTGGAACCAATATGGCACAGCGGGCTGGAGAAAAAAGCTGAGAAGCCGCGATTTCGAATAGACGATGGTGGAACCTCTTCCCGAAACCCGGCTTTGACATCAGCGTATTTTGGAACGTTTCGATGTCCAACCGGGATTTTTATTGACGGCCTATATCTCAGAGGCGCTGGTGGCCATTGCCGCGTCGTTTGCGGTCCTGATGGCGGGCCGCCTGGCGCTGTAGCAGCGGACCGGCAATTCCGGTTGGGTCGATACGATCTGGACCTCTTCGCTCCGGCGGCGTGATGCCGAGCCATCATCCGATCCGGCAATATGCCGATCTGTTCGAGGTCGGAAAGGAAGGGCGCTGGAGCGGCGTGCATTATCAGCGCCACCGCGAAGGATTGGCCATCGCGACGAAATCGAGCGCGTGCTTCGCAAGGTCTATGGCGGCGAGACCGCGTTGTGGATGCGGCGCTGGCGCTGCTTCCTTCGCGTCACCACAGGCCTGTTCGGTTACGCCGATGGCAGCGAGTGGAGCGTGAGCCATTACCGGCTGAAGGCGGCCGGTTAACGAAGCATTTACTGATTCGTGCTTATCGCCTTCAAATAAGGCGGGGGGCTGCTTGTCGTGCAACTAATGGATAAGTTTTTATTCATTTTTTGAGGTCCATTGCTGAGATCGAAAATGGAACCGGCTCACAATCGAGTGAGTCTGGAAAAATTGAAGCTATTTCAGCGCGATAGCGTTGTGTGACATTGGGCCGCCGCGAAACCGTATTGCGTCGCAGCAGGCTCTCCCTATCCTATATGCCATCAACCGTGAGTTCCCGAGGTCCCTAATACGACCTCTTACCACAACGCCGCGAACGCTCAATTCGCGCTTTCCAACTTGAACTGGGGCAATATCTTCAATGTCCGGACTTCGAACGCAATCGGCATGCATCGTATTGATGTTAGCTGCGATGGCGCCGCTTTTGGCTGGCTGCAATGAACCGATCGCCGCTACCGCAGCGGTAAAACCTCCCGAACCCGAAGTAGGCACCTTCACCGTTCGCTCCCAGGCCCGCGCCGTTGTGCGTGAATTGCCGGGCCGGATTGCGCCCACCCGGGTTTCGGAAGTTCGTGCACGGGTTTCGGGCATCGTCGTCGAGCGCCTGTTCCAGCAGGGAACCGAGGTTAAAGCTGGCGATCCGCTGTACCGGATCGACCCCAAGCCGTTCGAGGTGGAGCTGCAGGCGAGCGAAGCCGCGCTGGACAAGGCTGAGGCTGCGCTCGATCTCGCCGCACAGCATGCGCGGCGCATCGCGACGCTGACCAACCAGCGCGCGGCGCCCGAGGCCGAGAACGAAAAAGCCATCGCTGCCCAGCGCCAGGCCGAGGCCGAGGTCGGCAGCCGCAACGCCGACGTCGCACGCGCCAGGCTGAACCTCGACTATGCCACGATCCGTGCGCCGATCAGCGGCGTCGTCGGCGCCGCGCTGGTGAGCGAAGGCGCGCTGGTGGTGCAGAACGAGACCACCAGTCTCGCCACGATCCAGCAGCTCGACCCGATCTACGCCGACTTCACCCAATCGGTCTCGGAGATGAACAAGCTGCGCCGTGCTTTTGACAGTGGCGATCTCGACCGGATTGCACCCGACGCCGCCAAGGTCCGGCTCGTGCTGGACGACGGAACGGTCTATCCGGTTCCCGGCAAACTGCTGTTTTCCGAAGCCAAGGTGGATGCCTATACCGGACAGGTCACGCTGCGCGGCCAGTTTCCGAATCCGAATCGCGAACTGCTGCCGGGCATGTATGTCCGCGTCCTGATCGAACAGGGTATCGATTCCGACGCCATGGCTGTGCCGCAGCAGGCGATCCAGCGCGACGCCGGCGGCGGCAGCGAGGTTTTCGTGGTCAAGGACGACGGCCGCGTGGCGACGCAGCCGGTCCGCGCCGGCGCGGTGCAGGACGGCCTGTGGCTGGTCAGTGAGGGCCTCAAGGATGGCGACCGCGTCATCGTCGACGGGTTCCAGAAATTCGTGCCCGGCGACAAGGTCAAGTCGAAAGCGTGGATCGATGCGGATGCCTCGGTTGGCAGCATACCGGCCGCACCGGCGACGCAAGCCTCCCGCTGAGATCGGGATATGCCTAGTTTCTTCATTGATAGGCCGATCTTCGCCTGGGTCGTCGCGCTTTTCATCTGTTTGATCGGCGCGATCTCGGTTCCGCTGTTGGCGGTCGCGCAATATCCGATCATCGCGCCGCCCTCGATCTCGATCTCGACCAGCTATCCCGGCGCGTCGCCCGAAAACCTCTACAACAGCGTCACGCGGCTGATCGAGGAGGAGCTCAACGGCGCCTCCGGCATCCTCAACTTCGAATCCACCTCTGACTCGCTGGGGCAGGTCGAAATCATCGCCAACTTCGTGCCCGGCACCGAAACCGGCGCGGCCTCGGTGGAAGTTCAGAACCGTCTCAAGCGCGTCGAGGCGCGGCTGCCGCGCGCGGTGATCCAGCAGGGCATCCTGGTCGAGGAAGCCTCCTCGGCCGTGCTGCAGATCATCACGCTGAACTCGGCCGACGGCTCGCTCGACGAAATCGGCCTCGGCGATTTCATGATCCGAAACGTGCTCGGCGAAATCAGGCGCATTCCCGGCGTCGGCCGTGCCACGCTCTATTCAACCGAACGTTCCCTGCGCATCTGGGTCGATCCCGCAAAGCTGGTCGGCTACGGCCTCACCGCCGACGACGTCAACAAGGCGATAACTGCCCAGAACGCGCAGGTCGCCTCGGGCAGCGTCGGCGCGGAGCCGAGCACGCCGGAACAGAAGATTTCGGCGCTGGTATTGGTCAAGGGCCAGCTCTCCTCGCCCGAGGAATTCGGCGCGATTACGCTGCGCGCCAATCCGGACGGATCGACCGTGCGGCTGCGCGACGTCGCGCGCATCGAGATCGGCGGCTTGAGCTACCAGTTCAACACGCGGCTCAACGGCAAGCCGACCGCGGGCCTTTCGGTGCTGCTGTCGCCGACCGGCAACGCGCTCGCGACCGCGAGCGCCGTCGAAGCCAAGATGAAGGAACTGTCAAAGTTCTTCCCGGCCAATATCGGCTATGAAATCCCCTACAACATCACCCCCGTCGTCAAGGCCTCGATCAACAAGGTGCTGATGACGCTGGTCGAGGCGGTGGTGCTGGTCTTCATCGTGATGTTCCTGTTCCTGCAGAACATCCGCTACACCATCATCCCGACCATCGTGGTGCCGGTGGCGCTGCTCGGCACCTGCGCGATGCTGATGGCGGCCGGCTATTCCATCAACATGCTGACCATGTTCGGCATGGTGCTGGCGGTCGGCATCCTCGTCGACGACGCCATCGTCGTGGTCGAGAACGTCGAGCGCATCATGGCCGAGGAGGGCCTGCCGCCGAAGGAAGCGACCCGCAAGGCGATGTCGCAGATCACGAGCGCCATCATCGGCATCACGCTGGTGCTGATGGCGGTGTTCGTGCCGATGGCGTTCTTCCCGGGATCGGTCGGCATCATCTACCGCCAGTTCTCGGTCACCATGGTGTCCGCCATTGCTTTCTCCGCGCTGCTGGCGCTGTCGCTGACGCCGGCGCTCTGTGCGACACTGCTGAAGCCTGTGGAAGCCGGCCATGGTCACGCGCGCAAGGGCGTGTTCGGCTGGTTCAACCGCGTGCTCGAGTCGGGCCGCGGCGGCTACACGCGCACCGTAAAGGGTTCGTTGAAGCGCACCGGGCGGCTGATGCTGATCTACGTGGCGCTGTTGATCGGGCTCGGCTGGGCCTTCGTTCGGCTGCCCGGCGGCTTTCTCCCCGTCGACGACCAGGGCTTCATTACGACCGACGTGCAGACGCCGTCGGACTCCTCCTATGCGCGCACCGAGGCGGCGGTGGAGCAGGTTGAAAAATATCTGCGCGAGCGCGCTGGCGTCGAGGACGTGACGTTCCTGACCGGTTTCAGCTTCCTCGGCCAGGGCATGAACACCGCACAGGCCTTCATCACGCTGAAGGACTGGTCGGAGCGCGGCCCTAAGGATTCCGCCGCAGCGATCGTCGCCGACGTCAACCGCGATCTCTCCTCCTCGATCCGCGACGCCAGGATTTCGGCGCTGCAGCCGCCGCCGATCGACAACCTCGGCAATTCCTCGGGCTTCTCCTTCCGCCTGCAGGACCGCGGCCAGAAGGGTTATCCGGCACTGGTCGCCGCCGCCGACCGGCTGATCGCGGAAGCCAATGCCGGCCGCGTGCTGCAGAAGGTCTATGTCGAGGGCCTGCCGCCGGCGCCGCAGGTCAATCTGATGATCGACCGCGAAAAGGCCGGCGCATTCGGCGTCACCTTCGAGGATATCAACCAGACCATCTCGACCAATCTCGGCTCGAACTACATCAACGACTTCCCGAACCGCGGGCGGATGCAGCGCGTGATCGTGCAGGCCGACCGCGCCAGCCGCATGAACGCCGACGACATCCTCAATTACAACGTCAAGAACAACCGCGGCCAATTGGTGCCGTTCTCAGCCTTCGCCACGGTGCAGTGGTCGAAGGGGCCGACCCAGATCGCCGGCTTCAACTACTATCCCGCCGTGCGCATCTCCGGCGAAGCCAAGCCCGGCTTCACGTCCGGCGACGCCATCGTCGAGATGGAGCGGCTCGCGGGCAAGCTGCCACGCGGCTTCGGTTTCGAATGGACCGGGCAATCGCTGCAGGAGAAGCTGTCGGGCTCGCAGGCGCCGTTCCTGCTCGGCCTCTCGGTGCTGGTCGTGTTCCTGCTGCTCGCCGCGCTCTACGAAAGCTGGACCATTCCGATCGCGGTCTTGTTGACGGTGCCGCTCGGCATCTGCGGCGCGGTGATCGCAGCGACCATGCGCGGCCTGCCGAACGACGTCTATTTCACCGTCGGCCTGATCACCATCATCGGGCTGGCGGCAAAAGACGCCATCCTCATCATCGAGTTCGCCAAGGATCTGCGCGCCCAAGGCAAGCCGCTGGTCGAGGCAACGATCGAAGCCTGCTCGCTTCGCTTCCGCCCGATCCTGATGACGGGCCTGGCCTTCGTTTGCGGCGTGCTGCCGATGGCGATCGCGACCGGCGCCGGCGGCGCCAGCCAGCAGGCCCTCGGCACCAGCGTCATGGGCGGCATGATCGCGGTGGTGATCCTGGCGCTGCTGATGGTGCCGGTGTTCTTCGTCTCCGTGCAGCGCGTGCTGGCTGGGGATCGGGAGCCGAAGGTGGCGGCGAGCGAACCGCACGGGCCGCCGGCGCCGGCGCGGCCCAGCCACTGACCTGGAGGGAGCCGGCCTCCACATCGCAGAGCGCAAAGCTCTTCTCGAATTCAGGTATTATAACACCATGAAACTGCTCTGGTGATGAGTTGCTCGTGTGCTCGTCATCGTCCTCGCCCAAATGGCCGCACGTCCAGACGGCCCCGCCCCTCCGGATCGGGTTGCCGCCTAGCTTCGAACGGAGCCGCATCTTCTCCAAAGACACCCCGAGCCTTGGTCAAATGTACCTCGAAATGGCCGCGTTTCATCACGCGATCATTTCTGCGTTCTGCCCGGTCGGTCGCCGGGCTTTGCATGCGACAAATCGATCCCTAGCCTATGATGCCGCCCCAGCGGATCGGCGTTCCGCGAGCTCCGCGCCACACACCGGTCGCGGCAATCGATGCGCCCAAGGTAAAAGCCGTCATTCGGACCTGACAAGAGGTCAGATCAGCAAACCTTCCCTTCGCAGTTTATACCCGCACCTGCCGACGCATCGTGACCGAAGAACGCCACGGAACCTCCGTAGCACGCTGCTGCCGCCAAGACGATCATCAGAAACTTGCGCACGCGACTGCTCCTGAGCTTTTATGCCACAACTTTATGTTGGGGCTCGCGTCCGCACTGTCAAGACCCGGTGCGCCGCCTACTTTATGGACTCATCATGTTGTCGAACAATTTCTCGACGAACGTCCTGATGCGCGCAATTCTCATCCTGACGCCGGCGCTCGCCCCGTCCAGTTCGGCCTTCGCTGGCCAACCGAGCTGCGGTCAATTCGAGGCGTCGTGGTCCCCGCGCGAACGGAGCAACTGGACGACCCTTTGCGAAACCGGACGCATCCAACTCCGTGCGGTGCAGGCCGGCGCCGGGCAGGGAAACGAGGACGACGTGATCTCGTCGTCCTTTCTCGCGACGTTGCTGACCGAAAGTCCCTACCGAGATCGGTTCAAGCACGCCAGTCTATCGATCGCAGGCGCCCGCGTGACGGGCCCCCTTCAGCTGCGGGATCTCACGGTCGAAAGCTCCCTAGTCATCGCGGACAGTCGGTTCGAAGAGGTGGCCGATCTCTCCGGAAGTCGTTTCTCCGGTTCCTTGTCCTTCATCAAATCGTCGTTCGCAAAGGGGATCAAGGCCGTCAACTCCCGCATCGACGGCAGCGTCTTCCTGGGTGGAAGCGATCAAGCGACCACCAACGGCGACATCTCCTTCCCCAAAGTGAAACTAGCCAGCGTCGATCTGTCCGGATCAACCGTCGCAGGCGACCTCGACGTGCTCGATGCCGATGTCGACGACACCTTGAGACTGCTCCACGTCCGAACGAACGGTTCCGTCAATCTGTTCAGGATCGCGGCGCAGAGGGTCGTTCTGGCTTCGAGCGAGGTGCGGGGACAACTGAACATCGTAGCTTCGCAGATAGGAGGTCCGAACGCGGCGCCGCCCGTCCTCAATCTCTATTCCGTCCGCGTCCTGCAGGACCTGCATCTGAACCGCACACGCATCGAGGGAAAAACATCGTTCGAGAACGCGGAGCTTTCCGCGTCGCTGACCCTGCTGGGCACGATACTCAAGGACGTCGACGCGAGTGGCGCGACCATCAAGAACGCGCTCGACATCGGCTTCAACGAGAGGCCCGGGCTGCAGTCCGGGCAAACGACGTGGAGCGCAGGTGCGCGTCTGAACCTGAACAAGAGCAGCGTGGGGTCGATCGCGACGCCTCTCGACCTCGATCTCCACTACTGGCCGACCTCAATCGATCTGGACGGTGCGAAGATCGGCTTCTTCGACTTCAACTCCAATCGCAATCCCAGTCGCGGCGCGGAGCAAGCGCAGTCGCAGGATGCCGACAAGCAGGCCTCCTGGTTGAAGGCGTGGCTCGCGCGTACGTCCTTCGCTCCACAGACCTATTCCCGCATCAAGGCGACAATGATCGCCAACGGGAACGAGGACGTGGGCAACCAAATCGGCTTCGCGTCACGCGATCTAGAGCTCGCCGAAGCGTTCCAGAAGATCAAAAGCCTCGAACCCTCCACCCTGCTGTCTAGTCTCGGCACGGCGTTCGTCCTCAGCGGCTCGCGACTGCTGACGGGCTATGGATACAAGATGTATCTACCAGGTCTGTGGGCGGCGATCTTCATAGTCATCGGCGCCGCCGTCTTCTCTCTGACCGAAGAGGCAAGGCAGCGACGCATGCCCTATGGGCTGGCGTATAGTTTCGACATGCTGCTCCCGATAATCAAATTGCGCGAGCTGCACTACGAGATCGATCTGAAGACGCCCTGGGCACGGTACTATTTCTATTTCCACAGAATCTTCGGCTGGATCCTCGGATCGTTTATCGCGGCGGGCCTGGTCGGGTTGACGAAATAAGCTGCATCCATAGCCATGGCGCTGCACTAGATCGGAAGACGATTCTCGCGATGCGTTCCGGACCATGCGCGGCCCGCGGGGGACGCGGGCGCGTCGGCCGCGCGACCGCGGAGGCCCATGGCGCGACTTCAGCCGCGTGTCGTGCCAGCGCCCATGCCGCATCGATCCGTCTCTGGCCGGATCGCTCCCAACACTCGGCACATGGCAGTCCGAAGCAACGATTCCGTCGCGGCATTGCGAATATCGCAATAACCGTCCCGCTGTCCCGCTCACTAGTCCAGCGTCCGCAATCGAGTCACGGATGCGCACCTCGTATCAATTCGAATGGGTTGCGCCAACAAATCCACGCTCCAGTCTACCGGATGTTAGCATTGTCTCGCTGATTTGCCGGACGCGTCAAATGTCTGCTTCGGCACCCGACGAGTGCCGCTACGGTGCATGGGGTTGTTTTCAATATTTTGGCTGGGAGCCCGCGACCCGCCCCGGTCATTGCCGTCTCTGGAAGCCTGCATCATCCGATCGCGGATGGTGCGACGGCGCGGGCTCTGAAACCGTCGCCTACTTTTCCAGCGGCTTCAGAATCTTCACCAGCTCCCCGTGCACATACTCATTCCCGCAGACCACGTGTCCGGTCTTCAGCGGATCGTCACTGCCCTCTATGCCTGAGATCGTCCCCCCAGCCTCCCGCACCATGATCTGCCCGGCTGCGATGTCCCAAGGCTGCAGGTTGCGTTCCCAGTAGCCGTCGAGGCGGCCGGCGGCGACGAAGGCGAGGTCGAGGGAGGCGGCGCCGAAGCGGCGGAAGCCGGCGACCTTGTTCTGCAGCGCGGCCATTTCCTTCAGCGCCAATTCATGGTCGCCGCGGCCGATATGCGGCAGCCCACAGGCGATCACGCATTCATTGAGCTGGCGGCGGCCGGCGACGCGCAGCCGCTGGTCGTTGAGGAAGGCGCCCTTGCCGCGCTCGGCGATGTACAATTCGTCATTGGCGGGATTGTAGATCACGCCGGCGATGATGGTGTCTTCGCGCCGCAAGCCGATCGAGATCGCAAATTGCGGGATGCCGTGCAGGAAGTTGGTGGTGCCGTCCAAGGGATCGACAATCCAGGTGTGGGTCTTGTCGGCGCCTTCGCGGTTGCCGCCTTCCTCGCCGATGAAGCCGTAGCCCGGCCGCGCCTTGGCGAGATCCTCGTACAGCATTTCCTCGGCGCGCTTGTCGGCCTTGGTGACGAAGTTCGCCGGCCCCTTCAGCGACACCTGCAGGTGCTCGATCTCGCCGAGGTCGCGCTTGAGGCTGCGGCCGGCGCGGCGCGCGGCTTTCACCATGACGTTGATAAGGGCTGAATACAGCATGATGTGAGCTTATGGTGTGTGAGGGAACGGCCCAATGCCGTCAGGGGCTTAGGGACTGGGTGCCCTGCAGATGTGCCGCCGTCAAGGCGTCATTTGTTGGCCGTGCCGGTCCATTTTTTTGCGGCCTCCTGAATCTTGGCGCGATCCTCGGGGCTGAGCTCCGAGAGCCGTTCATCCAGCTCGGGATCGCCCTTGCCGGCGGTCTTGGCGACAAGGTGCCACTTCAGGCCTTCGATCTTGTCCATCGGCGCGCCCTGTCCGCTCACGAGCACGCGGGCGAGGCGGTTCTGCGCGATCGGCGAATTCTGCCGCGCCGCCTTGCGCAGCAGCGCGACCGCCGCGGCCTGGTTCCTCGGCGTGCCGGTGCCGTTGAACAGCGCGATGGCATATTCGACCTCGGCGTCGACATTGTCGGCCAGCGAAGCCGCCTGCAGCAGCCGCACCGCCTTGTCGATGTCCTTCGGCACGCCGGTGCCTTCCTTGTAGAAGGTCGCCAGCGCGTATTGCGCCTCCGGGTTGCCCGCGTCGGCCGCGGCGCGCAGCAGCTCGGCGGCGCGTCTGAGGTCCTGCGGCAGCGTGTTGCCGTCGAGATAGAGCAGCGCCAGATTGTAGGCTGCCTTGGGGTTGCCGAGCTTGGCCGCGGAGGCCAGCAGCTTGACGGCCTGTTCGCGGTTGGTGGGGCCGCCGCGGCCGGCCAGCTGCATCATGGCGAGCGCGAACATGGCTTCGCGGTCGCCGGCGTCCGCCGCGCGCTGGTACCAATTGGCGGCCTTCGCATAGTCGCGCTTGATGCCGAGCCCGTTGGCGTAGAGCTCGCCCAGCATCGTCATCGCCTTGGCGTCGCCGTTATACTGCGCGCGCGTGGTGGCGAGATCGAAGGCGGTCTTGTAGAGGCCACGCTGATACGCGCCATAGACGAGGTCGACGTTCGGATCCTCGAACGCGGCCGTCGGCGAGGAGGAGGGCACAGGCGTTGCCGCGGGCTTGGTCGTTACCGCAGGCTTGAGCGGCGCCGATGGCGTCGGCGTCGGTGTCGCAGCGGGCTTTTTCGCCGCGGTCGGAGCCTTGGGTTTGGGCGCCTCCTTTTTCGCGGCCGGCGGGTTGGCGGGCGGCTGCGCGGCAGGCGGCGTCAGCGAGATCTGCGCGGTGGCGCCGGTCATCGTCATCAAGAGGCCCGCAAGCAGCGATATGGGACGCAGGAGTTTCATTGTCCGGCGTTATCCATCCCCGGCCTTATCCGTGCCAGTGCCAGCCTTGGCTCTTCCAAACGCTGTCTCGTGCGCTTGCGCGATCGCCTGCGCGGCATCGGTCAGCGCCGCCTTGGCGCCGCGCGGGTCGGCCCAGACGAAATCGCCGACCAGTACAAAATCCGCGCCGGCGGCAGCGAATTCGGAAGCTTCCTCGCGCGAGGCGGCAAAGCCTATGCAAGGCGGCTCGAACAGTTCGTCCCACCATTGCAGACGCTCGGCAATCGCTTCCGTCGAGGGCCGCTGATCGTTGGCGTCGGGCTCGCCGAACAGCACATAGTCCGCGCCCCGTTCGCCCGCGGCCATCGAATCGTGCCGCGTGGCAAGACCGCCGACGCCGGCAATGCGGTCCGGCTTCAGCGACGGCAAGGCATCCTCCAGCGCGGCGAGGCCGTTCAGATGCGCGCCGTCGGCGCCCGCGCGCGCCACCAGCTCGACATGGCCGTCGAGCAGGAGCGCCGCGCCGGCATTCTGGACCGCGGGCGCAAGCGCTTTGACGCGCGCGATCATAGTGCGCTGATCGGTCTGCTTCAGCCGCAGCAGCACTGCCGCGACGTCGGCCGCGACCAACAGCTCCGGAAGTTGGGCCGCAAGCTGCGCCGGGTCGTCCACCTCAGGCGTCGCGAGATAGAGGCGCGGCGCCGGGCGCAGCGGAACAGGTTTATTGGCCAAGTGTTTTTTAGCCAAGTCTAGGCGACCTTCTTTTCAAGGCCGGTTTCCCACTCACCCTTGCTCGCCAGCGCATTCATCCGCGCGCGGTGCGTGAAGGCGCGCTGGCCCGCGGCGATATTTTCGGCCTTACCCGACCAGGCCTTTTGCGGCGCCGCCTGCAGCGCCCGGCCATAGGAGAAGGTCAGCCGCCAAGGCAGACCAGAAGGGAGCCCGCCGATCCGGTTCATGGCGTTCAGATGCGCGGTCGCATCCTCATCGGATTGCCCGCCGGAGAGGAAGGCGATGCCGGGCACGGCTGCGGGCACGCACGCCTTCAGCAGCCGCACGGTCTTCTCGGCGACTTCCTCGGCGGAAGCCTGCTTCGCGCATTTCTTGCCTGAGATCGCCATGTTGGGCTTCAGCACCATGCCTTCGAGTTCGACGCGCTGGATCCGCAATTCCTGGAACGTCTTGTTCAGCACACGCTGGGTCACGTCATAGCAGCGGTCGATATCGTGATCGCCGTCCATCAGCACTTCCGGCTCGACGATCGGCACGATCTGCGCCGCCTGGCACAGCGCGGCGTAGCGCGCCAGCGCATGCGCGTTGACGCTGATCGCGGTCATGGTTGGAATACCCGCGCCGATGTCGATTACCGCACGCCATTTGGCGAAGCGCGCACCGCGCTCGTAATATTTCTTCAGGCGCTCGGCGAGCTTGTCGAGGCCCACAGTCACCAGTTCGCCTGGACATTGCGGCAGCGCCTGCGTGCCTTCATCGACCTTGATGCCGGGGATCGCGCCGGACTGCTCGATCAGCTTGACCAGCGGCGTACCGTCCTTCGCATTCTGCCAGATCGTCTCGTCGTACAGGATCACGCCCGAGACGTACTTGCTCATCGCCTCGGTGGAGCGGAACAGCATCTCGCGATAGTCGCGGCGGTTCTCCTCGGTCGATTCGACCTTGATGGCGTCGAAACGCTTCTTGATTGTCCCTGAGGATTCGTCGGCGGCGAGAATGCCCTTGCCCGGGGTGACCATGGCGAGGGCAACCTTGTTGAGGTCAGCAAGATTCATCGAAGTTCTCCAGAAACATCATGCCCTTGCGCACCAAAATAGGCGGTTCTCGGGCAATTGCCTAGAAAACGTTCGTCGCACCGGGGGTGTTTGCGAGGCGCGGGCGGCCTAATCAGGCGACCCGCGGGTCAAGCTCACCCTTGCTGTACCGTTTGGCCATTTCGGCCGTGGTCAGCACCTTCTTGATCTTGCTGGCCTGGCCTGCGGTATTGAACTCCTGCAGCCGCTGCTTGCACAGCTTGGCCATGGCTTCCATCGCCGGCTTGAGATATTTGCGCGGATCGAATTCTTCCGGATTGTCCTTCAGCACTTTCCGGATCTGTCCGGTCATCGCCATGCGGTTGTCGGTGTCGATGTTGATCTTGCGCACGCCGTTCTTGATGCCGCGCTGAATTTCGGTAACCGGCACGCCCCAGGTCGGCTTCATCTTGCCGCCATTGGCGTTGATGATTTCCTGCAGGTCCTGCGGCACCGAGGACGACCCATGCATCACCAGATGCGTGTTCGGCAGCTTGCGATGGATCTCCTCGATCACGTTCATGGCGAGGATGTCGCCGTCCGGCTTGCGCGTGAACTTGTAGGCGCCGTGCGAAGTGCCCATCGCGATCGCCAGCGCGTCGACCCTGGTCTCCCTCACGAACTTCACGGCTTCATCCGGATTGGTGAGCAGCTGGTCGTGCGACAGCTTGCCTTCGGCGCCGTGGCCGTCTTCCTTGTCGCCCATGCCGGTCTCGAGCGAACCGAGCACGCCGAGTTCGCCTTCCACCGAGATGCCGCCGAGATGGGCCATGTCGGTGACGGTCTTCGTCACGCCGACATTGTAGTCCCAGTCGCCGGGGGTTTTGCCGTCGGCCTTCAGCGAGCCGTCCATCATCACGGAGGTGAAGCCGGCCTGGATCGCGGTCATGCAGGTCGCGGGCTCGTTGCCGTGATCGAGATGCACGCAGACCGGAATCTGCGGATAGATTTCGGTGACGGCGTCCATCATGTGCTTGAGCATGACGTCATTGGCATAGGAGCGCGCGCCGCGCGAGGCCTGGATGATGACGGGCGCGTCGAGCGAGGAGGCGGCATCCATGATGGCCAGCGCCTGCTCCATGTTGTTGATGTTGAAAGCCGGCACCCCATACTCGTGCTCTGCCGCGTGATCGAGCAGTTGACGCAAGGTAATGCGAGCCATTCAAATTCTCCTGTATTTGCCGCGCCTTTGGCGCCCCATTAAGTCTGGATTTAACGCTGCTTCAGAACTTCCACGCCGGGCAGCGGTTTGCCTTCCATCCATTCGAGAAATGCGCCACCGGCCGTCGAGACATAGGAAAAATCGCCTGATACGCCGGCTTGGTTCAGCGCCGCGACGGTGTCGCCGCCGCCGGCAACCGAGACCAGTTTCTTCGCCTTGGTGCGCTCAGCCGCATGCTTCGCCGCGACCATGGTGCCACGGTCGAACGGCGTCATTTCGAACGCGCCGAGCGGGCCGTTCCAGACCAGCGTCTTGGCGTCGTCGATCGCGGAATGAATCCGCGCGGTCGATTGCGGCCCGACGTCGAGGATCATGCCGTCGGCCGGAATGGCGTCGAGCCCATAGGCGTGCGAGGGCGAGTTGGCTGCGAAGTGATAGGCGACCACGGCATCGACGGGGAGGATGATGGCGCAGTTGGCAGCCTCGGCCTTTTCCATGATGCGCAGCGCGGTCGCGGCGAGATCTTTCTCCGCCAGCGACTTGCCGACGCCGACCCCCTGCGCGTGCAGGAAGGTGTTGGCCATGCCGCCGCCGATCACCAGCGCATCGACCTTGCTGACCAGATTTTCCAAGAGGTCGATCTTGGTCGAAACCTTGGCGCCACCGATGATCGCGATCACGGGCTTGGTCGGCGCCTCCAATGCCTTGCCCAGCGCGTCGAGCTCGGCCTGCATGGTGCGGCCGGCATAGGCCGGCAATTTATGGCCGAGACCTTCGGTCGTGGCGTGCGCGCGGTGCGCCGCCGAGAAGGCGTCGTTGACCCAGATGTCGCCGAGTTTTGCGAGTTCGGCGACGAAGGCCGGATCGTTCTTCTCTTCCTCTTTATGGAAGCGGGTGTTCTCCAGGCAGAGGACGTCGCCGTCCTTCATCGCAGCCACGGCCTTGGCGGCGGGCTCGCCGATGCAGTCGTCGGCGAAGGCGACCGGCTTCTTGATGACCTGCCCCAGCGCCACCGCGACGGGTTTGAGCGAATCCTTGGCGTCGCGTCCCTTCGGTCGGCCGAAATGGGCGAGCAGGATGACCTTGCCGCCCTTGTCGGAAATTTCGGTGATGGTCGGCGCGACGCGCTCGAGCCGCGTCGCGTCGGTGACGCGGCCGTTTTCCATGGGCACATTAAGGTCGACGCGCAGCAGCACGCGCTTGCCCTTTACGTCGACGTCATCGAGGGTGCGGAATGATTTTGTCATCGAAGGTCTCGCGCGGCCCATCCTTCGAGACGCCTCGCTGCGCGAGGCTCCTCAGGATAAGGTGTTCCCCTCATGGTGAGGAGCGCGCCTCTTCGGCGCGCGTCTCGAACCATGAAGCGTTGAAGGCTTACAGCAGCTTCCCCATCGCCACGGCGGTGTCCGACATGCGGTTGGAGAAACCCCATTCATTGTCGTACCAGGACATCACCCGCACCAGCGTGCCGTTCTGCACCTTGGTCTGGTCCATGTGGAACGTGGACGAGTGGGGATCGTGGTTGAAGTCGATCGAGACGTTGGGCGCGGTGGTGTAGCCGAGGATGCCCTTCATCTGCTGTTCCGAAGCGCGCTTCATCGCCTCGTTGATTTCCTTCACGTCGGTCTTCCGCTGTGCGACGATCTTGAGGTCGACCACCGAGACGTTCGGGGTCGGCACGCGGATCGCGACGCCGTCGAGCTTGCCTTGAAGCTCCGGCAGCACGAGGCCGATCGCCTTGGCCGCACCTGTCGAGGTCGGGATCATCGACATCGCCGCCGCGCGGCCGCGATAGAGGTCGCTATGCAGGGTGTCGAGCGTCGGCTGGTCGCCGGTATAGGCGTGGATCGTGGTCATGAAGCCGGTTTCGATGCCGACGGTGTCGTTCAGCACCTTGGCGACCGGCGCCAGGCAGTTGGTGGTGCAGGAACCGTTGGAAACGACCAGATGATCCTTGGTCAGCTTGTCGTGATTGACGCCGAACACGATGGTCGCGTCCGCGCCGTCGGAGGGCGCCGAAACCAGCACGCGCTTGGCGCCGGCGGTCAGATGCGCGACGGCCTTGGCCTTGGCGCTGAAAATGCCGGTGCATTCCAGCGCTATGTCGACGCCGAGTTCCTTCCACGGAAGCTTGGAGGGATCGCGTTCGGCAGAAACCTTGATCTTGCCGTTGCCGAGGTCGATCGAGTCGCCGTCGACGGTCACGGTGCCGGGGAAGCGGCCGTGCACGGAATCGAAACGCAGCAGATGGGCGTTGGTCTCGACCGGGCCGAGATCGTTGATGCCAACCACCTCGATATCCTTGCGGCCGGACTCGGCGATGGCACGCAGCACATTGCGGCCAATACGGCCAAACCCGTTGATCGCGACCCGGACTGCCATGCTCGTTTCTCCTCTAAATAGCTAATGCCGACCCCGTGGGAAGCTCCCCACGATGGTGCTGACGGCGGATCGCCCGGTTCTGCCGGGCGAGGACGGACAAGATGGGCTCTAGGTAGTCCTTTTTCCCAGTAATCTCAACCGTCAGCCCAGGCGCTTCAGGGCAGCGTTAACGACGGCCTCGGCGGTAATTCCGAAGTGCTTGAAAAGGTCCTTGGCCGGCGCGCTGGCACCGAAACCGTGCATGCCCACGAATTCACCATCCTGGCCGATCACGGCATCCCAGCCCCAGCGTACCGCGGCCTCGATGGCGACCTTGACCGGCGCATTGCCGATAATGGCCTTCTGCCGGTCCGCCGGCTGTGAAAGCAAGAGTTCGAGCGAGGGCACCGAGACTACCCGCGACGCGATGCCGCGTTCCGCCAACTGCTTCTGGGCGGCCACCGCGATCTCGACCTCGGAGCCCGAGGCGAACAGCGACACTTTGGCGTCGCCCTGCGCCGCGACCAGCTCATAGGCGCCATGCGCGCAAGGATTGTCGTTCGGCGCTGAGGTGCGGAGTTGCGGCAGGTTCTGGCGGGTCAACGCCAGCACCGTCGGGCCGTCGACACGGTTGAGCGCCAGTTCCCAGCATTCCGTTACCTCGACGGCGTCGCAAGGCCGGAACACGCGCATGTTGGGAATCGCGCGCAAAGCGGCGAGGTGCTCCACCGGCTGATGCGTCGGTCCGTCTTCGCCGAGCCCAATCGAATCATGGGTCATCACGTAGACGACGCCCGTGCCCATCAGCGCGGCCAGCCGCATCGCCGGGCGGGCATAATCGGTGAAAATCAGGAAGGTCGCGCCGTTAGGCGCAAAACCGCCATGCAGGAAGATGCCGTTCATCGCCGCCGCCATGCCGTGCTCGCGGATGCCGTAATGGATGAAGCGGCCCTTCGGCGTCTTGGCCGAGAACGCCACCGCCGATTTCGCCTTGTTGTTGTTGGAGCCGGTGAGGTCGGCGGAGCCGGCGAGGAATTCCATCGGCATTGCGGCTGCGATCGCTTCGATCGCGGATTCGGACGATTTCCGCGTCGCGATATTCTGCGGCGTTTCCAGCAGCGCCTTCTTGTGGGCGCGCAGCGCCTTCGCCAGCGAAGCCGGCCGTTCGTGCCGCATCCGCCGCTCGAACTCGGCTCGCTTACGGGTGCCGAGTTCGTCGAAGCGGGCCTGCCATTCCGCGCGCGCGGCAGCGCCGCGGCTGCCGGCCGCACGCCAGGCTTTCAACACATCGTCCGGCACCGAAAAGGCTTCGAGCGAAATGCCGAGCTTTTCCTTTGCGCCCTTTAGCTCGTCGGCGCCGAGCGCCTCGCCATGGGCTTTCGCCGTGCCGGCCCGCGTCGGCGCGCCATAGCCGATGGTGGTCTTGCAGGCGATCAGCGACGGCTTGCTGGATTTCTGCGCGCGGGTGATCGCGGCCGCGATCGCCTTCGGATCATGGCCGTCGATCAGCTCGGCCGCCCAGCCCGCGGACTTGAAGCGCTTCACCTGGTCGACCGAATCGGCGAGCGAGGTCGGGCCGTCGATCGAGATGCCGTTGTCGTCATACAGCACGATCATCTTGTTGAGCTTCCAGTGCCCGGCCATCGCGATCGCTTCCTGCGACACGCCTTCCATCAGGTCGCCGTCGGAGGCGAGCACGTAGGTGTGATGGCCGACCACCTTCTTGCCGAACTCGGCGACCAGCATCTTCTCCGCCAGCGCCATGCCGACCGCGGTGGCGATGCCCTGGCCAAGGGGACCGGTGGTGGTCTCGACGCCGCTGGTCTCGAAGTTCTCGGGGTGTCCCGGCGTCTTGGAGCCGAGCTGGCGGAAATTCCTGATCTGGTCGAGCGTCATGTCCTTGTTGCCGGTGAGGTAAAGCAAGGCATAGAGCAGCATCGAGCCGTGTCCGGCCGAGAGCACGAAACGGTCGCGGTCCGGCCAGGTCGGAGCTGCAGCGTCGAATTTGAGGAACTGCGTGAACAGCACGGTCGCGACGTCGGCGGCGCCCATCGGCAAGCCCGGATGGCCGGATTTCGCCTTTTCGACGGCATCCATGGCAAGCCCGCGAATCGCATTGGCCATACGGGTATGATCGACCTGCGTCATGATGAAAATCCGCCTGAAATGAGGTGCTTGGTTGTAGGTACGTACCGGGCGAGGCCGCAATACGGGCGTGGGCCTAGGGGAAGTCCGGGCTGGATAGCACCACAATCCCCGTGAGTCCAAGGCGGGGAAACGCACTTCCGGTCCGAAAAGTTGCTTAGCAGTGCATAGCTTCGCGTTGGCGTTGCGCTTCCCTCGCTTGCCACGTAAATTTCGTGCTCTAACCGCTTGCCGAACCGCGGATTTTGCTGCCGTGCGGCGGGCTCACGCGAAGGTGCGCGCTGTCTCTCATGAGCGATCGTCACAGCAATGGGGCCGGCAATGCCGAGCCGGTCTATGTCGACATCGATGCCGCCACGCGGCGCCTGATGATGGCGCTCGATGCCCTCGAGGCCGCGGCCGAGCGGCGGCGGGATGCTGACCGCGACGAGAACGAACTGGCGAGCCGGATCCAGGCGCTCGGCGCCGATCGCTCTCGCCTCGCCGACGAACTCGACGGCTCGCTGGTGAAGACGCGGCGGCTGGAGCGCACCAACCGTGAGGTATCAGAAAAACTGGATGTCGCGATCGGCACCATCCGTGCGGTGCTCGATGCCGGAGAGAGCGAATGAGCCACATCAACGTCACCATCAATGGCCGGCAGTATCGCATGGCCTGCGAGGAAGGGCAGGAAGTGCGGCTCTTGAAACTCGCCGAGAGCCTGGAAACGCGGGTCGGAGAGTTGCGCGGCAAGTTCGGTGAGATCGGCGATGCGCGACTCACCGTGATGGCCGCGCTCACCGTGTGTGATGAACTGCTCGATGCCAACGCGCGCATCCGCGCGCTGGAGGGCGAACTCGAAACCCTGCGCAACGTGCGCGTCGCCGCCGCCGACCGCGCCAAGGCCACCCAGGTCGCGGTCGCCAACGCACTCAACGCCGCCGCCGACCGCATTGAAAAGACCACGCAGATGCTGAACCGCACCATCGGCAGCGGCGTCGCGATCGGGTGAAGGGCCAGCGTTAGCGCTGGTCTCTCTTACCCTCCCCTGGAGGGGGAGGGTCGCCGCGTAGCGGCGGGGCGGGGTGACAGTCTATCGTCGCCGGTGGTGCTTCAGCGGCAACGCTTCGGCCTCCCGCGAACCGTGCACTTCAACGTAAATGCGCTCGAGCACCGCATTTAGATCACCGGCAACATCGGAATTCCAGAAACGGATAACGCGGTATCCTTCCTGTTCCAGCCAAGCTTGACGTTCGCTATCGCGCATAGCGATAGCGTCGTCGTTATGATGTCCGCCATCGAGCTCAATAATGAGACGCTTTGCTGGACAGAAGAAGTCCACGACATAGCGGCCGATCGGCGCCTGACGTCGAAAATGCGTGCCTTCTATCGGCAGTTCTTTCAAAGCGCGCCAGAGAGTGCGCTCATGCGGCGTTGTATTGGCCCGCAGCTTCTTGGCTGCGCCGCGGCGGATTGCGGTTGAAATCATGTCTACCTCGCTCGCGGAGAGATCACCCCGCTCGCATCGTCCGATGCTGCGCATCGACCGATGCGAACGACCCTCCCCCTCCAGGGGAGGGTGAAGCATGGCACAATCTAAAGGAGAATTGAAAATATCTCCACCTTGAGATCGCGTTCTTGTCGAACCCAGGCTTTCACGCATTAGGGGAGGACCAAGGGTGCCCGCGCCTTACCGCTGGCGGAGTCGGTCCGTAACCCTTACATTGTGCTTGCGAAGCTGCGTCGTGCGTCAGGAGCCATATATCCCCGGGGCCTTATCGATCCTTTAGGGAACTGTCCCTGGCCGGGTCCGTGGACCCGGACATATGGTGCCCACCTACTTTCGTAGGGAACTCCGGGATCGAGTGCTTCAACGGCGTTCGCGGCTTCGCACATTTGTTTTTGTCGGTCAGTTTGATTCCACGTTTTTCGGTGCATTGCCGTCTGCTGCGGCGTGCCGAGCCGTAGCCCGGATGGAGCGAAGCGCAATCCGGGACAGGGTTTGTTTGGTTGCGAGATGATCCCCGGATTTCGCTTCGCTCCATCCGGGCTACGATTGCTCTGGAATCGGATCATTCATCGCATGACGGCAACCTTATCCAAGGCCGACCTCCGCACCGCCGCGCTGGCCAAGCGCGATGCGTTGAGTGACGAGCAGCGCGCGGCTGCCGCGCAGGCGATGGCAAAGCACGCCGTCCCGTTCACGATCGCGCCCGGCATGGTCGTGTCGGGCTATTCGCCGATCCGCAGCGAGATCGATCCGGCGCCCTTCATGCGCAAGCTCGCCGAACAAGGCGCGAAGCTGGCGCTGCCGGCGGTGATGGCGCGCGGAAAATCGCTGGCGTTTCGCGCATGGTCGCCCGACGACCGGCTGATGATGGGGCCGCTCGGCATCCTCGAGCCGTCGCCGGCCGCCGCCGAACTGATTCCCGATGTCATGCTGGTGCCGCTGGCGGCGTTCGACCGTGAGGGCCATCGCATCGGCTATGGTGCGGGACATTACGACTTCACGCTCGCCCATTTGCGTAAAGTGAAAGCCATCACAGCCGTCGGCACCGCCTTCTCGTTGCAGGAAATAAAGGCCGTTCCCGCGCTGCCGCACGACGTGGCGCTGGATTATGTGCTAACGGAAAAGAAAGTGTTCGATTTCCGGAGCTGAACTTTGCGTATTCTCTTCGTTGGCGACGTGGTCGGCCGGGCAGGCCGCACCGCGATCTCAGAACATCTGCCCGGCATGATCCGTGATTGGTCGCTCGATTTCGTCGTCGTCAACGGCGAGAATTCCGCCGGCGGTTTTGGCATCACCGAGGCGATCTATCAGGAATTCCTCGACGCCGGCGCCGATGCCGTCACGCTCGGCAATCACGCCTGGGATCAGCGCGAGGCGCTGGTGTTCATCGAGCGCGCGCCGAAGCTGGTCCGTCCCGCGAACTTCCCAAAAGGCACGCCGGGCCGCGGCGCGGCGCTGGTCGATACCAAGAACGGCAAGCGCGCGCTTGTTGTCAACGCCATCGGCCGCGTCTTCATGACGCCGTTCGACGATCCCTTCGCCGTGCTCAACCGCGAACTCGAAGCCTGTCCGCTGCGCGAGGCGGCGGATGCGATCGTGGTCGATTTCCACGGCGAGGCGTCGAGCGAGAAACAGGGCATCGGCTTCTTCTGCGACGGCCGCGCCAGCCTCGTCGTCGGCACCCACACCCATGTGCCGACCGCCGATCACCAGATCCTCACCGGCGGCACCGCCTACATGACCGATGCCGGCATGACCGGCGATTATGATTCCATCATCGGCATGCAGAAGGACGAGCCGCTGCGGCGCTTCACGACCGGCATTCCCTCAGGGCGCTTCGAACCGGCGGGGGGCGTGGCGACACTCAGTGGCATCGCGGTCGAGACCGATGATGCAACCGGCCTTGCGCTTCGGGTCGCGCCGGTGCGGAAAGGCGGCAGGCTCGAGCCGGCAGTGCCGGGATTCTGGGTCTGACAAATACGAACGCGGAAAGAATGTCGATGCGCAGGCTGCTGATTGTTGCGCTGGCTCTTTTCGTTTGCGCCGCAAGCCGCGACCGCTTCAATTGAATTGAACCACCTTGTCGAGCGTGATCGGCAGGTCGCGCACGCGTTTTCCCGTCGCATGATAGACCGCGTTGGCGATCGCCGCCGCCACGCCGACAATGCCGATTTCGCCCAAGCCCTTGATGCCGAGCGGATTGACGATCTCGTCCGGTTCCTCGACGAAGATGACCTCGATGTCGTGCACGTCGGCATTCACGGGCACGTGGTATTCGGCAATGTTGGCGTTCATGACACGTCCGAAGCGGTGGTCAAACAGCGTTTCCTCGTGCAGCGCCATGCCGATCCCCCAGACCACGCCGCCCATGACCTGACTGTGGGCGGTCTTGAGATTGAGGATGCGGCCGGCAGCCACCGCATTGACCACGCGGGTGACGCGGATGACACCAAGCTCTTCATCCACCTTGACCTCCGCGAAGACGGCGGAGTGAACATTGCGCGCGTGAGACTTGTCTTCGGCAACCTTGTTGGCTTCCTCGCGCGTGATGCGCTCGGCATTGCCGGAGTGCATCGCGCTTGCGATCGGGACCGCGCGGCTCGCATCGCGCTTGCTGACGATCTTGCCGTCCATCAGCGCGACTTCGTCCACACTGGCGTCCGCCAGCGGTGAATCCTTCATCCCCTTGGCAAGCTTCAGCAAGTCGCCGCGAACCGCGCGAGCGGTATTGGCGATGGCGTTGCAGACCGAGGACGCGATCCACGACCCGCCCTCCAGCGGACATTGCGGCAGCGTCGAATCGCCGAGCTTGACGCTAATGTTGTCGATCGGCAGGCCGAGCATGTCGGCCGCGACCTGCGCCATGATCGTGTACGTCCCGGTGCCGATGTCGGATGCCGCGGTCGCCACTTCCGCGTGACCGTTGGCCGTCAGCACGATGCGGACCGTCGCCGGCATCTGCAGCGCTTCCCACACGCCTGACGCCATGCCCCAACCGACCAGTTCGCTGCCGTCCCGCATTGAGCGTGGCTCGGCTTTGCGCTTGTCCCAGCCAAACGCCGCCGCGCCCTGCCGGTAGCATTCGCGCAGTTGCTTGCTGGTGTAGGGAATATCCTCGCCTTGATTGCGGTCGGAATAGCATTGCAGCCGCAACTGCACCGGATCGGTCTTGAGCGCGACGGCAAGTTCGTCCATCGCGCATTCCAGCGCATAGACGCCGGTCGCAGCCCCGGGGGCGCGCATGTCGCAGGAGGTTGGCACATCGAGCTTCACGAGCTTGTGCTCGAATTTCGCGTTGGGACTTTTGTAAAGCAGATTGCCCCAGCCGACATCGTTGCGCGCAAATTCCTCAAACTGCGAAGTCACGGCGATCGCTTCGTGCGTCATCGCGTCAAGCGTGCCGCCGCTGTTGGCGCCGAGCGCAAGGCGTTCGATGGTCGCCGGCCGGTAGCCGAGGGCATACATTTGCGCGCGGGTCAGCATGACGCGCACCGGACGTTTCAACGCGCGCGCTCCCAGCACGGCGAGCACGACCTGGTATTGCGGACGCAGACCCGCCCCGAAGCCGCCGCCCATATAGGGCGACATGACGCGCACCGCGTCCGGCTTCATCTTGAACACGCCGCAGAGATATTGCTGCACGTTCTGCACGCCCTGCGTCTTGTCGTAGACCGTGAGCCGGCCATCGTCCCAGATCGCCGTCGAGGCGAACAATTCCATCGGATTGTGGTGCTCGGTCGGAATGAAATATTCGGCCGCGTGACGCACGGCGGCGGACGCAAACGCTTTTGCGGCATCGCCGCGTGGCTTCTCCGGCGTGTTGATGGCAAACGCCGTGTCGCGCTGCGCATGCAGATCGGTGACGTGGGGCTCTTTCTGATATTCGATCCGCACACGCGAAGCGGCGACGCGCGCGCTTTCCCAATCCTCGGCCAGCACAAGCGCGAGCGGCTGTCCGCCGAAGAGGATCCTGTCGTCGTAGAGCGGGCGATAGGGCGAGCCTTTTTCCGTCGCGACTTCGTCCTTGTAGGCATCGTCATTATCAGCCATTGGCGGCCGATTCCGATGCGTGAGCACGTCGATCACGCCGTCAACCTCCAGCGCTCCGCTGGTGTCGATGCCCACGACCCGGCCCTTCGGAATCGCCGATTCGACGACATAGCCATGGACGAGCCCGGGGACGTTGAATTCGCCGGCATATCTGGCCTCGCCGGTGACCTTGGCCCTGCCGTCGATGCGGGATGTCGCTGATCCGATATAGGATGCCATGACGTTCACCGTATCTTCTTGTCGGAGTTCGATTGCGGCGTGCCTCGCGCCGCCTGAGCGAGCGTTCGCATGATGGCGCGCCGGGCCAGTCCGATCTTGAAATTGTTGTGCCCGTAGCCCTTGGCGCCGTGCAGCAGGATGTCTGCGGCTCGCGCAAATGCGCTGGCGTTGGCGCGCTCGCCGCGCAGGACGGTTTCGGCTGCTGAACTGCGCCATGGTTTGTGGGCGACGCCACCGAGCGCCAGGCGGGCATCCTTGATCGTATCGCCGTCAAGCTCGAGCGCTGCCGCAACCGATACCAGCGCGAACGCATAGGACAGGCGGTCGCGGATCTTCAGGTAAGAATAGTTCGCGCTGAATCCCTGCGGCGGAAGCTCAATGGCTGTGATGATCTCGTCCGGTTCGAGGTTGGTGTCGCGCTGCGGCGTGTTGCCGGGCAGGCGATGGAAATCTGCAAGCGCGATGGTGCGCGTCCCGGCCGGGCCTGCGACATGCACCGTGGCTTCGAGCGCTGCAAGCGCCACGCACATGTCGGAGGGATGCGTGGCGATGCAGGCTTCGCTCGTGCCGAGGATCGCATTGATGCGGTTGACGCCGTCGATCGCCGAACAGCCACTGCCCGGCTCGCGTTTGTTGCACGGTGTCGTGGTGTCGTAGAAATAAAAGCAGCGCGTCCGCTGCACGAGGTTGCCGCCGGTTGAGGCCATGTTGCGCAATTGCTGCGATGCGCCGGACATGATCGCGCGTGCGAGCAGGGGGTAGCGCTGTTCGATCATCGGATGGTAGGCGAGGTCGGTGTTCGGCACCATCGCCCCGATCAGAACGCCGCCGGCGGAGGTCGGCTCGACGCTCCTGAGCGGCAGGTGCGAGATGTCGATCAGCCGGGTCGGGCCCTCGACATCGTATTTGATCAGGTCGATCAGGTTGGTGCCGCCCGCGATGAATTTCGCGGAAGGGTCTGTGGCGATCTGCTTGATGGCGTCGGCGACGTCGTTGGCGCGCGCGTACTGGAATGGGGTCATGATCGCTCCATCGCCTGCAGGATCGCCGCCACGATGTTCGGATAGGCGCCGCAACGGCAGATATTGCCGCTCATGAGCTCGCGGATCTCGTCGGGTGTTCTTGCCTTGCCTTCGGCGATCAGGCCGGCGGCCGAGCAAATCTGCCCCGAGGTGCAGTAGCCGCACTGAAACGCATCGTGATCGATGAAGGCCTGCTGCAGCGGATGCAGCTCGCCGTCACGCGCAAGGCCCTCGATGGTGGTTATTTCGGCGCCTTCCTTCATCACTGCCAGCGTCAGGCAGGAATTGATCCGCCGCCCGTCGACCAGCACGGTGCACGCGCCGCATTGTCCGTGGTCGCAGCCCTTCTTGGTGCCGGTCAGGTCGAGATGGTCGCGCAATGCGTCCAGTAACGTCGTCCATGGGGCGACCGTGAGTTCCATCTGGCTGCCGTTGACGGTCAGCCGGATCGGAATTTTCTCCGGCACCGTGGCAGTCCGCGTTACACGCTTTGCTGTGCCAGATCGCGCCATTTTCATCTCCACCTGCCTGGGCCGGCGCGCGAGGATGGTGCTCGGACGCTATAGCCCGCTCTCGACCAAGACGCTCAGACCGTTAGCCGGGTTCCAGGCCCGGCTAACAACAAGTTCGTACAAGGAAGGTTCAGAACGAAAGTGAGGATACGTACGCTCGACGGTCGCGGCCGGTCAGGCAGCGGACACCGAGTTAGGCGTTGGAAATATCGCGCCACTGCGGGCCAGGAAGCGAGAATATTTTTCGCAATGCTGGCCTGCATCGCCAACGCAGCACGTCACACAATTGGCAAACGCGACTGCAACTGTTTTAGACGAATTGATACTTTAGTGTGCGCCTGGTTGAGGCGTGTCAAAGCGTCAATGACGACAGGAATATGAAGCGGTTGCATGGTGATGGCTGATCTGCGTCACTCTGGCATCCCTCGCCGGAGCGCGCGACGACCAATCACGGTCTAGCTCTGCCGAAAACCCATCCTGAATCCGCCCCAGTGGCGGCCGCGGACGAAGATCGGTGACGACAGGTCCTTCATCAGGACGAAATTACCGCCGCCCATGTCGCGCCGGTAAGTCTGCAACAGAAACGGCTTGGTGTTCGCCGCGACCTTCTTCACCGCGCGGTCGTTGAACAGGCGGCGGTTGCGGCAATGGGCGTTGTTCCAAACCGGGTCACGGCCCTGTGGCAGGCGGTAGTTCGGATTGTGGGTCGGCAGGTAGCCGCCCTTGGCCCAGGCCACGCAGAACACGATGCGCGGATCGGATTTCTGGATGGGATCCTGGATCGCGGGCAGCACGCGGTCGGTGAAGTCGACGTAGTTGGTGAGATGCTGCTTGGGATCGGTGCCGGGAATTTCCCGATACTTCTCGTCCATCAGCTGGTCGAGCGTGATCTCGCCGCGGTCGATCGCGGCCTCGAACTCGGCCGAGATGCGCTTCGCGGTGTCGACGACGACGCGGATCAGCGGTGCATCCGAGGTCTCGACCCCGCTGTCGGCGATCAGCGCGATAAGGCCTTCGGAGGTCTCGAGCAGCTTTGCCACCCGGTCGTCCGCGTGCTTGAGATCGCGCGAGGAGAGGTCGACGCCCTTGGCGAGCTCGCTGAGCTCGGTGATAACAGTGTCGCAATGGCCGAGATTGGACGTCGCGGCCCTGGCGACGCCGTCGATCTCCTGGCCTACGGACGCGATGCCCTGGTGCACGCGCGCGATGATGCCGCTGATCTGCTGTGCGCCTTCACCGGCGCTCTTGGCGCGGAGTGAGGCGTCGCTGCTCTCGCCGATCAGGCTGCCGATCTGGCCGTCGAGATCGCGCATGGTATCGGAAATCTGCTGCGTGGCCTGGCGTGTTCCCTCCGCCAGGTTCTTCACTTCGCTCGCGACCACGGCAAAGCCGCGGCCGGCAGTTCCGGCGCGCGCCGCCTCGATCGTGGCATTGAGCGCCAGCAGGTTGGTCTGCTTCGCAATCGCCTCGATCGAACCGGAAACTTTTGTAACCTGCGACAGGGCCGAGCCGACGGCGCTGAGCCGGGCCTCGATGCGGCCGACCGCTTCGACGAGTTCGGCGATGTGCGTGACGGCCGTATCCACCGCGCTGCGTGACTGAACGATCTCACCGACGGCTGCGGACGTGGTCGATTGCACCGCCTGCGATGCATTAGCGATGTCGCGGTTGGTCGAGACCATCGTCTCGGCCGTCTTCTGCAAGTGGTGGAACCGCTCCGACTGGTTCGCGACGCGGCTTGCGACCTCCTGGACGTTGCCGGCGATATCGGCAAGTTCCACGCCGAGCCCGCCGATGCGGTCGGCAAGCTGGTCAATGAGTCGTTCGGCCAGTGTCTGATTGGAATGAGTATCCAGGACTGCACGCTGCACAACGGACATGTTCGAGCTTTCTCCAGTCAGAGCCGATGATCGGCCCACCGCGGCGATCGCATTCCAATTCCAAGTCTAGAACGTGATTCGCGCCTAGGCGTCTTGCCTGAGAGCGCACTAGTGCTTGATCCGGAAAAGTGGGCACCGGATTTCCGAAAAGATCATGCACAAATAAAGAGATAGAGCGGGATGATTTTTCGAAGAAAAGTCATCGCGCTCTAAAGCCGGTAGGCGGTGCGGAAGCCGCCCCAGTGGCGGCCTTTGACGCGGATCGGCACGTCGATCTCGCGCATCATCACCGTGTTACCGTTGCCCATGTCGCGGGCGTAGCTCTGGATCAGATAGGCGCGCTGGTTGCGCCCGGCGGCAAGGCCTGCCGCATCGTTGAAGATGCGGCGGTTGCGGCTGTTGGCGGTGTTCCAAGTGACGTCGCCCGGCCGCTGCGGGTGCGAATAGATCTTGTTGTGCACCGGCAGGTAACCGTTGGTGTCGATCATGGCGCAGAATGCCATCCGCTTGTCCTTGGCCAGGAACGCTTCCTGAAACGGCGGCAGCGCGCGATCTGCCCAGTCCAGGATTTTGGTGCGGTACTGCACCGGATTACTGCCTGCGATCTCGACATAGTTGGTGTCGAACATGTCTTCCATCGAGATGGCGCCGCTGTCGACGCCGTTCTCAAAAATCTTCTTTAGCGCCGCGCCGGCTTCCATCGCGCGGGTGACGGCTTCGGTATTGTCGTCCTGGATCGACCATAATTTGTCTTCGATCTTCTCGATCAGCGCCGCGTCCGGCCTTTCGAACTGCGCGTGCGTGCCGGCCTTCGATCGCTGGACGATGCGAATCCGGCAGGCGCCGATATCCTGCAGCGTCGCGTTGAAGCTCTGGCCCTGCGCCAGCGCTTCCGCGTCTGCCCCGCTGACCAGAATGCCACCCATGGAAATTTCGTAGACCGGTGCTGATATCGCCCCGCGCGGGGCGGCAATTTCGATCTTGAGGCTGCAGGGCAGCCTTTCGTCCTTGCGGCGCTCCTTGCGGTCGCCTTCTTTTTCTCCCTGCCGCAACAGCACCGCGCAACGCGCCTTGAGCTTCTGCGCAAAATTGGTGACCGCCCGTCCGGCCTTGGCGACGCTTTCGCCATGGGCCTCGGCTTCCTTGGTCGCATGATCGATCTCGGTGGCGCTGTCGCCGACCGAACCGATGAAACTGGAGGCGGAAGCCGCATTGTCGGCCATTTCGCAAGTCGTCGCGCTCTGCTCGGCAACCGCGCCGTTGACGTTGTCGAACACCGGACGGATCGCTTCGATCGCCTGCGAGATGCGATGCACGGCGTCGACCGAGCCCGCGGCGTCGCGCTGCAGCGCCTCGATCTTCTTGGTGATCTCTTCAGTCGCGTTCTGGGTCTGCACCGCGAGCGCCTTCACCTCGGTGGCGACCACCGCGAAGCCGCGCCCGGCTTCGCCGGCGCGTGCGGCCTCGATGGTGGAATTGAGCGCCAGCAGCGTGGTCTGCCGTGCGATCTGCGCGATCAGGTTGACGACATTACCGATCGCCGCCGACGATTCGCGCAGCCGATCCACATTGGCGCTGGCTTCGCGGGCGGCGTCGCTGGCCTGGTCGGCGAGCTTGCCGGCGTCGCGGACCTGCGAGCCGATCCCCTGCGCCGACTGGGTGAACTTGTCGGCGGCCTGCGAAAAGGTCGTCGCGGTGCCCTGTGCGGCGCTGGTTCGGTTCGTCAGGGCGTCGGTGCGCTGGCGGATGGTGGACAGCGTCGCAGCCGTCGCCTCGGCACCGCCGGCGACCGAATTGGCCGCGCGCTCGAGCTGGCGGATCATCGCGCCAAGCTCGAGTTCCAGCAGTTCAAGGATTGCCTTGGCCGAATCGTCCTCGGTGCTGACGGCCTCAGCCGCGGCCGGGGCCTGCGGAACCTTGGCTTGCGCGGCAGGCGCAGCCGTTTCCGGCACCTGCTTTTTGAACAAACCGAATGCCATGACGTCTCTTAAAAGTTGAGGACTGGTGCGAAATCCTCTCATCCGAGCATGAAATCATGGTTAACAACTGCCTGATATTCCGGCAGAGGGTCGCTACTTTAGTAGCCGAATCGGCCGCAAATCTTTGATTTTGCCCGATTGCCGGCCTATAACGCCGCGCTTTCACCCCACATCTCCTCCGGACGAATCCAAGAGACCTGCATGGCCGGCCATTCCCAGTTCAAGAACATCATGCACCGCAAGGGCAAGCAGGATGCCCAGAAGTCGAAACTGTTCGGCAAGCTGGCGCGGGAAATCACTGTCGCGGCCAAGCTCGGAACCCCGGATCCGGCCATGAACCCGCGGCTGCGCGCGGCCGTGATCGCGGCCCGTCAGGAGAACATGCCGAAAGACAATATCGAGCGCGCCATCAAGAAGGCGACCGGCGGCGAAAGCGAGAGCTACGACGAAATCCGCTACGAGGGCTACGGTCCCGGCGGGGTCGCCGTGATCGTCGAGGCGCTGACGGACAACCGCAACCGCGCCGCGTCCGACATCCGATCCTTCTTCGCCAAGTCCGGCGGCAATCTCGGTGAGACCGGCTCGGTCGCCTTCATGTTCGACCGCACCGGCATCATCGAATATGACGCCAGCAAAGCCTCGGACGATGCGATGCTGGATGCGGCGATCGAGGCCGGCGCCGACGACGTGGTCTCAAGCGAAAGCGGCCACGAGATCTACGCCTCCCAGGAAACCTTTCGCGAGGTTGCGAAGGCGCTGGAAGCGAAATTCGGCGAAGCCCGCAAGGCGGCGCTGACCTGGAAGCCGCAGAACACCATCGCGGTCGACGACGAGACCGGCGAGAAGCTGTTGAAGCTGATGGATTTGTTGAACGAGCACGACGACGTCCAGAACGTCTACGCCAATTTCGAGATTTCCGACGCACTGGTCGCCAGGATGGGCGGGTGATCTGTCGTCCCTGCGAAAGCAGGGACCCATACCGCGTGATCTATCGATTATGGCAGGGTGGCAGACGCCTTTCGCCCATTAACCGCCGGTGGCTATGGGTCCCTGCTTTCGCAGGGACGACGATGGTTCGGTGATCGCGGCTTGCCAGCGATTGGGAGGCAGCCCGCTTTCGCGGGGATTTCCGTTCTCTTTATGTTTCGTTCACCCGCCTCTGGCGTTATCACTACGCCATGACATCCCCACCGATTCGCCAACCCGTCCGGATCATCGGCATCGACCCCGGCCTGCGCCGCACCGGCTGGGGCGTGATCGAGACCGAGGGCAACCGTCTCGTCTTCATCGGCTGCGGCTCGGTGGAGCCGCCGGACGATCTGCCGCTGGCCAGCCGCCTACTGGCAATCCATGAGGGGCTCGCCACCGTCCTCGGCGATTTCAGGCCGGCGGAGGCTGCGGTCGAACAGACATTTGTGAACAAGGACGGCGTCGCCACGCTAAAACTCGGCCAGGCCCGCGGCGTCGCCATGCTGGCGCCCGCGATGTTCGGCATATCGGTTGCGGAATATGCGCCCAATCAGGTGAAGAAGACCGTGGTCGGCGCCGGCCACGCCGACAAGAACCAGATCGCGGTCATGCTGAAAATACTACTGCCGAAAGCCGAGCCGAAATCCGCCGACGCTGCCGACGCGCTGGCGATTGCGATCACGCACGCCCATCACCGCCAGGGCGCCGCGCTGCGGCTCAAGGTGGCGAGCCTATGATCGGCAAGCTCAAAGGCCTGATCGATTCCTACGGCGAGGATTATGTGATTCTCGACGTCGGCGGCGTCGGCTATCAGGTGCATTGCTCCTCGCGCACGCTGCAGGCGCTGCCGTCGCCCGGCGAGGTTGCGGTGCTGTCGATCGAAACCTATGTCCGCGAGGACCAGATAAAACTGTTCGGCTTCCGCACCGATACCGAGCGCGAATGGTTTCGCTTGCTGCAGACCGTGCAGGGTGTCGGCGCCAAGGTAGCACTCGCCGTGCTCTCGACGCTGCCGCCGGCCGAACTCGCCAATGCGATTGCGCTACGCGACAGGGCCGCGGTATCGCGTACGCCGGGTGTCGGGCCCAAAGTCGCCGAGCGCATCGTCAGCGAATTGAAGGACAAGGCACCGGCGTTCGCCAATGTCGATCCCGCTGTGGTGCATCTTGCCGGCGCGGTCGACGATCATCGCGCGCCGCGGCCGGTCACCGACGCGATCTCGGCGCTGGTCAATCTCGGCTACGGCCAGCCGCAGGCGGCAGCCGCCATCGCCGCCGCCTCGCGCAGCGCGGGCGAAAAGGCGGAGACCGCGCAATTGATCCGGCTGGGCTTGAAGGAATTGTCGAAATAGACTGCCATCGGCTGGCCCCGACTGACGAAGGAACGCATTCTCTACCATGCTGAGCATCAAGGACGAGGAGCTGATTGCCATCGCCACCGAAGCCATCAGCCGACGCTATCGCGACGACTGGCAGGAGGTCGGCGCCGCCATGCGCACCCGCGACGGCCGTATCGTTACTGGCGTGAACATCGACGCCTATATCGGCCGGATCGCGGTCTGTGCCGAAGCGATCGCCATCGGCCGTGCCATCACCGAAAACGGCGACCACGGTATCGAAACCATCGTCGCCGTGCGTCACCCCAAGCCCGGTGAGCCCGGCAGGATCGCGGTGGTCTCACCCTGCGGTATCTGTCGCGAGCTGATCCACGACTACGACGCGAACGCGCAGGTCATCGTTCCCGACGGCGGTCGTGAGCCGAAAGTCGTGAGCATCGGCGAACTCTTGCCGAACAAGTACAAGCGGGGCACCGAGTGAACACGCCCTCCCGCATCGTCACCCCCGAGCGCCGTTCCGACGATGTCGGCGACACCGCGCTGCGTCCGCAATTGCTGTCCGAGTTCGTCGGGCAGGCGCAGGCGCGCAAAAATCTCTCGATCTTCATCGAGGCCGCGCGCAAGCGGGGCGAGGCGCTGGATCATGTGCTGTTTGTCGGTCCTCCGGGCCTCGGCAAGACCACTCTGGCGCAGATCGTCGCGCGCGAGCTCGGCGTCGGCTTTCGCGCCACGTCCGGTCCCGTCATTGCAAAGGCCGGCGATCTCGCCGCGCTGCTCACTAATCTCGAAGAGCGCGACGTCCTGTTCATCGACGAAATCCATCGCCTCAGCCCGGCGGTCGAGGAAGTGCTCTATCCCGCGATGGAAGACTTTCAGCTCGACCTCATCATCGGCGAGGGACCGGCGGCGCGTTCGGTCAAGATTGAACTCGCGAAATTCACGCTCGTCGGCGCCACCACGCGCGCAGGCCTTTTGACCAATCCGCTGCGCGACCGCTTTGGCATTCCGGTGCGTTTGAATTTCTACACCGAGGAAGAGCTGGAGAAGATCGTCACCCGCGGCGCCCGCGTGCTCAATATCGGCATGACGCCCGACGGCGCCAACGAGATCGCGCGCCGTGCGCGCGGCACGCCACGTATTGCCGGACGGCTGCTGCGCCGGGTGCGCGATTTTGCTTCCGCCGCGGACGCAAGCTCCATCGACCGCGCCATCGCCGACCACGCGCTGAGCGCGCTGGAGGTCGATGCCGCAGGCCTGGATGCCATGGACCGGCGCTATCTCACGACGATCGCGCTGAACTACGGCGGCGGGCCGGTCGGCGTCGAGACCATGGCGGCGGCGCTGTCGGAGCCGCGCGACGCCATCGAGGACATCATCGAGCCGTTCCTGATCCAGTGCGGCTATCTGCAGCGCACCCCGCGCGGCAGGCTCCTGACCTCGCACGCCTTCCGGCATCTCGGCCTCGCCGAGCCCGCCCGCGATCCCGCGCAGTTCGGGCTTTTCGGCAACGGCGACAACGACGATTGATCGCTTCGAACCCGATCATTCCAGCAATGCACTAAGGGCAAATGCCAGGCGCGCTTCCGCGCTGGGTCTGCTTGCCGTGGAGTGCAATAACGATGGGATCGACTGGAGACGCTGACATGCTGGCTCTCATCGCGGCGCTCGCCTGGGTCGAGCAATACTCAAAATCCGAGCGCGACCGCGATGACAATTTCTTCGCCATGATGGGCTACGAGCGCGATCTGCGGGAGGAGTACCCCGACAGGGCAATCGACCTCATCGTCGAGATCCTTAAGATCGAGGCCAACCCGGTGATGCTGTCGCTGCTCGCCGCCGGTCCGCTCGATGACGTCATCAGCATGGAAACCATCGACCGCATCGAGCGCGAAGCCGCAATCAACAAACGCTTTCATGTCTGCTCGGCGGCGTCTGATATTACCGCGCGCCCGACGAGTTGAAGGCGCGTCTGGATGCGCTGGTAGGACAGAACCGCTGGTGAGAAGCTGCTGGAGCTCTGCTGACGCTCTGCACAAACCCACCGCAATTCGGGCTCAATCCGCCACCATGTTTGCGATGCATCACGATTGGATCACATGTTAACTCGCCGTCATTTTCTGAAAGCCATGGGTGGATTGGGCGCGCTGGGCGTCTCGACCACCGCTTACGGATTCAGTGCGCCGGTCCTGCGGCTTCGCGTCGTTCGGTACAACATCTCACCGCCGCAATGGCCGGCGGGTCTCAAGCTCAGGATCGCTGCGATCGCCGACCTCCACGCCTGCGATCCCTGGATGTCGCTCGATCATATCCAGGAGATCGTCGAACGCACCAATGCGCTCAAGCCGGACATCGTCGTCATGCTCGGCGACTATGTCGCCGGTCATCGCAAGGTGACACGCTTCATTCCCGATGCCGAATGGGCGCGGGTGATGGCCGGCCTGAAGGCGCCGCTCGGCGTGCACGCCGTGCTCGGCAATCACGATTGGTGGGAAGACAAGGAAGTGCAGCGCCACGGGCAGGGCTTGCCGTCCGCAGGCCGCGCGCTGGAGGCCGCCGGCATCCCTGTGTATGAGAACGACGCCAGGAAGCTCAGCAAGAACGGCCATTCGTTCTGGCTGGCCGGTCTCGGCGACCAGCTTGCCTATGTGCCAGCGCGCCGCTTCAGGCCGCTCAAGCGCATCGGCGTCGACGATCTCGGCGCGACGCTTGCGAAAATCACCGACGATGCCCCCGTCGTTCTGATGGCGCATGAGCCGGACATCGCCCGGCGCGTGCCCTCGCGCGTGGCGCTGCAGCTCTCCGGACATACCCATGGCGGCCAAGTCCGCATGCTGGGCTGGTCGCCGATTTCGCCGTCCGGGCAGCAACTGGCCTATGGCCACACCCGCATGAACTGCGACGTCGTCGTCTCCGGCGGCCTCGGCTGCAGCATCATGCCGTTCCGTCTCGGCGTCCCCCCGGAAATCGTGCTGGTGACGCTCGGCGCGGCGCGGCCGGCGGTGGCGTAGCGGAACCTCGCTGCGCTTGCGTGCCGGGCTGATTTTGCGCAAAACCACTGCTTTCCAGCGCGATCAGGGACCGCAAGTGACATCACCCATTCTCGACGGCGAGATCCGTGACGGCCGCCATCACATGCAGGTCCGCGTCTATTACGAGGACACCGATTTTTCCGGCATCGTCTATCACGCCAATTACCTGCGCTTCATGGAGCGCGGGCGCACCAATCATCTCCGCCTGATGGGCGCGTCGCAGCATTCGCTGTTCGAGCAGGCGCAGGAGGAGACGCCGGGCTTTGCCTTCGTGGTGCGCTCGATGCAGCTCGATTTTCTGCGCCCCGCACGCATGGACGACGTGCTTGACGTCGTGACATGGCCGGTCGCGGTGAAGGGCGCCTCGATCACGCTGGCGCAGGAGGTGCGGCGCGGCGACGAGGTGCTGGTCAAGGCCGCGGTGCGCGTCGCCTTCATCTGCGAGGGCAAAGCGCAGCCAATACCGAAATCGCTGCGGCTGTTGATGAAGGCCGATCTGGCGCCGGACTGATTCTTCGGATTGACTCTCTGTACCGATCGGTACAATGTCCCGGGGATCGCCATCCCGGAGAAATCTCATGTCGCGTCCGCCGCTGCCGCCTTTTACCCGTGAAACCGCCGCCCAGAAGGCGCGCATGGCGGAAGATGCCTGGAATTCGCGCGACCCGGTACGGGTGTCGCTGGCCTATACCGAGGACAGCCGCTGGCGTAACCGCGCCGAATTCTTCCAGGGGCGCGATGCGATCGTCGAATTCCTCACGCGGAAATGGGCTGGGGAGTACGACTATCGCCTGATAAAGGACCTCTGGGCGTTCGATCAAAACCGCATCGCCGTGCGCTTCCAGTATGAATGGCACGACGATGCCGGGCAGTGGCATCGCTCCTACGGCAACGAGCAGTGGGAGTTCGACGAGCACGGCCTGATGCGGCGGCGCGAGGCCAGCATCAACGATATCGCCATCAAGGAAAGCGAGCGACGCTTCCACTGGCCGGCCCCCGGGCCGCGCCCGGCCGATGTCGCGGGCTTAAGCGAGAACCCGCTGTGACGCCATGCTGAAAAAGGGCGTCGAGCGCAAGGAAGTATTGCGCGCGCTCGGCGAGGTGTTTCGCGCGCATGGCTATGAGGGGGCCTCGCTGACGTTGATTACGGAGGCCACCGGGCTCGGCAAGGGCAGCCTCTATCACCTCTTCCCCGGCGGCAAGGAGCAGATGGCCACCGAGGTGCTGGCCGACATCGACGGCTGGTTCGAGCTCAACATTTATGCGCCGTTGCGCGAGGCCTCCGATCCCGCGCGCGGGGTCGCCGCGATGATCGCGGGCGTCGACCAGTATTTTCATTCCGGCGATCGCGTCTGTCTGGTCGGCATGGTCGCGCTCGGGGCGGCGCGCGACACCTTTGCCACCAGCGTCGATGATTATTTTGCGCGCTGGCAGGTTGCGCTGGCGTCGCTTTTGCGGCGATCCGGATTAAGCAGGAGCCAGGCGCAGCGGCGCGCGGAAGATGCGTTGTTGACCATCCAGGGCGCGCTGGTGCTGGCGCGGGCGCGCAACGATGCCGGGATATTTCGCCGGGCGTTGAGCGATCTGACGGCTCGCTTGCTGGCGCCGTAGCCCGGATGGAGCGCAGCGCAATCCGGAACAACACGGCACGTTTAGTCGATGGTTCCCGGATTGCGCTGCGCTCCATCCGGGCTACGGGCTAACGCCTTACGCCGCCGCCTTGTGGCGGGCGAGTTCGGCCTTGTACAGTTCGAACTCCTCGGCGGACGCCTTGGCGATGCTCGGCCGCGCGCGCAGGCGCTCATAATAGGCCTTCACGTTCGGCCATTTCGCCAGTTCGACCGGCGGCGTCGCCATCGTCCAGTTGATGATGGTGACGAGATAGGCATCCGCCACGCTGAAGTGATCGAGCAGGAATTCGCGGCCCTTCAGATAGTTCTCGAGATAGTCCAGCCGCGACAGGTTTTTGGTCAACGCGTAGGTCTTCGCCTCGGCCGGCGCCGTCTTGTCGAGCAGCGGCACGAACAGCGCCTTGTGCAGTTCGGTGCCGATGAAGCAGAGCCATTGATGCAGGCGGCTGCGCTCCTCTGCAGATGCGGCTGAGATGCCGGCGTTTGGAAAACGGTCCGCGACATATTGCAGGATCGCCGCGTTCTCCGTCAGCACCGTGCCGTCGTCGGTGCGCAGCGTCGGCACCAGCCCGAGCGGGTTGACGGCGCGGAAATCCGAGCCGTCCTTCTGCACCACCTTGGTCTTGGGATCGACTTCGAGATAGTTGGCCTCAGCGCCGGCTTCATAGAGCGCGATCCGGGTCGCCAGCGAGCAGGCGAGCGGCGAGAAATAAAGATCCATGGTTTGCCTCCTTGGCGGTTGATCAATCGGGGCCGGCGCTTAGGGCGGCGGGATTGATTTTTATACTGTTCCGCATAATATAAGGCCGGTCAAGGAATTTATTGCGAAATGGTACAAAAAAATAAAAAGCCGCCTGTCACCAAGATCGACGCCCCGGTCCCGCCCAAGCGCCGGGGCCGCCCGCGCGCCTATGAGCCGGACGTGGCATTGGGCAAGGCGCTCGATCTGTTTCGCAAGGATGGATTCGCGGCGACGTCGCTCGACGATCTCTCCGCCGCCACCGGCATGAATCGGCCAAGCCTCTACGGGGCGTTCGGCGACAAGCGCGAGCTTTTCATCAAGAGCTATCGGCGCTATCGCGAGGATGCGCGGGTCGCGATGGGCAACGTCTTCCGTGACGAGCTACCGATCCGAAAGCGCCTGGAACGCATCTATGCAGTGGCGCTCGACATCTACCTGTCCGGCGAATCCGGTCCGCGCGGCTGCTTCACGGTCATGACCGCGGCCTCCGAGGCGGTGCACGATCCCGATATCCGCGCTATGGTGCTGGAAGGTTTCGTCGAACTAGACAAGGCCTTTGCGGCCTGTTTCCGGCGCGCCAAGGAGAAGGGCGAGCTACCGGAGAGCGCCGACGCGATCGTGCTGGCGCAACTTGCCTCCGCCACCATTCATACCATCGCGATCCGTGCCCGCGCGCGGATGCCGCGCAAGGAGCTGGAGGCGATCGTCAATGGCGCAATCGACGTGATGGTCGGGACGGCAAGATAAACTTCCGCGTCGTCCCTGCGAACGCAGGGACCCATACGCCGCGGCTTCTCGATTTAGCGCCGCGTCCAGTTGCGTTCGCAACAACAACGGCCGGTCGCTATGGGTCCCTGCTTTCGCAGGGACGACGATAGAATCCTAATACCCCCGGTTGCGGTCCACCACGTTTTCCAGCGCGCCGCCGGCCTCGAAGCGCGCGATCAGGCGCGCGACATATTTCGATATTTCATCGGGATCGGTGTCGGCGGCGTTATGCGGGGTCAGCACCACCTTCGGATGGATCCAGAACGGGCTGTCCGCGGGCAGTGGTTCGGTGGCGTAGACGTCGAGCGAGGCGCCGCTGAGCGTGCCGTCGTCGAGGCATTGCAGGATGTCGGCTTCGTTCTGCAAGGCCCCGCGGCCGGCATTGATCAGCACCGGTGCGCCGAGCGGACTGCTGCGATTCAGCTTCTCAAACAGCGTGCGGTTGAGAATGTGCCGTGTCTCCGGCGTCAGCGGCAAAAGGCAGACCAGGATGTCGGTCCGCCGCAGGAACGCTTCGAACTGCTGCTCGCCGTGAAAGCAATCGATGCCGTCGATCGTCTTCGGGCTCCGGCTCCAGCCCGCGACGCGAAAGCCCAGGCGCTTGAGCGCATCGGCTGCGTCAGCGCCGAGCGTGCCGAGCCCCATGATGCCGACCGTAACCGCGCCCGCCGCCCATTGCGATTTCGGCGCCCAGCGCTTTTCGCGCTGCGACTGGCGCAAGTAAGGCTCCTGCCGGTGGTGCATCAGCACATGCAGCACCACGTACTCGGTCATCCGCGCGGTGAGGTCGGTGACGGCCACGCGCACCAGCGGCACGTCAGGCAATGAACGATCGGCCATCAGCGCATCGACGCCAGCACCAAGATTGAAGATGACGCGCAGATTGGGAAAGGCGGCGAGTTCGCCCGGATGCGGCTTCCACACCGCGGCGTAATACACTTCCGCCGGATCGAACGAGGCATCCGGCAATAACAGCACGCGGCGGTCCGGGCAGACCTCGTCGAACCGGCTCTTCCAGCGCCGCGGCGACCAGTTTTCACTCCCGCCATGCACCAGCAGCGCAAGCGCACCTTTGCTCATTGCCATTCCTTTCGCAGGCTACTTCGCGTGACCCGTCTCACATAACGGATCGACCTGCTTCTCTAGCCTCCTTTCATCCAACAAGGGAGGCCCTTCACGTGCGCAAATTGATCGAGACCGACGAGCAGAAGGCGTGCCGGATCGCCGCCAAGTATGGCGTCTATTGGTAATGCGTAAAATCGTCATCGTAGCGGTGATGTCCTGGGCGGCGCTGGCCTCCCAGGACAGTCACGGCGACTTTGGCAGGACGAGAGTTGAGGCCGTCAGATGAAAACGGTCAGGTGTATCATTCTCATTCTCTGTGTGTGCAGCCTTTGTTCCATGGCGATCGTCCACACCTACCGGCACTTCAATCCGCCACCGCCTCCGATCGTCGGTCCCTGACCGGAGACGGAACAGTCCAAAATTTCTTCGACGCACCTGTCGGCTAAGGGCATAATCGTTCGTCATCAAGACAACGGAGATGCTTAGCCCCCATGCTTTACGCCATCCTTTGCTATCACGACGAAGACACCGTCGGTTCCTGGACCAGGGAACAGGACGCCGCGGTCATGCAGAAACTTGCCGTCGTGCAGGACAAGCTGACCAAACAGGGCCGGCTCGGCCCGGTCGCACGGCTGCTGCCGACCACGGCAGCGACCACGCTGCGCAAGGACGATCCGCCGCTGGTGCTCGACGGCCCCTATGCCGAAACCAAGGAGCAATTGCTCGGCTTCTATGTCGTCGATTGCAAGGATCTCGACGAAGCGCTCGACGTCGCCCGTGACCTCGGCGCGGCCAATCCCGGCGGCGCCTATGAGATCCGGCCCGTCGGCCAGTTCAGGCCTGGGAGTGTGCAGCCGTGACGGACGCCGCCTGGATCGATGCCGCGCTGACCTCGGCTCGCCCCCAGGCGGTCGGCGCGTTGCTGCGCTATTTTCGCAATCTCGACACCGCCGAGGAGGCGTTTCAGAACGCCTGCCTCCGTGCGCTGAAGAGCTGGCCGCAGAACGGCCCGCCGCGCGATCCCGCGGCCTGGCTGATCATGGTCGGCCGCAACGTCGCGATCGACGATATCAGGCGGGGCAAGAAGCAGCAGCCGCTGCCCGAGGAAGACGCGATCTCCGATCTCGACGATGCCGAGGAGCAGCTCGCCGAGCGGCTCGACGGTTCGCACTATCGCGACGACATCCTGCGGCTTCTGTTCATCTGCTGCCATCCGGACCTGCCGGCGACGCAGCAGATCGCGCTCGCGCTGCGCATCGTCTCAGGCCTGACGGTCAAGCAGATCGCGCGCGCCTTCCTGGTCTCGGAAGCCGCGATGGAGCAGCGCATCACGCGGGCCAAGGCACGCGTGGCGGACGCCGACGTGCCGTTCGAAACGCCGGGCGCAATGGAGCGCTCCGAACGCCTCACCTCCGTCGCCGCCATGATCTACCTGATCTTCAACGAGGGCTATTCGGCCTCGGGCGATACCGCGGAGATTCGCAGCCCCTTGTGCGAGGAGGCGATCCGCCTGGCGCGGCTGTTGCTGCGGCTGTTCCAGAGCGAGCCCGAGATCATGGGGCTGACCGCGCTGCTGTTGATCCAGCATGCGCGCGCTGCGGCGCGGTTCGACGCCGATGGCGCGGTGATCCTGCTCGACGATCAGGACCGCTCGCTATGGAATAAGTCTCTCATCGCCGAGGGGCTGGCGCTGATCGACAAGGCGATGCGCCATCGCCGCAGCGGGCCTTATCAAGTGCAGGCCGCAATCGCCGCGCTGCACGCCCGCGCCGAAAAACCCGAAGATACCGACTGGACCCAGATCGACCTGCTCTATGGCGCGCTCGAGATCATGCAGCCGTCGCCGGTGGTAACGCTGAACCGCGCGGTTGCAGCGTCGAAGGTGAAGGGCCCGCAGGCCGGGCTCGATATGATCGAGCCGCTGGCGCCGCGGCTGTCGAACTATTTTCATTTCTTCGGCGTGCGCGGCGCCTTCCTGATGCAACTCGGCCGCAATGACGAAGCCCGCACGGCCTTCGACCGCGCCATTGCGCTGGCAAACACCTCGGCCGAAGCCGCCCACATCCGCATGCACCTCGACCGCCTGCAGCGCGACAGCCAGCCCCGCGGCAAAAAAGCGGGGAAGTAGTTTCTCCCCTTTGCTTTCTTCCCTTCTCCCCTTGTGGGAGAAGGTGGCGCGAAGCGCCGGATGAGGGGTTCTCTCCGCGAGTACCAATGCGAGAGATTCATTCGCGGAGAGAGACCCCTCATCCGGCTCTCCGGCGCTTCGCGCCGTCGATCCACCTTCTCCCACAAGGGGAGAAGGGAAGGGACCCGCCGTCACGGCGCGAAAAATTTCGCTCTCCCCTGTCGGTTTCCATTCCTCCCGTCCGTCTTGAAATCGAACAGCCATTCAAGACCACGGGGATCAATCATGACTGTCATCGCGGAAACCCATCCAGCCTCCAAGCCCGCACGCTGGACCGGCCGCATCCTCTCCGGCCTCGTCATCGCGTTCCTGATGATCGACGGCGCCATCAAGCTGGTGCCGTGGCCGGTCGTCACGGAAACCATGGACAGGATGGGCTATGGTTCGAACGATGCGCTGATGCGCGGCCTCGGCGCCATCACCATCGTCTGCACCGTGCTCTATTCGATCCCGCCGACCTCGATCCTCGGCGCGATCCTGCTCACCGGTTATCTCGGCGGCGCCATGGCCTCGCATGTGCGGATCGGAAGCCCTCTGTTCACGCACACGCTGTTCGGGCTTTATCTCGGCCTGATGGTGTGGGGCGGGCTGTGGCTGCGCGACAATAACCTGCGCAGCCTGATCCCCTTCCGTCGCTGATGTGCTTCAACGATCGTTCACGAATGCGGAGCCAGTCATGTTTGAAGTCATTGTCATCATCGCCGTCATATTGGCGATTGCCATCGCCGCGGTCCTCGTTCTTGCCGCGACCAAGCCGGATATCCTGCGCGTGCAGCGCGCGGTCAGCATCAAGGCGCCGCCGGAAGGGATCTTTCCATTGATCAACGATTTTCACCAGTGGAGAAGCTGGTCGCCGTACGAAAACAAGGACCCGGCGATGAAGCGCACGTATAGCGGTGCGGAGCGCGGCAAGGGCGCGGTCTATGCCTGGGACGGCGACAAGAATGTCGGTTCCGGCCGCATGGAAATTCTCGAAGCCTCCGCACCGCAAAAGATCGTCATCAAGCTCGATTTCTTCACGCCGTTCGAAGGCCACAACACCGCCGAGTTCACAATGCTGCCGCAGGGCGATGGCACCCATGTCACATGGCTGATGCATGGTCCCGCGCGCTTCGTGACCAGGCTGATCCAGGTCTTCATGAATCTGGACAACATGATCGGAAAGGATTTCGAAGCCGGTCTCGCCAATCTGAAGAAGCTCACCGAGAAATAACTCGTTACTCGAATTCCAGTACCCAAGGAGCCAGCGATGCAGGTCAATCCCTATCTGTTCTACAACGGAAACTGCCAAGAAGCGCTGAAGTATTATGAAAAGGTGCTCGGCGCCCAGATCGGGGCGATGTTTCCTTATGAGGGCGGACCGCCCGACATGCCGGTGCCGCCGGATTGGAAGAACAAGCTCATGCATGCGAGCATTACGATCGACGGCGAGGTGCTGATGGCCTCCGATGCCACGCCCGGCGATTACCATCCGCCGCAGGGCTTTGCCGTCTCGTTGCAGGTCGAGGATCCCGCGGAGGCCGAGCGTCGGTTCAACGGACTGGCTGAGGGTGGCACGGTGCGGATGCCGTTCGGCAAGACCTTCTTCTCCAACGGCTTCGGCATGTGCGTCGACAAGTTCGGCATTCCCTGGATGGTGAATTGCCCGAAGGAAGATATGTAGTGCGAGACTCGTAGGGTGGGCAAAGCGAAGCGTGCCCACCATTCCGATCGGCGCAAGGATTGGTGGGCACGGCGCAAGAGCGCCTTTGCCCACCCTACGATCCTATCGGCACCGCGGATAGATCGCGGCGAGTTCGCGCCCGCGCAGCAGCAATAGCCGCGACGTCAATCCGCCGCGGCGGCCGATCCAGTCCCGCACCGGCGCCGGATAGGCTGCCTCCACATCCCGCGAGGCTTCCGGTTCGGCGTATATCCGGCCGCGGCGGTCGATCGAGCGCGCGGCGTGAAATCCGAGCACCGCGCGGCGCGTCACGCAGATGCGCTCGGTCGGCACCATCATCAGCACCAGCGTGCAGGCCGACAGGCAGGGCCCATCGATCACCACCCGCTCGCCGGAGGCGTTCACGCGATCGAACAGCTCGATAAATGGACCGACTTGTCCGCCGGGGCTGGCGAGAATGCGTATCTCGGCCCGCACAGGGCCGATCGCCGCGAACAACGCGGCGGCGACAACGACTACCTTGACGACCGCTATTCGCATGCGCGGCTCCTTCGTCAGCATTGTCTGCCCTGAGGCAGTTACGCAGACATATGTGGCAAGGTTTCGTCAAGCGTCCGCGCCGGAGACGCCGGCCTCGGTGAACGTTGCCATCCCGGCGTGACAGGCGAGCGCGGCGCGCGCCGGCAGGATCGCCACAGCAGCGCCTGACGCTTCGCCGAGCCGCATGTTCAGGTCGAGCAGTGGAACCGGCTTCAGTTCGCGCAAGAGATCGCGGTGGCCGGATTCCGCCGAGACGTAGCCGGCGCGGCAAAGCGCGTCAGATCAAGAGCCTGGAGCTTCGGGTCTGAGCCAACCGGAACCGATATTGCTCCAGCAATTTTTTATTTGCCGCGCTTTCATTGCCACACTCCCGAGCGGAGAGAGGAAGCAGCGTTACCCGTTCCGCCGCTGGCCGCGCAGCGTCGGCAGTCCGATGCCGGCGGCATCAAAACCGCCGTCGACGGCGAGGACCTGCCCGGTGATGTAGCTCGAGCGATCGCTGCACAGGAAGAAGATCGCTTCCGCCAACTCCTCCTCGAGGCCGTAACGATTCAGGGGAATGGCGTCGTGATAGTCGGCGCGGATCTCCGGCGTATGGACCTGCTTCGCCATCGCGGTTTCGACCGGGCCTGGCGCCACGGCGTTGACGCGAATGCCGAGGGAGGCCAGTTCGACCGCGAGCTGTTTTGTGAGATGCGCGAGCCCGGCTTTGCTGGTGCCGTAGGCCGAGCGCAGCGTGGACGCGCGCACCGCCGAGATCGACGTGATGTTGACGATCGCGCCGCCGCCATGTTCGCGCATCAAGGGCGCCGCCGCCTTGGTACACATAAACGGCCCGGTGAGGTTGACCGCCAGGATGCGGCTCCAGTCTTCATCGGAAGTATCGAGCAACGGCGCGAACACCGCGATGCCGGCATTGTTGACCAGCGCGTCGAGCCGGCCGAAGCGGCGGCTCACGGTGGCCATGGCGGTCGCCACCGCCGCGGCGTCGGAGACATCGCAATGCAGCGCCAGCGTGTTGCTGGGGTTCTCAAGGCCAGCGACCGCGCGGTCGAGCAACTCGCCTTCGATGTCGAGCAGCGCCACCTGCCAGCCCTCGGCGAGAAACCGTTTGGCCGTCGCCAGCCCGATGCCGCGCGCGGCGCCGGTGACGAGAGCAACTTTTTGCGGGGAGGGGGGCATAAGCGGGTCCGTTTGCGAGAGAAGGATTTCCCGCTCCTATAACCCAAGCCCTGGCCCATGTCCCGGCGACAATGCAGTGGAATTCATGGCTAGCGCGGGCAGTCCGGCGTCGAACAGGCAAGAATGCGCCGCTGAACTCTTCCGTGTTCTTGCGGGGGCTGAAAAGTCACTTTCGGTTCACGACGCTTTCGTAAGCCGCCTGCAATCGCTCGCCGACCGACGGGCCGGCTCGCTTGCGCCGCTTCAGGCCGAGATGGTTCTCGCGCAATTCATCCATGAACTCCGCCCATAGTTTCGGCCCGCCCTCGCTGAGCAGCCGCGCACGGATGCCGAGCTCCTCGCTGACGGGAAGATATCTGTAACCCCAGGCCGCCATCTGCGCGAGAACCGGCAACAGCTCGATGCCCTGTTCGGTCAGCGAATAGATTCCCTTCTGCTTGTGCGTGGGATCGTCCTCGCGGGTGATGATCCCCTCGTCGAGCAGCGTCTTCAGCCGGTCGGCGAGGATGTTGGAGGAGATGCCTTCCTCGGACTTCGTCAGCAGCTCGCGAAAATGCCGCCGGTTGCCGAACATCATGTCGCGGATGATGAGCAGGCTCCATTTGTCGCCGAGCACTTCCAGCGAGAGATTGATCGGGCAGCCGGAACGGCTGATGTCAGTCATGTTCGGTTCCAAACGGGCGGCCAGGCGCCTTCAAAAAAACTGCTTGCAATATTGCACCAGTTGCCTCAGGATACAACCAGTTGCAAATCGCAAGCAGTTTAGGGAGATGCACGATGGCGAAGTTGATCATGTGGAATCTGATGACGCTGGATGGTTTCGTCGAAGGTCCGAACCGGGATATTTCCTGGCATTCCGACGTCTGGGGCGAGGAACTGGAGCAATTGTCGATCCAGCAGCTGAACGCCGCCGGCGGATTGCTGTTCGGCCGTGTCACCTATGAGCTGATGGCAAATCATTGGCCGAGCGCGACCGGCGAAGTCGCCGATTTCATGAATGCCGCGCCGAAATACGTTTTCTCCCGCACGGTGAAAAAATCCGATTGGAACAACACGCAGATGTTCAGCGCTGACGTCCCCGAGACCGTCGCCAGGCTGAAACGCGACAGCGCCAAGGATCTTTTCCTGTTCGGCAGTGCGGATCTCGCCGGCAGCCTGATCCCGCACGGCCTGATCGATGAGTTCCGCATCGCCGTGAACCCGGTCATTCTCGGCGGCGGCACGCCGCTGTTCAAGCCGGGCGAGAAGGTCAGGCTGAAGCTGATCGACAGCCGGCCATTGTCGACCGGCATCGTGATCCTGCGCTACGTGCCGGCGGCGCCAAAATAATCCTTGGCTCAAATGTCGGCGCGCGCGAATGCGGGCCGTCTTGTTACACCGGGAGTTTTTCCATGTCGCTTACCCTGCATTTCCACCCGCTGGCCTCGTATTGCTGGAAGGCGCTGATTGCGCTGTACGAGAACGACATTCCGTTCACGCCGAACCTGGTCGACCTCGGCAATCCCGCCGAGCGCGCCGCGCTGGTGAAGCTGTGGGGGATCGGCAAGTTTCCGGTGCTGCAAGACGACGGCCAGAACGAGATCGTTCCGGAATCGAGCATCATCATCGAGTATCTCGACCGGAACTACGGCGGACGGACGCGGTTCATTCCTGATGATGCCGGCCGCGCGTTGCAGACACGGCTGCGCGATCGCTTCTATGATCTCTATGTGCATCTGCCGATGCAGAAGATCATGATCGACCGGTTGCGGCCCGCAGACAAGACGGATCCGCATGGTGTCGAAGAGGCGAGGGCGCAACTACGGACCTCTTACGCCATGATCGAGCAGCAGATGGCACGCGGAGGCTGGGCGATGGGCGACGATTTCTCTATCGCCGATTGCGCCGCGGCGCCGTCGCTGTTTTATGGCAACATGGCCGAGCCATTCGGCGGCGTGCACACGAATCTCGCGGCCTATCTCGAGCGGTTAAAGGCGCGTCCCTCATTCGCGCGTGTGCTCAAAGAGGCCGAGCCCTATTTCCAGATGGTGCCCAAAGAGCGCTAGGAAGGAGCGTTGAATGGTTCACGCAAAAAGGGCAGAGACGATCCGCCGGATCTTCGCAGCCTATCTCGCCAACGATCGCGCGTTCGTCGAGAACGCGCTCAGCGACGATTTCCGCTTCACCAGTCCCTACGACGATGCCATCGACAAGCCGACCTATTTCGAACGCTGCTGGAAGAACAGCGATTGGATCGAACGGCACGAACTGGAGAGGATTTTCGTCGAAGGCGATGAAGCCTTTGTCACCTATCGTTGCGTCGCCAAAGGCGGCAGCACATTTCGCAATACCGAGTTCGTCGTCTTCGAGGGCGACAAGGTGAGACGCATCGACGTCTATTTCGGCGCGGCTTACGCCAATGGCGCGTTCGTGAAGCAGCCGCCGCCGGCTTGATCGAACTGCCCGGCTTGGAGCGCCGGGCTCCGGAACGTTGATTCTGTTGACCCCGCGGCTGATAGCGCAGCAACCGCCGCGTGTGAGGTCCAGAAGCCGGCCAAATTACCTGCAAAATAATTTCCACTGACATGTCGGCGGCATAAAAGCTCGCTCGTCTTGTTGACGAGGGCCAGCGCAGTAGCCGGCCCAAAGAGATCACAACGGAGAATAACGATGCGATTCATGGTGATTGTGAAGGCCAGCAAGGATTCGGAAGCAGGCCAGATGCCGAGCACGGAACTGCTGACCGCGATGGGCAAGTTCAACGAGGAATTGGTCAAGGGCGGCGTGATGGAGGCGGGCGAGGGCCTGCATCCGACCGCGAAGGGCGCACGGGTCAAGTATGGCAGCGGGCAGGGCAGTGTCAGCCGCGGGCCGTTCGCGCTCTCCAGCGATCTCGTCGCGGGTTTCTGGCTCATCAATACCAAATCGCTGGATGAAGCGATCGAGTGGATGAAGCGCGCCCCGTTCCTCGATGGCGACGAGATCGAAATCCGCCAGGTGTTTGCCGCGGAAGATTTCGGCGAAGCGCTCACCCCCGAACTGCGCGAGCAGGAAGAGCGGCTGCGTGCACAGGGCGCGAAGAAGTGAAGAAGTAACATCTGTCTCTCCCCCTCGTCGTTCCCCGGTGCGCAATTACGCACCTGAGGGCATCGCGCAGCGATGAGCCCGGAATCCATGGGACGATGGATTCCGGGCTCGCGCTTTGGCGAGCCCCGGAACGACGGCAACTTGAAACAAAGGGCACCGCCATGCGATTCATGATGCTGATGATCCCCTTGGGCTATGAGACCGCGCCGCCGGACGTCCAGCTCGATCCTGAACGGGTCAAGGCGATGATGAAATACAACGAGGCGCTCAAAGACGCCGGCGTGCTGATCGCGCTCGACGGGCTGCATCCGCCGTCGACGGGCGCGCGGGTGTCCTTCGCCACCGGCAAGCCTGTCGTCACCGACGGTCCCTTCACGGAGGCCAAGGAAGTGCTCGGCGGCTACTGGATGATCAACGTGAAGTCGCGCGAGGAGGCAATCGCCTGGGCGAAAAAATGCCCGGCCTCCGAAAACGAAGTCATCGAGATCCGCCAGGTGCAGGAGATGGCCGATTTCTCCGAGGAAGTGCGAGAGGCAGCCAAAGGCTTCGACGAGCTGCAGAAAGGAAATGCGCACAAGGCGCGGTGAGTCTGGAGGCGCTGCAACAGTGCTCCGCACGCCGTTCAGTCCTGAGTTTGCAAAGGTCTGCCATGCGGACAAACCGGACATGAAACGGGGTCGTCTTCAATCTCGGTGAGTTTGCCTTGATAGCTTGCCAGCCCCGCAGCCGATGATTTTGGCCAAGGAGGTGCCTCACGATGACCATCACCATTACCGCCTTTGAACGGTCACCCGATGGCGGCAAGGGACTGGCGCGTGATACGCGCGTTCGCTGGGCGCTGGAAGAAGTGGGGCAACCTTACGAGGTTCGTCTTGTTTCGTTCGGGGCGATGAAGGAACCCGCACATCTGGCGCTTCATCCTTTCGGGCAGATTCCGACCTACGAAGAAGGCGATCTCGGCTTGTTCGAGACGGGGGCGATCGTGTTCCATATCGCGGAGCGCCATGCGGGCCTGTTGCCGGACGATGCGAATGCCCGGGCGCGCGCGATCACATGGATGTTCGCCGCGCTCAGCACGGTGGAGCCGCCGATCCTTGAACTCGGAAACGCCAAACTCCTTGAGGGCGACAAGTTCTGGTCCGCGCAACGCATGCCTCTCGTCGAGGATCGCGTCCGTGACCGGCTGGGCCAACTTTCCCGTCGCCTTGGCGATGCCGACTGGCTCGATGGCGCGTTCACCGCGGGCGACCTGATGATGGTGTCGGTGCTGCTCAGGTTGAAAGCGTCGGGTTTGCTGGACGAATACCCGAACCTCTTCGCCTATGTGGCCCGCGGCGAAGCGCGGCCCGCCTACAAGCGTGCCTTCGACGCTCAATTGGCGGTCAACACAGGCAAACCATCGACCGGCTGATTGAGGTCCGCTCGAAGTCGTTATCCGAGAGTTTATGGGTCCTGACCCTGGAGCCTGTCGCAATTCGTCAACCGCAAGAGAGGAGAAGCCTCATGAGCACCAACGATACGTTCCTCGCCGTCTTTCTCGGCAGCAAGACCGGTGCGAAAATGGCGGCCTGGAATGCGCTGCCTGAGGCTGAGCGGCGCGCCAGGGAGCAGCAGGGGGTAGCGGCGTGGAAGGCTTGGGTCGAAAAGCACCAGGCGGCGATCGTCGGCATGGGGGGCCCGCTCGGCAAGACCAAGAAGATCGATTCAAACGGTATTGCTGACATCGCCAACGAGATGGGCGCCTTCACGGTGGTGCGCGCCGGCTCACATGAGGCCGCCGCGAAAATGTTCGAGAACCACCCGCACTTTGCGATCTTTCCCGGCGAGCGGGTGGAGATCATGCCGGTCCTCCCGATCCCGGGCGGTTAGACCGGGGCGAGCTAGAATCGCCCGGAATTTGACGCCGTTAATGATGAACGCCCGTTAACGGCCTCAAAATAAGTGACCTTTTCAGCCGGCTCATGTAAAAGCCTTTCACATGAGCTGGCGCAAGGAACAACGCCGCACCGAGCGCGGCTATCATCACGGCAATCTGAAAGAGGCGTTGCTGCAGGCGGCGCTCGGCCTGATCGCCGAGAAAGGCGCGGCCGGCTTCACCTTTGCCGACGCCGCCCGCATGGCCGGCGTCAGCCCCGCCGCGCCCTACCGCCATTTCCGCGATCGCGATGAATTGTTGTCCTCGATCGCCCAGCGCGGTTTCGAGCAGTTCGAGGCGCTGCTGACGCAGGCCTGGGACGACGGCCGGCCGGACACGGTTACGGCGTTCGAGCGCGTCGGCAAGGCCTATCTGGCATTCGCCCGCAACGAGCCCGCGTTCTACTCGGCGATGTTCGAATCCGGCCTTCCCGTCGATGCAAACCCAACATTGATGGCCGCCAGCGAGCGCGCTTTCGCCATCATCCGCGCCGCTGCCGAGCGGCTTGCGGCGATGGCACCGCCCGGCATGCCGCGGCCGCCGGCGATGATGATGGCGCTGCACATCTGGTCGATGTCGCACGGCGTGGCCTCGCTGTTCGGCCGCGGCGATGCGGCGCGCCGCAAGCTGCCGATGTCGCCGGAAGAACTCCTGGAAGCCGAAGTGCTGATCTACCTGCGCGGCCTCGGCTTCCCGACCGATCGCCGGCCGGAATCCAAGCCGCCGGGTCCGCCGCCGGTACCGCCGGCCGGTCCTTGGGGAACCCCCAAATAATTTTTCGAAGGTGCGGCGAGCCGCGCGCTTGACAAAAACGCGGGATGGTTTAGGTATGTAAATGTTATTTACATTCACAACGGCGTGATCGCCGTCATGGAGAGGGAAATGGCCTACACCGCAGATGTCAATCGATGGCGCGGCCCGACGGAAGAGAACTATCGCCCGCGTATGCTTGATAGTCCCTGGCACCCCGGCTGGATCGCGGTGACCATCCTCGGCTTCATCATCTGGTGGCCGATCGGCCTTGCCCTTCTCTTTTTCACACTAGGGAGCAGAAAAATGGGTTGCTGGAGTCACGGAGATCGCTGGCAGAACAAGATGGAGCGGATGCAGTACAAGATGGACCGGATGCGTAACCGCATGGAGAGCCGCGGCTTTGGCGGCTTCGGCTTCGGCCCGCCCACGAGCGGCAACCGCGCCTTCGACGAGTACCGCATGGAAACCCTGCGCCGGCTCGAGGAAGAGCAGGTCGAGTTCAGGAATTTCCTCGATCGCCTGCGTCACGCCAAGGACAAGGAAGAGTTCGACCAGTTCATGGCGCAGCACAAGCCGCGTCCGACCCCGCCGAACGACCAGCCGCAGCAGGGCTAAGCGAATAGCGTCGCGAGTGAGTTCAGCCTCAGGCGTGATGCCCCCATGATGCCTGACGGCGGATACAGCCGCCCATCTGCGAAAGCAGGTGGGCGGTTTGTTTTTGCAGGCTATCGCTTGGCGATGCCAGCCATCTCAACGTCGATACCGAAGAGCATCGACGAGAAGGGCGAACGCGGGCGAGGGCTGGCGCCGGCTCGGATAGTACAGATGATAGCCTGAGAACGGCGGGCACCAGTCCGAGAGCACCCGGACGAGCCGCCCTTCGGAGATGTACGGCTGCACATTGCTTTCCATCAGGTAAGCCAGGCCGAAGCCGTTCAACGACGCCGTCAACAGTGGGCCGGCGCCGTTGAAGACAAGCTGACCGTCGACCCGGACGTTCAGCGCACGTCCGTCCTTTTCGAACTCCCAGGCGTAGAGGCCGCCGTGCGTCGGAAGGCGCAGATTGAGACAATCGTGTTCGGTGAGATCCCGAGGCGTGCGCGGTTTCTTCCGGCCGGCAAAATAAGAAGGCGCGCCGACGACCGCCATCCGCAGATCCGGACCGACGCGCACCGCAATCATGTCCTTCTCGACCAATTCGCCGGGACGAATGCCCGCGTCGTAGCGTTGAGCCACGATGTTGGCGAGACCGTAGTCGACGATGACCTCCACCCTGATGTCCCGATACTTCGGCAGGATCTTGGCCAGTGCAGGCAACAGGATTGCCTGCGCGGCATGCTCCGTGGCCGTGATCCGGATATTGCCGGCGGGTTTCTCGCGCAGTTCTCCCAGGGCGGTCAGTTCGATGTCCATTTCGTCGAACTTCGGACCGACGTGCTGGAGGAGGCGGTCGCCGGCCTGCGTCGGTGCAACACTCCGCGTTGTGCGGTTGAGCAAGCGCACGCCGAGCCGCTCCTCCAGATTGCGCACGATTTGACTGAGAGCGGATTGGGACATGCCGAGCTTTGCCGCCGCCCTGGTGAAGCTGCGCTCTCGCGCGACCGCCAGGAAGACGAGGAGATCGCTGGCGTTCTCCCGGTCCATTCATAAGCCTCTCTAATAATTCTATTTATTTTCTATCACCTAATCCCTGACCTCTGGAAGCCTTAGATTTTGATCGAAGGCGTCGTCCGAAGAAACTGCGGCTTGCGCGGGGCGTCTGGTCCGCTCGGCCCTGCCGATGTTCTCCGCGGCCCGCCGTTGCCGCCCATTGCTGGCGCTGTCGTCAATCGCGAAGGAAGATTTCGATGAGAATGCTCGCTGCAACCGTCCTGTCGCTCTGTCTGGTCGCGCCGGCCTCAGCCCAAGGCGTGAAGACAAACGCCGAAGGAACAAAGCCAATGCCGATGCTGGAAGATATCCGGGCCGTCGCGCCCGCCCTCGAGAAATATGCGCAGGGTGCTGTGCAGGGGGATCTCTGGAAGCGTCCGGGTCTTTCGCCGCGCGACCGAAGCATCGTCACGATCTCGGCCCTGATCGCCCGCGATCAGCGCGTCGAACTGCCGTATTATCTCGACCTCGCGCTCCACAATGGTGTGAAGCCGGCCGAAGTGTCTGAGATCATTACCCACCTCGCTTTCTATACCGGCTGGGCCAACGCCATGGGCGCGGTCCCCATCGCCAGGGAAGTGTTCAAGGCTCGCAGCATCGGGCCCGACCAACTGCCGCCGGCTTCCGGTTCGATGCTTCCCCTCGACGAGGCCTCCGAGGCGCAGCGCGCCACCCGCGTCGAGCAGCAGTTCGGTAAGGTGACGCCTAGTCTCGTCCAGTACACGACGGACGTGCTGTTTCGCGATCTCTGGCTGCGGCCCGAATTGGCGCCGCGGGATCGAAGCCTTGTCACCGTCAGCGCCCTCGTCGCGACGGGGCAGGTCGCGCAGATCACCTATCACCTGAACCGGGCAATGGATAACGGGTTGACGCAGGAACAGGCCGGCGAGACGGTGGGGCATCTTGCCTTTTACGCCGGCTGGCCGAACGCATTCTCCGCTGCTCCCGTCTTCAAGGACGTCTTTGAAAAGCGCCCGCGCTGATCGAGGGACCGGTAATGCCGCACGTCATCGTCAAACTCTATTCCGGCAGGTCGGAGCAGCAGAAGGCGCTGCTTGCGGACGCTGTCACCTGCGCGGTGACGGACACGCTGAAGCTTGGTGAGGAATCGGTCTCGGTCGCGATCGAGGATGTCAAACCGAAGGATTGGGCGGAGAGGGTCTTCGGGCCCGACATCCTTGGCAAGCCGGAAACGATCTACAAGAAGCCTGGCTATGATCCTCTCTGACGGAACAGAACGATGCTGACGCGCAGAAACGTACTCGTCGCAGGCGGCGTGGCCATACTCGCGAATTTTCACGCAAGCCTAGTTCGATCGAAGGAGTTGACCATGGATATCAAGCGCGCAGGTTCGCAGCCGTCTCGCAAAGGGCCGGCCGAATGGTTCAGCGGATCGGTCCGGATTGACCCGCTCTTCCAGGCTCCGGAACCAGCTCGCGCAGGGGCCGGCAGCGTCACCTTTGAGCCCGGAGCCCGGACGGCGTGGCATACGCATCCGCTCGGACAGACTTTGATTCTCACCTCGGGTCTCGGCTGGGTGCAGCGTGAAGGAGGAGCGATCGAGGAGGTCCGCGCTGGCGACGTCGTGTGGTTTCAGCCTGGCCTCAAGCATTGGCATGGTGCGACGCCGACTACGGCGATGACTCACATCGCGGTCCAGGAATCGATCGACGGCAAGAACGTCGACTGGATGGAAAAGGTCAGCGATGACCAATACCGGATGTAAAGTCCGTTCGGAGATTGGAAATGAAGCCATACGTAATCTGCCACATGTGCGCGAGCGTCGACGGCCGCACGCTGCTCAGTCGCTGGCGGCCGGAGAATACCGTCGCCGCAGGTTTGTTCGAGAGGTTGCACGACGAACTTGACGGGGACGCCTGGCTCGTCGGCCGCGTCACCGGCCAAGAGTTTGCCAAGGGCAAGACGTATCCCGTATCGACCTCGGAGAGCATTTCCCGTCAGGCCTGGTTCGCTCGTCGCGATGCGAAGGCCTACGGGGTCGTGCTGGATGCGAATGGCAAGATCGTCTGGGGCCGCTCGGACATCGGCGGCGATCCAATCGTCGTCGCTGTTTCCGAGAAAGTTTCGGACGCGCATTTGGCCGGCCTGCGCAGCGAGGGCGTGTCCTATTTCTTCGCGCGTGAGACGGAACTCGATCTAGGCTTGACGCTCGAAATTCTGAATCGCGAACTCGGCGTGAAGCGCTTGATCCTGGAAGGAGGCGGCGTCTCCAACGGCGCGTTCCTGCGGGCGGGCCTCGTCGATGAAATCAGCCTGATCCAGTGCCCCGCAGTCGACGGGGCAAAGGGCGCGCCGAGCATCTTTGATTCACTGGAGGAAAGTGCCGGTCGGTCGGCGCCGCTGGGGTCGATGACGCTCGAGAGCCATGGGCTCCTTGAGGGCGGAGCGATCTGGCTTCGCTACAAGCTGCATAACGCTGAAAGCCTTATCGCGCCTGTCGGGAGCGGACGATGAATACCAAACAGCTTTTCGTTTTCGGCGCATCCGTGCTGGCTGCAACGTTCGGCGGTGGCGCCGTCGCACAGCAGGCGAATGAACAGTACGTGCAGGTAGCGGAGATCGAGATCGACCCGGTGCAGCTGGAGGCATACAGGGCTGCGGTACAAGAGCAGATCGAAGCGGCTATTCGCATGGAGCCGGGTGTTCTGGTCCTTTACGCTGTGTCGGACAAGGACAATCCTGCTCGCGTCAAGGTCTTCGAAATCTATCGCGACGTGGATGCCTATCGATCGCATCTCGCATCCGAACATTTCAGGAAATACAAGGCCACAACGGAGAAGATGGTGACGTCGCTCAAGCTCGTGCAAAGCGCGCCCATCATGCTAGGCGCTAAATCGAAATAATCGCGGGGCTTCGCCTGCAGGAGACAAACAGTGAAAACTTCATTCGCGGCAGTCTCGGCGCTGGTAGCCGGCATCGGCATCGGCGCGTTTGGCGTCAATTCAATCCACGCGCAGGCAAAACCTCCTGTCTATATGATCGAAGACAACACTGTCAGGAACCCCCAGGGATTTGCGCAGGAGTTCGCTCCGCTCGCGCGTGAGAGTCTTAAAGTTCACGGGGGACGATATCTCGGGGGAGGAAGCGGGGTGTCGATTGACGGTGAGCCGCCGAAGGGACGTGTCGTCCTGGTTCAATGGGACTCCATGGAGCAAATGACGAAGTGGCGCCATTCGCCCGAATACAGCAAAGCCCGCGCGGTCGGCGAAAAACACGGCAGTTTCCGAATTTTCGCGGTAGATGGCGTTTCGCAGTGAAGCTTTTTCGAACCGTACCTGATGGCGCCGTGTCGCGGCCGGTCTATATTATCCGGACGCGCTAATCCGAAGTGGCTGTCATGATCCAGAATGAAATTGCTGTCGATCAGCTCTGGCGAACGATCCGGCGTGAAGCGGAAAGCGCCGTGGCGCGCGACCCGGTATTCGGCGCGGCGCTATCGTCAGCTATTCTCGTTCATCCTGATTTCGCTCACGCGCTGGCGCACCAGATCGGCGAGCGGCTCGGCAGGAGTCCGGCGGATCGCGCGCGGTTTGCGCAGCTCGCCCGCGACGCCTTCGCTGGCGCGCCCGATCTGATCGATGCGGCGAGCCGCGATCTGCAGAGCATCGCCGTTCACGATCCCGCGACGACGACGCTGCTGCCTCCGCTCCTGAACTTCAAGGGCTACGTCGCGCTGCAGGCTTGGCGCGTCTCCAACTGGCTCTGGCGTCAGCGCCGCACCGATCTCGCGCTGCTGTTGCAAAGCCTGTCTTCCGATCAGCTTCAGGTCAGCATTCATCCGTCCGCATCGATCGGAACGGCGGTGTTTCTCGATCACGCCACCGGCATCATCATCGGCGCCTTCGCCGTAATCGGCGACGGGGTGACGATCCTGCAGAACGTCACCATCGGCCGCAAACATTCGGAGCCGGACCGCGCTCCGAAAATCGGCAAAGGCGTTTTGCTGAGCGCCGGCGCGACCATTCTCGGCGGCGTCAGCGTCGGCGATTACGCCAAGATCGGCGCCGGCGCTGTCGTCGAACATGACGTGCCGCCCGGCTGCACCGCCGTCGGCGTTCCCGCGCGGTTGACCAATTGCCCGAAGCCAAGCGTTTCCGCCTGAGCGAAACGGCCCCGTTTGCGTCTGCGCGCGAATTTTCGTAGCGCTTTCAACGTGATTTGCCCGGTCCAGTCTCGATTGCAAAAATATTCCGCTTCCGTTGTCGGGCAAATCACCCGCGTAACTCCGCGCGTCTCACGGCAGATGAGGGGCGTTGGCCATCGTCACGAACGTGCGGTGAGATGCGATGGACGTGAATGGCGCGAGACGTACGCGCCTGAAGCGTACGGCGAAGTCGTGTGGTCCTGACGCCGCGGTGCTGGCGCTAAGTTCGCGAGAGGCACGCCTCTCACGGGCGACGGTGGCAAAAGAGCCGTTCACCGGGGAGAGCTCGAAGTAAGCCGTAAAGCCATTGCGCAGGGAAGGCCGGAGTGTTTCCGCTGAACCTGTATGCTCGTGTGCGTCTTCTTACGCGCAAATTGCACACGAGACCGCGGGTGCAGCGTGCACCCGGTCTTCCCTGCGCCCTCTAAGTTCAGGAGGGCAAACGAAGATGCAAACCTCGGACGCAATGCGCCGCGAGAAGGCGAAACTATATCCACCGTCATTGCGAGCGAAGCGAAGCAATCCATTGTCACCTCGTGCACGGAAAGAATGGATTGCTTCACGGAGCCTGTCATCGGGCGGCGCTTCGCGCCGACCCGTTGGCTCGCAATGACGTGGAGAGAACTGGCCTCGCTCACCCCCACCTGAGGCCCGCTAAGCGGCCGTCTGGAAGGGCCAGGCGACCCGCCGGGCACCACTTCCCGGGCATGGAACCCGGACCCCGGGCCCCTTAACCGCCCGGCCTGCCTCGATTTCCGGCAGTCGGATTCCCCTTTGGTAACCTAAAGTTAACCAAGCTTAGCGTCTGGTTAGGGACGGAATGACGCGCTGATAGCCCTCGTTTTGACATGTTGGCAGGGGAAGCAGGACCCGGCTTTCGGCGGGCCCCCCATGCGACACCAAGAGAGCTCTCGCGCTGGCGCATGACGCCGCGCCCGACGCGCGGCTGTGGTACCGGCAGCCGATTGCTCCCGGAGGAAATAGGGACACTTGCGTTGAGAGGATACCGCCCATGAATCCCGCCGACGTGGCTCCGGCAGCCCTGCCGTTGGTCTCCGCTGACGTGTCGCTGATTGCGCTGTTTATGCAGGCCCATTGGGTCGTGAAAACGGTCATGATGGGACTCCTGGCCTGCTCGGTCTGGGTCTGGGCGATCGCGATCGACAAGATTTTCCTCTATGGCCGCACCAAGCGCGCCATGGACCGCTTCGAGCAGGCCTTCTGGTCGGGTCAATCGATCGAGGAACTTTATCGCGCGCTGTCGGCCAAACCGACGCAGTCGATGGCGGCCTGTTTCGTCGCGGCCATGCGCGAGTGGAAGCGCTCGTTCGAGAGCCAGACACGCTCCTTTGCCGGTCTGCAGATGCGGATCGAGAAGGTGATGAACGTCTCCATCGCCCGCGAGGTCGAGCGGCTGGAACGAAGGCTCCTGGTGCTGGCGACCGTCGGGTCGGCCGGGCCGTTTGTGGGCCTGTTCGGAACCGTTTGGGGCATCATGTCGAGCTTCCAGTCGATCGCGGCCTCGAAAAATACGTCGCTCGCGGTGGTGGCGCCCGGCATTGCGGAAGCGCTGTTTGCGACCGCTATCGGTCTCATCGCCGCCATCCCGGCGACCATTTTCTACAATAAGTTCACGTCCGAGGTGAACCGGCAGGCGCAGCGGCTGGAAGGCTTCGCCGACGAATTTTCCGCCATCCTGTCCCGCCAGATCGACGAGCGGGCGTGAGGACGGCACATGACGAGCGCATCGTGAGATCAAGATCATGGCGATGAACATGGCAGGTTCGGCCGGAGGTGGTGGACGCCGCGGCCGGCGTCGCGCCGCCGTGATGGCGGAGATCAACGTCACGCCGATGGTCGACGTGATGCTCGTGCTGCTCATCATCTTCATGGTGGCGGCGCCGCTGATGACGTCGACCATCGATATCGATTTGCCCGTCGCCAGCGGCGGCAAGTCGCTCGCGGCCAATGCACCGCCGCTGACATTGTCGGTCAAGCGCACCGGCGGTTCCTGCAACTCGAACGTCGAGCTCTATCTCGGGGACACGCTGATTCCGGCCAACGAGCTCCTGCCCAAGATAACGGCGATCAAGGAGACCAGATCGGAGGCCGAGAGGGTGGTATACCTGCGGGGGGACAAGGACGTCTGTTACACGGATATGATGAAACTATTGGGGTATATTCGGACGGCGGGGTTCAAGGCGAATATCGTCATCGTGCCGGAGCAGGGCTCCTGAGCCATGCAGCGGCGCGCGACGGCTGAGGACGGAGCGGGAAAGCTCAAGTGAAGGTCAAGGTCGACAAGACGATCCTGGCGTCGGTTGCCCTGCACGTGTTCGTGCTGGGGTGGGTGATGCTGTCGTTCTCGACCAGGGCCCTTGAAATGCAGCCGGAAGATTCGGTCGCGGTGGATGTCATATCGCCCAACGAGCTTGCCAAGGTCATGGCCGGCATGAAGACCGGCAAGAAGGAAAACCCGAAGCCGCTGGTCGAGAAGGTCGCCGAAGCCAAGCCGGTCGACGATGCCGTCGGCAAGATCACCGAGAAGGCGCCTGTCGTGACCGAGACCGCGCCGCCCCCGCAGCCGAAGGTCGAGGAAAAACCGGTCGAGAAGAAGCCCGATCCGCCGAAGGTCGTCGAGAAGCCGAAGGAAGAGCCGAAGCAAGAGCCGAAGCCGATCGAGAAGAAGCCGGATCCGGTCAAGCCCGATCCGATCGCGGAAGCGATCAAGAAGGAAGAGAAGAAGCCGCCGCCCAAGCCAGTGCAGGCGGCAAAGCCGCCGGAGCCGCAGAAGCGGATTGTCGAACGGCACTTCGATCAGAACCAGATCGCAGCCCTGCTCGACAAGCGTGACCCGTCGCGTCAGGCCACGACCGGCGACACGCTGAATTCGAACGCAGCCCTCGGCCTTGCGAAGGGCACGGCTGCGGACAATTCCGCAACCTGGGGCGCGATTTTCAAGCAGCAGGTCGAGCGATGCTGGAAGAAGCCCTATGGCGGAATCGAATCGCAGAAGCCTGAAGCCGCGTTTGCCATTCGTCTGAAGCGCGACGGCACCCTTGAAGGCTCGCCGGTTCCGGAAGGCGTTCCGGCGACGCCCTACCTTCGCGTCTATCAGGAGAGCGCGTTGCGCGCGATCATCGAATGCCAGCCGTACAAGCTGCCGGCGGCCCTTTACGAGGAATGGAAATATTTCGCGCCGGTGTTCAAGGAAAAAGTCTAACGGTTTTGTCACGTGGCGGACACCCGTTGGCAATGACAGATATGAGCAAAGTTTGAAGCGATGACTGATAAAGATGGATTGCCGAACATGCTGTATCGCCCGAGCCGCCGTCAGATCATTGCCGGAATGGCTGCGCTTGGCGCGGCCTCCGGCGGTCGCAATGCCTTCGCACAGGCGCCGAAGCGGATTCCCATTCCCGAAGGTGAGTTCGTACCCCTGCCGATCGCGATCCCGAATTTCGTCGCGGGCACGCCCGGCGATGCCGAAGTCGGCGTCGGCGTGGCGCAGGTGATCACCAACAATCTCAAGCGCAGCGGCCTGTTCGCGCCGATCGATCCGGCCGCCCACATAGAGCGCATCACCAACATCGACGCCGCGCCGCAATTCCAGAGCTGGAAGCAGATCAGCGCGCAGTTTCTGGTCACCGGCCGGATGACGCGGCAGGGTGACGGCCGTCTGAAGGCGGAATTCCGTCTCTGGGATGTCAACCAGCAGCAGCAGCTCACCGGCCAGCAATACCAGACCTCGCCGGAATACTGGCGGCGGATCGCCCACATCATCTCCGACCAGATCTATGAGCGGCTGACCAGCGAGAAGGGCTATTTCGACAGCCGCGTCGTGTTCGTCGACGAGACCGGATCCAAGGAGCGCCGCGTCAAGCGGCTGGCGCTGATGGATCAGGACGGCGCCAACGTCCGATACCTGACCAAGGGAAGCGATCTGGTGCTGACGCCGCGGTTCTCGCCGTCGACGCAAGAGATCACCTACATGGAGTTCGGCCAGGGCGATCCGCGCGTCTATCTGTTCAACGTCGAAACCGGGCAGCGCGAGATCGTCGGCAATTTCCCCGGCATGTCGTTCTCGCCGCGGTTCTCGCCGGACGGCCAGCGCATCATCATGAGCCTGCAGCAGGGCGGCAACTCGAACCTGTTCGTGATGGACTTGCGTTCGAAATCGACGACGCGGCTGACCGACACGCCGGCGATCGACACTTCGCCGTCCTACTCGCCTGATGGCGCCCGCATCTGTTTCGAATCCGATCGCGGCGGCAAGCCGCAGATCTATGTGATGCCGGCCACGGGGGGAGGGGCGCAGCGCATCTCGTTCGGCGAGGGCAGCTATTCTACGCCGGTGTGGTCGCCGCGTGGCGACTACATCGCCTTCACCAAGCAGGGCGGCGGCCAGTTCGCGATCGGCATCATGAAGACCGACGGCTCGGGCGAGCGGATCCTTACCTCCGGCTTCCATAATGAAGGGCCGACCTTTGCGCCGAACGGCCGGGTCGTGATGTTCTTCCGCGAGCCCGGCGGCAGCGGCGGGCCGTCCTTGTTCACCGTCGATATCTCTGGTCGTAACGAATTGCGGGTACCAACGCCTGGTTTCGCTTCCGACCCTGCATGGTCGCCGCTGTTGTCCTGATGGAACCCGGCCGCGCAGGGGATCGGCCGTTAATCGGTAAACATTGCCTAGCCCGCTGATTTTTCGGGCATATTTTGCCCGTGCGACGCAAAAAACAACGTCTCGGTAACGATATTCCCTCAGAAAGACTTCATCTGCAGCGGGTAAAACTACCTACCCGAATAGGATGCGCGCCCCTAACATGCAGCTTGCAAGTCAAACCGAAGAGCCGGATCAGAAGGTCTCGCCGTCAACTTACTCGGCGCTGATCGATTCGCTTTTCCAAAATCCCGCGCCGCTGTTTGCAGGCGCGGTGATGGTTGCCTTTGCCGCGGCCATGACCGCCGTGAAGACCGGACAAGACCTGCTCTGGCCATGCGTTGCTTTTCTCGTGCTGTCCGGCACCGCCCGCGCGATCGACATGCACCGCTACAACAGCCGCAGATCGGCGTTGACCGCCGATGAAGCCGCGCGTTGGGAGGTGCGTTATCAGATCGGGGCGATGATCTATGCCGTTGCGCTCGGGGCTTGGTGCACGGTGGCTCTGCTCGGCAGCGATGATGCTGTGGCCCACATGATTTGCCTGACCGTCACCACCGGGTACGTGGCTGGAGGTGCAGGCCGGACCTATGGAAGGCCGTGGATATTCCACGTGCAGATTGCGCTTGCCTGCGGTCCGACAGCGATTGCGCTGGCGCTTCGTGGCACCCCCTATTACATCGGAATGGCGATCGTCAGCGCGGTGTTTTTTTTGGCGCTGAAGCAGATTTCGACCGACTTGCAGCGGATTTTCGTTCGAGCGCACGTGGCGCGCGAGCGCGAGGCGGCGCTGGCTGATCAGTTCGATACCGCGCTGAACAACATGCCGCATGGTCTGTGTATGTTCGCGGCCGACGGCCGGCTTGCGGTAATGAACTATCGTTTCAGCGAAATGATGGAGCTGTCCGACGGTCTCGTGCAAAGCGGCGCGAGCGCTTCCGACATCATCGCTGCCTGTGCCAGCGCCGGATCGATCTCGGCGGCGAGCGGCAAGATAATCCTCGCTGAAATCGAGAATTCGCAGGCGAGGGGCGTCGTTACCGCCGATCCCGACTTCGTCAGAAATCGGTCGCTGTCGTGGACCTTCCAGCCGATGGCCGACGGCGGCGCGGTCGTGCTGCTGGAAGATATTACCGAGCGGCGTAACGCCGAAGCCAAGATCAGTCACCTGGCGCGCTATGATGAACTGACGGGGCTTCCCAACCGGGTCAATTTCCGCAATGAGATCGAGCGTCTTCTGACGGAAGAACACGGCCGCAACCAGCTATCGGCGCTGCTGTTCATCGACCTCGACCAGTTCAAGCAGGTCAACGATACGCTCGGCCATCCCTGCGGCGACCAGTTGCTGTGCGCGGTGTCCGAACGGTTGCGCGAGATGCTGCGGCCCGAGGACTTCGTGGCGCGCTTCGGCGGCGACGAATTCGTGGTGTTCCAGCAGAACATCCATTCCGCCGACGACGCCGCCGGTCTCGCCCGGCGCATCGTCGATCGCCTGAGCGAACGCTACAAGATCGACAACCACCTGGTCGAGATTGGTGCCAGCGTCGGCATCGCCATGACCTCGCGCGGTATCAGCGCCGACACGCTGTTGAAGAATGCGGACATGGCGCTGTACCGCTCCAAGGCCGACGGCCGCGGCACCTTCTGCTTCTTCCGGGACGAGATGGCGCAGGTCGTCGAATCCCGCCGCATCCTCGAACTGGACCTGCGCAAGGCGCTGGCCAACGAGGAGTTCGAGCTGTTCTTCCAGCCGCTGGTCAATCTCAAGTCGGGACGGATATCCACCTGCGAGGCGCTGTTGCGCTGGAATCATCCGGTTCGCGGCACGGTGTCGCCGACCGATATCATTCCGATTGCGGAGGACATGGGCCTGATCGTTGATCTCGGCCGCTGGATTTTGCGCAAGGCCTGCATGGAATGCATGAAATGGCCCGAAGGCGTCAGCGTCGCCGTCAACTTCTCGCCGCAGCAATTCCACCAGCGCGACGTGCTGAGCGAAGTCCGCTACGCGCTGGAGGTCTCCGGCCTGCCGGCGAACCGGCTCGAAATCGAGATCACCGAATCCTCGCTGCTGCGTAACACGCAGCTGACGCACGACGTGCTGTCGCAATTGCATTCGCTCGGCGTGCGGATCTCGCTCGACGACTTCGGCACCGGCTATTCGAGCCTCAGCTATCTGCACAACTTCCCATTGCAGAAGGTGAAGATCGACCGTTCCTTCCTCGAGGGAATCGACAGCGACCGTCCGCTGACGCTGTTGCGCGGCGTGGCGCGGCTGTCGGCCGATCTCGGAATGTCCGTCGTGGTGGAGGGCATCGAGACCAACGAGCAGCTCGAACTGATCAGCGCCGATGGCGCGGTAACCGAGGCGCAAGGCTATCTGTTCAGCCCGCCGGTACCTGCGGTGCGGGTTCGCCAGTTGCTGAATGCTTCGCATGGCCGCCGTCAGCCGGAGGGACAACTGGTCCCGCTTTCCTCGCGATCCATCGCTTGATCCCCCGTGAAAATACGGGAGAATCGGGCTCCCCGAAGTAACCTTAACTTATTGAAGTCTTTGCAATCTCGTTAACAAGCTGTTAATCCCTTGGTCGCTCGCAGAAGTTGATTGGAAGCGTCAGGAGTACAGTATGAGGTCCCCGGCCGAAGCACGCCCCATGGCCTTGGGACGGAGTCCCGATCCGCTAGATCAAGTTGACTATCGACTGGCGCAGACCCCCGAAGAAAAAGACGAGATTTACCGGCTCCGCTACCGAGCCTATCTTCGCGAGGGGGCTATCCAGCCTTCGACTGAGGGGCGCGTGATCGATCAATTTGAAGACGCTCCCAACGCCTGGACCTTCGGCGTCTATTTTCACGGTGAACTCTACAGCTCAATTCGCGTGAGCGTGCTGACGCCCGAATGGCGGATGTCGCCGTCAGTTGAGCTGTTTGGCGATGTACTCCACCCCGAGCTTGACAAGGGGAAGGTCATTATCGATTCAACGCGCTTCGTTGCCGACCCCGAAAAGGCGCGAATTTTTCCAGAGCTTCCCTACGTAACTGTCAGGTTGGGCTCCATGGCCGGCGTCTATTTCAATGCCGACTATGGATTGGCGATCGTGCGTCCCGAGCACCAGGCGTTCTACCGGCGCGTGTTCCTGCATGAAACCTGGTGCGAGCCGCGAACGTATCCGGGCCTCGTCAAGCCTGTCGGGTTGATGGCTGCGCATTTGCCGACGGTGCGTGACAGGGTTCTGGCCCGCTATCCGTTTCTGCGTTCGAGCGCTTTCGAACGGCGAACACTCTTCGACCGCGGCGGCGAGCGTCCTTCGTCCTCCGATTCGGTGGTTACCTCGTTCGAGCCTGCCTCGATCGTCCCGAGTTCCTAAACGGTCAAACCGCGGGGGCATTCTCCCCGCAATGGCTCGATATCCGTCCGCGGGCGCCCTTTTGCCCCATGCCGCCGCCCAATCCGGGTGATTTCGGCCTGTGCGCACTTGCCTTCACCGTCGCGCCACATTTACAAATCATTAACTATCGCAGTCGCTTTTCATGGTTTGTTGGCATTTGATCGAGCCTGGCAAGGTTCCATCAAGGTTGACGGAACGTTCGCTTAACCATCGACCTGTAGACCGGATAACAGTCGAAAAACGTGAGCGTGGAGGCTCCGGAATGAAATATCAGATGCGTATCCTCCAGGGATGGAAGCTGGCGGCTGTGGTTGCGGTGGCGCTGTCGATGGGCGCCTGCGCCAAGAACAACGTCGGCGCTGACGGAGCGATGGCGAGCGCGGCAACGCCGGGGAGCCAGCAGGATTTCGTGGTCAATGTCGGCGACCGCGTGTTCTTCGAGAGCGACCAGACCGAGCTGAGCCCGCAGGCGATCGCCACGCTGGAGAAGCAGGCGCAGTGGCTGCAGACCTACAACCGCTATTCCTTCACCATCGAAGGCCATGCGGACGAGCGCGGCACCCGCGAATACAACATCGCGCTCGGTGCACGCCGCGCCCAGTCGGTGCGCAGCTATCTCGCCTCGCGCGGCATCGATCCGAACCGCATGCGGACGATCTCCTACGGCAAGGAACGTCCGGTCGCGGTCTGTAACGACATCTCCTGCTGGTCGCAGAACCGCCGCGCCGTCACGGTGCTGAACGCCGGCGCCTGAGCATTCGGGCTTTCGCAGCATTTTAGAACCGGCGTCTTCAGGCGCCGGTTTAACTGCACTTTGTGCTTGTAAGCCAAGTGGATGCCGGCGTGTGCTAAGAAGACGCAGCAGGAAGTTAATCTAGCGTCTCAGGATGAATTCCCGGAGCAGTGCCATCGCCCGTTCAGGCGCGTCGGGCACGACGGCATGCCCGCAATTCGCAAACCGTTCGAACTGAACAAGTTGCGGGGGCAGCGCCGCCGCGATATCCGCCTGGCTCTCGATCGGATGCATCGGATCGTCTTCACCGCCCATCACAAGGGTAGGGCACTGGATGCGATGGAGTTCGGGGAACATGTTGAAGGTGTGGCTCTCGCCACCCGGTCCGGTGAACAACTGCAACACCTCTGGCCGGTTGACGGCGCGACGCGCCATATCCGGATCGCGCGGTTTCCGGAAGTAAAGCGGCATGGCCAAGCGCCGCCACGCGTCGCGCGAGGCCTGGTCCGGATGGCCATGAAATTCCAGGAAGCGGCGGCGCGCCAGCGCGCCTACTTCCGGGCCGCCGAAGCGCTCGAACAGTTCCACGCGCCGATCTGGATATGACCCGCCACGGGCTTCGGTGCTGATCACAATCAACTTTGAAGGGTGAGCCGCGTGCCTCGTGGCATAGGCCAGTGCGACCATGCCGCCGAACGACGCGCCGAGCACAATCGGATTGGCGATGCCGAGCGCGTCGCAGAACGTGCTCACGTCGTCGCCCCATTGCGCCAGATTCCAGCCTTCGCGCGGGCCATCCTCGCTGCGGCCGTTGCCGCGATGGTCGAGATAGACGATTTGGGCAATATCGGCCAAAGCGGAGTAGGCCGGTCGGTAAATCGAATGGTCGGCGCCGGGGCCGCCATGCAGCATCAGCAGGACAGGCTTTTCCCGCATCACCGGGCCGTCGGGCACCAGTTTCGCGCCCTCGACATCGAAGAACAGCCGCACCCCGTTCACAGACACGTGCATGAGCGGGTCTCCCTCGATTTGTGAACGGCCTGCCCGACCCGGGCGGCTTGTCTTGAAGCGGATACTAAACCATACCGGAATTCCGCGAACCGAATCGGAAATGCCAGTCACAATTCTGGCGTACTCGCTCTCTCAATGTGTTCTGCTTTCGTTTGACACGTGATTTTCGTCGTCAGGGCAAAATGTCATCCAGATTCCTCAATGCTGCCGGTGCCGCGGCGATCGCCACGATGCTGGTTTTGTCTGTGCAGCCCTCATCCGCACAGATCACGTTCCCGTGGGAACGTTCTCCGCAAGGCTCTCCACAAGTCCAGCCGCAGTCTGACGATGCCGACATGGAAATGCGGATCCAGCGGCTGGAAAACCAGCTCCGGCAACTGACCGGCCAGAACGAGGAACTGCAGTACCGTAACCGCCAGCTTGAGGATCGGCTGCGTCAGCTCGGCGCCGCACCGCCCGTACCGGGTGGCCAGCCGCCGATGACACAGCCCGGCGTGGCCGCGGCTCCGCCTGCGGTTCAGCCCGGCCCGTCACAGGGCCAGCAGGCCTATCCACAGCAGGGGGCTCGCCAGCAGCAGGGCTATCCATCGGCACAACCCGGCTACGACCAGCAACCGCAGATCGCCTCGCCCGCGCCAATCGCACAGGATCCGGCAGCCCCGCAGGCCGGCGGCCGCCGTCGCGGTGATGCCTTCGACCCGAGCCAGAATCCCAACGCTCCCGGGGCGCCGCGGGCGCTCGGCGGTGGTCAGATGCCGATGTCGAGCGAAGCGGCAGCCGGCGCGCCGGGCGGGCGCGGTCCGGGCGAACCGCTCAATCTCGGCGGTCCGCGCGATCCCGGTGGCGCCTTGCCGCCGCCCGCTGCAGCTGCACCGCCACCGCGCGGCCCCGGGCCCGGCGCCAGCGCCGCGCTGACCACGCTGCCGCCCTCGGCCACGTCGAAGGACGAATTCGATCTCGGCATCGGCTACATGCAGCGCAAGGACTATGCGCTGGCCGAAGAGACGATGAAGAACTTTGCGCAGAAATATCCGAGCGATCCGCTGATTGCGGATTCGCAATACTGGCTCGGCGAAAGCTACTTTCAACGCCAGCAATATCGCGACGCCGCCGAGGCGTTCCTCGGCGTGACCACCAAGTTCGACAAGTCGGGCAAGGCGCCCGACGCCCTGCTGCGGCTCGGCCAGTCGCTGGCGGCGCTGAAGGAAAAGGAAGCCGCCTGCGCGGCGCTCGGCGAGGTGACGCGGAAATACCCGCGCGCGTCTGCCGGCGTCAAAGCCGCCGTCGATCGTGAGCAGAAGCGGGTTAAGTGCTGATCTGCCTTGTCGACGATTGGCGCTGATTTCTCTTGCGGCCCATGGTGGACCGCAAGAGCGTATCGCAGCGATTTATTCCGCCTGCTCGATCGCAGCCGGCATCCTTGCCACTGACATCAGCGATCGCGCCACCTGGTTGAGAAGCTGATCCGAGTTCTCCTCTTCACCCAGCGACTTCGACAACAGAGCGACGATTGCGCTGTGGCGCAGTTGCTGGGCGAGGTTTTTCGCCGTCGTATAGGCCGACATCTCGTAATGTTCGACGCGTTGCGCCGCGCCGATCAGCGCGAGGTCGGCCGCGGCGTCTTCCTTTTCCTCGCCTTCGGCCATGACCTCCTGGCCTTCTTCGATCAGCCCCATCATTCCCTTGCAGGGTTTCGCGCGGGCTGTCTTGCCGAGTAGTTCGAAGCACTCGTCGATGCGCTCGATCTGGTTTTCGGTCTCGATCAGATGTTGCTCGAACAGCTCGCGCAGCTGATCGAAGCGCGCCGCCTCGGCCATTTTCGGCAGCGCCTTGGTCAGTTGCTTTTCCGCATGCAGGATGTCGCGGAGTTCATCGATCAACAGATCGTTCAGACCAGCCTCGTCGGCCGGCGGCGAGCTCTCCGTGATAAGGGCGCTGGCGACGCCCGGCTCGGCCTGAATGGCCGGCGATTCCGTGAATACCCAGCCGTTGCCTTCGTTCCAGGGCCCGCGGGTGTCGATCTCGCCATGCTCACCGGTTCCGGTGGAATCATTGAAGAACTGGTCGACCAATCCCGGCGTCGGTGCGATGCGGCCGATGCTGAAGGCCGGCTTGCTCATGCTTTCAAGCGCCAGCGAGAACGCCTTCATGTGGGTGATTTCCCGGGTCATCAGGAACTGCAGGGCGTCCTTGGTGCCGGCGTCGTCGCAGAAATTGATCAGCCGCTCGTAGACGATCTTGGCCCGCGCCTCGGCCGCGATGTTGCTGCGCAGGTCGACGTCGAGTTCGCCGGTGATCTTCAGATAATCGGCGGTCCAGGCGTTGCCTTGCGAATTGAACAGATTTACCCCGCCGCCACCCGCAATCGCGATGAGCGGATCGGCTTCGGCCGCCTGACGGTCGAACTTCATCGGCTTGAGGTGCATGCGCGCCAGCGTGCCGACGATTTCAAGATGACTCAGTTCCTCGGTGCCGATGTCCATCAACAGGTCCTTGCGGTCCGGATCCTCACAATTGAGCCCCTGAATCGAATACTGCATCGCGGCCGCCAATTCGCCATTGGCGCCGCCGAACTGTTCAAGGAGCATGGTGCCAAAGCGCGGGTCGGGTTCATCGACGCGTACGGTGAACATCAGTTTCTTGACGTGGTGATACATGGGATGGCCTCGAAGGTTGGGATGATGAGTCCCGAACGGCAACGCTCCATGCTTTGTTCCTAAACTAAACCGTCTGGGGCATAGGCTGTGCTCCGGCTCAATCGGAACTGGTCTCATGCAGCGGTTGATGGGGTTGCCAGCGCCTTGCGATCGTCGGCGGATGGCTCCAAACATAGGCGTTCCCATTGCGCCGGCCGAGCCATGCCCGATCCCGACCAGTCCCCGATCTCAGTCCAGCAAGCGAAGGATCTGTTCGCACATTGGAAGGCCGCGCCCGCGCTCGTGCTGGCGGTATCCGGCGGTCCCGATTCCCTTGCCCTGATGTGGCTTGCCGCCCGCTGGCGCGGTGCGCTTTCGCGCGGGCCGCGCTTGATCGCCGTGACTGTCGATCACGGTTTGCGCCCTGAGGCAGCTCGCGAGGCGCGTGACGTCAAGCGCCATGCCCGCACGCTCGATCTGCCCCACCGCACGCTGCGCTGGATCGGCGCCAAGCCGAAAACGGGATTACCGGCCGCAGCCCGCGCGGCGCGCTATCAGCTGTTGGCGAAAGCCGCGCGGGCGAACGGCGCGACGCACATCCTCACCGCGCATACCCGTGACGACCAGGCCGAGACGCTGTTGATGCGGATGCTGCGCGGCAGCGGCATCGCCGGTCTCGCGGCGATGGCGCGCGAGACCGAGCGCGAGGGCGTGTGGCTGTCGCGGCCGTTGCTCGACGTTCCGAAATCCCGGCTCGTTGCGACGCTGAGCAAGGCGAAGATCGTCTTTGCCGACGATCCCACCAATCGGGACATGAGCTTCACGCGGCCGCGGCTGCGCGCGCTGATGCCGGCTCTGGCCGGGGAGGGCGGCGACAGCCGAAACCTGGCGCGGCTGGCAACGAGGCTGGCGCGGGCGAATGCCGCGATTGAAGTGCTGGCCGACGGCGCCGAGCGCTATCTCGCCTTGAGAGATCGCGATGATGCCTCGCGCTTCGGATTCGATGCAGGAGCGTTTGCCGGTCTGCCAGAGGAAATCCGGCTTCGGCTGCTCAAGCGCGCGATTGACCGCGCCGGTCACGAAGGGTCTGCGGAACTCGGCAAGGTCGAAGCGCTGCTGGCGGTGCTGGACCGGGCCATTGCGAATGGCGGGAGGCAGACAAGGCTGAAACAAACGCTGGCCGGGGCGGCGATCAGCTTGACGAAGGGTCGAATTCATGTCGATTCAGCACCGCCGCGACGGGGTAGCCGTGCCTGAGAAGCATCCCCATATACCGATATCCGCGATATCGGGACCGGCGAGCCTTAACCACCTCGGAGAAACCTCGGTTTTTGCGTCATTTTTTGACCGGGAATCGCGTTAAGATGCGTTAAATAGTCCCGTGTGGTTCCCTTGGCATTGACCCGGGCGCCACCTAAATTGGGATGCAGTGGACCGGGGAATCTCGCCACACTACCCAAGGAATACTCTAGGGTTACTGCCAAGGACATAAGGCCGCGATCCGCGCGACCACGAAGGAAGATCAATGAACGCCAATCTGCGCAACTTCGCCCTCTGGGTTATTATTGTCTTGCTGCTGTTGGCATTGTTCACGCTCTTCCAGAATCCGGGTCAGCGCACGTCCTCGCAGGACATCTCGTTTTCGCAGCTGTTGAGCGAGGTCGACCAGAACCGCGTTCGCGACGTCGTGATCCAGGGGCCGGATATCCACGGCACCTTTACCAACGGCTCCTCTTTCCAGACCTATGCGCCGAACGATCCGACGCTGGTGAAGCGCCTCTATGACGGCAAGGTCTCGATCACCGCGAAGCCGCCGGGCGACAACGTGCCGTGGTTCGTCTCGCTGCTGGTCTCCTGGCTGCCCTTCATCGCGCTGATCGGCGTGTGGATCTTCCTGTCGCGCCAGATGCAGGGCGGCGCCGGCAAGGCGATGGGCTTTGGCAAGTCGCGCGCCAAGATGCTGACGGAGGCCCATGGCCGCGTCACCTTCGAGGACGTCGCCGGTGTCGACGAAGCCAAGCAGGACCTGCAGGAGATCGTCGAATTCCTGCGCGACCCCGGAAAATTCCAACGGCTCGGCGGACGGATTCCGCGTGGCGTGCTGCTGGTCGGCCCTCCCGGTACCGGCAAGACGCTGATCGCGCGTGCGGTCGCGGGCGAAGCCAACGTGCCGTTCTTCACGATCTCGGGTTCGGACTTTGTCGAAATGTTCGTCGGCGTCGGCGCCAGCCGCGTCCGTGACATGTTCGAGCAAGCCAAGAAGAACGCGCCCTGCATCATCTTCATCGACGAAATCGATGCGGTCGGCCGTCATCGCGGCGCAGGCTTGGGCGGTGGCAATGACGAGCGCGAACAGACGCTCAACCAGTTGCTGGTCGAGATGGACGGCTTCGAAGCCAACGAAGGCGTAATCCTGATCGCGGCGACCAACCGTCCCGACGTGCTGGATCCCGCGCTGCTGCGTCCCGGCCGTTTCGACCGCCAGGTGGTGGTGCCGAATCCGGACGTCGTCGGTCGCGAGCAGATCCTCAAGGTTCACGTCCGCAAGGTGCCGCTGGCGCCGGATATCAACCTCAAGACCATCGCACGCGGCACGCCGGGCTTCTCCGGCGCCGACCTGATGAACCTCGTGAACGAGGCCGCGCTGACCGCAGCCCGCCGCAACAAGCGCATGGTGACGCAGGCCGAGTTCGAGGAAGCCAAAGACAAGGTGATGATGGGCGCCGAGCGCAAGTCGCTCGTCATGACCGAGGAAGAGAAGTTGCTGACGGCCTTTCACGAGGGCGGCCATGCCATCGTCGGCCTCAACGTCGTCGCGACCGATCCGATCCACAAGGCCACGATCATCCCGCGTGGACGCGCGCTCGGCATGGTGATGCAGTTGCCCGAGCGCGACAAGCTGTCGATGTCGCTCGAGCAGATGACCTCGCGGCTCGCGATCATGATGGGCGGCCGTGTCGCGGAAGAGCTGATCTTCGGCCGCGAGAAGGTAACCTCGGGGGCGGCTTCCGACATCGAACAGGCGACGCGTCTGGCGCGCATGATGGTGACGCGCTGGGGCCTGTCGGAAGAACTCGGCACCGTGTCCTATGGCGAAAACCAGGACGAGGTATTTCTGGGCATGTCGGTGTCGCGCACGCAGAACGCATCCGAAGCGACCGTCCAGAAGATCGACTCCGAGATCCGGCGTTTGGTCGAGGAAGGCTACAACGAGGCCACGAAAATCCTCACCGAGAAGCGCGAGGACCTCGAGGCGCTGGCCAAGGGCCTGCTCGAATTCGAGACGCTGAGCGGCGACGAGATCATCGACCTCCTGAAGGGCAAGAAGCCCAACCGCGAGTCGGTGCTGGAGCCGAGCACGCCGCGCGCCTCCGCCGTGCCGCCCGCCGGCAAGCCGCGCCCGCGTCCCGATCCGGACCCGGGTCTGGAGCCGCAGCCGCAGGCGTAAGAGCGGATTAGATGTTGAACAAGAAACGCGGCGGAAACGCCGCGTTTTTTTGTCTGCGCTGTCGTCATTGCGAGCGGAGCGAAGCAATCCATCTCACAGCGACGGGACAGAATGGATTGCTTCGCTTCGCTCGCAATGACGTGGTTGCCGCCACGAGGCGAATTATGCCTTCGCCGGAGCGCCGAGATGCACGGCCAGGATATGCTCCGGCGTCTCTACCACTTCGATCGTCTCCCCGTCGCCTCCGACAAAGGCAAGAACAGTGCGCTCGTCGTCGCGTGACATGCTGCCGACGAGCGCGATATTGATGTGGATGGGTTGCCCTGTCTCGAACCTCGTGCATTGAATCCAGAAGCGCATCGCAGTCTCCTTCGATCTTTCGCGGTGATCATAAAGATAGTCGCGGCAAAGTGTAGGGTGGGCAAAGCGAAGCGTGCCCACCATTGACGCTGACCATCTCGGAAAGATGGTGGGCACGGCGCTAAGTGCGCCTTTGCCCACCCTACGAGGCCTAGAGACCGGGTCCGTCTCGCGCTAGGCCGATGCCCGCAATTCGCGAGCCGCCGCTACCATGTTGACGAGCGCGGGCCGCACCTCCTCCCATTTGCGGGTCTTTAATCCGCAATCCGGATTGATCCAGATCTGGGCGTCGGAGAGCCGCATCCGCGCCAGCTTGAGCAGGGCGGTCATCTCTTCGATCTCGGGCACGCGCGGCGAATGGATGTCGTAGACGCCGGGGCCGATTTCGTTCGGATAGCGGTAGTCCCTGAACGCGTCGAGCAACTCCATTTTCGAACGCGAGGTCTCGATCGATATCACGTCGGCGTCCATCGCGCCGATCGCGTTGATGATGTCGTTGAACTCCGAGTAACACATGTGGGTGTGGATCTGGGTCTCGTCGCGGACGCCGGAGGAGCAGAGGCGGAAGGCGTCGACGGCCCAGTCCAGATAGCCCTTCCATTCGGATTTGCGCAGCGGCAAGCCTTCCCGCAGCGCCGCCTCGTCGATCTGGATCATGCCGGCGCCGGCAGCCTCGAGATCGGCGACCTCGTCGCGGATCGCAAGCGCGATCTGCCGGCAGGCCTCGCTGCGCGCAATATCGTCGCGGACGAACGACCAGTTCAGGATGGTAACGGGACCGGTCAGCATCGCTTTCATCGGCTTTTTCGTCAGCGATTGGGCGTATTGCCACCACTCGACCGTCATGGCGCTCGGGCGCGAGACGTCGCCGAACAGCACCGGCGGACGGACATAGCGCGATCCGTAGGATTGCACCCAGCCGTGCGTGGTGAAGGCGAAGCCCGCGAGCTGCTCGCCGAAATACTGCACCATGTCGTTGCGTTCGAACTCGCCATGCACGAGCACGTCGAGACCGATGGTTTCCTGCCACTGCACCGCACGGGCCGTCTGGTCCTGCAAATAAACCTTGTAGACTTCATCTGTCAGGGCACCGCTGGCGTGCGCGGCGCGCGCTTTCCTGACTTCAGCCGTCTGCGGAAACGAGCCGATGGTCGTGGTCGGGAACGCCGGCAGGTTGAAGCGCTCGCGCTGCACGCCGACACGCTCAGTGAACACGCTGGCGCGGCGGCGCATGGCGTCGTCGATGCCGGCGATGCGCGCCGCGACCTTCGCATCGTGAATCCGCGGCGAAGCCTTGCGGGCGGCGGCCGCCTCGTCCGAAGTGCGCAGGGCAGCTGCGACGCTCCCGCGTCCGCCGGCGAGCGCCGTCCCGAGCGTGGTCAGCTCCTCGAGCTTCTGAACCGAGAACGCCAGCCAGCTTTTGACTTCGGAATCGAACCCTGTTTCCAGCGCCAGATCGATCGGGACATGCAGCAGCGAGCAGGAGGGGGCGATCTGCACACGCGCCTTGCCGAGTTTCGCGATCACAGGTTCTAGCCGGTCTAGGATCCGGCTCAAATCCGCGCGCCAGATGTTACGGCCGTCGATGATGCCGAGCGACAGCACGCGGTTGCCATGAAAATCGCCGAGGCCGTCGATCTGTTCAGGCGCGCGCACCAGATCGAGATGCAGGCCGGCGACGGGCAGCGCCAGCGCGGTACCGCGGTTGCCGCCCAGCCCGCCGAAATAAGTCGCGAGCATGACCTTGAGCTGCGGCACCGCGTTGGCGATCTCCGTATAGGCGTAATGCAGCGCCTGCTGGGCGACGATATCGAGGTCGAGCACGAGACATGGCTCGTCGATCTGTACCCATTCGGCGCCGCGGTAGGTCAGTTCGCGCAGCACCTCGATGTAAACCGGCAGCAGCCGATCGAGCAGCGACAGGGGATTGAAGCCGGCGTCCTTGCTCTTGGCGAGTTTGAGAAACGTCACCGGGCCGACGAGCACAGGGCGGGTCTGATAGCCCAGCGCTTTGGCCTCCTCGTATTCCTCGATCGGCTTGCGCGAGGCGAGGGTGAACTGCTGATCCCTCGCCAGTTCGGGCACCATGTAGTGGTAGTTGGTGTCGAACCATTTTGTCATTTCCAGCGCCGGTACGCCGTGCGCGGCGTCGTGCCCGTGATTGATATGGCCGCAGTTCGCATCATGCGTTTTGCCTTGCGCGCCGCGGGCCATCGCGAAATAGGTCGCGAGCGGGACCGGGCCGCCGTTCCAGCGATAGATGTCTGGGATCGCGCCGACCATCACTGAAGTGTCCAGCATCTGGTCGTAGAACGAGAAATCGTTCGACGGGATCACGCTGACGCCGAGTTTTTTCTGACGCGCCCAGTTGGCGGCGCGAAGGCCGGCGCCGGTCTCGATCAGCGCCTTCTCGTCTGACGCGCCCGACCAGAAACTTTCCAGCGCGAATTTCAGCTCGCGGCGCGGGCCGATACGTGGCGTGCCGAGGGAGGCAACGGGAAGCGAGGAAGTGGAGATTATAGATGTAGACATGGCTTAACCCCAAAATGTTGGGGGCAAAGGCCAAAGTGACACGTCTGGATTCCGAAGGCGACAAAAGGCGCGCGGAATCGCAACCGCACCACCGGGACACCCCGCCCGAGGACGTTTATGTTGTCGAGGCAGGTCTCCTGGCTCGCGGGTCAATGCTGCTGTCCGGCCTTCCCGAAACCACGTAAGGTCTCAGTGACTTTGTTGGACAGCGGCTCGCCGCTTACAGTTGCGGGGGCAGCTCCGGCTTTGCACCGGCTTCCCTCTTAGCTTCGGACCGAACGAGCCCGAAGAACCACGACGGGTTCAGTTAAGGTCAACGGCGATCTCAGTCAATACGAGATCGGGTGGCGTCGCCCGCATTGCCTTTTCAATGAATTCCATTTCGGCCAGCAAGATAGCGGAACAGCTTCACCTCCCGGGCATGACCGTGGGGACGATGGTTTTGACGATGGAGGCGTCGAGCGCCTCGTATTCGTGCAGCCCGATCGTGGCGTAGAGTTCGGCGCGCGTCTGCATCTGGTCGATCATGTTGCAGGTACTGCCGTCGCGCTTGAGGGCGGCGAACAGAGCCTGCTGGGCCTTGTTGGCGACGCGGAGCGACGACACCGGCCAGATCACCATGCGGTAGCCCATGGCCTCGAACTCGGATGCGGTAAAAAATGGCGTCTTGCCGAACTCCGTCATGTTCGCCAGCAGCGGAACGCCGGGAACGCGCCTGGCGAACTCCTGAAACATCTCCCGCGAAATCATCGCTTCCGGGAAGATCGCGTCCGCTCCCGCTTCCAGATAAAGCTTTGCACGCGCCACCGCGCCGTCCATGCCTTCGCTCGCCGCGGCGTCGGTTCTCGCGATCAGATAGAGATGACGCCGCGCCTTTGCGGCGGCGGCGACCTTGGCTGCCATGTCGCGTGCATCCGCCAGCTTCTTGTCGTTGAGGTGACCGCATTTTTTCGGAAGCAGCTGGTCCTCGATGTGAACGGCCGCAGCACCGGCATCCTCGAAAGTGCGCACCATGTTCATGACATTGAGCGCTTCGCCGTAGCCGGTGTCGCCATCGACCAGAACCGGCAGGCCGCTGGCGCGCGCCACCTGGCGGATGAAGAAGGCAACTTCCTCGATCGTGATGATGCCGAGATCGGGCAGGCCCATCGAAGCCGTCATCGCCGCGCCCGACAGATACAGCGCGGAAAAGCCGGCGTCGTGCGCCTGCAGCGCGGCCATGCCGTTATGCGTGCCCGGCATCTGGAGAATGCCCGGTCTGTCCAGGAGATCGCGAAAGCGAGCCCCGGCCGGCTTGTCGGCTACGTTGGTGCCGATGAGATATACCATTGTTGCTTCCTTACGCGGCGCGTGGGGCGATGGTCGCCTTGCCACGCTCATGCAGCGGCACGAACTTCAGGTTCTCCGGGCCGACATAGTTTGCGGCCGGACGGATGATCTTGTTGTTGATGCGCTGCTCCATCACATGCGCCGCCCACCCCGACGTTCGGGAAATCACGAACAGCGGCGTGAACATCGCGGTCGGCACCCCCATCGCGTGGTAGGAGACCGCGCTGAACCAGTCGAGATTGGCGAACATCTTCTTGGCATCGGCCATGACGGCCTCGATCCGATCGGCGATTTCGAACATCCGGGTGCTTTCGCCCTCGATGCTGAGGCGGCGCGCGACTTCCTTGATCACCTTGTTGCGCGGGTCTGCGATCGTGTAGACCGGGTGGCCGAAGCCGATCACGACCTCCCTGGCTGCGACCCTGCGGCGGATATCGGCCTCCGCTTCTTCCGTATCGCCGTAGCGCTTCTGCACTTCGAACGCGATCTCGTTGGCGCCGCCATGCTTCGGCCCGCGCAGCGCGCCGATCGCGCCTGTTATCGCGGAATAGAGGTCCGAGCCGGTGCCCGCGATCGAGCGCGCGGTGAAGGTCGAGGCGTTGTACTCATGCTCTGCATAGAGGATCAGCGACGTATGCATCGCGCGCTCGTGCGATGGCGGCGGCTTCCTGCCATGGAGCAGATGAAGAAAGTGCGAGCCGATCGAATCGTCATCGGTTTCGACGTCGATCCGCCGGCCGTGATGGGCGTAGTGGTGCCAGTAGAGCAGCATCGATCCAAGCGAGGCCATTAGCCGATCGGCAATGTCGCGCGCTCCGGGCTGATTGTGGTCATGGGCCTCCGGCAGGATGCAGCCGAGTGCGGAAACCCCGCTTCTCAGGACGTCCATCGGATGCGCGGCGGCGGGCAGCAATTCCAGCGTCTGCAACACCGCGAGCGGCAAGCCACGCAGCGCCTTCAGCTTGGCCTTGTAGTTTCGAAGCTCCGACAAAGTGGGCAGGCTGCCGTGAACGAGGAGATACGCGATTTCCTCGAATTCGCAGCTTTCAGCGACGTCAAGAATGTCGTAGCCGCGGTAATGCAGGTCGTTTCCGGTGCGGCCGACCGTGCACAGCGCGGTGTCGCCGGCGATCACGCCTGATAGCGCGACCGATTTCTTAGGCGAAGGCTTGATGTCCGTCATCTCAATCTCCCTTATCGATTGCCGGCGGCGCGCTGGACCGCAACCGGGTTGGCGTCACGCCAGTCGAAGATGCCGTGCGTCGATGTGCTGCCGAGGAATTTTGGATCGACCGTGAAGGTGAGGTCGGTCAGTTCGCCTGACTTCAGCAAGGCCAGCTTTTCCACCGTTGCGATGAAGCGATCCTGCTCAGTCGCGGCGATCACGCCTTCCGCCAGGTTGCGGAATTTCCTGATATAGTCCGGCCGCTTGAATGGGCGGGCTCCCAGCGGATGCGCATCAGCCAGCGCAATTTCGTCGCTGATGACAGAGCCGCCCTTTAGCTTCACGACGACACGGCCGCCGAACGCTTTTTCCTTCGGGTCGTGGCTGTGGTAGCGGCGGGTCCATGCGGGATCTTCGACCGTCGAGATCTTGCGCCACAGCGCGATCGTCGCTTCGCGGCCCGCACGCTCGGGCGCATAGGATCGCTCGTGATGCCAGCCGCCGTCTTCGAGCGCGACCGCGAAAATATACATGATCGAATGGTCGAGCGTTTCGCGGCTCGCCTTCGGGTCCATCTTCTGCGGATCGTTGGCGCCGGTGCCGATGACGTAGTGGGTGTGATGGCTGGTGTGGATGAGGATGCTTTCGATTTTCGAGAGATCGCCGATCTTCGGTCCCAGCCGGCGTGCGAGGTCGATCAGGGCCTGGCTCTGATATTCGGCCGAGTGTTCCTTGGTGTAGGTGTCGAGAATGGCGCGCTTGGGTTCGCCATTTTCCGGCAACGGCACCGTGTATTCCGCGCCGGGGCCGCCGAGCAGCCAGGCGATGAAGCCGTCCTCGCCCTCATAGGCGGGTGACGGCGCGCCTTCGCCGCGCATCACGCGATCGACGGCTTCAATCGCCATCTTGCCCGCGAAGGCCGGCGCATAGGCTTTCCAGCTCGAAATCTCGCCCTTGCGCGACTGCCGCGTGGTCGTGGTGACGTGGAGCGCCTGCTGAACGGCCTGATAGATCATCTCGACAGGCAAACCGAGCAGCGCGCCGATCCCGGCGGAAGCAGACGGGCCGAGATGGGCGATGTGATCGATCTTGTGCTCGTGCAGGCAGATGCCCTTCACGAGATCGACCTGGATTTCGTAAGCCGCCGCCAGCCCGCGAACGAGGTCCGCGCCCGTCAGCCCGCAATGCTGGGCGACAGCCAGCACCGGCGGAATGTTGTCGCCGGGATGTGAATAGTCCGCGGCGAGGAATGTGTCGTGGAAATCGAGTTCGCGGACGGCGACGCCGTTGGCCCAGGCGGCCCATTCCGGCGAAATCCGCTGCGATCGTGTCAACCCGAACACGGTGGCTCCCGGCTGGAACGGATGCGCCTCGGCTTGCGCTCGCGCACTGACCACGGGACGCCGCGCGACCGAGGCGGCAGCGACAGCGGCGTTGTCGATGATGCGGTTGCCCAGCATTTCCACCACATCGCTCTCGACCATGACGGGGTCGGCAGCGACCTCGGCGATCTTCCAGGCCAGTTGCCCGGCGCGCGCGAGATGGTCGGCCGATTTGAACGTACGAACGCTATGCTGTTTCAAGACGCAGCTTCCTTCTGGATTGGATCGGTTATGGTTGGTTGCGCGATCGGGACCGGACGGCCGAATTCGTTCACCGCGACCATCTCGAACGTTCCGCGCACCGCGGATTTCCGCCGGCCGGTGATCAAGTCTTCGCGGATCATGTCGACAGCAACCGTCATCGAGCTGCGGCCGACGCGTACGACCTGCGCAACGAGCTCGACGAGTTCGCCGACATGGACGGGCTCGTGAAATTCGATTCTGTCCGAGGTCGCCATCACAACGCTCTGGCGGGCGTGCCGCGTTGCCGTGACGAATGCCGCCTTGCCCATCAGGCTCAGCGCATGGCCGCCGAACAGCGTGCCGTAGTGATTGGCCTGCTCCGGAAACACCATCTCCACGAACCGGGTCTCGTCCGGATGGAGGTTGGGCGACGCCGCTGAATGCATTTTTCCTGCTCCGGACGACTTGTTATTTCCTCGCGACTTCGCAATATCTACAAAAATGCACCGTCGAAATGGCTGAAAAAGCATAATATTGCGAAGAAAACCTGGTCGATTTGCAAAGTTTGCGAAGGTGATGCGATGAAAAAGACCTTCATGGGCGTGCGGTTGAAAAGACTGCGTGAGGAGCAGCGCCTGACGCAGGCGGCACTTGCCGGCAAACTCGGGATCTCGCTCAGCTACCTCAACCAACTGGAAAACAATCAGCGTCCGCTCACGGTACCGGTGCTGCTGGCGCTCAATTCGGTGTTCGGCCTTGACGTGCAGTCATTCGCCGAGGGCGACGAGGCGCGCCTGATCTCGGACCTCCGCGAAGCGCTGGCGGACCCTTCACTGGGAGAGTCGATCGCGGTCGCTGAACTTCGCGAACTCGCGCAGAACATGCCCGCGGTCGGGCGCGCGCTGGTCAATCTCAACCGCAAATATCGCCACGCCGCCGAGCAGTATGAGGCAATCTCCGCGCGGCTCGGCGACGACCGTCAGGCCGCAGCGGCGGTTCTGCCGTCCACGCCGTTCGAGGAAGTCCGCGACTTCTTCTATCTGCAGCACAACCACATTGCCGAGCTCGACGATGCGGCGGAAGCGATCGCCGGCCGCATGGAGTTACCTATCGGGCGGATGACGCCAAGCCTGGTGTCGTATCTCGAAAGCCGGCACGGCGTGACTGTCCTGATCGACGCGATTGACGAGCTGGGATCGGGAACGCAGCGCATGTTCGATGGCCGCACACGAACGCTGCGGCTATCGCCGAGCCTTGATCCCGGCCAGCAGGCGTTTCAGCTCGCGACGCAGATCGCCATTCTGGAACTGGACGAGGCGATCCGCGCAATCGTCGACAAGGCAAAGTTCAGCAGCGACGAATCGCGCGGGCTCGCCCGCATCGGGCTCGCGAACTATTTCGCCGGTGCGCTGATTTTGCCTTACTCCGCTTTCCTGGCCGAGGCGGAGCGGTGCCGTTACGACATCGAGTTGCTCAGTCACCGGTTCGGCGTGGGTTTTGAAACGATCTGTCACCGGCTGAGCACCCTGCAGCGCCACAACGCGCGGGGCGTGCCGTTCTTCTTCATCCGCGTCGATCGCGCCGGAAACATATCGAAGCGCCAATCGGCGACCGATTTCCATTTTTCACGGGTCGGCGGGACCTGTCCGCTGTGGAACGTTTATGAGGCCTTCGCCAGCCCGGGGCGTATCCTGACGCAGCTGGCGCGGATGCCCGATGAGCGAACCTATCTCTGGGTTGCCCGGACCGTGTCGCATGGCAGAGGAGGCTACGGAGCGCCCGCCAAGACGTTTGCGGTCGCGCTGGGATGCGACGTTCGCCATGCGGAGCGAATCGTCTATTCGCAGGGCCTCAAGATCGATCCGTCACTGGCGACGCCGATCGGCATGGGCTGCAAGGTGTGCGAACGGCCGGATTGTCCGCAGCGCGCGTTTCCACCGGTCGGCCGGGCCTTGCGAATCGACGAAACGCGGTCCCGCTTCGCGCCCTATGCGACGTCATGAGCTGATACGGCCGGGATAACGGGGAAAACGGGCTTTCGCGCGGAGAAAGAATCAGCTTCCCGTGCTTCTCATCCACCGGCCGGATAATTTTTTCTTGAATAGCGGGCATTGATCTTAACGGCCCATTGACACTTCCTCGCGAATACTACCACATGTAGATGTCACGGTCCGCCAGACCTCAACAGCTGGTGGCTAAGAGGGAAGCTGGTGAATCGCGCGAACGCGCGAGAGTCCGGCGCTGCCCCCGCAACTGTAAGCAGTGAGTTGTTCCCGATTTCACGTCACTGATGCGGCCACGCATTGGGAAGACCGGGTACGACGCTGACCTGCGAGCCAGGAGACCTGCCGCGACACCGAAAAACGTCCACGGGCGGGGTGTCCCGGCGGTCGCTCGCAGAATCATGCCGGTGCTTTGCGCCCGGCGCCCACTGCAGCGTCGCCCAAGACATCCAGCCCCAACAACACTACGGGGTCTGCCGATGTCGCAATCTTCTCAACTCGTTTCTCCCGAAGCCAAAGCCGCTCCCTTTCTCGCGTTGCGTACCGAATCGTCAGCTTCGCAGGACAGCGCGCTGCCGATGCAGGTGATCCGCCGCAACGGCACGGTTTCGAAATTCGACGCCAGCAAGATTTCGGTCGCGATGACCAAGGCGTTCCTCGCGGTCGAGGGCCACACCGCCGCCGCCTCCCGCCGCGTGCATGAAATCGTCGAGCAACTGACCTCGGAAGTCGTCAGCGCGCTGTCGCGCCGGATGAGCGAGGGCCGTACCTTTCATATCGAGGACGTGCAGGACCAGGTCGAACTCGCCTTGATGCGCAGCGAGCACCACAAGGTCGCGCGCGCCTATGTGTTGTATCGCGAGGAGCGAACCCGACAACGTGCCGGACAGGAAGCGGCCAACGCCGCTCCGCCGTCGGGGGAACCTTCGCTCCGCGTCACGCTGGCCAGCGGCGTGCAGGTCCCGCTCGATATCGCGCGCCTGACGCTGATCATCGAGGAGGCCTGCGCCGGTCTCGAGGGCACCAGCGCCGCTGCCGTGCTCACCGAAACCCAGCGCAATCTCTACGACGGCATCGGCGAGGGTGAACTGGCGCTGGCGTCGGTGATGGCGGCGCGCACGCTGGTGGAACAGGAGCCGAACTACGCCTATGTCAGTGCGCGGCTCTTGCTCGACAAGCTGCGCACCGAGGTGCTGTCATTTGTGCTTGATGCGCCGACCAGCGCCTCGCAGGCCGACATGGCCGTGCGCTACGGCGAATACTTCCCCGCCTACATCAAGACCGGCATCAAGGCCGAACTGCTCGATCCCGATCTCGCGCGGTTCGACCTGAAAAAGCTCGCCGCTGCGTTGAAGCCGGAGCGCGATCTGGCGTTTCAGTTTCTGGGGCTGCAAACGCTGTACGACCGCTATTTCCTGCATGAGCGCGGCAACCGCATCGAACTGCCGCAGGCGTTCTTCATGCGCGTCGCGATGGGCCTTGCGCTGCGCGAGATCGACCGCGAAGCACGCGCCATCGAGTTCTACGATTTGCTGTCGTCGTTCGACTTCATGGCCTCGACGCCGACGCTGTTCAATTCGGGAACGCTGCGGCCGCAATTGTCTTCCTGTTTCCTCACCACTGTTGCCGACGATCTCGACGGCATCTTCAAGTCGGTCAAGGACAATGCGCTGCTGGCAAAATATTCCGGCGGACTCGGCAACGACTGGACCCGCGTGCGCGGGCTCGGCGCCCACATCAAGGGCACCAATGGCGAGAGCCAGGGCGTGGTGCCGTTCCTCAAAGTCGCCAACGACACCGCGATCGCGGTCAACCAGGGCGGAAAACGCAAGGGCGCGGTCTGCGCCTATCTCGAAACCTGGCATATCGACATCGAGGAATTTTTGGATCTGCGCAAGAACACCGGCGACGACCGCCGCCGCACCCATGACATGAACACCGCGAACTGGGTGCCTGACCTGTTCATGCAGCGCGTCGAGGCTGACGGCGAATGGACCTTGTTCTCGCCGGACGAGACGCCCGACCTGCACGACCTTTACGGCAACGCGTTCGCCGAGCGTTACGCGTTCTATGAGGCGAAGGCGGCGCGCGGCGAAATCCGGGTGTTCAAGCAGGTTCGCGCCACGGACCTCTGGCGCAAGATGTTGACCATGCTGTTCGAGACCGGGCATCCCTGGATCACGTTCAAGGACCCCTGCAATCTTCGCTCGCCGCAGCGCCATGCCGGCGTGATTCATTCCTCGAACCTCTGCACCGAGATCACGCTCAATACATCCGACGACGAGACCGCCGTCTGCAATCTCGGCTCGATCAATCTGCTCAACCATGTGCGGGAAGGGCGGCTGGATGAGCCGCGGCTGAAGCGCAGCGTGACCATTGCGATGCGGATGCTCGACAACGTCATCGACATCAATTTCTACACTATCCCGGAAGCGCGCCGCTCCAACCTGCGGCACCGCCCGGTCGGTCTCGGGCTGATGGGCTTCCAGGATGCGCTGCAGGCGCTGCAGATCGCGATGGCTTCCGATGCGGCGGTTGCCTTCGCCGATACCAGCATGGAAATGATCTCATATTACGCGATCTCGGCCTCGGTCGATCTGGCGGGCGAGCGCGGGCGCTATCCGTCGTTCGACGGCTCGCTATGGAGCCGGGGCATTTTGCCGATCGATTCGATCGAACTGCTGGCGGAAGCCCGCGGCGGCCTCGCGATGGACCGCGGCATCACGCTCGACTGGAATCGCTTGCGCGAGCGCGTCAAATCTACCGGCATGCGCAATTCGAACGTGATGGCGATCGCGCCGACGGCGACGATTTCGAACATCTGCGGCGTGGCGCAGTCGATCGAGCCCGCCTACCAGAACCTCTATGTCAAATCCAACATGTCCGGCGACTTCACCGTGGTGAACGAGTTTCTGGTGCGCGACCTCAAGGCGCGCGGGTTGTGGGACGAGGTGATGGTCAACGACCTCAAATATTTCGACGGCAGCGTTGGCGCCATCGATCGCATTCCCGACGACCTCAAGGCGCTCTATGCCACCGCCTTCGAGATCGACAGCGCATGGCTGATCGAGGCGGCCTCGCGGCGGCAGAAATGGATCGACCAGTCGCAGTCGCTCAATCTCTATATCGCCAATCCTAGCGGCAAGAAGCTCGATGCGCTCTATCGGCTAGCCTGGGCGCGCGGGCTGAAGACGACCTATTACCTGCGCTCGCGCAGCGCAACGCATGTCGAAAAATCCACGCTCCGGGGCACCGACGGCAAGCTCAACGCCGTTGCGGCCGCACCTGTGATGTCGGCGGCCACGCCGATCATCGTCCCGTCCGCATTCACGGCGCCGGACCTGTCCGGCGCGGTGGCGTGTTCCATCGACAATCCCGAATGCGAAGCCTGCCAGTAAGCAGACAAGAAAAGAAGGAAACGACAATGCTCGACTGGTCAGAACCCGCTGCGCCCGCGCGCCAGATGCCGCCTTCCTTGGTGGCTCAAATCACTGTTGCGGCCGATCAAACCGGCCTCGGCACGATTGACCGCAGCGGCGGACGGGTATCCGTCGACGACAAGCGGATGATCAATTGCCGCGCCGACGTCAATCAACTGCTGCCGCTGAAATACAAATGGGCATGGGAGAAGTATCTCGCCGGCTGCAACAATCACTGGATGCCGACCGAAGTCTCGATGCAGGCCGACATCGCGCTTTGGAAATCGCGCGACGGCTTGACGGAAGACGAGCGCCGCGCCATCAAGCGTAACCTCGGCTTCTTCGCGGCCTCCGAAAGCCTCGTCGCCAACAACATCGTGCTCGCGATCTACCGCCATTTGACCAATCCGGAGTGCCGGCAATATCTGTTGCGGCAGTCCTTCGAGGAGGCCGTGCACACCCACACCTTCCAGTACATCGTCGAAAGCCTCGGCCTCGACGAGGGCGAGCTGTTCAACATGTATCGCGAGGTGCCGTCGATCACCGACAAGGCGGCCTGGGCGCTGAAGCATACCCAGCACCTCGACGATCCCGATTTCAAGACCGGGACGCCGGAAGCCGACCAGGCGTTCCTGCGCGATCTCGTCGCCTTCTACGTCATCTTCGAGGGCATGTGGTTCTATACGGGGTTCGCCCAGATCCTCTCGCTCGGCCGCCGCAACAAGATGGTCGGCATCGCCGAGCAGTACCAGTACATCCTGCGCGATGAATCGATTCATCTGAACTTCGGTATTGACGTCATTAACCAGATCAAGATCGAGAATCCGCATCTGTGGACGAAAGCCTTTCAGGACGAGGTCCGCGCCATGGTGCGCGAGGCGGCCGAACTGGAGGCGGCCTACGGGCGGGACACCATGCCGCGCGGTTTCCTCGGCCTGAATGCAGCGCTGTGCGAGAGCTACATGCACTTCATCGCCAACCGCCGTTGCGCGCAGCTTGGACTGGCGCGGGTGTTCGACGAAACCGAGAATCCGTTTCCCTGGATGTCGGAGGCGATGGATCTGAAGAAGGAGAAGAACTTCTTCGAGACACGGGTGATCGAATATCAGAACGGCGGCGCGCTGAGCTGGGAGTAGGGACGGCCTGCTCCCGCAGCCCGTCGTCCCTGCGAACGCAGGGACCCATAGCCACCGAACGTAGTTGCGTAAGCAGGCGTCTGCCATACGGCGTTATCGATAGATCACGCGGTATGGGTCCCTGCGTTCGCAGGGACGACAATGAAAAACGGCCGTGGTGCTGGCGCTGGTGTGGCGAAGCCGCGTGCCCTACACTCTGAAGGCCGCAGCGCTTGCCGCCGGTACGCTGCTCACCACGCCCTATCTCTTCAGGTACGACATGATGGTGAAGGCGATCCCGATCGCCTTCCTGGTTCGCATTGGAGTGAAGACCGGGTTTCGCGCTTACGAGCTTCCGGCGCTCGGCGTCGTCGTGGTCTTCATCGGCTGCTACATGTTCACCGGTATCCCGACCGGCCTTGGCGCCACGCTGGTCGTGGCCGCGCTGATCCTGCGCCGCGCCGGATCCTGGTGGCGGCATGAGCCGGCGCCAAAACTGGTTGCGGCGGGGGCGTGAACGGCGCGACGCGATGGAGGCGAACATGCGCAGGGGCGTGAAATCATCGTTCGCTGTTTGATGAACGCCGCCCGCAACGCGGCATTCGGAAGCGCCTTGGCCGACAAATCCTCCCCGAAAAGCGTTGCAAAACTGTCTTGTCATCAGGCGTGAATAGTTGTTCACTTCTTCAAAGCGATGAGTGCGCTTATCGCTCAAGACGTTGAAGGTGTGCGCGTTCTGGCAGGGCTCCACGGGGCTCGAGGGCGCGCCGGGGGGACGGAACACGCGCCATGGTCTATCGGCGAACCCATCAGGTCGTAAAGCGGCTGGCGGCGCGGCGTAGCGCCATCCTGGCGGCGGCGCGGGATGCTGCGGCCGAGGGCGGCATGGCGGCGGTGCAGATCGCCCCGGTTGCGGTCCGCGCCAATGTCGCGGCCGGTACCGTCTACCGCTACTTCCCCTCCAAGGCCGAGCTGATTTCCGAACTGATCGCCGAGGTCTCGCGCGACGAACTGGCCGCGATCCGCCGCGCTGCGGATGCCGCGCCGGGGCCGTCCTCGGCGCTGGCCGGCGCCGTCACCACCGTTGCCGTGCATGTGCTGTCACAGCGCAAGCTCGCCTGGGGCATTCTGGCCGAACCTGTCGATGTCGACGTTTCGGTGTCGCGGCTCGCCAGCCGCCGCGAAATCTCCGGCGAGATCGCTGCCAGAATCGACGCCGCGGTGCGCGCCGGACATCTCCCCGCGCAGGATACGGCGCTCGCCGCGACCGCACTGCTCGGCGCGCTGCATGAATCGCTGGTTGGCCCGCTGGCGCCCGAGAACCTGGATGATCCCGCGAAGCTGCGCGACGCCGTGCAAACGGTCACATTATTGGCGCTGCGCGCGGTCGGCGTGATGGATGCCCGCGCCCGCGGCCTCGTGGTGCAGGCGGTGCTGCCGGCGAAGGCGCTGGTCGGGGCGTAGAAACTTCGCTTCCGTTTGCGACACGCTTTGTCGCAACCATTTGCCACGCTGCGGCTTATCGACGGGTTCAATCGCAATCAGGAGCATGCGATGACGACGACATCAGGATCCGCCAAGTGGCAGGGCGGCATCAAGGACGGCAAGGGCGCGATCTCGACCAAGAGCGGCGCGCTGAACGATTACCCTTACGGCTTCGCCAGCCGCTTCGAGGGCAAGCCCGGCTCCAATCCGGAAGAATTGATCGGTGCCGCGCACGCCGCCTGCTTCACCATGGCGCTGTCGCTGATTTTGGGCGAAGCCAAGCTCACCGCCGAACACATGGAAACCAAGGCCGACGTCACGTTGGAAAAGCAGGGCGATGGTTTTGCGATCACCTCGGTTCATCTAACGCTGAATGCGAAGATCCCGGGCGCGGACGATGCAAAATTTCAGGAACTCGCGGGCAAGGCCAAGGCCGGTTGCCCGGTGTCGAAACTTCTGAACACCGAGATCAAGCTGGACGCGACGCTGCAGTAATTGGCGTTGTCATTTCCGGGTTCGCGCCTGCGTGCGCTCCGGCGCAACGTACGCCATCACTTCTTCGCCTCGCCCTCCGGCTCGACAATGGCGATGCGCACCATGTTGGTGGTGCCGGGAATGCCGAGCGGCACGCCGGCGACGATGATCACGCGCTGGCCGGCCTTGGCGAAGCCGTCACGAAAAGCAATGGAGCCGGCGCGATCGACCATGTCGTCCTGGTCGTGGGCGTCTTCGGCCACCACGCAATGCACGCCCCAGACGACGGACAATTTGCGCCCCGTGGCGATATTCGGCGTGATCGCCACCACCGGCGGCTTCGGCCGCTCGCGCGCGACGCGGATGCCGGTTGAGCCCGAAGAGGTCCAGCAGATGATCGCCGACAATTCCAGCGTCTCGGCGATCTGCCGCGCGGCGTCGGCAATCGCGTCGCCGACCGTATTCTCCGGGTCGGGCCGCTGCGCCGACAGCACCGAGCGATAGATCGGGTCGCGCTCCACTTCCTCGCCGATGCGGTTCATGGTCGAGACCGCTTCGACCGGGAATTTGCCGGCGGCCGATTCGGCCGACAGCATGATGGCGTCGGCGCCTTCATAGACGGCGGTCGCGACGTCGGAAACTTCCGCGCGCGTCGGCACTGGCGCCTGGATCATCGATTCCAGCATCTGGGTGGCGATCACCACCGGCTTGCCGGCGCCGCGCGCCATGCGCGTCATTTGTTTCTGCAGGCTCGGCACCCGCTCCAGCGGCAGTTCGACGCCGAGGTCGCCGCGCGCAACCATCAGCGCATCGGAAGCGTCGATAATTTCGGCAAGACGGTCGATCGCCTGCGGCTTCTCGATCTTGGCCATCACAGCAGCGCGGCCGCGGATCATCCGCTTGGCTTCGTTGACGTCCTCGGCGCGCTGCACGAAGGAGAGCGCGATCCAGTCGACGCCGGTCACAAGCGCTGCTTCGAGATCGGCGCGATCCTTCGGCGTCATCGCCGATACCGGCAGGTCGGTATCGGGCAGGCTCACACCTTTGCGATCCGACATCTTGCCGCCGATCACCACCCGCGTCACCGCGCGTTCGGGCGAAGTTTCCTCGGCGATCAGGCGCACCTTGCCGTCGTCGAGCAGCAGCGCATGGCCCGGCCGAAGTGCTGCGAGGATTTCCGGGTGCGGCAACTGCACGCGGTTGTTGTCGCCCGGCGTCTTGTCGGAATCGAGCACGAAACTCTGGCCGTTCTTGAGCTGGGTCGAACCTTCGGCGAATGCGCCGAGGCGCAGCTTCGGCCCCTGCAGGTCGACTAGGATGCCGATCGGGCGGCCATAACTGCTCTCGACATTGCGGATGGTGTTGACCAACTCGCGCATTTTGTCATGCGGCGTGTGGCTCATATTGATGCGGAACACATCCGCGCCGGCCTCGAACAGCTTCCGGATCATCGCGCTGTCTGACGATGCCGGGCCGAGGGTTGCGAGGATCTTGATGCGACGAAGCCGTCTCATTGCTTGGGCGCCGGCGCTGGTGGCAGACCCGGTCCGCTTGGCGGATTGGACAGGCCGGGAACCCCTCCGGGGCCGCCCGGTCCCACCGTTCCCGGAATTCCCGGCACGCGCTGCGCGGGTTGCTCGTTGGCTTCGGTCAGTTGCACGGTCCACGCTCGCTGTTCGCCTGTGTCGACCTCGAAGAACCCGGTGCGGTCGAAGCCGCGGGCCAGGCAATTCTCGGTACCCTTGATGGTGAATTCCTTGTCACGCGAACACATGAAGGCCTGTCCCGACCATTCGCCGCCGCGGTCATAGTCGAGCGCGTAGATGTAATAGTAACGGGCGACAAGAGTTCCGCGCAGCAGCGTCTCGCAGCTCCGCGAGGACACGTTCCACCAGCCTTCGGTGGTCCAGCCTTCGGTGTCCTTGTAGCCCAGCGCGATGCCGACCCGGCTGGAAGTGTTGTTGCAGAGCCGGAAATCGGCCGCCGCCGGACTGCTCCACAGGCACGTCGCCGCCAACGCGAGCATCGGCATCAGGCCGGCGGTCATGCGTGCGGAGAGGGGGGACAAGCGGCGAGAATCTCTTGCGGTCATGCAGTGAAGCTATATCAAATCATTGACGATTTCGCGTGACCCGGCGGGACCTGTCAACGGCCGGGCACGCCTTTCCCGCGCTATGGGAAACCGGGACTCCACGTGCGAAACCCACTTTTGCGCGCAGATATGGCAAAATCTGTGACAATTCCCACCTGATATCAATATGCTCGGCCCCATATGACGCGGGACTCAAGACTAGGACCCAAGACTAGGACCCAAGACCATGACGATCGACGACAAAACCAGAACGGAACTGGAAGCCGCCGTTTTCCGGCGCCTGGTCAGCCACCTGCGCGCCCGTACCGACGTCCAGAACATCGATTTGATGAATCTGGCCGGCTTCTGCCGCAATTGCCTGTCCAACTGGATGAAGGAAGAGGCCGACGCCAAGGGTATCGCCGTCAGCAAGGACGAGAGCCGCGAGGCGGTCTACGGCATGCCCTATGAGGAATGGAAGGCGAAACATCAGGGCGCTGCCACGCCCGAGCAGTTGGCCGCGATGAAGAAGGTTCACCCCGGGCATTGATTTTTCAAAGCCGTTTCAGAAAACGCATTGTGTTTCATCGTCATGCCCGGGCTTGTCCCGGGCATCCACGTCTTAGACGGCCACAGAAGGAAAGACGTGGATGGCCGGGACAAGCCCGGCCATGACAAGGAAATAGAATATTGTTTCTCCTGTGGGCGCGCTGTGGATGAGCGCGATGTTTCCTTGACGCAAGGCCCCCCGATCTTGAGGGTCACTCCTGAAAAAAGCGCCGTGCGGTAACGCGTACGGCGCTTGATCTTTCAGCATCACCTTCAGTTCCATTCAGGAGTAATCGATGGCCACCTCCGCCGCCGCCGTCCAGGACGAGCCCGCGACAAAATTCGCCAAAGACCAGCTCAAGGCCATCATCGAGCGCATCGAGCGTCTGGAAGAAGAAAAGAAGACGATCTCCGACGATATCCGCGACGTCTATGCCGAAGCCAAGGGCAACGGTTTCGACGTCAAGGCGCTGCGCACCATCGTGCGGATGCGCAAGCAGGACGCCAACGAGCGCGCCGAGCAGGAAACCATTTTGGAGACCTACATGCAGGCGCTCGGAATGCTGTGAGGCGTTGGCGCAGCACGTAGCCCGGATGGAGCGAAGCGAAATCCGGGGCCATCTCGCCAGCGGGTAGGCTTACCCGGATTGCGCTTCGCTCCATCCGGGCTACGGGGCTTCGGCGTTTGTGGCCATGGGTCCTCGCGTTCGCGAGGACGACGGAGATTTCGGGAGCGGTGTGAGTTGCGCCTTAACGCAGCGCGGCGGTGCGCATTACGAACGACTGCGTCGGCAGTTGCGCGGTCGCCGATCCCGTGAAGCGGTCGCAGGTCATGCCCATCATCGGATCTTCCGAGAAGGTCATGGCGATCGCGGCCGGCGGCTTGACGAAGTGGCTGCGCATCTGGGTCATCTCGGTGTCGCCGAGCACGGTCGTCGACATCGCGCTGCTCGCGCTCGGCGCCAGCATCACGACCCGCATCCAGATGCTGTTGCCCTGGGCGGCGGCGAGGCGGGCCGAGGTAGCGACTACGGCGTCCTGACCCTGCGCGCCTTTGGCGACCACGGTGTTGATTTCGGTCGCGGCGGCACCGGCATTGCGCGCCGGACGGGCGGGGCGCGCCGGGACCGGCGCGGAGGCGGCGACGACGTTGGCGCGATCGACCGGCGAGGAGGCGGCCGGCGCATAGGCCATCGCCCTGTTGAACGATTCGGTGACGCTGGCGGTCGGCTGCGGATCGGTGGCGGCGGGCGCCTGGCGTGCCCGGAGGGCCGCGACCTGTGCGGGCGTCGCCTGGTTCGCCGCCTTCGGCACGTCGTCCCAGAAGCCACGGAAATTGATGATATCGGCCGGCGTCTGCGGTTTCGGTTCTGCGTTGTCCGCGGAAGCCTGTTTTGCGTCAGGCCTGGACTCGGGCTTGGCTTTCGGCGCCGACACGATCTGTGCGTCGGCCGAGGCTAGCTGAATGGTCGCGCCGACCGGCTTTGCGCGCGGGGTCGGAACCGGATCGGCGGATTTCACAGCCGCCACGCTGGCCGGTGCGGGCTTCTCGTTCTTGACCGGAGCGTTGGCGCCCTCGTCATCCTCTTCAGTCGACTTGCCGCCCTTGAACAGGGCCGCGAACAGGTTCGGCATCTTGCCGACGGTGGTGGCGTCGTTGCCATTGCCGCGGCGGTCGATGTCGGCGCGGGCAAGCTCATAGCCCTTCAGCGGACCGCCATTGGAGGGCAGGTGGACGGTGCGTCCATCCGGGAACACCCTGGCGAGCTGATCGTGGGTCATGCGCGGCCAGTGACGAACGCTGCCGGTATCGAGATGGACGAACGGCGAGCCTGAGGTCGGGTAGAAGCCGACGCCGCCACGCTGCAAGCGGAGCCCGGCGGCGCGGATCTGCTCGAGCGGCACGTCCGGAATGTAGAAGTCCATCGCATGGCCGAGCGTGTGCTGGCTGAAGCGCGCCACGCCCGAGGAGCGGCGGCGGAGCATGGAGTTGGTAGCAGGGGAGCGGTAGGCGGAGATGATCTGGATCGGCTTCTTGCCGTCGACGTCGCGGTAGACTTCCCAGAGGATATCGAACAGATGCCGATCCATCGTGGTCTGGTCCTGGCTGCGCCAGTCGCGGAGGAAGTGATTGAGCTTCTTGAGACCCTCTTCGTCGTAGCGGCCGTCGCGCTTGAAGGTGACGGTGAGGTCTTCGTTGGAATGGGTGTGGTGGAAGGAAAGGGTGCGGGTTTCGTTCAGCGCCGTCGCGTCATGCACTGTGCCGGCGCCTGCGAGCAGCAATAGCGAAGTCAGGCCGATCCGATATCCGGCCTTCGGCAGAGCAAGCGGATTGAATTGGCGCGCGAAACCAGCCAGCACGTATGAGCCCACCCAGTCGACGAGCGTTCACGGTGTTCTTCTGCAGACCCCGGCAAAAGAGGGTGAACGCTTTCTTAAAGCGGGAAGGTTAACCGATGTTTACCATCCCGCCCCCAAGTTAGGCTTAACCTAACCCGCGGACTGTGGCGAAAAAGTGCTGAGCCGATTTAGAGGTGGATAATGGTTAACGTAAACGAACTCGCCGGGGAGGCGAGTTCGTTGATTTTGTTCGGAAAACCGCTCGGACAGGATTATCGGGTGAACCGCTGTTGCGGCCGGCGGCCAACCGGGGCCGGCGGCGTAACGGTCGACGGCCCCCCGAACAGACGCTCAAAGAACGACGGACCGGACGAGTAGGTGTTGTCGCTGGCGAAGCTGACGCCGGGCGGCAAACCGTCTTTCGGGCGCGCATAGCTCGGCTGGGCATGGGAGACCATGACCTCCAGGTCCTTGTTGCGGCTGTTCTTAAGCAGGGTGAGCATCACGGCGTCACGGCCATAGATGTCCTTGCGGATCTGCAGCTTGCCCGCGTCATCCACGAATGCGGTCTGGTAGGTGAGGTTGACCGGTATCGGCGTCGGAAATTTCAGATCGATCTCGCTGCGGCCGTACATGCTGCGGATCTTCTCCGGCGAGTAGCGCTCGTTCGGCATCACGATGTTGAGCAGGGTCGATGCGTATTGATCGGGATTCTGCACCCGCATGCAGCCGTGGCTGAAGGCGCGCTCTTCCTTGGCGAACAGATGCTTGTCCGGGGTGTCGTGCTGATAGACCAGGAACTTGTTCGGGAAGTTGAAGCGGATGCGGCCGAGCGCGTTGGCTTCGCCCGGCGGCTGCGAAATATGAATGCTGCCGTCGCGGTTGCGCTCCAGCCGCAGGCCCATGCGTTGCAGGACGGTCGGGTCCTGCTGCAGGGCAGGCAGATACTCGTTGTAAATGATCGACGGCGGTACGTTCCAGGTCGGGTTGACGGTGATGAACTTCATCGTTTCCGTCAGCATCGGCGTGGCGTGCTTTCCCGGCTTTCCGGTCACGACCCTTGTGGTCCACACGGGGGCGCCGTTCTGCATCACCTTCAGCGTGAAGTCGGGGACGTTGAGAATGACATAGGCGTTACCGAGCGAGGCCGCGCCGAGCTGGCGGGGCAACCAGCGCAGGCGTTCCATGTTGACGAGCACCAGGTCGATCTGCCGGTCCCGCTTCGGGCTGTTGATCGCCTTCACGGTGCGATCGTCGAGGACGCCGGTCGGCTTGAGATCGACGCTCTCCTGGAATTTGCGCACGGCGGCGGCGACCTTGGCGTCGTAATGCGTGCCATCGGGATTCTCGGCGACGCCAAGCTTGGCGCGCAGTTGCGGCACGCGCGAATCTTCCGGCGCGACTTCACCCTGCTTCTTGGTGGCCGCCTTGAACGCCAGTGCCGGACCTTCGGCGATGTGGATCATCGGTCCGTCGCCCTGGCCGCGCAGCTCGGCGAGCTTGGCCTTCAATTCCTTGTAAGGCTTGTGCGGCGGGTTGTAGCCGTCGAGCGCTGCGGAAGCGTCCTTGGCGGTCGAGATATTGGCGAGCACTTCCGTCGGATCGGTCGGGTGTTCGGGATAGAGGATGTCGGCAGCGACCTGCGACCAGTGCATCCGGCCGCTCTGGGCCTGTCGCGCATAGTCGAGCATGCTCGCGGTCAGTTTCAGTTCGGCTTCGGCGAGCAGGTCCGGCGAAGCGGCGGCCGAAAAATCCGGCACCGAATAGTCGGCCGGATTGAGGCCGTCGGCGGCGGCATCCTTCAGGCGGGCGATCACGCCCTTGCCGCTGTCGGTCAATTTGCCGGCCTGGGTCCATTGCGGCGCGTAGTCGCGCGCCGAGTAGAACTTCTCGACGGCGGCGCGCTCGCTCTTGCGGTCGAAATAGCGAAGTGACTTGGCGCCGAGCATGTCGCGCAGGCGGTCGGCAACTGGCTGGTCGGCCGGTGCGACGGTGCTGACCTTCACCGGCTCCTTGGCGGGTTCGGCCGCGGGCGCGGTGGCGGTCGCAGCCGCGGCGGTTGCTGCGTCGTTGGCCACAGGTGCGGTGACGGTCTCGGCGGGTTTGGGCTCGGCTGCCTTTGCGGTCGGGCTGGGCTCGGCCGGCTTTTCGATTGCCTTGTCGACTGCCTTGGCTGCGTCAGGCACCGAGGCGGTGGAGTCCATCTTGAAATCGCCGGCGGTCGGAGGCGGAACGTTGGCGGGTTCGGGACGGGGAATTGCTGCGTCGATCGCGAGTTCGGCGGCGCTGGCGCGCGGCGTCGTCGACTGGGCCGCCAGTGCTGAGGTCGCAGACACCGTGAGGAAGGTTGCCGCGACAGCCATCAGCACGCGGTCAAATCCTGCACGATTCGTCGAACAGTCACGCATCGTCAAACCCCTTGGGCGAACTGCCCCGGCATGGAACAGTCGTTTGCATTGCTCGTCATAGCTTGCGCGGGAAAGCGCCGGCCTCGATCGCTTCAGTCGTACGCCTGCACGCCACGATTCAACGCAGACGATACATGTGCCCCTTTCATGCAGCCAGCGCCATGCGGGACAACTCACGACAAACTGACCTCAAACTACCCGTTTGAACCGGGTCGCGCGTTTTTGCCACGCTCCCCGCCATTTGTCTGTCACCGCCAAGCCACGGTTCAAAAGCTTCCGAACGATCGATGTCGTTGGTTTGCCACGATCTTTGCCACGCGGACGCCATAATCGCCCACCGGCCGTTCGCTCAGTTCGCGTCTCAGTTCGCGTCCTGCTCGCCGCCTTCGGCCGGGTCGTTGGCGGCAGCCTCATCGAGCTTGCGGTAGAGGGTGGAGCGGCCGATCTTCAGCCGGCGCGCGACTTCCGACATCTGGCCGCGATAATGCGAGATCGCAAAGCGGATGATCTCGTTTTCCATGTCTTCGAGCGGCCGCACCTCGCCGGTGGCGGTCAGCATCGCGAGGCTGCCGGCATTGGCAAGCGGGGCAATCGGTATATCACTACCCGAAACCATGGTGGGCGCCGTCGATGGCGCGACGACCAGCGGTTCGCTGTGTGCCAGTTGGCCGTCCGGGGCGGCTTGGCCGATGGCCTGCGGGAAGTCCGACAGGCCAAGCTGATCGCTCTCGCTCATGACCACGGCGCGATACACCGCGTTCTCGAGCTGGCGGATGTTGCCGGGCCAGTCGAGCTGCGCGAGATGTGCCACGGCCTCGCCGCTGATACCGGTGATGGTGCGGTTTTCCTCGGCGGCAAATCGCGCCAGGAAATGCCGCAACAGATGCGGGATGTCTTCGCGCCGCATCCGCAGCGGCGGGATCGTCACTGGCAGCACGTGCAGCCGGTAGAACAGGTCCTCACGGAACGCGCCGCTCTTCACGAGGTCGAGCAGCTTGCGGTTGGTTGCGGAAATGATGCGGACGTCGACCTTCACCGGCTTGCGACCACCGACTGCCTCAACGGTGCCTTCCTGCAGCGCGCGCAGCAGCTTCACTTGCGCCGCCAGCGGCAACTCGCCGACCTCGTCGAGAAACAGCGTGCCGCCGGAAGCTTCGACGAATTTGCCCATGTGGCGTTCGGTGGCGCCGGTGAAGGCGCCCTTCTCATGCCCGAACAGGATCGATTCCACGAGATTGTCGGGGATCGCGCCGCAATTGACCGCGACGAAGGGTTTCGACTTGCGTTCGCTGGAGCCATGGATGGCGCGGGCGAACAATTCCTTGCCGACGCCGGACTCTCCCTCGATCAGAACCGGAATGCTGGAGGCTGCCGCCTTCTGCGCGGTGCGCAGCACGGCTGCCATGGTTTCGCTGCGGGTGATGATGTCGGCAAAGGTCAGCCGGCCTTCGCGGCTGTGACGGATGCGCTGCAATTCGCCCTTGAGCGCGGAAGTGTTGAGCGCGTTGCGCAGCGACACCTGCAGCCGTTCGAAGCTCGCCGGCTTGACCACGAAATCCTGTGCGCCGGCGCGCATCGCCGAAACCACATTGTCGATGCCGCCATGGGCGGTCTGCACGATGACGGGGATGCTCAGGCCTGCTTCACGCATTTTTGCGAGCACGCCGAGCCCGTCGAGGCCGGGCATCACGAGGTCGAGCACGACCGCGTCGATCGCCTGCGCATCCGGAGCGGTCAGCAGGGCCACGGCCGCGTCGCCGCTGTCGACGACGAGGGGCTCATAGCCGCACTTCTGCACCATGTTTTCAACCAAACGGCGCTGCACGGCGTCGTCGTCGGCAATCAAAATGGTGGCAGCCATGGCTCTCCCCGCACGCTACTGAATTGTACCGAATCGGGGCAATGTCGCCGATGCCGATTAACGCACCGTTAATCGTTGAGAACGGCGAAGTTGAGGAGCATCTAGCCGGCGAGGTGGGGCCACACCTCCAGCGCGCCGCGATAGCACATGTCGATGGCCACATAGAGGATGATCGCGAGGCCGACATAGGCGATCCAGCGGTGCTTCTCCAGGAGGCGCGCGATGAAGTTGGCGGCAAGGCCCATCAGCGCGATGGAAAGTGCCAAACCGAATATCAGGATCATCGGATGCTCGCGCGCCGCGCCTGCGACGGCGAGCACGTTGTCGAGCGACATCGAGACGTCGGCGAGCGTGATCTGCCAGATGGCCTGGCCAAGCGTCTTTTGATTACCTGGAGCGGCTGACGTATCGATCGAGCTTGCGGCTGAGAGATTCTGCACCGGATGATGCGATGTACGCAGCTCGCGCCACATCTTCCAGCACACCCAAAGCAGCAGGACGCCGCCGGCGAGTAGCAGTCCGATGATCTGCAGCAGTTGAACAGTGACGGAAGCGAAGCCGATGCGCAGCAGCGTGGCGGCCAATATGCCGATCAGAATCGCTTTTTTGCGCTGAGCCTCGGGCAGTCCGGCGGCTGCAAGGCCGATGACGATCGCATTGTCGCCGGCGAGCACCAGGTCGATCATCACGACCTGGAAAAACGCAGTCAGGGATTCTGAGGAGATTAGTTCGAACATGCGGGCCACTCCGTGAATTGGTCCAATCCGACATCGCAGTTCGCTTGAACTGCCAGAGGGGCCCGGGCTTGGACGCGCAGATAAAACGACGCAGTCAGACTGCGGAGAAAGTGTTTCTGTTAGTCAGGTTGATGCGACAGGGTGAAGAGCCTGACCATCTGGTCCGGCTCGATCAAAACGGACAGGACGACGCCGATGAACGTCAGGCTTCCGGCGAGGTCGAACCACATGATACGGAAGCGGTCGCGCCGGCAAAGCAGCGCGAAACCCGCCGTCACGGCCGCAACCGCAAACAGCAGGGTGACGATCGCGGGCGCCAGGGCGTCCGCCGGCACAACGTTCCGGATGCCCACGGTCGCGATCAGCGCCACGATCAGAATCCCGGCAAACAACTCCTTGCCGCGCGCCGAAGGTGTTCGGTCGCTCGTTCGGACAATCTGATTGCGGTCCAGGAAGGCCATCGGAATCTTATTCGCGAGCTGAGATTGTGGTAGGGAACTTCACCGATCCCGGTATTCAACTTAGCTAGTTTAGTAATCATGAAACGAGTGAAACATCAAGACGTTTCCACTGAACGGCTCCCGGGCAAGGCTGCGCCGGAAGCCAAGCAATTGCGGAAACTGGCCGGGGATTGGCTCAAGCTGCGAAGGGCGGACGCCGAATTGTCGCAGGCGGATCTCGCTGCACGTCTTGGCCTGAAATATTACACTTTCATCTCACAGGTCGAGAACGGGTTCAGCCGGGTTCCGACTGAAATCATGGGGGCATGGGCCAACGAATTGGGTATTGAACAATCTTCCTTCGCTAGGCATCTGTTAATGTACTACGAGCCGGAATTGCATCGGCTGCTATTCGGAGCGGAAAGCAAATGAGCGTCGTGGCGTTCGAGCGCAAACAGAACACCGGCGAATGGAGTGAAAGGGAACTGAGCACCATCTTGGCGGCGCTGAGCGCGGCGACTGCGCCTGGGGCCGGACGCGAATGGGAAACCGGCGTGACGGAAAAGGGCGACGTCCAGTTCTATCTGCTGAGCCCGCTTCCAGATCAGGCCTGCGAGTTGTGCGTGTCCCGGATCGGGGGCCGTTACATCCTGGAAGACGGATCAGGCCGGCTGCTGTTCGAGCATCGAAACCTCGATCTCGTGGCGCTGCACGCGAAGGCCGCAGTCCCGTCGACATCGTGGCTCATGGTCCGCATGGTCACGCTGTGGTGTGCGATTCGCAGTGCGACCGACGAAAAGCTCGATCCGATGCTCCTCGAGGGTGAAGAACTTTTAGTTCAGTTCGTACCGCAGCTTGCGGCCTTCGCCTGATCTCGCCCATTTCCTGATCACCACTCCAATACTGAAATTGTCATGACCGCAAAAACCGCGACATCCCGGGCCCACAAGGCGTCCCGCAAACCTGCAACGGGCAAGGCCGCCGCCAGCAAGGCGACCGCAGCCAAACCGAAAACCGGCAAGCTGCCGGAATGGAATCTGGCCGATCTCTATTCCGGTATCGACGCGCCCGAAATCGCGCGCGATCTGCAACAGATGGATACGGACTGCGTCGCGTTTGAAACGGATTACAAGGGCAGGTTGGCGGAAGGCGTCGCCCGCGACGATGGCGGCGTTTGGCTCGCCGGGGCGATCAGGCGCTACGAGGCGATCGACGATCTCGCCGGCCGGCTCGGCTCCTATGCCGGCCTCGTTCATGCCGGCGACAGCGTCGATCCCGTGATCTCCAAATTCTATGGCGACGTTTCCGAGCGGCTGACGGCTGCCTCGCTGCATTTGCTGTTCTTCGCGCTCGAACTCAACCGCATCGATGATGCCGTGATCGAGCGCGCGATGCAGACGCCCGAACTCGCCCATTACCGGCCGTGGATCGAGGATCTGCGCAAGGACAAGCCGTATCAGCTCGAAGACCGCGTCGAGCAGTTGTTTCACGAGAAATCCCAGAGCGGCTATGCCGCCTGGAATCGGCTGTTCGACCAGACCATCTCCGGCCTGCGCTTCAAGGTCGGGGCCAAGGAGCTCGCGATCGAGCCGACGCTCAATCTGCTGCAGGACCGCGCGCCGGAAAAGCGCAAGGCTGCGGGACAGGCGCTGGCAAAGACCTTCAAGGACAATGAGCGCACGTTTGCGCTCATCACCAACACACTCGCCAAGGACAAGGAGATTTCCGATCGCTGGCGCGGTTTCCAGGATGTCGCGGATTCGCGCCACCTGAACAACCGCGTCGAACGCGAGGTCGTCGATGCTCTGGTCGGTTCGGTCCGCGCGGCCTATCCGCGGCTCTCGCATCGCTATTACAATCTGAAAGCCGGCTGGTTCAAAAAGAAAAAACTCGCGCATTGGGACCGCAACGCGCCGCTGCCGTTTGCGGCGGCCGGCACCATCGCCTGGCCCGAGGCGCAGAAGATGGTGTTGACCGCGTATCGCGGTTTCTCCGCCGAGATGGCGGCGATTGCGGAACGTTTCTTTACCGATCGCTGGATCGATGCGCCGGTGCGGCCAGGCAAGGCGCCAGGCGCGTTCTCGCACCCGACCACGCCCTCGGCGCATCCCTATGTGCTGATGAACTACCAGGGCAAGCCGCGCGACGTGATGACACTCGCCCATGAGCTAGGTCATGGCGTGCATCAGGTGCTGGCGGCCAAAAATGGAGCGCTGATGGCGCCGACGCCGCTGACGCTGGCCGAGACGGCGAGCGTGTTCGGCGAAATGCTGACCTTCAAGCGGCTACTGTCGCAGACCAAGAACGCCAAGCAGCGCCAGGCGCTGCTCGCCGGCAAGGTCGAGGACATGATCAACACCGTGGTGCGGCAGGTCGCGTTCTATTCGTTCGAGCGCGCCTTGCACACCGAGCGCAAGAACGGTGAGTTGACGGCGGAGCGTATCGGCCAGATCTGGCTCAGCGTGCAGGGCGAAAGCCTCGGGCCGGCGATCGATATCCGTCCGGGCTATGAGAATTTCTGGATGTACATTCCTCACTTCATCCATTCGCCGTTCTACGTTTATGCCTACGCGTTCGGCGATTGCCTGGTGAACTCGCTTTACGCGGTCTACGAGAACGCCGCCGAAGGCTTTGCCGAGCGCTACCTCGCCATGCTCGCGGCCGGCGGCACTAAGCATTATTCCGAACTGCTCAAGCCGTTCGGGCTGGACGCCAAGGATCCCAAATTCTGGGACGGCGGGCTGTCGGTCATATCAGGCATGATCGACGAGTTGGAAGAGATGCGCTGACGGGGGCGCCCGCGGTCACGAAACGGATTTGTGATGGGCGCGGACACAATTTCAGCCGCCGTCGCCCGCCATGATGACGGTGACGACAGGAGGGGAGTGCCCCATGATCGACACCCCGACACGGCGCGTTGTACTTGGAGCGGGAGTCTTGGCGGCCGGTTCGCTGCTCATGGTCGATGGCAGCGTGGCTCAGGCCCCGCTTGCCCCGACGTCGGCATGCCAGGACGGCGACGACGCCACAGTGCCGCAAACCGAAGGACCATACTTCAAGCCGTCGTCGCCTGAGCGAACCGAGCTGTTCGAAGAGGGCATGGCGGGACAGCCGATCGAACTGGCTGGCTTCGTGCTCAGTCGCGCCTGCAAGCCGCTCGCCGGAGCCCTGCTGGATTTCTGGCAGGCCGATGACAAGGGCCGCTACGACAATTCCGGCTTCCGCCTCCGCGGCCATCAATTCGCCGATGCGGAGGGGCGCTATCGATTGCGCACCGTCGTGCCCGGCATCTACGTTGGCCGGACGCGCCATATCCACGTGAAGGTGCAGCCGCGCGGCGGCCGCGTGCTGACGACCCAGCTCTATTTCCCCGGCGAGTCAAAAAATCGCTCCGACAGCCTGTTCCGCAAGGACTTGCAGATACGTACGGCCAAGAACGCGGGGTGGCTCGCCGGGCGTTTCGATTTCGTGCTCGGATAGAGCTGTGTCCAGCGAAGCGGGCACCGGATCCGGGCGGGCCCATCGGGATCGGGCGTAAAACATCTGTTGAACAGACTGCGATGGTGTGTTATACATACTGTATAACGGAGCTGGTGCGATGACCAAAACCCCTCGCGGCATGGAAGGGGCCTCTCGCGATTACAAGCTGGAGGATACCGCCCTTCAAATTCGGAAGATTGGCAATTCGGTTGGTGTCATCCTGCCGAAGGAGCTTCTTGCCCGGCTCAATCTCAAGGAGGGGGACAAGTTCTATCCGGTCGAGCAACCGGATGGCAGTCTGCGGCTCTCCCCATTCAATCCCAAGCACGCGCGGACAATGGAAATCGCGCGTCAGGTCATGCACGAATATCGCGATACGTTTGCCGCGCTTGCAAAATGAGTGAGCCAATTTGGCTCGATGTCGATGAAGTAATCGACATGCACGCCGAGCAACTGGCGATATTCGGTGGACCGGAAGGCATTCGGCATCGTGGCCTTCTCGAGTTGGCGGTTTTGCGGTCAGTTGACCGATGGAATGACGGGCAGACGCATATCGCTGCACTCGCCGCGGCATATGCCTTCGGTCTGGCCCGCAACCATGCGTTCGTGGACGGCAACAAGCGTATCGCGTTCCACGCAATGATGGTTTTCTTGCGCAGCAACGACATGCCCTTTGCGCCCGACCCGGCGCAGGCCACGTCCATCATCCTCTCCCTCGCCGCAGGCGAGGTCAGCGAGGAAAGCCTGACCCGCTGGATCCGGGATAATTGGCCTTCGGAATGACCCGATTGGCAGGGGGCCGTTGCCCTCCCAAACGCTTTGCGGTAATTGCACGCGAGAAACGCGGATTTTGACTGGGGATACCGATGGCAGACCATAACGAAGTGGCCTACACGACCGCTGACGGCAACGACTATGAGGCCCATGAGCAGACCTATGAAGGGTTCATCATGCTGGTCAAATACGGCACGATCGCCGTCGTCATCATCGTCGCCCTGATGGGCTTCTTCCTGACCTGATAGCGCTGCCTGCACCGCCCACGCCGGCGGTGGCCACAATTTGCACGCATGCCGGCGAAACCGGTATCCAACTAAGCGAAAAAGACGCTAGTTTGCTTGCGCGCGCGCCCGCCGCGCCGGGAGGCCTCATGAAGATTGCCGTTGCCAAGGAAATCGATTCGTCCGAACCGCGGGTTGCTGCTTCCCCGGACACCGTGAAGAAATATAGGGCAATCGGCGCCGAAGTCGCGATCGAGCCAGGTGCGGGCATCAAGTCGGGGCTGCCGGATTCCGAATTCACCGCGGTGGGCGCCACCGTCAGCGCGGACGCGTTGAAGGATGCCGACATCATCATCAAGGTGAAGCGGCCGGAGGCTTCCGAGCTTTCGCAATACAAGCGTGGCGCGCTGGTCATCGCCATCATGGACCCTTACGGCAATGAAGCGGCGCTGAAGACGATCGCGGATGCCGGCGTTGCGGCGTTTGCGATGGAATTGATGCCGCGCATTACGCGCGCGCAAGTCATGGACGTGCTGTCCTCCCAGGCGAACCTCGCCGGCTATCGCGCGGTGATCGAGGCGGCCGAATCCTTCGGCCGCGCCTTTCCGATGATGATGACCGCGGCCGGCACCGTTCCGGCGGCGAAGGTGTTCGTGATGGGCGTCGGCGTGGCCGGCCTGCAGGCGATCGCGACCGCGCGGCGGCTCGGCGCCGTCGTCACCGCGACCGACGTGCGGCCTGCTACAAAGGAGCAGGTCGAAAGTCTCGGCGCAAAATTCCTCGCGGTCGAGGACGAGGAATTCAAGAACGCGCAGACCGCCGGCGGCTACGCCAAGGAAATGTCGAAAGAGTACCAGGCCAAGCAGGCCGCGCTCACCGCCGAGCACGTCAAGAAACAGGATATCGTCATCACGACTGCCCTAATCCCGGGCCGGCCGGCGCCAAAGCTCGTGAGCGCCGAGATGGTGAAGTCGATGAAACCGGGCTCGGTGCTGGTCGACCTCGCGGTCGAGCGCGGCGGCAATGTCGAGGGAGCGAAGGCGGGCGAAGTCGTCGATGTCGGTGGCATCAAGATCGTCGGCTACACCAACGTCGCCGGCCGCGTCGCGCAATCGGCCTCGAGCCTCTATGCCCGCAATTTGTTCAACTTCATCGAGACCATGGTCGACAAGCCGAACAAGGCGCTCGCGGTCAATTGGGATGACGAGCTGGTGAAAGCCACCGCGTTGACCAGGGACGGCGCCGTCGTCCATCCGAACTTCCTGCCGAAAGCCTGAGGAGAGAAGCCATGGAGCATATCGCCCAAGTCGTCGATCCCTTCGTATTCCGGCTGTCGATCTTCGTCCTCGCCGTGTTCGTCGGCTATTTCGTGGTCTGGTCGGTGACGCCTGCGCTGCACACGCCGCTGATGTCGGTGACGAATGCGATCTCCTCGGTGATCGTGGTCGGTGCGCTGCTCGCGGTCGGCGTCCCCATGATCTCGAGCGGCAGCGGTTGGGCGCGCGGCTTCGGCTTCATCGCGCTGATCTTCGCCTGCGTGAACATTTTCGGCGGCTTCCTTGTCACCCAGCGCATGCTGGCGATGTACAAGAAGAAGGCCAAGTGAGCGGCGTGCACCTCGGGGTGACGAAGACAAAGGGGACCTGAGATGAACGCCAATCTGGCAGCAGTTCTTTATCTCGTGGCGGGTGTGCTGTTCATCCTGTCGCTGCGCGGCCTGTCCAGTCCCGCATCGTCCCGCCAGGGCAACCTGTTCGGCATGATCGGCATGGCGATCGCGGTCGCGACCACGCTCGCCAGTCATCCGCCGGCGGACGGCGTTGCCTGGCTGCTGGTCATTCTCGGCATCGCCATCGGCGGCGGCGTCGGCGCCGTGATCGCCCGCCGGGTGCCGATGACCTCGATGCCGGAACTGGTCGCAGCCTTCCACTCGCTGGTCGGCATGGCCGCGGTGCTGGTCGCCGCCGGCGCCTTCTATGCGCCCGAAGCCTTCGACATCGGCAAGCCCGGCGCCATTCACGCTTCCAGCCTGGTCGAGATGTCGCTCGGCGTCGCCATCGGCGCGTTGACCTTCACCGGTTCGGTGATCGCGTTCCTGAAGCTTTCCGCGCGCATGAGCGGCGCGCCGATCATCCTGCCCGGCCGCCACATCATCAACATCGCGCTCGCGCTTGCGCTGGTGTTCTTCATTTTCGGTCTGGTCCGGTCCGGAAGCGCGATCGACTTCTGGCTGATCACGATCATCGCGCTGGTGCTCGGCGTGCTCATGATTATCCCGATCGGCGGCGCCGACATGCCGGTCGTGATCTCGATGCTGAACTCCTATTCGGGTTGGGCTGCGGCCGGCATCGGTTTCACGCTCGGCAACTCCGCGCTGATCATCACCGGCGCACTGGTCGGTTCCTCGGGCGCGATCCTGTCCTACATCATGTGCCACGCGATGAACCGTTCCTTCATCTCGGTCATCCTCGGCGGCTTCGGCGGCGAAACCGTCGCGGCCGGCGGTGGCGGCGGCGAGCAGAAGCCCGCCAAGCTCGGCTCGGCCGACGACGCGGCCTTCATCATGAAGAACGCACAGAAGGTGATCATCGTGCCGGGCTACGGCATGGCGGTGGCGCAGGCCCAGCATGCGCTGCGCGAAATGGGCGACCTCCTGAAGAAGGAAGGCGTCGAGGTGAAATACGCGATTCACCCGGTCGCCGGCCGCATGCCCGGCCACATGAACGTGCTGCTGGCGGAAGCCAACGTGCCCTATGACGAGGTGTTCGAGCTCGAGGACATCAACTCCGAATTCGCGCAAGCCGACATTGCGTTTGTGATCGGCGCCAATGACGTCACCAACCCGGCCGCGGAAGAAGACAAGACCTCGCCGATCTATGGCATGCCGGTGCTGCAGGTCTGGAAAGCCGGCACCGTGATGTTCATCAAGCGCTCGCTGGCCTCGGGCTATGCCGGCATCGATAATCCACTATTCTACCGCGACAACACCATGATGCTGCTCGGCGACGCCAAGAAGGTCACCGAGAACATCGTCAAGGGGATGTAACGCGCTCGCAGGAAATTCATGACTGTACTGAAATGGCTGCTGATCGTCGTCTCAGTCGGTTATGTCTGCGGACTGCTCGCGTTGTTCTTCGCGCAGCGCGCCGTCCTGTTTCCGGTGCCGACTGCCGCGCGCACAATGCCGCCAGCGGCGGGCTTTCCGGAAGCCGAAGAACATATCCTGACCACGGCGGACGGCGAGCGCGTCATCATCTGGCATGTTCCGGCTAAGCCGGGCCGTCCGGTCGTCCTTTATTTCCACGGCAATGGCGATTATCTCGCCGGCTTCTTCGGCCGCTTTCGCGACCTGATCGCTGACGGGACGGGGATCGTCGCGCTGTCCTATCGCGGCTATGCCGGATCGAGCGGGCAACCAAGCGAGCAGGGATTGCTGCAGGATGCTGCGGCGGCCTATGCCTTCACAGCAGCGCGATATCGCGCGGACAAGATCGTCGCATGGGGATTCTCCCTCGGCACCGGCGTCGCAGTTGCGCTGGCGGCCGAACAGCCGATCGGAAAGCTGATCCTGGAATCGCCCTATACCTCCATTGCCGACGTCGCCGCGTCGGCGTTCTGGTTCGCGCCGGTGCGGCTATTGATGCGGGATCAGTTCCGCTCCGACGCGCGCATCGCGCGGATCAGGGTGCCGCTGCTCGTCATGCATGGCGCGCTCGATCCCACGATACCGGTTGTCTTTGGTGAGCGGCTGTTTGCGCTGGCGAACGAGCCGAAACGGTTTGTCCGCCTTGCCCGAGGCGGTCATAACGATCTGGATAATTTCGGCGCGATTGAAATCGCGCGAAATTTCATCAACCTTGCAAGGGGGTGATGGCTACTTTGGGCTTATCTAGCGTCCACAAACCTGTTGGGACTTGATCGCATGAGCGCACACGGACCAATGCCGCGATCGGCGTGGATATTCCCCACGCTGGCGATGCTGCTGTTTGCCGTGGCGACCAGCCTCGGGCTCAACTTTACGCCGTCAGTCGGCGGGCTCGTGTTCGCGGTGGTGCTGCTGTCGATCCTGTTCGGCACCGTGTTTGCAGCCGTGCATCATGCGGAGGTGATCGCCGAGCGAATTGGCGAACCCTACGGCACGCTGCTGTTGACGCTTGCGGTCACGATTATCGAGGTCGCGCTGATCGCCACCATCATGCTCGGCGACAAGCCGCAACCGGCGTTGGCGCGCGACACCGTGTTTGCGGTGGTGATGATCGTGTGCAACGGCCTCGTCGGCCTCTGCATCTTCATCGGCGGCTTGCGCTACCGCGAGCAGGATTTTCAGGTCCCGGGCGCGAACCTTTATCTCAGCGTGCTGTTCGTGCTGGCGACGATCACGCTGATCATGCCGAACTATACGCTGACCGCCCCGGGGCCGATCTATTCGGCGGTCCAGCTCGGCTTCGTCAGCATCGTCACCCTCGTTCTCTATGGCGTGTTTCTCTATACCCAAACCATCCGGCATCGCGATTATTTCATCAACCAGGCCGAAGGCGAGGCGGCCGGCGAATCCCGGCTGTCCAACCGGATGCTGGCGCTCAGCATCGCGCTGTTGATTGTGTCCCTGCTGGCGGTGGTGCTGCTGGCCAAGAAATTTTCGGTGACCGTCGATACCGTCACTGCGATGATCGGCGCGCCATCCGCCTTCGCGGGCGTGGTAGTGGCGTCCTTGATCCTGATGCCGGAAGGTGTCGCGGCGATCGGCGCCGCGCGCAGGAACGACCTGCAGAAGAGCATCAATCTCGCGCTCGGCTCTTCGCTCGCCACGATCGGGCTGACGGTGCCGGCGGTCGCGGTCGTTGCCTACACACTCGACAAGCAGCTGGTGCTCGGTCTCAATGCGCCGGAGATGGTGCTCTTGCTGCTGACCTTCGTCATCAGCATGCTCACCTTCGGCACCGGCCGCACCAACATCCTGTTCGGGCTCGTGCATATGCTGGTATTCGCCGTGTTCCTATTCATGGTATTCGTGCCGTAATTCCCCTGGAGTGACCCGATATGCTCGCCGCCAAATCCGACGTTCAGGTCGATACAACCGAAGTCCGCGTTACCGAGTGGCGGCTGCCGCCGGGCAGCGCGACCGGCCATCACACCCACGGGATGGATTACGTGATCGTGCCGGTGACCTCGGGCGAAATGACCATCGTCGCGCCGAACGGCGAACGCACCAAGGCGCAGCTCGGGGCCGGCAAATCCTATTTCCGGAAAGCCGGCGTCCAGCACGACGTGCTCAACGAGACAGCAGCCGAGATCGTATTTCTGGAGGTCGAGCTGAAGCCCTGACCACCCGGCCGCGGGTTCCAGGCTGTTGCCGGGGCCTCGCTTTATGGCCTTGGACTAGTTAGGAAATTTTAGCCGATCAAGCCGGTGCCGTCCGACCTGCACGGGAACTGCTGAATTGCCACCGATCCGTCGCAGTTGATCCCTCAATGTGCCTCAAAGTTCCGGCAATTGAAGGACCGCGGGGAGTGGCCGGAATGCTGAATTACCTGAAGAAATTTGCGGTGGACATCTTCCCCTCGGTGGCCGCGACGGTCATCGGGGCGTACATCGTCAACCACTACATTGTGACCAAGCCCAGCGCGGACGCGCCTGCCGCTGCGGTGTCGGCCGCCAACCCCAAGGGGGAAGGCAAGGCTGAAGCCAAATCCGACGCCAAGTCCGCCGACACCACGGCCAGTGTCAGCAATCTCCCGGCCGCCGGCGTCAAGGCGAGGGGAATCTCCGAGAAAGCCATCATGGAGAAGACCGCTGCCGAACGGCCGGCGGTGGTCGAAAAGGCTCAGGAAAAGACCGACGCAAAAGCCGAAGCGAAGGCTGACGCCAAGCCCGATTCCAAATCCGCCGACGCCAAGTCCTCCGACGCCAAGTCCTCCGATACCAAGTCCTCCGATACCAAGTCTGCCGATACCAAGTCCGATGCAAAACCGGCCGAAGGCCCGGCCGAGGCCGCGAGCAGCTCCGCCGACCAGCGCCGTCATGCAGCGTTGCCGCGCGAAAAGGAAAAAATCCGGGTCGTGCTGCCGTCACCGATACAGCCCGTGAATTCCTCGGCGGCTCCGGTTGCGGCGGCTGCGCCGGCCGCCCCGGTCGAGACTGCGGTTGCGCCGGATGAACGCCGTGATGCCAACGATCTGGCGCGCGCCGCGATCGAGCGCCTGCGCGTCAACGGCGAAGCCTCTCCGCGCGCCGCCGAGGCGGCCGGCGTTCCCGAGGCACCCAGGGTCGCAAATGCGCCCGTGGTCACAAATGCGCCAGTGGTCGCCAATGCGCCCGCGCTTCGTCCGCTGCCACCCCCGATCATGGTCTCGGGTTCGCCGGCCGGCGAACCTTTTGGTCAGTCTTCGTCTGGTCGTGCTCCGTCGCAGGCGCGGCCGCCTTATGCCGAGGCCAGCGACCCGAACCGCCCGACCCCGCCTGCCGAAATTCCGATCTCGCGTCCGCTCGATCTGCGTGCCGAAATGGCCGAGCCTTCCGTGCGCGAGCGCGCCACAGCGGCTGCCGAGGACGCGCTGTCGACCGCCAAGTCGCTCTTCCACGCGGTGCTGCCGAAATAATTCTGGAGAGGCTAGCCGCCCGTGCGCGCGAGGCCGCTTCGCGCGGCTTCGTCCTTGGGGCGGAGCGCGAGCGCACGGCCGTAGGAGGTGAACGCCTTGGCCTTGTCGCCTAGACGTTCATAGGTGACGCCGCGAGCTGACCAGGCTTGCGCGCTGTCGGGATCGGCCTGCACCGCCTCGTCGAGATCGGAAGCGGCTTCCTTTGCCTTGTCGATGGCGAGGTAGCTGGTCGCGCGCGCCAGCAGTGGCTCGACCCGTTGCGGAGTCAGGCCGTTGGCCGCAGTGAAATCCGCGATCGCCTGCTCATGCTGCTTGTCGGCCTGATGGATCAGACCGCGGCCGTACAGCGCTTGCACGTTGTAGGGATCGAGTGTCAGCGCACGGTCGAATTCTGCCAGCGCTTCTTCGGTCTTGCCGGATTTGGCGAGAGTTAGGCCGCGCGTAGTGTAGCCTTGGGCGTCGCTGACGCTTTGCCCGCTGATCGTGCCCGTCGGTTTCTGCTCGACGGCCTGTGGCTTCTCCTTGTCCGATCCCCATGATCCCAGGTCGAACGAACAGCCGCCGAGCGGAACGGTGAGAACGATCGCCAACAGCGCGATGGGTACGGCCGTGAAGCGCGAACCGCAGGGAAGGGCATTGCAATCCGTAGCGGCCATGCAGCGGAATACTTTCGCGTGTCCAAGCCAAGATTAGCCGCAACGGCCGATGAAGGAGATGCGAGTGGAGCACGTCGCGCGTCAGCGACGATTATCCCATATTGCCGGATCTGCGATGGCGAAAAACAAAAACGCGGACCTGAGGCCCGCGTTTTCAACTCAAATCTCAGGAAGCACTCAGCGCGGTCCGCGCGGACCTGCGCCCGGGCCACCACGACCGCCAGCGCCACCACGGTCGCCACCGGGACCCGCGCCGAACACCGGCTTGGGCTTCATCGGCAGCAGGCCTTCGCGCTGCAGCTTCTTGCGGGCCAGCTTGCGCGCGCGGCGCACGGCTTCGGCCTTTTCACGGGCCTTCTTCTCGGAGGGCTTTTCGTAGTGCCCGCGGAGCTTCATCTCGCGGAAAATACCCTCGCGCTGCATCTTCTTCTTCAGCGCCTTGAGGGCTTGATCGACATTGTTATCGCGGACGAGAACCTGCACGCGGCATCCTCTTTCAATTGATCGGATAGGAATTCTGGTAAAGTAAAGGGCCGGCGAAAGGCCTGGCCCTTAACCCTGAACGCGGGCATGTAGCAGACAAATCCGCTATTGTCCACCTGAGAAGCCGGTTTCCCGGCTCCGGAAAGCCACGAAAATCGGCGGGATCCGGCGCCCAGGCGACCTGGTTTCCTCAAATAACGAGCCCATCACGGGCTCTCCCTAGCATCCGGCAACCTAAACATGCGGGAGGCGAGTATGAATACCAAAAAATATGCCGCTGAAGCGATCGGCACGTTTTGGCTCACTTTTGCGGGATGCGGCAGCGCGGTCATCGCCGCCGGCTTTCCTCAGGTCGGTATCGGCCTGGTCGGCGTGTCCCTGGCGTTCGGCCTGAGCGTCGTGACCATGGCCTATGCGATCGGCCACATTTCCGGTTGCCATCTCAACCCTGCCGTCACGATCGGCCTCGCGGCCGGCGGACGGTTTCCGACCGGTCAAATCCTGCCTTATGTCATCGCGCAGGTGATCGGTGCGATCGTTGCTGCTGCCCTACTTTATGTGATCGCAAGCGGCGCGTCCGGCTTCGACGTCAGCAAGGGTTTTGCGTCCAACGGCTTTGATGCGCATTCGCCCGGTAAATACGGCATGGTGGCCTGCTTCATCACCGAAGTGGTGATGACCATGATGTTCCTGTTCATCATCATGGGCGCCACCCACGGCAAGGCGCCTGCGGGCTTTGCGCCGCTGGCGATCGGATTGGCGCTGGTGATGATCCATCTCGTCAGCATTCCCGTCACCAACACGTCGGTGAATCCCGCGCGCAGCACCGGGCCCGCGCTGTTCGTCGGCGGCTGGGCGCTGACGCAGCTCTGGCTGTTCTGGGTTGCGCCGCTGATCGGCGGGGCGCTCGGCGGCGTGATCTATCGCTGGCTCAGCGAAGAGCCGGCCGGCGTCGTGGAAGGCTTGAAGACGGCCTGATCAGCAAACGCGTTCGGCGACCGCGCTATTTCTTGCTTGCCGGAGCCACTTCGGTGACATGGCCCATCTTGCGGCCAGGCCGCGGTGCGCCCTTGCCGTAGAGGTGAATGGTGGCACCGGGCACCGTCAGCCACTGCTCGTAGGTCAGGATATCGTCGCCGATCAGGTTGGTCATGGTAACCTCACCGTGACGAACCGGCTTGCCGAGCGGCCAGCCGGCGATCGCCCTTATGTGCTGCTCGAACTGGGAGATCGAGGCGCCGTCCAGCGTCCAGTGCCCTGAATTATGCACCCGCGGCGCAATCTCGTTGACCAGCACATGCGGCCCGCCGTTTCCGGCAACGACGAACAATTCGACTGCGAGCACGCCGACATAGTCGAGCGCGTTTGCGATCTTCTCGGCGACGGCACGCGCGTCTGCGGCCAGCGCATCCGAGATCGCGGCGGGCACGCGCGAGAATTTCAGGATGTGATCGCGGTGTTCGTTTTCGGTGACGTCGTAGCATTCGACCTCGCCGTCCGCCGAGCGCGCGGCGATCACGGAGATCTCGCGCTCGAAGGGAACGAAGGCTTCGAGGATCGCGGATTTGGTGCCGAGGTCCTCCCAGACTTGAGCGGGATCGTCGCCCTCGCGGATGATCGCCTGGCCCTTGCCGTCATAGCCGAAGCGGCGGGTCTTGATCACGGCGGGAAGGCCGATGCGTGCGATCGCCGCCTGCAGGGTTTCAACCGATGACACGTCGGCATAGTCGGCGGTGCCGATGCCCAGCCGTTTGACGAAGTCCTTTTCGATCAGCCGGTCCTGCGTGGTTTCGAGGATCTTCTGCGCCGGCAACACCGGGCGCCGCGCGGCCAGCACCATGGCGGTGGCGGCCGGCACGTTCTCGAATTCATAGGTGATGACGTCGACATCGTTGGCGAACAACTCGAGCGCCTCGACGTCGGCATATTCGGCGCAGGTCGCGTTCAGCACCACGTCGAAGGCGGGCGAGTCTGAGTCCGGCGAAAACACCTGGCATTTCAGGCCAAGGCGCGCCGCCGCCATGGCCAGCATCCGGCCCAATTGTCCGCCGCCGAGAATTCCGATGGTGTCGCCCGGCCTCAGCTTCACCTTGCCTGAAGCGGTCACGCCGATCCCTCCGGGCGCTCCTTGACCGCGTCCGTCTGCTGCTTGCGCCAGGCGGCGAGCCGCGCGGCCAGCGCTGCGTCATTAAGCGCAAGCACGCTTGCCGCGAGCAGCGCAGCGTTGATGGCGCCGGCCTTTCCGATCGCCAGCGTGCCGACGGGAACGCCGGCCGGCATCTGCACGATCGAGTACAGCGAATCGACCCCCGACAGCGCCTTGGATTCGACGGGGACACCGAAGACGGGGAGTTCCGTCAGCGCCGCCGCCATGCCCGGCAGATGGGCCGCCCCACCGGCGCCGGCAATGATGACCTTGAAGCCTGCGGCCTTGGCGCCTTTGGCGAAGGCAAACAACCGGTCCGGGGTCCGGTGGGCCGAGACGATGCGCTTTTCGCAATCGATCCCGAGCACAGCCAGTGTGTCGGCGGCGTGGCGCATGGTCTCCCAGTCGGACTGGCTGCCCATGATGATGGCGATGGGTGCGGTCATCTCGTCAATTCTGTTCGGGAATCCAGAAACATAGGCCGATTATAGGGTCGACCCGGGGCTCATCCAAGGCGTGGCAAGGGATCAGGAATGGACTATCCTGTCTTGGTGAATCCCGGCAAGCCTTCATAAGCAAGCCTGCACAGGGAAGGCCATGAAGAAGAAAACCAGGGCGACCGCCTCCAGGGCCGGAAAACGCCCCAAAAGCGCGGCTTCCGGGCAAAAAGTCGCACCGCGGCGGTCATCCGCCCAGGGATCCCGACCGCCGGCGGTGTCCAACGGCACCAAGGCGACGATTCGCCGGCTGAAGGCGGAACTGGCCCGGACGCAGGCGCAGATCGAGGAACTTCAGGCCTCCGCCGATACCGACTTCCTGCTGGGCATTCCGAACCGGCGCGGCTTCGAGCGCGAGCTCAATCGCGCGATTGCCTACATCAAGCGCTATCGCGCCGGCGGTGCGCTGGTCGTGCTCGACGTCGATCGCTTGAAACCGATCAACGACGCTTTCGGACACGCCGCAGGCGACCAGGTACTCAAGGCCATCGTCACGACGCTGCTCGCGCAGGTGCGCGCTTCCGATGTGGTCGGCCGGCTCGGCGGCGACGAGTTCGCGCTGCTGTTGTGGAATCTCAGCGAGACCGATGCCCGGGCCAAGGCGGCCGCGCTGGAGGAAGCGATCGATCGCCTCACCTTCGTGTTCGATGGCTGCACCATTACCGCGGGCGCCTCCGCGGGCGTCTCCATTCTCGATACCCATTCCGAAGCCGGCCGCGCGCTGGAAGCGGCCGACAGCGCCATGTATGTGCGAAAGGCGCTGCGGCGGCACGAGGTGTCGTGAAGAGCTGAAGATCTGTAGGGTGGGCAAAGGCGCGCTTGCGCCGTGCCCACCGTCTATCTGACGAACATGATGGTGGGCACGCTGCGCTTTGCCCACCCTACACGATCAGTGATCGCTACAAACCACTCAGATCATCCGGCACATTGCCGAACTTGCGCAGCAGTTTCGCGTCGCCGAATTCGCCGATCATGGGATCGCCGCTGCGGCTGAAGGCGACGGCGCCGATGCTGCCGGCCATCCGCGACATCGTCTCGGCACGCCGTAACGCGGTCGTCGGGCTCTGGCATTCTTCCGCGGCTCCCGCCATCGGCGTGCCGCTATCGTCCTGCAGGAATGGCATTGCGACGTAATAAGTGACATCGGCCATTGGTTCGCTCCGGGTTTGATCGATCAGGCAGCGTCGCTCTCCGCATGGGAGGTTCTCGCCGGCACGCAGCCGGCGGCGATTGCCGCCTGCAATTCCTCCAGTTCGGTTTCCAGATACTCGTTCGCCATGATCAGCGCCTTGATGGTCGAGCGCAGATTGCCGTCACACATCGCGATGGCCTGATCGCAGGCCTGCTCGTAGCGGCTGTTGTCGGACAGGGACGATGTGACGGACATGGCGGAACTCCCAAGGCTGGCGGCAGGAAGATATGTTCCCTTTTTGTTCTATGAGAGTCAAGTCGCATCCGCCAACTGGAAAGCTGTTTTTTCGGGTCGGCCGGCCGACAAGATCCTTGCGACGCAGGGTTGTGTGGATATCGGGGAAAAGGATCTGCCGGAAGCGGACGGCTTTTGGCGAACCGACTTGGCCGAACGAGGCACACGCAACGATCAGGCGATGATATCAGGCGTGATCTGGTCTTCGATAAAGGCGATGCGGTCGCGCAATTGCAATTTGCGTTTCTTCAGCCGCTGCAGCCGCAACAGGTCCGGCGCCGGCGACTGATGCAGCGCGTCGATCGCCGCATCGAGATCGCGATGCTCCTGCTGCAGGCGGGCGAGCTCGTTCTCAAGCTCGCGCTCATCATCGTCGGTCATGGTGTACGTTAGCTGAAAGCGCGATGAGGTTGTGAACGGGTTATTCTAGAGCGTGATGACTTTTCTTCGAATTGTCATCCCGCTCCAGCTGTTTGATTTGAGCATGATCTCCGCGCAAACGCGTTTCGGCGTTTGTCGCGAGGGAAAACCGGCACCCCACTTTTCCGGATCATGCCCGAGGCTGGCAGTGAATATCGTCCCTGCGAGGCCGGTCCGCAAGCTGACCGGGTTCCCATACTCACGATTGGTTACAGATAAATCCGAAAATATGACAGGCGCGATTCTGGATACCCATCGACAGATTCGTCGTCTGGTGTACACTCTCTCGTCCGGATCGAATCTGAGGTTCAACCACCGAGGAGATTTCGTATGGCACTACAGGCGCATCTTGTTGAACTTGAACGTAAACACAAGATTCTCGAGAATGAATTGCACGAAGCGCTCGTGCACCTTTCCACAGACGACCTGCAAATTGTCGAGTTGAAGCGCCGCAAGTTGATGGTCAAGGATGAGATCGAGCGGTTGAAACAATCCGCCAGCGAAACTCTCCACTAACCAGTCCAGCACTAACCAGTCCAGCAAAGTATCGAAAATCTCCACACGGTCGGATGGGTGCCGATGCGCTCATCCGCCCGGACGTGGGCGATGTCAGAGCTCCACCAGCGCGCCGACATGATCGGCGATCGCGAGTGATGACGTCAGTCCCGGCGATTCGATACCGAACAGATTGATCAGTCCGGCGACGCCGTGATCGGCTGGACCCTGGATCAGAAAATCCTGGGTAGCGACGGCCGGCGGCACGATTTTCGGCCGCATTCCGGAATAGCTCGGCATCAGCGCGCCGTCCGGCAGCGTCGGCCAGTAGCGCCGAATCGCGGGGTAGAATCGCTCGGCACGAGCGGGATCCACCGCATAATCGATGCTCTCGACCCATTCCACGTCGGGGCCGAAACGAGCCTGTCCCGCCATGTCGAGCGTCAGGTGCACGCCCAACCCGCCGGGCTCCGGCACGGGATAGATCAGGCGTGAAAACGGGGCGCGCGCGCTGCAACTGAAATAATTGCCCTTGGCGAGATAAGCGCAGGGGATCATCCCGACCGGCATGCCTTCGATGCTGCGCGCCACTGCGGGCGCGCTTAAGCCGGCCGTGTTGACGAGCAGGTTGCATGCAAGCGTCATCGGCGCGTGCCCGCCAGCTTCGATTTCGATCCGGCCGCCACCGGCCCGGGCGCGCAACAGCGGCGTGTGGAACGCATAGGCCGCGCCCGCTTCCTCAGCGTCGCCCCGCAGCGCCAGCATGTAGGCGTGGCTGTCGATGATGCCGGTGGACGGCGAGAGCAGGGCCGCATCGCAGTTGAGCGCCGGCTCCAGCGCCCGTGCCGCCTCGCCGGTCAGCAACTGCAGATCGTCGACGCCATTGGCTTCGGCATGCGCCCGGATCGACTGCAGTTTTTCGGTTTCGCTCGGCGTCGTCGCCACGATCAGCTTGCCGCAATTGCGATGGGGAATACCGTGGTCGCGGCAATACTGGTAGAGCGCGCGCTTGCCGCTCACGCACATCTTCGCCATCAGGCTGCCCGCGCGGTAATAGATGCCGGCGTGGATCACCTCGCTGTTGCGGGAGGAGGTGATGGTGCCGATGCCCTCAGTGGCCTCGAGCACGATCACTTCGCGGCCCGCCTGGGCCAGCCGCCGTGCGATCGAAAGCCCGATCACCCCCGCTCCGATGACGACGCAATCGACCTTGTCCATGTCAGCTTCGGACCTGGGAATCTGCCGTGGAAATCGGCGCCTGCCACGCTTGGCGATCATCGTTTCGTCCGCCGAAGCAGTCAAACAACCCGTTGGTTTGCCTCGAAATACGCCGCGAACGCAGTCCCGTTAGTGAAGCATTAATCATGTCAGGCCAATTGCCGTAATTTGGGTCACATTTTAGAATTGTACGGGTAGTCATTTACCCGATCCAAACCCGTCAAGCCAGACACTCCGCCCGCAAACCTTGGGTGGGTAATGGCTGACAGGAACCGGCAGGCAGAACGGAAGAATTCGATTCCGGCGCAGGCCCTTGTCTGTCTGCTCGCCATTGCTCTGCTCGTCATGGTTGCGCCGTGCGGAACTGCGTGGGCTGCCGCGCCTTCCGCGGGCTTTGCCCCGGTGAGCTCTATCGGCGAACTCGATCCCAATCTCGTGTGGGAGCTCCTGCTCGGCGGGATTGCCGTCGTTTCCTTCCTGGTTGCGATCGGGATCTGGATACTGGCGGCGTTGCGCCGAGCCAAGAGCGCACAATTGCAGCGCAGCGCATTCATCAGTTCGGCGCTCAACACGCTCAACCAGGGCGTGATGATGACCAATGCGCAAAACCGCGTGGTCTTTTGCAACGACCGCTTTCTCGAAATTTACGGGCTCAGCCGCGCCGAGATTTCTAGCGCGATGACCGGTCGCGAATTGCTCGAACTGCGCCGCGCGCGGGGCCTGCTCAATCTCACCGTCGAGGAATTCAGCAAGCTTGCCCGCCGCCCGGAAGGCGTCGTCACCGAACTGCCGGGCGGGCGATCGGTGCTTTCGAAGATCTTCCGCCTGCCCAATGGCGGGACGATCGGAACGCATGAGGATTGCACCGAGCAGCGCCAGCTGTCGCGCAAGCTGGCATCGACCACCAAATTTCTGGAATCGGTGCTCGACAATGTTCCGGTCTGCGTCGCCGCCAAGAACATCGAGGACGGCCGCTATATTTTCGCCAACCGGGCGTTCGAGCGCTTCTCGCGCTTTTCCCGCGATCGCGTCATCGGCAAGCGCGCCGACGAAATCTTCCGGCTGGAAACCGCCAAAAGCATTGAGGCCGCGGATCACGCCGCGCTGACGGCGCCCGAAGGCTATCATCGCAGCGAATACACCGTCGAACGCGGCGATGACCGGCGCGTTCTCTCTGCCAACCGCGTGGTCGCCCGCAACGAGAATAACGAGCCGGAATTCCTGATCACGCTGTTCGACGACGTCACCGATCGGCGGTCGCTGTCGCGCGAACTCGAAAACACCAAGAAATTCCTCGAACTGGTGGTCGACAACATCCCGGTGTCGCTGATCGTCGAGCGCGTCAGCGACGGGCGGTATCTGCTCGCCAACCGCAGCGCCGAGACCATTCTCAATCGCCGCCGCGAGGATGCCACCGGCCTGACCGCCGCCGACATCTTCAATCCGCGCGAAGCCAAGCTGATCATCGCGCGCGACGAGGCCGCGATCAAGAAGCGCGGCCTGCTCACCGAAGAACACCCGATCTCGACCAAGGATGGGCTGCGGCTGTTCCTTACCCGCCGCATGACCGTTCTCGACGAGGCCGGCGAGCCGCAATACCTGATCAAGACCCACGAGGACGTCACCGATCGCCGCCAGACCGAATCGCGGATGGCGCACATGGCCTATCATGACGGCCTGACCGATCTGCCGAACCGCGCCGCCTTCCTGCAGGCGCTGGCCCAGATGATCGAGGCCTGCGCCGGCACCGACGAGGAATTCGCGGTGCTCTGCGTCGACCTCGACGGGCTGAAGGAAATCAACGACGTGTTCGGCCACGCGATGGGCGACAAGCTCCTGATTGAGGTGGGCGGCCGCATCCAGGCTTCCGCCCGTGGCGGTGTGGTGGCCCGGCTCTCCGGCGACGAGTTCGGCCTGATCATTGATGGCAAGCAGCCGGAGGCGGGCCAGGCGCTTGCTGAACAGCTCGCGCAAACGCTGTCGGACGAATTCCTGATCGACGGCAAGTCGGTGCGCACCGGGGTCACCACCGGCATCTCGGTATTTCCGCATCACGGCGCGGACGCGGCTTCGCTGCTCGCCAATTCCGGCGCGGCGCTGTTCCGCGCCAAGCAGAAGTCACGCGGCTCGATCAGCATTTTCGCGCCCGAGATGGACCAGCAGATCCGCGATCGCCGCGTGCTGCATCAGGACCTCTCGATGGCGATCAGGAACGGCGAATTGTCGTTGTACTATCAGCCGCAGGCCGCGTCGGGCGCAACGGTCGCGGCCAGCAAGATCATCGGCTTCGAGGCGCTGGCGCGCTGGATGCATCCAGTGCGCGGCTTCGTGTCGCCGGGTGAATTCATCCCGCTGGCGGAAGAAAGCGGCCTGATCGTCGAAATGGGCGTCTGGATCCTGCGCGAAGCCTGCCGCGAGGCCGCCTCCTGGCCGGTGCCGATGCAGATCGCCGTCAATCTTTCGCCGGCCCAGTTCATGCATGGCGACGTGGTCAGCCTGGTGCATTCGATCCTGCTTGAAACCGGCCTGGCTCCCGGCCGGCTCGAGCTTGAAATCACCGAAGGCGTCCTGATCGAGGATTTCGATCGCGGTCTCGCCCTATTGAGGCGGCTGAAGGCGCTCGGCGTGCGGATCTCGATGGACGATTTCGGTTCCGGCTACTCCTCGCTGAGCTATCTGCAGGCGTTCCCGTTCGACAAGATCAAGATCGACCGCGCCTTTGTGATGAACCTCGGGCGCAATCCGCAGTCGGCGGCGATCGTTCGCGCCGTCATCGACCTCGGCCACGGCCTCGAAATGTCGATTGTTGCCGAGGGCGTCGAGACCCAGGAACAGCTCAGCTTCCTGTCGGAAGAGGGATGCGACGCGGTGCAGGGCTATTTCCTCGGCAAGCCCTTGCCGATCGGCCAGTACGCCGCACTCGTCGGCCGCAGCGTCGCAAACGACGTCGAAACCGCGCGCAAGCTCGCCAGCGCCTGATTTCGCGAAATCGCGCTGCGGTGCATCGGGCGCTAGCGCCAGAGATGCGATTGCATGCGCGACCTCTCCGGCTTTTCGCGATTTGATTTCGACGAGACCCTGGCTTGCCTTCCCCTGAAGGCCCGGATATTTTGGTGACCTAGCTGGTTCGAGAAAGGAGGGCTGCGCGGTGACGATATCTTTACGGCACTATCGCCAGCGTGGCCCCGTCAACGCCCTGCAAATGCATTTGCAGGGCTGACCAGAGACTTTTCCGAAAATCTCTTCCTGGTCTGCCCCCGTGGCAATGCGGCGTCGAACGTCTGATCGTTTGCGCCCGCATTTCAGTAGCTCGCCGCGCTCCAAACACGAACATCCGATGATGGCTGCATGCCCCGGATGTTGTGTTGGCCGGCAAGACCAGGGAACGATCATGACCCTTATCAATATTCGTAATCTCGGCGTGACGCTGAACGCTCCGCTGTTTTCCCGACTGGACCTTTCCGTCAATGCTGGTGACCGCATCGGGCTCGTCGCCGCCAATGGGCGCGGCAAGTCCACGTTACTGCGCTGCATTGCAGGCATGGCGGAGCCAAGCGATGGCGATATCGCCAGATCGCGAGGGTTGACCATCGGCTATGTCGAGCAGGATGTCCCGTCCGCGCTCGCGGATACACCGTTCTATGCGGCGGTGCTCGACATGCTTCCCGCTGAACGACGGGCGGGTGAGAGCTGGAGGGTCGATGTTGCCCTGGAATCGCTTGAGGTGCCCGAGGCGCTGCGGCAGAGGCCGCTGAAGCAGCTGAGCGGCGGCTGGCAGCGGTTTGCCATGCTTGCCCGCATCGTGGTGGCCGAGGCCGATGTGTTGTTGCTCGACGAGCCGACCAACCACCTGGACCTCGCCAGGATTTGTCAGCTTGAAGCCTGGCTGAACGCGCTGCCACGGGATATGCCGGTCGTCATATCGAGCCATGACCGCGCGTTTCTCGACGCAACCACAAACCGCACGGTATTCTTGCGGCCCGAGCGGTCGCAGATATTTTCGCTGCCCTATACGCAGGCGCGCGCCGCGCTCAGCGAGGTGGATACCTCGGATGAACGGCGCTACCGACGTGACCTGAAGGCTGCCGAGCAGCTTCGCCAGCACGCTGCAAAGCTCAACAACATCGGCGTCAATTCCGGTAGCGACCTTCTGTTACAAAAGACGAAGCAACTGAGGCAGCGAGCCGAGAAGCTGGAAGATGCGGCAAAGCCCGTCCACCTGGAGCGATCCGCAGGGACGATCAAGCTTGCCAACCGCGGAACGCATGCCAAGGTTCTGATTGCGCTTGATGATGCCACCGTCGCTACCCCCGACGGCAGGTTGCTGTTCAAGACCGGAAAGCAGTTCATCTGCAAGGGAGACCGGATCGTGCTGCTGGGGCCGAACGGGGCAGGCAAGACCCGGTTCGTGGCGATGCTGCGTCAAGCGATCGAAAACCCGGAAGCCATGCAGGCCGGCATCAAGGTCTCGCAGTCTCTTGCTCTCGGCTACTGTGAACAGAATCTTGCCGATCTTTCCGATGCCGACACGCCGATGCACACGATCGTCAGCCGTTTCGAGGTCGGCGATCAGCGTGCGCGCGCGTTGCTCGCCGGCTCCGGCCTGTCGGTTGCGATGCAGAGCCGTCCGATCGGCCGGCTTTCCGGCGGACAGAAGGCGCGTCTCGGCATGCTTTTGCTGCAGCTTGCCCAGCCAAACTTCTATCTGCTCGATGAGCCTACCAACCACCTGGATATCGAGGGACAGGAAGCGCTGGAAGAAGAATTACTGGCGCATCAGGCAAGTTGCCTGCTGGTTTCACACGACCGCAGCTTCGTACGAACGGTGGGAAGCCGGTTCTGGCTGATCGAAAGGAAGAAGCTGGTGGAACTGGAAGGACCGGAGGGATTCTTCGTATCGATCGCAACCGGCTAGGGCGGCGGCTGCCTGGTTTCTGCCGGACTTGATTCATTTCCAGGAGCGACATCCACTTTTGGCCATCATGACCTAGTGTAGTGAAGTCAGCTTCTCACCAGTAGCCCTTGCGTATGGCGGACTACGATCTCGCGATCATTGGCGGCGGATTGAACGGCGTCAGCATCGCGCGCGACGCCGCCGGACGCGGCTTGCGCGTCATCCTGCTGGAGCAGGGCGATCTCGGCGCGGGCGCCTCCTCGGCCTCGCCGCGGCTGATCCACGGCGATCTCGCGGGGCTTGAGCGCCGGCATTTTCTTCGCGTCCGTTCGGCGCTTGCCGAGCGGGACATCTGGCTCAGGATCGCGCCGCATCTGGTGCGTCCGATGCGCTTTGCCATCCCCGCGCATTCCGACGAACGCCCGGCCTGGCGGTTGCGTTCATGGCTCTTGCTCTACGACCGGCTGGCCTCGCGCAGCGGTCTGCCGGCCTCGGCGACCGTCGACGTCACCCATCATCCGGTCGGCAATGCGCTGAAGCGGCCGTTCGGCACCGCATTTGAATATTCCGACTGCGTCGTGGACGATTCCCGGCTGGTGGTTCTCACCGCCGTCGATGCCGCGGCGCGCGGTGCCGTGATTCGCACCGGCGCACGCTGCACCCGGGCCGAACGTGGCAAGGAATGGCGGCTGGCGACGAAAGATCGTGGCTTTCGCCAGGTGATCACGGCACGGGCGGTCGCCAACGCCACCGGAGCGTGGACGCCGTCTGTTGCCGAGACGGTGTTGCGCGTGCCGCCGCCGAAAGTGGCCGCCGTACAGATGGACCAGATCGTCGTCCGCCGCCTGTTCGACAGCGACAACATCTATGTGTTCCAGAACAGCGACGGACGGCTAATTTTCGCAAGTCCCTATGAGCGCGATTTTACCCTGATCGGTACCGTCAGCCATGCCTTCAAGGGCGATCCCGCCATCGTTGCGATGGCGGCGGGAGACGTCGCCTATCTCTGCGATGCGGCGAACCGCTATTTCCGCGAGCGGATCGAGACGGTCGACGTGGTGCGTACGCTCTCCGGCGCCAACATGGTGCTGAAGCCTGCAAGCAGGCGCGACGGGGCGGTGACGCTTGAGCACGGGCGCGGCAAGGCGCCGCTGCTCACTATCGTCGGCGGCGACGTCACGACCTCGCGGCTGCGCGCGGAGCGGGCGGTATCGAAGCTGACGCCGTTCTATCCGATGTCGGCGCGGTGGACCGCGAAGGCACCGCTGCCCGGTGGCGATTTTGCCTGGGACCGCTTCGACAACGAGATCGACGAAGTACGCGACCGCTGGCGGTTTCTCGGCGAAGACCAGGCGAGGCGTCTGGTCGCCGCCTACGGGTCGAACGCCAAGGCGGTCCTTGGCGATGCCAAGGAACGCGGCGACCTTGGCCCGGCCTTCGGGCCCGAGTTGACGGGCGCCGAAGTGCGCTATCTCATGCAAAAGGAATGGGCGCGATTTCCTGATGACATCCTGTGGCGGCGCTCCAAGCTTGACCTCACCATGCAGCCGGCGGATCGCGAGGCACTGGCCGCGTTCATGGCGGCAGCGGTGTGAAGAATGGATCGGACATGCGGCGCGCGATCGGGCCAACTGTTTTCTTTGCGGTTGGCGGCTTATTTGGGGGAATAGTCTATCGCTATTTCATTGACGATCCGATCGAAGCAACGCTGCCGTATTATCTCCGGAGCAGCCTGCATGGGATGGGCGTAACGCTGGCCGCCTGGGGCGTTCATCTCTACTTCACTTCGCGACGAAGTGAGTGGGTCAGCAGATGGCCGCTGTTGGCGGATCTGGCGGTGCGCTCCGCGACCATGGCAATCGTCGTCGCGAGCACGGCGCTGGTCTTGCAGGTGACGTTGTACTGGGAATGGATCGAGACGAAGTGGCTGATTGAGAAGTTTCCCATTGTCGTTGCGTTTAGCTTCTTCGCGTCGCTGCTCGTCATGTCGGCCTTCGAACTGACTCGGCTGGTCGGCAGCCGCGTGCTTTTCAATATAGCGCTCGGGCGATACCGAAGCCCGGTGCGGGAAGCGCGTGTGCTGATGTTCCTCGACCTGGCAGGCTCGACATCTCTCGCCGAGTCGATGGGAGAATTGCGCGTGCAGGGCCTGCTCACCCGGTTCTTCTTCGACATTGACGGCGCGATCGTTGCGCATGGTGGCGAGGTTCACGCCTATGTCGGCGATGAGGTCATCGTGACGTGGCCGCTCGATGGGCGGATCTCGGGCGGACGCTGCATCGACTGCTTCTTCGCGATTGCCGACAGCATCGCGGAAAAAGCGGACTCTTACCGCCAGGAGTTCGGCATGGTGCCGAGCTTCCGCGCCGGCCTGCATGCCGGTCACGTCGTGATCAGCGAGTGCGGCAGCTCACGCCGCCAGCTTGCCTATTTCGGCGATACCGTGAACGTGACGGCGCGGCTGCAGGAGCACTGCAAGGAGGTTGGCCGGAACTTGCTGGTGTCTGCCGATCTGCTGCGCCATATGAAGCTGAAGCCTGCTTTCGCGGTCGAACCGCTGGGGGAGGCGCGCTTGCGTGGCCGCGCGGCGGCAATCGAGGTGTTTGCCGTCGAGCGCCGGATCTGATGTGCGGCCCGGCTTCAGTTGGTTCCGTCAGCTCAAGTCGTGAACTATCGCTGCCGGTTCTTTCAATTCCGCTGCGCCGCGCGCGACCAGGCCTCGTCGCGCGCCGAAGGTCTGCGGTCGAGCCGCGCCGAGATGCGTCGGGCTGCCTTGCCGCCGTGACCGGCGCGCATATAGGCGACGATCAGCGTGTCTTCCCATAACTGGCGCTGGGCGTGGCTGCCGCCGATCCGCGCCAGTTCGGAAATCGCGCCTTCGAGCAGGCGGACCGCACCGTCATTGTCGCCTTCGGCAAACGCCCGGATGCCGCGACAGAGGTTGATCGCGCAGCCGCCCGGCGCCAGCTTGCCGTCGGCCGCGCGCGCTTCCAGCTGGGCCAGTCGCGTGTCCAGCGCATCGCCGCCTGCCATTGCTGCGGCCAGTGCAAAATGCACGTCGGCGAAGTGCGCTCCGGCTTGTGGAAAATATCTCTCGCCATAGGCCGCAACGTCCCGCCAATGCGGCTCCAGCCCGGCCTTGCCGGCCAGCGACAACCGCCACAGCAGCGAGGCGCCGTCGGTGAAGATGTTCAGTGGCGGATAGGGCCGGCCTGCCGGCTTGATATGCTGTTCGTAGATCGCAAGCGCACCATCAAGATCGCCTTCGTCGAGGTTGGTCAGCGCGACGTGCCAGGCAAGGTGCCCATGCAGAAAACTCTTGCGATCATGCGAAGGCATCCATTGCGCGAGGAATTTGCGGCCCACCGCCATGTCGCCTTGCTCGAACATCGCATGCGAGAGGCCATGCGCGGCGTTGGCGTTTTCGGAACGCAGCGCCATTGCGCGCTCGGACAATGTCCGGCCGGTGGAGAGATTACCCGCCTCGGTATGCGACCAGCCGAGGTAACTGACAAACCACCAGTCCTCGCCATAGTGCCGCGCATGGCGTTCGCAGATCGCGAGCTTGGCGGCATCGTGGTCGGGACGGCCCGAGAATGCATAGAGGCCGAACGCGCCGAGCAGGATCGACAGCACCTGCGCGTCGCGCGGATATTCTTCGAGATGCGCCTCGGCGCCGGTCACGGCGATTTTCGGCTTGCTCTCGATCACGGCGGCCATGATCTCGACATGGTTCTTTTCTCGTGGCGTCGCGCCGTCGGCCAGCTCGCGCGCCTTGCCGCCCTCCATGTTGAGCTGATGCAGCCGCGCGCGCCCGATATGCGCCAGCGCAAAGCCCGGATCTTCCGCGATCGCCTTGTCGAAGGCATCCTCGGCGCCGTGCCAGGCCGACAGCATGCAGTCGACGCCGTCGCGGTAATGCGCCGCGGCGCGGTCCGAGGCGGTGGTCAGCGGAAGATCGTATCTGTCCCGGTTCATTGTTCTTGTTCCGTTGTACGAGGGCGGGTAACTAGGCCGCTTTCGTTCCGAGCTTCTGTAAATGCCGATGATCTTGCGCCGCTTCGGCGAGCAACCAATCCTGAAACAGCTTGATCTTAGGAAGGTCAGACGTGGCCTTCGGGCACACGATCCAGTATGTCCGGGAAAGCCGACTTGCTTCCTTGAACGGCCGAACGAGGCGCCCACAGATGAGGTCCCACGCGGCAAGCGTGGTGCGCGCGAGTGCTATTCCCTGGCCGTCGACCGCGGCATCGATAACCATGCTGGCGCGATTCAATACCGGCCCTTGTGAAGGCTCTGCGTCCGCAACGCCGGCAACTTCGAGCCACCTTGTCCACGCCTTGCGATCGTCGAGGTGGAGCAAGGAAAACTTCAGGACGTCCGAAGGCCGGACCAAACGGTGACGCCCCGCTAGCAGCTTGGGACTGCAGACAGCGAATAATTGCTCGGGAGACAACCGTATCACATCGTGTCCCGGCCAATTGCCGTCGCCGTGCCGGACCGCAAGATCGACATCCTCCCGGGCGAAGTCGACGTGGTGCATGGTCGCCGAAATTCGCAGATCGATTTCGGGATGGGATTCGGAAAAACGACCGAGTCGGTGCACCAGCCACTTGGCCGCGAAGTCAGGCGAAGTGCTGACCGTCAGAACACCTGAACTCTGGCGTTGCATCAGGCGCTCTGTGCCAACGGCAATGCGGTCTAGTGCATCGCGTACGACAGTGAGGTAGTCGCGGCCGGCTCCGGTAATGACCAGTCGCTGGCGTTCGCGGATGAACAGTTTGATTCCGAGCTCCACTTCCAGCGCCTTGACCTGATGGCTGACCGCGCCTTGAGTGACGCATAGTTCTTCGGCGGCCTGGGTGAAGCTCTCATGCCGCGCGGCGGCCTCGAAGGCCTTGAGCGCATTCAGTGGCGGCAGGCGGCGAAGCATGACCTGACCTTCATGAGAAAAACTCCGTTAGGCTAGAGAAAGGATGCTTTGCGCGCAAGCCTTGCCTGGCTCTATTGATCCTGCTCTCGCCGTGGCTCGAAAAAGCCCCGTCGCATTCTGGAGCATTGTCATGTCAAACTACTCTCCTCAAGGATTGGCCTTGCCGCGCGAAGCCGCCGGCAAGCGGACCTTTCGTCAACAATCTGTCTCATCAAGTTTGGTGGGCGGGTGGTTGCGCACGTTGGAAATCTGGATCGACCGGAGCCATCAGCGAACGCAGCTCGGCGAATTGGCCGAACTCAATGATTATCTTCTCAAGGACATCGGCGTATCGCGCGAGGAGGCATTGCGTGAGGCGGCGAAGCCGTTCTGGCGATGAGCGACCCAATGGCCGGCGTCATTGTTTACGGCTTTCCGGTCAGTACCTTCGTGAACATCGTCCGGCTCGTGCTGACCGAGAAAGGCGTGCCGTTCACGTTCTGCGACCTGGAATCGGAGATGGGCAGTCCGCGCCATCTGACGCTGCATCCGTTCAACCGCGTTCCGATTCTCGACCACGACGGTTTCGTGCTCTACGAAACGTCCGCAATTGCAGCCTATGTCGATGAGGCGTTCGATGGACCGCCGCTTCAGCCCGTCGACCCGCGAGCGCGGGCGCGGATGAATCGATGGATCAGCTCGTTGAACAATTACTATTATCCCTACATTGCCTATCATCTCAGTCATGAGCGTTTGATCTACCCGGTTCTCGGTATCGCGCCGGACGAAAAGGTCGTCGCCGCCGCGCTGCCGAAGATCGCGATCGGCCTTGATGTCATGGAGAACGACCTCGATCCCGGCCGAAAATTCCTGGTCAATGACCAACCGACGCTGGCCGACTTCTTCATGTTGCCGACGATGACGAGTCTTAGCCTCACTCCGGAAGGACAGCAGATGCTCAACGACAAACCCCGCATCGCGGCTTGGCGTGCGGCCATGGAGGCGTTGCCGAGCGTTATGGCCGTGCGCGCGATGGTGATGCCTCATCTCGGAAAGCCCGTCGAGCACGCCCGCCGGTGGGTGGTCGATCATCGGCCGAGGTACTAGGGTTCCGTCGCCTGATTGTTACAGCGAGCGAGATTGACAGGGCAGGCCCCCGCTGGTGTCATCCTTTCCATGGGGAAGCGATCTCCCCACGAGGCGACATGCCGAAGAATCGCGTCCGGTTTTGAAAACCATCCAAGGACGCAGTGTGTCAGCCGCCAATCCGATCTCATTTTACGCTTTTTCTCGTGCCGTCGCGACGACGATGTGCCCTTGGCGCATCGGAGACGCGATGAGCGCCGCGATGAATCTGGGGCAAGGGCAAACCCGGAGAGTGAACGATGGCAGAAAACATGGAACGGCGGGACTTCATCAAGAGTGCTGGGCTGGTCGCCGGGATCGCGGCGGCTTCGACGCTCGGCCAACGATCCGCGAATGCAGAGACCGCGCAGCAACCAGGAGCAAAGCGCATGGCTTATGAGATCAAGCCGTTTTCGCTCGATCCGAAATCGGTGAAGGGAATTTCCGAGAAAATTCTCATAAGCCACTATGAGAACAATTATGTAGGCGCGGTGAAACGCTTGAACGCAATCGCTGTCCAACTGGCGGAACTGGACTTTGCCAAGGCGCCGAATTTTCTGATCAATGGCCTCAAGCGCGAAGAACTGGTCGCGATGAACTCAATGATTTTGCACGAGGCCTATTTCGACAGTCTCGGTGGGGGCGGTGCGGCACGAGGCTCGCTGGGAGACGCGATTGCACGCGATTTCGGCAGCGTCGATCGCTGGCGCGCCGAATTCTCTGCGATGGGCAAGGCGGAAGGCGGCGGTTCCGGTTGGGTGCTGCTGTCTTATTCGCCTCACGACAAGCGACTTGTCAATCAATGGGCGGCCGATCACACCAATGCCGTCGCCGGCGGCCGGCCGGTGATTGCGCTCGACATGTACGAACACGCCTATCACATGGACTATGGTGCCAAGGCCGGCGCGTATGTGGACGCCTTCATGGAGGCCATCAATTGGGATAACGCAGCGAAGCTGTACGACCGGCTCAGCCGCGAGGGCTGATCGGGCGCCAGCAAGGTAAAAGCTGAACGCTACGTCTTCGACGCAGATGCACGCCCTAGAAATCGAGCTTGTCGCGTACGGGTCGATGCCCGCCTTGGCGCAGGCCTCGTCCGCGTCGCCGCCGGGAGCCCCGGAGACGCCAACGGCGCCCAGCAGTGAGCCTGCCGCCTCGACCGTCAGCCCGCCGCCGATGATGACGGCGCCGGGCAGGTTGCGGATTCCGGCCTGCATCATCCCGGGCTGGCTGATGGCGTTGAGTTCGGTCGTGCTGGTGCGAAAGCTGACCGCGGTCCATGCCTTGCCTGAAGCGGTCGACACCGTGTGCGGGCCTGCAAAGCGGTCGCGCAGCAGCACCTGCGTGACGCCGAAGCGATCGACAACGGCGACCGACACCTGAAAGCCGCGCTTTCGGCAATCTGCCAGCGTCGCTCGCGCCAGATCGAGCGCCAGTTCGGGGCTCAACGATTTGTAGCTCACGAGGGCTTCCTGTGCGGCGGCCGCGCCGGCGAGCAGGGAAAGAAGTGTGGTCGCAGCCAACAGATTCCTAACGGTCATCATCTTCCTCCGCGATCCCGCATACTGCGAGAAACCCGGGCGTTCCAAGCGCTCAGAACCATACCAGAGCCGAGCGCGGCGGCACCCATAATGTTGTGGCCGTGCGCCGTGAAGCGGTTGAGCGGATGCCGATCCGCCGCTAGCGTGCGGTCACGACGGGGCTGGCAGATCACATGACTGAGGAATCGCCTGATATCGGCAGGCCGAATATCGACGTATCGGCGGCACCCGCCGAGGCGGCGGCCGACATGCCCTTGCTCCGGATCGAGGGGGTCTCCAAGAATTTCGGCGCCTTCCGCGCGGTGGACCGGCTCTCGCTCGACATCCGGGCCGGCGAGTTCTTTGCGCTATTGGGGCCGAGCGGCTGCGGCAAGACCACGCTGCTGCGCATGCTTGCCGGCTTCGAGACGCCCGACGAGGGCCGCATCCTGCTCAGTGGCCGCGATATCGCGCCGGTGCTGCCGTATGAGCGGCCCGTCAACATGATGTTCCAGAACTACGCGCTGTTCCCGCATCTCTCCGTGCGGGACAATATCGCGTTCGGGCTGAAGCGCGCAGGGATGGCCCGCGCCGCCATCGACACCCGCGTCGCCGAGATGGTCGCGCTGGTCAGGCTCGATGGCATGGAGAAGCGCAAGCCGGACCAGCTTTCCGGCGGCCAGAGGCAGCGCGTGGCGCTGGCACGCTCGCTGGCGCGGCGGCCCAAGGTTCTGTTGCTCGACGAGCCGCTGGCGGCGCTCGACAAGAAGCTGCGTGAGAGCACGCAGCTCGAATTGATGGAGCTGCAGGGCCGTCTCGGCATGACCTTCATCATCGTCACCCACGACCAGGAAGAGGCGATGACGATGGCCAACAGAATCGGCGTGATGGATGCCGGCCGGCTCGAACAGGTTGCGACCCCGCGCGACCTTTACGAGGCACCCGCCTCGCGCTGGGTCGCCGAGTTCGTTGGCGACGTCAACCTGTTCGACGGCGAAGTCACGTCGCACGAACATCAGCGCCTGACGGTTGCGACCCGGGATGGCGGTGCCATCGTGGTCGCCGCGCCGCGTCAGCCTGTCACGAAGTCCCTGGTCACGGTCGCGATCCGCCCCGAGAAGGTAAAGCTGTCGCGCCGCGGCCCGGCGTCGGATGCGGACAATTCGCAGGCGATCAACCGGCTCGAAGGCGTCGTCACCGATGTCGGATATCTTGGCGGCTCAACCGTCTACAAGGTCAAGCTCGATTCCGGCGCGATGGTGCGCTCGTCGGTGGCCAATACCGCGCGGCTCGACAGGGATACCTATAGCGTGGGTCAGCGCGTGGTGGCGTGGTTCACGCCCGACGACTGCGTGGTGCTGGAGCAATGAGCGCGCGCCGCATTTTCGCGCAGCCGGCGCGCTATGCTGCGATCGCGCCCTATGTCTGGATGGTGCTGTTCTTCCTGGTGCCGTTCGGCTTCGTGCTGAAGATCAGCTTGTCGCAGACCGCGATCGCGCAGCCGCCCTATGTGCCCTTGTTCGATTTCACCGAAGGATGGGCGGCGATCAAGGCGGCCTTCGCGCAGCTTACGCTGGATAATTTCAGTCTGCTGGTCTCGGACAATCTCTATATCAGCTCTTATTTGCGCAGCCTCGTCGTCGCGGTGACCTCGACATTGATCCTGCTGTTGATCGGCTATCCCATCGCCTATGGCATGGCGCGGCTGCCGCAACGCTGGCAGGCGATCGCGATGATGCTGGTAATCATTCCGTTCTGGACCTCGTTCCTGATCCGCATCTATGCCTGGATCAATATTTTGCAGCATGACGGGCTGCTCAACAAGGTACTGCTCGCGCTGCACCTGGTCTCGACGCCGGTGGTGTGGCTCTCGACCGACAGCGCGATGTATATCGGCATCGTCTATTCCTACCTGCCGTTCATGATCCTGCCGCTCTATGCGACGCTCGCCAGGATGGATCCCTCGCTGCTGGAAGCCGCAAGCGACCTCGGTGCGTCGCCGCTTCGGGCATTCTGGCTGGTGACGTTTCCGCTGTCCCTGCCGGGGGTCGGCGCCGGTGCGCTGCTATGCTTCATCCCGATCGTCGGCGAGTTCGTCATTCCCGATCTTCTGGCCGGTTCCAGTTCGATGATGATCGGCCAGACGCTGTGGTTGGAATTCTTCACCAACAAGGACTGGCCGGTCGCCGCAGCGGCAGCCGTCGCGTTGCTGGTGCTGCTGGTGCCGCCGCTATTGCTCTACGACCGGCTGCAGCGCCGTCAGCTCGGAGGGGCGAACTGATGGCTCGCAAGGCCAACGCCATCTCGCCGTTCAACATCACCGCGCTCGCGCTGGGAATGGCGTTTCTGTATCTGCCGATCGTGATCCTGGTCATCTATTCCTTCAACGATTCGCGGCTGGTCACGGTGTGGGGCGGCTGGTCGCTGCGCTGGTATCGCGAATTCTTCAACGATCGCGCGATGCTGGATGCAGCATGGATGAGCCTTCGCGTCGCCGCGGTATCGGCCACGATCGCAACGCTGCTCGGCACGCTGGCTGCGGTTGGGCTAGTTCGTGGCGAGCGCTTCAGGGGCCGGTCGCTGTTTTCCGGGATGCTGTATGCGCCGCTGGTGATGCCGGAGGTGATCTCGGGCCTTTCTCTGCTCTTGCTGTTCGTGGCGCTGAACGCCGAGCGCGGCTTCTGGACGGTGACGATCGCCCACACCACGCTGACCATGTGCTTCGTGACCGTTGTGGTGCAGTCGCGCCTCGCCTCGCTCGACCGTAGCCTCGAGGAGGCGGCAATGGACCTCGGTTGCGATCCAGTGCAGGCATTTCTTCGCGTGACGCTGCCGCTGATCGTTCCGGCGATCGCCGCCGGTTGGATGCTCGCGTTCACGCTCTCGCTCGACGATGTCGTGATCGCGAGTTTCACCACCGGTCCGGGCTCGGCGACGCTGCCGATCCGGATCTACTCCGAGGTGCGGCTGGGCGTTAAGCCCGAGATCAACGCGATCTGCACCATGGTGATCGCGCTCATCGCGGTGACGATCGTGCTCGCTTCACTCGCCTCGAAACTGTCGAGCTCTGAAGCTAAGAGCGCGGCGCCGCTGTAGTCACGACTTCACGGCGCCCGCGGTCAGCCCGCCCACCATATAGCGCTTGAACGCGTAATAGATCGCCGCCGGCGGCAGCGCGTAGATGAAGCCGGTGGTCATCAGCAATTCCCACGGCGAGTCGTCGGCGGCCAGGAAGTTGCCGAGGGCTACGGGAAGCGTGATCTCGGTGTCCTTGGAGAGCAGCAGGAAGGCGTAGAGATATTCGTTCCAGGCGAGCAGGATCGCGTAGGTGCCGATCGCCACCAGCGACGGCATCATCAGTGGCACATAGACCAGACGGAACAATTGCAGCGTGGTCGCGCCGTCCATGGTGGCGGCTTCATCCAGTTCGACCGGCAGCTTGTCGGAGGCCTGCTTCAGCACCCAGATCGCGTAGGGCGAGGCGATGGTGACCATGGCGAGGATCAGCGACCAGTGATTATTGAGCAGGCCGTAATTGCCCATGGTGCGGTACATCGGCACGGCGAGGAACGCCGCCGGGATGAAATAGGTGAACAGCGCCAGATTCATCACCCAGCGCCCGCCGGGCACGCGCAGCCGCGAGATCGAAAACGCCGCGGCAGTCGCGATCATCAACGTCAGCGCGCCCGCCGAAAGCGCGATCACCACCGAATTCAGGAACTGAATCCAGAAATCGCGCAGGAAGTAATGCTGCTGGTGGAACACGATGTTGAAATTGTTCAGCGTCGGATGCGTAGGCCACAGCTTGCCTGAAAACGCGTCCTCCTTCGGCGAGATCGCGAACAGGAACATGTGGTAGATCGGCACCATGGTCCAGATGAACACGGGAATGCCGATCAGCAGAAGTTTTGCTTCGGTACCGATTTCGCGGAGTGTTGGCAGCTTCATCGCGACAACCGTTTCATCATGAAATAGACCAGCGGCAGCACGAAGGGCAGCGCGCAGACGATGGAGGCCATCGCGAGCGAGAGCTGATCGAGCCGGAGATAGCGGATGCCGAGTGTGGCCAGCACGTGGGTGAGATCGGCGGGACCGCCGCCGGTTAAGAGATAGACGCTGTTGAAGTCACCCAGCGTCCAGATCATCGAGAGCAGCGTGCAGGTGATGTAGAGCGTCTGCATCGACGGCCAGGTGATGAAGCGGAACTTCTGCCACCAGCTCGCGCCGTCGACCTCGGCGGCTTCATACAGATCATGCGAGATCGCGAGGCGTCCCGTCATCAGGATCAGGGTCCAGAACGGCAGCGATTTCCAGATGTGCACGCCGATCGCCATGCTAAGCGCCACCGTCGGGTCGTTCAGCCAGTTCGGGCCGTCCTCGCCGGTGAACTTGAAGATCAGCTGGTTGACCACGCCCCATTCCGGATTGAACATGAACCGCACGGAGAGAATGGTCGGGATCGACGGCACCGCCCAGGGCAGGATGAACAGCACCGACAGCCATTTGATCCAGGTGCGCTGCTGGGCGAAGAAGCCGGACAAAAACAGCGCGATCGCCATTTTGATATTGATGCCGACCAGCAGGAAGATCAGCGTGTTGACGGCGGCGCGCGCGAAGATCGGATCGTGCCAGAGCGCGACATAGCTCGCCGGATGCCGCGCCAGCCACAGCCCGTAGCCGACCGGATAGACCACGAACGCCAGGAACACGAGGATATAGGGCGCCAGCAGCACGATGCCCCAGACTTGCGGGGTGGTGAGCCGTGCGGATAGCGGAGGACCGGGTGTCGCGTGGTCGCCCGAAAGCGTGATTGCCATACGTCTACTCTTGCAGGCTTAGGTGATGCCGGCTGCGGCTACGCCGCCGTCCCTGCGAACGCAGGGACCCATAACCACAGGATGTTGTTATTGTGCAAAGTCGTTGACCAGCATCCTTCAAAACGGCCGCCGCGGCGTATGGGTCCCTGCTCCGTGCGCAACCGCGCACTCGGCAGGGACGACGAGGTTACATACTTCCGCAGCGGCCGGCATCGGTTACCTTAACCCGCGACCTGCTTGATGCGGGCGATCAGTTCGTCGACGGCCTTTTCGACCGGCACCTTCTCGCTCACCACGCGGTTCATCGCCTTGGCCCAGACGTTCTCGTTGTTGAGGATCGTGAACTTCCAGTTCTTGGTGAAGTCGAACGGCGTGGTGCCGCCGGTGAACTGATTGTACACGGCCTTGCGATGGCGGTCAGCCTGCCAGAACGGGCTCTGCTGGCTGGCCGTCGTCACCGGGAACCAGCGGCCGAGCGCGCCTTCGATATAGGGCCGAAGGTTTTCCTCCTGCAGCAGGAACTTGATGAACTCCTTGCCCTCGGCCTTGTTCTTGGCGACCGTGAACATCAGCCCGGTCTTGACGTCCGAGCGGTACTTGATCGGCGTGCCGTCCGGCTTGTTGGGGAACGACGCGGTGATGATGGTCTCGTCATAGTTCTTCTTGCCGAGTGCCCGCTGTTCCGGCGTCAGTGCCGCGTTGTTGGAGTCGTCGAGCCATTTCGCCGCGATCGAGATCGTGAAGTTGTGCGTCATCACGATCGTCTTGTTGTGGAAGGCGACGTTGTTGTCCGGGTCCTTCCAGGTGGTGGAGGAGGGCGGCGAGCAGGTCTTGAGGTAGGTATCGGTATAATCCTTCATCGCCTTGATCAGGTTTTCCCGCACCTTGGGATCGTCGACCAGGAGCTTGCCGTCGTCATCGACCAGCTTGACGTTGTAGGCGTCCATGAAGGTGTAGAACGACTGGAAGGCGTCGGTGGATTCCACGCCCATCGGCTGGCCGACGGCGTAGACACGCTGGCCGGTGGCCTTGCGGATCGCGGGCTGCACCTTGTCGCACCAGAACGACCAGTAATCTTCCCACTTGGTCGGGATGTCGCTTTGCTTGAAGCCGGCCTGTTCCAGCATGTCCTGCCAGATCTGGACGTGCATGCTCTGCTGCTTCAGCGGGAAGCCGTAATAGGCTTTCTTCTTGGCGACGTCGTTATAGAGCAGAGCGGTTTCCAGCGTGTTCGGCGCGAACGCCGATTTCATCGGCGTCAGGATGTCGCCGAGATCCTCAAGCTTGCCCTCGAACGCCCATTTGCCCTGCGCCTGCACGTCATAGCTGTCGGAATAGGCGACGTCGGGTACGGTTCCGGAATCCAGCGCAGCCACCGTCTTCGGGATCATGTCCTGGATGGCGTATTGCGACAGTTCGACCTTGATGCCGGTCTTGGCCTCGAATTTCTTGATCGCCTCAAGCAGCGCATCGTCCTCGGATTTGTAAAAGCCCTTGCCGAACCAGACGGTGATGGTTTTTTGCTGGGCGAGCGCGGGTGCCGTTGCGTAAAACAGCCCGACGGCTGCGACCGCGAGTGAAAGCCCACCTAATTTCTTGGATATCACGTTGTTCTCCCTCAAAACCCGGCTTTTAACCGGTTGGATAATGATAGCGCAACCATGCGGCGTTATCCAGATGGCAAACCCCAGACTTGCGTAGGGGAGGGACCGTTTGTGGCGTCATTACGGGCGAAGGCGAATTGTCCGCATTAGCGCAACGGGCGAAAGGAAGCGATCCAGACTCTCGCCGCACAAAAACTGTCATGCTCCGCGAAAGCGGGGCATCCAGTACGCCGCGGCCTATCGATTCAATCACTGCTGTCTCTGGAATACTGGGTCGCCACGCCAAGGCTTCGTCGAGGCCTTTCCTCGCTGGCTTGCCGGAGCTTTAGCGGAGGCGGCAAGCCGGGCGATGACAACTGAATATGCATCCGTAATCTCGCGGCGCGATGCGCCCGAGGCTTGACCGAAGCTCTCGCCCAATGAGGGCGCAGGGAAGACCGGGTGCGCGCTGCACCCGCGGTCTCGTGTGCAATGTGCACAAAGAAGTGCGCACACGAGCATACAGGTCCAGCGGAGAGCATCCGGCCTTCCCTGCGCAATGGTTTTACGGCTTATGCCGCGCTCTCCCCGGAGACGAATTCCTCTTGCCTCCGTCATCGGCGAATTAGCGGTTTTGCGAGACCCGGTTGGGCTTGCGAAAACCTCCGCCGATTTGACACCAGCAACGGGTGCCAGGACCACACAGTTTTGCCGTACGCAGCTTCCTTCACCAAACCATTCAACCGGCTATGTGCGACCGGCCGAAGTTCTGGGCGGAGGCGTTTAAGCGCCGTTCGTCTACACGCTGTCGATCGCTCACGGAAAACCGCCCTGCGAACATGCCTGCGCGCCCAACGCTGCCGCGTCCACCGCACCCCATCCCAACGTTTCGTGACGATCGCGATACGCCCCTCGTTCAAGGGGATGAGGAGCCGGAGTTATGGGCGTGGTTTTGGGGGAAACGGGAAGGGGAATATTTTTGGGGAAGGGGGCTGGACGGGTCGAATGCTGCAAGTAGCCCGCATGAGTAGAGCGATATGCGGGATCCACTTGCTGGCTGGCCATTGACGAATGTCGCTAAGCCGCGGCGCCATGAACTGAACGTGGGCGTTGCATACGACGGAGGGCGATCCCGCAGGGCCAGCGCCGGGCTAGATCTATGCTAAGCTTCTTCCAGCAGATGGTTGGTTGGGTTTCGCGGAGAGGATTGTGAGGCGACGTGAGTTCATCGCGCTCCTCGGCAGCGCGGCGGCAATCCGGCCACTCGGCGCGCATGCCGAGCGCTCGCCGGAGCGCATCCTCTATTTCACACACTCGGCCGGCTACCGGCACGATGTCATACCGCTTTCCAAGACAGTCCTGCATCAGCTTGGAAGCAATTCGGGTGTCTTTGAAGTCAATGCAACGGAAGACACGTCTGAATTTTCCGCCGAAAACCTCGAGCGCTACGCCGCGGTGATGTTCTACACGTCAGGAGAACTTCCGATGAGCGGCGCGCAAAAGACGGCGCTTCTCAACTTTGTGCGCTCAGGCCGCGGGTTCCTCGGCGTTCATTCGGCGACGGACACATTCTACAGCTGGCCGGACTATCTCGATCTGGTCGGCGGCTACTTTAATGGTCATCCCTGGCATCAGGCCGTGACGATCGAGGTAATTGATCCCCGCGATCCCCTGGTGGCTTTTCTCGGGAATTCGTTGCAAATCGAGGACGAGATCTACCAGATCAGCGACTTCGACTATCGCGGATCACGCGTGCTCCTGCGCCTCGACCCAAGCTCGGTGGACGTTGGCAAGGCCGGCGTGCATCGGCGATTCTATGGTTGGCCTCTCGCATGGACGCGAACTTACGGCGAGGGACGCGTATTCTATACGGCGCTAGGCCACGAGCCGTCAGTCTGGCAGGACGCCCGCTACCAGCGAATCTTAGCGAATGCGATCCTCTGGTCTATTCGACGATCGCCCTAGCAAGCGGCCCGCATGAGCACAGCGATACGCGGGATCAGAGACAAGGTCCCGGATGTCGCAGAGCCTGTCACCACTGTGCGAGCGCAATTGCGCTCGTTGCTGGGCACGCAGTCGCGCGAGCCGTTGGCTCATCCGGACTACGCTTGCTTATCAAAACGAATTCGCCAGCTCGATCTCCGCCTTCAGCGCCGCGATCCGCCGCTCGGCTTCCCTTGCCGTCAGATCCCTCTCGAACAACTTCGGCTGATAGGCCTCGGCGCTGAGGGTGCGGAGCGTCGCCAGTTGGCGCGGTGTCATCGGCGCGTCGACCTGGTCGGGGAGGCGGGGCATCGGGAACTCCAAAGAATCTTTGCTTGGGGGCCGACTCTTAACTTGAAATTTGTTCTTTATTTGTTCTTATAGGGTTCAACCCGAGCGAGGTGGCCCATGGACAATAAATTGAATGAAATTCGTAGAAAAATCAGGTTCTTGCGGGCGGAGATGTTGAGCGCGGAGGATAATATCCGCAAACGGGTCAACCGGGATGAGGACTGCTCGGAGGCCGCCATTCACCTGATGTCCATGCGGGTCGTCATGCTCGGGCTCATCAGCGAGCGGAACCGGCTCGGCGGCGAAGAGCGGCTGCTCAATGTCGACGAGCGGCTGAAGCTGGATGTCCGCGCGGCCAGCAGAAAACCCGCGAACGGGGTGCCAGCGCGTTTTCCAGCGAAAGCCGGCCCCGGATTTGATCCGGGGTGGGGACCGGTTCGCGTCAAGAAAACGCGTCCAATCAAAAATCCAGAGCACCGTTTCGATTCAATCGGAACGGAAAAGGCTCGAGGCCGCCGTGAGCGATGATCCGATTCAAGCCCTGCGCCGGCGGATTGCCGAGCTGGACCAGCTTACGCGTCAGCTCGATCAATCCGGCCTCGACAATGCGAGGGCGCAGCTCCTGCTCTCGCGCAAGCGGGCGGAGCTGGAAGACTTCATCAACAGGGGCCAGCGATGTCAGGACCGCTCAGATGGTACGACCACAATGCGGATAACCCGCCATGGATAAAAGCCCTGGCGGAGGTCCGCATCCAGGCGACGCGGGAAGGCTGGTGCCACGCGCATGTGCAGGCGATCATCGTTGCGATCGACCAGTATGCCGAAGCGGCGTTGGGTAACCGGAGTTATTTTCTCAACAAGCCTTATGGGGTTGGGGGTGGCCGGAGCAATGACGTCCCCTAATTGTCTGGAATTTGTATAGCTATGGCCCGATGACAGACTCGGTTCGCCCTCGCAAGTTATCCGACCGGCTATTGACCCTGCCAGACAGGCCCGGCAGGTTCCTGCCATGCGTTTCGAGATTCTTGGTGAAATTTCCGGCATCGAAACCTTCGCGACCGGGTCCGGTATTCGCGAGATTGCGCGACTGCGACGAATCTATGGACGAGGCCGCTGGCGCAAGCGCAAAGGCATTGCCCGCGTAAGATTATCCGATGGCTCGACCCACGTGGCTGAGTTACACTGGTACGAGGCGACTGGGATCGGTCGCAAGGAATTCAAAATCAAGCACCTGCTTTGAGGCCATGACCAAGACACAAGCAAAACAATTGGTCGTTTGCGTTGAAAACGACGGCTATGCGGTTTCGCTTGAGAAGCGCAAGATCTACGTGGCGCTGCGCGATGCCGCAGCCGACAAGCACGATATGCTGCGGATTGTCGATGAATCCGGTGAGGATTACCTCTACCCGAAGGCTTTCTTCCGTTCGATCGCGCTGCCGCAGGCTGTCAGAAGGGCCGTGTTGGCTGCGTAGCCCGCGTATTGCGAAATAGCGAATCCTTACGCCGAGTCAGGCCGCCGATAGCCACACCTTGAACCTGCTGCCAAACAGCAAGTAGCCCGCATGAGCGCTGCGATATGCGGGATCGGAGATAGAATCCCGGATGTCGTTGTCGCTCATCCGGGCTACGCGGCCACGACCAGGCTAGTCTAGTTCGCCTTCGCTCCATCCGCCGTTTCCGGCGCCGCCGGCTGCCGTCCACCGCCGGTAAACCGCTCGATCACCGAGCGCACCGCATCGCGTGTCTTGCGGTCCTTCACGGCATCCAGCAAGGGCGCTGCACCCGGCGAGCGGCGGATCAGGCTTTCGGGATCGGGGAATACCAGGGGATCGTCCCATGGGCCCTGCACCACGAACGGGAGTTCAAATCCCTTGTCGCCGCCGGCCGCCGCAGGCGTCAGGCTGGCGACGCCCTTGAGGTCGTATTCGCGGGATGGCACCGAGGCGGTGCCGGTCAAGGTCAGGCGCGTCGTCGGTCCGTCGACGCGGACGTCCTCGACGGTGGCGATGCCGTCGTTGAAGCGCACCGAGACGTTAAGATTGTCGTAGGGCGTCGAGCCGCTGCGCAGATTGCCGGCGCCGGTTAGCGGCCGGCGCTCCAGCCGCTTCAGGAGTTGTTCGACATTGAAGCCGGCGATCGCGCCATCATGGCCGACCAGCGTGGCGCTGCCGTCGAGCGAGGAGGCGAGGCCGAACGGGCTCGAGCCGGAGGCCGTCAGCGAAACCCCGAGATTGCCGCGGCCGGATAGTTTAGTGATGCCGAACAATTCGTTGGCGCAGGTCTGCAGATCGACGTCGGTGAACTGCAACTGCGCCTTGACGTCGGCCACTGCGTCCGAGCGCGCGATGCCGAATGAGCCCTTGGCAATGCCGCCATACATCTGCGCTTCGCCGACCGAGAGCGCCAGCGCGCCGTTGCGCAGGTTAGCGCCCAGGGCGGTGCGGCCGAGCTTGGTCCCGCCGACCGTCACCTTCGCCGCCGACAGGCGCATGTCGAGATCGGTGGCGGACAACGACGTGAGGTCGAACAATTGCCGGTTCCAGTCCCGCGCGCCGCTCGCCAGCAGGCGCACGGTGGAGATGTAGGGCGTGAAATCGAGGTTGCCGGCAGCGAGGGTGGCCTGCAGCGTCTGGCGGCCGTTGTTGGCCACCGTCATCACGCCTTCGGCGGCGTTGCCGTCGAGTTCGACATTCACGTTGGTCAACGCGACCGAGGCGCCGACGACATTGGCGCGGGCTCTCAGTGTAAAGCGGCCGAAGCCGCCGCTGCCGGGCACCGGCTGTCCCATCCAGCGCATCGCATTGCGCAGCGACAGGCTGTCGACGGTCACGGTGCCTTCCATCATCAGGCTGGTGCGGTTGGCGACCGAGCCGTCGAAGGCCAGTTTCAGCGGCGCGCTCACGAGGCGCGCCTTCAGGCCCGAGCGGTCGCCCGACAGCATCGCGACGAAGTCGCTGGCCGAGATCGAGCCGTCGACGCGCTCGTTGCGCCAGTCGAATTGCCCGGTCGCCGCGAACGAGCGCGAGATCGACGGCCAGGCCAGCGAGAGATCGATGTCGGCGAGCTGTTCTTTGACGTTGTTGGCGGCGTCCTCATATTTGAGCTGGCCGTCCTGGATCCTGATTTCGGAAAACGACACCTGGTTTTCGGCGCCGGGCTTCATCGTGCGCGCGATCCGCTCGACGAACGGCGTCCAGTTGCTCTCGCCGCCCGCTTCCCTGACGACGCGGATATGCGGCCGCAACATCATGACATCTGCGATTTCGAAGCGGCGCAGCAGCAATGGCAGCAGGCGCAGGTTCGCGGTCAGCACATCGACCTGCAGCGCGGGGTCCATGGTGCCGCCGCCCTTCAGCCCGACATTGTGAAAGGAGACGTAGCTTCCCGGAAACACCGAAACGTCGATGGCGCCGGCAACGATCAGATCAAGCCCGGTGACATCGCGGATCTGCGCCTCGACCGCCTGCCGCAGCGCGTCGCGGTTGAGGAACCAGGAGGTTCCGATCAGGGCGAGCACCGCCAAGCCGAACAACGCCGCAATCGGCATCCCGAGGCGCTTCATTCCTTGGGCCATCGTCAATGACATATCCGGATCTGGCTAAACCGAACTCGGGTTGCTGCTACGGGGACTTGTTGATTAAGGGTCTATCATGATTGGGGCAGGCGCCGTGTCGGTAAGCCCGTGCCAACCCACGCAACTTGAAGGGTTTTCTTGACGCTTTCAAGGCCGAGGTGGCGCCCGGTGGGCGGTTCGGCGGCATAATCCCCCTGTCATTGACGCACCGCGAAGAATTCGCCTAATAATCCGGGACATAATGCCGGCCTACGGCCGTTCCCTCCATCAGGTCATATTCCATGAACAAGGTTTATCCCGACGCCAAATCGGCACTCGATGGCGTTCTCAAGGACGGCATGATGATCATGTCCGGTGGTTTCGGTCTGTGCGGTATCGCCGAAACCCTGTCGGACGCGATCCGCGATTCCGGCGTCAAGGGTTTGACGGTCGTCTCCAACAATGCGGGCGTCGACGGCATCGGCCTCTCCAGGCTCCTGGAGACGCGGCAGATCAAAAAGATGATCTCGTCCTATGTCGGCGAGAACAAGCTGTTCGCGCAGCAATACCTCGCAGGTGAACTGGAACTCGAATTCAACCCGCAGGGCACGCTGGCCGAGCGCATCCGCGCCGGCGGCGCCGGTATCCCGGCCTTCTACACCAAGACCGGCGTCGGCACGCTGATCGCCGAAGGCAAGGAAGTGAAGGAATTCGACGGCGAGAAATACATCATGGAGCGTGGCCTGTTCGCTGATCTGGCCATCGTCCACGCCTGGAAGGGCGACACTGCCGGTAACTTGATCTACCGCAAGACCGCGCGCAACTTTAACCCGATGATGGCGACCGCCGCGAAGGTCACGGTGGCCGAGGTCGAGCAACTGGTGCCGGCCGGCGAACTCAATCCCGACCACATCCATACACCCGGCATTTTCGTCAAACGCATCATCGAAGTGGGCACCGGCACGAAGCGGATCGAGTTCCGCAACACCCGCCCGCGGCCCGCAGCATAAGCGCGACACAGGAGAACTGACATGGCCTGGACCCGTGAACAGATGGCCGCGCGCGCCGCGAAAGAGTTGCGCGACGGCTATTACGTCAATCTCGGCATCGGCATCCCGACGCTGGTCTCGAACTACATTCCCGACGGCATCGACGTGAACCTGCAGAGCGAGAACGGCATGCTCGGCATGGGCCCGTTTCCTTACGAGGGCGAGGAAGACGCCGACCTCATCAACGCCGGCAAGCAGACGGTGAGCGAACTGCCGTCGACCAGCTATTTCTCCTCGGCCGATTCCTTCGGCATGGTGCGCGGCGGGCATATCGATCTGTCGATCCTCGGCGCGATGCAGGTCGCGCAGAACGGCGACCTCGCCAACTGGATGATCCCCGGCAAGATGGTGAAGGGCATGGGCGGCGCGATGGACCTCGTCGCCGGCGTCAAGCGCGTCGTCGTCGTCATGGAGCATTCCGCCAAGGACGGTCCGAAGCTTTTGAAGACGTGCAATTTGCCGCTGACCGGCGAGAAGGTCGTCGACATGGTGGTGACGGATCTCGCGGTCTTCACCATCGACAAGCATGGCAAGGACGGCATGGCGCTGATCGAGCTCGCCGACGGCGTTACGCTGGACGAGGTGAAGGCGAAGACCGAAGCCGAGTTCCGCGTCGCGCTGAAGAACGCGTGAGCCGCTGATGGGGCGATCGGCAGTCACGATCCGCCCCGCACGTCCCGAAGACGCAAGCTTCATTGCCCGCAACATCCTGTCGTCGCAGCGCGGCCCGTTCCCGCGCGGCTGGTTCGACATCGCGCTTGGCTGGGACGAACCGCAATGCCTTGCGTTCGTCGAATGCATCGCGATCGCGCCAACGCAATCGTGGTGGCACATCACCCAATTCATCGTCGCTGAGGTCGAGGGTGAACCGGCCGCATCGCTCTGCGCGCTGCCCGCTGAAGGCACCGAGGCTGCCGCGCGGGCGGCGATCCGGGAGGTGGCGACCGCGATAGGGCTGAGCGCCGCCGATCTGATGGCGATCTTCCGGCGTGGCGCCTATGGAGCGAATTGCTGGGTGCAGGGCGGCGACGGCGAATGGCTGATCGAGCATGTCGCCACGCTGCCGGAATTTCGTGGGCGCGGGTTGGTGCAGGCCTCGATCGATCACGCCCTCGCCGCCGGCAGGGCTGCGGGATTCGAGCGGGCCTCGATCTCTTTTTTGATCGGCAACGAGGCGGCGGAGCGATGTTACGCCAAAGCGGGTTTTACATTCGCTGAAGAGAAGCGCGACCCGGCGTTCGAGGCGATCACGGGTTCACCGGGCTTCCGCCGCTTCGCGCGCGCGATCTAGAAAATTTCGTAGGGTGGGCAAAGCGCAGCGTGCCCACCATCTATCCTCGACCATTATCCTGAATGGTGGGCACGCTGCGCTTTGCCCACCCTACGATTCTCGACTACGCCGGCCCTGACGGTATGTCCGAGAACCGCGTCAGCCACGCCACCGGGCCGATGCTGGCGGCGACGATCAGTAACGCCGCCAGCGCGCCTTCCTCAAAACTGCCGCGGCTGGCGTACTGGTAGATCGAGGTGGCCAGCGTTTCGACGTTGAGCGGCCGCAGCAACAGCGTTGCCGGCAACTCCTTCAGGCAATCCACGAACACCACGATGACAGCGCCGAGCATGGCAGGGCGCAGCAGCGGCAGATGGATCAGCCGCATCGTCGTGGTCTGGCCGGCGCCGACGGCGCGCGCGCTGTCGTCGTAATCGCGCGGAATCCGCTCGAACCCTGCCTTGATGAATCCGGTTGGTACCGCGAGAAACCGGATCACATAGGCGATGACGACGGCGGCGCCGGAGCCGACCAGGATCAGTCCCGGCATCGATCGTCCGAGCGATGCGGCGAGCGTGTTCAGCGCGTTGTCGATGGCGAGCAGTGGCGCCAGCAGCCCGAGCGCCAGCACGAGCCCGGGCAGCGTGTAACCCAATTGCGCGATGTTCATCGCAACGAAGCGCAGCCTGTTCGGCCGCCAGCGCCAGGCCAGAATGGTCGCGAATCCCAGCAGCAGCGCGGCGAGTGTGGCAAGGCTCGCGAACGCTATCGAGTTGAAGGCATCGCGCCACAACGCCATGTCGAAATTCGCAAACAGCCCGCGCTTGAAACTCTGATGCGCGAGATACAACAGCGGCACCAGAAATCCGAGGCACACCGGCAGCAGGCAAGCCGCGAATGCTAGACCGCCCTTGATGCCGGCAAGCGTCGTCCGTTGCGTCAGCCGCGGGCTCTCGGCGGAAAATTCCGTCGTGACGTTGCGCCGTCCGTAACGCTCGATCGCGATCAGGCCTGCCACGATCGCCAGCATGAAGCAGGACAACTGCGCGGCGCCGGCAAGGCTGCCGCGGTTGAGCCAGGTCGTGAACACCGAGACCGTGAGCGTGCGGACGCCGAGATATTCGCTGGCGCCGATGTCGTTCAGCGTTTCCAGCGATACCAGCGCGACGCCGACCGCAAGCGCCGGCCGTGCCATCGGCAGCGAGATGCGCCAGAAGGTGGTCCAGCGGCCGGCGCCGAGCGTCTTCGCGGCCTCGGCGAACTCCGCGCTCTGGAACTGAAACATCGTGCGCGCCGAAAGATAGACGTAAGGGTAGAGCACCAGCGCGATTACGATGATGGCGCCGGGCAGCGAGCGCAAATTGGGAAGCACGCGCACCGCGTCCTGCAGCGGCAGCCAAAGTGCGAGCGTCTTGTGGACCAGGCCGAGCGGCTCGAACAAATCGACATAGACATAGGCCGCGAGGTAGGTGGGGATCGCGAGCGGCAGCGGCAGCAGCCAGAGCAGCATTTGCCGGCCGCGGAACTCATGCAGCGAGATCAGCCACGCCGTGCCGGTGCCGATCGCGAGCGACAGGGCGGCGACGCCGAAGAGCAGGAGCGCGGTGTCGAGAAGGCTCCGCGGCAGCACGTATTTGATGAGGGTCTGCCAGACATCAGGCGCAGGCTGCATCGCCAGCACGATGATGGAGATGACGGGAGCGGCAACAAGGATGGCGGTCGCGACCGCGATCAATGCGGCGATCCGGCCCGAGCGCGTGGTCCGGGTCACGCCAGCTCACATCGGCAAGAAGCCGGAAGCCCATGCAGCATTATGCCCTCTCCCGGGGTGGGAGAGGGCATGTTGGCGTAATTACTGTCGCGACTTGGTGCGATCAATTATCGAATCCGACCTTGTCCACCAGCGTCGAGGCTGCCTTGCGGTTGGCGGCGATCTTGGCGATCGGGAGCGGATCGGCGGTGAGCTTGCCGTAGCCCGCAATCGTCGGGTTGACGCCGACGCCGGCGCGGACCGGGTACTCGTAGTTGGAGTCGGCGTAGATCTTCTGCGCCTTGTCGCCGACGAGCCACTCGATCAGCTTGACGCCATTGGCCTTGTTCGGCGCGTTCTTCGCCAAGAGGACGCCCGAGAGGTTGACGTGGGTGCCGCCGCCCTCGAAGGTCGGCAGGATCACCTTAGTTGCTTCCGCCCACGGCTTCTTCTCGGGATCGTTGTTCATCATCAGCGCCCAGTAGTAGGTGTTGCCGATGCCGATGTCGCACTTGCCGGCCGCGACGTCGCGCGCGGCTTCGCGGTCGCCGCCGGAGGGCTTTTGCGCCAGATTGGCCTTCAGGCCTTTCAGCCATTCCTCGGCCTTGGCCTCGCCGTACTTCGCCGTGTAGGCCGCGAACAGGCCGTTGTTGTAGATGTGCTGGCCGGAACGGATGCAGATCTTGCCCTTCCACTTGGGATCGGCGAGCTCTTCATAGGTGATCTTGTCCTGCTTGACGCGGTCCTTCGAGGCGTAGATCACGCGCGCGCGCATCGAAATGCCGGCCCAGTGTCCGTCAGGATCGCGGTACTGCGCCGGCACGATCTCGTCGATCACGACGGATTTGATCGGCTGGGTGACGTCGGCCTTCACGGCGTCGTCGAGACGGCCGAGATCGACCGTGAGCAGTACGTCGGCGGGGCTGTTGGCCCCTTCGGCTTTCATGCGCTGCTCGAGACCTGAGCTTGCCGAGACCACGTTGACCTTGATGCCGGTGTCCTTGGTGAAGGCATCGAACAGCGGCTGGATCAGCTTGGTTTCGCGATAGGTGTAGACATTGACCTCGCCGTCGGCGGACGCCGGCGAAGCTCCGAACGCGGTCAAACAAAGCAACGCTGCGGTTGCGGCGGTAGCGCGAAATTTGGTCATGAGAGTTGCCCGACAAAGCTGGTGAAGATGCCGGTGTCAGTAGCGCAGCGGCTGCCATGCCGTCAGCGACTGGATGTCGCGAACGGCCCGATTTAGAAGGATTCCAGCGTTATGATTTAGAGTGATTCCAAAGTGGACGAGCTGCCACCGTGTGCGAACCGTGTGCGGGGACGCAACCATCGGCGCTCAATGGGTGAGGTCGAAATTGACGGCAGCGGTGTTGCCGCCGCTGATGATGATGGCAACGCGCTCGCCCGTGACGGGCCTGTAGGCGCCCGACAGGATCGCCGAGAATGCCGCTGCGCCACCCGGTTCTGCCACGATGCGCAAGGCGCGCCAAAGCGTCGCCTGTGCGTCGGCGATTGCGGCGTCCGAAACCAGCACGGTTTGTCGTGCGTATTTCTGGACGATCGGAAAGACCCGTTCACCCACGCGTCTCGGCGCCAGTGAATCCGCCGCCAGCCCACCGGCCTCCGCATCGACCGGATGGCCAGCCTCAAAAGCCCGGGTCAGCGTGGGCGAAGCAAGCGGCTCGACGCCGATCACCTTGATACGGCCAGCGTACCAGGCGGCAAGTCCTGCGACCAGTCCGCCGCCGCCCACCGATACCAGCAGCGTATCGATATCCGGCGCCTGGTCGGCGAGTTCGAGGCCGAGCGTTCCCTGTCCCATGATGGTCTCGTTCTGGTCGAAGGCCGGCACTTGCAATGCGCCGGTTTGCTGCGCCCATATCTCGCTTGCCGCGAGCGCGTCGGCATAGCGATCGCCCTCGATCGCGAGGTCGGCGCCATAGTCGCGGATACGCTGCAGCTTCGCCGGCGAAGAGATGTTCGGAACGAAAATCTTGGCCGGCTTGCCAAGCTTCATCGCGGCATAGGCGACCGCCGCGCCGTGGTTGCCTCCGGACGCCGCGACCACGCCGGCCTTCGGTACGTCACGGGTCAAAAGATTGGCGAACGCGCCGCGCGCCTTGAACGAGCCGGAGTGCTGAAGCAGCTCCAGCTTGAGCGTCAGCGTCTGGCCGGGAAGGCCGAACTCGGTCGCATCGACGTCGACGACCGGCGTTCGCCGGATGAGGGGCCGAATGAGCCTCTCGCATTGTTCGATCGTTTCCGAAGTTACCGCATCCACCGGCGCGTTCATTCCCAAGTCCCCCACGGCTTGTTGACAGAAATTAGTCATTTAGCTAATTAGCAATATGGCTTCTTTCGAGGATGACGTCGAGTCTGCTTTTCGCGCGCTCGCCAGCGATCGGCGGCTGTTGATCCTGGAATGGCTGAAACGCCCCCGGGCGCATTTTCGCCCGCAGGTCGACGGCGATCTGGTCAAGGACGGGGTCTGCGGGGTGTTGATTGCCGAGAAGCTCGGCGTCAGCCAGCCCACCGTGAGCGAGCATCTGAAGATATTGTCGCAGGCCGGACTGGTGAGCGCCAAGCGCGTCAAGCAGTGGACGTTCTACAAGCGCGATGAAGCGCGCATCGCCAAGCTAAAAGCCGCCATGCTCGAAAAGATCTGATGCTCGGTCTTCGGCCGAATTCTGTCGGCCGTGATCTCAAACGGGATTATCCCTGATAGAGGGACTAATCCTCGCTCGCCTTGAACCGGTTCATCCCCTTCAGCACGAACGGCGCCAGCAGCGCGATCAGCGCAATGCCGAGCAGCGTGGCCGACATCGGACTTTGCAGCAGCACCATGGGATCGCCGAGGCTGATGGCGAGCGCGCGGCGCAACTGGCTTTCGGCGATTGGCCCTAAGATGAGACCGACGACGACAGGCGCGATCGGAAAATCGAACCGGCGCATCAGAAAGCCCAGCACGCCAAAACCCGCCAGCATCGACAGTTCGACGACCGATGGCTTTGCCGCGATGGTGCCCATGGTCGCGAACACGAGAATGCCTGCGTACAGCCACGGCTGCGGGATCGCGAGCAGTTTTACCCACAGGCCGACCAGCGGAAGGTTGAGAACCAGCAGCATGACGTTGGCGATGAACAGGCTGGCGATCAGGCCCCACACCAGGTCGGGCCGCTCGGCGAACAGCAGCGGTCCCGGGTTCAGGCCGTATTGCTGAAATCCCGCCAACATCATCGCAGCCGTTGCCGAGGTCGGAAGGCCCAGCGTCAGCAAAGGCACGAGCGTACCGGCGGCGGAGGCGTTGTTGGCGGCTTCCGGCCCGGCGACACCTTCGATCGCGCCCTTGCCGAATTCCTCCGGATGTTTCGTCAGCCGCTTCTCGGTCGAATAGGACAGGAATGTCGGAATTTCGGCCCCGCCGGCGGGGAGCGCGCCGATCGGAAAACCGAACATCGTCCCGCGCAGCCACGGTTTCCATGACCGCTTCCAGTCCAGTTTCGTCATCCACAGCGAGCCGCGCACCGGCTCGATCTTCTCCTCGGCGTGATGGCGGCGCGAGGCGACGTAGAGCGCTTCGCCGAGCGCGAACAGGCCGACCGCAAGTGTCGTCACTTCGACGCCGTCGAGCAGTTCGGGGATGCCGAACGCAAGCCGGGCCTGGCCGGTGAGCTTGTCGATACCGATCAGGCCGAGCGTCAGCCCGATGAACAGGCTGGTCAGTCCGCGGATCGGCGAATCTCCGAAGGTTGCGGACACCGTGATAAAGGCCACGCACATCAGCGCGAAATAATCCTCAGGCCCGAAGCGCACCGCGAAATCCACCAGCCACGGCGCCAGAAAGGCGAGGCCGATGGTGGCGATGGTGCCCGCGACGAACGAGCCGATCGCCGCCGTCGCCAGCGCCGGCCCGCCGCGGCCGGCCTTGGCCATCTTGTTGCCCTCGAGCGCCGTCGCCATCGATGCGCTCTCGCCGGGCGTGTTGATCAGGATGGCGGTGGTCGATCCGCCATACATGCCGCCGTAATAGATGCCGGCGAACATGATCAGCGAGCCGCCGGGATCGAGCTTGTAGGTAACCGGCAGCAGCAACGCGACCGTGAGCGCCGGACCGATGCCGGGCAGCACGCCGACCGCGGTGCCGAGGAACACGCCGATCAGCGCGTAGAGCAGGTTCATCGGCTGCACGGCGACAGCCATGCCATGCGCGAGCGCAGCGAAAGTTTCCATTACAGCAGTCTTTCCAGAGGCCCGGTGGGGAGGCTCAACGTCAGCAGCCGATCGAAAGCGAGATAGATCAGGGTGGTCATCACGATGGCGATGGCGGAGTCGGCGAAAATGGCGCGCCGTCCGAAAGCAGCCGAGGTAGTGACGAACAAGGCCGAGGTCGCAAGGATGAAGCCGCCGCCAAGGCCGATGATGGCGATCAAAAGCGCCAGGCCCCCGAGGATCAGCAGCACGGCCGTGGGATCGGCGCTCTCGCGCTCCGGCAGGTTGCCGCGCAGCGCGTCGATCAGATTGCCGATCGCGAGAAGGCCAAGCCCGATGGCGATGACGACCGGCATCACCTCGGGCCCCATCCCGTACATCGTCGTGGCCGGCAGTTGCCTTGAGTCCCATACCAGCACCACGGCAAGTGCCGCGAGCGCGAGCGCAATGACGACACCGGCGCGATCGACGCGCCGCGCCGCCGGACCTTGCGGAAGATCCGTCATGATTTGACGAGGCCGACCGACTTCAGCACGTCGGTGACGCGCGCGGTTTCCTTCTTCAGGAAATCGGCGAACGCATCGCCGCCGAGATAAGCGTCATCCCAGCCCTTCTGCTTGAGGATGTCCTTCCAGGCGTCCGACTTGACCATGTTCTCCACCGCATTGCTCAGGGTCTTGCGCTGTTCCGGCGTGATGCCGGGAGGCGCGACCACCGAGCGCCAGTTGGCCAGCACGAGGTCGATGCCTTGTTCCTTGAAGGTCGGAATGTCGCTGCCGGCGATACGCTTCTCCGACGTCACGCCGAGCGCGCGCAGCTTGCCGGACTTGATCTGGCCTTCGTATTCGCTCAGTCCCGAAATGCCCGCGGTGACTTTGCCGCCAAGAATGGCCGCCAGCGACTCGCCGCCTCCGGAGAATGGAATGTAGTTGACCTTCTTGGCGTCAGCGCCGATCGCGCCCGCAAACAGCGCCGCCATCACATGGTCGACGCCGCCGGCCGAGCCGCCGGCGAAGGTCACCTTGGCGATGTCGGCCTTCACGGCAGCGGCAAGATCCTGCGCCGTCTTGATCGGCGAATTCGCCGGCACGACGATCACCTGGATCTCCTCGGTGAGGCGCGCAATCGGCGTCACCTGTTCGAGCGTCACCGGCGACTTGTTCATGGCGAGCGCGCCGACCATGACGAAGCCGTTCACCATCATCTGGTTACCGTCGCCCTTGGCGCCGTTGACGAACTGCGCGATGCCGACACTGCCGCCAGCGCCGGCCACGTTGGTGACCTGCACGCTGCGGGCGATCTTGGCGGCGACCAGCGCCTGCTGCATCGACCGGGCGGTCTGATCCCATCCGCCGCCGGGTGCGGCGGGCGCCATGATCTTGAGCTCGAGCTGCTGCGAGAGGGCAGGTGCTGCGGCTGCAAGCGTCAACGCGAAGACCGCGCCGAACAGGCGCGTATGAAACGGGATCATGGGGGTTTCCTCCAGGCTCACACAGAGCGGCTCTGTGTCAATTCGCCGCATATCAGCCGGAAAAGGCGCCGCTGTCCAGAAGGACCTTACGTGTCCGAACCGGATCTCAAAGATTTCGCTAGGGCTTTGAAGCGTGTGCGTTTTTGGCCTTCGGCACTTGCCTTGAACGAAGTGAAACGCCAACTGCTCGGCACGTCCGAAGAGGAGCCGTGCTTTGCTTCGCCTTGGCTAGGGCGCCTGAGTAGAACGCGATGACGAAGGGTGGCCAGGACCTCGGGGTCGAACGCGCCGGCGATGATGGAAGGGAAATCAATGCACGAGAATTCTCAATCCGGCCGAGAAGCCGATCGAAGCAGCGGCCGCAAGATGCGGCTGTTCTCCGCCGCCTTGAGCATGTTCGGCGCCAAGGTTCAGATTGCTGCGCACGAGAAGGACATCGACTTCGAGCTGGTCATGGTCCCCTTCACCCAGAAGGAGGGTTATGCGCCAAAGCATCCGGAAGTCCTGCGCATCAATCCGAAGCGCCAGGTCCCGGTGCTGATCGACGGTGACCTCGAGATTTTCGATTCCACCCAGATCTTCGAGTATCTCGAAGACATCATGCCGAATCCTGCGCTGTGGCCCGCGACTCCGGCAGCGCGAGCCTGGGCTCGCCGGCTGGAGCATGAATCGGACGAGGTCTATTTCCCGCATATCATCAAATTGATGCCGCTCTGGAATACGCCAGACGATCCCGCCGGGAAGCCCGCGCGCGAGGCCGCTGCCGCTTTTTACCGAACGATGGAGCGCGCGCTTGGCGACCGCGAGTTTCTCGCCGGCGAATATTCCTTTGCCGATATCGCGTTCTATATGGCCCAGCTGTTCGGCGCCCGCATGGGGGCCGACATGACCAATGAGACGCCAAACCTTCTGCAATGGCGGCAGCGCATGACGGCAAGACCGGCTGTCATCAAAGTCGTCGCACCGATGGCCGATTATTTGCGCAGCGATGGCCGCAGCGTTCCAGCGTTTCTCTCGCCAATAGCGAGGTGATCGACGCTAGAGCCTTTCGGTTCTGATTGAATCAGAACCGGGCTCTAGATTCTTGTTTTGACGCGTTTTCTTGACGCGAACCGGTGTCCACTTCGCTCGAAAACGCTCTAAGTGCGCACCACCGCGTGCGGGAACACGATCTCGATCAGCGTGCCGGAATGGCCGCCGGTCTTGATCTGGAATTTGGCGCGGTTGGCTTCGACAAGGGCTTTGGTCAGCGACAGGCTGACGGCCGAACTCTCGGCCCGATCCGATGGCGCAGCCGTCCGGAACGGCTGGAGCGCGGCGGCAACCTCATTATCGTTGAGGCCGTTGCCGGTGTCGCGGACCCGCAGCATCACCTCGCCGAAATCGGACAGCGCGGTCGAGACGATGACCTGGCCGCCGGCATTGGCGAGATGGATCGAATTGCCGATCAGGTTCAGCGTGATCTGGCGCAAGGCCCGCGCATCCGCGATCACAGGCGGCAACATGCGCGCGAGTGACGTGCGGATGATGATGCGCTCGCGATTGGCCTGCGGCTGCAACACCGCCACGCAGCTCTCGACCAGTTCGTTGAGGTTCTGGTTGGTGAAAGCCAGATCGAGTTTGCCAGTTTCGATCCGGGACAGGTCGAGCAGGTCGTTGACGATGGCGATCACGCGTTCGCCGGAGGCGCGGATGTCCTTCATGTATTCGAGGTAGCGCTCGTTGCCGAGCGCGCCGAAACGCTCGCCGATCATCACTTCGGAAAAGCCGATGATAGCGTTCAGCGGCGTCCGCACCTCGTGGCTGATTCGCGCCAGCACGTCGGCCTTGGCATTGGCGGCGCGTTCGGCCAGCCGCCGTGCCTCGCGCAATTCGCTCTCGTTGTGCTTGGCTTGCGAGAGATCGCGGAACACCGCGAAGAAATTAGGGCCGTCAGGGCGGGTGCGGCCCATGGTCATCGACAGCGCGATGATGCCGCCCTTGCTTTCGCGGCCCAGCACCTCGCGGCCGTGATCGAGCAGGCTGGCGACGCCGGAAGCCTTGATGCCGGCGAGATATTCGAACACGCCGTGCTGGCTTTCGGGCGCGAACAGCTCCGAGAGATTGCGTCGTGCAAGTTCGTTGCCGTCATGGCCGAACAGCGCTTCGGCGCTGCGGTTGGCCGCATGGATGTTGCCCTCGGCGTCGAACATCAGGATGCCTTCGGCCGTGGTGTCGAGGATGGCGGCGAGGTCTTCGGCGTTGGCATGCCCGACATCCGACGGTTCGGGAGCGTCAGGTTCGGATACCGACGCGAAGACGTCAGGCTCCGATACCGCCGGTTCGGACACCGATACCGGCTCGGCTCGCGCGATGGCGGCCGCGATCGCCGCGCCCTCATGGCGCGTGCCCGAGAAGATCAAGGCCAGCGCCGAATCGCCGTCCCACGAGATGGTGTAGAGGCGCGCGTCGGCCGCCGCTGCCGGCGTATCCGCGTCCGCGGGCTGGCTTGCTGAAATCGTCACCGGCTTGCCGGTGTCCGATGTCGAGGAGGCGTTTGATACGCCGGGTTCGACATAGAGCGCGTCGAGGCCGCCGGCATCTTCCAGCGCGTGCAGGCCCGGATAGCCCATCTGCGTCAGGAAGGCGGGGTTGGCATAGAGCAGCCGGTCGAGCCGGTAGATCAGGATGCCGACCGGCAGCAAATCGAGCAGCGCTCTGTCGCGCGCCGTTTCGCCTCGCGCCGGCGGCTCGGGCGGCGCCAGCCATTCCGGCGGCGCGGGAGCCGGTTCGCGCGCGGCCAGCGGTTCAAAGATGGTTTCGCCGTCGGCGTCCACCGCCTCGTTGCCGTTCTCGGTGTGGAGCCGCGCCGACAATTGCCGCGCCAGTTCGTCGAAGGCGCTGTTTTCAACCGGCGTCAGCGCTGGCTGCTGCTTCGCTTCGCCCGGGGCGCGGAACGGCAAGACGTTTGCAGCGGCGTCTGCCGGCAACTCCGTTGCGGTTTCCGTCAGCGTGTCCTTGGCGATTTCTCGAACGCTTTCTCGAACGCTTTCTTGGACGCTTTCGCTGACGATTTCCTGGACGCTTTCCTCTAAGGCTTCCTTGGGAGGTTCCACGGGCGTTTCCAAATCTTCTTGATGTGAAGGCTCTGCAGCAGAAGCCTCTGCAGCAGAAGGCTTGGCAGCAACCGGTTCGGGCAATTCGTCTGATGAAGGCGATGCAACGCTGGCCGGCTCGGCAGATGGCGCAGCGGACGGTTCTTGCGGCGTCACCATTTCACCGGACAATTCCGCCAGGCGCCTGGCGGCGAGCCGCGCCAGCGCATCGAAATCGCGGCAGACGCCGAAGCCGCGATAGCCGATGAAATTCCGTGCCTCATCGAAGATCGGCAGGCCGGACAGTTCGACGGGCAATGTGCCGCCGCCATCGACTGGCCAGTTCAGCGTGATGCCGCTCCAGGTGGCGCCCGTCGCAAAGGCCTGCATCATCCGGCCGGTCGAATCGAATCCGAAGGTCTCGGCGATCTCGCGCCATGGCCGGCCGAAAGCGGCCGTGGTGCGCGGGCCGATCAGGCCCAAAAATTCGTCGGTGCCGAGTGTGAAGCGGCCGTTGCGATCCATCTGCCAGGTGAAGCGCAGCGGCAGGCGGCGCGCCTGCGGCTGGCCGGCAAACGCTTCGATGGCAGGTGGTGGCGCGCGCGCAATGGTCTCAGTCGCGGGTGGTTCGTCTGCGGCGACAGGTTCGGTAAACGCATCGAACAACGCAAACCCGGCGGGCGCTTCGCCCGATGGTGCCGGCTGCGGGTAGTCGGGAGCCGGTTGCGGCACGACCGGTTGCTCCATGACGGGTGCGCTCGGCTGCAAAACTGGCTCTGACAAGACTGGCTCTGATGCCGCGGTGGCTGGCTGCATCTCGTTATCGGACTGCGCCTGCGCCGGTCGCGGCGCGATCAGCGCGATGTTGCCGGCGGCGATCAGAACGCCGTGGCTGCCGTTGGGAAAGTCGAACCGCGAAGCGCCGCAGGTCGCAAGCCCGCCGGGCGCCGCGCCAAATCCCTGCAAGCGTTCTAGCCGGATGGCGCCGTTGGCGAGCAACCGGCCTGCGAGCCGTGCAATCTGCCGCCGGTGCCGGTCGGCCGGCCCGAAGGTTTTTTCGGCAAGGGCTGCAGCACTCGCTGCGCCCAACACGCGGACGCCGGCCGGATTGGCCCACAGGATCCGCGTGCCGTCGGCGGTCCACAGCCATGCGGGCAGGGGGCTCGCCGCGTAAGCCGCCAATCGGGGATCGCTCAAGGCCAGCCACTGAAATTCCCCATCCTTCATCGCAACCACATGACCGCCCAGCATCAGGATCGGCAGCCAGATGCCGACAGCGTTAAGGGAACATTACTATCGCAAGCCGGCAGCGGCAGGTCCACGGCCCGGCAGGTTGGCGGAAATTAAGCAGCGGATAACCTTAACCCGGCGGGACCCTTTGGCCGGCCGCGGCGTTGGGTGGTTGCAAACGGCCGTCACGGGTTCAAAGAGGAACCTCCCCGGCGCCGCATCCGTCCCCGGAGCGGCCCCCTGACGTATCCGGACGCAATCCCTGCCAATGCAAAGGAACGCACCATGAGTGACGAAGTGCGAGACCGATTCGAGATACCCAAGGAAATGCGATCGATGGCGGAAGCGAGCGTCGAGCAGGCCCGCAAGGCTTTTGAGAAATTCGTCACCGCCGCGCAGACCACCGCCGATACCATCGAGGAGCGCAACGCCACGGTTCGCGCGGGCGCCAAGGATGTCAGCGGCAAGGCGATCACCTATGCCGAGAGGAACATGCAGGCCTCGCTCGATCACGCGCAGTCACTTCTGAAGGCCAAGGACCTACCCGAGGTGATGCGGCTGCATGGCGAATATGTGCAGGCGCAGATGCGCTCGCTGGCGGAGCAGGCCAGCGAAATGAGCCAGGTCGTCGGCAAGGCCGCCATGGACGCGGCCAGGCCGAAAGCCTGACCGGCCGCCACTGGCGGGAGCTACCGCTGGATCGCCTGTTGGAACCCGCATGCCGCGTTAAATTTGTGGCGACGCACCAGAAATTGCAGTGCAATGCACAAATTTGACACGATATGGGTGCGTATTGGGCGAGCCCGCGAATGGGCACTTTCCGTGAGTGTGTGTGTGAGTACGTGATCCCTTCGGCGTCCCGGCTGATTACCTGCCCGGCGTCCGCGAGGGGGAACAGTGTTTAACCCCATTGTGAAGGATGCAAGCCGTGACCAGCTCCACCGATCCCTTCTCTGCCTCCATCATTCCCTTCGAAGTCCCCGAGCAGATGCGCGCGCTTGCCGAAAAGGGCGTTTCGCAGGCTCGCGACAGCTACGCCAAGTTCAAGGATGCGGCCGAAACCCATAACGGCACCATCGAGGCCGTGTTCACCTCGGCCAGCAAGGGCGCCAGCGAGTACAACGCCAAGCTGATCGAGTTCTTCAAGGCCAACACCTCTGCTGAGCTCGATTTCGCGCAGGAGCTGTTCGGCGTGAAGACGCCGGCGGCGGCGATGGAGCTGTGGACCTCGCATGCCCGCAAGCAGTACGAGACCCTCACGGCGCAAGCCAAGGAGCTCGCCGAACTCGGCCAGAAGGTCGCGACCGAGACCGTCGAGCCGATCAAGGCCTCGGCCTCGAAGCTCTACAAGCCGGCCGCCTGACAGTTTCAGCTATTAATCACGAAAAGCCCGGGCCAAGCGACCCGGGCTTTTTGCTGCGCGGGGTGATTTTGGCAGGCTGCCGGGGCTTGGCCGAGGGGCCCGTCAATTGAACGCAAAATGCCCTCGGGACGACTATAATCAGACGCTTCGCGGCCTTGCCAAAGCGAGGCGTTGCACCTAGTTTCCGGCCCATTCGCAGGCCCCCTTTTTGAGGACCTCGCGTGAGAGATGCAGTTGTAGCTCAGTTGGTTAGAGCGCCTGTCTGTGGAACAGGAGGTCGGTGGTTCGAGCCCACCCAACTGTACCAACAAGATCAGACAGTTAGAGAGCACCTTCGGAAGAGGGGACCTTCTTAGCTACCACCCAGCTACCATCAAGCACGAAGGTTTGTCTTTGGTCGAGACGATTCAATTTTGATCGCTGGCTTACTTCGCCTGCTTCGCTGTTCACCCCTAACGCCCGCTCAGCACCGCCGCTTCCTGTTCGGCGACCAAGTCCGGGCTTTCCTCGAAAGCAAGAATCTGACGCTTGCGCCCACAACCTTCGACTCATTCGTCAAAGAGTATCTCGAGGCGAAAACCCAAGCTGAGAGCGTATTGGCGCGCAACGCACGAGGCGACTTCAGCCCCGACCGGAGCGCCGACAGATTTCCCGAATGGACTCCCATGTCCGACGAGCAGCGGCTGGCGAAACTATGGGAAGAGTTCGTCGCCGATCGCCAAGTATCGCGGAGCACGCGGAAGAAGTACAAAGGCATCCTGGACGGCTTGGTCGCGCGCATGGGAACGGACGACATGTCGGCGGTGACCGAAGTGCACCTCGCGGAGTGGATCGACGAGCTCAAGAAGAGCAAGTCGAGGAAGACCGTCAAAGAGGGGTATGCCGCCGCGTTGAAATCCTTCTTCGGCTGGGCGCGGCGCAACAAGAAGCTTCCTGCCAACCCCGCCGCGGAAATCTTCGTCGAGCCTACGGCGCGAACGCCGCAACGGAAACGTGGCTTCAACGATGCTGAGGCGAGCCTCATCCTTGCCGCGACGCTCGCGCCGGTCAGTCGCCTGATGACGCCCGAAAACGTCGCGGCCCGCCGATGGGTGCCGTGGCTCTGTGCGTACACCGGCGGGCGCGTCAACGAGATGACGCAGCTGCGGGTGAACGACGTTTTCTTGGTCCTCGGTCTTCCGTGCATCCGGATCACCCCGGAGGCGGGTTCGGTGAAGGATACGAAGACGAGGATCGTCCCGCTTCATCCTCACCTCATCGATCAAGGTTTCCTAAAATACGTTGGGTCCCGTCCCAAGGGAGCGCCACTTTTCTACTCGCTCGCGAGACAGCGGAAGAAGGATCGTGTCAACCCGATTTATGCAAGCGTGGGCAACAAACTTGCCGAATGGGTCCGCGGTCTCGGCATCGACGACCCCAACGTAGCGCCCTCCCACGGATGGCGACATCGCTTCAAGACTGTAAGGCGCGCGCGATGACCAACATCCTGGCCGCCCAGTCGGCGGAGATGCGGGCCAAGGGCGAGGCAATGCCTCAGCAGGCCGACAAGCTGCTCTGCGAAAGCTGGAACGAGCGGATGTGGTCGGACGGCGAGCCGATCGATCCGTCACCGACGATCGACCAGGCCGTCAACGCCGGCTTTTCCTGGTTGGAGATCCGCTGCGCGCGGTGCAAGACGCCCAGCGACGTCGACCTCGCAGCCATGAAACATCCGCCGACGACCTTCGTCCACGACCTCGCGAGCCGGCTGCGCTGCCGCAAATGCGCCAAGGCGGGCCGGCGCCCATCAGCGACTCTGTTACAATTAGGGTGGCAGCCGCGCCATCCTCGAACCGAAGCCTGAACGATGTGCAATCTGTATTCGATCACGACCAACCAGGCCGCCATCAGCGCGCTCTTTCGCGTCGTTAACCGATACGTTGGCAACCTGGCGCCGATGCCGGGCGTGTTCCCGACTACAAGGCGCCGATCGAGCGCAACAGTGCCGACGGTCGCGAGCTCGCCACGGCGCGGTGGGGCATGCCATCGTCATCGAAGGCGTTGATGGACGCCACCAAAAAGCGTGCCGAAAAGCTGCAGGCCAAGGCAAGACCGTCGACTTCAAGGAACTGCTTCGCATGGAGCCGGACGGCGGCACGACCAACATCCGCAATTTAAACAGCAAACACTGGACGCGTTGGCTAGGAGTCGAGAACCGCTGCGTGGTGCCGTTTAATTCCTTCAGTGAGTTCAACAAGGCCGAGGGCGGTGACATCTGGTTCGCGCTCAACGAGGCCCGCCCGCTTGCCTGCTTCGCCGGCATCTGGACCAACTGGACCTCCATGCGCAAGGTTAAGGAGGGCGAGACCACCAACGACTTGTACGCCTTCCTCACGACGGAGGCGAACGCCGAGGTCGGCGCTGTCCACCCCAAGGCAATGCCGGTCATCCTGACGACGGCCGATGAGGTCGAGACCTGGATGACGGCCACTCCGGATGAGGCTCTCAAGCTGAAGCGGCCGCTGCCGGACGGGGCGCTGCGGATCGTCGCCCGCGGCGTCAAGGAAGAGCCGATCAGATCAGCGACGTGACGTTCGAAGAGGACGGCCGCCAAGATGGGCCGTGGTCTGCATTGAGTGCCAAAGCGGAAATCGACCTTGGCCCATTCGACTCCGATTTTGCCCCAGCCAGTGTCTTAGGGGAGATGCTGCTTGTAATCTTCGATGGCGGGTTTTCCGCTGTTTAGCGACTCCATTACGCCGGGAGGCCACGAGCCTCAAACGGAACTGGAACAATGTCCGAGCGAGCTGATTGGAAATTTTTGCTGGGATAGACAAGAAAGTATTCTTGGAGAACCGTGTTTATCAGGGAAGGAAATCAAATGAACAACGAGCGAAAATCATCAAAAGCGGGGGAACGGGCCGCTGAAGGCTTGCGCGAGGCAACTGCTAAGGACGAAGCGAAAAACGAGAGCAAGACGGGACACGATCTAGCTAAGGGCGCTGATCGCTTCGAAGAACGCTCTAAAAGCTCCGATGGAAGGAGCGCACAAGAAAAACAGAAAGAGTGAACGAACTATACGGCAGATCCGGCGCCGCGTTTCCGTGCAACTCGGTGGCTGCAGGCCTTATGCCTCAGGCCCTGACGTGGCACTGGCGCGTTCCGATGCCACGGGCCAGGGCGGTAGCGGCGGCAAGCCAAGGACCTCGCGCACAGGGCCAAACGAACGTCTATGAGCAGGGCACGCACCCAGCTGAGCTAAGGCATTGTAGTGAGCGCGAACAGGATAACCCTTGTGATCGGCGAAGCCGTAACCGGGATGACGCGTGTCGAGCGTTCGCATCAGCGCATCGCGCGAGACCTTCGCTAGAATGGAAGCAGCCGCGATACTGGCGGATTTCGCGTCACCCTTGATAATCGCCTGCTGCGGGATCGCTATCTCTTTCAAACGTTTCGCGTCGATCAGGAGATGCTGCGGGACTACTCCCAGGCCTTCAACAGCCCGCCGCATCGCGAGAACGCCCGCCCAGTAGATGTTGATGGTGTCTATCTCCTCGACTTCGACAAACGCGACAGACCATGAAGCCGCCTTTTCTTTGATTTCCTTCGCAAGAGCCTCACGCGAATTCGCATCCAGCTTTTTCGAGTCGTCGATACCGGCGATGCGCGTGCCGGGCTTTAGGATAACCGCGGCAGCGGCGACGGGTCCCGCAAGCGGGCTCATTCCGGCCTCGTCGACGCCCGCAACGGCATCCTGCCCCTCATCCCACAAAAGCGTCTCAAAGCGCAGCATCTTGCGAAGCCGCTGCCCTTCAGACCGGTTTTCAAAGCGGCGCTTTTCAATCGAAGCAAGGATAGCGCGCGCTCCCGCTCGGGTGTCGGCGCGCAGGATTTCTTCGAGGCTCGCCTCCAGCGGCCTACCCTCAATAATATAACGCTGACGTAGTTCATCCAGTGAGTAGCGGGTCACGATAGCCTCAAGCTGCGCCGCCGAGGTGTCGCCGAGCTTTGTGGCGAATGTCTGAAAGGGGCGCTCTGAGCCAGTGGAACTTCACGGAAAGGCGTAAGGCCGCCTCATCAACGAAGCAGTGATCGCCTGGTCGAAGCAGCCCAGCGACGTCTGGTAGGTTTAGTCTTCTAGCCATCTGTCTCGCCGCCCTCCTGGATCATGAACGCCCGCGCCCTTGTTGTCCGGCGCATGACGGAACATGGCGCAGCCCTGGAGCGTTCCCTAATCCTTGAAGGACGTCCATGCCTTACGCAACGAGTTCTGAAGGATTGTCCCGCGAATGAGCCGGACGTTGATCCTGCCCAAGCGCCTGCAGCCGATGCTCGCTACGCTCACCGACGCGCCGTTCGACGACACCGGCTGGGTTTTCGAGGACAAGTATGACGGCTTCCGGATGATCGCGGAAATCCGGCGGGGCAAGGTTGCACTCTACAGCCGCAACGGCAAGATCATCAGCCACAGCTATATCGAGGTCGCCAAAGCGCTGGAGGGCGTGAAGGGCGACGCCGTGATCGACGGCGAACTCGTCGCGATCGGAAGGACGGCGTCTCGCATTTCCAGCTGCTTCAAAACGCGCTGCGCCATGAAGCAAAGCTGCTGTATTGCGCCTTCGACCTCATGTTCGAGAACGCAGCGGACTTGCGCAGGCAGCCTCTCCTTGAGCGTAAGAAGCGGCTGAAGGCGATTTTGCCGCGCGACAAGCTGATCGCCTTCAGCGCTCACCGCAAAGGGGACGGTACGAAATTCTTCACCGAGGCCGAGCGGAAGGGCCTCGAAGGGATCATGGCCAAGCGCGCCGACAGCGTTTATGCGTCCGGAAGCCGGACCCCGGATTGGCTGAAGATCAAGACGGCAAAGCGACAGGAAGTGGTGATCGCCGGCTTCACGGCGCCCAGGCGCACCAGGTCGTTCTTCGGCGCCCTGGTCCTCGCCGTGCGGGAAGGCGACGCATGGCGCTACATCGGTCATGTCGGCACCGGCTTCAGCCACAAGGTCCTGGAAGACCTCCATGTCAAGCTCGTGAAGCTGACGGCCTCGAAGTCACCCTTTCCTGCCAAAGTGAAGGACGAGGCCAACACGACCTGGGTCAAGCCCTCGCTAGTTGCCGAGGTCAAATTCGCAGAGTGGACGAGCAAGGGCGAACTGCGCCAGCCGGTCTATCTCGGGCTCCGGACCGACAAGCGGGCGAGGGATGTCGTGCGCGAGCGAGAACGTCCGCGCAAATAGCGTTTCTGCGTAGCCGGCGGACGGAACGAATTTATGCATTCGCCTCTCCGCTGTGAATTCCCTGCCGCGATAGCGAGTCTAGCTGCCTCCAAGGTCGTGGATTGCCGGTCGCATGCCCGCAGGCGTGACTTCAAGCGTCGCAAGCGTGATAGGCAGCTTGAAGCGCCGCCGTCCCGCGCTGCCGGGATTGAGGTAAAGCACCCCGCCGACGGTGTCGATCTTCGGCACGTGGGAATGCCCAGAGATGATGACGTCGACGCCGGGATCGGCCTGCAGCGTCTTCAGGTCGTGCAGAACATAGATCGACTTTCCCGCCAGGCGCACGAGTTTCGTGTCGGGATATTGGTGGGCCCACTCGCCGCTGTCCACGTTTCCACGGATGGCCGTGACAGGCGCGATCCGGCGAAGCGCGTCGACGATCTCGGGGCGCCCGATGTCGCCGGCATGAATGATGTGATCGACGCCCGCCAGGCCTCGTTCCGCCTCGGGCCTCAACAGGCCGTGCGTGTCCGAAATGATTCCAATCCTGAACGTCATTTCCCGGCGCTCTCAACCGCGATCGCCACAAGACGATCGAGAAGCTCTACCTGCCCGGACAGCATCTTCGTCCGCGCGAACTCGATATTGAACCATTCCGCGCGGTCGACTTCGGGAAAGCTCTGCCGTCGACCGCTTCGTGGCGGCCATTCGATCTCGAAGGTATTGCTGGTCAGCGCCGCCGGGTCAAAATCGCCCTCGCCAGCGAATGCGACGACGCGCTTCCCTCCTCGCTGTCGGATCTCCCCCAGCGGCCGGAGTGGACCAATCGAAGCGCTCGGGCCGAGCTCCTCGGCAAACTCACGCCGCGCGACCTGTTCTGGAGCATCAGCGCCATCCATTTCGCCCTTCGGAATAGACCAGGCACCACCATCTTTCTTGCGCCAGAACGGACCGCCGGGGTGAACGAGCAGGACCTCGAGCCCGCGAGCGCCTTTCCGGTAGGCCAGAACGCCCGCGCTCGTTGTCGATCTTCCGGAGGTGGTTTTCAGCGCAGCCATATCGCTTCCATTCTGCAGAGCAATCGAGCGCCGAGCAACGGCGGAGGAGACGGGACGACGCTGATTCCGCGGCAGAGATCGTTCGAAGCAGCACAGTAGCGCAGCGGGCCTTGGATACACCTCAGCGCGCCGACTTTCTGCAATGCCGGAGGACGCCAAGCTCCCGCGGTGAGGGGTTCCAAACGAGCCGCCGACCGCGGGCTCCCGCCAGTTCCGGGCGTGAACCCCGGAGCAGGCCGCCTACGATTCTCACGACCGCCGACAGAACTAAAGGTCAGAGCTGGCGTTTTATCAATATGTCGGACGCATTTGACTACTTCCGGGCGTACGCCGTCCGAGCTCTTGGCAAGGCGCGATCAATGCCGCATGGCAGGATGAAGCGTCTGCAGCTAATGGCCGGCCGCATCTATAATCTGCTCAAGAAAGAAGCCGCTTATAGCCCGAACACGCAGCATCTCGAGGACTTCCGGGTAGCGCAGAAGCTTGAGCGATCCGTCGAAGGTGGGGCGGATGTCGGTTCGACTGTTCAAGGTCGCTTTGACCCGCCGAGGCGCCAGAACGCCGGACGGGAGGCTCGTTGAGTGCCCTCCCTCGACGCTCGCGCCATAGCAAGTCTCCTGCGAGAGTACGCGCAGCGAACCGCGTTGCGCGGCGGCAACCCCTATAGGGCCAAAGCCTATGGGCGCGCCGCCGATAGTTTGACGGCGCTCGCTGTACCTCTGCATGTGCTCGTCGCCGAAGACCGGCTTACGGAGATACCCGGGGTCGGCGATGCCATAGCTGACATCATCACCAAGCTTAGCAAATCGGGTACTCATCCGAGTCTTGAAAAGCTCCGGAAGGAGATCCCCGAGGGAGTGCTCGAGTTGCTTGCCGTGCCAGGTCTCCGCCCCGAAAAAGTGCTGCGTCTCTACAAGGATCTCGGCATCGCCTCGCTCGCCGAGCTGGAAGCCGCGGCCAAAGACGATCGCGTCAAGAAGGCCAAAGGATTAGGCGCTGCGCTGCAGACCAAGATCCTACAGAACTTGGCCATCGCAAAAAACGGAGAAGGTCGCCTCCACCTGCATCGAGCCGCCGCTCTTCTCGCGCACGCCAAGGATTCGCTCCGTAAGGCCCGGCCCGAGCTCAAGCGCGTTGCAGTCGCAGGCGACTTCCGCCGAGGCTGCGAACTCGTCGGTGAACTCATGATCGTCGCAGAAGCGCCCAAGGTAGCCAAAACGTCGAAGGCGTCCCTGGCCGATGGATTGCAGATCCGCTTGACCGACCGAAAGCACTTCGGCGCTGCCCTTCTCTTCGCCACCGGCTCTGCCGCTCACGTTGCCCAGCTCCAGGCGTTGGCTGCCGAGAAGGAAATGCGGTTAGAGGCCGACGGCTTGCACAAGGGCCGCTCCCTGATCGCCGGCGACGAAACCGAGATCTATCGCGCCCTCGGCCTGCCCTTCATCGATCCCGAACTCCGGGAGGGGCGCGGCGAGGTCGAGCTTGCTCTGAAGGGCAAGTTGCCGAAGCTCGTTAACGACCAGGACCTGCGCGGGATCCTTCACTGCCACACGGATGCCTCCGACGGCACCGAGACCCTGGAGGCAATGGCCAAAGCTACGCGTCAGCGCGGTTTTGAGTATTTCGGCGTCGCCGACCATTCAAAGTCCGCGCACTACGCCGGTGGTCTCTCGGTCGACGAGATCGCGCAGCAGCACCGGGAAGCGGACCGCTTGAACAAGCGCTTCGGCAAAGATTTTCGGATCCTCAAAGGCATCGAGTCCGACATTTTGGCGGACGGATCGCTCGATTATGAAAACGACGTGTTGGAAGGCTTCGATTTTGTGGTCGCGAGCATCCATGGCCGATTCAAATTGGACGGTAAAGCACAGACTTTGCGCCTGCTTCGGGCCATCTCGCATCCTCATACTAACATCATCGGACACATGACCGGGCGCCAGCTCCAGCGGCGGCCAGGCTACGAAATCGACATCGAGAAAGTGCTGCGTGCCTGCGCCAAGCATGACGTCGTTGTCGAGATCAACGCTCATCCATGGCGGCTCGATCTGGATTGGCGCTGGCACCAGGCCGCCCTTGAGTTCGGCTGCATGCTCAGCATCAATCCGGACGCGCACTCGATCCCCGAGCTCGACCACATGCACTGGGGCGTCGCGATGGCGCGCAAGGGCGGTGTCCCCGCCGACCGCGTCCTCAACGCGATGCCTCTTCCGGAAATCACGCGATACCTCCGTCAGAAGCGGCGCTCGCTCGCCCGGGCGGCCTGATGACGCAGCAGGACGCGCTCTCATTGGAGGGCACTGTGGTCGCGGTCGCCGCCGATGGCGGTCACCGCTTCAGCAAGCAAACTCGGGATCGGATCGTGCTGTTGGAAGGCCATGGCGTCGAAGGCGACGCACACGCAGGTTCATTTGTCCGACACCGTTATCTGGCCCGCCGCCGGCCCCGCGTACCCAATCTCAGACAGGTCCACTTGATCCCGTCCGAGCTCTTTAGATCCCTCTCGGAAGCGGGCTTCGAGGTCGCAGCGGGTGACCTGGGCGAGAATATCACGACAACCGGCCTGGACCTCGAGCGGATGCCGCTCGGGACGCTGATTGAGCTCGGACCCATGGCGATGATCGAGCTGACCGGCCTCCGGACGCCGTGTGTCCTCATCGACCGTTTCCAGGCGGGCTTAAAACGGCAGGTGCTCTCGTCGGATGAAACGGGCCCTCCGTTCAAATGTGGGGTGCTGGGCGTGGTACGGTCCGGCGGACCGGTCGCGGCCGGCGACGCCGCGCGGGTTCGGCTACCGTCGTCCCGGTTTCGCGCCTTGCCGGCTCTGTAATAGTAAGCGCACGTCCACCGGCCGCTCCAAATTTATAGATTCTCGCCCTTAGGCCGCGTCTTCAAGTGCTGACGGCAGGGCTGCTTCACGCTTTTGATTGATAAGGTTTAGAAGATGGCCCGTTGCACGGGCATCGCACAGCGCACGGTGGTGCGTTTTGAGTTCGATCCCGTAGAATTCACAGAGTTTTCCAAGGCTATATGACTTATGCCCCGGATAGCGCCGACGCATTCCTGCGACGGTGCATAGCTTCGGAAAACGAAAGCGGCGCTCAAGCCGTTCATATTCGTAGCTGATGAAACAGTAGTCGAAATTGACGTTGTGCGCGACGAAGATACCGTCGCCCATGAACTGCATGAAGCTGTCCGCGACTTCCGCGAATATCGGCGCATCGCGAACCATCTCGTTCGTGATGTTCGTGATCTGCGTTATTCTTGCCGGAATGGTCCGCTGCGGATTCAACAGGGAATGCCATTCGTCGACGACCTGATGGTTGCGAACTTTAACCGCGCCGATTTCCGTTATCCGATCCCCCGCCGCCCAACTGCCGGTCGTCTCCACGTCGACCACGACATAATCCTGCTCGGGGTCGAAGCGGTAATCGACCCTCCCGATTTCCGCACGGATGCCGGCGTTCCCAAGCTGTTTCAACCGCGTGAGTTGATTGCGTCGGATAACGTCGCCCTCGGCTTTAATCTCCATGAATGAGACGGTGCCGTCCTTCTCCAGCATGAGATCCGGGAATCCGTCCCGCATGTCGCGAAAGTTCTGGCATAACGAGCGGACGATCGTCGCGATTCCTTCCCCGCTGGTTCCCGACAGCAGCAGCCGCAACGCGTCGACGTCGACATGATCCCAGGCGAAGATGCCGTTCGGACGGCCCCAGTTTGCCGCAAGCGGGCGTAGCAGCAGATTGAGAGCACTTCCGGATCGAACGGCATCCAGCTTGTCGTCAATCTGGGCGGCAAACCGACGCGCGAAGCTTCGGTCCTTGAGGCAATGAGGCACCCAATCGAAACTGCTGGGAAGCAGCTCGGACTCGAAAAGCTCGTCCCAAAACAGCAACCCGAACAGCGAATGCCAAAGTGTATTTTCCGCGAAGAAAACCCGGTAGCCCCGGCGGCGCATCACACCGGCGACACCCCCTTCCGGGTTGCCGCGGAAAACGTCATCGACCGTGAGAGTGACTCCCGCGCGAAGCAGATCGGTGCACGATCCAGTCCGGCGACCGCCGAATTTCCGAGAATAGAAATCAGTAGCGAAGACAAATTCGCCGTCGCTGGCCGGATCGTCGATCATCCGCCGCAGCAGATCTTCCGCGTCCTCCTTATCTCCGGCGCCGTAAAGCAGGCGGACCAACCGCTCATTGCATTCCGGCGACGAATCCGCACGATAAAGCTGCCTGGCGAGATCCGTTTCAGCCCTCTTCTCGAAAAACTGACCGACCAGCCAGGCGGCGCGACTGCGGAGATCAGCGGCATAATCGCTAGAGCAACCGGGCCCGCCGAAGATGTCGGTGACTGCATCCTGGTAGATGGTCAACGATTTGACTTCGAGCCGATCGAGGAGGCGGCTATAATGAAAGCAAGCCCGTGCCTCGTCGCCATCCGTGAAACGGGCCTTGAACGAAGTGGCCTTGTTGGTCCGCATGATTCCCAGATCACGCAGCGCGAAGTTCTTCAAGTCGTTCTCGGTCTTGCCGAAGTAGAGGTAAAGCAGGAACTCGAGCGGCCGAATGTCGTCCAACGCGATGAACTTCGACGCGGTACAATGCTCGGCGGCGACCTCAAAAGGAACCTGCGCCAAAAAATAATCGGCCAGCTTCGCTTTCGGCCATGAGACGCGGACGTCCGTCCGGCCCGCCGCCTTCGCACCGGAGAGCAGGACGTCCTTTGGCAGGCACGCCAGGAACGCGGAATAGTCCTCGTCCCTGAGAAATCGCGCTTGGCCGCACGCCAATAGGTCGTCGACCGCGCGTTCCAGATCCGAAATCTCAGCGTACCTGAAGAGCGACCGATTGAAGATCGTACCCCGCCGATTGACCATCCGGATCAGCAGGCATTGCGCATCCTTGGAAAGATGCTGGAAACGCGTGACGAAGGCCTCGTGCTCATCCGTCAGGATCGAGCCGTAGGTAGCTCTGACGAACGCGAGCATCTCGACGAAATGGTCGTGGTAATAATAGATAGGTAGATCCGGCCGTTTCATCCGCAGCGCCCTTGGGCCTTCCTGGATCACACGCAAGAGCGCCATGCCACGCGCAGTCGGTTGCCGCTGCGCCGGAGATGTTCTATCTTTGTTCTAAAGCAGGCCGATTTGTCAAGGTCCGCTCGAGGCGGCCGCAAATCACTGGAGTGCAATGGACGAAACCCGTCAGCGGAAGATCATTCACGTCGACATGGACGCCTTCTACGCGTCGGTCGAGCAGCGGGACAATCCGGATCTCCGCGGCAAGCCGGTCGCCGTCGGCGGATCCCGCGAGCGCGGCGTCGTGGCGGCAGCCAGCTACGAAGCCCGCAAGTTCGGCGTCAGGTCGGCGATGCCGTCGGTGACGGCCAAAAGGCAGTGTCCGGACCTGATCTTCGTCAAGCCGCGCTTCGAGGTCTACAAGGCGGTATCGCAGCAGATCCGCGAGATATTCGCCGAGCACACGCCGATCATCGAGCCGCTATCGCTCGACGAAGCCTATCTCGACGTCACGGAGAACCTGCGGGGAATTCCGCTGGCGCGCGACGTCGCGCTCGCGATCCGCGCGAAGATCAAGGAGGTGACCGGCCTCAACGCCTCGGCCGGCATCTCCTACAACAAGTTCCTGGCGAAGCTCGCTTCCGACCACCGCAAACCGAACGGCCAGTACGTCATCACGCCGGAGATGGGGGCAGCGTTCGTCGAGACGCTGCCGGTCGGCAAATTCCACGGTATCGGGCCGGCGACCAGCGCGAAGATGAACTCTCTCGGTCTCCACACCGGCCTCGACATGCGCAACCAGTCCCTCGAATTCATGCAGGCGAATTTCGGCAAGGCCGGCAGCTACTACTTCTGGATCTCGCGCGGCATCGATAACTGCGAAGTTCGGCCCGACAGAATCCGGAAATCCGTCGGTGCCGAAAATACATTCTTCACCGACCTCACCGAGTTCGAGGCGATGGTGTCGGAACTGCAGCCGTTGATCGACAAGGTCTGGCGCCATTGCGAGAATAAGGGCACGCGCGGCCGGACGGTGACGCTCAAGGTGAAATTCGCCGACTTCGAGTTGATCTCAAGGAGCCGAACGGTTGTCGCTCCGGTCGTGCGCCGCGAGGAGTTGGCGAACGTGATAACCGAATTGTTGATAGCACTCTTCCCGATGAAGAAACCCGTCAGACTGCTCGGCGTGTCAGTCTCCGGGTTTGTCGGGGAGGATACCGACGATCCAGCGCAAATCGCGCTTAAACTATGAAGCCCACGCCCACCATATCACTCACGGCTCCGGGCGATATAAATGCTTAATTCCGGTAAGACAGGCTGTCTGTTTGGACCCCGACTCTAGCGAAATCTCTTCGGAGAGCTCGCGCTCCCAGTGTAGGAACCAGCAAAGTGTCAGGGTCTCCCCTCGATCTCACCCGCGTCACCACCCTCACCTTTGATTGCTACGGCACGCTGATCGACTGGGAAGCGGGCGTGATCGACGTGCTGAGGCCGTTGCTGGCACGATATGGGATTGCCCAGTCGGACGACGAAATCGTCGCGACCTTCCAAGACATCGAGGCACCGCTGTGTGAGCCGCCCTACAGGTCGTATCGCACGGTGCTTGCCGACGTGGTCGAGCGCTTCGGGCGGCGCTTCGGCTTCCCAGTCGGGTACGCTGAGCGAGAGGAGCTCGCGGTATCGGTCGCGTCATGGCGACCGTTCCCCGACACCGTGCGCGCGCTACGCGCCCTCGAGGCGCGCTACAGGCTCGCTATAATCTCCAACATTGACGACGACCTGTTCAAGACCACCGTGCCGCAGCTCGGTGTCTTCTTCGATTGCGTCGTCACGGCGCAGGCAGCGCGGTGCTACAAGCCGGACCAGGCCATCTTCGAGCTGGCGCTCGGGCGTCTCGGGGTAAAAGGGCATCAGGTCGCCCATGTCGCAGAGGGCGTCACAGAAATCTCGCCCGCACGGCGGCTCGGCTGCGCGACCGTCTGGGTGCGCCGGCGCGGCCGCTCCGCCCGGCTGCTGACCGAGGTACCCGACCTCGAAGTGCCTGACCTGTCGTCCTTGTTACCGGAAGTCGGCAGCGACGCGGAAGGCATCGTTGTCTGACCTGAAATCCCGGCGCCGGTCCGTACCGAGTGCGGGGATCTTAATGTACCGGCGAGCCGGTGAAGACCTGGAGGTGCTCCTGGTGCATCCAGGCGGCCCCTACTGGCGCAAGAAGGATGAAGGGGCATGGTCGATCCCCAAGGGCGAGATGGATGAAGGCGAGGACGCCGAAGCTGCTGCGCGCCGCGAGTTCATGGAGGAAACCGGCCTCGCCCACTTGGGGCCGCTGGATTCGCTCGGCGAGATTCGCCAGCGTGGCGGCAAGCGGGTGATTGCGTTCGCCGTCGAAGGCGATGTCGACGTCCAGACCATAAGAAGCAACACTTTCGAAATCGAATGGCCGCCGAAAGGCGGACGGATGAAGAGTTTTCCTGAGATAGATCGCGCCAGTGGTTCGACCTGCCATCCGCCCATGCAAAGATTCTCGAGCGCCAGCGTCCACTTCTCGATCGGCTCGCCGCATTCGTTAACCAACGTGGAAGGAGCGCGCCATGACGGACGCCTTCGATCTCCAGCGCTTCCTCGATGCGCAGACGCCAATCTACGCGCGGGTCCTCGCCGAATTGCGCCGCAGCCAGAAGCAAAGCCATTGGATGTGGTTCATCTTCCCGCAGGTTGCCGGACTCGGACATAGCGCGATGGCCCAACGCTTCGCAATCGCCTCTCGGGGAGAGGCCGTGGCCTATCTTGGCCATGCCGTCCTCGGATTCCGGCTTAAGGAATGCACGGAAGGCGATGCCATCCGGTATCTTAAGCATTCGATCTGGTCTCGCCGGGTCCGGGGCCCGCGTCGCGCCCGCGACCGGCTGCCGCCGCGCGAGCGCACGGACATGCGGCTCCGACGAGTGACCAGCAGGGCGGCGATGCGCGGAGGCCGTTCGACCGGTCGGTCCCGGCTTCCCGCCTTTAGCGCGCGGCCGGCGCGCCGCCCGGCCCGGCGCGTGCCGCCGCTGGCGTCCGGCGGCGGGGTTCGGGAATTCGAGTCCTTGGAAACCGAATTCCAAGGATTTGAGTTTTCAAGGACTCGAACTTCGTGAATTCGAATCCTTGAAATCGAGTCCTTAAAAATTGAATCCTTGAAAGCGCGTCAATTTCGAATCCTTGAAGAACGAGTCCTTGAAAATTGAATCCTTGAAAAATCGAATTCTTTGACACGAGTCCTCTGGAAACTAGACTAGTGCGGGCCGCAGACCCCGCCGCGGCGGACCGGGCCCGGCCCGGCGCCGCCCGGCGCGGCCGGCGGGGCCCCGCGGCCAGCGCCGGATCTTCCGTCAGCCGGCCAGGTCGGAAACGGTCGCAATGCGCCGAGGCGCCGCGCATCGGCGTCGGGGGTAGAATCGCGCCGGAGGAAGTCCCCTCTGCGTCTCTTGCGAGGGCGCCTCGAGCTTTGCCGCGAGCGCCGCAATTCTTACTTGCGCGTGAGATGACGGATCGTTGCGACGTCGTCGTGAACTTGCGAATGCCCGAGATCCGCCACGACTTTTAGCGGGTATTGGCCCACGGGACGGGCGCTTTCGATCGAGAGATTTCCTCCTGATTTCGCGACCAGCGACTGCAGGCGTTCGAATTCGCCACACACCATAACGTTTCCATGTCGCGATCCCGCCCCGGGTCACGCGTTTCCGCCGGAATCCCGATGCCCACGGCCCTCACCTGCAAGACATCCGACTGCGACCCACCGGAGAGTTCGACTCCATATCCGGGATTGGACGATGGTCTTCAGGTCTGGTGACAGGATCACCGTCGCGGCCGGCGGACGAGGTGTACGGCTGATGATCCTCGGCGGCGCACCGCTCAGCGGACCGCGCTATATCTGGGTGGAACTTCGTCGCCTCCTCGAAGGACCGCATCGAAGAACCGAAGGCCGAATGGCGCGCCGAGGACTGGGGGCAGCGTTTCGATCTCCCGGTCGATGATCGGGATGAGCACATTCCCTTCCGGAATGACCGGCGCCGGCAAGGGGACGGCAGTTTGTCTTTCGCTAGTCGCTCGATAACACTGTCGATGACGGCTCCATCATATTCGGTCGTTTCAACGCAATAATGGGCGTGCGACTAAGGCTGTTGCGGCTAGTTCCAGGCCAACTAGCGGCTGGCACCGCCACCAAGAGCCATTCGAATGCCAAGACCAACGATGAAAAAGCCTGCGACCCGCTGTTGCCAGAGCCTCACACGAGGTCGCTTCATGATCCAAGAACCGAGGCTGCCAGATGCCACGGCATAGGCGCCCAACACCAATGCACCCGTCATTTTCTGAGTAGCGCCTAACACGAGGAGTTGCAGACCTACGGAACCGGCATGCGCATCTATGAACTGCGGAAGGAAGGCGACCATAAACGTAATGGGCCAAGGATTAATCAAGTTGGCGATCATTCCTTCTCGGGCCGCTACAAACGGGCTAATTCCGTGCACGATCTGCTGGACTGGCATGTCCTTGGTCCTGAAGACTAGCCGTAGTCCTATCCAAACGAGATAGGCAGCTCCTAACCATTGAAGCATCGCGAATGCAAACGGGGATGCTCTCACGAGAGACGAGACACCGAGCGCGAGCAACGGCAGTTGCACCATGCCCGCACCGGCTGTCATCCCCAACACGGTGAACAGCGCAACTAGACGCCCTTGTCCGATTCCGCGCGCCATCACCAGCATGCTGTCCGGCCCTGGAGGCATCTGCATCACGATGACCGTCCCGACGAACGCTATCCAGAGGGCGGAGTCCATGAGCAGTCCGTGGTGTCCTAGGTTTGTGTGCGGTGACATCGCTCGGCAGCGTCGCGATTGGAGGATCGAGCCGCAACTGGCGCTCCTCCCGCTGGCGTCCCTCAAGGCGCGAGATGCACACGAGCAGAACCAGAATACGCACCGCGAACCGTTCGCTATGAACAAAAGCGACAATCGCGTGCAGATGAATAGGTTCCAATTCCGGCTGGACTAGCAAGAATCAACGATTGACGTTGTCCGCGATCATATTCCGGAGTGAGGCGTAGACCGCATCAAACCCGCTGGCACTGTGCATGAGGTAGATCTCGCCCTGCTGTCCGTGACGGATCGCGTGCGCCATAACGCGGAGCCGAGGATCGCCTTGCCCACGCCAGGCTTGATCGGCCATCTTCACTGCGCCGGCGTGATGGATGCTCATGAGATGGATGAACAGGGTATCGAATTGGTCTGGCGCAGCCGATTTGATCTGCTGCATTTGACCGTCGGAAAGCAGATCTGGCATGGCCGCGAGTTCGGACGCCGAGCATAGCGGCATCGACGCATCGAACCAGCTGCGCCACCAACGCTCGAAAATTCTGACTTCTCCAGTTTGGCTCGCGACCATCAGCATGCTAAGTGAACGAAGATGCGGGTCGCGGGCACGGCTGACGGCGAGATTTGCCAACTCGATTCCTTGGGCATGGTGCGTTGTCATATGGCGCATATAATTCTGGTCGGATTGCTGGTCGGCGCCCATCCATGGCAACTCGCGGTCGAGCGAAGCGAAAATCGCCAGGCCTGTCAGCACGGCGATTGTTGCCAGTGCCGCCGTGCCCCAGGCCTTGGCGGTAACGACATCGGTCGTGTTCGGTGCGCGGCCGAGTGGATAGCGCAGCCAGCTGAAAACGGGATACATTGCGGCCGAGCTCATATGGACCAACAACCCTATCCAGTAGGGTTGTTGCAGCGTGAAGAGGGGCTGCCAGAATGGCAACAGTGGCACCAGCAAGAGCCATTCAGTCGCCGACGTGAATACCGCCCACGGCATCGCCAGCAAAAAAATCGTCAGCGGCCGAAGCCCGGCGGTCCAGCGCCCGAGCACGCCGAAAAACACCAGCGCCCAGGAGAAATCGGCCCATTGATGGAATGCGATCCCGATTAAAATCGAGCTCCAGGAAGGCTCGGTGCTGATGGCCCAGTCACGGGCCGGGATCGCTGCAACCGTCATCCAGTCGACCGCCGCGTCGCGTCCAATCCGAGCGGCAAATAGGTGGCTGACGATGGTGGAGAATGTGCTGCTGACCAGACCGAGTTCGACGGCTGCGAGCCAATTCGATTTTGGCGTCGACATGACGGCGACCAAGGATTTGCGCATCCTCAGGTCAATTTGTCGAGGTTGCCAAAAGGCTTGAAGTCGGCCGGCTCGTTGCGCTCTTCGCGGCCCTGGCGTTCCTGCGCATTGCCTTCGTCGTGAAGTTTCTGGTCACCCAGAACCTCACCCACAAGGCGCTTCGCTTTGCCGGCGATTTCGTTCTTGACGGATTTTGCCTTGGCCATAACCACGGCCTCCTTATCCGAACGGCTTCATGACGACCTTGATACAGCCGTCCTTTTTCGCCCGGAACATCTTGTAGAGCTCCGGCCCTTCCTCAAGGGCGGCGCGGTGCGTGATGACAAAGGATGGATCAATTTCTTCCTTTTCGATCCGCTCCATCAGCTTCGGCATGTAATGCTGGACCGGTGTCTGCGCCATTTTGAAGGTGAGGCCTCGATTGATCGCGCTGCCCATTGGAATCTTGTCCAGCATGCCGCCGTAGACGCCGACGATCGAAACCGTACCGAAGTTGCGGCAGCATTGGATGGCTTGGCGCAGGACATGTGGCCGGTCGGTGCCCATGAATGTCGCTACTTTGATACGATCCATGACTGAATCCATGCTGGCTTTGGTCTCGGGCTCCGTGCCGACTGCATCGATGCAGGCATCGGCGCCGCGGCCTTCCGTCAATTCCTGGATGCGGTCATAAATGTCCTCTTTCATGAAATCGAGCGTGGTGGCTCCCGACTGTTGCGCCAGAGCCAAGCGCTCGGGCACCGTGTCGATCGCAATCACCCGATCTGCGCCGAGCAGGAAGGCACTTTTGATTGCGAACTGGCCGACGGGGCCGCAGCCCCACACCGCAACCGTCTCGCCGCCTTTCAAATTGCAGAAATCGGCCGCCATGTAGCCGGTCGGAAAAATATCCGACAGAAACAGCACCTGTTCGTCGGTTAAGCCTTCCGGCACCTTGTAGGGGCCCACATCCGCGTACGGAACCCGCATGTATTCCGCCTGGCCGCCTGCGAAGCCGCCAAGCATGTGCGAGTATCCGAACAGACCGGCAGGCGAATGGCCCCACATCTTCTCGGCTTCCTTGGCATTTGGATTGGAGCGCTCGCAGCCCGAATAGAAGCCTTTCCTGCAAAAGAAGCATTCGCCGCACGAGATCGTAAAGGGCACTACGACCCGGTCGCCGACTTTCAGTTTCTTGTTGTCCTTGCCGACCTCAACTACTTCGCCCATCGTCTCATGGCCGAGCACGTCACCTCTTTCCATGGTTGGCATGATGCCGTCGAACAGGTGCAAATCCGAACCGCAAATGGCACAGGCGGTCACCTTGATGATCGCATCGCGCCCGTCCTGGATTTTTGGATCGGGTACCGATTCACATCGGACGTCGCTTTTGCCATGCCAGGTGAGGGCTTTCATACGGGTGCTCCAGGTAAGTCCACTTAGATAAAGTGTCCTTCCCGCGCTCGGTTCCAAACGAAAGTTAGGAACGCTGCGGTGCCGAGTTCATTAAAGACGGAAACAATCTAGAGTCATCGGAGACGCCGTATGGCTGGACAACTGGCTATCGTGACTGGAGCTTCAACCGGTATCGGCTTCGAACTCGCGCGGCTCTGTGCCCGGGAAGGCTATGACTTGCTGATAGCTGCTGACGAACCCGAGATTCACGACGCGGCCCAGAAGCTTCGAAATGAAAAGGATGCCGGCGCCATTGAGGCCCTGCACGTCGACCTCGCTACCACGGAAGGCGTCGATCAGCTTTACGCAGCGGCCAAGGGCAGACCGGTGAATGTGTTGATGGCCAACGCCGGTCGCGGGCTCGGCCACGCCTTCCTCGACCAGGAATGGCCGCGAGCCCGGGAAGTCATCGATACCAACGTAACCGGTACGACCTATCTGATCCATAAAGTGGGCCGAGATATGCGCCAGGCCAACCAAGGCCGTATCCTGATCACAGGCTCGATCGCCGGATTTACGCCTGGCAGTTTCCAGGCGGTCTACAACGCGACCAAGTCCTATCTGAATTCCTTTTCCTTCGCACTGCGTGAAGAATTGCGCGACACCAAGGTGAGTGTCACCTGCCTGATGCCGGGCGCCACCGAAACCGAATTTTTCGCGCGTGCTGATATGCTCGATACCAAGGTAGGCTCGGAAGCAAAGGATGACGCCGCGATGGTCGCCAAAACCGGCTTCGACGCGATGATGAAAGGCGAAGGCGATGTTGTTAGTGGACTCAAAAACAAAATACAGTCGGCGGTCGCCAATGTGACGCCAGCCGAGCGGTTGGCCAAGCAACACCGCCAGATGGCGGAACCCGGAACCGCAAAATCCTGAATCACGGCCGCTGCGCGGGGAGATCGACATAAAGAAGGTTGCGACGGCTGCTACGCAGCGAGCTTGATTACGCCATTTTTTAACTGCGAAATCGCCCCGCTAAGCGGCCGTTCGCATTCGCAATAATCATTCCACGCTTTTGATTTCTTCAGCAATTGGGGGACCGATTTAAGCGTGTACTTCAGCGGATTGAGACCCCTGCGCACCTGCGCCCATGTCAGCGGCATCGAGACGGGAGCATGCGGCCTGCCACGCGGCGACAGCGGTGCGACCGCGGTCGAGAAACGGTCATTTCGAAGATAGTCAAGGAAGATCTTTCCCGTTCGCTTCGCTTTGGACATGTTGACAAGGAAGCGATCGGGCGAGTCCGAGGCCATGGCCGCGGACACATCGCGAGAAAAGTTCTTTGCCGTTGGCCAGTCAAGCTTCTCGCCTTTTCGTGGCCGTGCCAACGGCGTCACCACATGCAACCCTTTGCCGCCTGTGGTTTTGCAGAAAGAGACCAAACCAAGCCGCGCTAATCGATCCCTGAGCTCCAGGGCTGCCTCAATAACCCGATCGAATTCAACGTCGGGCGCGGGGTCTAGATCGAACACAAGGCGACCGGGAAGAGCGGGGTCGCCCGGTTGATTATTCCACGGATGAAGCTCAACGCCGGCGCTCTGCGCTACCGCTGCGAGTCCCTCGATGCGATCGATTTGAATGTATGGTTTGCGGTCGCCGCCGACCGACACTTGCTCCAACAGGTTCGAGCCGCCTTTCATGGCGTGCCGCTGAAAGAAGCGTTCGCCGCCTATGCCATCAGGGGCGCGGATAACGGAGCAGGGGCGGCCTTTCAAATGGCCCATCATCCATGCGCCGACCTCCGCGTAGTATTCGGCGAGCTCCAGTTTGGTTATCGCCCCTTCGCCATCGTCAGGCCAGAGCACTTTGTCTGGCCGGCTTAGCGGCACGCCCATGACGACGTCGTTTGCTGCAGGCTTGCGAACGCTTGCCCGCTTTGTAACAGGTTTGGGGACCTCGACTGTCTCGAGCGGGGCCGGTGTTTCGGCCTCCACCTCTGTGGCTGGTCTATCCTCCCGCAAGCCCTTGAAGGCGGCTTGGCGGATCATGCCTGACCCGGTCCAGCCCGCGAATTCGATCTCGGCGACGAGGGCAGGCTTGAGCCAGTGCATGCCAGTTTTCTTCCTGGGTGCGTCTTTCCCGCCGAAGGGATTAACGTCCGAGGCCAGCGGCTTCAGCCTCGGTATGAGACGGCTCACCTTATCGCCGCCATAGCCCGTGCCAATGTTGCCGACATAGACAAGGTGGTTACCCCGATAGACTCCAGCCATCAGCGAGCGAAATGTCGAGCCATTGCTGTTCCAGCCGCCGATGACGACCTCGTGCCCAGCCCGGCATTTGGCCTTGGTCCAATGGGCAGTCCGGCCGGATATATAGGGCGTATTCAATTCCTTCGAAATGATGCCCTCAAGCGACATACGACAGGCCGACTTCAGCACGGCATCGCCGCCACTTTCAAAATGCTCGACATAGCGGATCTCCTGTTCCTTCTTTCCGAATGTCTTCACCAACAGTTTCTGCAGGGCCTGCTTTCGTTCGCCTAGTGCTTTCCGGCGAAGATCCATGTCGCGTTCAAACATCAGATCGAACGCATAGAAGATCAGGTCATCGGTCTTTTCCTCCGACAACGCTGCCTGCAATCCCGCGAAGTCGGGCGAGCCGCGATGATCCAGTGCCACGATTTCACCGTCGATCAGGCAGTCAGGCAGACTAGCGGCGGCTCTCGCGATCGCCGGGAACTTTCTTGTCCAATCGAGACCCTTGCGGGTCTTGAGCGTAACCTGGCCGCCGGCGACGCGCATCTGGATCCGGTAACCGTCGAACTTGATCTCGTGGACCCATGCATTTCCCGAAGGAGGACGATCGACCGAGGTACACAGCTGCGGCGCTATGAATGCCGGAAGATGTCCGCTGGACGGCGTGTTCTTGCCGCGCTTGGCTGGTTTGGCTGATGAGCGCTTAACCGGCGCGGGTGCAGAGGCAGCGGCACTTTTTGAACGCCATATTGCCTTGGCCGGCCGCCTCGCGCGAGTGGCGCTCAGGAAGGGTCTGGGGCCTTTGCCCTTTCCTTGCGTAATCTCGGCCATGGAACGACCGGAGGCCACCGAACGATCGTCTTCGAGAATGGTGTTTTTCTTGCCTTCGCGAGATGCTTCGTCGCGATGTTTGATCAGAAGCCAGTTGGTACGTTTCTCACCATGACGCGGCCGCATGCGTGTGAGAATCCAGCCTCCAGTGAGCTTGTCTCCCTCAAGTGAAAAGTCGAGCTTTCCCTTGCGGTAGCTTTCCTGCGGTTCTTCGCATTCCCAATAGCCATGGTCCCACAACATCACGGTGCCGCCGCCATATTGGCCTTTCGGGATTGTGCCTTCGAAATCACCATAATCAAGCGGGTGATCCTCGACTTCGACGGCAAGACGCTTGTCAGCGGGATCGAGCGAAGGTCCTTTCGTCACCGCCCACGATTTGAAAACACCGTCGATTTCGAGACGGAGATCGTAATGCAGGCGAGAGGCTGCATGCTTCTGAACGACAAAACGCAGGCGTTTCGAAGCCTTGACGGGCTTGGTGCCGCGCGGCTCGCTCGTCTTTTCAAAGTCCCGCTTGGCTTGGTAGCGGGCGAGCAATTTCTTGACCACAGGCCTCTCCGATCGCTTCTGGAACAGAAAGCCGGCGCCCATGTTAAAGTTCCAGTTCAGGAGTTCGCGCGGAGGAGGCAGTCGTGCTCGCGATGGAGGCCCGTTCGGTCGACAGCCTGCCGCGCGGAGCCGAGTGGCAATATGAGCCGAAATGGGATGGCTTCCGTTGCCTGCTGATCCGCCGCGGCGACCGCGTTCGGATGCAGTCCAAGTCCGGACGCGACCTTGCCCGCTATTTTCCCGAAGTGGTGATTGTAGCGAAAGGCATTGGTGAGACGCAATTCACGCTGGATGGCGAATTGGTGATTCCGGTCGGCGAACGGTTTTCCTTCGACGACCTGTTACAGCGAATTCATCCCGCGGCGAGCCGCATCAAGCGCCTCGCCGACGAGACACCGGCAGTATTCCTTGCGTTCGATCTTCTTCGCTGTGGCGCGAACGATCTGGTGACGCTGCCGCTCACGAAAAGGCGACCGGCGCTCGAACGGTTCGCCAAACGGCATTTCAAGAACGATCAGGTCTTCCGACTTTCACCGGCGAGCCGGAATTACGCTGACGCGAAGCGGTGGCTCGATTCAGCGGGAGGCGGGAGCGATGGCGTCATCGCCAAACGCGTTGATCTTCCATATCAAGCCGGCAATCGCGACGGCATGCAAAAGATCAAACGCATGCGCTCCGCGGACTGCGTGATCGGAGGATTTCGTTACGGGGAAAAACGCGCTGGCGGACGCAAAGTAGTGGGTTCACTCTTGCTGGGGCTCTACGACGTCGAAGGCCGGTTGAATCATGTGGGCTTTAGCTCAGGGCTTAAATCGGCACAGAAGGCGGCGCTGACGGATAAACTGGAGGCCATCGCCAGCGACCGCAGCTTTACCGGGAATGCCCCTGGTGGCCCAAGCCGCTGGTCGACCAGGCGGTCGGCGGAATGGCAGCCGCTCAAGCCGAAATTTGTCGTCGAGGTGTCCTACGACCATTTCACCGGGGGGCGCTTTCGGCACGGCACGACCGTCCTGCGCTGGCGGCCCGACAAGAAACCGCGACAATGCACCATGGAGCAGCTCCAGCAGAAGTCGGTGCTGCCGGCAACGTTGCTCCGCAAGCGAGGCTAGGGTTGCGTTCGGCCGGACGCTTTTGTGGACGATAATGTCGCGTCACGAGCGCAAGGAATTGCAATGCCCTTCCGGGTTGATGCTGAGTGCGAGAGATGCTGAGTGTGAGAAGGGTGGGACCGCCAGGCAATATAAGCGACGTCGTGTCAGGTCGTTACCCGGCGGCGCAGCCTAACCTCTTTTGGGGGCTTTCGCTCTTCGGTTATAGGGCGAACGATTCACCGGCCTGAGAGACATCCCCTCACGCTGGGCCTTGCTGCGGATCGCCGCAATTGGCCGTTGAAGTTTAACGCTCATCACGCCGGTCGGGGTGTTGCCCTTTGCGAGTTGCTTCAGCTTGTTCACGTCCGTCGTCGACCAGGGCTGCCGTGACCGACGTTTGTACGAGGGGTTTACTTTCCGCGGACCCTTCTTGCCGATCGGCGAGCCGGGCCGCTTCCATGCTGCTCTTGCCATTGAAATCCTCCGTCAAGTGGCGATCTAACGACGGAATCAGCAAAAATGTTCCGCCGCGCGCTATCGGATCCGGCAGGACGCATCGGCGATTGCGTGCACCGGGACCATGTTTCTCCGTCGCGTTAGGAACGGCGTTTCTACCAATGGATTGAGATGGAACGCAGAAAGGTTGGGCGTGGGAACGACGAGGGCATCGTGAACGCGCCTGCCGGTTTTGGCTATGGCCGAGAAGCGGGAGATACGGAGACCGAAATGCCGTCGACCCTGGATGAAAAGCTGAAAGAAGCAATCGTTGGCGAGTTGAAGCGGCAGGCCGCCGACAGGCCGCAAACGCTTAGCGTGAGCGATACCCCCGATCTCTACGTCAACGGCAAAATAGATCTCGATGCCCTGATCATGGTCGTCGCCGGTTCGGTCGCAGGCGGTCCGTAGGCATCCGCCAATGTGCATTGAGGAGATAGTCCGGGATGGCGGGCGACAACAGGAAATTTCATTTTAATCTGGTGGATCAGAACGGATTGGCGCATCCAACCGGCGAGCCAGTGAACGATAGAGACCAGGCTTTTGCCGTCGCAAAACGTCTTGCCATCGATATTGCGGAAACGCGGCAAGAATATCTTGGCAAGGGCTGCTTCGTCTCTGTGGTCGACGATGCCGGAATCGAAATCCATCGGGAAGGCGTTGATAGTGCGGAGAAGAGCGGCTGAAGTTAACTGAAAGGAATCCCTATGCTCCGGCGGATTGGTCCGCCGGATTTTGGGCTAGTCGTTATCCCTTCTCGGACAGCCATTCCTGTGTGGATGAAATGAACCTTTGTCCCAACTGCGAGTTCCCATTGGTTGCTTGAACAAAATCAGTTGACGGATCGGTGCATGGCTAAGAAGGCAAAGAAGCGGAAATATTCCAAAGGTGCGGCGAAGAAGGTCGGCCGAGCCATGAAAAAGCGAAAGGCCGGAACGCTTAGGAGTGGAAGATCCGGTCGGAAAGTCAAAAGCAAGAAGCAGGCGATCGCTATCGGGCTTTCGGAAGCGCGAAAGAAAGGCGCCAAGGTCCCGAAGAAGAAGCGATCAAAGAAATCATAGCGCTTCAGTCAGATGACGGATCAGCTGCTGGAGCGGAGACCATCCAGTCATCCAGCAGTTCGTCCGAACCGGATTCATCGAGCCTGCGGGGCTTTTGGCCCCTGAGGTTGCGCGCGCGAGATAGTCTCAAGCCCTTGGCTGGTACGGATTTCCGTTTCATCTGGCTTGCCGCTCCGTCGGCATCTGCCTGCCTCATAGGTCACTCTAAACAACCGGCGGCATGCCGAAGTTCCTAAGGGAGCGTGAAATGCTTCCAGGCTCGGTGTGCCTGGACCCCCGTGACGGGCGCCGCGCCCAGCAGCGGGCGAGCAAATGGTGGAATACGATCCAAAAAACGATGTCGCGATACCCAAGGTCGGTGCTGACTTAACGCCGACAGCGCCGTTTGGCGTTCGGGAAACTAATCGATTGTATCGCCTGCGGGCTGCGCGGGCGGTTGCCGTCGTTGCGGCCTACATGGAAGATGAGGCGCGCGCGTTGGCGACGCGTCATGACTTGCAGGGCCGTGACTGGCACAGCCCCGCATTTGCATCGGCTGAGGTGGACGAAACGACCGAGAAACATGTGTTTGGAGATGTCGTGATCTCTCGCTTCATTTGGACTCGCCCTTTCGCCAAAAGCCAAATCTCCGCCCGACGATGTGCGGACTCAATCAGATACGACATAGGTCATTCGCCAGTAGATCACCGCTGCAAGAGCAACGATCCCGGCGATAATCAGTAACCATGGAAGATACTGATTCATCGATCGATGGCCCTCGGCTTCGCCAGTTGATCTGGGGCGAAGCCTGTCCGTCCGTCTTGGGTTTATAGCTGGGCGTGCTGTCCACCCGGCCGGGATATCTGGCTGAGTGCTTCACCAGTGCCATTGCCCGCTTGTGCCTGCGCGATGTCGCCGAGCGCGATAATACCGACCAGCCGCTTTTCGCGACTGAGCACCGGCAGCCGCCTGACCTGGATCTCGCCCATGTTTGCTGTGACCTCGTCGAGATCCTGGTCGTCATAGCAGTACTTGACCTCGGCGGTCATGACGTCGCCGACCCTCGAATCGGGCCCACGGCCCAGGGCAACCCCGCGGACGGCAATATCGCGGTCGGAAATCATTCCGACCAGACACTCATATCGGTGACCGGGAGCAAGCCGACGCCAAGTGCTGCCATCGCTTCGGCCGCATCTTTTAAGGTGTCATCGGGCGTACAGAGCTGAACCTCAGGAGTCATTGCGTCACGAACCTTCATGGCCGATCGGTTCTGCCGCTAACGGCTTCTGCCGACCAGCGTTCCAGGTTAGTCCGGCATTTTGCGCAGTGCGGTAGTCAAACGGCGGCATTTCTCACCGCGAAACCAGCGTGAGTTCAATGGTTCGCGCCCGTCGATATTCCCTGAAGGCAGCTATCGCACGGTTCGAAAGCGCCAGCCTGTTTCGCTGACCCTGCCCGATCATTTGTTCAATTTTGCCTGTCAGGAAATGATTGACGTCCCCGGCATCATCGATCTCGCCGCTGCGTTCGAGAAACTCCCAAGCGATCTGTTTTGCTTCCATGAGTAGCTGTGGATTGGCGTCGTCCCTGAACCATGTCGACATCATTTTTCCTCGACTTTGGCCGAGGAACCACGCGGATCGGGATTGGTTCCCAAAAATGCTGTTGCGGAAAGAGAGATTTGGATGGTCGGCAGTTTTGGAAAGGGAAGACTCGCTATTCAGGCTTCTGAGACTGCCCTTTGGGGAAATCAATTTCCCAGCCAAAAACCGATCGTCCGCCGAGTGAGGCTGAGCGGTTGCTCTCCGCCGCGACGTGGGCTTCGAACGATGGTCCGGTTGCCGTTCGTTCCAACCGGCGAGCTTGGTCATCCAGACGCTTAAGGGCCTGCATCTCGTCGTCGCGCCCGAGTTTAGCCCGCTGCACCGCGGATTTCAGCACGCGGATGGTCTCATCATAGACCTTGATCGGTACCGGGTAAGGATGGCGGTCCTTGCCGCCGTGGGCGAGCGAGAAACGGGCGGGATCGCGAAAGCGGTAGGGCGCGCCGTGCACGACTTCCGCGACCATGGCGAGTGACTGTACGGTGCGGGCGCCGACGCCCGGCGTCAGCAACAACTCCGGAAAGTCCAGCGGACCGCGCTCGGCGGCTGCGGCAAGCGTGCCATGGAGGCGGCGGGTGAAAACGTCGCTGGAGCGGACGTCGTGATGAGCGGGCATGACGAGGTGGGGCAATTCGGGCTGGGTCGCGACCTCGTGCGAGAGCGCCGCATATTCGCGGGCAATGCCGTCCGGCCCAAGCGTGGCGAGCAGGTCGAGCTGCGCCGTGCGGGAATTTTCAGCCCGACGATCGGTCAGATTGATGATTTCACCTTGCGCGGGCCCGTCGATCGCGCTGTGGGGTTCGTCGACAAAACTGCGCAGGCTTTCGGAATGCCAGTGATAGCGGCGGGCCTGCCGCTTCTCGCCATTCATGCCTTGCTGCACCACGGTCCATTTGCCGTCATCGGTGACAAAGAAACCGTGCAGATAAAGTTCAAAACCATCCTGCACCGCCGCGCTGTCGACCTTGGCGACCAGTCGGCTGGCGCGTGTCAACGCCTGACCATCGATGCCAGTTCGCTCGCCGATTGCAGTCAATTCGTCCGGCGTGCGCCGCGAATGCTTGCCCCGGCCGCCGCAGACGTAAATCCCGAGTTCGCCTTGGAGCGGCGTCAGGCCGCGCTTCAAGGCGCCGATCACACTGGTGGTAATGCCGGATGAGTGCCAGTCCATGCCCATCACGGCGCCAAACGATTGGAACCAGAACGGATGCGACAGCCGCTGCAGGAACTCATCACGCCCATAGTGGTGAACCACAGCCTGGGTGATGATCGCGCCCAACGAGGCCATTCGTTCAGCCAGCCAGGGCGGGACGCGGCCGCCGTGGAGGGGTAGATCGGCACTGCCGGTTCGTCGTGTCATGGGTTTCCGAAAGGCTGAATCGACCAAAGTATATCAGGCATGGCGTTCGACGGTCAGGATCAATCTACCATGGTCCGAAAGGTGATCGAATGTCGCGGAGCCTCCACGGCCGGAATGCTGTGCTCCCATTCCTGTCGGGCGGCGCCCGCCATCATGTAGATCGACCGAGCAGCCGCATCGAGCGCAAAGCGTTCCCATTTGTCACCCACCGCCCGCCGAAAACGGAACTTGCACGGCGAGCCCAGCGAAAGCCCGAATATCCGGTCGAAGTGCGGTTTGTCGCGGTGCCAGCCGATGCCGACGCCGGTATCGTACTCGGTACAAAGAATCTGGGCGATTTTAGTGCCCGGGCCGCCGAATCCTTCGACGCGTTGGATCAGCGGCGTCAGCCATGGCGGGATCGGATCGGCCTCCTGCAGGCGGCGCAGCGTGTAGTCGTAGCGGAAGCCGAACGACGCCACGCGCCGCTTGCCCTCATATTGGCCGAACTGAAACGGCTGCAGCGGAAGCGCTGCGACACGTCCGATCAAATCCCGTTCGGTCGCCGGCGAAATGAATTCGTCGGCGTAAAGCAGCCCCTCCGGAGCGCGAGACGGATTAGCAAATAGCGCAAGCTGCTCGGCCAAGCCGGCGGTCCTTCTAAAAGATCAAGAGGCTGATTTCATATAGGGCGAAGTAGCCCGGACGGAAGCCCATCGCTTCAAGGGAACACTTGGGTCGGCTCGTGATTGAAGTGCCGAACAACCGGAGACAACCCATGGCAGACTATCCGAAACCGCCATACCCGTCCCAGCGGCAGCCGATGCCCGGATCGACCGCGAACATGGACCCGCGGCCTGACCACGGTGAAACCAGCTACAAGGGGTCTGGGAAGCTCAAGGGAAAGAAAGCGGTGATCACCGGCGGCGACAGCGGTATTGGCCGGGCGGTGGCAATTGCCTACGCGCGCGAGGGTGCCGATATCCTGATCGCCTATCTCGACGAGCATGACGATGCGCGCGAGGTCAAGGCGCTGGTCGAACAAGAGGGCCGCAAGGCCGTGCTGGTCGCGGGCGACCTGCGCAGTCCGGAGCACTGCCGCTCCGTCATCAAGTAGTCTGTCGAGGCATTGGGGGGCGTCGATATCCTTGTTAACAACGCGGCTCATCAGGCCACCTTCAAGGACATCGGCGACATCAGCGATGAGGAATGGCAGCTGACGTTTGAGGTAAACATCCACGCGATGTTCTATCTAACCAAGGCAGCGGTCCCCCACATGAAGCCCGGCAGCGCGGTCATCAATACCGCATCGGTCAATTCCGATATGCCTAATCCGATCCTGTTGGCCTATGCGACGACAAAGGGCGCTATCCAGAACTTCACCGGCGGACTGGCACAAATGCTGGCTGCGAAGGGCATTCGCGCCAACGCGGTAGCGCCTGGCCCGGTCTGGACACCGTTGATCCCCTCGACGATGCCTGAGGACGCCGTGAAGAATTTCGGCAAGCAGGTGCCCGTGCAGCGTGCAGGTCAACCGGCTGAACTGGCCACGGCCTATGTGATGTTGGCTGATCCGGCATCGAGCACACATCCGGCACCACCGTGGCCGTCACCGGCGGCAAGCCGTTTATCTGAGCCGCGCAGAAGTCATTTTTTCCGGGCAGGACGGTCTCCAAAACCTGCCGCGCCACGCCGCGGATGACGCCAGCCTCGTCGGGATCGCCTTTGGCGAGTGCGATCGACAAATTCTTCGCCTGCTGGAATGTGATGTGCGGCGGCAATGGAAATACTTCGGGGTCCGTTTTGAACTCCAGCACCACTGGAACGTCGCTGGCTAACGCCTGATCCCACGCCGATCCAACCAGTTCAGGCCGATCGATATAAATCCCGCGCAAGCCGATCAGCTCCGCGAAGCGTCAGTACGAAACGTTCGGTATCTGCTGCGAGGCCTCGAATTTCGGGTCGCCATTAATGATCCGTTGCTCCCATGTGACCTGATTGAGATCCTCATTGTTGAAGACGCACACAATCCAGCGATGGTCTTGCCATTGCCGCCAATATTTGGCGACCGTGATCAGCTCGGCCATGTTGTTCATCTGCATAGCCCCGTCGCCCACCAGCGCGATCACGGGGCGATCCGGCTCGGCATATTTGGCAGCGATCGCATAGGGCACCGCGGCTCCCATCGATGCCAGCCCTCCCGAAAGAGAAGCTTTCATCCCGTTGCGCATTTTCAAATCGCGCGCAAACCAATTCGCGCAGGAGCCGGAATCGCAGGTAATGATCGCGCGTTCCGGCAATCGCGGCGACAATTCCCAGGCCACGCGTTGCGGATTGACAGGTTCAGCCGGTTGCCGGGCGCGGTCTTCCAGCGTCTCCCACCAGTCCCTGACGCTGGTTTCGATGGTCTTGCGCCATTCTCCAGCCGGCTTTTGACGAAGCCGCGGGAGCAGCGCACGTAGCGTTTCGGCGGCATCGCCAACCAGTCCGACTTCCATGGGAAATCGAATCGACAGCATGCTCGCATCGATGTCGATCTGTACGCCGCGAGCCCCGCCTTCCTCTGGAAGAAACTCGGAATAGGGAAATGCCGATCCAATCATGAGCAGCGTGTCGCATTCCGTCATCAGTTTGTAGCTGGGCTCGGTTCCGAGCAGACCGATCGAGCCTGTTACCCAAGGCAAATCGTCGGGAAGAACGGCTTTGCCGAGCAGCGTCTTGGCGCAACCCGCGGCTAACTTGTCAGCTACCGCGATGACCTCATTCGATGCGCCGAGCGCGCCGGCCCCGACCAGTATCGCGACCTTTTCGCCCGCGTTCAGCACCTCGGCAGCCCGGTCGAGCTCAGCGTCATGTGGCACGATCTTCGGTGGCGCGTAACCGACCCCAGAGTGCAGCGTACCATGCGCGCGAGTCGGTTCCTCATAGGGCTCATCCTGCAGGTCGTTAGGCAGGATGATCACGGTCACGGTCCGGCGCGACAGCGCGATCCGGGCGGCGCGATCGATCAAATGTCGGACCTGCGCCGGAGAGGACGCCTGCGCGACATAGGCGCTGGCAACGTCCTTGAACATCGAGACCAGGTCGAGCTCCTGCTGGTACTGCCCGCCCAGTGCATTGCGTGCCTGCTGACCGACGATGGCCAGAACCGGCTGGTGATCCAGCAGCGCATCATACAGCCCTGTGATCAGATGGGAGGCGCCAGGACCCGAAGTCGCGATGCAAACGCCGAGCCGACCGGAAAACTTGGCATAAGCCGACGCCATAAAAGCTGCCATCTCCTCGTGCCGGGCCTGGATGAACTGGATTTTTCCACCGGCGCGATTCAGGGCGCCGAACACGCCATTGATGCCATCGCCGGGATAACCGAAGATATGGCTCACGTCCCAGTCGTGAAGACGCTGAACGACAAAATCGCCTACGGTTTGGGACACGGAAAACTCCAATCATCGAAGCGGCGCTCAGCCAACAAACGAGAGGCGGAAGGTGTTCCAATTTTCCCGGACGCGCGCTTCCAGGTCGGCCAACGCGAGAAGCCAACGGGCCGTATCGGCTTCGACAGCGCAGCGGAGGCGAGGGCGCCAAATGGCCGGGAACGATTGGAAGCATCATCAATTGTTTGGAATACCCACCCAAGCAGGGAAGGTTCGACCATGAAATATCTGGCTTTCAGATGCTTCCCAGTAGCTGACAGTAATAGTAACTGAGCAGTCATGCTCCAAGGCTGCAACTCCAAGGCTGCAACTCACCTTCCGCCGGTTGTTTGTCATATGACCAAAGCCAATCCGCCGCCCGCCCTTCGCCCCATGAAGGATTTTGATCCTTCAGAGCCCGCGATCCTTCATGATCGAATATCGGACGCTATCATCACTTGGAGTAGCGAAGAGGCAGCCGCTTTTCGACATTCTTGCGTTGTGCAAGAGGACGGAAGTGTCGCATGGAACGGGTATGTGTTCGATGGCTGGGGCAATGTGCTAGGCGGCTGAACAGGACGCGCGAATCTAGCGCACCGGTTTCTGCCTTCAATCCAACACAGCTTAGGAGCAGCGAATTGCCGTCGGCGAGCGCGCACTATCCGACGAGGGTCCCATTTTCCTTGCGTCGCGTTCGACGTTCGCAGGTAGGAACTGCATGCACTACAAAGGTGTTTAGCACGTGATCTTGCAGTTCTGCCGGGCGCTCGGCTCATTTGCAGGCCGTCCGGAATCGAAAAGGGCTCTCAATGCACTTCGACGTGCTCGTTGTCGGCGGCGGACCCGCCGGACTGAGTGCCGCGCTCATTCTGGGACGGTGCCACCGGACGGTGTTGCTCTGCGATGAAGGGCATCAGCGCAATCTGAGTTCGCACGCAATTCACGGGCTTCTCGGTAGGGAGGGACGTTCTCCGGCCTCATTTCTTGACGAAGCACGCCAAGACCTGTCGCGCTACAAGTCCGTCTCGGTGCGCGGCACACAGGCCATGACCATCGGCCGCGCTGGAGAAGGGTTCAATTTTGTCTGTGCCGATGGCACGGCTGGCAGTGCTTCAAAGGTCCTTCTTGCGACGGCCTGGTCGACGAGCTCCCCGAACTCGCGGGTATCCAACCGCTCTACGGTGTTTCCGTGCATCATTGTCTTTACTGTGACGGATTCGAATACGCGGAAAAGCCGGTGGCGGCATATGGCAGGGGAGATAAAGGAGCCGAGCTTGCCGTCATGATGAAGCATTGGATAGCCGACGTGGTGGCATGCAGCGACGGGACGCAGGTTAGTGCGCAAGCGATGCGAAAGCTCGCAGAATACAACATTCCGCTTCGCACTGAACCCATCCGGCGTATCGAAGGGGCGGACGGAGAACTCACGAAAATCCTGTTCAAAAGCGGGCCGGACCTGCCCCGGGCCGGATTGTTCTTTACAACCGGCTGCCGTCAGGCGTCCGATTTATCCGAACGCCTTGGCTGCAAACGTAATGCAAAAGGAGGCGTCATAATCGATCCCGATACGGAAGAAAGCGATGCGTCAGGCGTCTATGTTGCAGGCGACGCGTCGCGCGATGTCCTCCTTGTGGCGGTAGCTATCGCAGAAGGCGCGCAGGCTGCCGTTGCGATCAACAAGGCTTTCCTGCGCCGTGATGGATGTTGCGATTGAAAAATGATAGCTGCTCGCTTGCCTTTCCGCATTAGAAACCCGTTAGGCGCAGGCCGCAGCCATCCGTTGTCAGTTCAGAAAAAAGCGATCTGAAGTTTGGCTACCATCAACCACAAAATGCCAGCGACGGCGGTAAAGGCGGGAATGCCAAAGGCAAACCAAAGCCAGAAAATGCGGTGATATTCATTGGGAAGCGGCGTGCTTTCTGCTGCGGCTTTTGCGGCGAGATCCCTCAGGCGCATCTGCATCCAGACCACAGGCAGCCACAGCGCGCCCGTAAGGACATAGAGCACGATCGACCAGATGATCCATCCGTCCCAAAACGAGTAGCCGACCTGCCAAACGAGCAGGGAGCCCGTGATGGGCTGCACGACAACCGCCGTGGCCGTAAAGATAAAATCGGCAATCACGACGATCCTGGCGACTGCCGCGATGACGATGGGCTTTCCGCCGAGATGAGCCACCAGCATGAAAAAGGCGATGCCGGCTCCTGTACCGATCAATACGGCAGCGCCCATGATGTGAAGATACTTGAGGATGAAGTATTAACATCACCGATCCTCAAGGATCGCCACGGCGACGAGATGCGCCACGATGATGGGCCATATTTTCAGCATCGGGCCTAAAGGATCGGCCCAAAGACGGGGGACAAGTATCGTTCCGATGATTGCATAGGTGAACGAGATGGCGATGGCCGCGTAGAGGCCATATCGGCTCGTTGGCCGGTAGGCAATCGCGAGTCCAATGGCCAGATCGGCCAGCGCGCCGGCGATGACGGTAAGCGTGGCGCTTGTTCCTTCCACGCCGCCTTCGCGCATGAGGCCGATACCATAATCCCAACCGGGTCCCAAGGACACGAAAGCGGTCGTCATCCAGAACCAACATAACACGACAAACAGCATCGGCTTTAGCCAATACATGCGCGCGAACCAGCGCTCCTGAACGGAAGCCGGTTCGGAAGCTAAAAATTCCGGGAGGCTTTTGGGATCGATGCCAATCCGCTGCATATCCGCAAGAGTGCCAGTAGCTCCTCGTGCGATCTCTCGCTCGGCAGTGCTTCGCACGGGAGGTCGCCATCCCAAAAGCGAAATCGCATCGCCCAACTTGTAAGCCATACCTGAAGCAAACTGCGGGAGGCGGATCTCGCGCGCTGGAGGCCAGCGATACCAGCCGCGGAACAGCGAAACAACTTCGGCGAAAGAGTGTTGCTGCGGGCCGACCAGCTCTACAATTCGTCGGTTCGGCGCGCCGGGATCGAGAAAGTAGGCCACGGTCCGTACGATGTCTTCGAGCAGGACAATCTGGAGCTGTCCGGTGTTGGGCATTACCCAGGTCACCGGAAGAGCCGCCAAGCCGCGCACAAGAGCGCTTGCACCGTAGGCGGGCCTGCCGATTACCACCGAGGGCCGCAGAATCACCCAATCGAGGTCTCTTTCCATTAACGCCTTATCGCCATGCAATTTCGTTTCGGAAAAAGCGCTGGGAGTCTCTCGGTCCACACCGATCGCCGAAAAATGAATTAAGCGTCTAATCTTGAGTTGTTCGCAAGCGGCAAAGAGGTTCGCAATGCCGTAATGATGGACCATCGACGTGGAATCGTTGCGACTATCCTGAAGCACGCCTGCGCAATTCACTACCGCGTCTATGCCGTTAAGATGAGGCAACCAGTACGAGGGCGACGTGGCCTTGGAGATATCGACTCTCTTAAACTCTGAATTCGAGGGATCGGCGCTCCTGCTCATGGAAACGACCAGGTGACCACTGGCCAAAAGATGAGCGACAATTGCGGATCCTATCAGTCCCGTCCCTCCCATCACGGCAATTTTCATGACCACCTCCGCGTTCGCTGACTACGTTTGTTTGCGCGCTCGCCAGCCCCGAACGAATTCTTCCAGAAAGGGAAGGACTTCCAGAAACGCGCTGGCGAACAAGAACGCGGCTACGTATGTCCATGGTAATGGCTCGCGCTTGAGAACAAGGTCGAAGCGCGCCGTCTCGGGGCCCAAGCCCCACAGGCTGAGAAACTGTGACCAATGCAGAATAATCACGATGAGGGCTGCTGTGAGTGGTAGCAGTTCGAGAAAACTGTGAATGTGCTGTTCGAGGGGTGTGATGCGCCGCAGCTGACTGGCGAACGCCGTGTCCCATAGGGCGGTTAATTGGTGCAAAACCAGTCCGGTGATCATGATCGCGATGATGAGCGCGTTGATCTCGAAGAATATCGCTGCCAATAGAGGAATGGCCACCTCTGCTAACATCAGAAGATGGAGGAGAGATTCCCTATACCCGCTCGTCAGCTCGATCCGGGAAGCTCGATGGCACAGGTAATCGGCAATTCCTGCCGATAACCAAAGTGGCAGGACGAAGTATAACAGTATGGCTTCGGCCGCGGCGGAATGAGGCATACAATCTCCTGATTTCACCGCCTCGTTTGCCGGCCGGGTCTTCAATCGACGCTATCGGCTCCCTGGCCATCCCGCCTGTGCAAATTGCCTTAATGAATAATCACGACGGCCGGTGCAGGTTCCTTCATCGGGTCTGGGAGTCGTGTTCGGTCAAGGCACAGGACACATATCTCAGAAGCCCGGGATGCATTTTGCAGATCCAGCGACTTCGACAATATGAGCCCTTCTATATCTGCTTTGGAACGACGAGTCCGAAATCTAGTTGGTTGGCAGCAGGGCGATCCATCAACACGCAGGCGGCTGTCTAGAGAAAAGACCAATACAGCCCTCTAGCCGGCCGTCACGAAGGTGGCGAGTCCCCCACCGGTGATTGGCTCTCGGCCTGCTTGCCAGCATCCCTCGGGTCTGCCTCGCGATGCTTGGCTTTCGCCGCGTTTTTTGCGGCGTCCTTCCGTTGCCAATCATTCAAAGTGTCGCGAGAGACACTATTGTCTCCCTTGCCGGATTTCTGATTGTTGCTCACTTTCATGTCACGTGCCTGGTTGTGGTGCTCGGTCTAATCTTAAAATTCCTCGACGGCGTTGCTTCGGCATTGGGTGGCGGCGCAACAGCCGCGCATAATTTGCTTATTCGGCCCGTTCAACAGTGGCAGGCATCTTTGCCACCGACATCAGCGATCGAGCGACTTGGTTGAGGAACTGGTCCGAGTTCTCTTCTTCCGCCAGCGATTTCGACAACAGCGCGACGACCGCGCTGTGGCGCAATTGCTGGGCGAGGTTCTTCGCCGTGGTGTAAGCCGAGATCTCATAGTGCTCTACACGCTGCGCCGCTCCGATCAGCGCGAGGTCTGCAGCCGCGTCCTCCTTTTCTTCGCTTTCGGCAATGATCTCCTCGCCTTCCTCGACAAGCCCCATCATACCCTTGCAAGGTTTCGCGCGAGCGGTCTTGCCGAGCAATTCGAAGCACTCATTGAGGCGCTCTACCTGATTTTCGGTCTCGGCGAGATGCTGTTCGAACAGCTCGCGCAACTGATCGAAACGCGCCGCCTCGGCCATCTTTGGAAGCGCCTTTGTCAGTTGTTTTTCCGCGTGCAGGATGTCGCGGAGTTCGTCGATCAGCAGCTCGCTCAATCCGTTCGCATCGACCGGCGGCGAACTTTCGGTGACGATCGCGCTCGACGCACCTGCCTCTGCCTGAATTGCCGGCGATTCCGTAAAGACCCAGCCATTGCCTTCATTCCAAGGTCCGCGGGTGTCGATCTCGCCATGCTCGCCGGCGCCGGTGGAATCATTGAAGAACTGGTCGACCAATCCGGGTGTCGGCGCGATGCGGCCGATGCTGAAAGCCGGCTTGCCCATGCTCTCGAGGGCCAGCGCGAACGCCTTCATGTGGGTAATTTCGCGAGTCATCAGGAACTGCAGTGCGTCCTTGGTGCCGGCGTCATCGCAGAAATTGATCAGTCGTTCATAGACGATCTTCGCGCGGGCTTCGGCCGCGATGTTGCTGCGCAGGTCGACGTCGAGCTCGCCGGTGATCTTCAGGTAATCGGAAGTCCAGGCGTTGCCCTGGGAATTGAACAGGTTCACTCCGCCTCCGCCTGCGATAGCTATCAGAGGATCGGCCTCGGCCGCTTGGCGATCGAACTTTGCCGGCTTGAGGTGCATGCGGGCAAGGGTTCCCACGACTTCGAGATGGCTCAGCTCCTCGGTGCCGATGTCCATCAGCAGGTCTTTGCGATCGGGATCCTCGCAGTTCAGGCCCTGTATCGAATATTGCATCGCGGCTGCGAGTTCGCCATTGGCGCCACCGAACTGCTCGAGGAGCATGTTGCCAAAGCGTGGATCCGGTTCGTCGACGCGGACGGTGAACATCAGTTTCTTGACGTGGTGATACATTGGAAGGCCTCGGACGCGAGAGGAAATATCAATTCGAACGGCAGGCGCTGTCGTTTGTTCCTACTAGGTCGAAGGATTCGCGCGCGGCGGACGCTGTCGCCGAACTGGAGACAGGAGCGCCGCTCCCTTTTGGAGTTGCGGATTTCGACGGTAGGGAAGGACCCTTAACGGAGGTTCGCGCGTTGGAAATGTACTTTCCTTTGTGGTCGTTAGAGTCATGTTCAAAGCAGCTAGATCGTCAGCAAATTTCACTGGCCGCGGTCGAAGCTTTCCGGTCACCGTCCGGCCAACCACAGCGGATGTCGCGGTCGCGCAATCTATCGCCCGTAACACTGCGCCAGTTCCGGAGCAGGTGGCTCGGGCTCTGACGTGGGGCGCCGACGAGAAGGTGCTCCTGGTCTTGGCAGCCGCTGGCTGGCTTGCCTCGCGCGGGTGCAGTGAGCCGCTGCGGCGCGCCGGCAACCACGCTCTGCTCGTCACGGTCGCAGCCTCGCTGCTACCCCATGGTTTGAAGCGTCTATTCGACCAGACCCGGCCGGACCGTCTAACGGTCGTTGGTCACCTCCATGGCGTCCCGTTTTCCGGCAAACGTCTGGATGCCTTTCCTTCCGGCCATGCGCTGCACATGGGTGCCTTGGCATCGGCCGCCGGCAGCTTACCGACGTCGCCTCGCCGGACGATCCGCGCAATCGCGGTCGGACTGTCGCTCACGCGCGTAGTGATGCTGGCACACTGGGCGAGCGACGTCGTCGCGGGCTTCGTACTGGGTGCGGTTCTCGAGCGGGCGCTGCGGCTTTGGACCGGCTATCCGCGCGACACTTCAACGGAGAACAATCATGCCAACCCTTGAAGACCTGAAGGGATACGCGGAGCGCGCCACCGGTTTGCGGCGCCCCGGCAAGCGTAGGGCCATGGAACTCGCGAGAGCGCGAAAGCCTCACACGGTCCGCTTCAAGGACGACGGTCTTGTCCCAAATCACCCGCGATGGCCTCTCGTCATCTATCGAAGATCTGTCGCTTTCGACGAGGGCCAAGATCCCGCGGCCGTGATCGAAGACCTGTTCGAAGCGAACGGATGGGGTGATACCTGGCGTAATGGCATCTATGGCTACGTGCACTACCACTCCCGAATCCATGAAGCGCTCGGTATCGCGCGAGGCAAGGGTCGCGTCCGGATCGGTGGCAAGAACGGGAAGATCTTCACGCTGAAGGCTGGTGACGTGGTCATTCTGCCTGCTGGCACAGGCCACCAATGCCTTTCGGCAGCCAATGAGTTTCTCGTCATCGGGGCCTACCCGCCGAGCGGCACATACGATGAATGCACGACCGTCGAGGACCGTCCGCGGGCACTAAAGACCATTCCGAAGGTGCCGGCGCCGCGCAAGGATCCGGTCTACGGGACTGGCGGGCCGCTCTCGAAACTTTGGAAGGGAGCGAAATGACGGAATATGTGATCCGCTTCCTCGTCGGCGGCGCCGTCGTATCGGCCTTCGCGATGCTGGGAGATCTTCTGCGTCCAAAGAGCTTCGCCGGACTGTTCGGAGCAGCCCCCTCGGTCGCGCTCGCCACGCTTGGAATCGCGGTGTATCAGCATGGTGCCGGCTACGCCGCCGTGCAAACCCAGGCGATGATGGCCGGAGCGATTGCGCTCGCCGTCTACAGTGTCGTCGTCTGCCACCTCCTTGTCCGCGCGAAGTTGCGGGCGGTGACAGCTACGGTGCTATCGCTGGTCGTCTGGCTAATCGTCGCCTTCGGGCTCCTGATCGTTACCGGAGGTCAGACATGAGCCCGATCCGCTTTTCGGCATCGTCTCTCAAGGAAGGGCGCTGGTACGAATACCTCATCCGCTTCGCGCTCGGCGGCGCCGCGACCGTATTCACCGGCCTGATCAGTAGCCGATACGGAGCATTCATCGGCGGCCTCTTTCTCGCCCTTCCGGCCATATTCTGCGCGAGTGCCACCCTGATTGAGAAGCACGAAATCCGTCGCAAGCGCGAAGCGGGACTTTCCGGCGAACGCCGTGGGCAAATGGCGGCCGCGGTCGATTCAGCCGGCGCCGCGCTCGGCGCGATAGGAATGCTGGCCTTTGCGATCGTCTTTTCACTGACCGTGGAGACCAGCATCGCGGCTGCCTTCATCAGCGCATCATTTGCATGGCTGCTTATCTCAGTCGCGGCCTGGTACGTACGGCGTAAGACGCGCTCAGCGCGGAGAGTGCGGACCGAACAAGGCAGCGGCTCCGCGATGCGAGGGAGCGGCTGAGGCGACGCGTATCATGCCGGGGTCGAGCATTCGCGTTGGACCGCCGCAGCCCGCCGGCTGTTCCATTCGAGAGGAGACCGCAGGGAGAACCGGAATGGCCGGCGGACACGACCTCTTTGCAACCTGCTTGGGTGCCCGGCGGCTTGAGGAGGCGAGGAACCGTGGTCGGCGGCGCGTGTTGAATGCAAGCCGCCGAATTGCCCCGCTGGTTCTTTAAGGTTTAGTGATGAGGGACGAAACGATCACGACTAGCGGTATCGCCGCTCACGGTGCTTCCCGCCTCCCGTGGGTCGAGATCGATAGCTTCAACCTCGAACTCAAGGATGAGGAAGGGTTTCTTGGGGATCGCGTCAACAAAGCCGCCTTCTGGGAAACTCTCGAAGAGTGGCGGAAGCCGCTGCGCAAGTCTGGCGAAGACCCGTTCGGGAACGAGCCTTCCGAAAACATCAGCAAGAAGGACCTCGACGCGATCCTAGCCGGCGACGACGCCGAGGCGTCAGCGGTGGTGCACAGCGCCGTCGAGGATTTCGCGCAGGAGCTCGTCCACGTAACGCGCCGTTTCCTCAAAACCAAGGCCTGGGACAGGACCGAGCGCATCGTCGTCGGCGGTGGCTTTCGCGCCAGCCGGCTCGGTGAACTGGCCATCGCGCGTGCCGAAATCGTCCTCAAGGCCGGGAACTTCAAGGTAGAGATACTGCCGATCCACCGTCACCCGGACGACGCAGGCCTCATCGGCGCGTTGCATCTCGCTCCGTCCTGGATTTTCGAAGCTCATGACTCCATCCTCGCCGTTGACATCGGAGGCACGAACATCCGCTGCGGAGTTGTGGAAACGCGTCGTAAGAAGGCGCCGGACTTCTCCAAGGCTTGCGTGTGGGAGTTCGAACTGTGGCGTCATGCCGATGACGAACCAACCCGTGAGATCGCCGTCAAGCGCCTCGTCAAGATGCTCAAAGATCTGATCGAGAAGGCGGAAGATGAGGGATTTAAACTCGCGCCGTTCGTCGGCGTCGCCTGCCCAGGCGTCATCGAAAGCAACGGCTCGATCAAGAAGGGCGCGCAGAACCTGCCGGGCAACTGGGAGAGCAGCAAATTCAATCTGCCGGCAAGTCTCATCGAAGCGATCCCCCGGATCGGCGGGCACGAAACCGTCGTGGTCATGCACAATGATGGCGTGGTGCAAGGTCTATCCGAGGTGCCCTTCATGCAGGACGTGAAGCGTTGGGGCGTGCTGACCATCGGCACCGGATTGGGCAACGCCCGCTTCACCAATCGCAACGGCTCTTGGCGGAATGGTTAACAGCAATGAGTGGATCCAGACCATGGTGGGAGTCCGCCGTCATCTATCAGGTATATCCGAGGTCCTTTCAGGATACGGACGACAACGGGGTGGGGGACCTGAATGGAATTATTGAAAGGTTGTCTTACTTCGTCGACCTTGGAGTTGATGCGATCTGGATTTCGCCGATATTCCGGTCGCCGATGGCCGATTTCGGATACGACATTTCCGATTACGTTGATATCGACCCCATCTTCGGCGACATGGCCGATTTCGAACGGTTGGTTGCGGAAGCGCACGCGCGCGGGATCAGTGTGATCCTCGACTTTGTCCCGAATCATTCGTCTGATCGGCATCCGTGGTTCATTGAAAGTCGCAAGTCGCGAACCAGCCCCAAGCGCGACTGGTACATCTGGCGGGACCCGGCGCCGGGCGGAGGTCCGCCCAATAACTGGCTTTCCGAGTTTGGCGGCAGCGCCTGGCAGTTCGATGAGGATTCAGGCCAATATTACTACCACGCCTTTCTTGGGTCCCAGCCAGATCTGAATTGGCGAAATCCGGAAGTCGTGGATGCGATGCGCGAAGTGCTTCGCTTCTGGATGCGGAAAGGCGTCGACGGTTTTCGGGCCGACGTCATCTGGCACCTTATCAAGGATGAAGCATTTCGGGATAACCCGCCCAATCCCAATTACCGGGAAGGCAGGCCGCCGAACGAGGCAGTTACACCTCTGTATACTACCGACCTTCCGGAGGTGCATGACGTCATCGCAGTTCTACGCCGCACCATTGATGAGTTTCCGGGGCGTCTTCTGATCGGAGAAATATACCTACCGGTGGAACGTCTGGTCGCCTATTATGGGCGGGACCTCGACGGGGTCCATCTGCCGTTCAACTTTGCATTGCTTAACGTTCGCTGGGACGCCAAGTGCATCCTGTCCCTGATTGCCGAGTACGAAAACGCGTTGCCGAAAGGCGGGTGGCCAAACTGGGTGCTTGGCAATCACGATCGGCCGCGTATTGCCAGCCGGGTGGGCAAAGGGCAAGCCGCCGTCGCGGCCATGCTGCTGCTGACCCTGCGCGGCACGCCTACGATCTACTATGGCGATGAACTGGGAATGCATCAGGTTGAGATTTCCCGTGACCGCGTGCGCGATCCCTTCGAACGCAACGTCCCCGGGATTGGCGTAGGCCGGGACGGCTGCCGAACGCCCATGCAATGGGACGCGAGCGCCAATGCCGGTTTCAGCAAGGTCGAACCGTGGCTTCCACTCGCGGAGGATTGGCAATCGAACAGTGTTGCTAACCTGCGCGAGGATGCGGCCTCGATCTGGAATCTCTATCGCCGCCTGCTGCGCCTCCGCAAGAAGATGCCAGCGCTGTCGGTTGGCACCTATAGGCCGCGCGCTGTTGACGATGACTTGTTGGTCTACTTTCGTGAGTTCAACGATACCACGTTACTCATTGCCCTCAATCTGACTGACCAGCCCCAGGCCCTTGGCTTCGAACAAGGCACCCTTGGAAAGGTTCTGGTTTCCACGGCAGCCGACCGGGATGGAGAGAAGGTAACGGACAGCATTTCGCTTCGCGGTGATGAGGGACTTGTCATCGAACTCTGATCAGACCTGCTCGCCTCGCTAGTAGTGGTCCCTTCTTGCCGTCGCAAAGCTCATAGGAACTACGTCGCCGCGGAGGAGTTTAACGCCCGCTGAAGGCAAGCCCGGCCGCCGCATCGTCGAAGGAGTCCGTTGTTCACGTGAGTACGAACGAAACGCCAAAGCCTTTGCCTGCTTCCGATGAAGCCTGGTGGCGCAATGCGGTGGTGTACGAAATCGCCGCTATATCATTTCAGGACAGCAATGGGGACGGCCAAGGAGATCTGCCCGGCCTCCTGCAACGAATCGATTATCTCAACTGGCTCGGGGTTGGCGCCGTATGGCTTACGCCGATTTACAGAAGTCCCAATCGGGATTTTGGTTACGACATAGCTGATTTTTGCGCCGTCGATCCTCGTTTCGGCACGCAGGAAGATTTCGATGAAGTCGTGCGCGCCTTGCACGATTCCGGCATAAGGATCATTCTCGATCTCGTTCCCAATCATACCTCCGACGAGCACGCCTGGTTTACGGAAAGTCGTGCTTCGCGAAGCAACCCAAAAGCTGACTGGTATCTCTGGGCGGAAGCCGGCCCAAATGGCGGCCCGCCGAACAATTGGCTCAGCCGTTTCGGAGGCAGCGGTTGGGAGTGGTGCGAGGAGCGGCGGCAGTTTTACTATCATTCGTTTTTGCCAAGTCAGCCGGATCTGAACTGGCGAAACCGTGAAGTTCGCGAAGCTATGGCGAGCACCATGCGTTTTTGGCTGGACCGCGGTGTTGACGGCTTTCGGGTAGACGCCAGCGCTGTGTTGATCAAAGATGATCTGCTGCGCGACAATCCACCCGATCCCGAAGCGGACGACAAAACGCCGCCGCCTCAGGCCAACATGCCCGTGTTCACGGACGACAGGCCGGAAGCCATGGACTGCATCGAATACATCAGAGGGGTTTTGGACGAGTATGATGGAAGGCTTCTTTGCGGCGAGGTGCAGGGCAAGACTGATCGGATCGGCCATTTCTACGGTAACAGCAAGCCGCGCCTGAACCTGCCGCTGAACTTCGCACTGCTCGACACCGAATGGAATGCGATCTCGCTTCAGGCGACGATTGACGCTTACTTCAATGCTATCCCAAAAGGTGCTTGGCCCGATTTTGTGATCGGTGGCCATGACAAACATCGGGTCGCCAGCAAGCTCGGTCAGGCCCAGGCGCGCATTCTCGCGATGCTGCTGATGACCATACGAGGGACGCCATTTCTGTTCGCCGGGGATGAGATTGGGTCGGAGCAGGTGCCCATTCCAGCGGAGCAGGTCCGGGATCCCTTCGAAAGGTTGGTGAAGGGGTTTGACCTCGGCCGTGACCCCGAGCGCGCGCCGTTGCGCTGGGACGATACCGAGGCAGGTGGATTTACGACAGGCGAACCCTGGTTGCCCCTGAGCGGGGATCGCGCGCGCAATATCGAGGCGCAGCAGCGCGACGGTAAATCGCTATTGAACCTCTACCGGGAACTGATCGCATTGCGGCGTCGCGAGCCCTGCTTGCTGCACGGAGAGTATCGGCCGAGGCGGGCGCAGAACGACGTCTTTTCATTCGAGCGAAGTCTGGGTGAAACGGAAATCCTTGTCGGCCTCAATCTCTCAGGAGAACCGCGACTCTTTGAATGGCAGGGCAATGGCCTCATACTGTTATCCAGCGGCTTGGATCGCGGGCCAGGTAAAGTAGATGGACCGATACACTTGAAACCGAATGAAGGTGTCATCGTCAAAGTAACTCGTTAGGTACGCGAAGGTTGGCGGCAGCTGGATGCGAGTTGTCGCATGAATAGCTGAATAACGCGCAGTTGACGCCAAGGCACATGGCGGTGCCAGCGTCTCACGCCCAAGTAAGCGCTGTGAACGCGAAACCTCGGCAAGAGTTTCGCGGCCGGAACCCGACGAGCCATTTCGACAGGTGGCGAGGCCGGATTCGCATTCTGAGCGCATTCGCCGCATCTAGCCCGTTCCACATATCGAGAAGAAACCCTCCTTTTAACCGCGCGTTGTCTGGCTGCAGGATTAACGACGGAGCCACCAATGACCAAGCCACCGCCCGTGCCGCCGGACAATCAAAGCCATAAGGGCACCGGTGATCCCAAAACCGGCAATGCTCATCAGGTCCAGAAGGGCCGTGATCATATCGAGAATACGAGAGAGCAGGGACAGTCCGGCAATACCGCCCAGAACACCACCCATCAGGGCTATCAGCAGGATCGCTAGTCAGGAGCGCGCACCATGTCGACTTCAACAAAGACGCCGGCGAGCATCCGCCAAGGCGGGCCGGGCGCTTCCCACGAAAACGCCAAGGAGCCGCTCCACGTCGAGAAACCGCCGGCCGACGATCCGCAACGTCGGCACAGCAAAATATCCGGAGGTGGCGGCGAACGCGATAGCCACCACACTCATCACCCGGAAAGAAAGGGCGGCGGCTCAAATCCAGCTTCGAAGGATTAGATCATGAGTAGCAAACACGTAAAACTGAACAGGCCGACGAATGTCGATCTTGTGCGCAATCCGCTGATCGGCGGTTCGAAGGGAACGACGATGACAGGCATAAGCTCGGACGAACTAGAGGAGTTCGAAGGCGCCAACACCTTTGAGGGCGATATCGAGAACGACACCAATCCCCAGGATGGAATCGATAAGGCAGAGGTCCGAGATCGGCGTCGCAGTCCTCCGCAAAAGGACCGCGATAACGGTCCGCGAAGGATAGCAACGCAGGGAAAGAAGACCCACGAGCAGCAACTGCGTATCCTTGAAAGAAAGCCTGATGTTCCCGATGCGAGGCAGATCGAGGAAGAGGCGGCACGTACACAACACGATAGCGGTGCAAAGACTGCAAAGCGAAGTGGACGCCAATCGGAATTTCCGGTGAGCCGTGGTGGCCTAGACCAGGAAAGCCAGCACAATAAGCACAACCATTTGGGACAGTCGGGCCATAAGCCCCAAAAGCCGGCGGGATAACATCATGACAAGTGGAGCACACGGAGACGGCAAGCATCTGGGACCGGGCGCGAAGGGAAAAGGCGCCGGAACCGGTGCTATGACTGACGTTCAGAGCGACCTGATAGGCGATAATGCGGTGCTTTCCAACCGCGACAAGGCCAAGCACTCCCGGGATCGGGGTCACGACAGCAAGTGGACCCAAACCGAACAATTGAAAGATCACGCAGCCAACAAGGGCCGAGGCTAAGTCGACACTCGGTCACCGGTGCAGCAACGTCGCAGCCGTGACAAGGCGAAAGCGCCAGCCCGAACGCGTGACCTTGGGTGTGTTCATACGTGCGATCGTTTGGTCGGAGGTTCGGAGGATCGTATCATGCATATGAAAGTGATGAAGGAGCAGTTCGTGCTTGACGGCGACAAGCTTACCCATGCGCCGACTGGCGCAACGTTCTGGCTGGGCGACAAGGACGTCGTGGCTTGCGAGCAAGGCCGCCTTGAACTCGATACCGGCGATGATTACGATCTCGACGAATTAAAGGAAGAGGCCTGGCACATCATGGTCCAGCGCAAGGCCGGCAACGGGGTCACGGACTCCCATATTTAACTTCAACCATCAAGCTCATGAATCCTCGTCCGGATATCGGCGAGGAAAGTCGTCAATGCGTCACCTCGGCAGCTTCCGCCTTCGGGCGTTAAAAGCGTAATCCCCCAGTGGGCCAAAATTGCCTCCTGCACCGGGTTAGACGATGGCATGAAGACAAACGAGGGCGGCCGATGGCCCCTGTGACCTGATTTTTCCCAAGTCTGCCAGATGCTGTGCAAGAGCAGGCGGATATTGGGGTCGGACATGCTGTAGCCAATGAACAGAATGGTGCGACCGAGAGCATCCGCGCGGAACTTAATATCCAGCGGCGCATCGAAGGATAGCCGATCTAGAAAATCGGTCTCGGTAAGAACCAGCGACGCATCGTCGTCGAAATCACCGTGGTACTTGACGATATGCGTAACGTCCTGGGCCGCGTCTGCAATATGCTTGGCGTTGGCGATCTTCGCATAGGGCTTATGGTGGATTTCGAACGCTGTCTCGAGGTTTCGATCATAGTTGGTGGTATAAATGGCCGGGAAGTCGAGCTCGACAATGAGCTTGTGCAACTCCGATTGCGAGACTTTGTCCGTCGCGACTTTCCAGTTTCGATCGAGCCAGCTTCGTAACGGGCCCATTCCGCCCTGCTTCAGTCGGTAGAACTCGGCGAGCATCTGATAGCCGTCGTTCATTCCGTCTATCACTTCGGGACCAAGTTGGAGCTCCTTTAACAGGTGGTCTACCAAGGTTTTCCAGGACGGCAGACCGACTGCCATCGAGACGCCCGCGCCAACGAACAAGATCGCCTGGCGTCGCTTGATCGCACCAGCCAGGAGATCCTTGGAAGAAAATCCTTGTTTCCTTTCAACCGAACCATCCATCCAGTTTCAATACGGGGCAGGCTGCCCGGTTCCTATGGGAGGGTATTGCACACAATTGGATCTAAATTGTCGGCGGCAAGCTTTTGCCAATGAGCATCGGACTTCAGTTTGACTTGCTGCAGCGGCAGCCGCATCCGATGCGCCGCAACCACTGAATGGGCCAAATCATCGTCCTGTCCTCCAAGTCGATTTTCAGACGGCCCGCGGCAAGGCTCATCGTGCTGCCTGAGATGCGGAAGGGATATGCGCGGCGACATCGCGTTCAGCGGTCGGCCGGCGCGCCGGTTGTCCCGGGCGTCGCAAGCCGGTATCTCGCTAGGTCGGGGCCGCAATCCGCACCTTGGCGACGAAGGGAACCCTTTTTCTGTCGCGCCGTTGGCCCCTTTTGAGAAGGGTGCGCCATGAACGTGCGGGATGAACATACGCAATCGCTCTGGATGGACATCCGGGCGGTCGAAGCTCCCAGTCTGTCGAAATCCGAGCGGGCGGACGTGGTTGTGGTGGGTTCTGGCATTGCCGGGCTGTCGGTGGCCTATGAGCTTGTTAGTCGCGGGCGTTCCGTGATCGTGCTGGACCGCGGCAGCATCGGCAGCGGCATGACCGCGCGTACGACTGCGCATCTGGCTACGGCACTGGACGACTATTACAAGGAGCTCGTACGCGTGCGCGGCGAGGAATGTGCTCGGCTCTATTACCAGAGCGTCATGGCCGCAATCAGCCGCGCCGAGGCGATCCAGGATCTCGAAAACATCGACTGCGATTTCTGCCGGGTCGATGGTCTCTGGGTGCCGGCGCCGGAGACGCCTAGCTCCCTGCTGGACGAGGAATTCGAGTGCTGCCAGCGGCTCGGCATCCCCGTCGAGAACCGCAAGACCCTGACGCCATTCCACTCCGAGGGTGCGGTGCGGTCGTTGAGGTTCCCCGGGCAGGCGCGCTTTCATCCCACGAAATATCTCGCCGGACTCGCAACGGCGCTGCGGCGCGCCGGTGCAAAGCTTTATGCCGACAGCTGCGTCGAGAGCATCGAGCACAAGTCGGGCGACGTAATTGTGAAGGTTGCGTCCGGGCACGAGGTGCGGGCCACCGACGTGGTGGTCGCGACGAACTCTCCGGTCAACCTTGAGGTCGCTATTCACACCAAGCAGGCGCCTTATCGCACCTACGCCATCGCGGCGAAGCTGCCGGGCGGGGTCTTGGCCGATGCACTCTATTGGGACACGCTCGATCCCTATCACTATGTCCGTCTGCAGCCGCTCTCCACCGAGGAGGTCCTAGTGATCATCGGCGGCGAAGACCACAAGTCCGGCGAGGCTGATGACGGGGAGAAACGCTTCGCGGCGCTGGAGCACTGGGCGCGCGAACGCTTGCCGGACATGGGCGCGATCACCCATCGCTGGTCTGGACAGGTGCTGGAGCCGGTCGATTTCGTCGGTTTCATTGGGCGGTCGCCGGACGAGGAGCATGTCTTCATTGTCAGCGGCGATTCCGGACAAGGCATCACCAACGGCCTCGTCGCCGGCATCCTGATCGCGGACTTGATCACGATCGGCTCCAGCGCATGGGAGGATATCTATTCGCCGGCACGGAAGATCCACAAGAACTTCGGTGAGTACATCAGCGAGAACATCACGCCATTGAAAAATTTCGCGGAGTACCTTTCGGCGGACGAAATCGCTTCCGTCGAGCGGCTGCGGCCCGGTGAGGGTTGTCTGGTGCGTAGCGGATTGCAAAAGGTCGCCGCATGCCGGGATAAGGAAGGACAGCTGCATTTGCATTCCGCCAGCTGCACGCATCTCGGCTGCGTCGTGCACTGGAACTCGCTGGAGCAATGCTGGGATTGCCCGTGTCACGGATCGCAGTTCGCACCTGATGGCACCGCGCTCAATGGGCCGGCAGTATCCCCGCTTGCCGAGGTCCAGAAGCCGGCGCATCACCAGGCCGCCGAATAGCACCGGCTGGCCACCGTGCATTGACTATGCGTTGCGACTAGGAAATTCAGTTGCGAAGGTTTGTTGCCTCTGACCATTGTTCAGGCGCTAAGGGCGGATGTACCCCTTGGCGAAGGCCCTCGGAAACGGGGGCCTTTTTTATGTCGCTCGATCGAGTGCCCCTGGCAGCGCACCGCTTATGGAACGTTTGGGAAAAGGCGCTGTTAGGTGGTGTCAGCTATAATGGAGGAAAGCCATGCCAGGCCAGAACAAGACACTTGAAGACCTCTTTCTGGAGACCCTCAAGGACATGTACTACGCCGAAAGGAAGATACTCGTTGCGTTGCCCAAGATGGCAAAAGCCGCGAATTCTGACCAGCTGCGCGCTGCCTTTGAAAAACATGCCGGCGAGACGGAAGGGCAAGTCCAGCGTCTTCAGCAGGTTTTCAAGATGATGAAGCACGCTCCCAAGGGCAAAACCTGCCCGGCTATCCTCGGGCTTGTCGAGGAGGGTGAAGAAGTGATGGAGGATTTCGAAGATTCTCCGGCGCTGGATGCGGGCCTTCTGTCGGGTGCCCAAGCGGTCGAGCATTACGAAATATCGCGTTACGGCACGTTGATCGCCTGGGCTGCACAACTCGGTATGAACCAGGCCGTCCAGCTCCTAAAGCAGACGCTTGAGGAAGAAAAGAAAACGGACGCCGCGTTAAATAAGCTGGCGGAAGCCGCGATCAACCGCAAGGCGGCTTAGCCACAACCACCCGAAACGCTTCGTCGGACAAGCCCAGTTTGCGCGCATCGTTAGCGGATAGGCGGCTTCATCCCCTTCGGTGCGCGGCTGCCTTATGGCGAGCAACGGCATCGTTATGCTCGCACGGCGCACGCTACCTGGGGCTTTACACAAGCCCATCGGGAGGCATCGATCGTCGGCTGCAGCTCCAATTGAGAAGGCGCCGCGCAAAAACGGGGCCCCTTCTCACTGCTATTTCCTGCCCTCTCCGACCGTAGGTGCCGGCTTCTTGTCGAGAGCCTGCGCCATCTCAAGGTGATGCTTGAGCGCGGGCAGAGTCTTGCCGGCCCATTCCTTCAAGTCCGCATTGTCGCCGCCCGTGGCATAACGCTCGAACAGGTCGACAGCATCCTTATGGGCGCTGACCTGCATCGAATTGAACTCGGAGCTGAAGTTGTTTCCGCTGGCGCCCTTGAGTTTGTCGAGCTTGCTTTGATGCGATGAGTCGAGGGCGGTGGGCAACTCGGCTTTCACCTTGCCGGTGGTTACCAATCCCTTCAGCTCTGTGCTGGTTTTGGTGTGATCCGTTACCATCTGGGAAGCAAAGGTCTTTTCCGCCGCATTGCCTTTCTGCTGTGCGACCTTGTTGGACTCGATCTCAAATATGTCCGATATTGCGACCTGCTTGACGAAATCCACAGTTGATGGGCTGACGCCGAGCACGGAATTGGCTCCAGTCTTCTCACCGACCGATTGAGCCAGTCCCGGCGTCGCCAGCAAAATGCATGCGATTGCTAGAATAGTGCGTCTCATATGTTCCTCCATGAGCTCGCAGCCTTGCGGTTGAGGCGGTTGCGCAGCTCCACTGTGTTGCTTCGTGTTCGTCTTTTCCTCGTTAAGGCCGGTTGCGAAGAATCGGACGATGTCCTGGAAAAATTCCCACCGTCTCCTCCCATTTAAGGAAATGGTTCGAAACATCAACTCGGCGTATTCGGGCCGGTTCCTATGGTTTGGCCAATCGCGCGTCACTGAGCGTAACAGGACAACACCGCGGTCCGGCGAACCTTTTTAACTTGTTGGGGAAGCGCCGTGCGAGCAGCCCGCCGCGTAGCGGCGTTGCTAGTCAGAAAACTGGCCGGGAACACGGCTGAAGTGGCGTTTGCTCCCTTGTGGAACACGCCGCCGGCAACTCAGTTGAGGTACATGGAGGGTGCGCACCATGGCTGATCTGAAAGACACGGCTACCGGAAAAGCGAAGGAAATCGCCGGCGAAATTCTTGGCGATGGCAATCTGGCTGAAGAGGGTAAGCAACAGAAGGACGAGCGGCATGAAGAGAAGGATGCCGAGCCTGGTCTGTTTGAAGGGCTTCGCAAGCTTACATGAGCCGAAAATGCCCGTGACTGTTTCCTGCGAATTCCCGTTCCCATACGTTGGACTGAGGACACAATGAAGTCCTCGGAACGACGGGACATGCCTTGGATCATAGCTGCGTTCGCGCTTCTGGCCGTATGTCTCACCGCAGCGACTCTACTGAACTGATCGAGCCGCGGCGCCGGCTCGTCGCGAGCCTCAAAAATCTCTCATACGTTACGTAGGCGGGCGAGTTGCTCTCGGCGTAACGAAAGAACAATGTCAAGTAACGGGTCTTGCGGCGTCCTCCACGGCGCGGGCGGTGGTTGCCATCCCAGCGGCATAGGCAGCTCCGGCGCCCAACGGAAGCGCAAAGAAACTTGCAAGCATGGTATAGGCGAGGTGCTTGCGCGCTTCCTCCATTTGAGCCGGCGCTGCCGGCCTGCTCGTCGAGCCGACGGTTTCACGCGCCGGGTTGTTAGCATAGTATACGACCCGGGCGTTCGCCGCATAACTCGGGCTCGCGAGGTTGCCCGCGATGCTGCCAGCGGAAGCTGGTACTATTGCGGCTGCCGCCACCACTACGACGGTCGCGACCGCCCAGGCTCCCAAGGCATGTCCGACACGGCCCAAACCGCTCTGATCGGGCGAATTGGCCGCTGCGATCGCGCCGCCGATGAAGGCGGCAATGATGCCCGATACTGCCCACCAGACGAATGCGGCCCAGCCAGCGCCAGCAGGCGCGGAGGCGGCGGTGGGCGTGTCGAGGGCGAGCAGGCCAATGCCAAAGCCCCAGCATGGTCAGCAGGATTTGGACGACCAATGAAGCAAATACGCCGGCCAGGACAGGTGACCAGGTCCAGGCAAAGAAAGCATGCGGCACCGCGCGTGTGGCCATGTCAATCTCCTCAATATGAACTTTGAACTAAACCTCAAATGCGTAAGTAAGATCCCTTGAGTAGGAACCGCGAAAGGAGTTGCGTATTGAGCTTTAGGAAAATTACGAGGAGGATTGGCCATGACATTCGGCAGAGGCGCCCTATTGTGGCTCGTGGGCATACCACTTCCGATTATTCTGCTGCTTGCACTGTTCTGGCGCTAGAGGGCTGCCCTTTCCGAACTCAAGGTCCCAGGATAGGAATGCTCGAGCGCCAAACATAAGCTCAGCCTAGCACCAAGCTCTGACCCCGAAGACGACGCCCCTGGGCGTCGGCGTAGCTCTTCCTCTCCGGGGCCGATTGCCTGCGGAATTTACGGCAGCGTCGCTGGCGATCGGCTCTGCGCTGCAAGGAAGCACTATCCGGTCAAGGACACCACCAGCGCGAGGCTATCGCTCGCGAACCACAGGAAAACGTCAGGCGCTGGGCGCGGGTCCGACGGTGTCGGCCATTGTGGCGCCTCGCGATCCCATCGGCTTCGGTGAGCCGGTCGTGGTGTCGCGCGCCGTCTGATGCTCCATCTCGGCGTCGAGTTCGGCCCCCAGCAGAATGACGATGGCGGAGATCCAGAGCCAGGTCATGAAGCCGATCATGGCCCCGAGCGAGCCGTAGGTCTCGTTGAACTTGCCGAAGCTCGCCGCGTACCAGGAGAACAGCGCGGATGCCGCAAGCCAGAGCACCACGGCCGCGGCGCTGCCCCAGGTGATCCAGCGCCATTGCGGTGCCTCGCGGCTGGGCCCGTAGCGGTAGATCAGCGCGAGCGCCAACGCGATGCCTGGAATGCGAGCGGCCCGACCCACTGAAGTCGCCAGCGATCATTATCAAGGCGCTGCAGCCGCCCAAATAGGGGGTTCGGACAGCCCACGCGACGCACTCTGAACCGGTCTAGGAACCCCAATCCTATTTTCGTTCAACCCGGACGGCGGAAGAACGGAGTGGGTAGTGCCGCGATTTCATTTTAAAACCGTTCACGGTACGGAGAGTCACGACGATCCTGAGGGAATGGAGCTGAAGGATTTAAGAGCCGCTTGGAAAGAAGCCACTCGAGCAATTGGCGAAATTCTGAAACTAATTGACGGCTCACTCGAACCGGAACGCGAATGGCGCATGGATGTGACGGACGACGCCGGACAGGCGCTTTCAGTTTGCGCCTAATACCCGAAACCTACGTTGAAGGACACAAGCTCAAAGAAAGCTAAACGTCCCGTCGTAAACTAGCTTCATCGCCCGACTGGCCCGAATAAGGTATCAGGGATGGCTGAATACCGCTCTTATATCATGGGAGAAGACGGGCACTTAGGAGCTATCGAGCCTTTGTATGCGATGGCGATGCGGATGCCATGGTCTGGGCAAGGCAGCTGCTCGATGGCAATGACATTGAGCTATGGAGTGGGGTCGCTTCTTGATCCGGTTTAACCGCCCGGAGTAAGGCCACCTCAACTCGCACCTCTTCAGGAGGGCAAATAGGTCCCCAAGACTGTCGGATACCCGACCATCAGCGCACAATTAACTGGCTATGGTCTCTCTTTGCGCGCAGCGTGGTCTTATCACCGAATTCGCAGTTCGCGCTCAGGTATCGGTGACAGAGAGAGCTGAAGCTCCCGCCTGTTTTGTGCTGGAGCTAATGTGGCCGCTGAAAATCACCTTTTGAGCTTGCTCGACTCTGCGACGCAATCTCTGTTGAAACCTCACATGAGGACGATCACGGTCGAGCATGGCGAGGTACTTCATGGCTCGTCATCAGAGATCGAATTCGCCTACTTCCCGCAATCCACCATCATCTCCGTCCTCGCACGCACCGAACTGGGCCAGACCGCCGAGACTTCCATCGTTGGCCGAGAGGGAATGATCGGTTCGTCTTCGATCCACGGCATTATGACTTCATTTGCTGAGTGCGTCGTTCAAGTCGCAGGCGAAGCTGTGCGCGTCCCGGTGTCGGAGATCCACCGCGTCGGGAAAGCCAGCGAGAGTTTCCGAAAGGTCATTGCGCTGTTCGATTTGTCGCTGCTCGCGCAAGCGCAGCAATCGACTGCCTGCCAGGCACTCCATCAAGTTGAGCCTCGCGCAGCAAGGTGGCTTCTCCAGTGCAGCAAACGATTGGGAAGCAATGACATCCGTCTGACGCAGGAATTCTTCGGACAGATGCTTGGCGTCCAGCGAACCACCATCAATCAGGTCGAGCGCACTTTCCAACGTGCAGGCCTTATTCAAATCGGCAGGGGTCATATCTCCATTCTGGACATCGAAAGCCTCCATGCAGTCGCCTGCGATTGTTACGATCGGATAGAGCAGCGCTATGACGAACTCCTCGGTCCCCTGAAGCCTAATTCCCCTTGATCTTGGAAGTATCCGCCGTAACGGCCATGCACGAGCCACGACGGGCTCGTCGCCGCTGTCTGTTTTTGGCTACTTTTCGGACCTGGTGCGATGTCCGAGTTGAGTCTGCTTTCGGGGGTAAAGCGGAGTTGGACTTTGATGCTGTCGGGCAGCTTTTAGCGCAAGGCAGCCGCTCGTATGTGGAAAACGACCAGTTTCCAACGGCAGGGAGATTACTTAGTCCTTCGCCTGCTCTGGGGCGGGCAGGGGCCTCGCCATATTGGATTGGAATGAAAACACTCCCGTCCGCTGAAAGCCAAAGGGTTGCCGAGATGTCTGTTATCGGCGGGAGAGCGGAAAATATCTGCTCGTTTCGAGTATTTCTTGGTTTGACCCCATAGCGACATCACCCCTCCGGTACCTCAGCTAAGCGTAATCCCTCACAGATCCGCGCCCGCCCAGCAAGGTACGTCGGATTGTCGCTCGATGAGCCGAAGCGGAAACGGCGGATGGTGAAGTCTGGGTCGAGCGCAAGTCCCGCCTTCGCAGCGGTTCGTGCCTCATCCAACGCGCCTAGCTGGCCCAAGGAAGCGGCCAACGCAAAATGTGCGGTGGGATAATTGCGATTGGTCTCAATACTTCGTCGCAGCCAACCGGTGGCTTCGGCATCTGCACCGAGATGCATCTTGGCTGTTCCCACAAAATCCATCCACTGGTGAGCAAGCGTATCGCGCGGGGAGAGACGGAGAGCCTCAAGTATATGACGTTCGGTCTCGGCCGGGCGGCCCATATGAATTTTGGCTACGCCAATGCTGCTATGAGCCCAGGCCGAATTGCGATCAATCGCTAATACGCGCTCGCATTCAGTAATCCCTTGGGCAGCGCGGTTTGTCATGATGTAGACGCCACCCAAGACCAAGTGGGCCAGAGTGTCGTCCGGTGCTAGTGAAAGTGCTTTGGCCGCGTTTGTTGCGGCTGCCGAAAAGAGCGCGTTCTTGTTGTCAGTGCGCACGGTGACGGCCATTCGAAAATCGACGATTGCCAAGCCGACCATCGCTCGGATATTTCGAGCGTCGATTGCTAAGGCCCGTTCGAAATAATCGCGTGCCTGAGTTAAGTGCTTGGGGGTCGGCCCGTCGTATAGGCAAGAAAAACCTCGAAAGGCTAGATCCAAGGCGTCGGGATGCAGCGAACGCTCTGCTCGCCGTGCCTCGGCGACAACGAGTTGGACGTCTAACGTGTTGGCGAGCCTCGATACAATTTCATCCTGCATATCGAAAAGGTCAGCGACGCGCTTTTCGAAACGCTCGGCCCACAGGTGATTAGCAGTTTGGGCATCGATAAGCTGCACGTTAACCCGAAGCCGTCTCCGACTGCGCTGCACCGATCCTTCAAGTACATAGCGAACGTTCAACTCCCGCCCGACCTGCCGAACGTCCATTGACTTGCCCCTGTACGAGAACGCACTATTTCGGGCGATGACGAACCAGCCGTTGATGCGCGACAAGTCGGTGGTCAGGCTCTCAGTTACACCATCGACGAAATAGTCTTGCTCTGGATCACCGCTGAGATTGGCGAACGGCAGCACAACAATGGAAAGACGAGGCGGCGAAAGCGGGCCTGACCTCGCGCTCTCATGTGTCGCTGGGTTAGGTCGCGCCTGGACAACGGCATAGGCTCGGACCGGGCGGTGGATGTTCTTGAGGTTCTGCTCGCCCAAGTCAACGAACTCAACGCCGACCTTGCCCCGGACATGGTCGTAGGCTGAAGACGAGATGCAGATGCCGCCGGGCTCCGCGATACTCTCGAGCCGGGCCGCAATATTTACGCTGTCACCAAAGATGTCATGCGGCTCGACAATCACGTCGCCGACATTGATGCCGACACGGAAAGCAATATGCCTGTCTTCCGCCTCAGCGGTTGTAAGTTCCTTGACGCAGGCCTGGAACTGTACGGCAGCCCGGACCGCCTCGACCGCGCTTGGAAACTCTGCCAATAAGCCGTCGCCGGTGTACTTGACAATGCGACCGCCGTGCTCGGAAATCGCAGGCGTGACACCGTCCGCGAGGAGCGCTGTCAGTTTGGCATGCGTGGCCTCTTCGTCATGGTGCATAAGCCGTGAATAGCCAGCTACATCGGCCGCCAATATCGCCGACAACCTGCGCCCGACCCGGACTGGCCGCTCTTGCACCATGGTCCCGCAATCCAACCTTGATCCTATTGTACTACGGATCGAATGGGATGCCCATGACTGATGTCGGTCATTGATGTGGTGGACGGCGCCCGCTCCCGACATCGTAGTGTCATAGGGTGGTTCGTCGAAGACCAATCACATGAGGGGAGCCGTCTATATGCAAATTACCACGATCGGTTTGGATATCGCCAAGAACTTGTTCCAGGTTCACGGCATTGACGCGGCCGAAAACGTCATCGTCAGAAAGCAACTTCGCCGCGGCCAGATATAGCGTTCTTTGAAGCTCTGGCCGTGCCTGGTCGGCATGGAGGCCTGTGCCAGGTCGCACCATTGGGCGCGAGAGTTGACGAAGCTGGGCCACGAGGTCCGTCTGATGCCAGCAAAGGATGTGAAGGCCTAGCTCAAGCGCAATAATGCCGCCGACGCGGAGGCAATCTGTGAGGCGTGCGGCGCCCGACCATGCGTTTCGTACGGATCAAATCGGCCGAACAGCAGGCCAGTTGATGCTGCATCGAGCACGCGACCTGCTGATGCGCCAACGCACCCAGTTGATCAATGCATCACGGGCGCATTTGGCCGAGTTCGGCATTACGGCTGCACAGGGCCGTGAAGGGATCAAAGAGTTGTTGGCGATCCTCGCCCAGGATGAGAGTTCGCGCTTGCCGGTCGACGCCCACGCCAGTCTGACCGTATTAGCGCGCAGTTTCAGGCTGTGCAGACGATGAGATCGATCGAGAAACGGATCGTTTAGCGGCATCGCTCGAACGAGGCAAGTAAGCGGCTCGAGACCATCCCCGGTATCGGCGTCGTAGGCGCGACGACCATCACCGCCGTCGTCACGGACCCGAAGGCATTCCGGGCGGGTCGTGATTTTGCGGCCTGGATCGGGATCGTGCCGCGGCAGGATTCGACCGGCGGCAAACAGAAGCTCGGGCCGATCTCGAAACAGGGTGACCAATACCTCAGGCGTATTCTTATTGTCGGAGCCCATTCTGTCTTGCGGCGTTCACGCCAGCAGCCGGAGAAGTATCCCTGGCTCACTCAGCTTCTCGCTCGGCGACCGTTCAAGGTCGTCGCCGTCGCGCTGGCCAACAAGATGGCGCGGATCGCCTGGGCATTGCTGGCCAGGGGTGGGATCTACCGGGCGCCCCAACTTGTGGCAGTATAACAAGGGGCCCAGCAATGGGGGGATGAGGTTGCGTCCGTGCGTTCACGAACTGCAGGGTGAAGTGAAGACGACATTGATGCGAAACGGGTGCCGGTAGACGTTGGCTTGAGCAAGAACCGTAGGAAAGGGATTCAACGCCGCCACGGCGTGAACAGCCCGCTCCACGAATTCATGCACAGGTCGTCTTCGGCGGAACGAAAGCCTGACCTTGGACCAGCCCTGCTCGCATTCTTCTGGTGGCTTGCACGGTCGCGAATCTCGCGGTCATAGCATCGACCGTACTCAAGTGGCGCTGACGCGAGAGGTGTACGATGATCAGCCTCTTCCCCGAGGCATTTCCCCGAGACAGTCACCTTCTCTGTCTATCGGGAAAAAGGTCATCCCCCGACCATCGTCATCCGGTGCGATGGCAGTTTGAGGCCGAGGAAGCCGGTCATCACAGTGCGGCATGTAACCGTGCTGCTTGTGGAGGGTCCTAAAGGTGGCCGCAAACGTGCGCAATACAAGGCGACGGTCCAGCTGGTGCGCGTGGCCCTGCAGCAGTATTCGCTTGCCAAAATCACGTTCGACAAAGGCGCCTCGCCCTGGGCGCTCGATTTTCTGCCGGGCTATGACGCGAGGTGGACGACAGTGCCGGAGGCCATGCGCATACGGCCAACCCGGATCGAGAAGGTGTTGGTACGCAGGAAGCCTTGCATCCGATCATCAAGCGCAGGCAAGAAGCGAGACTGAGGGCTACGTGACTACGCAAGCTGGACCGCTGGCTGTTTCCTTCGGAGAAAAAAATCCTCCGATGGGCTCGCCTGCTTTTTCCGCCGGGGAAGGAAGCGGAACGGATGAATCAGGTCCTTTGGCTGTTTCCAGTTCTGCTGCTAGGGATTGCTTGGCTCACGCTCACCTAGACTTTCATCGGTTGGCATACGATGAGTGATGGCGGCCACGAGAAAAGCGAAATGCAGGCAGCGGCACGCGCAAGTGCATTTGAAGCTCGTGCGAGCGTGTTAGCTTGAGCTGCCGCGAGGCAAATGGCCGCTACTGTCGACTAACCAAAAGAAAGCGAAGACCATAAACCTACGTGGCATGCTCGCTTTATGGCTGGGAAAATTGAGGGTCTATCTCTCGATTGCATCAGCCACTAAAGCAACAGGGGCCGTTAGCGCGGCCCCTGCGGTTCGTCGACTAACCATTCAAGCGATACAAGTTCTATGAGTCAAAAACGCGAAAAGCGTCAATACGAATTTGTCAGAGTGCTTGAATACAAAGGGTCACGGTTGGCGGAAGGCCAAGCTAGACTCCGGCGGCCGCCGCGCCGGTTAGGCCACAGCTTTCCCAATGGCATCCAGCAAGACCTGACGCGCGAACGGCTTGTGCAAATAGGCGATGCATCCGGCGTCCATCGCCTCATTACGCGTTGCCTCGTCGTCGCTCGCGGTCATGAAGATGACCGGCCACTTCGATCCCGATGCCGCAAGCCGGCGCTGCAGCTCGATTCCCGAAATTCCCCCGAGGTGAACGTCAAGCAACAAGCATGTTGCCGTCTGCACGCAGTCGCTCGCAAGCAACGCCTCGGCCGAAGCGAACGTACGGCTCTCGATGCCGTGGTGCGCTAACAGCCGCGCCACGCTCTTCAGGAGGCTTGCATTGTCGTCAACCACGATCACGACTGTCGGCTGCGCCATCACATCCGTGTCCAGTCCCAGCGCGTATATGGCCCCCCAGGGCGGCGGCCAACCCTTGATCTGGATCAATGGAATTTTGTCCGTCATGAACGCACAGCGAACGGATCGTCGCCTTTGTGGAGCCAGGTTGCGCTCAATTCAATGCCCGCCACGAAGGAGGTGGCGATAGTCATCCGTCGTCATCCATTGTGCGCGTGTCAGATGAGTTTCCCATGCCCGTCGTGCCCGGTCGGGTTCGGCATCCGGATCGATGTGCAGCACGATCCTGGCGACTTCCTTCCACAATCGGCGCCTTCGGCGCTGGCATCGAGCAGTCGGAGGTAGGTGATTATGTGCTGTTCATCATAGCCGGTGAGCTGGTTATATCGGCGCCGTATCGGCGACGTCAGGGTCGAGCGGCGGCCTTCGCATGGAATCTCCTCATGATGGCCGGTCGATTATAACTGCCCTCATCCTCGGCGGAAGTCACCGCAAACGCATCGCGTGATGCGGTGCCGACATCATTCTGGGCGCGGCCTCTCAGCAGGAGGGATGCAACACCTTCAATCCGATAAGCGCTGCGGTAGCCAGAGGGACCATGACGATTAATGCAATCATCATGAAGATCTCAATACAGCTTCGACGCATAAACGCTTTGTGAGCGGCTTCATTATCGACCCAGTGGGATGACATGGTTGGCTCCATAGCGGAACTTTTGGATGACCCAGCTTAGTAAATTGTAAAACATCACGCATCGGACTGACAGCATAAGCGCGCCGCAGCTACGGCTAATTCGCGACATAATTTTCGCGGCATAGCGGTCAGACATAGTCATCAGGTTCTGCTCCCCGCATATTGGGCCACAATGAAAAACCTGACCTTTTAAACTTAACGTCAATGCGAATCTCCCCAGAGCAGCGGCGAGGGATATCGTCATGTGAGGGGTTGAAGAAGCATGGCGTAACCTGATGCCTCGCAAGGTGTTGACGTCCCCCTCTCCGGGGGATTTTTAATGCGCCATGCTTGCAGGATCGTCGCTGTAATCTGATGCGTGCTGCAGCGGCATCTGAACCAACCAGCCGATTCGTGCCTTTAGGTACTCAGGAGGTATGCAATGGCACAACCAGCATGGAAACGACCCGGATCTCCGATTGGTAAGAAGGGTCCCCGCAAGGAAAATCCGAAATACAAGCGCCGCTCGCGCCAGCCGTGGAGCGACAAGGAAGTGAAACAGCTTCGCTCGCTTGCAAAGGCTAATACGCCGACAGGCGTCATCAGCCTCAAAATGCAACGTCCCCCCGCGTCCATTGCCAGCAAGGCGCAGCGCGAGGGAATCTCCCTGCGGCCGGTGAACCGCTCCCCATACAATCGGCGGAAAACGTCACGCCGTTAATGTTGGCTGGGCGGGGTCTCCGTGAGGACCCCGCTCACGTCCGGCTCTTCGAGCCCATCAGTCTGGACGCACTCGCAGGGCATCCCCGCGCCGCATTGACAGCCTAGCTCTTTGCTCCAGGCACGGTTGGAGTGGTTCTCGCAGACCCAACCAATACCGTAGCAGACTGGGCAGTTATCCGGGGATGGTTTTAGCATTCGGCTGGTCACCCGGATCGGAGCTTTCACTTTCCGCGTCCAGCTCGGTCTCTGCTTGACGCCAAAACTCGTCGGCCTTGCCTTCTGGTTTTCCTTCCTTCTCCCAGAGCCGGTGAGCGTAATTCCGAATTTTCTCTTCTGAGTATTTGGTCATTGGCTTCTCCATAAGGAGCACGGCCTCGCCCTGGAGGTAACGGGGCTTGAGGCAAGACCGTGCACAGGCCAGCATTCAACTGGATAGCTGACCCGGCGAACTAATCCCTTGCCCGACAGGCTAGTTCCTCTTGGAGAGAGTTGCGCGGAGCAATCCCTCAGATGTGGAGTTCAATAAATCCGGCATAGTCTGGCTACGCTTGGCCAGTTACTCACACACTCAAAAGCTCAATAAAGAAAGGCCCACCGCACAGTGGATGCAGCGGGCCTAGTGGTGGTTTACCCTTGGGAGGGATGCCCGGAAAACGCAATGAAAGTAGGTTCGTTCCTGTGTCCGGTGGCCGACACAACCCAGTAAAATCAAGGGTTTTTTGAAACTGGAGACTTGCCCATTTGTTTATTCAGCAGCCGAAAACGGGAGGCTGCTATGGACGGAACGCGCTGCCCGAAATGCTCACGACGATTGGTGGCAATGCACGGCGCCAAGGACCGCATTGAGCTTCGCTGCCTGACTTGCGACAAGGTCGACCCACTCGAAACTGTCGCTGCAAAATGGGCAGATAGCTCTCTCGCCAAGCCGATGGCGGATGCTTAAGCAATACTCTATCGCAGAGATCGGCGCATGGCGGTCGAAGCCTGAGCAAGCAATTTCGACCGCCTCGCACCCCCCTAGAGGGGTCGATCCACCTCACATGTCGACGCGCACTGACTAATTGAGAATTCCAATGCCGTCTATGTTAGGCCAGTTCGCGCATCCCAGTACGTAGGCGTCCCATAATACTGGTGGGTGCGCGTCTCCCAATCTCTATCCTGCCATGAGTCATCACTGAACTCAGGCGCGTCCCTTAGCTGTTGCTCGGTGATATTGGTTCGAAAACCGCCAAGCGACGTATCATATGTCAGAGCGCCCCAGGGGATGGGATAATGGCTGTGGCCCAACCCAACAAATCCGCCAAAGCTCATGACGGCATAGGCCACGCGGCCTGACACCTTGTCGATAATCAGGTGATCAATCTCGCCGATGTTTTTTCCCTCGGGCCCATAAACCTCGGTTCCTTGAATGTCTTCGCTTGAGATGCACTGATGATCCGGATGTGCTGTTGCGCGTGCCATGGTTGCGTCTCCCTCACGAGTGGGTTTTGTCCACTTAACTCGGCCGCCTCGGGGTCGTTCCTGGGAGCCTCTCCGCAGGAGCTTGCGCGAGTTTGGTTGCGACAATCTGTGGCTCCAGCGGCTGCGAGTAGGTCTTGCAACTCAAAATGAACAAAAGCGCCATTCCGCGATTGGACAGGCTGGAGAAAGTGAATGTCGAAATTCGTAGCCCTTGTTGTCGAAGACGACGCCTTCCAGCGTGAGTTCCTCGCTGAGCTCCTCAAGGGCGAAGGGCTGGAGGTGGTGGAATGTGCCTCTGGTGACGCTGCAGAACTGGTGCTGGCGTCAACCGGTACCGAACTGCGTGCTTTGGTAACGGATATACAACTCAGCCAAGGACCGTCCGGCCTCGAACTGGCGCAATACGCCAAACGCAAATTTCCCGACCTGAACGTCGTGATGGTCTCCGGCCGCGAACCGCCCTACGTCCCACAGGACGCGCGCTTCTTTATGAAGCCCTACCAGCCAAATGAACTACTTGACGCAATCCTGAAGTGAAGGTGCACGACGGCGCTTCGGGATATGACCCAATAAGTGTTTAAGGCCTTCCACGGCCAACTTGTGTTCGTCGTCGCCCTTGTTTTCCAGATACCGGGAGACCTTTTCCCGGGCATCACGTTCCTGCTCCGGTGTAAGACTGACCATCATGCCGTACGCTTGCATTACGCGATCAATCGCCGCCTGCATGGTGCAACCTCCTCACTTGACGCCCGGGATGTGGAACTAGCCAAAGGAACTTAAGTTCCCGATCGGGCGCTAAGCCGCCCAGTGCAGGTGCGGTGGACCGTCTAACCCGCTGTTTTGCACGGCACCGAGTCGAAATGCCTCTTACGACAGAAGGACCCGATCGAGATGGCGGAGCCGAACAGTAGGGCGTGGTCCGCTGACCCCTCCCATTTCCGGGACAGTCCCTTAAACGAACTCGCCCGCAAAAGCCCTTCGGAGGTGATGTCGCGGTATTCGACGTCCGCCACGAAGGTTGGCTCAACCCAGGCGGCCTTGGGTTTCCTGACCGGCTTGGTGAGTTTGGATTTAGGACTGACGACTGTGTCGAGTTGCTTCCTGATTTGGCTCGAAACGGTGCGCGACTAACCCGTCCCCCCTTCCCCATGTAGACGAGGTCGTTGCCTTCCTTCTTGCCGAGGTAGAGCGCGGCGACCTCCGAAGGATCTTTGACAAACCCGATGACCGGGAATTTCCCCTTCTGCACGGCCGCCTGAGCCAGGCGGCGAGCCAGAGCATCCAGTCGCAGTCTTCGTCGAGCGGCGCTCAGACTTCCACTGGTACCCAGACCTCGACCGGCGCCAGACCTCCTTGGTGCGCCCCTCATGGGAGACCACGACTTCCCCGCGCGATTGTCACCACGGACAAGCACACAGATATCTTCCGTCGAGGTAAGCCTGAAGGCCTTCGGCCCCATCCAGAGGACGGTTCAATGGTTCTGATCCTAATATTGTTGTCGCAGTTCATCTTAATTCCTTTTGCGAACTGAAGCGGAAGCCGCAGATGCGCGCACATAGCCATACATGCTCGTCCCATCCCAGCGCTTGTCCCTGATCTGGGTTGTCTTTTCGCCGACGTCAAACGCGTCCGGGCGATCCCGCGCCGTTGCCAAAGGATTCATTTTTCAATTGATTGGATCTACGACGAAAAAAATTTGGGCGGCGATGGTTAACGAACGCGGTCGAGTTGATCGCGATCGCTCAAGCGCAACTGGAAGTGTATTGGCAGTTTCCCTTGGCCAGAAAGGTGGTACACATAGGTGGTACATGCACAACTGGCCGGTCGGCGAGAAAGCCTTATTTTTGCGTCGTTTTTGACGGTTTTTCAGAACGGGTGTGGAATCCCTCCCTCTCCGCCATACTGGCCGAAAAGTCCTTATTTTTCAGTGCTTCCCTAAGTTGATTCTTTGACGGCCCATATCCTGGCCCATACTGGTATTCAGGCGACAGGAGCCCGTTCGCGAGGTCATCTCGCCGTGCGGATTCATTCGCAGAGATACGTCTGCGTGTCGGTGGTGACTTTGAAGGCCCGGAACAACCGCGCATAACCTCGTCGGTGAAGACCTCTCCGACCCAGAAGGGATGACGTACCTCGCTCAAGGCAGTAGCGTGATGTAGCTCTCACCCGATGCAAGGGTCTGGACCGTATAGTTGACCAGATTGTCCTTGAAGGTCTCCTGTCCAGTGTGGACCGCGTTCTGTTTGGCTCGGGCGACTTGCTCGTCGGAAAGCGGTTGCGTGGCTTTGATGAGCTGAAGCAGATCGACCGTTACAATGACCGAGCACCGGGCGGCATTGGTCTGCTTGTCCGAGGATAGGTAGGTCGCGGTCTTCTCCTGGAGGAGAATGATCCCGGGCGGCATCTGCAAGAACTTCCCGAACTGCTCTTCCTCGAACAGCTGTTTGACGGTTGCCAGCACGTCCGGCTTGCTGCAGACCGCTGACTCGCCACAACCAGCAAGCAGAGAAGCCAGTAGAACGACGGGCGCTATCGAGAGTGTGGTGTTCATAGTGCTTTGGTCTCCCGCAAGGTGAGGTATTGAATTGGATTGATGCGTGAACGGGTCTTGCCGATCTTTGTCCTGGATGGACGACCGCATACGACTGGTGTGTTGAGGGATGCGTGCTCTGCTACGCCACCACCGCGACGAACTTGGCGAAAGGACCGCCTGGGCCGATCGCAGTGCGAATAAGTTGCTTTTGATCCCGTTGATCGATGAATGCGACGTCGTAGAACGTGATGAAGTCCCCATCGATCATGGGATCGTGGCGATCGATTAGGACTGCAGTATTCGGTGCAAGCTGTTCGATGGTCAGTGAGGTAGGCGTCGTTGCAAGAGGCGCGCTGCCGGCGGCGATTGGTGTGCTCATGGACAGCTTGGCCGTGACGCCGACCGTGCCGACCTCGATGTCGCGCATCGCCTGGTCGGTCCTATTGCACAGATAGACTGGCATGATGCGCCAGTCACTGTGGTCCGGAAAGTACAGCGTCAGTCCACCAGGAGCCTTCTCAGGGACCGGGATGATATAGCCCTTGTCGCGCGGAGTATTCGGCGCGAATGCGACAGGAACACTCGTGATGCGCGGCGAGAACGGTGCACCGCTGCCGACAGCTTCAGTTCGGCCCACGAGCAGCGTGGCGCCAGTCTGCTTGCATGCTTCGATCGCGTCACGCAGGTGCGGACGAGAGAAGCCGTCTGTCTCCGGCTCGATGTATTCGGCTTTGATGATGGCGGGACGACTGGTCAGCCAACTGTGGACGGCAGCTCGTTGCTCCTCAAGAGCCTGATCCGAATAGGAAGGGTCGCTCGGCCGTGTGCGATAGTAGACAATAACATCCATCGGGTATTCCAAAAGACACGTAGCGGCTGATCCGCTCCCTCAAGCTTCAGCTGAGTGCTCGAGAAATTGCGGGGGTTTTGCGAACAAAGATCGAGTGTCACTCTCAAGCCACTTTCTGCGGCCTATCAGAAGAAATCTCGTGCTGAACGGGGTGCCGATCGCTCTAATCTTGAGGGAAGGCTGAACTCCGCGTAGGCGCTTTGAGGCCAATGATCAGTGTCCAGCCCGTGCGCTTATAGGAGCGGGAGAGGCTGACCATCCGATCGACGTTCTGGGCCGAAGCGGCGACTAGCGCCAGCCCCTCCGAGCTTTCAAAAAGCTCAACGAAGCGCCGTCCGACTTCTGCCTCGGTTGAAAGATGTGATCCGCGCCGAGGCGACCAAAACTCGACTACTCCATCAACATGACGTCGATCGATGTGGGAGGGGGCGCGATCAAACGTTCAAACAGTGCGGCCCTACGTGAACGGGAGTTGGATTCACATGCATCTGGCCAACCTCAACGCGCGTTATGCTTATCGTCCTCCGTTTAAGGTCCGCTTTCTGGCAGCCAAAACCGACTGAATCGGTCGAAAATGAACCAACGCGGACACAAGCCTCTATCCGCCTTTTCTGCGGCGCGATACCATTAGCGCATCTGAAGTCTAAGGGCGGCGCATGAGGAGGCGGGAGTTCATTCTCGGTCTTGCGATGCTCGCTAGTGTCGGCCGCGCGAGCGCTCAAGGCCGTGCGCGTCGTGTCGGGATTCTCTATACCGAGCCAGGTCAAGCTGACTTTCTTGAAACTTTCCTCAGAGAGAAGGGATGGATACTCGGCCAAAATCTCCAGATCGAGTATCGAATAACTCGTGGCGATACCAATCTCTCACAGGCATATGCCCGGGAGCTGCTCGCTTTGCAGCCTGATGTTCTGTTCGCAGTGACCAACACCTCTATGGCCGCTCTGCACGCCGAACATTCTAGCATTCCGACCGTTTTCGCGATGGTCAGCGATCCAGTCGGCATGCGTTACGTCGAGACCTTCTCAAGGCCCGGCGGCAACGTGACTGGTTTTACGCCATTTGAACCGTCCCTCGGTGGCAAATGGGTTTCGCTGATCAAGGAAGCGGCGCCAAACGTCGAGCACATAGGGATCGTATATAACCCTGAACCGGGCAACAATTCTTCAGCGTTTCGCAAGTCAATTGATGAAGTCGCGAGCAAAGTAGGGATTGCCTCGATTGAGACACCGAGCGGCGATAGCTCCGACATTGATCGTCTTATTCGCTCGCTCAAGGATGAGCCGAATAGTGGGCTCATTTTTCTGCCAGATGCGATCACTTCTGTCCGGCGCGTCCAGATTACTGCGCTGGTTGCAGAGTGCAGGCTACCGGCGATCTACCCGCTTCGCATCTTCTGCGAGGCCGGCGGCCTAATGTCGTACGGGGTGAAAATCGAGAAGATTTTCGCAGGCGCGGCATCCTATGTTGATCGAATCTTGCGCGGTGCCAATCCTGCCGAACTGCCTGTTCAAGTCCCAACCGAATTTGAGTTGGTCATGAACCAAAAAGCTGCACGGCCATTGGGCCTGCAACTGCCGTCCGCGTTGCTCGTTCACGCCGACGAGGTGATCGAATAGAGCTCTCCTGCTGCGACGCATGAGTGCGGTTGTGGCACCTTTGAGACATGCCGACGCTTACGAAGAATGTCGGCTTTCAGGGGTAAGGCGGAAGGAACGCGGACATCGCCGGACCGTCGCTTTTGACCCACTGCGGATTCTCGGGCGCCAAAGCGTCGCCCAGAGCTGACATTGGATTCCTTTGAGGAGAGGCGTCGGATGGCTTTTTGATTGGAGTGCGACGTTCAGTGGAATGACAACCCTAGGCCGGACACAACGCCGCGGGGCTGGGATCGTCCTCACTGATGGCGGTCAGAAGGAGTAGAATGCGGCTCGCAAGCCAGTAAGATGCCTTGACCTAAGCTCGGAGTGGCCATGACGCGGCGGGCTTTTCTCAGTGTCCTGTTTGGTGCGCTGGCATGGCCGCTCGCTGCGGCGGCACAGCAGAGCACTAGCAGCAAGCGTCTTGCAATCTTCAGCCCATCAGAGCCAAGCGCGGACTTGCACGGGCACAGCGGAAGTAAATTTTCCCGAGCCTTGTTTACTGAGCTTCGGCGGTTGGGGCAGATCGAAGGACAAAACCTCAAGGTCGAAAGTTATGGCCGAGAGCAAAACACGTCCGGCCCCGAAGCCCTGGCGGCGGAAATCGTTCGGAGCAACCCGGATGTCATCTTCTTCGTTGGCCCTGGCGCAGTGATCTTCAAAAAGCTGACATCGCGTATTCCGATCGTAGTGATAACTGGCGACCCCGTTAAGCAAGGGATCGCCGAAAGTCTGGCTCACCCGGGCGGCAATTTCACGGGAGTTAGCGTCGACGCCGGTCTATCCATTTATGGAAAACGGATCGCACTGTTGCGCGAGATGGTTCCGACGATGTCGAAACTTGGCTGTCTCGCTCTTCGATTGTCATGGAATGGGCCAACCGCAGGCCCCGCAATCCGCGCAGCGGCCGAAGCGGCAGGCCTCCCTCTCGCGGTGTCTTTGGTGGAATTTGGTGCCAGCGAAGCAGACTATCGGGCGGCGGTCGAGAGCATCTCCCGCGACGGTGCAAATGCGGTCATGGTCGTCGATTCGCCTGAGATCTTTCAAAACGCCGCTTTGATCGCCAAGTTGCTCGGCGACGCGAAGCTTCCGGCGATTTCTTTTCATCCTGAAGCCGTCGAGGCCGGGGGCTTAATGGCTTACTCCTTCGACCTGATCGAATTGTATAAGCGCGCCGCCCACACTATCGACGCAATTCTCCGGGGAGCAAAGCCCGGCGACATCCCGATCTACCAAGTAACCAGATTCGAGTTGTGCATCAATCTCAACACAGCCAAGCAGCTGGGGCTTTCCATCCCTCTCGCGCTCGTCGCGAGTGCCGATAAGGTAATTGAGTGAACGAGCAAAGGTCGGTGATGGCACGTTTGCGAAATGCCGACAGACCCGTTGATAGGGGAAGACCGGAAGTGAACGGCAGGCGGTCAAAGCGGCGCTTTTGACCCTTAGCGGTCATGGCGCAACGCCAGAATAGTGGGTTGCCGCGCTCGACATCTTGCGCCTCCAACTCCCCAGACTCCCATGCCGCGATGTGGTATGCTTCAATCTGGATTTAGTGTGGTCCTGAGCCTCCTTGGAGGGCGGCTGCATGAGACGGCGCGATTTCATCAGTCTTCTTGGCGGTGCGGCGGTGGCATGGCCGCTCGCTGTGGCGGCACAGCAGAGCACCAATAGCAAGCGTCTTGCTATCTTCAGCCCAGCAGAGCCAAGCGCGGACTTGCATGACCATAGCGAAAGCAAAAAGTCCCGAGCTTTTTTCGCGGAGCTTCGGCGGTTGGGGTGGATCGAGGGGCAGAACCTCAAGGTCGAAAGTTACGGCCGAGAGCAAAATGCGTCCGGCCCCGAAGCCCTGGCGACGGAAATCGTTCGGAGCAACCCGGATGTCATCCACGTCGTTGGCCCTGGCGGAGTCTTTTTCAAAAAGCTAACATCGCGTATTCCGATCGTAGTGATAACTGGCGACCCCGTTAAGCAAGGGCTCGCCGAAAGTCTGGCTCACCCGGGCGGCAATTTCACGGGAGCCAGCATCGACGCCGGTCTGTCCATTCATGGAAAGCGGATTGCACTGTTGCGCGAGATGGTTCCGACAATGTCGAAACTTGGCTGTCTCGCTCTTCGATTAGTATGGAATGGGCCGAGCGCAGGCGCTTTCCGCGCAGCTGCTGAAATGGCAGGCCTCCCTCTCGCGGTGTCTTTACTGGAATTTAGTACCAGCGAAGCAGACTATCGGGCGGCGGTCGAGAGCATCTCCCGCGACGGTGCAAATGCGGTCATGGTCCTCGATTCGCCTCAGGTCCTTCAAGACAGCACTTTGATCGCCAAGCTGCTCGGCGACGCGAAGCTTCCGGCGATTTTCACGTTTACCGAATCCGTCGAGGCTGGGGGCTTAATGGCCTATTCCTTCGATCTGATCGAACTGCATAAGCGCGCGGCCAATAATATCGACGCAATTCTCCGAGGAGCAAAGCCCGGTGAAATCCCGATCTACCAAGTAACCAAATTTGAGTTGTCCATCAACCTCAAGACAGCCGAGCAACTGGGTCTTTCCGTACCTCCTGGGCTCCTCGTGAGTGCCGATAAGGTAATTGAGTGAACAAGCAACGGTCCGGTTATGTCACGTTTGAGACAGTCCGACAGATGATGAGAATGTCTATTTATTGGGGTGGACCGGAAGTGATTGATCCGTGACCAAGACGACGCGATTGACCCGTCTCATTGGGCATGTCCTTAGAATGAGTTATTCTGACACTCACCAGTTTTTGTGGTTGATTTGTTGGTACTGGCATTTTGCGTGATCACATGCATGAAAAGGCCATGAGACGACGCGACGTCCTTACTCTGATTGGCAGTACAGCCTTCACGTGGCCGCTCGCCGCAAGGGCACAACAGACGGCCAGGATTCGCCGCGTCTTCTGGGTTTCGACTGAATCGCAACCCGATCCTTTCGTTGATGGATTTCGCGAAGGTTTGCGTGAGCGCGGATATGTCGAGGGCAAGGACGTATTGCTGGAACTGCGTTATTCGCCCGGCAATCCCGACGCCCTTCGTCCGGTCTTGGCCGAATTGACTCGCGGCAAGGTGGACCTTGTGGTGTCGAGCGGACCCGCCACTCGAGCAATGAGGGCGGTAACTGAAGTTCCCGTTCTTTTTGCCATTAGCGGCGATCCGGTGCAACTCGGTCTCGTCGAAAGCCTCGCACGGCCGGGGGGCAATTTTACGGGCAGTACGTTCCTGTCACTCGATCTCGCCGCAAAGCGAGTCGATTTGTTGAAAGATATATTTCCGAAATTGCGGAAGCTTGCTGTGCTGTCAAATACCGATCATCCCGGTGAGCCAGCGGAATGGCATGCCACCCAACAGGCAGCCCAAAAGCTAAGCATCAATCTGATCTACGTTCCGTTCGTGGGCGCGGGGGAATTGGACAAAGCGCTAGCCACAGTCAGCAGTGCACGTGCGGACGCGATGCTAGTGTTCCCAGAAGGCGCCACTATGGTGCATCGAGTCAAGGTTGCGCAATTTGCCATCGATCAAAAGCTGCCATCGATGTTCGGTTGGAGCGAGTACTGCGATGCCGGTGGGCTCTTGAGTTACGGAGCCAATCAGCGAGCGACCTATTTGCGACTTGCGACCTACGTTGACCGGATATTCCGGGGCGAAAGCCCTGCAAATCTTCCGGTCGAGCAGCCGACCAAGTTCGAACTCGTAGTGAATGTCAGAACGGCGAAGGCGCTGGACATCGAGATCCCGACATCGATCTTGCTAGGTGCGAGCCGAACGATCGAATGAGACGGGCCACCAGCAGTCTCATGGCATACGGACCGATTTCGACGGCCAGTTCTGGCGGGCGGCTACGGGGTGATCGAGTAGGGCGGATTGCTGCATTTCACGAGTCTGCTTCTGGCAGATATTGTTGCAAAAGTCTTTTTGGGGTGGCGAACGAAAATTCTTAGAGCGGCTAATGCGTTTTGCGCGCGGCGACGTGAGGGGCCTTATCGTCTTAATCCAAAATCGATCACGGACCTCCGTAAGTGGCGTTAAAAAGCGCCGTAGCAGCAGCGAGGTCCAAAGATCAACTTTCGCGAGAATTTTAGGGTTGTTCGATTTTCGACTTTTGCAACAATATCCGCACGAACCGGACCGGCCGGACCGGTCTGACGATGTCCGTTTATCGGGGTAGACCGGATGTGGTCGGATGACGGTCAGAACAGCGCTAATGACCCATTTGAGACATTAGGTCCTGATGCCGTTTCGTGCCGTTTGCTTGCATTTTTCATTCGCCGCCCATTCGTAAGGTGTTAGATTAGATTGCTGGGTTGAACTAAATGAGCGTGTCCGGATGCAGCGGCGCGAGTTCATAGCAGTTCTTGGCGGCATGGTGTCAGCTTGGCCGCTTGCCGTGCATGCGCAGAAATCGCTGCCCCGGATTGGGTGGTTAGTATTTGGCGACGCCAAAAAATTGGGACCGGTCGATCAGTCGTTGAAGGACGCACTCGCACAAGCCGGACTCCTCGATGGCCGCAACATCGAGATCGTCTTCCGCTACGCCCACGGTATGCCGGATCGACTTGCGGAATTGGCCACCGAACTCGTCGCGCAAAGGCCCAACGTTCTGCTCGCTGTCGGCGGTGATGTTATCAAGCCACTGTTTGAGGCAAGTGAAGGTAGCATACCCATCGTCGGTGGCGTTAGTGATAGCCCTGTCCGGTCGGGAATTGCCGTGTCTCTTGCTCGACCAAGCAAGAACTTCACTGGGATCACGTTTCTCACGGATGAAATGGCGGCGAAGCGGATGGAACTGCTCAAGGAAGTGGCGCCCAACGTCAGGAAGGTTGCGGTGGTATTCAATCCGCAGCATTTCGATGACGAAGTGAATTTTGCACGGCGCGGAGCCGAATCGCTCGGCCTTGAGCTAACGACCCACCCGATAAACAAAATCGCCGATCTCGATGCAGCGCTGCAGGGGGTGGGTGCAAGTGGCGCCGATGGCCTGCTCGTCATCTCGTCACGCCTTACTGGCATTGTTGCCGCTAAAATCGCACAATACGGCCAAGAGCGTCGTCTTCCAGTGATTGCGTCGTGGCGGGAATTCACAGACAGCGGTGCGTTGCTGTCCTACGGGCCGAGTCGGATTTTTGAGGCCAAACGTCTGGCGGGCTATGTGCAAAAGGTCTTAAACGGGGAGAAGCCGGCAGATTTGCCTATCGAGCAACCTGTGAAATTCGAGCTTGTTATCAATCTCAAAACCGCCAAGGGCCTCGGGCTCACGGTACCGCCTTCATTACTCGGCCGCGCCGACGAAGTGATTGAATAAAGCGGCTGATTCCTGCAACCTCATCCGGCGGCACTTTTCACACCTGATGTTCGCGCTCAATGATGTCTGTTCGTCGGTGTTAAGCGGACGTCGCCTACCCATCCGCCAAGGTCCGGAAATGGACCCACAGCCCTTCTGCGCCAAGCGCCGCATTTGCGACGCAGCATCTCTACCCACTGAGTGCGACGACCATCCGCCGCGCAGGCGGATACGTCGATAAAATCCTCAAAGGCACCAAGCCCTCCGATCTGCCGGTAGAGCAGCCGACCAAGTTCGAGCTAGTGATCAACATGAAGACTGCCAAAGCGCTCGGCCTCACCGTGCCACCCTTGTTACTTGTCCGCGCCGACGAGGTGATCGAATAGCGATTCATGTCCGTTGCCGGTACACTTTGAGACATGCCGACCGACGCGGAAGTGTCTGCTTGTCGGGGGTAGACCGGAAGTAGTCGTCGCACGATCAGAACGACGCGTTTGACCCACAGCAGTTGTGCGCTACGCGCCGCGTTTGCGATGCAGCATCTACACGCGCACTGAGTGCGGCGACCATCGAAATCTGATACTCTCACCCGCGTCTCCTCAAGCTGCGATGAGGATCGAATGAAGCGGCGGGAGTTCATAGCATCTGCTGCGGCGCTGCTCGTTTCGCCACAGCGTTCGTGGGCGCAGGGGACACGCCGTCGGCTTGGCTTTCTTGCTGTAGGTGATGGGAGCGGGCAGGCCCTCAATCAAACTGAGCTTGCGTTGTTTGATGGGCTGCGAAGCCACGGCTGGATAGACGGAAGAAACCTGATTATCGAGTATCGTTTTTCCCAACCACCGGATCGACTGCCAGCCTCAGTCGCCGACCTGATTGCTCTCAGTCCCGATGTGCTCATCGTCCCGGGACCGCGGGCAGCCGTGGCCCTTAAATCGGAAACTGCCACCATTCCGATTGTATTCGTGGCTGTGGGCGATCCCGTGGGGCTCGGTCTCGTGCAAAGCCTATCGCGACCAGGTGGCAACATAACGGGTCTTGCGACCATCGTACCTGAAGATTTCCTCGGGAAACGTATAGAGATCCTCCGGGAAATTGTTCCTAGCGCCTCGAAAATCGCACTTCTGGTCAATCCGGGCAATCCAATGCACAGACTGACATTAGCCGAGGAGTACCTGCCCCGCACAGCCCGGCGCCTAGACGTGGCTCTGCCGATAGTTGAGGCGAGCACGGCTGAGGAACTTGATACCGCCTTTGCCTCGGCCGCCGCCCAGCACGCCAATGGCATAGTTGATCTTGGCGATCCTCTGACCTTTGTCGAGGCTCCGCGAGTTATCGCGCTCGCGGCGAAATATCATCTACCGGCAAACTACTTGTTCCGACACTACGCCAATGGCGGATTGTCCGTGTACGGCCCCAATATACCCGATCTGTTCCGCCGTGCAGCCGGCTATGTCGATAAGATCCTCAAAGGCGCCAAGCCTGCCGATCTCCCGGTACAGCAGCCGACCAAATTCGAGCTGGTGATCAACATGAAAACTGCCAAAGCGCTCGGCCTCACCATGCCGCCCTCGTTACTCGTCCGCGCCGATGAGGTGATCGAATAAGTTCGGCACCTCCGAGTTTGTGAAGGTTTTCGGATGCCGGCCCCATGATGGTGGTGCCGCACACAGGGCGCCGGCGTCCGCAAATCTCCAAGGGAACCACGGGAGGGGCATGAAAGTGGCGCGGCGTGGGCTATGGGGATTCAGATCGGCGTAGCGACACAATTGCGACCGGTCTGGAGATTCAATCGACCAAGTCTTGAATTTCGTTTACGGGTGAAGTGCGCACACATTCACATTGAAGGCTTGGATCGGACGGTGAAAGCCCTTGAGCACGAGCCCGCCGACAGGCTCGGTCTCTGCAAGCTCCTCGATCGCCGCGAACACCTTGCTGTCGATCAGGATCTGTCCGTTTTTCGCCTCGGCGCACAGTCGCGCAGCGAGATTGACGACCGAGCCGGTGGCCGAATAGTCGTACCGGCCCTCGCAACCGATGCGGCCGAGCGTGGCGTAGCCGTGGGTGATGCCGACCCCGAACCCGAGTTCATGACCCAACTTGCGCCAGTTGGTCGCAAGCGCGGCAGCGTGGTCGCGCATCGCGACGGCGAGCCGAACGGCGCGCAGCGCAGGATCGACACATGGCAGCGGATCGTTAAACAAGACCATGATGCCATCGCCGGCAAAGCGGTGCAACGTACCTTCGAACTCGTGGATGAGCCCACCGAGGTCCGCGTGGTACTCGCGCAGAACCGCTATTACCTCCTCCGGCTCGGCCGTCTCCGCAAAGGCCGTGAACCCCCGCAGATCACAGAACAACACGGTCACATCTCGGCGGTGGCTGTCCAAGAGCTCTTCGCCCGAGGACAGAACGATCTCGGCAATCTGCGGCGCCAGGAAGCTCTTGAGCCGGCCCATGCGTTCGATCTCGGCGACTTGCTCCGTGACGCGCTGCTCAAGCGTGCGGTTCCAGTCGGCGAGTTCGTGCGCCTGCCCCTGCACCTTGTCATGAAGCTCCTTGAGGCGCAGGACCGATTTCACACGCGCTACCAGCGCGGACTGATCGATCGGCTTGGTCAGATATTCGTCGGCCCCGGCCTCGAGCCCTGTGACCACATCCCTGGTATCGGCCCTGGCCGTCACCAGAATGATGGGCATGAACGGAAGCTCGGCATCCTGCTTGAGCCGGCGGCAGACCTCGATGCCGTCGATCCTGGGCATCATGACGTCGAGCAGGATCAGATCCGGGGCCCTTTCTCTCGCGGCAGCGAGCGCTTCCTCTCCGTCGGCCGCGTGCATGAGCTCATAGCCGTGTGGCGCAAGCCGTGCGCTGAGAATGTCACGGTTCGCCTCGCTGTCGTCGACGATTAGAATGAGGGGAGGATGGTGCATCGGAGCTCGGCTCGTTAGGGCAGATATTCCCGGATCTTGGCGAGCAGCTCACGCGGACTAAAGGGCTTGGTGACATAGCCCTCACAGCCCGCAGCCCGCGCCTTGTCCTCGTCTCCGCTCAGGGCGTAGGAGGTCACCGCGATAATGGGAATTGCGGAGAGTGCCGATTGAGCCTTGATGCGGCGTGTCGCCTCGTAGCCGTCCAGAAGCGGCAGCTGTATATCCATTAGGATGAGATCGGGCCGATCCGCGGCGGCTGCCGCAACGCCGTCCTCGCCATTTTCGGCTTCGATCAGCTCGTATCCGACGCTCGAAAGCAAATCCCGCAGGATTCGCCGGTTGTCCTCTTGATCTTCGATCACCAGGATGCGCTTGGTCATGGTTGCCTCGCCTGTTGCTCGACTCGCACCGGAATCATAAAGGAAAATGTCGCGCCCTCGCCAAGGACCGATTCCACCCAAATCCGCCCGTGGTGCAGTTCGATGATCCGCTTGGCGATCGACAGGCCGAGCCCCGTTCCGCCCTTCTTGCGGGTCGAGGATGTGTCGGCCTGCGCAAACTCCTCGAAGATCGTCACTTGATGGTCTGCCGAAATTCCGGGCCCGGTATCACGAACGGCGACCGTAAACGTGCCATCCGCTGCCGAAGCCTTGATCGACACCGAGCCCCGGTCCGTAAACTTGATGGCGTTGCCGACAAGGTTGAGCAGCACCTGCGCGAGGCGACGCTCATCGCCGCGGCCAATGGGCAGATCCGGGGCGACTTCAACATTGAGCGCCAGATCCTTTTCGGTTGCGAGCGACTCGACCGCGACGACCACGGCGTGTACGGCGTCTCTAAGCGAGTAGTCGGTCAGCGACAGGGTGAGCTGACCCGCCTCGATCTTGGACAGATCAAGGACGTCGTTGATCAGACCAAGAAGGTGCTTGCCGTTGCTCTGAACGCGCTCGAGCACCGCTCGCATCTTGTCGGGCATGTCACCATAGATGTTGTCCAGGATCAGCTCGGTGTAGCCGAGGATGGCGTTGAGTGGCGTGCGCAGCTCGTGACTCATGTTGGCGAGGAACTGCGATTTGTGCTTGCTCGCAATCTCGAGCTGCCGGCTCTTGTCCTCGATCTCATGGAACAGCCTGGCGTTCTGGATCGCCAGCACCGATTGGGCCGCGAAGGTCTGCAGGAGGTCGATCTTGCCAGCCGCGAACGTGCCGGTGTCACGCCGCCGTACCACCAGGGCGCCGACGATGGTGTCGCGGCTGAGCAACGGCACAGCCAGCAGCGATCGATAGCCGGCGCGTAGGATGAGCTCCAGCGTCGGCGAGGAGGGCTCCTGACGAAGGTCGGAAACCTGCAGGGGTCCGCGAACCGAAGCGGCCTGCTGCATCAGCCTCTCACCGGCGCCGATCCGTTGGTCGCGGATCGCTGCAATCAGCGCCTCGTCCATTCCGTAGGTGGCGCTCAGCCGGAATTGCTGTTGCGCCTCGTCGAACACGTAGATGGCGCCGGCATCGGTACCCGAGAGCTGCACCGCCTTGGCGACGATGGTCGCAAGCACGGTTTCGAGATCGAGCGTCGAGTTCACCGCCTGCGTGACGTCGCCGAGCGCTTTCAGCTCCTGGACCGAGCGCCCGAGCTCCTCCGTTCGCGCCTGAAGCTCATCGAGCAGCCGAACATTCTCGATCGCGATCACGGCCTGGTCGGCGAAAGTCCGAACCAACTCGATCTGCCTGTCAGTAAAGGGTTGCACCCGCTGGCGTCCGAGATTGATCGTACCGACCACGACCCCCTCGCGCAGTAGAGGCACGCCGAGCATGGTGTGAATTTTTTCCAGCGTCACCGCCTCGGTTATGGAGTAATCCTCGTCGGAAGCGATGTCGGCGATGTGGACGACCTGTCCCTCAGATGCAACCCGTCCGGTCATGCTCCCTCGCCCAACGGGCAAAACGCGACCTCGAATGAGCGCGTTGTATTCGGGCGCAAGGGAAAAGGTTGCTACCACCCGATAAGCTTCTCCCTCGAGGTTGGATATCAGCGCGGAATCGGCTTCGCATAGCCGTACGGCAGATTCGACCAGCGTATCGAGCACCGTCTGCAGGTCAAAGGCCGACCGGCTAATTACCTTAAGCACTTCCGCGGTCGCTGTCTGCTGCTGCAGGGACTCCCGCAATTCTGCGGTCCGCTGCTCGACCTTGTTTTCCAGGTCGGCATAAGATTCCTGCAACCGCGCGCCCATTTCGTTGAACTGGTCAGCGAGGCTTTCCAGTTCGTCGCCCGTCTTGATTGAGATGCGCTGGCCGAGATCGCCGGCGCCGATGCGTGCGGCGCCCGCGCGCAGCGCCTGGATCGGGCCGACCATGCGTCGCGCCAGCAGGATCCCCGCAAGCACAGCAAACACTGATGCCGCAAGCAGCACGAACGCTAGCCGCTGCAAGGCGGTGTAGAGCGGGGCATAGGCTTCCTCGACCGGCAGCTCGACAAACATGGTCCAACCGAGCGGTAAGATCGGCGCGGATGCGGTCAACACCTCTTGCCCCTGGATGTTGCGCGCGCCCTGCAGCTCGTCGGCTGTGCCGCCCGCCTGCCCAGCTTGCGCCGCTTGCACCTGCGCGAGCTTGGACATGTCGGTGTTGCGCAGCACAAGGCTGATGTCGGGATGCGCAATCAGCCGGCCCTGAGCGTCGACGACATAAGCGCGGCCGTGCTCGCCAACCTTGATCTGGGACACCACGTCCCAGATCAGCTTCAAGTTGACCTCGGCGATGCTGACGCCGGCGTCCTTACGGATGCCGGCCGCCGCCAACGTCATATAGGGCTCGGATTCCCTGCGGAAGTAGACCGGCCCGTAGTAGACCTTGTGGGCGACGGGCTCGGTGAATTTCGGCTCCTTTGAAAGGTCAAGGCCGCTGTCGATCACGTTCATGGCCAAGCGCGAGACGCGCAGCCGCTCCTTGCCGGCAGAATCCACCTGCGCGAGTTCGGTGATCGCCGGCACCTGACGCAGCAATCGCAGCGCGTCAAAGCGGCGCTGTTCGATTGAATCCGCCGACCACGGTAATTGGGTGGTCCATCCGAGCTGGTTCTCGATTTCCTTGATGAACCGGCTGATCTTGGCCGCCGCAGCCACCGCCTGTTCGTGCTGAATCTGGATCAGCGAGGCCTTGTGCTCGCGGTAATAGAAGAAAACCTCGAAACTTCCGTTGGCGAGCAGCGCGACGCCAACGACGGCGACAAACAGCGCAACGTACTTGATGAAGAGCCCGCTGCGGTTCCTCGCGCCGGGTGAAACCGCTCCCAACCCCGCGCTCGCTACCGGCGATCCCGCTAGCGTCCGACCCCGTGGCGTATCCGGGTGGAGGGAGATGCTCATTGCTCAAATCTAGCAGCAATGCTGCAGCTTGTCTCAGCCTGCGGACCGGGAGCCGGCAGGCGGTAACGGAACCCGAGGTTGCTCGCCCAGCTGAGAGTTACCGAAAGCTACAATCCCTGGCGGCCAACCACCAAGCTGCTAAGCCCTCTATGCCACAGGCGTGGTCCTCTGAGGGGGAGGGCGCATGCGACGAAAGGAATTCATCTCATTCCTTGGCAGCGCGGCGACGTGCTTGCCCGCGGCGAGTGCGGCAGCAATCATCTCGGAGCCAAACTCGGCCCGGACGCTTCGTAATTTGGAGACAGTGACAGCGCTCCACCTCCCGTCGCATGCGTTAGCCGCGCCGACGACGTGGATCCAATGAGGCGTAGTTCGGTGCATGAGTCCGGAGTTGGCACCCTTTGAGACATGCCGACCGGCTCAGAGAATATCTGCTCTCAGGGGTAGACCGGAGTGCGCCGGGAGACCGGCAAGGAGTAGATGGTGCAAGTCCATCACGATGAAGGAGTAGCGAACCGCATCGGCCCCGAGTCATGCGCAGATACCCGTGAGGGTATTGGCGAAGCGTTGACAGGGGAGCGCATAGGCCAGCCATTGAGCCGCGAAAGTACCCTCATCCTGGGTGCCGACGTCGTTCCGGTGACGGAAGGCAACACGGATGGGCGCGATAACGCGAGCGCCCAGACGGCCCGGCGTGGTCTTAGACACTGGCATGTGCGCACGCTCTTTGCTCGGGAACCGGGAGATCTCATGGTCGGCCAGCGCCAGCATGCGTGCTGCACTGGTCCGCGTCGGGAAGGCGAGGAGCCGTAGCCGACGATGTACGATCATGAGAAGTCTGATCCCGCCATAGTAGCTGTGAAGCCGACGAACAAAGCCGGGCAACCGGCTGCGGAGTTGGTGGAGCCAAGGGCGGGGGCCGAGGGGAATGTGAGTCAGCAAAGCACGGGCCGGGCACAGTACCGGGGAACCGTGTCACAGGCGCTGGCGCGCATACGGCAAGCTGCAAGGCAAAGGAAGAAGGAGAAGTTCACCGCGCTCTTCCATCACGTCAGTATTGATCACCTCGCAAAGGCATTCTCTGAACTCAAGGAGAGTGCTGCAGCTGGAGTGGACGGGCTGACATGTCGGGACTACGAGCAGCACCTCGAGCGCAATCTTGAGGACCTGCATGCACGCGTCCATCGGGGAGCGTATCGGGCACTACCGTCGCGGCGGGTTTACATACCCAAGCCGGATGGTCGGCAACGCCCGATCGCGGTCGCCGCCCTTGAGGACAAGATCGTCCAGAGAGCCACGGCTGCGGTGCTGAGCGCGATCTACGAGGAAGATTTCCTCGGGTTCTCGTATGGGCTCCGACCCGGACGCAGCACGCACGATGCGATGGATGCGCTCATGGTCGGGATCACCAGCACAAAGGTGAACTGGATACTGGACGCCGACATCCGCTCGTTCTTCGACACAGTGAGCCAGGAGTGGCTCATCAAGTTTGTGGAACATCGCGTCGGCGACCGGCGTATCATCCGCCTGATCCAGAAATGGCTCAAGGCAGGTGTCCTGGAAGACGGGATCGTGACGGTCAGTGACAAGGGGACCGGGCAGGGATCGGTGATCTCACCGCTTCTGGCCAATCTCTACTTGCACTACGCTTTCGACCTCTGGGCCGAGCGCTGGCGACGGCGTGAGGCTGCGGGCAATATGATCATCGTGCGCTACGCCGACGACCTCATTGTTGGCTTTGAGCACGAGACCGACGCCCGTCGCTTCCTCGACGAGATGCGTAAGCGGTTACAGGAGTTTGCACTGTCGCTTCATTCGGAGAAGACCCGGCTGATCGAGTTTGGACGCTTCGCGGTGGAAAACCGCAAGCGGCGCGGGCTCGGCAAACCGGAGACCTTCACCTTCCTGGGCTTCACCTTTATCTGCGGCAAAACTCGTCGGGGCAAATTCCAAATCAAACGGAAGTCCCGGCGGGATCGCATGCAGGCAAAGTTGCAAGCCATCAAACAGGAACTGCGACGGCGCATTCATCAGCCGATTCCCCAGCAGGGAAGATGGTTGCAGCAGGTCGTCACCGGCTACTTCAACTACCACGCGGTGCCGACAAACAGTTCGACACTGACCGCGTTCCTATTCCACGTCACCAATCTCTGGCGGCGCACGCTACGGCAGCGGAGCCAGAAAGACTGGACGACCTGGGAGCGGATCAAGCGGCTGGCCGACGACTGGCTCCCGAAACCGCGAATCCTTCATCCGTGGCAAGAGAGTCGCTTCGCCGTTAGACACCCAAGGTGGGAGCCGTATGCCCGAATTGGGCCCGTACGGATCTGTGCGGGGGGCGCGAGGTAACTCGCGTCCCTACCGCGAAAGTGACTGGCGCCTGGTCGGGATGACGAGATTGACCCTAAACGGACATTGCCTAATGTGGTATCCTTTGTCCTCTTATGCGCGTCAGGAGAGGTCGGGTAATGAGACGGCGGGACGTGATCACGCTGGCGATCGGCGCGATTTTGGCGGGACTGCCAAATGCACGTGCGCAGCAGTCCTCTCGTAAAGTCTGGCGTCTGGCTTTCCTGAACACCGACTCATGGGAAAGTGAAGTCCAGCGCGCCTTGTTCGATGTTTTCAGGAACGAACTGCAGAAGCTCGGCTACGCGGACGGCAAAAACCTTGTCATCGAGCGTAGAGCGGCGGAGGGGCATATCGAGCGCCTCGATCAGCTTGCGAACGAGTTGATCGCCATAAATCCAGACGTAATGGTCGCAGTTGCAACACCTGCCATAGCCGCCGCGCAACGAGCAACCACAACCATTCCTATTGTGATGTGGGGAGCCGGCGATGTGGTGGCTTTGGGCCTTATCAAGAGCTTAGCGCATCCCGGGGGAAATCTTACCGGTGTAGCCACGATGTTCTCCGACACAACGGGTAAGTCACTCGAACTTCTGCACAGTATCCTGCCCGCAGCAACGCGAGTGGCCGTGCTGGGTTCGCCCATCCCCGCCCGCAAGCGACAATTCGAAGAGGCGGAGGCCGCTGCAAAGATATTGGGTCTGGTGACGATCCCCATCTTTACTTCCTCCCGGGATGATCTCGGCCAAGCTTTCGAAAGAATGGTGCAGGAAAGGTGCGATGCACTTTTCGTACTTGCTGCTCCGATAGAGCCGGAAATTGTTTTACTGGCCGGCCGCAAGAAGATTCCAGCGGTTTACCAAATCAGCGCCTTCGTGGATTTGGGTGGCCTCGCAAGCTATGGGGCAAGCCTCGCAGTGATGGGCAAGCAAACGGCACAATACACAGCCAGGATATTTCAGGGAGCCAAACCAGCAGAGCTTCCGGTCGAGCAACCGGTCGCCTTCGAACTTGCCCTGAACCTCAAGACGGCTGCGGCACTTGGATTGAGAATTCCGGCGGAGGTCGTCGGCCGTGCCGACAAGATAATTGAATAATGACTGCTTCCTGGGCCGCGGCCGACCTGAGCACAGAGGGCCGTGACGTCTGCTTCCAGAGGATTAGGCGACAAGGTCATGCCGCCTGCCGAGGGCAGCCTTTGGACCCATAGCTGACGTTCGCTACGTGCTCTTCAACGGCTTTGCGGTTTCGCGGGCGCCGGCGATGAAGAGCTGCGCGATCGGGCTGAGCGTACGATTCTTCAAGGTGATGATCGCAGTCGGATAAGGAATGCTGGGTACATCCGCTGGCAGCAATTTGAGCGGCAGGTGCTTACCGAACCGCAACATCGAGAGCGGAAGCATCGTCAGAACCCGACCTGTGGCCAAGAGGTGATAGTGGAGCGGCAATGAGAAGGAGGTCATCTGCGCACGCGGAGGCTCCAGACCCGCGGCGCGAAATGCCTGCGAGATGCTGACCCCCGGCACGCTGTCAGACGGTGGCAATACCCAAGGCTCGTCGATCAAATCGGCAAGCTTGAACTTGCGCCGGCGGGCCCATTTGCTTTCGGCGCCGGCCATCACCACAAACTTGTCGTCGAAGAGGATTTCGGCACTGATATCCTGATCGAGGTTCAAGCGAGAGATTGGACCAATCGCGAAGTCGATGGTGCGCTGACGGAGCTCCCGGTTGACGAGCGTGATGCTGTCCCCGGGCACGAGGTGGAAGTTAACGCGCGGGTGCTGGCGCGAAACGCGGTCGCTCACCGCAGAGACGAAACCTGCAGCCATTGTTTCGGTGCATCCAAGACGTAACTCTCCGCTGCCGGGATCGGTCAGGAATTCGAGTTCTTCAACGCCTTGGCGCAATTCATCGAACACGGCAGTACCGCATTTGAGCAAAGCCCGACCATAGATCGTCGGTTCGATGCCCTGAGGTCCCCGATCGAGAAGGCGGAGGCCAACAGCATGCTCAACATCGGCAATGGCCTTCGAAATCGACGGCTGTGAGATCGAAAGGTCGATAGCCGCCTTTCCCATGCTGCCCGATCGCGCGACGGCGAGCAGGATGTGCAGGTCGCGCAACTTGAGACGCCGTCCAACGCGATCAGACCACTGCATGCGATCATTCCTGAATGGCTATGGGATGGTCAAACAATAGAATTACCGGATATGGGCCAATTTGGCCATAGTGCCAGCGTGACCAGCTGGGGCCCCGGCAGCACAAAAAGGTGCAACCGCTCGCAGGAGGTCGTGATGAAAACATCTCTGGTGTTGCCACTACTGGGATTGCTGTCGCTTTGCCCCATTTCGGCGACGGCCCAGCAATCGGATGGAGCCGAACGCTATCCGGCGCGACCGGTCAAGCTGATCGTGCCCTACGGGGCGGGTGCCGCGGCCGATGTAATTGCCCGCATCGTCACGCAGAAACTCTCCGAGGATATAGGTGCGCAGTTCTATGTGGAGAATCTGCCGGGTGCCGGCAGTGTTATCGGCACGCTCGCCGCCGCGCGCGCTCCAGCGGACGGATACACGCTCTTATTGGTGAACCAGGACTTCGTCATCCAGCCGCTGGTAAAATCGAAGCCTGGCTACGATCCTTTCAACAATTTCATCGCGGTCGCATCGCTGGCGGCCGCACCCGAGACGATCTCGGTCCATCCATCGGTGCCGGCGACGAGCATGGAGGAACTCATTGCGCTGCTGAAGGCCAATCCGGGCAAGTACAGCTATGCCAGCCCGGGTTACGGAACGTCGCCGCATATCGCCGTCGAGCGACTGCTCAAGCTGGGGCACAATCTCGACGTCGTGCAGGTCCCGTTCCAGGGAGGCGGTGCGGCTGTCATGTCAACGCTTGCCGGGCACACTCAAATCCTTCACATCACGCTGCCACTTGTCGCAGGGCACATCCAGGAGGGCAAATTGCGTGGCCTCGCAGTGGCGGATACCAAGCGTTCCTCGCTCGTCCCCGACGTGCCGACCCTGAACGAAGCCGGCATCGCGAAGCATGAGGTCGGATACTGGACTGGCATCATGGTGCCGGCGGCGACGCCGGACCGGATCGTCAGCCTGCTCAATCAAGCAGTCGGCAAGGTCCTGTCATCGTCAGACGTCAAGGAGCGCCTGGCGAAGATCGGTTTCGAACCGATGCCCGGCACGGCTGAGAGTTTTGCGCACCACATCCGTGCGGAGGCGGCCGAATGGGGCCGGGTGATTGCGCGGGCGAACATCAGGATCGACTGACAATCATGACGGACTCAAATCAGACGCCGCTGCTGCGCCCCCCACAAACGGGGGGCGCAGCAACTTCTCAACCGGCCGAGACCTCGCGGCAGATCGAGCGCATGATACCGAGCCGAATTCTTGAAATCAGCTATGCCTTCTGGCGATCGAAGGCCTTGATGAGCGCCGTCGAGCTTGACGTATTCACAACGCTTGCCGACAATTCTCTCGACCTCGAAACCCTGACACGCCGGACCGGAATTCACGAACGTGGCGCTCACGATTTTTTCGACGCGCTGGTCGCGCTCGGCGCACTCTGGCGAGACGCGGACGGACGATACGGTAACCAGCCTGAATTCGATTACTATCTTGATCGCCGCAAGCCGACTTACCTCGGCGGCCTCCTGGAACATCTTAACGCGCGGCACTATCAGAATTGGGGCTCGCTGACTCAGGTGCTCCGTACCGGCGTTCCTCCTACCGGTGGCGTCGGAACCTACAAGGCCCTGCATAACGGTCATCCCATGCAGGAGATATTTTTGAGTGGCATGACAGCGGGGAGTCTTGTGTCGGCTCAAGCGCTCGCGGCGAAATTTCCGTGGCGCCAGTTCAAGACGATGATTGACGTCGGAACTGCGCAAGGCGGCGCGGCTGTAGAGATCGCGTGCGCTCACCCTCATCTCACCGGCGGCGGCTTTGACCTTCCGCAGGTCGAACCTGTATTTGCAAGCTACGTTTTGAAGCACGGACTATCGGATCGGCTGAAGTTCTATTCCGGTGACTTCTTTTCCGATCCGCTTCCCACCGCCGATGTTCTCGTGATGGGGCGCATTCTTCACAACTGGGACCTCGCGACCAAGAACATGCTACTCGGGAAAGCCTATCGCGCGCTCCCGCCCGGCGGTGCGCTCATCGTGTACGATCCGCTGATCGACGATCGTCGCGCTGACGCGCACGCTCTCCTGTCTAGCCTGAACATGCTGATCGAAACCGCAGGAGGTTTTGAGTACACCGGCGCTGACTGCAAGGAATGGATGAGGCAAGCCGGATTTATCGAAATGCGCACGGAGCCGCTGGGGGACATGCACACGGCGGTTATCGCACGCAAGGCTCTATGAGCGCGGTCGACGTGGCAGCTTTGTCCGCGCTCTACCTGTGCTCCGAAACTGGATTCGAACGATCCGAGTTCCAGCTCCGTCAATACCTCTCTTTGGCACCTTTGAAACATGCCAACTTTGTCGAGCATGTCCGAGTTCAAGGGCGAAGCGGAAAATATATGCTCGTACTGAGTTCTTCTCAGTTTGACCCGCAACGGACGTTTGATCTGAACTGCCGATGGGCGAGGTTCCCATGGGTGCTGGCCGGACATTTCGCGGGCGTGAGCCGATGCGCGGATTTGATCCGGCTCCCGAGTTCGTTTTTCCGGGGACCTTTTTCCTTCAAGACCATCCAATCGGGAGCACGCACAGCGCCGATGAGAACCGAAAGCGGGAAGGCGAGCATGCGGGCGGAACATTAGCGCGAGACGAGGCCGAGCCCGCACGCGCTCGGGACGGCAGTGGCTTTCGACACATCACCAAGGAGGTAACCAATGGCAGAGGCGCTTTTGACTTCTATCACGAGACGCAAGGTGGTCGCAGGGCTGGCGCTGACGGCCGCCCCAGTGGCTTTGGCAGGTGCGGATAACGCGTATGCGCAGGCCCAGCAAACCGTGCCAGAGAAAAGTCTGTATGAGCGGCTGGGAGGCGTATTCGCAATCGCGGCGGTGGTGGATCACTTCAGCGACGCCGTCGTGAAGAGCCCCGTCGTCGGCCAGAAGTCCAAGAACCCGCAACTGCGGGAATGGCACACCAAGAACCTGAAAAGGTTGCCCGGCCTCAAGTTCATGCGCACGCTGTGGGTCTGCAACGTTTCGGGTGGGCCCTTCCAGTTCACCGCCACCAAGCCCAGTAAGACGCCTGTTGGCCTGGAGGAGGCCCATCGGGATCTCCGGATCTCCCCGGCCGAATTTGATGAGGTCGTAGCCGAACTTGGACGGACGCTGGACTTCGCCAAGGTCCCGAAACGCGAGAAGGCCGAAGTCCTGGCAGCCTTTGCCGCCCACAAGGACGAGGTCACGGCCGGCTACGTCGCGGCCGCCAAGCGCGGCTGAAGCTGCTGCAATGCCCAGTCCAGACGATCCCGCTCAGCCAACGCTGGGCGGGAAGTGTCGCTGCGCCCCGACAAGATGACCGAATAAAACGACGAGCTGCGGTGCAACGAGTCTGTTTGTGGCACAAAGCAGACCAACTGTCGTAGAGATAGATGGAGCGGACAGAGGCTTCAGTTGCCGCTTGATTACCGCTATTTAATCTTCGCACTCATCCTTCGTTCACAGAGGAACCTCTACGCTCGCTGCGGAGACTACCTCAACGGGAGAACGTAGATGAAACTTAGATTCGCACTTCTCGCATTAGCAACTTTAGGTAGCGCATCACTTTCGACCGGCACCGCTTCAGCGATGCCGCTCGCCCCCTTGGGACAGTTCCAGTCCTCGAACGTCGAGAGCGTTGCAGTGGTCTGCGGTCCGCGCGGTTGCGTCCGCACAAGGCCCGTGTATCGGCGCGGGGCCTACGTCGTCCGCCGCCCCTATGTACGTCGCGGCTACGGATACCATCGGGGCTATCGTCGGTACTAATCTTGAAAGAGGGCCTCGGCCCTCTTTTTTCATCCTGCTAACGTTCGATCGCGATCAATCGCGCATGAGCGGTAATCCCTCGAGCCCTTAAAGCAAGGTCGGCGCTGTCGCTTTATTTCTCGCTGCCTGATGCTGGTGGAAGTTAGTGGACGTGAAGGCGCTGAAGGCGCACTCGAAGGCCAAGACGCCGATTGCCAAGATCTCCAAGCAATTGAAGCGGTCGGTCCCCGCACTGAGGGCGAAGGCGCACCAGCTCGGCATCGGCCTGGGTCACCAGCGCTGACGCGGCGGCCCATTGGGCTAGAGACTGAGCGCGAAGCGCTCGACGCGCTCAAACGGAATGGCCGCAGATTGCTCTGCGGCCCACCGGTTCAAAATATGCTTGTCCGTGCTGAAATGCGCTGCCGGCTCTGCCACCGGCACTAGCACCATAGCGGGCATTTTCCTTCCCCGGGAAAGTACGGCCCGTGATCACGGGACGTTCCGGGTCCGGAAAGTCCTTTCCGGAAACGGGCAATCTCCTTCCAGTTCGGAACAGACCGTCAACGGCGGCGGCCGACTTCTCTGCTGAGCGCTCGCCGGCTATACCCAAGTATGCTGGAACGGAAGCCAGCGTACCTACATTTGGTCATCATGGAACGGATCTTACTAACGGCGATCGCGGCGGCCCTGCTGATACTCATCGGGTCGGCCACCATGCTGATCTACGATACGGGACATTCCGCCGCTCTGGTGCGGTCACCGCCGGCACACCTCGCAGCCCGAGGTTCGGTAATGGGTCAGTTTGATTATGGAAGACTGATGGACTCACATTTGAAGTGCAACGGTTGATTTGAGGAGAGAGAATGCCTCGGCTGGGGTTTTGAAGTCGAGGCATTTTCGCGGCGTCTCATTGTAAG
>NZ_JADPJL010000012.1:322500-971249 GCF_023073415.1 Bradyrhizobium sp. 190 | reverse complement strand
CCCTTTGGGTGCGTCGACCCTCCCCCTCCAGGGGAGGGTAACAATCAGGCCGCCTTCGGCAACGCGGCCTTGGTCTCGGCGAACGCCCAGTCGATCCACTGCGTCAGCAGCGCGACGTCGGAGGCTTCCACGGTGGCGCCGCACCAGATCCGCAAGCCCGCCGGCGCGTCGCGGTAATAGGCGAAGTCGTAACCGGCGCCTTCCTTCTCGACCAGCGCAACAAGCTTCTTGGAGAACTCGGCCTGCGCATCCGCCGTCAGCGAGGTGATCGCCGGATCGACGAACTTGAGACACACCGAGGTGTTGGAACGCATGGACGCTTCCTTGGCCAGGAAATCGATCCACGGCGTCTTCGCCTTCCAATCCGACAGCACCTTGGTGTTGGCGTCGGCGCGCGCGATCAGGGCCTTGAGGCCGCCGATCGATTTCGCCCAGTTCAGCGCATCGAGATAATCTTCCACGCACAGCATCGACGGCGTGTTGATGGTCTCGCCCTCGAAGATGCCCTGGTTGAGCTTGCCGCCCTTGGTCAGGCGGAAAATCTTCGGCAGCGGCCAAGCCGGCTTGTAGGTCTCGAGCCGCTCCACCGCGCGCGGTGAGAGGATCAGCATGCCGTGCGCGGCTTCGCCGCCCAGCGCCTTCTGCCAGGAGAACGTCACCACATCGAGTTTTGCAAAATCGAGCGGCTGCGCGAAAGCGGCAGACGTCGCGTCGCAGATGGTGAGACCCTGACGATCAGCACTGATCCAGTCGGCGTTCGGCACGCGCACGCCAGACGTCGTGCCGTTCCAGGTGAAGACGATGTCGGACGCCGGATCGGCCTTGGAGAGGTCGGGAAGATCGCCATAGCCGGCATGCAGCTTGGTGACGTCCTTCAGCTTCAATTCCTTGACGATGTCGCTGACCCAGCCCTCGCCGAAGGATTCCCAGGCGATGGTGGTGACGGGGCGCGCGCCGAGCAGCGACCACAACGCCATTTCGACCGCGCCGGTATCGGACGCCGGCACGATGCCGATCTTGTAATCGGCGGGCACTTCAAGCACTTCGCGCGTCAGTTCGATCGCGAGCTTGAGTTTTGCCTTGCCGACCTTCGCGCGATGCGAGCGGCCGAGGGCGGCGTCCTTGAGGTTTTGGGGATTCCAGCCAGGGCGCTTGGCGCAGGGGCCGGAGGAAAAATGCGGCACGTTCGGCCGCGAAGCGGGCTTCGCCACGGTCATAATCTATCCTTCCAGATAGTAAGCCTCCCGTTGGGGGGAGGTGTCCCGCCGCGGTGATTATTGGAATCGGACCCGATCGTCAAGAAACTTCGGGCGCTTCACGCCCGATTGATGCGTGCTCGTCCGCAACGGCAGCCGGTTCCTGCTGCAGGAGTTCGGCGGCATCGGTGACCAGTTTGGCGGCCTGCTGCCGACTCGAGACCTTCAAAATGCTGGCCTTGCCGGCCTGAACGACATATTCGCTTCCAATCCGAACAATCGAATATTTTTTCATCTGAAATCCCCAAGCTGCCCAAAGCCCCATGGGAGACGCTGGCATAGCGGAGACGTTCCGGTCCGTAAAATCACGGACGCACGCGTAGTTTATCGGTTGTTAACCGGATCGCACAGTGACGACTACCTCTGGCATTCGTTGCAAGTGCGCTTCAACCGCAGTTGGCTCACCTTATGTTCTGACGCGTTTTCTTTACGCGAACCGGATTCCACCCGGCATCACGTGCGGGACAGGCATCGCTCGAAAACGCTACGGCCATTAAAATCGAAAAGTCATGCCGACATGGCTGCGCGCAAAGCCCTGCCGCTCATAAAATCGCTGCGCATCGACGCGGGTGTGATGCGTCAGCAATTCGACCAGCTTGCATCCCTTGGCCCGCGCTTCCGCAACCGCCCACTGCACCATCTGCTCGCCGATGCCGCGGCTGCGACAGTGGCTGGCGACACGAACATCCTCGATCAGGCCGCGCGAGGCGCCCTGCGAACTCAGCCCCGGCAGGATACATAGCTGCAGGCAGCCGACCACGGCGCCCTTGCCGTCCTCAGCGACGACGAGCTGGATGTTTGGATCGTGGTCGACCGTTTCGAACGCCGCGAAATAGGATTGTGGCAGCGGATCCTCGATCCGCTCACGGCCGCCGCCGAGCGGATCGTCCGCCAGCATAGTGATGATGGTCCCAACATCCTCGCGGCGGGCACGGCGGATGGTGACCTCTGAGATGGCAGACATGACGATTTCCAGTGACGTCAGCGCGCCGGCGGCAGGCCGAGGAATTTTTCGGTCGCGCCGATCCAGCGGCGTACCGCGGCGTAGCCATCGAGATGAAAGCCGCCTTCATGCGCGACGCGCGTATAGGCCAGCAGCGATATGTCGGCGAGCGTAACGGCGTCGCCGACCAGAAATGGCGTGATGGCGAGCTGGTGCTCCATCCGCGCCAGCGCCGTATAGCCGCGCTTGACCTTGTCGGGGTCGAGGTCGGAAGCCGGCTTGCCCAGATAGAACATATGGAAACGGCAGACCGCGATGTACGGCTCGTGGCTGTACTGTTCCCAGAACAGCCACTCGTCCATCTTCCCTGCCGCGAACGCATCCTGCGGAATGAGATGAGAACTGCGGGCGAGATAACGGATGATGGCGTTGGATTGCGCCAGCGTGCGGCCGTCGTCGAGTTCGACAGTAGGCACCTGGCCGGCGCCGTTGAGCTTGAGGAATTCCGCGGTGCGCGTCTCGCCCTTGAGCGTATCGACCGCAATCCAGGTATAGGGCAGCGCGAGATGGTCGCACACCCACTTCACCTTCAGGCAATTGCCGGAATTGGTATCGCCGTAGACCTTCATGCGCCGTCCTCGTTAACGGCGACACTGCAACAGGCGGCGGCAGATCTGTCAACGGCGCCGGATCGGCACCGCCGCGGCGGGATCAGAATTTGTAACCGAGACCGGCCTTCACCGTGTTGACGCTGGTCTCGACATTGCTCTTGCTGAACCGGAGATGCTCCCACTCGGCACGAAGGAAAAGCCCCGCGTATAGCATTATGTCGACCCCCATACCTCCGGCAAACCCCATGATGAAATGGGAGTTGGCGTTGTCCGTCATGCCGTAGGCGGCCCCGTAATTTGGAAGCGGGGGAACGGCGGTGCCGACATACTGATAGTTAAGGTCCACATCGGCCCTGCGATTGATGTTCGCCTGCCCCAGCGCGAGGCCGACAAATCCATAAGGCAGGAAATTGCCGACGGGGTATGCGGCTCGCGCCCGCAACGAGCCGTAATCGGTGATCTTCATCGAGGCCGACGAGGATGCTGCAGCGTACGTCACGTAGTCAGTCGGGTACTGGAACACGCGGGCCTGACCGCCGCTGCTGGCTCCGAAGAAATTGCCGTGGGTATAGTTCAGCTCAACGCCGATGACGGCCTCGCTAAACTGAAAATTGTAGCCGATGAACCCGCCAAAGCCGCTGCTTTGCATATGGGCCTTGCCGAGCAGGGGCCACTTGGAGATGTTGAACTCCGTTTCCAGATCGACGTTGTTCAAGAGCTTGGCGAGCAGATCCTGGCCGGAGTTGGTAAAGTCCATGTCCGCTGCACCGTGGGAAGCGTGGCCACCGATATAGGTGCCCCCCCAATTGACGCTGGCTTTGCTCAGCCCCTCGGTGAAGCTGCCGCGCAGGAACGGTAGGTCCGGCATATCGGCCGCCTGAGCGCCGCTTACCGCTCCGCACATCACAGCCACCAGCAACAATCGACGCATCGCTACGCTCCATCAGCATACCCTGAACTTGCGCTGATCATCGCCTGTTAACCTTAATCAATCGTTGTCGCGTGCACCGATTGGGCGCAATCTTGTCGGAAAGCTGGCAAACATTTTCAGCCCGCCGCAGATCCCGCATCGGCATGCGCCAAAAGCAAACGGCGCGGGAAGTGCCCCGCGCCGTTCGGCAACCGTTAACGAATGGAAGTCGCGATTAACCTTTGCGCATCAGCGGCGGCGCGTAGACCGGCGGGTTGGCCAGATCCCAGCGCACGCCGAGCTTGAGGTCGTGCGAGGTGATGTCCTTGAATCCCATTCTATTGTTGTTCGCGAACCCCGTGAAATCGGAGACGACTCCCGTCGTTGCATTTCCAAGGCTCACATAGCTATAGGCCAATTCCACCGTGAAGTTCGGAGTTACCCGATAAGCCAAACCAGTATGCAGAGCCCAGGCAAAATTCCACTTTGATGCGGACGGGGCTGACGCAACACCTCCCGTTGGCGTGTTGGTATCGACATAATGCGAGATCGTGTTCTGTGCAAAGCCAACGCCGGCCCCGATGAATGGCGTCACGCACCACCAAGTCCCGAGATCCGCGTAAGCGTTGGCCAAAACCAGCCACTCAGATTTGCTGCCGGTATAAGTGTCCACACCAGCTGTGGGTACGCCGGCATTGCTGAAGACGAACCTGTCTGTCGAGTGGAAGTTGGCTTTGCCGCGATATTGCCCAATCACGTCGGTCCGGAACCAATTGTTGAACCGGTAGCCGACACCAATGCCGAAGATACCTGCGGTATCAAAACCATTGTCCTGTTCAAGCGACAACAAGCTGGAATAGGTAACCCATTCCTTGGTCTTGACGCGCTGATTGCTGAATCCGATATCGCCGCGCAGATACCAGCCGCCGAAATCTTCGACCACCGGAGCCGCATACGCTGGAGGAGGCGCGATGGCCATGTCGGCAGCGAACGCGGCCGAGGACAACAAAGTGGCCGCTCCTGCGGCAATGAATGACTTAACGCTACGCATGGGCTTCGTCCTTTTGTCCGGTGAGGCTGACTGCGAAAAATCCTCACTTCAAAAACTCACGGACGGACGATGGCATTAAATGCTTAAGCGGCGCTTAACCCTAATTTTTAAGGTTGACAAACTCTGACTTTTTCTCGCGCCCCCTGTTCGCGACGCGCAAGTTGACGTTTCGGCAACACAGGTGAATGGCAAGCCGCCATACATCCTAACGATGTATTGAAGGAAGGCGCTCGTCATCGCGCAGCGTTAAGGTGTTGTTGACGCGACGGCATCGCCTGTCGCGCGCGCCCAATTTAGCCAGCCGACCAAAGCGCGCCCTCGGCGAGCTGATGCGAGCATCCCTAACTGAACACCAACGCGCGCAGCATAACGACCATCACTTGATATTGCTCCCGATCCAATCAAGCACAAAATCCGCCACCTGAAGGTTGTTTCTGTCCTGCATCATCATGTGGGAGTTACCCTTCATCCCCACATCGGGAAGCCGAATGAGAGTGGCCTTGCCTCCTTGCTGCTTGTTGATGCGCTCCACGACAGCCCTTCGTCCTTCGTAGCGGGCGCGACCGGTAAAGACGGGAGCATCCAGGTGGTCGCCGAACAGTTCGAGCACCGGGATGCCCCGGTAGGCTTCGATCTGGGCCTCGGTGGGGACAATGGCCTGCGCACCTTCGATGTTGACCACCGCCTTGACCAGACGGGGTCGAATCTCGACGAGGGCATCCGCAAAGGGGCCGGCGAGCGAATGCACCACGACGACGGCCGGACCGATCTTGTCGAGCAACGCCGCAAGTGCGCGAGGGGCGGTCGCCATCGCGCCGCCTTCGAGCGTCGCTTCTCCAAACGGCACACCTTGCGACCCGAAGGCAGCGAACGCCTCGGTCGGATATTGGGTGTCGGGAAACGCCGTTCCGGATGTCGGCCCGAAACGAAAGAGCGGCCACGCCAGCTCGGCTGTCACCATCAGCACGTTGCCCGGCAAAGCGGCCACGCTGGACTCAGCCTTCGCCTGGTTGATTGCCGTCGCGTTGAACCCCGAGCGGCCTCGGCCGGGCGTATCAACGACGTAGACCGCGTAGCCCTTGCGCACCAGGTAGGTCGCCCAGCCCTCGCGGCCATCCGGCGTGGTCTCGTAACTGACGCCGGTCAACCCGCCACCGTGGACCAGCACGATCGGCACCGGATTGGTGCGCTGGGCCGGGATCCGATAATGCACATACATCTGGTTGACGGTCACGGTGCCGGGTCGCGAAGGCCCTGCGGGAGATGCACCCGGATTCGTTGACACCAGGGACGTTCCGCCGACGAAGAACGTGCCTTCGTCTGCCAGATTGAGGGGGCCGCCGAGAGAATTCGCCGAGGCGCTCTCGCTCGTGGCCGAGCCCGCCAGGAGAATGACGCCAACAGAGAACAAAACGCGCGATAGTGAGTGCATGCGATTGCCTTCCCTTCTTGTGCATTCGTCGATGTGGAACGGGGCGCGACCGGGCCGCGCGCGCTACCGGCTCAGGCGGTGGCGCGCATGCTGGACGTCCTTCAGCAGATCCAGCGCCACGTCGATGATCATGTCCTCTTGTCCACCGACCATCTTTCGCCTGCCCAGTTCGACCAGAATGTCGACGGCCTTCAGTCCGTACTTGTCTGCCGCAACCTCCGCGTGGCGCAGGAAGCTCGAGTACACGCCGGCGTAACCGAGGGCCAATGTCTCCCGGTCAACACGCACCGGCCGATCCTGTAGAGGCCGCACTATCTCGTCTGCCGCATCCATCAGGGTGTACAGGTCGGTGCCGTGATTCCAGCCCATGCGATCGGCCGCCGCGATGAATTCTTCCAGCGGAGCATTGCCCGCACCGGCACCCATCCCGGCCAGGCTGGCGTCAACGCGGTCGCAGCCCTCCTCCACGGCAACGATCGAATTCGCGACTCCCAGGCTGAGGTTGTGATGGGCGTGGATGCCTGTTTGTGTCTCGGGTTTCAGCACCTCCTTGAAGGCGCGGATGCGCTCCCGCACGTCGTTCATGCTGAGTGCCCCGCCGGAGTCGACGACGTAGACGCACGTAGCGCCGTGGCTCTCCATCAGCTTGGCCTGCTCGGCGAGCTTCCGGGGCGTCGCCATGTGGCTCATCATCAGGAAGCCAACCGCGTCCATGCCCAACTCGCGCGCGTACTCCAGATGCTGGCGCGAGACATCTGCCTCGGTGCAGTGCGTTGCGACGCGCACGACGCGAGCGCCCGCGCCGCAGGCCTGGCGCAGATCGTGCGTGGTGCCGATGCCAGGCAGCAGCAACGTGGCGACCTTGGCCTTCTTTACCGTCTCGGCGACGGCCGATATCCACTCCACGTCGGTGTGCGCACCGAAACCGTAGTTGAAACTGGACCCTTCGAGACCATCGCCGTGCGCCACCTCGATGCTGTCGACGCCAGCCGCATCCAGCGCCGCGGCGATCGCCTTCATTTGGGCGATGCTGTACTGATGGCGAATGGCGTGGCTGCCATCGCGCAGCGTCACGTCCGAAATGTAGAGCTTCCTGCTCATGCCGATACTCCCTGATGGTTCGGCGAAGCTCACGCCGGTTGCTTCAGACCGCGGGCGATGCCCGCCTCGATACGTCGGCGAGCCATCATGTCGCCGCACGCCAGCGCCGCCGAGGTCATGATGTCCAGATTGCCGGCGTAGGAAGGCAGGTAGTGCTCCGCGCCCTCTACTTCGAGGAAGACGGACGTCTTCAGACCATGCCTTGGCCCCAGCTTCGGCACGTTGAGTGGCGCGGCCAGTGGAATGACATCGAACTGCACCCGCTGCTTGAGCCGATAACCCGGCACATAGGACTGCACGCGCGCGACCATCTCGGCGATGCCAGCCTCGATCGCGGCCCGCTCTGCGAGTTCAGACAGCACGAACACGGTGTCACGCATGATAAGCGGCGGCTCGGCCGGGTTCAGGACGATGACAGCCTTGCCCCGCTCAGCGCCGCCAAGTTTTTCGATCGCCGCACGCGTGGTCTCGGTGAACTCGTCGATATTGGCCCGCGTGCCGGGCCCGGCCGACTTGCTCGAGATGGACGCCACGATCTCCGCGTAGTGAACCTTCGCGACACGAGATACGGCAGCGACGATGGGGATCGTGGCCTGCCCGCCGCAAGTCACCATGTTCATGTTGGAGGCGTTCTCGGCCTCCAGGTTGATCGCCGGAATCACGTAGGGACCGACAGCCGCGGGGGTGAGATCGATCACCTGGATGCCATGACGCTGCAGCACCTCGTTGTGATGCCGGTGAGCACCCGCCGACGTGGCGTCGAAGACGACGTCGATCTCGCCGAATACGTCAAGCTTGAGCAGTCCGTCGATTCCTTCGGCGGTGGTCGCGACGTTGAGGCGCTTTGCACGTGCGAGGCCATCCGACTGGGGATCGACGCCCACCATTGCCCCCATTTCAATGTGTCTTGCCTGGCGTATCACCTTGATCATGAGATCGGTGCCGATGTTGCCAGAGCCGATGATCGCGGCCTTGACCTTGTGAATCGTTGCGTTGGGCATCGGTCAGTTCACCATGTGGAAGCCGGCGCCGCCCAGCCGTTCCATCTCGATCGAGACATACTGGCCGGGCTTGATCCACTCGGCCGGTGTAGCGCCGCCCGCCATCACCACCCAGCCGGCCTGCAGCGGCTCGCCCGCCGCATCGGAAAGGCGCGCAGCGGCGACCAGCGATCGAAGCGGGTGACCGAGGATTGCGGCCGTGGATCCCACCTGCACGGTGCGGCCGTCGATGCTCATGGTGAGGCCGAGATTGCTGAAATCCTCGCGCGGGTCGGTCCACGGCCCGACCACGATCCCACTGGATGACGCGTTGTCGGCAATCACCTCGGGCAATGTGAACTTGAAGTCGCGATAGCGCGAATCGATAATTTCGAGCGCAGGCGCGACGGCTTCCACACTGGCGAGCGCTTCCGCGGCGGTGACATGGCCTGGCAACGGCTTCTTCAGGAGGAACGCGATTTCCGGTTCCGCGCGCGGATGTACGAAGCGCGCGAACGATGCGGCCATGCCCTCCTCGATCAGCATATCGCCGGTCAAACGCCCCCAGATGACGTCGCTGAGGCCCATCTGGACCATTTTGGCGCGGCTCGTGAATCCCATCTTCACGCCGACGCGACGCGCGCCGCGCGACACGCGGCGCTGGATCGACACCCGCTGGATCGCGTACGCATCCTCCAGCGACAGGTGACCCTCAGGATCGATCTGCGCGATTTCGCAGGCGTCGCGCGCCGCGGCGTCGAGCTGCTCTGCCAATTCCTCGACACGGCTCATGTGAGTTGTCTTCCTGTCGGGTCAGTTTCGAATACGGCCTTGACGCTGCCCAAGCCGTTGATGCGGGTTTCGAAGATGTCGCCTGCATTCACAGCGACCATGGGTCCAAGGGCACCGGAAAGCACCAGGTGGCCTGCGCGGAGCGGCTGCCCCACGGCGGCCATCGTTCGGGCAAGCCAGACCACTGCATTGAGCGGGTTGCCGAGGCACGCTGCACCGGCGCCGACGGATACGGGTTCACCGCGCCGCGTCATCACCATCCCGCAAAGCCGGAGGTCGACGTCGGATAATTTTTTCGGCGTGCTTCCAAGCACGTATGCGCTGGAGGAGGCGTTGTCCGCCACGGTGTCGACGAAGCGGATGTTCCAGTTCGCAATACGGCTGCCGACGATCTCGAGTGCGGGCAGCAGGTGATCGATCGCCTGGATGACGTCGGCGTGTCCGGGCTTCTCCATGTCCAGGTCGCGCCCGAGAACGAACGCCACCTCCGCCTCGATCTTGGGCTGCTGCAGCCCGTCCATCGAAACCGGTTCGCCGTCGCCGAATCCCATGTCGTCGAACAGCATGCCAAAGTCAGGTTGGTCGACGCCGAGTTGCGCCTGCACCGCCTTCGCCGTCAGGCCGACCTTGCAGCCGACGATGCGTCTACCCTCCTCGCGCACGCGATGCTCCGTGTTCGTGCGCTGGATTGCATAGGCGTCGGCCGCCGTCATCAATGGGAACGTCTCGCGCAACGGAGCGATCAAATCTCCGGTGCGGGCTGCATCGCGCAGAGAACGTGCGGCGCCGACGGTATCGATGGAAAATGTCGCCATGGCGTTGACCTGCATGATCGTCACAAGGAACGGTCGCCGAGACCTACCTTGGCGTAGATCTCGTTGACATGCCGCTTGACGCTTTCGGGAGTGGTGTCGTGCTCCGCCATGTGGGCCCAGCCCACCTTCTCGCGCGCATACCGACCGACCTCTTCGTCCTGATCGCCGGTAGCGCCGCTGATACCGTAGGCGCCGACCATCTCAGCGCCCCTGAAGACCGGCGCACAGCCGCCGGAAGCGACAACCTGGCCATTGGTAAATACAGCGGCGTTCATCAGCATCTGAGGGTTGCGTTCCTTGAACCACTGCTGGATGACCAGCCCGTCCGCGAAGCGCGGACTCATCGATCGGAAGGCGGCGACGGTGAATGCCTTGGCGCGCGCGGTATCGGGCGTGATGAAGCCGGCATCGTCCATGCGCTCCAGCGCAATCAGGTGCCCCTCGGGTCCGACGATCGCGACCGAGACGGGCACGCCCATTTCGGCAGCCTTTTCGGTGACAGCCTGGATGAACGCGCGGCACTCCACGGCTCGCAACTTGGCCATGTGCAATCTCCTTTCGTGTTCAGCAGTTCATTCGCGCTTGATGCCGGCAGTCTGGATGACCTTGGCCCATTTGCCGGTTTCGCTGCGGATGTAGTCGGCAAACTCGTTTGGGGTGGACTTGACGATCTCGATGCCCTGGGCGCGGAACTGGTTCTGGATATCCGGCTGGTCGAGGGCGGCGTGGGTCGCGGCCTGAATTTTCGCCACCACTTCGGGCGGCGTGCCCACGGGCAGCAGGAAACCAAACCACACCGAGCTTTCGAAGTCCTTGAATCCGAGTTCCTGCACCGTCGGCAGATCGGGCGCGAGAGGCGTTCGCTTCGCGCCGGTCGTCGCAAGCGCCTTCAACGTACCGGCGGCGATGTGCGGCAACACGGTGGAGGCCGGCGAGAACATAACCGCCACCTGACCGCCGAGCAGGTCCGTCACGGCCGGTGTGCTGCCACGGTACGGCACGTGCTGCATCTTGATGCCAGCCATCGCGGAGAAGAGTTCGCCGGACAAATGAGGCGACGTGCCGTGGCCCGAGGAAGCATATGCGATCTCGCCCGGCTTCGTCTTCGCGGCGTGGATCAACTGGTCGACCGATGTAACGCCGAGCGACGGATTCACCACCAGTATGTTCGGCACGCTGCCAATCATCGTGACCGCGGCGAAATCCTTTGCCGGGTCGGGCGAGTTAGGGTCCGCGAATGCGGCGTTGATCGTGTTCGCGACCGTTCCAACGAAGATCGTGTAACCGTCGGGAGGAGACGTCGCAACCGCTTTGGCCGCGATACTGCTCGCTGCGCCGGGCCGGTTGTCGACGATGAAAGGCTGACCCAGTCGTTTGGCCAACGCTTCCGCTACGGCGCGGGCTGCAACGTCGGTGGCACTTCCCGCCGGAAACCCGACGACCACCTTCACCACGCGAGAGGGATAGCTGTCTTGCGCCCAGGCTGCGGGCGCGACGGTTGCCGCCGCTGCAAGCAACATCGCTCCAAGGCATTGACGTCGATCCATGTCGTTTCCTCGTTCTGATTGTTGCGCTGTTGTGCTCACTAGAGGCGCACGCGACGCATGATTCAAACGATTATTTCCAATCAATTGATTGGGGAAACTCATGAATGCGGTCGTTTGCGATCGTTGGGATCGTTCGCGCGTTGGTCGGGTTCGAAGCTTCAGGCGGGCGCCCGCAATGTACCCTGGGTTGTCGACGAAGAACGATGAGCGTGTTTATTCATGAGCCGCGGTTCGCCGCCAAGCATCCTGCGCCACAACGCAACAAACTGTGTCGCACGGCGTCTATGACGGTGACGGGCGTCGGCGTTGTAAGTGCCGGCCGGTGAACTTATAATGCAGGTGATATCTTCTGCCAGATTTATGAATCTTGCCAATGAATGTGACCGTCCGTCAGTTGCGCGCCTTCGTCTTTGTGGCTCAGCTCAAGAGCTTCACGAAGGCGGCGGAGCGCCTGTACCTGACGCAATCAGCTTTAAGTCTGCTGATCCGTCAGCTCGAGGATAACCTGCAAGTCCAGCTTATCGAGCGCTCCACTCGCAAGGTCGAATTGACTGCCGCCGGGCTGGAGCTCATGGGCAGCGCCGAACGACTGTTGGACGATCTCGATGCGACACTCGCGAACGTCGCGGAGCTGGGGGCGAAGCAGCGCGGCAAGGTCGTCGTTGCCGCTCCTTATATCCTTGCCACCACATTCCTCGTCGAAGTGATTGCCGAGTTCAGGGCTCGCTACCCGACGATCTCGGTGCACCTGAAGGATTCATTGCCTGAGCAGGTTCTGATGCAGGTCCGCAGCGGCGGAGCCGATCTCGGCATAGGCAGTTTCCGCGAGCACGAGCCAGAACTGCAATGGACCCCCCTGTTCCAGGAGCCGCTGGTGGCAGTCTATCCGCGCGGCCATCCGATCGGGAAACTACCCCGGCTCAATTGGAGCGATCTCGCCGGTCTGCCGGTGATCTCCCTGAACCGCGACAGCATCTTCCGGGATTTGACCGAGGACGGCTTTTCCCAGGCTGGCCTGACCTTGGCACCGGCCTATGAGGTCGCCTATGCGGGGACGGCGCTGGCGCTGGTTCGGGCTGGCCTCGGCATAGCCATCCTGCCGCAATGCGTTGGAATCCTGACCGACCCGACGATTAGCCTCCGGCCGCTGGAAAACCCGCAGATCCTGCGCTCCGTCGCGGTGATCACACGAAACGGCCGATCTCTCTCCCCCGCCGCCGAGGCGTTCGTCGATATGTTGCGCAAGTCTGCGAAATTGCCGACCAGCCTGGCAACGTCGCCGCGTCAACCACGCCCTTCGCGGCGCGCGGCGCGCGATTGAAATTCCCTTTGAAGCAATTTCTGATGCGGCTACGGCTCGGCAGGTGGATGAAACCAGCCCGCTTGACAGACCAAATTAGCGCACGTGCTTCGGCATCTTCGGCAGGAACACCGCGAGCAGACCGAGCGCGGGCAGGAACGCGCAGAGATGATAGACGAAGGCGATCCCGGTGTGATCGGCGAGCTTGCCGAGCACGGCTGCGCCAAGTCCGCCGATGCCGAAGGCGACACCGAAGAACACGCCGGAGATCATCCCGAAGCGGTGCGGCATCAGCTCCTGCGCGAACACGATGATCGACGACGTCGCCGACGAGAGGATGAGGCCGATGAACACCGTCAGCACGGCGCTTCCGAACAGGCCGGCATAGGGCAGCGCCAGCGTGAACGGCAGCGCGCCGAGAATCGAGAACCAGATGACGTATTTGCGGCCGAAGCGGTCGCCGAGCGGCCCGCCGAAGAACGCGCCCGCCGCATTGGCCGCGAGAAAGAGAAAGAGGTAGAGCTGGGCTGCCTGCGTCGGCACCTGAAACCTGTCGATCAGATAGAAGATGTAATAGCTCGACAGGCTCGACACGTAGAGCTGTTTTGAAAACAGCAGCGCGACCAGCACCGCGAGCGCTATTTTCACGCGCCGGGAATCCAGCAGGTCCGGATGACGTTCCACTGCGGCCGATTTCTTCGTCGCGATCTGCGGCTTGTACCAGACGCCGATCCGCCACAGGATCACGATCGCCAGAAACGCGATCGATGAAAACCAGGCGATGCTCGGCTGGCCGAACGGCACTACGATCAGCGCCGCCAGCACCGGCCCCATCGACGTGCCGAAACTGCCGCCGAGCTGAAACACCGACTGCGCCATGCCGTAGCGGCCACCGGAAGCAAGGCGCGCGATCCGCGCCGACTCCGGATGGAATACCGCCGAGCCGAGGCCTACCAGGGCGGCTGCGATCAGGATCATGGGATAGAGATGCGCAACGCTCAGCAGCAGCAATCCGAAGAAGGTGAAGCCCATGCCGATCGCAAGCGAGAACGGTTGCGCCTTCTTGTCGGCGAAATGCCCGACGACGGGCTGCAGCAGCGACGCGGTAAACTGGAACGCCAGCGTGATCATGCCGATCTGCCCGTAGTCCAGCGCGTAAGCATCCTTCAGGATCGGATAGACCGAGGCGATCAGCGACTGCATGGTGTCGTTGAGGAAATGCGAGAAGCTGATGCCGGTCAGCACGACATAAGCCGGCCCCGCGACAGCCGCCTTGGCTGCAAGGCCTGGCGCCGCGTCCGACACGACCACCGGCGCGGTCGCCGTTTCCTCTGAGACGATGACGGGCTTGTTCAAGGGCACATTTCCGGAAAGAATCGCAGACAGGCAATGTCTCGTGTTCTACGGCCGGGCCATCGTCGCGACCAGCATCAATAGCTTATGGCTGCGATGCGTTGCCGCACCACCGATCAGCGATCCCGCGCTGTCAGAATAAAAGTGGCTTATGCCGCCGCGGCGTGACCGAGCGCGGTGACGATCTGATCGACGACGTCTTCGACCAGGATGCGGTCGTCGCCCTCGCCCATCACGCGGATCACGGGCTCGGTGCCGGACGAACGGACCAAGAGACGGCCGTGGCCGTTGAGGCGATTCTCGCCGTCCATGATCGCCGATTTGACCTCGGCATCGTCGAGCGGCTTGCCGCTGCGATAGCGCACGTTCTTGAGGATCTGCGGCAGCGGATCGAAGCGGTGGCAGACTTCCGACACCGGACGGCGAAGCTTTTGCACCACGGCAAGCACCTGCAGCGCGGCGACGAAGCCGTCACCTGTCGTGGCGTAGTCGGAGAGAATGATATGGCCTGAGGGTTCGCCGCCGAGATTGTAGCCCTGCTTGAGCATCTGCTCGAGCACGTAGCGATCGCCGACCGGCGTGCGCACCATGCCGATGCCCTGCCCTTCGAGGAAGCGTTCGAGCCCGAGATTGGACATTACGGTGGCGACGATACCGGGCTTGGCGAGACGGCCGTCTTCCTTCCAGCTTTGCGCGATCACCGCGAGCAGCTGGTCGCCGTCGACGACGTGGCCGCGCTCGTCGACCAGGATGACGCGATCGGCGTCGCCGTCGAGCGCGATGCCGATATCGGCGCGCATCTCGCGCACCTTTTTCGCCAGCGCTTCCGGCGAGGTCGAGCCGCATTCCTTGTTGATGTTGAAGCCATCAGGCTCGACGCCGATCGCGATGACGTCGGCGCCCAATTCCCACAGCGCTTCCGGCACCACCTTGTAGGCGGCACCGTGCGCGCAATCGACCACGACGCGCAGGCCGTCGAGCGAGAGCTCGCGCGGCAGCGTGCGCTTGGCGAATTCGATGTAGCGATCATGGACGCCGTCGATGCGGCGGGCGCGCCCGAGGCTGGCGCTCTGCGCGAGACGACGGTCGATCGGCTCGTCGAGCAGTTGCTCGATCTGCTTTTCGACATCGTCGGATAGTTTGAAGCCCTGCGGACCGAACAGCTTGATGCCGTTGTCCTCGAACAGATTGTGGGAAGCCGAGATCATCACGCCGAGATCGGCGCGCATCGACTTGGTCAGCATCGCGACCGCCGGCGTCGGCATCGGGCCGAGCAGCAGCACATCCATGCCGACCGAGGTGAAGCCCGCCACCATGGCGTATTCGATCATGTAGCCGGAGAGCCGGGTGTCCTTGCCGATTACGACGCGGTGGCGATGATCGCCGCGCTGAAACACCAGGCCAGCCGCCTGCCCCACCTTGAGCGCGAGCTCCGGTGTGATCAATCCATTGGCGCGGCCCCGAATTCCGTCGGTACCGAAATATTTGCGGCTCATGTGACCCCCAGCATTTCGGGGCTCCTTCAGGCCATATAATAGCCAAGAATCCCCGAACACGCTCCATGGTAGCGTGCAGCCGTTATAATCCCTCAGCCGCAAAAATGGCTTCAAAAAATATGATGAATCATTACGGCCATCGCGGTCGTTTTCATATATAAACCATTGTTATTACTTGATTTTGTTAAAAACAGGCAGGGCCGGGCCGAAGCGCTGATCCCGCCGCTTGCCGTGATGGTCGCCTTTCGAGGGCGCTGGCTGGGTGACGCTGACCGGATCGGAGGCCGGAAAGGTCCCTTTCAGCCCCTCCTCCAGGGCGTCGTCCAGCCGGCGCTTTTCTGCGCGATCCTGTGAGCCGGCGTCGACATTTGAAACTTTGCGCGGTCCGGTCATGGCATGTCCTCGCCTCGCGAGTGGCGCCGCGAGATGCGATTTGGCTCGCCAACCAACCATGATAGATGACAACACAACGAAGGAATTCAAGAAGGGTCCGGACGTCCATGAAGCACATCACCTGCATTGAGGATCTGCGCCAGTTGCACAAGCGCCGCGTTCCCAAGGCCTTCTTCGACTATGCCGATCGCGGCTCCTATACCGAGGACACGCTGCGCGCCAATTCCGAGGATCTTCGCCAGATCAAGTTCCGCCAGCGCATCCTGGTCGATGTCTCCAAGCGCGACCTCTCCACCACGATCCTCGGCGAGCCGGCCGCGATGCCCTTGATCCTAGCCCCGATCGGCCTGCTCGGCATGCAGCATGGCGACGGCGAGATTCATGCCTGCCGCGCCGCGCAGGCGGCCGGCATTCCCTTTACCCAGAGCACCATGTCGATCTGCTCGATCGAGGATATCGCAGCCGCCGTCGACAAGCCGTTCTGGTTCCAGCTCTACGTGATGAAGGACCGCGGCTTCATCAAGGCGCTGATCGAGCGCGCGATCGCGGCGAAATGCTCGGCGCTGGTGCTGACCGTCGACCTGCAGGTGATCGGGCAGCGCCACCAGGACATCAAGAACGGCATGACGGTGCCGCCGGAATGGTCGCTGTCGAAACTGCTCGACTTCGCCAGCAAGCCGTCGTGGGTCGCCGGCGTGCTGCGCGGCAAGCGCCGCAGCTTCGGCAACATCGTCGGCCACGTCAAAGGCACCGAGGACCTCACCAAATTGTCGGAATGGACGGCGTCGCAATTCGACACCTCGCTGAACTGGAGGGACATCGACTGGATCCGATCTATCTGGCCGGGCAAGCTGATCCTGAAAGGCATTTTGGACGTCGAGGACGCCGAGCTCGCGGTCAAGACCGGAGCGCAGGCCATCGTCGTGTCCAACCATGGCGGCCGCCAGCTCGACGGCGCGCCGTCGTCGATCGAGGTGCTGCCCGAGATCGTCGACACGGTCGGCTCGAAGATGGAAATCATGTTCGACGGCGGTATCCGCTCCGGCCAGGACGTGGTGCGCGCGCTCGCGCTCGGCGCCAAATCCTGCATGATCGGCCGCGCCTATGCCTATGGCCTCGGCGCCGGCGGTGAGGCCGGCGTCACCAAGGCGCTCGACATCATCGCCAAGGAAATGCTCACGACGATGGGCCTGTGCGGCGTGAACACGATCGCCGAGATCGACGATAACGTGCTGGCGGTGTGAGGCGCAGCTATTTCCGTCGTCCCGGCCAGGCCAACGGGTCGCGCGAATGCGCGCCCGGCGACGAGCGCAATTGCGCTCGCACAGCGATGACAGGCTCCGCGCGAGCCGGGACCCATAACCACCGATGTTCGCGATGCGCGAGGCTGTAGCCACAGTTTTGTCCGGCAATGGACATCGGTGCCCCGCGTCCGCGGACACGACTCGTTGATGGAACGCTACTTCACGGTGACGTTGATCTAGATCAAAATGCGCCTGCCGGAACCTGCAGCATAATGGCACACGCGGCACGATAGGACGATCGTCAGTGACTGGATCCGAGGCTTACCATGGCCGAGACACCCAAACTATCCGTCGAGAAGGCACTGCAAAAAATCCGTAGCGCCGACGGGCAAAAATCCAGAAACGAACGGCGCGATGAAGAAATCGACGCGCTCGATGAAGAGATAAAACGCATGAGAGCGCAAAGGTTACGGCTGGAGGGGCACCAGCAGCGTTCGACCAAGCGAAAGTGAACAGGATCGTGCGCCGATGCTTTTCCCAAGCGCCCTGCTCGTTGGCGCGACCCTCCGCTTGATGTAGATCAATGGCGTCCTCCGATACTCGTCCGCTCTGCATCCGAACCAGAACAACGGAGAACTGCACATGAGTGACCTTATCGTGATCGCGTTCCCCACGGAAGCGAAGGCGGAGGAAGTTCGTCAAAAGCTGCTGGCGATGCAGAAGGAATACCTGATCGAGCTGGGCGACGCCGTGATTGCGGTCAAGGACAGCAAAGGAAGCGTCAAGCTCAATCAGCTCATCAACACCACGGCTGCCGGCGCAGTCTCGGGCGCCTTCTGGGGGAGTCTTATCGGTCTGATCTTCCTGATGCCGCTGGTCGGCGCTGCCCTTGGCGCAGCGTCCGGCACACTCGGCGGATATCTGACCGACGTCGGCATCGACGACAAATGGATGAAGGAGACCGCTGCCGCCGTTCAACCCGGAACTGCGGCGCTTTTCGTGCTGGTACGCAAGGTCACCGCCGACAAGGTGCTGGAAGGCCTCAAGGGTGAGGGCGGCAAGGTGTTGAAGACGTCACTCGATCACACCAAAGAGGCGGCGTTGCAGGCGGCGCTGGCCGGCGCCCAGGCTGTTGCTCCTTCGCCGCCTTCCTGAGAAGGTGAATGGCAGCCGTCGCAAGCGCTATTGCAGCTCCAGCTCCAACTTATGCAGATGGCCGAGCGCCGCATCGATTTGTCGCTGCGCCGCCCGCCGTTTTGTTGTCTCTATGCGCAAATCCGCTCCGCGTGCATCAATATCGATACTGGCTGCCACAGATCCAATTGCCGTACGCATCGTAGCAGTTGTTGTAGGAGCCGTAGGCGCCGTAGGCCGCGGCACCAACCGCTGCGGCCCCCACCGCCGCCGCACCGTATCCGCGACGTGGATAATACGCTCCCCGGTAACCATATCCGGGCCGACCTACGCGACCGGCATGAATGGCTCCACCTCGGTAAACGCCTCCAGCTCGGACGGCGCCGCCGTGGAAGCCTCCACCGCCTCGGTATCCGCCGCCACCCCCACGGCGCGCGAACGCGTCGTCCGGGATAAGGCTGGCAGTAACTAGAACGAGTGCTGCAAGAACCGGCAGAACATAGCGAAACATGGCGCTTCCTTCCTGTCGATTGGGCCCGATCATTCGGACTGCAACCAACCCAAATTCGCGGTTATCCACCCCTGGCACAGTTTGACTCTGGCTGAGTAGGCGCTTGACCTAGATCAAAGCTCTGGCTGGATGGCGCGGTTCCGCCTTGGCCGGCACGTGACTTCGGCGAAGCAAACTCTATCGTCGTCCCCGCCTAGTGCGCAATTGCGCACTAGGCGGGGACGACCCGTTGAGAGAGTTCGTCCTTCGCTTCACATCGGTGGCGTGATCCCGTCGCGGCCGACATTGACGCGGGCCGCTTCCAGCGTGCCGTCGTCCTTTTTCACCGCGCCGAAGATAATGATCTTCGCGCCCGGCTTCAGTTCGGACTTGTCGCCGGCGACGAAAGTGACGATCGGCGTACCCTCCGGCACCACGACTTTCTTTTCCCCGTCCTTGTATTTGACCAGGATGTTCTGCCCGTCGGTGCCCTTCACCGTCTGGGCGACAGTGGCATTCGTCATGGTCGAATTCGGCCGCTGATCCCAGGGCCGAAAACCTTCGGCCGCGCCGCGCTGGTTCTCGGGGAAGATATGCACCGCGACCGCCTTCTGAGTGCCGTCCGGCTCCGGCATCGCGGTGACGCCGATATAGGAGCCTTCCTTGATCTCCGAGAGTTCGGTCTTGGCCACGCCGAACACCGCGACATTGTCGACGACGCGCACCTTCATGTCGGTGCCCTCGCGCGACTTGATCGACAGCATGGGTCCGTCCACGGCCTCGATGCTGCCGCGAATGCGAACCGTCGGCGGCTGTTGCGCCCACGCCGCCGATCCAAGCAGGATGACAAAGGCCAGCGAGGCCGCGAGCAGGCGCGGCCATGAAGAAGATTGCAGCATGGTATTCCTCCCGAGGTGTTTTGGCGCCCAACTCAACGCAAACACCGCACGGGAGTAGCTATTCCAGGGCGCCGCTTTGTTCACTTTGCTTCTCCCCTTGTGGGAGAAGGTGGCGTGGACGCAGTCCACGCCGGATGAGGGGTCTGTCTCCGCGGAGAGAACCCCTCACCCGTCTCGCCGCCGCTTCGCGGCGTCGATCCACCCTCTCCCACAAGGGGAGAGGGAAGAAATTCACATCGGCGGGGTCAGCCCGTCGCGGCCGACGCTGACACGGCTGGTCTCGAGCGAGCCGTCCGGCAGCTTCTTCATGAAGGCGATCACCTTGGCGCCGGGCTTGAGGTCGGACTTGCCGGCGGGAACGTAGGTTACGACGGGCGTCTCCGGGGAGACCACGACTTTCTTCTCGCCGCCTTTGTATTTGATTATCAGGGTGTGACCGTCATTGCCGACCACGGACTCCGCCACCGTTGCGTTGGTCATGGTGGAGTTGGGACGCAGGTCATAGGGCCGCGAGCCCTCGCCGGTGCCGCGCATGGCTTCCGGAAACACATGCACCTCGACCGCGTTCTGGCTGCCGTCCGGTCCCGGCACCGTGGTGGTGCCGATGAAGGAACCGACTTTGATGTCGGACAGCGAGATCTTGCTGATCCCGACGATGTTGACATCGCCGGTCATGTGCAGCTTGACATCTTCGCCGCCACGCGACTTCACGGCGAGCACGTCGCCGTCGACGGCTTCGATGGTGCCGCGAACGCGCGTCGGCGTGGGCGGTTGCTGCGCGATCGCGTAAAGCGTGGAGCCGGCGACCATCGCGACGGCGACAAGCGGGCGAACGAGTTGAAAGCGGCTGACGGACATGCTGGAATCTCCGGTGACGGTCCTGACGTAGCCATTGACCCCGGCCTTTCAAAAAAATTCCGGCTCAAGTCTCCGCGATCAACCGATCATGTATTTGTGAGATCGGCTTCGACGAGCGCGCGAAGTTCCGCCGTCACCTCGGGGCGCCGACCGAACCACAATTCGAAGCCGCGCACCGCCTGGTGCAGCAGCATGCCGAGCCCGTCGGCCGTCTTCAGCCCGCGCGCGCGCGAAGCCGCCAGCAACGGCGTGTCGAGCGGCACGTACACGAGATCGGCGACGACGGCGTGTGACGGCAACAAGCCGACATCGAGTTCGAGCGGCGGCTGGCCGTGCATACCGAGCGAGGTCGTATTTACGACGAGCCCAGCGCGCGGCAGCAGATCGCCGACCGCGTCCCATGCAACGGGCAGGATGTTCGCGCCGAATTGATCCGCCAGCGCGCGGGCGCGCCCCATGGTGCGGTTGGCGAGATGCACGCGCTTGATGCCACGGTCGAGCAAGCCGAACAGAACAGCGCGCGACGAACCGCCGGCGCCGAGCACCAGCGCATCCTCAGCTTTGTCCCATCCATCAGCGCAGGCATCGAGATTGTTGATAAAACCTTCGACGTCGGTATTGGTCGAGCGCAGTTCGCCGTCACCGAACCACAGCGTATTTGCTGCGCCAACCGCGCGGGCGCGCGCGTCCGGCTTCGACAGCGAAAGCGCCCGCTCCTTGTGCGGAATGGTGACGTTGGCGCCGACGAAGCCGCGCAGCGACAGCCGGAAGACAAAATCCTGAAACTCATCAGGCGGCACCGCCTCGATGACGTAGCCGCCCTCGATGCCGAGCGTCCGCAGCCAGTAATGATGGATCAGCGGCGAGCGCGAATGCGCGGCCGGCCATCCGATCAGGCAGGCGGCGGGGGGCTTGGTCACGGCAACACCTCCTCAAAGACGTCGATGGCCGGGATGAACCCGGCCACGACGATCAATTTATCTTCCCTGGAGATGTGTCAAGCCAGACGCAGACCACCGCGGCCGGCCAAGGCCGCGGCGTCCCGCCGCTAACTACTACGCCGCGACGCGGTGCGCGGCGATGATCTGGTCGGCGGCGCGGCCGGTGACTTCGGCCATGCGGTCGAAGGCCCGCGTAAAGCTGCCGGCGCCGGCAGTGGCCGAGCGCAACTCCACGATCAGGTCGCCGATCTCTGCTTCCGGCATGGTGGCTCGGACGCAATCCCATCCGGGCCAGTTCTCGCGGGTGTCGAAGCCCAGGATCTGGCCGCGCCGCGCCGACAGGATGGCGTTGATCTTCGCCGTCGCCTCCGTCGGGCAGACGATCTCCACCATGTGGATCGGCTCCAGCAGCACCGGCTGGCACTGCGGCAGCGCCTCGCCCATGCCGATCCGCGCCGCGGTGCGGAAGGCGAGATCGGAGGAATCGACGCTGTGATAGGAACCGTCCGTCAGCGTGACGTGAAGATCGATCACTGGAAAACCGAGCGGCCCGCGCACGAGGCTGTCGACCACGCCCTCCTCGACCGCGCCGATATAGTTGCGCGGCACCGCGCCACCGACCACCTTCTCGTGGAACTCGAAGCCGCTTCCGCGCGGCATCGGCTTGATCTCCAGCACCACGTCGCCGAACTGGCCATGGCCGCCGGACTGCTTCTTGTGACGGCCGCGCTGGGTGACCGATTTGCGGATGGTCTCCTGATAACCGATCGCGGGTGCTTGCGATTTGACGTTGACGCCGAAGCGGTCCTTGAGCCGCTCGAGCGCGACGCGCAGATGCATCTCGCCCTGCCCCCACAGCACGATGTCATGGGTCTGCTGGTTCTGGATCATCGTCAGCGACGGATCCTCCTCGTTCAGCCGCAACAACGCCTGCCCGAGCTTGACGTCGTCCTTGCGGTCGTTCGCCGCAAGCGACATCGCCAGCACGGGTGGCGTCGGCGCGATCTGCACCAGCGCGGCCGGCGCGGTCTTGCCGCTCGAAAGCGTGTCGCCGGTCTTGACCGCTTCGAGCTTGCCGAGCGCGATCGTGTCTCCGACCTCGGCCGCGGCCCGCTTGGTGTCGTGTCCGCCGCTCACCGCGAGAATACCGGAAACCCGCCCGGCCTCACCGGAGGAAGATTGCAGCGTCGCACCGTCATCGAGATGGCCGGCGAGCAGCCGCGTCAGCGACAGCTTGCCGCCGTGCTGCAGATGCAGCGTCTTGAACACATAAGCCAGCGCCTCTTTTTGCGCTGACACGCCGAGTCGCTTCGCCGTCTCGGTTACGCCGGGCGCTTCGTGCCGCAGCGCCTTCATCAGCCGCAGCACGCCGTTCTCGCGCGCGGCCGCGCCCAGCAGCACCGGGCAAATCAGGCCTTCGCGCAATTCGCGGGCGAGATCGTCGAACACCGCGTCGCGCGGCGGCTGGATGTCCTCCAGCAACTGCTCCATCAGCGCGTCGTCGTGGTCGGCGAGCTTCTCCAGCATGGAGAACCGCGCTTCCTTCTCGCGATCGAGATTGCCGCCCTCCAATGCAACGACCTCGGAAGGCTTGTGCTCGCGATAAACAAAGGCGCGCTCCAGCGCGAGATCGACAAAACCTTCGATCAACTCGCCGTTCCAGATCGGGATCTGCCGCAGCACCAGCGGCACGCGCGAGGCCGGCTGCAACGTCGCCAGCGTCTCGCGGATGCGCTTGTTGGCGCGATCGATCTTGTTCAGAAACAGAAAACGCGGAATGCCCAAATCTTCCAGCTCGCGCAGGATAATCTGCAGTTGCGGCAGCTTCTTCTCGTCCGCCTCGCAGACCACGATCGCGGCATCGACCGCGGGCAACGCGGCGCGCATGTCATGCGCGAACTCGATCGAGCCGGGACAATCGATAAAGGTGTAACTGTCGCCCATGAAGGTGGTGGTGGCGGCGGAGAGGCCCACGCCCATCTTGTGGTGGCGCGCTTCGGGGCTGGCATCGCCTACGGAAGTTCCGGCATCGACGCTGCCGGCATTTTTAATGGCGCCCGTTCGCGCCAATATCGCCTCCAAAAGTGTGGTTTTACCGCTCTGGAAAGGGCCCACCAGCGCAATGCACCGTGGACCGCGGGGACTTCTGACGTCTTGTCCCATTGCCGCCTCCTTGTTTGGAGCTCGGCCCGTGATTGGGTCGGCGGATTGGATGCTCCGCCTGTCTCGTGATTTTGGCAAGCGGGAAAACGTCGCTGCGCTGCATCGTGAGAAGTAGACGGCCAAACACCGTCATTGCGAGCGAAGCGAAGCAATCCAGAAAATCCCACCGCAGTAACGGCTTGGATTGCATCGTCGCTAGCGCTCCTGGCAATGACGGCTTTGGAGGAAAATTAACGTCCCGGTCGGAGTTCCAGGCTTTCCAATCCGGCAGCAATGCTGACGCCGACCTGTCCCTGCACGCTGAGCGGCTGCAGCGCGATCGAATTGGCGGAGCCGCCGACCAGCATGTTGCCGCCGACGCCGACGCCGAGCGTCGCGCTGCCCTGCGCGCCGACATAGTCGCCGGACAGACCGCCCGGCCCGAGCCGCGCTACAGGTGCGAACACGCCCCAGGCCAGCGCCGATTCCTGGGTGATCCCGAGATCGAGTCCGACCTTTCGGATGGTGGCGATGTAGCGATCTTCCAGCATGCCGTCGGCGCGCAGCACGCAGCCGAGATGGGTAACGGAACCGACGATGAAGCCGACGCTGGCGCCGCCGCGGCACTCCAGCACGCCGACCTGCACGCGCTGCACCTGCTGCGCATGGGCGGCGCCGATGGAAGTGGCCAGCACGGCGAGCGCGGCAGCGGCAAGAATGAGGGAACGACGCATGAAGTAATCTCCGGCTGAAAAACTGTGATGCGAGCAGAGAATCAAAAACAACGCCGTACCCGCGGCGCGTTCGATCTATGCCACAACGTGTCGGGCAGTTCCAGATTTTGCCGGGAGCAGTCGTTGTTCGCCGACGTCATTCCGGGGCGATGCGCAGCATCGAACCTCAGATGTGCAATTGCACATCGGGGAATCTCCAGATTCTCAGGTGCGCAATTGCGCACCATAGTTCGCGCTTCGCGCGCCCCGGAATGACAGTGGCTACCAACAAAAAGGCCCGCTTGCGCGGGCCTTTTCCTTAACGTGTCATTCTCAGCTGCGATGACGGTGGCGGCGGTGGGTGTGCCGGCGCGGAGCGTAGCCGTTGAACGGCTGCAGCTCGAGGCCGGCAATGCCGGCGGCGACGTTCAGCCCGGTCTGTCCCTGCAGGCTGATCGGCTGCAGCGCGTAGGCGTTGGCAGGACCGCCAACCAGGAAGTTGCCGCCGCCGCCGATGCCGATCGATGCATTGGCGCCGACGCCGCCATAGCTGCCGGCGAGTTCGCCGCGCCCGAGCCGGCTATTTGGCGCGTTGACGGCCCAGGACAACTGGGTCTGCGCGGTGACGCCGAGATCGAGGCCGATGCGCTGCACCTTGGCGATGTAGGGTTCGGGACGGCGGCCTTCGCTGCGAAACACGCATTCGAGGCTCGTCACCGAACCGACCACGAAGCCGACATTCTGGCCGCCCTGGCATTGCAGGATGCCGGCGCGAACCACCGGCGGCGCCGCGTCAGCGCTTGCGATCGGTGCGAGCAGCGAAAGCGTCGCGAGTGTCAATGTCAGGAGTCGCATGTGTCCCAGTCTCCGCATGTTGATGAACAAATTTAGCGGAGCGGACAGGATGGAAGCGCCGTGTCTAAAACATGGCGCTTCCTCAAGAAGTCGTCAAAACATCAGTCGATCACGACCTGTTGTAATTGACACGCCTTTTTTCTGACGCGAACCGGGAAGCCATGCCGCATCAAGTGCGGGACAGGCTTGTGCCGCGCAAACGCTACCTATCTCAAATTGCCGCAGAAGCGCTGGATGCGCTTGCAGGCGTCTTCGAGATCGGAGGTTTTGGTCGCGTAGGAAATCCGGAACGCCGGGCCAAGCCCGAACGCGGAGCCCTGCACGACGGCGACGCCTTCGCTCTCCAGCAGTTCAGTGACGAAGTCCTCGTCGTTGGCAATCACCTTGCCGGACGGCGAGGTCTTGCCGATGGTACCGGCGCAGGACGGATAGACGTAGAACGCGCCTTCGGGCCGCGGGCATTCGATGCCCTTGGCCTGGTTCAGCATCGAGACCACGAGATCGCGGCGCTCCTTGAACGTCTTGTTGTGCACCGGGATGAAGTCCTGCGGACCGTTCAGCGCTTCCACCGAGGCCCACTGCGCGATCGACGACGGGTTCGACGTCGACTGCGACTGGATCGTCGCCATCGCCTTGATCAGGTCGGCGGGGCCGCCGGCATAGCCGATGCGCCAGCCGGTCATGCAATAGGCCTTCGACACGCCGTTCACCGTCAGCGTGCGCTCGTACAATTTCGGTTCGACCTGCGCCGGCGTTGCAAACTGGAAGTCGTCATAGACCAGATGCTCGTACATGTCGTCGGTCATCACCCAGACATGCGGATGCTTCACCAGCACGTCGGTGATCGCCTTCAGCTCGGCGCGCGAATAGGCGGCGCCGGTCGGGTTCGAGGGTGAGCACAGGATGATCCATTTGGTCTTCGGCGTGATCGCCTTTTCCAGATCCTCGGGCCGCAGCTTGAAGCCGCTCGACGCCGGGCACACCACCGGCACAGTCTCGCCGCCGGCCAGCGCCACCATCTCGGGATAGCTGACCCAGTACGGCGCCGGGATGATGACCTCGTCGCCGGGATTGAGCGTCGCCATCAGCGCGTTGTAGAGCACCTGCTTGCCGCCGGTGCCGACGATGATCTGGTTCGGCTTGTACGTCAGGCCGTTCTCGCGCTGGAACTTGGCGATGATCGCTTCCTTCAGCTCGGGAATGCCGCCGACATCGGTATACTTGGTCTTGCCGGCCTCGATGGCGTGGATCGCCGCCAGCTTGATGTTGGCGGGCGTGTCGAAATCCGGCTCGCCGGCGCCGAGGCCAATGACGTTGCGGCCCGCCGCTTTCAGCGCGCGCGCTTTATCCGTGACCCCGATCGTCGCGGACGGCTTCACACGGGCGAGCGAGGCGGACAGGAAGGGCATCATCATCTCCTGGCAAACGTCGTGACTTCTGGGATTGCACGACTCTTTCTGATGGGATCGGGATCGGCGTACCCTAGGACGCTGCGCGCTGCATCGCAAGAAGCTTGGCCGGAAACGGCCGAACTTTAGGGAACGTTAAAGCCGGCTCGGTACGGTCGGAGCAATACGGCGCAATATTCGTAAAAATTCAGCGGCGAAATGACAAATATCTGGCAAGGGCTGCGATCCGGCGAATGGCTGACGGTGACGCGAATGCGCGCCTACAGCCTGATCCTGCTTGGCGTCTCGGTGCTGGTATTCGCCGGATGGATCGCGGTTTCCGACGGCCTGATCGACCGCAACGGCAAGCCGATCGGCACCGATTTTTCCAGCTTTTACGCGGCCGGTTCGCTCGTCCTCGATGGCCGGCCCGGTGATGTCTACAATATGGCCGCCCATTACGCCCGTGAGCAGCAAATCTTCGGCGCGGCAACGCCCTACTACGGCTGGCTGTATCCGCCGATCTTCCTGTTGGTGGCAACCCCACTTGCGTTGATGCCCTACACGATGGCGCTGGCGGTCTGGCAAATCAGCACCTTCGCGCTGTATTTGTCCGTGATAGCTGCCATCGTGCGGCGGATACCGGGCATCGTCATCGGCCCGATATGGCTGCCGATCGCCGCTGGATTTCCCGCGGTCTTCATCAATCTGGGACACGGCCAAAACGGGCTCCTCACAGCGGGACTGTTTGGCGCTGCCTTGCTCGCGTTGCCAGCCAGGCCGGTCCTGTCCGGCGTCTTGTTCGGCGCTCTCGCCTACAAACCCCAACTCGCGCTGGTGATGCCCTTCGCGTTGCTCGCCGCTGGTCAGTGGCGCACCATCGTTGCCGCCGGCATCACCGTGATGGCGCTAATGGCCGTCACAAGCCTGATGTTTGGCGCCGATCTCTGGCTTGCATTCGCCGCCTCCACCGAGACGTCGCGCAAGCTGCTGATTGAGCAAGGCAGTGTCGGATTCGAAAAACTGCAAAGTGTTTTCGCGGCGGTGCGCATGTGGGGTGCCAGCGTCCCGCTCGCATACGCGATCCAGGGCGCAGTATCGGCGGCGGTCGTGTGCTGCACCGCGTGGGTATGGCGTTCGGCTTGCAACCACGAGCTCAAGGCCGCACTCCTCGTCATCGCGACATTGCTGGCGTCACCGCACATTCTGGATTACGACCTCGTGATTCTCGCTCTGGCGATCGCATTCGCCGTCAGCGCCGGCTTCGCAGGTGGCTTTCGCGACTACGAGATCAGCCTGCTTGCCGCGGTCTGGATTGTGCCGCTGCTGTCGCGCAGCATCGCCGGCGCCACTTACATACCGCTCGGGCTACTGGCGGTGCTGGCGTTCTACGTTATCCTCCTGCGGCGCGCGGCCCTCTATCGCGCACAACCCCCGGTCGTCGCGTCAGGCATCGCGCAAGCGTGATCTAAATTGTTCCGACGTGTTGATAGAATCGTTCTGCGCGTGTGCAGTGCAGTAGAGGTTTTCGACTTTTTCCATTCCGCGGGCCTTGCGACGCATTCGTATCGGCATCATTGTTTAGCCGCGTTGCGGCGCGAGAGCTTTCCGTAGCTCGCCCATCGCGTGCGCCCCTTGATCCCGAGTGAACCTAAACGACGATGTACAAGCTCTATTCGATGCAGCGCTCCGGCAACAGCTACAAGGTCCGCCTTGCGCTGGCGCTGCTCAACGCGCCGTATCAGGCGATCGAAGTCGACATTCTCCGAGGCGAAAGCCGCACGCCGGATTTTCTGGAGAAGAATCCCAGCGGACAGGTGCCGCTGCTGGAAGTCGCCGACGGACGCTATCTTGCCGAGTCCAACGCCATCCTCTGGTATGTCTGCGGCGGCACTTCGCTGGCCCCGGAGTCACGGGTCGAGCGCGCCGAAGCGCTGCAATGGATGTTCTTCGAGCAGCACGCGCTCGAGCCCAATATCGGCGCCGCCTATTTCTGGCTGTCGCTGGTCAAGGGCGGCCGCGACCTGCAGACGCATGCGCTGGAGGACTGGATGGAGCGCGGTTATGCCGCGCTGCAGGTGATGGAAAACCATCTCAAGACCCGCGCTTATTTCGCCGCGGGGCAACTGACAGTCGCCGATATCGCGCTGTACGGGTACACCCATGTCGCCGACCGCTGCGATTACGATCTCGCGACCTTCCCCGCCATCCGCACCTGGCTGCGGCGGGTCGAGCAGACCCCCAGCTTCGTCACCATGGACTGGCAGCCGGAAGTCGAGGTCGACGACCAGGCTGGCATCGCCGCCGGCGCATAGCACCGCCACGCCTGTAGCCGGCCTTCTCACTTTCGCGCGAGCACGCCACCAAAGGTTAACAATAGCGGGAACAACTTTAACCTTTGCCGTTATTCTGCCATTTTCAGCCGGCGACCGCCGCAATATTGCCGGCGATCATTGCAAGGTTTTCCTGATGACGAGTGAGTCGCGGGTGATTCGTCCCGCGTTACAAGGATTTAGGCCAATGGTGCGGTCCCCCGGCGCGGTCGGCTTCGAGAGCAGCCGCGCGCCCGTCGCTTCTTCCCGATTGATTGGCGCCATCGCCACCTCGCTCGCGATCGGCACGCTATCGCTTTGCGTCATGGTCACCCTGACGGTGCTGTCGATCAAGGCCACCGTCGCAATGCCCATTCCGTGACAGTTGCGGCTTTTTTGTTAGCATCATTAGCGAACGCGCGATGATCGGCATCGCGACTGGACGACCAGGATGAAAACACCTGTCGGCCTTGTGACCGCCGCGCTGGCGGTAGCGATCCTGCTCGCCGTATCGTTCCTGATCGCCACCGGCACCCGCGGCCAGGAGCAGGCATTTGGTTCGTCGGCGGGCGAACTCGAAGTCCGGACCATCGCCAGAGGTCTGGCCAATCCCTGGGCGCTGGCGTTCCTGCCCGACGGCAAGATGCTGGTGACCGAGCGTCCGGGCCGCATGCGCATCGTTACGGCCGAAGGACAGATCTCGCCGCCGCTGAAGGGCGTTCCCGAGGTCTGGGCGTCCGGCCAGGGCGGCCTGCTCGATGTCGTCGTCGACAAATCCTTTGCGCAGAACAAAACCATCTATTTCTGCTTTGCCGAACGAACCGACGGTGGCGGGCGCACCACGGTCGCCCGCGCAAAACTCAACGACGGCAACGGCCGCCTCGACGACGTCAAAATCATCTTCCGTCAGCAAGGGCCGCTGTCATCAGGCAATCATTACGGTTGCCGCATCGCGCAGGCCGAGGACGGCAATCTGTTCGTGGCGCTGGGCGATCATTTCACTCACCGCGACCAGGCGCAGAATCTCGGCAACCATCTCGGCAAACTGATCCGGATCGCGCCCGATGGTTCGGTGCCATCAGGCAATCCGTTCGCGGGTCGCACTGACGCCAAGCCAGAGATCTGGAGTTACGGGCACCGCAACGTGCAGGCGCTCGCGCTCAATCCGGCTTCCGGCGACCCCTGGGAAATCGAGCACGGCCCGCGCGGCGGCGACGAGCTCAATCTGGTCGGCAAGGGCAAGAATTACGGCTGGCCGGTGATCGGCTACGGCATCGATTACTCCGGTGCCAAGATCCACGACGCTGCGGCCAAGGACGGCATGGAGCAGCCGCTCAAATACTGGGTGCCGTCGATCGCGCCGTCAGGCATGGCCTTCTACACTGGAAAGCTGTTTCCGAAATGGAACGGCAGCCTGTTCACCGGCGCGCTGCGCGGCGCGATGCTGGTGCGGCTGACGCTGAACGGCAACGCAGTGACGTCGGAGGAACGCCTGCTGGAGAACCTGCACGAGCGCATCAGGGACGTTCGCCAAGGGCCGGACGACGCGCTGTGGCTGCTCACGGATAGTTCGAACGGACGGATATTGCGGGTGACGCCGGCCGCGAAGTGACGATCCGCCCCAAGGCATGACGAAGCTCACGCCCATTTGTGAAAGATCAGAAACGCGCCGATCGCGATGAAGAGAAAACCGAGCGCGTGATTCCATCCCAGCGGCTCCTTGAGATAGAGCACCGAGAAGCAGGCAAACACCACCAGCGTGATCACCTCCTGCATGGTCTTGAGCTCCGCCGCCGAATAGACCGCGCTGCCCCATCGGTTGGCCGGCACCGCCAGCCAGTATTCGACGAAAGCGATACTCCAGCTTGCCAGCACGACTAGCGCCAGCGGGCTCTGCTTGAATTTCAGATGGCCGTACCAGGCAAAGGTCATGAAGACGTTGGATGCGAACAGCATCAGGATCGGCAGCAGTGTCGGGGAAACAGTGGGCATTGATGTCCTCTTGCAAAATGTCATGCGCTAATCGGCGGGGCCGGTACCCCGTTCCCCAACTCGATATCATTTGATTTCAAAAATGCGAAAGCCCGCCGCATTCCTGCAACGCTCTCTTAAGACTGAGGGCAGAAAGCCGTGCACAATCGCAACAATCAGGCATGCTTGCGTCTTATTCCCGGCAAGTGGCGAGAACGGGCATGCAGTTAAACTGGCGCGCAATCTCCGGTCCGTTTCTTACGACAGCGACGGCGCTGATTGCCTTCCTGGTCGACCGGCATTTCGTTCCCGTCCCCAATCCCGCGCCGCTGTTCGTCTGCATCGTCGCGCTTGCCGCTTCCGTCAGCGGCATCGTCTCCGGCATGGCCAGCGCTGTCATTGCGGTGGCGTCTTCGGCGCTGTTCTTCCTCAACCACCGCGCCACGCCCGGTTACGACATGTCGGACCTGGCGCGCATGCTGCTGCTGGCGGTGACCGCCGGCGGCACCGCGCTGATCACCGGCCTCCTGCGGAAGAAATGGGTCGATGCATTCGCGTGGCAGAAGAAGCATCACGCCACCGCGGAACGCCTATCGGCTGCGCTCGATCAGGTCGATATCGGCATCGTGCTGCTCGATTCCGATACCCGCGCCGAGTTCATCAACGGCGCGTTCCGCGATTACTTCAAGCTGTCCGACGAGCAGGCCGACAGCAAGCCGCCCTTCATCGCGCTGATGTATCATGGCCGTGACACCGGCGCCTGGCAACTGCCGGAGGACGAGTTGAGCGCCTTCATCGCCAAGCGCACCAAAATGATCCGGACCGGCGATTCCACGCCGATCAACATCAATCTCGCCGACGGGCAGGTGCTGCGTTTCATCTGCACGGCGCTGCCCGATGGCGGACGCATGCTGAGCTATACGCCGGTCACCGACCTCGTCCGCCACACCGACGATCCCGGCAGCGCCGACTATTATCGCACGTTGCGCGACAGCCATCGCAGCCTTGCCCGACACCTCGGCGCCGCCGAATAGCGGCTGCACCGCAACCTCCTTGCGACATTGATCCCCGCCTGCCGTGTCTGTAGTAATGAACGGCATCCTCCTGCGCGTCCCAGCGTCACCTCCCAGCAAGACGGAAACGCTCAATGTCCGGCGACCTCACCATCCGCTTCGTCACCCGTCAGGACTATGCGCAATGGCTTCCGCTGTGGGATGGCTACAACGCCTTCTACGGCCGCTCGGGCCCGACCGCGCTTGCGCCCGAGATTACCGCGATGACGTGGGCGCGCTTCTTCGACGCCTACGAGCCGGTGCATGCGCTGGTCGCCGAGCGCGGCGGCGAGCTGCTTGGGCTGACGCATTATCTGTTTCACCGCTCTACGACCATGATCGAGCCGAATTGTTATCTGCAGGATCTGTTCACCAGCGCCGCAGTACGCGGCAAGGGCGTCGGCCGCGCCTTGATCAACGGCGTGTACGAACGGGCGAAGCTTGCGGGATCTTCCCGCGTCTATTGGCAGACGCACGAGACCAACCACACCGCGATGCAGCTTTACGACAAGGTGGCGGAGCGTTCCGGCTTCGTCGTGTACCGCAAGCTGTTCTGACACGGTTTCGTGAAGACGGTCCCGTCAGGCCGGCTGTGGATAAGTCCTGATGTCACGGCGGCGTAACAAAGCGCGGCTAGCCTGCGCCTGCGTCTGATCAGGCCCCCCGTCTCAGATCACGCGCCCCCAAGCGGCCCCCGTCAGTCGCCGCGTCTGACCGGGGCCGCATCTTTTTCTGCCGCATGGCTGCCAAGCGCAAAGGCCGACATTACAGCTGCTTGCGGCGCCAAGCCGCGCGGGCCACAATGCCGGCCCCTCTTTTCTCGCGTGCTTCCCACAGGATCAATCCATGCAAATTCGCAACCTCGGCGGCTCCGGCCTGCGCGTTTCCGCCGTCGGCCTCGGCTGCAACAACTTTGGCCAGCGCACCGATCTGGAGACCTCGCGCAAGGTGATCCACAAGGCGATCGACCTCGGCATCACCCTGTTCGACACCGCCGACATCTATGCCGGCATGGGCGGTTCCGAGACCGTGCTGGGCACCGTTCTCGGCGACCGCCGCAAGGACATCGTGCTGGCGACGAAATATTCCAAACCGATGGCAACCGACGGCACCAGGCAGGGCGCCTCGCGCCGCTACATCATGTCCGCCGTCGAGGCGAGCCTGACGCGGCTGAAGACCGACTACATCGATCTCTACCAGCAGCATGATTACGATCCCTTGACGCCGATGGAAGAGACCTTGCGCGCGCTCGACGACCTCGTCCGCCAGGGCAAGGTCCGCTACATCGGCAATTCGAATTTTCCGGCGTGGCGCATCGCGGAAGCGGAAATGATGGCGCGGCAGATGAACGTCAGCCGCTTCGTCTCCTGCCAGGACGAATACAGCCTCGTCGTGCGCGGCATCGAAAAGGATCTGTTGCCGGCAGCAACGGAATACAAACTCGGCCTGCTGCCGTTCTTCCCGCTGGCGAGCGGCCTCCTCACCGGAAAATACAAGCGCGGCGCCGCCGTCCCCGACGACACCCGCTTCGCCAAGGCGCCGGCGCTGAAGGACCGCTACGTCACGGCGCGCAATGAAGACATCGTCGAAAAACTGCAGGCGTTCGCGCAAGCCCGCGGCCACACCATGCTGGAGCTCGCGTTCTCCTGGCTGGCGTCGCACCCGCAAGTGTCGAGCGTCATCGCCGGCGCCACCCGCGTCGAGCAGGTCGAGCAGAACGTGAAAGCGATCGGCTGGACACTGAGCGCAGAGGAGATGGCGGAAGTGAATGGGATTACGAAATAGATCTTGCTCGGCGTCGTCCCTGCCTAGTGCGCAATTGCGCACGGGCGCAGGGACCCATAACCACGAATGTCTGTGGTGATGCCGCGCTGGAGCTCCAGCGCGTTCCAACAATTATCTGCGGTGGTTATGGGTCCCGGCTCCTGATGCGCAATTGCGCATATGGGCCGGGACGACACCGTGGGTGGGACTAGCCGCTCACCCCACCAATCCCTGCATCGGCTTCACGGCGCTGCTGTCCGGAAACACGCTCTCCGCCAGCACTTTCTCGGCCAGCCCGAACTGATCCTTCAGCACGCCCTTCATGACCGCGCGCAAATCGGTGGTCGGCGCGAGATCGCGGCCCTGATAGAGATTGGCGGGCTTCAGCCCCGGCCAATCCGAAATCACCCGACCGCCCTTCACCGCGCCGCCGGCGAGCAGCGCGATGGTGCCGGTGCCGTGGTCGGTGCCTTGCGTGCCGTTGATGCGCGCGGTGCGGCCGAATTCGGTGGCGACCACGATCGCGGTATCGCGCCAGCGCGGCCCTAGCCCGGTTTCGAATTCCGCCAGCGCGCCGTCGAGGCCGCCGAGCAATTGCGCCAGCCGCCCTACAGGTCCGCCTTCATTGGCATGCGTGTCCCAACCATCGAAGGCGAGCGCGCCGATCCGCGGGCCGTCATCGGCCGCCATCAGCTTTGCGGCGCCGCGCGCCGCCAGCCGCATCGCGGCCACGCCGTTGGTGCCGGGCTTCGGCTTCATGTTGTCGCCTTGCGCGGCTTTGTCGAGCGCGAGGCCCTGCTTCAACGCGCTCGCCAGCGCCGGGTCGCGGTGTTGATAGAGCTCGACGAGCCGCATCGCGGTATCCTCGGCAGCCTGCGGCACCGCGACTGGCGCCCAGCCGACCGTCGGCGCCGCACCGCGCAGCACCAGCGGCGTGGTCGGGCCGACCGCGAGCGCGCTCATTACCCGCTCGCCTTTCGGCAGGCCTTCCAGTGCGCGGTTGAGCCAGCCGGACTGCACCCGGCCTGGACCTGCAAAGCCGCTTTCGAGCACGTCCTGCCCGTCGAAATGCGAACGGTCGCGATACGACGTCGCCACCGCGTGAATCACGGCCGCCTTCTTCTCGCGATACATCCGCGCAAATTCCGGCATCGCCGGATGCAGCGAAAAGAAATTGTCGAGCCCCACAGCCGCGTTCGGCCCGTTCGACGACAAGGCGATCGAACCATGCAGGCCGGCATAATCAGGATCGCCAATCGGTGCGACGGTGGCGAGCCCATCCAGCGCGCCGCGCAGGATGACGACCACCAGCCGCGGATCGCGGCCGTCGGCGGCGCGCGCGAATTTCGGCAAGTAGGCCCATGCCGCAAAGGAAGCGCCGCCGAGCAATAGCGCGCGTCGCGAAACGACCGATGGATTCAGCCCCTCGCAGCAATCCATTGTCGTTGCCATGGACGTCATCTCCTCTGGAATTCCGGCGACATCAACAACAGCGCCAGCGCCTGCTGCCGCGATTCCGCGCGCTCGATGGTTCGTCGTGTCTCTGATGACGCCGCGTCCGCGGCAACCAGTTCGAGCAGGTCGCGCGGATCGGCGCCGTCGGCGAGCCTTGACGCAATCTGCGCTGATATATCGAGCCGCAGCTTGACGCCTTCCGGCGCTGCCCAGGCCGCGTTGCTATCGGGAAAACCGTTCGGCCCGGCGGGCGCCCACAGCGGCTGGCCCAACGCATTGAGGCCGCCGAGATAGCGGCCGGGATCGTTCGGGATCTGCGCGAGCAATCTTCCGGCCGCGACCAGAAACTCGTAAGGCGAGCGCATCTTTGAGAGCGGCGCCTTCCAGGCGTCGTCGGAATCCACCAGCGCCGTCGCCAGCGCCTTCAGATCGCCGTCGGTTCGCGTGAAGACATCGACGAGCCGCGCCACCAGAGCCGGTGGCGGATCGTCGGCCACGAAGTGACGCGCGAACTTAGCCGCAATGAATTTCGCGGTCGATGGATGGCGCGCGAGATCCGCCAGCACCGCCTCGCCCTGCGTTACATCTGACGCGTCGTAGATTTTTCCCATCACCCGCTGCGCGCCCGGCTGATGTGCATTGGCGTTGAACACGAAGGAGCCGGGCGCCCCCAACTGGCCCAGCCTCCCCGCATAGGTCCAGCCCGTGATGATTTTCGCCAGCGACGTCACATCCTCCTGCGAATAGCCGCCTCCGACGCCAAGCGTATGCAGTTCCAAAATTTCGCGGGCGAGGTTTTCGTTCAGTCCGCGGTTGCGGTTCTTCCCGGCGCGCGAATCCGGACCCAGCGATTGCTGGTTGTCGAGAAAAAACAGCATCGCCGGATGCTGCTCGACCGCCCTCAGCATGTCGCCGAAACGGCCGAGCACATGCGGCCGGATCGCCTCCCGCTCGAATGAGCCGGCCCACATCCGCGCCGGGCCGCCCTTGTTGGCGGAGATGCAGAAATGATTGGACCAGAACACCACCAGCCGCTCGGTGAATCCGCAATCGGCGATGACGGCCCGCTGCAGCCGCGCCAGCGCCTCGGCACGAAAGGTTTTCTGGATGATGTTGAGCGGTTGCGGCGGCGGTTTTGGCGCACTGGGCCGCATCGCCTCGGCGGGCGCCATCGCCGCATTGTCCGGCGGTTTCGCTGGCTCCTTGGGCGCCATCTCCATGGCGATGCTGTTGAGCGAAAGGTTCCGCCGCTGCGCCTTCGCATCCGGCGGGGGTTGCCCCTCGGTCGCGGGTGCCGGCGTGAGTTGTTTGGCGGCTGCGTCGCGGGCCTGCTGAATCCCGAACTGATAGTCGAACACGGCCTTGCCGAGCGCCGGCGTCGACTGCAATCCCGGCACTTCGAGCAGCACACCGTTGGGACGGGCGAGTTCCGCCTTGACGAAGCCGCGCGGATCGGAGGCCGCATTGAGAAAATCGCCGGAGGCCCCGCCGCGCGCACCCAGTCCGAAGCGATTGAGCGCAACAAGGGCTGCTTGCGAATCGCGGGCCATCGGATTTCCCTTGGATCTTTCGCGGGCGTATATTGCCGCTGATTATACCGCGCTTCGCCGTGAACCTGAGATTAATTCCACTTAGGGGATGCCGCCCGATTCATGACAAATCGGTTAGAAAATCAGCCTTCCCGCCGCCTCGCCTGCGCCAGCTGCGGCGCTGAATTCAATTGCAGCTTGTCGGGGCCGTGCTGGTGTTCCGACGAAGCGTTCCGCCTACCGATGCCGGTGGACGGCAGCGATTGTCTCTGTCCGGCCTGCCTGCGCAAACTCGCAGAACAGCGCGCAGGCGCTGGCGCGACGTGACCGGCAAATGGAATGTCAGCGCCGTCCTCCTCGACATGGACGGCACGCTGCTCGACACCGAGCGCGTCTATCTCGACAGTCTGGTCGCGGCGTTGAAGACGCATGGCTACACCGACGACACCATGACGCTGTGTCAGGCGATGGTCGGCCTCCCCGGTCCGGAATGCGAGGCCTTGCTGCACGCGCGCTATGGGGAGAGCTTTCCGCTTGCGGAGATCAGCCGGGCTTTCGTCAGCAACCGCGATGAAATCTTAAGCGCGGGCCTGCCGCTGAAAAGCGGCGCGGTCGAACTCCTGGATGCGCTGCAGGCGGCCGAATGCCCGATGGCAATCGTCACCTCCTCGTCGCTGCGCACGGCCGACGCACATCTGCGGCTTGCAGGCATTCGCCACCGTTTTGAGACGCTCCTGACCCGCGACGACGTCGCGCGTGGAAAGCCGAGCCCCGACCTCTATCTTCTGGCTGCCGCACGGTTCGGCCTGAAGCCGGAGGCTTGCGTGGCGGTGGAGGATTCCAATCACGGCGTGACCGCCGCCCACGCCGCTGGCGCCATCACCATCATGGTGCCTGATATGGTAGCGCCGACGGACGAGTCGCGCGCGCGATGCGCTTCCGTGCTGCCCGATCTTGGCGCGGTGCTGCAGATGTTGCGGGAGCGGTCGTCGTTACTCCGCGGGACCAGCGAATAGCAGCAAATTGCCATCCGGATCTTTCACGATGAAATTGCGTGCGCCCCAGGGCTCCCGCCTCAGCGTCTGGAAGAAGGTGACGCCCGCCGACTGATACGCGAGGAAAAGCTGCTTGATCTCTTCTGCGGTCGCCACGGTGAGCGAGGCGGCGAGCAACTGTTCACGGTCGCGCAGGTCAGGATCGATCAATGGCTCAGCGACGCAGCGCAGGTTGATCCGAGCCGCATCGCGCGCAACCTGCGCGTAGAATGGCGGCTCGCCATAGGTAAAGACCACGGTGAAGCCGAGCTTGCCTGTGAAGAAATCACAGGACGCCTTGATATCGTCGATGAAGAGTTGCGGCTCGGCGGCGGTGATGACGGCTGCGGTCGAAGTGGTGTCTGCATGGTCCGACATGGTCGAAAATCCTGTCTTGAGCGCCTGCCAGCTTTCGAAACCATGCTGCCGTGCGACCAGCTCCTGCGCATCGCTCAGGCGAAAACTGTGCGCGAGGATGTCAGGATCGGTCATCTGGCTGAAGCGGGGCAAGCCCGACCTGATCTGGGCGGCGACCGGATAGTAACGGTCACGATGCCAGCGCAGGATGAGCTTGGCCTGTTTGCGAAAGTTTTCGATATTCGGCATGGGCGCAGCTACGGTTGACGTCGCGTAGGTGGGCATTGCCCCTTCGGCCGAAAGCCGATGCGCCCTACATGCAGCGGCATCAGGATGCCGGGCCGTCCCGCGGCTGTCAATCGGCGCCGCGTGTGTTGCCTGCGCTAGCGCTGCGCCCGTCAGGAATGGAGATCGGGCTGCCGGCGAAGGCATCGCCGCAGGGATCGGCGACGCCGCAATCTATCGCGGTCGCCGACGCCAGGCGAAAATCACGCTGCGGTTTGGTGGGCTACGCGGCGTCATTGGTCGCAATCACCGTCCGCAGGTCGTCCACCAGTTCGCGGTAATGAAAAGCGAGGCGCAGGTACAGCTCGCGCTTTGCCCCATCCGTCGTCAACTTGCCAATCAAATCGCATTCGGCAGCAAGAGTTTCAAACCGTTCCAATTTGGCTTCAAGGTCGGTCATGACGCGCCTCCCCCTAACGGCTAGCAAGGAGATAAGACTACGCCTTCATTTTACGTCACAGCTAACATCGTTATCGGATAGAACTAATTTACAGCCTCGGCGATAGTCCGGACAGTCGCGCAATCATTGCCCGCCAATTTGCGTCAGCGAACGTCGTCATTGCTGCCGACCAAAACGCCGCCGCTATGGTGCCGGCCGGCGGCACTTTTGCGCGAACAGCGGCGATCACACAAACACCGTCCGCGAGGTGCGCAGCCATTCTTGCTTCGCCGCCCGATGGATTGCTTCGCTTTCGCTCGCAATGACGATGGAAATTGCAGAGCAAAATAGGCTTGAGACGTCATTGCGATTGCGCGGCCTTGGCGCCGCGCAATCGCATCCCAGACGATGCAGGCGCCGAAAGCGCCTAGACCGTGGAAATCCCGTCGATCGGGCTGATGTCGCCGACGAACCTCAGCAGATCGGCCATGGTAAACTCGCCCGGAGTCTTGGAGGGCAGCGTCGGCTTCCAGTTCTTGCCCTTCAGCCACAGATACGATTGTTGGTCGCCGTGCACGAGGCCGACGAACACTTCCGCGATGATCGTGGCACCGACCGGTCCAAGCTTTTCGCCGCCGCCACGCTGCTCGGCCTCCTTGAGGATGTAGTACCAGAGCGGCGTGTGCTCATGCAGGCCGTGCTTCTTGGCCACCGCGCCGTCCGTTCCTTTCGCGATCTCGGCTGGCGTAAGCGGATTCTTGATCTTCATCGCCTTGGCGACATCCTGTCCCGATGGCAGGCCCAGCAAGACGCCGCGCTTGAGGTTGCGGAATGGAAGGCTGCCGCCCCCGCCCGGCAGCTCGTGCAACTGCGGTATCAGGAACGGATCGATCTTCCGGGAGGGATTGAGCCGTACACTGGGCGGATTGGCCGCGAGCACTTCGTAGTAGCGGCGCCAGTCGATGATCCAGTTGCTGGAGAGCACCGGAATCGGCAGCGGCGGCTGCACCGGATCGGGCGCGAGGTCTCCGATGATTCCGCCCGACAGGCCGGTGAACTTGAACAGCAGATTGAGCGTGGCCGGAATGCCGCCGCCCGGCGTGAACTTGCGATTGTGGCTGTACACTTCGCGCACCATGCTGTGGCCGAACCGGTACGCCGCCGCAGAGAACTCGACCGGCATGTAGGGCGTCTTCTTGAAGCGATAGAAGCGGCGTCCCTGGTCGAGGATCTTGGCGACGATCCCCTTCTCGGTGATGCGCTCGACGAAATCGTGCAGCACCATCCACTGGTAATGCCAGGTCACCATCTGGCGCGCCTGCGTAAATATCTCGCCGGCCGGCACCCCGGATGCTGCGAGATGGTCGCAGACCTTGTTGTGAAACTTCAGCATCGCCAGATGCGTCTGCGCCACGACGAGATTTTCGTCGTTACGATGATCGCCGATCAGCGCGAAGCCTTCCGGATTGCGCGGCAGGTCGTTGCGCGGCGTGATAATTACATCGTCGACGCTGATGGTCTTGCCGATCAAGAGTTTCGGACCGGGCGCCTTGCCGTCGGCATCGCCGGGATTGCGCGCGTAAAGTTGCCGGCTGCCGTCGGGACCGAGGCCGTAGACACTGTCGAGATCGAGCGCCGGCGTACGGAAATTCTCGACCGCGATCGGGTCGGCCTCCTTGTCGCCGAACGAGGTGAGATCGAGCGTGATATCGTGATCAACGAACTGCCCGAGATAGGTGAACCCTGCGGGGATATTGGTGTTGTTGCCGGCGGCGTCGCCCGGATTGGCGTCCTTCATCGCGTCGGCGAGCTCTTGCAGCGGAGCGTCGTCGACGGCGAGCGGTTCGAGGTTCGGAAACATTCGCCCGAACATTCCGGGATCGTCGTGCCCGGAAAGCGAATCCAGAAATTGTCGGGTCGGTTGGCGTCCACCTTTGCCATGGCCAGGCTGGACATTCACTCGTGTTGCCATCACTTCCTCCAATCGGATGTTGGGAGAAGAGGGGTACCGGCGTGTCGCAATGTCAGGTCGTTAAAGGTTCAGAAAAATCCGATCGATACCCCTCGAAAGGGTTCAGTCAGCAAAACCCATCCCCAGATTGTGGCCAATCGGAGCGCGGTGCCAGCGGTTTATTTTTCGATTTGTGTGACCAGCTTCACTGACAGAGCATGATTCGGAAAAGTGGGTACCGGTTTTCCCTCGCGAAAAACGCGGAACGCGTTTGCGCGGAGATCATGCTCAAATCAAAGAGATAGAACGAGGTGACGATTCGAAGAAAAGTCATCACGCTCTAGGGGCGATGTCGAACTCTTTGCGCAGTTCGGCATCGGTGTAGAAGCAAACGCCGCCATCGAGATCGCGCACCAGCCACTCCTCCAGATACACGATCTGTGTCCCGCTTTGCCGCTCATGTCGAAGCTCGAGGTGCCCGTCCTCGCTTCGCTGCAGCGAGCAACTGGATTGTACCCAGCTCGGCCATTCGTGCAGCGGTTGCCCGGTAAACTGCCAGGCAATCAATGCCACGTTGCTTGGACGAGGCCTCAACTTCAGTGTGCTATCCACGATCGTCTCCGAAGCAATGATCCCTGCTGCTCTGGACAACGCCCAGGATGGGCAAAAGTTGGGCGTCATCCGGCAATTCTCGCCGCGATTCGCTTATATTGCATATGCGTCTTTGGGATAGGGTTCCGAGGCTAGTTTATAGGAAGACTAAAGGAAGCCTGTTGGCTTATGGCCGCTTTCTCTTCGGGCCAACGGGACATCGCCTGCCGTCCCCCTGGTGAGGTATTAAGCTACATATATGGTTTTGCGGTGCATAGCCGCCGGCATCACCGACCCGGTTGGGTCGTCCGGATAGGCGCGTCCGTCTCTTCATGGAGGATGCGTTCGGCAGCCCCGTCAAGATCGTCGTACTGTCCGGCCTTGAGCGACCACATGAACGCAGCGAGAGCCGTGAGGCCGAGACCTAATGCAATCGGTATCAAATAAAAGTAGTCCTTCATTCGGCGGCCTCCAGAATGGCTGCCGCCGAAATGGTGTCCGGGGCGGCACTGGCTGGGCTCCCTTCCCCGCCCTTCAAGCGAAGTGCGTTGGCAACCACCAGAATTGATGATCCCGACATCGCGATGGCGGCAATCAGAGGTGTCACCAGGCCCATGATTGCGATCGGCACCGCCACGACGTTGTAGACAACCGCGAGCGCAAAATTTTGCCTGATCAAACGTCTGGCCTCGCGTGCGACGGACACCGCGACCGGCGCTGCAAGCAGGCTTTCTCGCAGGAAGACAAAGTCCGCCGCGCAACGTCCGACGTCCGAAGCGGAGGCCGGGGCCATGGACGCATGGGCAGCGCCGAGCGCGGGCGTGTCGTTAAGTCCGTCGCCGACCATAAGAACCTTTTGACCGGCCGCAGAGAGCGACTTGATACGTGCCACCTTTTCGCTGGGCGTCACGCTGCTGCGATATGGAACGCCAAGCGCCTCGGCGACAAGTCCGACCGGTTCCTTGCGATCGCCGGAAACGATCTCCACTCGAAGGCCGCTCTGCTTCAGCTTTGCGACGGCAACGGCCGCGTCCGTCCGCAGCGTGTCTTCAAAGTAGAAACCTGACATCCACTGACCATTGCGTGTCAGAATAACCGACACGGTTCCGACCATCGATTCCCGGCTAGCCAGCGCCCACGACGGTTTCCCCAACCGATAGACTGTCGCGCCTGATTGCGCCTGCAACCCGAAGCCCGCCTGTTCGGTGATGTCGTCGAACACGATTGGCGACGGCGCAAGGCCGGCGGCAGCTTCGACGAGCGCCTGCGAATAGGGATGCCGGGAATGCAAGGCAAGAGCGGCCGCGAGACTCAAGGGCGCCCGGTCAATGTGTTCGGCCGAGACCAGGCGCGGCGCGGCCGACGTCAGCGTTCCCGTCTTGTCAAATATGACCCGGTCAATCTCTGCGAGGCGCTCAATCGAGGAGCCGTCCTTGACCATGATGCCGTCCTTGAACAGCCGTTGTGCGGCTATCACCTGCACGATCGGCACCGCAAGTCCGAGCGCGCAAGGGCACGTGATGATGAGGACAGCGACGGCGATGGTGATGGCGTTGTGTAGATCGCCGGTTGCGACCATCCAGCCAATGAACGTAAGAAATGCCGCGACATGCACGACTGGCGCGTAGAGCGCCGCTGCGCGGTCAGCGATACGCCGATAGCCGGACCGACCATGCTCGGCCGCTTCCATCATCCGTATCATTTCAGCGAGGAATGAATGGCCGGCCCTCGCCGTCGCGATCAGCGTCAGCGGGCCGGTGAGGTTCAGCGTCCCCGCACGCACCGTCGATCCCACAGTCGCACGCAGCGGCACGCTCTCACCGGAGACCAGCGAAACGTCAAGCTCGGAATCACCCTTGCTCACGGTCGCATCGACGGGCACACGTTCACCGGCGCCAAGCGAAACGCGCATGCCGGGTTCGATGTCTTCGACAGGAAGATAGACTTGCGTGCCATCCGCCTGCACCACGAAGGCACCTCGTGCCGCGAGCCGGGCCAGACTTCTGACGGCCAGCCGGGCCCGTTCTCGCATCATATGATCTAGCGTGCGCCCGATCAGCAAAAAGAACAGCAGCGAGATCGCGGCATCGAAATAGGCGTGCGGGCCATGTTGCACCGTCTCGTAAACGCTCATGCCGAAGGCGAGCAGCACACCCAGCGAGATCGGAACGTCCATGTTGGTCCGCCCGTGCCTGAGGGCTCGCCAACCCGACCGGAAAAATATCCGGCCGGAATAGGCCAGCGCCGGCAGCGCAATGATCATGGACAACCAGTGGAACAGGTCCCGGGTTTCGGCTTCGGCGCCCGACCAGATCGACACCGAAAGCAACATGATATTGCTGGAGGCAAAGCCCGCGACGGCTAGCGCCCGTATCAGTTCGGACAGCGTGCCGTCATCCTTGTCCGACTCGACGTCGAACAAGTGAGCCTCGAAGCCGGCCCGCTTCAAGGTCTCGACGAACGGCGGCGGGCCGCCGTTTGATTGCCACCTGACCGACACGCGTTTGGTCGACAGGTTGGCCCGCACGCTTTCGACGCCCGCAAGCCCGCCGAGCGCCCTCTCGATCGTCCGGACGCATGCGCCACAATGAATCGTCGGCACGGCGAGGTCGGTCTGGCGAATGCCATCGGCTACGATGCGGCTCGCGAGCAGAACCTCTTCGTCGCTTGCGCGCGCACCTGGCGGCATCGCCGTCAACTCCGCTCCCGGACCGCAACAACCCATCGGAGAGAACTCCAAATGCCTCGCGCTAAACCTGAGGTCGTATTGCCCGGTAAGCGTGCCAGCTTCCATGTCCCAGCACCGGAAAAATGACGATCATTCCCAGCAGTCCGGTCGCGATGCCGATGACAATCAGCACCAGCATGATTGCCGCCCAGGTCAGCATGACGGGTAGATTGTGCCAGACCAGCGCCATGCTGGTGCCCATGGCGGTCAAGGCGTCCGTGCGCTCCGCCAGCAGCATCGGGATGGAGAAGGCACTGATGGCAAATGCAAACGCCGCAAACAGGCCCCCGACGGCGCTGCCGATCAGCAGCATCGCCCAGCCGACCTCTGTCGTGAACAGCATGGGAATGATGCGGTCGAGACCGGGAAAAGGCCGCAGGCCAAAAAACAGCGCATACAGGATGACAGCGGCGCGCATCCACAACAGCGTCAACAGAAAAAGCAGCACGCCTGCGAACAGAACCTGGCCACCAGACTCCGGCCTGACGAAGATCATCTGCCACACGCTGACGGACCTGAGTTCGGCGATGCGCCGGCTCTTTTCGTACAGTCCGATTCCGATGATCGGGCCGACGACCATGAAGCCGGCAAACGCCGGGAGCAGGATGTAGTCGAGGCGAAGTGCGAACAGGCCGACGGTGGTGATGACGGAGACCAAAAACACCAGGAGTCCGTAACTGATGCTGGCTGCCGGATCGGTGGTGAAGTCGCGCCAACCGGCCGCGAGCCAATCGAAAGCGGCAGCGGGGGCAACGTCTCGCTTCCAGCTCCGCGCGCGCGGCAGAGGCGGAACAACGGCCGGTATCGGCGCCATCATCGATCTCCCTGCTTCCTCATCGCGGCGCGCATGACGATCGTGCCGCGCTGAACTTTCCGTCCCTGCCGGAGCCCTCGCCCTGGCGCAGATGCGCGACGCATTCCGGTTGCGACATGATGGCTACATAGACGAGATGCGAATTGGCGATCAGCAGCAGCAACAGCCCGGCGCCGATCGAAAGCCAAACGACGGCCCTCGTCCGAATCTGCCTCGTCGCTGTGCCGGTCGCGATCATCGTTCGCTCCGGCGGAGGTCGAACAGATAGAGCGCCAGAATTTTGCGGTCGAGCGGCGAGAGCCTGCCGTCCCAGCTTGGCATGTGGCCTTGCCGGCCGCCCCACACGGTATCGTAGATCGACTCGGCGTCGCCGCCGTAGATCCAGGATCGGTCCGTCAGATCAGGTGCACCGAGCTCGGCGTTACCCTTGGCGTTGTCACCATGGCAGCTGACGCAATTGGCGGCGAAGACGGCCTTGCCGGCCTCGATTTTCGCCGCGGGCACATCTCTCAAGACAGTGGGATCGGAAAGACTGCGCACGTAAGCCACGACGTCGTCGATCTCGCCCTTCTTGAGCATCTGATCGCGCCCGAACGCCATCATTTGCGAGGTCCGGCTTTGCGGATGCGCCGAATTGATGCCGACGCGGATCGTCTCGGCAATGCTTTCGGGATCGCCGCCCCAAAGCCACGACGCCGTCGTCAGATTGGGAAACGCCTTGCCGCCCTGCCCGTTCGATCCATGACATGGCGCACAATTGTCACCGAACAGCGTCCGACCGGTCTGCCGGACATTTTCCATCAAACGGGGGTCGGCCTGGATCTGCTTGAAGCTCTCAGCCTCGATGCGTTTGGACCAGCCGCTGCGTTCAAGCGCCGCCTGCGCCAGGCTTTCGCTGACGGTGGTACGCTGATCGATGCCGAGCAGTCCCTTCGTATAGGTCACTCCCAGCGGCCATGCGGGATACAGCACCCAGTAGACGACGGAGAACAAGGCCGTTGCGATCAGGAAGAAATAGACCGGCCGGGGTACCGGCGTGTTCAATTCCTTGATACCGTTCCATTCGTGACCGGTCGTCATGTAGCCGGAATGGGGATCGCGTTCCTCTACCGCCATGACTTATCCCTAGATGGCTGATCTCTATCTGGCTGATCCCTGTGCGGCTTGTCCTCGTCCCCGAGTATGGATTGCGCCGCCTCGTCGAACCGCTTCTTGTTGGACGGCCAGAACGCGTAGGCGACGATGATGACCGAAAGTGCGATCAGATAGAACAGACCGAACGACTTCGAGAACCAGACTGTAAAATCATGGTCCATGATCAACCTCCCGCGGCGTGTTTGTGCGCAGCGTCGGTCAGCTTGCCGAGAATTTGCAGGTAAGCCACCAGGGCATCCATCTCGGTCAGTTGGCCCGGCTTGCCGTCGAAGGCGCGCACATTCGTCGCCGCGCCGTAACGCTTGGTAACGCCTTCGGCGAACGGTGTATCGGGCGTCGCCTGTCCGTAGGCATCGGACTTCGCGTTGGCGATCATGTCATCGGTGTAGGGCACGCCGACCTTGCGAAGCGCCGCCAGATGCGAGCCGAGATCGTCATAACGCAGTTCGGTGCGTCCGAGCCACGAATAATGCGGCATCACCGATTCCGGAACGACGTCCCGGGGGTTGTTGAGGTGCCGGACATGCCATTCGTCCGAATATTTGTTGCCCATGCGCGCGATGTCCGGCCCGGTCCGCTTCGACCCCCACAGCATCGGATGATCGTATTTGGATTCGACGGCGAGCGAGTAAGGGCCGTAGCGCTCCACTTCGTCGCGCAACGTCCGGATCATCTGCGAATGGCAGGCGTAGCAGCCTTCGCGGATGTAGATATTGCGGCCTGCGATCTCAAGCGGCGTGTAAACCCGCATGCCCGGGGCGTCTTCGACGGTCTGTTGGATCGTGAACAAAGGTATGATCTCGACCGCACCGCCGATGGCAGCGACGCCGATGATGCCTAGCACCAAGCCGATGGTTTTGCGCTCGAGCTGGTAATGCAGGTTGAACATGCCGGTTCACTCCGCCGGTTGAGGCGCCGAAACGCCTGTGAGCGCGGGAACCACGGGACGATCGGCAACTCGCTCGTCGGCCGGCTGATCGGCCGTTCGTATCGTCATCCAGATATTGTAGCACGCAACCAGTGCGCCGAGCAGGAACAGCAGGCCGCCAATCGCGCGCGCGATATAATAGGGATGCATCGCGACCAGCGTGTCGACGAAGGAATAGGCGAGCGTTCCGCTTTCATTGAAGGTCCGCCACATCAGCCCCTGGATGATGCCGGAATTCCACATCGCGAAGACGTAGATCACCGTGCCGGCAAGCGCGAGCCAGAAGTGCACCTCCACCAGCCTGCCCGAATACATCCGCTCGCGCTTCCAGAGCCACGGCACCGAAGCATAGATCGCGCCGAAAGTGATCATGGCGACCCAGCCGAGCGCGCCGACGTGCACGTGACCGACGGTCCAGTCGGTATAGTGCGACAGCGAGTTTACGGAGCGAATGGCCATGAACGAGCCTTCGAACGTGACGATGCCGTAGAATACTGCGGCGACCATCATGAAGCGCAGCGTGGCGTCGTCGCGCACCTTGTGCCAGGCGCCATTCAGCGTGAGCAGTGCGTTACCGGCCGACGCCCACGACGGAACCAGCAGCATGACCGAAAACGTCATGCCGAGCGTCTGCACCCAATGTGGAAGCGCGGTGTAATGCAGGTGGTGCGAACCCGCCCACATGTACATGAAAGTGATGCCCCAAAAGCTGATGATCGACAGCCGGTAGGAGAAGATCGGGCGACCGGCGCGCACCGGCAGGTAATAGTACATCATGCCGAGGAAGCCGGCGGTCAGGAAGAACGCGACCGCGTTATGCCCGTACCACCACTGCGTCATTGCATCCTGCACACCGGAAAATGCCGAATAGCTCTTGGCATGACCGATCGAAACCGGGATGGCGAGGCTGTTGACGATGTGGAGGATCGCCACGACCACGATGAAGGCCAAGTAGTACCAGTTCGACACGTAGATATGCGGCTCCTTGCGGCGAGCTAATGTGCGCAGATAGAGAATGAGGTAGGTCACCCACACGATGTCCAGCCAGATATCGGCATACCATTCCGGCTCGGCATATTCCTTCGACTGCGTGACGCCCATCAGGTAACCGGTTGCGGCGATGACGCAGAACAGGTTGTAGCCAAGCAGGACGAACCACGGGGTCAACTGGTCCGGCAGGCGCGCGCGCGAGGTTCGTTGCACCACATAGAGGGACGTGGCGATCAGCGCATTGCCACCGAAGCCGAAGATCACGCCGGAGGTGTGTACCGGACGGAGGCGGCCGAAGCTCGACCAGGCGGCGTCGAATGTCAGGTTCGGATTGACGAGCTGCCAGGCGATCCAGTCGCCGACGAACAGTCCAGCCACGACCCAGGCCATTGCCAGGATAATGCCCATTCGGCTGGGATCGTCGAAGTATCGGTCGAGGCGGTCTTCGCCAGGCTCCGGTGCGTAGTAGCCGGAAATGACACCGAACATGCCGGCGATGCCGGCAAGCAGCACGATGGCGCCATGGATGCCTAGCGGGTCGCCGTGCCCGACGACCCCCATCGCGAGCCCACATACGGACATCGCGAGTAGAATGATCAGCGCAATCTGTCGTTCGTTTTTTGTGAGCTGCGCGACCATCCTGGAACTCCCGGCGAAGGGGGGTGCCAGCAGTTTCTACCAATCCCTGAAAGCCGCTTGATCCACATCAACGAACCGCAAATTATTCCCAACGCAGCAATACAATCCAGAGGCAACGTCCGTCGCGTCAGCACATTCACGCATCCGCTTTGTAATGACTGGTGCGCTTTGCAACGACCGGTGGCAGACGCAAAGGGACTTCCGAGGCAAATCTTCGGAACGGCGACTTGCCGCGCTTGACCGCGTCGGCGTCCCGGTTGTCGAGCCACCCGCGCTCTCCATTGCGTGAAGCTGTGTCGTCGGGGGCCGCGCACGAAACAGTGCTGCGGGCCACGAAACCATTTTTTGGCGCCGTGAAGACACCCCGAAACGATGGCCTGATATTCAGTCCCCGATCAAACAATCGGGTGCGATCATGTGGAAACCTCTCACCTTGCTTTACCGCGAATATTGCCGGCTTTACCGCTGGCATTGCTGGGCACGGGTGGCTGAAATCCGCAAATACAATTTCACAAGGAGCGCCTGACCGGTTTCGTCGTGCGCTCGTCGGACAATCGCCATGCGTGAAGAATTTACCTCCAATACATTTCTGGCAGTGACCATCGCGAGCGTTTTCCTGCTGGGTTCTGGTTTGCTCGCCCTGGCGCTCAGCTAAGCGCCCAGTTTTTTGTAGCCGGCTTCCACAGATCACCGGATTCGGCGACGTCATGCCGAGACCGATCTGGACAAATTGTGGAGCCTCGTTCCCGTCAGCGAGGCCAATGCGGCGGCGGCAAGCAAAATCTGGAAACGTCAGGATATGTGGGCGCGCTCGACGGTCCAGCACGAGCCGAAAGTGAGATACGCGGGTCAAGCCCGCGTATGACGCGATTGCGATCCTGGCTCGGCCTACCGCACCACCGCCGCGGTCTGGCCGAACAGGATCCTGCGCTCCTCCTCGGTGCGGTTGACGGGCTGGCCGAAGTTCGGATTGACCTCCTTGGCCTTGGCATAGGCGCGCTCGGTCGCCGGCCGGGCGCGGATGGTTTCCAGCCAGCGCTTCAGATGCGGGAAGTCGTCGATATTCTGGTCCTGGTTCTTGTAGGGCACGACCCAGGGATAGCTCGCCATGTCTGCGATCGAATAGTCGCCGGCGATGAATTCGCGATCGGCGAGGCGCTTGTTGAGCACGCCATAGAGCCGGTTGGTCTCGTTCACATAGCGGTCGATGGCGTATTTGATTTTTTCTACCGCGTAATTTCTGAAGTGGTGGTTCTGGCCGGCCATCGGGCCGAGCCCGCCCATCTGCCAGAACGTCCACTGGATCGCGTCGTAGCGGCCGTAGAGATCCGACGGCAAAAACTTTCCGGTCTTTTCGGCGAGATACAGCAGCATCGCGCCGGACTCGAAGATCGAGACTGGCTTTCCGCCGCCCTTCGGTTCGTGATCGACCATCGCAGGAATGCGGTTGTTGGGCGCGATCGCCAGAAACTCCGGCTTGAACTGCTCGCCCTTGCCGATGTTGACCGGAAAGATCTTGTAGGCAAGCCCGGTCTCTTCGAGGAACATCGTGATCTTGTGGCCATTCGGTGTGGTCCAGTAGTGAAGGTCGATCATGGGCGATCCTGCTGTGATGAAACCGGGGCATCGCAAAGTGGATGCGATTGCATGAATTTGGCAGGCCGGACGGCCGAGTCAATGGCGCAGTTGCCGCCGCGCGCGAAAGTGATGAGCGGACCGCGCGTTCCCTGCATTGAGCGGGCGTGCGATTGCGCCTAATCTTGGCGGATGACCAGCGACATTCATAACCAAGGTTCTTGGGAGAATACCAATGACCAAGGATTTAGCCCGTCGCGATTTTCTGAAAGCTTCCGCAGCCTTCGCCAGCGCCGCCGCCGCCAACGCGTTTTCGTGCGTCGAGATCGCCAGCGCCGCACCGATCGAGGTGCCGGCGGTGGACAAGCTCTCGATCCGCGTCCTCGTCGACAGCAGTTACGATCTGTTCCTGCGCCCCAAGCAGGCCAACGGCGTATCGATCGTGCCGGCGGCGCGCGGCGCCGATTTCCGCAAGACGTTGCACAATGAATGGGGCCTGTCGCTATGGCTGGAATCGCAGGCGGGTGGCAATACGCGCACGATAATGCTGGACTACGGCTATACGCCTGAGGTGCTCCTCAACAACATGGAACTGGTCGGTGTCGATCCCGCAAAACTCGATGCGTTGATCGTCAGTCACGGCCACTACGATCATTTCGGCGGCCTGCTCGGCTTCCTCGACAAATTCCGCAGCAAGCTTCCCGCCGACATCAAACTCTACGCCGGCGGCGAGGACAATTTCTGTCATCGCGTCAGTCCGACGCCGACAAAGGGCCAATTCACCGATTTCGGCACGCTCGACCGCCGCCAACTCGCCGCGCAAAGGGTAACAACGGTGCTATGCGAAACGCCGACCGTGATCGCGGGCCACGCCTTCACCACCGGCAAGATCACGCGCCGCAGCGGCGAACGCATTCTGCCGCAGACCTGGGTCGAGTTCGGCATCAAGGATGGCCTCGGCTGCAATTCCGGCCACTATCTGCCAGCGGAGATGGAAGGCAAGATCGTTCCCGACGAACACATCCACGAGCACGCGACCTGCTTCAACATCAAGAATATGGGCCTCGTCGTGATCAGCTCCTGCGGCCATGTCGGCCTCGTCAATTCGGTGAAGCAAGCGCAGGAGGTCTCGGGTATTCAGAAGGTGCACGCCGTCGTCGGCGGCTTCCATCTCGGGCCGGCGCCGGCGGATTACCTCAAGCAGGTCGTCGGCGAGATCAAGGCGCTCGAGCCGGACGCGGTGATCCCCATGCATTGCAGCGGGCTGAACTTCGTCCAGGAGGCGACCGCGCAGATGGGCGACAAGGTGCTGGTCACCACGACCGGCAGCCGCCTTTCCTTCGGCACATGATCGTCCGCACCGCCTGCTGCGCCTGCCTCAGTTTCTGGCTGATGCTGGCGCCGGCATGCGCCACTGAGACGCCGGCACGCTCGCCGGCCGAGATCATGGACATCCTGATGTGGAATCGAGAGCCGGTCGGCGGCCCGTTCGAATTGATCGACCACACCGGGCACACCCGCACCGAGCGCGATTCTCGCGGCCACCTGATGCTGGTGTATTTCGGCTTTACCTATTGTCCCGACGTATGCCCGACCGACCTGCAGGCGATCGGCCTGGCGCTCGACAAACTGGGCAGGGATGGCGACGGCGTGCAGCCGCTGTTCGTCACCGTTGATCCCGAACGCGACACTCCAGAACGTCTCGCCGAATATGTGCCGATGTTCCACCCCCGCCTGATCGGGTTGACCGGCAGCACGGAAGCGATCCGCAAGGCCGCCGATGCCTACAAGGTCTATTACGCCAAGGTTCCCGCACGCCAGGATGCTTCAGATTACACGGTCGATCACACCGCTTTCATCTATCTAATGGATCGCGACGGAAACTATCTCGGCTTCTTCCCGCCGGGCACGTCCGCCGAGCGCATGGTGGAGATCATCCATCCACGGCTCGCCGAGCCGGCACGATGAAATTCAAAGCGGCCATGCGCGCGCAGAAATTGCTCGCCGCCCTCGGTCACCGTCACCCGCAATCCCTCGACCGTCGGTCGGCGCGCGACGTAGCCGCGGTCGACCGCGTCCTCCCAGATCGTCAGGCGCGGGCACGAGGTTCGCCACGTCTCGATCACGTCGGAATAGAGTCTCGGCTCGCGCGCGACCCATTCGACGAGATCGAGCACCAGCGCGTCCGTTGTCCCGGTCATCGGGTCCTCCGCTCGAAAAGCGGTTAACTCAAAACGCCATCGCGCTCGTGCGCGTGAACAACAACCAGCCTCCGTAGAGGATGTAGTAGCCCGCGACCGTGGTGATCAGCCGGTTCGCCCAGGTGCGGAACTGCGCGTCGCTCATCGCTTCTAGGATGCGCCGCGCCAGCGTGGTGCCGAGCATCGAGGCGGCGATGGCGACCGCCGCCAGCACCGGATCGAGCGTTGCCGCCTGGTCGACGATGCCGCCGAAATAGATCAGTTTTGTGAGATGGCTGGCGACCTGGCAGGTGGCCTTGGTGGCCACCACCTCGCGCCGGCCGAAATTGCCGCCGAGAAAGAACGTGTCCATCAGCGGCCCGGAGACGCCGGTCATCAGCATCAGGCCCATGCAGATGAAGCCGTAGAACGAGCCCTGCGCGATACTGTCGGGATTGGGTTTCAGGTTCTTCGGCATCAGCCGCGCCAGGAACGGCGTCACCCCGAGCAATAGCAATGCAATCGGCTTGTCCGGCACGTAACGGGCGATCGACCAGACGCCGAGCGCCAGACCACAGCCGATCAGATAGACGAACACCGGCCGCCAGCGGATATGCGCCCGCCACAGAAAGGCGCGCCAGCCGTTCGAGGCCATCTGCGTGATCGCATGCAGCACCATCGCGGTGGGCAGCGGCATCAGCATCAACAGCACGCCGATCAGGATCATCCCGCCGGCCATGCCGAACAGGCCCGACAGGAAGGCGGTCGCGACCATCAAGGCGCCGAGGGCTGCGATCATCAGCGAGGTCATTGGAATCTCCAGATACGTTTCTGCCGCGCTTGGACGGCGCACGCAAACTGAGTTATCTTGCTCTGGCATCAGTTTTCCTGAGGGTTACGTGCGGCGGCTGCTCTTTCTCAACGGTATCAAGGCATTCGAGGCCGCGGCCAGGACCGGCAGCTTTGCCGCCGCCGGCGTCGAGCTCAACGTATCCGCCGCCGCGGTCAGCCGAATGGTGCATCTCCTGGAAGAGCGGCTCGGGGTGGCGCTGTTCGAGCGCAAGGCCAACCGCCTCGCCACCACGGCGGCGGGCCGCGCCTATCAAAGCGGGCTGACCCCGATCTTCGATGCGCTGGCGAGCCTGACCGCGCAGGTCACCGCCCCCTCCAGCGTGCGCGTGCTGACCATCGGCGTCGGTCCCACCTTTGCGATGAAATGGCTGATCCCGCGGCTGGCGGATTTCCGCAAACAGGAGCCGGATATCGACGTCCGCATCACCACCGGCGGCGCCGCGGTGCCGTTCGGCGAGGACTGGAGCTGCGGCATCAAGCTCGGCGGCGGCGAATGGCCCGGCCTGATCGCCGAGCCGCTATTCGCCGCTGACCTGCTGCCGGTGTGCGCGCCGCGCCTTGCGAACGCGCTCAAACGCCCCACCGATCTGAAGGGGCCGACGCTGCTCCGGGTGGCACATTCGCCCGACGACTGGCCGTCATGGCTCGAGGCCGCCGGCACGGCCCGCATCACCGCCCGCGGACCGGAGTTCGAATTTTACGGCCAGGCGCTGCAGGCCGCCGTCGACGGCCTCGGCATCGCCATGGGCATCCGCCCCTATATCGACGACGACCTCGCCGCCGGCCGGCTGGTCGCGCCGTTTGCGTTAAGCGTGCCGAAAGGCATGCGCTGGTATCTGGTGTATCGCGGCTTCAGCACGGGGCAGCGCGATTTCGCCGCGTTCCGGCGCTGGATTATCCGCGCGGCGGCAGAACCCGCCATGCGCCGCAGGGGCCAGAGACATGCCGGATGAAAAAATCGAAACGCTCGTGATCGGCGGCGGCCAGGCCGGGCTGGTGATGAGCCACCGGCTGAAGGAGCGCGGGCTTTCGCACCTCGTGCTCGAGCGCCACCGGATCGCCGAGCGCTGGCGCAGCGAACGCTGGGACGGGCTGAAATTCCAGTTTCCCAACTGGTCGGTGCGGTTGCCGGACTTTCCGTTTCCGCACAACGATCCGGATGCCTTTTCAAACACGGACGACATCATCAGATACATCGAGGCCTATGCCGGTTTCGTCAGCCCGCCGATCCGCTGCGGCGTCGCGGTGACGCGGCTGTCGCAGCGTGACGGCACAGGTTTCATCGCCGAGACCACTGACGGCACGATCGCGGCGGATAATGTGGTCGTCGCCACCGGCCCCTATCAGCGCAACCTCGTCCCGGACCTGCTGCACGATCATCCCGTGTTCCAGGTCCATGCCGCTGACTACAAGAATCCCGGACAGCTTCCGCCGGGCGCGGTGCTGGTCGCCGGCGCCGGCGCGTCGGGCGCGCAGATTGCCGAGGAATTGCTGCAGGCCGGCCGCCGCGTCTACCTCTCGGTCGGAAGGCACCGCCGCCTGCCGCGCCGCTACCGCGGCCGCGACCTGATCTGGTGGCTTGCCGAGATGCGCCTCGATCAAGTCACGCCGGAAGAGCGTGGGCCCGCACGCCTGGGCCCTGTCATTTCGGGCGCCTATGGCGGCCGCACCGTCGATTTCCGCAACTTCGCCGCCGACGGCATGATCCTGGTGGGACGCATCGAGGCCGCACATGGCGGCGTGATCGAGATTGCGCCGGGTCTTGCCGAAAGCATGGCCGACGCCGACCTCGTCTACACCACCTTTCTCGATACGGTGGACGCGTATGTGAAACGGCGCCGCATGGAGCTGCCCGAAGACCCCGACGCCCGCGCGACGTTCGCCGACCCGCCTTGCGTCACCGCGCCGCTCACGCGCCTCGATCTCGCCGCGGAAGGCATCTCCGCGGTGATCTGGGCCACCGGCTACGGCGTCGATTTCGGCTGGATTGATCTCCCGGTCACCGACGCCAAAGGCGAGGCAGTCCACCGCAACGGCATATCCGCCGTGCCGGGCCTGTATTTCCTCGGCCTGCAATGGCTGTCGAAGATGAATTCCTCGTTCCTGTCCGGCGTCGGCGACGACGCCGCGGTGCTCGCCGATCATATTTTGGCGCGGCGGTGAAATGCTCGCGTGTCCCGGACGCGGTGCAGCGTGTAACGCTGCTCCGCAGAGCCGGGACCCACGATCTCTCGCCCGAGTCGATGGACCCCGGAACAGCAGCGCATCACGCCGCAAGGGCGGCGCACTGCGCCGCATCCGGGGAACGCCGCTGAAAAACTGCGCAAATGTGAACCCGTTCACAAAGTCCCTGACTTGGCCGTGCTTCTGTCGCCCCATGGGACAATCCGGGGGACACGCCATGATCTATGGCGGCTTTGAAATTCAGCCGTTCGAAGCAGGGAGAGGGCTATGGCACGCCAGGATTCAACGGGCAGACCAGGAGCCGGTGGTGATCGATGGAATGGCGTTTCCGACCCTCGAAGTCGGTTTCGCGTGGTCGGATCCGGAAGCGGCGATCGCGGACGCGAAAGCCCACATCGACCGTTTCAAGCCGCGATTCGCGAATCCGCAAGCGTTACTGGTGGAACTGGCGGCCGGCCGCTGACCGGCCGAATCTCCGTACCCCTTCCCGAACAGATCCTGCAGGCGACACCGGTGCTCTCGAATTGTCCGGATTGCACCGCCTCGCTCGCGGTCCTGCGCATCATCCCCGGCCGTGCCGGCGCCGAATACTGGACCATGCGATGCACCCGTTGCGGCGGGATCCATCTGGATATCGTCAATCCCTCGACCGCCCCGACGGCGTAAGGCGCGGCGGTTCCGAATCGGCTTGCTGACATCTGCTGACATGACGATGTGCAGCATCGCCCGCGAGGCCGTTTGCCCTTTTCTCGCTGGCTGACTCATCCCATATTCGCCGGATGGCGAAGAAACCCGACACCCCCAAAAAATCAGGCAAATCCCCCAAATCGAAAGCGCATCGGCCAGACGTGCAACCGATCGGGCCGGCGCTGGCCGAGTTGCTCAACCCCGCGCTCAACCGCGGCGATGCCGGCATGGGCTCGGGCACTGGCCTGCAGCCGCCGCCGGACAATTCCTGGGATCGCCGCGCCGGCGGCGAGGCCGCGGCGCATCGGGCGCGCGCCTCGACCAAGGGAACAAGCGATGACGTCGCCAAACGCGACGCGTCGAGCCAAGGCCTCGAAGAAGCCCCGCAAGCCAATTACGGCACCTCGGCGACCATCCCGACGCTCGACCCTGAACTCGCGCGGCAGCTCGGCCTGCCGACGGCGGAAGACGACGACGAGGCGCTGGCCCGTCCGCCGCGCAACAAGATGGAAGCGCTCGGCGTCAAGGCCACCGCCGACGCGCTCGAAAATCTGATCCGCGACGGCCGCCCGGAATTCAAGGGCGGCGACGGCCAGGTAAAAGTCTGGACGCCACACCGGCCGCCGCGCCCGGAGAAATCCGAAGGCGGCGTGCCCTTTGTCATCAAGTCCGAGTACGAGCCGAAGGGCGACCAGCCGACCGCGATCAAGGAATTGGTCGAAGGCATCGACCGCAACGACCGCACGCAGGTGCTGCTCGGCGTCACCGGAAGCGGCAAGACCTACACCATGGCCAAGGTGATCGAGGCCACGCAGCGCCCCGCCATCATCCTGGCGCCGAACAAGACGCTGGCGGCCCAGCTCTATGGCGAGTTCAAGAGCTTCTTCCCCGACAACGCGGTGGAGTATTTCGTCAGCTATTACGACTACTACCAGCCCGAAGCCTATGTGCCGCGCACCGACACCTACATAGAAAAAGACTCTTCCATTAACGAGCAGATCGACCGCATGCGCCATTCGGCGACGCGCGCGCTGCTCGAACGCGACGACGTCATCATCGTCGCCTCGGTCTCCTGCATCTACGGTATCGGCTCGGTCGAGACCTACACCGCGATGACGTTTGCCTTGAAGAAGGGCGAGCGCATCGACCAGCGGCAATTGATCGCCGATCTCGTGGCGCTGCAGTACAAGCGCACCCAGGCCGATTTCACCCGCGGCACGTTTCGCGTCCGCGGCGACGTCATCGACATCTTCCCGGCGCACTATGAAGACCGCGCCTGGCGCGTGAACCTGTTCGGCGACACCGTGGAGAATATCGAGGAGTTCGATCCCCTCACCGGCCACAAGCAGGACGATCTCGAATTCATCAAGATCTACGCCAACTCGCACTATGTGACGCCGCGCCCCACGCTGGTGCAGGCGATCAAGTCGATCAAGTCCGAGCTGAAGCTGCGGCTCGACGAGCTCAACAACCACGGCCGCCTGCTGGAAGCGCAGCGGCTGGAGCAGCGCACCACCTTCGATCTGGAAATGATGGAAGCGACCGGAAGCTGCGCCGGCATCGAAAACTATTCGCGCTACCTCACGGGACGCCGACCCGGCGAGCCGCCGCCGACGCTGTTCGAATACGTGCCTGATAATGCGCTGGTGTTCGCCGACGAGAGCCACGTCACCGTGCCGCAGATCGGCGGCATGTTCAAAGGCGACTTCCGCCGCAAGGCGACGCTCGCCGAATACGGTTTTCGCCTGCCCTCCTGCATGGACAACCGTCCGCTGCGGTTCGAGGAATGGGACATGATGCGCCCGCAGTCGGTCGCGGTGTCGGCGACGCCGAGCGGCTGGGAATTGAACGAGTCCGGCGGCGTGTTCGTCGAGCAGGTGATCCGCCCCACGGGCCTGATCGATCCGCCCGTCCACATTCGCCCCGCGCGCACGCAAGTGGACGACCTGGTCGGCGAAGTCCGCGCCACCGCGCAGGCCGGCTATCGCAGCCTGATCACGGTACTCACAAAACGCATGGCGGAAGACCTCACCGAATATCTGCACGAGCAGGGCATTCGCGTGCGCTACATGCACAGCGATATCGACACGATCGAGCGCATCGAGATCATCAGGGATCTTCGCCTCGGCGCGTTCGACGCGCTGGTCGGCATCAACCTGTTGCGCGAGGGCCTCGACATTCCCGAATGCGCGCTGGTGGCGATCCTCGACGCCGACAAGGAAGGTTTTCTGCGCAGCGAGACCTCGCTGATCCAGACCATCGGCCGCGCCGCGCGCAACGTCGACGGCAAGGTGATCCTCTATGCCGACCAGATGACCGGCTCGATGGAGCGCGCCATCGCCGAAACCAACCGCCGCCGCGAAAAGCAGGTCGAGTACAATACCGAACATGGCATCACGCCGGAGAGCGTGAAGAAGTCCATCGGCGACATCATGAACAGCGTCTACGAACGCGACCACGTGCTGGTCGAGATCGGCGACGGCGGCATGGCCGACGACGTCATCAGCATCGGCCACAATTTCGAGGCCGTGCTGAACGATCTCGAAACAAGAATGCGCGAAGCCGCCGCCGACTTGAACTTCGAGGAAGCCGCGAGATTACGCGACGAAGTCAAACGATTGCGCGCGACGGAGATGGCGGTCGTCGACGACCCCACCATCAAGCAGCGCGGCGTCGCCGCCAAAGCGGGTGCTTATGCGGGCACCAGGAAATACGGCGACGCGGCGAATTTGCCGGCCAACTCCATGAAGAAGCGCGGTGGAGCCTCTTCCTCACCCTCCCCTGGAGGGGGAGGGTCGCGCGCCGCAGGTGCGCGGGGCGGGGTGAAATCTCTCGGCAGCGGCGGTCCCTCGACCTCGCGCGTTCACAAACCCCATCTCGACGAAATGCACGGCCCGGAATCCCTGCCCTATCGCCCCGACCGCACTACCCCGCGCAAACCCTCGCCCGACAGCGGCAGCAAAATTTTCCAGCCCACCGACTCCCGCCAGTCCGGCCCCGAGTTCGGCCCCGCCCCACGATCGAGCGGTGGCGCGCCAGGACATCGCGGGGGGTGGAAGAAGAGGTAGAGCTTCAGGCTGCGCGAGCGCAAACGAATTGACGGCCGTGAGCCATCATTTGCGAGCGAAGCGAAGAAATCCATCTCTCCGCGAAACAGAAAGAATGGATTGCTTCGGTCGCTGCGCTCCTCGCAATGACGCAACGTTGAGTTCTGGCGGGATGCAAAGTTCGTCGTCCGAACCGCACCGATGCTGTCTTCCTACGCCGCCTTCGATCCCTGAGGTTGGGCAACCAGATCGATGCCGAGCGCATGAAGCACCTTGATGACGGTGCCGAATTCCGGCCTCGCCTCTCCGCCCAGGGCCCGGTACAAATTCTCGCGCGAGAGCCCGGCCTTTTCCGCCACCGCGCTCATGCCGCGCGCGCGGGCAACCGTGCCGATGGCAACAGCGATGGCAGATGCGTCTTCGGATTCGAGCGCTTCGTTGATGTAGGCTGCGATCATCTCGGGACTGTCGAGATATTCGGCTGCATCGAACGGTTTTGCTTTGGCCATTTCAGTCCTCCAACTCACTCGCCAACTTCTTGGCCGCCCTGATATCCGAAACCTGTGAACTCTTGTCTCCGCCACAAAGGAGAACGACGATCTCCTCACCGCGCTGAACGTAGTAACCCTGTACCCCGGGCCGTAATGTATCCTCATCTCGCTAATCCCATCGCCAACCGGGGCAACGTCGCCGGGATTGCCGAGGCTGAGACGATCGATCCTGGCCAGCACCTTCGCACGGGCTCGAATGTCTCGCAGGTCTCTGAGCCAGTTCGAGAATTCATCCGTTCTCTTGATCGTCAGCATCTGTAGCGTATACGCTACAGACCAATTTTGTCAACGAGAGGCCTTCACGCTGATGGATTCCGGGCGCGCCGCTTTCGCGGCACCCCCAGATGCGGCGCATCGCGAAATGACGGCCGCACGGATCACCCCATACTCATCACGCCCACCGCCAGCAGCGACAGCAACAGCACGTTCGTCACCAGTTGAAGCGATGTCGTGGGCTGGGCGCGCCACTTCTCGATCTTCTCGACAAACGACAGGCTCGCATCGAAGAACAGCGGCTCGTAGCTATGCTCAAGGAATTTTGGAAACCTTGGCGCGAGCCAGGGCGTGAGCAGGCCATGGAAGATCGAGGCCATCGCGACGAACACCACCACGCCGCCGGCGATCTCGTGATGGGCGAGTTTCAACAGCAAGGCTGCGCCGGCGAAGGTCGGGAAGCCCTGCAGGAGGACTGTCAGCGCAAAACCTTCGAGCCGGTTTTGCGAACGCGATTTCGGCGCTGTTGCGGCGTTCACGGCGGCGTTTCCCGTTGCGAGGACGACGCCGTCAATCTCGTTCGGCTCTGGCGCGGGCGCCGTGACCGGCGTCACAAAGCGACCGCGGACGACAGGATCGATGCGGGAAGCTGTGCAAAAATTGCCTGTCGGGCAAATCAGTAAAATCCTGTCCAGTCCTGTCCGAAAAAATATTCCCCTTCGTGATTGCCCCAAATCAGTTCTACAACTCCCGCCATCCCGCACCCGCTAGAGGGGCGTATCGCGATCGTCACGGACGTTGGGTGCGGGATGCGATGGACGCGGCAGCGTCGGGCGCGCGACGTGATCGCAGGGCGGGCTTTGGCCTGTGAGCGATCGAGCGGCGCGCAGACGAACGGCGCTTAAACGCCTCGGCCAAAACTTCTTCCGGCAGCACATGAGCCGGTCGAGGCGCATGGCCCGAGGAAGCCGCGGACGGCAAAGCCGTGTGGTCCTGGCACCCGTTGCTGGTGTCAAGCTGATGGAGATTCATTGGGCTCAACCGGGCTTCGATGGATCGGTAATCGTCAGCGACGGAGGCAAGACGAATTCGTCTCCGAGGAGAGCGCGATATAAGCCGTTAAAACCATTGCGCAGGGAGGGCCGGGTGTTCCGGCGCACCTTGCAGTCACCCGTGTGCATTTTGTGCGCACGACTGCGGGTGCTGAGGGCACCCGGCTTTCCCTGCGCCCTCTTCGATTTCGAGGGCATCGCAGAACGCATCACTTCGGGCGCTTCGCGCCGCGAGAATGCGAAGCCGTGTCTTGTAGGATGGGTAGAGCGACTTGTCCGCCGTAGCTCAACGAGCGAAGGCGGAAGCGAAACCCATCATCGAGAGCGAACCGATGGGTATCGCTTCGCTCCACCCATCCTACGGCTCTGAATCACCTTCGCGGGTGACCGCTGTTTGAAATTCGAAATCGAGCGCGCAGCACACTCGCTGTCGTCCCTGCAAACGCAGGGACCCATACCGCGTGATCTGTCGATAAGGCAGTATGGCAGACGCCTTTCGCAAAACTTCCGCCGGTGGTTATGGGTCCCTGCGTTCGCAGGGACGACAGCGAGAATGCAGCGCCGCCCCACCCCTCACCCCGATCGGCGGTTGCTGGTGTTCTGCGTCATGTTGCCGTGCTCGGCCTGTTCGCGGATGTTGTTCTTCTCGTCGTCGCGATGGCCCTTGGTGGTGTCGAGGGGAACGCTGGGCGCGCTGCCGGGACCCTTGTGGCTCTGGTTTTCCTGGGGGATAGGCGGAACAGGTTTCGTCATCATGATCTCCGTTATCAACGGAAAGGAGCAACGCCTGCCGCGGCGCAATCGTTCCCCAGCGACGGGGACGTGCATTGTCGGCGGCCGCAAAAAGCGGCTTAGTGCCGATACGGCGGCGACAAATCGAGACCCTCTTGAAGGCGATCCTGCTGGGCCGACGGCGAGGCCTATGTGCTGCCAGGCCACGAGAAGGCAAGGTTCGTGATCGACCTCACCACCAGCAAGGCCGTACCGGAAGCGGAGTTCGGCAAGCAATAATTACCGCTCTTGCTGCATCGCGGCCGCATGTCGCGGCGGTGAACCTTTTGGAAACCACCGTGTCACATACTGTAAGTCCTCTTGCGGATTGATACCTCTGCCGTTCCGTTCACAACGGGGACGGCCGCAAGAGCCGGGTCGAACACAGGTAGGTGGGCGAATGACCGAGGGATCAAATCGCCAGCACGTGCTGGATTTCCTCAACGTCCTGTATTCCGGCGACGTCGAAGCCGCGCTGGAGCGCTGCACCGACGACGTCGAATTCCTTGCCAACGCCCCGATCGATCTCCTGCCGCATATGGGCCATCGCCGCGGCAAGGCCGAAATGCGCGAGATGTGGAATGCCGTCCGCGCCCGCTATTCCGAGCTGCGCTGCGAGGTGCCGATGCTGGTCACCGAGCACGACAAGGCGGCCGCCTTCATCCGCGTGTTCTTCCGCAAGACCATCAACCAGCGCATGGTGCAGTTCGACATCGCCGGCTTCTACACGCTGCGCGACGGCAAGATCAGCCATATCAGGGAAATCATCGACACCTTCGACCTGGTCCAGCAACTGCTCGAACGCGATATCGCCGCGATCCTGACCGGCCGGCGGCCGGACCCGATCTAGCATTCGCCGAACCTTCATTCCGGAATGCAGAACCTTCGCTGCGCAATTGCACCTCTGAGGTGCACGCCAACGTGCCGCTTATTTTCCGCGCACCATTGAACCTCATTGCGCCGGCCGTGACACACCACAAGGCTGTTTCCGGACACGAAGAACGTATGAAGATCGCATTGCTGGCCTTGCTTGGCTTGGCGCTGGGGGCGCTGGGAGGCGCGGCACTGGGCATCGGGGCGGGCCTCGCCTGGGTGGAAGTCTTCAAAACCACGAGTTTTGAAGGCCATAACGGGATGCTGGTGTTCTTCACCTTCATGCCGCTGGGGGCCGCGATAGGCGGCATCGGCGGCGCCCTGCTGTTCGGCATCATCGCCATTCGCGACGCCGAAATAGCCATCGAGCGCGGGCCGGTGCGCCGTCATGACCGCTAAATGGGGCGGAATCGCCGCATTTGTGCAATGCAAAAACGGCAATTGTATTTCGGCCAAACTGCTCTATTTCTGGCTGCAACAGTGAAGTTCGGCATTTCAGCCCGGCGTCGATGAAGACGCCCCTTTGGGCGCGACTGCCGCTTATTCAATCCAGTTTCAAGGACCAGACCAAAATGACAGAGCACAGTCTCTGGCGTTTTTCGCGCGCGTTGCATCGCGCGATCAATGAACGCCAGCCCGCCGATCTCGAAGCCCTGCTCGACGAGGACGTCGAATGGGCGATCTATGGACCGATCGACATGTATCCGTTCTTCGGTTCGCGCCGCGGCAAGGCGGCCGTGATCGATGTGATCAGGCAGATTGCCGACAACTTCCGCGTCCACCGCTTCGACCGCGAATCGATCATGCTGGGGGTGGATTCGGCCGCCTCGATGATGCGCTATTCGCTGACTGCGCTCGATTCGAACAAGCCGATCAGCCTGCGGATCGCCCACTTCGCTCAGTTCAGGGCCGGCCGCCTGACCAACCTCCGCGTGCTGGTCGACACCTTCGACCTGGTCGAGCAGACCGTGGGCTATCCGATTCACCTGCCGCGGATGGCAGTTTAGGCGCGTCATCATAACACCCGCCATAATTTCGCAACAGAGCGAACGCATTCTGGGCGGGACTTGGAATGCGGGCGGGCAATGATTCCCAAAATGCGATTTGGCCGGGCACGGCTGCCAATGCTGGCGGCCGGCATCACTTTGGCTTCGATGCTGGCGGCAGCGGCACAAACGCCGCCGGCGGACGACGATCCGGAGACGCCTGCGGCGGAAGAGACCGAAACGGCTCCCAGCGTCAACGACGTCGACATCATGAAGGACATCGACGTCGACAAGCTCGACTGGAGCCAGCTCAATGTCGATGCGTCGACGTTGCCGGCGCTGGCGAAGGGAAGCGGCGGGCCGAAAGGCGCAAGCGCCGCCGAAACCGCGTGGTCGTCGAATGCAAATTCGAACGGCACCTCCGCGGTGTCGGTCAAGCAGTCGATCTCGCCGTTCTGGGATACGCGCATAGGCGCCGACATGAGGGTCGCAAGGCAAGGCACGGCGACGACGTCCGAACTGCTCTCGGAAAAACTCGCCAATGGCGGCAGCCTGCCGCAATCGTCCGGCACGGCTTGGGCTGCGATCACGGCCCCCGGCGTCGCCTCGATTTGGGACAAGACCTCGGTCGAAGCCCGCGTCGATCCCGGATCCGAGCAGAGCAGGCTCGGCACCTCCTTAAGCAAATCGCTGCCGCTCAACGAGGAGTATTCGCTGACCCTGAAGAACGACTACAACCTGATCCAGCAGGGCATCGTGCCGGTGCCCGGCATCGTCAGCCATCCGGCGCGCAGCTATGAGACCGACCAGTCGGCGAGGCTCAGCATCGCCGACACCGGCACCAGCCTGATCGCCGGCCAGACCCTGTCGACCTCGGACGACAAATGGCTGCGCAAGGTCGGCGCCGAGCAGAAGCTGTTCGACGGCGTCACCATCTCCGGCTCGATCGGCGAAACGCCGTCAGGCGCCGCCAACAAGAGCCTCAGCGCGGGCTTCAGGCGGAGCTGGTAGGGGCAAAATCCCCCGATTTGGCGGGGCTTTTGAGCCCCATATGGTTAACGCCTGAGAATGATCCACCATTGCCGCAGATTGGCCAAGATGCGGCCAAAATCGGCAGCACAGATGGGAACGCTCCACTTCGTCGTGCGGGGGACGTCCGCGCTCGCGTGAAAGCGAAACAGAGGAATTGCCGATGAACGCCACCATTCGCCCCGAACAGATTGATGAAACTCCGGAGGTCGACAACGATCTCGCCGCCGTATCCGAAGTCGAGGCTGGCATCCGCGATTTCGTTCGCAACGACATCGCCTACCTGCGCCGCCCCGCGGTGGCTCCGGACACCGCGCCGCTCGATCCGAACGCGGAAGCCACCGTCAACAACGTCAATTCGCTGATCCAGCGGGTCGCCGGTACCTCGCTGGCGGAAATCGAGAAGCTGATTTCCGAACTCGAAAGCCTCCGCGACCTCCTGCATGCCGAAGGCCAGCGCGTCCAGCGCGAGATCTCGGGCTATGCCCAGCTCAGCCAGGCCGCGATGAAGTCGACGCGCATGATCTCCGACAACGTCACGCAATGGAAGCGCGCTGCCGACGGCCTGCGCAACAGCTGATCCCGATCGTTGCAAAAATCTAACACTCCGCCGCGTTCCGTACGGGAGCGCGGCGGTTTCGTTTGGCAGGGTTCGATCTGAACTTTATAAGCACGGTCGCGTCCAAGGACGGATGTCGTCACGTGGCGACAGGCACCTTTTGGGGACACGATGCAAAACGTTCAGCCAGATAACATGAATTCAATGCCGTTGCGGCAATCGTCGCATAGCGTGGGGACGATCGTGATCCGCTTCGTCGGACTGCTGACGCTTGCGGTCGTGGCAATGACGCTGATCTGGAGCCGCTGATCTGGAGCCGCTGAACTTTCTTCAGCGCTCATGGCTATCCGATCCGCAACTACTGGCGGACGAACGCGGTGTCCTCGATCGTGTAGACACCGTCGGCATAGGACTTCACCACCATTCCGGCGGTGAGCATCACTGCCAGCGTGACGGTTGCGAAGACAAAGCCGACGAATTTCAGGCTGCTGCGATCTGCCATAATCAATCATCCCCTCGGTACTTCCCCTGAGACGCATTTGGCAGGCAGAAAGTTCAAAATGCGTTAGCAAAAAATCCGTTCCGTAGAGTCATGGATTACGAGGTGCTAACGGCACAAATCGCTAACCATGTTCCGGCCGCCGCACCCATGGCCGGGTGACCCGGCCATCCACGACTTGCTTTTGCTGCTGTTAAGACATGGATGCCCGGCATAAAGCCCGAAAGCCGAGCATGATCTGGTGAGAGCAGGCTTTCCTCAACCCACATTCCGCCGCGGCACAAAGGCGGTCGCGAGGAACGAGAACACCATCTCGCCACGCTGGTTGGTGCCGGTATTGCGGGCCTGCAGGATGCCCCATTCGGGGCGCTTCTCCGAAGTCCGCTTGGTTTCGACCTGGTTGGAAAAACTGATGGTATCGCCGGCCAGCACCGGCTTGATCCAGCGCAATTCACGAAAGCCGGGCGACGGCCCCCACACCGCGACCTTCTCGCCGCGCGCGACAGCCTCCGTCGTCAAACGCTTGCCGTCGGCGACCAGGAGCTTCATGCATACCGCGGCGACGTGCCAGCCCGATGCAGCCAGCCCGCCGAACAGGGATTTGCGGCCCGCCTCCTCATCGAGATGAAAGCGCTGCGGATCGAACTGCGTGGCAAACTTCTTGATGTCGTCGGCAGTGAAGGTGAACGAGCCGAACGCGCGCTGCGCGCCGATCTCGATGTCCTCGAAGAAACGCATCGCTACTTCGCCCCCACCTCAGTGCGCCGGCGCACCATGATCGGCGACTCCATCTCGCACAGCACCACGCCAGCCGCGTTGCGGATCGTGCCCTTGAAGGTCACGATGCCGGTTTCAGGACGACTCTTCGAAATCCTGGCCTCCGCGACGTCAACATCCAGCGTCAGGTCGTCGCCCGGCCGCAGCGGCGCCAGCCAGCGCATCTCGTTGACGCCGGGCGAACCCATTGACGCCGTGCGGCCGATAAAGCCGTCAAACAGCATCCGCATCATGATCGAGCCGAGATGCCAGCCCGAACCGGACAGTCCCTTCAGCATCGACGCATTGGCGGCCGCCTCGTCCAGATGCATCGGCTGCGGGTCGAATTCGGCGGCAAAGGCCAAAATCTCCTCGCGCGTGACGTGGCGTGGTCCGAACGTGCCGAAATGGCCGGGCGCGAAGTCTTCGAAGGTCAGCGTTGTCATCTATCGACGATTTGGATTGAGGATTACGGCGAGGAAGCCTGAATGTGGCCGTTATTTGCGGCAATCTCAACCCGTCCACCCGCATGGCTCGTTCGCCAGAGGCGAGTACCGCTCCCGGCGCTCGCCCCTGACTTGCCCGAAGCAATTTTCGGGGCTAGCCCTGTGCCGTCTGGGACCAGGTTTTTGACTCGCCGGAGAACCATCGATGCTCGATTTTCAGGATCTGTTTCAGTGGGACCGCTTCATCACGCCCACGATCATCAAGACCTTCTACTGGCTGGTCATCGGCTTGATCGTCCTGTTCGGCCTGTCCGGGATCTTCTCGGCACTTGCCGCGATGGCGATCAGCCCGTTCGGCGGATTCATCCTGCTGCTGTCCTCGATCGCCGGTGTCGTGGTCGGCGTGGTGTTTTCGCGCATCGCCGCGGAATTCATCCTGATCGTCTTCCGCATCAACGAGCATCTCGGCGCGATCCGCGATCAGGGGCAGATGCGGTAATCACGCCGGCGTCATAGGGTGGGCAAAGCGTAGCGTGCCCACCATTTCGCTCGTGCTGATGGAAAGATGGTGGGCACGGCGCGATGCGCCTTTGCCCACCCTACGGGGTCCGCATCCGCGGCAGCCAATATCTCAGTTATTAAACCTGAAATGCATCACGTCGCCGTCGGCGACGACATATTCCTTGCCTTCCAGCCTGAGTTTGCCGGCGTCGCGGGCGCCGGCTTCGCCGTTGAGCGCGACGTAGTCGGCATAGGCGATGGTCTCAGCCCGGATAAAGCCCTTTTCGAAATCGGTATGGATCACGCCGGCCGACGCGGGCGCCTTGGTGCCGCGATGGATGGTCCAGGCGCGGGCTTCCTTCGGACCCACGGTGAAATAGGTGATGAGGTCGAGCAGCTGGTAGCCGGCGCGGATCAGACGGTCGAGGCCCGCCTCCTCCAAGCCGAGCGTCTCGAGAAACTCGGCGCGCTCCTCGCGTGACAGGGTCGCGATCTCGGATTCGATCTTGGCCGAGATCACCACCGCGACCGCGCCTTCCTTCTTGGCGTGCTCGAACACCTGTTTTGAGAAGCTGTTGCCGTCCCTGGCCGAGCCTTCCTCGACGTTGCAGACGTAAAGCACCGGCTTCGACGTCAGCAGGCCGAGCATGCCGAAGGCACGCTCTTCCTCCGGCTTGCGCTCCAGAAACCGCGCCGGCTTGCCGTCGCGCAGCAGCACCAATGCGCGGTTGACGAGGTCGAGTTGCTCCTTGGCGTCCTTGTCGTTGCCCTTGGCCTTCTTGGCGAGGTTATCGACGCGCTTCTCCAGGCTGTCGAGATCGGCGAGCATCAGCTCGGTTTCGATGGTCTCGATGTCGGCCAGCGGCGCGATCTTGCCTTCGACATGGGTGATGTCGGAATCTTCAAAACACCGGACCACATGCGCGACCGCGTCGACCTCGCGGATGGTGGCGAGGAACTGGTTGCCGAGGCCTTCACCCTTCGAGGCGCCGCGTACCAGGCCTGCGATATCGACAAAGGTCAACCGCGTCGGGATGATCTGCGCGGACTTGGCGATATCAGACAGCTTGTCGAGCCTGGGATCAGGCACGGCGACCTCGCCGACATTCGGCTCGATGGTGCAGAACGGATAGTTCGCCGCCTGCGCCGCTGCCGTCTCGGTCAGCGCATTGAACAGCGTCGACTTGCCGACATTGGGCAGGCCAACGATACCGCATTTGAATCCCATTTCGTCCTCGATACCGTTTGCTCGTCATGGCCGGGCATAGTGGTCTGCTTTACGCAGACTACGTAAACTTGTCTGCGCTCCCCGGCCATCCACGTCTTCGCTCTCGCGACTTGAAAGAAAGACGTGGATGCCCGGCACAAGGCCGGGCATGACGGTGAATAGATCAGGCCAGCTTGTCGCCGCCCTCTTCCTTTTCGAAAAATCCCTTGGCCTGCAGCGTCAGATGCACCTTGTTCTGGAACGTCGAGTCCTTGCCCGTCGCGAGCAGCCCGGCATTGTCGGCAACCGCCTCGCACAGTGCCTCGACCCACGGCCGATCGCTCTTCGCAAAGTCCGACAGCACGTGGCTGTGCACCAGCGCCTTGATGCCGGGATGACCGATCCCGAGCCGCACCCGGCGATAGTCGTTGCCGATATGCGAAGAGATCGAGCGCAGCCCGTTATGGCCGGCAACGCCGCCGCCGATCTTGACGCGCACCTTCGCCGCCGGCAGTTCGAGCTCGTCCTGAAAAACAGTGATGTCTCCGGCGGACAGCTTGAAGAAGTTGGCAGCTTCCTGAACCGAGCGCCCGGACTCGTTCATGTAAGTGGTCGGCCGAAGCAGGACGACGCGCTCGCGATCGAGCGTGCCTTCGGAAGTCTCGCCCTGAAAACGGCGGCGCCACGGTGCGAAACCGTGACGCCGCGCGATCTCATCGACGGCCATGAAGCCGATGTTGTGCCGGTTGTTCGCGTATTTCGAACCGGGGTTACCGAGACCGACAAACAGGCGCATGATGCGGCATCCTGCCGCTTCTTACTTCTTCTTGTCGCCACCAGCCGGCGCTTTCGCGCCAGCCGCCGGGGCCGCAGCACCCGCCGCAGGGGCAGCAGCCGGCGCCGCAGCGGCACCCGCCGCCGGAGCGCCCGTTCCTGCAGCCGCAGCAGCCGCCGCAGCCTTCTGTTCTTCGGCGTAGCCGGACGGCGGCACGATGGTCACCAGCGTCGCGTCCTCACGCGACAGCGACTTCACGCCGGCCGGCAGCTTGATCTCGGACAGATGCAGCGAGTGGCTGATTTCCAGCGCGCCGACGTCAGCGTCGATGTACTGCGGAATGTTTTCGACCGAGCATTCGAGATCGATGGTGTGGGTGACGATGTTGACGGTGCCGCCGCGCTTGACGCCGGGCGAGGTTTCGCCGTTCACGACGTGCAGAGGCACGCTGACGCGGATGGTCGCGCCTTCGCCGAGCCGCATGAAATCGACATGCAGCGGGAAGTCACGCACCGGATCGAGGTGAAAGTCGCGCGGAATCACGCGGTGCTTCTTGCCCTCGAGATCGATGTCGTAAATCGTGGTCAAGAAGCGGCCGGCCAGGATGCGCTGGCGCAGTTCCTTGTCATCGACCGAAATGGTCACGGGGGGCTGGTTGTTGCCGTAGATCACTCCGGGCACTCTCCCGGCGCGACGCTCTGCCCGGGCGGCCCCCTTGCCGCTCTGCGGACGCGCGGTCGCCTTCAATTCCTTGACGGTCGCCATCGTGTTAAGTCCTTGTTTTCTAAAAAGTTAAAGGCCGCATCGCGGCCCGTTGGCGTCCAACAGCAAGCCTCCAGGGGTGCGGGGGCTGCGGACGTGGCGGGCTTTTAGCCCCAAAGGGGCAAAATGACAAGGAAATGAAGGGATTTTTCTGCGGTTGGGTCCCCGTGGCCCGGGGCGAAATCCGGGAACACCCTATCCACTGTGAAACTGTCCCGGATTGCGCTGCGCTCCATCCGGGCTACGGGCACCCCCTACCCGTCCGTCTTCAAACCGCGCCGACATCCGGCGCGGCCGGCGAAATGCCGAGCTTGGCTTCCAGCGCCGCGATCCGGCCCTTGAGCGCCTCGTTCTCCTCCCGCGCCAGGCGGGCCATGTCCTTGACCGCGTCGAACTCCTCGCGCTTGACGAGGTCGAGGTCGCGCAGGATGCGTTCGGCCTGGTTGCGCATGACTGTATCGACCTCGCGCTTGACGCCCTGGGCAGCGCCGGCGGCGTCGTTCATCAAACGGCCGATCTCGTCGAAAAACCGATTGTTGGTCTGGGTCATCTGAAAACGCTCCGGTCGCTGCAAATTGATCGTCACCGGCAAGACAATGGCGATCCCAAAGGCAAGGTTCAAGTGCGCCGTTCAAGCCCAACGGACTGCCGTTCGCCTTGTCATGCTGCGGTTTCCTTGCAATCGTATCGAACGTCTAGCCCGAAACCAGAATCGCAAAGCAAAAAGAAACGCCCATGATCGACCAGCAGATCGATATTCCGACCAAGGACGGCAAGACCACGACCTTCATCACCCATCCCGAACGCGGCGGGCCCTTTCCGGTCATCATCTTCTACATGGATGCGCCGGCGATCCGCGAGGAACTGCGCGACATGGCGCGGCGGCTCGGCACCTCGGGCTATTACGTGATGCTGCCCAATATGTATTACCGCTCCGGCGTCATGGAGCTGGGACCGATCCCGCCGGACCCGGAAGCGCCCGAGCGCAAGCGGATGTTCGGCTTCATGAACTCCATCAACATTCCCATGGTGATGGAGGACACCAAGGCGCTGCTTGCCTATGCCGAGACGCAAGAAGCAGCGAACACGAAAATCGTCGGCACCGTCGGTTACTGCATGAGCGGCCGCTACGCGGTTAACGCGGCAACGCATTTTCCGGATCGCGTGAAGGCGGCGGCTTCGATCTACGGCACGCATCTCGCGACCGACCAGCCCGACAGCCCGCATCTGGCCGCGTCGAAGACCAAGGCCGAATTGTATTTCGCCTGCGCCGAGACCGACATCTATGCGCCGCAGGAGATTATCGACAAGGTCGCAGCCGGCATGAAGGGATCGAACAACGAGGTCGAGATCTACCCCGGCACCCATCACGGTTTTGCCTTCCCGAAGCGGCCGGTCTACCACCGCGACGCCGCCGAGCGGCATTGGGAACGGCTGCTGGCGCTCTATCGCCGCAACCTCGTCTAGCGGCGCGTGAAGAACGCCGATGGTGGATAGCGTTCGAATTCGAGACTACCGGAGTTCAGATGCTGACGACGTGAACCGGATTGCAGTCGCCGCCTTTGGCCAATTTCGCGACCAATATCAGGACTGGCCGGCGATGCTTGCCGGCCTGTCGAGAACCTCCTCGCTCAGTGCCACGGGAGAGGTCATTGTCGCCGCGTATCACGACCGTCTCGCGGGCGCAGTCGCTTATTTTGGACCGGCTGTTGAGAAAGCTGCGTTTTTCAATCCGGCGTGGCCCATCATTCGCATGTTGACCGTCGACCCTGTCGACAGAGGTAGGGGACTCGGGCATGCCTTGACGGCCGAGTGCATAGCCAGAGCGAAGCGCGATCGATCCCCGATCATCGCGCTTCATACGAGTCCGATCATGACGATCGCCTTGCCCATGTATCTCAAGATGGGCTTCACCAAAGCGTATGATGCCCCGCCAATTCACGGCGTGCCCTATGCCGTCTATACGAAAGCGCTCTGATCCCGATGCCGTTTCTCACCATCACCTTTCCGGTATTCGATCCCGTCGCGTTCTCGATCGGATGGTTCGTGATCCGCTGGTATGCGCTGGCCTATATCGGCGGCATCGTGCTGGGATGGATCTACGCCCGTTCGCTGGTCAAGAAGCAGCGGTTGTGGGGCGGACCGGTGCCGATCACGCTGGTGCAGCTCGACGATTTTATTCTTTGGGTCACCATCGGCATCATCGTCGGCGGCCGCACCGGTTACGTGCTGTTCTACAATCCCGCCTTCTTCATCCAGCACCCGGCGGAAATATTCCAGTTGTGGAATGGCGGCATGTCATTTCACGGCGGCTTTCTTGGCTGCGTCGCGGCCGTGATGCTGTTTGCCCGCAAGAATGACATCTCGATCCTCTCGCTCGGCGACATCACCACCGCGGTCGGACCGATCGGGCTGTTCCTCGGGCGGCTCGCCAATTTCATCAACAGCGAGTTGTGGGGCCGGACGGCGGATGCCAGCGTGCCTTGGGCGATGGTATTCCCCAATGGTGGGCCGGATCCGCGGCACCCCAGCCAGCTCTATGAGGCCGGCCTCGAGGGCATCGTGCTGTTTGCAATCCTGGCGGTGATGATTCGAATGGGCGCCCTGAAGCGGCCGGGCCTGATCCTCGGCAGCTTCATCGCCATCTATGGTCTTGCGCGTATCACCGGCGAATTCTTCCGCGAACCCGATCCCCAGCTCGGATTTTTGTGGGGCGGGCTGACGATGGGTATGCTTTTGTCGGTACCGATGATCATTGCCGGGGGCGTCCTGATCATGGTGGCATGGCGCCGCAAGGCGTCGGAGCATATACAGAAGTCGATTTAAGGCAGGCCGTGACCGAATTTTCACCGTTGCAGGCGGAGATCCACAAGCTGATCAGATCGTCAGGACCGATGCCGGTCTGGCGATACATGGAGCTGTGCCTGATACATCCCGAGCACGGCTATTACGTTTCGCGCGATCCATTGGGCCGCGAGGGCGATTTCACCACCGCGCCCGAGGTCAGCCAGATGTTCGGCGAACTGCTCGGTCTATGGACGGCTTCGGTGTGGAAGGCGATCGGGTCGCCGCCGATGCTGCGGCTGGTCGAACTCGGCCCCGGCCGCGGCACCATGATGGCGGATGCGCTCCGCGCGGTTCGGGTGCTGCCGCCGCTCTATCAATCGCTCAACGTCCATCTCGTCGAGATCAATCCTGTTCTGCGCGAGAAGCAGCGGGCGACGCTGTCCGGCGCCCGCAACATTACCTGGCATGACAGCATCGACGACGTGCCGGAGGGGCCCGCGGTCATTCTCGCCAACGAATATTTCGACGTGCTGCCGATCCATCAGGTGGTCAAACGCGAGACCGGCTGGCACGAGCGCGTGGTCAATCTCGACGCCGATGGCAAGCTGGTATTCGCGGCCTCGGACGAGCCGATGCCGCGCTTCGAGGTGTTGCTGCCGCCGCTGGTGCGCGCGGCCCCTGTCGGCGCAGTGTTCGAATGGCGGCCGGACAACGAGATGATGAAGATCGCGTCGCGGGTGCGCGACCAGGATGGCGCGGCGCTGATCATCGATTACGGCCATCTGCGCAGCGACGCCGGCGACACCTTCCAGGCGATCGCCCGCCACAGCTTTGCCGATCCCCTGAAGAATCCAGGCCAGGCCGACGTCACCGCCCATGTCGATTTCCAGGCGCTGGCGCGCGCGGCGGAAGACGTCGGCGCGCGCGTTCACGGCCCGGTGACGCAGGGCGAGTTCCTCAAGCGGCTCGGCATCGAGACGCGGGCCGTCACGCTGATGGGAAAAACCACAGCGGAAGTTTCCGCCGATATTTCCGCCGCGCTGAAGCGCTTGACCGACAGCGGCCGCGGCGGCATGGGATCGATGTTCAAGGTGCTTGCGGTCACCGAACCCAATCTTACCATGGTCGCGGGCCTCAGCGACGAACCGCCGGCGCCTGGAGACGAAACAGAATGACGTTCGGATCGTCGCTGCTCGCAGCCATTCCCGGGCTGCGCCACGCCTTCTTCACCCGCGAGGGCGGGGTGTCCAGCGGAGTCTACGAAGGCCTCAATGGCGGCCTCGGCTCGAACGACGATCCGGCCTGTGTCGCGGAAAACCGCCGCCGGATGGCTGAGCAGATGGGCGTTGCGCCCGAGCGCTTGCTCAGCGCGCACCAGATCCATTCACCCGACGTCGTGGTGGCGACCGGACCATGGCAGGGCGACAAGCCGCGCGCCGACGCGCTCGTCACAAGCACCGAAGGCATCGCCATCGGCGTCACCGCCGCGGATTGCGGCCCAATCCTGTTTGCCGACGCAAGCGCGCGCGTGATCGGCGCCGCCCATGCCGGCTGGAAGGGCGCGCTGACCGGCGTGCTGGAATCTACCATCGACGCGATGGAGAAACTTGGCGCCGACCGCTCCGGCATCGTCGCCGCCATCGGCCCGCTGATCCGCCAGCATTCCTATGAAGTCGGCAGCGAATTCGTCGAGCGATTTCTGGATGCCGACGCCGAGAATGGCGCGTTCTTCATCCCCTCAACTCGCGCGGGCCATGCGATGTTCGACCTCGCCGGTTTCATCCGGATGCGGCTGGAGAATGCCGGCGTGCTGATGATCGACGACATCGGCGTCGACACCTATTCCGACGAGCGGTTCTACAGCTACCGACGCTCGGTGCACCGGAAAGAGCCGGACTACGGCCGCCACGTCCACGCGATTGCGCTGGAAAGCTGATTTCGTATTCCGTCGCTTTGCGGCCTTGACTCTCCACCCGGTGGAGGCTGCACAACGCCCGCATGACACACCGAACCTACACGATCGGGCAGGCGTCGCGGCTAAGCGGCATATGATCGGCGATCGCGCCATAGCCGTCGAGACCAAAGGCCCGCATCGATCATCCTGCCGGGTTGAGGAATTCTGGCAACAACAAGGTGAACGGGGGCGAGCTCGACGCAATCTTTTTGGCGAGCCGGTACACCCGCTGCCCTAGACCTTAACACATTTTAACGATATCGCAGGGAGCAATGAGGGACACCTTGATAGCTTCGTGCCTGAAAGCGCCGCGCGCCATGATCGCAGCCCTGCTGCTTGTCGTCGCCTCGGCGCTTGGCGGCTGCGCCGGCGGAGGTGCAACGGGCAGTGGCTCGTACGCGATGGCACCGAGCGCTGGTGGCAGCGCCACCGTGGCGTTCGAATCGATCGACGGTCCGCCGCCGCAGGTGTTCGACCGGATGGTCGGCGTGCTCGACAGCGAATCGAAGCTGCGCAACCTGTCGATCGTCTCGCGCGAAGGCGGGGCTTCCTACCGCGTGCGCAGCTATCTGTCGGCGCAGGTGGTTCGTGGCAAAACCGTGATCGCCTGGGTGTGGGACGTCTACGACAACAACCAGCAGCGTGCACTGCGGCTTTCCGGCGAAGAAGCGGCCGGCAAGGCCGGACGCGACGCCTGGGCGGCGGCCGACGACCTCGTCTTAAGGAAAATCGCGCAGGCCGGCCTCAGCGGTCTCTCGGGCATGGTCAATGGGAGCCCGGATGCGGCACCTGCACCTGCCCCCGACCGCCGCGGTCCCGCGGTGGCGAGTGCGGAGGCGGCGGTGCCCGCCCAGGATGCACCGGGCGTAGCCGCGCTCAGTTTCAGCGCCCAATAATCGGCCCCGTAAAGTCCCGTATTGGCCGATTTTTGACCGGGAAAACGACGTCTACGGGTTGCCAGCCGAGCCACCCGCCTGATATCTCCTCGCTCACCAAAACACGCTGGTTCCCGAGGGTTTCTCGATATGCTGAACGTCGTATCCAGCAAGGCGCGAGGAGAAGCGTTGATGGCGGCCAAAAACGGCTCGATCAAGCTGGTCGCCGGCAATTCCAATCCTGCCCTGGCGCAGGAAATCGCCAATTGGCTTCGCCTACCGCTGACCAAGGCCGTGGTGCGGCGTTTCGCCGACATGGAAATCTTTGTCCAGATCCAGGAAAACGTCCGCGGCTCCGACGTTTTCATCATCCAGTCGACGTCGTTTCCCGCCAACGACCATCTGATGGAATTGCTGATCATCACCGATGCGCTGCGCCGGGCGTCGGCGCGCCGTATCACCGCGGTGGTCCCTTATTTCGGCTACGCCCGGCAGGACCGCAAAGTCGGTTCGCGCTCGCCGATCTCGGCGAAGCTGGTGGCCAATCTGATCAGCCGCGCCGGCGTCGACCGGGTGATGACGCTCGATCTGCACGCCGAACAGATCCAGGGTTTCTTCGATATTCCGACCGACAACCTCTATGCCTCGCCGGTGATGGTGCGGGATATCAAGGAACGCTCCGACCTCACCAGCCTCATGGTGGTGTCGCCCGATGTCGGCGGCGTGGCACGCGCCCGCGGCCTCGCCAAGCGCATCAACGCCCCGCTCGCGATCATCGACAAGCGCCGCGAACGCGCCGGCGAATCCGAAGTCATGAACGTGATCGGCGAGGTCGCCGGCTACACCTGCATCCTGGTCGACGACATCGTGGATTCCGGTGGCACGCTGGTGAATGCCGCCGACGCGCTGATCGCCAACGGCGCCAAGGAAGTCTACGCCTATATCTCCCATGGTGTGCTGTCCGGCGGCGCAGCGGCGCGCATCGCCGGCTCGCGGCTGAAGGAACTCGTCATCACCGACTCCATCCTGCCGACCGAGGCGGTCACCAATGCCGCCAACATCCGCACGCTGTCGATCGCGCCGCTGATCGCGGAAGCGATCAGCCGCACCGCGTCGGAAGAATCGGTGTCGAGCCTGTTCGATTAAGGCAGGCTTGTAGGGTGGGCAAAGCGCAGCGTGCCCACCATTCACGATGATGCTCCGGGATAGATGGTGGGCACGCTTCGCTTTGCCCACCCTACGGCACTACAGCACCTCACTCAAATCCCGGCCGCGGCACCAAATTCATCAGCATATTGGCGTAGCCGCCGTCGACGGTGATCTCGTCACCATTGACATAGGACGCGCGGTCGCTGGCGAGGAACAGGATCGCGTCAGCCATATCCTGCGGCATGCCGACCCGCCGCATCGGCACCACCGCGGCGCGCCGCTCGGTGACACCGGGCGTATCGTAAAATGACTGGCTCATCGGCGTGATCACCATGCCGGGGCTGACGACGTTGCTGCGGATGCCGTGCGGGCCCCACTCATTCGCAAGCTGGCGCGAAAGCATGATCACGCCTGCCTTACTGACGCTGTAGGCGCCGCTCTGCCCCTGCGCGTTGCTGCCCGCGATCGACGCCACGTGAACCAGGCTGCCGCGGCCCAGCGTACGCATCTGCCGGCCGAAGACCTGCGCGCAGACGAAGTAGCCGGTCAGGTTGACGGAGAGAACGGCGTTCCATTCGGCAAGCGACAGGGTGTCGAGCGCGCCGGGACGCAACACGGCGGCGGTGTTGACTAGCACCTGGCACGGCCCCAGCGATTTTTCGATCGTCGCGGACGCGGCGGTGACGCTCTCGACATCAGTCGTATCGCAGCGGGCTATGACATGGTCGGCGCCGAGTTCGGCGCGCGTCACCTCGAGACCGCGTTCATCGAGATCGATGGCGGCGACACGCGCGCCGGCCTTGGCGAAACTGAGAGCAGTGGCGCGACCGATCCCGCCACCGCCACCCGTCACCACGCAAACACGGCCGGATAGGCCGAGCCAATCGGAAGATTTCTGTTCGGCCATGACGTCCGCGCGCTCCCATCCAATGACACGACTGGCGCCAGCATAGCGAAAGCCGGTCCGAATCGGGAGATGATTCCCGGCGCTAGACGCCGGCTGCGACGGTCTTTCCAACCACCTCGCCGAACGACTTGAAGAATTCCCCCGCCAGTTTTCTGGCCGTGGAATCGATCAGCCGCGCGCCGAGCTGGGCGAGCTTGCCGCCGATCTGCACGTCGACGTCGTAGTGCAGCACCGTCACGTCGGGTCCTTCCGCTTCGAGGCGCACCGCGGCGCCGCCTTTTGCAAAGCCGGCGACGCCGCCGGAACCCTCGCCTGAAATCTGGTAGCTGTTGGGCGGATCGAGATCGGACAGCGTCACCTTGCCGCCGAACGTCGCCTTCACGGGTCCGACCTTGAACACGACGGTTGCGGTCATCTCGGTGGGTGAAGACATGTCGAGAGACTGACAGCCGGGGATGCATTGCTTCAAAATCTCGGGATCGTTGAGCGCCGCCCAGACCGCTTCCTTCGAAGCCGGGATGCGCTGGCTGTCGTTCATCTGCATGGTCAGTCCTTACTCGCTGCGGGATTGGTCGCGCGCTGGCCGCGCCGGCGCTCGATGGTGATTTCGGCGAGGATCGACATTGCGATCTCCTCCGGCGTGATCGCACCGAGATCGAGCCCGGCCGGCGCCTTGACGCGATCGATCGCGGCCGCCTCCGATCCGCCGGCCACGAGCTTTTCGCGCAGCGCCGCCATCTTGCGGCGGCTGCCGACGAAGGCGTGATATTCGGCCTTGATGGCGAGCGCCGCGCGCAAGGCGGCCTCATCGCCCTTGCCCTGGGTCGAGACCACGACGAAACGCCGGGCTTCGTTGAGGTAACGGGGCGCGAAGCCGTCGACGATGACATGGGCATCTGGCTCGGCGGCGATATCCGCAGCCGGCGCAGCCAGCGTGACGTGATAGCCGAGCTGGCGGGCCTGCGCGGCCAGCGACATCGCAACCGGGCTTGCGCCGAAGATCACCAGCGAGGGATGCGGCAGCACCGGCTCGACGAAGATATCCATGGTGCCCTTGCTCGGACACATGTTGCTGGCGAAGCGGATGCCCTCGCGATTATCGCCCGGCTTGACGCCGAGTTCGGCGAGGAGATTTTCGGGCTGCACCGACACCATGCGCGGCTCCCCGTCCAGCAGCGCTTCGCGCGCGGCTTTGAGCACCGCGCCCCGCGCGCAGCCGCCGCCGATCCAGCCTGCGACGATGGCGCCGTCCGGGCGAATGATCGCCTTCGCGCCGGGTTTCGCCGCCGTCACCGACACAGTGCGCACTACGGTCGCCAGCACGAACGGCTGCTCGGCGGATTTCATCTGCGCGACCAGATCCATCACTTCAACATGCGCCGTCATCGATCGCTCCATCAAAGCTTTGCCAGATAGGGTTCGAGCGCGGTCAAGCTTTTCAGCGTATTGGCCGGCGCATAGAGATCGACATGCGGAAGCGCCGCCTTGATGCCGGCGGCAACAGGCGCATAACCTTCCCACGCCATCATCGGGTTGAGCCAGACGATGCGACGGCAGCGGCGGCCGAGCGCCGCCATCTCGCGGCCTAATAGCGCGGCGTCGCCGGTCTCGTAGCCGTCGGACACGATCATCACGACGGTGCGCGAATGGATCACCCGCGCGGCGTGCCAGCGGTTGAATGTCTGCAGGCTCTCGCCTATCCTCGTGCCGCCGCCGGCGCCCTGCGCCATGATCGAGAGCCGATCGAGTGCGCGCGCAGCGTCCTTTTCCTTCATCGCATCTGACACGTGCGCCAGCCGCGTGTGGAACAGGAATGCCTCGGCCTCGCGAAACTCATCGAGGATGCCGCGGATGAAACGCAGGAACACGCCGGTGTACATGCTCATCGAGCCGGAGGCATCGAGCAGGATGACCAGCCGCAACGGCTTATCCCTGCGCTGCCTATTGACGAGGTCGATCGGGACGCCGCCATGGCTGATATTGCCGTGAATGGTCCGGCGCAGATCGAGTCGGTAGCCGCGGCGCCGCGCCAGGTCGCGCCGGGTCAGCCGGGTGCGCATCGCCCGCGCCAGCCGCGCGGCCGCTTCATGCGCCTGCTCGATTTGCGCGGGATCGGCCAGTTTACGGAAATCCACCTCGGCCAGATTGTCGGCACGTGAGGCCCCTTCCATGCGGCCTTCGCCGGCGCGATCGGCACCGGCATCGTCGGTGGATGGAGCCTGATCCATCGCCGTTTCGCCGCTGGAGCGCCGGCTGTCAGCCAGAGTCTTGAGCGACGGATTGTTCGCGGCCTTCGACGAGCCAGATGTGATCGACCGCGACCGCACGCGCTTGCCGAGCCAGAACGCGTCGAAGATGCCGTCGAATTTTTCCCAGTCGGATTTGCGCGCCGAGAACAGATGCTTGAACGCCGAACGCAACAGACCCGATTTGGCCGCGTAGCCGGCCGTCATCAGTTCCGCCGCGTCCTGGCCTTCGGCAAGGCCCACGGCGAATCCGCTGTCGCGCAGGGTCTTGAGAAACGCGGCGAGCCTTGACGAGACAAGGCGCGAGACCTCGTCAAGCTCTTCGTAACCGGGACTGGTGCCGCAACAGCTCATGCGACCCTCCCCAACAGGCGTTCGCTGACCTCGCGCGTGACCCGCGACTTGTCTTCATGGGTCTTGAGCAGGCACATCAGCGTCTCGTGCACCGTCTCGGGCGCGTCGTGCAAATCGCGGACGTCGAGGCCGACCAGGGCTGCCGCCCAGTCCAGCGTCTCCGCGACACCCGGCACCTTGCGCAGCTCCTCTTTCCGGATGCCTTCGACCATCCGCGCGATCTGCAGCGACAGCGATGCGCTGGCGCCATCGATCCGCGCCATGATGATGCGCGCCTCGCGGTCGACATCGGGATAGTCGACATAGTGATAGAGGCAGCGGCGGCGCAGCGCGTCGGAGAGTTCGCGCGTCCCGTTCGAGGTCAGCACCACATGCGGAATCGCGGTTGCCTTGATCGTACCGAGTTCGGGGATCGAGACCTGGAAGTCCGACAATAGTTCGAGCAGGAACGCCTCGAACTCGTCGTCGGCGCGATCGATTTCGTCGATCAGCAGCACCGGCGGCTTGTCGCGGCGGATCGCCGCGAGCAACGGCCGTTCCAGCAGGTACTTTTCCGAGAAGATCTGGTGCTCGACATCATCGGGGTTATCGCCGCGATGCGCCTGGATCGACAGCAATTGCCGCTGGTAGTTCCACTCGTACAGCGCAGCCGATTGATCGAGCCCCTCGTAGCATTGCAGGCGGATCAGCTCGGTCGCGTGCACGGAAGCCAGCGCTTTCGCCACTTCGGTCTTGCCGACGCCCGCCTCGCCTTCCAGCAGCAGCGGGCGTCGCAACAATTGCATCAGCGAGATCGCAGTCGCGAGTTCGCCGTCGGCGATATAGCCTGATATCGCCAGCGCTTGCGCGATCTCGTCACGATTCCTCATTGCTTAGGCAAACACTCCCAGATTCTTCGCCGCCTTCCAGTTGCGCCAGTAGTCATGCGGCATCTGGATGTGGGTGCTCCCCAGGAACGAGAAGGCATCATTGACGGCGTTGGAGAACGCCGGCACGCCGCCGACATTCGGGCTCTCGCCGACGCCCTTGGCGCCGATCGGATGATGCGGCGACGGCGTGACGGTGAAGTCGGTCTCCCAATGCGGCGTCTCGACGGCGGTCGGCATGAAGAAATCCATGAACGAGCCGGTGACCACATTGCCTTCGTCGTCGTAGCGGATCTCCTGGCCCATCGCGATCGCGAAGGCTTCGGTCAATCCGCCATGCACCTGCCCCTCGATGATCATCGGGTTGATGCGGGTGCCGCAATCGTCGAGCGCATAGAAGCGCCTGACCTTGTAGACCCCGGTATCGACGTCGATGTTCATCACGCAGATATAGGCGCCGAACGGATAGGTCATGTTGGGCGGATCGTAGTAGCTCACCGCCTCCAGCCCCGGCTCCATGCCCGGCGGCACCGAATTATAGGCCGCCCAGCAGATGTCCTTCATCGACATCGTCTTCTCCGGCAGACCCTTGACGCGGAAGCCGTCGATATCCCATTCGAGGTCGTCCTCATGCACCTCGAGCTTGTAGGCCGCGATCATCTGCGCCTTGGCCCGGATTTTTCGCGCGGCCATGGCGATCGCGGCGCCCGCCACCGGCGTCGAACGCGATCCGTAGGTGCCGAGCCCGTAAGGCGCGGTATCGGTATTGCCCTCCTCGACCATAATGTCGTCGGCGGGAATGCCGATTTCGGTCGCGATGATCTGGGCCCAGGTTGTCTCGTGACCCTGGCCCTGGCTCTTGGAGCCGACGCGGGCGATGCCCGCACCGGTGGGATGCATGCGGATTTCGCAGGAATCGAACATCGCAATCCCCAGGATGTCGCAATTCTTCGACGGGCCGGCGCCGACGATCTCGGTGAAGAACGACACGCCGAGGCCCATGATCTCGCGGGTCTCGCCGCGCTTGAACGCCGCGCGCTGCGCCGCCTGCTCCCTTCGCAGACCGGCGTAGTCGACCGATTCCATCATCTTGCGCATGGCGGTGTGGTAATCGCCGGAATCGTATTCCCAACCGAGTGCAGAGTGATACGGGAACTGCTCCGCCTTGATGAAATTCTTCAGACGCAACTCCGCCGGATCCATGCCGAGCTTCTGCGCCAGAATATCCATCGCGCGCTCGATACAGTACGCTGCTTCGGTGACGCGGAACGAACAGCGATAGGCGACGCCGCCCGGCGCCTTGTTGGTGTAGATGCCGTCGACCGAAAGATGCGCGGTCGGGAAATCATACGATCCCGTAACGATGTTGAAGAAACCGGCCGGCCATTTCGAGGGATCGGCGCAGGCGTCGAACGCACCGTGATCGGCCAGCACGTGAACGCGCAGGCCCGTCACCTTGCCCTCCTTCGTGGAGGCGATCTCGGTCGTCATGTGGTAGTCGCGCGCGAACGATGTCGCGGTCAGGTTCTCGATGCGATCCTCGACCCACTTGACGGGTTTGCCCGTCACAATCGAAGCGACCGCCGCGCAGATATAGCCGGGATAGGCGCCGACCTTGTTGCCGAAACCGCCGCCGATGTCGGGCGAGATCACATGGATCTTGTGTTCCGGAATTTTGGCGATCAGCGCTACGACCGTGCGGATCACATGCGGAGCCTGGAAGGTGCCCCAGATCGACAGCTCCCCCCTGATCTTGTCGAACGAGCAGACGCACTGGCAGGTCTCCAGCGGAGACGGATGGGTACGGTGATAGGAGATCATTTCCTTGATCGTCACCTCCGCCTTGCGGAAGGCGGCGTCCGTCAGGTCCTTGTCGCCGACGGTCCACTCGAAGACGTGGTTGTGGTGCTTGCGCGGGCCATGCGCGCCCGTGGTCTTGCCGGCGAGGTCTTCGCGCAGCACCGGGGCGTCGGCGTCCATGGCCTTGAACGGGTCGATCACGACCGGCAGCGGCTCGTATTCGACCACGACCTTATTGATGCCGTCATCGGCCGCGTAGCGATCGGTCGCGACCACGAAGGCGACCTCCTGGTTCTGGAACAGTACCTTGCCGTCGGCCAGCACCATCTGCACGTCGCCGGCAAGCGTCGGCATCCAGGCGAGGTTGACGGTTTTCAGCGTCTCGGCGGTGATGACCGCGAGCACGCCCGGCACTTTCAGCGCCTCGGTGTCGTCGATCTTCTTGACGCGGGCGTGGGCGTGCGGCGATCTGACAAAATCGCCGTGCAGCATGCCCGGCAGCTTCAGGTCGTCGACGTAACTGCCCTTGCCTTGCGTGAAGCGGATGTCCTCGACCCGCTTGCGCTTGCAGCCCATGCCTTCGAGTTTGGCTTCGCGTTGTTCCCGCGTGGGAGTCATGTCGTTCATTCCGCAGCCTCCCTGAATTCGACGCCGTTGATCTTGGCAGCGGCATATTGAATGGCCCTGACGATGTTCTGGTAGCCGGTGCAGCGGCAGATATTGCCTGAAATGCCCATCCGGATTTCTTCTTCGCTCGGAGACGGATTCTCCTGGAGCAGCCGGTGCGCGCGCAAAATCATGCCGGGCGTGCAGAAGCCGCATTGCAGGCCGTGCATCATCCGAAAACCTTCCTGCAGCGCCGACAGCGAACCGTCGGCACTGGCCATGCCTTCGATGGTGGTGATGTCGGAACCCTCTGCCTGCACCGCGAACATGGTGCAGGACTTCACCGACATACCGTCGATATCGATGGTGCAGGCGCCACAATGGGTGGTCTCGCAGCCGATATGGGTGCCGGTGAGCGAGAGATTTTCGCGGATGAAATGCACCAGCAGCGTGCGCGGTTCGGCGAGGCCTTCGACCTCGGCGCCGTTCACCTTCATGGTGATATGGGTTTTTGCCATTTTGTGATCCCCTCTCAGCTTGCGCGGCCGGCGGCGCGCTGCAGCGCGCGCATCACCATGATGCCGCCGACATGCTTGCGGTATTCGACGGGGCCGCGGGCGTCCGCGGCCGGCGACATGATCGCTTCCGCGGCGGCGGCAGCCTTCTTCAGCGTGGCCGGATCTAGGCTGGTGCCGATCACCGCTTTCGCAGCGTCTTCGGCGAGCAGCGGCGTTTCGGCAAGGTTGGTCAGGCCGATCTGGCAGGTGGCGACCTTGCCGCCTGCCATCGTCAGCACCACGGCGGCGGCGGCCGTGGCATAGTCGCCCACCTTGCGCTTGAGTTTTTCGTAAGCATAGCCGTGACCGACCGGCGGGACCGGGATGGAGATCGCGGTCAGGAGTTCGCCAGGCTCGAGCGCGGTGAAGTAGGCGCCCTGATAGAACTCCGATGCTGCGACGTCGCGGCCGCCGGCATTGCCTTCAAGCCGGTAGCTCCCCCCCAACGTCATCATCAGCGCCGGCATGTCGTTGCCGGGATCGCCATTGGCGACATTGCCGCCGATGGTGCCGCGGTAGCGAACCTGGGGATCGGCGATCAGAAGCGCGGTTTCGTCCAGAATGGGCAAGGACTTGCCGATCTCGTCGGACGCCAGCAATTCGTGCTGGGTGGTCATCGCGCCGATCACAATTGTGTTGCCGTCGCGGCGGATGCCCTTGAGCCCGGCGACGCCGTGCAGATCGACCAGGTGCTCAGGGCTCGCGAGCCTGAGCTTCATCATGGGAACCAGGCTGTGGCCGCCGGCCAGCGGACGGGCCTCATCACCCAGGGTCGAGAGCAGTTTCACCGCATCGGCCACGGTCGCCGGCCGGTGATAGCTGAATGGGCCAGGAATCATGTGTCTCCTCCACTCGCCCTTTTCGGACGTTGGAGGCGAAGCTGATTGGAGCCGTTCTAAAGCGCAATCGTGGGGGCACCAGGTCGGGAAAATCGCACGAAATGCGGGTAACCGCGCACGAAATGCGTCAGGCTCTACGACCTAACGGATCAATGAGGCGCTATGCGTGGCGTCGCGCGAGACCAAGGCGGGCCTTCACCTCGGCGATCTTGGCCCGGCTCACCGGCACCCGGTGCGGCGATGGGCCGTCGAGTTCGATGATCGCGCCATCGCCTTCCTTTCGGACGAAAGTGACGTGGGCCATCGCCACGATGTGGCTGCGGTGCACCCGGACGAACAGTCCAGGGTCGAGCTGGGCTTCGGCCTCCGAGATCGACCACGGACACATCCGCTCCCGGGTGCCGTCGTGGACCTTTGTATAGTGAGCGTCGGCCCGGACGCTCCTGACGTCGGCGGTATCGATGAAATGGGTGCCGTCGGCGCCCTCGACCGGCAACCGTGGCGCGGGTGCGGCGCGGGGCGGTTGGCCGATGCCACCGAGCGGCGTCGGCCGGAGCCGCGGGCTGGTCGAGGCGGCGCTGGAGTCCGCCGGCGGGATAGTTGCAACGAGGACGGCGGCCTCGGGGACGACTGCGCCGGGAATGGCGGCGACCACATCTATCGTCGCGGCGGCCTTCTTGCGTGGGTCCGGCACCAGCGACAACAGGAAGCCCGCCGCAATCACAAAGCACAGCAGCGCCACGACCAGCGACAGCATTTGCGACGACGCGGTCAACCCTTCGACGTGGTGATGCGATCCTTGCGGCGCCGGAACCAGATGCATGCCGGCCATCGCGGTGTAGTGCATGCCCGACACCGCGAAGCCGTAAGCGACCGCGCTCAGCGCGAGCTGCACGCCGCCCTGCCGCGCCAGGAATGCACGCAGGCCGCCATAAGCGGTGGCGATCGCAATCAGGACCGACAGCACGACCATGGCGGCGTCATGCGTCATGGTAAAATTGCCCGACAATCCATGCATGCCGACATAGTGCATACTGGCGATCCCCACTCCGAGCAGCGCCGCCGAGGAAACCACGCGCAGCATCGAAGGCTCGCCGACGCTGACGAAGAACAGGGAAATCCCCACGACCAGCGCGCAGATCAGGAACGACACGATGGTCGGCAACACCAGATAGACGGCACCCGCCGGCAGCGGCGCCGCCAGCATGCCGACGAAATGCATGGTCCAGATGCCGATGGCGAGAAAGAATGCGGCGCCTGCGAGCAACAGGCGATGACTGGCATCCGGCGTCCCGCGGATGCGCGCGGCGAGGCCGAAGCCGGTGTATCCTCCCAGAATCGCGATCACCACCGAGAGCGCGACGAGATAGGGATCGTGTCCTTCGAACATGATCGTCTCGGCCGCCCGTCTCCACGGGCGTGCCTCCTCCCGCCGCCGAGTTTATAGGTCCGGCGGCGGGAATGACAATTGGCTGATCGTGAGGGGCTTACGCCACGATCCCAGCCGCCACCTGGCCACGCAGCCGTTCCAGGCTGTGCAGCGTGTCAGCGCAGGCTTCCGCGACCTCGATGCCCTTGATGACGAAATGCTTGCGGAAGAAGTCGTGATGCACCGCGCTGTCGTGGAATTGCTGCGGCGTCAGCACCGCGGAGAATATCGGCACCTCGGTCTTGAGCTGCACGTCCATCAGCGCCTTGATCACGGTGTCGGCGACGAATTCGTGGCGATAGATGCCGCCGTCGACGACGAGGCCCGCGGCCACGATCGCGGTGTAGCGCCGCGTCTTGGCGAGCAGTTGTGCATGCAAGGGTATTTCGAACGAACCCGGCACCTCGAACAGATCGACCTGCGCGCGCGAGATATGGCGCGCCTCGATCTCTTCGAGGAACGCGATGCGGCATTCCTCGACCACGTCGCGGTGCCACGACGACTGCACGAAGGCGACGCGCTGCGGCTTGACGAAGCGCGGATGCACCGGCGCCGGCGGACGCTCGGGCACGTCAGGGACGTGGCTCGCTTCGATCGTTTGGGGTTGGGATTGGACTTCAGGCTCTTGCAACATCTGATTCATGGCTTTCCTCTTTCAGGACCAGAATCAGGGCATACGGAACGACGCCGGCCCACGCGAAAACGTGCGAAGGCCGCCGCAAACCGTTCTCTTTCATCCGGACTGTAACCGTCGGCTTCGGAATCGCACCGAATCTGCTGACCCTTCTTCCCGCAGGGAGAGGAAGGCGCTCGCGGGCTTGGGCTACGTCACCCTTACCGCCGGTGGGGATTTTCACCCCGCCCTGAGAACATCGGCCGCCCGGAATGGACGACCTGCCCCAAGGATATGACCAACGCCCGGGCGTCAGCAAGCACCTTTGGCATGGGGAATCGGCATGTCTGCATGCCGCCGGAACAGGGCGCACACGCGTGATCCGCTGATGGCCGTTACTCGGGCCGCGGCAATTGGGATAGGCTTGCTGCCAACAGGGGGCGCTCAGCATGAAATTTCTTCCTCGCCGGAATTTCCTCAAACTCGCCGGCGCGCTCATCGCTGCACCCGCCTTGCCGCGACTGGCATTCGCGCTCGATTATCCGACGCGGCCGACGAAAATCGTCGCCGGCTTCGCCGCCGGTGGCGGCGTTGACATCACCGCGCGCCTGATCGGTCAGTGGCTGGCCGACCATCTCGGGCAGCCCTTCGTGGTCGAGAACCGCACCGGCGCGGGCGGCAATATCGGCACCGAGGCGGTCGTGAACGCCGCACCCGACGGCTACACGCTGCTGCTGGCAACGGTCCCGAATGCGGTCAACGCCTCGCTCTACGAGAAACTGAACTTCAACTTTGTCCGCGATATCGCACCGGTCGCAGGCGTCATCCGCGTGCCGATGGTGGTGCTGGTCCACCCCTCGGTGCCCGCGCAGACGCTGGCCGAATTCATCGCTTACGCCAAAGCCAATCCGGGAAAGGTCAACATGGCATCGGCCGGCAGCGGCAGCGCGCCGCACATGGCGGGCGAGTTGTTCAAGATGATGACCGGCGTCGACATGGTCCACGTCCCCTATCGCGGCCAGGGCCCGGCGCTGACGGATCTGCTCGGCGGCCAGGTGCAGATCCTGTTTGCGGCTGCGCCCGGCACCGCCGATCATATCAAGACCGGCAAGCTGCGCGCGCTCGCGGTGACGACAGCTGCGCGCATGCGGGATCTGCCGGAGGTTCCGACCGTGGCGGATTCCGTGCCGGGCTATGAAGCGAGCCAGTGGTACGGCTTCGCCGCGCCGAAAAACACCCCGGCCCAAATTGTCGAAAAGCTCAACAAGGAAATCAATGCGGCCATCGCCGATGGCGGCATGAAGGCCCGGCTTGCCGCGATCGGCGGCGAGCCGATGCCGGGCTCACCGGCCGATTTCGGCAGGCTGATCGCAGACGAAACCGAGAAATGGGGCAAGGTGGTTCGCACCGGCAGCCTCAAGCCGGAGTAAGGCGGCCGCCGCTAGCGGACCGGTGTTAACGCACAATTTGCGAAGGGGTCTCTGCGAGATCAGAAGCAGGGCGATACATTCACGGTTGCGCGCGAGAAGTAGCCCGGGGCGTATCCGCCGGTACGTCAAGCCACCTGATCGATGAAGGGCGATCTTCAAAGCCGCGCGTTGCAGCATGCGTCTCGCGTGTCTCTTTCCGGCTTGGCGCGCACTACGGACGGGAACCGGCCTCTGCCCTCAGCATGAGCGTATCGGCGGCGGGAGGCGAAATAAGACCATTCAAAGGAAATTAGCGATCTATTAACCATTTAGCGATCTATTAACCATTGTGGCTGACCGGCCCGATTTCTCCGGCCGCCGGACTCCGCGACGCTCGAATCCGATTCCGGTTTGTTCTCAAATTAATAACTGTGGCCGCGATCTGCTGTGGACGACGCCGCTTTGGCCTGTGGACGGACTCAGGGGTCAGTTGCGCGGATTCCGCAAATCACATCACTTGAGCCTCGGCAGGCCCCGGGATGATCAGCGATCGGGGAATTGCAGTCGGCGCCGACGCATCAGTTCAACGCGCCGTGCTCCGCGTGCGTATCAGAAGAATTCAAAAATAAGGTCGAGACGGCATGTCCCTCCTCGAAGGCATTATCGATTCCCGGAACAACCCACTCGCGGCGGTCGAGGACATTGCCGCCGAGAACAATTGGGCGTTCGAACGCTCCGGCGAAGACGAAGTCACCATCGTCTCCAAGGGCAACTGGACCGACTATCAGCTCTCCTTCACCTGGATGGCCGAGATAGAGGCGCTGCACCTGGCCTCCGCCTTCGACATGAAGATTCCGCCGGCGCGCCGCGCCGAAGTGCAGCGGCTGATCGCGGCGATCAACGAGCAATTATGGGTCGGCCATTTCGACATCTGGACCCACACCGGCATGATCATGTACCGGCAGGCGCTGGTGCTGCCGGGCGGGCTGACCGCCTCGGCCGCACAGTGCGAGGTTATGCTGGCCGGCGCCATCCACGCCTGCGAGCGCTATTACCCCGCGTTCCAGTTCGTGATCTGGGCCGGGAAGACCGCCCCGGAGGCGATGAGCGCGGCGATGTTCGATACCGAGGGCGAGGCGTAGGGGTCGCTGCTTCCACACACGCGGGTTCGTCCCTGCGAAAGCAGGGACCCATACGCCGCGGCGCCAGTGTTCGGGTAAAATGCTTGTCGCTCGGTCTTCGCTTCACTAAAAACGCCTGTGGTTATGGGTCCCTGCGTTCGCAGGGACGACGGCAGCATTTGTGGTGACGCCTTGAACACCAACGCACTTCAAAACCTCCACGGCACCATCGCGCTCGCCGGCGCCGGCAAGATGGGCGGCGCGATGCTGACCGGATGGCTGGCCGGCGGCCTCGACGCCAAGCGCGTCGTGGTGATCGAGCCGTTCCCGTCCGACGACATCAAGGCGCTCGCCGCTAACGGCGTCCGTCTCAATCCGAAAGACGCCGGCACGGCCGATACGCTGGTGGTCGCCGTGAAGCCGCAGATGTTCCGCGAAGCGGGTCCGGCGCTAAAGCAGCTCGTCGGACCGAGCACGCTGGTCGTCTCGATCATGGCGGGCACGCCCATAGCTGTGCTGGAACAGGTCTGCGGCGGCATGGTGGTTCGCGCCATGCCGAACACGCCGGCCGCGATCGGCCGCGGCATCACGGTTGCGGTCGCGGCGAAGAATGTCAGTGCCGCGCAGCGCGCCACCGCCGATGCGCTGCTGCGCGCCACCGGCTCGGTCGAATGGGTCGACGATGAAAGCCTGATGGATGCGGTGACCGCCGTGTCCGGCTCCGGTCCGGCCTATGTGTTCCTGCTCGCCGAAGAACTGGCGCGCGCCGGTGTCGAGGCCGGCCTGCCGGCGGAACTCGCAACCAAGCTCGCGCGTGAAACCGTCGCCGGCTCCGGCGAACTGCTGCACCGCTCCGAACAGGATTCCGCGACGCTGCGCCAGAACGTCACCTCGCCCGGCGGCACCACGGCGGCCGCGCTGGAAGTGCTCATGGGCAAGAACGGAATGCAGCCGCTGATGATCCGCGCCATCGCCGCGGCGACGAAGCGGTCGAAGGAACTGGCGAAGTAGATGAAATCGTAGGGTGGGCAAAGGCGCACTTGCGCCGTGCCCACCACCCATCACCGAGCACCGATCTTGATGGTGGGCACGCTACGCTTTGCCCACCCTACGGCTCCGAGCAAGCGGCTATTTCCTCCCAAACCGCTTGGTAAACATCTCGACATTGACGAGGCCGCGGGCGTGGCGGCCGTCGCCGATCTTGCGCTCGCCCTCGAAGGCTTCGACCTCGAAGCGGATCACGCGGCGCTCCACTGCGACGACTTTAGCCGTGGCCCGCACCGTCGCGCCGACCAGCGACGCGCCGAGATGGCGGATATCGACCTCGGTTCCGACCGTGATCCAACCCGGCTGAAGATGATCCTTGATGGCGTCGCTGGAGGCGATCTCCATTTCCAGGATCATCATCGGCGTCGCATAGACCATCGGCATGCCGGGCACAAAATGCCCGACCGTGCGCTCGACCGGCACAACCAGCGTCCGCTCCGCACTCATGCCGATCTTGATGAAGTCGCGTGCGTCCATGGGTTGCTTCCCTTCCCCTCTCCCCTTGTGGGAGAGGGTGGATCAATCGCGCGAAACGCGCGATTGAGACGGGTGAGGGGTCTCTCTCCGCGAGCGAATCTCTCGCATTCGTATTCGCCGATAGAACCCCTCATCCGGCGGACTGCGTCCGCCACCTTCTCCCACAAGGGGAGAAGGAAAAGAGGCTGCACTACTTCTTCGCCGCCGCCGCGCGCTCCACAAATGTCTTGCCGCCCTTCATCTTGTGGGCCAGCGGCGCTTCGTTGATCTGGATCACCACCGCATCGGCATCGACGCCGAGGTTCTTCACCAGCGCCTGGGTAATGTCGCGCATCATGCCGGCCTTCTGTTCGTCGGTGCGGCCGGCGGCCATGCTCACGGTAATCTCAGGCATTCTCGTCTCCTCGTTGCTTTTCTTCTCGCGATAGCCGAGCCCTCCCCGACCGTCCGCGATCCTCCCCATCAAACAAGACGTGGATGCCCGGCACAAGGCCGGGCACGACGCCTGGAATGAATAGCTATCCCCACTTCACGTCATGGCGTGCCAGCACTTCGCGCACGGCATCGACGAGCTTGCCTTGGTCGACCTCGTATTGAGCCTCGGCCTGCTTCTTCAAATACTCTTCGCGGTCCTTGATCTCGGTAAGGCCCGCACCAAGGATTAGATCCTTGATCTGGATCTTGCCGTTCGCCCTTTCGTCCGACCCCTGGACGATCGCGCAGGGCGCGTTTCGTCTGTCGGCATATTTCATCTGCTGGCCAATGCCGTGTTTTGGATTTCCGAGATACAGCTCGGCGCGGATATTCGCGTTGCGTAGCGTCGCGACCATCTTTTGATAGTCAGCGATTTCTCCTCCGAACACCGTGACGACTACCGGACCAAATGCCGGCCTCGTGTCGACCTTTCCAAGCATCGTCAGCGCGGCCTGCAGGCGCGACACACCGATGGAAAAACCAGTTGCCGGCACCGGCTCGCCGCGGAACCGCGAGACGAGCCCGTCGTAGCGGCCACCGCCGCCGACCGAACCGAAGCGAACGGGGCGACCCTTTTCGTCCCTGGTTTCGAGCGTGAGTTCGACCTCGTAAACTGCACCGGTGTAATATTCGAGTCCGCGGACGACGGAGGAGTCGATGGAAATGCGATCAGCATCATATCCACCTGCCAGCACCAACCGCTCGATCATGGCTAGCTCGTCGATGCCCTCGCGAGCGGTTGCATTGCCTCCAAATCTCTCCAAGAGCAATTCGACCAACCCTCCTTGCGGAGCGGTAGAGTGCAAGAAGAGATAGTCAATTAGGGACTGCGCTTCCCCGTCTTCCAGGCCCGCGCCCTTGGTAAAATCTCCACTTTCGTCCTTGCGTCCTTCACCAAGTAGTTGCCGGACGCCATCAGAGCCTAGCCGATCGTACTTGTCGATTGCTCTTAGCACTGTCAGCCGGCGTCCCGCGTGTTCATCTCCGCCAAGATTGATAGTCTGCATGATGCCATCCAGCACCTTGCGATTATTCACCTTCACCACATAACTGCCGCGGGGAATACCCAGCGCTTCCATCGTATCCGCCGCCATCATGCACATCTCGGCGTCGGCTGCGGGCGAAGCGGAGCCCACGGTGTCGGCGTCGAACTGCATGAACTGGCGGAAGCGGCCGGGGCCAGGTTTTTCGTTGCGATAGACGTAGCCGGCGCGGTAGCTGCGATATGGCTTCGGCAGCGCGTCGAAATTTTCCGCCACATACCGCGCCAGCGGCGCAGTCAAATCGTAGCGCAGCGAGATCCACTGCTCGTCGTCGTCCTGGAACGAGAACACGCCCTCGTTCGGCCGGTCCTGGTCGGGCAGGAATTTGCCGAGCGCGTCGGTGAACTCCATCGCCGGGGTTTCGACCGGCTCGAAACCGTAGCGCTCGTAGACCTCGCGGATTTTCTCGACCATCTGGCGCGTGGCGGCAATCGCCGCCGGGCCACGATCTTCCAGCCCGCGCGGCAGGCGGGCGCGGAGTTTCTGGGGTTTTTTGGGTTTTTCAGCCATGGGCGGCGTTGGTACCAGCCAAGACGCGGTCGGGCAACCATGTCGCACGGCCAACACTAGACCTCGTCATGGCCGGGCATGACGGATTGCAATCTGGACCATAGCGTTCCTTACGCCGCCGCCTTGCCCTTGGGCCGGCCTTACGGGGATTCCATCCTCGCACGAAGCGCGTCGGCGTCGGCCTTCGGCATTGCTTTCAGCAGCGGTTTGATGGTTTCGCCACCGACGATCTTGCCGTTCCGCATGAACATCCAGTCCGAGATGTCCGCCTCCTTGAACTCGGTCACGTCGCCTGCCTTCTTGCCGGGCAGATCGCGCGGTGCGTTGGCGAACCTTCCCGAATAGCGGCCGTCCGCGATCTTCTTCACCTCGGCGATCCAGATGTGCTCGCCATTATTCCTCGGATTCGGAAAACGCACCTTGAGGGAGTGGCCGGTCTCCGACGGCTTTGGCGCGTCGTAGGAGGCCCAGAACGTCGGCAGGGTGGCACGCCCCTTTGCGATCGCAGCATTCATCTCCGCGTTGCCGGAGCTAAGGTCGATCACCGGGGAACGGTCCTGGGCCCTGAGGTCGGCCGTGGGAGAGTCGAGAACCGCGAGGGCCGCCCAGACGGCAGCCGCCATGACGCATTTGGAGCATATTGAGAGGGCTGAAGTCATTATTGCCATTTCACGCACCGAATTCTATCCGCAATTCGGGGAGTTGGTCGCACAAAGACGCTGAAGAGTTCACGACTCCCGCACGGGAAGAGGGCAAAGAGGAGTGCTACTCCGCGACTTTTTGATGTCTCACTGCTGCGTGTTGGCCTTTGAGGTGCAAAAGGGACGCGCCGCAGCCGCCAATTCAGGAACCACACTTTGCGCGCCGAATTATTTGTAGGTCTCCAAAGGAGAGATCTATGAAGAAGCTTATCACCGTCACCGCTCTTACGCTCCTGTGCGGCTCGGCCTTTGCCCAGAATACCGGCCCCGCTCCGCAGACCGGCATGGAGAAGCCCGGAACGACGAACGGCGCCAAGCCAGATGGTTCGATGGACACCACCGGCATGAGCGCAACCAAGGGCAATATCAAAAGGGACAAGGACGGTGCACCGGCCCCGAAGGACGAGAAGAAGTAAGCCGTTCAATAACGCGGCGAACGCATCAAGCTATATGTCGATGAGAAACTAGATGCATTAAGGCATCAAGTTTCACAGGTTCGCCGGTATCTTGCCAGAACAGTTTTTGACTGAGGCTGCCCGCCACTATGATGCGGTGGTGGCCGCCGACCAGTGTACCGTCTTTCGTTGCCTTGGCGATGATCTCGCCGTCTTCGTTCACGATGTTTCTCATGTGCCCTCCGTGTTGCTCTTGTCCGCCCCGTTTCCTGAGCGCTCCAAGATCGTGGCCATGATGGCTTCGCATTTCGCCTGAAAATCAGTTCGCTCCGATCAGGTTGCACAGCGCGGTGTCGCGGATGCTGCTGCCGGCTGAGAATGCTTCGTCAATCTTCGGCATCACCAACGCGGCTCCGATGAGCCGAGTTCCTCTATCCAGTTCAACAACCATGACAGACGACGAAGCCCTGACCCCGCACCTCACCGTGATCGGCGCAGTTGAACCGTGCGGCCGGAGCGGAACCCGGAGATCAAGAGATCCGCCGAGGGAAGAAGCCGGGGCCTCAAGCCGCCGCGGCCTTCTTGGGCTGCACTTCGGCGGTATAGTCCGCCATCAACTGCTCGGAGATCTTGCCCGGCGTGAACTTCCAATTCGCAATCTCGGACACCGGGGTTACTTCCGCGGCGGTGCCGGTAATGAAGCACTCGGAGAAGCCGTCGAGTTCCTCCGGCATGATGCGTCGTTCGATCACCTCGATGCCGCGGCGCCTGGCGAGGTCGATCGCGGTGGCGCGGGTGATGCCGGCGAGGAAGCAGTCGGCGATCGGGGTGTGGATGTTGCCGTCCTGGATGAAGAAGATGTTGGCGCCGGTGCATTCGGCGACGCGGCCCTGCCAGTCCAGCATCATGGCGTCGGCATAACCTTGGCGCTCCGCCTTGTGCTTACTGATGGTGCAGATCATGTAGAGACCGGACGCCTTCGCCATCGCCGGAATCGTTGCCGGATCGGGCCGGCGGTATTCGGCCATGCCGATCCGGATGCCCTTCAATTTCTCGGCCGGATCGAAATAGCTCGGCCAGTCCCAGGCAGCGATGGCGAGGTGGATGGTGTTGGTCTGCGCCGAGACGCCCATCATTTCCGAACCGCGCCAGGCGATCGGGCGGAGATAGGCATCCGGCAGATTGTTCTTGTCGATCACGAGCTGTTTTGCGGCGTCGATCTCGACCACCGAATACGGAATCTCGAAATCGAGAATGTTGGCGGAGTTCTTCAGCCGCTCGGAATGCGCGGTGCTCTTGAAGACCTTGCCGCCATAGGCGCGCTCGCCCTCGAACACGCAACTCGCATAATGCAGGCCATGGGTGAGAACGTGCACGTTGGCGTCGGCCCACGGCACCAGCTTTCCGTCGTACCAGATGACGCCATCGATCTTGTCGAACGAAACTCCCATGGTCTCTCTCCCGGATTGACACTGCTTCAATTGGCCACGCATCAGCCGTCGCGCGGCTCAACGAGACGCACGCACCCCAGCGCTCAAGTGATCTGTCTACGGAAGCGGCGGGATAATTCCGCCGCCGGTCACAGGACCTTTCTGATCCAGTCGTGCGGGTCTTCAGCGCGTCCGTACTGGATGTCGACCAGCTTCTTGCGCAGCCCCATGGCGACCGGGCCGGCCGCGCCGCCGCTGATCAGAAACTCGCCGCCCGCGGAACACACCTTGCCGATCGGCGAGATGACGGCCGCCGTGCCGCAGGCGAAGGCCTCCTTCAGCTTTCCGCTGGCGGCGTCAGCGCGCCACTGGTCAATGGTGTAGGCCTCCTCGCGCACGCGCGTGCCGGAATCCTTTGCCAGCGCAATGATCGAATCGCGGGTGATGCCCGGCAGGATCGTGCCGAGCGGCGGCGTCAGCAGCGAGCCGTCGTCGAACACGAAGAAGACGTTCATGCCGCCGAGTTCCTCGATGTAGCGGCGCTCGACCGCATCGAGGAAAACCACCTGGTCGCAGCCGTGCTCGATGGCCTCGGCTTGCGCGCGCAGGCTCGCGGCATAATTGCCGCCGCACTTGACGGCGCCGGTGCCGCCGATCGCGGCGCGCGTGTAGTTTTCCGACACCCAGATCGACACCGGCGCAGGTCCGCCCTTGAAATAGGAGCCGACCGGCGAGGCGATGACGGCGAAGATGTATTCCGCCGATGGCTTCACGCCGAGGAAGACCTCGTTCGCGATCATGAAGGGCCGCAAATAGAGACTGCCCTCGCCGCCCGGGATCCAGGCGCTGTCGATGCGCACGAGCTGCTCGACCGCTTCGATGAACAGAGACTCGGGCACCGGCGCCATGGCCATGCGCTCAGCCGAGTTCCGGAAGCGCCTTGCATTGGCTTCGGGGCGGAACAGGTTGACGCCGTTGTCGCGCTTGTAGGCCTTGAGGCCTTCGAAAATCTCCTGCGCGTAGTGCAGGATGGCTGTGGCCGGATCGAGCGAGAAATTCGCGCGGGCTTCGACGCGCGCGTCGTGCCAGCCCTTGGCCTGGTTGTAACGCACGATCGCCATGTGATCGGTGAAAATCCGGCCGAAGCCCGGGTCGGCGAGCTTTGCCGTGCGCTCGTTCTCGGGAGTCGGATTCGCCGCAGGCTGGATTTCGAATTTCAAACTCATCCCCTTGCTTCCCGCCCTTGCTGTCGGAATCGGCGCGATTTCTGGCGCCGGCCTGCCTCTACTGGCCTGCTTGCTTAATAGGTCTGGACTGACGACATGCTTTTGCGGAATGCCGAAGTCCAGTATGTTTGCCGATATGCCGCTCGACAATCGCACGGTAGTTCATTTGCGGCCGTTGCCGCCATTGCTGGCTTTTTCCGGCTGCCTGACACGTCACCAAGCTCGAAACGACTTAAAGTTTCGTCGTGGCTGGCAGTTTTGTAACATTGAACCCAAGATATGTCAACATGACTGACATAAATTTCTCACGGGGCCCGGCCGACCCCGATTCGCAAGCCGCCGCCGGCACGTCCCCCGGCCCGCGGGCCGGTGAAATGCGCTGGGACATCATCGAGCTTTTGTTCTTCGCCTATCGCGACTTCGTGGGCGACGCCGACCATGAGCTCGAGGCTTTCGGGTTCGGCCGCGCCCATCACCGGGTGATGCATTTCGTCTACCGCTACCCCGGCCTCAAGGTCGCCGACCTCCTGGACGTCCTGCGCATCACCAAGCAGTCGCTTGGCCGGGTGCTCAAGCAGTTGCTCGACGAGGGCTACATCATCCAGAAGACCGGCAATAACGACCGCCGACAGCGCCTTCTTTACGCCACCCCCAAGGGCGAAGCCTTGGTGGCAAAGCTCGCAGGGCTGCAGACCGATCGCATCACAAGCGCGCTCCGGGATATCAATCCCGAAGGCGTCGCTGTCATCAGCCAGTTCCTGCGCGCGATGATCGATCGCGACGACCCCGACAAGGTGTTAGAGGCGATCTTCGGGACCGGCAGCAAGAAGCCAAGGGAGTGACCGTGGCGCAAGGAGTAACCATCGCTGCAACCACCGCGCGCGCGCCGCGGCAAATGGCCGACGACGCCCCGCATCTCCTCCTGGTCGACGACGACCGCCGTATCCGCGATCTTTTGTCGCGGTTTCTGTCCGGCGAGGGTTATCGCGTCACCACCGCGTCGAGCGCGAACGACGCGCGCGCAAAGCTGCTCGGCCTGCATTTCGATCTCCTGATCCTCGACGTCATGATGCCCGGCGAAACCGGATTCGATCTGGCCCGCTTCATTCGCACCTCGTCCTCGGTGCCGATCATCATGCTGACGGCGCGCCACGAGGCGGAGGCGCGGATCGAGGGCCTGCAGATCGGCGCCGACGATTATGTCGCCAAGCCATTCGAGCCGCGCGAACTGATCTTGCGGATCGGCAATATCCTCAAGCGCTCCGCGCCGCCGCCGGTGGAGGCGCTGGAACAGATAGCGTTCGGACCTTACGTCTATCATCTCGACCGCGGCGAACTGCGCCAGGGCGAGGAGATCATCCATCTGACCGACCGCGAGCGCGAAATGCTGCGCATTCTGGCCGCCAGCCCCGGCGAAACCGTGCCGCGCGCGGCGCTGACCGGCGGCGGCACGGTGAACGAGCGCGCGGTCGACGTGCAGATCAACCGCCTGCGGCGCAAGATCGAGCGCGACCCCGCCAATCCGCTGTTCCTGCAGGCGGTGCGCGGCATCGGCTATCGCCTGGTCGCGTCGCCCTGAGCCAGCTCATGAGCACGCTCGACACCGGCCTGACGTTCATCCGCAATGCGTCGCAACGCGTCTCCAGGGCCAATGGCTGGATGGGCAACGCGTTCAAGAGCTGGATGCCGACCGGCCTCTACGCCCGGGCGCTCCTGATCATGATCGTGCCGATGGTGATCCTGCAAACGGTCGTGGCGTTCGTGTTCATGGAGCGGCACTGGAATACGGTGACGCGGCGCCTGTCGGCATCCGTGGTGCGGGACATTGCCAGCCTGATCGACGTCTACAAGTTCTATCCGCAGGACAAGGAGCGCGCGCAATTGCGCCTCGTCGGGCAGCGGCTGCAGCTCGTGGTCGATTTTCTCCCGGTCGGCGACATGCCGCAGCCGGGGCCGAAGCCGTTCTTCTCGCTGCTCGACCAGACCCTGTCGTCGCAGATCGGCCGCCAGATCCGCCGCCCGTTCTGGATCGATACCGTCGGCAGGTCCAATCTGGTTGAAATACGCATCCAGCTCGATGACGCCGTGATGCGCGTGTTCGCGGAGCGAAGCGCGGCCTACGCCTCCAATTCGGAAATTTTCATCTTCTGGATGCTCGGCACCTCCTCGATCCTCTTGATCGTCGCGGTGCTGTTCCTGCGCAACCAGATCAGGCCGATCCTGCGGCTGGCGGAAGCCGCCGAAAGCTTCGGCAAGGGCCGCGAGGCGCCGAACTTCCGTCCCCGCGGCGCACGGGAAGTGCGGCAGGCGGCGCAGGCGTTCCTGGAAATGAAGGCGCGCGTCGAGCGCTCGATCGAGCAGCGCACGGCGATGCTGGCCGGCGTCTCGCACGACCTGCGCACCATCCTGACCCGCTTCAAGCTCGAACTCGCTTTGATCGGCGACAGCCCTGAAGTCGACGGCATGCGCAAGGATGTCGACGAAATGGCCGGCATGCTGGAGGCCTATCTCTCGTTCGCGCGCGGCGACAGCGGCGAGGTTGCGCAACCGACCGACATGGCGATGGCGCTGGAAGAGTTGCGCAACGATGCAGAACGCCACGGCCATACCGCAACGGTGGTGTTCCGTGGCCTGCCCGTCGTGACGGTGAAACCGGCCTCGTTCAAGCGCTGCATCGCCAACCTCGTGTCTAACGCCGCGCGCCACGCCAATACGGTTTCGATCACCGGCCACCGCGATCACCGCTATCTGACGGTGACGATCGACGACGACGGGCCGGGCATTCCCGCCAATATGCGCGAGGAAGTGTTCAAGCCGTTCCTGCGGCTCGACGATGCCCGCAACCAGGACGAGGGCGGCACGGGCTTGGGCCTCGCCATCGCCCGCGACATCGCCCGCTCGCATGGCGGTGACATTACGCTCGGCGACAGCCCGATGGGCGGATTGAGGGCGACTGTAAGGGTGCCGGTGTAGGTAAAATGGATTGAACCAGTAGCCCGGATGGAGCGAAGCGCAATCCGGGGCCGCTCACTCCGATTAAACACGGCCCCGGATTTCGCTGCGCTCCATCCGGCCTACGAACTGTCGTCCTGCGAACGCAGGGACCCATAACCACAGGGCTTGGTTGTTAAACAAAAGCCATCGAACAGCGGCTCTCAAAATTTACGGCACGGCGTATGGGTCCCTGCGTTCGCAGGGACGACAATACACCGCGACAGATTCTGCGGCCTCGCTACTTCCCCGGCTGCTTCGGGATCAGCGCCTTCAGCTTTTGCATGTCCTTGACGTTCATCTTCATGCCGCCGGGCATCATGATGTCGCCGGGCTTCTGGTCGGCCTTGCAGGCGCCGAGCCACTTCGCCTCGATCGTCGAGGTGCTGTCGCGCGGGCCGCCGGCCATCCCACCCTCGGTGTGCGAAGTCGATTTCACGGTGTAGGCGGAATTGAAATCACCGGTGATCTCGGCCTTTGATTTGATCGTCATGCCGGCGACGCCGCAGACGGAATCGGTAGCATAGCCAGTCGCGGTTTTCTGGATGTCCTGCTTGGAGCAGATATCCTTGGCCACCGGCGACATGGCGGTGGCCATGTCCTTGTCCGTGGTCGCGTCGGTGCATTGCTGCATGGTCATCTCGGGCACGGACCCGCCGCTCAGTACCTTCATCTCCCATAGTCCGGCCTTGCGCACCGGCAACTCCACGGCAACGGCGCCGCTCACCGGCAACAGCGCAAGCAGACCAACGGCCGAACAAGACACAAGAAGCAGTCGTCTCATGCGCGCACTCCCCTGAATTCTTCCACGACATCGTGCGCGCGCGAAGTGAACGCCTCGCATGGCAAAAACATGTCCAGGCGGAAAACCGAAGAGGTCGCTCAGTAAAGCGTGCGCAGCGGCCGCTCAGCGGCGCCATAAGGCACCCAGCGGCAGGCAAAGGAAACGTAGCCGCCGTAATTGGGCTGCACGCCGAGGAATTTCACCACCTTGCCGTAGCGGGCGCAGTGATCGACCGCGAGCTGGCGGGCATCGGCCTGCGTCGCGAGCGTATAGGCGATGATGCCGCCGGTGTCGTTGCCCTTGAACGGCGGCACCGTGTCGATGTCCCACCACTGCGCCTGCGCCGGCGCCCCCGCCAGCATCCCGCCCATGGCAATCAGGCACGCGGCCACAATTCTTCGCATCGCAGACTCCATTTCGCTCGAAGCCCACCATAGTGTGCGCCGATGGCCGTGAAAAGAATAGTCGAGGCACGAGGCGGACTTGGCTGCCAGGTGTTGCCGCGCTGCACTTGACGTTGTCAGGGCTTCGCGGCACCGTCTCGCGCGTTGGCTTACCGGCGGATTCCCCATGCGCAACTTGTTCATGTCCTTGAGAGCACTCGGCCCCAGAGCACTTGGCCCGGTGGCTGCGCTTGCCCTGCTGGCCTCCAGCCCGGCCGCCCAAGCCGCCAATCCATTGGAGCTGAATTTTGGCCTGTTCGGCCCCCGCTATGACGGCCGCGTCGCCGAATGCGAGCGGGCGCTGACGACGATCACGTCGCAATTCCGGGAGAAGGAAGGCAAGTTCTGGAATTCGGCGCTTACGATCACCGGCTTCGGCCGAATCCACGAAACCGCGTTCCGGCCCTGGCAGTCCGACAACATTCCGCGCCGCTTTTGCAGCGGTGACGTGATGCTGAGCGACGGCAAGATGCGCACCGTGCACTACTCGATCATCGAGGATGGCGGCTTTGCCGGCTTCGGCCAGGGCGTCGAATGGTGCGTGACCGGCCTTGACCGCAACTGGGCCTACAGCCCTGGCTGCCGGGCTGCCCGGCCCTGATTCCCTGATCCGCGCCGGATTGGACAGCCTCCGCGGCTGACGTTAGCGGCACCCAATTTTGTTCTTGAAATGTTCCAGTTCCCCGCTTAGGCTCCCGGTAGTCGAGTAGAGGGGCGTTCGATGCACCGATCCATCATTATTTCGCGACTTCTGATTTCGCTGGCGTTTGTTGTCGTCTCCGCCGGGATGGCGTGCGCGCAGGACCGCCGGCAGAACGCCCCGGGCGAGTTCGATTTTTATGTCCTGGCCCTTTCGTGGTCACCCTCGTTCTGCGAGGCGGCGGCTGAGCGCGGCAATAGCGGGCGCTCACAGGTCCAGTGCGAACGGCCCTATTCCTTCGTGGTCCACGGCCTGTGGCCGCAATATGAGCGCGGCTTTCCCGAATATTGCCAGCGGCCCTCGCCGCGGCTCGATCGCAACATCATGACCTCGATGCTGGACCTGATGCCGGCGCCCGGTTTGATCTTCAACGAGTGGGACAAGCACGGCACCTGTTCGGGCCTTGGCGCGCGGGCCTATTTCGAGAGTGTCCGCAAGGCGCGCGCGGCGGTGAAGATCCCCGAGGAATTCCTGCAATTGTCGGAGCAGAAGACCATCGCCCCCGGCGATCTCGAAGCTGCCTTCATCAAGATCAATCCGGGCCTGAACAGTTCGGCGATTTCGGTGATCTGCTCGAGCCGGCGCCTGAGCGAGGTGCGGATCTGCCTGAGCAAGGACATGCAATTCCGCGCCTGCGAGGAAATCGACCGCCGCACCTGCCGGCGTGACGAGGTCGTGATGCCGCCGGTGCGGGGCGGCTGAAGATCCTCTTCCGTCATGCCAAGGCAATACCAAGGCATGGCGGCCCGCCCTGCGCAGACTGCCCAGAGTTGTCTGCGTTCCCGGTCATCCACGACTTTATTGTCGTCTGCAAGGCACGTGGATGGCCGGGACCCCTCTACGCCAAAGCTGCGTCAGGCACGAATATCCACGCTGGTGTGATCGGCGAAGCTCAGTCGTAACGATCCATTGCTGCCGTGATCGAAAACAAGGGAATCGTCGGAGCCTTTGAAGTTCACAACGGTCTTACCGTACGGCCGGGTGATGGTAACATCGTTCTACGAATAGCCACTGATCGAGAAATCGACGCTGTCGCTGCCGTTGTCGACCTAAACGACATCGTTGCCGTCACCCTTGGCAAAATTGATCGTGGGATTATCACGCGTTACCCTGATGTGATCGTTACCGGCACCGCCCGTCACCGTCGAAGAACCGCCGACCTGGATCGTGTCGTTACCAGCGCCACCGTCGACGACGGAATAATCATTGGTCAGCACATAGTCATCGCCGTCGCCAGCGGAAACATTTGCATGTGAGTATGTGGTGACGCTGTCGTTGCCGGTACCGGCGTCGACAACCGCATTTCCATAAGCGTCGATCCGATCATTGCCCGCGCCGCCGCTCAGATTGGCCTGATCGTAGGCGCTAAGTTTGTCGTTGCCCGCGCCGCCACTGGCCGTTTCTATGGATGGCCGGTTAAATCATCTCGCGATGAAACGGGTGCATCGCCAACTTGAAATGTCATCCGCCGCGCATCTTCGACGATATGGGTTACTTTCCGCGCCCCGATGTCGTAACCCCTCCCCCATGAACTACCGACACGCCTTTCACGCCGGCGGCTTTGCCGATGTCATCAAGCACATCGTGCTGGTGCGCATGCTGACCTATCTGCAGGAAAAGCAGGCCCCGTTTCGCGTCATCGACACCCATGCCGGTGCCGGGCGCTACGATCTCACAGGTGAGGAAGCGCGCCGCGGCGGCGAATGGCTGACCGGCATTGCGCGGGTACTGCAGGCGCGGTTTTCGGAAAACACGCTGCCGCTGGTGACCCCCTATCTCGACATCATCAGGGCTTTCAACGCCCCGGGCAAGCTTGAGGCCTACCCCGGATCGCCCCTGATCGCCCGCGCGCTGCTGCGGCCGCAGGACCGTCTCACGGCCTGCGAAATCGAGTCTGGCGCCCGCAGGCAACTGATCGATGCGCTGCGCCGCGACAGCCAGGCGCGGGTGGTCGATCTCGACGGCTGGATGGCCTTGCCGGCCTTCGTGCCGCCCAACGAGCGGCGCGGCCTGGTGCTGATCGACCCTTCTTTCGAGCAAAAGGACGAATTCGAGAGGCTGGCCGACGGTTTCGCCGAAGCCTACGCGAAATGGCCGACCGGCAGCTATCTGATCTGGTATCCGGTGAAGAGCCGGCGGGCCACCGACACCCTGGCGCGGCTTGTCGCGAGCGCTGCCGCCGCCAGCAAGCCGGCCGGGAAATGCCTGCGGCTTGAATTCAGCGTCGCGCCGCAGGCGCCGGGCGGGCCCCTCACCTCGACCGGTCTTTTGATCGTCAATCCGCCGTGGACGCTGGCGGGCGAGTTGAAGACAATTCTACCCGAACTCGAAAAACCGCTCGGCCAGGGTGGCGCCGGCCGTTTCAGGCTCGAGACGCCCAAGCCCTGAAGAGGTACTACCTCTGAAAAGTGCGATTGGGCCGTAGGCAATTTACGCGAAACCGTATTATGCTCAGGCCGTTTTGGGACTGGCTTTACGTTCCGCTTCCGCGAATGGTTGCGGCGGAGTGATCAAGGCCAAATAAAATCCAGGTCGGTCGGCAGCATGAACCCGATCGGCTCAGGTGGCCAAGCATCCGGCAGCGAATGTCCGGTCGGCCGATACGCGAGGTGCGCGTAGCGGCAGAGCAATACGGGGGAGGAGTTTCCCGATGGCCATGACTGGAACAGTCAAGTTCTTCAATGGAGAACGCGGCTACGGCTTCATCAAGCCCGATGATGGCGGCCGCGATGTGTTCGTGCACATCACCGCTGTCGAGCGGGCCGGATTGAAGGATCTGACAGAAGGACAGCGCATTACATTCGAGGTCGAACCGGACAAGAAGGGCAAAGGCCCCAAGGCGGTCAACCTGGTAATTTCATCGTGAGCTGAAGCTCGCGGTGGAAGCGGACTGGATTCCTGCTGCGAAAATTGCGCTGGGCCCGTCAACGCCGCCCAGAGCGCTCAGGCTTGCGGCCTTTGCACACATAGCCCTTCCCTGAAGATAAAAAAATCCCGGCGACTTACTGCCGCCGGGAGGTTGTAGCCGACAGTTTCTTTGTTCTCAGAAGTGATAGTTCACGCCGGCCCGTATCAAGCCGAACCGGTAACCGTTCGACGCGCCTGTAATGACGAAGTTGCTGTTGGCCAGATCGACATAGAGATATTCGACCTTGGCGCTCCAGTTCTCGGCGAATTCCATCTCGGCGCCGACGCCGAGCGTCCAGCCTGCGTTGGTATGGGACTCGGTCAGCCCGAAGGTGGTGGCGCGCAGCTCGCCGAAGGCGAGACCGCCTGTGCCGAAGAACAGCACGTTGTTGAACGCGAAACCGGCGCGGCCGCGAACCGTACCGAACCATGGATTGGAGAATTTCCACGGTGCGAAAGTATCTTCGGCGCCGGTCGCCTGAATGTCGCCTTCGATGCCTAACACCCACGTCCCGTTCCGCCAATTGTAGCCGGCCTGGACGCCGCCCACGAAACCGGACGGCTTGGTCGGATTGTTTGCGACCGAGCCCCAGGCATAGCCGAGGTTGCCGCCGAGATAGGGACCAGCCCAGCTATCGTGACGGAGCAGCGACTGCTTGATGGTATTGGGTGCGCCGTAGAGGTCGGCCGCCCGGGCGGACGTGGTCCAGCCAGCCGCGATCAGCGCCAGCGCGCCCCACACAAACCTGCCCATCACGCAACTCCACGCAACTACCGCGACCACGCCGGGCGAGAGACCGGCCTGGTTACGGAACTCCAGTTTTTTCCAGTAAGATTTATCGAGAGTTTTAAGTTAAAGGGTTGTTAAGCCGCGTTACCGCCCCGCTCATCATTCTTAATGAAGCGTTACCGGCGCCTTTCCCCTGGCAAAGCGCACCGCGAGTGCTGGCGATGCTGCCTTGCAGCGCTTAATTTAGGCCCATGGATCACGATTCTACCGACCATCCGGAGCCCCCGCGCAAGGCGCGGCGGGGTTCCCAGCCGGATCTGCCGCCACAGGACCTGATCGCCGCCGACGTCGATCCCGCGACGTCTGCCGCGGAGGAGGACGACGAGGCTCGCCTGCCGGAAGCCCCCGAGGAACCTGCCGAGGCGATTGCCGAAGGCCCACTGGCGGTCGGCCACGCGGCCATCGAAAACGCGGTGCGGCTGGCGCCGACCTCTCCCGGCGTCTACCGCATGCTCAATGCCGGAAGCGACGTGCTGTACGTCGGCAAGGCGAAAAACGTCCGCAAGCGGCTTGCTTCCTACGCCCGCGTCAACGCACCGCTGCCGGCGCGCATCCTGCGCATGATCGCCGCGACCGTGACGGTCGAGATCGTCTCCACCACGACCGAGACCGAAGCACTGCTGCTGGAAGCCAACCTGATCAAGCAGCTGCGGCCGCGCTTCAACGTGCAACTGCGCGACGACAAGTCGTTTCCCTACATCCTGATATCAGGCGACCATTGGGCGCCACAGATCCTCAAACATCGCGGCGCGCAAAGCAGGCCCGGCCGGTATTTCGGGCCGTTCGCATCCGCCGGCGCCGTCAACCGCACCATCACGGCGCTGCAGCGCGCGTTCCTGATCCGCTCCTGCACCGACGGCTTCTTCGAGAGCCGCACCCGCCCCTGCCTGCTCTATCAGATACGCCGCTGCTCGGGCCCATGCACCCGCGAGATCGACTTCCCCGGCTATTCCGAACTGGTGCGCGAAGCGAACGACTTCCTGTCCGGCCGCAGCCATCTGGTGAAGCAGCAATTGGCCGCCGAGATGGAGAAGGCGTCCATTGAACTCGAGTTCGAGACCGCGGCGCTCTACCGCGACCGCCTCGCCGCGCTGTCGGCGATCCAGTCGCAGCAGGGCATCAATCCGCGCACCGTGGAAGAAGCCGACGTGTTCGCCATCCATCAGGAAGGCGGCTATTCATGCGTCGAAGTGTTCTTCTTCCGCACCGGCCAGAACTGGGGCAACCGCGCTTATTTCCCGCGCGCGGAGAAGTCGTTCACACCGGAAGAAGTGCTGGCCTCGTTCCTCGCGCAATTCTACGACGACAAGCCGCCGCCGAGACTCATCCTGCTGTCGCATGAGATAGAGGAAAGCGCGCTGCTTGCCGACGCCCTTTGCGTGAAGGCTGGCTACAAAGTCGAAGTCTCGGTGCCGAAGCGCGGCGAGAAAAAGGAATTGGTCACGCATGCGCTGACCAACGCGCGCGAGGCGCTCGGCCGCAAGCTCGCCGATACGGCGACGCAGAGCCGGCTGCTGGAAGGGATGGCTGCCACGCTCGCACTGCCGCAGGTGCCGAAGCGCATCGAGGTCTACGACAACAGCCACATCCAGGGCACCAACGCCGTCGGCGCGATGATCGTAGCGGGGCCGGATGGCTTTATCAAAAACCAGTACCGCAAGTTCAACATCAAGTCCGAGGGACTGACGCCCGGCGACGACTACGCGATGATGCGCGAGGTGCTGGAACGGCGCTTCAAGCGGCTCCTGAAGCCGCCGGAGGGCGACGCCGTCAAGGCGAAGGCCGACGATGATTCGTTTCCGCAATGGCCCGACCTCGTCATCATCGACGGCGGCCGCGGCCAGCTCAACGCCGTCCGGGAGATCTTCGAGGGTCTCGGACTGACCCAGGTCTCGCTGATGGCCGTGGCAAAGGGCCCGGACCGCGATGCCGGGCGCGAAACCCTGTTCATGCCGGACCGCGAGGCCATCAAGCTCGAACCGCGCGATCCGGTGCTGTATTTCATCCAGCGGCTGCGCGACGAGGCGCATCGCTTCGTGATCGGTTCGCACCGCAAACTGCGGAAAAAAGACATCAGGGAAGCCGGCCTGCAGGAAATCCCGGGCATCGGCCCGTCACGCAAACGTGCCTTGCTGCATCACTTCGGAACGCTGAAGGAGATCGAGCGGGCCTCGATCGCGGACCTCGGCAAGGTTCCGGGCGTTAGCGCCGAAAGCGCCCGCAAGATTTTCGAGTTTTTTCATGCACAGCCGGGCTAAGGGGACTTCGAGTCGAAGGCATGTCATTTGGGCGTCGCCTGCGACAGATGATCTAGGTCCGCACGGTTGACCTTCACGCTCCAGCGGTATTGGTAAGACGGATGAACATCGCAACAACCAGGGGACAGGGCAAAACCCTGTCACTGCCGAATATCCTGACCTACGCCCGCATTGCCGCCATTCCGGTGGTGGTCGGCTGCGTTTTCGCCCATGCCATCCTGGACGGCCCGCTGTGGCTGCGCTGGGTGGCGCTGGCCGTCTTTATCGCCGCCGCGGTGACCGACTACCTCGATGGCTACTATGCGCGAATTTGGGACCAGCAGTCCGCCTTTGGTCGCATGCTCGACCCGATCGCCGACAAGCTGCTGGTGGCGTCCTGTCTCTTGATGCTGGCAGCCGATAGCAGCATCCACGGCTGGACATTGTGGGCCGCCATCGTGATCCTGTGCCGCGAGATCCTGGTCTCGGGCTTGCGGGAATATCTCGCGGCGCTGCGGGTCAGCGTGCCCGTGACCAAGCTTGCGAAATGGAAGACCACGATCCAGCTGGTCGCGATCGGCTTCCTGATCGCCGGCGAAGCGGGCGAGCAGCTGCTGCCCGCGACCACCCTGATCGGAATCGTGCTGCTGTGGATGTCGGCGATCTTCACGATCTACACCGGCTGGGACTATTTCCGTGCCGGCATCCATCACCTCATCAAGGAGGATGAGGGATGAGGGTGAAATACTTCGCCTGGGTACGCGAACGGGTCGGCGTGGCAGAGGAAACCGTCGAGCCGCCGGCCGATGTACGCACGGTGAACGATCTGATCGGCTGGCTGTCCAGCCGGGGTGAGGCTTATGCCTACGCCTTCGAAAAGCCGAAGGTGATCCGCGCTGCGATTGACCAGGCCCATGTCAAGCCGGACGCTGTGATCGCTGGCGCGCGCGAGATTGCATTCTTCCCGCCGATGACCGGCGGTTGAGCTCATCCATGTCTGTCACGGCGACCATTCGCATCCAGGAAGCGGATTTCGACGTCGCGCAGGAAATCGCGGCGCTGAGCAAAGGCCGCACCGATGTGGGTGCAGTCGTCACGTTCAGCGGCATCTGCCGCGGCAGCGAGAATGGCGAGCCGATCGCCGCGCTGACGCTCGAGCATTATCCCGGCATGGCAGAGGCCGAGATCGGGCGCCATGCCGACGAGGCGCTGTCGCGCTGGCCGTTGCAGGGCCTCACTATCATTCACCGGTTCGGCCGCATCGCGCCGGGCGAGAACATCGTGCTGGTGGCGGCGGCGTCGCCGCATCGCCAGGCAGCCTTCGAAGCGGCGGAATTCCTGATGGATTACCTGAAGACCAACGCGCCGTTCTGGAAGCGCGAGGAAAGCGAAAAGGGCACCAGTTGGGTCGAGGCGCGCGACCATGATGATGCAGCCGCTGCGCGCTGGACCAAGCCCTGATGGCCAAACGCGCAAAATCGGCGGCGAAGCGCGGCGCTGGCCCATCGAAATTCCCCAAGGTCAGTGCAGGCGAATTGCTGACGCTGCTCGATTTCGTCCGCTACGCCGTCAGCCGCTTCACCGAGGCCGGGCTGGTATTTGCGCATGGCACCACCGATCCGGTTGCCGAGGCGGCCTTCCTGGTCTGCGAGGCGTTGCATCTGCACCCCGACCGGTTCGAGGCGTTCGCTACCGCGCGCGTCACCGCCGCCGAAGGCCGAAAGATCCTCGATCTGATCGCGCGCCGCGTCACGACGCGAAAACCCACAGCCTATCTCGTCAACAAGATCTACATGCGCGGCCTGCCGTTCTATGTCGACGAGCGCACCATCGTGCCGCGCTCGTTCATCGGCGAATTGCTGGAGCAGCATTTCGGCGGCGACGGCGATGAGGAGGCCGGCTCGCTGATCTCGGACGCAGACGCGGTCGAAAGCGTGCTCGACCTCTGCACCGGCTCGGGCTGCCTTGCCATTCTGGCCAGCCGGAATTTTCCGAACGCCGAAATTGACGCGGTAGATATTTCAAAGGATGCGCTCGAAGTCGCCGCGCGCAATGTCCGGGATTACGGGCTGGAGAACAGGCTCACGCTGTACCGCGGCGATCTGTTCAAGCCGCTGGGCGGCAAACGTTACGATCTCATCATTTCCAATCCGCCCTATGTGGACGCGCAGGGTATGGCCGATCTGCCGCGCGAATGCCGCGCCGAGCCGAAACTCGCCTTCGACGGCGGCGCGGACGGGATCGACATTGTCCGCCGCATCATGGACGAAGCAGAAGCGCACCTGACGCCGCAGGGCGGGCTGTTATGCGAGATCGGCCGCTGCCGTCCGCAACTCGAGGCCGCCTATCCGCAACTGCCGCTGCTCTGGCTCGATACCGAGGATTCCGAGGGCGAAGTGTTCTGGATCGCCGCCGCCGATCTTTGATCCGGCATATTTGCGCGGAAATATCACGGCGTGCTGGCGTTCCAGTTCCGCGGCGAAACTGATAGTTTGGCGTCAGCCCACCGCCAAACAGAAAGAAAAGAGGCCGCCCATGCTGGACAAGAGCCCCCGTGCCACGCCCGTCGCGGTTCCGAACGACCTCGCCGCGCACTGGATGCCGTTCACCGCGAATCGGGCGTTCAAGAAGAACCCGCGGCTGCTCGCCGGCGCCAAGGACATGCACTACTTCACCGTCGACGGCCGCAAGATCCTCGACGGCGCCTCGGGCATGTGGTGCACCAATGCCGGTCACGGCCGCACCCAGATTTCGTCGGCGATCGCCAAGCAGGCCGAGGCACTGGACTACGCGCCGCCGTTCCAGTTCGGCATCCCGCAGGCCTTCGAACTTGCGAGCCGCATTGCGGAACTGGCGCCCGCCGGGCTCGACCATGTGTTCTTCTGCAATTCCGGCTCGGAAGCGGCCGATACCGCGCTCAAGATCGCGCTCGCCTATCACCAGATCAACGGCCAGGGCAGCCGCATCCGCCTGATCGGCCGTGAGCGCGGCTATCACGGCGTCGGTTTTGGCGGCACCTCCGTCGGAGGCATCGTCGGCAACCGAAAAATGTTTGGCTCGCTGCTGACGGGCGTCGACCATCTGCCGGCGACCTATGACCGCGAGAAGCAGGCCTTCAGCACGGGCGAGCCTGAATATGGCGCGCATTTTGCCGACGAGCTCGAACGCGTCGTCAACCTGCACGGCGCCAACACCGTCGCGGCCGTGATCGTCGAGCCGATGGCGGGATCGACCGGCGTGCTGCCGGCGCCGAAGGGCTATCTCAAGCGGCTGCGCGAGATCACCCAGAAGCACGGCATTCTCCTGATCTTCGACGAGGTCATCACCGGATTTGGCCGGCTCGGCTTTGCCTTCGCCGCCGAACGCTACGGCGTGGTGCCTGACATGCTGACCTTCGCCAAGGGCGTCACCAATGGCGCGGCGCCGATGGGCGGCGTGCTGGTGCGCGACACCATCCATGACGCCTTCATGAGCGGCCCGGAACATGTGACCGAACTGGCCCATGGCTACACCTACTCGGCCCATCCGCTGGCCTGCGCGGCGGGTCTCGCCACGCTCGACATCTACCGCGACGAAAAGCTGTTCGAGCGCGCGAATAAACTGGAGCCGAAATTCGCCGAAGCTGTGATGTCGCTGCGGAACGAGCCTGGCGTCGTGGATATCCGCACCGTCGGCCTGACCGCCGGCATCGACCTCGCGTCGATCGCCGACGCGCCGGGCAAGCGCGGCTTCGCCGGGCTCAACAGCGCCTTCCACGACAATGATTTGATGCTGCGGGTTGCCGGCGACACGCTGGTGCTGACCCCGCCCTTGATCATGACCGAAGACCAGATCGGCGAGATCATCGAAAAGGTCGCCAAGGTGATCCGCGCGACGGCTTGAGCCGCGATAGGAACATTCGAAAAGACCCCGCGTTCATTCACCGGCGGAAACGATCATGTCACCGCCGGTGGAGGTATTGCAGAGATGCTCGCGCCTTCGAGCGACCTGCTGCGCGCCGGGATCGGCCTGAAGCTCAACCAGATCAAGCTGGCGACGCGATCGTATCTGCGCGACCGGACAAACCAGGCGAGCGGGACCATCACGTCCTATGCCGTCGCCGCCGGGTTGCTCGGCGCAGCCGGCGTCTTCCTCATCGCCGCCTGCCTCGTCGGCGCCACGGCGCTGTTTCGCTGGATCGAAATCCATTACGGGCAGTTCTGGGCGTTCGGCGCCATCGGCGCGTTGCTGCTCGCGATCGCCGCGATCTGCGCCGGGCTAGCCGCGGCCAAACTCAAAAAACCATCGCCGCATTTTCCCTCGCTCACCAGCCGCCTTCGCGTGGCGATCAAGGCCAATCCGCTCCAGCCGGACCAACTCGAAGCCGCACGGGACACCGCCGCGTCGGTTCTGTTGGCGCCTTCGGCGCCTCCGGCCGGCGCCCGTCGCAGACGGCGATCCCGGACGGGGCGCGACAACAGAAATATGAAGGCCGGCCTGATCCTGATGGCGACCTTGCTGGGCTTGGCGGCAACGCGACGTCGGTGGCAAGCGCGACGAACGGACGTCTGATGCCCCGCGCGCGATCCGGCCCCGACAACAATCTGCGCTTGATCGCGGCGACCGCCATTCTCGTTCTGACCGCGCAGCGTTTTTTTCAACCCAGAGCAAAAGCCGGTTCTTCCGGAAAATTGATCGCGCAACCCGCCTCGCCCGCGCGCGAACAGGCTCAGGAACCCGCCGCCCGAGCGGCTATGATCAATTGGATCGCAATTCCCTGGGCGGTCTGGAAACACATCCTGTGGCGCATTTACGAACGCACCAATGATGACCGTTTGCTCGCCACCGCCGCCGGCGTGGTGTTCTTCGGACTGCTCGCGATATTTCCGGCGGTGACGGCGCTGGTCTCGTCCTACGGCCTGTTCGCCGACCCCAGAACCGTCGGCGCCAATCTGCAAACGCTGGCGATGATGCTACCCGAAGGTTCGTTCCAGATCGTGGAGGACCAGATTGCCCGCGTGCTCGAAAAGGGCAACGCCGCGCTCGGCGGGACGTTTCTGTTTGGCCTCGCCCTTGCTCTGTGGAGCGCCAACGCCGGTGTCAAGGCGATCATCGACGCGCTCAACGTCGTCTACGAGGTGCGGGAAACGCGCAACTTCCTGAAACTAAACCTGCTTTCGCTCGCCTTCACGACCGGCGGGATCGTGGCCCTGCTGCTGATGGTCGGCGCGGTCGTGGCGTTTCCGCTAATGTTCAATCATCTCGGCCTGCCGCCCGAGAGCGGGTTTATCTTCGGCCTGGCGCGTTGGCCGTTGCTATTGGTGGTTCTGCTGGTGGCGCTGAGCCTGCTCTACCGATTTGGACCCAGCCGACGCGCGGCGCGGTGGGAGTGGCTGGGCGCGGGGACGCTGGCTGCGGCGCTGCTCTGGATCGCCGGCTCGGCCGCGCTGTCCTGGTACCTCTCGAATTTCGGCAACTACAACGCAACCTACGGCTCGCTTGGCGCCGCGATCGGCCTGATGATGTGGATGTGGATATCGGCAACGATCGTGCTGTTCGGAGCGGAGCTGAACTCGGAGATCGAGCGCCAGACCGCGGCCGACGGCGCACGCTCCCAATTGCCAGGACAGCCGTCGCGCGCCACAGCGTAGCCATTGCTCTCGTGCCCCGGCCTTGAGCCGGGGCTCATCTCCCCTCAGTCCTGATCCTCGGCATGGGTCCCGGCTCCTGATGCGCAATTGCGCATAAGGGCCGGGACACGCGAATGACCGGCGCCGCATTTCCAGTTCCGGCCGTGCCCAAAGAACACTAGCTCTGCGAATCAACATTGATGCTAAGGTTGCGCCGCTCGGGGAGCGCAAGGCGGACCATGGCTGAAACTTCCGTATTTTCCCGGGTGAATACAGTTCGGACCTGAGGGCGTAGCGCGCGACATGATTCGCATTTCGACGATTTTCATCGCCATCTGCATGGTGCTGGTTGCAGCCTCCCTCGGCCTCGTCCTGCATGCGGTGGCCGGCTTCAGCGGCACCGAATCCGCGATCGTGGCGCTCACCGCGCTGACCTTCCTGATCCTCTACAACGCCGTGTCGATGCGGCTGCGCGACCGCTCCGACGTCGGCGGCCAGATCGCCGATCTTTCCCGGGGCACCGCCGACCTCGCCCGCCAGGTCGCCGAATTCGGCCGCCGGCTCGCCGCGGTCGAGGGACGCGTGGTGTCGGCGAGCTCTGCAAGCTCCGACCGCATCCAGGCTGTCCTCGGCGAGATCAACGAACTCGGCGGCCTGGTCAAGCAACTGGCCATCTCGGTGGCGAGCCATGAGGATCTGCTGGCCTCGGGCGCGGCGGCCGCGCCCCCCGCGCCGTCGGACCGGCCGCATTCCGAACCGCCGGAACAGCCGGCGATCGCTCCGGAACAAGCGGCGCCTACCGTCAGGCCGGCGCCGGTTGCAGCGGCGAAGCCGGCACCTTCAGCGGTTGCCGCGGAAGCCGCTTCGGCCTCGCGCAGCCAGCCGCAACTGCTTGCCGCGGTGAAAAATGCGGTCGAGGAAAGCCGGCTCGATATCTACCTGCAGCCGATGGTGACGCTGCCGCAGCGCAAGGTGCGCTTCTACGAGGCGGTGACGCGGCTGCGCGACGACAAGGATCAGATACTCGCCGCCGACGATTTCATCGCCACCGCCGAAGCTGGCGGGCTGATCGGCAAGATCGATCACATGGTGATGCTGCGCTGTATCCAGGTGTTGCGCCGCCTGATGGTTCGCAACAAGGACGTCGGCGTGTTCTGCAACGTCTCGGCAGCGACGCTCGGCAATCCCGTCAATTTCGCGCAATGCCTCGACTTCCTCGAGGCCAATCGGGCGCTGGCGCCGTCCTTCGTGCTCGAATTCAAGCAGGCGGCGTTCCGCCACCTCGGCCCGACCGAAATCGAGAATCTCGCCGCCCTGTCGCAGCGCGGTTACCGCTTCTCGATCGATCACGTCACCGACTTGCGGATCGAGCCGCGCGACCTCGCCGACCGCGGCGTCCGTTTCATCAAGGTGCCGGCGGCATTGTTGCTCGATCCCAAGCAGAGCTCGACCTCGGACATCCACCCTTCCGACCTTTCCGACCTGCTTGGCCGCTTCGGCATCGACCTGATCGCCGAAAAGATCGAGGGCGAGCGCGCAGTGGTGGACCTGCTCGACTATGACGTGCGGTTTGGACAGGGCTTCCTGTTTGCGCCGCCGCGGCCGTTGCGGCCCGAGGGGGCATCTGCTACCGGCGGGGCGACAGCGAACAAGGAATCCGGCACTCCCAATGGCTCCAGCAGCATTCCCATCGCCGGCCCGGCCGCAGAGGCCCCGATGCGGGCGACCGGCAACGCCGCATTGGCGCGCCGTGCCGCGGGACCGGGCTAACAGGCTTCCGAACTCATGACCTCATTGCGTTTCGTGGAGCGGCTGAGCGACCTCGTGGACGGCGTGGAAGTCATCCTCTCCGACATCTGGGGCGTGGTGCATAACGGGCTCGAGTCGTTTCCCGAAGCCTGCGAGGCACTGCACACCTATCGCCAGCGCGGCGGCACCGTCATCCTGATCACCAACGCGCCGCGGCCGGCCGATTCCGTGCAGCGCCAGTTGCGCAAGCTCGGCGTCGCCGACGAAACCTACGACGCCATCGTCAGTTCCGGCGACCTGACCCGGAATTTCGTCGCCGACCATCCCGGCAAGAAGATCTTCTGGATCGGTCCGGAGCGGGATTCTTCGATCCACCGCGGGCTGGATGCCGTGATGGTGCCGCTGGAGCAGGCCGACTACATCATCTGCACCGGCCTGTTCGACGACGAGACCGAATCGGCGGAAGACTATCGCGCCATGATGCTGCAGGCGCGCGAGCACAAGCTGCCGCTGATTTGCGCCAACCCCGACATCGTCGTCGAACGCGGCGACCGGCTGATCTATTGCGCGGGCGCCATCGCCGAGCTCTATCGCGAACTCGGCGGCGAGGCGATCTTCTACGGCAAGCCGCACCGGCCGATCTATGAACGCGCCATGGCGCTTGCCGCCGAACGCCGCGGCCAGCCGACCTCGCTCGACCGTGTGCTGGCGATCGGAGATTCGGTGCGGACCGATCTCACCGGCGCGCTCGGTTTCGGAATCGATTGTCTTTTCCTCACCCGCGGCATCCATTCCGAGGAATTCGAGGGCATCGACCAGCTCGACCCGGCCTCGGTGAAAGAGCTGTTCGGCCATCCACCCCGCGCGCTGATGCGGGAGCTGCGGTGGTAGCTGCTCGTTCCCCGGACGCAGCGCAGCACCATAAGCGCGTTCACGCGCGTCTTCGACGCGCTATGGTGGTGCGCTGCTGAGCCGGGGTCCATCGTGCGGGAGCAATAGGTCCCGGCTCTGCGGCGCATCGCCAAAGTGGCGCTGCACCGCGTCCGGGACACGAAACCTTACGCCGTCGCCATATCCGGGAAGACCGCCTCGATCTTGGTCTTCAGCGTCGCCGCGTTGAACGGCTTGACGATGTAATTGTTCACGCCGGCCTTCTTGGCGGCGATCACGTTCTCGGTCTTGGATTCCGCCGTGATCATGATGAAGGGCGTGGTGGCCAGATTGGGATCGGCACGGACTTCCTTGAGCAGGTCGTAGCCGGTCATCGGCTCCATGTTCCAGTCGGAGATCACGAGCCCGTATTTCTTGCCGCGCATCTTGTTCAGCGCCGCCGAGCCGTCGCTGGCATCGTCGATATTGTCGAAGCCGAGCTGCTTCAAAAGATTTCGGATGATGCGGATCATGGTGCTGTAGTCATCAACCACCAGAACCGGCATGGACAAATCAACCGCCATCTTTCCCCCACTCAATGCTTACGCCACAAATTATCGGCAGGCCTGCGCGACCCGCAGTCCTCCCCCCAGCACTAGCATCAGGCGTTAAACAGCCAGTTAACCGGGCGGCGCCGGATTGCATCCGTTTTGATCCGACCCGCCCCGCTTGACTTCGACGGGGCCACCGCGTCACGGTCCGGCCGCGCTCACCGAGACCCAGAATCCCTGAAGAATCCGTGCAGAATCCCTGAAATGACAACTGGTTTTACCGTTATCCGAGACACCACCCCTGCCGCCAAGATCCCCCGCGGGGCCGTGGTCGCCATGGGCAATTTCGACGGCGTCCATCTGGGGCACCGGGCCGTGATCGACGCGGCGCTCCGGATGGGCCGCGCCCACGGCAAGCCGGCTTTCGCCCTCACCTTCGAGCCGCATCCCCGCACCTTTTTCAGCCCGAACAGCCCGCAATTTCGTCTCTCCGACGAGGCCAGCAAGCTGCGGCTGCTGGCCGGGACGGGCCTGGACGGTGCGGTCGTGATGACCTTCGACAAGACCCGCGCCGGAACCTCGGCGCAAGATTTCATTCACCATGACCTGATCGCGCGCCTCGGCGTCAGCGGCATTGCGGTCGGCTACGATTTTCATTTCGGCAAGGGCCGCGTCGGCTCGCCGAGCCTGCTGGTCAGCGAAGGGCCGCGGCTCGGCATCGAGGTCGACGTCCAGGCCCATGTCGATATCGAGGAGCGGCCGGTGTCCTCCAGCGCGATCCGCATGGCGCTGGCGGAGGGCCAGATCGACGAAGCCACCGCCATGCTGGGCGGGCCGTGGTTCGTGAGCGGCGAGGTGATCCATGGCGAGAAGCGCGGCCGCGATCTTGGCTACCCCACCGCCAATATCCGCCTCGACAAGAATTGCAGCCTCAAGCACGGCATCTATGCGGTACGGGTCGGCCGCGGCCAGGGAAATGACCAAGTGCGCTTTGACGCGGTGGCAAGTTTCGGCCGCCGCCCGACCTTCGACAATGGCGCGCCGCTGCTCGAAGTGTTCCTGTTCGATTTCAAGGGCGACCTCTATGGCACTGTCCTCGACGTCGCCTTCATCGGTTTCATCCGTGACGAGCTGAAATTCGACACCATCGAAGCGTTGATACGCCAGATGGATGACGACAGCGCCAGGGCGCGCGCGGCACTGGCCGCGGCGCCGGACGCCTTTCCCAGGCTCGGAGCGATTGGTTGAACAAGACAGAAAAAGAAAAAATGCTGGCCGGCGAACTCTATCGCCCCGGCGATCCCGAACTGCAGGCGGATGCCGTCGCGAACAAGGCCTGGCTTGCACGCTACAATGCGGCGCTCGCAGCGCCCGTGGCTGAGCGCCACGCGCTGCTGTCGGCCCATTTCGGCCGTGTCGGCACCGGCGCCGTGATCCGCCCGCCGTTCTTTTGCGATTACGGCTATAACATCCGGCTCGGTGACGAGGTGTTTCTCAACTTCAACTGCGTCATCCTCGACGTGGTCGAAGTTGTCATCGGCGACCGAACCCAGATCGGGCCCGCGACGCAAATCTATGCAGCCGACCACCCGCGCGACGCCGAGACACGGCGGACCGGCCTCGAATTCGGCCGCCCCGTGCGAATCGGTAGCGACGTCTGGATCGGCGGCGGCGCCATCATCCTGCCTGGGGTCACCATCGGCGACGGCGCAGTGATCGGCGCCGGCAGCGTGGTCACGCGGGATGTTGCCGCCAATCAGATAGTCGCCGGAAACCCGGCCCGACCGCGTCGGGCCTAACGGGACGGCCGCCCCGGGGCTTTGCGATTTCCCGGTTGGCTGCTATGGAAAGCCCCCATGTTTGCGCGGCGCACCATCAGCATTAGCGGCCCGGCTTCCGCCTGAGCTTTGGCTCGGCGCAAGACCGGGATTTCCGTGCTTCACCCGCAATATCCGCTTTTCAGCGCCGTCTGCGAGCCAAACCAGAGCATTCATGTCCCAAAATCCGCAAAAGTCCGACGTCACCGACTATTCCAAGACCCTGTTCCTGCCGCAGACGGAATTCCCGATGCGCGCCGGCCTGCCGCAGCGCGAGCCGGAAATCCTCAAATACTGGAACGAGATCGACCTCTACGGAAAGCTGCGCGAAGAGGCCCGCGGCCGCGCCAAATTCGTGCTGCATGACGGCCCGCCCTACGCTAACGGCAACATCCATATCGGCCACGCCCTGAACAAGATCCTCAAGGACGTGGTGACCAGGAGCCAGCAGATGCTGGGCTTCGATTCCAACTACGTGCCGGGCTGGGACTGTCACGGCCTGCCGATCGAATGGAAGATCGAGGAAGAGAACTACCGCTCCAAGGGCAAGCCGAAGCCTGACTTCCGCGACTCCACCGCGATGGTGGCGTTCCGAAAAGAATGTCGCGCCTATGCGACGCACTGGCTGAACGTGCAGCGCGAGGAGTTCAAGCGGCTCGGCATCATCGGCGACTGGGATCATCCCTACGCCACCATGAGCTATCCGGCCGAAGCGCAGATCGCGCGCGAGCTGATGAAGTTCGCGGCCAACGGCACGCTCTATCGCGGCTCCAAGCCGGTGATGTGGAGCGTGGTCGAGAAGACCGCGCTGGCCGAAGCCGAGGTCGAATACGAGGATTACACCTCGGACATGGTGTGGGTGAAATTTCCGGTCACCTCGCCGGCGCATGGCGCGCTGGCCGAGGCATCCGTGGTGATCTGGACCACGACGCCGTGGACGCTGCCCGGCAACCGCGCCATCTCGTTCTCGCCGAAGATCGCCTATGGCCTCTTCAAGGTCACCGATGCGCCATCAGACAATTGGGCGAAGACCGGCGATCTCCTGATCCTCGCCGATGCGCTCGCCGGAGAAGTGTTCAAACAGGCGCGCGTTACCGCCTATGAGAAGGTGCGCGACCTGCCGGGCGACACGCTCGACGCGGTCGAATGCGCCCATCCGTTGAGAGGCTTCAGCGGCGGATACGAATTCACGGTGCCGCTATTGCCCGGCGACCACGTCACCGACGACACCGGTACCGGGTTCGTGCATACCGCACCGGGCCACGGCCGCGAGGACTTCGACGCCTGGATGGCAAACGCGCGCGAGCTGGATGCTCGCGGCATCAACACAGCCATCCCCTATACTGTCGACGAAAACGGCGCCTACACCGATCACGCCCCCGGCTTCACGGGAAAACGCGTGATCAACGACAAGGGCGAGAAGGGCGACGCCAACGATGCCGTGATCAAGGCGCTGGTCGAGGCCGGCAGGCTTCTGGCGCGCGGCCGGCTCAAGCATCAATACCCGCATTCCTGGCGCTCGAAGAAGCCGGTGATCTTCCGCAACACGCCGCAATGGTTCATTGCGATGGACAAGGACATCGCCGTTGACGGCAAGGCGAAGCCCGGCGACACGCTGCGCGCCCGCGCGCTGCATGCAATCTCGGTGACGCAATGGGTGCCGCCGGCAGGACAGAACCGCATCAACGGCATGATCGACGGACGCCCCGACTGGGTGATCTCGCGCCAGCGCGCCTGGGGCGTGCCGATCGCCGTGTTCGTGCGCGAGAAGGGCGACGGCTCCGCCGAGATCCTGCAGGACGAATTCGTCAATCAGCGCATCGTCGAAGCCTTCATGGAGGAAGGCGCCGACGCCTGGTACATGGACGGCGCGCGCGAACGCTTTCTCGGGGCACGCGCGGCTGAGGAATGGAAGAAAGTCGACGACATCTGCGACGTCTGGTTCGATTCCGGCTCGACGCACGCCTTCGTGCTGGAGGACCGCCAGAATTTTCCGGGCCTTGGCAACATCGTCCGCAAGATCGATGGCGGCGAGGATACCGTGATGTATCTCGAAGGCAGCGACCAGCATCGCGGCTGGTTTCATTCCTCGCTCCTGGAAAGCGCCGGCACCCGCGGCCGCGCGCCGTATGACGTGGTGCTCACCCACGGCTTCACGCTGGACGAGAACGGCCGCAAGATGTCGAAATCGCTCGGCAACACCGTCGAGCCGCAGAAGGTGATGAAGGATTCGGGCGCGGACATCCTCCGCCTCTGGGTCTGCGCCACCGACTATGCCGACGACCAGCGCATCGGGCCGGAGATCCTCAAGAACACTATCGAGACCTACCGCAAGCTGCGCAACTCGATCCGCTGGATGCTCGGCACGCTGCATCATTTCGATCCTGCCGATGCAGTCGCGCATGCCGACATGCCCGAGCTGGAACGCTTGATGCTGCACGAGCTGGCGAAACGCGCCTCCATCGTGCGCCAGGCCTATGCCGAGTTCGACTACAAGACGGTGGTCGCGACGCTTGCGGCGTTCATGAACACCGAATTGTCCGCATTCTATTTTGATATCCGCAAGGACGCGCTCTATTGCGATCCGCCGTCGTCGGTCACGCGCAAGGCGGCGCTGACCGCGATCGACACCATCTGCGATGCGATCCTGCGCTGGCTGGCGCCGGTGCTCAGCTTCACCTGCGAAGAGGCGTGGCGGATGTACAGGCCGGACGCCGAGCCGTCGGTGCATCTGACGCTGTTCCCGGAAGGCTTTGACCAATTCCGCGACGATGCGCTCGCCGCCAAGTGGGAAACCATCCGCGACGTCCGCCGTGTCGTCACCGGCGCACTGGAGCTCGAACGCGCCGCCAAGAACATCGGCTCCTCGCTGGAGGCTTCGCCTTTGGTCTATGTGTCGGACACGAACATTTTCAACACACTGTTCGACGTCGACCTCGCCGAGGTCTGCATCACCTCGAACGCGATGGCGACCAACGACGACGCGCCGGCCGGCGCGTTCACCCTCCCCGATGTGCCCGGTGTCGCCGTCGTGGTCGAGAAGGCCGTGGGCACCAAATGCGCGCGGTCGTGGAAGATCCTGCCGACCGTCGGTGAAGACGCCGAGTATCCCGACGTCTCCCCGCGCGACGCGCAGGCCTTGCGCGAGTGGAAGGCGCTTACCGAAGGCGAGAAGCCGGTCGATGCCGTCGAAGCGCCCACCGAGCCCGTCGGGTTGATCGAGACACAATACGTCGAACAAGCGCAGCAATCAGAAGAAACGCCCGAGCAAGCCGGTTCGGGAAACGTGACGGCTGCCAAGCTCGACAAGAAGGTCCGGGCCAAGAAGACTTCGGAAGGCACGGAGGCTGAGGAAACCGAGAGACCGGTCAAAGCCAGGAAGGTCGCAGCGGCCAAGAGGGCTGTTGAAGCCGAGAAGGCCGTTGAGGCCGAAGCCAAGAAGCCCAATGCCAAAAAGGCCAAGACTAAGAAGGCCACCGCTAAGAAGGCCACCGCCAAGAAAGCCACGGCAAAGAAAGCCGTAGCCAAGAAAGCCAAGGCCAAGACGGCTGCCAAATCCAAGAAAGCTTCGGCAACGAAGGGGGCCAAGAAGGCGGCTACAAAGACGGCGGCCAGGAAGGCAAGCAAGGAAAAAACGACCAAGAAGGCGGCAAGAAAGCCGCCAGCGACCAAGGCAAAAAAGAAGAAAGCGAAGGCCAGATAAGTGTCCGGCAAGGAGCGCTCCGTGACCCCTCACCTCCGCGCCGGCGTCATTGCCGCGATCGTCACGCTGGTGATCGACCAGGCCTCGAAACTCTGGCTGCTCTACGTGTTCGACCTCGCCCATCGCGGTGCGGTCAGGGTCACGCCGTTCTTCGACTTGGTGCTGGCCTGGAATGTCGGGATCAGCTTTGGCTGGTTCCAGACCGACAACCAGCTCGCCCAGGTAGCCCTGATGGCGATCAAGGCGATCGCCGTGATCGTGCTGGGAATCTGGATGGCGCGCTCCAGCACCCTCCTGGCGACGCTGGCGCTCGGCCTGATCATCGGCGGCGCTGTTGGTAACGGTATCGACCGCTTCCTGCACGGCGCGGTGGTGGATTTCGCCCTGTTCCACTTCGAGATCGGGGGAAAAACCTTCAATTGGTACGTGTTCAACCTGGCAGATGTGGCCATTGTTGCCGGGGTAGCGGGCCTATTGTATGACTCGTTCCTGGGGGTACCCGCCGCAAAAGCGCCCTGATCCCGGCCGATACGGCATGGAGCCATGCGCCCCTCAAGCCGGCCCACGCGTGTTGCAGAAATTATGAATGGGAACAGCGCGATGCGCGAGACCGAAGCCCGCTTCTGGATGCTGCAGACCAGCTCGCTGAGCCGGGCCCTGCGGTTTGCCGCCATTGCCCTCGGCATAGGCCTCGTGATGGCCGCCGGACCCGTGCGCGCGGCTGACGACGAGGACGAAGACGACAAGACCTTCGAGGAAAAGATCATCGAAGGCATCATGCGCGGCATCGGCGGCACCAACATGGAAAACCGCGGCATCGAGTACCGCGAGCGTTCGCCCTTGGTGGTTCCCCCCAAGCTCGATTTGCCGCCGCCGGCCGCGACCGCGGCTGACGCGAAGGCGCCGAACTGGCCAAAGGATCCCGACGAGCAGCGCCGCAAGGCAGCCATCGCGGCGCGCAAGAAAGAGAACAAGGACCCGCGCGAAGCGGCCCGCATCCTGACGCCGGCCGAACTCGCGGTGGGCAAGACCGCGGCACCCTCGCGCAAAGACAACGACCCGGTGCAGCCCGGCACCTCGAACAACAATCCGATCCTGAGCCCGTCGCAGCTCGGCTACAGCGGTGGCTTCAGCGGCCTGTTCGGCGGCAGCAAGACCGAGACGGCCCCATTCAAGGGCGAGCCGACGCGGGATTCGCTGACCCAGCCTCCGCCCGGCTACCAGACGCCGTCGTCGAACTTTGCCTACGGCACCGGACCGAAGGAATCGCTCAACAAGGAATACAACCCGTCCAAGGGCAAGTATGGCGATTAGTTAAGCATGGCGAATAGTTAAGCTGATCTCTCGCCTTCGTGACGATGGCCGGTTACCGGCGCGGTGTACGATGCCGCGGCTTGATCCCGAACGATCTTGTCGGGTTACTTCTAACATTTGCGCGAATTCCCGCCGCAGGACCGGTAACCCGTTTTGCGGAACAAGCGCCAGATAGGTCATGATGCCTTCACACCGTTTTGCCGCCTCTCTCGTTGCAGCCTTCATCTCGACGTTCGCTTTCTCTGCCGGCAGCGCATTCGCCCAGACCACGGTTACGTCGGAACGTCCCGCCAGCTTCACCCTCGACAACGGCCTGCAGGTGGTGGTGATCCCGGATCACCGCACGCCCGTCGTCACGCAGATGATCTGGTACAAGGTCGGCTCCGCCGACGAGACACCGGGCAAATCGGGACTGGCGCACTTCCTCGAACATCTGATGTTCAAGGGGACGGCCAAACATCCCGCCGGTGAATTTTCCCAGACCGTGCTGCGGATCGGCGGCAACGAAAACGCCTTCACCTCGCTCGACTACACCGGCTATTTCCAGCGCGTGCCGCGCGAGCAGCTGGCGAAAATGATGGAGTTCGAGGCCGACCGCATGACCGGGCTCATCCTCAAGGATGAGAACGTGCTGCCCGAGCGCGACGTCGTGCTGGAAGAGTTCAACATGCGCGTCGCCAACAATCCGGACGCGCGGCTGACCGAACAGATCATGGCGGCGCTGTATCTCAACCATCCCTATGGCCGCCCGATCATCGGCTGGCGCCAGGAGATCGAGAAGCTCGACCGCGAGGATGCGCTGGCGTTCTACAAGCGCTTCTACGCGCCGAACAACGCGATCCTGGTGATCGCGGGCGACGTCGACGCCAAGGAAGTCCGCCCGATGGTGGAAAAGGCCTATGGCGGTATTCCCGCCCAGCCGGCGATATCAGCGCATCGCATCCGTCCGCAGGAGCCGGTGCCCGCCGCGCCGCGCACGGTGACGCTGTCCGATCCGCGCGTCGAACAGACCAGCCTGCGGCGCTATTATCTCGTCCCCTCCTCCGCGACGGCTGCGGCGGGCGAAGGCCCCGCGCTCGACGTGCTCGCGCAACTGATGGGCGGCGGCTCCAATTCCTATCTCTACCGCGCGCTGGTGATCGACCGTCCGCTCGCGATCAGCGCCGGCGCCGGATACCAGGGCACTTCGCTCGATCCCTCGCAGTTCTCGATCTCGGTTTCGCCAAAGCCCGGCGTGGAGTTTTCGCAGATCGAGCAGGCGATCGACGGCGTGATTGCGGACGTCATCCAGAATCCCGCCCGCGCCGAGGATCTCGAGCGGGTCAAGAATCAGTTGATTGCGGAGGCGATCTACGCCCAGGACAATCAGGCCACGCTGGCGCGCTGGTATGGCGGCGCACTGACGACCGGGCTTTCGATCGACGATATCAGGAGCTGGCCGGACCGGATTCGCGCCGTCACCACCGAACAGGTCCGTGACGCCGCGCAGAAATGGCTCGACAAGAACCGCTCGGTGACCGGCTATCTCATCAAGGATACGACGACCAAACGCGAGGAGAAGCGCTCGTGATCCGTTTTTCGATTGGCGCGCAGCGCCTCGCATCCGGCCTGATCGCCTGCGCTGTGCTGGTGTTGCTGGCGGCAACGCCGTCGCATGCCGCAGCAAAGATCCAGCGGCTGGTCTCGCCCGGAGGCATCGAGGCCTGGTTCGTGCAGGACGCCACCGTGCCGCTGATTGCGATGGAATATGCCTTCAGCGGTGGCGCCGGCCAGGACCCATCAGGCAAATCCGGCGTCGGCAATTTGGTCGCCGGCCTGCTCGACGAGGGTTCCGGCGAACTCGATTCGAAAACGTTTCACGAGCGCCTCGAGCGTCGCGCCATCGAGTTGAGCTTCTCGTCAACCCGCGATTACTTCCGCGGCTCGCTGCGCATGCTCAAGGATAACAAGGACGAGGCTTTCGGCCTGCTGCATCTGGCGCTGACCTCGCCGCGTTTCGACACCAGCGATGTCGAGCGCATTCGCGCACAGGTGCTCTCCGGATTGCGCCGCGACACCACCAACCCGACCTCGCTGGCGAGCCGCAAATTCCTCGAGGTCGCCTTCGGCGACCATCCCTATGGCCGGCAGGGCAACGGCACACTCGACAGCGTGCCGAAGATCGACATCGCCGATATGAAGGACTACGTCCGCCGCGTGATCGCCAAGGATACGCTTCGGATCGCCGTGGTCGGCGATGTCGATGCCGACACGCTCGGCAAGCTCCTGGACAAGACGTTCGGCGGATTGCCGGCCAAGGCCAGCCTGACGCCGGTGCCCGAGGTCGAGGCCACCAAACCGCCGCAGCGCGCATTCGTGCCGCTCGACGTGCCGCAGACCGTCGTGACGTTCGGCGGCCCCGGCATTCGCCGCCACGATCCGAATTTCATGGCCGCCTATGTCGTGAACCACATCCTCGGCGGCGGCGGATTGTCGTCGCGGCTCTACAAGGAAGTGCGCGAAAAGCGCGGCCTGGCCTATTCGGTCTATGAATCCCTGCTCTGGATGGATCGCTCCGCTTTGTTCATCGGCAACACCGGCACCCGTGCCGATCGCGCCGGCGAGACGGTCGACGCCATCGAAAAGGAAATCCAGCGAATTGCCGAGGAAGGTCCGACCCAGAAGGAGCTGGACGAGGCCAAGTCATACCTCAAGGGCTCGCAGATGCTGGCGCTCGATACCTCCTCGAAGCTCGCCCAGGCGCTGCTGCAATACCAGCTCGACAAGCTACCGATCGACTACATCGAAAAGCGCAACGCCATCGTCGACGCCGTGACGCTCGACGATGCCAAAAAGGCCGCGCAGAAGCTGTGGGGCCAGGGCCTGCTCACCGTCATCGTCGGCCGCGCCCCGCAGGCCGCCGCCCAGCCCGCCGCGGCGCCGCCAAAGGCGAACTAGAGCGCGGACGAGGGTTAACGCTTCGCGCTCCCGACAAGAGGACATTTGCTCGCTGAGAGAGGCCACACGGTCTCCTCGGGAGGGATGCTGCGGAGGACCTCGAAGTAGTCCCAGGGATACTTCGAGTCGGAAGGCTTCTTCACCCGGACGAGATACATTGTGCGCGTGATGCGGCCGTCCTCGCGGATAACAGCGTTTTCGGAGAAAACGTCCTCAATCGGAATGGTCCGCATCGCGGCCGCGACCTGTTCGGCATCGTCGGTGCCGGCGCGGGCGACGGCCTTGAGATAGTGGCGCACCGCTCCGTAGACGCCGGCATGCAGCATCGAAGGCATCATGCCGGTCCTGGTCATGAACTGCTTCGACCATGCGCGCGTCGCATCATTCATGTCCCAGTAGGATGACGTCGTCAGGTATGTGCCTTGCGCATCCTTGAGCCCGAGCGCGTGCACGTCCTGGAGAAACAGGATCAGTGCAGCGAGACTTTGCCCGCCCTGCACGAGCCCGAACTCGCCCGCTTGCCGCATCGCGGTGACGGTGTCGTTGCCAGCATTGGCGAGGCCAACGACCTTTGCGCCCGAGGCTTGCGCGCTTAGCAGGAATGACGAGAAGTCCGATGTGTTGAGCGGATGGCGCGCGGCGCCCAGCACCTTGCCGCCGGCCGCGGTGATCACCCCGGTCGCATCGTTCTGGAGCTGATGCCCGAATGCGTAGTCCGAAGCCAGAAAGAACCAGGACGCGCCCCCGTTCTTGACGACCGCGGAGGCGGTCCCGTGCGACACCGCATAGGTGTCATAGGTCCAGTGGAAGCCGTATGGCGAGCACTGCTCATTGGTCAATGCGGTCGCACCGGCGCCGGAATAGAGAACGATCCGCTTCTTCTCGCGCGCAAGGCCCTGGATCGCGAGCGCGACACCCGAATTCGGCACGTCCACGATCGTATCGACACCTTCGACATCGAACCAGCGTCGGGCGATCGCCGTGCCGATATCTGCCTTGTGCTGGTGATCCGCCGAGATGACCTCCACCGGCTTGCCGAGGACCTTGCCATCGATCTCCCGCACGGCCATCTCGGCGGCGACCAGTGACCCCTTGCCGGTGATGTCGGCGGTAACGCCCGCCATGTCGGTCAGGACGCCGACCCTGACGACATCGCCACTGATCTGGGCCTGAGCTGCGACCGGAAGTATCAGGGCGAGAAGCACACTGCCGAGGACATTCCATCTCATTGCTTGTTTCCTCCAATTGCGTGCGCATCGCGCGATGGCGTCAGCACCTGACCGCATCGAGCCAGGCAAGGATGATTGCGGCGAGATCATCGCTGTTGTCTTCGATCATCATCATGTGGCCGTTGCCGTTGATACCGCGGTCCGGCAGCCAGACGAATTCGGCGCCGAGATAGGCGGCGGTGCTCTCGTCGACCTCGCGCGGATGGCGCGGATCGCACTCCCCTGTCATGATCAGGATAGGCTTGCCGCGCAGGTTCTTCGGATCGCCGATCTTGAGCCCGCGACCGCCGATGTTGAAACGTTCATTCAGGATGCGGGGGCTCTCCGGCGCGATCGAAGAATAATAGCGTTCGAATGCGCCGCCTGGGAAACGCGGCGCGTTAGCCCAGGAGGCGGCTGCAAAATCGGCGCTCAGCCATACCGGCCTGTCCTCCGCCGCATAGACCGGGCGGCCGGCGCTTGCATCGTCTTGCAGCGCGAGGATGGCGGCCGGATCCTCGGGCAGATCCTTCAGCAGATTGCCCGGCGGGCCGGGTGCGATACCGACAACCGCGCTGACAAGATCGGGCCGCCGCTCCGTCATCCACCAGGCCATGGGGCCACCAGCGGAATGTACGACGAGCACGGCCGGGCCGATCTCCTCGAGCAGCGCGAGCAGCGACGTGGCGACATCAGCCGTTCCAAGCCGCGGGAAGTCCGGCCGCTGCGGCGAGCGGCCATGGCCCGGCCAGTCCGGCACGAACACGTCCCGGCCCGCGGCCGCGAAGCGTACGGCCCATCCGGCCCTCAGATCAGGCGTTGCCAGATAGCAGCTGCCTGTGTGGGCCGCGCCGTGCACCGCCACGATCGGAAGCTTGCCCGGCGCCCGGCGAGGCGACCGCACATGATCGACATAGATCGGATGCGTTTTCGTACCCGAGTAGAAGCATCGGGATTCCTGTCTATCCAACGCGTCCATGATCTTCCGCCGAGCCCGCACTCTATCTACCCGATCGTCCATGGCCGGCGTCGGCCGTCCCTGTGGATCGGCCGCGATTTAAGATGACCCCAACCGGAAAAGCAATTAGAAAGTCACATATGAGACCATTAAAGTCACAAATGAGACTATCCAAGAACGGCGCGTCCGCGCGAATGGCGCAGGAACGGGAGGCGAACGGGATCGCAGCCGTACGCGGCGGCACCGAGATCAAGATCGCCTACAAGATGGGCTATGTGCTGAACTTCTACCGGGAGCCGTCGTTTCGGAAGATCGAGATGGAGCTTGGCCTCACGCGGCCGGAGATCGTCACCCTGATTTTCCTGAATTTCCGCGAGGGCGTAACCGCGAGCGACATCTGCGAGTTCTCGGGTCACCTCAAGGCCAATATCAGCCGCGGGATCATTGCGCTGGAGAAGAAGAAGCTGTTGCGCCGCGATACCGACAGTACCGACAATCGTCGGCAGCAATTGTTCATGACGCCCGCCGGCCGGGCGCTTTACGCGAAATACATTCCGGCGCTCCGCGAGCGAGAGCAGGCGATGCTGGCCTGCCTGACGCGAACCGAGCGCAAGGAGTTCGAACGCCTCCTGGACAAGCTTGCAGACCATGTACCGCACTGGGCGGCCCTCGACGAACTGTGACGTCCCACGCAAAACCGCTATGGTGCTGCCGATTCTCCCTTCCCGGTGAACGCCATGCTGCGGGTTTCCCGCGACCTCACGATTGACGAAAACGACATCGAGATCGGCTTCGTCCGCGCCTCCGGCCCGGGCGGGCAGAACGTCAACAAGCTCGCTACCGCAGCCCAGCTCCGTTTCGACACGCGGAAGATCACGCTGCCGGAGGACGCAGCCCTGCGGCTGAACCGGATTGCCGGCCAGCGCATGACCAAGGATGGCGTGATCGTGATCCATGCCCAACGCTTCCGCACCCAGGAACGCAACCGCGCCGACGCCATCGACCGCCTGCTCGAAATGCTGCGCGAAGCCATGGTAAGGCCGATACCGCGGCGCGCCACCAAGCCGACCTTCGGCTCGAAGCAGCGAAGGCTCGAAGGCAAGAAGCGCCGCAGCGACGTCAAGGCGAAGCGCAACACCGCGCGCTTCGACGATTGAGGATCAGATTTATATTTTGACGCGTTTTCTAGACGCGAACTGGAATCCACTTCGCTGAAAAACGCTATGAGTCCCGGATCAGATATTCCCGGATCATCAATCGCGCGCGGTGAATGCGCGCCTTGACGCTTTCGCGCGTCAGGGCGAGAACTTTGGTGATCTCGTCGATCGACAGCTCCTCGATATCGCGCAGCAGGATCACCTCGCGATAATGATCGGGCAAGGACTGGATGGCGCGGGAAAGATCGATGCGAATGTCTTCGGGCGCGAGATGCACCAGACGCATTTCCGCATCGTCAGCCGAAGTATCCGCCATTCCAGCCGAACGATGCAGCAGGCGGAGGCAGGCGCGGCGGGCCACCGCAAACAGCCACGCCGAGAACGACGTCACCGCGCGCAGCGTTCCGACCCGCCGGTACAGCAGCAACAGCGTTTCCTGAACCGCATCGTCGATGTCAGCCGCCCGGCAATTGCGCGCGGCATAGCGGCGGATGTCCGGCTGGGCCGCCGCGATCAGCGACACCAGCGCATTGGCGTCGCCGCCCCGTGCGGCCTCGATCAGCAAGGGATCGCAGCGTCTCGCCAGCGCGGTCATGGCGAAGGAAGCCTTCGGCCGACCATGGCGCACATCGGGCAAAAGCCGAAGAAGCCGGTCAGAATCGCGACCGTGCCGGTGCCTGCGATCAGATAGCCGGCCATCGTGCCGGGCATGCTAAGCAGCCCGGGCATGCCGAAAAGCCCATAAGCGATCATCACAACGCCCCCGATCGTCCGCATCGCCCGCTCCCAGCCCGGCAAATTCTTGCGATAAAACATAACAGCTCCCTTTGATTCAGCGAGAGAACTTCACCGCGTTCTCATCCCATAGAGCCATCCAGCCGGCCTTTCGGTTCGCGGAGTTTGGGCCAAGGCAAAAAAAACTGCATAAAAAAACTCCGGCCGCCCATGGCGACCGGAGTTTGGAGAGCAACCCGGCGGAGGAGACGGGTGTTCTCCTGGCGCTTATCGGCTGGTTGCTGGAGGGGTAGCCGCCCCGCCCGTGGTCTTGGCAGCTCCGTGAGGCGCGCCGCTGCCGGCTCCGACCGTGCCCTTCATGCCGGTCTTCGCGCCGGCCTTTTGGCCGGTGGTGTCCTCGTCGATGCCGCCCGACGCGCCCCCCTGCATCTGGGTGGTGCCCTTTGCACCGCCGCGGATCTGCGTGTCGGATGAGGCGCCTTGCGCCAGTACCGGACCGGCAAGCAGGGCCGAGATTGCAACCGCGATCGCCGAGGTTTTCACTAGCTTCATCCAATTCTCCAGGTTTTTGTTGACGACGAACAGTTCGGCTTCGTCAGACACCGTTCACAACCCGAACATGCCCATCGCCGGATCAGTCGTTATCCGCGAACGGCGCGCCCGCCATGCAAGCCGCGCGATGTGGTGATCGTGCAGGGATTTCAGGGTCATTTTGCGAATCCTTGGCCACATGCGAACCGCATGTGCGGCGCTTCGGCAGCACCCGAAAAGTTCCGTAAAAAATATTTTGACCCGCATGTCCCCCGACCACGCCAGTCAGTTCGCGGCCGGTCAGCGGCCCGTCCCGCCTGGAGCCCAGCCGCTTTTGTTCTGTCGTGAAACAGCCCGCTACTACCACCGCCTATTTTCCGCGACCTACAGTCTTCGCACGCCAACGGTGAAGCACATGACGAAGCTGCGCACGATAGGGGCAACCGGGCCGGGATTTTGCGCCGCGCTGCTTGTCGTGACGATGGCCGGCGCACAGATGCCGCTGCCGGCCGCCAAGCCACCGGATGGGACGGCGCTGTTCAAGCAGCAATGCGCGACTTGCCATACCACCAACCTGTCTGACCCGACCCGCCAGGGGCCGTCGCTGTTCAAGATCGTCGGCAAGCCGGCGGGCAAGGCGGACGGCTTTCGCTATTCCGCCGGCTTCGCCGAGGCCAACTTCGTCTGGGACGACGCCAAGCTTGATGCCTATCTCGCCAATCCGCAGGCGATGGTCCCGGGCTCCAACATGGCCTACCGCCAGCCCAGAGCGGAGACCCGCACCGCCATCATCGCCTATCTGAAGGAGCTGAACTGAATGGCAAAGCCCGTTCACTCGATGATCCGCGTGTTCGACGAGGCGAAATCGCTGGACTTCTACGCACGTGCCTTCGGGCTCGAGGTAGCCGACCATCTCAAGTTTGCGGATTTCGCGTTGATCTATCTGCGTCATCCGTCCTCGCCGTTCGAAGTCGAACTGACCGTCAATTTCGATCGCAAGGAGCCCTACTCGCTGGGCGACGGCTACGGCCATCTTGCCGTCGTCGTCGACGATGTCGACGCCGAACATTCGAGGTTCGAACGCGAGAGACTGTCGCCCGGGCCGCTGCGCGACTTCAAGCATGACGGCAGGACACTCGCGCGCTTCTTCTTCGTCGCCGATCCCGATGGCTACAAGATCGAAGTGATTCAACGAGGTGGCCGCTTCGGTTAATCGCAATCAACAAGCATTTAATGGAGGACACAAATGAGAGAAGTCGATCGTCGAAGCAAATATGACCGTCGCGTCTTCCTGAAGGGCGCGGCCACGGCGGTGCCGGCCGTCGCGATCGCGACCAGCGCGGGCCTTACTGTCAGCGACGCCTGGGCCGACGACGCCACCACGTTGACGCCGGCGACGCTGAAGACGCTGGTGAAGGTCGCGCGCGACATCTATCCGCACGACTTCCTGGGCGACAGCTACTACATCGCCGCCATCAAACCGTGGGACGGCAAGGCGGCGAAAGATCCGGCCACCAAGGCGCTGATCAATGACGGCGTCGCGCGCCTGGATCAGGATGCCAACGATCGCCACAAGGTTCCCTATGCGCAAGTACAGTGGGAAACCGACCGCGTGGCGCTGTTGCAGCGCATCGAGCCGACCGCCTTCTTCCAGAAGGTTCGCGGTGACCTCGTCGTCTCCCTCTACAATCAGAAAGAGCTCTGGCCGAAGTTCGGCTACGAGGGCTCCTCCGCCGAGCACGGCGGCTACATCAAGCGCGGCTTCGCCGACATCGACTGGCTCCCGAAGGCTTAAAGCGCCACAGGCAACGAATAGTCAGGGAGGAATTCAACATGGCAAAATTCGATCTGAATGACAGCGGTGTGGTCGTGATCGTGGGCTCGGGCGCCGGCGGCGGAACGCTCGGCAATGAGCTTGCGCAGAAGGGCGTCAAGGTCGTGATCCTTGAAGCCGGCGCGCGCATCGAAATGCAGGATTTCGTCAACGATGAGTGGGAGAGCTTTACGCAGCTCGCCTGGTCGGACATGCGCACGACATCCGGAAGCTGGCGTGTCGCCAAGGACTTCGCCAATCTGCCGGCCTGGATCGTCAAGGCGGTCGGCGGCTCGACGACGCACTGGGCCGGCGCGTCGCTGCGCTTCGACGAGCACGAGTTCAAGGCCAAGACCACCTACGGCAGTATCCCGGGCGCCAATCTGCAGGACTGGCCGATCACGCTCGCCGAGATGGAGCCGTGGTACGCCAAGGCCGAAGACAAGATGGGCGTGACCCGAACCAACGGCATTGCGGGGCTGCCCGGCAACAACAATTTCAAGGTGATGGAAGCCGGCGCGAAGAAGCTCGGCTACAAGACCGTGCACACGGGCAACATGGCGATCAACAGCGACGCACGCGACGGGCGCGCGGCCTGCCAGCAGATCGGCTTCTGCTTCCAGGGCTGCAAGTCGGGTGCGAAATGGTCGACGCTCTATACAGAGATCCCCAGGGGCGAGGCGACCGGAAATCTCGAAGTGCGCCCCAACAGCATGGTGATCAAGATCGAGCACGACGCGTCCGGCAAGGTGACCGGCGTGGTCTATGCCGACCAGAGCGGCGCGATGCAGCGCCAGAAGGCGCGCGTGGTGGCGGTCGCGGGCAACTCGATCGAGAGCCCGCGGCTATTGCTCAACAGCGCCTCGACCGTGTTCCCGGACGGCCTTGCCAACTCGTCCGGGCAGGTCGGCCGCAACTACATGCGGCACATGACCGGCAGCGTGTACGCCGCGTTCGAGAAGTCGGTGCACATGTATCGCGGCACCACCATGGCCGGCATTATCAAAGACGAAGCCAAGAACGATCCCAAACGCGGCTTCGTCGGCGGCTATGAGATGGAGACGCTGTCGATCGGCGTCCCCTTCATGGCGGCGTTCCTGAACCCCGGCGCGTGGGGACGCTCCTTCACGTCAGCGATGGAGTCCTATCCGCGCATGGCCGGCATGTGGCTGGTCGGCGAGGACATGCCGCAGGAAACCAACCGCATCACGCTGGATCCGAAGGCCAAGGACAAGTTCGGCATGCCGGTCGCGAGCGTGCATTTCGACGATCATCCCAACGACGTCGCGATGCGCAATCACGCCTACAAGCAGGGGGCCGCCGTCTACGAGGCCGTGGGCGCCACCGTGACCTATCCGACGCCGCCCTACCCGAGCACGCACAACCTCGGCACTAACAGGATGAGCGAAAAGCCTGGGGATGGCGTGGTGAACAAGTTCGGCCAGACCCACGACGTCAAGAACCTGTTCATCTCCGACGGCAGCCAGTTCACCAGCGGCGCTGCCTGCAATCCGACGCTGACGATCGTCTCGCTGGCAATCCGGCAGGCGGACCACATCGCCGGTGCGATGCAGCGCAAGGAAATCTAATTCCCGCAAACGGAAGCGGCTCGGTCCGGGATGGACCGAGCCGCTTTTCCTTTAGATCGGACGGAAACTATTCGGCTGCATCGAGAATGGCAGGAACACTGCCACGAAATTCCGGCACGACAACAGCGCTCTTGGCGCGATAGATCAGGCAGGAGCAGCGCAACAGCGACGCAAAATTTTTGACCTCGCCGTGGTGGTCGAGGACCTCGTCGTGCAGCGTGGTAAGGAACTTTGCAAGGCTCATCCCCTCTTTCGCCGCGATCTCCTCCAGCGTGTCCCAGAACGATATTTCCAGCCGGATCGAGGTGGAATGGCCGCCCATCCGCAGCGACCGGGTCTGCGATTCATAGTCGCGTTGAGGCTGGTGCGCGAACAGATGGCACATGGCGTTCCTCCCCGTCAGATTATAACTTTTCTAAACGATATACCTGACCACGCGACCTCACAATCCCAACTCGCGGCGGCCCGCCGCGACGAAACTCAGCATCTTCAAGGCCATAGTCCATTTTCATCCCCAGCCGGGCAGTGTTTCGGCTTCTTCCCATGCATTTGCCACCCCTAGCGCCTACAATGGCGGTTCAGCCTCGAATCGACGCTCAAGCCCCCCGTCCCCATGCCCGTACGCCAGCTCCCCGAACAGGTCGTCAACCGCATCGCCGCCGGCGAGGTGGTCGAACGTCCCGCGAGCGTGGTCAAGGAACTGGTCGAAAATGCCATCGACGCCGGCGCCAGCCGGGTCGACATCTTCACCGATGGCGGCGGCCGGCGGCGGATCGGCATCACCGACGATGGCAGCGGCATGACCCATGGCGACCTAGCGCTCGCCGTCGATCGCCACGCCACCTCCAAGCTCGACGACGAGGATTTGTTGCTCATTCGCACGCTGGGCTTTCGCGGCGAGGCCCTGCCCTCGATCGGCGCGGTGGCGAAGCTCGGCATCACCACGCGCCGCGGCAGCGAGCCGCACGCCTGGTCGCTGTCGGTCGAAGGCGGCGCAAAATCGCAGATCATGCCGGCGGCGCTGTCGCAAGGCACCCGCGTCGAAGTCAGCGATCTCTTTTACGCAACGCCGGCCCGGTTGAAATTCCTCAAGACCGACCGTACCGAAGCCGAAGCGATCCGCGAAGTGGTGCGGCGGCTGGCGATGGCGCGGCCCGATATCGCCTTCACGCTCGCCGGCGAGGAGCGCGCGCCGGTGACCTGGGCCGCGGCACTGCCCGGCGCGGCGGGCCGGCTGACGCGGCTCGGCGATATCCTGGGCAGCGATTTCCGTTCAAGCGCGATCGAAGTGCGCGCTGAGCGCGAAGGCGTCATGGTCGAGGGTTTTGCCGCAGCCCCCTCGCTGACGCGGGCCAACGCGCTCGGACAATATCTCTTCGTCAACGGCCGTCCGGTGCGCGACAAGCTCATCCTCGGCGCGGTCCGCGCCGCTTATTCCGATTACCTGCCGCGCGACCGTCATCCTGTCGTAGCGCTGTTCGTGACACTGGAGCCGCAGGAGGTGGACGCCAACGTGCATCCCGCCAAGACCGAGGTGCGCTTCCGCAACGCCGGCCTCGTCCGCGCGCTGATCGTGCACGCGTTGAAGGACGGTCTCGCCCGCGAAGGCCGGCGCACCGCCGCCAATACCGACGGCGCGGCGCTGTCGGCATTCCGCCCGTCCTTTACGCCGCGCCCGACCAACTGGGACTGGCGGAGTTCGCCCGCATATCCGGTCAGGCCTTCGTTCGAAGGCGCCGCCGCTCCGGCTTTTGCCGAGGTGGGACAGGCCGCGTTCGACGTCGGCACACCTACTGCCGACGTGCGCTTCGAAGTGCATCCCTCGCCCGATCTGCTCGACCGCCCGCTCGGTGCGGCTCGCACGCAGATCCACGAGACCTATATCGTCTCGCAGACCCGCGACGGCCTCATCGTCGTGGACCAGCACGCCGCCCATGAGCGCATCGTCTATGAGAAGCTGAAGGCGTCGCTGGCGAAGAATGGCGTGCAGCGGCAGATCCTGCTGATCCCCGAGATCGTCGAACTCGATGAGGCGACTGTCGAAAGACTGCTCTCGCGCGCCGACGAACTGGCATCGTTTGGATTGGCGATCGAATCCTTTGGCCCCGGCGCAGTGGCGGTGCGCGAGACGCCGTCGCTGCTCGGCAAGACCAATGCGGCGGCGCTGCTCCGCGATCTCGCCGAGCACATGGCTGAATGGGACGAGGCGCTGCCTCTGGAGCGGCGTTTGATGCATGTCGCGGCCACCATGGCCTGCCACGGCTCAGTCCGCGCCGGCCGCCGCCTCAAGCCGGAGGAGATGAACGCGCTTCTGCGCGAGATGGAAGACACACCGAATTCCGGCCAGTGCAACCACGGCCGGCCGACCTATGTGGAATTGAAGCTGAGCGATATCGAGAAGCTGTTCGGGCGGCGGTAACGAATCGTAGGGTGGGCAAAGGAGCGTTAGCGACGTGCCCACCATCTCCTCGGAAATACTTGGTGAGAATGGTGGGCACGCTTCGCTTTGCCCACCCTACAGACCTCGCAAAAACACGAACTCCGTATCGTCATACGCGCGCCGCTCCAGCTCCTCGAAACCATCGGGCGCCGCAAACGCCGCAGCCTTCGCCTCCTCCACCACCAGCAGCGCCCCCGGCGTCAGCCAGCCCCCATCGCGCAACGAGGCCAGCGCCTTGTCGGCCAGACCCTTGCCGTAAGGCGGATCGAGAAAGGCCAGCGAGAACGGCTCCATCGGATGTGCCGGACCGAGATTGGTGGCATCGCGGCGATAAACCTTTGTCACGCCGCCCAGGCCCAGCGCCTCGACATTGTTGCGCAACAGCGCGCGCGCCTCGGCGCCATTGTCGACGAACAGCGTGAAGCCGGCGCCGCGCGATACCGCTTCTATGCCGAGCGCGCCGGTACCGGCGAACAAGTCGAGCACGCGCGCGCCTTCGATCGGGTGGTCATAGGCATGGATCAGGATGTTGAACACGGACTCCCGCAACCGATCCGCCGTCGGGCGGATCGCCTGCGAGGACGGCGCGGCCAGATTACGACCCTTCAATCGTCCGCCGACGACACGCATCGCCCAACTACTCGTCCTGCGGCTTCAGATCGCGCTTGCCGTGGTAGCCGCGCCGGGGGCGGCGTGGCGGGCCGTAGCCGCTGGCCTCGTCCTCGTTGCGGGCGCGGGCCTCCTCGCTGCCGGTGCGCTGCACCAGCACGCGGCGGCCTTTGCGGTCGGCGATCAGCGCGCTTTTCCCTGCCGGCTTGAACGGCTTCTTGCCGCGCGGCGCGTCAGTCTCTTCGTCGTCGGACTTTTCGCCCGGCATCGGCCGGTTGAAATCGGCACCGGCGAGCGTTGCGATCTTCTCGCCGAGCTGCTCGCGCAGCACGCGGGTCTTGACCTCCTCGACCTGTCCCTCGGCGAGTTCGCCAAGCTGGAACGGCCCGTAGGACACGCGGATCAGCCGGTTCACCTCGAGCCCGAGATGCGCCATGACGTTGCGGACCTCACGGTTCTTGCCTTCGCGGATTGCAAACACCAGCCAGACATTGGCGCCCTGGTCGCGCTCCAGCGTCGCATCGATCGAACCGTATTTGACGCCGTCGACCTCGACGCCCTTCTTGAGTTCGTCGAGTTGCGCCTGCGTGACCTCGCCATGGGCGCGGACGCGATAGCGCCGCAGCCAGCCGGTGTCGGGCAGTTCGAGCGCGCGTGCCAGCCCGCCGTCATTGGTCAGCAGTAATAGCCCCTCGGTATTGAAATCGAGCCGGCCGATCGAGATCAGCCGCGGCAGGCCTTCCGGCAGATTGTCGAATACTGTCGGCCGCCCCTCGGGGTCGGCATGCGTGGTCATCAGGCCGCGCGGCTTGTGATACATGAACAGCCGCGTGCGCTCGCGCGGCGGCAGCACCTTGCCGTCGACGGCGATGGTGTCATTGGCGGTGACGTCGAGCGCGGGTGAATTGATCACGCGGCCGTTGACGGTGACGCGGCCCTGCGTGATCCATTCCTCGGCATCGCGGCGCGAGGCGAGGCCAGCGCGGGAAACCACCTTGGCGATGCGTTCACCGGATTTCTTGACGCGCGGCGGCTGCGGCGCGCGCCTGTCGAATTCAGGTGGGCGCTCGCGATAAGCGCCACGGCCGCCGAACGCCGGACGTTTTGCAAAAATCTTGCTGTCGTCCTCGTTCTCGCGGCGCGGCCGATCGTCTCCCGCTTCACTGCGCGGATGCTCCTGCCAGTCGGTGCGACCTTCCGGCCTTTGGCGAGGACGATCGAATTTCGGGCGATCCTCGCGGGGTCGATCGAATTTCGGCCGCTCACGAAATGGACGATCACCCGCCGGGCGATCCTCGCGCGAACGCGAAAAGCGCGGACGCTCCTCGCCGCCGCGATCCTCGCGCTTCTGCCACGGCTTTGAATCGCCGCGGTCGGCGCCAAAACTCTTGCGAGGTCCGCGATCAGGCGCACCGCGCGAGAACTTCTTGTCACCGCCAAACTTTCGCTCCGGACGATCGCCGCGGGGACGATCGCCATCGCGCGACGGCCGCGCGCTGAAGGGACGATCGCCACGCGGACGGTCGCCGTCTTTGCGAAAACCTTCGCCACGCGGTGTGTAAGGCCGCTTCTCGCCGCCACCTCGCGGGGTGTAGGGCTTCTTGTCGCCAAATTTCCTGTCGGAAAAACGTCCAGCCGGACGTGCATCGTCGCGATCCCGGCGTGGCGGACGGTCGTCGCGATTGAAATTCGGACGGTCACCGCGCGGCTTGAATGAACGCTTCTCGCCGCCGTCATCGCGCGGGCGAAAATCCTTACGCGGTCCGCGATCCCCGGAGTCGCGCTTGCGATCTCCGAAATCGCCACGCGGACGGTCATCGCGGCTGAAGCGCTGCGGCCGGTCGACAAAGTCCCGGCGCGGCGGACGATCATCGCCATCGCGCTTGCCGGCGTAAGGTTTTCCACCGCCGGAATAAGGCTTCTTGCCAAACGACTTCGTGCCGTCGGACTTCCCGGCATAGGGACGCCGCTCGCCGTCGCCTTCACCCTTGCCGGCAAAACCGCGCTTGGCGAACTTCTTCTCAGGCCCCCTCGCCGCCCCGGAGCGGCCCTTGCCGCTGCCGGGCCGGTCACGCCGGCCGCGGGAATCGTTGTTTTTGTCGTTATCGCGGGGCATGAATGGTCTCTCGGGTGCAGGTAAAATGGCTATCAGGCGGATGCGGATGGGCTGTCAAAGCGGTAACGCGCGCGCGCTTCGCTCAAGGCGCATTCTCACGCAAAACCGGCATCCACGTTTGCTGAAGGCGCAGCTAGTAGCAGGTTTCTTCCGATGATACGAGGCATGACTGTCCCTTCTTTCATGGATTTGGCACTGAAAACGGCCGAAAACGCCGGAAAAGCCGGGGAAGTTCCGATCGGATGCGTGATCGTGAGGGGTTACGAGGTGATCGCTACCGCCGGCAACCGGACGCTGACCGACCGCGATCCAACCGCCCATGCCGAAATCCTGGCGATCCGGCAGGCGGCGGAGGCCATCGGGACCGAGCGGCTGGTCGATTGCGACCTCTACGTCACCCTGGAGCCTTGCACCATGTGCGCCGGCGCGATTTCGTTCGCCCGGATCCGGCGGCTCTATTACGGCGCGGCCGATCCCAAGGGCGGCGCGGTGGATTCCGGCGTGCGGTTCTTTGCGCAGCCGACCTGCCACCACGTGCCGGAGGTTTATTCGGCGGTCGGGGAGACAGAGGCGGCGACGCTGCTCAAGGAGTTTTTCAAGGTGCGGCGGTGATCGGCCTGTAGCCCGGATGGAGCGCAGCGCAATCCGGGGAATATCGTGGACACTGTCCCGGATTGCGCTTCGCTCCATCCGGGTTACGAAATCACTCTGCGGTAAAAAACTCCCGCAACAACTTCGCCGTCACATCCGGATTCTCCTCGGTGAGAAAATGCCCGGAATCCACCGGCGCTCCCCTGACATTCGTCGCCCATTTCTTCCACGTATCGAGCGGCGTCGCAGCAGCGCTTGCAACACCGGCATCGCCCCACAGCGCCAGCATCGGGATCGTGATCTTTTTACCGGCATCGAAATCCGCCTTGTCGATCTCGTAATCGGCATAGGCGCCGGCGCGGTAATCCTCGCACATCGCATGCACGCGGGCGGGATCGCGGAATGGCGCCAGATAATGTTCCAGCGCGCGCGGATCGATGGCGTCGAGCGTCTTCGATTTGGTCTGGCTCGCCATCTTCCACTTGAGAAAGAACTCTCCATTGCTTGCGACGAGCGTCTCCGGCAACGGATAAGGCTGCGCCAGAAACGCCCAATGGTAGATCTTCAACGCGGAGAGCCGGTTCAGCTTTTCCCAATAATCATAGGTCGGCGCGATATCCAGCACGGCTAGCTTCGACAACCGGCCGGGATGATCGAGCGCCAGCCGATACGACACCCGCCCGCCACGGTCGTGACCGGCGAGCGCGAAATGCACATGGCCGAGTTGCTCCATCGCCTCCACCATGACCTTCGCCATCGCGCGCTTGGTGTAGGGCGTGTGGTTCCCGTCGCTGCGCGGCATGTCAGACCAGCCATAGCCCGGCAGGTCGGCGATGATCAGCGTGAATCTGTCCGCCAGTTGCGGCGCAACCGGGTGCCACATCACATGCGTGGACGAGAATCCGTGCAGCAGCAACAGCGGCGGACCCTTGCCGCCAACGCGGGCAAAGATGCGGCCCGACGAGGTATTGATCCATTCGGAGGCGTATCCGGGAAACAGATCGGCAAGATCGGGCATGGGCGCGCTCCCTCGTGGGCTGCTTCTATTGCTTCAAACTTTGTTTGCCGTTGCCGCTGGCAGGCCGCAGGTTTATGCCATTCCTCAAGCCCGACCAACAGGAACAAGAACCGAGGAAACCGTCAGATGTCGATCGATTTCGAAATCCCGGCCGAAGCCAAGGCGATCCGCGAAAAAGTCCGCCAATGGGTGCACGACGAATGCATCCCCGCGGAGAAGGAACTCGATACCAAGCCGCTCGCCGAAGTGCTGGGTCCGCTGCGGGCCAAGGCCCGCGCGCGCGGCCTGTGGTGCCCGTGGGTGCCGAAGGAATATGGCGGCATGGGCCTCGGTCCGCTGGCGAACGCGCTGGTGCAGATGGAGCTCGGCGAGAGCATGCTCGGCGCGCTCTCGATGAACACGCAGGGGCCCGACGACGCCTCGATGATGACAATCCTCGCCCACGGCACGGAATATCAGAAGGAGAAGTTCCTTAAACCCCTGCTCAACGGCGACAAACGGATCTGCTTCTCGATGACCGAGAAAGCGGCCGGCGCCGACGCCACCGGCATGCAGACCACGGCGGTGAAGGACGGCAACGAGAATTACGTCCTGAACGGCGAGAAGTGGTTTTCCTCCTCCGCCAGCGTGGCCGATATGGCGCTGGTGATGGCCAAGACCGATCCGAACGCGCCGCGGCACAAGCAATATTCCACCTTCCTCGTCGAGTTGCCGAACCCCGGCTACAAGATCAAGCGCAACGTCGCCAACATGGCAATCGAGGGACCGCATGACGAGGTGATCCACGGCGGTCACTCCGAAATCGAGATCAGGGACCTGAAGGTGCCGGCCGACAATCTCGTCGGCGGCGAAGGCAACGGCTTTGCGATGGGTCAGCACCGCCTCGCCTATGGCCGCCTCCGCCACGGCATGCACAACGTCGCCAAGGCGCAACGCGCGCTCGACATGGCGGTCGCCCACATCACCAAGCGCTCGACCTTCGGCCAGTTGCTCTCCGACCGGCAAGCCGTCCAGTTCATGCTCGCAGACTGTGCCGAGCAGCTCTACATCGGCCGCCTGATGCTGCTGCACATCGCCTACAAGGCGGAAAAGGGCCTCGATATCCGGCAGGAAAACTCGATCGCCAAGATCTTCCACGCACACATGGTGCACAAGGTAATCGACACCGCGATACAGCTCCACGGCGCGCTCGGCTTCAGCCAGGATACGCCGCTCGCCAAATGGTACACGCAGGTGCGCGCACAGCGACTGGTCGACGGCCCGGACGAGGTGCACAAGTGGAAGATCGGCAAGAACGTCATCAAGGCGTTCCGCGAGCACGGCACGACGGCGAGCGCGGTGGGCGGCGATTTGCTCTGACGACTACGTAGGGTGGGAAAAGGCGCGAAGCGCCGTGCCCACCATTGCGGACCGAGATCGTTGTGGTGGGCACGCTTCGCTTTGCCCACCCTACGCGACTGCCCTAGCCCCTCGCCCTCTCCTGCTCCACCGCTTGCCAGGCGATATCACGGCGGCAGAAACCATCAGGCCATTGGATGCAATCAACTGCCTGATAGGCTAGCTGCTGCGCCTCCAGCACCGTCTTTCCCATTGCGCAGACATTCAGCACGCGCCCGCCATTGGCGAGAATGGCGCCGTCCTTCGCCACCGTGCCGGCGTGGAAGATCTCGACGCCCTCGATCTTGGCCGCGTCATCGAGGCCCTCGATGCGCGTGCCCTTCTTGTAATCGCCGGGATAACCCTTCGCCGCCATCACCACCGTCAGTGCCGGATCGGGGAACCAGCGCAGGTCGAAATGCTTCAGTTCTCCGTCGCAGGCCGCCAGAAACGCCGGCACGATGTCGGACATCATCCGCAGCATCAGCACCTGGCACTCGGGATCACCGAAACGGACATTGTATTCGAAAAGCTTCGGCCCCTGCTCGGTCAGCATCACGCCCGCATAAAGCACGCCGCGGAACGGCGTGCCGCGCTGCTTCATGCCCGTAACCGTCGGCAGGATGATCCGCGCCATGATCTGGTCGTGAATTTCTGAAGTCACGAACGGCGTCGGCGAATAGGCGCCCATGCCGCCGGTGTTCGGTCCCTCGTCGTGATCGAACACGCGCTTGTGGTCTTGGGCGGAGGCAAGCGGGATCGCGGTTTCGCCGTCGCACAGCGCGAAGAAGCTGATCTCGCGGCCAGAGAGGAATTCCTCAATCACGACTTCAGTGCCGGCCGAACCGAACGCGCCGTCGAACATCATGGCGATGGCGGCTTCCGCCTCGGCCAGTGTTTTCGCAACGACGACGCCCTTGCCGGCGGCAAGGCCGTCAGCCTTGACCACGATCGGCGCGCCCTGCTTGCGGACATAAGCCAGCGCATCATCAGCCGTCGTGAAGCGGCCATAGGCGCCGGTCGGAATGTTGAATTCGGTGCAGAGCGCCTTGGTAAACCCCTTGGATCCCTCGAGCTGCGCCGCCTGCTTGCCCGGTCCGAACGCCTTGATGCCGGCCGCCGCGAGCTCGTCGACGATCCCGGCCGCCAGTGGCGTTTCCGGGCCGACCACCACAAGATCGACAGCGTTGCTTTTGCAGAACTCGATCACCGCGGAATGATTGGCAATATCAAGCGCGATGCATTCCGCCTCCCTGGCGATCCCGGCATTGCCGGGCGCACACCACAGCTTGGTGAGCAGCGGGGAAGCGGCGATCTTCCATGCGAGAGCGTGTTCGCGGCCGCCGGAACCGAGCAGGAGGATGTTCATGGGGAGTGCAGCCAAATGGAGGGTTGCCGGCTATTGCGCGACGGTTTAGCACGACAGGAGCGAGCCGCAACAACGTGTCTATTCCTGTGTGGATATGTGCCCCGACCCCCCCGTCACGGCCTCAGCACCTTGCGGAAGCGCCGGAAAAGGCCGATTCTAAGCCCTGATATGCCTGCTGAGAACCTGATCAACGCGCCCGAATTCACCGTCTCGGAACTGTCCTCCGCCCTGAAACGGACGGTGGAGGACGCCTACGGCCATGTCCGCGTCCGCGGCGAAATCTCCGGCTTCCGCGGGCCGCACTCTTCCGGCCACTGCTATTTCGCGCTGAAGGACGAGAGCGCCAAGATCGAGGCGGTGATCTGGAAGTTCGCTCACGCCCGGATGCGGTTCAAGCCGCAGGAGGGGCTCGAGGTCATCGCCACCGGCAAGCTCACGACCTACCCGGGCTCGTCGAAATACCAGATCGTCATCGAAGCGCTGGAGCCCGCCGGCATTGGTGCGCTGATGGCGCTGATGGAGGAGCGCAAGCGGAAGCTCGCGGCCGAAGGCCTGTTCGAGGAGGCGCGCAAGCAACTGCTGCCCTGGCTGCCGGAGGTGATCGGCGTGATCACCTCGCCGACGGGGGCGGTCATTCGAGATATCTTGCACCGGCTGGAGGATCGCTTTCCCCGCCGCGTGCTGGTGTGGCCGGTGAAGGTGCAGGGGGAAGGCTCGGCCGAACAGGTAGCGGCGGCTATCCGCGGCTTCAATGCGCTGCCCGAAGCGGGGCGGATTCCGCGGCCGGATTTGCTGATCGTCGCGCGCGGCGGCGGCTCGCTGGAGGATCTGTGGTCGTTCAACGAGGAGATCGTGGTCCGCGCCGCCGCCGACAGCATGATTCCGCTGATCTCGGCCGTCGGCCACGAGACCGATATCACGCTGATCGATTTCGCGGCCGACAAGCGCGCCCCGACGCCGACGGCCGCCGCCGAAATGGCGGTCCCAGTGCGCAGCGAATTGTTCGTCGAGGTCGAAAGCCTGGCGCGGCGCACGATGGTGTGCTGGCAGCGCGGCCAGGAGAGCCGCCGCAATGAATTGCGCGCCGCCGCTCGCGCGCTGCCGGGTTTGAGCGAACTGCTCGCGATCCCGAGGCAGCGGCTGGATCATCTCAGCGCCGCCCTGCCCCGCGGCTTGAAGGCCAATACGCACGCCCATCACCGCCGCTTTTCTCATCTCAGCGCCGGCCTGACGCTGAAGGTTTTGCGCGGACAGGTAGCCCAAGCCAATCACCGCCTCACGGTATCGGGCGAACGCATCAGGCTGTCTGCCCGCGCCCTGCTGCGCAACCGGCGCGAACGCTTTGCCGGGCTCGAGGTTAGGCTCAAGGCCTCAAAGCTCTCCAACGCTCAGGCGCAGCGCAATGCCATCGCGCGAGACCGCGAACGCACGCAACGGCTGGCCGAGCGCGCCCGCCGCGCGATTGAGACCGCTTTGCAGCGTCTCGACGCGCGCGTCGCCCATAGCGGCCAATTGTTGTCGGCGCTGTCCTACCGCGGCGTGCTCGCGCGCGGCTTTGCCCTGGTGCGCGACGAGCATGGCCACGCCGTGCACGCGGCCGCCGCGATCGGGCCGAACGCGCGTCTGACGATCGAATTCGCCGACGGCCGCGTCGGCGCTACCGCGGATGCTGATCGGCCGCAGGCAACGGCTCCCGCCGCGAGTACGCCGAAAGCGGCGCCGCGCGAGGAGAAGCCGGCGGCGCCGAAGCGCGTGGCCAAGCCGGTTGATCAGGGAAGCCTGTTCTAGCGCGCCAGCCACTCCGTGACGCGCCGTTGCGCGTCCCTGCGCGCGTCCGCATCCGTGCCGATATGACCGCGTTCGGGCAACGCGGCGTCGGAGCCTGCGATCGCCCGCAGCGGCAGGTTGGCGAGGTCGAAATCGTGGGATGCGCCAGGATAGACCACGATCTGCGCCAGCGCGCTGCGGCCGCGGGCGCCCTCCACCACCTGGCGGCAGGCTGACGGCGAACTGACGTCGTCCTGCGCGCCGATCAGCAGCAGCGTCGGCACCCGCGTGCTCCAGCCGAGGCCGGAGGAGATCCGGCAATCCGGATAGAATGCGATGGCCGAGCGGAAATCCGGCTCGATACCGCGCGCGGACGATTGCGGGCGCACCGCCCACAGCACCGTGCTGGCACCGTTCGCCCAACCGATCAGGCTGATCCGATCACGCGCGGCCCAGGGTTGCTGCAACAGCCATTTCCGCGATGCATTGACATCGGCCACCCGCTCGCGGCGGGCGAGCACACGGCGCTCCTTGTCGCGGCATTGCGGACCGAGCTCCCGCGAACCGTAACTGTCCGGCAGCAGCACCGCGTGGCCGGTCTTCAATAGCTGTTCAGCCCAGTCGCGGTAGCGCGGCTGCACCGGCTCGGACTGCCCGCCCAATCCGCCGCAACCATGCAGCGCGATCACGGTGGGAAACGGACCGTCGCCATCCGGCTTGTAGAGCTGGGCATGCAGGGTCAGACCGGTCGCCGGGATATCGACCTGGCGCGGTGCCGGCAACGGCGCGGCACCGGCGGTGCAGGCCGCAGCAAGCAGCGTCAGGAATAGCGTTGCTGACAACAGGCGCATCGGTCTCTGTCGGATCGGTATCACGCTGCGGGCACGGTAAAATTCACGCTATCATGCAGGTCGGCACAAAATCATCACAAGTAGGTCAGTTTCCGGGGCGGACAGTACGACCTATTTATGATAGATCGAATATTGGAAAATATACTTAGGACCAGCCCGCGCGCGGCCAATCGGAGAGTTTGACGGTGCTTAATAAATTCGGGCCCTCGGGCCATGGCGAAGCGCAGGTGCAATATCTGGACGGCGATTTCCGCGTGATCTCGCCCGGAACCTATGTGCGCTGCGCCATCACCGACGTGCGGATCCCGCTCGACGAATTGAAGTACTGGAGCGTCGACCTGCAGGAGGCCTATTCGGTTCCGACCGCCGTGCTGCAGCGGCACTTTCCCGGCGCGCTGAAGTCGCAGGGCTGAGCGTTATTGTAGTTTCGTAGGGTGGGCAAAGCGAAGCGTGCCCACCATGTCTTGCACAGTCGTCCGTGAATGGTGGGCACGCTTCGCTTTGCCCACCCTACGGTTCTTTCCTCTCTCGCGCTTTGAATAACCGGTCGGCGACGAACTTCCGCAACTGCACGGGATCGCTGAACTCCAGCGTCACAGGGAACGGCACGATTTGCTGCGACCAATCCCTTAAGCGCGCCAGATCCTTTTCCGTCGTCACCAGTGTCAGGCCATCGCGTTTGGCCTCGGCGATCAGGCTTTCGATCTCGGCTTGCGAATACGCATGATGATCGGCGAAGGCGCGCTGCCCGGCCACTTCGATGCCGCTGGCGCGCAGCGTGTTGAAGAATCGCGTGGGATCGCCGATGCCGGCAAACGCCAGCACGCGCTTGCCCCGAAGCTGTGCGACCTGCGCCGCATCCGGCTTCAGATGTGCTGCTAGCACCGGCTTGCCTTGCGCCGCGATCTCCGTCGCCACCGAAGCAGCAGCACTGCCGTTGCCGACGATGATGAGCGCGTCGGTGCGCGCCAGTTGCGGCCGCAACGGCGCACGCAGGGGGCCGGCGGGAAACACCTGCCCGTTGCCGAGCCCGCGCTCGCTGTCGATCACGATCAGGGATGCATCCTTGACGACCGCCGGGCTCTGAAAACCGTCGTCCATCAGGATTACGGTCGCGCCTTGCGCGCGCGCCAGCGGCACGCCCTCCGCCCGCTTGCGCGACACCACCACCGGGAGCGCGCTTGCCAGCATCAAGGGCTCGTCGCCGACATCGGAAGCCGCGTGCCTGATGGGATCGACCCTGACCGGGCCACCTAACTTCCCGCCATAGCCGCGGCTGAGCACCACCGGCGTCTCACCGAGTTCGCGCAGCAGTTTGGCCAGCGCCAGAACGGTCGGCGTCTTGCCAGCGCCGCCGACGTGATAATTGCCGACGCAGAGCACCGGAATGCCGGCATTCAATCCCTTGCGCTGCAGGCGCTTTGCAGCGATGGCGCCATAGAGGGCGGCGAGCGGTTTCAGGAGATGCGCGTTGAGCGAGGCCGGGCCGTGCCAGAAGCCCGGCTCACGCATTGGCGGCTCCCATCTCGATCCGCAATTGCAGCAAATACGGCTCGAGCGAGCTGAGCGTGCGCTCCAGCGCGCCGCCGAGCTGGCCGACCACGCGCTCGGACGCGGTGAGCACCGCTTCGCGCGCCTTGGGATCGGCGAGCATCTGCCCGAAATGCTTGACCAGCGCTTCCTGCGTATCGGCCTGCCGCGCGCCGCCGGCGGAATCGAGGGCTTCATAGACGTCGGTGAAATTGAAGACGTGGGGGCCGTGAATGACCGACGCACCGAGCTTGATCGCCTCGATCGGATTCTGCCCGCCATGCTTGACCAGCGATCCGCCCATGAACACGATCGGCGCAAGCCGGTAGAACAACCCCAGTTCGCCCATGGTGTCGGCGACATAGATGTCGGTTGTGGCGGTGGGCAAGTCCTCGTGCGAGCGCAGGGTCGGATTGAGGCCGGAAGCTGCGATCATGCGCGCAATGGCCTCGCCGCGATCGGGATGCCGGGGCACGATCACGGTCAACAGCTTTGGAAAATAGCCGGCAAGCGTCCGGTGTGTTTCCGTCAGGATTTCTTCTTCACCGGGATGCGTGGAGGCCGCGACCACCACGGGGCGGCCGCGCGTCATCGACATCAGCACATCCAGCTTGTTGCCATCGGCCGGCGGGGCGGGAACGTCGAGCTTGAGGTTTCCCGTGACCATGACGTTGCGGCTGCCCAGCGTCGCAAAGCGATCCGCATCGGTCTGCGACTGCGCCAGGCAGACGTCGAACTTGTCGAGCAACGCCGAGATGGTCCCTTGGACCCGCTGCCAGCGCGGAAACGAGCGCTGCGACATCCGTCCGTTGATCAGCACCATCGGCAGCCGCCGCGCGGCGCTCGACAGGATCAGGTTCGGCCACAGGTCGGATTCGATGAACAGCGCCAGCGAGGGCCGCCAGTGATCGAGAAATCGCGCGACGTAACGCGGCGAATCATACGGCACATACTGGTGGATGACGTCAGATGGGAACCGCTTGGCGACGATCGCGGCCGAGGTCACTGTGCCCGAGGTCACGAGGATGCGCAGGTTCAAGGCCCGCAGCCGCTCGATCAGCGCCGCCGCCGCCAGCACTTCGCCGACGCTGGCGCCGTGAATCCACACCAGCGGCCCGGTGGGCCGGATATCGACGCTCAGACCGCGGCGTTCGCCGACCCGCGCCGGGTCTTCCTTGCCGAGCTTCAACCGCCGGCTGATCAACGCTGGCGACAGCGGCACCATCGCGGACGACAGTTTCCGGTAGACGCGCAGCGTCATCGGCAGCGAATTAGCCAAGAGCGGCCTCCGGACGCCCGACGGCCGCATAGGCGCGACGGGTCGCTTCGTTCAGATAAGCTTCTACCTGAAGACGCAGCTTTTCCATAGTCTCGGCATCGGCATCCGGCGGCACGTATACATGTTCAATGCCGACCACCGCACCGCGCCCGAATGGCAAATTGATGGTTGAAGAATCCCAATTCTTCAACCGGATGAACCTGGAGGTCACCATTGCAAACGGCATGATCGGCCGGCCGGACTCTCGCGCCAGCATGATGATGCCGAGTCCCACCACCCGCGCACGCTTCGGCACGTCGGCGGTCGTGGCGACGTTCCACTTGTCTTCCAGCGCCTGCAGCATCTCCCGGAACGCGCCTACGCCGCCCTTGCGGTGAAAGGCGCCGCCATGATCGCCGGAACCTCTGATGGTTCCGATGCCGAGCCGCTCGGCGGCGATGGCGTTGAATTCGCCGTCGCGATGCCGTGAGATCAGCACCTTGGCACGGTGGCTGTCCTTGGTCTTGATGAACGGCGTCATGAAATGCTGGCCGTGCCAGAACGCGAAGATCGCCGGCATCTCCGGCTCGACCCGCTCATAGACGTCGGCCGGATCATAGCTGAAGCGGTTGGTCAGCCAGACCAGCCGCAGATATTCGGCCGCGAGCACACCCAGCGCGCGCTGAACCCAGGTGCTGCGCAGCAAATCGCGAAGGAATCGTTTCAACTGCAGGACTTCTTAACCAGAGGACTTCGTGTCTTGACCTGGATCGAGCAACCGGTGGAGGTGAACCACGAAGTAGCGCATGTGGGCGTTGTCCACGGTCTGCTGCGCCTTCGCCTTCCAGGCCGCGTGAGCGGATGCGTAATTGGGATATACGCCGACGATGTCGACCTGGTCGAGGTCCTTGAATGTGACGTGTTCGAGATCGGTCAGCTCGCCGCCGATGACGAGATGCAGCAATTGTTGCGGGGCACTATCTGGCATGTTGGTCTTTCCTAACGAGGTGCCCGGCAAGCAGAAGCGATAGCTGATATCGCGATGTGGACGGAATGAATTGTGGCACGGATTTCGACCGATTCAGGGCAGCGGACGATTTCGGAAATGCTCGACAATGCGCGCATGTCGATCCTGTCCCGCCGCCACCAGCACCCCGTGCACCACCTCCCGGCGATTATACTCAATCGCATCCCCCGAGAGCGCAGTCATTCTACCATTCGCTTCCTGCACGATCAAATTCGCCGCCGCAAGATCCCAGTCGCGGCTTTGGCCGCCTGCAAAAGCGGCATCGAGGCTACCGTCGGCGACCCGGCACAGCCGAAGCGCCAGCGATCCGATTCGCGGATGCAGCGTGATCTCATCCGGTGACGAACTCAGCCGCTGCACCAGCGGCTTCGGGCCGGCCATGCGGGAAAAATCGAGCTCGGTGCCCTCAGTGGCATAAACCGGCCTTTGGTTGCGCGTGGTGCCCTGACCGCGGATCGCGAAGAAGAATTCGTCGGTCGCGGGTGCGAACACCGCCGCCAGTACCGGCGTGGCGCCTGCGACCAGCGCCACGCTGACACACCAGTCTTCGCGGCCGGCGAGATAGGCACGGGTGCCGTCGATCGGATCGACGATCCAGACCAGCTCCTTGCCGAGACGCGTATCGTCGTCGACGCTCTCTTCCGACAGCCAGCCATAATCCGGCGTCGCCGCACGCAGCCGGCTTTCGACGAGGTCGTTGACGGCGATGTCGGCCTCGGAGACCGGCGACGAGGCGCCCTTGGTCCAGTTCTTCAGCTCGGTGCGAAATAGCGACAAGGCCAGCGCGCCAGCCTCGCGCACGGTGCCCCGCAACAGCGCGGCGTCGCGCGCCCAGATCGCTTCGGCGATATCAGCGTCCGCCAAGCGTCAGGCCCTCGATGCGCAGCGTCGGCGCGTTGACGCCGTAGCGGAATTCCAGGTCGTTAGCGGGAACCAGCGATTTGAACATCGGCAATAGATGGCCTGCGATCGTCACTTCGCTGACGGGGTAAGTAATCTCGCCGTTCTCGATCCAGAAGCCGGAGGCGCCGCGGCTGTAGTCACCGGTCACGCCGTTGACGCCGGAACCGATCAGGTCAGTGACGTAAAATCCCTGCTTGATGTCGGAGATCAGCTCCTTCGGCGTCATCTCGCCGGGCTCGAGATGCAGATTATACGATCCCGGCGACGGCGAGGACGAGACGCCGCGATGGGCATGTCCGGTCGTGACCAGCCCGAGTTCGCGCGCGGTCGCACAATCGAGCAGCCAGGTGGTCAACACCCCCTCGTCGATCAACGCGGTCTTCTTCACCTTGACGCCTTCGGCGTCGAAGGTCTGCGACCGTAGGCCGCGCACCCGCAAGGGATCGTCGATGATGCGGATGTTCTTCGCGAACAGCTGCTCGCCCATCCGGTCTTTCAAAAAGCTGGTCTTGCGCGCGATCGAGGCGCCGTTGATGGCGCCGACGAGATGGCCGACCAGCGATCCCGACACCCGGGGATCGTACACGACCGGCACCTTGCAGGTTTCGACCTTGCGTGGATTGGACCGCGCCACGGTGCGCTCGCCCGCCTTCCGGCCAACGCTTTCAGGCGTAGCCAGGTCGGAGGCGTGCGGGGCCGAGGTGAAATCGTAATCGCGCTCCATGCTCGTGCCTTCGCCCGATATCGCGGTCATCGAGATGCCATGGCTGGAGCGCAAATATGAGCCGTGGAAGCCGGTCGAGGTCACCAGCACCATGCCGCCGATGCCGCTCGAGGCGGATGCGCTGCCTGATTTGGTCACGCCCTTGACCGCAAGGCCCGCGGCTTCCGCTTCGCAGGCGCGGCGTTCGAGTTCGGACGTCGAGGGAACTTCGCGATCGAGCAGATCGAGATCGGCGAAGTCGCGCGCCAGCAGCGAGGGATCGGCGAGACCGACATATTTGTCGTCGGGCGCGACACGGGCCATCGCGACCGCCCGCTCGGCGAGCTTTCCAATGCCATCGCCGGAAATATCGTTGGTCGAGACCACGGCCTGGCGTTGTCCGACCAATACGCGCAATCCGACATCGTCGCCTTCGGAGCGCTCGGATTCCTCGACCCGGCCATCACGCACTTCGACGCCTTGCGAGACGCCGCGCATCGCAACCGCGTCGGCGGCGTCCGCGCCCGCGCGCTTGGCGGCCTCGACCAGTCGCTGCGCCAGCGTCGAGAGCGCCGATTGATCGAACAGGTCGGAGGTTGCGGGAGCCTGCGAAAGCGGCGAAGCGGTGGATGGTGAAGAGTTCACAAACAAAATCCCTGACAATTGAAGGGGCTTGGGCGCAAAGCGGCAGACCCACCAGATGTGCCTGATTCACAGGGATTTCAAGCATTTTGCGCCACCGAATGCCAAACATTTTCGGCATTTGCGCAAGGTCTCGTCAATCATGCGTGCCAAGGTCTTGTCAATCATGCCGGGAGATCCAGGGCGGGTGACCTCTCCTTAACCAGGCTTTTTAAGGCGAAACGGAAATCGCTCGGCTAAGGTCTCGCGTATCGACCGGGAACATAATCCCGGCGGGGAGATGAGAGCCGTGAGGCATCAAACAGCAACAAGCGGGATCAATCCCGCCGGGTCGAGCCGTGTCATGCGGCTCGACCCTCTTTCTCTGCCGCTCAGCTTCCATGCGCACGACACCCGCGCAGACGGCGGCGTGCGGAGGATAGAACTCCATCGCGAGCGTGTCGTGCTGCACCGTGCTGTCAAGGGCATGCGGATGGCGATCAACGTCCGCGTCAGCGACTTTCTCGGCGTGGCGCTGCGCGGTCTCGACGACGCACAGATGCTGGTGCTGGCGCATCGCGATCCCTCGCTGAACATTCCCTTGTGCGTGAGCTCCGACCACGACGAGATCGCCACCGCCTGGCAGATGTGGAGCGACATCCTGGCGCTGCCGCTATTGGCGGAAGATGACCACAGCGAACCGGCCGCCCGCCGCCGCCGCCACAACGCGATCCGCGCCCGCCGCCCGAAATTTCTGGTGCGCCGCCGGGGTGGTAACCTGATCAATGCCGAGACCGTTCACCGGGACGAGCGCGAGATCATCGCGCGGGATTGAGGTCACACTCGTCATTGCGAGCGCAGCGAAGCAATCCATGCCTCGACAAGGGGATAGATGGATTGCTTCGCTGCGCTCGCAATGACGGTTGACATACCTTCGCCTTCTCGCGACGCATTGCGTCCGAGGTTTGCTATCAAATTCCCGCCCTTTTATGAGAGGGCGCAGGGAAGACCGGGTGCGCGCTGCACCCGCGGTCTCGTGTGCAATTTGCGCGTAAGAAGACGCACACGAGCATACAGGTTCAGCGGGAGCATCCCGGCCTTCCCTGCGCAATGGCTTTACGGCTTACTTCGAGCTCTCCCCGGTGAACGGCTTTCTTGCCACCGTCGCTCCACGAAACAACTCGTGAAACTTAGCGCCAGCACCGCGGCGTCAGGACCACACGACTTCGCCGTACGCTTGAGCCACACACGTCAGTCGCAGCTCTCGCGTCCATCGCATCTCACCGCGCGTTCGTGACGATGGCCAACGCCCCTCATCTGCCGTGAGACAAGCGGAGTTATGCGCGTGATTTGCTCTACAAGTTAAGCGGAATATTTTTTCGCGAAGGACTGGACAGACTTTTGCTGATTTGCCCGTCGTGTTGTTTTGTCGCAGCAACGCGTCGAGATTGCGCTTGCGCGCAAAGCAAATCAGTTCGCAGTGCGTAGGGTGGGCAAAGCGACAGCGTGCCCACCATTTCGAAGCGCAATCGGTGATAGATGGTGGGCACGTCGCTGACGCTCCTTTGCCCACCCTACGAGATCAACGCATCACCGCGTCAACCAAGAGACCCGCAAACAGCAACAGGCCTGCATCGCGATTGGATTTGAACAAGCCCAGGCACAGCGCGGGATCGCTGATGTCCAATCGCCTGATCTGCCAGGCCAGATGCGCGGCAAAAGCCACGAGCCCGATCCATGCCGGCCAGCGCGCGCCGCCCAGCGCGAGCGCCACGCCGATCAGCACCACCGCGAGCGAGTAAAACACCGCGAGCGCGCGATGGGTGCGTTCGCCGAACAGGCGTGCGGTCGACTTGATGCCGATCAGCGCGTCGTCCTCGGTGTCCTGATGGGCGTAAATCGTGTCGTAGCCGATCACCCAGGCGATCGAGCCGGCATAGAGCATGAGCGCGGTGATATCGATCCGCCCGAGCGTGACGGCGAACCCCATCAGCGCGCCCCATGAGAACGCCAGGCCCAGCACGACCTGCGGCCACCAGGTGATGCGCTTCATGAAGGGATAGACGGCGACGATGACGAGCGAGGCGATGCCGGTCATGATCGCAAAACGGTTGAACTGCAGCAGCACCAGAAGTCCGATCAGCGCCTGCAGGACCAGGAAGGCAAATGCCTGCGCCACGCTGACCTGGCCGGCGGGCAATGGCCGCGACCGCGTCCGCTCGACGCGCGCGTCGAGATCGCGGTCGGTGATGTCGTTCCAGGTGCACCCTGCCCCGCGCATGACAAAGGCGCCGATGAAGAACAGCACGATCACGAGCGGCAATTGCGAGACGTCGCGGGCAATGCCGGCGGCCAGCGCCGCCGACCACCAGCACGGCATCAGCAACAGCCACGATCCGATCGGACGGTCGAAACGGGAAAGACGCAGATAGGGCCGCGACCAGGACGGCGCACGCGTATCAACCCAGTTGCCGGTGGCATCGGCAACGCGGGTGGTCGCGTCGCTCATCGGAGCGCGGTCATCGCGCGAGAACGTTGCCGTTCAGCGTATCGAAGGTGCTGCCGCCCTTCTTGACGGCCTGCGCTTCGGGGAGCGCCGCCGAGCCGAGCACTTCGCTCAGGCTCGGGCCGGCCGGTCCGCGCGTCTGCGCCTGCTGCGCGACGGCACAGACCTGATTCTGCATCTTCTCGGTGTTCTTGTGGCCGTTCTTGAGCTGGTCGGCGATCTGCGGCGGAATTCCGCATTTGGCCGAGTTGGTCTCGACATATTTGATCATCTTCACTTCGGCCTGGCCGAAGTTTTTGATCAGCTTGCAGGCCTCATCCGGCGGCGCCTTGCGGTCGCTCGCGGCTTTGATCATCTTGCCGCGCCGCTCGGCTTCCTCGCGCAGGGGAACGAACCCCTTCATGCAGGCGTCTGCCGAACCGCTGGCCTGTGGCGGCGGCCCACTGAAGCCGCTGGAAACCGGGGCGGCACCTTGCGACGGGAACGCCGACGGCGCGCCGACCGAGGCCGACGGCGCAGCGCCATTCACCGGCGGAAACGGCGAAGCATTCGCGGGTGCCGCGCTCTGGTTGGGCAATGGCGCCGGAAACGCACCTTGCGCAAGCACTTGCCCGGCGTGAATGGTCACGACGGCAGCGGTCAGCAGCACAATCAGGCGGCGGATCATCAAGGGTTGTTCTCCGGCAAGGTCAGGCAAGCCCCAACGTGTCCGAGCGAAGCGATTTGCGAAAAGGCTTTTTACGATTCCTGCCGACGCTTAACAACCCGCTGATTGGGGCAGCAGCGCGGCGCGGTGTCGCCGGAAAGCCAAAAATAGCCTCCGGATTCTAGCGCTTTAGGCTAAAAGCGCCCGGTAACGGAACCTTTACCGATGCCTGAACTCGATTTTCGCGCCCCTCGCCTGTTCGTTGATGCCCTCTTGCGCGAGGGCGAGAGAATCGCGCTGGAGCGCAACCAGAGCAATTATCTCGGCAACGTGTTGCGACTTTCTGCCGGCGAAAGCATCCTGGTGTTCAACGGCCGCGACGGCGAATGGCAGGCCGCGATCGAGGGCCGCAAGCGGCCCGACAGCCTGAGCATCATCGCGCGGACGCGGCCGCAGGATCGCCTGCCCGACATCGCCTATGTCTTTGCGCCGCTGAAGCACGCTCGCCTCGACTACATGGTGCAGAAGGCCGTCGAGATGGGAGCCGCAAAGCTGCAGCCGGTGTTAACGCGATTCACCCAGGTTTCGCGGGTCAACAGCGAGCGGATGCGCGCCAATGTCATCGAGGCGGCCGAGCAATGCGGCATCCTCAGCCTCGCCGATGTTGCCGAGCCGATGCCGCTCGATCGGTTTCTGACCCAGCGCCAGCCGGAGCGCCTGCTGGTTTTCTGCGACGAGGCGGCGGAAACCACCTCGCCATTGCAGGCCCTGCAAAACGGGTTAACCGCGGTTAGCGGCATCGACATCCTGATCGGTCCCGAAGGCGGATTTGCCGAGGAAGAACGGGCGCTGCTGCTGCGGCAGCCCAGGACGCTGCGGCTGTCTTTGGGCCCCCGCATCCTGCGTGCGGATACCGCCGGCGTCGCCGCGCTGGCGCTGGTGCAGGCCGCGCTGGGGGACTGGCAGGGGCCGGGGTAGACGGTGGAGGACTAACCGGCCAAGCCCGCCCATCAAGCCACCGCCCATTAAGTCAGTTGGCCAATCCCTGTCGAAACGCCGCCCCGGCCATGCTAAGGCCTGCGCCAACGAGCGCCCCGGAACTCCGTGGAACTCCAAACGAACCTTGGAACCCGGTTTTTCCGGGCATTTGGACGTGAAATGACCGCGACCGCCGCCATCAGAGGTGCTGCCGGATCCGCCGCCTGGGCGGATGCGCTGCTATTGTCGTTTGCACAAGGCGGCTACGTCCAGGCGCACCCCGGCATCCTGCAGCCGGCCGAGCCGTTCCTCGACCTTTCCGGCGAGGACATCCGCAAGAGCCTTTACCTGACCACCGACGCATCAGGCGAGGAGCTCTGCCTGCGCCCCGACCTCACCATTCCGGTAGCGCGTGACTATCTCGCCTCTGCCAGCGCCGGAAAGCCCGCGGGCTTCAGCTATCTCGGGCCGGTGTTCCGCTATCGCGGCGGCCAGCCCAGCGAATTCCTGCAGGCCGGCATCGAATCCTTTGGCCGCCAGGACCGCGCCGCGGCGGATGCGGAAATGCTGGCGCTGGCGCTGGAAGCTACGGCTGCGTTCGGACTGAAGGACGTCGACATCCGCACCGGCGACGTCGCCCTGTTCACCGCGCTGATCGACGCGCTTAATCTCTATCCGGTCTGGCGGCGGCGGCTGATCAAGGATTTCAACCGCAAGATCAGCCTCGCCGAGGATATCGAGCGGCTGACGCTTTCGACCGCGCCCGGCCGCAACGAATATGAGGGCGTGCTGGCCGCACTTGCCGGCTCCGACCGCAAGGCGGCGCTGGCGCTGGTCACCGACCTGATGTCGATCGCCGGCACCACCAATGTCGGGGGACGCACGGTTGCCGAAATCGCCGACCGCTTCCTCGAACAATCGACCTTGAAAGGCGGCGCGCTGCCGCGCGACGCGCTTGCGATCATCAAGCGTTTCCTCGCCATATCAGGCGACCCGGATGAATCGGTGGCGCAACTGCGTGCGCTGGCCGCCGATGCCAAGCTCGATCTCGCAGCCGCCATCGATCAACTCGAAAGCCGCGTCGGCTTCATGGCCGCGCGCGGCATCGACACGAAGCTCGCGCGGTTTTCCACATCGTTCGGCCGCGGGCTCGATTATTACACCGGCTTCGAATTCGAGTTGCATCCCAAAGGAAATACCAAGGGAAATGCCAAGGGCGACAGCAAGGGTAACGGCGTCGAACCGCTGGTGGCGGGCGGGCGCTATGATGGCCTGATGACGCAACTCGGTTCGCCCACGCCGATCCCGGCAGTCGGCTTCTCGGTCTGGATCGAAGCCCTGACGCAGCTAGGGAGCGCCGCATGACCGCCCCCTTCGTTCTCGCCGTTCCTTCCAAGGGCCGCCTGCAGGAAAACACTGAGGCGTTTTTCACGCGCGCAGGGCTTTCGCTGGCGAAACCGCGCGGCGCGCGCGACTATCGCGGCACCATTACGGGCCTCGACAATGTCGAGATCGCCTATCTCTCGGCGAGCGAAATCGCTTCGCAACTGGCGCGCGGCATGGTGCATCTCGGCGTCACCGGCGAGGATCTGTTGCGCGAAAGCATTGCGGACGCCGACGAGCGCGTGCTGTTGATCGACAATCTCGGCTTCGGCAGCGCCAATGTCGTGGTCGCGGTGCCGCAGGCGTGGATCGACGTCCGCACCATGGCCGACCTCGACGACGTCACCACCGGCTTCCGCGCCCAGCATAACCGGCGGATGCGGGTCGCGACCAAATACATCAACCTGACGCGCAACTTCTTCGCCGCCCACGGCGTGGTTGATTACCGCATCGTCGAAAGCGCCGGCGCCACCGAAGGCGCGCCTGCGGTCGGCACTGCCGAGATGATTGTCGACATCACGACGACCGGCGCGACGCTCGCCGCCAATGGTCTCAAGGTGCTGGACGACGGCGTGATCCTGCGCAGCCAGGCCAACCTCGTGGCGTCCCGCGATGCCGACTGGTCGACCGACGCCCGCGAGACCGCACGCGTCATCCTCGACCACATCGCCGCGCGCGCCCGCGCCAGCAAATACCGTGAGGTGCGAACGCGTTTCGCCGGCTGCAACGATGCGTTGCTTAATGAAGCGCATAATCGTTTTGGCGTGGTGACGCCGTTTGGCGGGCCGACCTCGTCGGGCATGCTGACGCTGCACTGCCCGCCGATGCAGCTTTACGCGCTCGGCAGCTTCCTGCGCGAACACGGCGCCGACACGGTTTCGATCGCTTCGCTCGATTATGTGCTCGACCGGGAAAACCCGTTATTTGCCAGGCTCGAGGCGTTCTTGCGGCAATGAGGCTGCCGTTTCGTTCATCGTTGCGACAGCTTCGCACAGGTAACATATACGGTTGAATAATCTGGGACCTGATCGATGACACTCGGCTCTGACGTTTCCCGCCTGTCGACGACCGCAGCCAGCGCCGCGGCGCGCGGCCTGTCGATTGTCGTGCCGCTGTATAACGAGGCGGCAGGGCTCGCACTGCTGCACGAGCGGCTGGTCGGCCTCGCCCGCACGCTAAAGGAACGTTACGGCCTCGGATGCGAAGTGGTTTATGTCGACGACGGCAGCGCCGACAATACGCTGGCAATCGCGCGCGCACTTACGGCCGACGCGCTCGACATCCAGGTGGTATCGCTGTCGCGCAATTTCGGCAAGGAGGCTGCGCTGATGGCGGGGCTGGACCACGCCCGCCTCGGCGCAATGCTGTTCATGGACGGCGACGGCCAGCATCCGCCTGATCTGGTCGAAAAACTCGTCTCGCACTGGATCGATGACGGCTACGACGTCGTCTATACGGCGAAGGCGAATCGCGACAATGAATCGTTCCTGCGCCGCCAGGCGGTGCACGGCTTCTACGGGCTCATCAACTGGGGCGCGCGGCAGAAGATCCCCGAGGACGCCGGCGACTTCCGCCTGCTGTCGCCGCGCGCGGCCACGGCGCTGCGCCAGCTTCCCGAGCGCAACCGCTTCTTCAAGGGCCTGTCGAACTGGATCGGCTTCCGCCAGATCCGCGTCGATTATGAGCCGGCGCCGCGCGCGCATGGCGTCACCACGTTCAGCCCTGGCCGGCTGATCGGCCTGTCGATTGAGGGATTGACGTCGTTCTCGGTGGCGCCGCTGCGCTTTGCCAGCCTGCTCGGCGTGCTGCTGGCGATCAGCGCCTTCCTGTTCGGCCTGACCATTCTCTGGGAAGTCTGGACCACCGGCAAACAGGTCCCCGGCTATCCCTCGCTGATGATCGGCATGATGACGATCGGCGGCGTGCAGCTCATCATGATCGGCATCGTCGGCGAATATATCGGCAAGATCCTCTCCGAGCTGAAAGCGCGTCCGATCTACTTCGTCGCCGAGCACTCCGAAAAACGTGCGGATGGCGAGACGGCGGCAAGCGCCACTGAGCGGACCGCCGCCGAATGAACGAGGCTGCGCTGCGCCGGATCTGGCTGTGCGCCGACGATTACGGGCTGGCCGATGGCGTCAACCGCGCCATTCGCGATTTGATCTCCCGCGGCCGACTCAATGCCACCTCGGTGATGGTGGTTGGACCTTCGATCGGGCGCGCCGAGGTCGCCGCGTTGCAGGACGTCGCAGCGAACAGCCCGCGCTGCGCGATTGGGCTGCACGCGACGCTCACCGCGCCGTTTCGTCCGCTGACGATGCACTTTCGGCCGCTCAATGGTGGTCTGTTCCTGCCGTTTCCAGCCATGCTGCGATCGGGGCTGTTGCGGCGGCTCGATCCGGGACTGATCGAGGACGAACTGCTCGCCCAGCTCGCGGCCTTCAAGGAGCTGTTCGGCCGTGCGCCCGATTTCGTCGACGGCCACCAGCACGCACAACTCTTCCCGCAGGTGCGCGACGCCTTCCTGCGCGCGGTGAAGGAAGCTGCCCCTGGCGCCTGGGTCCGCCAGGGTGGACGCCTCCAGCCGCTGGCGAAGCTGCTCAACGCGCCGAAGGCGCTCGTGCTCGACGTTCTCAGCGCGCAATTCCGCAAGCGCGCCGCCCGCGCCGACATCCCGTTCAATCCCGCCTTCGCCGGCGCCTATGATTTTTCGAAAGCGCCCGATTTCGGCGGGCTGATGGGAGAGTTCCTCGATGGACTGCCGGACGGCGGGCTGGTGATGTGCCATCCCGGATTCGTCGACCAAACGCTCGAAAGCCTCGATCCGCTGACCACCCAGCGCGAGGCGGAACACGCGTATCTCGCAGGCGATCGATTCCCGGCATTGCTGGCGGCGAATAAAGTTACATTGAGTTGATAAGACTCGCGAAAAGCTGGCGTTTTGTCGCATACCAAAATTTAATTCTGCCGCCCACTACTTGCGACACAAAGCCCGCCCTACATCTTCCCGGCGCGTTGACGACGATCCGACGCGAGGGAGAGGGCCATGACACCGCAAGAACGCCAACTGATTGACGATCTATTCGACCGGCTTGCCAAGCTGGAAAGCGCGAAGCGCGATCCCGAGGCGATGTCGGCGATCATGCAAGGCCTGCGCAACGCGCCCAATGCGGTCTATGCACTGGTGCAAACGACGCTGGTGCAGGACGAAGCGCTGAAGCGCGCCGACATGCGCATCCAGGAGTTGGAAGCGGGCGGTGGTCAGCAAGCTCAATCCGGCGGCTTCCTCGATTCGATGCGCGACGCGATCTTCGGGCAGAACCAGCAACATGGTTCGGTGCCCAACGTGCGCGCGCCCGAGATGGCTGGCGGCGGACGTCCGGCCTGGAACACCGGGCAGGTACTGCAGCAGAACCAGGCGCCCGGGCAATACAATCAGCCCGGACAATATAATCAGCCGGCCTACGGCCAGCCCGGCGCGCAGCAGCAGCCTTCTGCGTTCGGCGGTGGTGGCGGCTCGTTCCTCGGAACGGCGGCGGCGGCCGCGGTCGGCGTGGTCGGCGGATCGATGCTGGCCGGCAGCCTCCGTTCGATGATGGGCGGCGGCGGCAACCAGCAAAGCTTCGGCGACACGGCGGGCCATAGCGGCGGAATTGAAGACCGCAGGCCATGGAGCGACCAGTCCGGCGGCAATCTGGCGCGCGACGCCGGGGTCAACGACATCGGTTCGCGCGGCTCGTCCAGCCAGCGCGCCGACAACAACGATAATGATTCCGGCTCACGCCAGGGATTCTTCGATCAGGCCTCGCATGACGATGACGACACGGACCATGATTCCGACGGCTTCGACGGTGACGATGGCGACGGCGACAGCGATTACGCGTGATCGACGCGAGAGTTGAAACAACAGCGGCCGCCCCTTCGGGCGGCCGTTTTTGTTTCCACCTTGCCGTCGTCCCTGCGAACGCAGGGACCCATACTCCGCGGCCGTAGTTGTTGAGCGCGTTGGTCGACGACCTTCTTCAACGACGTAGATCGGTGGTTATGGGTCCCTGCGTTCGCAGGGACGACACCGTTTTCGTGGCCATCCTGGAAAAATCAAATCACCACGACCCTGGCGCCGACACCGACGCGGCCGTAGAGATCGATGACGTCTTCATTGCGCATCCGGATGCAGCCGGACGACACGTTGGTGCCGATGGTCCATGGCTCGTTGGAGCCATGGATGCGATAGAGCGACGAACCCAGATACATCGCGCGCGCGCCGAGCGGATTTTGCGGACCGCCCTCCATGTGCCGCGGCAGGTCAGGGCGCCGCGCCAGCATTTCCGGCGGCGGCGTCCAGGCCGGCCATTCCTTCTTCGCGGAGACCGTCTTGACGCCCGACCATGTGAAGCCGGGGCGGCCGACGCCGACGCCATAACGCAGCGCCTTGCCGTCGCCCTGCACCAGGAACAGGAACTTGTTCGGGGTGTCGATCACGATGGTGCCCGGACTTTCCTTGCCGTGATACTCGACCACCTGCTTTTCGTATTTCGGATCGAGCGGACGCAGCGCGGGATCAAACTCCTCCTCCCGGCGCATCGACTGCTGCGGATCCATCGGCGGCAGCAGCGTGCGCCGCCCGCCATATCCGTAATCGGGCTGCGTCTGGTAGGCCTGCTCTCGCTGATAGCGCCCGCCCTGCGGCGCATCGCCGAACAGGAATTCGATGAAGCCGCCGCCCATGTTGGAGCGTTCGGCAGAAGCCATGCGCACCGGCGCGGGCGGCACGGGCTCACGGGCGTAGATCACGGTGGGTTCAGCAATTGGCGAGGCGTCGATCGCTGCAGCCTCACTGGTAAAGCAAAGGCAAGACGCGCTCGTGAGGAGCGCGAGGGAGATTTTTCCGGACATCGACGTACTCTGTACTGTTCGTCATTGCGGGTTGGCGGCGGCTCGACGAACGCCGCGGCACGCGATCAATACAAATCAAAACCTAATCGGTTTGGTAAACAGATCAGGCGTTTCGATTCACCACGTCAGCGATCGCGCGCTGATTTGTCCGGTAGCGTTTATTTTGCGTGAACGCGCCCCACATGGTTAATCGTTGGTATGCACCCGCGGGCAAACCGCCGACACGCGATGTTCCGGCGTGAACCTCACGTTAAATCGCATTGGTTTACAACACACGCGAAGTGAAGGGGTGGGAAAAACTCATGTCGGTAAATCGCAAACGTTTTCGTATCGAACAAGCCCTTCTGGGCGACGCGCCAATTGTCATGCCTGCCGTCGAAGGCGGCGAGATCGGCCCAATGCATCGTGAGATCATGTCCGAGCTGCGCGCGATCCGCACACAGATGGCCGGCTTCGGTCACGCCCGCGACGGTTCGACTGTCACCACGGATATCGCGCGCGAGACCGCCGATGCCCACGCGTTGCTGGAAACCTATCGCGCCCAGATCGAGCAGTGCGCGAAGCTCAAGGTCGAGCTTGACCTGATTCACGATGCGATCAACCGCACCAAGCGCGAAATCGCCACGCTGCACGGCAAGAGCTTTGACGGCCAGGAAATGGCCAAGGTCAATGGCGAGCTCGGCGCCGTCGTCGGCGGCACCGAACAGGCCACCCAGCAGATTCTCGAGGCCGTCGAGGCGATCGACCAGGCCGCCACCGCATTGTCCAAGAACATCTCGCCCGACCAGCAGAAGCTGCTAAGCGAGGAGATCCAGGAGCGCGTCGTCGCGATCTTCGAAGCCTGCAACTTCCAGGACCTTACCGGCCAGCGCATCAGCAAGGTGATGAGCACGATGAAGTTCATCGAGCAGCACATCAATGCGATGATGGACATCTGGGGCGGCGTCGATGCCATCAAGGCGCACGCCCCCCCGATCGTCGATACCCGCGAAGGCGACGCCAAGCTGTTGAACGGCCCGAAGCTGGACGGCGACGACGGTCACGCCTCGCAGAACGACATCGACGCGCTGTTCGATTGATTGGGCTGGTTAACGCTGACTGAACAAAACGCCGGCCTCAAAGCCGGCGTTTTTGTTGGTTCGTCCGCCCTCCACTGTCATCGTCCGCCTTGTGCGCAATTGCGCACTGGGGCGGACGATCCAGTATTCCAGAGACGTCAGCGATTCAGCCGAGAAGCCGCGGCGTACTGGATGCCCCGACGGAGCCTGTCATCGGGCTCGCCGAAGGCGAGACCCGGTGGCGGGGCATGACGGGAAGCCTCACGCCCGCGGCGCGCAGCGCACATAGACCATGTTGCCGTAACGGACCGCGGCATCCTTTTCGATGAAGCGGGTCACGAGCACGCGGCCGTCGAACGAGACGATCTCGCGGTCCTGCTCGCTGCCGGCGGGACCGGCCGGGCCGATATAGTTCTTGCCGCTCGGGCTGCCCTTGAGGCGCAGTTCCTGCGGGGTGGCCTGGTCGGCCAGATGCATGACCACGCCGCCGCTCTGGCCGGCGCCGATCACATAGGGCTGCTTGCACTGCCCTCGCGCCGCCGCTTCGGTGCGGGCGCGGTCGTTGGGATTCTGGAACGAGGCGAGGCCCCAGCGGCCGACGATCTCGTCGGAGCGGATGGTCGCCGGCATTTCCGGCGCCACAGGGGGCTCGGCGTCGGGGGGCGGATTGGACGACAGCGACGGCAGGCTCATGCTGCTGCATCCCGCCAGCAAGATCGTCAGCGCCGACGCGATCGCCAGATTGGCAACCGTATGCGCATTACGTGAGCTGATCATCGCATTCCCCCGAGCAAATCCCTGGCCGCTCCCGTCAAGCAGTCAACCGCAAAAAGCCTGCCGGAGCAATGACGTCGGTTAAAATTACGCCGCTGCGCCGATTTGGTTTCCGTGGACCATCCTATATTGGCCTCAAGAAGGCCTTAACCCCCTTGTTTGCTTGACAGGATCAGCGCCAAGCCATATTCCCCGGCCCCACGTTTAGCACTCAAATACCTCGATTGCTAAGGGTCGTGCTGTCCCGCCCGGGGCGGCGTCGAATACGCGGCATTATCAGCCATTTTCGTGGCACAGACCTGAAACCACGCCTTCCAGGGAACTTCAAGAGGAGACGTCATGGCCAAATCCAAATTCCGTCCGCTGCACGACCGCGTCGTGGTCAAGCGCATCGATGCCGAAGAGAAGACCAAGGGCGGCATCATCATTCCCGACAGCGCCAAGGAAAAGCCGTCGCAGGGCGAAATCACCGCCGTGGGCCCGGGCGGCCGCGACGAGGCCGGCAAGCTGATTCCGATCGACCTCAAGGTCGGCGACCGCGTTCTGTTCGGCAAATGGTCGGGCACCGAGGTCAAGCTCGACGGCGAAGAGCTCCTGATCATGAAGGAGTCCGACATCATGGGCGTGCTGAGCTGACTTCAACAAAAGAGAGCCACATCGCTCTCTGTCGTCATGCCCGGCCCTGTGCCGGGCATCCACGTTCTTCGCACCGCAAAGCAAGACGTGGATGGCCGGGACAAGCCCGGCCATGACGAGTGAGAGGGCGAGGCGAGTACGTATCCATTCATTCAGGAGTCCAAAACATGGCTGCCAAAGACGTTAAATTTTCCGGCGACGCCCGCGACCGGATGCTGCGCGGGGTCGACGTTCTCGCCAACGCGGTGAAGGTTACGCTCGGTCCGAAGGGCCGCAACGTCGTGATCGAAAAGAGCTTCGGCGCTCCCCGCATCACCAAGGACGGCGTCACCGTCGCCAAGGAAATCGAACTCGAGGACAAGTTCGAGAACATGGGCGCGCAGATGCTGCGCGAAGTCGCCTCCAAGACCAACGATACCGCCGGCGACGGCACCACCACCGCGACCGTGCTGGCACAGGCGATCGTGCGCGAAGGCGCCAAGGCGGTTGCCGCCGGCATGAACCCGATGGACCTCAAGCGCGGCATCGACATCGCGGTCCTCGCCGTCGTCAAGGATATCGAGAAGCGCGCCAAGCCGGTTGCCTCTTCGTCCGAAGTCGCCCAGATCGGCACCATCTCGGCCAATGGCGACACCGCCATCGGCAAGATGATCGCGCAGGCGATGCAGAAGGTCGGCAATGAAGGCGTCATCACGGTCGAGGAGAACAAGTCGCTCGATACCGAAGTCGACATCGTCGAGGGCATGAAGTTCGACCGCGGCTACCTGTCGCCCTACTTCATCACCAACGCCGAAAAAATGACGGCCGAGCTCGAGGACGTCTACGTGCTGCTGCACGAGAAGAAGCTCTCGGGCCTGCAGTCGATGCTGCCGGTGCTGGAAGCCGTGGTGCAGTCCGGCCGCCCGCTGCTGATCATCGCCGAGGACGTCGAAGGCGAGGCGCTGGCAACGCTGGTGGTCAACCGCCTGCGCGGCGGCCTGAAGGTCGCCGCCGTCAAGGCGCCGGGCTTCGGCGATCGCCGCAAGGCGATGCTGGAAGACATCGCGATCCTGACCGGCGGTCAGCTGATCTCGGATGAACTTGGCATGAAGCTCGAAAGCGTCACCATCAACATGCTCGGCCGCGCCGGTAAGGTGGTGATCGACAAGGAAAACACCACGATCGTCAAGGGCGCGGGCAAGAAGAAGGACATCGAAGCCCGCGTCACGCAGATCAAGGCGCAGATCGAGGAAACCACCTCGGACTACGACCGCGAGAAGCTGCAGGAGCGTCTGGCCAAGCTCGCCGGCGGCGTCGCGGTGATCCGCGTCGGCGGCGCGACCGAGATCGAGGTCAAGGAAAAGAAGGACCGCGTCGAGGACGCCCTCAACGCGACCCGTGCGGCCGTTCAGGAAGGCATCGTGCCGGGCGGCGGCGTGGCGCTGCTCCGCGCCAAGAAGGCCGTCGGCCGCATCAACAACGACAATTCCGACGTCCAGGCCGGTATCAATATCGTGCTGAAGGCGCTGGAAGCTCCGGTTCGCCAGATCTCGGAGAACGCCGGTGTCGAGGGCTCGATCGTGGTCGGCAAGATCCTCGAAAACAAGTCCGAGACCTTCGGCTTCGACGCCCAGACCGAGGAATATGTCGACATGGTCGACAAGGGCATCATCGACCCCGCCAAGGTGGTTCGTACCGCGCTGCAGGACGCTTCGTCGGTCGCAGGCCTCCTGGTGACCACCGAAGCCATGGTCGCCGAATTGCCGAGGGAGCCGGCGCCGGCGATGCCCGGCGGTGGCGGCGGCATGGGTGGAATGGGCGGCATGGGCTTCTAACACCCGGCTTTCCCAAGCAAACAGATCGAAGGCCGCCTCCGGGCGGCCTTCTTTTTTGGCTTCTTTGGTGATGAAGCGCGCCCGGTCGATTCAGGACGTGCTTGGCTCGAAAACGCTGCCGAGGTTTGCTACTTACAACCCCTGCCTATTCCATCGTTTCAGGGAATTTCATATGCGCGCGCGCTTCCTTCTCCTGCTCGGTCTGATCACGGTCTTCCCGAGCCTCGCTTTCGCCCAGATGAAACTCCCCTCCAAGACGGCGCCGGGCGCGGTCGAGACGCGCTATTTCACCGCGATCGACGGCCTGATGGACGGCAACGCCGACGTCATCCTGAAGGAAACCCGGCAGGGCAAGACCGTCACCGCGGCCGTGCTCGACGTCTGTTACCCCGCCGCGAAGGGCTCCGACCGCAAGGACCGCTTCGTCGCCAACCTCACCGTTAGCGGCCAGAGTCTGACCGGCACCACGCAGAGCGTCGGTGACAAGCTGCCGGTATCAGTCAAATTGCTGCGCAAGCCTGTCGGCGACACCTTCGAATTCCGCGGCCAGATCACCATCGGCCAGGCAGTTACCGAGGTTACCTCGACGGACAATTCCGATCTCAGCGAGAAGGAATTTCTGGACAACCAGACCAGCGACGACGGCATTACCCCGGCGCCGAAGGATTTTACCGACGTTTCGCCTGAGGCGTTCGGCGTGCGGGTCAAGCTCGACGCCGCGCTGGATTTCCTCAAAAGCCTGAAGGGCGAGGCCGTCGAGGTCGGGCTATCCAGCCTTTCGATTTCCTGCGACGCGCTGCGCGCCGGCGAGCAGACTATCAACCTCACGGCCGATCCGGAGCGCACGGCTGCACTGATCGCGAAGGCCAAATCGATGCCCGGCGTGGTCGCGGCGGGATGGACCAGCGGCTCTGTCGAGATGGACCGCGCCATCCGGTTTGCTGCCGCCGAATGGCGCGACGGCGACAAGATCAACAAGGACAAGATCGCATCGGCGATATCAGCCGTTCTCTCCAGGACGCTCGCAGCCAAGGCAGCGGGCGCCGACTGGGACGCCAACACCGGAAAACTGACATTGACCTTGAAGCGGCCGAGCCCGGTCTATCCGCCGCTCGCGCTCACCGAAAGCGTCGAGGTCACCGCGCTGGTCTCGCCGGACAAACCCGGCGCGTCGGACCGGCTGATGCTGTGGATCTCGAGCCCGGTAATCACGACAGCGGATGAAGGCACAGGCCCCAAGCTGAACCTGACGGAAGAATCCACCGGCGACGAGGAAGGCGGCGAGCCGAAGGACGACAACGGTTCGGTCGAAGCCCTGGCGAAAGAGTTCAAGGGCCAGCGCTGGGACGCGGACAAGAGTGTGTGGAAATGATCCGCATGCCGGCACGATAGGGCGACCGTCAGGCTGCGCGCGCATCAATGCCTTCCCGCCGCGGTATGATGCGCAATGATCTTGTCCTCGGGCTTTGATTGTTAAGATTCGATTCAGTTTCGAGGAACATCATCGGTTCTCCGAAATCTGGGTCACACCATGCAAGACCGCGAGCTGAGTACCTCTGAGAGCATCTGGTCGGGGAATGTGGTTGCCGGCCAGTGGCGGGAGCAACGCGCGAGCCTGTGGAATTTCCTTAAATCCGATCGCGACGAAGTATTGGTGGTGCGGGAGCCATTTGGCGATCAAGCACGCGCCGCTGTGCTGGTCACTGCAGCAGTGGTAGCAAGCTTTGCACTGGGATGGGCCGGCGGCCTGAACTGGCCGCAGTTCGCAAGCGAGCTCGGTCTTGTCGAAGTTGCGCAGAAAGAAGCGCCCTCGCCGCGAATTGCCGAAGCGCGATCGAGCGGCAGGATTGAAGGCGCGCGAAAAACGGCATCGGCGTCAGATTCGCCGGCCATTGTCGGAAGCATTCCCAAGCCACCCGCCCTCTTGCCGGCCGGCGCACGCCCGTCTGCGAGCCCGGCCTCCCAGGCAAATGCGGGCCCTTCCGCCGCTGCGATCGCGATGCGGCAGCCCCTGGTGGCGGCGCCGGAAACCAAGCCGGCGACGATTCCCGGTTGGACGGTGGTCGATGTCCGGGACGGCACCGCGGTTCTCGAAGGTCCTGACGGAATCCGGATGGCCGCACGCGGCGACACAATTCCCGGACTAGGACGCGTGGAGTCCATCGTGCGCTGGGGCAACCGCTGGGTCATTGCCACCGCCAGCGGATTGATTGCGACGCAGTAACAGAGCTCCTGGTGGACCGTTATCTGCAGATCAAGGCTGCAGGCGTTTGGTCATGAACAGGCTAAGCGGGTCAGACGTGTAGGTGCCGAACGGCGGACAGTCCTGATAACCAGATGCGCGATAGAGCCCGATGCCTCTGGTTGCCTAATGCCCGTCTCCAGACTGATACGGCTGACGTGCTTCTGGCGCGCGGCATCTTCCAGTGCAAAAAGCAAACGTCGACCCAAACCAATTCCTCGAGCTTCCGCACGCACGAACATGCGCTTTATTTCGGCATGTCCAGGCGCGATGATCCGAAATGCGATCGATCCGAGAAGGTCTCCGTTACAGCGCGCGGCGAGAAAGACCGCGTCGGGTGCTGCGAGTGCATCCACGTCCACGACGTGATTACTTTCGGATGGATACAGCGCCTGCAGATACGCACCTGATTCGGCGAAGATACGCCGCACGTCCGCCTGCCTCGGATCTTCGGGCCCTACGCTGATCTCAGGCTTACTCATCTTCGGCCCTTTTGCAGACTAGGCCTAGCTAGTTCGTGTTGATGCGAAACCGCAGCGTCTTCGCGCCGATGAACGACACGAAATCGCCCTGCCGCTTCCAGGTGGCTGCGTCGGTCAGGGCCGCGATCAACTCGTCATCGGCCTGCGCCCGGTCCGGCGGACAGGGCCGGTTTGCCATCGCGCCGGCGACGAAGATCACGGTGTTGCCCGCCACCGAAAACTGGCCCTTGCCGCCCTTGCACCAGAGTTCGAGCACCACCTCGCCGGCATCGCCGATCTCAAGATTAGGGACCCGCTTGGATCCCGGCTGGCGGTTCACGTCGAGCTGCATTTCCGTTCCGAACGGAAAGCCGTCATCGGCCCGCGCGGGGCTGAAATGCAGGGCGGTGGCGATCAGCAAGAGCGAAGCGGCGCCTGCTCGGGACATACGTGCGAACGAAATCATGCAACCCTCTCGAAAATACCGGACCCTACCGCGCCGCGCGCCGTTCTATTGGACGGCGACGTGATTGGCTAGGGCCGTTGATGCCACCGGCTGACAAATTGCAGCCAGCTTCGCCCGTCTTTCCGTTCCCTCCCCGACCATCTATCCTTGGTGCAGCCATCCAGCCGTCGCTTTGCGAAAGAAGGGTCCTGTCGCGGTGAAGCAGCGAACCGTCGTCGTGAATGACCGGATGCAGCGAGGTTACCGGTACGTTCTCGTCGCACCCGTTGGCCGCAACTTTGACCCGGACTTTCGCCCCGAACTCAGGCCGGCGGAAATGCTGCGCCTCGGCGTCTTCGGCGGGAAATACATGACCGATTGCAAGAGCGAGTTTCCGGCCAGTTGGTTCGCGAAGGCAAAACTCTCTCCGGAACGTGCGGACGCCAAGGTGAATTTCTTCGGCGTTGCGGCCAGCCAGCCGCTCTCCGTGTGGCGCAAGAAGGGCTGGATCCACCCCGAAGACCCGCGCGGCTGGTTTCAATGGTACTGCCGCTATTATTGCGGACGGCGGCTTCCGGACGAAGATGCACGACAGATCAAACGCTGGGCCGCGATCCGAAGGCACGTGCGCCAACTGCAGATGAATTGCGAGCGAGGAGATCTCTTCTGCCGCAAGCGTCAAAGGCAGGCACTGCTGCATTGGGCCTATGACAGCCGCAAACTCTGAAACCTCCGTGGGAAGCGCCGGCGGCAATTACAAGATTGCCGACTGCTTGGTGCGTCCAGCAAGAGTTGAGCACGCAAGGCTCAAGCAATAAGCAAAGAAGCTATTTTTCATTCACTTCGTGATGCAGCAACGCTTTGACTGTTGCGATGAACTGAGGTGGGATCAGGCGTGCGCCTGAATGCGCGTTCAAATCAGGGAGAGATCCGATGTGCGCGGGTGATGACAAGAACTGTCCGGAATTCGAATTGCACCATCGCAAGTTCAAGGAAACGCTTGATCGCGAACGCCGATCGTTCTTGAGGTCCAGCTTCGCCGCGGCCGGAGGCGCCGCAGCGATGACCGCGGGCGGCATTTCTCTGGTGACGCCGCAGATGGCGGCTGCTGCCGAAAGGAACCAACCCGCCAAGCGGTCCTATCATCATCTGCCGGCAAGTGCTGACACAGTGCATTGGGGCTATTTCAGCAAGAAACTGAAACCGCAGGTCGAGATCGATTCTGGCGACTTCATTACCATTGAGGCGCTAACGCACCATGCCAATGACGACGCCGAGCGCATGGTGAAGGGCGATCCCGGCGCCGAAAGCGTGTTCCTGTGGACCAAGGAAAAGAAGGGCGTAAACCGACGCGGCGCCGGACCGATAGATGCCTCCCTATTCGGGCGTGGCGCCGGCGAGGGCCTTGGCGTGCACATCTGCACAGGCCCGGTCTACGTCCGCGGCGCCCAGGAGGGCGACGTGATCGAGTTGCGTATTATCGACGTCACGCCCCGGCCATGCGCCAATCCGCAATATCGTGGAAAAGCTTTCGGCAGCAACGCGGCGGCATGGTGGGGGTTTCACTACAAGGACTTGTTGACCGAGCCTAAACCGCGCGAAGTGATCACGATCTACGAGGTCGACGCGTCAGGCGAACGCAACTGGGCGAAAGCCGTGTACAATTTCCAATGGACTCCACAGACCGATCCTTCGGGCGTCGTGCACAAAACCATCGACTACCCCGGCGTCCCGGTCGATCACTCCACGATCAAGGAGAACCACGGCATCCTGAAGAATGTGCGCATTCCGATACGTCCGCATTTCGGCGTCATCGGCCTGGCGCCAAAGGAAGCCGATATCGTCGATTCAATTCCGCCGAGCTATACCGGAGGCAACATCGACAATTGGCGGATCGGCAAGGGCGCCACGATGTATTATCCGGTCGCGGTCGAAGGCGGCCTGCTGTCTGTTGGCGATCCGCACGCTTCGCAGGGAGACTCCGAGCTTTGCGGCACGGCCATCGAAAGCTCGCTGAACGGCACCTTCCAGATCATTCTGCACAAGAAAGCCGACCTCGTCGGCACGGCTCTCGAAGCCCTCGACTATCCGATGCTGGAAACCAGGGATGAGTGGCTGGTGCACGGCTTCAGCTTCGCCAATTATCTCACCGAATTGGGAGACAAGGCGCAGTCAGACATTTACTCGAAATCGTCGGTTGACCTGGCTTTGCGCGATGCGTTCCGCAAGATGCGCAAATTCCTGATGACGACCAAGAAGCTGACCGAAGATGAGGCAATCTCTTTGATTACGGTTGGCGTCGACTTCGGCATCACCCAGGTAGTCGATGGAAATTGGGGCGTCCATGCGGTCATCAAGAAGGATATCTTCGCCGGTGGCGAGACCTGATCCAAAACACCGCGGTGGTTGGTTCCGGCATGAGCTTGGCCGCGTTTGATTACGCCCGTCGGTTTTGCGAGACCACACGCAAGACGGGGCCTCAGCACGAATCCCGTACCGATAACAAATCCCCGCGGCGTCGGCCGCGGGGATCGTTGGCGGGTCGCTCCATCTGCGGTCCTACTTCAGCACCATCATCGTGAACGGATGGACGTAGGCCTGCAGCGTCACCAGCACGCCGACGAGGCAGGCCAGCACGATCGAATGCAGGAAGACGTAACGCAGGATCGAGCCTTCGTGGCCGTACCAGTTCGTCGCGGTCGAGGCGACGACGATGGATTGCGCGTCGATCATCTTGCCCATGACGCCGCCGGAGGAGTTGGCGGCGGCCATCAGCACCGGCGACAGGCCGAGCTGTTCGGCGGTGATCCTTTGCAGATTGCCGAACAGCACGTTGGAAGCGGTGTCCGATCCCGTCAGCGCCACGCCGAGCCAGCCGAGCAACGTGCCGAAGAAGGGATAGAGCACGCCGGTGGCGGCGAAGGCGAGGCCGAGCGTGGCGTCGACGCCGGAGAGCCGCGTTAGCGTACCGATGGCGAGCATCGCCGAGATCGTGATCAGCGAGATCGCGCACAGCCTGATGGTGCGGCCATATTCCGCGACCATCTTCAGCGGCGAGAAGCCCATCAGAAAACCGGAAATGATCGCGGCGATCAGCATGCCCGTCCCGGTGAAGGACAGGTATGTGAAGTCGAACAGCGCGGCTTCGGGCGTCGGCTTCGCGGCCACCGGCGGCACCTTGTTGATCATGTTGTGCAGTTCGGGCACCTGATACTTCCAGACGAAGATCGAATTCGCCCAGGTCTTGAACGAGCCAGTGCCCCATATCAGCATCACGATGCAGACGATGATCCACGGCAGCAGCGCGCTCCAGAGCTGCGCCTGGCTGAGCTTCGTCGTATCCAATGGCTTGGCGGGCTTCATGGTCGCGGCCGATTCATCTTTTCCGCGCAGCGCCGGGGATAGCCAAAGTTCGCGGGGTTGCCACACCTTGAGGAACAAGATGAGGCAGCCCATCGAGATCAGCGACGCGCCGATATCGACGATCCAGGGATTGATGAAGTTCGAAATCACGAATTGCGGAACTGCGAACGAGACGCCGGTGACGAGAATGGCCGGCCAGATCGCCGTCATGCCGCGCCAGCCCGCAAAGGCCCAGATCAGCCAGAACGGCACGATCAGCGAGAAGAACGGCAGTTGCCGGCCGACCATCGCGCCGAGCACATAGGGATCGAGGCCGGTCACGGACGCCAGCCCCTGGATCGGCGTGCCGAGCGCGCCATAGGCCACCGGCGCGGTGTTGGCGATCAGCGAAAGGCCGGAGGCTGCCAGCGGCGAGAAGCCGAGCCCGATCAGGACCGCGCCGGTGATCGCGACCGGTGTTCCGAAGCCGGACGCGCCTTCAAAGAACGCACCGAATGCGAACGCAATCAGAAGAAGCTGCAACCGGCGATCGTTGGTGACGCCGCCGATCGCCCGCTGCAGCAGTTCGAACCGCCCGGTCTCGACCGTAATGCGGTAGAGAAAGATGACGTTGAGCACGATCCAGCCGATCGGAAAGAAGCCGATCGCGACGCCCAGCAGCGAGGCCCGCATCGACATGCTGGCAGGCATGGTGAAGATGGCGATGGTGATGATATTGGCAACGATCAGCGCGATGATGGCCGCGAGATGCGCCTTGACCTTGCCGCTGGCGATCAGCACCAGCAGCGTGACCACAGGCACGGCGGCGGCGATCGTCGACAGCGCGGCGTTGCCAAGCGGATTATAGTGCTGGTCCCACATTTGCGGTTCTCCCACATTGTTATTGGCGCACCCGCCAGCGTGGATGGCCGGGCACGAGTTGAGCGATTCGCGGGAACAACCGTGGAAAAGCGGGGTTGAGCCGCCTTGGCACCGCCAACGCTCACAACCTCGCGAAGTTCGATGGCCGCCGCCCCTCGCCGTCAGAGCCATGCTAGGGTCTAGCCGGGGGCTGCGACAAGCCGCCGCAGGCAGCCAATTCCATAACCTTAGTAGTAGAACCTAATTCCTCCACTCTTTCAGGGCGTTACGCCCGATTCCCCGGAGCCGGTAATCTGTGAAAAACATCCGCCCGACGCTCGCCACGGTGTGGCGCATCTCCGTCCCCTACTTCCGCTCCGAGGACAAATGGGCCGGCCGCGCGCTGCTAGCCGCCGTGATCGCCATTGAGCTTGCGATCGTCGGCATCAACGTCCTGATCAATCAGTGGAACATGCGTTTCTACAACGCGCTGCAGGAACGAAACTGGGACACGTTCGTCAGCGAGATCATCTATTTCAGTGTCCTTGCGACCATCTTTATCGTGCTGGCGGTCTACCAGCTCTACCTCAATCAATGGCTGCAGATCCGCTGGCGGCGCTGGATGACCGCGCACTATCTCGGTGACTGGCTGCATCAGGCCAACCACTACCGGATGCAGCTTCAGGGCGACGCCGCCGACAACCCCGACCAGCGCATGACCGACGACGTCAAGCTGTTCGTCGATCGCACGCTCAACATCGGCGTCGGCTTGCTGAGCTCGATCGTCACGATAGCGTCCTTTGTCGCGATCCTGTGGGGCCTTTCGAACGCCGCACCGCTGCACCTGTTCGGCCAGGAATATGCAATTCCCGGCTACCTCGTATGGGGCGCGTTGATCTATTCGGTGCTCGGCACCATCCTGACCCATCTGATCGGCTGGCCGCTGGTCGGCATCGATTTCCGGCAACAGCAATATGAAGCGGATTTTCGCTTCAACCTGGTGCGCGTGCGGGAAAACTCCGAACAGATCGCGCTATTGCAGGGCGAGCAGGCCGAGCGCGAGCGCCTTCTGGTTCGCTTCGGACGCGTGGTCGAAAACTGGCTCGCCATCATGAACCGGACCAAGAAGATAACGGCGTTCACCGCCAGCTATAATCAGGCTTCGGTGATCTTTCCCTATGTGCTGGTCGCGCCGGCCTACTTTGCGGAGAAGATCCAGCTCGGCGGCATGATGCAGACCGCATCGGCGTTTTCGAACGTGCAGGGCGCGCTTTCGTTCTTCATCACCATCTATCGTCAATTGGCGGAGTGGCAGGCCGTGGTGAACCGTCTCGACGGGTTCGAGGCTGGGATCGTAGCGGCAAGAGAACTCGCAACTCGCAGCGATCGGATTCACGTCACCGCGACGCAGGGCGATGGCGCAATCAGCCTGAAGGATCTGGTGCTGCGACTGCCCAACGGAACGCCGCTGGTGAACGCAGACAGGTTCAGCTTCCGCAAAGGCGAGCGCACGCTGATGACAGGCCCCTCGGGCTCCGGCAAATCGACGCTGTTCCGCGCGATCGCCGGCATCTGGTCATTCGGCGGCGGCTCCATCGCCGTCCCCGCGGGTGCAACGTTGATGATGTTGCCGCAGCGCCCGTATTTCCCGGTCGGATCGCTACAAGGGGCGGTCGAATACCCCGCCAAAGAGGGTGCGTTTACGGCCAAGCAAATCGCCGACACGCTTCAAGCGGTGGGGTTGCCCAAGCTTGCCTCGCGGCCCGACCAACACGGGCACTGGAATCGAACGCTGTCGCTCGGCGAACAGCAGCGGCTTGGAATCGCGCGCGCGCTGTTGCACGCGCCACAATACCTGTTCCTCGATGAGGCCACCGCGTCGCTGGATGAACCTTCGGAGAAGGCCATGTATCGTCTGCTCGAGGAAAAATTGCCGGCAACCACTATCGTCTCGATCGGACACCGCTCGACGCTCGATGCCTTCCATCAGCGCAACGTCGCACTCACGCGTGACGGGGACCGGTTTGTGCTGCAGAAGGGAAAGAGCGCCGCTGCGTCGTGAGCGTGTAGCCCGGATGGAGCGAAGCGCAATCCGGGGCCGCTCCATCCGCTTGCGACCTGATCCCGGATTTCGCTTCGCTCCATCCGGGCTACGCTCCTTCTCAAAGCCAGCGCCGCGGCCATGGCTGTCGGCGCACCCCGCGGTGCCAGACGTAGCAGAACGCGGTCAAAAGCACCGCGCCGGCCAGCACCGGCGCCAGCAGGAACGTCGATGGCAGATTGCCCGATACCACCAGCAGCGGGTTGATGCCCGCCGGCGGGTGAAAGGTCCCGGTCACGTACATCGCCAGAATGGAAAGGCCGACGGCGGCGGCCGCGGCCCAGGCTTGCGGCCCGGTCAGCTTCAGCACGGCAAGGCCGACCAGCGCCGATACCAGATGACCGCCGACCAGGGCGCGCGGCTGCGCCGGCTCCACATCCGGCGATCCGATCACCAGCACGATCGAGGTGGCGAACGGAATCGCCGCAAGCGGATAATGCGCGGCGAACGAGAACAGCTCCATGGCGCCGATGGCAATCGCGCCGCCGAGGCCCGCGACCGCGCCCGCCACGACGCTGCGGTGATCGTTGCGGGAGATCGCTTTCCGCAGCCCGCGCCGCCAGTCCCGTCTCATCTGCTCCACCCAAAAGAAAAGGGGCGGCAGATCGCTCTGCCGCCCCCTCGTCTTCGACTAAAATATCTTACTTCAGGTTGGTCATCGCGGTCAGGTCGGCCGACAGCCTGACGATACCGGCCGCGCCGCACCAGTTCGAACCCACGCCCGACGGATTGATCGGGGTCACGAAGGTACCCGACGATACCGTGAGGTTGCCGCGGGCCGAGAAGTCGCTGGTGAAAGCGTTGCAATCGCCCTTCGACAGGTTGGTGTCGGAGTAACGGAAGTCCAGCGTGAACACCTTGTAGGTGAAGCCGATGCCGACGTTCCAGGTGTTGTAGTCGGCGTAGTTGATGCCGTTGGGGAAGAGTGCCGTCCCGTAGAACGAGTCCGACGTGCCCAGCCACTGACGGCCGAACTCACCCGACACATACATGCCGATGCCGCTGGCGCCGAACCAGGTGCTCGGCGCAATCGCCTTGCCGACGATCGAGGCATAGGTGCCTTCGGCGCCGCTGTTGAGGAAGCTCGGCGTATAATAAACGTTGCCGCCCATCGAGAAGTTGTCGTTGAAGGTGTAGTTCACCTTGCCATAGACTTCGAAGAAGCTGACGTCCTTCTTGAGAACGTTGAGATTGAGCAGAGTGTTCGCCTGGCATTCGGCGCTGAGCGGAACGCCGGCGAAATCGGTGGTAGCGCCGCCACCGTATTGGCAGGTTCCACCCGGATAGATGTAGCCCCAAGCGCCGACGTCGAACGCGAAGGCGCCGAGCGTGTAGCGGGCGCCGCCGTAAACGTCGACTTCAGCCGCGGCACGGTTGGGGAACGAGATGCTCGCGCCGCCCAGACCGACATAGAGCTGGAAGTCCTTGGTGACGTTGTAGCGCGGTTCGAAATAGACGTTGACCGAGGGCTTGTGATTGGACTGGGTGATGCCGCGGAAGATGTAATCGTTGGTGATCCCGGCGCCGAAGGCGATATCCCAGGGATCGAATGCTACCGGCGGCGGCGCCTTGACGGCCTTCACCCGCATATCCGCAGCGAGAGCCGAACTCGATACCATTGCCAGCGCCGTTGCTAACAAAGCCACTTTCTTCATGACGATCCCCATCACCAGATAAAACAGCCCTGTTCCGGCGCCCCCCAAGGGCATGCGATAACCGACTGCGGCCAAATGTCTTAACGTGGTCACACAGTGGTCTGCGGCGTCACGATCGTGAAGCAAAAAAGGCAAGCATGTGCCGCCTTTTTAGGCGTTCGTGCGGTTTCGATAAATGTTCTGCGCGTGTGTTGCATTCTCACAACAATTCCAGGGGTTTTCGTTGCCACCGAACGGCATCTGGAGCCGGAAGAAGCAACAGCCGGAAGACGCCCTTTTGCGAATCAACCTCCCCGTGAAAACACGGCTCCGGTCACCTCGGGCAGCCTTCACGAACTCAGGACAGCTCGCACGAAAAAGGCCGCAGCGGTGGACGCTGCGGCCTTTCCGAAAAATTGTTTCCGGCAGTCGACTGTCTAGTTGTGGTCGCCGCCGTTGGACGAGCCCGACCCCCATGAGGGTGCGGACGGCTCCGGGGTAGCCCAGCTCGGCGCCGGTGCGGGCGCGGGTTCCGGCTCGGGCGTCGTCATCGCGGGCTCCGCCTTGGGAGCGGCGGGCTTGGCAGCCGCCTTCTTTTTCTTCGCCGCGCTCTTCTTTGCAGCTTTCTTCGGCGCGGCGGCCTTTGACTTCTTGGCGGCCTTCTTGGCGGATTTCTTTGCGCCCTTCGCAGCCTTTTTCGCCGACTTCTTCGCGGCCTTCTTCGACGCCTTCTTTGCGGACTTCTTCTTCGCCACTACGGCCTTCTTGGCCTTTTTAGCCTTCTTGCCCTTCTTGCTCTTCTTCGCCTTCGCCATCTGGTCCTCCTGTTGTCGCTGTCCATGTCCGTCGAGCGCTTCGAATAGTCCGTGGGCCAGATCGGGACGACACTTCTTCGAAGTGCCCTCCCGCTCCATCCCTTGTCCGGGCGCGATCTCCGGGCAAACGCCTTGCGTCTGTCCCGAGGAAACCGGATGCCGATCCCGCCATCCACACGCGGGGCAGACGTTCCGGATCATGCCCGTAGGCCGATCGATCAATTCAGTCCTGGGATCGATCCAGGCTTTGGACCTCCTGTCGCCCAATCGAGAAGCTCAATCGTGTGCACCACAGGAACTGACGTACCGCCGGCAATCTGAACCATGCATCCAATATTGCCTGCAGCGATCATGTCCGGTTTGACTGTCGCAATGTTGGCGACCTTTCGATCGCGCAACCTGCTCGCAATGTCAGGCTGGAGAATGTTGTAGGTCCCCGCCGAACCGCAACACAAATGGCTCTCGGGCACATCTTTCACCACGAATCCATTCTTGGAAAGCAATTCTTTCGGAAGGCCTGTGATTTTCTGGCCGTGTTGTAGCGAACAAGCCGAGTGATAAGCGACGGTGATGTCGCCTTTTTGCGTCGTTGGCGCGAGTTCAATGCCGCCGAGAAACTCCGTGATATCCTTTGCCAGCGCGGAGATTTGTGCTGCGGGGCTAGCGAAATCGCGATCCTCACGCAGCATGAAACCATAGTCCTTGATGACCGTGCCGCAGCCCGATGCCGTGACCAGGATGGCGTCGAGGCCGCGTTGTTCCGCCTCCTTTTTCCACACCGTGATGTTGGCGCGCGCCCGCGCCAGCGCGTCGCCGTCCTGCCCGAGGTGGTGGGTGAGCGCGCCGCAGCATTGCTCGTCCCTGACCAGGACGACCTCGATGCCGTGGCGCGTCAGCAGGTTGATGGCGGCCTGGTTGATGCGCGGCGCCAGCACCTGCTGGGCGCAGCCCTGCAGCAGCGCGACCCGCCCGCGCCGCTCGCCCGTGGCCGCAAACACGCTGCCGCCCGAGGGTCCTGGCGCCGGAAGGCCCTTCGGCGCGAGTGCCAGCATCGCCTTGATCCGCCGCAACAGACCGGGTGTCGCCGCCGCTTTCGGCGCCGGCAGCAGGGCCGCAAACGGCCGGGCGAGCCGCGCCATGATCATGCTGGCGCGAAACAGCTTTGGCCGCGGCAGCACCAGCGCCAGCACCGCGCGCAAGGCCCGCTCGGTGAGCGGCCTCGAATAGTCCCGTTCGATCCGGACCCGCGCCTGATCGACCAGGTGCATGTAGTGCACGCCCGACGGACAGGTCGTCATGCAGGCGAGGCAGGAGAGGCAGCGGTCGATATGCTTGACCACCTCGGCGGTCGGCGGGCGGTCCTTTTCCAGCATCTCCTTGATCAAATAGATGCGCCCGCGCGGGCTATCGAGCTCGTCGCCGAGCAGCACATAGGTCGGACAGGTCGCGGTGCAGAAGCCGCAATGCACGCAGGCGCGCAGGATCTTGTCGGCTTCGGCGATGTCGGGATCGGCGAGTTGAGTGAGCGAGAATTCGGTTTTCATGTCGCGGTCCCGCGCAGCATCCGGCCGCGGTTGAGGACGATCTTGGGATCGAAGCTGTGGCGCACGCGTTGGCTCAGCGCGGCGAGGCCGCCGGCCTGCGGATGGAAGACGTCGACATTTCGCCTGGTCTCTTCGGACGCCCGGATCAGCGACGCATGGCCGCCGGCAGCCTCGACGCGCTGACGCACCAGGGCCGCCTGCGCATCCGGCTTGGGCGGCAATGCCGCCCAGATCAGGCCGCCGCCCCAGTCGTAGATCACATCACCCCCGCTGTCGCGCGCCAGCGCCTGGCCGAGCGCACCGCCGGAAGCCGGCGGACAGACGATCCGCCACACCGGCCAGGCGCCGAGCGCGCCGCTGGCGGCAAAGGGCTCGACGTCACGGATGGCACCCCACGCGGCAGCCGAAACACCGTCCTGCAGCATGTCCACCGACCCGAACGGCGCAAGCGTCTTGACCAGCGAATTGGCGCGATCCGCCACCGAGGCGGCAATGCCTTCGAGCCGCAGCAGCGTGGCCGCCCGCCCCTGCGCCGAAAAACCCGCGTGCTCACCTGCCGCGGGCCGGAATGCCGAGTTCGGCAGGTGTGCCGCGCCCGAGACGTCGTAGGGCGAGCCAAGTGCTGCGGTCATCGCCCGGTTTGCGCTCACATCGTCCAGCCCGCTTAGCACCAGCGTGCGCTCGCTCTCAGGTCTAGGCATCACCTTGAGGGTGACTTCCGTCATCACGGCCAGGGTGCCCCACGACCCCGCCAGCAGCTTGCAGAGATCGTAGCCGGTGACGTTCTTCACCACCCGGCCGCCGGTCTTGAAACTGTCGCCGAAGCCGGACACCGCATGCGCGCCGAGCAGGTGATCGCGCGCACCGCCGGCCTTGATGCGGCGGGGACCGGCGAGCCCCGCGCCGATCATGCCGCCGATGGTGCCGTTGCCGGACACGCCCAGCAGCACGGAAGTGTCCATTGGCTCGAAAGCGAATTGCTGGTTCTTGGAATCGATCAGCGACTGCACGTCGGCAAGCGGCGCGCCGGCCTGCACCGTGATGATCAGCTCGTTCGGCTCGTAGGCGGAGACGGCATTCAGCGCCGACACATCAAGCACGGCATTGGTCGCCATCGGATGGCCGATGGCGCGCTTGGTCCCATGGCCAAAGATCTCCAGGGGCTGGTCGCTGGCGATCGCCGCGCGCACCACCTCTTCGACGTCCCTGGCGTCTCGTACTTTTAGGGTGTCCACGGCGTTACGCCTGCCCGTTGCCGTCATCGTCCGCCTCGTGCGCAATTGCGCACTGGGGCGGACGATCCAGTAATCGCAGCGGCCGGCGATAAAGATCGGCGACGCGGCGTACGGGATACCCCGCCTTCGCGGGGTATGACGATTGAAAAATCGGCGAAGGCCATGATCAAAATCTCGGAAGATCCGGAAACGCGAGCTTGCCGGCATGCACATGCATGCGGCCGAGTTCGGCGCAGCGGTGCAGGGTCGGAAACACTTTTCCTGGATTGAGCAAGCCTTGCGCGTCGAAGGCGCATTTCAGCCGCTGCTGCTGGTTGAGGTCTACTTCCGAAAACATCTCGCCCATCAGGTCGCGCTTCTCGATGCCGACGCCATGTTCGCCGGTGAGCACGCCGCCAAGCTCGACGCAGCAGCGCAGGATGTCGGCGCCGAAGGCCTCTGCCCGCTCGATCTCACCCGGCTGGTTGGCATCGTAGAGGATCAGAGGATGTAGATTGCCGTCACCGGCGTGGAACACGTTGGCGACGCGCAGATCGTATTTGGCCGAGAGGTCGCGGATTCGCGCGAGCGCCTTCGGCAGAGCGCCGCGCGGAATGGTGCCGTCCATGCAGAGATAGTCGGGCGAAATCCGGCCCACCGCCGGGAATGCCGCCTTGCGACCGGCCCAGAACAAATTGCGCTCGGCCTCCGACGTCGAAATCTGGCAGGTCGTCGAGCCGCAACTCTGTGCGATCGCTTCGACGCGCTTGATCAGCTCATCGACCTCGACGGCGGGACCATCGAGTTCGATAATCAAAAGCGCCTCGACATCGAGCGGATAGCCGGCATGAACGAACGCCTCCGCCGCGTGGATCGCCGGCTTGTCCATCATCTCCATGCCGCCCGGAATGATGCCATTGCCGATGATCCGCGCCACACACTCACCGGCGGCCTCGACCTCGGCGAAACCGACCATCAGGGCGCGGGCGGTCTCCGGCTTCTGCAGGATCCGCACCGTGATTTCGGTGATGACGCCGAGCAGCCCCTCGGAGCCGGTTATGATGCCCATCAGGTCGTAGCCCGAGTTCTCCGCGGCCTTGCCGCCGATGCGCAGGATCTCGCCGGACATCAGCACGATCTCGCAGCCCAGCACGTTGTTGGTGGTCATGCCGTATTTCAGGCAATGCACCCCGCCGGAATTCTCAGCGACATTGCCGCCGATCGAGCAGGCGATCTGCGACGACGGATCGGGCGCATAGTAAAATCCGGCATGCGCCACCGCCTGGCTGATGGCGAGGTTGGTGACGCCGGGCTCGGTCACCACCACGCGGTTGTCGAAATCGATCTCGCGGATGCGCTTGAACTTGCCGAGCCCCAGCAGCACGCCGTCGGCCAGCGGCAGCGCGCCGCCGGACAGCGAGGTGCCGGAACCGCGCGGCACCACCTTGATGCCCTGCTCGAAGCAGTATTTCAGGACCTGCGAGACCTGCTCGGTGGTGTCGGGCAGCACCACGACCATCGGCGGCTGGCGGTACGCCATCAGGCCATCGGACTCGTAGGGCAGCATTTCGGCCGCGCTGTCGATCACGCCCTCACCCGGCACGATCGCACGCAGGGCTGTGACGATGGCGTCACGGCGATCCAGGACCGCCTGATCGGAAGCCGGCATCATGATGGCCATGCGTATCCTCAAAGCCTCGCGAATGAATTTGTGATGCCAAATCAAGCACGTCTACCAAGGTTTGGGTAGGCCATCCGAAAGTTGGATTGCCGTCCCGCCGAACGATGAGTTCTCTCTGGGACAAGCCGGCCGTGGTCAAAACTGTCAAAGTTTCGTGGCTTGTCCATTCCAAGCGGGCCTGCCACAAGAAATTCGCCTCTCTCCCCGGGAAGAAACGAAGAGCACCACATGAAAACATCGACTTTGAGCGCGCTGGTTGTCGTTACCTCGTTGACCGCAGCATCCGGCGCGCTGGCGCAGGACGCCGCCGCCGGCAAGACCTCGTTCAACAAATGCCTAGCCTGCCACGCAATCGGCGAAGGCGCCAAGAACAAGGTCGGTCCGGTGCTGAACGGGCTCGACGGCCGCAAGTCCGGCACCGTCGAGGGCTATTCCTATACGGATGCCAACAAGAATTCCGGCATTACCTGGAACAAGGACGTGTTCCTCGAATACATCAAGGAACCGAAGGCGAAGATTCCCGGTACCAAGATGGTGTTCGCCGGCATCAAGAACGAGAAAGAGGCCGGCGATCTCTGGGCCTATGTCGCCTCGTTCGACAAGGACGGCAAGACGAAGTGAGAGCGGGGTCAGCGCGTCGTTCACCCTCCCCTGGAGGGGTCCGAGACGAGCGAAGCTCGCTCGTGGGTCGGCTCACATGGAGCGCAGCGAAATGTGAGACGGGGTGGGGTGATCTCTCCACTCGGGCACTGTTGGACGCGGAGAGACCGTCACCCCACCCCGCCGCTGCGCGGCGACCCTCCCCCTCCAGGGGAGGGTGAAGAGAACGTCGCCTGCTCTGATTTGAGAGGGCTCCCGTTCAAGCCAGCGTGTGCACGATCACGGGTCCGGCCATCGCGGTGGCAGGCCCGGTCAACAGCGGCGCCAGATCGTGCTCGATCCACGCCAGCGCGCGCTTGTTGGATTCCTCGGCCGCCGCGAAGTTGTTGAATAGGCTGATCGCGATCACCGTGTCATCGGGCGCATAGACCACATAATAGCCCATGAAACCGTCGACCCCGCTGATGACGGGAATCGCGCCTTCCTTGATCCTGCGTGTGAGTTCTTCGGCCTTGCCGGCCTTGGCCTTGCCCTGACGAATGGCGGCGTACATGGCGCTCTCCCTCGAAGGTCGGCTGCCCGATATCGCGACTCCTAGAGCGTGATGACGTTTCTTCGAATCGTCATTCCCGCTCTATCTCTTTGATTTGAGCATGATCTTTTCGGAAAATCGGTACCCACTTTTCCGGATCATGCTCTAGGTTCATCCCTGGCGGGACGAGCAGCGGAATCCCGCGCCGACCGATCGTATCCCATCCGGAGCGGTCATGCCACGTGCGGCATCACCGTCGTCCTTGATCACGCAAGAACGCGCGTCGGCAGAAGCTCAATGGGCCGCCGCCGCTTCCGCACCCGACGGCGTCCCTGATATCATCGCCTCAACTTCCGCAAAGACGAGATCGGGCGCGGCCTGCTGGATCATGTGGCCGACGCCCGGCAGCACGATCAGTTTTACGTTCGGCGCGGTAGCCGCGAACGGCCGTGAGTGGATGTTGGTCGACACCGTCTTGTCGGCCTCGCCGGTGATGATGGTGACCGGCGCCTTGATCTCCGCATAGCGCGGCGCCTGCTCGGCGACCGCCGCCTTCAGCGTCACCAGATCGCGCGCATTGGCGATGAATTCGCGCGGCCGCAGCAACAGCGGCGTGGCGGTGTTTTTGACAAAGCCGTCCGGCATCGTCTGCGGCAGGAAGACGCCGCGCGCGCCCGGTTCCGCCAGCATGAGGCCGAGCGGCAGCGTGATGGTGTAGGCGAATAGCGGACCGATCACCGGCGTGGCGATCAGCCTGTTGTAACGCCCGACACCGCCGGGCCACGGATAGGCCACCGGGGCCAACATCACGAGACCAGCGACGGCTTGCGGGTAATCCAGCGCGATACGCGCCCCCAGCGCGCCGGCCCAGGAATGCACCACAAAAATCGCGCTGTAGACGCCGAGCTTTGCCAGCGCCTCCTCGATCATGCGGGCCTGAATTTCGGGCGTCGAGTCCCCGAGGCGGGCGCGGGTGCTCCAGCCATGCCCGGGACGGTCGATCAGAATCACGCGGTGCTTCCTGGCGAGCCGCTCGCCGACCGGCTGCCGCATCACCTCGAGATTGGAACTCGCGCCATGGAGCATCACGATCGGCGGACCGGCCGCATCGCGCGGGCCGATATCGAGGATGTGCAGGGTTCCGCCCGCCACCTCGACCATCCTGCCCTGGGCCGGATGGGCGCGCTGTGCGAGAAGGACGCCGGCTTGCGTGACCAACGCCAGCACCGCCAGCGCCGCCACGAAAATCACCACCACCATCGAAGATTTCCGGCTGATTTTCTGCACCGGCGAGCTACGGCCCGGATCGGCGCGGGTTCGGAGGTTGTCCACAGAAGCCCGATCCTGTGGATAGCGGGGTCATACTGATGTCATCGGCAAATTTGTACAGTGACGCTGACACTTTCGCCATGTGTGCGCGTGCCTGATTAGGGGGTTAGTCGGGCGCCTGCATTGTACCCAACATCCACAGGAACAGGGGCGCTCACTACAAATTGTTCCAGCGTACAATCGGAGGGAGTACCCATGATTTCCGACGCAAGCGAAGCCGCCATCGATCAGATCGTAGCGAGTTGCAATGGCGACATCCGCGGCGCCCTCAAGGCCCTGCTTCGGGTAAACGAGCAGCTCGAGGCCGAACTGGCGCAGTTCTACGCGGCGGTAGGCCTCGACGGCATGGCGCGCGGCAGCAACGCCGTACATTAGAGCCTTTTGGGGTCGACGCGGCTTCCTGACGCGAAACGGCTCTAAAGCGCTCTAATTGGATTTGTCTTCGTTATCCGGCGTCTCTGCGGGCGGTTCTTCCACCGCCGGGCAGCTGCGGATAGTCGAACGGGCCAGCTTGGCATCGTCGTTCGATTTGTACGGTCCGGTTCCGAACCAGATATTTCCGCCGACCTGGGCGTTGATGACGGGATTGCTCGTGACAATCTCGCATTTGCCGGTCGCGCGGTCGCCGACCACCCAATAACCACCTTGCGCGAAAGCGCAGGTTCCGGTCGCGACAACCATCGCGCCGGCCAGCAGCAATGATTTCATGGCTCACTCCTGTCACGCAGTCAGCCGACAATAGCGCTTGGCGGCGCGACGTTCCTGCCTGAACTGGCTCGTCGGGAATCAAGGTTAACCGGGATCTTTTTGATTGAGCATGATCTCATCGGAAAACCGGTATCCACTTTTCCGGATCATGCTCGTAATCAGATATCGCGGCCTTCGACCTTCTCGGTGAGGGTCTTGACCAGTTCCGGCACCTTCTCGAGATGCGGATTGACGGCGAGCGCCTTGCGGAACGCTTCCAGCGCGCGCCTTTCGTCGCCGATTTCCTGCATGATCATGCCTAGCCCCGCCAGCGCGCCGAAATGCCGGGGCTCGCGGATCAGCACCTGCCGGATGTCCTCCAGCGAATGGGTGTAGTCGTTCTTCAGGTAATACAGCGTCGCGCGCCGGTTCCATGCCTCGACATAGTCGGGACGCAGCTTGATGACGGCATCGAGCAGTTTCAGCGCGACATCGACCTTCTGCGCTTCCATCGCAGCCTTGGCGCGCAGCATCAGCAGCGCAGCCGTGTCGCTCGGGGTTTTCATCCACAGCGCCCAAATCCGCGCCTCGACATGCTTGGCGCTGGCTTCATCGGGGGCGGCCTTCAGTGCGCCGAACAGGAAATCCAGCCCGCGGATGCGATCGGCGCCGACATTGGGAAGCTTACTCGGCGCTTCCGGCAATTTCTTCTGGGCTTTCGGCGGAGGAACGACCTGGGTGTTGCTCTGGGCAAAAGCGACCGCCGGCACGGCTGTCATGACAGCGGCGAGGACCACAATCCGGCAGTTGCGGGCGCTTGGGAATCTCAAAGCCATGGGCCAAGTCTAGACGCACAACATCGCGCCGCAAAGCGGCACGTCGTCAAAGACCTGTGAAACGAAGAAAAAGCCGGCTCAGTGCCTTAAGGCTTAGCCTTGGCGGGCCTTGAAGCGGCGCTGCACCTTGTTGATCACGTACACCCGGCCCTTGCGGCGGACCAGGCGGTTGTTGCGGTGGCGACCACGCAGCGATTTCAACGAGTTACGGACCTTCATGGGACAATCCTGATGCTTTGAAAGGCCGTGTTGAAGGCCGAACCTGAGCTACCCGAAAGTGGCAAAATGGGATTTATCCCGAAAGCGGCCAACCGCCCGGGACGGGGCGGTTTCTAAGCCATGGCGGGACCGGATGTCAATGCGAATGGGCCCGTTTTCGGGCCCATCTGTCCCGTTCCGGACCTAACGCTGGGTGTCAAGCCACACTGCCGTTGCCGCAGAACTCGTCGGAATCACTGGCAAAACAGGTCGCGTGGGAATTCGACCAGGGCCTCGCCCGTCGCGACCTTTTCTTCGCGCTGGTTCTTCACCACCACGTCGATCAAAACCCAGCGGGATTTTTCAGTCGTCTGCTTGGCCTTGATGATTCCCGACGGCTGGATGGTATCGCCGGGCCGAACCGGCTTGACCCACCGCGTCTCCAGCCGCCGGTGAACCGCGCCGGCGGGGCACGCCCAATCGGTGAGCATCCGTGAGATCAGGCCGAAATTGTTCATGCCATGCATGATGATGCCGCCGAAATTGGTCTTGCCGAAATTGCCCTTCATGTAGTCGTCGTCGAGATGCAGCGGGTTGTAGTCGAGCGAGGCATCGCAGAACAGGCGGATGGATTCGCGTGAGACCGCGAATTTCGGGCCGTCGATGACGTCGCCGGCGGAGAGATTGTCGAACGTAGCAGTCATTGATCGCCCTCCTCTCACAGCGGCCGAATCGTCCAGCCACGGCCGGAACAGATTACATCGCCGTTCTGGTTGAAGAAGACGTTGTCGTGCACCACGAACAGCCGCTCGCGCTTGATGAACTTGTCGAGCGCGCGGGCCTGCAAGGTGATCACGTCATTGGGCCGCGCCGGGATGTTGTAGCTCCAGGACTGTCCGGCATTGACGGTTCCCGGCGAGCGCATCCAGTCGTCGGCCGGCGTGCAGGAGAACATCAGGAGGATGTGGATCGAGGGCGGCGCGATCAGCCCGCCATAGCGGGTGGTTTTGGCATAGGCCTCGTCGAAATAGATCGGATGATCCTCGCCGACCGATTTGCAGTACAGCTCGATGGCTTCTTTGGTCAGCGTGTAGGGAATGGTCTTGCGCGGCTCGCCGGGAACGATGTCGTCCCAGACCTTTCGCAAATTGGCGTCTTTCCAGAAATCGGTCTCGAAAGCCTCGGCCTGCGCCATGCCACACTCCCTTATTTGCCGCCTTTTATTCCTGCCGTCTTGCGGAATTTGTTATATAGTATAATCAATTTTCCAGATCCAAAAATCAAGCCGGCGGGAAACACCAATGCCCAAGCTCAAACTGCCCGATATCGAGAAAGTCGTCGCGATCGACATCCATACCCATGCGGAAGAACCCTGCGGCATGCATGGCGACGACGGCTATGACGATTTCCAGGAGCGCATGGCGGAATATTTCAAATCGCCGCACAAGCATCCGCCGACCGTGCCGGAGACCGCGGCCTATTACCGCTCCAAGAACATCGCGGCCGTGATCTTCCCGGTCGACGCCGAGCGCGAAACCGGCTTTCGCCGCTACAACAATTACGAGATGCTGGAAGTGGCGTCCGACAATCTCGACGTCCTGATTCCCTTCGTCTCGATCGATCCGCACAAGGGCAAGCTCGGCGTGCGCGAGGCGAAGAAGCTGATGGAGGAATACGGCGTCCGCGGCTTCAAATTCCACCCGACCATGCAGGGCTTTTACGCCAACGACCGCATGGCCTATCCGCTCTATGAAGCAATCAACGACGGCGGCGCGATCGCGCTGTTTCACACCGGACAGACCGGCGTCGGCTCGGGCATGCCCGGCGGCATGGGGATGCGGCTGAAATATTCCAACCCGATGTATATGGACGATGTGGCGGCGGATTTTCCCGACCTCAAGATCATCCTCGCGCATCCTTCTTTCCCCTGGCAGGAAGAGGCGCTGTCGGTCGCGACCCACAAGCCGAACGTCTATATCGACCTCTCCGGCTGGTCGCCGAAATATTTTCCGCCGATTCTGGTGCGCTACATCAACTCGATTCTGCAGGACAAGATGCTGTTCGGCTCGGACTGGCCGGTGATTACGCCGGACCGCTGGCTGGCGGATTTCGCCAAGCTCGACATCCGGGAGGAGATCCGGCCGAAGGTGCTGAAGGCCAACGCAAGGAAGATTTTGGGCATCTAAGATAGTATTATCGGTGGCAAACCTGCGAGGTGGTTCATGACGAACTTCGCCAGAATTGCCACCCTGCTCGCCGCGCTTCCGATCTGGGGTGCGGGCGCTACGCTTGTGCAGGCGGCCGACAGGCCGCCGCGCCTTGTCGAATTCCAAAGCCCGCTGGTGGGCGGTCCGCAAGCGTTGCAGGGTTACCTGCGATTGCCCGATGGCCCCGGCCCTTCGCCTGCGGTCGTGCTGTTGCACGGCTGCGGCGGCGGCTGGCGGGGGATCGACGAGCGCTGGGGCAAGCTGCTTGCCGCGTGGGGCTATGTCACGCTGACTGTCGACTCCTTCGGAACACGCGGCATCACGAACGCCTGTACGGGACCGCCGCCACCGACCCTGTATGATGCCTACCGCGCGCTGAATTTCATCGTCGGACAGTCATCGGTCGATCCGAGCCGTGTTGCCGTGATGGGATTTTCCCAAGGCGCCATGCTGGCGCTGCTCGCGGTCGAGCGCGGCGAGATCGAACGTAGCGCCAAGGAAAAATTCCGCGCGGCGATCGGCTTCTATCCTCCCTGCCTCGGCCTCAAAGGCAACATGACGGTGCCGACGCTGATCCTGATCGGCGAGCTCGACGACTGGACGCCGGCGAACGAGTGCCGCAACCTTGCCGAAAGCCGTGACGACTGGGGTATCTCGCGCGAGAAGGGCCAGGGGATTCCGATCGAACTTACGGTTTATCCCGGCGCCTATCATGATTTCGACGTGCCGCATTTCCGCACGCCCCAAAAGCTCCTGGGCCATCACCTCGAATTCAACGAGGAGGCGCGGGATCGATCGGTCGACGCCGTGCGGAAATTCCTGTATGCGACCATCGGCGGAAAAGAGAAACAACCGTGACCATCAAAGTCGTTGTGTTCGACGCCTATGGAACGCTCTACGACGTCCAGTCGGTGGCCGATGTCACCGAGGACGCGTTTCCCGGCTATGGCGAAATCATCACCCAGGTCTGGCGCATCAAGCAGCTCGAATATACCTGGCTGCGCTCGCTGATGCGCAACTACCGGGATTTCTCCGAAGTGACGCGCGACTCGTTGGCCTACACGCTTGATAGCCTCGGGCTCGAATATGACGTCGACACCTTCGCGCGCATCGTCGACAAGTATCTGCACCTCGATCTCTATCCGGATGCGCGCGCGGCGCTTTCGGCGATGAAGGACCGCAAGCTCGCGATTCTGTCCAACGGCAGCCCCGATATGCTGGATGCGCTGGTGCGCAACAGCGGGCTCGACCGGGTGCTCGATGCCGTCATCAGCGTGGACGCCAAGAAGATCTTCAAGCCAAGTCCCGAAGCCTACATGCTGATCGAGGAAGTGCTGCACGTGCCGCCGGCCGAGGTGCTGTTCATCTCGGCCAATCCATGGGACGCCTGCGGCGCCAAGGCGTTCGGGCTCAACGTCGCCTGGATCGAACGGGTGACGCCGGAGGCGATGGCGCTGGCCTGCCTCGAAAGCGAGACGCTGCCGCCATTGACGATGTTTTGGGCGTTGCGTACCCAGATGGATAAGCTTGGCGTTGCGCCCGACCATCGCATCCATGGCCTCGCCGAGCTCCCCGCCCTGGTGTCTGCCCAAAGGTCCTGAAATGAGTCTTGAGTCCGTCCGCGCCTTCTTCTCGGAAAAGGCGCCCGATATCTCCGTGATCGAATCCAGCATGAGCTCCGCCACGGTCGCGTTGGCCGCCGAAGCCTATGGCGTCGAGCCGGCGCGGATCGCAAAAACGCTGAGCTTGCGCATCGGCGATCGCGTGGTGCTGATCGTGGCCGCCGGCACGTCGCGGATGGACAACAAGAAGGTGAAGGCGCTGTTCGGAGTGAAACCGAAAATGCTCGGCCTCGAGGAAGTCGCCGAGATCACCGGGCACGAAGTCGGCGGCGTCTGTCCGTTCGGATTGAAGACGCCGCTGCCGGTCTATTGCGACGTGTCGCTGAAGGCGTTCGACATCGTGGTGCCGGCCGCAGGCTCTACCCATAGCGCGGTGAAGATTACGCCCGCACGCATGGCGGAACTGACCGGAGCCGAATGGGTCGACGTCTGCGAGATCAGGGCCGAGCGCGAAGCTGTGGCCTAATCGTCTTCCTCATAATAGGGCGGAGGCTGCATCGGCCGCGGCTGCACGGCCTGCGGCTGCATTTGTTGCGGCGCCCGGCCGCGTGGCGCGGTCTGCTGAGGACCACGTTGGCCCGGGCCGCGATAGGCCTGTTGCTGCTCGGCGCTCGATTCGAATACCGCACGGCAATTGCTGGAGAGCTGCGGCGTGTTCTGCCGCAAGCAGGCCACGATCCGGCTGACATCGGGGATCTGGTCGCCGCAGAGGCGCCAGACGTCGGGCGTGCAAGCCATCTGCTGTTCCCAGGTTCCGCGATATTCCTGCGCAGATGCGGGGCCGACAGCGCTGACGCCGGCGATCGCGACGGCAAGGCTGAGGACAATCCGCTGCGTTTGCATGGATCAAGTCCTTTCTTTTCGATTTCAAGTTGGCGCGGAACTCCGCGCGGCGGCGGCGTTCAGCCTGACGAATGAATGCGGCCACGCGACGTTGGTGCGAACAAAAAAATGTGAAGCGGGTTCCCTACTCCACCTTGCCGATCTTCTTCACCGCCGCGACCAGCCGCGCACTGTCTTCCGCGACGAATTTTGCGAAGTCGGGCGCATCGAGATAGGCGACCGGGCTGCCGGCGGTCTCATACGTCCTGACCACCTCGGGCGCCTTCACCGCTTCCGCCATCGCTTCGCGCAGCCGCGTCATGATCGGCGCCGGCAACGCGCGCTGCGCAAACAATCCCGCCCAGATGTAGAACTCGACATCCTTGTAGCCGAGCTCCTTGAAGGTCGGCAGATCAGGGAAACTCTTGATGCGCTCGGCGCCCCAATTGGCGAGCACGCGCATCTTGCCGTCATCGACCTGCTGCTTCAGCGTGCCCGGCGCCGAAGCAACAGCCTGGATGGTGCCGCCGAGCAGCGCGGCCAGCGCGGGACCGGCGCCGCGGAACGGCACGTGCAGCAATTTGATGCCGGCGCTCGCCGCAAACATTTCCATCGCCACATGCAGCGTGCCGTAGGGACCGGACGAGCCGTACGGAATCTGCCCGGGACGTTTTTTCGCATCGTCGACGAATTCCTGCAGCGTCTTCCACGGTGCCGACGCCGGCACCGCCAATAGCGTGGGATCGGCCAGCACGCGCGCGATCGGCGCGAACTGCGAGACTTCATATGCCACCGGGCGGTCGAACAGCCGGTCGGCTTCGGGCAATACAGCGAGCGAGGACAGCGTCATCAGCAGCGTGTGGCCATCAGCCTCGGCGCGCGCCGCAGCCGCATTGCCGACCGACCCGCCACCACCGCCGGCGCGATTGTCGACGATCACGGGCTTGCCGAGGATCCGCTCCAGCGCCTGCGCGATCGGCCGCGCCGCGAGATCGGCCTGGCCGCCGGGCGGAAACGGCACGATCATGGTGACGTTGCGGGAGGGGTATGGGGTTTGGGCAAAGACGGCGTTGGAGAATGCGGTGTGCGCCAGCGGCAGTGCGGCGGCGGCCTTCAGAAGTTCGCGGCGGTTCATTGGCAGTTTCTCCCCGGTGATTTTGTTTTGGTTGTTGGAGGCAGCCTAGCCTGAAGTTGGGGACGTTGCGATAGGCCGGACTCTTCACCCTCCCCTGGAGGGGGAGGGTCGCCGCGTAGCGGCGGGGTGGGGTGACGGTCGTTCCACATCCAACAGTGCCCGCGTTGAGAGATCACCCCACCCCGTCTCACATTTCGCTGCGCTCCATGTGAGCCGACCCTCCCCCTCCAGGGGAGGGTGAAAGCAAACGCCCGTCGCCGCTACTTCCGCTTCTTCCCCTTCGCAAATTGCTTCATCAGAAACTCCGCCAGCACTTCCACGCGCGCAGGTCGCGGGCCGCCGGGCGGGGTGACCAGATGCACTGCGCCTTCCGGCTGATGCCAGCCTTTCAGGATCACCTCGACTTCGCCCGATGCGATGGCGTCGCCGACGATGAAGTCCGGCAAATCGGCGATGCCGAGGCCTGCGACGACGCTCGGCAACAGCGCCTCGCCATTGTTGACGCGGAGCTGGCCCGCGGGCCGGACGCTGGCCTGCTCGCCGGCCGCGTTGGTGTAGTGCCAGACGCCGGGTGTCGAGAGATAGGCGTAACCGAAGCATTTGTGTTGGGCGAGATGCATCGGATGCGTCGGCCTGCCATGGCGCTTCAAATAGGCGGGCGCCGCCACCGTGTAGCGCGGCATCGCGCATAGTCGCCGCGCGATCAGCGACGAGTCCGGCAGCCGCGCGATGCGCAGGCCGGCATCGAAGCCCTCGCCGATCAAGTCGACCGTCGCATCGCTCAGATGCAGGTCGATCGAAACTTCCGGGTACGCCGCGAGAAATTCCGGCAAGATCGGCGCCACCGCCTTCACGCCGAATGTCATGGGCACCGCGAGCCGCACCAACCCGCGCGGTGCCATCGATTGCGACAACGCTTCGTTCTCGGCGTCCTCGCCATCGGCCAGGAGCCGCGCGGCGCGCTCGGCGAGCTTCTGCCCGGCATCGGTCAGCGCCAGCCGCCGCGAGGTGCGGTTGAACAGCCGCGCGCCGAGCCGCTGCTCCAGCCGGCTCACCGCCTTGGACACCGTCGCCTTGGACAGCGCCAGCTCGGCCGCGGCCGCTGCAAACGACCGTAACTCCACGACTTTTGCGAAAATCGCGAACGCCTCGAAATCCGGGAGCTTCGGCATACGAATCGCCTCTATGGCTCATTTTTGGAAACAATGAGTTTCAATAGTTTCTATTTATATACCACGCCGCACGGCATATCCAATGGCCATCGGAATGCAAGCAATGGAGAAATCCCATGATCGAACTCAGACCTTTTGCAAAACTCGGCAGCGCCGATCACGGCTGGCTGAAAGCGAAGCACCACTTCTCGTTCGGCAGCCACTATGATCCCGACAATATGGGACATGGCTCCTTGCGGGTGTGGAACGATGACGAGATCGCGCCGAACTCAGGCTTTCCCGCCCATCCGCACGCCAATATGGAAATCATCACCTATGTCCGCGAAGGCGCGATCACGCACCAGGACTCGCTCGGCAACAAGGGCCGGACTGAAGCCGGCGACGTGCAGGTGATGAGCGCCGGAAGCGGCATTCGTCACTCCGAGTACAATCTGGAACCTTCGAAGACCAAGATCTTCCAGATCTGGATCGAACCGACGACGACGGGCGGCCAGCCGACCTGGGGCGCGAAACCGTTTCCGAAGTCGGATCGCTCCGGCAAGCTCGTCACCATCGCCAGCGGCATTGACGGCGACAGGGATGCGCTGCCGATCCGGGCCGATGCGCGGGTGCTCGCCACCACGCTGAAGGCGGGCGAGAGCGCGGAGTACGAACCGCACAAGGCGCGTCATCTCTATCTGGTGCCGGCGGCCGGCAGCATCGAAGTCAACGGTGTGCGCATCAACGCCCGCGATGGTGCTGCGATCCGCAACGAGGCGAAGCTGACGATTACCGCGCTGGAAGATTCCGAACTGGTGCTGGTCGACGCGGCGTAAGGGCTATCGATCGTAACCAACCGCCGTCATGGCCGGGCTTGTCCCGGCCATCCACGACTTGACGCGAAGGAAGACGTGGATGCCCGGGCCAAGCCCGGGCATGACGACTGATTTTTTCTCGAACACTTCACATCAACCCAACCTAAAAGGAAAGCCATCATGGCCAAAGTTCTCGTGCTCTATTATTCCGCCTACGGTCACATCGAGGCGATGGCGAATGCCGTTGCAGAAGGTGCACGCAAAGCCGGCGCCACCGTCGACATCAAGCGCGTGCCGGAACTGGTGCCCGAAGAAGTCGCCAAAGCTTCGTATTACAAGCTCGATCAGGCGGCCCCCATCGCCACGATCGAGGATCTTGCGAACTACGACGCCATCGTCGTCGGCACCGGCACGCGCTTTGGCCGGATGGCGTCGCAGATGGCGAACTTCCTCGACCAGGCCGGCGGCCTCTGGGCCAAGGGCGCGCTGCACGGCAAGGTCGGCGGTGCCTTTACCTCAACCGCGACCCAGCACGGCGGGCAGGAAACCACGCTGTTCTCGATCATCACCAACCTGCTGCACTTCGGCATGACCATCGTCGGCCTGAACTACGGCTTCGCCGGCCAGATGAAGCTCGACGAAGTTACCGGCGGCGCGCCCTATGGCGCCACCACGATCACCGGCGGCGACGGCAGCCGCCAACCGAGCGAGAACGAACTCGCCGGCGCGCGCTATCAAGGACGCGTGATCGCGGAGACCGCCAGCAAACTGCATGGCTGATGCGATATTGGCGGCATTCTCGTTCGGGAATGCCGCCATATCTGTATCCGTAGGAGACGATGAATTCAGTGATGGTTGAGATTCTCTTTATCGCTCAACTGGCACGCCGGCCGCTGCAGGCAATGGCGCGGCGCTGGTGGTGCAGGAGCCTTTACCGCGCCTCGCGCGGGCAACGGCGTTGCCGGGAATGCACGAAATCGTGAGCCGCGGTTTTTAAAGGCCGCGTGAATTCGTGCTACGCCTTCCGCCTTCCCGGCAAGCACGCACAGGGTTCTGGCATGAGCAACAACTCGCAAGGTCCGTGGCCGGAATTGCCGACCGCGGCGTGGCGTGACACCTGTGCGTCGCTGCAGCTCTGGACCCAGATCGTCGGCAAGATCCGGCTGACCAAATCGCCCTGGCTCAATCATTCCTGGCACGTGGCGCTGTATGTCACACCGCGCGGATTGACGACGTCGCCGGTGCCCAACGGCGGGCGAACGTTCCAGATCGATTTCGATCTCATCGATCATCGTTTGCGCATCTCGACCAGTGACGGCACGCAGCGGCACTTTGCGCTGCCGGGTCATTCCGTCGCCAGCTTCTACACCGCCACGCTTGCCGCTCTTAGCGAACTCGGCATTGCCGTTGCCATCGACGAGATACCGAACGAACTGCCCGATCCGATAAAATTCTCGGAAGACACCACGCACGCTTCCTACGATGCCGACGCCGTCAGGCGCTTCCTGCAAATTCTCGTGGATTGCGACCGCGTCTTCAAGCAATTCCGCACCGGATTCCTCGGCAAGGCGAGCCCGGTACATTTCTTCTGGGGCAGCTTCGATCTCGCGGTGACGCGCTTCTCCGGCCGTCGCGCGCCGCGTCATCCCGGCGGCGTGCCGCATTTGCCCGACGCAGTCGCACATGAAGCCTATTCACATGAGGTCAGCAGCGCCGGTTTCTGGCCGGGCGGCGGCGCGATCGATTATCCTGCGTTCTATTCCTATGCCTATCCCGAGCCATCGGGTTTCCGCGCAGCGAAGGTGCGCCCCGATACGGCCTTCTTCAGTGAAGCGCTGGGCGAATTCATCCTGCCCTACGATGCAGTGCGCACGGCTGATAATCCCGACAAGGCGCTGCTCGATTTCCTGCAAAGCACCTATGAGGCCGCGGCAGTATCAGCAAATTGGGATCGCGACGCGCTGGAGTGTGATCCTGGCAAGCCAGGTGTGGTGCGGCAGGTTTAGGGCTGCTGCGTAGGGTGGGCGCAACGCGCGTGCCCACCATCCCCGTCTATTTTGCGATGGGAAGGTGGGCACGGCGCGATGCGCCCTTGCCCCCCTACGGCTTCCCCAAGCTAATGCCGCAGCGGCTTCACGATGGTCTGGCGAACTTCGGCGCCACAGTCGGCGCATTCATAGGTGAAGTCGATCTTCGCCATGCTCCAATGCGGCTCGACGTCGCGCACATACATTTCGAGCCCTACACAACTCGGACAGATGACGAAGCCCGGCTCGATATCGTCGTGATGATGGATGTAGGCTGGCATGTCGGCTCTCCCCAAGAAGACATTCAAGAAAGCATTCACCACTAGGCCCTGACCCGAGGCGCAGCATACGCCTCAGGCCCGCAGGCGATCATGAACTCTCGCGAACACAGCGAGAACGTCCCCACTATCCCAGCATGTGTGACAGATTTGCACCGCCGTGGAACTCCAGCCACGACGCTCAATTCTCTTCGTGTGACAACGGCTTACCGAACACGCGTCGCAGCCTTGCATCGAGCTGCGGACGGTTTCGTACCATACCCACCGCGCGGTCGCGTAAGGCAAAGGGCCATCCGCGCCAGCTCAAGGCGGCACTGATGTCGATCAGCGGCAGCCGCGTCACGCCGAAGCGGCGCTTGTAGGCGTAATTGCCGACGCTGAAGTCGAACTCGCGCACGCCGTCCCTGTGCAGGGCTGCCATGGTGCGCTCGATGATCAGCCGGCCCGGCGAACAGTTCGACCATTTCTCGCCGGCATTGCTGATGCGAACCATCACGAAGCGCGAGCCGGTCCTGATGCCGAGCAGCGTCGCCACGATCTCATCGCCGACCGTGAGCGCCGAGACCAGCGCATAGCCATTGCCGACGCCATTGCGCACCAGGTTGCGGTAGAATGCCGCGCAGGTCTCGTCATTGAGGACGTAGTTCCGCCCGAGGCTCTGCATCCGCGCGGCTTGCTGAACCTCGGTGGTCGCGAGAATCCGCAACGCTTCACTAATATCGGTGACGATCGCAAAGGATGCGGCGGGATCGCGCGTGAAGACGCGCCAGCTCCGTTGCAGCTCCGTGCGCACGACTTTTTGCAGTGTGTAGCGCCAGGCGTCGTAATCCTCGCCGGTGGTGACGAGATTGCCGTTGAGCAAGCACGGACCGCCGGTGTCGAGCAAAGCGAGCGGGTTGGGCCTGCCATCGAGATCGATTGGCACCTTGCGAAGGCGGATGAGATCGGCCGCCTCAGGCATGCGGCGCAGCGCCGACAGCAGGCTGCGCCACAGCGCGCGCATCGCTTTGGCATCACGCGGCGCGGCGCTGCCCAAGATCGGTGCGTTGTAGTCGGTCAGATTGAGATCGGCGAATTCGATCGTTGTGATCTTGTTTTGTCGGCGGCGGATCAGCGGCAGCAGCATCGCCGGCTCGTGGGTCGATGCATCTGTGACAACAGCGATTAAAGGCGCCACGCCCTCGGCACCAGCGAAAGCGCCGTACCACGCGTCATACCACTGCGGATGCTGGAACGGTGTCGACGGGCTGATGTCATGCCAGCGCGCGACGGCCTGTTTCCAGTCGTGCACGAGTTCGACGCGGAATCCGGCCGCGCGGCTCGTTGGCCGCGCATCCAGTCGTCCCGCATTGGTCGTCAGCACCGTCATCGGCGTTGCGCCCTTATGCCGCCTTCGGCAGATCGACGATCTTGCCGGGCTCAGTGGCGTCGAGACGGAAATCGATCGCGCGGCGGGCGTTGCGCTCGCGCTTCACCCACTTGCTGTCGCGCACGAGCTTCTGCAGCACCTTCTTGGCAAAGAAGGAGGGCCCGCGCAGATTGCTGGTCTTCGGCGTGTAGCCGAAGCGATGACGCAGCAAGCCGTTGGCGAGGTGGACGATCTGGGCGCGGCGGATATCGTCGTTGCCGTAGGATACCGTCATGGAAATATTGACGGTGCCGAGGTTCTCGACGCGGTGCGGCGCGTTCAGCGGCCAGTTCAACATCTGGCCGGGTTCGAGATCGAACACCTGCGCATGCGCGTCGTACCAGGGCGCGTAGGGCAAATCGACCTCGACATCGAACAGCGCGATGTCCTCGAGGTGTTGCGGCTTGATGAACGGCGCGGTGTTTGGATAGACATAGACCCGTTTGCGGCCGGCGATCTGGATCAGCCCCTGCCCCGGCAAATCGGCATGATAATAGACCTGCGCGTCCGGCGAGGAGATCAGAATGCCGGCCTGGTGGTTCGGCACCACGAAGCTAGGCACCTTGGCCGCGATCTCCTCGAACATCCGGTCGATCAACTTGCGGTAACGGCTATCGACCGCGCCGACATTGCGCATGTTGAGCCAGAGGCCGCCGCGGGAGATCGCTTCCATGACCTGCCGGCCGGAGAGGTTACCGATATCGCCCTCGCGCCACACGCGGCTGGATCCCTTGGCGCCCGTCTTCACCAGGCTGTAGTGCTCGCGCGGATAGCTCTCGATCAGTTGGGCGAGTTCGTCCATCGAGAACGCCGGCGATTTGTGCATCTGGTGTTCAAGCCGGATCGGCTGGTGGCTCCAAAGCTCGGAATGCGTCTCATCCCATGTGCTGAAGATCTTGCCCGTCATCGCCGCGCTCCTGCTTCCGTTGCCTGCCCGCCGCCCATTCCGGCTGTCCCGAAATCGCGGCCTGCGGCCATTGCATTGCCGCCCGATGTCCCGTTATGAGACGGCCGGACGATCTTCACGGTCGGATTGGCAAGAACGGTGCCGGGCGAACGCCGCCGCTTACCGGAAGCTAATGTCTGGCATGTATGGCTAACGCCGACCGTTCCTGGAAACCCCGCCGCACGATGACTGGAGAAACCCGATATCGGGCGCTGTTTCTCGGCGCGGGACCGCAGATGCATTGCGGCGTCGGCCAATTCACCCGCCTGTTGCAGGAGACGATCGAAAAGCTCGAGCCTGGAACCAGCGCGACGTTAACCCTGACGCGCAGCGAAGGCTCGCTTTCCGAGATCTGGCACGCGGTCGGCACGGCGCAAAGCGTCGTCTGCAACTTCCCGATCGTGGCCTGGAAGCGCGTGATATTCGCACCGCTCGCGGCGATGGCGATCGCCCGGCTGCGCCGGCGCAAGGCCGTCCTCGTTCAGCACGAATGGAGCGGGCTGCATTGGCTGCGCCGCATCACCTACATGCCGGCGCTGCTGCTGGCCGACACCATCATCATGTTCTCGCCGCTGGTGCAGCGCGAGCTGGCCAGTGACCGCCTGCTCGGCTGGACCGCCAGAAAGAGCGTGCTGGCACCACTGCCGCCGAACATCGAGGCCCCGGCCGGAATTGAAGATTCGAAATTGCGGCATCGCCTGATCGCTGCGAAAGGCGATGGTCGGCTGCTGATCGGTCATTTCGGATCGATCTATCCGGGCAAGCAGCCCAATGCGCTGCTCGAGATCGGCGCCATCCTGAAACAACGCGGGCTCAAACCGCTGATCGTCTATATCGGCTCCTTCATTCGCGGCGTCGACAAGGTCGAAGAGGAATTTCATGCCCGCGCCAGGGAACTCGGCATCGCCGATGACGTGATCGTCTCCGGCTTCGTCGCCTCTGATCACCAGGTCTTCGGCCTGTTCAGCGAGATCGACGCATTCTGCTATCCGTTAGATGAAGGGCTCACGGCGCGGCGCTCCAGCATTCTGACCTGCGTGCAGTCCGGCCGTCCGCTGATCGTCGCCGGCCCTGTGCTACCGGAGGAATTCGACCACCATCCGCGCTTCAAGGAATTGATCGGCCGCGGTGCCATCGCGCTGGTCGCGCGCGGCGCCGATAACGAGGCCTATGCCGACCGGATCGCTTCGGTGGTCAAACGGCCGCCGGTACACTTGCCATTCGATTTCGACGGCTGGTGGAAGGATGTTGCCGAAGCGGTGCGGGCGCAGCTCTGAGCCTCAGGCTTTCGCCCGGAAGCGCGCGAGGTAGTGCAGGCCGAATACCGCCAACAGGAACGTGAACCACGAGGGCTCGGAACGGTCGAGGAAGAAGCTTTCCATCGCCGACAGATAGAGCCCGAACAGCCAGATCCGCAGCAGCATCATGGCGAGCGGGCCGTTGTTACCGCCCTCATCCGCACGCTGAAAATTCCTTAAAGGAAGGATCACCAGCACCAGGATGAGCAAGGCGAGTCCGGGCAGGCCCGTGCCCAGCGCGGTGTCGAGATAGCCATTGTGGCTGTGTGCGGCAAAGCCGGCCCATTCCTTGCCTTCCGGCAGATTTTGAATGGCGCTGCTGCCCCAGAAGGACGCAAAGCCATAGCCGGTGAGCAGCCGCGCACGGAGCGACTGCAATGCAAATGCCCAGATGTCGGTGCGGCCGGTAAAGGTCGAATCGAACGGCAGCAACCTGGAAATACCGGCGAGGCCCTCAGACATCACCGCGCCGATGCTCAGCAGGTTGAGCAATACCAGCGGTGTGAGCAAGATGATCGCGCGAAGCCAGAGCGCGCGGATGAAATGGATTGTCGACGTCAGCAGCAGCACCACAAAGCACAGGGTCAACGAGCTCTTTCCGGCCGAATACAGCAGAAACAGCGAGGCGAGCACGATGATGGCGGCACCGGATAGCCACAGGCCGGAGCGGATGACGTAGACGCCGAGAAACAGCACCACCACCATGATGGACGCGGCCTGGTTCTTGTGGCCGAACGCGCCGCGCCAGTTGCCGGCGAGGCCAGGCTCCTGCGGATCGGTCGCCAGGTGAATCGAAAGATCGGGGGCCAGCAATATTCCGAGATAGCAGATCGCCAGCAATGCGAGCGCTGCGACCGTGAACCAGTGCATCAATTCCTGCTGCGACCTTGGCAGCAGCATGAGAGCAGCAGTCACCGCGATGACGCAGATCGTCAGGGAAAGACGCTTGATCGACGTCGTCGGATCGAACGACAACACGACCGTCACTATGAGCCAGGCGCCGAACAGGACAAACGCCGGCGACAGCAGCGTCGCCAGTCCCCGCGCGTCATTTCGCATCGCGAGCGCAATCGTCAGCACGCTGAGGGCGCCGAACACCGCGTAGGTCGCCAGCTCCTTTCCGGTACCGGCCTCGCCAATATGCATATCGCCGAGGCTTTCAAACGGATGCAGCGATATCCAGCCGAGCAGCAACGTTCCGACAAATGTCGCGCCGCGAACGATATCCATCACTTGCTGGCGCTCTATGCCGACGGCAAGGCTGCGGATTTCGGATGCGTCGACGAGCTGGCTCATGAGACGATCTTCGACGCCTTGTAGGGTTGCGGTTCGAGTCCGAACGCGGCCAGCGCGCTGCCGATCGCCACCGTGACGGGATGCATCGCAATGGTCCGCTCACGTTCGGTCAGGATTGCGCACACGGCATAGACCAGCGACAGCGGCAAGGCCACAAGCAGTTTGGCAGTCAACCTCGCCCGCAGCCAGGCCGTCGGCGTTGCCTTGCGCTGGACGTGATAGTTGATCGCGCCGATCCGCAGGCCGCGCATTACCAGCCATTTCAGGCTAGTGCGGCTTTGCGGCACGGTCTCGCTGATCACGGCTTCGTTGACCCAATGAAAGCGCAAACCGAGCCTCATGCAGCGGTAGAAGAAATCAGTGTCGCCGCCGCCCAGAAAATTGAAACGGAGATCGAACACCGGCATGCCCAACCGCGCAAACACCGAGCGCCGGATCAGGCAATTGCCGCAGCCATAGATCACCGGCACCGGCCCCGAGGCGTCGTAGGCCGGCGCAAAAGCCGGGTGGCGCCGCAACCCGCGCTTCCGTTCGTCATCGAATTCGGGGAACACCGGTCCTCCGACGATGTCGGCGCCGGTCGCATTGGCGGTCCTTACCATCTGCTCCAGCCAGTCCTGCGACGCGATTTCGTCGTCGTCGATCATCAGGAAGCTGCTTGCCATCGGAAACATCTGCAGCGCCGTCTCGAAAGCTGCGTTGATCGCATGGCAATTGCCCTGCCGCGGCTCGATCACGCATAGCCCTGCGAATTTCCCCGACGCGAGGTACTCGGTGGCAACCGGAACGCTCTCGCTCTTCGATGCATCGTTCTCCACCATGACGACGGCGAAGCGGCGGCTGGTACGCTGGGCGGCAAGCGACTCCAGCGTCCGGCGCAGGTACTGAGGCCGGCGAAAACAAGGAATGCAGATGATGGTTTCGATCGCGAAATCGAGCGCCGGCGAAATCGCCACCAGCGCGCGCAGAGCCCTGACCGACGGCTCGGGCCCGTCCATCCGAAGATCGCTGGTCGAAAGCTCTGCCATGACGCTCAGGTCGTTCACGAATATGTCTCATCGTCCCGAAACGGGATTGCCCGCGTAGTCGCGGGACAGTTCCGTCTCGATAAGGTCGTTCACTCCGGGTGGATCCGGTCTTGGTGAACATTACGCGCGCAGCGGTGCAATATTTGGTCCCGCCGCGAAGCGTGAAGCAGCGAATTCCGACGACGGTTAATGGACGGGGTTAATCGGCGCTGAACGAACGCTGATCCGCAGATCAGCGGCCAAACAGCTTTCGGAACAGCCGCTGCGAATTCGGAAATTGGCCGTTGTCGATCTGAGTGGGCCACGCCCCGTTCACATCGAAATAGGCCGCATAGGCGATCTGGTCCGCGTTCTTCATGAACCAGTCATGCATCTGCTGAATGAAGAACGGATTGTCGCCGGCATTGCCCACGCCCCATTCGGGGTAGCTCATCCGCTTGCCGTGCAGACGCGCAAAGTCGCGGTGCCATTCCAAACCGAATGGCGCCTTGACGTAAAAGGCATTCCACCGCTCCTCGGCGGAGCCTTCTTGCTTGAAGTCGTAGACATCTAGGCCGATGTAATCGACAACGTCGTCGCCGGGATAACTGAGATCCGCCGGCATTTCCTGCGGCCCCCACCCCGGACACCAGTCGAACTCGAAGCCCGTCGAGTGGCGTCGAAATATTTCCACGACGCGCCGGAACGCCTTGATGTAATCGGCTTCATGTCCCTTGGCGAACCACGCCATTTCAGACAGATTCATCTCCCAGCCGAGCCGGATGATCGCCTGCGGATGTGCCTCCGAAATCGCACGCGCCGCAGCTTCGAACTCGGCATCGTGCAAGCCTTCGGCAACGTCGGCGAGAGGCGTGCCCTTCATTGTCAGCGGGATCGACCACACCACGTTGCGCGCGGGATTGAGCTTATTCCAGACGCCCGGAACCCAGCTCAGCTTGGAAAAGTCCTCCCAGGTCGTCCCGCCATAAAAGTCGACGCCCAGCACCGTGGACGGCTTCTGCTTCAGCCATTTTTCCCAGGCCTGCAGCGTATGCTCGCGTCCGATGGGACCCCAATTGACAAAGGCGCCCGCGAATTTCGACGGATTGGAGACGACGCGTGAGGCGGCATTGCTATCGACATGCGCCAACAGCAGCACGGTCACCACAAAGGCCGCCAGAAACAGCACCAAGCGCTTCGCGCTGAATGCTTTGCGCGGCCTTGGATCAGTTCGAAACATTGCCTGTCCTCGTGTACGGCCTGCGAGCGACCTCCGTCATTCCCGTCGCAAAAGGATACAGGCCGGACAGGCCGGCTGTACCAAAACGAACAGGAGGCTCAGAGCCAGCTTCTTGCAGAAGGAGTTTTCGTCGAGATTCTAACCAAATGGTCATGGGAAATTCGATCGCCGACGGCGTCGACGATTGCGGTGATCTGCTTTGCAATATCGAGTCCACCACGGGCACACGGCCGAACGGCGCCTTTCGCCATGGTTACCGCGGAATTGCAGCAGCATCCGCGTGTCGCAAATGCGGACACGGTGGACAGATCGGATGTACTGCAACGTCCGATCCAGCGCGCTGGCGGTGCCATCCCCTCAAGAAAATACGGAAAACCGGCGAGTTAACCACGCTGATGCACCGCAACACGTGCTGCGCCAGTTCGGCACCGATCTTGCTCCATGGGCACCACGGGAGGATTGCGCCTGATACCGGCGAGCCTCCGGCAGACTGTCGAGATGAACTGCAACGTGTCGTTAACCCTGAACCCATTGCCGAAAGTGTAATGCTGAGCCAAACGTTCCACTATTCGGTTGCGAGCGTCGTGTCGGCCGTTATCGGCTTGCTGAGCGCGGTCGTATTCACGCGTCTGCTCTCGCCCGAAGAATATGGCGTGTACGTCGTCGGTCTGAGCACCGCGGGCATCGTCTCGGCGCTGCTGTTCACCTGGGTTCGCGTCTCTGCCCTGCGTTTTCAGTCGGAAGGCGGCGCGGTCGACGTTCGGAAGACCATCTTCGTCGCTTATCTCATCTCCGCCCTCGCCGCGCCGATCGCACTCCTTGTTGCCACGCTGACGACGTCGGTATCGCTGGAGCGGAATCTCGCGGCAGTCTTCTTCGCGCTGGGGCTCGGTCTCTTTGAGCTCGGGCAGGAACTGCTGAAGGCGCGGCTGCAATCCTTCGCGTTCATGTCGGCATCAATCGTTCGCGCCTGCCTCGCGTTCACGCTGTGTCTGGCGGCGGCGCTCCTGGGCGGCGGCGGACTGTGCCAGCTCGCGATGGTGACCATCACCTATTTCGTCACGACGACGCTGTTTGCGAGCACGATCCTGCGATCCCCTGTCGCCGGACCGAAGATTTCCGATTTGCGGACGTTTGCGGGCTTCGGCATTCCGATCACGCTGTCGGGCATCGTCTTTGCGCTCCACGCCGCGCTCGACAGGATGCTGGTGTTTCATTTCATGGGAGACCACGCGGCCGGCCAGTACGGCGCATCCGCGGATCTCGTGCGGCAGATCATCCTGATCCCGGCGGTGAGCATCGCATCCGCAACGATCCCGCTGGCGGTGCGCGCTTACACCAACGGCGGCGCCGGCGAGGCGCGGCCGCATCTGGAATTCAGCCTCGAAATTCTCTTGGCCGCCGTGTTGCCCGCCGTCGTCGGCGTGGCGTTGACGAGCGGCTATATTGCCGGCGTGATCCTTGGCAGCGAGTTCAGGGAGACCGCAGCCCGGATCATGCCGATCCTGGCCTTTGCCTGGCTGTTTCAGTCGATTTCCCAATCGTACGTCCACGCGAGCTTTCATCTCGCCAAGACGCCGTTCATGATGACGACGCAGAGCATCGCGATGCTGATCGCGAACCTGCTGGTCATGCCGGTCCTGCTTGCCAGATTTGGCTTGGTCGGCGCGGCGGCGAGCCTCGTCATCGTGGAAGCCTTCGGCGCGGGCTTCGGCTGGTATCTCACGCGGAAGGCATTTCCACTTCCCTTCAACGCATTCCAGGTCCTGCGCATCGTCGCGGCGACGGCGATCATGGCGCTGGTGCTGACATTACTGAAACCACTGCTTCCGATCGGCATCGTCTCGTTTGGCGTGCTGGCCGCAACCGGCTGCCTCGTCTACGTCGCCGCCGCCTTCGCGTTCGACATCGCCGGCTTGCGGAAGGCCGTGATCGCTTATGGCGCGCGGCGCAACGTCCCGGCCCCGTCCATCACCGTCCCTTCCAGGGGACTACCCAGCATGTCGACAAGAGAACCATGATGCGGCTAGCGAGCAAAAGTCCGGTCGTTGCAGCCGACCATCGACATGTCATTTGTCGAACCAATTCAGTTTCGCTGTCGGACTTCACCGACAAGCGGCGCGAGGCGACGCGCCCGCTCGCGTTCCGGGGCGCGAATTTCGACCGCGACTTCGACAGCAATACGCTGTTCTACGATGCGGTGCAGGTGAGCAAATCGAAGGTTGCCCTGTTTGCGCCGCCATTCTTCAACCTCGCGCGCGACGTCGCGACGACGAACTTCATCAGCGGCGCCGGGACCCGCAAGGCACGGACAAGACGCCTCGACCGCCACGCCCAATTGTGGCTGGATACTCCCGAGCAAGCCGGCCCGATCCAGGCATTGGGCGAACTGGGGAGCTTCACGTTCTCGGTATCGCCGAACGAGTCGGAAATGTTCCGGGATCGCCGCGTCATCTTCACGATGTCCAAGGACAATCCGATCGAATGGATCCTCGATTGGGTGAGATTCAATCGCGACATTCACGGCGCCGATGCCGTTCTCATCTATGACAACGGCTCCAGCGCATACGACAGCGCGACATTGAGCGCGGCGCTCCGGTCGGTCCCCGGCATCCAAAGCTCGGTCGTGATGGAGTGGCCCTTCAAATACGGTCCGCAAGGCGCGAACAGCTGGGATCACTGGGACTCTGACTTCTGCCAGTTAGGGGCCTGGGAGCACGCCAGATGGCGTTTCCTGCAGAAGGCCCGGAGCGCCATGAACGCCGACATCGACGAGTTGGTGCTGTCGAAGACGGGAAAGTCGGTGTTTGAGGCCGCCGAACAATCATGGACCGGGCTCGTCCGATATCGCGGGCGATGGATCATCGGCATCGATGACGGTGCCAGCGACAGCGTGAGCAAGGCTCCGCATCGACACGCCGACTTCTCGATCCTCATGCCGCCGAAGTACGAGCTGTCAAGGCTCGTGATGCGGCGCGACGCAAACGAGTGCCTGCCGAAATGGACGGTGGTTCCCACCCGATGCCCCACGCATGCGCAATGGCACGTCCATTCGATCTTCTCCTGGTGGGCGTCGTATTTCTGCACCAGGGACTTTTCGTTTCGGCACTTTCGCGAGATCGGCAGCAACTGGAAATACCAGCGCACCAACCGCGTGTCGTTCGATCCGTCGATTCACACGGAAGACCAGGCATTGATGGACGCTTTTCAGCGCGTCGATTGGGAAAACTAGAATGAACAAGGCAAGCCCCACGTCAGAATGGATGAAGTCGATGAACCAGGCAGCCACGATCGACCACAGGCAGGCGACTGAGACCGTGCAGCATCCGCAGGCGCTACTCGAGCTGGCACACGGCGAAGCACGACAGAGTCTGCTCACCGTTCACGGCATCCTCGAAGCGACACTGCCTGCGGATGAACTGTCGATCTACGAAGCCGGCGGCGGCTCGACCAGCTTCCTGCCGCTCAAGGTGCTGCATCGCGCCCACGTCACCGTGGTCGACATCGACGAGGACCAGATCCGCAGCAATGACTACGCGCAGGAGGCTATCCTCGGCGACATCCAGACCTATCGCTTCAAGCCCAACAGCTTCGATCTGGTGATCTGCTACAACGTGATCGAGCACGTGCCCGATGTCGAATCAGCCCTGCTGAATTTCTGCGAGTCGCTGAAGCCGAACGGCATGATCCTGATCGGCGCGCCTAACCCAAGGTCGCTGTCCGGCGTCGTCACCAAGTACTCGCCGCACTGGTTCCACGTCTGGTTCTATCGCCATGTCCGCGGCGACAAGAAAGCCGGCCTGCCCGGCCACGCGCCGTTCCCGACGCTATTCCATCCGCTGGTCACGCTTTCCAACCTGGAGGCGTTCGCCGAGCAGCACGGCCTGCAAATGATCTACCGCAAGCAATATGAGAGCCCGCGCTATCCGGAGATGCGGCTGCGCAAGCCTCTGTTCGCCGCCCTGGTCGATGCTAGCGCGAAGGTGATGAACTTCTTCCTCCCCGGCAAGATCGACGTTAGGCACGGCGACTACCACGTGATCCTGCGAAAGCGTTGAAACCATGAACGCGATGTTGTCGGAGGCAAGAGCGAAGGTCGGCCACCGGTTGGTGATCGACGAAGCGCAAACCAATAACGGATGGTTAATTTTCTACGGCCACGACGTCACCGACCGGCCGAGTCCCTATGGCTGTTCGCCCGCTTTGCTCGCGCATGCGTTGGAAGCGGCATTGCGGCGGAAAATTCCGGCCCTCGCCATGGCGGAGGCGATGCAATGCGCCCGCGCTTAAACGCTTTGTTTGCCAATTCGGGGAATAGTCCCTTGGTGAGTATGGTTAATTTTCCCTGTTGCGTTTGTTCAGCGCTTTTTTTCCGCGCCCATGGCGCAACCCGAAGAATAACCCCTCAGCCGATGCGTGCGGCAGTTCGAATGGAAGCTGGGGCCGATGCTTATCTATGACCAGCCGATAGAGCGGGCGAAGCCCGAGGCCGGCCCCGTGGCGGCAGCCGCGCCGGCGGGCTTCAACGTGCTCGATCTGGCCCAGCTCCTGTGGCAACGGAAAGTCGCGATCGCCTCCGCGGCGCTGATCTCCGCCTGCGTCGCAATTGCGATCGGCAAGAGCCTGACACCGAAATACACAGCCTCGGCCCAACTCTATGTCGATCCCCGCGAATTGCAGTTGGTCGATCGCGAACTGACGCCGCGCGCCCAGGATATTTCAGGCCTCGCGATGGTGGTGGAAAGCCAGGCGCGCGTGATCACCTCGAACAACGTGCTGCTGCAGGTGATCCGCGACACCCATCTGGAAAGGGATCCGGAGTTCGGCGTCGGCGATTCCAAGGGCATCCTGGGATCGCTGTTCGGCCTGTTCGGGGTCGAGCTGCGCCCCAGCGCCGAGCAGCAGAAGCAGATCCAGATGGGCGCGCTGGAAGCGCTCAATCGCCACGTCAACGTCAAGAAGACCGACCGCACCTTCATCGTCGATATCGACGTCTGGTCGTATGAACCAGCCAAGGCGGCGATGCTGGCCAACGCAATCTCGAAAGCCTATCTCGCCGAATCCAAGCAGTCGCAGGCCGCCGCCGCGCGGCGCGCGACCACTGACCTTTCCGGTCGGTTGAAGGAATTGCAGGAACGGCTTCGCAACGCCGAGAACACGCTCGCGGTTTACAAGGCGCAGAACAATTTCGTCGGCACCCAGGACACGCAGATCAGCGACCAGCAGCTCTCCGCCAGCAACCAGCGGCTCGCCGCCGCCCGCGCGCTGACGCTGGACGCGCAGGCCAAACTCGACCAGATCGTAGCCAGCCGCAAGGCATCCTCCGACGCCGGCGCTATCCCTGAGGCGCTGCAGTCGCAGACCATCGCCAATCTGCGCGCGCAGCATGCCGAAGCGCGGAAGCGCCAGGCGGAATTGCAGAGCGAACTGGGGCCGCGTCATCCGGCGCTGCGCCAGATGGAGCAGCAGGTGCAGGACCTGCGCCGCGCCATCAACGAGGAAGTCGAGCGCTTCGCGCAGGCCGCGAAGAACGACCTGATCCGGGCCCGCGACTTTGAAGCCTCGCTCGGCAAGGCGCTGGAAACCCAGAAGCGCCAGAGCGTCCAGATGAGCCAGGCCTCGGTGCGCCTGCGCGAACTCGAACGCGAAGTGGAGGCAAGCCGCGACGTCTATCAGTCGTTCCTGAAGCGATCGCGCGAAACCGAGGAGCAGGAGAGCCTGAACACCTCGAACGCACGCATCATCGGCGACGCCACTGTGCCGCAGCGGCGCACCTTCCCGCCGGCCATGAGCCTGCTCGCGATGATTGGTTTTGTCTTTGGCGGGCTCGCTGCCTCCGGCTGGTTCATTGCAGCCAACCAGTTGGTGCCGGGCACCAATCCTATTCGGCCGCGGGACAAAGCGCCGGCAGAAACTCCGAAGGAACCGGCCGCTCCTGCGGCCGAGAAGCAGCCACCCGCCGTTCCACTCCAGCCGCAACCCGCGGTCAGCCTGATCGAAAAGCCACTGATCGCACGGCTGCAGGAAGCCGACGTGATGCGCACGCTCGCCAGCATCCTCGCAACCGATAGCACCGCCGACGTCACGCGGCTGGGCTGGCCGACGCTGCGCGCGGGCTTTCCGCTGATGACTGTCCTCAATGCCATGCGCGAAATGCGCGCGGCGCTGGCCAGACGCGCCGGCGGGGAAACCCCGCCTGTGATGGCTGTGATCAGCGCCGGCCCGGATCAGGACCGCAGCATCGCCGCGCTGAACATCGCGCTCGCCGCGGCGCGTGACGGCGCCAGGGTGCTGTTGATCGATGCCGACCTCAGGGAACGCGCGCTATCGGGCAAGGTGAGCCACCTGACCACGAGCGAGCCCAGCCGTTTCGGCTGGCTCAGCATCGGCGCCAAGGCCGCTCGCGCGATTTCGACCGCCAACGGAATTTCGATCCTGCCGGCCGTCAAAGCCACCGATGCGAAGGCCTGTGACGCCATCCGAAAGACGGTTGCGCAGGCTCGTTCCGCCGGCGGCTATGACCTCGTGATTCTCGACGGGCCGGCCATGCCATGGAGCCCGACCGACCGTAAGCTGCTCGACATTGCCGAAGGACTCGTTGCGATCCTCCCGGTGCATCTCGACATCAACGACAGCATGGAAGACATCATCGCAGCCCTCGGCGGGGCCGAGCGCAAGCTCGTCGGTGTCGTCCTGAGCGAAGTCAACCCGACCGCCGCAGCGAGACAAGCAGCATGCCTGAGCGTCGCGTAAATCCCGTCGGAAGAGCGGCCACGGCCAGCGTGCCTCGCATCACGTTGGGCGGACTGCGGCTTGCCGTGCTGGATCTCGAGCAGACCGCGAACTTCATGATCGAAATGGTGTTCCCGCAACGCCGCGTCGACCGTCCGCTCTATCTGACCTCGGCCAATGGCGAGGTGCTGGCACGCTGCTCGACCGAACCGATGACCGATCGGCTGTTTCGGGCTGCGGACCTGATCAATGCCGACGGCCAGCCGCTGGTGACCGCGTCGCGGTTCAGATCAAAGACACCGCTGCCCGAACGCGTCGCGACCACCGACCTGTTTCACCTCGTTGCCCGCAAGGCGCAGGCAGCCGGTCTCACCTTCTACATGCTGGGCGCGGACGAGGCGGAGAACGCCGCCGCGGTCGCCAGCGTTCGCAAGCAATATCCTGACCTCAAGATCGTCGGCCGTTGCCACGGCTTTCTGCGGGGCGAGGCGCTGCGTGCCAAGGTCGCCGAGATCAACGCGCTGGCGCCGGACTATCTCTGGGTCGCGCTAGGCGTTCCCTATGAACAGACCTTCGTCGACGAGTTCACTCCCGCCCTCTGCAATGTCGGCGTCATCAAGACGTCGGGCGGGCTGTTCAATTTCCTGTCAGGCAGCCGCGCCCGCGCGCCGCTGTGGATGCAGCATGTGGGCCTCGAATGGATCTGGCGCATCTGGCTGGAGCCGCGCCGTCTGTTCTGGCGCTATCTGACTACCAATCCGCGCGCGCTCTATCTGTTGCTGAACAGGGGCCGATCGACTGACATCGGCGGGACACACGATCGATGAGCAGCCGTCCAGCCATTCTCGTCACCGGCGGTGCCGGCTATATCGGCTCGCACTGCTGCAGGGCGCTGGATGCGGCGGGTTACCAGCCCGTCACCTACGACAATCTTTCAACCGGCCACCGCAGCTTCGCCGTGGGCACGCTGGTGGTCGGCGACATCGCCGACAAGGCCACTCTGGCGCGGACCTTCGCCGAACATGACATCGTGGCCGTCATGCATTTCGCGGCGTCGAGCCTGGTCGGCGAATCCGTTGCCGATCCGCAGAAATACTACATCAACAATCTCGCCGGCACGCTATCGCTTATGGCGGCCATGCGCGAGGCCGGCTGTAATCGCCTGGTGTTTTCGTCGACCGGCGCGGTCTATGGCAATGCCGACAGCAAGGCGCTGCCGGAGGACTATCCCTGCGCGCCGATCAATCCCTATGGCGCTTCGAAATGGATGATCGAGCGCGTGCTGGCGGATTATCGCGCTGCCTATGGCTTCGGCTCGTTCGCGCTGCGCTACTTCAACGCCGCTGGCGCCGACCACGCCGGCGGCATCGGCGAGCTGCGCGAGGTGGAGACACACTTGATCCCGCGCGCCATGATGGCGCTGCAGGGGCATGTGCCTGATTTCGCGGTGTTCGGCGACGATTACGACACGCCCGACGGGACGGCGATCCGCGACTACATCCATGTGACCGATCTCGCGGCTGCCCACGTGCTGGCGCTCAAGCTGCTGCTCGAGGGACATTCAGGCGGCGCGTTCAATCTCGGCACCGGCAACGGCTTCTCGGTGCGTGAGATCCTCGCCGCGATCGCGGCCGAGACCGGCCGCCAGGTCCCGCACGTCGTCAAGCCGCGGCGATCAGGCGATCCGACCTATCTGGTCGCCGACCCCTCTGCCGCGCGCGCGACATTGAACTTCCGTCCCGCCCATTCGGATCTGGCCACCATCATCCGCACCGCCTGGGCGTGGCACAAGAAGGCGCATCCGCAGAAGACCGGTGCGCTGGTTCGCGATTGAGACCAGGAGCGTCCTGCTACCTGAGCGCCGGCCTACAGCGGCTTGATCTGCACCTTGCGCCACTTGATCACGCCAGAACCGTATTGCAGCGCGAACGGGCCGCTGGCGTGTTTTGAATCCTGAACATCAACGGTCTTCTGGCCGTTGAACACGACGACGAGATGCGGCCCCTTGGCCGTGATCTCGTAGGTGTTCCATTTGCCGCCCGCCTTCGGCATCGGGTCGACCTTGGCCACGTCGACGATCGCGCCGGTGCCGTAGGTCGGATCGGGCCGCTTGTCGAAGATGTTGACTTCGTAGCAGATCTTGGCGTCGATCTTGGCCGACTGGTCGCAGCGAATGAAGATGCCGCTGTTGGCGTCATCGTCGGCCCAGAACTCGACCTTCATCTCGAAGTCTTTGTACGAGCTTTTGCTGACAAGATAGGACGGATCCTTGCCCTCGGTGATCTTGTCTGCGACCAATGCGCCGTCCTTCATCGCCCAATTGGCTTTGCCGACCTCGGTCCAGTCGCCCATCTTGGTGCCGTCGACGAGAGTCACCCAGCCATCGCCTTGGCCGGACGCCACGCTGGAGAATTGAACAGCGGCGGCGCCGATCAACAGACCGGCCGCAAGTATCGACAAACGCTTCATGAACGTAACCCTCCCATGGCTGCTTTTGGTTGGGCCGCAACCTATCACCGCAACGCGCGGCGTAAATCCGTTTTTCATGCTGCAGGTGCGTTGTGCGACATTCGCTTGCTGCTGCCGCCGATCACGCATGCACCCGCGCGCCTTGCTCCGCGGGAACGAGGCCGGCTAGCATCGCGGCAACAGAGATGAGTGCATCTCAGCTCACGAGGCGGCAAGGGAGGCGACCATGAAGGCGATACCCCGGTCCTGGCGATACCTCATGACGCCGCTGGTTTTCGCCGGCACGTTGAGCATCTCTTCCGCTGCGGAACTCAATCCGGCCGCCGTCATCTACAAATTGCCGGACCAAATTCCCTGGGGCCCAGTCAACGCTGCCGGCGCGCAAAGCGCTGTTGTCGTAGGCGATCCGGCCAAGCCCGGCTTCTACATGGTCTACAACAAATGGACCAAGGGCAATCATTTCAGCCGCCCGCACTTCCATCCCAACGATCGCTACATCGTCGTGCTGCAGGGCACGTGGTGGGTCGGCTCGGGATCGAAATTCGATCCGGCCAACACGACGCCGATGCCGGCCGGCAGCTTTGTCACCCATTTCGCCAAGCAGGTGCATTGGGACGGCGCCAAGGATGAAGACGCCGTTCTCCTGATCATGGGAGAAGGCCCGGCGACGTCAACGGCGGCGGAAGAGAAGTAACCGCTGGCGGAACGGGACCGGCTCGAGATCAACGACCGGGCAACCATTTCAGCGGCGGCGCGTTTCATGTCCTCAACCAAATCAGGGATATGAAACATGGCTTCTGCTTCACAGATCCGGGAACACATGGACGTTATCTCGTCGGACAAGAAGACGGTCGGAAAAGTCGACCATATGGAAGGAACAGACAAGATCAAGCTGACCAAACAGAGTTCGCCTGATGGCCAGCATCATCACTTCATTCCGCTGTCGTGGGTCGACCACGTCGATCAGCACGTCCACCTCAACAAATCAGGCGCCGATGTGACTTCGCACTGGCAGCACGGCCGGCAATAACCGGCAACATGCATTGCGCCGCGCGCGGATGCGGATATCATCGGGCTTCAGGAGATGAAATGCATCCGGCGGCGGTACTGCAATTTGAACGTATGATCGGCGAATACCTCACGTGGCGTGCCGTTCCGGAAACGGAACGTTCGCCCGCGCCGGCGTGGTGGTGGGGACCCGCGATGGAGTTACGCGCCTCCTCCCAACCCCTCCCCGCCGAATGCTGCGCCGAACTCGGATTACCAGGCCGCGCGACTTATGCTTCCGCCGCGGACATCTTTCTTGGGGCCTTCGCAGGCCAGACGTCTGTGCCGTGGCCTGATGATTTTCCCCGCAAGACGGCCATTCCGGATCCGACGGTCCGTGAGCTGCACCCGCAGCCGTCAGACGACAGTGCTTTTCAACCCTGATCCGGCTTCCGGCTGCAACGGCGGCGAAGCGAGCTGCGGCTCGGCGCGAAGCAGATCGGCCATTTGCCTGGCGGGCAGCGGCTTGGAGAACAGAAAACCCTGCATCTCGTCGCAGGCGTGGTTGCGCAGGAAGGTCTCCTGCTCCACGGTCTCGACGCCCTCCGCAATGACGGTCATGCCAAGCGCCTTGCCCATGCTGATGATCGCCTGCGCAATGGCCTGGTCTTCGGTATCGACGGGCAGGTCGCGAATGAAGGAGCGGTCGATCTTGATGGTATCGATCGGGAATTGCTTCATCAGCGACATCGACGAGTAGCCGGTTCCGAAATCGTCGATCGCAAGGCGGATGCCGCGGCTCTGGATCGCATCCAGCACCTTGATCGCGCGCGACACATTCCGCATCACCATGCTTTCCGTGACTTCGAGCTGCAGCAGCACCGGTGACATGCCGCTTGCCAGCAGCGCCTCGTCGACATCGTGCAACAGATGCGCATCGGCGAATTGCCGCGGCGACAGGTTGACCGCCATCGTCACCGGCCGCAGGCCGCGGCGCTGCCAGGCCATGTTCTGCACGCAGGCTTCCTTGAGTACCCAGCGGCCGATCGGAACAATCAGTCCGGTTTCCTCGGCCAGCGGGATGAATTGCCCCGGCGATACAGCGCCGAGTTCGGGATGATTCCAGCGCAACAGCGCCTCGACGCCGGTGATCTGGCCGCTCACCATGTCGATCTTGGGCTGATAGTGCAGCGAGAACTGGTCGCGCTCCAGCGCGCGGCGCAAGGCGCTTTCCAGCGTCAGGCGCTCGATCGACTGCGTCTTGATCTCCTTGGTGAAGAAGCGGAAGCCGTTCTTGCCGTCCTCCTTGGCGAGATACATCGCCATGTCGGCGTTCTTGGTCAGCGTCTGCATGTCGGCGCCGTCGGACGGGTACATCGCGATCCCGATCGAGGCGGTGGTGTGGCATTCGTGACCGCTGAGCTGCAGCGGCTGGCTCAGCACGGAGAGAAGCTCGCCTGAAATTCGCTCGACCTCGTGACGCTCGGCGGCCTGCTCCAGAATGACCACGAACTCGTCGCCGCCGAGCCGCGCCACGACATCGCTCGAACGCAGCGCACGGCGCAGCCTGCCGCCGATCTCGACCAGCAGCATGTCGCCCGCGTCGTGTCCCAGCGAGTCGTTGATCACCTTGAACCTGTCGAGGTCGATGAACAGCAGGGCAAACTGCCGCTGGTAGCGCGCGGCGGCATCGATCGCGCGGCGCAGCATGCCGTTGAACATTTCCCGATTCGGCAGGTTGGTCAGGCTGTCGTGCGACGCCAGATACTCGATCCGCTCATCGGCCTTCGTCTTTTCATCGGCGCGATCGAAATTCTCCAGCGCAAAGGACACGTTGTCGACGAGCCGCTGCAGCAATTCGGCAAACTCGGGCGTGAATGTGTCTTTCTCCATCGACATGAAAGACATCACGCCGACGACCCGCCCTTGCACCAACAGAGGGAATGAGGCGCCGGAATTCGTGCCATCAAGGCGCGCTCTATGATGAAACGCTTCGGGGCCGGGATCAGCGAGGTAATCGTTGATGATGCAGGCCCGCTGCGAACGGACAGCCTGGCCGCATAGCCCGCGTCCCTCCGGGTGTGCCTCATTGATGGATATCTTCGCCAGGCGCGCGCTGAGCCCAGTCGGACCGGCGGCAGCTACAACGTCGAGATAATCGCAGCCGGGTTTCATCAACGTGATGGAGGTCAAGGTGAACTTGCCGCCGTCGGCCGCGGCTTCGCACACCAGTTCGAACAATTCCGCCCGCGACGTCGCGCGGATGATCGCCTCATTGGTCGCACTCAGCGCCGCCAGCATGCGCGTCAGGCGCTCCTTCTGGATTTCGGTCCGTGCCTTGTCGTCGGCGCGGTCGAAATTCTCCAGGGCGAACGACACATTGTCGGCCAACCGTTGCAGCAGTTCCGAAAATTCGGGCGTGAAGGTGTCTTTGTCCAGCGACATGTAAATCATGACGCCGACTGGCTCGCCGCGAACCAGCAGGGGAAAGGCAGCGCCTGACTGAGCGCCGTAGCTGCCGACGATGGCCTGGAAAGCGGCGACGCGCTGGTCGGTCACATAATCATTGGTGATGCAGGGCCGTCTGGTTCGGAACGCCGTTCCGCTGAGCCCACGGCCCTCGGGACGGGATTCATCCACCGACAACCTGACGTGCCGCGTCGTCTCGGCCGCCGGCCCCGAGGCGGCGACGATCCTGAGCAGGTCGCTGCCGGAATCGGCCAACGCGATGGTGGCCGAGGTGAACCGGCCGCCGTTCGCCGCGGCTTCGCACACCAGATCAAACAGTTCGTTGCGGGATTTGGCCCGCATGATGGCTTCGTTGGTCGCGCTCAGAGCGGCGAACATCCGCGTCAGACGCTCTTTCTGACTTTCGGTTCTGGCCTTCTCGTCGGCCCGGTCGAAGTTCCCGATCGCAAACGACACGTTGTCGGTGAGCCGCTGCAGCAGTTCGGCGAATTCGGGCGTGAACGTATCTTTCTCGGAGGAAACGAAAAACATCACGCCGACCGCCTGGCCGGAAACCAGCAGCGGGAACGCCGCGCCCGACATCGCGCCGTCGCTGTGAATGAACTGGTGAAACGCCGACCCGCGCGGATCGGCACGCAAATCGTTGGCGATGCTGGCCTGGCGGGAGCGGAAGGCGTTGCCACACAGCCCGCGTCCTTCCGGATGATCGGCGCTGATCGAAACCTTCACCCGGCGCATGTTGCCGGCCGTCGGCCCCGCCGCGGCCACCATAATGGTGTAGTCGCTGTCCGATCGCGCCAGAAGAATGCTGGTCGAGTTGAACCGTCCGCCCTTCGCGGCAGCTTCGCATACCAGTTCGAACAGCTCCGTCCGCGACGTCGCACGAACGATCGCTTCGTTGGTCGCGCTGAGCGCCGCCAGCATGCGCCCCAGACGTTCCTTCTGGGCATCGGCTCTCGCCTTTTCGCCGGCGCGATCGAAATTGTCCAGCGCGAACGAGACGTTCTCCGCGATCCGCGCCATCAACGCGACGATCTCTTCGTCCTCCGCCCACAGTTTGCCGACAAAGAACATCAATACGCCGATGCTCTCGTCGGCCTTGATCAGCGGAACCGCGACGCAGGCGGTAACGCCCGTCTCACGGGCGGCCTGATGCCAGGGCTGCCCCTGTGTCGAGTTCAGGATATCGTTATTGACGGCTGGCTGCTGCGTTCGGAATGCCCTGCCGCAGACGCCCGTTCCATATGGGTTGCCGGCATCGATCGAGAACGGCGCCCGCATGATCTGTTCGACGATTGCGCCCGTGCCAGCGGCCGGCTTCAACCAGATCGAGTCCGGCTGCGCAAGCAGGACCACGGTAGCCGCGGATTTGCCGCTGTGTACCGCGGCATCGCAAACGCGCTGATAGAGTTCCTGTTCGGTTTTGGCGCGAAGAATGGCTTCGTTGGTGGCGCTGATGGCGCCGAACATCCGGTTCAACCGCCGCATGACGCGCTCGCCGTTCTTGCGCGCGGACTCATGGTCGAAATTGTCGAGCGCAAACGAAACGTTTGCCGACACGCGCTCCAGCATCGAGACGAGTTGCCCGTCGATCGAGTGCGCCTCGCGCCGCGAAACGAGCAACACGCCGACACTCTGGCCATTGCAGATCAGCGGCAGCGCTGCCGCCGTGCCCACTTGGCCGGCCTTGGCTCCCTCGCGCCAGGGCAACGAGCGCCGATCGTTCAAGAAATCGTTGCTGACGCATGTTTTGCGGTCGCGGAAGGCCTGCCCGGAGACCCCGGAACCTTCGGGCGTACCGGCCACGGTCGAAATATCGATGCTGCGCAGGCGCGGGACGTCATCGCCACAGCCCGCGGCGAAGCGCAGGAGGTTGGTTTCCGGCTCCAGCAAGAAGACCGCCACGGCCAGGAAGTCGCCGACCGAGAACGCGGCTTCGCAGACCTTCGCGTACAGTTCTTCGGGCGATTTGGCGTACAAAATCGCTTCGTTGGTTGCATTCAACGCCGCGAATGTGCGCGCGATATCGGTCTTCACCGTCCCCAAGCTCCCTGCCGGCAGCGCCGGGCTGCCCCCTTCGGATTTTATGCGTGCAGGGGGCCTAAATGCTCGTTATTGGCGACCCGGAGTTGCAATTCAGAGTAAATGTCGGACCAACGACAAACGACGCCACTCAGGAGAACTACGGTTCTTTCACGATTTGTCAGCCATACCGCCAGCGTGCGCCGGCCGGGATACGGGTCGCCGAACACAATTCTCGAATTTTGCAGGATGAAATTCGAAGCCCTCGAGGACCGTGCCTGCGACATGGCTAACAGGATATTTCCACGCTTGCCCTGCCGCCACCGCTTTGAGAGCATGCCGCCTAGCGGCAACAAGCAAGACCCGCCGTTCGCGCGGGCGCTCAAGGTGAGGAAATTCCCATGCCGATGGTCCAGGCCGACCGTCTCACGCATATCGGCGCGGCGCTGCTCAGGGCCGCCGGAGCGTCGGAGGAGGAAGCCGATGCGGTCGCTATTGGCTGCGTCAACGCCAATCTCGCCGGCCATGACTCGCACGGCGTGATCGCGATCCCGACCTATATCGACCGCATCAAGGCCGGCCATATCGTGCCCGGCGCCAAATGGACCATCGTCCAGGAATCGCCGACCACGACCGTGATCGACGGCCATTGGGGGTTCGGCTTCCACGTCAACGCCCAGGCGATGGCGCTGACGATCGAAAAGGCGAAGACCGCCAATGTGGCGGCCTGTACGGTGTTCCGCCAGAGCCATGTCGGGCGGCTTGCCGCCTATCCGTTGATGGCGATGCGGGCGGGCATGATCGGCATCGCCGCCGCCGATTCCGGCCGCTCGCCGAAACATGTCGCGCCGTTCGGCGGCCGCGAGGCAAGGCTCGGCACCAACCCGATCTCGATTGCCGTGCCATCCGATCTGGAAGCACCGTTCTATCTTGACATGGCGACCTCGGCGGTCGCGGCCGGCAAGATCGCGCTGTCGGTGGCGCGCGGCGAACAGATCCCGCAGGGGTGGATCATCGACGCCGAGGGACGGCACACCACCGATCCCACGCAGTATCGCAAGGGCGGCGCGCTGCTGCCGCTCGGCGGCAGCGAGGGCTACAAGGGAAGTGGCCTCGCCGCGATGGTCGAGGTGCTGTGCGGTCTGCTCACGGGATTAGGCTTTGGCGTGGAGCCGACCGGCCGCCACAATGACGGATGCTTTATGGCGGTGTTCAATGTCGCCGCGTTCCGCCCCTTGAAGGACTTTGAGAAGGAAGTCGGCGAGTTCGCCCGCTATCTGAAATCGACACCGCCATCGGAGGGCTCGCCGGGCGTGTTCTATCCCGGAGAGATCGAACATATCCGCGAGCAAGCGCGCAGGCGCGACGGCATCGAGGTCGAGGACGCCACCTGGGACAAATTGAAGGCGATGGCCACCGACTACAAGCTCGCCGCCGAACTCGGCCTGAAATGAATTCCGCCGGCACAAGGAGAACCGCATGACACGGCAAATGGCGCTGGTGGGATTCCTGCAGGCGCAGAACTGCACCAATCTGCCAAGCTCGTGGCGGCACCCGGAGTCGCGCGACGATTCGATGGCGGCCGACTATTACCAGGAGATCGCCCGGATTCTCGAAGCCGGCAAGTTCCACATGGCCTTCTTCGACGACCGGCTGGCGATGCCGGACCGATACGGCAACGACCACGCCCACACCGTCGAATACGGCATCCGCTGCGTGAAGATGGACCCGCTGATCGTGCTGACCACAATGGGCATGGTCACCACCAAGCTGGGACTGGGGTCGACCTGCTCGACTACCTATTACGAACCGTTCGATGTCGCGCGCCGCTTCGCAACCCTCGACCTGATGTCGGGAGGACGTGCAGGCTGGAACGTCGTCACCTCGCTCAATGACGGCGAGGCCCACAACATGGGCAAGGACGCCCATCTCGAACATGATTTCCGCTACGATCGCGCCGACGAATTCATGGAAGTCGTGCTCGGCCATTGGGACACTTGGGAAGACGGCGCGGTGATCATGGACAAGACGAGCGGCCGCTTCGCCGATCCGGCCAAGGTGAAGCGGCTCGACCACAAGGGCGAGTTCTTCAAGTCGCGCGGTCCGTTCACCGTGCCGCGCTCGGCGCAGGGCCATCCCGTCATCATCCAGGCCGGCGCGTCTGGCCGCGGCCAGCGCTTTGCGGGGCGATGGGGCGAGGTGATCTTCACCGCCGCGCGCAACGTGGCCGCCGCCAAGGAAGGCTATGCGGCGGTCCGCAGCGAGGCGGCGAAAGCCGGCCGCGATCCCGACCAGATGTACCTCTGCAACCTCACCACCCCCGTCTGCGGCGCGACCAGGGCCGAGGCCGAGGACAAGATGGCGCTCATCAACAAGCTGCCGCTGCAGATCGATGCGCTGTCGCTGCTTGCGGAAGCGCTGAATTACGACTTCGCGTCAAAACCGCTCGACGAACCGCTGACCACGGAAGAGCTCAAGAGCATGCAGGGGATCCTCGGCATTCGCGACGGCGTGCTCAAGAATTCAGGCAAGACCAATCCCAGCGCGCGCGACTTCGTCACCTTCTCCGGCCGCGGCCAGGTACAGGACGCGATCGTCGGCGGCCCGAAGGAGATCGCGGACAAGCTAGAGGAGATGTTTGTCGAGCGCGGCTGCGACGGCTTTGTCATCGCAGCCACCATCGTGCCGGGCTCCTACGCTGATTTCGTCCAGCACATCGTGCCGGAACTGCAGCGCCGTGGCCTGTTTCACAAGGATTATGCCGGCAAGACGTTGCGCGAGAACCTCGGCCTGGCGCGGCCTGCCGCCGGAGCCTGGAAAACCAGCCCGCAGGTCGCAGCCGAATAACACGAGGACACTTCATGCGTTGGCTCAAATTCACGGCCGCCGGCAAGACATCCTGGGGCATTGTCGAGGGCGAGCGCGTGATCGCCGTCGATGGCGATCCCTTCGGCGAATGGCAACGCGGGACGCAGTCGCATTCACTGAAGGACGTGAAGATCGAGCTGCCGCTGATTCCGCGCACCTTCTATTGCGTCGGGCTCAACTATCTCAAACACCTCAAGGAAGCCGCCGACAAGGCCGGCACGGTGCCGAACGTGCCTGACCGACCCGAGATCGGATATCGCGCCCAGAACGCGCTGATCGCCCATGACGAGGATGTCGTGATCCCGGCGACCGCGACCGAAAAAATCCATTATGAGGGCGAACTGGTGGTCGTCATCGGCAAGGAGGCCAAGCATCTCACTGAGGCCAACGCGATGGATTGCGTGCTCGGCTACACCATCGGCAACGACGTCAGCGAGCGGACCTGGCAGAAGGCCGATCGCAGCCTGTGGCGCTCCAAGAACGCCGACACCTTCAAGCCGATGGGTCCGTGGATCGAAACCGATGTCGATCTCGACAAGATGGAGACGGCGATCAGGGTCAACGGCAAGGAGACCGGCCGCTTCCGCACCAATGACATGATCTTCGGCATCGTGCCGTTCCTCGTCGAGCTGACGAAGTATTTCACGCTGTCGCCGGGCGACGTGATCTGGATGGGCACCGACGGCGCCTCGCCCGACCTCAGGGACGGCGACGTCGTTGAGATCGACATCACGGGAATCGGGACATTGCGGAACCGGTTTGTGAAGGAGAAGGTTTAGCGTCCTCAGAAATGAGGACAGGCGCCGGAACCGGCAGCGGGTAAAGTTCGTCCAGACGGGTATCTAGTACTACGGAGGATCATCATGGCTCGTAGCTCAATCCTGCTCGGCTCGGCGCTTACGAGCCTTGTCCTCACCTCAGCGTCTCCTGCCGCCGCCCAACCAGCGATCGATCTGGATCAGCTCACCACTACCCAAGCCGCCGCCGATATCTGCGCGGGCAAGATCACCAGCAAGGCGCTGACTACGGCGGCGCTGGCGCGGGCCAAGGCAAAATCCGAACTCAACGCTTTCATCACGCTCGACGAGGCCGGCGCGATGAAAGCCGCCGAAGCGTTTGACGCCGGCCAAGGGCTCGTGCAAGCCGCTCGGCGGCGTCCCTATCGTCATCAAGGATAACATCGAAGTGGCCGGGCTTCCCTCCAGCGCGGGAACACCGGCGCTGAAAAAGTTCGTCCCGAAGAAGGATGCGCCGGTGGCGGCAAAACTGCGCGCGGCGGGCGCCATCATCATCGGCAAGACCAACATGCATGAACTTGCCTTCGGCATCTCCGGTTATAACGCCGCGTTCAAGACGGGCGGGGAGTCCGGGGTACGCAACGCGTATGATCCGACGAAAATGGCCGGCGGCTCATCATCGGGAACAGGAGCCGCGGTTGGCGCGCGGATCGTCACCGCCGGTCTCGGTACCGACACCGGCGGCTCGGTCCGGGTGCCCTGCGCGCTGAACGGCTGCGCCGCGCTGCGTCCGACCGTCGGCCGCTATTCGCAGCAAGGGATTGCACCGATCTCACACACCCGCGACACCGCCGGCCCGATGGCTTCCACGATGGCCGACGTGGCGGCTCTCGACCGCGTCATCGCCGGAGGCGGTGCGATTGCGCCTGCCGAGCTGAAGCAGGTACGGATCGGCATCGACAAATCCATGCTGGCCAATCTCGACGGCGATACCGAAGCCGCATTCAAAGCCGCGCTGGATAAGCTCAAGGCGAGCGGCGTGACGATCGTCGACATCGAGATGCCAAAGCTCGCCGAACTCAACGGCCAGGTCGGGTTTCCGCTCGCGCTCTATGAGGCCTATGACGACATGGTTGCCTATCTCAAGAAAAGCGGCAGCGGCGTCAGCGTCGAAAACCTCGCCAAGGAGATCGCGAGCCCCGACGTGAAGGGCACCTATGACGGGCTGGTGCTTCCGCGCAAGTTGCCGGGACCGAACAATACGGTCACTGAGGCCAAGCCGGCCTATGACGCCGCCATGAAGACCGCCCGGCCCGCGCTGCAGGCGCTTTATCGCGATACGTTCGCAAAGAACAAGCTCGACGCCATCGCCTTCCCGACCGTGCCGAAGGTCGCGATTGCCTCAAATCCTGACTCGTCGAGCCTCGCCAACTTCCTGCTGTTCATCCAGAACACCGATCCCGGCAGCAATGCCGGCGTTCCCGGCATCCAGCTTCCGATCGCGCTTGGCGCGTCGAGCAAGCTCCCGGTCGGCCTCGAACTCGATGGACCCTCGGGGAGCGATCGTCGGTTGCTGGCGGTCGGCCTGGCGATGGAGAAGATATTCGGCCGGCTGCCGCCGCCGTCGCGTTAGCCGACGCGGCTAATGCCGTGCAAACAGGCTCGCGACGCCGCTGCGGCGGCGGACGCCGAGCTTGGCAAACATGCGCTCGATATGGGTGCGGACGGTCGATACCTCGACCTGCAGGCGGTGCGCGATTTCCTTGTCGCTGAGATCGTCCGATATCATTCGCGCGATCTCGAACTCGCGCACCGAGAGTTTCAGGATCGGTGAGCCGTCCGCCGCGATGGCCGCAGCCCCGCCAGCCGCGCGGACCAGCGCGCCGGTGAAAGCCGGCTCGATCAGCCGCAACAATTCAAGCGTATGACCGTCGAAATTCTCGCGACGCCGGCCACGCCAGATCCTGACGTCGCCGATATTGCGCCCACCGACGTAACTATAGGCATTGACGCCCCAATGCAGGCCGTCGCGGGCGAGGAAGTCGTTGAAGAACTCAGTCCGCATCAGGTCGCGTTGCGGCATCACCTGCGTGACCAGCGTCGCCTCGCGGCGGGCCTGAAGCTTTAAGGTGATCGGGTCGTGTTGCTGATAATAGCGGTCGTAGGCCGCGATGTTGTCCGGATCCATGTTCAGGTACACGGCCTTTTCGAAGCGGCCTGTGGCGTCCTGCCAAACGAATGAAGCGTAGTGATCGGCTTCCAGCAATTCGAGCAAATGGTGGCCTACCGCCTCGCGAACGTCGCGCTCGCTGAGGTCTTCGGACAGCAGCCCGAAGATGCGCGCCAGCACCCGGCTCTCGGAAGCGCTCACATACATGGCGTCATTTTAGCCGGGAACCGCGATCAGGGGAACCGGGATCGCGCCGCCCTGCCGCCTACTCGATCTTGATGCCGGCTCCCTCGATCACCTTGCGCCAGCGCTCCACCTCGCTGCGGTAGTAGCGGCAGAATTCTTGCGGCGGCTCTGCAATCAGGACGAGGCCCTCATTGACGCTGAGCTTCTTGAAGGCGTCGGCCTGCACGGCCTTCGCCGCCGACCGGTTGAGGCGATCGATGATCTCAGGCGGCGTTTTCGCCGGCGCAAACAGGCCGTACCAGGTTTCCGCTTCAAAGCCGGGAAGGCCGGTTTCGGCAACCGTCGGCAGCTGCGGAAAGGCAGGCGAGCGCTCCGCCGTCGTCACCGCCAGCGCGCGCAATTGACCGCCTTCGACCAGGGAGGCCGCGCTGGCGACCGTCGTGAACATCACCTGGATCTGCCCGCCGATCAGGTCGGTGATCGCGGGCGCCGAGCCCTTGTACGGGACCGTGGTCATGTTCACCTTCGCCATATGCTTGAACATTTCGCCAGCGAGGTGCGCCGAGGTGCCGGTGCCGAACGTGCCGTAGGAGATCTTGTCGGGCTCGGCCTTCGCCGCCGCAATCAGATCGGCGATCGAGCGAAGCGACGACTTCGGATTGACGACGACGATGTTGGGAGAACGCGCCACCAGTGCTACGGGCGCAAAATCCTTGTTCGGGTCGAACGGCAGTTTGGCGTTCAGGCTGGGATTGACGGCATGGGCAAATGTCCCCATCAGCAGCGTGTAGCCATCGCCTTCAGCGGCCGCGACCGCCTGCGCACCGATAATGGTACCTGCACCGGGCTTGTTTTCGATGATGATGCTGGCGCCGAGGTCCTTTGCCATCTCCTGCGCCAGCACGCGGGTGATGGCGTCCGTACCGCCGCCCGGCGCAAAGGGAACGATGATCTTGATAACGCGCTCGGGATATCCGGCCAGAGCCTGATAGGTTGAAAGAGACAGCAAGCCCGGAATGAGTGCGAACAGCAAGGCGATGCGGCGTCGATCGAACAGCATGGCGCTCAGATCATTCTTACTACAAGTGAAGTCTTTCGTAGCAGAACCCGCGATAACATCCGCCGTCCTCCCCGTTGCGGATCACTTTATTGTATCTGGCAACATCGATCCAGATGGTGATTATCATTCAGCTCAGGATATGCTGACATTCGCCTCAAATTGAAAACGTCCAGAGAGGAGAATTGCATGAAGCCCCGGATGAACTACTACCAGGCCGCGCCTGACACCATCAAAGCGCTCGTCGCACTCGAAGCCCAGATAGCCGGCTCCGGCCTCGAAAAATCACTGATCGAACTGGTGAAAACGCGGGCCTCGCAGATCAACGGCTGCGCCTATTGCATCAACATGCACACCCAGGATGCCCGCAAGCAGGGCGAGACCGAGCAGCGGCTGTATCTGCTGAGCGCCTGGCACGAGTCGCCGCTCTACACCGACCGCGAACGCGCGGCGCTGGCCTGGACCGATGCGCTGACACTGATTGCCGAAACGCATGCCCCTGACGATCTCTACGAAGACGTGCGCGCCCACTTCTCGGAAGCGGAGACCGTCAATCTGACCATGCTGATCGGGGCGATCAATGCCTGGAACCGGCTGGCGATCGCTTTTCGCGCAGTACACCCGGTGAAGGCGAAGGCAGCGGCTTAGAGTGAGGAGGTGAACATGACAATAGCGATGGGTCGTGCGGCAGCGATGGCCGTGGTCGCGCTGGCGATTGTCGGCGCACCCGCGGCTTACGCCGAAGGCGACAAGGTAACGCCGGTTCGTTCGGAGAAACTTCCCAACGTGCCCGGCAAGAGTCTGACTGCAGTCGTGGTCAACTACGCGCCGGGCGGCAAGTCCGCCAGCCATCATCACGCCGGCAGCGTGTTCGTCTATGTACTGTCCGGCAGCATCCGGTCAGAAAATTCGGCGACCGGCCCGGCGCGCGTCTACAAGGCGGGCGAAACCTTTTTCGAGCCACCCGGCAGCGAGCATCTCGTTAGCGAGAATGCGAGCACGACGGAGCCTGCGAGCCTGCTGGCGGTCTTCGTTGCCGATGACGGCGCGCAACTGACGACGTTCGACAAGAAGTAAGACGTGGCGCGGCGGCGCACTGCAGGCACCACACGCTCCGCTGTCATGCCCCGCGCAGGCGGGGCATCCAGTACGCCGCGGCCCCTCGGCTCACACACTGACGTCTCTGGAATACTGGGTCGTCCGGTCAAGCCGGACGACGACATCCTGGGTGCTACACCGCCGTCGCCTTGGCGAACTCCACATAGATCTCGCGCAGCCGGTTAGTCATCGGGCCGGGCTTGCCGTCGGCGACCGTTTTGCCATCGATCGACACCACCGCCTGCACGAACACGCTGGCGCTGGTGACGAAGGCTTCCTTGGCGGCCAGCGCCTCCTCGACCGAAAACGCCCGCTCCTCGACGCGGAGCTGGCGCTCTTCGGCAAGCGCGACCACGGCCTTGCGGGTGCAGCCGGGCAGGATTTCGCTGCCGTTCTGCCGCGTCACGATCACGTCGTCCTGGGTCAGGATGAAGCACGACGACGAGCCGCCCTCGGTCACCTTGCCGTCCTCGATCATCCAGGCCTCGCCGGCGCCGGCTGCTGCAGCAGCCTGCTTTGCCAGCACCTGCGCCAGCAGCGCGACGCTCTTGATGTCGCGCCGGGTCCAGCGCAGATCGGGCACCGTGATCACCTTGATGCCGGTCTTGGCCGAGGGCGCATTGATGATGTCCTTCGTGGACGTAAACATGATCAGCGTCGGCTTGACACCCTTGGGAAACGCAAAGTCACGCCCGGTATCGGCGCCGCGCGTCACTTCCAGATAGACCATGCCGTTGACGAGATTGTTGCGCTTGACTAATTCCTGCTGGATCTCCTGGATGCGCGCCGTGGTTTCCGGCAAGGCCAGTTCGATCTCGCCGACCGAGCGCTCCAGCCGCGCCAGATGCGAGGCATTGTCGATCAGCTTGCCGTCGAGTACGGCGGCAACCTCATAGATGCCGTCGGCAAACAGGAATCCGCGGTCGAGGATCGAGACCTTCGCCTCTGAAAGTGGCACGAACGAACCATTGACGTAAGCGATCTGTTCCAAAGTAGAGTCTCCTGTCGGCGCAAAGTAATTGCGCCGCGTTTATTTGTACCCAAATCGTTAATGCGACAGAATCTTCGACAAGAACTGCTGCGCGCGCTCGCTGCGCGGACTGCCGAAGAAATCGGTCTTCAGCGCATCCTCGACGATCTCGCCCTTGTCCATGAAGATCACGCGATTGGCGACCTTGCTGGCAAAACCCATCTCGTGGGTAACGACCATCATGGTCATGCCCTCGTGGGCGAGATCGACCATGACGTCGAGCACCTCGCTGATCATTTCGGGATCGAGCGCCGAGGTCGGCTCGTCGAACAGCATCGCGATCGGGTCCATCGCGAGCGCCCGCGCGATCGCCACGCGCTGCTGCTGGCCGCCCGACAGTTCGGCCGGGTATTTGTTGGCTTGCACCGTCAATCCGACGCGCTCGAGCAGCTTTTCGCCCTTGGCCATAGCCTCGCCATGCGAGCGGCCTAGCACCTTCTCCTGCGCCAGGCACAGGTTCTCGATGATGCGTAAATGCGGGAACAATTCGAAATGCTGGAACACCATGCCGACGCGGGCGCGCAGTTTTGGCAGGTCGGTCTTGGGATCGTTGACCTTGATGCCGTCGAGGATGATCTGGCCTTCCTGAAACGGCTCCAGCGCGTTGACGCATTTGATCAGCGTCGACTTGCCCGAACCTGACGGCCCGCACACCACCACGACCTCGCCCTTGGCGACGCTGGTGGTGCAGTCCTTCAGCACCTGGAAGGTCGGCCCGTACCATTTATTGACGTGGCTGATTTCGATCATGGGGTCTCACCGAACAATAGCAATGCGCGCCTGCAGGCGCCGGACGCCATAGGACGCGACACAGGAAATCACAAAATAGACCAGCGCCGCGAACAGGTACATCTCGACCAGGCGCCCGTCGCGCTGCGCCACCTTGCTGGCGGCGCCGAGGAAGTCCGGAATCGACAGCACGTAGACCAGCGAAGTATCCTGGAACAGCACGATGGTCTGCGTGAGCAGCACCGGCAGCATGTTCCGGAACGCCTGCGGCAGCACGATGTAGCGCATGGACTGAGCATAGGTCAGGCCGAGCGCGCTTGCGGCCGCCGGCTGTCCCTTGGAGATCGACTGGATGCCGGCGCGCATGATTTCAGAAAAATACGCCGCCTCGAACATGATGAAGGTAACGAGCGAAGAGGTGAACGCGCCGACGCGTATCGGCCGCGATGCGCCCGTCAGCCACTGCCCGATATAGGGCACCAGGAAATAGAACCAGAAGATCACCAGCACCAGCGGCAGCGAGCGCATGAAGTCGACATAGAGCCCGGCGATACGGCCCATCAGTCTATAGCTCGACAGGCGCATCAGTGCGATCATCGTGCCGAAGACCAGGCCGCCCAGCGCCGACAGCCCGGTCAGCATCAGCGTAAAGCCCATGCCGTCGAGGAACAGATAGGGCAGCGAGCGGCGGATGACATCGAAATCGAGATTGTCGAACATCGTCATTTCCCCGTGATGTAGCCGGGGATCGCCAGGCTGCGTTCGAGGAAGCGCATGCCGGTGACGACGATGATGTTGATCGCGAGATACATCACGGTCGCGGCGGTGAAGGCCTCGAAGACCTGAAACGAGAATTCCTGCATCGCCCTCGCCTGGCCGGTCAGTTCGATCAGGCCGATGGTGATCGCGACCGAGGTATTCTTGATGGTGTTGAGGAATTCGGACGTGAGCGGCGGCAGGATGATGCGGAACGCGATCGGCAGGAGCACGTAGCGATAGCCTTGTCCAGTCGTCAGCCCTAGCGCCGTTGCCGCCTGCTTCTGCCCACGCGGCAGCGAGGCAATGCCGGCCGCAAGCTGCACGGCGACGCGCGCCGACATGAACAGGCCGACCCCGATCGCCGCCGTCCAGAACGGCGCGTTGGGAAGCTGCTTCATCCACAGCCCTGCGGCGCGCGGCAACAGTTCCGGCAGCACGAAGAACCAGAGGAACAGCTGCACCAATAGCGGCATGTTGCGGAAGAATTCGACGTAGCCAAAGCCGATCCAGGATGCTGTCCTTGACGGCAAGCTACGCAGGATGCCGATGATCGTGCCGAAGATCAGCGCAATGACCCAGGCCAGCAGCGCCGTCTTGATGGTAAGCCACAGTCCCGACACCAGCATGTCGAGATACGTGCCGGCCCCGGTCGGGTTCGGCTCGAAAAAGATGTGCCAGTTCCAGTTATAGTTCACGGGTCCCCACCGTTCGCCATTCGTCCCACAGCAGTACGCTCATGCAATGGCCGGGCCATTGCATGAGCGCGGGAACGTTTACTTATACGAATCCGGATCCGGCGAGTCGGACGGCTTCGCAAACTCGTTCTTCAGCTCGGAGCTGATCGGAACGTTGAGATTCAGGTTCTTGGGCGGGATCTTCTGCGTGAACCACTTGTCGTAGATCTTCTGGCCCTCGCCGCCGGTGTAGAGCGCCGCGGTCGCGGCATCGACCACCTTCTTGAAGGCCGGATCGTCCTTGCGCAGCATGATGCCGTAGGGCTCGGGCTTGGAGAACGCGTCCTTGGAGATGACGTAGTCAGCCGGCGCTTTCGAGCCGGCGACCAGGCTTGCCAGCAAGATGTCATCCATCACAAACGCCACCGCGCGGTCGGTCTCCACCATCAGGAACGCCTCGGCGTGGTCCTTGGCCGGGATGATGTTGATGTTGAGGCTGCGCGCCGCATTGGCTTCGGTGAGCTGCTTGATGTTGGTGGTGCCGGCAGTGGAGACCACCGACTTGCCCTTGAGATCGTCGATCGAATTGATCTTGCCCGTCTTCTTGGTGACGTAGCGGCTCGCGGTCAGGAAGTGGGTGTTGGTATAGGCGATCTGCTTCTGACGTTCGACATTGTTGGTGGTCGAGCCGCATTCGAGATCGATCGTGCCGTTGGCGAGCAGCGGGATACGGGTCGACGACGTCACGGGGTTGAGCTTGACCTCGAGCTTGTCGAGCTTGAGCTCCTTCTTCACGGCATCGACGATCTTGTAGCAGATGTCCATGGCGTAGCCGATCGGCTTCTGGTTGTCGTCAAGATAGGAGAACGGAATCGACGAGTCGCGGAAGCCGAGCGTGATAGCGCCGGTGTCCTTGATGTTCTTCAGCGTCCCGGTAAGTTCCTGCGCCATTGCCGGCCCGGTGCACAGCACGCCGGCGAGCATATAGCCGATAATTTGACGATGTTTCACGTAACTTCTCCCTCAAAAGGTTGCGGACGATCGCTCGTCCACTCGAACTCGACAATTTGCCAGGTAGCTGACAACTTGCCACGTAGCTTACGAAGTAACTTGCCAGGTAGTTTCGCCGGCGGGTCTCCAACCTATCTTTTCCTGACCGCCCCGGCGTGCCCGGCACCATACCTGCACAATTCGGACCAAAACAGATTTAGCGCCCGTTGACCATCATGCATTCGGCCCCTGAATGCGACTAAAGACAAGGGCAACGCCCATTTGTCGCCGCCAATCGGGGGCAGCCGCTTCCGCGCCATAAGCCCCCACCCCACGGTGCCCTCGGTCAACCAGGCGATGCCCCGGCCGCCGAGCGCCATCCCGCAGAGCACATCGGACATATCGCTTTCAATGACCCGCACGCCGGAAATGGGGCATTCTCCAGGATGAGATCGACCAGCCGGGCGAAATGGACGCCGGCGAATACATCAGGAGCGGCACCGGATGCGACGGCCGTCCGGGCAGCGACGCGCCGCCCTTGGCCACCAGCGCCTCGCTGGCACAGGGCCGCAGGAATTCTGTGCAACCGCCGCTCCTGTGACCAGGCCTGCCACCATTGCGGCAGCCGTGCGGTGGCCATCGCGAACGGCAAGGCGATGCGGATATGTTCGTTGCGGCGAAGCGGCTTGCCGCCAAGCTCGATGCGGCTGTCGGGCACATGGCGATAAGGATCGCCGGCATCGCCGATCTCGAAAGCAACAACACGACGATCGACACCGGACGCGTCGACATCCGCGCTTCTGCGGAGATGCTCGGCACGGACGCTGCCGGCGACGTCAAGCCGTGGTGCGGGCTTCGTCCCACGACGCCGGACAGCCGGCCGATCATCGGCTGGTCGCCACTCGATGGCCTGTTCGTCAACTCAGGGCACGGCATGCTCGGCTGGACGCTCGCCTGCGGCAGTGCCGACTGACGGCCGATATGATCGATCGCAAACCGGAGGTCAGCGAGGTGAGCGCGTTTGCCCTGCGCCGCGCGGCATAAATTCCGTATCTCGGGAGGCCGCGGCAGACCAATTGTCGCACATCGCACTTCCAGCCGGCTGCGACCGGCCCCAGCGCTGCTCGCCGCGGTCAACACGCTTTTCTTCTCGGTCGATTTCGGGGAAGATCGAACCTGGGAAAAAACAAAGATAAACGCGCCTCCCGTCAATGAGGCCGCAGGGGAGTGTTCGATATGTCCAGAGGTCGCCGTTTGACGTTCGCCGTCGCCGCCGTCGGCATGCTGATTTCAGCAGCCGCCGGCGCGCAGGAATATCCTACCAAGCCGATCACGCTGATCGTCCCGTGGCCGGCGGGCGGCTCGACCGACATCTCGATGCGGGCGATCGCCGAAAGCGCGTCCAAGGTGCTCGGACAGCCGATCGTCATCGACAACAAGGCCGGCGGCAGCGGCACCGTCGGCCCTGCCACCATGGCAGCGGGCGGCAAGCCCGACGGCTATACCATCGCCCAGATCCCGATCACGGTGTTCCGCCTGCCCTTGATGCAGGAAGTCTCCTGGAATCCGGACAAGGACTTCACCTATATCATCCACCTCACCGGCTACACGTTCGGCGTCACCACCAGCGCCGAATCGCCATTCAAAACCTGGAAGGACGTCGTCGACTACGCGAAGCAGAACCCCGGCAAGGTGACCTATGCGACGCCGGGCGCCGGCACGTCGCTGCATATCGGCATGGAGCAGATCGCCAGCCTGGCGGGAATCAAGCTGACGCAGGTGCCCTTCAAGGGCGGCGCGGAAACCAATGCCGCGGTGCTGGGACAGCACACCATGCTGCAGGCGGACTCGACCGGCTGGCGACCGTTGGTCGACGCCGGCAAGCTGCGGCTTCTGATGGTATGGACCTCGGCGCGATCGCCGAACTATCCCGAGGTGCCGACGTTAAAGGAACTCGGCTACCCTATGGTCTATGACTCCCCGTTCGGCATCGCCGGACCGAAAAACATGGACCCGAAGATCGTCGCCAAGCTGCATGACGCCTTCAAGAAGGCGCTGGACGATCCGGCCGTGATCGCCACGCTAGCCAAATTCGACATGGTGCCCAGTTACAAGAGCACCGAGGACTACAAGAAGTTCGTCGTCGAGGTCACCGAGTCCGAACGCAAGGTGGTCGACAAGCTCGGGCTGGCGAAGAAGACGAATTAGCTTCGGCCGCGTCCCGGACGCGGTGCAGCGTTCTTCACGCTGCTCCGCAGAGCCGGGACCATATCACCCCAAGCACATGGGCCCCGGCTCTGCAGCGCATCACTTCGTGCTGCGCAGCGTCCGGGGAACGGCTGAGAGAGCACATGAGTAACGATACCGACGTCAAATTCCGCCTCAACAACTCCGAACTGTGGGGCGGGCTGATCGGGCTTGCGCTCGGCGGCTTCGTGATCTGGTCCGGGCTCAAGCTCAAGCTCGGCACCATCAACGACCCCGGCGCCGGGTTCGTGCTGTTCTATACCGGCATCCTGATGTGCCTGTTCGCCACCTCAATCATGATCGCCGCATTGACCGAGGGCGGGCCGACCTTTGGCTCGCGTTGGGTGAACACGCGCTGGACCAAGCCGCTGCTGGTGATCGTCTGCCTCGTCGCTTTTTCCTTCGCTCTCAACCCGCTCGGCTTTCTGCTGTCCTCGATTCCATTGATGTTGCTGCTGTTGCGCGTGGTCGATCCCGTGCGCTGGTCGCTGGCCGTTCCGATTGCCGTGCTCGTACCGCTTGGCATGTGGTGGATCCTCAAACGCCTGCTCCTGATCCAGTTGCCTTCGGGCCTCTTCGAAATCGGCTGATCGCATCATGGACACACTCATCAATGTCGCCCATGGCTTCGGCGTCGCCCTTCAACCCATCAACCTGATCTACTGCTTCATCGGCGTCTTCATCGGCACGCTGGTCGGCGTGCTGCCGGGCATCGGCCCGATCTCGGCGATGTCGCTGTTGCTGCCGATCACGCTGTCGGGAACGCCGGAATCCGGCATCATCATGATGGCCGGCATCTACTACGGCTCGATGTATGGCGGCTCGACCACCTCGATCCTGGTCAACATTCCCGGCGAAGCCGCTTCCGTCGTCACCTGCATCGATGGCCACCAGATGGCCAAGCAGGGCCGCGCGGGACCTGCGCTCGGCATCTCCGCATTCGGCTCGTTCTTCGCCGGCACCTTCGCGCTGATCGCACTGATGCTGGTGGCGCCCAAGCTCGCCAGCGTCGCGATCGCGTTCGGTCCGGCCGAATATTTCAGCCTGATGGTGCTCGGCCTCGTGGTCCTGACCTTCCTGACGCAGGGCTCGATGGCGAAGGCGTTGCTGATGGCCTGCGTTGGCATCGTGCTCGGGGTGGTCGGGCTCGACAGCATTACCGCGCAACCGCGCCTGACCTTCGGCCGGATAGAGTTGATCGACGGCATTGGCCTCGTTCCGGTGGTCATGGGCCTGTTCGGAATCGCCGAAGTGCTGATCAACACCGAGCAGGTCATCAAGCGCGACATCATCAACACCAAGATCACGCACCTGTTTCCGAGCAGGGAGGACTGGAAAGCCAGCGCCGGCCCGATGTCGCGCGGAACGGTCCTTGGATTTTTCCTCGGCATCCTGCCTGGCGGCGGCGCGGTGATCTCGTCGTTCGCGTCCTATGCGCTGGAGAAGCGGCTGTCCAAGACACCGGAGCGCTTCGGCAACGGCGCGATCGAGGGTGTTGCAGGTCCCGAAGCTGCCAACAACGCCGCGGCCGGCGGCGCCTTCATTCCGCTGATGACACTAGGCATTCCGCCAAATGTGGTGATGGCGCTATTGCTCGGCGCCTTCGTCATTCACGGCCTGCAGCCCGGCCCGCTGATGATCACGCAGAACCCCGGCCTGTTCTGGGGCATCGTCGCCAGCATGTATATCGGCAACCTGATGCTGCTCGTATTGAACCTGCCGATGATCGGGATGTGGGTTCAGCTTCTCAAGCTGCCGTACAACATCCTGTTCCCCCTGATCATCCTGTTCACCATCATCGGCGTCTACTGCTCCAGCAACAACATCTTCGACGTCTATGTGATGATCGCATTCGGCATTATCGGCTATTTCATGCGCAAGCTCGGCTACGAGCCTGCGCCGCTGGTGCTGGCCTTCGTGCTGGGGCCGATGCTGGAGAACAATCTGCGCAAGTCGCTGATCCTGTCGCAGGGCGATCTCATGACCTTCGTGCAGCGACCGATCTCGGCCGTCTGCCTGGCGTTCGCGGTCGTGCTGCTGGTCGCGCCGCTGCTGCCTGCGCTGCGCAAGAAGCGCGAGATGGTCGCGCTGGACGAAGGGGTGTGAGCCGCAGCTAGAACGCCCGCTTCTTCTCGCCGAGATCCCAGAACAGCCCCGCCATGATGGCGAGCGCTTCCTCCGTCACCGGCAGAAGAATGTGTTCATCCGGCGCATGCTGCGAGCAGCCGGGATAGGAATGCGGCACCCAGATCGTCGGCAGGCCCAGCCCTTCGGCGAACACGTCGTTGGGCAGCGAACCGCCGAAATTCGGCAGGATCGCAGGCGCCTTGCCGGTGGTCTTCAGGATCGAGTCTGCCGTCCAGTTCACCCAGGGGCTGTCGACATCGGTGCGCGAGGCCGCGAAACGCTGCGCGCCGCTGACCTCCACCATCGGAAAGCCGTTGGCATGCAAATGCGCGCGTACGGCATCGACGACCTCTTCATACTTGGTGCCGACGACGAAGCGGAGCTGCAGCACGGCATTGGCGCGCCCCGGAATCGCGTTGGCCGGCTTCTCGACATTGCCGGACGACATCGCCAGGACTTCCAGCGTGTTCCAGGCAAACAGCCGCTCGGCCGGCGACAATCCCTCCTCGCCCCAGTCGGGCGCCAGCGCCGGCTCGTCTGCGGTCGGCTCGATCTTCACGTCTGCGAGCGCTGCGCGGACGGCGTTGGAAATCCGCGGCGGCTTGAGCGCGTCGAGCTTCATCCGCCCCTTGCCGTCGACGAGGCTCGCAATGGCGTTGCAAAGGATCGTAGCGGGGTTGGCAAGTACACCGCCCCAATTGCCGGAATGGTTCCCACCCTCGCGCAGATTGACATCGAGATGGATGCGGTTGCCGCCGCGGCAGCCGAGGAAAATGGTCGGTCGATCGGCCGAAAGCCGCGGCCCGTCGGAGGCCAGGAACAGATCCGCCTTCAGCTCCTCGCGATGGGCTTCGCACACCTGCCGCAGGTCGGGCGAGCCGATCTCCTCGCCGGTCTCGATGATGAATTTGACGTTGAAGCCGAGCTTGCCGCCGCGGGTCTCGCGCACGGCGCGCAATGCCGCGAGATTGATGCTGTGCTGGCCCTTGTTATCGGCGGTGCCGCGTCCATAGACGCGCTCGCCTTTGGTCGTGGTTTTCCAGGGGTCGAGATTGTCGCGCCACTCGCCGTCCATGCCGTCGACGACATCGCCATGGCCATAGGTGAGCACGGTCGGCAGCGACGCATCCTCGCGATAATCCGCCAGCAGATACGGACCCTTGCCGGTCGGCGATTCGATCAGGCGGGTGGAGAAGTCGAGCGCGGCGAAGGCGGGCTGAAGGTCGTCGACGAGATAGGCGCGCAACGCCTCGCCGCTGCCGGGATTCTGGCTTTCGGTCCGATAACCGACCCTGCGGCCGAGCTCGGCGAGAAACGCGCCGGAATGAAGATGCTCACGTACCCGCGCAATCGCGTCGCCTCTATCAGCCATATTTCTTTTCCTTGTTCGCCAATTTTGTGGAGCGCAACCTATCGAGATAAGCCGCCCGCTGGAAGTGGCACGACGAGCCGAATGGGCCTTGCTAAAACCAGCGAGGATGCAACAATTTCAGGCAACAGCCCGGCGTCTAACCGGGCGAACGCGCAGGGAACCCTGCACGCACCGAGGTCCGTGTCATGACAAAACAAATCCGGCTCAACGCCTTCGCCATGAACTGCGTGGCGCATCAATCGCCGGGGCTCTGGACCCATCCGCGCGACCGCACGCTCGGCTACAACCGCCTGCCCTATTGGCTCGACCTGGCGAAGACGCTGGAGCGCGGCCGGTTCGACGGGCTGTTTCTCGCCGACGTGCTCGGCGTCTACGATGTGTTCGGCGATAGCCCTGACGCCGCGCTGCGCAATGCCGCGCAGACGCCGGCGAATGAGCCCTTGATGCTGATCCCGGCGATGGCGGCGGTGACGCAAAATCTCGGTTTTGGCGTCACCAGCAATCTCTCGTTCGAGCCGCCCTACCCGTTTGCGCGACGGATGTCGACGCTGGATCACCTGACCGAAGGCCGGATCGGCTGGAACGTGGTGACCGGCTATCTCGACAGCGCGGCCCGCGGCGCCGGCAAGGACAAGCAGACCGCGCATGACGACCGCTACGAGATCGCGGATGAATATATGGAGCTGGTCTACAAGCTTTGGGAAGGAAGCTGGGAGGACGACGCTGTGCTGCGCGACCGCACACGCGGCATTTTCGCCGACCCTTCCAAGGTGCATCGCATTGAGCACGAGGGAAGCAACTACCGGCTCAACGCCATTCATCTCAGCGAGCCGTCGCCGCAGCGCACGCCAGTGCTGTATCAGGCCGGCACCTCGCCACGCGGACGGCAGTTCGCCGCCCAGCACGCCGAATGCGTGTTCATGTCGGGCCCGTCGGCCAAGATCATCGGGCCGCGCGTGTCAGCGATCCGCGCGGCTGCGAAGGAAATCGGGCGCAATCCAGCCGAAATCCTGATGTTCTCCATGATGACGATCATTCTCGGCCGCACCGAGGCCGAGGCAAAAGCGAAATACGCTGATTATCGCCGCCACATCGCGCCCGAGGGCGCGCTGGCGCTGATGTCGGGCTGGATGGGTATCGATTTCTCGGGCTACGACCTCGACCAGCAGGTGCGCCACATTCAGAACGATGCCGGCCGCACCGCGCTTGATAACGTCACCCGTGCCGATCCTGACCGGGTCTGGACCGTGCGCGAGGTCGTCGAGCATGTCGGCATCGGCGGCGCCGGCCCGGTCGTGGTCGGCACGCCCGAGAAGGTCGCCGACGATATCGAGGCCTGGTTCGAGCAGACCGACGTCGATGGACTCAATGTTGCGTTTGCTACCTCGCCCGGCGATTTCGAGGATATTGCGGATATGCTGGTGCCGGAATTGACCCGGCGCGGGCGATACAAGCGCGCGTATGCGGAGGGAACGCTGCGGGAGAAGCTGTTCGGTGCCGGGCGTGCGCGGTTGACGGAACAGCATCCAGCCGCTCAGTACCGGCCGCACATCGCAGCGAAAGCAGCGGAGTAACTTGTAGGGTGGGCAAAGGCGCTCTTGCGCCGTGCCCACCACCTCTCCGATTGCGCGACTGATGGTGGGCACGCTTCGCTTTGCCCACCCTACTTCTTCATCGAACCGTAAATCGCGCCAGCGCATCCCGATCGACCTCGATGCCGAGGCCGGGGCCATCAGGCACACGAACGATGCCGCCGGTGTGTTCGATCGGCTGAACCAGCAGCGATTGACGAATGGGATGTTCGGTCCGATCGAACTCCAGCATCGGCTGGATCGGCGCAAGCGAAACCGGCGTATGGGCCGGCAGAACGGCCAATAGTTGCAGCGACGCAGCGATCGCGATGCCGGTTCCCCAGACATGCGGGTTATAGCGAACGCCGAATGCCTCGGCCATGTCGGCGATCTTCTTGCACTCAGACAGACCGCCCGCCGCGCAAGTGTCAGGCTGGATGATATCGATCGCCTGCGACACCAGCAGGTCACGGAAACCAAACCGCGTGAACTCGCATTCTCCGCCCGCGACCGGGATCGATAGCGCCGCCTTCACCGCGCGATAACCTGCTACATCCTCCGGCGGTACCGGCTCCTCGAACCATCCGATGTCATATGGCTCGATCATCCGGCCGAGCCGGATCGCGGCAACCGCGTCGTAGGCGTGATTGGCATCGACCATCAGTGCGACGTCGGGCCCGATCGCCTCGCGCACGGCGCGCGTCACTGCGGCGTCTTCTTCCACGCCGAAGCCGACCTTCAGCTTCACGGCCTTGAAACCTTCCGCGGTATATCCGGCTGCTTCCTCTGCGAGATAGCGGAGCGGATCGCCCGATTTGCGCCGGTAGAGACCGGTCGCGTAGGCCTGCACCTCAGTGCGAAGCGGCCCACCCAGCAGCCGGTGCGCGGGGACGCAAAAATGCTTTCCCTTGATGTCCCACAGCGCGATATCGATCCCGCTCAAGCCTTCGATCACGACGCCCTTCTGCCCGTGATCGCGCAGCCGCGCATAGATCATCTGCCACAAATAATCCGTCCGCAGCGGATCCTCGTCGATCAGCCACGGCGCCACGCTTTGGACGACGGCCGCGGTCATCCGGGCGGGTCCGTAGCACTCGCCCCAGCCGATCAGGCCCGCATCGGTTTCGATCTCGACCACCATGGCGGTGCGGGTGTCGTACCAGGCCCGGGAATAGGCGAAGGGCTGCGAAAGCTTCGCCTCGAGAATGTGCGTGCGGACGGCCGTGATGATCATGCGTATGCCGGCTCAGTTCACCGAATTGCTCACGACAACTTCGATCAGCTTGGCGCCGGGGCGGCTGAAGGCGGATGACAATACGGACTTCAACTGGCCGGGATCGGTGACCCGTGTCGCCTCAAGTCCGAGCGATTTCGCCAATCCCGTAAAATCCACCGGCGGATCGATGAAGTCCATGCCGACATAGTGATCGTCGCCATGGAAGGCGAGCAGCCGCTGCTTGATGATGCGGTAGCCACCATTGTTGACGATCACGAATGTCAGCGGCAGCTTGTGGTTGGCCGCGGTCCATAGCGACTGGATCGAATACATCGAACTGCCGTCGCCCGAGTAGCACACGACCGGCCGCTCGGGATTGGCGAGACTGACGCCGACGGATGCCGGCAATCCCCAGCCGATGCCGCCCGAGGCCAGCGCGTGATAGCCGTAACGATCGCGATGCGGGCGCAGCGCGATGATCTGCCGCGATGACGTCAGTCCCTCGTCGACCAGGATCGCGTTGTCGGGCATCGCCTCGACCACCTGCAGCGCCAGCCAGTCCGGATCGATCGGCGAGGTTTTTCCCGCTTTCGATATCTGCTCGATCAGCGGTTTGCGCCGGGCCGTCCAGTTCTTAGATGCCAGCGCGTCCAATCCCCGGTTCGCCCGCGCCTGAAGCGCACTGCCGCCCGCGGCCTTCAGCGCCGGTACCAGCGCGCGCAGGGTTTCCTTGACGTCGGCCTTGAGCGCGATCTCGGCGCTGTAGTTCTTGGCGAGATCCCAATCGACCAGGCCGACCTGAACGATCGACAGCCCGTCCGGCAGCGGGTCGGTCTCGCTGTAGACCGACATCCGCAGGGGATCGCCGCCGAGCGCGATGATGAGGTCGTAGGGCGCGAGCGTCTCGCGGGCAATCTTCTGGATGCGCGCCAGCGCGCCCATGAAGCACGGGCTTTCGGACAGGAAATGCGCGCCATACGGGGTCGACGATTGATACGCCGGACAACCCAGCGTTTCCGCGAGTTGAGCGGCCTCCTGCAAGGCATCGCTCTTGACGATCTCATCGCCGACGATGATCACAGGCCGCTCGGCTTTGAGGATGCGCGCGGTCAGCGCCTGCAGCGATTCGTCCGCCGGTTTGACGCGGGTATCGACCCGGGTCGAGCGGCCGAGTTCGATGCCGGCCTCGGCATTGAGGATGTCGCCGGGGAGCGATATGAACACCGGTCCCGTCGGCGGCGTGGTCGCGATCTTGGCGGCGCGGCGCACGATGCGCGGCAGATCTTCCAGCCGCGTCACCTCGACGGCCCATTTCACCAGCGGCTCCGCCATCTGCACCAGCGGGCCGTAAAGCACCGGCTCCGTCAGGCCGTGGCCTTGCTCCTGCTGGCCTGCAGTCAAGATCAAGGGCGTGCCGGTGAAGCTTGCGTTGTAGAGCGAGCCCATCGCGTTGCCGAGACCCGGCGCAACGTGGACATTGCAGGCGACGAGCTTGCCCGAGGCGCGGCTGAAACCGTCGGCCATGGCGACGACAAGGCTTTCCTGCATCGCCATCACGTAGGTGAGGTCCGGGTGATCCTTCAGCGCATGCATGATCGGCAGTTCGGTGGTGCCGGGATTGCCGAACAGATGCGTGACGCCCTCGTCTTTCAGCAGTGCAAGGAATGCGGAGCGGCCGGTTATTTTATTCTTCATGTGTCCTCCCGCCCGCCGGTCCGTTGGCCTGCGGGATGGAGGCAGATGATCAAACTTGAAGGTTGTACGCAATGGAGGCAGGTCATGGCTGCTCTGCGCGTTGTGTCCGGACGTGGCGCAGATACTCTTCGGCGGTACACCGCAGGGCCCAGACACAAAATCGCGAAAACAACCCCATGCAAAGTAGAATGGCCCCGGCGCGCAGCACTCCGGCCGCTTGCGTCCGGGGCACGAGATGGTCCGTCGTCACGGCCCAACCCAATCTCATCCTGCTCTAGACCATCCCTTCCCGGTCCGCGCGTTTCTTCTTTTTCGAGCGCTGCCAGACCACGCCGGGATATCCCTTCAGCGGCACCAGCGGTTCACCGGTGTAGGCCCATTCCTGCAATTCCTCGATCGCGATGTGATAGAGCGGTTGCCGCCCGGTGCGGCCCAAGAACAGCGCACGTGGGATGTTGACCATGTGCGGCGAGCGCGGGCGCTCGTAGGCAATGGGCGTGCCGCAACTGGAGCAGAAGCTGCGCACGGTCTTGGTCGCCTTGTCTTCATAGCGCGTGAGGCTGGTCTTGCCCTTAGTAATGCGAAAGCGCTTGCGCCAGCTTCCGACATAGGTCGCGTAGGCCGCGCCGTGCGCGCGGCGGCTCGACGGCGAATGATCGTGCCAGGCCCAGCGCGCCGGCACGTCGATCTCGAAGGCGACCTTGCCGCACAGGCATTGGCCGGCGGCGGGCTTGCCGAGCGCGACGGCTTTGGTTTTCTTTTTCTCCGATTCCTCTTCCGGAAACATGGCGAGCCCCTCGGCAATCATGTAGCCCGGATGGAGCGAAGCGAAATCCGGGAACGCTGGTGCTATTGGCCCGGATTTCGCTTCGCTCCATCCGGGCTACGATCGAGTTACGCCTGCTCCAGCTCGTTATGCTCCGGATAATCCGTATAACCCGCCACGTCGCCGCCGTAGAAGGTCGCTCGGTTATAGGGCGTCAGCGGGAAGCCGCGTTGCAGGCGGCGCGGCAGGTCCGGATTGGAAATGAAGATGCGGCCGAATGCGACCGCGTCGGCATGGCCATCCCGGATCGCGGCATCCGCAGTCTCGCCGGTGAAGCCGCCGGCGGCGATCAGCACGCCCTTCCAGATCGGGCGGAACAGCACCATCGCCGATGGCACGTTCTGATGGTTGACCTCGGCGCGGCCGGCGCCGGAGGAGCGCGGCTCGATGAAATGCAGGTAGGCGAGGCCGAGCGGGTTGAGCTGTTCGACCGCGTGGGTATAGAGCGGCATCGGGTCCGGCTCGCCGCTGCCGTTGGCAACGCCATAGGGCGAGAGCCGAAGGCCGACGCGGTCAGCGCCCCACACGTCCACCACCGCCTGCGTCACTTCCATCAGGAAGCGCACGCGGTTCGGAATCGAGCCGCCATATTGGTCGGTGCGCAAATTGGTGTGTGACTGCAGGAACTGCTCGATCAGATAGCCGTTGGCGCCGTGCACCTCGACACCGTCGAAGCCGGCCCCAAGCGCATTCTTCGCCGCCTGCCGATAGGCGTCAACCACCAGAGGAATTTCCGACGTCTCAAGGGCGCGCGGTGTCTCATAAGGTACCGCCTTGCCGTCCGCGGTCCCGGTCTTCAAGTCCGCAATCGGCACCGCCGACGGCGCGACCGGCAACACGCCGCCCGGCTGGAACGAGGAATGCGAGACGCGTCCGACATGCCAGAGCTGCAGAAAAATGATTCCGCCCCTGGCGTGAACGGCATCGACCACCTCGCGCCAGCCCGCGATCTGCTGCTCGGTGTAGATTCCGGGCACGCCGGGGCTGCCGAAGCCCGTTTCCGTCACCGGCGAGGCTTCAGCGATCAGCAACCCGCCCGGCGTCGCGCGCTGCGCGTAATATTCCGCGTTCAGCGGCCGCGGCGCGAGCGAGGGTTTTGCCGCCCGCATCCGCGTCAACGGCGCCAACGCGAGGCGATGCTGGAGTTGATAGGGACCGACCTTGAGCGGCGAAAACAGCGATGGATAATTCATGTCTATTCCAGAACCCCGTGTTGATACGGATATGTAACCGCTTCAGCTTGTTCGTAAAAGGTTTGGGGCGCAACGTGTAGCGTCGAAGCGAGTGAGCACATCTTCCATGCAAAAACCGAACGGCAAGCCCCATCCTTCGCTCAGCGTCCGCATCGATATCGACGCAGGGGGGCGTATCGGTCCCGGCAAGATCGAGTTGCTCGAAACGATCCATCGAAGTGGCTCGATTTCCGCCGCCGGCCGGGCCATGGAAATGTCCTACAAGCGGGCATGGGATCTGGTCGACGAGATTAACCGCATCTGCCGTCAGGCCGCCGTGGAGCGGCAGACCGGCGGCAAGAACGGCGGCGGCGCGGTGCTGACGCCGTTCGGCCGCTCGCTGGTCGCGCGCTACCGCAAGATCGAGCGCACCGCCACAAGCGCGGCGCGCAAGGAATTGCAGGCATTGCGATCCGATATCGGCCGGGCGAAGAAACGCGCCGGCTGATAACAGGCGGAAAGTATGCGATAACTGGACGCACTGAGGTCCCAAGCAGTCCAGGAAACTTTACATGCCCCATCCCGCCATGTCGCCGAACAATGTCGCCGTGATCACTGGAGGTGCGTCCGGTATCGGACTCGCGGCTGCGACACATTTCGCCGCCATCGGCATGAAGGTCTGCATCGCCGACATCGGCACCGAGCGGCTTGCTGAAGCCGGCGCAAGGCTCGCATCCGTCGCGAAGGGCGGCGCTGCCGATATCATGACGGCCTCGGTCGACGTCAGCCGCTTCGATGAGATCGCGGGTCTGGAAGCCGCGGTGCAAAAGCGGTTCGGCGGCACCGACATCCTGATGAACAATGCCGGCATCGGCCCTGACAGCAACAGTTTTGGCCCGCTGGAGAACTGGCAGCGCATTCTCGCGGTCAATTTGTGGGGCGTGATTCACGGCACGCAGGCGTTTGCAGCCCACATGGTCGAACGCGGACGGCCCGGCCTCATCATCAACACCGGCTCCAAGCAGGGCATCACGACGCCGCCCGGCAATCCCGCCTACAACGTCTCCAAGGCCGGCGTGAAGGCGCAGACGGAGGCGCTGCAGCACGAATTGCGCAACATACCGGGCTGCAGGATCACTGCGCATCTGATGATCCCCGGTCACGTCTTCACCGCGCTGACCGCGCGGGGCCGCACCGAGAAGCCGCCCGGCGCCTGGACGGCCGAGCAGACCGTCGACTTCATGATCGCGCGCATCGATGCCGGCGATTTTTACATCCTGTGCCCGGACAATGACGTGCCGAGGCAACTCGACGAACGGCGCATGCTGTGGGCTGCCGGCGATATCGTGGAAAATCGTCCCGCGCTGTCGCGCTGGCATCCGGATTATGCGGAGGCGTTCGCGAGGTTTGTGAAGGAGTCGTAGTTCGTAGGGTGGGCAAAGGCGCGCTTGCGCCGTGCCCACCATCACGCACTCCGCAAGGAATGGTGGGCACGCTTCGCTTTGCCCACCCTACAAACCGCGAATTCTTACAGCGTCACCTGCTTGTCGCCGCATTGCTTGCAGACGTACTTGACTCGAGTTGCGCCCTTCTCCGCCTGGACGCGGTTCGGCGCGCCGCACTTGCCGCAGACCGCCTCGATTCTGGTATTGCCCTGCTTGACGACGAGGGCCTTCTTTTCCATCGTCTCGCGGATCAGGCGCTCGGCCTCCTCGCGCATGGCTTGCTTCGACATCGACCTGCCCCGTCATAAACCGTTACGGCGGCGGTCTTATCACAATCACGATGCATTTCGTAAGTCGGGCAAGAAAATTTGCGCGACGAAATGTCAGATGGTCTCCGGCGTCAGCGCCAGCAGGCGCCGCACCAGCGCCAGCGCCGTTTCCGTGGCCGGATCGGCCGAAATCACGGGAACCGCAAGCGCGATGATGTCGATCGGATCATGCGACAGGACGATGAGATGTGTCGCGCTGTTGGCGGCCAGCAGCGACACGACGCGCTCGACGGCAGGATCGGACAATTCCTGCCCCCACGGCGCGTCGGGGCGGCGTAACACCCGCCGGGCCGACAGGAAATCGCGCAGCAGCGGCGGGTCGTAAGCTTGGAGTTCACCCTCACGGTAGCGCCGGGCGCTTTCGAAGATCGGGTGACGCGCGAGTTCCGCGATCAGCGCGTCGCGGGTTCGGGCCGGCGACGCCGCAACGGAATTGAGAACGCCGGGCACCTGCGATTCGAAGTAGGCGCGCAGCGCGTCCACCATCAAGCCAATGGTGAGAACGCCCGCGATCGCGATGGCGCAAAATCGCATGACCTGCGCCGCATCGACATCCGGCGCGACAAACGCCGCGGCAATACCGAGAAGCGCCGAACTCGACAGCCGCAACGCCGTCATCAGAAGCGCCTGACGCTGCGTCTCCGCGCCGCGTTCCGCGATCAGGATCGCGGTAACAACCAGCAGCGCCCCCAATGCCCCTAGCCTGACCGGGATATCCGGCATCAACACCCTGAAATCGGTGACGATGAAGGGAATGACGAGGACGGCGCCGACGGCGAGGCGGCCGATGCTCGTATTCTCGGACGCCATCAGCGTGGTCCGGTCGCGCGTCGCCAGCAGCCAGGCGCAAATTGCAAAGCCGCCAAGCTGGAACAAGACGAGCAGCATGGCAAAAGGCGCAGCAAAACGCTCCGATCCGACAGCGCCGGCGAGACCGAGCGCGATGCCGCCGGTCAGAATGGCGATCTTGGCCGGGCGCGGGGCATGACGCCGCAGTATCCCTTCGGTGACGAGCAAGGCGCCGAGCGGGATCAGCGCGGCCGGGATCATCGACAGGTTGTCAAGCACCCCGCTGCCGCTCCACCACGCTGTCCCCCGCACAAGGAACAGCAACGCGATGATGCCAAGCGCAACCAGCAGGCGCCGGGTCAGCGGGCTCCTGGGATCACGCCGGTAGAGCGTGGCCATGGCGACGCCAAGGCCAATCGCGCCGCACAGGTTGACGATGGAATCGGCGATCATTCCCGGCGTCATGGGCCGTTCCCATTTCCCGGCGTCCGCGGCCGCAAGATACCGAAGGGCCGCGTATCGTCCATCCAGTGAACGGCGGGAAGCACCAGCCGCTGCAGGGCCAGCGCGGTGCCGGTTGCGAGCAGTGCCGGCAGCGAACCGGAGGGCACTTCGCTCAGGAGATAGCGTCGCGCGCCCGCAAGGTCGATGCGGCCGAGTTGCAGGACATCGTCGCCCCTGGCGTAGTCCAGCTCACGGGCGCAAAACGCGTTGTATTGCTCGTCGCGATGTTTTGGCGCGACTTCGAAGGTCTTCTTCAATGCGTCCGATCCGCCGGTATAGGCATTGGTGATGACAAACCGGGCTTCATCGAAGCCGGCCTCATCACCCACGCCGAATACGGCGCGATGACGCGACATGATGCTGCGCGCCAGTTGCAGATGTGCAAAGCTTTGGCGTGAGTCCGGATGCGGCGACGGAAAGACATCCGAAAAGGTCTGGCTGACCATGCCGACGACCGATGGCACCTGGGTGACGTTCGAAATCCATTTCGGACGCAACCCGTCACGGGCAAAGAGAACGAGCGCCGTCAGGCCATAGAGGACCCAGGACAGCCCCCGCCCACGCTCGTCGGGATCAATCATGACAAGACCGAGATGGGTGACTTCCGCAGGTTCCCCGTCGAGTTCGACCTCCATCACTGACAGCGCGTTGAAGGCGATCGGCCGTCCGGTCACTTCCTCAGAGATCAGCGTGACAATGGCGCGTGACAACCGTTCGCGGTCGCCGGAGAATATGCCGTAGGTGAGGCTTTCCTCAGGCAGCGTTTTGGCGGCCACGACGCGTAATTGCGCGACCAGTTCGCCGAGTTCAGCTTCGGAAAGCGATAGTCCGGGAGTTTCGACAATGCGCGTGATCAGCCCGGCATGGGTGCGAATGGTAAGATCGATGGTCGGCTGACGCAGCGCCTTCAGCCAGAACACGCCATAGCCGCCCAGACGTCCGGCCGCGGAGCGGACCTGCCCCAACGCATGACGGATCGCCGAATTGCCTCTCGAGATAAACGCCATGCCACTTGCCCGCACTCGGTCCGGATTTGTGCGCCGGGCCCATTAAGGAGCCATGAGTGCGACACGTTACGGTGGCAGGAGGGTAAACGATGTGTTGGTGACGTCAAACATTCCGGTAAGACAGGAAAACGGCGGATGCCGAAGCATCCGCCGTCTGCCTTCGCCAGCACCGCGTCACAGGTTACGCGGCCTTGGAAATTACGAAGCCTTGGAAACTTCCATCAGCAGCCGTTCGGCCTTGGCATCCTCGATGCGGTTCACAAAGCGGCTGCTCTCATGCACGTCGCGAACTATCTTGGTCATAGCCGCGCCGCAACCTGATCCGCCCGACATTTCTGCGCCCGCGCCAGTTAATGGGCTATGATTCGATCATCTTTAGGTTGTGAAAGGGTAAACGATGCATTTAGCGGCCGCGTCAAATGATTCATGACAGCAAACGGCCGTCCGCGCTCGCTAGCGCCGCGCGTCACAGGTTACGCGGCCGTCACATCCCGCCTTCACGCGCAGGCCGGTTCAATCGAATGCCGTTGCCGGTTGCCGTCATCATTCGACAACAGCGAGCACAAGCCCATTGGCAGCAGCAGGAAGAAGCCCGCGCAGAGTGCGCCGTTCATGACCTCTGTCGGCACCGTCGGTGAGTAAATGATCGCGAACAGGGCGAGAATCAATCCGATGGCAATCGTCATGCCGAAGGCCGCGGTCAGGGATGCCCTCAACAGCGTCGGCAAGCCCCGTGCAAGATACCCGTCCATGAGCCCGGCAATCGACGATACAGGCAACGTGAGCAGAAAGGCCGTTATCGCGCATACGCCAACGAAGCTATCGTCGATCCGGCCCGCGATGGCAGCAGCAACCATCCACACCGCGAGCGCGACCAGCGAAGGTCCCAGCAGAAGAAACACCACGGGTCGTTTCATTGAAGTCGATCCTTCCTTTAAGTCTTCCGACGCGAAACCGGACTGCAGCGATTTCTCGATCATGCCTGGCCGCCGACGGACGGCGGGTGCTGAGCGCACCCGCCGCCCGCCTTCGCCAGCACCGCGTCACAGGTTACGCGGCCTTGGAAACTACGCGGCCTTGAAATCAAGCAGCTTTGGAAACTTCCATCAGCAACCGCTCGGCCTTGGCGTCCTCGATGCGGTTCACCATCTTGCCGCTCTCGTGCATGTCGCGCACGGTCTTGACCAGGGTGACGCAGGACTGCACGAGCATGACGATGCCCATCGCCAGGTAGCCCTTGATCCAGAGATCGAGCGGCAGGAAGAACACGCCGACGGCGACCATGAAGGCCGAGGCGGAAAATGAAACATAGGTGAAGGTAACCCAGGCACCGCTGTGGGGTTGGACGTTCTGGTTCATGATAATCTCCTGTTTGATATGGGTTTAATCGATCAAATTCAGTTTCAGGCAGCTTGCGTGCGTTTGGCGTTCAGCCGCGCGAGCACGTCGTCCGCGGTTGATTTGAGCCGTGGGCCAAAGCCCTGTTCGGCGAGCTTTTCGGCGGTCGCCTGCGGTCCGCTGGCGGCATCGATTTCGATCAGGGCGTCGGCGGCGGCCTGGGCCTCGATCTGCCGTTCGCGCAGGCGCTTCAGCGTGTTCTCCGCTTCCGGCAGCGTGGATTCGTAGGGACGCGCGGCTTCGACGCCGCCCCTTCGAAGATTGCGAACCGCTTCCGACGCGCGGGCGATGCGACGGCCGCGATCGAGCTCGGTGATGCGCGCCTCGGCACCGGCGACCTGCCGCTTCATGCGCGTGATTTCGGACGCGAACAGGGTTCGCGCGGTCATCGCGGCATCGCGGTCGGCCTCGAGATTGGCGATCGATTGCGCCGCCTCGCGGGCGAGATCTTCCCGGCCGCCATCAAGTGCTGCGGTGGCGCGAACTTCGAGATCGGCGATCCGGGCGTTGGTGGCGTCGAGCCGGCGACCCTCCTGCTGGTCGCCTGCGATCGCCAGCGCCAGCGTGCGCTTGGAACGTTCGACGGCCGCAGCCGCATCGCGCATCTGCTGGTCGAGAATGAGAAGGGCCGAGCGGTCTTCCAGTTCTTCTCCCGCGGCAGCCACGCTGCCCCGGAAGAGCGTCAAAACAGTTTTGAACATTGGTAGCTCCCTGTGTTATGAGCACTGCTCATGAATCAGTTGTAGCATCAACGTGAGCGTTGCTCAAGAATTATTTTGAGCGACGCTCAAGAAATTGGTAAATAATGTCCAAGACATTGGAAAGACGAGAAAAACTCCGAGAAGACCTGATCCTGGCAGCGGAGCGAAGCATCTCCGCGGGCGGATTGGCTGGTCTGAAGACGCGGGAGCTGGCGCGGGACATCGGCGTTGCCAACGGTGCGGTCTATAATCTCGTCGAGGATATGGACGAACTCATCCTGCGGGTGGGATCGCGGACGCTTGCGCGGCTGGATTCTGCCCTCACCGCCGCAGAAGCGCAGGACCCCGCCTCTCATCGCGACACGCTGGTGCGCATCGCGGTCGCCTATTGCGATTTCGCCGCGGAAAATCTCGAACTATGGCGCGCGCTGTTCGAACATCGCATGGCGCCGGGCAAGCCCGTTCCGGAATGGGCGATTAGCGAGCAGATGGATCTGTTCCGCCATATCTATCGTCCGCTCGCCGAACTGTTTCCGGCGCGAACGCCGCCCGAACTCGGCGTGACGGCACGCAGTCTTTTCTCGGCCGCTCACGGCATGGTGCTGCTCGGGCTTGAACAGAAGCTGATCGCGGTGCCGGTCGAGGCGCTGCGGAAGGAAATTGCAACCATCGTGCGCGCGATGGTCGATGGGTTGATGCTCCCCGTCGTCCCGGGCAAGTCGTAGGGTGGGCAAAGCGACGCGTGCCCACCATTTCCGGCTGATGACGCGGATAGATGGTGGGCACGTCGCTTGCGCGCCTTTGCCCACCCTACGGACCATCACACCTCGATGATGACGTAGCTGTCTTCGACGTGCACCGGAAAGGTCTCGGCCACATAAGGGCCCTTCTGCAATTCCTCGCCGCTCTCGACCGCGACACGATAGGAACGGACCTTTACGCGCTTCGGATCGAAATACGATTGCCCGTTGCGCATGTCGAATTCCCAGCCGTGCCATGGGCAGCGCAAGAGTTCGCCGACGCGGGAGCGCTGATAGATTCCAGGCTCCGGCGAGGTCAGCCGCGCAACGCAGGCGGCCTTCTCCAGCGGCGCGCCTTCATGCGGACAGCGATTGAGCAGCGCAAAGAATTCGCCGTTGACGTGGAACACGACGATGTCGCGGCCCTCGACGCCAAAGACCTTGTTGCCGCCGGGCGGGATATCTGACGTGCGGGCGACGATGTGCCGGGCCATGTTGTCCTTGTCGTCGCTCAGAGCTTGTAGAGCGCGCGGGCGTTGCCGTTGAAGATTTTCCGGCGCTCGGCCTCGGTGAGCGGCGTCTTGAAGGCGAAGCGCGGATCGTCGAAATCCCAATGCGGATAATCCGACGAGAACAGCAGGCGATCGGCGCCGACCCATTCGATCAGCGAGCGCAGATGCTTTGCCTCATCGGGCTCGTCGATCGGCTGCGTCGTGAACCAGAAATGCTCCTTCACATACTCCGAAGGCCGACGCTTGAGATGCGGCACCTCGCTGCGGAAGGCTTCGAAATGCCTATCCATCCGCCAGGTCGCCGACGGGATCCAGCCAAAGCCGCCTTCGATGAACACGATCTTGAGATTCGGGAAGCGCTCCGGCACGCCTTCGAGCACGAGGCTCGTAAGCTGCGCCGCCATGGTGTGCGCGTTCGACTGATGCTCCTCGACATAATAAGACGGCCAGCCGCCGCCGGTCGGCGCATGCCCGCCATAGCCGCCGACGTGAATGCCGAGCGGCAGGCCGAGCTCCTGCGCGCGCTCATAGATCGGCCAGTAACGCCGCCGCCCGAGCGGTTCGTTGGCGCGCGGGCAGACGTTGATCTGCACATAGCGGCCGACCTTGGCGCAGCGTTCGATCTCGGCGATCGCGAACTGCGTATCGTCCTGACCGGCAAGGATCGAGGCTTTCAGCCGCGGATCGCGGTCGGACCAGAACGCGAGCTGCCAGTCGTTGATGGCGCGCTGGATCGCGGCGCCGAATTCGAGGTTCTGCTGGGAGAAGATGAAGAGATCGAGCACCTGCAAAATGCCGAACTCGATATCGAGCGGATCGAGATGCTGCTTACGCATGAAATCGAGATCCGAACCAGGCGGTCCGCCGGTCGGCGGCCAGGCGTCGCGGCGTGCGATCAGCGGCGAGGAGCGCGGATAGGGCGTGGTGCCGATATAGGGCGTGCGCAGATGGCTGCCGTAGGTGCGCAAGTGCTCCTGCCAGCGCTTCGGCAGGAACTGATCGAGGTCGGTGTGCGCATGGACGCTCGGATGCACGTCGCAATCGATGATGCGCAGCCGGCTCTTGGCGGCTTCTTCCTCGGCGAGGATGGGGCGGTCGATGACGTCACTCATGCGATCCTCCTTCGGTATTCGAATTCTATGCGGCGAGCTTCAGCCGCGGAAAGGTCTCTAACGGGTTGTCGGCGCACATGCGCGACACGATACTATCAGGCAGATGCGGCGGCATCGGATCGTCGCCGTCGAACTGCCAGTGCGGATAGTCGGACGCGAACAGGAACATTTTGTCGGAGCCGATCTGCTCGATGACATCGGCGACACCTGCGGCATCCGGCGGACCGTCGAACGGCTGCATGGTGACGCGGATATGATCGCGGATGATCGACGCCGGCTCGCGTTCGACCCACGGCACCTCGACGCGCACGCCGCGCCAGGTCTTGTTGGCGCGCCACATGAATGCCGGCAGCCAACTCACGCCTGACTCCATCAGCACGACCTTGAGATCAGGAAATTTGCCGAACACACCTTCATAGATCAGGCTCAATATCTGGGCCTGAAACGCCTGCGCTTCGGCGAGATAATATTCGTAGCGATAAGACGGCCAGCCGATCGAACTCGGCGCGGTGCGGTAGGCGCTGCCGGCATGGATCGCGACCGGGAGCTTATGCTTCGCGGCCGCTTGCCAGACCGGCCAGTGATGTCGGCGTCCGAGCAGCGTCTCGCCCTGCGCCAGCACCAGCACGGAGACGAAGCGGTTGTCGCTGGCTCTGCGCTCGATTTCCTCCACCGCCAGATCAGGCGCCTGCATCGGCACGACGATCGACGCGCTCAGCCGCGGGTCCTTCGAAAGCCATTCGGCGGCGATCCAGTCGTTGATCGCCTTGCAGAAGCCGGCCGCCATGTAGGGATCGAACACCGCCTGCGCGCCGTAGACGACGTTGCAGATCGCATGACTCGAACCGAGTTGGTCGAACGCGCCGCGCTGCACCATCGCGAGTTCGCAGCCCGGCTTGCCATTGGCCGGGCGCCAATCGGCGCGGCCCGAGAACGGCATGTTGGGGGGATACGAGTTAAGGTCGAGGCCATCGATGGCGCGGCTGACCACCTGCTCTTTCCAATGGTCGTCGAGATAGGGCAGCAGCGTGGTGCGGGTTCCGCCCACGGCGGGATGAATATCACAGTCGATCCGCGTGGCCGCCATGGAGCTTCCTCAGGCTTTTCGTCTCGGCGATCTTGGCGTCGCGCTTGCAAATGTGCCGCTGATAGCAAAGCGGCGCAAGCGCTTTACTGTGGGGGGCCGCCCTGCCCTGAATGCACGGCGCGCTCCCTTCTCCCCTTGTGGGAGAAGGTGGATCGCTGACGCGAAGCGGCAGCGAGACGGATGAGGGGTCTGTCTGCGCGGAGAGAACCCCTCATCCGCCTTGCCTTCGGCAAGGCACCTTCTCCCACAAGGGGAGAAGGGAGGAAGCCAGCTCGATTGACAGACAAATCGAACCTCCTCCAAATGTTCGCGCAACGCGCGCGCGTCAATTTGGGGGATGAAATGAAAATGAAATCCGGCAGGCTGGCCGTTCTCGCCATCTCGCTTCTCACGGCAACTGCATCCACCGCATCGGCCGCCTCGGCAACCGCCAACGGACCGGCGGCGCTGGCGCTCGCAGGCGTCGTGGCACTGTATTCCCCGCTGCTGACCGCGGATGAGCGGGAAGCCGTCTCGGCATTTTTCGTCGGACAGAGCGGCGTGCGCTACGCCAAGAAGATTTCGGTCACCGCGGACAAGATCGTTTGCCGGGTCAGCAATGTCGACATCACCGCGCGCTCCTGCGAACTGACGTTCAAGGGCAACAAGCAAACCATCACCGGCCGGTGAGCAAGCGAAATCTTTGCGACCGAAGCCATGGCCGGCGTGCCGCCTGACGGTGCCGCCGGATCGGTGTTCGAAAGCCTCTCGAAGCTCAACTGCACGCTCGACCCTGCGGAGATCAGGCAGAAGGCGGGCGGCGGCGCCAGTTGCTCGTTCGAGACGGGGAATTGAGGCAGCCCGCCCTTCCCTTCTCCCCTTGTGGGAGAAGGTGGATCGCGGACGCGCAGCGGCAGCGAGACGGATGAGGGGTCTGTCTCCGCGGAGAGAACCCCTCATCCGCCTTGCCTTCGGCAAGGCACCTTCTCCCACAAGGGGAGAAGGGAAGCAGCAGCGCGATTGACAGATAATTCAATCCCCATCCAAATGACCACCCAAGGGAAGAGAACGAGGCGGATCGCGTGGCGGGCAACGAACAAGAAACCTACGAATGCGACGTGCTGGTGGTGGGCTCCGGCTGCGCCGGGATGTCGGCGGCGGTCACCGCGGGGCATCACGGACTCAATGTTTTGATCGTCGAGAAGGAACCGCGCTTCGGCGGCACCACAGCCCGCTCCGGCGGCTGGCTCTGGATTCCCGGCACCTCGCTGGCGCGAGACTGGGGCATTGTCGAAGCGCCCGACCAGGCGCGGACCTATCTGCGGCATGAGGCCGGCAACAGTTTCGATGCTGCGCGCGTCGATGCGTTTCTCTCCGCCGGTCCCGAAGCGGTGGATTTTTTCACCAGCAAGACGGCGGTGCGCTTCGACATGCCGCTGACCTTTCCGGATTATCATGCGGAAGCGCCCGGCGGGACGCAGGGTGGCCGCTCGATGGTGACGCGACCGTTCGACGGCCGCGAACTGGGCGAGCACGTCAAGACCCTCGGCAATCCCCTCCCCGAACTCACGGTGTTCGGCATGATGCTGGGATCGGGCAAGGACATCGTCCACTTCATGCGCGCGACCAAATCGCTCACCTCGGCGATCTATGTGACGAAGCGCCTGTCGAAGCATGCGATGGACGTGCTGCGCCACGGCCGCGGCATGACGCTGACCAACGGCAATGCGCTCGCAGGCCGCCTCGCCAAATCGGCGTTCGACCTGAAGATACCGCTGTGGCTGTCGTCGCCGGTGCACGAACTGATCGTCGAGGACGGCGCGGTGCGCGGCGCGGTCGTCGAACGCCATGGAAAGCTGGTCCGCGTCAATGCAAAGCGTGGCGTCGTGCTGGCGTGCGGCGGCTTTCCGCATGATGTCGCAAGGCGCAAGGTGAAATTCCCGCATGCCCCCGAGGGCACCGAACATTTCTCGCCCGGCCCGCCCGGCAATACCGGCGATGGATTGCGGTTGGCGGAGACTGCCGGCGGCCGCATCGAGGACAATTTGCCGAACGCGGCGGCCTGGGTGCCGGTCTCGATCACCGAGCGCAAGGACGGCAGCAAGGGCGTGATGCCGCATTTCATCGACCGCGCCAAACCCGGCGTCATCGCCGTAATGCGCGATGGCAGGCGCTTCGCCAATGAGGGCAATTCGTACCACGACTTCGTGCAGGCGATGGTGAAGGCGGCCAAGCCCGGCGAGGAGATCACGGCGTTTCTCCTGTGCGATCACCGCGCGCTGCGAAAATATGGCCTTGGATGCGTGCCGCCGTTTCCGATGCCGCTGCGCCATCATCTCGCGACCGGCTATCTCAAGCGCGGTACGACGCTCGCCGAACTCGCCGACCGCACCGGCATCGATCGACAAGGGCTCGAGGCGACGATCGCCGAGTTCAACGCATCCGCCGCGGAAGGCCGCGATCCCGCCTTCGGCAAGGGCTCGCGCGCCTATAACCGCTACCAGGGCGATGCGCTGCACGGCCCGAACCCCTGCGTCGCGCCGATCAAGGACGGACCGTTTTATGCGATCAAGATGGTGATCGGCGATCTCGGCACCTATGCCGGCATCAGGACCGACGCACACGCCCGTGCGCTGGACGAACACGGCCAGCCGATCGCAGGCCTTTATGCCGCCGGCAACGACATGGCGAGCATCATGGGCGGCAACTATCCCGGCGCCGGCATCACGCTCGGGCCCGCGCTGACATTCGGCTACATCGCGGGGAAACATATCGCGGGCGAGGCTGCGCCCTAGAAATGTCCGGAGCTGGAACGAACCTCGATCGATTCGATTATCTCGAATCGAACCGGAGATCGTTCCATGCGTACGCCGCGCTTGTTCATCGTCAGCATTTTGATCTTCGCTCCCGCGCTTGCCTTTGCCGGCGACGCCGAATGGCGGCGGTATGAGATCCCGAGTTCCGGGACCAGCGTCGACATGCCGGTCTCGATCTTCACCAGCGACGCCGGACCGCCCGAGGGTGGAACCGGGCGACGGTTTTTCACAGAAGACCGCCGCGCCGACCTGACGGTGCAGTCCGTTCCCAATCCCGAGAACGATTCGCCGGCCACGTTCCTGGCCAAGCAGCGGCCGCCTGCCGGCATCATCTACAAGCGGATCACGTCTGATTTCTTTGTCGTGTCCAGCATTCGCAAAGACCGGATCTGGTACAATCGCTGCAACCGTGCCAACGGCACCATGAACTGCGTACTGATCAACTATCCCGCCGCGGAAAAGCGCCAGTGGGACAGTGTGGTTACGCGGATAAGCAACACGCTGCGAAGCTAGCACGGCCCGCCTGACCGGATTTTAGGCATCGGGAAAAACCGGCAGGTCTGTTCCGAAGCGCGGAACTGCCGCGCGTGCACTGCGTTGCCGAGGGTCGCCGTTAGTAACCGCGAGGTTGTTTCGTGAATCGCAGGGATTTCCTCGCTGCTTCCGCGTTGCCGTTGGTATCTGGGGTGGCGCCGGGGCTTTTGTCCCTCGCCCGTGCCCAGCCGGCGCCATTCGACCGATCCATCGTGCGGCAAATAGCGCGCGACCTCGCAAGCAAGCCGTACAAGGCTCCGAGCGAGAAGCTGCCCGACAATCTCGCTAACATCGATTACGACCATTATCGGGCGATCCGCTTCTTGCCCGAGCGCGCGCTCTGGCGCGGCGAAAAACTTCCCTTCGAGGCGCAGTTCTTCCATCGGGGGTTCTTCTACAAGAACCGGGTCGACATCTTCGAAGTGAAGGACGGGCAGGCATCAAAAATCGCCTACCAGCCCGACCTGTTTTCGTTTGGTGATACGACGCCGCCGGGCCCGGCCGTAGACCTCGGCTTTGCCGGCTTTCGGCTGCATGCGCCGATCAACAAGCCCGACTATTATGACGAAGTCTGCGTGTTTCTCGGCGCGAGCTATTTCCGCGCCGTGGCCAAGGGCCAACTCTACGGACTCTCGGCACGTGGCCTCTCGATCAACACCGGCGAAGCCAAGGGCGAAGAATTTCCGTTCTTCAAGACGTTCTGGATCGAGAAGCCGGCAGCAGGCGCCAATTCCATCGTCGTGCATGCGCTGCTCGACAGCGAGAGCGCGGCCGCGGCTTATCGTTTCACCATTCGGCCCGGCGACACCACCGTGTTCGATGTCGAGATGGCGATCTATCCGCGCGTGGATCTCACTCATGCCGGCCTGGCCCCGATGACCAGCATGTTCTTCTTCGGACCGAACGACCGCAAGGACGTCGAGGACTTCCGTCCCTCGGTCCATGATTCGGATGGGCTTACGATCTTCAACGGCCGCGGCGAGGAGCTTTGGCGGCCGCTGCATAATCCGACGGATCTGCAAGTATCCTCGTTTGCCGATCTCAACCCGCGGGGCTTCGGCCTGATGCAGCGTCAGAAGGATTTTGCCGCCTACCAGGACCTGGAATCGAATTTCGAGCGCCGGCCGAGCCTGTGGGCGGAGCCGATCGGCGATTGGGGCGAAGGCGCGGTGAAGCTGCTCGAAATCCCCACCAAGGAAGAGATTCACGACAACATTGCCTCGTTCTGGCTTCCCAAGGCCGCCTTGGCCGCCAAGGGCGAGCACACCTACACCTATCGTTTGCACTGGGGACCGGATACGCCGAAGCCCACTTCGCTCGCGCGATTTTCCCGTACCGGAGTCGGCGCAAGAGGCGACAACGCCACGATCTTCGTGCTCGACGTGACCGGCGAGAGGCTAAAATCGGTAGATCCGAAAATTCTGCGCGGCGTTGTGACGGCCGAGAAGGCAAAGATCCAGAACATCGTCACCCAGCCAAACCCGGCGACCGGCGGCTGGCGATTGAGCTTCGAGCTGTTGAAGGAAAAGACCCCCGTCGAAATCCGCGCATCGCTCATGCAGGAGAGCGAGCCGGTATCGGAGGTCTGGGTTTATCGATGGACACCGTAGCGAAAGCCCGCGGAACGACCGGCGCTGCCGATATTCCGCTGAACGATTTCCTTCCCCCGGAATCGCCAACGGATATGGCGGTGCAGGCGTTGCGGCGATTCGAGCCGCCACCGGCGCCCAACTTTGCGCCGCTGTGGGTCCGCCGCGCCTTCGTGCTAACCGGCACTGCGATCCTGACCGCGGCGGGCTGTTATGAGATGTACCGAGTGCTTCAGGTCGGCGGTGTCACGGTCCTGGAGTCGATCATCCTCGTGCTGTTCGTGCTGCTGTTTGCATGGATCGCCTTCTCCTTCATGTCGGCGCTTGCCGGTTTCTTCGTCCTGCTAACCAGGAAGAAGGATGAGCTCGGCATCGACCCCAAGGCTCCCCTGCCCGCGATCTACAGCCGCACCGCGATGCTGCTGCCGACCTACAACGAGGACCCTTATCGTGTGCTGGCGAGATTGCGCGCAACTTATGAATCGGTCGAGGAGACCGGACACCGCGCGCGGTTCGACTGGTACGTGCTGAGCGACACCACCGATCCCGCGACCTGGATCGCCGAGGAAAAATGCTTTCTGAAGCTGCGACAGGACGTCGGCAGCGCGGCCGCGATCTTCTATCGCCACCGCCCCGAGAACACCGCGCGCAAGTCGGGCAATATCGAGGAGTGGGTCCGGCGGTTCGGCTCCAAATATGAGTGCATGCTGATTCTGGACGCCGACAGTCTGATGACCGGCGACAGCATCATTCGCCTCGTAGCCGCCATGGAAACGCACCCGAAAGCTGCGCTGATTCAGACCCTGCCTGTCATCGTCAATGCGAAATCGCTGTTCGCGCGCTGGCAGCAATTCGCCGGGCGATTATACGGACCCATGCTGGCGGCGGGAATCGCGTGGTGGCACGGCTCGGAAGGCAACTACTGGGGACACAACGCCATCATTCGCGTCCGCGCCTTTGCGCAATATGCGGGGCTGCCCGAACTCAGGGGACGCAAGCCGTTCGGCGGGCATATTATGAGTCACGACTTCATCGAGGCGGCATTGATGCGGCGCGGCGGCTGGGCGATCCACATGGCGCCTACGCTTCGCGGAAGCTACGAGGAATCTCCGCCCACGCTATCGGATTTCGCCGCCCGCGACCGACGTTGGTGCCAGGGCAATCTGCAGCATCTGGCGCTGCTGCCGACCCGCGGCTTTCACTGGGTATCGCGGCTTCATCTGCTAACGGGAATCGGATCGTACCTCACCGCGCCGCTCTGGCTGATTTTTCTCGTATTCGGAATCCTGGTCTCGCTGCAGGCGCAGTTCGTCCGGCCCGAATATTTCCCGAAAGGATATTCGCTGTTCCCGCAATGGCCGGCACAGGATCCGGTCCTGGCGGCATGGGTGTTCGCAGGCACGATGGGCATGCTGATCGCGCCGAAGCTGCTGGCCTTCGCCGTGCTGCTGACCGATGCCGACATGCGGAGGAAATTCGGCGGCGGTCTGCTCGTGCTTGCCGGCATCATTGCCGAAACCATTCTTTCGGGCCTGACCGCACCGGTCATGATGATCTTCCAGTCGTCCGCCGTCGGTGAAATCCTGTTCGGGCGCGATGCCGGTTGGCAGGTTCAGCGCCGCGACGATGGCGCGGTCTCGCACCGTGACACGGTCAGTACCTATTCGGTGCCGACTTTGGTCGGGATCGCCATGGCGGTCGCCGCCTATGCGGTCTCGCTGCCATTGCTGCTCTGGATGACGCCGGTGATCCTCGGCCTGCTGCTTTCCATACCGATCGCAATATTGTCATCATCGTCGGGCCCGAACCGCAGGTCCAGGTTGTTCAAAACCCCGGAGCAGACCGCGCCGCCACCGGTACTGGCAAGGGCCAATGAACTGGCCAGCGCGCCGCATTCGCCGCTCGCCTGCCCGCTGCACGAATTACGGCGCGATGCCGCGCTGCTCAACGCGCATCTGAACAATCTTTCCGGGCAACGGCCACGAAAGCGCGGCGAGGTCGATCCGCATCTCGCGATTGCACGCGCAAAAATCGACGATGCTGAAACCTTCGAGGAGGCGGCGGGCTTTCTCAGCGCGCGAGAGAAGTTCGCGGTGCTCAAGTCGCCCGCGGTTCTCGCCGTCCTACTCGCCCGGCCAGATCCGGCGTAATTGCAGGACCCACCTTCCTGCTGCTTGAGATTGAACTGCGGCTGCCGTCATCCCGGATGCATACTTGCATCCCGGATGCATCCTTGGCCCATGCGGCAAATCTGCTAGACTGCCGCTCAGCGAGGCGGAAAATGGAAGCGCCCGGACCCGAGCGAAGGCTCGCAGCGGTCCTTGCCGCCGACATGGTCGGTTACAGCCGGCTGATGGAGGTCGACGAGGCGGGGACGCTTGCGCGCCTCAAGACCCACCGGCTTGAGCTCATTGATCCCTCCATTGCCAAGAACCGCGGCCGCATCATCAAGACGACCGGTGACGGCATGCTGGTGGAGTTTCGCAGTGTCGTTGATGCGGTGTCGTGCGCTGCCGAAGTCCAGCGCCGGATGGCGCTGCGCAATGCCGATGTGTCCCCGGCGCGATGGATCCAGTTCCGCATCGGCATCAATCTGGGCGACGTGATCATCGAGGACAACGATATTTTCGGCGATGGCGTCAACGTCGCGGCGCGTCTCGAGGTGCTCGCCGAGCCCGGCGGCATCTGCGTCTCGGGCGCCGTGCGCGATCAAGTCAACCACCGGCTCGATGACATCGCCTTTGAGGATATCGGCGAGCAGAACGTCAAGAACATCACCCGCCCGATCCACGTCTTTCGGGTACGACTCGAGCCGGATGCCGCTGCGGCGCCGGAGAGCGGCAAGGACGGCGCGACGGCGACAATCACGACGAGGAAGCCGTCCATCGCCGTGCTGCCGCTGGTCAACATGAGCGGCGATCCGGAGCAGGAATTTTTTGCGGACGGCCTCACCGAGGACATTATCACCGAGCTGTCGCGCTTCCGCGACCTTCTCGTCATCTCGCGCAACTCGACCTTCGTGCACAAGGGCAAAGCCGTGAAGGTGCAGGAGGTCGCGCGCGAGCTCGACGTCGAATACGTCCTCGAGGGGAGCGTGCGCAAGGTCGGCGATCGCGTCCGCATCACCGTGCAGCTCATCGACGCGCAAACCGACCGGCATGTCTGGGCCGAACGCTACGACCGCAAGCTCGAGGATATCTTCGCGATCCAGGACGAGGTGACCCGGGCGATCGTCAGCACGCTTCCCGGCCGCGTCGAGGCCGCTACGCAGGAACGCGCGAAGCGCCAGCGAACCGACAACATGGCGGCCTATGAATGCGTGCTCGCCGCCAAAGTGCTGCACCACCGCTCGCGACGGGAAGACAATGCGGAGGCGCAGTCTCTCCTCAACCGCGCCATCGCGCTCGATCCGAATTACGCGCACGCGCACGCCTGGAAGGCCTGCGTGCTGGGCCAGACCTGGGTCTATGGATGGTGCGCGGATCGCGACGCCACCTTTCAGCAGGTGGCTGACGAGTTGCAGATCGCGCTGGCGCTCGATGACAACGACAGCGACGTTCACCGCATCCTGGCCGCCGTGAACTTGACGCGCGACGATCATGACCGGGCGGCCTACCATCAGGAGCGGGCACTCGCACTCAATCCCAACTACGATATCGTCGTGGTGCAGCAGGGCGAGTTTCTGACCTGGCTGGGACGGCCGGAAGAGGGGATCGACTGGATCAGGAAGGCGATGCGCCTCAACCCGTACCACCCGGAACGGTTCTGGAATCACCTGGGTCGCGCGTGCTATTGCGCCGAGAAATTCGCCGAAGCCGCCGAGGCGTTCGCGCGGATCACGCGGCCCGACTACACGCATCACGCGTTCCTCGCTGCAACCTTCGCGCAAATGGGCAACGCGGTGGCAGCCGCCGCGCATGCTGCCGAGGTCGTGAAGCTCGAGCCGGGTTTCTCGGTGGCCACCTATCTCGCCACCCAGCACTACAAGCAGGAGGCCGATCGCCGGCGCCATGAGACCGGCCTTCTAAAGGCCGGGTTACCGGCGTGAGGTTGCGTCATTCTTGAGAGACAGTCCGTCTACGCTTTCGCATCATTCAATCGACGCCGGAAACCTTTCGCCTGACGCGCTCTTCGACGCGCGCCTTGTTGGACTCTTTCACGCTACTCTGCAGTGATCTGCGCGTCCTTGACGACTTTGGCCCAGCGCGGGCGATCCTTGGCGATCAGTTCTGCCAGGCGTTGAGGCGGGCCGCCCTGCGCGATCAAGCCTTGCTTGCCGAGAAGCGCTCGAACGTTCGGCTCCGCGAGTATCTCGTTGAACACCGCATTGTAGCGGTCGACGATCTCTTTCGGCGTATTGGCTGGAGCAAGAACGCCGTACCACAAATCGACATCGAAGTCGGTGACACCTAGTTCTGCGAGCGTTGGCACGTTCGCCGCCTGCGGCGTCCGTTTTTGGCTGCCCACAGCGAGGATACGGATTTGTCCGGTTTCTGCGAGTGGAAGCGCGGTATGGACCGGCAGGAACATGGCCGAGACGTGTCCGCCCGCAAGATCCTTCACCGCGCCGGCCGACCCTGAATAAGGAATGTGCGTCAGGTTGATCTGCGCCGTGAGCTTGAACAGCTCCATGGCGAGATGTTGTGGTGTGCCGCGGCCGGGAGAAGCATAGTTGATCTCGCCCGGTTTGCTGCGGGCGAGTGCGATCAGTTCCGCAAGTGTGTTGACGTTGAGCGAAGGATGAACAACGAGCGCCAAAGCACCCGTTGCGATCTCGGCGATCGGTACGAAATCCTTCTCAGGATCGTAGGGCATTGTCGGATAAAGGCTCGCATTCATCACGAACGTATTGACGGTCACCAGCAGGTTCTGGCCATCAGGCGCAGTGCGCGCTGCGGCCTGCGTGCCGATGTTGCCGCTGGCGCCGGGTTTGTTCTCAACGATCACGGGGTGATTCCAGCGCTGCCGCAGTTCCTCGCTGAGGATGCGCGCGAGCAGGTCTGGCCCTGTGCCCGGCGAGAAGGGGACGTTGAGCCGGATTGGTTGCTGCGACTGCCCGTAAACCAGGCCGGGCATCAGAGGGGCAAAGGCCGCGACGAGAATCCCCAGCACCGTACGGCGCGAATGCAGGCCGCTTGCGGAATCGATCGCCACAATATCCTCCCATACTTTGCCCGCTGCTGATCGCCCCGCGGACCTTTCTTTATAAAAATCTCTTAATATGAGATTATGATGTATATGCGCCTATCGGCGCCAGTTCAAGATTGATTCTGCCGGATCGGAAAAAGTATCTGGTCCAAAGCAGGACCAACGCGGGCCGCACGCCGAAACTGGAGCGAAGTCAGACCATGCGGCTTGAAGCATGAAGCCGAAGAACAGCCTGGAACGGGTGCTTGCGGTACTCGAGGTGTTTTCCGAGGAGCGGCTGGAATGGACGCCCGAGGACTTGATGCGCGAGCTCGGCTACAGCCGGCCGACGCTCTACCGCTATCTGAAGACCCTGAAAGACGCCGGCTTCCTGATGTCGACCCGCAACTCCGGCGTCACGCTGGGACCGAAGGTCGTCGAGATGGATTATCTGACGCGCCGCTCCGACCCGCTGGTGCTGCTCGGCGTGCCTTACCTGAAGCAGCTAACGGCTGCCTATTCCTGCACCGCCATGGTCTTGCGCTGGTACGGCAGCAAGATTCTTTGCGTTGCCTCTGAATCCTCCACCAGGAACCCGATCAGTTCCTATCCACGCGGCCGGCCGATGCCGCTCGGGCGCGGCGCGATCGCGCGCTCGATCCTGGCGCTGCTGCCGCGGCCGCGTTTGGTGCCGCTGATCGAGCGCAATCTCGCCGATCTGCGCGCGGTTGGTCTCGGCGACACCGCCGATGATGTCCTGAAAAGCCTGAGGAAGGTCCGCAAAGCCGGCTTTTGCGTCGCCTATGGCGAGGTTACGCCCGGCGCCGTAGGCATCGCCGCGCCTGTTGTCGACGATCGCGATTATCCGGTTGCCAGCGTCTGCGTCACCATTGCCGGCAATCTCGTAACAGGCGCGCAGATCGATCAAATCGGGGCCGAGGTCCGGCGCGTGGCGTCCCAGATTTCAGCCGATCAGGCGAGCGGGAAACCCTAAGCAAAATCTTATATTATGAGATTATGCTTGACTTGGGCCTAACCTGCTCTCATTTTCCGCCGCCTGCGCGCCAGTCACGCCGATCGCAAGAAGCAAAAATGAGCAAGCCCACCGAATCAACCACGCAAGTCGTCATTGTCGGAGGCGGACCGGTTGGTCTGGGTCTTGCGATCGACCTCGGCCAGCGCGGCGTCAGCTGCGTTCTGGTCGAGCGCTACGTCAGCCCGCAGCCGATCCCGAAGGGGCAAAACCTGACCCAGCGCACCCTTGAGCACTTTTACTTCTGGGGCGCGGAGGCGGAGCTTCGGGCGGCGCGGACGATCCCGCCCAACTACGGCATCGGCGGCATGACGTCCTATGGCACGCTGCTGAGCGGATACCGGTATGACTGGCTCCAGCGCGAGTTGGTGCGGCCCTATTACTTCACGGATAACGAACGGCTGCCGCAATACGCCACCGAGGCCGTGCTGCGGCACCGCTTGAGTCAGTTGCAGAACGTCGAAACAATTTACGGCTGGAGCGCTTCCGGCATCACGCAGGACGCCGAGGGCGGGCAGGTGACGATTGCCGAGCGCAACAGCGATCGGCAACGCACGCTGCGGGCAGACTATGTGGTCGGCTGTGACGGCAGCCGCTCGCTGGTGCGCCAGGCTGCCGGCATCACCCAGACTCTGACCGACCACGACCGGCTGATGGTGCTGCTGGTGTTCCGCTCGACTGGCCTGCACAGATTGCTGGAGCGCTTTCCCAACAAGTCTTTCTATAATGTGCTGCATCCCGACCTGAAGGGCTACTGGAAGTTCTTCGGCCGCGTCGATCTCGGCACCACCTGGTTCTTTCATGCGCCGGTGCCGCTCGGTACGACAAAAGACAATTTCGATTTCCGCGGCCTCCTGCATGGAGCGGTCGGCGATGAGTTCGACGTCGAGTTCGAGCACATCGGCTTTTGGGACCTGCGCGTCGCGATCGCGGATCAATATCGCATGGAGCGAGTTTTCATTGCCGGCGATGCCGCGCACAGTCATCCGCCCTATGGCGGTTACGGCATCAACACCGGCCTCGAAGACGCCGCCAATCTCGGCTGGAAACTTGCGGCGGCGCTGCAAGGTTGGGCCGGAGCGCACCTGCTGGATTCCTACGGCGAGGAACGGCGCCCGGTATTCGCGTCCACCGCGCAGGATTTCATCGAGAAGGCGATCGAAAGCGACCGGAAATTCTTAGCCAAGTTCGATCCTGCGGCCGACAAGGATGCGTTCGAAGCCGAATGGCAGGCGCGCTCGTCCGGTGCGCATTCGGAAGTGAATTCGTTCGAGCCGAATTACGAGGGCTCCTCGGTCGTCGCAGGTACGCCTGGCGCCGCCTGCAGTGCGATCGGGTCACATCAATTCGCGGCGCGCGCCGGCCATCATCTGACGCCGCGCCAGCTCACGTCAGGCCGCAATGTCTTCGAGGAACTGGGCGAAGGATTTACGCTGCTCGATTTTGGCGCGCCGGAAGCCGCCACCGCCTCGATCAGGCGCGCCGCCCAGACCAGCGGCGTACCACTGAAGCTGGTCAGGGACGACACCGTGGAAGCGCGGGAATTCTACGAGGCGGCGCTCGTACTGGTCCGGCCCGATCAGTTTGTCGCCTGGGATTCGGATGGCGATGTTACCGACGCCGCTGGCATCATCCGTCGCGTGGTCGGCGGCCACCCCTGACAGATCACGCCAGATCCGTCGTCGAACCAAGAACAGGCCGAAGGCCGACAAGGGAACACAAGGAAAAGGCCATGAGCCGCCACAGTGCCGCGCATTATTTCCTCGAAGGTCTCGTCGACCTCGGCGTCGACTATATCTTCGCCAATCTCGGCACCGATCATGTCTCGCTGATCGAGGAGATCGCGCGCTGGGACCGCGAAGGCCGCAAGCATCCGGAAGTCATCCTCTGCCCGCACGAGATCGTCGCCGTTCACATGGCCGGCGGCTACGCGCTGGCGACCGGCAAGGGACAGGCGGTGTTCGTGCATGTCGACGCCGGGACTGCCAATGCCTGCATGGCTATACAGAACCTGTTTCGGTACCGGCTGCCGGTGATGCTGTTTGCTGGACGCGCACCCTTCACGCTGCATGGCGAATTGACGGGATCGCGCGACACCTATGTACACTTCGTGCAGGAACCCTTCGACATCGCCAGCATCGTGCGGCCCTATGTCAAATGGGAGTATTCGCTGCCCTCCGGCGTCGTCGTGAAGGAAGCGCTCGCCCGCGCCGGCGCCTTCATGCACAGCGATCCACCCGGGCCGGTCTACATGATGCTGCCGCGCGAGACGCTGGCCGAGGAATGGGACGAAACGCAGATGCCGGCGTACAACTCCGCCCGCTATGGCGGCGTGGTCGCCGGTGGCATCGATCCTGCTCGCGTCGATGCCATCGCCACACGATTGATGACGGCGGAAAATCCAATCGCGCTGACGGCCTATCTCGGGCGGAATGCCGACGCGGTCGCGGCGCTGGAGCGCCTCGCGCTTGCCTGCGGCATCCGGATCGCGGAGTTCAATTCGATCGACCTCAATGTTTCGCAGGATTCGCCGTGCTTCGCCGGTTTCGATCCGTCGCCGCTGTTGGAACAGGCCGATGTCGGACTGCTGCTCGATACCGACGTGCCCTTTGTGCCGCAATACGCCAAGCGCGTCGAAGAGATCGACTGGATCCAGATCGACATCGATCCGTTGAAGTCGGATTTCCCGATGTGGGGATTCCCGACCGACATCAGGGTGCAGGGCGATTGCGCGACGGTGCTGCGGCAGGTGCTCGAGGTGGTCGCGGCGCGCGCGGATGACGGCTATCGCAAGCGCGTCGTCGACCGCATTGCTGGCTGGAGCGGTGCCCGCGAGGCAGCGGACAAGCGGCGGGTAGCCGCCGCAACGAACAAGGGCGCGCCTGGAGCGATCAGCGCGGCCTACCTGTTCGCGACCTTGAACCGTGCGATCTCGCAGGACGATATCGTCGTCAACGAAGCGATCCGCAATGCACCGCTGGTGCAGGAGCATATCCGCCGCACGCGGCCGCACAGCTATGTCGGCCTCGCCGGCGGAGGGCTTGGCTTCAGCGGCGGCATGGCGCTGGGCCTGAAGCTGGCGCAGCCGGAGCGACGCATCGTGCAGATCATCGGTGACGGCGGCTTTCATTTTTCCTCGCCGGATTCGGTATTCGCCGTCGCCCAGCAATATCAGATTCCGATTCTGACGGTCGTCCTCGACAATGGCGGCTGGCAGGCGGTCAAGTCGTCGGTGCAGCGGGTCTATCCGAAGGGCATCGCCGCCGAGACCAATTCGTTTCAATCGCAACTGCGCTCGGGCCGGCAGGGCGAGCAGCGAAACTTCTCCGATATTGGCCGCGCGTTCGGCGCGCACGCTGAATTCGTCAACGAGCCGGATGACCTCGCCGCGGCCGTCGATCGCTGCCTCGCCGCTGTCGACGGCGGAATCGCTGCCGTCCTGCATGTCCAGATCACGCCGCTGTAGCGGCCCAAATTTTGTCCGCGGTGCCGCCAAGAGCACTAACGAAATAATTGCCCAGGAGGAAACAAAATGAAGACCCTTTGCCGCGTGGCGCTCGCCACCCTCTGTTTGAGCTTCTTCGGTCGCGTGCCTGCTCTCGCCCAGGCCCAATACCCGACGCGGGCAATTCATATCGTCGTCGGTTTCACGCCGGGCGGCGGCAACGACATCATCGCGCGTGTCTTCGGGCAAAAACTGTCGGAAAGTCTCGGCCAGCCGGTCATCATCGAGAACAAGCCCGGCGCAGGTGCGATCCTGGCCACCGAATACGTCGCGCGATCGGCGCCCGACGGCTACACGCTGCTGGTCGGCGCCAGCGGCGCCATGGTGATCAATCCCGCCGTCTACGAGAAGCTGAACTACGACACGATGCGGGATTTCAAGCCAGTGTCCGAGCTCGGATCGTTTCCGCTGATCCTGATCGTCAATGCGAAATCTACGTTTAAATCACTGGCCGATCTTGTCGCCTACGCCAAAGCCAATCCCGACAAGGCGAACTACTCAAGCTCCTCCGCGGCCTTCCAGCTCGCGACCGAGCTGTTCAAGCAGAAGACCGGCGTGCCGATGCAGATGATCCCCTACAAGGGGGCCAACGATTCCGTTACCGCTGTCATCTCGGGAGAAGTGACCGCGACCATCGCCGATGCCGGGCCGGTGACCAGCCAGGTCAACGGCGGCCTTGCCCGCGCGCTCGCGGTTGCTGCGCCGAAGCGGGTGGAGAGTCTGCCGGATGTGCCGACCATGAAGGAAGCCGGCGCCGACGTCGAAGCGGTGCTGTGGAGCGGCATTTTCGTGCCGGCTGCGACACCGCCCGAAATCGTCGCCAAGCTGGAGGCCGAATTCATCCGCATTGCGCGGCTGCCAGACGTTGTCTCCCGCCTCAAATTGCTCAACATCGATTCGGTCGGCAATTCCTCGGAAGCGTTTTCGCGCATCATCGCGGCCGATCTTGAACGCTGGAAGGCAGTCGCACGCGACGGCAACATCAAGATAGCCCAGTAGTGAGGGGTGCGCCTCATGACTGATCCGGTTGAGACTCAAGTTCTTGTCGTTGGCGGAGGTCCGGTCGGACTGACCCTCGCGATGGATCTTGCCAGCCGCGGAATCCGAACAGTCGTTGCCGAGCTGCGGCACAAGGGCGAGCCTCCAAGCGTGAAATGCAATCACGTCTCGGCGAGGTCCATGGAAATTTTCAGGCGTCTCGGCGTCGCAAAGGCGATCCGGGAGGCCGGCCTGCCTGCCGACTACCCCAATGACGTTTCGTATCGGGTCAGCTTTGCTGGCAGGGAGCTGTCACGCATCCCTATTCCGTGCCGACGCGAACGGTATACGGCTCATGGAGGTCCAGACACCTGGTGGCCGACAGCCGAGCCCCCGCATCGGGTCAACCAAATCTACCTCGAACCGACGCTATCCGCGCACGCCGAGACGATCGCCGGCCTCACACTGCTCAATCGCGTTGAGATCAATTCCTTTGAACAAACGCCTGAGGGCGTGACCGCGCAAGGCACCCAACTTGATAGCAGTCAGCCGATCACGATACGCGCCGACTTCCTTGTCGGGTGCGATGGCGGACGATCGGCCATTCGCAGGACGATAGGTGCCACGCTATCCGGCACAGCCGAGGTTCAGCGCGTTCAATCGACCTATATCCGCGCTCCCTCGCTTCTCTCCATGAGCAATCTTAAGCCGGCCTGGGCCACGTTTTCTCTCAACCCCGTCCGTTCCGGGAACGTCTATGCAATCGACGGCCGCGAAACATGGCTCGTGCATAACTATCTGAAGCCAGGTGAGCACGAGTTTGATTCGGTAGACCGGGATTGGGCTCTGCGGAAGATCCTTGGTGTCGGCGCGGATTTTTCATACGAGATTATTCGCAAGGAAGACTGGATCGGCCGCCGACTGGTTGCGGATAAATTTCGTGAAGGCCGGGCGTTCATTTGCGGGGACGCAGCCCATCTGTGGGTGCCGATGGCGGGATACGGCATGAATGCCGGCATCGCCGATGCGGCCAACCTGGCCTGGCTGTTGGCAGCTCATCTGTCGGGCTGGGCTCCGACAGGCATCCTCGACGCGCATGAGGCGGAACGCTTGCCCATTACCGAGCAGGTATCCGTGTTTGCAATGAACCACGCCCTGTCGCTTTCGCGTCAGAGAAGCGAAGTCTCTGACAATATCGATGCCGACGATGAGGCAGGTGAGCAGGCAAGGATTGCGCTGGGCAAAAGGGCTTATGATCTGAATGTTCAGCAGTACTGCTGCGGCGGGCTGAATTTTGGATACTATTACGACAAATCGCCGATCATCGCGTATGACGAAGGAAAGCCGCCGACCTACGGCATGGCGGACTTCACTCCCTCTACAGTGCCGGGTTGTCGCGTCCCGCACATCTGGTTGAACGATGGACGCTCGCTCTATGACGCGCTTGGTCCGGATTACACGCTCCTGCGCTTCGATACCGCGGTCGATGTTTCGGACTTGATGTCGGAAGCGGCTCGCGCGCGGGTGCCAATCAAGCTGCTGGATGTCACATCCAACGAAAGTGCCAGCATCTACGATCGTTCGCTGGTCTTGGCACGACCTGATCAGCACGTAGCCTGGCGAGGCAATCTCCCTCCAAAGGATCCGCGGGAACTGCTCGATTTGATTTCCGGGCGCCGTGCGAGCTGAATGCGCTGCCGGGGGAATCGCTTGCCGAGCCCGCCTTCGCCTAGCGGCTACGCCGCGGCAGCCTTCGCTTGCTTCGCTACGATAGAACTGAGTTTGGCTTGCCGAGCCGTAGCTTGCGAAGCAAGCGAAGGCTGGTGGGCGCGACAGGGATCGAACCTGTGACCCCTACCATGTCAAGGTAGTGCTCTCCCGCTGAGCTACGCGCCCTGGAAATGGGACGACCGATCGTCCCGCTCCAGCTTTATTCGTATTGGGTGGGGTCCGTATATCGGCTCCAAAGCGCCCCGGCAAGGATGCTTGGACGTAATTTCTGGAGTGATTTCGAGCGAAATTGACGCCGAATCAGGCCGCCAGCATCTTGTTCACTTCGCTGACCAGTTCGCGGAGGTGAACCGGCTTGGCGAGCACCTTGGCGTTCTTGGGCGCTTCCGAATCGGAATTCAGCGCGACCGCAGCAAAGCCGGTGATGAACATGATCTTGATGTCGGGGTCGAGTTCCGAGGCGCGGCGTGCCAGCTCGATGCCGTCCATTTCGGGCATCACGATATCGGTCAGCAGCATCTCGAACGGCTCCTCGCGCAGCCGCTGATAGGCCGACATGCCATTGTCGTGGGGCGAAACCTGAAACCCCGCGTTTTCCAGCGCCTTAACCAGGAAGCGGCGCATGTCGTTGTCGTCTTCGGCGAGGAGGATCTTGTGCATGGCGGTCAGTCGTCGCATCCGGCTTGGAGGATCATTGGCACACTAAGCGCCCCAGAGGGTAAATTTCGGGTGAAAGGTAACGGCTTCTTGGCAGCGGCGAGCGGTGCTATTTCCGCAGCGGAATGTACCAAGATCGATCAAGGCGGCGCTTTTCAGGCGTTTGCGACAACTTCCAGGAAGGACGGCGGCTTTTTTCCCTTGGCAGAATGATTACGATTACGGACAATACATCCTTACAAGCCCTGCCCTTCGCCGGCAGAATCGGTCGCATGATCGATCGCTGCAGAAGGGAATGCGGACATTCAAGGGACGACGCCCCACGATGACCCAGTTTGATGGCGAGCTGTCGCCCCCGTTCGAGATCGTGGAGCCGGCGCATTGGCGGGCTCCGATCATCTTCAACTCGCCCCATTCCGGCTCGGTCTATCCGCTCGAATTTCTCAACGCGTCCCGGATCGACCTCGCCGCGCTGCGCCGCTCCGAGGATTCGTTCATGGACGAATTGATCGCAGACCTGAGCGAACGGGGCTTTCCGACGGTCCGGGTCAATTTCCCCCGCTCTTATGTCGACGTGAACCGCGAGCCTTATGAGCTCGATCCGCGGATGTTCACCGGACGCCTGCCGAGCTTCGCCAATACCCGTTCGATGCGGGTTGCCGGCGGCCTCGGCACCATCCCGCGCGTGGTTGGCGACGGGCAGGAAATCTATCGCGAGCGGCTTTCCGTGGACGACGCGCTGGGGCGGATCGAGGCGCTCTACAAGCCGTATCACCGGGCGCTGCGGCGGCTGATCAACAAGGCCCATCAGGCGTTCGGAACCGTGATCCTGGTGGATTGCCATTCGATGCCGTCGGTCGGGGTGTCGCGCGACGAGCCGCGGCGACCCGATATCGTGATCGGCGACCGCTACGGCACCAGTTGCGCCAGCCTGCTGCCCGATGTCGTCGAGGAAATCATGAGCGGGCTCGGCTATTCGATCGGTCGCAACAAACCCTATGCCGGCGGCTTCATTACCGAGCATTACGGCAACCCGGCCAGCGGATTGCACACCGTGCAGCTCGAGCTCAACCGCGCGGTCTATATGGATGAGCGGCAGCGCGAGCGCGGGCCCCGCTTTGCCCAGGTGGCCGCCGATTTCGCCGCGCTGGCCGAAGCGCTGGCGCAGGTCCCGCTCGGGGATCTCGGGCCGTTCCAGGCAGCGGCGGAGTAGCTTTTCGTCATTCCGGACGTCGCGCTGCGGCGATCCGGAATCTCGAAAGTTCATGCGAAGACGTGTGCCTCGGATGGCGCGTCAAAATCAAAGACGGCCCAAAAGAAAAAAGGGCCGCTTGAATGAACAAGCGGCCCAAGTCTAGGGAGGAAACGCCCAAGGAGGGCAGCGATAGGGCCAGGCCCTACCGCACCGCAACAATATGCGGCCGCGCTGCACAAAACGCAAGGGTTTTTGGCTCGGTTCCCGCCCAAAGTGGAACAGGCTGGCGAATCGGCAACACAGCCAAAAGCTGGAATTTATTCCAATAATATCAATCTCTTAAGGTCAAGGCCCGATCAGTTCCGTGTTCACTGCAGTGCTGGTATGCCAAAACTCGCAACTTCGTGATGGCAGAGCTAACCAAAAATCCACGCCTAAACGAAGCATGTTCGAAAGCCGATTCGAAAGCGGGTTCGCAATACGAATGGGAATAACGCGCCGTTGGCGGTGCGCGGCGATGCAGATTGGGCTAGGCAAGAGGCGACATTTCAATTCCGGTAAGGGACAGCCGTGACGGTCATCGATTTCACAGCCTTCATCGGCCGCCTCGCGACCGCGTCCGGCGAAACCATTCTACCGTTCTTCCGGACCTCGCTCTCGATCGACAACAAGAGCGCGAGCGATTTCGATCCGGTCACCGAGGCCGACCGCGCCGCCGAAGCGGTGATGCGCCGCCTGATCAAGGCCAACTTTCCGCAGCACGGCATCGTCGGCGAGGAGTTCGGCAACGAGCGCGAGGACGCCGAATATGTCTGGGTGCTGGATCCGATCGACGGCACCAAATCCTTCATCGCGGGATTTCCGATCTGGGGCACGCTGATCGCGCTGTTGCACAAGGGCACTCCGGTGTTCGGCATGATGCATCAGCCTTATATCGGCGAGCGCTTTTCCGGCGATAGCGGCTCGGCGCAGTATTCCGGGCCATCCGGCGAGCGGCGGCTCACCGTACGGCGCTGCGCGTCGCTGAAGGAAGCGACTTCGTTCACCACCAGTCCGCTGTTGATGAATGCCGCCGACCGCGAGATCTTCGGCCGGGTCGAAAGTGCGGTAAAGCTGTCGCGCTATGGCGGCGACTGCTATTCCTACTGCATGCTGGCGGCCGGCCATCTCGACCTCGTGGTCGAGACCGAACTCAAGGCCTATGACATCGCGGCATTGATCCCGATCGTCACCGGCGCCGGCGGCATCGTCACCAACTGGGAAGGCAAGCCCGCCCAGAGCGGCGGCCGTATCATCGCCGCGGGCGATCCACGGGTGCACGAAGCGGCGATGAAATTGCTGAACAGCTAGGGCACAGCCTCGCAGAACCCGATGGATGCATTGATCGTCATCGCGGTCAGTGTCACCACAACTGGGTCTGGAGCAATCTGATCACGCAGCGATCGGTCAGGCTCGCGCGTGCGGACGAACTCCTGCTTTGACGAGGCCTAGCTCCCGCCGCAACCGGCGGGACCTTGCATCGAGCAGTTCATCGCGTACGATGCCCACCAACGCACGATAGATGCGGGATTGGGGAGCATTCATGAGACTGCTGAGCAAGCTGCTTGCTGGACTGACGCTGCTGTCATTGCCTGTATTGTTGCCAGCCATATTGTTGCCAGCCTTGGCCTCGGCGCAGGATTTCCCCGTAAAACCGATCAGGCTGGTCGTGCCGTTCCCGGCCGGCGGCCCCAATGACATCATCGCGCGCGTGATCGGCCAGCGCATGTCCGAGATTACGAAGCAGCCGGTGCTGATCGACAATCGCGGCGGCCAGGGCGGCGTGCTCGGCACCGACGCGGTCGCAAAGGCCACCCCCGACGGCTACACCATCGCGATCTCGAGCGCGGGCGCCCTCGCCATCAGCCCGAGCATGGAAAGGGTCGCCTACGATACGCTCAAGGATTTCGCGCCGGTGACGCTGGTCGCAACCGTGCCCGAGATGCTGGTGGTTGCGACCAACGTCCCCGCCAAGGACATGAAAGAACTGATCGCGCTCGCCAAGGCGCAGCCGGGGAAACTGAATTTCGCTTCGTCCGGTCCCGGCAGCCTGCCGCATCTGGCGGGCGAACTGCTCAAGCTGACGGCCAATATCGACATCGTGCACGTCCCCTACCGCGGCGCCGCGCCGGCGGTGAACGATTTGATTGGCCAGCAGGTGCAGATGACGTTTCTCGATCTGCCGGTGCTGTTGCCGCAGATCAAGGCCGGCACCCTGCGGCCGATCGCAGTCGGCGCGCCTGAGCGGGCGCCGACCGCGATGGAGGTGCCGACCACAGCCGAGGCTGGAATGCCCGGCATGATCATCGAGAACTGGTACGGCATGGTGGCACCCGCCGCCACCCCGTCGGCGATCGTCGCGGCCTTGCACAAGATCACGACCGAAGCGATGGCCGATCCGACCGTGAAGGAAAAGCTCGCAGCCCAGGGCGCGACGCTGGTCGGCGACACGCCGGAACATTTCCGCGGCTTCATCGACAGCGAAATCAAGAAATGGGCAAAGGTGATCAAGGACGCGGGGGTCGTGACGACGAAGTGAGCATCACGGCGCCGGTGCTGCTGCCACATATCAAGGCCGGCACCCTGCGCCCGATTGCGCTCGGCGCCCCCAAACGCACGCCCACCTCACCTGACGTGCCGACCACCGCCAACCGGAGCGCGCCAAGAGCGAGGCGAGGTCGCCCGGTTCAGTGCGATTTGCTATGCTCTGCGTTTCGGCAAGGGAGGCCCGGTATGCCTGTAACCGCCGGTGCACACCATCTCACGGTGTTCACACGCAACATGGACCGTTTCATTCGCTTCTACGAAGAAGTCTTCGATGCAGAGACCAAGTTCGATCTCTCCGAGCCCGGTCCCGGTGGCGGCACTTTTCGTCACTCGCTTATCGACCTTGGAGGAGGCTTCGCCCTCCATCCGTTCCAAATGCCAGATCCAACGGGGTATGAAGACGGCTCGATGCAGATGGGGAAGAGAGGTCACATAGATCATCTCGCGCTGAAGGTAGACGATGAAGTGCGCTTACAAGAAATCAGACGACGTCTGGTGAAGGCTGGCGCGTCGGATGGGACCATCACGGATTTCGGCGCCATCCGTCTCGTTACCTTCAGGGATCCGGATGGAATGGAGGGCGAGGTCGCGCGGTGGACCGATAGCAAACGCGTGCTCCGCTTTGATGAACGCAAGCGGGAGATTTGGCCAGATTAACAACCGGTCAGAGCATCCAGACGCGAAGGTCCGCATCGGGCTAATGTACGCCACTGCGTGGGGAGTGTGATCTGAGCTTGCGTTCAACGTGGCGCAGATTTGCGCAAGTGCTCCGCCAATTGCTGCGCGGGCTTGGGTAGCGCCCGAAAGCTCCGCGCGCAGATCACGAGCCGGCGGTTGGCCCAGCTATCCCTGATCCTGACGACATTGATCTTCATCGATCGCGCGCATCGTTTTGCAGCGACCTCAGGCATCACGCCAATCCCGATGCCGGCGGCGACCATCTGGCCGATCGCATCGAAACTGTTCAGCCGCGCACGAAAGCGCAGGCGCGCGCCGAGACGGGCCGCATGTCCGCTAATATGGGCATGCAGCGCGATCGAACCGATCAGGCCGACGAATTCGCGTTCCACAACTTCGCTGAAATCGACCTGCCGCCGGTTCGCCAGTTCGTCATCCCGCGCGGCGACCAGCACCAGACGGTCTTTGCTGAACGGGCTCCGTTCGATATTTTCTGCAAGCGCATGCTCGGCGGCGAGCCCGAGGTCCGCAGCGCCAGTTACGATGGCGCGCGCGATTTCGGCGCTTTCGCGCTCCTCGACGTCGATCGAAATGTTAGGATGTGCGGCCAGGAAGGCAGCCAGGGCCTTCGGCAGATATTCCGAAAGCCCCGACGTGTTGGCGAGGAAGCGGACGGTGGCCTTCGCGCCACGGGCAAAGGCGGCCAGATCGCCACGCATCGCCTCGACGTTGTGGAGCACGATTCTCGCATGATCGAGCAGGCTTTCGCCGGCCGGCGTCAGTTCGACGCCGCGACGGCCGCGCGTCAGCAGCGAAACGCCAAGCGCCTCTTCCAGTCCCTTGATCCGTGCGCTCGCCGAGGCCAAAGCCAGATGAATCCGCTCAGCGCCGTTAGTGATGCTGCGCGTCTCGGCTACCGCGATGAAGAGCTGAAGATCGACCAGATCGAAGCGCATGGACATTCCGAATGTCTCCCAGCCTTCGGCATGAACGAAGGCTATCTCCGTAATCTCCAGATTGTGCCGATAATCACGATCGGTCAATGTGTTCAGCATGTTCGATTCCACGCTGCCTTTCATCGCCACCGCTCTGCTGCTGGCCGGCTTCGTCAAGGGTGCCCTGGGACTGGGCCTGCCCACGGTGGCGATGGGCCTGCTCGCGGTATCGATGCCGCCGGCCCAGGCGATTGCCATCGTCATCGTCCCCGCGATCGTCACCAACGTCTGGCAGACTTTCGGCGGACCTTATTTGCGCGACATCATCCGGCGGCTATGGCCGTTGCTGATCGGGACCGCCGCTGGCATCTGGCTGAACGCCGGTTCGCTGACCGGCCCCTATGCACGCTACACCACAATCGCGCTCGGCCTGCTGCTGGTTCTCAATGCCGTCATTGGCCTGAACAAATTGAATCTCAGCATCGATCGCCAGAACGAAAAATGGGTGGGCGGCATTGTCGGCGTTATCACCGGCATGGTTTCCGCCGCTACCGGCGTGCAGGTGATTCCCTCGGTGCCATTCCTGCAGGCGATCGGCATGGAGAAGGACGAGTTGATTCAGGCGCTGGGCGTGTTCTTCACGGTCGCGACCCTGGCGCTTGGCTTCAATGTCACCAGTGCCGGGCTGCTGACGGCGGCAAGCGCGCTGCCGGGCGCGGTTGCGCTGGCATGCTCGTTCATCGGCATGTTCGTCGGGCAGGCGGCACGCTCGCGATTGCAACCGGAAACGTTCCGCTACTGGTTCCAAATCGGCATGATTGCCCTGGGCCTCTATCTTGCCGGCAATGCGCTCGCGAAGCTGGTTTAGCGTTTATCGCGCCTCCAGCATCGCGACGCGGATGCCGAGATAGACGAACAGCCCACCGAGTACGCGGTTGATCCAGGCCATCACGTCAGCCGATTGCCTGATGCGACGGGCCGCCCTTGCCGCGAAAGCAGCAACCCCGAGGCACCAGAGCGTGCCGTTGAAGATGAAGATCATGCCCAGCGCCAGAAAGGCCAGCGTCTTGTGGCCTGAGTCCGCCGCCACGAATTGCGGCAGGAAGGCCAGGAAGAACAGCGCCACCTTCGGATTGAGCACGTTGGTCAGGGCGCCCTGCCAGAACACGCGGGAGAGCGAGGTTTCGGCGCTTGCCGTCGCCTCCGCCGGCGGACGCGGGCGCGACAACAGCATTTGGATGCCCGTGAACAGGAGATAGGCCGCGCCGGCCCATTTCAGGACCGTGAAGGCGGTAGATGACGCCATCAACAGCGCCGACAGGCCGATGGCGGCGCCGAATACATGGACAAGACAGCCGCAGCAGATGCCGATCGCCGCCGCCGCACCGCCGCGCCAGCCCAACTGGATGCTGCGGCCGATAATATAGGCCGTATCCGGCCCCGGGGTGATGTTGAGCAGGAGCCCAGAGAGGATAAAGAGCCAGAGTTCGTGAATGCCGAGCGCCTCTGTCATCGTTTTGTCCGGTTCCCTTGGCGGCCCTCAGCCTAATTTGCGCGCATGCTAATCCCTGAGGGATGCAGTACTATCATGAGCAAATCGGGCTTCCACCAGATTGCGCATATTTTATAAACATTGGAATCGGTCGGCCGACCACGTAGTGGTTATCCCGCCCATTCCGGCGCCATTGGGGATATAGTGGGGGACATGGAAAGACGCTTGGCAGCCATCGTCTGTGCTGACGTCGCCGGCTATTCCCGCATGATGGGGGCCGACGAGGCGGGGACGCACGCCACGTTCAAGGCCCATCGCACCGCGATCTACCCTATCATCCTCAATCATGGCGGCCGCCTGGTGAAGAACACCGGCGACGGCTTTCTCCTTGAATTTCCCTCTATCGTCGGCGCCATCGAGGCCGCGACCGCGATGCAGATGGTGATGGCCGAGCGCAACGAGCACCTCCCTGCCGATCGATCCATGCAGTTCCGCATGGGCATCCACATGGGCGATGTGATGGCCGACGAGGACGAGGTGTTCGGCGACGACGTCAACATCGCCGTCCGCCTCGAATCGGTCGCCGCCCCCGGCGGCGTGGCGGTTTCGGGCAAGGCTTGTCATGAAGCGGGCAAGCGTCTCAGCGTCCCGCTGGCCGATGCTGGCCCCCACCGATTCAAGAACATCGACGAGCCGATCCACGTCTGGACCTGGCAGCCCGCTGGCTCCGACGCCAGCGGCCCTGCGCCCAAAGCCTCGACCGAAACATCGGTCGCCAATCTTCCGGCCCAGTATCGAACGGCGATCGTCGGCGTGCTGCCGTTTGCGAATCTGAGCGAAAGCGCGGACGAGTATTTTTCCGACGGGCTGACCGAGGACCTGATCCACGCGCTTTCACTGCAATCCTTCTATCGGGTGCTGAGCCGCAACTCGACATTCTCCTTCAAAGGCAGGAATGTGAGCACGCGCCTGATCGCGCGCGAGATCGATGCGAGCTACCTGATCCAGGGCTCGGTTCGGCGCGCCGCGACCAAGATTCGCGTCACCGCCGAGCTGATCGCGCCCGAGACCGGCGAGCAGTTGTGGACCGGCCGGTTCGACCGCGACATCGGCGACCTGTTCGCGATGCAGGACGAACTCACCACCAGCCTGTCCGCGGCGATCGCTGCCGAGATCTACCGAGCGGAAGCGTCCGCCCCGCCTCGCTCCTCGTCGAACGACATCACCGCATGGGATCGGTTCCTGAAAGGGCTGTCCTACTATTACCTGCAGACCAAGGCGGATTTCGAAACCGCGATCGGCCTGTTCAAGGAAGCCATCGCGCTCGATCCGACGCTGTCGATCGCGCGTGCCTATCTCGCCACCATCGTGACCCAGGCCATTCATTTCGGGTGGATCCAGGGCACGCGCGAAGAGTGGGATACCGCGATGAGTCTCGCGGAGAGCAGCGTCCGGCTCGATCCCCGTTCGTCCTTTGCGTTTCAGATTCTGGCCTATCTGCACGCGCTGGAAGGACATTACGAGGCGGCGATGGATGCCGCCAAACGGGCGGTCGCGCTCAACCCCTACGACATGGGCGCCCGCGGCGTGCTTGGCGCGTGTCATCTCTATAACGGCGAGCACCGTCCCGCCGTCGAATTGTTTACGATGGCTGCGCAGCGCGGCAACAGCGATCCCCGATACCAATTTGCAGCGTTCAATGCGTTCAGCCATTACCTCCTCGGCCAATATGACGCCTCGCTGTCATGGGCGCGCGAGGCTCTGTACGCCAATCCCAATCATCTGCAGGCGCTCACGATACGGACCGCAGCGCTCGCCCAATTGGGACGAGCCGACGAGGCGGCAAATGCGGCCGGCGTTGTGTTGAGCAACTACCCAACCCTGACCGTCGAACGGTACTTGCGGAATTTTCATTGGAGGCTCCCGGCCGACATTGCCCATTTCCGCGACGGCCTTGTGAAGGCCGGCCTCCCCTTCGGTAAATTGACCCTCGTCGAATCCTCGCCGAAACTCGCCGCAGATTCCTGAGCGTGTGTGAGCCGGTCGGTTGACACGGCGTTGAATTCCGCCAAAACTTGCCCTACACGCTGAAGTAGCGCGCCCCTGAATTCCTTTTTGACCCGTTTTCGCTTCCGGTGGGAGCGGATGCTTTTTTCATATTCGATGCCTTTGAGGATTTAACCCATGCCTGACGACCGCGTCGGTATCGCTCCGGGCGCCACAGCTGCCGGGCAGATCTCCGTTTCACCCAACAATCCCTGCCCGTTTTTGCGCGCGCTGGTCGCCAATGGTTATGTCGGCGGCCACGTCGTACCGCTTTCGAAACTGTCCGAAATCGTTGGGGACGCGAGCGGGCAAACCGGTCCCGGCAAGAAAAAGGTGCGGCTGGCAACCTGGCTGGTCGCCGTCATTGCGAACGGTCTCGGGCCGCTGCGCGTGTTGAAGAGCGCAACCTCCGGCGCGGTGCTCGACGAACTGCGCGATGGCCCTCTCGACAAGCACGGCGGCGGCTCGCGCATTCTCGACGTCGATGCGAAGGTCCATGAAGACGAAATTGCCCGGCTCGCCGGGTTCGGCAAGGACTACAAGGATCCTTCAGGGGGCATCGAGCGCGGCCTGACGGCGAAAGAGATCGACGCGTTCATGAAGGCCAATATCAAGCGCGACGGCGATGCGGCGCACTGGTACTACCCTCTCCTGATGAAGGGCGAATGGCCTGTGCTGCTGAAGATCCTCGGCAAGGGCGAAGGCGACGAGCGGTACCTCAGCGTCGCCGAAGTCAGGAGGCTGTTCGTCGAGAAGCGACTGCCCGAGCGGATTACGGCGCGGCTGCCGAAGCCTTCGGCTGGAAGATAACTGCCGAAGGCTGGTGCGTCCGGCCACGCATTCGCTACGGCTTCGGCTCGTAGCCCGGAACCCATTTTTCATGCTGGGGCAAATCATCCTGAATCGTCCACCAGGGCGCGCGCGACGACGTAAATACGTGCAGGCGCGGCCGAACCTTTGGATCGTCGTCGAACAAACCGGCGGGGATGCTGACCGTCTCCAGATAACTTGCCTTGCCTGGAGTCAGACAGCCGCAGATCTTGCAACGATAGCGGAAACTGCCGGATGCAGATTCATAGCGCACGGTCATGTCCTCGCCTGCCGAAAATCGGAACTTGTCAACTTCGACGTGAGCGTATGTTGCGAATGCTGCACCGGTAAGCTTGCGGCAATTGGCACAATGGCAGTGTGTAAGCGATCGGATCTTGTCGACTTCAAACCGGACCGCGCCGCACAGGCAGCTTCCACGAATCATAGTTGCACTCCCCAGGCCCGAGGTATCGCCGGCGCGGCCCGCGTCCGAATCAACCGGCTCAAACCCGGCAAGCAACTATTTAAACAGCGGCGTGCCCGGCACGAAAGCATCGAACGCCGCCCAGAATTGCGAGCGGTAGCGGTCCTGCTCCTGCAGGATCTCGTGCCTGGAGCCCGCGATTACCAGATGCGAGCCGGCGCGCAGATGATAGGCGAATTCCTCGATCGCGGCCGTGGAAACAATAGTGTCGTTGCTGGCGGCCAGCATCAGGATCGGCTGGCGGATTTCGGACGGGTAGTTCACGCCACGAAAGGTATGCATCGCCCTGAACGCGGTATCGGCCCAGGCGACCGTCGGCGAGCCGATGCCCAGCGTCGGATCTTCTTCCAGGATCGCGGCGTTGCGGGCGTAGCGCACGGGATCGCTGGTGAAGGGGTTGTTGATGAAGGATTCCGTTCCGGTCAGCGCGTCGCTGCCGCCGGGCACGTAGCGGCCGCCCTGCCCCATCAGCCGCATGACCCGCAGCAACGCCCGCGACGGAAGCGCGGTCCTGCGCCCCGGCAGGTCGATCATCGGCGCCGACAGCACCATGCGGTCGAACCAGCGTTTTCCCGCACGCGCCACCCGCAGCATGACCGCCCCGCCCATCGAATGCGCCAGCGCGAAAAAGGGCGGCGGGCAATCCGGCAGCACCACCTGCTGCACGAAAGTTTCGACGTCGACCTCGAAATCGGAGAAATCGCGGACATAGCCCTTGCGCGGATCGCGCAGGCGGCGTGAGGAATGCCCCTGGCCGCGCCAGTCGATCATCGCCACCGCAAATCCGCGATCGCGCAAGTCCCGCACCGTCTCGAAATATTTTTCGATCTGCTCGCTGCGCCCGGTGAAGACGCAGACCGTGCCCTTGCGCCCCGCCGGCGGCGCCCAGCGCGCGAACCGCAATTCCGCGCCGTCGGGCGTCTTGATGGTACCTGAGACGACGTCCTCCGGAACCGGGTTGGCAGGGATCGAGACAAGCGTCATGAGGAGGAACCGGCTAGGTGAAAAGGGCTTGAAATCAAGGCGGGGACGCCAAAAAGGGGCTGGTTTCGTCCCTCTTGAACGTCGTTTCACCCCTCCCATATCATTTCTGTGCAGGCCGCTACCAGCGTTTCGGAACCGAAACCCTGAGGCTGCACGGGACTACAGCCCGGCCCGATGGCGGGCGGGTTACTGAAACAGTCGCTCAATGGAGGACTACCCTATGCGTACCTACGATCTCACTCCGTTTTATCGTTCCACCGTCGGCTTCGACCGCTTCTTCAACCTGCTCGACCAGGCGACGTCAGACGGCAGCCCCGGTTATCCCCCCTACAATATCGAGCGCACCGGCGAGAACGCCTACCGCATCAGCGTTGCGGTCTCCGGCTTCTCGCAAGGCGAGCTTTCGATCGTCGCGAAGGAGAACACGCTGACGATCAAGGGTGAGAAGTCAGCCAACGAGAACGGCAAGGACAATGCCGAAGTGCTCTACCGCGGCATCGCCGCGCGTGCCTTCGAGCGCATCTTCCAGCTTGCCGATTTCGTGCAGGTGAAGGACGCCTCGCTCGAGAACGGCCTGCTCCACGTCGATCTCGTCCGCGAGATTCCCGAGGCCAAGAAGCCCCGCAGCATTCCGATCAACTCCGGTGCGAAGGCCCCGCAGGTGGTCGACGCCTCGGTCGCTGCGTAACGCAGATCAAGTCTTCGGCCGATATTGGCTGAATGCGAAACGCCCCGGGAAACCGGGGCGTTTTTTTGTGGGTTCGTAGCCCGGATGGAGCCAACGGGTCGCGCGAATGCGCGCCCGATGACAGGCTCCGCGCAATCCGGGACGACTTTGTCCGCTCGCGAGGGACCCCCGGATTTCGCTACGCTCCATCCGGGCTACGCTGCTCTCGCAACAATCACGTCGTCGTGACGCCCGTAACGATGCCGCCGCTCCCCTCGAATTTCGAACTGAAGCGGGCGAGCCGCTATCAGGCCGATCATGGAGCAGACCGATGAGCATCTTACGAACACTGACAATCGTTGCCGGCGTCCTTGCGGGATCGCTCGGCGTGCAAGCCGCGCCGGCGCTGGCCGCTGGCCCCGTCAAGGCGAAGAATGTCGTACTGGTGCACGGCGCGTGGGCCGACGGATCAAGCTGGGCGAAGGTCATTCCAAAACTTCAAGCGGCGGGCCTTCATGTAACTGCCGTACAGAATCCACTCACCTCGCTGGAAGATTCCGCTGCCGAGACACGCCGCGTTTTGGCACAACAAGACGGCCCGACGGTGCTGGTTGCGCATTCCTGGGGCGGCACCGTCATCAGCGAAGTCGGCACCGACCCGAAGGTCACAGGGCTGGTCTATGTGGCGGCGCGCGCGCCTGACGCGGGCGAGGATTTCGTGGCGCTTTCGCAGAAGTTTCCGGCAGGCCCCGCGCGAGCCGGCGTCCAGGAACATGACGGCTTCACCAAATTATCCGAGGACGCGTTCCTGAAATATTTCGCCAACGGCGTCGATACGACGACCGCGAAAGTCCTCTATGCCGTGCAGTGGCCGACCGCGGCTTCAATCTTCGCCGGCCGCACCACCGCGGCCGCCTGGCGCAGCAAGCCGAGCTGGTACGCGGTGTCGAAGCAGGACTACACCATCAATCCCGACCTCGAGCGGTTTCTGGCCAAGCGCATGAACGCGACAACGGTCGAACTGGAGGCCGGCCACCTGTCGCTGGTCTCGCAGCCCGACAAGGTCGCCGACCTGATTCTGGCCGCCGCAGGCCAGCGCGAATAGCTCGCCCCAATGGAAACGCCCCGGGAAGACCGGGGCGTTTTTTTGGTTGTCGTCCCTGCGAAAGCAGGGACCCATACCGCGTGATCCATCGATCATGGCACGATGGCAGATGCCTTTCACCCAATAGCCGCCGGTGGCTATGGGTCCCTGCTTTCGCAGGGACGACGGCAGAGATTACTCCAGCCCCTGCATCGTGGGCATGTCCTGGGTAGGTGCAATCTGCGGCGCGGGCTTGGCTGGGACCGAACCGGTTGTCACCGGGGCGGCCGCCTGCACCTCGGCCGGCTTCGGAGCAGGCGCTGCCGCCTGCTGAATCGGCGCTGGCACGGGTTTGGCCGCAAGCGGCTTTGCCTTCGGCACCGGCACGGTGCGGCTCGCAACTTGAGGGGCTGGCTGTGACGGCCGCGGCGCGGCCTCGACATGGGTCGGCGCACGGGCCTGCGGCGGTGGAGCCGCAGAGGGTCCACCGAGGGCGCTCTGATCCTCGTAGTAATTGTCGCCCATCCCGCGGGCCGGCATGAAACGGATAATCCGGCCGTTGCGCGCGTCGATCACCAGCCGGCCATCCTCGCCGCCGCGGTCGATCACCGCAATCGTGTACACGAAGCCGCGCAGCCTGGGGATGCCAAGCGGCGAGAATCCATTGTCGCGCAGCACGGAGTAGACTTCCGTCGACGGCAACAAGCTGGGGCCGGGGCCGTATCCGTGCTGTGGCCCGGGTGCGTAGTGTGGACCGGGTACGTACTGCGGCCCGGGAACCATGCGCGGCGCCACTGCATAGGGGGCGTCGAAATCCGATGCCGCCGTGTATGGCCCGGGCACCTGCGCCTGCGCGCCGCCCGCCAGAAGGACCAGTCCCGCCGCCAAAGATCCCGTGAAAAACTTCATCACCGAAAGCTCCTGTAAGCCCCACAGCCGCCGGCCCGAGCGGGAGCATTTTCGCGCCCTCGCCTGCCGGCCCGGGCCAATATTTCATTGCGAAATCCGGCGGTCCTTGGGCCGGATCGGGGCGCAGATTGCCGCAAACCCCGGCTTGCCCTTGGCTGGCGGTTTTTCCCCGCCAGAATGCGCGGATGAGCATGCGGGCGAGGACTTTCACGCGCTTGTGTGATAGACAAAAATTTGGCATGGTCGGAGTTAGGACAGTATCACTGTCTCAATTGCGGGGCGGTCCCGGCACAGGGATTGCAACGAAACCGTGGCGCCACGAGCTCCAGGGCAGTGCAGGCAAGGCCGTTCCTCAGGGACGTTGAACGCCCAGGCCTGAATTTAAGAAATTGCGGCTCGCGGAGGACGAGCGGTGGCCCGGTGGGTGCCGCAAGCGTCCAAGGTGCGCCGACGATGCGGTGAGGCCCTTAGCCTTTTTTGAGAGGAATGAGATGAGCGGGTCGGAATTCGAGCGCGAAAACATCGTGGCAGAAACACTGTCCACGACCGCGGCTTCGAAACCGGTCGACACTCTGCTTGAAGATCCTGCGCGCGAGCACAGCTGGCGCCCGCCGGCCGAGGGTATGTACGACCTCAGCATGGAGAAGGATTCCTGCGGCGTCGGCTTCATCGCCAACATCAAGGGCAAGAAGTCGCATCAGATCGTCTCCGACGCGATCAGCATTCTCTGCAACCTCGAACATCGCGGCGCGGTCGGCGCCGATCCGCGCGCCGGCGACGGCGCCGGCATTCTGGTGCAGATCCCGCACGCCTTCTTCGCGCGCAAGGCAGCGGCACTCGGCTTCAAGCTGCCGGCGCCCGGCCAATACGCCATCGGCTCACTGTTCATGCCAAAGGAGACGGCGTGGCGAAAGGTGATCCAGAGCATCATCGCCGAACAGATCAAGGAAGAGGGCCTCGTGCTGCTCGGCTGGCGCGACGTGCCGTCCGACAACTCCTCGCTCGGCGAAACCGTCAAGCCGACCGAGCCCTACCACATGCAGGTGTTCATCGGCCGCAACGGCACGGCGAAGACCGAGGACGAGTTCGAGCGCAGGCTCTACATCCTGCGCAAGTCGATATCGCAGGCGATCTATCAGCGCCGTGATCGCGGTCTGGCCGGCTACTACCCGGTCTCGCTGTCGTGCCGCACCGTGATCTACAAGGGCATGTTCCTCGCCGACCAGCTTGGCAAGTACTATCCCGATTTGCACGAAGCGGATTTCGAGAGCGCGCTGGCGCTGGTGCATCAGCGCTTCTCGACCAACACCTTCCCGACCTGGTCGCTGGCGCATCCGTACCGGATGATCGCCCACAACGGCGAAATCAACACGCTGCGCGGCAACGTCAACTGGATGGCCGCGCGCCAGGCCTCCGTGCATTCGGCGCTCTATGGCAAGGACATTAGCCGGCTGTGGCCGATCTCCTATGAAGGCCAGAGCGACACCGCCTGCTTCGACAACGCGCTCGAATTCCTGGTGCAGGGTGGCTACTCGCTGCCGCACGCGGTGATGATGATGATTCCGGAAGCGTGGGCCGGCAATCCCCTGATGGATGAGCAACGCCGCGCCTTCTACGAATATCACGCAGCCCTGATGGAGCCGTGGGACGGCCCCGCCGCGATCGCCTTTACCGACGGCCGACAGATCGGCGCCACGCTCGACCGCAACGGGCTTCGTCCGGCGCGCTATCTCGTCACCAAGGACGACCGCATCGTGATGGCGTCCGAAATGGGCGTGCTGAAGATACCCGAGGACCAGATCGTCACCAAGTGGCGGCTGCAGCCCGGCAAGATGCTGCTGGTCGACCTCGAACAGGGACGCCTGATTCCCGACGACGAGATCAAGGCGACGCTGGCCAAGAGCCATCCCTACAGCGACTGGCTGCATCGCACCCAGCTCGTGCTGGAGGAATTGCCTGACGCGCCCGTCAAGGGCATGCGCTCGAACCTGCCGCTGCTCGACCGGCAGCAGGCGTTCGGCTACAGCCAGGAAGACATCAGCATCCTGATGACGCCGATGGCGGCCACCGGCGAAGAAGCCGCGGGCTCGATGGGCAACGACACGCCGATCTCGGCGCTGTCGGATCGTCCGAAGCCGCTCTTCACCTACTTCAAGCAGAATTTTGCGCAGGTCACCAACCCGCCGATCGATCCGATCCGCGAGGAGCTGGTGATGAGCCTCGTCTCGATCATCGGACCGCGCCCAAACCTGTTCGACCTGCAGGGCATGGCCTCGACCAAGCGGCTCGAAGTGCGCCAGCCGATCCTGACCGACGCGGATCTGGAAAAGATCCGCTCGATCTCCGATGTCGCGGACACCCATTTCAAGTCGCGCACGCTCGACACCACCTTCCATGCCGGCTTCGGCGCGGCGGGGATGGAGCAGGTGCTCGATGAACTCTGCGCGCGTGCCGAAGGCGCCGTGCGCGAAGGCGTCAACATCATCATCCTGTCCGACCGCATGGCCGGCTCGGACCGGATTCCGATTCCCTCGCTGCTGGCCTGCGCCGCCGTGCATCATCATCTGATCCGCACGGGATTGCGCACCTCGGTCGGCATCGTCGTCGAGTCGGGCGAACCGCGCGAGGTGCACCATTTCGCCTGTCTCGCCGGCTACGGCGCCGAAGCGATCAATCCCTATCTGGCGTTCGAAACCATCATCGCGATGAAGGACCGCCTGCCCGGCGCGCTCGACGACTACGAGATCGTCAAGCGCTACATCAAGTCGATCGGCAAGGGCCTGTTGAAGGTGATGTCCAAGATGGGCATCTCGACTTATCAATCCTATTGCGGCGCGCAGATTTTTGATGCCGTCGGGTTGAAGGCCGACTTTGTCGCGAAGTATTTCGCCGGCACCCACACCCGAATCGAGGGCGTAGGGCTGGGCGAAATTGCCGAGGAAACCGCCCGCCGCCACACGGACGCTTTCGGCGACGCGCAGGTCTACAAGACCGCGCTCGATGTCGGCGGCGAATATGCCTACCGCACCCGCGGCGAGGATCATGCCTGGACGGCCGAATCCGTATCGACGCTGCAGCACGCTGTGCGCGGCAACTCGCACGAACGCTACCGGGCCTTCGCAAAGATCCTCAACGAGCAGTCCGAGCGGCTGTTGACGCTGCGCGGCCTGTTCCGGATCAAGACCGCCGACGACGAGAAGCGCAAGCCCGTGAAGCTCGACCAGGTCGAGCCTGCCAGCGAAATCGTCAAGCGCTTCGCCACGGGGGCGATGAGCTTCGGCTCGATCTCGCGCGAGGCGCACACCACGCTCGCGATCGCGATGAACCGGATCGGCGGCAAGTCGAACACCGGTGAAGGCGGCGAAGAGGCCGATCGCTTCAAGCCGCTGCCGAACGGCGACAGCATGCGCTCGGCGATCAAGCAGGTCGCCTCGGGCCGTTTCGGCGTGACGACGGAGTATCTCGTCAACTCCGACATGATGCAGATCAAGATGGCACAGGGCGCCAAGCCCGGCGAAGGCGGCCAGTTGCCCGGCCACAAGGTCGACGCGACGATTGCGCGCGTGCGGCACTCGACGCCCGGCGTCGGTCTCATTTCGCCGCCGCCGCATCACGACATCTATTCGATCGAGGATCTGGCGCAGCTGATCTACGACCTCAAGAACGTCAATCCGGACGGCCAGGTCTCGGTCAAGCTGGTTTCCGAAATCGGCGTCGGCACGGTGGCCGCGGGCGTCGCGAAAGCGCGCGCCGACCACGTCACCATCGCAGGTTTCGAGGGCGGCACCGGCGCGTCCCCCCTCACCTCGATCAAGCACGCAGGCTCCCCGTGGGAAATCGGCCTTGCCGAAACCCACCAGACGCTGGTGCGCGAGCGGCTGCGCAGCCGCATCGTGGTCCAGGTCGACGGCGGCTTCCGCACCGGACGCGACGTCGTGATCGGCGCGCTGCTCGGCGCCGATGAATTCGGCTTCGCCACCGCGCCCCTGATCGCGGCCGGCTGCATCATGATGCGCAAGTGCCATCTCAACACCTGCCCGGTCGGCGTCGCAACGCAGGATCCCGTGCTGCGCAAGCGTTTCACCGGCCAGCCCGAGCACGTCATCAACTATTTCTTCTTCGTCGCCGAGGAAGTGCGCGAGATCATGGCGCAGCTCGGCTACAAGAAGTTCGACGAAATGGTCGGCCAGACCCAGATGCTCGACCAGTCGACCCTCGTGGCACACTGGAAGGCCAAGGGGCTCGACTTCTCAAAGCTGTTCGTGCGCCAGAAGGAACTGCCCGGCCAGAAGATCTATCACGCCGAGGCCCAGAACCATCATCTGGAGAAGGTGCTCGACCGCCGCCTGATCGAGAAGGCGCAGGCTGCGCTCGACCGCGGCGCGCCCATCAAGATCGACGAAGAGATCAACAACACCGACCGTTCCGCCGGCGCGATGCTGTCCGGAGCCGTTGCGAAGATCTACGGCCATGCCGGACTGCCGCATGACACCATTCAGGTCAGCCTGAAGGGCACCGCGGGCCAGGCGTTCGGTGCGTGGCTGGCGCGCGGCGTCACCTTCGATCTCGAAGGTGAAGGCAACGACTATGTCGGCAAGGGCCTGTCGGGCGGCCGCATCATCGTCAAGCCGCCGCGGAATTCCGGCATCGTGCCGGAAGAATCCATCATCGTCGGCAACACGGTGATGTACGGTGCGATCGAAGGCGAATGCTATTTCCGCGGCATCGCCGGCGAGCGCTTTGCGGTGCGTAACTCCGGCGCGATCGCGGTCGTCGAAGGCGCCGGCGATCACTGCTGCGAGTACATGACCGGCGGCATCGTCGTGGTGCTGGGCAAGACCGGGCGCAACTTCGCGGCCGGCATGTCGGGCGGCATCGCCTATGTGCTGGACGAGGCTGGCGACTTCGAAAAGCTCTGCAACCTTTCGATGGTCGAGCTCGAGCCGGTTTTGTCGGAAGAGCTGATCAACGCCGGCACCTACAATCACTCCGGCGATCTCGAGGCGCATGGCCGGGTCGACGTGTTCGCCAATCTGCTGGAGTCCGATATCGAGCGGCTGCACATCCTGATCACGCGCCATGCCAAGCTGACCGGCTCGAAGAAAGCGGCCGAGATCCTCGCCGATTGGAAGACGTGGCTCCTGAAATTCCGCAAGGTGATGCCGGTGGAATACCGCCGCGCCCTGAAGGAAATGAAGGCGAACGCCGACGCCGAGCCGAAAATCGCGATCGGGGCTTAGTTACAAAAGCCCGTCATTGCGAGCGCAGCGAAGCAATCCATCGCGCCACAAGCCGACCATGGATTGCTTCGCGGGTCACGCTCCTCGCAATGACGGAGGGCGACTGAGACAGACAGATACGAACGAGAGATGCAGGGGCATCAGGTTTATGGGCAAGATCACAGGTTTTCTCGAGATCGACCGCAACGAACGCAAGTATGCGCCGGTCGCCGAGCGTTTGAAGCATTATCGCGAATTCGTCATTCCCCTGAGCGAGAAGGACACCCGCGACCAAGCCGCGCGCTGCATGAATTGCGGCATCCCCTATTGCCACGGCACCGGCTCGGTGGCGCCGGGCACGCCGGGCTGCCCGGTCAACAACCAGATCCCCGATTTCAATGACCTCGTCTACCAGAGCAACTGGGAAGAAGCCTCGCGCAACCTGCACTCGACCAACAATTTCCCCGAGTTCACCGGCCGCATCTGCCCCGCGCCGTGCGAGGCGTCCTGCACGCTCAACATCGACGACAACCCGGTCACCATCAAGACCATCGAATGCGCCATTGTGGATCGCGCCTGGGACAATGGCTGGCTGAAGCCGGAGATTGCGCCCGCCAAAACCGGCAAGAAGGTCGCGATCATCGGTTCCGGACCGGCGGGACTGGCGGCGGCGCAGCAGCTCGCGCGCGCCGGCCACGACGTCCATGTCTACGAGAAATTCGCCAAGGCCGGCGGCTTGCTCCGGTACGGCATCCCCGACTTCAAGATGGAAAAACACATCATCGACCGCCGCGTGGCGCAGATGGAAGCCGAGGGCGTGACGTTCCATTACGGCGTCCATGTCGGCGGCACCTCGCAAGGCGCGATCGATCCGCGCGAACTGCTCAACCTGTATGACGCAGTGGCGCTAACCGGCGGCGCCGAAGCCGGCCGTGATCTGCCGATCCCCGGCCGTGACCTCGACGGCATCCACTTTGCGATGGATTTCCTGCCGCAACAAAATCGCCGCGTCTCCTCCGAGCCGCTCGGCGACACCAAGGACATTCTCGCCGAGGGCAGGCATGTCGTCGTGATCGGCGGTGGCGACACCGGTTCGGACTGCATCGGCACCTCGTTCCGGCAGGGTGCAAAATCCGTCACCCAGCTCGAAATCATGCCGGCGCCGCCTGAGCACGAGAACAAGGGCGTGACCTGGCCGAACTGGCCCCTGAAGATGCGGACCTCGTCGAGCCAGGCCGAAGGCGCCAAGCGCGAATTCGCGGTGCTGACGCAGAAATTCTCGGGCGTCGACGGCAAGGTGCAAAAGCTGCACTGCGTCCAGGTCGACGACAAGTTCAAACCGATCGCAGGCACCGAATTCGAACTCGACGCGCAGCTGGTGCTGCTCGCTATGGGCTTCGTGCATCCGGTGCACGAGGGGATGCTGAAGACGCTCGGCGTCGACCTCGACCAGCGCGGCAACGTCCGCGCCAATATGTCCGACTACAAGACGTCGCTGCCGAACGTGTTCTCCGCGGGGGATATGCGGCGCGGGCAGTCGCTGGTGGTGTGGGCGATCCGCGAGGGCCGGTTGTGCGCGCGGGCGATCGACCAGTATCTGATGGGGTCGACGACGCTGCCACGGTAACGGCCGGCATCGCCGGGCTCAGCCCGGCAGTGATGGCCTTCTTCGCACGAACCTCGAACGGGAATCCCGCGAAGGTTGATGGATGTGGTCAGCCCACATATGCGGCGATATGTCTGGACACCTCATCGGATTGCCCGCAACCTCGCTGGATCCGGATCAACGTCCACCTCTCCTCAGGTGGGCATCACTATCTGGAATCATAGAGAAAGGCGGCAATATGAAAACTCAAGGAACGAGCAATTCCCTGCGCCAGCGCATTACACGCGTATTGGCGGCCGGTGCCCTGCTATTCATGTACGCGTTCGGCATGGTTGCCACGACCGGCGCCTTTGTTGCAGCGGGCGTCTCTCCGGCCTTCGCACAGCGCGGCCGGGGTCGAGGCCGGGGCGGCGGTTGGGGCCGAGGTCGGGGTCGGGGTGACGGTGTCGGCGCGGCAATCGGCATCGGGGTCGGCGCGGCCATCATCGGCGGCGCGATTGCGGCGAGCGCCGCCGAGCAGCAGCGGCGGGACGCCGTCAGCTATTGCATGCAGCGCTATCGTTCGTACGATCCCAATAGCCAGACCTATCTCGGCCGCGACGGCCTCCGCCGTTCCTGCCCGTAGAGAACGACTGCCTGTCACAATATTTCAGGACCCCGGCCGAAGTGCCGGGGTTTTTGTTTGTATCGCCGCGGGCCAAAGAATCGCCTTTCCCGCAATCGGCGGGGATCATGCGTCCTCAATTCTGCAGCCTCACCCCCAGCATCACGACCGTCGACGCCGTGCTATTCCCCGGTAGGTTCGAATCCAGCCAGTCGCGCCGCAGCGTGCCCCTGAGCCAGACGTTGCGGTTCATCTTGTAGATGGCCTCACCCGACACCGTGTAGATCTTGTCGCGCCTGGGATTGCCCTGATAGTCGAGCGTGCCCCAGGTGAACTTGCCGATCGCGGTCAGCCAGCGGCGGAAGTCGTGGTCGACTTCGACGGTGTAGATGTGCGTCAGCACGCCCGACGTACCGGGCAGCGTGGTCTCCGTGATCGTGGTGTCCGAATAGAACTTCGCCGTGGTCAGCGGCGTCGCGGTCCAGACCAGCGAGGACGAGACCAGCAGGCCTTCCAGCCGATCTAGCCTGGGATCAACATAATCGCGCGCGGCGTAGCCGACGCCGATTTCGCCGGTCAACAGCCGCGAGAATTCAAAGCTGGTGCCGCCCTTGACGTAACCGCCCGCGGAATCGCGCGCATAGCCGGCGCGGTCGAGCTTGACGTCATGCACGCGGCTGTCGCCCTGCATTTCCACGAACGGCTTCAGGCCGGGCCTCAAATCATAGCTGGCGCGGCCGACGCCGCCGTACTGGGTGAAGTTGCGATCGTCGTTGGTGGTCGACGTGCCGTCGGTAAGTTTTGAATTGGTGTAGTCGGTGCGATCGACGGTGGCGCCGGCGGAAACCTGCAGCCGGTTGAAATTCTGGTCGACGCCGACGGTAGTACCTACCGTGGTGTAGATCGGATATCTGGCAAGACCCGCCTGCACGTTCGGGCTGCCGGGATTGTCGGTCGAGACGAACAGCCGCCCTTGCCCGGTCAGCCTCGTGTCGCGGCTGACATCGAGCCGGCCGTCGACATGGCCGATGAAGCTGGGACGATCGATATCGAGCGGCGCCGACAGCGGCGTGCCGTCGGGGTTCGGCGTGAGGTTGCTGCCGTAGCCGGTGAAGGAGCCGCGCAGATCAGCGACCAGCGCGTGGCGCTCCCAGTCGGACACCGCCAAGAATTCCGGCGCGATCACGTAGAACGGCTTGGCTTGTGCTGCTGCGAGCCGGCCGGGATTGGTATCGTAGCCGCCGGAGAATTCGACGGCGGATTTGATCAGGAAACTGCCGGCGTAGTCGCCGACCGCACCGAACGGATCGTCGTCGATCCTGAGGCGTTTGCGCGGCGGCTGTCCCACCACCGTGCCCGCCATGGCGGGCGGGATGCGCGTCTTGTTGGCGGATTCCGAAGGCGGGATCGAAAGCCGCAGCCGCGTGTTCGCCGCAATCGGCGGCGGTGGACTGCCGGGACCGACCGGCGGCTTCGGCTTCGCCTGCCCCGGATAGTATTTCGGTTTCTTGCGCTTGCGGTTGAGCGAGTCGTATCCCGTATCGGCGGCGCCGTTCGCGGCCGGCAGGCCGTACTGCGGGATCTGCCCAATCCGCGACGGCGCGGGCGTGTCACGCTCCTGCAGCTTCGGACTGTTGAGCGGATCGTTCGCCTCGGCCGCGGTCCGGCGCAGCGGCGAATCCGGCGACGTCATCTGGCTGGTGCGCCTCGAGCTGAACAGGTCCGGCGTGACGGTTTGCGCTTGCGCTGCAGTTCCCGTCAGGGCGATCAGCGCAAGGCACGGCAAGGCCGCGCGAAAGACGCGCGCGCGGCTGTTCCGGCCGGTTGCTGGCCCCACCCTCACGAAAAGAAATACCCCAACAAAAACAGATACTTGCTTGATACGCATCGAGCGCTCGCGAGAGCACGTCGTTAATGGAGTTAAAACAAATATGGTTAATGAGGCGTTGAGGGCCGCGTCGCGCACGTCGCATCGCCGGACCGGCCATGCTATGGACGGCTTTGGCGCGTAGCGCCCTCCTCCTGGAACATACATGGCCAATCCGAACCCGCTGATGGCAAAATCATCCGGCACCGATACCGCTGACGCCGCCGTCCAATCGGCCCTGCGCACGCTCGATGCAGAGGGCGGCGGGATCGCCGCGCTGTCAGCAGCACTGCAATCCGATCTGCGGGCGCCGTTTGTTGCCGCCACTGACCTGATCCGGAATGCCAAGGGACGCCTGATCGTCACCGGGCTCGGCAAGTCAGGCCATATCGGCCGCAAGATCGCCGCGACCTTTGCCTCCACCGGCACGCCGGCGTTCTTCGTTCATGCGGCCGAAGCGAGCCATGGCGACCTCGGCATGATCACGGGCGAGGACGTCATCCTGGCGCTGTCCTGGTCCGGCGAGCAGCCGGAGATGAAGAACCTCGTCACCTATGCCAAGCGCTTCCGCATTCCGGTGATCGCGATGACCGCGGAGCGGGAATCCACACTGGCCAAGGCCGCCGATGTCGCGCTGACGCTCCCAAAAGCGCGCGAGGCCTGTCCGCACAACCTCGCGCCCACTACCTCCTCGCTGATGATGCTGGCGCTCGGCGATGCGCTCGCGATCGCGCTGCTGGAAGGCCGCGGCTTTACGTCGGTCGATTTCAGCGTGCTGCATCCGGGCGGCAAGCTCGGCGCGCTGCTGAAATATACCCGCGACCTCATGCATTCCGGCGACGCAGTGCCGCTGAAGCCGCTCGGCACCAAGATGTCCGATGCGCTGGTCGAGATGACGTCGAAAGGTTTTGGCTGCGTCGGCATCGTCGATGCGCGCGGACACCTCGCCGGCATCGTCACCGATGGCGATTTGCGCCGCCACATGGGGCCCGATCTGATGACGGCCACCGTCGACGAGGTGATGACGAGGAATCCGAAGACGATCGATGGCGATGTGCTGGCCGGCGAGGCACTGGAGATCCTCAATTCCTCGAAGATCACGACGCTGATCGTCACCGACGCCGGCAAGCCGGTCGGCATCGTGCATCTGCACGATTTCCTGCGCGCGGGCGTGGCGTAGGTTCGTAGGCCTCGTAGGGTGGGCAAAGGCGCGATAGCGCCGTGCCCACCATCTATCCACGCTAGAATGGTGGGCACGCTTCGCTTTGCCCACCCTACGGTCCCTACAATTCCGTCACTTCGGAAATCTCGCCGCCTTCTCCTCCAGCGGCAGCGCCAGTCCATTCGCGAGATACGACACCGTGCGATAGAACCCGCACAGCAGGATGATCTCGAATATCTTCGCCTCGTCATAATGCGCCGACAGCGCCGCGAATTCGGCGTCGCCGAGCGTCGCGCGATCGTGCAGGGCATCGACGGCGGCGATCAGCGCCTGCTCGGCCTCCGACCAGCAGGCCTCGGCGACAGCGCCGTGCACGGTGGCGCGGACCTGTTCTTCCGTCAGGTGGGCGGCAGCGGCGAACGCCGTGACATGTACGCCCCATTCGTACTCGCACCCTGTTCGGGCGCAGGTACGGTCGATGACGATCTCGCGCTCTCGCAAGGAGAGCGGCCCGCGATCCAGGAGGCTGCCGGCGCGGAATTTCTCCCAGGCGCGGGTGTTGCCGGCCATGACGCGAAACAGCACCAACGGCGGCGCGCCGCGCATGATGCGGTCGAACTGCTCGGCAATGTCCGGTGCATAAGGCGGCTGCAGCGGCGCGATGCGTGGCGCGGTCTGTGACATCGGCGAGCTCCCGTGCTACAAATAACGTAGCGATACGCTACATTATCTGTAGCGGTATGCAAGAGGGCTTTCGATGCCGAAACCGGCCGCCGTCACAAAAAAAACTGTTGTTCGCGGCTCCAGAACCGGCCGGCCGGTCATGGCCCTGCTCGATCTATTGGGCCGCCGCTGGACCTTGCGGATCGTCTGGGAACTGCGCGACGGCCCGCTGACCTCGCGCGCGCTACGCACTGCCTGCGACGACGCCTCGCCGACCGTGATGCAGGCGCGGCTGTCGGAGCTGCGCGAGGCTGGCCTCGTCGAGCTCCTGCCCGGCGACGGTTATCGCCTCACACCACTGGGCAGGGAGCTAATGGAAAGCTTCCTGCCGCTGCATCACTTTGCCGAGCGGTGGAGCAAGCGAATGGCAAGCTAAGCCGCCGCCACCGTCAGGCTTGCGCCATCGGCCTGCACGACCTTGACGCGGCTGCCGGCCGGCGCATCGGGGCCGGCGACGCGCCAGATCGTGTCGTCGATCCGCACCGTGCCAGTGCCGTCGACGATCGGCTTTTCCAGGGTGAATTCGCGGCCGATCAACGCCTCGGTCCGCTTGTTGAGAAACGGGTTGCTCTGGCTGCGGCTGCCCTCGCTGCGCGCAAAGTGCCGCCACGCCGGCACGGCGGCGACCGCGAGCACGGCAAACATCAGGAGCTGCGTCTGCCAGGACGGGTTGATCGCAAACGACAACAGCCCGACCAGGAGCGCGGCGAGCCCGAGCCAGAACAAGAAAATGCCCGGCGCGAGCAGCTCCAGAGCCATCAGGATGAAGCCCAAGATCAGCCAGTTCCAGGTGCCCAGGGTAGTAAAAATCTCGGCCATGACACGAACCTTTAATCAACAAGAATGGTCTTCCGGATCGATACTCACCGCTGCGGCGCGACCGGTGGCGGGGTGGGACCGGTGTTCGGCACCGAGGACGTCCGCCGTGCGGCGGCTGCCGCGGAGGCCGCACTTTCGCCGAAGGTGGCCTTGGCGATCTCGCCGATGCCGGCAAGCGATCCCAAAATGCTCATTGCTTCGATCGGCAGCATGACGATCTTCTGGTTCGGCGAATCCGCAAGCTGCCCGAACGCCTTGATGTACTTGTCGGCAATAAAGTAGTTCAAGGCGGCGACGTCGCCCTTGGCGATGGCCTCGGAGACCATCTGGGTCGCCTTGGCCTCGGCTTCGGCGGAGCGCTCGCGCGCCTCGGCGTCGCGGAACGCGGCTTCCTTGCGACCTTCGGCCTGCAAAATCTGGCCCTGCTTGGCGCCTTCCGCGCGCAGGATTTCCGACTGGCGCTGGCCTTCCGCCTGCAGAATGTCGGCGCGCTTGACGCGTTCGGCCTTCATCTGCCGGCCCATCGCCTCCACCAGATCGGCCGGCGGCACGATGTCCTTGATCTCGATGCGGTTGACCTTCAGCCCCCACGGCGACACCGCTGCGTCGACCACGCGCAGCAACCGCTCGTTGATCTCGTCGCGATGCGACAGCACCTGGTCGAGGTCCATCGCACCCATCACCGAGCGGATGTTGGTCATGGTCAGGACGATGATTGCCTGTTCGAGATGGGCGACCTCGTAGCTTGCTTTCGCCGCGTCGAACACCTGGAAGAACGCGACCCCGTCCACCGTTACGGTGGCGTTGTCCTTGGTGATCACTTCCTGCTCGGGAATGTTGATCACCTGCTCCATCATGTTCATCTTGCGGCCGACGCGGTCGAAATAGGGTACGATGATGTTGAGCCCCGGCGACAACGTGCGGGTGTATTTGCCGAACCGCTCGATGGTCCAGTCATATCCCTGCGGCACCGTCTTGACGCCCGCAAACAGCGTGACAATGACAAGCAGAACAAACGCGATCGCGAAAATGTCGAAGCCACTCATAAAATTCCTCCAAAGCCGGCAAGGTGCGCTGCCGGGCGCGGTCTCTCATTTTGTCAGCAACGCCGCGGCGCCGGTTCGGCCCGGCCGTTCTCAAGTTATGGTTATATAGCTGGGGAATTGTTTGGCGACCACCAGATGAATTCGATCCGAATGGCCGCCTTGTTCTGCAGGGTGGTTAAATCCAGCCTTGGAGCTCGCGCAAAACGAGCTGGCGGATGACGTCCATGCCGGGATCGCTGTCGTTGAGGCAGGGAATGGCGGAAAATTGCTCGCCACCATTGTGCTTGAATATCTCCGCATTCTCCTGCGCGATCTCTTCCAGCGTCTCCAGGCAATCGGCGGAGAAGCCGGGGGTCACGACGGCAATGCGTTTCACACCATCTTTCGCAAGTTTTTCGATGGTCTTGTCCGTATAGGGCTGCAGCCACTCGTCGAAGCCGAAGCGCGATTGAAATGTAAGGATCAGCTTGGAGGCATCAAGGCCCATGCGCTGGCGCAGCGCGTCGGTTGTTGCAACGCACTGAGCGTAATAGGGATCGCCCTTGTCGACATATTTCTGCGGCATGCCGTGAAATGACGCCACGATCAGTTCGGGCTGAAATGGCAACGTCGCGAGATGCGCATTGATCGAGACGGCGAGCGCCTCGATATAATCAGGATCGTCGTAGTAAGGCGGCGTCACCCGCAGCGTCGGCTGCGCGCGCATCCCGGCCAGCACCCGAAACACTTCGTCGCTGACCGTCGCCGAGGTCGCCGCGGAATATTGCGGATAGAGCGGCACCACCAGCAGGCGGTCGCAGCCCTGCGCGGTCAGCGCGTCGATCCGCGAGCGGATCGACGGGTTGCCGTAGCGCATCGCCCAATCGACCACGACGTGGTCGTGATCGGCGATGGCGTCGGCGAGCTTCTCGGCCTGCCCGCGGGTGATCGTCTTGAGCGGGGATTCGTCTCTCTCGGTGTTCCAGATCTTCCGGTAGTCGCGCGCCTTGCGGCCAGGACGCACGCGCAGAATGATGCCGTTGAGGATCAGCTTCCAGCGCAGCCCCTGATCTTCGATCACGCGCGGGTCGGAGAGAAATTCCTTGAGGTAAACCCGCACGCCCCGGGCATCTGATGTATCGGGGGTGCCGAGATTGACCAGCAGCACGCCGACGCGTTGCGGCTCGGCTGCCGATGCCGGCTTTGGATGTCCAAGGGGGGCGACCGCGGTCATGATTTCGATGGCTTCGCGCGTTGCACCATCCTTGTCAAGATAATGGCCGGTTCGATACGGTTCGCATATTGCTCCGGGCGGGAGGAACCATGACGATCGCCGAATGGTGCGTTTTCGGAACGCTGATGCTCTATCTGCTGACGATCGCCTCGGTCAAATGGGCCGGGCATCGCCATTTCGACAATGCCAGACCGCGCGATCCCGCGTTCTACGAGGACGCGATCCGCGCCCGCGCGCTCGGCGCCCACCAGAACGGCATCGAGGCGTTTCCGTTCTTTGCGGTCGCCGTCCTGCTGGCGGAATTCCGTCTGGGGCCACAGCACCTGATCGACGAGCTCGCGGTTCTATTTCTCATTGTGCGGATCGCCTATGTCTTCACCTATCTCGGCAACCGCCCGACGCTGCGCTCGATTCTCTGGAGCATCGGGTTCGCGATCAACATCGCGATTTTCTTCCTGCCGGCGATCAGAGCTTATCTGCCGGCGTAAGATTGTCATATGACGGCGCGGATCGGGCGCTCTCGGGGACCTTGAATTCCCGGTTCCCCCGCGATATCTATGGGATACTTGTGCTACAATAGAGCCGTCATGCCAAAGCAACAGATCATGCGAATTCTGGGAGCGGCGATCGTCCTGATCGTGCTTTCGTTCGCGCCGTCAGTTGCCCAGGCCCATATCAGCCATCAGCACCCGGCGTCCGTTCATGACGGCCGGGGCCAGGCGGCCTCTCAAGTCGCATCTCATGAATCCGAACGGCCGGCCACGCCCGAATCGTTGCAGCAGGCTCAGTGGAAGCAGACCGGGATGCCCCCGGCTTCGGACCGGAATTGCACCGGCGACTGCTGCTTGTCCGCATGTGCCGCCTGCTGCGCGGCCGGGTTGCCGAGCCCCGTGGAGTTCGTCGCGTTTCCCCGTGCGATGACGCGTGTTGCGTTTGCCCCGTCGCAGATGTGGCCAGACCTCGAGCCTGAGTCACTCAGGCGCCCTCCAAAATACTTCATCTGAATCCAACCGAACAGTGAGTTTGCGAGGCATGCCGTGTGCCGCCCGCAAGCGACGGCAATTCAGATTGAAGGACTAGCAGTATGCTTTCCCATTTCGGGCGTGCCCTGCGTGCTCTCGCGGTGACCGCGGCTCTATGCGCTGCGATCGCACCGGCTTCCGCCCACGAGGGCCATGACCACGGCGAACAGCCGCCGGTGTCGGCAGGCGCGCTGCCACGCGGCGAGGCCGATTCCGACGCGTTCGAGATCGTTGCGATTGTCCGCGGCGAAAATCTCGAGATTTACCTCGACCGGTTCGCCACGAATGAGCCGGTAACCGGCGCAACGCTTGAAGTCGAATCTCCTGGTGGTCCCGTAAAAGCTGCGGCGGCTGCCGACGGCACATACCGGGTGGCCGCGCCGTGGCTCGCAAAGAACGGACGTGCGGACCTGATTTTCACGGTTACAGTCGGAGACACCACCGAGATCTTGCCGCTGACGATTCAGTCAGCGCCCGGGGCAGCGCAAAGCGTAGCACAACAGGAAGCGGCTGCCGGCGGGTACATCAGCAAGGGTTCGGTTCTTCTCGTCCTGGGCGGCGCGCTCATGGGGGCGCTGCTCTCTGCCATCGCACTACGCGGTCGGCGCAGGGCGGCAGCCCTTGTTGCGATCCTTCCTCTACTCATGGGCGCGCGCGAGCCGGCAATGCATGAAGGCCATGGCCATGAGGAGGAAAAGGCGCAAATCGCCATCAGCACCGTCTCAGGCGAGCGCGCCCAGCGCCTTCCGGATGGCGCGGTTTTTGTACCCAAGACGGTGCAGCGGATATTTGCGGTGCGCACGCTGGTCACCGAAAACGCCGAGCACAAGAAGATCACTGAACTTCCGGGGAGGATCATCCCCGATCCCAACGCCAGCGGCTATGTGCAATCCGCCGTCGGCGGCCGTCTTTCAGCGCCGCCGGGCGGCTTTCCGCGATTGGGCACACGGGTGAAGCAAGGCGACATCCTGGGCTATGTCACGCCACCCATTGCGGCGATCGATGTTTCCGACATGCGGCAGCGCCAGGGCGAACTGGATCAGCAGATCTCGATCGTCGAACGCAGGTTCGCCCGCTACGAGCAGCTCGCGCCGTCGGGCGCGATATCGCGGACCCAACTCGAGGACACACGGCTGGAGCTGGAAGGGCTGCGCGAGCGGCGCGCATCGATCGATAAATCACGTCGTGAGCCTGAAGCCCTGATCGCGCCGGTTGCTGGCGTGATCGCCGAGGGCAGCGCCGTGGCGGGCCAGATCGTTCAGCCGAGCTCCATCGTCTTCAACATCATCGATCCTTCGCGGCTGTGGGTCGAGGCGCTGAGCTTCGAGAGCCTCGAACCGTCCCGCGGCGCGCGAGCGTCGACATATACGGGCAGGAATTACGACCTCACCTATCAAGGCACCGGCTTCGCCGATCGCAGCCAATCGGTGCCGGTGCATTTTGCCGTGACGGGCGACACGGCAGGCCTCAGGGCCGGCCAGTTCCTGACCGTGCTCGTCACGACCGACGATACGAAGGAAGGCCTTGCGGTGCCGCGCAGCAGCGTCGTTCGCGGCTCAAACGGCCAGGATTTCGTGTACGAGCACACAGCCCCCGAGCGGTTCATGGCAAGGAGCGTGCGCACCGAGCCGCTCGACGGCGATCGTGTGCTGATCGTGTCCGGCTTCACTCCCGGCAAGCGGATCGTGTCGCAAGGCGCGGACCTTCTCGATCACGTACGCTGAGGAGCCACGCTCATGTTCACATTCCTGGTCAGCGCCTCGCTCCGCAATCGCCTCTTTGTACTTGCGATAGCGGGCATCCTCGTTCTTCTGGGCGCCTATACCGCGCGCCAGTTGCCCGTCGATGTGTTCCCGGACCTCAACCGTCCGACCGTTACCATCATGACGGAATCCGAAGGCTATGCCCCGCCGGAAGTCGAGCAGCTCGTCAGCTTCCCGATCGAAACCCAGATGAACGGCGTGCCCGGCGTCAGCCGGGTGCGATCGGTCTCGGGCATCGGGCTCTCGATCGTCTACGTGGAGTTCGATTGGGGGACCGATATCTTCCGCAACCGTCAGCTGGTCGCGGAACGTCTCGCGCAAGTGCAGAGCCAGCTGCCTCTGAACGTCACACCTCAAATCGGCCCCATCAGTTCGATCATGGGCCAGATTCTCCTGATCGCGGTGACGTCGAAGACGGCATCGCCGATGGAGGTCCGCGAGATCGCCGACTTCACCATCAGGCCCCGGCTACTCGCGGTGCCGGGTGTCGCGCAAGTGATCCCGATTGGCGGCGAGGTCCGTCAGTACCGGATTGCCCCGCTGCCATCCGCCTTGCGCGCGCTCGGCGTAAGCTATGAGCAGATGGAACTGGCGCTAAGGCAGTTCGGCACCAACACCGGCGGCGGCTTCACCGATCAGAATGCCCGCGAATTCCTGATCCGGAATATCGGACGCACGACGAGCCTGGAAGACCTGCGCAACATCGTCGTTACCACCATCGAGGGACGCCCCATCCTGCTGCGGCAGGTAGCGAACGTCGACTTTGCGCCCAAGGTCAAGCGCGGCGACGCCGGCTATATGAGCAAGCCCGCCGTGATCGTCTCGGTCGAGAAGCAGCCCAATGTCGACACGGTGAAACTGACGCAACAGATCACCCAGGTGCTCGCAGAGCTGGAGCCCAGCCTGCCGTCCGGCGTAAAGGCCAACGAGATCATATTCAGGCAGGCGAGTTTCATCGAAAACTCGATCCAGAACGTCGAGCGGGTGCTGTTCGAAGCAGCCCTTGTCGTGGCCGTCATCCTGTTCGCGTTTCTTCTCAACTGGCGCACGACGGCCATTTCGCTCACCGCGATCCCGGTCTCGATCCTGACCACGGCCATCATCTTCAAGCTGCTTGGTCTATCGATCAATACGATGACGCTGGGCGGCCTCGCGATCGCCATCGGCGAGCTGGTCGACGACGCCGTCGTCGATGTCGAGAACATCTTCCGCCGGCTGCGCGAGAACAGGGAGCAAGGCAATCCCCGGTCCGTGTTCGACGTGGTGGTTTCGGCATCCAACGAAGTGCGATCGGGCATCGTCTACGCCACGATGATCATCGTCCTCGTATTCGTGCCGCTGTTTGCGCTGTCGGGCATCGAGGGACGGCTGTTCGCACCGCTCGGTCACGCCTACATCATCTCGATCCTCGCAAGCCTGTTCGTTTCGATCACGCTTACCCCCGTGATGGCCTATTACCTGCTGCCGGGGATGAAACGCCTCGCGGAGCGGGAGAGCTGGCTGGTCCGCAAGCTCAAGTCTGCGAACCATGCGGCGCTCGGGTTTGCTTTCGCTCACAGAGGATTGCTGCTCGGCGTGACGGCGCTGGCGGTGCTGGGCGCTGGGGCCGGCGCGCTCGGCCTGAAACGCGCGTTTCTTCCAGCCTTCAACGAAGGTACGTTCACGATCAATATTGCGTTCAACCCCGGCGTTTCGCTTTCCGAATCCACGCGAGTGGGCTCGATCGCCGAACGCCTTCTGCTCGATGTGCCTGAGGTGATCAGCGTCGGAAGGCGCACGGGGCGCGCGGAACTGGACGAGCACGCGGAAGGCATCCATTCGTCCGACCTCGAAGTCGATCTCAAGCCCTCGCAGCGGCCGAAGCCCGAGATCGTCGCGGACATACGCTCCCGGCTTTCGGTGCTGCCGCTCTCGGTCAATCTCGGGCAGCCGATCTCGCACCGGCTCGATCATCTGCTCTCGGGCGTCCGAGCCGAGCTCGCCCTAAAACTGTTCGGCGACGACCTCGACACGCTGCGAAACAGTGCGGAAGAACTCCGTCAGCGGCTTTCGAAGATCGAAGGTATCCAGGACCTGCAGGTCGAAAAGCAGGTTCGTATCCCGCAACTCGAAATCCGCGTCGATTATACGCGAGCCGCATTGTACGGCGTGCAGCCGGGCGCCGTGACCGATCAGTTATCGCGCCTGTCGAGCGGACGCGTCATCTCGCGCGTGGTCGACGGCTACAAGCGCTACGACGTCGTCATGAGGCTGCCCGACCGGCTTCGCACGACCGAGAAGCTCGGCGACCTCCTGATCAAGACCCCATCGGGATGGATCCCGGCGCGTCAGATCGCTGACGTGAAGGAGACCGATGGGCCAAACCAGATCCTGAGAGAGAACGGCCGCAGGCGCATCGTCATACTCGCGAACTCGGACGGCAGGACCGACATGGCGGAGATCGTGCGCCGCATTCGCGCAGAACTGGATGCGGCGAGCCTGCCGCAGGGCGTCACCGCGAGCCTTGAAGGCACATTCCAGGCCCAGGAGGAAGCCAGCCGCAGGATAGGTATCCTTTCGGTCGTTTCGCTCGCGCTGATCTTTGCGATCCTCTACAGCCGCTACCGCTCCGCCGTGCTGGCCTTGATCATCATGGGCGGAGTGCCGCTGGCGCTGATCGGCTCGGTCGCGGCGCTGGCGCTAACCGGTCAGCCGCTGTCCGTCGCCAGCATGGTTGGCTTCATCACGCTGGCGGGGATCGCGACCCGCAACGGCATTCTCAAGATAAGCCACTACATCAATCTCGCTCTGCGCGAGCAGATGGAGTTCGGGCGGGAGCTTGTCATCCGCGGAAGCCTCGAGCGCATGACACCCGTCCTGATGACCGCGCTGTCCGCGGGGCTGGCACTGCTGCCGCTGCTGATCGCGGCCGACGAGCCGGGCAAGGAGATATTGCACCCGGTCGCCGTGACGATCTTCGGCGGACTTGTCAGCGCGACATTGCTCGATGCCCTGATCACGCCTGTGCTGTTCCTCACGTTCGGCAGGAAGCCGCTGATGCGACTGATGCAACGGCAATCCGAGGAGCGTCTCGAGGATCATGCCGCCTCGCATTCCTATTAATCGTTCACATCTTCCAAAGGAGACTACGCATGAAGCTCGGATACCTCACGCTCGGTGTTGCCCTGCTGGCCACCCTGCCCGCCTACGCACACGAGCCGAAAGCTTCCCATGGCGGGCTTCTCGCCGACGCCGGTCCTTACCATGTGGAACTCGTCGCGAAAGACACCGCGATAGAAATCTTCCTCATCGACGAAAACGACAAGCCGCTCGATCCGAAGGGCTTCAAGGGCGTCGCTATCTTCAATCTGGGAGGAAAGGCCGAACGCATAATGCTCGCTCCTTCGGAAAAGAACACACTGAACGGAACAGCGCCCACGGCCCTGCCGGCCAAGCTCAAAGGGGCGGTTCAACTCACAGCGCCGGATGGCAAGACGGCAACGGCGCGATTTGACTAGCGCTGCCGGCGAATCAACCGCAGGATCATGCTCCGAGATGATGTTCCCGCGCCGCGATCCGCTCCCGGATCGATTTCGGGATCGGGACCGGACGGTGCGTTTGCTGGTTGGTATTGACCCAGACGATCTCGCCAGTCACGAGCGCCTCGTTGCCGCCTTTCAAGAAGATCGCGAGTTCGAAGGTGAGGCTTGAGTTGCCGATCCGCGCCACGCGCGCACCGACGTCCAGCTCCCAGTCGAACCGGACCGGCGCCTTGTATTCAATGACCGATTTGACGACGTGGAAATCCTCGCCCGTCTGCTTGGCGTCGGCATATTGGTCGTAGCCGAGCGCGCGAAAATATTCGGTGATGGTGGTGTCGAAATAGGTCAGGTAGTGCGCGTTGAAGACGACGCCCTGACCGTCGATCTCGGAATAGCGCACTCGAAAGGGATGGAAGAACCAGAATTGTTCGCGTGACATGGGATTCCCGATTGCGCCTCGGCGTGTTTGAATTTCCGTAGCCCGGATGGAGCGCAGCGCCATCCGGGACTGGTGGGTTCGCGGGCTCTACGGCCCCGGGTTGCGCGGAGCCTGTCATCGGGCGCGCATTCGCGCGACCCGTTGGCTCCACCCGGGCTACGGCTATGCACTTACAAACACGTCGCGCGTTCGGCGGCGAGATAGCCGAACAGGAGGCCAAGGCCGAACAGCAGCACCAGACCTGCCGCGCCGAATTCGATGCCCCGCATGATGAGCGCGCCGCGGCCCTCGCTTCCTGCGCTGAGCCGCCGGGCCAGGCCCTTTGCCGATACGGCGATCACGGCGATGGTCGCGACCGTGATCGCGGTCCCTAGCCCCATCACGAAGGTCGCGGCGATGCCGGCCAGGAACAGGCCCTGCGCCAGCGAAAACACCAGCACCAGGATAGCGCCCGAACAGGGCCGCATGCCGACGGCGAAGATCGTGCCCAAGCCGCGCCGCCAGCCGCCGGGGCCGGCAAGTTGATCCGGCGTCGGCCCGTGCGAATGGCCGCAGTGCTCATCATGAACGTGCTTGTGGTCATGAGAATGATCATGACCGTGATGATGTTCATGGTGGTGATGACCATGGTCATGGCCATGATCGTGGCGGTGATCATGATGCGCCACCGCCGGGGCTGGCTTCGCCTGCAGCGCGCGAATAAAACCGCCGCCCTTGGTCCAGACCAGCCGGGCGCCGAAGGCCGCAATCAGGGCATAGCTTGCGATCTCGATCGCTTTCTCTGCGGAGCACATCGTCTTGGCGGTAGAGGAGAGCAGCCAGGCGAGTACCGCCACCAGCGCCACCGCCACCAGCGCCTGCAACAGCGCCGAGGCGAACGACAGCACGATGCCGCGCCGCGCGGTTTCCTCATTGGCGACCAAATAAGACGAGATCACTGCCTTGCCGTGGCCGGGGCCGGCGGCGTGAAAGATGCCGTAGGCAAAGGAAATCCCAAGCAGCGTCCAGACCGCGCTGCCGTCCGATTTCGCGGCGCGTATCGTCGCCGACATCTCGCGATAGAATTCGGATTGCTTGGCGAGGATCCATCCGATGATGCCGCCGGCCTGCGGCTCGGCTGGCGGCCGCGGGCCGCCGAACGGATTTTGCGCCATCAAGGCGTGCACCGCCGCATCAAACACCATGACAGCCGCAAACGCGGCAAGTGCTACCATTATGCCTTGCGCAAGGCGTGCCGGCGACCGTCTCACGGGCAATCAACCATGATCTTGTTGGCGAACATCGCGCCATAGTTGGAATTGTCGCCGTTCATGAAATTGTTTTCGTTGAGGCGTTGGGCATTGGCGGTGCCGTCATTCGGCCGCTGGAATTGCATCTTGCAGGCGGCGGGTGCGCCGTTGAGCTTGATCGGATCCTTGTCGTCGAACTTGAAGTCGATGAAGTAGGACGGGTCGAAGACTTCAAGCGCCGTCTGCTTCGCCTTGAACGGCGCCTTGACCGGCAGCGTGAAATGCAGCGTCAGCTCGTTGTCCTTGTATTCGAGGAAATAATCCACCGGCTCGACAAACTTCTCCTTCTTGCCATCGGCCTTGGCGAAGGTGAAGAAGTTAAACTCCTTCAGCGACTCGACATTGGTCTGCGCCAGCGGCGCCAGCTCTTCGCGGGTGTAGACCCCCTTGGTCTTGGTCGCGAGACCCTGCAGCGCGTAGGTGGTGAACATTTCGTCAAAGGTCCAGGCGTGGCGGACGCCCGTGATCGAGCCATCGGGCGCGTAGACCACCTCGCTCTTGGCCGTGATCCAGACGTGCGGATGCGCCTCGGCGGCGGCCGTGCCGAGCACGATGCCGGCCGCAAGGAGGAGCAAACCGAGTAATCGGTGCATCGTTGATATCATCTCAGGCCGCCGGCGTTGTTTCGAGCAGGCCCCGACGCCGCAACAGCGCGTCCGCCTCCGGCTCGCGGCCGCGGAACGCGACATAGGCCTCCTCCGGCTCGCGCGAGCCGCCCGACGAATAGATGTCGTCATGCAGGCGCTTGGCGGTGGCGGGATCGAAGATGTCGCCGGCCTCCTCGAAGGCGCCGAACGCGTCGGCGTCCATTACTTCGGACCACATGTAGCTGTAGTAGCCGGACGCATAATGATCGCCGGAAAAGATATGGCCGAACTGCGTGGGCCGGTGCCGCAGCGCGATTTCCGCGGGCATGCCGATTTTTTCCAGCTCCGCCTTCTCGAACGCGCCGACATCCCGGCTGGCCTCGGCCGGCTGGGTGTGGAATTCGAGGTCGATCAGCGCCGAGGAGACGAACTCGACGGTGGCAAAGCCCTGGTTGAACTTGCGGGCGGCGAGGAAGCGGGCCAGCAGGTCGTCCGGCAGTGGCTCGCCGGTCTGGTAGTGTTTTGCGAACTGCCGCAGCACCTGCGGCTGTTCCTGCCAGTGCTCGTAAAGCTGCGAAGGCAGCTCGACGAAGTCGGTAAAAACTGAGGTCCCCGACAGCGAGGGATAGGTCACGTTGGACAGCATGCCGTGCAGGCCGTGGCCGAATTCATGAAACAGGGTACGGGCATCGTCCGGCGACAGCAGCGACGGCTCGCCATTGGCGCCCTTGGCGAAGTTGCAGACATTGATGACGAGCGGGGCGATCTCGCCGTCGAGCTTCTGCTGGTCGCGCAGCGAGGTCATCCAGGCGCCAGAGCGCTTCGAGGGCCTGGCGAAGTAATCGCCATAGAACAGCGCCTTGTGCTTACCGTCGGCATCCTTGACCTCCCAGACCCGGACGTCCGGATGCCAGACCGGGATGTCCTTCCGCTCCGAGAAGGTGATCCCGAACAGGCGGGTGGCACAGTCGAAGGCAGCCTCGATCATGTGGTCGAGGACGAGATAGGGTTTTATGGCGGCGTCGTCGAAATCGGCGCGGCGCTGGCGGAGCTTCTCGGCGTAGTAGCGCCAGTCCCAAGGGGCGAGGCTGAAATTGCCACCCTCCTCTGTGATCAGCTCCTGCAGGGCGTCGCGGTCGGCGAGCGCCCGCGCCCGGGCCGGCTTCCAGACCCGCTCCAGCAGACTGCGCACCGCCTCTGGCGTCTTGGCCATGGAGTCCTCCAGCCGGTAGGCGGCGTAGGTCGGAAAGCCCATGATCTTGGCGGCCTCCTCGCGGAGGGCAAGGATCTCCACGATGGTGGCGTTGTTGTCGTTGGCGTTGCCATTGTCGCCGCGCGCGGTGAAGGCCTTGAAGACCTTCTCGCGCAGGTCGCGGCGGGAGGAGCTCTTCAGGAACGGCTCGACCGAGGAGCGCGACAGCGTCACGATCGCCTTGCCGGACATGCCCCGCTCTTCCGCAGTCGCCCTGGCCGCGGCGACGAAGGCCTCGGGAAGGCCGGCGGTGTCGTCCTCGCCGAGCTCCATGAACCAGTCCTGCTCGTCGCCGAGCAGATGGTGGCTGAACGAGGTGCCGAGCTGCGCCAGCCGCTCGTTGATCTCGGCCCGGCGCTTCTTGGCGACCTCGTCGAGGCCCGCGCCGGCGCGGTAGAAGTTGGTGTAGGTGCGCTCCAGCAGCCGCGTCTGCTCAGCCGTCAGGCCGAGCATGGCGCGCTTCTCGTGCAGCATCGCGATGCGGCCGAACAGCACCGCGTTCATCATGATCGGGTTCCAGTGCCGCGCCATCCGCAAGGAGACTTCCTTGTCGATCTCGAGAATCGCCGGATTGGAGTGCGCCGAGACCAGGTCGTAGAACACGGCTGCGACCTTGGAGAGCAGCTTGCCGGAGCGCTCCAGCGCCGTGATGGTGTTGGCGAAGTCCGGGAGGGTGGGATCATGGGTGATCGCCGCGATCTCGCCGGCATGGTCGGCAAAGGCCTGCTCGAAGGCGGGCAGGAAGTGCTCCGGCTCGATCTCGGCGAAAGGCGGCGTCTCGAACGGCGCCTGCCACGGCTTGAGCAGCGGATTTGCTCCAGCTTCCGGAGCGGCCGCCGTCTGCAGGGTTTCTGACATCACAATTCCCGTCTTTTCCTTGAAAACATGCGGCAATCTATATCACGCGATGCGGCATTTTTGGGCCTTTTACGCTTGATAGATGGGCCCTTTTCGGAGAGATTGCGCCCCTTGAACAGGATCTTTTCCATGAGCCCACAGCCCGCTTCCACCTCCTCCCGCGCGATCGTCTGGCCGAGCGTCGTCACCGTCATCTCGGCGGCGATCCTGATCGGCGCAGAAGTGTTTGGCGCCGCGTTTGCCGGCGGCTGGGCGCTCGCGATCCTGTTCGGCCTCGACGACACCTCCGCACATATCCTCCAGGCGGTGCTGTTCGGGATCGGCGTGCTGATCATGGTGGCGTTCATCCGCGCAGCGCAACGCATCGAGCCGTTCTTCAAGCGCGCCTGACGCGCGCGTTCGAGAAAGCGCTGCGGCACAGGCGCTGAAGCGCTCACGCATCTGGCAGAAATCTTAACGCTCGTTCATGTTTGGTCATCGGCCGCGCGCACCGAGAACCAATTTGTAAGCACACGTCGGAGAAATTTCTCCCCAGCAAAAAAAAATTGTTGCGAAGCGAAATCAAAAGTCTTATTTCCAGCCTTGCCCAATTTCGCACGTGCCTGTGGTCGTGTGTCAGTCGGTAGGTATCCGGACAAGAGGCCGGACAGCCGCCAAGGGGTGGAAGAACCGAGGGTCGCTCCACAAGCGGCCAGCATCTCTCTCAAGAGATGCCGTTGAAGGTCTCTCCATCCTTTGCAACCGTGACTGGCAGCCGGAGGCGAACCGGCGCACCCCGCTCTCAACGGGGGACGCGACTTAAAGCAACGACGGATCGGGCTTTTTTGGTCTCTACCGGCATTCCAACGCCGGCGCGGGCTACTGAAAAGGCTTGTCCTTCATTGCCAGGTGTGCGGGCGGGAGCATTCCCAACCAATCCACGGCAGCACTATTCGGCTTGAGTTCGAGGCTTTGTCGCGTCTCCATCGTGCGGCAACGCCAAAGCACCCATGTCCGAGATCACATTTGAACGGGTCCCGTCGCTGGGCCGTTTGGAGGGTGCTATGACCGAACGTATTCAGGAATTCCTGCGCAACCGTCGCAGCGAGGGCCAGGACACCGAGCCGTGCCTCGTGGTCGACCTCGAAGTCGTGCGCGACAACTATCAGACCTTCGCGAAGGCCTTGCCGGACAGCCGCGTGTTCTACGCGGTGAAGGCTAATCCTGCGCCGGAAGTGCTGTCGCTTTTGGCCTCGATGGGCTCGTGCTTCGACACGGCCACCGTCGCCGAGATCGAAATGGCGCTGGCTGCCGGTGCGACCCCGGACCGCATCTCCTATGGCAATACGATCAAGAAGGAGCGCGACATCGCGCGCGCCTTCGCGCTCGGCATTCGCCTGTTCGCGGTCGACTGCGCTGCAGAGGTCGAAAAGATCGCTCGTGCCGCCCCCGGCGCAAAAGTGTTCTGCCGCATTCTCTATGACTGCGCAGGCGCCGAGTGGCCGCTGTCGCGCAAGTTCGGCTGCGATCCGGAGATGGCGGTCGAGGTGCTCGACCTCGCCAAGCGCCTGGGCCTGGAGCCGTGCGGCATCTCGTTCCATGTCGGCTCGCAGCAGCGCAAGGTGAAGGCGTGGGACCGCGCGCTGGCGATGGCCTCGACGGTGTTCCGTGACTGCGCGGAGCGCGGGATCAGCCTGTCCATGGTCAACATGGGCGGCGGCTTCCCGACCAGGTACCTCAAGGACGTTCCTCCGGTCGTGCAATACGGCCGGTCGATCTTCCGTGCGCTGCGCAAGCATTTCGGCAACCAGATCCCGGAGACCATCATCGAGCCGGGACGCGGCATGGTCGGCAATGCCGGCATCATCGAGACCGAAGTCGTTCTGATCTCGAAGAAGAGCGACGAGGACGAGGTGCGCTGGGTGTATCTCGACATCGGCAAGTTCGGCGGTCTCGCCGAGACGATGGACGAGTCGATCCGCTACGCCATCCGCACGCCGCATGACGGCGCGGACATGACGCCGTGCGTGCTCGCAGGTCCTACCTGCGATAGCGCCGACGTGCTGTACGAGAAGCTGCCGTATCCGCTTCCGGTGACGCTCGAGATCGGCGACAAGCTGCTGATCGAAGGCACCGGGGCCTATACGTCGACCTATTCGTCGGTGGCGTTCAACGGCATCCCGCCGCTGCGGACCTACCACATCTGACGCCTCGTTAGAGGCTCGATAAATCGGGAGCCGGTGCGCCGGCTCCCTCCCCCTTCCTATGCAAATTCAAGACAACGCTTTGCGCGGCTGCTTGCCGTTGCGAGCGGGGACTGACGTGCCATGACTGCTTTGCGGAAGACCACTGCTGCCCTCATCTCCGATGCCGCTCCGTTCGCGATCCGTGCGGAGCGGGCCTCGGACGTCGTTGCGCGTGAAGCGCTACTGGATGCCTGCTTTGGCGACAACCGCCATACGCGCACCTGCCAGCGCCTGCGCGACGGACGCGCGCCCGCCGAAGGCCTTGCCTTGTCGGCCGTGCGCCAAGGCCGCCTGGTCGGGTCCGTGCGGTTGTGGCACGTCAGCGCCGGGGGCATCCCGGCGCTCATGCTCGGCCCGCTGGCGGTGGAGGCATCCTCCCGCCAGCTTGGCGTCGGGGCTGCGCTGATGGACCACGCGCTCGCGGCGGCGAAGGCGCGTGGCCACCGCGCGGTAATCCTGCTGGGCGATGCGCCCTATTACGCCCGCTTCGGCTTCTCGGCCGCCAAGACCCGCGAACTGTCGCTGCCGGCTGCGTTCGAGCGCGACCGGCTGCTGGGCCTCGAACTTAGCGAAGGCGCGCTCGACGGCGCCTGGGGCATGATCGCGCCGACCGGCGCGCCGATGCCTAAATCCAAGGCAAGCCGCGCCAGGAAGCCGCTGCTCGTGCCGCGTGCGGCTTGATGCCATGCCGGAGAACCTTCCCGAGCCGGGCGCCGGCGTGCGCCCGCGCTTCCGCAGCGCCGTCACCACGGTGCTCCTGATCATGATCTCGGTCATGATCGTGCGGGACATCCTCGTGCGCCGCTGGGGCGGCTCCGCGCTCCCAGCCTCCGACGTTGTCCGGCCATCCCGGTAGCCGTGAGGGGTTGCGCGTACAGCCTAAAAGCCCTTAAACCGCGCCAAACCCGCCCCGGATCATGCCCATTCCTTCCACGATCGAGGTTCCGATGCCCCGTCGCCTGATCTCCACCGGCTCGCCTTTCGAAAAGATCGCCGGCTACAGCCGCGCCGTCATCGACGGCGATTTCGCCTTCGTCGCCGGCACCACCGGCTACGACTACACGACCATGGTCATACCAGCAGATGTCACAAGCCAGGCACGTAATTGCTTTAAGAGCATCGAGGCTGCGCTGAAGGAAGGCGGCTTCGCGATGGCCGATATCGTCCGCGCGACCTATTACATCACCGACCTCGCGGATGCGGACGCTTTCTTCGCGGTCTGCGGCGAAACGTTCGGCGAGATCCGCCCGGCTACAACACTCCTCGTCGTCGCAGGGCTCTACAAGCCCGAGATGAAGATCGAGATCGAAGTGACCGCGAAGCGCCGCACCCCCTGATTCCCCTCATCATTTGTCCGCCAGCACTTCCCGGAGAAACCATCCCATGAGCCCCGCCTCGCAGATTTACGCGAAGATTACTGGCCCCATCGTCATGGTCGGCTTCGGCTCCATCGGCAAAGGCACGTTGCCGATGATCGAGCGGCATCTCGACTACGACAAGTCGCGCATCACCGTGATCGATCCCAAGGACGAGGGCCGCAAGGCACATTGCGAGAAGCACAATGTCAGATTCATCCAGCAGGGCGTGACCAGGGACAATTATCGCGAATTGCTGACCCCGCTGCTCACTGAAGGCGGCGGCCAGGGTTTTTGCGTCAATCTCTCGGTCGATACCGGCTCTACCGACATCATGGAGCTCTGCAACGAACTTGGCGCTCTTTATATCGACACCGTCAACGAGCCCTGGCTCGGCTTCTATTTCGATTCTTCGAAGGGCCCGGAAGCGCGCTCCAACTACGCACTTCGCGAAGCGACGCTGGCCGCCAAGAAGGCGCGCCCCGCGGGCTCGACGACGGCCGTCTCCTGCTGTGGCGCCAATCCCGGCATGGTCTCCTTTTTCGTCAAGCAGGCGCTACTCAATGTCGCCGCCGACCTGAAGCTCAATGCCCCCAAGCCGAAGACCAAAGCCGAATGGGCGGACTTGATGCGGCAGGCCGGTGTCAAGGGCATCCACATCGCCGAACGCGACACCCAGCGCTCCAAGACGCCGAAAGAGCCGGATGTCTTCGTCAACACCTGGTCGGTGGAAGGTTTCCTGTCGGAAGGCGTGCAGCCGTCCGAACTCGGTTGGGGTACCCATGAAAAATGGATGCCCGAGAATGCGCATACCCACGAAGCCGGCTGCGGCGCCGCCATCTATCTGATGCAGCCCGGCGCCAACACGCGCGTGCGCACCTGGTGCCCGACCCGCGGCGCGCAGTATGGCTTCCTGGTCACCCACAACGAGTCGATCTCGATCTCCGATTACTTCACGGTGCGCGACGCATCGGGCACGGCGATCTATCGGCCGACCTGCCACTATGCCTATCATCCGGCTGACGCCGCCGTGCTATCGCTGCATGAAATGTTCGGCCGCGCAGCGAAGATGCAGGAAAAGCACCACATCCTCGATGAGAACGAAATCGTCGATGGCATCGACGAACTCGGCGTGCTGCTGTTCGGCCATGACAACAATGCCTACTGGTACGGCTCGCAGCTCTCGATCGAAGAGACCCGCAAACTCGCGCCCTATCAGAACGCCACCGGCCTGCAAGTGACCTCCGCCGTGCTCGGCGGCATGGTATGGGCGCTGGAAAACCCGAACGAAGGCATCGTCGAAGCCGACGAGATGGATTTCGATCGTCTGCTGGAAATCCAGATGCCCTATCTCGGCCCGGTGAAAGGCTATTACACCGACTGGACGCCGCTCACCGACCGGCCGGGCCTGTTTCCGGAAGACATCGACACGTCGGATCCCTGGCAGTTCAGGAATGTGCTGGTGCGGTAGGAGCGCCGGCACGGCACAGGCCGGAGCGGCGATGCGCCGGCCATTTGTCGAAATCGAGGTGAGGCTGATACGCGCCGCCGCGTGAAGCGGTGGCCGCGCGGGCGGTTCCCGCTGCAATGCACAGTGTGCGGCTCGATTCCCGGCAGAACTACGCACGGGAACCCGGCCCTCTCGTAACACTCGATTAATTCAATCGCGCGACCCTGAGGGGTAATTTTCTGCGAGGGCCGAAGGCCTTCGCCCAGCCTTTGAGCGAGGGCTCCCGGTTGGAGCGACCAACATGCGCGTCATTCTTGCCATCGTCCTGGCGGCCGCGGCACTGGCTGCGTGCACGCCCGAGAGCAACAACGACGTCACCGGTTCGGTCGACACTTGCGCGCGCAAGCTTTACAGCCAGTACAATCCCAAGGACAAAAAACAGTGCGTCGCGGTCTGCATCGCCTGCGAGCGCGGCGTGACCACGACCTGCTCGACCGCCTGCACGCTGAGGGGCGCGCAGTAATCCCGCTTCACTTCGCCTTGTAATCGAACGCCACCGTCCCGAGCCCCAGCGTCAGGTCCGCCTTGAAGTGCAGCGCGGAGACCACCTCGCGCACCGGCAGGCGCGCCACGTCGGCGAGCGCGTGCGGGAACAGCCCGAGCGCCGCCGGGCCGGTCCACGCCTCTTTCAGCGCGATGTCTTCGAGATAATAGCGCACCAGTTCGCAGATCCGCGGGCTGCCGTCGACATGCGGGATGATCTTGAGCATGAAGTTCGGCGCCTTCATTGCCTTCAGCACCGCGTCGTGGTCGACCGGGCGGTGTTTGTAGCCCATGGTGGCGGAAACGCACAGCACCGAACCGTAGTGCAGCGTGCCGACCAGCACGTCGCTCTCGACGGCGATTTTCGGCGAAGCCAGTTTCTTCGGAAAGCCCCAGAGTTCGCGGCCACCGGCGATCGGTCCCTCGTCGTCCAGATACATCGAATGAACGTAGACGCCCTCCTCGCCCTTGAAGCGGACCGGAATCACCTGGCCTGTCTCGGTGTAATCGCCAAAGCCAGTTGAATCGGGCATGCGGATGAATTCGTATTTGACGACCGCCTCAGTGACTTCGAGCGGCTCGGGCACCACGGCGGCAAGCGCGTCGGGATCGGTGCGATAGGTGATGATGAAATATTCGCGGTTGAAGAAACGATACGGTCCCGGCGGAAACGACGGGTTGGTCAGCGGCATCGAATAGGCGGTTCGCCTGACGTCGTCGATTTTCATGACTGCCCTCATGTGTCGTTGCGCACGATTGAGGGATTATGGGACAGCAGACAATGACAAGCGAGACCGTAAAATCGGCAGGCGATCAAAACATCGGCAAGGCTTCAGACAAGGAGCGCGATGGCCGTCACATCCGTCAGGCAACGCCGCCGAGATAGAGCCGCTTGACGATGTCGTTGGCCTTCAACTCGTCGACCGACTGCGCGGCGACCGCGATCTCGCCATGGACGATGATGTAGCCGCGGTCAGCGATCCGGATCGCCTGGTTGAAGTTCTGCTCGGCCATCAAGACCGTGAGGCCGACGCGCTCTTTGAGTTCACCGATCTTGGCGATGGTCTGCGACACCAGAAGCGGCGACAGCCCGACCGACGGCTCGTCGATCAATAGCAGCCGCGGCGACGACATCAGCGCGCGCGCAATCGCGAGCATCTGCTGCTGTCCGCCGGACATGGTGCCGGCGAGCTGGTTGCGGCGCTCCTTCAGGGCCGGAAAAGTCTCGAACGCCAGCGCGAGATTTTGCCGGATGGCGCCGCGAGCCAATTTGCGGAAAGCGCCTAGCATCAGGTTTTCCGTCACCGTCAGCTTGGGAAACAGCCGCCGTCCCTCCGGCACCAGCGCCACGCCGAGATCGACGATCATCTCGGGCGAGAGTTTGGTCAGATCGTGCACCTGCCCGTCGATCGTCAGCGACAGACGGCCACGGTCCGGGCGGACCAGGCCCATGATGCACTTCATCAGCGTGCTCTTGCCGTTGCCGTTGGTGCCGAGCAAGGCAACGGTCTCGCCGGCCTCGACATGGAGCGCCACGCCGCGCAGCGCCTTGACGGCGCCGTAGCCGGCATCGAGGCCCTCGATGGCAAGGCTAAGTGCCAAGATAGGCCTCCTGCACCCGCTTGTTGGCCATCACCTCGGCCGGCGCGCCGATCGCAATGATTTTTCCCGCGTCGAGGCACATCACCCGTTCGGAAAAGCGCATCACCGCCTGCATGATGTGCTCGATCATGATGATGGTGATGTCCTCCTCGCCGAGGCTGATCAGGAGATCCAGCACCTCGTCGACCTCGGAAGAGGAAAGCCCGGCCATGGCCTCGTCCGAAATCAAGAGTTTCGGCCGCACCGCCATCGCGCGCGCAAGCTCCATCTTGCGCAATTCTACCTGGCTCAGCGTATCGGTCGGCGCGCCAGCCTTGGCGGCCAGGCCCATCCGCGTCAGGATCGACATCGCGACGTCTTCCTCCGGAAGGCTCGAGCCGACGGTAGCAAAGTCGAGCCCGACCATGAGATTCTCGAGCACCGTCATGCTCTTGAACGGCCGTGGAATCTGGAAGCTGCGGGCGATGCCGCGGCGCGCCCGCAGATGCGGCGGCAATTGGGTGATGTCCTCGCCGCAGAACACCACGCTGCCGGTCTGCGGACGCAGCGCGCCCGAAATGCAGTTGATCAGCGTCGTCTTGCCCGAGCCGTTCGGGCCGATCAGGCCGAACCGTTCGCCTTTCCGGATGTCAACGCTGATATTGTCGAGCGCGGTGAAGCCGCCGAAGGTCTTGGTAAGGGTCCCGACCTGCAGCAGGGGCGCATCCGGAGCGGTCGTTACCGTCATGGCTTGCCTCCCGCGCGCAGACGATAGCGCGGCCGCAGCAGCCCGATGATGCCCTTGGGTGCGGCGACCACGAACAGCACCAGCATGATGCCGAGCACCAGCACATTGATTTCCGAGGAGATGGTCACCGCAAGGAACTGCTGCGTCGAGCCTAGCAGGATGGCGCCGAGCACCGGGCCGATCCAGTGCGCGGTGCCGCCGATCAGCGACATGGCGAGCGCCGAGACGGAATAAGTGAGATTGAATGCGGAGGACGGGTCGGCGTACTGCAGGTACATTGCGGCCGGCGCTCCGACGGCCGACATCAGTGCGCCCGAGATCATGCAGGCCACCAGCTTGAGCTTCAATGTCGGCACACCCGTGCATTCGGCGGCGAGTTCGTCGTCCCTGAGCGCCTGCAGGCCGCGGCCGATCCGGGAGTTCTGGATGTAGCGCGCGATCCCGACCGCGATGACGACCAGCACAGCCTGCACAAAAAACAGCATCTTCACGTAACTATCGAACGGCGCCATCACCGGCGGCCGCTGTAGCTGGATGCCGGCCGCCCCGCCGACGAACCGCCAGTTCATCACGAAGGTCTCGATGATGATCGCAAGCGCAATCGTCGCGATCGAGAAGAAGATGCCGCGCATCCGTAAGGTCAACAGGCCAACGCCAAAGCCGAGCGTCATGCCGACGGCGGCGGCGGCGGCGATCTGCACCACCAGCGGCGCCCCCGTCGCCTTGAACAAGGCGACCGCCGTGTAGACGCCGACGCCGAAAAAGGCGTTGGTGCCGAAATTGACGTAGCCGGCATAGCCGCCGAGGATGCTCCAGGCGACCGCGAGCGCGATGAATTGCAGGATGACGTAACCGGCGAAAAACGGATATTCGTTGCGCACGATTTGCGTCATCGACAGTACGGCGACGAGGAAGATGGCCACGCCGGCCCAGAATGCGATGCTGTTGCGATGCTTCGTCATCGGCCAAGCAAACCTTGTGGCCGGACGGCAAGCACGGCGAGCAGCATCGCGAACGAGATCGCCGGCGCCCAGGAGGCGCCAAACATGGTCAGCACGATGGTTTCGGCGACGCCGAGGATGATGGCTGCGATCAGCGTGCCGCTGATGCTCCCGAGTCCGGCCATGACCACGACACAGAATGTCCGGCCGATATAGGCCCGGTCGAGCGTCGGCTCGATCGGAGCCACGATGATCAGGAGCGCGCCGGCGATTCCGAGCACGGCGGTGGCAATGCCGAAGGCAAACTGCTTGATGCGGACCGGATTAGCGCCCATCAGCCGCAGCGCTTCTTCGTCCTGCGCAACCGCTCGGATCGCACGCCCCATGAAGGTTTTCGACAGATACACAGCCAGCAGCACCGTCAGCCCCAGCGCCACCGCGAACGCGACGAGCTGCCGGATCGGTATCCGAAACTCGCCGAACCGCCAGGACTTGCCGATATAGGTCGCCGAGACCGAGCGCTGGTCGACGCCGAATTGCAGGATGATCAACACCTCGATGATGAAGGCGATGCCGAAGAAAAACGCGATGCCGCGGACGCCTGCGTCGCTGCCGCGCTTCTCGAAGGTCTCGTAATAGACGCGGTAGGCGAGCAGGCCGAACAGGAAAAACAGCGGTGTGATCGCGAGCCCGGCCACCAGCGGATCGATGTCGTAGCTTTCGTTTAGCTGGTACACGCCGTAGGACGCGAGCACCAGGAATGCCGGATGCGCAACATGAGGAACGTCGAGCAATCCGAACGAGACGGATAGCCCGACACTGACGGCTGCATAGAAGCAGCCGAGCAGCACCCCAAGCACCACTGCTCCAAGCAGCAGGTCCATCGAAAACACGTCAGGTTCCCCCTTGGCTCCGAGCCGGAAAAGCCACGAGGCTTATTTTCGGGCCGCCTCGAAGGGACTGATGAGATTTCCAGTCTTCAGTTTGTCCGGGAACAGGATCACCTGCCTGCCGGAGGAGCGGAACTGTTCGATGTCCTTGTCCTTCACGCCCCGGAATTGCGCCTGTAGCGTCGCCGTTTCCTTGCGCTCGCCATCCGCCGAAAACGCGATCGGCCCGACGATGGTCTTGTGCTCGTTCTCGCGCAGATATTTGGCGATGCCCTTCTGGTCGAGCGACTTGGTCGCACCGACCGCCGCGTCGATCATCTGGCCCATCGCATAGCCGAACGGCGCCAGATAATAGCCGAGCGGGTCGACCTTGGCCTCGATGGCGCGCTTGGTATAGGTGTCGAAAAACGCCTTGGTGCCGTCGAAATACATGCTCGGTTCCGGCAGCCAGGTGTTGTAGTTGACGACGCCGTTGAGCAGCGAACCCAGATTGGACATCACGGCTGCGAACTGCAGGCCGACCATGCCGCCGCCGAAAATCTTGACGTCGTCGCCGATCCCGATCTCGTTCACGGCGCGCAGGATGCCGGCCGAGTCGGGCGGATATGACGCGACATAGACGATATCGGGCTTGGCGGCCTTGAGCGCGCGGATGATGGAAGCGAATTCCACCGTGTTCGGCGGATAGGATTGGTCGAAGACAACCGGGATGTTGCGCTTCTTGGCGACGTCGCGTGCGGTCAACGCGAGGTTCTGGGCGAATTCCTGATCCGCCGTGAGCAGCGCCATGCTCTTGCCGCCGGCCTTCTGCGCCAGATCGAGGAACGAGGCCGCCCAGCTATCGGCCGGCCCCCAGGGCGCATTGTTGAACCACATGTCGTGGCCGACCTTGCTGTTCACCTGGAACGAGAAATTCCCCATCAGCAGCAAGCCGCGCTGCTTGACGAACGGCATGATTGGCGCGGTAGGCACCGTTGCATAGGGCGCGAACAGGAGATCGACCTTGTCGACGTCGACCAGCTTGGCGTAGATCGCCGGCGTCTCTGATGCGCTCGACTTGTCGTCATAGACGACCAGTTCGACCTTGCGGCCGAGCAGGCCGCCCTTCGCATTGATGTCGTCGCGCCAGATCTCGATGCCGAGCAGCGAAGCCTTGCCGCCGCCGGCGAGACCGCCGGTTTGCGGCATCGACATGCCGATCTTGATGGGCGACTGCTGCGCCAGCGCGCGCGAGCCCTGCCCAACCACCGCGACGGCCATCGCGCCGCCAAGGAACGTCCTGCGCTTCATTGAATCCCCCTCATTTGTCGTTGTTATCAGTCATTTCGATTCCGCCGGATCTACGTCCGGTCGCTGCGAATGGTTAGGTCAGACCGAGACTATTTGGCTCCCACCGGCGCGGGTTCATTTTTGGCCGATTTTTTCATGATCGCCGACGGATCGGCGCCGACGCGCCCGCTGGTCTTGTCGGCCTCGCTTTCGCGCGAAACCCGCATGTCGAAGCGGATGCTCGGCATCCCCTTGATCGGGCAGTCCGGATCGTTTGCCGCCACGTCGACGGCGAGATCGCCCGACGAGCCGAATACGACATCGTCAGCCAGATGCGGATCGTCGCGCAGATAGAGCGCGGTGACCAGTTCACGATACCCGGGCGCACCGACCAGGAAATGAATATGCGCTGGCCGCATGCCATGCCGTGCCTGCGCCTTCACCATGGCGCCGACCGGCCCATCCATCGGGATCGAATATCCGAGTGGTTTCACGGTGCGAAGCACATAGCGGCCATCGGCATCGGTTGCGAACACGCCGCGATAATCGACCGATGTCGCGCTGGCCTGAATGTCATAGAGGCCGTCGGCGCCGGTCTGCCAGATCGAGACGGTGGCGTTGGCGACCGGCTTGCCGGTGGCATCGGTGACGCGGCCATAAAGCACGCATTCGCTCTCCGGCTTCGGATTTTTGGCGATCGAGCTGCCGGCGGCCAGCGTCGGCGTGGCCTCGCGGTAAAATGGGCCGAGCAGGCTGGTATGGGTGGCTTCCTCGAGGGCGGTGGCGTCGTGCAGGCCGTTGACGAGCGCGGAGAGGCCGAGGGTGTCGGACAGCAGGATGAACTCCTGCCGTTCCGGCGAACACATCTTGCCGGCGGCGGTCATGAATTCGATGCCCTTGATCCATTCCGCCGGCGTCAGATTGACCTCGCGGGCGAAGGCATGGAGGTGCTTGACCGCCGATGCCATGATCGTCTTCAGGCGCGGGTCCGGCGTTGTCGCCATCTGGTCGAGCACGGCGTCCGTGATCGTTTCAGGCGTTAACTCACGCATGCATCACTCCCTGAACCTGGCGGCCGTTATTCGACCTGCCGGCTGTTATTGCAGCAAGCCTAACCGCTTGTTGGGGACCAACACAAGGCGTTCGGAGGCGACACCTGCGCCCCCTTCTACGAATTGATACGAGCGGACGTGGCTCGCATGGCTGCACAATGGCGCGTCAGAGCGCGCACCGCAGGCTTCTGCAGCCCACGAATTTTGCGATTGCACAATCGAAGCGGCGAAAGTGGGATCATTTCTCGCGGATCGGCGGCGCAACCTTCTCGGCCGGCGCCGGCGGCAGCGCGGGCTGAGCGCCCGCCTTCTGCGCGTCCGCGTCGGGACGGGCCGGCTGCGGCGGTACGTCTGAGGGCCTTTGGCCGGTCGTGGCCGGCTCAGACGGCGCGGGCGGCTTCGTTTCCGCACCCGGCGTCGATTGCGTAGGCGGCGTCGCCTGCGCGATTTGCTGAGGATCGCGCGCGGTGAGCGCGGTCAGCGCAATCGCTGAGATGGCCAGCCCGGCCGCGATCAGCGTGGACGCGAGCAGCATTTCCCGTCGGTATTCGCGTTGGCGGTCATCGGCAGGCATGTCGTTCAACCCCACGAAATTGTTCGCGAGATCAACGGCCGGCGGGGCGCATGGTTCCGCGGGGAACCAGTGCCTGTCCGAAACACCTAAAATTCGAGGATCCCGGCGTCGCCGTCCTCGGTGCCGAAAGCCAGCAATGTGCCCTTGGCGTTCCAGGCCAGCGCCGAGACCGGCTCGCCGCCATTGCGGCGCACTAGAATTTCCGCGCCGTCCTCGAGCCGCACGATCAGTACGGTGCCGTTGCTATAGCCTGTCGCCATGATGTCCTGCTTCGGATGACAGGCGACCATGGAGACGCGCGCCTGCAGCGGCGCCAGCATCGCCGGCTCCTTGCCCATCGGACCATCCTTGCTGGTGAACGGCCAGATGATCACAGTGTCGGCGCCCGAGGTGGCGAGCCCCTTGCCGCCCGTGCTCCACGACATCGAGCGGACGCGGCCGGGATAGCCGCTCATCCGCATGTGCCTGTTGTCGGCAAGCCGCCAGCCGTGCAGCGCCGGCTCGTGCATGGCGGTGACCAGGAATTTGTTGTCGGGGCTGAAGGTGACGGCGAGATGCGAGCCGGCCCATTCCAGAAACTCCGGCTTCGCCGCCATGTTGGGAAACCACAGCGTCACGCCGTTGTAATGGGCGACCGCCACGCGCAGGCCCTTTGGCGCGAACGCCAGCCCGCCGACGGTCGACGGCGCATCGAAGCTTTTCTCATCGCCCTTGCCGCTGCGGACGAACGCCGTCTTGCCCGCCGACCACGCCACCGCGCCATCGGGATGCAGCGCGACATTGTCGATCCAGCGCCGTTTTGCATCGGTCGCCAGTACCGACGTCTCGCCCTTTGCGTTCAGCGCGACGAGCTTGCCATCGTCGCCGCCGGTGACGATACGCTTGCCGTCGGACGCCGCGCACAGCACAGCGCCGCCGTGGATGGCTGCGGTCGAGACTTCACCGGCCTCGTTCACCATGACAGCGTTTTCCTCGGCGCCGACGAACACGGCGATATCGCCGAGAAAATACAGCGAGGTTGCGGGCATGCTGACCGGCAGCGCCCGCACCTGGTCGGTGACGGAAGCGATGGAGGGCGTTTCGCCCGGATCGAACTGTGTCATCACGTGACGATACAGCTTTCAAAGCCGTCGCGGATCATTTGCTCCGGCAATTCGCGGCCGATGAAGACGACGCGGCTTTCGCGCGGCTCGCCTTCCTTCCACTTCCGCTGGTGATCGCCTTCCAGCATCATGTGCACGCCCTGGAACACGTAGCGATCGTCGTCGTCGGTGAAGGAGAGGATGCCTTTCGAACGGAGGATCTTCTGACCCTCGGTGGCGACGAGGTTCTGCAGCCACGGCATGAATAGGGTCGGGTCGAGCGGTTTGTCCGACCGCAGCGACAGCGATTGCATCTCCTCGTCGTGGTAATGCTTCAACCCGCCATGGCTGTGGCCGTGATCGTGGTGATGGCCATGGCCGTGATGATGATCGTGGTCATGGTGATGATCGTGACCGTCGCCAGCGTCGAGGAATTCCGGCTCGATCTCGAGGATGCGATCCAGATCGAACGCCCCGCGCTCCAGCACGTCAGACAGCGCCACCTTGCAGCGCTCGGTGCGGTGCAGTTTTGCATACGGATTGATGCCGCGGATGCGCGCCTCGACTTCGGCCAGCTCCGGCTTGGAGACGAGATCGGTCTTGTTCAGCACGATGACGTCGGCGAACGCGATCTGGTTCTTGGCTTCGGGCGCGTCCTTGAGACGGTCGCTCAGCCACTTCGCGTCGGCGACCGTCACCACCGCGTCGAGCCGCGCGTTCTTCTGGACGTCCTCGTCGACGAAGAAGGTCTGCGCCACCGGAGCTGGATCGGCCAAACCCGTCGTCTCGACGATGATGGCGTCGAACTTGCCCTTGCGCTTTATCAACCCGTCCATGATGCGGACGAGGTCGCCGCGCACGGTGCAGCAGACGCAGCCATTGTTCATCTCGAACACTTCTTCATCGGCGCCGATGATGAGGTCGTTGTCGATGCCGATCTCGCCGAATTCGTTGACGATGACGGCGTACTTCTTGCCGTGATTTTCCGACAGGATACGGTTGAGCAGCGTGGTCTTGCCGGCGCCGAGATAGCCCGTCAGCACGGTCACTGGAATTTTCTGGGACGAAGGTTCAGACATAACGGCTCCGGAGATATTCAACGTATTGGGCCAGGACTATACCCAATCCCGTTCCTCAGGGTCCTTATATTGTGCCTTACCATATCAATGTAAGTGGGGGCGTCGCCCTTTTCGTCAGTCAAACTGTCCGAGTAAAGGGTGCCACCAATCCTGGCGCCGGTCTCCGCGGAGATCCGCTCGATCAGGCGCGGATCGCTGATATTTTCCAGAAAAACCGCCGGAATTTTCTTGGTTTTGATTTGGGTGATGATCCCGGCAATATCCCGGGCACTCGGCTCGGACTCGGTTGAGACGCCGCGTGGTGCGATGAACTCGATACCGTAGGCTTTGGCGAAATAGCCAAAGGCAGTATGGGTCGAGATCACCTTGCGATGCTCCGGCGGAATTGACCCGACCCACGGGCTTATCTCGCCCTCAAGGGCCTCGAGCTTCACCCGATAGGCTTCGGCATTGGCCTCGAAAAGCGCGGCATCTGCCGGAGCTGCCGCGCTGAGCGCATTACGAATATTGTAGACGTATGTTTTGGCATTGGTGACTGTTTGCCAGGCATGCGGGTCGGTACTGGAGCCGAGCTTGAGCGGTGTAATGTTGGTGCTTGCCACAACAACCGTTGCCTTGCTGCCGGATGATTGCACCAGCCGCTGCATCCAGCCCTCGAACCCGAGGCCGTTGACGAAGACGAGCTTCGCATCCGCCACCTTTTTCGCATCCGCCGGCGTCGGCACATAGACATGCGCATCGCTGTTAGGGCCGACCAGGGTGGTGACATTGACGCGGTCGCCGCCGACATTGCGGACGAAATCGCCGAGGATCGAGAAACTGGCGACGACGTTGAGCCGATCCGCGGCGCAGGCCGGGCCAACAGCCGCTATCAAAGTGAGGGCGATAAGCCAGAGCCGGATCATACTATGCCTCGAGGTGACGGCCGGGAAACATCTGCCGGACCAGGCCGCTGACAGGGCCGAACAACAGCGAGACGATATACAGCCCCGCCGCGATGAGTATGATCGCCGGCCCCGAGGGAATCCGAGTCTGGAACGACAGCACCAGCCCGGCATAGCCCGATACGATGGCGCTGGCGACCGCGATACAGATCATGCCGGTGATATCGCGCGACCAGAACCGCGCGATGCCGGCGGGCAGGATCATCAGGCCGACGCCGAGCAGCGTGCCGAGCGCGTGAAAGCCGTTGACGAGGTTGATCACGACCAGCGCCAGGAATGCCAGATGCGCGGGTGCGCCGGCGCGAGAGACGGTACGCAGGAACACCGGATCGACGCATTCGATCACCAGCGGCCGGTAGATGATCGCCATTACCAAAAGCGTGACGGTGGCGTTGAACGCGATCACGAGCAGCGTCTGGTCGTCCATCGCCAGGATGTTGCCGAACAGCACATGCAAGAGATCGATATTGGTGCCCTTGACGGAAACGATGGTGACGCCGAGCGCAAGCGACACCAGATAGAAGGTCGCAAGCGACGCGTCCTCCTTCAGCTCGGTATTGCGCGCGACGAGGCCGGCGAGCAGCGCGACCGTAAAGCCCGCGATCAATCCGCCGGTCGTCATCGCGAACAAATTTAACCCGGAGACGAGGAAGCCTATCGCCGCGCCCGGCAGGATCGCATGCGCCATGGCATCGCCGACGAGGCTCATCCGCCGCAGCATCAGGAACACGCCGATCGGCGCGGCGCCGAGCGCGAGCGCGATCACGGCGGCCAATGCGCGGCGCATGAACTCGAATTCAGTGAAGGGCGCGATCAGCGCGTCGTACAGCATCAGGCGGCCCGCGATGGCATGTCGTCCGCGCAGGCGGCGGCGGTGTCGTCGAACGCCTCGCACATCCGCAAGGCGACCATCAGGTTTTCCGCGGTCAGCACCTCTGCGGTCGCCCCCCAGGCCACGGGCCCGCGCGCCAGCAGCAAGGTTTCCGGGAAATGATCGCGCACCAATTCCATGTCGTGCAGGGCCGCCAGCACGGTGCGTCCCTCGCTGTGCCAGCGCTTGACCAGCGCCAGCAGGTCGGCCGAGGTTTTGGTGTCGATGGCGTTGAACGGCTCGTCGAGCACGATCAGGCGCGCATCCTGCAGCAGCACGCGCGCGAACAGCATGCGCTGCATCTGGCCGCCGGACAGCGTGCCTATGCTGCGGTTCTCAAATCCGTTGAGGCCGACGGCGGCGAGCGCCTTGGTGATCTTGTCCCGCTCCGCCTTGCCCATCCCGCCGAAAAATCCGGTCGAACGCCACAGGCCGGTGCCGACCAGATCGAATACCGAAATCGGAAAGCTGCGGTCGATGTCGACGGTCTGCGGCAGATAGGCGATGTCGCGGATGTCGAGCCCGCCGAGATCGATCGATCCCGAGAGCGGCTTGAGGATACCGGCGAGCCCGCGAAACAGCGTCGACTTGCCGGCGCCGTTCGGCCCGATCACGGCCACCAGCGCGCCAGCGGCAACCTCGCCGTTGAGGTGGTGCACCGCCGGATGGCGATCGTAGCCGAGCGTGACGTTGTGGAATTTGAGCTGCGCCGCCATGCTCACCTCATCGCCACCAGCACAACCGCCCACAGGCCAGCGCTGACCACGAGCGCCGCAGCAAGGCGGGCTGCCACGGTCATCCGCAGGATCGACCAGGGAGCGGCCTGCGCCGGATGCGGCGTCGCCGGGCCGTGGGAATGGGCGTGGCCGTGGTGATGATGCGCGTGGTCGTGGGAACGGGCGTGAGGCATAGGGCGGACGTTATATTATAACATTACGGGAGTCCACGCGGTGGCTGTCCGTAGGATGGGTAGAGCGGAGCGAACCCATCAAAGCCGGTGCGCGTGACGATGGGTTTCGCTCCGCTCTACCCATCCTACGATAGACACGCCTTCGCGTTCTCGCGACGCGTTCGCCCGAGGTTTGCTTCGATTTCACCCCCTGAAACTGAGAGGGCGCAGGGAAGACCGGGTGCACGCTGCACCCGCGGTCTCGCGTGCGATTTGCGCTAAGAAAATGCACACGAGCATACAGGTCCAGCGGAGGCATCCGGCCTTCCCTGCGCAATGGCTTTACGGCTTACTTCGTGCTCTTCCCGGTGAACGGCTCTCTTGCCACCGTCGCCCTCAAGAAGCTCGCTTCTCGAGAACTTGACGCCAGCACCGCGGCGCCAGAACCACACGACTTCGCCGTACGCGTCAGGCGCGTACGTCATGCGCGCCATTCGCGTCCACCGCATCCCACCGCACGTTCGTGACGATCGCGAGCCGCCCCTCTTGCCGGGTGGGACGGCACAGGGATGAACTGATTTGCGTGAGAACAAAAGGGGAATATCTTCGCTACTGATACTGGACCAACCGCTGGGGTGATTTGCCTGACAGGCAATACACGCACTGGTAGGGTCGGTGGGCGACAGCCTGACGCGCGCCGCTTGAACGGGGCCGCCTATTAAGGCGGCCTTAAATTCGAGCGCCAATCGATGAGGCCGCAGATCGGATCATCCGCAAGGCAGCGTCGGTGTAACGGCCGCCGTTGAAGTTGACGTCAACGACCCACAAAACGAACACAGCAACAAAGGCGGCGGCAACGGTTTTCATAAATTATTAACGATGAGGATACGGCAAACGTTCCGGGGCCGCGATCGCCCCTGCGGTGCCGCCGGCCCCCTAGGGCGTCGGGGATCGCCGATGAGTGATCCGAGCATGCCACGCATGGGCTTTTTCCCATTCAAGCGCAGAGGTGTCGAGACATTTATCCGCCGCGACCTGGTCGTTCGGGTGTGCTTTCTGGCATGCCTCACGTTCTGTTGCCTCGTCGAAACGAGAACATCCCACCAAAAGCAATAATGCGGCAATCGTCGATAGGCTTCTCACGATCCTCGTCCTGCGTTGCGATAACGTGGTTGTCACCGGGACGGGCCGGGTACCGATAGGTCGAGATGAGGCAGTGAGACGGATCAGTCGTGCGGGTTGGCCTTGCAACAGACATGGCCGCGGTCACCGGCGCTTTGGCGACGGCTGAACAACATGGGTGTTGGGCCAGCTCGCCAATAGCCGCGACCTGGCCCCACGTTTTCAATAAAATAATTCCTACTGACAGACGTACATTATGCTGTCGCCGCCCTTGATCGCAGTACCAGGCGTACAGCCAATGCCATTGCGCGCTGCGTAGTCAGGCCAGCCGGTGTAGCTGTACCCAAGACCACTCCAGGGGCCACCGAAGTAGTAGGCCCTCACGGCGTACCAGGAGCCCGGCTCGACATAGGCCGCCCTCGCGGCGTAACCACGTGTGATAAAGACCCGCTGCTGCGCCTCAGCTTTATTGACGGACAGCGATACGCCGCCTTGCTCGGACCAGCCAGGCGAAAGCAATGCCGCACATGCGAACGTCGCTGCAGCAACTGCCACCGTTCTCAAGGTCATTTTCATGCAGTCCTCCATTGGTAGGTTCCCGCGGCTCAAATCGTGCTTTTGCCCGGTGGAGTACCCTTTGACCTAGATCAAGCGCCCTGGTCGTTCGGTTTTGGGCTATGGCTGCGGGTGCTGGGAGGTAGCGTTGCGCAATTCGCGGCACGATGCGAAGCCGCGGCCTAAGCCGTTGCTGCGGCCGGCTGCTTCAATTCGGCCAGGGCGTGCCGCACGACGGTCACCGAGCCTTGCAGCGCGAGCACTGCCATAATCGCTGCGACGATAATGTCGGGCCAGCCGGTGCCGGTACCGAACACGCCAAGCGCAGCCAGCAACACGGCCAGATTGCCTAACACGTCATTGCGCGTGCAAATCCAGGCCGACCGCATGTTGGCGTCACCCGTGCGGTGCCGCCACAGCAGATAAAAGGATAGCGCGTTGGCGACCAGGGCGGCAAAGCCGACGCTGCCCATGGTGATAGAATGCGGCAGCGTACCGTGCAGGGCATGCCAGCCGGTGATGCCGACAACCCATAGTCCGAAAACGCCCATCGTGACGCCCTTGGCAAGCGCGGCGCTGGCCCGATAGCGCAAGGCCATGCCGACCACGAACAGGCTGATCGCGTAGTTCGCGGCATCGCCGAGAAAGTCGAGCGCGTCGGCTTGAAGCGCGGCAGAGCCCGCAGCCAAGCCCGCGCCGATTTCAACCAGGAACATCGCAGCATTGATGCCGAGCACGGCCCACAAGACGCGCCGGAATGTGCTCACGTCCTGGCGCGGGCCGAGGTTTAGGGGTGGTGGTGCGCAGCAGTGATCCGCCATGACTGGAAGATAGTCGCGGGCGGTAACGTTACACAATCACGTGCAACACATTCCCTTGCCGTCTGTCTGGATAGGCGGGCACGGCATGGTTCCGTACGAGCAGTAAACGCAGCAATCGCCCGGCTTCGGCTTGAGCCGGGCCCTGCAGCGCTGGCAGTCGTAGAAGAACTGGCAGGCGTCTGTCGGCATCGTCTCGGTGGCTTGATGCCCGCACGAGGGACAGGTCAGTGTTGATTCAAGCTGCATGGCCTAGACTGAATGAGGGCACGCCCAAATTCAATGCGGACAGTGCTGATTTTTATGAGGACGCCGTACCAACCTCTGGCATGATTAGCCTCGCCCCCGGGGGCGCGGAGTTGCGATCAAGGCGGTCAAAACGCCAAAACGGGAGTCTACAAACCGCTAGCTCTAAAGTGGCCGGCGTGCGGCGTGCCGAACCCCGAGGATATTCCCGTCGCGTCCGGTCGGTAGAAAATCACATAGGGATATGGCCGCACCACAGCGCGGCGGGATATACCCCTTGTTGGTAAGCCGCCCGGAATTCGGATGATCTGCGAGCAGGCTAATCACGGCTTGGAGTCGCTGCTTGACGTTGTCACCCTGCGGCGAACGAGCATCAATGTAGTCGAGGATTGCGGCCAACTGCCGGAGCGCCCGACGTGTGTAGCGGACCTTCACAGCCCATGCTTCGCCCAGACGGCGCGGACCTCTTCGTCCGTCGCGAACTCACCTTTCGCGGCTTCGGCCAGCGAAGCATCGAGGTCGGCGGCTTCCTCAGGCGTGAGCTCATAGGGCGGTTGGTCCACGCCTGCGAGCTGCAGCAGAATTCGCGCGAGATCGTCCTGCGCCTCATCGGGCAAAGCGGAGACGGCTTCCACGGCCTGTTCGAGCAAGCGGGTCATGGCGCAAATATAGTGGTTCCAGCATCTCTTAGGAAGCCTCTGTGGACGGTCTCTCGGCTCACGGCTTCCCGATCACCATCGCGATCGCTGCCGCCAGGAACGGAAACGGCAGCGACATTGCCGCACGAAACCAGACGAACCGGGCCGGCATGAACGGGATCTCCCACAGGATCATGCGCTGGAAGGCGAACAGCGCCCAGGCGACGACATAGGCGATCACCTGCGGCGTGCCGCCGCCGACTTTCAGCGCTACCGCGCCGATCGAGAAACCGACCACCGGGCCGCCGGGGGTCGCCGCGCCCGCGATGACCGCGGTCAAGACGCCGAACCATCCGCTATCAGGGCCGAGCCAGCCGGTGATGACTTCCGGCGGGATGACGGCGGCGATGTAGCCCGAGCCGATCACGCCGAGCGCAATGCGCGGCACGATGTTGATGAAGTCCATGCTGCCTTCGCGCACCGACGACACCAGCACGACGCGCCCGCGCTGCCAGGCCATGAAGCCGAGCACGGCGACCGAGCCCCACAGAGTGATGTCGATGATCAGCGCGGAAAGGGTCATGCCGGCGGCTCCGGCTCGCCCTTCGGATACATCCGCACAAAGACGAAGCGGCCGAGTGCGCCTGCCAGAACCGGGATCGGCAGCGAGATCACAATCCGCCACAGCGTGAATTCCGTGCCGAGGATCGGCAGCTCCCAGGCGACCGCGCGGCCGTAGCCGATCAGCGTCCAGCTCACCACCATGGCGATGGTGGCGCCGAAATCGGCACCGACCGTGAGCAGCGCCGCCGCCACCGGATAGGCGGTGAAGGGACCGCCGGGCAGGATCGCGCCGAACGCCGTTCCGATCAAAAGTCCCTTCAGGCCCGAGTTCGGCCCCAACGCTCGCGATACTTTGTCGTGCGGCAGGATTTCCGCGATGAAGCCGCCGAGCAGGCAGCCGGCCAGCACGCGCGGCATGATTTCTCCGAACAGCCACAGATCATGCGTGAGGATCCTGAGCACGCCATCGATGCCGTCGCGCCGCCAGACCAGGCCTGCGCAAACTGCGACCAGCGCGCCGATCACGATCATCGACCAGCCCACCGGCTTGCGGGCGCGCCGGGGCTTCGGCTCGGCGTCATCGGCAGGCGCCGGGTCTTTTATCTGATGTTCTGACAAGGGCGATGGGTTTGGAGGGTGATGCTATTCCGTCCCTGCTTAGTCCCGCCATGGTGGCGACGCAACGATAGCCATGCGCATCTCAGGCATGCCCATGCGAGGACGTCACACGGCCCTGCCCGCCGCGGGCCATTCGTTCAGGTGAACTGGCGGACCAGCGCAAGGCCGCCGAACAGCCCGGCAATCGAGAGCACGACCGAGCCGACCACATAAAGCGCCGCCAGCCCAAGCTCGCCGCGCTCGTAGAGCAGCGCCGCATCGAGCGAGTAGGCCGAGAACGTGGTGTAGCCGCCGAGGATGCCCGTCATCAAAAACAGCCGCCAGGGCTGCGATGCCTCGCCCTTGAAGGCGAGATAGCCCGCGATCAGCCCCATCACGGTCGAGCCCGTGATGTTGATGATGAAGGTGCCCCAGGGAAATCCGCTGCCAAGGCAGCGGGCGCAGGTCACGTTGATCAGATGGCGCAGCGTCGCGCCAAGGCCGCCACCGACAAAGACCAGCAAATAGCTCATCGCAGCATTTTCCACGTCAGCAAAAGCACCCGGCATGCCGCTTGTGCCGCACCGGCGCGGTCCCCGCAAGGATCGGGACGGCGCCACAACGAAAAAGGGCGGCAGCCGCAGCTACCGCCCTTTCGAACTTTGCTCCGCTGTCATTCCGGGGCGAACTACGATGCGCAATTGTGCATCGGGGAATGACGGAATCGTCAGGAAGCCTTGCCGAACAGCTCGTCGACATAGTCCCAGTTGATCAGATTATCGCAAAACGCCTTCAGATAGTCGGGACGGCGGTTGCGATAGTCGATGTAGTAGGAGTGCTCCCAGACGTCGCAGCCGAGAATGGGCGTGGCGCCATGGACCAGCGGGCTCTCGCCGTTCGCGGTCTTGGAGATTTCGAGCTTGCCGTTTTTGACCGACAGCCAGCACCAGCCGGAGCCGAACTGACCGACGCCGGCGGCGGCGAAATCGGTCTTGAACTTGTCGAGACCGCCGAGGTCCTCGGTGATCTTCTTTTCCAGACGGCCGGGCAGCTTGCTGCCGCCGCCATTCGGCTTCATCCAGTTCCAGAAATGCAGATGGTTGTAGTGCTGGCCGGCATTGTTGAAAACGGCCGGATTCTTGCCGAACGAACCCTTGACGATTTCCTCCAGGGACTTGCCTTCGAATTCGGTCCCCTTGATCGCGTTGTTTCCGTTGGTCACGTAAGCCTGGTGATGCTTGTCGTGGTGGTATTCCAGCGTTTCCTTGGACATGTGGGGTGCAAGGGCGTCGTGGGAATAGGGGAGATTGGGCAGCGTGAAGGTCATGGGTGATGTCCGAACTGATGGGAGACGTGATCTGGTCTAACGGGAACCGTTATAGAAGGTTCCATTGCGCATAAACACCGCAATTTGGCAAGAACGCGCTAGGTTCTGGGTAACGCCCCTCCGCGTCCAGCGTATGACGGATATGACGCCGACGCGGTTTTGGCGCGATGAGGGAACGAAATGAGCATCGAGATCGACGTCCTGAACGGGGACGCATCATGGCCACGGGCCGAACCGCTGATGCAGGCGGTCTGGCCGGCGCATGTGGTGGAAAAGCTTTCATGGGGTCACGTCAAATGGGCGCACGCCGATCTGCGCGTGCTCATCGACGCCCCCGAGGAGGTGGCCCCACCGGGTCTCGCCTGCCATGTCGGCATCTACTTCCGTGATGCCATTTGGGATGGACGCAAGGTTCATATCGGCGGCATTGGCGGCGTTTCGACGCGGGCGGATTGCCGGGGACGCGGTTATGCCTCGCTGGCGCTGAACGCCGCGATCAGGACCATGCGCGACCACGAGGCCGTGCGGTTCGCGATGCTGTTCTGCGAGCCGCACAATGAACCATTCTATGAAGCGCGCGGCTGGCATCGCTTCCAGGGCGAGGTCTATGCCGAACAGCCGGAGGGACGGGTTCGCTTCGAGGCGATGGCGCCGTTCGTATTCGATTTTACCCGCAAGCCGCGCGACGGCGTCATCGACCTATGCGGCCTGCCGTGGTGACCCCTGCACCGGGCGCGGTGGCTTGTGTTCGCCCGGCCGGATAATATGTCATCCATAATCTATTCATTTGGATGACCGGTGACGCATGACCATGGACGCCCCGCTCGACATGCGCCCCACTGCCGCGGTTCCATCAGCGCCGGCCAACGGCCTGCTCACCTCGCCGATCCTGCCGACGCTGTTGAAGCTCACGCTGCCCAATGCGATCGCCATGGCCGGCACGACGCTGGTTGCCGTCGCCGAGACCTCCTATATCGGCCGGCTCGGCACCGAGCCACTCGCCGGTATCGCGCTGGTGTTTCCCTTCGTCATGCTGACGCAGATGATGTCGGCCGGCGCGATGGGCGGCGGCGTGTCCTCTGCGATCAGCCGGGCGATCGGCGCCAATGATCGCGACCGCGCGGCTGATCTGGCGCTGCATGCCGCGTTGATCGGCGCCTGCGCCGGAATTTTTTTCACCGCGATGATGCTGATTTTCGGCCGCGCGTTCTACACGCTGCTCGGCGGGCGCGGCGGCGTGCTCGATCAGGCCATGCAATATTCGCACGTGCTGTTCTCCGGCGCGATCGCGATCTGGCTGGTCAACACGCTGGCCTCGGTGGTGCGTGGCACCGGCGACATGCGGATTCCATCGGTGACCCTGATTGGCACCGCGCTGGTGCAGATCGCGGTTGGCGGCGCGCTCGGCTTTGGGCTGTTCGGCCTGCCGAAATTCGGCATGAGCGGCGTCGCCGCGGGCCAGCTTGTGGCCTTCACGCTGGGGGCGGTGTTCCTGGCCTGGTACCTCGTCAGCGGCCGCAGCCGGCTGGCGTTGAATTTCGCAGGCTTCAAATTCCAGCGCGACATGTTTTTCGACATTCTCAGGGTCGGTGCGGTGGCCTGCCTGTCGCCGCTGCAGACCGTGCTGACGGTGCTGATCTTCACCAAAATCCTGGCCGGCTATGGCACCGAGACGCTGGCCGGCTATGGCATGGGCTCGCGGCTGGAATTCTTGCTGACGCCGATCGCATTCGCCTTCGGCGTCGCCTCGGTGCCGATGGTCGGCATGGCCATGGGCGCAGGGCTGGTGACGCGCGCGCGGCAGGTGGCGTGGACCGCGGGCATCGCGGCCGGCATCACGGTGGGCGCCATCGGACTGATCGTTGCAGTGATGCCGACGCTCTGGGTTTCGCTGTTCACCAGCGATCCCGGCGTCACCGCCGCGGCTTCTTCCTATCTCGTCTGGGCAGGACCGGCGTTCGCCTTTTTCGGGATGGGCGTCTGCCTCTATTTCTCTTCGCAGGGGGCAGCGAAGGTCGGGGGCCCCGTGATAGCCGGCACCGCAAGGTTGCTGATCGTCGGCGGCGGCGGCTGGTGGCTGGCCTCGGCAGGCGCGCCGGCGTGGACACTGTTCGCACTGGTCGGCGCGGCGATGGTCGTGTACGGGCTCGGGACGGCGTTGTCGATTCGCCTCACCCGCTGGAGCAAATGATCGCCTTCGCGCAATCCGACGTTGCACAAATCTGATTTGTTGCTATGCAGGCCTGCTTTTTTGGGGAAATGATTCATGGCTTGCAGAACGACTTTCATCATCGCGATCTCGGCGGCATTGCTGGCTGCGCCATCCGCCCGCGCGCAAGGCGCCGGCGAGCCGACCGGCGTCTGGCAGACCCAGGCCGGCGACGCGCGGGTGAAAGTCAGCAAATGTGGTGGCGGCATCTGCGGCGTGATCGTTGGGTTGAAAGACCCGGTCGATCCATCAACCGGCAAGCCTCAAGTCGATGACAAGAATCCCAATCCGGCGCTGAAGACGCGGCCGATGATCGGCCTGCCGCTGTTCAGCGGCATGCAGGCTGTGGGTCCCAACAAATGGTCGGGCCAGATCTACAACGCCGATGACGGCGGTACTTATGCGAGCAGTGTCTCGGTGGCGGGGACGGATACGCTCAAGGTCGAAGGCTGCGTCGGCGCGCTCTGCGGCGGCGAAAATTGGACGCGCGTGGGGCGGTAGCGATTTCGCGGGCTGCGTAGGGTGGGCAAAGCGTAGCGTGCCCACCATTTCAAGCAATGGTCCGGAGAGACGGTGGGCACGCTACGCTTTGCCCACCCTACGGCACCGCACTACGCCGCCATCGCCTTCAGCGCTGATGCCGCCGAGGCATACCCGCCGCGGGCGCCGTCGATGAAGTGGACGTGATCGCTGCGCATCACCGACGGCGTGAAGCAGGTCATCATCGCCGCGTCCTGCCGGTGCAGGCCATAGCGCACGATCCGCTCTGAAGCCGCCTTCGCCAGAAGCTGCGCCAGCGCTTGCTCCAGTTCCTCCTTGCAATCGAGGATCATCCGCAGGCCGTCGTCATATTTGCGGAAGTCGGAATTCTCCACCACCTGCTGCACGTAATTCTTCGGCACGAAATTGCCGACCTTGATGCCGAAGCGCATCACGACATAGGCCCACAGCGTCACCGCGAGCACGACGGTGCGCCGCCTCAACAGCGGCCCGCCGCGCGCCGCGCGCGCTTCAAACTCCACGCCGGCCGGCGGCCAGCGCAGCGGCGGCCCGCCCGGCGGCACCGGCCGCCCGGCGTCCGGTGACTGTTCGACCAGCCTGATGATGTCCTCAATCACCTTGCGGAAGGCAAGCGGATCGGCGCCTTTTGCAGGCACCACGAGCACAGACAAAATGATCCCGCGGGCAGAGGGAATTTCCTCGAACCGGCATGATAGGCCGGACAGATCGGGCTGCGTGCCCGGCGCTGCCGCCGGCACCGCGAATTCGCCCCGCTTCATCGCAGCATCCGCCCACCCCACGCCCCCGCCGGAAAACATCGCGTAGGACAGATTGGCCGACGGGCCGAAGCGGGCAACCTTGATATCGAGGCCCTGCGCGCGGATGTCCCTGACCGGCACCAGCGCCACCCGCATCACCAGATCGAGATCTTGGCTGACCCATGCCGCCGTCGCCGCCAGCGCGTCGCGGGCACGCGCGAGATCGCCGGGCGACACCGCAAAGCTCGCGCCATCGCCGCCGAACACGAACGGAAATTCGCGCCCGTCAAGCGCGTTGGTGACGGCGGCGATCACGGCCGCACCCGCCATGTTGACCGCCTTGTAGCGCTGGTTCGCGATCGCCTTGGTCGATTCCACGATGTCGGCGACGCCGACGGTCCAATCATCAGGCAACGGCGAATACATCGCCGGGTCCATCAGGCTGCCAAAGCCGCGAAAGACCGGGATCGAGCCGTAGAAAATGTCGGTGCCGTCAGGCGTCGTCATGGCGATGAGGGCCCCCGGTTCTCAAACCTCTCTAGCAGATACGGCCAAATCTGAAATCGGTTGGCGCGGCTAAACGTCCTACCCCTTCGCGATCCCGCGCAACACCAGCTGATTGAGCCGGTTGGCAAACGCGGCCGGATCTTCCGGCAACTCGCCGTCGAGAATCTGCGCCTGCTCCAGCAGCAGGAACGACAGGTCCCTTGACAGGTCCTTGGCCGCATCCTTGTCGCCGGCAATCGCCGCGACCAGGGGATGGCGCATGTTGATCTCCAGGATCGGCTTGGTGGTGGGCGCCTTGTTCTGCATCGCCAGGAGCCGCTCGAGCATGCGGTCATGCGCGTCGCCGCCGGCGACCAGGCATGACGCGCTCGAGGTCAGCCGCTGCGAGGCGCGCACGTCGGAGACGCGCTCGCCGAGCGCGTCCTTGATCAGCGCGATCGTCGTGGCCTCGTCGGCGCCGGCCTCGTCCTTTTTGTCCTCGGCCTTGTCCTCCAGCGGCGGGATCAGGGCGAAATCGATATCGCCCTGGCTCAGCGACTTCAGCGGCTTGCCGCCGAAATCGAGCGGCGCCGAAGTCCAGAACGCATCGACCGGATCGGTGAGCAGCAGCACCTCGATGCCGCGTGCAGTTGCGGATTCCAGCTTCGGGTTCGCCTTCAGCCGCTCGATGCTGTCGCCGGTCAGGTAATAGATGTCGGTCTGGTTCGGCTTGAGATCGTCGACATATTGCTTGAGCGAGCGCTTCTCGCCCTTGGTCGTGGTGAAGCGCGACAAGCCCAACAATTTCTCGCGGCGCTCAAAGTCCTCCCAGATGCCTTCCTTGATCACCGGGCCGAACGCGTCCCAGATTTTTGCGAACGCCTCCGGCTCCTTCTCGCCGAGGCTTTCCAGCTCGGAGATCACGCGGCCGGTCACGGCTTTGCGAATCTGCACGAGCTGCGGATTGTTCTGCAGCATCTCTCTGGAGATGTTGAGCGGCAAATCCTCGCTGTCGATCACGCCGCGGATAAAGCGCAAGTAGGCCGGCAGGACATCTGCGTCGTCGGCGATGAAGACGCGGCGGACATAGAGCTTGACCTTGCCCTTGCGCGCCTGGTCGAACAGGTCGAACGGCTTGGTCGACGGCGCGAACAGCAGCACCGCATAGGACTGCCGGCCCTCGGCGCGATAATGCAGCGTCATCGCAGGCTCGTCGAACGCGCCGGCAATCTGCTGGTAGGCCTGCTTGTAGTCCTCGCCCGAGAGCTCCGATTTCGGCCGCTGCCATAGCGCGCTGGCCGAATTGATCTGGCGCGGCTCGCCCTCCTCCGGCACCAGCTCGATCGGGAACTGGATGTTGTCGGACCAGGCGCGGACGATGCGCTCGATCTCGTGAGCTTCGAGATATTTCGCGGCGTCCTTCTTCAGGTGCAGGACGATCTCGGTGCCGCGCGTGACGCGGGCCGCGTCCTCCTCGCTGGCGGGCGCAATTTCAAATCCGCTGCCGCCCGAGGACGACCAGACAAACACCTCATCCGAACCGGCGCGGCGGCTGGTGACCACGATGCGATCGGCAACCATGAACGCGGCATAGAAGCCGACCCCGAACTGGCCGATCAGATTGGTGCCGTCCTTGGCCTCGGTGAGGCGGGAGAGAAAGGATTTCGTGCCGGAGCGTGCGACGGTGCCGAGATTGTCGATCAGCTCCTGCCGGTCCATGCCGATGCCGCTGTCGACGACGGCAAGCGTATCGGCCGCCTTGTTCGGCACGATGCGGATCCTGGGCGGCGCGCCGTCGGCGATCAGTTCGGGCGCCGATATCGCCTCATAGCGCAGCTTGTCGCAGGCATCCGATGCGTTCGAAATCAGCTCGCGCAGGAAGATGTCGGTCTCCGAATAGACCGAGTGCACCATCAGATTCAGAAGTTCGGCGACCTCGGCCTGAAACGGCTGGGATTCGGGGGCAGTCGTAGTGGTCATACGGGGCTCGCAGGGAACAGGGCCAAAACAAAGCCCTGATATAGCGATACCATCTGGAGTGGCAAGTTTTAGCCTCGCTGCAACCCGCTATCGCGCCCCTCACCGCTCGACAAAAGCGCGCTGGAACTGATCCAGGATCGGCTTGAACAGATAGCTGAGCATGGTCCGGCTGCCGGTCTGCATGAACACTTCCGCGGGCATGCCCGAGGAGAGCTGCAGCCCGGCCAGCCGCCGGCGCTCTTCTTCCGGCAGCATGATCCGGACCGTGAAATAGGACATGTTGGTCTGCTTGTCGCTGGTGGTGTCGGGCGAGACATACGACACCTGGCCGATCAACTGCGGCGTCACGCGCTGGTTGAAGGCCGAGAATCGGACAAAAGCCTGCTGGCCTTTGCGCACCTGGTCGATGTCGTTCGGCTGCAACTTGGCCTCGATCTGCAGATCGTCGGAATCCGGCACCACCTCCATGACGGTGTCGCCGGCGCGAATGACGCCGCCGATGGTGTGTGCGTTCAACTGATGGATCACACCCGACGCCGGCGAGCGCATCTCGATGCGCTCGAGGACGTCGCGCGCCGCGACGCTTCGTTCGCTGAGTTCGGCTTCCTTGCCCTGCGCCTCGCCGAGCTCCTTGACGACTTCCGTCCGTACATCCTGGTCGAGCCTGACGATCTGAAGCTTCGCCTCGTCGACCTTGGTTTTGGTCTCGGCGATGGTGGAGATCAACTGGCCGCGTTCACCTTCTATCCTGGCGCTCTCGCGCTGCAAGGCCGTGAGCCGCGCGATCGGCACGAGACGCTTGTCGAAGAGCTCCTGCACGCCCGTGAGCTCGCCGGTGATCAATTCCAGTTGCTTGGCCTTGGAGGCGACCTGCGCCTCCAGGCCCACGATCTCCTCGCCAAGCTGCGATACCTTGCTCTTGAGCAGCTCTTTCTGACTCTCGCGTGCCGTCACCCGCGCCCTGAACAGCGACGCCTCCGAAGCAAGCAGCGTCTTAACATTGTTGTCCTCCAGCCGAGCCGACATTTCCGGCGGGATCGTCGGCCGGGGCAGACCGTCGCGCTCGGCGACCAGCCGCGCGATCTTCGCCCGCACTTCGTCGAGTTGCTTGCTGACCACCTGAAGGCTGGCCTGCGCCTGCGTCGAGTCCAGCCGCAGCAGCAGGTCGCCGGCGTTGACCCGCAAGCCGTTATGGACAGGGATCTGCGCGACTACGCCGCCGGTCGGATGCTGGATGGCCTTGACGTTGGACTGCACCACCAGATTGCCCGGCACCACGACGGCGCCCGACAACGGCACCAGCGCCATCCAGCCGCCTGCCAACCCGCCGACAAGGAGCAGCGCCCGCAGCCCGGTGCGCAATTCGCCCTCAAAGGCGCGCGCCGCCCGCAGCACGATGCTTTCGCCGGGCGCTCCCGCCACATCCGCCGATGCATCACGGTTGGCAAGGAATGCGACGCCAGCGGTCAGGCCGTTGCGGACGACTCCCGTCACGGAGCGCTCGCGCGGCACCGGTCCCGCCGGGCTCGGCGGCGCCAATTGGGGAGCCTCGATGCGAGGCGGCAGCCGTGTGTCGTCGATCGACAAGACCTCCGGCCGCGACCTCGGCATGTTCATGAGCGACGGATCGTCGGGCGCGATGATCGGACCGCGTGCCTGCCGTTCATTCCGCCAAGAATTGCTTGAGGGAGCGTTGTTTGCCGGAGCATTGCCTGCCAGGCCACGCGCGCTGCCCGCCGGTGGCGGGGCCATGAACTGCGGCTCACGCGCACTGCGTCCGCGGCGCGGCGCCGGAGGCTCGGCCTCGAAGCCGTCGGACTGGGATCCGAAGGGGCCGAGCCAATCCAGCACCCGACCCATCTTGCCTTTCTTTTTCGACCGCTTCGGCCGGGCCTGGCGCGAACGCCGCGCGCCCGGACCTGACTCGTCATTCGCCGGGCGGCGAAGCGGCGGCCGCTGGTCCTGCAGATTGTCGTGCTCGAAAGCCTGCCGCAGTCGCTGCAGTTCGAGGATCAGCGCCTGGCCTTGCGGTGCCGCGACGTCCTCATCCGTCCCGCCGATCCGGTGGCGCGCAACTCTTTCATCGGCATGCACGTGATCAAAACTCTTCATGATGAAACACTCTCGGCAAGTGATGCGCGCTGTTCTGCCTTGGCCTGCGGCGGGGGCTGCGGCGACCCCGGCGGCCCCTTGCCGCCAGCGTTGCGGACGCGCGCGAACACTTCTGCGCTCGGGCCGAACGCGATCGCCTTGCCTTCGTAGAGCACCATCGTCATATCAAGCGCGGAGAGCGCGCTCGGCCGATGCGAGATGACGACGACGATGGATTTGTTCTGGCGCATGATCCCGATGGCGCGCGTCAAGGCGTTCTCGCCGTCGGCATCCAGATTAGCGTTAGGCTCATCGAGCACGAGCAGGAACGGGTCGCCGAACACCGCCCGCGCCAGGCCAACCCGCTGCTTCTGGCCAGCCGACAGCGACATGCCGCCCTGCCCTATTCGTGTCGCGTAGCCCTCCGGCAGGCGCAGGATGATGTCGTGGACACCTGCGATCTGCGCGGCCTTCAGGATGGCGTCGGAGGTCGCGTGTTCGTCGAAGCGGCAGATGTTCTCCGCCACGGTGCCGTCGAACAGGCCGACATCCTGCGGGAGATAGCCGATATGCCGGCCGAGATCTTCGTTGCGCCATTGATCGAGCGCCGCGCCGTCGAGCCGTACGGCGCCCCGATGCGCCGGCCAGATTCCAACCAGCGCCTTCGAAAGCGAGGTCTTGCCCGACGCGCTCGCGCCCAATAGCGCCAGCCCCGAGCCGGCCTTGAGCGAAAACGTGACACCCGACACGATCGGCATGTCGAAACCTGGTGCTGCCACCGCGAGATTCTGCACGGACAGTTCGTGGCAGGGGCGCGGCAACATGACCGGCGGCGCTGGCGGCGGCGCGGTCGCCTTGCAGATGTCGCGCAAGCGCGTGAGGCCCTGGCGGGCGGCGGCCAGTTGCTTCCAGGTGCCAAGCGCGATTTCGACGGGCGCGAGCGCGCGGCCCATCAGGATCGAGGACGCGATCATGATGCCGCCCGACGCCTTGTCGGCGATGACGAGATAGGCGCCTATGCCCAGCATTCCCGATTGCAGGATGTAGCGCAGCACCTTCGCGGCTGAGCCGAGATTGGCATAGACGTCGGTCGCGCGGATGTTTTCCTGCAGGTACCGCTCGTTTGCTTGCGACCAGCGCGCCGTCAACCGGTCCGTCATGCCGAGGGCGCGCACGATTTCCGCATTGCGCTGGGTCGCATCCGCCAGCACCTGCCGCTGCGCGTTCAAGTCCATCGCCGCCTTGGTCGCGCCGCGCGAGATCCGCTCGGTCACCAATGTCATGGCAATGATCGCCGCGGTGCCAAGCAGCGCCGTGAAGCCGATCAGCGGATGAAACAGAAACAGCCCGATCAGAAAGACCGGAATCCACGGCATGTCCAGGAACGCCGTCGGTCCCATGCCCGACATGAAGGTGCGCACCTGATCGAGATCGCGCAGCGGCTGCTGCATCAAGACCGGCTTCACCCCGCGCAGCGGCAAGGTGGCGAGCGCCGAATGGATCGACCCCTGGAGCGCGCCGTCGAACAGCGTTGCGATCCGGCAAAGCATCCGCGACCGCATCGCATCGAAATATCCCTGCACCAGGTAGGCGATCAGCACCATCAAGGACAGGCCGAACAGGGTCGCGAGGTTACGGCTCGGAATCACCCGATCGTACACCTGCAACATATAAAGGGACCCCGACAGCATCAGGATGTTGATGACGCCGCTGAAGACGGCAACGCCGATCATGCGGCGCGCGCTCGCGCGCATCGCGGTCGCGACGGGATCGTCGGCGCCCAGCGTCGACATCAGGCCGGAAATTGCGCGGGGCGTCGGTGCTGCCCGCGCTCGGCCGTGTGCCTGACCCTGAGCGATACTCATTGAACTGCCCTTCGACCCGATCGAGCGTCGGGTCTCCCTGCAAGTCTCCTTGACGCGCGATGCAGACCAATTTTCGGCAAGAATGCGACGAATGCCGATTGTTCAAGTTCGCTCGTGGGTAGAACGGTGGCAAAGGCTTCGTTGTCGCTTATCCGGTGTGCGCGCGGCCGAGCAAAATTTCGGCACGGGAGGGACAGCGTCTCGGATTCGCGCGACGGGCGCCGACACGGGCTGCGATATCCCTCTTTCGAGCGCATCTAATTCGCCGTTTTTCGGCGCGGCGCGCGTCATGGATTCGTCCGTCTATAACCTTGCTTCGGCGCTCAATGGTCGCTGTGTCGGCCGAATGACGCCACGAAGCTCCGTGATTCTTCATCGTGCGCACATCCTGCTCCCTCGCGGAGGATTGCGCCCATACGTCATGTAACAGAGTGAATAGCAGGGGACGAATGATGGCGGGCTTCGCTGACAAGGAGTATCTTCGAGACGTCGATCTGCCGATCGATGAGGTCGCGAGTCCGCATGCCGCCCCGGAATCGCCGTCCGCCGTGCCCCCTCCCGACGAAACGCCGCCTGCCAGGCATGCGCCCGGCTCCTCAACCCCTCCGAACCTTCTCGACCTCGGCACGACCTTCAACGGCTCGACGCGGTCGCTGGTCGGCGACGTCTGGCAGAACGGCCCTGAGGAGGGCGGCAAGGTATCCGGAAGCGTGACGCCCCATGCGAACGATCTCGCGGCGGCACACAGCGGATTGTTGGCCGGGATCAATGCGGGGCAGTTTTCCGGCGCCGCGCTCGGCCATGTTCAGGCGATCTTGTCCGACATCACCACCGCCATCTCGGCAGCCAACGCCTCGGTGAGTGGTGGAGGCATGCCCGGCGCAGAACAAGCGCTCCGCGCCAGCCATCTCAGTATTCTCAACGCCGTCAATACCGATCCCGTGCTGGCGAATCCGGCGGCGCAGAACGGGGTAACCGAACCAATCGCGACGCGCGAGGCTGTCCCTGCTGACAAGACGGCGGCCACCGAGCCGGATGCCCATTCGGCGGAGACCACCGATCTGGCGGGGGCCGGCAACGCCGAGAATACGGCGCAGATCGACGAGAACCTCGATGCTGCGATAGCAGAGATGGAAGCGTTGATAGCTGCAAACCCTGACCTGTTCGTTGGGTTGACCGTCGACGATGCCGACGAGATCGTGCAGCAGATCCAGCTCGAACTCAGCCATATCAACAAGGGGGAGGTCCCTCCTGGTGCGGCACAAGACAGCAGTGGCGATATCACCGATATTGTTACGGGCGATATCGATCTGGCAAGCATGACTGCGCAAGGCCCGCCGAACTCGCCTGGAGAGCAGGCCGTCAACATCGTCGGCGCCAGCGAAACCCAGGCCTCGCCGCCAGTTTCCACCGTCGCGACCGGCGATGTGCCGGTCACGATGGTTACGACGGAAGCCTCCACGGTCGTCGTCGATCACAGCGATTCGGGCATGCCCGAATTGACACATCATTTACATCACACTTGGGGATAGCGGCGCGCGGCGCGGCCTCCAGCCGTCTCCATGTCCCGGGGATGCTGGAGGCCGATACATCGAGCAAAGAACGCGTTCGCCGATCCGGCTCACGCAGCGGGCGCAGAGAACAGGTTTTAGCCGGCCTGCGCCGCAAAGGACTCTCTTTAGACGATGGCCTCAACGACGGCTTTGGGGACCATCATTGGTACGGCAGCGACATCGGCGGTTGGGGGAAATCGGCGCGGTTACTGCCTCGGAAGTGAAGTAGCGGGGCGTATGCGTGAGGCAGCGTAAGACGGACTATGGGACCATCATTCTACACTGGACGTTCGTCGCGGCATTCGCCGTTGCGCTCGTCACTGGTTTACGCATTGCGACTGAAACACCCGACCGAACCTGGATCAACTGGTTCGATGCCGTATTGCCGCGCGACGGCGTATGGATCGCCCATATGCAGGCCGCGATCATCCTGGTCGCAGTCGCGATCGGCTACATCGTCTACATGCTCCGCTCCGGTCTCGGACGCCGCGTCCAGCTCGACAGGGTTCGCCTGCGCGGGTTGTTCGGCCGCGGGCAGTCGAGGTTGAGCGCCGTGATCGCCTTGATGTACTGGATTTTCTTTGTCACGATGTTCGGGCTGCTGGTCAGCGGCGGCGCACTCTATTTCGGCTTCTACTCCGGCTATGACGTCGCGATGCTGCACTGGGTCGGGACCTGGGTGATCCTTGCTTTCGTCGTCCTGCATGTCTTGACCCAATTCAAAAGCGGCGGCGCTGCGCAACTGCTGCGCATCTTTCGTCCCGCTCCGCTGCCGGCGCCGCCACCGCGGCTGGATGCTGTCGAACTATTGGGCCTCCTGGCTGAGCAGTCGGCGCGTTCGCAAGGATCCGAAAACCTGGACGCGCCGCCCGATGCCTCGTCCCACCCGCTGCAGCCGCGCGCCGAGATGCGCCGCGATCGAACGGCTGAGCCGGATCCGGCGCCCCACCCCCCGGCCGGGCCTGCGCGATCGCGAAACCCGACCCTGCAGGCCAATGCGTTCGTGGTCGCGGTCGCCGCCGCGATCACTGGCGCCTCGCTCATCGTAGCTACCGACCGGCTGGCGGTGGACAGTGTGCAGATTCGCCGCATCAACGCCGCCGACGCACCGATCCTCGACGGCGACACGTCCGATCGGGCCTGGCGTGGCGTCAAGCCGTTTTCACTGCTGACCGGAGAAGGCGGAAATTTCGACGGCAAAGGGGAAGCCAGAATCGAGGTCCGCGCGGTGCACGACGGCACCTATGCGTACTTCCTCTTCACCTGGCAGGATTCGACGCGCTCGCTGAAGCACCTGCCGCTCGTCAAGGAAGCCGATGGATGGCATCTGCTTCATTCCGGCTTTCAGCTCGGCGACGAGCATCGATACAACGAAGACAAGTTTTCGGTGCTGCTGACCACCTCCGATGTCACGCTGGCCGGCGGCCGAACCTTTCATCCGGGGCCGCAGCCGGTCGCCGGCGCGCCTGCCACCATGAGCGGCCGCGGACTGCATTACACGGACTCCGGCTATGCCGATGTCTGGCAGTGGAAGGCGACGAGCGGCGCGACCGGATGGATGGACGACGCCCATTTCGGGCCTCCGTTGAATCCGACCCCGATGCAGGCGGCCAACGTCGTTCCGTACAAAGGCGGCTTCGCGCCTGACCCGGGAGCGGCAAACTACCGGGACAATTTCACCGTCGAGGCCGACACGTCGGGCGGTCCGCGTCGCAGCCGCCTGGTCGCCCCGCTGCGCCTGCCCAAAGTCGTCGCCGCCACGACGGACGCGCTTGGCGATATCGACCTCGATCCCAACCACGGCGAGAGCGACGGCGCGCGCTGGTTCATGACCGAGAAGGATTCGGCTCCCTATTCGACCGATGCCGACGCCCGCATCCCGACGGGGACCGTGATCCCGGGCGTCATCGTGGGCGGCGAATTTTCAGGCGACCGCGCCGACGTTCGAAGTGCGGCCCGCTGGGCCTCCGGCCTTTGGGCGCTCGAGGTGAAACGCCGGCTCGACACAACAAGCCAATTCGACGTGCCGATCAAGACCGGCGTCTTCATGCGGGTCGCCGCTTTCGACCACAGCCAGATCAGACATACACGGCACGTTCGGCCGATTCGTATCGAGGTGGAATAAATGTCAAAGATTTGCAAAGTCACGATCAACGACGAGCCGTTTCTGGCGAATCGCGGCGAGCTTCTGCTTGACTGGGCGTTGATGAACGGCGTCGATCTTCCGCACGATTGCCGCTCCGGAATCTGCGGCGCCTGCCGCGTGCGGCTCGTCGACGGCACGGTGTTCGGCGGCCACAGCCGGGGCGACGACATGATCCATGCCTGCCAGGCCCGAATCGTCTCCGATCTGGAGATTGCGATCGAGGCCGCTCCCGAGCCGGTGGCGCTGTCGGCGGAAGTGGCGCAGACCGTTCAGCTCGCGCCCGACGTGATGGGCGTCGACATCGAGTTGCCGAAACCGCTTAACTATCTTCCCGGCCAGTATTGCAAGCTGCAGTTTCAGGGATTCCCGGCAAGACCCTATAGCCCGACCTTTCCGCTGGAAGGCGCTCCCGACGATCGCGTGCTGCACTTTCACATCCGAAAGGTTACGGACGGGCTGGTATCCTCGGCGCTCGGCCACGAAGTTCGCGCCGGACACCGCGTCAAGCTGACGGGACCGTACGGCCGCGCCTTTTTCAGGAAAGGCCATGCCGGCCGCATCGTTCTCGTCGCCAGCGGCACCGGTTTCGCCCCGATGTGGTCGGTCGCGGTCGCCGCGATCATGGAGCAGCCGCAGCGCGAAATGGTCTTCATCGTGCAGGCCCGCAGCATCCGCTCGCTCTACATGCATGCCGCGCTGTGCCGGCTGGCGCTGTTTCCCAACGTCACGCTGATCCCGATGGTGTCGGAGCCGCAGCAAATCTCGCACGCGATTCAGAGCGGCAGGCCGACCGATCATCTGCCAAAGCTGTCGCCGGACGACGTGGTCTATACCGCGGGCGCGCCGGCGATGACGGACGCCGTGGCGCGGATTGCAAAGGCCGCGGGCGCGCGATGCTACACCGACCCCTTCGTGCAGGAACCGCGGACGGCCGAACAATCAGGGTTGATGTCGCGCCTCACCGGCTGGCTCAACGAGCCCAAAAGCGGGACTATCCCACAGCAGCCGGCGCGAAAGCCGGCGCCGATGCCGCGAGGCGTAGCCGCGGTTGGCGCCGGCAACCGCTAAGCCGGCTACAGGTTATCCGTGGTCATGCTGCGGGAGCCAGCAACCTCTCGCATCCGGTGCCAGCGATGACCGACGACACCGCTTGCCGCGCGGCGCCGTCGAGCTTGGCGTATTCCTCGCCGATCCACTTGTTTGGTGAAATAGAAGGTTGGAAGCAGTTGCGGCTTCGGCTTGGGCAGATCAGTCGGCGTGCGGTGCGAGCCGACCAGCAGACGGTAGGGAATGCGGCGGTAGCGCAACGCCGCGAGCATCTTGCGCGTATAGGGCGAACCGGACGCCCCCAATAGAATAAGGCGACGACGACATGATGCTTCCCCCGTTTCTTGTTTGGCAATCATATATTGCCCACAATGAGACGGATGGAGAAGCCCCATAAAGATGGGGGCGATTAGAGCTTCGATTCTGATTGAATCAAAACGAAGCTCTAGATTCTTGTTTGACGCGTTTTCTTCACGCGAACCGGTACCCACTTCGCTCGAAAACGCTATTGTTTCAGTCGGAGATCGCTGCGATATACCGGCGGACGGACGTTTCGAACGCCGCCTTGGCATTGTCGGCGATGTTGCGGCCCCACCATGCGCCGTAGATGCGATCGAACGCCAGCGGCTCGACCGCAGCCCAGATCCGGCGCACCGCAGCAGCGTTGAGCGGAATGTAGTTCGGAAAACTGTACATGAAGCTGAGCGAACGGCGATCCATCGCCACCATCGCGACATCGCCGGTGAGCAATGCGCCCCGCCCTTGCGCGCCCACGCGCCAGTGCATCACCGTGCCGCCGGCGAAATGACCGCCGGCCCGCATCAGAAGGATGTCGTCGGAGAGCCTGTGGCTGTCGCCAGTCCACGGCACGATGGCGGGATGCGGCCGCGTGACGAAGGCGCGATCGTCGCCGTGCAGATAGACCGGCACGCCGCCGAACGCCTCGCTCCAGTCGGCGACTGCGCCATAGTAATGCGGATGCGAGACGGCAATCGCCTTCAGGCCGCCGAGAGAGCGGACGTAGTCGATGGCTTCGCGGGTGGCCAGCGGCACGCAATCCCACATCACGCAGCCATCGGCCTCCGGCACCAAGAGCGCGCGCTGCCCGATCGCGAAACCCGGCTGCATGCTGATGCCGGGAATGTCGAGATCGTCGCGCCAGATGAGCCTGTAACGTTTCGCCAATTCCTCACGCGTGAGCCATGCCTGGCCCTTCCAGTTCACATATTGCCGCTCGTCTTCGCAGACCGGGCAGGCCTGTGGCGGCTCGGCGCTTTCGGGAAACTGGGCACCGCATTGTTCGCAGGTCCACACCGGCATGGCGTTGCTCCTGTTCGAGGCATGGTGGGGCTGCGACCGAACTCGCCGCCGCACAACCAATCGGTCCAAACGCCAAGGATTCTGGCACGTTACGGGAAGTTTGGGTATGGCGGCCTGGAGGGACGGCGGATAGGCTTCGCTTGACGCCGACCGGATGGACGGGTTCCGCGAAGTTGCGCGGATAGCCCCGCCGTGATCGTCCTGGTTGTCCTAACCTGGGAGCATTTTGCTGCGACCGATTTGTGCGGGATACCATCTTCATGAGGCGCAAGATCGCCGCAATTCTGCACGCGGAACCTCGCTTATCCGGCCAGCCGGCAGATGAGCTACCGCATCGGCATTGGCATCGGCGACGTGGTCGAGCGCGAGGGCGATCTGCTCGGCGATGGCGTCAATATCGCCGCGCGCCTCGAAGGCCTGGCCGAAGTTGGCGGCATCTGTATTTCACGCGCGGTGCATGAGCAGGTGACCGGCAAGCTATCCGCGCGATTTATCGACATCGGCGCGCGGAAGGTGAAGAATATTCCGGCGCCAGTTCATGCCTATATCGTGGCGACGTGGGACGATGGCCGCGCTTATGGGGCGCCCCAGGCGACCGCCACTCCGGTGCCCGACTTCGACCGCGACCGAGCAGTGACTAGTACCCGATCGCCGCCCCATCGCTGCGCGGGTCGGACCCACCGCTCAACATGCCGCTCCGCCGGTCGATCGTGATGCCGTGCGCGTGGCCGGCCATTTCGTTCCATGCGCCCCAGCGGTTGATCGCGTGGCCGCGTTGCGCGAGCGCGTCGATCGCAGCTTCGGGAAAGCGGCTCTCGATATGCAGCGTGTCGCGTGCCTCGCCGAGGGCGAAGCGGCCAGACAGGAACCGCGGCGTCTCGATCGCTTCCTGGATGTCGAGGCCGAAATCGATCATCGCGCAATAGAGCTGCATCTGGATTTGCGGCTGGCCATCCGCGCCCATGCAGCCGAGCACGCTCCAGAGCTTGCCGTCCCGTTTGGCCATCGAGGCGATCAGCGTATGCAGCGGGATCTTGCCCGGTTCGAGCCGATTGGAATGGTTGCGATCCAGCGAGAAATACGCACCGCGGTTTTGCAGGATGACGCCGGTCTTTCCCGCAACCACGCAGGAGCCGAAGGCACCATACAGGCTTTGAATCAGCGACGCCGCATTGCCGTCGCGATCGACGGCGGCGATATAGACGGTATCGCCGGACAGGCTGCCGAAGGACGGCACCATGTCCCATTTCAACGCCGACCTTCCGTCGATCAGCCGACCCCGCTCGGCCGCGTATTGCTTCGATATCAGCCGCTCGACCGGCACATCTGCAAACGCGGGATCGGCGAGCACCTGGTCGCGGTCGTGGTAGGCGATCTGCTTGGCCTGCACCAGCAGATGGACATGGTCGAGTCCGAGGAAATCCTTTCGGTGCAGTTCGTGAGGCTCGACGAGGTTGAGCATTTCGAGCACGGTAAAACCCTGCGTCGGCGGCGGCGTGTTGAAGACCGTGACGTCGCGGTAGCAGCCGACAAGGGGCTCACCCCAGACGGCCCTTTGCCTGCCGAAATCGGCAAGGCGAAACAGGCCGCCCGCGGCTTCCGAGAAGCGCGCCATCGCGGCGGCGACCGGCCCTTCATAAAAGCCGGACCACCCGTCATTCGCGATCGATTGCAGCGTGCGCGCTAGATTTGAGTTGGCAAGCTTCGTGCCAGGCTGCGCTGCCGCCCCATCGGGAAAGAGAAGCGCTGCGGCCTCTTGATCCCGCACCAGATCGTCGCGCGTCATCTCGATGAAGCTTGCAAGGCGGCCGGTGACCGGAAATCCGTCGCTGGCGTAGTCGATGGCGCTTTCCAGCACGCGACGGAGATGCAGCCGCCCATATCTGTCGTGCGCCTCGATCCAGCTCGCCACCGCGCCCGGCACCGTCAGGGTCGCCGGCACGATGCCCCGAAGCGGGATTTCGTTCAGTCCCCTCTTCTCGAAGGACGATAGCGTGGCGCCGGCCGCAGCCTTGCCACCGCCATTGAGGTAACGCACTTCCCCGCTCGCGCTGTCATGAATGAGCCAGAACGCGTCGCCGCCGAGACCGGTCATGTGCGGATAGACGACCGACAGCACCGCGCTGGTCGCAATCGCGGCATCGACGGCAGAGCCGCCGGCACGAAGCACATCCACTCCAGCCGCGGATGCGAGCGAATGCGGCGACGTCACCATGCCGCTTGAGGCAAGCGTGACGGGCCGGCCGGTTCGAATGTCCAATTCAAGCCTCCAACTCTCAGGCGCGGATCCGCCTGATCATGTAATTGTCGTAGGTGGCCTCGCAGACCTGATGCCATTGGTACTGCTCGTTCCGGAACGCGATGGTCGATTCATACAGCGCCTTGAATTTTGCGTTCTTTGCTGAGACCTCAGAAGAGCTCGTTCGTCGCCTTGAACGACGCATCCAGCATGTCGGTCATTGCGCGATGGCGGGCGCGGCAACGGCGGTAGAGGCGACAGCAGCACCGGCTGCCTTGAGGAGTTTTCTGCGGTTCATGGCCAGTCTCCTTGTTCGGTCCCGGAAAAAGAACGGCCGCACGCCGTCAGCCGCAGCATGAATTGTCGTCGCGGTTGTCACGGCTCGCACTGTTTCGGTCGGGCGGCAGGTCCATCGCCGGATTCTCGGCAAAGAATCCGTTCGGCTTCAGCGCGAAGCCGACATATTCGACCGGCATCACCGGAAAGTCTTCGGGACGGCAGACATGCGTCGCGCCGAAACTGTGCCAGACGACGATATCCTGGTTTTCGATTGGTCGGTTTTTCGCAACGTATTTCGGCAGGCCGTCGCCGCCGGCATGCTGGTTCGGAAACTCGCCGCTCGCATATCGCTCGTCGGGCGCATAGCGCGTCACCCAGATGTGCTTGGTCGCAAAGCCGCCACGCTCGGTCATGTAGCAGCCCTGCTGCGCGAGCATCACCGGCGCGCTGTGCGCCAGTAGCTTGTAGGCCGTCGGGCCGCCGACGCTGTTCTTTCGATTGGGATTGGTGATCTTCCAGTAGCGTCCCGTCCGCCCGTCGGCCTCGCGGACCGCGTCGCGCTCACGCGACAGCACACGCGTCGTGGTGTCGAACACGTTGCCGTAGGGATTGTCTGTCCCCCACGGCCGCGCCCGAAACTCGTGCTCGGTGACGGTATTGCCCTCGCCGTCCAGCATCATGTGCAGGCGGGCATTGAAGAAGTGCTGGTGGGTCGGACCGCCGAGGTCTTCAGCGACCATGCCGCCCCACGGATACGGCTTGCCCGGCGCGATCGCCGCCGTCTGGATGATGCCGGTCAGCTTGACTTCGAGCTGAATGGTGCCGTCCTGGTAGAAGTACCAGAAGAAGCCGTAGTCGTAATTTCCAACCGTCGTGAAGAAGGAGATGACGAGGCGGCGTGACCGCCGCACCTCGAAGGTCTCGTTGCGGAATTCGTAATGCTTCCAGAGGATCCCGTAATCCTCCTCGTGCAGGCAGATCGCATTCTTCATGATGGCCGGCTTGCCGTAATCGTCGGCGACCGGCACGTCGAAATAGTGGATATGGCCGAGGCAGTCGCAGCCGAGTTCGAGCGCGTTGGCGAGCTTGCCCAGTCCATACTCCCCGGCGTCAAACGCGCATTTCCAGAAATGGTTGGCGGTCGGATCGGCGTAGGGAACGATCATGTCGGTGACACTGGCCCGGTAGATGATCGGCCGCTCGCGCGCACCATCGCGAAAGGAGATCTGGTGCAGGACCAGGCCCTCGCGCGCCGTCCACCCGACGCGGAATGACCAGTTCTGCCAACCGACCTTCCATCCCTCGACCGTAAAGCTCGGGCCGTCCTTCTGCACGACATCCAGCGGCTTCACGTCCTTGCGCGTTTGCGGGATCGAGGCGCGGTCGTAGTTGCGCGATTGCTTCGGGATCGGAATGATTTCGGGCTCGTCAACGAGGTGGACGATCCTGTCCTCGATCAGGTCAACGAGCGCCACCACGCCTTCGATCGGGTGCGCGTAGCCATTGTCCTTGAGATCCTTGCGCCAGTAGGACACGGCACTGACCAGCCTGCGGCCCTTCTCCACCTCGCGGTCGAAATAGCCGGCTGAAAACGGGTCGACCTGGACCAGTTCGATTTCCTTGTCATCAAGGCCGCGCCGCTTCATCGCACGCCGCCAGTCCGCGTCGGCCTTGACGATGTCGCCGACCTTGAAGACTTCCTCGATCGTGATCGGCGGCTGGCCGTAAGGATGGGCCTTGGTCGAATACTCCAGCCATTCCGTCACGCGCCTCGAATCGAGATCTACCGTTGCGACATGCGTTGCACCGGTCTTGCTGTCGAACAGGGTGACGGCTGCCCGCCGTGGAAGTGCGGCAGCCGGCTTCCATTCGAGCACGTCGGATTTGGCCGGCTCTTCCAGTTGCACATGCGTAAATCGCGCATGCGGGCCGAGCCTCTTTTCTGCCCTCAGTATTTCGGACGCCAGCGCGACTTCGGTCTCGCTGAGCGGGTCGAGCGGATGACCGGTATCTACGCCGGCGGATGGCTTTGTACGTACCATATCGGACCGAATTCCTTAGGGGGTTTCTGGCCACAGCCTACGGCGGCCCGAGGCGCCGCGTCTTGAATGAACCTGCCACATCCGGCCGGTTCAGCCCTTGCCAGAGCCACCAATCCTGGGCGACGCTGGAGGACCACAAACCGGATCTTGTTCGCACGATGCCCATCAGCGTCTCCACCGACCCGATCCGCCCGACCGAGCGGACCGCCTATTGGACCGAGGCCATCTGCCGGTCATTCGCCAATGTCGAGACCAGGCCGCTCGGCTCTGCGATCGTCAGTGGCCACTTCGAGTTCGTCGAGATCGGCAACGCCAAGCTTGTCCGCTTCGACAGCAGCCCGCAATGCTACACCCGTGACGCCAGGCTCGTGAGCCGGGCCGGCTCCGACGAATTCATGTTCGATTTCCAGCGCCGTGGGCGAAGCGCAATGGCGCAAGCCGGCAACGAAGGCACGATCGGTCCGGGATACGGCGTGCTCTATGACGCGCGGCGTCCGTTCGAGGACCGGCTGTTCGGCCCCGAACAACGCGCCGAAGTGCTGATCGCAACCGTGCCCGCTGCGTCCCTGTTGCAATCCGTTCCCGAGGCGGAGCGGCTTTGTGCAAAACCCATCCCCTTGTCCGGAACGGTGGCCCGCTCGATTGCCGCCCTGGTCCGCGACGTAATCTCCAGTTCATCCGCGCCGGCAAAACAGGACGAGCCTGATATTGCGGCCTATCTATCGGCCCTGCTGCGCCTTGCAGTCGGCGGTGACCATCAACTCACCCGTCCCGGCCTGTTTGGTCTGATCGACATCCATCTAAGGGCAGATATCACCAGTGCCCGACCTGCGCCGGCGCTTGCCGCCGAATTCGGCGTCTCCGAACGGACCTTTCATCGCATCTTCGCCGACCGCGCGACCACGTTCGAACGCCATGTCCTGCATCTGCGCGTCGAATTGTTCAAAGACCTGTTGCGGCAGCCTTCGCTGGCAACCGTTCCGATCGCGAGACTTGCGCATCAATGCGGCTTCGCCGATGCCGCTCACGCGACCCGCACATTCAAGAACCGATTTGGCGCCACGCCACGGGACTTCCGCGCGCGCGGGGCGTAGCGCCTTGCCTCTGGATCAGGCGGCGACAGGCCGCAACAGCGAATCCAGCTTTGCCGCGAGCGCGGCACCGTTGGATGCTGCACGCAGCGGCGCACGCACCCGCAGCCAGCCGGCATGGCCGGTTCGTGCGGCAAGGACGGCCTTCAGCGCCGGCGTAAATGGTTCATCGGCGAAAACAGACTGGACCGCGCGCATCTGCGGTTCGGCGCCGATGTCGAGCATGGCCCGGATCAGATGGGGGACGATATTGCCAAGGCCGCAGATCGTGCCGACGCCGCCTTGGGCCACCGCACGGGCGATATCTACTTCGTTGCCTACGGTGATCGCCAGATCCGGCGCAGCGGCACGGAACGCCCGAAACTGTTTGAAGTCAGCGCTGCTATCCTTGAGGCCGGCGACAACCGCGCCATAGCGCGCGCGCAGACGGGCCGCCACCGGTGCAGGCACGCCAACGCCTGAGGTCTGCGGGATATGGTAGAGCGTGGCCCGCAGCCGATCGTCGGCGACGCCATCCAAAATTGCGGCGAATGCGTCCTCAATTCCTTCTGCCGTCACGTCCCGATAGAAACAGGGCGGCAACAGCAACACGTGTCGCAGCCCCAGCGCCAGCGCCGAACGGGTCAGCGCGATGCTGCGGTCACGGCCGGAAAACCGCTGCCCAAGCCTATGCGCGACTCGGCAATGCCTGCTTTCAGGAGGGCTTCGACGGTTGCAAGCCGCTCGGACGCACTGAACGAAGTCCCCTCGCCGGTAGTCCCAAACAGCACCACGCCGTCGACGCTCTTGGCAAACAGCTGGAGCACATGGTGCGTAAGCCGGACATGATCCACCGAGCCGTCCGCCGACAGCGGTGTCGGCGTTGCTACCCAAAACCCGCGGATCGGATCGGCCATCAGTTGCTCCCTCGTGGTCGCCATCGGTTCCCCGGCCCCGCGTCCGCCACTCTGTTGACTTATGTTGTATCTTACATACAAGATGGCATCAAGGGATTTGCGCGGCCGAAATGCCGCTTTCCGGCTCCGCCGCGCTACACAACTGACCCCGGGAGAACGGGCACGCCATGCACGCCATGAAACGCGACGAAAGCCGGGAAGCGCTCAGCCAGTTGCAGCGAAAGCTCGGCGCCCAGGCCGTTCTGCTCGGCAACGAGGTCCCGGCACGCAATGGCAACGACTGGAGCGCAAGCCTGCCGCAGACCCCGCTCGCCGTCGTGCGGCCGGTCGATGCCGCCGGCGTATCTGACGCGGTTCTCGCCTGCCGAAAGGCCGGACTGTGTTACGTGCCACAGGGTGGACTGACTGGTCTGTGCCGCGGCGCTGCGCCGGAGGCCGCCTGGGTTGCGATATCGCTGGAGCGTATGGTTGGCATCGAGGAAATCGATCCGGCGAGCGCCACCATGACGGTGCGCGCAGGGACGTCGCTCGAGACCATTCAGAAGGCGGCCGACGAACGCGGCATGTTTTTTCCGCTCGATTTGGGTTCGCGAGGATCTTGCGCGATCGGCGGCAATCTTTCCACCAATGCCGGCGGCAATCGCGTCATTCGATACGGCATGACGCGCGAACTCGTGCTCGGTCTCGAAGTGGTATTGCCCGACGGCACCATCATGACCAGCCTCAACAAGCTCATCAAGAACAACGCCGGTTACGATCTGAAGCATCTCTTCATCGGGTCGGAGGGCACGCTCGGCATCATCACCCGCGTGGTGCTCAAGCTGTTTCCAAAGCCGCGCTCGACGATGGCCGCACTCTGCGCCGTTCCGGATTATGCGGCGGTGCTTGCGCTCCTGAACGAAGCGCGCAGCGGGCTCGGTCCGCTGCTATCCGCTTTCGAAGTGATGTGGCCCGACTACTGGGATGTGATCACGACGCGAGCGGGCGTCCGCTCGCCGGTCGGCACCGGTCATGGCCTCTATGTGCTGGTCGAGGCGCAGGGCACCGACGAGGCAACCGACCCGCCGCGGTTCGAAGCCTGGCTAGCGGATCTCATGGAACGCGGGATGCTGAGCGACGCGGCGGTGTCACAATCGCTCGCGCAGACCCGGGCCTTCTGGGCGGTGCGCGACATCTGCTCGGAATTCAGCAAGGTGCTCGGTCCGCACATTCCCTACGATTTAGGCCTCGCCGTCGCCGGCATGGACGAGTTCGTCCGGCGATGCAAGGCTGCGCTGGCATCCGGGATTCCCGGTTGCGACAGCGTCTATTACGGGCATATCGGCGACGGCAATCTGCACCTGGTTTCGTGGGTGCCGGGGCTCTCCGTCGATCAACAGCCGAAAGAAGAAATGGACCGGATCGTCTACGGCCTGGTCCGCGAGATGGGCGGCAGCGTCTCGGCCGAGCACGGCATCGGAACGCTAAAGAAGAAGTGGCTCGGGCATGCCCGCAGTGAAGCCGAGATCGCGCTGATGCGCACCCTGAAGGCCGCGCTCGATCCCGACGGCCTGCTGAATCCAGGTAAGGTGATCTGATCTGCCGGCGCTGCCAGCGTGCAATGAGGGAATGAGAGCGATTACGCAATGAAGTCGTTCAAGCTCGATACGCCCAAATCGCTGTCACAGAAGGTGATGCTCCGGCTGCGCCAGGCGATTATCGAAGGCGAACTGAAACTCGGTGCCGTCATTGCCGAGGAAATGCTGGCGCAGTCCTTCGGCGTCAGCCGCACGCCGGTTCGCGAGGCCATGAGCTTGCTGCAGGCGCAGGGGCTGGTCGTGGTGAAGCCCCAGGTCGGCAGCTTCGTCTTCACACCCAGCGCCGCCGACATTGTCGAACTCTGCAACTTCCGTATCCTGATCGAGCCCAACGCAGCCGAACTCGCTTATGGCCATGACCGCGACGGCACGCTGAAAGTGCTGACGGTGGCGGTCGCGGACATGAAGCAGGCGGTGGCGGCAAAGGACACGCTCGCCTATGGTGCGGCGGACACCGCGTTCCACGACGCCCTGTTTGTCCATTGCGGCAATCATTATTTGATGCAGTCCTATCAGCTCATCGCTGGGCGGATCGCCGCGCTGCGCACCAATTTGAGTTCGCCGATCGACGTCCGGACGCCGGCGTCATTCGATCAGCACCGCGAGTTGCTTGATCTTTTCGAGCGCGGGAAGTTCGAAGGCTTTACGAAACTGATGACCCTGCACATCACCAATTCCGGCCACGCCTATGCGCGTGCGCTGGAAGTGGCGTGATCCGCACCCGCCGCCTTCCCGGCTAAGCCTCACAGTAGCCGCGATACCAGCTCGCGAACTTGTGGATGCCGTCCTCGATCGGGGTTGCCGGGCGGAAGCCTACGTCACGCACGAGGTCATCGACATCGGCATAGGTTGTCGGCACGTCTCCCGGCTGCATCGGCAGCATTTCCTTGTTCGCCTTGCGCCCCAGCTCCTGCTCGAGGATATCGAGCACAAGCAGCAATTCCTGCGGCTTGTTGTTGCCGACATTGTAGATCCGCCAGGGGGCGGTGCTCGATCCCGGGTCTGGAGCTCCGCCCAGCGCGGGCTGCCCGCCTTGCGGCGCACGATCGATCAGGCGGACCAGCGCTTCGGTCACATCGTCAACATAGGTGAAATCGCGAAGCATCCGGCCGCCGTTGAACAACTTGACCGGATCGCCGCGGACGATCGCGTCCGCGAACACGAACAGCGCCATGTCGGGCCGATACCACGGGCCGTACACCGTGAAGAACCGCAAGCCGGTGCAGGGTATCCCGTAGAGATGGCTGTACGAATGGGCCATCAACTCGTTGGCCTTCTTGCTCGCGGCATAGAGGCTGATCGGATGGTCCACGTTGTCATGCACCGAGAACGGCAGCTTCCGGTTGGCCCCGTAAACGGACGACGAGGACGCGAACAACAGATGACGGCAGCCATTGTGCCGACATCCCTCCAGAATATTGGTGAAGCCGACCAGATTGGCGTCGACATAGGCATGCGGATCTCTGAGCGAATATCGCACGCCCGCCTGCGCGGCCAGATGGATGACGACCGGAAACCGATAGCGCGCGAACAGCGCCGGCATCGCCACGCGATCCGCCACGTCCAATTCTTCGAACTGAAAGCGCGGGTCGTTGCGCAGGATATCGAGCCGGGCCGCCTTCAGCCGCGGATCATAATATGTATTGAGATTATCGATCCCGACGACGCGATGGCCGGACTGCAGCAAGCGCTGCACCACGTGGAATCCGATGAAGCCTGCGGCCCCCGTTACCAGAATTGGCTGATCCGACATTATCATCCGTGCATCCTTAACCTGCCGATGTCACGGCGGCGCATGTGTGTCAGTACGCCACCGATTTCGGTCGACCAACGCCGCAGTACAGAAAGCCGTTCCGCTCCACCTCCTCCGGAGAGTAGATGTTGCGCAGATCGACGATGACCGGGCAGGCCATGATGCCGGACAATTCCTTCAGATCGAGCGCGCGAAACTGCTCCCATTCGGTGACGATGACGAGCGCGTGGCATCCTTTGGCGCAACGGTAGGCGTTCTCGCAGAAGGTGACGTTCTCGAACACCTTCTTCGCCTGCTCCATGCCGACGGGATCGAAAACGCGAACCTCGGCGCCCATGTCCTGCAGCGCAGTGATCAGCGGAATGGACGGCGCGTCGCGCATATCGTCGGTATCGGGCTTGAAGGTTACGCCGAGCACCGCAATCCATTTTCCGCGGATATTGCCGCCGAACGCATTCGCGACTTTGCGCGCCATCGCCCGCTTGCGCTGGTCGTTGACGGCAACCACCGTTTCCACGATTCGCACCGGCGATTCATGGTCCTGACCGGTCTTGATCAGCGCCATCGCATCCTTCGGAAAGCAGGAGCCGCCAAAGCCCGGCCCTGCGTGCAGGAATTTCTGGCCGATCCGGTTGTCGAGGCCGATCCCGCGCGCGACTTGCTGCACATTGGCGCCGACCTTTTCGGCTAGGTCCGCGATCTCGTTGATGAAGGCGATCTTGGTGGCAAGGAAGGAGTTGGCGGCGTATTTCGTCAGCTCCGCGGTGCGGCGGTCGGTATAGAGGATCGGCGATGCATTGAGGTGAAGCGGCCGGTACACCTCGGCCATCACGCCGCGGGCGCGCGCGTCATCCGTTCCGATCACGATCCGATCCGGATGCTTGAAGTCGCGGATCGCGGCGCCTTCGCGCAGGAACTCGGGATTCGAGACGACGGCAGCCGTGGCGCTCGGATTCTCTTCGCGGATGATGCGCTCTACCTCGTCGCCGGTGCCGACCGGAACTGTCGACTTGGTGACCACCACCGCCCGCTCCGGAAGCACGGTAGCGATCTCGCGCGCCGCCGCATAGACATAGGACAGATCGGCATGGCCGTCACCGCGGCGCGACGGCGTGCCGACCGCGATGAACACCACTTCCGCTTCGCTTACTGCCGATTTCAGATCGCTCGCAAATGACAGACGGCCTTGGCCGACATTTCGCGCCACCAGTTCGGCCAATCCAGGCTCGTGAATCGGCATCTCTCCGTTGTTGAGGCTTGCAACCTTCTCCGCGTTGCTATCGATACAGACGACCTGATGCCCGAAATCGGAAAAACACGCCCCTGACACCAGCCCGACATAGCCGGCGCCAATCATCGCTATATGCATTACGATTCCTGTCTGAAAAGCCGCGCGCGGCGTTGGCCGCGCCGACAAAAAGATGGCGGTGAGACGATGAGCTAGCTGCTCAATATCGATTCACCGTCGAGATGACGCGGAAAGAAAAAGAAGTTGTTGACGTAGAACCGTCCGTCCTTGCGGCCACCATCCGGCCGCAGCGCGCCGGCATCCTGGAGCCTGCGGGAATCGAACTGCTCCACGCCGATCACCTCGTTGTCTTTCAGGAAGAAGCCCCGATAGGATTTATCCCGGAAGAACTCGAACACCAGGCGTGTCGCTTCAGCGCGATGGCGGTCTTCCGCCTCCACCAGAAACACCGGCTGGCAACGCTCCAGAAGCTCGACCGCACCGTTCAGGACATTCAACTCGTGGCCTTCGACGTCGATTTTCACGAACGCCACGTCCTGGTCGATGACAGCGTCGAGCCGAGCGATCGGCACATGGGCCGAGACTATCTTGGCCGATGAATCGTTTCGCGCCTCCAGCGAGGCAAGTCCATAGACCAGGCCGTCATCGCCCTGCGGGATGAACAGCTCGGCATCGCCGTCATGATCCGACAGCGCTATCTCGTGGATGCTCACATTCCGCGCCGAGGTTCGGCGCAGCAGCCTTGCCATCTGCTGCGAGGGCTCGAAGGCATGAACCTGCCTGGAAAGGCGCGCCAGCCGCCGCGTGTACAGGCCGCAATTGGCGCCGACGTCGACCGTCACCGCGTCATCGGGTATCACCTTCTCGAGATAGGACAGTTCCCGCTCCGCCGATTTGGGGCGCTTCATGAAATGCCATTGCAGCCATATCGAGGGAAACGCATCCTTCACTAATTCCTTGACCTGTTGCTTTGCACTCATTGCCGCCTCCCTTCGTGTCGCACGCAAGTGTCGCTGCGTCGCCCTCGATGCGGATGCTGCCTCCCACCCGGCCGCGCCTCAGACGCGGTCATAGATATCCTGCACGCGAACGATATCGTCTTCCCCGAGATAGGAGCCCGACTGGACCTCGATCAGATTGAGCGGGACCTTCCCGGGATTCTCCAGGCGATGCATGCATCCCAAGGGTACGAAGATCGACTCGTTTTCGCGCAGCAGGATTTCTTCGTCGTCGCGCGTGACGATCGCCGTGCCGTTCACCACCACCCAATGTTCGGCGCGGTGATAATGTTTCTGCAAAGACAGCTTGGCGCCGGGATTGACGGTAATCCGCTTGACCTGAAACCGCTCGCCGGCATGGATCGACTGATAGTAGCCCCAGGGGCGATGGACGCTGTGGGTTTGGGTCGCCGACCGATGCCCGCTTGCCTTCAGACGCTCGACCAGCTTTCCGACATCCTGGTCGCGCTTGCGGCTGGTGACCAGCACCACATCGGGCGACGTCGCGATGACGAGATCCTCGACCCCGAGCGCCGCGACCAGTTGCCCGTCACCGCGGACATAGCAGCCCGAGGTGTCTTCCATTACCGCATCGCCAATCACCACATTGCCTGACGGATCCTTTTCCGCCATCGACCACAAGGCCGACCAGCTTCCGACATCGCTCCAGTCGAACGTGGCGGGAACGACCACGGCATTGTCGGTCTTCTCCATGATGGCGTAGTCCATCGAGATCGACGGACATCCTTCGAACGCGCGTTCCTCCAAGCGAAGGAAATCCAGATCGCGGGTTGCGCCGGTCAATGCCTTGCGGCACGCGGCCAGAACCTCCGGCGCCCGTTGCGCCAGTTCGTCGATGAACTGGCGCGCCGGCAGCAGAAATATCCCGCTGTTCCAGACATGCTGGTCGCACGCCAGCAGGCGCTCCACCGTCACCAGATCCGGCTTCTCGACGAAGCTGGCAACGCTGCGAATGGGCGACGCGGCCTCCAATTCGTCGCCCATCCGGATATAGCCGAACCCGGTCGCCGCCGATGAAGGCCGAACGCCGAACAGGACGAATCGACCGTATCGCGCCGCGGTGACGCCCATCGATATGGCGACGCGAAACGCGGCGTGATCGTGCACCCAGTGATCCACCGGCATCGCCAGTATCACGGCGTCGGGATCGTTCTCGCTGGCGAGCAGCGCTGCAACCGCAACCGCAGGCGCGGTATTTCTTCCAAACGGTTCGAGCACGATGGTCGGGCGATCGACGCCGACGGCTCGCAACTGCTCGCCGATCGCGAAGCGGTGCTCGGCGTTGGCGATCACCATCGGCTCGGTAAACAGCGTGCGATCGTCGACCCGTAGCGCCGTCTGCTGCAGCAGGGTGCTTTCACCCAGCAGCGAGAGCAGCTGCTTGGGGTAGGTTTCGCGCGACAGCGGCCACAGCCGCGAGCCGGCCCCGCCCGACAGGAGAACGGGTACGATACGGCCGTGCGGCTCGATCATCGCCATGGCATGGTCCTTCGATGTATTGACGTTGGTCAGAATCCGCTTCCCGACAGGAATTCCTTGCGGATCGTGCGGATGATGATCATGACGTCCATGCGCAGCGACCACCTCTCGATGTAATCGAGATCGTAATCGATCCGCGAAATCGCCGGCTCGGACTCGGCGGTGCTTCCCCTGCAGCCGCTGACCTGCGCGAGCCCGGTGATGCCCGGCCGCGCCGTATGGCGCTGAAAATAGTATGGCACGAGGTCCTCGTAGGGCAGATCCGCCGCCAGCATTCCAGGAACGTGCGGCCTCGGCCCGACCAGCGACATGTCGCCCTTGATCACGTTGAAAAGTTGCGGAATTTCGTCGAGGCTGGTCTTTCGCAGAATTCGCCCCACCGGCGTCACGCGGGCGTCGCCCTGCACCGTCTGCCTTACGCCGCGCACATCGCCGGCATCGTTACGCATGGTGCGGAACTTGTAGATCTTGAAGCGGCGGTTTCGATAGCCATAGCGGTATTGAAAGAACAGCACCGGGCCCGGCGATGTCGCCTTTATCGCGATTGCAATTCCGATCAGCAGAGGAGCAAAAAACAGCAACGCGGCGCTTGCTGCGGTGATGTCGAAGATGCGCTTTGCGATCGACGACGACGGCTCAGTCCGCGCAACACGACGCGAACGCCGGCGGCCTCGATACGCACGATGCGTACCGCCGCCGGCAAACTCGACAGGACGGACCGATATCTGGGTCCGCTCTCTCCGAATCGGCGTGACGTTGTTCCGATCGAAGTTGGCTGTCACGATCGAGGCCATGACTCTCCTCTCTGCTGGAACCGGACTGTCACCGAGCACGTCGAATTGCCCGGCACGCGCGTGACGATTTCGCAGCAGCGAATGTCAGCACTTTCTCGGTCGCAAAGATTTCCAAAATCTTGAGCGAAATTTGGCGCGAAAGTGAAATAGGTCTCGCGTAACGCCGGAACTGAATCGCGCACGCGATTGTGCGACGCGATATTCTGGTTTGTTCGGAGGCGCTTAGTTTCGATTTGCCCGGTTAACGGGCTGCGTGTGACTCGACGCTGCTATGCATATTCGAAAACCGCGGAACAAAATCCATTGTTCGATTCTCAGCGTTCAACTGAGACACTCAGCGTCGCTGCACGGGCAACAAATGGCCGTCACAGCGTTGTTTCGAACGAGATTGCTCATCGAACGCCAAGCGATACGCCACGACTTGATGACGGACAGTGGTTAACGCGCTCGAGCTGATGCTGTTGTCGCTTGGCTTCGGAACGAAAACAGAGACGGCAGCGATTCGCGAGCCGTCCACTTCACGGAACAATTCCGGGGAGGCGCTCATGATGGCCGAACGTCTGCACAGCCGCGCGCTGGTGCAACACAGCAGATTGCTGCCAGACCGCAGGCTCAGGAACCGAATCATCATTGGAAACGTGGTGGCGTGGGTGGCGATCGTTATCCTGATCGATCTGCTCTTTTTCTAGACACTTCACGTCGGCGTGTTGCGTGATGGATTGACCGCCACATGGTTCCATGATCGACATCGCGCACCATGCAACAAATGTCCGCGGCACCTTCGCGCTCCGTTAACGCTTCAGCGCCAGCCGATACACGCATCTATGCGGTCGGTGACATCCACGGCCGGGCCGACCTGCTGAGTGAGATCACTGCGCGCATCGACGACGACATCCGGCGCCGACCGATCGCACATGCGGTCGAAGTCTATCTTGGCGACTACATCGATCGCGGACCGCACTCCAGGAAGGTGATCGATTTGCTCACAGTCCGGCTCGTCGCCAATCGCGCGGTGTGTCTGCGTGGCAACCACGAAGCTGTGATGGAAGGGTTCTTTCAGGATCCTGCAATTCTTCAGTACTGGCTGCCATTGGGCGGCATGCAGACGCTTGCATCCTATGGCATTGAGCTGCACGCCGACAATGAGACGGCTCTCGATCTGCACCGCCGCTTTCTCGACACGTTTCCACGTGCACACGAATTGTTCCTGCAGTGCTTGCGCAATCAGTTCAGTTGCGGCGATTTCTTGTTCGTGCACGCCGGCATTCGCCCCGACATCCCGATCGCGCAACAGGATGTTAACGATCTGATCTGGATTCGGAACGAGTTCCTCGACTCCACGCGCGATCACGAAAGATTCATCGTGCATGGTCATACGCCGGTGCCGCATCCGGATATTCGTCACAACCGAATCAACATCGACACTTGTGCGTGGCGAACGGGAGCCCTCACCTGCATTGCGATTGAAGGATCGACGGTTCTCTTCTTGTGACACGCATGCAACGACTTGTGACTGCGTGCGCGCATCTTGAGCAGATGGAACTCGCGCATCACATTCTTTCGCCGTTTTTTCTTCGCTATGATCGGCGGCTGTACGTGCATTCATGGAGATGCAGCCATGCAGCAACGGTCGACCAGCGCCGGCCTGACGCTTCACTTTCTTCTTTTCGTCCTTGCGATCGCCGGCATCAGTGCCGGTCTTTCGTTTCAAGCTTCAGCACAAACGCCTCCATCCGCATCGTCTGCGGAAAGTTACATCCTTGGCCCGAACGACCGAATCAGGCTGAAGGTCTACGGCGAGGCCGACATCACCGGCGAGTATGAAATCGACAACGGCGGTCAGGTATCGATTCCACTCGCGGGCCATATAAAGGCTGCCGGCACTACGACGCGGCAGCTCGAAAAATCGATCGCGTCCGCGCTAGCAAAGGGAATCGTGCGCGATCCGCGCGTGAACGTCGAGATCGCGCAGTATCGTCCGTATTACATCCTCGGCGAAGTCAAGAAGAGCGGCGAATACCCGTACCGCAATGGGTTGACGGTCCTGGACGCGGTCGCAAGCGCCGGCGGATTCACGTATCGCGCCAACGAGAACAAGGTCTATCTGCGCCGGGCAGGCGCCGGTGCAGAAGAGATCCTGCCTCTCAATGCTCCTGTTCCCGTTTTTCCCGGAGACAACATTCGGATTCCGGAGCGCTACTTCTAGCGCCGCGGAACCGCAGATGAGGTGCATGCCGCGCGCGAGCGGATGACGGCGTGTGTTGCGTTGTCGTCACATCAATCGTTTTGCGATGCGAAATATTTTGCGACGCGAGGAAAACTTTTTCCGGCAAGGCGCGTTGCAGGCGAGCGCATCACTTCAATCACACAACTCAAAATCTTGCGCCCGCGTACCGAGTATGAGGCATGCCTTTCTTATGCGCAGTCGACGATCATTTTCTGAGCGATGGGCTTCGCCCGTTAAGTGTTCGTCGCCTTCGAGTTCCCGCAAGGGATGGGTGATGGGATTCGAGTTTGCACTTGCATGGTGGAACGCGTCTGGACGAAGCGGAGAGCGATACCGCTTCATACGCGTGCCCGCCCGATGCCGTTTCAACCTCTTGCCCGCGCCGGCGGCTGCAATCCTGCTCGGTCTTGGCTCGTCGGCGAACGCACAGGCCATTCCATGGACCAGCGGAGAATTCGCATCGCCCTGGAACGCACAGAAGATCTTTGAACCATCATCGCTGCCGGATCGGACCGATCCCGAAAACCGCGAAGAGATACCGCCCGAGGATATGCCGGTGAAGAAGCGACAACAGCCTGGCTATGAACCCGTCGGGATTCGCTCCGGCTCCTGGATGTTCAACCCGTCACTGACCGCCGGCACTTTTTACGACAGCAACGTCTTTGCGTCGAACAGCACGAAACGTTCCGATATCGCGGCCGTGATTGAGCCGACGCTGCGCGCGCACTCGTTATGGGGACGGCATGGCGTCGATCTGAAGCTCGATGCGCAGTCGACGGTCTATAACCAGAATTCGAGCCTGAACCAGAACAATGCCAGCCTGAAGGGCAATGGCTGGCTGGACATCACGAAAGACACGATGCTGCTCGGCAGCTTTCAGATCGCGCATCTGAACGAAGGCGTCGGCACGCTCAATTCCCCCGCCAACGCCATATCGCCGACGCCCTATAATCTGATGTCCGGCGACGTCACGCTGCGCAAGGAGTTCAACAAACTGACGACATCGGTTGGCTTCCGCACGGATTCCTACGATTTCGGGTCGACGCGCGCGCAGGACGGCAGCGTCATCAACCAGGACGCCCGCGACGGGCAGATCTACGCGCTTCATAGCCGGATCGACTATGCGATCTCGTCCACCCTCGGCTGGTTCGGCGGCGTGGAAGGCAATCAGCGCGACATCAGGGGAACGCCGGGCCATACCCTGGACTCGCAAGGTTATCGCGCACTGTCCGGCATCACGGTCGGCTTAAGCAATCTGGTGACCGGCGAATTCGGGGCCGGCTATGTCCAGCAGCGTTTTGACGATCCGTCGATCGGCACCATCGAAGGCCCCTCCTACCGTGCGCGGCTGACATGGCGGCCAACGCGCCTGCTCGACGTGCACTTCAATGCCGAGCAGCTCATCACGCAGACCACGGACACCAGTGCCACCGGCGTGCTCGCCAACGCAGTGCAGCTCGGGCTCGACTACGAACTGCGGCGCAACGTCATCGTGTCGCTCGGGGGCGGCTACGAGAACGACAAGTTCTTCGGTCAGCTCCGCAAGGACAACGTGCTCACATCGGACACGCGCGTCAAATACCTCGTCAATCGCTTCTCCGCCGTTTCCGCCTACTACCGCTACACCAAGCGCGACAGCGACATTCCCGTCTACAGCTACGACAAACACCTGGTAGGAATGAATGTTACAGCGCAATTCTGACCTGCCCTATGTGATACCCGACGAGTCTCCGGGCCGGCCGGCCGAAAGCTGGCAGTATCCGACCGTCGATTTGCGCGAGATGGGCCGCATTCTGCGCCGCCGCTACAAGATGGCGGTGCTGCCGGCCCTGGTCCTGCTCGGGCTCGCGGTGACCCACCTGCTGTTCGCCACCACCCTCTATACGGCGACGTCGACCGTGCTGGTCGATCCGCGCCGCGCCAATGTCGTCGAGACCAACCAGTCGGTACTGTCGAATTTCGGCACCGACGATGCGACCATCGAAAGCCAGGCGCTTCTGATCCAGTCGGTTGCGATACTGGTACGCGTCGTCGGCAAGCTGAAGCTGACGGAAGATGCGGAATTCAAGCCAAAGCCCGGCCTTCTCGATCCGATCAAGCGGCTGTTCAGCAGCAGCAGCAGCGGGCCGAGCGACAGGGCGAGCCCCGAAGACGCCGCGAGGGCGCGATCGGTTGAGATCCTGCAGAGACGGATGAAGGTGACGCGGCAGGGCACCACTTTCCTGGTCGACATCGCCGTCAATTCGGAATCGCCGCAGAAAGCCGCGACCATCGCCAACGCGGTTGCGGACGCGTATTTCGACGAACAGGTTCGCGCCAAATACGACGCCACGCGCATTGCCGCCAATTGGCTCAACGGCCAGATCGACGAATTGAAGTCGAGGGTCGTCGCCTCCGAAAAGGCGGTCGAGGATTATCGTTCCGCCAATAATCTGATGGTGTCGCAGGGCGTAACGCTGAACGACCAACAGCTCACCGATCTCAACAACAAGCTGATCGCCGCGCGCGTGCAAACGGCGGAGGCGCGGGCCAAGTACGAGCAGGTCCAGGACATCGCGAAATCGGGCGGCGATCCCGGCGGCATCAACGCGGCCATTTCCTCGGAAATGATCACGAAACTGCGCACCCAGTATGCCGACATCGCCAAGAATGAAGCCGACCTGTCGAGCAAATACGGCGCGCGTCACCCCCTCGTCGCCAATGTCCGCGCGCAGCGGCGCGATACCCAGAGGCTGATCAACGAGGAAATCCGGCGAATCCTGGAGAGCACGAAGCACGATTACGACGTGGCCCGCTCCCGCGAGACGTCGCTGCAGCAAAGCCTCGATCAGCTCCAGGGCGTGTCCACGTCCTCCGGCCAGGCGCAGGTGCGCTTGCGCGAACTGCAGCGCGAGGCCGAGGCCAACCGCACGCAGTATGAATCCTATCTGGCACGCTCCAAGGAAACGACGGCGCAAGAGAGCCTGGAGATGCCGGATTCCCGGATCGTGACCAAGGCCAGCATTCCGATCAGGCCGTCATCGCCGAAGTCGATGCTGATCCTGGGCCTTGCCGTGATGCTCGGCCTTGGCGCCGGTTGCGTGCTGGCGTTCCTCACCGACTATCTCGACGGCCGCGTCAAGACGATCGAACAGGCCGAAGCCATTGCGGGCGTGCCCGCCCTTGCCGCGGTTCCGTTGATTGGCGCGCGCGAGTTGGCTCGTCTCGCGCGGCGTGGACGCAGCGAACTCGGCCGCTATGATCCGAAGGCGACAGGGCTGTTGCCACCGGCGCTGCAGCCGCCCCTGACGCGCTACGCGATCGACGAGCCCGGCACGTTTTTCGCCGAGGCCATCCGCGCCGTTCGCCTTTCGCTGCAACGGACGATGCGATCGCAGCCTGTTAAGGTCGTGCAGGTTACCTCCGCGCTCGACAGCGAGGGTAAGACTACGCTCGCGATCAACCTGGCGCAGTCGCTGGCCATGCTCGGCATCCGAACCCTCCTCATCGACGGCGATCTTCGTAACCCGCAAGTGACCCGCGCGCTCTGTCCGCGCGCCGATGCCGGGCTGCTGGAAGTCGCGATCGGCCACGTCGCGCCGGAGCGCGCCATTCTGGTGGATCCCAGCACCGGGCTTTCGATTCTGCCGTCCACCCCCATCAAGGAGGTCGAATTCATCACGGAGCTGATGTTCTCCGACCGGATCGTCGACGTGCTCGATTACTTCCGCCACCGCTACGAATTGATCGTGATCGACTCGCCGCCGCTGGTGCCGCTGGTCGATGGCCGCGCGCTCGCTGAACTGGCCGATCGCATCATTCTGGCGCTGGCCTGGGACCAGACTCCGGGTGAGGTGTTGTCCCATGCCATGGACCTGCTGTCCCCGGTACGCGACCGGGTCATGGGCACGGTGTTGACCCGCGTCGATCTCAGCCGCCTGCAGTTCTATGACTATTACCGCAGCTCGGCCTATCTCAAGCCGTACGGCGCCGCGCGCCTGCATGCCGGAGCGGCGCGGTGAGAATGCGCGGACCGTTGAACGGACCAGCCGGCGTGGCACGGGTGCATCGTCTCCCTCTTGCATCGCCCGCGCCGCGGCCAGCTTCCTATGTGCATGGGCGCGCTGCGAATGCCGACGCCTTCATCAAACGGATCGCGGCCGGCTTGATGCTGCTGGCCGTGATGGCAACGTTCACGGCTTCATCGTCCGTGCTGACCAACTTCAAAATCCATTACATGACGGCGGGCGGAAATTTCTACGAAAAGCTGCACCCGGCGACCTATTTCACGTTGCTCGCATTCTCTCTTCTGTTGATACGCAGCCGCGGCCCGGTCGGCGAGATCAACCGGATGTTCTCCGAATCGAAGCTGCTGCTGGCCTATCTGCTCTGCTGGCTGTTTCTCTTGATCCAGGTGGTCGTGCTCGAACGCCCGTTCACGGTCATCATCGACACGTTCCTACTGCCGATCCTGATTGCAATGGTGATGTGGCAGTTGTCACCGTCGCAAAAACGCCCGCTGGCCTGGGCCATTCATTTCACGATCCTGCTGAACGTGGTGATCGGATACTATGAGTACTTCTCCGGCCATCGGCTGATCCCGTTGACGCTCGGGGACGTCGTGGTGATGGGAGAATGGCGTTCCGCGGCGCTGCTGGGCCACCCGCTCACGGCATCGGGCATCGTGGGCGCCTATGTGCTGGCGCTGGTGCTCCGTCCGGCGATTTGTCCGCCGCTGCTGGTGCGGTTGCCGCTGATCGCATTCTCCCTGGGATCGCTGATGGCCTTCGGCGGCCGAACGTCGCTGGTCACGGTGCTGGCGATGATCGGACTGGTCGGGCTGTTCGAGGCGTTCCGCCTGATGCGGGGAAGACGAATGCCGCTTCCCGCGGCAATTCTCGCCATCTGCGTGCTGTTTGCAGCAGGCGCCATCGTATTCGCCGCGCTCGACCTCGGCATTTTCGACAAGATGCTGCTGCGCTTCTCGTCCGACAAGGGCAGCACGCTGGCGCGTTACGCCACCTTCAGCCTGCTCTCGCACTTCGATTGGCATGAACTGATCCTCGGCCCCAACCCGGCTCGGGTGAATGCGCTGCAGTCCCAACTCGGCCTCAACTACGGCATCGAGAACTTCTGGATTGCCTCCGTCGTTCAGTTCGGCCTCGTCCACACCATCGTGCTGACGGTCGGGCTGGTCTGCTTCTTCATCGAATTGCTGCGCCGCTCAAACGGGGCGGCGTGGGCCATCGTGGTGCTGATCGTCATCATCGCCGCCAGTTCGGTGAGCTTCTCGTCGAAGAACATTCAGCTCGCGCAGTTCGTGATCCTCATTTCGGTCTTGCTGCCGCGCGAGCCGCGGCGCGTTGCCGCGCCCCAGCAAGTCCGCATGCCTATCAGCTACCGGCACGTTCCGGCTTAACTCGGGATTCCCTTTCGCATGACCATCTATGTCGACAACACCCATCTCGGACGTCACGTCACCGGCCTCGAACGCATCACGCTGGAGCTGTTCTCCGAGGCCGCGCTTGCGCCGCTCGATGTCGTGCCGGTGAAGGCGCAGGGTCTTCGCCAGATGCTGACAACGCAGACCCTGGGTTTGCCGATGCGGCTTGCGGCGTCGTCCTCGATCCTGCTGTGTCCGGGCTTTCCGCCAAGCCCGCTGTTGCGGCCGTTCGCATCGCGGGTGCTGCCCTATATCCACGATGACTTTCTGATCACGCGGCGCGCCGAGCTCAATATGCGGGCGCGACTTTACATGGCCGGGCCCTTCAAGCTCGCGTTGCGCCACTATCCGCGTTTTCTTGCAAATTCCGGCGATACAAGGCGCAAGCTTGCCGCGCATTGCCGGCCCGACGCGGAGGTGACGCTCTATCGGCCTTCGGTCCGCAACGTGTTTGGCCTCGACCCCGGACAACGCGGCGAACGCAGCGGGCAGCCCAAACCGCTTCGGTTGATCGCGCTGGGTACGGTGGAGCCGCGCAAGAATTTCATAGCGGCGGCGAAAATCCTCGACGCGTTGCGCATGAAGGGATTTCCGGAAGCGACGTTGGACATCGTCGGCAGACCGGGATGGGGCGACGACTGGCAAGCGCTTGAGTGCCAACCGGGCGTTACGCTGCACGGATATCAGTCCACTGAGCGGGTCAATCAATTGCTTGACGCCGCCGACCTGTTCATCTGCACCTCGCATGACGAAGGCCTGGGATTGCCGCTGCTGGAGGCGCAATACGCCGGCCTGCCGATCATCGCCCCCGATGCCGCCATCTTCCGCGAGGTGCTCGGTGAGTCCGGCATCCATATCGATGCCGCCGATCCCGCCCGCGCGGCCGCACGGATCGCGGCTGCGCTATCGAACGCGAACTGGCGCACCCAATACGTGATGCTGGCGGAGCAAAATCTGGAGCGTTGGAACGATCTGGCAAGCGGCGACCGCGAAGCGGTCATCAGCCTGATCGCCCGTCTTGCCAACTGACAAGCACGTTCCAGGAAATCCGAGTCCGGAGTACCGCAGCCTTGCATGACACCAGCACCACAAGGCATCAGGATGGGTTGCGGATCATTGCGGCCGGTGCCGTGGTGATCCTTCACTATTCCGATTACTTCAAGGACGTACCCACCGGCCGTTTCATGGTCGCTCGCACCTGGCATTTCAATCTGTTCGTCGATCTGTTCTTTGTGGTCTCCGGCTTTGTCATCGCCCGTCAATATTTCGGCCGCGTCAACGATGCCGCATCGATCGGCCGCTTCCTCTGGCGTCGCCTCGCCCGCATCTATCCGCTGCATCTCGCCACGCTGGCTTTTTATGTGGCGCTTGCCGGCGCGCTTCATTTCGGCGCCGCCCGAACCGATAATCCCGCCCGCTACCCGCTTTCGGACCTGCCCGCGCAGTTTTTGCTGCTTCACGCCTTCATCGGCGAGCGCCTGACGTTCAACTTCCCGAGCTGGTCGCTATCGGCGGAGATGTTCTGCTATCTGCTTTTCCCTGCTGTCGCGCTGATCGCGCAGCGCCGCAAGGAGGCGGTCATTGCGGTCGTGGTCGTCGCCGCGCTCGCCAACTCGCTTTGGGCATGGGCGGCAGGAACGACGCCGTGGGCCGACTGGATCAACCAGGGCGGCGCCTTCAGGGCGCTGCCTGCCTTCCACCTCGGCATGGCCTGCTATCTGTTTCGCGACCGGATCGCGCGTTGGCCCGTAATTCCCGGCGCACTGGCCGCATCGCTCGTGGCGTTCATCGTGCTCGGCTCGTGGCTGCCGACGATGACTGCCCTGATCGCGATCTACGCCATCGCAATGCTTGCCGTTCAGGTGGATTGCGCGGAACGCGAGACACTGCTGTCGCGGTTCCGCTTCGATCGATGGTCGCCGCTGACCTACTCCTGTTACATGCTGCATATTCCGGTGGCGACCGTCATCATCACCTTTGGATCCCGCCTCCTTTCCCTGTCGCCCAATGAACGGCTGATCCTTGCGCCGGTGGCGATCATCGTTCTTGCATTCGCGAGCGTCGTCTCGCTGCGCACGTTCGAAACGCCGCTGCGGCGCTATCTGACCGAGGCTTACGATCGTCGCGCCATCAGGCCCGCACCGTCTCCCGTCATCTCGCGGCAGGAGAGCACATGATGACGGTCGTGGAGCGCATATCGGAACATCCGCGATCCCTGAGCGTCGCGCAGGCGTCGGCGAGAAGCCGCGATGGCGTCATCGACGCCATGCGCGGCATCGCCATCCTGATGGTGATCGGAATCCACTCGCTGCCGCAGCCGCTCGATGCTGTCTGGGCGAAGTCCCTCGACGCGGCACTGCGGCCCTGCGTGCCGGTATTCCTGTTCGTATCAGGATATCTGACGGCGCTTTCCGGCCGCGTACCGCTCGCGAAGCGGTTGAAGGCAGCCTTGATTCCCTACGCAATCGCGTTCGCCGCTGCCTATGCCTACATGGCGCTGCACAACCCGGCGATGGATCATCGCATTGGCACGGCGTTCGCCCGGTTCGCTCTCGGATACGTCTTCGTCTACTATTACGTCTTCGTCTATGTCTGCTGCACGCTCGGCCTATGGTTCGTTTTTGCGGTTGGCGGTGCCGGACAGCCGGATTCAAGAAAGCGGATCGCGTCTCTGCTGATCCTCTCGATCGGCTGCGGCTTGCTTGCCGGCAGTTATCTCGACCCGGCTATATCCCGACTCGGCGCCTCGGACGCATTGCTCGACGAAGTCCGCACGCGCGACATTCCGTTCTGGTTCTCCTTTGTCGCGCTCGGCGCGCTGACCGCGATGTTCGCGGACCTGAGCGACCAGGGCATGCGCCGCGCGCTGCTTGGCGCCATGCTGGCGGCCTACATGCTCTATGCCTCCGTGCGCATTCTCGGCCTTGGCGATGCCGCCACCTACGATTCGATGGCATTCTTTCTCTATGCAGCTCTGTTCTGCGTTGCGCTGTTCGCCATCGAGCCAAACTCGCCGCTGCTTGGATGGTTCGGCTCGGGTAGCTATTTCATCTATCTCTGGCACATCTTCATCGTCATGGCGCTGCGCGATCACACCCCGCTGCGCCAGCTCGGCGACGTCGCCAGCTTTGCCGTTTGCTGCGGCTTGACCGCCCTCCTCTCTACCGCCGCGCTGCTGGCCGTCCGGCAACTGGCCTCTCCCCGACTCTGCCGCTGGCTGGGGGCCTGAACAGATGCTCCTGAAACACACCCTGCTCTATCTGCCCGCGCAATTCGTCGGACCGCTGTTCCAGCTTCTGGCGATGATTGTATGGACGCATGTCGTCGACGAACACACGCTCGGCGTCATCACGCTGATCACCGCCACGCACGAACTGCTGCAAATCGGCTTTCTCGCATGGTGGTCGCAATATGCGCTGCGCTTCCTCGGACGGTATCAAGACGCCAACGACGCGCCGCGCTTCTATCGCACCGAAAACGCGGTGTTGCTGGTATCTATTGCGTTGCAGAGCGCGGCCGTCGTCGGAATCCTGCTTCTGGTCATTGCGCCCGACGCCAGAACGGGCCTTCTCCTTGCCGCCATCGCCTATGTGATGACCCGGTCCCTCAACCTCTACATCGGCGAGCGCGCCCGCGCGCAGCAGCAGATCAGGGTCTACACGATCCAGCAGGTATTCGGGCCGTCGGTCGGATTTGTCGCCGGCCTGCTGTTGATCAGATTGTTCGGCCAATCGGCGGAGTGGCCGCTTGCGGGGTACGCCGCGGCGCAACTGACCGCGGCGCTGATCGTGATGCCCACACTCCGCAACGGCTACCGGCTCTGGCCAATCGACCGCGAGATCGTCGTGCAGGCGCTGCGCTACGGCATTCCACTGATCGTTGGCGGCGCGCTCGGCTGGGTCGGCCTCAATGCGTCGCGCTTCATCGTCAACGAAATGTCCGGCGTTGCGGCAGCCGGACTGTTCGCGGTCGGTTACGGCCTCGGCCAACGCGCCGCGGCGGTCGCGGCCATGCTGGTGACCGCCGCCGCGTTCCCGCTTGCGGTCAAGAGCATGGAACAGGAGGGCAGCCAGGCCGGCATGCGCCAGCTTGCCGCCAACAGCGCGCTCCTGGTCGCGATACTGGCGCCGAGCCTCGCCGGCATATTCATGCTGAGAACGGAGATCGTCCACCTCTTGATCGCAGCGCCGTTTCAAGCGGTAACGCTCGCGGTCCTGCCGCTCTCCACCCTCGCCGGCGCGATCCGCAATCTGCGCGCCCATTTCGGCGACCAGGTATTTCTGCTGCAGAACCGCACGCGCTGGATGATGGCCATTGCAGCGATCGACGCATTGACGACCGTGGTGCTGAGCGCCCTGTTCCTGCCGCGTTGGGGCCTCACCGGCGTTGCCGGCGCCACCGTGCTGGCGGCGCTGGCCGCGGCAAGCGTCAGTTTCTCGATCGGGATTACACGGTTTGGCCTGCGCCTTCCGGTCGGCCATCTCGTGCGCATCGCGCTGGCCACGATTGCGATGGCGGCACTGTTGCGGATCTTCCCGGAAGCCCGCACCATTGCTGTGCTGGCGGCACATGTCGCGGCAGGCGCCGCCGTCTATTTCGGAGCGCTCGCCCTGCTCTACGCGCCAACGCTGGTGCGGATGCTCCGCCCACGCCCCCAGCATTCGGGGGCATGAGCGATACGATTCGTGCCTAAGACTTTCTGGCGTTCTCGAAGGCGCGCGCCATCGCAAACCAGAGCGGCTTCTTCTGCATCGACGAATCGAACGGCAGCGGCCGGGGCAGCCGTTGCGCGAGAGGATCCTTCTTTTTTGCCGCATCGGTATAGAACGAGTAGTTATCGGCAAGTTCCCAGGCAATCACCATCTTGACCGCAGGAACGCGCAGCGCGTTTTTCAGATACTTCTCGGCCGTCTCGGCGATCATGGCATCGCGGGCCGCGATGTCATCCGGAAACGTATCGTCGCGCACGTCGAACTCGGTCAGATAGATATCGACGCCACGTCCGGCGAGCGCGTGAAGGAACTCGGAAAAACGTCCGGGGTCGTGCGGATACCGCGGCTGCAGGTGACTTTGTAATCCGACGGCATGCAGCGGCACACCGGCCTGCTTCAATTCATCAACCAGTTGCAGCAAGCCGCGGCGAACCGCGAGGCCGACGTCATCGTCGCGTTCGCTCTGTGCTTCGTTGAGAACCAGTTTGGTCTTGCGGTCGACCATCGCCACACGCTCGAAGGCGCGGCGAACATACCCCGTGCCGAACGTGTCGTACCATGGACCGAGCCTGTAACCGCCGGGCGCCTTGTGCCCGGGCCAGAACGGCTCGTTGACGACATCCCAAGAGTGCAGCTTGCCTACATAGCGGGCAGCTACTTCCTCGATATAGGAATCGAAGAATTTTTCGCGCTCGGCGCCGCTCATGTTCCTGACCCATTGCGGAACCCATTCGTTCCAGATCAGGCAATGGCCCCGCATCGGAATGTTGTTGCTTGCACAGAATTGCAGCAGACGGTCCGCGCTCTCGAATCGCTTCGGCCCCGGCTGCGGCGCGATGGTTCCCATCTTCATCGCAATGTCTGTCGTAACGATCCGCGTCTGCGTCTGATAGAGCTCGCGATAGGCACGGTCCTTGTCGATGACAGGACCTGCGGCCGCGCCAAACACAATCCCGTTGCGTGCCGCGATGGCACCCAGACTCTGCGCAGGCTGCGCGGCGAACGCCTTCTTCCCGTACGACGCAACGCTTGCACCTGCGATGAGAGCGAGCGCATTTCGCCTCGACCACTCCTGCATAGCTGATCTCCATCATGTGAATGATTCGTCGCCGCATGTTGTCGTTCACGCTGCGACATCGCCATCGTTGCGTCGCATTAGTTCGATTTCGTGACGATGCCGATCGAGAATTTTTCGGCTGGCAGTTCCCACTGCGAAGCAACGGGCATGTCGATCGTCCAGCGTGAACGCGTCTCTCAATCAAATCATCGTCAGGAGGTCGACATGGCGGAACCGCCGATATCGTTGCAGCCCAGCCTCAGTGTCGATGGCATCACCATCAATGTTCCATCGCTTCCGGAAGCGGTGTCGTCGATCGTGTCGGCTGCGCAACGCGGCGACAACTTCAGCGTCTGCACACTCAATCTCGATCACGTTGTTCAGCTGCAGCAACACGCCGGCTTTCGCGCCGCCTATCGCCGTGCCCGATTTGTCACAGCCGACGGGTTCCCGATCGTTGTGCTGAGCCGTCTCATGGGGACGCGAATCGAGCGGACGGCCGGCGCCGATCTCGTTGAACCGGTGTGCGCGGAGGCGCGAAAGAAAGGCCTCTCGGTCTTTTTGCTGGGCGCGAACGAGCTCACGCTGAACGCGACGGCGCGGCGTTTGTCGGAACGATTCAAGGGATTGCAGATCGCGGGATGCCTTGCACCGGGACCGGGGTTCGATCCTTATTCCAGTGAAGCTGATGCGGCGATCGAAAGCATTCGTGCCTCGGGCGCCAGGCTCTGCTTCGTCGCGCTGGGCGCACCACGGCAGGAACTGTTCGCGGCGCGATGCCTCGACGAGCTGAACGGTACCGGCGTGTTATGCATCGGAGCCGCGCTCGATTTCATTGCCGGCACGCAGAGTCGCGCGCCATCCATCGCGCGCAGAACCGGGCTGGAATGGGCGTGGCGCATGCTGCGCGAGCCGCGGCGGCTCGGCCCCCGCTATGTCAGATGCATGAGTGTGGTTCCGCGCCTTGTTGCGCGAACCATTCCGCAAATTGTCCAGGCACGCATGAGGAAAGCGGCATGACTTCAACATTGACCTTGGCGCTACGGGCGCGAAACACCAGCCGTATCAAGCCGCGCTATCAGATCTGCCTGATTCATCCGTTCGACCCGCGCGGCGAGAAGGTCGGCGGCCTCGAAACCTACATCCGCGACTTCATTACCTTCCATCCGACCGACACCGATATCCTCTTCATCGGCGTGGACTCGACGGGTGAGCTGGAGCTGGGAAAGCTTCACCGGCAGACATTCCGCGGCCGCGGCTTCGACTTCCTGCCCATCCTGCATTATTCGGACCAGCAGGCGCGCGAAGCGGCCCGCACGATCCGCTCATCTCTCACCGGCCAATTCTTCATGGCGTTGCTCCGCCACTTCGGCCCGATCGCAAGGCTGATCCGCGCCAGGCGATGCTCGGTCGATCTGCGGCGGGTTGAATTTTCGTGGCTGCCGGCGATCCTGCGGCTTCCATTCGTGCAGATGCTTCACGGCGAGGGCGCGCCGAAATTGCAGATGGATTCGCTGCTGCGGAAATACGCCTTCGTCCACAACACCGGCGAGCGGTTTGCCGTCGCCATGAGCGAGAAGTTTCTTTGCGTCAATCCGTTCATCACCGAGCGGCTGCAACAGACCTATCCGCGCCGCAAGGACAAGATCGACACGCTCTGGACATGGGTCAATACGGATATCTTCAAACCGCAGCTCTGGCCGCTGAACTCGTCACCATTCCAGATCGTGTTCGCAGGTCGGCTCGACGAGTTCAAGGATCCGCCGCTGATGTTTCGCACCATCGATCGCCTGCGGCGGCGATTGAACGGCGATGTCAGGTTTCACTACATCGGCACCAGCGACCCACACCGGTTCGAGGAATTCGCCGCCATAGAGGACATCACCGTGCGCCACGGCTTCAAGGATGCCGCTGGCATGGCGGAGACGCTGGCAAGCGCACATGCCGGCATCCTGACCTCCGAGTTCGAAGGCATGCCGCGTTGCGTGCTCGAGACCCTGGCGGTCGGCCGTCCTGTCGTCGCCATGCACCTGCCGCAGCTCGAACCCGTGATCCGCCCCGGCGTCAGCGGCTACCTGGTAGCACGGGACGGCAGTCCGGACGACATGGCGGATGCGCTCGTCCAACGGTTCGTCGATATCAAAACTGCCATCGAGGCGGGCGTGGTGAATCCGGTACAGATCGCCGACAGCATCAGGTCGTTCACCCCGGGCACCCAGCTCGCGCGGGTGTTCCGCTATCATCAGGAAATTCAGGATGCGCGCGGACTTGCCGCCGCGGCGCCGACCTATTGAGGGCGCCGGGTTGAACATCCTTCTGTTGACCAGTGAGTTCGCTCCCGCGATGGGAGGAATTGGGACCTACGCCCGCGAAATCGCGGCGGCCGCCAGCCGGCTCGGCGCAAAGGTCACGGTGGTGGCGCCCGATTACGCGCGGCAGACGGATGACGACGACCGGGCCCTGCCCTTCGAAGTCGTTCGGTTTCACGGCGGTCTCCATTCGATGCGCGACATGCCGGCCAAGATCATGCTGGCGCGCCGCGGCGTCCGCGGCGATCGATACGATGTGGTCCATGCCGCCGATTGGCCGTTCTTCATTCCGCTCGCGCTTTCCAGATGGCGAACGCCGGCGCGGGTATTGATGACGGTGCATGGCACCGAGATCAACGAAACGCAGACGCGGCTGAAACGCATGGCGATCCGCGGCGCCGGCGTGTTCGGGCCGCGCACGGAGGTCGTCGCCAACAGCCGTTTCACCGAGACGCTGTTTCGCGAGCGGTTTGCCGTCGACCCGCGCAGGATCAGCGCGATCAATCTCGGCGTATCGGAATTCTGGTTCGGCGCGCAACGGAAACGCCGCGAGATTCGCCTGGCCTATCGTCTGCCGGAAGACCGGCTGGTGATGATCACGGTCGCGCGTATCACGCGCCGCAAGGGGCATCATCTGACGCTCGCCGCATTGTCGCGGCTTCCGGACGATCTGCGCCGTCGCATCGCATGGCTCGTGATCGGACCGGATGGGGAAGCCGATTATGTCGGCGAACTCCGAAAGGCTGCCGGTCAGGTGGCCTGCGACATTCGCTTCCTCGGCCCGCAGCCGAACGAGGCAATCCGCGATCTCTACGCGGCTTCGGATTTCTTCTGCCTGACCGGACTGCCTGACACGACCGGCCGGGTGGAGGGATTTGGACTGGTCTATCTTGAGGCTGGAGCCGCCGGCCTGCCGAGCGTCGCGACCGAGGTCGGCGGCGTGCCTGACGCCGTGCTCGCCGATGAGACCGGAATTCTCGTGCCGCCGTCGGTGGAGAGCATCTCGCAGGCGATCGCAGAGCTCGCCGCAGATCGCGGCCTGCGCGCCATTCTCGCAGCCGGCGCCTCCGCCCATGCCCGCGCCCTTTCATGGGAACGCTGCGCGGCGACCACCTATGGCCTGGCCTATGCCGGCAAGCGTACATCCGCGGCCCGCGCTATCGGAACAGTGGCATGAAGCTGTTGGTCGCGACTGCGATGCTGCTGGCGCTCGCGACCGGTGCGGCGCGGGCGGATAGCGAGAACTGCCGCAGGAGTCGCGAATATCTCCTGGGCACTCCCGGCGGCGATCTGGCCCTGACACCGCAGGCCTATAACGACCTGTTCAAGGTCTGCATCGCGACATCATCCATGCCCAACGTGAAGGATGCGTACATGCTGAGGGATGGCGGCATCGCCGTCATCCCCAAACAGGACAGCATTCCGGCAACGGCCGCCACGCTGGCGCAGTTCTGCGACGCTCATCCGCATGGCGTGCTGCGCTTCATCACGGCTAAGGAAAAACTTTCCATCCGCTCCGTAACCGACGTCGCCCGGATGTCGTCGACCTCGTCGACGCCATGCAAGAAGATCAAGGGCCTTTCTTAAGGCCCGCGCGCCGCGTGTCGAAACCTCACTTTTGCCGGTTGTAGTATTCCGGCATGGCGTGCGGATCCATCGCCTGTTCGGCCCTGCGGCCGAGAAAGAAGAAGCCGCTGGCGGCGTCTGCTGCGGCCCGGCCGCGGCCGAAGGCATCGAGATACCTGATCCAGAAGAACGGCAGCACGATCAGGCGTGACAGCTTGTCGCCCGCACCGAGCGCGCGCGAGAAATAGCGGATCGACCATGCCAGCGCCACGCCGGCGCCGCCGACCGGCCCGGCGCTGATCTCGGAAAATCGCCTGAACAGCCAGCGGTGACCGCTCTGCGTAAAGCGCGAGAAGTCATAGGCCCGCTCGTGCACCTGCTGCATGAACGGCGTCTCGGCATAGACCAGGCCTTCCTGTCGAAGCACGCGATGCAGCTCGGCAACGACGGTTGCGGGTTCCAACACGTGTTCCAGCACGGCCTGCACCCAGACACCGTCGAACACGCCGTCTTCGAACGGCAGTCTGTGGGCGTCGGCCACCAGCACGGTGTGCGGCGAGGCGTAGACATCGGTGCCGACGAGTTCGATGGAATCATCCCGATAAAGTTCGTCGGCGCCCAAACCGATCGTCCCGCCACCGACCACCAACACAACCGGTCGTCGCGACTCCTGCTTCAACAGATCGATGAATTTCGTGCTGTTGGAGACCGCCACCGGGTTACCCCCGAAGGTAAGACGATGCAGTCGCGAGCCGATGGAACGGCGGCTGACGTCCCGCCGCAGCACCGAGCCGTTCTCGGCGTCGTACATTCGGCGCTCAAAGATGCTGGCGGCAAAATCGATCAGCACCGGTTGCGCGCCGACCATGGGAAACCCCGTCCTGCTATAATCGCAGGTCCGATTCGAACAGGACGGCTGTGACCACGTGTTCCGCAGCGCCGACGAACAGCGAGGGCAGCGAAGACGCTTTTTCCAGTGCGTAGGTTCCGTATTCGCTACCGAGCGGTCGACGGCAGAAAGCTGCAAAGAGGGGCCTCGTATGTCATTTCTTCTGCCCTGCCCGCACCTGGTTCGCGATCGATGCTATTTCGAATGCACAGACAGCGCAACAATGCGGGGACCGGGAACAATTCGGATGGTCGCAATCTGGATGTCGCGGGAAGCTGCGGCCCGGTGTTACCGGGAGGGCATGTTGGAAGGCAACGCACGAACCCGCCCCGTTGTTTCGAACAAAATTTAGGATTTCTCGAAGCGCTTTGCCCGCCTGCCTCGCGTAGCGAGCCGGCTCGTGACCTCGGCCTCAGAAAGCGAGGCTTATTCGGCCGCCCCCACGGCCAGGACACTGTGTGGCGACCGATACGAATGAGTGGAATGGAATGGTCTTGGCTCGCTGACCGCGTAGCCCTGCGCGTAGTCGATGCCGATTTCGCGCACCGCCTCGATGAGCGCCGGGCTCCCGACGAATTCGGCAACCGTTCTCATTTTCATGACCTTGCCGATCCGGTTGATCATTTCCACGATGGCGCGATCGACCGGGTTCGCGAGCATATCTTTCACGAAAGAACCGTCTATCTTGAGGTAATCGACCGGTAGATTCTTGAGATAGTTGAACGAGGACATGCCGCTCCCAAAGTCATCCAATGCAAATCGACAACCGGACTCCCGCAACGCCATAATGAAATGTCGCGCGCCTTGCAGATTGGAAATCGCGCTCGTCTCCGTTATCTCGAAGCAGATCATGGCTCCCGGAATCTTGTGGAGATCCAGTTGCGTCCTCACGAATTCGATAAAGGCGTCGTCGCTGAATGTCTGGCCGCAGAGGTTGATACAGCATCGCGCAATCGGAATGGCGTCAGGCCTGGCCAGTTGTACCGCAAGCTCCTTGAAGGCGCGGCGCACGACCCAACGATCAATCAAGGGCATCAGGCCATATCGCTCGGCAGGCGGAATGAACTCAGCCGGCAGGATGACATTTCCGGAGGCTTCCTTGAGCCGGACCAATAGTTCGAAATGGCGACCGGGTAGCAAGAGGCCAAACTCGTCGCCACCCAGTCGGGCAAGCACATCGCCCGGGCGAATCTCCCGACTTAGAATGCTTGATATCTCCCGCAACAGCCGGTCACCGGCGAGATGACCGCAGGTGTCGTTGACAATCTTGAACTGGTCAAGATCCAGAAAGATGAGCGCGTGAGGTGCATCGTCGACCTTGAAACATCGGAGTGCCTCCTCAAGCCTGGCTTCAAACTCCCGCCTGTTCGCGAGCTCGGTCAGGGGATCATGCGCGGCTTGCCAGGCAAGCCACCGCTTCTCGTCGTGCAATGCCGCTTCAAACGACTCGCGCTGAAGCACCAACCGACGCGTATGCCATACGATAAGCAATACCAGAACGGTCGCGGTGGTCAGATTGACGATAGTCAGGAGGTTCTTAACAGCTCTGGCTCCTTCGCCAAGAACCTCCGAGAACGTATTGGCACGCTCGGTGAGCTGGCCGTTCAATTCGTAGAGCCGCGACGAAAGGAATTGAATGCGAGCCTTGTCCGCCGGGAGATCCCGCTCCATTTCGGACTTTATCGCTTCTCCGAATATTGCCAGCTCCAGCAGCATCGCGTCGGTCGCCGCCCATTGCTGTATGGCGACGTCCAGATACTTGATCTGCCTGAAATGGCGAAACAGCCATATCATGCCCGGGATGTCGTCGGGATGATTCTTTCCCTGAAGAAACCCGGCCTCTGCAATTTCGACGACAGGCTGATCTTGCTCCAACGCCAGCCGCGCAGCTTGATCCCCGAGCGGAACAGCCAGGGCAGCCTGGTATTGCTCGAAGAACGGCTGCTTGCCCGAATGCAAATAAAGATTCAGGAAATAGACGGCGTTCTTTTGAGCCCTGGACCAGTGCGCCTCTCCCGCAACATACCCTCTGACCGCCGATAGAACATCAAGACTAAGTCCAGCAACAAACGCTTGAAGCAAAACGACCGCTATGAACGGAGAAACGAGCCTTAACAATCGATAGTGGAAATACTGCTTTAACCAACGCATCTGACATACTCAATCAAGCGTGCTATGCCGACCTCGCGCTATCAAGCCAAGGCGGCTGCCGCACGCTGCATATTGGTGGACATGTCGTTCGTCACGGTGCTCTGTTCGTCGACGGCAGCCGCGGTACTCGTGACGTACTCGCTGACATGGCTGATCGCCGATCTGATTGCTCCGAGCGCACCCACCACATCCGCAGACACGCCGTTGAGCGCGTCGATCTCCGATGTAATCCTGTCGGTTGCTTGCTTCGCCTGGTTGGCCAGGCTCTTCACCTCGGACGCCACGACCGCAAATCCTCTGCCGGCCTCTCCCGCTCTGGCCGATTCGATCGTCGCGTTGAGGGCGAGCAGATTGATCTGACTCGTGATGTTGCCTATCAGCTCGATGATTCCGCTCATCGAATCCGCTGCAGCGCTGAGGCGGGTGGCCTGCGCGCCGGCGGACCCGACCTGGTCCACGGCGGCAACGACGACCTCCCGGGACTTGACCATCGTTTGCGAAATCTCGCGAATCGAAGCGCTCATCTCTTCGCTACCAGCGGCGACTGACTCAATTAGCGCCCGGGCCTCTTCGGCTTTCATCCTGGCGACGGCTTTCGCCGTGACGTCGGCCGCGTACTTGACGACCTTGAATGGCTTCCCGTTCGGGTCGAGGATCGGGTTGTAGGATGCTTCTATCCAGATCTCGCGACTGCCCTTTGCCAGCCGCTTGTACTCACCGGCCTGATATTCGCCGCGGTTGAGAGCTTGCCAGAACTGAACGTATTGGGGCGACGCACGCTCGAGCGCTTCGACGAACATACTGTGGTGCTTGCCTTCTATCTCGCCAAGCGTGTAGCCAACCGCGCCCAGGAAGTTGGGATTGGCCCACTTGATCGTTCCGTCCATCTGGAACTCGATCACCGCCTGCGATTTCTTGATCGCGTCGATCTGGCCCTTGGTATCGGCAGCCAGCAGCTTCCGTTCCGTGACATCGGACGCAAACTTGACGACCTTGAACGGCCGTCCAGTGTCGTCCAGGATCGGGTTATAGGATGCCAGTATCCAGATTTCCTTGCCGTTCTTGCCGAGACGCTTGAACTCTCCGGAAAGCAGTTCGCCCCGGTTGAGCCTTGCCCACGAGTCCTGATAGGCAGGGCTGCCTCGGACTTCAGCTTCAACGAACATGCTGTGATGCCTGCCTTTGATCTCCTCCAGCGAGTATCCCATTGTCTTCAGAAAGTTATCGTTCGCTGTGACGATCGTGCCATCCAGGTTGAACTCAATGACCGCCTGCGCCCGGTCGATCGCCGCTATCTTGCCCGCATCCTCCAGGGCCGTCGCCTTCTGGGAGGTAATGTCGGTGGCAAATTTGATCACCTTGCTGGGCTTGCCAGCACGATCCAGCACAGGGTTGTAGGAGGCCTGAATCCAGATCGGGGTGCCGTCTTTTCGGATTCGCTTGTACTGAGCGGCTTGAAACTCGCCTCGGTTCAACGCCGCCCAGAACTCCCGATACGGAGCGAGATTCCGCTCACCCGACGGCAGAAACAGGCTGTGATGCTTGCCCTGAACTTCATCCAGCGAGTAACCAAGCGCTTTCAGAAAGTTTTCGTTGGCGGTTATGATCGTGCCATCGAGATTGAACTCGATGACGGCCTGCGACCTGCGGATCGCCTGCGCCTGAGCCAAGGCATTTTCAAAAAGATTCTTGCTATTGCGTCCAAACATGAAATTTTCCCCGCTCAAAGCGATATGAAGTCACCAGAACGTCGTCGGTTGACTGTCACGCCGAACAAGGAAATTTCGAATGCCGACTTGCAGATGATTAGATCGCGGCAAACTCTGTAAAGAATTAAGCGCTTTTGCTTGAAATCTTCATCCAATTGCGGATTGATCCGCAAAATTCGCTGCTCGCGCTGTGCGCGGCGCCATCACCGCCGCAAAATTTGCGCCCCTGCCGGGGAATATTTCGTTCCGCGCACAGAATTTGCCGCTGGCCACCATCTCGCAGAGATTTCGGAAACAACGGGAGGAGAAAATAATACTATCGGAGCGTGACCGTGGGCTTCAGCCCCCTTGGAAAGAGGAACGCAACGCCCTGCTTTTCAAGTTCGGCACGCAGACGCCGACGCTCTTCAATTCCGTTCATGCATACCCCGTCAAGTTCTTCGAGCCTGCGGATTACGGCGATCGATACACCCGTTAACTCGCTCAGTCTCTGCACCGATATTCTTAAGAGGCCACGCGCCGCCCGAAACTGCGCTCCCGTCGCCGGCCGATCCAGATCCAGCAGTGTCCGACTGGTTCGATCGTCGTCTATGTCAAAGCTCAACGCGAGCCATTCCACGATCTCGCCCTCCAGAGAACGTATGGGCGCCGCTTTGGCTTTCCGCCAGCTCCGTGAACCATCAGGAAAGCAGACCCTTACGTCGGACTCGAACTCTTCGCCCCGCTGGGAATTCTCCCGCCAGCGATTCAGAAGCTCAGCCCGATCTTCCGGTTGCGCCCATTCTATCCAGCGCGTTCCGAGCATTTTCGCATCTTTGCTGAACGGCTGCCGGTAGATCACATTGGTAACCCTGCCGCTGGGCGCAGCCGTTGTTACGGTAGCCCCGGACAGCTTTGCAACGGCTTCCAGATGCTTCGTTTTGGTATGCAGCAGGTCCCGGTGGGTTTGTTCAGCCGTTATATCCGCCATCAGAACGAGAAGCACATCGGGATGACCGTTCTCATTGAACAGGAATTCGCCGCGGGCACGCATCCAGCGGATGCGTCGATCCCTGAGAATGATACGAAACTTGTCGTCGAAAGATGTCCGTCTCTGCAATGCAACATTGACCAGCTCCCGATCCCGCCGATCTGCGAGGTGCATCCTTTGATGAAAGGCGTCGCGCGAAGGCTGAACGTTGCGGTCATGATCAAACAGGTCGTAGATGCCGTCAGACCAGACCATCCGCTTGTCGGAAAGATCCACCCGACAGAGGCCGATGTGCAAGTTCTGCTCCAGAAAGCGGAGATGATCGATAAATTGCTCAGCCACCTTGGTGACGACGGTCCTGCTGTTGACGCCCGGCCTTCGGGTCGGGGAGAGAAATTGACGCGGCTTCGGGAGCATTTAGGGGACAGCGCCCGCAATATCTTGCTATGTTGTGCCAACGATTTGCGATTTGGTGCCAGACGGCCTCGACAAACCGCCATCCGCGGATGGCATTACGAGGTATCCTCCTATGGGCGCGCCCGGGCTTTCGCCATTACATTCGATTCCGAGTACGACTGGAGCGGTCGCAAGACTTGCTTGCGCGAGGCTGCTTGCAGCCGGGCTTCCACTCGCTCCTCTGTTGTCGAAAGCAGGACTGAAGGCCGAACAGATTGATGATCCAACGGCTCGCATTGAGGTCAGGGCTCAGGTCCAGCTTCTCGAAATCGCCGCCGAACAACTCAAGGATGATCTTTTCGGATTTCGAATGGCGCAGGATTTCGAACTTCGACAAATTGGTCTGCCCTATTACATACCGTCATCTTCCAACACTCTTGCCGACGCCCTGAGCGATGCCGAAAGGTATACGCGGATCGTCAACGACGGCATCAAGCTCCGCATCGATCTGAACCGCGCAACTGCAATCGCGCTCGACTACATTGGGGTTGAACCGGAATCGGACCGGCATCAAATGGAGTTTTGGCTGTTTGCGCTGGTTCGCATGTGCCGGCAGCTCACCGACACCCGATTGGCACCGCGCCAACTGAAGGTCAGGCACTTTCGCCACGCGGCGCCTCCCGAATTCCGAACCTTCCTGGGATGCGAGGTCGAGTTTGCGTCGGATTCCAACGAGATCATTTTCCCGGGATTCGTGAGCTCGCTTCCGATCGTGAGCGCCGATTGTCATCTTCACGAGCTCCTCGTGAAATACGCGGAGCAAGCACTCGCCACCAAAACGCCAGATCGGGCGACTGTGCGTTCAAGGGTCCAGAAAGCAATTGCACCGCGCGTTCCTCACGGCAAGGCACGTATCGCGGCAATTGCCCGAGAACTTGGCATGAGCCGGCGCACACTTGCGCGTGCGCTTGCAGCCGAGGGACTGACCTTCTCGGTCCTGTTGGATCAATATCGCGCGGAGCTCGCCAAGGCATATCTAGCGCACGGCGACCTGGCGATTTCACAGATCGCATGGCTGCTGGGGTACCGGGAAGTCAGCACATTCACACACGCTTTCAAGCGCTGGGCAGGAACAACTCCGCGGGAATTCCGCGCCGGCAAGCCGTCCGATTCGCGCGCAGTGCGGCAAGCGTGAGGCCCTGCAGATTTGCGCTTTCGTCGAAAGCGCTGGCGCGCCGTGCCTACAAGGCTGTCTATTCCGCGCTGAGGACTTCAAGCCCGTTCAGACTTCGGCGGAGAGCGTACCTCCACGCCGGCCCATTGTTCGAACGGACGCACCATGCTGGTGAAATCGGATTCAGGACCGAACATCGCCTGCGTGAGCCCAAGAATCTGCCGAACGGCATTGCCGACAGGCGTCGGCACTCCAAGCGCTTCCGCTTCATCCAGGCACAGTTTCACATCCTTGAAAGCCAGGGCCGTCGAAAAGCCGAAATCGAACGTGCCTGGCAGCACGGACCGCGGGAACTTGTCCAGTGTTGCGGTATTTCTGCCGCTGCTCGCGTTGAACACTTCGCACATCGTCGCTGGATCCAGCCCGCCTTTGACGCCGAATACAAATGCTTCCGATGAAATCGCAATCGCACACGCTGCGAGCAGGTTGTTGGCAAGCTTCATCGTTTGCGCGGCACCCGGGATTTCGCTGACGAAGATTGGCTTGCCGAACACCTCAAGCACTTCCTGCAGCTGGTCGTAAGCAGCAGCCGGGCAGGACACCATCAGTGCGAGCGTGCCGTTGCGAGCGCCGGCCAAGCCACCGCTCACCGGGCAATCCACGGCCGTAATACCTTTGGCTGCGAGGCCTTCGGCTACCATCCGGGCGACCCTGGGTCCGGTCGTGGACAGATCGACAAACAGTTTCGTGGTGCCGCTCTCCGCAATGCCGCCTGTCCCGAGCGCAACTTCTCGCACCACGTCAGGCGTCGGCAGGCTGGCGAATATAATTTCCGCATGCCCGGCAAGATCACGCAAGGTATTGGCGCGCTTGGCGCCGGCCTTGACCAGGGGCTCCGCGGCCAGATCATTCGCATCGAACACGGTCAGGGGATGACCGGCCTTGATCAAACGCGCGGCCATAAGCCCGCCCATCTTGCCGACACCGGCAAAGCCCAATCTCAACTCGGTCATCATCGCTCCTGATTTGCGTTTCGGCGCACCGCCTGCGGATGGCAGGGAGCGCCCGGTGGAATATCGAGCCAGCGCTCAGTCACGTCCCAGATCGACGTAGACCGCGCCCTCCTTGACCGTGACCGGATACAGGATGAGCTTCTTGTTGCCGTGACCGCACAACGTCCGGCCGGTGTTCAGATCAAACTCCCATCCGTGCCATGGACACTGCAGAATCCTATCATCCATGCCGAAGACGAAATTATCCGGTTCGCTCGGCAGCATCGTTCCCCTGAACGTGCCTCTGCATACCGGCGCGCCCTTGTGAGGGCAGACATTGCGCACCGCATGAACCCTGCCGTTGGACTTGATGAGGCCGATCGACCGTCCAGCCACCGAGAAGACTTTTGGAGTTGCGTCCTCCAACTGATCCAGCTGCGCCACCAGATGTAAACTCACGATACCCTCCGTCGACGAGCCTTCGTCTCAAGCCAGATTGAAGAGGTCAGCGGCGTTCTGGAAAAATATCCTCTGCCGCAGCGCCGCTGGAATTCCCGGCAAGGTGAGATTGGGAAAATCATTATCCCAATGAGGGTAGTCGGTACTGAACAGCAGCGTGCGATCGGCATGGATCATCTCGAGAATGCTGGCGAGGTATTCCGGCTTCTCCGGCTCCTCCATCGGTTGCGACGTGAACCGCACGTGGTTCAGCACCGTTTCACTCGGCTTCACCTTCACCCACGGCACCTCTTTGCGAAACTGCTGCCAGTTCTGATCCATCCGCCAAAGGAAGTGAGGGAGCCAACTGAAGCCAAACTCCGCTGCCAGCAGCTTCAGACCTGGAAATCGATAGAACACACCTTCGAAGATCATGCTGTTGATGCTGGACATCCCGATTTCCGGGAAGTTCGTGTGCCGCTCGATATAGGTGGTTGGCGTTCCTCCTGCGAAGGCCACCGCGGTTGGAAAACCGCCCTCGGTCCCGGTCGGATGGATCAGGATCGGAAGGCCAAGGCTCTCGGCCGCCTCATAGATCGGATAGTAATGCCTCTGCCCCATCAGGATGTTGAGCAGCGGCATAAACACCGCGACCACGTTCGGCAGATGGCCGATACGGCGGATTTCCGCGGCAGCAGCGCGCGGATCATGCGCGGCGACGACCATTGCGAGCTTGTAACGGTCATCGACCGTGATGAACTCGTTGAGAAAATATTCGTTGAAGGCGGTCGCAAGAGCTACGGCTTCGTTCGCGGTAGGAATAGCCGCAAGCTTGCCTGCCTGAATCGATGACAGGATCGCATGACTGATATTGTGCTTGTCGAGGTGCTCCTCCTTCATGAACACCGGATCAGAACCGGGCTCTCCTCCCGAGGGCGTCATGGCGTCGATGCGGTTGGATGAAGCCCTTGCGAGCGGCGGACGCAGCCAGTGGTTTGGCAAGACATACCGGCCGTCAAAATGCGCCCACCAGTCGCGCGACAGATACTTCTTCAATCCCTTGATGTCGCCGTTGATCCAGGGATGCACGTCGGCGTCGATGATTTTCGCGCGCGCGCGGACGTCCGCTCTTGTAAGCGTTTCGGACATTTGAAATCTCCATCAGATCGCGCTCACTTGCGTCCGACCGCGCGCAGGCGCGTGCAGCGACGCCGTGAGGGGGCTAGTTCATCTTGATTCCTGCCGCCTTGACCGCCTTTGCCCATTTCGCGATATCCTTCGCGAGCAACGCACGAAATTGCACCGGCGAGCTGGCAAGCGGCGCCGCTCCCTGTTTAGCGAGCAATTCCTGGAAGTCTGGCTCCTGCAGAATCTCGGCAACGTCTGAATTTATCTTGCTGACGATCGACGGACTGAGCCCCGCCGGGGCGAAGATTCCCCACCAGGGATTGACGTCGAAATTCTTGACCCCGCCCTCGGCGATTGTCGGCGTATCCGGAGCAATCGCAACGCGTTGACCACTGCTGACGGCCAGTGCACGCACTAGTCCCTGTTGAACCGAGGCGATGACCGATGGAGCACTTGCAAATGCCGAATCCAGGTGACCGCCGATCACATCGGAAATGGCTTGCGGAGCCCCCTTGTAGGGCACATGCGTGATGCGGATTTCGGCCTCGACTTTCAGCATCTCGCCCAGCAGGTGATTCACAGAACCGTTTCCCGCCGAGCCGTAGTTCAGCTTGTCGGGATTGGCCCGCGCCAGCGCAAGAAATTCGGCAAGTGTATTGGCTTTTGTTTGCGGGCCGACAATCAATAGAAACGGCGTCACCGCAATGGTGGCGATCGGCTCGAAATCCCTGACGGAATCGAACGGCAGCTTCTCGTAAAGACTGGGGTTGATTGCCTGAGAACCTTCGTAGGTGACCAGCAAGGTGTATCCATCCGCTGGAGCCTTCGCGACCGCCTCGGTGCCGATCACGCCCGCTGCGCCGGCGCGATTCTCGATGACGACCGGATGCTTCCAGCGCTCGCTGAGCTTCTGTCCGATCGCGCGTGCAAAGGTGTCCGTTGCACCTCCGGCGGATTGCGGCACGATGATGCGGACTGCTCTTGCTGGGTAGTCTTCCGCCTGAACGCATGACGGCCAGGCGGCCAATGTGGCGACAAGTCCTGCGATAAGCGACCGAACGATGCTCACGTTTCCTCCAGTTGCGGTCGGATCGAGCCGCCCGCTTTATTGCCGGAGCACGATGTTTCTCGTCTTCCGGAAAGGATCGTCCATCTGCCGGCTGCACGGAATACATGACTGCGTGCGACGGCGGCGAAAATGCGACCTCGCGAAATCATAGAGACGGGCGGGTGATCAGCCTAGCGCGATTATCTGATGGATTATTCAATATTTGTGATTTATGTCTCAGGCATCGGGGAACAGCGTAAATGCCGGACATCAATTTCAAACTTCTTCATATCTTTATCGCCATCGCCGACAACAGGAGCTTTCGGCAGGCGTCGGAAAAGCTGAACCGATCTCAATCCGCGGTCAGCATGCAGATCAAGCAACTCGAGGACCAGATCGGTGCGGCGCTGTTTCACCGAACAACGCGCCGGGTCGAACTCACCGCCGAGGGGTTGAAGCTGCTGACGTTCGCGCGGCGCGCATTGGGTGAATGGGAGAATGGCCTTCGGGAAATTCGGGAAGCCGTCGACATCCAGCGGGGAACGCTGACGTTCGCGTGCATCCCCACCATTGCAGCGACGATATTGCCGCGCGCACTCCGGGCCTTCCAGGCGAATTATCCCGGAATAAGCATTCGGCTCCGCGAACTTGCCGCGGCGGACCTGCTCGAATGCATTCGCCGCAGGGAGGTCGACTTTGGAATTGGAATCGAGATGGAGCGCTCGACTGAATTCCGGTTTGACGGGCTATTCGACGATCCGATCTATGCGATCGCGACAGAAGCCTTTCGGTTTCGCCGGCGCGCGTCGGTCAACCTGGCCGACCTCTGCGCCTATCCGGTACTGCTCAACTCCAGGTCAGCGGCCTTGCGCATCATGATTGACCGGGCCCTGGCGGTCCGCGATCTGCACATGGATATCAAGTTCGAGGTGGTTCACACGCATACCCTGATCGCGCTAGCGGCGGCGGGTATGGGTGTGGGCATCTTGCCGAAGATCGCTTTACCGACGCCGCTCACGAAGGATTTGCGCGCGGCCCCCATCGCCAACCCGGCATTGATCCGTACCGTGTCCATCGTGACCTTGAACGGCCAGTCCCTATCGCCTGCCGGCCGCGCGCTGACAGACGCAATCCGGAAATGTCTCAAACGGCAAACGTAGATGGGAGTGATTCAAACCGGCAAACCAAGCCATATCGTTGTGGTCGAACGGCAAGCCCCGTCAAACCCAGCGCTTGCGGCGACGATACGACTTCATGTCACGGAAGCTCTTGCGCCCCTCCGACGACATTCCAAGATAGAACTCCTTGACGTCCTTGTTATCAGCCAGGGCCTTGGCCGGGCCGTCCATCATGATGCGACCCACCCACAGAATGTCGGAATGCAGTGTTCATTTGAATGACGCGCGGCCGAACGACATTGATGTGAATGATGGTGAGGATGAGGCGCTGTGGTGAAGCGGTTGTGTCCCAAGCGATATAACGTCGCTACGAACAAACTCGGATGACCTTCCGATCCCGGAAGTCGCCGACGTTTGCTGCACGACGCTCGCTGACGCCCGTCGGCATCACGCGCTAGCGATTTGACGGGTTGCCGCAAAACGAAAACCCCAGCCGCGAGGCTGGGGTTTTGCGTTGTAGTTGGTTGCGCGGAGGCGCAACCACCGATACCGACATTGGCTGGTGGCGGCCGTCTGAAGTGGACGGCTCCTGCGTCCCCAACGCCTAAATCATTGATACTTCTAGCAGTGGCAGGGGTTTCCGCCGCGGTTTGTTCACGATGATTCAATGAGCCTTGGCGCGTTTGATTGGCTTCGCCAGCAAGCCTGTCGCCAGGAGTTGAAACACCTCAATGGCTTTTGGCAAAACCCTTTGCGGTTCTTCGCTCGCCGCGACCCACAAGGCTGCATTCAGCGCAGCACCGTTGAGAAGACGGGCTGCAGCTTCGACGTCAACGGGCTGGAGGATACCTTCCGAGATCAGCCTTGTGATCGCCTTCTTTGTCACTTGCAGACAAGTATTCTGGCTTGGCCATTGCGATGGATCGCCAAGGAACGCAGGCCCGTCCAACAAGACGATCCGCCGTACCTCGGGGTCGAGCGCCATCTCGATATAGGCCGTCCCCTCGGCAAGTAGCCCCTCCCAAACGCTCCGTTTTCTGGCCCCGGCATCCTGAGCACGCTTTGCCATCTCGCCATCAATCTGAGCTACCACGGCCGCCAGCAACCCCTTCTTGTCGCCGAAGTTGTGATAGAGCGCCCCGCGTGTAAGACCGACATCGGCGGTCAGTTCGTCCATTGAGGCTTCTGAAAACCCCTTTTCTGCAAAGGCCTTACGCGCCGCCGAGATCAGCTTGGTACGGTTCTCCTCCATCGTTTCGGCGCGGCGCTTCGCGGCCATAGGCTACCTCCATCTCGGATACGGCGCGTATCTGATTTGACATACGGGGCGTTTATGAATTATCTCACATACGCGACGTATATAAATTCAATCGCGGCTTGTGAAGTCCCAGCCGCGGATGGCCGAGACCAGCTCGGTATGGGACAATCGAAAGGATCATGACATGACGCAGCGCGATGCTGTCTTCCCCGCAAACCGCCATGCTCTCTATGAGGCACATGGCTATTCAGCCGCTATTCGCTCCGGCGATCTGCTATTTGTTTCCGGTCAGGTGGGCAGCCGGCCCGACGGCTCGCCGGAACCGGACTTTGCTGGTCAGGTCCGGCTGGCCTTCGACAATCTCAAAGCAACCCTCGCGGCTGGCGGATGCACCTTCGATGACATCGTCGATGTGACCACTTTCCACACTGATCCCGAAAATCAGTTTAGGACCATCATGGCGGTGAAGACCGAAGTATTTCCGCGAGCGCCTTATCCGAACTGGACCGCGATCGGTGTAAATTGGCTTGCCGGCTTCGACTTCGAAATCAAAGTCATCGCCCGCATTCCTGACCTTGCGTAGCCTGCCGCGGCAGAGACGGCCTTCGACGGACGCCGGCCGCTCGCGTCGATCGGCTCCCGCATCCGATGCAGGCGACCTTGCAGTTCGCTGAAGGCTTCGAGCGCGGTCCCCTGAAGCAACCCGGCTGAAAGCTGAGAGGTCCTGCGTTCTCTCGTGAAGGAGATCCATCCTCACACCCGGGGACGGCGAACTGAGATCGACGTCCGAAGCGATCTGGCTGCAATCCTGGCAGTCTCTCTCAAAACGAAAACCCCAGCCGCAAGGCTGGGGTTTTGCATTGTAGTTTGGTTGCGGGGATAGGATTTGAACCTATGACCTTCAGGTTATGAGTTTTATAAAAGCGGTTTTCGCCACTCTACGAGTGCGCCGCACTGTCCACGCCACTCCACGACAACTCATTGAGCAGGCTTGATTTATTCTCGCGGTCGCTCCTACCTTATCTGCGAAGCGTTACGCCACGACTTTCGTCGCGCCGCTTCCACGACGCTTCCACGAAACATAAGCCGGCCAGAAACCTGAGGGTCGGAACGTTACGCGAACGGGTATGGCATGGCGAAGATCAAGATCACCAAGAGGACGGTCGAGGCGCTCAAGGTCGCGGCCAAAGACTACATCGCCTTCGATACCGACCTTCCCGGCTTCGGCGTTCGCGTGATGCCGAGCGGCAAGCGATTCTTCCTGGTGCAATACCGGCGTCACGGGCGGACGCGACGGGTGATGATTGGGCAATTTGGGATCGTCACTGCGGAGTTGGCCCGACGCGAAGCAACGATCAAACTCGGCAGCGTACGGGGCGCCGATGGCGATCCAGCGGCGTTGCGCGATGCGGACCGACAGTCAACAACGATGAAAGAACTTGGACGACGTTTTCTTGACCAGTATGTCCCCGTTCGCTGCAAGCCCTCAACGCAGGCAGAATATCGGCGCTCGGTCGACCTATTCCTCGATCCGTTTTTCGCCAAGCAGCACGTTCGCTCTGTGACCACGGCTGACGTCGCAGAATTGCACGGCTCCTTGTCCCACATCCCCTATCAGGCGAACCGTACTCTCGGCGTCCTGTCGAAAATGATGAACCTTGCTGAGACTTGGGGGATACGGCACAAGCACAGCAACCCCTGCGAGGACGTCGAACGCTATCCAGAACGCAAGCGCGAGAGGTTTTTGTCTCCAAAGGAACTGCAACGTCTTGGACAGGCGTTGACGGCTGCGGAGGTAAATGAGACGGAAACCAAATATGCCGTTGCTGCTTTCCGCATTCTGCTCCTGACAGGGTGCCGTCTGTCCGAAATTCAACGCCTTGAATGGCGCTACGTGGATCTAGAGCAGAAAGAACTGCGATTGCCCGACAGCAAAACCGGCGCAAAGACCGTCCATCTTGGCGAGGCCGCAGTCGCACTGTTAAAGGCGATGCCTCGCGTAAAGAGCAATCCGTACGTTATTGTGGGTAAGAAGGAGAAAGCGCACCTAACCGATCTTCAGCATCCGTGGCGTCGCATCCGGAAAGCAGCGGGCCTGAGCGATGTACGCATTCATGATCTCCGCCACACGTTCGCGTCTGGCGGATTGCTCGTCGGCGAAGGGCTGGCGATGATCGGCAAATTGCTTGGACACACACAGGTTCAGACAACAGCGAGGTATGCGCATCTTGCGTCTGATCCGGTCAAGCAAGCAGCGACAAAGATTTCAGATCGTCTTGCGTCGGCATTGTTTGGTGCGGTTGACCAGCCAAACAGGAAAACGCAGCACCCTCACCCATTAGTTGGCAATGACGGAGGCGATGCTGAAGCAGCTTGACTCGTCGCGCTCCGCGCCCTTTGGAAGATTCTATTTCGCAGCTCCGCTTGCCGGATCGAAACATCATCCTCCGTTGGGTGGCAAACACTCTCGATGTAGCCTTAACATAAAAAACTTGACATACCACCAACAAGTCTCAAAAAATTGTGACGAGATCTCTGACCATAGGCCAAAGGTGACAATGTGACAGGGAGAGACAGCTGGAGGCGAAGACTGCCATTTGCATTGACACGCCTACGGGCGCGCGCTCACGCGGTCCGGCCATGCGCATTCGCTGGCACTCTTTGGATGCGGGGGGCGTGCATGACGTTTACCGCACTGATGCTCGGCGTCGTCGCTGGGCTGGCATTCGCCAGCGTGGGTGCCGCTGCCCAGTCACCACCTGTGCAGACTTGCCAGCTCGGGGACCTGGCGCTCGAAAGTGGCGCTGTCGTTCCGAACTTCCGGATGACGTATATCACACACGGCACGCTAGGAGCCGACAAGGGCAATGCGATCCTCTCGCTCCATGGACTGCGGGGCACTCGCGACTCGCAGAGCTTACTAGCTGGTCCGGGCAAAGCGTTCGACACAAGCACCTACTTCGTCGTCCAGCCTGACACGCTCGGCGTCGCCTCATTGGATCCGAACGCTACGACCTCACCGAGCCGGTCGGGCATGAACATGAAGTTCCCTCGCTTCACCATCCGCGACATGGTCAAAGCCGAGCATCGGATGCTCACAGAGTGCCTCGGCATCCAGCATCTCATTGCAGTGACCGGTATCTCGATGGGCGGCATCGGCGCAATGCAGTGGGCGGTGAGTTTCCCCGATTTCATGGATGCGGTTATCCCTATCGTGCCGCAGGCCCACGCCACTAGGCAGGGGAACTTCATCTATGAAGCATCACGGCAAGCAATCATGCTCGATCCCAAGTGGCGCGGCGGAGAATATTCGGCCGACGATCGACCGCGGCGCGGCACCGGCATCGGCCTGAATATCCAGGGTGCGTTCGCCTACTCGGCCGAGATATTCGGGGAAAAGTTCAAGGACCGCGCCGAGGTCGATAACTTTTTCGCCTCTACCACAGAGCAAATTGGGGCTGCGACTGAGGCGCGCGACTGGGTCTACCGTACCTGGGCCATCACTGACCACGACATTGCCAAGATGCCGCCCTTCAACGGCGATCTGCGTGCAGCCGCTCGCTCCATCAAGGCACGTCTCCTGCTGATGCCGAACTGCTACGACCAGCTCCACCCACCCGGTGAGAGCGGAGCCATGGAGGTCGCGGCCCATGCACCCAATGCCAAAATTGTCGATCTCGACCACATCAGCGGGCACTCGGGTTATGCCGAACCGGCCAGCATCGCGTTGATTGCGGCAGAGGTTAAAGACCTTCTGAAGCGGATCGTTGACAAGCGTCCGGGATTTAGCGGACCTCGCTTCCCGCGCCACTGGACCCGCGCGGATCGTTGCCCAGGGTAGGCAGCCAAAGTGTTTCCTGGGCAGGGTTTACGAGCAGCAGCTCGCCCGTCATTCTATAGATCACGTCGTGCCTATCCGATGGGAGGTATCCCCATGGTTTAGTCACAAACGGATGGCGGATTCCTCACGGGTATCGAAGTGTGTAGATGCGTGGATGCACAAGCTGTGATTTTTCAGCAGACTGCTAGACCAGATTAAACACGCCCCCCGCGCCACCAATGACACCGAGCTGAATGGCTTCGCTAAGAAAACTTGACATACAACCAACAAGTGACACAATTGGGACAAGAGCCCTGACCATGGGCCAAAGGAGACAATGTGACATGGTAAGGGAGAAAACCAGATGAGCTTTTCACGACGCACACTGCTCAAGGCGACCGCGGCATCGGCGGTCACTGGCGGCGTCGGCGCGCCCTATATCGCACGCGCGCAAGCTGCTGAATGGACCTACAAATTCTCCACCTCTCTGCCAGAGTTGCACCCGTCCGTGACACGCACCCGCGAAATGGCGGCGGCGATCAAGACCGAGACCAATGGTCGGTTCGATATGCAGGTTTTCCCGAACAGCCAGCTTGGTTCTACTACCGACGTGCTGAGCCAGCTCCGTTCCGGCGGCGTCGAGTTTATGGCGCAGTCCCCCGTGATCTTGGCGATCCTGGTGCCGGCGGCCTCGATCTCCGGTGTCGGCTACGCGTTCCCGGATTACCCGACAGTCTGGAAAGCCATGGACGGAGATCTCGGCACTTTCGTCCGTGGTGAAATCAACAAGGCCGGTCTCGAGGTGATGGACAAGATCTGGGACAACGGCTTCCGCCAGACCACGTCATCCACCAAGCTGATCAACGGGCCGGACGATTTTAAAGGGTTCAAAATCCGCGTACCGGTATCTCCGCTGTGGACTTCAATGTTCAAGGCGCTCGATGCCTCGCCCACCTCGATCAATTTCAGCGAGCTCTATTCGGCGTTGCAGACCAAGATCGTCGTAGGTCAGGAAAATGCGCTGGCATTGATCTCTGCGGCAAAGCTGTACGAGGTGCAGAAATATTGCTCGATGACCAATCACATGTGGGATGGCATCTGGATCACGATGAACCGCCGCGCATGGGCCGCTCTGCCTGACGACGTCAAGGCCATCGTCAGCAGGAACGCCAACGCCGCGGCGGTCAAGGACCGTGAGGACACCGAAAAGCTCAATGACAGCGTGATGCAGGAACTCGAGGGCAAGGGCCTGATCTTCAATCAGCCCGACGCTGCGCCGTTCCGGGAAAAACTCCGCTCGGCCGGCTTCTATGCCGAGTGGAAGGGCAAATACGGCGAGCACGCCTGGGAGCTGTTGGAAAAAGCCGTCGGCAAGCTGTCTTAAACACGCTGCCTTAAACAACATCACCTGAGGGAACCCGGGATGGTTCAGATTGAATTCACGTCAACGACGGCCGGCGAGGCGACGTCCCCTCGCCGCCGTTCCATCGCCGGATCGATCGAAGCTGTGCTGGGCATGCTGGTCGAGATCCCGGCGGCCATGCTGGTTGTCGCCGAGATCGTGATCCTGTTCGCCGGCGTGATCTCGCGCTACGTCATGCACCAGCCATTGATCTGGACGGATGAATTGGCGTCGATCCTGTTCCTGTGGCTGGCGATGCTGGGCTCAGTGGTGGCGTTTCGCCGCGCCGAACATATGCGAATGACCGCCGTGGTCGCCAGCGCGGGCCCGCGGATGTGGGCCTATCTCGACGTGGTCGCGACCTCCGCTGCGCTGGCGTTTCTGCTGCTGATCGTCTGGCCCGCATGCGACTACGCTTACGAAGAAAGCTTCATCACCACGCCGGCCCTGCAAATTTCCAATACCTGGCGCGCCGCGGCGCTGCCGGTCGGCATTTGCCTGATGGCCATGTTTGCGGTGCTGCGGCTGCTGCGTTCCGGCGATCTGCGGACCACGCTGGCGGCAATCATTTCGGTCGTGGCCGTGATCGGAATTTTCTGGCTGGCGCAACCCTGGCTGCGTCCGCTCGGCAATCTCAATCTGATCATCTTCTTTGTCGGCGTGGCCGGCTTCTGTGTGTTTGCCGGTGTGCCCATCGCGTTCGGATTCGGGCTCGCGGTATTCGGCCATCTGGCGCTGACGACACATACGCCGCTGATCGTGCTGGTTAACCGCATGGACGAGGGCATGAGCCACCTCATCCTGCTGGCGGTGCCGCTGTTCGTGTTTTTGGGCCTGCTGATCGAAATGACCGGCATGGCGCGCGTGATGGTCGCGTTCCTGGCCAGCCTGCTCGGTCATGTCCGTGGCGGCCTGCACTACGTGCTGCTCGGCGCGATGTATCTGGTGTCGGGCATTTCAGGTTCGAAGGCCGCCGACATGGCCGCGGTGGCGCCGGTGCTGTTTCCTGAAATGAAAGCGCGGGGCGCCAAGCCCGGCGATCTGGTGGCGCTGCTCGCGGCCACAGGCGCGCAGACCGAAACCATCCCGCCGAGCCTCGTGCTGATTACCATCGGCTCGGTGACGGGCGTGTCGATCGCGGCGCTGTTCACCGGCGGCCTGCTGCCAGGCGTGGTGTGCGCGATTACGCTGGCGACGCTGGTGTGGTGGCGCTACCGGGCCGAGGATCTCAGCCACGTCAAGAAAGCCGGCGGCGGTGAGATTGCCAGGACCTTTGTGATCGCCCTGCCCGCGCTGGCGCTGCCATTCGTGATCCGCGCCGCCGTGGTCGAGGGTATCGCCACCGCGACCGAAGTGTCCACGATCGGCATTTTCTACAGCATTGTGGTCGGCCTGTTGATCTATCGTCAGTTCGACTGGCGGCGGCTGACGCCGATGCTGATCGACACCGCATGCCTGTCGGGCGCGATCCTGCTGATCATCGGCACGGCGACCGGGATGGCCTGGGGATTGACCCAGTCCGGCTTCTCACGCGGGCTGGCGACGGCGATGACCGGCCTGCCCGGTGGGGCGGCAACCTTCATCGCGGTATCGATCGTGGCCTTCATGGTGCTCGGCAGCGTGCTCGAGGGGATTCCGGCGATCGTGCTGTTCGGTCCTTTGCTGTTTCCGATCGCCAAGCAGGTCGGCGTGCACGAGGTCCACTACGCCATGATCGTTATCCTCGCGATGGGCATCGGCCTGTTCGCGCCGCCGTTCGGCGTCGGCTATTATGCGGCCTGCGCGATCGGCCGGGTCGATCCGTCCGAGGGTGTCCGGCCGATCTGGGGCTACATGCTGGCCCTGCTGGCGGGCCTGATCATCGTCGCTTTATTCCCGTGGATATCGATCGGGTTCCTGTAGTCCCGGTTTTGCGAACAACGAGGTCGCCGATGGGTGGCAACCAGAATCAATACAGCGTCGGGCTGGACAAGACGCCGGCCAATTTCGCGCCGCTGACGCCTGCGGTTCCGCGCGACCGGCACCTTCGTCGATATTGACGGCGTGGCGATACCCTGAAGACCCAATTCGGCAATCCTGCCGGCCGACACAGCCAAGACGCGGCAATCGCACCGCCATCGGTTTTGGCGAGACGGTCGCATATGTCGAAGATTGAGGTTAAGGATATTCCTTACTACGATAGGTTCGTTGACTAACATACCAAACAATCCTAGTTTAATAATGTAAAAGACGGTACCGGTGCGATCGCTCGTGTTCTTTAGGGCAGAGTTTCGGTGTCGATAAGCAGAAGATCCCTTTTGGTCAGTGCGGCTGCAATTTCAGGCGGTGCGGTGCTTCACCCGCAGCTCCACCGCGGAACCCCGCCGCCTGCCGTGGCGCTACGCCCCGCCGTCAACAGAAGGACCGAACAAATGACTGATGCCGCTGCCCACTCGATCCGCTCCTGGCTGGGCATCCCTTACGCCACCGCAGAACGCTTCCGCCGGTCGGTCTTGCTGCCGTTCAACCCGGATCAGCCCTACGACCAGAAGGGACCCGCGCCGCTGCAAGCCGGCGACACCAACTGGCTCGAAGCCGACAGCGGACTTAGTGAGGACTGCCTGAACCTAAACGTCTGGGCCCCCAAAGACGCCGGCGAAGAAGCGCTTCCCGTAATCGTCTATATCTTCGGCGGCGGGTTCGAAGTCGGCGCGAACACCCAGACCACCTCGAACGCATCAGGTCTTGCCGGGACCGGCCGCGCCATCGGGGTGTCCCTGAATTACCGGCTCGGCCCGTTCGGCTGGCTCTCACTTTCTCAGTACGAGGGCGTGTTCGCGGAAGCCACAAACCTTGGTCTGCAGGACATCATCACCGGGCTCAAATGGGTGCAGGAGAACATCGCCCGCTTCGGCGGCGACCCTAAGAACGTCACTGTCACCGGCCACAGCGCCGGGGCGTACTCCACAATCGGGCTCCTCGCCGCCCCGGCCGCGACCGGCCTCTACCGGCGCCTCGCTGCATTTTCCGGGGGCGCATCCCGGATTGTTCCGGCGTGGTGGGCCGAAGAACTCGCGATTAAGTTTCTTGCCGCACTCGGCATCGCGGACCATCCCGAACGACTGCTCACTTTGGATGCGAAGCTCCTCGCTGAGGTGCTCATCAAGGTCAGTCCGCGTGACATCGGCGATCGACATGGCATCGATAACACGACTATCGGGATTGTGGACGACCACTCTCAGCCAGGGGCCGTCCTCGCAGACACGCCGCTGCGTGTCCTCACAGCCGGGTCTCACCGCGACATCGATATTCTCTTCAGCACGGCGACGAACGAGGCGGACTGGTGGGTCATCAACGCGACCAAGAAGTTCGACCCGGGCAGCATCGACAACCTAGTTAATGAGCTCGTAGTGAAGTCGCGCATCCCCCGAAGCCGTGCCCGGAGCGTCGTCGCCGCCTACGACGTCAACGGACGCGCTCCGGTCGAGGTCCGCGGGGCGCTCTTCACCGACTACTTCTTCACCCTACCCGCCGCGCGTGCAGCACTCGCACACGCCGCAGCAGGTGGTAATGCCCACCTGCTCACCGTGGGCCCTGTCGAGGGTGCGCCAGCCGTGCACGGCACTGAGATGTACGGCATCGTCGGCCAGCAACGCCCCGGACAAAGCGGCGCGCAAACCAGCCGAGACACCTTCGTCCGCGACACCCTCTTAGACTTCGCTGGGGGCAATCATAACCGGCTTTGGAAAGCCGTGACCACGGAACCCACCTCACACGGCATCGGCACCCACCATACCGACCCCACGGCTCATGCGGCGGAAGTCCTGCGCACCTTCGCAGGCATCGAACGGACCTAACCTACTCGAAAGGGACACAAAGCGTGCGAGGCGGCGGCGGCAGATTCCTTCCGCGCGGCGGCGAGCGAGGTCTCGTCTGCCAGGCTGCGTTTCTGCTCAATCAGCGTAAAAGGCGCTTGGCGCGTCCATCGGCGCTGCCCATGGCGCAACTTCGATGCCGTCGAGTTCGCCACGCTGGAATGGGCCGACTGGTTCAACAACCGCCGGCTCTTGGAGCCCATCGGCAACATACCGCCATCCGAAGCCGAGCAACGCTACTAGCCATGCTGGAACGGCCGACCATGGCAGCATAACTTAAACCAAATGGCGTCCGGCGAACTCTTGGCAGTTCAAGGCCGTTACCTGCTTCTGCCGACAAGTTCAGTGCCTTAAGGCACTTTACGTCATCGCTGGAACGGCGATCGCCTGCCGTATCTGGCGAGCGTCGCGCGCCGGCGGTGCGCCGAATTGCCGAAGGTACTCTCGGCTAAATTGTGACGCGCTTTCATAGCCGACCGCGAACGCTACGTCGGACGCGCTATGCTCGCCGGCAAGCAAAAGTTGGCGCGCCTCCTGCAACCGGAGTTGTTTTTGATATTGGAGGGGGCTGAGGCCGGTCATAGCCAGGAAGTGGCGATGCAGGCTTGCCCGGCTCATGCCGCTTGCATCGCATAAAGCCTCGATGCGCAATTGAGTGTTGTGATTGTCCCTGATCCACCCAACGGCCCGTCGGATGCGACCCAGCGGGCCCTCGGGCTGGGCGATCTGGCGCAACAGCCGTCCCTGCGGACCTTGCAGGAGACGATAGAGCAATTCCCGTTCGACCATGGGGGCAAGAACGGGGATATCGGCGGGGTTGTCCAGCAACGACAATAGGCGAAGCAATGTGTCGCGAAGCGGACCCGTCATCGGATTGATCGCGATGCCAATGCCCTTGGGATCGCTCTCGCGTTCCGGAGGCATGGTAGCCGCCAGTTCCGCCAGCAAGGCGGGTTCCAAGACCAGCGATACCGCAACATAGGGTTGCCCAGCACCAGCATCCAGGATCTGGCCGATTAGCGGCAGATCGAGGGCGCTAATGAGATATTGTGCGCTATCATAGCTAAGAAGATTGTCGTTAATCGTGACACGCTTTGATCCTTGCAGGATGAAACAGATCATCGAGCGATACAGGCATGGCGAGTTGCCTATAGAGGCCTGCCCCACGCACAGTTCGAGGCGCGGGATCGGCTGGACGGTCAACCCCCGCGGCGCATGGCGCAGGGCAATGTCGAGATGCGGTGCAAGATCGTCGGTCATGGGCAGAGTATGGCACCACCGCGTCGGCAAGCAAAGAGGTTGAGACGATTGGGCAAAAAATTGAGCGTATCGGGCGGGTTTGCGATCCCGGTATCGCCTATCTCGGGGATACCAAGGAAGCGCCGGAAGGCCCCCTTCCCCGGCACAGACTCTCCGACAAAGGCAGACCATGACCAACCAGATCGCACTCATCACCGGCGCCAGCCGCGGCCTTGGCCGCAATATGGCGCTGCATCTCACCAAACGCGGTGTGCACATCATCGGCACCTATCGCAGCGGCGCCGCAGAAGCCGAGGCGTTGAAGCAGGAGATCGAAGCGCAGGGCGGAAAGGCTACGATGCTGGCGCTCGACGTCACAAATACCAAGAGCTTCCAAGCTTTTGCCAGCGCGGTAACTGATACGCTGAAGGCCGGCTTCGGCCGCGAACGGTTCGACTTCCTCGTCAACAATGCCGGCAACGGCATCGCTGCGAACTTCGTCGATGCGACCGAAGACCAGTTTGACTCGCTGGTCACCACGCACCTTCGCGGACCGATCTTCCTCACCCAGAAGCTGCTGCCGCTGATCGAGGACGGTGGTCGTATCCTGAACGTTTCGTCCGGCTTCGTGCGTTTCACTTTGCCGGGGTACAGCATCTATGCGGCGATGAAGGCCGCAGTCGAGGTCCTGACCCGTTTTATGGCGGTGGAGTTTGGTCCACGCAAGATTCGGGTGAATGCGATCGCCCCCGGAGCCATTGCGACCGACTTTGGGGGCGGCGCGGTGCGCGACAACGGGGATGTGAACGCGTACGTGGCGCAGGGCATCGCGCTGGGTCGCGTGGGCTTACCGGACGATATCGGCGGTGCGGTCGCCGCTATCCTGTCCGATGATATGGGTTGGGCGAACGGTACGACCTTCGACATCTCAGGCGGACAGTTGTTATAGCTCCAAGCATTGGCATTTCGGTGCAATCCACCAAGGTGGTTTCAGATGAAGTATGCGCTCGTAGCAATGGCCGCCTTAATGTTCTCCACGGGGGCGTGGTCTCAGACGTGACACGTCCAGCAAGATAGGAAATAGTAAGATGCCAACACCAATTGAAACGGTCAGTGCCTTCAGCGCTGCTTTCGCTGAAAATCACGGGGAAACCGCGATCCGGCGATGGTTTACCTCCAAAACAGTATGGGTCAATGAAGGATTGTCGATCACCACTGGTATAGAAGAGGCGATAAGGCGGCCCAGATCGCCGGACGTTGCGGCGGTCCATTTTGACATGCTCACGATCGCTGCGGACGGAAATCGCGTGCTCACCGAGCGACTGGACCGCTTTGTTCGCGCTGATGGGAGCGAGATCGCTGCATTGATGGTGATGGGCATCTTCGAAGTAGAAGGCGATTGCATCGTTGCGTGGCGCGACTACTTCGACGTCAACTTCGCCAAAAGAATATCTAAAAATCAGCAATAGGCCGCTTGGGCGCCTCCCCGACTATGTCGGCTGTAACGTCGCCGCCATCCTGTCCGACGACATAGGTTGGGCGAACACACCCCTTTGCCCCTTTCTTGCCGCCTGCTCGAGAGACCGTTATGCCCGCTACCAGCTTCACGCTAATCAGCCATGCCCTTTGCCCATTCGTGCAACGGGCGGCGATCGTCCTTCTCGAAAAAGGCGTGTCCTTCGACAGGATCGACGTCGATCTCGCAACCAAGCCCGGCTGGTTCCTGGCCCTTTCGCCAACAGGCAAGGTGCCATTGCTCAAGGTGGGGCAGACGGATGGGACGGACGCGATCCTTTTCGAGAGCATGGTGATCTGCGAATATCTCGACGAAACGCAGGACGGTGCCAGCCTCTATCCCGCCGACGCGCTATCCCGCGCGCAACAGCGGGCCTGGATTGAGTTTGGCACGGCGACGCTTGCCGATGCCTGGCAGTTTCTCAACGCCAAGGATCGCGCGACCGCTGACGCCAAGCAGGCGGCGTTCCGGGACAGGCTCCAGCGACTGGAGGCGGTGCTCGCGGCAGGACCTTATTTCGGCGGTGCCGCCTTCGGCATGGTCGATGCAGTGTTCGCGCCCCTCTTCCGCTATTTCGACATCCTCGATCCGACGGTGTCGCAGCCAATCTTCGAGAACCTTCCCCGCGTCTCAGCGTGGCGGGCGGCGCTGGCGGCACGGCAGAGCGTCATTGCCGCAGTGGCAGGAGACTATGCCGAGCGATTCCGGCAGCACCTCCGTCAGCATCAGGCGCTTCTCGCGGACTGAAAGCTGATCAAGAAACTCTAAAAATTTGCTAGTCTGTCTACCCATGCACCACAAACCGATTATTCGAATAGAAAACTTCGTAATGCCTACCCCAATCGAGACAGCAACTGCCTTCTGCGCAGCGTTTTCCAAGGATCACGGCAAGAGTGCCGTCCGCCAATGGTTCACACCGGACACCATCTGGGTGAATGAAGGTATCTCGGTCACGACCGGCATCGATGAAGCGCTCGTAGCGCTTGAAGCGGTGGAAAAGGCGGTCGGGATCAAGGATGCCCATTTCGAGATGCTTGCAATCGCAGCTGACGGGAACCGCGTACTTACCGAACGACTGGATCGGCTCAAGCGTGCCGACGGTAGCGAGATCGGTGCGGCAATGGTGATGGGCATTTTCGAGGTCGAAGGCAACCGCATCATAGCGTGGCGTGATTACTACGACGTCAGGAACGCCGAGAAATGGGCGATCAGCTAGGGTCAGGATTTCAATTCAAGACTACACAAAGATTGTTCAGATGAAACATGCGCTTGTAGCAATAGCCGCCATAATGTTTTCGACGGGCGCCTGGTCTCAGACGTGCGACACGCTCAGCAACAGGAGAGATAGTAAGATGCCAACACCAATCGAAATCGTCACCGCCTTTTGCGCTGCTATCCCTGAGGATAATGGGAAAGCCGCAATTCGGCGATGGTTTACCCCCAAGACGGTCTGGGTCAATGAAGGCGTGTCGACTACCACTGGCATCGAAGAGGCGATAGCTTTTCTTGAGCGGCCTGGCAGATCTCCGGACATCGCGGCAGTACATTTTGACATGCTTGCTATTGCTGCGCACGGAAATCGTGTGTTGACTGAGCGACTGGACCGTTTTGTACGCGCTGATGGGAGCGAGGTCGCGGCGGTGAAGTTGATGGGCATCTTTGAGGTAGAAGGCGATTGCATCGTCGCGTGGCGTGACTACTTCGACGTCAACTTCGCCAAAAAAATATCGAAAGATAAGTGATAGGCTCCGTAGCGGCTTAAATACACCAGGTAGAAACCCAAAGGCGGAACCCCGTGCTTACCGAACGACTGGATCGGTTCGAGCGCGCTGGACGGCAGCGAGATCGGAGCGGCGAAGGTGATGGGCATCCTTGAGCTGGACGGCGATCGCATCGTCGCGTGGCCTGATTACTTCGACGTCAGCCTCATCCGGAAAATCGCCAACGGTTGAGCGCAATCGCCCCGACTGCGCTCAAGGCCGAGTTAGGCCAATCGCGTCCGTGATCTGATCTCGCCGCGGGTCGAGCCGCATTAGCGTGTCGAAATTTGGCGTTTTCCTGCGCCTAATCCCCCGCCTCCTGAGGCTGCCCGAGCCGGATAGATGAAGCCCACAAGGAATTCTATGAATTTTTCTCACTGACGGCCGAGGGTATGGGGATGGCGGTGTCGGCGCTATCGTCATGGCGGGAGCAACGATCGTGAGTCGCTATAACGTCATTTAGAGTGTCAATAAATTCTTGGACCTCGCGCGCCTTGGCGCGAATTCGCTGGCTTGGCTCACCTCCGTGGATTTGATGAGCGCGCTACTGCATTCGCGATGACGCCAGAGAGCACATAGTAATTGCGGCGGATGCGATCCGGAAGGCATTGTCTAGCATCGCCGCGGAGGACGACTTGTATCTATTGGAAATCGCGCCCCGTGCGACGATGCCGTTCGAGATTGAAGTCCTGATGATCGTCACGCGTGTCGTTCATGCAGGGGCTCGTTCTTCTTGCGGCCGGACCGTCGCGCCGGCGGGATGGCCTGGGATAGATGTAGCTCAGGGTCCAGGCCCTTTCACCTCATCTTCGGACAGACCTTCGAGGTCGACAACAGGTCCTTTCAAAAGCCAATCCAAGGCGCGCGTGCAGGTGCAGGACATTCCAGACCTGCAGCGGTGCCGTAAAACGAGGCGGCGGAACGGTTTTGTTGAGCCACAAACACCGAAAAGCCTCCGGCGGGCATGCCGGAGGCTTCGGAGGTAATGAAGATGTGGCTTGTTTGCTCCTCTCGTCGTGACTGATTAGAAGTTACGTTGAGCGCGAAGGGTAAGCGTGTACGTGTCTTGGTCCTTGAACTCGTAGGCCACGCCACCGGGCTTCGGAGCGCCGGGTCCGGCGGCCGTCGTTACAGTACCGACGTACTTCTGATCGAGATGGGACCAGATGGCTTCCGCCGAGAACGTCAAGTTCTTGACGGGGGTCCAACGAGTAACCATGCCGAGCTGCCCGACATTGAAATCCGGGTTGCAGGCGTAGTCGGCAGAGAACGCCTTTCCGACTCCGTAGGCTGCACAATACGCGCCCTTCGCAGTGGTCAGATCGCCAACATTGCCTCCGTAGCGGACGGCCGAATAGCTGCCAAACAAGCTCGATGACCAGAAGGGATCCCAGTTATGATTGAACGCACCTCGGATTCCGTACGCTTCCGTCAGCTTCAACTGACCGTCACCCAAGAACCCAACAGCGCCAGTGGTGGCGCGGTTCGGAAGCCAAACAGCGTCCGTCGTCGCGCCGAATCCGATGCTCTGATACGCACCTGCTCGGCTAGTGCCACCGAACATCGCAAAACTCGGCGAGGCTGCGGCCGAAGAGATCACGTTCTTGGTATTACCCTTTGAGTAGCTCACGTCGATCTTGAAATCATCGTTAGCACCGGTCGGAATGTTCTTGATCTGCAAGGCTGCCATTACGGCTCCGCCCCATTTGGTATCTGGGTGACCGCCGATTTCCGATAGATTCGTCGGAGCTGCTGGTGGGAGACCAACTGCGCCGGCGGGAGCCGCCACACCGTTCAGGAAGTCGTAGGAACCGCTGACCTCATGCGCTGCCGCGGAAATCTGGAACAGGCCCCATGCCTGATCGACGCGGATGTTGCCGACGACGTCGGGGGCACGCACGCCAGCGTAGGCGTTGCCGGCTGTGCCCGCAAAGCCAAGGCCGTAGGCCAAATTGTAAACCGAAGTGCGGTTGTAGACCGTCGGGTCATCGAGACCGATAGTGGCGGAGACGCCATTTCCGAACTGGGCGGTGTACTGAATATTGTTGACACCAGTAACGGTGTCATGACCGCCGAGCAAGAACGCGGTGTTGTTGCCCGGAAAACCATGCCAGGGCGTCGCGTAGGCCGACGCTGACTTGCCGAAGGTGAAGCCAGCGAACTGGATGAACAGGTACTCAACCGCGACATAGCCGCCGCCCGGGGTGTGGAGCAAGCCGGAAGTGCCGGCCACAGGCAAGGTCGCGTTGATCGAGTTCGGACTGAACGTCGCGCCACCCAGCGTGTCAAAGGTAAAGTCAGCCTGACCGAAAGTGCGGACAACGCCATATTCGGTGGCGGTGCGGGTATCAACAGTGAGCGCCATACGCGAGCGGGTCGCAAAGTAGTCGCGATAGCGATTACCCTGACCGGGATCGCCTGACCAAGCGGGGGCTACTGTGGAGCCGCCGGCGTTGAAATTAGTCTCAGCGCGCAGATAACCGCCCAGCTTTATGCAGGTGTCGGTGCCGGGAATGTACCAGAAACCAGCGCCGTACAGGGAGCAGATCCTCACGTACTCGACCGCTTTGGCCTTGACGGGGAGATCGGCAGCCTGTGCCCCACTGACGGCAAGCAGACCCGCCGCTGAGCCAAGGATAAGGCTCTTAATTGTCTTCATGTCTAAACCTCCAAGTTGCTCTGAGGGAAGGTTCCGGAGCCGCTGGGTGATGCACCCTGAGGTTCGTTTCCTTGTCCCTTGAAAACGCCCAGCCATTTCCGCCTTCAGACACTCCCGCGTGAACGCGAGGGACCTGAGCAAACCGTCTGGAACGGGACGACTGAGAGGACCCCCTTCGTCACCAGAGCAAGGTACAGAACTTAATTCGCAAACTAAAGATGCGAACTTAGTTCGTCAATATTCTTCGTCAACATGTTGCCCTTTAGCAACATCGCTTCGGCTGACCTGCACCTCGATGGATCTAGCTTTCGGCTGCTACGCAACGGCCGCGACCGCCACTGTCTTCAGCGGAACCTTCAGACTTCCAGCAGAAGCTTCAGAACTGGCGAGTGAGCACCGGCCTGCGGGGCTTCATTCCCAAGCGCTATGGCACGGGTTGGAATCTCGTTTGATCGTTCCTGTCTCTCAGGGCGCCGGATGGGGTTGAGCCACTCCGCGCACGGAAAAGTGACCGGCCCACTGGCGGTGCGGGGTGTGCGCTTCTGTTGCTTGTATTCGGGGGGACGACCCAGTTATATGCCCGGGCGGACGATTCAATTCAGAAGATTGGAGCTCGCGGATGGCAACCCGAAAGAGGCCGCGCCTCTCATCATCAAAGGACTCTCCGGTTTCGAGCAAAGCAAAACAACCCGATATGGACCAAAAAGATAAGCTTCTAAGCGAATTCACGTGGAATCTAGTTGCGATAAACGTCTACCTCGAAGACATTCGCCGAATATGGGCGAGCGCGTTGGGCGTGAGTGGGCCGCAGTGGCTCATCTTGATGGCGATTAGCGATTTGGATACCGGCGCAGGCATCTCGGTTGGTCAAGTATCCACGAAAATTCATGCTTCTTCGACATTCGTCGCCATGCAATCGAAGAGTCTCGAGAATTCCGGATTTTTGGCTCGTGCAGTTTCTCCGAACGATGCGCGCGTGGTCCTCATGTCTCTCACCGAAAAATCTCGCACAGAGATCGCGAAGCTCTCCCTTCTGCGGACTAACCTCAGAGACAATATTTTTGCAGATATGACTGATCGCACTTTGAAAGAAATGACCGAAACGATGACGCTGATGAGGCGTCGAATCGAAAAGGCCGCGCTTCAGCTCGATCTCGATAACGCAAGAATCTAGCGTTAGACACGCAAGAGATTTCCTGGTCGCTCGAGCTGCCGTTCGGAAGTGCGTACCGCAAGTGTGATATGGCTATCTTTCATGGTGATTGGGGCCGGCCGTCTGCTGCACTTTCGCTGACCTATGACTGGCCACTACGGGTGAAGTCCCCCGCTCGGGTCGCAAGATCTCTACGCGGACCGTTCGGCTATCGCGTGGCTCGCCCGATAAATTAGATCCCAACCATATTGGCGCTGACGTGCTCCGTATAGAAGTGCGGTGCGACCGCTATCGGCAGATCATGCCACCAACACCCCACATTCGCGAGCGGCGACAGGCATTCCATGCAAAGTGCGAAGTACACGATAACCGTGGTCCCCTCGTTGTGTTGGCGCGGGTGGTTTTCTCGCCTACACTCCACTATTAAGCACCAGTTCTCGATTGATAGAAGCGTCTGCACAGGCGCTGCAATGCGTGTTTGAGTTCGGCACGGCCTCGACTCAAATTTCGTCGGCTTCAGGCCGGGTCACTTTTGTCCACAGTCCATTCACGCTCCCGTACAGCGCGAAGACGCCCAAAAGCCAACAAAATTCCGAGCACTGATTTAGTTGTGAGGAGGAAACTTCCGTTCTTCGCCCGTCGGTCTTGCGGCCGTTTCTGAATGTCCTCGATGAGTTAGCGGTGATGGTCCCGCGAAGGGTCGTTTGAACGGCGAAGCCCCATCGAACAACATACGGACAAGGACGCGCGAATGATGCCGACCAGCGCATCAACCAGCCGCAGGACTACCGGCATGTTGAACCTGACAAACTTGTGCTGACATTCTTGCAGAGCTTAGACAAGCTCTCGCGCCCATTCCGAATACCATGACCAATCACGAAGGGCTCTAGGGACGAACGATGCCAATCTTCGACACTATCCAGTCAAAAATGAATTCTTTGCCGAGGGTTGGGTTGTCGGCTTGACCATGGGAAGCGCCGGTGTCTTCGGCAGAAAAGACCCTCAAGTCGATGTTAGCACCGCCCGTCCGTCGACGCTTATACAGATCGGTCGCTGTTTTCGCGTCGATAAAGTCATGTTCTCCCACCGTGACCAGGTACGGACAGTTAATATTGCCGGCAAAGCCACAATCCATTATTTTGGCGCTGTTGCCAGGCTGATCGTCATCGTCTGCGCCGAACAGCCAATTTGACAAGAAGATGCGTTCGTTTTGGTCCCACAAACCGCCATCACATACCGCGGCCACGAATCGATCGTCAGAACTGGCGGCGCGAGACGCGTATGATCCGCCAATACCATCCCCATATAAAACAAGCCGCTTGTGATCGACATCGTCTCGGGTCAGCAAATAGTCCACGCAACGGCTGATCGCTACTTCCTGATCATGACGTCCGGTTAGCTTATTCTGCCTGACCGCTGCTCCTTGCCCGGGAAGGTCAACCACGAGAAGGGACAAACTCCTCGCAAACGCATGACGCGGAATCTTATAGAGTTGCTCGTCTTTACATGCGTCCGGTCCTCCAAAGCATAGGACCGCCGGTGCTTTGGCCGGTGCATTCGGCGCTCGCAGAAGGTACCCGGGCAGAAATTGATCGCCCTCGAAGGGGATTTGCACAATCTCGCCTGGTGGCGTGAGGTGCTTCAGATACAAGCGGGAGCACATCTCGATCTGATCAAAGATGGCCAGATACCTTTCGTCCTGGGGCCTTAAAAAATATTGCGCCGACCGGTAATAGTTCGACGCCCGCAGCCAGTTGCTCCTGGCAGTTTCGATAAAACCTTGCCGAAGCGCTTCGTCGCCGCGTTTCTTGTTGACCTCGCCGATTCTTCTCCATTCTCGATACCAGCTTTCGCCATCGCCGACATTGATGCGCGCTGCCGTCGAGAAGCACTCGGAAATGGTGCTGGCACCTTCCTGGGCGCTTCCAAGCAGCCGCATGAACTGGAAGCTATAATCCTCATGACCTGGCCAGTGCGTCCAGCCAGCGGGTTCATATCGTGCCGTGGATGTCCCGCACTGACACTTATACATAGCGACGCACTTTCCTGTCAGAGCGCAATCAAAAGCGGAGACATTTGTCATGGACGGCGCCATTGTCTCAAAGCTCTGCCGCTGTTCCGCAATAGACGACGTCTCTTTTTTCCAGGATGTAGCACCGGTCTCTGAGAGACAGAACCAATTGCAGACTCCGTTCCGCCAGCACGACGGACAGTCCAACTTCTTTCAACGTTCGGATGTTTTTCGAATATATTTACGACGATGAGCGGAGCGAAATCTTTGGATGGCTCATCCAATAGCAATAAATCAGCGCTCGATGTTAGCGTCCGCGCGATGGTCAAGTTCAGTTGTTGGCCGGCGCTGAGCAAGCCGCCCTTTCGTTCGCTGAACCACGCAAGATCCGGAACGAGTTCGTAGGCCCACTCTTTGTCCAAGCCTCGTCCGCCCATGCGCAGCGGCAAGTAGGCGACGTCAAGATCTTCCCAGAGGGTCACGCCGGAGAAGATGCGCCGATCTTCCGGTACGTAGCTGATGCCGTCCGGGGTATTAAGATGAGGGCCGCGACGCGGGGCGCGACGAGATTGTTGCACTGGTCGGTGACAACGGCGTTGGAAAATCACATCGGTTTGAATTCCTATTGTCTTTTCAGATAGTCCTCTGCCGATCTGCGCAAGCATCTTCCCCTCCTCCAGTTAGATCATCCTCCAATTGTCTTCTTGATGTGTGCCCCGTATCTTCGAGGCTTCGTCTGATGTCGCCACAGCTATCGGGACTAGTCTCCGCACTGTTGCGGTCTAGCCTCGATATTTGCAGTCTAGCCTCGGTATTCTGGTCTGACCAAAGCTGCGCTACAGATTATGGATGCTCCGATATCGAACCGCACGAGGCTGCGGTACCCGGGAGGTTGTCGCTGTAGGAGAATTCGGCTGAGGTCCGCGGGCAACAACGGTCGTATCGACAGCGCCTGCTGCAATCGCGATGGACACTCCTGAGACGAGGGCGCGATGGGACAGGAACACGGGTCACCTCCTTGGTGATTTCCGGCGCGCTTCCGCGGGGTCCATATCATGGCTCGGAAAGCGAGCACTCCGCCGATGAATTTGGAATTCTGACAGCTGAATGTCCACAAACGACTCCGTTCGTTCGAGCAAGAAATGTTTTTATATAGCTTAGTCAACACAGGTAGTCTACTTAAATTCGATTTCAAGCTTCGGCCGATTGCGTTGCCGCGAACGGGCCTGGTCCGATGCCAACGACCTTGATGCCTTCCAGAGGGCCGATGAGATTACTCACCTTTCTTGTCAGCGTGGATCGTGTCACACGCCACGCGGGCGGTGCTTCCGGGTCAGCATTGTTCGAACCCACGCACCCGGGCTGATTGTAAACTTTCTATTGTGTGTTAACCAACAAGTTTTTGATTGACCGCAAGGTGGCCCTTCGAAATAATGGAGGCTTCATTCCACCGAGACACCCAGAAATCCCTTTGGTCAGACCCACCAGGTGAAACCCTCCACGGTTTCCCGCGCGGTATCGAGGGTGTTCACCAGCGCGGATTCGTCCGCATAGCCGAGCGACATTCCGCAAACCAGCATCTCGTCGGCACGGGCGCGTCAAAGAAGCGGTAATTGCGTTGTGCCTGCGCGTGCATCTTGTCCTTCTCGCCTTACGGATGCCGAGAAGGCCATACAGGCTCCAGCCGTCATGACGCCGTCGGTCGATGTAAGGCGAGACCCAGTCTTTCGGGTAGTAGTCGTACCGGTACTCTGCGGCCCGAGTCGGATCGGCATAGACGGCGTCGTGCACGGAGCAAACCTGAGCGACGAGGGTCGCGCCGATCGTCTTGCAGCACATACACCTTTCAGGGTTGCGTATTCGTGCCGGACGCGGCCCGGTTCGAGACCCGCAGGATCTCTTCGATGTCGCTGCGCGCAACGGGCTTGTCACGAAAGAACGCGCGGCATGAGAAGCTGCTCTCGATTGCGACATGCACACTTGCGGGGTCTTGCACGACGGTCTTGACTGGGGACGCAGTCATCGCATTGCCACCAGCACAGTCCCGAGATTGTCCGGGAGGCGCGCCGAAGGCATCCGTCGGTTATGCAGGCGGCCTCGAAATCGCTTCGGCTGCATTATTCTCACTTTCCCCTGCAAATCGTTTCGAGACCCGGCCGGCGCACTGCCCATCGGGCGGCTGGACGGTTCCGGTCTTCCTCAGCTCGGCCAGCTTCTCAGCCGAGACACCTGCGAGTTCCCGCAGGACTTCCTTCGTGTGCGCACCCAAGTCGGGGCCCGCGTGCACCTTGGGTGCCGGCGTCCGGCTGAACCTCGGCTGCTCCGCTGGCATCTGCAACGCCGCGAGCCTCGGGTGCTCCACAGTGACGATGGCCTCGCCACGCGTCGTACTGGACGGTTGATCTTCAAAGATGCGAAGTGCAGCAACGTAGATTATGTCTCTCATGCCATCGCTCATCGCGAGCTCCTACCTCCATCGCGACTGCTTCGTGCCGCAAATGCTTGTTCGACCATTGAAACCACCTGCTCCTTGTTTTTGCGCAAGTTGGTAATGCGACCTTGCGCTAGGCGCTGTTGAGCCAGACCACGTAGGACACCAACTACGAATTCGACGCCTAGCTTGATATCCACATCTGGTCGCACCTCGCCCTTCGCAATGCCTATGCGCAAATTTTCCTCTAGCCAAGCAACGATCGGACGGCTGCTTTCGTGAACAATATCGAGGGTCTCGGACTCCTCAAGCAATGTCTCAGCTAACAACAGCAGATTTGCGCGGGTATTTACCCACTCCGCGTCGGTGCGTCCGAAGTACACGCGTACGTAGCCCAACACCGCCTGTAGTCCCGGAGTCGAGGGCGGCGCCTCTTGTATTTTTTCTGTGAACGATTGATGTAAGCGCAATACCAAAGCGCGCAGTAAGCCGGCCTTATTGCCGAATTGATGCGTCGCCTGGCCCCGGCTGTACCCGGCTGCCTCGCCGATCTCCGCCAGCGTCATTCCCACCCAGCCTTTCCGCGAGAGTAAGTCGATTGCCGCGGCGAGAAGCCGCTCTTCCGATTCGGATCGACGCTCTTCCTGGGTCCGTCGCCGCAGCGGTGCGCTTGATTTCTTCGGTGCGGCGCGTACGCGTGCCCCAGAACCTAATTTCGCGAAAGAGACAGTTTTATCTTCGCCAATTTCGCGCAGCACTGCCTGCGCTGCGTCTTGCGCCGCTCGCCCTTTTCCCACCGTCAAACTCCTTAAGTTGCTCAATCATTTTATGCTCAACCCTTCGGCAATGCATGCTTTTTTTGCGAGTTGCCCCTCAAGTCGCTACACGGAATCGACTGAATCGACGGCAGCTGACATCGCGAGCGTGGCGGTCAAGAGTTTTGGTGGTCGGTCCGCCTCGGGAGCGCCCCAGCGCCTGATCTTCGGCCCCCTTTTCCGCTTGCGGCCCGATGGCAATGAGAGAAGTACGTCGACAAACACCATTGCGAGAACTGGAAGCCCGCTTGACGGGGACCAGAATATTCACAGCTAATCTCCGGTATTGATACTGTCCGCGCTGCCGATGCGCCGCCATTGGGACATCGCGCCCTGATTCCCCGCATCGCGCTGGCCTACTTGACGAAGACTGTCGATATCCACGGGACTCCGGCGACAATGAGAAGTCCAGCACCGAGCGCAGCCATATGCGGCCATATCACCTTCGAGGCGTCCGCGGGATCCACCTTTCCGATCGCGCAAGCGCTGTGGAAGCCGATACCGAACGAGGGCGAGAACAGGCCGAAGCCCATCGCGAGGATCGCGACTATCGCGTACTGCACTTCATGAACACCAAGTGCGCGGGCGACGGGGAACAGCATGGGTCCGAAAAGCACCATCGCTGGAATCCCTCAAGCAGGCTCCCCAGAATGATGAAGGCGACGATCGACGCCAACATGGAGACCGGCGCTCTGCCTGGCAGGGATCGAATGATGGACACCAGGTCTCGCGACAGGCCGGATTGCTAGGCGCCCAATCCCATCGCGGACGCCGTCAGCAACCCACGATCAGGTGAAGAGTAGAACGCTGTAATTACCAGTCGAAACAATCTTTGATTGTATTCAGCAGATGAGGCCGGTGAAGGCGCAAAGCACCAATGACGCCGCGACGACGTCCCGGAGCCTGCATCGTGAGAGCAACTGCTAGGCAGCAATCGGAATCATGAGGACGAAACCCCGAAAACATCGCCACGGCTCGCCAAAAATTGGAAATTCCCAGTGCTGGGGTCGTGATGGCTCTCTCGTCACGCGCGTACTCGAGTGCGAGGTGCGCAACTATGAGCAGGAAGATTAGGGGAATCAAGATGGCGAAGGCTCTGAGCATCCACCGGACAGACGCGGGGAAGCGGTCCACGACGGTGGAGAGCCGCATGTGTCCGTCGCGCGCCGGGGCCATGCTCGAGCCAATCACGAGCCAGGACACTATGGCAACCTCGTCGACATAACGCGACAGCACACTCAGCAAGAGCAGGCCGGTTTGACCGACGATGATCGCGCGGATGCGAACTCGATGACTGCCAGCGCCTCGCCGCAAGCCATGCGGCGCTAGCTCGCAGGCGACGGGCGCGTCGGCTCCGCAGTGGTTGGCAAAGCTGTGATGTGGCCGCCTGCCGTCGCGGGCTACACGAAGGATTGAACAGACTGGTCTTTGGCGCGGACTGCATCATCACCCGGGCCCTCCATCAGCTCAGTTTTCCCGTGTACCGTTCGAGAACCGCCCATGCTTCCGAACCAAATTTACTCTGCCATTCACCATAGAAGCCGGATGCAGCCAGTACCTTGCGGAACGGTGCAGGGTCCGGCCGGGTGAAGACCATCCCCTTCTTTTCGAGTTCCGGCACCAGGTCCGTCGCTTGCTGCTGGGTGAACCTGCGCTGCTCCTCAGCGACGGCATCGAAATTGCGGATGAAGATGTCCTGCAAATCCGATGGCAGGCGGCTCCATACCTTGGCGTTGACGACCTGCCACGGTCCATCCCAGAGGTGATTGGTCATCGAGCACTGCTTCTGAACCTCATAGAGCTTCAGCGAGTCGATGCCAGTCAACGGTAGCTCGCATCCGTCTGCGATGCCTGCCTGCAGCGCCGAGTACAGCTCGGCGACGTTGATCGCCGCCGGTGAGCTGCCCAATGCGCGGAACGTCGACACAAAGATGGGACTGACCGGAACCCGAATCTTGAGACCCTTCAAGTCGTCGGGGGAAGAGATCCGCTTGGATGCGGTGAAGACCTGTCGAAAGCCACCGTCCCACATCTTCGTAGCCACATGCAGGCCTAAGGGTGCCAGGGACTTGCGAACGAGGGTTCCCACATCGCCATCCATTGCATCCCATACGGTCGCGTATTCCTTGAAAGCAAATGTCACGGTATTGATTCCCGCAACCGGGGCCAACGTGGACAAGGTCGTACCCTGCAGAGCGACCATCTCCACTGCGCCGGAGCGGACTTGCGACAGCAGATCGGTACTGGAGCCAAGCTGGTTCGCGGGAAATATCTCAATGCGCAGACGCCCATTGCTTTCGCTGGCGATCTTCTCCGCCGCCTTGCGCGCGTATACGACGGTAGGGAAGGTTTCCGGCACGTCCGTGCCTAACTTGAACTTGATCCCCTCACGTTGCGCCAGTGCGGGGAAGCCCAAGGTTGAGCCCGCCGTCGCGGCAATGCCCCTCACCACCGTCCGGCGGCTGACGTCGTTCATGTCTGTCTCCTCCCAGCTGATTTTTTCAGTTAGCGACGGCCGAAATCACCAGTGCAAAATAGATGCACCAGGTCAAAACAGATCCAATTCTGTCACTTGTTGGTTGTATGTCAAATTTTTAACAAAGACCGCAACGAGTAATCAGCCAGAGAATGTCAAGGTTGTGGTAGACCTGCGCTTGACGTTAGTTGATCTAGGTATGGTTCACACACGGGCGAGACCGGGACGAAATGCGCTGGCCCCTCCCCTTCCAGGCGCCGATGACCGGCCTGGCCATGTCGTTTAACTCCACTTTCAGGGAGCTTGTTAGATGCCGATCATCGATTCCCAGGTCCATACCTATGAGGCGAACACGCCGAGACGGCCTTGGCACCGCACGCCTAACGCGCCCACGTTCAATTGGCACGATCACGTTACGGGCGACGAGATGGTGGCTGCGATGGACAAGGTCGGCGTCGACGGCGCCGTGATCGTCTCTCCGATATCCCTGTACCAATACGACGCCAGCTATGCGGTCGAGGTGCAAAGAGCCCATCCTGGCCGGTTTGCGTTGGTCAAGCCGGTCGATTCGCACGACCCGACCGTGGCCGATGCCATCGCCGACTGGAAGAAGACGCCGGGGGCGGTCGGGATCCGCGTCCTGATGGGAATCGAACCCGCAGGTGTTCCGAACCCCGCCGGGATAGACCGAATTCTGCGCGAAGCAGCCCGGCAGGACCTGCCGGTTAATTTCTTCTGCTGGCGTAACCTGGATGCAGCTGTGGAACTGATCGATCGTCATCCCAACACGCGATTCGTTATCGACCATTTGGGAATTCCACAGCCGCTTACACCCCCCGCCCCACCTGAGCCTTGGGCCGACCTGCTCAAGGTGCTGGAGCTCGCCAAGCGCCCCAATGCGGTGATCAAGGTGACCGGTGCCTGCACACTGTCCAGTCAACCATATCCTTTCCCGGACATCTGGGATCCGCTCGCCCGGATCTTCGAGGCGTGGGGTTTCGACCGTTGCCTATGGGGCACCGACTGGACGCGTGCCTTCGCGGTGGTCAACTATGAACAGGCCGTCGTCCCCTTCCGCCAGACAGCGCGCCTGAGCGAGAGCGAGCGGGCGATGTTGATGGGCGGTGCGTGCTCCAAGGTCTATGGCTGGTCGCCGACAAAGGATCAGTAGGTATCCTGCAGACGAATGACGAACTTGATCGTCCTCCCTGGCTGCCCGAACGCAGGACCGAATGCGGACGCTGCGGCCGCGAAAACGAGTGAATGCTTGAGAAACGTACGGCGAGTAGTCACTTTTTCACTTTAGTCTCCAGATCGAATAGAACAGTAAGAACATCTGGGGCAGGCACTACGCCAAATTGCGATGTGCCTGCATTCGGCCGTTGTGAGAACTAGGCCTTCGGCAGCAACTGCTTCGCAATCATGTTGCGCTGGATTTCGTTCGCACCCTCGAAAATCCGCATGACCCTCAAGTCGCGGTACACGCGTTCAACCACCATGCCCCTGATATAGCCGGCGCCCCCGAAGATTTGCAGGGCCTTGTCCGCAATGCGATTGGCAGCTTCCGTGCAGAACACCTTGGCAAAGGAGGACTTCAAGCGCACGTCCACACCGTTTTCCAGGCACCAAGCGGCTTCCAGCAACAGCAGCCGCGCCGCATGCTGCTCCATGGCCATATCCGCCAGCATGTGCTGCAGAACTTGATGGCTTGACAGCGGCTGGCCAAAGGTCACGCGATCCTTAGAATACTGCAGCGCGTGCTCGTAGGCAATCTGGCTGCCCCCCAGGGCTTGGCAGCCGACATTGACGCGGGCTTCATTCAGCCCCGAAACTGCGTAATAAAAGCCGCGATTCTCTTCGCCGAGCAGGTTTTCCGCAGGGATTTCGCAGTTGTCGAACGTGAGCCCGTAAACGCCATTGGTCATGAAGCCCATCGTGCGAATGGGCTTGCTCATGCTGAATCCGGGAGTTTGCGGCTCTACGAGAAAGGCCGATACACCGTCGCGCCCCTTGCTCTTGTCGGTCTTGGCCAACACCAGGAACACATCGCCGCGTTCGGCATTCGAGATGTATGTCTTGAAGCCGTTCAGCACCCATCGGTCGCCTTTCTTCACGGCAGTCGTCCTCATCGCTGCCACGTCCGATCCGGCGTCGGGTTCGGTGAGTGCGAAGCAGACCGTCGCGCCGGCCACGATCCGCGGCAGCCACTGGTTCCTTTGCTTCGGGGTGCCGTGCAGGAGCAGCAATTGGGGGATGGGCCCCAATGCCTGACGAATCGAGGGCCAGAACTGGGGAGGCATGCGCCCGAGCTCCAGTTGAATCAGCGCCAAACTGACCTTGTCGACTTTGGTGCCACCGAATTCCTCAGGGATCGACAGCCCGTAGTACCCCAGCGCCCGCAGCGTCGCGTCCACCTCTTGCGGCACCACATTGGTCTCGTGAAAGTGCGGCTCATGCTTGAGGATGTCGTCGACCACTTCCCGGGTAGACGCCTGCAAGGCGAGCGAGTCGTCCGAAATCTTGAAGTCCATGTTAGTCCTTTGCGTGTGTCGTAATTAGCGAAAGGTAAGCACCCGGCACTTGAATCTCTCGGCGTGCGCAAGCAGCCTGGTATTCGCAGACGAGCCGCGCAGCCAGCACGGCGACGTCGGGGATGTCCTCAATGAGATCGATACCTTGCCCACCACTCCAGATGTCCCGCCACGGCCGGATGTCGGTCGGCAGATGGTCGAAGCGTCCGGCGCCGGGCCTCTGGAGCGTCTCGATGTTGATACCGCAGCGCTTTAGCGATGGCTTCAGCCAGTTCGCAGACACACCGGTGATGTTGGGCGTGTACACCAGGTCCTCCGAGGTCGATTCAACAAGCATCTGCTTGTATTCGGCAGGAGCATTCGCCTCTGTAGTGGCAATGAAACGAGTTCCCATGTACGCATAGTTAGCGCCCAAAACTTCTGCGGCCCGTACACCTGCGCCCGTCGAGATCCCCCCCGCCATCACCAGGGGGCCCTGAAATGTCGCCCGAATTTTCTCGATCAACGTCAGATGCGACAAACGTCCGGAGTGGCCGCCGCCTCCCGAACCGATTGCGATAAGGCCGTCGACCCCTTGGCCAATCGCCTTCTTGGCAAATTCCAAGCTAATGACGTCGTGGAGCACCCCCATGCTCTTCGAATGCGCGACGCGCACGATTTCGCGCGGCCCGCCGCCGACACTGATGACAGTATCCACGCCGTAACCGGCTGCAAGCTGCAAAGTGTCTTCAAGGTCAGCCGCTGGCAACTTTGCGGAAACGTTCACTACAAGCGGGCCCACCTTGATGGAACGGGCCAGCGCTTCCTTGCGAGCGGAATGGATAGTCTCAAGCCAGCCGTCGAACTGCTCGAGAGTTCTGGCATTGTGTCGCGGCAGCACGCCCACGAGCCCCGCGAGACAAGCCTCCGTTACCAGTTCAGGGCCGGTGACGAGGAACATGGGTGCGCAGATAACGGGAAGTGAGAGCTCGGAGCGGTTAAACATGGCTGATCTAGCTTTGAGCAAGTAGGAACTTCAGGGCAGTTGGCTATGGCGACGCCTTCGGCTTGCGCCAGTTCTGCCCGCTGAAACCTTTGAACAACAGCGGACTTCCCGACGAAACGTTGGACAGCATCAGCGTGGTATTCGGTGCCAATGGCGATGGCCTGGGCGAGTGCCTCCGCCTGCGCCATCGCGGCCTGGCTCGACTCAGAGGTCTGGTTGAGCAACTGCTTTGTGAGTCCCACTGCGGCAACGGAGGCCAGCCTCATCTTGTGTGCGAGTTCGGTGGCCGCTTCGATAGCTTCGCCTTCGGGCACCAAGTCGTAGACGATGCCCATGGCTTTGGCCTCTTCGGCACCCAGCACCCGCGCCGAGAAAATTAACTCCTTGGCGCGCTGCAACCCCACGATGCGAGGCAGCATGAAGAGGATGGACGTGTCCGGCACCAACCCCATGCGGCCGAAAGCTGCGCAAAACTCGACTTTGGCGTCGCGATGATGAAGTCGGCCGCCAGCGCAATGCTGAATCCAGCCCCGAAAGCAGGCCCGTCAACCGCCGCGATGACGGGCATCTCGAGCTTGAGGAGGTCGCGGAACCAGTCCTGGATGTCCGTCATTCGGCTGTGCATCATTAGGCCGGTCTTCTTGGTGACCATTCCCTTTACGTCACCACCGCCGCAGAAGGCGCCGCTCCGCCCGCCAATCACCAGCGCTCTTACGTCGAGTTCCTTATGGTCGATGCCCATGCGCAAGCGCCTGATGACGTCAGCGATCTCCACCCGCATGGCGTCGTCGAGCGCATTCTTGGCCTCCGGACGGTTCAAGTGGAGAAAGGCAACGCCGTCGTCGACAGCAAAATCGATTGCTTCATAGATCATTCACATACCCAGGGTGTGACTAAAAACTCCACAGGCGTCGCACAGGCAATGGTGCGATGTGGGCGAATGCATGCCAGTCATATCATACCCAACGCGTAAAACTCTCCACCGTCTCTCGCGGCGTCCTGTAGGCATTCACTGGTGCCGATTCCTCCGCGTAACCAAGCGACATGCCGCAAACCAGCATCTCATCGGAGCCCGCGCCGACAAATGGCATCACAATTTTTGCGAAGTTGTTCCAGGCCGCCTGGGGGCAGGTGTGCAGATCAAGCGCGCGCGCGGCCAACATCACGGTCTGCAGGAACATTCCGTAGTCGATCAGTGAACCGCGGCCCATAACGCGATCGATGGTGAACATGAGACCGACCGGAGCGTCGAAGAACCGGTAATTCCGCTGTACCTGTGCGTGCATCTTGTCTTTCTCACCTTTTCCAATTCCGAGAAGACCGTATAGGCTCCAACCGTTATGACGCCGCCTGTCGATATAGGGTGAGATCCACCTTGATGGGTAGTAGCCGTCGACTTCGGCGTACTTGGCGGCAAGTGAAGGTTCTGCTGCGGCTGCGTCGTGCGCAGCACATACTTCCGCAACGAGTGCATCGCGGCGTTCCCCTTGCAGCACATACACCTTCCATGGCTGAGTGTTCGTGCTCGACGCCGAGCAACTAGCTATTCGCAAAATGTCCTCGACTTGGTGGCGTGCGACTGGCTTGCTATGGTTGAACGCACGGCACGAAAAGCGGCTTTCTATGGCAGCCACCACACTCGCCGGATCCGGGATGGGTGAATTGGATTGCGACATTCAGCACCTCAGACCGTGCCAGCCTTACGAAGTTCTGCAATTTGTCCGACTGAGAGCCCTGCGATTCCGCGAAGGACCTCGTCAGTGTGTGCGCCAAGCGCGGGCGCAGGCCTGATCTGCGGTGATGGCGTCCCGCTGAATTGAGGCTGCACGGCGGACATCTTCAGCGCGCCGATTTGCGGATGCTCGACGGTAGCTATGCTGCCCCGAGCCTGGTAGTGGGGATCGGCAACAATGTCCTCGATCGAGTAGATCAACGAATAGGCCAAGCCCTTTTCTTCGAAGATTTTGCAGACCTCCAGGACAGGTAGTGACTTGATCCAATCGGCGACAATCTTGTTGACTGCCTCAATGCCTGTGATGCGTTTCGCGTGGGTAGAAAAGCGCTCGTCGCCCGCAAGCACCGGAATAGCTTCGCATAGTCGCCCAAACATGCGGTCGTTGGACACCGTCAGAACTATGTAACGTCCATCGCAGGTTTCGAAATGATCGCCGGGCGCGGCTGCGAAGTGAATGTTGCCCGTCCGCTCCCGTGTGATACCCAGCTTCTCGTAAGCGGTGACCATCACGTCGGTGAAGCGAAACACTGTTTCGTAAAGAGAGAGATCGATCTGCTGACCGGTACCGCCGTTCGCATCACGATGGTGGAGTGCCACCATCGTCCCGAGCGCACCAAGCACCGCCGTCGAGTAGTCGGCCATTGCGGTGCCGAGCTTTACTGGAGCGCGATCCGCATAGCCCGTCGCATTCAAGGTTCCGCCCATCGCAAGCGCAATACGGTCGTATCCTGCACGACTTGAGTACGGCCCTGTCTGGCCGTATCCCGAAACACTGAGCATGACAAGCCTCGGATTCACCTTTTGCAGGTATTTCCAAGAGAGATTCCATTTATCCAGGATGCCAGGGCGGAAGTTCTCTACGAGCACATCGGCGCTTTTCAATAGCTCCTTCAGTACCCGCTGCCCTTCGGGATGGTGCAAATCGAGCGTTACGGATTTCTTGTTTCGGCCTTCAACGTTCCACCAAAGGCTCTCGCCTTCCAACGACGGCCCGATATGACGCAAAGCATCTCCGCGGCCAGGCTGCTCGATCTTGATCACCTCTGCGCCGTAGTCTGCAAGCAAGGTTGCGGCGACCGGGCCTGCAACCATCGTGCCGATGTCGATCACCCGGATGCCGGCCAACGCCCCTTTATTCTTGTGTTCCATAGTTTGAATTCCTTTATCGTTGGTATCGGGCGATTGGCCGGAAACCGGCATGGTCACCAAACTCGTTCCTCAATTCAGCTGGCCTTTCGCCCGCACCAGGGAGACAACCCGGCCCCACTTTTCTTGCTCCTGGCTTTGGAAACGGACCGCGTCCTCTGGGGAGCCCGAGAGTGGCTCGAGTCCTTTGGCACGCATCTCCGCCGCCCCCTTCGGGTCGCGCAGGTATGTGTTCATCTCCGCATTGAGTTTGGCGATGACTTCATCGCTGGTCCCCGCCGGCGCATAGAGGCCGATCCATGTGTTGGCCTCATAGCCGGGCACAGTCTTGGACGCTGCGGGAACGTCGGGGAGCTCACTGGACTGCCCGGGACTTGCAATCGCCAGCGCAACCATGCTCCCGGAACGAATGTAAGGAAGAACGTAAGCGGTGTTGGCAAGCATGATCCCGATATCGCCCGCGAGCATGGCCGTCGCCGTCGACGCGCCACCCCTGTAAGGGACGTGCAGGAGGTCGATTCCCACCATATTCAGCAGAAGCTCGGTCGCGAGATGGAAGGAACTGCCTGGCCCGTTAGACGCGTAAGTGAGCTTTCCCGGATTTTTCTTGGCATACTGGATGACGTCGTCCAAGGTCTTGAAGCCCGTCGCCGGGCTGGTAACGAAGACCAGTTCGGCACTGACGAGGAGCCCCGCCGCGCGGAAATCGCGCGTTGCGTCGTATTGCGTCTTCGAGACCATCGGGTTCACGACCATGACGGTCCCGGGACCTACAAGTAGCGTGTAGCCATCGGGTGCCGACCTGGCAACGTAGGTCGCACCAATGGCACCACTCGCTCCAGACCGGTTCTCGACGATGACCGACTTGCCGAGCGTCTTGGACAGATGCTGCGCGAGCGAGCGTGCCGTGATGTCCACAGCCCCCCCCGCCTCGGACGGAACGACAAGAGTGATGAGCCTGGTTGGATAGGCATCCTTGTTCTGCGCGCTTGCAGGCGTCGGCACGAAAGTCATCGCGCACAGAACGAGCGCCATCAAATTCATCGCGCCGCGCCGGCCGTTCCTCGAGTATTTGTCCAAGGTTGCTCCTTCTATGTTGAATGCATGAGATGGCAGGAGCTATTTGCCCTGGAACTTGGGAGCGCGTTTTTCCTTGAAAGCGGAAAGCCCTTCGACACGATCCGCAGAGAAGTGGTGCAGGTTGCTCAGGGCCCGCTCATAGCGCAGCGCTATCGGTGCAGGCTGGTCCAGCGCGTCATTAAGGGCCTGCTTCATCCTCGCCAGCACGAGCGGGCTCTTGGCCGCCAGTTTTGCGGCGAGCGCCGAAACCGCGTCAATGAACCCGTCATCGGCCACCACCTCGCTCACCAGTCCGAGAGCCATCCACGCGCTGGCCGGTCGCATGTCACCCGTGAACATGAGATGCTTTGCGTTGTTCAGCCCGACCTTTCTCGGCAGGCGCACTGTGGCGCCAGCACCCGGGAACAAGGCATAGTTCGAATGGGCATCGCCAAGGCGAGCCGACTCGGCGGCAATGACGAGGTCACAGGCAAGCACAAGCTCCAATCCGCCGGCGACCGCAATGCCGTTGATCGCGGCGATGACGGGCTTGGCGGAAGCTTCGATCACCTCCGTCAGCGCCCCGATCGCCTTCACGAAATCGGCGCCCGCTTCGGGGCTGCCCCTGGCGGGGTCCTTCAAATCGGCGCCAGCGCAAAACGCTCGGCCCTCGCCCGTCAGAACAATGACGCGCACGCCGGAGTCGCGCTGTGCATTCTCGATCGCACGCGTCAATGCATCAACGAGCGATGCCGTCAACGCATTGAGCGCCTGCGGTCGATTCAATTTGAGCCACAACACGGCGTCGCGCTGCTGCTGGTGAAGTTCTTCCATGTTCGTTGCTGTTTCCACTTGTGGCCTTTCGGGGACTCTGTTTGCGAGTTGAATGAGAGATTGCCTAGCGAAGACCGAGGGACTTCGCGACGATGCCGCGCAGCACTTCCTTCGTCCCGCCCCGGATCGTGCAGGACGGTGCGTGCAGGATGACGTTGGCGAGCGCCGCGCTATACGCCTCGGAAGCGCCCGCCTCCGGCTCGGTTTGCAGTACGAGCCTGAGGGTCTCGGGGATGTCCTGCTCGAAACAGGTACCGAGATCCTTGACCAGGGCGGCATGCAACGCGGGCTCCTGACCGTCGGCGATCATCGTGGCGATCGAGCGCGACATGCGCCGCAGGATCGAGAGATGGGCAACGAGCCGCCCCAGCGTCCTGGCGCCCTCAGCCGATCGCTGCTGCTTGAGGGCCACGGCGAATTCCTCCACGGCTCCCTGGTGGGACATGAAGCGTTCGGGCCCGCTGCGTTCGAGCGCCAGCTCGCTTGTGACCTGTTGCCAACCTTCGCCTTCCACCCCAATGAGTGCATCGGCCGGGAGGAAGACGTCTTGCAGGTGCACTTCATTGAAGTCATGATCGCCGGCGATATTCACGATAGGCCGGCACGTGATGCCCCGCGTCTTCATGTCAACCAGGAACTGGCTCAAGCCTGCATGTCGCGCTTCAGCAACAGGCGCGGTGCGACACAGCAAGATCATGTAGTGGCTGCGGTGTGCGCTTGACGTCCAGATCTTCGCGCCGTTGACGAGCCAGCCTCCATCCACTTTCGTGGCGCGGGTGCGGACGGACGCCAGGTCGGACCCGGAGTCTGGCTCGCTCATCCCGATGCAGAAGTAGCACTCGCCTGCGGCGATGCGCGGCAGGATGTCGTCTCGTTGCCGTTCGTTGCCGAACTTCAACAGCAGCGGGCCGCTCTGGCGGTCAGCCACGGAGTGCGCAAAGATCGGTGCGCGCGCTGCGAGCAGTTCCTCCAGCACGACATAACGTTCTAGAAGCCCGTACCCGCCCCCGCCGTAGCGCTTCGGGAAGCCCATGCCGATCCAGCCACGTGCACCAAGCGCCTTGCTGAACTCCGGATCAAAACCACCGAACGCGGCGGCCGCATGCCGATCGCCGTGCCAACCGTCGAGGAACTCGCGCACCTCGGCGCGCAGCTGTTCTCCGAGTTCGGACTGGCGCGGACGAGGAAAGACGAAGTTGTTCATTTCGCCACTCCCGTGGCTGCGCCACTTGCCGCCGGCGCCAGCGTGCGCCAGAGGGTCTGCTTGGTATCACCGGCCAAGATGCGTTCTCCAAGCGCGAGAGACCAGTACGCCTCGTTGCCGCACTCGTCCCGCCAGGACCATAGGCGCTTGGTGAAGCGATGGAGGTCGTGCTCCTCGGTGAAGCCGATCGCCCCGAAGACCTGGTGCGAGATGGCGCAGGCTTGACCCGCCGCTTCGCCAGTCCGGATCTTTGCGCTGGCCGCAGCAATGCTTTGCGTCAGGGGCTCGCCTTTTCCGGCCAACCAGTCATCGATCGCTTCGGTGCCAGCTTCGGCGGCAACACGCGCGGCTGCGGCCTGCGTCGCAAGGACGGCGATGTTCTGTTGGACGGCTTGGAACTTGCCAATCGGCCGGCCGAACTGCACGCGCAAGTTGGCGTACTCCACGGCCAGGCCGAGGGCTCGCTCGATCGCCCCCGCCATGAGGGCGCTGCGAACGATCGCCCCCACGGCGAGCAGCGCGCCCGCATCAAACGGGGCTGGCACCACTGCCTGCGGGACGACTCCATCGAGCAGCAGCGTATCGCGCGGCTCGCCGGCGAGATTGTGGCCCGGTGTGACCGAGACGCCCGCCGCATCACGTGCGAGGACGACCAGTTGGGCAGTGGTGCCAGGCCCGAGGATGAACGCCACATGCGTGCATGTGCGGCCCCATGGCACACGCGGGAGCGTTCCGTCCACGCGCCAGCCGTCGCGGGCGCGGGCGAGTCGTATCTGCTCCGGATGCGTCGAGAACGCGATCGTGGGCAATGTGGCGTCCTCCACGCCAGCGCGCTCCGCAAGCCAATGTCCGACCATCGCTTCCGCCAGTGGAACGGCCGCTGCGTGCTCGCCGGCAAGCCCCAGGAGCCCACACGCGTCTGCCCAGCTCACGCCAGCGCCGCCCTTGCTTTCGGCCAAGAGGGCTTTGTCGAAACCCGCGCCTTGCAGGACGGCCCAAAGGTCGGGTGGGTTGTCCGCAAAGATGCGAAGGGCCGATTCGTGCAGCATGTCCCGCATGTCGTCACTCATCGCGGTCTCTTTGCGTTCGGTCCGCGGCCGCTGGGACTGCAACCCTTGTTCGATCGCTCACGATCTGCTCCTTGATTCGGGTGATGACTTAAGTAGGCCTTTGCGGCCTCAGACCGGGTCCCACGTGAAGATGTCGCGCGACTTGTCGAGCGGGAAGAACGACGGCTTCATCATGGGGAGTGCAACTTCGAGACAGGCATCGACCGTCCATCCCTCGCCACGGTGCGCGGTGCGAATCGGGCGAGGTTGGGAGAACAGGTAGATTTCGTTGCTGCGAACACCGAAGATCTGGCCGGTTACGTCACGGGCTTCGTCGGTGAGCAGCGCGCAGGTGAACGGCGCGATCTTCGCAACCTGCATCCGCTCGTTGACCTTGGTGCGGGCCAGCCCTTCCGCGGTGTTGGTAGGGATCGAGCTCACCATGCGGGTGAATGCAAATGGCGCGATGCAATTCGATCGCACGCCGAAGCGCTCCATGTCGAGCGCAATCGATTTCGACAGGCCGACGATACCCATCTTGGCCGACGCATAGTTGGCTTGCGCGACGTTGCCGATCAAACCCGAGGTCGATGTCATGTGCACCATGACGCCGGACGCCTGGCTCTTGAAATGAGGGGCGACCGCTCGCGCCGTGTTGAAGCAGCCCTTGAGGTGAACCTTTACGACCGCGTCGAAGTCTTCCTCGGGCATCTTGTGGAAGATGCCGTCACGCAGGTTGCCGGCGTTGTTGACCAGTCCGTCGATTCGCCCGTAGACGTCGAGCGCTTGCTGCACGATGCGCTGTGCCGAGCTCCACTCAGCCACGCTATCGGTGTTGGCGCAGGCATCGCCGCCGGCGGCGCGGATCTTTTCGACGGTTTCCTGTGCCGGCCCGGCACTGCCGCCCGCGCCGTCCATGCTCACGCCCAAGTCGTTCACGATGACACGGGCGCCTTGGCGCGCGGCTTCAAGCGCAATCTCTTTCCCAACGCCGGCGCCCGCGCCGGTCACCACGATCACTTTTCCCTGCAGTCTCTCGGTCATCTCGTGCTCCAGATATTTCGATCACTTGTGCGGAGGTGAACGGCAAAGTCCGTCATGCCACGAGAATGGAGACCACCGCTGCTGCAGAGTCACCACCAACTTGCCCGCCGGAGTTTTGCGCCAAGCCGACCTTTGCCGCCTTGCGTTGACGCTCGCCTGCTTCCCCGCGCAACTGCTGAACCAGCTCGAATATCTGAGCCGTTCCAGTAGCCCCAATGGGGTGGCCCCGGCTAAGCAATCCGCCACTCGGATTGACCGAGATCCTTCCGCCGAGATCTGTGGCACCGCTTCGCAACATCTGGACGGCCTCTCCGGGTGCGCAAAGGCGCAGCGTCTCGCAATTGATCAGTTCGCCTGGCGCAGACGCATCGTGGACTTCGACAACATGCACTTCGCTCGGATCGATGGACGCCGCTTCATAAGCCGCCTTCGCAGCCCTCGCTGTAGCGTTCGGCCCTGTCGGATCCGCTAAGCCGGAAACAAGAGCTGATGTGGCCACCCATACCGGTCTGGCTCCAGTCAATTGCGCCGCAACTCGACTAGAGCACAGAACGATTGCCGCAGCACCGTCACCGATCGAAGAGCACATGGGAAGCGTCAACGGGTTGCTGATCATCCGAGCGGCCAACACTTCCTCTACCGTTGTCTTCTTACGGAATTGGGCAAAGGGATTGAGAGACGCCGCCCGTCGGCTTTTGACAACCACCTGGGCTATGTCAGCAGACGTCGTTCCCGTTGCCTCCATGTACCGACGGGTTCTCTCGGCGTAGATGTCCATGAAAATGGAGCCGCTCCCCGTCCCAACGTGCTCTGGCAGCTTTTCTTCCTTGTCTACCGCTCCTCCGAACGCCCCGAAGGAAACCGCTTTGTCGGCGTGAGTCAGCTTTTCAGACCCAACGACCAGTACAACGTCAGCCTGCCCGGCTTCCACGCACTGCCAAGCCAGATGAAACGCGGTGCTACCTGTAGCACAAGCGTTCTCGATGTTGATCATCGGTTTGCCCATGAGCCCGGTGTTTCTCAGCGCCGCTTGGGCACGCACCATCTCCTGCCCTGTGATGATGCCGGACGCAGCGTTGCCGAAGTAGATCCGTTCGATGCGCTCGCTTGTAATGCCGGCATCTTCCAGTGCAGTCCGTACGGCTTCTTCCGAAAGACTTCTGACCGAGCGGTCCAGAAACTTGCCAAAGGATGTCATTCCGATTCCAACGATTGCAACGCGGCCGGTCATCAGTCTCTCCAGTTCATGATCATTTAAGTAGGAACGCCGCAGCTAGGTCGCGGCAGCCTTCGGCAAAGCGATCGGTCAGATCGCAGAGCTATCATAGGTCCGGCGGGCGGGCCCGTCGTACTCGACTTGGTCCAGAGTGATCTGGCGCCAGCCGGGCTCACGCACCGACTCTTCGAATGCGTGGGCGAACAAGCCCGCTGTGCGCGGCACGACGATGAAGGCGCGAGCCAGACGCCAGTCGATGCCGAGATCCGAGATGATTGCTCCGACCGCGGCGTCGATGTTCGCCAACAGAGGCCGGTTCTTCTTCTTGATCAGCGCCTTTTCCAGTTCGCGGGTCATCCTGATATGGTTGCCTGCGAGCCCGTACTCTTCGGCGAGGGCGAAGAGCACCTTTCCCCGAGGATCGCCTTCCGGATGTTGTGGGTGCCCGAAGCCATCCAGCCGCTTGTGGTTGCTGACATATTCAGTCGCCAAGTCCTCATAGCTACGACCGCTGGAAGCTGCCTCCGACACAAGCTCCTGGATGTAGCGCGCGAACTCTTCGCCTGCGCCCCCGTGCACGTCGCCAAACATCATGGCGCCTGCCGCGACTGAGCATTGAATCGGTACGCCCGCAGCTTGCACAAATCGGGTTACCGTCGAGGAGGGCGAGATGCCATGGTCGGCTACTGAGATGAACATCGCATTGATGATCTTGGACTCGTTGCCCTTGGGCAGCTCACCCTTGTAGAGCAGGTACACCAGGGCTCCGAAATCGATTTTTCCGACAAGGTCTTTGAGCACGTCGTATCCTCTGACCACCGTTCCCTCGTCAGTCACATCAGCGATAGAGGTGCGCCAATACTTTCGATCAGAAGTCTTCGTCATCATGATTCTCCGGAGGTCAGTGGTTAATAGCCCATGAGCGCGACCGGCCCATCGCAGGCCAGACAGCTACGAAATAAGTGATCAGGCCGCCTAACACCCCGATGCCCACAAGTACGGCGACAACGGCGAGGTAGGCCAACCAAGGTTCACACCAAGCAGGTAACCCAGAACGGCGCCGGCCATCACCAGAGTGCCCTGCGCGAACTTGAACGCTTCGCTCGTGGCAACTAAGAGGGGCAGACTGGTCGAGATGAGGACGAACATGTTTGCAAATGCCAGCCCAGTGACCACGCCGAGCATCGGGGCGGTAAACGTCATGCACGCCCCCGCATCGCAAGAGTGCCAGCGAATGCGCATGGCCGGACCGCGTGAGCGCGTGCCCACAGGGGTATCAATGCAAACGGCAGTCTCCGCCCCCAATTGTCTCTCCCTGTCACATTTGTCTCGTTTGGCCCATGGTCAGGGCTCTCGTCCCAATTTTGTCACTTGTTGGTTGTATGTCAAGTTTTTTTAACGATGTATTTCAAAACTCGTTCTCGGTTAAGGTCATCGCCAAGCCGACTGGCCGTCAGCCCATAGCCATCGGTTGGTGCCCGCGCGACGCGGGCTACTCCAATCGCGCCAGAGGCACCGGCTAGGTTCTCAACGACCACCGGCTGACCAAGCTCGACAGCCAGCGATTCGGCAAGTCGGCGTGCGACTTGGTCAGTTGGGCCGCCCGACGTGAACGGTACGATGAGACGAATATGTGATGGCGAGCGCCAGCGCCGCATCGCTCCATCGAATGACAGCGCTCTTCCTGCTCCGCGCGCTTTGTGTCATTTGCGCTCTCCATGCGCAAATCGGGGCACCGACTCCCAAGCCGAAAGCGCCGCCTCGAAGTCCCGGCCGGGCTCGGCCTGAGGTGGCTTCGGGGTGTCGGGCACGCTGCGGCTGAAGCGAGGAGCCGGAGCGGGTTGGACCACACCGTCGATGTCGATGAAAGTGCCGCGGGCCTGGAGATGCGGATGCCGCGGCGCCTCGTCAAAGGACAGCACCGGCGCAAAGCAGACGTCGGTTCCTTCCAGGAGATCGCACCAAGCTTGGCGGGTGCGGCTGCGGAAAATCCCCGCGAGCGTCACCTTCGCGGCCGCCCAATTGGCACGATCGTACTGTTCACCCAGCTGCGCAGCGTGCATGCCTAGACGATCCAGCAATTGCGCGTAAAAGCGCGCCTCCACCGGCCCAATTGAGATCCAGAGCCCGTCTTGGCACTCGTAAACGTCGTAGAACGGCGCGCCTGAATCCAGCACGTTGCTGCCGCGCTCGGGCTGCCAAAGCCCACCCGCGTGCTGACCGTAAAATGGCATTGCCATTGATGCCGTCCCGTCCACGATCGCGGCGTCGATCACCTGTCCACGCCCCGATTGCCGCGCCTCCAGCAATGCCGAGAGAACGCCGATCACCAAGTACAGCGCTCCGCCGGAGAAGTCTCCTGCCAGGGCCAAGGGGATCGCCGGAGCTCCGCCTTTGCGCCCTATGGCTGCCAAAACTCCGGTCAATGCGATGTAGTTCACATCGTGCCCCGCGGCGTGCGCGAGCGGGCCGCTCTGGCCCCACCCCGTGATGCGCCCGTACACCAGACGAGGATTACGCGCAAAGCAAACATCCGGCCCCAAACCCATGCGCTCCGTGACACCAGGCCGAAAGCCTTCGATCAGGACGTCTGCGCTGTCGACCAGGCGAAGCACCTGTTCCACCGCCTCCGGCTGCTTCAGATCCAGCGCCAGCCTCGGCCGGTTGCGCAGCAACAGGTCGTAGCGGGCGGGTCGCTTGATGCCGATGTCGGCAGGCTCGGTGCGGTCAATGCGAAGCACCGTAGCGCCGAGATCCGCAAGCAGCGTTGCGGCGAACGGGCCTGGTCCGATGCCGGCAAGTTCGACGACCTTGATGCCTTCCAGAGGGCCCATAGGATTACTCACCTTTCTTGTCAGCGCGGGTCCTGTCGCACGCCACGTGGCCAATCTTCCAGGGTCAGCGTTGTTCGAAACCCATGCACCCCGGGCTGATTGTAAAGCGATTATTGTGTGTCGACCAACAAGTTTTTATTGACCACACGGTGGCTCCTCGAAATAATGGAGGCATTCATTCCGAGATACCCAAGGGTCCCCCATGGACTTCAAGCTTTCCGACGATGCGCGCGCGATGCAGGAAATGACGCACAAGATGGTCAACGACCTGCTCAAGCACGAGGCGCACTTCCACGAAACAAACGAGGTGCCCGACGTGGTGGACGCGACCTTGCGCAAGGCGGGCTACTACGGGCTTGCCATCCCCGAGGAATTCGGCGGGACCAATGTCGACAAAGTGACTTTGGCTCTGATCTCGCTGGAGCTCGCGCGCATGCCGCCTCAGTTCTGGCCGCTGGTTCGCCCCTCCATGGGGCCGATCCCCCACGCTCTCCTCCGCCACGGCACGGCAAAGCAGAAGGAACAATGGCTCCCTCAGATTGCGGCGGGTACGAAGGCGGGCTCCTTTGCACTGACCGAACCGGACGCCGGATCCGACGTTGCCGCAATGAAGACCACTGCCGTAAGAAAGGGCGACAAGTGGGTTCTCAACGGGTCAAAGATGCTCATTTCTAACGCAAACAAGGCCGGTGTGATCCTGGTGTTTGCCAGGACGGACAAGAGCAAAGGCCGCGACGGCGTTTCCTGCTTCCTCGTGGAGCCTCAAAATCCCGGATTCGGCATCAGCAAGCCGATTCCCACCATGGGGTGGATGAACGACGGCGTTTTTGGACTCACGTTCGAAAATTGCGAGGTGCCAGCCGAGAATCTGCTCGGCGAGGAGAACCGCGGGTTCTACTATGCACTGGAGGGGCTGAATGAAGGTCGCATCAATGTGGCCTGTCAAGCGCTGGGAAGCAGCCAGATCGCGTTCGAACACGCGCTTCAATACTCGAAAGACCGCCTGACCTTCGGCGAGCCTCTGTCCAGTCACCAGGCGGTGCAACATATGCTGGCCGACATGGCCATGGATCAGCATGCCGCCCGCTTGCTGTTGCTGGATGCGGCATCGGGCCTGCAAAACGGCGATGACGTGCGCCTGAAGTGCTCCTACGCCAAGGTATTCTGCACAGAGGCTGCCAGTCGTGTCGCTGATAAGGCGTTGCAGATTTTTGGCGGCGCGGGCTACATCAGGGGCATGATAGTGGAGCGGGTGTACCGCGATCTGCGTGTTACCAGGATCTTCGAGGGCGCCAACGAGATCCAGCGGAACATGATCGCGAAGCAGTTGCTGAACGGTTAGCAAGACGGCGCCGATGCCACGAGTGCGCACAGGTGGCGCGCGGTCCGGATGCAAAACGACGCCGCCCGTGGGCGTCAGCCCGAATGAGGATCGCAGCGAGTATGTCTCCACGGCGTTCAGCGTCGTCGGCGCGAGCAAGGTTTTGCCACGTCAGCACCCGACGCTACGGCGAGGCAAGGAGGAATGCTCGCTGCAAACCAACCTGCGTGAGTGCCGCGGAGAGCGGTAGCTGGGTTTGAACGAGCCACTGAAAACAACCGGCAAGGTGCTTTGTCGTGGTACTCCGGGGGCACGTATCGGTACCGAGAGTTGCTTCGGCTCGCACTACCTGGCGGGTGGAATGGCGCGCGCGGCGCAGCGCAGCCTATGAGCGGCAGCACTACCGTAAGCGGCCAGCCGTCCCACCTTGAGTAGAGCCCGCGGCTAAACGATGCTGTTCAGTCAAAGACAACGATCGAGCCGGCGAAATCTACGTCGGTCAGACCCACCGGGTGAAACTCTCCACGGTTTCCCGAGGGGTTCGGTCTTGACCGGGGACGTAGTCATCGCATTGCCACCAGCACAATCCCGAGATTGTCCGGGAGGCGCGCCGAAGGCATTCGTCGGTTATGCAGGGGTCTTCGAAATCGCATCGACTGCTTTATTCTCATTTTTCCCCCGCTAATCGTTTTCGACCCGCCGTCGCACTGTGCCCATTGCGCGGCTAGACGATTCCGGCCTTCCTCAGCTCGGCCAGCTTCTCAACCGAGACACCTGCGAGTTCCTGCAGGACTTCCTCCGTGTGCGCACCCAAGTCGGGGGCCGCGTGCACTTTGGGTGCCGGCGTCTGGCTGAACCTCGGCTGCACCGCTGGCATCTTTAACGCTCCGAGCCTCGGGTGCTCGACAGTGACGATGGCCTCGCGCGCGTCGTACTGAGGGTCCGCAACAATGTCCTCGACGGAATAGATGAGCGAGTAGGCAAGGCCCTTCGCGTCAAGAACGCGGCAGACTTCCGGCACAGGTAGTGACTTCATCCACGCGGCCACCATCCGATTGGCCGCTTCCACATTGGCGAGGCGCTTGGCGTGCGTTTGGAACCGCTCGTCGCCGATGAATTCCGGAATAATTTCGCACAAGCGCGCGAACATACGGTCCGACGATACGGTGAGCACGATGTAGCGGCCATCGATCGTTTGGAAATGATCGCCGGGAGCAGCGGCGAAGTGCACGTTTCCAGTACGTTCGCGCTTGAGGCCAAGCTTCTCATACGCGGTCACCATGACATCGGTGAAGCGAAATACCGCTTCAAACAGCGAGAGATCGACTTGCTGACCCTTTCCGCCTCGCGCGTCGCGGTTGTACAGCGCCACCATCGTCCCGAACGCGCCAAAAAGCGCTGTTTGATAATCGGCCATAGCCGTGCCGGGCCGCACCGGCGCACGGTCGGGATATCCCGTGATGTTCAGCACCCCGCCCATGGCCAGGCCCATGCGGTCGTAGCCCGCGCGCGATGCGTAGGGCCCGGTCTGGCCGTAGCCGGAGACGCTGAGCATCACAAGCCGTGGATTGATCTTCTCCAGTTCCTGCCACGACAGATTCCACTTCTCCAAAGTGCCCGGACGAAAATTTTCAACAACAACGTCGGCATGTTTCACCAATTCCTTGAGGATCCGCTGTGCTTCCGGATGGTGCAAGTCGAGCGTGATGGACTTCTTGTTTCGCCCCTCGACATTCCACCAGAGACTCTCGCCATCTGCGTACGGGCCGATGTGGCGTAGCGTGTCTCCCCGGCCTGGCTGTTCAACCTTGATGACCTCCGCGCCGAAGTCCGAAAGTAATGTCGCGGCGACGGGCCCCGCCACCATCGTTCCGAGGTCGATCACCCGCACACCAGAAAGCGGCCCTTTGTCTCTTTGTTCCATGGTTTCCGTCCCTTGGTTGGCCAATTTTCTGAGTTGAATGGCAGGTTTTGACGCCGGCCGTCTGCCAAAAATTTTTGGTCCCTATCGCCGCTCCGCGCCTGCAATGTTTGGGAGCGCAGTTCCGGGGGCAGAGGCGTATCCCTTACCGCCGGGCAGACGCAGAGGTGAGGGCAGCGCAGCGATGTTCGGTGCGAGGCGGCGTCTTGTCAGAGCGTCCATCAGTTCAACCGCCCGTTCGCTCCCCGGCGGCCGGTTCTCGACGATGACCCGGTTACAGAACGCTTTCGAGGCGCCGCACCAGTCATTCCTGCGGTGAACCTTCACTAAAGTCTCCTCAAAAGTGCTGCAGGACGCAGAGCAGTTGATAACAAGGCGCCGACGAACTATTTTGTCAGCGACATTCCAAGAGCTTCCGCAACTATTTCCCTTGGAACTGTGGAGCGCGCTTTTCCTTAAAGGCGGCCAGCCCCTCTGCACGGTCAGCAGAAAAATTGTGCAAGTTGCTCAGCACACGTTCATAACGCAGGGCAATGGGCGCCGGCTGATCAATTGAGTCATTGAGTGCTTGCTTCATTCTGGCCAGTACCAAGGGACTCTTGGTAGCAAGCTTCTTAGCCGACATAGCGACGGCGTCGATGAAACCTGCATTAGGAACGACCCGGCTCACCAGGCCTAGAGCCTTCCATTCACTGGCGGGAAGCGATTCCCCGCTGAACATGACATGCTTTGCGTTGTTGACGCCGATTTTTCTCGGAAGACGCACCGTCGCGCCGCCACCCGGGAATAGGGCGTAGTTCGAGTGTGCATCCCCAAGAACAGAAGACTCTGCTGCGAAGACAAGATCACATGCGAGTACAAGCTCCAGTCCGCCGGCGACGGCGATGCCGTTGATGGCCGCGACGACCGGCTTGGTGCAAGCCTCCATCAGTTCGGTCAATGCGCCGATGGCTTTGACGAAGGCAAAGCCGGCGTCGGGCCCGCGCTTTGCGCTGTCCTTCAGATCAGCACCGGCGCAAAATGCTCGGCCTTCGCCGGTCAGCACGATTACTCGCACCTCCGGATCCCTCTGAGCACCTTCAATTGCCGCTGTCAGGGCGTCAACGAGCGAGGCCGTGAGCGCATTCAGGGCCTGCGGCCGATTCAGCTTGAGCCACAACACACCCTCGCTCTGCTCTAGTAGGAGTTCTTCCATGTTCGCTCCTGGTTGCATGTGATGCCTTTCTGCGCGATCGGGATAGGCGAGTGCTTCATCTTCTAATAATTTGATTGTTGAATAACAAGCATGTTATCGGACGCCAGCCCTGTCCTACGGTCATACGCCTCAACGTAGACCGAGCGACTTTGCGACGATGCCGCGCAAGACTTCCTTGGTACCGCCGCGGATCGTGGAGGACGGCGCATTGAGAATGACATGGGCCAGAGCCACGCTATAGCTGTCAGAGGCAGTGGGATCGGGCTCAGTCCGCAGCACCAGTCGGGCCACCTCTGGGATCTCTTGCTCGAAGACTGTGCCGAGATCCTTTACCAGGGCGGCATGTAGCGCGGGATCCTGCTCGTCCGCGATCAATGTAGCTACAGATCGCGACATGCGCCGCAGCGTCGCGAGGTGGGCTACCAGCCGCCCGAGCGCTTTAACGCCCTCAGGCGATCGTTGTCGCTTCAGAGCGGTAGCAAGCTCTTCCAGCACACCCAGGTGTGAAAGGAAACGTTCCGGTCCGCTTCGCTCGAACGCCAGTTCGCTCGTGACCTGTCGCCAGCCGTCGCCTTCAGCACCAATAAGGGCGTCGGCTGGGAGCAAGACGTCTTGGAAGTGCACTTCGTTGAAGTCCTGGTCACCGGCAATGTTGACAATGGGGCGACAGACAATCCCGGACTTCTTCATGTCTACCAGGAACTGACTTAGTCCCTCATGACGCGTTTGACTCGCTGGCGACGTGCGACACAGCAGGATCATGTAGTGGCTGCGGTGCGCATTCGTCGTCCAGATCTTCGCGCCGTTTACGAGCCAACCTCCATCCACTTTCGTGGCGCGTGTGCGCACCGAGGCCAGGTCCGACCCGGAATCCGGCTCACTCATCCCGATGCTGAAAGTGCATTTGCCCGCCGCGATCCGTGGCAGGATTTCCTCGCGTTGCCGTTCGCTGCCGTATCTCAGCAGCAAAGGGCCACTCTGCCGGTCGGCCACCGCATGCGCGGTGATCGGAGCCCGGGCCCCCAGCAATTCCTCGAGGACAACATAGCGTTCCACGAGTCCGTACCCGCCACCGCCGTAGCGCTTGGGGAAGCCCATGCCGATCCAGCCTCGCGCACCCAGCGCTTCGCTGAACTGTGGATCGAAGCCGCCGAAGATGGTGGCCGCGTGCTGGTCGTGTCGTGCGCCGCGCCAGTCATTGAGGAACTCGCGAACCTCAACTCGCAGCTTCTCGCCGACGTCGGATTGCCGTGGGCGAGGGAAAGACACATTGTTCATCGCTCCACCCCCGTGACCAGGCTGTATGCGACTGCCCAGCTCGAGCCGGCTCCGCTCTTGCCCTCTGGCAGCAGTGCTCCATCGAACCCAGCTTCTTGCAGAACTGCCCACAAGTAAGACGGTTGATCTTCAAAGTTGCGACGTGCAGCATCGTGGAGTATGTCTCTCATGCCGTCGCTCATCACGAACTCCTAGCTCCATCGCGGCCGCTTGGTGTCGCGAATGCTTGTTCGACCACTGAAACCACCTGCTCTTTGTTTTTGCGTAAGTCGGTCATGCGACCTTGCGCAAGGCGCATTTGAGCCAGACCACGTGTGACACCAACTACGAATTCGGCGCCTAGCTTGATATCCACATCCGGTCGCACCTCGCCCTTCGCAAGGCCTATGCGCAAGTTATCCTCCAGCCAAGCAACAATCGGACGGCTGCTTTCGTGAACAATATCGAGGGTCTCGGAGTCATCCAGCAATGTCTCAGCGAGCAACAGCAGATTTGCGCGGGTATTTACCCACTCCGCGTCGGTGCGTCCGAAGTACACGCGTACGTAGCTCAACACCGCATGCAGTCCCCTAGTCGATGGCGGCGCCTCTTGTATTTTTTCCGTGAACGATTGATACATGCGTGACACCAAAGCGCGCAGTAAGGCACCCTTATTGCCGAACTGATGCGTCGCCTGGCCGCGGCTGTACCCGGCTGCCTCGCCGATCTCCGCCAGCGTCATTCCCACCCAACCTTTGCGCGAGAGTAAGTCGATTGCCGCGGCGAGAAGTCGCTCTTCCGATTCGGATCGACGCTCTTCCTGGGTCCGCCGCCGCCGCGGTGCACTTGATTTCTTCGGTGCGGCGCGTACGCGCGCCTCGGAAACTAATTTCGCGAGAGAGACAGTGTTATCTTCGCCAATTTCGCGCAGCGCTGCCTGCGCGGCGTCTTGCGCCGCTCGCCCTTTTCCCACGGTCGAACTCCTTAGGTTGCTCAATCATCCCTTCGGCAATGCATGTTTTGTGCGAGTTGCCCGTCAAGTAGGTGTTGGAGTCGCCATACCTGAGACTCGCCAACCGAAACGGCGTCATCATTCCGATGCTGCTGAGCCTAATGGACGAGCTGCGTGCTGATCAGTTGCGGCAAGGTCCGCTTACGCACCAGATGGCCCCCCCGCGAAAAAGCGGCGGGGGTTTTCGTCCAGCAGCGCAAAGATCTCCTCCTGCTTTAAGCCTCGCTCCAGCAACATTGGAACAAAGGTGGTAAAGAGGTGCGTGAAACCAGGCCCCCAAGGGTTGTTGGCTTGTGTCGCGGCAGCCTTGATTGCCGCCTCATCCGATGGACTTCCATGGCGGCCACGCAAGGCGCACCAATGGTCCTGACTCATTAGAATTCGATGCGAGTGCCCAGCGCGAAACAAGTCAACAAGGCAGTCCGCGCGGACCTCATCTTTCTGAAAGTGGGTGAGCCCGATACGATCAAATCCAACGTACGAGCCCCGCCCGGCGATGCTTCGATGATATGCACGATCGGAGCTCCCGCAACAATGACCGATGAGCGCGCGATGCAGCGGCACGCCATGCCGCTCAAATACATCCTGCTGCTCCGGCCCGCCAAGCCCTGCATGCGTGTGGGTGATGATGGAAACGCCGGTAGCCTGCTGCGCTATGGATGCCGCGGCGAAGCACTTCGCCTCTCCTTCAGTCATGGTCGGCTGCCCCTCACTAGCACACTTGATGGCCCCCGCGCGAATGCCCGTGTCGCCCACACCTCGCTCAAGCTCGTGGATGTACAGCTCGGCGATCTGCTCGACCGTCGAATTTCGCCAGTACGACGGTAACCCTCGCGCTTCCGTATAGAACCCTGTGCAACAGACGATGTTCATCTGTGCCTTCTCGGAAACTTCGGCCATGAGCCGAACATCGCGACCCATTTCCATCGGGCATGGATCGACGAATGTGCGGACACCGTGCTCGACGCGCAATTGCGTCAGCCGTCTTACTGCTTCCGCGACAAAGGCCGGTCGATCGAATGTCGCCTTCGGGTCAAGTTCCGCGCCGGGAAAGGAAACATAGAGGTGCTCATGCACAAGGGTACGCCCCAAATCGTTAACGTCGACGGGCCCCGTGACGGTTTGAATCATCATGAACTTTACGTCCTTTCAATCCTTGAAGTTCAGCTCTTCGCCTTCGTACATTCCGTCCACTGCCGCGCTCGTGCGAACCAGTCCCCAGAATTTTGAGTAGTCGGCGTTTGACGAAGTGTGATCTGCTTTCGTCCAGGCCGGATTGCCCAGAGCAAGCGAGTTTGTCGCAGAATAATCGGTTGCGGTTCCGATCGACTCGAAGGCGGCCTTGATGTTGTCCGAGTTGATACCGCCCGGCATCTTGGCCGCTTTTTCGACGCCCCACTTGATCGTATACACCAAGTCCCGGGCGCCTAGGCTGAAGCCGAAGTTGGGGATAGGTCCAAGCTTGCGCAGTTCGGACACGAAAATCTGTAGATCAGGATTCGGCGAACCACCCATCCGGGTGCCGGCGCGGTAGAAGATGGCGTGGAACTGGCCGCTCACCGGCGTAGGCACGACGCTCGTGAGATCGCCGGACAGGGCGGCGTTGCCGCTCACCACGGGCGCTTTCCAACTGAGTGTCTGGAGGCCGACCATCAAGGCCCGGATGCTTTCGCGCGACGTCGAATCGAAGGCGATGCTGTCTGCGCCGGCGTCGCGCAACGATTGCAGATTCGCACCGAGGTCCTTTGCGTCCGGCGAGAAAGTCTTCATGCCGACAACTTCCATCCCCTTCGCTGGAATTTCACTTTTTAGTTGCTCGCCGTTTGCGAGGTTGCTCGGATTGGTCGAGACTAGGATACCGACCTTTTTGCCTCCCACCTTCCGGAGCCCGGCGGCGATGGCCGGGGCACGCTTCAAGGCGACGTCCCCCATCTGAAAGCTGTAAGGGAACTCCTTGGCATCGCCAATCTTCGGAGCCGTGCCCTGTGTAATCGTCAGGATCTTTTTTTCGCTGGTGTATGGCAAGACGGCGAGTGTCAGGCCACTTATGGCCTCTGGATAGAGGATGTCGACCTTCCGCTCCTCAACCAACTCGCGTGCAGCGAGCAAAGCGCGTTGCGCGGTCGAGCCGCTGTCGCGATAGACGATTTCAAGCTTCCGACCAGCAATTCCGCCTGCATCATTGATCTGCTTCTGTGCGACCTCCAAGCCGGTTTGGATCGGACCGGCGTACTGGGAAGCGGCGCCAGATTGGGGCAAGATCACCCCAAAAACGAGGGGATTGCCTTGCGCTTGAGCGGTCTGATGAAGAAGTGCGTTTGCGCCCAGCATCACACCCAAGGTGATCAGCCGCCTGCTACGTGAGAATTTCATCCGCTTCTCCTTTTGAAGGTTCAACTAACGACAGGACGAGCCTTGTTGATATCGTGCTCGATGCCGTGCATCAGCCGCTCCAGTGACCCGTGATCAACAACTTTTCCCACTTCGAGCAGATAGCAATCGTCCGCGACACCGACGAGCCAAGCAGGAGCCTGTTCCACCACGAGCACCGTAAGACCGTGGTTCGCGAGTTCGCGGATCGTGCTGAAGAGATCGCGCGCCACAGGCGGTGCCAGCCCCGCCGACGGCTCATCAAGCAACAACACCGTGGGATTCGAGATGAAGGCGACGGCGAGGACCAGTGCCTGTCGCTGCCCGCCGCTCAGCAGCGCGGCCGCGCGGCCTGCCAAGGGCTCAAGCAGCGGAAACCACTTCCACACGTCCGCGAGGTCGCGCGGCGGCTTGCCCCGGCCCAATGCAAGGCGGCGACCCAACATGAGGTTGTCGTACACGGTCAGTGAACCGGGCAAGCGGCCGCCTTCGCGCGAGAGCGTGACGCCTTGCCGCGCGACTTGATCTGCCCGCCAGCCGCAGATTTGGACGTCATTTGCGATGACGCTTCCGGTGACATGCCGGTGAAGTCCGGCGATAGAGCGAAGCAGCGTAGTCTTTCCGGCACCATTGCGTCCGAGCACTCCGACGACGCCGCCCCTAGGGGCCGTCAGCGACAGATCCCAAAGTACGCGCGATTGCCCGTAGTACGCCGATAGGTTCGCGACGTTAAGACTCATGGCCGCGCCTCCTCGTTCGGCGCGCGCAAGTTCAGGTACGCGACGAGTGGTTCGGGCATTGGCTCGTCGACGCGCGCCGTGCACGTGACCTTGCCGGACTCCAGCAGCACAAGCTCCTCACAGATGCTGAGCAGGAACGACATGTTGTGCTCAACGACCAGGACCGAGATGCCCATGCCCTGCAATGTCTTAAGCAATTTGCCCAATCGATGCCGTTCTTCGTCGTTAAGACCAGCACACGGTTCATCGAGAAGAATCAGGTGGGGGTTGCCAACGATGGCACGCCCGACCTCTACCACTCGCTTCAGGCCAAGCGACAGCGTTTCAACAGGCAAGTTACGCACGGACTCAGGCAGTCCGATCAGACGGAATGTCGACAGCGCCTGCTTGTGCCGCCGGCGAGCCCGCCGCCGCTCGCCCTTGCCTGAAGCCAGCGCCGAAAGGATGGCGCGCGGCTCTGCGGCAACCAGTCCGAGTTCGATATTTTCGATCGTGCTGAACTCCTCGACCAATTGCGGTACCTGGAAGGTACGGCCGACTCCCGTGCGTGCCAGCTTGAATACCGGCAGGCCGCGGGTATCCGCACCGTTAATCTCGACGAAACCTGCGTCCGGACGCAGGAAGCTGGACAACACATTCAGCAGCGTCGACTTGCCCGACCCGTTCGGACCAACAAGACCGACCACGGCGCCCCGCCGCATTTCGAACTCAACGCCCTTCAGCACGTGATGGCCGCCAAACTGCTTGCTCACGCCTGAAACGCGCAGGATGTGAGGGGACGTGGCAGAGTCGCTGGCGGCGCGCAGACCATCGGCCACCTCCGACAGCTCCAGTAAGTCTGGCCTGCTCTCGATCGGAGCTACATTTGGCCGGAGAAGGCGGCGCTGGAGAGCTGCCATGATGCCGTCCGGAAAAACTATCGCTCCTACTAAAAGGCCCACGCCCAGGCCAACGGCGTTGTACGGACTGAAGGGACCCACCCAGAAACTTAGCGCCAGCAGAGGCGCCATGCCTACGACAGGGCCCCAGCGCGTCCCCGGGCCACCCAAGACCACGCCGGTCAACAGCATGAGCATCAGGTTGATACCGAACGCGTCGATCCCTACGAAGCGGCTACTGTAGGTCAGAATCACGCCAGCCATTGCAGCCGGGATGGCTGTCAGCACATAGACGACCAAACGGGTTTCCGTCAGGTTGATTCCTGTAGCCTCCGCGGCTTGACGTGCGTCGCGCAAGGCGCGCAGCCGATACCCCCATCCGGAACGCGTGAAGTTATCCAGACTCCACCATACGAGGGCTAACATCCCTAGAGCCATCTCGAACAGCGCCCAATCAGGTAGGGCGGTACCAAATAGGGTTAGCGGCCGGATCCCACTTAAACCGTCTTCTCCCCCGGTCCAAGCCGCGCCTATCACCACGATCGGCGGCAGCACAAGAACGGCGAACATCGTGATCAATGCGTAGTACCAGCCTCGCACGCGCAATCCTGGCAACATCACCAAGAGACCTGCAGCAGTTCCCACCAACACCGCGGACGGAAGGGCGAATGCCGCCGGCCAGCCGAAGACCGTATCAAGGATGCCTGCGGCGTAGGCCGCCACGCCCATAATCACAGGGTGGGCCAGGACGAACTCCCCCGCATATCCCATCACCAAGTTGAGGGCGATAGCTGCAAGGAGGTAGGCGACGACCACGACGAAGCGGGCCAGTCCAAACGAGCTGCTAGTCAGCAGTGGTGCGGTCGCGAGCGCGCAAAGGAGACACACTGCGAGAATAGTCCCCAGGCGACGAGAATTGGCTACGCTCATGCGCAAGCCCGCCAGCCTGCCCGAAGCACTGCTTAAAGGCACGTCGAAATCGAGGGCGGATGAAGCTTCTTGGCTCTGCAAGTTCATGTTCTATCCGTCATCAGATCTCGCGCGATCGAGCGGATCCGAACAGGCCCGCCGTCCCAAGGAGGCCCATGGGTCGCAACATAAGAACCGCGATGACCACCGCCCAAAGAATCGGGACTGCCAGATGCGGATCCAGGAATACCGGAACTATGCCGTAGAAGAGCCCGACGATCACCCCGCCGGCCAGCGCACCCGGAAAGCTCCCAAAGCCGCCAATAGCCATTCCGGCAAATCCGAGAAAGCCGAGTTCTTGAGCGGAGTACGCGGAGGCATTAATCACGGGCGCCATCAGGAATCCGGCCAACGCTGACAACCCGCCGGCTACCGCGAATGACAATGTGACCACCTTCCGGGTGTCAATTCCCATCAGCAATGCACCTTCGGGATCCTCTAGCGTCGCCCGAAATATGTTGCCCAACGCAGTGCGCCGAATGATGCGGTCCACCAGGATCGTCAGGCCAGCACCTGCAACGATCATCACGATGTAAATGGGCCTGATCGGCACGGAACCCGCATGGACGGGCGTGTCCGTCACATACGAAGGCACCACCCAGGCTTCGCCGCCGAATACGAGTGCAACCAGCGCATTCGCAGCCGTCCCCAGACCAATCGTCGTCAGGATCGCCGTGTGTGCGAATGAGCGTGACCGGCCCATCGCAGGCCAGACGGCTACGAAGTACGTGATCAGGCCGCCCAATACCCCGATGCCCACAAGTGCGGCGACAACGGCGAGGATCGGCCAGCCAAGGTTCACGCCAAGCAGGTAAGCCAGGACGGCGCCAGCCATCACCAGAGTGCCCTGCGCGAAGTTGAACACTCCGCTCGCCGCAACTACGAGGGTCAGACTGGTCGAGATGAGGACGAACATGCTGGCGAAAGCCAACCCAGTGACGACGCCGAGCATCAGTGCGGTAAACGTCATGCACGCCCCCGCATCCAAAGAGTGACAGCGAATGCGCATGGCCGGACCGCATGAGCGCGCGCCCCAAGGCGGGTCAATGCAAATGGCAGTCTCCGCCTCCAGTTGTCTCTCCCTGTCACATTGTCTCCTTTGGCCCATGATCAGGGCTCTCTTCCCCCAATTCTGTCACTTGTTGGTCGTATGTCAAGTTTTTTAATCAAGACCGTTCAGGAACCTGAGCGCGGGACAGCGCGCCTTTTCAAGCTCGCGAGTCATCCGGCGCACCCTGATTGGCCAATGGCACCTCGTCACCCGCAAATATCTGCCGCTCTATATTAGGAGCTGGCCTACCGCTGAAATCTTCGGCATGGCGGCTGCGATCTGCACAGCGTGCTGCATTTAGCGGTCAAGTCTTGACCCGAACATATTCGGCCAAGGAACGCCTGGGTACGGGCGTGCTTTGGATTGACCAGCATCTCATCGGGCGGGCCTTGCTCGACCACGATCCCCTCGTCCACGAACACAACCCGGTCGGCAGTTGCCCGCGCAAAGCCAATTTCGTACGTGACCACGATCATGGTCAGCCCCTGACCAGCCAGATCGCGCATCGTGGCCAGCACCTACTTTCGGGACCGAGCGCTACTGGGCGTTCGATGTCTGTCGAACATGGAATCGGTCTTCCAAAAACGGGGCTTCCTAACGCGCCCCCCTCCAGTCTCTAATGATGCCTTGAAGCAGGCTGCTATCCGTCTTGACTACCAAATTGCCAACTTATCGCCCGTAAGTCGCGGTAGTCAGTTCCTTGAATTGGGGCACCTCTCTTGGAAATCGTCGGTAGTGAACATTCTCATTCCCTCATATCCGCTATCCCGAGAGCTTCTTCCAACGATTGATCCGCGCTAACGTAGATTTGCCTCTTTATGGCCTCCAGCGACCTGGGAGATGCATTTTGGGCCAAACTCAACGCGAATGACTTCGCCTCTTGAAGCAGCTTGTCGGGCTCGCAAACACGAGTGACCAAACCGCATTGAAGCGCTTGAGCGGCGGAGATGCAAGGCGACGAGAACGAAGCACCAGACGCACACGCAGATCCCATCAGGCGGCGAAGTAGCCGGGCTATCCCATGCTCTGCAATTTGGCCTCGTGGGCCGAAGGAGGTAATGAAGACGGCATTTTCCGCGGCAAATCTTATGTCGCAGTATAACGCCAGAGCCAGGCCGAGCCCCGCGGCTGATCCGTTGATAGCTCCGATGATGGGTTTGGCCACTGAGCGAATGAATGAGCATTCGCCTAGAGGATCGTTCAATGCGCTCGAAGTGTGGCCTGGCGCCTCAAGAGTGCCATCGAGCAGCCTCAAATCGGCGCCGGCGCAGAAGCTGCGCCCTGCCCCTGTCAGGACGATGACACTGACGTCCTCACGCTCACCGGCATCGTATAAAGTCTCTCTCAACTCACGAGCCATGATGGGCGTCCACGCATTCAGCCTTTCGGGCCGATTCAACACGATCGTCGCGACCCGCTCCTCAACAGTATAAATGATGACCCGGCCGCTACCCATGTGACCTCCTGCAAACGCTGTTCGGCTCGAGTTAAATCGCTCCGAACACGACTTGATCAATCGAAGGCATTCCTCGCGTGCTGCGGATAAGTGAGTGCAGTTTTCCAGCGGTATCTGGTCAGGTACGAGGCAGCTGGAGAGGCAACTCCAACAAGTGATACTGCGTCATTTATCCACGCTCCGCGATAAGCACTTGCTGGTCGGCTATCTAGCAATTTTGCGGGTCACCAATCAAGTAATTTAAGAGCAGCTTTGGCAGTGCCGCGCGATTAGTCGGGATGCCGGTGCGAGTGGCCGCGGTTCTGACTTCGTCATCAGTTCCCACGCGTCGCGTAGGTGCGGCTCGACGCGGCCGGCAGCGACGCCAGCATTTCATTCTTCAGCACCTTGCCCATGGTGTTGCGGGGCAGATCGTCGACCACGATCACCTGTTTGGGAACCTTGTAGTTCGCAAGGCTGCTCTTGACCCTTTGAATGACGTCTTGACGGCGGGCGGCCGGTTCGTGTCAGCCGGGATGACGAAGGCGACGACGCACTCGCCGAAGTCGGCATGTGGTCTGCGCACGACGACGGTCTCCCGAACAGACGGCATCTCGTCGATCACCGCTTCGACTTCAGCGGATACTCGTATCATTACAACGATATCGTAGCAGGCCAAGCCGCTGCGCCCGGCTCGCTTGCGGTCCTCGAACTGCAAGGTACCGAAGTCACTTCAGATCCCACACACGTTCCATTGCATCATCGAATTTTCGAACTGTGCGCAAGATCACGCGTACGCGTATGGCGAGCAGGCGGCGCCGACCTTGGAGCCACAATAGGAGCCGTTTCCGAATCACTTTCCGATCCTTCTGTCCGAGCCGATCCAGACGATAGGTTCGCGTCAATTCCCACGCGACGCCTGAGGCGCGTCAAACATAAGTTGCACATCTGACACTCACCATGGATTGCGGGATCACGCACACTTGAATGGCCCGTTGAGTTCTCGTTGAAGCGTTCGGACGCGTCCGTCACTCTCGCAAGAGGGAATATGTGAGAGCAACGCCTGCACCTTGCAGTAAGAGAATTCGGCCGAATTGACGTATCCGATGATCCGGGCGGCAGCCACCCTGTCCTCATTCCAAGAAAAGGGGCCGGCACCGAGGTGCCGGCCCAGCATCAGCGACAATGCTCGTCATCGCCGTCTCCGGGAGGAGAAACAAGAAAGCGTTGAAGCGAACGACACGCCTGCTACCGCCCAATGATCTTTATCAAATCCCCAGTTACGTTGCAAGTAATGCTTATCTAAATAGTTCACCTAACATATCTATCAGATTGACTGGAACGTTGACTGCTTAGCAGCATCCGCCGAACGTGCGCGGGTAACCGCCTACTTTGTGCCGGCCGATCTTCCGGATATCAATACGACCGAACACGAAATTCTCTCGCTCGAATTCTAGAAGCGTTCGTTGCTAAAGAATTGCAGCCTTGGTTGAAGGCTTTTCCTGACAATTACTACGCTGGATTGTTCCGGTTGCGCGGCCTCGATTATTCGGCCGAATCCGTCAAGCGGCCTCAATACTTTGGCACGCTCACAAACGACATCGCATACAAGCGGCTAGCTCCCGGCGTTTTGAATGAATTAAAGGAGGTTACTCTCAAAACGGAGAGTGGCCGATGTAAAGGGGCTTTGTCACAAGGGCTGACGCATAATATCGGCTATCAGAAACTTGGAGAACACCTTGGTGCGATCGTAGCCTACATGTCTGCAAGCAGTGACTACTCGATTGTATTAGGAAGCTAGCTCAGCTTCGCCCCGCTATGGTGAGCAGTATCAATTGCCATTCGACGACGAACCGGAAAAAGACAACGGCGCGGTCTTTAAAATGAAGCGGTCTTTAAAATGAAAGAGGCCGCCAACTGAGGCAGCCTCGTTCACTGCCCTTTCACGTAAACCTCAACCTTGCTCGCCATCGGACCAACTGCGGCGATAGCCGCCTTCAATTGCTCCTCGGTGCAGCCAAAGCGATCCGTCCAATATTGGACCCGATCCGGCTTCTCCGTATCTACCGGTTCGTCGCGAGCGGGGATCGCTTCGCCCTTATTACCTAAGCTGGTTGGCACTGGCTGTTCCTTCTCTTGAAGGATATCTAACCCTGTTCGGTAAACCGTTCCTGCGGTTCCCAAATCAAACTAGGCCACTGTCTATCTTAAACTAGGCCACTAGGGGTACAGGCCAGTACCGAAAAGTGGGGCCGCTTCGCTCAATTGTCTTGTGGCGTTTGCGTCATAATACCGCATTAACGAACTTGAGTTGAAAGATCTGATCCTCCGCAGAAGCCTCTACCCAGCTACGCTGTAAGAACTCTGGCAGTAGAGTGAGCACCGATTTCAGCTCTTCGATCGAGACCCGGATGATCGGGTTGTTGTTGCTTAAGCTCGTTTATGGCCTGTAGAAGACCGCCTCGATCACTGCTACCTCAAAGGCCGCGCCGGCGATGCCGTCAACATCACACGCTCCGCTGTCGGCGACAACTTCCGCGGCATCCACACCTTTCTGAGGATATTTGTATCCCGCCGCTCGGCGCCTCGGTACGCATCCTGGCTCCGTCACGACGACGCGAACCTAATCGCCGCATTTGCTTTTTGTCGCCTGCAGTCCGTTGGCGATCCGCAACGTCTGATCGGGCCTTTCTCAAAAATCGAAATCCGACGCGAGTTTCAGGCAAGCCTTCTCAAGACGATTGTCAAGCGTGGCGAGTTTCGTACTGAACACGATCAGTTCCTTCTCGTCGAACTCTTTAAAAACGAATTCTTTGATCGCGCCGTACTGTGCGTCAAGGCTTGCGAGATTCTTCCGCGTCTTTTCGGTCAGCGACATCTGAACCACCCTGCCATCGATAGGCGATGACAGGCGGCGTAGCAGGCCTTTCTGCTCCAGACGCTTGGACTGGGTGGTGACGAACGACGGATCGACGTGAAGCAGCTTCGACACCACCTTGACCGGCACGCCGCCGTCCTTTTCGAGATCGGAGATGGCAATCAGGATCATCCATTGCGGACCGCTGATGCCAAGGGTCTTGGCCCAGATCTGGCGGACCTCCCCAAGGCGACAGTTAATGGAGGAAATCTGTAACGTGAAGCGCTTGATGATGTCCAAATTTTCGATCTCGCGTTGTCGTATCTTGTTCTTCCTCATCGCTGACACAGCTTCCCTTCCTCACGCCGTTAGCAGCTTCACTGTTCCTGATTGTCGTTGCCTTTGCGGTGAAGACGATTGTTCGGGCAAGTCTTCGCGCCCGACGTGCGGCAAAACTGCGCCTACGAAGAGAGCAAACCAGTAAACAGCAATACCAACACGGCAGCGGAGGAAATAATGATCCCGGCGGCCGTGTAATGTTCGGCATCGATTGCAAGGGCGATTCTGTCGGATGGCTTGGTCGCAAGCGACACCTCGGATATGCCAAATGCAAAAAGCGCCTGAGCACTGAGTTCGTTCGAATCTGGTTGTTCTATCATCTTCAGATACCTCTCCAACCTTCCCTCCGATCTTCGGGAGTAATTGCGATGTCACTTAACTAACATAGTTTTCTGACAAGGTCACTAAACTAATATATGTTCTAAACATCCCCGGAGGCTCGATCGGATAAAGCCCGTCGGCATTACGTCTTTGTTTTTAGTTGAACCAATGAAGCTCCGCTCCGCCACGCCGAACGCTCTTGGTTGTGCGGCACCCCACCCGACGCCAACCTCCCATCATCGGCCGAGGACATCGCTTGAAACATCGTCCTATTTTGCCGGCAGGCTAAACTGGAACGCGGCCCCCCGCGGCTTATTCGCGGTGACCCATAGCCGCCCTCCATGCGCCTCGATAATCGAACGACAGATGGCCAAGCCCATTCCCATTCCCTCGGGCTTGGTGGTGTAAAAAGCCTCGAAGAGGCGATCCACCATGTTCGGGTGCACGCCCGCTCCCGTATCCCGCACAGATACGAGCACGCAGTCAGAGACTTCACTCGAAGTGCTAATAGAGAGCTCCCCCGTCTCCTCGACCAGACAACTCATCGCGTCCCGGGCGTTCATGATAAGGTTCAGAAGCACCTGTTGCAGCTGCACGCGATCGCCTTCGACGAGCGGTAAACACGTCGCGAGGTCTGTCTGCAGGGAGAGACCGTGCTTTAGCACTTCGCTCCGGATCAGGGCGATGACATCAAGGACAGCGTTGTTGATGTCGATGCTCTCTCTGCGAAGCGGTGCCTTGTTCACAAGACCACGAATTCGCCCAATGACCTCTCCTGCCCGTGCTGCATCGTCAACGATCAGACCTAGGGACTGACGGACCTCCTGAAGATTGGGCGGGTCCGCGCTGAGCCAGCGCAAAGCCGCCTGCGCATTCGTTACCGCCGCAGAAATTGGCTGGTTGACCTCGTGGGCAATCGAGGCCGTGAGTTGCCCCATAGTTGCGACGCGATTGGCGTGCGCGAGCTCCGCCTGGGCCGATCGCAAAGCTTCCGATGCCAATGCATAGTCCGTAAGGTCGCGAAAAGTCGTTAGGATCGCTTCTACTTGGTCCGACTTGGAGCGCAAAGGCGAATGGCTTACCGAAATATACCGTCGGGTGTCAGGGTACGTAAACCAGCCGACATACGAGACTTCTTCCCCCTCGAAACATCGGTCGTGTTTCGGCTTGATCGTCTGCTCAAAGACCTCGGCTCCTAAGGCTTCAGCCACGTGCATTCCAACAAGCTCCTTCGCCGATCTCCCTGAGATACGTTCGAAGCCCGGATTAACGCGTTGGTATCGGTAGTCGCGCCCGATGATGCAGATTCCGTCCGGTGAACGCTCAAAAACCAGCTGCGTTAAATGCTCGGCCCGTCTGAGATCAGTAATATCCTGGACCGCACCGAACACGCTGAGAGGTCGACCAGACGCGTCCCTCATGAGTTCACCTTGACTGCGGACAAAGCGCACCTCACCGTCCGGCCTCACTATGCGGTAATTTACGTCGTAGCGGGCACCGCCGCGTAGCGCCTCCGCTACCGCCGAGCCCCACATTGCCCGATCCTCGGGGTGAATCCGCTCGGCGACTTCCTCAATCGCTACGGCGCCTTCTCGCGGCGCGAGGCTAAAAATGCGACACGCTTCGTCTGAAAAGATGATCCGTTTTGTTCTGAGGTCGCGCTCCCAATGGCCGACATGGGCAACACGTTGCGCTTCTTCGAGCATCCCTACCCTCCGCCGTAGCTCATGCGGTACCTCTTTGAGGCGGCGCGCAGCAGCTGGACGGATTAGTCGGTGCCACAACATGAGTGTACCCTCCACACCATCGCGGATTAAGAAGAGGGTTTCTTATAGGTAGTCGATCATACGGCCCTTCCGGAATCGTAGCAACCGGCTTGGAGTAGTCACAGGGACCCGCCGGGCGGTTGATTCAAGCACGTCTGCCCAGACGACGAAGTCAGAAGAACGCCTGCCGAGGAGCACCTCGGCTAATCGGTGTGGCCGACTGGCTTTCATTGGACGCCCAAATGAATGTTGTTATCTTTGACGAACGTTTCCCAGAACTTGATCTCGTCGCGCATAAACTCCTGAAACTCGAGCGGGTTCTTAAAATCTATTACGAAGCCCAAGTCGGCGAGACGTCTATGAGTTGTAGGATCTGAGATAGTTTTCTCCAGGGCGCGACTCAGGGCTTCGATGATGTTAGACGGAGTCTTGGCCGGAGCCAGGAGTCCGATCCAATATCCCGCTTTCATCGGGATACCAACCTCTTTCATTGTAGGCACATTCGGCAACATTTGAATTCGCGACGTTGCGGCGATCGCAAGAGGTTTAAGCGCCCCCACATCGTAGTGTTGTTTCGAAACCGTAACGCTCAGAAACATCGAGTCTATGTGGCCGGCAAGGAGATCGTTGATAGCCGGTGCGCCCCCTTTATACGGAATATGGTTCAGCTCTGTTCCAGTCAGGGACTTGAATAGTTCGCTCGCCAGGTGTGCGGCGCTTCCGGAACCGAGGGAGCCGCACGAAAGAGGATCGGATTTTCTTGTCTTTGCGAGCGCAACGAACTCCGATACCGAGTTCACTGGGATGTCCTTGCCCACGGTTAGGATAAGGGGAGTACTGCCGATCAACGCAATTGGCGAGAAGTCTAAGACAGCGTCATACGAAAGGTTTTTTATAGCCAGCGGGTTAGTTGCGTGACTGTCGGTTACAGCTACTATTGTATAACCATCGGCCGGCGAGCGAGCTGCGACTGCGGTCGCGATGGAGCCAGCCGCTCCAGCTCTGTTTTCGATTACGATAGGCTGGTGCAGCTCATTCGTAAGACGCCCCACCACAATCCGCATGACCGTATCGACCAGGCCGCCGGCTGGAAATGGCACCAGCAACTTTATCGGTGCAGTCGGGTATTCTGCAGCAGGGGCCGACGTATTGTAGGTAATCCCGATGGCGAACAGACCCACTACCGCAGCAATCACCTTCGTCATCGTAAACCCTTACCAAGTCCGATAGCACATTTTGTCTGTGGCTCCAGCCCGTGATGGCTGCTGCATCCCCTCAGCTGAAGATGATGTCCGCCATCCGACGGAGGATGTCCAGATTTTGGAAAGGGTGCATCAGGCGGCGCAGAAATTCTTAAGACTTCGACGAACTCCGCCTCGCTAACGCTCACGAGACATCTGCCTTCAAAGACATTCGACTTGGCGCGAGCCTGGCCTGATGCGCGCATGAGACATATGCTGCACATAGTAGGTGGTGTCTTTCTACGATGGAGTTAGGGTAACGTGCACCGCGTCTCCGCTGTCGGGATTTTCTCGACCAAGTGTTCGCACAGCGTCGGTCACATTTTCGAGCGAGAAAGAATGCGAACAGAGCATTTGAAGGGAATTACCCTCTTTCTCAATCATGTCGATCGCCATTTCCGTCGATTGCCACCCGGCGCTCAGCACGCCGACGAGTTCAATCTCGCGAAGTACGACATTATCGATCGGCAGACCGTTCAACTTGTTATTGCTCTTGAGGCCGGCAAGTACGACGCGACCACCGCGCTTCACCATATCGATCGCTTGCAGTATGGGCGCCATGGCGCCAGACGACACATCGAGCACGACATCCGCCAGTTTGCCCTTGGTCAGCTCAACTACGCTGGCCACCGGATCTTGCTCGTCGACGTTTATCGTTGCCGTTGCTCCGAGGCGTGAAGCGAGCTCCAGGCGAGCGGCATCGGCGCGCGTGCCAGTGACGATGATGTTGGCGGCCCCGACCCTCTTTGCAGTAGCAACGGCGAGCAATCCCCGCTGTCCGGGCCCTTCGATCACCACCGTGGATCCCAAGCCAACTCCGCCAACTTCGTAGATCCAGCGAATGGCATTCGATAGAGGATTGACGAGGGTCATGAGGTCCGTCGGAATGGTTGACGGTAGCTTATGCACCATCGTGCGCGGATGGAGATAAACATGCGTCGCGTAACCACCCCACAACGACGGCGCAACGTCCGTGCTCTGATAGAGGCCATAGCCCAAGTCGGATTGGCAGCGGGTGTAGGCACCGCTAACGCAATCTTCACAATGTCCACATGGGATGATCGGTTCGATGGCGACGCGATCGCCTTCCTTCACATTCCAGAGCTTGGACGCTTTGGGGCCAATCCGATCGATGAGCCCCATCACCTCGTGTCCAGGAATAATGGGCATACCGCCGCCCCAATCTTTCAGATGTCCGAGCCATTGGTCGTAGTCGGTACCGCAGAGGCCGCACGCCTCTACGCGCAGCACCGCATCATCTTCGCCGACGTCGGGAATTGGAAATGCACGGAACTGAAAGTTTTTCGGAGCTTCGAGTACCGCCGCGAGCGCTTCTGCCATTGATAACCTCGGACTAGATAGGAGTTGCAGATCAACAGAACCCGCGCCGCGGAGCCGGACGAACGCGTCTCAGGTGTTTTCACTCGTGGCGAGCAAAGCGTTCCTCAACCACCCCCATACGAGAACGAACCAGGTCAAGATCACGGGGCTCCCTTCTCCGACGGAGCATCCGCATGGAACCCAGCAGCCCTCGCCGACGCTATCGTAGTACCACGTCTCTATGCACCAGCTCGCTTTGGGTCGGTTCATTGCACAACCGCCGAAGTTGAGAGCGACGATGCGTCGAAAGGTAGCTTTCCAAGCATGAGTCGCTTTGCCTCGCGTAACTCTCGAGGACTGTTGAAAGCTGCGACCGCGTTGATGCGCTGGTTCGCGACGAAAAACTGAACAAAGCGGCCTGTGCAAGGGTCGCCCTTGACGAAGATCCTGTCCGATCTGTCAGGAATTCCCAAGAGCTGAAAATTGAGATCGAACTGATCGGACCAAAACCATGGAAGCTCGCGATGCCTCGACTCTTCGTCGAGCATTGCCTTGGCAGCGGCAATTCCCTGATTCTGGGCGTTTTGCCAAGATTCGAGACGGTGTCGCGGACCGACCACATCCACCGGCTGGCTAGCTACATCTCCCGCCGCAAAAATATCCGGATCAGAAGTGCGCGTAGTTTCGTCGACAACAATGCCGTTGTCCACACTTAGCCCGCATTCCACGGCCAACTCTACGTTCGGTTCTACGCCTATTCCTACTACAACGTTCGAAACCCGAAGAGAGCTGCCGTCAGCAAAGACAGCGCGTTCGACGACCTCGGGACCCTTCAGAGAAACAAGCTTCGCACCAAGCCTCACATCCACGCCGCGAGCCGTATGCAAGTCCAGGAAATACGTCGCGGACTGCTTGGGCAACGACCGACCACACAACTGATCAGTGGCCTCGACGAGAGTGACCGGTACACCTAAGGTGACCGCGGCAGCCGCCACCTCAAGTCCGATCCAGCCGCCGCCCACCACCAGCAAGCGCTCCGCCGACGCCAGGGCCTGGCGGATGGTCAGACAATCCTCAATGGTACGGAGATAGTGAATGCCAGGGAGATCGGTGCCGGGAAGAGCCAGTCTTCGCGGCCGCGCGCCTGTAGCAAGGAGCAGCCGGTCATATGGGATCCTACGGCCATCCTGAAGGCGGAGCTCATGTCTCGACCGGTCTATCGCTGCGGCAGAGGACGCGCAGTGGAAGTCTATTTCGAGGTCCTTCAGCTTTTCAGACGACCAAAGGTAGCTACTTGAAGAGGGCTTCCCCGAAACTAGAAGTTCCTTCGAAAGCGGCGGACGCTCGTAGGGAGGGTGGGCCTCTTGCCCGACCAGGACGATCCGGCCAGAAAAGCCTCTCTCTCGCAGCGTCCTCGCAGCCCATCCGCCCGCCTGCCCACCGCCTACGATAACGAATTGACGTCTTGCAGTCTGCATCGGCCCGCGCTCACACTTCGACGAAGATATGTTCGTCTTCCACCCGAACCGGATAGGATTTCAAATCGGCATCCGCTGGAGGTGCAAGACATCGGCCGGTCGGTATGTGAAAGATCGCTCCGTGCAAGGGACACTCGACTTCTTCGCCCTCGACAAATCCGTCCGACATCAACGCGAACGCGTGTGGGCAAATGTTGTCCAGCGCGTAGTAGGACTGATCCACCTGAAAGATAGCAAGGTTCCTTTCGCCGATCGTGAAAGCAAACGGCGTACTGGGCGAAACCTTGTCGCAGGTCGTCACACGCTGCCAAGCCATCTATTGTGTTCCGCTGATAATGCTGCGTTGCATTTCGTTTCAGGCGAATTCGCGCTGAGGTGAAAGTTGCTCCGCGTGCTCCGTCACGAAATCGTCGAGCTCACCGAATTCGGAGACGACGTCGAGTGGCTTGACTGCATAGGCGGTGCCATCTTTGATAGTCCGCTGAAATTCTGCGAGACTCGCATCATCCTTTACGATTTCAAGCAATCGACGGCGCGCTCGCACGATCGCAATATCCGCCGCAACAAGAAATTCCTTGTTGCGATCGACTATGCGGCCTTGGCTGTCCTGAACGGATTGCATGCCTTCCTGCATCGCTCGGTCCTGATCGTTGAGACCATGAATCCCGGTCGGACTTGAAAGGCTTTGCCCCTCTCGATCTATCAGATAGTTGTTCTCGGCCGTGCGAACGGGAACATATGTGTCGATGATCGAGCCGGTATTCAGCTTGTAGGATTGGTAAGTACTTTCGGGTGGAAAGGCCAAGCCTTTGCCCACGTAGTCCAGGAACGCCTGCGGCAGATCACCCTTCGTGTAATAGTTAAAGTCCCAGGTGTAGGCGTTGTAATCGTCTATCGGGACGTAGGCGCGTCCGCCGACCGGGAAGTTCGCGCTCGGAATGGAGCTGAACGCCGGAACCATGAACTGCGAAACCCGCCAGTAAAAGCTCTGCTCCGCGTTGCGCCGAGCGATCGCAAGAATGCCGATCGGAGTATTCCTGGCATAAAGCTTCGGCGAAAGGTCAGTCGCGGAATATTGCTGATGGACCGGCGACGTCGCCATTGTCGCAGGATTCGTGTGGAGGATGGAAACATGCGAACTATCGAGCTCGCCCTCCATTCCCTGAAGCCAACTCGATTCCTGGATCCAGACCGTCGCATTCCGTTGGGACTTTGGGAGACCCATCCATGGAAATTTCGGCAACGCCGGCGGCTCGCCCTCTCCCATATAAACCCAAACGATATCCGCCTTCTCGACGGCCTTGTAGGCCTTTATCTTGACCTTCGCGCAGACCGACTTGTCCGGCTCGTTTTGCATTTCGAGGCATTGACCGGTCTTGTCGTACAGCCATCCATGGTATGCGCAACGGATTCCGCTATCCTCGACGCGTCCGTAAAAGAGCGGTGCCAGCCGATGGGCGCAGTTCGCCTGGACAACTCCGAGTTCACCCTTTCCGTTGCGGAAGGCGACCAGTTCCTCCCCCAGAAGCTTCAGGCGTACGGGCGCACACCCCGGGCGGGGAAGCTGAGCCGACAGCAAACCCGGCAACCACACCGAGCGGAAGAGCGCTCCGATCTTGGTGCCAGGCCCGACCTGGGAAAGAGTATCCAGTTGGTTCGTACGTGCCATTGTTAAGTCTCCTCTCGAGGCTATCAAAGTGTGAGGAAGCCACCGTCGACTGGCAGCATCGCACCGTTCACAAAGCTTGCTAACGGCGAGGCCAGGAAAACGACCGGGCCGGCGATTTCCTCGGCTCGTCCAATCCTGTTCATCGGTGTATGGGCCAGAACAAACGCTACGCGATCGGGGTTGGCGCGGGATGCCTCCGTCTGAGGCGTTTCGATGAAGCCAGGGGCCACTCCGTTGACCCGAATTCCGTAACGGGCGAACTCAACGGCCAAGGCCTTGGTCAGCATAAGAACCGCGCCTTTGCTGGTCGTATACGCAGTTGTGTCGTTCGGCGCCGCTGTGAAGGATTGAATCGATCCAAGATTGATTATGCAACCACGGGTCTGCTTCAGTTGATCCAGAAACGCGGTAATGCCGTACAAGACACCGTCCAGATTGACCGACATGATGTCTCGCCAAGTTTGAACGTGGTTGGGCGCTCCTACGAGGCCTCTCCGATGTATTCCGGCATTATTAACCAGAATGGATATGTCGCCGGCTAGCTCCTTTACCCTTGACGCCACCCGTGCGGCTTCCGCTTCATTGGAGACATCCCATACGACGGACCAGGCTATGCCTCCGCGTGCTTGGATCTCATCGGCAGTCGCCGCGATCGTCTCGGCATTGATGTCGGCAACGATGACGCGCGCGCCGGCTTTCGCCAGCGCAAACGCAATTTCCTTGCCCATGCCCTGACCGGCGCCGGTGACCACGGCCGTCTGTCCGCTCAAGAGTGGTTTACCGTCCAAATGCATCGTTCGTCCCGTCCCTAGCTTGAGTGATGAGTACGGTTCAGATCGTCAGCCACCGATGGCGAATCTCTTCTCCGTTGCTCCGGAAGCTCTCGATGCCGACAGTCTCGACAATTTTTCCCTTGGACATCACAAGCACTCGATCAGCCACGTTCTCCGTAAGGTTCAGATTTTGTTCGACTAGCAATACCGCGACGCCCTCGGCCTTCAAACGTCGGATAACATCTCCAATTTGATCTACCACTTTCGGAGCGAGTCCCTGGGTCGGCTCGTCGAGCATCAAGACCTTGACGTCCGTTACCAATGCGCGGGCAATGGCGAGCATCTGTTGTTCGCCACCGGACAACGCCCGACCAAGATTGCTGGCGCGCTCACGTAGATTTGGAAACAATTCGAGCAGACGATCTTCAGTCCAGATCCGCGGAGGGCGCCGTTGGCCGACGCGCAAATTTTCCAGCACCGTCAAGGTAGGAAATATCTGACGACCCTCGGGAACGTAGCCGATTCCGGAGCGAACGATTTCATGCACCTGCTTGTGGCTCAGATCCATATTGTCCAGCGAAACCTTGCCCGCCGCCAAGGGCAGAATTCCCAAAATGGCCTTCAAGGTGGTGGTCTTGCCCACACCGTTGCGCCCGATGACAGCGGTCACCTGCCCGCTCGGAGCTTCCAAATTGACACCCAAAAGGACTTTGCCGGTCCCATAACCGGCCTCGACGCCGTCAATGTGCAACATGTCCCGCTCCAAGATATGCTTGCTGCACCCCGGGATCAGCCCTTACGGCCGCGGGAAGCCCGTCCGCGATCTTTCTTCCCCTATCGAGCACCACGATGCGATGGGCCAACCCAAACACCACCTCCAGATCGTGCTCAACCAAGAGCACCGCCATGTCGGTGTCCTTCAGCAGCGATTTGAGCAATTCGACCGTACCTCGGGTTTCCTCTACTGACATTCCTTGCGTGGGCTCATCCAGAAGGAGCAGCTTCGGGTTCATTGCGAGTGCCACGGCGATCTCGGTGAGCCTTTGATCTCCATGCGAAAGTAGGCCAGCCAAAGTGTTGGCGTGCTCTCGCAATCTCACGCGATGGAGCCACTTCAATGCTTCCTCGGTCGTGCGCTCCAAAAGAAGACGGGAAAACAACGGGTAGGCGCGGCGGGGCTCGCAAGACTGCACCGCCAGTCGGACATTTTCGAGAACCGTCAGGCTGGGAAAGAGCGACGTGATCTGATACGTTCGACCCATCCCGCGCCGCGTTAATGCAGCAGCGGACAAGCCCTCCACATGTTCGTTGCGGAAAGCAACGGTGCCAGAAGTCTTCTGCGTGGTGCCGGCAATCAGGTCGAATACAGTCGACTTGCCTGCTCCGTTTGGTCCGATCAGTGCGACGACTTCTCCAGCACTAACGGCAATATCAACCTTGCTTACGGCAACCAGAGCGCCCCACTTCTTGGTCAATCCTCGGCATTCAAGAAGCGACATGGTCCACCTCCAAGCGACCGGCTTTTCGCACGGCAATGGCATTCGCGATCGATGACTTGATCCCCCACAATCCGTTTGGAGCGGCAACAACCACGACAATGAACAACAAGCCCATAAACAGCGGCCAACTGTCTGCTACGGCGCTCAATTGATGGCCGCCCACCACCATCAGGGTCGCGCCGATCATCGGTCCGATGAGAGTCCCAGCGCCGCCCAGGACCACCGCGACAATCACGTAGCCGGACAACGTCCAATGCAGAAGTTCCGGTGAGACAAACAGCAGAAACCCGGCGTGCAGCGCGCCTGCCAAGCCCGCCCAAGTGTTCGAGATCACGAAAGCCGCCAGCCGAAGCCTTCTCGGCTCATAGCCGATGGCCACTGCGCGCTTCTCATTTTCCCGGACGGCAACGATGGCAGTTCCCATCGGGGACCGAACAAACTTGCTTGCCAAAAAGGCCGACCCGACGACGATGGCTAGGGTGAACCAATAATAGCCTTGGCGAGATTCAAGTCCCGCAAAACCCCAAGGACCATGATTCCTAAGCAGACCCGATATGCCATCGGACCCACCGGTCAGACCGTTCCATTTGAAGATGACTGCGTGCGCCAGCTGAGCAAAAGCGAGCGTAAGCATCGCGAACGCAACACCGCTCGCTCGTGTGCATAGCCAACCGATCGGGATGGCCAGGATGAAAACGGCAATGACAGCTACCAGCACGGCGCCCGGCAGGGGCAAGTTTCCGCTCGAGAGAGCGAACGCAGCTACGTATGCCCCGACCCCGTAGGGCGCCGCGTGCCCGAACGAGAACATGCGGGCATAGCCTACCTGAACATCAAGGCTCATCGCAAACAGAGCGAAGATCAATATCTCTGTTAGTAGCGTGACGTGAAAGCCCGGCAGGACTAGCGGCGCCAAGGCCAAAACCGAGAAAAGCGGGAACGCATACTTCATCACTCTTGCTCCCCGAATAGACCGCCAGGCCGGCATAGTAGGACGCAGATCATCAACAGATAGGTTGCGACGAGAGCAAAATCCGGCAGGTAGTAGTTGCCGAATGTCTGCGTCAGCGCGACCAGCAGACTACCCGCGGCGGACCCGAAGAAGCTGCCCATGCCGCCGATCATGACGATGACAAAGGCGTCGATAATCGCCGCGCCACCCATCCCGATGTAGCCGGTGATCAGAGGCACCGCGAGGTACCCCCCCAACCCGGCGAATGCGCAGCCGACAGCAAAAGTCAACGACCGGATGAGCTGCACGTCGATTCCCAATGCGTGCGTCATTTCCGCATTTTGCGCGATTGCCCGGATCAACAGGCCCAGTCGTGTGCGCAAGAACACGAAGGCCAGAGACGCCAGGACGACGATACCGAGCGCAATCAGGAAAATACGGTACGCCGGATACGGCTCATCGCCGAACCACACCACCCCGGACAGAACGGATGGAAGGTCCACGTCCCGGGTGTTGGGCCCGAAGATAAGCCGAATCGCCTCGGTAAGAACCAGGCTCAGGCCGAACGTAACCAACAAAAAACTGCCGCCGTCACGACGGTACAGGCGCCGTAACAGCGTATACTCGAAGATGCTGCCGAAAGCGGCCGCAGCCAATGGCGCCGCCAGCAGTCCAATCCAGAAATTACCAAGCAGTTGCGCGGCCGCAATGCCCGAATATGCTCCAAGCATGTAGAGCGCACCGTGCGCGAAGTTCATGATGCGCATGATGCCGAAAATGAGAGTGAGCCCGATCGTGAGCATCGCGAGTAGCGATGCCAGGGCGAGGGTGTTCAAGGTAAGATTTAGCCAGACCTGTGAGGAGCCCATCTACGCATCCTTGGAAAACCCCGCCCGTCTACGGTGACGGACTCCGCGCCTCAGTAAGAGTCTTTGCGACATCCCGGGACGACCGCCTCGGCTGGATAGGCCTTGATGATCTTGGGCACCGGGTATGGCACACCTTCGGTCTTTCCCACCTGCGCAACAAAGACCTGCTGCTCGGCCTGGTGATCGCAAGCGCGCATCTTCACCCTGCCCTTGACGCTGTCGATTTCCATACCTTCCAGAGCCCCACGGACCGCCGCCGTATCGGTGGACTTGGCCCGACGAATTGCCTCGGCGAGAAATTCGAGAGCCTGCCATTGCTCGCCCTCGAAGGTGTCGGGTATCTCGTTGTACTCAGCCTTGAACAGACGAACGAACTCGGCGTTGCCCGGCGCATCGTAGGCGAAGTTGTATTGGCTTACGCCATAAAGTCCGACCGAGGCATCCGCGAGCGGCTTAATGTTCACTATATCCAACACTTCGGTCACCAACTGCATTCGGTCCGCGAGCCGATACTGGGCGGCCTGCTTGAGGAACGCCGTAGCATCATCGCCGGCCATCGCGATGTAGAGAACCTCCGGATTGGTCTCTCGAATGCGCGCGATGTAGCTGGAATAGTCCTTGGTGCCGAGCGGAGAAAGGACCTGGCCCACAGGCTCCTTCTTCAGATCGGTGATCAACTTCTCGAAAGTTGCGACGCTGCTCTTCCCCCAAGCGTAGTCCTGCGCGATCGAAAAGAAGCGTTTCTTGGAAGAGTCGGCAATCCAATCGGCAATGGTTTTGGCTCGCATAGGTCCGGAAGTGCATGTGCGGAACACATTAGGCACGAAATTGGCCGCGGTCAGCGATCCGGCGCCGCTGATGGTGGCCAGGTAGAGGGCATTCCAATCATTGAGGCGCGGCATGACGGCCAGCGATTCGGGACTGGAAATGATGCCCGTGATCAGGTTGATGCCTCCGCGCTCGATCAGATCGGTTGTCTTGCGCATGCAAGCGGCGGGATCCCCTTGCGTATCCTCGTAAACGAATTCGACGGAATGCCCATCGATGCCGCCCTTGGCATTTATCGTCTTGGCGTAAAGACGACAGGCACGCTGTATTTGCTGGCCCAGGGCCGCCCAGTTTCCCGTAATACCCGTCGGCACGCCGATCCGGATCGCATTGGCCTGAGCCTTCGCGGGGTTCGCCAGCGACGGAAGCACCGCACCGGCAGAAATCATTGCGGCGTTGGTCAAAAGAGATCTTCGAGTAACTGACATTGGCAAACCTCCCCTAAGATGCATTCCCCGCACGTAGCGGCATTATAGGTTCGTCCAGTATATTAGTCAACACACCTATTCAAGTAGTCAAAAAAGAAACCGCAATGTCGTTGTAGTTACCATCGAACGACAGCCGGCTATTCCTGGTAGGAAACGGTTTCGCCTACGGCCATGAGCGCAGGTGTGATCGGGTTCTCACGCTCTTCCTGGATATGGCCGACCAAACCCGCGCAACGACCGACCGCGGCCACCGCGCGCATCGCGTCGACCGGAAAGTCGATCTCGTGAAGAACCGCACCGAGAGCTCCCGTAACGTTTAGCGTAACATGCCGCTTGGCGTCGTCATCGATAGCAGAACTCAAGATCTTGATGAGGCCAATGTAATCTCCTTTGACGCCCGCATCGCGAGCGATGCTGAAGAGCCGTTCGGCGCGCGGATCTTCCACGGTATATTGCTGATGGCCAAAGCCAGGAATGCGCCGCTTCGAGGCTTTGAAGTCCTTGACGAGATGTTCGGCCCAAACCCGCTTGTCGCCCTGAAAGGCCATTCCATCGCGCAGTACACGGCCCGCACCGCTCATAGTGCCGGCGAAACGATTGCCTACCATCAGTATGCCCGCGGCCAACGGAATCTGAACGTCATCGGGATTGGAGTCCGACACCAGACGGGCAACCAGCGCGCCCGGCGTCAACCCGTGATCCATCAGGATCAGCAATGCAGCATCGAGTATCCTGGTTTGAACATCGGTCGGACGACGACCCGTCACAATGAAGTAGAAACCCTCCGTGAAGGTCATCTCCCCGACGACCTCAGACAACGTGTCTCGTCCTCTCATCCGGAGCCGGCTCGTATCGTTCATGTGGGTGCCGATCCTCGTGGTCGCCATCGTTGCTTTCCTCTGTGAGCGCTGGAATCGCGAGATTGTTAAAGGCAGGCCGGCTATACGCCGCGCCGCAGAGCGGCTATCGCCGCGTCCGTGTATCCGAGCGGACCGAAAACTTCTTTGGAGTGCTCGCCGAGATCCGGCGCCGCATTCAACGGTTGATCGGCCCGCGCTCCGTCATATCGGACGGGGCGCCGGATCGTAATCTGTCGTCCATGTACGGGGTGCTCAATCTCGGCAAATGTCTCGAGATAGCGCACTTGCGGATCGTCCATCACCTCCTGCAAAGTCAATATCGGCGCATGCGGAACATCGTTCTCGACCAGACGATCCATCCAAAAGGGTCGGTCCCGGGTCTTCGCCGTCTTACTCAGTTCCTGCGCAAGCTCTTCGTAATTGTTCAAGCGCCCGGTGCGATCTTCGAACCTCGGGTCAGAGCCCAAATCCGGCCTGTCAAAAGCTTTCTGAACTCCAATCCAGAACTTTGTCGGAGAAGACATGTGGATCGCCAACAGTGCTCCATCGGCACATCGCAACGCATAGGATTGCGATGCTCTTACGCGCATCAGCGGGTCGGGGGCCACTCCCGCCATGGTGTAGTTTGCGAAGGGATCGCTAATGAACGCGATAGCCGATTCGAGCATATTCAGTTGTATGGTTCGGGCCTCGCCGGTCCTTTCGCGGTCGAACAGCGCGCCCAGGATTGCGTAGCTCGCATACATCCCGGTCAGATTGTCGACGACCGACGGCCCGGTGATCTGCGCTTCCGGTCCAAGCATCAAGCCGGAGATCCCACTGAGCGCCTGACCGACCGCATCATAGGATGGCCGTTCTGCGTACGGGCCTGTTTCGCCGAAGCCTGTTATCGAACATATGATGAGATTGGGATTCGCCTCTTTAAGCCGGCTTACGCCAAGGCCTAGTCGATCCATCACGCCCGCTCGGAAGTTTTCGATGAGAACGTCGGCCGTCGCGACGAGTTTCAGGAAGGCGGCCCGCCCCCCTTCGCTCTTCAGATTGAGGGCAACGCTCTTTTTGTTACGATTGTAAGTGCAGAAATAGGGACTGTAGTTGCCACCCCTGAATGATCGAAAAGGATCTCCCTCGGGTGGGTTCTCGACCTTAACGACTTCCGCTCCGAGATCCGCAAGCATCGTCCCCGCAAGGGGGCCGGTAATCATAGCGGTCAGCTCGACGATCCTAATACCTGTAAGAGGGCTTCGCACTTTCTTGTCCATGATCGGCTCGCCTGCCCATTTCACTCTTGGGGGTTTGCAGCTGAAACATTATATTGGAAAACTACCTTTGTCTACATATATTCTTTTGGGTGAAACAGCGGGAGATGAAATGCAAATCCGACCTCAGCTTGCAAGAATCGAAATCGGCAACTCCTACATGGGCGGATACCTCGCCGTTCCTTCGGAAAAGCCCCGGGGCGGGCTGATCGTCATGCAGGAGATTTTCGGCGTGACGCCCGCTATGCGCGCGATCGCCGACGATTTTGCCGCTGAGGGCTTTGTCGCCCTGGTGCCGGATATTTACTGGCGAATGCAGCGCGACCTCGACCTTGGCAACGGTGAGGATCCCACGCAGAGGCAGCTCGCCGTCGAATTCTCTAATCGCTTCGACGAAGGGCTCGGGACGAACGATCTTGTCGCAAGTCTGGACTGGCTAGCCGATTGCTCAAGCTTGAAAGGAAAGCCCGGCATCATCGGCTTCTGTCTCGGCGGTCGCCTCGCAGTCCGAGTGGCGTCGGCGGCAAATCCCGCCTGCATGGTTTCAATGTACGGAGTGAAGCTCGAAACGATGGGCGAGCAAATCAGGCGAGCGAAATGTCCGATGCAATTCCACTTCGGCGAGAACGACAATCATAATCCCATGTCCACCATCAACAAGGTTAGGGAGATGGTCGACAAGAGAAGATTATCTGTCGATGAGTTTTTCACCTATCCCGAAGCAGAGCACGCATTCTACAATAGGTTTCGGACCGATCGGTTCGACGAAAAGGCACATAAACTAGCCAGATCGCGTGTCTTGGACTTCCTGCTTCGTAATCTTGCTGCGACAGCAGGCTAGGCGGAGGGGATGAGGACCGAGGCCGCAATCGGGCTCATCCCCTGCCGTAACGTCAGAACGCCGGGAGTTTGAGCGCCCTGTCCACGAGGCTGGTCGCTCCTGCGAAATCGAAATTGCGGTACATGTTGTGCTTCACGAGGAATGAAGCGCCTCCGTAGAATTTCTCGTATTGCTGCTGGCGGCTGCCGAACTCCGATCCGATGAAGTCCCAGGCCATGCGCATAACGGCGATACGCGTCTTCGCATCCGAGGAGCCAGACTGCATGTATCGATTGATGTCGGCCATCATGTCGGGATTGTCGAAATCCGCGGCAGACGACGGCAAAGTGATCATTGCAGCTCCGCTCAACTCCCGAATGATCTCCAACATGCGGGAATTGAGTTCGGACTGCAGAGCCATAACCGAGTAAAGCGCTGTCTTCGACGGCCAAAGCACACCGTCAGAATCCTTTGCGGCGACCGCCTCCTGAGCCAGAAGCATGTTCTCGATGATCGAGACTAACGATGCCAGTTCGCCCATCTGCACCTGCACGGCCGGATTGCTGTCGTTGCCGGACAACTCGTTGATCCGCTTCGCAAGACCAATCATGAAGCGCAACTTCACGGCGTATCGAGTTTGAGCTTGGCAGTTTCCGTAAGCATGTGCCGGAGTCTTCCACCATTGATCGCGGCAAACGTTGGTATTTCGGTGAATGAAAACCTGTTCCCACGGCACGAATACGTTGTCCAGGACAACGAAACAGTCGAGTTCGTCGAACCGACCCGACAAGGGATAATCGAACGAGTTCGATGCGACGGCGCCAAACGGACGACGAGGATAGAGCTTCAGACCAGGCGCATTGGCGGGGATCACCACTCCATTTGCGTAATTCTCATCCCCGGGCTGCAGGGGATGAATGCAGCTAAGATAGATGTAGTCGGAATACAGCCCCCCTGTGGCGAGCTGCTGGGCTCCCTTCAAAATGATGCCGCTATCCTTCTCCGCAACGATCCCCGCATAGAGCGTCGGGTCGGCCTGCTTGTGGGCCGGCTTGCTGCGGTCAATTTGCGGTGGAACAATCGCATAACTGGCGTAGAGGTGATTGTCGCGCATCTTTTCGTAGAAATCGACGACGTTCTTCGCGAATTGCGCGCCGCCCGCTGCGAACACTTCCGGTGCAGCCGCAAAACCGCAAAAGAAGCCGGCCACGTGATCCGGCGTGCGGCCCATGAGACCGAAGGTCGCCTCGGCCCACACCTCCGAGAACAAGCGACGAGCCTTCAGATCCTGCGCCGTTTCCGGAATTTGATAGGCGCGGAGGACAGGCTGGCCGGTCTTCGGGCTCGCAAAGGTCATTCGGTCGCGCAGCGACGGTTCAGCTGCAAGATCGAAGAGGTGCGCAATCGAATCCGCTGCACGCGACAGCGCGGGATGCTTCGTGACGTCCTTGACGAGTTCCCCGTCCAGGAAGACCTGACGTCCATCATTCAGCGATTGCAAATAGTCGCGACCTGTACGCAGGCCATCGACGGCAGGAACGCTTGCAGGTTGAACTTTCACGGGCTGCTCCATTTGGTATCTGTAGAAATGTTTTGACATAGGTCACTCAACATAGGTATTCTACTTAGCGTTCGATTTCAACGGAAAAAGAGAAATGCCGTGAAAACGACATTTCTCCCCGGGGCGACAAGGGCCTGAGGCTTTGCGGAGGTGCAAAAGTGGTAAACTTCGACGCAACGATCGTGTCGGGCCGGACGGGCTCGTCCGCCAACGCAAAGACGACCGTTGACAATCTGATCATCGCGGGTTGGACCGGCCGCGACGCTGCAGCCCTGCGCGCGCATATCGTCGAACTCGAGAAGCTTGGCGTTCCTCCGCCGAAGACGACCCCGGTTTTCTATCGGGTCGCCTCTTCGTTGCTGACGGTCGAATCGGAAGTCGAAGTGGTGGGCGGGAATTCCAGCGGGGAAGTCGAGCCTGTCCTTATCCGGATGCCGGATGGACTTTGCCTTGGAGTTGGCTCCGATCATACTGATCGCAAAGTCGAGGCGATCGGAATCACGGTCTCCAAGCAGCTGTGCCCGAAACCGATCGGTCGGAGTTGGTGGCCCTTCTCGGAGGTCGAGGGCCATTGGGATGAACTCGAGATTCGCTCATTCGCAGTGCGGAAAGGCGTGCGGCGCCTCTATCAGAGCGGGTTCCTTAAAGTCATGCGGCATCCGACGGAGCTGATGGCGCTGTGCTTCGATGAGAAGCGCGAACTTCCGGTTGGCTCAGCCATGTTCTGCGGCACCCTGCCCGTGCATGGAGAGATCGAGCATGCTGATCATTACGAGCTCGAAATACTCGACCCCGTCCTCGGGCGAAAGATCCACCATCAGTACTCAGTGAAAACCTTGCCAACGGAGTGATCAGCCATGTCAACCGGTAAACCTCATCTCGAATTTCACACACTCGACCTTCTGTCAGGCTGGGAAACTCCGCCGGGCTATCCGCAGGGCATAAAGCAGAAAATTCTGGCAAGCGATTTCGACGAGCCAGGCAAGGTGGGTGGCAGGAGCCGCCTACTTCGTTTCGATCCAGGCGTCTACACGACGGATCCGTTCGTGCACGAGTATTGGGAGGAAGTGTACCTGCTCTCCGGCGATTTGACCGTCGGAAACGACCGTTCTGGCAACGGCGGAACGTCGTACGGCCCCGGTACCTACGCCTGTCGTCCTCCTGGTGCCTATCACGGCCCTTTCAAGTCGAAGGAAGGATGCATGCTGTTCGAGCTCCACTATTTCGCCGAAAAATGACCGGGGCTAATTTTTGAAATGACTTCGCTGTCGGGTAAAACAATACTGATCACAGGGGCTGGGCAAGGAATTGGCCAGTCGCTGGCGATAGGACTCGCCGAAGCGGGCGCCAATCTGATTGTCGTCGATATCGACGGCGAAGCCTTGCGCGAAACCGCCTTGCAGATCAACGTGCATGGTGGCCGCGTCCTATCGAGGGTCATGGACGTCACGGATGCAGGCGCGGCTGAAGCTCTGCAAGCACAAGCGAAGCTGGAATTTGGATGTGTCGACGCCCTCGTGAACAATGCGGCCATCGGCCCCGAAAAGATATCTCCACGCTACCTCGCTGAAAAAGCGAAATTCTGGGAAGTCAGCGACGAACTGTGGCTTGCGATGCTTCGCGTCAATGTATTCGGAGCTCAGCTGATGTCTCGCACCTTTGTGCCGGGGATGCTGGAAAAAAAATGGGGGCGTATCGTAAACATCACCACAAGCCTGGACACTATGTACCGACCGGGTGTGGGCGGTTACGGACCCTGCAAGGCCGCTCTGGAGGCCGCATCAAGGATAATGGCGATCGATCTCGAGGGTACGGGCGTAACGGCAAATGTCCTGGTGCCTGGTGGGCCCGTGAATACCCGAATGGTGCCTGCCGAGAGCGGGCTTCCTGCAGACAAGCTAATTCAGCCAGAGCAAATGCGCGCACCTCTGATTTGGCTCTGCTCCAACGATTCCGATGGTGTCAATGGTTTGCGGATGATCGCTCAACGATGGGATCCTACCCTACCATCGGAGCGCCGTCTCGCAATGGCAAGCGCGCCAACAGCGTGGCCCCAGCTAGGTTCCCAATCGGTCTTTCCCAAACCCGATAATCCGGTAGCGTGATGAAAATAGCGGTCCCAGATCTGATCTCCAATTCCTACTTCCCTGCAGTGGCGGCAGTGGAGCTTGGTGTCTTCAAGGACGAAGGATTGAAGGCAGAGATCGAGCTCATTTTCCCAGTAGATCGCGCCTATGCGGCTTTACGCAGCGGAGAGGTCGACTTTGTCGCAGGCTCTGCCCATTCAGCTCTCAGCGCGTTTCCCGAGTGGAACGGGGCAAAACTGCTCTGCGCGCAGGGACAGGGAATGTATTGGTTCCTTGTCATGCGCCGCGATCTCAATCCGCAACGAAACGACCTTTCAATCGTGAAGGGGCGCAAAATCGGAGCGGCACCGTGGGTCGATCTGGGACTTAAGCGGCTGCTCGCCGCCGCCGGAATCGATCTCGTGCGGGACGAAGTCCAAATTGCTCCGGTCCCGGGCGCCGTTGGATCAACCGTGAATTTCGGCCTTACCGCGGCGCAAGCGCTTGAAAAGGGCGTTATCGACGGTTTCTGGGCAAACGGAATGGGTACGGAAATCGCGGTGCGTTCCGGAGCAGGTTCAGTCGTAGTAGATGTCCGCAGAGGCGATGGTCCGCCAGGATGTTTTGACTACACAATGGCATCCATCGCTACCACTGACCAAAAGATCAAAAGCGATATCAAAGCCGTGGAAGCAGCGGTACGAGCGATCGTTCGCACCCAGGAGATGTTGAAGCGGGACCCGAGAAAAGCGAGCGAGGTTGGCTCAAAGGTTTTCCCCACGTCAGAGGCAGCGTTGATTGCCGAACTAATTCGGCGTGACACGCCCTATTTCAATGCCCGAATCTCGGAAGCTTCGGTCCAAGGGATGAATGCCTTCTGCCGTGACGTAGGTATTCTCGTCGGGACCCCCTCCTATAGCGACGTCGTAGATCCGCACTTCACATCCCTCTGGCACTCGAGCGACAGATAGGCCGCAGCATGGCAGGTTTCGACTCGCGAGCCTTTCGTGACGCTCTCGGATCATTCGCAACCGGCGTCGCGATCATCACCTCGGAAACCGCTCAGGGCCGCATAGGCGCCACCGTAAGCTCCTTCAATTCGGTTTCACTAGATCCACCTCTCATTCTTTTTAGCTTGGCCCGGAGCGCATTCGGGATCACGCACTGGAGAGCAGCGGCCCACTACGGGGTCGTGATCTTGCCGGACGACCAGAGTGACATGTCGAACAAATTCGCGCGATCCGGAGGCGACAAGTGGTCGGACCTGCCCGTCCAGCGCATGAATAACGGATCTCCCCTGCTCCCCGATTGGCTCGCGTATTTCGAATGTGAGCCCTACGCCAACTACGATGGCGGCGACCATGACATCTTCGTCTGTCGTGTGTCGCGATTCGAAACTCGGAAAGGCGCTGAAGGACCGCTCGTGTTCTTCCGCGGTCGATACGCTGCCCTCGACCGCGGCTCATCGGTACCGACCTCGCCCGAGATCGACTTCGCCTTGCACGGCTGGTGACGGCCTAAACAATAGCCGTTCTCGACGACTAACTCCTCTAGACATTGGAGCTCCTACATGGCGACACCGAATTCCGTTCCCGCCAAAGTGGAGGAATACGTTCACAACATTAGAAATCCAGAAGGCGAAGGCTCCCGCACGTTTACGCGCGCATATACAGAAGCGGCCATCAGCGCAGCCAACCATTTCGAGAGGAGCCGAGCGCTGGGAATTGAGGCAGCGCCTCTGGCGGGCACCGTCGTTTCCATCAAAGATCTCTTCGACGTTCGCGGCGAAGTGACGACAGCAGGATCCCGCGTCATGGAAACCGAAGCCCCGGCGGTCCGGGACGCCGAGGTTGTCCGACGTCTTCGGAGTGCGGGCGCGATCATAATCGGACGGACCAACATGACCGAATTCGCCTTCAGCGGCCTTGGTCTCAATCCCCACTACGGAACCCCCGCCAACCCTTGGCGTCGTGAGGAGCGGCGCATACCCGGGGGGTCCTCCTCCGGAGCTGCAATTTCCGTTACCGACCGGATGGCCGACGGAGCCATAGGGACGGACACGGGAGGGTCCGTCAGAATCCCAGCGGCTCTTTGCGGGTTGGTAGGCTTCAAACCGACCGCCGGGAGCGTGCCGCTACAAGGGACCCTGCCGCTTTCTCCTGCGTTCGATTCGATAGGTCCGATTGCGAACGACGTTCGGCAATGCATCAAACTCTACGCGGCTTTATCGGGCCAACCGGAGTTCCCACCCTGGCAACGATCGCGACAGCCGCGGCTCATGGCTCTTAAAAACTACGTGTTGGAAGGACTGGATGCGCACGTAGGACAAACCTATGAAGCCGTTAAAGCTCGTCTCTCTGAACTCGGATGCGAACTGATCGAGAGCCACAGCAAAACCATCTCCGAATTACCCGCAATACTTGAAGATGGAGGAATAGTCGCGGCCGAAGCATTTGGCTGGCACGAAGGACTCTTGCAGAGGAAGAGCTCTTTTTACGACCCCCGCGTGCGATCTAGAATCCTGCGCGGATCTCAACAACGAGCTGTGGACCATATCCGTCGCGGGCTTGTCAGATCCAGGCTCATCGTCGACTGGGAGACCGAGATAGACGATGTTGACGCGGTCATTATGCCGACCGTGCCTATTGCCGCACCGCCTATTCAAGATCTTGAGAGTAGCGATGAGGCATACTCGCAAGCGAATCTGCTCCTGCTTCGCAATCCGACCACTGTTAACGCGCTCGATGGTTGTGCGGTCACCCTGCCCTGTCACGAACCCGGCACCGCCCCTGTGGGTCTCATGTTGGTCGGTGCCCACGGCCGGGATTGGCAGTTGCTCGCCCTGGCCGAGAGCCTCACCGGGCGCCTCAGACGGCATGTCAATTGACATGGCGCCATGCACAATATGTACGCAGATTAGCTTTGTCACATTAGTCAAGTATGTTAGTTGTCTAGAAAGGCGGCTGAGTCGCTAAAACAAACAGCAAGTTGAACGGATCGGGCATCATGGCTATCAAGACCAAACGCGCTGAGGAGAGTGTCCGAGAAGTGGGACCTTCGGCCACGTTCGCTCCGCAGACGCTGGATCTGCAGAGCTTGAGGCGCAAGCGAAATGCCGCCAAGAAGTCGCGTGAGGCCGATAACAAGCACACCTACTTCATCGGAGTAGCTGAGGCACGGTATGTACTGCGCAAGGCCTTTAGGATCGTGGAGGATCAGGCGAAGGCCTATGGAATCGACCCCCTGGCCCATCAAGCCCTCATTCAGATCTACGGGAGCTCTGAAATGCAGCTGCAGGTAAATCAGATTGCCAACCGGCTGGATATCCCCGCGGCATTCGCGTCCACTCTGGCCCGCACGCTGGTTGAGAAAGGCTTGGCCGAGCGAAGACGCGACGATCAAGATCAGAGAGTCACGTATGTCGCGGTCACGGATTCCGGAAGAGAACTACTGCATGCAATAGACGAGAAGGTGCAGTTCCACGTCGACTACTTTGCGAGCCAGCTAACGTCGAGCGAACGTGAAAGTGCGCTTTCGATTCTTATGTTCTATGTTGGCGCAAAGTTTTAGCTGGGATGGTGGAGTAAGCCGCCTACTACTGAGGGTTCCCATCGCAATGCGTCGACCCTAATCCCAAGGAGCCCGCAGATAATTCGGCAGCTGCCCGCCCGAAGTGACTCCGAGCATCCAGCCTCATACTGGTGAAGTCGCTCTCCCTTCGGTGCCAATGAGGGCGCTTCCCCTTGCCAGCCGAAGTCGAAGACTCTCTCACTTTCCGAATAACGTGGGACGATAAAGCAGTCTTTCGTTGGGTCATGCGTATCTTCTGCGAGAGAACGCGTGCAGAGGAGACAAAGTCGTGTTCGGGATATTCCGGCGCTCAACTGCCCTGCTTGGATATCGAGGAGTGTGCTCGAGCGTCTCCGCGCAATGGCGAAGGATGATCTCGCAGGTTTAAATGGTGCTGCGGTGGAGCGGGAGACCGCGGTGCTACGTCTCCGTTTGGCACATGATCAGAAACTCGCGTTGCTGTTGCCCGATGTGGGGACGCTATCAGCCCTGTCAGTGGTCCAAGGTCTTGACTGGCTCTTGCTTGCCGGCATTCCGGTGCAGATCCCCGACCGTGCGGCCGAAGAGACCAGGCAGAGGCCGGACCTGCCGGGGGCGCGCGCGATCAGCGATTGGATCGAGCGCAATGTGGTCTCGGGATCGGTGTCGATCGTCCGCACCGATCCGGACTACGACCGTCGGCAGCAGTTCGCCGCTTGGGTGGCTGGCGGGATCGACCCGGTAGACGACCACACAGCATTCATCTGGGAGAGGCCGCGGTATTGGACCTTGTCACGTCACTCGAAGGAAGACGAGGGGATAATCGAAAAGCCGTTATTCTGGTCGACGAGCGCAATGCGCGCCGGGCGCTTGCGGAAGAGCCCGACATCGAAATCTTTTCGACCCGCGCCTTTTTCCGAGTGCTCGCGGATAACCACGTTCTAAATGCAACCGACGCTTACTGGGGCCTGATTTTGGATGGCATTCAGAGAATGGACCCGCTTGACGAGGTCGAACGAGTGCGCATGCCTTGGCCGCGGCGTGCTTATCCGATCGATCGGCCCGGTCGAACCGAAGGACAGAAACTGCGACGCACGACCGATCTGGCCGAGCGCGAGTGGCTGACTTCGATGTCCAGCGAAGCATAAAGATCGATTACCAGTGCACGATTATTGGAGTATCATATGACCAAGACTATGCGAGCCGTCGTGCTCTCGCAATTCGGTGGCGTCGACAAGCTCGTCATCAAGGATGTGCCGTTGCCCAAGCTGCAGCCGGACTGGGTACGCATTCGCGTGAAGGCGTTCGGGGTCAACGAATCCGAAATCACGAGCCGCAAGGGCCGGTCCAGTCCGGATTTCACAGTGCCCCGCGTGCTCGGCATTGAATGTGTTGGCGTCATCGACGAAGCACCGACGGATAGTAGTTTGAGGCCTGGCCAGAAGGTGGCTACCATGATGGGCGGAATGGGGCGTTCAATCGACGGCTCCTATGCCGAATACACCGTTGTTCCAATGTCCCAAGTTATTCCGTTTGAAACGAGCTTGCCCTGGGAGGTCGTCGGCGCACTTCCCGAGATGTTCCAGACGGCCTATGGCTCGCTGACCAAAGGGCTTGATCTGCGCCGTGGCCAGTCTCTCCTGATCCGCGGAGGTACCTCGACCGTTGGCCTCTCAGCGGCGACACTGGCCAAGGAGATAGGTGCGGTGGTGATCTCCACCACGCGGCGCTCCGAACGACTGAAGCTATTGCGCGATCTCGGTGTCGATCAACCGATTATCGACGATGGCAAGATCGCGAAGACCGTCCGGCGCCTTTTCCCCGGTGGGATCGATGCCGCGCTGGAACTGGTGGGGGGCAAGACACTGCAGGATACGCTCCAGGCGACCCGGGCCCACGGGACCGTTTGCTTCACGGGCGGTCTGTCGGACGATTGGGTGATCCCCGATTTCAGCCCGCTAGGCTACATCCCGTTTGGCGTAAGGCTGACGGCCTACGGCGGCCAAGCTACCGATCTGCCTGCCGACGTTTTCAACCGACAGCTTAACGCAATCGCAGCAGGCCGTCTCAAGGTCTCTATTGCGAAGGTTTACCACGGGCTCGAACAGGTCCGGAACGCGCAGACCGACCTCGAGGTCCGGGCCACGCCGGGCAAGCATGTGGTTGTGCTCGACTGACGAACCATCAGCATTACTTATCATTTGGAAAAGACAACAGATGCCGGAACAATCCAAACAAACCCAGCACCTTGCCGATCATTACGTCGATCAACTGTCGGACTGGGCGAAGATCACAACACGGCCCCTGTTCGGCGCCGTGGCGCTCTATCGAAATGGCCATGTCTTCGCCATGGCTTGGCATGGCGCGCTTTACTTCAAGGTCGATAACCACTCGAGAGGGAAATACGAAGCCGCTGGCTCCAGTGCGCTCGGCTATGTGAGCAGGGGCGAGGACCACGCGCTTAAGTCCTACTGGGAAGTCCCGGCTGATGTCGTCGAGAATCGTGAGAAGCTGCATGAATGGGCCGAAAAGGCCTACGAGGCGGCGCTGAAGAATACAAAGACTTGATCGCAGGGCAACGGTCCTGGCGCAACTGAAGATCACCGCGCTCGATCGATTTTCGGACCGCGCATAGGATCTACCTCGTGGAGGGCATCAAAGCGATGCAATGATCGGCTTTTCCTCTAAAGCGATCGTCCATCGAACGTTATGGAACGCGCCGGTCGACTGATACACTTTGTGTAATTTCCTTATCAGTCCTCGAACCGATTCCATTCCGACCAAGCCTAACCAGCCTTTGTATGCATCTAAAGAACAATGCTGACTTAGGGGGAGCTTCGATCCGCTTCGGTCGCCCGCCATCCCGCAATAGAAGTTTCCGGTGTAGCCCACGAACGTCGCCGCGAATTACGCGCCCAGCATATAGGGCGAACCGTGCGCCAAGTTGACGAGACCCATTGTGCCGAAGATCAAAGTGAGACCTGCAAGCAAGAATAGCAGCATGCCGAGTTGGATTCCGTTGAGAGCCTGTTCGAAAAGGTAGAGCATCGCGTCGATTCCTATTCCAGACCCAGGCCACGCCGTCACGATGCCAAACAACGTCTGCATCGGCTTCGCTCTTGCGCATTACGCTAGTAAGCTGCGTCGTCTGAGATCGCATTCGTGCACGAACACGCGTAGCGCAACGGCTTGCGCTGCCGCGACGGCGGTCATGCATAAAATGGAATGACGCACAAGATTGTCCCCGGCGGGCCGTTGCGGCCGGCCGCTTGCGTCGTGGTCCGCAGCTATAAAGACGCGTGTAGCCTTGCGGCGTTCATGACAGGAGAAAGCTCGATACAGCATCCGTATATTGCTTCGGCTGCTCGATATTTGCGACGTGACCGCTATTGATCTCTGTAACGGTAGCACCGCGGATGGATGTCGCGATCTCATGTCCCTGCTCCGGAGGCGTCGCAATGTCCCTGAGACCGACAATAACCATTGTCGGAGCGGTTATCGACTCATTGCTCTTGCGAAAATCCATCGCGGCAATGGCCGCACAGCAGCCCACGTAGCCTTTGACACTGTGCGACGAAAATATCTCCCTCATCCGGGAAACAACATCCGGAGAGTGCGCGAGGAACTCTTCGCTGAACCATCGCGGCATGTTGCTGGCCGCAAGCGGCGCCAATCCTGTCCTTTCTATCGTGGCGATCCGCTGACGCCAGAAGTCCTTATCCGGATAATAGGACGCCGTGTTGGATAGGATAAGCTTGCGAACCCGGCCGGGGGCGTTTGCGCCCAGCCACTGTCCGACCATGCCTCCCATCGATAGCCCGCACCAGTGCATGACCCCGACACCAAGCGCATCGACGATGTTCAGAACATCGCGTCCCAGACGATCCATCGAATACGGATCCGAGGGCGCGCCCGATTTTCCATGCCCACGAGTGTCATAGCGAATGACACGAAAGATTTTTGAAAGTTCTTCGACCTGCAGATCCCACATCGCGAGCGTAGCGCCGAGAGGATGCGAGAGCATAAGAACCGGGGCAGCTTCGTCGCCCTCGACTTCAACCCGCAGCGAACAACCGTCATCGGCCACGATGGTCTTGGAAACGGCATCATCGCGCCGTGAGAGTCCCAGCCTCATCGCAGCACCATTATGCCTTTGTCGGCACGCTGAGGGCACCGGTTCATGGCGAGCGTCTGACGATGGTCGAAGTGCGGATGGCTGCCTTCGAAAGATAGAGTGTCGTAATACATTCGCGCTCCCAAGACAGACACTGCAAGGCTAAGCTGGGACACATCCGCATTACAATCAAATGAGTTTTTTCAATTGCCGCATGATCGATTTCTCTGCCTGCAATATGAGCGGATACTGCGCATGATCGAAGTAGTGGCAGCGAGTCGGGCTTCTGGCGCGGGCCGGCGCGCGCCTTGCATCTCATGCGGCCGGGCTTGTACGATTATGGCCCACACGTACGGGCTCTTTCTGCCGCCCGGAGGATCGCGCAATTTCACATCTCGGGCCAAGTAACAGGATACCGTCGATGACCAGCCTCCGCGCATTTGAGGCGACCGCGCGTCATCTCAGCTTCACACGTGCCGGCGAAGAACTTGGCCTCTCGCAGACGGCCGTCAGCCATCAGATTGGGAAACTGGAAAGCCTTCTCGGCGCCCGGCTGTTCGTTCGTAAGAACAATCAAGTGCAACTGTCGCCCGTTGGCCGCGACTACCTGAGCTCAATCAAACCGGAAATCATCGAAATCGCCAATGCGACCACGCGTATCGTCGAGAGAAGCAACAAGAAAGCCCTGTCACTCGTCTCGCTGACCGGTTTTTGCATGCGCTGCCTCGTACCGCGGCTCCCGAGGTTCCTGCAGCAGCGCCCGGACATTCTTCTGTCGATTGAGACGGAGGTCTCGTTTCTGCGATTTCGGCAGATCGATTACGACTTGTCCATTCAGTACGGCAACGAAGGAGACTGGCCAGGGCTGATCACCTATCCTTTGTGCAACAACGAGACGTTCTTTCCCGTTTGCAGTCCGGCTCTAGTGAAGAAGCGAAGCATCCGTCACGCAGCAGACCTTCGCCACCATTGCGCGATCATGACCTCGTCGCTCGTTACACAGAACGATTGGAGGATGTGGCTCGACGCCGCCAAAGTGCCCGAGCTCGCGTTCGAGCGACAACTCACGTTCGGACACCTGCTACCGGCTGTTCAGGCTGCGGTTAGTGGTCTTGGTGTAACTATGGCCCGAGACGTTCTGGTCGCCAACGACCTGGCAGAAGGCGCGCTGATTGCCCCTCTGAGGCTGAAACTGACGTCAGGCTCCTGCTATCGCCTTGTCATCAAGCCGGAACGCGCTGAAAATCCCCAAGTACGTGCATTCCGGGACTGGATTCTCGGAGAATTCGTTGTCGCGGACCGATCGTTGTAACCGCGCGACGCCACTTTGAAACGTAGCCCGGCCGCAGCGCGCGCTCGTGCTTTCTCTCACGATATCAAACCGTTGACGGCAGCGACTCTCCAATGCCTATATAGCCGCCGGTGCAGACGTTGGAGTCTACCTCTCGGCAGGCGCACGCGAATTCATCGTATCGTCAGGACGGGTTCCGGATGGCTGGGAAGAAGATGGCAAGTCCACGCAGCGAAATAGTTGAGGGACTGGAACGCGGGCTGCGCGTGATTGAGGCATTCAATGAGAACGACACCGAAATGACGCTCACCGAGGTCGCCACAAAAACCGGTCTCAAGCCTGCGACGGCTCGCCGGAGTCTGCTGACGCTTGAAGCGCTCGGCTATGTGCGATCAGAAAAGGGGAGATACTTGTTATCCGCGCGTATCATGGCTCTCGGCGCATCATATCTGCGGTCTTCGAATATCGGAGCGCTTCTTCTTCCCCCCATCCGGCAACTGGTCGAACTGGTGGGCGATAACGCCGGTCTCGGTGTACGCGTCGATTTCAACGTCCTTTACATCGCCCATTATTTTCTGCCGGGCAACCTGCAGCAGGTCGCCAGCACAGGCTCGACCTCCCCTGCGCACACGACAGCCGCAGGGCGCATACTGCTCGCGGATCTCGCCGAACGGGATTTGGAAAAATGGCTTGCCCAAGCACCGCTCACCAAAAGCACCGAATTCACCGAAACAAATCCGCAGAAACTGAAGGCGATCATCGTTAAGGCGGGAAAGCAGGGCTATGCAACAGTCCGCGATGAACGCTATCTCGGCATGACTGCGCTCGCTGTACCCGTTTTCGACCCCAATGGCCAGACGATCGCTGCCCTTAACACCTCAGCCTACTCTGGCCACTTCACCGAAAAGCAGATCGTCTCCGAGCGCCTCAAGCCCCTGCAACAGGCAGCTGCCGGTCTCAGCCGGACCATCGGCAGTCACCCCTTACTGCTCAACTCGCTGCGAACCACGGCGATCGTATAGCGTCTCGGTCTGCGGTCAAGGCGCCACACTGGTCGTGGTGTCGATCTTCGCCTCCTGGACGATCTGGCGCACACGCGTGATATCGCTTGCAACGCGCGCCGCGAACACTGCCGGCGTCAACGGGAAGATCGACGCGGCGCGCGCTTCGACAAACGTCTTGACCCCTTCCGAATTGATCGCGCGGACGAATTCGGCGTTGAGCTTGTCAATAATTTCGGGCGGCGTCTCCTTCGGAGCCATGAATCCGAACCACGTCTCGATCCCGACGCCGGGTGTTCCCGCCTCGGCCATCGTCGGGACGTCGGGAAGCTTCGGCGAACGCGCTTCACCCGCCCAAGCGATCGCGCGAAGATTATTCGACTCGAGATAGGGCCCCGCCGAGAGGTACGACGAGAAGATGAAGTCCAGACGGCCCGCGATGAGGTCGGTCAACGCGGGCGCGAGTCCGCGGTACGGAACATGCACCGTAGCGATCCTGGCGCGAGCCTTGAACATCTCACCAATCAGATGCGCCGTATCGCCGACGCCGGACGACCCAAACGTAAGACCGCCGGGCTTCGTTCGGGAGAGCTCGATGAGATCTTTCACCGACTTGGCAGGATGATCGTACGGCACGACCAACGCCGTATCGAAGCGGACCATCGGCGTAATGAACGAGAAGTCATTTATGGGATCGTAACGCATGTCCTTCGGAAACATGACGGGATTGAACACATGCGTTCCTGTATGTCCCATAAGGATCGTGTACCCGTCCGGGCGCGCCACTTTGACGGCCAATGACGCAATGCTCCCTCCGCCCCCGGCGCGGTTCTCGATAACGACCGGCAGGCTTATGTTCTCGGACATCTTGCGTGCGACTAGGCGCGTAATCGTATCGCTGCCGCCGCCCGCAGCGTATGGCACCTGAATAATAATCGTACGGTCAGGAAAGGTAGTCGATCCTTCTGCCACGGCCACGGGCAACGACAGCGTCAAACCGGCAGCGGCCGATGCTGATGCCGAAGCGATAAACCGCCGGCGCGTCATCCCGACTTCACCGCAGCATGAAGCACCGGTCGGCGCGTTCCTTTTCGTGGGCTCCATGTCGCAAGCTCCTTCCAGACTTTCATCCCGACCCCCGACCGACCCGCCAATCGCTCCCCTATCGAAAGCGAAGCGAAGTACAGGCGTGCCTGAAGGCGACGGGCGACCGCGATCACCAAAGTTGACCGCGCAGAATTACACTCCAAAGCGACAACGCAATTATTCGCCTAGCGAAACTTTTTCGCTATTGATGATGCTTGCAAAATGGTGGAGTTATGTCAACCGCGCGACAGCGCTGAACTCTGCTTAAAAAAACGCTGGAGCGCCGCTATTTCGAGCACCGCTCTGACGTCGATCGCCTCACGTTATCGACTATCGATCAAGAAAGGTTCGCTCATGGATTTCGAACTGCCCGACGACCTTCGTCTCATGAAGGAGCAGATAAGGCGCTTCGTCGATCGCGAAATAATTCCTATCGAGAGAGAAGCTTACGAGGGGGCGAGCCTGAAGCCGGACGTCAGAGCAATGCTCGAGGTTCAGACGAAGAAAATGGGGTATTGGCTCATCACCACCCCTGAAGAATACGGCGGCTTGGGCATGGGCCTGCTCGCGCGCGTTGTCCTCTGGGAAGAGTTAGGGCGTACTATCGCGTTGCCGACGCGCAAAACGCAGATCTTCGGCCCTGAACCGAGCCCCATATTGCTGCAGCTGAACGAGCGTCAAAGAACCGACTACCTCATGCCCGTCATTGCCGGCGAAAAGGACTGTTGCTTTGCGCTCACCGAGCCCGATGCGGGCAGTGATCCCTCGGGCATTCGCACGAGGGCCGTGCGCGACGGCGACGACTACATCATCAATGGCTACAAACGCTTCATTACAAACGCGCATGAAGCGGATTTCGCGCAGGTTCTCGCGACCGTCGATCCTTCGAAGGGCAGCAAGGGCATCACGGCATTCCTCGTCGACATGGATACGCCCGGAGTGTCGATCGTTCGGACCGAACATATGATGATGGACGACGCGCCTTGCGAGATTTCTTTCGACAACGCGCGGGTACCGGCATGGAAGAGGATCGGCGAAGAAGGAGAGGGATTTAAGCTGGCGCAGGACTGGATCAACGCGGGCCGCATTCGGCACGGCGCGCGCGCCATCGGGGTCATCGAGCGCTGTCTCGAATTGAGCGCGACCTACGCCAAACAGCGCAAGACCTTCGGAAAGCCCTTGGCAGAGCGGCAGGCCATTCAGTGGCCCATCGTCGATTCCTATCTCGACCTGCGGCAGCTAAGGCCACTGGTCTATCACGCGGCATGGAAATACGACCGAGGCGAAGACGTCCGCACCGATGCCTATATGGTGAAGTTGCTCGGCGACCGGATGGCCTTCATGGCAGCTGACCGGTGCATCCAGGTGTTCGGCGGCCTCGCCTTCACCACGGACTTCCCGATCGAAAAGTTCTGGCGCGATTCACGCAGCATGATGATCACAGAAGGGCCGGAAGAGGTTCTCAAAACTACTTTGGCGCGGCACGTGTTTGCGCAATACGCAAGCAACTAGCGCAGCGCGTCTTCCGCATAGGCGACGTCCCACCAAACCGGATTGGCGGGACGCGGCACTAAGCCGGTACAAAACCAAGAAGGGCCTTGATCTCCATAAAATCCTCAAGGCCATAGAAGCCTGCCTCGCGGCCATTGCCGGACTGCTTGTACCCGCCAAATGGCGCCGAGACGTCCTGCAGCTTACCGTGCGGCGCGCCGTTCAGATAAATACGCCCCGCTCGCAGGCGCATACCCACCGCCCGTGCCTCTTCGATCGTGCCGGCGAAGACATAACCGGACAGGCCGTAAACCGTGCCATTCGCAATCGCGATGGCGTCTTCGACATCGTCATATGCAATCATCGACAGAACAGGCCCGAAGATTTCCTGCTGTGCGATGGTGGACTGCGGATCGACCTGGGCAAAGATCGTCGGGCGCACATAGTAGCCGCGGTTGACGCCTGCCGGCCGGCCGGGGCCTCCGGCCACCAGTTCCGCACCCTCCTCCATTCCGACCATAATGAAATGCTGTACGCGATCGAACTGCGCCTTGCTAACGAGCGGGCCCATTTCCGTGTCCGGACGGCGCGGATCACCCACGACGACCTTTGCAGCAACCTCTTTGGCGCAGGCAACTGCTTCGCTCATCTTATCTTTCTGGATCAGCATCCGCGTCGGTGCCTGGCAAGACTGTCCCGTATTTGTGAAGCAGCGAAGCACGCCGGCCCTCACCGCCGTCCGCAGGTCGGCACTGGGAAGAATGATATTTCCCGACTTGCCTCCAAGTTCCTGGTGCACGCGCTTCACTGTATCGGCCGCGCTCTTGGCGACCATGATGCCGGCGCGGGTCGATCCGGTGAACGAAACCATATCGACGTCAGGATGAGTGGAGATGGCCTCACCTACTGTCGGCCCGTCGCCATTAACCAGATTGAAGACGCCCTTTGGTACCCCCGCCTCGTGTAAAACCTCCGCCAACACGATCGCGCTCAGGGGCGCCACCTCGCTTGGCTTCACCAGCACGGTGCAACCAGCCGCCAGGGCCGGAGCGAGCTTTGAGGCGATCTGGTTGACCGGCCAGTTCCAGGGCGTGATGAGGCCACAGACCCCGATTGGCTCGCGCACAACACGCGTCGTTCCCAGCATATGCCCGAACTCATAGGTCGCCAGTACCTTGCGAAGCTCCTGAAAATGCTCCAGCGCCGTGATTGCTTGAACTGACTTCGCGAACCACAGGGGCGATCCCATCTCCTGCATAATCACTTCTGCGAACTGGTCGAGGCGCGCTTCGAAGGCCGCGATGATCCGGTCGAAAAGTGCAAGCTTTTCTTCGCGGCTTGCTTGCGAATATGCGGGGAAAGCGGTTCTCGCCGCGCGTACCGCCCGGTCAACGTCGGCCGCACTCCCAAGGCTGGTATACGCGACAACCTCTTCTGTAGCCGGATCAACAACTTCGAACGGCCGCTTCTCGATGGGGTCTACCCATGCACCGTCGATGTAGAAACGCGTGTAGGTCGGGTTCACTTTTGGCTCCTTAGCAAGCTTTGCTTTCGGGATCAAAGGCATCTACTGGCGCGCATAACGCCAGCAAAACAGCGCGCTAGAGCCGCGCGCTGTCCGTGTCTTCTTCGAGTTCGCAAAGGATTTCCGCCGTGTGTTCGCCAAGCGTCGGCGGTGCGCTGAGCGGCTGATCGTCGCGTTGGCCCTCGAACCGCAGTGGACGTCTGATCGTCCGCACGCGCCCTTCCGTTGGATGCTCAACGTCGCAGAACGTCTGCAAATGCCTGATTTGCGGATCGCTCTCCACTTCGCTCACGTCGTAGATCGGCGCAACCGGCAATCCGGCCTCGGACAAACGCTCAAACCATGCCGCGCGCGGCAGCAAGAGGAAATCTTTGGCAAGCGCAAGATGAAGCGCTGCATAGTTTTCTATTCTGTCGGGCCGCGTGGCGAAGCGCGTGTCCGAAAGAAGTTCCTCGCGCCCCATACTCGTAGCGAACGCCTTCCAGAACTTCTCCTGCGAAGACAGGTGGACTGCGATGAGCTTCATATCCTTGCAGACGAACGCGTAAGACTGAGACGTTCGCGGCCTCAGTTTCGGATCGGAAACCAGACCCATTTGATGCAGATATCCGAAAGGGTCTGCCATGAACGAAGCAATGGTCGCCTCGAGCATGTTGACCTCAACGCGAAGCGGAGCGTGCCCACGACCGAGCCCCACGAGCGCAGCAAGAATCCCCTGACAGGCGACATGCGCAGTAACGTTATCGGCCGTCGTCGGCCCCGTGATATCGGCAGTAGCCGTATCCAGGAACAGACTCGACATGCCGCTCAGAGCCTGCGCGATGGCGTCATAGGCCGGTCGATTTGCATATGGCCCGTCGGCGCCGAAACCGGTTATCGAGCAATGCACGAGCTTCGGGTTGATCGACCGGACGACCACGTCGCCGAAACCCAATCTCTCGAGGCCACCGGCGCGAACATTGTCGATGAGGATGTCGCTTCTCTCGATGAGCTTTCGAAACGTCCCCGCCCCCGCCTCCGCGCGGAGATCGAGGGTGATACTGCGCTTGTTACGATTGTAGCCACAGAAATGCGGGCTATAAAGGCCGCCGCGAAAGCTGCGGAAGGGGTCTCCCCCTTCCGGCTGTTCGACCTTCACGACATCCGCACCGAGATCCGCTAGCATCTGGCCCGTCATGGGGCCGGTGATCATGGTCGTCAGCTCGACGACCCTAATCCCCTTCAGCGGGGCTGTCACATCTGGCATATCTATTTCTTTACGCTCTGATCGGTCAGGAGCGTACCAAGCTTGAAGGGCTCGTACACCGGCCGAAACGTCTTCTTGTCGAGAAACTGCGACATGCCGGTCTTGTAGGACTGTTCAGGGTCGTTGGCGCGGATGGCAGCGTTTTTGGCGTACAGATAATCGGCCGCCTGACCGAAATCCATGGTGCGCACCGCCCGCATGGCCTGCTTCGTCGCGGTCAACACCGCGGGGCTCTTGGCCATGAGTTTTTGCGCGAGCTTATCGACTTCGGCTTCCAGTTTGTCCTGCGGAACCGAGAAATTTACGAACCCGACGCGCGCGGCTTCCTTGCCGTCGAAGGCATCGCCCAGGCAAGCGTAGTACAACGCATGCCGGTACAGCACGGAGTCAGCAACAACCTTGCCGACAAGGCCACCAGGCAGAATGCCCCAGTTAACTTCCGACAAAGAGAAAGTCGCGTTGTCGGCGGCGATCGCGAAATCGGTAGCCAGCAACTGCATGAACGCGCCGCCGACGCAGTAGCCCTCCACCATCGCGATGGTCGGCTTTTCGTAATTGTAGAGACGCTCCCACCGCCAGCGATTGGCGATCTCCTGAATGTGCTTGGCTTCTGCCGGCTTGTCTTCCATCGCGCGGAAGAACTCCTTCAGGTCCTGACCCGCCGAGAAGGTGCCGCCCGCGCCGCGGATCACCACAACTTTGGTATCGTTGTCCTTCTCGAGTTCTTTCAGGGTGCTATCCATAGCCACATGGAGCTCGGGGCTCATCGCGTTACGTTTGTGAGGACGGTTCATGATGATCGTCGACACGCCGTTGTAGCGTTCAACCTTGACGACTTCCGATTCAGACATTCCGTAGCCTTTCGTTAAACGCATCCGGTCATCGGATGCGACCTCTTGCGGTTCATCGGAACCTTGCGCGTGAGCGCGGTGATGGCTGACGGCCCGCAGCGAGCATGGGTTGTACAATCATAACTTTTCGCTAGGCGAAATCTTTTCGCTGAAATAATCCAGCATAACTTCGGGTTTGTCAACGCCAGCGGGTCTAGTGTTGTGCGCTGGCAAACCGTTTTGCCGGCCACGGCCGCAGGACGCGGTCCAAAACACGCACGCCTGACAGCCAAGCTTGATATGAGACTTCTCGATATCAGGGTATTTCCTGATAAGCCCATTCAGGTCTGCGATCGAACCGCTTGATTGTCATGGCCTGATCCTTCCCCTTTCGATCGATGGAGACGCCATACGATCTCATCCCCGATTGCCAGCTGTCGCGCTTACCGCGCGTGGCGCGCATTCGGTCGAGCTTTGCCAATCGAGAGGTGATGAATCTCGCGTTGCCGCCAACCGCGTTGATCCCGACGACGTTCAAAAGCGATTAGCCCTACGGACAACAAATCGAAACTCCCCGACTGAAGGGCGCTCTAATAGACACTTGGAGTGGTCGTCCGGGCGAACACGCTAAGATCCTCTCTCAACGCAGCCTTGAGCCAGCCATTTGAATGTCGCCGCGCGGTTCGCTCCCTCGGTCTTCGCTCCTGAGAGTCTTAAAGATCAGATTTCTTACTCGCTCGTAGTTCGCGAGCGGCGCGTGTTTTCATGATCCAAATCCATTTTTTCTTATGTGAAGCCAAGATTTATCGCGCGCAAGATGCCGACTTACCGCCGAAGTGCGAAGCAAGGTTGACCTTGCCTGAAAGGCAGCGTTTACACGCGCGGCTCTTATTTCTCCGATTCCGTCATAACACCCTTGTTCTCTTCCCAAAACTTGGTTTGTTCTGCGAGAAATTCGCCGAAGGCCGCTGACTTCATTGGGGTGAGGACGACTCCAAGATCGGCTAGACGCTGTTGCACTGCAGGTTGCGCGAGGACGTCGGCAAGTGCATCTTCCAGTCGCTTGACTACTTCCTTCGGCACTTTGGCCGGAGCGACAAATCCGAACCAAAGCTCTGCGACGACATCATATCCCAGCGAGCGCAGTGTCGGTAACTCAGGGTACAGAGGAACAGGCCTAGTCGACGCCGCCGCAAGCGCCCGAAGTTCGCCGCCTTTGGTATACTGATGCGCCGATCCCTGCGACATAAACAAGACTTGGACGTGCCCAGCCACGAGGTCACTGATCGCGGGCCCGCCTCCTCGATAGGGGATTAAGGAGAACTTAACGCCGGATTTTTGAGAAAGACTGACTGCAGCCAGGTAGTTCGACGACGTTGGACCGATATGAGCAACCGTGGGTCCGTTAGGCACCTCTTTCGCAAACTTCATGAATTCCGCGAAGTCCTTGGCTGGCACCTTCCCATTAATGACCATAAGGAGCGGCGAGCGTCCGACCAGACCGATCGGCACGAAGTCACTCACCGGATCGTATGCCAACGGCGCTAACGGCGCTAACGTTATAGGACTGATCACATGGCTTTCGATAACAAGCAGGATGGTGTAGCCGTCAGGATCGGCCTTTGCGACGGTAGCCGCTGCAATTGTACCGCTGGCTCCTGCCTTGTTCTCCACGATGAACTGCTGTCCAAGTAGTGTCGACAGTCGCTCCGCAATTATTCGGCCGATTAGGTCCACTCCACCGCCTGCAGAAAAACCCAAGACAATCTTGACTGGCCTTGTCGGATAGTCGTTTGCGTCTGCCACCGCGGGCGTTAAGCACAACACTATCGTCAGCGCGCAGGCTTTTATGAGCAAAGATATGCGATTGTATCTGGGCATTTTGGTTTCCTCCTTACAGTGTTTCCCGCGGTTTCCGTTTTTTGCGGTGTGATTTCGCCAGTCCATGTCTCTTTGGCCCATTGGTGGTCAGGGCTCTCCCCCATTCTGTCTCTTGTTGGTTGTATGTCAAGTTTGTTAAAAATTCGGACCGGAATGCCTGGCACTCGTCGCTGCAAAGCGTTCGCGTCAGATGATCCAGATCTTTCTTGAGTTTCAACACCCCAGAGCAAGGGGCGATTAACAGCGGCCGCACCACTCCGCCAAACGCGTCGGTCTGCTAGGTTCGCGTTGCAGTACGCGAGACGTTGCGCGCTCACGCTTTCTACCAACGGGTCCTCAAAACCGGTGCCGCGCGCGGCTGCCCACGTGGGAGTTGTTGAAGCAGTCTTTCGAACACTGCCGGCGCAGTTTGACCGGACGCGCGGCCACCGTTCAGGGGCACTTCATCGAGGACGTTGTTGGTGCCGTTTACCACCTTGGCAGTCCGCGTCCGCTCTTCATCGAGCCGGACACCAGGTCTGGTTGCTCAGATAGGGACGATCACTGGCAACTGAGACGTCGGAAATCCGCTGCGCTGCAAATTTGCACCGGCGGCCCGAAAAAGGCGATTCGCTGATCGCGTAGTTCGCGCCTCATCAAATCGGCATTGGGGTACGGGTCGGGCTCGGTCCAGCTTTTTCCGCATACGCCAGGATGGCTCGAATGAACTGTCCGCGAAAAGGCAGCGGGCAGTAATGAAGATCGAAATTGCTCGGCTGCTTCCTTGCAACGACTCCACCGGGAAAATGGTGCCTGAGCGACATCGTTTCGGCTGCGGCGGGTGGAACATGACCGGCGGCATGGGGCGCTTGCTGCCAAGCCGCTATCGGGAATTGGTGTCCTAATAATGCACAGGGACGATCATGAACGGCAGAACCGGTGACTGCAGAACCACTCCAAGTACGGTCATCCATGGCACGGAGGTCAAACCCCTGCAAAGAGCCCCCTTGCCTTATCATGCATCCCCCTCAACTCTGTTGTCTCGGGCCGCCTGGAGATGAGTTTCTGCCGGCAAATGCGGCTTTGCGCCGATGAAGCACTTCTCCCGAGGTTTCCGTTCTTTGCGGTGTGATTTCGCCAGTCCATATTTGAACGGGCGAAGCTATGACGCCTGGCCTTCACTAAGAAGACCCATCGCATATTCCCGGCCATGCGGGCCTACGCTCTTCCCGGCAAAATGGCGGCACGCTGGCTTCGGCATCGTGGAACGGCCGTCATTCCTATCAACGGCGCCATCAGGCCTCTCGAATGCTTACTGATGAAAGACAGCGAATTCCTCGGTACTCACGCGATCACTGATCAGCGTGTTCTCTGGCGCATCGGGATCGGAATGGCCGAGCGCCATTCCAGAGAGCACGATGTGAGTATCGGGGATGCGGAGCTGCTCGTGTACGACGCGCCCGTATTCACACCAAGCCTGTTGCGCGCAGGTCTCCAGTCCATGCGCTCGGGCAAGGATCATTACGTTCTGCATGAACATCCCGCAGTCGAGCCAGGATCCCAGAACAAGGCTTCTGTCCATGGTGAAGAACAGACCAACCGGCGCGCCAAAGAATTCGAAATTGCGCAGCACGGCCCGCTTGCGTGCGCCGAAATCGTCGCGTGCAATGCCATACAGTTTATACAATTCAAATCCCACCTTCCGCCGGCGCGAGAGATAGGGCTCCGGCACGGGCGCAGGAGCATAATGGTATTCGAGGGAATGGTCTCCGACCTCCGCTGCTCGCGTAACGGCGCGGGTAAGATTTTCCCGGGTCGCCCCTGTCACGACATGGACGTGCCAAGGCTGGAAGTTGGTACCCGACGGAGCGCGTGAGGCAGCAGACAGGATTGCTTTGATCACGTTCATGGGAATCGGCGTTGACTGGAAGCGCCGCACTGACCGTCGGTTCACCACGGCCTCGATCACCGGCGCGCTTGGATGTTGCTTGGAGATCTCCGGTGATGAGCCTGACAAAATGTGCAGCGGAATATCGCCCTTCATTCACTGCCTCCGTTGGCGGAAGCAACCCGTTCATCGCGCCGCCTTTGGCGCAGGATGAAGAGCCGCAACTTCCGGCTTGGCGTCTTTGGTAACGCTTCCACGAAATGCACCTGCTGAGCATAGACATGCGCCGCACCTGGCGTTTTCACCCAGCCCTAGGTGCTCCTCACAACAACTTGGGACTGCGTTTCACCAGCCTGTAAGACGACATAAGATTCGCTTGTCAGTGTCTTGATCCTCTCGCCTGGCATTGAAGCGGTGATGCGAATGGTCCCCTCAGTCGCCCGAGAAGAGGGCCTTGCGCTTTTCCCGGAAGGCCGCGACGGCCTCCGCATGGTCCCGCGAGATGTTGGAATTGATCTCGTAGGCGACGCCGGTATCCATGATCGAATGGGCGAGCTGCTTGAGGCCAATGTTCGTCGCGACTTTCGTCCAGCGGATCGCCTTGCGCGCCCCGCCTGCGATGCGCCGCGCGAGCGAATAAACCTCCTCGTCGAGCGCCTCGGCCGGGACCGCCCGGTTGATCAGGCCCATGCGCGCCGCCTCGACAGCGGGAATCGGATCGCCGGTCAGCAGGTATTCTTTGGCACGCAGATAGCCGATCATCTGGGGCCACAGCACCGCCCCACCGTCGCCGGCTACGAGACCGATCGAGACGTGGGGATCGCCGATCTTGGCCTTGTCGTTTGCGATAACCACGTCGCAAGTCAGGGCCAGGGAAGCACCCAGGCCCATCGCATGACCGTTCATGCGGCAGATAAGCGGCTTTTCCAGGTCGAGCTGGCTGAAGATGATGCGCTTCGCCTCGATGGCCGTGCGCTCGAAACCGGCAGGCCTGTCAATCGCTGACTGCATCCAATCAGCGTCGCCGCCGGCGCAGAAGGCGCGTCCCGCGCCGGTGAGAACTACGACATCAGAATCCGGGTCGTCCGCCGCGTCAATAAAGACACGCGCAAGCTCGGTGTGAAGCTCGGCATTTACCGCGTTCAGGGTCTCGGGAAGATTGAGTGTGATGGTGAGGATTCGACCCTCACGCGAGAAACTGATACATTTGTAGGTGTCGAACAGGCTCATTTCGTCTTTCCTTCCGTTTGTTGTTCTTGTGCTCGCAGCTTAGACAGCGAGCGAATTCATGCGGTCAAGGTGAAAATCCTCGTCGCCGAACATCAGGCTCAGCGACTTGATCCTTTTGTAACCGTCACCGATCGGCAGTTCGTCAGTCATGCCGACGCCGCCGTGAAGCTGGATGGCTTCTCGTCCGATGTGCATGGCGCGCCCCATGACGCCGATCTTGGCGGCCGACAGAATGCGGTCGCGATGATCGCCATTTGGCTCTTCCAGGGCCGCCGTTGCCATCATCGACAGCGATTGGGCTTCCTCCAGCGCAATGAACATGTCGGCCATTCGGTGCTGCAGCGCTTGGAATTCTCCGATCCTGCGGCCGAACTGGACGCGCAGCTTAAGATAATCAAGCGTGCGGTCGTGCAGGTTGCGGGCGGCGCCTAGGGACTCAGCGCAGGCGGCCGCAATCGCGCGGGCAAGCATCTCCGAGACGACCGCCGGAGCCTCGTTCCCGCTGGCGAGGACATCCGAGCGATCTATGCGGGCACTGTCGAAACGTACGTTCGCGGCCTTGCCGCCATCGAGGGTCCGATGGGTGCGCACGTCGACGCCGCCGACATCGGACTGAACACGCAGTATTGCAAGACGACCGTCGAGCTTGGCAGTCACGAGCAGTACGTCTGCGATTTGGCCGCCGAGCACCAGCTTCTTCTCCCCGTGGATCGCGAGGCCATCGCCGCACGGCTCAGCGACCGTTGCAGGTTCGAGCGCGGAAGGTTGCTCCGGCTCATCCCAGGCGACGGCAAACAGCGATTTGCCCTCGATGAGATGCGCGAGATCGTCGTAGCTGCCGGCTTCGGCGAGCACCGACCCGGGCAGCACCATGGAGCCGAGAAGGGGCTCCGACATCAGCGCGTTGCCGGCCGCCTCCATGAGGATCATCGTCTCGATAGGCCCGCCCCCGAAGCCGCCGCGTTGTTCCGAGAAACCTGAGCCGAGCCAGCCGAGCCGGGCGATCTCTTGCCAGATGTCGAGGCTGAATCCCGCATCCTCCGCGCGGAAGCGGCGGCGAGCCGCGTCGTCGTACCGGTCGCCTAAGAAGCGGCTGGCCGATTCTTGAAGCATCGCTTGCTCGGGAGTGAGTGAGAATACCATGCTCGTGAACCTTCAGAGACCGAGCGCATGCTTGGCCAGGATATTGCGCTGTATTTCGTTACTGCCGCCCCAGATCGTGGGGGCACGCGTATAAAGAGCTTCCGAAACTACACCCATGCTCTCGATCTCCTCGAGTGGCATGCCGGCGTTCTCTCGCAGCCATTCGGGATCGTAGGAGAGCGCTTCGGTTCCCAGCACGTCGACAGCGAAATCAGAAATCTGCTGCAGAATTGCCGAGCCGCGGATCTTTAGGACCGATGCTTCGTGACCGCGCGCCTCCCCGGCGAGGATCGCGCCAAGGACCCGCAACGTCGTTTGCTCAAGCGCGAGGAGGTCCACTTCAAAGCGGGAGAGCCGGTCCTTCAAGCGGGGGCTGTTGTTCTTGCCGTTGCGCGCGGCAAGCCGCTTGATCCGCCTCAGATAGCGTCGCGCCTTGCCGACCTCGGCAGAGAGTACGCGCTCGTGCCCAAGCAAGAATTTGGCGTAAGTCCAGCCCTTGTTCTCCTCGCCGACCAGGTTCCTCGCCGGCACGCGTACATCCTCAAAGAAGACCTGATTGAGATGGCTGTCGCCTTCGATGGACTTAATGGGCTGAATAGTTACTCCCCGCGTTCGGAGATCTATCAGCAGGAACGATATGCCCCGCTGCGGGACGGCGGCGGCGTCGGTTCGCACGAGGCAGAAGATCCAGTCGGCCCAATGAGCCATCGTGGTCCAGATTTTCGTTCCATTGACGATGTAGTATTCGCCATCACGCACAGCGCGGGTTTTCAGCCCTGCCAGATCGGAGCCCGCGTTAGGTTCGGAGTAACCCTGGCACCAAAATACCTCGTTGGAGGTAATGCCGGGTAGATGCTCCGCCTTCTGATCTGTCGAGCCGTACGTGTAGATGACCGGCCCGACGTAGTTGACGCCGAAAGGCAGGAGCCATGGCGCGCCGGAAGAGGTCGTTTCTTCCTGAAAAACATAGGTTTCCGCGGCACTCCAGTCGCAGCCGCCGTAGGCGCGGGGCCAGAATCCCACCAGCCAGCCCTTCCCAGCCAAGATGTCCTGCCAGCGCATGTGGTCCGGCCTTGTGAGCGGAACGCCGGCGAGGACCTTGAGCCGGATGTCCGCCGGCAGGTTCTCCTCGCAAAAGGCACGCACATCGTCGCGAAAGGCGCGCAGCTCCGGCGTCCAAATCGTCGTCATTAGCCCTCCCGAAACGATCGCAGTCGAAATCATCTGATCGCCGCGTCATAAAAATATAAATATATTACTCAAAAGTCAATTGATATACCATGAAGTCAATTATCGGCCGAGCTTGCCAATGAAAAGGGCGGGAACGAGGCCCACCTACTTTCCGCGAGGGGAGGACACAATTATCGCAAGTAAGCGAAATGATAGGGAGTATTGTATGGGTGACTAAGGTTCGCGCGTAATACGTTGGTCGAAACGCCAATCAGCCAGACAGAAATATTCTTGAGGACGAACTCATGGCTTTGCGGAACTTCACATTGGGCGATGTTTATCGCCGCAACGCAGAATGTTTTCCCGATTACCCTGCTTTCCTGTTTAAAGGAGAGCGCATAACGCATGCGCAATACTTGCGACGCGTCGAGAGATTGGCGGCGGGTCTTGCGCGCCTCGGTGTAAGTTCCGGCGATCGCATCGGCGTTCTGTCTCAGAATTCACTCGAGATGGTGGATCTGATCGGTGCGGTCGCGCTGCTCGGCGCGATCCTGCTTCCGGTTAACTTCCGTCTTAATCCGGATGAGATCGCCTTTGTACTATCCGACGGCGCTCCGTGCGTTGTCATCGCTGGCGCTGAATATCATGATGCGATCGTGGCCCTGAGGGGATCGTTGCCTTCGGTCCGATACTTCGTCGGTGTAGGGCCTGTTCACAGCTCGCTGATACCGTTTTCGGAACTGTCGGAGACCGATGTTTGCCTTCCTGAGGCCGCCATCAGCGGCGAGGATGTCTTCGCCATCATTCACACTGCGGCCGTTGGCGGCCGTCCACGCGGCGCGCTGCTCTCGCAGACAGGCATGCTGATGGCACAGAGTTCACTGGTGCAGGCATGGAAGCTCGATGAGCGTGATGTCAATCTCGGCGTGCTGCCGCTGTTTCATCTCGCTGGGCTCGGTCTGATGCTTGCAGTGCAACAGGCGGGCGGCGCCAGCCTCATCACCGCAAAATTCGAGGCCGCGCAGGCCGCACGCGATATCGCGTCCGAAAAAGTGACCGTGATGTCCGAGTTCGCGCCGATGCTAGGTAATATTCTAGATCAGGCCCAACCAGGGCAACTGGCATCGCTGCGCGCCGTGACTGGTCTTGATACCCCGGTGACCATCGAGCGCTTCGAGACTGAGTGGCCAAACGCAACGTTTTGGGTGGCGTTCGGTCAATCGGAAACCTCGGGGCTTGCAACGCTTTCGCCGTATCGTGACCGTCCAAAATCCGCGGGCCGGCCGCTGTTCTGGCACCACATCGAGGTCGTCGATGGCGACGACCGACCGAGGCCAACCGGCGAGACCGGTGAAATCGTCTTGCGTGGCCCGACCGTGTTCAAGGGATACTGGAACAGAGAGGCCGACACGGCCGCGACATTCCGCAACGGCTGGCACCATACCGGCGACATCGGCTATTTCGATGCCGACGGCTATCTTTGGTACGTCGGCCGCGCGCCTGAAAAAGAACTGATCAAGACCGGGGGTGAAAATGTCTATCCTGCCGAAGTCGAGAACGTAATACGCGAGCATCCGGCGATCTCCGACGTTGTGGTCATTAGCGTACCGGATCCGCAATGGAGCGAGGCGATCAAGGCGGTTTGCGTGCGGCGTGCTTCGAGAAACGCGACAGCCGACGAGATTATCGACTTCGTGGGCGAAAAGATCGCCCGTTACAAGCGGCCGAAGCACATCGTGTTCGTTGATGACCTACCCAGGACGGCGAAAGGCGAGATCGACCGGGCGGCGGTCAAATCGATGCACGGGCGGGCGTGACAGTAAAGATCATCGCATCGGGTCCGGCAAGTTGCCTTATCTTGCTTCAGCGGAAGATGGTGAATGCCCTCGTTCAATCTCGCTGCAGCCATGCGCATAGCTCTGCGACCGGAATGATGTCCTTGACACCACAGACTCCCCATCCCGCGCTCCAGATATCGTTCTATAGCTTCGGACTGATCTCACGGGCGGCGTTGAAGCCGCCGTGGTCATTGGGATTCTCGTAAGGACGGTCGAGTGTCTGGGCGAGAAGGCTTGCGCCGATTCCGAAGACCTCCGCAGGATAGATGACATTGTCGATATCGGATTCGCAAATCATGGTTTTCTGCTAGCCGGCGCCATGCTTCATGCGTCGCGATGAAGAGGAGTGAGAGATATCTGCGCAGTCCACCGGGCGGCACGTTAGGGTACCGGTTGCCAAAAGAAAGGGTTTTCAGCGCGCCTGCATGCGGGCACCGGCGTCGAGAGCGAGTGTCGTCGCGTTTAGGTACGAGTTCTCGACGATATGTTGCACCAGCTTGGCAAATTCCGACGGTTGCCCCATCCGGTTCGGATACAGGATCATGCGATTGATAATGGGCTCTGACACGTTGTCCGGCATGCCTGCGACCATTGACGTGTCGAACAGGCCCGGTGCGATCGAGACGACGCGGATGCCCAGCGGCGCCAGATCGCGCGCCACTGGAAGGGTCAGACCGATCACGCCGGCCTTGCTGGCGCTGTAGGCGGCTTGACCGATCTGTCCTTGGGACGCCGCGCCCGAAGCCGTGTTGACGATGACGCCGCGCTCGCCGCCTTGGGCGTCAGGCGTGTTCTTACCCATCGCAAGCGCGGCAAACCGGATGATATTAAAGGTGCCGGTCAGGTTGATTGCGATCACCTTGTTCCAGGTCGCGATCGGGAACGGTTCGCCCCTTGATACGGTTTTGGCCGCATCCGCGACGCCGGCGCAATTCACCGCGACATGAACACCGCCGAACGCAGTGACGGCTGCTGCGATCCCGTCCCTCACGCTGGCCTCGTCGGCCACATCGACGATACGCGTCAGGCACGCCTCGCCCAGGTTCGCCTTAAGTGCCTGCAGCTTATTCTCGTCGCGATCGAAACCGGCGATCCGAGCGCCGGCAGCGGCCAGCACCTTGCAGGTCGCGAGTCCCAGGCCGGAGGCTGCGCCGGTCACGACGGCGACTTTGCCATGAAGCTCCATAAGTATCTCCGTTTTCTTTTATTTGCCCAGGATGGTGACGCAGGCCACCGCCTCTTCGATGCCGTGCAATCCGCCGCCATTCTCCGCGATCGCCAGCCGCGCGCCGTCGACCTGGCGGGGACCGGCCTCATGGCGCAGCTGCGCGACAAGTTCGTAGACTTGTGCGAGGCCGGTGGCGCCGACCGGATGCCCTTTGGATTCCAGCCCTCCGGACGGATTGACCGGCACGCGACCTCCGATGGTGGTTTCGCCGCGCTCGCTGATGGCGCCGCCGTCGCCGAAAGCGCACAATCCGAGATTTTCAATCTGAATGATCTCACCCATGGCGGTGGCGTCGTGCACCTCGGCAACCGAGATATCGGCAGGACCGACCCCCGCCATTTCGTAAGCGCGTCTGGCGGCACGCGCGGTGCAATGGTTTACGAAGTCCGATGGGTCGCGATCGCTGCCCGTCTGGACCACGGATGCAAGGACCCGGATCGCGCGCGACCGGTCGATGCCGTAGCGCTTCAGTCCCGATGCGGTTGCTAGTACGACCGCGGCTGCGCCGTCGGAAACCGGCGAACACATCGGCAGCGTCAGCGGATAGGTGATCGGCGGAGCGCTCAGTACCTCCTCGATGGAATAGGGCGCACGATATTGCGACAACGGGTTTTCAACAGAGTGCTGGTGGTTCTTGGCGGCGACAGCGGCAATCTGGCGCTGGGTTGTTCCGAACGTCGCCATATGGTAGCGGGAGAAGGCCGCATAGACATCCATGAATACACTATAGGGCTTATCAGAAGTCGTGCCCGGCGGCGGATCGATGCCTTCGCCGAGCTTCATGAGCCGCTTGCCAATTTCGTCCTTGTGGCTAACGTCCCACGCGCCATCAAAAGCGCCGAGCATCAGCTCGCGATCCCTGGAGAACATTTTCTCGGCGCCCACCGCGAGCGCGATGTCTCCCTCGCCTGCCTTTAAAAAAATGGCAGCAAGGTTCAGTGCGGAGCTGCCGCTGGCGCAAGCATTTTCCACATTGACGACTGGGATCTGCCCAATTCCCATCGACCGCAATGCGACTTGGCCGCGAACCATATGCTGCTTTTCCATGTGCCCTTGTGACGCATTGGCAAAATAAGCCACTTCTAACGCGGTCGCCTGGATGCCGGCATCAGCGAGCGCCGCGCTGACCGCCTCTTTCGTCATCGTCTTGATGTCCTTGTCGAGCAGGCGGCCGAACGGCGTCATGCCAACTCCCACGGCGTAAATCTCTTCCATGCCTACGGCTCCCATTGTCAGGCTTCATGTTGTGCGCGTCAGTTCCGCCAGCACCTCATCAGTGTGTTCGCCGAGCGCGGGTACGCCTCGCGTCGGTCCGGGATGACGGCCGTCGAAAATCAGGGGTTGGGCTACATAGCGACGGCGCCTGCCGTTGCTATCGGCCAGTTCGCGGAACAGCCCGCGTTCGAGAAAGTGCGGATCGGCCGCGACCTCGTCGATAGTATTGACGGGACCCCAGGGAATACCGGCGGCATCGAGCTTTTCAGCCCATTGCGAGCGCGGTGCGGCAGCGATGGCCTTGCCGATGCGCGCGACCAGCTCGATTTCCCGCTGGGTTCGTTGCGCGCGCTTCAAATCGGCGACGTCCTCCATACCGATCAGCTCGCAAAGCGGTCGCCAGAACCAGTCCTCATGCGCGATCGACAGCGAGAGCAGCTTGCCGTCCCGGCATTCGAACAGGCCGTAGGCAGGCTCAGCCGCAATGTCGGCGAGCGGTTCGCCGTTCATTACCGGGCCAACCATGACCGACATCCACGATAGCAATCCGTCGGTCATCGAGACGTCGATATAGGCGCCCTTTCCCGTGCGTGTGCGTGCCAGCAGCGCTGCCAGGATGCCGAGCGCCGCGAACATGCCCGACGAAAGATCTCCGACCGCAATGTCGCTTGGCGCCTGGGTCGATCGGTTTGCGGCCTGGACGTACAGGAATCCGGCGAGCGCCTGATAGGACAGATCATGGGCCGGCCGGTCGCGGTAGGGGCCGGTCTGTCCGAAGCCGGAGATCGACGCGTAGACGAGACGGGGATTGATCGAGGCCATTGACTGAAAACACAGGCCCAAGCGCTGCATGGTGCCGGGGCGAAAACCTTCCAGCAGCACGTCCGCGCTGGCGACGAGATCCCGGAACCGTTGCTTGTCGCCATCGGCCTTCAGATCGAGCGCGACAGAGCGCTTGTTGCGATTGAGTGCGGCATGGAATGCCGGAAATTGCCGGGCGGGATCGCCGACCCCCGGCCGTTCGACCATAATGACGTCGGCTCCCAGATCGGCCAACAGAAGCGTCGCGTAGGGCCCAGGATATTGCCCCGCCAGGCTAACAATACGGATGCCATCAAGCTGCAACATAACGACATTCTTTCTGGATGCGCAGAGCTTGAGCTTGTGAACTGCAATTGTTGGTCTATAGTCTTACTCAATAAATACTTTATTGACTCGCCGGTCAACACTTTCTTCAGTAAGGGAAACAGCGATGGTATCGGAGAAAATGATGTCGGAGAAAAGCGTTCTGGTAGACGTACGTGCCGGCGCAGTATGGGTGATGCTCAATCGGCCCGCGGCGCTCAACGCCATCACGCCCGACATGGTAGCTGGCATTACCGCCGCGCTGGCGCTCGCCGACGATCCGGCAATTAAGGCTGTGGTGCTAATCGGCACCGGCCGCGCCTTCTGCGCAGGCGCCGATCTGAAATACGTCAACAGCGCGACGCAGAGCGACGAAGCCAGTGGGGCGCGATTCCTTGACACCATTCTCGACATGATGGCCCGTCTTGAAACCTGTCCGCGGCCGGTGATCGCCGCGGTCAATGGATTGGCCCTGGCGGGCGGTTTGGAAATGGTGTTGTGCTGCGATCTAGTTATTGCAGCGCGGTCCGCCAAGCTTGGCGACGCGCATGCCAATTTCGGCATCTTGCCGGGCGGTGGCGGTTCAGTGCGATTGCCGCGGAAGATCGGTCCAACCCGCGCGAAGTACCTGCTGTTCACCGGCGATTTCATACCGGCCGACGACTTGGTTGCCTGCGGTCTGGTCAACGAGGTCGTCGACGATGGCGAACTGACAGGGGCGGTCGAACGCCTAGTCGCCAAGCTAGGTTCCAAGAGCTCGCTGGTGCTGCGCCGCATGAAGGCGCTGGTCGCCGACGGTCTCGAGCAGCCAAAGGACGTTGCGCTGAGGCTCGAATTGCTCGCCTGCGAAGTTCATGCCCGCAGCCACGACTTGAAAGAGGGACTTGCCGCGTTCGAGGAAAAGCGCAAGCCGTTGTTCATCGGTCGCTGAACTACCTTCGGCGCCCTTGCTACCCGAGCCACCGCTTGCGGCGCCGATAGTGCTTGATGTTGCGATAGCTCTTGCGCTCGCCTTCAAGGTTGAGGCCGAGGTAAAATTCGCGGATGTCCTCGTTTGTGCGAAGGTCCGCCGCTTTGCCTTCCAAGACGATACGCCCGTCTTCCATGACGTATCCGAAATCGGCGAGGTCCAACGCCACGCGAGTATTCTGTTCGACGATCAGCAGCGTTAGGCCTTCGTCTTTCAGGGAGCGCAGAACGCCGAAAACCTCGTCGACCATCATCGGCGCGAGCCCCAGCGACGGTTCGTCGATCATGATGAGCTTCGGGTTGGCCATCAGGGCGCGTCCGATCACAACCAACTGCTGTTCGCCGCCAGACAGATATCCGGTAGTGCGCGCCTTCAACGAGGCGAGGCGCTTGATACGATCGTAGACGCCATCCAAACGCCGACGCATGGCCTGCGTCGACTTCTCCATGTGCCCGCCGGCAATCAGGTTCTGCTCGACCGTCAGGTGGCTCAGGACGCGGCGCCCCTCCATGACATGCACAATTCCGGTGCGGACAATCCTCGCTGGATCGCCGCCATCGATTCGCGAACCTTCAAAGGAAATCGCACCCGATGTTACCTTGCCGTCTTCTGTCATCAGCACGTTCGAGATTGATTTGAGCGTGGTCGACTTGCCTGCCCCGTTGCCGCCCAGAAGCGTGACGCATGATCCCTTGGGCACGGCAAGGGTGATGCCCTTCACCGCGAGGATGACGTCGCTATAGAGAACCTCGACATTGCTAAGCTGAAGCATCGATCATCCCCATAGCCGGAGCACTCGCGCGCTCCGGCTTGCCAAAAGGAGTTACCATTTGTTGATAACCGGCACCGGCGCATTCTCGCCGGCGATGACGTACTTACCGTCCTTGATGGTCGCGACGTTAACCGTCAGGCCCGAGACTGGAAACGGTGCTTCGTTGGTATAGGTCAGGTTCGGCAGAATTCCGAATGTCTGTTCGCTCGTCAGTGGCGTGGCCAAGAGCGCGTTGCGAACAGCCTCGCCGGTGACCTTGTCCGCGCCGACTTTCCGCGCCGCGGCTTCGATCGCTCTCAGCGCAACCAGCGCCTGATTAAACCCCTGGATGCTCGCGAGCGTCCAATTCGCCTGCGATTTGTACTTCGCAACCAGCATCTGCTGGAAGTCGTGAGCCCTACTTTTCTGGTCGGTTGGCACCGCCATGCCATAGACCTCGTAATCGCCTTCCAGGTCCTTCATTCCGCCAATTGCTTTGCCCGATGCAATCAGGCCGTTGTGCGAGCTCATCATGATTGGGATGTCGGTTTTGCCGAGCGCCTGGAGTGCGCGCCTTGTAGCCACGACCGCTGCCGTGTTTGTCTGGATGTTGATGACTTGGACGCCTTTACGGATCAGTCGCCCGACCTGCGTCGTAAGGTCGGTCGGCTGAACTTCCGTGTAGATCGTCTCGACAATCTCGGCCTTGTCGGGATTATCCTTGGCGAATTTTTCCGAGCCCTTGGCGATATCGACATAAGCGGGCGAAGCTTCCGACGAAATGATCGCGACCTTCAGCGGACCCTTGATGCCGCGGGCGCCTCGAAACCATTCGTAGAACGCCGAAGCCTCGTGGCCGTAGGTCGGACGCGGGTTGAAGACCCAAGGATCGGGCTTCCAGACGTATCCGTAAGACCCGGTGGACATGAACATCGGTACCTTGTCCGCCGGAAGCCGACCTTGCAGGGCCGCGACATCGGGTCCGCCGACACCTAGAATGACCACCGGATTGAGCTCGGCCTTGATGCCAGGCCAAAGGCTCGCGGTCTGCGCCGCGTCGTAACGGCAGTCATAGTCCTTAATCCCGATCCTGATGCCCAGTCCTTTGCCGACTTCGTCATTCCACCAATCGATGGCAGCTCGTCGGGCGCCGACAAGATCCTTCATGATGTCAGCGTAGGGTCCGGTGAAATCGGCGAGCGAGGCAATATTGTAAGTTGTCTGCGCTGATGCCGGCGTCGCGGTCACGATGACTGCCGCAGCTGCGGGGCCTGCGATCCATTTCAAAAGTCTGTTTTTCATGTCCAAGTCCTCCCGTAATATTTGTGATAAGAGACACCGTCATGCTGTGGTGGCTTCGTCGCACTTAGTAGGGAAACGGCCACATTCGGTACGACCGCTTCAGGATATCAAATCGATGCATCAGGCCACGTGGCTCGAAAATCAGAAACGCCGCGATGACGCTCCCGAGAAACACATTCATCAGGGCAAACACGACGTCGCCGCCGATCGAAGGAAATTGCGAGACCACGGATGGTCCCAACGACACAAATCCCTCCTGAATGCATTTGATGACGACGACGCCGACGAGAGCGCCCGTGATGGCCCCCATGCCGCCGACGATTATCATCGCAATGAACCATATCGAATTGAACAGCGTGAACTGATCGACCGCGACAAAGCGAACGAAATAGGCCCACAATCCGCCACCGACGCCGGCATAGAACGCGCCGACTAGGAACGCGGTTGCCTTGGTGGCCACGATGTCTATGCCCATAATTCCGGCTGCTACATCGTCGTCCCGCACGGCTACAAATGCGCGTCCAAACCGGCCGCGCACGATGCCGTAGGCGCCATAAGTCATGAGGGCTGCGACGGCAAGACAGAGATAGTAGATCGAGGTATCCGTCACGAAGGCGAACCCAAACAGGGTAGCAGGGTCGAGCGTCAACCCGTTCGAGCCGCCGAACCAGGGCAGGTTCAGGACGAAGAAATGAAACAGCGCTTGCGCGGCGATCGTCGTCAGCGCCAGGTAGAAACCCTTGATGCGCACCGCCGACAATCCAAAAATGAAGCCGAATACAGCCGCGGAACATCCACCCAGCGGGATCGTCAACCAGAACGGCAGTCCCAGTTTTGTCGCCAGGAAGCCGGTGGTGTAGGCGCCGACGCCCATGAAGGCGGCTTGGCCGAGATTGATCTGGCCGGCATAACCAGTGGTGATCTGAAGGCCGAGGGTAACCACCGACAATATCAATATCAGCGTGGAGATGGCGAGCAACCGCGGTCCGAACAAGACGGGCAATAGCAGCAGGAAGACCAGAAACAAGGCGAGCGCGATCTGCTGCGGGCGCGTCCGCACCAACGCCGCGTCGCGTGCAAAGCTCGTCGCGAAAATGCCGGCTGGATCCATCGCTCAAACCCTTTCAATCGTCCGCCACCCGAACATCCCGGTCGGGCGGATAAACAGGATGACAAGCATGATCACGAACGGAAATACCGAGCCGACCGCTCCACCGACCACCGGGTCAACATAGGCGGTCACGAGTCCCTGTATGGCGCCGACGATCAGTCCGGCCAGCAGGACGCCGGCGATCGACTCGAATCCGGCCAGCAATGCTACCGGCAACGCGGCAAGTCCGATATCCGACGCCAGGAAATTCAAAGACTTGCCGCTGAGGTAGATGATCGCGCCGAGGGTCGACAACACGGCGCCCAACGCCCAGGCGAAGGCGATGGAACGCTTTACCGAGATGCCCATCGACAATGCGACCTGATGATCCTCCGCGACCGCGGTCATCTTGAGTCCGGCGCGTGTGTTGTTGAAGAACCACGACAGACCCAGTCCGACAACCACCGTGATGACAGCGCCGACCAGCAGCGACCGGGGAATCAGGACGTCGCCGATGATAACTGGTTTCAGCGAGAAAATGACCGGGAACGGCCTGACCTGCGGCCCGAACATCACAAGGATGAGACCTCTGATCAGGATCAGTAGGCCGATCGTCACCATTACCATCGCGAAGGCGGATTCGCCGACCAGACGCGAGAAAAAGATGCGCTCGATGATTAGGCCGAACAGCGCCGACAGTAACATCGCCAGCGGAAGGGCTACGACCAGCGGCAGTCCGGTCTCAATCACCATCCACCAGACGATGAAGCCGCCGAACACCACGAGTTCGCCTTGCGCGAAATTGAAAACTTTCGAGGCGCGGTAGATGACGATGAAGCCCATCGCGATAAGGGCGTAGAGCAACCCAACCAACGAACCGTTGATAAGATAATTGAGAAAGTCGATCATGACACCCCGCTCATTTTGCGCCGCGTTGGGGCCGGCGTGGCAACTGGCGGTGACGCGTCGATGGAGTGCACCAGCACGTTGGCTGCCATCGTCCCTTGACGTCCATCCTGGTACGTGACGGGGATCGCGAACGTCACACGATCCTTGCCGGCGTAAAGGCCGTCGATCAGTTCGGCATAGCGCTGCAACAGGAACTCGCGGCGCAGCTTGCGGGTGCGCGTCAATTCGCCCTCGTCCGGATCGAGTTCCTTGGGAAAGTTCGCAAAGCGGCGGATCTGGGCGTGGTCGGGCAGGAATTTATTGACGCGAACGATCTCTTCCCGGATCAGGTCAGCCACCGCCGTCATCTGCGACAGGTCGACGAAGGTTGAATAGCCGAGCCTGCGTTCCTCTGCCCACCGCGATACGACCTCCATGTCGATATTGATCAACGCCCCGATGTAATCGCGCGACGTATCGCCGAGCGTCATGACATCTTTGATGAATGGACTGAAGCGCAGCCGCGTTTCGATGAACTGCGGCGGGTAACTTTGCCCGGAGCTCAGTTTGGCGAGATCCTCGATTCGCTCGAGGAAAACCAGTTCGCCGGAACTGGTCACGGACACTGCATCGCCGGTGCGGTACCACCCGCCGTCGATTCGTTCGGCGGTCTTGTCGGGCTTGCCGAAATAGCCTTGAAAAAACGATCCGCCGCGTACCATCAACTCGCCGGCCGATGAAACCTGCCACTGCAGCGGTGGCATCTCGGGGTGGGCGTCCAGCCAGTGGCCGACGGTTTCCAGATCGTAGCGATTGCCCTGGTGGATCGTCATCACGCCGATCTCGGTCGAGCCGTAAAGGTTGCGCAATGGCACGCCGATGGCGTGAAACAGCCGGAACACATCGGGCGCCATAGTGGAGCCGCCGGACAGCGCGACCTTTAGGCGCGTCAGGCCGAGCTTGTCGCGCAACGGCTTCAGAACCAAAGCCTCTGCCAGCGGAAACGCCAGGCGGGCGGCAAGCGGCACCGGCTTGCCATCAAGGCGGCCGACGTTGACCTTGCGTCCGATATCGACGCCCCATTCGTAGATGCGGCGGCGGATCGGCCCCGCGTCGAGCATTTTCGCCTGGATCGTTGAGGCCAGGCTCTCCCACTGTCGGGGCGCGAACATCATCACCTCGACAGCGACTTCGCGGAGATTGGCCAGAACCTGCTCCGGAGATTCCGGAAAGTTGACAATCAGGGGCAACGTGACGCCGATCGTGATTCCGAACAGTTGTTCGGTCGCCCAGGCCGGCGCGATGTAGGTGAGATAGTCCATGCCCGGCGCGATGTCGGTGCCACTCACCAATCGATGCGCGTTATCCATCAGATAACGATGGGTCAGAACCACGCCCTTGGGTCGCCCCGTCGTACCGGAGGTGTAGGACAGTACGGCGATGTCGTCCGGTCGGCCCAATTCGAGAAGGCTGTCGAACAGCCCGGGCTCCGCGACATGCCGTATGCGTCCTGCATCTTCCACCAGCTCGAGCTTCATGAGGCTCGGCTGCCGGTAGGACCACATGCCGGTATCATCCCAGTAGATCAACCGGCGCAGCGTCGGCACGCTGCCGAGCATTGCGAGCCCCTTGTCCATCTGCTCCTGGTCCTGACCTATGAGATAGACCGCCTGGCTGTCGTTCAGCAGGTATTCGATTTCGCCGACGGTTAAGTCCGGGTAGAGCGAGACGACCTTGCCTCCGATCGCTAACACGGCTAGCTCGACCCAAAAGTTCTCGGGCTCGTTTTCGCCGATGATGGCGACCGTTTCACCCCGCGCTAACGGCATCGACTGCAAGCCGAGCGCCAGATTGCGGACCCTTTCCAGCACGTCGCCATAGCGAAATTTGCGCCAAATGCCCCGGTATTTGTGCCGCGCGATCAGCCGGTCAGGCTCCGCGGTGGCCCGCTCGACGAATGTTTGCGGCAATGTCTTCATCGTTTCGGCGGCCACTGTCATTTCTCGCCCAAGTAAGCCTTCATGACCAGCGGATCGCGCTGGATCTGCGCCGGCGTTCCGGTCGCAATCATTTTTCCGAAGTCCAGCACGTAAATGCGGTCCGCGAGGTCCATGACGACGCCCATATCGTGCTCGACAAGAACCACTGGAATACCGCGCGCTTCACGTACGTCGAGGATGAAACGGGCGAGGTCTTCCTTCTCCTCGTTGTTCATCCCGGCCATCGGCTCGTCCATCAGCAGGATTTTCGGCTCCTGCGCGAGCGCGCGTCCAAGGTCGACGCGCTTGCGCAGGCCGTATCCGAGGGCACCCACGGGTTGATGGCGGATCGCCTCGATTTCCAGCAATTCGATGATTTCCTCGACGATCTCGCGATGCTGCATCTCTTCCTTTTGGGCCCAGTGAAAATGCACGAAGGCCTGCAAAATCGAACTGCGCATATGCATGTGTCGTCCGATCATGATGTTCTCGACCACGGTCATGTCGGGGAAGATGTGCGTTCCCTGAAAGGTTCGCGCCAATCCGGATCGCGCAATGTGATGAACGCTGCGACCAACGATCTGCTCGCCATCGAAGACGATGCGGCCTTCCTGCGGCCGATAAAAGCCGCTCATGCAGTTCATCAGCGAAGTTTTGCCAGCCCCATTGGGGCCGATGATCGCGATAAGTTCGTCGCGTCCGATCTCTATCGAGACCTCATTCAGGGCAACCACGCCACCGAATGACATGCGCAGCCGGTCTGCAGTCAGAACCGGCTGCATGCCCTTCAAACCCGACCGTGCTCTGATCGCCGCTTCGGCCTGCATGTTTCCTCCGGGACCCCGCAATCGCTTGAGAGCGTGCTTATTTTTGCTTTTGATGACCCATCAGGCATACTATTTACTACAAAGTCAAATGCTTTTTGAATCATTCGACGGCACCCTGCGATCGATGCCTCGTCAAGATTAGGGCCGAATTGAAGAGGGTTCTGCTTCTTACGCGGCGAACGTGATCGTCCATCCAACCAACGCGAGGCTGGCGGAGGATGTCGATCTAGTTGTCAAGCACAAGTCGCCGCTGGTAATCGCCGGCGTCGGAAATCCGGCGCGCGTCGTCGATGCGATAAGGGGCTATGTCGGCGTGGTTTTCTCCGACGTTGCCTCGTCAAACATGCCCGACGCGTGGCAGAAGCCGGAGTGGATGGTCTGATTTTGCTGTGCGGCGGCTCCGGGGGCAACACCGGGTGGCTCAACCTGTTCGCGTTGGTCACCGCCCTCCGTATTCTTCGCCGGACCCCTCGTGCTCGCTGGAGCGATCTCGAACGGGCGCGTGATCGATGTTGCGGAAGAACTTGGCGCCGACTTCGCCTATGTCGATACACCCTTCATTGCGGCGACCCGCGAGCATAGCCGCCGACGACTACGGGCAGATGCCGATTGGACAGCAACGCTGAGGATATTCAGCTGACGGCTGAAGTCACTGGAATACCCGCCAACATGTTGCGCAAAAGCCTTGAACGCAGCGGCTTCAAGCCCGTAGCGAAGCAACGGTTCGCTCGCGACCTTCCTTCGGTCGCGAAAAGTTAGCTCGTGGCCAGCGCACCGACAGCGCCGCCCTTAAGGCCCTTGGAATTTGCCTAGGGCGAGACAGCGTGATCGAGAAGATCTGTAAAAGCCGTTGCGATTTCAGCGCCGCTCTTGGGTCCGCCCTGATCGAACCAGCGCGCCATCCAGTTTAACGCGCCCATGAAGAAAAAGACCGTCAACTTCGGATCGACCGGGCGGATACTGCCGTCAGCCATACCCTTCTCGATAATTGCCTCCATTTGATGCTGGGCCTTGTGGCGGCGGGCGGCGACAATCTTGCGATTGGCGGGATCGAGTGCCTGAAATTCGACTAGCACCGCACAATCGCCGATCTCGCTGTTATACGATTCGATGAATTTTGTCGCCCACGACAACAAGATTTCGCGGCCGGTCGTACCGGTCTTGTACGCGTGTTCGAAAGCGCGATCGCCCAGATCTTGCGATAACATGTGGCACTCGAATAGGATTTCCTGCTTGTTCTTGACGTAATAATAGAGGGCAGGCTTGGTCACGCCGAGTGTCTTCGCGACATCGTCGAGCGAGGTCGCGTGGTAGCCTAGCGAATTGAACGCGCGCGCCGCCTCTTTCAGCACTGCCGTGCGCTTTAAGTTGAATTGCTGATCGCGCGTTTGAACGGTCTCGTTCCATGTTGCAAGCTGGCGATTTCGAGGCGACACTGCACCACTCCTAAATTTTCATATCGAATACGGGAGCCCTTATCCCGATACAACTGGACTGATTTAGACGTCTTTTATGACCGCGAATATACATCGTAGTCAAAGGCTGCGGGCTATAATGAGCTTCTGGATGTTGCTTGTACCCTCATAGATTTTGCAGACGCGGACATCACGGTAATAGCGCTCCACCGGAAAATCTCTCAGATAGCCGTACCCACCGTGGATCTGTAGCGCTTCGGAGCACACTTTCTCGGCCATTTCGCTCGCGAATAGCTTCGCAATTGCAGCTTCCTTGAAGCAGGGCACGCCGGCCTCAAGCAAGCGTGCAGCGTAAGTATAGTATTGTCTGGCGACGTCGATCTGCGCCGCCATATCGGCTAGGGTGAAACTGACGCCTTGTAGATCCATGATCGATTTACCTGCAACTTCGCGGTCGCGCGCATACTGTACGGCGGCTCCCAATGCAGCCTGAGCGATGCCGACCGCCTGCGCAGCGATTGCGATGCGCCCATCGGAAAGACCCGACATCGTGATGCCGTAGCCACCATCAAGCGGGCCAAGGATATTTTCCTTAGGGATGCGAAGGTCGTCGAGCTGAATTTGGGCGATGTGCGCGGTCCGCTGCCCCAGTTTGTCCTCGACGCGGCTGACGACGTAGCCTTTGACGGGCGGCTCGACCAAGAACGTGGTGAAGCCCTGCTTGCCTGCATCGGGATTGGTGCGCGCGACGATGATCGCCACGCCAGCCTCGCTGCCGTTGGAGATAAACTGCTTGGTTCCGTTGATCACGAAATCGTCGCCGTCGCGGCGCGCTGAGGTCCGGAGCGCCGAAGTATCTGAACCCGCCTGTGGCTCAGTAATCAGGAAGGCGCCGATCTTCTCGCCAGAAGCCATCGCCGGAAGAAGTCGTTTCTTTTGCTCGGCAGTACCGTTTCTTACGATGACATGCCCCGGGCCGAGGCTATGAACATGAACGATCGTTCCAACGCCGGCGTCCGCAGCGGAGAGTTCCTCGATCGCGAGACAGTAGGCGAGAAACCCCGCCCCCGATCCACCAAATTCCTCGGGAATTGTCATGCCCATGAAACCCTGAGCCGCAAGCGTCTTGAGTTCTCCGGCCGGCCACGTTGACGTGCGATCTCGTTCGGCAGCGGTTGGGGTAAGAACGTCGCGCGCGATTTTGCGAGCTGAGGCGCGGATCATGCGTTGCTGGTCAGACAAGAACATGTCTGATTTCATGTCGCTGAAATGCTCGTTCATGACTATATCCGCAATAGGCTGACTTTTTTACGAGAGAATACACGTATTTACTCGTCGGTCAAATATTTTGACGAACCAAGTTGGAGTTCAGTGCCGTCCGGCGAACTCCTGGCGGAGGAGACTCTATTCTCGATTGATTATCGTCATGCCAAATGTGGATTTGAACGTTGAAGCTCGAGACGTTTGGTAAGCCACGTGCGAGGCCAGCCGAGAATAGATTAGGCCGCCAGACCTCCCTCACAAGCCGTGCGCGGCGTCGCTGCAGGCGGCGCTGGGAGACCCAACCATTGTCGTCTGTCCCTCTGCGGTAAAGAGCTGACCGAGGTAACGAGTGTGGGATCGCCCGCACCTCTCTCCGTTTTCCCGCAGATTGAGAAGGATAGAAGGTGAGCTATGGCGAGCTAGACAGCCAATCTGAGCGATTCTTTGCCCTAGTCGAGGCAACGGTTCGCCTTCCTCCGGGCACGGAGCGACGCAGCGCATTCAGGGATATACCCGACTAGGGATCACGCATCGAAAGCATGAGGGCGTCCGGACGATCTTCACTATTCGGAGACATTTACGCAATTATTCCAGCTGCACTGGCGCAGGATTCAGTTCCGCCATCAGCGGCAAGCAACGAAGTCCCCCCGATGACCCGCCTTCAGTCGTCTATCAATCCTGTCCCGGCTACTTTGTCCCCGATTTTCCGTATCCGAATCCGGTGATCGGAAAGCAAACCGACGTTAGTGCAATTCAAATCGCAAGCCGTGAAGACCCTAACGACGTGGCTATGACTTTGCGCCCCTCTCTGGCGACAGAGGAAGAATCACGTGTTCGCTGACTTCATATGCGCCAATGACATTAATGCCAGCTGATTTTTCTATGGAGGCAGTCTCGTCGAATGTTTCCCCTACTTCACGGGCTAGGAAGACTTCGAGCACTGCATCTATCACCTGAACGCCGGCGGGGACGGTTGTGTCGACCCGAAAATCCCTGTTTATGATGCGGTTGACGCGGAAGCTTCCTCCAGTTGGGGACATGATCTCGGATAGTGCTACCTGCAGCTTCTCGAGAGCGCTATCTGTTCCCCGGATGAGGTCCATGAGCTTGCGGCCGTTGAGCCAGAGATCGAAGCCGCCAGGTTGAAATACCGGCGCCAATTAGCCCGGGTTTTCGAGACGATCACCGAGCAGGGCATTCGCGGGCAGGAAATGCCGCGGCAGGATCTCCAGGCGTCTGCCGCGTGCATTGTCGGTTCGCTCTTCGAGGGTCTGTTAGGGCCGCTCGCATCCGATGCCTTGTCCAGCGACGACGACCGACACCAACAAGCGATTGCGATCGTCGGCTTCTGTGAGGTGTGTGCGGGCGAGACACCTCATTTGCCCCGAAACATCAGGCCTAACCTGTCGCCTCCCCGGTCACGAGCGCAACGCAAGTCCGTACCTTCGTCACCGGTCCACTCCGGTCATTGCTCGTGCCGGAGCCTGCCTCCCGGCGATGGAAACCTCTCCGTGATTGCTTGCGCCCTCCGGCGCGCCGACGCTTTGGATCAGGCCCTCCAGCGCAGCCTTGATCAGCAACGCGGTGTAGCGTGATAAGGACCGGCACATCGTGATGGTCCCACCGACGACGTAGAAATTGTCCTGGCACGTGGTGCCGAACATGTTGCGGAGCTCGCCGTCCGCACCGATGCCCCAGATCGGTCCGACCCGTTCGGCCACCTCGTCGCCGAGCAGTGCGCGGACGGCCTCCTGTAGAGGCTTCCAGCCCGTCGCGAGAACGAGCAGGTCGACGTTCATGCGCGAGCCGTCGGAGAACACGGCTTCCGCACCCTCGAGCCGATCGATCTCAACTCCCGGCTTCAGCTTGATGCGACCGTCGGCGATGAGGTCGGACGCGCCGACGTTGAGATAATAGCCGCTGAGACGTCGCAATAGCTTCAGGAAGAAGCCGGTATCGTCTTCGCCATTGTCGAGCGCGAAGCCGACCTTTCGCAGGCGGTCGTGCAGGTCACGGTCCTCGAATGCCATTTGCCGGCTCAGAGGTCCGTGGAGGCGGCGAACGAGGTCGTAGGGCACCGACGCGCCCATAATGTCGATGTCCTCGATCGGCCGGACGCCCTCATTGCTGCGAAACAGCTGGGTGGCCTTCGCCGCGCTGGGTACGATGCTGACGACCGTCGTCGAGGAGCGCTGCAGCATTGTGACCTCGGCACCTCGCATGTAGAGGTCCTGCGCGATGTCGTGGGCGCTGGTGCCGGCGCCGACGACCAGCGCCGATTTGCCCTGGGTAGCCACATCGTCCGTCCGCCCGCTCGAATGGATGATGGCGCCCTTGAACGCCTCAAGACCCTCGATGTGCGGAATGTTCGGAAGACCGCTGACACCGATCGCCATGACAAGGTGGATCGGCCGCAAGACGCGCACGCTGCCATCGGATGTCCTGAGCCGCGCGGTCCACTGTCGGTCGGCGCCGTCGTAGGTCGCGCCAAGGAATTCCGTACGCGTCCAGATGTTGAGCTCCATCACGTCGGCGTAGAATTCCATCCAGTTGGCGAGTTTATCCTTGGGCAGGTAGACGGGCCAACTGTCGGGAAATGACAGGTATGGAAAGTGGTTGCTTGCGATCTCGTTGTGCAGCGTGAGTGAGTGATATCGCTTCCGCCAGACGTCGCCGACCCGTTCGTCGCGATCCACCACCAGCGCGTCGACGTCAAGGTGCCGCAACCGTGCCGCCAGCATGAGCCCCGCCTGGCCCGCGCCAATGATGAGGACCTCGGGGTCCCGATCGCGATAGGCGACGGCCGCGCCCCGACGATCGAGCCAATTGTCGGCCCCGGCCTCCACGGCTCTCATGAAAGTCTCGTCGCGGTTCGCGCGCCCGCGTTCGGGAAAGTTCTTCAGGTCAAGCATGGCAGTGAGAACCGTCACGGCCCGGAAGCCGGCCCGGCCCGCCTCAGTGACGGGGACGAGGCGCAGGTATCCGCGCGCGGAGGCAAGCTCGGTCTCGAACGTGAAGAAGCCTTCGACCGTCGGGCCAAACTCACCGAGTACGCCCGTCGTGGTGCGGCCCTGAAGGCGAAAGTTGCGGCAGCGTGTCGTAGAGCCGACGCCCGTCAGGCCGCCTTGCACCTCGGAGAGACCGTGAAACGTCTTGAGCTCCCAGGTCAGCGCGAGAAGGTCGCGCCAGTATCCGTCGGGATGGAACAGGTCCGCGAGAGTGGACATGCCGTCGCCAGCCAGCGTGGTTTCGAAATCGGCGAGCCACTTCGTGACGGCCATATCCCGATGCTCTTCGGTTTTCTCCGCGATACCCATCGGCTGCTCACTCCTTATGCCATCTCTTCAATTTATTCACGTACGGTGGAGTGCGACGGCCCGCTCACCGCCGCGCCGCCCGCGTTCCGATCCGCCGCGCTTTATCGCTTCAGGCTAACTACCGAGCCAGCGTCGATGCGCGGCTGCGATCATGCTTTGCCACCGATCGCGTCGTGGGCAGGTAACGCGGGGGTCTTGGTACCCGGTGCGACGGGAACGTCGTCCTGGAATCCCGTTCCGAACAGCCGGGCGATGACGACGCTTGCGACGGTCCCGACGCCGAGCGGAATGAGCAGCAGCAGGAAGATCTCATAGAGCGGAAGCTTCATCGCGATCAGAATGCCGCCGAGCACGGGACCGCTCACCGAACCGACGCGCCCGGCAGCGAAGGCCCAGCCGGACCCATTGGCGCGGAAAGCGGTTGGATAGATTAGCGCCGATGCTGCATTAAGCCCGAGTTGCAGGCCGAGAAGGCAGAATCCGGCGAAGAAAACGGCGGTCATCAGCAGCGGCTCGATGCCGGTGAGGAAGCCCAATGAGCCAACGATCGGAAGCGATAGCGCGAACAGCATCGCCACTGGCGTGAAGCCGTACTTATCGAGCGGTCGGGCGAGCGCCAGACCGCCGACCGTGCCGCCGAACTGGAAGATCGAGGTGGCGATCGCTGCATGCGAGGTCGGCACTTGCGCAGTCGCAAGCACCGTGGGCAGCCAGCTATTGGTGAAGTAGAAAGTCATCTGGCAGCATATGAACATCACCCACAAGAGTGGCGTGAGATATGCAAGGCGGCCCGCGAACAGCAGCTTTGGCGTGAACCCCGAAAATGCGGGCTCTCCCTGGACCACGAAGCGCGTCTCCGGACCGATACGGAGCGCCGGGTCGAGGGCGCGCACGATACGAACGATAGCCTCGCGCCTGCGGTTGTTCAGCACGAGAAACTTCAAGGACTCGGGCAGGAGAAAGATCGCAAGGATCGCAACTGCGGTCGGGATCGCGCCGCCGATGAGAAAGAGGACCTGCCACCCGTACTGCGGCACGAGCGTCGCGGAGACGAGGCCCGGGAGCGCGCCGCCGAAGGTGATGCCGGTGAACATGACGATGATCATCGTCGCGCGGATCCGGCGCGGGGCGAACTCCCCGTTCAATGCGGTGATGTTCGGGAGCAGTCCCCCAATCCCGATGCCGGCGAGCAAGCGCAAATAAATCAGATCGGTCACCGCGCCCGCCTTGGTGCACGCAAGCGTGAAGATGCCGAACATAAGGCATGAGCCGACGATCGCGACTTTCCGGCCGAACCGGTCGCCCACATAGCCGAAGATCGGCGAGCCGGCGAGAACGCCAACCAGGCTCGCGCTGAAGACCGGCCCGAGCGTAGCCATACTCGTGATGCCCCACTCCTTCACGAGGAATGGCGCGGCAAACGCCGCCGCAGTGATGTCGTATCCGTCGAGGAGGACGAGCAGAAATGAGAACAGCACCAACTTGATGTTGAAGCCGTTGATCCGGCGCTCGTCGATCAGCCGCGAAACGTCAACCATTGGTTGCTCTAGCATGGGTCCTCCGATCGGCTCTGTAGCCTTCTAGCGCCTTCCGGAGCTATGAAATCATGCGTGATTTGAGCTGATCATGCCCTTCATCCATCGCGACGATCCTGCCCGGTATTTCTAAGGCGCAGGCCAAGTCGGCCTTTGGCGCCATCCATTATTTCGCGCACCAAACCACGCCACCATATCGATGTCAAGACAACGATGTGTAAACAACGATAAATTCCGATATAGTATTTAGCCCATGCGGCGGGACAGCGATTGGTAAAGGGCTCCGAGTCGTCTATGCCTAGCGAACTAAGAGCAAGCGGAGTTCAACGACTATGGCGCGCAAAGCCCGCGGCCTCCGGCCAGCAAGGCAAGAGGATCAGTTTCCGCTAACGGACCTGGTAGCTTTCCGCGTGATCCATCTCGCCGATGTCATCAGCCGGGCGGCAACTGCTGTTTTTGAACGGCGGTTTGACATCAACAACTCCGAACTCCGCGCACTCATCGTTCTGCGCGAGGAACAACCGCTCACCGTGGCGGAACTCAGCCGCCGCGGACGGATAGACAAGGCTTGGGTAAGTCGATTGATCGACGGCCTGCACAAGCGCGGCTTGGTGAGCCGTAAAGGCCATCCGACCGACAGCCGGATGACTCTTATTTCACTGACGGCGGCCGGCGTTGAGATGATCCAAAAGCTGGCGCCGATTGCCTGGGAGCGCCAAAACCGCCTGCTTTCCGGGCTTTCCCAGCAGGAGGCTTTCCGGGTTATTGAAATTCTCGAGCGAAACGCCAATGATCTTCTGATCAACCCCTGATGTAACTACCCCGAATCGCGGCCCTCTCGCGATACGCCGTGACGTGGTCAAACCGGATCGCATTATTGCCGTCGGAGCTTGGTGTCAGGCTCCGCCCCTGCCCGAACCAGTCACGCGCGACGCTGTTCTGTTGCGATTTACTGTCCAGCTGTCTAGGAACGGACGACTTTCGGAGCATCATGAATGATTGCGCAGGACCACCTTAGGCGGGTCGCCGCCTGGTCGCAGGAGCTTGATGTCCGCGAGAGCGAGGTTGCCCGCACTGGTATCGTCGAGCGATCTTATGGTGCCGAGGAATGCATCTTCATGCGCGGGGACCGCTTCGATTACTGGGCCGGAGTGGTCTCTGGGCTTGCGCGGATGGGCGTCGTCTCCCGGGACGGCAAGGAAGCCAGTTTCGCCAGCCTCACGTCCGGAGCCTGGTTTGGCGAAGGCAGCGTGCTCAAGAACGAAGCGCGCCGGCACGACGTCGTCGCGCTGCGCGATTCCCGTCTGGCGCTCATGGACCGCACCACCTTCGTTTGGCTGTTCGAGAACAGTGTGGCATTTAACCGGTTTCTGGTACGGCAGCTCAACGAGCGGCTCGGCCAAGTCATCGGACAGGTCGAATATAGCCGCACGAGGGACATGACGACTCGTGTCGCCCGCGGTATTGCTTCGCTGTTCAATCCAGTGCTCTACCCGAACTTGATTGCGCATCTTGAGATCAAGCAGGAGGAGATTGGCGCGCTCTCCGGCATCTCGCGCCAGAACACCAATCGCTGTCTCAACCGGCTCGAGCAGGAAGGTGTGCTTCGCCTGGAATATGGTGGCATCACAGTGCTCGATGTCGACCGATTGCGTCATTATGGGGAGTGATCTTTCCCCCTAGCGTAGCGCAGTCAAGCTCATTGGTACGTTCGGCCTTTCTACCGACGTCTGATTTCCGGCCTAGCATTTGGCAAAAGAGCGAATATGTTTCGCGTCGATTGTGACGCCTTGCTCGTTGTACCGTTAGATGAAGCGAAATCCGGAATATCGGTCGTTCGCAATTTCTTCACAAATTTTCGCATAGTTCGCCGCGCCACCCAGAAATGGCAGGATTACCCGCGGCTTGCCGGGCACATTCGCGCCCATATACCAGGAGTTTTTCCCCTTCGGAATGAGTGTGCCGTTTCCCAGCTCATTCACCCGTGCCACCCACTTCTCTTCCGCCTGATGCTCCGCTTCAACCGCCACATACTCGTTCTGCTTCAAATAGGCGATACATTTGGCTATCCAATCGACGTGCAACTCGACGGCAGTGACCATGTTCGAAAGCACCGAAGGACTGCCTGGACCCGTGATCAGGAACATGTTTGGAAAGCCTGAGATTGCCATTCCAAGATAGGTCCTGGGGCCCTCGGCCCATTTGTCTTTCAATTTCTGCCCGCCGACGCCGGTGATATCGATCCGAAGCATTGCTCCGGTCATCGCGTCAAAACCCGTAGCCAGTACCAGCACATTAAACTGATGCTCTGCGGACTGTGTCCGGACGCCCGTCGGCGTAACCGTGACGATGGGGTCTGTCTGTATATCGACCAGCTTCACATTAGGTCGGTTGAAAGTCTGAAAATAGTCCGTGTCAACGCATATGCGTTTTGAGCCGATGGGGTAATCCTTCGGGCAAAGCTTGTCTGCAGTGACGGGATCCCGCACGATCTCGACTATCTTCGACCGAACAAATTCGGCCACGTGATCGTTGACTTCCTTGTTGGTAGATATGTCCGTAAACATGTTCATGAAGCCAAAACCACCGACGGCCCAACGCGCTTCGAATTCCTCTTGACGCTCTTCGCGCGTAACAGCGCTCCCGGGTTTCAGTCCGGCGTTCAAGAGAATTAAGCTCTTCGTTTCCAGCGCCTGAAGGCGACGTTCTCGATACGCCTTCTTCCAATCACGGGCGTATTTCTGCTCCATCTTCCGATTGTGGGCCGGAATACTGAAATTCGGGGTCCGCTGAAAAACGGTCAGATGGTCAGCCTGTTCCGCCAGGCGGGGCGTGGCTTGGATACCGGAAGAGCCCGTCCCGATGAGGCCAACGCGCTTGCCGGCAAGATCGACCCCGCCCTCTGGCCAATTAAAGGTGCGGTATACCTGACCCTCGAATGCTTCGAGTCCTTTCAGGGACAGGGAAAGCGGGACCGACAGGCACCCCGAGGCCATGACGCAGAATGGTGCTACCAGCAGTTCACCGGCCCTAGTAACAACGTGCCATTTCTTTTCGATGTCATCGAAAGTTGCAGCGACCACCTGCGTGTTCAGCTCTATATCCCGACGCAGGTCGAGTTTGTCGGCGACATAATTGATGTACCGGAGTATCTCGGGCTGTGCCGCGTAGAGTTCGGACCACTCCCACTCTTGCTGGATTTCGTCCGAGAAGGAATAGGAATACTGGAAGCTTTCGATGTCGCAGCGCGCGCCGGGATACCTATTCCAATACCAGGTGCCGCCGATAGCTTCCCCGGCTTCAAGCACGCGTACGGAATAACCTTCCGACCGCAGTTTGTGTAGCGCATAAAGCCCGCCGAAACCGGCCCCGACGACGATCACGTCGTATTCGCAAGCCTCCCGCGCGTGTTGCTTTGCATTCTCGGACATCAGACCCTCTTTCGTTCTTTCAAGACTTGTCGTTGAGCTGCCGCCGCTCTCGCTTGTTCTCGCAAGCACAAGCGGTCTCCAAAGGCGGACAGCGCCGCAGAAGTGGTGACCAGCTGTTCGTCGCTGCGAGTTGACGGTAGTTCGCTCGCGGCTCCATAAAACTGATGAACAAGGATAAGAATTAAACGGCGATTCTGTGCATCTCGCGCAGGTCGCGATCAATGGACATCTCGGCAAACGTGATGATCTGATCGATCATGATTTCGAGTTGCTGCGTCACACTGTCGGAGGAACAGAGGTCGTCGTCGAATTTTACCGCGGCCGTATTGATTGCGACCCCGAGCGGGACCGGCCAACCCCGCAATGCGTGCGTGATGGAACGTAGCGATGAGACGACGGCATTTGGGCCTTGCCAGCCAAATCCGCATCCGACTACGCCGACGGCCCGGCCATCGAGATAGACGCGCTCATCCGCGCGCATAGTCTCCATATAGTCGACGGCATTCTTGATCAGGCCGGAAATACCGCCATGATAGCAAGGCGAGGAAAAGACAACACCGTCAGCCCGACGAAGAGCATTAATCAGATGCCTCGCCTTGGGCACGAGGCGCTCAACCGGATTCGACGGATCGTAAAGCGGCAAGGACAAGAGGTCGCTTCCGCCGAACGTTAGAATTTCGGCTCCTCGGCGGCTTGCATGAGCCAAGGCTACGGCCAGCGCTTTTTCCGACGACGAGCCCTCGCGCGTGGTTCCTCCAATCCCAACAATAAACGGTTTGGTCTTGTTCATGTCAGCTCTCCACAGCGGAGGGATACGAAGCAATCGGTCGAGGTACTTCGCGGCGTGATCCACTTGTTGTCTGCTTCTTCGCAGCCGGCCCCAAAGCACACCGACGCCCTTCAATTTCGCATCGTACAAACGATTTTCGCACAGTGCAACACTTTTCATACTTTTTATTGCACTATCTGAAATTCTGCGCATAATAGCCAACGACGCAGTTTGGTCCGAGAGGCTCTTATTGCGCGCTTATCTCGTCTTTTCAAGACAATCGCGAGAAGTAGGATCCAAGTCTCTCCAAGCTAAAGGTTCATTCTTTCTCGTATCTTGCCATCGTTCGTATATTGGACAACAGGACGATCGGCGATGCGGGAAAGCTTCTGCAGCCGAGACGGGGAGTTAAGTCAGTGAAGCAAAAAAGTAAGTTCGACATCAGGGATCGTTCACTCGGAGGCGCAGAGCTGACCGAAACGTCCATTTTGGGTACGGAGCATCGGGTTCAAAGCGTATCCGCGCATGACGGCGCGCCGATCAACATCCACGTTTGGGAGAAGCGGCGCGCAGATCTCGACCCCTACCGTCTCTCGGCAGATGGCCGGATCGTCGTGCTCGCCCATGGCTCCCGGCGCTCGGCGCGGGTGGCGTTTGATCTGCCTGTTCCGACTGAATCAAACGAAGTACCCTTCTCCTTGATGGATGTTCTCGCGCTCGCGGGCTTCGACGTCTTCTGTGTGGATATACAAAATTATGGTCGATCGGACCATCATCCCTCGGGGCTCAAGGTTACGACCGAAGTCGCGGCCAACGACATCAGGCACGTCGTCAACTATCTCTGCGCCGAGCGGGCTGCCAAGGATGTTGTTCTTTTGGGTTGGTCCTGGGGTGCGACGGTTGCGAGCATTTATGCGGAGTCATCGGACAGTCGCGTGCGAAGGTTGGTGCTGTATGGCCCGAAGATCGAGCGCGTGATCCCAGGCTCCGGCGGCCCAATCGACGTTGATTTACGAGAGCAGTTTTTCACGAGCACGAAGCTGAGCTCGGATCAATCGTTTCAGTCCCAATACGGTGAAGAAAAGGCTCTCAAGCCGTGGTGGGACGAAGGACGAAAATGGGACGCGCAATCGCCAAACGGCGTCGCTGTTGATTTCCAAACCCGAATGCCTCTCTCGGATCCAGCGAAACTCACAATACCGACGCTGATCGTGTTGGGGGCCGGTGATTTCATGTGGGAAGAGAAGGACTCCCTGCTCAGGTACTTTGGAGCGATCGCGTCAACCGACAAGCATCTGGCGCTCCTCCCAAACGGAGGACACGCGCTCCACTTGCATCACGGACGCGAACAATTCTTTCGCCGCCTGATCGACTTCTTTGAATCATGAACGCTCCCATCGACAAACAAGTTAGAAGGAACTGAAAAATGAAGTTCGGGATCACCTATTTTGCGCAGTCGCAGGAGAACGAGACGATCGCCGCTGCGTTTCACCGAAGCATCGAATCGTGCGTGTCGGCTGAACAATTTGGCTTTTCTCACTTTATGATCGGGGAGCAGCACTTCACTCCGTACCTGCTCAACCCCGACTGCTTGCAATATTTCTCCTACCTTTCGGCCAAAACGAAGAAGATTCGATTTTGCCCTGGCATATCAGTGCTTCCCCATCATCACCCGATCCAGTTCGCCGAACGCGTCGCGATGCTCGATATCATGAGCGAAGGACGAATCGACATCGGCATTGGACGAGGCTATCAGCGCCGCGCCTACGACGGCCTCAACATCAATATGGAGGACTCTGCTGAGAGATTTGACGAGTATTTGCAGGTTGTGAAGCAAGCATTTTCTCCGGATCCGTTTTCATTCACGGGGACTTACTACTCGAACGTCGAACCGATCGCCGTTTATCCAAAGCCTACCCAACAACCGCACCCCCCGATCTGGGTCGCCGGAGTAAGCTTTCATTCCCTGGAGAAAATTGGCCGCCAGGACCATGGCTTTCTGAAAAACCCGTTGGACAATCTCGACGTTTGCAAGGGGCAGGTCGAAACGTACAAGGCGGCCCGCCGTGCGGCCGGGCTGCCTCAATCCGGCGATCGTATTCGAATGGACCGGATGACGGTCGTTCTTGACGAAACGAGTGAAGCCAGAGAAACGGCAGATCAGTTGATGCGACGCTTCCAGTCGCTTTTTTCCGGCGCAGTCGCGTACAAGCCGCCACCGGGCAAGAGCTACGAGCACTACGGCTCCGAACAGTACCGGAAGGACCGCAACATCAGCGGGGGGTATGACTTCGAGCATCAGGAATCATTTTCCATATTCTGCGATCCGAAGGCCGCGATTGAGCGCATCACTTATCTGAGAGATGTGGTGGGTATCACGGAGCTCAGCTTCGCGGTGGGAATGGCGGGCATGTCCCTTGACCTTCAGCGCCGCATCATGCGGACCCTCGCCGAGAAGGTCATCCCGCATTTCTCATGAGTAATCGCGCCGCCGAATATCGAGGCGGCCGAGAATTGCGGCTGGGCTGGCTAAATTCGATTGTCGCCATGGCCAAGCCGGATCGTTTGACCAGTGATCCTGTGCTCTCCCGAATTGCGCCCTCTGTCCAGCCGAGGTTTCTTCATGAGCCAGTCCCCTGCAGAGCAACCAACCAGCCCCGCCGCGCCTTCGATGGTGGAGTTTACCGCGACGGACTTCCGCCGCTGCCTGGGCGAGTTCGTTACGGGCGTTACCGTGATTACGACGGTGTCGCCGGACGGCACACCGTACGGCTTGACAGCGAATTCCTTTAGCTCCGTCTCGCTCGATCCGCCGCTGATCCTCTGGAGTCTCAGGCTTAACGCCACCAACTTCAAGATCTACAGCACTGCGGAGACCTTTGCCGTCAACATTCTTGCTGAAGACCAGATCGAGATATCCAATCGCTTTGCCAAGTCAGGTCCCGGCCGCTTTGAGGGCGTCGCGGTCACACGCGGCGGAGACGGCGTGCCACTCATCGACGGCGCGGTCGCGCAGCTTGAGTGCCGGCGCGAGTTCAGCTACCCGGGCGGCGATCACGTCGTGTTCGTTGGGCGCGTGCTACGGGTGCGCAACACCGATCGCAAGCCGCTTGCGTTGCGCAGCGGCGCCTACATGATCGTGCACCCGCACGCACCCCTGCTGTCCTCGGAGACAGATGAAAGCAACATCGCGACGTTGAAGGCGGTGCACGCCGCCAGACCAGTGATTGACGAGCTAGGCCACGAGATGGACCGGAGCATCGGCCTCGCGGTGTGGGGCAACTTCGGTCCCACAATGATCTGGTGGTGGGAAGGGACTAGACCTTTGCGTACCCGGCTCCGGTGTGGTCTCGTCGTCTCGTTATTGGAGTCCGCTACCGGTTCAGTATTCGCGGCCTTCGCACCGAGCGTGGTCACGGCGCCCTTCATCGATGAGGAACTGGCCGCCGCGGCGAAACGTGGCGACCCGTTGCGGTTCTCTTCGCGCAGCGAGTTCGCGGCCTGGTTGGAGAAAGTGCGGAAGACCGGCTTTGCCGCCTCGTACAACCTGACCGATCCCGGCATCACCGATGATCCGGTTAACTCGGTCAGCGTTCCCGTCTTCGACGCCGAGGGCGAGATCGTGTTAGCAGTCACGATGATGGACAATGCGGATACATTTGGCGAATCCGATCCGGCGATCGAGCGGCTAATGGCAGTTGCCGATAAACTATCTCAACGTCTGGGATATCGAAAAGACCGGCCCGCGGCCACCCGCTGAGAAATGGAATGCACCTCGGAGCACGCTTGATGGTTGATTTCGAGCTCAGTGGACGAGTGTTGGGCCGGCCGTAGCCGAGTTGGAGGCCCGTGGAGGTGCCACCGCTTGAACGACCCGGAGATGCCGCCACTTCGCGGCAGATCCGGACGCTTTGATCCGCCGTGAGCAAGCAGGCCTGGCCGAGCCCTGTTAACGCACGCTGCGATCGCCGAGCGGAGACTTCCAGCCTAATGCCAGATTATGCCCCCCAAGAGTGCTTGCAGCTGTGGCGGTCTTCGTGACCGCGACAGAACTGCTCAAGCAAGGTTCCTGGACCCGCAGTCACGCGAGGCGTCCGGCTACACGTGTTCCAACGTGAAGCCAACTTTCATCACGACCTGATAGTGATTGACTCTGCCATTCTCGATATGACCGCGCGTTTGGACGATTTCAAACCATCGCATGCCGCGGATTGTGGCGTTTGCACGCGTAATCGCATTCTGGATGGCGTCCTCGATGCTCTTTTCCGACGAGCCAACCAATTCCATGATTTTGTAGGTATGGTCTTGCATTTTCGCCTCCGCTTTTTTGAAGTCCTACTTATGAGCCTATCCCGTTCTCGACCCTTGGCATCATTGACGGTTCGCTCTCTGTATCGACGAATCAGCTGTTTTAAGCTATTTCAATGGAGAACGGTTTGCCGGAATCATGATCATCGACTGCATCGACTCCAAGTGTCCCCCGCTCGCGCCAATGAACTTCTTCCATTCAGGGTCGTTTACAGCCGCCGCGCGTGCCGCCGTCCGAGAATTCAAGTCTGGATAGGGCCAAAGATGACAGACTTCATCCTGTGAATTGCCCTCGCCACTCAACAATGCCGAAAGCTTGGAGTACTTCTCTCGATGTTCGATTGAACCAAGAAACAACCCGGTCCAGCGTTCGACCTGCGCAGGCTTAAAGCGATAGCGGCGCAATTCATACGTATTGGGACCGGTCGCGGGCCTGTGAATGCCTCGCATTAAGCGGAAAACACTAACTTCTCGATTTACTATGTCCGACGGCGTCGTCGCCAAATCCTCAGCGCGAGGCTGGTGATTGCGGTTTCCGGCCGCGCGCTTTTGTTCGTCGAGATCAACATAGCTCCGCAGTTGGATGATTTGATTAAGTGGACCGATCTCAGTCGTCCAACAGCCTTCGAGCTTACCGCAAGCGTCCTCTCGGATACCAGTTCCAGGCACGTAATCGCTTTCGATCACTTGGGCAACGGATCCGGGCCTGCAGGTTGTCGTAGTAATTTCACAAATCATAAAAGTCTCTTCTCCTGATTGCCTCGAGTCTTCCATCGTCGCTCGTGCGCTTAGGTCGATCAGCGTTCTTGCTTCACATGCCAGTCGGGCTGGCTGACATTTCGACGCATTAGCAGGCCACTATAGTTCGACCGCAGGCAGCCCTGCCCGCTTCCCGGTTGAACGATTGACACGCCAGGACCACGATCAGACCGCAGTCATTGGCCGATGGGAGGCCCGAACAACTTCCAGGTCCCACCTTCCAGTCGGATTAGCGTGACCTGCTTTATCGGATAGAAGTCCGCTGGACCGGTATTGATTTTGATGCCAGGCAAGAGGAGATCGAATGTAAAATTTTTGAGATTTGCCGCCTGTTTCATAATATTGGCCCGTGTTAAATCGTCGCCGCATTGGCGAATGACTTGCTCGAGCGTTTGAGCCATGGAGTAGCCGAATGCCGCTAACAGATCGTCCATCTTGGCTGAGTCAGAGACGTGCTTTGCAAGGAAGCTCTTGAACGTCTTCATTCCTTCGTCCTCTTTCCATTGAGGATCGGACGGATCCTTTAGGTATGCCGAGGAGATGATGCCTTCCGCCGCATCCAGGCCAGCCGGCTTCATAACGCTTTCGATCAAAGCGCTGGCATACGTTACAAACTTGAGTGGCCTCCAATCGAGTTCAGCCGTTTTCTTGATGGTTTGCGCAGCATATTTGGCGCTCGCGAATATCATCAGCGTGTCGGCACCCGATGCCTTCATCTTGACGACATGGGTATCGATCGTGGGCTCCGACACCTCGTAACTTTCTTCAATTGCGATCGTCGGGCCACCCGCTGCGAGGCCTTCCTTGTAGGTTTTCAGGGCTTCCTTGCCGAAATCGTCGTTTTGATAGAACACCGCGATCTTCGCGCCCGGCTTTACCTCGCTCAAGTACTTGGCGTAAGTGCGAGCCTCGGTTTGGTACGTCGGCTGCCAACCAATGGACCAGGGAAAGCCTGTGGGATCACCCCATTTTGTTGCTCCGGATGCAACAAACAGATGAGGCACCTTTTTCACGTTCAGGTACTTCTGAATCGCGGAGTTTGTAGGTGTCCCCAAGGCACCGAACACCAGGAGTACCTCGTCGCTTTCCACGAGCTTGCGAGCTTGCTCTACGGTCTTGGGCGGAGAGAAAGCATCGTCGTAACTGATGAAATTGATCTTTCGACCATTAATTCCTCCGCGCTCGTTCAATGCTGCAAAGTACGCCGCCTCGACCTTTGCGATGACGGACAGCGACGAAAGGGGCCCGCTGTAGGGCATAATGTTCCCAATTTTAATCTCTGCGTCGTTTGCTCCTGAATCATAATGCTTCTGCGCGTGCGCCGACGACACAAGGAGGGCGAGTATTGCAGCCGTTATTACCGTTGCCAGCTCGTTCATAGACATCGATTGGTCTGTTGCGCGAGGAAAGGCAAAGGCGAGAGTGCAGGATCGGACAGCGCGTGCAAATCTGACGATTACGCTCGTCACTCTGACGAGACCTAGCCTTTTCAGCGCTATGTCGCAGGTTCGAACGGCGTTCATGCACACAGAAGATGCTCCAAGGTTCGGCCTAGACCTTTCGAACTTCGGCATTGACCCATGGTGTTTGTCCCGCGTCATCCAAGTCCCCTCCATCATTTGATGCATCAACGCGAATTCAGGCTGACAAGAGCCTGGAATTGCACGTGCATGTCGTTTCGCCCCGCGCCTCTACGGAGTTGCATAATGGGCCATCGTTTGCATATTAGCATATAACTGGCGGCAGGCAATAGCCGTCACAGTTGCGCTCAAAATGGTCGAAACGACCAAAGCGCGGCGGGCTCGGGCAAATGGGAATGCGCTTTTTTTGAATGGATTTTTAGGTGAAAACTAACCGCTCTCGATCCAGGGCAGCGGCGAGATCTCGGCTATCCGGATCGAGGACGAATTATTGCATGACATGCAATCAACTATTCATTGGAGCATAAACGGTGACGTAGACCGGGCAACAGAGCCAGCGGCGGATAGGGCCGCTACTGCGACCCCTCTTGCCGTTCTAGACGAATAGATGAGATCGGAATCTGATCGCCAGTGCCATTGAGCACCGTAACCGCGACCTGATGCCGAAAGCGCAAGACTCAGTCAGCACGCAACCAAGTCACTCGGATGCGTGCAAGACTGGTCCAGGTATCGGCTAAGCCGCCGATGCGCAACGTACGAACAATATGAGATTGTTTTTCAAAGGAAGGGCCGACATCAGCTTGCGGCGCGAGCCGATCCGATGGTGATTTCAATTTTACCAAGGCCATCTATACCGCCGGTTACCTTGTCATTCGCCACGATCGCCCCTACCCCCGCGGGAGTACCAGTCATTATCAGATCGCCAGGCCTGAGAACCATTGAGCGCGAAAGGATCGAAATGATTTCCGGAACGGACCAGACCAGTTCTTTTAGGTCTGCGTCTTGCTTTAACGATTCGTTGACAGCGAGCCATATGCGGCCGGCGCTCAGGTGGGATACCGCACTGACTCTACGCAGCGGCGCAATCGGAGCTGATAAATCAAAGGCCTTGCCCCAGTCCCACGGTCGCCCCTTGTCGCGCGCTTCGAACTGAAGATCGCGGCGCGTGAGGTCGATCCCCACGCCATAGCCGAACACGTAGTTGAGTGCATCCGCTGGCGCCAAGTCGAAGCCCTCCCTGTCGATCGCAACAACAAGCTCTATTTCGTAGTGGAAGTTGCTCGTCTCCGGCGGATACGGGACTACAGCGCCGCTGTCGACAACAGCATCAGCCGGTTTGGTGAAGAAGAATGGCGGTTCGCGGTCGGGATCCTTGCCCATTTCGCGAACGTGCGCCGCATAATTTCGGCCCACGCAGAAAATTCGGCGCACGGGGAAGCGCGCCTGCTCGCCTTCAACGGCAACGGATGAGATAGCCGGCGGCGCGAAAACATAGTCGGTCATTTACGGTTACCCCTTCATGCGTTGCCGCGATCCTCGCGGAACAAATCCAGCTTCTGCTGCACGGGCCGGTCGGAGAAGCTGAACAGCACTGAATCCGCGTCGGCTTCGTGCGTGACCCACTGCCAGCTCGGCACCACGAACACATCGCGGGGGCCCCACTCGAACGTCTGGTCGCCGATCCGGGTGCGGCCTTTGCCCTCGATCGCAGCGAAAACGGTAGCGTCGGTGGAGCGATAGCGCGCAGTCTTGAATCCCGCGGGGAGCATTTGGATGAAGGTTCCGATGGTCGGCATCGCGAAATCGCCAGTCTCGGGATTGCTGAATTTCAGCTTCAGCCCGTGGCAGGCATCCCACTCATCGCGCGCTTTCGCCTTCTCCAGCGCCTCTCGGGTGTGAGCATAGGGATAGCTGAAGATCGGCGATGTCTTCGACGTCCGCTTTACGTCCACCGGCAGCAGATTGTGGCCGTAGCGCGCAAAGCTATCGCCAGCGGGCCTCGTGATCATCTGCAGGTCTTCCTTGGACCCTTCCGCGAAGGAGCAGTCGAAAAACTGCACGACGGGAATGTCGAGGCCGTCGAGCCAGAACATCGGTTCATTCGTTTCGTTGGAATGATCGTGCCAGGTCATCGAAGGCGTGATGATGAAGTCGCCCGGCTCCATCGAGGTACACTCCCCGTCGACGGTCGTATGGGCGCCCTTGCCTTCCAGTACGAAGCGCAGCGCCGACTGGCTATGACGGTGGGCTGGTGCGATATCGCCGGGCACCACCATCTGGACGCCGGCATAGAGCGACGTGGTGATTTTCGACTGCCCGCGCAGGCCTGGGTTCTCCAGCACCAGTACGCGCCGCTCCGCCTCCTTGGCGGTGATGAGTTTGCCGGCCTCGGTCATGTAGTCTCGGATGACGTCGAACTTCCACAGATGCGGCCGGCAGGCGCTCTTCGGCTCCGGCGTGATCAGGTCTCCCATCACGTTCCAGAGCGCGGAGAGATTTTCACCGTCGATCTTCTTGTAGAACGCCTCGCGTTCCGGGGTCCTTCGAATAGCGTGATCCATAACGACCTCCCTAGTTAGATCGACCGTATACAGATTGAATGTATACTGTCAATCTCGAAGGCAAGAGATCTGAATCGAAATTGCAGGAACAGTTGTAACGGAGCGTTTCGGCGAGCGACCTTTTCCTCTCACGGTCGCCGTTCGATGATCCGTACCCAGCTTCAATTGATTCAAAAAAATGCCCGAGATCGCCGATCTCGGGCAAGTCTGGGAGAAAAGAAACCTTACGAGGAGCTCTCGCACGTCCTGCAGAGCTTGCTTTGCCTTCACGGCCGCAGCGCTGGGACAGAACCTTCGTCTTCTCGTGCATTCGGTATGACCAGCGTTAACATCCCGGCGATGAATGTGGAGACCCAACATTCTCACTGTCAGGAGCTGCGCAGCAAGGCGTAACTGGAACTTGCGTCAGCTGTCGATCGGACTGCGCATTCCATCGCTGCTGATGCCGAGCCCCAACGGTTTCTCGTGCGAGCGTCTCGCCGCAATCCGCGCAGATCATTACACCGTCAAACACCGTTCCATTTGATATGTCGCCGACACATCGATTCATCACATCTTCCCCGAACAGACGCAGTATCGAAAAAGCGATCGGAAGAAACTCGAACCCTTTCGCTGTCAAGACGAATTCTCGATCTGCGGAATGCTCGCGATCTGTTAGCGCTCGTAGTAGCCCTAAACTTATCAACTCGCATAGCTTGTCCTGCAAGACCGAATTCGAAATATTGAGGCGAGTCAGAAAGCTCTCGAAGGAGCGCACGTGATAGTAGGCCTCACGTAGGATCAAGAGGGAGTGTTGATCGTAGATTGGTGTCATGCCGCATGCCGATGAATGAAATGCGTCAGCGATTTAAGGTCTGCCGCCGTCCACTGAGAGAACTTGACCTGTGATCCAGCTCGCTTGATCGCTCGCTAGGAAGATTGCGGCAGCGGAAACATCCTTGGGAGTACCCAGTCGACCCGCATGCATGCCTTCGAGAAAGCGCTGCTGTCCTTCCGATCCCAGGCCTTCCCAAACTTTGCGTGGTGCGGGACTTGAGAGCACGAGCCCCGGGGCTATCGAATTTACCGTCACGCCGAAACGCGCCAGGCTAACCGATAGCTGACGCGTTAGTCCGACGGCGCCATGCTTAGCCGATGTGTACGAGTACAGGCCGACCGCATGTCCCGGCCGGACGCCGGCGTTTGAACTGATCGTTACGATGCGGCCCCAGCCTTTCTTTATTAGGTGAGGAGCGGTGGCTTGAGTAATCCAGAGAATGCTTTGGACGTTTGCGCGAAATACTTGCGCCCAACTTTCCTCGGTGATCTCATCAAGACTGAGACCGACCTGCCCGCAGACGCCTCCGGCGACTAGGACAAGGATGTCGAGCTTGCCAGAAGTCTCTACGATCCCGTTAACGAGATCGTGGCATGCTTGGCGGTTCGCAATGTCGACCACATGACCGGCGCAACCCAACTCGTCGGCAACGGCACGAACACCCTCAGCGTCGGAATCGACAGCATGCACCTTTGCTCCGGCCTCTTGTAGGTCGGCCGCAACCTGGCGACCGATACCCTGTGCTGCGCCCGTAACGACCGCAACCCGCCCCTCGAACTCTAGTTTCATCTTGAACCTTCCGAGCTGGCGAAGCGCAACTGAGCGGTGGGTACGTGATCCCTGACAGGACCGAAGACGACCCGTGCCTTGAGTTTTCCAACGCCTAACCCGCTATCTTTGCGCGGCTCAGCAGCTAGGATTATTGCCTAATAGCATAGTAGTTGCACCATAGAACAAAATTGCCGACGAACGCAATAGCATCCTTGTCACCGCTAGCTTAGAACCCGGAAGGGCTCACGCGGCCGAAAATCAGGCAAGTATTGAGAGCCGCGGATGCCGAATAGACCGGAGGGGCGCGGTATTTGCAGGACGGACTATTGCATCATATGCAATAAGACTGTAGTAGGGAGACTACGCGCAGCTCGGGTTGGCCGGGCAAGAACTTTGAGAACTGGCCGCGGCGCAAACTTTGTTGAAACGACGTTGGAATGCCGCGCAGCATCGTCGAAAGCCAGCTGCGAAACCCGCGGCATTGCTTGGCGACGCGAGCGACTTGTCGAAGCGCTCAGTCGCGGCATCAATATTTTGATGTGCCACTCGATCGGTGGAAGCGCGAATAGCAAGCCATGAACGTGCCATGGCACCTTGCAACCATGGCGTTCCATCATCAACACGGCCGCCGCGATTGCTTGTCCGAGACGACGTGAAGCGACTGAGGGGCGAGCCGAGGCCTGGCGAATGCGGTCAACTAAAACGGATAGAAAAGGCAACGACCACCGCGCCTAGGTAACGTCGGGCCGCCCCTCCAATCGCTTAAACCGGCAATTGGCTGTTCAGATCTCAACCTCCAACTGCTTCGAGAGATGGAGGGGGTCCAGCACCTGGCGCGAGACTAATGCCCGCCTGCTCCGCCACTTTAAGCAGGACCAAGGTTCTGGCGGCAATCCTAGCGTTCCGCTATTGTGGCCCCAGCGTCCAGAATCAAGACCAGACGCTGATGAGCGAGACTTTACATACTTACTTGTGCTCGGACCCCGAAGGGTTGCCATGAAGAAACGCGCAGTTGCGAAGGTTGCCAAGGACGCTGGAGAGCACTTGCGGATGGACGAAGATCTGGACGGAGACGACGAACTAATTAGCTCCGATCCTGATCTGAAGGCCCGGCGAGGAATTCAATCCCTCGATGCAGCGCTCTTGATGTTACGAACATTAGCATCGTTTCCCACGTCAGTAAGCCTTACAGAATTAGCGAGAGCAGCAAACTTGCCGACGAGCAAGGCGCATCGCTACCTCGCAAGTTTTCTGCGAGCCGGATTGGCCGTCCAGCAAGGTAAATTGGGGCGTTACGACTTAGGACCGCTGGCTGTCAAAATCGGTCTCGCCTCCCTAGGACGAAACGATTTCGTCAACCGCGCCGCAGATGGACTTGAAGAACTCAGTGCCTCCACAGGCCTCACCGCCCTTCTTGCCGTCTGGGGAACACATGGAGCCACCATTGTTAGGTGGGAACGGAGCCCGAACTTCACCATCACATCTTTCGGACTCGGAAGCACCCTGCCTCTTCTCACTTCTTCAAGTGGGAGGATTTTTCTTTCATTCTTGCCTCGCCGTCTTACAGCGGCGCGCTTTAGGCTTGAAATGGAGCATTGGCTAGAGTCGGGAAAGGCATTGCCCGACCTTGATCTCCAACCCGACAGCGTCGACCGTCTAATTTCCAAGATTAGGACGGATCGTATTTCTGAAATGGACGAAAGAGTAATACCTGGACTTTTTGCTCTTTCCGCACCCGTAACCAATTGGCAGGGGGAAGTGGAGGTCGCGGTTTCTTTGGTAGGAACGACACGTGACATGCTCGTCCAAAAGGATATTCGCAACCAACTTTTCGAATTTACGCGTCGTCTTTCGATCGAGCGCCCGAAAAGATAACCGAAAATTTCGATGCGCACCATTCCGGAGTTGCGTGGCGGAGCGTCGTTGCCTCAAGTCTCCAACGTTTTTATGAAATTCGTTCACGCGATCGCACGCGGCTTCCTCGTGACCTTTTTCAAAGCCTGGTCGACCTGCGCCCCGTCAGCTGGGTAGAGAAATCGATCGAGCCGCCATCCCCATCCCCGCTATCCGCGAGGCGGACAATGCGAGACGCAGCGCCGTCGATGACCATGTGCAAGCCGGCAGCGGCTATTATCGCGATGGCTGCGCATCCGAATTTGCCGCATTCCTTTAGCCGATAAGTAAGCCTTTTGTTATGGTACCGGCCTGTTAATGCATGAAACGGCGGTATAGGAGGCTTGGAATGCCATTTGCTGATAATCGGGGTGTGCGCATTCATTACGCGACCATGGGAAATGGTCCTGCGCTTGTATTGCATCACGGCACCACCGGCAGTGGCGCAGACTGGATTGACCTCGGCTACGCAGATGCGTTGAAAGCTGATCATCAACTGATCATGCTCGACTCGAGGGGGCATGGCGACAGCGACAAGCCGCACGATTCCTCAGCGTATGAACTCTCGCTGCGTACGTCTGACGTCGTCGCGGTATTGGATGATCTCGGTCTTCAGAAGGTAGACTATTTTGGGTACTCGCTAGGGGGCTGGATCGGATTTGGTCTCGCAAGATATGCGCCGACGCGGGTCCGGTCACTTATTGTCGGAGGGTCTCACCCCTACGCCGAGGATATGCGGCCCTTCCGTGATCGTTTCCCTCAGGACCGAGATGCGTTTGCAAAGTTGGTGGATCGGCTCCACGGCACCGGCCTTAAACCGGCGAGACGAGCCCGTCTGCTTGCTAACGACATCGACGCCTTGCGCGCGCTGACTCAAGATCGAGAATCCAATGCCGACCTCTTACCGTCGATGACGATGCCCTGCCTGCTATTTGCGGGAGAGCTCGACCCGCGTCTCGAACAAGTTCGGCAATGCGCTTCCGAGCTTCAGAACGCGACTTTCTTCAGTTTGCCGGAGTGCGATCATATTGGAGCAATGGCCCAGAGTGAGCTGATAACCCGTCACCTGACGCCCTTCCTTTCGAAGGTTCCCGCATAACTGTTTTTTGATGAGACCGCCGTCGGCCTCTGAGCAGGTCGTCGAAAGCTCAACCGATGCCAGCTCCCCGATAAAGCCCGAAGTCAGTGAACAAAGAGTTAGGTTCGCCAAGAGGACGGCGTCCGACCCATCCGCCTGACTTAACTTAAGTAGCGGCACGCTTGCAGGAGGCTCGTCACCTACTCTTAGCTGGCGGCAGTAATGCCTCAGACGCTCGGTTTGCGGTCGGCTACGAAAGCGCCTCACAATTCAGCCGAGAGTATCAGCGTCAATTCGTCGCTCCGCCCGCGCGTGACGTTCGTCAGATTAGGCATGTGATTGCGAGCGGGGCAGCAGCCTGAGCGGGGGTGCCGCGCGTTCGTCGCTCTCAGCCTGCCCGGCACTATCTTGGAACGTGAGAAGCCCTCCGACTTCCAGAGTACCATCGTTTTCGGGAAAGCCGGCTCCACAAGCTGCCGGCGGCTATACGCGCTCTCCAGCCTAAGGCGCCGGTCCGCGACCAACCAGTTGCGGACGTTCCCGTTTATGCGTTCACGACCTAGCTAGCCCTCGAAGAATATCCAGCGATCAGCAGAGTCACTTGGTCATTCGAACTCGTGTGGTTCGGTATTGCAACGGGATGGACTCGCCCCCTCGATGCAGCGCGGCCGCCTCAACACCGGCGCAAGCTAGGTGCCGTGGTGCTCTTTGCTGCCGACGCCAGCCAGCCGCATAATTCGGAACACGTTTTCTGGCGAAACCTGCACATAGTCGTGCAGACCTCCGGCGCGCATGATCGGATAGGCCCGGGCGGTCTGGTAGACGCCGTCTTCGAGTAGCAGCTTATCGATGTACACGGCGACCACTTCTCCCAACACCAGCCAAGCGTCGACCTTCTTGCCTGCTTGGTTACGAAGCTGGACGATGTCGATGACTTTGCACTCCATTGCTGCCCGACTTTCACCAACGCGTGGGACATTGACGACGCGCCCCGGCACGGCCGTGAGCCCGGCCAGCGGAAATTCATCGACGTCATGGGCAACTGGCGCGGACGTCTCGTTCATCCTGTCGCCGAGTTCTCGCGTTACGAGATTCCAGACGAACTCGCCGGTCTCGGACGCATTTTGCACGCTGTCCTTCCAGGGGCTGGACGAGAATCCGATAATGGGCGGATCGTAGTTGAAGGCGTTGAAGAAGCTGTACGGCGCCAGATTGACTTGACCTTGCGCGTCGCGAGACGAAATCCAGCCGATCGGGCGCGGCGCGATCAGGGCGTTGAGCGGGTTATGTTTCAGACCATGGCCCTTGGACGGCTCGTAGTAGTGGAAATCCATTGCGGTCATTTTAGCTAAGCCTTCCTGGTTTGGATGTGCTGAATTCTGCGCAAGCAGGAAACAAGCCGGAAGAGCGTTTCGGGATATCATCCTCCACCGGGGAGTTAGAGCTTCGGTTTACCGACCAGCTTGAGCTCCACGTTCCGATGGCGCGAGCGCCTTGGCGACTGAGTATCCTTGTCAAAAACCTATGACCGCCTCCCTCCCAAGGAGGAAGACGTTACCCCGCCGTTCCAGCAGGTGACGGTTGCAATAGACACGCCGGCACCAGGACCAAAGCGAAGTTCATTCGCTGATGGCAGGCCCGAACAACTTCCAGGTTTCGCCTTCTAGTCTCATCAGTCTCATCTGCTTTATCGGATAGAAGTCGACTGGACTGGTGTTGACTTTGATGCCCGGCAGAAGGAGATCGAATGAAAAGTCTTTGAGATTTGCTGCCTGCTTCATGATATTGGCCCGGGTTAAGTCGTCGCCACATTGCCGAACTACCTGCTCAAGCGTTTGGGCCAAGGAGTAACCGACTCCCGCCAACTGGTCGTCCATCCTGACTGAATCGGAGACGTGCTTTGCATAAAAATTCTTGAAGGTCTTCATTCCTTCATCTTCGTTCCATTGAGGATCGGACGGATCCTTTAGGTATGATGCGGAGATGATACCCTGCGCGGCCTCAAAGCCAGCAGGCCTTATTACGCTTTCAATGAAGGAGCTGGAGTACGTTAAAAACCTGAGCGGCTTCCAATCGAGCTCGGCTGTTTTCTTGATGGTTTGCGCGGCATATTTGGTGCTTGCGAATATCATCAGCGTGTCTGCTCCCGATGCCTTCATCTTGACGACATGGGTATCGATCGTGGGCTCCGAGACGTCATAACTCTCTTCAATTGCGATTGTAGGGCCGCCCGCGGCCAGGCGTTCCTTGAAGCTATTCAACATATCCTTGCCGAAATCGTCGTTCTGATAGAACACGGCAATCTTGGCGCCCGGCTTTACCTCGCTTACGTACTTGGCGAAAATTCGAGCTTCGGTTTGGTACGACGGCTGAAAGCCAATGGTCCAGGGAAAGCCTTTGTGATCGCCCCACTTCGTTGCGCCTGATGCAACAAAAAGATGCGGTATCTTTCTTGCGTTCGTGTACTTCTGAATTGCGGAGTTTGTTGGCGTTCCCAAGACGCTAAACAGGAAGAGAACTTCGTCGCTTTCCACGAGCTTGCGAGCTTGCTCCACGGTCTTGGGCGGAGAGTAAGCGTCGTCGTAGCTGATGAACTTGATCTTTCGGCCGTTAATTCCTCCCCGCTCGTTCAATGCCGTAAGATAGGCAGCCTCGAATTTGGCGATGACGGACAACGCCGAAAGGGGACCACTGTACGGCATAATATTCCCAATTTTAATCTCTGCGTCGTTTGCTCCAGGATCATAAAGTTTCTGCGCGTGCGCCGAGGGCACAAAGAGCGCGATCATTCCAGCCTCGTTAGCGTTGCCAGCTTGTTCAAAGACATCGAATTCTCTGTTGCGCGAGGGAAGATAAAGGCGAGAGTGCAAGATCGGAGAGAGCGTACGAATTAACGACGATGGTGCTCAAAGCATCGTCCTCCCGCCATCGACGTTGATGGTCTGGCCCGACATAAACTCCGATTCAGGCGAGGCGAGAAAAAATGTTGCTCCTACCAAGTCCGCGGGTACCTGGTCGCGCTGGATAGCGCGCCGCGTGAGTTGGTTCTCCAACATCTGAGGCGAAAAATGCTTTAGTACTGGTGGCGTTAAGGTAAGGCCAGGCGAGATCATGTTCACGGTAATGCCGTAGGAGCCAAGCTCGCGCGCGATAGTACGTGAGAAGCCCACCACGCCGGCCTTGGCAGCGGCATAGTGTGCCCGCCCCGGTACGCCATCGTAGATCGAGCTTGACGTGTAGTTGATGATTCGCCCCCAGCCTCTGCCCTTCATTAGCGGAAGTATGGCGCGCGTAAGAAAGAAGGTCGCGGTGAGGTTGATGTCAATAACCGAGCGCCAGTCCTGCGCGCTCATATCTTCGAACCGACAGATCGGAAAGTAGCCCGCGCAGTGCACCAGCACGTCCACTCGACCAGCTACCTCACCCGCGGAGCGCGCCAATCTTTCACAGTCAGACTCCTGTGAAAGGTCAGCTCTTAAAGGGACGAGGCGGCTGCCGGCGTCACGCGTCTGCACTAGGCTGGCCAAACTTGTGCCATTGATGTCCACGGCGACCACCGTGTCTTGGTTCGCGAGAAAGCGATCGACGAGCACAGTGCCGATGCCACCGGCGGCGCCAGTAATGACCACAATGCGATCTCTGTGCATCAGCTTCTCCGAGGCGAGGACCCTCGCTGGGGATGCGTACTATCCCAACGCGAGCGTCGGGCCCTTACCCGTATTGTCTATTATAAATGCATTTCTTTATAGTGCAACATCTTTCGTCCCAGTCGGAACTCGCATAACGACCCCGCGAGGCCGATCCCAGCTATGATCAGCGGTTCACACCAGCTTTAAGGCATGTACATGGGGTTCCCACCGAAGGCTCTTAATTGTCTAATGGGAAACTAAAAGTACATTATGGAATGGATTGCTAAGGCTGGATGGGGGCTCGTTTGAGCGCGAATAACAAACGGAGCATCTTGGCGGGGATCCCGTCGCCTCGGCTCACCTCTGTCGATTTGATGACCGTCAGGCTCCCGCTAAAGCGGCAGCTATTGCTTTCGCGATGACCAGTCGCAACTCTGTCGGTTGCGACGCGGCTGATCTCGCCAATGGTCGCGGCGCGCGAACGAGTGGAGAACTCGCCGCCCTAAGGTCGTCGGCGGCCTTGCTTGGCATTGTCCGCGGCTGGGCCGAAAAATGCAGGAATCAAGGATCGTACCTCGACGGCTGCGGACAAGTCCCAGCCGATCGCAGGATCAAGCCAAGTCAGTGCGCCGAATACATCGATCGCCGTGCGGTTAAGCGATACGAAGAAGGCTAGAGGCGCGACCACCTCGAGGAGCAGCTGTTCTTAACCGCCAGCGCAGCAAACACTTGCAGTTGGTCGTACGGTATTAGAGAGGTCGTCTTAAGGCCCATTTCGTATAGGCGACGGCATCCGAATAGAGACGTGAGCGAGGAAGCAACGCCACATCTGATGACAAAATAACTGAATTTTTAAACTGAATGCCTCTATACGATTTGCTTATCAATCAATCGCGAACGGCCACGCCCCACAATGAACACAGCCGGCTGATGAAATTACCCAATTCAAAATGTCTTGTCGATGCTCCAACCTGTTCAAAGCATCCGATGGTCGCGAATGGCCGACGAACAAGACCACAAATATTTGTCTCTCCGCAATCAATCTTCAACGATCCCCCTTCAACAGCTCCGATATGCGGTTGTTTCCGCGGAGTATGGAAGCTTCCGACGGGCCGCCGAAGTCTTGTTGACGCAGCAGTCGACGCTGAGCCGCTGCATTCGCCAACTCGAGGACTCGATAGGCGTGATTGTGTTCGAACGATCGAGCGGCGGCGTCTGCGCAACGTCGGCTGGCCGGGATTTTCTCCGAGCGGCGCGGTCGATTCTCGAACAAATGGATGCGCTGGTTACGTCAGCCAAGTCCAACGGACGCGGCGAGGCTGGCCGGCTGTCTGTGGGGTTCTACACGTCACTGTCGGCCGGCAATTTGCGGGCGACGTTGGTAGATTTCAGGCAGCGGTGCCCACAGGTCGCGCTTGGCATGGTCGAGAGGTCGCGGATGCGCCTTGTAACCGCCCTGCGCAACGGTGCAATCGATGTCGTCATCGCGACCGACGGAGGACATGTCTTTGACAGCAACGCTTTGCCGCTGTGGAGCGAGCGTATCCTGTTGGCATTGCCCGAAGGCCATCCGTTGGCTACGAAAAAAGCGATCTACTGGACCGACCTGCGGAATGAAACAGTCCTTTTCAGTCAATACGATCCGGGACGAGAACTTGAAGATCTCTTGTTGGCAAAGCTCATCTCGACAGCAGACCGCCCCAAGATCGAACGCCATGACGTTAGTAGAGGTATCATCAAGACCCTCATAGCCATAGGATTTGGTGTCAGCCTGGTGGCCGAATCTGACATCGGCGTCACTTTTGTAGGCCTGACTTATCGAGAGATACGAGACGGCACGGGGCCGAGCCAGGTCAATTATTCAGCACATTGGCGCAAGGACAATGACAATCCGGCGCTGGCGAACTTCCTCAAACTGTTGAGCGAACGCTATCCCTTGCCTTGCGCTGGCTGACCCTTGCGCCGTGCTTTAGCAAAGGCTCGATCGGTAGCCATGAACCGCGTTAGCATGGGAGCAACCAGCTTCGCCGGGTCCGAAATCGACTGCCCGGTTTCGCGGGCAAGCACGTCAGCGTAGGCCGCGAGGTCGCGATGGACGCCGGCCGGCAGCTCCACGGTGAGTTTTACCGGCTTTTCATCGGCGATGGCGCCGAGCTTCAGCTTCGCCATTTTTCAGCCTCTGTATGGTTCGAGCACGAGATCGCGATTGACGATGACCCGCACCGGAAATCCCGGCCGTATCGTCAGGGTCGGTTGAATGTTGAGATTGCGCCGAACGACCTGCTGACCGGTCTGGGTCAGGGAATCCCCTGCCCCACGGCGAAGTGCCTGGAGGATGGCGCTGCTTCCGTTGTCGGCATCCGAGCCGGACCCAAGTTCGGCTCCCACACCCAGCAGGGTCGACAGCAGCGCCGCCCTGAAGAGCTCACCCGAGTGATGATCAACCTCGTCCTGAAGCCCAGCGTAGCCTGCGGTATCGGCACCCGGCTGGCGCTCAAGGACGATCGATCGGCCGTTCGGCATGATCAGACGTGTCCAGACCAGGAGGACGCGCGACTGTCCGACGGCAATCTGGCTGTCGTAGATTCCGATTAGTCGCGCACCCTGGGGCACCAGCAAAGTTTGGCCGGACGGCGTATCAAATAGCGGTTCGGTCACATGCGCCATGATCTGCCCGGGCAGATCGGAGCGGATGCCCGTGATAAGTGCGGCCGAAACGCCGCCACCCGCCTGCTGGTAAACATCGAGGCCGACAAATTGCGCCCGGCGATCAGAAGCGCGGACGGTGCTTTCGGTCAGCATGCGCCGGATCTGATAGGGCTCATCGTAGCCGGACCGGCTGACGTTCTCCCAGACCTGCTCCTGCCTGGCCTGATCGGCGGTAACAGAAAAGGCCATGAGCTGCTCGAGGGTCATGCCGTCTTCGGCATAGACCTCGTGCAGCTTTGGCGACACGGATGCCAGCCGCAGTCGTTGCTTCACGACGGCCGGCGTCACGAAGTGACGGGCCGCGATCTCCTCCTCGGTCAAGCCGGCATCAAGCAAGGTCTGAAAGGCTCGGAATTGATCGAGCGGATGGAGCCCGACCCTCTCGTCATTCTCGGCAAGCGAATCGTCCTCCGCGATACCGCCCTCGCGCACGACGCAGGGAACGGGCTGCGTCTTGGCCATGCGCTTTTGCTTCACGAGAAGTTCCAGCGCGCGATAGCGCCTGCCGCCCGCCGGGACTTCAAACATGCCGGTTTCGTTGCCTTCTGCATCGACGACGGCCCGGACATTCAGGCTCTGCAAGAGTGTACGTTGCACGATGCTCTCGGCGAGTTGCTCGATCGAGACGCCGGCCTTGACGCGCCGGACGTTAGACTGGCTCAGCACCAGCTTGTTGAATGGAATATCCCGGGAGGGACTGAGTTTGATTTTCTGGACGGCGCTTGCCATGTCGGATTCTCCATGACGGGCGGCCGTGAGACTCTCTCTCGGCCTCCAACCCGTCACGAAAATCCCGGCTCTCCTCTTGCTCTCGACGGCTCCGCAAGCAACGTACCGCGCATCATGAACTAGCCCTCGGAGATACTCTTCGGCCGAAGCGCAGCGGAGGCAGGAGAAAAGGCAGCCGACGAAGGGGCAGTGATAGCGACGCGGGCATGAAATGCCCGCGGGCACCGAGACGACTGCAGTCGCGAGACCGGTTAACAAGGCACCCGCGTTCGGGGCAGTGATAGCGGCGCCGGCATGCAATGCCGGCGGCCCCTAACGCGAGTGCCTCCGGCGAGCGACACCGTATCGCGCAAGGGATCGAAGCCGGACGGCCGAGACGCGTCAGCGGCTCGGTTCACGAGAAGCCCGGTGCGGCGGAAGCCGCATGCGCATTTAGCAGAAAATCCGCTTAGACTTGAGAAGATCTAAATTTCCTCGCGCGCATTCGTTTGCGCGTCATAGATCCTGATCTGAAGCATGGGAAAGCGTTTCTTTAGCTCTACTCCACCTGCCCTGGCCCCATCTTTGGTAGCAAATTCGGCTTTGAGTCGGCCGTCCACTTCAAGCGCGTAACCTGAGGCCGGCAATTCACGAGTCGCTGCAACCATTTTCTTCCTTTTGTGCAGTGAGGTGGTTGAAATTGATGGGTTAGCGTGAGTCGCCCAAACTACGCTAGAGCCGCCCGCGCGACTGTGGAGATAGGTCACCGCTCGTTTGACATCAGAGCCTCCCACACGGTGGAGGCAAGCAGTGTTCTCCAACGAAGAGGCTCCTGACTGAGGCGGTCTCAATTTTCTGATGGCGACTGTTCACGCGCGGGCGCTGAAATGACTTATCAGGATGGTGATCCCGATCGCCACTACAAGTCCGACAAAACACATGACTCCTGCCAACAGCACGGATGCCCCCGCCTATTCGACGCCGAGCTCTTTAATGGCGAGTGATGATAATTGTTTCGGATCGCGAACGCCGCGCTGACCAAGTTCAATAACTTTTTTGGCAATCAATTCTGCGATGGGATCACCGCGATCAACCAAACTGAGCGCGCGCAAGGTGCGCTCATAAGCATCGGTCAAAACCGCTATTTCCTCCGGGCCCAGCGGAGAATTTTGCAGCAGGCGATAGATGGGCATCGATGCACAATCCCAGCGCAAGTTCCTTCTAACACGGGATCATGACAGCCGCGGGAAAATCGGATCTAGGCCGACGGAGGCGACTGGTCCACTCTATCGGAAGCAGGCCAGCGCACTTGACTTCATGAGAACAAAATAAGAACATGGACCGTCGACGGCGAACCTGGAACAGGATCATGTCCACGGTCTCTCGGCCGAACGAACAGGACGGGCTGGAAGCCGCCGTCGACCAGGCGATCGCCACTTGCCACGGCGATCCGCGTGCGGCTGTTCGCGCACTAATCGTCGCGAACAATCTATTGGAATCGGAGAGAGCGGAGCTGAAGAAGGCCGTATCGCATGCGTACATGCGCGGGCGCTTTCGGACCTACACAGGATAGATGTCGGAGTTCGATGAGGAGCATGAAGCATCAGGACACGCGTTCTTTCATCACGGACGACCAGGCCGAGCACATGGGAGCTGACATGGCCATGCAGTTCACGCTCATGACGCTATTTCAACTCCTGTCGGAAATGGCTGATGACCCGCGCGGCTTCCGTACAGATGTCCATAAGGAACTTACGGATCTCGTGGCGACCTATAGGCTCCCACCGATGCCTGAGGATACCGAGAGAAAGGTTCGAGCAGCCGCGGGCAAGATCCTCGACGGCATCACGATGCGATCATTTGAACAAAACCGAGTGAGGAAGGTGTCATGACGTCCGGACATGCGGACCCGGATGCGCGGAATGCCTCGGTCGGGCTTTGGCCATGATCGTCGAGAACGAACGCTGAAATGTGCAATCTGTATTCGATCACGACGAACCAGGCGGCGATCGCCGGCTTGTTCAGACGCATGAACCGGTACGTCGGCAACCTGCCGCCGATGGCCGGTGTTTTTCCGGATTATCCGGCACCGGTGATCCGCAATGTCGATGACGCTGAAGAGATGCTGTTGATGCGCTGGGGCCTGCCGCCTCCACCGAGAACCGGCGGCCCGCCGGTGACGAATATTCGCAATACGTCCTCTCCACATTGGCGCGGTTGGCTAAAACCAGAGAACCGCTGCCTTGTGCCAGCGAACAGCTTCGCCGAATACGCTCCCGAGCCAAATCCGGAGACCAAGAAGAAGGACGTCGTCTGGTTTGCACTCGACGACAACCGGCCGCTGTTCTGCTTCGCCGGCATCTGGACCGAGTTCAAAGGAGATCGCGGCACGAAGTCGAAGCCGATCCCCGGGCCTCATCTCGTCTATGGTTTCTTGACCACGTCCCCGAACGCGATCGTCGCGCCGATCCACCCAAAGGCAATGCCGGTAATCCTTACGACCGAGGAAGAACGCGACGTCTGGATGCGTGCTCCGTGGGACGAGGCGAAGGTGCTGCAGCGTCCGCTGCCAGATGAAGCGCTCCAGATCGTCATGCGCGGCCCCGATAAGGAAGACAAGGCGGCGGCGTAGGCTTGCCTTTTGACTGCACAACGGAGCAAGTGGAGGAACAAAGCCAAGAATTTACCACGTGCTCTGACAGCATTCGAATTTGTTGCGATTCCAGCGGGAATCATCGAGCGTTGAATTTCAGCAGGGGAACTGATTCGTGCTCGCTTCGATGGCCGCATCATATCTTGAGACGCTTAATCCGGAGCAGCGCCGAGCCGTCGAGCACGGCGTCTGCGGCAATAGCAATGTCGGGCTGCCCCTGCTCGTCATTGCCGGCGCCGGATCCGGCAAGACGAACACGCTTGCTCACCGCGTCGCCCATCTCATTGTCAGCGGTGCTGACCCTCGCCGGATCTTGTTGATGACGTTCTCGCGACGCGCCGCGTCCGAGATGGCAAAACGGGTCGAGCGGATCGCCCGGAAAGTTCTCGGCGCCGACGCGGGCATCATGACCGACGCGCTAAGCTGGTCCGGCACTTTCCACGGAATCGGTGCCAGACTTCTTCGCGAATATGCCGACCAGATCGGCCTCAATCCCGCTTTTACTATTCACGATCGTGAGGACTCAGCCGATCTGATGAATCTGGTCAGGCACGAGCGCGGGCTTTCGAAGACCGAAAGCCGCTTTCCTGCCAAAGGCACGTGCCTTTCAATCTACTCGCGCTGCGTCAACGCCGAGACGCAGCTCGAACAGGTGCTAGGAGCGTCATACCCATGGTGTTCCGGCTGGGCCGCGGAACTCAAAGATCTCTTTGCTGCATATGTCGAGGCCAAGCAGAAGCAGAACGTCCTCGATTACGACGACCTTCTTCTCTACTGGGCGCAGATGATGTCCGACGCCGGCATTGCCGACGACGTCGGCGGCCGCTTCGATCATGTGCTCGTCGACGAGTACCAGGACACAAATCGTCTACAATCTTCAGTTCTGCTGGCGTTGAAGCCTGGAGGACGGGGTCTCACGGTGGTCGGCGACGATGCGCAATCGATCTATTCCTTCCGGGCTGCCACCGTACGCAACATCCTCGATTTTCCCGAGCAATTCAGTCCGAGGGCAGAGATCGTCACCCTCGACCGCAACTATCGCTCGACACAGCCGATCCTTTCCGCGGCAAACGGCGTCATCGATCTCGCCAGGGAGCGCTTCACCAAGAACCTTTGGACCGAGCGCACGTCATCGACAAAGCCTCGCCTGGTCGCCGTGCGCGACGAAACCGACCAGGCGCGCTACATCGTCGAGCGCATTCTCGAAACCCGCGAGGAAGGAGCCCTCCTCAAGCAGCAGGCGGTGCTTTTCCGTACGTCCTCGCATAGCGGGCCGCTGGAGGTCGAACTTACTCGTCGCAATATCCCGTTCGTCAAGTTCGGCGGCCTGAAGTTTCTTGATGCCGCGCACGTCAAGGACCTGCTCGCAATGCTGCGGTTCGTCGAGAATCCCCGCGATAGGGTCGCCGGGTTCCGCGTGATGCATCTGTTGCCCGGTATCGGTCCCGCATCCGCGCAACGCATCCTTGATCACATGGCGGAATCCACCGACCCGCTCGGCGCGCTTTGTACCCTTCCCTGCCCGCCCCGCGCCGGCGACGATTGGACCACCTTCGTCGAGACGGTCGGAAACCTCCGATATTCGGAATGGCCATCGGACCTGGAGCGCGCCCGCCTGTGGTACGAACCACATCTGGACCGCATCCACGAAGACGCCGAGGTCCGGCGCGCCGATCTCATTCAACTTGAACAGATAGCCGGCGGATATCCTTCGCGCGAACGCTTCCTGACGCAGCTCACCCTGGACCCGCCAGACGCGACCAGCGACCAGGCCGGTGTGCCGTTGCTGGATGAAGACTATCTGATCTTATCGACCATCCACTCGGCCAAGGGCCAGGAATGGAAGTCGGTGTATGTCCTCAACGTAGTCGACGGCTGCATGCCGTCCGACTTAGGAGCCGGCACCTCCGCCGAGCTCGAGGAAGAGCGCCGCCTTCTTTACGTCGCGATGACACGGGCGAAGAACGATCTTCATCTAGTAGTGCCGCAGCGCTTCTTCACGCACGGTCAGCATTCCCAAGGCGACCGGCACGTTTATGCATCGCGAACCCGCTTCATCCCCGAGAAGCTGCTTGGCCTGTTCGACCGCACGAATTGGCCGGCAGCCGCTGCAGACGCCGCTGCGCGCGGTCCAAGCCAGGGGCCGCGAATCGACATCGGATCTCGCATGCGAGGGATGTGGCGCTGAAGCTTTGCGGATAAGCATTACCATTTCGAATCCCTGCTCTGCCACAGGGGCGAGGAACGAACCGCCGGTCGTAGGGATTCCCCCGGCAGGAGAACCCCCAATGCTTATGACGAACGAGCGCCTATCTGCGATCCGGACGCTGCGTGGCTGGGCGATCTCGGTGCTGCAGGAAGCGGGCGCCATCCGCGAGTGCGAGGAGCACGGCTGGATGCAAGATCGCGCCGACCCGCACGCCCGCAAGCGCGCCTTCGACATGGCCCGCCTGGATCCGCCAGACGGACTCTCTCGGGCAGAGGCGGTCGCCGAAATCGAGGACGTATTAGCCTCGATCGGCGACACTTGCCCTGAATGCCCGCCGGACTGCTAGAGGCCCGGCGCCGGGAAATCGACGGCGTGCAAGTTGGCCTAGTAGCTCCCAAGCCGCTTCTCGACGCGCTTTCGGCTGTTGCCGACCTTCTTGACGGCCTTCTTCACAGCGGCCGCTGAGCGCCCGGTCTTTTTCGACTCGTACCGTAGCTCGTAGTTCTGCCGCCCCGCTACCCGGGCCCTGTCCTGTTTGCGCCCGCGGGCCGTCTTCTTCGCTGTCGCCATCGGCTCCTCCTTTGTGACCAGACGACATGCAACGCCGCAAAGGATTCACAGGTTCCGGAACGATTCGAGCTGTGCCACTTTTGAATCACCTGTGGCGTGGAGTTCGTGCGTGGCGTTCCAGCGTCGAAAACCGGCGGCAATTGGCGTCAAGGCGCCGCTGCCTGGCTTCATCGAACCGGCCTTGGCCAGCCTGGTCGAGAAGGTGCCGAGCGGGTCCCGCTGGATTCACGAAATCAAGTTCGACGGCTACCGTGTCCAAGTCCATCTGGCAAACGAGGCCGTGAGGGTCTTCACCCGGCGCGGCAATGATTGGACCAGCCGCTTCCGGAAGATCGCCGATGACGCCTGGCACATCAAGGCGGGCTCGGCGATCATCGACGGCGAGGTCGTCGTGCCGGCCACCAACGGCGCAACCGATTTCTCGGTGCTACAGAAAGAGCTCAAGGGCACTTCGACCAAGATCGTATTGATCGCCTTCGACCTGCTTTACCTGAACGGTAGGGACATCCGAAAGCTGCCGCTCTTCGAGCGCAAGGCCGAACTGACGAAGATCATCGCGGGCACCGACGTCCAATTCAGCGAAAGCTTCGAGATCGAGGGACGCGAGATGTTCGCGCACGCCTGCGAGCTCGGTCTCGAAGGCGTCGTGTCGAAGGTTCGCGATAGCGTGTACGCGAGTGGTCGAGGACACAACTGGGTCAAGACGACCTGCGCGCAACGCGAGACGCTGACCATTGCTGGATATGCCCTCGATAAGGGCAAGTGGGATGGCATTTACGTCGGCCGCCAAAAGGGCGACGATCTGATGTACGCCGGGAAGGTGGACCATGGGTTCGACAAGGCGTCCGTTGCCGACCTGCTGAAGCGACTGAGGCCGCTAGTCCGCAAGACGCAGCCCTATGCAAAGCGGATCGCGCACAAGGGGATCTGGGTCGAGCCGAAGCTGCTGGCCGAGATCGAATACCGCGCGAAGTCGGCGGAGGGGAAAGTCCGCCATCCCTTCTTCAGGGGACTTCGGGAGGATCTGTGATGGATGCTTTTGACCGCTTCTGGCAGTGGGCCACCAAGCCCTTGGAAAGTCAGCTGACGATTCCGGCCGAGCTGCATCGAGCGGTCATGGAGCTTGCTCCTGAGGCCCGACGAAACCGCGCCGCGGTGAACCAAGCCGCAGCAAGCATGCTGGATCCCGAACGATGAACGCTGGAAGGGGAGCGTGGATGCCGCCACAGAAACTAACCCCGCGCGCGCCGCAAGGCGGCTTGCAATCGCTCTTTCTTCTTGTCCCAGCGGGCTTCTTCGGTTTGCGATCTCTTCTCGATAGCCTCGACCTCGGCCTGGATGGCGGCGGCCCGCTTCGCGTGCTCCTGCTCGGCCTTGTCCAACGCAGCCTGCGCCTTGTTGATGGCCTGCTGCCGGCGTTCACGGCCCTTCTGCCTGGCGGCCTCTTCGCTCGCCCGTTCAAGCTCGCGGCGCCTCCGTTCCCGTTCGTAGTCGAAAGCGGCCTTCCGTTCCGCAACCTTATCGACGGGGCGAGAGGAAGGCTTCTTCGCCTTTGGGCCTTTCGACTTGCGGGCAGCTTTCGTGGGTCTGCCGCCGCCGAGATCGGTGGGAAGCTCGGCATGTTCTTTGAAAGATCCGTCGGACCCGACCGGGCGCCTGAGTACGACGCCAGGCTTTGCCATGGTCGCAGCGATGATGTCCGGATCATCGCTTTCCTTCGCCGCGCCCTGATGAAAGAGATTGCTGTCTGCGCCCCACGCTTCGAGCGCCGCTTTCATGGAGGGAGCGGCTATCGCCAGATCGAAGAATCCGAGCGACGTCTGGTAGGCTTTCAGTTTTCTGGCCATCGGCCTGATCAGACCTTCCCGTTCGATAGTCAACGCCGCGCGCCCTGGGATTTGCCGCGGCGTCTGACGGAACATGCCATGGCTTTGAGCGTTCCTTCATTCTTGAAGGACGTCCATGCATTACGCAACAAGCTCTGAAGGATTGGCCCTTGAATGAGCCGGACGTCGACCCTGCCCAAACGCTTACAGCCGATGCTCGCTACGCTCACTGACGCGCCGTTCGACGACCCCGGCTGGGTTTTCGAGGACAAATACGATGGCTTCCGGATGATCGCGGAAATCCGGCGGGGCAAGGTTTCGCTCTACAGCCGCAACGGCAAGATCATCAGCCGCAGCTATATCGAGGTCGCCAAAGCGCTGGAGGGCGTGAAGGGCGACGCCGTGATCGACGGCGAGCTCGTCGCGATCGGAAAGGACGGCGTCTCGCATTTCCAGCTGCTTCAAAACGCGCTGCGCCATGAAGCGAAGCTCCTGTATTGCGCCTTCGATCTCATGTTTCAGAACGCAGCGGACTTGCGCAAACAGCCTCTTCTCGAGCGCAAGGAGCGGCTGAAAGCGATCCTGCCGCGCCACCGGCTGATCGCCTTCAGCCGTCACCGCAAAGCGAACGGCACGAAATTTTTCTCCGAGGCCGAGCGGAAGGGTCTGGAAGGCGTCATGGCGAAGCGCGCCGACAGCGCGTATGCGTCCGGAAGCCGGACGGTGGATTGGCTGAAGATCAAGACGGCAAAGCGGCAGGAAGTGGTGATCGCGGGCTTCACGGCGCCCAGGCGCACCAGGCCGTTCTTCGGCGCCCTGGTCCTCGCCGTGCGGGAAGATGACGCATGGCGCTACATCGGACATGTCGGCACTGGCTTCAGCCACAAGGTCCTGGAAGACCTCCATGCCAAGCTCGTGAAGCTGACGACCCCTAAATCACCCTTCCCTGCCAAAGTGAAGGACGAGGCCGCCACGACCTGGGTCAGGCCCTCGTTGGTTGCCGAGGTCAAATTCGCGGAGTGGACGAGTAAGGGCGAACTGCGCCAGCCCGTCTACCTCGGGCTCAGGTCCGACAAGCGGGCGAAGGCTGTCGTGCGCGAGCGAGAACGTCCGCGCAAATAGCGCTTCCCTTTGGGCGTTCGGCAAACGGAACGAATTGACGCATTCGCCTCCCCCGCTGTGAATTCCCTGCGCGGTGGTGCGCTCAGTCGCCTCCAAGGTCGTGGATTTGCGGTCGCATGCCCTCAGGCGTGACCTCGAGCGTCGCAAGCGTGATCGGCAGCTTGAAGCGTCGCCGTCCCGCGCTGCCGGGATTCAGGTAGAGAACGCCACCGACCGTGTCGATCTTCGGCACGTGGGAATGCCCCGAGACGATGACATCGATGCCGGCGCCGGGATCAGCCTGCAGCAAATTCAGGTCATGCAGAACGTAGATCGACTTTCCCGCCAGGCGCACGAGTTTCGTGTCGGGGTATTGATGGGCCCACTCGCCGCTGTCTACGTTTCCACGGATGGCGGTGACAGGCGCGATCCGGCGAAGCGCGTCGACGATCTCGGGGCGCCCGATGTCGCCGGCATGAATGATGTGATCGACGCCCGTCAGGCCTCGTTCCGCCTCGGGCCTCAACAGACCGTGCGTGTCCGAAATGATTCCAATCCTGAACATCATTTTCCGGCGCTCTCAACCACGATCGCCAAAAGACGATCGAGAAGCTCGACCTGCCCGGACAGCATCTTCGTCCGTGCAAACTCGATATCGAACCATTCCGCGCGGTCGACTTCAGGAAAGCTCTGCCGTCGACCGCTTCGGGGCGGCCATTCGATATCGAAGGTATTGCTGGTCAGCGCCGCCGGGTCAAAGCGGCCCTCGCCGGCGAATGCGATGACGCGCTTCCCTCCTCGCTGTCGGACTTCCCCAAGCTCCTGGAGTGGACCAATCGAAGCGCTCGGGCCGAGTTCTTCGGCAAACTCGCGTCGAGCGACGTTCTCCGGAGGATCGTTGGCATCGATTTCGCCCTTTGGAATGGACCAGGCGCCATTATCCTTGTTGCGCCAGAACGGACCGCCAGGATGAACGAGCAGAACCTCGAGCCCGCGAGCGCCTTTGCGGTAGGCGAGAATGCCCGCGCTCAAGGTCGATCTCCTGGAAGTCTTTTTCACCGCAGCCATGTCGCTTCTATTTTGCAGAGCAATCGAGATCTGAGCAGGCGAGGATCCCTGAGGCGCGACGACTGGCTAATTGCACAGCAAAGATCGTTCGAAACGGGCCAGTAGCGCAGCTGGCCCCGGATAGACCTCGGCGCACCCGGCTTTCCTCAATTCGTGTTCCGTGAAGCCTCCGCAGAGCACGCCGACCGTGCGAACGCCCGCCTTACCAGCCGCTTCCGCATCGTACGGTGTATCACCGATCGCGACGGCGTCGGCGCCATCAATCTTGAGCTTCTTGAGAACAACATTGAAGATGTCGGGCGCCGGTTTTGATTCATCTACGTCGTCGGAAGAAGTTGTGATATCCACGAGATCGACGACGCGAGCGATGTCGAGATACTCATCGACTTCATCCTTCTTAGCCGAGGAAGCAATCGCGATCTGAAGTCCAGCCTCGCGCACGCGTCGCAACAGATTTGGGACCGCCGAGAAGGGACGCACAAGCGGCAGATATTCCGACTTGAAACGCTTGCCACGCCACTCCTCCAGTTCCTTGCCGTGGTCCCGTTGTTCGTCAGCTGACAGGAAGACGGGAATGAGTTTGTCACCTCCCTTGCCTATTTGGCTTCGTGCCTGTTCAAAGCTCACGTCGTGGCCGAACTTAAGCATAGCTTCCTGCCATGCCATCGCATGGAGATCCACCGAGTCCAGAAGCGTGCCGTCCAGATCGAAGATTGCGGCGCTTGGCACCTCAAAGTCCTCCATGGTCGGAGCGAGTTAGTTTCGCATACCAGTCGGCATAAAGCGTGTTCTTCGCCATGCGCCGGTTGAGATCCGGCGAGCCGTCGTCCCACCATACCGGACCGCGCTCGCCGAGCGCCTGCTTAGCCTCGTCCACAGCCCTATGCGCCGTTGATTCAGCCTCGCGGTCGGCCGCCTTTTTGGCGTCGCGCACCGCCCGCCGCGCCGCCATTAGCCGGGCAACAAGATGGTCTCGCGTGACGTCGTCGAGACCGGGCTTCGCCATCCGCCAGAGCCTGCCGCGGACAACGAAGTAGTGGCCGTCTGGCGTCACCGGATGCTTCACAACACCTAAGCCGACTTCCGCTGCGGTTTTGCCGCCGGTTTCTTCGCCGCGGCCTCTTTCGCCGGCTTCTTGCCGGCGATCGGCATCAGCATTTCCTTCTGACCGACTTCCGCCTTGCGCGGCTTCTTGCCTGGCTTCTTCGGCGCCTCTGTCGCGGCCGCCGCGCCTCCTCCGATGCTCTTGCGCAATGCGTCCATCAAGTCCACCACGTTCTCGCCGCGGGGACGCGCTTTCGCGGTGATGGGTTTGCCAGCGCGCTTCTGGTTGATCAGATCAATGAGCGCAGTCTCGTACTGGTCTTCGAACTTGTCCGGCTCGAAATGTCCCGCCTTCTGGTTGACGATGTGCTTGGCGAGATCAAGCATGTCCTTGGTGACTTTGACATCCTGGATATCGTCGAAATATTCCTCCGCGGAACGGACTTCATAGGGATAGCGCAACAGCGTTCCCATCAGCCCCTTGTCCAGCGGCTCCAGCGCGATGATGTGCTCGCGATTGGTCAGCACCACGCGACCGATCGCGACCTTGTTCATCTCGCGGATGGTTTCGCGGATAACGGCGAAGGCGTCGTGTCCGACTTTGCCATCTGGAGTCAGGTAGTAAGGGCGGATCAAGTAGCGTGGGTCGATCTCGCTGCGGTCGACGAACTCATCGATCTCGATGGTTCGCGTTGATTCCAGCGCGACGTTCTCCAGCTCCTCCTTCGTCACCTCGATGAAGGTGTCGGTGTCGACCTTGTAGCCCTTGACGATGTCCTCGTTGTCGACCTCCTCGCCGGTATCAGCGTCCACCTTGGCGTACTTAATGCGGTGACCGGTCTTTCGGTTGAGCTGGTTGAACGAGACCTTTTCGGATTCCGACGTGGCCGGATAGAGCGCGACCGGACAGGTGACGAGGGATAGACGCAAGAAGCCTTTCCAGTTAGCGCGGGGGGCCATCGGGGGGAACTCCATTACAGGTGCCGGATTCAAGACGAACGGCCCGGCTTGGTTCCGACATCGTGTCCCTTCCAACCGCATGATTTTTTCTCGACGAGGGTCCGAGCGGACTCGACATTTGTTCTTGTTATGTTCTAATTCCGAATGACCGATCAACCCGCGAGCTGGCGCATGCCGACCCCAAAACAGATGGAAAAGCTGGCCGCTGAAGCTGCCCGTAGACCGGGCCCCTCCACGGCGGCTCCGGAAGCGCCGCTTCCGGTGGAATATTGGGAATCGGTACTCAAAGACCCTCGCGCCGACGAGACCGGAGCCCAGAAGCGGCAGCGACGTCTTTCCGAGATTCAACGCCACGTACTGCGCATCTCGTGCAGTCGCTGCGAGCGGACCGTGGAAATCCAAACCGCCGATGCAGTCCGATTGTATGGCGGCAACGCTGTCTGGAAGGACGTGGCTCAGCGGTTGCTCGACAACACCTGCCAGCAGCGCACCGGCAGGCATGAAGAAGACGGGTGCTGGCCGGCGTTCGAGGCGCCGTAACCGCTCCGGATTGCCGTTTCGATCTCTTAGCGCCTGGATGTCCGGATGGCCCCGAAGTATCACCCTACGCCCTTGTCGGGCGGTGATCGCAAGGCTCTGGCAAAGGAGCTCGGCAAGGCACGCGCGATGGCCAACATCCTGGCCGCCCAATCGGCGGAGATGCGGGCCAAGGGCGAGGCCATCATCCAACAAGCTGACAGACTGCTTTGCGAAAGCTGGAATGAGCGGATGTGGAGCGATGGCGAACCGATCGATCCCTCGCCCTCCATCGACCAGGCCGTGAACGGAGGCTTCCCCTGGCTTGAGATCAGGTGCGCGCGCTGCAAGACGCCAAGCGACGTCGACCTCGCGGCGATGAAACATCCGCCGACTACCTTCGTGCACGATCTTGCCAGCCGGCTGCGCTGCCGCAAATGCGCCAAGGTGGGCCGGCGCCCATCCGCGACTCTGCTACAACTGGCTTGGCAGCCCCGCCACCTCGAAACGAAGCTTGACCGATGTGCAATCTCTATTCGATCACGACGAACCAGGCCGCAATCAGCGCGCTATTTCGAGTCGTGAACCGATACGTGGGCAATCTGGCGCCGATGCCCGGCGTGTTCCCGGACTACAAGGCACCGATCATGCGCAACGGAGCCAAGGGCCGCGAGCTCGCCACGGCGCGGTGGGGAATGCCATCGTCATCGAAGGCCCTAATGGACGCCACCGAGAAGCGAGCCGAGAAGCTGCAGGCCAAGGGCAAGACGGTCGATTTCAAGGAACTGCTGCGGCTGGAGCCGGACGGCGGCACGACCAACATCCGCAACGTGAAGAGCAAACACTGGGCCCGCTGGCTCGGCGTCGAAAATCGCTGCGTCGTGCCGTTCAACTCCTTTAGCGAGTTCAACAAGGCCGAAGGCGGCGATATCTGGTTCGCGTTGGACGAGACCCGTCCCCTAGCCTGCTTTGCCGGCATATGGACCAACTGGACGTCCGTCCGGAAGGTCAAGGAAGGCGAGACCACTAACGATCTCTATGCGTTCCTCACGACGGAGCCAAACGCCGAAGTCGCGGCCATTCACCCGAAGGCAATGCCGGTGATCCTGACGAAGCCAGACGAGGTCGAGACCTGGATGACCGCCCCTCCAGACGAGGCCTTGAAGCTGCAGCGGCCCCTCGCGAACGGCGCACTGCGGATCGTCGCCCGCGGCGCAAAGGAAGACCCGGCCGGGCCGCCAGCGTGACGGACGAAGACGATGATAAGGGATCGGGCCCGCCCCGCCAGCGCAAGATCATCCACGTCGACATGGATGCGTTCTACGCATCGGTCGAGCAGCGGGATAATCCGGACCTCCGCGGCAAGCCGGTCGCGGTAGGCGGATCGCGCGAGCGGGGCGTCGTCGCCGCCGCGAGCTACGAAGCCCGGAAGTTCGGCGTGAGATCAGCGATGCCGTCGGTGACGGCGAAACGCCAGTGTCCGGACCTGATTTTCGTGAAGCCCCGCTTCGAGGTCTACAAGGCGGTCTCCCAACAGATCCGCGAGATCTTCGCCGAGCACACGGCCATCATTGAGCCGCTGTCCCTGGACGAGGCCTATCTCGACGTCACGGAAAACCTGCAGGGGATTTTGCTGGCGCGCGACGTCGCGCTGGCGATCCGCGCCAAGATCAAGGCCGAGACCGGCCTCAACGCTTCCGCCGGGATTTCCTACAACAAGTTTCTTGCGAAGCTCGCCTCCGACCACCGAAAGCCGAACGGCCAGTACGTCATCACGCCGGAGATGGGGCTGGCATTCGTAGAAACCCTGCCGGTCGGCAAATTCCACGGCATCGGGCCAGCGACGAGCGCCAAGATGAATTCCCTCGGTCTCTATACCGGCCTCGACATGCGCAATCAGTCGCTCGAATTCATGCAGGCCAATTTCGGCAAGGCTGGCAGCTATTACTACTGGATCTCCAGGGGCGTCGACGATCGTGAGATCCGGGCGAACCGGATCCGAAAGTCCGTCGGCGCCGAGAACACTTTCTCGGCCGACCTCACGGAATTTGGGCCCATGCTCGCAGAATTGCAGCCGCTGATCGACAAGGTCTGGCTGTACTGCGAAGACAAGGGCTCACGGGGCCGGACAGTAACGCTGAAGGTAAAGTTTGCAGATTTCGAGATCATCACGCGCAGCCGATCCGCTCCTTCGGCGGTCGCAAGTCGCGATGAGCTCTCGGAGCTGGCTATTGGACTACTGGAGGACAACATGCCCCTTCCAAAGGCGGTGCGCCTGCTGGGGGTTTCACTGTCTTCCCTGCAAGGCGAGAACGACACAGAGCCGCAACTGGATTTCGGGATTTGAACCGGACTAGACTTGCGGCTATGCACGAATCCGTATCCGAAGGATCGCAACACACCATGCTTGAAACTGATCTAACTTTGGCCGCGATGTCGACGTCGACGAAGACAAGCTAGATGAGAAATCGCCTTCCTTGGGCCGAGATCTATCTCCGCGAGGCGGAGCCGCGCTTGCAGACCTTAACGGCGTTTGACCGGTTTTCGGTCCGAGCATGAGACCGTCGTCCGTGCGCCGTTATCCTTACGCCCTAAGGATGAGGACAGGGTCCCTCTTCGAAAAGTTCCGATAGCGGGAGGCGTCGTTGCCTCGCGAATCTGCCTGACCTTACTGTCCTTGGCGATTCACCGCCGGATTTGGCGTCCCCTGCCATTCAAGGCGCCAAATGCTGCCTTGACGTAAATTCTGGACAAGGTCGGGGCGAAAGCAGACGAGACACGTGCCTCCCGCGTGCCGAATTGATGGATAGACAATCCCATTGCTCGAGTAATCGATCCGCAGCTGCCGAGCAAGTTTCTGACCGGCGGGATAAGCAATAGGAGGGTCTTTGTGCAGGACCGGGTCGACCTCGGGATTGACATCACGCAGGTCGTGAAACGGGCCGAAGAAATCGGCAATGAGTTCAGCGTAATCAGTAACGTTTTCAAAGCGGCCGACGGCCTCAAGCTCACGCGTCACGTGGTATGAAACTTCGCCAATGGCGGCGTCCGCGTCAAAAGCGCAATACCAGGCACCGCGGTCGTCGTCATTAAAGCGATTACCGCCGGGTCGCGTATGCGTGAATGCTGCGTTGATGAAAGTGAAACCAGCCCTACCAAACACAAGTTCGCGAGGATCGAGCTGCGGAAGCCCGCTTTCCTGGGCAACCAAGCGGCCGTTCGTAGCACTCTCGAGTGCGGCAAGGTCTTCAAGTGCACCGTGATTGGCGGCAAGCGGAAGCAACACCGGGTCTTTAAGCCGACCTGTTGAGATAAGCCGCACAGTGTCGCGCTGGGACAGGCTGACCGTAGGTGGCAGGGGCATTCACAAACCGCCGCGCAGCGCGTCGATATGTCGGCGCACTTCCAGCATCTTCGGAATGCCGCCTTCTATCATTGTATCTAGTGGACGACGGCCGCCATACAGTGGTCCCTTGTTTGGTAAGCGCACCCATTCGTCCGACAATGGCTCGGAGAACAACAAACGAAGCCCCTTGAAAATGCCGATGAGCGCGCTGATCCTAGTCAGCGTATCCTGCGATAGTATACCCGACCACTCACCCTTCTTCATTCGGAACCAGGTTCGTTCGGATACATCACCCAGCAGCGCGCAAACTTCGGGTCCGGTCAGACGCCAGATCTCGGCAAGCCGAACCATGCCGTCGACGGCCGATGGTGTCAGTCGTTCGCGCGTAGAGGCATCCGAAAGGTTCGGTGCCGATGGCCCCACGCCCGGGTCTATCGCTGGTCTAATAGCTGCTTGGCTCATCAAAGCGGGCCTCCGCCAATTGGCAGTAAATATACTGCCAATTGGCGGATTTGCAAGCGGTCAATTAAGTCATTGTAATTGCAACAAAATCGTTCTCGAAAACCGCGTATGCCGGATAAGTACTCTCACCTTCGAGTAATTCCGGCAGCTCGAGACAGCATGTAAGGATGCACGGCGGTTTCGATTCTCGGATAGGCCTGCGATGGTTTCTCGGCAGCGCCGGAATTCACCGCTGGGAGATCCCAGGTATTGCCGCGCACGAACGGGCATTGCCTCATAGTGGCTCCGTACGCGTCGCTGCGATGTTTCCACGCGGCGACTTGACTTCGAAAAGCTACCTCTCAGTTGAGTCGAGGATGCCAGGCCGAACAGTATCTTGTCACAGCAGACGCGAAAGCGACTCCTAAATGGTCACCGTAGCTCGAGTACGGATTCTCGCAGAGAATCGGCCTGATTCTGGAAACTTGGTGATATGGAAAAGTCAGATGACTACGAAATCCATTTGGTGCCCCGACATGTGACATTTCACGGCTTGGTCGTCGTGGGAAAAGATCAACCACTTCAACGGCGCGAAAAACGCGTCTGAAATGGCGCTACGATCGCATCATTGTGCATTCCAAGAAGGCATCTGTGGCCGCCTTAGATCAATTGTTACATGACCTACCGGCCGTCTCGTTACCCTCAAGTTGAAGAAGCAGAATAGGCCTAGGCTCAATTGAAGGTAGGCCGCTAGTTGGAACTCTGCGAAGCTACCAACTGGTCAGAGTAGTACTTTGCCCAGCACAGCGTATTCACGAGTTGCATTTGCTCGATCGTATGACAGGGGATTTCCAGAAGACGCGGGCTGGCGAAGATTACGGAAAGGCAGCGTGCGCGGCTGATCGCCACATTGAGACGATTTCGGCTGTAAAGAAACTCGATGTTGCGCGGCATATCCTCGCCGGATGAGGTGGTCATCGAGATCAATACGACGGCAGCTTCCTGTCCTTGAATCTTGTCGACTGTTCCAACGCGAGCGCCGTTCGGTAGGACATCGCGGAGATAGTTCACCTGCATGTTATAAGGAGTTACGACCAGAATATCGTCGACGCCGATGGTCTTCTTGGTGCCTTTCTGGTTGACCCACGTTTTGCCAAGCAATGTTTCGTAAGTCTTCTTAAGGCGCTCGGCCTCTGGCGGGCACCGTTGCGCAAAGTCGGCATGATCGACGGGGACAAAGCGCAGTCCGGTCGTAGCTAGCGCCTCATCCTTCGTATCGCCGATGTCGATAGTTTGCTGTTTGGCAGATGGGTCGGATACGAGGCGGCCGTCGTAGACTGCATCTGAGATGAATTTGCAAATGCCGGGATTCATCCGGAAAGTCGTTGCCAGGAAGATACCCCTGTCAGGCGGAACGGTTGCCAGGCCGGCGAGCAAGTGATCGAGCCCGGAGATGCCAGAGCCACCCGGATGTGCGCCCTGAATGGGTTGGGACAGTTGCATCTGATCACCGACGAGAACGACATTTTTCGCAGCGACACCCATCGCAATCACATTCGCAAGGCTCACCTGGCCTGCTTCATCTACGAAGAGGTAGTCGAGCGTCTGATCGAGATCAGGCCGCGCAAAGAGCCAAGCGGTCCCGGCAATGAGCTGATGATTAGCCTGAGCCGCTGCCGCGTCTTTGTTCTCCGCGTTGGTAATCATCCTCCCCTGGAAATACTGCTCCTCCTTGGTCGATCCCTTAATTCCGCTGAAGCGGATGCCTTTCTCTTTTGCGACAGCTTCAACGTCTTTCAGGAGGTTGTTGATGGCCTTGTGTGAGTTGGAGGCAACACCGACGCGCTTCTTCTCGGCCAAAAGAGCCACGATCGCGTGTGATGAAGTATAGGTCTTTCCGGCACCGGGTGGGCCTTGAATGAGCATATAACTTTGATCGAGGCGCTTTAGTGCGGCCACCGATCCATGTAGCAGCTCTTCACCTTGCGCGATGATGGGCGTGCCTTGCGCCTGCTTTACGAGACGGGGCGCCGACTTCTTCATGATATCGGTCAGGGCACGGTAGCAATTTAGATCGCCCGCGATGACGGTTTCGGCATAGCGATGAACCGCTGCCCGCAGAACGAGATCGCCAAGAGGGCCCTTGGGAATGAGCGACGCGCCGTCGGCGAGGCGCGACCATTTCGGCCCAAGCTTCAGCGAGATACGCCTTTCATCTTCATCAAGTTCAAAGACTTCGCCGGCGGACTCCAGCGTGCCGGCGCGCAGGACCTCGTCGTCGACACGCATCTTGAAGTCTTGAGGTGGGAATGTGAACGAGTAGATCATCGATTTCTTTTCCGGGCGCGGCGGTCGCGCGGGGTCCGGAGTAAGGACGCCGATGCACTCGGCATCATTGATCAACTCCTCGTCCGTCATTTCCTGCCGCGTGAACATTGCCCAGAATTTCGGCTTTGCCTCGCGCCTGTGAAATTCGAGCAAATAGGCTAGCAAGGTCCGCCACGGACGATCTTCGGGCGCGCATCCCGTTGTCAGCGCCTGAATGTGCGCGGCGGTGCGCTGCTCCGCCTCGATGCGCTTTTGCTCGCGTACGGGATCGGCCTTCTCCGGCGCGATTTCCGTAGGCCATGGCATGGTGGCAGGGCGTAGCGTGGCAAGCCAATCCCGGCACTTCGCAGTCGATTGGCAATCAAGCTTGTTGTAAGCCTCGATTTCGTCGAGCAGCTCTTTAGCGCCGAGGCGGCGGAACCGCTCGTAGATGATGATGCTATCACCTGCTGTGGTGACCGTCCCGGATCGTGCCTCATCGAGGTAAAATCGTTCGAGATTCTTGATTGAATATCGCGGCTCCGAGATCCGTACGGATTCGCGCACAACCTTGTAAAGGTCGACGAGTTTGTGCCGGCGCAGCAGATTATCGACCTCTGTTTCCCGCGTGCCATGAAGCATCGCGAGGCGCTTCAAGGCTGACTCTTCGTAGCTGGCGTAGTGGTAGATGTGGGCGGCGGGATGAGACACAAGACGCGCGGTCATGAAGTCGACCGTGTTCTCGAATGCCTTCTTCTCATCTTCGCGATTGTGCGCCCAGAAAGCCGTGAACTTCTCCCGGCCCCCATCGTAGTGAACAAGACCAAAGAGATATTCGAGTCCCATTTCGTAAAGGGGATCGCCTTCCATATCGAAGAAGAGGTCGCCGGGGTTCGGCTTGGGAAGTCGCTCAAACCCACGGCCGGGCGATGGCGGCAGCATTTCATGCTGGTTCTTTCCGGTATCGCGGCGTGCCACCTGCAAAGCGGCCTGCGCGCGCAACCGTGACAGGGTATCGGCTTGCAGGTTCGGAATACGTGCGGTCGCCGGCATAGCTGCAAGCTGGCGGACAGTCGTGATGCCGCTTGCCCGTAGCTTATCGATCTGGCTGCGCTGAATGTTCGCAACGAGGCTCAAATGATCGTTCGCCTCCCATTCATCGGTGCAAGTGTCGGACCACCGGCAGAAGGTACAATGACCACACGGCTCTGCGACCGAGGCCGTCGGGGGCGTCCCAACAAAGGTTTCGAACCGCCCTCGTGCCACGCCGTAATAGTGACGCACATCGGATGTGCGAAGCGAAGCCGTGCGGCCGTCGCCAAGCACGACATGCAATTGCGGAGGCTCAACGCCTTGAGCGGCACCTAGAAGGTCCGCATAGACGCAAAGTTGGATCACGTGCTTTGGTTTGGCGGTGCGTGCGAGTTTGGTGTCGGCGACGTCGTAGGCGTAGTCACCAAGCCGCGACGGGGTGTCATTGATGCGCAGGAGAAAGTCTGAGAACCCGTGCCAGGGCGAGCCGTAGAGCGCGCCTTGATATACGACGTCGGCGCCAGCCTGCATCGCCTTGTGCGTGGCGGCAACGCGCTCGTGGAGCCTGCCTTCGCTCGTTATCTCGGCAACCGTTCGGCCTTCCTTCCGTAGCCGGGCAAGGTAAGCCTTTTCATGCTCGATGCCTTTTTCCTGAAGGAGCTTGGCCTGCTCATCGTCTTCCGGAAACACCACGGGGTGCACAAGCTGCCGCAAGTCGTTGAACGTTGCATGCGTGCAGCCAAGATAATTCACAAGGTCGGTTGCCGAATAAATGCGTTTTCCTGCGTCCTCCCTCATGATTTGCCCCCTGTTTCTATCTATTCGGCAGCGTCTCTGCCGACATCGGGCGCCACTAACGCGCCCCGCAAAATTTCTTTTCCGTCGGAAAAATCATAGATGCTTTTGATCTTCTGCCCGTCCCACACGAAACGGTAATGCGCGCCCTGAACGGCGCGAGGCAACAAGGCGGCGTCGAATACGGAAAGGAAGCGATGATCGCTGAAGGCCGGCCGGCAGAACAGAACGCCCGGCGAGCCGCTGTCATGAAGCTGATGCCCGATCTTCCGACGCTCGGCCTTCGGGAGGTTGGGGTCGAGCTTCGTAAGGTCGTGAAAACTTCCTGTAATGCGACGGCTGAAGACACGCATGTCGAGACCCATGGCGGGTTCGCCCGTGCTGCCGAGAAATTCCTCGCGGCGCAGTAGGGCAAAGGCCAGAGCGGTGTTGATATCGCTGGCCAGCTCAAGGCATCCGAGCGTAGGCCCGAGAAAAAAGGTCCCGCGCGGGTCCTTGTAGGCGAAAGGCGCGTGATTCCAGTTTTGATATTGGCTGGCAGATTTTTCGCCTGCCTTCGGTACACTGGGTAGCTGTTTGATCGCTGCCAGGCGAGGATTTGTGCGCTCCTCCAGAACCTTCGCGGCAGTCTGTAACTGGTCGTCGCCCAGCCGCTCGTACACCTCGATGATCGGAAATCGCGAGGGGATGAGCTGGTAACAATCCTGATCGAACGAACGCTTGGAATACATCGCCATCAGCCTCCGCGCTGGGCATCCAGATAAACGCGGACCGCATAGATGTCGGTGAGCTTTCCATCGAGCATCACGTCGAGCGCGGTGCGGCCTCCAAAATACTTGTTGGGCCTTTCGATCCATGTGTCGGCCGCATGTGGATCGGGAACGACTATTTGCAGTGCTTTATAGATGGCGGCGAGGTGCGAGATGCGGTCCTCCGTATCGGTCGATAAGAGGCCACCTTCCTTTTTCCATTTGTAGAACGTCGACCGCGCCGGGGCGCCGAGCAGCGTGATCTGCTGCTCGATCGATAGCTTCCAGGCGTCGGCAATTTTGAAAAACACATCCAAGGCCCGGCTTGGGGACGCGTTTGCGGATGTTTCGGCGGGTGTGGCGGCTGGCGGCATGACGGCTCCATAAGTCCAAAATCGGACTTGACGTAGCATATTCGTTCGATTACAGATAGTCCAAGAACGTACGAAATAACCAATTTTGTCCGTTTCCGAACATAGACCGCGCTTTTGTCGCCCTTTGTGGGGCCGAAGCCACAGCTAAAAGGATCATACCATGGAACATAGCAACCAGCCCGCGAATCCCAAGCATATTGAAGGTCAACCTCCCGATTCGGCGCTTGAGGTCATTGAGGTCCTGGAAATCGACGTCGAAATCGAGATTGAGGACCGCGAGGAGGCGATGGGCTTTTCGGTCGTCGTCGACGAGCGCTTCCACGAGACCGTTCGTGCTCGCATCGGCGTGTCCGAAGACATGCACCTCTTTGAACACGGCCACGACAAGCCGCTTCCTCGCCCACCGCATGGACGCAAGGCCATTCGCCTGGTGGGGCACCGCTGCCCGGTCGTCACGCTCCAGGTGCGCTACGAACATCGCACGATCGAGCATCACTTCGCTCCGTCCGAGACGGTCTTCAAGGCCTTGCAGTGGGCCGTGGGCAAGAAGGGCTTCGGCCTCGATCCCGTAGCTGCGGCGAAGGCCAATCTGATCTTGCCGGGCGCCGACGCGCCGCTTCCCCGCGAGGATGCGCTGGGCAAGTTCGTGAAGCACAGCCACTGCACGCTGGTCGTCGATCTCACGCTGAAGGATTTCAGCAATGGCTGACGCTCTGTCGGCCGCGCAGCAAACGCTGGACGCGCATCTTCGGTCGGTGCGCTTCCTTGCCGGTGTCGAACAGGGGCGCTGGCAGATCGTGCGTTATGCGTTCCCGAAACTCGAAATGAACATTACCGGCTTCGATCCGCCGACGGGTCATAGCGTGACCTCCGGCTTCCAGTTGGTGTGCGACAATTTTCCGGCCGTGGGCCCATTCATCCAGCATTGGGACCATGCGGAAGGCAAACGTCCTGCCCCCCTCGCGGCGAGCGCCGACAGCGTTGTCGATGCGCTGAAGGAATGGGGTGATCAGCCGGGAGCGTATGGCGGCATCTACCGCCCGTGGCAGCGTCTTGCCGCACTGCATAACGGCTGGGCAGCGAAACGCCCGGATCTCGTCTGGCGCCGGGATCGGCACATCACTTTCATTATGGAGCGCTTGTATGAGCTCGTTTCTGAACACGCTGCTTGGCTGGGCCGGTCTCGCGCCGCCTAGAATTATTTGCGCGCGACGCGTCTGGGAACCAGGCGTGCGCGAGCTTGCGCACCGCACGCTGAACGAGACACGTGAAAGCGGCGCTTATCTGCTCGGCCGCACGTTGAAGAACGGCACGCACGAGATCCTCGAATTCGTGTTCTATGACGACGTTGATCCGAAGGCGCTGGCCACAGGTATCGTGACCATTCGTGAAACTGCCTTACCGCGCCTTTGGGAAATTTGCCGGGCGCGGGGCTACGGTGTCGTTGCGGATGTGCACGTGCACCCGTCCGGGTATGGGCAAAGCGCGTCCGATCGCGCAGGACCCGTCATGCCTCGCCCCGGACATATTGCGTTCATCCTGCCGAATTTTGCCCGGGGCACGCCTAAGCCCGGCGGGATAGGGATGTACGAATTTCTGGGCAACGGCCGGTGGGCTGATCACAGCAAGAGCAAAAGCCGCTTTCTGAGAGTTGGGTGGTTCTGATGACGAACCACTGGAAACGGTCGCGCATCACCAAGGCTCTCGCTGACGCTGCGCGGGCTAATTCCTTTGAGGAAGCGGAAGCGCGCCTCGACGCCATCCACATAACGGTGGTAGTTTGCGCCGATCAGGCTACGACCAGCGCCGGCCAGGCGGCGGCGTTAACCGCCATCGTCACCGCGCGCAAATGCTTTGGCCGCGTCACGCTCGTCAGCGAAGCTGATGTTCCGTTGATCGCAAGCCTTCCCTTAGGCGCAACGCTTCATCGTGCGGCACGACAGCTCGGCGCCAAGGTTGCCCGAAAGCCGCCTGCGAGAACGACGCACAACGTCATTGTTGGGCACGCATTAGGCGGCAGGGGCTGGACGATCCGCTGCTGGTGGGACCGATGGCTCTCCGGAACGCGTGTGCGTGATGGGACGATTGGTGATTCTCGGCTGGCTCTTTCCGGCGTGTTTGCTGCCGCACTCGCCGTGCGCCAAGTCTTTGCCGGTGTCCTTGCTGGGAAAATGCTACGCCCGAGAGATGCCACGATTTCGCTTTGGACGCCATGGATGGGCGCCGACCGTAAAGACATTGGGCCCGAATGCTTCGATGTACCTGACCAGTTCTGGTTTCTGGGCCTCGGCCATCTTGGCCAAGGCTTTGTCTGGAACCTGTGTCTTCTTGGATCAAAAGGCGGCCGCGCCGTCCTTCAGGACGATCAGACCATCGGGGAGGAAAACGAGGCGACGAGTCTGTTGGTGTCTGGTGACGACATCGGGGAGAAGAAAGCGCGGATTTCTGCCACGTGGCTAAGGGCCGCCGGCTGGACATCAGACCTCATCGAGCGGCGACATCATGGTGATATTCGGTTTGCGCCCGACGACCCGCCGTATCTCTTGAGTGGCCTTGACCGCGTTGAGCCGCGCCGCGTGATGGCGAAGCATGGTTTTGACTACATGATTGACGCCGGCCTCGGGCATGGGCCGCATGATTTCGAGGGCATCCAGCTACGCGTAATTGCCAAAGGCGCTTCGTCCGGCGATCTATGGAACGAGCCCGAGCATGAGGTTGACGAGACACTATCGGATCGTCAAGCCAGTGCGGCCTATAAGGATCTCGAAAAGCAGATTGGCCAATGTGGGATCGTCAGCTTCGCTGAGGCTAGCACGTCAGTGCCTTTTGTCGGGGCAGCGGCGGGAGCCCTCGTCATCGCTCAGGCCATCCGTCTTGCCTCCTTGGAGCCGACGGCACGATTTCTTCAGATGCAGCTCAGTGCGCCTGAGATGGCGTCCGTGGCAGACTTCGTTGCCAAGCCAAACGTGAACGTGGGAAGCGCGGCACTTCAGTTATGAATCGGCTTGGAGACAATTCTGTCCCGGGCAGCGCAAACCTGACGCGGCCTACACGTCTGCTTTGAATGCATCGACAGCAATATCGTGCACAATCGCAGACGCGGGCAGTGCGCTGACCGATAGCCGGCCCGCAAGACCTCGGGAACGAGTTGGCCAAGTGTTGGCATGCAACTTCATTGGGAGGTGCGGAATGGGGGTTGGATTCCATACGGCGCGGCGGTGCACCAGTCCACCATCAACCAACCACCGAATCTCGCAGGGGTCCCACTCGATCGCAAACCGATGCGGGGCTTTCGACGCGTCGAACCCCAATGGGATAGCTACCGGCGTCCCCCGGTATCCGTAGTCAAACTTAGCGCCCTCTGAGCCTGGATTATAAAACACGTTGACCAGAAGTCGCGTCGGACGATTTCCAGTGATCTCGATATCGATCTCTTGTCGAGGCGAGGATCTATAGAGGAAGAATCCGGTCACTAGACCTGAAACATTCGTTGCTTGCAGCCTTGCTTCGAACCGCCCATACAGGAAGCTGTCTCGGCTCGAAATCGCTGCCGCGCTGTAATTCCGAACGCCAAGTGGCTCCCTATGCACGGCAAGCCCAAGACCGCCGCCCGAGTTCGCAGAGACATTGGTCGGACGAAATAATCCGAGGTTTCCTGGAAAGGTGTCGTTTCTCAACACCCATCGTGTCGATTGGATATCGGTAAGATCATCTTCAAACTTGACCACCGATCCAGGTTGCGCCGGCTTTTCCAGTACATTCGCGTTTATTCCTTCCCAGCCAGCGCGTGGTTCTACAATCCACGGCGATCGGTCATACCGAAGTCGCTTGGTTGAACGGTTCATTGCTGTGCCGGCCACGGGTGCCCGAGCTTTACGCTGTCCAATGTCTTGAACAACTGGATACGGTGCGGTGGGCGGTGGTAGTCTCAAGTGTTCGCAAAGCGCGCGCCAAGGGTTGGTGTCATTATGCTTCAAGCGCACCAGGTCGGCCCCTAGTAGCATCTCAATCACATCATCACCGACGGTTCCCTTGCATTCGGTCACGATGAATTTTGCATGCGGATAGCGCAGCATGAGAGCGTGGAAATGCGTATTCAGTGAGCCTACATTGACATAGGCGTCAAAAACAGGCGAAGCACTGCCGGCCATTAGTCTCTTGAACTCACATTCCGGAATGCGGTCAAAATCGCTGCAACAACGATAACCCAGCATAGAGAGCGCCAATGCGAGCGACGACAATCCGGAACCGGGCGGTCCAAAGGCGAACACCAGATAATGGCTTGGTCTCTGATGAAAAAGCGCCGTAGCGCTGTAGTCGAGCACACCAAGCGTGCTTAGGGCTGGAAGGATCGAATACGAATTCGTCGAAAGAAGATCGGCGCGCTGGTTGACCACCGGGCGACGTAGAGCGCGTACGTCCATCACATGGAACTTGTGATTTATCCATAGATCAATCGGGCCGCGGCACGGAAGGAGCCGAAGAAGCGCTTGTGCACCCTTCCGCGACAGCACATAACCTGACAGAAACCAAAGCCCGCGCTCTGGGCGAAACACGTTTTCCGAAAGCAGTTCCTTCGGAGCACCGTGCCGCGCTTCCGCGTAGGATACATACAACACATCGAAGGCAGGTTCCTCTCCGTCGGCATGCTTCATCTCGCGCCACGCATGATCGAGAATGCGCGAGAAATCTCTCTCGAACCAGACATCATCCTCGAGCACAAGTGCGTAGGGAGCCGAGGACTGTGCTATCGTCTTCCAGACGCCGATATGCGAGTGCGCGATTGCGACTTCCGCCTGGCTCATTCGAATGGGACGAACCAGATCGAAATCATCGGGCAACGCGTGGGGCTGCGGCTCTACATACAACTGATCGCCGAGCGAATAGAACGGATCGATCTCAGCGAGACATGTCAGGTCGTGCTGAGTGGACCGCGCGTCGCTTGCAGAGAACCTGTTCGCTCTATGTGTCAAAGGGGTGCCGCTGGAGTCCACGATGCAAGCCAACTCGCGAAGAACATCAGCCCAGCGGTTAGGTTGCCGATCCAGATTGATTACGTATATCTGGGAGATACCCGTTTGCTGTGGGTTTGCTGGCGACACAAACGCTAAGCACTGCTTGCGTGGCAAGTATACACGGCATCGCAGGGCTAACGAATGCAAGAACAGGGAGACGGCGCGCAGCGGCTTCGACAAATTCATTCGAGATTAGCTTTCGCCACGACGAAACCTCTGTTGATTTGAGAGCCGCCAGTTTCGAGCATCGCTGCGATGGCTCAAGGGCCATCTTGAGACAGCAATGACTCCCAATCTCGCAGCACGACGAGCTCTCCCTCCGCTTCCGCCGATTCAGCGCCGCGCTCGAAGATTGATCTCGATAGATTTCCCGGTCCGGTCGTCGTTTGTATCTCGGGTAACACGCCTTCGTCGGCATCTTGGAGAAGATCGGTCGCTCGCTGGAGCGCCCGCTCGATGATCGGATGCCGTTTGCTTGCTATAAGAGGATTGTTGTTTACGTAGAATATCCAACTGGCCTCGTATGCGCCGATAGAAAGGAAGCTGGCTGTATTTACCATTGCCGCCGAAGCGATGTCGTAACATAGCGGCTGGACCTTCAGTCGACCGTCATCGAATAGCGAGCCAATTTCCGTACTGACGCATACATCGTCCGCGTCGACATAAAGACCTCCTTCAACAAACAGGTAGCACAACCGAAAATAGTCGGCCTGCATGGCGGGATGGTAGCAGCGATCAAAAGCGTGCTCGTGGCGTGCATCCAGCGCCTCCCTGATAAATTCTCTGGCGCCGTTTTCGTCGAACAAGCGATGCGTGAAGCCGCTTGCTGTCCAGCGTGCCCACGAGGCGATGCACTCCTTGATGTCCGCCGGCAATTCGCCGAGATCATGCCAAAACTGCACGATGGTTCTAGGGGGCGCTCGCTTGTACCTATCGTTGATTGGAGCCTTTGTGTCGGATCGTTGGACGAGCCCTCTGATGAACTCTGAACGCTGGCGATGGTGCTCGGGACCGTCCGTCATATCTAAGCGACTGGGCATGACCTATCATGGTTGCATGGCTTGCCATTTACACGAAAAGCTATTGTATACTCATAGTTGTACCATTGGGAAAGGGTTTGTCGCGGTGCAAAACGCTGGTTAGCGGCGACTGACTGAGGATCGATTGGGGGGCTCGCAACGCAATGAATATTCTCTCTTATAACCCTGGGCACGACGGCGCGATCGCCTACCTGAAAGGGGCGGAGCTAAAGGTTTCTATCGAGGCGGAGAAGAATTCGAACTGGCGATATTCGCCCGTATCCAGTCACGATGTTTTCAGCGTTCTTGGCGAGATTGACGAGATTCCCGACGTGCTTTGCACAGGCGGATGGTGGCCGCGCGAGCATCGCGTACTCGGCCCAAATGCGCTCGCCGGATACCGCGGCGTGTCGGGTAGCGACGTCATCATCGAGCGGCGGCGCCTCATGGGCAGGCCGATCCAATATTTCTCCTCTTCTCACGAGCGATCGCACGTGTTGTGTGCTTTTGGCTTGTCGAGTCTACCAAAAGGCACCCCGTGCTACGTGTTAGTATGGGAGGGAGCAATCGGCGCGTTCTACGAGATCGATTCCGCGCTGAACATAAAGCTCCTCGCCGATGTCCTGAATCAGCCAGGAAATCGCTATATCTCGCTCTACGGTTTGGCCGACCCAACCTTTCCTAAGAATGCGCCTTTTTCTCGCTTCTCCGACGCGGGAAAACTCATGGCATTGACTTCGTTTTCGAAACGCAAGGTACCTTCGGCTGAAGAAGAAAAGCTGATCGACCTTCTATTGAACCCTCCATATCTCGAAGCGAGCCTATACCAGCAACTTGAGCATTCGCCGCACTTCAATGTCGGATTGGATGATCCAGAATTCCGCAACTTCGCGGGCATTCTTAGCGACAGGATATTCGACATCTTCCATCGGTTCGCCAAATCGAACATGAAGAAAGGACTGCCGCTGTTGATTGCGGGTGGATGCGGCTGAACTGCGACTGGAATACCAAGTGGACGGAGACCGGCCTCTTTAGCGAGATCTTTGTGCCACCTGTGGCGAACGACTCTGGCTCGGCAATTGGAACAGCTATCGATGCCCAATTTCATCTCATGGGTAATCCAAAGATCGATTGGAACGTCTATTCTGGCCTTGAATTCAATACGACCGGTTCATTCGATCTTTCGATGTATGATATTCACGCGTCAGACTATGCCGTCATTGCCGACATGCTGGCCAACGGTCTCATTCTCGGGTGGGCGAGTGGCAGATATGAGATCGGCCCGAGAGCTTTGGGTAACCGCTCGATCCTTGCTGCGCCGTTCGAAGCTAGTACCAGAATGCGGCTGAACGAAATTAAGCAGCGCGAACAATTCCGTCCGATTGCGCCTGTTTGCTTGGAAGAAGAGGCTGCGAAATGGTTTGGCTGCGATCACGCCAGCCCCTACATGCTCTACACGCATCGGGTCAGAACGAACTCCTTGGCCGCTGTTACGCACGTTAACGGTACCGCTCGAATCCAGACAGTGTCAGCTTCGACGAACCGCAAATTGCACGATTTGCTAAGCGCATGTAAGGCCCGTACCGGTTATGGCGTCCTCTGCAATACCTCTCTGAACTTCAAGGGCAGAGGGTTCATAAACAAAATCGACGACCTCTCGGCTTACGCAGTGGAGCACAATTTGGATGGCTTTGTAGTCGAGGCGAAAGCTTATCTTCTTAAATCATCCGCGTTTTACCAAGCGTACCTAAGGATACGAAGTTCGAATGCTGCTAACGCTTGAGGAGCGATGCGGCGCCGAATGGGTACGGAGGGCGCACCGAAAGCCAGCGTGGCCATGATTCGCGATATAATCTCATTTTTAGTTGTTCCTGTAATCCGGCGCTGCGACACAAGCGCGCCGATCGCGCACCGAGACCGACGCAAGCAGGGCATTCCTACAGTGCCGGAGCGCGAGCGTAGGCCCGCTGGAAGACAAACCCGATTTCGGGACAGTGATAGCGACGGCGGTATGAAATGACGGCGGGCTGAAAGCGAGTGCATTCTAGAACCTGCAGGGGCTCTCTGGATGAACGGGTCAATCAACAGCTCAACCTGATCCTCGACAAGGCCTTCGATAAAATCATGGAACGGGCGGCCCGTGACGGTACAACACACTGGACCGCGACCACGTCGATCGGCGTTGAAAAGGTACAGAATGGCAAGCGTCGCCGGGGGTTATTTCCGTAAGGCCAGCCGCCGGCCAATCGAGGCCTGCTCCGCCGCGATCAAAACGATTGATGAGGCGGATTTGGCGCTATAGCAATTCGAGAGAAACTGCTTGATCGAAAGGTGGATAAGGGCAGTGCAACGCGCTACTCGACTGGCTAGGACTTACTGAAAAGAGGCGGCGGCCGTAAGTCGATTTTCCACGCGGAGGCCTGATCGGCTGTAATGCCATTACGCTCGAGCGCATCGAGTAAATCATTCGCTCTGGGTAAACCAATTGCGAGGCGGTAGGTCGCCAATCGCGCACGCAACTGAGGCCAACCGTCTTCTTCACGACTGAAGTTCAGGAACGGAATAATTCGCCTAATTTTGGTTGGATTTGCTCCCTGCTCGAACAACCAGCAGGGCGACAGCTCATTGACGGTGTCTAACGTTGCGGCGATCTCGAAAAGCTTTTGCCATGGATCGGACCCCGGAGAGCCGCTTGCCTCGGCCAAGCCGGAAAGCCCGATGAACCCTGCAATGTTCAGGCGGACCGCGTGGCCCTTGTATCGATGGACGCGCCCCTCGCGCTGCTCCAGTTCGACGGGCGATCGAGGCAGATTCCAATGAACCACAGCGTGACACCAGGGATGGAAGTCGAGTCCCTCTTGTCCAACCGCGGTTGAGGCCAGAATGAAAGGTTTGAAGGGAGAATTGAATGCCGCACGGACTGCGTCGAGGCGGCTTACTGCACCGTCGGCCTCCTTGACCTCAGCAAATCGCGCCCCATGCCGGCACCGTAAGCGAACCAAGTCCGCGGTCGAGTCGGCCTTCCGGCTGCGGCGCCGTTCGAGACCTCGCACGTCGATAGACGCGCGACGCAGAGTGAGCGAGGCGTGAACCGCTGTGGCGGCCATCTCTAACTTCTCCGCGTCCGTTCCATCGAACATCGCGAGACCATCGGCCTCGAAGTGCAATTGTTCGTCGAGAAGCGACTGGAGATTTCCGGCGATACAATAATCGAGTGCTTGATCCCAAAACACACGCTTTCGGCCAGGATGTTCGAGTTGAATTGCAGCGGCCGCCTCGCTTTGATTGAATAGGCTCTGGAATCCGCGGGCGACGTGGAACGCGCCGCGTTTCAGCTGGGAAACCGTCACAGGCCCGGATGCAGTTCGCGACAGTGCGCGAAAGGCACAGTTGCCCGGTCCCGCAGTCGCAAGCTTTGCGAGTACTTGGACAAGATCTCTGGGACGTTTTCCAAGCTGCTCGGGGTGGTCAAGGATAGCGGAGATAGCCTCCTTCACGCGATCCAGGTCCGTCGAGACGACCTCCTTCGCAGCAAGAAACGGGTCCTCCATCGAAACCCACTGTTGATTGTGGGACCCCTCTTCTAGCAGAAGCGGGGCTGCCCAATACCAGCGGTCGTCGACACGCCCCATCTGGGTGCCCGGAGAAAGCATTTTGAGCGCCGCCCTGATCCTGGCTTCGGCGACTTTTAAGACCTGCGAGGGCTCGACCGATGCCCCGGCGGCAATCGCGTGCGGCAGGGGATCTCCCCATAAAGCCATGCACGGCCCAGACAAAAGAAGCACGAGAGGGACCATCGACAAGGTGGGATCGCCTGCGGCCTGATTGGCGCGGCCAAGACGAAGCATGTTCCCCAGGTCACCGAAGCGCTTGTGTCGTTGGCCAAGACCGCGGTCAGCGCGGCGGCTTCGCGTCGTGCGCGAGGCCCGCATCCCTGCTGCAAGTCGCAGTTCAATTTCGTAGGAAGTCAACGCTGTAATGGCGTCGGGTGCCAGCCGCCATTCCGTGAATATGAGCCGTTTCAGGTCCGGCATAGCCTGGGAGAATTGCCCGCCCGGCCTGAGATAGGGCAGCGACGGAGGGATCCAGAGTAATCGCTCAACGCCGTCGGGCATTGCGTCCTTTACCAGATGGCGCAAGCGCGGCGACGGCGACACCAGGGGGTCGAGACGTTTGAGCACCTGCGGGTCGAGCAATAGCCCCCCTCTCTTTGCCTGCTGCGCAACAAATCGGCGATCCCTCTCCTTCTCGACGCCGATTGCGGCGTCCCGAAATTGATATCCACGCATGAAATCGAGGAAGAAGGGGGCGGACTTCCAATACTCGACCGGATCACGAACCTGAATTCGTCGGGCGATGCGACGCGCGGCCAGCGCCCCTCCGAGATCCCGAGCCTCAGGAAGCAGACCAAGAACCTCTTCGTTGACCATGGCGTTGGAGTTAGACATTGCGCCGGTTCGCTCCGTGCGACACATGATCTTTCGAAGGATTGATCGTGCATCGTCGCGCGCCGCCATGACTGCGTCTGGTTCTGGCGGATGGGCTCGTAAGGCCCTCGAATATATATCGAGCGCCTCCGACAACGCAGTCGCCGTCTCCGTGCCAGCGAGGAAGCGTACCAGCGCTACAAAGTCGGCATAGGGTTTTTCGTCCGGGGCCAGTTCACCGCCCGGTATGCGATACGGCGTGGCGGAGAGAAGCAGGACGCGACGCTCAGGAATGTCTTGCGTCAATAGGCGCTCGGCAAGGCGTACGCCGAAATCCCGCTCGACATTCGCAAAGTTGAAGAGGGACGCGAAGCGCTGGAATTCGTCGACGATGATCAACCCGTTGCTTGCCAGCGCCTCAGCGCTCCGCAGGGCAAGTTCCCTGCGCAATCGCCCTACCAGCCCATCCCGCTTTTTCTTGAATTTCTTCGCATCTGACGGCCCAACCGTCGTGGCTTCACCGGCGAGACTGCGTACTTCCGCCAGGAGCGGTTCATCTGCTCGGACCGCGCTTCTGAACGCTTTGATCACGGATTGATCAAACTTGGGGACGTCCAGTCCATCGAGCACTCGCTTCCAGCTGGCGTCCGTGACTTGCTGCAAGATCGCCAGAAATCCAGCGCTCTTGAACGTCGAACGCAAGCACAGGTAGATGAGAGCTCGCTCGCGAACCGTACCTGAGCGGCCTGTCACCTTGAAAGATGTGTCGGGCGTGAGTGCGAAATAGCGCACGCCCCCATTGGCGAGCGGTTCAGCCGCGAGCAATGTCAGCCGGGTTGCTTTAGTATTACCGCCATGGCCATGAACCTTCAATCGCTTCAGGTTCTGACTTGCGACAGGCTGACTCGAACACAAGTAGACAATGTCGATACTCTCGTCGGGCTTGCGCCGCAGAGCCTCGGCAAGAACCTCCCGAGCGACCATGGTTTTTCCGAGACCTACCTCGTCGGCCACAAGGAAGCGTCGGGCCGGCACAGCATCCTCCCAAAATCTCTTGACGACATAGGCTATCGTCCTCTCCTGAAAGCGGGTTGGTTCGCTCCTGCGGGACGTAGCGCTCATCGTCTTGCGCTCACCATCTCGAGGATGGCCGACCAGAGTTCTCGGAATTCAGGCGGAGTGACCGTCTCAAGCTCCTCCGGCCTGAAGGCTTTGAGCGTTGCCTCGATCGATTGCAGCCGCGCAGGGTCATCGGCTGCGCAGCGGATTAGCATTTCGAGGATACCCGACTGGCCAGTTGGTCTCCAGGTGGTGGGTTCGCCGTTAGCTCCGTTCATGGTCGTGATCGCCTCAAGGGAACGAAAGTCTCCTAAAAGGACCCTGAGGAAATCTGAGAAACTGCCTTTGTCCGGAAGGAGCGCCTTGAGCGCTGCGTGGCGCCGTGCATCTCCCTCGACGCCGCGCACCTCAAGATTGCGAACAAATGCGATCATCCCGTCGGGGGTATCAGCTTCGAAGACGATAAAGCCGGTTATCTCGGCAAGGTCGAGCGTACCAGGAAGCTTGGCCGGCTCCCCGGCTGCCAGCGACGCGCCACACGGGCCTGAGCGGATGCTGGCGAGCGTCGCCGGGCGAAATCGGAGGCCAGGCAGCAGCGATTCGATATCTGCGTGCGCAGCTCGGGGTGTCAGGCATAGCTCCCAGCCGCTTTCGGCGAGGCTACATTCAAGATGAAGTTGCGCAGCGAGAAGATAGGCGCGTGCCGCACGATCATCGAAGGGGTCCGGTAGCGGCTCGCTTCTTTTCGCTGGTTCGAAATCCTCCAGTACCGAGCCCATGGAGCGCCGCTCGAGAAGTGCATCGATAGCCCCTTCGCCAATGGCCTCGGTACAATCGAAGCTGACCATGAACTCCACATTCCGACCGTTGATCGCGGCGGAGGTGGCGTTCATCGACCCAATGGCAAGGCGGATCCTCGATCGGCTTTCCCAGATCAGGAGTTTGGCGTGGAGACCCTTGGTGCGCGACCCCTCGGTTGGTTCTCCGGGTGGTGCCAGAACCATCTGACGCTCGGAGCGGTCGCTGACGGTCTCCCAGCATCGCTCGAGGGCATCCGGTCGAGAGACGATGAGCGAGAGGGCATCCGCCGACTTCGCGAGGTCTTTGATTGCCGAGGCAGTCAGAAACGGGGAGATGATTGCGAGCCGTTTGCTTTCTGGCTGAATCCAAGCGCGTCCGGGTCGGTTGCCGACAGCATGGAACGTGGGAGTACCTACTCCCGCAGGCATCTTCCATTTTGCCACTTCGACCTCGCTTGCGAGTTCCAGAAGCAACTCGCGCCGGGCCTGATCGAGCGGGCGAATACACCAGGTAGGAAGAAGGCGCAGCAGCATGCCCAGATCATTGGCCTTAGGCGCTCCAGCGCCGGACTTGCTGTCCAGAACTACGCCCGCATCCCAGGACGCGTCGCCTGTGAGATTGCGGCTCATGATCGCCACGCGTAACAGCGAGCGCTTTGCGTCGCTATGCTTGAAACGAATGAGCCACACTTTGGGGTGGAAGCTCCCTCCGTTCGGAGCCGAAACTTCATGGACCATCTCTTCGGCTTCGATGATCGCGGGGGGCACCAGCTCCGCTGGGTGAATTGCAGCGCCTTGGCAGAAGATGGCTGTGCGACCGCAGACGCGTTTCAGCGCCGCGAGGTCGTTAGCTGTGAAGATTCTAGCCTGCTGTTTGGCCGCATCGGTACTATCGACAAGCATCGCTGCGGGTAACGAAAGCACGGTATCGAGCGATGCCGAATAAGTTGTGGCGACCAGGCAATCCAGTTCAAAACCACCTGGCGGACGCAGGATATCGTAGATCGACAGTCGAGCTTGCGGCTCAAGCATGTGCGGGCGTCGCCAAATCGTTGAGGCAGCTCCGCGCCGTGTGCCAGCGGAAGTCCATTTGCTGGCTCCCCGACTCACCGCCCCATCGTTCCCTTTGCTTGCTGAAGCGAATGCGGGATATACCGCTGCCGGCCTTCAAAAAGACTTCCCGGTCACTCACGAGCCGGTTCGCTGCCGAATTATCGAGCAGCTTCTCCGGCTCTGCGCAAAATTGTGTCCATCGCCGAACAAAGGAGATAGCCTTTTCATCGATGCGATGGCGGGTCATCAGTCCAAGCGCGGGTAACTCCGGAATGCGCTGTGCGAACAACGTCACGTCGGCAGGGTTGAGATCTTTGGCCCAATTCGAGAACGCTGTGACATGGCTGGAGAGGGTGTGGTTCGTCGTGTCATTCGAAGGCATCAGGCGTGAAACGCAGACGTTATAAAGAATTACCGCGCCGTGCATGAGCTGGGCAAAAGCGGCGGCCAGCAGCAACATATCGCGAGCCTCAGGCTTGAGACTGCTCATACGCGGGTGGTCCCAGGGAGTTCGCGCATTGGTTTTGAGCCGATAGCGTGAGAACGCCCCGAACAAGTTATATTCATGTCCGCGCCCGGTCGAATCCACGCAGGCGTTTGCTAGGCGCGCGCGAAGGAAGTCGGCTTCGTCGCCATTCAGCGTGAAGTCCAGATCGGCGACCTTTGGAAAACCCTCTGGCGGTGGAGGACGATCGGGATCGAACCCGAGATTGATCGAAGGCCTAGAGCCTTCTTCCACAAGATTGTCAGTTCGAGCGGAGCTCCGGCTTGCGGCGACCTGTCGCGCCCAGCGCTGTCGGTTGCCACGGGTCCGGCGCATCCCCAGCACCATGAGCCCGTTCCAGTAAATTTCGCTCGGCATGCGTTCGAGATCTTCCTGGCTCACAATCCCAATGACACCTTGGCCCTCTCCGAGGTGCTTGAGCGAATGGATCAGTGCTTCTTCGTTCTCCCGCAATCTGCTAAGAATGCGATCGGACTCTCCTTGCGACGCTGCCACCTCGCAGCACCACTGGACGAATAGAAAATAGCGGACACGCTGCTGGATAGTCGAAAGACCAGGAAAGAAGAGGTCCGCGAAGCTGTCCCTGATGGTGCCAAGGCCGAGTTCATCACGTGCATCCTGCCCCTTGGCAGCACCTAACCCGCGCAGGATCGCATCTTCCTGTTCGGCGTCGTGGTCAATCCAACCAAGAAAGTTCATTCCCGCCCCCTTTTATTTAAGACCACTCCGTTCCTCGACATACCCAGTTAGCGCATCTACCGGAGTTTGCCGTATGCGCCCCGGGCTCCGACGATCATGGGCGCCTGTGTTAAAGTTGCAGCCTGTGGCGCCGATCACGGCAGGGGATGATCCGAATTCGTTCCTGCAGTAAAGGCCAACATCAATCTGCCGGCCAATCTGAAGCAGGCGCTCTGAGGCTGGTGTCAGCGAAGGGAGGCGAGCCGAGTTGAGACCCCATATATCGCTTCGACTGAACAATCCACGATCAATCGAACCAACTTCGTTGCCAGCGGATTGCTGCTCACTCACGGTACCCCATAAGGATATCTCGCCTGACTCCCAAATGCAGTGAAATTAGCAAGAAACGTGTGCAAATCAGGATAGCGGCCGGTAGCTAGAGCCGTAGCTTGCAGGTCCTCCAACGCCGTCATCAACAACTCTGCTTCCCGAAGCCAGTGTGTAAAGGCATGGAAAGCGGGATAATCCAAAACTACGCCCCTGATTCCTTCATTCGCCATCGTTTGAACAGCGGCTACGTAGGACGCTCCTTCGTCCGCGAACAGTTCTTTTACTACAACCGCGCAAAATGGCTCGCGCGCCCCGATCGGTAAGTCCACCCTCTCTCCATCGATCCTTAGCTCGACCGTATCACGTCCGCGCAAATGCTTGGCTGCTCCGATGGCTTGTCTTAGTCCCTTCTCCAAATGAGCGCCTGACGCCTTACGCTTCCTCTGTAGCGATCGGCTCAAGCTCAACTCAGTATTGGGACTGTCTTTCGCCTGAATGATGAGTAGATGCTTGTGCGAGACGGCAAGCCCGTCCGAGAATTCCTTGTTTGTATCTGCCCTCAGCGGATTAATCGCCACCTGCTCACCGGAGAACGTCCGTCGAAGGGCCGTTGCTATGTCCCGCTCTTGATACGGCCCTGGGCGCTCACGCACGAGTTCCGAACGATTGGCACCATCGCTCCCCAAATAGTCGACTCCCATCGGATCAAGATCGACAATGAGGAGGTCGCTGGGCGCCAATTCCTCGACGAATGTGACGGAGATCGCCCGCTCATCGTCTCTCGCCGAGCGAAGTGCAAACCAATGGTCTAGCCCCTTGAAGGCGGCCTGTGCGCGACTCTCGGTAAACTCGAAAAGTCTCCAGGTGGTCCCATCCGTGAGGCAACTTCCACCATCCCGAACATTTGCGCGCCAGCTCATCCACTCTCGACAATGCTCGTCAAAAAAATAGATGTCCAACTTCTCGTAACTAAGAATTTCGCGAAGGTCCCCAACCAAGTCATCGTCAAACATCGGCGTCTTGATTACCAGTGGCTCGTCTTCATCATCGAAGAATGCGGCAACAAGCCCGAGCGTCGTACCTAGATTTGTGGCAAGTGGCACGACGTAAAACTTGAAGCCCTTCTTGATTTTCGCCGTCAGGATTATCTCCTTCGGGGCCTTGATCGCCAGCGCTAGAGCATCTGTGTCCTTACGCCGGATTGGGAGGAGCCCATGGGGCAATAAGCGAATATCTTGCAATACTTCGGGATACAAAATGGTCAGCATTTGGTCTCCACTGCACTCAAACCGACGATGAGCAAAGCCTAACGAGCTGAATGCCGGGCTCTTTCTACCAGAGCACGATTGATAGCACTAAATGAGGGGCCGGATCATATGCCCAACAAATGAGTATTTTTCATGCGTAGAATCTTTGCGCTCAAATGGATTGGGGTGACCGAAATCGACGAGAATTCTGGATGAGGTTATGCAATTCTGCCATCAGCACTTTAGCGAAAACCGCCACGACCATCTCGCTTCACGACGGCGATGTGACCGAGGATTGCTTTGTCCGCAAGCGAGTAGAGCATGCCCGCGTGATGAGTTCTTAAGCCGAACATGGATCTGACCTCTACAGCAAGCGCGAGATTCCGTCATCGGGCGAAAGCTTCCCGGCTTCGATGTTGCACTTTGAGGTCTTTAGCGCGCCCGCGACCGAGGGATGAAGGCCGTCCCATCGATCGTGCGCATCCGTTGTTCGGCGCGTGCCGGCAAGTAGCTCTTCCATGGGCTGCAAACGTCTGGACTCATCGGTCAGATACTGAAAATGCACGGCTAAGCCAAGCAGCGCGCACGTACGAATGTCGTCGGGGTGCGTCGCTGCGCTACTCCACTGGCACCGCTTGGCCTCGACGGGCGCACAGAATTTACCGTAGGCCGACCGCACCCCTTCCTCTTCCAGGAACACGGCATCTGAAACGCTGCTGCTGACTAGGTGTTCTGGCAGAACGCGCTTGCCACTGACCGACGACGCGCGGAGTTCGTTGGGCAACACGCGCCCGCCCGAGACGGCGCAGGGTCGAAGCACGTCGGGAGCGACGATCTTGCCGGTCTTGGCGCAACGTTCGGCTTCACGAGGCAGCAACAACCGTCTTGTTTCCTGACACCGCACAAATTCCTGAGCGTGTCCGCGCGTACCGGAAAATGCAGAGATAGCCTCCTGGTCCAGCCGATAAGGTCTGCCTGAAATCTCGCTTTGTCCGAGCTGCTCCTTCAGCACGTCGGCCTTTGTGAAGGCGCATGTTCCGAAATGCGCCGGCTCTCCCTTGCGGCCGCTGATGGCGCATTTCTTTAGCAACGTCCGATCGACAACGGCATTCGTGATATCGGACATACCGGCCTCATCGACGAGCATTGGCTTTCCAGACAGCGAGCAGCGGAGAAGATGTTCTGGCAAGGCATAGCGGCCGCTCACTTCAGAGCGAGCAAGCCGGTGCTTCATGGCGCGAGTGCCGGATAATGCGCAGGTGGCGAGGCAGTCGGCTGGCACAATGAGGTGCGCCAGCGCGCACTGCTCCAGTGCGGGCGCCGACTCGATGCGACCGTCGGAGGGCGAGATGACGAGCTCGCTCTCATAAGACGCGCCTTCCAATTGATAGCTCACCATGAGGTTGGCGCGCCGGCTAACCTGTCCGTCTAAAGCAACAAGAGTGGCATCGATCCGCGGCGTGAAATCGTCTTCAAGCTTCTTGCGTTTGCGGACGTCGCTTCCGGCGGCGCGCAATTCGTTCTCGCGCCGTTCGAGGTAGAAGCGGCTGAATTCGACAACGTTCGGATCACGGAGCGCTTCGTCTAGGATACGGGCAGCGTCCGCACCGACCATTTCAGGCTGCTGCAGTAGTTCGGGCAGTGAGTCGAGTGCCGTCGCCGCTTGAACTTCGTCGGATGGTTTGCAGTCGATGGTTACAATGCGCTCGTAACTGTCGTGACCTGTCGTCGCGCGTACGCGGGCAGTGGCATTTCCCTCAAAACGCCGTTGCGCACCAAGCACGGTGACTTTGAGTAGATTACCACCGAAATCCGCCACCCAGCCGCACGCCAATTCCTCCAGCTTCCGCCGCGGTTCGTCATCGGCGTCATGCACCTGATGAAGGCCCGAAGCCGTCACCCGGTCGACGAGTCGTAGGAACGACGGGCTTCCTGGATGGTAAAGCGGTGCCTTGGCGTAATCGACGCCAGCATCTTCGCGGAACCGGACATACTCCGGTGCTCCCTTGATGGTGACGCGTAGGACACCGGGCGCGACCTCACTGATCGTGCCACCAAGATTGGCGAATGCCGCGCGAACGAAGGGCTCGAACTCCATCGAAGGGCGAACTTTTTCGAGCGTCGGGGTCTGCGGCCCGACATATTCGTAACCGTCCATCGCGCCGAGCGTGATGTCGATGTTGGCCTTTTCCTCTTCGAGGGTTTTCTTGGCCGCGTCGATGCTGCGCGCAATCTTTTCAGCGGCCGCCGCCATGTCGCGTCCGGCAAGGGCGGCGACCACAAGCTCGCGGATCTTCTCGTCGAAGCCGGCGCCCTCCTCGCCATCGCCGACCCCTGATGCCTCAAGTAGCGATTCAATATCGCCGATGGCGTCCGTCGCCATCTGAAGTTTGGTCATCAGACGACCGACGATGTATTCCTCAAACGTGCCGGCCAACATGACGTTGTAGATGACAACATTCTTGTGCTCGGAGCCCAAGCGCTGAACTCGACCGATGCGCTGTTCGACGATCATCGGATTCCAAGGCAAATCGAAATTGATCAGCACGTTGGCAATCTGGAGATTGACGCCCTCCGAACCGGCCTCGGTCGAGACGATGGCTCGTATCTCGGGGGGATCGGCGCGAAACCTGGCGATGGTGTCCTGGTTCCGCTGGCCGGACGACCCGTTGATGATGCCGACCTTGAGGCCGAGCCCTTCAAGAAAACTCTGAATGGTTGTCTGGGTCTCGCGCCGCCCCGTGAACACCACCATGCGCCAGCCAGTCGGATTCTGCTGCTGCAGCATTTCGACGAGTTGCCGGAGGCCCTCAAGCTTCGCGCTCGTTCGCATGGGCACTACGATAGCCTGCACGGTTGCCGCTAACTCCATAGGTACGGTCTTATTGCGAGCCATCGTTTGGAGCTGCGCCATGAGCGCGTGCGGGCTGCTGGTCAGCGCCTGTAGGATGCTAATTTGCGAAAGGCGATTGAGCTTCTGAATGGGCTTAGCAATGGCGTTGATGAGCTCAAGCTCCTCCGACGACGGTGCGACCTTGTGCAGTTGAATCTTGCGCTCAGGAAAATCCAGATTGGCGTCGCCTCGACGCACGCGCGACATGTAGCCATACACGATCTTGCGGAAATCTTCCCGCGCGTCGGGTTTTAGAACGCGCGCGGTTTCGCGTTTGTCGGCGATGAAGCGGCGGGTGAACGCACCCTCGCTGCCGAAGGGATTTTCGTGTCCCCGCGCGACGGTGAGCAGGTCGACCAGCGAGTAGAGATCCCATAGCCTGTTTTGGATTGGCGTCGCGGTGAGCATCAGCACGTAACGAAAGCGGCGTTGCTGCAGCGTGCGATGAAGACCTTGGCGACTTGCGGCGTAGGATCGACTCCGTAGAGATTACGCAGCTTATGCGCCTCATCCAACACCAGCATGTCGAAGCGGTCGTCGGGTATCTTGTCGAGATGCGCGCGAGCCGAATGGTAGGTCGTGATGACTGCGCCGACGTCGGCAGGCTTGACCGAGGCGAGCTTGCTTCCGGTGACCACCTCACCCCGAATATCGAATTTGGATTCCAGTTCGTCCTTCCATTGGGGGCCGAGCAGTTTTGGCGCGACGATGAGGATTTTGGCGACGCGATTGCGCGCAATCAGCTCGCTTGCGACGAGCCCGGCCGAAATCGTCTTGCCGAGGCCGACGTCGTCCGCAAGCAAAGTCACTGGCAATCGGCGGCAGAAGGTGATGAGATTTTGGACCTGATGATGAAAGGGCTCCAGCCGATCCTTCCAACGGGTCTCGGATTTAAAATCGTCTCGGCTTTCGATCACGATAGGATCGGTGAGCCCCCACTCCAGCGCCGCGCGATAGACCGCGTATTCGCCGGGTGACCGGGCGCGTCGCAATATCTTGGTTTGTAGCCCCCGCCCCGACGACATTACACGCCAAACCCTGCCTGATAAATTTAAGAGTGCCGTCGGATTTGTCCGCCTGCAAGCCCCACTTTCGCGGGTCCCCAAAGACAACCCATGGGCGTCCGCGATGACAGATCAAAATGAGAAATGCGTCAGGCACGCGCGTGGCCACGGTCGGCAAGTGACCCGAGCGCCACCGATGGCCGCGGGCAAAGAGCTACCACTGCAGGGGGAACAAATCTGCGACGATTACCTGCAGGGCTGTTGGCAACGGTTGGTCAAGCAAGCGGACCCGCTGAGGACCAAGCATTAGCAGGTGTCACGGTAGCTATATGGTAGCTAAGGCAGCTTTCGGATTTTCGCGGATTAGCCCTAACTGCTTGATTTCGTTGGTACAGTTGGGTGGGCTCGAACCACCGACCTCCTGTTCCACAGACAAACCACTTCTGTGCATGCACGGCGGAATGTTCGACGGAGGTGAGTGTTCGGTTTTTGCTCGCACGCGGTCTCCGAAACGCGCGCTGTTGAAGTGAGTTGCGGCGCAAACCCATCGACCAGCGATCACAATCGAGTCATTACGCCGCGTCTGCCCGCGCCGATTCTACGCTGCGACTTTCCTCCTGCCGCTTCCACGGCGCTTCCACGAGCGAAATTTCCAGCCAAGTTTAGCGCAGCAAAAAGCCCTCGAAAACGAAACGTTCTCAAGGGCTTAAAACTTGGTTGCGGGGATAGGATTTGAACCTATGACCTTCAGGTTATGAGACGGATAGCGATCCAGATAGTTGATTGATATTTAAACAGAATTCCGTACCAAAAATATTCTTGTGCTAGAACTTGTGCTAAATCAGTAGCTTAGATACCCCCCAATGTGACATACGTCACACAATTAGGCAACCCCTCTTGACGACCCTCCCACCTGGGACTCAACGTGGATTATCGCTCGCCGCCGAGCTCTTGGTAGACTGGCACGCCCTCCCCAAGCCGGATTTGCCGGTTCGTTTTCCCTTCAGATGTTCAAGAAAACAAAATCTTAGGCACGCCCCCTGCCCTTTCTATTGCCGGTTCTTTTGCCGGTTTGAAGCGCAGGACAATACGCGTGAGCTATAGAAACGCGCTTCCTATAGCTCATCAGACCTTTCGCCTACTTGCTGTACGCCTTGATGATGGCCCGGCGCCGTTGGGCAGCGGTGAGACCTTGCTTATCGGCCTTGGCGGCCCGCCGCTTCATTGCCGGGGTCAGTTTGATGCCCTCTACAGCGCTGATCTGCGCAAAGGCCACAGCGCCCAGCACGAACGGTTTGGCTCTTGCTCTCTTGGCGCGAAGTTCTCGGTCAAGTTTTGCCTTGAGGAGTTCTTCTTCGGGATTGGCAAAGCCAAGGTCTGCGAACACGTTACCGCTGCCGACGGTCACCTTCTTATCGTTGCTCATTATTCGTCTTCCTCTAGAGAAGACTTTATCTCCAAAAGAGCTTCTTTGAGCGGCGGCAGATCATCCTTCACCGCCTTCCAGATAATCTGACCATCCACACGCTGGTACTCATGCCGCAGGACATTGCCAATGCCGGCGATGTCTTTCCAGCGGACTTCCTTGTGGGGTGTTTTCAGCTTCTGCTCAAGATGACGGCTGGCCTCTGAGATCACTTCTACGCCGCGTTCTACCGCCGAACGCAGAACCCATGAACGCTGATAGTCCCGAAAAGATTTTCCCTTAATGGCCTTCTCGATACCCCGAATGGCTTCCAGCATGTCGTGGATGCGGAGCAAGGAGGTACGTGTCGGCATTAGAAGACCCGAGTAGCCTCAGACTCGATCTTCTTTCGGATCAGGGGGTGCAACCCATTCCGGGTGGTCAAGTCGACTTCAACCCCCATGCCTTGCTGGAGCAACCGCTTGGCGGCTACCAGGTCAAAAGCATTGAACTTGCTGCGAGGGTCGTAGTCGAGAAAGAGATCAAGGTCACTTTTGCTCGTAGCTTGGTTACGAGCGGTCGAGCCGAACAGGTACAACGACGTTGCCCCATACTCTTTGAGAGCGGTGGAAAAAGTACGAAGTTTCTTAACAGCTGCTATCCGGTTCATGGGCCAATCCTACCATAAACATATGGGACCCGCCAAAAGCGAATTCTAGTGGATTGAGCTTCTCAGGAGGCCCTGTGTACGAAATCCCACGCCATTCAACCTAAGATTTTCAAATAGTTACCTCAAGGTTTTCCCAATGAGGCCGGGCTACTCACCCTCGTCCAAGGCAGCCAACTGCCTTTGCAACCCAATCTTATCAGCCAACATTCCTCTCAAGGCTGGGAGGACGGACGCCTACTGTCGGTAGTGCCAAAGGTGGAGTGCCACCACACCAGAAAAGGAGTATTGTTAAGCTCTAAGCAAGGAGGAGAACGATGACCAAACTTCCAAAAGCTACTCTCTCTTACAACGAGAAGAAGGAATCATGGGATCTACGCCAGGACAAAACGAACAAGCTCGTGAAGTCCTTTGATAACAAAGCTGAGGCCACTGCCGGTGGGGCTCTAGAGAAAGCTCTTGGAGCGGCAGGAGGCTCCGTAAAGATCCAGAAGCAGGACGGGAAATTCCAAGAGGAACGCACCTTCCCACGCAGCGCGGATCCCAAAGAATCCAAAGGTTGAGCGGACTCTCACTATATGAGACCCCATGAGTAAGTAGAGCATTGTTACGCGTTGGAGAAACAAGCGAGAATCCATGAGCCACGTAGAAAGACTCGGGAATCAATTTTCGATTCCGCTTGAACCCGACGAGGACGGGTATATCGGCCGTGAATGCCCGGTTGATTCATGCCTGGGCTATTTCAAGATCAAACCTGGCACGGGTCTAAAAGATCCAGCTCCCTGTCACTGCCCTTACTGTGGGCATACTGCCGAACATGACAAATTCTTCACACCGGCCCAACTTGAATATGCTCAATCAGTGGTTTTTCGGCAGGTCGCAGACGCCTTTCAAAAGGACCTGAAGTCGCTCGAATTCGATCACAAGCCAAAAGGTGGATTTGGGATCGGCATCAGTCTCAAAGTAAAAAACTCTCCCTTACCGCCTGTTCGCTCCTATCAGGAGAAGCAGCTTGAAACGAAAGTGGTTTGTGACAAATGCACGTTGCACTTTGCTATTTACGGCGTGTTCGGGTGGTGTCCAGACTGCGGAGCCCACAACTCGCTGCATATCTTGATCAAGAATCTCGAACTCGCGCGAAAGGAGCTTACCCTCGCAGAGACCCTGGATACCGATTTGAGCGAGCACCTGATCGGTGACGCCCTAGAAAACATCGTATCCGCGTTTGATGGCTTCGGGCGCGAGTTGTGTTCTCAAAAAGGCTCCGACATTCGCTTCCAAAATATCACTGCCGCGAGGCGGCGAGTTCAGGAGACTTTCAGTTTCGATTTTGCTGCTGACCTGGACGCAGACTCTTGGGCCATTATCGTTCGGGCGTTTGAAAAACGGCACCTGCTTGCTCACAAGATGGGGGTGGTGGATGAAGACTACGTTCGTAAGGCGGCTGATCCGGATGCAGTAGCAGGACGCCGTGTTCGTGTATCCTCCGACGAGGTAGCACAGGCCATTGGGATCGTTGAAAGTCTTGGCCAAAAGCTTTTCACGGGCTTTTCGGCACCGACCCCACCTTCATAAGGCTGCAAGACCTTATGTTTTTCCCGCTCGAACTGGCGATATATTCTTTCAGTAACAATGCGATAGATGATTATCCATCCCATCATTGCCAGTTCTTTTGCCGCTTTGAAGTGGAGTGCCCTAGTGCACCGGGGGCCGAACGGCTGCGATACAGGTCTCATCGCTTATGCTGCATTTTTCTCACGCGGAGGAAGCTGCTTACCAAGCAAGCGCCCCTCGGGCCCTTTATCCGTAAGCCTCAGGCGGACAAACGGCTCAATGTCAAAGTCAGCGAAGTGATCGCGCGGCAGCGAGCCAACGTTCAAGCAGCAGATATACTGGAAGCCATATTTTTCCGAGTTTTCTGCGGCGAGCTTCAAAGCCGCCGCATATTGGCGCGGGTCCACATCCGCAAAGAGCGAGCTGTCATGGATGAGAGCCAGAAAGCCCTGTCCGCGCTTCGCCCAGACGCTGGCAACCGTAAGATCAAAACAGAAAACGACCATCTGATCAACGCCATCGCTTCCTTCACGGTCGATTGTGAATGAGAACGAATAGCCCTCCGGGCCCACATCAACGCCCAGACGACCTGGTCGGCCATAAAGAACCTGAGTGTACTCAGCAAAGAGAGCGCGAACCTCATCGATTGCTTCTCGCCGATCCTCCAAATCGCTTTTCAACAGGGTCTTGTCGCGCGCAATTCCGGCCGCGATCTCGTCGCTCTTCCGATCGACTGCCTTTCGCTCGTCGATTTGAGACAAAAGAACCTGATGACGCGCATTGAGATCGGTATGAGTACGCTGGAGCGCTATCAGAGTATCTATTGCTCCGCTCGTCCGCAGCACGCCAAGCAGCCGCTGCTTCTCCTTCGATAGCTGGTCTGTTCTCTCGTTCCGCTCGTTTATTGCATCACTGAGACGAGCTATCTCCCCTTGCAAGAATTCCTTGCGATTCCGGTACACTTGCTCGTGGAACGAAGCCACCTCACCGAGTGTTCGAAGGGCTTCTTCCTTAAAAATGGCACCCGCATCTTGAAGAATGGCCAGTGGTCGCGCTCTATCCGCTTCTGGCACTTCCGTTGTGCTTTGGAGGTAATAATCGCGAAGGCGAGTATCAGCGAAATTTTCGTTTATAGTGTCGTGCAATTGACGGTCGATGGCACCTAGATTCGCCTCTAAATCGCGATAGTCTTCGCGGACGTTGAACGCTTCAACCTCCTTTTGTTTTGTCCGCAGCAGCGTTTCTAGCGTAACGCGTTCAGCTTCAAGCTCTCCAATTGACTTTTGGTCCCCTGAACTTTCGGCAGTGCGACGCAATTTCGAGGCGTCCTTGAGGTGGCCCCGGTTTGCTATCTGATCGAGGATGGATCTTTGAAGTCCCCAGTTAAGCCCCAACAAGAAGCTGAGGGTGAGTCTCTTTGAAGCGCCCGGCTGTCCCTGAAACGATAGCTGTGGATCGGTGAAAGCTGGCTTTCCAACGCGCATCAAGTAACCGGCTATGTCACGGAACGAAGGCTGATAAGTTCCTGGCTGCGTGCGTGCAAAGGGAAAAAAGCGCTCCGAAAGCACCCATTTCCAGTCATCCAGGGAAATTGCGACCATCTCGTCATCGAGGGCTTTGCGTTCGATCGAAAGGGCTTCGACCAGGGATTTACTGACTACAATTTCCTTTGGCGTCGCCGTATTCCGAGAAACCGTTACGAGGGCTTCGCCGAGTTGCAAATCGAGACCGAAAGTTACACCGGCCAGATCGGGATGATTGAGAGCCTTATCCCTGGCCAAGTCACTGCCCAGGCAGAAGTGTATGATGCGGATCAGGGTCGTCTTACCAAGTCCATTGGTGCTTTCGGTTTCCTTCGAATCTTCAGCTGTATCGGCCAGCACCACGTTAAAGCCCGCGTCAAATCGAGCCTCCTTGAACGTTGCGAGGTCAGACCAAACGCGCCGGATCATTGCGATGCACCAGCTTCACGGGTCTGCACCAGAATGCCACGGCGTAGGTCCACAATGCGCGCAGCAAAAAGCAAAGTAAGAGCTTCTGCGTAGCGATCGAAAGTACGGACTTGCGGCATGGTCCTCACACGGTCCCACAACGAGGAAACAGTGTCATTCGAGCCTAAATCACCGAGCAGAATTGATGCTACACCCAGTATCGAGGAATCAATGGGGACGTACTTTGTGGGAAGGACAGACATGGCAATTACTTCTCAAAGACATCGCAGATAACGAACAGGTGGGTAAGGATGCACAAGCCTGCGACTTCCCGAGCTTTATCAGCGCCACCGCCGCCTGACCATTCGTACATGGCTAAAAAGAGATCGTCCCCAGCCAGTCCCTCAGCCCGCAACGCATCATACCGGGTAACGAAGCCGTTGCGCAGACGTTCGGGAAATCCAGCATCCAACTGTGCAGCATCGAGCAGCACGCGCTCTACCTCTTTTGACTTTGCCGCGCCCAAGGTCAGGAGTGCAGTTGATGTCGCGCCAAGCTTATTCTTCGCAATCTTCTCTGCCGGGGGGATATTTCCGTAATCTCCGTTACCGACCACTGCCGGTGCAAGCAGTGCGCGCGCGGCAACCTCAAGCTCTGCATAGCCGATGTCCGTAAGTCTTGCCGAGAGATTGTCGCGGTAGCGGCGTTCGTGTTGCTGTTTCCAACCGAGAAGCGTCTCTGCAGTAAAGGTCTCGTGCTGCCCATCTATAATCACGTGATGGGTTGGGCAAAACAGCATCAGGTTATCTGCCTGGTTACGCTCCTTCTCGGTCATCCCGGGCTTACCGCGCGGTCCCTTGTCGCTATGCGCATAGATATGTGAAATCTGCCCGACCACAAGGTCGGTGGAATCCACGGTCGCATTCGCAATAACCGGTTCGTTGCAAGTCGGATGCGCGCATCTGTTGCCAGACAGGGCAAACAATATTTTCAGGGTTTTTGGGGAATAGTTGCGTGCAGGTGGGCTTGCCTTGGCAGGCGGCTCGCTGGGTGTCGAACTGAGAGAGTTCACAGGGTCCCGTTTCCTATCACGCGCTTGGCTTCTGTTTGTTGGCTGGCAGTTGACTACCACAAATTGTGTGCCTCGCCGAGGGCCATGGAGCAATACTGCACCATGTTTTCGCATTTGGACGCGGAAGCAAAGCGCCGTTGCAACAGTCGGCTGCATGGGGTGCGGCGGCTGGATTGAACCCTAAGGGCCCCCCTCCTTCGCAGGTTGCTGGGAAGGTAGGCAACGGCCTCGGCCGCCTTCGACGCGGCCGTTCAGTGGCGCTCGACGTGGTTGAGCCGATGAACTTGGCGGCAATGCCCTCAAGCTGCATAAGCTCCATCTGAAAACCGCAGAAACAGATCGATTTTCTCTACATCATGCACGCTCGCAACATGATTCAGGAACGCAATGTTGGCTTCGTGTGAAGCGGAAATAAGATCGCGGAGGAGGTTCACGTTTTCCAGGCTTGGTCCTGACAGAGCTGTTCGGTCTGCCGCAACTTCATCGCGCTCCGTATTCGTGAAGTAGGTATGCATCTTACCGAGTACACCGACAACCACATCAGACAGTTGGATGCCGGGCTCAGCTTTGGAATCCGCAAATCGGAAATTTGTAACCGGGCTGCCATTGCTCGTAAGCGGCGATGCCAAGAGCCGATCTCGAATGCCCTCCTCCATATCCAGGATATGGCTGGAATGCTTGAATAACGCGATGCGGCCCAGATAGAAGGTACTGAATTCATCGATCAAGAGGTTGGATGGATATCCCTCGATGAAGTCCAGGCTTTCCAGCGTTCGTCCGGCCCTGAGAACACTTCTGAGAACCGTTTTATTCTGCACCGGCAGAGCGGCGCTGTAGTGGTCAACCAGCTCAACGAGCTTTTCCAAGAACGGCTTACGCCCCTCGGGTGATAATCCCGGATACCCGTAATCATGGAACAGCTTGATGGTTGCGGCGACATTGCATCGCAGAACCTCTACCAAGTCACTCTTCAGCAGGGAGTGGTAGGGAAAGAGCCCGCGATCACCAAGATTGGGCAATATCGAATCGATGATATCGGCGATCGACCAATAGAGCGGGTCCAGGTCGTGGTAATGGATCATCAGCCCACTATCGGCAATCCACCGCAAGAACGTGGTTAGCTTCCTGGAAGCCAATACACCCAGGAAATCACCCTTGGCTACATGCTCAAGCTTGATCTCAACGGCCGACTTTTGAATACGCATCGCCTCGCGGAGCGACTGTATCTCAATCGGTCGCGGCCCGCCCTCATGCGCGATGCCGCCCAACACGAACACCTTCAGTTCGGCAACGTTCAAGCGACCCGCATTGATGTGCAACCGACGGATATTGTTGGTTTCGTCGTGGTAAAATGTATAGACGTGGTCGGCCTTGGTCAGGCCGTTCAGCTGTATTCCAGCATTCCGCAGCTCGTCTATGTCCATCTACCGCAAGCCTATCCTGCTTGCGCCTCGGCGAGCTTCTCGGCCGGTGTCTTGATGTCCTTGCCGCGCTTAATCAAGTCATCGGTTCTATCAAGCCAGTAGGTGGCCTCCTGCGCGGCCTCCCGCTTCCTAAGCTCTGCCACCAGCCTGGTGAGAACAGGTATCGAGCGCTTGAGGATCTGATGAAGATCAACTTCGCTGTCATCGTCGAGGGAAAGCTCTTCGGTGAGGTGAGCAACGCCCTTGTTGATTTTCTCGCGCTCATCCTCCTTCGACAGGAAAGTGGCACCGACTTCCCCAAGCACGCTCGGCACATCAATGCCGAAGTCGGCAGCCGTGAGATCCCCATCCCTGGGCTTCACGCCACCGAAAAAATCATCCAGCTTGCGCAATGCAAGAAAGCTCTGCAGCCTGGTTGCATCGGAAAGAAGTTCGGCTGCTCGATCTAAGCCCCAAATCATATCGTCCGGATCGAGATATGGGGCAAAGTCCTCACACCACATTGCATACGAAAAGCAGTGGTCGATGCACCCGCAAATCGTCGCAATCTTCGCTGGCTGGTTTTCCATGATACCCTCCCCTCCACAAATTCATCCGTTTCAAGCAATGGAAACGACCATACCTCAACCGACACAAAAAAGCGTCCGCTGCATTCAGCTCTAACGCGCCTCCAGTAATTCTGGTCTTCTGCTGCTGGCGCTTGTTCATGCCCGGCATGAACCCTGCCTGTCCGGCGAGGACTGGGGGTAGCAAGGGCAAGGGCGTCTTGGTGCGGCCGCAGGAAGCGCAGCGACCGAGGCTCGGCCCCTTGCCCGCGCGAGGGGCGAAGCCCCATAGCCTTCATCATACAAACAATCGGCCCATGAGCGCAGCGAAGCGGCGCTCATCAATGAAAATGCACCCGCAGGAGCGCCAGCAAAGCGGCGGCGCAGCCGGGCGCGGGACCGAGTGCAGCCCCGAGACCGGTCTGAAAGGGCGCCCGCAGGAGTCTCAGCAAAGCGCCGCCGCCAGGCGGGAGACGGTATCGAACGCCCCCGGCGAGAGGCACCGTATGTCTTGCCCGAGGGATCGTCACTGGATGGCCAAGCCGCGAGGTGGGCTTGGTGAGCTAGAACAAAGCACGAAGCCGCGCGGCCCAACACTTTACCCCGTTGATTTCCCACCCTGACCAAACCCGACTCAAACCGCGAACAAGCCGGGACCATTCCGCTTTGTTCGTTCTCAGAATGCATGCATGAGCGTTTTGAAAGTGCCTAGCATCGCAATAGACCGAAGCAGCGCCAGCAAAGCGCCGCTATCAGGCGGGAGACGGGATCAAGCTCCCCGGCAAGGGGCACCGCATGTTCTTGCGCAAGGGATCGTTACCGGTCGGCCAAGACGCGACGCGGCTTGGTGAGCAAAGCGAGTAGAGCCCGGTCCGCCATAGGCGGACGCACCGATCTGGGTCAGTCATTCATAACCGCCCCGCGATCGAACTACAGAAGCTTGGCGCGCTCCGCTTCCAGCTCAATGATTTCCTGACGTTTGGCGCTGGCCTGGGCGTCGATGTCTGCGGCGAGACTCAAATAGATTTCCGGGGCAAACTCGGCATTTGGCTCACGCGCGGACTTTCTGGCGTCCGCGCTGGCCTCCTCGAAGCCTCTAAGCTCTTGCCTGGCTACGAACAGCCTGATGTTCAACTCGTCCAGTGTGGTCACGTGATAATTCTCTCTTTGCGCTGTCTAACAGGCCGGAGACAGCAACCTGGATGAGGCGGCGCATGCGTTCACATTCGAAGCGCGCAGCATCGGTCGTTGCGGCGTTCTGCCGGGTCACTACCTCGTCCTCAAGGATGCGATAGTGCTCAATTTTCTCTTGCAGTTCTTTGATGTCCATGCGGCCGACAATCTGAGGATTGCCAAACAAGCGCAATGGACGGTGCTTAATTCGTAAGCAGCTTTAAGGCGGCTGACGAGTCACCTCGGCGGCGGCTTGGATAAGAACGCAGCGGCCTCGGCCGCTTTCGACGCTGCCGTAAAGATGGCCCGCTTGTCGGCCTTCAGCACGCTCAACCAATGTGCCAGGTACTGTGCATGGTCGGCTCGCGGCTCAACGGTGATCCCAAGCTCGGCGCAAAGGAACGCAGCGCCAAGCTCGGCAACCAGCTCTTCCATCGCATAGGCCTCACTGCCAAATCGTCCGGACAGATCCCGGTTGCAACGGTGCGCAGGAGCCGTCCAGTGGGTCAACTCGTGCAGTACAGTTGAATAGTAGGCTTCAGTGGCGGTGGACGTGGCGGACCCGATGAAAGAGGTCCGCTCAGGCATATGGATTTCATCCAGCTTGGGGATGAAACACGCACGGCCCCCGCCGTGGACGATGGTTGCACCGGTACCGGCGATAAAGGTGTCGACGCTGTCCAGGCCTTCAACAGCAACCTCAGTCGCCGCTTCACCGAAGCCCTCGACCTGATCGGCATTGAATACAGGCGTTGCTCGGGCAAATAAGCGCCGCGCGGAATCCGTTTCAGCGCCTTCCTCGGCGTCTATCTCGATCTGCTTGTAGAAGACAACGTAAGACGCCTTCTCGCCCTTGCGGACGGTGGCGCCCTTCTCGGCCCATTGCCGGTAAGTGCCCCACTGGTGGGAACTGTAGCCATTCACCTGCGCGTCAACCCACAGGCCAAGGACGTTGACCCCGCGGTACTTGTTGCCCGACGCGATGTTGACGGGATGGCGGCCACCGCTGCCACGATGCCAAGGCATCTGCCACTCCCCTGCCCCGGCCTCGATGGCCGAGACGATGCGGTCCGTGAGGTACTGGTGAATATCGAAACGTTCTTTGCTCATTGGTCTCTCCTTTGCTGGCGGCCACTCGGCCGTGCCGGCGACCGAAAGGACGGAGAGAGACGGGAGCTGCACCCGCAGGGCGCGCCTGCGCGAGGGCTTGACCCTTGCAGCGAGCGGAAATCTGCGTCAGGTCAGCCGATAAGCATGGCCAGTGGACGCCAAGGAGAGCTTGGCAATGGGATCGAGAAGGCAACCGATCAACCCGACGGATTCCTCGGGACGGCCGCTGGCAGTGGTGCCAGCAGCGCACCACGTGGTGCATTTAAAGGGACTACCGCACGGACCAACGACGGTTTATCCGCGGAGATGAGAGTGACGCAAACGACGAGGAGATTTCATGCGAAAACCCCCGCTCGATCCCGACGTCTCCGATGAGGCGCCGGTATCCAACCAGCTCACTGTTTACGATGAGCAGCACATAATCACCCACCTCCGGCTGCTTGACGCCATCGCCGAGGGGGCGGATTGGAAAGAAGTAGCCAGGATCGTGCTACACATTGACCCCGATCGCGAACCTGAGCGAGCGCAACGGGCATGGGAAACCCATCTGGCCCGCGCACAATGGATGACTGCGACAGGCTATCGTCACCTTCTCCGTGGAGGCGCAGACTAAGCTATCGGCTGAAACAGTTCATGGCGGTTCAGCTCAGGCATCTACCCCAAATACTAAGTCGGGAACCAAACCGCCGATTGACAACTTGGTGTTTCTTTTGGAGGTATCCATGGCTGTCAACAAACCGACCGGTGACAACGCACGTAAGGGCGCGGTGAAAAAACGCACGCAGTTGAAGAATCCGCTGACGCAGACTTCGACGAAACGCAATAAGATGGGCGGAGAATTCATGGCCGTGAAGAAGAGCGCCAAGAAATTCAAGGGCGTTCGCAACGAGAAGTAATGGGCAAGCTCGCGCTTACTCTCGTCGCAGTCAGTGTTGCCATTGGGCTTTCGGCAGCGCTCTAAGGTTTAATTGATTTCCCGTCTGCGCTCTGAAGTGGTGCGAACAATTCGTTCGTGGAAACGTGACTCTCGAACTGCCGAGCCTTTTCCAGCAGCGTGTCTCGGTCTTTGCCAAGCGGCAAGTCTCTCGCTTTGGCCCGCAAATCTCCCGCCGCTTTGAGCAGACGCTCTTCAAGCGTGGTGGTATGCTTATAGCGGTTGCGCATTTTCTACCCCGAGAATGCACACGAAACGCCGAAGGGAAGCATTGGTTCCAAAAAAAGCGCACGACCCCAGCTCCTGAGACCGCTGGCATTCCGTGCGCTCCATGGCGCCTACTTAGGCCACCAATCAGGTTTCGTTGTGATGATACCTGTCCCGGACAACCTGGTCCGCAACCTTGCGCTGGTATCTGTTCCGGTAGCGCGTGTGGAGAGTGCCGTAAATCAGCGCGACGAGAAGAATGAAGGCACCAACGAAGTAAACGATTTCCATGGCACGCTCACGTCTTGAGGTTTCTGAGGAAGGTCAGGCTATCGACTGCCGCAGTGTGCTCATCGGTTCCTGGCCGCTTGGACAGAAAATCCAGCAGGACCTCGCGGGCTTCTTCAAGTTCTTCCCCGGACATCGTCTTCATCAGGCCATAGGTCTGCATGACCTTGTCGACAACTTCCTGCATTGCAAACTCTCCAGAGTTGTACGTCGGGAAAAACTCTGAAAAAGCGCGGTGGTTCCTTTGAACGCATGCCAGATTGTCGCGTTGTTCCGGGAGGAGTTATGCCATGCAAAAAGACAAAAGCAGCCAAGGTATTGTTCTTGACGAGAAATCCCAGGAACAACCGGCTGATAAAGAGCGCGCCCAGAAGGCTTCCAAAACCAAGCCGGGCCACATGCCCGAGCAGCGGATCGAGAAGGAAGACGAGCTTCAACCGCTTAAGGAAAAAAGCGGTTTTTAGCGCTTCGTCAGCCCCTTGAACGAACTCTGCCGGAGTAGACCTTCCGACGTAATATCGCGATACTCAACGTCCGCGACAAATGACGGCTCCACCCACGTGGCCTTCGGCTTCTTGATTGGTTTGGTTAGCTTGGACTTCGGGCTGACCACGGTATCAAGCTGTTTTCTAATCTGGCTTGAAACCGTACGGGACCACCCCGTGCCGACCTTGCCCATGTAGACCAGTTCTTTTCCTTCGCGCTTGCCGAGATAGAGAGCGGCAACGCCCGTAGGATCTTTCACGAACCCGATGATCGGGAATTTTCCGCGCTGGGAGGTTTTGATTTTCAGCCACGCCTCAGTCCGCTCCGATCGGTACGGCGCGTCTGCCCGCTTGGAGAGAATACCTTCCCAACCCAGCTTCGCCGCATGCTCAAACATCTCCTGCCCGTCGCCGCTCAGGTGTTCGCTGAAGAGGACCGGCGTCTCGATATCGTTCTCGCCAATCAGGTCCAGCAGCAACTGCTTGCGTCCGAGCTGAGGGAGTTTGCGAAGGTCGCCATCACGCCAGAGAAGGTCGAAGGCGTAGAACACGAGCCGGTCTTGCCCGCCGGCCGCCAGCTCTGCTTGCAGTTCGGAGAAGTTTGTTCGGCCTTCATGGACGACCACCACTTCCCCGTCGATTATGGCTTGGCCGGAGATGTCGAAGGCGCCGGCGATGAGAGAGAAGCGTGTGGTCCAGTCCAACCCATTGCGGGTGTAGACCTTCTTCCTACCGCTGTTGACATGAACTTGGACGCGGTAGCCGTCGTATTTGATTTCGTGAATCCATTGGTCGCCCTTGGGCGCTTTGGCCTTCAGGGTCGCAAGCTGGGGCTTAATGAACCCCGGCATTTCGGTACGCTTGACCATCACTCAACTCAAACAAAACGGCAGACTAACATAAAAGTGGCCCGCCGCACCGGGGGACGAATGCGACGGGCCAAGGTAGACGCCCTCGGGAGGGACAGAAATTAAAGCGCCGAAATCCGAATCCGTTCCTGAGTCCGCTAGCGGACTAAACCCAATGATACCAAGAGTTTTTTGATGAAACCCAACGGTTCCTTCGGCGTTATATTGCCCGAAGATGGGAGGTTTAGATGGACGTAACCCGCTGCCCGAAGTGCAAAAAGCGACTGATGGCAATGACGGATCGGACCGGAAAGACCGAGATGCTTTGTCTGAAGTGCGACAAGGTCGACCCCATGAAAACCGACATCGCGAAGTGGGCCGATAGCTCCCTGACCGGACCGTCGGCGGCCTAGCCGATGCGCTGAGGCCTGTCCAAGAAATATGAGCGGTTGCCTGTGGCGGCTTCCGCATACTGGTCGATCGCAACGATAAGAGCCTGGACGTACTGGTAGCACCACCCTTGGCGGGCAGCGAGCCGGCGAGTTTCAGCCAGCGACTTCAGCCAAGGGTCAGTCACACTCTCGTCGTACCACTTGGGAGGTTCGGGCGGCATTCTTCCTCCGGTACATTACGTCTTCCAATTCGGCACGCTTGCGCGAAGCAGGAGCTGCGCCGCCGCGCCATCAAGGCCTGCCTGCTTGAGCTGGCGAACCATCGAACCGAGTTCGAGCAGTTCACCGCGCAGCTTCAGGATTTCCATCTCATCGGACACGTTTTTCAGCGGGGACCAGGTGACGCTTCATCGGGCGCGTAGCAACCGGCCTTGGCGCTGCCGGTGCGCGGCGCGGAATGAAGAAGCTGTTGACCAGGATAGGCTCCCGATCGCCCAGCCGGGCACGCTCCTGGATCAGCAGGCTCATCGCGGCGCGCATCCCCATAACCTCTCCCGCGATTTCCGAGCATTCCTCGTCCCGGTTTATCTGGTCATGCATGATGGTCTCAGCCTGAAGCATGCTGACCCTTAATGCTCTGATTTTCTTGCGGATTTCGTTAATTCGGTTGTCCATGGCTCACCTCGCTGGGTCGAGCCTATAGAGAACAAACTGAGAACAAATTTCAAGTTAAGAATGCAGGCCAGCCAAAGAATCCTTTGGAGTTCCGATGTCCCGCCTGCCTGACCAGATCGACGCTCCCATGATCCCACGCCAGCTGGCAACCTTGCGCACGCTTAGCGTCGAGGCTTACCAGCCGAGACTGTTTGAGCCGAACCTGACCGCTAGCGAAGCAGCACGCCGCATCGACGCTTTAAAGGCTGAGATCGAGCTGGCCAATGCGCCGAACAATGTAGTGGGCAAAGGGAATATCAAACTGATCGTATTCCATTCCGTTGACCGAGCGGATGACACCAACCGGCCACTGCAGTTCCTCAATGAAGACGCGGTGGCGTAGCCGGTGCATCGATGCGAAATCGTCGCTGCATTCCTGCATGTTTGCGGCTGATAGAACCTTGAACACTCCCCCAACCCTTTTTTGGGGAGTGTGTGGATATTGTCTAGCTTCGACAGCTAGCCTTAAGCATAGGTACTAAGGTTCTATCAGGCGCTTCATGATCACGAATACGAGAGCTTCCCGGGTTGTCGTGACGCCCAGTTTGGTCGGCGCATTGGCCAGGTGAAATTTGATGGCAGCCTCTGATACGTGGAGGATCTGCGCGGTGTCCCATGCCGTCTTGCCTCGCGACATCCACAACAGGCACTCCTTTTCACGATGCGACAGCACAGGGACAACGGAGCCAAACTTCTGAGCTTCCAACAGGTCCCGCGCCACGGTGTTGTAGACTAGCGATATAATGTGGATGTCCTTCTGATAGTTGTTCAGAAGCCTCTGCAATTCATCTCCGTTTACCCGTGATGCCATGCTTACCATGGCGTACGCACCATTGGCTCCGTGTACGGGAATACCCAGGCCATCAGACAATTCGTTATCGGCAGATTCGTTGGAAAACTGCTTCTGCTGAGCCGTCATGCCGTACTGCTTGCAGAGCCCGCTCCACGTAAAGGGAAGTATCTGTTGCGGACCTTTCAGGATTACGTGATCAACGTGCTGGTAGCCTTTCTCAATGTAGTGAGTCACCCACTTCTGCGGATAACTTGAGACGATGACGGGCTTTCGGTCGCGGTCATGACGAGGGTTGACGAGCTGGTAAGCCCACTTGTCAAAACCCAATCGCTGAAGTGCCGTGTTGAATTGCTCAGACAAATGATCAAGCGTGGAGGCCTTGCGGCTAGCCTCTATAAAATCGGCGACAACACTGTTCACTGTAAGACGCCGGCTGTATCGTTGCGAAAACGACAGCAATACCAATGCGCGCGAGCCAATCTTGGCACGTGCGCATCATAACTTGGCTGACGGTGTACTGCATCCGATCCGCCGATTTACGACGCTGGGGCGTTTCATTTTTGCCACCGCCGTATACAAACGTGCCGATTCCTTACATTGCGTATTAAAAAATCCCCCGATGAAGGGGGACGTCAACACCTTGCGAGTCATCAGGTTACGCCATGCTTCTTCAACCCCTCGCATGACGACATCCCTCGCCGCTGCTCTGGGGAGATTCGCATTGACGCTAAGTTTAAAAGGCCAGGTTTTTGGTTGTAGCCCAGTGTGCCGGGGGCAAGGTCTGACGACCATGTCAAATCGCTACGTCGCGGAATTTTAGTTGTAGATTGGCCCGCTTCTGCGGTGCGGCCATACTGTCGGTCTGATGAGTGATGTTTTATGTTGTCGTCAGCCTGGAAGACCATGCCACGGAGCCCAACCATGCAATCTCACTGGGTCGATAATGAAGCCGCTCACAAAGCTTTCATGCGCCGGGGCCGGATTGAGATTTTTGTGATGATAACACTAATCATCACTGTCCCGGTAGCCACTGTCGCCTGGTGGCTCCTACATCCGCATCTAGGAAGGACCGCCAACGAAGGGACAATGCCTCATCAGGTGGTCTAAGAAACGTATTGACGAAAAATACGTTCTGACTCATACAGCTTCCATCGCCTGAATGGTTATTCGACGAAAACAGGGGCCGCTCGAACGGCCCCTGTTGCTTTAGTGGCTAATGCTTACCGAGAAGAAGATCCTCAGCTTGCCTAGCCATAGAGCGAGCGTGCCACGTAGGTTCATGGTCTTCGCCTTTCTTTTGGTTATTCAACGTAGCGGCCATTCGCCTCGCGGCAATGCCAAGCTAACACGCCCTGCAGATCCGCTAGCCAGCTGAGCGCTTTTGCCTCGCTGGCCCGTGACGGATTCCCCTCTTGGTAGGATGACAGGCAAACCTACAGAAGAATGAGCGCGTACGCCGCAAGCAGCGCGACAATCTCGGCGCTCCACAACGCAGGCCCGAGCCATTTGGGTGCACCGGACGGAAACAGCCATCGATACCAGCGCAAGACCTCCTCTTCTGAAGGAAACAGGCACCGCGCGATTAAGTAGATAATGCTCACTGGAGACCTTGCCGTGCTTCCGCGCGCCTTTCCTTTATGACCGGGTGCAAGGCCTTCTTGCGCACGAGCACCTTTTGTATCTTGGTTGGCCGCATGCGCATGGCGTCTGGAACGGTCATCCAGCGTTCGTCATACCTCGGCAAGCAATCGAGCCCCCAGGGCGACGCTGCCCCGTTGAATACAATCTTGGCACACGGGTTGTGACGCAAAGCGATCCGTACAAGCTGCACCATTGCCCGGTATTGTTTGGCGGTGATGTCGATCGTTTTGTCATCGCCCTGAAGTAACACCGTAACGTCACGGGTATTAAGCGAGGGGTTTCTCTGCTTCAGCAAGCCGTTGCGCTTGATGACGACGGTCGGCTTTGGCACTTCGTCGGAGAATACAGCAAAGGTGACGGTTTCAGGATATTGGTGAATCACTCTCGGCCCTCCCGCACTAACGCCATTTGAGCACCGTCCAGACTATGGCCGCGAGGTTCGCGGCCGTGCAAGTGAGCAGAAGTAGCGCGAGCAGGGCTGGTCCGAGGTCAGGCTTTCGTTCCGCAGAAGACGGCCTGTGCATGAATTCGCGGAGCGGGTCGTTCAAGCCATGGTGGTCCTGAATCCCTTTCCTGCGCTTCACGCTCAGGCCGACGTCTATGGCGGTTGACTTAACGGCCTCCCTTGCCGCTATCTCGACACGCCCGGTACGGGTTCGCCTTCTCGCCGGGGACGGCATTGGCGCGCCATTGGGCGTATGTGAAACCGTACTTCTTCATGCAGGCCAGCGCTTGCGGTGTGTCGTTGCGCGGCTCCGCCTTTGCAGGAGCGGTCAAGGCAAGCATCGCTGCTGCCGTTACAAATAAAGCGACTTTCTTCATAGGTCTCTCCGTGGGTTAGGTTTCTATTGCGTTTCAAGAGATTGCTTTGGCTACTTTGACTGCGTCGGTCGCTTCTTGCTCGGGGTATCGCTGCTGCCGCTCTCCCCCATGCACTTGCGGAAACAAGCAACCACGCTAGGCGGGTTTGCCGCTTCGCCGCCGGGTCTTCCACCGCACAGCCCCGTGCAGTACTCCCTGCTTTGAGCCGCCAGAGGCGTGCTTGAAGCAAGCGCAGCGGTAAGTGCCAGCGCGCAGATCCCAAAGAGCTTAATCATGAGCTTTGGCTCCTACCTGCACGTGCCGTTGCCGGTTTCGTCAAAGGTGCAGGTGGCACCATTGCCCAGCCGCACCTGGTTTCGTCCGATCATCCGACCGGACAGAAATTCAGCCGGGCATTTTCCCCCGGCTGAGATGTCGTGGCTCTGGGCTCGCCATTGGCGGCCATTCGGCATGATGAAGACTTTGCATCCGGGTAGGCCGGAGGCAGTACTGACTCTCAAGATGGGTCCAGCCGCATTGGCGGCCGGTGGTGCAGTCATCAGCGCAGCGAAAATAGCAAGCCACGTACGGCGTGGCTTTTTGATCACGGTAAAGCGCATGGTCCTGTCTCGGTTAAAGTGGAAGGGAGCGATTCATGCGCAAAAATTCTGATTTACGCTTTTGCACTCTAGGCGCAGGATTAGACGATAAGGAAAATGGAAGTTTCTAGAATTGGACCGGCTAACCCCGCACGAAGACTCAGGAATCCGCGAGGAAACAAACGCACTGCAATATAGCCGGTTTGGGCTTGCAAAAGTCAGGACATCTGCGGGGACCTCATCGTATTGCGGAGGGGTCCTGTGATGGCAATGCTCGGATATGCAAGGGTAAGCACCCACGCTCAGGTGCTGGACATTCAAGAACTTCAGTTGCGCGCGGAGGGCTGCAGCAAGATCTACGCCGAGAAAGAGAGCGGCATCAGCCCTAAACGACCGATGCTTAAACGATTGCTACGCGATGTCCGGCCCGGCGACGTTATCGTTTTCGCCGCACTGGACCGCCTGACGCGAGAGGGGCCATACCGAACGTTGGCGACCCTGGAGTCTATCACCTCGCGTGGGGCGACGTACCGGTCTCTCGCCGAACCTTGGGCCGACACGACCACGGAGCTAGGCGAAGTCCTGGCTGCCTTGGTTGGCTACATTGCACGGAAAACGCGGCAGGACATCATTCGCCGCACCTCCGCAGGCCGACAGCGTGCCAGGGAAGCGGGCGTACAATTTGGTCGAAGGCCGAAGCTGACGCCGCAGCAGCAGTCTCAGGCTCTCAGTCGTCGCCTCGCTGGCGAGCATCCAGATGTGATAGCCGAGTCTTTTAAGGTCAGTGCCTCGACAATCCTTCGGATCAAGCCAAAACCTTCGTAAAGGCAATATGGCCTGATGCCTGGTTGTGAGACGGGCCCGATGCCCAGACTTGGGCAATCGCCCATGGCAAGCCCATCGCGGTCCGCTGGCGTCGCGTCAAGGGCGGCTTGCCGCTCGTATTACCCTTGATGCGACGACGGAGGGGCGCCACCTGACATAAGACATCGGTTTGCACTATTCGGATCTAGAATCAATCCTGCGGCTTTTTGCGGGCTCAGGTCACACTTTCCTGATTCATGCGTTGACTCCAGCCCTTCGGTCGATGGTGCGCGCGGGACGTGCGTGTCAATCTTACCGCATGGTGGATTTGTTGCTCGGGATGATGCGCGTCGTCTGGCTGATGATACGTTGCACATTCCTGGCACTCGGATATGTCCTCGAATTTTTGCACATGCTGTACCGTTGGGGCGGCTTCGCTCCTGGTGGCGCCCTCGGTTCTGCGCGATTCGCCACCAACTGGGAGCTGTTCTGGTCCGGAGCGCGAAGAGGCAGTGGACCAATAGTCGGCCGGAAGGGCCGTTCTTTTTTGCGGTTCAACAAGGACGGCATGATCACCGTGTTCGCGCCCATGGGTGCTGGCAAGGGAGTTGGCGTGGTAATTCCCAACCTGCTCGACTATCGCGGCTCCATCGTCTGCACGGACATAAAGGGCGAGAACAGTGCGATTACGCGCCGTCGACGGGAACAACTGGGAACGGTGCGCATCCTTGATACCACCAACCCCGCGACGTCGGATCACTTCAATCCACTCGACCTTATCCGCACCGGCTCGTTTCACGAACGCGATGATGCTGAGGCGCTGGCGCGCCTCATGATTATTCCAGACGATAAGACCAGTCACTGGGACAGTAAAACCGAGGGACTGTTGGCCTGCATCATTCTCCACGTGATGCGACTCGAACCCGCGCAACGGAACCTTTCGCAGGTCCGTAGCCTTTCCACGTTGCCGCCCGAGTCATTAAAAGAGCTGCTGCTAGAAATAAGTACCAGCGGCCCCCGTGCGGCTGCGGAAATCGCTGCAAGCTTTCTCTCCATGGACGGGAGTGAGGAGTTTCGTAGCATCCTCTCCAACACCGAGAAGGCAACACGCGTCTGGACAGCCGGCGGGCCCGCCGGCGAGATAAGCCGCTTTTCGGACTGCGACCTCACCAACCTCGTGCAACGGATCAAGACTATCTACCTGGTCGTTGACGAGGAAAAGCTCGACATCTACGCGGGCTTTCTGCGGGTCATGGTCGGTAGCGTCATCAACTCGCTCACCCGCGCCAAGAACCTCCCGCGTCCCAGACACAAGGTCTTGCTGCTGCTCGACGAAGCGGCAGCACTTGGAAACCTCGAACCACTGGAGCGTGGCGTTGGCTATCTTCGCGCCTACTGTACACCACTGCTCGTGTTCCAGGACATGAGCCAGCTACGGGCAATCTATCGGCGCGCAGGCTCTTTTCTGGCAAACGCCACATGCAAGGTTTTCTTCAACGTCGCCGATCTGGATGCTGCCCGGTTTGTTTCGGAAATCATCGGCCAGACCACGTCATTTTCGCACAACGCAGGCACATCGCGGAGCAACCTGGACCCGATCCGCCAGCACCATTCGCTCGGGCAATCTGAAACGAGCAGATGGCTACTCGACCCTTCCGAGGTGATGCGCCTGCCCGGAAGGCGGGCCATTGTCATCTATCGCAGTGACATCCTGCGGCACCCCGTGCTCGCATCGAAGGTAAATTATCGTTCATGGCGACACCTGCTCTGGCGAGGCAAGTACGACGCCTGGCCGCCTAACCGGGCATCCAGACCCGCCCGCGTGTAAGTCCCCGCATTCGGGAAGCGGTTAGCCGGTTGGACCAGACGGTGCGCCGGACCAATTGACTCTCGCGAAGGCCCAGCAGAGCGAAGAAGAGAAGGTCAAGCTCGTTGATCCAGTAGGCAATCTCCGCCAGCCGTTTGCGCGCGTGCGACTTTGACACCATCCGGCCATCTGCGCGGCTCCGATCGCCACGTGTTATTCTACGCTTTGACGCCTTCGCATAATAAACCTGGCGCTGTCGCAAGCGCATCATTTGCAGATCCGCCCGCGCGACGGCCTTCTCATACGTCCGCGCATTTTGGCTGAGCCGCTGCATTGTCCATTCGCCCCGGCTGCCCCGATCGAAGTCTGGATAGCGCAACTCCCGTCGTGCCAGCGCCCACAAGTGTCCCTGCTTCGCTTTTCTCTTTGGCCCGACCTTACGAACTTTGCTGACTGGTGGCCGTGCCCCGGCAGCCTTCTTGGCCTTCGGGCCAACGTGAATTTCTGGCACACGCGCCAGCGCGACAGCCTCCCGTCGCCGCCCGAGCCGCACAGCCTCGGCATGACGCACCACAAGACTCCTGTGGTCAACCCGGGCCGGATGGTCACACCGGCCCAGCGCCTCGTTCTGCATATCCGCCCAGGCCTTGCGCCAGCGGATCAGCATCGCGTCACTGTTCCACTCCCGCGTCTTCACGCGCCGCAGGCCACCACCACCGGCTTGACGGAGAGTGAGAAGTACATGGACATGATGATTGCGCGGGTCATCGCCTTTTTCGGGCACTGGAGCATGGATGGCAAAATCCGCGACCATTCCCAGGGACACAAACTGTTCAAGAACAAACGCGCGCACTAACTCCAGCCGCTCGGCATCGGTCAGCTCATGCGGCAAAGCCATGTTGATTTCACGGGCGAGCTGGGCGTCCTTGCGAACCTCCATCCGCTCAATGGTGTTCCAGAGCGCTTCGCGATCATACAACCACTCGGCGGCATCGTCTGGTGCCAGAATTTCAGCATGCACTACGCCGCGTCGGCGCCGATAATCCGCATTAACGCCACGACGCTCATCTTTCAGCAAGACACCCGCCCGATAGGCGGCCATTGCCACCACCGAACGCCCTTCCGAGCGCTTCACCGGCTGAGCCGAAAGATGATAAGAAGCCATAGCTCTCCTGAAGTTGTCGCGTTAGCGACACCTTACGGCCGCTGTGTCGGCCGTGCACCTATGTCGCGTAGCGATGTATAAGTGCGCCATTCCCCCTCCCCCAACCACTACAGACCTCTACCGTTACTTTTTGGCTACAGGGCTTACTTTCCCAATTCCCTCAAACGAAAACGCGCCCCAGTGGGGCGCGCGATGGTACCTGATATCAGATGTCCGACGAGGAGCTACAGTTTGGGCTTCGGCTTTTTAGGCTTAAGTTTCTGCTCCTCTCGAAATTCCTTGCCGAGTTCGTCAGCGCGGGCTTCCACGCGTTGTTCTTCCCTTCGTAGTTTGTCGCGCTCTTCTTCATTTTTTCTCAACAAGTCTTCCAGACGAGCCTTCTCCTGGGGAGAAGTGGCATCAGCCAATCTTGCGCGCAAACCCGGCACTTGGCGCTCTAAGAACAGAATCTTCTCCTGAATATCATCAAGGTCACTCTCGGCATCGGCCAACTCGTCATCGATGTCTTCCAATTTTGTCATACGATTGCTCCAGGCGAAGCGAAACGAAAATTATAGCGTGTCCAAGAGTTGAAACTGTAGTTTGAGCGATTCCTCCTGCAGGTCCAGATGACGAAGATGCTTTTGAATGAGCAGCGACAGCTTTTCATCGAGTATGGCCGCCTTGGCAAGGCACTTGGCCGTGTAGGCATGCTCATGAGTCCGGGCGGGGTCAGCCAGTATTGTTTTGAATTCAGCGATCTCGTCGTGAAGTTTTTTTCTTCGATCGAGACGCTTGCGCACCTGAAGCATGGTGCGTGCCCGGGCATGAGAAAGTTGGGTATCAAGGTCTTCCACTCTTGGAATCGTACGACAATGATTCGTATCAGCCAACACTATTCAAGCTTGCGTTTACGCCCCCGCGCCATTCCATCGTCCAGGTCGGGCCGATGAATGCCCCGCAAGTCTTCGATTTCCCGGTGCTGCCGGTCAGCGTCAATCGCCGCCCAGCGGTCCTTCTCGCTCTCTCGCTCCATCCGGATCCGCCGATTGTAGGCGGTACGGCTCAAACCTTTGTCCAGCTTCCGGTAGTCAACGACCCGGCTCCGGCTGCGCGTGCGCGGCTGGTTACGGTATGACCTCCGCCGCGATGGCGGAGTCCGCCCCTCTTTGCTCATTCGCCGCGCACGGACACCTTCATGAATGGTCGGCCTGCGGCGGATGCCCTGCTCTTCCAGGGTGCGCCGGTCAATGCGGATATCGAGGCCGGCCTCAGCAAGCGCATTGTTGGCATGCTCCTCCCACAATTCCCGCAGGCGCTCGGTCGAACCGGCCTCACTCATACCGATGGCTCGTTTGCCGGTCTTGGGATCACGGTCCCGGATAACCAGATGACAGTGCGGATTTTTGGCATCCTTGCCCCGGTCGTGGAAGGCAGCCAACCATGGGGCTCGGCCCTTGGTTACATCCTCGGCAAACGACCGCACCAGAGCAGCCCGTTGTTCGGCATCCAGTTCCACCGGGAGCGCCAGCATCACCTTGTCGAGGACGCGGGCGTTCTTCCGGCTGGTGTCTTCCTCCTTGCGCAGGTAGTCCATCGCCTCGTCGGCGTCGGTCGGCATGCGGTTGCCCTCAAGCCTGCTTAGCGCGCGAGCCCTGGTGATGTAGCGGATATGCGCAGATGCGGTGTATGGCTCGTCCTGGGTGGACTTGCCTATCGAGCTGTGATGCAGGCTGTATATAGCCACAGGCACCTCAGGGCGGTGCGCCGGGTTTTCTGCGAAAACCCATAAGTGCGCACTACCGAAGTTTAGCTACAGCCGCCCGCTTGGCAAGAGCGCCCTCGCCCCGGGCCGATGAAAATTTCTCCGGGCCGCCGACCACCCGCCAGATGGCTCCCGAATGCCCCGAATGCGATTTGCCACGCTCCTTGACGCCGGATACCTGCCCCTGCTGAATGCGGAGCGGATGCCGAACCGGGGGAGAAAAGCGCGTGAAAGCCATAGACGACCCGTTTGGCGGCGTGGGACCGAGAGCGCCGTTAACCCTTGGCGTGTTCGAGGGCACCGGCCAGGAATACGTCTATGACAGCAACGAGAGCCTGATCACCATCGCACGTCCCGGCCGGGGTAAAACCCAGGCACACGTGGTCCGTAACCTGCTGTACCTCCGGGCACCCGCTATCGTTCTGGACGTCAAGCCTGAGATTTTCGGCCTTACGAGCGCCTGGCGGGGTGCCAACGTCGGTCCGGTACAGCTGTTCAAGCCGGGAGATGCCAAGGCCACCAAATGCTTCAATCCGCTCGACGCAATCCCCTCGGACCCCGTCGAGGCATATACGGCAATCAGCCGCCTGCTGCCGCTGCTGATGGTGCCGACCGATTCCAAATCGGCGAAAGGCTTCTGGGAAGGCCGGGCGGCCCAGCTCCTCCACGGCGCGCTCTACGATGTGTGCCTGCACGGCTTCCAGGGCCGCCGTGATATGTCGGCGGTGGTGGACTGGTTCTCCCCCTCGGCCAACCAGCTCAAGATGCAGATTTCCTTTCTGCAGGAGTCGGGCGTCCGCAGCCTGGTGCGTATCGGAAATCAGTTGGAGAGCGCGGACGAGGAAACGCGGTCGAACCTGTTCGACACGGTGCTGCGCCATATCGACGTATGGGGCGCGCCCCAGCTTGAGCCGGTCATCGCGGAGACGACCATCGATTTCGCCAACCTTCGCCGCGACAGAGGCACGCTCTATCTCTGCGTCACCCCGGAAGAACTGGTGACTTACCGGCCCCTTATTCGCGCCCTGCTCGGTCAGATCTTCTATACGATCCGGGATACTCGCGACCAATGGGGACAGCCACCGGTCACGTTCTTCCTCGATGAGTTTCCGCAGCTCGGCTACATGCAGGAAGTAGAGCAGATGCTCGCGCTCGGCCGCCAGTCCGGCCTGCGGCTCTGGTTGTTCGCCCAGACCAAGGCACAGCTTCAGCAAGCCTACGGCGATGCCGACCGGTTGCTTGAGATGATGGCCATTCGGTGCTTCATCGAGCCAACCGGCACGATGGCACACGAACTCTCGAAAGAGCTGGGTTCGGTCCGCGACCTGTTTTCAAACACGCTCAAGCCGCTCGCGACCGCTCAGCAGCTGATGGGCCCGGAATATGCGGACAAGGTCATTGTTCTGGAAGGTGGTCGGCGCCCCGCAAGGTTGCGCGCTCTCAAGGCGTTCGACGACCCGGCGCTCGGGAACCGTCTCGGCAAGCCATGATGTCCCAAAGCAAACGCGGCCGCCCCAAGGGGCGACCGCGCGTTGTTATCTTCCCTTCCGAGGAGGATACGGTATGAGTGCCAGTTCTTCGAAGTGATCAGCTACGGCTGCAGCTAACTTGCTTCTGTAGGCAGCCATCGCTTCGGCGCTAGGCACCTCCGCAGCAAGCTGGTCGATCCTTCGTTGCCGGGCTTCGCCGGTCAGTTGGGACGCGGGGAGCCTGAGCGAGGTATTCATGGGTGTCTCCATGTGAAAACGCGATCGTATTGTCGCGTTCGCTTATGGAGGGCCTCGCTAACGCGAGGCCTGACACCCCTAGCGGGACGTCGCCCATCCCGCGCTGTCGCCCGGATCCTCTACGATCCATCTGGTCAATTCACCGGCGAAGGTGTCGGACTCTATCCATTTCTGGAAAGTGTCCGCGTGCTGCAACCAGGCATCGTCCAAATCCGCCCTCCACTTCGCCGCCAACTCAGCGTCCAACGGTTCAAAGTCATAAGTTTTCCCATCCCTTATCTGAATGAAAGCATGACCATCCGCGTTGAGGAGTTCCAGCATCGCTTGTGCACAGCTCCGCGATAGGTCCCCTAACTCCTTGAACTCGAATTGAAGCCCGACACGATCAGCCCATATCAGGTTTTTTACGCAAGCGAGCTGTCGAACACTCATCGAGCGTATACCGCGTTCGGCCAGTAGCCCTCTGCCGAAATCCGGGTTATATGCGAACCTCAGCTTCATCGCGCGTGCAAAAGCGGCCCTGAGATTCTCGAAGAGAGTTACCTTATCCGCCGCGTCGACAAGGCGCGGCCAGCCATACATGGAGATGTCGAGAGTCTCATCCTTGACCGTGAATGTCAGCTGGGTCTCGACCTGCCTCCTCTTTTCCGCAGCTACTCGTTTGGCTTCAACATCTGCGGCGAGGCGACCGGCGGTAATTGGCTGGGACCATCCTGTTTGCCTGAAGACATCCGCATAGTGCATTATCGCAACCGGCTCGATATCGTTCGGGATATTCTCCAACCTGGCAATCGAAGCATTCAGCAACGTATCATCCGTTATGCTGGAGAGCCGCTTCACACATTCGTTCAGGATACGCTTTCTCAACGTCTCATCCGAGATCAGGTCGCTGTTGTTCGCGGCCGGGAGGAAGGCTAACGCATAGGCAAAAACGATACAGAACTGGACGGCTTCCCATCGCTCGATATCGGTTTTCAGAGCGCCAAAATGAACGCTGCGGAGACGCTCGCCTTCTGCATTGTCATTGGCGATTCCGCTCTGGACATAAAACCTGTGCGTCTCAAACGCTAGGGCGCTCGCTTTCTTGTATGAGAACGGAGACCCTGATGAAGACGTTTTGAAAAAATGCAAGGCATTGATTCTTTCAACACGCTGGACCTCATTCGCAAGGCGAGACCGAAATTCCGGCTTTGCAAGAATCTTCCGCTGGCGTTTCGAATCACCCGACTCCAACTCTGCCAGATGGTTGTCTACCTCCTTGGAGTGCTCATCCTTGGCCTTCTTGCCATCGAGGTATCCACGCAGCACTTTGACGGCTTTTTCCACGTCCATCCTCTCGGCCTGGGAGAGTTGCCCCAGCACCTTCGTCCGAAAGGATTCAAACAGTTGTCGTCCGCCAGCCATTTCTTCCCCCTACCAAAATGGGCCCTTCTCTCGACTTGCGTCACCGTCGCTGCATATATTGTGTGATATTTGCGGCCCGGGGGCAAAGCCCCCGGGCCCCCTTAAGGGGTCGTTCAACGAATCCTCTCAAAGAATGCGCGGCCCGATTGTAGCGAGCACGACCGAGCCTACAACGGCGATCAATATGATCCCGACGAGAGGATTTTTTTCGACGATTTCTGCGATTATTATCAATGGCACAACCACGACCAAGGCGAGCAACGCCACTGCCGCAGCTGTGCCTGCGATTACTAGGAACATGAGAATTCTCCGCGTGAACTGCATCTGCAGCACGCTTCATGGATTGCGATGAAGAGAGTGATAGGAAACGTCCGCGCTACTGCGCGACGTACCCATGAATTATTCCGGTTGCGCTGACATGCGTCGTTTCCTTCAAGGATGACGCCACATTGCGAACACTACGGTCGCCACAAAAAACGCTCCGCCGGGACAGGAGCGCCTCGTAGGTCGCAATGGGGCTTTGTCCAAACCGCCCGAGTCCCGCGAGCGACCGATGGGCTCGTACTCCATCGATATCCATAGGCTGCGAATTATGGCGGCGCTCCGCAACACATAAAATTGGAGAACGTTTCGCATTACGTTGACCGTGTCTAACGAGCAACGCCCCGGCTGTTGCCGGGGCGTTTTTCTCATGTTCGCTATTGGGACAAAGCCTAAGGCAACAACGAACCCGTGGTACGAGCACGGTGAGAAAGGGAAAATAGATGCAGCAAAGTCACGGTCGTCCGAAAACTCGCACAGACAATAACATGTGTCAAACCAATAGAACTATTCTGGACTGGAGATTGGCAAATGATTCCTGATGGTTGCGCACGAGGGCGCAACTGCTGAAGGCTCTGCGGCGATGTCGTGCCTAGCTACTGTTGCTACCGTGAAACTCCGGCGCATTCAGTCGCAGGGAAGCTGTTTCGGCATGCTTCGGATCAAGTTCGATACCGACACTCGTCCTGCCGGCGCGTCGAGCTGCAACCAGCGTTGAACCAGACCCGCAGAACGGGTCGAGCACAATCCCGTCCAGTGGGCAGAATGCTTCAATAAGCGGTTGCAAGACGCTGATTGGCTTCTGTGTTGGATGCAGACGATTGCCGGTGTACTCCCAGTCGAGGACATCGGAGATGGGTGCCGAAGGGAAATGCGGGTCGCCCTTCGCAAGAAGGTAGGCCTGCTCATGCATGCCCTTCACAAAGCGCACGGAGGAAGCATAGCTCTTCGGAAACACCACGTGTCCGACAAGTCGGAATCCCGCAGCGCGCCAGGCGGCGATAAACTTGTCGGCAGCATTCCAACCATAGAAGCTTACGCATAGCGAGTCCCGCTTGAGCACACGATACACCTCGGAGAACGCAGGCTCCAGCCATTCGTCGCGATCGTCGTTGGCGATGGTTTGGCCCGAGCGCGATTTGTATCGGCACAGGTACGGCGGGTCGGTGAGGATGAAATTCACCGACGCGGTCTGCAGCTTGCGCATGACCTGAACACAGTCGCCGTGAACGACTGTGTTGAGCGCGTTGTTGGTTTGGCTGCTCATGAGCGCACCTCCGGGACAAGGTCGGCTTCCCATTTGATGCTCTTGGAATAGCTGGACGTAAACTGCGCCAGTCCGTCCCAGGTAATGCATGGCAGCTGCCTTGGATATTGCGTCCTCCTCGCTCGTGGCGAACACGAAGGTCTCATGTTCACCCAATTCGAAGAATCTGACGCGGTAGCGCCGCGTAGCGGCGGGGCTCATCGCCCCGCCTCCGCGTCGGCCTTCGGCTCGCGAACGACCAGGCGGCCATTCAGGGGCATGCAGCTGAGCTGGATGTTGAAGCCCTTGCCGTCCTCGTGGCGCCAGGCGCCGCCGATCTTGGTCCAGTAGGCCTTGTCGCCTTCACCTTCGACCACATAGACCGCGTAAGGTTTCTGGCTCTTTTGGTTCGTCTTCATCGGACTATCTCCCGTTTGTTATTCCAGCTGCGCCAATCGCGGCCGGACGGGAGTGAAAAGGGACCAGAGTCATAAGCAGCGGCGCAAGGAGGCTCCGACCGAGGGACCCTCCGGGATACGGTTGGATGCCTTGCGCCGGGGCGCCTCGGTCCTAACTTCCGTCGTTACTGGCCGTGCAATGGGGTTAGCTGCACAAAGGGATGAGACCCGGAGACGAAGCAGGAGCCGAATAAAGCGAGTTTTGCAGTACGGTGGAAGGGGAAGGAAGGCGCTAAACTCTGATGATGCCGGGACGCGCCGTGTACGACGAGGCGTGCACAATCAACTCCATCAGAATCTGCTCGCGGAGTCGTCCCAGGACCTTAAGATCCTTAATGGTCTTTTGCGTAAGGCTGAGGATGAACCTCGAATTGGACGACAGATAATACGGCCCTGTCTCCGTCTGCATCAATAATGGAGAGGTCCACTCCGCCTCGGGCAGCTTCATACCCTTAGACCTGCCATCTTTGGGAACTGCCATTGTGAGGACATAAGGCACCGGCCCGGCACGCTTTTGAGCGTAGTCGCAGGCAGCACCGATCCTTATGAGAAACCAGCCAACGTCCTGGAATTTTTCAGGCTTTATCTTGAAGACATCCGTCAGCAGTTGATTCTTGTTAAGGTCGAAGAAACCGCTGAGACCCTCATCCGTCAGCCATTTTTCCGGTACTTCAACGATGGCACCCCAAGCGTCGGGCGGGATCGTCTCCGCATCGGGTAATGCAACGTGAAGCATACCGTTGATCAAGGCGGACGCAGCATCGTCGGCGTTGGAAAGTTTGGGATCTTCAGCTCGTGTTACAGCCTTTTTCCAAATTTCCTTGGTATCCTTGGACGTGGCTGCGTTCAGGATGCGGTCCGCCAGCAAAGGCACCAAAATATGGTTGAGTGCACTGCGGGGATCGGCATTGACGTTCTTTTTCCCTACTGCCTCGCGCGCCAGCAGGCTCAGCAAATCGTTCAGGGCTGCGGGGTATGTTGCGCTTGACCTTGAAGCGGCCGGGACCAGTGCCTGAAGCTGCGCAAGTGTATCCCCGGCAGCGGCCAAGACGTCAGCTTCCCAAGTGAGAAGCGCCGCCATTTGCGGATTTTGCTCTACAGATTCGAGAACTGCTTTTCGAAGCGCTGAAGCATCCTTTGTGGCTCCGCTCGATGTGTCGATATAGCTCGTCTTCGACAAAGCGAGAACGGCAAGCGGAAAGAGGTGCGGCTTTTCAGGATCAAGGGCCTTGTCCAGATACTCGCGGAGTTCATCCTTGTGCTGGGGATGCTCGGTCCAGATCACTAATACGTACGGCCCCCCCGTTGCGCTGAGGTTGGTCTCCAGAAGGCTCGCTATGCTCGCATAATGGCGAGTTTGATCAGTAGTGGCTGCTCCGTCCACAAGATGCAGGTCCATGAAGAGCACGCGGACCCCGCTGAACACGCTGGCATCCAAATCCTTTTTGGGATCGTAGTGGACACCAATGCAAGGAGAACCAAGGGTCTGAAAGACGTCGACAATAGCCTTGAGATGCTCTGCCTTATCGTCAACCACCACAAAACGCGGTGCTGCAAAGATCATTTTTTCCTCGGACTATCAAAGATGAGAGCAAGTATTGCGCCGTCAAATTCCTCAGGCAGATCGACACTGTCCCGGTCAGGAAACAGCAATCGGCCGCCATTGATCTCCATAACCATGTTCGAATAATAGAGACCCACGCCCATACCGTCCGGTCGGCGACTGAAGAATGGCCGAACAAGGCGCTCCGGGTCGTCCTGAAAGCCAGGGCCGGTGTCAGCGATGACAATTGCAGGTGAGCCGGGAGCGAGGTCGGTGTCTATGCCAATGTAGATGGCCCTCTTTGAGGGCTTTTGCGTTTCTTCCGGCCACCGTGCCTTGAGCCAGAAGATGGCATTGTCGATGATATTCGTCATCGCACCGAGAACCAAGCTGTATGCAAAATTCGCTGATAATTCAGGTGCACCCGGTTCAAGAGCGGGACACACCAGGCGAACATTATGGATCCTGAACCTCGGCGACGCCAAGTCTCGTGCGCGCTTGATAAGATGATTTAGCGCGTGGGTCTGCCGGTCGCCCTTTCTGAGTAGCTCGGTAAAGCCGTCAAGGATGCGCACAAGCTCTCGCGCCTGTGTCTGGATGCTATCGCGGTTGCCGCCGGATTCTATTGCATTAAAAAGGACACGGACGCCTTGCTCGATCTCATGGAAAACGACCGCCAGTCCCATGCCGGAAAGTCCGGCGCGCAGCATAGTATCGCGCATCTCGGCGTAGTCACGCTCAACCTTGTCGATAAGCGGCTCCAGTTCGTTAGATAGCTTGTGACGACGAACAGCAACACGAAGCTCTTCCAGCGGTTTTTGTATTCTCTCGACCTCAGGGTCATAGCCCTTCGTGGTAAGCTGACGAATACTGTCCTTGTCTATCTTTCGCTCTGTCTCGGCTAGACCAAGCGCACCAAGCACCACTCTCTTGAACCTCTCGTAGGCATCGGTCTCAATAAACCCTTCGCGGTTTGTCTTCTCCTTGAGGAGAACGCTATCCTCCAGGGAAAGGTCGAGCGCACCAACAATGATGTTGCGGCTAATATTCCGGGTGGGCGCATTTACGCGCCGTAAGTCAAGCCCAAGCCAGTCATCACCGGGCTCGCCATAATTATAAACCCGTATGCCATCGCGATAGACGCGAATGCCGCCGTTTTCGTCGAGATAGTTCTGGATTAACTGACTGTCACCCAGCTTGTTCAACACTGCACGATCGCGGTCGAAGATGTAAAATTGGCCTTTGACTGGTCCTATGCCTTTCAAAAAGGCCTGGTCGGCTGTAACGCGTCCTTTTCCCTTGCGGACAAGCCCGGCAGTATCCTCCCGTACGTCGGACAGTAGAAGCGTTTCGGAACGCTTCTTGATTGTCCGTGCGGGCAATTTGATAGCGGCTATTCCTCGGAACTCGTACGTCCAGTTCAACTTGCCATCAGCGCTGATGCTGAACGTAAATTTCCATGGAGCGCGACCAAGCAGGGTTTCGACGTCCGGTACGCTTTTAATCCAGTCGGGATGATCTGGAACATGGAGGGAAGCCTCAAAGCGATCTGAGCGCTCTTCGAAGGGAGACGAAATTGACGTGATTTGTCGAAAGAGTCTTCTGACGTCGCCTCTTGACCAGTCATTTTCGCGAAGTTTACTGATGATGATGCGCGTTCCGGTATTCCTGCCTTTAAAAACGGTCGGTGTCCTTGTCCGGATCGTCACCTTGGCATCCGAGAGAAAACCCTTCTCGATGAGTGATGACCAGTCAATCTTCACGACGCATTCGTCGCTGTTTTTCGCCCGAGTTATCAGCTCAATGTGGTCACCCAGCTTGTGAACAGCGAAGCGTCCGACTCCTTTTTCGCCGAGCGGCAGTCGGTTGAGGCGTGTTCGCTTCTTCGCAAGGCGTTGCAACTCCCTGTGGTCATGAGCTGGTACCAGCCAGATATTCTTTATGGTGTCGATCGTCATTCCCTCGCCGTCGTCCTCGACGGTTATCGAAGCGTCATTCGTTCCGAGATCCTCAATGGTAACGGTAACCTGCTCGGCATCGGCGTCGTAGGCGTTCTTGACCAGCTCAAACACCGCAAGTCTTGGCGAACCGATTAGCTGGTCGCCGAGCAATTGAAGTAGCCGGGCACGAGGCCGAAAGGGCAGACTGACGTTTACAAGGTCGCTCATCGCACCAATATTCTCTTGGCGCCATTCGGGACTGGCCAGGCGGGAATTTCACACATCCGCTGATTGTTGCAGGTCATTTCTGCAGTGTCTAGGTGGCTATGGGGTGCCCGTGGCTGCAACGCACTTCTTACTAGGGCTCGTGTGCTGGCAATGCACATCATGGTGCACCTCCTGTCAGAAGATTCTGGGAGGAAGTGTTGGCATATAACACTTCAATATCTGCTGATTTGACCCGGAATTGACTCCGACGTTTGACCGTCGGCTTACTGCTCCCCGCGCCTTCAAGCTTAATACCAGGGTCATAAATCACTGCACGTTCGGCCATCGCTTTCAGAAAGCGCAGAAAATCGGTGTCTTCCGCCAGTCTGACGATGCCGCCGTAGCTATACTCCTGCGCGGGATCCTTGCGCGCCTTGTAAGGCACATACGCAGCCTTCGCGTGCTTTCTGTTCCAGTGTTCGATCAGGCCCGCGAAATGCCAGGTCGCGGCTTCATTTCCACGATCGTCGGCGAGGGTGAACCCGCCCTTCGGATCGGTGATGCTATTCCGTTCAACGTCATAACCGATAAACTGAAGCGTCAGGCCCGTCTTCTCGTTGCGCATGCCGTAACGGTGAGGGCTGGAAAAGTTGAGGCGGTCGATAATACCAGACTGGTCCGCATAACCGTACCGACGCACGAAGGCTTCCGCGCCTTGCTGTTTGTACAGGCCTCCGGTCGGCTCTGGCGTCATCAGGGTCAGGTTGCCCGAGCCAAGACGAACGAAATCCGTCACGGAGTGGCCCTTGATTTCCCAGCCTTCGAAATCGGGCTCTGCCTTGCCGTTAGGGATGACCCCAAGATGCGCCTCAAGTGTATAGCCGCCGCAGTTAGAGCCGTTGCAGGGACAGAATGAGCCCGCTGCATCGAGGCGTTGGGACGCAATCCATCCCATCTGGTGAATGGAGAGTAATCGCTGGATGAGACGTTCACGTGATGTGTCAGCGGTGCCGATGGGGATGTGCCGGAAAACGCCGGTCTGCTTGAGCTCGCCGAGGTGCCTGACTTGATCCGCCAGAGGGCTGTCTGGCGCAGTGACCCAGCCGACAATGCGGCGATCCGACGTTATGCCGAGGAACAGCATGCGTCCGGCCTGGCGTACTGTCATCAGCTCGTTCGGGCCGCCCTGCGCACCTTTCAGAAATCCCGACATGCGAATTTCCGGATACTGGGGATAGAGAATAATCTGCGTGTTAGGGGCGGGCGTAAGCGAGCCGTCAGGCCGCAACCAGTGCAAAGGCAGCGGCGCCTTTAGGCCTGTCTTTCCCGAAGGGGTGGTTTCTTCCCTGACTTCGCCCATAGGAAGCAAGTTGAGAATTTCGAGGTTGCCCCCGAGATAGGGCTGGTTCTTGGAATTGTCGTTCGCAGCAAGCTCCTTAAACAAGAGCTGAGTGACGCCATGCTGCGCCAGCGCCTCGCGGAGTTGCTTAAGTGAAAACATCAGGCGGTGCCCCGGATCTCAAGATGGGGTTTCCGGGAGCGAAGCCAGCCTGCGCAATCCCTGATCACGTCAGTCTGCGGTCGCCTGTAACGGCCTTTGAGCGCACATTCCCACACGACTGCATAGCGCCAGCCCTTCTCGGCCACAGCGGCCTCATTGCGCGCATCGACAACTTGATTGCGTGAGATTTTCTGCTTCCAGAAATCAATGCGGCTCGAAGGCCATTTGAAAAGGTGGCAATCGTGACCGTGCCAGAAACATCCGTGAACGAAAATAACCGCTCCGTAGCGGGGAAAGACAAGGTCGGGCTTGCCGGGTAGGCTGGCTGCGTGAAGACGATAGCGGAATCCGATTCCATGCAGGCCACGTCGAATGATCAGTTCGGGCCTGGTGTTGGTGCTGCGAATGCCGGACATCATCCGGCTTCGCACTTCGGGCGTGACGACGTCAGCCATACATCAATGCAGCCGGTTTTTCAGGACGAGTGACCTTACGAACCGGCTCTTTCTTCGAGGTACGCTTCTGCAGCGCTGCCTCGATATGAGGTTTCATGGCTTTAGCGATAAATTCGACCACCGGCACAACGACAGCGTTGCCGAACTGCTTGTAGGCCTGGGTGTCCGACACGCAAATCTTGAACTGACGCTTGCTGGTCTCGAAGCCCATCAGGCGGGCGCACTCTTTGGGAGTCAGGCGACGCGGCCGATTGCCGTTTTGTGCAATCAGGATTTCCGAGCCATCTTTGTAATATCTGGCTGACAAGGTGCGGGTCACGTCGTCCGGCCCAAAGAGACTGAAGCCGAAACCATTGCCTGCAGCTGTGTGCTTTGCCTTGTAATCCTGAAGATATTTCCAGAGATGGGCGGTGAGAGTGTACTTGGGGTCGACCTCATCGGGGTGTTGCAAAATGGTTCCCAGTTTCGGACCCCGGCCCGCCAGCGGAACCTTCAGTGCATTGAGATCAAAGTCAGTCTTCTCCCGGAAACCGACAATGAAAATTCGTTCCCGCTTCTGCGGGACCCAAGACTGCGAACCGATGACGCGGTACTGAACGTGGTAGCCCAGCTCGTTCTCCAGCACGTTTATAATGGTAGCGAAGGTGCGCCCCTTGTCATGCCGCTCCAGGTTCTTGACGTTCTCAAGTACGAAGGCTGCTGGCCGGTGGTGCGCAATGATTTGCGCAGTGTCGAAGAAGAGCGTTCCCTGCGTATCGCAAAGAAACCCGTGCGGGCGTCCCAGCGCATTCTTCTTGGAAACACCCGCGATCGAAAACGGCTGGCAGGGAAAACCCGCCACCAAGAGATCGTGCTCCGGAATGCGTTCGGGATGCTCCGAGTAGGGGCGGATGTCGCCAGCAATCGGGTGATTGTCCGGGAAATTAAGGGCGTATGTCTCCTGGCATTTCTTGTCCCATTCGGACGTGAAGACACAACGCCCGCCAATAGACTCAAATCCCATGCGAAGTCCGCCGATTCCGGCGAACAAGTCGATAAAGCGAAAATTGTTGGCGGCAGATGTCAGCGGCATCAACCGGGGCTCCGCCAGCTCCCGAAGCTTATCCAAAGCCAACTTGGTGGGCTTTGTTTCACCGCGTTCGTATCGATAGCCAGTGCGGAGATCTACCTTAACAGCGTCAGCGGCTTCGGGCAGGGTGAGTCCAGCCAGCTCTCGCAGCCGCTTAAACTCCGTCAACTTTTTTGTTCGTTTTAGTGCCATGAAAGCCCCGAATCAGTTTTGTGTCATTTTTTGACAGACTGACGTCAATTGTCCGTTTCGACAATAGGGGCTGCCCACACACTATCCAGTCTTGAGACCCCCCGTGGCAAATTTCGCACAGCTTGGGTGGACCACAAAAGGAGTGAGTCGCGGCGACCTGCGTTTAGCACCGCCAGCAGGGCTCTGGCGAACGCGGCAAAGCAAGCTCGGAGTCCCGCGACCGGTTAGCAAGGCACTCGGCGCGCGCATTAGTGATAGCGATGCCGGAGGCAAATGCGGGACCGAGCGCCTCCGGCAAGTGACGCGTGTTCGCGGGATCCTCCGAAAGCCGAAGTTTCTGCTGAAATACTGATACGAAGAAAGAACAGAGCTTCAAGTTATGGGGCGACTAGACACGCTTTTAAAATTCTCTGGAACAGAGTCGTCTACTGTCAGCACCATGAAGGGTTCGACAATCCGTTCGAGTTCTGCACGGACTTCCACCGGGGCATCCCCGACCTGAAAACTGAGCGGGCCCGCTTCATCAGCAAACTGAACGCCTCCGACAGCGCACTAGAAGCAAATCACTCAACGAATATTTCTGTCTTCAATTGAGCTACAAGGTGGGCTTCCCATCCGTTGACCATCTCCCCTGATCTAAGGAATGCTTCGCCCACCGAGATCAAATATTTCTCCTCATTCGTTTTAAATACGGGTTTTGGACGCCATTGTAAAATCTGGCCGGAGGTCGATCGAGCTAATTCCAAAATCAAATCAAGACGGCACGATCGTCCATTGCGCTTTTGTAGATCGTGCTCATTCTCGCTTTGAACAATCGTATATCCGATCGGCTTGAATTCAGTCGCCTTCAAAGCTGCGAACAGATTTACCCACGCGGCGGGTTCGCGATTAGCGTAACTAAAGATGAGCCTACCTGACGGCTTCAGCACACGATGAAATTCTTTAAAGACCCTTGTAAGCACGCCTCGGTAGCGAGCGTGCTTCGCCAAATCTTTCACATGTGGAATTACAACAGCCTCTCCTTTACCTCTTTCTTTGCTCAGCCGAGCCCAAGCTCGGAAAGGCAGAGACAGCTCATGATATTGAACATCATCGTAATAGGGCGGGTCGGTCAGTATCAGATCTACCGTTGCGTCAGGTAACAGCATTCTTTCGGAACTACCGACGACAATCGTCGCATCCCTACTGGGACTCTTACGGAACCTCGATTGGCTGGACTGAAGAATTTTCACGCCGCGCTTAGTAAAGTCATTTTGCTCAAGCCAGGCAGCAGCTCTCTCAAACAACATCAGCCTTCGAAAAACTGTTCCGCGTCCGGCAGCACCAGCGCCGATAACGTTTGGTTCAGCCACCAAAGTCGAGAAATTGAATCGATGAGATGACATACTCTCAAAACTCTTGAGATAAAATCGATCCCATCGAGATAAGAGGCCTGCCATCTCGGTGCTACCGAGGATCGCCATCTCCACTGCTTCCCTGACCCTTGGATTCTTGAAAGCTCGACTAATGCGCAAGAGATATTCAAGAACGTGACGCTGGCGGTTTGGATATATATCCTCCCAAAGGCGAAACCCGTGCCTGGTCAAAACCCTCGTTTCCTGTGATTCAGGGATTCGCCCTAGAGTGCGACTCGGCCTCCACGTTTTCGAAGAGGCCTGCGAGAGCTCTGCGGAAGTTGGTAGACCTATTTCACGACGTTTACCGTTGGTGCGCTCGACAAGCGCTACATCCCATCGCCAAGATTTGAGAGAAGCGCGCTCAGAGAGCGACTCCTCGTGCTTGCATGAGGGGCAAGTCACTATTCGGTCCTTGAGATAGGTCGTGCGGGGATTAACGATCTCACGGCAGCTGGGGCATTCTGTTTTTCGCGAACGGCTGCCGAAAAATAGATGGCCTCTGGAGCAGGCAAGAACCGCCTTTCCAGTCTTCAACTCCTTGCGCTTAGTCAACGAAACCAAAGCATGCGGAAACAGTCGGTGTTCTAATCCGCATTTAGAGCAAGGCGACACCGCGACTCTTAGGGTTTGGCTAATCTTGGCATGCTCACCATCGGCAAACTTGGTCCCATAAGCTTTGGCGGAAATCGTCTCAGATAACTCTACAAGCTGAAGCCGAGCATCACGCAATAGCTTGGCGGTCGGAAGACTGAGCATTGCGGCTAGCCCTTTAGCAACCCAAGGATTGAGATCCTGAGCGTATACCCTGAGTCCTTGCTTTAAAGCCGCAAGAGGAATTACTCCGCCACCTGCGAAAGGGTCTGCCACGAGCATATTTTCGGGTAAGAGCTCAAGCTCTTTTCTCGCGGCATCCAACAAAGCGCCATTAACTGAAAGAGTGCGACGTGCCCACCAGCGATAAACGCTCACTGGGGGTAAATGCACCTCGCGATTGCGCGTCTCCTTCGCAACCTCCTCACTAAGTTTCTTCTGGTCGAGATGCCTGAGCACACTTTTTATCGTCAATTTCGGCTCGGTAACTACCGAAATTGAGCGCTGCGACTGGATATGCAACGACGTGTGGGTCACATGCCACCCCGGATGTGCCGGAAAAGCTCGGCGAGATCGGCGTCGTTCTCAATTACACGCCCGTAATCTTCTTCGTCGGGGAGCGCTATGGTGGCAATGTCATTATCTTCAAGTATCGCCCCAAGCCGTTCAGCTTTTTCACGGATTCTAGCATCGACGGATTGGTCGATGGTATCCTCGGTCACTAGGAATGTAATTCGAGTATCTTCGCCTGGCGGCATTCCCAACCGGTGAATACGATCAACGCTTTGTAGGTACTGGCCTGCATTAAATGTTCTATCCAAATAAATCGCATCATGACAGTGGAGGTGCAAGCTTACGCCTTCGCTCGTTGCTGCGGGATTCGCCAGCAGAACCAAACAATCGGCAGAATTTCGGAATTTTGAGAGCTCGTCTTCACGCTTTCTAGCTGCGTTCGGCTGCGATATCTCTGACGGTATTCCGCCGTGGATCACCGCAGGATTGTAACGGGCAAGAGCCGTTTCGAGAGCCGTAATATTTCGTACGAAATTGGTCCAGATGAGAGTTTTGCGTCCAAGATCGGCGTTTGCACGAACAAGCTTGAATAGCTCAATAAACTTCCGGGGGGTCTCGAAACTAGAATATCTCGCAAGCAGATCAGCCAATCCAGAGGCGGGAGGGATAACGATTGGTGGGAGCCGAAAACCCACAAGATCGTACTCTGACCCACCTACATTCAATAGCTGCGGATTGGTTGCCGCCTCAAGAAGGTACATGACGACTTCACCCATGCGAGCAAAATCAGTGCGCTCGCGCCTAGTAACGGAGAACTGCCCAGCATACTGATTTCTGAGCGCCTCATAGATTTCTCGTTGAAGCCCCTCCAGCGGAACGAGCAAGACGCTGTGCTGAGGAGCCGTGAGTCGTAAATCAGATTTTGTTGTACGAACGAAAAACGGGCGTACGGCTGTCGCAACAGCGCCGGTAACTTCCGGTGTAGGTGCCGCCCGGAATACTTGTTCCGGCAGAATACGTCTTGCTTGCCCCGGCCATGCAAAATCCAAAAGGGCCTCCAGATCGCGGATGCTTTGGGGTGCTGGCGTTCCAGTAAGCACGTCTCGACGGCTAGCAAGATAGGCCAAGTTCAACGTTGACTTGCCCCACTCGCCTGCCCGCCCCCGCTTCATTCTGTGGGCCTCATCGAGAATGACATGGCACGGGCGATCAGAAGCCCAACGAGCAACGTCTTCGTAAGCTGACGACAGTCTCTGGTAGTTTACCAAGCAAACCTCTGCGTCGGCAGGAATTGAACTTCCGTCATAACGATGCACAACAGGGGCCTCGCTGAAGCAGTCCTGTGCCTCGGACATCCACGCATCATAGGCAGATAAGGGAGCAACGACGAGTAACCTAGTTACTTTGGCTGATAGGCGTTCGGCCTCGTACAGCGCGTATGCAACCGTTGTCTTCCCAGCGCCGGGGACTGAAAAATTGGCACCGTGCGGTAGCGCCAAGAGCTTTCCAAGGTCTCTAACTTGAAAATCTCGCAACGCACGCGTGAAGCGCCCACCGGCCAATCGCCCACGCACGGCTTCAGGTGAAAGCGGGTTAGCGCGCGAAGCTTGATCAAGAGCCGCTCGTTCAGCCTGGATGGCTCGAACAAGGTTCCTTGCCCCGTCATCCCAACCGAGCGAAACACCAAACCTTCGACAGGAACTAGGTAGCCATTCCAATTTTGATAGAAAACGCTCCACGGGGACGGATATTTGCGCCGCCGGATCCGCGCCACCTATTCCCCATTCAGCTAGTAGTCTTGTCCAGAAAACGTCCGGGACATCTGGACCGCGTGTAACCACTACCTGAGTAGCAGCGCTATTGCTGGCAATTGATACCAATGGGAAAGCTGAGGTTGTTGTCACTCGCGACCAATCAAGTTTTGGAGTGCTTCATGGGCGGCCGAGTGTTCAGCTACAGCAGCTAGGAACTTATCAGCATCGAACTGCGGATTGTCGCGAGCCTGCTGGTAAGCTTCGATGGCATTTCGTATTTGCTTGCTGGCCTTTCGGACAAACGATCGTGGCCGATCAACCAAGTTGCCTTGCTGCCTGTTGAGACGAGCATCTTCGGCAGCAGCTTCAACTGCTTGCTTCAATTCCTCGACGAAGCTGGCTCTGTTGATTTCAATCGTTGCATCTGCGGTTCCAGGTACAAGCACCACATCGCGACCGACCGACTCTGCCAGCAGGGTCAGTAAGGTTTCAGCAGTTTGCGTCCCGGCGGATGTCTCAGCCTGATCGCCTTGCAACACGTCCAAGCCCGTTAAATTTTGCGTGTTCCTCGGTGGAAGAGGCCGAACGATATTTTCCACGTTGCCTTGAAAGAGGGACTGCTCCTCCAAAGCAGGGATCAGGTACTCTTCCAAAAAATCTTCGTCAATTTCTCGAAGGTCACGATAACCAGCGCCAGACAATAAGCCCGCCAGACGCATATCGCGAATTTGGCGAGCTCCCTCTGGGTCTTGATGCTTGATAGCTTCGCACTCCTCATCGAGCTCGTTGATGGCCTGGCGAGCCGCGTCGAAATTCACGAGACGCAAACGATTTCCGCTGAGCGCCTGAAGCTCTCGCACCAGCGCTAGCATTCTAAGTCGGGCTTGAACTCCTTCTTCAGCTCGCCGGGTCGCCGCGCCGTCCGACCGCGATACCCAATTCATCTCAATTGCGATTTCGAGGGAATTGTATCTGTACTTGGTCACCAACTCTTCGATGAAGAGGAGTTCATTCGTGAACGTATATTCGCGACGAAAGTCGCGCACCATTTGGAGGTTCAATTCCAAACGGTCAATGTCCTCGTCACTCGCATCTGAAGGCAAGACGGCTACGCGAATATGCCCAGCATTTATGTCTCGAAGCGCTACGCATCGGGTGTTTGCATTGACCAGCAGACCCGCATGCGTAACTACGCCAGGGTCTGTTTGTCCAACGTCCCTGAGATTGGCCTTCAAATCATCAAACTTGTCAGTGAGTCGCAAAATCTCGGTGATGACTTCTTGGGCCCTAGGTTCAAACGGTGCGCTCTTGACGAGGTCGGCGTCCAGGCTGGACTCAAGTTGCGCTCGAATTCGGTGGCTTCGAGGATTCAACACTACTCCATCAACGGGGATATTTACGACGGTCGCTTTGACATTAGATCCGCGCCATGGAAGCTGAATCCGTTCAGCATCGGGGTTCTGCTCCGCACTCGCCAGCGCAGAAGCTATAGCCTGCGTCCTGACAGATTCATTGTTTGAAACCATTGTTCCCCCCGCAATCATCAAATTATCCCGCGATTCAATCACAGGTTTATCCAAGATAACAGATTTTTCGAGTTTATCCCCGTAGTTGCCCTGCCAAGCAGTTCAAAGGCGAACCGCTCCCGGTTCGTAAGAAAGAGCGGGCCCCTCGGCCCTTCAAGAAAAGGTGAGCCTCCATCAGCGATTTCGGCAAGCCTTATGTTGAATCAGACGAAATCCTGCGCTTCGGGATCAACCGGCGCCTGGTACACCTCACTTAACTGCTTGCGAGGAGTAGGTTTGGCCCGACGCACATTGATGGCGGAAGCATCGAGCCTGTTCTTGATGTGCGCCGCATAGAACTTCTCGATCATTTCCACCGAGGTCCGGCAGTTCTTCGCAATCTGATAAATATCAGCACCTTCCATCAAGCGCATGCAGATGTAGGTATGCCGCAGGCTGTAGGCCGTCCGCCGGTTGCCATCGCGATCAAGTTTCAATTCCCCTCGATCAAGAAGCGCATTGAACATCTTGATGTGGTTGCCCGGAAACACATGCTCGGTCGGCTGCGGTAACTGGGGCGGCACTGTTGACGGTGGCATCTTCGCCCTCTGCCTCGCCCTGCCCTGCTTGGTGTACTTGGGACGGGCCAACAGTCGCTCATATGGCCTTACCGCGCTCGGCATGCTCTTGCAGTAGCCGACGCCCCGCTTGCCGCGCACCTCGATCTCTAGGATGCGGTCGCCGCTGTGCTCATCCACGACAATGGTCACATCACGGTGCTGGAGGTTCTTGGCCTCATCCGGCCGCAACCCCGTATTTGCCAGGAACAGGACGTAATCATGCAGCTGCTCGGCACTCCAACGGTGATGAATCTCGCTGGCTTTCGCGTGCGCCCGCGTGGTTTCATAGAGCTTCTTGTATTCCTCGGGACTGAACCACGGCCTGTGCACCACCTTGCCCGAGGTCTTATACGGTGGTGAGAAGTCCGGCAGGTGCGCGAGCCATTCGTGCCGAATGGCAGTCTTCATCACCTGCCGCAGGGTCACAATTTCATCGTGGATGGTGCTGCGCGCGGGCGCCTTGCCCGTCGTTGACGTGGCAATCCGGTGCACACGATATTCCTGCACCCTGCCCGGCGTGATGGTCGATAAGCCCATGTTGCCGAAGAACGGCAACAGGTGGAGGCGCAGCCTGATCTCGTAACCCTCCACCCAGCGCTTGCTGCGGTGGCCCTCGGTGATGACCTCGTATTCTTTCAGGAACTGGTCGGCGGCCTGGCGGAAGGTCTTCTCATTCACGAGCAGCCCAGCCCGCGCCTTCCCGCGAAGACCGATAAACCAATCTTCCGCAAATTGCTTGGCGAGGGAGAGTTCCTCCTCCCCGGTGGTGCAGCGGTGTTGGCGGCCGTCGATGGAGGCCGAACAGTGCCAATATCGGCCGTTTCGCCGGTATACCTGGATCAAACCACCTAGAAGCTCGTGCCTGGCCATCATCATGCACCTCCACGTGCATTTTAGCGCAGGGAACCAAAAAGTCGAATTTTGTGCTAGCCGTGTGCTAGGCCATTTACGCAAAATTAAAGGGTTAGGCTTTCGCCTAACCCTTTGTATTACATCGTAAATTTGGTTGCGGGGATAGGATTTGAACCTATGACCTTCAGGTTATGAGCCTGACGAGCTACCGGGCTGCTCCACCCCGCGTTAAACCGTTGCACCGCCTTCGAAAAAACCGGACCGGAAGTGAACCGGCCAACGCGTGTTCGGCGCCGCTCGATCCCGTCCGGAGGCTTCCTGAGAAGGCAACCCGGGCAAAGCCATCGGGTGCGAGGGGTATGTATCAACGTCGCCCTGCTTTGGAAAGGGGCAAGGACCCGCTTTTACGGTTTTTATGACAGTAAAAACGGGCGGTTGCGGCCCCAAAACCGCGCCTTGGAACCGCACTTGCCAGAAAGACCGCAAAAGCGGAGTTTTGCGCCCAAAGGGCGGCCAGGCAGTCGCTCGAACAAAAAATCCGGGGGGGAATGAGCGTGACCGATACCTTCGATTTCGTGGTGGTGGGCGGCGGCTCGGGCGGCTGCACGGTGGCGGGACGGCTGTCGGAGGATCCAAACATTTCGGTGGCGGTGCTGGACGCCGGCGGCCGGAACGACAATTGGGTGGTCACGACGCCGTTCGCACTCGTGCTGATGGTCGCCGGCAACGTCAACAACTGGGCCTTCAACACCGTGCCGCAGAAGGGCCTCAACGGCCGCATCGGCTATCAGCCGCGCGGCAAGGGGCTCGGCGGCTCATCGGCGATCAACGCGATGGTCTACATCCGCGGCCACCGCGCCGATTACGATCAATGGGCCTCGCTCGGCAATGCCGGCTGGTCGTTCGCCGACGTGCTGCCCTACTTCAAGCGCGCGGAAAACAACGCCGATTTCGACGGCGAATATCACGGCAAGGGCGGGCCGCTGTCCGTCAACAAGTCGCGCACCGGCAATCCGGTGCAGCAGATCTTCCTGCAGGCCGCGCAGGAAGCGCAGTTTCGCCTGCGCGAGGATTTCAATGCCGACGAGCATGAGGGCCTCGGCATCTATCAATTGACGCAGAAGAACGGCGAGCGCTGCAGCGCCGCGCGCGCCTACATCCACCCGCATATGGGAAACCGCGCCAATCTGCGCGTCGAGACGCATGCTCACGCCACCCGCATCCTGTTCGAAGGCAAGCGCGCGGTCGGCGTCGAATACCGCCAGGGCAAGGAGCTGAAGCAAATCCGCGCCCGGCGCGAGGTGATCGTGTCCTCCGGTGCGTTCCAGACCCCGCAGCTCCTGATGCTCTCGGGTGTCGGCGACAGCGTAGCGCTTGGCAAGCACGGCATCGCCACCGTGCATCATCTGCCCGGCGTCGGACAGAACCTGCAGGATCATCCGGATTTCGTGTTCGGCTACATGTCGGACAATCCCAATTTCAACGGCATTTCGCTTAAAGCGCTGCCGCGGCTGCTCCGGGCCATCCGCCAGTATCGCCGCGAACGCACCGGACCGATGACGTCCAATTTCGCGGAATGCGGCGGCTTCCTGAAAACACGGCCCGACCTCGACATCCCCGATATCCAGCTCCATTTCGGCATGGCGCTGGCGGATGACCACGGCCGCAAGCGCCATCGCGGCACCGGCTTTACCTGCCACGTCTGCCTGCTGCGGCCGAAAAGCCGCGGCGACGTTTCGCTCGGCAGCGCCGATCCGCTGGCCGCGCCCGTGATCGATCCGAACTTTTTCGGCGAGGCGGACGATCTGGAAACCATGGTCGCGGGCTTCAAGACCACGCGGCGACTGATGGAGACGCCGGCACTGCGCGCGTTGCAGAAGAAGGAGATGTTCACGGAAGGCGTCCATACCGATGATGACATCCGCAACCTCCTGCGCGCCCGCGTCGACACCGTCTATCACCCGGTCGGTACCTGCATGATGGGTGTGAACGATCCCCTCGCCGTGGTCGACCCGAAGCTGAAAGTGTACGGCGTCGAAGGATTGCGCGTGGTCGACGCCTCCATCATGCCGACGCTGATCGGCGGCAACACCAACGCACCGACCATCATGATCGGGGAAAAGGCTGCCGACATGATAAGAGCGGAGATGCGGGCACACTGAAGGCGAGCGACGGCGATCGTAGGTGGGCAAAGCGAAGCGTGCCCACCAACCCATCGAATTAATGGATGGATGGTGGGCACGGCGCTGGCGCGCCTTTGCCCACCCTACGTTTCTCGCAACGAGAGAGACGATTTCCGGGATCGTATTATGCGTTATCGGCGGACCTCGTCAGCGGCACGCGACTTGGCTAGAGTGCCTGCATCGGACTACAAGAACATCACGTGACACAACGGGAGAGAAACAGTGGATCTTGGGATCAAAGGCCGCCGCGCCATCGTCTGCGCATCGAGCAAGGGCCTGGGCCGCGCCTGCGCCATGGCGCTGGCTGACGCAGGCGTGCATGTCACGCTGACCGCGCGCGGCGCGGAGGCGCTGAAAAAGACCGCCGATGAAATTCGCAAAGCCAATCCCGGCGTCACCGTCACCGAGATCGCCGGCGATATCACCACGCCGGCCGGGCGCGAGGCCGTGCTGAAGGCCTGTCCCGAACCGGATATCCTGATCAACAATGCCGGCGGTCCGCCGCCCGGCGATTTCCGCAACTGGACCCGCGACGACTGGATCAAGGCGATCGACGCCAACATGCTGACGCCGATCGAACTGATCAAGGCGACGGTGGACGGCATGATGGCGCGGAAATTCGGCCGCATCGTCAACATCACCTCGGCCGCGGTCAAGGCGCCGATCGACATATTGGGCCTCTCCAACGGCGCGCGCGCCGGCCTCACCGGCTTCATCGCCGGCCTTTCGCGCAAGACCGTGATCAACAATGTCACCATCAATGGCCTGTTGCCGGGCCCGTTCGTCACCGATCGCCTGACTGGAACAGCCAAGCCGGAAGCGGAGAAGCGCGGCATCACGGTGGACCAGGTGCTCGCCGAGCGCGCCAAGCTCAATCCGGCTGGCCGCTTTGGCGACCCGGCCGAGTTCGGCTATGCCTGCGCGTTCCTGTGCGGCGACAAGGCCGGATTCATCACCGGCCAGAACATCCTGCTCGACGGCGGCGCCTTCCCGGGCACGCTATGAAGGCAGTCTGGTACGAGCGAACGGGCCCCGCGCCCGAGGTGCTGACCTATGGCGAGATGCCGACGCCGGTGGCCGGGCCGGGCGAAGTCCGGGTGCGGCTGGAGGCGTCCGGCGTCAATCCCGCCGATGTCGGCCGCCGCGGCGGCGGCTACCGGCCGATGGAATATCCGCGCGTCATTCCGAACAGCGACGGTGCTGGAATCATCGACCAGGTCGGCGACGGCGTCACGCGGCTCAAGGCCGGCCAGCGCGTCTGGCTGTTCAACGGCCAGCGCAACGGTCGCGCCTTCGGCACAGCGGCTGAATACATTACGCTCGCCGAACATCTAGTGACGCCGCTGCCGGATAATCTGTCGTTTGCGGAAGGCGCCACCCTCGGCATTCCCGGCATGACCGCGTGGACCTGCCTCTATTGCGATGGCCCGATCGTGGGACAGACGGTACTCGTCACCGGCGGCGCGGGCGCCGTCGGTCACTATGCCGTGCAACTCGCCAAATGGGGCGGCGCCAAGGTGATCGCGACCGTCAGTTCGGCTGTTAAGGCCGAGCAGGCGCGGCTTGCCGGCGCGGACCTCGTTATCAACTACAAAAGCGAGGATGTCGTCGCCAAAGCGATGGCCTTCACCGGGCAGCGCGGCGTCGACCGCGTCGTCGATGTCGATTTCGGCGGCAATATCGATACCACGCTGAAACTGATGGGCATGAATTCGACGATCGCGGTCTACGCCAGCAACGGCAACCGCACGCCCGTCGTGCCGATGCGCGAGTTGATGGAAAAATGCATCGCGCTGCGAGCGCTGGTGCTGTTCGCGCTGCCACAGCCGTTATTGGCGGCGGCGCAGGCGGACATTTCAAAGTGGCTGGCGGCGGGTCCGCGCGTGCACAACGTCGCGGCGCAGTTCGCGCTCTCGGACACTGCGCAGGCGCATCTCGCGGTGGAGAAAGGCGACAAGCTCGGCACCGTGATCGTGGACTGCGCCAAGTAGCTAGAGATAGCTACTGGATCGGCGTGGTCCGTTCCTCCGTCCAGGAGAGGCCGAACTCGCCGAGACCATCGGCGAGAAAATCACCGAGCATCGGCTCGCCCAACAGATAGCGCGCGGTTGGACCACTGCGTCCTTCCGCGGCCTGCTGCCGCAAGTCCTTCCATTCCTCGATGGTTCCGTCGCCGCGGCCGAGCCGCATCAGCGCGACGAGGTCTATCTGCTCATCCTCGCTCAGCGCATCGATGAAGCCGGCGATCTCGCGCGCGACGGGATCGCGCCCGTCGTCCTCGAGCACATCGATCATGTCGTCATCGGTGGCGTTGGATCCGGAGTCCGGATCGGACGCGCTTTCCTTGACGTCGAACTGCCGGGCCTTCTCGATCAGGAAGCCGACTTTCTCAGGCGAAATCATGAGTTCTGGCATCGCATGTTCCTCATACGGGCTATGCGATAACGCCGAACGCCGTCAGATGATCCATTGCACCGGAACATGGAAACCCGCATCCTTGAGCGAATAACAGAGCCGAGAGGAAACGCCGGATGCGCTGGAAGGTGGGCAGGGTCAAGATCACGAGAGCTGTCGAAATGGAGACGGTCGGCAGCACCCGTTTCATCCTTCCGCTCGCGTCCAACGAGGAAATCCAGAAACTGCCCTGGCTCATCCCGCATTTTGCGACCGAGGAAGGGCGGCTGAAAATGTCGATCCACTCATTCCTGGTCGAGACGCCCACGCGCCGGATCATCGTCGACACCGGGCTCGGCAACGACAAGCAGGGCCGCAACGTGCCGACCTGGAACAACCGAACAGATCCGTTCCTTGACAGGCTGACGGCGGCGGGCTTTCCCCCTGATAGCATCGACACCGTACTGTGCACGCACCTGCATGTCGACCATGTCGGCTGGAACACGAAACTTGTCGACGGCAAATGGGTGCCGACCTTCGCCAATGCTCGTTACGTGTTCGGCAAGACCGAATACGAATACTGGCGCGACCACAGCGATGCGCCGGACAGGCTCGCGGTGTTCAGCGATTCCGTGAAGCCGATTGCGGAGGCCGGAAAGGCCGAGTTCGTGGCCAGCGATGCCCAGCTTGCGGACGAAATCACCTTGATCCCAACGCCCGGCCACAGCCCGGGCCATATGAGCATCCATATCAGGTCGGACGGAGAGGAAGCCCTGCTGACGGGAGACGTTGCTCACCATCCCTGCCAGATGGCCCATCTCGACTGGTCGTCGACTGCGGATTCCGATCCCAAGCAGTCCGTGGTAAGTCGCCGCGAGCTGTTCTCGCGCTTTGCCGACACGCCGACGCTGGTGATCGGCGGGCACTTCAGCGCCGGGCACATCAAGCGCGACGGCGATGCGTTCAAGTTTGTGGCGCTGGAGAATCCCTAGGGTGGGCAAAGCCACCGGGTCGCACGAACGCGCGCCCGATGACAGGCTCCGCGTGCCCACCATTCAACATTAAGCCCGGCGACAGATGGTGGGCACGGCGCAAGGGCGCCTTTGCCCACCCTACCCTGCGCTTTCGGCAGTTGAATTTCCGCGCCCGCTGTTCCAAGAAGCTTCTGAAGGGCAAAAACCCCGACAAAACCCAAGAAACCCCGCAGGGAGTGACAAAATGAAGCTTGTTCGTTACGGCGCCAAGGGCGCGGAAAAGCCCGGCCTGATCGATAAATCCGGCCAGTTGCGCGATCTTTCGGCGCAGGTGAAGGACCTCGACGGCGAGGCCTATTCGCCGGCCGGGCTCGCCAAGCTCGCCGCGCTGGACGCCGCCAAACTTCCCGCCGTCGACGGCAAGCAGCGCTTCGGAGCGCCGGTCACCGGCATCTCGAAATTCGTCGCCATCGGCCTGAATTACACCGACCACGCCAAGGAGACAGGATCTCCGATCCCGACCGAGCCGATCTTCTTCATCAAGGCAAACACCTCGCTGTCGGGCCCGAACGACGCCGTCGAAAAGCCGCGCGGCTCCACCAAGCTCGACTGGGAAGTCGAGATCGCCGCCATCATCGGAACCCGCGCCAAGTATGTCTCGGAAGCCGATGCGCTGAACCACGTTGCCGGCTATTGCGTCTGTAACGACGTCTCCGAGCGCAATTTTCAGCAGGAGCGCGGCGGCCAGTGGACCAAGGGCAAATCGCACGACACCTTCGGGCCGGTCGGCCCGTGGTTGGTGACCAAAGACGAAATCCCTGACGTGCAGAAGCTCGGCATGTGGCTCGATGTCAACGGCCAGCGCCGCCAGACCGGCAACACCTCGACCATGATCTTCTCGATGGCGAAGTGCATTTCCTATGTCTCGCAGTTCATGACGCTGTTGCCCGGTGACCTTGTCACCACCGGCACCCCGCCCGGCGTCGGCCTCGGCATGAAGCCGCCGACCTTCCTCAATGTCGGCGACGTCGTTACGCTTGGCATCGACGGCCTCGGCGAGCAGCGCCAGGAAATCATCGCAGCGTGAGGTTCGAGCTGCGGCCGCTTGCGCTGTCGTCATGCCCGGCCTCGTGCCAGGCATCCACGTCTTGACTCGCTTGCCGCGAGAAAGACGTGGATGCCCGGGACAAGCCCGGGCATGACGGAGGAAACATCCAAGGAAACAAGAAAATGAAACTCACCTTCTCCCCCGCCTCGCCGTTCGCCCGAAAAGTCCGCATCGCCGCGATCGAGACCGGCCTGATCGACAAGATCGAATTCACCCCCGCGACCGTCGCGCCGGGTCAGGCCAACGAAGAATATTCGAAGATCACGCCGCTGAAGAAGCTGCCGGTGCTGATCCTCGACAATGGCGACGTCATCCTCGATTCCTATGTCATCGTCGAATACCTCGACGAACTCGCCGGCGGCGGAAAGCTGATCCCCGCCTCCGGCCCCGAGCGATGGAAAGTGAAGAGCGACCATTCGCTGCTGCAGGGCATGCTCGACTCCATGCTGCTGTGCCGCTACGAGGGCATGGTGCGGCCGGAGCCGCTGCGGTGGAAGGCGTGGTCCGACGATCACTGGAACCGCGCCTGGACCGGCATGGCGCGCTTCGAGAACAAGCCCGAGGTGCTGTCGGGCCCGTTCAACATCGCGCAGATCGGCCTTACTTGCGTGCTCGGCTATGCGGATTTCCGCTTTGCCGATTGCGGCTGGCGCAAGGCCTTTCCGAAGCTCGATGCTTTCCATCAGAAGATGATGGAGCGGCCATCGGTGAAGGTCTCGGTGCCGCCGCCGGCGTAACATCTGGAACGGAGATAGCGGCATGCGCGAGGGTGGCAAGCGATTGCGGCGCATCGGTCTTGCCGCCTTCTGCATGCTCGCGGCATCTGCCGCTGACGCGCAATTCTCCACCGGCCAGCGCAACCTCGCCTGCGGCAGCCCGGCCTCCATCGGCGATGGCTGGCCTACCGCGACGCCGGAGCGCATCGGGCTCGATGGTGGCCGCCTGTGCGCATCGCTGCGCGGCTGCAGTTCGCCAACGCCAATGTTCGTGCCCGGGCATAGAACGACGCGCGCTGATCTCCTTCAGAAAAGCAGGGAACAGGCATGAGCCTCAAATTCACGGTCGGCGATCTCACCATCCACCGTATCATCGAACAGGAAACCACCTTCCTGCCGGCACTGGAAATGCTGCCGGGTCTGACGCCGGAGTTGCTGGCGGAGAACCGGGCGTGGATGCAAAAGGCCGGTGCGCTCGACGACCAGGACGTGCTGATCCTGTGTTTCCAGTCCTACGTCGTGAAGACGCCGCACCACACTATCCTGATCGATAGCTGCATCGGCAACGACAAGCCGCGGCCGCAGCGGCCGAAATGGAACATGAAGACCGACGACACCTACGCGCGCGGGTTGGCTGCTGCAGGGATTTCCGTCGGTGACATCGACTATGTCATGTGCACGCATCTGCATGTCGACCATGTCGGCTGGAACACGCGACTCGACAATGGCCGCTGGGTGCCGACTTTTCCGAAGGCGCGCTACGTGTTCGACAAGACCGAGTTCGACTACTGGACCGAGACACACGCGAAAACGCCCGTGCCGGCGTTTGGCGACAGCGTGCTGCCCGTCGTCGAGGCGAAACAGGCCGAGATCGTCCGCAGCGACTACGAGATCGGCGACCACACGCGCATCCTCCCGACGCCGGGCCATACGCCCGGCCATGCCGCCTTCACCTTCGGCCGCGGCAAGGACGACGCCGTGTTCTCCGGCGACCTGATGCATTCCCCGCTGCAAACGCACTATCCGGAATTGTCCGTCAAGTTCGACGTCGATCAGGCGCAGGCGGCAGCCACACGCCGCAGCTTTCTGGAGCGCTATTGCGACACCGATACGCTGTGCTGCACCGCGCATTTCCCCTCCCCTTCGGTCGGAAAGATCCGGCGCAAGGGCAGCGGATTCTCCTGCGAGGCGATATGAGTTCGAACCCATCCAACTTCGAGACGCTGTCGGTCGAGCCGGTCGACGAGCATGTGGCGATCATCAGGCTCAATCGGCCGGACGCGTCCAACGCCCTCAACACCCAGATGGGGCGCGACCTCGTTCGTTATTTCGAGGACACAGCACTCGATCCGAAGAGCCTGCGCTGCATCGTGCTGACCGGCGCCGGCGACAAGGCGTTCTGCGCCGGCGGCGATTTGAAGGAACGGCGCGGCATGACCGACGAGGCATGGACGCGCCAGCACGTCATTTTCGAGCGGATGGTGCGGGCGCTGATCGACTGCCCGGTCCCGGTCATCGGTGCCGTCAACGGCGCGGCCTATGGCGGCGGCTGCGAGATCGCAGGCTGCTGCGATTTTCTCTATGCCGCTGACAGCGCGCGCTTCGCGCTGACCGAAGTGACGCTCGGCATCATGCCGGGCGGCGGCGGCACGCAAACCTTAGCCCGTGCCGTCGGCGAGCGCCGCGCCAAGGAGCTGATTCTGACCGGCAAACCGTTTACCGCCAGCGAAGCCCACGCCTGGGGTCTCGTGAACGAAGTGTTTCCGCTATCCGAACTACTGCCGGCGGCACTGGCGACCGCCTCACGGATCGCCCGCAATGCGCCGATCTCGGTCCGCCAGGCGAAACTCTCGATCCATCGCGGCTTGCAACTGTCGCTGCGGGATGGCCTCGCGCTGGAGATCGAGGCCTATAACCGCATGGTCCCGACCGAGGATCGCCGCGAGGGCGTGCTGGCCTTCAATGAGAAGCGGAAGCCGAACTTCAAGGGTCGGTGAATACGCTCAATCGAACAGGCTCGGCGTGTGGTTCACGGCCGCGCCTTCGATCGCCAGCATCTTCAGTTTCGTCACCACCCCGCCATTGGCGGAGAAGCCGCCGGGCTTGTTGCCCGCCGCCAGCACGCGGTGGCACGGCACCACGATCGGACAGGGGTTGCGGCCCAGCGCCTGGCCGACGTCGCGCGACAACTCGACACCGCCAAGACGCTTGGCGATATCGCCATAGGTCATGGTCTTGCCCGGCGGTATCGTGCGCGCGATGTCATAGACGCCGCGGTTGAATTCGGGAACGCCGTCGAGATCGAGCACGACGTCGGCGAGGTCGTTCGGCTTGCCTTCGAGCAGCTCTTTGATCCCTTCGATCGCGGCCTGCACCTTCGCAGGCGGCTCTGTCTCGACGAGGTCGCCATGGCGCTGCTGCAGGCGGGTTCGGGTCTTCTTCTCGTCGCCCATCGGCAGTTGCACCGAGGTGATGCCGCGCTCGCCCCACACGATGCCGCAGCGGCCGATCGCGGTGTCGAATATCGTAAAATGGTGCCCGGTCATGGCTGGCTCCATATTCTCCTGTTCAATGCCACCCAGCTTCCTCTTGAGCCCAAATCTAGGCTTGGAGATTATTGCTATCCACCCGAATTCCGGGGGAACTTGACGGCATGAACAACTTCCGATGATCTGGGGACGTCGCGACGCCTTTCAATGGCCTTTGGCCTCCCCTCAGCTCACGAGCCCTATGCAAACCATACACGTCAACGGCTATGACATGGCCTATCTCGATGTCGGCCAAAGCGCCGGCAATGGCCCGCCGCTGGTGTGCGTGCATGGCTCGCTGTGTGATTTCCGGATCTGGTCGTCGGTGCTCGGACCGCTGACGCGCAAGCACCGCGTGATCGCGCCTTCGTTGCGGCATTTTTTCCCCGACCATTGGGACGGCGTCGGCGACACCTATTCGATCGCGCAGCATGTCGACGACGTGATCGGCTTCATCGAGAAACTGGATACGAAGCCGGTCGACCTGATGGGCCATTCCCGCGGCGGACACATTTGCTTTCGCGTCGCGCAACGCCGGCCTGACCTGTTGCGCAAGCTGATCCTGGCCGAACCCGGGGGCGAGCTCGACACCACGCTCGATCCCGCCTACAAACCCGGCCCCTCACCGCTGGCCGGCAGGATTGCGGCTTCCGCTGAGGTGATCGCCAAAGGTGACATCGACGGCGGCCTGCAAATCTTCATGGATGCGCTGGAAGGCCCCGGCGCCTGGAGGCGCCTGCCAGCAACGCCGAAACAACTACTGCGCGACAACGCCACCACGCTGATCGGCCAGATGCGCGACGAGCGGCCTCCGTTCTCCAAGGCGGATGCGGAGGCCATCAAGACGCCGACATTGTTTATCGGCGGCGCCAATACCAAGGGCACGCTGCCGAAGGTGCTGAATGCGCTGGCCACCAACGTGAAGGGTGCGCGTACCGAGATGATCCCGGGCACCACGCATCCGATGTTCGAGCAGGCGCCGCAGAAATATTGCGAGATCGTTTTGACATATCTCGCGGAGGATTGATCGCCATGCAGACCTTGAGCGTCAACGGCTATGACATCGCCTATCTCGATGTTGGCAGAGGTTCCGACAACAGCCCGCCACTGGTTCTCGTGCATGGCACACTCGGCGACTTCCGCACCTGGAACGCCGTGCTCGGGCCTTTGTCGAGGAAACACCGCGTGATTTCGCTCAGCCTGCGCCGCTTTTTTCCGGAGCATTGGGACGGCATCGGTAACGACTATCTGATGGCGCAGCACACAGCCGACGTGATCGGCTTCATCGAAAAGCTGAATGTGGGGCCGGTCGATCTGATGGGACATTCCCGCGGTGGCCATATTGGATTCCGCGTGGCGCAGGCGCGGCCGGACCTGTTGCGCAAGGCCATTCTCGCCGAACCGGGCGGCGATCTCGAACCTGCGCTGCAGCCAACCACCCCGCCTCCGGGCCCCGTGCCGCTGGGTCCGCGCGTTCCGGTCGCGGCCGAGATGGTGCGAAACGGCGACATCGACGGCGCGCTCGCGCTCTTCGTCGACGGGATCGATGGCGAAGGCGCGTGGGCGCGGTGGCCTGCGGCGCCGCGGCAGCAATTGCGCGACAATATCTATACGCTGCTTGGTCAGGTCAGCGAAAACCGCAAACCGTTTCTGAAGAGCGAAGCCAACTCGATCGAGACACCGACGCTGTTGATCGGCGGCGGCGACACCAAGGGCGGGTTGGCGGTAAACTGGCGCGTGCTGGCCGAGCATATTCCGGGTGCCAAGACGGCGATCATCCCGGGCACGCGCCACTGGATGTTCGAACAGGCGCCGCAGGAATTCTGCGACGTGGTGCTGGAGTTTCTGAAGGCCTGAACGCGCCGCGCGCGTTACTTCTGATCCAGCCGCCACGCGCCATCCCAATCGGCGGCCGGCGGATTAGCCTGAAAGTTCTCGACACGTTGGGCCATCGCGTTAGACGGTTCGTCGCCGGGAACGGCCTCGAGCGCCGCCTGGAAGGCCCGGCGCGCATCATCCCAGCGGCGCGCCCGATAGGCAGCGAGGCCCTCGGCGTACCGCGCCAGCAGTTCAAGTTGCTTCTCGGTCAACTCGCCCGCGCGCCCGATGATCTCAAACACCGCCTCGGGACGGGTCTGGCCCGCAACCACCAGCCGGTCGATCTCGCGGGCTTCGACCGCATCGCCGGCCGCGATGATCGCAGGTTCTGACGCCAGCGAATGGCTGCCGTAGATCTTGTTGGCGTTCTCCAGGCGTGACGCCAGATTCACCGCATCACCCATCACCGTGTAGCTCATCATGAATTCCGAGCCGATGCTGCCGACCAGCACCTCGCCGGTCGCGATGCCGATGCGCACTTCGCAGTCGCTCGGCACGGTGCGAACGCCGAGCAGCTCGGGCAGTTCGGTGCGCAGCGCCTTGCCGCGGTCCGCCATCTCGACGGCGGCAAGGCATGCCAGCCGCGCCTGTTCGCTATGCTCGGTAAATGGAGGCCCCCAATAGGCCATGATGGCGTCGCCGATATATTTGTCGATGATGCCGCGATGGCTGCGGATCGGTCCCGACATCGTCGAGAGATAGTGGTTCATCACCTTGACGAGGCCCTGCGGCGTCATGCCTTCGCTGAGGCTGGTAAAGCCCTTCATGTCGCAGAACAGCACCGTCATCACCCGCCGCTCGCCGCTGCTGGCAGCCAGCGATTGCGGGTCGATCAGGCCTTCCACGACGCGCGGGTCGACGTAGCGGCCGAACGTCTCGCGCAGGCGTTCCTTGTGGCGCAATTGCTCGACCATGTTGTTGAACGCCGTCGTGAGCTGGCCGATCTCGTCGCGCGTGGTGACGTCGATCGACCCGTCGAGCCGGCCGGCCTCCACCGCACGGGTACCTTCCAGCAAACGCCGGACTGGTCCGGTAATGCCGGTGCTGATGAAAAGTGAAAACATCAGTCCGAGGATGCCCGCAAGCAAGGTCAGGACAACGGAGATCACAATCGCAGTCTTCTGGTCGCGCATCGTCATCACGGCATCGCTGCGGACCTGCGCAAGCATGTCCGTGCGGATATCTTCGATCCTTTGGTTGAGTTCGTCGCGCAGCGTGTCGGTCAGGCTGGCCCTGGCCTCCACGAAATTCCCGGCATCGAGCAAGGACAACAGCCGCTTGTATTCCTCACCGAGATAGCGACGGAGATCGATGGTCACGCGCTCGATTCGATCGTCGATCCGGCCGAGCCGGGCGTTGTCAGATTCGGTGGAGACATCGTCCATGATCGCGTTGATCAGGGCGCGCGCCGCTTGCGCCTCCTGTTCGATTTCCTGTCCCTTCGCTTCATAGACTTTTCGCTGATCTGCAGAGAACGCCATGTCGGGCGGCGACTGCATCCTGCCGATCACGATCCGGCGCAGCGCCAGCGCCTGCTCCAGCGAACGGATATTCATCCGCGCCAGATGCCCATACGCTTCGACATATTTGCCGCTGAACTCGTCGAGCTGATGGGCAATCTTGCGTGTCATCACCGTCGACAGCGCCGATGTGATCGCCATCAGGAAGATCAACCCTATGGCGATGCCAAGGATTCGCTTTCGGATGGTCGGCCGTAGCATCGATTTTTGGTCTAGAAGGACGGTCATGATCGGGAAACGGGATGAAGCAACAAAAGCGAAAGCCCGGCCGATCCGGCCGGGCTTGTTGTTTAGCGCGCGCCGGGAAAATAAGCACGGTCCCGAGCGTCAAGACTGACCGGAATTTTGTCGCGGCTACCCCTTCCAGACGCCTGCCGGCTGACGCACCGCGATATTGAGCCTGTTCCAGACATTGATATTGGCGATCGCCAGAATCAGCGCCGCGAGCTCCGCCTCGTCGAAATGCTTGTCGGCCTCGCTCCAGACCTCATCCGGTACCGGATCGGACCGATCGCTGAGCCGGGTCAGCGCTTCCGTCAAGGCCAACGCTGCGCGCTCGCCTTCCGTGAAGTAGGGCGTATCGCGCCAGGCGGCCACCGCAAACAGGCGCTCATCGGTCTCACCGGCCCGCTTGGCGATCTTGGGGTGCATGTCGACACAGGCGCTGCATCCGTTGATCTGGCTCGCGCGCAGATGCACCAGCTCGAGCAGCTTTTCCGGCAGGCTGTTCTTGGTCAATTCACCCAGCGCCTGCAGCGCCTTCATGGCATCGGGGACGACCATGACCGGGTGATTCATGCGTGCGTGCATCATTTCTACTCTCCACGAGTTGTTCTGTTCTGACGCCGCCGCGCCGATTTGCTGTCACATCGGCGGGGTTTCGTTCGTCATAGCCAAGACGGAACGCGATATGGGAATGTGACCGATGGACGAGAAAAAGTTTCTGGCTGAGCAATTCGAGGCCAATCGCGCCCGCCTGCGGGCGGTGGCCTACCGCATGCTGGGCTCGACCAGCGAGGTCGACGACGCCGTGCAGGAGACCTGGCTGCGGCTCAGCCGTTCCGATGCACATGCGGTCGAAAACCTTGGTGGCTGGCTGACCACCGTCGTCGCCCGCATCTGCCTCGACATGCTGCGGACACGCAAATCGCGGCGCGAGGAGCCGATGGGACCGCATGTGCCGGAACCTGCCGTGGACGATGCGCATGGGCGCGATGCGGAAATGGCCGATTCCGTCGGCGCAGCGCTTCTGGTGGTGCTGGAAACCCTCGCGCCGGCCGAGCGGCTGGCCTTCGTGCTGCACGACATGTTTGCCGTGCCGTTCGAGGAGATCGCCCCGATCGTCGGCCGCACGCCCACTGCGGCAAGGCAACTGGCCAGCCGCGCCCGCCGGCGGGTGCAGGGCTCGCCGCCGCCGGACACCGATTTCGACCGGCAGAAAAGCATCGTCGACGCCTTCCTCAAGGCCTCCCGCGAGGGCGACTTCGAAGGGCTGCTCGCGGTGCTGGATCCTGACGTGGTGTTTCGCGCCGATGCTGCCGCCCAACGGCTCGGCTCGCTCGGCGAAATCCGCGGCGCCACGGCCGTGGCCGAAACCTTCAAGGGACGCGCGCAGGCAGCCAAACCGGCGCTGGTCGACGGTACGCTGGCGGTCGCCGTCAACATCGGCGGGCAGCTGCGTATCGTGCTGCACCTTACCCTGAGCGGGGAGCGGATATCTGCGTTGGAAGCGGTGGCGGACGCCGAACGGCTCAGTTCGTTCGACGTGACCATGCTGCCGTAAGCGGGATCATCTCCTCACCGCCGAGAACACGATGGCCTGGATGGACATCCGGCCGGGATTATCGCCGAATTCGCGGCGAAATTCCCGCGTCAGCGCGTCGACGATGCGTGCCGGATCGACGCCGCCACGCGCCTGGATCTGATCGATCAGCGGGTTACCATGGATCGCCGCGCGCGCGAAATTCGCGACGTCAGGCAGCTCTCTTTCCTGCCTGATCACAGCAATGCCGATGTCACCGAAGCCTGCTGTTATCAGCAACTCCTTGATGGGATCGATCTGGTGGCAGGAGAACGGCACATTGTAAAACTGCGGCGGATCGGTCGGGAAGAAACGCGCTGCCACCTCGTGCGCGATGCGGCCAAACGAATTGTAGCGATGGGAATCCCAGACGCTGAACAGATAGCGGCCACCCCGAGCGAGAACACGATAGGCCTCGGCAAAGGATTTGGCTTTGTCCGGAAAGAACATCAGGCCGAACTGACAGACGATAGCGTCGAAGCTCTGATCGGCAAAGGGAAGCGCGGTTGCATCGGCAGGCTGGAAGCCGACCTGCTCGCCCGGCCCAAACTTTGCCTGTGCAATATCGAGCATCGGCGGATTGAGATCGGTCGCCGTCAACTGCGCGCCGTCAGGCAATGCGTCACGCAGATTCCGGGTCACGATGCCCGTGCCGGCGGCGGTTTCGAGCACTCGCGCCGGACCGCTGGCGGCGGCGCGTTTCGCGATATCAGCGGCATACTCGGTGAAGATGATCGGGCCGAGGCCTTGATCGTAATATTGCGGGATATTGCCAATGAAGCCGGCCGAGTCGTTGCCCATTGCAAACCTCCGATCGCCCCCGGCGGGAAGCATAACCCCAGACAGCCGCCCCGACAGCCCGACTCGCCACCTTGACGGGGCCACCCTTTGCCGTTAGCCTTGAATTCGGAATTCCGTATTCCAAAAGGACGGCCGGCATGATCCCCCTGGATCCGCTCCCCAACCTGATCGACCAGGTCTATGCCCGGATCCTCGAGGCAATCACCGACCGTTCGCTGCCGCCGGGGCATCGCATCCGGCAGAACGAGCTTGCGGAAAAGCTCGGCGTATCGCGCCAGCCGGTGTCCCACGCGTTGCATTTGCTGCACCGGCAGGGGCTCGTCGCCGAAAGCGGCCGCCGCGGCTTTGAAGTCACCCGGCTCGACCCGGAGCGCATCCGCCAGCTCTACGAAGTGCGCGGCGCCATCGACGCGCTGGCAGCACGGCTGGCCGCCGCGCAAACCAAGATCGACGCTACGGGTCGCGCGCAGCTTGAAGCCGCGCTGCAGGCAGGGCGGACCATCGATAAAAACACGCCGCTGGCGCGGCTGATCGCACTCGACGTCGATTTTCACGGCGCGATCTATCGCCTCGCGGGCAATCCCGCGATCGAGGAAATGATCGCGCCGCAATGGCCGCATATGCGCCGCTCGATGGCGACCGTGCTGGCCGAGCTCGATTACCGCGAAAGCGCCTGGACGGAGCACGAGGCGATTGCAGCGCAGATTTTCGCTGGCAATGCAAAGGCCGCGGAAGCCGCGGCGCTGGCGCATGCGCAGACGGCCGGACGAATGACCGAGGAGAGACTGAGAGCGACGGACGACAAGGCGGCATAACCGCCGACAATTAAAACCACAGGAGAGAACGCCATGAAACTGACTCAGCAGCAGATCGAATTCTTCAACCGCGAAGGCTGGCTGTTCCTGCCCGAACTGTTCAGCCAGGAAGAAGTGGACTATCTCGCCCGTGAGGCCGTCAGCATCTACGACGCCAACCGCCCCGAGGTGTGGCGCGAGAAGAGCGGCGCGCCGCGCACCGCCTTTGCCGCGCATCTCTATAACGAAGCGTTCGGCGCGCTCGGCGCGCATCCGCGCATGATCGAGCCGATCGAGCAGCTCTTCGGCGAAAAGCTCTACATGCACCAGTTCAAGATCAACGCCAAAGCCGCCTTCACGGGCGACGTCTGGCAATGGCACCAGGATTACGGCACCTGGAAACGCGATGACGGCATGCCCGAACCCCGCGCGATGAACATCGCGATCTTCCTCGACGAGGTGATGCCGATCAACGGACCCCTGATGCTGGTGCCGAAGAGCCAGCACGCCGGCGACCTCAAGGCCTCGCACGACCTGGAAACGACGTCCTATCCGCTGTGGACGCTGGATGAGGAGACGGTCACGCGGCTGGTGAAGGAAGGCGGCATCGTCGCACCCACCGGCAAGGCCGGCGGCATGCTGATGTTCCACGGCAACCTGGTGCACGGATCAAGCGGCAACATCACGCCCTACCCGCGCAAGATCGTCTATTTGACGCTGAACGCGGTTTCGAACTACATCCGCACGCCGACGCGGCCGGAATATATCGCGCACCGCGATTTCACGCCGATCCAGCCGGTGGAGGATGACGCGCTGCTGCGTTTGGCGCGTGCCCATCGCCAGGCGGCGGAGTAACATACTCTCGTGCCCCGGCTCTGCGGAGCAGCGTTGCCGGACGACGCTACGCATCGCTTAGGCTGCACCGCGTCCGGGACACGCCTTACTCCGATCGGATATTCCTCATGAACCTTCATCGCCTCCTCAACGCCCGCCTTGCGGCCGGCAAGCCGGTTCGCGTCGCGCTGATCGGCGCCGGAAAATTCGGCTCGATGTTCCTGTCGCAAGTGCCGCACACGCCGGGACTCGAAGTGTCCGTCATTGTCGACCTCGATCGCGATCGCGCCCGCGAAGCGTGCCGCACCGTCGGCTGGGATGCAGAGCGGATCGCGCGAACCGCCTTCACTGATGATGGCGCGCGCGCGATTGCCGGCGGCGCGATGGATGTCGTTGTCGAAGCCACCGGCAATCCCGCCGTCGGCATCAGGCACGCCCGCGCGGCGATTGCGGCGGGCAAGCATGTCGTCATGGTCAATGTCGAGGCCGATGTGCTGGCCGGCCCGCTATTGGCCGAGGAAGCACGCAAGGCCGGCGTGGTCTATTCGCTGGCCTATGGCGACCAGCCGGCGCTGACCGCCGAGATGGTGGACTGGGCGCGCGCGACAGGTTTTCGCGTCGTGGCCGCCGGCAAGGGCACCAAATATCTGCCCGCCTATCACGACGTGACGCCGGATGGCGTCTGGGGCCATTACGGACTTACGGCCGGCGAAGCGCAATCGGCCGGCATGAACCCGCAGATGTTCAACTCGTTTCTGGACGGCACCAAGTCCGCGATCGAGATGGCGGCGATCGCGAACGCTTGCGGGCTCGACGTGCCGTCGGACGGGTTGCTGTTTCCGCCCTGCGGCGTCGACGATCTGCCGCATGTGATGCGGCCCCGTGAGGCGGGCGGTGTGCTGGAGAAGGCCGGCCTCGCAGAGGTCGTGTCGTCGCTCGAACGCGATGGCCGTCCTGTTTTCCGCGACCTGCGCTGGGGCGTCTATGTCGTGCTGGAAGCGCCGAACGACTACGCCGCCGACTGCTTCAAGCAATATGGGCTGAAGACCGACGCCTCAGGCCGATATGCGGCGATGTACAAGCCGTATCATCTGATCGGGCTCGAGCTGAACATTTCCATCCTGTCGGCTGCGCTGCGCAACGAGCCGACCGGGCAGCCGCATGATTTTCGTGGCGACGTTGCCGCGGTGGCCAAGCGCGATCTGCGCGCCGGCGAAATGCTCGATGGCGAAGGCGGCTACACGGTGTGGGGCAAACTGATGCCGGCAGCGAAGAGCCTCTCAGCCGGCGCGCTCCCGATCGGACTTGCCCATCGCGTCAAGCTGAAGAGCGACGTCGCCCATGGCGCTGTTGTGCGCTGGAGCGATGTCGAGGTCGACGAAAACAACGACACCATCAAGACGCGCCGGGCGATGGAAGCGGCATTCTCGTCGCCCCGGTAGCAGGAAGGCTAAGGCAGCAGGCGGCTCGCCCGCGCATGGGTGAGCCATTTGCGGAACATTGCCTCGGTATCCATCATCTCGGTGAAACCGGCCTGGTTGATCTTCACGGTCGAGACGATCGACGGCGGCCCTGCCTGCGTCTGGCCATGACGCATGCTGTAATCGGCATATTGGAACGAGAGCCCGACGAATTCTTCGAGCCCGGGTGAAACCAGATTGTGCCTGCGGCGCAGCTCATCCCACGGGGCAATCCATTTCGGATATTCCTGCGCCAGCGACAGCGGCTCCGGCTTGCCGCACTCCATACCAAGCGCTTCGGCAATCGAAGGCCAGACGTTCTCCCAGGTAAAGACGTCGCCATTGGTGACGTTGAACGCTTCGTTGCGCGCGGCCGCGGCCTCGCCGGACCACGCGATGGCACGCGCCAGCAGATCGACGTCGACCGCCTGTGACACCCGCGCTGCGCCACCGGGATAGTCGAGAGGGCGCCCCTGCTCGCGCAGCATCGCCGCGTACACGCCAAGCGGAGGTATCAGATCCATGGCACCGCCCATCGCTTCACCGACGATCAGGACCGGGCGAAGGATGCTCCAGTGCCACGCCTTGCCTTCCTGCAGTTCGCGCAGAAAATTCTCCTGCGCCCAGTAGAAGTTCGGCTGCTCGTACATTTCCGAGCGGCCTTCGCGGGCCGGCACCGTGAGCGGACGGACGTGGACGCCATACGCTTTCGTGCCCTGCAGCAGCGCCACATGGTGGAGCTGCTGCGCCACCGGCTCAAGCGCCGCCATCAGATTACGCAACATCAGATCGTTGGTGCGGATCTGGTTTGGATCGCGCCAGCCATCGATCAGATTCGGCGCTTCATAGAGCGCTGCGTAGACGAGATGGGTTGCACCCTGCAACGCCATAGCCGTCTGCGTGCATTGCGCCGGATCGGTCAGGTCGACCTGAACATGGCGGGCGCCGTAGAGATCGCGCCGCTTGCGGCGCGATAGTGCTACAACGTCGCAGCCGCCGGATCGGCCGAAGTGCCGCAATGCGGCATTTCCCACCAACCCTGTCGCACCCGCCACCACCACTTTCTTGTCGGCCATTGGCGAACTCCAGCGAGGGCATTGCAGCTTTCACTAGCAGACGGCAGCAAGCCACGTCAGGGACGATCTTAGCCTTTCGTCGTGCAAGGCTGCTCAACGCTTAGTATTCGGGCATCTCTTCGCAACTGCGGCGGAGCCAGAACCCTTGATTATCGATCACCAATTCGTCATCCTGCCCGCAGGTCCATAAAGCCGGGAAAATTGATTGCATCACCAAGAGCCTAGGTTTCAGGGCCCACATCCTTAAACAACAGTCCAGCACCGGCCATCGGTAATCAGAGAAGACGGCATGAGACCGTCGTCCCTTGGTCGGGTATCGGCAAAAAGCAGAGGGGAAGCAAAAATGAAACGTCGTGATTTCTTGAAAGTGGGCGGCGTCGGTCTCGCCGCGAGCGCGGTTGCAGCACCTGCGATTGCGCAATCGAACCCGGAGATAAAGTGGCGATACACCGCGAGCTGGCCGAAGGCGCTCGATACGCTGTATGGCGGCTGCGAATTTTTCGCCAAGCGCGTCGCCGAAATCACTGACAACAAATTCCAGATTCAACCATTCGCAGCCGGTGAAATCGTGCCCGGCCTGCAGGTGCTCGACGCCGTTTCGAACGGCACCGTCGAGATGGGCAACACCGCGCTCTATTACTACTGGGGCAAGAACCCGGCCTTCACCTTCGGCACGTCGCTGCCGTTCGGTCTCAACACACGCGCGCATATTTCCTGGCTGCGTTTCGGCGGCGGCATGGACATGCTCAACGACCTGCTGAAGGAATATAACTGCGTCGGCGTGCCGACCGGCTCTACCGGCGCCCAGATGGGCGGCTGGTTCCGGAAAGAGATCAAGTCGATGGATGATTTCAGAGGCCTGAAATTCCGCGTCGGCGGGTTCGCGGGCACCATCATCGCCAAGGTCGGCGGCGTGCCGCAGCAGATCGCGGGCGGCGACATCTATCCGGCGCTGGAAAAAGGCACCATCGACGCGGCCGAGTGGGTCGGTCCCTACGATGACGAGAAGCTCGGCTTCGTAAAGGTCGCGAAGTACTACTACTATCCGGGTTGGTGGGAAGGCACCGGCCAGGGGCACAACATCGTGAACCTCGAGAAGTTCAACGCCCTGCCGAAGCATTACCAGGCCGCGATCGAGACCGCTTCCTACGATACGTTCACCTGGGTCACCGGCAAATACGACTACGTCAATCCGCCGGCGCTGAAGCGGCTGCTGGCGGGGGGCGCGATCCTGCGGCCGTTCCCGCAGGAAGTGCTCGAGGCCTGCTACAAGGCCGCCAATGAAATCTATGCGGATCTGTCCAAGACCAATCCTCACTTCAACAAGATGTACACCAGCCTGGCGGCGTTCCGGAACGAGTCCACGGCGTGGATGCAGGTGGCTGAATTGAGCTACGACAGCTTCATGATGCGGATGCGCACCCGCACCTGAGGCGTACGATCACTGACAAACACGATCGCTGACAAAAAAAGAAGCCCCGGAGATTTCTCCGGGGCTTCTTCGTTGAACGGCTGGCTCTCTATTTCTGACGCATTTTCTTCACGCGAACCGGTGTCCACCCTCGGATCACGTCCGAGGGCATGCTTCGCTTGAAAACGCTTCGGGCTATTCCTCGCCCTCGCCGAGCGCCTCGGCGAGCTTGTCGTAGTACTTCGCCACGATATCGATGTTGCCCTTGTTCTCGATCGCCGGCGGCGGCGACTTCAGCGCCTCGTTGAGATCGGCGAGCGCTTCCTTCTTGTCCTTGGCCGGCATCTTCTTGTCAGCCTGGACCAAGGCGATCTGCGCCTTGAGGACAGCCTCGGCGCCGACAAACTTCTTCGTCGCGGGATCGAAGCCGCCTAGCACCAGGCTGATGTTGTCGACCACGGTGTTATATTCATCGTAGCTGGCAAAACCGTTCTTCTTGGCGACCGCGTCGAGCTGGGCGTCGATCTTCGGGTCCGGCTTGGCGTCGTCCGGAATTTTGTCGGTGATCGCGTCGACATCCTTTTGCGCCGCAAGCACACCCTCGATCTGCTTCTCGGTCAGCGCGATCTGCTTGATGGCAGGGACTTCGGCAGCCGGCGGCGGGGCGGCCTGAGCCGGCGCGGATTGCTTCGGCGGCGCCTGCTTGGCCTGCGCCAGCACCTCGTCGCTGGAAATGGCCGACAACGCGAACGCGAGACATGCAGCACTCAAAGCGCAGGCGGCGGGGCGAAAGATCTCACGCATAGAAGGCTCCTTGGAGGTAAGGCAGGGCGGGTTTCTCGGGCAAAAGGGGTATGGGAACCCGACTGAATGGCTCGTGAACTTTTGCCGAAAGCTGATGCCGAATCATGGCCGAATGATCACAACCCATTCAGAGTTTGGTGATCGCTCGTCGCGTCAGTCGTTCGGACACCTTGAGGTCGGAGTTAGCGGGCCTCGCGGTTCACCGACTGGCGCCAAAATGCGAAATCTGTGAGGGTTGCGCGTCGCCAACATGAATCAATCGGCCCGGAGCAATGTTTCGTTTCAAGTGCACATGCTGCAATGAGTGGCACGAGGGCATGCCGACCTTT
>NZ_JADPJL010000012.1:0-320000 GCF_023073415.1 Bradyrhizobium sp. 190 | reverse complement strand
TTCCCACTTAGCCACGAATTAGGGGCCTTAGCTGTAGGTCCGGGTTGTTTCCCTCTCCACGACGGACGTTAGCACCCGCCGTGTGACTCCCGCATATTGCTTTCGGGTATTCGGAGTTTGGTTGGGTTTGGTAAGACGGTAAGTCCCCCTAGCCCATCCAGTGCTCTACCCCCCGAAGCATTCATGCGAGGCGATACCTAAATATCTTTCGCGGAGAACCAGCTATTTCCCAGTTTGATTGGCCTTTCACCCCTAACCACAAGTCATCGGAGTCTTTTTCAACAGACACCCGTTCGGTCCTCCAGTGAGTGTTACCTCACCTTCAACCTGCTCATGGCTAGATCACTAGGTTTCGGGTCTAATACAACGAACTTGACGCCCTATTCAGACTCGCTTTCGCTGCGCATACGCCTATCGGCTTAAGCTTGCTCGTTAAATTAAGTCGCTGGCCCATAATACAAAAGGTACGACGTCACCCAGAACGTATCTTGGGCTCCGTCTGTTTGTAGGTGTCCGGTTTCAGGTCTATTTCACTCCCCTCGTCGGGGTGCTTTTCACCTTTCCCTCACGGTACTGGTTCACTATCGGTCGCTGAGGAGTACTTAGGCTTGGAGGGTGGTCCCCCCGTGTTCAGACAGGATTACACGTGTCCCGCCTTACTCAAGGATACATCATCGCATTACCCGTACGGGGCTATCACCCTCTGAGGCCCTGCTTTCCTGACAGGTTCCGGTTGTCTTTGATGTATCACTGGCCTGGTCCGCGTTCGCTCGCCACTACTAACGGAGTCTCGATTGATGTCCTTTCCTCCAGGTACTTAGATGTTTCAGTTCCCTGGGTTCGCTTAAAACCTCCTATTTTATTCGGAGATTTCATACCTTCACTTGATAACTGGAAATCCAAAACCTCACGGCTTGGTCTCAAACATTGCTGCTCAAACCCCAAGATACGAGATCTTGGAGTTCCAGCTATCGAAGGTGGGTTTCCCCATTCGGAAATCCGTGGATCAAAGCTTCTTCGCAGCTCCCCACGGCTTATCGCAGCGTAGCACGTCCTTCATCGCCTCTCAGCGCCAAGGCATCCACCGAACACCCTTAAGGCACTTGATTGCTCTCATTATCAATGTCCACACACTCGGCAGAATGTTGTCCGTACAACTGCCTTGAGATCGAAACCTCAAAACACGCACCCTCGATGAATGCTATGTACGGCCGGACAATGATTAGAAAGACCAGCTTGCTTCGTAAGATCGAACCGATAGCGAGGCGGTCAAGCTTCGCTACAAAGATCATTTACAACTCAATCATCTTGCGATGAGCGAGCGCCGAAATGATCTGGAGATTAGGAATGAGATTCCGCAAAATTGCTTTTGCAGATCCCAAACTCGGATCGATCTCCTCTTTACGATGTCAGATATCACGCACGTCGCTGTCCATCCGGACTAACGCGTGCGAAGTGATGTTTCGCGGACGAATTCAAAGGCGCTTTGTTAGCAGGCCACTTTGTCGATCTTCAATTCCATCTGGTGGAGCCAGACGGGATCGAACCGACGACCTCATGCTTGCAAAGCACGCGCTCTCCCAGCTGAGCTATGGCCCCGTACCAGAAGACGAATGCTTTACGTCGATTATTGAGACGCAATGCGCTCGATCAAAGTGGTGGGCCTGGGAAGACTTGAACTTCCGACCTCACGCTTATCAAGCGCGCGCTCTAACCAACTGAGCTACAAGCCCCTAACACGAGAGGCCGCAATGGCGCGCAACCGACTCACGCCAGATGCATCGCACAAGCGCTAAGCCCCTGGCGCGTGTTCGTCCGCGAAGAAAGAGAAACGTAGACGGCGAAATCCCGCCAATGCAGCTCAACAATCCTGACGATCGTTGGCCACTGATGTTTCTAAAACGGTTCGATAGAAGCAAGCTTCTGAAGAACCATCCTTAGAAAGGAGGTGATCCAGCCGCAGGTTCCCCTACGGCTACCTTGTTACGACTTCACCCCAGTCGCTGACCCTACCGTGGCCGGCTGCCCCCTTTCGGTTAGCGCACCGTCTTCAGGTAAAACCAACTCCCATGGTGTGACGGGCGGTGTGTACAAGGCCCGGGAACGTATTCACCGTGGCGTGCTGATCCACGATTACTAGCGATTCCAACTTCATGGGCTCGAGTTGCAGAGCCCAATCCGAACTGAGACGGCTTTTTGAGATTTGCGAAGGGTCGCCCCTTAGCATCCCATTGTCACCGCCATTGTAGCACGTGTGTAGCCCAGCCCGTAAGGGCCATGAGGACTTGACGTCATCCCCACCTTCCTCGCGGCTTATCACCGGCAGTCTCCTTAGAGTGCTCAACTAAATGGTAGCAACTAAGGACGGGGGTTGCGCTCGTTGCGGGACTTAACCCAACATCTCACGACACGAGCTGACGACAGCCATGCAGCACCTGTCTCCGGTCCAGCCGAACTGAAGAACTCCATCTCTGGAGTCCGCGACCGGGATGTCAAGGGCTGGTAAGGTTCTGCGCGTTGCGTCGAATTAAACCACATGCTCCACCGCTTGTGCGGGCCCCCGTCAATTCCTTTGAGTTTTAATCTTGCGACCGTACTCCCCAGGCGGAATGCTTAAAGCGTTAGCTGCGCCACTAGTGAGTAAACCCACTAACGGCTGGCATTCATCGTTTACGGCGTGGACTACCAGGGTATCTAATCCTGTTTGCTCCCCACGCTTTCGTGCCTCAGCGTCAGTATCGGGCCAGTGAGCCGCCTTCGCCACTGGTGTTCTTGCGAATATCTACGAATTTCACCTCTACACTCGCAGTTCCACTCACCTCTCCCGAACTCAAGATCTTCAGTATCAAAGGCAGTTCTGGAGTTGAGCTCCAGGATTTCACCCCTGACTTAAAGACCCGCCTACGCACCCTTTACGCCCAGTGATTCCGAGCAACGCTAGCCCCCTTCGTATTACCGCGGCTGCTGGCACGAAGTTAGCCGGGGCTTATTCTTGCGGTACCGTCATTATCTTCCCGCACAAAAGAGCTTTACAACCCTAGGGCCTTCATCACTCACGCGGCATGGCTGGATCAGGCTTGCGCCCATTGTCCAATATTCCCCACTGCTGCCTCCCGTAGGAGTTTGGGCCGTGTCTCAGTCCCAATGTGGCTGATCATCCTCTCAGACCAGCTACTGATCGTCGCCTTGGTGAGCCATTACCTCACCAACTAGCTAATCAGACGCGGGCCGATCTTTCGGCGATAAATCTTTCCCCGTAAGGGCTTATCCGGTATTAGCACAAGTTTCCCTGTGTTGTTCCGAACCAAAAGGTACGTTCCCACGCGTTACTCACCCGTCTGCCGCTGACGTATTGCTACGCCCGCTCGACTTGCATGTGTTAAGCCTGCCGCCAGCGTTCGCTCTGAGCCAGGATCAAACTCTCAAGTTGGACTTGAAACTTTAAACCGGCTGATCACAACGTTTGACGAGGTCCCACCATATTTATCGCCTGCGATTCACATCGCTGACGACGATGGTGTAACCTATGTAAACGTGTACCGCCGAAGTCTTTCGTCCAGCCTCGAAAAATGAAAACCGAAGTTTTCAAGCATTCGAGACTACGCAAGGACTCCGCCGTCCACGTTTCTCTTTCTTCATCTTCACTTGTCAAACAGCCCGGGATCGCTTGGACCCCACCCCTCCATCTCTGGAAGGTTCCCGCACACCTCATCCGACGACAAATAACAACCGACTGTTATCGGCTGTTGAGTCACTCATCGTAATGAGGAGCTTACGGGGCGCGAAATGATGCGTTGGCCTCGGGGGCCAATGCATCGCCGCGCTCAGTGGCCGGGTTATAGGCCCGCCCGATCGGGGTTGTCAACGCCCATCGTCAACAAATTGTCGCATCACTCGCAAGTTTTTTGGGACGCCAAGAAGTCCCTATGTTTCGGGCCTTTGGCCGCACTTGAGCCACATTCCTGCGACGTTCTGACTATAAGGTATGCATTGAATCGCCGGTACCAGTGGGGGCTGTCGGCTTTCATCTACCTGGGACAGGCGGTCTCGAGGAACCCGTCGCCTTTCCCACGCGGCCAGGAAACTTCGAGAGATCTGCTCACCATTGACGTTCGAGTCTCCGGCCGGTTCTTCTTCCGGCCTCTGAGTTCCCGAATTTCCATGTGTGCGGCAACGCCATGCTCCGGGATCGCTCCCTCAAAAGGGCGGAAACGTGGGTCTGGATCGGGCGAGGGTCTTGTCGGATGTCGATGGAATTTGGGGGGACACAGGGTTGAGCCAGAAGGCGCCACGCGGGAGCGGCTATGGACGCGAGATCGGGATCATCGATCTCGGTCACGAGCCGCCACTTTCCGTCGATGGCTCCGAGGCTGCGGTGATCGATCGCCGCCGTGTCTCCGTACAATGGTTTAGCGGCACTATTCTGACCGGTCTGTGCGGCGCGGCCCTCATCGGCGGCGCCGTTTTTGCGTCGCTCGACGGCGAAATGACCTTTGCCAAGGTGCCGGAGCGCGTCGAAGGCGCGTTGCGCGGGGCGTTCAGCGCCAACGATCGCACCGCCAGCCTGCACAAAAGCGACCGCCTGCCCCCGCCCGGCGAATCCAGCGCCTCGCGCAACGTGCAGCGGGTATCGACCGTTACCCGGGTCGGCAACCGCGACGTGATGCGGGTGCGGCCGTTCGTCCGCATCTCCGGCAATCTGTCGATGACGACGAGCGATCTCAGCTCAAAAATCCCGCCGTTCAACGCCCAGCGCATGCTGACCGATGTCGGCACCACGACGCAGGCCGCTTCCGAGGATCCGAACAATCCCGAGGCCGTCGAACCCGATGCCGAGGTTTCCTTCGTTACCAAGGATCTCGCAACGGTGCTGCCGAAGGCGAAACTCGCCGCCGTGGTCGCACTCGACGAAGTCTTGATGCGGGTACGGGATGCCGCGAACTGGCGCGGCTCGGGCGGCGTCCGCTATACGTCGCTTACCAATGCCGCAGCCGACGCCAGCGGCGTGCAGTCCGATCTCAAGCTCGCCTACGCCACCGAAGGCAACGTCTCCGATCCCTATGCCGGCTTTGAAACCCGCGTGGTGCCGGAAAACGTCACGTTGCTGCCGAAGACCAAGGACCACATCACTGGCGGCAATCCGTCCGGCGAGCGCGTTCACGTTGTGAAGAAGGGCGACACGATCGCTTCGATCCTGCGCGATCTGGGCGCGACACCCGACGAAGCCAGGGCGGTTGCGTTGACCCTTGGCCCCCGCGGCCGCGACGGCGGCCTGAAGGAAGGCCAGAAGGTCCGCATCCTGATGGCGCCCTCGGGGCTCGGCCCCGCCGCCCGTCTACAGCCCTATCGCGTGATCGTCGCCAACGACACCACTGTCGAAGCCGTGGCCGCATTGTCGGACGTCGGCAGATACGTCGCCGTCGATGTGCAGAGCATGAATACCGTCGCCGAGGCCGCTACCGGCAAGGATGACGATGATGACGATGAGGATGACGGCAGCGGCGTCCGGCTTTACCAGAGCATCTACGAGACCGCCCTGCGCAACAAGGTGCCGGCCGCCGTGATCGAGGACATGGTCCGCATCTATTCCTACGACGTCGACTTCCAGCGCAAGGTGCAGCCGGGCGACTCCTTCGACGTATTCTTCGCCGGCGACGACGAAGGCACACCCACCACCGAAAAGACGGAAGTGCTGTTCGCTTCGCTCACTGTCGGCGGCGAGACCAAGAAATATTATCGGTTCCAGACGCCTGACGATTCCGTCGTCGACTTTTACGACGAGACCGGCAAGAGCGCGAAGAAGTTCCTGGTGCGTAAACCCGTCAACAACGCCATCATGCGTTCAGGCTTTGGCGGCCGCCGCCATCCGATCCTCGGCTATACCAAGATGCACACCGGCGTGGATTGGGCGACCCCGTACGGCACGCCGATTTTCGCCTCCGGCAACGGCGTGGTCGAGAAAGTCGGCTGGGAAGGCGGCTACGGCAAATATGTCCGCCTGAAACACAACAATGGCTATGAGACCGCCTATGGCCACATGTCGGCGTTTGCCAAGGGCATGGAGCCCGGCAAGCGCGTGCGCCAGGGCCAGGTGATCGGCTTCGTCGGATCGACGGGCATGTCGACCGGCGCCCATGTCCACTACGAAATCCTGGTCAACGGCCGCTTCGTCGATCCGATGCGTGTCAAGCTGCCGCGCGGCCGCTCGCTCGAAGGCGCGATGATGACGAGCTTCGAAAAAGAGCGCGACCGCCTCGATGTCCAGATGAACAACCGCGGCAGTGCGGCCCGCGTCTCCGAAGCCGCCGGCGCCGCGCCGCAGACGCGTCAAGTCAGCCGCTGAAGCTTCGATAATATCCTGGGAGCGGACACGGCTTCTTACGCCGCGTGTCGGATTTTATGGCACCGGCCGCGCGGGCGCCCGACAGTTTCGTTTGCCAAACCGCCCCCTGCGACAAATACTGCCTCCCATAAAAATCCGTGGAAGGAAGCGTCATGATGAGCAGGCTTGCACTCGCAACGACTGTTGCGGCGATCGTTCTTGGAAACACGTCCGGCGCGTCGGCGCAGACCTACGAGATTACCAAGCTGGTTCCGGGCTCGGCGTTTCATGGCGTGCACGGACTCGGGATCGACAAGTCAGGTCGCCTGTTCGCCGGCAGCGTCGCGGGTGCCGCGCTCTACGAGGTCGATCGCAATAACGGCACGGCGAAAATTGCGGTCCCCTCACCGGAAGGCATGTCCGACGACATTGCGTTTGCGCCTGACGGCACCATGGCGTGGACGGCCTTCCTCACCGGCGATCTCTATTCGCGCAAGGGCGACGGAGCAGTGAAGAAACTCGCCTCCGGCCTGCCCGGCATCAACTCACTCGCGTTCCGCAAGGACGGAAGGCTGTACGCGACGCAAGTGTTCCTCGGCGACGCGCTCTATGAGATCGATGTCGAGGGCGTGAAACCGCCACGCAAGATCATGGAGAAGATGGGCGGCCTCAACGGCTTCGAATTCGGACCGGACGACAAATTGTACGGCCCGCTGTGGTTCAAGGGCCAGGTCGTCAGGGTCGACGTCGACAAGGCCGAGCTCTCCGTGGTCGCCGACGGCTTCAAGGTACCGGCCGCTGTCAATTTCGATTCGAAGGGCAATCTTTTTGTGGTCGACACCGCGCTCGGCCAGTTGGTGCGGGTCGATCCGAAGACCGGCGCGAAGAAGATGGTCGCGCAGCTCAAGCCCTCGCTCGACAATCTCGCCATCGACGACAAGGACCGCATCTTCGTCTCCAACATGGCCGACAACGGCATTCAGGAGGTCGATCCGGAAACCGGCGCGGCCAAGCAGGTCATTAAGGGCAAGCTGGCGTTGCCCGGCGGCATCGGCGTCGTCTCCAACGGCGGCAAAGACACGATCTACGTCGCCGACGTGTTCGCTTACCGCACCGTGGACGGCGCGACCGGCGAGGTCTCCGAACCGGCCCGGATGCACGCCGACGGCGTGACGCTGGAATATCCGATGAGCGCCACCGCCAGCGGCGACGACGTGCTGCTGTCGAGCTGGTTCACCGGCACGGTGCAACTGATCGACCGCAAGACCGGCAAGACCAGGGAGATGCTGCATGGCTTCAAGGCGCCGCACGACGCGGTCAAGCTTGGCGACGGCAGCATTCTCGTCAACGAACTCGGCAGCAAATCGCTGGTCCGCGCCAGCGGCGAGCACGGCAAGGACCGCACCGTCGTCGTTGGCAACCTCGAAGGCCCGGTCGGCCTCGCCGCCGGATCGGGCGGCGCGGTCTATCTGACCGAAGCCTTTGCCGGCCAGGTGTCGAAGGTGGAAGCCAACGGCGAGAAAACCGTGGTCGCCAAGGATCTGAAGGGCCCCGAAGGCATCGCGCTGGCGCCTGACGGCAAACTGATCGTGGCCGAGGTCGGCGCCAAGCGGATTGTATCGATCGATCCGGCGAATGGTGCCATCACCGAGATTGTCGCCAACCTGCCGATCGGCCTGCCCGCCGCACCCGGCGGACTGCCGAGCAACATCCCGACCGGCGTCGGCGTCGGCGCGACGGGGGTGATCTACTTCTCGTCGGATATCGAGAACGCGATCTACAAGGTCACGAAAAAGTAGTCGCCGCGACCTGCGACTGCCGGAACTCCGGCCGCGGGCTCCGGTTGATGGTGCAGGACAAAACCGCCTCTGCCCGGCGCGGCGGGCGGCGTATGGCCGAGTGATGGAGGTCATCATGCAGCTTACGCGTGAGGACGTTGCCAAGGCCGTCGGCGGAGCCGACGACGTGACCATCGCCCAGATCATTGGAACCGGCGCGACCGTGGACGAACTCGCGGAAGCCCAGGCCTGGTTGGCCAATGACGAGCCGATGCTGAATGCCGGCAAACCGCTGGCAACGGGCCGCGTTCGCGAACTCGTCGACATCCTCTCGGAGCTTGATCCGAGCGAGGATGAAGACGAAAGGGGCGGCATCCCGGCCCCCGAGCAAACCTGACCGAACAATCCGGCGTTGGATGCACCCGCATCTCGCGGGATGCATCCAATCGCTTTCATGCCTGGCTCAGTTCAGCTTACGCTTTGGCACCGGCGCTTCGAACTGCGCAATCTCGGCGGTCTGCGCCGCCTTGCCGTTGAAGGTGAGCACGTTGCCTTCGCTCGAGATCGCGACGCGGTCGCCATCGGCGATTTCGCCGGCGAGGATCATCTCGGCCAGCGGGTCCTGCAGGTTGCGCTGGATCACCCGCTTCAGGGGACGTGCGCCGTAGGCGGGATCCCAACCCTTCGCGGCGAGCCAGTCACGGGCCGCGGCATCGAGCGTCAGCGTGATCTTGCGATCCTCCAGCAGCTTTTGCAGGCGAGCGAACTGGATCTCGACGATCCGGCCCATCTCGCTCTTCTGCAGGCGGTGGAACAGGATGATCTCGTCGACGCGGTTGAGGAATTCGGGCCGGAAATGCGCCCGCACCATCCCCATCACCTGCTCGCGCACCGCTGACGTATCCTCGCCTTCCGGCTGGTTGACCAAAAACTCCGAACCGAGGTTCGAGGTCATGATGATCAGCGTGTTGCGGAAGTCGACGGTGCGGCCCTGGCCATCGGTCAGGCGGCCGTCGTCGAGCACCTGCAGCAGCACGTTGAAGACATCGGGATGCGCCTTCTCGATCTCGTCGAACAGCACCACCTGATAGGGCCGCCGCCGCACCGCTTCGGTGAGCGCCCCACCCTCGTCATAGCCGACATAGCCGGGAGGCGCGCCGATCAGCCGCGACACCGAGTGCTTCTCCATGTACTCGGACATGTCGAGGCGGACCATCGCGGTCTCGTCGTTGAACAGATATTCCGCCAGCGCTTTCGTCAGCTCGGTCTTGCCGACGCCGGTGGGGCCTAAGAACATGAACGAGCCCATCGGGCGGTTCGGGTCCTGCAAGCCGGCGCGCGAACGGCGCACGGCGGTCGCTACCGCACGCACGGCTTCGGCCTGGCCGACCACGCGCTTGCCGAGCTGGCCCTCCATCTTCAGGAGCTTGTCCTTTTCGCCCTCCAGCATCTTGTCGACGGGAACGCCGGTCCAGCGCGACACCACCTGCGCGATGTGGTTGGCGGTCACCGCCTCTTCCATCATCTCGCCGGCATCTTCCTTGGCTTCGATGTCCGCCAGCTTCTTTTCCAATTCCGGAATCCGGCCATAGGCGAGCTCGCCCGCGCGCTGGAATTCACCGCGGCGTTGCGCGTTCGCCAGTTCGATGCGCAAGGCGTCGAGCTCACTTTTCAGCTTCTGCGCGTCGGAGAGCTTGTTCTTCTCCGCACTCCAGCGCGACGTCAGCGCGGCCGATTTGTCCTCGAGATCGGCCAGTTCCTTTTCCAGGGCCTGCAGGCGGCTCTTGGAGCCGATGTCGGTTTCCTTCTTCAGCGCTTCCTGCTCGATCTTCAGCCGGATGATTTCCCGATCCATCAAATCGAGCTCTTCGGGCTTGGAATCGACCTGCATCTTCAGCCTCGCCGCGGCCTCATCCATCAGGTCGATCGCCTTGTCGGGCAGGAAACGGTCGGTGATGTAGCGGTTCGACAGCGTGGTCGCGGCGACCAGCGCGGAATCCGTGATCCGCACGCCGTGGTGCTGCTCGTATTTGTCCTTCAGCCCGCGCAGGATCGAGATGGTGTCTTCGACCGTCGGCTCGGAGACGAACACCGGTTGAAAGCGTCGTGCCAGCGCGGCGTCCTTCTCGACATGCTTGCGGTATTCGTCGAGCGTGGTGGCGCCGATGCAATGCAGTTCGCCGCGCGCCAATGCGGGCTTCAGCAGGTTGGACGCGTCCATCGCGCCGTCAGCCTTGCCGGCGCCGACCAGGGTGTGCATCTCGTCGATGAACAGGATGATCGAGCCCTCGGCGGTGGTGACTTCCTGCAGCACGGCCTTCAGCCGCTCCTCGAACTCGCCGCGGTATTTGGCGCCCGCGATCAGGGCTCCCATGTCGAGCGACAGCAGCTTCTTGTCCTTCAGGCTTTCGGGCACGTCGCCGTTGAGGATGCGCAGCGCCAGGCCCTCGACGATGGCGGTCTTGCCGACGCCGGGCTCGCCGATCAGCACGGGATTGTTCTTGGTGCGGCGGGAGAGCACCTGGATGGTGCGGCGGATTTCCTCGTCGCGGCCGATCACCGGGTCGAGCTTGCCGTCGCGCGCGGCCTGCGTCAGGTCGCGGGCATATTTCTTCAGCGCGTCATAGGCATTTTCGGCCGTCGCGCTGTCGGCGGTCCGGCCCTTGCGCAGCGCTTCGATCGCCGAATTGAGGTTCTGCGGCGTGACGCCGCCCTTGCTGAGAATGCTGCCAGCCTCGCTGCCCTTCTCGAGCGTGAGGCCCAGCAGCAGCCGCTCGACCGTGACAAAGCCGTCGCCGGCCTTCTCGGCGGCCTTTTCCGCCGCACCGAAGGCGCGCGCCATATCGGGCGCAAGGTAGATCTGTCCAGCGCCGCTTCCCGAAACTTTCGGCAGCTTCTTCAGCGCATCCTCGGTAGCCTTGAGGATGGCGCGAGAGTTGCCGCCGGCGCGGTCGATCAGACCGCCGGCCAGCCCCTCGCTGTCATCAAGCAGTACCTTGAGCATATGCAGCGACGAGAACTGCTGGTGTCCGTCGCGCATGGCGAGCGATTGCGCAGACTGGACGAAGCCGCGCGCCCGCTCGGTGTATTTCTCAATATTCATCGATTTTATTTCCCTCGGCCTGCCGTCCCCACCCCTGAGGCATGATTACGGCATCTTCATTGGGTATCCGCGAACCGCACTGACATTTCTCAATCGGCCGCGGGTCGTCGCCCTGTTTTCAGGCTTGACGCAAATGTGGGCATCGCGGCGCAAAACGGAAGAGGCCCGGTCACAAATTCGGGAGCGGTGGCGTCGGCTGTGGGAATCCCTTAAGAAGCGGCATGCCTACCACCGCCCTTCCCGCCCGCATCGCCGGGATCTACCGCTACCCCGTCAAAGGCCTGACCCCTGAGCAGCTCAGGCGCACCGAACTGAGCCCCGGCCAGCCCCTTTTGGCCGACCGCCGCTACGCCATCGAAAACGGTCCCTCCGGTTTTGACCCGGCTGAGCCGAAATGGCTGCCGAAATTGCACTTCCTGATGCTAATGCGCGACGAATGGCTGGCCGGCCTGCGCACCCGGTTCGATGATGCGAGCAACGTCCTCTCGATTAACCACAACGGCCGGATCGTGGCCCAGGGCAATCTCGCAACGCCTGAGGGCCGGGCGGCGATCGAAAACTTCTTCGCCTCGGCTTTTCCCGACCTGATCAAGGGGCCGCCGAAAGTGCTCGAAAGCCCGGGCCACAGCTTTTCGGACGTCGCCCGCAAGGTCGTCTCCATCATCAATCTCGCCAGCGTCCGCGCCATCGAAAACTTGGTGGGCGCACCGGTCCATCCGCTGCGCTTCCGCGCCAACCTCTATGTCGAGGGCTGGCCGGCCTGGCACGAATTCGATTTGCTCGACCACACGCTGGCGGTCGACGACGTCAGGCTGAAGGTGGTGAAACGCATCGTCCGCTGCGCCGCCATCAATGTCGATCCGGATACGGCCCAGCGCGATCTCGCGATTCCGACGGCGCTGCAGCGCCGGCTCGGCCACGCCGATTGCGGGATCTATGCCGAGGTGATCACCGGCGGCACGATCAGCGCCGGCGATACGATCGCGGCGGAGCAGCCGGAGCTGCTTGAGCGGTAGGGTGGCCAAAGGCCTCTTGGCCGTGCCCACCATTCTCAATACCGACGCCGTTGGATTTCTGGTGGGCACGCTACGCTTTGCCCACCCTACGGGACCGATTGCTTCGCTGGTATCCAAACGCTCAAACACGCATCTCCGCATTCTCGCGACGCAGTTCGTAGGATGGGTGGAGCGAAGCGATACCCATCAACGCCGCTATGCACGGGCGATGGGTTTCGCTTCGCTCTACCCATCCTACTCAGATATGACATTGCGTTCTCGCGGCGCATTACGCCCGAGGTGTGCCTAGACGTTGTCCCTCAAACGAGAGGGAGCAGGGAATGCCGGGTGCTTGCTGCACCCGCGGTCTCGTGTGCAATGTGCACGAGGAAGTGCGCACACGAGCATACAGGTACAGCCGGAGCACTCCGGCATTCCCTGCGCAATGGGTTGACGGCTTATGCCGCGCTCTCCCTGGAGACGAATTCGTCTTGCCTCCATCGCTGCCGGCTTGATGGCTCAATCGATCCGGTTGGATCAAATTCGCCACCGGCAGCTTGGCACCAGCCACGGGTGTCGGGACCACACGGTTTTGCCGTACGCGTCAGCGCCGTACGTCCTGCGCGCCGGATATCGCTCACAAGATAAACCTGCCCTGCGACTCCGTCTGCGCGCCGGCGCTCTCGCGTCCACCGCATCCCATCCCGCGTTCGTGACGATCGCGATACGCCCCTCTTGCCGGGACGAGACGGGCGAGTTGATAGAACTGATTTGCCCGACACGTTAAGCGGAATATTTTTGCAATCGAGACTGGACGACCCAAATCACGTTGAAATGGCTAAGCAAATCGCCGTTTACGCGCAGCGGCTTTTTGGCCCGGTCGCTCTGCAGAAACGAAGCAGGATGCAGCCCGCAGAGCATAGTTCGAAATTGTAGCCCGCATGAGCTCCGCGATATGCGGGTCTTCTCTCAACGCTTGCATCCATTCGAAATTCGTTACGACGCCATAGAGTCGCCGCCACAACTTACGCACCATGAACCGAATGAAGCCGATTTAGATTTGATTCATCGTAATCGTTAGAATTCGATTCAAATTTTCCGTTCATGGTTGCCGCGCTCCGCGAAATTTTCATGTGATCAATTTTTCAGCAAAGCGCGTTTAATCGGAAATCATTGGCATGGCGACCGCTGGCGCAGGGCTAGGTTTTCGGGATTCTTGCGAAGAAGCAGGCGAGCAGCCGCATACCGCCGGCCTGAAATCGTTCGCTCCAAAACTTGTGGCCGTCTGCGTCATTTTTTGTGCGATGACATTTGCCGGCTGCGCGCGCAATCCGGCACAACGTGAAGTCAGTCCGGCCCTGCACGAAGGCAAAGCGCCTGCCGTCCGTGCTCCCGTACGCACCCGTCGATACTCCGAACCATATCGACATGCCGAACCAAAAGTCCGGCGGCCGTCGCTGGCGCTGCTGTCACCGCAGCCCGCCCCCGATTGCGAGTTCAAACGATCCGACCTCAAGACCGTCGATCCGGACGAATGGGCCCGCTTGAAGGTCGAGTACGAACGACAGTGCTACCAGGATGCCGAGCAAGCCGCACGCGAGCGCCTCGTCCTGCTGCAGGCGTCCAGCACATGCGAAATTGAGCCGGTTCGGCAACGAAGGCCGGCGCGATAACAACCCGCGCAACCGCGCGACGGCCGAGCATCTTCACCGGCTACCGCGTCAGCGGCGCTCACAGCCCGCACTCTCTACCTCCACAATCTACGCAAGAGTGACCGGTCTGAATCGATCCTGGCTGGTATTTTCCCGATGCCGGCGGTGCGCAGCCGTTCTCCATTTAGTCTTCGTTTTGCCATTCCAACCCTTCACGCTTTGCGCGGTGGGGATTTCCACCGGCTGCGCATTTTTTGGGCGTCGGCCGATATGGCTAAATTTATCGAGTAGCATCTGCATTTCAGTGAGTAGTAATGGCAACTCTTTACGATTTGCTGGGGGCGCTTCCGGACGACGACGCGGACGGTCTCAGAGCTGCATTCCGTAGAGCCGCGAAGGCAAGTCATCCCGACGTCAATCCCGGCAACCCGGAAGCTGCAGAGAGATTCAGGCGGATTGTCCGCGCCAACGCCATACTGAGCGACGGGCAGCAGCGAGCGACCTACGACCGGCTGCTCGAAGTCGCACGCCGGCAGCAAAGCCCGAAGCCAAAGCGCAGCAACTTCTCCGGCACGATCCGCAGGCTGGCCGCTGACGCAATCGCGAGTGCTGCTGTCTCCGCAGTGCTCGTCGGGGGTTACCTTCTGTTCAGGCCTGTCGACCGGCTGCCCATCGCTTCGGTGCAGGTGACCGAGGCGTCCAGGCGTGAATCCGTGCAGGTGCCCACCGCGACCGAAATATCCGACGCACACGGCCGAACCGGGCAACACGACCAGCTTGCAGTTGTCGGAGACGACGTGAATCTACGGAGCGTCGAAGCGCCGGCCAAACCTGACGGCATTGCACCTGCGGTGACGACAGGCATCGCACCTGCAAGTACCCATGCTTCCCCGGCTCGCGACGTCGGGATCAAGGACGCCAACTATTATCGAGAACGGGGTATTTCGGCGTATCGCGCCGGGGATCTTGTTATTGCGCTCGCCAACTTCGACTTGGCGATAGATATGGATCCTAGTTTATCAGATTCCTACATCAATCGCGGCATTGTCTTCCGTCGCCTGGGCGACCTGAAGCGCGCATTGTCCGACGTCGCCGAGGCCAAGCGCATCGAAAATTTGAATCGAAACAAGTCCCCTTCAGGGGCACGCACGCCCTGACGCCACTGGCAGATATTTTTTACGGAAGCCGGCTGCATTGGCTCGAGGTGCCAAGCTCCTCGCCGTCGGCAAGGTCTCGTTGGCGGCGCCACCTCGAAGCATTTTGAGTTGACAACGCGCTGACGCGCGCCAACATTGTGGCCGGGTCGATACACCCGCCGCCTGCGCCCTTCGGGGATGGTGAACGTATCAATCTATCTCCGCGCCCTCGCCATTGGCGAACGGGTCGGCAAGGCAGGCACCGATCTCCTCCGTTCGTCGATAGAGAGAGGTGCTCTCATGCGCGATTTCCGCGATGCGAAAGTCATGGCGCATTCCCTGCGCGATGCCTTGAAGGCCAAGGCTATGGAGATCACCCATAGCGAATCCCTGGAGCTGATCGCGAAGACGTTCGGCTACGACAACTGGAACATCCTGTCCGCCAAGATCGATACGGCGCAGCCACGTTCCGGTTCGGCTGCCGGATCCCAAGGTCCAACGGCACAAGCGGTGCTCTATTGTTCCTTCTGCGGCAAGAACCAGCATGAAGTGAACAAGCTGGTTGCCGGCCCGGCCGTCTTTATCTGCGACGAATGTATCGATCTGTGCAGCGACATCATCGACGAGCAACTGCTCCGGCTGATCGAAGGCGACGCGGAGAGCGCCCGGGCCATGTCCACCGAGACGCTGTCGCATTACGTCGAACACGCGAAGAAGGGAGAGCAACGCAATCGTCTCGTCTTGCAGCAGATCGAGCGAATGCTTGCAATTCGACGCAACGCGGAACCGGTGGATGATGATATCTTGACATCGTCCGGCATCATTCATTTGAAGAACAAGACGATTGACGAACTTCTCGCCAATCAGAAATTTCCGCAAGACCAACTGAAGCGGTACGAACAGGCCCTGCGCACGGCAACGCCCGTGCTCAATGAACGGAAGCAATGATCCGTCCACTTGTTCGGCATTAGAGTCCAGCCTAATCATGCATGCTGTAAAACGGCTCTGCGCGAGGTACGGCATGACATCCGAGATCACGATCAGACCCGCGGAAGAGTTTGATGTTCCTAAGCTCGTCCGTCTTTTACGTCGCTCCTGGCTTGTCACATGGGCTCCCGAACTGCCGTGGGAAGCTGTGCAGGCGTTTGCTGCTGCTGATCGTGCACGGTTGCACGCCGAGACGGGATGGAACAGTTTCACGGTTGCAGCGCGCGGAAACATGCTCCTTGGAATGGTCCATCCCGACCGCGACGTCATCGACGCGCTGCACGTTGATCCGGCCTGCTGGAATGACGGCGTGGGATCGAAGCTGCTCAGTGTGGCTGAGCGGCAAATCGCATCATCATACGCGGTTGCGCGATTGGAAGTGCGTAGCTTCAACACCCGGGCGCGCGCTTTCTACGCACGCCGAGGATGGGTGGAAGTGCGGCGTTATCCGGGAACAGAATGCGGAGCCCGGTCGAGAATGTCGAGATGCAGAGGACTTTTTGAGTGCTTGCAGCGCAGAGCTGTCTTGGCGCGCGCATAATTCCGGTAACCTCGGCCGGCTATCGGATGGCATTAGCCGCATTAGGACGGCGTATATACACCGGCGACACCTGGTGCTGCCCTGCCGGCAATACAGCTTCAGAATCTTGGCCAAGGCTGATGCTTGGCGCGCCATTTCGGGCCGGGGCCACGCATGTAGTGCAACTCGGGCCGGTAGCTATCGCGTACGTCCATAACCAGGTTGTGTGCGATGCTGGCGAACTCGGAGACTGTCTCAGCCGTCTTGCGAGCAAAGCCAGACATTGCGGACCAGCACGCAGAAGCGGGTGCGATCGCACGGATGCTTTTCCAAATCATCTTTCCTCTCCGGTTGGATGCGGGCACCGTGATGAAATAACGGACCGGAGTTGCGGGTGCGCCAGAGCGATTGCCGTGCCTGTAGAGCGATTGCTGCTAACGACTGCGCCTCCGCCAATCGCTCGGGGTTTCGCAGGTTCCGCGGATAGCTCGGCCAGTTACCCGCTGGTTTGTTTATTCCGCTATTGGCGGCACCTATCGGACATCGCAGGTCGATGGTGAAATGTCCGCTGCCGCCGAGCAGAACGGACATCGGCGTTCCACAACGCCCAATTTGCGAATCCGCAGGCGTGAAAAGACCGGTGGCACTTCGCCCTAATTCGTCACGGTCTCCCGCAACAGCTTGATACCATGCGCGAGTGCGCCCTGCATCAATAGCGTGTCAACGCCGTAGGCAATCATGCGAAATCCCTTGGCGCGAAAATCGCGCGCCCATTGCTCGTTGCCGGCGAGAAAGCCTGGCGTCTTGCCGTGCTTCCTGCACGCCTTGACCAGGCTATCGACGGCGGCATGGAATTTTGGATTGTCGAACTCCCCGGGGATGCCGAGGAAGTTCGTCAGATCGTAGTGACCAAGCCAGACCACGTCGACGCCGTCGACCGCCGCGATCGCCTCGACATTCGCGATGCCTGTTGCGGTCTCCACCAACGCGATCACCATCGTGCGTGCGTTCGCTCTCGCGATCTTGTCGGTCTCGGGCCCACCCGAATAGTCATCGTGCGCCGCTACATTGAAAGCGGCGCCACGTCGTCCTGCCGGCGGATATCTGGTGCAGTCAACGATCGCCCTTGCCTGCTCGGGTGTTTCGACCATCGGCACCATGATGCCCATCGCACCAATGTCGAGGGCACGCGCAATGTGATGGTAGTCGCCTGAGGGAACGCGGACGAAAGGCACCAGATCAAGCCCGCGGCAGAATGCGAATTGCGCCTTCATGGTCTCGAAGCCGACGCCTGAGTGCTCCATATCATAGAGGATGAACTCAGCGCCTGCTTCGCGGCAGATCGTCGGGTAGCCGGGCGTGAAGAACTCGAACGTCATCGTTCCGAACGCACAGCCGCCGGCCGCAAGGCGAGGTTTCAATGGGTTTGCGCGCAACGCATTTCCCCCGAAGTGCTCCATGGTCACCCGAGCATGGCGAGGCCGGTGACGGTCGTCAGCATTTGCTGCAACTTACGTGGGCCCCTGGTTTTGATCAATCCTGCCCTGCAAGATGGAGAGTACCCGCGGATCGACGCCTGGATTGCGGGGCGCAACTGAAGCTGATTTGATGCGCAAAACAATGATCTCGGGAGGCACTGCAGTGATGGACGGACCCGGTGGCGGAGCGGCGCGGCCAAGGCTTTTCCAGCCCATGACAATTCGAAACCTCACCCTGAAAAACCGGCTCGTCGTACCACCGATGGTCCATTACCGCTGCGATCCCGGCCACAGCTGCGGTGCCTTCCATCTTGTGCATCTCGGCCGCTATGCGCTGGGCGGATTTGGGCTGGTCTTTGTCGAGGCGACCGCCGTCGAGGAGGTCGGTCTCATCAACGAGAACGATCTCGGCATCTGGAACGAGGCCCAGGCCGAAAGCTTCAAACCGCTGGTCGCGTTCATGCGTCGCCAGGACACGGCGATCGGCATCCAGCTCGCCCATGGCGGACGAAAATCATCCTCGCAGACTGCGATGCAGGGCATGGGACCGCTGACCGAGGAGAACCTCAAAGCGGGCGCAAAACTCTGGCAGCCGGTCGGACCGACGGCCGAGCCAGTCGCGCCGGGCTGGCTGATGCCACGGCAGTTGACCACGGCCGAATGCCGAGCGATGCCCGCGACCTGGGCCAACGCCGCGCGCAATGCGGTGAAGGCTGGCTTCGACGTCGTCGAGGTTCACATGGCGCACGGCTACCTGCTGGCGTCCTTTCTCTCGCCGGTTTCCAATACACGCAATGATGAGTACGGCGGCGACCGTGCCGGCCGCATGCGCCTGCCGCTGGAGATTGTCGAGGCGGTGCGGCGCGAAATCCCGGCCGCGATGCCGCTGTTCGTGCGTGTTTCATCCGTCGATGGCACCCGCGAAGGCTGGAATATGGACGACACAGTGGCTTTGGCGCACGAACTGAAGGCGCGCGGAGTTGACGTGATCGACTGTTCCTCGGGCGGGATTGCCGGTGCTGCAACGGCAGCGCAGGTCACGCGCAGTCTCGGTTTCCAGGTTCCTTTTGCCGAGAGGGTTCGCAGGGAAGCAAACATCCCCACGATGGCCGTCGGCCTCATTCTGGAGGCCGAACAGGCCGAAGCCATCATTGAAAACGGCCAGGCCGATCTGATCGCGGTTGGTCGTCAGTCGCAATACAATCCCAACATCGCCCACCACTGGTCGCACGATCTCGGCATCAACAACCGCTTCGAGGAGTGGACGCCGGAATATGGCTGGTGGCTCGAAAAGCGGATCAGGACGATGGAGGGCTTTGCCACGCCGACGGGTACTGTTGTACGATCCTAGTGCGCCCCCATCCTGTCTGCCCGAGGGTTGAGGTCATGTACAAGACACCTGCATCATTATTCATAGCTATCGCAGCTGTTCTTTTTAGCCCGCAGGTGCGGGCGCAACAGGTTGCTGCCGAGACGCCGCAGGCCATGCTGTCGGCTCAGATTCGTACGCAGGGGTTCACCTGTGACAAGGCGCTCGGCGCCACCAGGGACAAAAAGCGCTCCCGGCCGGACCGCGCCGTCTGGGTCCTCAAATGCGGCAACGCGACATACCGGGTCACACGCGCTCCCGACATGGCGGCGAAGGTCGAACCGCTTCCGTGAAGCGAATGATTTCAGATTCCAAGTGCGAAAAGCCCGGTGCAAATCACAATCAAACTCAGCACGATAACCGCAAGGAAACTGGAAGAAGCAAAATCTTCGCGCATGACGACACCTATGCCTCAATCAGGCAAATACCTGGTGAATCAAATAGCCGCCGGACATTTAGCGTCGGAGCATTATACCATCGGTTCGTTTCAGGACGTTTTCGTCGCACGTGGAAAATGACTTCATCGGACGGCTCTACTGTTACGTGCCGCACGCCCCACGAAGCATCTTCACGGTCGTGAGAACCCGGCGGGCATCCGGATAGGCCTCACCGCCCCAGCGAGACGGATTTCCGAGATGTGGCGTGCTTCACACGCGGCTATCGCGCGCAAAATTACAGTTGTGCGCTCTATCTCGCCCTGACTGGCTTCTTCGGTTCAGTCGTGCTGCTGGGCCACTGTCATTAGTCGATCGACGTGCTGGCCGCGCTGTTCATCACCCACGGCGTCTTTCAGATTTCGTGCTGGCTATTTTGCCGGGATTACGCGCAGTTTCGCTCTTCCGAGAACCTGACAGCGCCACGACCAAAGCGGGCAAGCCGAAAGACATTGGCCCCAGCCGATGGCGGGGGCAAACGCGCGCCTAAACGGTTCGTACTGCACGTCGTCGGAGACGAGGCGATGCCGGGCGGCCAATCCAAGGCCGACTTGAATCATCCGAACGGATAGACGCTACCGGGTATTCCATCCGCTCGTAGGGTGGGCAAAGCGAAGCGTGCCCACCACAGCGCCCCCCTCGGGGTAATGGTGGGCACGCTGCGCTTTGCCCACCCTACGAGTCCTGCGATCAGCTCGTCGGCATGACGTAGGCGTAGATCCGGCCGCGCGAGACCGGGGCTTCGCGGACGCGGTTGCCATTGTTGCCGGAGATCATGATCGGATTGCCCTTGGCATCGATGCCGGTGATGATGCCGACATGGCCGCCGCGGCGGCCGCGCGTCATCACCGCAATCGCGCCGACCTGCGGGCCGGAAACGCGCTGGCCGTATTTCGCGAACGAGTTCGCCATGTCCGAGCCGGTGCCGCGATAGCCGGAATGCTGCAGAACCATGTTCATGAACCGCGCGCACCACAGGCTGCCGCGTCCCGTCGGGTTACCGCCGAGATGACGGCGCGCCTCGGCGACGACGTTCGATGAGGTGAAGCTGGACGCCATCGTGCCGCCGGGCGGCGTCATGGTTGAATTCGGCCCGACGCTTGCGCTCGTTGCGACGCTTGCATTCGGTGCGACGCTTGCATTGGCATCGGCAAGACCGCGCGCCTGCATCTGCGCTACGCCACGCTCCCAGCGCGACGCGTGCGCGGCGTGCTTGAGCCGGGAACGACGGCCGCGATCGGCGCGCGCCTCAGTGACGACGTTGGGCGCGCCGAAGCCGCCGGGCGCCACCATCTGGGGGTTGCTTTCCATGAAGCTCGGGTTGGTGCCGGCAAAGCCGCCAGCCTGCATTGGCACAACCCCGCGCGACATCCTGATCGCATGGCGATGGTGGCGATGGGCATAATGATGCTTCGCATGATGGCCGGCGTGATAAGCGCGAGCGTGTCGCCCTGCGCCGTGTTGAGGCCGTGCCGAAGCTGGAGTGACGAATGCAACGATAGAAACCGAACACAGTGCCAGCGCGATGAAACGAAGCGACCGGCGAAACGCAAACAACTGACGCATACTAAATCCTCTGTAGCCCCCACTTCCCCTTTGCGTTCGTCTACGAACGAACGCGGCCGGCGTTTTGCGTTGCGATGTGACGAGAGGAAGATTTCATGTGGCGGCCGGGAATCGATTCCGGGGTGCTTCCGCGATGATTCAATGGCGAAAATGAAACTAAACTGCCGCATTGCAGCCGCGAGAATTAATTGCAATTTTGCCGGCCCGCCACGTAATGATGTTACGTAAAAACAAGAAAATGGAGAGGAATCCGAATGCCCCATGCCGTCGCCAAAGATAACGTGCGTCTTCACTATGAGGAGGCGGGAAGCGGGACGCCGATCATCTTCCTGCACGAGTTCGCGGCCGACCACACCAACTGGGAGCCGCAGATGCGCTACTTCTCGCGCGGCCACCGCTGCATCGCCTATTCGGCACGCGGCTATACGCCATCCGACGTGCCGCCTGACGCCGCCGTCTACACTTACAAGCACTTCTATGCCGACGCGCTCGCCGTGCTCGATCACCTCGGCATTGCCAAGGCGCATTTCGTCGGCCTGTCGATGGGCTCCTATTCGTCGCTGCAGATCGGCCTCAACGCGGCCGACCGCGCGCTGTCGATGACGCTCGCTGCGGTGGGCGCCGGTTCGGAGCTAGAAAATCTCGACGCCTTCCGCGCGCAGTGCCGGGCCAATGCCGAGCAGTATGAGGCGATCGGCTCGGCCGAAGTCGCCAAGGTGACGCGCGAGGCGCCGAGCCGGATTCCGTTTCTGCTGAAGGACCCGCGCGGCCATGCCGATTTCTACGCCGCGCTGGCGCGGCATGACGCCAAAGGCTCGGCCAATACGATGCGCAGCTTTCAGGGCCAGCGTCCCTCGATCTACACCATGACGGATGCGATCCGGCGCGTGCCGACGCCGGCGCTGATCCTGTGCGGCGACGAGGACGACAATTGCATCGGGCCGAGCCTGTTCCTGAAACAACATCTGCCGGCCGCCGGGCTCTCGTTCTTTCCGAAGTCGGGCCACGTGCTCAATCTGGAGGAGCCGGCGCTGTTCAACGAGATGGTGGAACGGTTCATTGCGCTGGTCGAGGCCGGGAGATGGCCGGTGCGCGATCCGAGGTCGACGGTGGCGGCGGTGGTTTAGGCTGTCACTTCCCCGCCCCGCCCCGGCTCAGCAAAAACACTCCCTGCTCGCCGAACATGTTCCAGACCCACCAGGGCAGGTTCAGCGGCACCGGGCGGCCGTAGAGATCGAGCGCCACCGCGCGCTCCATCTTGACGTTGATCGCGTCGCACAGTTCGACGAAATCCTTGATGGTGCAGAAGTGGATGTTGGCCGTGTCGTACCAGGTCGCCGGCAAATTCTCGGTGCGCGGCATGTGGCCGCCGACGAGGAGCTGCAGCCGCATCTTCCAGAAGCCGAAGTTCGGAAACGAGACGATGGCGCGCCGGCCGATCCGCAGCAGGTTCTCCAGCACGACCTTCGGCTGCCGCGTCGCCTGCAGCGTCTGCGACAGGATCACGTAGTCGAAAGCGTCATCCGGATAATTGACGAGGTCGGTGTCGGCATCGCCCTGCACCACCGCGAGCCCCTTGGCGACGCAGTGGTTGACACCCTCGCGCGACAGCTCAATGCCGCGGCCGTCGATGCCGCGGCTCTCCAGGAGTTGCAGCAACTCGCCGTCGCCGCAGCCGACATCGAGCACTTTTGAGCCGCGTCCGATCATGTCGGCGACCAGCAGGTGATCGGTGCGATACTTGCCCGTGCGGTCCGGAGCTATGCCGCCGAGCGGCAACGCCTGTTCCTGAAGCGCCATGTCAGCTACCTGTACTACCGAGACCACGCGCCTTGCCGGCTGATTCCAGGAAGGCGCGGGCAATGTCAAAAAACTCCGGCACATCGAGCAGGAAGGCGTCGTGGCCACGATCGGTTTCGATCTCGGCGAACGACACCCGCGCGCTCGAGGCGTTCAGCGCATGCACCAGCGCCCGCGATTCCGAGGTCGGGAACAGCCAGTCCGAGGTGAACGACACCACGCAGAAGCGGGTCTTGATGCCGCGAAACGCCTGTGCCAGCACGCCGCTGTGGTCGGCGGCGATATCGAAATAGTCCATCGCGCGCGTCAGATAGAGATAGCTGTTGGCATCAAAACGCTCGACAAAGGACGAGCCTTGATAGCGTAGATAGCTTTCGACCTGGAAATCCGCATCGAACGAGAAGGTCGGCAACTCGCGATCCTGCATCCGTCGTCCGAACTTGCGATGCAGCGCGGCGTCGGAGAGATAGGTGATGTGCCCGGCCATCCGCGCCACGGCCAATCCACGATGCGGATGGGTGCTGCGTTCGAAATAGCGCCCATGATGCCAGTCCGGATCGGCCATGACAGCCTGTCGGCCGAGTTCGTGAAACGCAATGTTTTGCGCCGAATGGCGTGTCGAGCAGGCGACCGGCAGCGCCGAAAACACGCGCTCCGGATAGGCGGCGGTCCATTGCAGCACCTGCATGCCGCCCATCGATCCGCCGGTCACGCACAACAACGTTTCGATGCCCAGCCGATCGAGCAGCATGGCCTGCGCGCGGACCATGTCGGGGATGGTGATGACAGGAAAATCCAGCCCCCAGGGCTTTCCGGTGGCCGGATTGGTCGACGCCGGGCCGGTCGATCCCATGCAGCCGCCGATCACATTCGCACAGATGATGAAGTATCTGTCGGTATCGAGCGGACGGCCGGGACCGACCATGATTTCCCACCAGCCGGCCTTGCCGGTCAGAGGATGCACATTGGCGACATGCTGATCGAGGGTCAGCGCATGGCAGATCAGAATGGCGTTGGAGCGGTCGGCGTTCAGTTCGCCATAGGTCTGATAGGCGATCTGGAACGGCGCGAGATCAATGCCGCAATCGAGCTTCAGCGGCTGATCCATCCCGAACTTCGCCACCAGCGACGTCGGATGGTCGGCCTCATGGGCGCGATCCTCGTTGAGGATCGAGGGGCTCGGTATCGGATGCACGTTTGTCATCGTGGCGACCTTCCTCCTCGCGGAGGCTCTACGGACAGAATCAGGCCATAAAAAACCCGGCCTGAACGAAAGGTTCGGCCGGGATCAACTCTGTCCCCGGCCTGTTTAGCGAGTTGTTTAACGTGGCTGCAAGCCGGCCGGCTCAAATGACCACGGAATGGAACAAAGCTAGTCCGGCCTAAGCATTTCGTCAAGGCAGGCGGGGGCCGGACACCATGGTTAACCGGATCGTGCAGGGCTCCCCCGTGACGTTTCTCTTTGCTTTCGGCGCCCGTCTTTCCTAATCAATGCGACTGTCTGCCGGGCGCATCGGGCTGTTCCGGCACCAAGGTTTTCACGATGTCCAAGGCCCCCCCCGCCCCGCCCTCACTGCAGGAATTGCGCAAGGAGATCGATGCGATCGACGAGCAGGTCCATCGCCTCTTGATGGCGCGCGGCGACATCATCGACCGGCTGATCCAGGTGAAGCAGACCCAGGAAGTCGGCTCCGCGTTCCGCCCGGCGCGGGAGGCCAGCATGATGCGGCAACTGGTGCAGCGCCATCGCGGCATCCTGCCGCTCGACACCATCGAGAGCATCTGGCGCGTCATCATCTCGACCTTCACTTATGTCCAGGCGCCGTTCGCGGTGCATGCGGACGTCTCGGTCGGCGAACCCGCGATGCGGGATTCGGCGCGCTTTCACTTCGGCTTTGTCGTGCCTTATGTGGGCCATTTCAGCGCGCAGGCCGCGGTGGAAGCGGCGGCGAAATCGAAGGGCGATCTCGCGCTGGTCTCGGCGATTTCGAGCCGCACGCCGTGGTGGAATTTGCTCGAGACGGACGGCGCGCCAAAAATCATCGCCCGGCTGCCGTTTCTCGAACGCGCCGATCATCCGGCAGCGCTCCCGGTGTTCGTGATCTCGCGGGTCGCCGACGATGCCATGGTGACGGAAGTCCAGATGTGGAGCGTGCGCGTCGCCGGCTGGAATGCCGATACCGCCCGCGCGCTGGCGCCGCTTGCCGAAATCGTCGCCGTGCCCGATACCGCCTTCGACGGCGCGGCGCTCTTGGTGTCGGATGCCGGCACCGGCTTCGAGAAGATCAAGGCGGCCCTGATCCAGGCCGGCGCCTCGGTGCGCTCCTCGGCCCTCGTCGGCAGCCACGCAACGCGCTATACGGTGCCCCCTAACGGGGCAGCCAAGTCTTAAGCCGCCAAGTCCTAAGCCGCCTTGAATATCCGGAGCCAGAAGATGAACCGCCCCGTGCCGAATCCCGGCATTCTCGATATTGCGCCCTACACGCCCGGCAAGACGCCGGTGCCGGAGCCGGGCCGCAAGGTGTTCAAGCTGTCCGCCAACGAGACCCCGTTCGGGCCGTCGCCGAAAGCGATGGAAGTCTACAAGCAGGCGGCGGCGCATCTGGAGGACTATCCGGAAGGCACGTCACGGGTGCTGCGCGAGGCGATCGGCCGCGCTTATGGGCTCGATCCCAACCGCATCATCTGCGGCGCCGGCTCGGACGAAATCCTCAATCTCCTGGCGCACACCTATCTCAGCCATGGGGATGAGGCGATCTCCACCGCGCACGGTTTTCTGGTGTACCCGATCGCCACCATGGCGAACGGCGCCAGGAACATCGTCGCGCCCGAGACCAACTTCACCGCCGACGTCGACGCCATCCTTGCGCGCGTGACGCCGAAGACCAAGCTGGTGTGGCTGGCCAATCCGAACAACCCGACCGGGACCTACGTGCCGTTCGACGAGGTCAAGCGGCTGCGTGCAGGTCTGCCGCCGCATGTGCTGCTGGTGCTGGATGCCGCCTATGCCGACTACGTGTCGCGCAACGATTACGAACTCGGGCTGGAGCTGGTGGCGACCACCGAAAACACCGTGATGACCCATACGTTCTCCAAGATTCACGGGCTGGCGGCCTTGCGGATCGGCTGGATGTTCGGCCCCGCCAACATCATCGACGCCGTCAACCGGATCCGCGGGCCCTTCAACGTCTCGACGCCGGCGATGCTGGCGGCGGTGGCCGCGATCGAGGACACCGCGCATGTCCAGATGTCGAAGGCGTTCACCGAGCAGTGGCGCAACTGGCTGACGGAAGAGATCGGCAAGCTCGGGCTCAAGGTGACGCCGAGCGTGGCGAATTTTGTGCTGATCCACTTCCCGCAGGAGAAGGGCAAGACTTCGGCGGACGCAGACGCGTTCCTCACCAGGCGCGGCCTGGTGCTGCGGGCGCTGAACAATTACGGCCTGCCGCATTCGCTGCGCATGACCATCGGCACCGAGGAGGCCAATCGCCTTGTCGTCGATGGCCTGCGCGACTTCATGGCGGCCAAGTGAACACGGCGCCGATTTTCCGACGCGTCGCGCTGATCGGCTTCGGCCTGATCGGCGGTTCGATCGCGCGCGCCGCGCGGGCCCAGGGGCTTGCCAGCGAAATCGTCACCACCGCGCGTTCGGAGAAAACCCGCGCGCGGGTGACCGAACTCGGCATCGTCGACCGCGTGCTGGAGACCAACGCGGAAGCCGTTGCGGACGCCGACCTCGTGATCCTCTGCATCCCGGTCGGCGCCTGCGGGCCGGTCGCGCAGGAGATCGCACCGTTCCTCAAAGCCGGCGCGATCGTGTCCGACGTCGGCTCCGTCAAGGGCGCGATCGTCCGAGAGATGGCGCCGCATCTGCCGGCAAACGTTTATTTCGTTCCGGCCCATCCTGTCGCGGGCACTGAGCACTCCGGTCCGGATTCCGGTTTCGCCGAACTTTTCATCGACCGCTGGTGCATTCTCACGCCGCCTGAAGGGACCGACCTTACGGCCATCGAAGCGCTGCGCGCGTTCTGGGCCGGCATGGGTGCCAAGGTCGAGACCATGACGCCTGATCACCACGATTTGGTGCTGGCGATCACCAGCCACCTGCCGCACCTGATCGCCTACACCATCGTCGGCACCGCTGACGAGCTGGCGCAGGTGACGTCCTCTGAAGTGATAAAATTCTCCGCCGGCGGTTTTCGCGATTTCACCCGCATCGCGGCGTCTGACCCGACGATGTGGCGCGACGTGTTCCTGAACAACAAGGAAGCCGTGCTGGAAATGCTCGGCACCTTCAACGAGGATCTCTCAAAACTCACCCGCGCCATCCGCCGCAACGACGGCGAAGCGCTGTTCGAGCATTTCAGCCGCACCCGCGCCATCCGCCGCGGCATCGTCGAGATCGGCCAGGATTCGGCGGCGCCGGATTTCGGCCGGCCGCATCCGCCGTTGAAGAAGGCGGAGTGAGGCGATACGGCTTCGTCGCTTACGCGCCGTTCTCTCGGCCGTCATTGCGAGCGAAGCGAAGCAATCCATCTATCCCCGTGTGGAGGCGTGGATTGCTTCGCTTCGCTCGCAATGACGTGGAGAGATTCGCGCGTAATGCCGAAAGCACCCGTAGGATGGGTGGAGCGAAGCGATACCCATCGCTGCCGTCAACTGCGGTGATGGGTTTCGCTGCGCTCTACCCATCCTACGGTCTCAAAACAGCGGTGGCACCTGCCCCACTTTCAGCGGTCCGAGAAACACCGCGCCGTCGACGAAGCGCAGCGGGAAGGCGCGGGCCTTCTTGCCTTCGAGTTCCGCCTCCTTGCCGAGCGAATTGATGCCGGCGGCGACGCCTGTATTGGCGTTCTGCTTGACGACCTTGCCGAGCCCCGGGATCGCCCTGTCGAGCGCGCCGAACAGATTGTTGAGGTCCTGCGTCTTGACGCCCGGGGCTACGCGATCGAGCGTTGCCTGTGGCACGCCCTCCTCCAGCATTTTTTCGATTCCCAACGCTGGAATCACTTTCTCGATGCCCGCCACCGTCATCTGCAATTCGCCGTCGATCCGCCCCTGGGCGTTGAGGCTCAACGTGCCCGCGGCAACCGAGATCAGATCGCCCTGCTGAATCCGCGATCGCACGATCTCGACACGGCCGCCCGCCGCCTGCAATTCCCTGAACCGTTCCGGCCAAGGCTTCGGCGAAAAATCCTTCAACCCGGTGAGCTTGGTCTGGATATCGGCGTCGAACGGCGCCGCGAGCACCGGGTGCACCTCCTGCAAGCTGCCGCCCGATATCTGCAGCACCGTATCGATCACAGGCTGATCCTTGGTCGAGCCATCGGCAAGGCGGCCGTGCAGCTCGATATGGCCGGCGCGCGCGAGCGGCGTCTGCACAGGACCGTTGATGCGGTCGATCGAGGGATTGTCGAACACGATGGAAGCGCGCTGCGGAACGTCTGGCAGACCGGTCACGCTGCTGCGGCCGCTGGTCCAGTTCACCTTCATCGACGGCGGCTGACCGCGATCGGCCAGAGTCGCCGGCGCCTTGAACTCGGCGATCAGGAGTTTCGGCTGGTAGATCTGCGCGATCACCATGATCTCGCCGAGCCGCGCGGTGAACGGCGTCTGCGCGCCCGCCACTTGCGAAACCAGCGAAACGCTGGCGTCGTCGCAGCGGACTTCGAAGCGGAACGGGAAGCCGGCCACCGAGCGCTTGCCGCAGGCATAGACCCGGCCGGCTTTTGCCTCCTGCACCGCCCACGCATCGGCGCGCACGCCGACCTCGGAAGCGGCATAGAACCAGAACGCGCTCCATGCCGCGGCGGCGACGACGAGCAGTGCGGGCATGATGAAGAGGCGCCACAGCGGGCGCCGGCGCGGCGCGGGGGTCATGTCAGGCATGCGGCGTCCTTTGACTAGCGATTTTGTCAAATGTAAGCGTTCACTCGCCACAACAAAAGGCATTGAAATCACTTCGCTTTGCGGTCCCGTTCTGGTAGCGGTGCAGGGCATGTCCGCGAAGACACTCAACGATACGGAATTCTCGACAGGCGACCTCTGGGTGTTCGGTTACGGCTCCCTGATGTGGCGCCCGGGGTTCGAATTCATCGAACGGGTTCCGGCGCGGCTGATCGGCGAACACCGCGCGCTCTGCGTCTATTCCTTTGTCCATCGCGGCACGCCGGAGAAGCCGGGCCTCGTGCTCGGCCTCGACCGCGGCGGCGCCTGCCGCGGAGTCGCGTTCCGCGTCGCGGAAAGGAACAGTGCCGCGACCATCGCCTATTTGCGCGAGCGCGAGCAGGTCACCTCGGTCTACCGCGAGGTGAAACGATCGGTGTGGCTGGAAAACGAAGCTCGCCAGCGCGTCAGCGCCCTCGTCTATGTGGTCGACCGCGGCCATGTGCAATATGCCGGGCGGCTGTCGCTCGCAGAGCAGTTGCGTCATGTGCTGCAAGGGCACGGACAGTCCGGCGTCAACCGCGACTATGTTGTGGCTACCGTAAAGGCGATCGAGGCGGAAGGTTTTCGCGATTCCCAACTGCATCGGCTCGCGGCGATGCTGCACGATCAACATCAACCGTCTCTTCCCGCAGAGAACAGCGACCGTTGAGCTGGGGTGTGACTCGCAGAGCCGACTGAAATGAAATCCACTGGCCGCGACAGCCAGTATCCGCCATTGGCGGCGAAGCGGACCTCGAAGGTCGAGACTGGGCATGTCTGTTAATGACTGACCCGTAGCCGTTTGCCGTTTGAACTCCCGCGTCAGCTTATGGAGCCGGACATGGGGCAGAAGAGGTGAGAACTTTCCGACAATTAAGTCAGGAAGGCTGCCGGCTAGCTCATGAAAGACTGCCCCCCTGACGCCGCTGTTCTGGCCAGAATGAGGAGTTACATGTCAAAGTGTTAAGCTCAGGGCGCTGAGGAAGTCATGCTGCATACGAAAGCCTTTTGGGCGACTCTTCAAATCACAGGAATTCTTGCAGGAAGCCCAGCTACAGCCTTTGCTCAGAAAATCTATGATGCTGGCGCAAGTGATACCGAGATCAAGATCGGCAATATCGGTCCTTACAGTGGGCCGGCCTCCGCGTATGCGGCGATCTCAAAGACGTTCGTTGCGTACTTCAAGATGTTGAATGAGAAGGGGGGAATAAATGGCCGGAAGGTAACGATCCTGTCTTACGATGATGCCTACAGCCCCCCAAAAACCGTCGAACAAGCGCGCAAGCTGGTTGAAAGCGATGAGGTTTTGGCAATCGCCGGCGTCGTAGGAACGCCGGGCAACTCGGCAATTCAGCGCTATATGCATCAACGTGGAGTGCCGCATCTGTTTTTTGGTAGTGGCGCCAGCAAGTGGGCAGATCCAAAAAACTTTCCCTGGAGCATGGCTTGGCTTCCCAGCTACCGAGACGAAGCGCGGATCTATGCGCGCTACATTCTAAAAAATTATCCCGGCAAGAAAGTAGGTATTCTGTTTCAGAATGACGATTTCGGAAAGGACTATCTAGTCGGCTTCAACGAGGTCTTTGGCAGCGCGAAGTCTCAAATAGTCACTGCTGAAGTCCCCTTCGATGTTTCACAGCCTTCTATCGATCCTCAGATCGTGCAGATCAAGACGTCTAACCCCGACGTTTTCGTGAACATTGCTACACCCAAGTTTGCAGCTCAGGCGATCAAGAAGATTGGTGATCTGGGTTGGAGGCCCGTGCATTTTATCACAAACGTTTCAGTCTCGGTCAGTGCGGTGCTGAAGCCAGCCGGATTGGAAAATTCTCAGGGGATAATGAGCGCTGCCTATCTGAAAGATCCGAACGATCCTCAGTGGAAAGACGATGCAGGCATGAACGAGTTTCGCGCTTTCATGTCGAACTTCTTTCCGGAAGGAGATGCTGCCGATGCGTTGACCGTCTCCGGATACAGTATCGCAGAGACTTTGCTCCAAGTCCTGAAGCAATGCGGCGACGACCTCACACGCAAAAACGTCATGCGACAAGCAGCAAACCTGGATATGGTTTCTGGTGTTGCGCTGCCTGGAATCAGGTTCAAGACATCGCCGACTGACTATTCCCCTATCGAGCAAATGCAGCTCATGCGCTTCCAGGGGGATAGTTGGCATCTCTTCGGCCAACTAACGAGTGTTGGAGCGGAAAACAATTAGCGTGTCCGCGTATACCTACTACATCCGTCCAGCCCTAATCCCCAATCAGACATTTCGACTGTGGATTGCAGCGGACGGGGACATCCACGACACCTTGAAATCGCATTGTAAAACATCCGGTTGTCAGTCGAACTGGACGGATCCTCGCTGATCCACGATAATGGGGTGACAGCGCGGCAATAATAGCTAATCCGCCAGTCCGCGTTACCGAAGAGTTGACCCATATGGCACAGAGCGGTTTTCACGGTCAGAAGTGGAAAGAGCTCCTGCACCTTCAGAACGCACCGTCATCGCTGATCACGCGGTCAGTGCGTGGCGCCGAGGTCGCAGCCACCGAAACGCGGGATGACAACCCCGTTCCAGGGCTGTGCGGCAGAATTGCACCCGAAGATGCCTATATCTTTAGCTTGAAATTGCGCGATTACCCCGACTGCGAATACTGGGAGCATGGCAAGTGCGTGATCAAGCCCGATATTCGGGTAGGTCAGACCTATATTTACGACATGAAGGAGGACCCGCGCTATCTGATCGATAAGCCATTTCACTCCCTTAATTTCTACATTCCGGCTTTGGCTCTCAACGGCATCGCAGGGCAGTTCGGCGTCCGGCGCGTCGGTCAACTCGACTATCAGTACGGCACCGGCTTTCACGATGAGGCTGTGCATCACATCGGCGCATCGCTCTTGCAGGCATTGCGCCGGCCATCCGAAGCGAACCAGCTTTTCGTCGATCACATGATGCTTGCGTTCACAGCGCACGTCGCTCAGACGTATGGCGGACTGCGAAACGCCGAGCACGCGCGCGGCGGTCTTGCTCCCTGGCAGGCGAAGCGGGCCTGTGAAAGGCTCGAATCTGATCTCAGCGGGAAACTTACGTTGCAGGAAATCGCCGCTGAGTTCGACCTCTCGGTTAGCCATTTTTCTCGAGCATTTCGAACCTCCGTCGGCCTGCCACCACATCAGTGGCTCCTTCGCCAACGCGTGAGCACTGCCAAGCAGTTGATGACCATTCGCGGCCTATCGCTTGCTGAAATCGCGATATCGGCCGGGTTTGCCAGTCAAAGTCACTTTACGCGAGTATTTTCGATGCTGGTCGGCGTCAGCCCGGGCGTGTGGCGTCGCGAAGCACAGGGCGCCCCGGAAAGTGAAACGTAAGCCAGGACGACCGCTGTCGCACTCGGCATGTCGGCATCCGGCCTAAAGCTAACATGCCGATCGGTCTGACTAATGTCCGCTTTGGAGGGCACGTCGACACGGAGCCGGACGCACCATTCGCGGATGAAACGCGCCCTAGTTGGCCTGCGCCGTCGCCGGCCGGCGCTGCGCCGGCGCGGGCGCGGGCGGATCGGAAAGTTCGGGCACCAGATCGATGCCGGCACCGGCCAGCCGCACCCGCACTTCGGCGGCGACATATTTGACATATTCCGACAGCAAGAGACGCAGCGTCGTGCCGCTGGTCCACCACGGCTCGTCGCGCCATCGGTCGCCGACCACCGCGAACGGAATCAGCGTGACGTCGGGGATCGCATGCGACAGCTCCACGATCGCCCGCGGCATGTGGTAGTTCGACGTCACCACGATCAGCGACTTGAAGCCGCGCTCGCGGACCCAGCGGCGTGTCTCGGCAGCGTTGCTCCTGGTATTGACGGAACGGTCGAGATCGACGCAACAGCGCAACAGCAGCGACTGGTTGTCGGGCAGCGAGCGCGAAATGTCGCTCAGGGCATTGGTCGGATGCGCGCCCGAGATCAACAGTCGCTTGCCAAAACCGCCGGCCAGCAATTCCATCGCATCCGACACTCGCGACGAGCCGCCGGTCAGCACCACGATCCCGTCGGCGTTGCGCGCAGGCTTGATTTCGACGCCGCGCAATTGCGAGAGAAAGGCGATGAAGCCCACGGCCGCGCCGACGAACAGGATCGCCATGGTGCCGACGATGGCCGCGCGCAGCCATCCGCGCGGCCGCGCGGCCGGCGCCCTCGGCGTGCTGTCGTGCTGCAAATCCATATGGCCCGGCGATCCCTCTTCCCACGTACAATTCTAGAACGTTTTCAGGCGAAGTGGAGTCCCGGCCTACCCCGGATCATGTCCCCAGAACATGCTTCGCCGGAAAACGCCATTCGCCGAATCAATCGATGTCGTCCAGCGTGGCGAACAGCGTTCGCCGCGAGGCCCAGCCGGTTATGGCGGCGATCGCCACGGCCTGTACCGCGAGCGCCAGATAGCCCGACGGCGGCAGCGAAAACGTCCCCAGCAGCGCGGCGAATTGATCGCCGACGGGGGTGCCCGAGAACCAGGCGGCGATCGATTCGGAGAAGCCGAAACCCAGCATCGCGGCGCCGCCGCCGATCACCCCGCCCTCCAGCCCGAGCCTGAGAAAATGCCGCAGGAAATGGTTGGCGATATAGCGGTCGCCGGCGCCGACGAAGTGCAGCACCTCGACGATCGGGCGGTTCGCCGCCATCGCACCGCGGGTCGCGAACGAAACCGAGATGATCGTCGCCGCGATCACCAGCACGAGGATACCGATGCCGGCGAACACGGTGGCGCCGGTCATCGAGCGCATGCGCTCGATCCAGGCGCGATGATCGTCGACGCTCGCCGACGGCGCCACCTGGGTCACCCTGGAGCGCAATGCCGCAAGGTCGAGCGTGGTGCCGGGCTGGACGCGCGCCACGACGACGCGCGGCACCGGCAACTGCTCGATCGACAGCCCGCTGCCGAGCCACGGCTCGAGCAACCTGGCCGATTCGTCCTTGCTGAACGGCTTGACCTGGACGATGCCGGGCTGCGTCCGCATCGCCTCCGCCGCCGCGGTCACGTCGCGATCGAGATCGCGCCCTGCCTGCGGGCGCACCTGCATGGTGATTTCGCTGGCGACTTCCGACTGCCATTCCGCGGCCGATGCGCTGACGAGCAGCACGGTGCCGGTGGTGATGGAAGCGAGGAACGTCATGATGGCGACGACCGCGACCAGCGCGCGGCCGGAGATCGACGCCCGCGGCACGATCGGCGACATGTTGCGCGCGCGCGCCGGGACCTGCGGGCGCTCCGTCCCGAGATCCACCAGCGTCCCATGTTCGTCACCGACCCTACTCATAGATGTGCAACCGCCCCTGGTGCAGCACCATCCGCCGCGCCTCGTACTGGTCCATCAGCGTGATGTCGTGGGTCGCGATGATGACCGCGGTGCCCAGCCGGTTCAATTCGATGAACAGCCGCAGCAGGCGCCGGCCGAGCGTCGGGTCGACGCTGCCGGTGGGTTCGTCCGCCAGCAACAATTGCGGCCGCGAGATCACCGCGCGCGCGATCGCGGCGCGCTGCTTCTCGCCGCCCGACAGGATCGGCGGCAGCGCATCCATGCGCTCGCCGAGGCCGACCCACTTCAGGAGGTCGATCACCTCCCGGCGATAGCTGGATTCTTCGCGGCCCATCACGCGGAACGGCAGCGCCACGTTCTCATAGGTCGTCATGTGATCGAGCAGGCGGAAATCCTGCAGCACGATGCCGATCTTCTGGCGCATGTTCGCGACCTGATCCTTGCCGAGCAGCGAGACGTCCTGGCCGAACAGGTTGACGAGGCCGCGCGTCGGCCGCAGCGACAGAAACAACAGCCGCAGCAACGAGGTCTTGCCCGCGCCCGAGGGACCGGTGAGGAACTGGAAGGAATGGGCCGGGATCAGGAAGGAGAGGTCGCGCAAAATCTCCGGGCCGAGCCCGTACCGCAAACCGACATTTTCGAACCGAACCAAGCTCAGCTCCGCTCGACATGAACCGTGGCCGGAAACCCCGGACTTGAACCTGGACCCGAACCTGAACCTTGGGCTCGTAGCCCGCCGGTTTGGGTACTGACCGGACAAAACGGTTTTGCGACCGTTATGGTTTCCGATTCGTTAACAGTCGCTATGTAGCATCCGGGCAAAGACACGGGTGAGTTGGGCTCCATGCATATCATTTGCCCCCATTGTACAACATCTTACGCCATCAATCCGGCCACCCTGGGCGCCGGGGGACGTACCGTGCGCTGCTCCCGATGCAAGGAAACCTGGCTGGCGCGGCCCGAAGACGCGATCGAAATGGCCGCCGCCGTGCCGGCGATGGCGCAATCGAGCCAGCCGGCCGCAAACGATGCCGCGGCCGAATGGGAAGCGCTGGCGCGCGAGGAGGAGGGGCAGGACGCCCCTGTTGTCGACAGCCCCTCGATTTCGGCCGGCTGGCCGGCCGAGGGCGAAGGTTCGCAACCAGGCGGCGACAGCGACTGGCCGTCGGCCGCCCGGCTGGATGCGGAGGACCATGAGGAAATCCCGATCACCACGCACCGCCAGCGGTTGGCCCGCCTTTTCCGGCTGCCGTCCCTGCCCCGCATCCCCTTCATGCCGGCCGTCGGCCTGCCGACCGCCTGCGCCGCGATGGGCGCGCTGATACTGGGGCTGATGATCTGGCGCGCCGATGTCGTGCGGCTGCTGCCGCAAACCGCGACGTTCTACAAGATGGTCGGGCTGGAAGTGAACCTGCGCGGGCTGGCGTTCAAGGACATCAAGATCACCAACGAGACCGTGGACGGCAAGCCGGTCCTGGTCATCGAAGGCACGATCATCGGCGAGACCAAAAGGCCGGTCGAATTGCCGCGGCTGCGCTTTTCCGTCCGCGACGCGCAGGGCGCGGAGGTCTACGCCTGGAACGCGGTGCTCGAGCAGCCGGTGCTCAACCCCGGCGAGCGCGCCTACTTCAAGTCGCGGCTGGCTTCGCCGCCGCCCGAAGGCCGCAATATTGACGTACGCTTTTTCAACAAGCGGGATCTGGCCGGCCATGCCTGAACAAGGCCCGCCTGTTCCGCTGAGGCGAGAGAGACGACTTCATGCCACGCGTGCTGATTGCCGATGACGAAGATTCCATGCGCTCGCTGGTGGCGCGCGCCATCGCCATGGACGGCCACGAGACCGTCACCGCCGAGGACGGCGCCGAAGCGCTCGATATCCTGACCCGCGAACAGGGCACGTTCGACCTGCTGCTGACCGACATCCAGATGCCCGTGATGGACGGCATCGCACTGGCGCTGACGGCGGCGCGCGATTTTCCCAACCTGAAGATCCTGTTGATGACGGGCTTCGCAGATCAGCGCGAACGCGCCTCCGGCCTCAGCGCCATCGTGCACGACGTGGTGACGAAGCCGTTCTCGGTGCACGACATCCGCACCGCGGTCGCGGACGCGCTGGCGGCGAAGAAGGCCTAGCCAAGCCCGAATCCGTAGGGTGGGCAAAGCGAAGCGTGCCCACCATTCTCGACAACCGCGAAAAATGGTGGGCACGGCGCTATGCGCCTTTGCCCACCCTACGCATCCGGCGAAATCAATAATCCTTCAACAGCCGCTCGATGTAATCGAGTTCGATCTGCGGACGGGACGGATCGCCGAGACGGCGGCGCAGTTCTTCGAGGATCCGGCGCACCCGCTGCACGTCGATCTCGCCGGGGATCTTCACGGTATAATCGTCGGTGAACTCGTTGTTGCGCATCGGCCGTCCCAGCGGATCGGTCGAGTTGGCCGCGCCCTGCTGGCGGCCTCTGGGATTGCCGGGGCCGTCGCCCGGCTGATCGCCGTCACCCTGCTGCATGGCCTCGGCCAGACTCTGGGCACCCTTGCGCAGCGCGTCCAGCGCGCGACCTTGCGAGTCCACCGCCCCATCGGCATTGCCCTCGCCGAGCCGGCCGGTGGCATCGCCCATCGCGTTATCGGCCTGATCGAGCCCGTCCTCGCCGTCGCCCTGGTCGCCGCCTTGACCCTGCTGGCCCTGCCCTTGTTCGCCGCGCTGACCTTGCTGGCCCTGCTGCCCCTGTTGGCCGCGCTGGCCCGGCCCCATGCCGCGCTTGGCGAGTTCTTCCTGCAGTTTCTTCAGCCGGTCGCGCAGGCCCTGCTGGTCCTGCTGCAGGTCGCCCATGCTCTGGTCGCCCTGCTTGCCGCGCATGCGGTCGCGCCTGGAATCCTGGCCCTGCTTGTGGGTCTTGTCGCGCAATTGCTGCTGCTTGCGGATCATGTCGCCGAGTTCGTTCAGCGCCTGCTCCATCTCGTTGTCGCCGCCCTGGCCGGGCTGCGCCATCTGCAGGTTTTCCAGCATCTGCTGCAGCTGTTCCAACAACTGCTTGGCGGCATCCTTGTCGCCGGACCGCGACAGCCGCTCCAGCCGGTCGAGCATGCTCTTGAGATCCTGCTGACTCAGCATCTTGGTGTTGGGATCGAGCGGACGCGCCAATTGCTGCGGATTGTTGCGCAGCTGCTCGGCAAGCTGGCGCAGGAAATTGTCCAGCGCGGCGCGCAGATTATCCGTGAGCTTCTTGATCTCTTCGTCGGTGGCGCCGCGTTCCAGCGCCTGCTTGAGCGCCTCCTGCGCCGCGCGCAGCGCCTTGTCGACATCACTGATGTTGCCGTCCTCGATGGTGACGGCAAGCGACCACAGGCTGGCGACGACCTCGCGCAGCGCAGCGTCGGTGCGCGCCGCCTCGAGTTGGTGCTTAACGCTGAAGAGGCCGAGATAATGGCCGGCCTCCGGCGTGAACAGTTCCGGCGCGATCATCAGCGCATCGAGCGCGGTATAGACCAGCGCATTCTGGTTGGCGTCGAGCGCCAGGATACGGCGCTGTTCGATCAGGGCGCGCGCCAAAGGCTTGGTGAACAGCCGCTCCGGCAGCCGCATGTTGAAGGGCTCGCTCTTGCCTTCATTGCCGGCCTCGTCCTTGGCCGTGAGCGTCAGCGTCACATCGGCGCCGGCATAGGGATCTTCGCTGAGATCCTTCACCGTCTGGCCGACGCCATTGCGGGTACGCGCGTTCGGCAGCACCAGCGCAAACTGCGGCGGCTCGAACAGCGGCCGCGGCTCGGCCTTGTCGGCCTCCTTGGTCTTGCCTTCCTTCGCATCGGGAGTCTTGGCATCGGAGTTCTTGGCATCGGAGATCTTGGCCGCATCCGCGTTGCGGGCGACGAATTGCGCGCGCGCTTCGGTGACGCCGTAATCGTCCTCGAGCTTGTAGGACATCTGCAGCGAACCGCGGGCCTGGCGTTCCGGATCCTTGGCAAGTGAAACAATCGGCGCGCGGTCGGGCGTGGCCGCGAAGCGCCACAGCGGCTGGCCGGACGGCGCGCGGACATGCGCGCTGCCGTCGCCCGTGATCTTGAAATGCCGTTCGTTGGTGCCCTTGGGCGCCTGCTCGCCCGACGCGATTTCGGTCACGCCGCCGCCGACCACGACATCGATGGTGCCGCCGCTGGAACGCACCAGCAGCGTGCTGCCTGACGGCACCGGCAACGGTGCCCCGCTATCGGGCGAAGCCGCATCCCTGGCGGCGGACAGAATGACCGGCGGCTTGCCGGTATAGACCGGCGGGGTCACCCAGGCATCGACCCGGACGTTGGCCGGCGCCAGCACGCCGTTCCAGTCGAACGCCACGGCAATGCGCAGCGCGCGCTCGTCGCCGGCGGCGACATAGGCGGCCGCCAGCATCACCATGACCAGCGCGCGCAGCGCCCAGGGATCGTGGATCGGCAGCCGCGGCGAAGGCAGCCCGGCGCGGATCCGCTTGATCGAAGCCAGCGTGCGCTCGCGCTGCTCCCGCCACAGCGCCTGCGCGATCGGGTCCTTGGTCTGGAGCGTGTCGGTCAGCGCGGTCGCCGGGCGGTGGCGAATGCCGGTGCCGCGGTCGAGCCGGCTTAACGCCTCTTCGCGGGTCGGCCAGCGAAACCGCGCGAGCGGGAACAACGCTGCCAGCGCCAGCAGGACGAACAGGCCGATGCCGACCGCGCGTGCAAGGAATGGGAGCGCCAGCCACAATCCGGCCCAGGACGCCACCAGAAACAGTCCGACGACGCTCAAAATCCGGGCGAAGCCCGGCCAGGCGCGCTCCCACGCGATCGCATACTGAGCCCGTCGCAGGGCCTGCGTCAGTTGAAGCCGCGCGACAGCATTCGGTTCGCGCGCGGGCTGTGAGGGGTCAGGTGAGGCGCCGCTCAATAAACTCTCCGGGTTGCCGACAAGTCAGCCTAGCACAACGGCGGCAATGAGGCACCTGTTCCCGGAGTAACCCACACCCGGAAATACGCATAACACGAAGGCGTGACTGCGGCGCTTTAGCCCCGTAACGTCGATTCCGAACCGTAAAAATACGAGGAAACGTCATGGACCAGAAGACACACGACAAGGGACTTGAAATTCGCAAGGCGGTGCTGGGCGAGGCGTATGTCGACAACGCCTTGAAGAACGCCGACAGCTTCAACAAGCCGTTCCAGGAGCTGGTCACCGAATATTGCTGGGGCGCGGTGTGGGGCCGCGAGGAATTGCCGCACAAGACGCGCAGCATGCTCAATCTCGCCATGATCTCGATCCTGAACCGGCCGCACGAATTGAAGGCGCACATCAAGGGCGCGCTGACCAACGGCGTCAGCCGCGACGAGATCCGCGAGATCTTCATGCAGGTCGCGATCTATGCCGGCGTCCCCGCTGGCGTCGACAGCTTTCGCATCGCGCGCGAAGTGTTCGCGGAACTGGACAAGGGCTGAAACGCAGCCGTAACGCCACCGAAATTTCAGCTGTCATTGCGAGCGGAAACACCACCATGGAACTCGGATTCATCGGCCTCGGGAAGATGGGCTTCCCGATGGCGCGTCGCCTGATCGAGGCAAAGCACCAGCTCACCGTGTTCGATACGCGGAAAGAGGCGGCAGACAAGCTCGTCGCGATGGGCGCGCAAGTCGCCTCCTCGCCAAAGGACATCGCCGACCGCTGCGAAACCGTGCTGGCAAGCCTGCCGTCGCTGTAGGCTTCCCTTGACGTCGCAACCGGTGCCGGCGGCGTGATCGAAGGCAAGCGCGTCAGGCGCTTCGTCGATCTCTCCACCGTCGGCTCGCAGATGGCCGCCAAAATTCACGGCCTGCTGGCGGCCAAGAACATCGTGCAGATCGACAGCCCCGTCAGTGGCGGCGTCGGCGGCGCCGAAAAGGGAACGCTGGCGGTGATGGCCTCCGGCCCGCGTGCCGACTATGAGGCGGTAAAGCCCGCGCTCGACGTGATCGGAAAAGTGTTCTTCATCGGCGAAAAACCCGGCTCGGCGCAGACGATGAAACTTGCCAACAACTTCCTCTCCGCAACCGCGATGGTGGCAACGTCGGAAGCCGTGGTGATGGGCGTCAAGGCGGGACTGGATCCGGCCGTCATGATCGACGTCATCAACGCCGGCTCGGGACTCAATACGGCCAGCCGCGACAAGTTTCCGCGCGCTGTGCTGCCGCGCAGCTTCGATTTCGGCTTCGCCACCGGCTTGATGGTGAAGGACGTGCGGCTCGCGCTGGAGGAGATGAAATCGCTGGGACTGTCGATGGAAGTCGCCGAAGCCGTCGGGCGCCTGTGGGAAGTCATCATCCGCGACGAGGGCGCGGAGTCGGATTTCACTGCCGCGATCAAGCCGATCGAAAAGGCAGCGGGCGTCGTGGTCGGCGGCGCGAAAGGTGGCCACGCGGCGAAGTAGCGCTGACGCACGGCCTTTCGGGCGCTCGCCTTTCGGAAATCCCTTTTTCAACTGGCGAGCCCGCTTTTCGCGCGGCAGCTCCGGTTGACTAGCCTTAATATCGGGCTGGCAGTGCGATATCCTGGAAGAGTCTGCCCGGGCCTCGAACGGTGCCTGCCGCGGGCTGTACGCGCCAGCTTGTCCAAAGCTTCTCGTCCGATGTGCAGTACAAGAGATATTCGCCGGGGTTGCGCGACGACTCGCGCCCAGCTGCCTGGCTGCAGGCAGAGACTTTGTTTAGGGTGAGGATGTCCCTGATGTCTTGCGTAACCTCCAGCCAGGGGCCGGGAAATCGCTCCGATGGCAACAGCATCGGACGAGCATCGGCCGTGCCAAGCAGACACGTCAGACCCAACAGCGCCAGGCTGCAATGACAAGCCGCTCGGAGTGGCTTACGCGGAATTGATTCCATGATCGCTGCTCCTTTTCTGCCGTCGGCCGGTGCTCAGTTCGCCCGGACGCGTTCGGTTTCAGAAACCTAGCGCTGGCCGAGCGCTGCGGTCTCATCGACGCCGCGGGCTGCCTTTGCCAATGCCGCTTCATTGGGCCGCACGAACAAGAAGCGAGACGCCACGGGTATTTCTGCGTCGGCGCTGCCATCTCGGCCGATGAGGACTAATCCCGCTCCGCCGTTAGCCACCGTCAAAATCACAGGCTCGCCCTCCCACGTTCTGATCGGCTCCATTCCGATCAGAAATTCACCCATCGGCTGGTCAAGAAATTGGAGCCTGAGTTGCGGAGCGACCTCCGCAGCCGCAAGTCCGAAACCCAGTTGTTGAGCGCGCGCATAAATGTCCGCCAGCCGCGCAGTACCGGTCTGAAAGCCGAGTTCTGCCGCCGACACCGCAAAAAGCTCCACGTTTGTTTTCGTAGTGCCGACGGTAAAGGCCGGTCGAGCGAGAACTCCCTCAGCCGAGCCTCCGATGCTGCAGCCTGCTGCATCCAACGCGTTAAGGAGGGCAAACGAATTTGCAAACGTCCCTACTGCAATCGTTCTCCATACCGGAACCGCGAAGGCGGATTTGACTGGCATTGGCGGGGTATTGGCTGAGGGAGTTGTCTTGAGCGTCAAGTGATTCTGCAGGACGTCTCGAGCCGTACATTGAGCACTGGCTTCGCTCGCGAAGAGGACGATGCACGCGGTGCAGAGGATCGCAATGAGAGCACCGCCACTTTCCCCCCGTATAGAACAATGCAGTATGGCGTGGTAACCGCTTTTCTTGCCTGCAGTTTGGTTCATGACGACCTACTTGCGCATGTTATTGCGCGTGCAATGCAATACGACAATTCCTTCAGTATGGTTCGCGCGCTGGTTCGCAGCAGGCACGCCTGCCATTCAAAAATAAGCGTTTGGGTCTCACTGCAATCTGAGTTCTCGAACGACCAGGTTGAGAACAGCTTTCAAAGCGACTGCGGAACCGACGCGATGTCGGATCAAAGGATACTGCGGTGGCGCTTTGCGGTATGTGAAGTGGTTTACATCCGCTCAGAACGTTTCCTTGCCGGTATGTCGCTTGTTGGTACTTTTCGTACCTCGCAGGCGATGGCAGCGGTGTCCGTTGTTGAGGGAAAGCGGACCACGGCAGGGCGATGTTCGATTTCCGCCAATACCCCCGAAACCGACGTCACCGTCCCCTTCCGGTATCGCGATCTGGGCTGCTATGATGGCCTTCGGGAAGGGCAGCGGCCGTGTACCGTTGTTGTCACCAAGACAGCGGATGTGGGATGGCCAAAAATGCAATTCATCTTCGATCTGATTTGGCAGTCGCGCGGCAATCACCTCGCCGACATTGGCCAGCAGGAAGCGCAGCCGTGATCGCCGCCTCTGCAGCGATTCTCGCACTATTCAACCTGGCAATCTTCGCAGCCCACGCCCTGGACGCTTACCGGGCGCGCCAGTTATTAACTCCGCTTCCGCGTGCGGCTTCCGAAGAGGTCGGAGCCCCAGAATGAGACGAGGACCAGCGCGCAAGTCGCGAGGCCCAACAATGCCAGAATTGTTTCGAGCATCATCGAATCAACTCCCTTCTGTTGGGATTTTTGCCATACGAACGCGCCGCACTTGAGCGCGTTTAATCTGTGTGCCCGGCACCGCCGTGCGGCACATTAAAAGGAAGCCCCCAGCTTCGGGCTAAGCATCAACCGTTGGGGTCGTCCCTTGTCCCATGCCGGGCATGCCCATCCACATGGTGTCCAGCATGCGCCGAAATAAAATCTGATTCGAATCAATGTCTGTATGGAACCCGACAGTGTGACATGGTTCCAGGCTAGATGGCCCGATGATAAACTCCGCGATACCTATCGGCTCTGCTGTGATGGGTATCGCTGCGCTCCACCCGTCTTACGGGATCACAACCAGGGCGCCGGCCGGTCCATCGCGATCAGCTCCTCGACCTCGATGCGCGGGCGCACCACGGCGTACTGGTCGTCCTTGACGAGGACTTCCGGCACCAGCGCGCGCGTATTGTAGAAGCCGGACTGCACCGCGCCGTAGGCGCCGGCGGTCATGATCGCGATGAGATCGCCGGCCTTGGGCTCAGGCAGGTTGCGATCGAGGGCGAGATAGTCGCCGGTTTCGCAGACCGGACCGACGACGTCGGCCGTGATCGTTCGCATACCCTGGGCCGGCTCGCGCACCGGCAAGATGTCGTGGTGGGCTTCGTACAGCGTGGGGCGGATCAGATCGTTCATCGCGGCGTCGATGATGACGAAGTTCTTGGCCTCGCCCGGCTTCACATAGATGACGCGGGACACGAGGATGCCGGCGTTGCCGACGATCATCCGTCCAGGCTCGAACATCAGCGTGCAGCCGAGATTATGCGTCAACCGCTTGACCATCGCGGCGTAGGCCGACGGCAATGGCGGCGCTTCGCGGTCGGCGTGATAGGGGATGCCGAGCCCGCCGCCGAAATCGATATGCTCGATTCTGTGGCCGTCGGCGCGCAGCGTCTGCACGAAATCGGAAAGAATCCGGAACGCGGTCTCCATCTTGGAGAGGTCGGTGATCTGGCTGCCGATATGCATGTCGGTGCCGGTCACCTCGATGCCCGGCAGCTTTGCTGCAAGGGCATAGACTTCGCGCGCTCGCAGAATCGGAATGCCGAACTTGTTCTCGGACTTCCCGGTGGCGATCTTGGCGTGGGTGCCGGCATCGACGTCCGGATTGACCCGTATCGAAATCCGCGCGGTCTTGCCGGCCTCGACCGCGAGCTTCGACAGCAATTCCAGTTCGGGTTCGGATTCGACGTTGATGCAGAGAATGTCCGCCGCCAGCGCGGCGCGCAGTTCGGGCTCGGTCTTGCCGACGCCCGAGAAAAGAATCTTGCTCGGCGGAATCCCCGCCGCCAGCGCGCGCTTGAGTTCGCCGCCGGACACCACGTCGGCCCCGGCGCCGAGTTTGGCCAGCGTGCGCAGCACCGACTGGTTGGAATTCGCCTTCATGGCGTAGCAGACCAGCGTCTTCTCGCCGGCGAAGGCCTCGGTGAAGACGCGGTAGTGGCGCTCCAGCGTCGCCGTCGAATAGCAATAGAACGGCGTACCCACGGCATCCGCGAGTTCGGACAGGTTGACGGCCTCGGCGTGGAGCACGCCGTTGCGATAGTCGAAGTGATTCATGGCGTGCCCCGTCTCAGTCCAGCAGCGGATCGAGAACGAATTTCTTCTTGCCACCCTTGGGGGCGCTGGGGCCTGACTCGGAGCCGTAGGTCGAATTGAAGACGCCGGGCTGCGCCGCGCGCTCGGCCTCGGTATCCGACGACGTGGCCTGGGCCTGCGGCGCCGCCGCGGTCGGCGGCAAATCGAGCCCGGCCTTGCGTCCGCAGCCCCCGAGCGCGAGCGCGGTCACGCTCAGCAGGATGATGGCCCATCCCGACGATGACGGGCGGTAGTTACTGATCACGACGAAATCCCCAATGCGCGCCGCACCATACAAAGATTGCCGCAGTCTGGCGAGTGCCGATGGGCAACGGAAACCCAAGAAATTGCAGCGAAATTTTTCCCTCAGCCCAATTTTCGCTCTTTTTCCAGCCGTTTCAGCCAGGCTTTGGCCTGCGAAACCACGTTCTTCGGCGCGGTGCCGCCATAACTGGTCCGGCTCTTGACGGAGGCTTCCACCGATAGCACGCGCAGGGCATCTGCCGTGATCTTTGGCTCGACCTCCTGCATTGCCTGCAGCGGCAATTCGTGCAGCGCCACGCCCTGCTTCGAGGCGAGACCGACGATGCGCCCGGTGACGTGGTGGGCGTCCCGGAACGGCATTTTCAGCGTCCGCACCAGCCAGTCGGCAAGGTCGGTGGCGGTGGCGTAGCCCTCGCCGGCGGCGGCCTTCATCCGCGCCTCGTCCGGCACAAGATCGATGACCATGCCGGTCATCGCGCGAATCGCGAGCGAGAGCGCGGAAAACGCCTCCATCGCCCCCTGCTTGTCCTCCTGCATGTCCTTTTGATAGGCGAGCGGCAGGCCCTTCATCACGATCAGGAGACCGTTGAGCGCCCCGATCACCCGGCCGGTCTTGGCGCGCACCAGTTCGGCCGCGTCCGGATTACGCTTCTGCGGCATGATCGAGGAGCCGGTGGTGAACTTGTCGGAGAGCCGCACCAGGCCGACCAGCGGCGAGGTCCAGATCACGATTTCTTCGGCAAAGCGCGACATGTGGACGGCCGCGATCGAGGCCGCCGACAGGGTCTCCAGCACGAAGTCGCGATCCGAGACCGCGTCCAGCGAATTGCCCATGGGCCGGTCGAAGCCGAGCGCCTTGGCGGTAGCAGTGCGATCGATCGGAAACGAGGTTCCGGCCAGCGCCGCGGCGCCGAGCGGCGATTCGTTCAAGCGCTTGCGGGCATCGGCAAAACGACCGCGATCGCGCGCGGCCATCTCGACATAGGCGAGCAGATGATGCCCGAACGTGACGGGCTGCGCGGTCTGCAGATGGGTGAAGCCCGGCATCACGGTCGCGGCATGTTCCAGCGCGCGGCTGGCCAAGGCATGCTGGAAGGCGGCCAGCGCCGCATCCGTCTCGTCGATCGTGTCGCGGACATAGAGCCGGAAATCGGTCGCGACCTGGTCGTTGCGCGAACGCGCGGTGTGCAGCCGTCCCGCGGCGGGCCCGATCAGCTCGGAAAGCCGGCTCTCGACGTTCATATGGATGTCTTCGAGCGCGCGCTTGAAGTCGAACGTGCCCTTGCCGATTTCTGACAAAATCGTGTCTAGACCCCTGCCGATATTTTTCGCATCACTCGCCGTGATAATGCCTTGCGCGGCCAGCATCGCAGCGTGGGCCTTGGACGCGGCGATATCCTGGGCGTACATGTGACGATCGACGTCGATCGAGACGTTGATTTCCTCCATGATCGCATCGGGACGCTCGGTGAACCGGCCGCCCCACATCTTGTTGCTCATGACTTCTCAAGCCTTACTTCTCAAGCCTTGCCATCTATATCGTCGAACCCGAGCGAAACGCCGCGCCGGTTTCGGCCGTAACTCGACCGTAATCTTGAGCCCTGCATAGCCGTATCTGATACAGGATGACAAACGATATGCCCGAAATGTCCCCGCCCCGCCCGGCCACCAGACGCCGGATCCCGATCGCCATCGGTGCAGTGGCGGCTGTGGGCGTGATCGGATTGGGCGCGTTTTACGGGCTCGGTGGCTTCAAGCGCGGCACGGGCGGCGATCCCTCCTGTAGCGGGGCGGTCGAACTGGCCCGCAAGATCGCGCCGCTGGCGCATGGCGAGGTGGCCGCGCTGACCATGGCGACGACCGCGCTGCGGCTCCCCGACCTCGCCTTCGAGGACGCCGAGGGCAAGCCGCGAAAGCTGTCGGAATGGCGCGGCAAGACCGTGCTGGTGAATCTCTGGGCCACCTGGTGCGTGCCCTGTCGCAAGGAAATGCCGGCGCTCGACAGCCTGCAAGCCAAGCTCGGGGGCAAGGATTTCGAGGTGGTCGCCGTCAATATCGACACCCGTGATCCGGAGAAGCCGAAGAACTTCCTCAAAGAGGCCAATCTGACCCGGCTCGGCTATTTCGCCGACTCAAAAGCCAAGGTTTTTCAGGACCTTAAGGGCATAGGCAAGGCGCTGGGGATGCCGACGTCGGTGCTGGTCGACGGCCAGGGCTGCGAGATTGCCAACCTGGCGGGCCCGGCCGAATGGGCCAGTGACGACGCCATCAAGCTGATCAAGGCTGCGATGGAGCCCGTGAAGGCGGGGTCTTAGCAGGACAGATTTGTAGGGTGGGCAAAGCGAAGCGTGCCCACCAAACTACGGCTGCGTCGTGCGAGGGTGGGGCACGGCGCAAGAGCGCCTTTGCCCACCCTACAGGATGGTAAATTTCAAGCCGCAATATTGAGATTGCCGCCAACGCCGGGGGCGAGATTGGCCGTCGAGGGCGTGCCCAGCAGCGTCAGAACCGCGGCCTTCTCGGCATCCGCGTTCTGTTTGATGATCGAGGTCTGGATCTGCTGCTGCGTACCCGCCGCCTGCATCGCAAGCATGCTCGAAACCATAGCCATCATATCCATACGCAGCACTCCTCAAACCTGAGGGCACCCTACCCCGGCACCGGTTAACGAATTCTGGAGATTTCAGATTTGTGGGTGGGCAAAGTGAAGCGTGCCCACCGTTCACTTTCCGGAGTGTTGCTCGAAATGGTGGGCACGCTGCGCTTTGCCCACCTACGGGATTGGCGATGACGCCTACCGCGTCGGAACCGGCTTGTCGCCGCGATAGTCGTAGAAACCGCGCTGCGTCTTGCGGCCGAGCCAGCCGGCCTCGACATATTTCACCAGCAACGGACATGGCCGGTACTTCGAATCCGCCAGCCCCTCGTGCAGCACCTGCATGATCGACAGGCAGGTGTCGAGACCGATGAAGTCGGCGAGTTCCAAAGGCCCCATCGGGTGATGCGCGCCGAGCTTCATGGCGGCATCGATCGCCTCGACGTTTCCGACGCCCTCATAGAGCGTATAGATCGCCTCGTTGATCATCGGCAGCAGGATGCGGTTAACGATGAAGGCCGGAAAATCCTCCGATACCGCGATCTGCTTGCCGACCTTGCCGACAAATTCCTTTGCCGTTTCGAAGGTGGAATCGTCGGTGGCGATGCCGCGGATCAGCTCGACCAGTTCCATCGCCGGCACCGGATTCATGAAATGAATGCCAATGAATTTTTCCGGACGATCGGTCGAGGCGGCGAGCCGCGTGATCGAGATCGACGAGGAGTTGGTAGCGACGATCGCTTCCGGTTTCAGCACCGCGCAGAGCTCGTGAAAGATCTTGCGCTTGACCTCTTCCTTCTCGACCGCGGTCTCGATCACGAGGTCGCAGTCCGCCAAACCATCCAGCGTCTCGGTGGAGGTAATCCGGGCGAGCGCCTTTTTACGCGCGTCCTCGGTGATAGTCTGCTTGGCAACCTGGCGCGACAAATGGCCGTTGATGGTCGCCATCGCCGATTTCAGCCGTTCGTCGGAGACGTCGTTGAGCACCACGTCGAAGCCGGCGAGCGCCGCCACATGCGCAATCCCGTTGCCCATCTGGCCCGAGCCGATCACGCCGACCTTCTTGATTGTCACCGCCATCTTTTCATCCATCGGAACGGCGCGCACATCGCGCCTGTTCATCTCTGAACCTCAGATACGATATAATTGGAATCGAGGTTTCAGTCTCATCATTGGCACGTTTTCTTCACGCGAAGCTTAATTCACTTCGCTCGCAACCGCTTAAGGTAAATATCTTCCGGACGTCGCGCGTCCGGTGGAGCGGAATGACGCTGCCTCGAATCGTCATTCCGCTCTATCTTTTTGTTTCAGCATGATCTTTTCGGAAGACCGGCTTCCCCTTCTCCGGATCACGCTCCGTCCGTCGTTACTTGCCGAGCTTGCCGAGCGCTTCGGTCAGCTCAGGAACCGCCTGATAGAGGTCCGCGACCAGGCCATAATCGGCAACCTGGAAGATCGGCGCGTCTTCATCCTTGTTGATCGCAACGATCACCTTGGAATCCTTCATGCCGGCGAGATGCTGGATCGCGCCGGAGATACCGATCGCGACATATAGTTCCGGCGCCACCACCTTGCCGGTCTGGCCGACCTGCCAGTCGTTGGGCGCATAGCCGGCATCGACCGCGGCGCGCGAGGCGCCGACGCCGGCACCCAGCTTGTCGGCGAGCGGCTCGATATATTTGGCAAAATTCTCGCGGCTCTGCATGGCGCGGCCGCCGGAGACGATGATTTTTGCCGACGTCAGTTCCGGACGGTCGCTCTTCGCAACCTCCTCGCCGACAAAGCTGGAAAGGCCGGGATCGGCCGCTGCGGTAGCGTTCTCCACCGGCGCGCTGCCGCCGTCACCGGCCGCGGCAAAGGTCGAGGTCCGCACGGTGATGACCTTCTTGGCGTCCTTCGACTTCACCGTCTGGATCGCGTTACCGGCATAGATCGGCCGCTCGAAAGTATCCGGCGAGACCACCTTGATGATCTCAGACACCTGCATCACGTCGAGCAGCGCTGCGACGCGCGGCATCACGTTCTTGAAGCGCGAAGTCGCGGGCGCAACGAAGGCGTCGTAGCCGGGGGCCAACGACACGATCAGCGCAGCCAGCGGCTCGGCGAGGTCGTGGGCGTAGGCGGCATTATCGGCGAGCAGCACTTTCGTGACGCCGGCGAGCTTGGAAGCGGCATCGGCCGCGGCCTTGGCGTTTTCGCCGGCGACCAGCACATGCACGTCGGCGCCGAGCGCGGCAGCAGCCGTCAGCGCCTTGTTGGTCGCGTCCTTGATCGACGCGCTGTCGTGTTCGGCAATCAAAAGCGTCGTCATCAGAGAACCCCGGCTTCGGTCTTGAGTTTGGATACCAGCTCAGCGACGTCCTTGACCTTGACGCCTCCCTTGCGGCCCGGAGGTTCCGCCGTCTTGAGCACTTCGAGATGCGGCGTGAGATCGACGCCGTAATCGGCTGCGCTCTTGTCGTCGATCGGCTTCTTCTTCGCCTTCATGATGTTGGGCAGCGAGGCATAGCGCGGCTCATTCAGACGCAAGTCAGTAGTTACGATCGCCGGCCCCTTCAGTTTCACAGTCTGCAGGCCGCCGTCGACCTCGCGCGTGACGTTGAAATCGCTTCCGTCGACTTCGAGCTTGGAGGCGAAGGTCGCCTGCGACCATCCGAGCAGCGCCGCCAGCATCTGGCCGGTCTGGTTCGAGTCGTCGTCGATCGCCTGCTTGCCGAGAATGACGAGCCCCGGCTTTTCCGCGTCCGTCACGGCTTTCAGAATCTTCGCGACCGCCAGCGGCTCCACATTGCCTTCGGCCTTGACGAGGATGCCGCGGTCGGCGCCCATCGCAAGACCGGTCCGGATCGTCTCCGAGGCCTGCGCCGGACCGATCGACACCACCACCACCTCGGTCGCCTTGCCGGCTTCCTTCAGCCGCAGCGCTTCCTCGACGGCGATTTCGTCGAACGGATTCATCGACATCTTGACGTTGGCCAGTTCGACGCCCGTTCCGTCGCTCTTGACGCGGACCTTGACGTTGTAATCGACCACCCGCTTTACCGGCACAAGAACCTTCATCGATCCTCTTTCGCTTGAATTCTGGGTTTAATTGGCTTGCTATTAGCTAGCTATCGGCTTGGGCGCGGAACCTAAAGGTCCCGCTATCGGCGGTCAACGCGCGAACGCCAAAAATCGGCTCCCGGACAAGGCCTACCTTAACGGTTCTGACCGGGCACCCACAACACGTCTCCGGCCCCATTATCGTTCATGGCGCGGCTGGCGACGAACAGGAAATCCGACAGGCGGTTCATATACTGAATGGCGGCCTCGCTGACAGGCTCCTCCGGGTTAGCTGCGAGTTCCACCATGATCCGTTCCGCCCGGCGACATATGGTACGGGCGAGATGCAGGTATGCCGCGGCGGGGGTGCCGCCGGGCAGAACGAACGAGGTCAAGGGTGCGAGGTGCTCGTTCAGGCTGTCGATATCGCGTTCGAGCCGCTCGACCTGGCTTGAGAGCATCCGCAGCCGCTCGGCCTTGCCGTCGCGCTGGGGCACCGCGAGATCGGCGCCGAGATCGAACAGGTCGTTCTGGATCCGTCCCAGCATCGCATCGAGTTCGCGGGCCTCGCCAAGGTGCAGCCGGACCACGCCGATGGCGGCATTGGTCTCGTCCACGGTGCCATAGGCCGAGATGCGCAGATCGTATTTGGGACGGCGTTCGCCGCTGCCGAGCGCCGTGGTGCCGTCATCGCCAGTCTTGGTATAGATGCGGTTGAGTACGACCATTGGCGCGTCCCTTTTCTGTCCTTATCTGCCCATCGCCCAGACCACGACCATGGTGATGACGATGGCGATGAATTGCAGCAACACCCGAAGCCGCATCAGGTTCTGCGAGCGGCTCGGCGAGCCGCCGCGCATCATGTTGACGAGGCCGAGCAGCAGCACGATAGCCACGGCCGCAACCGCGATCGGGAGAACGATCGAACTCAGAAAGGATGCCATCGGCGCTACATAACACCGTGAAGCGTCGACTTCCACACGTTCACAATCCCTCGCACACCCCTTGCGCAACCGCTCGACGATCTGGCTTTTAAGCCAATAATATCAGATGCTAACCCAAGCTTTGAGACCGGATCGCCGTACTCTGATCGAGGTGAGATGTGAGGCTCATTCGCTACGTCTACCTCGTCGTGATGGAGGCGTTCTATACGTTCCTCGCTGATGACGGCTGGGCGATCGCGAGCCACATCGCGCTGTCGACGTTGATGGCCCTGTTCCCGTTCCTGATCGTGCTGACGTCGCTGGCCGGCTTTTTCGGCTCCAAGGAGCTTGCCGATGGAGCGGTGGGACTGTTGCTGCAGACCTGGCCGCAGCAGGTCGCGGACGCGCTGTCGGGCGAAATCCACGACGTCCTGACCACGACGCGCGGCGACATCCTGACCGTCGGCGCGGTGCTGGCGGTCTATTTCGCCTCCAACGGCGTCGAGGCGGTGCGGGTTGCGCTGAACCGCGCCTATTCGGTGGTCGAGCCGCGGGCGTGGTACTGGCTGCGGCTGGAATCGATCGGCTATACGCTGGTCGCCGCCTTCACCTCGCTCGCCATGGCGTTCCTGATCGTGCTCGGTCCGCTGATCCTGGAAACGGCACGCCGCCACATTCCGTTCTTTGTCGAGTCCAATGAAAGCCTGCTCAATTTCGCCCGCTACGGCATCACCATCACGGCGATGATCGTGGCGCTGTTCGTCCTGCATGCCTGGCTGCCCTGCGGCCGCCGAAGTTTTCTGCAGATCCTTCCGGGCATCGTCTTTACGATGGTGGCGTCCCTGATCTCGGGCATCGTTTTCGGCCAGTATCTGGCGCGCTTCGCCAGCAACTACGTGACGATGTATGCGGGGCTTGCCTCGGTCATCATCGCGCTGGTGTTTCTGTATTTCATTGCCGCGATTTTCGTCTACGGCGGCGAACTGAATGCGGCCATCATGAAGTCGCGATTGCCGAAGGGGATGTCGCTTCATGCAGCGCAGTCGCCAGGGCGCGCGGAGACACAGGCTTGACCAGAAAGATGTCGGCGCCGGCGGCGCGTGATGCCGCCTCGTCCTCGCTGCGGCCGGATATGCCGATGATCGGAATGCGCCCGAGCGGCGGCTGAAGCGCGCGAATGCGCGTGATCGCTTCGATACCGTTGATCCCCGGCAGGACCATGTCCATCAGCACCGCATCGAATGCGCCGTGCGCGATCCGCCCGGGCGCCGCCTCGCCCTGGCCGATGAACTCGGCCTGATGACCAAGCTCGGTCAGGATCGCGTTGAGGACGACGCGGCCGAACGGATTGTCCTCGACGCTGAGCAGGCGCAACGGCCGCGGCGAGCCGATCGATATCTCGCCATTGGCGCCGGACGCTGCCGTCACCACGTCCTTTGCCGGTGACATCACGACATTGAAGGTAAAGATGGTGCCGCCGCCATGGCGTTGCGTCACGGTGACGTCGCCGCCCATGGCGCGCGCCAGTTGCTTGACCGACGACAATCCGAGCCCGGCGCCGCCGAAGCGCGATGCAATGGAGACATTGGCCTGCGAAAACGGCCGGAACAGGCGTTTGATCTCGCTCAGCGTGAGGCCGATCCCGCTGTCGGAGACCTCGAATGCAACGGCAACCCTGCCTTTCGCGCTGCGCAGGGGCGTGACCTGGAGGGCGACACTGCCCTGTTCGGTGAATTTCACGGCATTGTCGATCAGGTTCTCCACCGCGGCGCGCAGGCGGACCGGATCGCCGATCGCAAATCCCGGCAGTTCTTCAGAAATAACAACTGACGACTGCAGGCCTTTCGCCGCCGCACGCCCGGTCAACGAATCGCCGGCATTGCGCGCGAGCGTTCGCAGGTCGAAGAAGTCCTGCCGCACCTCGAGCCCGGGACCGCCGCTGCGTGCCGCATCGACGAACAGAGTCGCAAGGCTCGCCAGATGTTCCGCGCCGGCCTTGATGGTGTCGACCCAGCGCCGCTCGCGCTCATCGAGTTCAGAAGTCGCGAGCAGATTGCTGATCGCCAGAATGCCCGTGAGCGGCGTGCGGACCTCGTGTGCGAACGCTGCCAGCGCGGACTCGACCATACCGGAGACAGCGACGGCGGATTTGCGGCTACCGCGCACTTTTGCCGCGGCGCTGGATACGCGCTTTTTCGCTGGCCGCTTCTTTACTGGCCGTGTGATGCGCCGTGAGCGCCGCTTCGCCGCCATGGTCCCCCTTCCTCTGCCGCACCCAGCATGACACGCGACGGCGGCCGATGTCACGGAGACGTTTTCAACAACCCCCAGTAGTATTACGGGAGTCGTCGGACAGGCCGACGAGGCTGCGAATGTCCGCAGGCGTGGCACCTTTCCCACGCAATTCGCGCAAGGCGGTGGCTTGCGTCGATTTCGAGAGTTTGTGTCCCGACGCATCTTCGATCAGCCGGTGATGCCGATAGACCGGTTGCGGGATACCGAGCAGCTGCTGCAACAGCAGGTGCACGCTCGTCGACCAGAACAGGTCCCTGCCCCGCACCACGTCGGTAACCCCCTGCAAGGCGTCGTCGATCACGACGGACAAGTGATAGCTTGTTGGCGTCTCCTTGCGCGCCAGGATGACATCACCCCAGGCTTGCGGAAGCGCATTCACGATGCCGCTCTCGCCGCCGGGACCTATACCCTCCTCACGCCACGCCAGTTCCTTGGTGCGCGCGAGCGCCTCCTGCATGTCGAGCCGCAGCGCGTAAGGCGTGCCTTCCGCGATCAACTGCCGGCGCCGCTCCGGCGACAGCGATTTCGCAGGCCCCGGATAGAGCGGCGCCCCGTCGGGGTCGCGCGGCCACGGCGCACAGGCTTCGCGTTGCGCGACCAGACGGACGATTTCCGCGCGGCTCTCGAAGCTAGGATAGATCAGGCCCAAGCCTGCCAATCGTTCGACCGCCTCGCGATAGCGCGCAAAATGTTCCGATTGCCGCCGCACCGGCGTTTCCCAGGATATCCCCAGCCAGGCGAGGTCTTCATAGATCGCCGCCTCGAATTCCGGCCGGCACCTTGCCGCGTCGATATCCTCGATTCGCAGCAGGAACCTGCCGCCGGTGCGACGCGCCAGGTCGAAATTCAGCAGCGCCGAATAGGCGTGACCGAGATGGAGGTAGCCGTTCGGGCTTGGTGCAAATCGGAAAACGGGTGGCGGCATTGATCTCTTTCGCGGGACATGATGGTTTTAAGGGGCAATGACCATCCACCTCAACAGCCAGTCCGACCTCGAAGACGCCGTCCTCGCGCTGGTCAAGCAGGACGTGCGGCTGAAGCCTATTTTCGAACTCACTGGCATGCCGGCGCTGCGGCAGCGCGAGCCGGGGTTCGCCGGGCTGGCAGCGATCGTTTGCGGCCAGCAATTGTCCACCGCGAGCGCCGGCGCGATCTGGGCGCGGCTTGCAGCCGCATTCGACCCGTTCGATCATCACGTCATCGGCAAAGCCCGCGCCGACCGCCTCGGGCGGTTGGGCCTTTCCGCCGCCAAGATCAAGACGCTGAAGAATATCGCGCGCGAGCTCGCCGCCGAGCGGCTCAATCTCGACGTGCTGGCGGAGGAAGACGCGGACGCCGCCCACCATACCCTGACCGCGCTGCACGGCATCGGCCCGTGGACGGCCGACGTCTACCTGTTGTTCTGCCTCGGCCATGGCGACGCCTGGCCGGCGGGCGATATCGCCATACAGGAGGCGGTCAAGATGGGGCTTGGCCTGCAGGCCCGCCCTAACGCCAAGCAGATGGCGCCACTGGCGGAACCGTGGCGTCCTTTGCGTGGCGCGGCGGCGCATCTGTGGTGGAGTTATTATCGGGTGCTGAAAAAGCGCGAGGGCGTGCTTGCCGACAAACTCACCCCCGCAACTTCACCCGGTCTTCCCGCGCGGAAGCCGTGACGAAATCGATCACGGCACGCACGGCCGGAAGTTCGACGAGATCGGGATGGGCCAGAAGCCAGAGATCGGCCACACTGACGAGTTTCTGCGGGGCGACGCGGACGAGATCCGGATAGGCGGCCGCGACAAAACAGGACAGCGTTGAAATCCCAAGGCCCGCGCGCGCGGCGGCGAGCATGTCGCCCTGCGACGAGCATCGCATCACCATCGACCCCTGCCGCGTGATCGCGTCGCTCCAGCGTGCCAGACGTTCGTTCGACAATCGGTCGGCGAAGCCGATGACGCTGTGTTCCTTCCATTCGTCACGCCGCTCGGGGAGCCGCCGCCGCGCGGCATAATCGCGCGAGGCGTAGAAGCCGGTGCCGAGGCGGCCGATCTTTCGGCCGATCAAATTCTCTTCGCCGCTGTCCACGGGGCGCAATACGACATCGGCCTCGCGGCGGCGCACGCTGGCCGGATAGGGATGGGTGATGATCTCAAGCTGGATATGGTCATGCGCACGCAGAAATGGACCGAGCTTCGGCATCAGCCAGTGCGAGGCGAGCGTGGAGCCGATCGACAGCTTGACGACGCCGCGCGCCTGCGCCCCGGTCGCCGACACCGCAGCTTCCGCACGCAGCGCCGCCGCCGCCATCGCCTCGACATGCTCGCGAAACTTGCGGCCCTGCGCGGTCAGCGAAAGACCTTCATTGGAGCGCGCGAACAGGGGTATGCCGAGCTGGCCTTCCAGTTCGGCGATCTTGCGGCCGACCGTCGGATGGCTGGAGCGCAACCGCCGCGCGGCGGCGGCGAAGCTGCGGGTCTCGGCCACCGCCACGAAGGTCTTGCACAGGTCCCAGTCCATCGGCTCCCCCGCGACGCCAGCCGCACTGTTCATTCCTGACTGATCACCTGTTCAATATTGAACGGCTGGAGCGTGCCGTCCAGCCCTATAATGGACCGTAACAAGCGCAGGCCAGCGGCTCCACCCGGCCTGATGCGCTCAAATCAATATCAAGGGATGCGCGCCTAGCCTGGCCCGGCCTTGCGCGACAAGGAGGAACCGAATGCCGTTGCCCGCTTCGCTTGCCGATTCGCTCGAACTGCCGGTCGTCGGCTCACCGCTGTTTATCGTCTCCGGGCCGGAACTCGTGATCGCCCAGTGCAAGGCCGGCATCGTCGGCTCGTTCCCCGCGCTGAATGCCCGCCCCGTGGAGAAGCTCGACGAGTGGCTGAGCCGAATCGAGAACGAGCTTGGCGAGTACAAGGCACTGCATCCGGAGAAGAAGGTGGCGCCCTACGCGGTCAACCAGATCTGCCACGCTTCCAACGACCGGCTGATGAAAGACATGGAGACCTGCGTAAAGCACAAGGTGCCGATCATCATCACCTCGCTGCGCCCGCCGATCGAAATCGTCGAGGCCGCGCATTCCTATGGCGGCGTGGTTTTCCACGACGTGATCAACGTCAAGCATGCGCGGAAAGCTGCCGACCATGGCGTCGACGGTCTCATTCTGGTCTGTGCCGGCGCCGGCGGCCATGCCGGCATGCTGTCGCCGTTCGCGCTGCTGCGCGAGGTCAAGCAGTGGTTCAAGGGCACCGTCCTGCTGTCGGGCGCGATCTCCGACGGCTGGGGCATCGCGTCGGCGCTCGCGCTCGGGGCTGATGCGGCCTACATGGGCACGCGCTTCATCGCCACCGCCGAAGCCAATGCCGATCCGGCCTACAAGGCCGCGCTGGTCGAACACGCGGCGCACGACATCGTCTACTCCAACCTGTTCACCGGCGTGCACGGCAATTATCTCGGGCCCTCGATCGTGGCCGCGGGCCTCGATCCAGAAAATCTGCCGCTTAGCGACAAGTCGAAGATGAATTTCGGCTCCGGCGGCAACACCAAGGCCAAGGCATGGCGCGACATCTGGGGCTCCGGCCAGGGCATCGGCCAGATCGCCGACGCGCCGCCGGTCGCCGAGCTGGTGGAACGCCTCAAGTACGAGTTCACCGAGGCCAGCAGCGACTTTCTCAACCGAGCGCGCGCCTGAGACGCGCCGGTTCCAACAACCAATCAAACAAACAACAAGGGAGTGAAATGATGAGAACCATCGCGATGTGCTGCGCCGGGCTGCTGGCGCTTGCGGGCAGCACGGCCCGCGCCGAGAACGGCGTCACCGCCAACGAGATCCTGATCGGCCAGACCATGCCCTACAGCGGTCCGCTGTCGGGCTATTCGGGACTCGGCAAGGTCGCGCAGGCCTATTTCGAGAAGGTGAATGCGGAAGGCGGCATCAGCGGCCGCAAGCTCAAGCTGCACAGTCTCGACGACGCCTATTCGCCGCCCAAGACGGTCGAGCAGACGCGCCGGCTGGTCGAGCAGGACGAAGTGCTGCTGGTTTTTGGCTCACTCGGCACGCCGACCAACAGCGCCGTCCACCGTTACCTGAACGCCAAGAAGGTGCCGCATCTCTTCATCACCACCGGCGCCAGCAAATGGGCGGATCCGAAGCATTTCCCGTGGACGATGGGCGGGATGGCTTCATACCATTCTGAAGGCGTCATCTATGCCAAGCACGTGCTGCGCACCAAGCCTGACGCAAAGATCGCGATCCTGTCGCAGAACGACGATTTCGGCCGTGACTATGTCTCCGCGTTCAAGCGCGGCCTAGGCGACAAGGCGGCCAGCATGATCGTGGCCGAGGCGGTTTACGAGACCACCCAGCCGACGATCGATTCACAGCTCGCCACGCTGAAGGCTTCCGGCGCCAACGTGTTCTTCGGCGTCGCCATCGGCAAGTTCGGCTCGCAGATGATCCGCCGCAGCGCCGAGATGGGCTTCAAGCCGGACCTGTTCCTGGTGCCCACCTCAGTGACCTCGATCGCGACAATCCTGCAGCCGGCGGGACTGGAGAACGCGACCGGACTGGTTTCCGCGGCCTATCTGAAGAACATCAACGATCCGCAATGGGCAGATGATGCCGACGTGAAGGAGTATTTCGGCTTCATGAAGCGGTACATGCCTGCAGCCGATCCGCACGACACCACCTACGCCAGCGGCTATACCAGCCTGGTGTTGCTCGCGCAGGTGCTGCGCGCGTGCGGCGACGATCTGAGCCGTGCTAACGTGCTGAAGAAGGCAACCTCGCTGAACAAGGTCTCGCTGCCGCTGCTGCTGCCGGGCATCACGGTGACGACCGGCTCCGACGACTATTTGCTGTTCCAGCAACTCAGGATGCAGCGTTTCGACGGCAAGAGCTGGGTTGGCTTTGGCGAGTTGATCGAAGACCAAGAGCCGTAAGAACTGGAGTGCCTGTCATGATCGTCGGCGGCGAACGCCAAATCAGCTATCCCGAGATCCATGCCCGCATCGCGCGGGCGGCGGCGGGCTTCAGGGCGCTCGGCGTCAGTGGCGGAACGCCCGTCGGCATGATGCTGCGCAACGACTTTGCGTTCTTCGAAGTCTCGGGTGGCGCGGCGGCGCTGGGCAGCCCGGTGGTGCCGATCAACTGGCATCTGAAGGCCGAGGAGGTCGCCTATATCCTGGCTGACAGCGGCGCGAAAATCCTGGTCTGCCATGCCGACCTGCTGCCGCAGATCAGGGACGGTCTTCCCGCCGATGTGCGACTCCTGGTGGTGACCACACCGCCGGAGATCGCGGCTGCGTTCAATGTCGCGCCCGCGCTGACGCAAGTCCCCGACGGTATGACCGACTGGGACCGTTGGCGCGACACGCATGCGCCCTTGCAGGAGGCTCCGGTCGGCAGCGGACCGATGTTCTACACGTCGGGTACCACCGGCCTGCCCAAGGGTGTGCGCCGCAAGCCGATGACGCCGGAACAAGCCACGGCTTCGGCGCGCGTCGGCGGCATCGCCTATGGCGTGAAGCCGAACGAGGACCAGGTCATCCTGATGAACGGCCCGATGTACCATTCGGCGCCGAATTCCTATGGCATGCTGGCGTTCCGCAGCGGCTGCACAATCGTGCTCGAACCGCGCTTCGATCCCGAGGACATGCTGCAACTGATCGAACGTCATCGTGTCACCCACATGCACATGGTGCCGACGATGTTCGTGCGCCTGCTGCGGCTGCCGGATGACGTCAAGCGGCGCTACGATCTGTCGTCGCTGCGTTTCATCGTGCACGGCGCTGCCCCCTGCCCGCCGCAGGTCAAGCGCGCCATGATCGAATGGTGGGGACCGGTCATCAACGAGTATTTCGGCTCGACCGAAACAGGCATTCCGGTGTGGCATTCTGCCGAGGAGGCATTGGCAAAACCCGGCACCGTCGGCCGCGCGATCGATGGCGGTATCGTCAAGATCTACCGCCCGGACGGTGAACTGTGCGGCGTCAACGAAACAGGCGAAATCTTCATGCGGCAGGTTTCGGTGCCGGATTTCGATTATCACGGCAAGGCCGAGGCGCGCGCGGAGGCTGGCCGCGACGGCCTCGTCAGCGTCGGCGACGTCGGCTATCTCGACGAAGACGGCTACCTGTTCCTGTGCGACCGCAAGCGCGACATGGTGATCTCCGGCGGCGTCAACATCTATCCGGCGGAAATCGAGAACGCGCTGATCGGCATGGATGGCGTGCGCGACTGCGCGGTGTTCGGCGTCCCCGACGACGAATTCGGCGAGCGGCTGTTCGCCTGCATCGAGCTGGAAGCGAATGCGGCGCTATCACCCGCCGCGGTGCAGGAATTTTTGCGCGGACGTCTCGCCAACTTCAAGGTGCCAAAGGACATCCAGTTCATGGACGCGATGCCGCGCGAAGCCACCGGCAAGATCTTCAAGCGCAAGCTGCGCGATCTGTATGCCGAGGGTAGGCTGCGGGCGATTGCGTGACGGCTCACCTTCCGCACCCTCCACGTCATTGCGAGCGAAGCGAAGCAATCCATTGCCACCTCGTACGCGGAAAGATGGATTGCTTCGCTGCGCTCGCAATGACGGGGGGGAGCATTCCGACATCAAAATCGAACACCGTTTTAAACATCATTGCTGTTGCAAAACGGTCATCGGTCGGCGCAATGATCGCTGCATGTGAGAAGCAGGGATCGAAACAATGCAAGCCACCGACTTCGTCGTCGCCCGCAACGATCTGCAGCAATGCAAGGTAATCGAGACGCAACTGCCTGACGCAGCTGCGCTGCCTGACGAGGCGCTGCTGGTGAAGGTTACGCGCTTCGCCTTCACCGCCAACAACATCACCTATGCCGTCATGGGCGATGCGCTGAAATACTGGCAGCTCTTTCCGGCGCCCAAGGATTTCGGCAACATTCCGGTCTGGGGATTTGGCGAGGTGATCGCGTCAAAACATCCCGGCGTCGCCAAAGGCGAAACCCTGTTCGGCTATTTCCCGATGTCGACGCATCTCGTCATCGAGGCCGCCGACGTCTCCAAGCGCGGCCTGCGCGATGGCGCGGCGCACCGGCAAGGCGTGGCGCCGGTCTACAACGTCTATGCGCGCGTCAGCGGCGATCCGGCCTTCGAAGGCAAGCAGGGCGACTATCAGGCCCTGCTGCGCCCGCTGTTCATGCTGTCGTTCCTGGTTGATGACTTTCTCGCCGAGAACGAATTCTATGGCGCGAAAAGCGTGATGCTCTCCTCTGCCTCCAGCAAGACGGCTTATGGCCTTGCGCATCTTGTGCACGCGAGAGGCACCAAGGTGATCGGCCTGACTTCGGCCGGCAATACCGAGTTCGTCAAATCGCTCGGCTGCTACGACGACGTTGTGACCTATGACCGCGTGAACTCGATGCCGACGGGCCAGCCCGTGGCGTATGTCGACATGGCGGGCAACAGCTCCTTACGCGAACAACTGCACCGGCATTTCGGCGAGCAGATGAAATACTCCGGCCGGGTCGGGCTAACCCATCGCAGCACGGCGGCCGACGAGCCGGAATTGCCAGGCGCGAGGCCGAACTGGTTCTTCGCGCCGGACCAGATCCGTAAGCGCGCCAAGGAATGGGGACCGGGCGGCGTCGACAAGCGATTTGGCGCTGCATGGTCCGGCTTCGCCCCGAAGCTGGATCAATGGATGAAGGTGAGCGAGAGCCACGGGCCGGCGGCGGTGCAGCGCGGCTATCTCGACACCCTCAACGGCCGCGTCCCGCCGGATCAGGGGCTCATCCTGTCGCTCTAACGGCATGACGGATATCTCCTCACGCCCTTTCTGCGCCGTCCCGGATGGGTATAGGCTCGCCGGACAGGGAAACGCCGCAAAGACGGCTGGTGACGGGAAACGCGCATGCTCGACAGGACGGACGACAGTTCGGTAGCCGCCGACACTTGGCTTGCGCAGTTCGAGGAAGCGCTGGCGAAACCCGACGACGGTTTGCTGAAGACGCTGTTCCATCCCGACAGCTATTGGCGCGACGTGCTGGCGCTGAGCTGGAACATTCAAACGCTGAACGGCAGAGACGCGATCCTGAAGGCGCTGCCGCCGCTGGCCCGCATCGCTGGGCCGGGCGACTTTGCCATCGCTCCCGATCGCGCGGCACCGCGCAAGGTAATGCGCGCGGGCACCAACGCGATCGAGGCCATTTTCAAGTTCGAGACCAAGGTCGGGCGCGGCAGCGGCATCATCCGCCTGATCCCTGATGCCGACGATGGCAACCGGTTGAAAGCGTGGACGCTGTTGACCGAACTTGGCGAATTAAAAGGTTTCGAGGAACAACTCGGCGTCAATCGGCCCCGCGGCAACGCCTATTCACGCGATTTTCGTGGGCCGAACTGGCTCGACCTGCGCAGGGAATCAGCCGGCTATGCCAACCACGATCCCACCGTCCTCGTCATCGGCGGCGGGCAATCCGGGCTCTCCATCGCCGCGCGCCTGAAGCAATTGAACGTCGACACCCTGATCGTCGATCGCGAGAAGCGCATCGGTGACAACTGGCGCAAGCGCTACCACGCGCTGACGCTGCACAACCAAGTGCAGGTCAACCACCTGCCCTATTTGCATTTCCCGCCGAACTGGCCGACCTACATCCCGAAGGACAAGCTCGCCAACTGGTTCGAAGCCTATGTCGAGGCGATGGAGCTGAACTTCTGGACCGAGACCGAATTCGAGGGCGGCAGTTACGACGAGAAGGAGGGCCGCTGGACGGTCATGCTGCGCCAGGCCGATGGCAACAAGCGCGTCATGCATCCGCGCCATGTCGTGCTCGCGACCGGCGTCAGCGGCATTCCGAGCGTGCCGGAGATTCCCGGCCTGAAGGATTTCGCCGGCAAGGTGATGCATTCCAGCCAGTACGACGACGGCGAGAACTGGAAGGGCAAGCCCGCGATCGTGATCGGCACCGGCAACAGCGGCCACGACATCGCGCAGGACCTGCATTCCAGCGGCGCCAACGTCACGCTGTTCCAGCGCTCGTCCACGCTGATCGTCAGCATCGAGCCGTCGGCGCAACTGGTCTACGCGCCCTACAATGAGGGCACGCTGGAGGACAACGACCTGATCGCGACCTCGATGCCGCTCAAGCTGGCGCGGAAGAGCCACGCATTGACAGCGGAGAAATCCAAGGCGCTCGACAGGGAATTGCTCGAGGGCCTGGAGCGCGTCGGCTTCAAGCTCGATTTCGGCGAAGACAATACCGGCTGGCAGTTCAAATATCTCACCCGTGGCGGCGGCTATTATTTCAACGTCGGCTGCTCCGACCTGATCGTCAAAGGCGATATCACGCTCAAACAGTTCGCTGACATCGACAAGTTCGTCGCCGACGGCGCGAAGATGAAGGACGGCGAAACGGTCGCCGCCGACCTCGTCGTGCTCGCGACCGGCTACAAGCGCCAGGAAGTGCTGGTGCGAAAACTGTTCGGCGAAGCTGTCGAAAAACGCGTCGGCACGATCTGGGGATTTGGCGACGAGCACGAACTACGCAACATGTACACCCGCACCGGCCAGCCCGGCCTCTGGCTGATCGCCGGCGGCCTCGCGCAATGCCGCATCGGCTCAAAGCACCTCGCGCTGCAGATCAAGGCGATCGAGGAAGGGCTGCTGCAGCGCTGACGCCAGCGCTGCCGCTCACCATTCGCCGTGATCGAGGATTTGCCGGGCAAGGAAGGATTCCGCCCGGCGCCAGGCCGCGTCGTTGTCGCCGCGGAAGCTGATATAGCGATCGAACACGACTTTCCGCGCTTTCACATCGATGACGTCGAATTTCGCCTGCTGTATCAGCGTGCTCATCTTGTGAAAGCGGCCAATCAATAGATGGGTGGCGCCGGCCTCCTTCGCCCTGCCCAGCAGTTGACCGTCACTGATGTCGCCCACCGAGCAGGCGTTTGGCGGACATTCAAGCGCTGCATTCGCTATCTTTCCGCTCGCTACCAGATCGCTGCGCAACGCGGCTTCGAACTCGCGCAGCCGCCGGCGATGGTCGGCGCTTTGATCGATCACCTCACCCGAGGTGTCGACATAGTGGATTTCGGCGACGGCGAACACGAGCGTTGTCGCCTGCGCCCGACCTTGCCGGACAGAACAGGCGCAGACAACAGCGGCGGCAATCAAAGCGAGGCTCAACATGCGCAGTTTCATCAAATTTTCCATCACAAATGGTTCCCTTGGCGTTTCGTAATGTGCGTTTCGTTCTGGCACCTATTTCACCTGCTCCAGCAGACGGTTTTCGATCAGCCACCGCGCCCCGCGGCTCCAGGCCACATTGGCGCCCATCCGCAGGTCGGTCTGCTTGACATCCACGAGCGCCCCGGACCGGGCATTGCGAATCCTGTAAGTCACGGCGTATTCCGTCCGGGTGATACGGGTGACGATTCCAATCATCGACTGATCGGCGCTAAGGCCCGCGGCGATCTTGGCGTCGCAGCCCGCGCACTCCCGCAACTTGCCTGCCTTCGCCGCCTCTTCGTTCACGGCGCTGACGTCGACCAGTTGATAGCGCCCCGATGCCGCGATCAGCCGACGCGCTTCCTCCGTCGAAAACCGCAATTGCTCGCGGTCGATGTCGTCAGGAGCTACGTAGGCAGCCCCGGCGCTGAAATCCTCCAGTTCGAACGGAAACACGGCGATCTTGACCGGAGGCGACGCGGCCGTCTCGGCAGCCCTAGCCGCCGCGAGCGCTGCAAGCATGATGGCCGGCGCGAGGACAAGGGCGATGTGGCGCATGGATCACCTCGGAACTGCTGCCTTACTTCGCCGCGATACCGCCCGATCCATAGCCCTCCCGAAACGGCAGCTTTCCCTGGATCAGCCGGGTGAAATGCCCGATCTTATCCCGCCCCGCTTTCTTCCCAACTAAATTTGCCGCAATATTCGAAGCCATCGGGAGGACGCTGGGAGGAAGCTTGCGACAGGCATCCAACTCCGTGGCGAGCCGCCCGCCCGCCATCGATCTGAAGCTGCGGCTGGCGCTACGCGTCGCGGCGCCATGCGCAAATCCCCCTCGTGCTTCGGACAGGTCTCTGCAACACTCCCGCCAACAGAATACCAAATGGGGAGAAACGCATGTCGGTCATTCTCGGCTCGGGCGAGCATCGTTACCGCGTGGTGGAAAACTGGGCCAAGCTGCCGGACGGCTGGAGCCTGACCGACGCGGCTTCCGTCGCGGTCGACAGCAAGGACCGCATCTACGTGTTCAACCGCGGCGACCATCCGATGGTGGTGCTGGACCGCGAGGGCAATTTCATCACGAGCTGGGGCGAAGGCCTGTTCAACCGCGCGCACGGTTTACACATCGACGCCGACGACAATCTCTATTGCACCGATGACGGCGACCATACCGTGCGCAAGTGCACGACCGACGGCAAGGTGCTGCTGACGATCGGCATTCCGAACAAGCCCGCGCCGTTCATGAGCGGCGAGCCGTTCCATCGCTGCACCCATACGGCGCTGTCGCCGAAGGGCGAGATCTATGTCTCGGACGGCTACGGCAATGCCTGCGTCCACAAATATTCGCCCGACGGAAAGCTGCTCAAGACCTGGGGCGAGCCCGGCACCGATCCCGGCCAGTTCAACATCGTCCACAACATCGCTACCGATGCCGACGGCTGGGTCTATGTCGCCGACCGCGAAAACCACCGCGTGCAGGTGTTCGACGGCAACGGCAAGTATGAGACGCAGTGGAACTTTCTGCACCGGCCCTGCGCGCTGTGCCGCTGCGGCGGCAAGCAGCCCACGTTCATCGTCGGCGAACTCGGCCCCGGCATGGCGGTCAATCGCAAGGTGCCCAATCTCGGCCCTCGGCTTTCGATCGTCGATTCGAAAGGCAAGCGCATCGCCCGACTCGGCGGCGAGAACGGCCCGGGGCTGGAGGCCGGCAAATTCCTCGCGCCGCACGGCATCGCGATGGATTCGAAGGGAGATATCTATATCGGCGAGGTCGGCGTCACCGACTGGAAGACCAGCTTTCCGGATACGCCGATGCCGCCGGAGGTCGCGGTGACGCGTTGCCTGCAGAAGCTGGAGAAAATCTAGGCGGAAGGGCGGGATCGGACTCGCCCGTCGAACAGATTGTGCTCACGGGCAAGGCCCTCTCCAACGAGATCGAAGAAGGCGCGGACCCGCGCGGTACGTTTGAGGTCCGCGTGGGTCACGATCCAGAGTTCACCAGCCAGGTCCGGCACCGGACCGGGCAGCGCGCGGACGAGGTCGGCATCTTCGTCGCCGAGATAGCAGGGCAGAAGTGCGAGACCGATGCCAGCCTTCGCGGCGATGAACTGATTGACGAGGCTGTTGGTCCGATAAACGAAGGCGTCACCCGGCACCGTTCGATTCAGCCAATCCGCGGCCTTGATACCGGCAGCCGTATCCTCCCATCCGATCAGCGCGCGGCGGCCGAGATCTTCCGGGGATGAAACAGCCCCGCCGCTCTCTTCGAGATAGTGAACAACGCCATAGACGGTCCAGGCAACGTCGGCGAGCTTGCGGCCCCAGAGATCCCCCTCCTTCGGCCGCATCGGGCGAAGCGCAATATCGGCCTCGCGGCGCGAGAGGTTGAGCACGCGATTGTCGACCACGAGTTCGACGACGATGCCGGGATGGGTTTGCCGGAACGTTGCGAGATGGCTGGTCAGCTTTCGGTACGCCAGCGTCTCCGAGGAGGTTACGCGCAGGCGGCCGGAGAGACGGTGGTCGCGGCCGGCAATGTCGCGGTCGAGGGCGAGCGCCTCATCCTCCATCCGCTCAGCCGCTGAAGCCATCCGCTCGCCCGCCGGCGTCGCCTGGTATGCGCCGCCGGGAAGCCGTTCGAACAGGCGAACGCCGAGCCGCGTTTCCAGCGCATTCAAACGCCGGAACGCGGTCGAATGGTCGATATCAAGCGCCTTGGCGGCACCGGTGAGGCTGCTTGCCCGATGCACCGCCAACACGAGTTGGGGCTCGTTCCAGTCCTCCATGGCTGCAGAGCTAGGAGTTCCTTGCAGTTTCGCAAGCCGCGCTGGCGTATTTCCAACGTGCTTTCCGCGCCGCCAGACGTTACCTGTCCGAGCAACGCAAAAGCGAGATGAGGGAACACATCATGACGCCGGCACTGCTTTGCGCCGACGCATGAGGCGGCTGCGTCAATTCGCTGATCGATCAACCCTGAACATGGGAGTTGAGCCATGGGAGCTCCGTCCCCCGAACTTTGCAATCTCTGGCTGGCACGCGCGTTCAATGCGCAGGACGTCGATGCCGCGGCCGCGATGTACCACCCCGACGCCTCGATCGTTCAGGTCGACGAAGTCCATGGCGGCAGCAGCATTGCGCGGGGCGCGGACGGCATCCGCCAGACGATGGCCGCCTATGTCGGATTGAAGCCGCACATGGATGTCGTGACCCACCACACGACGGTCTCCGGCGATTTTGCGATGACGCGGTCGCAGTGGCTGATCAAGGGCATCGACGAAAGCGGCAAGCCGACCGAGGTGCATCACCATGGCATGGAGGTTCACCGTCGGATGCCCGACGGCAGCTGGGTGTTTTTCATGGATCATCCGTTCGGCGCCGATCCGAACTGGGCGGTCGACGCCCCGCCACACACCGAGTAGCCCAGCCCGTTACACTCAAGCCCGTGCAAGCCACCCCGGAGGATCACAATGCAAGAACTTGCAGCGCTCGCCAGCATCGTCGCCGCGCTCAGCGTTGGGGTGATCAGCCCCGGGCCCAGCTTCGTGATGGTGGCCCGCGTGGCTGTCGCATCCAGCAGAATCCGCGCGCTTGCCACCGCGTTGGGCATGGGCGCAGGGGGAGCCATCTTCGGGGCGGCTGCTCTGCTCGGGCTGCAGAGCGTGCTGCTGGCCGTGCCGGCACTCTATGCAGGGCTCAAGGTCCTCGGCGGTCTATACCTTTGCTATCTCGGTTTTCTCATATTCACATCTGCGCCGCAGCCTCTCGCGGCCACAGCCGATAGCGGCAAAGGCAGCCGGCCCGTTGGTGCATTCTGGCTGGGCCTCACAACACAGCTAAGCAACCCGAAGACCGCCATCGTCTATGCAAGCGTGTTCGCCGCTTTTCTCCCCGCGTCCTTTTCGCTGGGGTTTGCTGCCGCGCTGCTTGCAGCCGTGTTTCTCGTCGAGACCGCCTGGTATGCATTGGTCGCCCTTCTCTTCTCGTCGTCAGGCCCGCAACGGGCTTATCTGTCGTACAAATCCTGGGTTGATCGAGCGGCTGGCGCCGTCATGTTCGGTCTGGGTCTGAAGCTCGTCACCAGCGCCGCAAAGCCATAGACGCCAATACGACGATAGCCACCTTCGTCACTCAGGCCTCCTGCGTGAAGCCATCGAAAGCGAGTGCCTGCATCTCGTCAGAGCGCAGATCGCCTGTCCCGCCCCCTATCACGATGGGTTGACTGAGAAACATCCGGCATGGCCGAAGTGAGGAACCGAGGCTTTTTCCGGGCACCGGTCGGTGGACCCTCGTTCCCTTCGCTGGATAAGCCCCGGAACGCTCTTCACAATCCCGTCACGCTGCCTGTAGTATGCAGGCGCATGCTGCTTCGCAGCTAACATGGGGGTCAGGAGCGTTACTTGAACGCACATGTCTCGCAGGGCGGTTGGCCGGTACTGGTGCTGAACGCGGATTTCCGGCCGCTGAGTTACTACCCGCTGTCTCTCTGGTCGTGGCAGGACGCGATCAAGGCGGTGTTTCTCGATCGCGTCAACATTGTCGAGCACTACGACCGCGCGGTGCACAGTCCGAGCTTCGAGATCCAGCTTCCGAGCGTGGTGTCGCTGAAGTCGTTCGTCAAACCGAGCACGCATCCCGCCTTCACCCGGTTCAACGTCTTCCTGCGCGACCGATTCGTCTGCCAGTACTGCCACGCGCATGACGACCTCACCTTCGATCACATCATCCCGCGCAGCAAGGGCGGCCAAACCACCTGGGAAAATGTCGTCGCAGCCTGCTCGCCGTGCAATCTGCGCAAGGGCAATCTGACGCCGCAGCAGGCGCGGATGTTTCCAAGGCAACATCCGTTCGCACCGACGGTGCATCAGTTGCATCGGAACGGGCGATTGTTTCCGCCGAACTACCTGCACGATAGCTGGCTGGATTATCTTTATTGGGACACCGAGCTCGATCCGTAAGTTTCAGCCGGCCTTCGGTGGGGAAGTCGAGCGGTTCGCGCGGATCGGCGAGAGATGTTGGTCCCAAAGTTTGGCACAAATCGCACCTACCCGACGAACCGGGTTGGGCTATACTCACCAGACACGCGAGAGGCGAAGCGCAGTCCACAACGTCGGGAGCGGCGATCATGCGCACGCTATTGGTATTTGCGTTAGGATCCCTGATCTCCACGGCCGCGCCCGCGCAAGAGTGGAAGCCGGCCATCGAGAAATGGCGAGCCTGCGCCGACGCGGCAGCCGTTCGATATTCCAAGAGCTCCGAAAGTGCTCCCGTAGTCGCACGCCTGGCGGCGCTGGCCTGCCACGACGAGAAAACGAAAGCCTCCCAAGCTATTGTGCAGGTCGAAGGCGCCGCCTTTGGGGAGCAGTACATCGAAGCGGCTGAGCGATACTATGTCGATCGTCTGTCCGTAAACGTCATGGAAATGCGACTGCACGGAGCAGAAAAGCGCTGATGTGTCTGCGGCGATGAACCGACGGATCCTATCGGTCACTGTCATTGGGTCGGTACGGAACGCCGCCCAGCACAGCTTCAAGCCTGCATCGTCGCCATCACCACCTGAACCACCCGGCTGCCTTGGCGTGATCCAGGTGCCGACAAGTCCTGCGACCAGTTGATTGGTGCTGGTGAGCGTAACGCCGCCCGCACTCCATCCGGCGTAGCGCCATGTCGTCATTGCGCGCCGGTCCCACATGCGAAGGCACACGCTCACTTCACCCAGCCATCTAATTCTGTCACGATACTTTCGAGGCGCCCGCCTCGTCAGAACGCAAGAGCGACATCAACGCCCCCAACGGAAACGCCCCATGCTCATTCCTATCGCCGACGTGCCGCGCTGGTATGCCGAACGAAAACCGAAGGACACCATCGCAGTCAGTCACGGCGCCGATGCCATCACCTGGGAGCAGCTCGAACGCAACGCCAACCGGCGCGCGCGTGCCTTCGCCGCGAAGGGCGTCAAGCCTGGCGATTTCGTCGCCATCGGGCTGCCCAACAGCAATGTGTTTTTCGAGACCACTTTTGCAGTGTGGAAATGTGGCGCTACGCCGACGTCGCTGACCTGGCGGCTCCCGCGCGGCGAGGCTGCCGCCGTGCTCGACATCCTCAAGCCATCGCTGGTGGTCGGCGGCCAACCCGACTGGAACGCGCCCAACTCACTGCCGGCCGATTTCGTCCCCGAAGGTGTCTCGGACGAACCGGTGAACAATCCGGTGGCGCGCTACTGGAAAGCGATGACCAGTGGCGGCTCGACCGGTCGGCCGAAAGTGATCCTCGATCACAAGCCCGCCGTGGTCGATACCGCAGGACCGGCGGCGCTCGGCATGCCGCTCGGCGCTTCCCTGCTCAACCCCGGCCCGCTCTACCACAACGCCCCCTTCATCGTTTCGCACACCGCGCTGTTCAACGGCGGCCGCGTCACCGGCCTCGTCAAATTCGACGCCGAGGAATGCTTGCGCCTGATCGGGGCCAGCCGGGTACAGTGGGTCAATTTCGTGCCCACCATGATGCACCGGATCTGGGCGCTGCCCGACGAGGTGCGCAACCGCTACGACTTGTCGAGCCTGCAGATCGTGTTTCATATGGCCGCGCCGATGCCGCCATGGCTGAAGGAAAAATGGATCGAGTGGCTGGGGCCCGAGCGCATCTACGAACTCTATGGCGGCACCGAAGCCCAGGGCGCCACGATCATATCGGGCGTTGAATGGCTCGAACACCGCGGCTCGGTCGGCAAGATCGGCGAAACCGCGCGCCTGCGCATCATCGGCGAAGACGGCAACGAGGTCGCCACTGGCGAAACCGGCGAGATCTATTTCCTGCCCAATGACGGCGCCGGCTCCACCTATCACTATCTCGGCGCCGAGCCGAAGCGCCGAGCCGACGGCTGGGAATCGCTCGGCGATATCGGCCGGCTCGATGCGGAAGGCTATCTCTATCTCAGCGACCGCCTCGCCGACATGATCCTGCGCGGCGGCGCGAATATCTATCCGGCGGAAGTCGAGGCCGCGGTGACGGAACATCCCGAGGTGCGCTCCTGCGTCGTCGTAGGCCTGCCCGATCCGGAATTCGGGCAGCGTGTGCACGCCATTCTCGAACTCGACGGCAGCACGGATGCGCAGGCGGTTGCCGATGGCATGGCCGCGTTCCTGGCCGACCGGCTCAGCCGCTACAAGCATCCGGAAAGCTTCGAGGTCACCGGCGTCGGCCTGCGCGACGATTCCGGCAAGGTCCGCCGTACCTTGCTGCGCGACGAACGCGCTGGCTGGCTGAAGGGCAACCGCGATTTCCGGATCATGCCGGCCCGGGCGCGGGCGAACGCGGAATGATCCTCGATTGCGACGGAACATTGTGAATCTGCCCTCTTATGAGTCGCATGGCGGCCCATTTTGGGGGACACTTTCAAGACGGCCGTTTGCAGCATAGATTGTCATGAATTCCCCGCGCGCTCCTCGCCTTGAAGCGCGCCGGCTCGCCAGGAGACCATCCATGCCCTCGTTGACCGAATGGAGAGTGCCGCCCGCAAACCAGCCGCGCCCGGGCGACTACGCTTTCGACCTCGACAAAGCCCTGTCGTCGGTGGTCGGGCTGCATTCGATCATTCCATCTGACGCCTTCAGCGCGGAGACGCTTGGCACCGAACGCGCCGGCAATGGCGTCGTGATCGATGACGGGCTGGTGCTGACCATCGGCTATCTCATCACCGAGGCCGAAGCGGTGTGGCTGCATCGCGGTGACGGCCGCGTCGTGGAAGGCCACACGCTCGGCTTCGATTTCGAATCCGGCTTCGGCCTGGTGCAGGCGCTTGGCGACCTCGATCTCGAGCCGCTGCCGCTCGGTTCTTCCGTGGCCACGCAAGTCGGCGACCGCGTGGTGGTCGGCGGCGCCGGCGGGCGCACGCGCTCGGTGGCAAGCCAGATCGCGGCCAAGCAGGAATTCGCCGGCTATTGGGAATATCTGCTGGATGAGGCGATCTTCACCCACCCCGCCCATCCCAATTGGGGCGGCACCGGACTGATCTCGAGCCGCGGCGAACTGATCGGCATCGGCTCGCTGCAGCTCGAGCGCGAGCGCGAGGGCAAGGCCGAGCACGTCAACATGATCGTTCCGATCGATCTGCTAAAGCCCGCGCTCGACGACATCAGGAAATTCGGCCGCGTCAACAAGCCGGCGCGGCCGTGGCTCGGCATGTACACTACCGAAATCGACAACCGCGTCGTGGTGGTCGGCATCGCCAGCAAGGGACCGGCAGCGCGCGCCGAACTCAAGACCGGCGACGTCATCCTCGCGGTGAATGGCGACAAGATCACCAGCCAGACCAGCTTCTATCGCAAGCTCTGGTCGCTCGGCGCCGCCGGCGTCGACGTGCCGCTCACCGTCTACCACGAGGGCGTCACCTTCGACGTGGTGCTGAGTTCGACCGACCGCGCCAAGCTGTTGAAGGCGCCGCGGTTACACTAGAACAGGGAATGCGTAATGAGTGAGGCCGTGGTGGACGACATCGTGGCCGTGCTGCCGCCGCTGTTGCAATCGCTGGAAGCCCTGGGCTTCATCGCGCGCTACCTCAATCCGCCGGATTTCGACCGCGTGATGGCAACGGCCGGCAAGCCGGACGATGCGCTGCGCGCGATTCGGCCGCGGCTCGAGCAATGGCCCGCGAATTTCGCCGACATCAAGATTCCGCTCGAAACAGCAAGCGATGCGGCGCTCGCTGCGTTCGAAGGCTTGCGCGTCGTGCAAAGCGGCCATGGCGATTTCGTCAGCCTGTTTCGTGCGCTGCGCTACGCACCGCGCGCGCAGGAGGCGCTGTATGCGCTGTCGGCAAGATTGCCGCCGGTGAACCAGTTCTTTATCGATCCTGCACTGCGCGGCGACGCCGATCTCGCGGCGCGGCTGGCGGCGCCGGCCAACGAAAACACCGGCGTCTTCCACAATCAGAACGAGCCCGGCAGCCGCGGCGGCTTCTCGCTATATGTGCCGGAATATTACACGCCCGACCGCGCCTGGCCGCTGGTGATGGCGCTGCACGGCGGCAGCGGCAATGGTCGCGGCTTCCTCTGGAGCTGGCTGCGCGACGCCCGCAGCCGCGGCGCGATCGTGGTCGCACCGACCGCCACCGGCAGCACCTGGGCGCTGATGGGCGACGATACCGATACGCCGAACCTGATGCGCATCCTGGAATCCGTGCGCTTGCGATGGAACATCGATGCGGAGCGGATGCTGCTGACCGGAATGAGCGACGGCGGCACTTTCTGCTATGTGACGGGGTTCGATGGCGCTTCGCCTTTTACCCACCTCGCCCCGGTGGCGGCGACGTTTCACCCGCTGATAGCGGAAATGGCCGATGCCGACCGGCTGCGCGGCCTGCCCGTTCATATCGTGCATGGCCGGCTCGACTGGATGTTCCCGGTGCAGGTGGCGCGGCAGACCAGCCAGGCGCTGTCGGCCACGGGTGCCAAGGTCACCTATCGCGAGCTCGACGATCTCAGCCATACCTATCCGCGCGAGATGAATGCCGAGATCCTGAGCTGGCTGGGCGGCGAAGCCTGACCGCCATGGCGCCGGCCGACACAATCTCGTCGGAATTTATCTCTATGAGTTGAACGACTTAGCAAACAACGTGGGGGCGTTGATCAGAACGGTTTGTTGAACCGGGACAGGATACGTCATGCCCACGACCAACGGCCTTGCCGCTCCGGCGGCCACGGCGCGCGCCTCCAATTCGCTGCTTCTCTCGAAGGGCGTCGCGCGCCTCGAAATCACGATGAAACTGACCACCGCGATCCTGGCGCTTGCGGCCGGCGTCTACACCTATCTCGGCGTCCGCGAACTGCTCAACGGCAGCCCGACCACGGTCTTCTTCGCGGCCGTGATCTATTCGGTTGCGGTGTCGGTCGGCATCTACGCTTTCTGGGTATTCCTCATGCAGTTCATGCCGCATGTGGTCGACCGCACCGGCCGCGCCCTGATGTTCGGCTGCATGCTCCTGGGATCGCTGATGATCGTGGCGATGTCGTCATGGCTCAACGCCTCGGCGCTGGCGGGCGCCGCCGCCATCCAGCAGCATCTCGCCATCACGGTGCAGAACTACACCCGTGACCTCGATACCGCCAACAGCAACGCCATCGCGGCGCAAGGCTTGTTGCCGGATATCCAACTCGCCTCGTCACGGTTTTCCAGACTGGCCGACGCCGAGCGTGCCGGTTCGCTCACGGGCACCGCGGGCTCCGGCACCGTCGTGCAACTCCTGACCCAGATGTCCGGGCAGCTCGACAGTCTCGGCCAGGAGGTCCAGGCGTCAGGCAAGCGCGTCTCGGCATTGTTCGAACAGGGCGGCAAGCATCTGGCGAAGATGCGCGAGCTGATTTCCGACCGCGGGCCGATCTCGACGCGCAGCGACGCTTTCGCCACCGAGTCGCTGGCGCTAAGCGGCGTGATCACCAACCTGCAGCAAACCTCGGTGGCGCCCGCCGTCAAGCGTGCGGCGACGTCCCTGGCATCCGGCTTCATCGCACCGGCCGCGGGCGGCCGTACCACCGACCTCGCGGACCGGCAGACCGCCGTGGTCGGCAAGGTCGAGAGCTCGATCGCAGCGCAGGCAGCTTCGCTCGCCGAGGCCGCCGAGAAGATCCTGGCATTGCCGCGCGTCGAACCGGTTCGGTTCCAGACCATGTCGCCCGCCGAAGCCGTGCTTCGCTATGCCGGCGATTTCATTCCGAGCTGGGCAGGCGCGATCTCGATCGACCTGATGCCGGCGGTGCTGGTGCTGATCCTGTGCGTGGTGCACGCCGCGATCCGGCGCGAGGGGATGCCGGCCTTCAGCGCCTCCGGCATGACGGCGGGCGAACTGGTTGCGGCGTTGCAGATGGCCCGCGAGGTCGAGGAAGCGCGGCGCGTGGCGCCGGTCGACGCCGCCGAAGCTCCTGCCGAGGCGCCAGCGCCGGAAGCTGCGACTGCCGCCGACGAAAACGTCATGCCGCTATCGTCCGCACGGCATACCAAGTAGGTCGCGCCATGCAGCCATCCGCGACGATTCGACAGCGCGTTCATGCTTTCCTTGCGGCCAATCCCGACGAAGCGGTCCTGCGCTGGATCTTTCGCAGTGTCGTCACTATCACCATCGTCGTGCTCGCAGCCGATCTCACCGGCATGAACGGATGGATCGGCACGACCGATCCGGCGGCCGAGGTAAGGCAGGATACGCCTTCGCTTGACCTGCCCGACATCGTGCCGTCAATCCTGGCGCCGCTCACGCCCGACGGCGGCAAACGACTGACATCGCGGCCGCAAGCAGATGGCGTGATGGCCAAGCCGATGACGTTCGAATTAGTCGGCGGCGGCAAGCTAATGGCGACCGGCACCATCACGCCCGGGATTTCCGAAGCATTCGCCGCGGAAGTCGGCAAGCGTGGCGACTACATCAAGACGGTGGTGCTGAACTCGCCGGGCGGGTCGGTGGCTGACGCACTGGCGATGGGCCGGCTGATCCGCGAGCGCAATTTCGCGACTGAGATCGAGCCTGGGCAATACTGCGCTTCATCTTGCCCGCTCGTGTTTGCCGGCGGCGTGGAGCGCCGCGTCGGCGACAAGGCGATCATCGGCGTGCATCAGGTGGCGGCGATCGGTTCGGCAGGCGGCCTGCCGCGCGACGAGATGAACGTGGCGCAAAATATCTCCGCGCGCTGCCAGCGCTATCTCGGCGACATGGGCGTCAACCTGCAGGTTTGGGTGCACGCCATGGAGACGCCGCATGACAAGCTCTTCGTGTTCAAGCCGGATGAATTGAAGTCGCTCAATCTGGCGACGGCAGCGGCGGCGGTCCCGTCCGCAACCGCACCCCGTCCCGCGCCTGCCAAGGTGCGTTCGTAGGCCGCGGAACCATCCACCGGGCACTGCGTTATCAGCCGCAACGGAGGGATTGCCATGCAGACGTTTGTCGGAATGATTTTGGGTGCGCTGCTGCTGGTTGGTGGCGTCTATGTCTACGATTCCATGCAGACGTCGAGCGTCGCGAGCGGCCAGGTCGCCCAGGCCAACCGCACCATCGTCAACTGGGATGTGGCGGCAGCCGACTGGAAGACGCTGAAGACGCGCACCCATGAGGAATGGGTCAAGATTTCGTCGAAATAATTCAGGCGCCAGGAGCGCAGGATTGACGCCGTCGTCATTCGCGACGGCGTTTTTCTGGGCGTTTTTTCTGATCGCTAATTGCTCTTCTTCGCTTTGCGCGCGTCGGCGATCACCATCTCGAATTGCGCCATGCTCAGGATGCCCGGCACGCGGAACTTGCCGACGATGAACGACGGCGTTCCCTTGAATCCGAACGCCACCGCCTGATCGTGGTTGCGGGTGAGGATGGCATCGATCGCCTTGGCGTTGGCCGTGGCGTCGCGGTTGAGGCGATCCATGTCGATGCCGGCACCGGCCAGCAATTCGCGAATGCGCGGTTCGGTCAATTTCGAGCTGACGCCGATCATCGCCTCATGCGCGGCCATGTACTTGTCCTGATACTTCGCCGCCAGCGCCATCCGCGCCCCGAATTTCGAGACCTCGCCCAGGATCGGCCAGTCTTTCAGCACCAGGCGAACCTTGCCGTCGTCCTGCACCACCTGCTGGATCTCGGGCGCGATCTTGCGGCAATAGGGGCAGTTGTAGTCGAACCATTCGACGATGTTGATGTCGCCGTCGGGATTGCCGGTCGAGGGCACATCAGGGTCGCGCAGCACCAGCGCCTCGGTCAGCACGTCGTCGCTGCGTTGCGCGAGCGCCGGTCGTGCCGCCGCGCCGGCGCCGAGCAGCGCGGCACCGCCGCCAAGCAAGCCGAGCGCCTTACGCCGTGTGCATCCCGGGTTGGCCCCGGCCGGATTGTTCGATCGCTTCATGTGGGTCTCGCGAAGGGCTGCATCCCCTGTCTACGCCGGAGATGGGGATATGTTACGCGCCAGCATATAGAGCGCCACCGCAATAATGACCACGGCGAACACGATATTGAGCGCACCGCGGCGCTCGGCGAGGTGCCGCGCCGAACGCGTGCCGGCCAATCCGCCGGCGATGCCGCCCGCCACGAACAGTCCCGCCAGTGCCCACGAGACCAGGCCCGACCAGGCATAGCTGGCGGCCGTGGTCATGCCGAACGCGGTGACCGCGACCAGCGAGGAGGAGACCGCGTTCATGATCGGCATGCCGGTCGCCAGCATCAGGGCCGGCACGATCAGGAAGCCGCCGCCGATGCCGAAGAATCCCGATATCGTCCCGGTCGCCAGACCAAGACCGACGATGGCCGGCATGTTCGACATCGAGACCTTGACGTCAGGCAGGCCGATTCGCGAACGCGTCTTCAGCATCAACAGCGCGATCACGATCATCACCAGCGCGAACAGCGCCAGCAGTTTTTGACCATCGACCATCTTGCCGAGGATCGAGCCGCCGAAGGCGCCGGCCATGCCGGCGGCGGCGAAGATCAGCGCGCAGGACCAGATCACGGTGCCGCCGCGCGCATGGTTGGACAGGTTGATCGCGGCATTGGCGGCCACCGCGATCGCGCTGGTGCCGATCGCGACATGGGGCTCCGCCACGCCGACCACATAGACCATCAGCGGCACCGCGAGGATCGAGCCGCCGCCGCCGACGAGGCCGAGCGAGAACCCGACCAGCATCCCCGACGCCAGTCCCAGCACGCCTTGCGCGGTGAAGATGATCAAGTTGGAAGACTCTGTTGCACGGCGCGACCATAGAAGGAATTTCTCCAGATCGCCATGGCTGCAGCACAAAGCTGCACTGCAACAGAGATCAGCGCATCAGGTCGATGCCCGCTCCCTCCCCTGCGACGCCGCACCCTCGCGGGCCGACAGCGCCATCAGCGTGCCGCTCATGGTCGCGATCAAGGTCTCGACCCCGTCATGCGTTGCATAGGCGCGGGCCTCGCATACCGTCAGCGTGCGGCCGGGCTTGACGACGGTGGCGCGGAAGGCGAACCGCTCGCCGCGTGCGGGCGCGAGCAGGTTGGTTTTGAATTCCACGGTGAGGATCCCGGTCGCCGCCGGCATCAGCGTGAAGGCCGCGATGCCGCTGGCGTTATCGAGCCCCGCGGTGATGATCCCGGCATGGATGAAGCCATGCTGCTGGGTGAGGTCGAGCGAATAGTCCATCTTGAGATCGACCTCGCCCGGCTCCAGCCGCGCGATCGAAATGCCGAGCGTCTTCATCGCGCGCTGCTGCTCGAACGTGTGAATCGCGATCGCGCGGTAATCCGGGTTCTTCGGCTGGAAGCGCGGCATGCGGTTCACGCCAATTCCGGTTCGAGATGCTTTTCAGCGGCGTCACGGATCGCAGGCGCGAACGGCGCGGACTTGCGCGCCTGCCGGTCCATGTGCACGCCGACGAATTCGCAGGTCGCGGCAATCTTGCCGGATTCGGCGTTGCGCATCTCGTGCATGAAGCGGATCGACTTGTCGCGGATTTCCACGAGCCGGCTCCTGACCTCGACGATGTCGCCGGCCAGCAGCTCGCGCTTGTAGGTGATGTTCTGCTGCACGGCGGCCATGCCGCGACCGGACCCGCGCAGATAGGACGGCGTCAGGCCGAGCCTTGCGAACAGATTCCAGTTCGCCTCGTCGAACTTGCCGACATACCACATGATGTTCATGTGCCCGACATGATCGCATTGCCAGGGATAGACCGTGCCGCGATAGGTCGCGTCCGTCTCCATCGTTCGCTCCCACTTTTTAATCTTGATACGGTAGCGTATCAAACCCCGCCCGGGTTAGCAATACGGTACCGTATCAAGAATCGGTGAGGCTGGACCATGAGCGATGCCAAGGGAGACGCGCGAACCGGAGAGGCGCGAACCGGCGAGGTGCGTAGCGAGAGCTGGATCGAAGCCGGCCTTGAGGAAATCGCCAGGTCCGGCGTCGAGGGGGTGCGGGTGGAGGTGCTGGCAAAAAACCTCGGCGTCACCAAAGGCGGCTTCTATCGCCGCTTCCGCGACCGTGCGGCCCTGCTCGAGGCCATGCTGCAGCACTGGAGCGAGGGCCGCATCGCCGCGATCGAAAAACAGACCAGCCTCGACGGCGCCACGGCCCGCGAACGGCTGAAGGCGCTGATCGCGCTTTACTCCGAGCGGATGAATACCGAAGGCATGGCGGTTGAGCTCGCGATCCGGCAATGGGCTCGCTCGGACGAGATTGCCGCCAACGCGGTGGCCAGCGTCGATGCGGCGCGGCTGAAGAATGTCGGGCATCTCTACCGCGCCACCGGCCTGGTGGCTGAGGAAGCCGACGCGCAGGCGTTCCTGTTCTACTGCTTCGTGTTCGGACAGAGCCTGCTGTTTCTCGAACGGGGCCCCCGCAAGCGTGCGCAACTGGTGGCGAAATCGGCCGAGACATTGCTCCGCGGAGTGTAGGCGCGGCCGAAGCATCCGGCCGCGCCCGCCTCCGTTGCTGCTTAGGCGGCGCCCTTCAGCTTCTTGGAGCATTCGCTGTAATAGCCGCCGCCCTTCTGGATCCACTTCATGCCGCCATTGGCGTTGGTGGTCTTGTTGGCGTTGTACTGATCCACGCAGGTGTGCATGCGGGCCTTGCCGGCGGTCTCCTTGGAATATTTGGGATCGACGGCGTTCGGATAGACCGCGGGGCCGGACGGCGCGGCAGGCGCCGCAGCTTCCTTCGCAGCTTCCTTGGCTTCCTTCTTGGATTCCTTCTTGGCGGCTTCCTTGGGCTCCCCTGCGGGGGCCGCTGCCGCCGGCGCAGCGGCAGCGTCGGCGCCGCACTGGGCTTTCCGGAAGTCGTTCCACTTCTGGCTGCCGAGCGTTCCGGCGGATTTCGCGGCCTGGTATTTGGCGCTGCATTCCTGCGCGGTCAGGGCATTCGCCTGCGACGTCGTCGCAAACGCAGCCAAACCCGACATCGCAATCGCGCCCAGTATTTTTGCTTGAATAGTCATCCTTGGTCTCCGTGGGGTAGTCATCTGCACCTCCCATCCTAGCGCAACCTCAGCTTGCGACAACGCATCGGGCGACCTCTCCGGTAAAATTTTTTGTGACGCGAAGATGAACGATCCGCCTCCGCATTCAGCCCGCGTTCAGCCGGCGCGGCGGGACGTTTGTGCAGGCCTTGTGCAGCGCTGGCCCTGCATTGCTGCAATCGCGTGACGCATTTGTACCTCGATGGCGGATTTGCCATAAGGCGGCGTGAGCCTGATCCCTGCATCGATATCCTCCGCCGTTGCCGACCGCGCCAAAATTTTTGGCACGCTCGAGACGCTCGTCATCGGCGCCGCCGGCGGCCTGCTGTTTCTGTGGATCAACCTGCCGGGCGGGCTGATCTCCGGCGCGATGGTCGCCGTCGGCTTCGCCGCGCTGTCGGGGCGGCCGGTCACCATGCCGCCGGTCCTGACGCAGGCCGTGCTGGTGCTGCTCGGCATCACGCTGGGCTCGCTGGTGTCGCGGCAACTGATCCAGCACATGAGCGCCTATCCCCTGACCATCGGCCTCTTGGCACTCGCGACATTCTGCACGACCTTCGGCTCGAGCTTCTATCTGCAGCGCTTCCACGGCTGGGACCAGACCTCGGCGCTGCTGGCGGGAAGCCCCGGCGCGCTGTCGCAAATCACCATGCTCGCCGCCGAGAAGGGCGCCGATGTCGCGGCGATCGCCGTGGTGCAGACCATGCGCGTGATCATCCTGACCGCGGCGCTGCCGCTGCTGCTGGCGCTGACCGGCATTGCGTCGACGGCGCCAGTAGAGGTGGCGAGCCTGATCGCCTCGCCGGTCGAACTCGCCGTGCTGGCGGCCGCTGCCGTTGCCGTCGCGCTGCTGCTGCGGCTCGCCAAATTTCCGGCAAGCTGGATGTTCGGCGCGATGATCGCCTCCTCCGTGCTGCACGGCACCGACCTGATCGAGGGCGGCCTGCCGCCCTGGATGCGCGGCGTGGCGCTGGTCGGCATCGGCGCCGTGATCGGCACGCGCTTTGCCCGGATCAGCAAGTCAACCCTGCTCAGTCACATCAATGCCGGGCTGGGCTCGTTTGCGGTGGCCATTGCCATCTCCGCCGTTTTCGTCACGGTGATCGTGCTGAGCACCACTGTGCGCTTCGCCGACGTCGTCGTGGCGTTCGCCCCGGGCGCGATGGACGCCATGCTGGCGCTGGCGCTCACGTTGCATATCGATCCGATTTTCGTCGGCGCCCATCATCTGTCGCGCTTCGTGTTCGTGTCCATCACGACGCCCGGCATCGTGCATTTGTTCGGACGGCCGCAGGAGGACGTGGACGATTGAGGCGGCCGTCATTGCGAATTCGTAGGGTGGGCAAAGCGAAGCGTGCCCACCATCAAGAGAACGATCGGTGATAGATGGTGGGCACGTCGCTAACGCGCCTTTGCCCACCCTACGAATTGCGGAGCTACGCCCGCTTCGCCGACACGATGCCCCACATGGCCATCACCGCCATCGCCAGCGAGATCAGCACGTTGTAGCCGGCGAGCGAGAGGCCGAGGAAGCGCCACTGCACCTCGTCGCAGCGGATCACCTTCTCGGTGTCCAGCCGCTGCAGTAGCGTGCCGGCGCTGCCGAGATTGGCGACCGGGCCGGAGCAATCGGTCGGGCCCTGCCAGAATTGCCACTCGACGCCGGCGTGATAGCCGCCGAGCCAGGCATTGGCGAACGCTGCGAGCAGAAGCACCGTAAAGCCAGCCAGCAGCATCGGCCGCGGCGCCCCGCGCGAGGCGGCAAACGCCACCACGAGGGCGAGCGGCACCGCCAGATAATAGGCATAGCGCTGCTCGAGGCAGAGCGGACAGGGCCGGATATCCAGCACGAGCTCGAAGAACCAGGCGCCCGCCAGCGTCGCTGCCGCGACGGCCGCAATCGCCAGCGCCGCAACGGCCGCCGGATCGGCGGCATAGCGCGCGGACGGGGAATGGGCGGCTTCAGATGTCACGGACGTTCTCCGGAGCACAATTCATGCTCAAACAGGCAACAGCCGTCCTATCCCGTCGCCGCGGAAGTGTCGAGACGCGCCACAATCACATCCGCGCGGGTTGACCCGCGCAGGCCGCCCGCTATATTCCGCCCGCTTCGCCGCACCGGGCTTCCGCCCAGCGACCGAAGGCCCCTGTGGCGGAACTGGTAGACGCGCTCGACTCAAAATCGAGTTCCGCAAGGAGTGCTGGTTCGATTCCGGCCAGGGGCACCAGCCTTCGCTGCTGCGCAGCTTCGGCTCGGCAGGCCGACCTTCCGTCTGGAGACCGGCCGGCGCGCGCACGACGAATTTGCTATCATCTCGTCATGACCAAAGAGCAGGTTAGGGAAATTCTCGATCGCGTGTTGACCTGGCCGCAGGCTGACCAAGCAGGCTCTCGCCCGGTCGGCCGTTTGCCGCCGACAACTTGGGATTCTACTGCGGCGGTCCGATGGGCGCTTCGCAGGCGAAGCGGACGCAACTCGCTGTTTCAATTGGGCTGAAAACGCCCAAACGGACTCTCAGAGATTCTGATCCCTTCTAGAAGCCAGGGCGAGTTTCTTAACGAGTCCGTCAGGGATTGGCTGGCTCGGCGAGAAGGTGACGCCAGTCTTGGTAGACTTGAGCCCGGCCGCGGCAATGTCGTCGGCATGCGACTTGATGACGGAAGGAGGTAGATAGAGGCCGCATTGCTTACTGAACGCTGCATAACCCGCGATGATGGATTGTCCGATCCTGAACCCTGGCATTTTATAGGCGATGACTTCTTCGGCGTCAGGCAGCGCGCGCGCAAGTTCAGCGCGCAATCGAACCAGCAGAGGGCGAAGGTCTTTAGGAGCCTCAGCTATGTAGGCGTCGTGATCAGCAAACATGGTCAGAGCAGGCCTATGCTGGCGTGACATTCAAGGCAAGCGCCGTATCTCATCCTTCCCTATACCAGCTCGCGAGCTGCCACAGATCGTTGTCCCAGCCCGAGATATGCGCGGTCAGCTTGCCGCCGAGGGCTGCGACGCGGGTGCGGGAGATGATGGGCTGGATGTAATTGTCTGACACGACGAGGTCGTTGAGCTTGATGAACAACGCCGCGCGCTTCACCGCGTCGAGCTCCCGTTCGACCTGCTTGTAGATCTCGTCGTATTCCCGGCTTTGCCAGCGCGAGACATTGCGCCCCTGCCACTTGTTGTCCTTGTTCGCTACCTGCCACGACACATACTGGTTCATGAAGAACTGCGGATCGGCCTGCGGCATTGTCGTGTTGTACATCTGCGCATCGCAATAGAAGTGCGTGTAGGTGTCGGGATTGGCGGTGTCGGAAGAGAAGAACACCGATCCCACCACCGACTTCAGTTCGACGTCGATGCCCGCCTTCTGGCATGCCTGCTTGACGATGGCTTGGGTCTTCTGCCTGGGCGCATTGATCGAGGTCTGGAATACGAACTTCAGCGGCTTGCCGTCTTTGGCGCGAATGCCGTCGCCGGCTTTTTTCCACCCCGCGGCCTCGAGGATCTGGTTGGCCTTCTCGATGTTGAATTCGAATTTGGTGTTTTTCGACCGGAAGCGTTCCGGGTTGTTGAGGAAGTTCGCGGTGGCCCGCGCCGTGCGGCCATAGATGAATTTCTCGATCGAGGCGCGATCGATCAGCAGATTGACGGCCTGGCGCACGGCCGGATCGCTGAACAGCGGATGTTTGGTCTTGATGCTGGCGCGCTCGCCATCGACCTCGACCGCGGGATCGGTCGAGTTGAGCTGCATGAATTCAACATTGCCTGACGGCGTGATGCTGATCTTGCCCTTTCCGAGGGCTTCCATCTTCAACAGGAGCTCGTCTTCGACCTGCATATTCCAGGCATAGTCATATTCGCCGGTCTGCAGCACCGCGCGCGCCGCCGACACCGCGTCGCCGCCGCCCTTGACCTCCACCTCGTCGAACTGCGGCCGGTTGGCGACGTGGTAGTTGGGATTGATCTTGCCGCGGAGCATATCGCCCGGCTTGAAATCCACGAACATATAAGGGCCGGTGCCGACCGGCTTCAGATTGTTCGGCGCCTCGCGCGATTTGGCGCCGACGTAATCCTTGAACAGGTGTTTTGGGATGATCATGCCGTAGTTGCCGACAAAGGCATCGGCCCAGAATGGCGTCGGCTTGGCAAAAACGAGGCGGACGGTGAAGTCGTCGATCTTCTCGACCGTGATGTCCTTGTAGTTGGCGATCGAGACCGCCGCGGTCTCCGGCGTTCTGGCATATTCCCAGTTGAACACGACATCGTCTGATGTGAACGGCATGCCATCATGCCATTTGACGCCGCGTTTCAGCTTCCAGATCACCGAGCGGCCGTCCTCCGCCAGCCCGTCATTCTCCTTGCTCGGAATTTCGGCCGCGAGGATCGGCACCAAATTGCCGTCGCCATCCCATCCCGCCAGCGGCTCGTAAAAGATCCGGGAGCCTTCCTGGTCCTTGGTGCCGACGGCGAAATGCGGATTGAGCAGGGTCACGGCCTGCCAATACATCAGCTTCAGCACGCCGCCGCCGCCGGCCTTGGTCGGCTTGTAGGGAAGCGCCGTCGCGGCCATCGCAACCCCAGACTGGCTCAGCATCATCCCGGCCATCGGCGCCGAAAGGCCTACGGCAATCATTCGCTGGACAAATTCCCGCCGCGACAACCGGCCGGTCTTGACGTCTGCAATCAGGTCTCGAAGTTCCCGCTCTTTCATGGAGCCGGCTCCCTCACTGGTGGTGAATGCCTGGTCACGCTCGATAAGGGAAATGGATCAGGTCGGCGCGAACCTGTCAAAGCAGGATACGGGTCATCGCGTCATGCCAAGTCCGTTTTTGCCAAGTCCAACCGAGACAAGGTGACGCGGCGCCGGCAGGCAATGGGAATTATGGTGGCAGTGCACTCAATCGACACGTCACGCCTTCGCGTGCTGGAGCGGCGGATTACGCCTTCGGCGCCAATCCGCCCCACGCCCCCGAGGCTCAGCTCTTTAGCGCGACGCCTCCCTCTCCACTTATCGCGCGGTCCAGGGCGTCGATCAGCATCTGAATCTCGATGAACTTGTTGCGGGCCCGTTCCGCCTTGTCGCGATCGAAAGGAGCGGCCAGCACCTTCGCATGCGCGTCCCTGTCCTCGACCATGCGTGCACGGGCTTTGTTCAGCGTTTCAAGTCGCTCGCTCATTTTGGTTCTTTCAACAGAGGGATTGGCGCCACGCTGCCGGCGCGTGTTCATGCGTACACCGATCCAGCCGCTGGCGCCATCGATCAATGACACGTCGTCATCGATCGAGCACACAAAGAAACCGTATCGCTCTTCGCTTTCCTTCAACAACCTCTCTCACCAGCGATAGCCGCCGGTGCCGAAGCTGAAGGTTACTGCCGCAGCGGGTAAAGCGGATTCGATCAGCGCGTCACCGTTTGAGGACGAGCCGGGGAACTCGTGACGTGCACGGTAGAACTACGGGTCAAGAAAACACAGCGCTGCCGCAGTTCATCCGCGAAATGTCCACATCCGACTTCTATCCGGCGGGCCTTCACCACATGGATGGAAATTGATGCGATATCTTTTCGCCGCCGTGATTGCTGCGTTCGTGATCACGATGGATTTTGAAAGTTCCAACATCAGGTCGGTATGGACGGAACCATCTTTCGTTGTTGCCGAAGCGAAATCGGAACCTGCCACGACATCGAATTCCCAGACTGGAACTGTGACCGCGTCGGTTGAGTCTTCGCAAGGGTCCGACACGACAAACGTCGTAGCCGCGCCACACGAGACGGCAACGGCAGCGGACGCTGCTGCTCATGCAGCGGCCTCGGTCAACGACGAGTCCGCGTCACCGCACCCGATCTGCGAAGCGGTCAAGACCGCGGCTGAGGAACACGATATCCCGATCGGATTTTTCGTGCGCCTGCTCTGGCAGGAAAGCAGGTTTCGGTCCGAAGAAGTCAGTTCGGCGGGCGCGCAGGGCATCGCGCAATTTATGCCGCGAACGGCCGTCGAAATGGGGTTGAGAAACCCATTCGATCCGCTGCAGGCGATCCCTGCGTCGGCAAAATTTCTTCGCAAGCTTCATGATCAGTTCGGAAATCTCGGGCTTGCGGCGGCAGCGTATAATGCGGGCGGCGGCAGAATCGAGAAGTGGCTTTCGCGGCGCGGCCCGCTCCCTAAGGAAACGCGCGCTTACGTCAAGATCATCACCGGCCACAAGGCCGAGGCATGGACTGACGAAGAGAGTACCGTCCACATGCCGACCGATCTGCCACAGAAGGCGCCGTGCGAAGGCGTCGGTGGCCTGTCGCGGCAAGACCAGATCGCCGCCGTGAATGTCGACCTGACACCTTCCGCCAGCGCGATGGTGCGCAAGGCGGAAGCTGGCGAAGCCGAGGAACGGAAGAACGCGACCGCCAGCAAACTGCGCGTTGCGGCACGTTCGGTGGCCCGACATGCCAGTGCGACATACCGAAAGACAAAAGCCCGCGCTGTGCTGCTGGCAGCAAAGGGATCTGCGCGCAAGCGGGGGAAACAAGCCGCTGTGCGCCTCGCGTCGGAATCTTCTACCGTTGGCCGGACCAAGTCATCGAGGGCGGCCCGGGAATTGTAGCTATTGCCATCAAGCTGCCCGAAACGAAAGAAGCCCGCGGCGCGCGCGGGCTTCCTTGTCTCGTCAGCCTGTCCTACTACCAGCCGCGATATCCGCCGCTGCCGAAGCTGAAGGTGATACCGGGTCCGCCGCCATAGTAGCGGGGACCGTAGTAGCCGTGCCGGCGCGGGGCGTAGTAGTTGTAGCTCCCGTAGTGCGGCCGGTAATGACGGTGGTGCCAGTGGCGATGACCATGGTGATGGCCATGCCAGTGGCGATGGCGGTATTGCGCGCTGATGTCGGTCGAGGATTGCGGAGCAATCCGGGATTGCGTGGTATCCGTCGAGGATGGCGACTTCACCGCGTTGTCGGCGGCGTAGGCCGCGGAACCTCCCATCAGAGCGGCGGCACCAACGGCAAACACGATAGCTAACTTCTTCATCATCGAACTCCAGTGAAACGTGTCGGGGCTAACCGGCCGGCGCGCGTGACGTTCCGGCGTGCGACATAAAGACCGTACTCGTTGCTTGAACGAATGTTCATGTAGATGAACGCTTCTGCGACGAGATTCTGCGACGAGAGTAGCGTTGTTCGATCATGCGCGCGGACGTAAAGATCTGCGATGATCGAAAAGCAGCGACAGTGCAGATGTGGCGCGATCTATCATCGCACCGAAGCGATGGCGCCTTCGCGCGAGATCGACAGTTTTGAATGCACGGCTTGCGGCGCGACTCTCGAGAATTGGGATACGGCGTGGGTGCCGACCTATCGATTGATTGCAGAGCCTGCAATCGAGATCGCAGCGCCTGCGATCAAGGCCGACACGCGCGCGCAGACCGGTGATTGCAACGCTATTGCACCGGACCGATCATGAGAGCCGCAAGGGCAACCGAAAGCCGCGCCAGCATCACGCGCCGGAATCGCTGGCGTTGGGATAGAACAACTGCTCGCCGTTGATCTTGTAGTCGGCGATGGCCTTCTGGCCCTCCGACGACACCAGCCAGTCGATCAACTGCTGGCCGAGATCCTTTTTGACGCTCGGATGTTTTTCCGGATTCACCAGCATGACGCCATACTGGTTGAACAAGCGCTTGTCGCCTTCGAGCGCGATCACGAGATCGCCGCGGTTCTTGAACGACAGCCAGGTGCCGCGATCGGCGAGCACATAGGCGTTGGAGGCCGACGCGGTGTTGAGCGCGGCCCCCATGCCCTGCCCGATCTCCTTGTACCAGGGGCCCTTGTCCTTGGCGATGTCGACGCCCGCGACCTTCCAGAGGTTGAGCTCAGCCTGATGGGTGCCGGACTTGTCGCCGCGCGAAATGAAGTCGGCGCCCTTGGCCTTGATCGCGCCGAGTGCTGCGACGATGTCCTTCGATCCCTTGATGCCGGCCGGATCGCTCTTCGGGCCGACCAGGACGAAGTCGTTGTACATCACGGGGTAGCGCTTGACGCCAAAGCCCTCAGTTACAAACTTCTCTTCCGCCGGCTTTGCGTGGACGAACACCACGTCGGCATCGCCGCGGCGCGCGGTGTCGAGCGCCTGTCCGGTGCCTTGCGCCACCACCTTCACGTCGATGCCGGTCTTGGCCTTGAACATCGGCAGGATGTGGCCAAACAGGCCGGAATCCTGCGTCGAGGTGGTGGAGGCCACCACGATCGATTTGTCCTGGGCGACGGCGTGGCCTGCGAATACGAAGCTGGCGGTCACCGCAATCAGCAAACGGCGCGTGAGCATGTTCATGGGTATTTTCCTTCCCTTAAACCAATAGTTCGCCCGCGAGGAATGTTTTGGCCTCAGCGGTTTGCGGCCTATCGAAGAACGACGCGGCGGCGGCGGTCTCCACGATGCGGCCGCGATGAAGCATGACGACGTCGCCGGCGAGCCTGCGCGCCTCACCGAGATCATGGGTCGCCATCACGACCTTGATGTTGCGTTCGCTCACGGTGCGGATGATGTCTTCCACCGCCTTGGTGGCGGTGGGATCGAGGCTCGCGGTCGGCTCGTCGAGGAACAGCACCGCGGGATCGCGTGCCAGCGCCCGCGCCAATGCCAGCCGCTGCTGCTCGCCGCCGGATAATTTTCGCGCGGCGCGGTCGGCGAGATGACCAAGGCCGACGTGTTCGAGAAGCTCGCCGGTGCGGCGCGCATGCTCCGCGCGCGGCATGCCGGCGGCGCGCAGCGCGAAGCGGATATTGGCAGCGGCGCTGCGGCGGAGCATCGCCGGCCGCTGAAACACAATCGCGCGCTTGAGTGGCGGGACATTTTCCAGACCGCCCCAGGTGATGCGCCCGCGCGAAGGCGCCAGCAGCCCCATAGCCACGCGCAGCAGCGTGGATTTCCCCGAGCCGTTCGGGCCGATCAGCACCGTGGGCGCACCCGGCGCCAGCGTGAGCGCGATACGATCGAGGATGGTGACGGGACCTGCCGTCACCGTGACGCCGTCGAATACAATGGGCAGTTCGCTCGAAGGCGCGCGCATGGTCATCCCGCCAGTCGTTCGCCGGCGCGGCGGGCGGTCCAGGCCAGCGCGTTGACGGCGATCACGATCGCGATCAGCACGAGGCCGAGGCCGACCGCGAGCGGCAGGTCGCCCTTGGAGGTTTCCAGCGCAATCGCCGTCGTCATCGTGCGGGTAAAGCCCTCGATATTGCCGCCGACGATGATGATGGCGCCGACCTCCGCCGCCGCGCGGCCGAATCCGGCGAGCAGCGCGGTGACGAGGCTGAAGCGCGCATCCCAGATCAGCGCCGTGACCCGGCCGAGCGGGCCGAGATTCATCGCGGTGAGTTCATCGCGGTATTCGATCCAGAGATCCTCGATGGTCTGGCGCGTCAGGGCGGCGATGATCGGCGTGACCAGCACGGTCTGCGCGATGATCATGGCGGGCGCTGTGAACAACAGGCCGAACGCACCGAGCGGCCCGGAGCGCGACAACGCCAGATAGACCGCGAGGCCGACAACGACCGGCGGCAGGCCCATCAGTGCGTTGAGCAGGACGATGACACCCTGGCGTCCCGGGAACTTCGTCAGCGCGATCCAGGCGCCCAGGGGAATGCCGATCAGCGCGGCCAGCGCCACCGCGGACAGGCTCACATAGAGCGACAGCCATACGATGGCGAACAGCGCGGGATCGCCGCCGAGCACGAGTTGAAGGGCTGTTACGTCGTTGGGCATGGAAATTCCATTCGGCAGACATCTTGCGCAGATGGGGCCGATATGGTCAATTTTCGTAGTATCTGCATTCATATGCATATGGGTTCCTGTGCTGGAACTACTCACCACCGACGAAGCGGCCGAGTATCTGCGGCTTTCGGAACGCAAGCTCTACGAGCTGGTAGCGGAGCGCGCCGTGCCCTGCAGCAAGGTGACGGGGCGCTGGCTGTTTCCCCGCACAGCCCTCGACCGCTGGGTGTCCGCCGGCTTGATCGCGCCCGCCGCGCTTGCGCAGCCGGCGGCGCCGCCGATCGTCGGCGGCAGTCATGATCCGCTGCTGGAATGGGCGCTGCGCGAAAGCAATTCCGGCCTCGCCAGCCTGCCCGAAGGCAGCGAGGAAGGCCTGCGGCGGCTGACCCAGGGCGAGGTCATGGTCGCGGCGATCCATCTGCACCGGCTCGATGGCGATGACGAAACGGCCAATCTCGATGCGGTCGCGGATATGCCGGGCTTGCACGATGCCGTCGTGCTCGGCTTCGCACGGCGCGAGCAGGGCATTCTCGTAGCACCCGGCAATCCGCTGGGCTTAAGCGACATGGCCTCGATCGCCACATCGCGCGCGCGCATGGCGCAACGCCCGGCCGGCGCCGGCGCGCAATTGCTGCTGCTCGCCCTATTGGCGCGCGCCGGCATCGCGCTTGACGACCTGAAACTGGCAAAGCCCGCCTTTCCGACCGGACCCGATATCGCCCAGGCGATCCGCGCCGGCCGCATCGATTGCGGCATCGCGACGCGAAGCGTGGCGAAATCGGCCGGGCTCGATTTCCTGCCGCTAGCGTGGGAACGTTTCGACCTCGTGATGCGGCAGCGCGATTATTTCATGAAGGGGCCGCAGGCGCTGTTCGACTTCATGCGCGCGACCACCCTGCGCGACCGGGCGGCCGAACTTGGCGGCTATGACGTCAGCGACACAGGCGTTGTGCGGCTGGTGAATTAGGGTGCGGACTTGTCAGCGCGCAGCCAAATGCGGCCACCGCCACGCCACCAAATAGCCTAACGACTCAACGACGCCTGTTGCAGCGGGCCGCGGGCACCAAGGGAGGAACTGATGGATACTCCAACGTCTGCCGCACTCGACGAGAAAACGCCTCCGTCGGAGCAGGCTGTAGCGACACAACCCGGCAAGGAGAAATCGAATCCCTCCGGCCCGCTGGAGATCAGCGCCGAACGATTCAACTCTTCCGTCGCCCGGTTGACTACAAATTCGATAGACGAACTTCACAAATTGGCTTTCGAACTTCAAAAAATGCAAGAATTCCTGAAGTCCGAGGTCGAAAGCGTGCAGCGCCAAATCGACAGCGCGGTCGCAGGAATAAATATCATCGTCGAAACGATCGGTCCGTGGAAAAGCATGGCGGGCTCACAAGCGCATCCACCAGGCAATCGCAACGTGCGCGCAGGCGGACCGGCGGCCAATATTGAGCAACGCATTCGCGGGCAGTAACGGCCGAGGCGCCGCTCGGCGATATTTGCCGGCTGCGGTGGACTCTGGATGCATCGCCTTTTCCAACAAAGCCATTCACAGCGCAGGCGCCGATGGAGCCGCTTGCGAAAGCATCGGCAGGTTCATAGACCTCGTCGTTGATAGTTTGTTCAAAGTCTGCACCTGCATCGCGGTTGATGGCACCATGCAGTTGGGCCGGACAGCGGGGACCATATTTGCTGTCGATGTGAAAGCGGAACATCGTTCAAAGCCGCACCAGCATCCGCTGACCCAAAGCGGAAGTTCGCGGGGCCTTCAAGGCCGCATCCCCGCCTGTTCAAGACCTTCGCAGGTACGGTCGAGGTAAGAAGCGTTCCAGGGAAGGCTCGAGCGCACCGCACTGATGGTCAAGCCCGGATAGTGACGCATGAAAGTATCGAGCGCGCGGCGACCTTCGTCGGCGCGTCCCGCTAGGATGTATGTGGCTGCGAGGAAACGATTGGTCCAGGTGCTTGCCGGATTTTCTGCCTGCGCGCGCTTATACCAACGGATCGATTCATCGTAACGCCCGTTCTGGAAGTTGGTTGAGGCAATTCCGACCGACCAGAGAAAGTTCAGCCGATCAGCCGGTGCCAGGGAGCGCGCGATCTGGAATTCCTCCAGCGCTTCGCTCGCTTGGCCATGATATGCCTTGACCCACGCGCTACGGCCCCACGCCCAGGCCGATCCGCCATCGAGCGCAAGCGCGCGGTCGGCATGGGCTGCGGCCGAGGCAAGGTCGTGCGCGAGCGTGTAGCCGGCAGCCAGCATGGTTTCTGCCAGTGCGTCGCCGGCATTGAGCTTTGCCGCGCGGGCGGCCAATTCGCTCGCCGCGGCTCTCTCCACTTCGGGCCGTGCCGTGAAATGATGGCCGGCACGCAGCCCGCGGCACCACGCAGCCGTTGCAATCGGCAGCGGGTCGTGCGGGGCACGCTCCATGGCCTCGTCCAGCAATTCGAGCGCCATGCCTTCAGCAACAGCGTCGACCGCTGTGACGCATGGGAGCGCACGCATGGTCAGTCCCCATGCGGTGAGGTCGCCACGCTGGAGATGCACCGCGCGATCGATCTCAGCATCGAGCAGCACCGGCTGAATTGCTCGCGCCGCGCCGTGAGCGACGCGCTCCTCAAAGCCGATGGGGTCGCGGACATCGCCCTCCCAGGCCGCCGCCCATAGATATCGGCCTGTCAACGCATCGAGCAGACGGACGATAACTCGTATGCTCCCGCGCCCGCCTTCGCGCACCTTGCCATACAATCGATAGCGCGCATTCGGCGGCGCAACGACGTGAAGCCAGTGCAGGCGCCAGAGCGCCATGGCAATCTCGTCGGCGAAGGCCGTTGAATGATTGGGCGGCAGGCCGATGTTGTCGAAGGGAAGGACGTCAATAGCCGGCCTCTCCAGCCTGGATGCAAGCATCGGCCACTGTGACGCCGACGTCGTACTGGCCCGCCGCGACCTCCGCAACGTCGCCGACGGGGTCTCTCCGTAGCGATCCCGGTACTGGATCGCGAAGCGGCCGAGATGGACGAAGCCGAAACGCGTTGCGATTTCGGTGATGTTTGTATCTTGTGCGTCGCGAAGCAATTCCCGGCGTACGCGCTCGAGCCGCAGGTCGCGCAAAAAGGCCAGCGGCGCCTGGTCGAGAAAACGGTGAAAGTGCTTTTGCAAGGTGCGCGGCGCGACCCCAGACAGCGCTGCCAGTTCGCCAACCCGCCAAGGGCGCGCGGGCTCGGACTCAGGCCACTCGATCGCCTTCTTCAATCCGCGTGGAAGCAGTTCACGGCCCATGACGCGCCTCCGCCCCGATCATAGGGCGATTAAGGTGCAAAGTGGAGACCGTTTGGTACGTAAATTGGATAGCTGGGGCGTCTTTCGCATTGCCGCGCCAAGCGGTCGTTCTGCAGATTCCCGAGGTCAAGCCCACAGGGCGGAAGCAACGGCGACGCCGAGCTTCCGCCTGGATCATCCGGGAGGACACCATGTCGGAAATCCTGCGCAAACTTCTGGTCTGTCTTTCGTTCGCGAGCCCAATCACATCGGCATCCGCCAACGTCATCGCCGACTGGGACGCCAAGGCGGTGGCGATCATAGCTCCCGCAGTGCCGGCGCCACTGAGCCAGCGTGAGGCGGCCATCGTCAATGTTGCCATGTTCGACGCGGTCAACGCCATCGAGCAGCGTTATCAACCGTACCTCTTCAAGCAGGGGGCGGCGCCTGGAACCTCGCAGGAGGCCGCCGCCGCGGCCGCCGCTGCGGCCGTGATCATTGGCCTGCATCCGGAGGCCGCAGGCGACATCAAAACTGCGCTCGGAAAATATCTTGCGCCGATTGCGGATGGCCCAGCAAAGGTGGAAGGCGTCAAACTTGGCGAAGCCGTCGCCGCAACGATCCTGCAGGCACGGGCGACAGATGGGGCGACGGCTCCTGACGCCTATCGGCCGAAAACCAGGCCGGGCGTCTGGGTCCCGACACCGATGGCCGTGGCCTCCACGTGGCCGAACATGAGGCCCTTTGCAGTTGGAAGTTCGTCGCAGTTCCGTCCAGGACCGCCTCCTGCTCTCGATAGCAAGGAGTGGGTCGCCGACTACAATGAGATCAAAACCTTCGGCAGCAAAACCAGCGCCTCGCGCTCGCCGCAACAGACCGAGACCGCGCGTTTCTGGCTGGCGGTGGGACCGGCGGCTTATCACCAGGTCCCGCGCCAGCTCGTCCTCGCTCGGAAGATGGATATTCTCGACAGTGCGCGGTTGATGGCGCTTTACGCCGTTGCGCTGACGGACTCCTACATTGCGGTGTTCGATGCCAAATATCATTACGAACTATGGCGGCCTATCACCGCGATCCGTAACGGCAACATCGAGGACAATGCCGCGACCAAACGAGAGGCCACGTGGCAGCCGATCGACAACACACCGATGCACCCGGAATATCCGTGTGCTCATTGCATCAATGCCGGCGCGGCGGCCGGCGTGATCGATGCTGTGCTCGGCTCAAGGACGATCCCTGAGGTGGCGATGACAAGCACGACCGCGCCGGGCGTCATCCATCGTTTCACCAATCTGGACGCCTTTTGCGAGGAAGTATCGAACGCGCGCGTTTGGGCCGGCTTTCATTATCGCTTCTCGACTGTCGTTGGCACCGCCATGGGCCGTCAGATCGGCGACTATGTCGTGCAAAACGTCATGCAGGCGACCGCGCAACGAGCCGTCGCGTCCGGCGGGCGCTAGGAAAGCTATCTTTAGCGAGCAGCGACAATGACAAGTCGCCGGCAATTGGTGCCCACCGTCTTTAGACTATGGGCACCACTCTTATTGTAGCAGACCCGGCACCATGTCAGCTATGGTACGAAACCGACATGAGATGGGCTGAATGCTTTAGTCTGTCGACGGCACGGAGTGATGCTCGTGCGCGATACGCCAGTCGCCATCGACGTTGCGCAGTCCAATTGTCAGCCTGAAGAGGAACCCGCCTTCCTCCGGAGGGCCGCTGGACGTGCCGGAGCCGCACCGCACGATGGCGACGGCAAAGGCGACATCTTCGCCGGCGGTAATTGCAAGCTCCTCTATGTCGAACGCTTGTGACGGCTTGTGATACCTGAAGAACAGATCCCATGTTTTCTTATACTCGTCCATTCCTCGCGACTGCAGCGGCGGCGGGACGTCGAACATCACGATGTCCTGCTCATGATGGGCAAGAATGCCGGAAAGATCATGCCTGCGGACTGCGTCCGCCCATGCTTCGATAACCGCTTTGATCCGACTTTCGGCCTTTCCGCCTTGCTGCATCATGGCTCTCACTCCGACTGTCTTCCGATGTATGTCCCTAGGACGAACGTCGGGGTGCATATCCGACACGCCAAATAGCTTTTCTTGTAACCTCTGTATCAGGTCAATTTTGGCTCGGACTAACCGCGCTCTCTGCGACAACGCATCGGCCTTGGACCCGCCGATTACCCTGGTCTGCTTGGCACCTTTGAGACATGCCCGCCTATCCTGAGAATGTCCGTTCACCAGGATGGACCGGAAGTCGCCGTGGTCCGGCCAAACCGACGCGAATGACCCTCAGCGGAGTTACGACGCTGGGCATCAAGATCGTGCCCCACCGTTAGCCGCACCGCGTGGCTCGGCCGGATGAACGTGACGGATGGTCAGAGCAAACGCAGTCCCGCTCCGCGATCCCGGCGGCGTTGAAGGATCGAGCGGTGACATGAAGCATCAGGCTCCGGACTCCGTCGTCCGCGATGGCCGCCAACTCCGTCCTCGCATCAATCGCGCAACAGCACGGCCTCCCGAAGGGTCCGGCTTGAGCCCAAGACGGAGACGAGCCCCAGCGTCATCAGCAGCACACCAAGCAAGGTTACCATCCAGCCCCATCCGTCATCGGCTGCCTCCGCGATGGGAACGGTGACCGGCGCCGCGGAAGGCATGGAGGCGGCAACCGGATTGCTGGCGGCCGGTGCGGCCGCCAGAAGCGTCTCCACGTCGACCTGGCGCGGCGTGGGGCTATTGGGCGTGAGCTGATCGGTCTTGAGGTTTTCGATGGGTGCCGGCGGCACGAAGGCCGCGGCCGCCGTAGCCGGGACGGAAGCGGCATCAGCCACCTTGAGCTCGGGCGCGGGCCGCATCGGCTGAGACGTTTCCGCCGGTGCGGAGCGCAGCAGCTCCGCACGCGCATCCACGACCGCCTTTCGCTTGCGCCGCGCGGCCTCGTTCTCCTCGGGAGCGGTGACACGAGGCTTCGCGGCGCGATAACGAACCTGCTTCTTCACCGCGGTCTCCTCAGCGGCCTCGAACCAGCATTTGCGGTGGCCGTCAAAACGATAGACCCAGCGCTGGCCGGCCGCCGTCGACTTGCCGGGCCGCGGCAAACACTCCTCTTCCGCGGAAGCGGGCGGAGTGGCTTGCCGGGGAGCGGTATTGAACCAGCCTGCAATAGGATTCGAAGATGGGAGCACGCCTGCAAAAGGATTCGAAGACGCAGGCGATGTCGAGAGCCCTGCGAGAAGGAAAGCGGCGAAGCAAAATCGCAAATGACCGGACATGGAAGACCCCGGTGTCGCGCCCCTCGGGGCACGACCTTTGGCCGCGACCTGGGTCACAATGCGGCTCAAATCGGGCAACGCGGTGGATTCATTCGGGCCCGGAAGCGAGGTCCGGGCCCGAATGCTGCACGGCAAAGGAATCCAGTACCGCGCGCTCCGGTCATCATCGATGCCAGTGCGACAACTCTCCGGACGTCGAGTATCAGCACCTCGCCTTGACGCGGTTTCTTTACGCGAACCGGATCTGCTTCGATCGAAAACGCTACATTAGCGCCGTGCCGGCAGCCACGCCGTATATCCGGCTTTGCCAAGCCGTTTCATAACCTCGTCCAGATGCACGCGGTCCCGCGTTTCGATCACGACTTCCAGCAGCGTGCCCTTGGCGGGCAGGTCAGAGAACGTGCGCTGATGCGAGACCTCGATGATGTTGGCGCCGGCTTCGGCGAGTAGCGCCGAGACCGCCGCCAACTGGCCCGGCCTGTCGACGATGTCGATGGCGATCTGCGTCAGCCGTCCCTCGCGCGCGAGTTCGCGGGTCAGCACCGAGGCGATCAGCCGCGTATCGATGTTGCCGCCGGTCAGGACGAGGCCGACATGGCGCCCGGCAAAGCGCTCCGGCGCGGCCAGCACCGCGGCAAGGCCTGCCGCGCCGGCGCCTTCGACCACGGTTTTTTCGATCGCGATCAGCATTGCCACCGCACGTTCGATCTGATCTTCCGTGACAAGAATGATGTCGTCGACGAGATGGCGGATGATTTCGGTCGTGATCCGGCCCGGCGCCTTGACGGCGATACCTTCGGCGAGCGTGTCGCCGCGCATCGGCAGATGCTCGCCCTTGATGGCGTTGTACATGGACGGATAAAGCTGCGCCTGCACGCCTATGATCTGCAACTCCGGCTTCAGCGATTTGGCTGCGACCGCCATGCCGGAGATCAGACCGCCGCCGCCGATCGGAACGACCAGCGTATCGAGCTGCGGCACGGAGGCGAGCATTTCGAGCGCGATGGTGCCTTGTCCCGCTACGATCAGAGGATCGTCGTAGGGGTGGATCATGGTTAGGTTCTCTGCCTTGCCATGCGCCCGTGCGAACTCGGTGGCCTCCTCCAGCGTCTTGCCGGAAATAATCGTCTCCGCGCCGTGACGCCTTGTGTTCTCGATCTTCACCATCGGCGTGCCTATCGGCATCACGATCACAGCGGGAATGCCGAGCCTATGCGCGTGATAGGCCACGCCCTGCGCATGGTTGCCGGCCGACATCGCGATCACGCCACGCCGCCGCTCGTCCGGCGACAGCGCCAGCAGCCGATTGAGCGCGCCGCGCTCCTTGAAGGTCGAGGTGAACTGCAGGTTCTCGAATTTGAGCCAGAGGTTGCAGCCGCAGATCTCGCTCAGCGTCCGGCTCTGGTCGCATTCGGTGACCATGACGGAACCGCGGATCGCAGCCGCCGCGGCCGTGACGTCGCTGGGCGTGACGGCAAGGCTTGCTTCGGAAGCCTGCTGATCCGGTGGCGCGCTTTTGGGGGCTTTCGGCATTTCTGGGGCCTCGTTGGGAGGCAATCGTATAAGCCTTTTCCGTCGGACGCGCTTCCTCCGAATCTCGTAAAAATCCCGCCCCATGAACATGGGTGTCGCAAAAAGCCGCCGCGGCGTTACACTTGTGTGGGTCGCAGGGGCAGGCGGCCGGAGTTTTCAGATGAATTCATTGAGCGATGAGCCGAAGGTGGAGGCCATCACGGTCGTACTGGTCGAGGACGACGCGCCGACGCTTTGGCGGCTGCAGGACGCGCTGGCCAAGGCCGGATATCAGGTCAGGGCCGCCGGCACACTCGCCGAGGCCCGCGCCTGTCTCGCGCAAGGCGCGCCAAGAGTGCTGCTGACCGATCTTCAACTGCCTGATGGCCACGGCGTCGACCTGATCCGGGAAACGCGGCAGCGCTTTCCCGACACCGAAATCATGGTGATTTCGATCCTCGGCGACGAAGAGAGCGTGATCTCGGCGATCACCGTCGGCGCGACAGGCTACCTGCTCAAGGACGCCTTTCCGACCGATATCGCCGCCACCGTGCGCGATCTCGTCGCCGGGCATTCGCCGATCTCGGCCTCGATCGCGCGCTTCATCGTGCGACGGACCCAGAGCACGCCCGAGCCGCCGCCGGGCCCCGTGCTCAACACCGCCAAACTGACGCCGCGCGAGATCGACATCCTCTGGGGCATCGCCAAGGGCTTCAGCTACGCCGAGATCGCCAGCCATCTCGGTCTGTCGCGCCAGACCGTGCCCGGGCATATCAAGAACATCTATCGCAAGCTCGAGGTTCATACCCGGGGCGAAGCGGTGTTCGAGGCGGTCCAGCAAGGCTTGATAAGGTTGTGAACGATCACGACGAGGACGCGACGGCGGAACAATTGTCCGACCGCGAACGGCGGCGGCTGCAGACGTCCCGCCTGGTTCAATACCTTTTGCTGCAGGCAGTGATCGCCGGCGCCTGCGTGCTGGCACTTCTACAGTCGCTTCCCGGACCTCCCGCCCAATATCAGGTCACGGCGTTCAATCTCACCGAGGCCGGGGTCGAGCGCGCGGTGACGCTGCCGTATTTCTCCCCGTTGCGGAATGCGATGAACGATCCGCCCCGCTTCACGGGACAATTCGTTCGCCCGGCCGGCGAAGCCGCGCGGGCCTGGTCGGTGTTTCTGCCGCGCTTCACCAATGGCGTCGAAGTCACCGTCAACGATGTCGTGATCCTCGACAGCCGGCGCGATCCCGCCGCCAACCGTCCCGACCGCAACACGCCGGCAATTGCGGTGATCCCGGCATCGGTGCTGCGCGACGGCGACAACACCATCTCGATACGCCTGTTCATCTGGGGCCCTATCACCGGCTTTCTCGATCGCATCTGGGTCGGCCCGGACCAATTGCTGCGTCCGAGCTATGATCTGAGAACGCTGATCTTCGTCACCCTGCCGGTGGTATTCTCGTCGTGGCAGGCAATCCTCGCGGTCATTCTCGGCATCATGTGGGTGATGCGGCGCCATGAGCCAGCCTATGGCGTTCTGGCGGCCGCGATGGCCGTCGGTGTCGGGCAGGCGTTTCTTCAGACGCCGATGGACGAGACGCCGTTTTCCAAACTCAACGTGGTCCTGATTTCCTCCGCGCCGATCGAAAGCGCGCTGGTGCTGACATTCGCGCTGTTGTTCTCGGGCTGGAAATGGCAGCGCTATGGCTGGATCCTTTTCATTCCCGGCGTGCTGCTGGCGCTGGCCGGCTTGTTCGGAAATCAGGCGACGGTGCGCGCGCTGTTCCTGGTTCTCGCCGTGCCGATGGTTGGCTTCTCGCTGGTCGTCATGGCTGTTGTCACCGCGCGTTCGGCGCTGAAACGGCAGAACGTCGCAGGCTTCCTGCTCGGCTGCGCGGTCACGATCATGCTGACCTGCTGGGTTGTCGACCTGCTCTCGGTATTTCAGATGATGCCCAATCGCATCTTCACCGCGCGGTTGTCCTATTCGGTGATGCTGGTGGCAATCGGGGCGGGGCTGACCTGGCGGTTCGCCCGCGCGCTGAACCAGGTCGATGGCTTTGCCGGCCGCCTCGTCAGCCAGGTGCGCGAAGCGGAAGAGAAGCTGAAGGCCAGTTTCGCCCGCGAGGAGGAACGCGCCCGTGCCGCGGCGCTGGCGCGGGAGCGGACGCGGCTGATGCGCGATCTGCATGACGGGCTCGGCGGCCAGCTCGTCAGCATCGTGGCCTTGAGCGAGCGCGGCAATGGCAGCGCGGGAATCGGCGATGCGGCGCGCGCGGCGCTGAAGGATCTACGTCTCGTCATTGATTCAATGGACGACATCGGCGGCGACCTGATGCTGGCGCTGGGCTCGTGGCGCGAACGCGCCATGGCACAGTTGCGTCCGCATGACATCGCGCTCGACTGGCGCGCGGTCACGGCGCAGGGCCTGCCGGTGCATCCCGAACTGCGGCCATGGCACGTCATCCAGATCGTGCGGCTATTGGATGAAGCCTTGACCAATGCAGTCAAGCACGCCAATGCGCGGCGTATCACAGTAAGGATAGAGACGCTCGCCGGCGCCGACGGCTTCGACCGCGGCTGCATTACCGTCGAGGACGACGGCAAGGGCTTTGAGATCACGTCGGAGGGTGCGGCGGCAGGCGCAATCAAAGCGGCGCGCGGCTTGCGCAATATGCGAAGCCGCGCGGCGCGCTGTGGCGCAGAGCTGGAACTGAGCTCCTGCGCCCAACAGACTAGCCAAGGGACTCATCAAGGGACGCGCGTGAAGCTGACATTGCCCCACCGCTTTCCCGACAGCGACGGCGCTGCCGGTTGAGGTCTGCCTCGGCTGCCCTCAACGGCGGCCGACGCGGTTGACCGGACCGCCGCGATTCATGGGCGTGCCAGGACGAACACCGACGCCCGGGGCGCCGACGCCAACACGTGCAACGCCGACGACCGGCGTCACCACCGCTGCCCTCACGACCGGTGTCGGCCGCGCCACGCAGCCCTTCGGCACGCCGACCGTCTTGCAGTAAACCACCGCGGCCTGGGCCGAACCCACACCGCCCAGCGCGAACGAAGCCACGGCCGAGAACGCAGCAAGCGTCAGACCAGCGCTCAGCCAACCTGTCTTCTTCAACATGTGTCATCTCTCCAGAATTGGGCGTGCAGCTCTTTGCGATGTGCCGATCGGTCACCGCAGCCGACGCGAGATGTACATGGTCCATCGAGGGGCGCGGCAACATCCCATGAAAATGGTGTGGGCGTGCGCGCGGGAGTTGCAGGCCGATTTCCGACGCCATGAACATGGCATGGACCACGGGCGCAACCTCGACGAGCTTCCGCGCGCTTTCAACCCTCATATTCTCGTCGAAAGGTGATCCATGATGAAATCAATCCACGTCCCGGCCGCCGCGCTGATCCTGTCGCTCGCGGCCGGCTCGCTGGCTCAAGCGCAATCCGGTCCCACGCCCCAGGAGCAGATGGCCTGCCGTTCGGATGCCGGAAAATTCTGCGCCGAACATGTCGGCAAGCCGCCGCAGATGAACGCCTGCCTGAAAGCGAACAAGTCGAAGCTGTCGGATGGCTGCCGCAAGGTGGTGGAATCGCGCGGCGGCTAACGCATCATCCGGAAAAGTCGTTACCGGTTTTCTCTCAGAACAACACGAAGCGGTTGTCCGGAGATCATGCTCAAACAGAAGGAGCGCGATGACGTTTCAAAGTCATCACGCTCCAAGATGCAGTCGCGATCGCCGGAAAAGAATCAATCGTCCTGATCGAACAGCCGGATCCGGGGCATTTCGATTCTCGCGGGCTCGGCGAACATATCCCTCGGCCCATTTTCCTCCCGGACTCTAACCCTCCGCGGCTCGGTCACTTCCCGGACTCTCTCTTCAACCGCCTCGAGCTCCTGCTCACGGGGCTGCTTCAATCGGCGCTTGTCGGCCCATTGCTGTCGCCGTTCCGCGCGCCGTTTCTCGGCATCCGCACGTTTGATGTCGGCGTCGCGGGCCCTGGCGTAGGCATCCCGAGGCGCGGCTGTCTTTTCCTCGGCCTGTTCGGCAGGCTTCGAAGGTTGCGGTGATGGCTGTACAGGTTGCGCGGCCGTTACTTTGTTGGCGGGCTTCTCTTCGGCGCGGGCAGGACTAGCGGGCGGAGCTGCCGCCTCTATTTGCGGCTGTGGCTGCTGCTGCGTGTTCGGCTGTTGCTGCGTTTGCGGCTGCTGCTGAGTCTGCTCCTGGGCGGGCGCGGCAGCGGGATTCGTCGCGGCCGTCGCAGCAACATGCGGCACCGGCTCCGCTGGTGCCGTCGAGACGGTTATCGGTTCCGCCGACATCCTGCGTTCCAGCTTGGAGATCGTCTGCGAAGGCGGGCTGGTAATGTTCGCAGCCAGATAGCCACCGCCAAGACCAGCGCTGACCGCCACGATGACGGTTCCCACGCCTGCAAAATAAGCCGTCGATGTCCGCATAATTCGGCTCCATTATCCACGCGGGCAACGCGTGGCATGGGCCGATGTTCCGGCACGGCATCGTGAGGGAATTGGAACCTGCAGTGCTGCAGTCGCAGCGCTCGCCGCTCAAATCATCGCGGCGACTTTTTCCAAACCGATGATGCGCGCGAGCGAACGGACTTCGCTCTTCTGGTCTTCACGCAACTGGAACAGCAACGGCATCGCCGCCGATTTCAACTGCTGGACTTCTGCGGACTCGGGATCGATCGGCACGCCTGCAGCAGTCGGGTTGGCCTGTCGGCCCGCGTGAATCTTGCGGGCGACGGCGCGCAGCGCCGATTCCACAGGCGGCCAGTAGGACTCCTGCGAGGCGGAGAGTTTCAGGCGGTCCTTAATCCCAGCGATCTGGACGTCACTCAGGAGCGCATAGTTCTTCTGCGGCTGCGGCTTGGCGACGGCCTTGGGCTTCGGCGGCGCCGCAGGCGATGATGCGGCAGGCGCCATCGGACCAGCAGGCGCGACTTCCTTCGGCAGCCCGATATCGGCGGGGGCGGTCGACGCATAGGCCTGGCGCAACGGCTCGCTCAGCGCCGCGGTGGTCTGCGGCGGCTCAAAGGCAGCCGTCGCGTAGCTCACGACGGCAAGCCGGTCCTTCTTCTTTTCCTTGTTCGAAACCGGCCCCTGGACGGCAGCGGGTGCCTGGACAGAAGCAACAGAAGCAGAAGCCAGTTGGGGCAGCGCCGCAGGTAGGCTGTCGCGGCCGAGAATGGCGGTGGCGGCGGCGCCGACCACGAGAAAGCAGATCAGCGCAACGATGGTCATCGTTTTGGTCAAAAAGGTCTCCATTCCCGCCGACGTTTGGCCCTTTTGCCGAAAAATGGATGACAATTGAGGCGTTACGATGCCAATCGGAGCCGTAACGCGATCAAAAAGCTGGGGGAATCGTCCCGAAATAGCCCGAAATCAGGCCGCCGCGGCCAGTTCGTAGGCGTCCTGAATGTCAGCCACGATATCGGACGCCTCCCACAGGGCGTCGGGCTCGATCGCCTGCAGGGTGACGGTCCAGTTGCTCTTACGGCTGCGGGGCATGCTCACGACCTCGAATTCGATACCGCGGCACAGCGGATGCCGATCGAGCGCAAACATCACCCGCCGGGTGATCTCGCGGAGGGTCGCCGGGGTTTTGGCAGCAAGATATTGATCGAGATCCATTCCACACCCCTTCGATTTGCTGTCGGCCCCACCATGGCGGCGGACCATCCTCTGGGGCTATTGTTGGGGCTGATATGGTTAACGGCGCGTTAAGGCTCGCAATGGCACGGGCCGGAACGTGACCGAACGGCGGAGCGGAACAGTCCGGCATGGCTGAAGCGACATCCCAGACGACGATGGCCGCGGCCGGGCCGTCGGTTCGCGCCGCGCTGGTGGCGGCCATCGCTATTTCAGCCTTCACGCTGTCGGTCGCGACCTTCGAACTGGCGATGGCGGACTGGCCGTCCGGCTTCGTCCTGCTTGTGGTCATGCCGCTGATGGCGCTGATCTTCTGCGGCTGCGCGCTGTGGTCGGCGACGCTGCTACTCAGCATCCGAGAAGGCGGGCTGAAGTTTGCCCTCCCCTTCCTGATCTGCGCGCTGACGCTCGCCGCGCTGGTCTACGCGCCGCTGCACAAAATCGCCCTGCAGCAGAATTTCGACTGGCACCGCAAGACGCGCGAGCGGATCGTGGCGCGGATCGAGGCCGGCGAACTCAAGCCCAATGTCAGCCATAACGAAAACCTGATCGCGCTCGGCGACCGCGAGCCCAACGTTTCCGCAGGCGGCAACGACATCGTCGTCGATCAGACGGACGAAGGCACCTACGTGCTGTTTTTGACCTCGCGCGGCCTAAAACACTATTTTACCGGCTTCCTGCACGTGCCGCCGGGCGGCGACCCCAAAAACTTCTTCGAGTTCGAGGACAAGCCGCCGAGCCAGCTCGTCCGCTACGACAAGGACTGGTATTTCGTGGCGAATTAGGACGATGGCTTGACGCGCATCGTTCCTTGCGGCCATCCGCCCGCGACGGTGCCGAGCGCAATCCCACCGATGATCAATGTCATCGCCAGAAACAATGACGCCTCGAGCGGCTCGTTCAGCATCACGGTTGCGCTGATGATCCCGAACAGCGGCGTCGCCAGCAGGCACAGCGAGGTGGTGACCGCGGGCAGGCTCCGGTTCACCATCGTCATCGCCCAATTGGCGAACGCCGTGCAGACGATTCCGCTATAGAGCATCAGGGCGGCGAGACGGGTGGTCCACACGATGCGCGGCGCGCCTTCCGTGATCCAGGCGATGGTCGAGAGCAGCGCGGCCGCCACCAATACCTGCCAGAACACGAGCTGAAACGGCGTCGAGATCCATTTGTGCGCCCGGACGTAGACGATGTTGCCGGCCCAGCAGAACGCTGCAAGCAGAATCAATCCGCTGCCGAACAGCGCGTCGCGGTCGCCCCAGTTCAGCGTCCGCGGATTGAAGATGACTGCGAGGCCCGCCAAACCACACACGATGCCGATCGCGCGCCGGCGCGTGATGGGCTCCGACAGGATCATGGCGGCGCCGATCGCGACCCATAGCGGCGTGGTGTAGCCGAGCACGATCGCCCTGCCCGCCGGCACGAATTGCAGCCCGGCCGCGACCAGCGCCGAAAACGCCACCAGATGCAGGATCGAGGTGCAGAACACGACCGGAAGGTCGCCGCGCTTCGGGACGATGAAAGCCCCCTGCGCCCACAACATCGGCGCCAGCGTCGCGGCGGCGATCATGCAGCGCAGTGCCGTCGCCCACAGCGGCGGCACGTCCTGCACGATCATCTTGGTCACCGGCCAGTTGGTCCCCCAGGCCAGCACGACGCCAGCGAGGAGCACCGCCGCGCTGCGGCCTGAAAGTCCACTGGCCATCTCGAACGCGTCCCGTCATGAGCCGATCTGCATTGCCTAGCCTTCCAACTGGCTCTAGTAAAAGGACCAGTCTTGGCAAAATGACAGGGCCAGTTATGGACGAGCTGTTGCCGGGAATGCTCCATCTGTCGCGCGACGGCGGCGAGACGCTGACGCGTCAGCTCACCGACCAGTTGCGCGGGCTGATCGCCGACGGCCGCCTCGCACCCGGCCGGCGCCTGCCGTCGAGCCGGCATCTGGCGCAATCGCTCGACGTGTCACGCAACACCGTCTCGTTTGCGATCGAGCAATTGGCCGCGGAAGGCTATCTGAGCCTTTCGGCCGGCCGTCGTCCGGCGGTGGCCAAAGGCCTGTCGCTCGACGGCGGCAAACCGCCATTCCAAGGCAATCGCGCCGCGGCCGGCCGTTTGAAGCTGTCGTCGTGGGCGCGCAGCCTGCACGTCACGAACTGGCCGCCAGTCCATGCCGGGCGGCCGCGGCCGTTTCAGCCGGGGCTGGCGGACGAGCGGGAATTTCCGCACGACCTCTGGAGCCGCCATCTGCGGCGCGCAGCGCGCAACGCGTTGGCGCGGCGGGATCGATCCATCAATCATCCGCCGCTGCAGCAGGCGCTGTTGCAGCATCTGGCGGTTCATCGCGGGATCAAGGCAACGCCGGCCCAGATACTGGTCGTGCCGACCGCCCAGGCCGGCCTGACGCTGGTCGCCAATGCGCTGCTCGAGCGGGGCGATCACGCCTGGATCGAGAGCCCCGGCTATGGCGGCGCCCATGTCGCGCTGCGGGCCGCCGGCGCCATCGTCTCCGCCATTCCACTCGACGCGCAGGGCATGACGGTCGGCTCCCGCAAGTACGCCCCGCGCCTGATCTTCGTCACCCCGTCGCACCAGTACCCGACGGGGCGGCTGATGCCGATCGGCCGCCGCCTCGAACTTCTTCGTTTTGCCGACGCCGCGGGCGCCTGCATCATCGAGGACGACTATGACGGAGAATTCCACTACGAGGCGCGCCCCGTTGCCGCGTTACAGGGGCTCGCGCCGTCGCCACACATTTTCTATCTCGGCACATTCTCGAAGTCGACCTATGCGGACATCCGCATCGGCTACCTCGTCGTGCCCGAAGCGCTGATCGATGTGTTCGAGATCGCGCAGCGGCACATGGGCATGTTGACGTCGATTGCGATGCAAGAGGCGCTGGCCGATTTCATCAGTTCGGGCGCCTATCTCGGCCACATCAGGAGAGTGACGCGGCTCTACAAGGGCCGCCGCGACCGCATGCTGCAAGCGCTGGCCGCGCAAGCCGGCGACCGTCTCAGCGTCGAAGCCCCGGCCGGCGGAATGCAACTGCTGGCGCGATGCAGCGGGCCGGCGAACGACCAACAATTGTCGGCGCGGCTGCTCGAAGCGGGCGTCGTCAGCCGTCCGCTATCGAGCATGCTGTATCACAGGACAGGTGAGCATGGCCTGTTTCTCGGCTTCGCGGCATGGAATGAAAAGGAGATCGACCAGGCCGCGCGCATCCTCGGCCGGATCGTCCGCTAGGACGCGCGGAATGGTGGCGAACTAGCCGGCCGCGCGCCTCGGCGTTGCGTTCGCGGCCACCTCGGCAGGCGCGGGCGCCGGAACCTGCATGAGAATGGTTTGAGCGGTGGGCGCTATTTCCACGCCGCATTCCTGGAATCGCCGCTTCATGCGGCGGTTGAATTCCCGCTGCACCGGCCAGCGGCCGGCATCGGTGCAGCGAATCTGGCCGACGATCGAGGCCATCGAGCCGTCCACCTTGTCGACGCCCCACAGCTCGAGATCGCCGCGGATCAGGTGCTGGTACTCAGGCTCGCGACGCATCTCGGCGACGATGTCCTTGAGGATCTGGCCGGCGCGGTCGGTGTCCTCCTTGTAGGACACGTTGACGCTGACGGCCGCGTTGCCGGCGCCGCGGCTCGAATTGGTGATCGTCGTCACCGCGCTGAACGGCACGATGTGCACCGAGCCGTCGCCGGAGCGCAGACGAAGGGTGCGGATCGATACGTTTTCCACCACGCCCGACAGGCCAGACAGCGTGACGTTGTCGCCGACCTGGACGGTGTTTTCGAGCAGGAGAAACAGCCCGGTGATGAGGTCCTGCACCAGCTTCTGCGAGCCGAAGCCGATGGCGATACCGACGATGCCGGCGCCGGCGAGCAATGGCGCGACGTTGACGCCGATCTCGCTCAGCGCGGTGAGGCCAACGACGATGACGATCACGCACAACAGCGCGGTTCGCAGCATCGGCTGAAAGGTGCGCAGCCGCGCCGCGCGCGCGTAATGGCCCTCGCGCGAGAGCGCATTGATCTTGCGATCCAGCAGCGCGTTGCTGATTTCCCAGATCGCCGCCGCAGCCAGCGCGGCAATGCCGACGGTCACCACCGCCGACAGCAACCGGCTGCCGATCTGGCCGCCATAGAACCAGACGATAGCGTCGACGCCCCAGACCTCTAGCAGTGCGACGAGGCCGATGAAGGCGATCACCGTCGAGACGATGTTGCGCAGCAGCGGCAGATAGCGGTTGGCGCGGGTCTCCAGGCCGGGGAAGCGGCGCAACAGATCCGGGCTGATGCGAAAGCCGCGGTCGATCAGGCTCAACACCAGGATGGTGGCGAGACGCGCGATCAGCACGACCGCGAGGGTGCCGACGAAATATTGCAGCAGTAGCGAATAGCCGTTGCGGATGTTCAGCGCCCACACCGCCCACAATGCAAGGTCGAGGGCGATCGCCAGATAATGCCAGAGGCCGGCGACGCGATTGCGTATCCTGGCCGCCGCGCCGTCGCGGCCGGCCGGCGCGCGAATGGCATCGGCGACGGGCTTTCGGCACTGCAGGATGACGACGACGACAAAGAGATGCACGACCAGCATCACCAGCCGAAGCAATGCGGCGTAGCCGGCGCGGTGCAGGCCCAGCAGCAGCGCGACATTGGCGAAGGCGATGCCCGCGACCGCGACGGTGACGATGCGCCGTGCCCATATCTCGATATAGGCGGCGGTCTCGGCGCGAACCCGAAACAGGCCGAACGGCCCAGCCAGCGCCCGCACGATGCAGATCAGCGCGCGCGACAGCGCATAGGCATTGACGACCGCGAGGATGACGAGCCGGGTGGTTGAGAGATCGCCGATCCCGGTGCCCAGCAGCATCGTGGCGACCCCAATGAAGACGAGCACCGGGAGCAATTCAAGCGCGAGACGTCCCAGCACGAAGGGCAGCCTGACCAGCGACTGCCAGGTGCGCGCCAGGCTGAGGCGCCGCTGCTGCAGCTTGGGCTCCACGACGACGTCGGCCGCCGACGACGGCGGATCAACGGTCGCCAGCGTCTGCACCGGGGCACGCGCGGTTTGCGGAAGGCGCGCTTCCAGTAGCGCCACCGGTCGTTTGATGAGTCGAAAGACCAGCCACTCGGCAGCAAGAGCGCAAATGAACACCAGCGCCAGCTTCCAGGCGATATCGAGCAACTGATTGTAGGCGTACGGATTGCTGGCGGTCCGCACAAACCAGTAATAGAACGCTCGAAAGTGCGTCAGTTTCCGCGCCACATCGGCGACCTCGCGCGAGATCTCGCCGACCTGCTCGGACACGGTGAGCAGGAGCTGTGCGCCAAGGCTGTCCGCGGTGAGCGGTATCGCAGATTTCGGCTCGCCAGCCCCGGCTTGCGGCGGCTGTGAGGCATTGGCGACCGCGCGCAGCGTCTCGATCATCTGTGCGCGCTTCTTGTCGTCGGAAAGCGTCTCGAGCGCCCGCTTCGCCTGATCTGGTGTCAGGACCTCGGCACTGCCAGCGGCAGGCGCAGGGGGCGGAGCGCCGGTCTGCGCGAGAGCCGGAAGGATGAACAAAACGCTGGCGAAGAGGATCGACGGCAGGAGCTTGAGCGACACGAAGGCCTCTTTTGAAAAAAATGCGCCCGACGGCGAAACCGGGATCGGCCTCGCCCTCGCGCGTGCGTCATGTCGGATCGCCTGTTTTCGCCGTGATCTTGTGTCGGAAGTTTGCCATTGCGGCGGCTTTCTCTTGGTATTTCCCCGCATCACGGCAATGCCGCCGCGCTCAATCGCAAGGAACTTCGCAAGTGCTGCAAGATTCGCTGCAAGATGAAAGGGGCGTAGCGCCCTAGCCAAGCTTTCCGCGCGCCGCGGCCTCGCGATACTCAGCAAGCGTGCGCGCCACAAGCTCATCGACCGAAAGCAGCTCCGTCACGCCTGAGACGGAATGGCCTGCGCTCCAGATATCCTTCCAGCGTTTTGGACGGCTCTCGCGGGCGCCGATGTCGATGTCCTTGCCGATATCGATCGCGCCACGCTGCGGCAGATTATCCGGGTCAAGGCCGGCGGCTTCAATAGACGGGCGCAGCATGTTGGTCTGCAATCCCGTGAATGCCGACGTCAGCAGGACATCGTCGGCCGTGCTGGCAACCAGCAGCTCCTTGTATCTGACATCCGCCATGCTCTCGCGCGTGGCGATGAATTTTGTACCCATGTAGGCGAGGTCGCAGCCAAGCGCTTGCGCGGCGCGCAACGCGTGGCCGTCAGAGATGCCGCCCGCCAGCACAATCGGCCCATCGAAGAACGCCCGCACCGCGCGCACGAACACGAAGGGGTTGAGCCAGCCGGTCTGGCCGCCCGCACCGGCCGTCAACAGCACAAGCCCGTCGGCGCCCGCGACAACGGCACGCTCGGCATGGCGGATCGAGGCGACATCGGCAAACACCAGCGCGCCGGCATCATGCAGCGGTCCTATTACCGGCGCAGGCGAACCGACCGAGGTGATCACCATTTCGGGCCGGTGCCGCAGCAGCACCTTAAGATCCTGCTCCAGCCGGGCATTGGAGCGATGCACGATCAGGTTTGCGCAGATGGGTGCTGCGGGTTTGCCGCTTGCATCCGAATGCCGCTGCAATCGGCTCTCGATTTCGCCGAGCCATTCGTCGAGTTGTTCGGGACTGCGGCAATTCACCGTCGGAAACGAACCGATCACGCCGTTGCGGCAGGCGGCGATCACAAGCTCGACGCCGGAGACGAGAAACATCGGCGCTGCGATCAGCGGCAGGCTGACGCGGTCGCGAAAGCGCGAGAGAGAGTCGGTTGTTTGCATCATCTGGCTTGAGCAGATTCCCTAACGTTTGACATCTATATACTCATGAGTATAGTACTTACTCGCTGGAAAGCTCCAGGTCGTTTTCCTGAAAAAATGGATCGTTCATGGCTTCAACGGCGCGGCAGTCGCCTTGGCGAAAGCCAGTGGAACGGGAAAGAGAGCGCGGCGAGAAGCGGGAAGCGCTGCTCCACGCCGCCGTGCAATTCTTCAACGAGCGCGGCTTCCACGCCACCTCGCTAGATGACGTCGCTACTTCGCTCAACGTCACCAAGCCCACCATCTACCATTACTTCGCCAACAAGGACGAAATCCTGTTCGAGTGCGTGCGGCTCGGTCTCGAGGGTATCCGCCAGGCCGCCGAGACTGTGGAGCGCAGCGGCGGTAGCGGCCTCGAGCGCCTCACTGCGCTGATGCGCGACTATGCGGTCATTATGACGAAGGACTTCGGGATGTGCGTGACGCGCACGGCCGACCATGAGCTTTCCACCGAGGGCCGCGCAAAGTTCCGGGCGCTGAAGCTCGAGATCGATCAGATCGTGCGCCGCGTGGTCGAAGTTGGAATGGCCGACGGCTCGATTGGGCAAGGCAACGCCAAGATGATCACATTTACGCTCACAGGCGCGCTGAACTGGATCGCGCGTTGGTACGATCCCGATGGGCCAAGCTCGCCCGAAGAGATCGCCGACGCTTGCGTCGCCACCCTGGTTAACGGGATCGCCCCGCGCGCCAATCGGAAGAGGAAAGCGTGATGGCCCTGCCAGCGACTGTCATGCTGCCGACGTCATCCATCAGCAGGGAGGAATTTTAAGATGGGCAATCCGCTCTATGCGTTTCCGACGGCATGCGAACAGACGTTGCGGGCGCTGGCGCGCTACCCCGAGCGGACGGCGTTCAGTTGGCCGGGCGGATCGATCACCTATCGCGGCGCGGCCGAGATGATCGGCCGCATGCAGAGCGTCTTCATGCAACTGGGCTTTGCGCCCGGCACCCGCGTCGCATTTCTCACCGCCAATCGCGCCGACACCTGGTGCGCCGGCTGCGCCGCGCAACTGTCGCAGTTTGCCATCACCTGGCTGCATCCATTGGGTTCGCTGGACGATCAGCTGTTTCAACTGGAAGATTCCGAAGCGCAGATGCTGGTGGTCGACGGCGTCACCTTCCGCGATCGCGGCGGCGAGCTCGCCGCCCGGGCATCAACCTTGAAGACCATCTTCACGCTCGGGCCGGCCGACTACGGCGCCGATCTGCTGCAGGCGATCGAGGCGGCAGGCAGCGCCACCGCACGCAACTTTGCCGGGCCTGACGATATCGCCACGCTCAACTACACCGGCGGCACGACAGGCAAGTCCAAGGGCGCGCTACGCCATCACCGTGAGTATGGCGGTTGGGCCAACGCAATCCTGGCCGATTTCGAAATTCCGGATACCCCGAGCTTTCTGGCGGTGGCGCCGATCAGCCACGTCGCCGGGACGAAAGTGTTGCCGACGCTGATGCGCGGCGGCACCGTGCACATGCTGAAGGGTTTTGATCCCGAGGCGGTGTTCAAAACCATCGAGCGCGAGCGCATCAATTTTACGCTGTTCGTGCCGACGATGATCTACGTCATGCTCGATCATCCTTCCCTCGACAAAACCGACCTCTCCTCGCTCGAACTGTTGCTGTATGGCGCTTCCGCGATGTCGCCGAGCCGGCTGGTCGAAGGCATCGAGCGCATCGGCCCGGTGTTCTCGCAGCTTTACGGCCAGACCGAATGCTATCCGGTGTCGGTGCTGCGCAAGGCAGATCACGATCCCAAAACGCCGGAGCTGTTTTTGTCCTGCGGCTTCCCGATCGCCGCGTGTGAGGTCAAGATTCTCGACAATGACGACCAGGAGGTCGCCACCGGCGAGGCCGGCGAGATCTGCGTTCGCGGCACCCATGTGATGGCCGAATACTGGAAGCGCCCGGACGCCACAGCGGAAACGCTGAGGAACGGCTGGCTGCACACCGGCGACATCGCACGATCAGACGAGCGCGGCTATAAGTTCATTCTCGACCGCAAGAAGGACATGATCGTCTCCGGCGGCTTCAACATCTTTCCGCGCGAGGTCGAAGATGTGTTGTCGCAGCATGCCGACGTCGCGATGGTCGCCGTGGTCGGCGTGCCCGACGACAAATGGGGCGAGGCCGTCACCGCCGTGGTCGTGGCCCGCGAAGGTGCAAAGCTGAATGCGGTCGAGCTGATCAATCTGGTGAAGGCGAAGAAAGGCTCGGCGCATGCGCCCAAGCACATCAAGTTCGTCACCGAGTTGCCGATGACGGGCGTCGGCAAGGTCGACAAGAAAGTGCTGAAGGCGGGCTTCTGGACCGGCCGCGACCGGATGGTGGGGTAGGCCACACGCGGCAGAACGATCGTGTACCGGACGCGGTGCAGCGCCATAAGTGCGTTCACGCGCGTCTTCGACGCGCTATGGCGCTGCTACGCAGAGCGGGACCTATGCCACAACGAGCTGCTTGCTGGGTCCCGGCCAGCAGCGCATCACGCCGTAAGAACGGCGTGATGCGCTGCGTCCGGGACACGAAACTACAGCTATTCTTCTAACTGCGATCACATCGCAGGCCATAAGATCATCATGGCGGTCGCGGTCAGCCGGCCATGCGTCGCTTCTCGATGGCCGCCTTCGACTTGTCGAAATTGTTGGGCACTTCGATGTCGACTTCCAGTGTCGAGACCGTCTTGCCCCGCTCCAGCTTGACGATCACCTTGTCGGGGTCGAGCTGTACGTGTTTCGACACCACAGCAAGAATCTCCTCCCGCAGCGTGACCAGCAGATCGGACTGACCGAGCAGCCCGCGCTCGTGCGACAGCAGAATCTGCAGCCGCTCCCGCGCAACGGGGGCGGTCGCGTTGCGGCCGCCGAACAGGCGCAGCAGCCTCATGCTCATGCCGCCCTCCGTCCCAGCAAGCGGTTCATGAAGCTCTTGCGCTCGGCCGGCACGACCATGGCGACCTCTTCGCCCATCAACCGGCGCGAGGCGTCGATATAGGCGCGGGCCGGCGCGCTGTCGGTATTGTTCAGCGTCACCGGAGTGCCGACGTTTGACGCTTTAAGCACATCCTGACTCTCGGGAATGATGCCGAGCAGCGGGGTTGCAAGGATTTCCAGGATGTCTTCGATCGAGAGCATCTCGCCGCGCGCCGCGCGCGCCGGATCGTATCGGGTGATCAGCACGTGTTTCTCGACATGCTCGCCCCGCTCCGCCTTCACGGTTTTCGAATCCAGCATGCCGATGATGCGGTCGGAATCGCGCACCGAAGAGACCTCGGGATTGGTGACGATGATGGCTTCGTCCGCATAGCGCATGGCGAGCGTGGCGCCGCGCTCGATGCCGGCGGGACTGTCGCACAGGATCCAGTCGAACCGGCTCTTGAGCTCGGTGATGACGCGACCAACGCCCTCGTCGGTCAGCGCATCCTTGTCCCTTGTCTGCGATGCCGGCAGCAGCCACAGATTTTCCAGGCGCTTGTCGCGGATCAAGGCCTGCGGCAGCTTGGCGACGCCCTGCACCACGTTGATGAGGTCGAACACCACGCGGCGTTCGGCGCCCATCACGAGATCGAGGTTGCGCAAGCCGACGTCAAAATCGACTACCACGACGTTTTGCCCGCCTTGGGCAAGCGCGGCGCCGAGCGCGGCCGTTGTGGTGGTTTTTCCAACGCCACCCTTTCCCGAGGTAACGACCATGACCTTGGCCATACTTGATCTCCTTAGCCGATTAGTTCAGCGGGGTAATTTTCATGGTGTCGCCCTGCAGCCAGGCCTGCGCCGGACGGTTACGGAGCGTTTCGTCGATTTCTTCTGCAGTCTGGTAGTAACCGTCGATGGCGAGCAGCTCCGCCTCGATCTTCTGGCAGTAGATCCGCGCGTTGGAATTGCCGTTGACGCCCGCCATCGCGCGGCCGCGCAGCGTCCCATAGATGTGGATCGATCCGCCGGCGACGATCTCGGCGCCCGAGCCAACCGAGCCCACCACGGTGACATCGCCCTCCATGAAGACGATCGACTGCCCCGAACGCACCGGGCTATCGAGCAGCAGCGAGGTCGGCTTCGGCTTGGCCTCCGGCTCGGGCTTTTGCGCCGGCTCGTTTCGCGTGATCACGCAGGCGCGGCCGCCGGTCAGCAAGGGCGGCATGTTCGCGCCGAGGCGCTCTTCGCCCACGCCCTCGATGCCGAGGACGCGAATGCTGCGCTCGTTGAGGCTGCCGAGGAGATGCGCGATGGCGGAGCTGGAAAGATCGACGGATGCAAGATCGAGCACGATCGGCTTGCCGACGAAATAGCCCGGCGAGCGCGCCAGCGTGGCGTCGATTTCGGCGAGCCATTCCACGATCGGCACGACGGGGCTGAATACGAACGCGACATAGGAACGGCCGCGCAGCCGGACCAGTTGACGCGTAGGATCCGCTCGGACGTCCATGTGTTCGACTCGCCTTTCTTATTGAATGGTTAACAATCGGCGAACTTGGTTAACGAGTAATTAATGCGACAGCGCGCGTTGCGCGCAGAAAAGCGCGTAAGATGCGGCGAATCCGGCGCATTTGTGGCCGATTCTTGCTGCTGATCGCGGCTGATGCGCGCCAAAGCCTTTGCAAACAAGGGTCTCTCGAGTTGTAGTTAACAGAAGCTCAACTTACTTTTGTCACGTTTCCGACCTAAATTAGTCCTCGCGCGGTTCCAACAAACTTATGTGTGGCTGGCGGACTCCCTGGGTCTGGCAGCTCGTTCCGTCGGGCAGACGGACATTTGCCGACAGGGGACTAAGGCAGTGGAAGCCGTGGGGATGGTGTGGTCGCGAGATATGATCTCGCAGACAGGTGGCGTCGGACGGAGGGACGACGATCCACAATTTGATTCAAATCCTCCGACCAAACTTAGCGCTGGGTGGAGAGCGGATGTGGATTCCTCCGCGCACCTCCTCCATGAGCTGGAACTCCTGTCCAATACGTCCGCAGCCGTTTCGTCGTCGCCAACCAATTCGCCAAGTGCTAATCCGCCGAGCGCCATAGGGAGTAAGCGCATGAGTAGTGTGAGTGAGCAGGAGCATCTCAATCCCCGCGATCCCCTGTACTACGCGCCGCGCTCGTTACGTGAGCGGTCCGCGATGCGCGGTGCAAGCCCCGAAACGCCGTTTTCTCCTGTGTCCTTCGACTCCCAGCTCGAGAGCGCAGTATCCGATGCGCTGCGCCATCCCCTCGATCCCGAGCTGATGCACGAACCCGGCCTGGAGTCGAAGAAGGCATTGTGGACCGTCGCGGCACGCTTCGCCGCCGCCATCGGCGTCGCGGCTCTCGTGGCGCTGTTCTTCGTCGTCGCCGTGCCCGGCTCGCGGCAGGGCGATGGTGAGGCGTCGACGTCGACGTTCTCCAACGTCGCGCAGTCGATCAAGAGCGCGCTGTTCCAGTCCACCGAGGCTTCGCCAAAGCCTGCGATCAACGAGTTCCAGGCCCTTCTCGCCTCCACCCCGCCGAGCGCTCCGGCGGCGTCCGAGCAGGACAGCCAATTGCTCAAGCAGTTCATGCAGTGGCGCGAGAAGCCGGATCCGGCCACACCACAACGCACCAACCCATAATCCAGACGGAGGGCTGACCATGCCCGAGAACCGACTTTCAGCGATCTTGTTCTCAAGGTCTGCCATGACCTCGCTCCGCGTCACCTTGTTGGCCGGAGCCATGCTCTTCGGCATCGCAGGCAGCGCGCAAGCCGCCGGCGACATTACGATCGTGCGCGACCTTGCCGGCCGCGTCGGCCCTGTGATCGGCTCGGCACAGGCCTGCCGCGACATTGCGCGTCCCCGCATCCAGACCATTGTCGACAAATTTTCACAGGTGATCCGGGAGGCCTCGTCGAACGAGGCGGAGCGTTCTGACCTTACCCAGACGTTCGATCGCACCGTCTCCGAAGGACGCGCCGCCGTCACCTCGGGCAAGATCGATTGCATCCGGGCCGACCGACAGCTTGCCGATCTCGAACGCTCGATCTCCGGACCGAGCCTCTCCAGCGTGATCGGCCCGTCGCCTGCCGCCGCGGCGACCGCCGCGAATGCCGCGACCGCGCCGACGGCCAACGTGCCGGCCGGACCGCTGCCGCGCGGCGTCGGCGAAAAGGAAATCCGCTTCGGCATCGCCGCCCCCTTCTCCGGCTCGGCCCGCGAGCTGGGACGCCAGATGAAACTCGGCATCGAAACCGCCTTCAACCGGATCAACGATAGCGGCGGCGTGGATGGGCGGATGCTGAAATTGTTCGCCGCCGACGACGGCTACGAGCCTTCGCGCACCGGCGAGGCCATGAAGCAGCTCTATGAAAAGGACCAGGTGTTCGGCATCGTCGGCAATGTCGGCACGCCGACCGCGGCGGTGGCGATCCCTTACGCGCTCGAACGCCGGATGCTGTTCTTCGGGGCCTTCACCGGTTCCAACATCCTGCGCAACGATCCGCCGGATCGCTACGTCTTCAATTATCGCGCCAGCTATGTTCAGGAAACCGACGCGGTCGTTCGTTACCTCGTCAAGATACGCCGACTGCAGCCGCGCCAGATCGCGGTCTTTGCGCAGCAGGATTCGTACGGCGATTCCGGATTTGCAGGAGTCGCGAAGGCGTTCCGCTCCATGGGCGCCAACGACGGCGCCATCCTTCGGCTCAACTATGCGCGAAACACCGTGGACGTCGACGACGCCATCAATCAGTTGAAGCTCGCGAAGCCGCCGATCAAGGCGGTGGTCATGGTCGCGACCTACCGGGCCGCGGCAAGGTTCATCGAGAAGACGCGCGAAGCCTATCCCGGCTTGATCTACTCCAACGTTTCGTTCGTCGGCTCCACCGCGCTTGCCGAAGAACTGAAGCTGTTGGGACCGCGCTACACCAACGGCGTGATCGTGACGCAGGTGGTGCCGGCGGTGTCGGGCTATTCATCCGCCGTGCTCGAATACAAGAACGCGCTCGCCAAGTATTTCCCAGGCGAAGCGGCCGACTACGTTTCGTTCGAAGGCTATGTCGCCGCCAATGTCCTGATCGCGGGCATCAAGCGGACCGGCCCGCAGATCGATACGGAGAAGCTGATCGACACGTTGGAGACGATGCGCAATCTCGACCTCGGTCTCGGGACCCAGCTGAGCTTCGGCCGCTCCGAGCACCAGGCCTCGAACAAGGTGTGGGGCACGGCGCTCGATGAGAGCGGACGCTACCAGCCGCTCGAACTCGAATGACCAGCAAGCCGCGATCCCTGTGATCGCGGCTTCACCACGCCGTCTGTCTGCGCTCAGCGCTTCTCGATCACCAGACTCTGGATGGCGCGGCCGAAATAGCCGCGCTCATCGGCGAGCCGCGCCATGGCCAGCCCCGCGCCATCGGGACCGATCCAGGATTCGGCATCGAGCAGGATCCAGTCGCCGACCGGCTCGCGCGAAAAATTCACGGTCAGGTCGGCGTTGAGAAAGGTCCATTCGCGAAAGTCCAGCACGGCCGCGGTACCATTGCAGAAATCCGCCGCCGCCATCGCCCGCATCGCCTGCGATACCGGCGCGCCTTCCACGATCGACCGGTCGACGCGGTACCAGATCGCGCCGGGACCGGGCGAGCCGAACCGGCCGCGGGCGGCGCGCAGCGACATGCCGGTCACGAATGGACTGGAGGAAAAATCCGCGGGCTCGACCCGCGACTGATCCGGCCCCGGAAGCTCTATCGGCAGGATCGCCGCCTCGGGCGGCAGTTCGTGGGCCTGCACCTTGATCTTCAGCACGGTCGCGCCGACCACGACCACGCCGCCGGCCAATAATCTGATCGCGCAGAGCTGGATCTTGCGCCCCTCGCGCAACACCTCGCTCTCGATGGTCAGCGGCGCCACCGGCACGGGACGCATCAGGTCGACCGTCACGCGCGCAACGCGCATCGCGACCGGCGTCGCAATCCGCTCCGCCGCCCACACCACCAGCGCCGCCGGCGGCGAGCCGTGTTGCATGCTCGGGTCCCATGGCCCCGCAGCAAAGGGGCTAGTGACGACGTCGTTGCCGTCAACGCGAAAGATGGCTTCCATTAGTGTGGGGTCCTGTCGATCAAAGGGAACCGCTTCTTGCCTGCTCCGGCACAACGAGTCGAGGCCGCGGCGGGCAGATCGCGCCCCGCGCATTTCGCAAGAGACGGAGAGCAGGACGACATGCGTCAAATGAACGCCATGCCGCCATTGAGGACGATGGTCTGTCCGGTCATGTAGTCGTTGCCGAGCACCATCGCGACGGCTTGCGCCACTTCCTCGGCCTGGCCCATGCGGCCGAGCGGGATGTTGCGGGCGAGATCGGTCCGGCCGCCCATCATGTCGGTTGCGATCAACGACGGCGCCACCGCGTTGACGGTGATGCCTTCCTTGACGAGACGCGCCGCGTACCCGCGCGTCAATCCTTCCATGCCGGCCTTGGAGGCGTTGTAATGCACGCCGATGGCGCCGGCGCCGCGTGCAGCACCCGACGAGATGTTGACGATCCGGCCCCATTGGCGCGCCCGCATCATGGGCAGAACGGCCTGCGTGCACAGGAACGCCGATTTCAGGTTGACCGCGATGGTGCGGTCGAAATCGTCCTCGGTCAAATCATCGACGCCGCGCACGATCGCGACGCCGGCATTGTTGACGAGGATATCGATCGGGCCGAGCGCGGATGCGACCTGTTCGACCATCGCAGCCACGGCCGCCGCCTGCGAGACATCGGCCGCGACCGCGGTCGCGCGACCGCCGCCGGCCTTGACCCTGGCGACGACAGCCTCCGCGGCTTCCGCGCGCTCGCGGTAATTCACCGCAACCGCGGCGCCGGCTTCCGCAAGCGCCAGCGCAACCGCCGCACCGATGCCGCGGGACGCGCCCGTCACCAGCGCGACATGCGCGCTCAGATCCTGTCTGGCCGCCATCGATCCTCCATCGCCTTCACGACGGGGCGCGCCCCGCAAGACGCATCACAGCGCGGGGTCGACCGCCTCGTCATATTCCTTCTTGAACCGCGCGATCAGTTCAGCGGCCGGCATGACCTTGCCGATGCCGCCGATACCCTGACCAGAGCCCCAGATTTCCTTCCACGCCTTCGGCTTGTTGCGCTCGCCCGAGGCGTCGGTGCCGAAGCTCATTTTGGAGGGATCGGAGGTCGGCAGGTCGTCGGGATTGAGGCCGGCCTTGACGATCGACGGCTTGAGGTAATTGCCATGCACGCCGGTGAACAGGTTCGAATAGACGATGTCTTCCGCCGACGAGGACGTGATCATCTCCTTGTAGCCTTCGGCCGCGTTGGCTTCCTCGGTCGCGATGAAGGCCGAGCCGATATAGGCGAAGTCGGCGCCGAGAATGCGCGCCGCGCGGATCGCGCGGCCGTTGGCGATTGCGCCGGACAGCGCGATCGGTCCATCGAACCAGGCGCGCGTCTCCTCGACGAAGGCGAGCGGCGAGATCGTGCCGGCATGGCCGCCGGCGCCGGCCGCCACCAAGACCAGGCCGTCGGCGCCCTTCTCGACCGCCTTGTGCGCGAATTTCTGGTTGATCACGTCGTGGAAGACGATGCCGCCCCAGTCGTGCGCCGCCTTGTTGAGCTCCTCGCGCGCGCCGAGCGAGGTGATCAGCATCGGCACCTTGTACTTCTCGCAGACGGCCAGATCATGATCGAGCCGGTTGTTGGACTTGTGAACGATCTGGTTCACCGCGAACGGTGCCGACGGGCGCTCCGGATGGGCCTTGTCGTAAGCCGCGAGTTCTTCGGTGATCCGGGCGATCCACTCGTCGAGCAGCGAAGCCGGCCGCGCATTCAGCGCCGGAAACGATCCGACCACGCCGGCCTTGCACTGGGCGATCACGAGATCGGGCACGGAGATGATGAACAATGGCGACCCGATCACGGGTATCGACAGGCGGCCCTTGAACAGCGCGGGCATGGACATTCGAAGCGATCCTCAATCTGTTTGCGTAAAGCGCGGCACGGTTTCGGCGCGTGATCCCTTTGCAGGTCTGGCATCCGCCATTCCGGATCACGGCCCTAAAGATGCCGTACGTCATACCAACAAGGCAATCTTTCCAGTGTCAAGTATTGCGTTTTGGCGCTACCGCGAGATTGCTACTGACATAGCGCCCTCGTCACGTAATTTTCGTTCTTGCAGTCGCCCGGCTGGCGCTTGTAGCCCGGCAGGTACACTTTCGGCGAGCATTTCTCGGCCGCATCGGTGTCGAGGCTCTTGCCTTCCTTGTAGCCCTTGCTCTGGCACAGCCGGTCGGCGCCGGCCTTGCAGTCCGGTGCGCCGTTGGCCGACACGAGACACGCCGCCCGCCCGCTCACCATGGTCGAGGGCTTTGCCATGTTCGACAGGCCTTCGCCGGCGTCCTTGGTCCGCGCGTTGAAATCGTCGATGGTCTCGCTCGGGCTCTTCAGCGACGGCAGCAGCGATTTGGATTTCTCGAACAGCTTGCCGATCTCGTTGATCAGACCCGGATTCTCGTCGCGCGGCGGCGGTTCGATCTGCTGCGGCTCGGGCTGAGCCGGCACCGGTTGCTGGGCCGGCGACTGCAGGCCGAGCGTAGATGGAGGCGCGGCCTGCGGCCAGGCGGCGCCGGAACCGATCACCAGCATCGACAAGCCAAGGCTGAAGGTCGCGAGCTGCGTCCCGAATAGATTGAAGAGATGTCCAGTTCGATCGGGCATATCAAGAAGCGTAGCCTCAAGGTCGAGCCCGGCAAAGAGCCCGGCTAGATCAGCTTGAACGCAACGACGAAACCGAGCACCAGCACGACGGCCCCGATGGCGACCCACAGGCCGAGCCGCTTTTCCAGCTCGCTCCGGATCTGGTCGCCATAGCGGTTGAGCAGGACGGCGACCACGAAGAAGCGCCCGCCGCGCGCGACGATGGAGCACAGGATGAACAGCCAGATATTGTAGCCCGCGAAGCCCGAGGTGATGGTCACGAGCTTGTAGGGGATCGGCGTCAGCCCCTTCAGCAGGATGATCACCGCGCCCCATTCAGCATAAGAGGCTCGGAAGGTCTCGACCTTGTCACTGAGACCGTAAAGGGTGATCAGCCAGTGCCCGATCGAATCGTAGAGCAGCGCGCCGATCGCGTATCCGACCACGCCGCCGGCGACGGAAGAGATCGTGCAGACGGTCGCGAACCACCATGCCTTCTTCGGCCGCGCCAACGACATCGGCAGCAGCATGATGTCGGGCGGAATCGGGAAGAACGAGCTTTCCGCGAAGGATACGGCCGCCATGATCCAGAGCGCGTAGGGCTTGTCAGCGGCGTCGATGCACCAGTCGTAGGTCCGTTTCAGCATGGCCGCATGAACCATCATGCGGCGGATTTGTCCATGCCGGAAAAGGACGGAATTGGAGAGGAATTAGTGCCGTTTATGCGAGGAGCGGCCTTCCAGCGCGACAATTCGCCGCCGAACCGCGGGGGACGCCGTCGCCTTGGACAACTCCTTGGGCAAAGTCTTCGGCAAAGTCTTGGGCAACGCCTTGGCAGGTAGCGCCTTGCTCGCCAGAACTTTGGGCATTTTGACCGCCGACTTCGGCAGCTTCTCGGCGATGCCGAGCATTTCCTCGCGCCGCTCCATTTCGCGCCAGACGTCCTCCGGCTTCACGCCGGCCGAAGCCCACAGGACGGTCAGGTTGTAGAGCAGATCGGCACTCTCGCGGACCACCGCCTCGGTGTTGCCGTTGACGGCGTCGATGACGACTTCGATGGCTTCCTCGGCGAGCTTCTTGGCCATCTTGGAGGGGCCGCGCTGAAACAGCCGGGCCGTTCTCGACGTGGCCGGATCGAGATCCCTGGCCGCGATGACAGCCTGATAAAGCCGTTCGAGCGAATCACTCATTCTCTGAACCTAATGCAAAGCCGTGGCGAGCGTGTTAACGGCCGGCCCTGCAACCGTAAAAAATCCACCGGCCGGAGCGGCCGGTGGATTCATCTTTAACGGTTGCGATTTTAGCGGTCGCGTTTACCAGCCGCCGTAGTAGTGCCTACGGCCGTAGTAAGGGCCTGGCGAGTAATAGGTCGGGCCGCCGTAATAGGCCGGGCCGCCGCCATAGTAGCCGTAGCCGCGGTCATAGTAGTAGTCGCGGCGGTTCTGCGTGGCCGCGATCGCGAGCCCAGTGCCGACGATGCCGGCAAAGGCCGCCGCTGCCGCGGCACCACCGCCGCCGCCGCGATAATGCCGGCGGCGCGCGCTGATATCGGTCGCGTCGCTGGTCCCGGTCGACGCCGAGACGCCGTTGCCTGAGGCTTTGCCTGACGTCGCGGAGCCGGCGAAGGCCATCGACGGCTCGACTGCCGTCAGCGCTACCGCCACAACCGTCGCCACCGCGCCGGCGCGGCCGATCGATGAAAACAAACCCTTTCGCGCAAACATTTCGACATCCTCCGTGGAAGCTGGCCCGACAGGCCTCAGATAGCTAACCACAGGGCGGATACTAGGTTCCCCAATCCGAACGGCAGCTGAACGATCCCTGGCAAAATCATGGCAGTCATCGACCGTTCAGGTTAGATGCTGCAGAATGGCTCGCCCAAGGGCGATTCATGCCGTTGGCGATGTCACGAAACAGTCATCGCCGGCGCGGCAACTTGTCCCACCTCATGCTGATGTAATCTCGATGCGTGCTATCAGGACCAACGCCATCCGCTCTCGCCTGAGCGTTCTCTTCAGCATTCTCTTGGCTTCCCTTGCCGGGCTGTGTGCGATTGCGGGCTTGGTGGCGAGCAATGTCCTGGCCGCGGACGAGCCGCGGCCTCCGCTCGCGATCCAGTTTTCGCTCGATCGTCCGATCGATGCCGCGGCGGCCCCGTTCGTGATGGCCTCAGCCGGCGGTCTGTTCGGCGCGGAAGCGCTTGCGGTCACCACCAACATCGCCAGCGGATCGTCGGATGCGATTGCGCGCGTCGCGGCGGGCACCAGCGATTTTGCGGTGGTCGACATCAACGCGTTGATGCGGTTTCGCGACAAGGACAAGCAGGGCGGCCCCAGGATCAAGGCGGTGTTCGTCCTGTTCAACAAGGCGCCCTATTCGATCATCGCCCGCAGGAGCCGCGGCGTCCGCGCGCTGACCGATATCGAGGGCAAGACCCTCGGCGTCGCCGAAGGCGACCTGTCGGTCCGGCTGTGGCCGGCGGTGGCGCACCAGAACGGCATCAAGATCAAGAGCGTGAAACAGAGCAGCATCAGCGCCGCGGTGCGCGAGCCGATGCTGTCGGCCGGCCAGATCGATGCCGTGACCGGATTCTCCTATCTGTCGGCGATCAATTTGAGGGACCGCGGCGTGCCGGCCGACGATCTGGCGCTGCTGAAGTTCGCCGACTATGGCTGCGAGGCCTATGGTTTCGCCGTCATCGTCAATCCGGCGCTGGCGGCCGCCAAGCCCGAGGCGGTGAAGGGATTCGTGCGGGCCGTGATCGGAGGCCTCAATCTGACGATCAAGGACCCTGCAGGTGCCGCGACCGAAGTCGCCAATCGCATGGACGGCGGCTCAAAGGACCTCGAACTCGAACGACTGCAAAGCATCCTGCGCGACAACATCCTGACCAGCGAAGTGAAACGCAACGGCATCGGCGCGATCGATCCGGTGCGATTCGAGCGCTCGATCGACCAGGTCGGGGAAGATTTCAAGTTTCAGAAGCGGCCGCAGGCCTCCGACATCTTCGACGACCAGTTCCTGCCACCGCTCAACAGCCGCATGATCAATTGAGGCAGGCCCCTCATGATGAGGAGCCGCGATAGCCGTAGCCCGGGTGAAGCGAAGCGAAACCCGGGACCGCCGCCGAATTTCGCAAGGATCCCGGATTACGCTTCGCTCCATCCGGGCTACGAACTCCTCTCAGGATGAGGTCTGTGGGTGTCTCCGCGGCACCGGAACCAAATTCATCCCGCTCTGGTTCTCCACCGCGATCCCTGATTAGAATGCACCTCCGCTGATCGCTTCCTTTGAGTCCTTATCCGAATGTCCATGCTGCGCCTTTACACCCGTGTCCTCGAGCTGCTCGGCAAGGAGGCGCGACTGGGCTGGATTCTCGCGGTCGCCAATCTGCTGCTGGCCGCCGCGCAATTCGCCGAGCCGGTGCTGTTCGGCAAGATCATCGACGTGCTCTCCGGCAAGCCGCAGACCGGCCCGCTGGCGACGAACTCGGCCTGGCCGCTGCTGGCGGCCTGGGTCGGGTTCGGCCTGTTCACCATCGCCTGCAGCGCGCTGGTCGCGCTCCATGCCGACAAGCTGGCACACCGCCAGCGTCAGGCGGTGCTGACCGACTATTTCGAGCACATCATGCAACTGCCGCTGACCTTCCACACCGGCACCCATTCCGGCCGGCTGATGAAGGTGATGCTCAACGGCACTGATTCGCTGTGGCGGCTCTGGCTCGGATTCTTCCGCGAGCACTTTGCGGCGATCCTGTCGCTGGTCGTGCTGCTGCCGCTCGCGTTCTACATCAACTGGCGGCTGGCAATCCTCTTGTTCGCGCTGTGCGTGATATTTACCGTGCTGACCACGCTGGTGGTGCGCAAGACCTATGGCATGCAGAGCGAGGTCGAGGCGCATTACAGCGATCTCTCCGCCCGCGCCTCCGACGCGCTCGGCAACGTCGCGCTGGTGCAGAGTTTTGTGCGGATCGATGCCGAAGTTCAGGGCCTGCGCTTCGTCGCCGACAAGCTGCTCGCCGTGCAGATGCCGGTACTGGGCTGGTGGGCGCTGGTCACCGTCATCACCCGCGCTTCTACCACCATCACCGTGCTTGCGATCTTCACCGTCGGCATCTACCTGCACGGACAGGGGCAGACCACGGTCGGCGAAATCGTGATGTTCGTGAGCTTCGCGACCATGCTGATCCAGAAGCTCGAACAGGTGGTGAGCTTCATCAACAGCGTGTTCATGGAGGCGCCGCGCCTGCAGGAATTCTTCGACGTGCTGGACGCGGTGCCCGCGGTGCGCGACCGGCCCAACGCCATGGACACCGGGCGGCTCTCCGGCCTCATCGAATTCAACGACGTCTCGTTCTCCTATGATGGCAAGCGGCCCGCGGTCGAGGACGTCTCGTTTACCGCTCTGCCCGGCCAGACCATCGCCCTGGTCGGCCCGACCGGCGCCGGCAAATCCACCGCGATCGCGCTTCTGCACCGCGCGTTCGACCCGCAATCCGGCATCATCAAGATCGACGGCATGGACATCCGCGGCCTGAAGCTGACCGCGCTGCGGCGGAATATCGGCGTGGTGTTTCAGGAAGCGTTGCTGTTCAACCGCTCGCTCGCCGACAATCTGCGCGTCGGCAAGCCTGACGCCACCGACGAGGAAATGCGCATCGCCGCAAGCCGCGCACAGGCGCTCGAATTCATCGAGCGCAGCGACAAGAAATTCGAGACTCATGCCGGCGAACGCGGCCGCATGCTGTCCGGCGGCGAACGGCAGCGTCTGTCGATCGCTCGCGCGCTGCTAAAAGACCCGCCGATCCTGATCCTCGACGAGGCGACCAGCGCGCTCGACGCGGTCACCGAGGCCAAGGTCAATGCCGCCCTCGACGAGGTGATGAAGGGCCGCACCACCTTCGTGATCGCGCACCGGCTTTCGACCATTCGCAACGCCACCCGCATCCTGATGTTCGACAACGGCCGCGTGATCGAAAGTGGAACTTTCGATGAACTGGTGGCCAAGGGCGGGCGCTTTGCGGAACTCGCGAAGGCCCAGTTCATGGTGCAGGAGTATGCACGCGCCGGAATCGAGGCCAAATAGGCCCTGCGTGAGCGCGATCACGGTTTAGACATTGCCGAATTTGCGACGATTTCGTCCACGATTTAATCGCCCGGCCTCTGTTCTGAATCGGCAAGCCGGTATAGGTTTGCGCCTGCCGCAACGCGACGGCGCCGGACACGCTTGAAACCCGAACGCTAGATCTCGAGGACCTCCTTTTCGAAGGCGGGTCTCAAAGGACCGGAACGGAAAAGTGCATTTTCTTCGCCCGCTGCTTCGCCGTCCGTCGGCGAACTGGATTCTTCTCGTGGCGGCGCTTGCCGTCGTGACGCCGCGCGCCGTGCACGCCGAAGCGCTGCTGGTTGTCGAAGCCGATACCGGCAAGGTCCTGCAGGCCGACAACGCCACCATGCCCTGGTATCCGGCCTCGGTGACCAAGATCATGACGGCCTACGTCACGCTGAAGGCCGTCAAGGAAGGCCGTCTCTCGCTCGACACGTTGTTGACGGTATCGCCGGTGGCCGCCGCAGAATCGCCGTCCAAGATGGGTTTCCCTCCGGGCACCCAGGTGACCGTCGACAACGCGCTCAAGATGATGATGGTGAAGTCGGCCAACGACATGGCCGTGGTGCTTGCCGAAGGCGTCGGCGGATCAGTCGACGGTTTCTCCGGCACGATGAACCAGACCGCGCTGAAGCTCGGCATGACGCAGACGAGCTACGTCAATCCGAACGGCCTGCCGGCGGACGGACAGGTCACTTCGGCGCGCGATCTCGCGATCCTGGCGCGCGCCGTCATTCGCGATCTGCCGGAATACGAATACTTCATGCACATTCCCTCGATCCGCTACGGCCGCAGGGTGACGCATAATTTCAACAAGCTGATCGGACGCTATCCCGGCGCCGACGGTTTCAAGACCGGCTTCATCTGCGCTTCCGGCTACAACCTGGTCGCCTCTGCGACACGGAACGGCAAACGGCTGATCGCCGTCGTGCTCGGCGCATCCTCGGGGCAGGCGCGCGCGGTTCGCGCGGCACAATTGCTGGAGCGCGGCTTCGGCGGCCACGGGCTGGGCTGGCTGAAGCCCGCGCTCGGCACCGTCGACAGTCTGGTTCCGATCGATGCGACGCCGCCGAACCTGCGCGAAGAGATGTGCAACGGCAAACGCAAGCGTCCAGCCACCGACGAGGACGCGGATGTCGTCGCCAGCAATGGCAATGCTTCAACCGGCGAAACCGCGGTGACCTTCTTCACGGCGGGGCTGCAGCCACCGGTCAAGCCTGCGGATCTACTGGCGGCCGCGGCCGCGCCGTCCGAGCCTGTTCCGGTCTATACCGGTCCGACCAAGACCGGCGCCGCGTTGATCGCGGCCGTTGCGGCGGAGGCCGAGAAGCAGGCGTCGGCAAGGCGCGGCAAGAAATCGAAGATTGCCGCGAAGAAGCCCGATGCCGGGGCGCCCAAGGCTGAAGCCGACGCGAAGCCAGGCGCCAAGGCTACGGCGGCCAGACATGCGAACGCCAAGCCGGAGGCTGCCGCCAAACCGGCCGCCTCGGCCGAAAAAAAGCCAGCCGCCAAGCCCGCCGCCGCCGGAGACAAGGGCACGCCGAAGCCGGCCAAGCCGAAGGCCGCCGCTAAACCCAAGGGCGAAACCAAGCCGGCTGGTTAACGGCCCGCGAAGCCGCGTAATTAGGCAGTTTTCCTGCCATTCGGCCGAACAATTCCAGATCGCCGAATGCGTCGATAACGCGCAGCCGCTTGCCATCGGCGACGGCATTCACAATACTGCCCAAAACAAGGCGCGCCCGGCCGAGAAACAGGGAAACAACCAGAGGGGAAATACCATGGAGCGGATCTGGCTCAAGCAATATCCGGCCGGCGTGCCCGCCGATATCGACGTCAACCAGTACTCGTCGCTGGTCGAGCTGTTGGAAGAAAGCTTCAAGAAGTTCGCCGATCGCAAGGCGTTCATCTGCATGGACAAGTCGATCAGCTACCGCGACCTCGACGAAATGTCGGCAGCACTTGGCGCCTATCTGCAGAGCAAGGGCCTGCAAAAGGGCGCCCGCGTCGCGCTGATGATGCCGAACGTGCTGCAATATCCGGTCTCGACCGCCGCCGTGCTGCGCGCCGGCTATGCTGTCGTGAACGTCAACCCGCTTTACACCCCGCGCGAGCTCGAGCATCAGCTCAAGGATTCCGGCGCCGAGGCGATCATCGTTCTTGAGAATTTCGCTACCACCGTGCAGCAGGTGATCGCGAGGACCGCGGTCAAGCACGTGATCGTCGGCAGCATGGGTGACCTCCTTGGCTTCAAGGGCGTGATCGTCAATTTGGTCGTGCGCAAGGTGAAGAAGATGGTGCCGGCCTGGTCGATCCCGGGCGCGGTCTCGTTCAACGACGCGCTCGCCGCCGGCCGCGGCAAGAAGCTCGACAAGCCGAAGCTCATGCTCGATGACGTCGCCTTCCTGCAGTACACCGGTGGCACCACCGGCGTCTCCAAGGGCGCCACGCTGCTCCACCGCAACATCCTCGCCAACGTGCTGCAGAACGACGCCTGGCTGCAGCCGGCGCTGAAGAAGCCGCCGCATGTCGACCAGCTCTTCATCGTCTGCGCGCTGCCGCTCTATCACATCTTTGCGCTGACGGCGTGCTTCCTGCTCGCGATGCGGGCCGGTGGCGTCAACCTGTTGATCCCGAACCCGCGCGACATGCCGGGCTTCATCAAGGAGCTCATGAAATACCAGGTCAACAGCTTCCCGGCGGTCAACACGCTCTACAACGGACTATTGAATTCGCCCGGCTTCGACAAGGTCGACTTCTCCAAGCTGAAGACCTCGTTCGGCGGCGGCATGGCGACGCAAAAACCTGTCGCCGAGAAGTGGCTGAAGGTTACCGGCTGCGCGCTGTCGGAAGGCTACGGCCTGTCCGAGACCTCGCCGACGCTGACCTGCAACCCGGCCGACATCGACCAGTTCTCCGGCTCGATCGGCATTCCCGTGCCCTCGACCGATCTCTCGATCCGCGACGACGACGGCAAGGAAGTGCCGCTCGGCGAAGCCGGCGAGATCTGCGCCAAGGGCCCGCAGGTGATGATTGGCTACTGGAACCGGCCGGAAGAGACCGCGAACGTGATGACCGCGGACGGCTTCTTCCGCACCGGCGACATCGGCGTGATGGACGAACGCGGCTACACCAAGATCGTCGACCGCAAGAAGGACATGATCCTGGTCTCGGGCTTCAACGTCTATCCGAACGAGATCGAGGAAGTGATCGCAAGCCATGCCGGCGTGCTCGAATGCGCCGTAATCGGCGTAGCCGACTCGAAATCGGGCGAGGCGGTGAAGGCGTTCATCGTCAAGAAGGACCCGAACCTGACGGCTGAGGACGTCATCAAGTACTGCGGCACCCAGCTCACCGCCTATAAGGTCCCCAAGCAGATCGAGTTCAGGACCGACCTGCCCAAGACCAATGTCGGCAAGATCCTGCGCCGCGAACTGCGCGACGAGAAGAAGGCCGCGGCGTAAGAGCGTACGGGCTTCCTGTCGATGGCTGAAGCTCCCGTCACGCCGGCCGGCATTTTGGCCTTCTGGCGTGACGCCGGCCCCGAGCGCTGGTACACGCGCGACGACGCGTTCGACGCGGAGGTGCGCCGGCGCTTTCTCGACCTGTGGCAGCGAGCGGCAGCCGGCGAATTGTCGTCCTGGGAAACGAGCGATGACGGCGCGATGGCGCTCGTCATCGTGCTCGACCAGTTTCCCCGCAACATGTTCCGCGGCGACATCAGAACCTATGCCAGCGACCGCCTCGCCCGCGAGGTGGCGCACCGCGCCATCGATCGCGGCGTGGACGCGCGGATCGATCCCGAGCTGCGTCAATTCCTTTATCTGCCCCTCATGCATTCGGAGCATCTGGCCGACCAGTTGCGCTGCATCGAACTGCAGCGCGCGGCCGGCCAAGCCGAAAGCCTGAAATGGGCCGAACACCACGCCGATATCATCCGGCGGTTTGGCCGCTTCCCTCATCGCAACCGCATTTTGGGCCGCATCACCACGCCCGAGGAGCAAGCCTTCCTGGACGAAGGGGGTTTTTCGCCGTGATGACGGAAGCGTGAACGGCCGCTACCGTTGCCGTTTCAACCCCCGCGAATATTGTGCCGGTCACCCGCCCGGTCTAAGACACAAGCCGATCATTGAGGGAGAATTGACGATGACGATCCAAGTTGGCGACAAGCTGCCGGAAGCCAAGTTTCGCGTGATGACGGCGGAAGGGCCGCAGGTCAAAACCACCGAGGACATTTTCAAGGGCAAGAAGGTGGCGCTGTTCGCGGTGCCCGGCGCCTATACCGGCACCTGCCACAAGATGCACCTGCCGAGCATCTTCCTCAACGCCTATGCCATCAAGGACAAGGGTGTGAACACCATCGCCATCGTCTCCGTCAACGACGCCTTCGTCATGAACGCCTGGAAGCGCGACACCGACCAGCGCGACGAAGCCGTGTTCCTCGCCGACGGCAATGCCGACTTCACCAAGGCAATCGGCATGGAGCTGGACGCCTCCGGCAACGGCCTCGGCATCCGCTCCAAGCGCTACTCGATGCTGATCGACGATGGCGTGGTGAAGAAGCTCAACCTCGAGCCCGCGCCCGGCAAGGTCGAAGTCTCCGGCGGCGATACGCTGCTGGGGCAGCTGTAAGCTGAACGAAGACGTTCCTCCTTCTTCTCCCCTTGTGGGAGAAGGTGGCGGACGCAGTCCGCCGGATGAGGGGTCTGTCTCCGCGCAAGCGGTGTTTGCGGATAGAACCCCTCACCCGTCTCGAATGAGCTGCGCTCATTCGATCCACCCTCTCCCACAAGGGGAGAGGGGAAGAGCCAGCTATTTCCCCACCGTCTGCTTCAACCTCGCCATCGCTACGCCCTCGCGCGCCAATTGATCGGCGCGCTCGTTTTCGGCGTGGCCGGCGTGGCCCTTGATCCAGTGCCAGCGCACCTGATGCGGCTTCAGCGCCGCATCGAGCCGCTGCCATAGTTCAACATTCTTGACCGGCTTCTTGTCGGCGGTGCGCCAGCCGTTCCGCTTCCAGCCGTGGATCCAGCCGGTGATGCCCTGGCGTACGTACTGGCTGTCGGTGCTGAGGTCGACCACGCACGGCTTCTTCAGCGCTTCCAACGCCGAGATCGCCGCCATCAGCTCCATGCGGTTGTTGGTGGTGTGGGCCTCGCCGCCCTTCAGTTCTTTCTCTTTGTCGCCGAATCTCAGGATCGCGCCCCAGCCGCCGGGGCCGGGATTGCCCGAGCAGGCGCCGTCGGTGAAGACCGTCACGTGAGGCAATTCGCTCAAGCGACGCATCCCGGCTGGGTCAGGCCGTAATCGCGCACGCTCGCGACGTTCTGGTGGAAGCGCAGCTTGCGAACATATTCCAGCGGATCCTTTGGCTTCACCAGCGCGCCCGGCGGCACGTTGAGGAAATCGACCAGCCGCGTCAGCAGGAAACGCAGCGCCGCGCCGCGTGCCAGCAGCGGCAGCGCCTCCTGCTCGGTATCAGACAATTGGCGCTCGCGGCCATAGGCATTGAGCAGTGCGCGGGCCTTGGTGACGTTGAAGGAATGATCCGGCTCGAAGCACCACGCGTTCAGGCAGATCGCGACGTCGTAGGCCAGCATGTCGTTGCAGGAAAACGGGAAGTCGATCAGCCCCGACAGCCTGTCGCTGAGGAAGAACACGTTGTCGGGAAACAGATCGGCATGGATGACGCCGGGCGGCAGATCTTTCGGCCAGCTCGCTTCGAGGTGATCGAGCTCGCGCGCGATAAAATCCTGCAAGCCGGGCGCAACGCTATCCGCACGCGGCGCGGCGAGATCGAACAATGGCCGCCAGCCCTCGACCGACAGCGGGTTCTTGCGGAACATTGGAAAATCCCGTCCCGCCAGATGCATTTTCGCGAGCGCTTCGCCGACGCCGGTGCAATGCGCGGCATTGGGCCGGCGCGGCCACACGCCTTCGAGGAAGTTGATGATCGCCGCGGGGCGCCCGGCCAGTTCGCTGTAGACCTCGCCCTTGCGACTCCGGGCCGGCTGTGGACAGCGTACGCCGCGCTCGGCCAGATGCGCCATCAGCGACAGGAAGTACGGCAAGTCGTCCACCGCCACGCGCTTTTCATAGAGCGTGAGGATGAAGGCGCCCTTGCTGGTATGCACCAGGAAGTTGGAATTCTCGACGCCCTCGGCGATGCCCTTGTAGGAGAGCAATTCGCCGATGTCGTAGCCTTTCATGAACTCCGCGAGGTCTTCGGCGGCGACGTCGGTGTAAACCGCCATGAAGAACCTCAGGCGGCGTCGGGTCGCAGCGAACGCGGCAGCGGGAAGAACTCGTTTTCTTCCGCGGCCGAGACCGTCTCCACATGCAATTCGAAGCGCTCGGCGAAGGCGCCCATGATTTCCTCGACGATCACTTCCGGCGCGGATGCGCCCGCCGTGATGCCGAGGCTCTTGATGCCCTCAAAGCGCGACCAGTCGAGATCCGAGGCACGCTGCGCCAGCACCGAGACCGGGCAGCCCTCGCGCTCGGCGACTTCGCGCAGCCGCTGCGAGTTCGACGAGTTCGGCGCGCCGACCACGATCAGCGCATCGACCACCGGCGCCACCTTCTTCACCGCGAGCTGGCGGTTGGTGGTGGCGTAGCAGATGTCTTCCTTGTGCGGCCCGTTGATGTTCGGGAAACGCTCCTTGAGCAGGGCGACGATCTCGGCGGTGTCGTCGATCGACAGCGTCGTCTGGGTCACGAAGGCGAGGTTGTCCGGATTCTTCGGCGTGAAAGTCTTGGCGTCTTCCGCGGTCTCGATCAGCGTCACCGCGCCGGCCGGCAACTGACCAAGCGTGCCGACCACCTCGGGGTGGTGGGAATGCCCGATCAGGAGGATTTCGCGGCCGCGCTTGAAGTGGATCGCCGCCTCGCGGTGCACTTTCGTCACCAGCGGACAGGTCGCGTCCAGCGAAAAGAAATTGCGGGCGCGGGCGTCGGCCGGAACCGATTTGGGAACCCCATGGGCCGAGAACACCACCGGGGCGTTGGTATTATCAGGGATTTCGGCGAGTTCCTCGACGAAGATCGCGCCCTTGGTCTTCAGGCTGTCGACCACGTAGCGATTGTGCACGATCTCGTGACGGACATAGACGGGGGCGCCATAGATGGCGAGCGCCCGTTCGACGGTATCGATGGCCCGCACCACCCCGGCGCAGAAGCCACGGGGAGAACAAAGCACGATTCTGAGGTCTGGTTTCGCTGGCATCAGGGCTATCTCGGGGACCGAATCACCCCTAGCCGGCGGGCTGGGAACGGCCAATTCGCATAAGGACTTGGGACTGCTTTCGGGCTCTGTCAAGGCACTTTAGCAGACCATTGCGCCAATACCCCGGGAAGGCGTATATAGCGCCGTAATTCCCGTCATCACCGATGACCATAGGCTTCGCCTCCAAAAGAGGTGGGCGAGGCACAAAGGAGATTTGCCATGAGCAATGCACCGCTGATGCCAAAAGCGACTGCCGTGTGGCTGGTTGACAATACTGCACTGACCTTCGACCAGGTGGCCGATTTCACCAAAATGCACCCCCTTGAGGTCCGCGCCATCGCCGACGGCGACGCCGCCCAGGGCATCAAGGGCATGGACCCGATTTCGACGGGACAATTGACCCGGGACGAGATCGAAAGGGGCGAAAAAGACCCGAATTACCGCCTCAGGCTCGGCGAGAGCAAGGTTGTCCTGCCGCCGGCCGCCAAGAAGAAGGGCCCGCGCTACACCCCGGTGTCGCGCCGCCACGAGCGGCCGAGCGCGATCCTGTGGCTGGTCCGCAACCACCCCGAGTTGAAGGACGCGCAGATCATGCGCCTGGTCGGCACCACCAAGACCACCATCGCGAGCGTCCGCGACCGCACCCATTGGAACGCTTCTACCCTGACCCCGATGGACCCGGTGACGCTCGGCCTCTGCTCGCAGATCGAGCTCGATTTCGAGGTGCAGCGCGCGGCCAAGGAAAAGCCGGTGCCTGCAGCCTACGGCGGCGCGACGCTGCTGCCGGCCTCCGAGACCACGAAGAAGGAGCCGGAATTCGAGCCGAGCGAGAAGACGGAAGACGACCTCAACGTCGACGCCGTGTTCGCCAAGCTGAAGACGATCGGCGGGAAAAAGCAGGACGAGGACGAGGAGTAAAGGCTTCTCATATTCGGGTTGCTGAATTTCGAACGCGGCAGGGCAACCTGCCGCGTTTTTGTTTGCCGGCTGCGCTTCAACCGTACTTCAGCTTCATCCAGAGAATCCCACCGGCCAGGACGATCGTAACCGCATTCGCAACGATCAGCGGCGCATCTCCGGAAAGCAGGCCGTACAACAGCCAAAGCAGGATGCCGAGCACCATGACGAGGAACATTCCAAGCGAAATGTCTTCGGTGGAGCGGGTTCTCCAGACTTTCACGAACTGCGGTGCATAAGCGAGGGTCGTGCACGCGGCGGCCGCAAACCCCAGCAGCTTGATAGCAAGTTGTTCCATGCCGCTCGTATAGCATCGATTCGAAGATGGATTTGCGAAGGACAATCGGGTGAGCCGAGACAGCTCACGCCTTCTTCAAGAACTCCGTTCGCAGCACCAGGCCTTTGACCTTGTCGGTGCGGCCTTCTTTCTTCGGCGGTATGACCGTTGAGAAAAGATAGCCGGGAAACCGGACGCAGGTCTCACGATCGGCGGCAAGAAGCAGGACGACGAGGAGGAGTAGGGTTTCCGGTGGCTTCGGCTGAGCTATTTCGAACGCGGCGGTTCATTCCGTCGCGTTTTTGTTTGGCGGAGCCGGGCCAGCTGTATTGCCGGGACTGGATCCCCGGTGAAGCCGCGCAATGTGCTGCAACAGATCGTCCGCTACGAATGGTTTGATCAGGACAGAAATGCCCTGTGCAGCAACCCTGTCAACGACCTCCGACCGGATGTCGCCAGTCATGACAATGGCCGGGATACTCCAGGCAAGCGCTGCGCGCAGAGCATTAACAGTATCAACGCCGTTGGCCGATCCGCGGAGATTGTAATCGCATATCAGGAAGTCTGGACGGATCTCATGCCGGTTGATTAGCGCTAGCGCGTCATCCGCCGTGGCGACCAGGATCGCGTCCATGCCTTTCGTTTTCAGCAGGCGACTTAGCGAGGCCCGGACACCCTTCTCGTCCTCAACGACAAGGATGGTGTCGGGTAAGTCCCCCTTCTGGAATCTCGGCGTCTGCGCTCTTTCCATCGTATCGCGGTTTGAGTCTCCGCGCGGAACCTCAATCGAAAACACGGTGCCCCTACCGGGGGTAGAACGCACATCGATGCTGTGGTCCAGTATCTTCCCTATACGCCTGACGATGGCCAGACCTAATCCGAAGCCGCCGCGCTCCGCACCAAGCGGACCCTGATAGTACTCCTGAAATATATGAGGCAGTTGATCCTGCGAGATGCCGATCCCGCTATCCCAGACCTCGATTCGAATTCTGTCACCCGCGCGTCGGCACCCCAGAAGAATCGTTCCACGATCCGTATATCGCCCAGCGTTCGACAGCAAATTGCGTAACATGACTTCGAGCATTCCCTTGTCGCTACGAACCAGGAGTTTCGAACGGACCACGCGCCATCTAACCCCCTTCTCAGCGACGGAATCGAGGAAATCGGCTGCCAGCGAATCAAACACTTCATTGATCGCGAAGTCGCGCTTGGATGGCCGGAGATTCCCGGCCTCCAGGCGATTGACATCGAGCAGGCTAGACAGAATGCTGGACATGGTATCAAGAGATCGCGCTATTCCGCCGACTAGATTGCGTCCCTCCCCATCCGTGAGGTGCGGCCCGAGTGCCTCTTGCAGGAATCTCAGCGTTTGCAGCGGCTGTCGCAGGTCATGGCTGGCGGCAGACAGGAAGCTGGTTTTTGCCTGATCTGCCAATGCCGCTGATTTCCAGGCGCGGGAAACTTCTCCTTCAAATCGCTTCCGCTCCGTGACGTCAGTCGTCAGCCCATTGATGCGTGTGGGCCTTCCCGCTGAGTCAAAGCGCGTAACTGCAACTTGCTCCAGCCACACTTCGCCGCGTCCATCCGGTCGCAGAAATCGGAACGTCGTCGAATGTGAGCGCTCGTCCAGACCGGCGATGTTCAAGCGAGTAGTGACCGACGGGCGATCATCAGGATGGATTTGTTTCACCCATTCCGCGCTGCTGAGTGATTGCTTCGGGCCCAGACCCAGGATTTCGGCCGCATTCTGGCTCAGCTGTATCAGGCCAATGCGAAGATCCCAATCAAAGGTTATCACACCACCAGCACGAAGCGCTTCTTGCAGCCGCCGTTCCCTTTCGAGCAGAGCGAGTTCGTATGTCCGTCGCTCGCTGAACAGCGCGGCCAGAACAAGCGCCCCGAACGAAGTGGCCAGAATGGTCGCCTGAGCAGACAGGATGCGCTCCTCAAGCGGCAAACGCGTATCGCCGAAGAGGCCAACGGCAAATATTGTGGTCCACACAATCGTGATTGCACACATGAACGTTGCGACAGCCGTAAAGGCAGGGCGAACGCGGGCGGCGATCCACACGAACAGCCGACAAAATGAGGCAATCGACAGTTCGAGTGTCCACGGCTCATGCGGCAGAATGACCAGGAGTAAACACAGTGTACCCACGATCGCGAGCGCGAAGGTCCCCTCCACAATTTCGCGCCTTGGCGGAGCGCTCCGCAAGAATGACGCAAGCCCGATCACAAGCGGCGCGACTGTAATGCTGCCCAGCGTCTCGGTAACGACCCAGTGACGCCATATCGTCGTGACGGACGAGGCTGAGGGATGAAAGAACGCAAATCCAACCGCGCCCACGCAGCCGCAGACAATGGCTGCAATTATCGCGGCGCTGAACAGTCCAAAGACACGGCGCAGCTCATTGAGTTCAAATGGCGCGCCATAGAATCGCTGGATGAGCTCTGCAGCAATGACAGGACTACCGGCATTGGCCACGGCAAAAGCCGTAGAGCTGGCAAGATTACGATCGCCGAGCAGATTGGCCGCGAAAGTGGCAGCGACCACGCCGATTACGACCGGCCACCGTACGGTCGAACCGAACGCTACCAGGAATCCGGTAGCTACGCCCGCTGCCGGCCAGAACACCGCGATGCCGTCGGTCTTGTCGAGCAAAGCGAGGCTAAGGCGCGCTGCGAGGAAAAAAACGATCGCGACTGAGATTGAGATGAGCCACGGCGACCATGCCACAGGCAAGTGCGCTCGTGGTACATCCCTGGTGGCTACCTCCAAGCTCATTGGACTCACCCGCTACGCGAACGCAAACTAGCTCGAATTGTCTTGGCTTGAATCGTCGCTCGACCTTGGCTTCTTTCGTCGGCCCGCTTCCAGTAATGAAATCACTCACCCGCTCAGTATCCAGTGTCTACGGTGACCTGACAAGCGCAATCCGGCGCACCTGCCCCGCGAAGGCGGGGCATCCAGTACGCCTCGGCCTATCGATTCAAAACTGATTTCTCTGGATACTGGATCACCCGCCTTCGCGGGTGATGACGGTCGCGCTTAACTCAGCTCGATCTCGTCGTTAACCTCATGCGAGAGGCTGACGCCGCCGATGGTCAGCACCATCTTCGCCGGCAGCTTCTCATTGCCCTTGAGCTTGCCGGCCTCGATGGCGTCGCGCACGGCTTTTTCGATCTCGCGCTGCGAGGTGATGCCGACCTTCTTGAGGAAGCCGCGCAGGCTGGCATTGAAGACGTCTTCATTCATGATGGCCTCCCGGTCACGGCCTGGTCGGATTGTTCAGCATCTGCTCGGCGAGATTGCGCTGGGAACGGTCGGCGCGGGCATTGGCATTGCCACGCTGCACGTCGCGGTTCTTGCGGCAATTGACATAATCGTTTGAACCCACGGCGACATTATTGGCGCGGCAGAATGCGTCGTCGTCGGCGCTGGTGTCGACCATGGTCGGCTGGCCGCGTTCGAGGCAACCGGTGAGCAATGGGGCTGCCAGCAGGAGCGCGATGAAGTGCTTTGCGGGTCCAAATTTCATTGGAGGCCTTCCGTTTTCCATCTCGTCATTGCCGGGCACCTGTCCCCGACCTGATCGGGGATGACCCTGCAATCCATCGAAAAGATGGCAGCCTGCTTTGAAGCCGATGGCTGCCCGGGTCAAGCCCGCGGCTGTCCGGTTTAATGTTTGCAGACGAGGCGCATGACGTTGATTCTTCTGTGTTCCAGGCGTTTGGCGACGTTCTGGAACACGGGGAAGGATCAAGCCATGCGGCGCCGTACCGCTGAATACTCGCCTAACGCTCCACGGTCTGGAGCATTTTTGCTTTCGGTTCAGTCAACAAACGTGACGGTATCGCCAACGCTCGCCCGCGAGGTGCGGTAGCTGTTCACCTTGTGGGCGTGGTCGGCATAGCCGAACGAAATACCGCAAACCACGCGGCGATCGTCGGCGAGCTTGAAGTGCCGCCGGATCAGTCCGGAATGCCGCGCCAGCGCCGCCTGCGGAATGGTACCGAGGCCGAGCGCCTGCGCCGCCAGCATGAAATTAGAGACATAGGCGCCGCAATCGATCGCGCCGTAGATGCCGAGCGGCTCGTCAGTGTGGATAATCGCGACATGCGGCGCGCCGAAGAAATTGTAGTTCTCCAGCGCCTGCTTCGCGTAGGCCATCTTGTCGCCGCGCGCGATGCCGAGCGTGTTGTAGAGCTGAAAACCGCTCTCGCGGCGGCGTTCGAGATAGACGCCGAGATATTCGCGCGGCGGCGTGAAGTCGTGATCGTCCTTGGCGCCGGAGGCGGCCTCGGCGTAGATCGCCTGGCGAAATTTTTCCTTGGCTTCGCCGCTGGCGATCAGCACCTGCCAGGGCTGGCTGTTGCACCATGACGCCGTGCGTTGCGATACGCTCAGAACGTGCTCGATGGTCTCGCGCGGCACCTCCTGCGGCAGGAAGGCGCGAACGGAATAGCGCTCGTTCAGGAGCTCCTCGAGCACGCCGATACGATCGTTTTGGTTCACGGTAGCGTCCATTGCCTTGCTCACTTTCGTGCCCCGGACGCAACGCAGCGCAAAGCGGTGCGCTGCAGAGCCGGGGCCTATCGAGGAATAGGTCCCGGCTCTGCGGTGCAACGTTACACGCTGCACCGCGTCCGGGACACGAGACTACCGCCCTTTGGTCGGGATCTTGTTGAACGGCACGTCCTTGTCGACGCGGATATCGCCGGGCAGGCCCAGCACACGCTCGGCGATGATGTTGCGCAGGATTTCGTCGGTGCCGCCGGCGATGCGCATCGAGGGTGACGAGAGCAGCATCTGCTGGAACTGGCCGCTCGCCTCTTGCTCGTCGGCGCCGGAGAGCTCACCGGCCGCACCCTGCAGATCCATCGCATAGGTTGCGATGTCCTGCAGCATCGAGCCAGAGACCAGCTTGCCGATGGAATTTTCGGGGCCCGGCCGCTCGCCCTTCGATAGCGAGGAGATAGCGCGGTAGCTGGTGTATTTCAGCCCGCTCGCCTTCACCGCCCAGTTCGCAAGCTTCGAACGCGTGGCGGGATCGTCGATCGCGAGCCCGTCATCGGTCATCAGGTTGGAGCAGAACTCGAACATTTCGGGAAAACCTGTCGCGAGCCGCGAGCCGATCGACATGCGCTCGTTCATCAGCGTGGTCAACGACACGTTCCAGCCGTCGCCGACGGCGCCGAGGCGCTGGTGATCGGGAATCACGACATCGGTGAAATAGACCTCATTGAATTCCTGCATGCCGTTGGCCTGCTTGATCGGCCGCACCTCGACCCCCTTGCTCTTCATGTCGAGGAAGAACATCGTCAGGCCCTTGTGCTTGGGTACGTTGGGATCGGTGCGCGTGATCAGAAGGCCGTAGTCGGAATAATGCGCGCCTGAGGTCCAGATCTTCTGGCCGTTGACGATCCAGTTGTCGCCTTTCTTTTCCGCCCGCGTGCGTAGCCCCGCCACGTCGGAGCCGCCGGCTGGCTCGGAGAACAACTGGCACCAGATATGTTCGCCGGACGCGAGTTTTGGCAGATAGTGGCGCTTGTGCTCCTCGCTGCCGAACGCCATCACGGTCGGGCCGCACATGCCTTCGCCGATCTGGAACGGCTGCGTCAGCTTGCCGTAGACGCCCTCTTCCTGCTGCCAGATCACCTTCTCGATCGGGGTCGCACCGCGGCCGCCATATTCCTTCGGCCAGTGCAGGCAGGCCCAGCCGCCTTCGGCCTTCTTCTTCTGCCAGGCCTTGCCGACGTCGACGATCTCTTCCTTCTCCAGCCGGATACGGCCGAGCGAGGATTTGGAAAGCTCCGCCTCATATTTCTTCGGCGCGTTGGCCTCGATCCATTTGCGGGCGGTGGCGCGGAATTCAGCTTCCTGCGGGGTATCGTCGAAGTTCATGGCGGCTTCCTTTTTTGTTCTGCGTAGGGTGGGCTAAGCGAAACGAGCCCACCATTTGAGTGTGACGCGGTGGGCAACGCATGCGCGTTGCCCACCCTACAAATCTGTTTACGCCCGGCCCTTGGTCGGGATCTTGTTGAACGGCACGTCCTTGTCGACCCTGATGTCGCCGGGCAGACCGAGCACGCGCTCGGCAATGATGTTGCGCATGATCTCATCCGTGCCGCCCTCGACGCGGGTGCCCGGCGCGCGCAGCAGCATCGCCTGGAATTTGCCGGCGACTTCGGCGTCTTCAGGCCCGCTCAGCACGCCGGCGGCGCCCTGCAGGTCGAGCGCATACATCGCGACCTCCTGAACCATCGAGCCTGCCACCAGCTTCCCGATGGAGTTCTCCGGACCCGGACGCTCGCCCTTCGACAGCGCCGAGATCGCGCGCATGCTGGTGTATCTCAGGCCGCTCGCCTTCACCGCATAGTTCGCAAGCTTCGAGCGAACGTTGCGGTCCTCGATCGCAGGACCATCGTCCAGCATCAGGCTGTTGCAGAACTCGAACAATTCCGGAAAGCCGGTCGAAACGCCGGCGCCGATCGACATGCGCTCGTTCATCAGCGTGGTCAGCGAGACATTCCAGCCGTCGTTGACCGCACCGAGCCGCTGTGAATCCGGAATCTTCACATCGGTGAAGTAGACCTCGTTGAAGTCGGACTGGCCGCTGGCCTGCTTGATCGGCCGCACCTCGACGCCCGGGCTCTTCATGTCCAGGAAGAACATCGTGAGGCCCTTGTGCTTGGCGACGTTGGGATCGGTGCGGGTGAGCAGGATGCCGTAATCAGAGTAATGCGCCCCCGAGGTCCAGATCTTCTGGCCGTTGATGATCCAGTCGTCGCCCCTCTTCTCGGCGCGGGTGCGCAGGCCCGCCACGTCGGAACCGCCGGCGGGTTCGGAGAACAACTGACACCAGACCTTCTCGCCCGAGGCCAGCGGCGGCAGGTACTTTCGCTTCTGCTCCTCGCCGGCGAACGCCATCATGGTCGGCCCGCACATGCCGTGGCCGATGATGAACATGCCGCTAAGTTTGCCGAACGGACCCTCTTCCTGCTGCCAGATCACGCGCTCGATCGGCGACGATCCTCGGCCACCATATTCCTTCGGCCAGTGCAGGCAGGCCCAGCCGGCATCGGCCTTCTTCTTTTGCCAGGCCTTTGCGACCTCGAGAATGTTGGCCCCCTTCAGCACGGTACGGCCGAGCGAGGACTTTCGAAGTTCCTCCTCGTATTGCTTCGGCGCGTTGGCTGATATCCACGCCTTGGCCTCAGTGCGGAACGCGGCTTCCTGCGGGGTGTCGTCGAAGTTCATGAGCGTAGTCCTTCAAATTCCGCTGTCGTCCCTGCGAACGCAGGGACCCATAACCACCAACCTACAAAATTTAACCCGGGCTCTCGCATCGTCATCCAATCGAAACTTCCCGGCGTATGGGTCCCCGCGTTCGCGGGGACGACAGCATTTGTTGCGTTACGCCGCGTTCTTCTTGCGCATGCGATCGATCAGCTGATCTTCCCAGTACGACAGGCTGCCGAGCGTCAGCGCGGTCGTGTTGGCGCGGCGGTAGTACATGTGGCAGTCGAACTCCCAGGTGAAGCCCATGCCGCCGTGAACCTGGATGTTGTTCTTGGAGCAGTGCTGGAACGCCTGCGTCGCGCTGATGCGCGCGGCGGCGGCAGCTTCCGGCAATTCCGACGCGTTGGTCGAGAGCGCCCAGGCGCCGTAATAGCAATTCGAGCGCGCCAGCGTCGCCGAGACATACATGTCGGCGAGGATGTGCTTGACCGCCTGGAACGAGCCGATCGGCCGGCCGAAGGCAATACGATCCAGCGCATAGTCGCGGCCCATTTCGAGCGCGCGATCGGAGCCGCCGACCTGCTCGAACGCCAGCAGCACCGCCGCGCGGTCGAGCACTTGAGTGAGGATGCTCCAGCCGTCACCGGCAGCACCGAGCGGTTCGGCCTTGGCGTTCTCAAAGGTGAGTTCGGCCTGGCCGCGTGTCGGATCGACATTGGTCAGCGATTTGGCTTCGACGCCGCCGGCCTTCAGGTCGACCAGGAATAGCGAGATGTCGGAATCGCGTCCCGTGGAGCCGGTGCGCGCGGCGACCACGGCGAAATCGGCGATCGCGCCATCCGGCACCGGCTTCTTCACGCCGCTGAGCGTACCGCCGGAGGCCTGCAGCTTGATCGCCTTCGGCGACGGATTGCCCTTGCCTTCGAACAGCGCCAGCGTGCCGATCGCCTCGCCGCTGGCGATCTTCGGCAGCCATTTTTGCTTCTGCGCGTCGGAGCCTGCCAGCAACAGCGCCTCGGCGGCGAGATAGACGGTGGAAGAGAACGGCACCGGCGCATTCGCGCGGCCCATTTCTTCCGCGATCACGCAGAGTTCGAGATGGCCCGCACCCGCGCCGCCGAATTCTTCCGGAATCGCGACGCCGAGAAAACCCATCTCGGCGAGCCCCTGCCACAGCGCCTTGTCATACGGCGCCTTGCCGTCGAGCACCTCGCGCACGGCTTTCGACGGGCATTTTTCGGCGAGAAACTTCCTCGCTTCGTCGCGCATCTGTTTTTGTTCGTCGGAGAAATCGAAGTTCATGGCGTGTTACTCGGGTTGATGGTGGCTCGTAGGATGGGTGGAGCGAAGCGATACCCATCCTTTGTTTGGTTGCGAGTGATGGGTTTCGCTGCGCTCTACCCATCCTACGGTCAGTTCAAAATGATTACGTCGTCTCCCGGCTTATCGGCGTAAAGCCTCTCCACCAGCGCAGCGCGGCGCTCGAGGCCGGCGCGCTGGTTGATGTAGCCCTTGTCGGTGAGTTCGTTGCCGTCGATCGAGGGCGGCTCGGCCATCAGCATGGCCCGCGCAATCCGCTTGCTGCTGCCGGTGGCGGATGCGTTATGCGCTTCCAGCCCGCGCTTCACGCAGGCGATCACTTCGGGATGCTTGACCACGTCCTCAAACGTCGCATCGGAATTGCCGACCATCTGCCGGCAAGCGTGCAGATTAGGCCAGGCCAATAGCCCGATGAATTCCCGGTCCTGCCCGGCCACCAGCGCGTCGTGCACCACAGGCGTCGCGGCTGCAATCGCATCCGTGCGCAGCGAGCCGACATGCACAAAGGTGCCGGTCGTCAGCTTGAAGTCCTCGACCACGCGGCCGGCGAAGATGATGCCCTGCAGCGGATCATTTTCATCGACGAACACGCCGGCATCGCCGATGCAGTAGAACCCCTCCTCGTCGAACATCTTCGTCGTCAAATCGGGCTGGCCGAAATAACCCGGCGTGACGTTGATGCCGCGCAGGCGCAGTTCGTATTTCGAGCCGCACGGCACCAGCTTCAATTCGACGCCGGGGAACGGCAGGCCGATCAGGCCGACGCGCTCCGTATCCCAATAGGTTCCGGTCGAGGTCGGCGCGGTCTCGGTCGAGCCCCAGCCGGTGTAGAACACGATGCGTTCGCCGGTGGTGCGCACCGCCAGCGCCTGCATGCGGTCGTAGAGATCGTCAGGCAGCCGCGCGCCGCCATAGGCCATGATAGAGAGGTTTTTGAAGAAGCTGCGGCACAGCGCATCGTCCTTCTCCATCGCAGCCGCAAGCGCCGCGTAGCCGGCAGGCACGTTGGCATAATAGGTCGGCGACACTTCGCGCAGATTACGGATAGTCTCTTCGAACTGGCCAGGCATCGGCCGGCCGTCGTCGATATATAGCGTGCCGCCATCGACAAGGATCGGATGGAACGCGGCATTGCCGCCCATGGTGTGATTCCACGGCATCCAGTCCAGCACGGTCGCAATCGGCCCGTTCGGATCGCGCGGGCGCACCTGCATCATCATCGCCGCATTGGCGCACATCATTTCCTGCGTGTTGATGACGGCCTTGGGCATGCCGGTCGATCCGGATGTGAACAGCAGCTTGCCGACAGTCTTCGGCGTAATTTTCGCAATCGACTCCTCGACCGCGCTCGTCACCGGCGAGGCCGCGAGATCGGCAAAGGACACGCTCTTGATGCCCTCGCAGGCCCGCAACACATGCACGACGGTGACGCCGGAGAGATCGAGAGCCTTCAGCGCCTTCTCGAAGGTCGGCCCATCCTGCACCATCACGACCGCAGGCTTGATCAGGTCGAAGAGATATTTGAGCTTGAGATGATCCTGGCTCATCAGCGAATAGGCCGGCGACACCGGGGCAGCGGGAGAGCGCGCCTGCATCGCGGCCTGCGTCATCAGCGCATGCTCGATCGAATTGCCTGACAGGATCGCAACGGGGCGGTCTTCGAGGCCGAAGTTGAGAAGCCCCTGCGTCAGCCCGTCGACGATGCGCTTGGCTTCGCCGTAGGAGACCTTCCGCCATTGCCGATCCGCGCCGCCACGTTGCGCCAGCCAGATGCGCTCGGGCGCCTGCTTCGCCCATTTCGCAAGCGACGCCGGAATATGCTTCTCGTAAGGCTGCAGCGGGATGCGCGATTTCAGAATGATGACGCCATCAGGACGACGCTCGACCGCGATGTCGCGCGCCAGCCATTCGATCTTGCGAAAGGCCAGCTTGGTCAGCACTGCGGCAGCACTCCCACTCATTTTGCGTCTCCCGGAATTCAGTCCTTTGCGGTTCTTGTCGTCATCGCTTGATATAGACAGGCTTTCGTTTTTCAAGAAAGGCCCTGATGCCTTCGTTGAATTCTTCGGAGCGGCTGCACAGGACCTGATTGCGGTCCTCCATCGCGATCACGGCCTCGATCGAGCCGGCGTCGACGCTCATATTGAGGCATTCCTTGGATAGCCGCAGCCCCACCGGCGAGGCCGTCATCATCGCATCGACATAAGGCTCGGCCGCCGCGTCAAGCCCGCCTTCCTCGACGACCTCGGAGACGAGGCCCACCGCGAGCGCACGTTCGGCGCCGATGAAACGGCCGGTCAGGATCAGTTCGGAGGCGACGGAGACGCCAACCAGGCGTGGCAGGAAATAGGAGGTGCCGATGTCGCAGCCGCCGAGCCCGAGCTTGATAAAGGCGCAGTTCATCCGCGCCGATTTGGTGGCGATGCGGATATCCGCGGCGAGCGCCAGCGCAAAACCGCCGCCGGCTGCGGCGCCCTGGATCAGCGCGATGATCGGCTGCGGGCAGCGCCGCATCAGCATCACGATGTCGGCAATGCGGCGTTGCGAGTCGAGCGACTCGGTCACGCCGGGCGGCTCCTGCTGCCCGGCGCGGCGCTTCATTGCGTGTTTGAGGTCGAGCCCGGCGCAGAACGATGCGCCCGCGCCCTTCAGCACCACGACTCGGGTCGAACGATTGCGCTGCAGGCCTTCGAAATAGGCGTTGAGTGCATCGATGAGACTGGGATCGAGCGCGTTGAGGGCGTCCGGGCGATTGAGTGTGACCCGGTCGACCCCGTCGTGATGTTCGATCAGCAACGGTTGAGTCACGCGGATCTCCTATCCATCGTCGTCCCGGCCAAGCGAAGCGCGAGCCGGGACCCATACGCCGTGTCGTATCGATGAGGCATGGTGGCAGAGACCTTCTGCAACAAGAACCGCCGCGGAGTATGGGTCCCCGCGTTCGCGGGGACGACGATGGGGCGTGCCTACCTTGGCGCCATGCGGATGGCACCGTCGAGACGGATGGTCTCGCCGTTGAGCATCGGGTTCTCGACGATGTGGACCGCGAGATTGCCGTACTCCGAAGCATCGCCGAGGCGGGCCGGATGCGGCACCTGGGCGCCGAGGCTCTTGCGGGCCTCTTCGTTCAGGCCCATCAGCAGCGGCGTCAGGAACAGGCCGGGCGCGATGGTGTTGACGCGGATCTTCAGGCTGGCGAGGTCGCGCGCGGCCGGCAGCGTGAGGCCGACGACGCCGCCCTTCGACGCAGAATAGGCGATCTGGCCGATCTGGCCTTCATAGGCCGCGACGGAGGCGGTGTTGATGGCAACGCCGCGCTCTTCACCGATCGTCGGCGCAGTGGCGAGCCGCTCGGCGAACAGGCGCAGCACGTTGAAGGTGCCGATCAGATTGACGTTGATGATGCGGACGAACTTTGCCAGCGGATAGACGCCGTCCTTGCCGACGGTGCGCTGCGAGCCGCCGATGCCGGCGCAGTTCATCAGGACGCGCGCGATGCCGTGCGCGGCTTCGGCCTTGGCGATCGCCGCCTTGATCGCCTCTTCGTCCGTGACGTCGGCGTGGAGCGCAACGCCCTTCACTTCGGCGGCGACCTTCTCGGCGTTTTCCTTGTTCTGGTCGATCACGCCGATTTTGGCGCCCTTGGCGGCCATAGCGCGGGCGGTGGCGGCACCGAGGCCGGAGCCACCGCCGGTGATGAGAACGGCTACGTCTTGCAACTGCATGGTAACAACCTTTCCTTGGGAGTTTCTTCTCTGGATTCGTAGACTACTGAGTGTCGCGATCGTTATCCGGCGGCGGCACCTTTCCCGTTCAACATGCCGCCGCAGATCAGCGCTTCCATATGCTTGATGTATTCGCGGCAGACTTCATCGGTGACCGGGCCGACACCGGTCGCCCGCGACATCGCGTGGCGGCCGAAGAACAGGTGATCGCAGGCGCCAACCAGGCTGGTGTAGAACATCACCGGATCTATGTTGCGGAATTCGCCGGCCTTGATGCCCTCCGCAAGCAGCCGCCGCTGGAAATCCAAGAGCGGCGCCACGAAAAACTTCGACACCTCGTCGGCCGCTTCCGCGCTGCTTTCATGCAGCAGGTAATGGATCAGCCGGTTCATATACGGGAACTGATAATAGGCGCGGATGATGCCGCCGATATGCAGCTTGAGTTTTGCAGTCGGCGAGATCGGCTGGCTGATCAGATATTCGAGCCCCGACATCTCGGTCGCGGCGTCGCGCGCCAGAAGCGCCAGCAACAGCCCGTCCTTGTTGCCGAAATGGTATTTCACCAGTGCAGCGTTGACGCCCGACTTCTGCGCGATGTCCGACAGCGAGACCTCGATCGAGGCGCGCTCGATCATCAGCTCGCTCGCCGCGACAAGCAGCTTCTCGGCGGTGCCGTTCTTACCGCCCGGAAGCCTGGTCGGTACGCTGGTATTCAAGGGCGATCCCATTCCCTGCCTGCCGGAAATCCGGGCCGCACATAAGCGCATGCCGCGGCTGCACTCAAGAGTTAATTGATTGATTGACTAAATCCCGGAGCGCCCCTTAAATCCAGCCCATCTTTCAAAACACCCATCAGAACAAATCAGGGAGAACAGACATGGCCGAGGCCTATATCGTCGCCACCGCTCGGACCGCGGGTGGCCGCAAGGGCGGACGTCTCGCAGGCTGGCACCCGGCCGATCTCGCCGCTTCCGTGCTGAATTCGCTGGTCGATCGCACCAAGGTCGATCCCGCCCAGATCGAAGACGTCATCATGGGCTGCGTGATGCAGGCCGGCGAGCAATCCAACAACATCGCCCGCAACGCGGTGATGGCCTCAAAACTTCCCGAGAGCGTGCCTGCCACCTCGGTCGACCGCCAGTGCGGCTCGTCGCAGCAGGCGCTGCATTTCGCCGCGCAAGCCGTGATGGCCGGCTCGATGGACATCGTGATCGCCGCCGGCGTGGAATCGATGACGCGGGTGCCGATGGGCCTTGCCTCGTCGCTGCCGGCCAAGAACGGCTTCGGTCACTACAAGAGCCCGGGCCTCGAGCAGAAATATCCGAACATCGTGTTCAGCCAGTTCACCGGCGCGGAAATGATGGCCGAGAAATACGGGCTCTCCAAGGACCAGCTCGACACCTATTCCTATGAGAGCCATCAGCGCGCGATTGCCGCGACCCAGGCGGGCAAATTCAAGGACGAGATCGTTCCGCTGCAGATCACCCGCGCCGACAACTCGACCGATACCCACCATATCGACGAAGGCATCCGCTTCGACGCCAGTCTCGACGGCATCAAGGGCGTCAAGCTGATCGCCGAGAACGGCAAGCATACGGCGGCCAGCGCCAGCCAGATCTGCGACGGCGCTTCCGGCGTCATGGTGGTCAACGAACGCGGCCTGAAGTCGCTCGGCGTCAAGCCGCTGGCGCGCATCCATCACATGACCATGATGGGCGGCGATCCCGTGATCATGCTGGATGCCCCGCTGCACGCCACCAAGCGGGCGCTGGAGAAGGCCGGGATGTCGATCAACGACATCGACCTGTTCGAGGTCAACGAAGCGTTCGCCGCCGTGCCGGTGGCGTGGCTGAAGACGACGGGCGCCGATCCTGAAAGGCTCAACGTCAATGGTGGCGCCATTGCGCTCGGCCATCCCCTTGGCGGCTCCGGCACCAAGCTGATGACCACGCTGGTCAACGCACTCAGGCAGAACAACAAGCGTTACGGCCTGCAGACCATGTGCGAAGGCGGCGGCATGGCGAATGTGACGATTGTGGAGCGGCTGTAAGAAGCGTCTGCAGTCGTTGCGATAGCAAAAGGTGTCGTCCCGGCCTTGAGCCGGGACCCATAACCACAAATGTTTATGGTTGGCAGAGCTGGTGCTCCAGCTCGTTTCAAAAACTCACATCGGTGGTTATGGGTCCCTGCGTTCGCAGGGACGACGAAGATAATGAAGACCAGAGGTAACGTTTGTGACCCACCCCTCCGTCCACGCCCGCACCTACCCGAACAAGATCGCCTACCAGATGGCGGCGACCGGCAAGGCGATCACCTATCGCGAACTCGACGAGCTCTCGAATCAGGGCGCGCAACTGTTCCGCTCGCTCGGCCTGAAGGCCGGCGACCACATCGCGTTCCTGATGGAAAATCGCCTGGCGTTCATGGAAATTTGCTGGGCGGCGCAGCGCGCAGGGCTCTATTTCACTGCGATCAGCCGCTATCTGACGCAGGACGAGATCGCCTACATCGTCAGGGATTGCGGCGCAAAAGTCTTCATCACCACGCCGAAATGCGCCGAACAGGTCAGGGCCCTCGTCGGTCAGCCGGGTGGACCGCTGCTCTACATGATGGACGAGCCCGAGCCCTACTTCCGTTCCTATGACAAGGAAGCCGCCGCACAGCCGACGACGCCGATATCAGATGAAGTGGCGGGCTACGACATGCTCTATTCCTCCGGCACCACCGGGCGGCCCAAGGGCATCAAGAAGGAGTTCGAGGGCAAGGCGATCGATGTGCCGAACCCGCTCCTGAGAATTCTCTGCGCCGACATGTGCGGCATGTCGTCCGACAGCATCTACCTGTCGCCGGCGCCGCTCTATCACGCGGCTCCACTGCGCTTCAACATGATGGCGATCACGCTCGGCGGTACCTCTATCATCATGGAGCATTTCGACGCCGAGGAATTTCTGAAGCTGGTCGAGAAATACGGGGTTACGCAGTCGCAACTGGTGCCGACCATGTTCGTACGCATGCTGAAGCTGCCGGACGAGGTGCGCACGCGCTACAACGTCTCCTCGCTGAAAGGCGCCATCCACGCCGCCGCGCCCTGCCCGGTCGACGTGAAGGCAAAAATGATCGAATGGTGGGGACCGATCCTGATCGAGTATTACGCCGGCTCCGAAGGCAACGGCGTCACCGTCTCGACCTCGCAGCAATGGCTGACCCACCGCGGCACCGTCGGCCGCGCCGTGGTCGGCAAGGTCAAGATTTTGGACGAGAACGACGAGGAGCGGCCCGTGGGCGAGATCGGCACAGTCTATTTCGCCGATGCGCCTGCCTTCGCCTATCACAACGATCCGGAGAAGACGAAGAAGGCCTACAATGAAAAAGGCTGGTCGACACTCGGCGACGTCGGCTACCTCGACGCGGAAGACTTTCTCTATCTCACCGACCGCAAGAGCTACATGATCATCTCAGGCGGCGTGAACATCTACCCGCAGGAGACCGAGGACGTCCTGATCACCCATCCCGCCGTCTCCGACGTCGCGGTGTTCGGCGTGCCGAACGAGGAGATGGGCGAAGAGGTCAAGGCCGTGGTACAGCCGCACGACATGTCCAAGGCCGGCAAGGAGCTCGAGGCCGAACTGATCGTGTTCTGCCGCAAGCATCTGTCGCCGATCAAATGCCCTAAGAGCATCGACTTCGAAGCGGAGTTGCCGCGGACGCCGACCGGCAAGCTGGTGAAGCGGCATCTGCGGGACAAATACTGGCCGAAGCCCGCGACGAACGCATGAATCGTAGGGTGGCAAAGGCGCAAAGCGCCGTGCCCACCATTTGATCCGCGCAAAGAATGGTGGGCACGCTGCGCTTTGCCCACCCTACGGAATGCCGCAAATGTTTTCGTCCTTCCTTCCCTTCTCCCCTTGTGGGAGAAGGTGCCTTCCCGCAGGGAAGGCGGATGAGGGGTCTCTATCCGCGGAGACAGACCCCTCACCCGTCTCGAATGAGCTAATGCTCATTCGATCCACCCTCTCCCACAAGGGGAAAGGGAAAGAAGGGCGCGAACAATGACCACCCTCCCCGATATCCCGCTCCCCGCCTCTATCCGCTCCCGCTACGTCGACAACATCAACGGCCTGCGCATGCACGTGCTCGAAGCCGGCTTCGAGACGCGCGGCCGGCCGTGCGTGCTGCTGCTGCACGGCTTTCCGGAACTGGCCTTCTCCTGGCGCAAGGTGATGCCGGTTCTCGCCGAAGCCGGCTATCACGTGATCGCGCCGGACCAGCGCGGCTATGGCCGCACCACGGGATGGGACCCGGATTACGATGGCGATCTCGCCTCGTTCCGGCTCACCAACCTGGTGCGCGATGCGCTCGGGCTGGTGTCGGCGTTCGGCTATCGCAGCGTTGACGCCGTCATCGGACACGATTTTGGCTCTTCGGTCGCCGCGTGGTGCGCGCTGATCCGGCCCGACGTGTTTCGCTCGGTCGTCATGATGAGCGCGCCATTCGGCGGCCCGCCGGCGCTACCCTTCAACACCGTGGACGGGCCGGCCAAACCCGCGGCAGAAGACCCCATTCATCGCGACCTGGCGGCGCTGCCGCGCCCACGAAAACACTACCAGTGGTACTATTCGACACGCGAGGCGAACGCCGACATGCACCGCGCGCCGCAGGGCGTACATGATTTCCTGCGCGCCTATTACCATCACAAGAGCGCAGACTGGAAAGCCAACGCGCCCTATCCGCTCAAATCCTGGAGCGCGGAAGAAATCGCGAAACTGCCGACTTACTACGTGATGGACCTCGCCAAGGACATGGCCGCCACCGTGGCGGAAGAAATGCCGTCGGCCGCCGAAATCGCTGCCAACAAATGGCTGCCGGACAGCGAGCTTGCCTTCTACAGCGCCGAGTATGAGCGAAACGGTTTCCAGGGCGGCCTGCAATGGTATCGCTGCGGCGCGGCGGGCACGTTCACGCCGGAATTGCAGACGTGGTCGGGCCGCACCATCGACGTGCGCTCTGCCTTCATCTCGGGCAAGCAGGACTGGGGCACCTATCAGCGCCCCGGCGTGTACGAGGCCATGCAGAAGGTCTGCACGCGCATGATCGGCTGCCATCTCGTCGATGGCGCGGGCCACTGGGTGCAGCAGGAGCAGGCTAACGAGGTGAGCTGGTCGCTGGCGCAATTCTTGCGAGGGGCGAAGGCGAGCTAGCTGTGGGCTTTCGCCAAGCGGCTAGCAACATGACGGGATCGCCGCTGTACAGCCATTGCTCTTGCCGCGTGCGCCCAAACTGAGCATCATCCGTGGCCTTCATCGAAGGACAGATCGGGAGTACGCCTTGGCCAAATCGGCATGGAGTTTCAAGACCGCCGTCGAATTGTCGGCCGCGCTGGCGGCAAAGCAGGTCTCGGCGGTCGAACTGGCTGAGGACGCGATCGGCCGGATCGAACGGCACGATACGAAGATCAATGCAATCTGTGTTCGCGATTTCGAGCGCGGCCTTGCCGCCGCCCGCGCCGCCGACGCCGAACTCGCGCGCGGCGTGAAGAAGCCGCTGCTCGGCCTCCCGATGACGGTAAAGGAATCCTTCAATATCGCGGGACTGCCGACGACCTGGGGCATTCCGGAGCAAAAGGATTTCCGGCCTACGGAAGATGCGCTGCCGATCTCGCGCGTCAAGAACGCCGGCGGCGTCATCCTCGGCAAGACCAACGTCCCGCTCGGGCTTGCCGACTGGCAGAGCTATAACGAGATCTACGGCACCACCAACAACCCCTTCGATCTCGGCCGCACGCCGGGCGGTTCTTCCGGCGGCTCATCGGCGGCACTGGCCGCAGGCTATGGCGCGCTCTCGCTCGGCTCCGACATCGGCGGCTCCTTGCGCGTGCCGGCATTTCATTGCGGCATCTATGCGCACAAGCCGACCTTCGACCTCGTCGCCATGCGCGGCCACACGCCGCCGCCACTGCCGCCGCTGCCGTCCACGCGCGATCTCAGCGTGATCGGACCGATGGCGCGCTGCGCGGCCGACCTTTCGCTGCTGCTGGAGGTGATCGCGGGGCCTGATCCGCTCGAAGCCGGCAAGGCCTATAGCCTCGCATTGCCGCCAGCCCGTCACACGGAGCTGAAGAATTTCCGCGTGCTTTTGATCGACACCGAACCGGTCATGCCGACCGACAGTGTGGTGCGCGGCACGCTGGAAACACTTGCCACAAATCTCGCCAAGGCCGGCGTCGAGATCGACCGCACCAGTCCGCTCCTGCCTGATTTCGCAGCATCAAGCCGGCTCTACATGCGGATGCTGATGTCGTTCCTTGCCGCGTCCTTTGCACCCGAAACCTATGCCGGCGCACAGGCAGCCGCCGCCGCGCTGCCGGCCGATGACAACAGCCTCGCCGCCGAACGCCTGCGCGGGATCGCGCTCGGCCACCGCGACTGGCTGATGGCCGATGGCGGTCGCTCTCGCTTGCGTGCGCAGTGGCGCGAGCTGTTCAAGGCCTATGACGCCGTGATCTGCCCGATCATGCCGACGCCGGCCTATCCGCACGATCACTCGGAGGACCAGGAGAAGCGCCGCATCAGGATCGACGGCAAGGATTACGTCTATCCCGACCAGCTCTCCTGGCCCGGCATCGCCACCTTGCCCGGCCTGCCCTCGACCGCGATCCCGACCGGCTTTTCGCCGGATGGACTGCCGGTCGGCGTGCAGATCGTCGGCCCCTGGCTGGAAGACCGCACGCCCTTGAGGTTGGCCGAACTGATCGAGCGCGAGTTCGGCGGGTTCAAACCGCCACCGATGTTTGATGATTGAGAGGCTCAAACTTACCTGCAACGTTATTGCGTACGAAGCGAAGCAATCCATAATCTCGTCCGGAATAAAGCGGATTGCTTCGCAATCCCGCGCCACACAAGGCGGGAAAGCAGAGACGGAAGGGAACACCATGAGCAGGGATATCGAAGAGCTGACCGCGCTGAACCGCGATTATGTCGCCTCGGTGCAGAATTCCGACGTCAAACGCTTCGACGAGATTCTTGCGCCGGATTTCTACTGCTCCAATCCCGACAAGTCGCTGGTCGATCGCGCAGCGTTTCTGAGACAGACGGCAGTACCCGTGACCATCAAGAATCTGACCGCACACGATGTGAAGATTCGCGTACTGGGCGACTTCGCCATCATCCACGCCGCTACGAGCTATACCACGCCCGATGGCCAGCAGGCGCATGGGCGCTACACCGATTGCTGGGCGAAGCAGAACGGCAAGTGGCTCGCCGTCTCGGCGCATGTATCGCGGTAAGCCGAGCTTTCGCGACGTCGTCCCTGCCTAGTGCGCAATTGCGCACGGGCGCAGGGACCCATACCGCGTGATCCATCGATGGCGCGCGGTCGCAGACGCTCTGCCAGTTACCGTTGTCGGTTGCTGAACCGAAGCCGTCTTCCTATGTGCCCTTCACATCGGCCGCGGCGTATGGGCCCCTGCGTCCGCAGGGGCGACAGGTTGATAGCTTCTCGCCTTTCCCCACGGTCGTCCCTGCCTAGTGCGCAATTGCGCACGAGCGCGGGGACGACGGATATGGTTACGTTGGGACTACGCCTCAGCTATCAAACATGATGACGCTGCGCAGCGTCTTGCCGGCCTTCATGTTGGCAAAGCCCTCGTTGATCTCGGAGAGCTTCAGCTTGGCTGAGATCCAGTCCTCGAGATGCAGCTTGCCGCGCATGTAGAATTCGACGAGGCGGGGCATGTCGACGCGGAAATGGTTGGAGCCCATCGACGAGCCCTGGATACGGCGTTCACGCAGGAAGTCGAAGCCGTGCAGCTCGATCTTCTGGCCGAACGGGATCATGCCGACGATGGTCGCCGTGCCGCCGGCCGCCAGCATTGAGAAGGACTGCTCGGCGGTTTCCTTGCGGCCCAGCACCTCGAAGGAGTGATGCACGCCGCCACCGGTGAGTTCGCGCACCTGCTGTACCACGTCGCCCCGGGCGGGATCGACGATATCGGTGGCGCCGAGCTTGGTGGCGAGCTGCAGCTTGGCCGGGTTGGTGTCGATCGCAATGATGCGGCCAGCGCCTGCGATCGCAGCTCCATTGATCGCCGCCATGCCGACGCCGCCGCAGCCGATCACCGCCACGGTTTCGCCGGCCTGAACTTTGGCCGTGTTCACGACAGCGCCGTAGCCCGTGATGACGCCGCAGCCGATCAGCGCTGCCAGCTCCAGCGGCATGTCCTTGCGAATTTTCACGATGGCGTTTTCGTGCACCAGCATCTGTTCGGCGAAGGACGAGAGGTTGAGGAACTGATGAAGCTTCTCCTCACGCGCCCAGGACAGCCGGTTGGACTGACCTGGCAGCATTTTCACCGTCGTGTCGGTGCAGAGCACCGTGCGGCCGGTGGTGCAGTTGTCGCAGGTGCCGCAGAACACGGAGAGGCATGTCACGACGTGATCGCCAGGTTTTACATAGGTGACGTCGGAGCCGACCTTCTCGACCACGCCAGCCGATTCATGGCCGAGCACGGCCGGCAGCGGATGCGGGTAGAGCCCTTCCATGAAGTGCAGGTCGGAATGGCAGAGGCCGGCGACGCGCGTGCGGATCAGGACTTCGCGCGGGCCGGGATTCGGCACGCTGACATCCTCGATCACCAGCGGCTTGTTGACTTCATGCAGGACGGCGGCCTTCATCGGATACTCCCTCAATTTCTGTTATTTTTGAACCAGAATTGTAGCCAGCCTACGCTGCGACGAGCAGTTCGCCAACCTCGGCCATGCCGACACTGCGCTCGCCGAGCAGATGGTCCGTGATAGCGCGCTGGGTCGTATTTTCCGCAAGCCGGAACGGGTCGCCCGCCGCGACGCGATGGTCGATCACCATCCGCGACAGCAACAGCCGCCGGGCGTCACCGCGCATCTCGTGGATGCGCCCGCCCTCCCAGGCCAGCGCGACTGCGCTCGCGACATGATAGAGCAGGCTGGTGGCACGCCGCGCGTCGCCCTCATTGTCGCTCCGGCTGGCCACTTCGCGCGCGAATCCGACCGCGCGGTCGGACAATTCCCGCAGCCGATCGCGCCAGGCCTGCGGCACATTGGCGCTATCGTCGAGCCGGGCGTGCAGATCCGCGGCGAGCGCCGCATCGGCGCCGTGACGGCCGACCGCGCGCGTCAGCGCATCGATCGCAACGATATTGCCGGTGCCTTCCCAGATCGAGCCGAGATGAGCGTCGCGCAGCAGCCTGCTGGTTGCAAATTCCTCGATGTAGCCGATGCCGCCGCGCATCTCCAACGCGTCACCGCAGACCTTGCGCGCATCGCGCGTCGCGCGGAATTTCAGCGTCGGCGTCAGAATCCGCAGCAGCGCCGCGGCGTCCTGGCTACCGGCTTCCGCACGATCGAGCGCATCCGCGGTGAGAAAACTCATCGACAGCGCCTGCTCGGTCGGCAGCGTGATCTTCATCAATTGCCGCCGCGCCAGTGGCAGGTCGATGATGCGGCTGCCGAACACCACGCGGTTTCGCGCCACCGTCATCGCATCATGGTGCGCGCGCCGCATCAGCGCGGTCGACTTGACGCCGTTGGAAAGCCGCGACGAATTGACCATCTCGGCCATCTGCACGAAGCCGCGGTCGAGCTTGCCGACGGCATAGGCGATCGCGCCTTCAAACTTGATTTCGCCCGAGGCCATCGAGCGGGTGCCGAGCTTGTCCTTCAGGCGAACGATCCGGTAGTGGTTTTGCGAGCCGTCGTCGAGATGCCGCGGCATCAGGAACAGCCCGACGCCGCGCGTGCCCGGCCCCGCCCCTTCCGGGCGCGCCAGCAGCATCACCACCTTGGCGTCGGCATTGGAGCAGAACCACTTTTCGCCATAGAGCCGCCAGTGGTCACCCTCCTGCACGGCCGTCGTCGTCAGCGTCCCGACGTCGGAACCACCCTCCTTCTCGGTCATGAACTGGCCGCCCTGCGTCAGCTTGCTCATGTCGGTCTGGGTCAGGCCGTCGAGATATTTCGCTTTCAGCGCCTCGCTGCCGAAATTGTTGAGCAGTTTGGCGCAACCATCAGTGACGTTGATCGGACAGCCCATGCCGAACTCGGTCTGATTGAACAGGAACGTAAAGGCATGCTTGGCGACGACAGGATATTTGTCCGGCCAACCCATGATGCCCTTGCGGATCGACATGGCGTGAATGCCGAACTCGCCGAACGCGGCTTTCTCCAGTTCGCGATAGGCGGGGTGATATTCGATGTACTGCGTATCGCGGCCGAACTTGTCGCGCTGGTGCAGCACCGGTGTGTGACGGTCGGCGAGCCGCGCGCATTCGTCGAGATAGCCTCCGGCCATTTCGCCGAGGCGATCGAGATGCGGCTCAATATGGCGGAACAGCGCATCGGGGAGATGCAGCCGCAGCAGATCGGTCAGCGCCGGATCGGCCCGGTAGAAATTCATCCCCGTCGTATCAGGCGCGAGCAATCCCGGCTGATTGGCCTGAGCTGTTGTGCGATCATGCATGCGTGGCTGCATTATTAGCCCTTGTTCGTTTCGCTCGATGTTGGTCAACTACCGATAACGCAGGCGGAGGTGCCGTCAACAAGCATAATTGGAGGGGCCTCCCCATGGCGGACGATTGCCAGGCGGAATCGGGTTCCTAGATACCGAGTCCCACCATCCGAGGACCGCGCCCATGGAATTGCCAAAGTACAAGATTGCCCTGATCGTCGGCGTCGGCGAGGGATTGAGCGCATCGCTGGCGCGGCTGTTTGCCCGCGAAGGCATCAAGGTTGCGCTCGCCGCGCGCAAGATCGAAAAACTCGGCGCGCTCTGCGCCGAGACCGGCGCCCGTGCCTTTGCCTGCAATGCGACCGAAGCCGAAGAGGTCGAGCGTCTGTTCGGCATGGTCGAGCGCGAGATCGGCACGCCCGATATCGTCGTCTACAACGCCAGCGGACGGGCGCGCGGCGCTTTCACCGACCTGGTTCCGGCGGATGTCGCGCAGGCGATTGCCGTTTCGGCGTTCGGCGGTTTTCTGGTGGCGCAGCAGGCGGCCATACGCATGTTGCCCAGCAAGCACGGCGCGATCCTGTTCACCGGCGCCTCCGCCAGCGTCAAGGGCTATCCGCAATCGGCGCCGTTCGCGATGGGGAAATTCGCGCTGCGTGGGCTCGCCCAGAGCATGGCGCGCGAATTGTCGCCGCAGGGCATTCATGTGGCGCATTTCGTAATCGACGGCGGCATCCGCAGCTCGGCTCGTACCGAGCCTGCCGACAGGCCGGACTCGATGCTCGATCCCGACGCGATTGCGTTGAGCTACTGGAACGTCCTGCAGCAACCGCGCAGCGCCTGGACCTGGGAAGTCGAACTGCGGCCATGGGTGGAGAAGTTTTGAGGAATGAAAGCGTAGGGTGGGCAAAGCGCAGCGTGCCCACCATCTGTCGGCCGAACGCGATGGTGAAATGGTGGGCACGCTTCGCTTTGCCCACCCTACGATTCCTCGCAAGGACGAAATAACAATAACATGGGGAACGATATGACCATCGAAACCAAAATCGACACCGGCACCGACGAACTGCTCTGCGTGATCCGCGACCGCGTCGCCATCATCACGCTGAACCGCCCCGAGGCGCGCAACGCGATGTCGGATAATCTGACCCCGGCCTTGCGCAACATGATCAAGGCCTGTGGCGAGAATCCCGATGTCGGCGTGCTGTTGCTGACCGGCGCCGGCACGGCGTTCTGTGCCGGCGGCAACGTCAAGGGCATGGGGGCGAATCGCGACAAGACGAAGCTCGCAATGTCCCATGACGAGCGGGTCGCCGACCTGCAGGAGCGACAGCGTCTCCTGACCGGCGCGCTGGTCTCGGTGCGCAAGCCAACCATTGCCGCCCTACCCGGCCCCGCGGTCGGCGCCGGGCTCGCTCTGGCGATGGCCTGTGACATGCGCATCGCCGCGAAATCGGCATTCCTTTCCACCGGCTACCTCAAGGTGGGCCTGAGCGGCGATTACGGCATCGCCTGGCTCCTGACGCGGCTGGTCGGCACGTCGCGGGCACGGGAATTGATGTTCACTTGCGATAGGGTCGATGCGGCAAGGTGCGAGGCGATCGGCCTGGTGAACCGCGTGGTCGCCGACGACAGGCTGCAGTCGGAAGCCTTCGCGCTCGCCAAGTCGATCGCCGAAGGACCGACGATCGCGATCCGCTACATGAAGGATAATCTGGACGAAGCCTTGATGTTCGATTTCGCCACAGCGCGCGATCATGAGGCCGAGCGCATGATCCGAGCCCAGGTGACTGCCGATCACAAGGAGGCCGTGCAGGCCTTCATCGACAAGCGCAAGCCGGTGTTCAAGGGAAGTTGAGTGTTGCCGTAGCCCGGATGAAGCCAACGGGTAGCGCCAACGCGCGCCCGATGACAGGCTCCGCGCAATCCGGGACCGCTCTCACATGCGGCAACACCGCCCACCGGGACACGGGGATTATCAACGCCGCGGCGCTGTCGGGGGAAAATAGCCCGGTTCTGGTGAGGGCCAGAACCGGGCTCAGTGGTCAGACCGCAAGCGAGGACATTGCGCTGGGAGAGACGGCGGCGAGCCGCCAACTGGCGCATGGGATTTCCTGCGGTTCGACATGAATCAGCTTCTGGAAGCGTGTCAGCTTCCAGTCGCCGGGGGTATTGGTAAAGGCGTAGCCGGACTTGCGGGCGAGCGCGATCATCGCGTCATTGGAGCGCAGCGTGTCGCCGAAGATGCGTTCGGCACCGAACGAGGCGGCGCGGCATTCGAGATTGTTCAGCAGCGCCTTGCCAATGCCATGGCCCTGCCAGCGGTCGTCGATCGACAGGCCGAATTCGATAGAGGCGGTGTCGCTGTCAAAGGCATAGCGCGCTTCGCCGACGATCGTCTCGCGGCCCTCTACCAGCATGGTCGCGATCACACTGAAGCGGTCGGATTCGCCGAGATGGATGAAATCCTCAAGTAGCGAGGGCGGCAGTTCGCTGGCCGCGCCGAGGAAACGGTTGTAGCGGGAGCGCGTGGTCAGCGAGCGGAAATAGTTCTGCAGCGCCTCGGCATCGCGCGGTTCGACGAAGCGCACGGTCATCACCTCGCCGTGACGCGAACGCAGCACGTCGGAATATTGCCTGAGATCGTCGAGACGCATCGTGGTCATTGGTTGCTCCCGCGGAGCTAAAAAGCGGCCGGCGTCCCCCTGATGAGGCGACGCCGGCCTGGCTGCCATCTAAGCCCGCCAGAACGGTTTTTCGGTCTCGTAGGCGATATCGCTCCAGGAGATCCCGATGTCGTGGAGCTCCCGCTCGGACCAGCTCGCCAGCTCCCGGCGCGACTGATAGCGCTGCCGCCAGACATGGAGGGTCTCGCCGATCTGAGACAAAAGGCCAGGCTCATGATGATTTATCATCGATTCATGCGTGTAAGTGGACATTTTCGGCTCCTGTAGTATGCTGTTGACGCTAATATCTGCGCCATTCGGCCTGTTCACAAACGACACTTTGTACCGTTTCGGATGATATAAACTCATGTAAATCGGGGTTCGCGGAATGACCGCCAGGCTGCCGTCGCTGAATGGATTGCGGGCGTTTGAGGCCGCGGCCCGGCATTTGAGTTTTACGCAGGCCGCCTCCGAGCTGAACGTCACGCAGACCGCGATCAGCCACCAGATCAAGCGGCTGGAGGAAGAGCTCGGCGTTCGCCTCTTCATCCGCCAGAACCGCTCGCTGGCGCTGACACAGCAGGCGCAGGAATATCTCCCCGGCATCCGCGCCGCGTTCAACGATCTCAGGCTCGCGACCGACCGTCTGCTGCGCAAGGACGACGACCATGTGCTGACGGTCTCGACGCTGGCCTCGCTCGCCGCCAAATGGCTGCTGCCGCGGTTGACCGCCTTTCAGGAAGCTCATCACGGCATCGACGTGCGCATCACCACCTCGACCAACCTGGTCGACTTCCAGCGCGACAATGTCGATGCCGCAATCCGCTACGGCCGCGGCCAGTGGCCGGGCGTCCGCGCCGACTGGCTGATGGCGGACGAGCTGTTCCCGGTATGCAGCCCCGCGCTGCTCAAGGGAAGCAAGCCGCTGAAATGCCCCGAGGACCTCAGGGATCACGTGCTGCTGCACACCAGCAACGCCAACTACGACGACTGGCGGCTGTGGCTGACGGCCGCCGGGCTGCCGGCCGATTTTTCGAAACAGCCGGGCGTTACTTTCGACCTGATCTTCATGACCGTGCAGGCCGCGATCGACGGCCTCGGCGTTGCGATGGGCCGCACCGCCTATGTGCAGGAAGACATCGCCAAGGGCCGGCTGGTCGTTCCCTTCAACATCGCATTTCCGGTCGACGCCGGTTTTTATCTGGTCTCGCCCGCAGGAAGAGCCGATCCGCCCAAACTCTCTGCCTTCCGGCAATGGCTGCTCGCCTCCGTGCAGAGCAAGCCCTGACATCGCAGATAATCCGCATAGCGAGTTGCATGCGACATCGTCGCATACGGCTGCATTTCGGAGCGCACGAGACGCGTGACGTGGCCTCTTCATCAGGCTAGAAAATCGCGGGGGCGGATGGATTTTCCTGGCCGAGCGCAGGTTTGATTTCCAGGCCAACAACGACAACAAGAGCGCATGGCCGATCTGACTAAAAAATTCGATGTGCTGGTGATCGGCGGCGGCAACGCCGCTTTGTGCGCCGCCATCAGCGCCCGGCGGGCGGGCGCTTCCGTGCTGGTGCTGGAAGGCGCGCCAAAGTTCTATCGCGGCGGCAATACCCGCCACACCCGCAACATGCGTTGCGCCCATGATGCGGCGACCGAGATTCTCACCGGCCCCTACACGGAAGAGGAATTCTGGGACGACCTGTTGCGCCTGACCGGCGGGCAGACCGACGAGGAACTGGCAAAGTTCATGATTCGGGAGTCCAAGGACATCCTGAACTGGATCGTCGAACAAGGCGTGCGCTGGCAACCCTCGCTCGGCGGCACGCTGAGCCTCGGCCGCACCAACTCGTTCTTCCTCGGTGGCGGCAGGGCGATGCTGAACGCGCTCTATCTCACTGCCGAAAAGCTCGGCGTCGAGATCGTCTATGATGCTGAAGTGATCGACCTCCAGATCGAGGACGGCATGTTCCTGTCCGCAAAGCTGAAACAGCCGATCGACAGCGCGGTAGAAATTCGTGCCTCGGCGCTGGTGGCGGCAGCCGGCGGTTTTGAAGCCAATATCGAATGGCTCAAGGAGTACTGGGGCGAGGCGGCCGACAATTTCCTGATCCGCGGCACGCCGTACAACCGCGGCTCGATCCTGAAGATGCTGCTCGACAAGGGCGTGCAGGACATCGGCGACCCCACCCAATGCCATGCGGTTGCGATTGACGCTCGCGCGCCGAAATTCGACGGCGGCATCATCACCCGCCACGACTCGGTAGTGTTCGGCATCGTCGTCAACAAGCACGCCCAGCGCTTCTATGACGAGGGCGAGGACATCTGGCCGAAGCGCTACGCGATCTGGGGCCGGCTGGTGGCAGCCCAACCGGACCAGATCGCCTACATCATCTTCGATGCGTCCGTACGCAATAGCTTCATGCCGACGCTGTTTCCGCCAATCGAGGGCACCACCATCGCGGAACTCGCCGGCAAGCTCGAGCTCGATCCGGCGGCGCTGGAGAAGACCATTACCGAGTTCAACGCCGCGGTGCAGCCCGGCACCTTCGATCACACCATCCTCGACGATTGCCGCACCGAAGGCATCACGCCGCCGAAGACGCATTGGGCGCGCAGGATCGAGACGCCGCCTTATCTGGCCTATCCGGTGCGGCCCGGCATCACCTTCACCTATCTCGGCACCCGCGTGAACAAGCAGTCGCGCATGGTGATGAAGGACGGCAAGCCTTCCGCCAACATGTTCGCGGCCGGCGAGATCATGGCCGGCAACGTACTTGGCAAGGGCTATGCGGCCGGCATCGGCATGACCATCGGCAGCGTGTTCGGACGGGTGGCGGGACGGGAAGCGGCGAAGAATGCGCGGAATTAACGCGACGCACCTCTCCCCGCTTGCGGGGAGAGGGAGACAAAGGGAGGATTGATGATGCGGCTTGCGATTGTTTATGCTGCGGCAGTTTTGATGAGCGCGACACTGGCCAACGCGGCTGAGCCGATCGCGTTGCGCGACATGGGTTCGTTCCATGTCGGCGGGCGGCTGGTGGAGATTTCCGGCAAGCCGGTCAAGGAGGTGACCTTCACTCCTGGCGGCGTGCCCGCAAAAGTCGATCCCAACGGCACCTATCAGGTCGAGCAGATGTATGTGCAGTATTTTCTGCCCGCCAACGAAAAGGGCGCCTATCCGCTGCTGATGTGGCATGGCGGCGGGCTGACCGGCGTAACGTATGAAACGACGCCGGATGGACGCGAGGGCTGGCTGAACTACTTCCTGCGCAAGGGCTGGGCCGTCTACAATTCCGACGCGGTCGAGCGCGGCCGCGCCGGCTGGGCACAATATCCCGATATCTTCAAGAGCGAGCCGGTGTTCCTCACGACCGCCAATCCGTTCGAGCGCTTTCGCATCGGCGATGGCGCAGGCTCCTACAATCCGGATCCGGCCAAGCGCAAGCTGATGCCCGGCAGCCAGTTCCCGAACGAGGGCTACGAGAATTTCGTCAAGCAGAACGTGCCGCGCTGGACCACCACCGATGACGCGATCATTGCCGCCTATATCGCCGAGATCGACCGTGTCGGCCCATCCATCATCCTGTTCCACAGCCAGGCCGGCAGCTTCGGCTTCAAGGTGGCGCAGGCACGGCCCGACAAGGTCAAGGCGCTGATCGCGATCGAGCCCGCCGGTCTCGGCGATCCGGCCAAGGTCGATGCTTTGAAGGACATTCCGACGCTGATCGTCTATGGCGATTACATCGAGAAGGATTCGCGCTGGCCGAAAATCCGCGCCAACGGCATTGCCTTTGCGGACGCCATCAAGGCCGCCGGCGGCAGCGTCGATGTCGTCGACCTGCCGCAAGCCGGGATCAAGGGCAACTCGCACATGGTGATGATGGACAAGAACAACGCCGAGGTCGCCGCCCTGATCCAGAAATGGCTCGAAGGCAAGGGGCTGACCAAGTAAGCGGGCTGGCGCGAAGGCAGGAAGCAACGAATGCACGGAACGCGAATTCTGGAGGAAGCCGACCGCCTGATGACGGTCTGCAATTCCTGTCGCTATTGCGAGGGGCTCTGCGCGGTTTTTCCGGCGATGGAAATGCGCCGCGCGTTCTCCGACGGCGACCTCAACTATCTCGCCAATCTCTGCCATGGCTGCGGCGCCTGCTACACTGACTGCCAGTTCTCGCCGCCGCATGAATTCAACGTCAACGTCCCGAAGACGCTCGCCATCGCGCGTGCCGAGTCCTACGCGGCCTATGCCTGGCCCCGCGCCTTCGCCGGCGCCTTCGCGCGCAACGGGCTCGTCATCAGCCTCGTTGCCGCGCTCAGCGTCGCCGCGTTCATCTTCGGCTTTGCTGCTTTCAACGACCGGCAGGTGTTGTTCGGCGTCCATACCGGCCCGGGCGCGTTCTACAAACTGATGCCGCATAATGCGATGGCGGCGCTGTTCGGCGCGGCGTTCCTCTATGCGATCGTGGCTTTGGTGATGGGCGTGCGCGCGTTCTGGCGCGATATCGGCGAACCCGTCGGCATGAAGACCGATATCGGCGCGCTGCTCCAAGCGATCCGCGATGCCGGCGAGCTGCGCTATCTCGACGGCGGCGGGGTCGGCTGCTTCGACGAGGACGACCGCCCGACCGATCGTCGCAGGCTGTATCATCACCTGACCTTCTACGGCTTTGCGCTGTGCTTCGCCTCCACCTGCGTCGCGACGCTCTATCACTATCTGCTGGCGCGGCAGGCGCCGTATCCGTGGTGGGATCTGCCCGTGGTGCTCGGCACGCTCGGCGGCATCGGTCTGTTGATCGGGCCGATCGGCTTGCTCATTGAGCGATGGAAGCGCGATCCCGTGCTGGTCGATGAAGCGCGCTACGGCATGGATGTCGCGTTCATCGTGATGCTGTTTCTCACCAGCCTGACCGGCATGGCGCTGTTGATCCTGCGCGAGACGGCGGCGATGGGCCCGCTGCTGGCGCTGCATCTCGGCGTAGTTTTCTCGCTGTTCGTCACCATGCCCTATGGCAAGTTCGTGCACGGCATCTACCGTTTCGCCGCGCTGGTGCGCTACGCGATGGAGCGGAAAGCGATGGCGCATGGGACGGGGGAGTAAGGCCGGCGGCCTCTTCATTGCGAGGCGTCCGTAGGATGGGTGGAGCGAAGCGATGTCCATCAATGTCGGTGCGCGTGATGATGGGTTTCGCTTCGCTCTACCCATCCTACGAATGACATACCTTCGCGATCTCGCGGCGCATTGCGTCCGAGGCTTGCATCTTCGTTTGGCCCTCTTCGAAATAGAGGGCGCAGGGAAGACCGGGTGCTTGCTGCACCCGCGGTCTCGCGTGCGATTTGCGCGTAAGAAAATGCACACGAGCATACAGGGCAGCGGGAGCATTCCGGCCTTCCCTGCGCAATGGCTTTACGGCTTACTTCGTGCTCTCCCCGGTGAACGGCTTTCTTGCCACCGTCGCTCCACGAGGTAACTCGTGAAACTTAGCGCCAGCACCGCGGCGTCAGGACCACACGACTTCGCCGTACGCGTCAGGCGCGTACGTCTATCGCACCATTCGCGTCCATCGCATCTCACCGCACGTTCGTGACGATCGCGAGCGTCCTCATCTGCCGTGAGACGGGCGGAGTTATGCCGATGATTTGCTCTGGAAGTTAAGCGGAATATTTTCGCAAGAGGGACTGGACAGGTTTTGGGTGATTTGCCCGTCGTGCCAATTGGTCGCAGTTGCGTTTCGAGATTGCGCTTGCGCGGAAGGAAAATCAGTCCGCACGCCGTAGGGTGGGCAAAGGCGCGCCAGCGCCGTGCCCACCATTTCTTGCTCACTTGCAATGGTGGGCACGCTTCGCTTTGCCCACCCTACAGCTCTTGCACGCTTTCAGCCGTGAGGCAGGCGGAGCCATGTAATGATTTGCCCAACGAAGCGGGCAAAGAAACGGCCTCAGCCCGGTCACAGGAGCTGAGGCCCATCGGTGTTTCTGACTGAGGATGTATCTGCGCTGATACGGAGCTCCAACCCGGCCGCACCGTCAACGTTCCAAACTTTTTCAAACGCTGCGAACGTGCTCTCAGGAAAAAAAGGCCCCACCGTGGGGCCTTTCACTTTCAATGATGCCGCTACCTTAGTTGTAGTCGGAATACTTGAACTGCGGCATTGCCTTGAGCTGCTCCTTGTTGCCGCTCATCATGGCATGATCGGGAGTCCAGTCACTCGCGTTATTCGCGCGTGTGGTCGTGGTCGCAGTGGTGTTGGCCGGCGCCGTGGCTGTGCCGGTCGTGGTTTCACGCGTCGTGGTCGCGGTGGAGCTGGTGCGGACGGGTTCCTCGGCAAATTTCAGCTTGTCCATCGTAACGGCAATGTCGTGCTCGCCCATCCCTAAGAAGCCGCCGACGCCGATAACCACGGCGTGCACCTTGCCGTCCTTGTCCAGGATCAGTTCATTGATGTCGCCGAGCTTCTCATTGGCCTCGTTGTAGACGTCGAGGCCCATGAGCTTGGACGCGCGCCATTTGCCCTTGAGCATCATCTTGTCGGAACTTGCAGCCGGACTGGTGGTCGCGGCCGGTGCAGCGCGATCGGCAGGCTGGGCGGTCTGCGCATAGGCCGCGCCGCTGACGATCGCGGTGCTGAGAAGTGCGAAAGCAATGAGATTCTTCATGGTAACCCTCCGGAAAAAGTGAATGTGTGCTTCCGTGAACGGGCCAAAGTGATGAATGTTCCACGAGATTGACACTTCGTCATGCGCGCGTCCCGCGCCTGCCAGCCAACGTCTCATCGGGAAGTATAGGAAACAAACGGCTGCGCGCGCGTTGAAGCAACAGCTCGCGCCGGGTGGCAACCGGCCATAACGGAGAACGATGAACGCGGCAATTTTGCCGGTTTCTTGCTGCGACATCAACGCATCGGTACGCGCTGACATCTAACCCGTTCCCGGCGTGAGCGCTCGCTCCGCTCAGTGACAATCGCCCCGCGACATCCGGCGCCTTACGGCTCGCTCGTCATACCCCCAGCTCCTTGCGAACGGCAGCGGCCGAATTTCCGACCTTATCTACGGCTCGTTGCAGTTCGTCCCTGGAAACGCCGAGAGCCTTCAGCCAATACTTGACCTCGAAATCCTCGCTCATGTTGATCTTGCTGCGATCGGGCTGATCTCTTTTCGTGAGGTTATCCATCCTTCCCGCCTCTCCTAAGCCGAAAGGGAAACGTGGTCAGGATCGGCCGGTTCCTATGAAGCGCCTGTTCTCGTAGTCGCAGCGTTGGCACAGAACCCCGGCAGCGATTTCCAGAATACCGGTCCTTAGCCATGGCAGGCGCCGGCAGGCGGAATGATCGGGAAAGGATAGTATAGAAAGGAAATAGCAGAGCTTTAGAGAAAATGCGGCTTGTCATGAACGAGGATTTTTACAGGGAGCGCGCCCGGGAAGTTCGGGATATCGCGGCCAAGGCCGACCCATTCATCAAGCAGCGGCTTTTGGACCTCGCCGACCGCTATGATGGCAAGCGCAAAACAAGCGTCACGCCGTTACCGTCAGCGCCAGCCGCCACGCAGAACCCATCGGGCGAACGCGATAGCAGTTCCGGCTAGGCCCTGCCCGATCGTTCGCTGCCATTGCGAGTCGCAGCCAACCCGCGGCAACGATTTAGTTTCGTGTCTGCAACCGGAACAGACTGAAATTCAGCCGGTTAGCCCTGAGCATCTCTGGTCTCAGGGGGCCATAGAAGTCCGTTAGCATTGAGGCTGCCATGGCCAATGCAAAATACGAGCGCGCCCTTGCGCGAGCGCGACTGGCATTGATTGCGCCGACGGTTGACGACGTAACCGCCGCCTATTTCGGCAGTCAGGTTGAAAAGGTTTTGCTGGAAGCCAAACAGCGCGAGGAAAAGTCGGACCAGGAATTGATATCGACGCTGCTCGATGCCGTCGCGAGAAAATACTTCGCGCTGGGCCTGCGTGACAACGATCCCGAGCGAAGCCCGGATGAGCGTCCTCCGCATGCCATCCCGAAGAAGTCATGAAGGTTGCCGCCGAGCTGACTGTCGTTCGAACCCTCACACCTGATCCTCAATGGTTCATTTGAATCACTGCAGCGTGATTGCTTCGCGCATTGCACGATTAGATACAAAATAATGCACGAATGCGCGCTATTTGATCTCGCATTGGCGCTCACCAGTACCTATCTGTGATTCAGGTAGGAAATTCGCCCCAAGGATAACTCCGATAAAGGAGCCATCTAATGGCGAACGTATTAACCACTGGGGCCTGGCTTTCTGCTCCAACCAAAAAGCCCACATTTTTCGCACGATTATTGCGCGTTAACACCAGCTCCCGTCAGCGGCATGCGGACCGCATTGTCGAGACGTACATTGCTACCCACGGGCTGCAGAAGCTGTCTGATGATGCAGAGCGTCACATCAGCCGTTTGCTCATCAAGGCGGGCCAATAGCCATGGTCACACTCATCATCATGCACTTGGCAACCAGGCTCGCTCGTTTTGGGAACGAAGTTGGTGAGACGTGGCGCGAAACTCAGCACCTTCGCCGCACCCTTGCCGGACCAATGGAAGAATAACAAACGCAGGAAACGTAGGGTGGGCAAAGGCGCACTTCGCGCCGTGCCCACCAACACCCGGTTGCGCGCTTGATGGTGGGCACGCTTCCGCCTTCGCTCTTCGAGCTACGGCGGACAAGTCGCTTTGCCCACCCTACGGCTAGCAACAAGCAACCGCCCGCGCATGCTTCACGATCGCTGCACGATCTGATCGAGTTTCTTGCTGAGCAACCAGGACATGCCGAGGAACGCGACCAGCATCACGAAGCCCAGGCCCGAAGAGGCATTGTTGATGGACTTCTCCGAGAACTGACCGAAGGCATAGCCAGCCGAGACAACGGCGCCGGACCAAAGGCCCGCCGCAACGAAGTTGAGCGCCAGGAAAGTGGACCACGGCAGCCGCGATATCCCGTAAGCAAACCCCGCGAGCCCGCGGACGCCGTGCGGGAAACGGTGAATCAGGATCATCCAGACATAGTGACGTTCCGTCAGGCGGACGACCGTCTGCACCGTGCGCTCGAACCGCGGAAAACGATCGAGTAAGCGGGCGCCATAGCGTCGCCCGATCCAGAAGCGAATGACGTCGCCGGCGAAACTGCCGAACCAGCAGACCACGATGAGCGTGCCAAGACCCAGCGCCCCCGAATGCGCCGCGTAGCCCGCGAACAGCGCAAGCAGCAGGCTATGCGAGGCTGCATAGGCAAACATGAAGCTGTAGGCCACATCGCCATGCTGGCGTATGAGGTCGAGGAACGAGGTCAGATCCGTCGGAAACAGCAATGTAAGCCCACCCACTCATGTGAATATTTCCCCCAGATGAGTGGGTTCGGGATCGACGCTAGCACTCCGCGGATGGCCACGAAAGCCAACAGGCACGCCCACAGCCGCCAGCTCTGCACGCCGAGCGTGTTTGTAGGTGAGGCGATCCGTACAACGCGTCAGGACGCGTACTCATCAATCGAGTTCGATCGGTGCGGCTTGATCGATGTCCGCCATGCCCCGATAGCGAGCAAAGAGCGGCCCTCCAAGGACCGGGCGTGCGGCGAGCGCATAAGGGCATTGCAACTGCCGCCGATCACATTTGGATCGCGCGAAATCGCGGAAAGTTCACTCTGATCACCCGCGTCGATTGGACGCAGCCGGTGTTATTTGGGTAGTCCGGCAATGATGCCGGATTGCAAAGCAAAAAAGGGAAGAACAATGCTCAGGAAGTTGCTAGGTGCAGCCGCAATGGCTGCAACGGCCTATGCTTTTGTGCCCGCGGCACATGCCGGGCACGTCCATCACGCCGCGCATGTCGGTGTCGGATGTAGCGGCGACAACTTCGCTAAAGCTGAAGGCGGGGTCGAGACTATGGCCGATGGCCCCGCCAAGTTCATGGCGGAAAGGGAGATTGCTCAGGCGCAGGACGCAATGCTCAGTGGGCAGATGAGTGGATGCGCACTGCATCTCGGCCAAGCGTTGCGCGCTGAAAGCGTGGCCCAGACCGCTTATCCGGGGACGATGGCCCCGGCTCCGTTCGCAACTACAGCCGCACAGCCGCAGTTTAATTGGACCCCGCTGAAAGGCGCGTATTAAGCCTCAGCAGAAGGGCCTGACCGCGCGGCGATCGGCCCAGCAGAACAGACTCTCAGAGCGGCGCTCCTCGTTGCAAGCTTGCAGGGCTATCGTCCTAAGCCAAGCGTCGCGCGCCGCTCCCTCTGGAGATCGTAGGGTGGGCAAAGCGAAGCGTGCCCACCATTTGGAAGCGCAATCGGTGATAGATGGTGGGCACGGCGCAAGCGCGCCTTTGCCCACCCTACGAATTTCGCACTAACGGCGGGGCTACAAATCCACCACCACGTAATCGCTCTCGACCGACACGGCGAGCGTCTCCGCCACATACGGTCCCTTCACCACCGCCGATCCAGGCTCGACGTTGACCGGATAGGCACGGGCGCGAAAGCGTTTGGGGTCACAGTAGGACTGCCCGGTGCGGATATCGAATTCCCAGCCGTGCCAGGGGCAGCGGATGATTTCGCCGAGTCTTGTGTATTCGATCTCGCCGGGATCGGAGGATTGCGCGAACCCGATCAAGGGGCCCTCGCACAAGGCCGCGCCCTGATGCGGGCAGCGGTTCAACAGTCCGAAGAACTCGCCCTTGATGTTGAAGATCGCGATCGGCCGCCCGTCGATGTCGAGGAATTTTCGGGTACCCGGTGGAAGCTCGTCCACCGGGGCAATGACGTGACGAACCATCAGACCAGCCCGTAAAGCTTCTTCGCGTTGCCGAGATAGAACGCTTCGCGGTTGGCGTCGCTGACGCCGGCCGGCAACACGCGCGACGGCTCGTCGAAATCCCAATGCGGGTAATCGGTCGCGAACAACAGCTTGTCCCAGCCGATCCATTCGATCACCTGGAACAGATGGTCGCGGCGCTCCGGGTCTTCCATCGGCTGCGTGGTCCACCAGATGTGGTCGCGGATGTATTCCGACGGTTTTCGTTTCAGATGCGGCACCTCGCTGTGCAGCCGCTCGAAACTCTTGTCGAGCCGCCAGCCCAGCGACGGCGCCCAGCCGAAGCCGGCCTCGATCATCACCATCTTCAGCTTGGGATAACGCTCGAACACGCCTTCGAGCACGAGGCTCGCGAGCGCGGTCTGCTGGCACTGCGAATGGCCGACCATCTCCTCGATATAGAAGCTCGGCCAGCCGGACGGGGTGAGCGGATTGCCGCCGAAGCCGAAGGCATGAATGCCGACCGGCAGGCCGATCTCCTGCGCCGCCTCGTAGACCGGCCAGTAGCGGCGCTGGCCGAGCGGTTCGACATTGCGCGAGAGCAGCAGCACCTGGACGAAATTCTTGTCGCCGGCCCGCTTGCGAATTTCGGCGGCGGCGGTAAGGCCGTCTTCATTGGCGACAACGATCGAGCCCTTCAGGCGAGAATCCTTAGCTGTCCATTTCTCGATCTGCCAGTCGTTGATCGCGGTGCAGATCGCGCCGGCCAGATCCTGGTTGCGCAGGCCCTGCCCGCTGGCGAGCGGATTGAGCACGCCCAGCGCAACGTTGTAGGGATCGAGAAGCTGCTTCTGCATGAAGGAAAGCGAGGAGCCCTGCGGACCGCCTTCCGGCGGCCAGGCGTCGCGGCGCGAGGCGTTCGGCTGCGCCTTCGGATAGGGCGGGCCTTCCATCATGCCATGATAGGCCTGCTTGCCGTAGGCCTCGATATGCACGTGCCAGCGTTTTGCGAGGAAGGGGTAGAGTTCGTCCGCGGTCGCGCGGGCCGGATGGATGTCGCAATCGGCGATCGCGGGCTTGACGCTGACAGACGCTGATGGCTCCGGCCGGTCGCGGAACTGCACATTCATGGCGTCGTCTCCTTCATCGCCACCTGACCGAGGCGGCTATAGGTCGCGAGCGGATTGTCGATCATGATCTTGCGAACAAGATCGGAGGAGATTCCCTCGGGCAGCACCGCGTCGCCGTCGAATTGCCAGTGCGGGTAGTCGGTCGAGAATAGGAGCAATTCGTCCGACTGCATATGGTCAAACAGGCGGTTCAGGGTTGCGGGATCGGGCGGCGCATCGACCGGCTGCAGCGAGAAACGGATATTGCTGCGCACAATCTCCAGCGGCGCGCGATCGACCCACGGCGTTTCCATCCGTATGCCGCGCCAGAACTTGTGCAGCCGCCACAGATAGGCCGGCAGCCAGGTGAACCCGGACTCCAGCATGACCATCTTCAGATTCGGGTGGCGGGCGAACACGCCCTCCACGATCAGGCTGGTGAGCTGGGTCTGGAACGCGGTGGCCTGCGCGACGTAGTCCTCGATGTGGTAGGAGCCCCAGCCGACCGAGGTCGGCGGGTTGTGATAGGCGCTGCCGGCATGGATGCCGATGGTGAGGCCCAACCGTTCGGCCGCCGCATAGATCGGCCAGTAGGCGCGTTTGCCCAGGGGCATGTCGCCCATGACCAGCACCAGCACCTGGACGAAGCGCTTGTCTGTGGCGCAGCGCTCGATCTCGGCCACTGATTTTTCGACGCTTTGCACAGGGATCACGATCGAGCCGCGCAGCCGATCGTCCTTGTCGAGCCATTCCTTGGCCAGCCAGTCGTTCAGCGCGCGGCAGAACGCGTCCTGCATGTCCTCGGAGAATACCATCTGCACGCCGTAGAGCGGATTGCAGATGCCGTAAGCAACACCGAAGCGGTCGAGCGCCTGCTTCTGCATGTCGGCAAGATCAGCACCCGGCTTGCCCTGTGCCGGCCGCCAGTCCGGCCGCGACGAAATCGGCGAATTGGTCGGATAGGATTGCGAGACGAGATCCGTCATGCCGCGCGTCGTCACCTGGTCGCGCCAATAGTCGTTCATGTAGGGCAACAGGCTGGTCAGATGAGGAACGGCGGGATGCAGATCGCAATCCACGCCGCCGGGAAGCGGCGACGTCATGGTGTTTCCTCGTTCGCCCGCGTGGGCCGCTGACGTTTGAGGTATTCAATCAGGGCGGCCCCTGCGCCGCAACTCGGCAAATGTGGACCTCCTGTGCTAGGAGGACATGACTGGCGGGAATTTAGGAGTTGAGATGAAAGAGCTCGTGACGATAGCCGAAAAGATTGCCGCTCAACTGATCGCGCGGAAACAGACGATTGCAGTTGCGGAATCTTCAACTGGCGGCCTGATCTCGGCGGCGCTGCTGTCGGTGCCGGGCGCATCCGCCTATTTCCTCGGCGGCGCGGTGGTATATACGCGCGACGCGCGGCGGCTGTTGATGGATATTCCTGACGAGGCGATGAAGGGCATTCGCTCGGCGTCCGAGCCCTATGCGAAACTGCTGGCAAGCCAAGTCTGCGAGCGTTTTTCAACCGATTGGGGCTTGTCGGAGACGGGCGCAACGGGGCCAACCGGCAACCGCTACGGCGATGCCGCCGGTCATAGCTGCATGGCGGTGGCGGGGCCGTCGCAATCGGTGTTCACGCTGGAGACGGGGAGTGCCGACCGGCAAGCCAATATGCAGGCGTTCGCGAAGACGGCGCTGAATTTGCTGCTGGAGAATTTGACGGAGTAGATTCGTAGGGTGGGCAAAGCGAAGCGTGCCCACCATCTTGATCCGTTACGTGAATGGTGGGCACGCTGCGCTTTGCCCACCCTACCGCCCTACGCGAGGATCGCATCCATGCAACAGTTCGACCGCGCCGCAGAAGATCTCGGCAACTCGATCCATTTCGAGCATGTCAACGTCACCATCCCCGACCAGCGGCTGGCGACGCTGTTTTATATCGCAGGCCTCGGGCTGACCCGCGATCCCTATCTGATGGTGTCGGACACCAACATGTGGGTCAATGTCGGCAGGAGCCAGTTTCACCTGCCTGATGGCGCGCCGCAGGTGCTCCGTGGTCATACCGGCATCGTCATCGCCGGCCGTGAGGCGCTGCTGGAGCGGCTGGCGTCGGTGGCGAAGAAGCTGGAAGGAACGTCGTTCGCGTTCACCGAGCATAACGACCATGTCGAGGCGATCTGTCCCTGGGGCAACCGCGTGCGCTGCTATGAGCCGGACGCCGCGCGCTTCGGACGCATCACGCTCGGCATTCCCTATGTCGAGTTCGACGTGCCGGTCGGGACCGCAAAAGCGATCTGCGCGTTCTATCCCGAGATCATGGGGATGCAGGCCGAGTTCTTGAACGGCGACGGCGCCGTGGCGCGGGTCAAGGCCGGGAAGGATCAGTACCTGCAGTTCCGCGAAACCGACCGCGCGCAGCCGGAATTCGACGGGCATCACGTGCAGATCTACATCACGGATTTTTCGGGTCCGTACCGCCGCTTGCGGGAACGCGGCCTGATCTCGCAGGAAGACAATCAGTATCAATACCGCTTTCGCGACATCGTCGACCTCGATGGCGGCAGGCATCTGTTCACCGTCGAGCACGAGGTGCGCAGCGCCACGCACCCGATGTTCATGCGGCCGCTGGTCAACCGAAACCCGGCCGAGACCAACCGCACCTACGCGCCCGGCCACGAGCAGTGGCCGTGGGCGATGGGACCTGATGAATACGACAGGAGGTAGGGGACGGGCACACTGTCGTCCCTGCGAACGCAGGGACCCATACGCCGTGTCGCTTGTTTTGAGAGACGCTGTTCGACGGCTTCGTTTCAACAACTGAAGCCGGTGGTTATGGGTCCCTGCGTTCGCAGGGACGACAGCGGGGACGAACTCACCGCTCCCGGAACGAGCGCATCAGCTGGTCGCTGAACGGCTTCATCAAATAGGAGAACATGGTGCGGTCGCCGGTTTGCACGAAGGCTTCCACCGGCATGCCCGGGATGATCTTGACGTTGTCGCCGAGGCGAGCGACTTCGGCCGGCGGCAGCGAGACGCGGATGGTGTAGTAGCTCTGGCCGGTGCGCTGGTCGGTGGTGACGTCGGCGGAGACGCGCGTCACCACACCATTGAGTTCCGGCGTGGTACGCTGATTGAAGGCCGATAGCCTGAGCAGCGTCTTCTGGCCGATCTGCAGCTTGTCGATGTCCTGCGGATTGACCTTGGCTTCGACCGAGAGATCGTCGGCCCGCGGCACGACCATCATGATGGCGTCGCCGGCGGTGATGACGCCGCCCACGGTGTGCACCGTCGACTGCAGCACGACGCCGTCCTGCGGCGCGCGGATGTCGATGCGGCGCAATTGATCCTCCGCGGTGACCTTGCGCTCGACGAACTCGCCGATCTTGTCGTTGGTCTCGCGCAGATCCTTGGAGACCTCGCTGACCACGTCCTTGTCGACCTGGATGATCTGCAGTTCGGTCTCGGTGATCTTGCCCCTCGCCTGGGCACGCGCAGCAATGTATTGCGCGCGCTCGCCCGAAAGCCGGGCGAGATCGCGCTCCAGCACCGTCAGGCGCGAAATCTGGATCAGGCGCTGCTCGTAGAGCTGGCGCACGCCGACCAGTTCTTTCTCGACCAGGGCCACTTCCTTTTCCTTGGCCTGTTCCTGCGCGGTCAGCCCTGCGATTTCCTCGTTGAGCTGCAACACCCGCTCGCGCAATTGCGATTTTTGCCCGGCGCGTCCGAATACGCGAACCTCGAACAGTTTCGTCTCGCTCGCCACGATATCCCGCACATCGGGATCATCGGCGCGATCGGTCAGCATCGGCGGAAACTTGATCTTGTCGAGGCCGCGCTGCTCGGCCTCCAGCCGCGCCGCGCGCGCCCACAATCCGTTCAGCGTCTTGACGACGATGGCGAGGCTCGCCTTGACCACGGTCTCGTCGAGCCGCACCACGATGTCGCCGGCCTTGACGATATCGCCGTCGCGCACCCTGACCTCGCCGACCACGCCGCCGGTCGGGTGCTGCACCTTCTTGACGTTGGAATCGACCACCACCGAACCCGGCGCGATCAACGCGCCTGAGATCTGCACCGTGGAGGCCCAGCCGCCAAAGCCGCCGGCGAGCACCAGCATCAGCGAGAGGCCGACGATGAGATGCATCCGTATCGAGCGGCGCGCGCCTGTCAGCTCGGCGGTCATGATTTTTTCGCAGCTCCCGCTTCGGAAACGATCTTGATCGGCGGCGGCGACGGCACCCGCTGCAACACCTGGCCGAGCACGGTTTCCTTCGGACCGAACGCCTGCATGCGGCCGTCCTTCAGCACAAGAAGCTGGTCGACCGCCTCGATGCCGATCGGCCGGTGCGCCACCACGACCACGATGGCGCCGCGCTCGCGCGCGCTGCGCACGGCACGCGTCAGCGCCTCGTCGCCCTCGCTGTCGAGATTGGAATTCGGTTCGTCGAGCACGATCAGGAACGGATCGCCGTAAAGCGCCCGCGCCAGCGCCACGCGCTGGGCCTGCCCAGCAGACAGCGCCGCGCCCTGCTCGCCGATCTGGGTGTCGTAGCCCTCGCGCATCTTGATGATCATCTCATGCACGCCGGCTTCCTTGGCGGCGGCGATGATCGCCTCCGACTTCGCTTCGGGCTCGAAGCGGCAGATGTTCTGCGCCACGGTGCCGGCGAACAACTCGACGTCCTGCGGCAGATAGCCGATGTGGCGGCCGAGCACGTCCGACGACCACTGGTCGAGCGCCGCGCCGTCGAGCCGCACCTTGCCGCGGGCCGGCATCCAGACGCCGACCAGCGCGCGCACCAGCGACGATTTGCCCGAGCCGCTCGGACCGATGACGCCGACGCCGGTGCCGGCCTCGACGGCGAAATTGACGTCCTGCACGATGACGCGCTGATCGCCCGGCGGCACGATGCTGACGGCCTCGACCGACAGCCGCTTCGACGGCGCCTGCAAAAGCGTCTGTTCATTCGCCGCCGGCATTTGCTCCAGGAGCTTGGACAAGCGATGCCAGCTCTGGCGCGCGGCGACAAAACCTTTCCAGTGGGCGATGGCGAGATCGACCGGTGCCAGTGCGCGTGCACTCAGGATCGAGCCTGCGATGATGATGCCGGCGGTGGCCTCCTGGTGGATCACGAGGTAGGCGCCGACCGCGAGCACCGCCGATTGCAGCATCATGCGCAAGACTTTTGCGACCGCCCCTAAGCCGCCTGCGATGTCGCTGGCGCGCTGATTGCCTGCCAGATAGGTCTCGTTGGCCTCGCTCCAGCGCCTGGTCAGCCGTCCGGACATGCCCATCGCGACCAGCACTTCGGCGTTGCGCCGGCTGGTGGCGGCCAGATCGCTGCGCCGCGCCGCCAGTGTCATCGCCTCCTTCGCTGGCGTGCGCGACAGGAACTCGGTGATCAACGTCAGCGCCACCAGAATGACGGCGCCGATCAGAGCGGTGACGCCGAGCAGCCAGTGAAACGCAAAGCAGATCGCGAGATAGAACGGCAGCCACGGCAGATCGAAGAACGCGCCCGGCCCCATGCTGCCGAGAAACGACCTGACATTGTCGAGATCGCGCAGCGGCTGCAGGCCCTCGTTGCGGCTGCCTACCACCAGCGGCAGCCGCACCACGGTTTCGAACACGCGCGCGTGGAGGGCTTCGTCGAGCGCGGTGCCAATGCGGCCGAGAACGCGACCGCGGATCAGATCGAGGCCGCCTTGCGCGATGTAGAGGCCGCCGGCGAGAATCACCAGACCGACCAGGGTCGGCACGCTGCGGCTCGGCAGCACGCGGTCGTAGACCTCCAGCATGAAAATCGAGCCGGTAAGGTACAGCAAATTGATCATGCAACTCATGACGCCGACGCCGATAAAGGCGTTGCGGCAGGCGCGTAGCGCTTCACCGAGCTCGGAACGCCGGACGGGAGCGGCTGCCATTTATGCGTATCTCTTCAAAAGGATAAGGGTACGTGCTGGTTTTAGCGATGTTTTCGGACACCGTCCATTTTAAGTCACGTTAATCCCAATCCAGTTCATGCCCATGAAGCGGGGGTGGAGACGGAAACCGCCTGTTTGGGCTGCAAATTTGACGCCGGCACCAGCCGCTGGCGGGTTCGGACCTCAGGCTGCCCGGAAACGGGACCAGGACGGGATGTCCCTATAGCCTCCCGCCGGTGCGGAGCAGCCGCACGATCAGCAGCAGGATGACGGCGCCGATCGTGGAGTAGACGATCTCGGACACCAGCCCGGTACCGAGGCGGATGCCGAGCTTGGGAAACAGCAGGCTAGCGAGCAGCGCGCCGGCGATGCCGACGAGGATGTCGCCGATGATGCCAAAGCCGGTACCGCGAACGATCTTGCCGGCGAGCCAGCCGGCAACGAGGCCGACGAAAAGAATGACGAGAATGCCTTCGTTGGAAATCTGCATTTGAAGTCCCCCCGGATTCGCGGCGCGCAGCCGAACGGCAGCCTATCCATCATTGTCCGATGTGACGAGCCGCAATCTGCGCACTGTTCAACGACGCCCGTGAAGTGAAACTTTTTTACGTCACATGCGTTATGTCGGCATGAAGAATGGCGACATTTGGTATGTGACTTTTGGTCCGGACAAGACGGACGAGACGGCGGAGAGCATGGCGCGCTCGACCCGCACCTTTAAATCTGAAATCGACGCCAAGCTTTTTGCGATGCAAATTCTGGCCAAGGGCTGGTCCGCCAGCGCTGGCACGCTCAATCCCCATCAGCCGAAACAGGTCGTGGGGCCGGCGCAGATCGAACGCTGGGCCGATCCGGGATTGGGTGGATAACTACGCTCTCGTGTCCCGGACGCCGCACGGCCTAGGCGATGCATAGCATCGTCCGGCAGTGACGCGACGCAGAGCCGGGACCCCACTGCCAGAGCGGATGGACCCCGGATCAGCAGCGCACCACGCCGCCAACGCGGCGCGCTGCGCAGCATCCGGGGAACGTCGCCCGAAACCGTTTCACGTCAGGTAGCAGCAGAAACTTGCGCCGGTTCGGCCAGCACGCAGCGCGCGGTCCGATCCGGCGATACCTGCACGTTGGGCGGCAAGCGCTCAACACAGCGCGGCTGCGCGTAACTGCAGCGCGGCGCGAACGAGCAACTCGCAGGCGCCTTGTCGAGCGAGGGCGGCGTGCCCGGGATGGTCTCCAGCCGCTGGCCCCTTTTCGCCCCATGGACGGTCGAAGCCAGCAACCCTTTCGCATAAGGATGCACCGGCGTGCGGACGATGTCGCGCAAGCGGCCCTGCTCCACGATCTGGCCGGCGTACATCACCGCAACACGGTCGCAGATTTCGATGGCGACGCCGATATCATGGGTTACGAAGATCACCGACATGCCGAACTCACGCTGCAATTCGCGCAGCAGCAGCAGGATCTGGATCTGCACGGTGGCGTCCAGCGCCGTGGTGGGCTCGTCGGCCAAAAGAATCTTCGGCTTGCAGGCCAAGGCCAGCGCGATCATTGCGCGCTGGCGCATGCCGCCGCTCATTTCGTGCGGATAGGCTTCGAGCCGGCGTTTGGCGGAGGGAATCCGCACCACCTCCAGCATTTCCAGCGCGCGGGCCATCCCTTCCTTCTGGCTCTTGCCTTCGTGGCGCATCACGCTTTCCGCGATCTGGTGGCCGATCGTGTAGACGGGATCGAGCGCCAGCGCGGGCTCCTGGAAGATCATCGAAACAGTCTGACCGCGGAACGCCGAAAGTTGTTCGTCGTTCATCGCCAGCACGTCGCGCCCCAGCACCTTCACGGTGCCCGAAATCTGCGTCCGCTTCTTCGGCAATAGCCGCATCAGCGCGCGCAAGGTCACGCTCTTCCCCGAGCCGGATTCGCCGAGCAGGCCGAGCACCTCGCCCTCGCGGAGGGTGAGCGAGATATCGTTGACGGCATGAACCGTGCGCTCGCCGGTGAAGCGGATGTTGAGATCGCGGATTTCGACGAGGTTGCTCATGCCAAGTTGGGTACCCTATGGTGATAGTCCGTGGCGCGCTGGAACGCCGCGCCGATGCGCACCAGCCCGGCCTCGTCGAAGGGGCGGCCGATCAACTGCATGCCGACCGGCAGGCCCTTTCCGGTGAAGCCCGTGGGAATCGAGAGCGACGGCAGTCCGAGATAGTTGATCGGCCGGGTGAACTTCGTGATCCGCTGGATCACGGCCTCCGCATCTAAGCTGTTGCCGATATCGCTCTCGGCGATGGTCACCGCCGGCATCGGCGCGACCGGCGCGATCACGGCATCGGTGCCGGTGACCGCTGCGAGGTACGCCGCCAGCGCCGGACCGCGCCAGCGCATCGCTTCGAGATAGGTCACCGCGGGAATGGCGAGCCCATTCTGCAGCCGCATCAGGACCTGCGCGCCGTAATCCTGGGGACGCTCGATCATCCAGCGCTTGTGGAAGGCGGCGGCTTCGGTGGCGAGCACGATCTGGCAGGCGGCGGTGAGCTGGCGCTGGTCCGGCAGTTCGACCTTGACGATATCGGCGCCCTCCTTCGTGAGGGTGGCTATGGTCTCGTCGAGCACGCGCGCCACTTCGGTATCGAGATCGTCGACATAGAAGGCCGTGGGCACGCCGATCTTGAGGCCTTTCAGCGAGCCTGTGGTCGCGGCCATGTAGTTCGGCACCGGAAGCGTCGAGGTAGTCGGATCCTCAGGGTCAGCGCCCGCCATCAGCCCAACCAGCAGCGCGCAGTCTTCGACCGTTTGCGCGAGCGGTCCGACCGTGTCGAGCGACTGCGACAAGGGCATCGCGCCGGCACGGCTGATGAGGCCGACCGTGGTCTTGAAGCCGGTGACGCCGCAGAAATGCGCGGGCATCCGGATCGAACCGCCGGTATCGGAGCCCAGCGCCGCAAAGGTCAGCCGCGCCGCAACAGCCGAACCGGAGCCGGACGATGAGCCGCCGGTGATGTGATCGACATTCCAGGGGTTACGCACCGCGCCGTAATGCACGTTGTGGCCGGTCGGGCCGTAGGCGAACTCCACCATCTGCAGCGAGCCAAGCCGGACAGAGCCGGCGTCCTTCAGGCGCTGCAGCGCGGTCGAGGTCGTCGTCGCCACATAATCGCGACGGATTTTCGAGCCGCAGGTCACGACCTTGCCGGCGTCGTAATACATATCCTTGTGCGCCATCGGCACACCATGCAGCACGCCCAGATTCTTGCCCTTGGCGAGATCAGCGTCGGCGGCGTCAGCAGCCGCGAGCGCCTCCTCCGCCTCGATCGCCATGTAGGCGTTGACGCGCGGCTGCCATTGCGCGATCCGGTCGAGACAGGATTGCGTGACCTCACGCGAGGAAAACTTCTTGCCGGCGATCGCTTTCGCAACCGATACCAGCGACATCAGGGCCGGTTCGCCGCTCATTTCGACACCTTTGCGCGCTGCACCAGGAGAAAGCTCGCAGGTTCAAGGTCCATCGGCAGCGTGCCGGCGACCGGCGCAAAACCATCGAACGCCGGGCCGATGGAATTGGCGATGCGCGCGGAAACTTCAGAATCCTGCGGCACGCCGGCGATTTCGGTCATTGCCTTGACCTGCTTGGGGTCGGGTCTTGTCATGCGGCGGTTGCTCCCTCGTCATTTTGCTTGGCCGGTGCGCGGCTGTGCCCGGAGCCAGCAATGGCCATGTAGCACGCCGCCTGATGGCCCATTGTATCGACATCGCTGAGGTTTGGCGTCGCATTTGCGCAGAGCGGCTCCGCAAACGGGCAACGGGTGTGAAACCGGCAACCGGGCGGCGGATCGATCGGATTGGGCGGATCGCCCGAGATCGGCGGCGTCTCGGTGCGGTTATCCGGATCGGACGACGGCATGGCCGCCAGCAGCGCCCGCGTATAGGGATGCGCCGGCGCGTCCCAGACCTTGTCGACCGGGCCAAGCTCGACCACCTCGCCGAGATACATCACCAGCACGCGGTCGCTGATATAACGCACCACGTTGAGATCGTGGCTGATGAACAAGTACGTGAGGCCGAATTCGCGCTTCAGGTCCGCCAGCAGGTTGAGCACCTGCGCTTCGACCGACTTGTCCAGCGCCGAGACAGCCTCATCGAGGATTACCAGCCGCGGCGACAGCGCCAGCGCACGCGCGATGTTGACGCGCTGGCGCTGGCCGCCGGAAATCTCGTGCGGATAGCGGTTGGCGAAGGTTTCGGGCCGCAAGCCGACCTTGCCGAGCAGCTCGCGCGCCAGCGTGCGCGCGGCGCCATCAGCCATGCCGTGAACCTTGGGACCGAACGCGATCGAGTCTTCAATGGTCAGGCGCGGGTTGAGCGAGGCGTAGCTGTCCTGAAACATCATCTGCATGCCGCGGCGCAGTTCACGCAGCGACAGCGCGCGGCCGACCTGCAGGCCGTCATAGATAATATCTCCGGCATCGCGCTTCATCAGGTGCATCAACAGCCGCGCGGTGGTCGACTTGCCGCAGCCGGATTCGCCGACGATGCCGACCGTTTCCCCCTTGGCGATGGAGAAGGAGACATTATCGACCGCGCGCACGGTCTTGCGGGCGCTGAACAGATCGCCCCGCACCGGGAAATGCTTAGTGAGGCCAACGACCTGCAGCAGCGGCTGCGCCGCGCCGCCGATGTCCTCGACCGGCTCCAGTAGCTCGACTGACGGGCTTGTCTCACTCATGCGTCAGTTCCTGATGTCCATGGCGCTGCGCATGCCGTCGCTCAACAGGTTGAAGCAGATCGACACCGCAAAGATCATGACACCCGGCAGCGCCGCCACCCACGGATTGACATAGATCGCGGTGCGCAGCGTGTTCAGCATCAAGCCCCATTCCGGCTCCGGCGGCTTGGTGCCCAGGCCAAGGAACGATAGGCCGGCCGCAAGAATCATCGACACCGATATGAGTCCGGTTGCGTAGACGAAGATCGGCCCGAGCACGTTGCCGAGCATGTGGACGCGCATGATAGTGAAAGGTCCGGCGCCGGAGGCGCGCGCGGCCTCGACGAAATCCATGTTGCGCACGCCTGTCGTGACGCTTTCCGCGACGCGGGTGATCTGCGGCACAAACACAATGGTCAGCGACACGATCGAGTTGACGATGCCCGCCCCGAGCGCGCCCGAGATCGCGATCGCCAGCAAGACCGACGGGAAGGCGTAAAACACGTCGATCGTGCGCATGATCGCGGTGTTGAGCCTGCCGCCGACATAGCCGGCGACGAGCCCAAGCGACGTGCCGATCATGAAGGCAAGGATCACGGGCAAAATGCCTATTATCAGCGACAGCCGGCCGCCATAGATCAGCCGCGCCAGCATGTCGCGGCCGAGTTCGTCGGTGCCGAGCGGGTAGTTCGGCGTGCCGATGTGGCGAAGCCTGCGGATCATCGAGCCCTGATAGGGATCGGCAAGGCCCAGCCACGGCGCGCACAGCGCGGAAAGGAAGATCAGCACCAGCACGAACGCGCAGACCATGCTGACCTTGTCGCGCGCGATGCGGCGACCGACGGTGGCCCAATAGCCGCGCGCCTTGGTGGCGGGCGCGGCTTGCAGGGCGGTATCCGACATCACGGCCATGAATCAGCCCCGCTTGATGCGCGGATCGATCGCGGCCTGCGCGATATCGACCAGCAGATTGAGGGCCACGAAGAACAGCGCCAGCACCAGGATCGTGCCCTGCAGCAGCGGCAGGTCGCGCTGGAAGATCGCAGAATTCAGCAGCAGGCCGGAGCCGGGCCATGAGAACACCGTCTCGATCAGGATCGAGCCGCCGAGCATGTAGCCGAGCTGCAGCCCCATCACCGCGAGCGCAGTCGGCGCCGCGTTCTTGATGACGTGTTTGAACACATCCAGTTCACGCAGGCCCTTGGCGCGCAGCGCCTCGACGAAATCCTGCGAAAGGATGTCGCCGGTGAGTGCCCGCACGGTGCGGGTGACGATGCCCATCGGGATCACCGAGGTCGTGATCGCCGGCAGGATGAGATACTTCAAGTGCTCCCAATCCCAGCCCCACGAACCGGAACCACTGGGACCGGCGCCGACCGCGGGCAGCCAGTTGAGCTGCACCGAGAAAATGATGACCAACACCATGCCGAGCCAGTAATGCGGCACCGAGACGCCGGCGATCGCAATCGAGGTGGCGACCTTGTCGACCCAGGTGTCGCGGAAATAGCCGGCGATCAGGCCGAACAGCAGCCCGAGCGTGAAGCCGATCAGGGCCGCGGCGATGGCGAGCGTAACCGTGTTGCTGACGGCGCGCAGCACCTCCGACAGAACCGGGCGGCCGGTCGCAATCGAACTGCCGAGATCGCCATGGAGCGCGCGCCACAACCAGAGCCCGAACTGGACCGGCAGCGGACGGTCAAAGCCGTAAGCCGTGCGCAGTTGCGCCGCGAGCTCCTGCGATGCATCCGCCGGCAGCACGGCCACCAGGGGATCGCCGGGCGTAATGTGCACCAGCAGGAAGCACACCAGCGCCACGCTGATCACGATCGGGATGACGTAGACGATACGTCGGGCGATGTAAGCAAACACGAGTCACTTTTTCTTCTTCCCTTCTCCCCTTGTGGGAGAAGGTGGCGCGGACGTAGTCCGCGCCGGATGAGGGGTTCTATCCGCGGACGCAAGCATTTCGAATGAGGGACGCGTATCCGCGGAGACAGACCCCTCACCCCGTCTCGAATGAGCTTCGCTCATTCGATCCACCCTCTCCCACAAGGGGAGAGGGGGAGCGAGTATCTCTTACGGTGCCAGCGACACCGGCGAGAAGTCGACGAACCAGCTCTTCGGCTGCACGAAACCCTTGACCTTCGGGCTCATGGCGCGCGGCGAGACGTCGTGGGCGACATAGAGGAACGCCGCGTCGTCCACCGAAGCCGCATGCAGATCCGCAAGCGCCGCGTCACGTGCCGCGGGGTCGAAGGTCTGACGGGCCTTGGTCACCAGCTCGTCGAACTTGGGATTGTTGATGTAGCCCCAATTGTTCGAGACCGGCGGGGCCATCGACGACTGCAGGAAGCGCACCAGCGCGAAGAACGGATCCATCGCCGCGTAGGTGACGTTGGTGGCGTTGGCGCCGTTGGCGGTCGGATCCTTGGCGCCGCGGCGCCAGTTGGTGAACAGCGTGTTCCACTCGATGACGTCGAGCTGAACGTCGAAGTAGCACTCGGCCAGCGCCTGCTGCAGATATTCGTTCATCGGCAAAGGCTGCATCTGGCCCGATCCCGAGGCCGAGGTCTGGGTCTTCACCGTCAGCTTCTTGCTCGGACCGTAGCCGGCTTCCTGCATCAGCTTCTGCGCTGCCTTCAGGTCATACTTGATCTCGAAGGTCGGCTTGCCGCGCCAGGGGTGGCCGGACTCGAAGGTGCCGGTGGCCGGTACCATCAGGCCGGCGAGCAGGCCCTCCTTGAGGCCTTCGCGATCGATGCAGAGATTGGCCGCCTTGCGGACGCGGATGTCGTTCCAGGGCGAGCCTTCGATGCGCGAGAACTGCCACGGCCAGACATGCGGCGATTCATTGGCCTTGAGCTGGAAGCCGCGCTGCTTGATCTCCTTGACCGCGTCAGGCGCGGGCGCCTCGACCCAGTCGACCTGGCCGGAGAGCAATGCTGCGGTGCGGGCGTTTGCTTCCGGCATCGGCAGCAGCACCATCCGATCGACCTTGGGCACGCGCGCCTTGTCCCAATAGCCGTCGTTCTTCACGAGTTCGAGCCGCTCGCGCGGCGTGAACTTCGACATCTTCCAGGGGCCGGTGCCCGACGCGTCCCTGGCGAAGGCAGCCCAGGCGGCCTGCGATTTCGCCTTGGCGTCGGCGCCTTCGGCCTTGTCATAAAACGCCTGCCACTTGGTCGGGCTGGCCATGAACAGGTTGGTCAGGTTGATGGGCAGGAAGCTATCCGGCTCCTTGGTGGTCAGCTCCACCGTCAGGTCGTCGATCTTGCGGGCGGAGGCCAGCGTCGGCATGCGCGAGGCGGTGACGCCGACCTGGCTGGCGTCGAAATGCGGCGCATCCTGCTTCAGCACCTTTTCGACGTTCCAGACCACGGCGTCGGCATTGAAGTTGCTGCCGTCATGGAATTTGACGCCGGGACGCAGCTTGAAGGTCCATTTCTTCTTGTCGGCCTCGTCGACCTTCCACTCGGTCGCAAGGCCGGGGATCATCACGCTCGCCTTGTCGGCCGACGACAGATCCCACAGCGTCAGGGCGTCATACATCGTAAGACCGGTGAAGCGGTTACCCTCAAAGCCCTGATCGGGCTGGCCGAGGGTGCGCGGAATATCGGCAGCCGTCATGCCGATCCGCAGCACCGTTTCGGCGCTCGCGACCTGCGGCAGCCCTACCACCAGCGCCGTCGCCAGCAGCCACGCGGCGGCCGTCGTCTTCGATTTGTCGTTACGCATATGCAGCAATCCCTTCTCGACTTGGGTGACTAATTCTTATGCAAAGGTATGCAACGCCTGTGCCAAGGAAGGCGCTTCGCGAGGGGCGATTAGCCGCACAACTCCCAGTGAGTGCGCATGCAACCCCGCCTTCCATGCTCCATCTGGCATCAAGCTTGCATTTTTTAACTCCAAACCCCCGCCCGATGGAGCTTAAATCATGCGCATCCGAAATTCGATGCTTCTTGCTGCCACAGCACTCATTCTCGGATTCCCTCTTGGCTTGCCTATGATTTCGGCGCAGGCGGAGACCGTTGTGCGCTACGGCATTTCGATGGCGGACATCCCGCTGACCACCGGCCAGCCGGACCGCGGTGCGGGTGCCTACCAGTTCTCGGCCTACACGATCTACGATCCCCTGGTCGCCTGGGAGATGGACGTGTCCGACCGGCCCGGGAAACTGGTGCCGGGCTTGGCCACCGAGTGGAAAGTCGACGAGACCGACAAGAAGAAATGGCGCTTTGCCTTGCGCAAGGGCGTCAAGTTTCATGACGGCAGCCCATTCAATGCCGATGCAGTAATCTGGAATCTCGACAAGGTGCTCAATGACAAGGCACCGCAGTTCGACAAGCGCCAGAGCGCACAGGTGAAAACCCGCCTGCCTTCGGTCGCGAGCTACGCCAAGGTCGACGACGATACGGTCGAGATCACCACCAAGACCGTGGATTCGTTCTTCCCGTATCAGATGCTCTGGTTCCTGGTCTCGAGCCCGGCGCAATATGAGAAACTCGGCAAGGACTGGGACAAGTTCGCCAGCCAGCCCTCCGGCACCGGCCCGTTCAAACTTACCAAACTGGTGCCGCGCGAGCTCGCCGAGCTGACGAAGAACGCCGACTATTGGGACCAGAGGCGGATTCCGAAGGCCGACAAGATCGTGCTGATCCCGATGCCGGAAGCGCTGACGCGCACCAATGCGCTGCTGGCCGGCCAGGTCGATTTGATCGAGACGCCGGCGCCCGACGCGGTGCCACAGCTCAAATCCGCCGGCATGAAGATCGTCGACAACGTCACGCCGCATGTCTGGAACTATCATCTGAGTGTGCTGCCCGGCTCGCCCTGGACCGATGTCAGGCTTCGCAAGGCGCTCAATCTCGCGATCGACCGCGAGGCCGTGGTCGGGCTGATGAACGGATTGGCAAAGCCCGCCAAGGGACAGGTCGACCCGTCGAGTCCCTGGTTCGGCAAGCCGTCCTTCGAACTGAAATACGATGTCGCGGCGGCGAAGAAGCTGGTGCAGGAAGCGGGGTACTCGAAGGAAAAGCCGCTGAAGACGACCTTCATCATTGCCCAGGGCGGCACCGGGCAGATGCTGTCGCTGCCGATGAACGAATTCCTGCAGCAGAGTTTCAAGGAAATCGGCATCGATGTTGATTTCAAGGTGGTCGAGCTCGAGACGTTATATACGGCATGGCGCAAGGGCGCGGCCGACGAGATGAACGCGGGCATCACCTCCAACAACATCGCCTATGTCACATCGGATCCGCTCTACGCGATTGTCCGCTTCTTCCATTCGGGCCAGATCGCGCCGGTCGGCGTCAACTGGGGCGGCTACAAGAATCCCAGGGTTGACGCGCTGATCGACGAGGCCAAGCAGACGTTCGATGTCGCCAAACAGGACGAACTGCTGGCGCAGGCGCACGCCGAGATCGTCGACGACGCCACGCTGGTCTGGGTGGTGCACGACACCAACCCGCATGCACTGTCGCCGAAGGTGAAGAAGTTCGTGCAGGCGCAGCACTGGTTTCAGGATTTGACGCAGATCGGGCTGGAGTGAGGAATCGTAGCGATCGTAGGGTGGGCAAAGGCGCGTTTGCGCCGTGCCCACCATCTATCGCCGAGCATTGTCGTGAATGGTGGGCACGCTTCGCTTTGCCCCACCCTACGGCTTCTGTTTACTTGGTGAGCAGCGCAAACGCGCCATTCCAGTCTTCCGGCGGCGGATTTTCGAGGAAGCCGCGGATGCGGGCTTCGTAGAGATTGTAGAGCAGCTCCAGCGAATTTGCCTCGTCGGTCTTGCGGCCGCGCGCGATGGCCGCGAGCGCGCCGGCCCAGTCGCGGTTGCGATAGCAGGCGAGCATCTCGATGGTCAGGTTGCGCAGGCGCTGGAAGCGGCCGGACTGCGCGGTGTCCTCGCGGCCGGCGATGGCGTAGATCACCTCCGGCTCCTTCTTGCCCTTCACCATGATGAAGTCGAGTTCGAGGATCGCGAACCTGTCCTTGACCGCGAGCGCGGTCCTGGAGCCGATGATGATCGGAAAACCATATTCCTTCGACTGTCCTTCGAGCCGCGAGGCCAGGTTGACGCTGTCGCCGAACACCGAATAATTGAACTTGAGATCGGATCCCATGTTGCCGACCACGCAGATGCCGGTATTGAGCCCGATGCCGGCATTGAGCGGAATGAACGGACGCCCTTCTTCCTTTGCCTCCTGCTCGCGCGCCTGATTGAGCTCGTCGACATGCTCCAGCATGTCGAGCGCCGCCTCGCAGGCGTTGAGCTCATGGTCCTTGTCGTCGAGCGGCGCGTTCCAGAACGCCATGATGGCGTCGCCCATATATTTATCGATATAGCCCTTGCGCGCGAGGATCGCGTTGGTCAGCGGCGTCAGGAAGCGATTCATCAGCGCGGTGAGGCCCTGCGGATCGTTCTTGTAGGTTTCCGAGATCGAAGTGAAGCCGCGCATGTCCGAGAACATGATGGTCATCTCGCGCTCCTCACCACCGAGCACCAGCTTTTCCGGCGACTGCGCGAGCTGTTCGACCAGCACTGGCGACATGTATTGCGCGAAGGCACCACGGATCTGCTTGCGCTGTTGCTGCTCGCGCACGAAGCTCGAAAAGATCAGCGTCAGGTAGATCGACGTAGTCGACATCAACGGATAGGTGAAATCGATCAGCAGCCGATGCTGCGCGTAGAAATACACCGACGTTCCGATCAGGGCGGTCGCAAACGCGGCCCCGAGGGCGACCAGCGTGACCGGTCCGAACAAGGGTGCGAACGCGATCACCAGCAGTCCAAACAGAAGCGCGGTCGCGAACTCGACGGCGATGCCGTAGATCGGCGTCGAGATCACCTCGCCGGACAACGTGGTTTCGAGCACCTGGGCGTGGATCTCCACGCCGGGCATGGCACGCGAAACCGGCGTCGTCTTGATGTCGTTGAGGCCGACCGCCGAGGTGCCGATCAGCACCAGCTTGCCGGCGATCATGTCGGGTGCGACGTTCTTTTCCAGCACGTTGATCGCGGGGACATAGATCGAGGCATCGTTGCGGGCATAGTGAACCCAGATCTGGCCATTATGGTCGGTCGGGATCTGAAGCCCCTTGATGCCGATGCTCTTGATGCCGGCCTTTTCGGCCTTGATCAGGATCGTGCCCGAACCGGTGGCAACCCGCAGCATCTCGAACGTCAGCGAAGGCATGGTCTGGCCCTGCGCCTGCATGATCATCGGCACCCGCCGCACGATGCCGTCGCGCTCGGGCTTGATCGTGAACAGGCCGCGCCCGGCGGCAGCGTGCTCCAGCACCGGCACATTGCGCAACAGGCCGGGGAAATCGAACATGAAACGCTGCGGCTCCTCGCCCAGCATCGCAAGGCCGGTCACCGGCAGTGTCTTGTCGAGGGCCGCGATTTCCTCGGGCAGGCCAGACTCGCCGAGCACGACGCGGGAAGCCTTGATGGCGTCGGCAAAGACCTGGTCGTTGCTCGGCAGCGCGCGCAGCCTGGCGCGGGTTTCCTCGTCGAGATTGCGGAAGGTGTCGGCCGCATAGGCTGGGTTGAGACGGTCGGGCTCCGAAAACACCGCGTCGAACGCGATCACGACCGCGCCGAGCCGGGTCAGCTCGGTGACGAGGTCCGCAATCCGGGTGCGCGGCCACGGCCACTGCCCGAGCTTTTCCAGGCTCTTGTCGTCGATATCGACGATGGTGACCGGCCGCGCGGTCTTCTTGCGCGGATCGATGCGCTGGAACGCGTCAAAGGTCCTGACCCGAATTTCCTCGACGGGAGCCGGATCGGCGACGCGAAGGGCGGCGAACCCGATCAGCAGCGCAAGGCACAGCAGCCGGGCATAGCCAATGCGCCGCGCGAACCATCTTCGCAATACCCGCAGTCGTTTCATGCAGTCTGGATATCACGCCTCGACGGATCAGGCATGCTGGATTCGCGCCACAGACCGTGCCGCAGCGGATCAAATATTACCGCTGCCGCTCGGGTGAAGAATGAAATCACTCATGTGCAGGCTCGCCTTGGCGACGTTCGAGAGCAGGATGCCGTTGCTTCCGTCAAATTGTATCAGGGTATCTGCGCCTACCTGCTCGACGACGCCGCTGTTGACCCAGGAATTGAAGGAGGCGGCATCGTCGGGAGTGAACGGGACGTTGGTCAGAAGATCGATCTTGTCCTGCCCGGATACGAAATCGGTGACGATATCGTTGCCCATCTCTTCCGCGAACACGAACTGGTCGGCGCCTGCGCCGCCCTTCAGGATATCGGCCTGATCGGTCGAAAAGATCACGTCCTTGCTTGATGTGGCGAGCGTCGTGGTATTCAGACCGTCTGATCCCGCTACATTGAAAATGAAGTTCACGGTGTCGGTGGCATCGCCATCTGAAACCGTAAACGTCACCATGTCGGTCTGCTGGGTTCCGAGACCGTCATCATAGGTGACGCTGCTCAGGATGTCGTTGACCTTCGTGAGCGTGCCGGAGCCAGTCGATGGCTCGACGCTGCTTCCCGCAGTCGCCGCGCTTGCGGACACCACGGCGACCGAGAATGTGTCGCCGGTGTCGGGATCGGTGACATACAGGCCGCTAACGGTCGTCGTTCCATCGCCGTTTTCGCTGATGCTGAGCTGTTCGGTCTGGATGACCGGCGCGGTGTTGCTGGTCGGTTCGGTGACCGTCACCTTGGTGGTGAAGGACGCGTGGTCGATTGCGCCATTGGCGGTGCCGCCGCCATCCTGCAGGGTGAACGTCACGATGCGCTCGCCGGCGACCGCGTCCGGCTTGTCGTTCGAGAATTCAATCGCCTGCGCCAGCGCGGCGACGGCCGTACCGTTGGCGTTGCCGTTCAACGCCAACGTCAGGCTGTTGGTGTCGTAACCCGAGAGCGTTCCGATAATCTGGGCGCTGGCTGGACCGGCCGCCCCGTCCGCGTCGTACAGGATATCGGTGCCGCTGAGCGAAATGACGTCGCCGTTCGCTATGCTGAGCGTGTCGCCCTCATGTCCGCCATTAGTCACGGCCGCCGTCAACGATCCGCCCGCGTAATTGCTGCTGTCGACGTCGCTGGCCGAGACACTGCCGGCGAGAGCGACCGCGGCGTCGCCGGCCTGGTAGGTCGGCGCGAGCTCGGCGCCGGTAAACACCGGGCCATCATTGGTGCCGGTGACGGTGACGACGAAGGTCTGCGGCGTCACGCCGCCGTCGCCATCGTCGATCGTGACCATGTAGGTCAGCATCAGTTGCTCGCCGGCAGCCAGATAATCAAAGGCAGGCGATGCCGCCGAGAAGTCGAGATCGACCGAACCGGACGACGAGCCGAAAGCCTTGGTCACCGTGCCGGGCGTCACCAGTGCGATCAGCGCTGTTTCGTCGAGCGCAAGCCCGTTCGTGTCACCCGACGCCACCACGCCGGTGATATCGGCGCTATGGCCGACATCGGTCAGGTCGACGTCGGTGAACGTCACCGGGATGGTCGCAGTCAGCGGCGCGGTATCGGCCTGCTCGGTCAGGTCCTGCTGCGCGATGTTGGCGATAGCGGGCGCATCGTCAGTGCCGGTGACGGTGACGACGAAAGTCTTCGGCGTCACGCCGCCATCGCCATCGTCGATCGAAACCGTATAGGTGAGCGTCAGGACCTCGCCCTTCGCCAGATAATCGAACGCGGTCGAGGCCGCGGAGAACGACAGATTGACGGAGCCGGCCGAGGAGCCGGCGGCTTTGGTTACCATGCCCGGCTTCACCAGCGCGATCAGCGCAGCCTCGTCGAGCGCAAGGCCTGTGGTGGTGCCGGTCGCAGCCGCGCCGCTGATGGTTGCGCTGTGGCCGACATCCAACAAGTCGAGATCGGTGAAAGTGACTGATATCGTCGTTGTCAACGGCGCGGTATCGGCCTGCTCGGCGAGACCCTGCAGCGCGATATCGGCGATGTCAGGCGCATCGTTGCTGCCGTTGACGGTGACGACAATGTCCTGCGAGGTGACGCCGCCATGATGGTCGTCGACCTCAACCGTGTAGGTCAGCGTAACCGCCTCACCATCGGCGAGGTAGTCGAAATAATTATCCGGCGCCGAGAACGACCAGCTCTTCGAGCCCTGCACGCCATCGGTGGAATCGCTCAACGGCCCCAGCGACAGCCAGCTGAGCTGGACCGCGCCGTTGGCGAGGCCCGTCATCACGCCGGAGGCGTGGACGCCAGTGATCTTGACATCATGCGTATCGGTCAGGTCGGCATCGACGAACGTGATCGCACCGCTTGCGGTATCCGGCGTCGCCGAGCCGTGGGTGTCGGCGCGTTCGGTGAGGGCCGCGGTCTGCGGATCGCTGGTAATTTCAGCCGTATCGTTGCTGCCGGTGACGGTGACGGTGATCGGCTTGGTCACCACGCCGCCATGCCCGTCATCGACGGTTGCGGTGTAGGTCAGCGTCAGGATCTCGCCGTAGGCAAGGAAGTCGAACGCGCTGTCGGAGACGCTGTAGCTCCAGTTCGCCGAACCGTTATTGGTATTGCCTTGCGCCTGCACCACCGTCAGCGGCTCATCCACAGCCGCGATCGCCGCGAGCTGCGCGGTCGTGAGCTGCGAGGCGACATCGACACTGGACGTATTCAGGTAGGTGAACGAGGTAAAGGCGGCGCTCGCCACCGGCCGGTCGGTCAGGTCGACGTCGGTGAAGCTGATGGTGCCGGATGCGACATGAAGCGCGTTGGAGCCCGTCGGGTTCGGCTGGCTGGCGTTCGAAAGCTCGGCGAAGGCGTCGCTGGTCGCGGCGATGGTCGGCAGGTCGTTGGTGCCGATGACGACGACGTCGGCGCCCTGGATCGAGACCGTGATCGGCGTCGAGATAACGCCGCCGTGGCCGTCGTCGACCTGGGCGACGTAGTTGAGTGTCAGCGTTTCGCCCTTGGCGATGAAATCGAACTTGCTGTCCTCGATGCTGTAGGTCCAGGTCGCCGAGCCTTTATTGGTGTTTCCGGCGGACTGCACCACAGTCAGCGGCACCTCGACGGCGAGGATCGCCGCCAACTGTTCCGGCGTCAACGTCGCCGTGATGTCATTGCCTTCCGCGTCGTAATAGCGGAACGGATCGGTCGTGGAGATCGCCGCGCTCACGACCGGACGGTCGGTCAGATCAACGTCGGCGAAGGTGACCGTGCCGGTCACGGTATCGATCACCGTATTGCCGGTGCCGATCCGCTCCGTGATCTCTCCGCCGGTCGCCGAGATCGTCGGCTTGTCGTTGGTGCCGGTGATGACGATCGTAAACGGCACGAACGTCGTCTCGTTGAACGGCGCGTAGTTGTTGTCGACCCGCGCCATATAAGTCAGCTTCAGCGTCTCGCCGGCGGCGAGGAAGTCGAACGCGCCGTCGGCAACGTTGTAGGTCCAGGTCGCCGTGCCGAAATTTTTGCCTTTGGGGTCCTGCACCACGACCAGAGGCACTTCGACCGCCTTGACCGCAGCCAGTTGCTCCGCCGTCAGCTTGGCGCTGACGTCGGTGCCCTGCGCGCTCTGATACGTGAAGGAAGAAAACTGCGCACTGACGCTCGGAGTGTCGCCGACATTGATATCGAGATAGGTGACCACGCCGGATGCGCTGTCGACGGCGGCGTTGCCGGTCGTATCGACCAGCTCGGTAAACGAATCGCCGGACGCGTCGGCTGCCGGTGGCCCAGGAATATGAGTAAGTGTGGGACTGGGGCCCGTACTGGGGGAAACGGCGGGCCTCTCCGGGATGGTGAGGAACTGAAGCGTAACCGGGACCACGGCGTTGCTGGCCAGTTTGAGGAACACCGTTTCCGGAACGATCGAGTCGGTAAAGTTGGTCGTGAGCTTGGTGTTCGGGTTGTTCAGGTCGGTGAACTTCAGCGAGAACACGTCGCTGATGATCTTCTGCGCGTCGGGCGACAGTTGCACGGATGACTGGAAGCTGACCGCGCCCTGGCCATTGATGATCGTCTGCGTGCCGGCCCGGTTGACGGTTGCGATCTGCGTCAGCGTGGTCTTGTCGAACAGGATGTAGGAGCCGGTGGTGCCGTCGGGCTCGACCAGCACCTGGAATTTCGCCGGCGGCGCACCGCCCTGGCCAGGCACCTCGAAATCGATCTCGACCAGCACCGCGGTGCCGCGGATGCCCATGGTCGCGACCGGGGTGTCGACCTTCATGTCGCCTTTCTTGGCGGTGGCGCCGGCGACGAACGAGATCGTGCCCTGCACCAGGCTGAGCAGTGATTTGTTGTCCGACCCGTTGGGGTCGTAGATCATTTCGTTCAGCACCATCTTGGCGTTCGATGCGAGACCGAACACGGTGCCATCAATGAAGGTGATGCCGAGTGTCGAATCGGAGCCGGACTGGACGACGTCGCCTTTGTGGACGGTGTCACCCTGGTTCAGGATGATCGACACGCCGTTGCGGATCGCGGTCGCGTTGCCCGTCAGCTTGGTGACATGGCCGATGATCGCAGGCGCGACGCTGGCGCTGCCGTCGGCCTGCGCGAACTGGGTGTGCCCGGCCAGCGCGTTGACGATGTCACCGGTGAGGTGGGCGCCGTCGGGCGAGGCCAGTGCGGCGCGTTTCTCGCCCTTGAAGTAATCGTGCAGCACGAGCTCGCGGTCGCCGCTGGTGAGGACCAGGTCGACGCCGGACCGCTTGAAGTCGCCATGGAACAGCAGATGGGCATCAGAAATAATGATGGCGTCGGACGGCGCATGTGTCGAAACCTTGTCGACATGGACCTTGCCGGGAGTCGAAAGATGGCCGTGCGATGACAGCAGAGGCCCGAGGCCACTATCCGCGCCGGAAAAAGGGTCGAGTTCACCCGATCCGAATTTGCCGGCGTAGTTCAATGGGATACCGATCTAAATGGTTAAGAAGTATGAAATTTCCCTGCGAGGTTTTCATACCACGCAGGTAAGGAACACAAAAGCAGGTACGCCGAAAACACCCTTAATATGGGGTAAGTCTGCAACAGGACCGAAAAGGTCCGGAAAAATTGTCGGGCGAGAGTGTGGCGAGGGAAAGGCCGGATTTAATTCGGACTGATCGAACAATGGGCACCGCCTCCCCAAGGCAGAAAGATAAGCAGTCATAATACTTTATCTTTGCCGCAGTGCACCGCCTAGCGCTTCCTGAGGGAAGCGACAGCCGTCCAAGGCTGATCACTTCCCAAGGTCCAGTAGAGGCCGCCGCCCTTCAAGCCGTCTGGAACAGGTTGCAATCGCGCACCAAGCGATCCCCCGGGCAAGGTTAATTCCGATGACCTGTGACCCTTTCGCAACCGTAAACGTTGCCCGTATCCCGCAGCCCTTGCCGGATAACCGAGCCGCTTTGATGAGCGCCAATTCGAGTGGATCGATAAAATTAGCTGTAACTGACAAGGCCACGTTCAGGCTGTTTCGCAAACTCCCGGCTCGCCCCCTATCGTTTTAGACAGATCAAAAGAACCCTTGCCCATCCTGCCCATTCCGAAATGATCCGGTCACGCGCAGGCAGAACAAAGCCAGCCGATGCCCGGACAAGGGGCGTCAGATGGGACTATCACCCTATGCGCGCGCATGGCGTGCGGGCATCGTCGCGTGCGGCCTGGCCTGGTTCGGGCCAGCCGACCTGCGCGCGGAGACGCCGGAGCGATCCGCGCCGGTGGAGATGCCCCTTCAATCGCCCGAGCCGTTCGGGCTTGCCGCATCTTCCCTTTCAAGCGGCGGACTGCGCGACAAATGGACTAGCGTGCAACGCCGGCTCGACGACGAAATGGTGCAGCTTGCGCTCTGCGAAGGCGATCGTGACGGCTGCGTGTCTCCCGCCGCGCTGAAATTCCTCGACATCGTGGACGCCGCCCGGCTGCGCGAAGGCCGCGCTCGCCTCGGTGAAATCAACCGCGCCATCAATCTCGCCATCCGGCCGATGGGCGACCTCGCCCAACACGGCCAGATCGACGTCTGGACCTCGCCGCTCGCAACGCTCGCGCGTGGCGGCGGCGATTGCGAGGATTATGCGATTGCGAAATTCGTCGCCCTGCGCCGCGCCGGCCTCGCGCCCGACGATCTCAGGATCGTGGTCCTGCGCGATACCATCCACGGCGAGGACCATGCGGTAGCTGCCGCGCGGCTGGACGGGCGCTGGCTGACACTCGACAACCGCCGCATGGCGATGGTCGAAGATGCCGACGTCAGGAACTTCCGGCCGACATTTGTGATCGGCCAGCACGGCGTGATGCGATACGCCGATGCCCCCCTGCTCACCGACGCCTCGGGCAACAATTCTGTGGCTTCACTCGTCGTGAGTTCTCTGGCCACCTCCGCGTCACCGCCATTCGAACGCGCCGACTGACGAATGACGGCGCGCAAATATTGCGCGGAGACGGCTGACAACAATCTGCTTTCCTTGCCTGATCTCCTTGCCCATCGTGGCGGATGGTGCGCTGCAGCCGGTATACCAGCTTGCATTCGCTCGGCGAAAACATGCCGAGACAAATTTTCTCTTTTTCATTTCGCGCTCCGCTTTGATTGACGCGATCCTTCTCACCGGCATAGCATTCCACCAGATCCGCTAGAGATCACTGGGGAGGGAATGAGATGATACGTTCGCCGCGCGTTGATTCCGCTTGCCGTTTGCTTCCTGAAATTGCCGTTACTTCCCATCGATCGGCGCGCCTTGCGCAGGCCGCGATCGCCATCGGGCTGGGCCTGACGCTATCCTGCAGCGCTGCGTTCGCGCAGAGCCCAGCCAAGGGATCGCCCGAACACATCAAGGCCGTCACCTCGGCGGTCGACGGCGCGTCGATCAAGGCCAATACCGCGACCTCGAACGACTGGCCGACCATCGGCCTCGACTATGCCGAGACGCGCTTTTCCAAGCTCAACCAGATTAATGCCGACAACGTCAAGAAGCTCGGGCTGGTGTGGAGCTATCCGCTCGAATCATCCCGCGGCGTCGAGGCGACGCCGGTCGTGGTCGACGGCATCATGTATCAGACCGCGTCATGGAGCGTGGTGCACGCCATCGACGCCCGCACCGGCAAGCAGCTCTGGACCTTCGATCCCAAGGTCGACCGCGAGAAGGGCTATCGGGGCTGTTGCGACGTGGTCAACCGCGGCGTCGCGCTCTGGAAGGGCAAGGTCTATTTCGGCGCCTATGACGGCCGGCTGTTCGCGCTCGACGCCGTCACCGGCAAGGTGGTCTGGGAAAAGGACACCGTCGCCAGCAAGGAGCACTCCTACACCATCACCGGTGCACCACGCGTGTTCAACGGCAAGGTGGTGATCGGCAACGGCGGCGCCGAATTCGGCGCGCGCGGCTATGTCACCGCCTATGACGCCGAGACCGGCAACCAGGCTTGGCGCTGGTTCACCGTACCCGGCGATCCGTCAAAGCCATTCGAGGATGAATCGATGGCGGCCGCGGCCAAGACCTGGGATCCGGCCGGCAAATACTGGATCAACGGCGGTGGCGGTACGGCGTGGGATACCATCACCTTCGATCCCGATCTGAACCTCGTCTATATCGGCACCGGCAACGGCGCGCCTTGGAATCAGAAAGTCCGCAGCCCCTCCGGCGGCGACAACCTCTATCTATCTTCGATCGTCGCGCTCAACGCCGACACCGGAAAGTACGCCTGGCACTACCAGGAAACGCCCGGCGACCATTGGGACTACACCGCCACCCAGCCGATGATCCTGGCCGACATCAATATCGAGGGCGCGCCGCGCAAGGTGATCCTGCACGCGCCGAAGAACGGCTTCTTTTTCGTCATCGACCGCACCAACGGCAAGTTCATCTCGGCGAAGAACTTCGTCGATGTGAACTGGGCGACCGGCTACGACGCCAACGGCCGGCCCATCGAGATAAAGGAGGCACGCGGCGACGAAGCCTATGACAGCATTCCCGGCCCGGCCGGCGCCCATAACTGGCATCCGATGTCGTTCAATCCGCAGACCGGTCTGGTTTATTTGCCGGCACAGGGCATACCCACCAACCTCACGCCGGAAAAGGCCTTCAAGCACAATGCCGTCGAGCCCGGCAAGTTCGCCAGCGCGACGGGCTGGAATCTCGGCTTCGCGCTGAATGCCACGCCACCGAAAAATCCGGCATTCGGGCGTCTGCTGGCCTGGGATCCCGTCAAGCAAAAGGAAGCCTGGCGCGTCGAGCACGTGGCGCCGTGGAATGGCGGCACCCTCACCACCGCCGGCAATCTGGTGTTCCAGGGCACGGCCGACGGCCGCTTCGTCGCCTACAACGCCACGACCGGCGAGAAGCTCTGGGAAAGCCCGACGGGGACCGGCGTGGTCGCGGCGGCCTCGACCTACATGCTCGACGGCAAGCAATATGTCTCGATCGCGGTCGGTTGGGGCGGCGTGATCGGTCAATGGATACGGGTCACCGAGCTGTCGAGCCCGGGCACGGTCTACACCTTTGCGATCGACGGCAAAGCGCCGCTGCCGGCCTTCGTGAAGTACCAGACCGAAGGCCTGTTGAAGGGCGTGAAGTACGACCCGAAGGATATCCCTGAAGGCACCGCCATCTATGTCGCCGCCTGCGCCGCCTGCCACAGTGTGCCCGGCGTCGACAACGGCGGCAACATCCGCAACCTTGGCTATGTCGCGCCGGAAACCATCACCAACCTGAAGGACATCGTGTTCAAGGGCCCGTTCCGCGACCGCGGCATGCCCGACTTCACCGGCAAGCTGAAGGAAGAGGATATCCCGAAGCTGCAGGCCTTTATCCAGGGCACGGCGGACGCGATCCGGCCGAAGTGACGAAGTCATCGCGGGGCGCGCGCGCAAGCGCGAACCCCGCAGCACATGGCGAAGCAGAAGGGTTGCGCGAGACGATCGCGCAGCCCTTTGTCGTTGCCTAGGTCACCTCGCCGCGGCGCGCAGAGCAACGTAGCCCGGATGGAGCGAAGCGCAATCCGGGACAGCGCAAAAGAAAGGGCTGCGCGATCATCTCGCGCAGCCCCTATGTCGTTAAGCCTTCACCGTAAGGGCGAAGCGCCCTCTCAGAACATCAGGCCTTCCTTCACCAGCACCCAGCGGCCGTTCTTGACCTGCTGGACCTGGGTGATGGTGTTGGCGAGATGGTCGGTCTTGGAGAACTTGGTGGGCGGTGAGTTGAAGATGTCCATGAACTTCTCGCCTGACTCCAGCGAGGTCATCATCTTCTGGCCGGTCAGGTCCTTGCCTGCCTTCTCGGCGTAGAACGCGAAGGTCATCATGGCGTTGTAGCCGATGATCGCCTGCGTGTTGGCGTCGGTACCGAACATCTTCTTGTAATTGGCGAGCCAGTCCTTGACCTTGCCCTTTGCGGTGTCTTCGTACGGGATTTCGAAACCCGAGGCCGCGTAGAGGCCTTCGACCGCGTCCTTGCCGAGCGCCGGCACTTCGAGCACGTTGGTCGGCGTGGCGCCAAGGAAGGTGACGTCCCAGCCGAGCTTCTTGGCCTCGCCCATGGCACCGATGGTTTCGCGAATGACCGTACCGAGCACGACCATGTCGCAGCCGTCGGACTTCATCTTGGCGATCTGCGCGCTGAAGTCGGAAGCGCCGCGCTTGTAGCTCGTGACCGAAGCGGGCGTCAGCTTCATCGCCGTGACCTGCTGCGTGAAGCCGTCAAGCACGTTCTTTCCGTATTCGTCGTCCTGATGCATGATGCAGGGCTTCTTGAAGTTCTTCCCCTCGACCATGTATTTGACGGCCGCACGCGTGCTCTCGACGTAAGGCAGCAAATTGTTGAACTTCAGTCGCTCCTGCGGCTTGGCCGGATCAAACTTGAAGGTGAATTCGGCCGCCGTCAGCGGGAACAGCTGCAAGACGCCGGCATCGAACAGGATGTCCTGTGCGGCGAGCACGGTGGGCGAGCCCATCGGACCGACCATGGCGAAGACCTTGTCGCGCTCGACCATCTTCTGCGACGCCAGCACGGCGCGCTTCGGATCGTAGCCGCTGTCCTCGAGGATCAGCTTGATCTTGCGGCCGTGGATACCACCGGCGGCATTGACTTCCTCAGCCGCCATCTTCATGCCGTTGGAAACCGGAACGCCCCAGACCTTGATCGGGCCGGACAGGTCCTGATGGGTGCCGATGACAATCTCGCTCGCCGAGATGCCTTGATCGGTAACCTTGGTCTGGGCTGCGGCCGGCAGTTGGGTCAGCGCAAGGGCGCTCACCGCAAGGCCCAACGCCCTAAACGATTTCGACATTGCAGTCTCCTCTTCGTTGGCCCGTGTTGAGCGAAGGGTGGGGCCTTCTCAATCCTTCGCCGTTTCCAAAAAAATCCGTTCGAAAAATTCCGATTCAAGTTCCGTTGCCTTCAAGTCCACGCCGCTCACGCCACCGCCCGCTCGCCATACATGGCGTTGATTTCGGCGGCATAACGCTTGTTCACGAAACTGCGCTTCAGCTTCATGGTCGGCGTCAACTCCTCGTCCTCAGGCGTGAGCTGACGTTCGATCAGGTAGAACTTCTTGATGGTTTCGACGCGCGCGAAGTTGACGTTGACCGCCTCGATCTCACGATGGATCAGGTCCTGGATCTCGGGCGCGCGGCACAGGCTGGCGTAATTGGTGAAGGGAATGTCGTGATCCTGGGCGTATTTTTCGACATTCTCCTGGTCGATCATGAGCAGACACGTCAGATACGGCCGCTTGTCGCCGATCACCACGGCGTCGGACACATAGGGCGAGAACTTCAACTGGTTCTCGATTTCCGACGGCGTGACGTTCTTGCCGCCCGACGTGATGATGATGTCCTTCATCCGGTCGGTGATCCTGACGAAGCCTTCATTGTCGATCGAGCCGACATCGCCGGTATGCAGCCATCCCTTGGCGTCGATGGTCTCGGCGGTCTTTTCCGGCTGATTCAGATAGCCCATGAACAGGAAATCGCCGCGGATCAGGATTTCGCCCTGCGGTGAAATCGCGACCTCGCCCCAGGGCGCGGCCTTGCCGACCGAGCCGAGCTTGATGCGATCGGGCGGCATCACGGTGGCGACACCGCAATTCTCGGTCTGGCCGTAGACCTCGCGCATCTCGATGCCGAGCGCGAGATACCAGCGGATCAGATCGGGTGCGATCGGGGCCGCGCCGGTAAAGGCCAGCCGGCAACGGTCGAGACCGAGCATGCGGCGGATGTTGCGGAACACCAGATAGTAGGCGGCGCCGTTGGCGAGCCGCAGCGACAATGGCGGTGTATCGCCCTGCAGCTTGTATTCCGTCACGCGATTTCCGATCGCGAGCGCGTTGCGGTACATCCATTTCTGGAAGTTGGTCGCGTCCTTCAGCGCAATCGTGATTCCGGAATAGAACTTCTCCCAGACCCGCGGCACCGCGAGGAAGGCGGTCGGCTGCACCTCGCGCAGATTGTCCGGCACGGTTTCCGGGCTTTCGGCGAAGTTCATCACCGATCCCAGCGCCAGCGAGACGTAGTAGCCGCCGATCCGCTCGGCGACGTGGCACAGCGGCAGGAACACCAGCCGCTCTTCGTTGTCGGTCGACGGAAACAGATCGTTGGCGTGGCGCATCTGATGCGTCACGCTGCGATTGGAATGCATCGCGCCCTTGGGCGGGCCCGTGGTGCCGGACGTGTAAACGAGGATGGCGAGATCGTTCGCGTTGCGGCTTCCGATCATTTCGTCCCACAGCGCGTCTTTCCCCTGGGCGTGGTTGCGCCCGAGCGCCATGAACTCGGCCAGCGACAGCACCATGGGGTCGGTAAAGCCGCTCAGGCCCTCCATGTCGAACACGACGATCTTCTGCAATGTCGGGCACCGCGAACGGCACGACAGGATCTTGTCGAGTTGCTCCTCGTCCTCGGCGAAGATCACTTTTGTCGAGGAATCGTTGATCAGATACTCGACCTGCACCGATGAATCGGTCGGATAGATTCCGGAAGAGACGCCGCCGGCGCACAGGATGCCCATGTCGGCATAGACCCATTCCGGCACCGCGTTGGCGATGATCGAGGCGACGTCGCCGGGCCGGAAGCCTGACGCATGCAGGCCGAAGGCGATATCCCTGGATATCTGCAGCCACTCGCGCCAACTGGTCGGCTGCCAGATGCCGAATTTCTTTTCGCGGATCGCCGGCCGGTCGCCGCGGGTTTCCACGGACTTCAGAAAACTCTTCGCGATCGTGTCGGCGACCGTCAGCACTGCCGGTCTGGCCATGCCCTCTTCCTCCCTCTGTCGCCTGCTTCGCCGGTCTTGTCAGCCGGTCTTGCTTTCTTGAAGCAGGCCCTGAATCTAGCTCTAACTCGTTCTAAATGCCATGCTTTTGACTGCGAAGGTTAACGCCAGGACTTCTAACGCCAAGCCTTCTAACGCCATGTCTTCTTCTTTTTCCAGCGCCGTTCGCCGCGGGCGCCCTCTTCCTTGGCGCCGAGATAGAATTCCTGGATATCCTTTGAATTCATCAGCCGGTCGCAGGTATCGTTCATCACGACCCGGCCGATTTCCAGCACATAGCCGTAATGGGCGGTCTCCAGCGCGACCTTGGCGTTCTGCTCGACCAGCAGGATCGACATGCCCTGCTCCTCGTTGACGCGCTTGATGATCGTGAAAATCTCTTTCACCAGGATCGGCGACAGCCCGAGCGACGGCTCATCCAAAAGTAGCAGGGTCGGACGGTTCATCAACGCCCGCCCGATCGCCAGCATCTGCTGCTCGCCGCCGGAAAGCTGTCCGGCCGGCTGGTTGATGCGCTCCTTCAACCGCGGGAAATAGCCGTAGACAAGTTCGATATCCTGGGCGACGCCGTCGCGGTCCTTGCGCGGATAGGCGCCCATCATCAGGTTCTCACGCACCGAGAGGAACGGAAACACCTCGCGCCCCTCCGGCACATGGCTTAAGCCCAGCCGCACGATCTTGTCGGCCTCCATGCGCTGGATCGGCTTGCCCAGAAATTCGATCGAGCCCTTTTGGGGATCGAGAATGCCGGAAATGGTCTTGAGCACCGTGGTCTTGCCGGCGCCGTTGGCGCCGAGCAAAGTGACGATCCGGCCGCGCGGCACCTCGAGGCTGATGCCTCTGATGGCCATGATCGGTCCGTAATAGCTCTCAATATTGCTGAGCTTGAGGATGGTGTCGGAAGCGCTCATGGCATCACCCTCATGCGCCGAGATAGGCGGCGACGACGTCGGGATGGCGCTGCACCTCGGACGGCGAGCCCATCGCAAGCACACGGCCGTAGTTGAGCGCAATCACGCGGTCGGAGACGCGATTGACCAGCGTCATGTCGTGTTCGACCATCAGCACGGTGATGCCGAGCTCGGTCTTCATGTCGCGGATCCAGAACGACATGTCGTCGGTCTCCTCGACATTCAGCCCGGACGACGGCTCGTCCAGCAGGATCAGTTTCGGCTCCGAGCACAGCGCACGCGCAAGCTCGATCACCTTGCGGACGCCGTAGGGCAGCCCGGAGATCAGCTTGTCGCGATAGGCTTCGAGATCGAGGAATTCGATCACCTGCTCGACGCGGCGGCGATGGACCTTTTCCCCCGCGCGCACGCTCGGCAGGAACAACAATTCCTGCCAGAGCTGCGTGGCGGAGTGCCGGTGACGGCCGACCAGCAGATTGCTCAGCATGGTCGCATTCTCGAACAATTCGATGTTCTGGAAGGTGCGGGCGATGCCGAGGCCGGCAATGTCGTAGGCCGGCTGCTCGGTGATGTCCTGGTCTTCGAAAAAGATCCTGCCTGACGTGGGCGGATAGATCCGCGAGATCAGGTTGAAGATTGAACTCTTGCCTGCGCCGTTGGGACCGATGATCGAGAGAATCTCGCCCTTCTCCACCGCGAAGCTGACGGAATCGACCGCCTTCAGGCCGCCGAAATGCAAAGACAGGTTTTCCGCACGGAAATAGCTCATCGGTTCCGCTCCGATTTCACATAGATTTTCTGGCGCTTGAAGGTGGCGCGCTTGCAGAGCGGGAATAGCTGGAAGAAGAGTTTTATCTTCAGCCAGCGACCGTACAGACCGAGCGGCTCGAACAGCACGAACAGCACGATGATCACCCCGTAGATCGCGCCCTTCAATCCGTTGGCGGAGGCAATGGCGGCGACGTTGCTGTGAATCTTCGACGCGGTCACGCTGTCCGCGCCGAACGTTGCGAAGATTCCCGCGATGATGCCGGGCAAGTCGTCCTTCAGATAGGTCAGGAACGGATCGATCATGACCAGGAAGATCGCGCCGAGCACCGCGCCGTGCAGGCTGAAGGTGCCGCCGATCAGGATCACGATGATGAACTCGATCGAGAGCTGCAGCGTGAACATTTCCGGGCTGATGAAGGAGAGCTTGTGCGCGAACAGCACACCGGCCAATCCGGTAATCGCCGCGCTGATCGCAAACGACTTCACCTTGTAGAGCGAGACGTTGACGCCCATGCTGCGCGCCGCGGTTTCGCTGTCGCGGATCGCGACGAAGGCGCGCCCCGTGGGCGAGCGCAACAGATTGAGCGTGCCGACGATGGTCAGGATCAACACGCCGAGACAGAGGAAGTAGAAGGCCGAGCCGTTTTGCGGTACCGCCTGCCCGAACAGGCTCAAGGTCTTGACGCGCATGCCCTCATTGCCGTGGGTCACGCTTTCCCAGCGGGCCAGCACCTCCTCGACGATGAAGGCAAAGGAGATCGTCGCGATGACGAGGTAGATGCCCGTCAGCCGCAGCGCCGGGAAACCGACCAGCGCACCGACCACGCCGGTCAACAGGCCGCCGGCCAGGAAGTAGACCGGAAACGGAACGTTGTATTGCTGCAGATAGGCCGCCGTATAGGCGCCGATCGCCAGAAAGGCGGCGTGGCCGAGCGAGGCCTGCCCGGTGAAGCCGGTGAGAATCATCAAGCCTACGCCCACCGTGGCGTAGATGCAGACGAACACCAGCTGGCTGACCAGATAGCTCGACAGCACGAACGGCGCGATCACAAGAAACGCCAGCAGGATGCCGTAGGAAACGACGTATCCGCTGTGCGGAAACAGCCTGATGTCGTCTTCGTAATCCGTCTTGAAGAGGAAGCGCATTAGACCTTCTTCCGCGTATGAATACCGAACAGGCCTTCGGGCTTGAGCAACAGCACCACCAGAAGAACGATGTAGGGCGCGACGTCCTTCCAGCCCTGCGGCAGATAGAAGCCGGCCATGCTCTCAATCACGCCGATCAGCACGCCGCCCACCACGGCGCCGGGAATGGAGCCGAAGCCGCCGAGCACCGCGGCGGGAAACGCCTTCAGGCCGAGTACGAGACCGACATTGGAGTGAATGAAGGTGATCGGCGCCAGCAGCACGCCGGCAGCGGTCGCGACCGCCGCGCTGATCGCCCACACGATCGACACCACGCGCTTGACCGGAATGCCCATGTAATAGGCGGCCAACATGTTCTCGGAGCTGGCACGCATCGCGGTGCCGAGCGTGGTGCGGTTGAAGAAGAGATAAAGCAGCGCGCAAAGGATGATGGTTGCGGCGATCACCGAGAGCTTGTCGTATGCCAGCACCAGCGAGCCGATCCGCAACACGCCATCGCTGAACGGCGTATCGATCTTGAAATCGTCGGTGCCCCAGATCATGCCGACCACGGAGCGCAGGAAGTATCCGAGCCCGATCGTCGCCATGATGATCGAAAACTGCGGATAGCCGAGGATCGGCCGCACCACCACGCGTTCGGCCAGCATGCCGAACAGCGCCATAGCCGCGACTGCGCCGGCGAATCCGAGCCAGTAATTGAGGCCGAGCATGCCGATAAATGTGAAGGCGAAGAACCCGCCCAGCATCATCAAATCGCCCTGGGCGAAATTGACGACCTCGGTTGCCTTGTAAACGAGCACGAAACCGAGCGCGATCAAGCCGTAAACGCAGCCGAGCGCGATGCCACTCACCAGCTGCTGAACGAAGTCCAGCATCATTTCCCTCCCCGATGCCAGGCGATTCTTTCGACCGCCTTTTCTGCATCTTGTGTCTACACGCTACCCGGCATCCACGATGCCGAACAGCTGCATATGTCCCGCTGCATTGAGCCCAAAGCGCCGAGCCCTGTCAACAAAGCGCTGCGTGCCGCGCCGTTAACAATTGCGGAGAAATGCCGCAGTCCGGGAAGTTGCGGGGTTTGCTGCGATTTGGCGTGCAAGATTCACCGCGCCGAAAGCTCTTCGGTGCATGGTCCGCAAGGAACAACTGGATCGCCCGGAAGTCATGAAGTCAGATGTATTGGCGCTCGAAGTGCGAGGGTTAACGAAGCGTTTTGACCGCCCGGCGGTCGACGCGCTCGACCTCACCATTCGGACCGGCGAGTTCTACGCCCTGCTCGGCCCCAACGGCGCCGGCAAGACCACGACGTTGCGGATGGTCGCCGGCCTGCTCAAGCCCGATAATGGCTCGGTCGCCATTTGGGGCATCGACGCGCTTGCCGATCCCGTCGCCGCCAAGCAGATCATGGCATGGGTCTCCGACGAGCCGATGATCTACGACAAGCTGACGCCGCTGGAATATCTCGAATTCGTTGCCGGCCTCTGGGGCATCGATCCCGCGGTTTCCAGCCCCTCGGCGCTGCAGCTTCTGGTGTCGCTCGGGCTGGAGCCGCATCTGCACGAACGCTGTGAGGGATTTTCCAAGGGCATGCGCCAGAAGGTGGCGCTGGCCGGCGCGCTGGTTCACGATCCCAAACTGATCATCCTGGACGAGCCGCTGACCGGCCTTGATGCGCTGTCGGCGCGTCACGTCAAGGGATTGCTGCAGGAGCGCGTCCGTGCAGGCTGCACCGTGATCATGACGACGCATATTCTCGAAGTCGCCGAGCGGATGGCCGACCGTATCGGCGTTATCGCCGCGGGACGGCTGGTGGCCGAAGGCACGCTCACTGAGCTGCGCCAGCAGAACGGCAGCAACGACACCAGCCTCGAAGACATGTTCATCGCGCTCGTCGATGCCGAGGCGGCCGCCGCATGAGCTCGGCCGCGGCGCTCACCTGGTTTGCCCGCCACGAGATCCGTCTGGCCTGGCGCGAATGGCTGGCGATGATTGCCGGCAGACGTGGCAAGCGAAAGCGCGCGATCATCGCCCTGACCGTGTTCGTCGCCATCATGCACCTGCCGGCCTATGCCGTGATCGGCCGCTTCGCCGATCTGCAAGCCCCGCTCGGCAAGCCGGAACTGATCGTCATCACGGCGACCATCTTCCTCGCCTGGGCCCTGATGCTGTCGCAGGCCATCGAATCGGTGACGCGGGTGTTCTACGCCCGCGCCGATCTCGATCTCATCATGTCGTCGCCGGCGAACCTCGCCAACGTGTTCTCGGTACGAATCGCGGCGATCGGGCTGTCCGTGATCGGGATGGCGCTGTTGCTGTCGACGCCCTTTGTCGACGTTCTCGTGATCGGCGGCGGCATCCGATGGCTTTCTGCGTTCGGCGTCGTCATCGCCATCGGCCTTTCAGCCGCGGCCGTTGCGATCGCAATCACGGTCGCGCTGTTCAGGTTGATCGGTCCAAGCCGTACCCGCCTCGTCGCGCAGATCGTGGCGGCCATCATCGGCGCCGGCTTCGTCATCGCGCTCCAGGTCGCTGCCATCCTTTCCTACGGGACGTTGTCTCGCTTTACGGTGCTGACCTCCGATGCCGCGTCAGCCTATGCGCCGGCGCTCGACAGCCCGCTGTGGTGGCCGGCGCGCGCGGCGATCGGCGATGGCATGGTACTGTCGTGGCTGATGGCCGGCGGGCTCCTGCTGCTCGGCGTCGTGATGGCAGTCTTCTCGCCGAAATTTGCCGATACCGTCGTCAGCGTCGCCGCAACCGCCCGCACCGTCCGTCGCGGGCCGCGCGCGACGGCATTTCGCGGCGGTACGCGGCAACAGGCGCTGCGCACCAAGGAATTCCTGCTGTTGCGGCGCGACCCGTGGCTGCTGTCGCAAAGCCTGATGCAACTGCTCTATCTGGTGCCGCCGGCCCTGATGCTGTGGCGAAGTTTTTCCGAAAGCTCGGACGCGATCGTACTGATAACGCCCGTGATCGTGATGGCGGCCGGTCAGCTTGCCGGTGGCCTCGCCTGGCTGACGATCTCGGGCGAGGACGCTGCCGACCTGGTCGCGACCGCACCGCTGCCGCCGTCGCGCGTGATCCGCGCCAAGGTCGAGGTGGTGCTTCTCTCGATCGGTGCCATCTTCGCACCGCTGATTGCAGCGCTGGCGTTTGCTTCCGTAACGCAGGCAATCGTCACCGCGCTCGGCGTCATCGTCGCAACCGTCTCGGCGGCTGCGATCCAGCTCTGGTTTCGCGTGCAGGCCAAGCGCAGCCAATTCCGCCGCCGCCAGACCTCGTCGCGGCTGGCGACATTCGCGGAAGCCTTCTGCTCGATCGGCTGGGCTGCGACTGCGGCGCTCGCGGTCACGATTCCGATCGCCGCCTTGATCAGCGGCGCGCTGACCGTCGGCATTCTGGCTGCGACGTGGAAGATCAGTCCGCGGCGGGACTAAAGGCTCGTCCGGGGCGATGCTATCCCAGTTGACCTTGAATGTTAGCCTCTCCTGCCTCACTGTTCAGAGATCAATTCTGAGATTTCCTATGGGCACACTTGTCGTCACCGCCAAAGGTCGGGTCACCCTGCGCAGGGACTTGCTTGAGCACATAGGCGTGCGTCCAGGCGGCAAAGTCACCATAAGCAAGCTTCCCAACGGGACAATAGAGATTAAGGCAGCTCGATCGACCGGCAAGATTTCCGATGTTTTCGGGCTCCTAAAAACGAAGCGAAAGGGCAAGTCGCTTTCGATCAATGAAATGAACGACGTCATTGCGCGAAGGTGGGGCTACAAAGGCGACTGACCTCTCCGTCATGCCCGGGCTTGTCCCGGGCATCGACGTCTTCGGTTCACTTGGGCGAGAAAGACGTGGATGGCCGGGACAAGCGCGGCCATGACGAGCTAGCTGCCCAAGCCGTTGACAAGCCGAGACGGACCATACGGAAGCTACTGCTTCTCCAGCCCCGCCCGTTCGATCACGTCGCGCCAGCGCACGATTTCCTTCTCGATGAACGGGATCATCTCGGCCTTCTGCAGCGTCATCGGGCGGGTGCCGAGCTTCTCGAAATGCGTGCGCACGCGTTCCGACGTCAGCGCGGCATGCGCGGCTGCCGCCAGCCGGTCGACGACCGGCGCAGGCGTGCCTGCGGGCACCATGATCGAGGACCAGCTCTGGGTGGTCATTTCCTTCATGCCGAGTTCGGCCATGGTCGGCACATCAGCGAATGCACGCAAGCGCTCCGGCGCGGTCGTGGCCAGCACCTTCAGCTTGCCGGCCTCGACATGCGGGCCGACCGAGACCGGATAGTCAAACATGACATCGACGCGGCCGGCGATCATGTCGTTCAGCGCCGGCGCGCTGCCTCGGTAAGGCACGTGCTGCATCTCGATGCCGGCGACAGTCTTGAACAATTCGGCGACCAGATGCGTCGCGGTGCCGACGCCCGAAGAGGAGAACGTCACCTTGCCCGGATTCTGTTTGGCGTAGGCGATGAACTCCGGCACCGAATTATAGGGCGCGCCGTGATAGGCGACGAACAGGTTCGGGCTCTCGCCGACCAGATGCACCGGCAGAAAACTCGCCAGCGGATCGTACGACAGATTTTTGCGCAGCGTGACGTTGGCCGCCATCGTGCCCTGCGTGCCGTAGATCATCGTGTAGCCATCGGGTTTGGAACGCGCCACCTGCTCGGTGCCGACGGCCCCGCCGCCGCCAGCACGGTTATCGATCACCACCGACTGGCCAAGCGTCCTCGACATTTCCTCGGCGACGATGCGCGACGTCGTGTCGGTGATGCCGCCCGGCGCGAATGGCACGACCCAGGTGATCGGACGGCTGGGGAACTCCTCGGCCGAGGCCGACGTGGAGGCCGATGTGATCGAGGCAAAGGACACCAGCCAGATCGCAAGCAAGACGTGACGCTTTGCCATGGAATTTCGCCCCGTAAAATTCTGTCCTTCTGAAGAGGACTTGCGCGGCGAGGATGACGATTTTTGGCACGACTTGCCATGCGGCAAAGTCGACCTAGCCGCGGATCAGCTCCATCACCGCCTCCGCAAACGCTTCGGGCGTTTCCTGCGGCAGATTGTGCCCGGCGCGCGGCACCACGCGATGAACGCGATGGCCGGTAAACTTTGGCGCGCTGGCGGTGCCATCGGTTGCCAGCGCAACGCCGTCGCCTGCCCCGTCCAATGTAATCGTTGATACGGTGATGGGAGGCAGCGCCGCCAGCCTGCGCTGAATATCAGCATATTGCGGATCACCCTCGGCAAGGCCGAAGCGGTGGCGATAGCTGTGGATCACGACATCAACGTAGTCGGGATTGTCGTGGGCGACTGCCGTCCGATCGAAACAGGCATCGTCGAACGGCCAGTTCGGCGACCATTGTGTCCACAGTATCCTGGCGATCTCGCGCCGGTTGGCGGCAAGGCCGGCGCGGCCGCGCTCGAGCTGGAAATAATACTGGTACCACAGCGCCAGCTCGCGTTCGGGGCGCATCGGCGCCATGGCGTTGACGATATCCTGGATCAGGTAAGAGTTGACGCAGACAAGCCCGATGCAACGCTCCGGCCACAGCGCGGCACCGACGCAGGCCGCGCGGCCACCCCAGTCATAGCCCGCTAACACCGCGCGGCGGATGCCAAGCGCATCCATCAGCGCCATCATGTCGGCGCCGACCGCCGCCTGCTCGCCCGAGCGCGGCGTCGCGGAGCTACGAAACCGGGTCGGCCCATAGCCGCGCAAATAGGGAACGATGACGCGGCAGCCTTGGGCCGCCAGTTGCGGCGCGACGTCGACATAGGAATGGATGTCGTAGGGGAAGCCATGCATGAGCATCACGGCCGGTCCATCGGCGGGACCCGCCTCGTAATAGGCGATACTGAGGACACCGGCATCGACCTGGCGCAACGGCTCCAGCCGCTTCGATGACGGGGTGCGCGGGGGCGAGGCGGCGGCCTTTTCAGTCACGGCGAACTCCTTGGGTGCATATTACAATACGGCATTTGTCCGCCCCCAATGAAGCAAATCCGGCACGCTGCCGTGCGCGAATGCCATCATGACGTCCACGGAATTCGGCGATACAGTGCGGCCTGCGGCCTTTGCCGCGGATGGGTCATGCCATGTTGCGATCGCTTAATGTATCCCTTGCTGTCGCCCTTGCCTTCCTCACTTCGCTGATCGTGCCGGCGGCCGCCCAGCAGCAGCCTTTGCGCAGCGAATGCCTCGCGATGGCGAACGGGCCGCCGCGCGCGTTGCCGGTCAGTCTTCGGCGTGTCGCTGCGAAGCAGGAACAAGTCGCGATCACCTATGTCGGACATTCCACCTATTATATCGACACGCCCGAGGGCGTGCGGATCGGGACCGATTTCAACGGTGTCTACCGGACCGGCCGCCTGCCCGACGTCGTCACCATGAACCGGGCGCATTCGACGCACTACACTCTGTTTCCGGATCCCAAGATCCCGCACGTCCTGCATGGCTGGGGAGAGAACGGACAGGCGGCGCATGTCTCAACGCGGATCGGCGACGTCTATATCCGCAACGTCCCTACCGACATCCGCCGCTACTACGGCGAGGGCTCCGGCGCGATGATCAAGGACGGCAACTCGATCTTCATCTTCGAGGTCGCCGGCCTCTGCATTGGCCATCTCGGCCATCTGCATCACAAGCTCGACGATACGCATTTCGCGGCGATCGGCCGGCTCGACATCGTCATGGTGCCGATCGACGGCACCTATACGATGTCCCTCGACGGTGTCTCCGAGATCACCAAACGGCTGCGCTCTGCCGTGGTGCTGCCGATGCACCGCTTCGCCACCCCGCTCGATGAATTCATGCGGCTGATCGGCCAGCAATTCGTCATCGACCAGCGGACCGAGCGGACGCTGAAGATTTCACGGGATACACTGCCGGGCACGCCGACGGTGATCATTCTGGATGGGGTGTGATCGCGGTGGAATTTCGCAGCGAAGACGATGCAAGGGGAGAGAAACTTGAGCGGACCGACACAGCGAACCATCGAGAGCAACGGTATCCGCCTCAATATCGCCGAGCAAGGCAACGGGCCGCCGGTGATCCTGTGTCACGGATTCCCGGAGTCCTGGTATTCCTGGCGCCATCAGCTCACCGCGCTGGCCGCCGCCGGCTTCCACGCCGTCGCTCCTGATATGCGCGGCTACGGCAAGAGCGACCGGCCGGAGGCAATCGATCAATACACGATCTTCCATCTAATCGGTGATCTGGTGGGGCTGCTCGATGCCCTCGAAGCGCCAACTGCCGTTATCGTCGGCCATGACTGGGGCGCGCAAATCGCCTGGCAATCGGCACGCCTGCGCCCCGATCGCTTCCGCGCCGTTGCAAGCCTCAGCGTGCCGCTTCGGCCGCGTGGCCCGGCGCGCCCGACCAGCGTGATGCCGCAGACGGCGGACGCGCAATTCTACCAACTCTATTTTCAGGAGCCGGGCGTAGCGGAGGCCGAGATGGAGCGGGATCCACGGGTCACCGTGCTCCGCATGCTCTACGGCGCGGCGGGCGAAGGCGCGGCGGCATTCCGGGACGCCGCAGCGCGCGGCGGCATCACGCGAACGCCCGGCATGGTTCCGCGCGGCGGAGGCATGTTGCAAGGATCGACGACGACGACGTTGCCGGCGTGGCTCACCGACGCGGACATCGATTTCTATGCCGGCGAATTCAAGCGCACCGGTTTCCGCGGTCCGCTCAACTATTATCGCAACGTCGACCGCAATTGGGAGCTGATGGCGGCGTTTGCAGACGTCACCGTGAAGGTCCCCGCGCTCTTTGTCGCCGGCGACCATGACATGGTGATGGCTGCTCCTCCTGGCATGGACCAGCATCTCGCCAACCTCAGGCAGTTCGTCACGACGCTGCGTGACGTGCGAATTCTGTCCGGCTGCGGACACTGGACCCAGCAGGAACGCCCGAGCGAGGTCAGCGCCGCGATCATCGATTTCATCCGCGGCCTGCCGGACTGAAGCGCTCACGACAACGGCCACCAATAACAAAATCAGAGGAGCGAAACTCATGGCCGCCAGCACTGCACCCGCCTCCAGAAGCGGGCTCTACGCCGATCCGCGCGAGGACTGGCTCGCGCAGCACACCGAGGAGATCATCGATCCCGCCCGCCCGATCGTCGACCCGCATCACCATCTCTGGGACCGCGGCGGTCTGCGCTACATGATCGAGGAGATGGCGGCCGACATTGCCTCCGGCCACAACATCGTCGCCACCGTCTATGTCGATTGCCGCTCGATGTACCGCGCGCACGGCCCCGAGGCGTTCCGGCCCGTCGGTGAGGTCGAGTTTGCGAATGGCGTGGCGGCGATGGCCGCGAGCGGCGGCTACGGCAAGGCCGCGATCTGCGCCGGCATCGTCAGTCACGTCAACCTGCTGCTCGGCGAAGGCGCCAAGGCGGTACTGGAGGCGGAGATCGTTGCCGGCAACGGCCGCTTCCGCGGCATCCGGCATTCCTCCGCCTGGGATGCCGATCCCAACGTGGCCGGCATGTATACGACGCGGCCGAAAGGGCTGTTGCTCGACAGCACCTTCCGCAAGGGTTTTGCCTGCCTCGCACCATTGGGCCTGAGCTTCGACGCCTGGCTGTTTCATCCGCAGATCGGCGAACTCACCGATCTCGCCCGCGCCTTTCCGGACACGAGAATCGTGCTTGATCATTGTGGTGGTCCTGCCGGTATCGGCAGCTACGCCAACCGGCGCGAGGAAGTCTTTCCAGTGTGGAAGGCCTCGATCCAGGAAATCGCCAAATGTGAAAACGTCGTCGTCAAGCTCGGCGGGCTCGCGATGTGCCTGCTCGGCTACGATTTTCATCTGCGGCCCAAGCCGCCATCTTCCGAGGAAGCCGCAGCCGCGTGGCGTCCCTATATCGAAACCTGCATCGAGGCGTTCGGGCCCGATCGATGCATGTTCGAAAGCAATTTTCCGCCGGATAAAGGCCAGTGCAGCTATCAGGTGATCTTCAACGCCTTCAAGCGGCTGGCCGCGCAATACAGCGAAGCCGAGAAGACCGCGCTGTTCTCCGGGACCGCGAGGGAATTCTACAAGCTGAAACTCGATTGATCACGGCCCGCGTGGAGCCGCGACCTTACGCCCACTCGCCCTTGCGGAACACCGGCACGCGGCTTCCGTCGGCGTGAATGCCGTCGATATTGGTCTCGCTTGATCCAATCATCCAGTCGATGTGAATGAGGCTCTTGTTGCCGCCTTGCGCCGCGATCTGCTGTGGGGTCAGCTTGTCGCCGCCGACGAAGCATTTCGAGTAGCATTGGCCCAGCGCGATATGGGAGGCGGCGTTCTCGTCGAACAGGGTGTTGAAAAACAGCAGGCCGCTTTTGGAGATCGGCGAGGAATGCGGCACCAGCGCCACCTCGCCGAGACGGGCCGCGCCCTCATCGGTGTCGAGCACCTTCTTCAAGACCTCCTCGCCGCGCGAGGCTTTTGCCTCGACGATGCGGCCTTCCTCGAACCGCACCGCGATGTTGTCGATCAGCGTGCCCTGGTAGGATAGCGGCTTCGAGGAGACGACGTGCCCGCTGACGCGCCGGCAATGCGGCGTGGTGAAGACTTCCTCGGTCGGGATGTTGGCGTTGCAGGTGATGCCGTTCCTGGCGGTCGAGGCGCCGCCTTCCCATTCGTGGCCATCGGCGAGGCCGATTGTCAGGTCGGTGCCCGGGCCGGAATATTTCAGCGCGTGGAAGCGCTGGCCGTTCAGCCATTCGGTCCGCTCGCGCAGCACGGCGTTGTGCTTTTCCCAGGCGGCGACGGCGCCGTCCTGATCGACGCGCGACGCCGCAAAGATCGCGTCCGCCAGTTTTGCTACCGCGACGTCCTCCGGAACATCGGGGAAAACCTGCTTCGCCCAGGACGGACTCGGATAGGCGATGATGTTCCAGTTGGTATCGAAATTGACGATCTTTTCGAGCGCCGGCTGATAGGCGACCGAGTTGGCCTTGCTGGCGCGCGCCACCTTCACCGGATCTTCGCCCGACAGCAGCATCGGATTGTCGCCGACAATGGCCAGCCGCGCGGTGTTGGCGGTGAACGCCTTCGCCATGCCCTCATAGAGCCAGCCGGCGGCGCGATCAAAACTCTCGTTCTGGCCGTAGCGATAGCGCGCCAGCGTGATCGCCTCATCCGACAGGAACGGGGTCACGATTCCAGCGCCGGCCTTGTAGGCATGTTCGGCAATCCGGCGCACCAGCGGCAGCGCGACCGAGGGCGCGGTCAGCAGCAAGTCCTGTCCCGGCTGCAGCCGCAAGCCGACCTTGACCGCGACTTCGGCGAGGCGGTCGAGTTTCACGGGATCGATCGAGACGGAGACGTCGCGCTGATGTGCGGTCATGATTCTCTTTGGCCAATGCTCTTGGTTTTTCCGGCCTAGCTGCCTTCGGCCGTGATCAAACCATCAAGCCAACGCGAGCGAAGCCCCTGACAACAGCAATAGCACAAGAATGGTCCGGCGAAACCCGGCCTCGGTGATGTTCCGAAATGCAACAATGCCGAGCATGGAACCTGCAAACAACGCTGCTTCTAGTCGAATGGCAGCGACAGTCCCGGGCTGAGCGGCGCCACCTCGTAGAGTTCTCGGCGAGTGAACTTCAACTGGGCGATAATGTAGACGCTCATGATAGCTCCTCATCTGCGTGGCAGGTGAGCGCCGGCGCGTTCAGCGATGGTCGCGCCGGTCAATCGCGAAACTTCTTCTTTTTCTTCTTTCCGAATGCGGGCTTTGCAGACGCTCCATTTTCATGCCGCGGCTTTCCCGCGTGTGCCTGCTCGCCTCGATCCCGCCTCTTGGTATCGTAACGCGGTTTCTTGTCAAACCCCGCTCTGTCGGCGCCTTCAGCCCTCTTGGCGAAGTGCTTAGGCGCCGGCGCGTCGCGAACCGGCTCGCGCGATGGGGCGCCTGCGAGCGCCTCGATGCGGATACTGTCTTCCTTGTCGGGACGGCGAATTTGCGCGGCGAAACGTTCAGCCGTGCGCGCGGAAATCTCGAACTCGGTGGTGGTATCGAGAATGCGGATAGCGCCGATGTCTTCCTTCTTGATGCCGCCGCGACGGCACAGCATCGGCAGCAGCCAGCGCGCTTCGGCATTCTTCCGGCGTCCGATCGCCGCGCTGAACCAGACAGAATCCTCCGCCATGCGATGGCGCGGCGATGATTTCGCAGGCTTCGACCCCCGTCCGGCCTCGCGATCGGCCCTCTCCCGCGCACGTTCCGCGCGCGATTTGACGCGATCTTCGCCGGGACCGACAATGTCCTCGGGCGACGGAAGCCGCGCGCGATAGAGCCGCGCCAGCGCCGCGGCGATATCCTCTGCCGACCGTTCGGCAAGCAGCGCCTGCGCGAGCGCCAGATCCTCAGGCGTCGTCTCCGCCGCGAACAGATCGTCGCGCAGCATGCGCTCCTGATCGAGCTTGCGAATTTCATCCGGCTGCGGTGCCAAACCCCAGGCGGCATCGATGCCGGCCAGATTGAGCAGCATCTCGGCTCGGCGCTTGCGTGCCGGCGGCACCAGCAAGACGCTGACACCCTTGCGGCCGGCGCGCCCGGTACGGCCGGAGCGATGCTGCATGACTTCCGGATCATTCGGAATATCGGCGTGGATGACGAGATCGAGGTTCGGCAGATCGATGCCACGCGCCGCGACGTCGGTGGCGACGCAGACACGGGCGCGGCCGTCGCGCAGGGCTTGCAGCGCCAGCGTCCGCTCGTTCTGGGTCAACTCGCCCGACAGCGCCACCACCGAGAAGCCGCGCTCCAGCAGCGTCGCCTGCAGATGCCGGACGGCATCGCGCGTGTTGCAGAACACCAGCGTGCCCGGCGATTCGAAAAACCGCAAAATATTGACGACGGCGTGCTCGACATCGCCGGCAGCAATCCGGATGGCGCGGTACTCGATGTCGGCGTGGCCGCCTTCCTCGCCCGCGACTTCGACGCGAAAGGCCGATTGCTGATACTCTTTCGCCAGCGCGACGATGCCGCGCGGCAATGTCGCCGAAAACAACAGCGTCCGCCGGTCCTCCGGCGTCGCCTCAAGGATAAATTCCATATCCTCTCGAAAGCCGAGATCGAGCATCTCGTCGGCCTCGTCGAGCACGATCGCCTTCAGTTCCGAAACGTCGAGCCGGCCGCGCCGCAAATGATCGCAGAGCCGCCCGGGCGTGCCGACCACGATGTGGGCGCCCGCGGCAAGCTCACGCTGCTCGCGGCGCGGGTCCATGCCGCCGACGCAGGAAACGACGCGCGCATCCGCATATTGATAGAGCCAGGCGAGTTCGCGATGCACCTGCAGCGCCAGCTCGCGGGTCGGCGCGACGATCAATGCCAAGGGGGCCGCGGCGCGCTCGAACCGCTCCGCGCCATCAAGCAGGTTGTTCGCAAGTGCCAGACCATAGGCAACCGTCTTGCCGGAACCGGTCTGCGCGGAAACCAGCAGGTCACGACCGGCGGCATCATCGGCCAGCACCGCGGTCTGGACCTGTGTAAGCCGATCGAAGTTACGCTCCGCCAAAGCTCGGGCGAGCGGCGGATGGGTGGGCAATAATGTCACGAGATGTCAGACCTTAGGTTGGCTCTATCAGCCGGAAATGTTGAATACCGCCCCGAACCGAAATGGCTCGAAGCTGCGCGTTTCACGAAGCGCAGCCGTACGGCCTGACCGATTTCACTGAGGTTGCGGATGCTTTAGGCGAAAACCAGCCAATACGCCATCCATTCTTTGCAGATCAGCCGATCACTTCTGCGACGGTTAACCTTTCACGCCGCATGCACCGCGACGCTGGGAATCCCGGAACGATCGGCTACACTGCGGTTTTGAGGCGTTTCGCGCATGTTTTTCACATCAGCCCGCGTTCAAGGGGGCCGTACACTGTGACCGCGTTCAGGACCATTCGTGCCCGGGCCGAGAAGCGCAAGGGCGGCCCCAAGGCGCTCGCCAAGCTGCTGCCGGCAAAGCCGGACCCGAAGGCGCTCGCCAGGCTCGGCGACGACCGGATTCTCGCGGAAATGACCAAGCGGGTGTTCTCGGCGGGGTTTGCCTGGAGCGTGATCGAGAGCAAATGGCCTGGTTTCGAGAAGGCGTTTCTCGGCTTCAGGCCGGGCCCGCTGTCGCTGAAGCCGGACGAGTTCTGGGACGATCTGATGAAGGACACGCGCATCGTGCGCAACGGCGCCAAGATCATGTCGGTGCGCGCCAATGCGAGCTTCGTCCGGGACATCGCCAGGGAGCACGGCAGTTTCGGCAAGTTCCTCGCGAACTGGCCCTCACCCAATGAGGTCGGGCTGCTCGAATTGCTGGCCAAGCGCGGCAGCCGGCTCGGCGGCAATACCGGGCAGATGATGCTGCGCTTCCTCGGCTGGGACGGATTTGTCACGTCAAGGGACGTGGTGCTGTGCCTGCGCGATGCCGGGCTCGACATTGCGGAGACCGTGACTTCGAAGCGCGATCTCGCCAAGGTGCAGGCGCAGTTCAACGAATGGGCTGAGGAGACGGGACTTTCCTACGTGCAGCTCTCGCGGATTTGCGCGCTGTCGATCGGAGAGAATTATGCGGCGGAGAAGCTTGAGAGCATGATGGGCACGGACGAGTGATGGGTATCGCTGCGCTCCACCCATCCTACGCATCGTCGCCGGCCCGTCAGATCACGAAAAATCCATGCGTGGCGTCGCGGCGGAGCTGCTCGACGAGACCGTATTCCCAGTCGAGATAGGCCTGCATCGCGCTTTCCTTGATATCGGTGCCCTCATAGGGACGGCGGTAGCGGTGTGACGGGTCGGGCTTTGGGATCGCAAGCGGCGGCCCGATCTCCAGCGCGCGGTCATAGCCGCCTTCGAGCACATAGGTTTCCCATCCCATCTGCGCGAGCCAGGACGCGGTCATGTCGGCGCGGACACGCAAATTGTCCGTCAGCACGATGCGCGCGCCGCGCACCGGGGCCGCCATGTCGATCTCCTGCACCAGTTGCCCGCCGGGGTAATGGCGAAAGCCTGCGAGATGGCCGGCGGTGTATTCCTCTTCCGAGCGCACATCGAAGCGATACAGCGTGCGATCGGCCTGCGCCTGCAGTGCCGCGACTTCCGAGAGGCCGATGTGCCGGACGCCCGCGCGATAGGCGACATCACGCGCGCTGGCTTCACCGCCCGCGATGGTGCCGATCTCGCCGCGCCTGTTGGAGCCGTGTTCGAGATCCTGTTTAGCCAATGTCCAGCCGATCGTTCCGTTGCGCAGCGCCCGCACCTTGTTGGTGACGCCGGCATTGATCAGCGACTGGGTACCGATGATCGAGCGGGTGCGGCCGGCGCAATTGACGATAATGGTGGTTTCGGAATCCGGCGCAGCGCGGCCCGCGCGCAGCACCAGCTCCGCGCCCGGCACGCTGATCGAGCCCGGGATATTCATGGTCGCGTATTCGTCGAACCGGCGAACATCGAGGATTTGAATGTTGGCGTTATTCGCAATCAAGGCGCCGACTTCCTCGGCAGCCAGCGAAGGCGTGTGTCGGCGTGCCTCCACCAGTTCGCCGAACGCCTTGGCATAGGAATTGACGTCCTGGAACAGTTCGTAGCCGGCCTGTTTCCAGCCCTGCAGCCCGCCTTCGAGTAAACGGACATCGGTGTAGCCCAAGGCTTTCAGGCGGTCCGCCGCCATGGCAACGAGGCCTTCGCCGTCATCGTAAAGGACTATCGGAAGGTCCTTACGCGGCATCCGCGCTTCGGCCTCCAGCGTGATCCTGTCAGCCGCCATGTTGGCGGCAAACAGGGGATGGCCGGTGGCGAAGACGGCCTCGTGCCTGACATCGAGCAGCGCGATTTCCTCGCGCAGCAGCAGCGCGGTGCGTATTTCGGATGGGGTGACGGACGGGAAGGTCATGAATCGGAAATTCCAGGTGTGGACCGTACTTCCGTCAATAGCAGTATCGCGCGCGGCCCGTCACGCCCGGCAACCCATTAACTCTCATGTCATGGGAGCATTGTTCTAATTGCACGGACTTGCCCGAAACCGCGTATGATGCCCGCTGAATGAGCACCTAGGCATCCGATGGACCTCAAACAATTGCGCACCTTCCGCGCCGTCGCGGAACTCGGCAGCCTCAGCAAGGCGGCCGACCGGCTGCGCGCCGCCCAGCCCGCGCTCAGCCGGCACATCAAGCTGCTCGAGCACGAACTTCGCGTCGAGCTGTTCGTCCGCAACGGCCGCGGCATGCTCCTGACCAGCGCCGGCCGGATGCTGCTCGACCGCACCACCGGGCTGATCCGCCAGATCGAACAGGTCAGCGATGATCTCAAGTCGGCGAACGGCAATCCGTCGGGCCGCGTCATCCTCGGGCTGGTGCCGACGGTGAGCGCGGTGCTGTCCGGACGGTTCGCCCGCCGCGTCATCAGCGAATTTCCCGACGTCTCGCTGCGCATCGTGGAGAGCTATGGCGGGCATCTGGTCGAGTGGCTGCACCGCGGCGAAATGGATCTCGCGATCATCTACGGCCCCGCGGTCGACCTGCATCTTCAGGTCCAGTCGATCGGCCGTGAGGATATCGTCGCCGTCGGGCCGCCGGGGTCGGGCCTCGGCAAGCGGAAGCAGGTCGACCTGAAATGGCTGGTGAAGCAGAAGCTGATCCTGCCGAGCGTTTCGCATGGCTTGCGGGCGCTGCTTGAGAAGGCGCTGGCGCGCGAGAAGTTGAAGCTCGACGCGATGATCGAGGTCGATTCCTACCGCGCCCAGATCAGCCTGATGGAGGAAGGGCTCGGCTATACGCTGCTGCCGCCGTCCGCGATCCGCACCGAGGTGGCGGCGAAACGCCTGGAGATGGCCGCCGTCAGTCCGTCGGTGTCGCGCGAACTGATCCTGGCCTCGCCGATCGCCCATCCGCCGTCGATCGCAACGACGACGATTGCGACGCTGATCGTGACCGAGATTCAGCAGCTTTCGAAGGAAGGGCTCTGGAAGATCAACATGACGACGTAGGGGAGCACACTCTCTCGCCGTCATGGCCGGGCCAAAGCGCGAAGCGCGTCTTCGCGCAGATGTCCCGGCCATCCACGTCTTCTCGCACAATGGCAGATGGCACGTGGATGCCCGGCACAAGGTCGGGCATGACGAGTTCGGTCGTAGCACCCAGCCTCAATTAAACAGCGCCTCATCTCCCAGCACCGATTGCCGGAAGCGCGTCGTCAGGATGACGCCGTCCGCCGGCGGCATCACGAACGCCAGCGCCTCGGGATTGATCTTGATCTGCGCGAAGGCCGTTCCCCTTCCCTCATGCGCGAGGTCGCGCAGCTCGGTGACTTCGGCCTGTGTGCGGACGATGCGCGAGGTGCGGATGCCGCAGGCGGTGGCGATGGCGGCGAGGTCGACGCCGAAAGCGGTCGGGGTTTTCTGCATGCCGGTCTCGCCGAAGCGCTCGTTATCGAGGACGGCGATCGTCAGATTCTTCGGCGCTTCCACCGCGATTGACGCGAGCGAGCCGATGTTCATCAGCATTTCGCCATCGCCGGTAATCACGAGCACTTTTCGCTTGGGCTGCGCCAGCGCCAGCCCAAGCCCGATCATGGAGGCGCCGCCCATCGCGCCCCAGAGCGGAAAATTGTTGGGATGATCGCCGGCGGCCGAGACGTCCCAGTTCGGCGCACCGAGGCCGGCGATGACGAGGAGATCGGCGCGGTCACGCAGCAATTCGTTGACGACGTCGCGGCGATGCAGAAGCGCGTTCGGATTGGTGGTCATTTGCGGGCAAGCTCCTTGAAATTCTTGGCGCCGAGCACATGCTGGCCGAGCAGGACCGCAACCGGCTTCCAGGTATTGAAGGCGAGGTGCGCCGCGCCCTGCACGGCGGAGGCGACGAGATCGGGCTCGTCCACCTTGTTCACGATCACGCCCATGGCCTCCAGCGAGGGTCGCGTCCCCTGCCCCATCGGGATCTGCCACGGGTTAAACTCGCCCCAATCGCCTCGCATGGTGACGATCATCAACAGCGGCATATGGCAGATGACGGGCAGCGACAGCATGTTGATACAGTTGCCGACGCCGCTCGACTGCAGCAGCAGAACGCCGCGCTCGCCGCCGAGCCATGCGCCCGCCAGCATCGCCACGCCTTCCTCTTCCGTCGTCAGCGTCACGACGCGGGTTTCGGGATCGGCCTCGAAGGAACGGATCAGACGGCTGTGGCCGGCGTCCGGTACCATCGCGACCTGGCGAATGCCGGCGTCCTTCAGCACGCGATAGATCTCGTCCGGCCACGTCGGTAGCGCCGCAGGGGCCTCGCCGCGTGATTTTGCTGCTTCTGCCATCGGGCTCAATTTCCTCTGCGATTCCTAGTTTGATTGGGCCCAAACCATAGGTCGCCGCCGCGGCTTAAGGAATTTGAATGTGAGCATGGCTTGTATCGCGAAATTGAAAGGCTGGGTGGGCGAGATAATATCTGCGGTGCCGTAGGATGGGTGGAGCGAAGCGATACCCATCAGCGCCGGGCGTGTGGCGATGGGTATCGCTTCGCTCCACCCATCCTACGAAAAAGCTGCAGCCTCGTGGCACGGCTCTCGCCACGTCATTGCGAGCGCCGCGAAGCAATCCATCTAGCCGCGCGCGGAGCCATGGATTGCTTGCCTGCGCTCGCAATGACAGGAAATAGTTTCGCGTTTTCGCCACATGTTTTTGCACGAGGTTTGCCTCCCCGTTCGCCTCCTCAAAGATAGAGGGCGCCGGGAAGACGGGTGTGCGCTGCACCCGCGGTCTGACGAAGATGATTTGCCCGACAGGGAATCACGTCCAAAATCCTGCTGCACCAGTGCGACATCAGGCTCGGTCGGTCCCCTCCTTATTTACTCCTGACAACCTCCGCGGGTTACTTAAAATTGTTCTTGCTTTGTTCTAGTACATCAGGCAGGCTGTTTCAGTTCCCTTTCTGGAGTTTTCAATGGACCGCGTTCAGCCTGGTCACGTTCAACTCGTTCTTCATGATGACAAGAATACCCCGCAGGATTTTGTGATCGGCCTGCTCCGTTCAGTATTCAGTCTATCGTCAACCGACGCCTTTGAAGTGATGATCACAATCGAAAAGAGGGGCAAAGCGGTTTGCGGCACGTATCCGCGCGCTGTCGCTGAGGCGCTCTTGCAGGCTGCACAGGAGCGAATCCGGGCGTCGGGCCATCAACTGGCGATGACGGCCCAAGCCGGTGATGACATCAGCAATGATCGCTGCAAGTTGTGCGGCAGTTTTTCCGAAAACCCGCTCCGTTTGGTCGGCAAGGCGGCGTTGGTCTGCGACAACTGCCTTCTTGCGGCCGCGGAGAATCTCGGCGCCATCACGGAAACAAAGCGGTTTGACTTTGCCTGTACCGCGATTGAATGGCATTTCGCCGGTATCCCTCGGGATCGGTTGGTCGCAACGTCGCGGCAGTTTCCCGGGCACATGCGTGCCGACGTTCAGGCTGCGGTGGACAAGTTGTTCTCCATCCAGCGCATCAGGTTCTTCGGCATTCAGGAGCGCCACCGCTACGAGACCCTCACCTTCGCCTCGCTGACGAGTGCTGGACAGGCCGCTCATGCCATCGCGCCAGCGCAATACCATGATGTGGAGATTGGCGAAGCCGAGCCGGTCAAATGCCTCGACAATGGATTATGGCTGTGTGGCGCCGAAGACCTGCGATATGCGGTCTTGCTCTCTGCTCATCGCGAACATGGCGAAGAAACGGGTGTTCGCATTGAAATCGCGGCGCCTTCCGGAGCGGCGGGCGCGGAGTTCGTGAGGCGCTGCTTCATCGCTATCGAGGACGCAGTCAACGCCGCGAATAGCTACCGGGGCAAGATCCTGTCGTTCGACGGCGGCGCGAATTATCGTGGAAGGTCGCGAGGCCTTATGGTCCACAAGCTGCCGCCCATTGAACGCGCGAACGTGATTCTACCCGACGCAACACTGAAGCTGCTCGACCGCAACATCCTGGACTTTGTGCAGCATCGCGCACAGCTGCGCCAGCTCGGTCAATCGACCCGCAAGGGAATCCTGCTGTACGGGCCGCCCGGCACCGGAAAGACCCATACCATTCGCTACCTGGCCAGCAACCTGCCCGGCCATACGACGTTGATCATCGCGGCCGAGCAGGTTGAGTTGCTCGGAGCCTACACAAACCTTGCTCGCCTGCTGCAGCCGGCCATGGTGATCATCGAGGACGTCGATCTCATCGCAACCGATCGCGAGATGATGGGGCCTTGCGAAGAGTCCATGCTCAACAAGCTTCTCAACGAGATGGACGGATTGAAAGAGGATGCGGACATTCTGTTTGTCCTCACCACCAACCGGCCCGAACAGCTCGAAGGCGCACTGGCCAACCGACCTGGCCGGGTCGATCAGGCGATCGAGATTCCGCTGCCGGATGATGCCGGCCGACGGAAGCTGGTTCAGCTCTACGGCAAGGGTTTGCGGCTCGACGAACCCCTGATCGACGAGGCCGTCCGGCGGACCAAAGGCGTCAGCGCCGCCTTCATCAAGGAGTTGATGCGGCGCACCGCACAAGCCGGTATCGGCCGCGATGGCGGCGCGACAATCAGCTCGGCCGACCTCGGCGAAGCACTCGATGACATGTTGTTCGCGAGCGGTAAGCTCAACATCAAACTGCTCGGAGGGGCGCGAGAAGCTAAGCCAGAGATGATCAATGGATGAACGGACTGAGACGTCGACACCGTTCGAAGCAGCGTCAGGCGCTGGCGCGACTGGGCTTTACTTGGGCTTCGAGTCCGGCGGGCAGTCCGGGCTGACCTTCATCGGCTTGTCGCCGCTCTGCACCGTCGGCGCGGCGGAGTTGGCGCCGCCGGCATCGGGCAGCACCGCGCTTTTTCCGACCGCCATTGAATTGGCTGTCTTCTCCTCACCCTTGCCCGTCGTTGCCGCCGGCGACGTGGTGCAAGCCGTTTCCGGCTTGTCGCCTGATGTCCCGGTGGACTGGGCGGCTGCCGCACTCACGCTCAACAGCCCGGCGATAATCGCTGCCGCGACGCGCGTCATTGTGATCTCCAATCGTAATGGCTTGCCCGGAGCAAACGTCCTGCCGCAACGATGGTTCCGTTAGGGCCATCGCGACATTGCGATAACCGGCCGTCAGGCCGTATGTTGGGCCATGGCAGCGATCAGATTGGCGCAAGATTTGCTTCGCTCAACCGGTCGTCAAAGGGAGCCAACATGACCATCGACCTGACACGGCGCACCCTGCTCCACCTCGCCGGCGCCTCCTCATTGTCCGCTGCGGCCGTCGCCGCGGCCCAGGCCGAGGGCACGGCGGGCGGAGGGCCGACCTTCGCCAACCGGACGCCGATGCGGATCGGCATGGTGACGCTGCGGGTGCGCGATCTCGACAAGGTGACCGATTATTATCGAGACGCGATCGGACTCACCGTCATGCAACGCTCGGCCACAAGCGCGCGTCTCGGCTCGGGCGGCGCGGCGCTGCTCGAGCTCGAACGGCGCGAAGGCGCGACCCGCGAGGCGCGCAACGCGGCGGGGCTCTATCACACCGCGTTCCTGATGCCTACGCGCAAGGATCTCGCGCGCTGGCTGGTGCACGCGGCGAAGAACAAGATTCCGCTGTCGGGCTTCGCCGATCACCTCGTCAGCGAATCCGTCTATCTCGACGACCCCGAAGGCAACGGCATCGAGGTCTACGCCGATCGCGCGCCCGAAACGTGGAAATGGGATGGTGGCTCGGTCGCGATGGCAACCGACCAGCTCGACATCGACGGCCTGCTGGCGCTGACGGATACGCGCACGACCAACTATGCCAAGGCCCCCGATGACTTGCGCATCGGCCACATGCACCTGCGCGTCGGCGACCTCGAAGAGGCCGACCGCTTCTATGGCGGCGCCATCGGCTTCGACCCGACCCGCAAGCGAAGCGGCGCCGCGTTCCTTTCCTCCGGGCGCTATCACCATCACCTCGGGATCAACGTCTGGCAGAGCGCCGGCGCCGGCCCGCGCGACGACACAGCCACCGGGCTTGCGTGGTTTTCGCTGGAGGTCGCGACGCAGGAGATCCTGCAGGCCCAAACGCTACGCCTGCGGCAAGCGGGCAAGCCGGCCGTCGCGATCGAGAACGGCATCGAGACCGCCGATCCCTGGGGTACGAAGCTGCGGCTGATCAAAGTCTGATGCTGGCAGCAATCGTCGATTAGCCCTGCTCAGCAGACCGCGGTAGACCACGCGACCGCGGGCGAAAGATCAGGGCCATCCCCGCCAGGGGGCATCAAACATTTATTTCTTCTTGCCGGAACCCAAGGTCGGCTGCCAGCCTGCGCCCTTCTGGCTTGGCGCCGCGGCAATCACCTTGATCTTCTCTTTCTTGGGTTTCTTGGTCTCCCGATTGCCTCTTTGCTCGCCTTTAGCCATGTCGATCTCCCTTGGTTGCTGGTGATGCCGGAACTCTTGCAGACTCGTCGACTAGAGGCGAGGCGCGTCCAGATCATATCTGACCTTCAACGTCCTGATCAGATCGAGCGTGCGGGTGCGAAAGAAATTGTCGGCCTCCGACATTGGCCGACTGATGCTCGCGCTCCATCCGTAAGCATCGTCGAAAACAAACATTGTCATCCCCGAAGGCCAGGGACCATGGAGGACTTTTGCCTGCTCGACAATCATATCCTGGAGCTCATCGGCGGTCTTGAAGGCTCTGACGCTCATGGCTTGCCTCCTGGACCTCTTGTGGCGCTCCGCTATCCTTCAAGCTGATCGAACTCATCAGACAACAGGATCCGGCCCCGGGGCGTGGATATCCTCACGTCCAAATAACCTTCCTGCAAAAGCTCCTTTGCCTTCTTGACGGCCGCCCCAGCCGCCACACGGCTGAGATTGACCCGGCCAAATTGATTGTTGCCGCTGATCAGGCAATGCAGCTCGGTCGTCCTATCCATGCAGGGATGCCACGGCCGACACCAACAAAGAATGGAACTGCGGGACGATTAGCGGCGCGACGATCCAGCCGGCCAAGCAAAACTCGGACACCAGAAGCTCCGTCCGTCGCGACGGGAGCGTTCCTGACCCTCAGTTACGCGGTGATGATCAACCCTAGGCGCGCGTCGCGGGAATAGCGAGCGCTAAAACGCCGCGGAGACAATCGCGACCGCCCTTCCGGCGGCCATGCTCGCACTTAACCTACCCCAACCTCAATCGCGACTACGGAAGGATCGCTGACGCAATTCCGTCGCTTCCGCCCGAAGCAGATCCACTTGTTCGGTCCGAAAGCAGGCCCGGTCCGCGGAAGTTGCCGGGCCTGTCTCAATCGAAGGCCGATGGCAGCTCTCCCTTGCGGAAGATGACCGTCGGCTCGTCATCATAGTCGCCCATCTCAGGGTCGCCGGTGGATGAAAAGGCAACAACCCCGAGCTTGCTCAAGGCTAGCCGCTCCGCGGTTCGCAGCGCGCCCGTAGCCGTTTTGCAGGCGATCGGAGCGGCCGCTTTCAGGTTTCCTCCCCGGCCGGCGTCGAAGGCTTGAACGAAATAGCTTGTTTCGCGAACCATGGGGCTCTCCTTTGAGGACGCAGGCCGCACCGAGCGATTTCCGGTTCAGGACATCGATCGCATGAGCGCGGAAATTTGGATTGTTGCAAAGTTGGAGTACGTATCCGACACGGCGTAGGGCAAAATGAGCTGATCATTGTGCGTCATCGCCCCGCAGGTATAGACCACATTGGGAACGTAGCCTTCGCGTTCGGATGGTTCGGGCCGCAACAACGGTTCGCTCGAACGCGCCAGCACCCTGGAGGGATCGCGTTTGTCGAGCAGTGCTGCGCCGATCGAATATTTTCGAACCGGGCCGACACCGTGCGTCAACATCAGCCAGCCTTCCTCCAGCTCGACCGGTGATCCACAGTTGCCGATCTGCACGAACTCCCAAGGGAATTGCGGCTTCAGGATCGGCTGACCGCCTTCCCATCTGTTGAGGTCTTCCGAATAGACCAGATAGAGATTCTCGTTGTCCTGCCGCGCGATCATGGCGTACCTGCCGTCGATTTTGCGCGGGAACAGCGCCATGCCCTTGTTGCGCGCGGCTGCGCCTTGCAGCGGCGTCATCCGAAACGAGAGGAAGTCGGTGGTCTCAATCAGCTCCGATCGGATCGCAGTGCCCTTGTAGGCGGTATAGGTTGCGTAATAGGTCGTCCGGCCGCCATCGCTGAACTGGACGAAGCGCGCGTCTTCGATGCCGTTCGATTGCGATTCCGTCACCGGAAAGATCACGCGTTCGCTGATGTCTGGTGCCGGCTCGAAAACGATTTCGACTTCGTCGCCGATCGGTCCGGCCGCCCGATGCGCGATGCGGGGACTCGTGGCGAGCCGGGCCGTCGGATCGACTCGAATGCTGCCGTCCGCCGCGATGGCGCCGGCTCGAAACGTCAGGGACGATACGTGCCCCTCGCCGACGGCGCGCAGGCTCAGAATGAAGCGCAGACTGCCGTTCGGGATTCCCGACTGGTCGGGGTGCGGCACGATGCTTGGATTGAACAGTGCCGACGCTTCGAATGAGTATTCGTGCAGGAAGTAGGCGCCGATCAGCTGGCGCTGTACTTCGGAAAACGTACAGTGCGCCAGCAGCGCCTCCTCCATTTCGTCGGCCCGGCGCTCGAACGTCTCCAGCAGGTTGCGGTGCCGGCCCTGGAAATTCTCCAGCACGTCGGCCAGCTGGCCGGCCGCGGCCTGCGGATCGAGATTGAGAACGCGCTCGACAATATGGTTGGCGCGCGTCTTGTCGGTCGGGTTGAGATCGCGCGGTTCGGTCGCCGGCTTGAACGGACGCACGATCACGCGCGCGGGATCAGGCCGCAGATGGAGCGCCCGCCGGTTGACAAAAGTGGCTTGCAACAAGGTGCCCTCTGTTCGCGTTTGCGTGAGTGGACGCTTAACTCAAGCCCCGATGGCGCGAAGCGCCACGGGGTTCGTCGGATTGATATTGGCGCGCGCAAGCTGGCGCATCTCGGCCAGCGCCAGCAGATAGGACACGACCGACTCGCCACCGCGATTTTCATTGGCACGATCGGGATGCAGCCCATCGCGACAACTGCCGGTCTCGGAATCGACGAGTGGAACCGACAGGTCGTTGCCGCCGAAGAACCAGAAGAAAACTCCGGCCGCGATGGCCTTCCATTCGGCATCGCCGTCGGCGCGCCACGCGGTCAGGCATGCCGCAATCGTGGCGGTGGCTTCCACCGGCTGCTGATCGAAGGCCCCGGGAGGCTTTCGAAGTTCGCCGAAGCTCGTCGTACCCACCGGGCGGAAATGGCCGGTCGACGTCGTTTGCAGCGTCATCAACCACCGCAGCGTTTTCAAGCCGGCATCGACATAGGCGGACGTTTGCGTTGCGAGGCCTGTCGCGATCAGGGCCTGCGGCAGACGCGCATTGTCATACGCCAGGCCCTCCTCGAACCACACCCAGTCCGGCGTCTCGACCAAAGCAAGCGCTGACACCAGCGTGTCGGCAAGAGAATGCCTGATCTCACGGGCGCGCTGATCATCCGGAGCCACGGCGCAATAGGCGTCCAGACCGAGCAGCGTGAAGGCCATTGCGCGAGGCGAGCGAAAAGCCGCGGCGGTCGACAGGGCTTCGGCAAACAAAGCCGCCGCCCATCGCCGCCGTGACCGGCTGGCATCTTTTCGCGCGCATTCACCCAGGGCCCACAGGGTTCGCCCGTGACTGTCCTCGGAGCCTTCATTTTCGAGCCAGGTCCGGTTGAAACCCATGAAGTTGCGAAAACGCCTGGTATCGGGATTCCACGCATGCTGAACAAAGGCGGCAAAGCGGCCCGTCTGGCTTTCCGAAAGCGGGTGCTCGCCCGGCTCATTGAGCGCGCAAGCCAACAGCAACGCGCGGGCGTTGTCGTCCACGCAGTAACCGTGCGCGCGATCAGGCACCGAATGCACGGCGTGCTGGAACAGGCCGGTATCGTCGCACATCGACAGGAAATGGCCCAATTGCATATCGGGCACCGCGGGGCCGTGCGGCGCGATCGCGTCCGGCGCGGCACGCGCGATCACCTTCAGCCGGTGGCCGTGCCGCGCATTTTCGAAGGCGGTGATGTAACGCTCGGCCGTGCGCTCCCATGTCATCGATCGGCTGGCAGCATAGGCGCGCTCGCGCATCGCCTGCCGGCGAGGGCCGTCGGTAAGCAGGCCTGCTATTTCGTTGCCGGTCTCTATCGGGTCGCCAAAGGAAACGAGAACGCCGCGGCCGTCGGCTAGCAGTTCGCGCGCATGCCAGTAAGGCGTCGAGACCACCGGCTTGCCGAGGCCGAAGCTGTAGGCCAGCGTGCCCGACGTCATCTGCGCCTCGTTGAGATAGGGCGTGACATAGACGTCGCACATTGAAATGAATTCGAGCAGCGTGGCCTGATCCACGAACTGGTCGAGGAATACGACGTGATCCTCGACGCCAAGTTTGCGCACGCGCGCCATAAGGCTGCCGCGATAGGCTTCACCCTGGTCGCGTACCAGATTGGGATGCGTCGCGCCGAGTACCACATAGACGGCGTCCGGCTGCCTTTGCAGGATCGAGGGCATGGCGTCGATCATGACCTCGATGCCCTTGCTGGGGGACAGCAGGCCGAACGTCAGAATGACCGACCGGTTGCTGAATCCGAGTTTGGCCTTTGCCGTATCCGGCGCGACGAACGGAAAGTCGGGGATGCCATGGGCTATCACTTCGATCTTGTCGTCCGGCACGCGATAGACGTTGCGCAGCAGTTCACGGCCCTTGCTGGCCATCACGACGACCTTCGAGGACATCTCGACGATACGCCCCATCACCGCGCGCTGAGCTGACGTCGGCGCGGACAGCACCGTGTGCAGCGTCGTGACGACCGGCATGGTCAGGCGCGACAGCAGTTCCAGGATATGGGCTCCGGCGTCGCCGCCGAAAATTCCGAATTCGTGCTGCAGACAGACGATGTCGAACCGCCCGGCGTTGAGAAACGCGGCGGCGCCGGCATACTCCTCGATGCTGCCATCCTTGATCTGCAACGCGACCGAAGCAGGATAGTCATAGCTCTGATCGTGGTCGGTCATCGCCACGATGCAGGTTTGCAGGTTTGGCCGTGAATTGGAGATCGCGCGTTGCAGGTCGGTCGAAAATGTTGCGATTCCGCAGCGGCGCGGCAACGAATTTCCGATCACCGCGATCCTACGGAGCGGCGTCATGTACGCGCCTCGGCCAGGCCGGTGAGTTCCGCCAGGTCGGCAGCAACGGCCTGAACAGGTCGGGTCGATCGCCCGGAAAGCCTGTGCAAAAGGGAGCCGATCGGAGCGCTTGCGGGATACGCGACCAGGGCGGTCAATCCGTTGGCACCGACTTCGATGCTGGCGCGACCGCCGCCGACGAAGATCGCCTGCCCGATGGATAGCGCGGCCAATCCGATCGCCGCATGGCCGTCAAGCGCGAGAACCCAGGTTTCCGAATCGGCGAGCAGCGCCCAGCTTGAACCCTCGGGCAGATCGAGCAGCTCGAGCACAAAATGTTGGCTCGCGACCAGAACCGTCCGCTCAAGAGTCAGGCGGGTCGGTTGACGTGGAGGCCCAAGCGGGAAGACGTTGGCGACTGCTACGCCATTGTCGATGTGCAATTCGCGCGCTCTGCCGTAGTCGAACAGGCGAAATGTCGTGTCGCTGCGCTGCTGAATCTCGGCGAGCACGATGCCGGCGCCGAGAGCGTGGATGGTGCCGGCCGGAATGAAGATGACATCGCCTTTCGCAACTGGACGCCATTGAACCAGCTCAACGATCGAGCCGTTCGTGATCGCCGCGCGCAATTCCTGTGGTGTGATCCGCCGATTCAGGCCGACGCCGATCTGTGCGCCCGGCTCCGCCGAGATGATATACCATGCTTCGCTCTTGCCGTTCGGCATCCCCATCGCGCGCGCAAACGTATCGTCCGGATGGACCTGGATCGACAACGGCGCGCCGGTGAACAGCAACTTGAGGAGCAACGCCGGGATCGGAGCATTCTTGTCGGCGCGCTCGAACCAGAGCTCTCCCACGGCATCCCCGGTACCGTCGACGCGGCTCCATGGCTGGAGATCGCTGACGCCCCAAGGCTTGCGCATGGCCTGCACGGACGCGTGTTCGATGGACATAGCGTCTCCTGACCCGTAACGCGCATGCCGAAGCGACATGCCGTTGGTCGATATCGTCTGTAGGATTGTGTGGCTAAGCGTCGCGTCGGCCGGACACGCCTTGTTGCGGAACCGGGTACGCTGTTGGTCATATGGGCACTGCCGCACCCAATAGCAACCATGCTATCGCGATCGGATCAAATGCGGCATGAACGCTGACCCTTGCCTTCCGCACCGGGGATTTCCCTCGACATCGTGACGAAAAGAGCGTCTGCTGTATGCATCACCGCCCTTCATTGGCTGCTATCGGTGACTGAGAGTCTCGTACTCCCGCCACACGACGGGCGGTTAGTATGTCCACCAGCCAATCATTCAATCTGCGAGAGTGGCTGGTACCTCCGATCCTGGTGCCGGTGCTTCTTGGCCTCCTGATCGCTGGAGCAGTTATTGTCCAGTGGTAACTCCGCAGTGACGGGGGATGCGCATCACGCATGCGCCGGCCGCGGCTTTTGAAACCAGCTTCCACGCAGATCGAATAATTGCGGTGAACGCGAAAGGAATATTGCGGTGAACGCGAAAGGAATGACGATGAAGAAGCCACTGCTATCCATCGACGAGCCGGAACCGAAGAAGGCGGTGCGGGCCGACAGGCCTCCGACCGAAGGGTTCGCGACGATCGTCGACGGCCATTTCAAGTCGGAGTTCGACACCGCCGAGGCTGCCGAAGTCTCCGGCCGAAAGCTGAAGACCGCTTATCCGATGCTTCAGGTCCAGGTCTACGATGCCGCCATGAAGGTGCGCACCTTGTTGAGCTAGCAAAAGCTCGCTGTCGCGCGGTTATCACGCGGGACGATCCGTATCACGCAACCTCGTCGGTCCAGACCTTGAAGCCGGCCAATGTGTTGGGCCCGAAAGTCTGGGTGATCGGCACATCGGAGGCATCGCGCCCCTGTGCGATCAGGATGCGGCCGATCCTCGGCACGTTGTTGCGAGGATCGAAGGTGCGCCAGTGCCCGCCGATATAGGCTTCGAACCAGCCGGCGAAATCGCCTGCGGCCCAGGGTTTTGGCGTGCCGATGTCGCTGAGATAGCCCGTGCAATAGCGCGCGGGAATGTTCATGCAGCGGCAGAACGCGACGGCGAGATGGGCGTAGTCGCGGCAGACGCCCTTACCCTCCTCGTAAGCCTCCCACGCCGTCCGCGTGGCGCGCGCGTGCTCGTATCCGAAGGCGATGTGACGGTGAACGAAATCGCAGATCGCCTGAACCCGCGCCCAGCCCGGCGCCGTGTTCGCAAACAATTGCCAGGCGATTTCCGAAAGCCGGTCGGTCTCGCAATAACGGCTGCCGAGCAGATAGACCAGGGTATCCGCGGGCAGATCCTCGACCGCATGCTGAATCGCCGAAGCAAACACCGGATCGGGAAGGCCGCTGTCGCGAACGACGCCATCGGCCGCAAGACGCACGCGGCCGGCCGGCGCGACCATGCGGCTGCACCAATTGCCGAACATGTCGCGATAGGGGGTGATCTCGACGACCGGGTCGGTGGTGAGGAAGTCCGGCACGATGACATCGGACGCACGGCTGAAGTGTGTGCCCAGCACCATGATCATCGGCGTCGGCTGCGGGAAGTCGTAGAGCATTTCGAATCCGACGCGAAGCTTCACTCGAAATGCCTTTCAGGCTGCTGACTGCTCGAAATGGCTACGAAACCACCCAATACAAGGCTTTGGCCGGGTTATTCGATTAAATGCGGCCGGCAGCAGAGAAAACGATGGCTAATTGCTGCAAAAGCGCGCACGGTTCGACGATGTCCGAAAAACATCATGTCTTCGTGCGCAGATACGCCGAGCTGCGGACATGACCATGCGCTCGCGACGGGAAACGGTTCATTTCAGGCACCCGTTCCGCATCAAGGGTATCGACCGGCAGCTCGCACCGGGAGCCTACGAAGTCATCACGGATGAGGAGATGATCGAGGGCCTTTCGTTTCCGAGCTTTCGGCGTGTCGCCACCATGATCATGGTGCCCGGTGCGCCGCCGCAACGTTCCGCGATGGAAATGATCTCGATCAGTTCGATCGATCTGTCCGACGCGCGACGCATCGACGCGAGCGCGCCGCATGACTGAGACCCCGATCGAACTCGACAAGCATCGCGGCATGGCGGCGCAGAAGGCAACCGATATCCGTCGCGTGATTGCCGAAGTCGAGGCCAACGCAAAACTGCTGCGTGACAAGCAGGGCGTTGTCGAAATCGAGATCCTCGGCGCGCCAGCCACCTCGTGGCCCGAAGCGGTGGCCAAGGCGCGTTACGTGCTCAACCTATATTCCGCCGGTCTGCCGGCGACCGACACCCATCACCGCGACCTCGTGGCCGCGGTGCTTGCGGACCTCGCCCGGCTCTCGGGAGAATCGACCTGAACAGACCAATGTTCAGCTGCAACCACCGCCCTCCTTCATCCAGCCGTCCCGACCAGGATCGAACGGCGTAACCCGAAAGCACCTGATGCAAAATCTCTCGCCACGTCACGTCATGACCGAAGAATCGCTCCGTCTCGGGGTGGAGTCCGGCTGGTACTCGACCAAGGTCAGTGGAACCTTCGTCTCGGGCCCGCATTCTTCCGAAGCGGACTGCCTGCGCAGGATCGCGGAGATCAATCCGCCGCCGGCAACAAAAAGGAAGGGCTAACTGGAGGGGTCGATGGTAAGATCGTTCCGTTTCGAGAGGAAAGCCTGATGACGTTCGCGCGCGGCAACATCCGGGGCTATGACGATGACCGGATGGTCCTGCTGTTTTCCATGATGGACGGCGCTCGGGAAGTGCCCTGCGCCGTCAGCGCCTCGGCGATGGATGATCTGGAACACGTGCCGCGGACGCCGGCCAACCGGCGCGAGGAACAGTTCGCGCGGTTGCGGGACCGGATCGAGGCGTGCGCGTCCCGCAAATTCGAGGCGCGGGAGTTCGAAGGCACTCCCCCCGGCATCATCGTACGCAGCATAGATTTCCGTTCCTGAAAGACGCTGCCGCTCAGCTTCCGTCACGAAAGGCCGCGATGAACCGGTCAGCGGACCGGTGAAAAAAGTTCCGCCTTTTCCCCGATCATGTTTTAAGGTCCGAGCTATTTTCCGAGGGGACCGATTGCATGAACTTGCCGATGAGCTGGGACGAATGGGCTGATCACGACGGCGTTGCGCTGGCTGCGCGCGTCGCAAAGGGTGAACTGACGGCCGCGGAGCTGGCCGCGCAGGCGGCCGCCGGCATCGCCAAAGTCGATCCCGCGCTTTCAGCCGTCGTCGAAATCTTCGAGGATGCGGTCGCAGACCCCGGCACCGACGGCACCAATCTCGACGGGCCGTTTGCCGGACTTCCATTCCTGATGAAGGACCTCGGCCCGACAATGAAGGGCCGCCTGCAGGAAATGGGCTCGCTTTACATGCGCGGCAATCGCGCCACCGCCGACACGTTCATGACCAGGAAGATGCGCGGGGCCGGGCTCAATCTGATCGGCCGCACCACCACACCGGAATTCGGGGTCTGCAGCTCGGCGGACAATCCCGCCGTCTACGTCACGCGCAACCCCTGGAATACCGACTACACCACCTGCGGCTCGTCCGCCGGCAGCGCCGCGATGGTCGCCGCAGGCACGGTCCCAATCGCGCATGCCACCGATGGCGGCGGCTCGATCCGCATTCCCGCTGGGGTCAACGGCAATATCGGGCTGAAGGTTTCGCGCGGCGTGTTCTCGCTGTCGCCGCTTCTGTCCGACCTCAGCGGGCTGGTCTCCATCCAGGGCTGCCAGTCGCGCACGGTGCGCGACACCGCGGCCTTCGTCGACGCCTGCCGCGGTCCGGCGCCCGGCGAATTCATGCCGTTCTGGAGTCCGCCCGAGCCCTACACTCGGATGATCGCGCGCGATCCGGCACGGCTGAAAATCGCACTGTCGTACCAATGGGGCGATTACCGCGCGACGCCGCATATCGCGGCCGAGCTGCAGAAGGTCGGACGCTTCCTCGAAGGCCTCGGCCATCACGTCGACTACGCCCTGCCGGAGCTGGACTATCGCGAAGCCTTTGCGGCGCAGACCACCTGCTACATCAGCAATTTTGCCGTCGTCATCGGTAACATGCTGGCGGCGCGCGGGCTGGAGAAACCGCCGGAAGATCTGATCGAGCCCATCAACATCCGGATCTGGGAGCATGGCCGGAACACGAGCTATGCCGACCGGGCACGGATGCAGGCGGTGTTCAACACGACCTCGCGCGGCTTCGGCGCCTTCTTCGAGGATTGGGACATCATCCTGACGCCGATCACGGCGCTGCCGACGCCGAAGGTCGGCACCACGGAATATCTGACGATCAGCGACAATCCCGACGTGCTGGACTGGTTCGGCAATCTCTGGCGCAATTTTGCCTTTACGCCGCTCGCCAATCTCTGCGGCATCCCCGCGATCTCGCTGCCGCTCGCCACCCACGAGCACGGCCTGCCGCTCGGCATCCAGGCGATCGGAAAGCAAGCCAATGACGGGTTGCTATTGCAACTGGCGGCGCAGATCGAACGGGCGATCGGTGGCAAGTGGAATGCGGGGCAGAAGCCAGGCGTGCATGTGACGAGCGGCTGATCTCAACCGTCATTGCGAGCGCAGCGAAGCAATCTATCTTTCCCTGCGCCGAGGCATGGATTGCTTCGCTGCGCTCGCAATGACGGGGATACACCGCCGCCCGGCCGTCGTCCGCAGACGCGGAATCGGCGGCTCTAGAGTCTTCGTGAGGTTGATATCTCCGCGACTTCACTTCCCCTGCCAAGGAGAGCGTCACGGGCTTCCTTCAGGCGCTTCAAACTCGCCACATTGATCTCGCGAATTTCGTCCAGACGATTGAGATAGGACAGTTCAGCCTTGACCCGGGCGAGGTTCAGGACATCGTCCATGCTGTTCGATCCTTGCTCTGCGGGCTGATCGGCGGCTTCAAAGGCCTGCTCGTGGGCGGGGCGAATTAATTTTAGCATGCAAATACCGGTCCGATTGTGAAATTCACCACACATAGCGCGCGACGCCCTTGCCGCCGTAGCTGCGGGTGACATTGGAGAATTCGCCTTCGAAGGTGGCGCCGACCGAGAAGCCGTTGCGCCATTTCATTTCGGCGGAGGCGGTGGCCAGCGCAGCGTCTTTCGCCTGGGCTGCGCCGTTGACGACAAAACTCGCGCCCGGCAGGGTCTGGAAGGTCGCGGCGGCTGCGCGATCGGGGTTGAAATCATGCGCCCATGCGGCGCGGCCGCGCAGTGTCAGGATCGCGTCGTTTACGGCCCATGATCTGTCGGTGCGCAAACCCAATTCGCTGCGCGAGGCGGTGACGGTTTTCGCGCCGTAGCTCAGGGCGAAATTGTTGGCGCCGGACAGCACGCTTTCCGCATAGGCCGGCAGTTGGAACGACGTCACCTGGCCTGCGGCGTAGGGCGAGAGGCCCATCCACGGCGTTGTGAACCGGTAGCCGCCCTCGACGCGGCCTGCGAACGTATTGGCCTTGAAGCGGGCCTGTAGCCGGTCGATGCCCGCGACTGTCACGGTACGATCCGTGGTCACGTCCTGCCAGCCATAGGCCAGCGCGCCCAGGAGATAGGCCGCGCCGAGTTGGTGACGCGCGAACGCGCCGGCCTGGAACAGATCGGAACGGCCGCTGCCGCCATTGGCGACGCTGAAGCTGGTTCCACCGCCGGCCAGCGCAAAGCCGACCAGCGTATCCCGTGAAATGCGATAATCGGCGCCGCCGATGCCGCCATAGATCCGGCTGGTCGCGGTGCCGGTTCCGGTCACGCTGTTGCCGTCGGTGGTCTGTCCGCCGCCGTAACCGCCCGCCCAGACGCTCCAGCGCTGTTCGAAGCTCAAAGGCGGCGTCGCCGGTGCGATTGCGGCAAAGGCGTCGCGCGCCGTCCCGGCGCGCTTCGCTGCGCCGGCGTCAGCGGCGGCGAACGAAGACGCGCCAGCGGGTGCGTTTGCATCACCCCTCCCCGCGATGGACGGGTCGGTCAGTTGCCCCATGAACATGGTCATTGCAGTGAACGTGTTCTGCTGCGCACCGGTCCCCGTCTCGCCGGAGATCTGCGTCAGCGCATTCTTGAGCGGCGCGCCGTCGAGATTGAGCAGGATGTCGAAGGCCGCCGGCGGCGTGGCGCCGCCGAGCACGGCTCGGTTGATGCCGGCGGCGACGCTTGACTGGTTGCCGTTCGTGCCGGACGGCAGGATGATCTCGCCGGGATCAAGCACGAGATAGACGCTGTTGGCATCATAGTTCAGGTGCGGATTGCGTGCGCCTGGACGGAAGCTCCCGATGACGTCGAGGCCGGCGAACTCGGTGCCGCCCAACCCGCCGCTGGCGTTGAGGATGGTGTAGGTCTGGGCCTTGAAGCTGGCGGGCATCAGCGGGACTGCCTGCACGGTGGCGCCGGTGAGGGTCGCGGCGCCCGCGACATTGGTGCGGTCGGCGGCGCTGGGCGAGACCTCGACGGTATAGATGCCGCCGGCATTGAAGGTGAGATTGCCGTTGATCGAGAGCGTGCCGATCGAATTGCCGGCCGCCAGATTGCCGCCGCTCATGATGGTGGTGTTGCCGACGGTGCCGGTGCCGCCGAGCGAGCCGCCGGCATTCACGGTCACCCCTGACGATGACAGGATCGAGCCGTTCACCGCCAGCGTGCCACCATCGACCGCCGTGGAGCCGCTATAGGCGTTGACGCCCGACAACGTCAGGATGCCCGTGCCGATCTTGACCAGCGAGCCGCTGCCCGAGATGACGCCGCCTACCTCGGTCGAGAGATTGTTTGAGCCGACCGTCAACTCATTGGCACCGAGGAGATAGCTGCCGGCCCCCGCGATCGATCCCGCGCTCAGCCTGCCGTCGCCGTTCGGGCCGGTGCTGTTCGAGAAATCGACCGTGCCTCCGGAATTGTTGACAAGGGCGGCACTGCCGGCCGTGCTGGTGTCGAAGAAGCTCAGGAGACTGTTGTTGGTGATATTGGCGTTGCCCGCCGTGCTGGTGCCGCCGAAGACAAGGTTGTTATTGTTGGTGACGTTGGCGTTGCCTGCCGTGCCGGTGTTGCCGAATCCCAGGCTGCCGCTGTTGGTGATGGTGGCGCTGCCGGCCGAGCTGGCGTCGTTGAATCCCAGGGTGCCACTGTTGGTGATGGTGATGGTGGCGCTGCCCGCCGTGCTGGTGTCATAGAAGCCAATGCCGCGGTTGTTGGTGATGGTGGCACTGCCGGCCGTGCTGGCGTTGACGAATTGCAGGCCCCAGTTATTGGTGATCGTGGCGCCGCCCGCCGTGCTGGCGTTGCGGAATTCGATTGTGCCGCCCGCATTGTTGGTGATCGTCGCGTTGCCGGCCGTCGAGAGGTTGCCGGGACCGCTGCCCCAGAAAGCCATCTGACCACTATTGATCACCGTGGCGTTGGCCAGTGTGCTGTTGTGTTCGATATTGAACTGGGCTGCGGCGGCGTTGGTGATGTGCGCGCTGCCGGCGTTGGAGTCTTGCCACAAATTCAGACTGTTATTGTTAACGATCGTGGCGGTCCCAGCCGTCGAGCTGTAATAGAAGTATATCGTTTGGCTATTGGTGATCGTCGCACTGCCGGCCGTGCTGCTGTCCTGGAGGTAAAGGTAGGCGTTATTGGTGATGGTGGCATTGCCGAGCGAACCCGTGTTGGCGGTCTGGAGGGTCCCGCTGCTGTTGGTGATGGCGGCGCTGCCGGCCGTGCTCGTGTGGCGAAAGATCAGGCCGCTGCCGCTGAGGTTGATCGTGGCATTGCCGGCCGCGCTGCTGCCTTCGAAGTAATTGTTCGTGCCGGAGTTGAAATTGATTGTCGCGCCGCCGCCGTTGATCACGATGCCGGCGCCGGTGAAGGTCTGATTGGCGGTGACGTCAAATGTGTAGGCCGAGGCTCCGGCATTGAGCGTCAAGCCGCCGATGCTGCCGGCGGTGCCAAGCGTCAGCGTGGTCGTGGCTGATGTGCCGAAGGTGGCGGTGCCGATCGGCACGCTGTTCGGGCTCCAGTTGTTGGCGTCGAAGAAGTCGCCCGACCCCGGATTGGTCAGCCAGGTCGCGTCCTGCGCGCGGGAAGGCGTCGCCGGTAGCGTCCAGGCCAAGGCCAGCGCCGACGAGGCCAGGAGCGCGGCACGCAACCGCCTGCCGCCGATGCCGCGCGTGGCGGCGTAATAATAACGTGTACCGAACATGTTCTGCCCCCGGCCGTCAGAGGTCCGCGCGCCTGTCCGGCATCGCAGTCCCCATTCGGCACGACTCCCCACTTCAACTCCCCTTTCCTCTCATTTCGCGCCGGGAACGTCCTGAAACGGCTGTCGAGACATTCTGAAATTTTTCTGATATTCGGCGTCCCTGTGCGTCTGGGTACATTTTTTCGGTCGATCCGGAGACTAAATGGGGACAGCTGCCGGTGGGAGGGGACGGGTGCTGCGCTTTTCTGGTTTCGAGCTCGATTCGGAGCGCGCCGAGCTGCGCCGGCCCGATGGCGAGACGGTCAAGCTCCGGCCCAAGACCCTGGAGATATTGCGGCTGCTCGCCGGGAATGCCGGCCGCGTCTTGAGCAAGCAACAGTTGATGGAAGCCGCCTGGCCGAACGTCCATGTCGGCGAGGACAGCCTGTTCCAGTGCATCCGCGAAATCCGCACTGCGCTCGGCGACGACAAGCGCCAGGTGGTCCGGGTGATTTCGGGGCGCGGTTATCTGTTCCAGGCCGAGGTGGCGGGAGCCCAAGCGACCGAGGCCGGCGTGACCGAGGTCGCCGCCCCGGCCGCGCCGGAAATTGCGCCCGTCAGCCAGCCGGAGCGGGTCGCACCAGACACGACGGCGGCGGTCGCAACCAACCGTGAACCCGCGAAGCGGTTTTTCGACTTCAGCCGGCGTCGCATCGCGTTCGCTTCTGTCGCGGGGCTCGCCATCCTGTGCACGGCGGTCGCCGTGTGGATGCTGCGCCCCGGCCTGATCTTTGCGCGCGGGCCGACAAGTATCGCCGTGATGCCGATCGCCGATGCGAGCAACGATCCCCTCGTTGCCCAGATGGCGGCCGACGTGAGCGGCCGCCTCACCGACGGGCTGGCGAAGATCGAAAACATCCGCGTGCTGGCTCCGGAAACGGGTGCACCGAAGGCCGACTTCGTGGTGAAGGGCGAACTGCAGAAGAGCGAGCAGGCCTGGACGATACGGACGCGCATGACGGAGGCGGCAACCGGCGAGGTCAAGTGGACCGCGTCATATCAGGTCAACCCCGCGGACACGGACCTGCAGATGCAGCAGTCCCGGCTCGCGGCGGGCGTCGGTCACGCTCTGGCGCTGCGCATCAACGAACTTCTGAATGCCGACACGCGATCCGCGAAGAGCAAGGTCGTGATCGAACAGGCCACCGCCCATATCAACCAGACCTCGCCGGAACGTTTTCAGGCGGCGCAGGCCATGCTGGAGAAGGCGCTGGCCGAAGAGCCTGACAATGTCGACATACAGGTGGCGCTGGCCGCGCTGCTGATGCGCGGCGTGCAGATGGTCTGGCTGACCTCACCCGAGCGCGAGACGGCGGAGAGCAAGGCCGAGGCGATGCTGCAGCAGACGCTGCGGGCAAAGCCGAATCATATTCCAGCGCACGAGGCCTATTGCCGCTTCCTCAACGCGACCAACCAGTTTCGCGCAAGTCTCGTGGCCTGCGCGCGAGCCCTGAGCTTCGATCCGTGGAACGGGATCGCGCTGTATCATGTCGGCCTCGCGCAGATCCAGACCGGACGTTTCGAGGACGCGCTGGCGACGTTCAAGCAGGCGGACCGGTTCGACACGCCGCAAGTGTCGCGCTGGACGTGGATGATCGGTGCGGGTTGGGCCAACATGCTGATGGGCCGCGCCGAAGACGCCGTGCCGTGGCTGCAGAAGTCGATCGCGATCACCGCCGCCAGTGGTCGCACGCATATGCTGCTGGCGGCGGCCTATCAGCAACTGGGCAAGACTGATGAAGCCAGAGCGGCGATGGAAAAGGGCCGTGAAATACGACCCGGTTCGACCGTGGGCAACGTCCCGACGCCCAGGAAGAATTCCAGTCCGGTCTATATCGAGGCGGCCGAACGGATCATGCAGTTGATGGCGGCGGCGGGGTTGCCGGAGGGCTGACGTAGCGCGCCCTGCGATTATTCCGTCACCTCGACCGGTAACGTGCTGCCATGACCCCGGCCAGCGGCTGTCGCATCCCACCAGCTACCCAGCGCATCAAGCAGCGGCACGAGCTGGAGACCAGCCGGCGTCAGATCATATTCCACGCGCAACGGATATCCCTCGAATTCACTGCGCGCGACAATGCCGGCGTCCTCCAGCTTGCGAAGCTCCATGGTCAGCATCTTGTGCGAGATGGCAGGGTTGTCCCTGCGCAGGTCGCTGAAGCGTTTCGTGCCCTGCTTCAGGTAGTAGATCAGCAGACCGGGCCAGCGACCGCTCACGACCTGCATCACTTCTTCGATGGGACAGCGGGAGACGAGATCTTTCATCCGATCACTCGTGGTTACAAAAAGGTGCGTCATTTACTCGGCGATTGTGATCCGTAGATTCCAGCCACGCTGCGCAGCGTGATCAGCAGAAATCACGGAGAACATACCAATGGAACCGATTCTTGTTTATGGCTTCCCGGCCGGAAGCTCGATGGGGCTTGTCGCCGCCCTCGAATGGCTTGGCAAACCCTATCGGCTTTGCCGTGTCGATATGCTCGGCGAGATGCGTGACGCTTCCTATGCCCGCATCAATGCCCGGCATGAAACGCCGGCCCTGATCACGGATGCGGGGCGAGTGCTGACCGAAACGATGGCGATCGCCGGCTGGCTCGAGGCAAGAGACAGCGAGCGGCGCATCAGCTTCGTGCCTCTGTCGCCGGAAGCAGACCGGATGCACCAGTTGATGGCCTTTGTTAACACGGGCTTCACCGGCGCCTTCTCTCCGCTTTGGGTCGCGATGGAGATGGCGGAACCGAATCCGCAAATGCAGGCATCGCTGCGCGAGTTCGGCGCTGCACGGGTGATCGAGCGGCACGACAAGCTCGAGGCCATGATCGGGGATGATCCTTTTCTCATCGGCGAGCGGCCGACGCTGGCCGACGGCATTCTGGTCGGCGTCGCGCGATGGCTCGACTTCCATCAGGTCGCCGACCCGGCACAATGGCCAAAACTCGCCGCCCTGCGCCGACGCATCGAGGCCGAGCCTGCCGTCATCTATGCAACGGCGTTGGAGAGCGGAGACATCGGCTCGGGTACAGGTGCTTGTGTCGGCCATATCCCGCTCGCGGATGTGATCGAGCGGTTCGGCGGCTGAGAGATCACGAATGCGCCCGGCAGCATCATCCTGGGTGGCGCTCGATCGCGGCAAGTGGAACGCCGGGCAAAAGCTCGGCGTTCAGCCGGACTAGAACGGAAGCTGCGCCTGGTCCTCCGACCAGTCGATGATCTCGAAATACATGCCGCGCCGAAGCATCTCGCTCTCCAGATTGGCCGCGTGCTTTCTCCAATCGGGTGTTTCCCGAATGCCAAACCGGGGCTGGTCGCCTCCCGCTTTTTGCGCATCATCAGAGGCGAGCGCGCCACGGATGCCCTCGTACATCATGGTGAGGCTATCGTTGGTGAACGCCTGATAATCCATCGGTCCAAATCCAAAGGGGCCGGCCACGACGGCCCTGGCCCGAGTAAGCGACGATCAAGGCCTGACGAGAATGCTACCTGCCCCTGGTTGACATACCGTTGCAAAGGCTCCGAGCGCCAAGGTACGGATTGGTGCAGGCACAATTGCGACTTCAGCCCATCATCACCCGATCTCACCGATCAAAGGTTGTCAGAACACAACAGTGTCGGGTGATAGACAGACCTCGGCTCCCATTCGTCGGCACAAGGCATTTTACTCCAATGGAACCGGTAGCCCGGAATTGAGTTCATCAACGAGACGCTTTAGCCGTCCCGGCGCAAAGTTTGCCGATTTCCGATAATCCGTGGGCGGGCGCTCGACCGGAGTGGCATTGATGAGCAAATCAAAATGGATGCCGGGGTTCGTCCCTTATGGCGCAGATCAGACCGCCTACGTGATTGTCGATCGTTTGGCAGGCCCGGACGACTTTCAGGAAATCGAAAGGCCAGACCTTGAATCCGTGATCGACGATTTGATGTCGGGGGTTGCCAACGATCCGCACCGGGTCATCGCGTTCAACACCCTTGAGCACTGGTCGGAGGATATTTCCGAGCAGGTTGCCTGGGAGATCCAGAGCCGTTACGACATAGCCGGTAACCGCGTTCCCGAACACATCCGCGACTTCGTCGAAGAATTCACTGCGTCCTCGGCGGTGAAGACGAGGGCGGGAATGAATCATCCCTCGGCTCCGGCAGTTTAACCGATCGTGATCGAACCCGGCACGCGTCTTGCTGACATATCGGTGCTGGGGATTTGAGGGCCCAGTAAATTACCAACGCCGCCCAGCGATTATACTCCGCTGGTGCGGCGTTGTGTTTTTCCGGGAAACGTTGGCTCAGAATGAAACAGCTACGCGACCGGTCATGGCTTAAGAGCATCGCACCGGTCCGAAGCCCGGTGCGCGCACGAGGCTCGCCAAAGCCGATCAAGCCCGCGAGCCATATCCGCCTTTACTTCCACTTCGCCAGATAGAAGCGCGGCAGCTCGTCCGGATATGGCGTGAAGTCGAGCTGCTTGGAGTGTCCGTAGGTCGTCACATAGGTATGCAGCGGCGCCCAGTAGGCCTGCTCGGTAATCTTCTTGATCGCCGACGAATAGGCCTCCTTGCGGACTTCCGGATTGATGGATGATCCGCCCTGGAGCAGCGATTTCTGCACGTCCGGATCGCGCGCATAGTCGTCGGCGCCGCCATCGAAGAAATTGGGCATGATGGCCGAGACGTCGTTGATCGAATAGCTGCCCCAGCTTCCGAGATAGGCGCGCAACTCACCCGCCTTGGCGCGCTGGATCAGCGCCGCCGTCTGGAGCTGATTGAGCTTGGCGCGGATGCCGACCGCATGCAGGTAGTTCTGGACCGAGGAACCCCATTGCGGCAGCACGTAGCTTGCTAGCTCCACATCAAAACCGTCGGGATAGCCGGCCTCGGCGAGAAGCTTCTTTGCCTTCGCTGGATCGTAGTCGTAGGCCGTTGCGGCCTCGGCATCGCAGCCGAACTGCGACGGGAAACACGGCGCACCCGGAACGCGGCTGCCGCCGGTGACGAGCTTGTCGGCGATCGCCTTGCGGTCGATCGCGTGCCAGATCGCCTGACGTACCTTCTGCTTGGTCAGGGGGTTGTCGGCACCGGTGCGGCCGGCGGCGTCGAGCGAGAGATAGCCGATCCGCATCGATTCCTTGCGCACCGCCTGCAGATGCGGCATCCGGTTCACGGGCTCAAGCTGGTCGGGGTTCATGTTCCAGATCCAGTCGGCGCGGCCGGCGAGCAATTCCGTCATCTCGGTGCTGGCATCCGGCACGAAGCGCACGCTCATCTTCTTGATCGCGGGCTTGCCCTTGGGGCTGCCGGCCCAGTAATCGTCAAACCGCTCGAAATCGATGGAGACGCCGGGCTCGACCTTGGTGATCTTGTACGGACCCGCGCCGACAGGCGCCTTGGCGTAGCCTTCCGCACCGACCTTCTCGCGATAGGCCTTGGGATAGATCGGGAGAACCAGCGCGAAATATTCCAGCGCCGCGGGGTTCGGCCGCTTGAGCTTGACCCGCACCGACATCTCGCCAGTCTTCTCTGCCTTGTCGATCCAGTTGTAGTTCGCCGGCGTCGACACGCGGCTCGCTGGATCGGCCACGAGGTTGATCGTGTAGACCACGTCATCGGCCGTGAACGCGCTACCGTCGTGGAACTTGACGCCGGGCCGCAACGTGAACTCGATCGTGGTCGGATCCGGAAACTTCCACTCGGTGGCGAGCAGCGGCTCCAGCTTGAAGGTGTCGGGATTGCGGTAGACCAGTGCGTCCCAGCCCTGATGGTGCATCACCACGCCGGTGCGCAGATTGTTGAAAAAGGGATCGATGTTGGGAAGCGCATCGCGCATCACGATCCGCAGCGTGTCGGCAGATTTCTGAGCTGTCGCGGGCATCGCACCGGCGCCGAGCACAACCGCCGCCAGAATGGCCGCACCGAGCTTGTTTTGCATACCCATATCGCCCTCCATTATCTGTGTTTTGCGAAGTGGCGTGAAGCACGCCTTATGCCAGATGACACTCTACCATTCCCTGGGGAGGCCGGACCATGCGCGTTGGTGCCTCATGGCGGCAGCGTTCGACCGCGATGCGGCAGCGCGGATGAACCGGCAGCCCGGCGGAATATTGGCCGGATCCGGCATGGCGTCGCCGAGGCCGATGTCCGGCACGCCCTTGCCCGGCTCCGGCGTCAGCACGCTTTCCAGAAGCGCCTTCGTGTAGGGATGCCGGGGACTGCGAAACAGCGCATCGGTTTCGTTGCGCTCGACGATCCGGCCGAGATACATCACCGCGACTTCGCTCGCCACGTGTTCCACGACGGCAAGGTTGTGGCTGATGAAGAGATAGGTCAGCCCAAGATCGCGGCGCAAATCGGCAAGGAGGTTGAGAATTTGCGCCTGCACCGAGACGTCGAGCGCGCTGGTCGGCTCGTCGCAGATCACGATCCTGGGCTCGAGCACCAATGCCCGCGCAATCGCCGCGCGCTGGCGCTGCCCGCCGGACAATTGCGCCGGCATGCGCTCGCCCATGGCGGCCGAGAGGCCAACGCGCTCGAGAATGCCTGCGACCCGGCGCTCGATCTCGCCGCGCGAGAATGTACCCTGGGCTTCCAGCGGTAGCGCCACGATGTCCTTGATGCGACGTCGCGGATTGAGCGAGGCGAACGGATCCTGGAACACGGGCTGGATCAGCCGGGCGCGCGCCTTCCGGTCGAGGTCGAACAGGCGCCTGCCGTCGACCAGCACGGTCCCTGCCGTCGGCTTGAGCAATCCGAGGACCATGCGCGCGAGCGTGGATTTGCCGCATCCGGACTCGCCGACGACGCCGAGCACGCTGCCAGCCGGTACGCTGAAGGTCACATCGTCGACCGCGACCACGCGCTTTTCCGCCGACATCAACCCGGTGCGGACGCGGAACTCACACCGCAGGTTCTCAACCTCGATCGCGGCGGTCATGCGGGTTGCAACTCCGCCCAGTCCGGCTCGAGCCGGCAAAGATAGTCGTGCGCGTCGCCCGCCTCTCGCCGCGGAATCGCGCGCGCGCAGGTCTCGTCGGCGTGGGCGCAGCGCGAGCGAAAGGCGCAGCCGGCAAAGCCCGCCCCGATCGCCGGCACCACGCCGGGAATCGAGCCGAGTGGCTTGTCGCGCTGCACGCGGCCCGGCACCGGCACGCAGGACAATAGGCCACGCGTGTAGGGGTGTTGCGGCGCGCGGAACAATGCTGCGGTCGGCGCACGCTCCACTACCTCGCCGGCATACATGACAGACACATGGTCGGCGACGCGCGCGACGATGCCGAGGTCGTGGGTAATCAGCAAAATCGAGAGGCCGAACTCGCGCTTGAGGTTGGCGAGCAGCCGCAGGATCTGCGCCTGCACGGTAACGTCGAGCGCGGTGGTCGGCTCGTCGGCGATCAGTAATTCAGGATCGCACATCAGCGCCATCGCGATCATCACGCGCTGGCGCAGGCCGCCCGAGAGCTGGTGCGGAAACTGGCCGAGCCGCATCCCCGGCGCGGTGATGCCGACGCGGCCCATCAGTTCGGCAGCGCGGTCCAGCGCCGCAGCCCGCGAGCCGCCCTTGTGGCGCGTCAGCACCTCGGCCATCTGCGAGCCGATCGTAAACGCCGGGTTGAGGCTGGTCATCGGCTCCTGGAAGATCATCGCCATGCGATTGCCGCGCAGCCGCGCCATTTCGCGGTCCGACAGCGATGTAAGGTCGGTGCCGGCAAAGCTCATACGTTTTGCCGAACGGTGGCCGCCGCGCGCGAGCAGGCTCATCACCGCCAGTGCGGTGACCGACTTGCCGCACCCGGATTCGCCGACCAGGCAATGGGTTTCGCCCTTCTCGACCCGGAACGAGGCGCCGCGCACCGCCGCGGTGCGGCCGCCGAACGTCACCTGAAGCTCCTCGACCTCCAACAGCGCGCTCATCGCAGCCGCTCCGCGCCGAGGAGATTACGCAGTCCGTCGCCGACCAGATTGATGCCGAGTACCAAAACGGCCAGCGCGACGCCGGGGATCATGATCACCCAGGGCGAAAAGAACATGTAATCCTTGCCCTCGGCGATCATCAGCCCCCAGGACGGCAGCGGCGGCGGCACGCCGAGGCCGAGGAACGACAACGCGGCTTCGAGCAGGATCGCCAGCGCCATCTCCAGCGTTGCCACCACGGCGAGATGGCTGGCGATGTTCGGCAGGATCTCCCGGATGAGGATATGCGACGTCGAGGCGCCGGCGCACCAGGCGGCGCTGACATAATCATGGTTGCGGACCTGCATGGTGGTGGCGCGCGCCACCACCGCGAAGCGGTCCCACAACAATAGCCCAAGGGTCGCCACGACGAGTCCGAGGCCCGATCCCATCAGCCCAACGACCGCGAGCGCGACCAGCACGACCGGAATCGACAACCGCGTCGTGATGGCGAACAGCACGACATCGTCGACGCGGCCGCCGAAGAAGCCGCCAAGCACGCCGAGCGTGATGCCGATCAGGCCCGACGTGATCACCGTCATGATGCCGATCAAAAGCGAAATGCGCGCGCCATAGACCAGCCGCGCCAGATAGTCCCGCCCGAGCTGGTCGGTGCCGAGCAGGTGCCCTGCCTGGGTGCCCTCCATCCAGAACGGCGGCTTGAGACGGTTGCCGAGATCCTGAGTGAACGGATCCTGCGGCACCAGCGCGTTGCCGATGACCGCAGCCACCGCGACCAGCGCGACGATGGCGATCCCGATCGCAAAGCCGGCGGTGCCGATGCGCGAGCTACCTGTGCTCGAAGGCTGGGGCGCCTGAATGGCAATCGGCTCGCTCATCCCGTCCGCAGCCTCGGATCGAGCAGTGCATTGAGGATGTCGGCCAGCAGCGTGAGGCCGATATAGAACACGGCGAGCACCAGCACCACCGCCTGCACGACGGGGAAATCATTCTTGGCGATGCTCTCCCAGCCGAGATAGCCAACGCCATGCAGCGCGAACACCGTCTCGATCACGATCGAGCCGCCCAGCATGAAGCCGAGCTGGACCGCGGCAATCGACACGACCGGAATGGCGGCGTTGCGCAGCGCGTGCTTGAAGATGATGCGCGCCCGCGACAGGCCTTTGGCGCGCGCGGTGCGGATATAATCCGACGCCATCGCCTCGATCATCCCCGAGCGCGTCAGCCGCGTCAGCGCCGGGATCGCCGTGAAGGCGAGCACGATGCCCGGCATCACAAAATGCTGCCAGGTGCCGGTGCCCGAGATCGGCAGCACTCCGAGCTGCAGGCCGAGCACGATCATCAGGATCAGCGCCAGCCAGAAGCTCGGCACCGCCTGCCCGACCATCGTGAACAGGGTGACGCTGCGATCGATCCAGGTGTTTTCGCGCAGCGCCGCCAGGATGCCGAGTGGAATCGAGATGACCAACGCAAGGCTCAGGCCAACGAGGCCGAGCGTGAGCGTGATCGGCAGGCGCTTCTGGATCAGGTTCGCCACGCTGTCCTTGAAGAAATAGCTCTGGCCGAAATCGCCGACCATGGCGCGGCCGGTCCAGGCGAAGAACTGGACGTAGAGCGGGCGATCGAGGCCATAGGCCTTGCGCACGATTTCGACGTCGGCTTGCGTCGCCGACGGGCCGGCGATCGAAATGGCGAGGTCGCCAGACAGCCGCGTCAGCAGGAATGCGAGCGTCATCACGGTGAGCGCGACCAGCACACCGATGGCAAGACGCCGGGCAATCAGACGCAACATCTACAAAGCTCCAGCGCCGACCCGCACGGAGGCGCATTTTCGGGTCGACGAAGCGAGCGCAACGGTGTCACCAAACTATTGTCCCATGCAAGAGAGAGTTGGCGATTGCGACGATTACCCACCGCGACAACCCCGATTGCGATGATTGCAATGTGCGTGCCAACGCAGAATGTAATCTCCCGACCCTCCTTGATTAAGAATTTGGGCCATTCCCGGACCAAATTGGGGATGGAGTCCGAAGCTCAAGACGCCGCATGGTTTCGGCGTCCTCCTGCCTGACCTTTGCAAGGCTCGACGCCCATTTTTCCAGCGATCGAAGCCGACAAGCTCCAGCCTACCGCAGCATCCCTGTTGCGGTGCGCAGATCATGAAATGTAGCGACCCGGCGCGAACGGCGCGACGTCGAAAGGCGGCGGCACACCGTCGATCATGGCGGCAATGGCGGCGCCGGTCGCGGGACCTGTCGTGAAGCCGATGTGCTGGTTGCCGAAAGCAAGCCAAAGCCCGGCATGCCGGGGCGCCGCACCTATCATCGGCAAACTGTCAGGCAGCGTCGGCCGCGCCCCGCGCCAGATATCGCCGACGGCATCGCCGAATTCGACCACGCCACGCGCCAGCGGAACGACCTGATCGAGTTGGGCGAACGAGGACGGCGCATCGCGGCCGGTGAGTTCGACGCCTGAGGTGACACGGATGCCCTGCTCCATCGGGGTCATGATGAAACTGCCGTCGATGTCATAGATCGGACGCTGCAACGGACGTGCCGGGTTCGGTTTGAATTCGCGATGGTAGCCGCGTTCGGAGGCGAGCGGAACGCGGTAGCCGAGCGGCCGCAAGATATCGGCGGACCATGGTCCCAGCGCGACCACGACATGGCGCGCCGAAATCTCGCCATCGGCCAGCACCACGCGCCAGCGATCGCCGTTGGGCACGATCGCCTTGACGTCCGCCTGCCTGACATCGCCACCGGCACGAGCGAACATCCGTGCATAGGCCTTGACCACCGCGCCCGGCGAGTCGACCGAGGCGGTCTCCGTATGCAGCAGGCCCACTTTATAGACAGGCACGATGCCGGGCTCGAGCGCGGAGATGGCCTGGCGGTCTAGCAATTCGCTGGCGATGCCGTATTCGGCCAGCAGGGCCTGCTCGTCCTTCGCTGATGCAACCGCATCGCTCCGCCACGCCCTCAGCCAGCCGGTTTCACGGATGCGATGCCCCGCCTCCGCTTTCACGATCCATTCCCGGTGCAGTTTTGCCGATGCGCCGATCAATCCGTGCAGGGCGCTTGCCCGCGGCCTGAAACGCGACGCAGCCGAATCGGCCAGAAAGCGCGCGACCCATCCCGCGTTCTGGACCGCCCAGAGAGGATTCCAGCGCAAGGCGGCGTGGCGGTTGGTCAGGTATTTCGGCAGCGCCTTCCACAGCGACGGATTGTTGAGCGGCGATATCGAGCCGCTGCTGATAATGCCGGCATTGCCATAAGAGGTCTCGCTGCCCGGCTCGAGCCGGTCGACGAGGACGACCGACATCCCGCGCTGCCGCGCGGCATAGGCTGTTGATACGCCGACAATGCCCGCGCCGAGCACCACGACATCCGCATTTTCTTCCGACATCAAGTTTCCAAACACCGTTCCCAGGACTTCATATGGAATAGCCTCAGGGGATGCTCAAGTCACGCGACCGGCCACGCGAGATTTTCACGACTACGCGCTTGGCGTTAGTGTTCGAAAATCGCCACGTCGATCCATTTTGCTCGCATTTGGCAAGAGGGCCTCGTCGATCTCGATGATCCCGTCAAAGTGCATCTACCGGAATTTGGCGGTGCGGGTAAGGAGACTATTACGATTCGGCATGTGTGGACGCACATCTGCGCTCTGCTCAATATCGAGCAGCAGCTATGCCTCCGGCGCTTCGACAGTCAGAGGACTTAGTGCTTCGTTTTGCACTGCCATCGATATCGGGGCGGGCGAACACACGCTACCCTAGCCGCGGCATTTGCCCGCCGCATCTCATGGAAATCCATGAGATGCAATCGATGCCTAGACGGATAATCCTGCCCACCGCTCTAGCGGCGGTTTGGCCCATGGAGTGGTTCAGCGCGCTCAGGTACTTTTGGTGCGCGATAACTTAAGCACATCAACGGCATCCCCTTGAACGCCGATACTAAAGCGCCAGCCTAGGCCGAGGCACGGGAAAGTCTCGGTGGCTCGCATCAACCAAGCTGAGCTATCGACGTTTTGGCCGTCGCATTACAGTCGTGCGGCGCGATTTCGTCAATCTCGACAAAGGAATCTTGATCCCTGCCAGGAAGGGTGCAGCTACGACGAACGAAAGGCGACGGTGTCAGACGCCGCATCGTTAGCGATCATTTGCTGACAGCCACGCCCATCACCCCTATTTGCTTGCTACGCCGGAATTTCTGGCAGCACATTGACGATCCGCCACTATACGAACGGATAGGGTTTCCACGCTCACCGGGTAGATAGTCGCGATTGCGCGGCCTTGCTAGATGGTCTCGTCAGGACGAGCATTGAGGAGGCGGTCTTGGTATCAATCGTTGACGACGGAAACGGATGACCAGGCTAGGAAGGGAACGTGAGAGAAACCCCTTGCAAACATACCGCGCCATCCGATGTCGCAATCTGTATCCGTTTCGCTTTGACCTACACTTCGTCCTTGTCACGATCGGCCTAGCCGGGTCGCTGTCTTGAACTACATTGATCACGGAGGACCTCCATGGAAGAGCCGACGCCCCCTAATCCGCCCAAGATTTCGGAACGCGGAATGATCGCACGTCGCAAATTCCTGAATTTTCTGGCAGCCAGCCCGCTTGTCGCGACTCCGACGGTCACCACCGCTATTGCATCGGTTCTAGTTTCCGGGTCGGATCGCGCGCTGGCGCAAAGCTATGATGTGCTGCGCGGCTCGAGCCGGGCACTTGGTCCAGACGGGATCATCACTGCACCGGGGGATGCACTGAATGTGTTCGAGTTCGAGCCAGCGGCAAAGAAAGCTGTGCTGGCCCAGGACGCACCGGCACATTGGGGCTATCTGGAAAGCGGAGTGGACGGCGACGTAACACGCGATATCAACCATACCGCATACGCCAGTTACAAGATTCGCGCGAAACGGCTGATCGACACACGCAAGGCAGATACTAGCGTGAAAATTTTCGGAGAAACTTGGCGTAGCCCTATTTTTCTCTGTCCAGTCAGCAGTCTTGGCGCCTACGATCCGGAGGCGGGGGTCACCGCGGCGCGCGCTGCCGGCAAGCGCGGACACCAGATGATCCTCTCAACAGTCGATAACGCGAACATCGTCGATGTGGGCAAGGCGCACGGCTCGCCAGTCTGGTTCCAACTTTATCCGACAGACGATTGGACCGTAACGCAAACACTGGTGAGCTGCGCCGAAGCTGTTGGTTGTCCGGCAATAGTTCTGACCGTCGATCGGCAGGGCGGCCGCAACACTGAGGATCTGTTCCGTATGCGGCGTCAGGATCAGCGCGACTGTTCGGGCTGTCACACGCCGGGCTTTGCAAATGAGGTCAGCCGCAAGGCCAATTTCGCCGGCATCGACGTTTCAAAGGTGACGAACCTTTACGGCACCGGCATGACGTGGGGCTTCGTCGATCGGCTGCGCAAGATTGTCAAAGGCAAGCTCTTGCTGAAAGGCATTGTGACCGGCGAAGACGCCAAGGAGGCACTGCGTCACGGCGTAGACGGCCTTCTGGTTTCCAATCATGGCGGGCGTGCCGAGGAGAGCGGACAGGCGACTATTGGTGTTCTGGCTGAGATCGTGGACGCGGTAAACGGCCGCATTCCAGTTCTCATTGACGGCGGCGTGCGTCGCGGTACCGATGTCCTGAAGGCACTCGCCGTCGGTGCAGCGGCCGTCGGCATTGGCCGGCCCTATGTATGGGGTCTTGCCTCATTTGGCGAAACCGGCGTGGACCGCGTTCTCCAGATTCTGGACGATGAGTTCATCACGATCATGCGCCAGGCAGGTGCCCTCAACGTCAGTCAGATCAGACGGGATACGGTTACGCGGGTCTAGCGCACGAAGTTCTGCGGTGGGAGTGAATGTCAGAACCGCGTCGTCGTTTGACTTGTGGACTGTCCATTTGACCCGAACGGTGCCCCGCAGTTGGTCCGCGAAGGGCTTCTCCCTCAACGCGGAGAGTGCCCGGCACTGGCCGTATCACAATTGCCGAAGCGACCGTTCTACCGCTTCCGAGCCTGAGATCGGTTACGCTCCAGAGCTCAGAGGTTCAAGGCCTCGTCAACGCGGCGAGGATCGCTGGCGAGACACCTCGGCGGCTCTAAAGGTTCGCTCGATCCTACTTGCTGCTCCGCGCGAGCTTGCCGGAAATGGACGTGGCCACGCTTGAGACGAATGGAGACGCTGCCGCTGCGATCGCGACGCTGCTTGCCGCCGCGTCCAGCGAACCTGTGCACTGGCCTAAGCTTCGAGAGCGCATCCTCGATTCAGCTCCGGACACGTCCCTTTACAGGCTGCTGTCCGACCACGGGGTCCTTGTTCCGTCGGACCTACCGTTGCCCGCGATCTCGGAATGCCAGCGATGGATCGGCGAAGTGGCGCGCTTCACCTTCGTGAAGCTTGAGCCCGATGCGCTGGCACTATGAGCGATGGCAGATGCCGGATCAGAAAATGGCGCGCCGTTCAGAATAAAAACCGCGAACTCATATACAATTGATATTGCTTGTGATTTTTCCATCCACAATGGTTCGACGGTCGTCGGCGTCGACATCGGCCTCACGCGCGGCCGGAGGGAATTTCAGCACGCCTCACGACAGCGTGCCCCTTTCGGTCTGGGATCGTAGTATTGTCGTCGGCAGCCGTCGAAGCTTCGAAACCGAGGATTTCGCGTACGCACTCGATCGCGGCGTTCGAAGCGATGCACTCCAGAATCAAGCTGATGATCGCGGCTTCGGTCGGACGGCGCGGCAAATGGAGGACATTATGGCGCGTGACGACAAAGCCCGGGCAACCCTGATCCGGGATGCAGCGGGCAACGTGCAGCCGGGTAAGAGCCCCCGGGCCTTTGCCGAGCCTTTGTTCGGCTACACCAATATTGAGGACCTCGCCAATTACGATGCCGCCTCGCTTGCCCTCCTGGCGGAGCAAGCCTGGGAACACGTGCAGCGGCGCACGGCAGGCAAAGCCGATATCCGAATCATCAACCCGATGTTGCCCAACGGGCGCGAGATTTCCGTGCTCGAAATTCTCAACGACAACATGCCTTTCCTGTTCGATTCCACCATGGCGGAGCTGGCCGAACAGGGCATCGAAGTCACCCTCGTCGCTCACCCGATCAACGCCGTGGAGCGCGATGACCAGGGCAAGCTGCTGCGCTTCTACGGCGAAACACTGCCCGAGGGAGCAAAGGGCACGCGCGAAAGCCTTATTCACCTCCACATCGCCCGCCTGGACGCCGATGCCGATCGCCAGAAGCTGATCGACGGCCTCACCAGGACATTGAACGACGTCCGCGCCTGCGTCACCGACTGGCGCGCCATGCGCGACCGCGTCGAAGAAGCGATCAAGACTTTCTCTTCCAATCCGCCGCCGCTGCCGATCGACGAGGTCGCCGAAGCCAACCAGTTCCTGCAATGGCTCTGCGCGGACAATTTCACCTTCCTGGGCGTGCGCGAATATCGCTTCTCGCCCGACCGCGATGCGTCCGACGACATCACGACCGGCGAAGGCCTCGGCATCTTGCGCGATCCCGATGTGAAGGTCCTGCGCCGCGGCAGCGAAATGGTGATGATGACGCCGGAAATTCGCGACTTCATGCGCGAGCCGGCCCTGCTGATCGTCATCAAGGCCAATGTCTCCAGCCGCGTTCATCGCCGCATCCGGATGGATTATGTGGGCATCAAGCTCTATACGCCCGACGGCCGGCTCGAGGGCGAATTGCGCGTCGTCGGCCTTTTCACGTCAGGCGCCTATACCCGCTCGGTACGACAGATCCCTTATGTCCGCCACAAGATTTCGGGCGTGCTGCAGCGCGCGGGCTTCGACCCGAGCGGCCATTCCGGCAAAGCGCTCATGCATATTCTCGAAGAATATCCGCGTGACGAACTGTTCCAGATCGACATCGACACTCTCAACAATTTCGTCATAGAGATCCTGATCCTCTACGAGCGCCCCCGCGTCCGGGCGCTGGCGCGGGTGGACAAGTTTGATCGCTTCGTCTCCATCCTCACCTTCATTCCGCGTGAGAAATACGACACTGACGTCCGCACACGCGTCGGAGCCTTCCTGGCGCAGGCCTACAAGGGGACCTTGGCTGCATCCTACGTATCATTCCCTGAAGGGGCGCTTGCCCGCGTCCACTTCATCATCGGGCGCTATGAAGGCAAAACTCCCGTCGTCGAACGCGCCACCCTTGAAGCCGGGATCAGCGCCATTGCCGCGACCTGGGCCGACAGGCTGAGGGCCGCGCTCACGGCATCGACCGATGGCATGCGGGCGCGCATGCTCACCAACCGATACGCCCAGGCCTTTAGCGGCGGCTATACCGAGATCTTCACGACGGAACAGGCGATCGCCGATATCACGACCGTCGAAAAGCTCACGCCGGCCCGCCCGGTGACGATTTCGGTTTACCGCTTCGAGGGCGAGGACGATCCCAGGCGCTTCGGCCTGAAGGTGTTCTCGGACGCGGCACCGCTGTCGTTATCCTACCGCGTACCGGTGATCGAGAATCATGGCCTGCGCGTGGTCAACGAACGCACCTATCAAATCGTGCCTGGCACCAGGCCGGCGCCGGTCTGGCTCCACGACATGACGATCGAGACCAGCGACGGCCAGCCGATTGCGATCAGCCCGGAATTCAGCCATCGCCTGGAAGCCTCGATCATGGCGGTGGTCCGCGATCGCGCCGAATCCGATGGATATAACGCCCTGATCCTGCGCACCGCCCTGGGCTGGCGGGAAGTCTCGGCCATCCGGGCGCTGTCGCGCTACCTGCACCAGATCCGCGCTCCGTTCAGCCAGGACTATATGTGGGAGACCTTGCGCAAGAACGCCGCGATCACGGCCAGCCTCGTCGCGCTATTCCAGACCCGCCTCGATCCACGCCTCGCCTTGACGGATGCCGAGCGCTCGGCGCGCGAGACGGCCCTGCTTGCCGAGATCGAGGAGCAGCTCAAATCCGTGGCCTCGCTCGATGAAGACCGCATCCTGCGCCGCTTCACCAATCTGGTGCAGGCAACCATCCGCACCAATCTGTGGCAGATCGGCGAGGATGGACATCCGCGTCCGGTGATCTCCTTCAAGTTCGACGCGCGCCGGATCGACGACCTGCCGGCTCCACGACCGCTCTACGAGATCTTCGTCTATTCACCTCGTGTGGAAGGTATTCACCTGCGCTTCGGCAAGGTTGCGCGCGGTGGCTTGCGCTGGTCCGACCGGCCGCAGGATTTCCGCACCGAGATCCTCGGCCTGGTGAAGGCGCAGCAGGTCAAGAACGCCGTGATCGTGCCGGTCGGCGCCAAGGGCGGCTTCGTGCCCAAGCGCCTGCCGCCACCTTCCAATCGCGACGCCTGGCTCGCGGAAGGCACCGAAGCCTATCGCATCTTCATTCGCTCGCTGCTCGAAATCACCGACAATCTCGACGGCGACATCGTCGTGCCGCCCGAATCCATCGTGCGCCATGACGGCGACGACCCCTACCTCGTCGTCGCCGCCGACAAGGGCACCGCCACCTTCTCCGACACCGCCAACGCGATCTCGGCCGAGAAGAACCATTGGCTCGGCGATGCCTTCGCTTCCGGCGGCAGTCAGGGCTACGACCACAAGAAGATGGGGATCACGGCGCGCGGCGCCTGGGAGGCGGTCAAGCGCCACTTCCGCGAGCTCGGCACCGACATTCAGACCATGCCGTTCACCGCGGTCGGCGTGGGCGACATGTCCGGCGACGTTTTCGGCAATGGCATGCTGCTCTCGCCGGCGACAAGGCTTGTGGCGGCTTTCGATCATCGCGACATCTTCATCGATCCCTCGCCTGATCCTTCGATCAGCTTCGCCGAGCGCAAGCGCCTGTTCGACCTGCCGCGATCGAGCTGGCAGGACTACAACAAGTCGCTGATCACGGAAGGTGGCGGCGTGTTCTCGCGCCAGCTCAAGGCAATTCCGCTTGCTCCGGCAGTGCGCACCCTGCTCGATCTCGACAAGCCACAAGCCACGCCTTTCGAGGTGATGACGGCGATCCTGAAGGCGCGCGCGGACCTCTTGTGGTTTGGCGGCATCGGCACCTATGTCCGCTCCTCCGGGGAAAGCGACGATCAGGTCGGCGACCGCGCCAACGATCCGATCCGCGTCTCGGGCGGCGACGTGCGCGCCCGGGTGATCGGCGAAGGCGCCAATCTCGGCGTCACCCAGCGCGGCCGCATTGAAGCGGCGCAGAAGGGCGTCAAGCTCAACACCGACGCCATCGACAATTCGGCCGGCGTGAACACGTCCGACGTCGAGGTCAATATCAAGATCGCGATGGCGCGCCTCGAGCGCGAAGGACGCCTCAGCCCCACTGACCGCAACAGCCTGCTTGCCGCGATGACCGACGAGGTCGGCACGCTGGTGCTGCGCAACAACTATCTGCAGACGCTGGCCCTCTCGCTCGTCGAGCGCAAGGGCGTGGCCGAGACCGGCTTCCTCACCCGCCTGATGCAGTCGCTCGAGCAGCGAGGCTTGCTCAGCCGCGCGGTGGAGTTCTTGCCCGACGACGCAGCGCTCACCGAACGCACACGGCGCGGCCAGTTCCTGACGCGGCCCGAGCTTGCCGTGTTGCTCGCCTACGCCAAGCTGACCCTCTACGATGACCTGCTCGCCACCAGCGTGCCCGATGATCCCTATCTCGCCCGCGAGCTATCCCAGTATTTTCCGCGCGAAATTCAGGACAAATTCCCGACAGCGGTCGAATTCCATCGCCTGCGGCGGGAGATCATCGCAACCTGCCTCGCCAATGCGGTGATCAACCGCGGCGGCCCGGCCTGTGTCGTGCGACTGATCGACGAAACGGACGCCGATATCAAGACCATCGTCATGGCCTATGTGGCGGTCGATGAATGCTACGGACTGAAGTGGCTCAATGACGCGATCGATGCACTCGATACCTGCATCGACGGGCAGGTGCAGCTGTCCCTCTACGCTTCTGTGCAGGACCTCCTGCTCTCCCGCATGGTCTGGTACGTGCGCAATGTCGATTTCAAGGACGGGCTGGAGGCCGTCATCGCGCGCTTTGGCCCTGCTATCCGCCAGATCGTTGCCGGGCTCGATACTGCCCTGCCGCCGGACTTGCAGGCTGCGCGCGGCAAGCGGCGGCAGGAACTCACCGACGCCGGTGTCCCCGCCGGCCTCGCCGGCGAACTCGCCGATCTCGACACTCTGGTCGCGGCACCTGACATCGTGACGGTTGCAGAGCGCACCACGCGCGCCATCGGCGATGCGGCGGCGACCTTCTTCGCCGCCGAGGCCAAATTCCGTCTCGACCGCATTATCGCCGCCGCGCGCAGCGTGCCGGCAAACGATTATTTCGAACGTATGGCCATCGATCGCGCCGTTGAGCAGATCGCTGGCGCCGAAAGAAGACTGGCCGCGGATATGCTGGCAACCGGACAGTCCGGCCAGCAGGCCGTCGAGACCTGGCTCGCGGCTCATCCCGAAGCGACGCGCATCCGCCGCGCGGTCGAGGAGATTGCTGCCAGCGGCTTGACGCTCGCCAAGCTGACGGTGGCGGCGAACCTGCTGGGGGACTTGGTCAAAGCCTGAGGACGCGCGCTAGGCAGCGATCTGAAACTCTGAAGTGCGGAGGAATCCAATGATCCACGCTACTTGTCATACCGCCGATAATGTCCGCTGCATCGAGTTCGATGCCACACCCTGGTTCAGCGAGGCTGACGCTCCGAGCATTCTCGATCTGGCCCGACGAGGATGGGCCAGTACAGCGATTGCAGATTCCCTCGAACGCCGCCGAGGATACGAGAGCTTGCATGACCTCGTTGAGTATGCGGCGAAGCGGCTGAAACCGGAATCCCTGGAGGACCCAACCTGGGAAACCTTCGAGTGCGTCGTCGACGGACCCGAGGCGGTGGCCTGGCTCGAGAAAAACCGGCCCGAAATTGTGGCAAGGATCCCGTAAGCCCCGCCATGGCTGACACGGCAGACACTGCGAATGTCATTATCCGGCCGCCGATCGCGTGGGCGCTCGCGGTGCTTGCCGGGCTCGTGCTCAACTGGCTCATGCCCTTGCCGTTCCTGCCGACCGTGGTTTCTGCAGGCTGGCTCGGCGCGATAGTGTTTGTCCTTGCGCTGGCGCTGGTCGCGTGGGCGATCACGACCATGACCCGGGCCGGCTCGAACGTGCCGACCAACCTGCCGTCCACGACCATCGTGGAGGTCGGCCCCTACCGCTTCACGCGCAATCCCATCTACCTCGGCATGATGCTGGGGCTTATCGGCCTGGCCATTGCCTTCAACAGTCTCTGGCTGCTGATGGCGCTGGTGCCCTTCGCGCTTGTCATCCGCTACGGTGTGATCACCCGCGAGGAAGCCTATCTCGAGCGCAAGTTCGGGGATGTCTATCGCCGGTACCGCGCGCGGGTACGGCGCTGGCTGTAGGGCTTGTCGGACAAAATGCGGGGCCGGGGAGCCGTATCTTGCGGTTCCGCTACGCAGAACGGCATGGGCACAGATCGCCGGAAGGCGTATAATCGTGTGGTCCTTCGCGCATCATGACCAACATCACGTGGAGGTAGCCATGAAATATGTGCTGCTTGGTAATCTGAGCCCGGAGTGGGCAAGCAAGCAATCGGAGCGGATCGGCAAGGCCAAGGCAAAACTCGACAAGCTGGGCATCAAGGTCGAGTCGATCCACTACACGCAGGGCTATTACGATTTCGTCGACATCGTCGATGCCCCGAATGAGGGAGCGATGCTCGCGTTCTCCGTCTGGTACGCGACCCAGGGTCTGGGGCGGGTCCAGAGTATGCCGGCCTTCGACGCAAAGACCTTCGAAACCGCGATCAAGGACGCGGCGAGCTAAGCGCCCGGGTGGTGGCTCACTGCATCCTGCCAACCACCCGTGCCGCTTCGGTGGCGCAGGCGCCCTCACCTGACTGATGTCTTTTCGAGGAATACGCGAAACGCCTGCGCGCAAACCCGCCTTGTTCCGGTCAAAGAAGCGGAGAACTATCCCAACGAGAAAGATCACATAACAAACCGCGGAGGATCGTCCATGAACCGCCTGCGCTTCGGTATCTTTCTTGCGCCCTTTCACAAACCCGGCATCAACCCGACGCTCGCGCTGCGAGGCGATCTCGAGCTTATCCAGTGGCTCGACCGATGCGGCTATGATGAGGCCTGGCTCGGCGAGCACCATTCGGCTGGAACCGAGCTGTCGGCCTCGCCCGAAATCATGATCGCCGCGGCCGCCGAGCGAACCCGTCACATCAAGCTCGGCACCGGCGTCATCAGCGTGTCCTATCACAATCCGCTGTGGGTGGCTGAACGCATCGTGCTGCTCGACCATCTGACTCAAGGGCGTGCCATGCTCGGTCTCGGTCCGGGCTCGCTGCCGACGGACGGCATCATGATCGGCTTGCAGCAGAGCCAGACCCGCGGGCTGCTGGAAGACGGGATGGGCATCGTCACGAAGCTTCTCACCAGCGACGAGCCGGTCACGTTCAAGAACGATCGCTGGGATTTGCGCGACGCGCGGCTGCATCTGCGCCCCTACTCCAATCCGCTGTTCGACGTGGCGGTCGCGGCGGTCGCCTCTCCGACCGGCGCGAAGCTCGCCGGCCGGCATGGTGCCGGCATGCTCTCGGTCGGGGCCACCACCGCCGCCGGCTTCGACGCGCTGGCGCTGCACTGGGACGTGCTGACGACAGAAGCGAAGGCGCACGGCAAGACCGCGGACCGCAGCAAGTGGCGGCTCGTCGGTTTGTGCCATATCGCAGAAACCAAGGAGCAGGCGTATCGCGACGTCGAGTACGGCATCGAGCACTGGTTCCGCTACTTCCAGCAGGTCGCAGCGTTTCCGCAAATGGCTGTGGTCGGCAACTCGGTCAGCGAGATGATCGAGTTCATCAACGGCTCCGGTCTCGGCGCCATCGGCACGGCGGACGCCTGCGCCGCGCAGATCGAGCGGCTGTGGCAGCAGTCGAACGGCGGGTTCGGCGCGTATCTCCTGCTCGCGCACAACTGGGCCAATCGGGCCGCGACGCAGCGCTCATACGAGCTGATCGCGCGCGAGGTGATGCCGCAATTCCAGGGCCACGCCCAAGCAACCCTCGATGCCGCGCGCCGTGCCAAGGATGTGCGTGAGAATCTTGCGGCGGCACAGGCCCAGGCCGTGGAGGACGCGAGAGCGCGGTACGGCGCGGAGGTCGCCAAGCGAGGCGGCTGAGGCTCGCGCATCTTCACGTCGACTGAAGAGCCAGCGCCGCCGCGGTCGCGCAGCACGAACTACACCGGCGGTTTGCCGCGACCGTCACCCATGCGAGCTATGAACTGGCCGATCTTGAAGGCGTGAGATTGATTCCAATGGCTGGACTGGATGCGACCCTGGCCAGTTCAGACAAAGGACAGTTGAACTGGACGCCGCAGTACTGGAAGCTGAAAACCGAAGTCGAAAGCTTTAAGCCTCGATTGGTTGTGATCGACCCGGCTGGCGACGTGCTTGGCGGCGACGAGCGGTGAGACCGGCGCGTAACTATTGCTTTGGAGACGCAAGCTTGTTGCTATCTTTGTTCGTGATGTTTTTAGGAACCCCTGCACGGTCGGCAACCTTTCTCCATTTTCGTCGGAACTCGGAAGTGGAGAATGGCAAGCCGCTGGTGTCGTTACAAATCATCGGCCCTGAAATAGGTAGGTCCAAACGAGTCAATTTGGAGATTGGCGTTTGGGAATAGAGCGCTAATTCTTCCATGATCATGCGCTTGGTTCTTAGATCGAACTCTATTTGCTGCCGTCTCCTGCCGAACGTGGGACGCAAAATGAAGTTCTCATCGAGGTCAGACCAGCGGAGACCGGACACCCACTTCTCCTCTCTTCGATCCGTTGTCCGTTTTACGTCGGATTGCGAAGAATGCTCACTGATGGGCACCCATTCCCCGATTACTGCCCTTTGACTCAATCCGAGTTCAAACTGCAATGCCTGCACTAAAGCAATCGAGTACCAACCGAACCAAGTGTGCGCCTTCACGCGGATTGCTTTCGCTTGCTCAGACGACATTTGCTGATTGCGAAGTGAAGGCTTTTCAAAGCGTACTTCACCGAGTGCGTTGACAAGCCACCTGCACTCTTGATCTTCTAAAATGGCCGCACCAAAGCGAAACACCACGCGGAGGCGAGTGATCAGTGCATGTGCTGTCGCGATCTTGCCATTTCCCAGCCACGCTTCGTGCCAAACAATCAAATCACGGACGCGTAGTTTTTGAAGCGAGACCTGACCACGTTCCCGGACTATGCGTGCCAGCAAACGTTCGTGCTTAATTCGGACTGCATAGCTGATCTTTGAGAACGACGAGTGCGGATCGCTGCGATACTGATTAATGAGTTCGCCTACAGTGTCGGCCATTGAAATGCTTCAACTTTGCAAATAGGCCGCCAAGATAGCACTGATAACTACAATCGCGCCCAGAATACCGAGAATGCCTTCGGCCCAGATTTGGGTGCCAAGGAATCTTATGTGGAGCCGTTGGGGATGGCGCATAGCTAAACCTTTCAATCTGGCGCTGCCGATTCTTCGAGCGGTAGGTTTGATTGACCGCATTCTTGACGTTGCCGACAATGGGGCAGCGCGGAAAAAGAAAATAATCAGATTCTGCAGGCACATAGCCAAACGATGCCGACATGCACGCTGTTGGCGAAAGAGCGCTGAACCCCTTGGAGCAAGTTCGCTATGCGACTAAGTATCGCGAAAAACTACGGAATCGTTGCGCGCTACAGAACCGAAGTCAGGCATTGGGACAATGTGGACGACGCCGCAAGGAAATTGATCAGGTTTATCAATAGTGCGCGCTCTCCGGGATAGAGCGCTGAACCCCCTATCTTTGATCTCTATCGGCAGCCTCGCACCCGGCTTCGTACCGCTTCGCAACCTATGTGCTTCGCACACCCCCTTATACCCCCCGGGCCGGTGCGAAGCCCGGCCCCGGTGCGAAGGCGCCGGGTCGGGTTCGACCGGCCAGGTCCGAGAATTGCGGACCACTACAGCAAGGCCCGACAATTTTTCATCAGTCAGACCATGGGAGAGCAGGCGCATATCGCCGCCGCGCTAACGTTCGAACTCAGCAAGGTCACAACACCCGCGATCCGGGAGCGCATGGTCTCCCATCTCTTGAATTCGACGAGATGCTGGCCAACAAAGTCACCGTCAAACTGGGCCTGCAAAACATGCCCAAACCGGCGGACGCCGCGGTGCCAACTCGTCAGGATCTCAATGCCGCTCTGGCCCTGAGCATCGTTGAGAATGGACCGCAGCACTTCGAAGGTCGTACGACAAATCCGCCGTGCCGCTGTTCGAAGCGGCAAGACCGACGCTTCCGAAATAGATTTATGTTTGCAAGCAGCGTGAAATCGCCTCGGAAACTTCGCCGGCACCGCCACAGGATAGATTGGAATAAGCGAACGAGCATCGTCCAGGCCAATTTCCAGGGAGTGCCCTTGTTGATCTTTGTGTAGACTAGTGCACTTACACTTGAGGTAGGATCGCTTACTCTTTTTTATCACGCGCGGTCCGCGGCTTTCTAATGTTCGTGAAGTTCACGCCAGCGGCGCTTGAGCTATTAGACTGGGCGAACTTAGAAGAATGAGTTCAGCCGCGAAACTCGAGCAGCTTATCTCTCGTATTTGATTGGGGCGGAGTCGGACTATCAGCATGGAGTAGTGTGTCATGCCGAAACAACTGATGTTGCTGACCTGCATCCTGTTCATTAGCTCAATTGGAGCCTCCCAGGCTGCGCCGCTTGATTCACCCGGTACCGTGTATATTGACGGGCTACCATGCAACAGTGCTTGCCAGTCATACATGGCCTGGTCCCGACAGGTGTCTATGTCCAGGCAAGTACGTCCCGCTTCTGCGCAGCCGTTACCCTCGCGGTCTGATAAACAATCGTTGAAGGGCAAATCTCAACACACAGGGATACGAGGGAGCGCCCCGAAAGCGCCGGCTCGTGTGGCGAAGAAAACAGCGCCAACCCGCATTGAGGCACCGCCGGCCAGACAGGCCGATCTGCAGTCCGGAGAGCGTGCAGAACAGAAGCCCACCTCCTCTGAAAGAATAACTGTTCCGTTGCCGGCACCAAATCCGACCTCTCAGTCTGAAGCTGGAATGACACCGAAGCAGGCTGCGACCGCCGCGGCCGTTGAGGACCTGACCACCGCGACCGCCACTCCGGCACCGGAGAAGGCGGACAGCATTACTAATCCCTCTGATTCCGCGCCAGCCATTCCCCCTTCTGATGAAACGATCGCGGCTGCGCCGCCAACCAACGCCGACCAACGGGTTGCCGTTCTAGTCGTTCGCCCTGAAATCATGTCGGCATCCGACCTAACCAATAAAATCGTTGCGATCGATGTCTCGCCATCTGATTCTATCGTTGGTGTAAGGACTGCGATCGTGGCAGCGGGCGCAGCTGATGTTCAAATGAGCGAGGGCACAACCCTGGCTATCTTGCGGGTGATCGATGGAGAGGTGCCGGCTGCAGTCGTGACTGTTGGGCCTCCGGAAGCGGCGGAGGTATGGAGTTCTGAGATTCCAGGCTTCAAGATACTTCGTATCCCGCTCTTGCCTTCGTCAGGGGCGGGACGCGGGTAGTCGGGCGCCCCCTGTCTCACCTCGCACAAGCAGGCAGGAAATCAGACGAAAATGCTTCCCGGCCCGGGATGCCTTCGTCATGCGCCCAGGCAGCGCGGCGTTCAATGCGAATGAACGCTCGATGTGCGCGCCAAGCTCGGTGCGGGTGACGGTGGTGCCGTTGCTGCCATATGTCAGTGCGAATGCGCTGCTTCCCGTGTCTCCCTCCGCGTCATCGTGTCCCCTGTTGTTTGCTTTCCCGCTGGTGCTCTCTCAGAATCGCAGCTTCAATCCGCCGGCGGCAAGAATGCGCGATGAGCCGGTGTTCTCGAACAGCGCCTCGGCCTCGGCGAACAGAGCGAGGCGCGCACTCATGTCGTGCTCGATGCGCAGCGATCCGAAGCCGCTGAGGATGTCGTTAGCGCCGGCATCGAACACGATGCCGGTTCCGATCAGCGTACCGTTCACCAGCGTGTCGCCTGTCTGCACGCGTCCTTCGATGCCGATGGTGGGGATGACGCGCGTCAGCCCATAACTCCAGCCCTGCTCCAGCGGCATCGACAATCCGGCGCGGCCGATGAACAGATGCAGGTCGCGCTTGTTCACCGACAATGCGCCGATCGAGCCGGTCTCGGTGAAGCCGTCGAGGAACAGCCCGGCATAATGTCCCGACAGCTTCGCCTCGAAGACCTGCGCTCCGATCAGGAAGGGCTGGGTGAGGGCGATGCGCGGAGCGATGAAGACGCCGTCATAGTCGGCGGTGGCGTTGGCGATGCCGCCGGCGACGGCGTTGTCGGCGACGCGGCGCGAACTGTCATAACGCGTCCAGCCGAAGGCAAGCGCGAGATCGAGCGTCGCGCTGCCGAACCAGGCGGTGGCATAGGCGCCGCCGATGGCGCTGGTTGCGGTGATCTCCTGACTCTGCGGCACGTCGGTGCGGCCGAAGGCGCCGCCGAAGAACAGGCCGGCCTTGCCGCTGGCGGAGGCGAGGAGATCGACACCGGACACGGCGCCGGCGAGTCTCTGGTCCTGATCGACCGAGGAGCCTGAACCGTTCTCGCTGCGGGTGGCGCCGAATCCCTTCAGCCAGATGGTGCGCTCGTAGCGTGCTTCGTCCTTGCGGAAGTCCGCGGCGAAGGCGGTACGTGCGGCCGCGTCTGTGCCGGTCTCGGCCGCATAGGCGACCGGCACCGCCGCCGCGCCCGGGCCGCGACGTCCGTCCACCGCTGCGAAGATGCCGCCGGTGAGATCGCCCAGCATCTGGCTTTGGCCGCGCAGGGCCGAGACATCGGCGGTGGCGAGAAGTCCGCTCGCCGCATTGACCGCGAGCGGCATGCCGCCGGCATCGATAGAGGTGGGCATGACGCCGGGCACTCCGGCCAGGTCGGTGAGATCGAAGCGCAGTGCGGCGCTCAATCCGGGCGCGATGGAGAGGCGAATGTTGGCGGCGGGCAACAACACCCACAGGTCACCCTGCAACACCGAACCGCGCAGCAAGGTCAGCGAGGAGTTCGCGCCGCGGACGATGATGGAATGACCGTCATCCCCGGTCGCAAGCACTGCGCCGCCATTGACGATCGTGGCATTGGCGCCGCTGGACCAGATGCCGTCGGCCTCGGCCCCGGAGGTCCTGATCGTCCCGTTGTTGCGGATCGTGGCACCGGCGCCAACGGACACGATGGCGTCGGCATCAAGCCCCGCGGTCGAGATCGTCCCGCTGTTGGTGATCGTGGCAAAGTCGCCCTGGGACTCGATGGCAAAGGCAGAGGCCGCGACAGTCGAGATCGTCCCACTATTGATGATCGTTATATTGGTGCCGTTGGACGCGATGCCATAGGAAATGGGCCCCGCAGTCGCGATCGACCCGCTGTTGGCGATCGTCGTATTGGCGCCGGTGGACCGGATGCCATACGCTTGGAACCCGGCGGTCGAGATCGTCCCGCTGTTGCGGATCGTGGCGAAGGCGCCTTGCGAGTCGATGCCAAAGGCACCGCCGCGGATGGTCGAGATTGTCCCGCCGTTGACGATTGTAGCAAAGGCGCCGGTAGCGGCGATGCCATGTTCGTTGTTCGAGAAGGTCAAGATCGTCCCGCCCGGTGCCACAATGCCGATGGCGCCGTTGCCGCCCAGGACCTGGCCGACTGTCTCCGTGGTGCCGGCTGGAATTGTGAAACTCTGCGCGCGTGCGTGTTGCGCCGATGTGAGGACGGCCGCTGTGGCGACCGAAGCCCGGGCCAGATCACGAATGCGCGTCATGTTTCCCCATCCGCGTTGCTTGCCCTTCCCGTCGGCATTTCTGGGGGAGGATTCTCCTGAAACTATTAGGCAAGGCTGGTGATTCCAGGCAATCACAATCAACAAGACCTGGGGACAAAGGAAGTGGTCCGGCAATTCGGCGATTCAACACATAAACGCCGTGTGACTCCTGCTGCGCGCAGGCCGGTCCGCACGCAGTGCCGGCCGAATTCGCGGCGATGCTGTGAACGCCGGTTTCAGCGCGAAGGGCAGGCCGCATGGTGCGGCGCGGCCCTCAGAACCGCAGCTTCAATCCGCCTGAGGCGAGGAGGCGGCTTGAGCCGGTGTCCTCGAACAGGGCCTCGGCGAACAGAGCGAGGCGCGCACTCATGTCGTGCTCGATCCGCAGCGATCCGAAGCCGCCGAGGATGTCGTTAGCGCCGGCGTAGAAGACGATGCTGGTGCCGACCAGCATGCCGTTCACCAGAAAACGAAGGAATCGCAAAGGTTCAAGAAGCAGACCTCTAATCACTAAGCGCGAACCGAAGACCGAAAGTAGAGTAGAGTCCGAATAGGCAGAGGATCACCTGCCGGAACGCCCTGCTCCAAATGCAGAAGTGTCTGAAATTGCTGGCGGGGGTGGGAGAATTCGAACCGCCGCACGGGGAATCAAGGTCCAAAGCAATCGGCGAAGTTTCACGATTTGCTCAATGCGCACTCGGCTCAACCGCCGATCTACCGCACCCCAGCCCATACCCCACACGCGGAAAATCGCCCAAACGAATGTCGGCGCTTTTCCCAGTCATATCTCTTTGATTTATTGAAAAATGGCGCGCCCGAAGAGATTCGAACTCCTGACCCCCAGATTCGTAGTTCAAAAATATCCCTTCGCTGCACTTTTCAAGTGTACGCCGCAGCGCGACGAGAGAGCAAGTAGCCCTTTATTTTAGGGCCTTTCTCGCATATCTTCGCACTCCGTCGCGCCCAAACCTCCGAACTCCCCACCTCGCCAAAACCGTTTGAAAACCGTTTTAGTCCCTGGATTACCCCATGGCTGATGTCCGGATTCTGCTGACCGACAAGGCAATCGCTCGACTGCCCGCTCCGAAAGAAGGCTGGTATCTGGCCAGAGATACCGAGCTGAAGGGCTTCTTCGTCGTCGTTGGAAAGCGGAAAAGGACGTTTACGGTCCAAGGCGACCTGCGACAGGGAGGCAAGCGCGCCTCGTCGATCCGGGTAGCGATAGGCGACACTAGCGAAATATCGACGCGCTCGGCACGCGCTACCGCCAAGGACTATTTGGCACAAATCAGCCGAGGACAGCATCCGAAAGCCAACAAGCTCGGCTCGGCAACGGGTGAGCCAGCAACCGCCGAGGGGGGTGCTACCGCTTCTTCGGGAGGGATCACCCTCCGGCAAGCCTGGGAGCGATACCGGGACGCCCACATGATCCGGAAGGGCCGAAGCGAACGCACCATCGAAAGCTATAGGGATCACGTTGAACGCGTATTCGTGGAATGGCTCGATTCGCCGCTGCTGGAACTTAGTTTAGATCCAGTCAAAGTGGTTACGAAGCACGACGACATTACGAAGGAAAGCGGCCCCTATATCGCTAACGGCAGCATGCGAACATTGCGCGCCATCTACAATCACGCTCGCAAATCCAACAAATCATTGCCCGCCGACAATCCCGTCAATGCGATTGATTGGAACGGAGAGAACCGTCGCGACACGGGGATGGGGACCAGTGACCTGAAAGGATGGTTTGCCGAATTGGCGGCTCTCGACAATCCGATCCGCCGCGAGTTCCATCTGTTCACGTTGCTCTCCGGGTGTCGGCCTACCGCGCTGCAGGAGATCCAACCCAACCACGTCAATTTTGGACGGCGCATGGTGCATATCCCCAAGCCCAAAGGCGGCGCCAAGCGGGCTTTCGATATCCCGCTCTCACGCGAAATGGTCCTGTGCCTGGTTCGGGCCATGCGTTGCGGGCGGCAGATGTATCCGTCGCAGGCTGCAGAATGGATATTCCCCGCCGACAGCGCATCAGGGCACCTCGTCGAGCAAAAGGAGGATCGAGGCACGCTGTCGAAGTGGGGCAACGATCTTCGCCAGAGCTTCCGAACTATTGCGACCGCGGCCGGCGTGTCGGAGTTCGATGCAAAGCTGCTGATGAACCATGCCATTCCCGGCGTGAATGCCGGCTACATCACCCGGCACAAACTCCTCGAAGATCATCTGCGCAGCCAACAGCAAGCAATCAGTGGGGCTGTATTTGCGGCTCTGGGGGAAACGCTTGTCCGAAAGACCACAGTTCGCAATTGGCTTGGTCGCAGAGCCTCACGCCGAACTCTTCAGATCGAACCCAACGGCGCCCTGGCTGATGGGGCATTCGGGCGCGAGGCCGCCTGAAGCTAGCGGTCGGAGTGAACTCCAGGCAAGGCAATCGGAAATAGGTTCAAATCGAGGACTCGCACCCACCGATACCGACATTCGCTGATGGTGCCGGTTTGAAGTATTACCCAAAGCTCGGCGACTTACATACTGCGGAATCAAAATCCGCTTAATTCACAAGTACCTCTCTTAGGCGCTCTGCCATAGAGCTTGTCGCTTAGGCGTTGACGCACCCGTACGCGAGAATATGTTGATCTCGCAAAGGGATGATCAATGAACCGCGAGCCCGCGTCAGGAAAAACCTGTCGGATGCGCAATATGCAAACACACCAGTTGTGCTTGTTCAGGCGCTCTTACCGAGTCGCTAGTTGGCATTCGCGCATAAGCCGATGGTCTTTGTGGGCCATTTTGTTCATTTTGGTGTTCCCCGCCTACTGCCTAGCCGGTGAAGGGGAACCCATCAGCATCACCGTGGCGGCCGACCACACGAAGGCCAACGGAGAGCCCTGGGACGGCATTCCAGGCCTTGGCGGGGGGCGCGGTCCGACGGCCATTCCCATCCCCAACAAAAATGCTCCGCCGGATCTGGCGGTCTGCGTCGTTCGTTTGGAAACGCCTCCGGAATGCAGCATGCGGTATGTGAACTTGAAGCAATATTCGCTTTGCCAGAACAGCTATGATTGCATTTTCAAGCGGGTGAGCATCCCCGATGGTCCTTTCGGGCTCATCATTCTGGATTTGGACTTACAGCGGCATGACCTAGTCGGTTTCCTTTTAATGACTGCTGGGAAGGCTCTTACTCTTGACCAGCGAGCCGCTTTGGAAAGTGAGATTCGGAGAAGAGCCGATCAGTTAGCGCCCCCTTTTTCCCAAGGAGAGAAGCAACGCCGGTTGAGGGAGATGCTTGTTGTTCCGATGGACCGCTGCGCCGAAGCTAAGGGATGCAGGCTCGTCCAATCCGAAATCCGCGTGAACTCGGCCGAGTGATCCTTGCCGGGGCAGCTCCGTCCCGTCGCCACATCAAAGGTGATACGAGCGGCAAGCCGCCCTTGACGTGCCATCTGTGACGGCGCAATGGGCCGGGCATCGCCAATGCCCAGGTCTGGGCATTGGCCGTGGCTTGACCCGGAAACCACGCTAGGAGGCGTTTCTAGACGCTTTCGGCTTGAGCCTGGCTATCATCGTCGAGCTGACCTTGAAACAGGCCGCTATTGACTTCAGGCGCTCTCCGGATTGGCGTCGGCGAAGCGCCTGACTTTGTTGCTCCGGCAGAGCTTGGGCTGCGCCAAACTTCACACCGCGCAGCCGGGCTCGCTCGCGACCGGCGGCGGTCCGCCCAAGAATGTCCTCTCGTGTCTTTCGAGCGATGTACCCGACCAGTGCGGCTAGCACTTCGCCCAATTCGTGCGTGGTGTCCGCCCACGGCTCCGCCAGAAATTTATAAGCCGCACCACGCGATGTGATCTCGGCGAGGACGCTCAGCATCTTGAAGGGGCCGCCCCGCGTGAGACGATCGAGAGCCGACACAATCACGATATCGCCTGGCCGCAGTGAGAAGTTGGTGTGAGAACGCGGCGATTATCCTTAGTGCCGCTTTCCTTTTCACAAAAGAAGCGCTTGCACCGAGCCGCGACCAGACGCGACCAAGGCTGTCGCACAAGGGGCTAAACGACGAACCATGGCCGCTCCGGCCGGAGGAGAGGAATTGATCCTCCAAGCTTCTTCACGGCGGGGCGGAGCCTTTAGCAGCATACTTCACTTGCCGGTATCGCAAGCCTTCCTTGGCGATTTCGTCTGAACTCAACTCCCGCTCTGCTTTCACCCGCCGAAGATCGATTTGCGAACTCAGACTGCGGCGCACTGCGTCCACTGCCGATTGCCTGGTCGGATGCCCCACGTAGAAAAAGCAGTACTCAAAGAATACACCACCTCTTTGGCGCCGGCCGATGCTTACGACCCACGCCTTTCTCGCGCATTCTTCCATTCGATCGCCCTGTCCCGAAATCCCACCAATCGAATCGTTCCGTGTTGTACCCGACCTTGGCCTCCGCTTGCGTCAGGATATCCCCGACAAACAAGGGTGTGCGCTCCTGTAAGGCTTCCAGCGGTGTTGATGCGTGACGGCCGTCACCGTCCCCACCGATCGTGGAATATTTTTCGTCGACCAAACAATTCACCCGCAGTTCCTCGACTACCGGCACCGTCTTCCACTCTGGCGTCTGACGAGGCAATCGCTCGACTACCCGCTCCGAAGGACGGCTGGTATCTGGCCAGAGATACCGAGCTCAAGGGCTTCTTTGTTGTAGTCGGAAAGCGGAAAAGGACGTTTACGGTCCAAGGCGATCTGCGGCAGGGAGGCAAGCGCACTTCGTCGATCCGGGTAGCAATAGGCGACTTGGCGAAATGTCGACGCGCACTGCACGCGCTACCGCCAAGGTTTGCCCACAGCAACCGGCGGTGTGCTGGCCTTTTGAAACAATACGAGGCGTCGTGAACGTGCTTGTCTAAATCGATGTTATCCCTCATCAGAACCTGAGCGCGGCGAAAGTTCGCGGATTTCGATGACTTGGGGTCGGCCGCCGCCGCTTGCTCCAATGCTACTACGGGGGCACAATGTTTACAGGCTCTGTCGTGGAGGATCTCATGATCCAATGGTTCGACGACCTCACGGTCGGCATGCGGTACAAGGGCGGGCGCCCCCGCAGAAGGAGGGCCTAGAGATCAACGAGGCGGTGCTTGAGGTCATGGCCCCGACCCGTGGTGAAGAATGGGCTAGTCGAGTGCTGGTCGAAGCCTTCAAAAGCGCCGCGACAGAGGTTACCAGCGACAATCTAAATCGCTTACCTGGCGCGTGCGGGCTTCGGCTGCTGTTCGGCGTGTGGTCCCGACGCCGATCTGCATGATAAGTCTTTGATCCACATGACATTGGAGGGGTCATGTTTCGGCGGATGTCGCTGGATATAGCCGACTGATGGGTGCCGACGAGGAAGGCGCGCTTGTTGATCTCCAGACCTTTAGAAAAACGCTCGTTGACCTCAAAATCGTTGAGCATCGCAGACTCAGCGTCATAAGATCATCGGTCGGCGCTGGCCATAGCCGGAATAGTGTATTGGTTGCATGGGTTATAGGAGCGCGGGCCCTATGGCGCCGTGCCGCACCGGTGGCCCAATGTGAAATTGGGCGCGACGGGCAAATTTGGTTATTGTTCGATCGACCAAACGCAGCGGTACGCTCACTGCCAATAAAGCCTCCATGGAGAAGGAACACAACATGAGGAACGTCACGACAATATTTTTCGCCGCGGCAGTCGCCATCCTGATGTCGGTACCGGTTCAAGCGCAAGTGACGCTGAAAGCCTCTCACCAATTTCCGGGCGGCAAGGGCGATCCGCGTGACGAGATGGTGCAAATCATCGCCAAGGAAGCCAAGGCCGCCAATGTCGGCCTCGATATCCAGGTCTATCCGGGCGCCTCGTTATTCAAGCCGAACGACCAGTGGAACGCCATGGTCAACGGCCAACTCGACATCTCGTCATTCCCGCTCGATTACGCCAGCGGCAAGGTGCGTGACTTCGGTGCTACTCTGATGCCGGGCCTCGTCCGCAGCCATGACCGCGCCGCGCGAATGGCGAACTCGCCGTTCATGAAGGACATCAAGGCCAAGATCGAGAAGGCCGGCGTCATCGTGCTCGCCGATGCCTGGCTCGCCGGCGCTGTGGCCTCCAAGAAAGGCTGCATCCGCAAGCCGGAAGACATCAAGGGCGTGAAGATCCGCTCCGCCGGCCCAACCTTCGCGGCCATGTGGCAGGCCGCAGGCGCTTCGATCGTCTCGATCCCGTCGAACGAAGTCTATAACGCGCTGCAGACGGGCGTCGCGGAGGCCACCGACACCTCGACCGGCAGTTTCGTCTCGTTCCGCATCTACGAACAGGTCAAGTGCATCACCGCTCCGGGCGAAAATGCGCTGTGGTTCATGTACGAGCCGGTGTTGATGTCGAAGAAGGCATTCGGCAAGCTCAACAAGCAGCAACAGGACGTGCTGCTCAAGGCCGGCAAGAAGTCGGAAGAATATTTCGCGAAGGAGAGCAAGGGTCTCGACGAAAAGATGGTCAAGACCTTCCAGGACAACAAGATCGAAGTCATTACCCTGTCGGCGGCTGAGTACCAGGCTTGGCTCGACGTGGCACAAAAAAGCTCTTACGCCGAGTTCGCCAAGGAAGTGCCCGACGGCAAGAAGCTGATCGACGAGGCGTTGGCAGTCAAGTAACGCTCCTTCGATAAGGATCGGCCGGCCGTTCGCCGGTCAATCTCTTTGCGCTCACAGGAGCGGGGGGACGGATGAACATTCTCAATCGACTTGTAACGCTGATATCGCAAGCCTGCGGAATTTTCGCGGCAGCATTGACGGCGGTCGCCGTGATCATTGTCTGTCAGATGGTGTTCATCCGCTATGTGCTCGGCGCGAACACGATCTGGCAGACCGATTTCGTCACCTACAGCCTGATTGCGGCCACCTTCATCGGCGCGCCGTACGTGCTGCTGACCAAGGGCCACGTGAACGTGGATGTGTTGCCGATCTATGTCGGCGAACGCGCGCGATACTGGCTCGCCATTTGCGCGATCACGGTCTCGCTGGGCTTTTGTCTGTTAATGACCGTGCTCACCTTTCAATTCTGGTATGAGGCCTACGAGGGCCGGTGGGTGTCCGATACCATGTGGCGAGCGCGGCTGTGGATTCCCTACGGTGCCATGCCGGTGGGCTTGGGGATTCTCACGCTGCAGTATGTCGCCGATCTGCTCAATCTGCTCACCGGCCGCGAGCCGCCATTTGGCATCGAGGTTAATGAGCGCTCCGTCGACGCAAGCCTGCCTGAGAGCGGGACCGATGTGAACATTCCGGGAGTCGGCATATGAGCCCGGCTGCTCAAGGCGTCCTCGTGCTCGTCACCACGGTGCTGGTACTACTGACCGGCGCGCCGGTCGCCTTTGCGCTCGGCGCCGTTGGCGTTGCGTTTCTGGTGCTGTTCCAAGGCACCGATTCGCTGCGGGTTGCGGCAGAGACGCTCTATTCGGGCTTGAATGATTTCACGCTCGTTTCCATTCCGATGTTCATCATGATGGGGGCGGCGATCGGCTCGTCGCCGGCCGGCAAGGATCTCTATATCGCGCTCGATCGCTGGCTTTACCGGGTGCCTGGCGGGCTGGTGATTTCCAATATCGGCGCTTGCGCGCTGTTCGCGGCGCTGACCGGCTCCTCGCCGGCAACCTGCGCCGCCATTGGCAAGATGGGCATACCGGAGATGCGCGCCCGTGGTTATCCGGACGAAGTGGCAACCGGGTCGATCTGCGCCGGCGGCACGCTCGGCATTCTGATCCCGCCGTCGATCACCTTCATCCTCTACGGCATCGCGACCGAAACCTCTATCGGCCGTCTGTTCCTGGCCGGGGTGCTGCCGGGCTTGTTGCTGACTGGCCTCTTCATGCTGTGGACGCTGGCCTACATTTGGTACAAAGGCTTCCGTGCATACGAGGCAGGATTCCGGTTCACCTGGCGCGAGAAGCTTGAATCGATTCCGAAAGTTGCGCCCTTCCTGGTGATCGTGATCGGGGTGATGTACGTGCTGTATGGCGGCATCGCGACGCCGTCGGAAGCGGCAGGCGTCGGCGCCGCACTGTGCGTCCTTCTGGCCGTAGTAATCTACCGGATGTGGAGCCCGACGGCCTGGTGGCAGATACTGCGCTCGACGACGCGCGAGTCGGTGATGATTCTGATGATCATCGCGACCGCCGTGCTGTTCGGCTACATGCTGACCTCGCTCTACATCACCCAGACGCTGGCGCAGTCCATTGCCGACGCTCAGCTCAATCGCTGGGTGCTGATGGGACTCATCAACGTCTTCCTGCTGGTATGCGGCTGCTTCATTCCGCCCGCCGGCATCATCCTGATGACCGCACCGATCCTGCTGCCGATAATTACGGCCGCCGGTTTCGACCCGGTCTGGTTCGGCGTCATAGTGACCATCAATATGGAAATCGGGCTTATAACCCCGCCGGTCGGGCTGAACCTGTTCGTGGTCAACGCCATAGCGCCGGACGTGCCCACCAAGACGGTGCTGTGGGGGTCCGTGCCCTATGTCATGATGATGATAGTCGGTATTATCATTATGTCTATCTTCCCAAGTATCGCCACATGGTTGCCTGATCACCTGATGGGTGTTGCTATAGGGCCTAAATGAACACTTTGTTCTTCGGCGAGCTGCTGCAGACCATCGCCGAGCGCGGTCGCGCACTGCTCGACCGCGGCCGCGATCGGCGCGAAATGTGCGGAGTTATTGGTGCCGAAGAGCAATGCCGGGTTAGCCTTTCCCATAACCGCCCACTTGCTAAGCGCGAGAGTGTAGACATCGAGTTCAATCATTCGCCTCCGGCCGGTTCGCCGATCTCGTTCGCTTGTTGAGCGGTTTTGGCACGTTTGTGCGTGTAAGAAATTGCGACTTCCTATGGGCGCAGAGAAGCAATGGCACCATCATCGCTGCAGCCAACCGATGGAGCAGTCCATGCCACAGCGAAACGACTTTAGCAGATCAGTCGGTACTCTCGAACAAGACGCCACATTGATTGCGGCGATCGAGATGGGCCAGTCGAGCTGGCTGGTCGCCGGATCGTGCCGGGAATCGAACGCCAGTCTCTAAAAAAGCTCACGGCCGACCAGGATGGACTGTTGCAGCTTCTCCATCGTTGGACGAAGGAAGCCGCTCAGGCTGGACACACGATCAAGCGGATCGCCGTCGCCTATGAGGTCGGCCGCGATGGCTTCCGGCTGGTGCGCTGGCTACGCGATCGCGAGATTGAAGCGTACGTGATTCACCCGTCGAGTGTCCCGGTACTCCAAAGGGCGGGTATCCGTACAGCGTCAGCCGAAGCGCAGCTCGAAAGGAAGCTGGCCAAGATCGACGACCTTTACGGAAATCAGCGTGGATTGTGAGGCCTGTCACGGACAAGGCTCCCGATGGGAGCAAAAGAGCTGATCGTCTTTGGCAAGGAGCAGGATGTGAGCAAGGGCCTGCTGGTGCGTTTCGACGCACGTCGCGACGTCGCCTGGCCGATCGACCCGCAGACCGGGACGGCGCGACGTTCGCGCGCGCTGGCTATCCTTCGCAAGGAAATCCTGACCTACGGCTTGTGCCACGCGCGCCGCGCTAGCTTCCACGAGGATTGGCTGCCCGGTCAGTGGCTGTTGGCGAAGCGTTCGCGCGCACCACCAATCATGCTGACGGCCAGATGTGGAAGACCCCTATGACTACACACCATTCAGGCAGAGCAGGATGTTTGCCGCGGGCGTCACCTCCAGCGATTGCCACGAACCGCACAGATCGAAACTCCGGCTTTTAGGCGACGGTGTCTGCCTGCAATGCAATGGATCCGGCAAATCCTAGGTGAAACGGCCGTGCTTGTAGTTGCCGTTTCTCGGACCGCTCGGGGCACCACCGCCGTCGACACACCGTTGCATTCGACACCTCCGCCCCCCGATAATCGGCGCGCGGACTTGCATGGCGCCTCCGATCGGGTCTTGGCTCCGCAACGGGGTCCTGTGCCACGTGTCCCGTCTCATCGGCAGTCCGGAGCAGTCTAGGGCGCGCCAATATAGAGTGCCGTCCAGCGTTTTCATGTATCGTCCGACTTAACCGGCGGAGATAAGAACATGCGATATGCTTTGGTCATCGCGATGTTGCTTGGGTCGACGCTTCTTGCTCAAGCGGAGCCTATCGATCGTGACAAGTGGATCGCGCAGACTGGAAGAGCGAGCAAATCCTGCCTCGCTAAATTTCGGCAGAAATTCGGGGAAGACAAGGGTCACAATTACTCAGGCTGCGTGACAGATCAAACCAACAAAGCGATCGATGACTGCGTTGGCGGTAGTGAGTTTTCCAACTGTGTTTTAGAAAAATCATTGAGGGTATTGGAAGTCTGCGACCTATCGAGATGCTGAGCGCTCGTTCTGAGACTCTGCTGCCTCTATTCCGGCTATTCCAATTGCTATGAGGAAGTTTACAAAACAGGCAAGAGCCAGAGCCTCTCAACCCTGGTCAGTATGGAATCCCAGAATCCACCCTGGATAAGGGCGCTCGCGGAGGTTCGGCGCTTAGCTTCGCAAGAGGGCTGGTGCTACTGCGCGTCCAGGCAATCATCGTCGCTATTGATCAGTACGTGGAGGGCAGCTCTCGGCGACCTGAGCCCAGAATTTCCTCCAAAAATGGGTAGAGTCCATCACCTCGGAGGGAATTGACATGAAGCCGAGCCGGTTCACGGAAGAACAGATCATCGCGATCTTGCGGGAGCAGGAAGCCGGGGGCGAAGGCGGCCGACATGTGCAGCAAGCACGGAATCAGCAGCGCGACCTTCCACAAATGGAAGGCCAAGTTCGGCGGGCTGGAAGTGTCCGATACCAAGCGACTGAAGGCACTGGAGGACGAGAACGCCAAGCTGAAGCAGCTCCTGGCCGAAGCGACGCTCGTTGCCAAGCACGCCAGAGAGATCGATCCGGCCTTCCCTATCGTCTACATGACCGGCGCCAGCGCAAACGAATGGGTCTCGCGTGACGTTCCGATAACATCCGCTGGCTAAGCCGTCCGCGCCGGCGTAACTTCTTGCTGCAGTTTCACAAATTCTCAATAGCGCTGTCTCCTGCGACAAGGTTGCACGTTCAGAAGCCGAAAGCTTCTCCATCATCGTCAATGACGGACGACGCATCCTCGTTGGCGCAGAAAAGCTCAATAGCTCCAGCCTTAGTTTTCCGGCCGGCTTGAGGTAATACTCTGCACCGAATGCGAAGCACGACAATACTAGTGGCGGACATAGAACGAGGGTCGCATTAAGCCCTCCAGAACTTGCGATGGATTGCCCGATTTGCTGGGACGTCCGACCCAAATGAGGAGAAACGCCACCGCCAGCATCACAATCCCAGTGTGCGTTGGCGTCTCTCCCGTAGGCCACGCTGAACTGCGAGCCGTAACAATACGTCAATCAGATCCTTCTTTCGACGTTTAAACAATCCCGGTTGGGAGGCGGGCTGCTCTTCGTGTAAGGAAATTCCTGACACCCCCGCGCCCGCTGTGTCCTTGTCCCGCAAGGTCATTTGTGGCGAATTCTAAGCTCTTCTTTGTTCGTGTTAACTACCATGCGCAATCCGCTGTGGTTATGATGTGTGACAGTCATCGAATAAAGCATGACGACAAAGTTTCAGTGTGCGGTGCGGAGAACTTCCGCCGCTGATAGCGACTCTGGCAGTTGTCGAAGAGGATATCTTTGGTTTCAAGTGCAAGCCGCAAATTTCGTCGGCTCCTCTCTGGTTGAGCGCCTACTTGGGAAACACCCATATTTTTGGTCGTCCCCAACTCAGTTCGAAGGAGGTCACAGTGGCAGATTCCCAGAAGATGAAGATCACACGGCGCGCTTACGAACTGTGGCAGCACGCAGGCGAGCCGAAAGATAGAGACGAAGAGTTTTACCTTCAGGCTGAGCGAGAATTGAACGAGGCTCCAGAAAATGCAATCACTGCAACAATCTCGCCGGCACCGTCTCAAGGACGTCTCTAACTTTACCCTGCTACTGAATTTGTTGCCAGAACTGCATTTGACCTCGATTGCGATGAAATTCCCGAGAGCGACCAGCGCGCCGCTGGTACTTTGAAGCCGTACACGGCGGCTACAGGACGCCGCCGGGTTGCTGTGCATGACTACTATGGAAGCTCATTTAGAAGCTTCGACGAATAAGCCGCAAATCCAGTTTGCCTTGGGTAATTAGCGCAAGCTGAATATCGCCCTCCCTCGTCCGCTCCCCCTCGATAACGACCTGGCCAGGGCCGCTGGCCGCCCAAACGCCACGAAGGTCTGCCGCTACGGGCTGACGGGCTTTTCCTGACATTCTCGATCCAGGCGCCAGTTTTAATATGCCTTCGTTGCGCGAGCAGTGGATCGAATCCGCCATAGACCAATCCGTGTCATCAAGACCATCTTCGGGCATCTCGACAGCACGAGGTGAATATAGGTGAAGCAGTTCTTCCATCTCGTAATCATATCTGTTCTTGCCTTGGGCAGTGCGGCGATCGTGGCGTACGCGACGGCGCACTTTGCACACAACAGTCTCGGCTTTTCTCGATCCGCGCTCCGCGAGCAGGCGCTGATCTGCGCGGCCCTCATGGCGGGCCTTCTCACGATCGAAATGCTCGCGAGCAAGGAGCGATAGCAAGTGACCCAACTATGAGGATCGTAGATCGGGCTGTTGCGCTCATCATCTTCATCGGAACTGCCGGCGTGACCGCGTTGTTAACGGTGCTGCTTATCGACTACGGGCTGGGAGTCCCTGCCTCCGTATTGAGGCTCAATGCTCTCATCTCCGCTGTCGCCCTCTCGTTCGTGCTTGTGGTGGCGATTGTTGGTGGGGCTGACGAGAGAGAAAGGTAGCGGAAGACTTAAGTTCAACATCGGGGGCTTGAAAATGTTCAATGGCAACACAGTCGATAATCGACCTTTGGCTTACTGCGTTCCATGTTCGGAAAGAACGCCGCACCGCTACGAACGGCTGGGCGTCAATGGCCGGCTTACATCGAGAGCCGTCTGCCTGGTCTGCAACAACGACTCGCGCAGAGATACAGCGCACCAAAGGGCAACCGGATCATCTTCATAAGCTGCACGGTTCGAGCGCCTTCGTGCAGCGCAATGTCCAGTGCGCCATGTTCGGCATGAATAGTAGACAGGTTTTTCCTGACGCGCCGGCACGGGAATGGGCTCTAGGATGGGGATTGGTCGAGTGACGGCATGCAACTTCCGAGGGGGCGCGCGGTGGACCAAAAGGACGACAAATCGTTCAAGCAGTACCGGAGCAAGCAACTGTACGAACGGGCGTTTTTCTTCAAGCGCCTGGCGATCGGCGCAGCCGATCCGAAATTTGCGACAAAGCTTCAGGCCTTGGTGGACGAGTATGAAAAGGAGGCGGCGCGAGCAAAGCTGGAAATAAAACAGCCCGCCGGGCCGCGAGAGACCGCAGCCGCCCATGGCACGCCGGAGTGTCGCACCGGGTGAGAAATTTCCGCAGCAAGCGAATTCACTCCGCGATCAGTCTAGAACCCACAACATCAACCGACGGCATGGCAACGCAGTACGTCCCCGGCGACATCAGGGACTTCATATTGAAGCATATCGCTTCGGTAGCCCAGATTGAAGCGCTGCTCCTGATCTGGTCGAATCCGGAGAAGCGCTGTAGCGTGTCGAAGGTCGCGGCCCGCATCTACGCCGGCGAAACCGAAACGGCAAAAGCGCTCGAGGGACTTTGTGCCAATGGCTTGCTGGTCCGCAAGGACGATGTTTTTGGCTTGAACGCATCGGAAGAAAACGTCGAAATGATTGGAAGGCTGAAGGAAGCATACGCTCGCAATCTCATCCCGGTGACGGATGTCATCCACGGCAAATCGCGAGGCCCTCGCCCGACGGCAGAGACGCGCGGGCTTCGAAGGGATCGATGAAGTGCACGCAAGCAAGCCGGGCCCGGGCCGCGGACGCACCTCAGGCGCTGTAGTCCTGCGCGAGGCAGGCGGCCTCGCGGTGCTTCTGATGGCCTTGTTCATGGCACAGCCATCTTTCGCCCAGAAACTATACGCTTACGAGCCACTGATGATGGATCCGTACTCCACGATCTATGTCAACGATGGCTCCTGTTCGGCAGGCAAGGTTCTGAAGGTGCAGGGCGCACCTCGGAATCAGCGCCGCAAGAAGAGCTGTGTGCCTATGAGCGATCTGCAGGGCGTTCCGCGCTCCGGCCCCGCCAAGTAGCCCACATCCCTCGACACAGCTTGCGCTCGCGTTAGCGCAAGGTGTAGTTGCCTGCCCCCGCCTCATGTCAGTTTGGCGCGGCGAGCCAGCCCTGCTTGATGCCATAGCGGACAATATCCGCTCGGCTATGAAGCCCCTTCTTTTCCGACGCTCGCGCCTTGTAGGTCTCCACGCTTTTGACGCTCACCTCAAGCTGTCCTGCGATCTGCTTGTTGCTGAAGCCCTGAGCCACGAGCTTAAGCACGTCCTCTTCCCGCCGGCTGAGTTCGCCACCATCGCTCTCTTCCGACAAGGCTGGTTCGCGCGCGTTCATCGCCGCCTTCTCGGCTATCGCGGGATCGAGATAGAGGTCGCCCTGGTTTACGGCCCGGATGGCACGAAGCAGCTCGTCCCCGGCCGATCGCTTCAACAAATATCCCCTCGCGCCCGCTTCAAGCACCGGATGCACATAGGCCCGATCTTCATGAACGGTCAGCGCAATGATCTTCACGTCAGGGCATTGCCTGCTCACCTGACGGGCAAGCTCCATTCCGCTGATGTCAGGCAGCGAAAGATCGATGACCGCGATATCCGGCGAGGAATCGCAAATGGCCTTCAAGCCCGTGGCTCCCGTGTTGGCTTCGCCAACGAGTTCGACCTCGGGCACGCCCTGCAGCAGCGCGCGGATGCCGGCGAGCACGACGGGATGGTCGTCAACGAGTGCGATGCGAACGGGCGTCATCTGACGGCCTCCGACGCTTCCATCGGAATCTGAACAAAAATCGTACTTCCCTTTCCTGCCGCAGATTCGACGGCGATCGTACCGCCGAGAAGGGCAACCCGCTCCTTCATGCCGGAGAGACCCAATCCCGATGTCCGACCGCCCCGTGACGCCACCCGGCCGACCTTCTCGGGATCGAAACCTATCCCGTCGTCCTCGAGAACCAGCGCCAGCCCTTCCGATTTCTTCTCAAGCACAATGCTCACCTTGCTCGCGTTGGCGTGTTTCAGGACGTTGGTCAATCCCTCCTGAACCAACCGGTACAGCACTGCCGCCACATCGGGAGCCAGCGAATCGTCGCGCCCGAAGGTCTGGATATCGACACGAATGCCGTAGCGCTCCTGCCATTCCGCAACATAGGCTTCAATCGCCTTGAAAATGCCGAGGTCATCGATGGCCGTCGGCCGCAGGTCCGACGCCGTGCGATGAATGTCGCGGCCGATCTGCGCGGCAAGCTGTTCCAGCCATCGCACCTGCTCGGTCGCCGCTTCGCCGTTGCCGCCTTTGGCTAACCCCTGCTCCAACGCTTTCAGGCCGAGAGACAGTCCCGTCACTGTCTGCCCGATCTGGTCGTGCAGCTCCCGCGAAATCCGGCGCTGCTCCTCTTCCTGGGCCGAAGCCAGGCGTCGAAGCAAGTGAGACCGTTCGGTCTCTGCGCGCTTGAGAACATCGATGTCGGCCAACACGCCGTGAATCACATGACGTCGGTTGGGTGGCCCCTCGGCCCTCCCCGCCGCGCGCAACCAATACTCTCCGCGATCGTCCGACTGAAGCGGAAACTCGACGCTGCTCGATCTGCCGCTCTCGAGGCAATCGGTGGCGAACGAAGCCAGCGCGGCGCGATGCGGTGGTTCGACCAGCGCGACAATCCGGTCTGCCGACCATCGGGTTTCTCCCGATCGCGCGCCTGCCAGGCCCAGAAGCGCGCAGAAGCGGCCACAGCCGCTGAATTCGTTTGCGGATAGATCCCAGCGCCATGTACCGAGTTCGGCCGCATCGATCGCGAGCGCCCCCCGCTTTTCGCTGTCCATCAGCGCCGCCGCGGACTGAAGCGCCTCCATACGCCGGCGCTGCGCAATTTCCCGGGCGATCACCAGCCCGAGGGCGATGGCAAGACCAACGCTCGCCGCCGTACCACCGAACAACAGCCGCAACGAGCGGGATACGGGCGCATTCAATTCCGACACCGGCACGCCAACGTGGACCGACCATCCTTCCGTGCCGGCGAGCACGCGGTGGACAGTTTCAACATCGATGCCCTCACGCGTCTGCGTTCGTGCCGAGTTCGAGCCGCCGCGCGCCATGGCTTCCTGTACGGCAGGCGTCGTCGCGCCTGCCTTGGCAATTTTCGTGTCGGGCGTGCGCGCAACGATCTTCTCCTTGGCGTCAACGACAGTGCCAGCCCATCCGGCGGGTAGTCCCGCCTGGCCGAGAATCGTTCCGATCTGGTCGGGCAACAGCCCGATCGTCAGGACGTAGCGGAGTTCACCATCCCTGATAACAGGGACGCGCAGGGACACGAGCTGCTTGCCGATGGCGGCTTGATAGGGACCGAGCCCGCCGAGCACCGGCTTTCGTGCGCGCAGCACGGCGTTAAAGCTCTCGGCGTCGGTTACCGGTCCGAGCGGGGCGCCGAGCGGCCGCAGCACATTCAGCACCTGCTCTTGATCCGGCTTCGTCAGTGCAGCGGTTTCCCACAACGGGCGGGCGGCCACGATACGGGTTGCCTCAAGGTAGAAATCCCGCAGATTCCCCTGATCGAGCGCGGCAGAGCTTGCAAGCGTCTCAGCCACCTGCAGTTCACGGGAGATCTCACCTTCGATCCGGTGCGCCGCTTGGGTCAGCGCTTCTGTGGCGGCCTTGCGGGCGTAGCTTCGTTCCTGATCCGCGGTGATATAGGCCATCCAGCCCCCGAGAAGCAGGACCGGAATGGCGGCCGTGAGAACGAGCGCCGTGAAAAGCCAGACGCCTTCCTTTGGCCGGCCTGAACCCGAGGAAAGCCTGCTCCCCAATTCTGCGATCACGGTTGCGCGCATATCTTTTTGCCGGCGAAGACTAACAAATGCCGTGGTGTCCCTTACATTGCATTCCGCGATCGGACCAGCCTGACATTAGTCTGCCAAGCCCCGTGTCGCCCGCTGAGGTCAGGTAAATCCTGACGCGCCGCAGCCGTCACTCTCGTTTCCAGGCGCCGTTTCGGTTCCGATCAGGTAAACGCGAACTACAGGGTCCCCGAGGCGGCCGCCGATCCCGGTGTGAATCATGAAATGGTCAAACAGATCGCCGAATCCGATGAGGTCACCATCGCGAGACGTTCGACCGGAAGCTCCGCAGTGCCGTGAAATCTCGCGGAGACTGAGGGCTGCGGGAGCTACTTCTTTCGCCAAGCAAGCTGAGGAGCTACGGAGCCTGTCGCGATTTCAGAAACAAGAGCGCAACAAACGCGCCGCCAATGTTGGACAGGCCGCCATCGGGAAGGAAGTAGCCGTCAATATCGCTGACGTCAGTCACGGCTCGGTACAGACCGGCGCCGCCTCGACCCAAGTTCTGCAGTCGGCGAAGTCACTGTCGAGCGAAAGCGCCCATTTGAGAGCAGCAGTCGAGAAGTTTTTGGACATGCGCAGCTCCAGCAACCGCCGCAGCGATCAGCGCAGCCGTCGCACTGGCGGTGCTCACGTGCCCGGAACGGCCAGGGGTGAACAGCTCGGCGACCTGTTTCGGCGAGACACGGCGCTGCCTGACGTAGAGTTGTTGCTTGAACTCCCAGATCATGTCCCACGCCGTCGGAATGCTCGCGGCCGCCGAAGCGCCGGCTCCGAGCAGCCACATGAGATTTCCGCCGCTCTGCGAGAAGCGACGCGCGAAATCGTCCGTAGCCACAGTGTGATAAGATCGAATCGATTATCACGCGAGCATTCTAGTTTCGTGAGCTCGCGGATGCGCCTGGACCTCACCCTTCGGTCGGGTTGTCGCCGCAATCCCCAGAGGCGACTCTTAAGACGGGTTCCGGTGGCATTCGGCCTGCAAAATTTGCAAGCCGATTGACAGGCGTCCGGGATGCCGACGGCCTGTCAAGGCCGCCAGCCGCGAACCGGGGGCCTCGGAACGCGCGCCTTGACGGGGCGGCGGCCGTCCGGCCCAATTTGCTGGGAGCAGGCACACCTTCTCTGGGGCTTCATTACAGGCTGAGCTCCCGGTTTCTTCCAAATTCCACTCGATGCCTTCATCGTCGCGCTGCAGGCTAACGTGCCATTGTCGCGCATCAACGATCTGTACGTACGTGCGTTGCCGAGTCCATGTCGAACGCCTGCTTTCCCCTTGCGGCCCAGAACGCGCGGGCCTGTTCGCGCTGATCGCCCTTTAGTTTCTCGGCGATCCAGATTAGCGCGCCGAGGATCGTGGTGCGGTCATCGCCGGTCAGGTCCACGATACCGGCTTTGACGACGAGGCCGCCGAGTTCGATGAGATGCCGCGTGCGCTTGCGGCGCTCGACCTGCCATGTGCGCATGTCATGCCGAGCCCTTGCGGCTTGATGCCGCTTGCGCGCCGCTCGGTTGCGCAGGAGGGCCGTCCGTGTTGCGCTCAGCTGCTGGCGCATTTTGCCGCGACCGTCTTTGAAAGAACGAAGCCCCGCGCCTGGCCCATGCCTCCCTCTTTCCGGCCTCTTTTGTCTCGGCCAGCACGATCAACGCACCCGCCAATTCGTCGGTGGTGAGTGTGTCAGCCCCGGTGGCGATGACCAGTTCGCCGAGCTGCTGCACTTTGCGGGTTTTCAGCCCGCGCGCCTTGTCGTCGAGTGCCTTCAGTTCGGCATCAAAGTCCCGTGGTTTGCGCATCCTCGTCTCCATGAGTGTCGATTGAGAAATCATAGTCGAGCACCCGGCACGATGCTGTAAGGTCATCAGGACGGCCTGAGACGACGTAGTCCCGGCCGAGAATTTTTCGAGGGAGGGCGCGCTTATACGTCGTTCCGACGGGCGCACTGCCGTGCCACTGATCTGATCGCGATGGCGATCTATCATCTTCACGTCAAGGTCATTGGCCGCAAGTCTGGCGCCAGCGCGGTGGCGTCAGCCGCCTACCGCTCGGGCTCGCGGCTGCGTGACGAACGGCTTGATCGCAGCCACGATTTCTCCGCCAAGCGCGGCATCGTCCATTCCGGGGTGATGCTGCCTGAAAATGCGGCGGAGACATGGAGCGACCGCGAACGGCTCTGGAACGATGTCGAGGCGTTCGAAGTCCGCAAGGACGCCCAGCTTGCCCGCGAGGTCGAATTCGCCATCCCGCGCGAACTGACGCAGGCGCAAGGCATCGAACTCGCCCGCGACTTCGCACGGGCGGAGTTCGTAGGTTTGGGCATGATCGCCGATCTCAACGTGCATTGGGATATCGGCGAAGACGGCATGCCCAAACCCCATGCCCATGTCATGCTCACCATGCGTGCGGTGGACGAGAACGGTTTCGGCCCGAAGGTGCGGGACTGGAACCGCACGGAGATGGTCGAGCGCTGGCGCGAACGTTGGGCCGAGCTCACCAACGAGCGCCTGGCTGAACTCGACATCGACGCGCGGATCGACCATCGCAGTCTGGAAGCGCAGGGCATCGCACTGGAGCCGCAAAACCAGATCGGCGCGCCCGCCAAACGTATCGAGGACCGGGGCATCGAGGGCGAAGCGACCGAGGCTGACCGCGCCGAGATGCACCGTGAGATCGCACGCGGCAATGGCGCGCGGATCATCGCCGATCCTTCCCTTGGGCTGGATGCGATCACGCAGCAGCAATCGACCTTCACCCGGCGCGACGCAGCGAAGTTCGCGCATCGGCATAGCGATGGCATCGAGCAGTTCAACGAGGTCATGGGCGCGATGCGCAACGCGCCCGATCTGGTCGAACTCGGCAAGGACGCTCGCGGCGAGGATCGCTTCACGACCAGCGCCATGATCGAGGCGGAACAACGCCTGCATCGCGCGGCGGAACTCATGGCAGAACGGGCGCACCATGAAGTGAACGGCACCGAGAGGCGAGCGGCGTTGGAGCGTGTGGAAGTGCGCGGTCTTGTCCTTTCGGACGAACAGGCCGAGGCACTGGCGCATATCACAGATGGCCGCGATCTCGGTATCGTGGTTGGCTACGCCGGGACGGGAAAGAGCGCGATGCTGGGCGTGGCGCGGGAGGCCTGGGAAGCGGCGGGCTACAAGGTCCGGGGCGTGGCGCTGTCCGGCATCGCCGCGGAAAATCTCGAAAGCGGATCGGGCATCGCCTCGCGCACCATCGCTAGCCTGGAGCATGGCTGGCAACAGGGCCGCGACGGGCTCATCTCCCGCGATGTCCTGGTGATCGACGAGGCGGGCATGGTCGGTACGCGCCAGCTCGAGCGCGTGCTATCCCATGCGGCAGAGGCCGGTACAAAAGTCGTGCTGGTCGGCGATCCGCAACAACTGCAAGCCATCGAGGCAGGCGCGGCCTTCCGCTCGATCCATGAGCGTCACGGCGGCGTCGAGATCGGCGAGGTGCGCCGCCAGCGCAAGGACTGGCAGCGCGACGCCACGCGCGATTTGGCGACCGGCAGGACCGGTGCTGCGCTTCGCACCTATGACGCGCATGGCATGGTGCATGCGGCGGCGACACGCGAGCGGGCGCGCTGTGATCTGATCGACCGCTGGGACCGCGACCGGCAAGCGTCGCCCGACAGGAGCCGCATCATCCTGACCCACACCAATGACGAGGTGCGCGCCCTCAACGAAGGCGCGCGCGAGCGGATGCGGACCATGGGCGATTTGGGCGACGACGTGCGCGTCACGATCGAGCGGGGCGAACGCAGTTTCGCCAACGGAGATCGCGTCATGTTCCTGCAAAACGAACGCGGGCTTGGCGTGAAGAACGGCACGCTCGGGACCATCGAACAGGTCAGCGAAAAATCGATGTCGGTGCGCGCCGACGATGGCCGATCCGTTCACTTCGACCTGAAGGACTATAATCGCATCGATCATGGTTATGCCGCGACCATCCACAAGGCGCAGGGCATGACGGTGGACAGGACCCATGTGCTGGCGACACCGGGCATAGACGCCCACGGCAGCTATGTCGCCCTGTCGCGGCACCGCGACAGCGTGGACCTGCATTATGGCCGCGACGATTTTGCCAATCAGGACCGGCTCACCCGTACCCTATCGCGCGACCGGGCCAAGGACATGGCCTCGGATTACGAACGCGTCGATCCGGCGCAGCGCTATGCCGAGCGGCGTGGGATCACCTTCAGTGAGCGCGTTGCCGAGATCATGCGCCAGGTTGTGCCGGAGAAGGTGCGCAACATGTTCGACGGCCTTCGACCGGCTGCCGACGCTGTGCCTGGCCCGGACGGCGCGCGGAGGCCGGAACGGGAAGCGCCGGAAAGGAAGGCGGTGGAAGACCCGGAAGCGGTGCTGCGTAAGGCCCGCACCAAGGCGCTGGTCCGCCATGCCCGAGCCGTGGATGCGATCTTCGATATGCAGGAGCGGGGCGGCAAGGCCAGCCCGGCGCAGGTGAAGGAATTGCAGGAGGCCCGCAAGGTCTTCGAGGAGGTGCGGCCCTATGGCTCGCACGACGCCGAAGCCGCCTACAAGAAGAATCCGGAACTCGTCCGCGAGGCGGCTGGCGACCGGGTCAACCGCGCCATCCGCGCTCTCCAGCTCGAAACCGAGCTGCGCACCGATCCGAGCCGCCGCGCCGACCGTTTCGTGGAACGCTGGCAGAAACTGGACCACACCAGCCATCGTCAGTATCAGGCGGGCGACATCGCCGGCTACAAGGCGACGCGATCGGCGATGGGCGACATGGCGAAAAGCCTCGAACGCGATCCGCAACTGGAATCCATCCTCACCAACCGCAAGCGGGATCTCGGTATCGCGTTCGAATCAGGCCGCCGGCTCGGCCTCGAACTCGCCTTCAGCCACGGCATAGACCTTGGCCGAGGCCGGGGCATCGGAATTTGACCCATCCGATTTACCGCCGACTCTTCGCCACTGTACGGTGACGGGCAAAACCCTCTTGCGTGTCCTTGAATGCCTGCCCTGTCTGGTCTCAGCAGTCGTCAGAAACAGCCAGCAGGAGGCCGCGCGGCCATGAGCGAACCAGACCGTATCATCCGTCTGAAAACTGTCCTTTCCCGGACCGGGCTGTCCCGATCCACCATCTACCGCAAGATTGCCGAGGGCACGTTCCCGGCCCAACTCAAAATCAGCATCAACGGGACTGGGTGGCATGAATCCGACATCAACCGCTGGATCGCCGATCCCGTCTCATGGCGTCCGAGCCGTCAGTGCGATGAGGTCAGATGAAGCAGGTATGTTACCTTTTTGATCGCCACCCCGGCCGGCTGGGTCGCCGACCGGGAATCTCGCTTACGGACGTGATTGATCATCTCCGGTCGAACGAGAATACCAATGGCCTGCTGAGACAGTACTTTCCTAAGGGCACCGACTTGTCGGTGCATTCGCAAGCCCATCTGAACAAAGTGGCTCGTCAGCTAAACGAACGACCACGTGAGACCTTGCAATTTGAAACACCAGCAGAGAGATTTAACGCCTGCGTTGCGTCGACCGGTTGAGCCGGCACCCCAACAGCGGACATCTGTTGGTCGGGAAGGATGCCAGTTGTACAGGCTAGAATCGTGATCTAATCGGTACCGCGCAGCAGACAGGCACAACCGAGATACCCAAGCGAACTGTCCAACGATCGCCATGAACGCCGGCGAGTTTGGGCGCGCGAACAACCGGACCACCATGGGTTCCAGCTCCAACACCAGTATCGCCAAGAAAGCTCGCACGAAGGCCGAGGCGGATTTTGCCACTTGGCTCATGATGGCCAAGCTCGGTGGTTTCGATGACCTTCCGTCAAACGCACAGAGCTTTCTGACGAACTATCGAACCCGACTCGAAATGATGAGTGAAGCCGAGTCCACGGCGCTGGCCATTCGCGAGGTCTACGGCGCTTATTACAGCGAAATGGGAGGCGTGGGCGCTGCGCCGGAACCGAAAGCTCGCACACCAATGGGAGAGGGCAAAGTCGTGCGGGTCCAGAGACGGCCTAAAGCTCAGCCCGCCTCCTCGGCTGCGCGCCATTCGACGAGGCCAATGATCCGAAAATCCCTCGCGGCACTGCTGATTTTCGCGAGCATGGTGGCTCTGATTGTCACATATAGATTTCTGACGCAGTAACACATCAACGCCCGCGGATTGTGTGCGAGGACGAAGTGCTGCTTCTTCTTTGCGGTGCCCCACCACTTGTTGCAGCGGCCTGCCTCGTATGACCTCTGCATCTACAAAAACGCGATGTCGGTGCGACGTCTGTTTCTCCCCTGATAGCGACCAAATAGCGGACATCGCTGCACTTCGCATTTGTGCCAACATGCGACATGGCGGCGACTTACACCTAATTTCTGCACGGGCTAACCGCTAGAACTGACGGATCGAATTTTCGGTGCAGAATTGTTGATTTCTGCACACCGGGCCGCAGGTCTTTTGAGAGGCGGATCGGGTGACCTCGATCAGCCCGCCTTGTCGCCCGAAGGAATCGCGGACATGTCCACCCACATCGCTCCCAAAGCATGGCCGTCGGGATCAGCGAGGTCGCGGGTGTACATGAAGCCATGGTCTTCTATTGGATTGATGTCGGCGGTACCGCCATTTGTGGCGGCTGCGCCGTTCATCGCATCGACAGCGTCGCGGCTGTCGCACGACAGAGCCAGCATCACTTCGCTCGACGTTTTTGGTGGGATGGGGCGGCTCGTAAAGGTGCGCCATTTGGCATGGGTGAGCAGCATGAAGTTGATTGCTTCACTCCACACCATGCACGCAGCCGTCTCGTCGGTGAACTGAGGATTGTTCTTGAAACCGATGGATTCGTAGAAAGCCATGGACGCCTTGAGGTCGGTGACCGGCAGGCTCACAAAAATCATCTTGCTCATCATTCTTTCCTTTACCTGTTGGGATGCCAATCTCCAGCGAGTGGCGCAAAGGGCGACAGTCCCTGCTTAAAGACGATTGAAAGCCCGCCGAACCGACACCGCATGTTGCGCTTTTCTGGAATTCTAACAGTCAAGCTCCAAATGTCTTGGATTCTGCACCTAGCCAAAGCAGCGCGAGGTCCGTTCAGGGTCCATTGGCGGACATCGCCGGTTAGGCTCATGATGTCCCGTAAGTGCCAGGGCGGTGATGCTGGCCGCGGTTGTTCAAACATGTGAACTTGTTCACAGCCACTTGCGCTCTTCCGGTACATAACGTGGCTGCGGAGGGCACACGCTATGACCCAACAAAGCGCATATCCACATGGCGGACGATTGACGTGCTGGTGATCGTCATATCGCTGGCGATTATCGGGATCGGGATTGCTCCCTAGCTAGCGACGAACCTGAACCGGATCGGTGCTGACAGCTGCCCAGTACTAGCCAAATTGGTACATCCGGACTGCCGGCTTTCCGAACGGTTCAGTTTTCGTAACATCGCAAACCACAGGAGCTCTCTTGTGTGCGCGCTCCGGCGAGAAAACCGCGTTGGCTCAATCCAGTCCCCTGTACCGCAGCCAAGGGCATGTATCTCGTCGGGGCGCGCAAGCAAGAATTGCCTGGCGCAACGCTCCTCGGGACGCTGTGGATGTGACCTGGAAGCGGAACGGCGGTGAACATGCGTGGTCGTTTTTACGGATTAGTCGAGTGTTTGATCTATCAAGCACCAAACGCCGCTGCCCGGGTTGCATCGGCTGCGAACAAACGCAGCTATGGGGCCATAAGCTGACCTTCCATGCTGGCGACCACAAGCACCCTCATCACGCTAGCTCGTCGAGTAAGGCCTTGGCCTGCTTCAAGTCCAACGTGTCGAAGCCCTCGGTGAACCAGCCGTAGACCGGCGCGAGAAGCTTACGCGCCTCATCCTGCTTGCCCTGGTCACGCCAGAGGCGGGCGAGGCTGGTGGAGGCGCGCAATTCGAAGAGCTTGGCGCTCTGCGACCTCGCGACTGCGAGCGCCTGATGATAGTTCCGCTCGGTCGCGGCTGGATCGCCTGTGGCATTCAACAAATCGCCGCGCAACCGATGCAACTCAGCCTCGCTGGTCCGCTCTTCGGTCGTCTCAATCATCCGCGCAGCCTCGGCGAGGCAATTCAGTCCATCGGAAGGCTGCGCGATCATAGCGTAAGCCTCGGCGAGCCACATAAGCACAATCGACGTATTTAGAACAGTTCCGGTAGCACGTAATGCTTCCAGACCCTGTGTGAGCAGCGTGAGGCCTTCGTGTGCTTGCCCGAGCGCGGTCAACGACGCTCCGTGGAATGCCGTTGCCCAACCGAAATGAAGAGGAAAACGGTGCTCGGTCGATACAGCCAGAAGTTCCTCGGTGTACCGTCCCGTCTCAGGCGAGCGAGTGATCCAGCCGGTCCAATTCGCAAAAACGAGCACGACAGCTAGCGTTTGGGCATGCCTGAGCCGGCGGGTTTCTGTCAATGCCTCCTCCAGCCGCAATCGTGATTGATCGATGTAGCCCAGGTGGGCCAACGTCACGGCGAGGTACGCGAGCATCGTAGCGTAGGGATCTTCAACCAGTCCTGCACCGATGCCGCGATGCGCGTCAGCAAGGCCATGACACTGATCCAGGAGTGCGCGGGCGGCAACGAACTCCCCGATATGGAGGCGGGTCATTCCATTTGCGCGGCGAGCCCGCAATTGCGCTCTAGCATCGTTCCGCGCCTCGGCGATTTTTTCGATCTGCTCGGCAAGCGACAGCGCCAGCTTGTGTTCGGATCGGCCCAAATGAAACGCCCATTGGCCAAAGCTCAGCCGCACGAGGTATTCGGGTCGATCCAGCTGCTCGGCCAACGCGCGCGCCCGCGCGATGGTCTCGCCTACATCCGGCGACGAAAGACCTTTTGTGAACGCCAGAGCCTGTCGGAGCGCGAGTTGCAGGTCCAGCTCTTGTTGCCGGCGCCGAGGGCCGTCTGGCAGACCGGTTAGCGCGTCCAATCCCTTCCGCAACTGGGCGACCGCTTCCGCCATCGCAGAGCGCGCCATCGCCCGCCTGCCGGCTTTGAGCCAATAAGCGACCGACTTCTCTGACAGCCCGGCCTCCGCGCAGTGCCGGGCAAGCAGCGCGGGCTGGGTCAACACGATCTCCGGGAATTGGTCTTCAAGCGTCGCGGCGATACGAGCATGCAACTGCTGGCGGCCGCTGCGCAGCAACGTGCCATAGGCCGCGTCCTGCACGAGGGCATGCTTGAACAGATAGATCGCGTGCGGCGGCATGCCCTTGCGGAACAGCAATCCGGCCCGGATCAGACGGTCGAGTGAGGCGCCGAGTTCCGGCTCTGGCTTGCACACCACCGCGGCCACCAACGCATGCGAAAACTCACGACCTATCGCAGCCCCGATCTGTGCCACCTCCTTGGCCGGGCCGAGGCGGTCGAGCCGAGCCATCAGAGAAGCATGCAAGCTCGCGGGCACCGCCAGCGCTGGGGTGGGAACCGCGGCTGCGATCTGCATCGCTTCCAGCTCGCCCCCGGCCTCCAGCACCGCCTTTGTCATCTCTTCGACGAACAATGGGATGCCGTCGGTGCGCTCGACAATGTCCTTTCTGATGTTCGCCGGCAGCGCCTTGTTGCCGACGACGCGGTCGATCATGGTGCCGACGTCGCGATGTCCCAGCCGATTGATGGCAAGCGCTGTTACGTGCGGTTGTCCGACCCAGGGGGCCTCGAACTCCGGCCGAAACGTCACGATTATGAGCACGCAAAGGCTCGCGATCCGGTCCACCGTGCGACCGAACGCTTCCAGGCTCGTGGGATCGGCCCACTGCGCATCCTCCAAGATCATGAGCACGGGGCTGGAGCGCGCTAGGGCTTCCAATTGGACGCCGAGTGCCGCCAGCATTTTCTGCCGGCGCTGTTCGGGAACAGGCTCCAGAGCGGGATAGCGTCCGTCGTTAGGAAGCGACAACATCTCGGTCAGCAGCGCCGCGTCCTGTCGGGACGTCGAAGTCTGCGCCAGGAGCGCATCGAGCTTGTCGAGCTTGGCTTGCGGTGTGTCGCCGTGCGCAAATCCGGCGGCCCGTTCGAACTGCCCGATGAGCGGATAGAACGCGCTGTCCGTGTGCTGGGGCGAGCAGAAACAGCGCAGCCGCGTGTGTGGTTCGGCCGCAAGCCCCTCCATGAGCGCGGCGGAGAGCCTGGATTTGCCGATCCCGGCTTCACCAGATAGCAGCACCACCTGGCCTTCGCCGGTTTTGGCTCTCGCCCAGCGCCGCAACAGCAGCTCAAGCTCCTCTTCTCGTCCGACCAGTGCAGTCAGGCCGCCGGGGTGCATCGCCTCGAAGCGGCTCTCGACCGAACTGGCCCGCAGCGCCGCGAAAGCTGTCACTGGACCTGTGATCCCCTTGAGCTCCTTTGGCCCGAGGTCCTGCAGCTCGAAGAGATTGCCCAGCAGCCTGCGCGTGGCCTCAGCAATGACGACCGTGTTCGGCTCGGCGATGCCTTGCAGGCGTGCGGCGAGGTTCGGCGTCTCGCCGACAATACCGCGCTCCTGCGCTTCGCCGGAGCCGACGAGATCTCCGACCACCACCAGGCCGGTGGCAACCCCTATCCGCACTTGTAGGGGCTCAGGAGCCGGGAGCGTGGCCACCGCGTCGATCAGCGCGAGGCCGGACCGAACGGCACGCTCGGCGTCATCCTCATGCGCTGCCGGATAGCCGAAGTAAATCAGCACACCATCGCCCATGTATTTCGCCACGAACCCGCCGCAGCGGCGCACGGTCTCGGCGACGCACCTCTGGTAGGCCGAAATGACCTCGCGCAGGTCTTCCGGGTCCAGACGGGCGGAGAGCGCCGTCGAACCGACAAGGTCCGAGAACATGACCGTGATTTGGCGGCGCTCGGCGGTGTCCTTGGCGGCTTTGTCGATTGCCAGAGGAGCGTCGCATAACGGCGTGGGTGCGCTCGTTTCCGCGCGCAGAGCCGCAATCGCGTCGAGAAGCATGCGGCGGTGCCCAACCATGCCGACGCCCAAGTCCTTCAAGTCCTCCGCCGTCAGGTTGGGCAGGACCTTCTCGCTGATTGCATTCTCGCGGAATGCCGCCTCATATTGTTCGAGGCCAAGTCTCCGCAGCCAACCTCCGAGGTCCATGGGGCGCCCCTCTTGTGGCGACCGCTGCATGATCCCCCAGGGGAGACTGTCTGTCTAGGGAATGCCGATGACCGGTTTGGGGTCAAACCCGGACTTCCTCCTTGGGGGCCGTCGGGGCGGCGGCCGTGCTCATACCGGAACCTTTGCGCCGATCGCGAGTCTTAAGGCCGTATCGATCCCAGCGCTTTTGGATCGAGCATGCAAAAAGCGGCTGCTTATGCGATCTCGGTTGGACTCGTCGGCTTTGGTGTTTGGATCCTCATTGCCGGCCTAAGCTCCAGCGTACCCGCTTTATGGATTTGCCTCGCCCTCATCCCCATAGCGGTCGGGCTCCTGAGCGCGTTCGGTCCAACTTAGAAAATCAAATCCCGTCGATTTGCGCCGGCAGATGCAGAGCCGGCTTGCAATGCCACTAGCCGCCTGGAACGAGCCACCCCCGCTACAGCCTGCGCCGCAGTTTGCATATTTTTCCCGGCGCCACGGAACGATGAGTTGTCCCAAGAGTCGATTCCTTGCCTCCGGCACTTCTGCCCCTAAGCCCCCCAGCAGCCGGAGGAAAACCTGCCACTAGGGTTGGCGGTCCTGGCGCTCAGCTCTGTAAGCGCCGGGGCCGTTTGCGAGTTCGTTGCGGAGTTGCATTGTGTCCTGGTCCCTGCGCTTTGAGGATCCAATACCGCTTCCGGATGGTCGGCGGCTCCTCACCTTGAGGGATCCCGCCAGCTACATCGCGAAACTATCGAAGGCCGAGCACTCCGCGCCGGAATGGCAGGCTGCCATGGAGGCGCTGATCCTCGTTGCAGAGAGCGGCGGTCCGACGATGCTGGCCCGGATCGGCGTCATGCGAGCGTTGAACCGTCGCGTCGAACGGGTCTTCAATCCCGATCGCAAGGATCCTCATTGGGGCAAGCGCAAGCTGAAGAGAGACCAATGACCGTTTTTGTCTATGTCAACACCAGCAAGCAGGTTGGTGATGCCGACCACATCAAGGTCTTCGCCACCACGGACGACGCGGAAAAATGGTTCGAGGAGAACGATCCCGAAGGTGTGGCGTTTGAGTATGAGGTTCTGGAATGAACCGGACCGGACACGCGGCTCCCTTCATCAAGGGTTCGAGATCGTGATCTGGACTGATGAAGTACGCCGCAAGACAGGACTGCGCCACGACGCCCTCAGGGGCTAGTTCGAAATTGCAATTGCCACGGGCATTTTTAGTTTTAGCATTTCGATAGTCGTGCGGTTTTGGCCGGCGCGCATTAAACCCGACTATGCGTATCGCGCGATAAGGGGCCGTTGCTCCGCTCTCCCAGCGACGACGGCCCCGCCCAGATGAGAGTGCGATGGAACTGGCTCCGTGCCAGCAGTCGCGGAATGGGCCGTCCGGTGATCGCCCGGGCGGCTTGTTCTGTGTCAGTGCGTGCCGCCTCCAAAACAGTCCTTGCGGTTTCCTAGCGGCCGATATTGCAAATCTGGATCTCACGACCCCAAGAGCGTCAGGGTGATCACGATGATCGATGAGAAATTGGCTCGCCGGCGCGCGCACGAGAACAACATCGCGCGCTATCGCCGTTTGCTTCAGACCCGACTATCGGATGTCGAACGCCACTTCATCGAGAGCCGCCTTGCCGAAGAGCAGACTGCCCTGTCAATGCTTGCTCTTGCTCGATCGTGACGCTCGGCGTGATCGGCCTGTTCTATTTGATTGACAAACATTCGATGCTAGAGGCCAACCCGTACTATTGGTTCTATCCAATTGGACTGTTGATCGGAGCAGGGACAATCGCGTCTCATCGTGTTCGATGACAGATAATATCCCCTAGCAGAGGCCCGCCAGCGTGAACCGGCGGGCCCAATTTGATGACTACGATCAACCTACCCTGAGGTTTTCGGCGGATTCCTTACCCCGGTTTGCTACTACCTCGTAGCTCACCTTCGCGCCCTCATTCAGATTGCTCAGACCTGCTCTCTCGACGGCCGAGATGTGAACGAATACGTCCTTGCCGCCTGTGTCGGGCTGAATAAATCCAAAGCCCTTAGTCGAGTTGAACCACTTCACTGTACCTGTCGCCACGCTCGTTCTCTCCCAAGACATTGTAAGATTTCTATCCCAAGGCAATCAGTTATCGAATGCAAGAGGGAAACGGCCCCAGCACGTGTGAACCGAGAGCCGTTTCGTTCTCGATATCCGCATCGTGATTTTTTGCAGAAGATGTATCATGAACACACCGCACCTTTGGCGGGTATGCTATGAAACGGGGTACTTGCCGTGATTTGGACCCGTATCGCGGATGAAGCACCATCCCAGCAAGGGACCGCTTCGGGAGCTCTCAGGCTCCGCGACCATCCTTAAAAAACAATTCCCCACCATGGGGAAACGTGCTCGATTGAAGCACGAGCAAGCGACGTCTGCGGCGGCCTTTAGGGAGCCGACGATGCTCCGGACATTTCTAAACCTGTGCACACTCTGCCTGCTGGTCTCGGCCTGTGCGAGCGGTCCCCATGTAGCGGACATGCCGCATTGGATGGGCGGACTGCCGCCGGGCACGCCGCCACGACCCGGAACGCCGGAATATGATGCCTGGCAGGCCGAGCGGGCGAAGGAAGCCGCAAAGCCAAAGACTGGAAATACCACCCAGCCGACCCGCTGATTTGCGTTAAAAATCCATCCCCTTAGGGGGCGTCTTAGCGCGCGCACAGGAACCTTTGAGCTGGTGCCGAGTCTTAGGGCCGTATCGATCCCTAGTCTTGGGGACGAGCATGGGCAAAGCGGTTGCGTATGCGATCTCGCTCGGAATCTTCGGCTTTGGTGTTTGGATCCTCATTGCCGGCCTAAGCTCCAGTGCACCCGTTTTTGGATTTGCGCCGCCATTATCCCCATAGCGGTCGGGCTCCTGAGCGCTTTCGGACCTTCCTAGAAAATCAACAAAGGAGGTCCGCTGCCCCGACAAACCGACATGGGCTGTCGGTTTGCGCGTTTGTCTGAGTCAACCTCAGCACCATTCCGCGACACAATAGACAACGCCATCATGACACCGCCTAGGCAAACCTCGACAGGTTAGCGACAGGACAGCCCTGCCTCCATCTCAGTCCAAAAGCCGCAACGCGTCGGAGATTTTGCAAGCGCGCCGTCGTGGGTCGCGTAGAGCAGCACAATCGTGATCGCCACCGATGCAACAGAAGCGACAAAGATACGTAGCATTTGTATGCGTAATTCCCGGTAAGAGGTGTTGCCAAAAACGAGGAAGCTCCCGGAGAGATCATCTCCGGGAGCTTCTTGGACCGCCGAGATTGGGTACATCCGCCAATCCAACGATACTCGCTCTCGCAATCTCGCCACCTGATCATGTGCAGCATGTGGCAGCGGTGCGTCACCAGCGTGATCTTATTCCGCCAGAAAGCTGCGGGGAGACAGCTAACGTTTGTGCCAATCGGCGCGCCAATGACGTTCGGCGGCCCGACGGCACCGCTACCGCATTTCGGCTTTACCCCGATGGCGGACATCGACCATCACCAGATTGATGTCCGTTTTGTGCCAAACCCGGAAGTGTCGGTCGCACTTGATGACCTCGTCAGCACGGCCAACCTGCGGAAGTGGCACCGTCAGAACCAGCGTTCTGGCTGATTGAGACTGATGACCGGCTAAATTCTGGTCGTCGTCGATTGGCAGGTCAACGGGTTACATGCCCTCACCCGCCGCCTTAGTGTTCGAGCTCAGACCGACGGAGTGGTGCGAACTTGCCGATCGCCGAGCGCGGCGCCTCATCCCTTAATGCTTCGGCGTGCTAAGGCCCCCGCGTTGGAGCAGCGCGGTCGAACGTCAGAACCCATCTCACGGCGCGCCACCCCCCGTGAATGACCCCAAAGGCAAAGCATTTGGTGGTAGTATGTAGATAAGGAACTGGGGAAACCGACCCCAATGGCCTCAGATCAGATCAAACGCAAGCTCGCCGCTGCTCTCGCCGCCGATATTGCCGGCTATAGCCGGTTGATGGGTGCGGACGAAGAGGGCACGCTCGCCCGCCTCAAGCTGCTTCGCCGCGAGCTGATCGATCCAAAGAACAAGCAGCATCGCGGCCGCATCGTGAAAACGACCGGTGATGGAATTCTAATTGAGTTTCCAAGCGTGGTGGATGCAGTTCGCTGCGCGATCGAGGTTCAGCAAGGCATGGTCGAACGCAATGCCGACGTGCCGCAGGAGAAACGAATTGAGTTTCGCGTCGGGATTAACCTTGGGGACGTGATGATCGAAGGCCGAGACCTCTATGGCGATGGCGTGAACATCGCGGCACGACTTGAGGCGCTGGCCGAGCCCGGCGGCATATGTATCTCACGTACAGTCCTCAGTCACGCGCGCGATAAGGTAACTTTCGACGTCGAGGACGCGGGCGAACAAATGCTGAAGAATATCGCCCGGCCTGTCCACGTTTACCGTGTCATAGATCCCAGTCAGCGGCCCGCGACGCGCAAACCTGAGGTTCCGGCACTCGCGTTGCCCGACAAACCGTCCGTCGCCGTGCTGCCATTCACCAATATGAGCGGCGACCCCGAGCAAGAGTTCGTCTCCGACGGGGTCGCCGAGGATGTGATCACGGCACTATCGCACTATCCCTCGCTGTTCGTCATCGCCCGGAACTCGTCCTTCACCTACAAGGGTCGAGCGGTCGATGTGAAACAGGTCGGACGCGAGCTCGGCGTGCGCTATGTGCTCGAAGGTAGCGTGCGCAAGGCCGGCAATCGGATCCGCGTCACTGCGCAATTGATAGAGGCGGGAACCAGCAACCATGTGTGGGCCGAGCGCTACGACCGCGATCTCGCCGATATTTTCGCTATGCAGGACGAACTCACCGAAGCGCTGACGACCGCCCTGGCTCCCGCCATTGCAGACGCCGAGCTGCGACGCGCCATGCGCAAGCCACCGGAGAGCCTTGATGCCTGGGCGGCCTATCAGCGCGGTCTGTGGCATCTGAGCAAAGCTACCCCAGACGACGATGCGACGGCAGAGAGTTTTTTTAAGCAGGCGATCGATCTCGACCCGACCTTCGCCGGCGGCTACAGCGCGCTCGTCTTGTATCAGCTGCAAGCGGCCGCGATCTACCAGAAGCTGGATCTGCCAAGCGCGCAACGCTCGGCCGAGGCCTTGACCCGTCGGGCGGTCGCGCTCGATGGCGCCGATGCAGAATCCCGTTCATGCCTCGGCTGGGCCTTGCAAGCGCGCGGCGACGCCGACGGTGCGTTGGCCGAGATCGAGCGAGCTCTCTCAATGAGTCCCAATCTGGCCATCGCGCATGGCCACAGAGGCGCGACGCTGATCTTCGCGGGACGGCCAAGGGAAGGGCTCACGGCTCTCGAAACATGTATCAGGCTCGATCCCCGCGATCCGTATCTGGCAGTACGTTTGTTGCACGTTGCGTGCGGACTATATTTCTGCAGCGAATACGAGGCTTCGATCGAAGCCGCGAAACGACTGATCCGGTCGTTTCCCGATTTTCCGATGATCTACCGCTGGCCCGCGGCGGCGCTGGGCCAACTTGGGCGCACAACGGAAGCGAAGGGAGCATTGGAGCAGGCCGTCTCTCGCGCACCGGGGGCATTCGACATGTATGTCCGCAAGAGAGCTCCGTGGTTTCGGCCGAAGGACCACGCTCATCTCGTCGAGGGTTTACGCAAGGCCGGCTGGAATGGTTGAGGCCGCATTGAAGTCCGTCGCCGTACCCGATCCGGACGGCCTGTGATTACAGGCGAATGTCCGATATGGGGAAAGCCGACCTGCACCGCACGTCCGCTGTTGGCGGATTGTGTTAAAGAAGTCGACGAAGTGGCCGTGCGGCAGGGTGCGAAGAGGCAGGCCCGCGCTGGAAAGCCCGGCGGTCAGTTACGGCCGCCGGGCGATACGCAAATACAATTCGTGTAGTCAGGAAAGCAGTCCGGCTAGGATGGGTACGACAATCGATGAAATACGCCGCCCCCCACCCCTTCGTCGATCCGGAGAAAGCCGCCCGCAAGCTGCTGGAGATCGCCAACCAGACCATTAGACGCCCGGAACGACCCCACCACCACGGCTTCGTCAATGTGTAATTTATACTCCATCACCACGAACCAGGAGGCTTCCTACCTCAGCCTTTTACGATCCCAAGCTCTGTAACGTCGTTCTTCGCTGGTCGTCGGCGGGCTTAATGGTCCTACGATCCGCCCCATCATGCGAAGCGTGCCAGTAAATCGGCCGCCGTCCACTTCAAGCCCCGACTAGCCACGCTCCCTCGAAACAAGCGGCCTAACGGCACCGGCGCGACCTGCAAAAAAGGCAGCCAGAGCCCCTAGCAAAAGAGCTATAGAACCGAACAACGCAGCTTGAGACACTCCTTTTGCAGTAGCGTCTGCGGCTTGCTTGGTCCGTTCCTTGGCCTTCGCCAGCGTTTCCTTGTACTGTTGTTGATACTGATTGACCTGTGCCTTTGCTTCATCGGTTGGTATATTTTGTTCCTTGGCTAGCGCATCGGCGGCCTTGTCATTGGCCTCGGCTTGCTTCGCGGGGTCTCCCGACAGCGCTGCACGAACAGCCGTCGCCGCGGCCTCTCGAAGCGCAGCGGGATCTTGGCCACCAGAGGCGCTGCGAACCTTATTCTCAATAGCGGCCATGGGGTCGCTCATATCATTCAAGGAGGGAGCCGCGGTCTGAACGGCAGTCTGGAGTGACCCACCAACAGCCTTTCCCGCTCCGCCAAGCACCGACGACGCGGTGCTCATCGCGCCACCGAGAAGGCCCGAGGCGGCAGTGGATAGCAAATAGACGACGGTGAGAGTTGCGACTGCCCAGGAAATCAAACCGTGATAAGCGGTAGTTGATTCCGAAGCCTTGCCCGAAAGCCGACCAGCGATATACCCGCCGAGCGCCGCGGCAACCATCCCGGAAATCACCCACCAGATACCGGCACCTATCGATAGGGATCCCGTACTCGGCGTATCTCCTTCGGCTATGTCCACCGTTGAAAGGCCGACGCCGAGCCCAATCATGTTAAGAATGACTTGCATCACCAGAGCGATTGCAGCGCCTGCGAATACAGCGCCCCAAGAGACCTGGTTCACCACAACAGTGCGGATGTCTTCAGCCGGAGTAACTCCGATGGCCTCGCGCGGATTTCGATTGCTTGTCCCAACTACCTCGGGTGAATGAGCCATTTTTGATCTTTCTCGTGGAATGAACTTTCGGCTCCAATTCCGTGGGACTGACGATGTTCCTAATTTCTTGAAACTGAGCAATCGCGCCTCGAAAACAAACATATGTTAGGTGGCGGCTGGGATGGTCCGCGCCGCTTCAGCGAAGGACTCAACAAAATCGTAAGTAAATCACTCTCCCCGATGTCGGTAAGGGGCCGCGCAGGGACTTCCCTGCTGGCTCTCCAGCTTCCCATTCAGTGGTCGTCCAAACCAATTCGGTTACTCCAAGGGCTGGACGCGCCTAATGCACGCTCCAGGTCGGAGCTAGACATCACGAGCCTTGCAGCTAAGGCAATTGATTGCGGTCCAGAGCAATGAATGGAGATCAGTGTCATCGAGAATATGTTTGGAACTAACGTCAGTTCGCGTCCTTTATCCGAAGCAGAATCGCACGCTCTGGTCACAGGTCTCCTTGCGCGTTTTATTCAGCGGATCCCGAGTGCGGCGTGGCACCAGGCGTCAGCGACAGACTGGCACGTTTCGGCGACTTCAACGTTAGAAGCTGATGGAGGAACGTTCTAACGAAGGAAGCGAAGGCGGCGCGCTGGATAAGCTCCGGCGCCATGTTCGCATTCTGGTCGATATTGGGCGACTTGCGGGTGAGAACGCCGACTTAAACCGCTTCCTGGACCAGGCCGTCGTCCAGATCGCCCGGGCGGTCGAGATACATCACGTAAAGGTTCTTCAATATCGTCCCCGCAGCTCAGATCTCCTCCTTATCGCGGGTGTCGGATGGAAGGAAGGCGTCGTTCGTAGCGCAACGTTGTCGGCCGACCTACGTTCGCCGCCTGGACGGGCATTTCAGACAGCAGAGCCGATCACTATCAAAAATTTCAGTGAGCAAGAGGAATACGTTCGTTCGGATCTCCTGAAGGAGCATGGCATCATCTCGGTGAGTAACGTGCCTGTGCTGATCGATGGTGCGGCATGGGGCGTGCTAGAGGTGGACAGTACAACGCCGAGAGACTTCACTGAGGACACTACCGATTTCCTAACGGCCGTGGCCGCCCTAATAGGAACTGTGCTGAGCCACAAAGCGCGACCAGATCAAGAAGCACGCTTGATGGCGGCCGCTGCCGAGGCGCAAAGGCGTGAGATCCTACTTCGCGAAATGCAGCATCGAGTGAAAAACAACTTTCAGCTTGTTCTGTCCTCTATTTCCATCCAAAAACGTCGGTACCAAGGTGCGGAGGTCCATCGCGCCCCGGATCACGTCGCAAGCCGCATCAACGCGATCTCGTTGGCGCATGATCAGCTCGCGCCTCGACACGAAGGCCAGACGGTCAGACTTTCCGATTATATCCGCGCTCTTTGCAGCGCTATCCGTCAACAGATTGAAGAAGTCGATGTAGAGTCCGATGAGCTCGAATTGAGTATTGACCGGGCGTTGCCAGTCGGCCTCATCTTAAACGAAACTGCGATGAACAGCATCAAGCATGCCTTCGGTCCCGATGGCGGCAGGATCAGAGTCGGCTTGGTGGGAGGCGTTGGCTTCGGCGAAGCCCGTCTGACAGTGTCGGATAACGGGCGCGGCATCCGGAATCCTAGCGAGCGTGGGTCTGGGCTAAGACTGATTGCGTCTCTTGCAAGACAAATCGGTGGAACGATCGAGCAGGAAAGTTCCGGTTCGGGCACAACAACGACTCTCACGTTCCCATTGATACCGTGACCACCGGTGTGCGGATTACTACCATCCCATTCCATCGCATCACCGCTTGGTCTCCGGCATTCATCGGTGATGAGAACGCCTATTGCGCTCCCGCCAGCCACTGGAGCAGCACTATGCAACGACGCCGTTTAAACACATCCTGTCTTTCCCCGACCCCTTCGCTGAAGAGGAGGATACGTCTTTCGATGAGCGCGACAGTGCTCCCCTTATGGAGAAGTGCCGGGTGATCGATCCCCGCCTTCACTTGGGGTGCCTCACGCAAGCCTGAAACGTCGTGCGAGCGGACCATCTTTTATGAGATGCATGTCAAAGGCTTTACCCGACTGCAAGCCCCTCGCCGAGTCGATGATCATCAGTTGCAGGATGGATCATCTGAGCCCAGCTTAAGCCGCTTAACGTCGCAGTCGAGGAACTAAAGGTTCGACGAGCGATTACGCTCGCGCCTGAATTCTCTGGAGAACACTCTGAAACGCTCACTTCTTTTAACTTGTATTGGATTGTTGGCGGCTAGCGCCGCTTCGGCGCAAAATCCGCCCGCGCAGTCGGGACCGAACAACAGCGCGGTTAACGGCCCCGGCCAAAACAACTCCAACGCTCCTGTCGCTGGTCGCAACAGTTTCACTGAAGGAAAAGCCAAGTCGAAGATCGAGGATGCGGGCTACACCAACGTCACCGAATCGAAGAAGGCGACAATGGTGTCTGGCGCGGCAAGGCCAGCAAGGGCGGGTCAGCCAGCGCTGGTAAGCGTCGATTTTCAGGGCAACGTCAATACCGCCAAGTAAGGAAGGTTTAGCATGACCGTTACAATTTCTCGTCTTTACGACAACCACAACGACGCTCAGCAGCTGTTCGGCGCCTCGAATCCGCGGGCGTGCCGCACTCGAACATCAGCATAGTTGCCAATCATTCGGACAGCTGGTTCAACACCGACAAGAAGGTGGATCGCGACCGCGATGGAGTCGACGATCGCGCCGAAGGTGCTGGGAAAGGTGCCGGCCTTCTTGCCGGGCTCGGCTTGCTGGCGATCCCCGGCCTCGGACCCGTTGTCGCAGCTGGTTGGCTGGCCGCGACGGCGGTTGGCGCGGCCGCAGGAGCAGCTACCGGCGGTATTGTCGGTGCGCTCACGGAGGCTTGCGTTTCGGCAGAGGATGCCAACTCATACGCCGAGGGCGCCCGTCGTTGAGGCACGCTGGTGTCGGCGCGAGTGCCCGATGCGGACCGTTCCCGCCTCGACTTAATATTGAATGAGTCTGCAGTAAACCTGCCTGACCGGAGTGCTGCTTGGCAAAAGGCCGGGTGGAAATCGTTTGATCCTGCCAGCAAACCCTACGGCGCTGATGAGATTCGCAAGGAGCGGCAGCTGTACGGCGGGATACTACGTTAAGCAGAACATTGAGACGGCCCGCTCCGGCGGGCCGTCTTTTGCCTAGATCCCAGGGTGGCTTTTCGGACTTTGGTTGTCGCGGGCAATTAGGCGCTAAGTTGTCGTCCGTGTTTTTGCCGGTTTGGAACGAACCTGAAGGGTGATTGTTCTTTCTGCGCTGCAACACTTCTTGGATTTTCCTGGATTTCGTGCACGCCCCTTTGAGTGCATACGATGACCGCAGCCCACTTCCAGACACACTCCCTAAAATCCCTTGCGCATAAAAGCCGTACGATCGCCCAGGCGCATCCTTATGCAGTAGGTGCAGCCGCAACCATAGGAGCCTTGGCTCTGCTGGCCTTGGTGAACCGCCGCTTAGCCAAGAATGCTGAGAACGACAATCCCCCTGCTGGTCAGTTCTTGCAGGTAAACGGCGTCCGCCTGCACTATGTCGAACGTGGCTCAGGCGCGCCGCTGGTAATGCTGCACGGCAACGGCAGCATGATCCAGGATTTCGAATCCAGCGGTTTGATCGACTTAGCCGCCAAGAATTATCGCGTCATCGTTTTCGATCGTCCTGGCTTCGGCCATAGTGATCGGCCGCGTAATGTTGTCTGGACCCCGGCAGCACAGGCTGAATTGATTAACAGCGCTCTCCGTCGGCTAGGCGTCCCGCATGCATTCGTCTTAGGGCACTCGTGGGGCGCTTCTGTCGCAGTCGCGCTGGCGCTCAAATATCCGAAGCTAGTCCAGGGCCTGGTTCTTGCCTCAGGATATTACTTTCCGACGTTGCGTCCTGACGTCGTAGCCTTATCCGCCCCCGCGGTGCCCTTAGTGGGCGATGTCTTGAGGCACAGCATCGCACCGATTGTTAGCCGGGTTATTTGGCCGTTTTTGATGAGCAAGATCTTCGGTCCCCAATCCGTGCCGTCAAAGTTTGCCGGATTTCCAAAAGAAATGGCGGTACGCCCGTCGCAGATTCGAGCATCGGCCGCGGAATCTGCTCTCATGATTCCGGCTGCCTTAGATCTCCAAGATCAGTATGCAAGCTTGAAGATGCCCGTCAGTATCATCGCGGGCGATGAAGACCGGTTGATTGACACCGATACACAGTCGCGCCGACTTCATGGAAACATTGTTCAAAGTAAGTTTCACCGCGTTCCAGGCGCCGGGCACATGGTGCATCAAACGGCGACGGGCTCAGTAATGGCGGCAATAAACCGAGTTTCTGGGGATATGCAGTTGGAGCCGCACGTAAATGCAGGGGTCCAGGAACACGTCTGATTTCTGGCATAGGAGGAGACTGTGATCAGACAGCCGTTCAAAGCGCGAACCCCGGAAGAACTGATTGCCCTTCTGAGCGCGGTGGCAACAGCGATCCTCGCTGTAATCATAATAATGCTGCTCTATTTTGGTCGCGAGATCATTATCCCGATAGCCTTGGCTATTTTGCTTAGCTTCGTGCTGGCACCTCTGGTTGGACTGCTCCAACGCGTGCGTGTCCCGCGTGGGTTGGCCGTCGTTAGCGTTGTCATAATCGCCTTCGCATTGATATTTGCGATGGGCAGTCTACTCGCCACCCAACTGGCGCAACTGGCCGGGGATTTGCCGCGATATCAATCCACGATAAGCGAGAAGATCCAATCATTTCGTGAGACCACCGCGGGCCGGGGCACGCTTGAACGCGCGTCCGGCATGTTGAAGGACCTGAGCAAAGAACTCGATAAGCCCAAGGAGTCGGCGAGCGCGCTGGGAGCCAGCGCAAGCCCGAAAGCGGCGGCGCCCAAACCCGTTCCTGTGGAAGTCCGCCAGCCTGATCCGGGCGCGTTGGAGAGTTTGCAAAGCCTTATCTCCCCACTGCTTCATCCCCTCGCAACAACGGGCATCATCGTCATCTTTGTCATCTTCATTTTGCTTCAGCGCGAGGACCTTCGTAATCGCTTAATCAGGTTGGCCGGTTCGCATGATCTTCAACGCACGACGGCCGCCCTTGATGATGCCGCGAATCGCCTCAGCCGGCTTTTCCTAATTCAGCTCCTTCTGAACGGAAGCTTCGGCATCGTTATCGGAATTGGCCTCTGGCTGATCGGCGTTCCAAGCGCGATCCTGTGGGGCATCCTGGCAGCGGTATTGCGGTTCGTACCTTACATTGGAGCAGTTATCGCCGCCGCGTTCCCTCTCACTCTAGCGGTCGCCGTCGATCCAACCTGGACCATGCTGCTTTGGACGGTCGCGCTATTTCTCGTGGTCGAGCCGATCGTTGGCCATGTGATCGAACCGATGGTCTATGGACACAGCACGGGGCTCTCACCCGTCGCTGTCGTGGCATCTGCAACGTTTTGGACGGCGCTGTGGGGCCCGATTGGCCTTGTCCTGGCGACGCCCCTCACAGTGTGCCTGGTTGTACTCGGGCGGCACGTCGAACGTCTGGAGTTCCTTGACGTCATGTTTGGAGACCGACCCGCGCTCTCTCCGCCCGAGATATTTTATCAGCGGATGCTCGCTGGCGATCCGACCGAAGCGTCTGAAAAGGCCGAAGAGTTTTTGAAGGAGCGATCTCTCAGTTCCTACTATGACGAAGTCGCCTTAAAAGGATTGCAGTTGGCCCAAGCCGATGCCGAACGCGGCGCGCTGGATTCTGAACGTCTGATTAAGATAAGAGATGCTGTCAGCGAATTTGCCAATAACATTTCGGAACAGGATGACCGTCTACCGGCAAAGATTGTTCCAACCACCGACGTGGAAGCTACGTCCGCGGTAGAGACCGTGGCTGAAGATGCGCCTTATGAGAATCTACCAGTTCTCCGCAAAGAAGATTTACCTCCCGAATGGCAAGGCGAGAATCCCGTCCTCTGCGTGGCCGGGCGTAGCCTTATCGATGAAGCCGCCGCGATCATGCTGGGTCAACTCTCGACCGCGCATGGTTTGTTAGCTCGCGTCGAGGGAGCCGAAGCGTTGTCGACCGCCAATATCTTCCGGCTTGAGACCGCCGGGGTCGCGATCGTCTGCCTAGTCTACATGGAGGCAAGCGGTCCGGCTCATATGCGTTACTCGGTCCGACGGCTTCGTCGTAAGTTGCCGAAGGCTACAATCATTTTGGGTTGCTGGATGAAGGACATGGACCCGGCGGCGTTAGAAAGCCTGCGGGAAGGGGCCAAAGCCGACCTGGCTGCTACAAGCCTGGGCGGTGCGCTTAAGCACTGCATTGAGGCGACAGGTGTGGTTGATATTTCGACAATACCTGGAGTTCAGCTTTCGGGGACCGCGGCTTAGGGACGGAGACGAACGCGCTTACGCCCCGCGAATGGTAACGAAGTTAATGGTCTCGTAACATTTCCGAACCTTCAGGCTCAGCCGGCTCTACGAGCGCGCCTCCGTCATCGTCACCACCAATCTCGCGTTCGGCGAATGGCCCAGCGTGTTCGGCGACGCCAAGATGACGACCGCGCTGCTCGACCGGTTGACCCATCACCGTGACATCGTCGAGACCGGCAATAACAGCTGGCGCTTCAAAAGCCGCGACGACGATCACGCAACCCGCGCTCGTCTCGTCTCCGCAATCCCGGCCAGCTCCGACGAGCCGAGCGCTACCGCCAAACCCCGCCGCTCAAAGGGGTCAAAATTGGAAGCCGATGAGGGGTCAAATTTCAACGCCGATTGACAGATATTTGAACTATATCAATACTTTATGCAGTTTCCATGGCGGAGGGAGAGGAACTGGGATCGACCCTTCTCCGTTCCATGCGACGTTCCGAAAGCGGTTGTCGTTCTAGCCCAGCAGCGCGCTTGGTCCTTGCCCTCCCAAGGCCCCTAAGAGGGCAAACGGCCTTCCGGGGACAGAGCGCACTGTCCGGCGTTCTCATCGTACCGTTTGACAGGCTCTGCGGTCACCAACTCCGGCCGCCAAGCAGTTCGGCCGAGGCGGTAGAGACCCCTGCCCTTTGGAGCTGGAGGATGTCCCTGCGCTGTCTCCCGACCTGGACGCGCATATGCTCGATTTCGGAACGGACGTGATCCAGGTCCATAGCGCTCCCTCATTACCCTCTGGATTGTTCGAACAAGCCCCTCGGCACGGCGCCCGAGCACGAGCCCGCACCCCCCCAGCACCCCCAATGCTCCAACCTATTCCCCAGCCAACCAGATGCCAGTCAATGAACGTTGGCATGGGACGGGTTCATACCTACTGCAACTGACGAACCGCATTGGCCGCGGGACCGTCTACGCCATGCTCGTGATCTTGGCGCTTGCGATCGTCTGGCAAATCCTAGGTCCGCCATGCCGCAGCGTCAGGCCTACACGCGGTTTAATTCATACTGAGCTGTCAACATTTCAACGGGTATCTTCCATTCCTTGCTGATCGCACGGATCATTTCCAGCGTCAGGGGCCGAAGTCGGTTCAAGATTTCTGAAGCGCGATTGCGCCCCACCAGGGCGGCGAGCTCTGCTTGCGATTTGCCCATAGACTCAATCGCAAAACGGAGAACATCTACCGGGTCCCCACAAGGCATCGCGAAGTGCTTGTCCTCGTACTCCTTGATGAGAATAGACAGGACCTCGAAACGGTCGCCATCAGCAGTTCCCAACGCGGGATCAACTTCGAAATAGCGCGCGACTTCCCGGATCGCCCAGTCGTAATCCTGTTCATTATGAAGAGGTCTTACGTCCACCATGATAGACCCTCCGTCACGCAGTTAGCAGCTAGTTCAGGTCTTGCATTCAGCGAGCGTTAATGTCGATGAAATCGACTGGACCGCTTGAGACATTATCGTCGTCGAAGATGCCGATCACGAGCCGATCCGGGCCGAGATCGCTGCTAACGAAACCGTATTTTGAGCCTTCGTCCAAAATAATAGGAGCAGCGCGGTGGCGCAGTCGCTCCAGGGTCAGATACTCGACTATTTGCTCGCTGTCTGGCCCTCGCTCAACATTGCCGAGAATAACGATCTTATGCTCCGGAAGCGAGCCCGTGCGGCGCTCGCGAGCATGGCTGGAGATCGCCTCAATGGCGCGGAGGAGAAGATCGAAGCGGCCTCGGACATCGGCTATAGCGTAGGTTCGGGTCATCGCGTTTTCCTACAATGAAAGAACCAGATCAGGCGACAACAACCTTGCCATCGGGCTGCATTCCGAGTCCCGTTATAGTCCGCCTCAGTCATATGCGCCATATTTGGCAAATCGCAGTGAACTGCGCCCTTGCTTTAGCACCGGTCTGGGAATTGGATTGCGGAATAAACTGATCGCGAGCAAGCCCCATGGTCAATGCGCTCGTCATTCGCCGCAATACGCAACTGGAAAAAGCCCAGAGGGCCCTTCGCGCGGCGCAGTATGTGCGAATGTCGACCGATTTTCAGCGATACTCGATCCAGAACCAAGCCGCCGCAATTGCGGCGTATGCTCAACAACGCAACCTCACAATCGTTCGGACTTACCTCGATGAAGGACGCAGTGGTCTGAGGATCAACGGGCGCCCTGGCCTGATCGAACTGCTTGAGGATGTCCAATCAGGACACGCGGACTTCGACCACATTTTGGTCTACGACGTCAGCCGATGGGGACGCTTTCAGGATGTCGACGAGAGCGCGCATCACGAGTTTGTCTGCAAGCGAAACGGCATCAAGGTTGCCTATTGCGCTGAACAATTCGACAATGACGGAAGCCTTCTATCGAGCGTCGTCAAGAACATCAAACGCGTGATGGCCGCGGAGTACAGCCGAGAGCTTGGCGTCAAGGTGCACACCGGTCACTGCCGGATAGCGGGCCTAGGCTATCGCGTTGGTGGGCCGCTCACGTTCGGTCTCCGGAGGGAGATGGTCGATGAGAAGCAGCGTTCGAAAGGCAAGCTAGCCAAGGGGGAGCGTAAGGCCCTGCAAACGGACCGTGTGCGGCTTCAGCCCGGTTCTGATGAGGAGACCGCCGTCGTCAGATGGATATTCCATCAGTTTGTCGTCGAGCGAAAGTCGTACAGTCAAATCACCCGGGAACTCAATCGGGCCAAGATCACCAATCAAGGGCGACCATGGACCGGCCCCATGATCCGCATCATTCTCCTGAATGAGAACTACATCGGCAATATCGTTTACAACCGCACTACCCGATCCCTTGGACAGAAGCAGATGAGCAATCCTCAAGAGCGGTGGGTTCGAGGTCTCGCAGCTATCGCTCCAATCGTTGATCCCAGTATCTTTGCGCGTGCACAAAAACTCATAGCCGAGCGGCGCGTCCAGATCCCGGAAAATCAGATGTTGCTGAGGCTGCGGACGACTCTCCATCGAAAGGGAAAGCTGAGTTGGACCATCATCAACAACACGCCCGGGCTCCCCTCTGCCGGGACATATGCCGACCATTTCGGATCGTTGCGAAAAGTTTATGCCCTGCTCGGGTATGACCCCTCGCGCCACTGCGACTGGATCGATGCTCGCGTTTTTTGGTCTGACGTTTTGGCAAAGCATGCCACCCAATTGGCCGAAGCCCTGAAGATGGAGCCGGGAATTAAGGCGATCGTCGAGCAGAGTCGCGCCGGCTTGATGGTGAATGGAAAGTTCAAGATCACCTTTCTGGTCGCGCGACGACTGTCAAAGAGAGGCCCAAATGAATCCCCGCACTGGAGAGCCTACCGCGGGGAAATATCCGCCGGGGTTCTGGTCGTACTTCGGCTAAACGAACTCAACAAAGCCGTTAAGGATTATCTGGTGATACCTGCTTCATGGGGGACCGGAACCGGGGCTTGGGTAACGCTTTCGGATACAACTTTGGCTCGCGAAAAAGCCATGCACGTCGATAGCTTGGACGGGCTGATCCGAGCGATCAAAACCAGATTGAGCGCGTCCAACCATGTCGCGCCAACCAAGCCAAAGCTAAAGAACACACGAAGGAAGCGAGGCCGGCCCAAAACCAAGAACGGCCGCGCGCGGCACTGACGGATCGTAGATAAAGGTAGGCGCCGATTAACTTGCCGTAGTTTCTTCTGAAGTCGCCGTTGAGTTTCGATATCTCGACAAGCTCCGAAGATTGGTCAGACATGACATCTCCTTCGGCCACGCAATCAAATTGTGTGCCGCTGTACAGGTTAAGGTATGGGAGAAACCGCTCTACGGGCTTGGGAAGGAAGTCGCAAGGCCTACGCGGTAGGTTGGCCTTTAACCACTGATTTGCCCGACGACGCAACCGAAAAGAATCGGCGCAGCGCACGCCGAACTTCTAGCGCTTTGATGGGAAGCAGCTATCAATGACATGCGTCATCTCCCGACCAAACGCCGATCCCGAGCGTCGATCTCATGAATTACCTAAAGCGGCTCCGCGCGAAGACAGTCCTGAAATCAGGACAGCGCTGGACGCCTCCGGCTTGGTGTTTGCGATCACGCTCTTTTTTCTGCCTAATCCAGTCGGCCCACGACGGCATCGCGAACCGTAACCGCGCATACGATAAGGATCGGTGGTGGTATCCGATCTACCGTCTTGTGGAGCCGAGCATCGCCAACCGCGGCTAGAACGAGCGGTCAAATTGACGCCTCAACGACGGCCTTAACGCCACAATCTGTGGCTGGTTGCTGATGCCGCCGGGACGGGCGCATCCTCGTAGCCCATGGGCGGACCCTCAAAAGAGCGCCATTGGGGTGAGACGATCCGGCATGCGGAACAGCGCGCCAGGGAGACGCGGTTTATTGCCGATGTCGCGGCCTGCGACGCCTGGAATTACCGCATGGAGGGCTACGGTGGCCCCGCACAGCCGTCCCCGCCGATTGGCGACGCGCTGAACGCCGGCTTCCGGTATCTCGAGGTCAAATGTGCCGGCTGCAGCACGCACAGCACCGTCGATCTCACGACCCTACGGCGCTCCCGTGAAACACCAATCTGGCAGCTTGAACAGCGGATGCGTTGTCGGCCGTGTTCCGAGACCCGCGGTTATCCGTACAAGCGCGGCCACCTGGTCCGGCTCCGGCGCACAAACATCACGACGCGGCAAGAGCCCTGGTATCATGGCGACCAACGGGACCGTCATTGAATGTGCAATCTTTATTCGATCACCACCAACCAGGAAGCGATCAGGCAGCTTTTCCGGGTCATCAATCGATACATCGGCAACCTGCCATCCATGACGGGTGTTTTTCCTGACTACCCGGCGCCGGTCGTCCGCAACACTGGGACTGAGCGCGAACTCGTCCTGATGCGCTGGGGGATGCCGCCACCGCCGCGCACGGGTGGACCGCCGGTCACAAACATCCGCAAGACGTCGTCACCGCACTGGCGCGGCTGGCTGAAGCCTGAAAGCCGCTGTCTGGTGCCGTTCAACAGCTTCGCTGAATACGCGCCTGAGCAGAATCCGGAGACGAAGAAGAAGGATGTCGTCTGGTTCGCGATCAATGACGATCGGCCGCCGACCTGCTTCGGCGGCATCTGGACCGAATTCAAGGGTGACCGCGGGACGAAATCGAAACCGATTCCTGGCCCGCATCAGGTCTACGGCTTTCTCACCACTTCGCCGAACGCTGTGGTCGAACCGATCCATCCCAAAGCGATGCCGGTCATCCTGTTGACTGATGAGGAGCGCGACGTCTGGATGCGCGCGCCGTGGGATGAGGCAAAGACGCTGCAGCGGCCGCTGCCCGACGATGCATTGAAAATTGTGGCGCGCGGATCCGACAAGGAAGACAAGGCGGCAGTGTGAGCGAGCACGGCTGGCAGCGCGAGTTCGAGGATCCGATATCGCTGCCTGACGGTCGGAAGCTCCTCACCTTGAAGGACGCCGCCGAATACATAACCGGGCTCCCAAAGAAGGAATCCGCACTGCCGGAATGGCAAACGGCGATCGAAGCGCTCATGCTGTGCAGCCGCGGCGGCCCGACGATGATAGCGGGGATCGGGGTCACGAAGGCGTTGAACCGTCTTGTCGAGCGGGTGTTCAATTCCAATCGAAAAGACCACCATTGGGGCAAGCGCAAGCTGAAGAGAGATCAGTGATGACCTTGGCGAAATTCCCTAGGCTTGAACCGCTTTCCCGCTTTGACGGATTTCTGGGCCTCGCCCAACGCCTGCACGGCGGTGACGTTGGCGTTGCGCGTAAGCGATCCGCCTCCGCCACCCGTCGAGTGCACCATTCCCGGTCCGGGACCCATACCCATACCAATACATTGCGGCAAAGCCGTCACGTTTGCACCGACGATGGCCGCCAGGACAATCCAAACTGAGAGAAGCTTGCGCATAAGGTCTCCATGGCGCCCGACCCGGAAAGACCCGACGCGGCCAAGGGTGATCAAAGATCGCCGGACGCCATGGACTAAGGATTGGGGCATCCGCGTCGTTCGCTTCCGGGCGAACAACTCGGACATGCTGAAGATGCGAACGGACACCGCTACAGCGGAGCCGCTGATGTTGCGGAGATCGTTGAGGCTGCGAAGATTGCTGCGCTTGCCAATAAAAAAGACCACGCGGGCGTTATGCCGCGTGGCCTTCGAGACTGTTACCCTAGGCCCTCCAGAGATTCCGTCTCAAGGCGCATATTGTTCGAGTGGAGGGGTCTGTCTAGGGTGCGAGGGAATTACCCACAGCTCATCAAACAACGTCTTTGGCAATTTTCAACGGTAGACCATTGGTTGCTAGCCGACGCCTCCAAGGATTGGCCTTTAGGTGCCGGGCTTTGATCGGGCTTGGGCATGCCGGCATTGGGACTTTCTCCCGTTGATATCGGCGCCTTGGTCGAACGTCATTTTTCCTCTTCCATCGTCACCGCGACATCTGCGTTCGCCGAGAGCCTAACCTTGTTGCCCTCCACTCCGGCAACCAAGCCTTTATCGATGAAGTGATAATGAACGCCGTCTGCGCCGATGACTTCCATGTGCTCTTTGATCTCGGTCATGGGATACCCTCTGTGAGGGGGAGCAACGCGCTAGGACGTCAAACGTTCGCCGAACGACCCGGAGTAAGGCCATCAGCCTCCCTTCCTTCCTTCAGGCCTTAGGGGGAGATCCTGCAAAATAGGAACGAATTGCGATCCGATCGATTGGCACCGATCCGGAGTTTCGCCCATGGCCGATGACATACCGCCCCAGCCGTTTGTGTACGAAGGCCTAGATCCGGTCCCAGAGGCGAAGTCCACGATTGAAGAGGTGTCTGACGCAGTTAAGGGCGCCGCTAGCCGAGTAAGCGACGCGATCGAGACCGGTCGGAAACCCGGCATGCCGCTAAGCATCCTAAGCAACATTGCCCGTGAGGCGCCACTTGGATCGCTCTTGGTCGCCTTCTTGTTGGGTGTCGCTGTGGCTAGGCGACGTTAATGCATCGCTCCCCCCCGGTCGTTAGGCCCGTTCAAGAACTGCCGAAATCGTCGAGTCCTGCGGATCCTCGATTATGGGCACGATCCCAGGCGACCACACATTATCCAATTCATCCAGCCGATCGATGAGACGCCGTAGGTAAGGCGTCATGTTTGCCGACTCCTGTCCCATGATCTCGCGAAGGCGCTCACCTATCTCGTCGCAAATGGCGCGGCAGTGCGTGTGGTCGAGACGCAGATTTTCGTGGTCGACGGGCATCGTCTGTCCCCAAGCCTATCAATCCCCGCAAGGATCAGACCTGGACTATAGAGATCGGTAAACGCGCGCGTCTAACCGCTCCTGTTGGTGAAAACCGGGTAAAATCGCCGGGCTTTGCTGAGTCGCGGCGAGCAAACGGTAATCAGGCATCAACCATCTCTGCGAGGCCAACCCGAGCGAAATAGCCAGCAACAAGGTCCGTTACCCGGTCGCCTGCGTGGTAGGCCCTCAGCGCCCTTTCCTGCCCGTCGAGCAATATCGCCAGAGCGACACGGCTAATGGACCATGTCCCGCCCCCAATTCGTCGGCCCAGCCCGCGCTCTTCGGCCCGGGCCCGCATTGTTGATTCAGACTTGCCTGCGATATCTGCGACCTGCTTCAGACTGATGCATTGCGCTTCGGAATGCGAACCGGCCATCAGGAGTGTGACCTCTCACGTCGGAAGTTAGGCTTACCGAGGCTGCTTCCGCTGAAGGAAGCACGGATCTTTCATTGCAGTTAAAGCGGGAATCGCCGAATCTTGCCTCTTTGCTGGGGCGATTCGTGCCAGACGCTGTGACCACCTACCTTGATTCACTTAACACAGAGCAACGACGAGCCGTTGAACACGGTGTTGACGTGGACGGAACCATTGGGTCGCCGCTGCTGGTGATCGCAGGAGCTGGTTCGGGCAAAACAAACACCCTTGCCCATCGGGTCGCCCATCTCATTGTCAATGGCGCGGACCCCCGCCGGATCCTGTTGATGACCTTCTCGAGGCGTGCCGCGGCGGAAATGACCCGACGCGTCGAACGGATCGCCCGTCAGGTGCTCGGCAACAATGCCAACGTGATGACGGACGCCCTCACCTGGGCCGGTACATTCCACGGAATCGGCGCCAGACTCCTACGCGAATATTCCGAACGCATTGGCCTTCAACCGGCGTTTACAATCCACGATCGCGAGGACTCGAGCGACTTGATGAACCTGATTCGTCATGAACTTGGATTCTCAAAGACGGAAAGTCGTTTCCCAACCAAAGGAACTTGCCTCGCGATCTACTCTCGGTGCGTAAATGCCGAGATACCGATCGAAATGGCACTTGGGCGGTTTTTCCCGTGGTGCTCCGGGTGGGCTAGCGAACTGAAACAACTATTCGCCGCCTATGTAGACGCCAAGCAAAAGCAAAATGTTCTCGATTATGACGATCTACTGCTCTACTGGGCTCAGATGGTTTCGGACAGCGAGCTCGCCGATGAGATTGGCGGCCGGTTCGATCATGTGATGGTTGATGAATACCAAGACACCAACCGTCTACAGTCATCGATCCTGCTGGCACTAAAGCCGACCGGGCGTGGCCTCACCGTGGTCGGTGACGATGCGCAATCGATCTATTCCTTTCGCGCAGCCACGGTGCGAAACATCCTGGACTTTCCGGATCATTTCAAACCGTGGGCTGACGTCGTTACGCTTGACCGCAACTACCGCTCAACGCAGCCGATCCTGTCGGCCGCGAATGCCGTAATCAGCTTGGCTAAAGAGCGGTTCACGAAGAACCTCTGGACAGACCGGACGTCAGCGCAGAAGCCGCAGCTGGTCACCGTCCGCGATGAGGCCGATCAGGCTCGCTTTATCGTAGAACGCGTACTGGAGAACCGCGAAGGAGGCTCTCTCCTCAAGCATCAGGCGGTACTGTTTCGGACTTCTTCGCATAGTGGACCGCTTGAGATCGAGCTCACGCGGCACAATATTCCTTTTGTAAAATTTGGCGGCCTAAAATTTCTTGAAGCCGCCCACGTCAAAGACATGCTTTCATTGCTCCGCTTCGTCGAAAATCCGCGTGATCGCGTTGCCGGCTTTCGCATTCTTCACCTGCTACCAGGCGTTGGACCGGCTTCGGCGCAACGGGTCCTCGACCATATGGCCGAATCCGCCGATCCGATCGGCACACTCTGCGGCCTGCCCCCGCCGCCCCGCTCCGGTGACGATTGGACGGCATTCGTCCACACCATCGCCAACCTCCGCTACTCCGAATGGCCAGCCGATATCGAACGGGCGCGGCTTTGGTATGAGCCGCATCTGGACCGCATTCATGACGACAGCGAAGTGCGGCGAGCCGATTTGATCCAGCTCGAACAGATTGCGTGCGGCTATCCATCGCGCGAACGTTTCTTAACCGAACTCACGCTTGATCCGCCGGACGCGACGAGCGACCAGGCCGGTGTACCGCTGCTTGATGAAGACTATCTGATCCTCTCAACGATCCATTCTGCCAAGGGGCAGGAGTGGAAGTCTGTCTTCGTGCTGAACGTCGTCGATGGATGTATGCCATCGGATCTGGGCGCCGGCACAAGTGCAGAACTCGAAGAAGAACGGCGACTCCTCTACGTGGCGATGACGCGGGCAAAGGACGATCTCCATCTTGTCATTCCGCAGCGTTTCTTTACCCACGGGCAACATTCAAAAGGCGACCGCCATATGTACGCGTCGCGCACGCGGTTCATCCCGGAAGCGCTGTTGCCGAACTTTGAAAGGACCGCTTGGCCGGTTGTCATGGCGCCCCGGTCTTCGACGGCCGGTCAGGGGCCTCAGATCGACATTCAAGCGCAGATGCGCCGCATGTGGCGCTAGGGGATCTTGCGGGCGCGACGTCTGGCGGTGCGCTTTTCGCGTACTAGCCGTTATGGAACGTCGATGTCTGTTCTTCTCTCAACAGCGGACATTTAACCATCCATCTGCGACGTCCGCAAAGTGCCAAAGGACTAAACCGCTCGCGCGGTAGGGTACTGCTGCGGGCGTCAGGGCCAATGGGATAGCGCAACGGGGCGTCCTGTCTTGAGATCGAGGTGTTCCGACAA
>NZ_JADPJL010000038.1 GCF_023073415.1 Bradyrhizobium sp. 190 | reverse complement strand
AACGAGACATTTAAGCGTGAAACCGTAAAGTACGTGCAAGAACAGTCGAAGACGCTGGAGCAGATCGCCGATGAGTTGAACATTAATCCAGGCACATTACGCAACTGGGTCAAAAAGTATCGAACATTCGAGCACGAGCCTGTCAATCATGGGGAAACCTTACGTCAGCAAACCCAACTTATCGAAGATCAGAAACGCGAAATTGATGATTTGAGAGAAGAAATTGCGATCCTAAAAAAGGCCATGCACATCTTCAGCAAAGAAAAGAACTAAGGTTCCAGTTTATCGAAGATCATCGCTCCGAGTTTCGATTGGAGAAGATGTGCGTTCTCTTTCACGTGTCTCGGAGCGGTTATTACAAATGGCGTACCTCTGAAGCTTCTGAACGGGAAAAACGTAAGGCAACGCTGGCTGAACGTGTGAAATGGCACTTCTATGACTCCGATGAAACCTACGGCAGTCCCCGAATACGAAACGAGCTGGTGAAGGAAGGATGGACGGTATCGGAACGTACGGTGGGCCTCATTATGCGCGAACATGGCCTTCGTTCATGCATGGCCCGTAAGTTCCGAGTGGTTACGACCGATTCCAAGCATGATCTCCCGATTGCCCCTAACGTGTTGGAACAAAATTTCAAAGCCACAAAGCCCAACGAAAAGTGGGTCGCTGACATCACGTACATCCCCTGCCGCCAAGGGAAACTCTACCTTGCGAGCATCCTGGATCTGTACACCAAACAAATCGTCGGTTGGAAGCTAAGCGATCGGATGACCACAGACCTTACCCTCGATGCCCTAAAGATGGCGTATGCTGCTAAGAAGCCTCCGAAGGGATTGATTCACCATTCCGACCGCGGTTCGCAATATGCCGCTAAAGAGTACCGTGAACAGTTGAAGCAATTTAACATGAAGCCCAGTATGAGCCGCAAAGGAAACTGCTACGACAACGCCTGTATTGAAGCGTTTCACAGTATCCTAAAGCGAGAATTCATTTACAGCAAACCTAAGTTTAAAACAAAAGAGGAAGCCGGGCAGAAGCTGTACCGGTACCTTGAATTTTTTTACAACCGAAAACGTTCTAACAGTACGATTGGGTATATGTCCCCGGTGCGTTTTGAGCAGTGCTATTACGAGTG
>NZ_JADPJL010000058.1 GCF_023073415.1 Bradyrhizobium sp. 190 | reverse complement strand
CGTCGTCTGCTGGCGATCCGCCCCTTGAACGAAACCCTGCATCACTTCCCCCGCCGATTCAGCAAGGGAATCATAGCATCGACGGGGTTTTCACACAGCCTGGGTCAATAGCGGAAGTCGCAGTCGCGGCCTACTCGATCAATTCGCTGGTGCCGCGAGATGGGAGGGCGTCACTCTGGAAGTCCCGCGCTTTCGAGACGCCGCCTTTGTTGGGCGACTGCTTGCCAATTGTTTCTCGTCGCCTCAACAGTGTCCGGATTCTTCGTCGTTCACAAAACAGAGTATGCACGTGAGTTTATCGAAGCAGAGGTAGCCGGCCTGTCGTTCCCGCTCGCCGCAATCATTTTCCGCGTACCAGTGAGTCAAGAAAATATACCCGTCCTTGGCCGCGAAGCAGGTTTTACAAACCGGGCATCCAAACTTCGAGGTTGGCGGCTTCTGCGCAAGTCTTAGATGCGGTATCGGATCCAGGCCACGCATCAGAGGCCTCCTTGCGGTACGAAGAAGCACAGCTCCTGTCCCGTGGATTTGTTGATGAACAGGACGGGGGTACGATCGGGCGTATCACTTTCCCTTATTATGTCGGGTGGGATGATTTTCCACTCGCCATCATTCAGGTATTGCCACTGGTCTGAGCGATCTTCACCAACCCTGAAGCGGGTCTTGAATACGTCGCCGTTGTTGCAGCAAGACTTGTAGGGAAGACCAAGCCGACGCTGTGCAGCCGGGTTCATTTCCTGCTTGTTGAACCATTCGTGATGCGGCATCGACGAATCGTGCGCATCAGCGCGAATGGAAAGCAGAAGAAGAATACCGAATGTCATCAGTACGCAATCGAACGCTTTCATGGCAGCCTCCGCTATGGACTGTCACTAATTTTGCATCCGCGAATCACATTAACTTCCGGTGATCAATCGGGCCACATTCTGAAGAAAATGGAATCCCATTCCTGAGCAGCCTTCTGCTTTGAGCAAGACTGTTGTTTTTTGGTCGTTTCTTATGCCTCACAAGATGCATTGTCCGGCGTCTCCGGAACTTCCGCTATGGGTCATTGGACTAAACCGCTCGCGCGGTAGGGTACTGCTGCGGGCGTCAGGGCCAATGGGATAGCGCAACGGGGCGTCCTGTCTTGAGATCGAGGTGTTCCGACAA
>NZ_JADPJL010000023.1 GCF_023073415.1 Bradyrhizobium sp. 190 | reverse complement strand
GTGCCAGACACAGAATCACAGCAATTCGTCACCATGGAAGACCAAATCAACATAGCGAGTCATTCCGTCGCAGCCACGATGTGTGCATCTGCTAGTGCGAACGCAGGGACCCATAGCCACCGCCGCCCATCGTTGAACGAAAGCCGGCCACCATCTTTGGCAAGACAACATCCGCCGCGGCGTATGGGTCCCTGCGTTCGCAGGGACGACGGCGTGGAAGCAGTCGCGATACAAGGTATGACTTCGCGTTCTCGCGGCGCATTGCGCCCGAGGTTTGCTGGAGAACTTGCCGCCCTCTTTGTCAGAGGGCGCAGGGAAGACCGGGTGCTTGCTGCACCCGCGGTCTCGCGTGCGATTTGCGCTAAAGAAAATGCACACGAGCATACAGGGCAGCGGGAGCATTCCGGCCTTCCCTGCGCAATGGCTTTACGGCTTACTTCGAGCTCTCCCCGGTGAACGGCTTTCTTGCCACCGTCGCTCCACGAGGTAACCCCGTGAAACTTAGCGCCAGCACCGCGGCGTCAGGACCACACGACTTCGCCGTACGTGTCAGGCGCGTACGTCTAGCGCGCCTTCCGCGTCCATCACATCTCACCGCGCGTTCGTGACGATCGCGAGCGCCCCTCATCCGCCGTGAGACGGGCGGAGTTATGCCGATGATTTGGCCTGCGGCGGAAGCGGAATATTTTTACAAGGAGGGCTGGACAGGTTTTGGGTGATTTGCCCGACAAGTGAAATGGCGGTGAATTGTAGGGTGGGCAAAGCGCAGCGTGCCCACCATTCAGCAGCAATGTCGTGGATAGGTGGTGGGCACGCTCCGCTTTGCCCGCCCTACGAAACGGTCGCCTACTCCTCCAGGGCCCGCTTCGTGCGGGGTGAACTGGTAGACCAAGGAGCAGAACTCGCAGGGCACCCCGACCTTGTCGTGCTTGACCATGTCGGCACAGTCCTTGGGCGCAAAGCTTTTCAGCATCGGCGACACTCATCTCGTGCGATTGGTGACAATTAAGGGCCGGCTGCGGGAACCATTGCCCTGCGAGCCTATTGGCTTCCTGACACAATTACTTTTGGAAAGAGACATTATGAAAAATCTCGCGATCTATCTGGCGGCCGGCGCAAGTGCCCTTCTCGTGACGGCCGCTTCCGCAGCACCGCTTTCGCCGAATGTATCAGTCGCTCCGGAGAGCAACATTCAAAACGTCCGCATGGTCTGCAATGAGGAAGGCCAATGCTGGCGCCAACGCGGTGAACGCCGTGTCATTGTCCGTGAGCACCATGATTCATATGGATATGCTCCCCGTCGCGAGCGTTATATCGAGCGCCGTGGCTATGGGGACGGTGGCGGCATCGGCATTCGCGCCCCCGGCGTCAGCGTCGGCATCGGCACCGATCGCTACTGAGGAAGCCGACAACAGTCTGAGTACGAGCAAAGCCGCGGATTTCTCCGCGGCTTTTTTTTCGAATGCAAACTCAAATCGCTCGACGCGGATGGTCGGCCGCATCAAGCCGGCACTCCGATATCCGGCGCGCAACTTGGCCGGCTTTCACACGTGAGGGGCGTTTGCACCTCGCAGCCGTTCCGCGAACCAAAAGGCCCCGATCGTAACGAACGAGAGAGCGAAAAATGCTCCGCAGGCCAGGAAAGTTGCTGAGCTCGTATCCATGACATCCTCCAGGGGTTGATCGCTCGCAGTTTCTGTTCGCGACGAACGAGTACCTGCGCCCGGTCTGCCACGTCGCCTCGGCTGATCACATCAAAAGTGTTCGTTTCAAAAATTTGCGGCAATCAGATCGTAAGATCCTCGGCCTCCACGGACGTAAACCTTCGCGGCCGCCGCGCATATCACATCGCGGTTGCAATCGAACGCGTTCAGAAAACCGGACTCGTCGGGGCGGGCATCTGGTTGAATTCGCCTCAATGCGCCTTCGTCTATGAAAAATGTCGCTTCCAGCGCGCTGTCGTGCCCCCAGAACCGCACGGCTCGCCGGGTTTGGTCGTATGAACGACTGTGGTTTGGAAACTCAATCATGGATTGCCACCGATCAGATTATCTGCCGACGAACCACGCATCTCAGCAGCTTTCGCACGACCTGTCTCGAGGCCTGGTTCAATGGCTCGGGACGCGCGCATCGAAGCGATGTGCGGTTGGTCAATGTCGTTGACAGGATTTAGCGTGGCTAAGCTTCGCGCTGCCGTAACGGCGATGCTGAAGCAATACGATGGCGCTGGCATTCACATGGCTACTCAATGTCGCATTACAAGCCTGCCGGGCGGCCCCAGAAAACAAATTGCGATTCTCCTCGCTATTCGGCAGATAGTCGCTATATCTGAGATATCATCGCGCGCCCCGGGCTGTTATCGGTGACTGAGAGCGTTGCGCTCCCGCCTCAACCAAAAGGGCGGTCATATGCCAAAATTCCCCGCATTCAATCTTCGTGAGTGGCTGGTACCTCCGGTACTGATGCCGATCTTTCTTGTGCTGCTGGTCGCCGCTGCGATGGTTATTCAATGGTGATCGAGCGTAGCGCGGGTTCACCGCTGGACGGCCGGTCTCCGATTAAATCCCAATCCTCGCTAGCGCACGATCTGGACGCCAGGGCGGTAATCGCTCTGGACGAGGCTCGCGAGATGCCGCCAGGGGAAGAGCGCACCGAGGCTACTCACAAAGCAATCGCCCTTCGGAACGCCGCCGAGCTTCACGAGCTGCTCTGCGGCAAGCGCGGCACGCCGGCCGCATGACGGTGGCTTGGTCCGTTGGCGGCGAGCTTTTGGTGTCATTGTTAAACCAGCGGGGATCATTTGGGCAGCGAGATACTTGTCCCATATGAACACCTATCCAAGTCGAGCGCCATTCCCCGCGAGCGTCCTTATGATGGCACTTGATCATTCATGCATTCCCGCCGTCGTTCTCATTGTCGAGGACGAGATGATGCTCCGCATGCGCGCGGTCGACATGGTGGAAGACGCCGGATACACGCCACTCGAGGCGCTGGATGCCGCCGAAGCCGTCGCCATCCTGGAATCCCGATCCGACGTCGCGCTGATGTGCACCGATATCCAGATGCCCGGCCAAATGGACGGCGTCGGACTTGCGCATGCCGTGCATGAACGTTGGCCGAGGATCAGGATCATCGTGGTATCGGGGCAATTGGACCTGCCGCACCTCGATCTTCCTCCCCGCAGCAGGTTTATCGGCAAGCCGCTCAATGCCGGGGAAATGATAGCCGAAATGCGCGACATGATCGGCCACGCCTGAGACGCCTGCCCTTTCGCGGCTAATACGGCCCAACTCGCGTGATTGCGGCAGAAACCCAGCCGCCGAAGATTAGTGCGGTACCCAGCCTATGATGATACAATCGGTGATGTCTGAAGCCGATCTCCGGACGGAACCGCGCCCCGCAAGCAGCACATCCCCATACCAAGACGAACTGGCGGCAGAAAATGTCAGCCTGCGGCTACTGCTCGCGCAGGCCGAGATCAATGCGCAGAGTCTGCTGGCCACCGCCGGCATCGACGCCAGGGAGCGCGAGGCGGCCGACAAGCTGCAGAAGCTGATCCTCGAGGAGCTGCACCACCGCATCAAGAATACGCTCGCAACCGTCGGCGCCATCGTCTCGCAGAGTCTGCGCGACCTGCCCGAAGCCAGGCACGCGCAGCACGCCATCGAAGGCCGGCTGCTTGCGCTCGGGCGAGCGCACGATCTGCTTTTGCAGGCAAGATGGAGCAGCGCGAACCTTGGCACGATCGTCCGCAGCGCCACCGAAGCCTTCGAGAATCCCGACCAGCCGAAATTCTCGATTTCGGGACCCGATATCCGGATGGCATCCGGTGCCGTCATTGCCATCGCGATGACGCTCAACGAGCTTTGCACCAACACCACGAAGTTTGGCGCCCTGTCGGTCCCGCAAGGGCGGGTCGACATAAAATGGACATTGGATCAACAGGCGCAGCGCCTGCATTTCACATGGACCGAGACGAACGGTGCGGCAGTCCGCCCGCCCCAGAAGCGCAGCTTCGGGACACGGCTCATCGAAACGCTCGGCAGGCAGCTCCGGGGCGACGTGCGGCTAACCTATGAGCCGACCGGGTTCGCCTACACACTCGACGTGCCGATGGCTTCCCTGACTTCGGCGGTGTCATAAGCCCGTCTTCAAGGATTGCGAAAGCCAGTCGTTGCTTGCATCCGTCCGGGCTGGCCGGCCCCACGCTCCAGATCAAAACGACGTAACGAACCCGAAAGAACCCATGATGAAAAAACCCGTCCTCACAATTGACGAACCCCAGCCGAAAAAAGCGATGCGAGCCGACCGGCCTCCGACCGATGGCTTCGTGACGGTTGTCGACGGCCATTTCAAATCGGAGTTTGACACCGCCGAGGCAGCCGAAACGGCGGTGCGGAAATTGAAGTCGGCTTATCCGATGCTCCAGATCGAAATCTATGATGCGGCCAACAAGGCCCGCACGTTGTTGAGCTAGACCGTCATATCCCGGCGAAATAGTAGGGTGGGCAAAGGCGCGTTGCGCCGTGCCCACCATCTTTCAACAAACTCGTCCTGAACGGTGGGCACGCTTCGCTTTGCCCACCCTACAAAACGGTCGCTATTCTTCCACGTCCGCTTCCTGCGGCGTGAACTGGTAGACCGAGGAGCAGAACTCGCAGGTCACCACCACCTTGTCGTCCTTGACCATTTCCGCGCGGTCTTTCGGCGCAAAACTCTTCAGCATGGCCGACACCGCATCGCGCGAGCACGAGCACTGCGCGCGCAGGGGCAGCGGCGTGAACACGCGCACGCCGCGCTCGTGAAACAGCCGGTACAGCAGGCGCTCGCCCGAGAGATCGGGATCGATCAGTTCGACGTCCTCGACGGTGCCGATCAGCGACTGGCCTTCCACCCAGGCGTCATCTTCGGCAACGGAATGCGTCACCGCGCCATCAGGCGCATCGCCGGGATGCAGGTCGGCCTGCCGCGCCCGCTCCGGCGCCTTGGGCAGGAACTGCAGCAGCATGCCGCCGGCGCGCCAGCGGTGTTTTCCGCCGTCACCGCCGCGCCATTCCTCGCCGACCGCGAGCCGCACGCGGGTCGGGATCTGCTCGGAGCGCAGGAAATATTCATGCGCGGCATCTTCGAGGCTGCCGCCGTCGAGCGCCACCAGCCCCTGGTAGCGGCTCATGTCCTGCCCCTGATCGATGGTCATGGCAAGATGACCCTTGCCTAGCAGTGCGCCTGTATCCTGGCCGTCCTTCAGCCGCTTCGCGTCATAGCGCGCATAGGCGCGCAGGCGATCCGGCGACTGGAAATCCACGATCAGGAACGACACCGGGCCGTCGGTCTGGGTCTGCAGGATGAAGCGGCCGTCGAATTTCAACGCCGAGCCGAGCAGCGTCGCCAGCACGATCGCTTCGCCGAGCAGCTTGCCAACCGGCGTCGGATAATCGTGCTTGGTCAGGATGTCGTCGAGCGCGGGGCCAAGCCGGGTCAGCCGTCCCCGCAGATCGAGTTCTGCGACCTCGAACGGCAGCACCGCGTCATCGACGGGAACGGACGACGGCGCGCGAACGGGCGCCTCGGTTGTGATTTTGATGTCTGATTGTGAATCCATGGCGCTTTATCTGGGGTCGGAAGGTGCAAAACGGAAGGGGGTTGGAAGGAAGCGAAATCCTTTCCACGAGTCGTCCCTGCGAACGCAGGGACCCATAACCACCGGCCATCGTCGTGAAGTACGGCGTCTACCACATTGCAACAATCGAGAGATCACGCGGTATGGGTCCCTGCGTTCGCAGGGACGACGAAAAAAGCTACGCCACTTCGTTAAAACACCAGGCCAATATGCCTTTTTGCGCGTGCAGGCGATTTTCCGCCTCGTCGAACACGACCGATTGCGGGCCGTCGATCACCTCGTCGGTGACCTCCTCGCCGCGATGCGCGGGCAGGCAGTGCATGAAGATCGCATCACTCTTGGCCAGCGACATCAGCTTCGCATTGACCTGATAGGGCTTGAGCACGTTGTGGCGGTGTTCGCCGTCCTTGTCGCCCATCGAGACCCACGTATCCGTGACGACGCAATCGGCGCCGCGGACCGCGGCTTCGGGATCATTGCCGAGCACGATCGGGGCCTGCGTCGCCTTGATCCAGTCCTTCATCGCCTTGTTCGGCGCGAGCTGCGGCGGGGTTGCGACATTGAGCTGAAACTTGAAACGCTCTGCAGCATGCGCCCACGACGCCAGCACATTGTTGTCGTCGCCGGTCCAGGCCACGGTCTTGCCCTCGATCGGCCCGCGATGCTCCTCGAAGGTCATCAGGTCGGCCATCACCTGGCAGGGATGCGAACGCCGCGTCAGCCCATTGATCACGGGCACGGTGGCGTGCGCGGCCAATTCCAGCAGCGCATCGTGATTGAGGATGCGGATCATGATCGCATCGACATAGCGCGACAGCACGCGCGCGGTGTCGGCGATGGTCTCACCGCGGCCGAGCTGCATCTCCGCGCCGGTCAGCATGATGGCCTCGCCGCCGAGCTGGCGCATGCCGACATCGAACGATACCCGCGTGCGGGTCGAGGGACGTTCGAAGATCATCGCCAGCGTCTTGCCTTCGAGCGGCTTACCGGCTTTTTCATGCGTCTTGAGCTTCGCCTTCATGTCGGCGCTCAGCGCCAGCATGTTGCGTAGCTCTTTCGGCGGCAATTCGTTGATATCGAGGAAGTGACGGACAGATTTACTCATCACCCCGCCGCCTTCTTCAACTGCGGCCCCGACAGCGCAATGCAGGCGCGCTCGAGCATCTGAACGGACTCGTCGATCTCGGCCTCGGTCACGATCAACGGCGCGAGGAACCGCACCACATTGTCGCCGGCGCCGACGGTGAGCAATTTCTCATTACGCAGCGCGTTGACGAGATCGCCCGACGGCACCACGGCCTTGACGCCGACCAGCAGCCCCTCGCCGCGCACTTCCGAAAGCACGGCGGGATAGCGATCGACCACGGAGGCCAGTTTCTGTTTCAGCAGCAGCGACATCTTCTGCACGTGGTCGAAGAAGCCGGGCTTCAGCATCACGTCGAGCACGGCGTTGGCGGCAGCGATCGCCAGCGGATTGCCGCCGAAGGTCGAGCCGTGCGAGCCCGGTGTCATGCCGCTTGCGGCTTCCGCGGTCGCCAGCACCGCGCCGATCGGAAAACCGCCGCCGAGTGCCTTGGCCAGCGACATCACATCCGGCGTCACGCCGACGCGCTTGTAGGCGAAGAGATCGCCGGTGCGGCCCATGCCGGTCTGCACCTCGTCGAACGCCAGCAGCAGGCCGTGCTCGTCGCAGAGCTGGCGCAGCGCCTTGAAGAAGGATTGCGGCGCGGAGCGCACGCCACCCTCGCCCTGCACCGGCTCGATCAGGATGCCGGCGGTGTGCGGCCCGATCGCTTTCTTCACCGCCTCGAGATCGCCATGCGGGACTTGGTCGAAGCCCTCCATCGGCGGCCCAAAACCTTCGAGATATTTGGCGGAGCCGGTCGCGGCGAGCGTGCCCAAAGTGCGGCCGTGGAACGCGCCCTCGAAGGTGACGAGCCGATAGCGTTCGGGATGCCCCTTGGAGAATTGATAGCGGCGCACGACCTTGATCACGCCTTCCATCGCCTCGGCGCCGGAATTGCAAAAGAACACCAGGTCGGCAAAGCTCTGCTCGCACAGCCGCGCGGCAAGCTTCTCGCCATCCGGGCTCTTGAACAGGTTCGACATGTGCCAGAGTTTTGTCGACTGTTCCTGCAGCGCCGCAATCAGATGCGGATGGCAGTGACCCAGCGCATTCACCGCGACGCCCGAGGTGAAGTCGAGATAGCGCACGCCATTGGTGGCGGTCAGCCAGCAGCCCTCGCCGCTTTCGAAGCCGAGATCGACCCTGGCAAAGACGGGGAGCAGATGCGACGTGGCGCTATTGGTCATGGCAAATCACTGAAGTTTTGACCGGCCGGGGACACGCGTACATCGGCGCGAACGCGGCAGCAGCCGGTCTGGCGAAAACGAAACGTGCCGCCTCTTAAGGGCGGCACGTGAGAGGTATTCTATGTGGGCGGAGGGCGCTGTCAACACGCCACGAAGCCGCCGTTCCTGCACTGCAAGATAGGGCAAAATCCGTAGGATTGCGGTGTGGTGGAAAACACGCAGTGCAATGCATAGATGTCGGAACATGTGGACGCACGGGCTCGGACTCTTGCGCCCGAGTCACGCCATATTGTAGCGTTTGGGCTGTCGGGTACGACATCTCGTGCGGCAGTTCTGATCCCTAGAGTCCATTTGTGCAAGCGTAAACGTTCGGGCGCGGTTTTCGCGCCCGGCGAGGGCTAAGGGATTCTGACCGCAGGGATTTTTGAGACGAATGACGTCGCCAGCGCTGCCCCTGACTGGCCGGCGCGATGCGAAGGGAAGAATGCGATGACGGTATTGACCTGGTCCGATGATCGCGTCGAGCAACTGAAAAAGCTCTGGGAAGCCGGATTATCGGCCAGCCAGATCGCCGCGGAACTCGGAAATGTGACGCGAAACGCTGTGATCGGCAAAGTGCACCGGCTGGGCCTGTCCGGCCGCGCCAAGAGCCCCTCCTCGGCCGCCCCGCGGCAGCGCAAGGCACGCCCGGCCCAGCAGATGATGCGGGTGTCGCGCCCGGTCTCGCGCGGCAACACCGCGCTTGCGCACGCCTTCGAGGTCGAGATGGAGCCGGATCCGATCGCCTTCGACAACGTGGTGCCGATGAGCCAGCGGCTGTCGCTGCTCGAACTGAACGAGGCGACCTGCCACTGGCCGGTCGGCGATCCCTCGAGCCCGGAATTCTTCTTCTGCGGCGGCAAGGCGCTCTCGGGCCTGCCCTACTGCGCGCACCACTCGCGCGTGGCGTATCAGCCGGCTGCGGATCGCCGGAGGCAGCAGCCGAAGCCGACAAGGTAAGCGACATCTCATCGTAGCCCGGATGGAGCGAAGCGAAATCCGGGACGGTCTCGCGATTGGCTGACATTCCCCGGGCTGCGCTCCGCTCCACCTGGGCTACGAACTAAATCGTTCGTCGTCCCTGCGAACGCAGGGACCCATAACCACAAATGCTTATGGTTATGCTCCGCTGGGGCTCCAGCGTTTTTCAACAATCAAGATTTGTGGTTATGGGTCCCCGTGCCCCGTGCGCAATTGCGCACTAGGCGGGGACGACTAGGCAGTGCGGACGACGATGGAGCTACTGCTGCTCCACCTTCGCGAACCGATCATCCAGCGCATAACCCGCGCCGCGCACGGTGCGGATCGGGTCCTGCTCGCGGCCGGGATTGAGCAGTTTGCGCAGGCGGCCGATATGCACGTCGACGGTGCGCTCGTCGATATAGATGTCGCGGCCCCAGACGCTGTCGAGCAATTGCTCGCGACTGAAGACACGGCCGGGATGCTCCAGGAAAAATTCCAGCAAGCGATACTCGGTCGGGCCGAGGTCGATCTGGCGGCCCGAACGCGCGACGCGGCGTTTCTCGCGATCGAGTTCGATGTCGCCATAGGTCAAGACGGTGGCGAGCCGCTCGGGGCTTGCGCGCCGCAACAGGCCCTTCACCCGCGCCAGCAGTTCCGGCACCGAGAACGGCTTGACGATGTAATCGTCGGCGCCGGTCGCCAGCCCCCGCACCCGCTCGCTCTCCTCGCCGCGCGCGGTCAGCATGATGATCGGCAATTGCTTGGTCTCCGGCCGCGCCCGTAGGCGGCGGCAGAGCTCGATACCTGACAATCCCGGCAGCATCCAGTCCAGCACGATGAGATCGGGCACGCGCTCCTTCAGCCGTGTATCGGCGTCGTCGCCGCGGGCGACGGTTTCGACATCATAACCTTCGGCATCGAGGTTGTAGCGCAACAGCGTGGTCAGCGCTTCCTCGTCTTCGACCACCATAATGCGCGCGCTCATTCTACTTTCCTCAAGTGTTGGGTACGGTCGTAGCAAACGTCGTCATGTCGCCCTTCGGACGCTTGTCGAGCATCTGCTGTCCCTCGATCATGTAGAACACGGTTTCGGCGATATTGGTGGCGTGGTCGCCGATCCGCTCGATGTTCTTGGCGCAGAACATCAAATGGATGCAGAACGAGATGTTGCGCGGATCTTCCATCATATAGGTCAGGAGTTCGCGGAACAGCGAGGTGCAGATGGCGTCGACTTCCTCGTCGCCCTTCCAGACCGCCATCGCCGCCGGCAGATCGTGCGCCGCATAGGCGTCCAGCACCGACTTGACCTGCGACTGCACCAGGTCGGTCATGTGTTCGAGGCCGCGCATCAGCTTCAGCGGCTGGAAATCGTTCTCCAGCGCCGCGACGCGCTTGCCCATGTTCTTGGCGAGATCGCCGATCCGCTCCAGATCGGTGGCGACGCGCATAGCGCCGACGATTTCGCGCAGATCGATCGCCATCGGCTGGCGACGCGCAATCGTCAGCACCGCGCGCTCCTCGATCAGGTGCTGCAGGCGGTCGATTTCGACGTCTGAGGCGACGACGCGCTTGCCGAGGGCTACGTCGCGGCGGACCAGCGCGTCGACGGATTCGGTGATCATGCGCTCGGCCAGGCCGCCCATCTCGGCGACGAGACGGGTCAATTCCTGGAGATCGGTGTCAAATGCCTTGGCGGTGTGCTCGGATGCCATCTCTTATCTCCTCAACCGAACCGGCCGGTGATGTAGTCCTGGGTACGTCGATCGCTCGGCGAGGTGAAAATCTTGTTGGTGTCGTCGAACTCGATCAGCTCGCCGAGATACATGAAGGCGGTCTTGTCGGAGACGCGCGCCGCCTGCTGCATGTTATGGGTGACGATGGCGATGGTGTAATCCTCTGCCAGCTCCTGGATCAATTCCTCGATCTTGGCGGTCGAGATCGGGTCGAGGGCCGAACAGGGCTCGTCGAACAGGATCACCTCGGGCCGCACCGCAACGGTGCGGGCGATGCAGAGCCGCTGCTGCTGGCCGCCGGACAGCGACAGGCCGCTCGCGTTCAGCTTGTCCTTGACCTCGTTCCAGAGCGCGCCGCCACGCAGCGCCTTTTCGACCCGGCCGTCCATCTCGGACTTCGAGATCTTCTCATAGAGGCGGATGCCGAAGGCGATGTTTTCGTAGATCGTCATCGGGAACGGCGTCGGCTTCTGGAACACCATGCCGACGCGGGCCCGCAGCAGATTGAGGTCGAGCTTGGGGTCGAGGATGTTGGTCTGGTCGAGCATCAATTGCCCGGTCGCCTTCTGGCCGGGATAGAGGTCGTACATCCGGTTGAAGATCCGCAGCAGCGTGGACTTGCCGCAGCCGGACGGGCCGATGAAAGCCGTGACGCGGTGGGTGCCGAGCGTCAGGTTGATGTTCTTCAGCGCGTGATTCTCGCCATAGTAAAAGTTCAGGCCGCGGGCGGTCACCTTGGGCGCGGCTTCGGGCAGCGCCACCTGAGGAACAGGCCCGCTCGCGGAACTCACGGATACGGAGAGATCGGTCATTTGGATGTCCTCTCGGCGCCAAGAATGCGCGCGCCAATATTCAGGGCAAGTACGGTGAGGGTGATCAGCAGGGCTCCGCTCCAGGCGAGCTGCTTCCAGTAGGCATAGGGGCTCTGCACGAAGTTGTTGATGGTGACCGGCAGGTTCGCCATCGTCCTGGTCATGTCGAGGCTGAAGAACTGGTTCGACAGCGCGGTGAACAGCAGCGGAGCGGTTTCGCCGGCGACGCGGGCTGTCCCCAGCAGCACGCCGGTGATCAGGCCGGCGCGCGCGGCGCGATAGGCGATCCGCTTGATAACCAGCGAGCGCGGCAGGCCGAGCGCGGACGCCGCCTCGCGGAGTGGATTGGGCACCAGTCCCAGCATGTCCTCGGTGGTGCGCACCACCACGGGGATCACGATCACGGCGAGGGCGAGACAGCCGGCGAAGGCCGAAAATCCACCCATCGGCACCACGATAGCACCGTAGATGAACAGGCCGATGATGATCGACGGCGCGCTCAGCAGAATGTCGTTGATGAAGCGGATCACCGAGGTCAGCTTGTCGTGCTTGCCGTATTCCGCCAGATAGGTGCCGGCGAACAGGCCTAGCGGTGCGCCGATCCCGACGCCGATCATGGTCATCATGATCGAGCCGATGATGGCGTTGCGAAGACCGCCGTCGGTCGATCCTGGCGGCGGCGTATCCTGGGTAAAAACCGCGAGATTGATGCCGGCGAGGCCGTTGTAGAACAGCGTGAACAGGATCAAGGCGAGCCAGGTCACGCCGAACAGCGCAGCTCCCAGGCACAGGAACTTGACGATGATATTGTTGCGGCGGCGGGATATGTAAATCGGGTTCATGATCCTAGTTCCCAGCCTTCTTTTCCAGACGCATCAGCATCAGCCGCGCGGCAGCAAGAACGAAGAACGTCAGAATGAACAGCAACAGGCCAAGCAGGATCAGGCCGGACTGGTGCAGCCCGTCGCTCTCCGCGAATTCGGATGCGATCGCCGCCGAGATCGTGGTGCCCGGTGCGAAGAGCGAGGACTGGATCTTGAACGAATTGCCGATGATGAAGGTCACCGCCATGGTCTCGCCGAGCGCGCGGCCGAGCGCCAGCATGATGCCGCCGATCACGCCGACCCGGGTGTAGGGGATGACGACGTTGCGGACGACTTCCCAGGTGGTGCAGCCGACGCCGTAGGCTGCTTCCTTGAGCACCGGCGGCACCGTCTTGAACACGTCGACCGAGATCGCGGTGATGAAGGGCAGCACCATGATCGCGAGAATCAGCGATGCGTTGAACAGGCTGAGATAGGACGGGGGACCAGCGAAAATCGTGCCCAGCACCGGGACGCCGTCGAACACGCTGATCATGAACGGCTGGAACGTGTTGGCCAGAAACGGACCCAGCACGAAGAAGCCCCACATGCCGTAGATGATCGACGGGATGCCGGCCAGCAGCTCGATGGCCAGCCCGATCGGACGGCGCAGCCAGATCGGGCAAATCTCCGTCAGGAAAATCGCAATGCCGAGGCCGACCGGAACGGCGATCATCATCGCGATCGCGGAGGTGACCAGCGTGCCGTAGATCGGGCCGAGCGCGCCGAGCACCGGCGGATCGGCCGACGGCGCCCAGCGCTGCGTCCACAGGAAGGCGGCGCCATATTCCCTGATCGCGGGCCAGGCGCCGACGATCAGCGAAAGGATGATGCCGCCGAGAATGAGGAGAACCGAGATCGCGCAGACGCGCGTGATCCAATAGAAGGTGACATCGCCGAGCTTGAACGCGCTGAGAGCCTTCGCGCGATCGTAAGGTCCGGCAGCCTCCATCACGTCGCTTTGAACCGCCATGTCTGCCACGCCCAATCCCCTGTACTTTTACTTGATCTTGCCTGATCCGTCTCGTGCCCCGGACGCAGCGCAGCGCGCTTGCGGTGCGCTCCTGGGCCGGGGCCCATCTTGCTTGGCGACGCTTGGGTCCCGGCTCTGCGGTGCACCGCTGAAGAAGCGCTGCACCGCGTCCGGGACAGGAGACCTCAGCTCTTGATGTCGGACGACCAGGTCTTTTCGATCAGCTTGACGACCGATTCCGGCATCGGAATGTAGTCGAGCTCTTCGGCCATCTTGTCACCCTTCTCGAACGCCCATTTGAAGAACTTGATGGCTTCCTTGGACGCGGCCTTATCCGTCGCATCCTTGTGCATCAGGATGAAGGTAGCTGCCGTGATCGGCCATGACGCGTCGCCGGGCTGTTCGGTCAGGATCACGTAGTAGCCGGGGGCCTTGGCCCAGTCGGCGTTCGACGCCGCCGACTGGAAGGATGCCAAGGTCGGCTGCACGGTTTTGCCGGCCTTGTTGATCACCGCGGCGTGGGTCAGCTTGTTCTGCTTGGCGTAGGCATATTCGACATAACCGATCGAATTCTTGGTCTGGCCGACATTGCCGGCGACGCCTTCATTGCCCTTGGCGCCAACGCCGGTTGGCCACTCGACCGCGGTGCCGGTGCCGACCTTGGTTTTCCATTCGGCGTTCGCCTTCGAGAGATAGTCGGAGAAGACAAAGGTGGTGCCCGAACCGTCGGAGCGGCGGACCACGGTGATGGCGTCCGCCGGCAGCTTCAGCTTCGGATTGAGCTTGGCGATCGCGGCGTCGTCCCACTTCTTGATCTTGCCGAGATAGATGTCGCCGAGCACTTCGCCCGACAGCACCAGTTCACCCGGCTTGATGCCTTCGAGGTTCACGACCGGCACGATCGCGCCCATTACCATCGGCCACTGCACCAGGCCGTCCTTCTCGAGCTGCTCGGCCTTCAGCGGCGCGTCGGTGGCGCCGAAGGTGACGGTCTTGGCCTGGATCTGCTTGATGCCGGCGCCGGAGCCGATCGACTGGTAGTTCAGACCGTTGCCGGTCTCCTTCTTGTAGGCGTCGGCCCACTTCGAATAGATCGGGAAGGGGAAGGTGGCGCCCGCGCCGGTGATATCGGCAGCGAAGGCCGACGTCGAAGCGGCGACCATGCCGGCAACGACGATTGTTCGGAGGAAATTCATGGTGGTCTCCATCTGGTGAGCGAAGCGCCTGTTGCGCCCGATCGCGCTCACTCGCCGCTCATTTAGGAGCGGTCGATAGAGCTTTTACGAAGGTTCGATGACAGTTGGATGACACGATCAAGCAATTGAAATCGCTTGGATTTACTGCACTGATGGGGTCTTGGTCTGGGGAAAACAGGCGGTAAAGACAGCGCCGTTTTTCGGCACGCTTTCGATCAAAAGCCGGCCGCGATGGCGGTTAAGAATATGTTTCACCAAGGATAAACCGAGCCCGGTTCCACCCTGCGCCCGGCTGTCGCCGACATCCACCCGGTAGAAGCGTTCGGTCAGCCGCGGCAGGTGTTCCGGCGCGATGCCGGGGCCGAAATCGCGGACCATGATACGGACTTCCGGCGCCCCCTCGCCGGAGGTGGCCTGGGTCAGGGAGACGATCACCCGCCCACCGGATGCGCCGTATTTGAGCGCGTTCTCGATCAGGTTCTCGAACAGCCGCAGCAGTTCCTCGCGATCGCCCGCGATCGTCACCGGCGCTTCCGGCAGGTCGATCTCGATCGCAACCTGGCGCTCCCCGGCCAGCGGCTCCAGCCCGTCAGCGACCTGGCGAATGATCGGCACGATATCGACGCAAGCGTCTGGCCGGACATGGGCCGACAATTCGACCCGCGACAATGACAGCAAATCGTCGATCAGCCGCGCCATTCGCGTCGCCTGCGTATGCATGATCGACAGGAAGCGCTCGCGCGCCTTGGCGTCGTCCTTGGCAGGCCCCTGCAGCGTATCGATGAAGCCGGACAACGCCGCAAGCGGCGTCCGCAGTTCGTGGCTGGCATTGGCGACGAAATCGGCGCGCATTTCCTCAACCCGCCGCAGCGGCGTCTGGTCGTGGAAAGTCATCAGCATGCATTTCTCGGTGCCGCCGAATAGCGTTGGCACCGGCACCGGCGTGATGATCAGTTCCATCCAGCGGTCGACCGGCACCTGGTCCAGATAGGTCGCCCGGCGTGGCTCGGTGGTCGCGATCGCCTCGCGCAACGCCGTGATGATCTCCGGCGAGCGCAGCGCAAACTGCGCGAGTTCGTTCTTGCGCAGTGCGGGCGCGAGCTGGGCCGCCGCCGCGTTGAGATGCAGCACGCGGCCGGCGCGGTCGAGCAGCACGGCCGGATCCGGCATGCCGGCAACGACGGCGCTGACGGCTGCAGACTCGACCGGACTGACGGCGCGGACGTCGTCACGGGAAGCCGCCACATGGTGCAGCCGCCACGGCACCAGCGCTGCGGCCGCAATACAAATGAAAACAGCCACCGCGCGCGCCAGCGAGAGATCGGCCAACAGCACGAGCGCGCAAAGCGCGAGGCCGGCGGCGAGCAGGATGATGGCCGAATGCCGCAACCGGTCTGGCCACGGTGCAAAGAAGGAGGCAGTGCTGGAATCGTCTATCGCCATGGCGCAGGCTTTCTTCCTCTATTCGCGAGGCGCCCTCCGCGTCATCAGGTGCCCGTGTCGCCACGCTCGCGCACATAGACGGCGGCCTCATGCCTCGGCGGCTCGGCGGCGGCGGGCGTCAATTGACGCAGGCGCTTCGATCGCGCGCCGATGATAATCTCCCGAAGCGTCAGCAAGATTACAGATATGACAAAGGGCCCGATATAATAGAGGACGCGGAACAGCAGCATGCCGGCGAGCAGTTCCTCCCGGTCCATCTGCCAGAGGCCGACCAGCATGGCGGCATCGAAAACGCCGAGCCCGCCCGGCGAATGGCTGGCGAATCCCAACAGCGTGGCCGAGACGAAGATGACCGCGACGACGACAAAGCCGAGCTGGGGCTCGTCCGGCACAAGCATGTACATCGCCAGCGCGCAGAAGCCGAGGTCGACGATGCCGATGGCGATCTGCAGCAGCGTCAGCGGCCCGCCCGGCAGCGTGACCGTCCAAGGCCCGCGGCCGACGCCGCGCGGCTGAACCCAGACCCAGGCCACATAGGCGACCAGTCCGAGAAGGATGCCGAACGCCGCCACGCGATTGAACCAGACCGGGAGCTGATCGATCGAGGCGGCGGCTTCCGGGTGATAGGCGATGCCGAGCCCCAGCACTGCGGCATTGCCGAGCCAGAAGGTCAGCCCGGCGAGGAAACAGATCTTGGCGACGTCGATCGCGTTCAGGCCCCAGGCCGAATAGATCCGGTAGCGCACCGCGCCGCCGGTGAAGACGCTGGCGCCGACATTGTGTCCGATCGAATAGGAGGTAAAGGCGGCAAGCGCGTTGACGCGGTAGGGAACGTGGTTCTGGCCGATCGCGCGCACCGCGAACCAGTCATAGAAGGTCAGCGTGAAATAGCCCGCCGCCACAAACAGGGCCGCCAGCGCGATCTGGCGCGGCTCAGTGCCCTTGATGGCGTCGATCACCTCATCGGTGTCGATGCCGCGAAGCATGTGATAGAGTACGTAGCACGCAACGGCGATGACCGTGATGCTGATCAAGACCCCGAGCTTGTGCAGGACCTGCTTCTGGCGCAGAAACGACATCGCCCTGCGTATTGCTTCCAGCATCTACACCTCGAATTGCGCTTCTGCGACGACGGATGTGGCATGAACCCCGCCGACGCTACGCTGCTCCCTTGCCCCTCTGGTAGCGCGTTTTGAGCCGGAGTGGAATTCGCCTGACGACAATAAAACACGCTTCTTCAACATATTAGGCGCCAGTTGACGGCGGTAGAAGTACGGTTTTGCAGCAATCCCGCCGCCCGATGGCGATTCGCGACCATAGCCGGGGCCGGTCAAGAACACGTGACATTAACGACGGTGGGACTGGCGGGCTCATGGCGCGGTCAGGCCGACGGCGCACTGCGCGAGACCACCCAGTCGCGCAACCATGATCCGACCGCACAGAAGCAGAGATAGAGCGCGAACATGATCAGCCCGAGATCGAGCCAGTAGCCGAAACGGCCGGGCACGACGCGCGCGAGCGCGGCTGCGATCAGGGCCGCGACCAAGGCCGAAAGCGCCCATCGCAGCTTCCGCGAGACGCCCTCGCCGTGTTGAACCACGGATATCCAGCCCATGCCGAAGCCGAGCAGCGCCGATCCCAGCAGCCAGCCCCAGTAGAATGTGGTCAGATAGGCCATGCTCACTTCACCACGAAATCGATGCGGCGGTTCTGCGCCTTGCCCTGGTCGGTATCGTTAGCCGCAATCGGCTGCGTCGAACCATAACCGACCGCGCTGAACCGGTTGGCCGGTAACCCCGCCTTGACCAAATAGTCGGAAACCGCCTGGGCACGCTTCTCGGACAGCGCCTGGTTGGCCGCCTCGTCGCCGTCGGTATCGGTATGTCCTGATATCTCGATATTGGCGGTCGGACAGCGCAACGCGGTTTCGATCAGGCGGTCGAGCAGACCGGCGGAATCCGCGACAATATCAGCCTTGCCGGGCTCGAAGCGGATCCGGGCCTTGCCGAGCAGTTCGGAGAATAGTTGCTGGCAGACCGTCGCATCCACCGGCGCCGCTGCCGGCTTGACCGAGATTTCCGGCTTGAACTGCCAGCCCTGCGGAAAGTCCTTGCCGAGGCCGGCGCGGATCTGAACGGCGGCGGCTTCATAAAGCGCATCGCCCGACAGCTTGACCTCCCGGTCGGAGATGACGAGCGTGCCGGTCGACAGCCGCGACAGCGCGCCGAGCGCGGGTACCACCGCGTTGGCGAACCCGGAGGGCGCGCCGATGCTCTCCTTGAGGTTGTCGACGACCTTTTCGCTGAAGAACCTGCGTCCCGCCGCCGCCACCAACGCGGCGTGGACGTTGTTGTCGGGCGCGTTGCCGGTCAGCGTCAGCGTCACCGCGACCGGATCCTTGTAGGCCTGGAAGATGTAAGGCGGCGCCTTGACCTCGTTGGCCGCGACCGAAAAACCCTCGGGCAGATTTTTCAGCGCCGCGGCGATGGCTTCCCGGCCGCCGAGTTCGCGCGCCATGCCGGACAGGCTGACCTTGGTGTCCGAGAGCGTGATCTTGCCGTCCTTCAGCTTGCCGACCTGGTCGAGCAGTAGCAGCGCGGCATTGTCGAAACGCGGCGGCGCCCCGCGCGACAGATTCATCCGGTCGACCACTTCGACGCCGCCGAGGTTGGCGCGGGCAGCCTCCATCAAGCGGCCCTTGCTCGCCGGCAGCGGCGAACTGCCCGACAGCGTCACCCGAAGGACGTCGCGTTCGGCCGACCAGACAAACGGCTTGGCTTCGGGAACGAGCCGGGTTTCATCGTTAACCAATCGAACGCCCGGCACCGCTTCCACCGACGCCACCGAACTCTGCCGGCCGTCTTCCGAGAAAGCATCCGCCGCGAGGCTCACATCGCGCCCTGCGACCGAGATTCGCCTCTTGTCGAGGATGGTATCCTTGAGGGCCGCGGTCGAACGCTGCGCCAGGTCGGCTTCAAGCGGTTCGGTGCTCGTCCAGGCCGCGATAGCCCAAAAGATGACCAAAGGAATGACGCCCGGCCACCATTTGCCACTCCACCTGAAAAGTCCGTGCATTCGAGTTCCCGCCGGGGTCCGGAACGCAGAGAAAACAAACCCATGCGAGGCTGTCAAACCCGAAATGTCGCAGGGGCCGAAAGGCTCTGAAATGGGCTCGGCTAACTGTTTGTTCAGCGGTCTTTCGCTAATTTCGGCTCCGTAAATAACCGGGCAGCCCTGCATCTCGATGAAACTGCTTCGCAACACCGTTATCCGCGCCGGACTGGAAGCGCTGTATTTCTCCGGCGCGCATTACCTGCTGCGACCAATCTTCGCAGGTGTCGGCGTCATTTTCATGCTGCATCACGTCCGCCCGAGGCGCGACGGCGAGTTTCAGCCCAATCATCATCTTGAGGTCGAGCCGGAGTTCTTGCGGGCGATGCTGGCGCATCTTCGTAACCTCGACGTCGACATCGTCACCATGGACGAGGTGCATCAGCGACTCCAGGAGCGCAAATTCGCACGGCGCTTCGCCTGCTTCACCCTCGACGACGGCTATCGCGATAACCGCGATTTCGCGCTGCCGGTGATGCGTGAATTTGACGCGCCCCTCACCGTCTACGTGACGAGCGATTTCGCCGAAGGCACCGGCCGGTTGTGGTGGGTCACGCTCGAGAAGGCGATCGCAAAGGCATCCTCGATCGACGTCCCGATCGGCGGCGTCACGACCCGCCTCGACGCCTCGACGCCGGTGGCGAAGCAAGCGGCTTTCGACCGCATGCACGACTGGCTGCGCACGCTACCAACCGAACACGACATGCAGCGCGAAATCTCCGCGCTCTGCACGCGATACGACGTGGATGAGACTCCGATCGCCCGGGAGTTCTGCATGTCCTGGGAGGAATTGAAGGCATTCGCTGACGATCCGCTGGTGACGATCGGCGCGCATACGATCACGCATTGCAATTTGGCGCGGCAAAGCGAGGAGACCGCGTCATTCGAACTGACCACCAGCCGCGCGCGGATCGAAGCGGCATTGCAGCGGCCGGTGCTTCATCTCGCCTATCCCTATGGCGACCGGATTGCGGCGGGCCGGCGCGAATTCAAACTGGCGAAAATGGCCGGCTACAAAACCGCGGTCACGACGCGGCCGGGCATGATCTTCCCGGAAAGCGCCGAGCACCTGACCGCGCTGCAGCGGGTTTCGCTCAACGGCAATTATCAGGACGCGCGCATCCTCCCGGTCCTGACCTCCGGCGCCGCCACCGCCATGTGGAACGGCTTTCGCCGCATAGACGCGGCGTAGGGGACGATCGCAGCCCGGATCTCTCAACGCGTCGTCCCTGCGAATGCAGGGACCCATACCGCGTGATCTATCGGTGAAGCGCGATGCTTGACGCTTTGCGTCGCTGAACTGCGACCGTGAATTTGTTCAGAGAAGCCGTCTCCCCGCGTGCCCGTCACGCCGGCCGCGGCGTATGGGTCCCTGCGTTCGCAGGGACGACCAAGGTGAGCTTCCTTGACTCGCCGCCCTCCTCCGCCCAAAACCGGCGGCAAAGCAAATGGAGGAACGCATGTTCAAGGATCTGTTTTCGCTTAATGGCCGCGTCGCGCTGGTGACGGGCGGGTCGCGCGGTATCGGCAAAATGATCGCGGCCGGATTTCTCGCGCAGGGCGCTGCAAAGGTCTACATCACGGCGCGCAAGGCCGGGCCTTGCGAAGCGACCGCGAAGGAACTGTCCGCCGCCTATGACGGCGAATGCATCGCGCTGCCGATCGACATTTCGACGGTCGAAGGCTGTGACAAGCTGGCTGGCGAAATCATCAAGCTGGAGCCGAAGCTCGACATCCTCGTCAACAATGCAGGCGCTGCATGGGGCGCGGATTTCGACGAATTTCCCGAAAGCGGCTGGGACAAGGTGATGGACCTCAATGTCAAGTCGCTGTTCTTCCTGACCAAGGCGCTCGCGAAGCCGCTGCGCGCGGCGGCGAGCGCTGAGCGGCCAGCCAAGGTGATCAACATCGCCTCCGTCGACGGCATTTTCGTCAACCCCAGCGAAACCTATTCCTACGCCGCGAGCAAAGCCGCCGTGATTCATCTGACGCGGCGCATGGCGACGAAACTGGTCAAGGACAATATCAATGTCACCGCGATCGCGCCGGGCGCGTTCAAGTCGGACATGAACCGGGCCGCGCGCGACCACTCGGACGAAGTCGCAAAGCGCATTCCGGCGAAGCGTATCGGTACCGACGAGGATATGGCGGGGGTGGCGATCTACCTCGCCTCGCGCGCGGGCGATTACGTGGTCGGCAACACCATCGCAGTCGATGGCGGCGTGGTCTACGCAAATGCGGGGCTTGAGATCGCGGGGTAGCTGACAGCGTCATGCCCCGCGAAACCAACGTCGTCCCTGCCTGGTGCGCAATTGCGCACGGGCGCAGGGACCCATACCGCGTAATGCATCAATAGTGCACGATGGCAGACGCCGTGCCAAAATAACGGCGTCCGGTGGCTATGGGCGCCGGCTCAAGGCCGGGGCGACGGAGAGATTACGTCTCGATTCACTTGTATTCGAAGTCGGCCCTCGGCGCGTCAGGCAACTCGCGATCCAGCGCTTCCCGATATCGCAGGCAGCCGCGCAAAAATTTCGGCCAGGGTGGGACCGCTACTTCTGGCGTGATCCGCTCGGGCAGCAGGCCCCAGAGATCGGGATGGTGCCAGCACAGGTCGTGACCGGTGCTGTCGCGATGCGCGCGGATGCCCGCCCTTAGACGCTTCACCTCCGCGACCAGTTGGTCGCGGTTCAGTGCTTCGAGGTCGCGGTCGGGGTCCATGTTACGGCTCCCCGATTGCGGGGCGGTTCAGGTTTCGATTTTCACGTACTCGAAATCGCCTGGCTTGTTGTCGATGCCGACCTTCGGCGGCGAGATCCAGTTGGCGTAGACGCCGGCTTCGGTCACCGGCTTCATCAGCGAGGCGATGAAGTCGCCGTCCTGCGTCGAAGGCAACCATTCGCCCTTGCGTTGGTTCCAGGTGGCGTCGTCGATCAGGATGCCTTCCGGCGTTGCATTGATATCCTTGAACTCGCCGATGTGGCGATGGAACGCGACGTTCGGCAGCGTCAGCTTGTACTGGTAGCCGGCGAGCGAGATGATCTTGTTCCAGCGCAGCATGCCCTTGACGCAATCCTGCGTGTAGTCGTCGCGCAGCCGCATGTTGAGCGCGGTCAACGCCGGCTCGTCGACGCGCGTGATCACGCCGTCGACCAGCTTGAGCACCGGATAGGTGGCGTTCTTGAGCTGATGGTCGTCGTCGATCTGGGTTTCCTTGTAGCGGCCCTTGATGCCGGCATTGAAGGCATTCGCCGCGTTGGTCGAGACTTCGGAGCCAAACAGATCAAGCGACAGCGAATAGTGCAGGTGCAGCTTCTTCTGGATGGTCGGCAGATCGATCACGCCGAGCGCACGCACCTTGGCGATGTCGGTGGGATCGGTGATGCCGGCTTCCTTCATCGCCTCGCAGGTGCGCTGCACGACGCGGCTGATGCCGGTCTCGCCGACGAACATGTGATGCGCCTCTTCGGTCAGCATGAAGCGGCAGGTGCGCGACAGCGGATCGAAGCCGGACTGCGCCAGCGAGTGCAACTGCATCTTGCCGTCGCGGTCGGTGAAGTAGGTGAACATGAAGAACGACAGCCAGTCCGGCGTCGCCTCGTTGAAGGCGCCGAGCATGCGCGGAGAGTCCGCATCGCCCGAGCGGCGGCGCAACAAATCGTCCGCCTCCTCGCGGCCGTCGCGGCCGAAATATTTCTGCAGGAGATAGACCATCGCCCAGAGATGGCGGCCTTCCTCGACATTGACCTGGAACAGGTTGCGCAGGTCATAGAGCGAGGGCGCGGTCTTGCCGAGATGGCGTTGCTGCTCGACCGAGGCAGGTTCAGTGTCGCCCTGGATCACGATCAGGCGGCGCAGCGTGGCGCGGTGTTCGCCGGGGACTTCCTGCCAGGCAGGCTTGCCGTAATTCTCGCCGAAGGGAATCACGCGGTTCTCTTCCTGGGGCGCCAGAAGAATGCCCCAGCGATATTCCGGCATCTTGACGTAGTCGAACTTGGCCCAGCCGCGCGGATCGACCGAATAGGCTGTGCGCAGATACACCAGCGACTGCTGGAAACCTTCCGGCCCCATGTCGCCCCACCAATCCATGTAACCGGGATGCCAGCCCTCCAGGGCTTTCAGCACCTGGCGATCCTCGCTGAGATTCACGTTGTTGGGAATCTTGGTCGAATAGTCGACGTTCATGTAATTCATCGCCGTACTCCTTTTTCAGTCTCGTGCCCCAGGGCGCGGTGCGACGCGAAGCAGCGCGCCGCAGAGCCGGGACCTGTTAGGTTCTGCTGGTCGCGTCACCGACGCGCCGCACAGCGCCCGGGACACGAAATCAAACCCGCGTCATGTCGAATTGCGCCTTCTGGCCGGTGCCGTAGCGGCGCAGCGCGCCGTCTTCGCCGACCGCGTTGGGGCGCTGGAAGATCCAGTTCTGCCACGCCGTGAGGCGCGAGAAGATTTTCGACTCCATGGTCTCAGGGCCTACGAAGCGCAAATTCGCTTCCATGCCGGTGAGGCCGTCGGGCGAGAAGGACGTGCGCTCCTCCAGGAACACGCGCACCTCGTCGTCCCAGTCGATGTCGTCGAGCGCGAAGGTGACGAGGCCGAGTTCTTCGGCTCCCTCCGCATCGAGTGTCGTGCCGATGGTGGCTTCCGCGCGCTCCAGATCGGACGGATCGGCCTGGAAGCGCGATTGCAGCCGGGTCAGGCCGTGGCACATCGGATAGGGGCCGAAATTCATCGAGGTCAGCTGGATCGCCGGGGGCTGGCGGTTGTCGCCCTGCCGCGATCCGATCAGCATGTAGGAGCGGTCGGCGGCGAACACGAGTTCGGCAAGCGTGCCGGCGAAGCAGGAGCCGGGCTCGACCAGCGTCACCAGCGTGCGCGAGGTGACGTCGATGCGCTTCAACACCCGCTTCCAGTAGTGCCTGATCTCGTTGACCAGCCAGTGCGCCTTGTTGGCGTCGAGGAAGGCGTCGCAGGCCACCACATTGGCAGCATCGCCGTGCGACTTGAACACCAACATCGCGATTTCGAGTTCGTTGATGCGCAAGTGAAGAATCGCATCATCAAGCTCGCGCGCGACCTGCAGCGGCCAGAACGACGCGCCTTGCGCGATCAGGCCGTCGACATCGGCCGGCGGAGGAGCCTCCGGCGCCTTGATCGAAATGGTCGCGATGCGCGCGGCACGGTCGATGTCGACGCTGACAAAGCCGTAGCGGATGCCGCTTTCGTCGATGCTGCGATTGAGCGGCGAAAGCGTGATGCCCTTGCCGTTGCCGTTGCGCTTCGAGGCGGCGGCAAATTCTTTTGCGCGATCGGCGACTTTGCCTTCGAGCTTGCTGTTCGGCACGATCTCATCGACCAGCCGCCATGCGACGGCCCGCTTGCCCTTGATGCCTTCCTCGATGGTGCAGAAGAAGTCGGCATGGTCACGGCGCACCTTGCGCTTGTCGACCACGCGGGTCAGACCGCCGGTGCCAGGCAGCACCGCGAGCAGCGGCACTTCCGGCAACGACACGGCGGCGGCGCCGTCATCCGCCAGCATGATGTGATCGGTCGCCAGCGCCAGTTCGTAGCCGCCGCCGGCCGCGGTGCCGTTGACGACGGTGATGAAGCGCTGTCCGGAATTTTCAGATGAATCTTCCAGGCCGTTACGGGTCTCGTTGGTGAATTTGCAGAAGTTGACCTTGTGGGCGTGGGTGGCGCCCGCCAGCATGCGGATATTGGCGCCGGCGCAGAACACGCGGTTCTTGCCGGAACGCATCAGCACGGCCTTCACTTCGGGATGCTCGAAGCGCAGCCGCTGCACGGCATCCGCAAGCTCGATGTCGACGCCGAGATCGTAGGAGTTCAGCTTGAGCTGATAGCCTTCGAACAGCCCGGCATTCTCGTCCACGTCCATGGTGAGCGTCGCGACATTTCCTTCCACGCCCAGCTTCCAGTGCCGGTAGCGCGACGGATCGGTTTGAAAATCGATGTATTTCGCGCCGCCTGCGAGGACGCGATCTTCACCGGCCATGAGCCACCCTCTATCGTTTTCTCAGGATTTGCTTGGTTCGTTAGATGCACAATAGTGCATGTTTTTTAGAAAGTCTAGCCTAAAACGCCAAAACATGCATTTTGTTTCATGTTCGGCTGGCGACGGCAAAGGCCACCCCATCGGCCTTTCCGAGCTGCGGCTGAGCCAATTTGGCCTTGATAACCGCCGCCAGCGCCGCGACCGGAAAACCGTCGGCAAACCCGTCGCCGCCGGCGCTGCGCACGCCCAGCGCCTCGAGTTCACCGAGCGCTTCGCCGAACAGGCGTGAGGCGACATGCGGCTTCTGCATGCGCAGCCGCAAATTTGCGGTCGCGATCAGGATGCAGGCGCGCAACAGAATCCGCTCGCGGCCGCCCTGCGGCGCCGCCGCCCACACCGCTTCGAGGATCTCCTGCGCCTCCCAGAAGTAACCGCGGTCGTTGAGCGTGAGGCCGTAGCGCAGCGCCGGGTGGCGCGCCGGCACGTAGCCGCCAAATCGCGGCGGCACCAGAGCTGAGATCTGCGCCAGCGTTTCGTAATCGGCGCTGGATTTTTGGGACTCGCCGGGCACATAGGCCCATCGCGGCAGCGGCAGATTGCCCGTGGCTGGCGGCGGCATGGTCATCGGGGCGCGGCCCCGGAAAAAAGAAAAGCGTTACGCGGCCCGCCCCTGCGAGCCGTCATCGACGTGCAACACCGCGTTTGCGAATTCCGAAATCGCATCCAGCGTCGCCCCCGGGGCTTCACGATGCGGCTGATGTCCCGCACCCGGGATCACAGTCACATCGACTGGACAGTAGCACTCTTCCTGCGCGATCTCGACCTGCCGCATGGTCCCATACTGGTCGTCCACACCTTGCAGGATCGCCACCGGTACGCGGATATAGGCGAGGTATTCGGAAATATCCCAGTTGCGGAATTTTGGATCGAGCCAGGCGCCGTTCCAGCCATAGAAGGCGTTGTCGACGTCCCTGTGCCAGCGCGAAAGCTTCCCCTTCAGGTTCGTGGTCTCGTAGGCGTTTCTGATCTGCGCGATCGAGGCCACCGAAATATCCTCGACGATGAAATGCGGGGCGATCAGCGCGAGGCCCTGCACGCGGTGATCCTGGTGCGAGCCTGTGTAGATCGTCGCGATCGAAGCGCCATCCGAATGTCCGAGCAGGAGGCCGCGGCGAAAGCCGATCTTGTCGAGCAGCTTTGGCAATACGTCGAGCGCCTCGACATGCATGTAGTCGAGCGGCCGCGGCAACGTTACGGGCGTCGATGCACCGTAGCCGGCGCGTGAATACACGAACACGCCCGCGCCGGTCGCGGCCTGAAGCTGATCCGGAAAGTCGCCCCATAGCCCGGTCGATCCGAGCCCCTCATGCAGCATCACGATGGTCGGCCCGGCCTCGGGCGACGGGCCGATCATGCGGTATTCCAGATGCGAGGCGCCGACGGTGAGGAAGCCCGAGGGGGTAAGGGTTGTCATGTCGTAAGCTTTCCGAAAGTGATCCAGACGTCGCATTCTCACTCTCGTCGTCCCTGCCTAGTGCGCAATTGCGCACGGGCGCACGGACGCATAGCCACCGGCCTTCGTTGTGACAGAAGGCCTTGCACACCGCGCGAGAATGATAAGCCGCGGCGTATGGGTCCCCTGCGTTCGCAGGGACGACGAGAGTGAGAGATTACGATGCGCCATCGCGCAATTTGAACCGCTGAATCTTTCCCGTCGCCGTCATCGGCAATGAATCCACCACGTCGATCCAGCGCGGATATTTCCAGGGGCCGATCTTCTGCTTGACGTGCTCCTTCAGCGATTCATACAGGCCGTCGGTGTTGCAATCCGGGCGCAACACCACGAAAGCTTTCGGTTTCAACAGGCCTTCAGAATCGGCTTCCGGCACGACGGCGGCTTGCAGCACTGCGGGATGGGTGATCAGCGCGCTCTCAACCTCGAACGGCGAGACCCAGATGCCGGAGACCTTGAACATGTCGTCGGCACGGCCACAGAAAGTGTAGCGGCCGTCGGCATCGCGGGTGTATTTGTCGCCGGTGTAGGTCCAGTGGCCCTGGAATGTCTGCCGGGTTTTGCTGCGCTGATTCCAGTAGCCTTCGGCCGCCGAGGGCGCTTCGACCAGGAGTTCGCCCACCTCGCCATCAGGCACTTCTTCGCCCGCTTCGTTCACCAGCCGCACCTTGTAGCCTGGCACCGGGCGGCCGGAGCAGCCGTATTTGATGTCTCCCGGCGCGTTCGACAGGAAGATGTGCAACAGCTCCGTCGAGCCGACGCCGTCGAGAATGTCGACGCCGAAGCGCGCCTTCCAGGCGTTGCCGACTGATTCCGGCAGCGCTTCACCGGCGGAGGTACAAACGCGCAGCCCGGTGCCGGCACGCTCGTTCTTCGTCGCCGCGTCATTCAACATGGAGGCAAACAGCGTCGGCGCACCGTAGAAAATGGTCGGGTTGTACCGGTTCAACAGCTCGTACATCCGCGCCGGCGTCGGCCGCTCCGCATTCAGCACCGTGCTGGCGCCGACCGACATCGGGAAGGTCAAGGCGTTGCCGAGCCCGTAGGCGAAAAACAGTTTTGCCGCGGAGAGGCAGACATCGCTCTCCTTGATGCCGAGCACTTGCTCGCCATAGGTCTCGGCAGTCGCCTGCAGATTGGAATGCAGGTGCCGCACGCCCTTGGGCATGCCGGTGGACCCGGACGAATAGAGCCAGAATGCCGGCTCCTCGGCATGGGTTGGCACGGTCGCAAAGGACTCGTTCTCCCCTGCGAGTTCGTCGGAAAGCTTCTTGTGGCCGAACGCATCGTTGCCGGACACCACGACATGTTCGAGATCGGGCATGCGCCCGACAATGTCCTTCACGACGGGATACAACGCCTCGGACACGAACAGCACGCGCGCGCGGCTGTCGGCCAGCACATAGGCATATTGATCCGTCGTCAGCAGCGTGTTGAGCGGCACCGGCACGATGCCGGCGCGGATCGCGCCGAGAAAGACGGAAGGAAAGTCTGTCGTGTCGAGCATGATCATCGCCACGCGCTCTTCGCGGCGGACGCCGAGACGGCGCAGCATGTTGGCGACGCACCGGGTCTGCCGCTGCAGATCGCCATAGGTGAGTTCGGAGACGGTATCGGTGAAGGCGAGCTTGGCCCCGCGGCCCTCGTCCACATTGCGGTCGAGCAGCCAGGTCACTGCATTATAGGAACCGGACGTGCCGCTCACGACGCTTCTCCCCTGAGTTTTAAGAATTATAATTCATACAAAGACACCAGCGGCGCTTGCTGTCAATCCTCATCGGCATTATGTTTCCGAAAGGCATCCAACTACAGGCAAAGCCGAACGAGGCAACTTGACCGAGGCCAGCGACCCCGAAACCGGCTTTCTCGAGCAGCTTGGCCAGCGTGTGCGCACCATGCGCGCCCTTCGCGGCATGTCGCGAAAAGTGCTCGCCAAGGTGTCGGGAATTTCCGAGCGCTATATCGCGCAGCTCGAAAGCGGCAAGGGCAACGTCTCGATCGTGCTGCTGCGGCGCGTGTCGACCGCGATGGGCGCGCATCTGGAAGACCTGATTCCTTCCGCCGAGCCGGCGCCGGATTGGGCGGTCATTCGCGACCTCCTGCGCAAGGCAACACCCGCCCAGATCGCGCAGGCCAAGGATGCGCTCGCCGGAGGCGGCATGTCGGCGCAACGACGGATTTCGTTCGCCGGCATCGCCTTGATCGGCCTGCGCGGCGCCGGCAAATCCACCCTTGGCAAGATGCTGGCGAAGAAGATCGGCTGGAAGTTCGTCGAACTGAACAAGGAGGTCGAGGCGCAGAACGGATTATCCGTCGCCGAGATCATCGCCCTCTACGGCCAGGAAGGCTTTCGCCGCATGGAGCAGGCGGCGCTGAGCCAGTTGCTGGCGCGGAAAGAGCTGATGGTGCTGGCGACCGGCGGCGGCATTGTCTCCGAGCCGTTGACGTTCGACCTGATCCTGTCGTCGTTCTACACCATCTGGCTCAAGGCCGAGCCGGAAGAGCACATGGCCCGCGTCCGCGGCCAGGGTGATTTGCGCCCGATGGCGGACGATCGTTCGGCGATGGCGGAGCTGCGCAACATCCTGGTCAGCCGCGAACCGCTCTACGCCCGCGCCTCTGCCGTGGTCGATACCGCAGGGCTCTCCGTCGATGCCGCTGCAGCGCGGCTCAGCGATGCGGTGGCTCCGGTGCTGCATGACAAGCACGCGTTCGGACTGCACAGCGCGGTCTCCTGAATATTTCGGCGGAACGACAACCTGCAACGCCTGAGCTTGGGCGATGCTGAGCTGTACGATTGTGGTCGGGAACGAGCGCTACCGTTAACCACCGCACAAGTTCCATGCGCATTCCTGCAGCAACACACCCTCAAAGTGTGTTACCAAATCGTTAATTGCATGGAGGACAAATCATGTTGGAGCGCCGTCAATTTCCCAGAAACCGCGTCTATTACGGCGGAATGGTCGCGTTCAACGCCCGCAACTCGACGCTTGACTGCGTCGTGCGCAATTTCAGCCAACGCGGCGCGAAAATAGAATTCGAGAATTCGGCCATCGTGCCCGACCGGGTCGATTTCGAAGTCGCGCGCAGGGGACTTTCCTGTCCGGCCCGCCTTGTCTGGCGCGATCAGAACGCAGCGGGCCTGATGTTTTCCGAAGAGCGCGAAATGGGCGACGTGGTTTCTCTGGACTGGGCGCGCAAGCTCCGGACCAGCGAGCGTGCCAACCGGCCGCTGAAGTCGCGCCTCGATCAGATCCTGTCCGAGCACTAGGCCGCATGAGTACGGTTGAAGGCGAAGACGCCCTCCTCCTCGCCGCCGCCAAGCCGCCGAAAGTCCGGCGGCGCCGGCTGCGTTGGGTTTTGCTGGTGTTGATGGCGCAGTACACGATCGTCGCAATGCTCGTCGGCCTGTCGGTCGCCGGCATCCTTCGCTATGTCGTGACCCCGCAGATCGTCGCCAAGTTCGAAGCGGTCGAAGCCGCGCTCAAGCGCTTGCCCTCTCCATAGCGCGCCTGATCAGATATCGGCATCCGGCAGACTTCCTCGTGGAACACGAGATAGCGTTTTGGCGCGATCAGATGCACGCCGCGGCCGACCGCGTTCATGGGCCGCCTGAAAAATTATTTCACGGCGTCATCATAACCGGTTCCCGCGGACCGGACTTTCGCGATACTGATCGCCCATGAAGCTGCTTTTTCTCCATGGTTCGCCCGCGGTCGGCAAGCTGACGGTAGCAAAAGCGCTGCTCCGGATCGTGCCGGGGCGGCTGATGGACAATCACGCCGCCATCGATCTGGCGCTCACGATCTTCGATTTCGGTGCGCCCGGATTCTGGGAGCTTGTCCATGACGTCCGATGTTCGGCCCTCAATACTGCCGCCGAACATCGCGTGCCGCTGCTGGTCACAACCTTCTGTTACGTCGAACCTGACGACCGTGAGCAGTTCGATAGGTTTGAGGAGATCATGAACCGACACGGTGGTGAACTACTGCCGGTCTTCCTGCATTGCGCGCGGGAAGAAGCGATGCGGCGGGTCGGCAATTCCGACCGGGTCGAGCGCCGGAAGATAGCGTCAGCAGAGGGCTTGGCGAACTATCTCGACAGCTACGACTTCACGGCGGTACCGCGACGCGATTCGCTTGCGCTCGATACGGAGGCGAATTCTGCGGAGGCGGCGGCGCAGGCCATCATTCAACACTTTGGGCTCAACACCCAGGCACATCCGCCAAACCTCTCCTAGCCGAGCTTTGCGAAGGCCGGAGCATGCTGAACGATTCCCGTATCTGTCGGAAGTTCGCTCCGCCCAACAGGCAGCGCCATCAGATGCGGTCCGGCATAGGGTGAGATAAAGCCGCTCGCCTTGCCGGCATCGAATCCGAAACGCCGATAGAAGGCGGGATCGCCGAGGACGAAGATTCCCTGCCACCCGGCGGCTTCGCTGCGGGCGATGCCCTGGCGGATCAACCGGCTGCCAAAACCTGTCCGCCGGTGCTCATGGAGTACCGCGACCGGGCCGAGCGCCAGCGCAGGAAATGGTGCCTCCATCCGTGAAAACAGGGCATGGCCAACGACCGTCCCGTCATCAACGGCAACCAGCGAGAAAACTGAATCGCCCGCAGCGCGCAGATCGTCGACCAACTGGGCTTCGGCCGACTGGCCAAACGCGATTTCTTCAACGATGCGGATCGCCGCAACGTCGCCGGGCGTTTCAAGTCGGACAATCATTCGTCACACCAGCATCGACTTCACCGAGGCGGCCGCCTCACGCAAACGCGGCAGGAAGCGTTCGACCATCTCGGCTGATGATACCCGGTCGACATGCGCGCCCATGTTGATGGCGGCGACAATTCCACCGTCATAGCGGCGGACCGGCACCGAGATCGAACGAAATCCCGGCTCGGCTTCGCGATCGACCAGCGAATAACCCTGGGCGCGATCGGCGATAACAGTCTTTTGCAGCAGCTTCCTGTCGGTGACGGTGAACGGCGTGAGCGGTGCGAGGTCCATTTTGTCGAGCGCCGCGGCCAGTTCGTCGTCGGGCAATCGCGACAGCAGGAGCCGGCCGACCGAGGTGCAGAAGGCCGGCAACCGGTAGCCGATATCGATGCCCGCGGAAAATATCCGCGTCGGGCTGGCGCGGGCGATGAAGACGACGTCGTTGCCGTCGAGGATCGCCATCGACGAAATTTCCTGCGCCTCGCCCGACAGCCGGTCGAGCGCAGGCTGCAGCACCGAGACCACATGGTTGGAAGCGAGATAGCTTGAGGCGAGTACCAGCACGCGCGGCATCAGGCGGAACAGCTTGCCGTCGGTCGTGACGAAGCCGGCGCGCTCCAGCGTGAAGAGAATCCGCCGCGCGGTGGCGCGCGGCAGGTCGGCGGCCTTGGCGAGATCGCTCAACGTCATGGGCTGCCGGCTGCCACCGAACACCTCCAGCACGCGCAAGCCGCGATCGAGGCTTTCGATGAAATCGGTCGCGCCGCGGTTGTCTGCGTCCCCCACGCGCTTAAGCTTCGGCATCGCTGCCTCCATAATCCGCTTGCCTAACGCTAAGCCTACGTTAAAATCGCACAGAAGTTCAATAGGCGAACAAATCTGATATGCGGAGATCCTCGCCATGATGAGCCAGGAAGCGAACGACCTGATTACCCGCACCGGGCGCAAGGACCCCTGCGGCAAGCTGATGCGGATGTATTGGCAACCGACGGCGCTGGTGGATGAGCTGCAGGGACCACGGCCGGTCAAGGCCGTCAAACTGCTCGGCGAGGACCTGGTGCTGTTTCGCGACGAGGAAGGCCGCTACGGCCTGATCGACCGCCACTGCGCGCATCGCGGCGCCGACCTCGCCTTCGGCCGGCTGGAGAATGGCGGGCTACGTTGCGCCTTCCATGGCTGGCTGTTCGATGTATCAGGCCAATGTCTGGAAACGCCCGCCGAGCCAAAGGACTCAAAGCTGTGCCAGGGCATCCGGCAGCGCTCCTATCCCGTGGTCGAGAAGAGCGGCATCCTCTGGGCTTATCTGGGCGAAGGCGAACCGCCGGCGTTTCCGGAGATCGACTGCTTTGTCGCGCCCGACAGCCACACGTTTGCGTTCAAGGGCCACATCAATTGCAACTGGCTGCAGGCGCTCGAAGTCGGCATCGATCCGGCGCACGCTTCCTTCCTGCATCGCTTCTTCGAGGACGAGGACACGTCCACTGCCTATGGCAAGCAGTTCCGCGGCGCTTCCGCCGGAAGCGACATGCCGATGACGAAGATTTTGCGCGAATACGACAACCCGATCATCAATGTCGAGCACACCGAATACGGCCTTCGCCTGATCGCGCTGCGTCAGATCGACGAGGAACGGACGCATGTGCGCGTCACCAACCAGCTCTTCCCGCACGGCTTCGTCATCCCGATGAGTCAGGAGATGACGATCACGCAGTGGCATGTGCCCGTTGATGACGAGAACTGCTACTGGTATGCGATCTTCACCAGCTACACGGCGCCGGTCGACAAGAAGAAGATGCGCGACCAGCGCCTCGAATTGTACGAGCTGCCGGATTACACGTCGCGCAAGAACAAGAGCAACGATTACGGCTTCGATCCGCACGAACAGGCGACCGAAACCTATACCGGCATGGGGACCGACATCAACGTCCACGACCAGTGGGCCGTGGAATCGATGGGCGCGATCCAGGATCGCACCAACGAGCATTTGGGCACCTCGGACAAGGCGATCGTGCAATATCGCCGCCTGCTGCGGCAGGAGATCGAAAAGGTGGTAGGCGGCGAGAAGCCGTTCATGTTCCTCGACGCCGCGCATGCGCGCAGCATCCAGGGCCCGGCGACGATGGACGGCATCGGGCCGACGCGCGGCTGGGAAATCTACTGGATGGAAGTCGACGTCAAGCGCCGCCGCGGCGCGCCATGGGCTGCGCCGGTGCCGACGGAGATCGCCGGCAAGATCCGGCATTTGTCGGCGGCCGAATGACGGCTCCCTCCCCGTCATTGCGAGCGAAGCGAAGCAATCCATGCGAACGCTTGCGGCACTATGGATTGCTTCGCTGCGCTCGCAATGACGGCCGATATAGCGCTATTCCAATGCTTCAATTCAGACTCGCAGGAGCCGCGCGTTGAGTTTCGTTGAACGTCACGGTCTCTGGTCGAAAGAACAGCAGGAGGCAGCCAGCCGCCTGCGCAAGATCGTCGAAGAAAAAAATCTCGAAGTCATCAGGCTCTCATTCCCCGATCAGCACGGCATTCTGCGCGGCAAGACGCTGGTGGCTGGCGAAGCGTTGGCGTCGCTGGAGAGCGGCTGCTCCATCACCACCACGATGCTCGCCAAGGACACCTCGCACAAGACGGTGTTTCCGGTGTTCACGGCCGGCGGCGGTTTTGGCATGAAGGAGATGGAGGGCGCCGCCGACGTCCTGATGGTCGCGGACCCAACCACCTTTCGCGTGCTGCCCTGGGCGCCGACGACAGGCTGGCTGCTGTGCGACCTCCATTTCAGCGATGGCCGTCCGGTGCCGTTCGCCACGCGGCATCTCTATCGCAAGGTGCTCGAACAACTGGGAGGCCGCGGCTACGATTTCGTCGCGGGGCTCGAGGTCGAATTCCACCTCTTCAAGCTGGAAGATCCCCACATGGCGCCGGAGGATGCCGGCCAGCCCGGCAGTCCGCCGTCCGTCAGCCTGCTGTCGCACGGCTACCAATACCTGACCGAGCAGCGTTACGACCAGATGGAGCCGGCGCTGGAAATCATCCGCCGCGACGTGCTGGCGCTCGGCCTGCCGTTGCGGTCGGTCGAAGTCGAGTTCGGCCCGAGCCAGTGCGAATTCACTTTTGCGCCGACCAAGGGACTTACGCCTGCCGACAACATGGTGCTGTTCCGCTCGGCCGTGAAGCAGATCGCCCGCCGCCACGGCTATCACGCCACCTTCATGTGCCGGCCGAAACTGCCGAATGTTTTTGCGTCCGGCTGGCACCTGCATCAATCGCTGGTGTCGCGCGCGAGCGGCGAGAACGCGTTCATGGCCAAGGACGGCGGCGAGGCGCTGAACCCGTTCGCCAAGCATTATCTCGCCGGATTACTGGAGCACGCCCGCGCTTCGACCGTATTCACGACACCGACCATCAACGGCTACAAGCGCTACCGTTCCTACTCGCTTGCGCCCGATCGCGCGATCTGGGGCCGCGACAACCGCGGCGTCATGATCCGCGTGCTCGGCGGCGCAGGTGACGCCGCGACGCGGCTGGAAAACCGCATCGGCGAGCCCGCGGCCAATCCCTATCTCTACATGGCTTCGCAAATCCTCTCCGGCCTCGACGGCGTCGATCGCAAGCTCGATCCGGGGCCGTCGGCGGATACGCCCTACGAGACGAAGGCCGCGCTGTTGCCGAAGAGCCTGCGCGAGGCGGTGTTCGCGCTGCAGGACGATCCGTTCTTCCGCGGGGCGTTCGGGCCCGAGTTCGTGGATTATTACGTCCACATCAAGAACGCCGAGATCGAGCGGTTTCAAGCCGAGGTCTCGGACTGGGAGCACCGCGAATATTTCGAGATGTTTTGAGGAGTGGCGCTCTCTCGTCGTCCCTGCGAACGCAGGGACCCATAACCACCGACGCCAGTAATTAGAGGAAGACCATCGACCACCGCCTTAAATAACAACGGCCGCGGCGTATGGGTCCCTGCGTTCGCAGGGACGACGGCAGAGATAGCTCAATCCTCGGGAATCGTAGGGGTTGGGGTAAGGCGTATTGCCGCTAAAGGCTTGCCAGATTGCGCGCCACGGCTTTCTCGTCCCATTCCAGGCCGACGCCAGGCAGATCGGGAATCTGCAACATGCCATCCTTGATCTCATATGGATTCAGGAGGATCGGATCAGCCCAATCCTGCCACTCCAGCCAATGCGCGGTCTCTGTCGCCCGCATGACGTGAGCGGCGACTTCAGGGTAAAGATGCGTGGATATCGGCACGCCCGCGACACCGGCGATCGCTGCCGCACGCATCCAGCCGGTCACACCGCCAATGCGCATGAAATCCGGCATCACCAGGTCACAAGCCTTCTTCTGGATCGCCTTGTGCATCTCTCGTGGACCATAGAAGTTCTCACCGATCTGGATCGGCGTCTTCAGCTCTGCCGCCAATTGGGCATGTCCGTCGAGATTGTCGTAGACGATAGGTTCTTCGATCCAGTCGAGGCCATGGTCGTCGATCATGTGGCACCGCTCGATGGCTTCAGCGAGATTTAGTCCCTGGTTGTAGTCAACCATCAAATGCATGCCACCACCGACCGCTTTGCGAACAGCGTCGAGCGTAGCCAGATCATCGCGCGGGTTGCTTCTGCCGAGCCGCAATTTTAGGGCGGAGAACCCTCCCTCGTCCCGCAACTCCAAAGCTTCAGCGGCGACCTCGGCCGGCTCTTTAAGCCAAAGGCCGTTGCTGTTGTATGATCTCACGGCGCCGACCGTCCCGCCCAACAGCACGCAGAGCGGCTTATTTGCAGCTTTCGCCAGCGCATCCCACGCGGCCATGTCGAGGCCAGACGCCGCAATCATGGACAACCCTTCATAGCCGACGAAGTGTAGGGATTTGCGCGCCGCCTCGAAGAGCTCGAGAGGCGCCACGCTTCGGCCTTTGAGCATCTCGCTGAAATCATGAAGTGCCGGGACCAGATATCGCATCGATTTCACGATGTACGGCTCGAGATAGCTCCGTCCTACAATGCCCTGCTCCGTCATGAGATCGATGAGAATGATCGGCCACTCCGATATCGTGACGATGCGCGCGACCACAGGCCGCTTGAGCTTGAGCACCACCGGACGAGCCTTGATTTCTCTGAACGTCAACGATTCGGGCATGACGATTGCTTTCGGAGCTCGCCAAAACTGACGGCGAAATTGATCCAGGGAAGCTCGCGCAGCGGCGCTGAAAAGGTCCCGGATGCCATTCCAACTGCTCTTGCAATCGATGTAAATTCACTAACCGGTATACTTAAGCAGAGGTCACTGCATGGCGCGATCTGCAGAATCGACACGACAGCGCATCCTTGCCGCCGCCTACGTGCTGTTTCGCCAGCGCGGATACAGCCGCGTGAGCATGGACGAAATTGCATCGGCCACGACGGTCACGAAGCGAACGCTGTACAATCATTTTCAAAGCAAGGATCAACTGCTCGCGGCCGTGCTCGAAACCCAGAATGAATTAGCCTTGGCCGCGTTCAAGACATTTGGCGATCAGCTAACCGGGTCGCCGTCCGCGATTGTCGATGGCCTGTTTCGTGATCTCGCGGTATGGGCGGACAAGCCGCGATGGGCCGGCTCGGGATTTACCAGACTGGTCATCGAATTGGCTGATCTACCCGGCCACCCCGCACGCGCGATCGCACGTCGGCACAAGGCGCAGCTTGAAACTCATTTCGGTGACTTGCTGAAGCGAGCCGGGGTCCGGGACGCCCACCGCCGTGCGCGCGAGATCTGGTTGCTCTCCGAGGGCGCGATCTCCTTGATGCTGGTGCACGGTGATCGAACCTATGCGGCGGCCGCGGCCGAAGCGGCGAAGCGACTGCTGCGCGGCTCTTCGCGGTGAGTGACGGCCTGCTTCGCCATATCCGTAGGGTGGGCAAAGCGACTTGTCCGCCGTAGCTCGAAGAGCGAAGGCGGAAGCGTGCCCACCATCAAGCGTGCAACTGGATAGATGGTGGGCACGGCGCAAAGTGCGCCTTTGCCCACCCTACGATTCTGGGAGCACCGCGAATATTTCGAGATGTTTTGAGGGCTTTCTCGTCGTCCCTGCGAACGCAGGGACCCATAGCCACAAATGTTGTGGTTACGACAGGTCGTCGAACAGTGTCCTTAAATCGATAGATCACGCGGTATGGGTCCCTGCGTTCGCAGGGACGACGATAGAGATGGCTCAAATCCCCAGATACCGGTGCTGCAAATCCGGCTCTGATATCAACTGCTCGCTCGTCCCGCTCCATACCGTCCGCCCGCGCTCGATGATGTAGTGGCGGTCGGCGATGCGGGAGAGGTTGGCGACGTTCTTGTCGATGACGAGCACGGATTGGCCGCGGCCCTTCAGCATCGACAGGCAGTTCCAGATTTCCTCGCGGATCAGCGGCGCGAGGCCTTCGGTGGCCTCGTCGAGAATCAAAAGTTTGGGATTGGTCATCAGCGCGCGGCCGATCGCCAGCATCTGCTGCTCGCCGCCCGACAGGGTCATGCCCATGTTGCTGCTGCGCTCGGCGAGCCGCGGAAACAGCGCGTGGATTTTATCGATGGTCCAGGGATCGGGATTGCCCTGACGGTTGCCCGAGGCCGCGACCAAATTTTCGTACACCGTGAGGTTCGGAAAGATCTGACGGCCTTCCGGCACCAGGCCGATTCCGAGCTTTGCAATTTTATACGACGGCAGGCTGCGCACTTCCTCGCCCGCAAAGCGAACCTTGCCCGATCGGGCCGGCGTCATGCCCATGATGGAACGAATGGTCGTGGTCTTGCCCATGCCGTTGCGGCCCATCAGGGCGACCATCTCACCCGACTGGACCTTCAACGAAAGTCCGAACAGCACTTGGCTGAGGCCGTAGCAGGTCTCGATCCCGTCGATTTCCAGCAAGGTCTCAGCCATGACGGGTCACCGCATGCTGGTCGCCGAGATAGGCTCGCTTCACTTCCTCGTTGCTCCTGATGGCGTCGGGATCGCCGGACGCGATCACACGGCCATAGACCAGCACGGTGATGCGGTCGGCAAGCGCGAACACCGCTTCCATGTCGTGTTCGACCAGCACGATGGTCACTTCCTTCCGCAGCTCCTTCAATAGCGCCACCATGCGCGCGGATTCAGTGACGCCGAGGCCGGCCATCGGCTCGTCCAGCAGCAGCAGTTGCGGCTTGGTCGCAAGCGCCACCGCCAGCTCCAGCTCGCGCTGTTCACCGTGGCTCAATTCGGACACCGGCACATCGCCCCGCTGGGCGAGCCCCACCCTGCTCAATGCCGCCTGCGCTGCGTCGCGCAGATGCTTCTCCTTGCGGGCAGCACCCCAAAAGCGGAACGAGTGTCCGTTATGCGCCTGGGCCGCGAGCGCGACATTGTCGGCGGCCGTGAAATCCGGCAGCAGCGAGGTGATCTGAAACGAACGTGCCAGCCCGAGCCGGCTGCGCTGGTAGGACGGCAACCGGGTGACGTCGCGGCCGGCGAAATGAACCGTGCCGGAATTCGGCATCAACTGCCCGGTCAACTGGCTGATCAGCGTGGTCTTGCCGGCGCCGTTCGGGCCGATGATGGCGTGCAGTTCGCCCGGCAGAACGTCGAGCGACAGATTGTCGGTGGCCTTGATACCACCAAAGCTGCGGACCAGGTTTTCGACGCGGAGCAAGGGTTCAGCCACGGCTCAACCTCCCCAGCAAACCCATGATGCCGCCGCGCGCGAACAGCACGATCAGCAGCAACAGCGGGCCCATGATCAACGCCCAGTATTCGGTGAATTGCGACAGGACTTCTTCCAGCAGGAGGAACACGATGGTGCCCAGGACGGGACCGAACAGCGAGCCCATGCCACCGAAGACCACCATCACCATGAGTTCGCCGGAGCGGGTCCAATACATCCCGGCCGGGCTGATGAAGTCGGTATTGTTCGCCAGCAGCGCGCCAGCAAGGCCGCACATCGTGCCTGAGATGACGAAGCAGACCAGTCGATAGCGGTTGGCATGAAAGCCGATTGCCTGCATGCGCTGCTCGTTGGAACGAACGCCCTGCACCACCATGCCGAACCGCGAATTGATGATGCGCCAGATCAGATAGACGCCGCCGAACAGGCAGCCGAGGCAGAGATAGTAGAACTGCACGCGGTTCGACAGGTCGATCAGGCCGCCGAAAGTGCTGCGCTTGTAGATGGTGAGGCCGTCGTCGCCGCCGTAGCGCGAAAGACCCGAGGCGATGTAATAGGCCATCTGCGCAAAGGCGAGCGTGATCATGATGAAATAGACGCCGCGGGTGCGCAACGACAGCGCGCCGATCACGAGCGCATACAGCGCCGACGCCGCCAGCGCCACCGGCCACTGGATGAAGCCGGAGCCGATGCCTTCATGGGCGAGGATGCCCACCGCGTAGCCGCCGATGCCGAGATAGGCGGCGTGGCCAAAGCTCATCATGCCGCCATAACCCATGATGAGGTTGAGGCTGGCGGCAGCGAGTGCGAAGATGACGATGCGGGTAAACAGCGTCAGGATGAAGATGTTGCCGGTCAGCGCCGAGTAAAGCGGGAGCAGCAGCAAGCCAAGCGCGACGAGCGCCACGACGACATTGCGGACGTTGATTTGAGATTTCATCGCTTGGCAGCCGGAAACAGCCCCTCAGGTCGCACCACGAGGACGATGGCCATCAGGAGATAGATCAGCATCGACGACAGAGCGGGCGCGGCGGTCGAGGCGGCGGCGGAACTCAGCACCATGCGCAGGAGATCGGGCAGGAAGGCGCGGCCGAGCGTATCGATCATGCCGACGAAGATCGCCGCCATGAACGCGCCGCGGATCGAGCCGATGCCACCGATGACAATAATAACGAAGGCGAGAATCAGGATGTTTTCGCCCATGCCGATCTGCACGGTGAGGATCGGCGCCTGCATCAGCCCGGCAAGGCCGGCGAGCGCCGCGCCAAGCCCGAATACCAGCGTGAACAGCAGCTTGATGTTGATGCCGAGCGCGCCGATCATTTCGCGGTTGGAGGCGCCGGCGCGGATCAGCATGCCGATACGGGTCCGCATGACGACGACATAAAGTAGCGCTGCGACCGCCAGCGCGACCACGATGATCGACAACCGATAGGCCGGATAGAACACGCCGGGGACGATCTGCACCGGCACGGTGAGCCAGGCCGGCAGCGGCAGCGACAGGCCGGCCGGTCCCCAGATCAGCCGCACCGCGTCATTGAAGAAAAGAATCAGCCCGAAGGTCGCCAACACCTGGTCGAGATGGTCGCGGCCGTAGAGATGTCGGAGCGCGATGAATTCGAGCGCGATACCCAGCAGCAACGTGGCGCCGAGTGCCAGCAGGATGCCCAGTATAAAACTGTTCGTCCACGCCACGAAGGTGGCGGCGAAATAGGCGCCCATCATGTAGAGCGAGCCGTGCGCCAGATTGACGAAGTCCATGATGCCGAACACCAGCGTCAAGCCGGCTGCCAGCAAAAACAGCAGCAGGCCGAACTGCAGGCCGTTCAGCGATTGTTCTACGAGGACGAGCATGAATCCCTATACTCAAGACCTAACAAAACAGCGGCAGCACATCTGCGCCGCCGCCATTTTCTTGTTGGGCGGATGATCTGTCGCAAACCACCCCCGGGTCAAGCCCGAGGGCGCGTTCGCGACATCATGCACCGGTCATGCCAAACATCACTTCTTCATCGGACATTTGTCGGCGAAGCGGTCCTGGTCGTCCTTGACGATGGTCGCCACCGTCTTGAGCGAGAGCTGACCGTCGGCGTCCTTGACCACATCCTGCAGGTAGAAGTTCTGGATCGGGATGTGGTTGTTGCCGTACTTGAACGGACCGCGCACGGACTTGAAGTTGGCCTTCTCCATCTCGGCCTTCATCTCGTCCTTTTTCGAGGTGTCGCCCTTCACGGCGACAACCGCGCTGTTGATCAGGTTAGCGGCGTCATAGGACTGCGCGCCGTAGAATGTCGGACGCAGGCCGGTAAACTTCTTGCGGTAGTCTTCGACGAACTTCTTGTTCTCCGCGTTGGGCAAATCGTTGACCCACTGCTGCGCGCCGGGCACACCGATTGCGTTTTCCTTCTGCAAGGGCAACGACAATTCGTCGATGGTGAACGCCGTATAGAGCGGGATCTGCCCCTTGAGGCCGGCTTGGGCGTATTGATTGAGGAACTGCACGCCGGCAGCGCCCGGATAGAACACGAAGACCGACTCGGCCTTGGAGTTCTTGGCCTTGGTGAGTTCGGCGGAGAAGTCGAGCTGGCTCGGCCATACCGTATATTCCTCGCCCACGACCTGGCCCTTGAACGTGCTCTTGACGCCGGCCAGCATGTCCTTGCCGGCGGCATAGTTCGGGCCGATCAGGAACACCGACTTGACGCCCTTCTGGTTCATGTAGGTGCCGACCGCCTGCGGGGTCTGGTCGTTCTGCCAGGAGGTCGAGAACACGTAGGGCGAGCAGAGTTCGCCGGCGAGCTGCGAGGGTCCGGCATTGGCCGAGATCAGGAAGGTTTTTGAATCGACCGCGGTCTTCAGCGAGGCCAGCAGCACGTTCGACCAGATATAGCCGGCGATGAAATCGACCTTGTCGGACTGGATCAGCTTTTCGGTCTTCTGCTTGCCGACATCGGGCTTCTGGCCGTCGTCCTCATAGATCACCTCGACCGGCTTGCCGCCCATCTTGCGGCCCAAATGGTCGAGCGCCAGCTCGAACGAGTTGCGCATGTCGTTGCCGATCACAGCGGTTGGGCCGCTGAAGGTCGAGACAAAGCCGATTTTGATGGTGTCGCCAGCGGTTGCGGGCTGCGCCAGCGCTAGAATCGCCGCGCCCGCCAGCCAGAATGCCTTTTTCATAATCACTCCCCTCCTCGTTATCGTACCAGACCCGGTCGACCGGGCGACCGCGCTTGTCCCGCACGCCTCATTATCAGGTGAGGTATTTTGTGCGCGAAATCGCCAGTCTGCGGCAAGCATGAACCGCTGGCCCCGCTTTGGACCTTCGGCTCATGCCCTCGATGGCCTGCACCATAATTCGTGGATGGCGGGGATGGCAAGAACTATAGTGCCGGTTGCCGGAGCAACAATTGTCGCACCGGGGGGCCCGGTTCAGACCGAATATTCCGCACCGTCGATCGCGTACGACGCGTGGCGAAAATCCCGGATGGTTGCGACCTTGCCGGCCGACCAGCCCAGCAGCATGAAGTATTTCGGCCCCTTGTCAGGCTCGTCCGGGTCGAACACCAGGATGGCGGGAAGTCCCTCCACCAGGCCCGGGACCAGACGCCAGTCGCTGACCTTCGAATAGTTGCCGAAATAGCTGAAAACTTCGGCCTTGCCGCGCATGTGGGTCTTGCTGACGAGGTCGAGCCGCACGTCGTCCGAAATCATGGCACGGATCGCGTCAAAATCCCGCGCGTTGAAATGGGCGACATAGGCGCCGAGCCGTTCACGATCGGCATCCGACAGTTTCTGCTGCGGCGTATCGTCCGGCTCATCGGCGATTTCCCGCAACTGCGCGCGCCCGCGATGCAGCGCGGCCTTCGCCGCCGGCAGGCTGCAGTCCATCACCTCGCAGATTTCCTTGAGCGAACTGCCGAGCACGTCCTTCAGGATCACGCTCGAGCGCTGCGCCACCGGCAGGCGCATGAAGGTGCGCAAGGAAGTGGCGGCGATCCAGCGGCTCTCCACGGCATCGAACTGGTCAACGATCATGTCCACCTCCTTCACCGATCGCAGCGCCTCCTGCCGGTTGCGCCGGCGCAGGAAATCCAGCGCCGTGTTGTGCGCGATCCGGAACAGCCAGCCTTCGGGATTGCCGATGGCGCCGGCGGTAGCCTGCGCCTCCATCGCCTTGATCAACGCGTCCTGCAGCACGTCCTCGCCGTCGATCACCGAGCCCACCATGCGCGCGCAATAGCGATGCAGCCTTGGCCGCATCGCGACCAGCAGGCGTTCGATGTCGAAGGCTGTCGGCGGCTCGGGCACTACGCTCATTCTGCCTCCGGCAAGCGGGTTCAGTTCTCTTCCAGCATGCGATAGTTGCCGACGACGGTGGCGCCCTTCGGCACCGGCGGTTCAGCGCAAAGGTCCCGAATGCCGCTCTGGAACGCAGTGAACGCCGGCAGCTTCGGCAATGGGCTCGAGCCGTCATCGGCAGCGGTCTCAACGACATGGATGAAGGTGTCGTCCTCCAGCCGTAGCGACATATAGCGGAGACCTTCCGGCTGCGCCGCCTTCAGTTCCGCAAACACCGCCGCGACCAGTTCGGCATTCCTGTCGGCCATATCAGGCTTTGTCCTGTACCTTATCACGGTCCGTCGCATTGGATTCTCCTCGTCGGCGTCTGCAAAGGCAGCGCTTCGATCCCAAGGACGTTTGGAACCAGCCAAAGGATGCGGTGCGCTCTAGAAATATTCTTCCCGTCGTCCCTGCCTAGTGCGCAATTGCGCACGGGAGCAGGGACCCATAACCACAGGGCTTTGTTGTTGCGCCGTGCTGTGGCTCCGGCTTTTACAACAATACGGCCTGTGGTTATGGGTCCCGGCGCAAGGCCGGGACGACACCGTCATACGCTTTCGCTATCGACCGATCAGCAAACGCGCCTTGGACCGCGGGCACAAATGGCTACATAATCCAATGTGTTGAATGATCTGAAACCGGGGTCGCAAGCCATGACGACAGCGCCGAAACAGCCCCACCACGTCGTGATCGTCGGCGCTGGTTTCGGCGGGCTGGAGACCGCCTTTGGCCTCGCCGGTGCGCCGGTGAAGATCACGCTGATCGACCGCCGCAACCATCATTTGTTCCAGCCGCTGCTCTACCAGGTCGCAACCGCTTCGCTGGCGACGTCGGAAATTGCCTGGCCAATCCGCTACCTGCTGCGCGGACGCAAGGAGGTGACGACGCTGTTTGCCAATGTGGGCGGTATCGATGCTGCGGAGAAGCGCGTGCTGCTCGAAGACGGCGAGGCCCTGCCCTACGACACCCTGGTGCTCGCCACCGGCGCCCGCCACGCCTATTTTGGCCACGACGAATGGGAGCCGTTCGCACCGGGCCTGAAGACGCTGGAGGATGCCACCACGCTGCGGCGGCGCATCCTCGTCGCGTTCGAACGCGCCGAGCGCGAGACCGATCCGGCGCGGCGCGCGGCGCTATTGACCTTCGTCATCATCGGCGCCGGCCCGACGGGTGTCGAAATGGCGGGAACCATCGCCGACCTCGCCAAGGACACGCTGCCGCCGGACTTTCGCAACATCGACACGCACAAGACCCGCGTTGTCCTGGTCGAGGCCGGCCCACGCGTTCTCCCCAGCTTTCCCGAAGACCTCTCCACCTATGCGCAGCGCTCGCTGGAGGCGATCGGCGTCGAGGTGGTGCTGGGACAGCCCGTCACCGAATGTGCCATCGACGGCGTCGTCTATGGCGGCAACAAATTGGAGGCCAGAACCATCGTCTGGGCCGCCGGCGTGCGCGCCTCGCGCGCGGCGGAATGGCTGAACGCGCCCGCCGACCGCGCCTACCGCTTGAAGGTCGAGCCAGACCTTACCGTGCCCGGCCATCCCGACATCTTTGCCGTTGGCGACACCGTGACCATCGCCGGCCCGGACGGCAATCCCGTGCCCGGCATCGCGCCGGCCGCCAAGCAGCAGGGGCGCTACGTGGCAGCGCTCATCAAGGCGCGCCTGAACGGCAGCACGCTACCGCCGTTCCGCTACAAGCACGCCGGAAGTCTCGCGCAGATCGGCAAGAAAAAGGCGGTGATCGATTTCGGCTGGATGAAGCTGCGCGGCAACCTCGCCTGGTGGATCTGGGGCATCGCCCACATCTATTTCCTGATCGGCCTGCGCAACCGGCTCAGCGTGGCGCTGAGCTGGCTATGGATCCACGCCCGCGACCAGCGCGCCGCGCGGCTGATCACGCAGGGGTCGAGCAAGGTTACGGGATGAATTTTTTTTATCGACCTGCAGGGCGGTGAGGCTGTCGCCGCGCCGCTTATTTGAGTTGACGTCCGTGCCGCACCCGCCATTCTAGCGTGACCGCGAGATAATACGTGGGACGCCGGATATGGAGCAGGGAAACATGCAAGGGCTCAAGATCATTGCGCACGAGTGGGCATATGCGGCTTCGCTGGCCGCTTTGACTTCATTCTGGTCTGCCCAAGCGATGGCCGCAAAAATGACCGGCGAACCGGCCGCGACCTGCAGCGATCTTATCAAGCCGACCGACAATGTCGTCCGGGTCGACTCCGCCTCCATGATTGCGCCGACACCGCTCGCGGTCGCCGAAAGAGGACCGACGCCGGCGGCACGCGTCACGCCGGCCAATCCGGAATTCTGCAAGGTGCTCGGCCAGATCGCGCCATCCGATCCCAATGCGCCGCCGATCAAATTTCAGGTGAACCTCCCGGTCGAGTGGAACGGCCGCTCGCTGCAATATGGCGGCGGCGGCTTCAACGGCGTGCTGATCACCGGTCTTACCCTGCCGCCCGCGCATCCCTTCGGCGCGCCTTCGCCGCTGGCGCAGGGCTTCGTCACCTACGGCACGGATTCCGGCCATGAGACCAAGCCGGGCGAGCCGCCGCAGGTGTTTGCGCTCGACGACGAGGCTTTCGAGAATTTTGCGCATCGATCCTACAAGCGCGTGCGGGATGCTGCCGTCGCCTTGATGGTGCGCGCCTACGGCAACCCGCCGAAGAAGCTTTACTTCATGGGATCGTCGGAAGGCGGCCGCGAGGGGCTGACGATGGCGCAGCGTTACCCGGAAGATTTTGACGGCATTTTCGCGCGCGTGCCTGTCATCAACTGGGTTGGCTTGCAGCATGCCGGAACGCGAGCGGGCCTGGCGACGATGGGCGAAGGCTGGATCCGCCCCGCACAGGTTGAACTGGTCGCGAATGCCGTCCTGCAGGCTTGCGACAAGGCCGACGGCTCAGACGATCAGCTGGTTCAGGACCCGGTCGGCTGCAAGGCGAAATTCCAGCCGGAATCGCTGCGTTGCGCAGCAGGACAAAGCGGCGACCAGTGTCTGACCGACGCCCAGATCACGGCGATCAAGACGCTTCATTCGACCTACAAATTCCCCTTTGCCCTGGAGAACGGGCTCGATGACTATCCGGGCTGGGGCGTGTCGGGCGAAAACACCCCTGCCTTCGGTCCGACCGGCGGCTGGATCTCGTGGTGGCTCGGCAAGGCGGCGCCGGCGCAGCCGCCGGTGCCGGCCAACGGCATCGCGTGGATTTACGGCGCAGGCGGCATTCAATACGTCTTCGCGCGCAACCCGAAGCTCGACGTCACGACGTACAAGCCTGAAGACCACAAGGAGCGCCTGCTTCAGGTATCCAAGCTGATGGATTCGACCAATCCCGACCTCAGCCGCTTCAGCGCGCGCGGCGGCAAGCTGGTGATCCTCGAGTACATGGCCGATTACGCCCAGAGCCCTTACGCGGGAATCCGTTACTTCGAAAACGTGCAGCGCACGCTGGGCAAAGAGAAAACGGCGGAGTTCGCCCGTCTCTATACGGCGCCCGGCGTCGATCATGTCGGCTCCGGCGCGCCCGCCAATGTCGACATGCTGGCCGTGCTCGTCGACTGGGTCGAGAACGGCAAGGCGCCCGGCGATCTCCAGGTGACGGAGCAGAAGGTCGAAGCGCCGGCGTTCGAAACGACACGTTCGCTGCCACTGTGCCAGTGGCCGGCATGGCCGCACTACAAATCCGGACAGGTCAATCTCGCGGCGAGCTTTTACTGCGCGCCGTGATGCCGCCAGAAGACAGCCAATCTCTCGGCGAGACCGGCAGCTCCTGCCGTGTTTCGTCATGTCCAGGGGAGATCGGCAACCCGTTCGATGCGCGCCCTACTCGGCTCTTTCGTAAGTCACAACAAAGACGATGTCTTGGCCTGACAGGTTTTTGGTCGGCGCGGATGTCGCTGTCAGCTTGTTTCCTACAATCTCGAACTGGCGCTTTTGAGTGATGCCGGTCCACGTCTGGTTCCATGACGCCGCGTAGGTCACGATTATGGTGTTGCCTTCGACCTTATATGTCCCGCTGGCGGCGGCCACCGTGTTGAACAAGGTGATACGTTCGGCATCCGTGGCAGTCGCCCTCGCGGGAGCGTTGCGGTTGTCGCCGACAAGGACAAACGCAACGTGTCCGCCCTTCGTGTATACGATATGGCCAGTCGGCTTCTCCCCGTAGGGGTAGTTGATCTTGCCTGTCGCTAGTTCTTTGGTGCTTTGGCTGGTGAACTTCCACACCCCAACGACCTGTGAGGCTAAATCCTGCGTTGGCGCTGGCTGAGCCCACGTCAGAACGAAAGCGAGGCCGATAGCTGAGATCAAAATGCGCTTCATGGTGTCCTCCCGAGAAAGATTAGTTGAAAGCGCACCACACGCGACCTAGTGCGCGCCAATGGCTTGCATTTTCGGAGAACATGAGACCGACAAAAAAAGTGCGGTCTTCTTCAAGGACGATGCCTGCCGACGGCACTCGCTTTGTCTACCGCACGCTGATTTCGACATATCGCGGCACGATGCCCGACCCTATCGTTTTGGGCATGCTAAAGCAATATTTGGTTGTAGTTCTGTGGGATTTACCGCGTTAGTTGGCATCTTCCGCCGTCGGATCATTCTCGCAGCAGCACACCTGTGCCACCTAGTGCTGCTAGGCGCCCCTCGCGACGAAACACTATCCCAGCACAACAGGCAGGTTGAGCAGCCCCCGAAACGCCCATCCGACGACGCGCACCGGCTCGCTCGTGCCCAAACGCAGATTCGGAAACCGCCTGAAGATGGCAGGCAGCGCGACCTCGGCCACCATCGCCCGCGACGCCCAGGCGCCGGCGCAAAAATGTGGCCCTGCGCCGAAGGCGATGCTCTTGCTGGCATCGCGTCGAACATCGAAGCATTCAGGGTTTTCAAAATACTTCTCGTCACGATTGGCTGACCCGAACATCAGGAACACGCGCTCGTTGGTCTCGAAGTCGATATCGCGAATACTCCATGGCTTCGCGACGCGGCGCGGCGACATGCCGATCGGCGAAATCCAGCGGGCATATTCCTCGAACGCCTGCAGCCAGGGAATTTCGCCGGCGCTTACGATTTCAAGCTGATCGGGATGGGTGAGTAACGCCCATGCGGTCCCCGCAATGGCGTCGCGCGGCTCGTTCTGGCCGCCGCTGATTGCGAGCTTGATATTGGCGCGCACGCTATCCATTGGCATGCCGGAGGCGAGCATCACGCCGAGCAGGCTTGAATCGGGCTTCTTGCTCAGCACCGGGACCATGTCGTCGATCGCGGCATCGATGCCGGCGGTCGCGGCATGACAGCGTGCCTCTATCGCGGGATCACCGGCATAGTTGGCGATGCCGTCGATCATCCCTTGCGACCATGCGTTCATGTCGGGGAATCGCATGTTGGTCAGCCCCGTGAGCGACTTGAGGCACTCCGCCGAGAACGGCAAAGCGAAATCCTTTACGAGGTCGGCGGCGCCTCCCGGCTCCAGCGTGTCGATGATGCGATCGGCATGCGCCTGGAACTGCGCGGTCCAGTGCGATTTCACGGTCCTGGGCGAGATCGCGGGAAAGATGGCCTTGCGCTCGACCATGTGCGCATCGCCATCCTTGCGCATCATGTTGTGGCCCATCAGCCTGTTCATCAAGCCCTCGGGCTGGTGCGAGCTGAACACGTCGATCTGCTTCTCCGACACGAAGATATCGTCCCGGCTGCAGAGCAGCGTGCTGCCGAGCTGCGGCACAAACGCGATCGGCGCGTCCCTCCGCAGCGTTGCAAGCCTTGGGTAGGGATCCTGCCAGAATGCAGCAAGTTCGATATCGATGCGGGGCGCTGTGCTCACGATCGGCCTCCGGGTTCGGCAAGGCCGGATGCTAGCTCCGCAAGGAGAAGCCGTCTGTCCCTACAGCTTGGGACAAACTGGTCTGACGCGCCTGCCGCTGATAACGGAGGCTTCTGCCTCAGTTCATGCTGCGTGCCGCGAGCAGACGCAGCGCGATCGCAAACAGTTCGTTCTGAGAGGAAATGCCGAGCTTCTCATAGGCGCGCTTGCGATAGGTCAGGGTCGATTGCAGGCCGATGTCGAGATCGGCGGAGATCGCTTCCGAACTGAGGCCGGAAACGATGCGCAGGCACACCTGCTTCTCGCGGCCGGTCAGGCGCGCGAACGGCTCGCTGGAAGCAAACAGGGTTTCGAGCATGCGGACCGGATCGTCCTGCGACGCCGGCTGGTGCTGGAAATGACGCGCCACCGCGGCGCTGACAGCCGGTGCAACCGCCCGCAAGCGCTCGACCTCGTCGCCGGCGAAACGTCCCTGCGATGTGGTTCGGTAGAAGTTGACATAGAAGCAGATCTGCCCGACCCAGATCGCGACCGCCAATTTGTCGACGATCCCGGAATCCTCAAAGAAGATCTTGCGGTACTTGCCGCCGTACATGCGGCGGGCGAAGGCCGGCAGCACGACCGGCCTGTCGATGGCCTGCTCCCGGAAGATTGCATCCCGGTTCGGATCGGCGAAGTGAAAATGGTCCGAGTAGGCAGCGCCGAGTTCGGCGCCGATCGGAATGTTACCGATGTTTAGCAGGCAGCGCGCAGAGCGTTCGCTCGCGAACGAAAATACCATGCAGTGACCAACATCCGCCACCCGGCGTAGCGTTGCGATCAAGGATTGCGCAAATTCAGGCCGGCCGATCGCCAGCACCGCAGGCGTGATATCGCTCGTCACGGGAGGCGCAAGAGCCGCACCAGTCATGATTTCCTCCTGTGTAACCCTTCCGCTTTCAGGCCACACTACCCCGTGTGGCCTGCTTCGCGGAAGCTGTGCCGGGCTCGTTCCCCTGCCCGGCCCCGGAGGTCGGCCCTGCCTCACTTCACCAGCGAACAGCCGCCATCAGCGAGCGGGCGGAACGCCTGATCGGCCGGGATGGTCGAGACCAGCTTGTAGTAATCGTAAGGATATTTCGACTCTTCCGGCTTCTTCACCTCGAACAGGTACATCGGGTGAATGACGCGGCCGTCCTGGCGGATGGTGACATCGCCGAACAGCTTGTCCTTGCCCTTGAACTTCTTCATCTGCGGCACCGCATCCTTGGCGTGGTCACTGCCGGTCGCCGCCACCGCGTTGAGATAGGCCAGCGTGGAAGCATAGACGCCGGCCTGGTTGCCGCTCGGCATCTTGCCGTTCACGCCCGGCCGCGCCGCGAAGCGTTTGGCAAACGCGCGGGTGTCGTCATCCATGTCCCAATAGAACGCCTCGAACAGTTGCAGGCCCTGGCCGACCTTCAATCCCATGCCGTGGACGTCGTTGATGAACAGCAGGAACGCCACCATGGTCTGGCCGCTTTGCTGAAGACCGAACTCGGCCGCCTGCTTCACCGCGTTGACGGTGTCGCCACCGGCATTGGCGAGCCCGATCACCTTGGCCTTGGAGGCCTGCGCTTGCAGCAACAGCGAAGCAAAATCCGGCGTGTTGAGTGGATGCTTGGCCGAGCCCAGCACCTTGCCGCCGTGCTTCTCGATGTAGTTGGTAGCTTCGGCCTCGATGCCCTGGCCAAGCGCGAAATTCACCGTGATGAAGTACCATTCCTTGCCGCCGCGTGCCATCATCGCCGCCGCCGTGGAGTTGCCGGTCGCCCAGGCATCGTTGACCCACTGGATGGTGTTCGGCGAACAGGCCTTGCCGGTCAGGTCTGAACTGGCGGTCGATGACGCCAGGAACGTCATGCGGCTATCGCGCAGCAGCGAATTGATGGTGAGGCCGACGGCGGAATTCGGCACGTCGACCACGGCATCGACGCCGTCCACATCGAGCCATTTGCGCACGATCGCCGAACCCACGTCGGCCTTGTTCTGGTGATCGGCGTAGACGATTTCGACCTTGATACCCTTGCCGCCGCCGTTGAAATCCTCCGCCGCCATCCGCGCGGCTTCCACCGAGCCCATGCCGTTGGTGTCCTGGAAGATCCCGGAGATATCGTTGAGCACGCCGACGCGGACGACGCTGTCGGAAATATCCGCGCGCGCCGCGCCCGACATCGCGCATGACAAGGCAAGCGCCAAACCTAACCTGTAAACCTTCATTGTTCTCTCCCTTGGAATTTGATTCTTGGTTTCCCGGGCTTCGCCGGGTTTGACTTCACTGTGCGATATCGGGCGATGACGCCGTCACAATTGCCGGTCCGGCAGGTTGAGGACCAAACCATCGAGATCGGCGGCGAACTTGATCTGGCAGGACAGGCGGCTGTTGGGTAGCCGATCAGCCGCAGCGCCATCCAGCAGCGCGTCCTCATCGTCGCTCATGGCCGGCAGGCGGGCGAGCCAGGCCTCATCGACATAGACATGGCAAGTGGCGCACATGGCGTTGCCGCCGCATTCCGCCAAGATTCCGTTGATGTCCTGCCGCGTCGCGGCCTGCATGGCGCTTTCGCCCTCGCTCGCCTCGATGGGCTGCCGGCGTCCGTCGGAATGGATGAAGGTGATGCTTGGCATGCGCGGTCCGTCAGGCCGGAGAAATCGTAATGGGCAGGCTTTCGAGGCCGCGCAGCGTGTTGTTGTAGCGGCGCTTCACCGGGCCGGTGATCTGGATGCTTGCAACCTTGCGTGCTATTGCCGCCAGCATCACCTCGCCTTCGACGCGCGCCAGGAGCTGGCCGACGCACATATGGATGCCCGAGCCGAACCCGACATGGCCGGAGGTGCGGCGGGTCACATCGTAGCTGTCAGGGTTTTCCCAGCGCCGTGGATCGCGGTTGGCGGCGCCGAGGAACATCAGCACCTTCTCGCCTTCACCGATGCGATGGCCGGCGAGTTCGACTTCCCGCGTCGTGGTGCGGAAGAAGGTCTGCACCGGGCTTTCGTAGCGGATCGCCTCCTCGAACGCATTGCGCGCCAGGGTCGGATCACTGCGCAGCCGCGCGAGCTGATCGGGAAAGCGCGCCAGGCAATAGACCGCGGCGCCGATGCCGTTGACTGTTGTGTCGAGCCCGGCCGAAAGCAGCGAGCGCACCAATAGCGGCGCCTCTTCCGGCGTGATGTCGCCCGCATCGGCGCGGGCATGGACACAGGCGCCAAAGCCGCCAGGGGCGAGGTTTTCGCGCTGGCACTGCGCGGCGACATAGGCCTGATGCGGCGCCGAGCGTTCGATCGCCTCCTGACGCAACTGGTTCGGCGGCCCGAAGGAGTTGAAGACGAGACTGGCATAGGGCAGCAGGTTCTCGCGCCCCTCCTGCTTCAGGCCCATCGCATCGGGGAACACCGAGAGCGGATAGGCCTCCGCGAGATCGGCAACCGCGTCGAAACTGCCGCGCGCCAGCAACTCGTCGACCTTGGCGGCGGCCATCGCCGTGAAATGTTCGCGGACCCCTTTCATCGCCGTCGGCGACAGCACCTGGGCGAGCACCGTGCGCGTCCTGGTATGCGCCGGCGGATCTGCCTCAAGAATGATGCTTTGCGGACGCCACGGCTTTTCCTTGGCGAAATCGCTCAGGCCCACGCCGCGGCTCGAACAGAACGTCAGGGGATCGTTGAGGACGGCATGCACCTCCGCATAGCGTGCCACGCCGTAGACGCCCCATTTGTCGAGCCATACCAGCGGCCCGGCCTCGCGGAGGGTGTCGTGGATCGCGTGCGGATCCTCGAAAAACTCGTTCGAGAACGGGTCCACGTCCAGGCTTGGCACACCGGCCGGTGCGCCCCGCTCCGGGGTTACAGAATCTGTGCGGGAGGTCGCGCTCATGTGGGTCTCCTGCATAATGTTCTTGCAGAGTGGTGTGCGCAGTCTCTATGTCTGGAACGCTGGAGCGGCTTCGGAAGAGCATGAGCAGGAACAGACAGGCGCGCGCCCCCCGCGCGGGCACGGCAGGCAGGAGCGGACGCGCCGAACAGGTGCTCGACCTCGACCGCTACGTCCCGGCGCTCATCACCTTCATTGCCAACAAATTGTCGCGCAGCGCGACCGTCGTTTACCAGAAGCGCTTTGGGGTCAACGTCACGGAATGGCGGATCCTGTCGCTGCTCGCAATCGAGCCGGAAATTTCGGCGGCGCGCATCTGCCACGTCATCGGTTTCGACAAGGGACCGGTCAGCCGAACACTGGCCGGCATGGAGGAGCGCGGGCTGGTCAGCATCAGGGCCGACCGGCAGGATGGACGCACCCATTCGATCTCGCTGACCGCGAAGGGCTTTACCACCCACGACCAGGTCATCGCGGTCGCGCTCGAGCGCGAACGCCGCCTCCTCTCGTGCCTGAGCAAGCCGGAACGCGAGACCTTGATCGGGCTGCTGCTGCGGGTTCACGGCAATCTCGATGCCGTAAAAGGCGCGGGCGAAGTCGACACCCGGGACTAAGCGGAACGCGCTGGCCGCGCCGCGCTGAACGATGCTGCCGCCATCGCGCTGCGCACGCCCTACCGCACTGTGTCGTGGCGATCCGACACGCCCAAACATCCGTTTCTCCCTGCGCAGCCCGGCAATCTCTGTGCTCTGCGAGAGGCCGCTTGTTGAAAACAGGCTCTCACAAATTAGTTGCCTTGGCAACATAAACGACAAGCCTCGAAGGTCGATTTTCGGCCGCGGCCGGTTCCTGCCGGCCGCGGCCCGATCAGATCATTTCTTGACCAGCGGGCAATTACCTTCGCTCTCGGGACGAAACGCCTGATCGCCCGGAATTGTAGCCACGACCTTCAACAGGTCCCACTTCGAACTGGACTCCTCGGGCTTCTTTACCTCAAGCAGATAGAACGGGTGAATCTTACGCCCGTCGCTGCGGATGGTTCCCTTGCCGAACAGCGGATCGTCGGTCGGCATCGCCTTCATCGCCGCGACCACGGCCTTGCCGTCGGCGGCGCCGCCGGCCTTGTCGACGGCCTTCAGGTAATGCAGCACGGATGCGTAGACACCGGCCTGCATGTCGTTGGGATAATTGTTCTGCGGATGACGTTGGGCAAAGCGCTTGGCGAAGGCGCGCGTGCCGTCGTTCAAATCCCAATAGAATGGATTCATGATCTGCGCGCCCTGCGCCGCCTTCAGGCCGAGCGCGGGAATGCCGTTCATGCCGAGAATCAGCCCGACCAGCTTCTGCTTCCGGGTCAATCCAAATTCCGCCGCCTGCTTGATCGAGGTGATGGTGTCGTCGCCAGCATTCGCCACGCCGACGATATCGGCGCCCGAGGCCTGCGCCTGCAGCAGGAAGGAGGCGTAGTCGGCGGTGCCGAGCGGATGGCGCACGGCGCCGAGCACTTCGCCGCCGGATGCCTTCACGGCTTCCATGGCCTGCTTTTCGAGATCGTGACCGAACGCATAATCGGCGGTGAGGAAGAACCATTTCTTGCCACCCTGCGCCACCACCGCCTTGCCGAGACCGCGCCCGTAAGCGTAGGTGTCATAGGTCCAGTGCACGGTATTGGGCGTGCATTTTTCGCCGGTCAGCAGCGCCGTTCCGGCGCCGGAACCGATGAATACCTTGTTCTTCTGCTCGGAGATGGCGGCAACCGCGAGCGCGATTGCCGAGTTCGGCAGGTCGAAGATCGCGTCGACGCTTTCGTTTTCATACCAGCGCCGCGCGATGCCAACACCGATATCAGGCTTGTTCTGGTGATCGGCGGAGACGACCTCCACCGGCTTGCCGGCGGCCTTGCCGCCGTAATCCTCGACCGCCATCTGGGCCGCGATCGCCGAACCGACACCCTGGTAGGTCGCAAACACGCCGGACTGGTCGTTCAGCACGCCGATGCGGACGCGATCCTGGGCATAGGCTTGGCTTTGGGCCGCGCCGGCAAACATGCCGCCGAGCGCGGCAACGAGCATTCCTGTGCGAAAAAACTGTCGCATGCATTCCCTCCTGTATGGAAAAGGCGGCCTTCGCGACCACTTCGAAATTGCTTATAACTTATAAGTATTTTGAGGATTGTCAATTCACGTGATGGCGTGCGAGCTATTGCCCATGGGAAGAATCGCCAAAGCTTCGACGCGCAAGGGTAACGGGGCGGCCAAGACGGCCGAGCCGGATGCGGACCGGGAACTCGATCTCACCGCGCTACAGCAGACCCCGGGTTTCATGATCCGGATCCTGCAGTTGCAGAATTTCGAGGCGTTTTATCCGTATTTCGAATCGCTAAAGCTCTCGCCGCTCGAATACGCCATCCTCGTCGCGGTGCGTGACAACAAGACGGTGACGCAGAGCGAGCTGGCCGCCGTGCTGAAAATGCAACTGCCCAACCTGGTAAAAATCCTGTCGCGGATGGAGGAGACCGGAATTCTCAAGCGTAAGCGGTCCACGCGGGACAAGCGGGCGGTCGAGCTCAGCCTGAGCGCGGCAGGCGAGAGGCGCGCCGACGAGGCCAGCCGGCTGGGCCAGAGTTTCAATGCGCAGACGCTTTCCGCGCTCAGCAAGCCCGAGCAAACAGCCTTTCTGCAGATGCTGGTGCGGCTGGTCGAAGCGCACAAGAACGGATTTTGAGGCGCAGGGTCTCAGCCGGCGCAACCGATCCATTCGGCCGACGAATCGTCGTCCAGCGTTGCTACCGCGCCCGCGCGCCGCGTCAGCACCGCGCGCTGGTTGATGTAGCCCTTGTCGGTGATCTCGCCGCCGTCGACGGAGGCGATCTCGGCCAGCAGCAGCGCCCGCGTCGCATGGCCGGACGAATTGCCGCTCTGCGCCTTCAGCTTTGCAACGCCTTGCGCGATCGTGTTGCGAACCTTGTCGTGGCCAATCACGTCTTTCACATCGGCACTGTCTGATAGACCGGCATGCGCCCGGCAGGCCGCGATGTTCGGAAACACCAGGAAGCGGACTTCGTCGCTGCCGTGGCCGGTGACCACGATATCCTGAGCCAGCGGCGCCAGCGCTGCGATACCCGCCACGCGCAAGGAGCCGACATTGACCCAGGTGCCGGAATTGAGCTTGAAATCCTCAGCGACGCGGCCGTCGAAAAACAGCCCGAGTTCGGGACGCGCCGGATCGGCGAAGGTCACGGCGTCGCCGATCAAATAGAAGCCTTCGGCATCGAACGCCTGCGCCGTCAGTTCCGGCGCCTTCCAGTAGCCGGGCGTGACGTTCGGGCCGCGCACGCGCACCTCCATTTTGTCGCCCGACGGCACCAGCTTCAGTTCAGTCCCCGGGATCGGCACGCCGATATTGCCGGAGCGCTTTGCCTGGAAGTGGCAATCGGTGGCGAGCGGCGACGTCTCCGTCGAACCCCAGGCCGACACCATCGGCAGCGCTCGGCCGACCGTCTTGATCGAGAGTTCTTCCAGCGCATCCCAGAGATTCTGCGGTAGCGCAGCGCCGGCGTAGAAGGCGAATTTCACCTCGTTGAAGAATTTCTTGCGCAACTCATCATCGCCGCGCAGCGCTGCGATCAGCATGTCAAAACCGCGCGGCACGTTGAAATAGACCGTCGGCATCACGCTGCGCAGATTGGAAAGCGACGTCGCAAACAGCCCCGGCGCCGGCTTGCCGCCGTCGACATAGAGCGTGCCGCCATTGCGTAGCACCAGATTGAAATTGTGGTTAGCGCCGAAGGTATGGCTCCACGGCAGCCAGTCGAGGATCACAAGATCATCGTCGCTGTCTTCGAGGAACGACCAAGTCTGCGCCTTGGCCTGCTGGCTCGAGGTCAGCATACGCTGGGTGTTGATCACGGCCTTCGGCGTGCCGGTCGAGCCTGACGTGAACAGGAACTTTGCGATCGTGTCGGGCGTGATCGCGGCGAAAGCTCTCCCAACGTCAGGCGTTTCCGGCGTGGCCGCGATGTTGCGAAACGAGATGGCGCCGGCGTCCCCGGCGCTGCCGCTGACGATCGTGGCCGAATGCAGCGGCTGGATCGCCGACAGCGCCGCAGCAAACGGTTTTGTACCGGAAACATAGATCGCGCCGGGCCCGAGCAGTTCGACCATGCTCCTGAGCTTGTCGAAGTCTCTGGACATCAGCGAATAGGCCGGCGAGATCGCGGCCGACGGTACGCCGACGTGCTGGGCCGCGAGCGCGAACAGCGCATGCTCGACGCTGTTGTCGGACAAGATCACCAGCGGCCGCTCGGCGCTCAGCCCTTGCGCGAGGATCCAGGCGGCTGCCGAACGCACCTGTTGCAAGGCGTCCCTGTACGTGACGGTCGACCACGGCGCATCGGTGCTGGCGCGATCGGCGACAAAGATCCGGTCCGGCGCCTGCCGCGCCCAATGCTCCAGCCAGTCGCCGATGCAACGCGCACCCGGCTGAAGCGGCACGGTCGACTTGACCAGAATGCTGCCGTCGGCGCGGCGGTCGGCGACAATCGCAGGGATCGCGAACAGACTGCGTGAATTGTCACCGCTTGCGGCGGCGAAGGTCATGGTTTCCTCCTGTCCCGGCTGTTTCAGGGTTGCCGCGCATCATGCCGGCTTGCAGCCTCAGACGGGCCGCTTGTCCCTAATGTTGAGCACAACAATTGTTGTCGTCAACAACAATCTTTCCCTTCGGCCTGCGAAGCGCTAGAAGGAGAGGCGATGGCGGGAAACAGTCAAATGCCCAGAACGGCCAAATCGCGCGCCAGCGCGCAACTGCGTTCCGGCCGCAAGCAGGCCGGAAACGGCAGATCACAAAGCGACGTCATGGATGACGAGATCGCCCTCGACGCGCTGGCCGGCCATGCCGGCTATGCGGTGCGGCGCTTCCAGATCTGGATTTTTCAGGATTTTATTCGCACGCTCGGCGCCGTCGATATACGCCCGACGCAGTATTCGGTGATGACGGTGATCGGCGCCAATCCCGGCCTGAGCCAGATGGCGGTCGCCAAGCGGCTCGGAATCGAGCGCGCCAGGCTGGTGCACCTGCTGGACAGCCTCGAACAGCGCGGACTGGTCAGCCGCCTCAGATCGGCCACCGACCGGCGCTCCCACGCCTTGCATCTGACCGCGCGCGGCAGGACCGCGCTGGCGCAGTTCCGGCGGCTCGCCGCCGAACATGAGCGCCATGTGGCCGATAAAATCGGCAAGGAAAACCGGGAGCGGCTGCTGCAAATCCTTGCCGCGTTCACCTGATTGAGGCTGTCGCCTCCGCCTTAGGTCTTTCCGCCTATATTTTAGGCAACCGCGCGACCGCGCAGGCTCACAGCGCAAGCATGCTCGTGTCCTAAATAACTGATATTACGTACCTATCGTTTAGGGCCGACTCCATCCAGCGATTGTACACAATGGCACATCGCTTGCTTCGTTCGGACGGTAACCTTTGCTCGCTGGAGTTTTGTCCGCCATGGGGTCTGACGTGCCTGAAACCGTTGCCGCCATCGTCGCCGCGCACCGCGCCGCGACCATGACCCCGGCGCAAACCGTCGCGCGCAGCTATCAGCGCATCCGCGACCACAACGATCCGGCCGTGTTCATCAGCCTGCGCGACGAGAAGGATGCGCTGGCGGAAGCGGAAAGCCTGACGAAAAAAGATGCTGCGCAGCTTCCGCTCTACGGTGTCCCGGTCGCCGTAAAAGACAATATCGACGCGCAGGGCCTGCCGACCACGGCGGCCTGCCCGGCTTTCTCCTATTCGCCCGCGCAGGATTCGACGGCCGTTGCAAGACTGCGCGCGGCCGGCGCCATCATCATCGGCAAGACCAATCTCGACCAGTTCGCGACCGGCCTGGTCGGCGTCCGCTCGCCCTACGGCATTCCGGTCAATCCGGTCCGTAGCGATCTCGTTCCGGGCGGATCGAGTTCCGGATCGGCGGTCGCGGTTTCCGCCGGCCTCGTGCCGCTGGCGCTCGGCACCGACACGGCAGGAAGCGGCCGCGTGCCGGCGATGCTCAACAACATCGTTGGATTGAAGCCGAGCCTCGGGCTGATTTCCAACGCCGGTTTGGTGCCGGCATGCCGGACGCTGGACTGCATTTCGGTGTTCTCGCTCACCGTCGATGATGCGATGACAGCGCTAACGGTCATGGCCGGCGCCGATGGCGCCGATCCGTATTCGCGCGACCGGCCCATGGAAAAAATGCCGACGTTTCCGGGCCAGCTCAAGCTCGGCGTGCCGCGCAACGGCCAATTGATCTTCTTCGGCGACCGCGCCGCGGAGAAAGCCTATGGCGAGGCGCTCGCGCGCTGGGCATCGCTCGGCGCCACGCTGGTCGAATTCGATCTGGAGCCGTTTTATGAGACCGCGCGGCTGCTCTACGAGGGCCCGTGGGTCGCCGAACGATACCTTGTCATCCGCGATCTTCTTGCCTCGTCGCCGGATTCGATTCATCCGGTGACGCGCGAGATCACGGCCGCCGGCGCAGGGCTGACCGCTGCGGACACCTTCGCCTCGCTCTATAGGCTGCAGGCGCTGCGCCGCGTTGCCGAGCGCAGCATCGCCAATTTCGACGCGATGGTGCTGCCAACGGCGCCGACCGCCTATTCGACCGCGCAGGTGCTGGCCAATCCGGTCGAGCTCAACAGCCGGCTCGGCACCTACACCAACTTTGTGAATCTGCTCGACCTCTGCGGGCTTGCCTTGCCGGCCGCGATGCGGCCCGACGGCATTCCGTTCGGCATCACGCTATTGGCGCCCGCCGGCTATGACGCCAAGCTCGCCAGCATCGGGCGGGTGTTTCACGCCGATACCAAACTGAAGATGGGAGCCAAGGGCCTGACGCAGCCCGTGCTCGCTCCGTTACCGGCGGCGGTCGTCGGCGACGAAATCACCATCGCCGTGGTCGGCGCGCATCTCTCCGGCATGGCGCTCAACGGCGAACTGCAGATGCTCGGCGCACGCCTGATCGAGGCGACCACGACGACGCCGGACTACAAGCTCTATGCGCTCGACACCACGCCGCCGAAGCCCGGCATGCTGCGCGTCGACGCGGGCGCGGGACATTCGATCAAGCTGGAGCTATGGGCGCTGTCGGCGGCCGCCTTCGGCAAATTCGTCGCCGCGATTCCACCACCGCTCGGGATCGGCACGATACGGCTTGCCGATGGAAGGGGCGTGAAGGGCTTTATGGTGGAGCCCGTGGCGGTCGGGGGCGCGCGCGATATTTCCGCTTTCGGCGGCTGGCGCGCGTTCATGGCGGAGAAGGCGGGGGTTTAGCCGTCGCTTCGTAGGGTGGGCAAAGCGAAGCGTGCCCACCATCAAGAAGCGCGTTCGCTGATAGGTGGTGGGCACGTCGCTAACGCTCCTTTGCCCACCCTACGGTCCTTGCGCAAGCGGCGAAAGGCCTACACCGACACCGCGTAAAGTTCATACTCCCCGCGCACCAGTTCGATATGTGCACGCATCGCGGCCGCAGCACCCGCCTTGTCGCCGCGCATGATCGCGACCACGACGCGGTCGTGCTCGGCATGCGATTTCGCCAGCCGCCCGAGGTTGCGGAACTGGGCGCGGCGGAACGGCTGCACCCGCACGCGCGTCGCCAGCGTCATCTCGGCGATATAGCCGTTCTGCGAGCCGGCATAGATCGCATTGTGAAAGCGCTCGTTGACTTCGTGAAAACGTTCGGGATTGCCGGCATGGCTCAGCACCCGCAATTCCTCGTGGATCGCTTCCAGCTTCTGGCGATCCGCCGCCGGCATCCGTTCGGCGGCGAGCCCGGCGCACAGCGCTTCCAGCTCGGCCATCGCCTCGAACATCTCCGTCAAGCGGTCGAGCGAGGGCTGCGCCACGACGGCGCCGCGGTGCGCACGCGCCTCGACCAGCCCGCTCGCCACCAATTGACGCAAGGCCTCGCGCACCGGCGTGCGCGACACTGAAAAGCGCCGCGCGATGTCGGTCTCGTCGAGCGCCGATCCCGGCGGCAGCACGCCGCGCACGATCTCGTCGGCGAGCTGCAGCCGCAGTTCCTCCGCACGCGTGACCTTGTCCCGCAACGACGAAGGGCGGTCGACGCGGCGAACCGTGGTTTCCGGCAGATCATCCAGACTCATGCCTTTTGATCCGTTTGCTTGGAAGATTCGGGCTCATCTATAATGCTGACGTGCGCCGCGACGATCTTCCAACCTTCGGGAAACCGCACCCAGGTTTGCATCTGCCGCCCTACCCTGCCCGGTGCGCCGTCGCGATAGAATAGCGTCGAGGCGACCGCGGTATCCCGCCCATAGGTCGTGATCACGGTCTTGTCGGTCCGACGCATCAGCCCGACCGGCGAGCGCGCGGCGCGGAACGCCATGATCGCATCGTAGCCGTAGAGATTCTCGGCGATGCCATAACGCAGCGTACAGGGATCATTGCGGAACAGCTCGTCGAGCACCGCGACGTCGTTCGACACCAACGCCTTTTCGTAGCGCGCGAACTGCGCGGTGACTTCGGCAAGCACGTCCGGAAGATCGATCTCCATCGCTATAGTCCCCTCGGCTGTGGCGCGGCGGCGACGCCCATGCGTTCCAGCGCATGCGCAACGCGTAGCGCGATATCCTCCCGCCAGGGCGCGGCGATGATCTGCACGCCGATCGGCATCGGCTCCAGCGGCACCGGCACCGCGACCACCGGCAGACCAATGAACGAAATCGGCTGGGTGTGGATGCCAATGTTGGCGCGCACCGGCAGTTCGACGCCATCGAGCACGAAGTTTACCTGCCCCAGCTTCGGGGCAATGCAGGGTGTTGCCGGCGCAATGATTACGTCGACCGACTTGAACAGCTCCAGTACCTTTGCGCGGTACCAACGCCGGAATTTCTGCGCGCGATCGACCAGCGGCGCCGGGACCATCGCGCCCGCAATCAGGCGATCGCGCACGGCCGGATCGAAATCGTTCGGGCGTTTGCGCAGGCGATCGAGATGCAGCGAGGCACCTTCGGTCGTCGTGATCACGTAAGCCGCGGCGCGGGCGCGCGCAGCTTCGGGAATTTCGACGATCTTGGTCGCGTTCAGCGCCTTGGTGACGCGCGCCACGGCCTCGACCGCTTCGGGAAAGACGTTCTTCTGGAAATAACCGCCGGCCACCGCGACCCGTAGACCGGAGATATCTTCGGCCAGCAGCGGCGCGACCGGTTCGATCGGCCGTGCCGTGCAGGCAGCGTCGTCAGCGTCAGGCCCCTGCATGGCGTCATAGGCCAGCGCGAGATCGCCGATATTGCGCGCGAACGGGCCGAGATGATCGAGGCTGGCGACAAACGGAAACGACCGCGCCCGCGACAGCCGGCCGTAGGTCGGCTTCAGGCCAAACACGCCGCAGAACGACGACGGCACCCGGATCGAGCCGTTCGTGTCGGATCCCAACGCGATCGGAACGAGCGCACCGCCGACCGCACTGCCCGAGCCACCGGAGGAGCCGCCGGTCATCCGCGTCGGATCGTGCGGATTGCGCGACGGGCCGTCATGCACATTCTCGCCGGTGAAATCGTAGGCGTATTCGCCCATGTTGAGCGCACCGACCAGCACGGCGCCGGCCGCCTCCATGCGCTCGATCAGCGTGGCGTCGCGCGATGAGGCTGCGAGATCGCGGTTGATCTTCGATCCGGCGCGGGTGGAAAGACCTTTTACATCGAACAGGTTCTTCACTGCGAACGGCACGCCGGCGAGCGGACCGACCTTCTGACCGGCGGCGATCCCGGCATCGATCGCTTTGGCCGTGGCGCGGGCGCGATCGGCGGTGATGTCGGTGAAGGAGTTCAGGACGGAATCGTGTTTGGCGATCCGCGCCAAGGCGGCCTCGGTCGCGTCAAGCGCGGACAGCTTGCGGTCCGTTACGGCTTGCGCGATTTGCTGGGCTGACAGCCCGTCGGTGTTTATGGTCATGGCGCTATCAGGCTGTGTAGACACTGGCCGGCTCGGTTTCATCCGGCAGCGGGAATTCATCGACCAGCCGCGCCAGCCTCAGCGACACTTCGAGATTCGCCCGCACCGCGGGCCGCCAGGCGTCCTCGACCGGCAGGGCCAGCGCCTTGGATACGGCGTTGATGTAATCATCCAGGGGTTCCGCGGCCATTTCACTCCCACTCAGCTTTCTTGATGAGCTGGCAACGGCGGATGCGGGATCGCCGTCAGCAATTCCTTTGTATAGGCGTCCTGCGGATCGCCGAGCACGCGTTCGGACGAGCCTTGCTCGACGATTCGCCCCGCACGCATCACGATGACACGATCGCACAGCAAACGCACCACGTTCAGATCATGCGACACAAACAAATAGCTCATGCCCATCGATTGCTTGAGATCCTGCAGCAGATTGAGCACGACCGCCTGCACGGAGACGTCGAGCGCCGCTGTGGGCTCGTCGAGGATCACGAGCTTTGGATGCAGCGCTATCGCCCGCGCGATGCCGACGCGGGCTTTCTGGCCGCCGGATAATTGATGCGGAAAGCGATCGAGCAGGTCGACGGGCAGGCCGACCAGGCCGGCAAGCTTCTCGCAGCGGGCGCGCAGCGCGTCGCGCCCCCTGATATCGCCGAGTTGCAGAAGCGGATCGGCGATGGCGCGCGCGGCGGTGAAGCGCGGGTTGAGGCTGTCGGTCGGATCCTGGAACACCATCTGGATGCTCTTGCGCAGCGGCAGCCGCGCAAAGGCCTGCGGCAGGATGGCGCCGATCTCCTCGCCGTCGAACATGATGCGGCCGGAGGTCTGGTCCAGAAGCCGCATCACCATCATCGACGTCGTGGACTTGCCGCAGCCGGATTCACCGACCAGACCGACGCTCTCGCCGTGACCGACGGTGAAGCTGATGCCGTCAACCGCGCGGAACACTTCCGCCTCGACCGGCGGCTTGCGGGAGAACAGCTTGCCTAGCACAGCGGTCGCGCCCTGCCGGGGATATTCCTTGACGAGTTTTTCGACGAGGAGAAGCGGTTTTGCATTCTCGTCACCCCCGGGCTTGACCCGGGGGTTCATCGCACTTGAGGAAGAGTCTTGCGAGGAAGGATGGATGGCCGGGTCAAGCCCGGCCATGACGGAGGTCTCCTCCTCCGGCAGCAAATCCCGCAACGACACGCCGACCCTCGGCGTCGCGCGCATCAGTTTCTTGGTGTAGGCGTGCTCGGGCCTGGCAAAAATATCCGCCGACTTCGCGGTCTCCACCACCCGACCCTTTTCCATCACCACCACGCGGTCGCAATAGGCCGCGGCAAGGCCGAGATCGTGCGTGATGAGGATCGTCGACATGTGCCGGCGCTTCGTGAGTTCGACGATCAGATCCATCACCGCCTTCTGGGTGGTGACGTCGAGGCCGGTCGTCGGCTCATCCGCGATGAGAAGCTGCGGATTGCAGGCCAGCGCCAAGGCGATCACGACGCGCTGGCACATGCCGCCGGAGAGTTCGAACGGATAGGCGTGATAGCGCTCGCGGGGACGCGCGATCTTGACCTGCTCCAGCGCCTCGATCGCCTTTTCGCCGCGATCGCTGGCCGCGCTCTGCACATGCTGCCGCAGCACGTCCTCGATCTGGTCGCCGACTTTCCGGATCGGATTGAGCGCCGCGCGCGGATTCTGGAAGATCATCGAGATTTCGCGGCCACGGAGATCGCGCATCTGGTTTTCGGTCGCGGCCTTGACGTCAATGCCGGAAAACATCACCGAGCCCTCGGCGATCCTGCCGGCGCGGTCGAGGATGCGCATCACGGCATATGAAGTCACCGACTTGCCGGAGCCGGACTCGCCGACGATGCCGAGCGTCTCGCCCTTGCCGACGGCGATGTTGACGTGCTGCACGGCTTTCACGATGCCGCGCCGCGTCGTGAATTCGACGGTGAGGTCGCTGACGTCGAGTAGAGGCTGGGCCGTCATGATGGTCCCCGCAAAAATCTCGAAAACAACCCCATGCAAAGTAGAACGGTCAGCACTCCTGTCGCATTTCCGAGCCCCGCCATCACGTCCTCCGCTGCGGATCGACGATGTCGCGCAGGCCGTCGCCGAGCAGATTGAAGCAGAACACCGCGATCATCAGCGCAAGGCCCGGGAACAGCGCAATCCACCATTCGCCTGAGACCATGAAGGTAGCACCCTCCGCGACCATGATGCCCCATTCCGCCGTCGGCGGCCGGACGCCGAGCCCGATGAAGGAAAGTCCGGCGGCGTTGAGGATCGCATAGCCCATGGTCAGCGACATCTGCACGATCATGATCGGCATGATGTTGGGCAGGATGTGCACCAGCAGAATCCGCATCTCGCCATTGCCCGACAGCCGCGCCGCCTGCACGAAGCCGGCATTGCGCCGGACATTGGCCTCGGCGCGCGCGACGCGGGCATAAAGCGGAAAGTTCACGATCGCGGTGGCGATGATGATGTTCTGCACGGTGTTGCCCAGCGCTGCGACAATACCCATGGCCAGCACGAACAGCGGAAACGCCATGATGGTGTCGGCGATGCGCCCGACGATACGATCGGTCCAGCCGCCGAAATAGCCAGCGGCGATGCCGGCCAGTCCGCCCATCAGGAACACCAGCGCCACGGAGGCGACCGCGATGAAGGTATCGAGGCGTGTGGCCACGATGACGCGGCTGAAGATATCGCGGCCCAGCTGATCGGTGCCGAACCAGTGCGCCGCCGACGGCGGCTTCAGCGCGGAGGCGGTATCGCTGGCGAGGGGATCATAGGGCACGATGTAGGGGCCGAAGACCGCAGCGAACAGGATGACGACCAAAAGGCCAAAGGCGAACGCCGTGACGCGGTTCTCACCGAGCACATAGCGGGTGTGCTCGAAGATCGCTGATAGTCCCGAGGTACGCGCGGGACTGACGGGTTCAGCGGCAGGCGCAACGCTACTCATGTTCCAACCTCACCCTTCAAGCCGCACGCGGGGATCGATCACGCCGTAGAGAATGTCGATGACCAGATTGAGCAGCACGTACATGACCGCCATGGTCAGCACAAAACCCTGCACCGGCGCGAAGTCCGACGAGATCAGCGCTTCCACCGCGTAGGAGCCGATGCCGGGCCAGGCGAAAACTTTCTCGACCAGCACATTGGCCCCAAGCAGGAACGAGAACACCATGCTGAGCGTGGTAATCACCGGCAGCATGGCGTTGCGAAACGCGTAGGTGACGATCACGGTCGACGGCGACAGCCCGCTGGCGCGCGCGGTGCGGACAAAGTCGGACGCCAGCACCGCCAGCATCGAGGCCCGCGTCATGCGCGCGATCGGCGCCAGCGAGAAGATCGCTAGCGTCGCTGCCGGCAGGATCAACTGGCTCAGCGCGGAACGAAACGTTTCTAAATCGCGCGCGATCAGGGCGTCGATCAGATAGAGGCCGGTCACACTCGGCGGCGCGCTGTAGAACACGTCGAGCCGGCCGAGCGGCGCCGGCGACCAGCCGAGCCTGAAATAGAAGACGTAAACCAGCACCAATCCCGTGAAGAACACCGGCAGCGACACGCCGGCGGTCGTGGTGATGCGACAGAGATGGTCAATCCAGGAGCCCGGGCGGGTCGCCGCCAGCACGCCGAGCGGGATCGCGATCATGACCGAAACGACGAGACCAAGCAGCGTCAGTTCGGCGGACGCCGGCAGGCGGTTGCGGATTTCGGTGGCGACCGGCTGGCCTGTTGTAAGCGAGTTGCCGAAATCGCCATGTGCGAGATCGTTGGTGTAGCGGAAGAACTGCTCGATCAGCGGCTTGTCGAAGCCGAGCTTCTTGCGGATCTGCTCGATGGCTTCCTTGCTCGCCGCGGGCCCGGCGAAATAGGCGGCGGGATCGCCGGGCAGCGCGCGCGTCAGCAGGAACGTGACGATCACGACCCCGATCAGCGACGGGATCGCAAACATCAGCCGCTTGCCGATCATGGTCAGCATGACGCTTGCCTCTTACGCTTTCACCAGCGTGCGGTAATCGAGCCTGCGGTGGAACCAGTACTGATAGCCCGAGACGTTCTTCTGCATCGCGACGTTGACGTAGGGCTGATACAGCGGAATGCGCGGGATGTCCTTGAAGGCGAGGTCGACAAAACCCTTTACGTCGGTATCGTATTTGGCGGTGTTGCCGATCGCGGCGGCGTCGACGGCGCCGTGGATGTATTCGTCCATCGCCTTCGACTGATAGCTCATGGTGTTGAAGATCGAATTCTTGCCGTCGTAGCACCAGATGAAGAAGTACTCGGGATAATCGAGCCAGCCGGAGAATACGTTGGTGTAGAGCGGCAGCACCTTCTTGTTGAGCTCGGTGCGCCAATTGGCGCCGGGAATCTTGTTGATGGTGGTCTTGATGCCGATCTGCGCGAGGCTCTCCTGTACCAGAATGCAAAGCGGCTCGTTGACGCCGGCGAAGCCGAGGTCGAACGACAGCGTGGTCTCGAAGCCGTTGGGATGGCCGGCTTCCGCCAGCAATGCCTTGGCCTTTGCTATGTCCGTGACGTATTTCGTCGGCTGCGGCCACGCCACCTCGGTGGCCTTGTCGGCCGCGGCGCCGAACATCGGCTTGGCCAGGCCGAACAGCACCGCATCCATGATCTTCTGGTAGGGGATCGCACAGGCCACCGCCTCGCGAACCTTGGGATTGTCGAACGGCGGGATCTTGACGTTCATGCCGATGTACTGGACGCCATTGGAATACGGCACTGAGACGATGTTGAGCTTGCCGCTGTCCTTCAACTCGACGAAATCCTTGTTCGGCAGATCGTAGGAGATATCGGCGTCGCCGCGTTCGAGCAGCGCGCGGCGGTTGCCCGCCTGGGGCACCATGCGCCAGATCACACGCTTGACCTTCGGCAAGGGACCACCGGCCCATGCGTCGTTACGCTCCATGATGACTTCGGTGCCGGCGGTCCATTTCGTCACCTTGTAGGCGCCGGAGCCCGCGGTCTGCTGCTTGGTGTATTCGAGACCCCAGGGATCCTTCTCGCTGGCGTTCTTCTTCACCAGTTCGGAATTGACGACGCAGGGCACGATCACCGCGAGATCGGGCAGCGTCAGCCGGTCCTTCTTGGCGAAATCGATCCGCACCGTGCTGTCGTCGACGACGACGAACTGTTCAGTCTTGGTCAGGGAGCCCGCGCCCATCTGGAACGTCGGAAAACCGCCGACGCTCACCGCGCGATCGAGCGACCACTTGACGTCCTTCGCCGTCACCGGCGCGCCGTCGTGGAATTTGGCGTTCTTCTTCAGCTTGAAGGTGACCGACATGTCGCCGACATTCATGTCCTCGGCGAGCTCGGGCTTGAACTTGTCGCGGTCGTAATACGGCACGCCGCCGGGACCGCTTTTCATTTCATGGCTGATCAGGCGGTCATAGCAATTCCACGACACTTCATAGCCGGGCACGTTGGTGCCGACGCCGTGAATGTCGAGATTGTTGGGGCCGCTTTCGGAAACGATCAGCAGCGTCTCCGACCGCGCATCAGCCTTGGCGGCGGACCAGATTGCTGGGGCGGGCACCATCGCGCCCGCGGCAACTCCAGTGACGGATTTGAGGAAATCGCGACGCTTCATGGGTGATGCTCCAAACGCCTGAGGGAAAACGGCTTTGGAACTGAGATCGCAAGGTTTGTGCCAACCGTTAAAGAAAGCTTTCTTTCGCACCAACCGATTGATTTAGCTTGCCAATAGAGACCGGCCGGGGCGTCGGCCGGGTTGCGACATCCTGACGGATTGCATACAAAGAGGCATATTTGCTCAATAAATATGCAGAAATTCTGGGCGCTCTATTGCTGTGCGGCACTCAGATCGGCCAGAGCAAATCCTGCAATTCGAACAGGTCGCCGGCCCGCTCTTGCCAGCCCTCGATGCAGATTTTCCTGACGGGATCGCTGGCACGATGCAGGAGCATCAGCGCCATCAGCCGTCGCTTCAGGTTGGGAGTGATATCTCCATCCGAATAGCCAAATCCATCAAACAGGCTCCGGACCCGCCGCGGCATGCCGGCGGTCATGAAGGCGCTCGGGCCCAGCAGATCGTATTCGCCCCACCCAGTCATCACGTCGCCGAAGTCGATCAGGCCCGCGAGATGCCAACCATCGCCATCGCGCCTCAACAGGAAATTCTCCGGAATATATTCACCGGTCAGGATCACCGGCGGCTTGTCGAGCGGAATGAGCGCCGCCGCATCGCGCAGCAGTTCGTCCAGCCCTCGCAAGAATTTCTGCGGCAATCCGAGGCGCTCGTGCCGGGCGCGGCATCCCGCGATTTGCCCGCGCATGAAGGTGCCCCAGTCCGGTTCGATCCGGGCCAATGCGCCAATCGGCGCGCGCTGCACCTCGGCAATCGTCTCGCCGATTTCCGCGAGGACGCGCTCCTTTTCCTCTTCCGGCAGCGACGGCCACGCTTGCTCGCCCAGAATGCCCGGCAGCCGCGTGATGACGAGATACGACCATCCGTCGCGCTCGCCTTCGACGACGATTTCGGGGATCGCGATCCGAAGCTGTCCGCGAAGTTGGGCGACCGAGCCACGTTCCGAGACGAATTGGGAACGAAGAAAGGGCGGGAAGATCTTCAGGATGAGTTTTTCATCGAGCGCCATGACGATGTTGGTGCCGGTGGCGAAGACGTGCGGGGCCGCGCACGCCAGGCCGTGGCTGCGGGCGATATCGAGCGCGATCGGCAGCCATTGCGCCGGATCGGCGCGCCAGGTGCGGAAGGGCTCGTAATCTGTGAATAGCGGGAAGGACCGCACCATTGCCTCAGTATGTAGCCCGGATGTAGCGAGCGAAATCCGGGATCGGTGCTGCAAGATGAATCCCCGGGTTGCGCTACGCTTCACCCGGGCTACACAAAACTACCGGTCCGGATTCGCCCGCTCGAACTGGCGCAGCAGGCGATTGCCGCGTTCGACGGCGAGGTCGAGGGCTGCCTGTGCGGACTGCTTGCCGCTGAAAACCTGCTCGAGTTCTTCGTCGATCACGCTGCGGATCAGCACAAAGGACCCAAGCCGGATTCCTTTCGAGTTCTCGGTCGGCGGCTTCAAGGTCAACTGCTCTATGCCGATCGCAGCACCAGGATTGCGATCGTAGAAGCCCTGCGCGCGGGTGAGGTCGGAGGCGGCGCGGGTGATCGGCAGATAGCCGGTGTTCTGGTGCCAGGCGGCCTGAACGTTGGGCTTCGAGAGATAGGCGAAGAACCGCGCGACGCCAGTGTATTCGCCGCGCGGTCGGTCGCGCAGCACCCATAGCGTGGCGCCGCCGATGATAGAGTTTTGCGGGGCGCCGGCGATTTCCGGCCGGTGCGGGATCATGCCGTAGCCGACCTCGAATTTCGAATTGGCCTTGATGTCCGCGCGCGTCCCGGACGAGCCGATGAAGATGGCACATTCGCCCTTCTGAAAGCGCGGCTCGGCCGATTGCCCGCGGCCGCTATAGTCGAAAACTTTCGTCGCCTGCCATTCCGCGAGTTGCGCGATGTGCCGCACCACGTCCGGATTGTTGAAGCTCAATTCCGCATCGAGCCCAGCGAAGCCGTTGGCCCGGGTTGCCAGCGGCAGATTGTGGAATGCGGAAAAATTCTCGACATGGACCCAGGAAGGCCAGGATGTGGTGAGCCCGCAAGGCGAGCCGGCCGCGCGCAGGCGCTTTGCGGCTGCGCCGACCTCGGCCCAGGTCTTCGGCGCCACCTCCGGATCGAGGCCCGCGGCGCGGAACAGATCCTTGTTGTAATAGAGGATCGGCGTCGAGACATTGAACGGGAACGACAGCATGTTGCCGGCGACATCGGAATAATAACCGGTCACGGCCGGCAGATACGCCTCCGGCGAGAACGGTTCCGACTGATCGCGCATCAATTCGAACACCGGATAGATCGCGCCCTTCGCCGCCATCATGGTAGCGGTCGCGACCTCGTTGACCTGAACGATGGCGGGCTGGCTTCGCGAGCGGAATGCAAAGATCGCCGCCGTCACCGTCTCGGTGTAATTGCCCTTGTAGGTCGGTACGATCCGGTAGTCCGACTGCGACGCATTGAAATCGGCCGCCAGCTTTTCAAGCTGCTTGCCGAGCTCCCCCGACATCGCGTGCCACCACATGATCTCGGTGGCGGCCTGCGCCGGAGACGCAAGCGCCGTGGCGGCGAGCGCTGCGAATTGCAAGAATCTCAAGGCCAATTTCACTGGTGATTTCCTGCTTTGCCGCGCCGGCGATGTACCTGTTCGCTGCGCCCTCATAAATCCCTCAGGCCGCGGTTTCAATCCGCCCGGCATCGCCGCAGTGCACAACACAACTGAAAATTGCGCAGAATTATCACGATTACCCGTAGCAAGCCACTTGCCAGCCCAGCCTTCAATGGTCAAGCATCGGTAAATTCTGCTAAAAATGCGTTGAACCTTTTCTCCCCGCCCGCAGACTCCATCTCTAAGGGGATTGTTGCCTGTGTATCGCCGCGCCGACCTTTCGCGGACCTTTCGTGCTTGTTGTTGCGCTGTTGGTTACGGCGGTCTCAACGGGCGTTTTTACGCGCGAGTTTCGTATGCCCGATCCCCAGAACGCGAGTTTCGTATGCCCGATCCCCAGAACGAGAGGCATCCGATCGACGCGTTCCATTCCCGCCGGCTCGGCGCGGAAAAGGAACCCCTCGGACATATCAAGACCGGCGCGGCCGATCTCAACCGTACCATCGTTGCATTGATCAGGGCGACGACGCCGGTATTGATCTGGCGCCTTCGTAGAGTGGAGTGAATTTGATCGGTGCATCGCAACAGCAGCGAACAGCGGAACGGCCGGCGAGCTTCGCCGCGCGCGGCCGTTTTCGCGTCGTGCAGTGGCTGCGCGCGGTGCCGATCCGCTGGCGCATCCTGTCGATCGCGGGATTGAACTCCGCCGTCGTCGTGGTACTCGCCGTATTGATCTGGAACGGCGCCAAGGTGCTGGGTTCGGCCTGGGACGACGTCCGGCAGGTGCGCGAGTCCGACAAGATCCTGGCGCTCCTGGAAAGCGAAACCAGCCGGCTGCAGAACCTGATCCATCGTTACATCAACCAGCCGAGCCCCGAACTGTTCGCCGAGATCCTGCTGTTGCGCGAAGCGGTGCTCGGCACTCTCACTACGCGCGCCGCGAACGACAAGATGCTGTCGGGGGCGGTCGAGCGGCTCGAACACGTCACCGACCGTTTCCTCAACGGCTTTGGCGAATTGCGCGCCGTGCAGGCCACCATCACCAAGACCTATGAGCAGCAGGTGCTGGGTCCGGCCCGGGAAATGGCCGGGCTGTATTCGATCATCGAGGGTGCAACCGGGCATCGCGACGCGCAGATCTGGCCGGCGCTCGGAAGGTCCCGCGAGGCGTTTACGGCCATGCTGGTCGCCGCCAACGCCTATTATCTGTCGCCCGCCTCGGCCTCCGCCGAGGACGCCCGCAGGAATACCGAGACGATCGAGAAGACCATCCCCGTTATGGCTGAACTCGCCGACAACGACCTGCAGCGCATGGCGCTGACGCGGCTGAAGGCGCGGACGGTGGCGTTGCGCGATGGGATGACCAAGCTGACCGAGCAGCTCGCGATCCGGACCGAGCTCTTGCGCAACACCATCGATGCCAGCCAGGCCGAGGCCATCAGCGTCATCGACGAGTTGTCGGTCAAGATGCGCCAGCGCGAGCAGAAAGCGCAGGAGACGTTCGACAAGACGCTGTCGGGCATCTCGCGCCGGGTGCTGTCGATCGCCGTGATGTTCCTCGGCATCATCCTGTCCGCCGGCGTCCTGATCGCGCTCTCGATCCGCCTGCCGCTGCAACAGATCCTGGCGGCCATGCATGCGATCACCTCGGGCAATTACGATCGCCGCGTGCAGGGCACCACCGCCAGGGACGAGGTCGGCGCCATGGCGCGCGCGGTGGACGTATTCCGCGAAAACGCCATCGCCAAGCGCAAGACCGAGGACGAACTGCGCGCGTCGAAGGAAAAGGCCGAAAGCGCGCTGCTCGAGCTCAACACCGCGCAGCAGAACCTGATCGACGCCGAACGGCTGGCGGCGCTCGGCGGGCTGGTCGCCGGCGTCGCCCATGAGGTGAACAACCCGATCGGCATCAGCCTGACGGTGGCGTCGAGTTTTGCGCGTCGCGCCGACATGTTCGAGCAGGAACTGCGGACGGGGCCGCTACGCCGCTCCAAGCTCGACGACTTCGTCAAGTCCTCGCGCGACGCAGCAGGGCAACTGGTGGCGAACCTGCATCGCGCCGGCGAACTGATCCAGTCGTTCAAGCAGGTAGCGGTGGATCGCTCGCACGCCGAGCGCCGGCAATTCAACCTCAGCGAGGCCACCGATCAGATCGTCGCCAGCCTGAAGCCGGTGCTGAAGAAGGCCGCGATCACACTGTCGGTGGACGTGCCGGAAGGGCTTTTCATCGACGGCTACCCCGGCTCCTACGGCCAGATATTAACCAATCTTTTCCTCAACGCCGCCAACCATGCCTTTGCCGACGGCAGGTCCGGGGCGATCACGATCTCGGCGCGGGCACGCGGCAGCGACGATGTGGAGATCATTTTTGCCGACAACGGGGCCGGAATGACGCCGGACGTGCAGCGGCAGGCGTTTGACCCCTTCTTTACGACGCGCCGCAACCAAGGCGGCACCGGGCTGGGCTTGCATATCGTCTATAATCTTGTCACTCAACAGCTCGGCGGCCGGATGATGCTGGAGTCAAGGCTGGGACAAGGCACTACATTCCGCATTATCATGCCTAAAGTCGCCCGGGGCGAACCCACGATTACAGACCAGACAGCAGCCGACGGAACTCCTCAATGGCCGAACAGGACGATGTCCTCCACCTGATCGACGATACCGGGACCGTTCCGGAGGACTCGTCCGCGCGCAAATGGAAGATCGCCGTCATCGACGACGATGCCGCGGTGCACGAAGGCACCCGCTTTGCGCTGAGCGACTACAATCTCCATGGCGCGACGCTGGAAATCCTGTCGGCCTATTCCGCGGCCGAAGGCCGCACCTTGATGCGCAACAATCCCGACGTCGCGGCCGTGCTGCTCGACGTCATCATGGAAACCGACGTCGCAGGCCTTGACCTCGTCGAATACATCCGCAACGAGCTCAAGAACGAAACCGTCCGCATCATCCTGCGTACCGGCCAGCCGGGACAAGCGCCCGAGCGCCGCGTCATCGTCCAGTACGACATCAACGACTACAAGGCCAAGACGGAGCTCACGGCCGACAAGCTGTTCACCTCGCTGACGGCAGCGCTGCGCAGCTATCAGCAGCTCGAGCGCATGGTGCAGACCAGGCGCGGACTTGAAATCATCATCGACGCCGCCTCGACGCTGTACGACTTCAAGTCGATGCAGCGCCTCGCGGAAGGCGTGCTGACGCAGCTCGCCTCGTTGCTCAATGTCGACTGCGCCGGCATCCTGGTGTTGCGCGACGACGGCACCGCAGGGAGCGAATTCTCGGTGCTGGCGGGGTCGGGCTGCTACAGCCGCTTCATCGGGACGACAAGCTCCAAGGCGCTCGATCCGGATTTGCGGCAGATGGTGGAAGCCGCCTTCCAGCGCCGCAAGAACGAGTTCGCCGACCACCGCAGCGTGCTCTACCTGCGCACCGGCTCTGGCCGCGAGGTGGTAGTGCTGCTGCAGGCCGAGCGCCAGCTTTCCGACACCGACCGCGCGCTGGTCGAGATTTTCTCGAGCCGGCTGTCGATCGCGTTCGACAACGTCATCCTCTACCGGCAACTGCACGAGGCCAATACCCAGCTCGAGGACCGCGTCGCCCAGCGCACCCGTGCGCTGATGCAGGCCAACCGACGGCTGTCGGCGCAGTGGCTGCGGCTGCAGCGCGCCAACGGCTTCAAGAACGAGATTCTCGGCACCGTCGCGCACGATTTGAAGAATCCGCTCGGCGTGATCCTGGGCCGCACCGAAATGCTGACGGAATTGATCGGCGCCGGCTCACCCAAGGAGAACGTCACCGCCCAGGTCGAGCATATCAGGGACGCCACCAAGCGCCTGACCTCGATGGTCGATCACCTGATTTCGGATGCGATGGCGGACGCCTTCGACATCACCATCCGCCGCGAACCGGTCGACGTCGCAGCGCTCGTTTCCGAGGTCGCCGATTCCAACCTGCCCTCGGCGGTCAACAAGCAGCAGGCCATCTCGGTTTCCGCCCCGCCGAATGTCGTCACCATGTGCGATGCCGACCGGATCCGCGAGGCGATCGACAACCTCTTCAGCAACGCCATCAAATACTCGCCGATCGGCGGCAAGATCACGGTCGCCGTCACCCATGAGGGCGGCGACACGGTGATCCGCATCGCCGACCAGGGCGCCGGCCTTTCGCCGGAAGATCTCGGCCGGCTGTTCGGCCGGTTCCAGCGGCTCTCGGCCAAGCCGACGGCCGGGGAAAGCTCGACCGGCCTCGGCCTGTCGATCGTCAAGCGTATCATCGACATGCATGGCGGCCATGTGACCGCGGAAAGCGCCGGCCCCGGACAGGGATCGACATTTACCGTTACACTGCCAGCGACAGAGACGACATGACCCAGAGCCCGCACATCTTCATTGTCGACGACGAGCCGCCGGCCCGCGAGATGGTCGGTGATTACCTCAAGATGCACGGTTTCAACGTCACGCTGTGCGACGGCGGAAAAAGCCTGCGCCGCGAGATCGAGACCAACGTGCCCGACCTCGTCGTGCTCGACCTCAACATGCCCGAGGAAGACGGGCTTTCGATCATTCGCGACCTCAAGAGCCGCATCAACGTTCCCGTCATCATGCTGACGGCGACGGCGAGCCCGATCGACCGCGTCGTCGGCCTCGAACTCGGCGCCGACGACTACATCGCAAAGCCCTGCGAGCTGCGCGAACTGATGGCGCGCATCCGCTCGGTGCTTCGCCGCAGCACGCCGGCCAAGGCGGCTGCCGCGCCGGAGGCTGCGGCCGCAAAGACCGAGAAGGAGCAGCTGGTGCGGTTCGGCACCAAATGGCTCGACCTCGAAGCCCAGGCGCTGCGCGACGACGAAGGCAACGAGCATCCGCTGACGGCGTCCGAATTCGGCCTGTTGAAGGTGTTCGCCGCGAACCCGAAGCGCGTGTTGTCGCGCGAGCGGCTGCTGGAGCTTGCCAATGCGCGCGACGCTGAAGCGTTCGACCGCGCGGTTGATCTGCGCATCATGCGCATCCGGCGCAAGATCGAGATCGACCCGACCAAGCCCGCCGTGATCCGCACGATCAGAGGCGGCGGGTATTTGTTCTCGCCGACAGGCGAGAAGGGTTAGATTCAGCACACCGTCGTCGTCCCCGCGAACGCGCCGACCCATACTCCGCGGCACGCGTATTGACACGCTGCGGTAGACGTCCTTTCCAGACAACAACGCCCTGTGGTTATGGGTCCCTGCGCCCCGTGCGCAATTGCGCACTAGGCAGGGACGACGATGGGTTTGCGCCTGTGCGGAACCAATCCGGGTCCGAAATCTTCCAATTTTCCGCATATTGAAATTACTGGCATTTTAGCTCCGAATGTTTCGTCGCAGGCCCCGCGACGAAACAATTCTCTCCTGCACGAAACCATTTTCCCCCTTTGGAGCAGACATCCCGAAACCGAGCCTAATTAACAATTCTCCCAACGAAACGCCTGTTGGCGTCGGAATTGGGAGCCTGTCATGTCGAACGTCATCGCCATCAACGCCGCAGCCAAGAAGTCGATTGCCGCCGCCCGCGCGACATCAGACGAGATGCTGCTGCAGAGTATTGCCAAGGGCGACCGCACGGCGATGCATGTGCTTTATTCCCGCCATAACGTCCGGGTTTACCGCTTCGTGCTGCGCATGGTGCGCGATACCACGATGGCGGAAGACCTCGTCAGCCAGGTGTTCCTCGACGTGTGGCGGACCGCCAGCCAGTTCGAGGGCCGCTCGCAGGTTTCGACCTGGCTGCTGTCGATTGCCCGCTTCAAGGCGCTGACCGCGCTTCGCCAGCGCAAGCATGAAGACATCGAGCAGGAAGACGTGCTGGAGATCGCCGATGAGGCCGACACGCCGGAAGCCTCGCTCGACCGCAGCAACACCAGCGCGATCCTGCGCGCCTGCGTCGCCAAGCTGTCGCCGGCCCATCGCGAGATCATCAATCTGGTCTACTACCACGAGAAGTCGGTGGAAGAGGCCGGCGCGATCATCGGTATTCCCCAGAGCACGGTGAAGACCCGGATGTTCTATGCCCGCAAACAATTGGCCGAGTTGCTTAAGGGCGCCGGCGTGGGCAGCCTCGCTGCATAAAACGTAGCTGTTTCAGTTGGTTAGATTGGTATCGGGGACGGAAAAACGGGTCGATTTCGACGGGCAAAGATTACCTCCGACGAAACAAATGAAACAATCGTCGACATCACCCGGAAAAACTCAGCCCCTATACCGATCATCACCAACTTAAACGCCAACGCCGAACAGGAGAGCGAACATGCTGAAGCCGTCCTTCCGCCTTTTCATCGTCCCGCTCGGCGCCGTCGCGACACTGGCCACCCTGTCGGCCCAGAACGTACAGCCCCGCGTCCACCGCGACACCGGTTCGACGTTCGTGCGTGAACAGGTGGTGGATTGCGGCACCAAGAGTCCCAAGGAGATCTGCGTGATCTCCTACGACAGCGAGACCCCCCGCTGAATTTCTAGCCTTCCAAGCTCTAGACCTCCCAAGTAACCTCCAACGACCCGGCCGGGATGCCCCCCAGCCGGGTCGCTCTGTTTTTGGGGGATGCGCAGTGACACCTTGAGGACGGTTGCTGAACGCCGCGACCTGAGTAACTCCGGTGCGTTACCGCCCGCGCCCTTTGCCGCTTGACGTGACTACGCCGATCGTGATGTTTGCCGCCGAAAATGGATGCTGCGGCAAACGAGAATGAAGTCAGGCTGCGCAAGGGCACGTCGCTCAATGAGCGGCTCGTTCTCGCGGGCATTGCCGTCATTTTGTGCTTGATCGCCCTGCCCGGCCTCGCTCACCTTGCAAGCGACCAATGGCTCGGCATCGCCGCCCTCTTTGCGTTGCTGTTCGGGTGTCTTCTGCTGGGCGCGGCCCTCTTTGATCGCAACGTCGTCTGGATCATTACGCCAGGCGAAATCCTGATCGGCGAACAGCGTCCATTCGGGAAGTTGCACCGAAGATTGTCATGGATAACGAAATATCCAGGATACGTCTGCGAAAGAGCATCGGCAAATCAGTGGAGTTCACCCTCGTAGTCGAAATCGAATCGGGGGATACGCTCGCCTCACCTCCGCTGCCTGATATCACCCAGGTGCAAAAAACCACTTTGCAGATTGCCTGGCTGCTTCAGTTGCCAGCGCCCGAATTAGCCGAGAACCCGTTCGACGCCGCCAATCCCGGGATACGACTAGGTAAGCCGATCAGTTCCAAACGCGTCCGGGCATACAGGGCTCTTCTCGTGCTGCTCGTCTGCTCGCTGAGCCTTCCGTTCATCTATGCGCTCTGGAGCGGCAAATTGTCCGCCCTTGGAATCGCCGTCTGGTCTCTCAGCGCGATCATGGCCTTCGTGCTGATCAGATATCTCTATCGGACCAGTGCATTCTGGATTGTCCACGATGGCGTCATCAGGTTTGAACGGCTGTCGTTAATGGGTACGACAGAGGCGGACACGGTCGGCGGTGACGATGTCGAGCGCATCGATGTCGAAAGCGGCGGCCGGAAGGGCAGCCACTACGTAATCGCGATCCGGCTCCGCACCGGGCGAAAGATTCGCAGTCCAGTGCTGGTCGGCAAGGACCAAGCCCGTGCGGTGCAGGCCGAGATCGTCCGCAGACTGGGACTGAATCCATCTGGTGCCGGATAGGCCTGCACACCTGTTCCGCGCGGTACGCATGCATACACGCAGGTATAGTGTAATCGTCGCATCGGGCGTGGTAAGATAAACACCTGGTTCGGACGCAATTTTCGAAAACTGTAGTTCCGTTTTTCGAAGAAGATCGCGCCGACGAAACTGCGACAGGTGGTGCCGATGTTCGAAGGCTGGGATGCGGTCGTATTGGCCCGGGCGCAGTTTGCTTTCACGATGTCGTTCCACATCATATTCCCCGCTTTCTCGATCGGGCTCGCCAGCTATCTCGCCGTGCTCGAAGCGCTGTGGCTGTGGACCGGGCGCGAGGTCTACATCAACCTGTTCAACTACTGGCTAAAAATCTTTGCCGTCGCCTTCGGCATGGGCGTGGTGTCGGGTATCGTGATGTCCTACCAGTTCGGCACCAACTGGTCGGCATTTTCAGACAAGGTCGGACCGGTGATCGGCCCGCTGATGGCCTATGAGGTTTTGACCGCCTTCTTCCTCGAGGCAGGTTTCCTCGGCGTGATGCTGTTTGGCCTGAAGCGTGTCGGTCCAAAACTGCATTTTCTGGCGACGCTGATGGTCGCGATCGGCACGCTGATTTCGGCGTTCTGGATTCTGTCAGCCAATTCCTGGATGCAGACGCCGGCCGGCCATGCCGTCAATGCGGACGGGCAGTTCATCGCCGCCGACTGGCTGAAAGTGATCTTCAACCCGTCATTCCCCTACCGCCTCGTGCACATGGTGCTGGCGGCGTACCTGACCACCGCGCTGGTGGTCGGCGCGGTCGGCGCATATCACCTGCTCCGCGACCGCCACCTCGCCGGCCCGCGCGTGATGTTCTCGATGGCGATGTGGATGGCCACTTTGGTGGCACCGCTCCAGATCATCGCGGGCGATCAGCACGGGCTCAACACGCTGGAGCATCAGCCCGTGAAGATCATGGCGATGGAGGGTCACTTCCATAGCCACAAGGACGGCGCGCCCCTGATCCTGTTCGGCCTGCCCAACCAGGCCGCCGGCAGGGTCGACTATGCGATCGAAGTGCCGAAGCTGGGTTCGCTGATCCTCAAACACTCACCCGACGCACCGATGGCCGGCCTCGACACGGTGCCGCGCGAAAACTGGCCGCCGGTGGCGATCACATTCTGGTCGTTCCGGATCATGGTCGGGATGGGATTACTCATGCTGGCGCTCGGCCTGTTCAGCCTGTTGATGCGCGTGCGTGGCGCGCTGTACGATTCGCGACTGCTGCACATGTTTGCGGTCGCGATGGGGCCTGCGGGATTCGTTGCCGTGCTCGCGGGCTGGATTACCACCGAGGTGGGACGCCAGCCATTCACGGTTTACGGACTATTGCGGACGGTTGACTCGGCCTCGCCGCTGGCGGCACCCGCGGTCGCCTCCTCGCTGATCGCCTTCGTCATCGTCTATTTCATCGTGTTCACAGCCGGCATGGTCTACCTGTTCCGCCTGATGGCGGCGCCGCCGCATCCGGGCGAACAGGGGCCGTCGTCCGAGGCCCCGACCCGCACCGCCGGCATTACTCCCGCCGCGGGCGCCGTTGCCGAGGGAGCCGCCCGATGATCCCGATCGACCTTCCGACCATCTGGGCCTTCATCATCGCCTTTGCCGTGTTCGTCTATGTCGTGATGGACGGCTTCGATCTCGGCCTCGGCATCCTGTTTCCGCTCTTCCCCGAGAAACGGGATCGCGACGTCATCATGAACAGCGTCGCCCCGGTCTGGGACGGCAACGAAACCTGGCTCGTGCTCGGCGGCGGCGGCCTGATGGCCGCGTTCCCGCTAGCCTATGCGGTGTTGATGCCGGCGCTCTACACGCCGATGATCGTGATGCTGCTTGGCCTGGTGTTTCGCGGCGTCGCCTTCGAATTCCGCTGGCGCACGACAAAGGAACGGAACAGGTGGGACGTCGCCTTTTTCGGCGGCTCGCTGCTGGCGACGCTTGCGCAAGGCATTGCGCTCGGCGCCATCCTGCAAGGCGTGCATGTCGAGGGACGTCAGTATGCCGGCGGCTGGTGGGACTGGCTGACGCCGTTCAGCATCCTGACCGGCGTGTCGCTGGTGATCGGCTATTCGCTGCTGGGAGCGACATGGCTGGTCATGAAGACGGAAGGCGAATTGCGCGACCGCGCCTATCATCTGAGCTGGGTCCTGCTGCTGTCGATGCTCGGCGCGATCGGCGCGGTCAGCATCGCAACGCCCTTCCTTCATGTGCAGTACACGCAGCGCTGGTTCGCCTGGCCGAACATCCTGCTGACGGCGCCGGTGCCGGTCGCGGTGGCCGCGATCACAGTTTTTTTGCTGCGCAGCCTCGCCAACAAATACGACTACCAGCCGTTCTTTCTGACGCTGGCGCTGTTCGCACTGTCCTATGCCGGGCTCGGCATCAGCATGTATCCCTACATCGTGCCGCAGAGCATCACGATCTGGCAGGCGGCGGCGCCGGAGAACAGCCAGATCTTCATGCTGTTCGGCGTCGCCGTGCTGATCCCGCTGATCCTCGGCTATACCGCCTGGGCCTATTGGGTGTTTCGCGGCAAGGTCAAACCTGAGAGCGGCTATCATTGACCCAAATCAAGCCAGACCAGCGCCCGCTGACACAGCGTCTGCTGTGGTTCGTCGCGCTTTGGCTCGGCGGCGTCGGCACCGTGACGCTGATTTCGTTTTGCCTGAGGCTGTGGATCGCGCCGAAATAGGCCTGGCCGCAATATCCCATGAATTGGGCAATTGACGGAAACAGAAGACATTTCAGTCACCTATCTGCCTCATTCGCCCTAAACTTGCCATCAAGCTGGCCCTGAGATTTGATGGTTCCGCTGATTTGGCCAGCGCGCCCCGAGGAGAGCTCTGCGATGACAAAATTTCGGCACCTGATCTGGGCGATGATCGCTGCAAGCGGTCTGGTTCTTTCGGCCCCGCAGAGCCAGGCGCAGACGCGGCAGCCCGACGTCGGCGACCAGCCGGGGCTGCTTCCCGATGCGTCCGTCGAGCTCGATCCTCAATTCAGGAAGACGGCGGTGCTCTATCGCACCAACGAGGCGCCGGGCACCATCATCGTCGTCACCGCCGAGCGTCATCTCTACCTAATCCAGGGCAACGGCCGCGCGCTGCGCTATGGCATCGGCGTCGGCCGTGAAGGATTTCAATGGCAGGGCCTGGTCAACATCACGCGCAAGGCGGAGTGGCCGGACTGGACGCCGCCGCCGGAGATGATCGCGCGCCAGCCCTATCTGCCGCGCTTCATGGCCGGCGGCCCCGGCAACCCGCTCGGCGCCCGCGCGATGTATCTCGGCACCACCATCTACCGCATCCACGGCACCAATCGGCCCGACACCATCGGCACCGCCGTCTCTTCCGGCTGCTTCCGCCTGGTCAACGCCGACGTCGCCGATCTCTACGAGCGTGTGCCCGTGGGCACCAAGGTAATCATCCGGCAAAAGCCGGAACTGTAATTACAACGCGGTTCCTCCAGCCGATCCATTTCCCTGAAATTGTGAGTTAGAAAATGCTACGGACATTTCGAGGCGGCCTCGTGATCGGGCTGGCGGCCGCAATCGCGGTCGCGGCTATCGCAATCACCTATGAGCGTTACGACACCAAGACGCTGAAGCGGACCATCCGCCGCGGCGACGTGCTGTGCGGCGTCAACAAGGGCCTGCCCGGGTTCTCGATCCCCGACGACAAGGGTGACTGGACCGGCTTCGACGTGGATTTCTGCCGCGCAGTGGCCTCGGCGATCTTCGACGACCCCAAGAAGGCGAAATTCGTGGCCCTCGACGCCAACGAACGCTTCAAAGAGCTGCAGAGCCGCAAGGTCGACATTCTCTCCCGCAACACGACCTGGAGCATGTCGCGCGAGAGCAACTTCGCGCTCTATTTCCCGGCGGTGGCCTATTATGACGGCCAGGGATTCATGCTGCCGCGCTCGCGCAACATCGATTCTGCACTCGACCTCAACAACAGCAAGGTCTGCGTGCAGGAGGGGACGACGACGGTGCTCAACGTCGCCGACCATTTCCGCGCCAACAACATGAAATATACCGAGGTCAAGTTTTCCAAGCTGGAAGACGTACTCAAGGCCTATGAATCCGGCAAGTGCGACACCTTCACAGCGGACGTCTCCCAGCTCTACGCACTCCGGTTGAACCTTATCCAGCCGAGCGACCATGTCATCCTGCCCGACGTCATCTCCAAGGAGCCGCTCGCGCCCGTGGTGCGCCAGCGCGACGACGACTGGATGATGATCGTGAAGTGGACGCTGTATGCCATGATCAACGCCGAGGAACTCGGCATCACCTCGAAGAACATCGACGAGGCGATGAAGTCGAAGAAACCCGATGTGATGCGGCTGGTCGGCACCGAGGGCGCCTACGGCGAAGACCTCGGCCTGAGCAAGGACTGGGCCGCCCGCATCATCCGCCATGTCGGCAATTACGGCGAGGTCTACGAGCGCAATGTCGGCGAAGGATCGAAGCTGAAGATCCCGCGCGGCCTGAATTCGCTCTGGAGCAATGGCGGCATCCAGTACGCGCCGCCGATCAGGTGACGACCGAAAAGGTCGTCATTCCGGGATGGTCCGAAGGACCAGACCTCAGATGCGCAATTGCGCATCGGGCCGCGGCGTACTGGATCACCCGCCCCTTGAGGGGGCGGGTCGGCTCGCATGGAGCAAAGCGCAATGCGAGACGGGGTGGGGTGAAAGTCTCTCCACTCAGGCACTGTCAGATGTGGAGAGACCTTCACCCCACCTCGGTTCGCATTTCATGCGAACCGATCCTCCCCCTCCAGGGGAGGATAGAAACCAAGATCAATAACTCTTCATCCGCGCCAACTGATCGGCGTGATAATTGCTGTCCCCAAACAACTCCTGGCAGACCCGCGCGCGCTTCATGAAGAAGCCGATGTCGAACTGGTCGGTCATGCCCATGCCGCCGTGCATCTGGACGCCCTCCTGCACCGCCAGCGTGGCGGTGGTCCCCGCGCGTGCCTTTGCGACTGCGACCGCCGCGCTCGCGTGCTCGAAATCGCCGTCCAGCGTCTGCAGCGCCTTCAACACTGCAGCCCGGGTGATCTCGATATCGATGTAGAGCTGGGCTGCGCGGTGCTGCAGCGCCTGGAATTCGCCGATCAGCTTGCCGAACTGCTTGCGCTCCTTCAGATAGGTGACGGTGCGGCCGAATACCTCTTCGCTCAAGCCCACCATTTCGGAGGCCACCGCGCCGCGGCCGATATTGAGCAAGCCTTCCAGCAGCGCCCCGCCCTGGTCGACCTCGCCGAGCACATGATCCGCGTCGACCTCGACATTGGCGAATTCGATTCTGGCGGCGTTATGCGCATCGACCATCACGGTGCGTTCGACCGCGATGCCCTTGACCTTGGGATCGACCAGGAACAGCGTCAGTCCGTTGCGCTCGCCGGCCGCGCCGCCGGTGCGGCCAGCGACGATCAGGAGATCGGCGGTGTGACCATCGACTACGAGGGCCTTGGCGCCGCTCAGCTTGAACCCGTTGCCAGAGCGCACCGCCTGCAAATTGGTCTGCAGCGGGCGATGCTTGGTGCCTTCATCGACCGCGAGCGCGGCCAGCAGCGAGCCGTCCGCAATCTTCGGCAGATGCGCCGATTTCTGTACTTCGCTGCCACCGCGCGATAACGCGGAGGCCGCCAGCACCGCAGTCGACAAGAACGTCGACGGCATCAACGTGCGGCCGATTTCCTCCATGACCACGCCGGCCTCGACGCAGCCGAGTCCAGAGCCGCCGAAGTTCTCCGGCACCAGCAGCCCGGAAAAGCCCATCTCGGCAAACGCTTTCCAGAGGTCGCGGGAAAATCCCGTGGCATCCTTGCTGTCGCGCAAGCTGCGCAGGTGCGCCACCGGCGCCTTGTCGCTGATAAGGCCGCGCGCGCTGTCGCGCAGCATGGATTGTTCTTCGGTGAGGACGAGTGCCATTGGACAGATATCCGCTTCAGAGGTGAATTAGGTTACTTCGTCGTCCCTGCGAACGCAGGGACCCATACGCCGCGGCCTATCGAGTATGAATGGTGCTAGCGTCACAATACTCAGACAGCGGTGGTTATGGGTCCCTGCTTTCGCAGGGACGACGAGAGAGGTTGGGCGCTCACGCCCCCGGCAGATCGAGGATGCGCTTGGCGACAATGCCGAGCATCACCTCGCTGGTACCGCCTTCGATCGAATTGGCCTTGGTGCGCAGCCAGGCGCGCGGGCGGGCGCCGCCCCTTGAGCGTTCGCTTTCCCATTCCAGCGCTTCGATGCCGCCGGCCGACATCAGGATTTCGTGGCGGCGCTTGTTGAGCTCGGTGCCGTAGTATTTCATCGCCGAGGAAAACGCCGGATGCGACTGCCCGGCTTTGGCGAGATCCACCGCGCGTTCGGCCGCCGCGCCAAGTGCCGCCTCGTCGATTTCGAAGGTCGAGATCTGGCTGCGCAGCATCGCATCTTCCAGCCGGCCCTGCTCGTCGGCGCCGATGGAATCGGCTGCGACCTGGCCGAGCGGCCGGCCGACGCCGCGCTCGCCCATCCCCGAGATCATCGCGCGCTCATGCTGCAGCAGATATTTCGCAACATCCCAGCCGCGGTTGACGGTGCCCACCACATGCGATTTTGGCACGCGCACATTGTCAAAGAAGGTTTCGCAGAACGGCGAATAGCCAGAGATCAAAAGGATCGGCTTGGTCGACACGCCCTTCGAAGCCATGTCGAACAGGATAAAACTGATGCCGTCGTGCTTCTTCGCCGTCGGATCGGTCCGCACCAGGCAGAAGATCCAGTCCGCGTAGTTCGCGTATGACGTCCAGATCTTCTGGCCGTTGATGACGTAATCGTCGCCGTCGCTCTCGGCGCGGGTTTGCAGCGAGGCGAGGTCCGATCCGGCATTCGGCTCGGAATAGCCCTGGCACCAGCGGATCAGGCCCGCGGCGATTTTTGGCAGATGCTCCTTCTTCTGCGCCTCGTTGCCGTACTTCAACAGCGCCGGCCCGAGCATCCAGATGCCGAAGCTGGACAACGGCGAGCGAGCCCCCATCGCCGCCATCTCCTCGCGCAGCACCTTGTGCTCTGCGGGCGCGAGTCCTCCGCCGCCATATTCCTTCGGCCAATCCGGCACGGTCCAGCCCTTGTCGCGCATCCGCTCGAACCAGACGCGCTGCGGCTCGGACGAGAATTTTGCGTTACGGCCGCCCCAATAGGTGTCGTTCTCCGAGGTCATCGGACGCCGCATCTCCGGCGGGCAATTGGCCTCCAGCCAGGCGCGGGTTTCATGGCGGAATGTTTCCAGATCGGACATATCGGCGTTTCCATGTGGGATGTTGGAGATGACCTTAGCCCTCGCGTTGCGGAATTCAATATATGTCTGACGTCAGCCCATGCCGCGCCGGCGGTGGTCATGACGCCCGATCGGGTGTATGCGCAAAGCCGTAACGATTGAAAAACAAGAGGAAACGGGCATGCGCCTGAAATTGCTTTCGCCTGGCGAAATGAGCGCCGAACAAAAAGAAACCTACGACGAAGCGATATCCGGCAAGCGCGGCGCCCCGCCGGCGCCGATGATGGCCTGGCTCAACAGCCCGGACATGGCGCGGCACGCCACGCGGCTTGGTGAGCAACTTCGGTTTAACACGATTTTTCCGGCAAAGCTTTCGGAGATCGCGATCCTCGTCACTGCGCGGCACTGGACCTCGCATTACGAGTGGTTCGCGCATAAGCGTCTGGCGCTGAAGGGCGGCATGGACCCGAAGATCATCGAGGACATCCGCGACCGTCGCACGCCTGTGTTCGACGACCCAAAGGGCCAGATGATCTACGACCTCGCCAAGTCGCTGCATGAGGGCAAGGGCGTGTCGCAGGCGCTGTATGATGAGGCCGTGAAGGTGCTCACCGAACGCGGGATTGTGGAAGTGATCGGGTTGTGCGGCTACTACACGATGGTGTCGATGACGCTGAACACGTTTGAGTTCGGACTGCCGGATGGAGAGGTGTCCGATCTTGCGTGATCGCAGGCGGTGACTACGTGTCCCGGACGCGGTGCAGCGCTCTCCCGGCGATGCGAAGCATCGTCCGGTGCGCTGCTCCGCAGAGCCGGGACCCATGCCGGCCGCACCCAATATGGGCCCCGGCCTAGCAGCGCATCGCTAGCGCGCTGCGCAGCATCCGGGGCACGGATACTTTACAACGCGGAGATAGACATGCCCCAGAACCCACCCATCATCGCCGGCACCCGGATCGGGCATGTCCATCTCAAGGTCGCCGATCTCGAGCGCGCGCTGGGGTTCTACTGCGGCGTGCTCGGCTTCGAGGTGATGCAGTGCATGGGCTCCGGGGCCGCGTTCATTTCGGCCGGCGGCTATCACCATCACATCGGCCTCAACACCTGGGAAAGCAAAGGCGGCCATCCGCCGCCGCCGGGCACCACCGGGCTGTTTCACACCGCCATCCTCTATCCCACGCGCCCGGCGCTGGCGGATGCGCTGTATCGCGTGATCGAGGCCGGCATCGAGCTTGATGGCGCCAGCGATCACGGCGTCAGCGAGGCGCTCTATTTGCGCGATCCCGACCAGAACGGCGTCGAGCTCTACCGCGACCGGCCGAAGGAGGAGTGGCCCCGCGCGTCGGACGGCTCGCTGGCGATGTTTACGAAACGGCTGGATCTGGAGGATTTGCTGCGGGCTCGGGAGAGTTGATCCTCACGGTCCTTATCCTCCCCTGGAGGGGGAGGATCGACGCGCGCGAAGCGGGCGGCGAGGTGGGGTGATCTCTCAACACGGGCACTGTCGGATGTGGAGCGACCGTCACCCCACCTCGGTTCGCATTCCATGCGAACCGATCCTCCCCCTCCAGGGGAGGATAAGATCGTCGCCAGCCCCGATACTGCTGCGAGTCTCCATACCGGTCCCGTGTCGCTTCGCTCCATCCGGGCTACGCTTTCTTTGCACGCCCGCGAATCATGACCAGCACGGCCGCCGTCAGCTCCACCGCGATACAGCCATAGAACGGCAGCGTATAGCTCCCCGACAGATCGTGCAGCAGGCCGACCACGCCGGGCCCAAACGCGTAGGTGATCTGGTTGATCGCCGTAATCAGGCTGACCAGCACGCCGAATGAACGCGGGTCGAATTCGCGTTGCACGATCAGCGCCGGCAGCGTGATCAGATTTCCGACCGAGAAACCAAACAGCGCACAGGCGGCGATCAGCGCGTAATCATGATGGACGTTGATGACGATGAGTAGCGCGACCGCTTGGCTGACAAAGGAGAGCGAGGACGCCAGCCGCTGGTTCATCCGGTCGATCACGAAGGAAAACAGCACGCGGCCGACCACCGCCATCGCCGTCAATAGCGCCATCGCAATTGCCGCCTGCTGCCGCCCGATCACCGAATCCAGAAACGCGATCAGATGCACGATGAATCCGACCTGCGCGAACAGCACCAGCGCGAACGCCGCTGATACCGAGAGGAAGCCGATATCGCGAAAGGCGCGCGCGCGAATTTGCGTCGGCGACGGCGCATCCGCGGCCTCGACATCGCCTGCGTCCGAATGAACCGGCGGCCGCCCGACGGACAGCAGGATCACCGGAACCATCACCGCGACCATCGCCACGGCGGATGCAGTCATCGCGCCAGCAAAGCCGAAATAACCAATGGCCATGATCAGCAGTGGCACGCCGACGATGCCGCCGAAACTTGCGCCGTTCAGCGCCAGGCTGATCGCCATGCCGCGCTTGCTGTCGAACCAGAGGCCCAGCACGTTGGTGATGATGCCGAGGCTGGTGCCGGCCCAACCGAAGGCGAGCACGGCGTTGGCCAGGTAAAGCTGCCAGGGTTCCTGCACCTGACCGATCGAGATCGCGGCCGCCGCCATCGCCAACGTTCCCGCGATCAGGCAATTGCGCGGACCGAACGCCTTGATGGCTTCGCTGACGAACGCGACCAGTGCGGCGCCGAACAGATAGAAGAACGTGGTGCCGGACGAGATCAGCGAAGCCGGCCAGCCGTGCAGCCGCTGCAGTTCGGCGACATAGACGCTCTGGCCATAGAAGCCCAGCCCCCAGCCGAACGTCGCCAGCAGGAAACAAACGACAACGATGCGCCAGCCATCGTAGCGGATCGAGGTTTCGTCCAGAGGGGTGTAGTTGCGAGCGTCCAAAAGATGCCTCTTCGTTTCTGCCGCGTCATTGCCGCGCTTGCCCGGCACATGTCGGCAACAGTTCACAAAGCTACAAGGACCATCAATTCGACGCGCACCGAACTGTCAGCAGGTGGCAGCTAGGCCGCCGGCTTCGACGGATCGTAGAAGAACCGTTCGCGAAACACCCGGTCGCCGCGCCATTCCTGCAGCGCGACCTCGTCGAACCGGCCGGTCTTGCCGGAATGGTAGACGAATTCGAACACCCAGTTGATTGCGACGCGATCACCCTCGACGACCGAGGCGACGCAAGTCGACGTCACGCTCTTGACCCGTTCCAGCACCGCGCGCTCATGCGCCACGAGGAGATCGCGGCCGACCCGCGGCGGAGCGGCATTCTCCTGCATGCTGGCGTCCTCGGTGTAATAGCGCTCGATCGCCCCGGCATGATCGCCGGAGACGACGGCTGCAATGAACTCATCAAGACGGGCGCGCGTCGGCATGAAGCCTCCTGCAATTAAAATTGAAGATCAGATACCCGGACCGGGAATCTCGTTGACCGTCTGCAATTTCGCGCGGCGCTTTGCGAATGACGCCAACGACAGAACCACTAGGCCCAGCAGCACCGGCGGGAACACCACCATGTTTACCATCGACCAGCCGTAATGCGCCAGCAACTGACCGGACGAGAACGATCCCAGCGCCATCATCCCGAACACCAGGAAATCGTTGAAGGCCTGCACCTTGTTGCGTTCCTGCGGCCGATGCGTTTCCAGCACCAGCGCGGAAGCGCCGATGAAGGCAAAGTTCCAACCGACGCCGAGCACGATCAGCGTCGCCCAGAAATGCATCGCGGTAATGCCGGCAAGGCCGATGCCTGCCGCTGCCGCCTCCAGCAGCAAGCCGAGCGCAACGATTTTCGGCGCGCCGAAGCGCGCGATCAGCGAGCCCGTGAAGAAGCTCGGCCCGTACATCGCGACGATGTGCCACTGAATGCCGAAATTTGAATCGCTGACGGTCAGCCCGCACATCTTCATGGCAAGCGGTGCCGAGGTCATCACCAGATTCATCATGGGGTACGCAATCACTCCGCACAGCGCCGCCGCAATGAAGCGCGGCTGCCGCGCGATCTCGAACAGCGGCCGGCCGCCATGCATATCTGACGGCGCGGGTCTTGGCGCATCGACGCCCCACAGCACCGCCATCGCCACCAGCGCGACAAACGCCTGCACCACGAAGCTGAAGGCAAACAGGTAAGGCGGCCAGATGTCCATCGTCCATTGCACGAGCTGCGGACCGAGCACGCCGGCGAACACGCCGCCCGCCATCACCCATGACACAGCCTTCGGCCGAAACGCGGTGCTGGCGCCGTCGGCGGCGGCAAAACGATAGGACTGCGCGACCGCGCCGTAGAGACCGCCGAGAAACGTCGCGCCGCAGAACAGCCAGAACGAAGCATACAGGACGGCGATTGCGGCGAGCGCGCCGGTCAGCACGCCGCAGAAGGTGCCGATGATGAAGGCGATGCGGCGGCCATAAGCCCGCGAGATCGCGCCGGTCGGCAGCGTGCCGGCGGCGAGCCCCAGCACATACATCGAGAGCGGCACGGTGGCGAGCGAGATGGTCGGCGCCAGCGTCGCGCCGACGATGGAGCCGGTGGCGAAAATCACCGCTGAATTGGCCCCGGTCAACGCCTGCGCCGCCGCCAGGCGCAGCACATTGGCGCGCGCCCGGGCGTCGTTGGCGACCTCTTCGGTGGCTGTCGTATCCAGCATCGGCATTCCCGCCCGGCAGGCCCCGGGCAGGGAGCCTCATCAATTCATTGCGAGGCACTATGAAGATGTGAGGGGACGCGATCAACCGGCGCAAACGGGCGCACGCCATGCGAGGAGCGCACATTGGACAGCGCGCGGACAACAGCCTACATCGAGGTCGCCCCGATCATGCCTATTGCGGTACAAGCGACCGGTGTTTCTGGAGTTCAAGCATGGCAATCGACGACAGGCCGACCATCGCCGCGCCCGACGATGATCCCTATCTCTGGCTCGAGGAAATCGAAGGCGAACGCGCGCTGGACTTCGTCGGCCGGCAAAGCCGGCTGACGCTGGAAAGCTTTGGCGGCCGCCAATTCGAGACGGATCGCGATACGCTTGCGGCGATCTATGACCGAAGCGACAACATTCCCTATGTCGCGCGCCACGGCGGGCTGGTCTACAATCTCTGGAAGGATGCCAAAAATCCGCGCGGCCTCTGGCGGCGCACGACGCTTGCAGACTTTCGCAACGCGGAGCCGGACTGGGAGACGCTGCTGGACGTCGACCGCCTCGCCACCGAAGAGGACAGGGATTGGCTGCTCCACTGGACGCAGCCGCTGCCGGGAAACTCGCGCGTGATCGTAGGCCTTTCGAAAGGCGGCAGCGATGCGGTGACGCTGCGCGAATTCGATCTGGACACCAAAACTTTCGTTGCCGACGGTTTCACTTTGCCGGAAGCCAAGAGCGGGATCGAATGGGTCGACGCCGACACGCTCCTGCTGTCGAGCGCCCTTGGCGAGGGCATGGCGACAACATCCGGCTATGCGAGAACCGTCCGGCTGTGGCGTCGCGGCGAACCCGTGGAACGAGCGCCGGTGCTATTCGAAGTGCCGGCCGACCGGATGGCCGCGTACTGCAGCGTCGATGACACCGGCCCAACACCGCGGATGTGGTTCATCGATCGGATCGACTTCTTCCATCAAAATATCTGGCTCGGCACCGAGGCCGGTCCACACACGAAACTCGGCTTGCCGACCGACATCTGGCTGGAAGCACATCAGGACTGGCTGGTCGTGAAACTGCGTGGAGCCTGGACGGTCGCTGGCAACACCTATGCGCCGGACAGCGTGCTCGGCATCTCGCTCTCGGCCTTCCTGGCCGGCGACCGCAACTTCACCATCGTGTTCGAACCGGCGCTACGGCGGGCGTTACAGGGCTTTTTCTGGACGGCCGGCAAACTTGTATTGTCGATCCTTGACGAGTTGCGCCCGGTGTTCGAAATCTGCACGCCGTCAGCAAGCGGCTGGACGCGCGCGAGACTGCAGGGCCTTCCCGAAATCGGCGTGGTCGATGTCTGGCGCCTCGACCGTCACGAAGCCGAGAGCAACGGCGACCTGCTCGCCAACGTGCAGGACCCGTTGACGCCGCCCTCGCTGCTGCTGATCGAGGGAGTCGCCAGCCCCGCTTTATTGAAGCAGGCGCCGAAGACCTTTTTCGCCGACGGACTCGTCGTCACCAGCCGTGAGGCGATTTCGGTAGACGGCGAGCGCATTCCCTATGTGCAGACCGGTCCCGCCACCGAGACCGGCGATGCACCGGTCTATATGAGCGCCTATGGCGGCTTCGGCCTTGCCGTGAAGCCATATTACGATTCCGCACTCGGCAAGCTCTGGCTGGAGCGCGGGGGCACCACGGTGCAGGCCAATATCCGCGGCGGCGGCGAGTTCGGCACGCGCTGGCATGATGCCGGCCGTTACGCCGGAAAACGGCTGGCGCATGATGATTTCGCGGCGGTTGCCGCGGACCTCGTGAAGCGCGGCGTGACCCGCGCCGACAGGATTGCCGCCGAAGGCGGATCGAACGGCGGCATCCTGATCACCAACATGCTGGTGCGCTACCCCGAAAGATTCGGCGCGCTGTTCTGCACGATTCCGCTGATCGACATGCGCCGCTACACAAAGCTGCTCGCGGGCGCGAGCTGGATCGCGGAATATGGCGATCCCGACAAGCCCGCGGAGTGGGAGTGGCTGAAAACTTATTCCGCCTATCACACCGCAACGCCGGGCCAGAACTACCCGCCGATCCTGATCGCCACCACGCGCCGCGACGACCGCGTGCATCCCGGCCACGCCCGCAAGATGGCGGCCAAGCTGCAGGCGATGGGATATGAGGCCTGGTTCTACGAGCCGGCAGCCGGTGGTCACGGCTATGGCAAGGACAATCGCGAGCGCGCCGGGTTCATCGCGCTGGGATACGCGTTTCTCAGAGAGAAAATCGGCTGGACAGATGGCACCGTGTAGCTGACTTGCGCCGGTGTGAGGGTGGGCAAAGGCGCTTGCGCCGTGCCCGCCATCACACTCTGCTCGGAATGGTGGGCACGCTTCGCTTTGCCCACCCTACAACGATGCTACGCGTATTACGCTCCGATTCCGCCGCACGAAAACGTCCTTTCACGGCCGCTTCTTGCCTGGTCTCTTTTCGGCTCGCACCGCACCGGTCTTGTGAACCTTTGAGCGAGGATCAACGACGCCGGTGTGCGGGAAGCCCGGACTCCAATCAAGCGCAATCGTGGCGGCGAAGCCGAAGAAGCTGGAGCGGCTCATGCCGAGTTCCGTCGCGCGCTTGTCGATCCGCGCAATCAGGCTCTTCGGCAAATAGACGTTCACCCGCTCGGACGGATCCGGCGGATCGACCCCGACAATGAAATAGGCGACGACGTCGGCGCCCTTGGGCAACACGATCTGCTCGATCGGCGTCGCCGCCGGCAGCGGCCTGCCCTGCTCGGCCATTCCGTCCACCGCTCGCGCCAGCGCACCCTCCGCTTTCTCGATCGCCTCTTCCTGCGACCGCCCGCCGGCAACGCAGCCCGGGAAATCGGGAAACCACGCGCCGAGCGCACCGCGCGGACCGCGCTCCAGCACTGCCGGATAAAGCCGCTTCTTCAATCTGGCCTCCCCACGACTGTTATGCTATTTAACACACACGATTGTGTGTCAAATCACACATGAATGATTAGCATAGGCCATGATGGAGGCAAAATGGACACGCAGGCCGAACTCCGCATCGTCCGCGCCGCATACGCCAAGCAGGTACTTGCCGCCGCAGTGGTCGACGATACACGCCTCGCTCAGGCCTTTGCCGCCATCCCCCGCGAGGACTTTCTCGGCCCAGGTCCGTGGCTGGTGCGACGGTGGTTACGCAACTATGCGTCGACACCCGACGCCGACCCTGTCTATCTCTATATCGACGACGTGGTCGCGCTCGTGCCCGAGCGTGGCGTCAATAACGGGCAACCGTCGCTGCACGCCCTTCTCATCCATCAGGCCTTGCCCGCGGTCGGCGAGCATGTGGTGCATGTTGGAACTGGCGCGGGCTATTACACCGCTATCCTCGCTCATCTCGTCGGGCCATCAGGGCGGGTAACGGGGATCGAATATGATGCGAGCCTCGCCGCGCTTGCCAGAGCCAACCTGGCGTCCTATGCGAATGTCGAAGTGATTGAAGGCGACGGCACGCAGGTGCCATTCGAGGCCGCCGATGTCATCTATGTCAATGCCGGCTGCACGCGGCCAGCGACACGCTGGCTCGATGGTCTTGCCGATGGTGGCCGCCTGATCATGCCGATGACGTCGGATCAGGGATTTGGCGGCGTCGCGCCGGAGCGCATGGCGAGTGCCGGCGCGGTATTCCGAATTGAGCGAAGAGCCGCGAACTACCTTGCACAATGGATATCGCCAGTTGCGATCTTCCCCTGCGCCGGCAGCCGCGACGAGGCGTCCGAACGAGCGCTTGCCGAAGCCTTTACCGGTGGTGGCTGGCAGAAGATCACACGGTTGTATCGAGACGAGGACGTTCCCGACGAGCGCTGCTGGCTTCGCGGACCAGGATGGTGCCTCGCCTATCATTGAGGTGCGGAAAGGCGCTACGCCGACGCGTCCGATCGCGCGAAGACCAAAATCATGTTGTTGGCGGGCATCTCCGCGGCTTCGATCAGTGCGAGACCCACGCCCGCGGCGAGCTTTTCGAGATCGGCGATGTCGCGCACGCCCCATTCGACATCCTGCTCGCGCAGGCTGGTGTCGAACACGGCGTTGCTCATCGCGGTGTGCTTGCCCTCGCGCTTGAACGGGCCGTAGAGAAACAAGCGCCCGTCTGCGCGCAGATATCGCCCCGCGCCAGCGAACAGGCCCTCGGCGACGCGCCATGGCGCGATGTGGATCACGTTGGCGCAAAACACCGCCAGCAATTCCGCCGGACCGCCGCCGTCATGCATCGCCGGACACCATGCGGGATCGGTGAGATCGATCCGCAGCGGCGGACGAATGTTCGGCAAGACGGCATGCGCGCGCCACGCTTCGATGCTCTTCAGGTGCCGCTCGTTGAGATCGCTCGGCCACCAGGTGACGTCGGGGGTGTGTTTTGCAAAATGAACGACATGCTGGCCGGTGCCGCTGCCGGCCTCTACGACGTCTCCCGCTTTGCCAACGAGGAATTTTTGCAGCATCGCCCAGATCGGCGCATGGTTGCGATGAAACGCCGCCGCATCGAGCCGGCCGTCCGGTTCGACCGGCCGGCCATCCTTGCCGAACTCCACTACATACTCGGCCACTACCGCCTCGCCTGAAAATCGTTGTGGGTCTGAAACGCCGAAGGCGTCACTTCAGTTCGCCGCAATAAATCTCTTTCAGCACCTGCAGCAGGCGCAATGCACGCTCATCGGCCACGCGATAATGCAGCGTCTGCGACGTCCGCCGGAATTCGACCAGGCCATCGGCGCGCAATTTCGCCAGATGCTGCGACAAAGCGGACTGGCTCAGCTTGACGATGCCGACGAGTTCCCCGACCGTCATCTCGCCGCGCACGGCCAGAAAGCAGAGGATCAGCAAACGCTTTTCGTTGGCGAGCATTTTGAGCAGTTGCGCGGCTTCGCCCGCCTGCTTCGCCAGCTTCTTCAGCGCTGCCGCATCGTTGGCATCGGGCGCGGATTGTGTCTCTTTGGCTGCCGCCGCGGCTGCTCTCATAGGTCAAATCCGGAGTGGTTTTCCGTGCCTGCGAAGCACAGATATCATACTACCGCCCAAGCCTTTCTTTAGCATTGACTAAATTAGCAAATGCCGATACCGGTTCAAAAAAGCAAGAAATAATGCGGCGATGTGGCCGCGAGGGGAAGAAAACGTGCGGCATAACCCGTTACGCAGCAAAGCTATTCCCTCCGAGCTTGCTAGCTCGGACGCGCCTTTGGGGCGACGCGGCTTTCTCACCCTCGGCGCGGCGCTGACCGGCAGTCTTGCCCTAGGCGCCAAACCCGCCATGGCCGACCCCGTGCAGGAATCTCCTCCTGCGGACGCCCCCTGGTCGCAATCGATCGGCGCGGGCGTCGTCGACCGGCCTTATGGCCGGCCCGCGGATACCGAAGCCTCCGTCATCCGGCGCAACGTCCCCTGGCTCACCGCCAGCGCGGAATCGTCCGTGAGCTTTTCGCCGCTGCAGGACCTGCACGGCATCATCACGCCGAACGGACTGTTCTTCGAGCGCCACCATGCGGGACGGCCCGACATCGATCCGGCGCAGCACAAGCTGATGATCCACGGGCTGGTCGAGCGCCCGCTGCTGCTCACCATGAAGGACATCCTGCGCTTTCCATCGATATCGCGCATCCATTTCATCGAATGCCCGGCCAATGGCGGCATGAACTGGCGCGCCGCGCAGATGAACTCGCTGCAGTTCAGCCACGGCATGGTCAGTTGCGCCGAATGGACCGGCGTCCGGCTGTCGACGCTGCTGGAAGAAGTCGGCATCAAAAAAGAAGCGAAGTGGGTGATGGTCGAAGGCGCCGACGGCGCGCATATGAACCGCAGCCTGCCGCTCGACAAATGTCTCGACGATTGCCTTGTGGTCTATGCGCAGAACGGCGAGGCGCTGCGCCCCGAACAGGGCTATCCGCTGCGGCTGGTGGTGCCGGGCTGGGAAGGCAACGTCAACATCAAATGGCTGCGCCGGATCAAGCTCGGCGACAAGCCATGGCACTCGCGCGAGGAAACCTCGAAATACACCGACCTGATGCCTGATGGCACCTCGCGCGGCTTCACCTGGCTGATCGATGCCAAATCGGTCATCACCTTTCCCTGCCCGGAAAAGCCGCTCGATGGGCCGGGCCTCTATGAAATCAGGGGGCTGGCGTGGACCGGCAACGGCAAGGTCAGGCGCGTCGATGTCTCGATGGACGGCGGCGTCAACTGGCAGACCGCGCGGCTGCACGAGCCGGTGCTGTCGAAAGCGCTGACGAAATTCACACTACCCTGGCGCTGGGACGGCCGCCCGGCGCTGGTCGCATCCCGCGTCATCGACGAAACCGGTTACGTGCAACCGACAATTGCGGAGCTGCGAAAGCAGCGCGGCTCGAACTCGGTCTACCACAACAATTCTATCCAGACCTGGCAGGTCAAATCAGACGGAAGCGTCTTCAATGTACAGCTCGCGTAAGATTTGCCTGCCGATCATGGCCATCGTGCTTGCGGCCGGAAGCCTCGCAGGCGCGGCGGAGCCCGGCTCGTTCGGTTACGGCAGCGCGGCGACGCCGGCGCAGATCGCCGGATGGGACATCGACGTGCGCGGCCAGGACGGAGCGGGCCTGCCGCCGGGCAAGGGCACGGTCGACAGGGGCGCCGACGTCTATGCCGAGCAATGCGCCGCCTGTCACGGAACCTTCGGCGAAGGCGAAGGCCGCTTTCCCAAGCTGGTGGGCGGCGTCGGATCGCTCCGGGACGAGCGCCCGGAGCCAACGGTCGGCAGCTACTGGCCGTTTGCCCCGACCCTGTGGGACTATATTAACCGCGCCATGCCGATGGCCGCGCCGCACACATTGTCAGCGGATGACGTTTATGCTTTGACCGCCTATATTCTGAGCCTGAACGACCTCGTTCCCCATGAATTCGTTGCCGATCGCAACAGCTTGCCGAAAGTCAAAATGCGCAATCGCGACAATTTCATCTGGACCGACCCGCGACCCGATACGATGGCCAAGCCCTGCACGAACGCTTGCGTCAACGCCGCCGATGTCAGGATATCGTCGACGGCCGAAGGCAGGAATCTCACGCCACGCACGACCGGACCGCTTGATACCATGCAACCGAAATAGAAATACGGAAACGCCTGTGACCGACCATTCACTGACGAAACCCGCAATGCTCCCGGCGTTCGCGCTGGCGCTTGTGATCGGCGCTTTCCTGTCGACAGGCACGGCGCATGCGCAGTCCGCCGCGGCCGAAGGCCAGAAGCTCGCCTTCGATCGCAGCAAGGGCAATTGCCTGACCTGCCATGTCATCAAGGGCGGCAACCTTCCAGGCTCCATCGGACCGGAACTGATCGACATCAAGAGCAAGTATCCCAATCGCGCGGATCTCGTTGCGATCGTTCACGATGAAACCGAGCGCAATCCCCTGACCGTGATGCCGCCATTCGGACGAAACCGGATTCTGACTCCAAAGGAAATCGAAGCGGTCGTTGATTTCCTGCAAACGCTGTGAAGCAAGACCAAGAGATTTAAGGCTGTGACGTGCGCGCGCACGCTTTAGGAGACGATGGACATGACTGACGTCGGATTTTCGGCCACGCGGCGGCTGATCCTGCAGGGTGCAGGCGCGGTCGCGCTCATAGGCCTCGGCAATCCACTGTTTGGCCTGACGCCGGCGCTCGCCGCGGCCAACGACAAATACCCGGAAGAGGCGTTCAAGGCGAAGAGCGAAGCCGATGCGATCAAGGCGCTCTACGGCAAGACGGCGGAGCCTTCGGACAAGGTCAAGATGGACGCGCCCGAAATCGCGGAGAACGGCGCCGTGGTTCCGATTTCGGTGACGACGACGCTGGCGGACGTGACCTCGATCTCGTTCCTGGTCAGTGAGAATCCGGTCGCACTGGTGGCGTCCTACAGGATTCCGGCAGGCACGCTTCCAAACGTCGCCAACCGCATCAAGATGGCGCGGACCAGCAACGTGATCGTGGTCGTGGAAGCCGGCGGCAAGCTTTACAGCGCCAACAAGGAAGTGAAAGTCACCGTCGGCGGTTGCGGCGGCTAACGGGCAGCGCGCATGATCCGGGAATGTAGACACCGGTTTTTCCTCGCGACAAACGCGGAACGCGTTTGCGCGGAGATCATGTGCCAAGGAACAGGCTAGGAGAATTCAGATGGCATCGACCATTCGCGTGCGCGCCACTTCGAGCGGCGAGACCACCGAGGTGCAGGCACTGATCCAGCACCCGATGGATTCCGGCTTCATCAAGGACGCCAAGGGCGAGATCATTCCGCCACACTTCATCCAGCAACTGACGTTCGAGTATGGCGGCAAGAATGTGTTCACGGCCGATTGGGGCGGCGGCGTCTCCAAGGATCCCTACGTCAAGTTCGCCTTCAAGGGCGGCAAGAAGGGCGACGAGCTGAAGATCAGCTGGGTCGACAACAAGGGCGCGACCGACACCACCACGGCGAAGATCCAATGAAGCTGCGATCCGCGATTTATCTGGCTTCCGCCGCGCTTGCATTCGCGGCGCTGACGCTTGCGAGCAGCTTGCCCTCAGGCGCATCTGACAAGGTCGATCCCGTCGCCGACGCCAAGGCGTTCCAGAAATTCTTCACCGACAAATTTCCGAAGGTGAAGTTCGAAGATTTCGTCAACGGCCCCTATTCTATGAACGAGGACCTGCACCGGCAGTGGCAGGAGAAGGAGCAATTCCCGCCTTACGAGTTCTCGCTCGAAATGGGCAAGGAGATGTTTTCCAAGCCGTTCAAGAACGGCAAGAGCTATGAGGATTGCTTCCCCAACAAGGGCATCGGCATCCGCCAGAACTACCCTTACTTCGACGAGAAGGAAGGCAAGGTCATCACGCTCGAATTGGCTTTGAACCGCTGCCGCGAGGCCAATGGCGAACCGCCGTATTCCTATGTGAAGGACGAAATGGCGGCGCTGACCGCCTATATGGCCTTCACCTCGCGCGGCAAGCCGATGGACATCAAGATCCCGGATGATCCGCGCGCGCTCGCGGCCTACGAGAACGGCAAGGAGTATTTCTACACGCGGCGCGGCCAGCTCAATTTCTCCTGCGCCACCTGCCACGTGCAAAGCCCGGGCGAGCGCATCCGCGCCGAAGTCCTGGCGCCCGCGCTCGGCATCGTCAACGCGATGCCGATCTACCGCTCGGAGTGGAGCGGTATGGGAACCACCAGCCGGCGCTTCACCACCTGCAACAGCCAGATCCGTGGCGTGCCGCTCAGCCCGCAGGACGATGAATATCGCAACGTCGAATATTATTTGTCTTATGTCAGCAACGGGCTACCGATTTCGGGTCCGGGAGCGCGGCCATGAGGAACATGATGCAGAAATTCGCATTGATTCTGGCGCTGCTGGCCGCGGGCGCTGCGTCCGCGCTCGCCGCGGGTTCCGAGGACGAGTTCAAGGCGGCTTACGCCGCCGCTGAAGCCGCCAACAAGGAAGCCGGCAAGCTTCGCAACCAATGGACCACCACGGCGTCGACGCTGGCGGCGGCGAAGAAGTCGGCCGATGCCGGCGATTTCGACAAGGCCACCTCGTCCGCCAAGGAAGCCGAGGCGCTGGCCAAGGCTTCGATCTTCCAGGCCACCAGCGAGAAGACCCGCTGGAAGGAAATGGAGATTCGCTAGAGCATGATCCGGAAAAGTGGAAGCCGGTTTTCCGCCAAGATTATGCTCAACAATTAAGAGCCATTACGACGCGCGGAGACCCGCATGACCATCCGCCGCCGCGATTTCCTGACGCTAGCGGGCGCCGCCACCCTGACGGGTGGCCTGCCGCGGCTCCGCGCGCAGGCCGCCGATAATAACGCGGGCGTTTACGATCTCGAGCGCTTCGGCAATGCGCGCATCCTGCACATCACCGATACCCATGCGCAGCTTCGGCCGGTGTTTTTCCGGGAGCCGAGCGTCAATCTCGGCGTCGGGCCGATGCGCGGCAACCCGCCGCACCTTGTTGGGCGGGCCTTCCTCGACCGCTTCGGCATCCGGCCCGACAGTGCCGATGCCTATGCTTTCACCTGCATCGAGTTCGAGAAAGCTGCCGGCCGCTTCGGCAAGCTCGGCGGCTTCGCGCATCTGAAGACATTGGTCGACCGGATGCGCAGCGAGGCCGGCGCAGGGCGCGCGTTGCTGCTCGACGGCGGCGACCTCTGGCAGGGCACCGGCCTTTCCAACACGCTGCAGGGCGCCGACATGGTCGACGCCGCCAACCTGCTCGGCATTGAGGCGATGACCGGCCATTGGGAATTCACCTACGGCGAGAAGGCGCTGCGCGCCAACCTCGAACGCTTCAAGGGCGAATTTCTGGCGCAGAACGTCTTCCTCACGGAAGAAGCCGCCTTCAACGACGCCAAGGCGTTCGATCCGGCTTCGGGACGCGTCTTCAAGCCGTCCATCATCAAGGAAATCAGCGGGTATCGCATCGCCGTGATCGGGCAGGCGTTCCCCTATGTGCCGATCGCGCACCCGAAGCGTTTCACGCCGGACTGGAAGTTCGGCATCCGCGACGAGGAGCTGCAAAAGCTCGTCGATACGCATCGCAACACCGACAAGGTCGATGCCGTCATCCTGCTCTCGCATAACGGCATGGATGTCGACCTCAAGCTCGCCAGCCGCGTCACCGGCATCGACGTCATTCTCGGCGGCCATACCCACGACGCCGTGCCGCAGCCGATCGCCGTAACCAACGCAAGCGGCGTCACGCTCGTCACCAATGCCGGTTCGAACGGCAAGTTTCTGGCGGTGCTCGATCTCGACGTCGGCAAGGGCAAGGTCAGCAATGTACGCTACCGGCTGCTCCCGGTGTTTTCGGAGTTGCTGAAGCCCGATACCGCCATGCAGGCGCTGATCGACAAGATACGCGCGCCGCATGCGGCGGCGCTGGACGAAAAGATTGCCGCCGCCGACCGCCTGCTCTATCGCCGCGGCAATTTCAGCGGCACGATGGATCAACTGATCTGCGACGCGCTGCGCGGCGAATTGAATGCCGAGATCGCGCTGTCGCCGGGTTTTCGCTGGGGCACCACCGCGCTGGCGGGCCAGCCACTGACGATGGAGGACGTGATGGCGCAGACCGCCGTCACCTATCCGGAGACCTACGTCCAGACCATGACCGGCGGCCAGATCAAGGACGTGCTGGAAGACATCTGCGACAATCTCTTCAACGCCGATCCCTATTACCAGCAGGGCGGCGACATGGTCCGCGTCGGCGGCCTCGCCTACACCTGCAGTCCGAACGAGAGCGTGGGCAAGCGGATTTCCGAACTGAAGCTCGACAACGGTCATGCGCTGCAAGCCGGCAAGAGCTACAAGGTGGCGGGGTGGGCCTCGGTCAACGAGCAGAGCGGCGCGCCGGTCTGGGACGTGGTCGCCAGGCATCTCCGCTCCGGCAAGCCGCCCAACCGGTCGCTGCCTGGCGTCACGCTGAAAGGCGTCGAGGACAATCCGGGCATTGCGGGACAGGGATGAGCGGTTTTTCGACATTCATTCGCACCGTGGCCGCGGCGCTTCTGATCGCAGCCGCCGCGCCCGAAGCCCGCGCCCAGCAGGCGCCGCTGCAGGACAAGCCGTTTGCCGAGCACAAGGTCGTGCTGCAGCTCTCCGACAACGACCCGCGCAAGCAGGGCCTCGTGCTCAGCGTCGCCAGCAATTTGATGAAGCACTACGATCCCGACAAGGTCGCGATCGAGGTCGTCGCGTTCGGTCCCGGCATCGAGCTGCTGCGCCCGGAAAATCCCAACCGCAAGATGGTCGAGAGCCTGGTGGTGCAGGGCGCGCGTTTCGACATCTGCCTCAACACCGTCGATACGCTCGAACGCGAGGCCGGCAAGCGGCCGGAATTCATATCAGCGGCAACGCCGGTGCAGGTCGGTGTCGCTCAAATACTATTTTTGACCGAGAACGGCTACACATTGGTGAGGCCATGACCGCTCACACCGTCATTGCGAGCGAGCAGGCCGCGAATGCGGCCCCCTCCCGTCATTGCGAGCGAAGCGAAGCAATCCATCTATCCCTGCGCGAAAGCTGGATTGCTTCGTCGCTAACGCTCCTCGCAATGACGTGAAGAGCAGGGCTGGAGCTACGTCCGGCCATAATGTGATAGACTTGAGAAGCAACATCCGGCAGCAGCGGTCATGATCTTCCGTCAGCTCTTCGACAGCGTTTCGGGCACCTACAGTTACCTGCTGGCGAGCCGCGCCGGCGGCGAGGCGTTGATCCTCGACCCCGTGCTGGAGAAGGCCGACCGTTATTGCCAGCTCCTGCGCGAGCTCGATTTGCGGCTGGTGAAGGCGGTCGACACCCATCTGCACGCCGACCACGTCACGGGCCTCGGCGAACTGCGCGACCGCACCCAGTGCATCACCATCATGGGCGAGCAGAGCAAGGCTGACGTGGTGTCGATGCGGGTTTCCGACGGCGACAAGGTGATGATCGAGGGCCTGAGCCTCGACGTCATGTACACGCCCGGCCACACCGACGATTCCTATTCTTACTTGATGGGCGACCGCGTCTTCACCGGCGATACGCTTCTGATCCGCGGCACCGGCCGCACTGACTTTCAGAACGGCTCTTCGCGCGCACAATATGAATCGATCTTCAACCGGCTGCTGAAACTGCCTGACGAAACCATGGTGTTCCCCGCCCACGACTACAAGGGCGACACGGTTTCCACCATCGGCGAGGAGCGGCGTTACAATCCGCGTCTTCAAGTACGCTCGGTCGACGAATATATCGAGCTGATGGCCAACCTGAAGCTGCCGAACCCGAAGATGATGGACGTTGCCGTGCCCGCCAACATGCATGTCGGCCTGCATCAGGAGGAGCTTGCCAAGCAGGGGCTAGCGCTAAGCGCCCGCGACGCGATCAACCGTCTCGGCCGGCCCGACATCCTGCTGGTCGATTTGCGCGAAACCAGCGAGCGCGCCAAACACGGCACGATCTCGGGCGCGCTGCATGCGCCCTACCCCGGCATCGCGGAGAGCCTGAAGCCCGGCGGCATGCTGCGCGAAGTAGCCGCCGCCACCGGCCGCCGCGTCGTGTTCTTCTGCGCCTTCGGTGAACGCTCCGCTATGGCGGTGACCGCCGCGAAGAACGCGGGGCTGGCAAATACGGCGCATATCGAGGGCGGGATTGATGCCTGGAAGAAGATCGGCGGCCCGGTGGTTCAGGGGTGAAGACCGTAGGGTGGGCAAAGGCGCTCTTGCGCCGTGCCCACCATCTATCAACGGATTGCCGCTAGATGGTGGGCACGCTTCGCTTTGCCCACCCTACGAAAGCATCACCGCCCCACGCGCTTCACCTCTGCCGTCAGCGCGTCGAGCGCATCCGCCAGCATCACGCCGCCGCACTCGGTCATGCGTTCCGGAATCACGATGCGCTTTTCCGGTGGGTAGAAGCGCTCCAGTGCCGGATGCAGCAGAAATGCCTGGCCGTCGTCCCTCGCATAATCGCCGGCCTGCGAAACCACGATGAAGTCCGGCCGCAGATTCACGATCGCCTCCAGCGAGGCAAATCCGCCGAAGCTGAAACCGAGATCGCCGGCCGCACTGCGCAAGCCGGTTTCGGCCAGCAGCGAACCGACAAAACTGTCGCTGCCCGCCACCCAGCCGCGCCGCGACAACGGCAGCACGCGATAGTGCCGCTCCGAGACCGCGCGGCGGGCGCGCGCCAGCGCCGCATCCAGCCGCGCGATTTCAGCAGCAGCACGATCGGGGTGTCCGGTGATGTCGCCGGCCTCGCGGATCTGCTGCCGCGCTTCGTCGAGGGTTCGCGGCACGGCGAGTTCGGCAAGACGAAGCCCCTTGGCCTTCAACAGCTCCCGCGTCGAGCGCTTGTCGAACGCGCTGGCGACGACGATGTCGGGCTTGATGAGCAGCACGTCCTCGGCTCCTCCTGATAACACCGGATAGCGGCTGATGTCGCCCGCCTGGGATTGCCAGCCGTCCCGCGAAAATCGGCTCAATCCCAGAATCTGTTCGGGGTCGGCAAGCGTCAGCAGCAATTGATCGGTGCAGACGTTCATCGACACAAGGCGCGGCAGGGTGGCCGCCGACGCACCGACGCACGAAAGCGCGAGCATCACGAACAGAAGTGCCAGCCGCCGTCGCATCAGATATCCGCCCACGGCACAATCACCGCCTCGTGCTGGAATTCCGCGCGATAGGCCGAGATCCGGAACACATCCGCCATCACCTGCTCGGACAGCGCCTCTGCCGGCGCGCCCTGCGACACCAGGCGGCCTTCACGCAGCACCAGCACATGGTCGGCAAACCGCGCCGCCAGGCCCAGATCATGCGTCACGACAATAACGAGCACACCCTTGTCGGCGGTCGCGCGCAAATTCTTCATGACGTCGATCTGGTGCCGCGGGTCGAGCGAGGCGGTCGGCTCGTCGGCGAGGATGACCGGCGCCTCCACCGCCAGCGCGCGGGCCAGCGCGACGCGGCTACGCTCGCCGCCGGACAGTTCCGTGACGCGGCGATCGCTGAACTCCATCACATCGACCGCATGCATCGCGCGCAGCACCGCCTCGGCATCCCTGGGCGACAGGCGCGCCGGATCGGTGGCGCCATGCGGATAGCGACCGAGCGCCACGATATCGCGCGCCGGCAGCGGCCAATGCACGACATGTCCCTGCGGCAAATAGCCAAAGCGTTTTGCCCTTTCGCGCAGCGGCAACGAAGCCAGCGTATGGCCGCCGATCTCGATCTCGCCCTCGGACGGGATCAATCCCGCCAGCGCCCGCAACAGCGTGGTCTTGCCGGCGCCGTTCGGCCCGACCAGCGCCACCAGATGCCCCGCTGACAGCGCCAGCGAAACGTCTTTCAGCACGACGCGGCCGGCCAGCGTTACGCCAAGTCCCCTTGCCGTCAGCAGAGCTTGCTCGCTCATGCGACACCTCCGCCCAGCGCGCGGCGTTCGCGCATGATCAAATAGAGGAAGAACGGCACGCCGATGATCGAGGTCAGCACACCGACCTTGATGTCTGACGTCGAGGGGATGATGCGCACCGCGATATCGGCCGCCAGCAAAAGCGCTGAGCCGGCGAGCGCGCTCGGCACCAAAAGCCGCCCCGGATCATGCCCAATCAGCGGTCGCATCAGATGCGGCGCGACCAGGCCGATGAAACCGATGGTGCCGGTCACGGCGACTGCGCCGCCGATGCCGAGCGCTACGCCCGAAATGACGAACAGCCGCAGCCGGCCGACATCGACACCGAGACTCTGCGCGGTTTCTTCGCCCAAGCTCAGCGCGCGAAACGCATGGCGCTGGCTGAACAGCATGATCGCGCCGGCAATGATGAAGGGAAACGCCAGCATGACATGCTGAAAGCTGCGGTCCTCCAGCGAGCCGAGCAGCCAGAACGTGATCTCCAGCACCACGAAGGGGTTGCTGGAGAGGTTCATCACCAGCGCGGTGGCAGCTCCCGCAAAGCTCGAAATCGCAAGCCCCGACAGGATGAGGATCAGCAGACCGGCATTGCGGCCGGCGATGGTCAGCAGCACGAATACGGAAGCGAACGCCGCAATGATCGCCGCGACCGGCAGCGCATAAGAGTGTACGTCAGCCAGCCCCAGCGCGATCACCAGTACCGCGCCGAACGCGGCCGATTGCGGGGCGCCGAACAGCTCGGGCGAGGCCAGCGGATTGCGCAAAAGGCCCTGCAGCGACGCGCCAGACAGACCGAGAATGGCGCCGATCGCCAGTGCCAGCAGCGTTCGCGGCAGGCGGATTTCCCGCACGATCACCTGCGCCACGTCCCTGCCGCTGCCGAACAGCGCTTCCGCCACCGAAAGCGGCGACAGCCGCACGGGACCAATGCCGAGCGAGATCAGCACCAGCAGCCCAACGAGAACGGCAAGCGCCGCGGTCGCGCCGATCCGCCGGCGCGCGGCATCCTCGTTGGTCACGGTTACGGCCTCAACACTCATCGATCGTCCTAAAGCAGTTTTACCCGCCCCGGTACAGGAGCTCAGGCAATGAGCAGGCAGCAGAGCTCATGCGGCAAAAATAGCGCACTCGTCCAGTGAGGATCGCGAGCGCGCCCAAGGCGGATTGACTCGGACTTTGACAAACTTCTACCATAGTTCCCGACGGTTCCCGTTTTGGGGATCAAAAGGGAATGCGGTGCGGGGAAACTCCCCAATTCCGCGGCTGCCCCCGCAACTGTAAGCGGCGAATCCTTCGTCATAGGCCACTGGGAATCTCGGTCCTGGGAAGGCGACGAAGGGTGACGACCCGCGAGCCAGGAGACCTGCCGTCAGCCGTGGTCACACGCGAAGATGTCGGTCGGGGAGTACAGGCATTAGCTTCACCTAAGCTGCTCAAAGCACATGGTGAGACTTGGTTCGCTGTGACGTGCCACTGACGTCATACCGAGGTCTCGACCATGTCTTCCACCACCGCCACGCGGCAGCGCCGCTTCTGGCTCACCAGCAGTTTCCTGGTACCCATCGTATCGCTCGGCATTTCCGGCGCAGAGGCGCAGCAGGCCCAATCCGAGCAATTGCCGCCGATCGAGGTAATCTCGCCCACCGACCCGAACCGAACCCGCGCAAAACCGACTTACGATGAAGGATCGACCTCGCGCCGTGTCGTGCCGGCAGCTGCGCCGTCGACCGGCACGCGGCCCGCGGCCGGGCCCGGCTCGAACGTCGCATCGGAAAGCGCCTCGCAAAGCGCCGGCGGAAGCGGCGGCCGGCAGTTCTCCGGCATTGTCGGTGCGTCGGCGACCGTTATTACCGCCGAAGAGATTGCACATTCGCCGGCCCAAACCGTGCAGGAGATCATCGCGCAGGTGCCGGGCGTGCAGTTGCAGTCTCTCTTTGGCGGCGTGAACGGCGCCAAGACGTCGGTCGACCTGCGCGGGTTTGGCGCTTTCGCGACCTCAAACACCCTGGTGCTCATCAACGGCCGAAGGCTCAACGACATCGACATGGCCGGCGTCGATCTCTCGACCATTCCGCGCGATTCGATCGAGCGCATCGAAATCACGCGCGGCAACAGCGGCGCGGTGCTCTACGGTGACAATGCGGTCGGCGGCGTTATCAATATTGTCCTGAAGAACGGCGTCGGCGGCCCACCCGTTGCGATGCGCGCAGAGGCCGGTGTCGGCTCCTTCAATCAGCGCATGGCCTCGGTTTCGACTGCGCTGAATTCGGGACCATGGTCGACGTCGTTCTATGGCAACGCCATCAAGTCCGACGGCTATCGCGAAAATAATGCGCTCGACCAGCGCAACGGGGTCGGCAATATCAATTACACCACTCCCGACCTCAAGGCCTTCCTGACGGTGACCGGCGACGACCAGAAGCTCGGTTTTCCGGGCGGTCGCATCGTCGATCCCTCGATAGGCGTCAACGAACTGGTCACGAACCGCCGGGGCGCCGCCACGCCGTTCGATTACGGCAATCAGCAGGGCGCCAGCGCCACCGCCGGCTTCACCAAAACGCTGTGGAACGGCGCCGAGCTCATCGTCGACGGCGGCGTGCGGAAAAAGGATACGCAAAGCGGGTTCTTCGGCACGGTACCGTTTGCGTCGCCGCTTCCGAGCTTTTCCTCCACCTATAACGACGCATCATTGTTGACCTGGTCGATCACGCCGAGATTGAGCGTCAAGAACTCGATCTTCGGGATTCCCTCACAGATCCTGACCGGCATCGATTATTACGACGCGACGTTCCAGCAGGATCGCGGCGCGTTCAAGGGCCTTGCGCCGACCCACATCTACGATCTGTCGCAACAGACGGTGGCCGGCTACTGGCAGCACACCGTAGGCCTGTTGCCGACGACTGATTTCTCCTATGGTGCCAGGATTCAAAACACCAGCCTGAGCGCCCGGGATCGGTTCGACGCCAACGCGCCCGGTTGCGCCATGTTCTTTAATTGCAGCGCTCAGGCCTCCCCGCTCGACAGCAACGAGACGCAATACGCCTTGCACGTCGGGCTCGAGCACCGGCTCAACAACACATTCTCGGTGTTTGGCCGCGCCGCGCGCGCGTTCCGTACTCCGACCGTCGATGAACGCGTCTCCAGCGGCCCTTTCTTCGTTCCGGGGACCTTTCAGTTGAAAACCCAGACCTCACACGACGTCGAAGGTGGCTTTCGCGTCAAGGCCGGCGCATTCCAGATGCAATCGAGCATCTACAACATGGACCTCGAGAACGAGATCCATTTCATCCCGGCGCTGTTTTTCAACGTGAACCTCGATCCAACCCGCCGCTACGGCTCGGAGACCAGCGCTTCGCTGCGCGTCAGCGACACCGTGACGCTCCGCGGCGGCATGGCCTATACGCGCGCTGTCTTTCGCGAAGGGCCGTTCGCAGGCGACGACGTCCCGCTGGTATCCCGCTATACAGCCATGGGCGGCGTGACTTGGAATATCTGGCAGAACTACCTGGTGTTCGACGCCACCGTACGTGCCTGGAGCGAGCGCTTCATGGACAACGACCAAGCCAACACCCAGCGACCCATTCCGGCCAGTGCTACCGCCGATCTGAAACTTAGCGGACAGTACGAGCGCTTCTTCTGGTCGCTGAGCGTGAACAACCTGTTCGATGCGCTGTACTACGACTACGCCATCGCCAGTTCGTTCACACCCGGCCGCTTCTCGGCCTATCCGCTGCCAGGAAGGACCTACATGGTGAAGGTCGGCGCGACGTTCTGACCGGAGCGGCCGGTTTGGCTTCCCGCCGGACCGGCTTGTCCTGACCTGACCAGACGGTATTCTCCTTTGGCATTGCCAGGGAGAATGTCCTTTCATGCCTGAACCACTTCCATTCCGCAGGCGGCGATGAGCGCCGCAGCCATCGATCTCCTGCAGCGGGAAATATCCAATCCCGATACGCAATGGAGCCTCGGCACCTTCGGCGCCATCGCCGAATTTTCGCGCGACCGCGACGAGACAGTACGCCTCGTCCAGTCGGCTGAAGTCGTTTCGGCCGTGACACCGCGTGGCGGTATCGCCCTCAAACCGCATGCTGCCATCCGCGCCTTCGCGTCGGAGGGCATCACCAAAACCGGGTGGAATCAAAGGGTCGCACTTTGCCTACCAACGCATGATTGCGCCATGAACCAGCGCGTTGCGCTGACCGAGATCGGCCCCGATCATCATGCACCGCGGGAGGAAGATCGGGATTCCGTTCTGTTCGATCTCGGCCTTGGCGGGCTGCAGGCGGATTTCTGCGTCCGCATCAGCGATCACGTCCTCGCCGCGCGATTGCGTGAGCACACCGGCCGCGCCGTATTCGAACCCGGCAATCCCGCCATGGCCATGATCCTCGTGGCCAATCCGCACCGTGTCTTCATCAGCCGGCTCGGCCGCATCGAGGTCTATCAGCCGATCCCGCCGCCGTCGGGCAAGAGCCCGGAGGGCCCCCACACCCATGTGCTGCCGAGGCTTTTGAAAAGTGGCCGCACCCATCCTGCCACCGAGCCGGTCCCTGAAGGTCTCGTTCCCTGCGCCCATCTCTATCCGCCGCATCCGGCGCGGGACGGCCTGGGTGAGGCCCGGCCGTTCGACGCCACGCACCATCATGCCTTTCAGGCGATGATGGCCACGTGCGGCGATCCCGTGGCACTTGCGGCCAAGCGGCGGGTGGTCGATGCGGTGTTGGCCGGCGAGCCGCCCATGGCGGTGGCCGGTGACCGCCATGGCCGGATCAGCGTCCGCATTGCGTTGCGGCAGATGAAGTCGCAGGGACATGCGTCAGCGGCGCTGACCGCCTGGCTTGCGAGCTTCGATTCTGCGGCCCCAGACGAGGCCGACGACGAAGCGGCCCTTCATCAGGAGGGCTGATTTGACAAGAAAGTGCGCCTTTTTCGACCGAAAATAACATCCTCTGCGCCCGGATCCGTGGTAAACCGCCCCAAAACCGCTCGACGATATCTGTCGTGATTTCAGAGGTATGACATGGACGATGAGCCGAAGAGCGCCGCGGAACTGAAAGAAATCAGGCTGAATCGCAAGCGCACCCAGGAAGTCGAAGGCATCAAGGCGATGGCCGAGATCGCGGCCGCCGACATCGCGATCCGAAAGCGGACCGAGAAGTTGCGCGCGCTCCGTCTGGCAAAGGAAGCGGCCGACCGTGAAAACCCGCCGGAACCTGTGGTCAAAAGCAAGGCCAAGACCAAGGCTGCGAAAAGAGGCTGACCCGAAATGACGAAAGAAGATCGTGATCGCGCCCAGGCCCGCGCCGACAAGGTGGCAAGGGCCGCCCAGGACGCGAGATCCGGCAAGGCCGAACGCGACGCCAGCGCCAAGGCTGTGCTCGACAATATGGCGAAGCTGAAGGCGTTGCGCCTCGCGCGCGAGGCAGCCGAGCCGCAACGTGCTCCCGCCGCGAAGGCCGCAAAGAAGGCGCCCGCCGGTGCCAAGCGGTCGAACGAGAAGCCGGTGGCCCTGTCCGACTGGCTGGCGAGCCAGCAGAACGGCGGACGGCGAACCTGAGGCAGGACTCTTAGGTAGGACTCTTGCGGGTGTCTCGTCATACCCAGGCTAAAGCGCGAAGACGCGCTTCGCGCTTTTGCCCGGCCGTGACGAAAAGTAACGTCGGATATCCGCAGCGTTACGCCGGCCCCGGCCAATCGATCATCGAACGCGTCTTGTTCTCGGCATCGTAGACCTGAACCTGAAGCATCTGAAATCGGTTCTTCAAGGCCATGCCCGCCTCTTCGGCGGCCTCAACCGTGTCGTGATGCGATTTGAAATGACCATCCACCACCAGCGAGTAACCGGTGGTCGGCGCCTTGTCGGCGCGGATGGTTTTGCGCGGCTGCGGTTCGTCCGCCGCAGGGCGGGGCTTCTTCATGCTGGCTCCGTGTGAAGGCCCTTTTGGACTGAACGCCGCAAAAAGGGCAGGAAAGTTCTTGTGGTCAGCGCTAACATGCCGGCCAAACCCAATCAGATTGAGATCATGCCGATACTCCGAATCGGCATGCAGCGCAAACGCCGATTGATCCGGCAAAAGGCATCACATGGGCGGAACCGGCAGGAAGAACGAGCCTCCCGCGCCTCCGAAGCAAGGCGACGACAAGCCGAAAAAACCGGAGCGTGCGCCGATCGAGGATGACGACTACGAGGACGGCGACTTCACCACGCCGAAGCGCGACCGCCACGGCAATGATGATGAGCCGTTGTAGCGGCTGGTACTTCGTAGGATGGGCAAAGCGTAAGCGTGCCCACCATTCAGGATCGCGGTCTAGGATAGATGGTGGGCACGGCGCAAGAGCGCCTTTGCCCACCCTACGACTCACGCGCCAAACCTCTCCGCTTCGATCACACGAATGCTCTTCAAATCGAGCAGATGCGCACCGAAACCGCTACGCGCGAGTTTGATCGCTGAAAACCAGCATATCGGATCATTGCCGCGCCGGACCGCTTTTGTCTTCCGATTCAATGCGTGTCCCTGCGCTCCGCCGGGGCAGCTATGCAACGGCATTCATGGACAAATAACGGCTGGACGATATTTTCGCCCGTGCCCAGCCGGGCCGTAAGAGACACGGGATTTTGAGCTGACATGGTCGACATTCTGGCCGCACCGCGACAAGCTAAAGCGGATACTTCGCTGCGCACGCTCGCTGCGATTTCGGTCGCCCATTGGGTCAGCCATTTCCATCTCTTCGTGCTGCCGATGCTGTTTCCGTTCCTTAAAGAACAACTCGGCGTCGGCTATATCGAGCTCGGTTTCGCGCTGACCGTATTCGGCGTCGTCTCCGGCCTGACGCAGGCGCCGATCGGCTATCTCGCCGACCATATCGGCGCGCGAAAAGTCCTGCTGATCGGCCTCACCATCGGCGGCCTCGCGCTGATCATGCTCGGCCTGCACCTGAGCTACGTTTCGCTGATCGTCTGCGCCGCACTGCTCGGCCTTGCCAACAGCGTCTATCACCCGTGCAACTATGCGATCCTGTCGACGCATATGGACGAAGCGCGGATGGGCCGGGCGTTTTCGATCCACACCTTTGCAGGCTTCCTGGGTGGCGCGGTGGCGCCAGCGATCATGGCCGCGCTGGTGGCAACCGTCGGCGGGCTCGGCGCGCTGATCGTGGCCGGCGCTGTCGGCCCCGTTGTGGCGCTGCTATTGATCGCGGTCAGAATTCCCGATGCGAGTTCAGCCGATCGCAACACCGATGGCACGCTGGCACCGCAGCAGAGCATCGTCACACCGGCCATCATCGTGCTGACGATCTTCTTCATGCTGCTCGGCCTGTCCAATGCCGGCATCAGCAATTTTGGCGTCGTCGCGCTGATGAGCGGCTATGGCGTGACATTCTCCGCCGCCAATATCGCGCTCACCGCCTTTCTCGGCGCCAGCGCGGCCGGCGTGCTGGCCGGCGGCTATCTCGCGGACCGTACCCAGCGGCACGGCAATGTCGCCGCAGCGTGCTTTGCGATCAACGCCGTCATCATATCAGTCATTGCGACGATCAACCTGCCGCCGGCCGTGCTGACCGTCGCGATGGGGCTGGCCGGATTCCTCGGCGGCGTCATCGCGCCCTCGCGCGACATGCTGGTCCGCAACGCCGCACCGGCAGGCGCAGCGGGCCGCGCGTTCGGCATCGTCTCCACCGGCTTCAATTTCAGCGGCATCCTCAGCCCGCTATTGTTCGGCTGGATCATGGATCAGAGCCTGCCGCACTGGGTGTTCGGCGCGTCCGTCGCTTTCATGGTCCTGACCGTGCTGCTGGCGCTGGTCACCGACCGCAAGCCGGCGGAACCCATCAAGGCGTAGACGCCGGTGACGCATTCCTGAGCCTCATCGGCGGCGGTTGACAGCATCTGACAGCGTCGGATGATGCGCCAACAAAACCAGAACCGGGATGGAAGCCATGACCTCGACCCCCGACTTCGTGATCCGCGGCGGCACCGTTGCCGATGGCAAGGGTGGCGAATTGTTCGAAGCCGATGTGGCAATATCCGGCGGTCGCATCACCGAAGTCGGCAAGGTTGCAGCGAAGGGCAAGGAAGAGATCGACGCCAAGGGCAGACTGGTCACGCCGGGCTTTGTCGACGTCCACACCCACTATGACGGCCAGGTCACCTGGAGCCAGGACATCACGCCCTCCTCGCAGAACGGCGTCACTACCGCGATCATGGGCAATTGCGGCGTCGGTTTCGCACCGTGCCGCCCAGCCGACCATGTCAGGCTGATCCAGTTGATGGAAGGCGTGGAAGATATCCCCGAGCCGGTGCTGAGCGCCGGCATTCCCTGGGCCTGGGAAAGCTTTCCGGATTACATGGAGTGGCTGTCGAAGCGAAGCTTCGACATGGATATCGGCGCGCAACTGCCACACGCCGCGCTGCGCGTCTACGTGATGGGCGAACGCGGCGCGCGGCGCGATCCGTCCACGCCCGAAGACAACAAGGCGATGGCAGCTTTGGCTGCCGATGCCGTGCGATCAGGCGCGCTCGGCTTTTCGACGTCGCGCACGCTCAACCACCGCACCTCGACCGGCGATTTTACACCCACTCTAAAGGCCGGCGAGGATGAGCTGACCGCGATTGCGGCGGCGATGCATGCGCAAGGCCGCAGCGTCTTTCAGTTCGTGCTCGATCTCTCCGGTATCGACGAAGACCTGCCGATGATGCTGCGGGTGGCGGAGAACACCAAGATCCCGGTCTCGTTCTCGATCACGCAGAACGACAAGGCGCCGCAGCGCTGGCGCCAGACGTTCGACACGATCAGAGACGCTTCCGCGCGCGGCCTGTCGATCACCGCGCAGATCGCCGCCCGCCCGGTCGGGCTGATGCTCGGGCTGGAGTTGTCGCGCAACCCGTTCCAGACCCATCCGAGCTACCAGGCGATCGCGCATCTGCCCCTCACCGAGCGGCTCGCGCGCCTGCGCCAGCCGGACGTACGGAAAGCCATCCTGAGCGAGCACGCCACCGCGACCGACGATCCGCTGTTCTTCCGGCCGAACTACGACAAGATGTACCTGCTCGGCAATCCGCCGGATTACGAACAGCCGCCAGAAAATACGCTGGGCGCGCAAGCGAAGCGCCAGGGCCGGCAGCCGGAAGAACTCGCCTATGACGCGATGCTGACGGACGAAGGCCGCGGCATGCTTTATGTGCCGTTCCTCAACTATGCCGACGGCAATCTCGATGCGACGCGAGAGATGCTGCGCGATCCCAATGCCGTGCCGGGGCTCTCCGACGGCGGCGCGCATTGCGGCATCATCTGCGACGCCAGCTTCCCGACCTATCTCCTTACACACTGGACGCGCGACCGCACCCGCGGCGAAAAACTCTCGATCCCCTTCGTGATCGCGGCGCAATCGCGCAAGACCGCACTCTCGGTCGGCCTCTACGATCGCGGCGTGATCGCCCCCGGCTTCAAGGCCGACGTCAACGTGATCGACTACGACCGGCTGCATCTGCATCCGCCGAAGGTGCATTACGATCTCCCCGTAGGCGGCCGCCGCCTGATGCAACAGGTCGACGGCTATGAGGCCACCATCGTCTCCGGCGTGGTGACGCAGCGCGGCGGCAAGGCCACCGGCGCCCGCCCGGGCAAACTGGTGCGCGGCGCGCAGGGGAGCAAGCCGCAGTTCGATGCGGCGGCGAGTTGAGCTTCATCCTCCCCTGGAGGGGGAGGATCGGTTCGCATGAAATGCGAACCGAGGTGGGGTGACGGTCTCTCAACGTCCAACAGTCTCCGAGTTGAGAGACCGTCACCCCGCCCCGTCTCACATTGCGCTGCGCTCCATGTGAGCCGACCGCCCCCTCAAGGGGCGGGTGAAGCGTCGCTTCGCTCCTACGCGTAACTCGCGGATTCACGCGAATTTCGGTTGCACCGCCGCTTGCGCCATCAGCCTTGCGCGCTCCGTATTCGGCCACAGCAGCAGCAGCCCGAGCAGGCCCGACGCGACCATCACCACCGCATTGATGGTGAAACCGGTCATGTAACCGTCGAGCGGCACCGCCGCATTCTGGATCACGGCGCCCATCACGAACGGCGCGATCATGCCTGCCAGCGTGTAGATCGCGCCGTAGATCGCGATCACGGCGCCGCGCTGCCGCACCGGCGTGAATTCGCCGAGCATCGGCGGGCAGACCACGTAGATCGAGCCGCAGAGTCCGGAGCCGACCACGAGGAACGCGATCTGCCATCCCGCGCCGTTGACATACGGCAGCACGGCGAGGATCAACCCGCCAACGATCAGCGGCACCGAGCCGAGCACGCCACGAGCGCCCCGCGTCGTGTATCCGCGCGTCAGCATCACCTGCGAAATCCATCCGGTCAGCAGCACGATGGTTGCCCCGAACACCCAGGGCAGCACCGATATCCAACCCGCATCTTTTTGCGAGAAGCCGAGCCCCTTGACGATGAAGGGCGTAAACCATGTCAACCCGAGCGATAGCGCCCAATAGGCGCCGAAGGTGGCGGCAACGCAGCCGATGAATGTTCGCGAGGTCAGGAGCTGGAAATAGGGAACGCGCGGATCGGCTGCGGCCATCGCGACCGTCTGCACCAACGGCCCCTCCTTGCCCATCACCAGCCACGCCACGACCCACATCAGGCCGACCACGCCGAGCGCGCCGAAGGCGTAGTGCCAGCTATGATTGACGATGATCCAGTTCAGCGCCGGCACCGCCAGGATCACGCCGAAAGCCGAGCCCTGCGAGAGAATGGCGGTCGGCAGCGTTCGCTTCTCGTCGGGAAACCACTTGTAGAGCGCGTGCGCCGCCACCGCAAATGCCGGTCCCTCGCCGGCGCCGAGGATGATGCGGCAGATCAGCAGCGTGGTGAAACTGACGGTGCCAACCATCGGAAACTGCGCCACCGACCAGATCACCGCCATCGCGAGCAGCACCCAGCGGGTGTCGATGCGGTTGACAATGAAGCCGACGACGATGGCCGAGATCGAAAACAGGAAGAAGAACGAGGAGCCGAGCAGGCCGAACTGTTCCGGCGAGAGTTTCAGTTCGTCCATGATCGGCGCGCCGGCAAGGCCGACCACGATCTTATCGGCAAAGTTCACCAGCATGAACAGGAACAGCAGGAAGGTAATCTTCCAGGCGCCCTTCGGCGTCGGTTGCGCGGTCATGGCTGGTTTCCCCGTTTACCTTTGCTGGCTCTGTAGGATCGGCCGGTTCCAATGCTACAAGGGGGGTCGCGGACAAGGCAACCGTGATTTTCCGCGAGCGCCCGCTTGCGCAACTGCTGGCTGCTGCGGCAGGCGCGCGTTACAACCGGATCACGATCACGTCGCGGCGCGATTGAAGCCGTGATCCGGGGCGCCCGCCCTGATATGTTGCATGCCATCACGTCAGGGGATTTTCATGGTCAGATCGGTCCATCGTCGCGCATGACCAACGGCAATTCCAACGTGCTTCATGTGGCCGGCCTGACGAAGAGCTACCGCACGGCCGGCGAAGAGGTCGCGGTGCTGCGCGGGGTGAACCTGACGGTCGCCGCGGGCGAGAGCGTCGCGCTGACGGGTGAATCCGGCAGTGGCAAGAGCACACTCTTGCATCTGATCGCAGGCCTCGATGCCGCCGATGGCGGCGAGATCAAGCTGGCCGATGCACAGGTCTGCGAACTCAGCGATGCCGGGCGCGCGGAATTGCGCCGCGACCGGCTCGGCCTGGTGTTTCAGCAATTCAACCTGATTCCGAGTCTCACGGTGGAAGACAACCTCGTTTTCCAATCGCGCATCGCCGGCCGTCACGACGCGGCCTGGCACCGCGAACTGGTGGAGCGGCTCGGGCTCGGCAATTTCCTCAAACGCTATCCCGAACAATTGTCCGGCGGCCAGCAGCAACGCGTCGCAATCGGGCGGGCACTGGCCGTAAAGCCGCTGCTGCTGCTTGCAGACGAGCCGACCGGCAATCTCGACGAGGACACCGCGGACGAGGTGCTGGCGCTGGCGCGCGATCTGGTGACGCGCAGCGGCTGCGGTTTTCTGATGGTGACCCACAGCGAAAGGCTCGCCGCCACGCTCGACCGGCGGGTGAACCTCCATGCCGGGGTGATCGCGTGAAACGCGCACTGTGGACGCTGGCTGTATTGCTGAGCCATTGGCGGCGGCATCCGATGCAGCTTGCGACCTTGCTGATCGGACTGATCTCGGCGACCGCGCTGTGGAGCGGCGTGCAGGCGCTCAATCAGCAGGCGCGCACATCCTACGATCGCGCCGCCGCCACGTTCGGCGGGACGCGCACCGCCATGCTGGCCGCCAACAACGGCGGAAGCGTTCCGCAAAAACTCTTCGTCGACTTGCGCCGCGCCGGCTGGCCGGTCTCGCCGATGGTCGAAGGCCGGGTGCAGATCGAGGGACGGTCGTTCCGGCTATTGGGTATCGAACCGGTGACGCTGCCCGCGGAAGTCGGCAACGCGCCTGCGGTCGGCAAGGCCGATCTGCAAGCCTTCATGACGCCGCCGGGCGCGATGCTGGTCGCGCCCGAAACGCTTTCCGATCTCAAACTCGCGGAGGGCGCCCGCCCAGAGGCCAATGGCGGCGCGTTGCTGCCGCCGCTTCGCGTGCAGCCGAACCTGGTGCCCGGCGTTCTGGTCGTCGATATCGGCATCGCGCAGAGCCTGCTGAAAATGCCGGATCAGCTCTCGCGCCTTCTGATCGGCAAGACGACGGGCAGGCACGCACCACTTGAAAGCATTGCCGGCGACAGGCTTCGCCTGATCGAACCGGATGCGGAGACCGACCTTGAACGCCTTACCGACAGTTTTCACCTGAACCTGACCGCGTTCGGTTTTCTGTCGTTCTTTGTCGGGCTCTTTATCGTCAATTCGGCAATCGGGCTAGCCTTCGAACAACGGCTGCCGGTGCTGCGCACCTTGCGCGCCTGCGGCGTCTCGGCGCGGATGCTCAACGGCGTGCTGGTGCTTGAGCTGGTGTCGCTGGCGCTGATCGCAGGGCTGATGGGTCTCGTGTGCGGTTACTTCATCGCCGGCGCGTTGCTGCCCGATGTCGCCGCCTCCCTGCGCGGGCTCTATGGCGCGCAGATTCCGGGACACCTGACGCTCAAGCCGCAATGGTGGATCGCGGGTGTCGCCATCAGCATAACAGGTGCGCTCGCTGCCGCCGCCGCCAGCCTGACCAAGGCGCTGCGGCTGCCGCTGCTCGCCACCGCGCAGCCTTTCGCCTGGCAACAGGCGCAGCGGCGCTGGCTGACCTACCAGAGCGCGCTGGCGCTCGCAGCGTTCGCCGCCGCGGCATGCTTTCTCTGGTTCGGCGATTCCCTCATTTCAGGCTTTGCCGTGCTCGCGGCGCTGATGCTCGGCGCGGCGCTGATCCTGCCGATGTTTCTGGAATTCATGCTGTCGCTTGGTCAGCGCTATGCGCGAGCCCCGGTCAGCGTCTGGTTCTGGGCGGACAGCCGTCAGCAACTATCCGGGCTGTCGCTCGCCCTGATGGCGCTGTTGCTCGCGCTATCAGTCAATGTCGGCGTCTCCACCATGGTCGAGAGTTTCAGCCGCACGTTTCTGGTCTGGCTCGACGGGCGGCTGGCGGCCGATGTCTATGTCAGCGCCGCCAACGACGCGCAGGCGGACGAGATCAAGGCGTGGCTGCGCGAGCGCCCCGAGGTCGAAGCGATCCTGCCCGGCGGCCGCGCCGATACGCAATTGGCGGGCGCTCCGATCGAGGTGCTGGGCCTGCCCGATCACGCCATTTATCGCGACAACTGGCCGCTGCTGCAGTCGGCTGAAAATGCGTGGATCAAGCTTCGTCCCGGCAATGCGGCCCTTGTCAGCGAACAACTGGCGCGGCGTCTGAATCTTTCCGTCGGTGACCGCATCGAGGTGCCCGCGTCGGGCGGAAACTGGGCACTCGACGTGGTCGGCATCTATGCCGATTACGGTAACCCCAAGGGCCAGATCGCGGTGAACTTCGCCGCGCTGGCGCGGCGCTTTCCGGAAATTCCGCTGACGCGCATGGGATTGCGGGTCGCCCCGCCAAAGATACCGGCGTTGATCTCGGCACTGCAGGAAAAGTTCGCGCTTGGCGACCGCAATGTCGCCGATCAGGCGACGATGAAGGCGGAATCGACACGGATCTTCAACCGCACCTTTGCGGTGACCGCGGCGCTGAACGCCTTCACGCTCGGCGTTGCCGGCGTCGCGCTGTTGACGAGCCTGCTCACGCTTGCCAATTCCCGGCTGCCGCAACTGGCGCCGCTATGGGCGATCGGCATCACGCGGCGGCGGCTCGCGGTCATCGAACTTCTCAAGACGATGTCGGTGGCGCTGATCACCACCATCTTCGCGCTTCCGCTCGGTCTGTTGGTCGCGTGGTGTCTGCTCGCGGTCGTCAACGTCAAGGCGTTCGGCTGGCGGCTGCCGTTTCACGTCTTCCCGACGCAATTGCTGTGGCTCACAGGCGTCGCGATGGCGGCCGCCCTCGCCGCGGCCGCGCTCCCCGTCATCCGGCTGGCGCGCATGCAGCCGGCGAGCCTGATCAGGATTTTTGCCAATGAACGGTAGCGGCCCGATCACCCGCCGCGGCTTCGTCGGCGGCGCGCTTCTCGCGGGGCTCAGTGGCAAGGCGCTCGCGCAGGGTTTTGCGGGGCTTGGTGAAAGCGCGGATGGATTTGCGGCGGTCGTACCCGGCAGGACATTCGCATTTCCCGCCGACCACGGGCCACATCCGGAATTTCGCATCGAGTGGTGGTATGTGACGGCCAATCTCGCCGATGCCAATGGCGTTGCCTACGGCGCCCAATGGACGCTGTTTCGCCAGGCGATCGCGCCGGGCGGGCCGCAGGAAGGCTGGGCGAACCAGCAGATATGGATGGGCCATGCCGCCGTCACGCGCGCCGATACCCATCGCGTCGGCCAGACATTTGCGCGCGGCGGCGTTGGCCAGGCTGGCGTGGAGGCCGAGCCGTTTCATGCCTGGATCGACGCGTGGGAGATGCGCGGACTAGTACCAGTGAATGGCGAAAATGTTGCACCGCTTGAGCTGAAGGCATCGGGCGCCGATTTCAGCTACGCGCTACGCCTCGACGCAGTTCGTCCGCTCGTGCTGCAGGGGGACGGCGGCTACAGCCGCAAATCGCTGCGCGAGCAGGCCTCCTATTATTACAGCCAGCCGCATTATACGGCGAAGGGCATCGTCACCATCGACGACAGGCCTGTCGACGTCACCGGGATGGCCTGGCTCGATCGCGAGTGGAGCAGCCAGCCACTGGCCTCCGATCAAAGCGGATGGGACTGGCTCTCGCTGCATTTCAATTCCGGCGACAAGTTGATGCTGTACCGCATGCGCCAGACCGACGGCCAGCATTACGGCTCCGGCAAATGGATCGCGCCCGACGGCACGGCCGAGACGTTCGGCTCCGAGGAGATCGCCATGACGCCCCTGACTGTCACTGTTATCGAGGGACGAAAGATCCCGACGGCATGGCGCATCGCGATTGCGAAAATGGCGCTCGCGATCGAATGCAGGGCGCTCAATCCGAGAAGCTGGATGGGCACCAGCCTTCCCTATTGGGAAGGCCCGATCCGCTTTGCAGGCAGCCATACGGGAGTGGGCTATCTGGAAATGACGGGCTATTAGCGGCCCAGACACAAAATATCGAAAACAACCCCATGCAAAGTAGAATGGGCCCCGGTTCGTCGTCCCTGCGAAAGCAGGGACCCATACGCCGCGGCTGATCGACGAAGACTCGTAGGGTGGGCAAAGGAGCGAAGCGACGTGCCCCACCATCCATCAGCGAACGAGCTGCGAGATGGTGGGCACGCTTCGCTTTGCCCACCCTACGGCTTTTTACTTCACCAGCGGGCAGCCGGAATCCTTGGCCGCCGGGAACGCCTTGTCGCCGGGCACGACAGCAAGCTGCTTGTAGTAATCCCACGGCTTCTTCGATTCAGACGGCTTCTTGACCTCGAACAGATAGAGGTCGTGCACCATGCGGCCGTTTTCCAGCACCTTGCCGCCTTGCGCGAAGTCGTCGTCCACCGGAAGCTCTTTCAGCTTCTTGGCGACCGCCTCGGTGTCCTTCGTGCCTGCCGCCTTGACCGCCTTCAGATATTGTAGCGTCGCCGAATAGGTGCCGGCCTGGATCATGTTCGGCATGCGGCCGGTACGCTTGAAAAAGCGTTCGGCGAGATTGCGGCTCCTGGGGTCGCGGTCCCAGTAGTAGCCTTCCGTCAGCACCAGGCCTTGCGCGGCCTCGAGCCCGAGGCCGTGGACTTCGGCGAGCGTCAGCAGCAGGCCGGCAAGTTTCTGGCCGCTTTTGACGATGCCGAATTCAGCCGCCTGCTTGATCGAGTTTGTGGTGTCGAGGCCGGCATTGGCGAGGCCGATGATCTTGGCTTTCGAGCTCTGCGCCTGCAGCAGGAACGACGAAAAATCCGCCGTGTTCAGGGGAATGCGGACCGCGCCGAGCACCTTGCCGCCCTTGGCCTTGACGTAGTCGCCTGTGTCCTTTTCCAGCGCATGGCCGAACGCGTAGTCCGCGGTCATGAAGAACCAGCTATCGCCACCGGATTCCACCAGCGCGCCGCCGGTGCCGAACGCCAACGCGTGGGTATCGTAGGCCCAGTGAAATCCATAGGGTTGGCAGGCGTCGCCGCTGAGGCGCGAGGTTGCCGCGCCTACGACGATGTCGATTTTCTTCATCTGCTTCGACAGATCGTGAATCGCGAGCGCGACCGACGAGGTCGTCAGTTCGGTGATCATGTCGACGCCTTCGACCTCATACCAGCGCCGTGCAATGGCGGAGGCGAGGTCCGGCTTGTTCTGGTGATCGGCGGAGACGATTTCGATCTTGTGGCCCAGCACTTCGCCGCCGAAATCCTCGATCGCCATCTTGGCGGCCTCGAAGGACCATTTGCCGCCGTAATCGGCGTAGACCCCGGATTGATCGTTCAGAATACCGATCTTGACGCCCTGCGCCGATGCCGGCGCGGCGAGCAAAAGACCACCCACCGCAACGGCGGCCAACAATCCCGACTTCATTTTTTTCTCCCGGAATTTTTTGTCAGAGGAACCTGGCAACACTAGTCAATAACCCCGCACCTGCCCATCCATTTCGGATCAGCCAAAAGTATGGGGAACTTCTGAGGCGGGCGTGTGCCAACGCCTCATCTGTCATTCCGGCGATTGATGACAGTTCACGCCGCGGCCGGCTTCTTGCCCTTCCCGTCCGCTAGGTTGCGGACGATGACGTAGAAGATCGGCGTGAAGATCAGGCCGAACAGCGTGACGCCGATCATACCGAAGAACACCGCGACGCCGACCGCTTGACGCATCTCCGACCCCGAACCCGAGGAAATCACCAGCGGCAGCACGCCGAGGATGAAGGCAAACGACGTCATCAGGATCGGCCGCAACCGCAGCCGGCAGGCTTCGATGACAGCGTCCAGCCGCGCCTTACCTTCGAGTTCGATGTCGCGCGCGAACTCGACGATCAGAATAGCGTTCTTTGCCGCCAGCCCCACCAACACCACGAATCCGATCTGGGTCAGGATGTTGACGTCCTGTCCCATGATCCGCACGCCAATGGTGGCGGCAAACAGGCACATCGGCACGATCAGGATGACCGCGAACGGCAGGCTCCAGCTGCCATATTGCGCCGCCAGCACCAGATAGACGAACAGCACGCAGATTGGGAACACGAGGAGGCCGGCTTGGCCGCCGGTCACCTGCTGATAGGACAAATCCGTCCACTCAAAGCCGAAGCCGGTCGGCAGCGTCTCCTCGGCGAGCTTCTTCATGGTGTCGATGGCAGTCGCCGAACTGGTGCCCGGCAGCGTGTCGCCCTGCAGCTCGGAAGCTGGATAGAGATTGTAGCGTGCGACGCGGTCGGGGCCGGAGGTATCCTTGAAGTCCACGACGCTGCCGAGCATCACCATGTCGCCGGCCGCGTTGCGGGTGCGCAGGCGCGAGAGATCGGTGCTCTCTTTCCGGAACGGCAGATCGGCCTGTGCCGTGACGCGGTAGGTGCGCCCGAACAGGTTGAAGTCGTTGACATAAGTCGATCCGAAATAGGTCTGGATCGCCTCATTGATGTTCGCGATCGGCACGCCGAGCTTCTGCGCCTTCACGCGGTCGATATCGACGAACAATTGCGGCGTGTTGGCGGTAAACGGCGAGAACACCTGGGTCAACCCGGGCGCCTTGCGCGCAGCGCCGACCAGTTCGTCGGTCGCAGCCGCCAGCAGTTCAGGGCCGCGGCTCTGACGATCCTGGATACGCATGGTGAAGCCGCCGCCGGTACCGATGCCGGGCACCGCCGGCGGCGGAATGACGATGATGAACGCGCCCTGGATGCTCGCAAGCCGCTTGCGCAGCTCACCGGCAATTGCGTCGGCCGACAGTCCCTTCTTGTGGCGAACCTCCGGATCTTCGAACACGGGGAATAACGCCGCGGCGTTGCTCGCTTGCGTGCGGGTTGCGCCCGAGAAGCCCGCAAACGCCGCGACCCGGACGATGCCGGGCGTATCGAGCGCTCTTTTCTCGACCTCCCTGACTATTTCGGTCGTCCGCGCCAAAGAGGCCGCGCCCGGCAGCTGCACGGAGACGATGACATAGCCGCGATCCTGCGCCGGAATGAAGCCCTGCGGTGTGGTGACGAGCAGCCATCCGGCGCCGCCGATCAGCGCCACGTAGACCAATAACATCACCACCGAATGCCAAATCACGAAATCGGCGGCGCGGGCGTAGCCATGCGCGAGCCGGTCGAAGCCGCGATTGAACACGCCGGTAAAGGCATCCCAGCCGCGTGCGATGAAGTTCCAGCGCGCCGGAGGCCGCTTGTCCGCATGCGGCTGCAGGATCATCGAGGCCAGCGCCGGTGAAAGCGTCAGCGAGCAGAAGCAGGAAATCGCGGTCGCAACCGCAATGGTGACGGCAAACTGCTGAAAGAACTGACCGGAGATGCCGCCGAGGAATGCCGTCGGCACGAACACCGCGCACAACACCAGCGCAATCGAAACCAGCGCGCTGCCGACCTCTTCCATGGTACGGAGCGCCGCATCGCGGCGGCTCATGCCGTGCTCGAGATGGCGCTCGACGTTTTCGACCACCACGATCGCGTCATCGACGACGATGCCGACCGCGAGCACCAGGCCGAACAAGGTCAAATTGTTGATCGAGAAGCCAAGTGCGGCCATCACCGCAAAGGTGCCGACCAGCGACACCGGAATCGCGATGATAGGAATGATGGCCGGGCGCCAGCCCTGCAGGAACACCAGCACCACGATCACGACCAGCGCCATCGCTTCGTAGATCGACTTGATCAGCTCGCTGACGGACTGCGCAATGAATTCGGTCGGGTTGTAACCGATATTGTAGTCAAGCCCCTGCGGAAAGCTCGCTTTCAGCCTCTCCATCGTGTCCGAAATGCCCTTGGCGGTCGCCAGCGCGTTCGAGCCCGGCCGCTGGGTCACCACCATGCCGACGGCAGATTTCCGTAGCAGGAAGCTGTTGGTCGAGTAGGCCAGCGCGCCGAGCTCGATCCGCGCGACGTCGCGCAGCCGCACGATACGCCCGTCGGTACCGGCCTTGACCACGATCTCCTCGAACTGTTTGGGATCCTTCAATCGGCCGGTGAAGGTAAGATTCGGCGAAAAGGCGCGGTCGGCAATCGGCGGTTCGGCGATCTGGCCACCCGCGATCTGCACGTTCTGCGACCGGATCGCCGCAACCACCTCGCCCGCCGTCAGGCCCAGCGTGGAGATCTTGTCGGGATCGAGCCACAGCCGCATCGAATAGTCGCGTGCGCCGAAGATCTGGATGTCGCCGACGCCGTCGAGCCGCTCCAGCTGGTCGCGGACCCGCAGCAGCGCGTAGTTACTGATGTAGAGCTGGTCGAACGTGTCGTCCGGCGACAGCATGAACACGACCATCAGGATGTCGGGGCTGTTCTTGCGGGTGACGACGCCGCCGCGCTGCACTTCTTCGGGCAGCCGCGGCTGCGCAATCGCGACGCGGTTCTGGACCAGCACCTGCGCCTGGTCGAGATCGGTCCCGAGCTTGAACGTAACGGTGATCGTCAACTGTCCATTCGAGGTCGCCTGGCTGTAGAGATACAGCATGTCCTCGACGCCGTTGATCTCCTGCTCGATCGGGGCGGCGACGGTGTCAGACACGGTTTGCGCAGAGGCGCCGGGATATTGCGTGGTGACCGTCACCGTCGGCGGAACCACTTGCGGATATTCCGCGACCGGCAGCGTGGTGTAGGCGATCGCGCCAACGATCATCAGCACGATCGACAGCACCATCGCCAGGATGGGCTGGTTGACGGAGAGGCGGCCCAGATTCATGTCTTGCCACCGGCCGGCTTGACCTCGGCGGTCTGCGGGGTGACTTTCGCACCCACGCGCGCTCGCTGCAGACCGTCGATGATGACGCGGTCCTCAGGCTTCAACCCCTCGCGGATCACGCGCAGGCCTTCGTCGAGCGGCCCAAGCGTCACCGGCTTCGCCTCGACCGTATTGTCGTCCTTGACCACAAAGACGATCTTGCGCGACTGGTCGGTCGCGACAGCCGTGTCCGGCAGCAGCAGGGCCTCATAGGGCGCACTGCCGATGATGCGGACGCGGCCGAACTGGCCGGGGAGGATCGAGAGATCCTTGTTCTGGATGACAGCGCGGCTGCGCAGTGTCCCGGTCGAGACGTCGAGGCGGTTGTCGAGGAAATCCATTTTGCCCTCATGCGAGGGCTTGGTTCCGCCGGTCAGCGTCACCTCGACCGGGTTCGGCGTGTCGCGCGAGCTCGGCCGCTTGCCTTCGGACCAGAGCCGGCTGTTTCGCAGGTAGGTCGCCTCGTCGACGTCGAAATAGATATAGATCGGATCGAGCGAGACGATCGAAGTGAGCAGCGTGGAGCCGCCATCGCTGCCCTGCACGAGATTGCCCGGCGTGACCAGATGGCGGCTGACGCGGCCCGTAATCGGCGCCATCACATGGCTGAATTCGATATTGAGCTTGGCGGCCTTGAGCGCGCCTTCGGCCTGCATCTCCGCGGCGCGCGCCGCCTGCAAGGTCTGGCGGCGCTGGTCGACGATGGAATCGGATACGGCCTGGGTCTGATTCAATGTCAGCGCACGGTCGAGTTCGCGCCTGGCAAGCTCCCCCCTCGCACGCGCGTCGGATAGCTGGCCGTCCGCCTGCTCGGCGACCGCCTCGAACGGACGGGCGTCGATCACATAAAGCAGGTCGCCCGCCCGCACGATGCTACCGTCGCGGAATTCGACTGATTTCACGAAGCCGCCGACGCGGGCGCGAACCTGGACTTCCTGGATCGCCTCGAAACGTCCGGTGAACTCATCCCAGTCGGTGACAGTACGCTTCACCGGCTGCGCGACCGTGACGGGCGGCGCCGCGGGAGCCGCTTGCTGCGGCGGCTTGTTGTCGCAAGCGGATAGCGCCAGTGCGAGCAGCGGGGTCAACCATTTGAGGCCACGGAGAGAGCGAATGTCGACCTCCGCCGGCAAAGCCGGACGTTTCAATTGCTCAGTTGCAGTCAAACCCCATCTCCCCTCTCGACATCCCTGATGGATGAAAGCCGCCGTGGAACTTGGCGGAGGCCACAGATGTGATCGGTTCCCAGTCTCGTCAAGAAGTCGCTGATATCAAGCACAATCGTTATGCAGCCGCGTAGCCAACGCGCTGCACCACGCAGATCTCCCGTTTTCCGCAGTGCGACGAGAACGGGACGGTCGCAACGAACCTCAGCTAATCGCCGGCTGATGACGAAAACGTGACGCGAAGGCGTCCTGCAGCGCCGTCGTAGGATGGGTGGAGCGAAGCGATACCCATCGCCCACAAACGCCGGAGTTGATGGGTATCGCTTCGCTCCACCCATCCTACAAGATCGTCCGAACGCACCTTCGGACATGACGTCGGGAATTTCCTCCGCTAACCTTGGCGCCAAGGCTCGCCACAAGGGCCAAAAATGTCCGGGGAGGACAGCCGTGCATAAAGGTCGTGTCGTATTCGGCGCGATGGATGAGGTCGTGTTCGGACGGCCGGCATCCGAGGCGATTGTCGAGCAGTTGGACCGGCTGGGCGCGCAACGCGCCTTCCTCATGGTCAGCGGCACGCTGAACCGCAAAACCGATGAAATCGAGAACATTCGCCGTGTGCTGGGGCCGCGCTGCGCCGGCACCTTCGACGCGATGCCGCCGCATACGCCGCGCGCGGCCGTCATTACCGCCAGCGAACAGGCCCGCGCCGCGAACGCCGACCTCATCGTTACCATCGGCGGCGGTTCGATCACCGACGGCGCCAAGGCGGTGCAGCTTTGCCTCGCCAACGATATCCGTACCCCCGATGACATCGACAGGATCAGAACCGGTCGCGGCGCTTCGCCACAGCTCACCCCGCCGACCGTGCGCCAGATCAGCGTGCCGACGACGATTGCCGGCGGCGAGTTCTCTTCCACGGCGGGCGTTACCAACGAGAGGACCAAAGTCAAGGAAGCGCTGCGCCATCCGCTGTTGATGCCGCGCGCTGTGATCCTCGATCCCTGGCTAAGCCAGCACACTCCGGAATGGCTGTGGCTGTCGACCGGCATCCGTGCCGTCGACCATTGTGTCGAGGGCATCTGCTCGCGCGAGGCACACCCTTACGGCGACGCCCAGGCGCTGAAGGGTCTGTCGATGCTGGCGCAGGCGCTGCCGCGGGTGAAGGCCGACGCCAAAGACCTCGACGCGCGGATGGAATGCCAGATCGGGACATGGCTTTCGACCGGGCCGCTGGCTTCCGGCGTGCCCATGGGCGCCAGCCACGGCATTGGCTACGTGCTCGGCGCAGAGTTCGGTGTGCCGCACGGCTACACCTCCTGCGTGATGCTGCCGTCGGTGATGCGCTGGAACAAATCCGCCAATGCCGAACGCCAGGCGCTGGTCGCAGCCGCGATGGGGCACCCGCACGAGGATGCAGGCGGCGTGCTCGACCGGTTCATTCGCGGCCTCGGCATGCCGCGCAGCCTGCGCGAGGTCAAAGTGGCCCCTGAACATTTCGACCGCATCGCGCAAGCTGCGATGGCAACGCCCTGGGTGCCGCGCAATCCGCGCAAGATCGAGGGACCGGCGCAGGTGCGCGAGATTCTGGATATGGCCGCGTAAGGAGACCAAAGCCAACATGTACACCGGCAAGCATGCTCATCTTCGTCCGCTTCAGCCTGCCTTCATCATGGCGTCATCAGGCGAGGCCGTGACCTATCGCGAACTGGACGCGCGCTGCAACCGGCTGGCGCATCTCCTTCGCAACCGCGGCCTGAAGCGGCTCGATCACTATTCGATCTTCATGGAGAACAACAGCCGCTATCTGGAATCCTGCGGTGCCGGCGAACGCTCGGGCCTCTATTACACCTGCGTGAATTCTTACCTGACCGCGAGCGAGCTCGCCTATATCCTGACCAACAGCCAGTCGCGCATCCTCATCACATCAAGGGAAAAACTTGATGTCGCGCGCGAGGCGTTGAAGGAATGCCCGCACGTGGAGCTTTGCATCGTTGCCGATGGTGGCGGCGAAAGCGACCGCATCGTTGGCCTGCAGGAAGTAACTGCTGATATGCCGCACACACCGATATCAGACGAGTGCGTCGGCACCGCGATGCTCTATTCCTCCGGCACCACCGGCCGGCCGAAGGGGATTCTGCGCCCGTTGCCGGAACTGCCGGCCGATCAGCAATTGCCGCTGTTCGATTTCCTGGTGAAGATCTGGCAGTACCGCGAGGGCATGATCTATTTGTCGCCGGCCCCGCTCTACCACTCGGCGCCGCAGGCCGCCGTCAACCTCACGATCAAGATGGGCGGCACCGCCATCATCATGGAACGGTTCGATCCCGAACAGTATCTCACACTGATTCCGAAATGGGGCGTCACCCACACCCAGCTTGTGCCCACGATGTTCTCGCGCATGCTGAAACTGCCGGAAGAGGTGCGAACGCGTTACGACTTGTCATCCCTTGAAATCGCGATCCACGCCGCCGCGCCCTGCCCTGCGGCTGTAAAGGACGACATCATCAAATGGTGGGGACCGATCATCCATGAATACTACGGCGCCACCGAAGGCCTCGGCTTCACCTCCTGCAACAGCACAGAATGGCTCGCCCATCGCGGCACCGTCGGCCGCGTGCTGCTCGGCGATCTGCATATACTCGACGAGAACATGCAGGCCTGCCCGGTCGGCACGTCGGGCACGGTGTGGTTTAAAACCGCAACCCCGTTCGAATACTTCAACGATCCTGCCAAGACCCGGGAGGCTCGCTCGGCCGACGGCAGCATGAGCACGGTCGGCGACGTCGGCTATGTCGACGATGACGGATTTCTTTACCTCACCGACCGCGCCACGTTCATGATCATCTCAGGCGGCGTCAACATTTATCCGCAGGAATGCGAGAACCTCTTGATCACCCATCCCAAGATTGCGGATGCGGCGGTGTTCGGCGTGCCCAATCCGGATCTCGGCGAGGAAGTGAAGGCGGTGGTGCAGCCGATGCCGGGAATTTCGCCGGGGCAGGAACTGGCCGATGAACTGATCGCTTTCTGCAGCCTGTCGCTGTCACGCCAGAAGGTGCCGCGCTCGATCGATTTCGAGGCTGAATTGCCGCGGCTTCCGACCGGCAAGCTTTACAAGCGCCTGTTGCGCGACCGCTATTGGGGCAACAAGACCTCACGGATCGTCTAGCAACATGGGTCATCTTCAGGTGAAGCCATGTGGCGAGTTGCGATGCAACGACCGCGCTGCAACGAAGCGGCGGGATTCCGGGATAGCCGGCAAATCATCGCAAGTTCCGCCACGCGGATTTTCGCTTAGTCCGAATTGCCAAGCCTCCCATTGGCTTGGCAGGTTGCCCCAACGCTGCGCCATGGTATCCTCGATACCAATCGGCCAATTGAGACCGAAAAATGTGGAGGGGATCATGCGGAGCGTGCAAGCGCTTGCCGTCGCAGCACTGTTGTTGCTTCCGGCTTTTGACGTTGCATCGGCGGGCGAGCCGAAACAGGGCGGCATCCTCAGGCTCTATCACCGCGACAGCCCGGGCAGTGCCTCGATCCACGAAGGCGCGACCTATTCGATCAACGTGCCCTTCATGCCGGTGTTCAACAACCTCGTCATGTTCAAGCAGGACGTGCCGCAGAACAGCGTCGAGTCGATCGTCCCCGATCTCGCCGAGAGTTGGGCTTGGAGCGGCGACAACAAGAAACTGACCTTCAAGCTGCGACAGGGCGTCAAATGGCATGACGGCAAGCCGTTTACGTCGGCCGACGTCAAATGCACCTTCGACATGCTGATGGGCAAGTCGCAGCAGAAATTCCGCCAGAACCCGCGCAAGTCCTGGTACGATCAGGTCAACGACGTGACCGTCAACGGCGATTTCGAAGCGTCATTCGAATTGAAGCGGCCGCAGCCGGCTTTGCTGTCGCTGCTCGCTTCGGGCTACACGCCGGTTTACCCCTGCCACGTCTCTCCGGCCGAAATGCGCACCAAGCCGATCGGCACCGGGCCGTTCAAGTTCGTCGAATTCAAGGCCAACGAATCGATCAAGCTGACCAAGAATGCCGATTACTGGAAGAAGGGCCTGCCGCATCTCGACGGCATCGAATTCACCATCATCACCAACCGCTCGACGGCGATTCTCGGACTTGTCTCCGGCAAATTCGACATGAGCTTCCCGACCGAGGTGTCGATCCCGCTGCTCAAGGAGGTCAAGTCGCAGGCGCCGAACGCGGTCTGCGTGGTCGAGCCGATCAATGTTTCGACCAACATCATCGTCAACTCGTCCTCTCCGCCGTTCGATAATCTCGATATCAGACGCGCCCTGGCGCTGGTGCTGGATCGCAAGGCGTTCGTCCAGATCATGTTCGAGGGACAGGCCGATATCGGCGGCACGATGCTGCCGGCACCGGGCGGCTTGTGGGCGATGCCGAAGGAAATGCTGGAATCGATCCCCGGCTACGGCCCCGACATCAACGCCAACCGGGAAGAGGCGCGCAAGCTGATGCAGAAGGCGGGCTACGGCCCTGACAAGCGCCTCGCCGTCAAGGTCGCCACGCGCAACATTCCGATTTATCGCGATCCCGCCGTGATCCTGATCGACCAGATGAAGAGCATCTATATCGACGGCGAACTCGACGTCGTCGATACCGCGCAATGGTTCCCGAAAGTCGCGCGCAAGGATTACACGCTCGGCCTCAACCTCACCGGCAACGCGGTCGATGATCCCGACCAGTCGTTCTACGAGAACTATTCCTGCGGGTCGGAGCGCAACTACACCAACTACTGCAACAGGGAGATCGAAAAGTTATTCGATCAGCAGTCGGCCGAGACCGACAAGGAGAAGCGAAAGAAGCTGGTGTGGGAAATCGACAAGAAGCTGCAGGAGGACGTGGCGCGCCCGATCATCTTCCACGGCCGTACCGGGACGTGCTGGCATCCTTATGTCAAGGGCGTCACCGTCATGGTGAACAGCTCCTATAACGGCTATCGTTACGAAGACCTCTGGATGGACAAGTAACCGTTCAGCCGCAAGCATCGCGTTTTCGAGCGAAGCGGGATGCGGTTCGCGTGAAGAAAACGCGTCAAAACAAAAAGAACTGGAGTTCGGTTCTGATTTAGTCAGAATCGAACGCTAGCCAGCCTGCCAGGGAGAAACCGCCAGGTGTTTGCTTATATCGTGCGACGCCTCGCATTGATGCTCGTGACCCTGGTCGGGATCTCGATCATCATCTTCGTGCTGCTGCGCGTCGTCCCCGGCAACATTGTCGACATCCTGTTCGACGCCGCCGGCTTCGTCGATCCCACCGACAAGGCCAACCTGGAAAAGGAACTTGGCCTCGACCAGCCGATTTACGTGCAGTATCTGAGCTGGATCGGCGGGCTGCTGCAGGGCGATCTCGGCTATTCCTACGTGTCGGAAAAGCCGGCGCTGCAGGAGATACTGCCGCGGATTCCGATCACCGCGCGGCTGGCAGCGCTTGCGTTGCTGTTCTCTGCTTCCATCGGCATTCCCTTGGGCGTGCTGAGCGCGGTCCATCAGGGCTCGCGGCTCGACTATACCTTGCGCGTCGTCAGCCTGAGCGGCCTGTCGCTGCCGTCCTTCTGGCTCGGCCTGTTGATCCTGATGGCGTCGGTCTCGCTGTTCGGCCACATGCCGATCTATAATCCGAACCCGGCAACCTGGACCGAAGCTTTCGCGATCTATGCCGTCCCGGCGATGGCGGTCGGTTTTCGCAGCGCCGCGCTGACCATGCGCATCACGCGCTCCTCGATGCTGGAAATCCTGCGGCAGGACTACATCCGCACCGCGCGCGCCAAGGGCGCGTCCGAGGCATCGGTCAATTATCGCCACGCGCTGAAGAACGCCATTCTCCCGGTCATTACCGTGATCGGCATCGAGGCGGCCTTCCTGATCGGCGGGCTGATCGTCACCGAAACCGTTTTCAATATTCCCGGCGTCGCCCGCTTCCTGGTCGAGGCGCTGCGCTGGCGCGATTACCCGATCGTCCAGAACCTCGTGATGCTGATCGCCGTGGTCGTGGTGGTCGCGAACTTCACCGTCGACATGCTGTACGCCGCGATCGACCCGCGCATCCGCTATGGGGACTAGCCGCTTGACCACGATTAATTTCGACAGCGAGTTAAGACGAGCCGGCGCCCATTCGACGCATGGCTGGCGCCGTCTGCTGTTTCTGGCTCAGCGCTATCTGCTCGGCACGATCGGCCTTGTCATCATGGTGATGTTCGTCTGGATGGCGATCTCGGCCGACCTGATCTGCCGCTACGATCCGCTCAGCGTCGATTCCGCGCAACGGCTGGCCTCACCCAGCGCGGCGCACTGGATGGGAACCGATTCATTCGGCCGCGATGTCTGGAGCCGGATCGTGCATGGCGCGCGGATCTCACTTGCGGTCGGCATCGGCGCCACCTTGCTGGGATCCTCGATCGGCGTCATCGTCGGCCTCGCATCGGGCTATCTCTCGGGCTGGGTCGACCTCCTGTTCCAGCGCATCACCGATATTCTGCAGGCCCTGCCCTTGCTGGTGCTGGCGCTGGTGATGACGGCAGCGCTCGGCCCGTCGCTGCCGAACGTGATCATCGCCATTGCGATCCCGCTGATCCCGACGGTCGCCCGTGTCATCCGCGCCAATACGCTGGCGCTGCGTGAGCTGCCCTTCGTCGAAGCTGCAAAATCGATCGGCATGAGCGAGACCCGCATTGCACTGCGCCACGTGCTGCCCAACACGCTGGCGCCGCTGATCGTGCTTGCGACCGCGCAACTCGGCTCCACCATCCTCACCGAAGCCTCGCTGTCGTTCCTCGGCCTCGGCATCCCCGAGCCCTATCCGTCCTGGGGACGCATGCTCTCGGAATCGGCGGCGGAATATGTCCGCACCGCGCCGTGGCTGGTGATCTTCCCCGGCGTCGCCATCAGCCTTGCAGTGTTCGGCACCAATCTGTTCGGCGACGCGTTGCGCGACATCCTCGACCCGAGGCAGCGCGGCTGATGACTGAGGCGCAGAAGGATGACACGGTTCTCGATGTGAAGAACCTGCAGACGGTGTTCTTCACCAACTCGGGACTGTTCCGCGCGGTCGACGACGTTTCGTTCAGCGTCCGCCGCGGCGAGACGCTGGCGATCGTCGGCGAATCCGGCTGCGGCAAGAGCGTGACCGCGCTGTCGGTGATGCGGCTGGTGCCGGACCCGCCGGGCCGGGTGGTCGGCGGCTCGGTGACGCTGGAAGGGGCCGATCTCCTTGGCCTCGACGAGGCCGAAATGCGCAAGATCCGTGGCAACCGGATCTCGATGATTTTTCAGGAGCCGATGACCTCGCTCAATCCCGTTATGCGGATCGGCGACCAGATCACCGAGGTGCTCCGCCTGCACCGGGAAATGACGTCCAAGGAAACGTGGGCAAAGGCGGTCGAGATGCTGCGGCTCGTACGTATCCCCGAGCCGGAACGCCGCGCGCTGGAATATCCGCATCAGCTTTCCGGCGGCATGCGGCAGCGCGCGATGATCGCGATGGCCTTGGCGTGCCGGCCGGCCTTGTTGATCGCGGACGAGCCGACCACCGCGCTCGACGTGACGATCCAGGCACAGATTCTCGCGCTGATCGTCGATCTGCAGAAGACGCTCGGCACCGGCCTGATCCTGATTACGCACGATCTCGGCGTCGTGGCGCAGACGGCGCAGCGCGTCATCGTCATGTATGCCGGCAAGAAGGTCGAGGAAGCGACCGTGGAAGACTTGTTCGCAAATCCGAAGCACCCCTATACGCGCGGGCTGATGGCCTCGATGCCTGCGGTGATTTCGTTCGGAGCAAAGACCGATGCGCGGCTGACCGAGATTCCCGGCATGGTGCCGTCTCTGACCAACTTGCCGCCGGGCTGCGCTTTTGCGCCGCGCTGCAGCCTCGCCATCGATCGCTGCCGCGCAGAATATCCGCCGCTGCAGGAAGTCGACGGCGATCATTTCGCGGCGTGCTGGCGGGCGGCTGAATTGGTGGGCGCGCCATGACCGATCAACGTCCCCTGCTCGAAGTCACCGACCTCGTCAAGCATTATGCGGTGCGCGGCGGCGTCCTGCGGCGGCGCGTCGGCACCGTGCATGCGGTGGACGGCGTCAGCTTTTCGGTCGGCAAGGGCGAGACGCTCGGGCTGGTCGGCGAGTCCGGCTGCGGCAAATCGACGGTCGCGCGCAGCGTGCTGCGGCTGGTGGAGCCGTCCAGCGGCGCCATCAAGCTCAACGGCACCGACATCACCGGCCTGAGCAAGGCCGAGATGCGGCCGCATCGGCGTTCGATGCAGATCGTGTTCCAGGATCCATTCGCCTCGCTCAATCCGCGCATGACGGCAGGTGATATCGTCGGCGAGCCGCTCAGCGTGCACGGTCTTGCAACCGGTCGGGCGCAACAGGAACGCGTCGCCGAACTGTTCGCGCAGGTGGGTCTGCGCTCCGACCAGATGAAGAACTATCCGCATCAGTTCTCCGGCGGACAGCGGCAGCGCATCTGCATTGCGCGCGCGCTGTCGCTCGGACCGAGTCTCATTGTGTGCGACGAGCCGGTATCGGCGCTCGACGTCTCGATCCAGGCGCAGGTGATCAACCTGCTGATCGATCTGCAACGCAAGAACGATTTTTCGTACCTGTTCATCGCCCATGATCTCGCCGTCGTCGCCCACATCAGCCACCGCGTCGCTGTGATGTATCTCGGGCGCATCGTCGAGATCGCCGATAAAAGCGAGTTGTTCGCCAACCCGCGCCATCCCTACACGCAGGCGCTGCTGGCCTCGGTCCCGATCGCCGATCCCAAGGCAAAACGTCTTGCGCCCATGGTCGACGGCGACGTCCCAAGCCCGATCAACCCGCCCTCGGGGTGCGCCTTCCACACCCGCTGTCGATATGTCATGGACCGCTGCAAGGTGGAGCGGCCGGCGCTGGTGGAGGCCGGCGAAGGACATCAGGTAGCGTGCTGGCTGAATGACGGAACGGGGCGGCCGGAGTAGAATCCGTAGGGTGGGCAAAGCGCAGCGTGCCCACCATCACGAGCGGAATGCCAAATGGTGGGCACGTCGCTACGCTCCTTTACCCACCCTACGAAGCTAGGCGACCGCCGCGATCTCCACGACGATCCTGCCCGTCGTCACCTGCTCGCCTTCTGCTACGTCGATAGCCGAAACCGTTCCGGCGACACCCGCCGTGTGCACATGCTCCATCTTCATCGCTTCCAGCGTCATCACAGGCTGGCCCGCCGCAACCTGCTCACCGGGTTTGACCAGCACGGCGACCACGCGACCGTTCATCGCCGCGCGCACCTTGCCGTCGCCGCCGGCGGCAGAGGCGGATTCCGGTGCTGCAAGCGTCAGGTCGCGGACCGCAATCGTGGCGCCGCGGTGCAGGATATACAGCCGGTCGCCATCGCGCAGGAATCTTGCCGATTCCATGATGCCATCCGTGCGGAAGCGGATCGCGTCGGGGCAGAGTTCGTCAATCTCGAAATGCTGTTCGCCGCCGTCAAGGCCCGCGACATAGCTCCCATCGCGCTCCCGCACGATATCCACCTCGCGCACGCCATGGCCAAGATCGATCCGCGTCGTCAGCGGAAACGTCGCAGCCAGGCTGCGGCCACCGCGCCACGCCGGCGCATGCGGATTGGTGACATAAAGCAACAGCGCCGCCAGCGCGGCGTCCGCATTGTCGTTCGCGCGAAATGCCAGCAATTCATCGCGGTGATTGCCGATGAAAGCCGTAGTCGCTTCGCCCCTGGCAAAGCCGGGATGGCGCAGACAGGAAATCAGAAATCCCTGATTGGTGGTGACGCCGAACGCGGCCGTCTGCTCCAGCCCACAGATCAGCCGGCCCCGCGCCTCGTTGCGATCGGCGCCATGGCCGATGATCTTGGCAATCATGGAATCGTAGAACGGCGGAATCTCGGAGCCGGATTGCAGCGCGTGCTCGACGCGAACACCATCCGGCATCTGCCACAGCGCCATCCGTCCCGACTGCGGCATGAAATCATGGCCGGCATCCTCGGAACACAGCCGCACCTCGATCGCATGGCCGGAGAATTTGATATCGTCCTGCCTGAGCCAGAGCGGCTCGCCCGCCGCGATGCGCAACTGCAGTTCGACCAAGTCCAGTCCGGTAATCGCCTCTGTGACGGGATGTTCGACCTGCAGGCGCGTGTTCATTTCCATGAAATAGAACTCGCCGCCCTCGTCGAGCAGGAATTCCAGCGTGCCCGCGCCCTCATAGCCGATCGATTTCACCGCAGCTACCGCAACCGCGCCCATGCGCGCTCGCAAATCCGGCGTCACCTTCGGCGACGGCGCTTCCTCGATCACTTTCTGATGCCGGCGCTGCACCGAACAATCACGCTCGCCGAGATGAATGGCGTTGCCATAGCGGTCGCCGAACACCTGGATTTCGATATGGCGCGGATTGACGATGGCCCGCTCCAGGATGACGGTGGGATCACCGAACGCGCCCTGCGCCTCCGACCTTGCGCTGCGCAGCGCGTCCGGGAACGCTGCAGCATCTGCGACCAACCGCATGCCGCGCCCGCCGCCACCCGCGACCGCCTTGATCATGACGGGAAAGCCGATCTTTTTTGCCTCCGCCAGCATCACGGCGTCGCTCTGGTCCGCGCCCTGATAGCCGGGCACGCAAGGCACGCCGGCCTTCTGCATGATGTCCTTGGCGCCGGCCTTGTTGCCCATCGCCCGGATCGACTCCGGCGACGGCCCGATGAACACCAGTCCGGCATCGCGGCAGGCCTGCGCGAAATCCTCGTTCTCGGCGAGAAAGCCATAGCCCGGATGAATCGCGCTGGCGCCGCTGGCCTTGGCGGCCGCGATGATCGCATCGATCCGCAAATAGGACTGCGCCGGCAGCGCCTCGCCGATCCGGACCGCCTGATCGGCTTCGCGGACATGCAGCGCGTCCCGGTCAGCATCGGAATAGACGGCGACCACGCCATAACCGAGCTGGCGCGCCGTGCGCATGATCCGCAGCGCGATCTCGCCGCGGTTGGCGACAAGGATCTTGAAGAACGGCGTCCGCTTCATTTCAATTCCGCTCATGGCCGCGCGACCGAGAATTGCATGCGCTGCGGCGTGCGGGCCTCGGCCTCACGGCAGATCGCCAGCACCTCGGAAAGCACGCTGCGGGTATCGCGCGGATCGATCACGCCGTCGTCGAGCACGCGCGCGCTGGTCGAGAACACGTCCATCTGGCCATCGAACACGCCCGTGATCTGCGCCTTCATGGCGTCGAGCTTCTCCTTTTCGATCGGCTTGCCGCGCCGCGCCGCTGCAGCCTCGGTCACGATCGCCATGGTTTCCGCCGCCTGCTCGCCGCCCATCACGGCGGTCTTGGCATTCGGCCAGGAGAAGCAGAAGCGCGGATGAAAGCCGCGCCCGCACATGCCGTAATTGCCGGCGCCAAAGGACGCGCCGCAATAGATCGTGATCTGCGGCACGGTGGCCGACGTCACCGCCTGGATCATCTTGGAGCCGTGCTTGATCATGCCGGCTTCCTCGTAGGCTTTGCCGACCATGTAGCCGGTGGTGTTGTTCATGTAGAGGATCGGCGTGCGCGACTGGCAGCAGGCCTGGATGAAATGCGTCGCCTTGTTGGCGCCGGGCACATCTAGCGGGCCGTTATTGGTGATGATCCCGATCGCCTGCCCCTCGATGCGGGCGTGGCCGCACACGGTTGCGGGACCGTAGTTGGCGCCGAACTCGGTGAAATCGGAATCGTCAATGAAGCGCGCGATGGCCTGACGCATGTCGACGGGACGCTTGTGATCCATCGGCATGATGCCGAGCAACTCCTCCGCATCGTAGCGCGGCGGCTTGAACGAAGCTTCCGCTGGCTTCGGCCGGTCCCATTCCAGGTTGGCCATGATGTCGCGCGCGATGCGGAGCGCGTCGCGATCGTCTTCGGCAAGATAATCGCCGAGGCCGGAAATCGAGGTGTGCATCTCAGCGCCGCCGAGTTCTTCCTCGGTCGCGATCTCTCCTGTCGCGGCCTTCAACAGCGGCGGCCCCGCGAGGAACGCGCGGGTTCGGCCGCGGACCATCACGATGTAGTCCGAAAGCCCCGTTTGATAGGCACCGCCGGCGGTAGAAGAGCCATGCGTCACGGTGACGACTGGCAACCCCGCCGCCGACAGCCGCGCCAAATTTCGAAAGATGTTGCCGCCGCGGATGAAATCCTCGACCCGGTAGCGCAGCAGGTTGGCGCCGGCGCTTTCGACCAGTTGCACGTAAGGCAGCTTGTTTTCCAGCGCCAGTTCCTGCACCCGCAGCGTCTTGTCGAGACCGTACGGCTGCAGTGCGCCGGCATCGATACCGGAATCGTTTGCACTGACCATGCAGCGGATGCCGGAGACGAAACCAATGCCGGCGATCGCCCCGCCACCGGGAATACTCTTGTCGGCGTCGGGCACATCGAACATGTAGCCGGCCAGCGTCGACAGTTCGAGGAATGGTGAACCGGGATCGAGCACCAGCGCCACGCGCTCGCGCGGCAGCAACTGCCCGCGCCTGTGGAACCGTTCCTTGGCCGCCGCGGACGCCGTCCGCGTGCGATCTTCAAGCGCGCGCATCCGCGCGATCAACGCCAGCATGCCGTCGCGATTGGCTTTGAAGGCAGGACTAGAGGGAACGATCGTCGACTCGAGAATGGCCATAATTTAACTCACTCCGCCATTCCGGCTCGCTTCGCGCCCCGGAATGACGACCTCAATGCCTTGTCCCAAAAATCTGCCGCGCTTCGGCGGGGCTCGCGATCTCGCGGCCCGCGCGCCGCGCGCAAGCGGCAATGGCCTCTATCAACTGCCCGTTCGAAGTCACCTTGGTACCGTCGCCGAGATAGAAAGTGTCCTCGAGTCCGGTGCGCAAATGTCCGCCGAGATCGGCGCAGCGCTGGTGCAGCGGCCAGATTTCGGCGCGGCCGATCGCGGTGACCTGCCAATGCGCTTCCGGCAGTTTCAGCTTCAACAGGATCGGCAGCAGGTCGGGATCGGCCGGCATGCCGGAGGCGACGCCCATCACGAAGTTATATTCGAGCGGGCCGGAATACATTCCGGTCTGCCGGTACATGCCGACGCAGCGCACGATGCCGACGTCGAAACATTCGAACTCCGGAATCGTGCCCGCTTCCTTCATGACGTCGAGATAGTCCTGCACCTTCTCGACGGCGTTATCGAACATCATCGGCGGCCAGGCCCAGGTGTTGTCGGACTTCACCTTCAGATAGTTCAGCGACCCGGCGTTGCAGGCCGCAATCTCGGGCATCGTCTCGCGCACGCAATCGAGCGCGCCCTGATACTTGGGCCCCGACGTGCCCGTGGTGTGGTTGATGATGACGCCGGGGCAGGCCTCGCGAATGGCCTGCTGAATTTCCTTGCTGACGCTGACGTCCCAGGACGGCAGATGCCCCTTGTTCGGCTCCTGCTGTCGCAGATGGACGTGCATGATGCTGGCGCCGGCGTCGAACGCGGCCTTGGCCTCGCGCGCCATCTGCTCCGGTGTAACAGGCACATTGTGCTGCTTCGGATCGGTCAGCACGCCGTTCAGCGCGCAGGTAATGACGGCCTTGTCGCCCATGGATCAACCTTCGAAAGCGGGACGCGAGGGATCGCGAAAACATCCAGCGCGATCATGCGTCCGGCATCAGCCGGCTTCTTGCGTCAACCCGCTATTGCGGGCGGCGGCATGGCGGTGGCTGTAGATCGCCAGATCGCGCGAACCCGAAAAGATCGCGCGCGGCTTCAAGCCATAGAAGCGGCGAATCGAGTGGCTGAAATGCGTGGAGTCGGGATAGCCGATATCCTGCGCGAGATGCGCAAGGTTGATGTCCTGGTTGGCGAAATGAAGCAGATGCCGCGCCCGCTTCCAGGCGCGGAACGAACGGAAGGAAATGCCGGTCTCTTCCTTGAACAAATGCAGGAAGCGCGACGGAGATAGGCCCGCCTCCGCGGCGCAGCTAGCCGCCGTCACCGGCTCGCCGGAGAATTTTCCGATCTGCAGAATCGCACGCGCCACGCGGGGATCGAGCACGCGCTGCGGCAATGCCTCGCCAAGGCAGAGAGAATCGAATTCGGCGCTGGAGAACGCGTCGCCGGCGTGATGCTCGCGCAGTTCGCGATAGGCGGCGCGGATGCGGCTGGTGAAAGATTCGCCTTCAGGGCCCGCGAGTCGTTTGGCGAGGTCTTCGAGCGCGCCGGGACGAACGCTCTCCGGTTCGATCACAACGCTGAGCACCGAACGATAGTCGCTGGCGATGGTGTGCCTGACGTTCGGCAACAGAGCGACCATCTCACCATGGGTTTCCCGGCCATCGGCGGTCGTGAGCCACAGCCCGCCCTCGATCGAGACATAGATGTTGAACGCGCCCGAGCAGCGTTGGCGCGGGCGGCCGAGCAGACCCGCGTAAAAAACGCGCTCCGGGGTGATCAGCATCAGATGGCCGGATTTTTGGCCGATGTCGTCCATGGTGCGTCCTCCTCGCGCGGCTCTTTGGCCGCTGCGACGGGGTCAACCATAGCGGAAATTCGGTGTCTGTCACCGACAGAAGGAGCCCTCAGGCGCGTACGCGCGGCGCCACATTCTGTTCAACACCGGCCTTGCGTTCCGCCGCCACCGCCCGCTTGTACCCGTCGCGTTCCTGCAACCGACCCCAATAGGCGGCGACGTTGGGGCCGAAATCCTTGGCGAGCCCGATATTGCCGGCGAGCCGCAACGCATAGCCGTTCACGATATCGGCTGCGGTGAATCGGCCGGCGCACAAGGTTTCGGCATTCGCGGTGGCTGCCTCAACGGCGCGCAGCCGGCCGAGGAACCATTTGGCATAATCGCCAGCCACTTGGGGGTTCCGCCGTTCTTCCGGTTCGAGCTGGCTGTACCTCAGCACCAGCGTTTGCGGAAAGGTCAGCGTGGCGTCGCTGAAATACATCCAGTTCAGGAAGGCGCCGTAGGCCGGATCGTCCTGCCCGACCACCAGCGGTGTCGGGCCGTATTTGGTGCCGAGGTAATAACAGATACCGGAGGACTCCGTCATTTTGGTCTCGCCGTCGATCATGAACGGAATGGTGCCGAGCGGATTGATCGCGAGATATTCCTTGGCGAACACACGCGGCGGGAACGGCAGCATTTTCAGCTCATAGGGCAAGCCCATCTCTTCGAGCATCCAGAGCGGACGGAACGAGCGTGCGCCGTCGCAGTGATAGAGCGTGATCATCAGGCGTTCCCTTCGTGACTTCCGATCGCTTCTTATTGGTTTTTGGGCAGCGTGCCCATCATCTTGCACAGCACCGTCAGCATCACCTCGTCGGCGCCGCCGCCGATCGAGGTCAGGCGGCTGTCGCGATAGGCCCGGCTCACCGGCGTCTCGTTCATGAATCCCATGCCGCCCCAGAACTGCAGGCAGGCATCGGTCAACTCGCGGCCCAGACGCCCCGCCTTGAGTTTGGCCATGGTGGCGAGCCGCGTCACGTCCTCGCCTGCAACCAGCGCCTCGGCGGCGCGGTAGATCAGCGCGCGCAGCAGTTCGACCTCGGTCTGCATCTCCGCGAGCTTGAAGTGGACGGTCTGGTTGTCGAGGATCGACTTTCCGAACGCTTTTCGGTTGCGGGTGTACTCGATCGTCTCGGCGATGATGAATTCATGCGCCTTGAGGCAGGCGGCTGCGCCCCACAGCCGCTCCTCCTGGAACTGCACCATCTGGTAGGTAAAGCCCTTGCCCTCCTCGCCGATGCGGTTGCGCTTCGGCACCCGGACATTGTCGAAGAAGATCTGCGCGGTATCGGACGAGCGCATGCCCATCTTGTCGAGCTTGCGCGCGACCTGCACGCCCTTGCTCTTCATGGGCACGCAGATCAGCGACTTGTTGCGATGGACCTGGTCGTCGCTGGTGTTGGCGAGCAGGCAGATCCAGTCGGCCTGCACGCCGTTGGTGATCCACATCTTGCCGCCATTGATGACGTAATCGTCGCCATCGGAGCGCGCATTGGTCTTGATCGAGGCGACGTCGGAGCCCGCGCCCGGCTCGGAGACACCGATGCAGGCCACAGCGTCGCCGGCAATGGCGGGCGCCAGAAACTCGTGCCGCACCTCGTCTGAACCGAACCGCGCCAGCGCGGGCGTTGCCATGTCGGTCTGCACCCCGATCGCCATCGGCACGCCGCCGCATGTGATGGCGCCGAGCTCCTCGGCCATCATCAGCGCGTAGGAGTAATCGAGCCCCTGGCCGCCGAATTCGACGGGCTTGTTGAGACCGAGGAAGCCGAGATCGCCGAGCTTCTTGAACAGTTCATGCGCCGGGAAGATATCGGCCTTCTCCCACTCATCAACGAACGGATTGATTTCGGCGGCGATGAACTTTTGCAGGATGCGGCGAGGTTCGTCGTGATCGGCGGTGAAGAGCATTTCTTGGCCAGGCTCCAATCGGTATTTCCACTTGCGTCATGGCCGGGCTTGTCCCGGCCATCCACGTCCTTCTTCCGGTGCCGCAAGGCGTGGATGCCCGGTCATCTAGCGCGAAGACGCGCTTCGCGCTTCTGCCCGGGCATGACAGAGAGAGAACGTCACAACCCCATCTGCCTCGAGGCGAGATCCTTCATGATCTCCTCGGTGCCGCCGCCGATGGCATTAACCTTCACCTCGCGGTAGATGCGCTCGACCTTGATGCCGCGCATGAAGCCGGCGCCGCCAAAAATCTGTACGGCCTCGGAGGCGCAGAACGCCATGGTCTGGGTCGCCTGGTTCTTCATCATGCAGATTTCAGCAACCGGGCTCTCGCCCTGCCCGAGCCGCCACGCCAGCATTTCCAGCATCGCCTGCGACGACGCGACCTTCTGCGCCATGTCGACCAGCTTGTGGCGGATCACCTGATGCTGCGCGATCGGCTTGCCAAAGGTCTTGCGCTCCTTGGCGTAGGCAATCGCCTCCTCGACGCAGACGCGAGCGTAAGCCGTGCAGCTCGCCGCCATGCCCATGCGCTCGCTGTTGAAATTGTGCATGATGATCTTGAAACCCTGACCCTCCTCGCCGATCAGGTTTGCCACCGGCACGCGGCACTCGTCGAAATGCAGGGTGGCGGTGTCCGACGCCCACCAGCCCATCTTCTTCAGTTTTGTGCGCGACAGGCCCGGCGTGTCGCCCTCGATCAGCAACAAACTGACGCCGCCCGGCCCCTCGCCGCCGGTCCGTACCGCAACCGTAAGATAATCGGCCCGCATGCCCGAGGTGATGAACGTCTTTTCGCCGCTGACGATATAATGGTCGCCGTCACGCCGCGCCTTGGTTCTGAGATTGGCGACGTCGGAGCCGCCGCTGGGCTCGGTGATCGCGAGCGCCGAAATCTTCTCGCCCGACAGCACCTGCGGCAGCACCCGCGCCTTGACTTCCGGCCTCGCGGCGCGCGCGATCGGCGGCGATCCGATGGTGTGGCTCATCAGGCTCGAACTGACGCCGCCCGCACCGGCGCGTGCCAGTTCCTGCGACGCCACGATTTTCATGAACTGGTCGGCAGCCACACCACCATATTCTTCCGGGAAACCGAGCCCGAGCAGCCCGATCTCGGAAGCTTTCCGATAAAGCTCGCGCGGAAACTCGCCGGCCTCGTCCCATTCATGAGCGTAAGGTTCGATCTCGCGCGCCACGAAGCGGCGCATCACATCGCGGAACGCTTCATGTTCCGCCGTATAGAACGGGCTTTGCACCTTTGTGCGCTCCAGCATGCTTTCCTCCCGAGGGATCACGATGCCCCGATTTGCCTCTCGCAAACTTGCGTTGAGCGGCTGGCATCATCTTGCAGGCGCGACATGCCGCGCCGACGAACCGACGCCTGCTGTGTCCAGCAACTGAACGCAAGACCGGTTGCCTGAGCATGCCCTAGCCTTGGTTCAAAACCAATAACAACATTGTCGGCCATTCGCCGGGGAGGATGAAGCATGATCCGATCGAGCAAGTTCGTCCCGGCCTTCTTTTCTGCGCTGCTCGCTCTGGGTGCAGCGACAACAGCCGCGGCCCAGCAACCCGGCATCACCGACACCGAGATCAAGTTCGGCAACATCATGCCGTATAGCGGCCCGGCGTCGGCGCTCAGCGTTACCGGCAAGACTTTCGCGGCCTATTTCGACCTGATCAACGAGAAAGGCGGCGTCAACGGCCGCAAGCTCAACATGATCTCGCTCGACGACGGTTTTTCGCCGCCGAAGACGGTCGAGGCGACGCGCCGATTGGTCGAGAATGACGGCGTCGCCTTCATGTTCGGAACCATGGGCACCGCCCCGAGTTCGGCGACCGCAAAATATCTCAACGGCGCCAAGGTGCCGCATCTGTTTCTGATCAGCTCCGCATCGAAATGGAACGATCCGGTCAACCAGCCCTGGCTGATGGCGCTGCCCTGGGCGCCCAATTATGTCGAGGAAGCCGGCATCGAAGTGCGCTTCGCCCGCGCCAAGAATCCCAATGCGCGCTTTGCGATCCTTTATCAGAACGACGACGCCGGAAAGGACTATCTGCGCGGCGTCAAGGAGGCGCTTGGGGCTGATGCCGACAAGGCGATCGCCATGGCTGCGAGTTTCGAAGTCGCCGATCCCACGGTGGATTCGCAGATCCTCACGCTCGCCAACACCAAGGCCGACGTCTTCCTGATCTACAGCGTAACGCCGCGTGCCTGCGCGCAAGCGATCCGAAAGGCGTACGAAACCGGCTGGCGTCCGATGCGTTTTATCTCGAGCGGCTGCGCCAACAAGGAAACGGTGATGGTGCCGGCAGGGCTCGAAGCCGCGACCGGTATCATGTCCGTCGGGGCGCTAAAGCCCTATTCGGCTGATACCACCGACGCGGACCTGGTCACCTACCGGGACTTCATGAAGGCGCGGCTGCCCAATATCGATCCGGCCAACCTGGCGGCGGGCTATGGCTATATGGTCGCGCAGGCGCTGGTCGTGGTGCTCACCCAGTGCAAGAACGACCTCAGCCGTCAAAACATCATGGCGCAGGCGGCCAACCTCAAGGGCGTAACGCTGCCGATGCTGATGCCCGGCGTGAAGCTCAACACCTCGCCGACGGACTACCGTCCGATCAAGGACGGCTATATGGTCGAGTTTCGCGACAACCAGTTCAACGTGATCAGTGAGCTGCTGCGCGGGTCGTGAGCGTTGACGCGACAAAACCAACAATGAGCCCGACGTAACCGGGATGCCCGGCAGGTGATCGGGCGGTTTTCGGGAGGAAGCATGTCGTCCATTCGCCATTACGACTGGATCGCGCATTTCGGCCGCCGCACGCCGGACAAGATCGCTGCCATCGACCTCGCCAGCGAACGCCGGCTTTCCTACGCACAGTTCGACACACGCATCTCGCGGCTTGCCACGCACCTGCGGGACACGCTCAAGGTCACGCGTGGCGACCGCGTCGCGGTGCTGGCGCTTAACACGACCGATACGCTCGAGGTGCAGTTCGCCTGCGGCCGGATCGGCGCGGTGTTCCTGCCATTGAACACGCGGCTTACCGTTCCCGAATTGCAGTTCATCGTCGGCGATTCCTCGCCGAAGGTGATGATCCACGACACGGATCTCGCCGAAGTCGCGCTGACGGTCGCAAAGCTCTGCAATGTCTCATCCGCGCTGTTGCTCGGCCCAGGCGGTTCTTATGAAGCAGCGATTGCAAGCTCAAAGCCTATCGACCGCTTTGAGAACGTCACGCATGACGACATCTCGACCATCATGTACACCTCGGGCACGACGGGTCAGCCCAAAGGCGCGATCATCACCCATGGCATGACGTTCTGGAATTGCGTCAACCTCGGCGGTCCCGCCTATGTCTCGCCGTCGACGGTGTTGCTCACCGTGCTGCCGCTGTTTCACACCGGCGGGCTCAATTGCTACACCAACCCGGTGCTGCATGCCGGCGGCACTGTTCTGATCATGCGCACGTTCGATCCCGGCCTGGCGCTGCAACTGATCAGCGACCCATCCTACGGCATTACCCAATTCTTCGGCGTGCCCGCGATCTACCAGTTCATGGCGCAGCATCCTTCATTCGCGACGTCCGATTTCAGCCGCCTCGTGATCGGCGGCGTCGGCGGCGCGCCGATGCCGGTACCGCTCCTGAAAGTGTGGGAAGAGTGCGGCGTCGCCCTGCAGCAGGGCTATGGCATGACCGAGACGTCTCCGGCCGTGCTGGCACTCGACCGCGAGGATGCCGCGCGCAAGGCCGGCTCGTCCGGCAAACCGGTGCTGCATACGGAAGTGCGGATCGTCCGTCCTGACGGAACCGATGCCGATGTCGGTGAACTCGGCGAGCTCTGGGTCAAGGGGCCGAACGTCACGCCGGGCTACTGGAACAGGCCGGACGCCAACCAATCGTCATTCACCGACGGCTGGCTGCACACCGGCGATGCCACCCGTGTCGACGAAGAAGGTTTCTACTACATCGTCGACCGCTGGAAGGACATGTACATTTCCGGCGGCGAGAACGTCTATCCGGCCGAGGTCGAGAGCGTGCTGCATCAGCTCACGGCAATCGCCGAAGCTGCCGTGATCGGTATCCCGAACGAGCAATGGGGTGAAGTCGGCATGGCGATCGTGGCGGTCAAGCCCGGCCAGACGTTGACGCCTGCGGAAATTCACGCGCACTGCGCGGCCAACCTGGCGCGGTTCAAATGTCCGCGGCTGATCGAGTTCGTCGACGCCCTGCCGCGCAACGCCACGGGGAAAATCCACAAGCCGACATTGCGAAAGAATTTCAGCGCGCCGAAGCCGACCGACAAAGCGGCCATTGCTTCATGATCCGCGCCGGCATGCGACAAACGAAAAGCCCGCCGGTTCATCGCCGGCGGGCTTTTGTATCAGAAGCCAATCAGAGGATCCCAGTACATCCGTGGTGATCCCGAATCGGCAACCTTTAATCGACGCGAAGGTTCTCGGCGCTGGTCTTGCCGCGCATCGGGTCCTTCTTCGCTTCGAACGAGATCTTCTGACCTTCGTTGAGCGAGCTCAGACCTGCGCGTTCAACGGCGCTGATGTGGACGAAAACGTCGGTGCTGCCATCATCGGGCTGAATGAAGCCAAAACCCTTGGTCGCGTTGAACCACTTAACTGTTCCGGTAGCCATGTAACTATCTCCAAGATGCGCGAAAGCGCTTTTGCCTGCACGACCTCCGTGCAGGCTTGATCCGATTTCAACGATGTCTTGGGGAGTGGGGCCGGTTTCGGCGCGGTCAACAAGGCAGAGCGGTAATTCGAATAAGAGCCATATAGTCTGTTTCGCCGGGAATGCAAGGCTGGAGCCTTTTCCGTTCCGATTGAATCGGAACGGGGCTCCAGATTCTTGATTTGACGCGTTTTCTTGACGCGAACCGGCCCCCACTTCGCTGGAAAACGCTCTGGAGGGCCTTATCGCGGCAGGAACAGCGCAAACGGCTCATCCGTCGTCCGGCGCAAATGCTGGCGATACTGCGCGTAGTTGGGGTCATCGGCCGAGACCCGGCCAAAGGTCGGGTTGGCGACCATCTTGATCGGCAGATAGGCGATTGGCGCCGCGATCGGCGTCAGCAGCGAGCCGCGGCCCGCCAGCAGCGTGGTGATGATGCCGTACATCTCGCCCGAAATCGCCAGCCGCGCCACCGTGATCAGGCGGTGCTGGCCGTGCCGGTTGGTGACGAGATAGATGTGGCCGGATTGATTGGGCACCGCCACTTCGCCGAACTGGGTGAAGGCCGCGTCCTGCCGCTCGCTCTCGTGAAACACCAGCGACGAGGCCATCGCGTCCCAGACGATCTCGGTGCGGTACGCGAAGATCGCGTCCTTGTCGCCGAACGAAGGACGCACCGTGACGTAGGTTCCCTCGATCCACGCTACGGCGCGGCGCGAATAGGCACCGAGACCATCGGGCGCAACATCGCCGTTCCCATTGAAAGCGGCAGGTACCGGCGCCTCCGGCGTCTTGCGCAGGGAAACACCGAGCGCCTGCTCGAGCCGCACCGTAGTGGCGAGCGTAAACGGGCGACGGCCGCCGAGCACCTTCTCCAATGTCGAAAGGCTGAGCTTGGCCTGCTCGGCCAGCGCTTGCCGCGAAATACGGCGGCGCGCTATTTCCTCACGGATCTGATCTGCCACCTGCCGGCTCTGCTCGGCGGAAAGCTGCTTGTCCGGCGCTGGCATCGTTACCCCTGGTTTCGCGGGGCCAGTCTAGCAGACGCACAATCCATCACAAACCTGCACAAAACCGTCCCGGCCGCGGCGGAGCGCGGTGGCGGGCGACCGAACAAGGCCGATCATTCCGCTCGCGCCAAATCGGTGAATTCCGCACCCTCTCACCACGGCGAAATCGCCGTTCGGGAGTGAGCGACATGACGACATGCGACGAAATTGAGGCCGACAAACGCAACGAACAGCCCAGCCTGACAAGGCTGGTGCTGTTCCTTGTGATGCAGGGCGTTGCCGTAATCCTGGTCGGATTTGCGGCATTATTCTTGAGCTTTGAGCCGGTGTGGTCGGCCGAACGTCTGTCGGCCAATTATCTCAAGCCGGGCGACGCGCGCTCAGGTTCGTTGCTCATCAAGAACGAGGAAGGTTACGCCGATGCGACGCGGCTCGGCGTCGATGTCGATCTCACCGTATCGGGGCCGACGGTCCGCGCCCGCGTCACACAGATCTTCCGCAACCCGACGAAAGACTGGGTCGAAGCAGTCTACGTCTATCCGCTGCCATCGGGCGGCGCGGTCGATACGCTGAAGATGGTGATCGGCGATCGCGTCGTGGTCGGCGACATCAAGGAGCGGCAGCAGGCAAAGATCATCTACGAACAGGCCAAGCAGAACGGGCAGAAGGCGGCGCTGACCGAACAGGAGCGGCCGAACATCTTCACCAACTCGGTCGCCAATATCGGTCCCGGCGAAACCGTGCTGGTGCAGATCGAGTATCAGGAGCCCGTCGCACAATCCGGCAACGAGTTCTCGCTGCGGGTGCCGATGGTGGTCGCGCCGCGCTACAATCCCGCACCCGTCGTGCAGAGCGTCGACTTCCGGCCCGACGGCGGCGGCTGGGGTTCGGCCAAATCCGATCCGGTGCCGGATCGCGACCGCATCTCGCCCGAAGTGCTCGACCCCACGACGAACGCGCCGGTCAATCCAACCCGCATCACCGTGCGGCTGCAGGCGGGCTTCCCGCTCGGCGAGGTCAAGAGCCATCATCATGCGATCAAGACCGAAAAGGCCGATGCCAGCACGAGCATCATTCGCCTTGCCGAAGGGCCGGTGCCGGCGGACCGCGATTTCGAGCTGACCTGGAAGCCGGTGGCCGAGAAGGCGCCGTCGGTCGGATTGTTCCGCGAACGCGTCGGCGATTCCGATTATCTGCTGGCCTTCGTGACGCCACCCTCGGTCGAACAGGCCCAGCAAAAGCCATTGCCGCGCGAGGTGATCTTCGTGATCGATAATTCCGGCTCGATGGGCGGCGTCTCGATCATCCAGGCCAAGGCGAGCCTCATCTACGCGCTCGGCCGCCTGCAGCCGAACGACCGTTTCAACGTGATCCGGTTCGATCACACCATGGATGTGCTGTTCCCGGCGGCCGTGCCGGCCGATCGGGAGCATATCGGCCGGGCCACCTCCTTCGTCGACGCACTGCATGCCAATGGCGGCACCGAAATGGTGCCGGCGATGCGCGCGGCGCTGTCCGACAATGCCGGCGATGCGAACTACGTCCGGCAGGTCGTATTCCTGACCGACGGCGCCATCGGCAACGAGCAGCAATTGTTCGAAACCATCAACGCGCTGCGTGGCCGCTCCCGCATCTTCATGGTCGGCATCGGCTCGGCCCCGAATACCCACTTGATGACGCGCGCCGCCGAACTCGGCCGCGGCACCTTCACCCACATCGGATCGGTCGAGCAGGTCGAGGAGCGCATGCGCGGCCTGTTCGCCAAGCTGGAGAATCCTGCGGTGACGAACCTGACGGCCAAATTCTCCGACGTCACCGCCGATATCACGCCCGTCGCGATCCCCGACGTCTATCGCGACGAGCCGCTGGTTCTGGCGGCAAAACTCGACAAGCTCGCGGGCTCGGTCGAGATCAAGGGCCGCATCGGCGACCGTCCCTGGGTCGTCACCCTTCCGCTGGCGGATGCGGCTGAAGGCAAGGGCCTGTCCAAACTATGGGCCCGCCGCAAGATCGCGGATGCGGAAGTCGCGCGCACCACGCGGCAGGCGAGCCCGGAAGATGCCGACAAGACCATTCTGGCGCTGGCGCTCGAGCATCAGCTCGTCACGCGGCTGACCAGCCTGGTCGCGGTCGACAAGACTCCGAGCCGTCCGGAAGGCGAGCCGCTCAAGGTCTCGGAACTGCCGATCAACCTGCCGGCCGGTTGGGACTTTGAAAAAGTGTTCGGCGAGCGCCCACGCGCCCCGGTGATGCCGACGGAACGGCGCGCGGAGACCGACGCGCGGGTTCAGGTCGCCGCGCTGAAGCGGGCACAGCCTGTCGTCACCCAGGCACCCAACACGGTCACGCTGCCGAGGACGGCGACTGACGCCGAACTGAAGATGATTGCTGGTGTGATCCTGCTCACGCTCAGCCTGATCCTGTTGGTGTTCAATCGACGTCAGTTCAATCGACGTCAGATGTCACTGCGTTGACGTCGACTGAAAGGAGGAGGTCTCCCCAACCTCCTCCTTTCCAGAGCGCGCGCGGCTCCGCCCGTCCCCCCAAGGCCGCGCGCGCCGCTTCTTCTCCAAAGCCGTCATTGCGAGCGCAGCGACTTGTCCGCCGTAGCCCGGAGAGCGAAGGCGGAAGCAATGCATCCCACCGCGAAAAGAAAGAATGGATTGCTTCGCTCCGCTCGCAATGACGGGAGAGCCAAAACAATGCCCCGCGTCGTCCTTCCCCTCCTTCTCGCCCTCGCGGGCCTGATCCTGTTCGGCCAGGGCGCCTACATCTATGCCAAGGCGCTGGTTGCACAGGTGCTGCTGGAACGAGCCTTTGAAAAAGCCATCGCCACCGGGCGCGAGACAAAGCCGTGGTCGTGGGCCGACACGTGGCCGGTTGCTCGTATTGAAGTGAAGCGGATCCACGCCCGCGCCATCGTGCTCGCAGGCAGCAGCGGCCAGGCGCTCGCCTTTGGCCCGGGTCATGTCGAACTCACGCCCGACGCCGGCGAACGCGGCGTCGCCGTCTATTCGGCGCATCGCGATACGCACTTCGCCTTCCTGAAGAACGTCGTCGTCGGTGACGAGATCAATGTGATGCGAAGCGACGGCAAACAATTCCATTACCGGGTGGATGCCACCTCGGTCGTGCGCTTCGATGCCTCCGGCATCGATCCGCTCGCCGGCGGGCATGAACTGGTGCTGTCGACCTGCTGGCCGTTCGACGCGCTGACGCAGGGGCCCGAGCGCTATCTTGTGCACGCCACGATGATCAGGGACGCGCCGGGTTCACGCTGAATTCTCCGCGAGCCGGGATATCGTGCGCGACGCGAATGGCGCTGCGCGCGCGGCGCGTGTTGCCACACTCGCCAAGTCCCAATAAAAAGGTCTCAATCATAAGAAGATCATGGCGCGGCGTTCGTGCTCGATCGCCACGGCCAAAGAAGACAACAGAGTCAAGGGATATCCATGGACGCTCAGGCAAGCACCGCATCGCATCAAGCCGAAAAATGGTCGCCTTCGCCTGACGCCAGCGACATCGTCAAAAGCATTCATGCGATGTTGCACCCGCGCAATATCGTACTGGTCGGCGCCACCGACAAGCCCGGCAACTATGCCGAGCGCATCTGGAACAATCTGATCAAGTACAAGTACGAAGGCGGGTTGTTCCCGGTCAACGCCAAGCGCGAAACGATCTGGGGCGTGCCCTGCTACAAGGATTTTGCCAGCCTCCCCGAAAAGCCCGATCACGTGCTGGTGCTGGTGCCGGCGCGTTTCGCGGTGCAGGTGATCCGCGACGCGGCGGCGGCCGGCGCGCGCTCCGCCACCATCGTCACCTCGGGCTTCAGCGAGTTGCAGGACGAGGACAGCCAGCGGCTGGCGCTCGAATTGAAGGAGGCGGTGCGCGAGACCGGCCTCGCCGTCACCGGCCCGAACTGTCTCGGCAATCTGAGCGCCGGCGAAAAGCTGTTCACCAACATCGACGACCGCATCGTCACCATGGAAGCAGGTCCTGTGGCGATCGCCGGCCAATCTGGCGCGATCGTCATGGCGATCCGCCAGACGCTGGAGGATCGCGGCGTCGGTGTCGGCTACATGGTCACGACCGGTAACGAGACCGGCCTCGAGACGCCGGACCTGATGGCCTATTTCGCCGCCGATCCCTCGATCCGCGTCATCGTGGTTTATCTCGAAGGCGTGCGAAATACGAAAGTGTTTCGCGAAGCCTGCAAGGCCGCCCGCGCCGCCGGCAAGCCGGTGATCGCACTCAAGCTCGGCGCCTCCGAGGGAGGCCGCGCCGCCGCGATGGCGCATACCGGCGCGCTTGCCGGCTCGATCGAAACCTTCGATGCGATCTCGACGCGCGAAGGCGTCATCCGCGTCCGCGGGCTCGACGAACTGATCGAGACCACCGAATGTTTCGTGCATGCCGAGCCGCCGAAGAGCAACCGGCTCGCCGCGGTATCGCTATCCGGCGGCAAGCGTGGCCTCCTGATCGACGCGTTCTATTCGGCCGGCCTGAATTTTGCGCCGCTCAGCCCGAATGCGACCGAACAACTGGCAAAGATGCTCGGTCCCGGCAGCATCGTCGGCAATCCCCTCGATGCCGGCTTTGCCGCGGTCGTGGACCCCTCGGTCTACATGAACTCGATCAAGATCATGATCGACGATCCCGACACCGACATCGTCATCATCGACGCCGAACTGCCGAAGGCGCCGCATGAATTGCGCGAACGCAATTTGCGCATCGTCAACGAAATGGCCGGCGCCGCCAGCAAGCCCGTGGTCTACATCAGCGCGATGTCGATCGGGTTTACCGAATTCACCAAGGCCTTGCGCAAATCGCTGCCGAATATCGCGGTCATGCAGGGCCTCGACCGGGCGGTCGGCGCGATCAAATCGCTGATCGAATATTCTTCCCTGCGCAAGGAAGTGCCCGACATCATATCGAGCTCGAAGGCTTCCGCGCGGGCGGTGCTGGAGAAGGCGCTCAAGAACGCCAATGGTGCCGCCGCGCTCGACGAGGTCGCATCGAAGAAGCTGCTCAAGGCCTACGGCATTCCCGTCTCAAAGGAAGAGATTGCACAGACCGCGGCGGAAGCGGTGAAAATCGCCAAGAAGATCGGCTTTCCTGTCGTGGCCAAAGTGGTCAGCGCCGACATCCTGCACAAATCCGACATCGGCGGCGTGGTGTTGAACCTCAACAGCGCCTCCGAAGTGAAAAAGGCGTTCAACGATATCACCACGCGGGTGAAGAAGCTGAAGGGCAAGCCGAAGCTCGAAGGCATTCTGATCGCGCAGCAGGTCAAGGCCGACCTTGAGCTCGTGGTCGGCGCCTCGCTCGACGCCGAGATGGGGCCGGTGGTGCTGTTCGGAACCGGCGGCGTCGATATCGAACTGATGAAGGACGTCGCGCTCGCCGGCGCCCCGCTGGACGAGGCCGAGGCGAAGCAGCTGATCGCCAAGACCAAGGCCGGCGTGAAGATGAAGGGCTATCGCGGCAAGCCGGCGCTGCACGAGCCTTCCGCCGTGAAGGCGCTCGTGGGCCTCTCCAATCTGATGGCGGATGCCGGCAACCGGATTGCGTCGATCGACGTGAATCCGTTTTTGATCAACAGCAAGGTCGGCGTCGCCGTCGACGGCCTGATCGTGCTGAACAACGCCGCTGCGAACAACGCGGCGAAGCATTAAGTGGCTGGCTCAGTGGTCATTGTCGTCCCTGCGAACGCAGGGACCCATAACCACCGTCATTAATTGTTACGAAGACAATTAGCTTCCGTCATCTTGCCGACGGGCCGCGGCGTATGGGTCCCTGCGTTCGCAGGGACGACGTAGTTACAACCCCGCGCCCCACTTCTGCGCCGTCTGCAGTATCCAGTCCCGATACAGCGTCAACGGCGTGACCCCGGTCATGCCGCCACAACCCGCCGAGCCGTTCGGCCCGGTCGACCAGCTCACCACGCCGACAATAACGGGGCCGCCTTGCTTGTCCTCGAAAACAGGCGCGCCGGAATCTCCGGTGCAGGCGCCGAGCCCCTCACGCGTGCCCTGCCCCACGGGATCGACCAGCCTGATCTGCAATGTCCCCGGCTTGCCGGTCGCGACCAGGCCGGCGACGCGGATGGTGCCGCCGCTCTTGCCGTCGCCGCGCACGGTCACGCCGATGCCGGCGATGGTGAAGCGGCCACCGACATTGATCGGGATGTTGGGCAATCCGAGCGTGGCCGGTGTCTTTCCTTTGGGTACCGCGGCCAATTGCAGCAACGCGACATCCGCCGTCGCGCGATGTCCCGACATCGCCTGCATGTTGAAACCGGGATGGATGGCGACCGCCCTGACGTCCTGCAGCGACGCCTGCCGGTCCGCGCCATATTCGACGATCTTGTAGTCCGCGCCTGATGGCACGCAATGCGCCGCGGTCAACACCAGCTTCGGCGCGATCAGCGCGCCGGTGCAAAAATTGCCGCGCGAGCCGACGATGGTAACGACCGAGCGGGCCACGCCTTCCGTCGACGGCGCACCGCCGCCGACGACGGCATGCGCGGGAACGGATAGCAGCAGGGCAAGGCCGGCAATATAGCTGGCGATCAGGCGAGGCAGGATGTTCATCGGCGCAGCAATAACCCGCGCTGCGCATGTCGCCAAGCGCCGGATCGCACTGGTTCCAGCTGATAATTCGTGTTAGCCGCTCGCCACACATCTATTTCAGGCAGGGCAAGATGATCGAGGCAGTGATCTGGGATTTCGGCGGCGTGCTGACCACCTCGCCGTTCGAGGCGTTTACGCGGTATGAGACCGAACGCGGGCTGCCCGCCGACATCATCCGGCGCACCAACGCGGCCAATCATCTGGAGAACGCCTGGGCGAAGTTCGAGCGCGCCGAGGTGGACATCGAAGCCTTCGACGAATTGTTCGCGGCCGAATCTCTGGCATTGGGCGCGGCGGTTCGCGGCAAGGACGTGCTGCCGCTGCTGTCGGGGGACCTGCGGCCCGAGATGGTCGAGGCGCTCAAGCGCGTGAAGGCAAAGTTCAAGACCGGCTGCATCACCAACAACCTTCCCGCCAACGCGATCGGCAGCCACAGCGGCCGCAAGCTCTATGTCGCCGAAGTGATGGCGCTGTTCGACCATGTCATCGAATCCGCGAAGATCGGCCTGCGCAAACCCGATCCACGCATCTACCGGATGATGGTCGAGACGCTGCAGGTCGAGCCCAAAAACTGCGTCTATCTCGACGACCTCGGCGTCAACCTCAAGCCGGCGCGCGAGATGGGCATGACCACGATCAAGGTGGTCAATGCGGCGCAGGCGATCACGGAACTGGAAGCCGCGACCGGACTTGCATTGCGCTAGGCGGAAATAGCGGATTTTACCGCCGCCTTATGACGAAACGGCGCTTGTTCTTTGCCGGGAACGCAGGCAGAACGTTCTGAAATCTATCGAATTCGGAGTTGAAACCCGTGGCTGATATCAGGCCGTCGGCCTCGATCGAGGCAGTGGAAAGCGGCCTTGCGGCGCAAGGCTATATTGCGAGCCGCCAGATCGCGACCGCGGTCTATCTGGCGCAGCAGATCGAAAAACCCATTCTGGTCGAAGGCCCCGCCGGCGTCGGCAAGACCGAGCTTGCGAAAGCGATCGCCGCCTGGCGCGGCATGAAGATGATCCGCCTGCAATGCTATGAAGGCCTCGACGAGGCCAAGGCGCTCTACGAGTGGAAATACGCCAAGCAGCTTCTGTACACGCAGATCCTGAAGGACAAGCTCGGCGAAGTGCTCGGCGGCGCGCCGACGCTGGAAGCGGCGCTCAATCAGCTTCACGATTTCGGCGACGTGTTCTTCTCCAAGGAGTTCGTTGAGCCGCGGCCGTTGCTGCAGGCGCTGGAGCAGCCCGCCGGCTGCGTATTGCTGATCGACGAAATCGACAAATCGGACGCGGAGTTCGAATCGCTGCTGCTCGAAATTCTCAGCGACTTCCAGGTGACCATCCCCGAACTCGGCACCGTTGTCGCCGTCGCAGCGCCGACCGTGATCCTGACTTCGAACAGCGAGCGCGATCTCGGCGACGCGCTGAAGCGGCGTTGCCTGCATCTGCATATCGGCTTCCCCGAACAGAGGCTGGAAGAGCGCATTGTCGAAAGCCGGGTGCCCGGCATTTCGCAGACGCTGCGCAAGCAGATGGTCGGCTTCATCCACGAAGTCCGCACGCTTGATCTCAAGAAGCTGCCGTCGGTCAGCGAAACCATCGACTGGGCGCGCGTGCTGGTGCTGCTGCAGGCGCCGGAGCTTGGCCACGAGGTGGTCAAGGATACGCTGAACGTTCTCCTGAAATATGAGGCGGACATCGAGGCCACCATGCCTCAGGTCTCCACCTTCATCGCCAAGGCCTCGCGTCAAAACGTCTTCGGGTGACGGGCGAATGAGAGAGAACCTGCATCGCTTCTTTCGTGCGGCGCGGGGCGCAGGCGTGAGGCTCTCGCCGGCCGAAAGCATCGACGCGATGCGGGCCGTCTCCAAGGTCGGCTTTACCGATCGCACGATCCTGCGCGACACTTTTCTGCTGACGCTTGCCAAGACGCAGGACGAGAAGAAGGCGCTCGGCGATTGCTTCGACCTGTTCTTCGATCAGCCCGAGCCACAATCTCCGCCCGAGGACGGCAAGGCCGAGGAGCAGGATCAGTCGGGGTCCAATTCAGCGTCCGATTCGCCTGGCGATTCAAGCGGCGGCGACGAGCAGGCCGACGGGCTCGGCCAACTCGCCCAGATGCTGCTGGCGCAGGACCGCAACCAGATTTCGGCGGCCATCGCCAACGCGGCGAGCGCAGCCTCGCTGTCCGACATCCGCTATTTCACGCAGCGCGGCATCTTCTCCGGCCGCATCCTCGATCAGATGGGCCTCGAGCGCCTGCGCGACGATCTCGATAATCTCACCGCCACCAACCCGGCGATGGCGGAGCGGCTGACAAATGCGCTGGATGGACTGCGGGGCACAGTTCGCGAAACGGTTTCCCAGGCGCTGATGCTCTACGGGCGCGAGGAGGCTGAAAACCTGCGCAACGACATCCTGCGCAACGCGCCGCTGTCGCGGATCGAGCCGCGGCAGGTCGAGCAGATGCGGCATCTCATTCGCCAGATCGCGCGCCGCCTGCGCGAGCGCTACTCCAAGCCGCGCAAGCGACAGCGCCGCGGCCATCTCGACGTGCGCCGCACCATCCGTCGCAACGCCGCCTGGGGCGGCGTGCCGTTCCTCACCGCCTGGAAACGGCGGCATCGCGACAAGCCGAAGATCATTGCAATCTGCGACGTCTCCGGCTCGGTGGCGCGGGTGTCCGATTTCTTCCTGCTGCTGATCCACAGCCTGCACGAGGTGGTGGACGACGTCCGTTCGTTTGCGTTCTCCGGGCACCTGATCGAAGTCAGCGACATCCTGGAATCCAAATCGCCCGAAGAGGCGATGGCCGAGATCATGTCCAAGGCAGGCTTCGGCTCGTCCGACTACGGCAACTCCTTTTCCGATTTCGAACACGGGTGGATGAGCGCGATTACGCCGCAAACCACCGTGATTGTGCTCGGCGACGCCCGCAGCAACAATCTCGATCCCCGCGCCGACATCCTTCGCCGCATCGCCGAGCGGTCGAAGCGGGTGGTCTGGCTCAATCCGGAGGGCCGCATGGCCTGGGGCTGGGGCGATTCCGAAATGCCGCGCTATTCGACCTTCTGCACCGTGGTCCGCCAATGCGCGACCGCGAAGCAGCTCGAACGCGCGGTATCGGATATCGTGGCGAGCTATCAGTAATGTCTTCTCCCGTAGCCCTTCATCGCGACGATGTTCCCGATGCGTTGTCCGTGCTGAACTCGGTGTTCGGCCTGCCGGCCTTTCGCGGCGCGCAGGAGGAAATCGTCAGGCACGTGACGGACGGCGGCAACTGCCTGGTGCTGATGCCGACCGGCGGCGGCAAGTCGCTGTGCTATCAACTGCCGTCCTTGTTGCGCGAAGGCTGCGGCATCGTGGTGTCGCCGCTGATCGCGCTGATGCGCGACCAGGTCGCGGGACTGCTGGAGGCCGGCGTCAACGCGGCGGTGTTGAACTCGACACTGTCGTTTGACGAAGCCTCGGAAGTCGAGCGGCGGCTGCTCGCCGGCGACCTCGACCTGCTCTACGTCGCGCCTGAACGGCTTCTGACGCCACGTTGCCTTGCCTTGCTCGGCCAAGCCAAAATCGCGCTGTTTGCGATCGACGAGGCGCATTGCGTGTCGCAATGGGGGCACGACTTTCGCCCCGAGTATATCGGACTGTCGGTGATCGCCGAACGCTTTCCCGACGTGCCGCGCATCGCGCTGACCGCGACCGCCGACGAGATGACGCGCAAGGAGATCATCGCCCGGCTCGGGCTTGCCGGTGCACCAAGCTTCGTCGCGAGTTTCGACCGCCCGAATATTCGTTATGAGATCATCGAAAAACAGAACGCCCCGGCCCAGCTCAAGGCTTTCATCAGTGAACGCCACGCGGGCGACGCCGGCATCGTCTATTGCCTGTCGCGCGCCAAGGTCGAGGACACCGCGGCAGCCCTGACCAGCGCCGGCATCCCGGCCCTGCCCTATCACGCCGGGCTTGACGCCGGCATTCGGGCCCGCAACCAGGATCGCTTTATCAACGAGGACGGCGTCGTCATCGTCGCCACCATCGCGTTCGGCATGGGGATCGACAAGCCGGATGTACGGTTCGTGGCGCATCTCGACCTGCCGAAAAGCATCGAGGCCTATTACCAGGAGACCGGACGCGCCGGGCGCGACGGAAAACCCTCCAGCGCCTGGATGGCCTATGGCCTGTCCGACATCGTGCAACAGCGCCGCATGATCGACGAATCCACCGGCTCCGACGCGTTCAAGCGCGTGTCGATCGGCAAGCTCGACGCGCTGGTTGCGCTGGCGGAAACCGCGGGCTGCCGGCGCGGCCGCCTGCTCGGTTATTTCGGCGAGGCCGTGCACGCAGGCAGTTGCGGCAATTGCGACAACTGCCTGTCGCCGCCGCAGCTTCGCGACGGCAAGGTCGCTGCGCAAAAACTGCTGTCCTGCGCCTACCGCACCGGGCAACGTTTCGGCGCCATGCACCTGATCGACGTGCTGGTCGGCCGCATGACCGAGCGCGTCACGCAATTCGGCCACGACAAGCTGTCCGTGTTCGGCATCGGCACTGATCTCAACGAGAAGCAATGGCGCGCCGTGATCCGCCAATTGGTCGCCATGGGCCATCTGCGGGCCGACAGCGAAGCCTTTGGCGCGCTGAAGCTGACGGAAAGCGCTCGCGGCGTCCTGAAAGGCGAGACCGAGGTGATGCTGCGCGAGGCGGCGCCCGGAACACGCATCCGCGCCAGCCGCGCCAAATCAAGGCGAGGCGACCTGGCACCGCGCGCCGATACCAAGCCTGCTGACGCCGGCCTGCAGGCAGCGCTGCGGGCATGGCGCTCCGACATCGCGCGCCAGCGCAGCGTGCCCGCCTATGTCGTGCTGCATGATTCCACCATCGACGGCATCGCCGCCGCACGACCTTCGACGCTCAACGAGCTCCGCAACATCCCTGGGATCGGCGACAAGAAGCTCGAACATTACGGCGACGAACTGCTCGCGCTGGTGCGGGCGGCGGACATCTAGAGCTTCGGGCCTGATTGAATCAGAATCGAAGCTCTAGATTCTTGTTTTGACGCGTTTTTCTTCACGCGAACCGACATCCACCCCCGGATCAAGTCCGAGGGCATGCTTCGCTCGAAAACGCTATGGCAGCCGTCATCCGTTGCGGAACGTGTAGGCGTATCCGTTGATCGCGGGCGCGCCGCCAAGATGGGCGTAGAGCACCTTCGATCCCTTCGGGAAATAGCCCTTGTTTACGAGGTCGATCATGCCCTGCATGGATTTTCCCTCGTAGACCGGATCGGTGATCATGCCTTCGAGGCGCGCGCAGAGCCGGATCGCCTCCTTGGTCTCCTCCGAGGGAACGCCATAGGCCGGATAGGCGTAGTCCTCGATCAGGACGACATCGTCCCCGACGAGTTCCTGGCCCAATTCAACGAGATCAGCGGTGTTGCGGGCGATGTCGAGCACCTGAGCCTTGGTCTGGGCGGGCGTAAAGGAAGCGTCGATGCCGATCACCTTGCGCGCGCGGCCGTCCTTGGCAAATCCCACCAGCATGCCGGCATGGGTCGAGCCGGTGACCGTGCAGACCACGATGTAATCGAAGGCGAAGCCGAGCTCCTTCTCCTGCGCCCTGACTTCTTCGGCGAAACCGACATAGCCGAGCCCGCCATACTTATGCACGGAGGCGCCCGCCGGGATCGCATAGGGCTTGCCGCCCTTGGCCTTCACATCCGCGATTGCCTCTTCCCAGCTTTGGCGGATACCGATGTCGAAACCTTCATCGACCAACCGCACATCGGCGCCCATCACCCGGCTGAGCAGGATATTGCCGACGCGGTCGTAGACCGCGTCCTCGTGCGGCACCCAGCTTTCCTGCACCAGGCGGCACTTCATGCCGATCTTGGCCGCGACGGCTGCGACCATGCGGGTGTGGTTGGACTGCACGCCGCCGATCGAGACCAGCGTGTCCGCATTGGAAGCGATCGCGTCCGGGATGATATATTCGAGCTTGCGCAACTTATTGCCGCCGAAGGCAAGCCCCGAATTGCAATCCTCCCGCTTGGCGTAGAGCTCGACCTTGCCGCCGAGATGCTGCGACAGCCGCTCCAGCTTTTCGATATGGGTGGGCCCGAAGGTGAGCGGATAGCGTTCGAATTTCTCCAGCATCGTCGTCCCCGTTGATGATCTGATGTCCGGGAAACGCCCTATCATCGAGCCTTGGAAAGGTGCTCTCGAATCCATCAAGCTACTTGCGCTAATATTGCGCCAGAATCGTATTGGATTATCTATTCGTCCGATAATATGCTTATCTCTGGAAGATTCTTTCATGGCCGGCAGACTCGACCGCATCGATCTTAAGATATTGCGTTTGCTGCAGAATAACGGCCGGCTGACCAATGCCGAGCTGGCCGAAACGGCCGGCGTCAGCGCCGCAACCTGTCACCGCCGCACCCAGCGCCTGTTCGACGAGGGCTATGTCGCCCAGGTCAGGGCGATGGTGGCGCCGCGCAAGGTCGGCAAGGGGGCGCTGGTCATGGTGGGCGTCGTGCTCGACCGCTCCACGCCGGAAAGCTTTGCCACCTTCGAGCGGGCAATCGCGCAACTGAAATTCGTGCTGGATTGCCATCTGGTGGCCGGCGATTTCGACTATTTCCTCAAGATCCGCGTCGGCGACATGGAGGATTTCAACCGCATCCATGGCGACCAATTGATCGCGCTGCCGGGCGTCCGCCAGACCCGAACGTTCTTCGTCATGAAGGAGGTGGTCGACAACGCGCCGCTCGATTTCTGACGGCGTTCGGCATCGCAACACCGGGCTACCTTGCCATTATGCTATTGCCGGAACCCTGCGAGACTCTGGTCACACAGCGCGCCATGTCCTATCAACCGGGCATGACCATGAAATTTTGCCGGCAGGCTTTCGCCCTTGCCATCATATTCATTGCAATGCCGGCCGGCGCCTCGGACGAACTTCAGCGGCAAGAGCCCGATACCGTCATCTTCGCGATGATGTCCGGCAAGTGCCGCACGCTCAAGGTCGCAGGACGGGATTTTGCCTGCCGGGCTGTTGCGTTCTACCAGACCGAGGAAGGCAGGGCGAATTTTACCGTGGCGCTCGACGATCCCGACGATGGCAGCCACATCATCACGTTCTCCGGCGACAACGGGCGAAGGCCGGAGGCCAATCTGTACGAATTGCCGATCGACCGGATGCTGCTGAAATCCAAGGACAGGCCGAAGGCCGATGGCCTGCCGGTGCCGTCAGTCGAATCGACCGCCGGCCTCTGCAAGCAGGTCGGCAACTTCGTGACGCTCGAACTTTCCAGCATCACCTGCACCGCTGTCGACAAGAACGGCAAGAAGTACGAACTGCAGTACCAGTCCGACGGCGCGCCGATGGCGGTGCGCCGCATCAAGCGGATGCGCGTCGGCAGCCCCGCGGTGTCGCCGTTCGACGATGTAAAATGAAAGCGTGGGGCGTGAAATGAAAGACCGCCGGCGGAAAACCGACGGCGGCCAGTGTCGATCCACGCAAGGCTCGCGACTGCGCGGACAAGTTCAGGCTAGCGTGAAAGTCCTCCTGGGGAGTGGAGGCCATCCGTCAAAGTCGAGCGATTGCCTTCACTCGGGATTTACCGTGAGCCGCTTCGCTCCCGCCCACTCCTCGTTGGCAGGATGGAGTTCGCAATATCAAACGCGACGGCCCATCGCGGCCGTTCTTCCTCCGCGCCGGGCACGTTGATCTGAACGCCGACGCCGTCGCTGATAGAATAGGATGCGGCCAGTGCGGCGGCCTCGAGGGCGGCGCCTCGCGAATCGTAGACGCCGCCAATCTTGACGTTGTCGGCAAATACCGACCAACCCAGCGGCGCCTTCACGATTTCGAACACTGATCGTTCCATTAGCTCACCTGTCTCGTTTTACCGGTATCGCTTCCGCCCCTCGCCTACGTGACGAATCCTGGCCATGGGAGCGCGGCGTTGGGACGTCGGCTTGTCGTCGGCGGCCTTCAGTCGCCAGTCGGAAGCCCGCAGCCCCGTCAACGAATTCAACGCCGGTGCAAGCGCGATTTCCTTCCGCACGGCATCGACAATTCGATCGAACTCAACTTCGCTCATCGCACGCTCCATTGCGCCGGGCCGGCATTCTGCCGCCAGGACGATAAGAGAGGGACCGCGCTGAGCACAGCTCGCCATGCAAGTTTGTTGTTTGAAGGCTCGACCGCGGTCGCTTCGATGGCAAAAAAAGGGTCGAAATCGGGAACGTCCAAACCGCGCCGCTCGAAACCGGTGGTCCCGATGACCCAGCGGCCGCCTCCCCTTGGCCCAACTTGCCCGATGCGTGCTAGATTCGGCCACGAATCAGGAGGGTTTGCATGCCGGTAGACAGTGACAGCGCCATTGCGTGGCACCGCGCCCAGCTCAAGAAGCTTCGCGAGACCTTGAAGAACATCGAGACCGCGAGGTTCACGGTGGGCGTGTCCACTCAGGCGAGCAGGACCGGCAAGACGCAGAAAGCGATTGCCGAGCTCGAGCAGAAAATCCGGCAGTCGCAGCACATCATCGCCGCCTATGAGCGACAGACCCGGCGGCCGCTTGCGACGGACCGGCGCAGCCTCGCCAGCGTGAGCTGGAGTAGCTGGAATGCCCAGGCCGCGCATAGCCGCGGCAGCAATTCGCGGTAAACGTTGGATGGACCAGGTGACCTGTCGCCCCTGCAAACACGGACGCAGGGGCCCATACGCCGCGGCCGATGTGAAGGGCACGCGGAAAGACGGCTTCGTCTCAGTAGCCTACAGTTCCGGTTGATTGGCGCAAAGCGTCAGCCGCCGTGCCTCATCGTGGGATCACGCGGTATGAGTCCCTGCAAACGTTCGCAGGGACGACTCGTGGGAGAAGACGAAAACCTATCACTTTCAGGCGGGGCCCGCGTCTAAACTAGCAGGCAGCACGGCCTCTGCCCCTAATTCCTTGCGGTCTCTTTTTCTTTCGCCTTGGCCTTGCAGGAAATCAGGAACGTGAACGCCCGCGCATTGCGCGCGATGTCGGCGGTCTTCAACTCGTCCTTGGCGTCGGAGATCTGATACGGCACCACGCTGTTATCGAGAAAGTCCCGCAGCGCCCCGGTCTTGATGGCGAAATTGATGTTCTCGGGAATGTTGCCCGTGGCCCTCACGAACTTGATGGCATTCAGTTTGGCCGCGACCACGCCGACCACGTCGCCGCTCGCGGCCAATAGCGGCCCGCCGCTGTTGCCGGGCTGAATGGCCGCGCTGATCTGCAGAAAGCGCGTGTCGTTCAGGATGCCGCTGAGCGAGCTCACGATCCCGGTCGTCACCGTGAAATCGGATGTCAGCAGCCCATGGAAGGGATAGCCGATCGCCACCACGCTGTCGCCGGACTGGATCGCCTTGTCCCTGATTTTGGCGACGTCCTTGAACGAGCCGGTGACCTGCAAAAGGGCAAGATCGTTGGTCTCGTCGCTGGACACCAGGCGCAGTTTGGCGGGCGCCTCGCCGGACGGATTGCCCTGGATGTCGCCGACGCAGCCCTGCACCACGTGCGCATTGGTCACGAGATGTCCATTCGCACTCACCAGGAAGCCGGTGCCCTTCTGGTCAAACAGTCTGTCGGGCTTGGCCGGCGCAGAGTCCGGCGCCGCCGCAGCGACCGCCTTGGCGGCGGGAAGTACCGAGAAATCGCCGGCACTGGCCACGCCCGATTGCCTGACCTTGGCCACGCAATGCGCTAAAATGGGCAGTAGCTGTCCGGTCTGATCGAGGCTGAACTGGAAGAGCTGCCCTTGCGTATAGGCCGTCATGCCCTTCGCCCTTCGGAACTGGGCGATGAGCGCGGAGTTGCTCGGCATGGGAACGCGAACCAGCTTGTCGCCAATCGGAACACCATGAACGTTGAACGGTTGCTGACCGTCGAATGTCAGGGTCAGCGGAAAGGCCTGCCCGGACGTCAGCGTCCAATTATCATGAGTGAATCCCAGGCCCCACCCACCGTTGCCATCGATCGTCACCATAAAATAGACGCCGCTGGCGTATCGGGCGCCTGCGGCACAGTGCGAAAAGGATCCGGTCTGGTCGTTGGTGTATGCGCCGCCCTTCCAGTTTCCGACGTTGATCGAACCGTAGGGCCCGCGCGCTTCCGCGTTCGAACCGGCAAACATCGCACCCAACAGAACAGCGACCGCAACAGCACGGTATTTCATACCTGGCCCCCACACACCCAAGGGTGAGCATATTAATCCTTGCAACCGGTGTCTAAGGGTTCTTTGATTGGGGGGTCGGAAGCTTCAGGGGCGGACCACCTTCATCCACCATTTGGCCACTTTGGGCAGGTTTGGATGACCGCGCGGATGCGCACGGAAGCGACCATACTTCCCGGTTGCCCTAGACTTATTGGGAAGGTCATTTTGGTGGATCATACGTGGCATCTTGCATACACTGAAGGCGCTCGCCGCCCCGTCCATTCCGAGCCATCACCCGGAAATCATGTGGCGATTAAGATGAAGGCTCCGCCAGCGCGCGGACCCAAACCCAGCAAAATCCCGGAGGAAACGCCGTGAAGTCAAGAGTTGTTCGGTACGCCCTGCTTACACTTATGGCGGGCATTTCCGTCATAACCAGCCAGGCCCAGGCCCAATCATGGCCGGACAAGCCGATCACCTTCATCGTGCCGTTCGCGGCCGGCGGCGGGACCGATGCCTTTGCCCGCCCGCTGGCGGCCCAGCTCGACACGCAGCTGGGTAAGCGCGTGCTGATCGAAAACCGCGCCGGCGCAGGCGGCACCGTTGGCGCATCGCTCGCGTCAAAGGCCGCGCCGGACGGCTACACCTTCTTCATGGGCGCGGCGCATCACGCCATCGCCCCCTCGCTCTATCCCAACCTCGACTACAATTTCGAGAAGGACTTTATTGCGGTGGCGCTGGTCGCGCGGCCGCCGCAGGTGGTGGTCGTCAATCCGGACAAGGTCGCCGCCAAGACCCTCGCCGAGTTCATCGCCTACGCCAAAGCCAATCCGGGCAAATTGAACTACGGCTCCGCCGGCGCCGGCACCACGCATCATCTTGCGGGCGAACTGTTCAAGATCCTGACCAAGACCAACATTCAGCACGTCCCCTATCGCGGGGCCGGTCCCGCGATGCAGGATCTCATCGCCGGCCACGTGCCTGTTGTCTTCGACGGGCTCGGCTCGTCGGCAGGGCCCGTCAGGGCCGGACAGTTGCGCGCGCTAGCCGTCGCCGCGCCGAAGCGCGTGCCGGCATTCCCCGATCTTCCGACCGCCGCGGAAGCGGGCCTGGCGGGATATGAGGTGTCGACCTGGTACGGCCTGTTCGCACCCAAGAACACGCCGCCGGCGATTGTCGAGCAGATGGTCAAGGAATTGCGGAAGGCCATGCAGACGCCTGCCATCAAGGAGGCCTGGGAGCGTAACGGCTCCGATGTCCCCGACGTCACAGGCCCCGCGTTCGCGAAAATGGTGTCCTCGGAAGTCGAGCGCTGGCGCAAGGTGGTCACCGAGGCGAATGTGAAGCTGGACTAGCCTGGCAGCTCAGGCGCGGCGGCATCGTTTCATGACGGGTTCGCCGCGCCAAGCTCGCTGACTAGTTGCTGCCGCGCACGCCGTAGCGCATGAAGTCGTCATCGATTCCGGCCTTGATGGTCTTTGCCGCGGAAATATCGGCATCGCCGCCAGCCTTGTCGCCGTTCTTGAGCCTGGCGAGTCCGCGCCCATAGAGCGCACTCGCCAGCTTCGGATCGACACGCAGCGCGGAACTGAAATCATCGATCGCCGCGTCAGCCCGTCCCATCTTCAGGTGGATCAGTCCACGCGAGTCATGCGTGGCGGCGTCGTTGGGCCACGACTGAAGCACCTTGCTGCAGTCTTCAAGCGCCGCCTGCAGCGAGCCGAGGATGGCCCGGGTCCAGCAGCGGCCGCTCAATGCAGCTTCCAGATTGGGCTCAAGGCGAATGGCCTCGTCATAGTCCCGCGCGGCGCGATCGTACTCGTTCTTTTTCAGGTAGACTCCGGCCCGGTTGACGAAAGCTCTGCCGTAGTTCGGGTTGAGCTTGATCGCTTCGTCCAGAGCTTTGAGGGCGAGGTCGTATTCGCCTTTCCTCAAGTAGGCCGCGCCGCGGTTGTTGAAGGCCTTTGCGAAAGTCGGATCGAGCTTGATCGATTGATCGAAATCCAGGAGAGCGCGATCAATGTCTCCCTTTGCCGTATTGGCATTGCCGCGATTGTTATAGGCAATCGCGCGCGCCCTCGGCGTACCCTGACCGGAATCGATGAACGCTGTGCAACCATTGATTCGGACTGCAAACGACGTGCGATCCGAACCGTTGCACAACGTGATGTTCTCGAGATAGTCGCTCTTCTTGGGACTCTGCGCGGCAGCCAGCGACCCCAACAGCACCAAGGCAAAAGCAGGCGCGAGCCGCTGAATGACGCGCCGGCTCGCACTGCATTTCATGTCAGGCTCTCCGTTCCCGACGCTGGCGAAGGGGCGACCGCCGATTTGAAATCCCGGACATGGTTGGCTGACGAGCCTCCCGCACCGCGAACGGAGCTAGCATCCGCGACAGATGTTCAGATTTGATTTTGGATAGGGCTTTTGCTCGGGTTGCTGTATCGCTGGTGCTCCGGGCTTTCGCGGGCCCCTGCTCTTACCTTCTTCAATGAGCGTCGAAAATCTGACTGTCCCGTCATCTGAAATTTCGACGCGTGGTGTCGTGCCTCGAATGCCCATGGTCGCAACTGGGGTATCGACCTTCATACCCCCGGTCTTCGCGACTTGGCCCGCGACAAAAGTGAAAGTGCCCTTGCTCAGACTGAACAAGGTCGAGTTGGACGCACTCTTTGGATCGTACACGAACTCGTCCAAAGCCATGCGCGCGTTGTTCGACAGATTGAAGGAGCTGCCATCGGTGAAGTTAATGCCGACCCGGCCGTCGGCGCCGGTTGCAACGATATCGCCCTGATAGACGAGATCGCCTACGTTCGCCTGACCAGCTTGACCTGAGGTGCTCGCCTGAACGACCACCGCATTCGCACGCTCAATCGTGACCGAGCCCGTGGCGACAACGACTTTTCCAATTGGTTTTGACACGACATCCTGAACGGCGGGCCTGACTTGCGCGTGGGCCGGCGCGACGAAAAAACCGGCTGTCGTCAGAACGACGCCTGTCATCAATGCGGCAATGGCATGCGTGCACATGATCCCCCCTTCCTGAGAAGATCTTGTCCGGGAGAGCGCTGAGGGGCTCTTTGAGCGCGACATTAGACCCGATGTCCGGGGAAGGCATCATCTGGCGTTCGCCTCGAAAGGATTACTCCTTTTGAGCCTAAAGCCTAACGCCCGTGGATTGGCTAACTTGAGGCAGGAACTCTCGGCTGCTGGCCGCCTGGGCTGGCAGCATCGCGATTCTTTGACCTCATGGGCTTGGCAGGGCCAACCCATGAAAAATCGCACGAGGTACGTGGCAGACGGGGTAGCGCCATGCTCGTCGGGTCCCATGCCGAGACTGGGGACGAACGTAAGGCCGCTGTGGCCCCGTCTCCCCGCATCGGCAACGTTCAGACCGCGGCCGGGTTCGGGCGCGCGACCTGCGCTGCCGCTCAAGACGCGACCGGTGGCTCTCGAAGCCGGCCTTATGCCGGCAGGTTCGGCATGCTGTGGCTCACGGCACTCGCCTTCGCGCTTGGGAAGCAGGCCCAGGCCGCCGATCCTGATGTCGCGATCCTGGACGACGGCAACATCGCATACAAGGACCTCGAACACGGAACATTCGAGCTGATCACCAAGGAGTTGGTCCCTCGACACTTCCTCGTTGAGGATCCTGGGCAGACCATCATCCTGCGGTCGCAGGGGTCCTCGGTCAGCGTCAGTCAGAGCACAAACTCCGCGGCGCGAATGGCCGAATTGCAGGCGGCCCAGCAGGAAACACTCGCCATCTTCGAAAAAGGATTGGGGTCGACGGGATCGAGCACGCCTCCTGCCCTCGATCAGCTACCGGTGCAACCGATCAATTTCATCCAGAGCGATGATTCTGCCCCCGAGCAGGATTTGCCTGCCTTGCCCGCGGTAATCCTCGCATCAGTCGAGGAGATGGTTGTCGGGAAAATACCGCCTCCACCGCCAACGCCGCCGACGCTGAATGCGATAGTTGGGCCGACTGAAATCGACACCACGGTCTTCGACCTCTTCACTGCGACAAGCGGCACTTTCCTTGCCAGCAGTCCCAACAGTAGCGCTGCACTGACCTTCGGCGTCAGCGGAGGAATCGTCGGCAGCACTGTCATCGAGGGCGTAACCTACGATGTGTCAAAGGCTGGTCCCTACGGCACGCTTTACGTCGATAGCAGGACCGGCGACTATACGTTCGTTCCGGACAATGACGCGATCAATGCGCTTGTTGAGCCGACCATCACCGATTTCATGATCACCGTATCCGATGGGACGCTTTCGGCCAGACAACCCTTTACGATCGCCATCAACGGCACCAACGACGCGGCCATCATCTCCGGCGCCACCAATGGCACGGCGATCGAAGCCAGCAGCGTCGCCAATACCGCGCTGGGCACACTGGGCACGCTGAGCGCCACCGGGAAGCTCACCAGCACCGACGTCGATGACGCGCCCAACACCTTCGCGGCGGTTGGCACACCGGCCGCGAGCGCGGGCGGCTTCGGCACCTTCACGATGACGGCGGCCGGCGTATGGACCTACGCGGTCAACGATGCCAACAGCGGGGTGCAGGCACTCAATGTCGGCGACAAGCTGACCGACTCCTTCACGGTGACCACGATCGACGGCACCTCCCAGGTGGTGACAGTCACCATCAACGGCGCCAACGACGCAGCGATCATTTCCGGCGCCATAACCGGTTCCGTGACCGAGGACGGCGGCACCAAGTACGACTCGCCGACCGCGGCCGGCACGCTCACCGCTACCGACGTCGACAACGCGCCCGGTTTTACGGCAGTCGATTGCCCGACGACCAGCGATGCCGGCATTGGCACCTTCACGATGACGGCGGACGGCGCGTGGATCTACAAGCTCGACGACAGCAATTGCACGGTGCAGGCGCTCAATGTCGGCGACACGCTGACCGACACTTTCAAGGTGACCTCCCTGGACGGCACCGCGCAGCTGGTGACGGTTACCATCAATGGCACCAACGACGCTGCCATCATTTGCGGAACCAAGGACGGCTCGGTCATCGAGGCTGGCGGCGCGGCCAATTCCGCATCTTGTAAGCCAACCGCGACCGGCGCGCTCACCGATACTGACGTTGACAACACTCCCAACACCTTTACGGCGGTCGACTCGCCGAAGCCGAGCACGGGCGGCTATGGCACCTTCACCATGACGACGGATGGCGTCTGGACCTACACGCTCGATGACACCAACTCCAAAGTGCAGGCTCTCAATGCCTGCGACAAGCTGACCGATTGCTTTACGGTGACCACCATCGACGGCACTCCGCAGGAGGTGAAGATCACCATCAACGGCACCAACGATGCCGCCGTTATTAGCGGCGCCACGACCGGCTCGGTAACCGAAGCTGGCGCTTGCACATACGGTACGCCGATCGCGACCGGCACGCTCACCGATACCGACGTCGACAACACGCCCAATACGTTCACGGCGGTCAACTGCCCGACAGCCAGCGACGGCGGCTATGGCAGCTTCACCATGACGAAAGATGGCGTCTGGACCTACAAGCTCGACAACGCCAATTGCGAAGTGCAGGCGCTCAACGACTGCGACACGCTGACCGACTGCTTTGAGGTGACCACCATCGACGGCACCGCACAGGTGGTGACAATCACCATCAACGGCGCCGACGACACGTTCCACTTCAAGGACAAGATGTCCGACCTCAAGACTTCGGACCTTGCAGAGGACATCCCGGCGTCGATCAATTCCGCCGAGAACGCTGCAGCAACCAGTGCACCGCCAGCGATTTCAGAGGCAGCCCAAACGATCGAGCTGTCTGCACAATGGCCCGAGACTTTCGTTTGGGACCAGCCGGGCAACGATGTCACTAACCGCGCGCCGCATGATCTGATCGTGTGACGGAGCTACGCCGGTTCCAGCGCAGCCGTTCCATTGCCGCACGAGACGCCCTACTTCGCTTCGCTCGCCTTGATCCCCGAGCTTTCAATGAGTTTCGCCACGCGAGGCAGGTCGGCGGCGAACAGGCGCGCGTGTGCCTCAGCCGTCAACTCGTTGTCAGGGAATGGCAAGGTTCCGAGCTGCTTCAGCTTCTCCAGAAGCTCTGGCTCAGCCAGCGCCGCGCGGAGCGCCGAGTTCAACGCATTGACGGTCTCCTTGGGCGTACCCTTCGCCACGTAGAGCCCATGCCACATCGAGTAGCTGACCTCGGGCATGCCGAGCTCGGCGGTGGTCGGCACGCCCTTCAACTGATCGAGACGTTGTGGCGACGTAATGGCGATGCCGTGAAGCGCTCCGGCCTGAATCTGCGGCAGCGCGTTGGTCACCTGATCCCACAGCAGGTCGATCTGCCCCGCCAGCAGATCGCCGATTGCGGGAGCTGATCCGCGATAAGCCACGACCGTCGGTTTGAAGCCGAGCACATTGCCCATCATCACGGCGCACAAATGACTGTTTGTCCCGAGACCACCATGCGCGAAGTTCGCCTTGTCACCCTGCGCCTTGATCCAGGCGACATGGTCCTTCGAACCCTCGCCGGGGATCGACTTGCGGCCGATCAGGACCATCGGCGCGTTGTTGACGAGGCCGACCGGCTCGAACGCCGTTTTCGTATCATACCGCAGGTTGGTGAACAGGCTGGGCGCGGCGAGCAGCGCGACATGGTTGATCAGGATTGTCGAACCGTCAGGCGCCGATCGGGCAACACGATCATTGGCCAGCGTACTGCCGCCTCCGACCACGTTCTCGACGATGACGGTCTGGCCGAGCGTTCGCGACATCCGCTCGCCAATGAGGCGAGCGACAGTATCCGTGCCACCGCCGGCCGCAAAAGGCACCACCAGCGTCACGGTCTTGGGGGACGATTGCGCATGGGCCTGCGGCGAAAGCGCCGCAATCAGGAGACCAAAGCCCATGAGGGCGCTTCTAAAAGGGAGATTGATCACGATGGCGTCCTCCAAAGTCTTTGTTTTTTGTTGTTATGCCGCATTTGTTGCGGACGTGCGCTCGTTGGCGAAGCCCGCAGCAGACAGCGTGGCACCGCATGACTTCGGATCATGCTGATTGCGCTTGCGCAAATCAATTACAAAGCGAGCGTAGCTCGCAGGCAGACCGGCGTGATACCATGTCCTTAGGGCGCGGATAGCATCGGGACGGAGTTGAAATGAGCCAGGCTGCATACGTCGCGGTCGATTGGGGCACGAGCAGTTTTCGGCTTTGGCTCGTCGACCGGGCCGGCAACGTTCTCGGGGAACGGCGCAGCCAAGAGGGCATGATGGCGGCAGCCAAGCTTGGCTTTCCGACCGTGCTGCAAGCTCACTTGGAAGCCGTCGGCGCCGCGCCTGGGCTGCCCGTTGTCGTCTGCGGTATGGCCGGTGCCCGGCAGGGGTGGGTTGAAGCCGGATACGTCGACACGCCGGCGCCGCTCGCATCGATCCTGAAGCATGCCGTCCCGGTGCCGGGACAGAACCGTGACATCCGCATCCTCCCGGGCATCGCACAACGCGACCCCAAGGCGCCGGATGTCATGCGCGGCGAGGAGACGCAGTTGCTCGGCGCATTGGGCGCGGACGCGGCCGACGATGCGATCGTCTGCATGCCGGGTACCCATTCGAAGTGGGTCAGGGCGAATGGAGGGATCGTCGAGCGCTTCGCCACGTTCATGACGGGAGAGCTGTTCGACGTCGTGTCGCGAGAGACGATCCTGTCCCACGCGGTGACCGGCGCCGATGAAGCGGAAGATACCGACGCATTCAAGTCGGCGGTCATTGCCGCGTTCGAGACGCCTGCCTTCGCTGCCAATCTGCTGTTCCAGGTGCGATCGGGCCAGCTCCTCTATGGCGGCACGCCATCCTCGGCACGCGAAAAAATATCCGGCACCCTGATTGGTCTCGAACTGGCGGCGGGGCTCGCCGGAGAAGTACCCAGCACCGGCATCACGCTGGTAGCGTCAGGGAGGCTCCAGGTGCTTTACCAGTTGGCGTTTGACACGGTGTCCGTTCCTGTCAGATCAATCGGTGCCGAGGATGCGGTCCGTCGTGGCCTTGCGATGGCCGCTAAGTCGATCTGGAACGCATAGAGGATCAGACGAATGAGCGTTGTCCCATTTCCCCCAATGAAGCGTCCGCTGGTCGCGATCCTGCGCGGGGTGAGGCCTGACGAAGCGGAGGATATCGTCAGCGTGCTGATCGACAGCGGCATGACGGCGATAGAGATCCCGCTCAACTCGCCGGATCCTTTCCGCTCCATCGAGATCGCCGTCAAGAAGGCCCCCGCCGGAATCCTGGTTGGTGCCGGCACCGTCCTGACGCTGGAGGCCGTCGAGCGGCTCCATGACGTTGGCGGCCGGCTCCTGGTAACACCCAACGTCGATCCCGAAATCATTGTCCGGGCCCGGGCGCGTGGCATGGTCACGATGCCCGGCGTCTTTACACCGACGGAAGCGCTGCTTGCCGCCAAGGCGGGAGCATCGAGCCTCAAGTTCTTTCCGGCGAGCGTGCTCGGCGCAGCCGGAATTACCGCGATCCGTGCCGTACTTCCCGCAGACCTGATGATCGCTGCCGTCGGTGGCGTCTCCGACAAGAATTTTGCGGACTACACGCGGGCCGGCGTTCTCGCGTTCGGCCTCGGCAGCAGCCTCTACAAACCCGGCATGACGGCCGCCGAAGTCGCTGCTCGCGCCAAGGCGACGATCGACGCGTACGACATGGCGATTCAACAGACGGGATAGGCCGCCGCCTCGGGCGCGCCGCGCCGAAGCGAATGAACGGCCCGAGACATAGGTGACATTTCGTACCGGACACATGGGTTACACTTTTCGCTTATTTGCAAGCGGGAGGTGTGGATGCCGTGGAAAGCGAGGTCGGCAGGGGCCGTTGCCCATCTCTCACCCTACCCGGTCGATGGCCCTACTCGTGGGAGCCATGATCCAGATCAACGCCGTGGCTCGGCCGCCGCCCAAGGAATTCGCGCTATAAGTTGCTCAATCCGTTTTCTGCGCTGGACGCTTCTCGGCCGGGTCGCCGCCGCTTCCTGTTCGGTGATTGGAGGGTATGTCACCAATGAAACACTGTCTCGCTGCTTTCGCAATCGTGGTCGCAGCAGCTGCGCACGCCAACGACGCCCTGGAAGCCAAGGTGCGGGCCTACGTTCCGGTCGTCTCTCTCGCCAAAGTATGTGATCTCAGGATCAATGACGCCACCTCGGGCGACCATCGCGCCATGCTCGAAGCGGTGAAATCCGACCCGAACGCCAACAAACTCGCCTACCGCGTGCATTACGAAACGCAGACGGCCTACATCAAGGCCCGCGACGGAGGTCAACGGGTCGCCTTCTGCAAGGATTTCATCGCAGCCAACAGCCAATACGCCAAGGCGCGCTTCACCGCCGTGGTCGAGGACCACATGAGCGACGTCAGCACTAGTGTGCAGAAAGCGATTGCCCACAACGTCTGCGGTGCGCCCCCCGTCAAGCTGTCCAAGGCCGACTGGAAACCGTACGCGCAAATCAAAAAGATGCTTCAGATCGAGCATAAGTTGGCCAAGGAAAACGCCGAGACGCACGGCTGGAACGTCACCGAGGAAACGACGGCGGTCACGGAACAGTTCTGCGCCGCGGTGCGGTGAGCCATGACAAACAGCAGAATGACGGGCCGTCGGTTCGACGCTCAGCGCCTTCCCGACGGTGCCGTCGCGCCCGGTCGCCACGGCTCCACCAAAATATCGAAAACAACCCCATGCAAAGTAGCCGGCGGCCGCCGCAACCGACGGTTTGGACCGAAAACTTGACACGTCGGGCAAATCAGCGGCACAATTTCATCATCCCGGAATTTGCTAAACCACTGCGTGCGCAATATTGCTGCGATCATGTTCCGCGTGGCTGGACCGTTGAGGACACGCCGCCGCCGCTTGCGCGAGGGTGCAGAAACCGCGAAAATCCGGGCTGTTTCAGAACTTATCGGGGGAATTCGGCACAGATGCAGTTTGATGACGTTATTCTCGGTCGCCGGAGTATCCGCGGTTACAAACCTGATCCAGTACCCAAAGCGCTGATTGCGGAAATCATTGGTTTGGCAATGCGCGCCCCGTCGTCGATGAACACCCAGCCCTGGAATTTCTACGTCATTTCAGGCGAACCGCTGGATCGGATTCGCGCCGGCAACACCGAGCGGATGGTGGCGGGCATTCCGCAGTCGCGCGAGTTCCGCACGGGTCAGGCCTTTGCAGGCAAGCACCGCGACCGGCAGGTCGGTGTCGCCAAGCAATTATTCTCCGCGATGGGAATCGAGCGCGACAACAAGGACAAGCGTCAGGACTGGGTGTTGCGCGGCTTCCGCCAATTCGACGCGCCCGTCTGTGTAATCATCACCTATGATCGCGTGCTCGACGGCAGCGACGACACGCCGTTCGATTGCGGCGCCGTGGCGACCGCACTCGTCAATGCCGCCTGGTCTCGCGGGCTCGGCGCGGTGATCAACAGCCAGGGCATCATGCAGTCCCCCGTGGTGCGCGAGCACGCAGGGATCGCCGACGATCAGGTCATCATGAAAAGCATCGCGCTGGGCTGGCCGGACGAGACGTTTCCGGCGAATGCGGTGGTGTCGGAGCGGAAGTCGGTCGAGGAAGCGACGGTGTTCATCGGGTTCGAGAAGTAGCGGCGCGCGGGCGGAAGGGCTGGAGGTACAACAGTGATCCGCGCCATGGTCCGACGTGCACTAGAGCGTTTTCCAGCGAAGTGGGTACCGGTTCGCGTCAAGAAAACGCGTCAAAACAGGAATCGAGAGCCCCGTTCCGATTCAATCGGAACGGGGAAGGCTCTCGTGCTGGCGGCGGCTTTTGCCGCTACCTTGATGCCGGTCACGTGCTTTGGCCAGAGCAGCAAGCCGTTGCCGGCCAAGGCAACACAGGAACTGCCCCCCGAGCTGCTCGCGCTGCTCGAACAGAAGAAGATGCCAAAATATTCGCCGATCGTTGTGCGTCTTTTCAAGGAAGAGGCGGAGCTCGAAGTCTGGAAACAGGACACGACCGGCCGTTTCCAGATCCTCAAGACCTATCCGATCTGTCGGTGGTCGGGCGATCTCGGGCCAAAATTGTACGAGGGCGACCGACAGGCTCCGGAAGGGTTTTATACAATTACACCTGAGTTGATGAACCCCAACTCCAACTTCTATCTTTCGATCAACCTCGGCTACCCCAACACGTTCGACAAGGCGAACAAGCGCAACGGCAGCTTCCTGATGATCCACGGCGACTGCTGGTCGAGCGGTTGCTATGCCATGACCGACGAACAGATCAGCGAGATCTATTCGCTGGCGCGCGACTCGCTCAGCGGCCGGCCGTCGTTCCAGGTCCAGGCCTATCCGTTCCGCCTGACGCCGGCGAATCTGGCGCGGCATCGAAATAGTCCCAACCTGCCCTTCTGGAAAATGCTCAAGATCGGCAACGATCATTTCGAGACGACGCAACGCGAACCGAGGGTGGATGTGTGCAACCGCCGCTATGTATTCGATGCGCAACCTCCCCCGAACTCGCCGCACCCTCTCGTGTTCAACGCGATCGAAAAATGTCCTCCCTTCGTCGTCAATCCGGAAATCGCGCGGCGGGCGCTGGAGAAGAGGCGCGCCGACGAGCGCGCGTACGCGCGATTGCTTGAAGACAACGTGCCAGCTGCCCCGATCTACAGCGGACTTGACGGCGGAATGAACAAGGCGTTCCTTGCACAATTTCCGGGCAGAGTGACGCTTGCGAAAGTAATGCCGTATGCATCCTACCTGCCGCAATTGCCCCCAATCCCTTGGATCGACAATGACGGCTCGTTGACCAGCAAATGGTTTGGTGTCTCGTTCTCCAAACCGATCGAGTGCAATCCGGCCCGTGCCGGCTTTCCGTGGAGCCGGTGCTAAGCTCTTGTCCGACGTCAGCGATGGGTCTTGGCTGTGCAAAAACGCGAAGACGCTCAATCGAGATAGAAGAAGTTATTCGTCCAAGACCGCCTTAGTCTCCCAACGCGCAAGCGGATTAAACTTAGAGGTCGCACTGGAAAATATCATTCTTCGCCGCGATTCGATTTTTGAGTTTTTACACAGCCAGGGTCATCAGCAGACCACGCTTGGCATCGACATTTCGTCGGCTCATCAGGATCAAGCGCGACAACAAGGACAAGCGCCAGGACTAGGCGCTGCGCGGCTTCCGCCAATTCGACGCGCCTGTATGCGTGATCGTGACCTATGACCGCGTGCTTGATGGCAGCGACGATACGCCCTTCGATTGCGGCGCTGTGGCGACCGCCCTGGTCAATGCCGCCTGGTCTCGCGGGCTGGGCGCCGTGATCAACAGCCAGGGCATCATGCAATCCCCCGTGGTGCGCGACCATGCGGGCATAGCCGACGATCAGTTCATCATGAAGAGCATCGCGCTGGGCTGGCCGGATGAAACGCTTCCGGCGAATGCGGTGGTGTCGGAGCGAAAGTCAGTCGAGGAAGCTACGGTGTTTGTCGGGTTCGAGAAGCAGGTGTGCGCCCGCGCGAGAGGCGCTATCCGGTATCGCGTCAGGCGAAACTTCTTCACCTATGATCGGAAGCTACATCGTGACAGCTTCAATGCATTGACGCGATCATGTTCCGCGCGGACGACAGCTCGTCGTCGGGGGCGTTACTCACAATGGTTTTGTGCAGTCCAGCACTGTCACCGTAACCCAATACACGATCCGTCTCCCTTGTACATTCCATCCGGAAATGGTGGCACCCGCTTGCCAATCAGTTCGTCAGCGCGCGCCGCGCACGGCCGTACTTGGCGTTACGCCGGATCGTGTGGCCGTTGATGCTGACGAACCTCGTCACGCAGGAAATGCCTCTTGACCCGTCGGGCAAATCAGGGGCATTTTACCAAAATCAGAAAAACCTGTGTAAGCCCGCGGCGAGAAATTGCCAGCGGGCTTTCTCATGTCCGCACCGCGTAGATCGCGAAGCCAGTGGCCACCAGCATCATGGCACCGAAGATGATGCCCTCGATCATGACGGCCTCACGCGCATAATCTCGCCGGCGCCGATCTGGACCCTGGTCGATCCGCGCGGGCTTGTGATTTCCACCATCAGGTCTTCGCCGAGGCGCTCGATGATCCGACGGCGGACCAAGGCCTCGTCGCCGGGCTCGAGCAGCGTGACCTGGACCTTGAGCACATCGCTGGCTGGCTTCACGCGGCGGCCACCTTCTGGCGATGCTCATCCATCAGCAGCGCGAGCGCAACGCGCGAACCCGCTTTGCCGCGTGCGAACGCGGCTGCGGGGCCCGGGCTCATCACCGGGGCCCCAACCATTTCAACAGTGACGTGCAGTTCAATGCTGAAGCCAGAACAGCCGGCGCGGCCGACGCGCTCGCAGGCCAAATCTCAGCGGCGCGTCATTGCGGCCACCCAAAGGGCATTCGCACCTGGTCGCAAGGAGCGGATGGCCGTGGCGAAGCGCGATCGCAAGGCGGCAAAGCCTGCACGCGATGCCCGGCCATAGGACTTGGGGAAGTGCAGGCCGCGCTGGATAAGCACGTGCCGGGCTGGCGCGAGCAACTGTCGCGTGGAGAATCCGTCGTCATCACAGTTGCGGCAGCCGCATCGTGATCTCGTACCTGGTTCTGGCGCGCGCCGCCATCATCGGTTGGGTCATTCTTTCGGTCGCGCCGTTCGAGATGCTGCACGACGCGATCGAGGCCGAGCTCGAGCGGCGGGGAGTCGAGCTGTGACCGACCCCGCTCCACAGATACAGGTCAGCTTCTGCATGTGCGGCGCCAAGCTGGGCGCAGCTGCAATGCACTGCGCTCTGCGAGTTGGTCACCGAGCCGGCGCCGGAGTATCGCGGCCCCAAGGTCGTCGGCAAGACCCATCTCGGCAGCATCGTCCGGCGCGATACGCCGGGCCGGATCGGGTGACGCCATGCTTGATCGCGTCATCGGACTCCGGCCGCTGATCATCACAAGAACTTGCAGCAGCTGCTCGACGTGAAGCAGCTGAACAGCGATCTCGAAGCTTCGGCAGGGATCGCGGCACAGCTGGCAGACACTGGCGTGCTCAAGAAGCCGAAGACATTGGACTGCCCCGGGCTCTGTTGGAGAATCCGGATTTCAAACAGGAGCTAGCATGACGACTTTGACGATTTCAGACGCAAGCGCTGTCGCCCTCGCGGACGGCAACGCCATTGAAGTGCAGGATGCAGGTGGCAACTCGTTGCTGGACATCACGTCGGACAGCAACAACGTCTATCTCCTCCTCAAGCCGCCGGTTGTGACGCCGCCGGCCACGCCTGCGATCTCGCTCACCTCGCAGGCCACTGGTTCGGCGTGGTTAGGAGCGGGTACGGTCCACGTTACGCTGCCTTCGGCGAACCAAGGGGATCTGCTCGTGGCCTTCGCATCGGCTGACGCCGTTTCGGGACAGGGCAATACACCCGCATCCGTCGATATTTTCCAGTCGACGCCCCGCCTTACGTGGACAAAGATCGGGAAAGTGAGCGCAGCGGTGTACCCGTCCCAAACTCTGGAAGCGTGGATCGCGAGAGCTCCCAGTGCGCTCACGAACTTCGCGGTCAGCGTCGACTTTAGCGGCAATGACGCCGCGGTTGTTTGGCTCGGTGCCTTCTCGCATGTCGATCAGACGACCCCATTGGAGAACGGCGCGTCGCCGTTCTTCTCGACGCAAGGTAGGCAAAGCAATGCAACGCCTGTCTTCCCCGTCCTGACGAGCATCCCGTGCTCGGCAACGGGGCTGATCTTGGCGGGCGATGCTAGCTCATACACCATCGCGTCGCCGTATGCTCCGTTCTCCTCGCTCGCCTCCGATCATGGGCAAGGGAGCAACGGCAGCTACCTCAACGTCGCGGACTACGCACCCGGTGCCGCGGCGACCTTCACTTCGATCTTCACCCCGACGACGGACTATGCGTCCGCTGCGATCGTTCTGAAGAACGGCTGATCCCCCCGGGGGCGCCGCGCTGACATGGCGCGCCACACATAGGGTTCACCCGAGGCCGATTGACCAACGGCCATTGCAGCGCCCCGGCGCGCAGAACGCGCGACCGGGGCTATTTCATGAGGATTCAGTGCAGTGCAGACATCACCGCTCACCGAAGGGATGGCTCACAAAGGCGTCGGCCCAGGCGCAACAACGCATCGTTGCGGTCGTCGTCCAGGTCTCGTCAAGGAAAATCAGCTGGCCGCCGAGGCGTCTGCGACGTTTCCCAACGCTCAGCGATGTCGGGACGACCCTGTTCGCCGGCACGCCTCAGCGGCAGTTGATCGCCAAACCATACACCAGCAGCTTTTTTGGGCCGCCCCGGCTCTCAAAGAGGCTCACAAGATCCGATCAGGTTTCGCGGTCTGCTTCTCGAAAGACGATTTCATCCATATCCGCAATTCCCAATGGCGACCGCGCACCAGATCGGTAGCCAGAAGCTGCAGGATAGCGCGTCGCACTCCGGTGAGCGGCCCGAGACATAGGTGACAAAACGTACCGGACACATGGGTTACACTTTCCGCTTTTGTTCTGCGGGAGGTGTGGATGCCGTGGAAAGCGAGTTCGGTGATGGAAGAACGCCTTCGCTTTGTCGCCCGCCTGCTGGACGGGGAGGCCATGACGGACGTCTGCCGGGAGTTCGGGGTATCCCGTAAGACCGGCTACAAGATTTTCGATCGCTACAGGGAGCAAGGATTGGCTGCCTTGAGCGATCGTTCCAGGCGACCGGTGCGCTATGCCAATCAGCTGCCGGAACAAATCGAGGGCCTGATTGTCCGCCTGAAGGCCGAGAAGCCGTACTGGGGCGCGCGCAAGATCCGCGAACTGCTGGTCCGGCGGCTCGATGGCGATGTCAGGATTCCCGCCAAAAGCACCATCCATGCGGTGCTCGATATGGTCACCCTGCGGATCAACTACCGCTTCGCCTGGGGCGCAGCCCGGTTGAACCTAGCACTGCGAAACTAGTCGATTGGCACGAGCCGTTCGTCCCACTGCGCCGCAAGGTTCTTGATCTGCTCGAAATTCAGGATCGCCGGTTCACCCTCGCGGACGATTGTTGTCCGCTTGCGTTCCTTGGGCAGCAACGTCATCGCGCGCAATACGGCCGCGCGCAGTTTCATCGAGCCGTGATCTGTCAGGGTAACGAACTCTTCGGGGTCAAGGGCCATGGGTCCACGCCTACACTACCGGCTGGCCCGCAAGCCAGCACACGCGCCCCGAATGCCCAACTCCCCAGATAATCCAACTTGGTTAATAGTCAGTTATCGTTCGGCTCTGTCATTCTGAATTGGCGCGCGCGGTACACCTTGAAACCTCGACCCATGCGCCGCCCGATCTCAAATGGTTGGCCTAAAGGAGGCGGCTGCCGTCAAGCTCACAGCAGAGGTGTTCGCTCGTGCCGCACCTGCCACAGTAGCAACCATGGCAGTCGCAATGGATCAGGCTACTGCCGCCAACCTGCCATCAGCATCCGGGTTTGCGCAAAGCAGACGCCTGCGAATGGCCTCTTCAACGAGCGCGAGCGCCTCCTTGGCTTGTCGTGCTTCGGCTTCAGCAACTTCGGCACGAAACTCTGCGGCCGTCAACTTATCCTTCTGAGCTTCAATACAGGACCGAGCTTGTTCCAGCGCTCGGCACGCATGTTGCAACTTACGTTCGGCGGTGACGATGAGTTCACGTTGTGCCCGTTCGGCGGCCTCCGCTCGCATTTCGGCAAGCCGCAATCCTTCTAAGGCGTTCGTGCAAAGTGACTGGGCACGGACTTCCGTCTCGCGGGCATGCTTCTCCATACCGCGGAAAACATCGGCCGCTTGATTTACCAGATCAAGGGCTGTTGCTCCCTTGTCTGGTGCCAGCGGGGAGGGAAAGCTCAGGGCGTCCTCATCCCCTACAACTGACGCTCTGGAATTACGCTGCGCCATGTAGTTCAAGCTCGTCGCGAACACACACGAGCAGCATCATGAATAGCTATGGTTAACGGATGGTTAAACAGTTGCATGCTGGAGGCGTCGCGACGGCGCCCGGCGGGGCAGTGGCACGCGAAGTCTATCAGCAACGTCGTTGAACGCGCTTTACGGACAGCCCCTCTGGAGGGGGAAAAAACTTCGACGTGAAGCATGCTTCTTGCGCTGCTCATCCGAGAAGGAATGGCGTCAACTCGCGAAGCCCAATCTGGAGGAATAGGGCCGAGGCCCTCGAGATGAAGTGCCCTGCCGAGCTCTATGCTCCGTTACCGATGTGTCCGGGCCGGACAGCTTGAGGCTGGCGGAGAGAGTGTCAGTCAATCCCCATTGAAAGATAAGGTATTTTGGGCCTTCTTAGGCTAAAAACCACCATTTGAGCTACGGCCGAAAACTGGCGTTTCGCCTCTAATCTTGTCATGAAATCATCGAGGCGCGTTCAAGTACCGGCCCAACCCTTCAATTCCCCGTCGGGAAAGAACAGCAGGGCTGGTTGGCGTTTGCCCTCCGAAGGCAAAGGTCACACGTTCGAATCGTGTCGGGTGCGCCATTTTTCCTTTATCTTACAGCGCGATATGCGCTACGAACCGAAATTCCGATTTTGTTTCATTCGAACAAGTACGCGATCGCTGAAAAATCGTTGTCGATTGCAGATACACTGCGTTCGGGACGCGAGGATCTCCCCCAGGGACCATCTTTGCAGATCGTGACTTGAAGTGAATGTCGGTATCGGTGGTTGCGTGCCCTCACAACCACGCTCCTTTCGAAGCCATACCCCTGTCCACGATGCCGTTTATTCAGCCGTGCTCGAAGCGCGATCGGTGCGAACGCACGCGCGTTCTTCTGCACGAATTCCCGAACGCTTATCCGGACCTATGCCGGTCAGCCTTTCGGCATTGCTGAACCGATCGTACCGGTTGTCCTGATGCAGGCCCGCCGTGGTCGCCACGTGCTCAACGACATACGGCGGCATTCCCAAGGCGGCGAGTTGCCCTTTCATGACAAAGATCTACGAGATCGTGCGACCAAGCGCGGCCGACAACTCGCGTGCAACCGGATTCATCGAGCAACGAGAGGTCCGGACGCTATCCGATCGCGACCACCAGCTGAGTGATACTGCGCCCACAGAAGGCGGACGAGCCGCAATCCGGGCCGGCCACGACTTGCGAAATGGCGGCGATGGGTGAGCCGGCTTCGACCTGGCTGGGTCCGACGAGGGAAGCGAAGTAACCGAGCTACGCCCCGAGCGGGGACGGTCCGACTCGCTTGCAGCGCAGCATTTCATCGATATTTGGCATTAACCTATGCGCAACTTTATAACCCGAATTTCGACTGCCATCATTCGGCGTTGAGAAGTTCCTCTTATAACCGTCTTGGTTGTTATTATTTCAGGACATGCGTCGAAAATGGCTCTCGCGGCGGCATTGATTTATTGGCTCATCATATCGCTTTGGCTGGCGGTACTGGCGACGGTAGGTGTGGCTTACGTTCGTAACCCCCGCACGTTCGGGGCGGTTCGGCTGCTGTTGGCGGTGCTGGTTATCGATACGATCCGTAACATCGCGGAGAATCTCTATTTCGGATTGTATTTCGGCGGGCAATATGGGCTTTTTTCGGTATCGATCGTTGAAGTGCTGGGCGACCCGCGCCTGCTGATCATTCCGAAGATCGTCAATGTGACCGCCGCATGCGCTGTCCTTGTTCTGATTGCCTTTCGATGGCTCCCGTTGGCATCCAGGGAGCGGCAGGAAGCAGAGGCAGAACTCAAGCAAGCGACCGACGCCTTGAGCAAGGAATCGGAAGAACGGCGGCGATTGTTTGAAACCTCTCTAGACCTGATCCTTGTCACCGACCGCCGAGGCGTCTTTACGCAGGTCAGTCCGAGTTCGCTTGCCACGATCGGCTACAGGCCTGAGGACATGATCGGCCGCACCGGGCGAAATTTCATTTTTGCTGATGATCTCGACAGCACCCGTCTTGAGATGAAGCTGGCGCGACAGGGCCGACAGACTCGCAATTTTCAATGCCGATATACTCACAAGAACGGAAGAGTCGTCCCTCTGGCTTGGTCGGGCGTCTGGTCCGAACCCGAACAGAGACACTTCTTCGTCGGCCGTGACATGACTGAACAGAAAGCCGCAGAGGAGACGCTGTGGCGGCTTGCGCACTTCGATCAGCTTACTGGACTCCCGAATCGGACCAGCCTGACAGCTGATTTGAATGCAATGCTTGATGAAAGCGCAGCGATTGGGTCAAAGCACGCGATCGCCATCATCGGTCTGGATGGATTTAAGGACATCAATGACACGCTCGGTCACTCGATCGGCGGCAGGTTGTTGCGGGAAGCTGCCGAGCGGATCGTCGCAGCCGATGATTCATGTCGGTCTTACCGATTGGGAGGCGATCAATTCGTCCTGCTCATGCGCAACTGCGGCAATCCGATTACTGGGAACGCGATAGCAGAAGAGAAGCTCAACAAGCTCGCGAGCCGATTTGAGATAGACGGGCATGAACTATTCGCCGCCGCAAGCGTTGGGCTCGCCATCGCTCCTGCCGACGGCTCCGACGCCGACACTCTGCTCGCGAATGCCGATCTGGCCCTGCACAGTGCAAAAGGTGCCGGTGGTCGGCGTATCAGGAATTTCGTTCCAACGCTTCGGGCCAAAGCCGAATCTCGTCGTGTCCTCGACAACGAGCTCCGTCGCGCATGGATCAACAAGGAATTTGTCCTTTATTTTCAGCCGCAGGTCCGCTCCGATGACGCCGCAATCGTTGGCGCGGAGGCCTTGCTCCGGTGGCAACATCCGACTCGTGGGGTGATAGCACCGGCGATCTTCATCGAGGCTCTTGCCGAGAGTGCGATATCGCTCGAGGTCGGACGGTGGATTTTGGCGTCGGCTTGTCGCAGCGCTGTCTCATGGCGTGAGAAGACACTTGGCAACTTGAGAGTCGCAGTAAACCTCTTTGCCGTCCACTTTCGGCAGGGAACGCTGCTTCAGGACGTCAAGGATGCTCTGCAAGACAGCGGATTGCCGCCGCAGGCTTTAGAACTCGAAATCACTGAAAACATTGCACTCTTCCAGGATGAAGCCCTGCTTTCACCTTTGAGAGAGCTCAGGACGATGGGGGTGAGCATTGCGTTCGATGATTTCGGGACGGGTTATGCTTCGTTGAGTTGCCTCACAAGTTATCCTTTGACGCGCATCAAAATCGATCGCAGTTTCGTGCAAAACGCATGTGCCAACTCTGCGCCGAAAGATTCTGCAATCGTTCGATCGATCATGGCGCTGGCACGAAATCTGAACCTCGACGTGACCGCCGAGGGCGTCGAAACGATCGCTCAAGCGACGTTTCTTCGATTGGAGAACTGTCAAGAATTACAGGGTTACTTGTTCTCGAAGCCACTGCCTGCCGAGGCATTCGAGGAATTGTTATCTCATCGTGAAGGGTATGCGCGAATTGCATGAGTCCTGTCTTTCTCAAGAGGCCCCAGCACCGAAGACGGCCTGATTCGGCCCGACTGGACTAGCACCGAACATACAGCTGCGGCGCTCGGTCGAGCTTGTCGAAAAACGCTTGAAAAGGCCGTATCGCGGAGCGGTGAGCCAGGAACTTATCTGATGCTGGCTGACGCGTCGGGTCAGTTATTCAAAGCAGGCAAGTACATCGCGACAGGAATACTGGGTACAGCACCGCAACATCGTTGATGCGGTAGAGCGGCGGGCACGACAATTCTTTCCACCCTCGAATATCTCCCAAGTTACAAGGACGAGTAGGCAGCGCGCCGGGAGCCATGAAACTCCTGAGTAATCGGCACGCCGGCCCGATAAGGTTATACATCCTGCCAAGCCACTCACACGTCCGCCGCTCTACACTACGTATCGCGTTACAAGCCTTCGTCTGTGCACCTAGGCCAAGAAGAGCTTCTACTTGATCAGGATCGCTAGGAATTCCGGCAGGAGAGCGAAAAAATGGCCTTCAGCTACGGCAGTCCGCTGGCTTGCCGGGACACCTGCACCGCGACCTTGTTGAGCGAGTATGTTTTTCGAGGGACCAGAGCCGCACCGAACACCCGCTGATGTTAATCATCGTTTCAATTTGGCCCCACCGCTCTCCAGTTCCGGCCGAAAGAATGCCCATGACGAAAGTTCGCGTATCCGCTTCAACATGCCCTGCTTGAGGCCGACCACGCGCATTTTGCGGGTTAAGTATTCCAAGTCGATCCTGCGCGAGCGTATTGCTGCTGGAGCGAAAGATTGTGCTCTCTTTCAACTTTGCAGAAGGCCACACTAGGTCTGAGGCACGTAGGACCGTAAAGAATTTATGCAGCTCGCTCCTGAGGTGCGACCTCGCCGTCAAGCCACTGCTGCTCCTCGGCGAGGGCGCGCCAAGCCTCCTCCATCCTCTTGTAGCGGTTCTTGGCGGGCTTGTTTACGGCCTGCTCTGCAAGTGTCGCGCAGTTCTCGGCGCGCTCAAGATAGTGCTGGGACTGCTTCATTCATTCCGACCTTCTAATGGATGTTTGACTCCTGCCATATCTCTTCAAACGCAATTGGGCTGGTCGGGGGAAGCAAGTGCATCTCCAGCTTGCCGTTCCAAGGCTCGTCCGGTCTGCCCAGGAGTGGGCCAGTTGGCCTGCTAGCGGGATCATCCAGCGGCTTTCGCGGGGCGTTTCTGGTCCATGCCCGGTAACTGCTCGGCGGGCCACTAAGTTCCTTTTCCCCGAATGGCATCATCCCGCCAGCTGCGCTTAAGCTTTTTGCATCGCACAAGCACCAGCATCTTCAGAGGAAAAGAGGACAAGGACAAGGAAGGGATCCTTTGGGGTCCGGCAAAAGCTCACCGTCACCCGGACTCGTTTACATCGATGCTGGAGACGTGCGCCCGTCCGTTATTTAGCCTGGCCTCAGCGACCCGTCGCCTTCGAGAGGCATCCGGAACGTGAACCGCGTCTCTCGCTCCGAAGAGGCGACATCAATCGTCCCGCCGTGGGCCTTCGCGATCTCCGCGGCTATGTAGAGACCAAGGCCGAGTCCTTCCGAGGGGCCGTGTGCGGCTCCGCGATAAAACGGCTGAAATAGCCGCTTCCGAGCTTCTGCGGGTATCGACGCTCCGCTATTGGCCACAAAAAGCTCGAAGACCCCGCTTTTGGTCATGGCACCGATACGCACCGGCCGGTCCCGCGCGCCGTGGCTGATCGCGTTGCCGAGCAGATTGGAAAATAGCTGTGCGATGCGGGCCGGATCGCAGAAGACAGGGGTCTCGAGCTCGAATTGCGTTTCGATACCACGGTCCGGATGGGCGGTGGCGAGTTCCGCGACTACGTGATCGAGCACCGGCTCGATTCCGGTGATCGACTTCGAAACCGAGATGCCTCCGCCCAAGCGGCCCCGCGCCAGATCCATTACGCTGTCGATCATCTTCGCCATGCGGCCGACGCTGCTTTGCATCATGGCTTCGAGCCTAAGGCCGTCCTCAGGCGTCTTGGCCTTCAGCATCAGCCGCGCCCCGGCCGCTATGGACGCGAGCGGATTGCGCAGATCGTGGCCCAGCACCGCGATGAACTGCTCGCGCAACTCCGCATTCTCCCGCTCCTGGCGCAGGCGTTCCTCGAGCGCGACCTTCAGTTCGTCGCTTTGCTTGCGGGCATCGATCAGATCGCGCTCATAGCGGCGTCGGTCGGCGGCGCGCAGCACGGTCAGCCTCGTGAACAGCAGGGCACCGGCGTCGTCCCTGCGTTCGCGCGCGTTAGCGATGGCGGGCAGCCGCTTCCCATCTTTGGTGAGGAGATCCAGCGCGAATTCGTCAAAGAAGCCCTGCATACGCAGGAGGGGCGACACATGGGTCTCAAAGAAGATCCGCCCGGCCATGTTGAGCAGCTCGCTGAGCCGCAAGCCGGGGAGATCGTCGGCGGCATACCCGGTCCACCCCGCGAGCGTCTTGTTGGCACGGTCTATGCGCCCGTCGGGTCGCAGCGACAGGTATCCGCAAGGCGCGTTTTCGTACAGGTCTTCGAAGTCGCTGTCGCCCATGAGGGAATTTATCACGTCAGACGAACTCGCGGATGGCGGTCACTACTTCCGCCGGAGCGCTCAGATTGGGACAGTGGCCGGTCGCCTTTAGCACGGTCATCTGGCTGCCGGGGATGTTGCGCTGGACGTAGGCGCCGACTTGCATCCCGGCGATGATGTCTTCGCTGCACTGGAGGATAAGGGTGCGCGCCTTAATCTTAGCCAGGTCCGCGCGGTTGTCGGAAAGGAATGTGACCCGGGCGAACTCTTTGGCGATCGCGGGATCGGTCTGGCAGAAACTGTTGGTCAGTTCCTCGCCGAGTTCGGGCCGGTCTGGATTACCCATGATGGCGGGCGCCATCTGGGCGGACCATCCCATGTGGTTCTCCTCCAAAAACGAGAGAAGTTCCTCGATTTGCTGGGCGCTGAAGCCGCCGACATAGTCGCCGTCATCTATGTAACGCGCAGACGGTCCCACCAGGACCAGGCTTTCGAACAGTTCAGGGTCTTTGATTGCAGCAAGCACGCCGATCATCGCGCTGACGGAATGCCCTACGAATACGGCGCCCTTCAGGCCGAGTGCGCGGCCGATCTCAACGACATCGTCGGCATAGCCGGCCAGCGTAGAATATTTCTGGCGGTCATATGCGCTGAGATCGGAGCGTCCCGCCCCGACATGGTCGAAGAGGACTGTGGTGAAATCTGCCTCAAAGGCAGGTGCCACGAAGCGCCACATGTTCTGGTCGCACCCGAAGCCATGAGCGAACATCATTGCCTGCTCGCCACTGCCACGGACCTGCACATTGTTTCTAAATTTGACTGCCACTCTGACGGACTCCCGCGCGTACATCGCGCATTCTCGATTTCAGAAAACATTATACCAAACGGGCGACGCATTGTTGCTTGCCGTTGCCGAAATTCAACCATGCCGTTGCTATGCCGCTTCCAAGCCGGCAGGGCACACTTCATCGATATGAACGCTCATTCCTACTAGCCTCGTTCCCACCACATTTTGCGCCGTCGTAAACTGCCATCGCACCCGCCTTATTGCAGTTGATTCGCACTAATGGTTATCGACGAGAGCGCGTTTACTATCCGGCTCCGCTGCCTGGGAAGTCCTAAACGCACCCCACTCGGCAATCTTCCGGGTCTCACGCAAATGCGCTTGTTGTGGTCGATCAGCTCGTATCAATTCGGTTTCGAGATGATTGTCCGAACCAGGCTTATAAGTGATACCATGGTGTAAGGCTTAGTCAGCCACCCTATGGGTCGGAACGGCTCGGCTCTTGCGCGCGTCTGATGATCGTCATTCGCCGTGGCGAAGACACACCGCAAGCCAAGATCGCGGAACAGGTCACCAGCGGCATCAATTCCGTCACGACGGCCGGCGAGACGAACGTCCATGATGACGAGGACTGGCCTGCGCTGATTTGCCATTTCAAGCGCTTCCTCAGCCGTAGCGGCGACCCCGGTGACGCTGAATCCGGCATCCGTCAAGGCACTTTCGGCCTCCATCGCGATCAGATAATCGTCTTCCACAATCAGGATGCCGCTGGCCTTACCGAGCTGCTCCGTCGGGTTCAGTCGTTCCGCTTCATTGCCTCCATTGCCCGAACGATCGAATGGTGCGGCAAAGGATGTATAGGCGAAATCCGGGTGAAGCATCATGCGCCTCTTCCTGCGGAGAAACGCAGGGTCGCGCGTGACGGCATTCTAGTTACCTCGAAATCGGCATGAAGCTGGCGGGCGAGACCAAGTACAAGTCGCAGGCCGGACGATGTGTTGCGGACGGCTGATAAATCATACCCATTGCCATCATCTTCGACATGAAGCTCGAATCGTCCGTCGCGCTCGGTCAATCCCACTCGAACGCTGCCGGTGTCCCCGTCCTTGGCACCATGCTTGGCTGCGTTAGTCAGGAGTTCGTTCAAAATCAAGGCGAGCGGCATGGCGATCTCGTTGAACAATATGCCGCTTGCCTGAGTTCGAACTATCTTCACGTCTGATGGCAAAGTTTGCTGCACCGTCTCGACGACGGCCCCTAGGAATTGGTCCGCGGAGAACTTGGCCGCGTCGGTCGTGCCGTAGAGCACGCGCTGCGCGGCCGCCATCGCTGCGATCCTTCCACTTGCCTCTTGCAGAACACGCCGCGCCTCCTCGCTCTTGGCGCTCCTCGCAGCGCCGAACAGCAGCGATTGCAGGACCTGCATGTTGTTCTTGGTACGATGATTGAGCTCATTGAGCAGGAGACGCTGTTGCGTTTCGGCCTGCTTCCGCTCGCTCAGATCCACCAGCATGTTAATGGCGCCGGTGATCTTTCCGGAAGCGTCGCGCAAAGGAGTTGGAAATGGTATGAACGGCACCCGCGTGCCGTCCGGTCGTTCCGCAACGGCTTCCGCACCGCGCACCGGCCGACCTTCCCTCAATGCGATCGCCATCGGGCATTGGTCGTGAGGCAGGAAGGTGCCGTCGGGATTATAGAGCTTCCAGGTCACGCACCATTCATCACTGCCGAGTGTCGGCGTTCGTCCAGCGAACTCGACGGCCGTCTGGTTGAAATAGGTGATCCTGCCTTCGGCGTCCGTGGTATATATTGCCGCCGGAATTGCTGCGAGCAATTCTTGCAGCCGCCGCTCGCTTTCCTGAAGGCTTGCCTCGGCAATCTTCCGCTTCGTGATATCACGCGCGATTTTCGAGACCCCGACGATGCGTCCCGCGCGATCGCGTATGGGAGATAAGGTAAGGGAGATGTCGATCAGGCTTCCGTCCTTGCGCCGACGAATAGTTTCAAAGTGATGGATACGTTCTCCGTTCCGGATCAGCGCCAGGATTCTCGGCTCCTCGTCTTGACGATCAGGCGGTATGAGCAGCGTAATCGGTTGGCCTATTACTTCATCCTGGTGATAGCCGAACAGTCGCACCGCGCCGTTGTTCCAGGTCTGTATGATTCCTTCCAGATCTTTGCTTATGATCGCATCGTCCGAAGATTGTACGATTGCGGCCAGTTGTCGGGTGTCGCGCTCGGCTGTCCGGCGCGCATCTTCCGCCGCTAGTCGTGACAGGCTGAAACCAAGAAGGCGCGCCAACGCAAGCGATACGTCGATTTCCGCCTCACTGAAACTGTGCGGGATCGAGTGATATGCCATGAACTTTCCGGTGAGGCGGCCATCCCGCAGAAGCGGTATGAAAGCAGCGGACCGGATACCTTCACGGATAATGGCTTGCTTCATTTCCTCGGGTAGCTCCGCGGCGGCGATATCTTCAACGCAGACGGAACGGGGGTCGGCTTCGTCCGGAGCCCACGGCGAGTGCCCTTCGACAGCGGACCGATAATCTTCAGAGAGGCTTCGCCACGCGGCAAACTTCATCACGCGGCTCTCGTCGAACAGCAGGATGGAGGCCCGCTCGCATCCCAGGGCCCGCGTGATGGCGGCGAGGGCAGCGTCATAAATCTCTTCAGCTGACCTGCAGTGCTGCAGCCTTTCCGAAAAAGCAAAAAGTGCAGCCTGTTCCTCCCTGCGCCGGGCGAGTTCTTCTTCGGTGCGCTTGCGGTCAGTAATGTCGTGCTGCACGCGAACAGCGTAAAGGAACCTGCCGGCGGCGTCTCGGACGCTGGACGAGGTCACGGACGCCCAAATGTAACCCCCGTCTTTGCAGTAGATGCGCTTTTCAATGGTATATCGATCCAACTCCCCTGCGAGCTGCCGGCGGAATTGCTCGCGATCGTCAGACACGTCCTCGGGAAGTGTCTCCTGAAATATGGTCCTTCCGACAAGTTCCGAAGCCGCATAGCCTGTTAACCGACACAATTGTTGGTTGATCCGGAGCATTCGCCCGTCCTGGTCGGCCTCCACGATACCCGCACCTACGTGCTCATAGGCGTCGGCAAGCCGCTCATCTCTCGCGCGCAGCCAGTCACCTCGGTGCGCATCTGGATCTTCCAGACGTCCTCCGCCGACGCGCTCGTGAAAGCAGTTGATCGCGCCCTCCACGTCACCATTCTGGTCAAGTATCGGTGCAATGTTCACAACGGCCCAAATGTGAGAGCCATCGGGTCTCTCCACCCGACCTTCCAGGCCACGGATAGGAATTCCGGTCCTCAGGACCTCGGCCATCGGCGTCAGTTCGCGGGAAATCGGTTTCCCGTCGAAAAAACGCTTGTACGATCCGCAAAAAAGTTCGGAATCACCGCCGAGACGTGGTGAGCGGCCCCACAATTCTGCCGCTCTTGAATTAAACCAGAGGATCCGGCCACGCGCGTCGCAAGCATAGATGGCAACGGGAAGCTGCTCAAGAAAAGCTGCCGATGGATCTTGCCAAATGAAGGGCGCGAGCGATTCGATGCGGTCCAGTTGAGACCCTGTGCCATTTTGGACGTTCATACGCCCATCTCCCTAAAGCCGATTGAGTGGTAAGATATTACCCCAAACGCGGCCGCAAGCCGCCACAAACGACTAAAGGTCCGCCGCCATGGAAAGTTCCATCATTAGCCAAGGAATTGTCCAGCGCCCTGCGCTTCAGCGATTTACTCTTTACGCTGCTTAGATTGCGATCTTTGATCGCATAGACTAGTTCTTAAATCTGAAATGGCGACGACTTACTTCGACGAATTGAGATCATTGCGAGTGAACTGAGAGCGCGCGAGTAGGTCGGAAGAGGCATAGCGCCGAGCTAGCTAGAGAAATTCGGAAGGGCTTTCGGACTGTGTAAGGTGCGAAACATGCATGGGTTGCAGTCGCCGCTTTCTCGATACAATACGGAAGAACAACGTTGGCAGCGATCGCATTTCTCTTCGCGGATGTCGTACCTACCTGTGGCAGCCTGGACCGCCGGGAGCTTGCGGCGCGCTCGACAGCACGACCGGATACACGCGAAATGCCATTATTCACAGCAGCCGTCTTGAGCCAGGCACCCAACTGATCAGCAAGCCACTTACTTTTGCCGGGCCGCTCGCGTTCGCGCAATTCTCGACGACATATAATCGCTTGTGCTGCGGCAGGAGATAATAGACCATGATCCAAGACCGTCGCATCGGATAATGAATCTTCCATGTCGTGACCGAAGCGCATCACCGATCTCAATCAAGCCATGCTCGACAGGACCATGACCAGGCAAGCTGCTGACACACGGATCGTGTGGCAATGGGCGATACGCTAACATTGCCCCTTCGAAGACCAACGATTCGATGTGGTATGCTGCCAGTTCGGCGTCACGTTCTTTCTGGACCGTATTGCTGGATACTGCGAGACCCTACGCATTCTACGTCCCGGCGACCGTTCCGCAACGTCTGGAACAGCATTTACCAAAACGACTTCGTCCGCGGTAACGGAGCAGCGGGCAACCTGTTCCGACAGGATCCACCTCCTATTTCTCGCGCACGCCACACGGCTATCATGACGTTGCCGCGATCGAAGCGGATTTGCGCGCCTTCCGGCTTCTTAGATGCAAATCGAAAATCTGGCGCGAAGGAGCGACGCGCCGAGCCCCCGTCACCCCGCCGTCGCTTATTGCCAAGGTACCCCGCTGCGGAACAAAATGGAAGGCGCGCGGTACGACCGCGCTGGAAGGCGTTTACCACATCTGCCACTGAAGCAATCGCGAACGACGACGGCGTCGGCGCTGTCTCCGGAAAGGTCCAGGCGCATGTCGTGCTGCAAGCCTCGATCGACAAGTTGAGTTGATTTGAAGAACCTCAGCCAGAGGGGTTTCGACCGCGTTACTCGCGCTCATGTTTGCGCAACAATAGTGCCGATAGAATCGATCGAGCACATCACGCAGCGAGGCCCGGCAGGTGCTGTCCTTTTTCGAACTATCCGCCGTTCTGTTGACGCTTTCGGCGGTGCTGGGTTGGGTCAATCACAAGTACCTGCCATTCCCTCATACGATTGGCCTCCTCATCATGAGCGTCGTCGTGTCGCTCATTCTCGTGGGAATCGATGCTGCGGTACCGGATAAGCACTTGTTCGACGCGCTCACGAGCGCACTGCTGCAGATCGATTTCAGCGCAGTGGTTATGCAGGGAATGCTGGCCTTCCTTCTCTTCGCCGGAGCGCTTCATGTCGATCTCGGACGGCTTCGGAGCCGGGCAGTTCCGGTCATCGTTCTCGCCACATTCGGCACGGCCGTTTCAACACTGATCGTAGGCATTGCCGTCTGGCAGGCGGCAGCGTTGCTTGGCCAGCCGCTGACCCTGGCTTGGGCGATGGTCTTCGGCGCGCTCATCAGCCCGACCGACCCGGTAGCTGTTCTCAGTACCCTCAAGAACATCAATGTCCCGCCCGGTCTTGAGGTTGAGATGCAGGGTGAATCGCTATTCAACGATGGCATCGGTATCGTCCTGTTCACGATCCTTCTCTTGTTCGCAACGGGCGAGGCCGGCGAGCGCACGACGATCGTCGCCATTGGTGAATTGCTTCTGGTCGAGGCCGGTGGCGGCCTGGTGCTCGGCATAGTCACCGGCTATCTCGCGTACCGGGCCATGCGCCTTATCGACGACTACGCCATCGAAGTGCTGATCTCATTGGCTCTGGTGACGGCCACATACGCCGTCGCCCAGCGGCTGCATGTCAGCGGGCCGCTTGCGGTTGTCGCCGCGGGCCTTCTTATCGGCCATCGCGGGCCTCAAGATGCGATGAGCGACCAGACACAGAGCTATGTCTTCGGACTGTGGACGTTGATCGACGAGATCCTCAACTCGGTCCTGTTTCTCCTGATCGGCCTCGAAGTATTGATCCTGAGTTTCACGCCGAACGCTTTGGTCATCGCAGCTGCAGCAATTCCGATCGTCGTTGCCGCACGGTTCATTTCCGTCGGTCTTCCCGCGCTCGTTTCGTGGTCAAGCCAGATTATGGCAATTCGCAACGTGCCCTTTCTTGCGTGGGCCGGTATCCGAGGCGGCATTTCCGTGGCGCTCGCTCTTTCCGTGCCCGACAGCCCTGCGAGGCCGGCAATTCTGGCCGCAACTTACGCGGTCGTCCTTTTCAGCATCATCATCCAGGGATCGACGCTCGGCTACGTCGCCAAGCGGACTGTGTTGCTAGGGGACGAGGACGAAGTCAAAAGATTCTAACCGCCGATCACTTTGGGTTCTGCGATGACTACGTCGCTGCCAGATGAGCGAGAGGACCACGATCTTTCATTGCTACAAAACCTCGATGCCGGTCCCGTATGTCGTGCAAATCAGCGGGCGATGTGATTTGCCGGCTGGCGTCGTCGAGCACGAGGTCGGCATGACGCTGGAGCGTTGCAACCCGCGAGGAATCTCGCTCGAAAGTGACCACGGCCGCGAGCACGTCCAGAATCCGTATCAAAACCGCGGTGCTGTTCGATCCGTTCTGTCGGATCATGTGAAACATCGCATCCAGAAGTCCATCATAGTCGACGCTCGGAACGACGAGCACCGGATGGCCCCGCTCGATCACCACGCCCGTGGGCAAATGCAACGGAACAAGGTCGCAGAGTGCCGCGCCAAGACGATCAATGACGCTGATCGCCGTCAAAGGGTCGTTAATGCCCGGCGACAACGCACGGACCGCCACTTCAACGAGCTGCCTCACGGCAAACTCAATGTCTGCCGAGCTACCGCGTTGAGGGCCGAGAGCGGTGGCGCTGCGGATTGCGTCTTCCGCACCTTCCACCTTGGGCTTCACGAATGCTATCGGCGCGCCCGGGAACACGTAACCGCCGGGCCTCACCAGCAACAACACGCTGGTACTATTTTCGACGGCCCACTTTGCCAAACCCGGTGCATCGAGCTGTTGAAGATACCCGCGCCGGCCATCGGCAGCAGGTTCTGCCGCGTCCCAGAAGCTTAACGCGGGCGGGTTGGGCTGCCGCTCTTTGACAGTGAGCCGCTGCATCGCCTTTCGAACATCATCGCTGACCAAGTCCACGACAGTATCGACGTTGATGCGGCCCGCCATATGGCCAACGAAGTATACGAGCGTGCCGACACACACAAAGGCCAGGATGATGCCGAATGTGAGAGAAAGATGGGGAACGAAAGCTCCCTCATCTTCAGACCGGACCGTCCGCAGCACCATGAGTGAATAGGAGAATGTTCCAAGGAACGCTCCCAGCGTGATTTGATTGCCGCGGTCCTTCGTGAAATTTCGAAGCAGCCGCGGCCCCATCTGACCGGCCGCTAAAGACAAGGCTGCAATGGTGATGGAAAAGACCGTTCCGGCAACGCCGATCGTCGAGGAGGCAACGGCACCGAGCAGGGTCCGCGCCCCCGTACTGCCGCCATTGTAGAGCCAAGCACTCGCAAGCAACCAAGCCGGAAGTATATTGCTGTCATCAATGTGGACGAAAGCAAGCGCGAGAATAATTCCGACGAAAGTCATCAATCCCGGAAGAACCCAGAAGGTCTCGCTCAATACCTCAACAGCTCTTCTGAGGCGCGCTTTCACGATACCGATACCTTCCTTCCAGGTTTAGGCTTTGAAATCGTCGGCCACTAATCCATCTTGGCCAAAATCTCTGCCTAATAGCACTCAGGTTAATGGCATGTCCGGTGCATCCTTGACTTTCTCCCTCAGCATACTCGATTGACGATCGAGTAGCGACACGTTCAGAGTCCCATCGCTCTCGAGGATTGGGGTCTCCACCTCCTCAATATGGTGACCTCCGCTGGCCCTGATGGCGCCGAGCGCTTCGCTCTCGGTGATACGCTCGCGCTTCATCGCCTCTCGGCACGCTTTGCCGTTTCGGACCAGAAGTGTTGGCTCGGCCCGCATGGCTCCAGCGAAGCTTGGCCAGCGCACGGAAGTGTACGTCACGAAGAACTGCATGAGGATAAGAAGAGCCAGCGCGACAGCACACTCTGCCAAAGCCACTGACTCTTGGAGTAGGATCGCAGACAATGTGGATCCCAGTGCGACGGTGACCACCAAATCGAACGCGTTCAGTTTTGCCAGGGTACGCTTTCCGGAAATCCGGAGGAAGACGATCAGCGTCGTGTAAGCGAGTATGCCTACGACGATCGTACGGACGATACCCTCCCAGTCTTGGAAGAAGATGCTCTGCCAATCCAAATCGCGTCTCCTCGAACGGTACGGTTCGCTGTGCGTCTGGTCCGTCAGTGGCGTCATGTTCCTGCACGAATCATCAACCGCGCACACGGAGAAAACGAACCTCACAGCCTCGATCTGAGATCAGTCATCAACGTCATCAACGTGTCGTATCCGCTCTGGAAGCAACACCCAATACCGGCCGCCGCGGGAACCACCGGGGCTCGCTTCCGAGCTTCCGCCAGAGCTCCCGAGGCCTCGTACGTGGGCTGCCTCGCGAGATGGCGTTCAGCAGGTTGGTTGTGGGTGGCTCTCAAGCATTTTTTGCCATCCATCGACGACCATCGGAGTTCGCCGACAGCGGACGCAATCTCGTCTAGTTCCGTTACTCATAAGTCCAGGCTCAACCACGCGGTTGCCTCACGGGACCGTCCACGACGGCCTGTTCCAAATCGCATGATCTGCGTCAAAGGGAACAACTGGAGGCCCTCCAATTTCTATCGTTATCGCAACAGCTACTACCGGCAAAGGCCGCCCGACCCCGGTCGCGGAAACTTCGTGCCGATCGGCAACGACGTACTTGGTGCTAAAGATGCGACTGTTGGAGAATGCCCGGACCAGCGCGGTCATGCTTCAGCTGCTCTTATTGCAGCCGAGGCCTTATCGGTTGCCCGCGCCACACTCTCGTAATCGCCTCGCAGCGCCTTGAGGGCGTGCCTTTCCTGCTCAATTTCGTACACGGTCCTGAATCTCATCCGCCGCAGGATCGGAACCGGCGGACACCAACCCTGAATGGCGTGCTGAAACAGAAAGGCCGTGACAAGGGCGGGTAGCGCTAGCCAGTACGGATGAGCGAAATATCCCAGCGCCACACCAGCGAAGACCAACACCGACGCATTCGCCTCGATCGCGCGTTCGATATCCCATTCCGCGTCAAGTCCTTTCAGACGGGTGGCAATGGAAGCAGGGTCGGAGGCAAGCTTTTGAACCCTAAGCTCGGTTTCACGCTTGATCCGTTCGTTGACACGCTCGACCGTATGGGTCGGGACGCGGTTCTTGGTGGACACAAGAGCCATGGAACTCTCCTTTACAATCAAACGTTCAGAGCCCACGGCCGGTTCCCAGGCATGGGCCCGTCCTCAACCGCTCTAACGGGCACCGCGATGTCGGATATTCCACCTGCAATGCAAGAACGCCGCTTTCCCGCCTCGGCCGGCATCCTGTTTGGTCTTGGCTTAGGTGGGTTTTTCGACGGGATCATCCTGCACCAACTCCTGCAATGGCATCACATGCTGAGCAGCTGGTATCCGGCAAACACCATCGAGAATCTCGAACTCAATACGCGGTGGGACGGCATCTTCCATAGCTCGACGTACTTGTTCGTCATCGCCGGATTGTTCATCCTCTGGCGCACTGCACACCGCCGCCACCTGTTCTGGTCGACCAAGCTGCTTGTTGGCACGATGCTTATTGGGTTCGGCGCGTTCAATGTGATTGAGGGCATCGTTGACCATCATCTTCTCGGCGTTCATCACGTGAATGAAACGGTGGAAGGACGCTATCGCATTTATTGGGATATCGGCTTCATCGTCTGGGGCGCCGCCATGTTGATTATTGGCTGGTATCTGCTCAGGCAGGGGCGGCGCGAGAGTGCGCCGGCAATGCGTGCCGGGAGATAAGGGATTTCTTAACGCATGTATTTGGGCTGCCTTCTCGGGCGCCCTCGTCTTGGCAACCGCGCCTATGTGGCGTCTGTCGGTATTCGGTTTCAATCCGACCCTTGATCAACTGCTACAACTCAGCATTTGCGGCGGTCCCATTCGCTAACTCGGCTTGGGCGTCCTTACTTTAGTCGGTCAAGAACACGTCGCACCATGCGTTAAGCAACGACAGTGCACGAAACAGGAGATCAAAATGAAGCACGGACAGAATGGGGACAATGGGCACAAGGGCCATGGCGGCATGAGCTATGGCCGGTTCGCCGCGATGATCGCGACGTCCACCGTCGTGATGTTTGGGTTGATGTATCTGAACACTTATGCCCTCAACCACGTCGAATACAGCCAGACTCGCACATGGATGGCGGTGGTGATGGGCGCCGCCATGGCAATCATCATGATCGGCTTCATGTGGGGCATGTATTCGAGCCGCCGCGTAAACATGGGCATTGTCGCCGGATCGATCGCGGTGTTCGCGGGCGCGCTGTGGCTGGTGCGCAGCCAGGAGACGGTCGATGACGTCAGCTATATGAAGGCGATGATTCCGCACCACTCGATTGCGATCATGACCAGCGAGCGCGCGCACATCAAGGATCCCGAGGTGCGCAAGCTCGGCGATCGCATCATCGAGGCGCAGGTGCGCGAGATCGCCGAGATGAAGCGCCACATCGCCCGGCTGAAGGCAAATCCAACACCCAGGGACGCGCCGGATTTGCCGACCTACCGCGATTCGGGCGCCCCTCCCCCTGCACCCGAATCCGATGCACAAGCTGGCGCAGACAAGCCTAAGCCGACCCGGTGATCGCTCGTTCAGTATCTTACGCCATGACGGCGCATTGGGAGTTTGCTTGGGGTCCGCAGCACTTTCAGGAACTTGCTCAACGCCTCAAGCACCCTGTGCTGGCCATCAACTGCTATAACAAGCAGTCGGGGAAGCGGCCTTTTCAAGGGTCGATCGTCCTTCAGCGTCGTGGTCTTCGCGTCGGCGTCATCGGCGTTGCGGCGACCATCATCGACAAAAGCATACCGCCGCGGTTCAGTGAGGGACTGCGTTTCACTTCGGGCATCGATGAACTTCCCGCTGAGATCGCAAAGCTCCGATCCTCCGAAGGCGTGCATCTCATTGTGGTCCTGTCACATTTGGGATTTCCGCAGGACGTCAGGCTGGCCAAAATCGTTGACGGCATCGACGTAGTCGTGAGCGGCCATGCGCATAACCGGCTTGATCATCCACCGCGTATTGGCGAGACGCTGATCATCCAGTAGGGTCGTCACGGGTCGTTTGTGGGGAAGCTGGACTTGGATATCGAAAGCGCCAGGGTCGCTGGAGCTCGACACCAACTGATTTCAATCGATGAGACCATCGCGGCCGATACCGAGATGGAAGCCCTGGTCGAGTGCGCGATGGCACCTCACCGCGCGATCCTGAGCGAGGTGGTCGGCCGCACCTCTGTGGGGCTTCACCGCAATACCACCCTTTTTTCATCAATGCATGACGCATTGCTCGCGGCCATCGCGCAGGCGGCGAGCACCGAGATCGCGTTTTCGAACGGCTGGCGTTACGGGGCGCCGGTCCCGCCGGGCCCTGTTACCGTGAACGATCTCTGAAACATCATTCCCACAAATCCGCCTGTCTCCAGCGTTGATATGACTGGAGCAGAAATCAGGAGATGATGGAGGAGAACCTCGAACGTACTTTTTCGGCGGACCCGTTCCGTCAGATGGGGGCTATCTGAAGCGTTTCAGGGGACTGACCATCTACGGCAAGATTGAAAACCCAAGTGGCCATCGGATCGAGCACATCTTTACACAGAACGAGGCCCTGGCGGCTGACCGCAACTACCATGTCGCCTTCGTGACCGAGCAAGGGGTGCCGAAGAAATTCGAACGCAATCGCCGGGATCTTCCGATCGACGCCATTGCTGCTTTGCGAGACTATTGTAAGTCCATTCTACCGAACTCAGATCCCACGCTGGGTCGGTTCATCGCCTCCTGATCAAGCGGCCTTTGGCCTCGTTCAGGCACCCTACGATTTTGGCTGCACTCCGGAACTGGGCCCCGGGATCAGCGTTTAATGACGGCTATCGCCTTCGAGTAGGTCGTCATGCGCTTCTTCAGGCGAAAATCCTGGTCTCCCTATATCGTCGGCATCGGAATCGGCGTGCTTAGCTGGTTTGCCTTCGCAACGGCGAACAAGCCGATCGGAATCACGTCCGCGTTTGAATACACCGCGGCGCTCACGGAAAAAGCCGCCACGCCCGAACTTGCCGAACCCTACCTGCAGGCCAAGAAGAAGGACGGCAAGACGCCCAAAATCGATTGGGAGTGGATGCTGGTGGTCGGTGTCTTTGCAGGAGCCTGGCTCAGCGCCCGGGCGAGCAACGATCGGACTGAACGAACCGTTCCGCCGCTCTGGGAATGGCGCTTTGGCCCCAGCGCGCCCAAGCGGCTCGCTGCTGCGTTCTTCGGCGGCGCATTGATGATGTTCGGAGCCCGGCTGGCACAGGGCTGCACCAGCGGTCACGGCATATCGGGAGCCTTACAACTCGCCTTGTCCAGCTGGATCTTTGTGATCCTTCTGTTCGCCGCAGGCACTGTCGTGACGTTTCTTCTCTACGGACGAGAGGCGCGCGACCATGTTTGATTCACCCTACAAGCTCATGCTCGGATTTATCACCGGGATCGCATTTGGCTTTCTCCTTCAGAAAGGCCGTGTCGCCAAGTTTCGGGTGATCGTCGGCCAGTTTCTTCTGAAAGATTGGACGGTGTTCAAGGTCATGCTGACTGCCGTCGCCGTCGGAGCGGTCGGTGTCTGGATCATGGTTGCAATGGGGTGGGCGTCGCTCAGCATCAAGCCGGCGGCGTTCGGCGGGGTAATCGTCGGTGCGATCCTGTTCGGGACCGGCATGGCAATCTTTGGCTATTGCCCGGGCACCAGCGTTGCCGCGTGCGGCGAAGGCCGGCGCGATGCCATGGTCGGGGTTGTCGGCATGCTGGCGGGCGCTCTGATCTATGTCGCTGTATTCCCCGCGCTTCAGGGCCTGGTGAACGGAATTGGAAATCTCGGCGAAGTGACCTTGCCTGCTGTGACGGGTCTCTCGCCCTGGGTATTCGCCGGCGCTCTCGCCTTCGCTGCGCTTCTATTAGCTGCGCTCGTCCAGAGACGCGCGGAACAGCACTAAAAAGGACTATGCCATGCCACTGGTTTTCGAACGCATCCTGACTGAAGGTATTGCAGAGCTCTCATACCTGTTGGGCGATGACAGCCAAGGCGTGGCCGCGGTGATCGATCCAACGCCCGACGTTGACAAATACATCGAGCTCGCCCGCTCCAAGAGCTTGTCAATCACTCACATCTTCGAAACGCACATCCACGCCGATCTGGTTAGCGGTGCGCGCGAGCTGTGCGATCGCGTTGGATCGGCGAAGGTCTATGCCAGCTACGAGGGCGGCGCGCGCTACGGCTTCGAACCCGAACAGCTCAAAGACGGCGATCAGTTTACGTTTGGCGAAACAGTCCTAACGATCAAACACACCCCGGGCCACACGCCAGAGCACGTCTCCTACCTGATCGCCGAGAAGAAATACGCCGACACTCCTTGGGGAGTGCTGACCGGCGATTCCCTATTCGTCGATTCGGCGGGGCGTCCCGACCTTCTCGGTTCAAACGAGACCAAGAAGCTCGCCGAACAGCAATTCCACACCCTTCGCGACTTTTACCTGAAGCTCCCCGATAGCGTTATAATCTACCCAGCTCACGGTCACGGGTCTCCGTGCGGCGCCGACATTGGCGATCGTCTGGAAAGCACCATCGGATACGAACGGCGTTACAATCCGTTTATGCAATTTCAGGATGTGAAGTCGTTCACAGACTACGCGCTCAGCACAGCTCCGCCAGTCCCCAAATATTATCCGCTGATGAAGAAGATCAATGCAAAGGGCCCGGAAGTGCTCGGCCACCTTCCGCGTGTGCCGGGTCTGCCACCCAAGACGTTCAAACAGGCCATCAAGGAGGACGCTGGGGTCCTGGTCGATACGCGGACCATGCTCGGCTTTGGTGGCGGCCACATTGCCGGCGCCCTCAACATCGGCGGAACGCCCATGCTGTCGATCTGGGCTGGCTGGCTGCTCGATCCTGAGAAGCCGCTCCTTCTCGTGTTGGATAGCGACGCCGATCTTGAGAAGGTGGTGAAGTTGTTTATCCGAACCGGCTATGCGAAATTTGCGGGCTATCTCGCGGGCGGCATGAAGAGCTGGGACAATGCCGGTTTCGAACTGGCAGACATCGATCAAAAGACCGTTCATGAGGTGCACAAGGCTAATGGCGCGCTGCAGATCATCGATGTTCGCGCGCCGAGCGAGTGGAAATCAGGGCACGTGCCGGGCGCACGGCACATCTTTCTCCCTGAACTACGAGAAAAGGTGGATGAGTTCGATCGGGAAAGCCCCATTGCCGCCTATTGCGACAGCGGATACCGGGCCAGCATCGCCACCAGCATCCTGAAGCAGGAGGGATTCGCCGACGTCAGCAATGTGCCGGGAAGCTGGCAGGCCTGGAAGAAAGCCGGTCTGCCGATCGACGGGCAGATCGGATGAGCAGGCGCATTCTCGGGCTGTTCGCCTTAGCAATCGTAGCCGTCGCCGCCTCCTCCGAAGCAGCAATGGCGATCGAGCCGGCTCTCGACGCCCGCAATTATCCCGATCCCGCTTGGTCTCCCTATCTGGTGGGAGCCGGAATTGGCGTCTTGTCTTGGCTCACATTCTACTTTTCCGACAAGCCGATCGGCGCCTCTTCGTTCTATGCGACCGTCGCTGGAATGCTGGGTAAGGCGGTGGCGCCAAAGCACACCGAGGAGCTCGATTACTACAAGAGCAATCCCCCGAAGTTGAATTGGGAGTTTGCCTTCGTCCTCGCCGCAATTGCTGGCGCCGCTGCTGCGGCCCTGACGGGAGGTGGCTTCGTCAACGAATGGGTACCGGAGATGTGGCGCGCCCGCTTCGGTGACAGTCTGGCGTTGAGAGCGGCATTTGCATTTGGTGGCGGAGTGCTGATGGCATTCGGCGCCCGGCTCGCCGGAGGCTGTACTAGCGGGCATGGTATCAGCGGCACGCTGCAGCTGAACGTCGCCTCCTGGATCGCCGTGATTTGCTTCTTTATCGGCGGCGCCGTCGTCGCCAACCTGATGTTTCGGATCTAGGCGATGCTTGATCCTGGCAAATCCGTCAAGAAATCAAAGCTCACCAAACCGACACCGACGGCGCCCGTCGCGCTGATCGCAGGCGGCATCGCATTCGGATTCGTGTTCGGATTCCTGCTGCAAAAGGGCGGCGTCGGCACCTACCACATTCTCATCGGTCAGCTCTTGTTTCAGGACTGGACCGTTGTGAAGATCATGCTGACGGCTATCGTCGTGGGCATGATCGGCATTTTTACTCTGCATCACTTCGCGAAGGTCAACCTTCATACCAAGCCAACGAAACTTGCTCCGAACATCATCGGAGGCCTACTCTTTGGGTTTGGATTCGCGCTTATCGGCTATTGTCCCGGCACGGCCGCCGCTGCCGTTGGCCAGGGAAGCTGGGACGCTCTTTTTGGCATGGCCGGACTCGTGGCTGGATCGTGGCTCTATGCCGAGATCTCCGGGACCCTGAAACAGACAGTCGAAAAATGGGGTAACCTCGGGAAGTTGACCTTGTATAACGTGCTGCCTGTCTCCAGGGGTGTGGTAGTCGTATCAGCCGCAGGTGTATTGGCCGGCTTTCTGGTTGTTCTTGAGACCTTGAGCGCGCGCTGAAGCAACTGGCGGAACGAACGGCCGGACCAAGACAATGTCGGACAGTGCTAACTAACATCTTTAATTTGATCTTGTAGACGGCGGACATCTTGCTCCTCGTTTGCCACGCTCCTACCGCTTTGGCGCAGAACATGATGGTGGGTCAGAGTTCTGGACTTTCCGCGTTCCAGATGGCGGTGTTGGCAATGGGCATCGCCACGCCCAGGGCGACTGGTCGGCGCTCGGCATTGAACGGCTGCTGGTCACGCCGTTGTCACGCTTCCGCCAGGGCACGCCGGTCCGTCTGGAGCAGGGCGTCCTTTTCACCACCTACGCCACGTTGCGATCCGACGCGCGACGAGAAGGTTTCGCGGGTCAAACAGGTCGTGGAATGGTTGGGCGCCGACTTCGACGGTGTCATTATCTTCGACGAGTCTCACGCGATGCAGAATGCCGCAGGCGGCAAGGGTGAACGCGGCGACCAGGCCGCGTCTCAGCAGGGCCGCGCGGGACTTCGCCTTCAGCATGCGCTGCCGAACGCGCGCATTGTCTACGTCTCGGCTACCCGCTATGCCCCCCGATAGCTGACCAATTTCCGCTTCGCAGCAATCGGACGCAAAGTACCAGAAGCAGGATCGTCTGATCAGTTCGCTGGCGCGGCCCTGTATAAGCCCTCGATCTCCAACCGGAGCAAGGTGAAGTCGATGGGCTTGGCCAGCCAAAGTCTTTCGAGGCGGCGCTTAGGACAGGCTGAAAGGTCTCGCTTTCCTCACGGCCGATTCGACCGCGGTTACTTCGTTATCCGTCGTGTTGGCGTCACAGTGCTGGTTGGCGCCATCGGAGAGATCGAGAACGTCAGCCACGTATTCCAGCCAGCCGGACGGTTCTCCGCGGCGAATTCACCGTATCCTTTCAGGTTCAGATAGCCTTGCATGTCGCCCACCGGAAACAGAAGGCCGACCTGAGGACCGACGCCGAGTACGCGGGATCGAAAACCGCCTAGCACAGGGTGCTGGCCGAAATCATCGGTGACCTGTTGATAGGCGTAGCCCACTAGGCCAATGAGAACCTGCTTGGACAGAAACTGGGAGGCGCCCCAATCGACGTGGAAGTCGATGCCGTTTTGGTACTGCGTATCCTGATTCTTGAAATTGTAGGTGAAGCCCGCAACAGCCGAAAACTCATGGCCGGCTTGCGGATTGAAGTAGGTGTATCCGCCGCCGGCATCGATCGCGGCGTGACCAATGCCGAGATTGGCGAGGCGGGTCGGGCTGTAAGCGCCGACCGGAATATCGCCCGTCACGTAAGTCATGAAATTGTGTACGCCGGCGTTCCACTTGAGCGTGGCCTGTGGGTAGAGGTCGCCGACCGAGGTGATCGAATCGCCGAAACTGCCCGTACGCGTCACTGCCAAAGGGCCAATGGCCGCGGTCAGCGTTCCGGCAAGATCCGCGCTCGACCTCCCGAACAATCCGGTTATGCCGATGGCGAACTGCCCGCCCAGCACCGGCGTGGCGAACGTGTAGGTGGGATTGAGCAGCACGAGATCCGCCTGCGCATTCAGACGGAGGTTCAGGTCGACGTTCACCGTGGCCGGGATTCTGCCGACGTGGATCTCCCTGGCAGCTGCGGTGCTGCCGAAGGCACTCACACTGGTGTGATAGTAAACCTCCGCCATCGACCAGCCGGGGACCTGAGGGGTCGCCGCAAGGCTGCTGAAGCGGCCGGGAAGCCAGTATGAAACGCCGCCTTCGTCGGCATAGACTGGCCCGGACATCGCACCGATCAGCGCAATGGCCGCGCTGAGACTTGAGCCAACGAGCCGGCGGCGGAACTCCTGTCTGGATGTATTTCGCGTCATTATTGCCCCCAATGGCTAGAGAGTTGGTGGCCCACCTGAGCTCGTTTCACGATCATGGGTCCGCCGCGATGGCTTCGATTCTTTGAATGGCGGCCACACAGCCGCTCGATGCTGCCGATTTATTCGTCAGCAAACATGCGGCGATCCGGCCCTCGCCCGGCACCGTCTTTCCACACACGCCGGTTATCTCGGACTTGCAGGCAATAACCGCATCCTTCAGGCTGTCCGCCGCAGCCTGCACGCTCGAAGCAGCGTCGCCCAGCTCGAACGCGCATTTGGGATCGATCTTGTCCTCATGCGCGTGCATGCAATAGATCATCCGTCCCTCTCCGGGCGTCACAGTACTGCAGTATGTTTTGATATCCTGGGCGCAGGCGCTCTCGAGCTTTGCTATTCTGGCGGTCAGTTTTTCCAGAACCTTTTTGCCGATATCCGTTTGCGCGGATGCGGGCCCGGCCAGGAGAACGGCCAACAATGACAACAATCCTGCTCTGTACAGCAAACGCAGTGTGGTTTTCATCGCACGTCCTCTAATGACTGACTTCGGACCAGCGGCTTCGTCAAAGTCGAAGGGTGGCTGATGGGTGCTGATCGCCGACATGCTCATTGTGCCAAAGCGAGCGTGAGATTTGAGACGCCGAGGGACAGATTGATTCCAACCGAGCCTTCGACCGAGAGCGGCTGCAGGGCGATCGAACGCCCCGTTCCGCCAAACAGGAGGTTGGCGCCGACGCCGACACCGACGCCGATCGCGCCGCTCACCCCGGTATATGCGCCGGCAAGGCCTCCTTGCATCGGCCCGGTCGTGGGCGCAAATACGCCCCACGCCATAACGCCGCCCGCCGTGATGCCGACATCAAGACCTATGGTGCCGAGAACGCCGACATAGGCCTCAGGCGGATACGGACCGCTGGGAGCGAAACGGCAGGCCATCCGTTGCCGGGATCCAAAGATCAAGCCGATCGAGGGCGCCATCTTGCAGGTAAGCGTACCCACGCTCGTTCCGGGCGGCTGCTGGGCGATTGCCGGGACGGCCAACACCGCGGCGATCGCCATGACCGCCAGCGCAATGAGATATCTCAACATGAGCTGATTCCCGCTTTCTGGAATATGCCGGCGCAGCAAATCTCATCGGCCGGCCCGGATCGCCGCTGCTGCGCGGTAGCTGTGAGGCCGTCAAAGGTATGCTGCATATGAACTCACCCAAACCAGGATCGACATGATCAGGCCGATGACGCCGGCGTTCTCCGAGAACACGGTTGCCGTGCCGGGCATACCGAGTCTCAGCCCGCTGCGGTCGATGTCCTGCGGGATGGAAATGACCGCCGGATAGGTCTTTGCGCCGCGGATCGAGCTTGCGCGCGCCAGCGTTCCGGAAACCGCGATCTGCCCCTCTCCCGTGCCCTGCGGGATTCCCGCGATCGTCGCATGGTAGATGCGGCCGGGATCATCGTCGAACACGAGCTTGACCTTCGCGCCGGGCTTGATGGTCCGGAACCCGTTGGGTGAGAACATCCCGAGGATCGTGATTTCATTGGTGAAGATGAATGACATCACGGCCTTCGCCTGTGTTGCCCGATCACCGGCGGACAGGGCCATGGCCGTGACATAGCCGTCGCCGGGCGCGCGAACGGTCGTCTGTTCGAGCTCCCATTTGCCATTGCCGAGCTGGGCCTGGATCTGGGCCACGGTGGTGTTGACGCCGCCGATTTCGGCATCCATGGCGAGCTTGGCGCTTTGCTGCGCCGCCTTGGCTGCGATCAACTGCGCGCTGACGGTCTCAACCTGGACCTGTGTATCCTGCTCGCGGAACAGGGTTTGAGCTCCTTCACCGGTCAGCCTTTGAATGTCGGCGAGCCGCTTTGTGTTGAAGTCGAGCTGCTTGCTCAGCCCTTCGGCATTGGCGCTCGCCTGCTCGTAACTGGCCCTGAGCTGCAGGACCTGCTGTTTGGCCCCAGCTAGCGAAGCCTCGAGTTGATCAACCTTGTACTGGAACGGTGTCGGGTCGATGCGGAACAATGTCGTCCCCGCCTTCACCGGGACGTTGGGACGAACCGGAATCACGGTCACCTGGCCGGAGATGTTGGGCGCGACCTCGGCCACTCGCGAGCCCACGACAAAACTGCCCGACGGCGTCAGGTAATTGAACATCGCCAGGAACACCGAGAGGATGAAGGCGCCGATCAACACCGCAACGGTGCCGGAAGCCCAACCCCATCTCAGGAGTTTGAGCCTGGAGAAGATGAGCCATACCAGCATCAAGTAGAGCGTCAAAATAATCAGCAAGAATGAACTCCTGGATCGAAATTGCCTGCATCAGACCTCACTAACGGCGAAATTCGATCACTGCTTCATTCTAATGCCCTTCTCAGCTCTGTACTCCTTGAAGACCACGTCAATGGCTTCGATAATCTTCTTGCCGGGATTTTCCTTGCAGTGGACGATGACCTCGTGCTCCAGCGATTTAGCGCGATTCACCTCCATCAAGTGCTTTTGGGCGAGACCGTTGTACCATCCGCTGTACCAGGTAGTAAGATAATCAGCGTCCTCCTGAAAGGTGTTTGCCAGTTGAGCGCAGGTCAGCTTCTGGACGTCGAGATAGCCGTTGCGATCCGCATAGGTTTTGAGCTCCACCTGGGCAAACGCCGGAGCCGCTAGAATAATAGCTATTGCGTTCACGATCAGTTTCTCTGGGCGCATCATCTTTCCCTTGCGTAGCGGCCAATTCAAAAGCCCGGTCGGTTACTGACAGGGAGCGCGACGACGCCGCGCTCCCGCGAAGCTTCAGCGGCAAACCGTAGCGATTCGCCCATAGACGTCCACTACCTGCCTGCAGGCGGGCGCGACCACCACCGGCGCCGCCACGACCGCTGCACCAGCCGCAACCGCCCCTACCGCCACGGCCCGGCGCGTAGTCCGCCTGGCGACCCCGGCATAACTCATCGGCGTCAGCGGGCGCCCGATCCGGGCTTCGGCGGACGAAAGCAGCGATGATTGCGGATCCAGCGGCAATTGCCCGTTCCACAACAAGGCTGCTCCGCAAAGAATGGTCGCTATCGACAAATGGAAGAACGTTTTCGGCATCTCGGTCATTTCTTTGCTCCTGTCTTCGCAATGCCCTGCGGCACTTCATCGATGTCACCGAGATCGCCGAGCGAGATCTTCTTGGCGGATGTATCCGGCTTGAACGCAAAGGCATCCGCCGGCAGGCCTGTCTTCCAATCCTTGATGCGCAGCGTGTATTGCGGCGCCTCGCCGATGCCCTTGCTGGTAATCACGTATTTGCGCGGGATCGGCTTGGCGCCGGACTCGATCCATATCTGCCAGTCGGTTTCCGTGTTACGGAACGCCAAATGATCGCATTCGACGCCATCGATGACGCCCTTGCCGATCACAGCGCCTTCGATAACGTCGGCCATCATGACGTCATAGACGTTGGGAAGCAGCAGATCGGCACCCGGAGCGACGACGCCGTGCTTGTCACGCAATATGTCGATCAGTTGATCGGCCGTCCCGGGGGCATCGATCTGGGCATAATCCTTGCTGTCCTTGTTGTTCACGGTGAGGATCTTGCCGTCGAACACGATCTCGATGTCACGGTATCCGCCCGTGCGGCTGGCGCGAAGCTTGTCAGGACGGCTCAGCTGCACCTGGCCCGAACTCGTGAACTGGATTTTCTGCAGGCTGGATGTAATCACCTCGATATCGGAGTCGAACGTGACCGACACCGTGTTCTGGCTCGCAACGTAGTCCGACATCGCCTTAAGAATCTTTTCGGCGTCGCCGCCTTGCGCCCGAGCCTCGGGCATGAGCGAAATGCCCATAGTCAAGATCGTGCTGACCAAAATCGGCCATCGGGCCACTCGGCCGATCGAGTTGTCTGCTGCGTCCTGCTTCTTCATCGCCTTTCCCTTTGTTTGTTCAGCGGCCAAATCGCTTTCAGATCGCGTATCGGCCGAATTTTCTTGCCCGATACGCTCCATGTGACCGCTCGAAAGCGTGACTATGGATCGATATGGCCTCAGCGTACCAGTTCGAGCTCGCTCAGCCGCCAGGTTTTTTCGAAGAACGGCGGCAGCGGGCTGTAGAGGCGCAAGACGGTAAACCAGCCTTTCTTCGGATCGGTCTGAATCCAGTTGCCGCGCTTCACTCCGGCAGGCTGGGTTGGCCCGAAGTAGATTGTCGTTGAGCCGTCGGCGTTTGGTTCGGCGGCCGGCGATGGATAGCTCTGGCTGCCGGCTCGCGGGTAACGCTGCGGCGTGTCGAGCATCGAGCGCGTCATGTTGTCGTAAACGGTGAACGACCAGAAGTTCTCTTCCGGAATGCCCTTGGGCAGGGTGACCTTGTAGGTCTTGGCGCCATCGAGGTACTGCTTGTCCGCGTCCAGCGTGGTCCAGAGATAGGTCGAGCCAATGCCGGGGAGGCGCATGGCCATCGCAGGCGTGATGCCGGTAACGGCGTAGAAGAAGTTGCTGCGCGCGTCCATCGTCCGGTAGCCCGTTTCCGGGAAGGGCTTGACGCCCTCACGTGTGATCATCGGGATTGGCGTCTCAAACTCGTACCCGGTCTCGAACAGGTAGTTCACCCAGCTCGAGCCCGGGTAGTAGAACCAGCTCGGGTCGCGCGTGAACATGACCAGGCTCCGCGACGTGGCGTTGGCGACCGCGAGCGCTTCGGTCATGATCTTCTTCATTCGCGCATCGGGTGCGAACGGCTTGCCCTTGACGATGCCGATGGCGGCGATCGGTCCCATCAGCTCGGGATCGAGCGAAGTGGCTGGCTCGCTTTGCACTACTTCGTTCAGCATCTCGAAATAGGTCCAATCGGTGGGCGGAATGGTGTTCATCACCTTGCCGCTGCCTTCGTGGAACACGGTCGGTGGCGGCGGCGTGACCCGCCCGAGCTTGGCTTTGCCCGCCAGGAATTCGGCAATCGGCGTGCCGACGCCGCCGGGCTCGTATGGGTAGACCTTGGTGAACTTTCGGATTGTCTCGACCGCGGGTTTCGGATCGCTCTTGTTCTCGAGGAACGACCGGCCGAACCACACGATGGAGTTGGTGCGGGCGCGCGCGACAAAGAACCCGCCTTCCGGCAACGTACCCTCGTAATCCGGCGGAACGATCAGATACTTGCCGCCCTCGCCGCGGTCGGGACCGGGGGCGCCAATATCTGTGACCCAGCGGAACCAGGCATCCTGCACGGCGCCAAGAAACTTGGGCGGGGTCTCCAGCACCACCGGCCCCTTGGTAAGATCGAGAAAGCCCATGACGTAGATCGTGTCGGCGTTGGCCGTCAGAAATAGCGATTTGGCATCCATTAGCTCCGAGAAGACGAGGACTTCATTGGCCTTGACCCCGATATCCATCATGCCCTTACGCAGGGCATGGATGCTGACGCCTCGCATGTTGTCCATGAAGGCGCGAAATGCGTATGTGTAGTCGAGATTATCGAAGACTTTCTCGCGGGTCGCTTTGCTTGGGGCGCCGTCCTTGAATTCGAGCGGTCCAAGGCGAGACTCGACCCGGTCCGGCGTGGTGAGCGAGGGGGGGATTGGTGTCTGAGCCGCCGCGATGCCGGGGCATGCCAGCGTCGCCAAAGTCAGGGCCGGTACGAGATAGCTAGCGAAAAAATTTCTCATCGTCGCCTCACTGAATAATTGTGCTGGAATAATCTTTCTCAGTAGCAAGGTGGATAGGGATACGCCCCGCAGGGCGGGCGATAATAGGCGGGCGGCGGATAGCCGTAAGCGCCGTAGGCCGCGGCTCCGATGGCCGCCGCTCCCGCAGCGACTGCGGCGCCGCGGTAGAACGCCCCTCGCCAGGCCGTCCGTCGTGCAACACCTGCGAACGACAGTGGCGTGAACGGCCGCCCGATGATGTCGATGAAAACCGATGCAGGCCCGTCGGCTCCCGCAAGGTCGCCTTCCAGGACGGTGACGTCGAAAGTCAGCTTGTCAGCCTCCAGTTTAGGAGACTTCAATACGACCACAGCATCGAGAACGGCTGAACCGTCTTTCTTGAAGCCCGAGATCGTGGCGTTGGGCGGATCCTGGGCAAAATTGTCGCTTCCACTGCCCCAATCCTCCACGATGCGAGTTGTTAGATCATGACCCGCAGCCCGGACGGGACGATCCGCAAATACGATGGCGTTGGGAGAAACGCCGGTCAGCACAAGCTTGCCGTCCTTCAGGCTTGCGCCCCTCGAATTGAGAACGAATAGCGATGGAACGACTTCCGGCTTTGCCTGCCCGATAGATTTTTCCAATGGAACGTGGGGTTTGGTCTCGGCCGTCGATTGCGCAAGAAGGCGTTCGGGAGCGCCGAGCAAGCCGGCTGCCGAAATGGCGAGGAGAGCGGTTCGAAGAATCGTCATTTTTTCCCCTATCGATGTGTCGGAGATCGTATGGCGGCAAAACCTTGCCGACGTCGGAGCTCGCAATGCTGCCGTCTCGCTGCACTCAATTCACGTCAGTTCCCCGTCGTGAAATGTTGGCAGAGAATCACCACTGAGGCGAAAACGACCTCACAGTCCTCAGCTGATTCGAGGTTCATACGCGGCCCCCTCTAACCCGTCTTGTCATTTCGCGACAGGAGCAAGTCAGATCGCGTGGGAGCCGAATCCGTTCTCCTTCCTTGCGTAGCTGCCGGAATTGCGAGGGTGTAACGCCCGTCCAACCGCGGAAGGCCCGAGTAAAATTCGACGGATCCGCGTAACCAAGTTCATAGGCAATATCGATCAGCCGCCGGCCGGGGTCGTTCATAAGCCGGAACGCCGTTTCAAGGCGGAGACTCGCGAGGACTTCTGAATACTCCTCATGAGCCTGCGAAAGACGCCGCTGCAGCGTCCGGGGTTTTATCCCGATCGCATTCGCGACCTGAGAAAGTTCGCATTTTCCTTGTTTCATCAGGGCCGCAATCACTTGTCGGATCGAGCCGACGAAATCGGTCGCAGGTGCCGACGCCTCGAAATTCTTCGGATCAAACTCGCAGCAGCGGGCGGCGTCATCCTGGAAACGATAGGAGAGTGTCATGAACTCCTGCGGAAAGGCGAAACCACAGAATTTCGAGTGTCTTACCTCTGCGCCGTCGAACACCTCCGTCATCGGAGCGGCGTCAAGGAGCGGATTTATAGAGAGGACTTCTTTGGGCTGCCAGTTCGGCCCGGCTGCGAGTCTTACGAGGTCTCGCAACAGCAGGAGCGCGCATTGTTGTCCATGGCGGCTGCCGGCACCCGTCTTTCGGACGTAGGCGTGGCAGATGTAAATTTTGCCATCGGACCGATACCACCAGATTCGTTCAGCCGAACTGTAAAGAGCAAAGCTGGAGCGAAGCTTGCCGAGCGCATCATGCAAGGTCAGCGACCTGAGCAAGCTGCGACCGAATGCGCCAAGAGCCGCTACGCGCGCGTGCTCGCCGACAACAAAACCAAAATCAGAAAGCCCGGCCAATTGAGCTCCCTTGTCCAGAAAGGCATGCGCCAAATGGACAGGGATCAAAGTCTCGTGATCCTCGCGCGCGATAGCAGTGACCAACTCCTTGTCAAGGAAGCGCTCGAATGATGCGCCGATGTTCTCCAGGAAGTGTATAAAGGGAAAATAAGCACTGGCGCGGGCCTGAGGTGTGGCGATCACGACCGATGGCTCCATTCCAGTCTTAAAAATGCTGCTACGTGCCCCAGCCGACAGCTTTAGTTTACACAACCTTTGGAAGTTGTGCACTCGCTAAAATAGTGCACGATGAAATTTGCCTGTCGCAAAACTGGCATACAATGTACCTCGGCGCATGATTTGAAAAATCGGCCTGAATGGGCCGACGTGCCCCCCGGCTTAGGGGTCAATATTGCAGGCCGAATGACACCCTAGAGCACGCGAGCAGATGTTCGGCGCAACGCACTTACTTTCTCTAGTCATCCGCTATATCGCCGCAACTTGCCGTCGCGCGTAGAGGCCGAGCCAGAACGACAAATATGAGGTCCGCTCATCCGGTATCGCAAAGGCGGACATCGTCGCGCAAGGTGGCGTGTCCCCGTGCTTTGGAGCACCGACGCGATATCAGTCGCCGCTTGCGTGCGGTCTTCGGCGCGCGGGCATCATCTTCATAGCTCAGCGCCGCAGCGGCCATGAATAATGGTCTGCGCCGCAACGCCGCACCGACCTCGCGTATCGACCGAGCCCGGTAAAAAATGAGCCGTTAGGGATTCGACTTGCTGTGCACTGTTCGAAAGCCGACATGCGTGGCCGCCAGATCGTTTTCCTGCGGCTGTCTTGCGGCAGGGCGAAAGCGAGAACAATAGTTCATGGAACATAAATGTGAGCCGCCCTTGATGACACGGCTCGGCGTTTGCCCTGGCGCAATGCGAAGGCTGACGAACTCCGGCCCCTTCGGATTGGTTGCCGCCGCTTTCGCATGACCTGACACGTACCAGTCGCTGGTCCATTCCCAGACGTTGCCGATCATGTCGTAGAGGCCATAGCCATTTGGAGCAAAACACCCCACGGGAGCCGTTTCGAGGTAGCCGTCATCCTTCGTATTCAGCACCGGGAAGATACCCTGCCAGGTATTGGCAATGGGCTTGCCTTCGGAATCGAAGGCGCTGCTCCAGTCATCTTCGCCTTCGCGATCGCCCCGCGCCGCGAACTCCCACTGCCCTTCCGTCGGCAAGCTGCGGCCGAGCCATTTCGCATAAGCAAGGGCGTCGTCGTAGGCGACGTTGACCACTGGATGATTTTCCTTTCCCGCAATCGAACTCCCAGGACCGCGCGGCTGACGCCAGTTTGCACCTGCGATGTATTGCCACCATCGGCCGTCTTCGCCCCTCGCGCCCTTCGGAGGCACAAACGCGACAGAGCCGGGAACGAGCATTTCCTTGGGCCAATCGGGGTGGGTCTTGGGATCGATCGGACGCTCGGCCACCGTCACATAGTCCGTGGCCTCGACGAATTTCTTGAATTGCGCGTTCGTTACCTCATGGCGGTCGATCCAAAAGCCTTCCATTCGAACAACATGTGTGAACCGTTCCTCGGGTTGATGACGTTCCGAGCCCATCGCAAAAGTGCCGGCAGGAATGAATTTCATTCCTGCGGTCTCGCCATCTTCGGAAGGGACTCCGGAATAAGCGGCGCAGCTTCCGACTTCGAGTCTTGACTCGTTCTTGTTTGCGAGGCCGGTCGCCGATACGCCAATAAGCGCACTGGCAAACACTGCACCTGCCCCCACTGAAGCGCTCACGAATCGGCGGAAAGGGGCCATAAGCAGTTCTCCTGTGTAGCGACCGGATGCGCGCAGTGTCCCATGCAGGTGTTCGCGACCGAGATTCCGCTCATGCCGATCAGTTCCGCGCTCTATGCAAATCGGGCACCGTTAGATCACAGGATATACATCCGTTTGGCTTCGTTAAGAGCCGCGGTACAGCCTGTTCGGTCACCTTTGGCGTCAAGCCGTTTAGCGCGGGCCATAGTCGCGGCGAATTTCGATTTCAGACGCCCCTCTTCCCGTTTTGTGGAAGCTTCCGTTGGCTGACGGTCCAGTTGCGCCGCTATCGACTGTTGCGCCGTTAATCCTGCCATCGGATTTCCTGCAGATTCGCGAATAGCTTTTTCGAATTGTGCAATAGCAGCGGTACAAGGGCCTGCATGCGCACCGGTTGAGTTCAAGCCAAGAAAAGCACCAACAATCAAAGCAGATGCTACTCGAAGTTTCGACACATGAAAATTGGTCATTTAATACGGTGCCTGATTGGACTCAGTGCGATTAGACGCGCGGACCGTAGGCAAACTACGGTCCGCGCAGTTTCACGTTCGGGGCTGGATCAGTCTCTCTTCGCCTTTTCATTCATCGCCGCCTCGAGCCTTTTGATGTCTGCGGGCGACAGTTGCGGGCGGTCCACCTTGATCGTCAGCTTGTGGAGCTTGGCGGTCAGCGGGAACGGTGGCTTGTAGTCTGCGTCGTTGACGCCGGTCAGCGTGTCAGAGCCAACATCAAAGCTCTCGTCCCACTGCAGAATCATCGGCAGCGTCTTCGGCATCCGCTTCGTGACGACCTCCTTACCGTCCACCTTCAGCGTGCCGGTGCCAGGCTGGGCGAGGCCGCTGAAGTTGTTGTACTGAAGCGTACCGACGCCGATGCCCTCGTACTTGAAGTCAAATTCGACCGTCTGGCGGCCCGGCGGCAGCGCCTCCGCGCCTTCCCACCTGATCCGTTCAAGGTCAATCATGTTCCATAGGAACACCGGCTTGCCCTGCAGCAAATAGAAGCCATAGCCGGCAAAGCGCCCACCCGAAGTCAGGATAACGCCCTCGGCGCCGCCGGCTGGCACCTCGATATCCGCGGTGATCGTGTAGGAGGTATTCAGCAGCAGCGGCGAGTCGCCCTGCGGCAATCCGGTCATTGGCCGCGTGTAGACGAACTCCGAACGCCCGGCGGTGATGTTCGGGCGCGGCGCGATCACTCGTGCTGCTACCGATGCATCCATCGGAAAGACCTGGTACTTCTTGGCCTCGGCGATGAACATCTGCTTCATCTCCTTGACCTTCTGGGGGTTCTTGGCCGCAAGATCCTCGGTTTGGCTGAAATCCTCCTTCAGGTTGAAGAGCTGAAGTGTCTGGTTGTTCAGCGGATCGGGGTTGGCCGGTCCAAAGGCCTCCCAAGGTGCGCGATCGACCTTCGTGCTGAGGAACCAGCCGTCGTTATACAACGCCCACTGGCCCATCATCTCGAAGTACTGTGTCTTGTGCCGGGTCGGCGTCTTCGCATTGCTTGCCTCGAAAGTGTAGGCAAAGCTGGTGCCCTCGATCGGCGCCTGCTTGATACCGTCCACCATCTCTGGCGCACGAATGCCCGAGGCTTCGAGGACCGTGGGCAACACATCGATCACATGGACGAACTGCTCGCGCAGGCCGCCCTTGTCCTTGATCCGCGCCGGCCAGGACACCACCATGTTCTGGTTAATGCCGCCAAGCTGCGAGGCGTTCTGCTTGAACCAGGAGAACGGCGCGTCGAAAGCCCACGACCAGCCGGCCGACATGTGGTTGTATGTTTGCTCGGTACCCCACACGTCGTAGAACTTCGCAAGTTGGACATCGACTGGGACAGACACGCCGTTGAAGAAGGCCACTTCATTCGGCGTGCCGAGCGGGCCGCCTTCAGCGCTGGTGCCGTTGTCGCCGTTGATATAGATGATCAGTGTGTTGTCGAGCTTGCCTAGGTCCTCGAGGGCCTGAATCACGCGCCCGATCTCGTGGTCGCTGTAGGCTGCATAGGCCGCGAAGACCTCGACCTGGCGGATGTAGAGCTTCTTCTCGTCCGCGGTCAGTTGGTCCCATTCCTTCAAAACGTCCTTTGGCCATGGCGACAGCTTGGTGTCCTTCGGGATCACGCCGAGCCGCTTCTGGTTTTCGAAGATCCGCTCCCGCACCTTATTCCAGCCCTCGTCGAACAACTTCATCTTGCTGATCTTGTCTACCCACTCCTTCGTCGGGTGATGCGGCGCGTGCGTGGCGCCAGGCGCGTATTTGATGAAGATCGGCTTGCTCGGATCGGTCTGATGCATCCGCGTCGTCCAGTCGATGGCGTCGTCCGCCATCGCGGTGACCAGATTCCACGTCCCCGACTGCTTGCCCAGGAAGGGATAAATTTGCGTCGTGTTGCGGAAAAGGTTCGGCTCCCACTGGTTGGCGTCGCCGCCGACAAAGCCGTAGAAGTACTCGAAGCCCATGCCGGTCGGCCACTGATCAAAGGGCCCGACCTGGCTGGCTGCGAAGGCCGGCGTGTTGTGGTCCTTGCCGAACCATGACGTTGCGTAGCCGTTGTCGAGCAGTATGCGTCCAATCGTTGCCTTATCCTTGGCGATAATGCTGTTATAGCCGGGGAAGCCGGTCGACTGCTCCGAAATCACACCGAAGCCCGCCGAATGGTGGTTGCGCCCGGTAATCAGCGCCGCGCGCGTCGGTGAACATAGCGCGGTAGAGAAGACGCGGTTATAGCGCAGGCCCTCCTTCGCGATGCGATCCATTGCTGGTGTCGGGATGACGCCGCCGAAGGTGCTGGGCACGGCAAAACCCGCATCATCCGTGATGATCAGCAGCACGTTTGGCGCGCCTTTGGGCGGCACGATACGCGGCGGCCACCAAGGCCTCGACTGCAGGGCGCTGTCCTTTATCACGCCGCCGAACTTCGGATCGGGAGCCGGGAGTTGCTTTCCGCTAATGGTCGAGGTGGCGCTGGGTAAGCCCGGCGCACTTGCATTTTGCTGTTCTGCCAAGGCAGCGGACATCGTGACCGCGGACATTGCCGCGCAGCTAACAAGGAAGCAAAGTGAGACAGTAGCCAAACCCTTCGACATCTCAACCCCCGCTAAAAATGTTACAATTTAATAAATTGTCGCCACTTCCCTGCGCGTCGGATTGCCGGAAAGCAGATCCTCGCCGTTTGCGCGATGGACACTAGAGGAATTTTTTGTTCCCGGCTATTCCCAGAGCGGCGCATAAGAAAATACTTCGATGCGATTTGCACTCGAATTGCCGAAAGCGAATAATCAAGATTCAATTCAATCAGGTTACTGCTCGAATAGGTTACAAATTCTGACGTCTACTGAACTGCGCACGTCCATACCTGATAGAATGCTCGCGCCGCCAGCGAAGAAATTTCAGAAAGCGAAAAATCCAGTCAATGGTAAGACATCTCATTGCGCCGGTGTTGGCCGTTCCGGCCGTTGACGGCAAAGGTTACCAAACTTGAGAGCGCCTGTGCCGAGGACGTGAAGAAATATTGCGGAACGGTAACGTCCGGCGAAGGTCGTATCATTTACTGCATGCATGCTCACGAAGACAAGATTGACGCCAAGTGCGCGTTTGAGCTTGGGGAAACCGCAACAAGTGTTCAAACCGCGGCTGATGCTCTGAAAGATGCAGTGATTGCTTGCAACTCGTTAACCGCATGGCTCTCGACGTTGACTTTCAACTTCATGTTGAGCTCGAAATTGATTCCGCACCTCAAATTTTGGAGCGAGTGGGCCGGGGGCTCGGCTTTACAATTGCCCCACAATCAATCTTCAGGTCGGATTGGAAGAACTCAATCATGAGCATGCGGCGAATACCTCACAACCGGCTTGCTGGAGCAAGCCAACTGCTCGTTTACATAGCGCAACAATCTCAGGAGATGGGTTCGCATAGGCGCAGTTTCGCGGCGTAGCGCGACCGGCTCGGGATCGGACTGTCGACGACGATGTGGACCAAGCAGAAGTCCAGTGTCCTGCCCATGCCGATGACGTTCTGCGTCGCACCGCCGACGGACAAGGAACGATCCCGGGTATCGCCTTCGATATGTTCCGCAATCAGTGTCATCTGTCAGGACTCGTCAATCAGCGTTGCTTCTCAGCAAGCGGAATTGCGTGGGGGTCATCGCTCCCATGCTGCTGCGCGGCAGGCTGCTCGGGAGTGCCGGCCTCATCCAGGCTCTTCCGGAACCAGAGGGCGTAGAGGCCGGGCAGGTACAAGAGCGTCAGGAAGGTCGCGACGAACAAGCCGCCCATGATGGTGATCGCCATCGGGCCCCAGAAGGCCGAGCGGGACAGCGGGATCATGGCGAGGATGGCGGCGAGCGCAGTCAGCACCACCGGACGGGCGCGGCGGACGGTTGCCTCAACGATCGCCGCGCGCCTGGTGAGGCCGTGCGAAACATCGGTCTCGATCTGATCGACCAGGATGACCGTGTTGCGCATGATCATGCCGGCGAGCGCGATCAGGCCGAGCAGTGCCACGAAACCGAACGGGGCGTTGGCGACGTTGAGGCCGAGGGAAGCACCCACGATGCCGAGCGGTGCGGTGAGGAACACCAGGATCAGCCGCGAGAAGCTTTGCAGCTGGATCATCAGCAGGGTCAGCATCACCAGCACCATCAGCGGAAACAGCACGAAGATGGAGGCATTGCCCTTGGCGGATTCCTCGAACGCGCCGCCCGCCTCGATCCGGTAGGCCGCCGGCAGGCTGTCGCGGATCTCCTGCAGTTTTGGCGAGATCTGGCTGGTGACATCAGGCGCCTGCACGCCGTCGACGACGTCGCCGCGCACCGTGATCGCCATGTCGCGGTTGCGCCGCCAGATGATCGGCTCCTCATGGGAGTATTCGATCTTCGCGATCTGCGTCAACGGCACCGCGACGCCGTTGCGCGAGGTCACCGTGAGATCGCCGACCCGGCCGAGATCGAGCCGTTCGGACGGCACCGCGCGGGCTACCACGCCGACCTTCTCGATACCGTCGCGGATCGTCGTCACCTGCGCGCCCGAAATCAGCATCGCCAGCGCCTGCGACACGTCCTGCGGGGTCAGGCCAAGCGCGCGGGCGCGATCCTGGTCGACCGCCAGCTTGAGGTAGGGCGACTGCTCGTTCCAGTCGAGCTGCGGATCTATGACGTTGGGATTCTCCCTGACGACGTCGCGCACTCTGTAGGCGATGTCGCGCACCTCGTTGGGATCGGGCCCGATGACGCGGAACTGAACGGGAAAGCCGACCGGCGGACCGAAGTTGAAACGGTCGATGCGCACGCGCGCTTCCGACAACACACCCTCGCCCACCGCCTTCTCCAGGCGGGCCTTGATCCGCTCGCGCGCGTCGACGTCCTTGGAGACGATGACGATTTCGGCGAAGGCCTCGTTGGGCAGCTGCGGGTTGAGCCCGAGCCAGAACCGCGGCGAGCCCTGACCGACATAGGACGTGTAGGTCGCAATGTCCTTGTCGTCCTTCAGCAGCCCTTCGGCGGTTTTCACGGATTTTTCGGTGACGTTGAACGCGGTGCCCTCGGGCAGCCGCAGCTGCAGGAACAGTTCCGGCCGCTCCGACAGCGGGAAGAACTGCTGCTGCACCTGACCGAAACCAACGATGGAGAGCGCGAACACGGCCACCGTCGCCAGCACCACCTTGACCCGATGGTCGACGCACCACTGGATCATGCTGCGCAGGATCCGATAGAGACGGGTTTCGTACACCGCATGCGGATCGTGGTTGTGATGCACGGTGATGTTAGGCAGCAGCTTGACGCCGATATAGGGCGTGAAGATCACCGCGACGAACCATGACGCCACCAGCGCGATCGCCACGATCCAGAAAATGCCGCCGGCGTATTCGCCGACTGCCGAATTGGCAAAGCCGATGGGGAGGAAGCCAACGGCCGTGACCAGCGTTCCCGTGAGCATCGGAAACGCGGTTGATTCCCAGGCAAAGGCCGCCGCGCGCATGCGGTCCCAGCCCTGTTCCATTTTCACCACCATCATTTCCACCGCGATGATGGCGTCGTCGACCAACAGCCCGAGCGCGATGATCAGGGCGCCGAGCGTAATCCGATGCAGGTCGATCGACATCGCATTCATCACGATGAACACGATCGCCAGCACCAACGGCACCGACAGCGCCACCACGATGCCGGTGCGCCAACCCAGTGCGACGAAGCTGACAAACAGCACGATCGCCAGCGCCTCGATGAAGGAGTGTACGAACTCGCCAACGGCGCGCTCGACCACCTTGGGCTGATCGGCGATCTGCTCGACCTGGATGCCCTGCGGCACCGCCTTCATGAATTCATTGGTGGCGTTCTCGACCTCCTTGCCGAGCTCCAGGATGTTGGCGCCCTTGGCGGTGACCACGCCGATACCGAGCGCGGGCTTGCCTTCCTGCCGCGCCACGAAGGTCGGCGGATCGACGAAACCGCGGGTGACAGTGGCGATATCGCCCAAGCGAAATACCCGGCCGTTGCTTTCGACCGGCGTCTCGGCGACGGCCTTGACGCCGTCGAGCGCGCCGGTGACGCGCAGCGGCACGCGCTGCGAGGAGGTCTCCACCGTGCCGGCCGGCACCACGTTGTTCTGCTTGGCGAGCGAATCGAACAGCGCCTGCGGCGTAATGCCAAGTGTTGCCAGCTTCGCGTGGGAAAATTCGACGAAGATGCGCTCGTCCTGGGTGCCGTAAAGATTGACCTTGGTGACGCCGGTGACCTTCAGCAGGCGCTGGCGAAAACCCTCCGAGACCTTCTTGAGCTGGGCGTAGTCGGCGCCGTCGCCGGTCATCATGTAGAGGATGGAGTCGACGTCGGAGAACTCGTCATTGACGACTGGCCCGAGGATGCCCGACGGCAGCTGGCCCTGTACGTCGATCACCTTCTTGCGCAGCAGATAGAAGAGATGGGGCACGTCCTTCGGCGGCGTATCGTCGCGGAAGGTCACCTGGAGCGCGGCGAAGCCGGGCTTGGAATAGGTCTGCACCTTCTCGAAATAGGGCAGCTCCTGGATCTTCTTCTCGATGGGATCCGCGACCTGGGCCTGCATCTCCTGCGCGGTCGCGCCCGGCCACAGCACGGAGACGTTGACCACCTTCACCGTGAAGAATGGATCCTCGGCCCGGCCGAGCTTCTCATAGGAGAAGAAGCCGGCGACGCCGAGCATCAGCATCAGGAACAGGACCAGCGTCGGATGGCTGACGGCCCAGGCCGAAAGGTTGAAGCGCTTCATCGCTCTCTCCGAAAGACGATCCAGTTACAAAAAACGACAGCCGCTCTGTTCAAACCGTCGTCGCGAGGCAGCGAAGCAACCCAGGGGGCTGGGCAGATTCTGGATCGCTTCGCCGCTTCAGCCTTTGCTTAGGGACAAAGGCCGAAACTCTCCTCACACGACGTAACTCGTAAGAAACCTAGAAGGACAGGACAGATATTACGGTGACAGTGCACTTAACTGTCGTTGTGACTATTGTTCGATCCGTGAAGAGGGTGGCGGATCGATTGAGTGCACTGTCACGTAATCCAATTGTCAGACTGGCGAATCCTTGCCGCGTTTGCCCGACGGCGTAAGCCGGACTTCGCAAAGCTGACGAGCGACTGAACAGAAACGCGCGCGGAGTGTCATGCGCCAATCAAGATCCTGGGCCCCGCGCGTACAGGCCAAGAGCCAGCAGGGAAAACGCGCTCATCACGACGCCGAGCGCCAACATTGCTTCATGTGACACTGTGGCAGCAAGCCATACGCCGATCGCGGCGATCATCATCTGCAAGAAACCCAGCAGCGCCGAGGCGGCGCCGGCCTTCTCCCCGAATGGAGAAAGCGCCCGCGCAGTGGCCAGTGGAATGACAACACCCATGCCGAGAAGAAAAACGCACATCGCGCCCAGAAACGGCAGGAAAGTCGGGCTGATCATCGAGATGAGCAGGATCGCAAGGCTGCTGGCGGCCGTCGCGCACAAACCTGCCCGGATCGGGCCATCGAGCCCGTAGCGTGGTGCCAATCTTGTTGCAAGCATACTCGCGGCGGATACGATGAAGACGGTTCCGGCGAAGAAGAGGCCGAGCTGGATCGGCGTGAAGTGCAGCGCTTCGATGAATAGGCGCGGTGCAGCGGAAAACATTGAGAACATGCCCCCTATGATGAGGCTCGAGGTGGTCGCGGGGATAGCGAAGCGACGGTCGCCAATCAAGCCGGCATAGGTCCTGCCGATGGCAACTGGGTTGAGCGGCGTGCGGATCGAATTGTGGGTTTCGCCGAGAACGATGCCGTAGGCAACGGCGCTGACGGCAGCAAAGGCCGCGACCAGCGCGAATTCGGCGCGCCAGCCCAGGCTGTGGTCGAGGGCGCCGCCAAGCAGCGGCGAGAACCCGGCAGCAGCGGTCATCACGATCATGATGAGCGCCATCGCGCGTGCCAGCGCTGCGCCGCTGAACATGTCGCGGGCGATGGCGCGAGACAGCACTGCCGTCGCGCAAGCACCTGTTGCCTGCACGACGCGGCCGACAAGGAGATTAGGCAGGTCGGTTGCCAGACCGCACCAGACGCTGCCCGCGAAGAACACGGCAAATCCGATCAGGACCGGCCAACGTCTTCCGTAGCGATCCGAAAGCGGTCCGACCAGGAGCTGGCCCAATCCGAACACCGCAAGAAAGACGGTGATGGCGGACGTGACCGCCGCACTCGTGACATTCAATGAGATCGCAATGTGCGGCAGAGACGGCAGCAAGATGTTGGTCGCCAGCGTTCCCATCGCGAGCAGAACGGAAAGGACCGCGATCGGCAGGGTGTTGGAGGTGGGAATGTCCCGCGGCGCGGGATTGATCAGGTCAGCCATGGGATCCTTCGCGTGTTAGGTTGATAGGTAGATTAAGGCGACGATGATTACGGTGACAGTGCACTTAACTGTCGTTGTGACTATCGTTCGACCCGTGAAGAGGGTGGCGTAGCGATTGAGTGCACTGTCACCGTAATCACGTAATCGTCGCAATCGTCAGCTTGCCGGATTGCGCGCCGTGATGATCCACGTCGCTCTGTCGATCATCACCGATCGCTCGCCGGGGAGGTCCGCGAAGGCGGCACGAACCGCGGCCGATGCGCGGGCCCGGATGTCGTCGGGGTGATCAGCGAGCGCGCGCGACAGCGGGCCGACCTCGAACGTCATCTTCACCGCGTCGTCGATCGCCGCGTCCCGCGTCGCGCCCTCGCCAAACGGGATGGAAGCATCGAAAGGCGCGAGAGCGATATCGGTGAAGCCGGCCGCCGTCAGGATCCGATCCACCCGCCCCGGGTCGCCGAACGAGAATGGGCCGGGCGCTTCGGGATCGGGCGGCGCCGTCGGCGGGACGATGCCTTTGATCACGTCCATCGGCAGGCGCACCCAATCGTTCTCGGCCATGCCGCGCCAGCAGACGAAAGCGACCCGGCCGCCCGGCTTGAGCGCGCGGCGCATATGCGCGAACGCCCCTGTCGGATCGTTGAAGAACATCACTCCGAAACGCGAGAACAGGATGTCGAACGCGCCCCCGGGCAGCTCGGCGCTGCTGGCGTCGGCCACCCGGAACTGGACCGGCGTATCCTGTGGCGCAAGCGCGCGCGCTCGGCCGATCAGCGGTTCAGATATGTCCACGCCCAGCACATGGCCCCCCGCGCCGACGCGGGCGGCCAGAGCCAGACTCGACGCGCCCGCGCCGCAGCCGACGTCCAGCACGCGCTCGCCCGTCGCGGGTGCGGCGGCTTCGATCGCGGCCTGACCGAACACCGCCACCCTGGCATCGAGCCGGGCCTGGTGGGCGACCCAGCGCTCCCCGCTTTGGCCCTTCCAGTCGGCGACCTGATGGGCATCGCGCTGTGCCATGACATATCCTTTTTCTGATGGCGGCATCACACGGATGATCCGCGTTAGCTCACGATTGGTCCAGCCGCAGCTTCATCCAAACCGGCACGAGCTTGGATTGCGAGGCTTCGTTCTGCAGCCTGCGAGTCGAAGTATTCCTCAATCGAATAAACCTTGCCCCATCGCAACTTGAAGACGTGGACGCCCCTGTTCACATACGAGCTTTGGCCGTCAAGTAGCCTCGCGTTGGCCCGCCACTTGACGAACACTGTGGTATTCCATGGCCAACCCGTCACCTCGACCTGCTCAATATCTATGTGAAGCTTCGGGAAAACACGGCCCATGCGCTCGAACCATTGCTTCACCGATTGCTTTCCATGTCGCTCACCCCCCAACGCATGATCTCCGGCAACCCAGTGATACGCGTTTGGTGTTAGGCCCTTTGCAGCATCATCCCAACGCTGGTTGTTGACATGATCGAAGCTCCTGCGGATCTCTTTTTTGACAATTAGACTGTAGACCATTGATGCCCCCTGTTGTTGGATAGCCGACGGCTCTGCAAGACGGATGGATACTTTCCAGATACTGAAAGCTGCTCCGGATAACGACGGCGATCTGTTGGGAAAGCTGGCTGACGGAACGCAGACGGCAGCGGCGCAATAGTCAGAGCCATCGGCGAACCTCGGCCTTGTAGCGGCGGTAGTCGTCGCCGAACTTCGCTTCGAGATAGCGCTCCTCGCGGGCGATCACCTGCGTCTGGATCACGATCAGCACCAACGGGAGCAAGGCGAAGGCGATCGGCCCGTCGAAGCCGATCGCAAGGCCGGCATAGATAAGCGCCATGCCAAGATACATGGGATTGCGGGTCCACCGATAAGGACCGGTCGTTGCGATGAGGGTCGTTGGCTGCGACGGCGGAATGTTGGTGCCGAGCCGCCGGAACAGCCCCGCCGCCGCAAGCATCATCGCCGCGCCGGCAACGAAGAGCAGCGCGCCCGTCGCAACCAGCAACCACCAGTGGATGCCGAACGAGCGCAGAATGACGAACTGCTCCGCCGCCAGCCCCAACAGCAGCGCTCCCAGATAGACGAAGGGCGGAGGGAAGCGCACACCCGCGCTGTTCGGTTCGACGGCCATGCTCATCCTGCATCTGTGCTCTCAAACCACCATCGACTGCTGGGCGAAGATACCCGCCATCGCGCCGTGCGATGATGCCAGGGTGACCGATGGCGGCGTGATGGGGTTGGCGAGGTCGCCGGCGGCGTAGATGCCGGGCATGCTGGTTTCGCGGCGCTCGTCGACCTTGAGGATGATGCCGAGGGGTGTTTTAACCGTGGCGAGGCTCAGTGATTCATGCAGGCTTGCGGACGGCTTGTTGCGCGGATGCGCGAACAGGATGTCGACCGCGACATCGGGGCCGGTATCGAGCTTGACGGTGGCGTTATGGGCCCCGCGTTGGGCGATCCCGGTGATCCGGCCGTCGACGACGGGTACGTTGCGGCGCGCCAGATCGGCCCGGATATCGGGCGGAATATCGTGACCATCGGCGAAGAGCGTCAACGTGTCGGTCCAATCGCGGAACAGCCTGACCTGATTGTGCGACTGCGGGCCGGACCAGACGAGGCCCCAATGCTGGCCGGCGACTTCAAAGCCGTCGCAATAGGGGCAAGGCACGATGGACGTGCCCCAGCCTTCGGCAAAACCCGGAACGTCAGGCATCTGGTCAACGATGCCATAGCTCAGGATCAGACGGCGCGCCCCAAAGCTTTCGCCATCGGAAGTGAGGACGGAGAAATTGTCGATAGCGCCGGAGATGCTGTCGGCCCGGGCATTGACCAGCCTGACCGTGGGATAACGCGCCAGCTGCTGCCGCGCCTCGGCCAGGATGTCCAGCGGTGGCTTGTGATCGTGGCCGAGCAGGCCATGCGAGTGGCCGGCGAAGCGGTTGCGCGGCAGGCCGGTATCGAGAACGGTGACCTTGCGGCGGGCACGGCCGAGCTGCAGGGCGCCGGCGAGACCGGCAAAGCTGCCGCCGATGATGATGACGTCATTCATGGTGGTGGGCTCCGTGTTGTGGATGGAGGGGGTTGGGTCGGACTTGGCGGTGGCCTGGGCGCGCGGGATGCCGAGGGTGGAAAGCGCGGCCAGTTTCAGCAGGGTCCGTCGTTGCATGGAATCCCTCGTGCTTTAGGTCGGCGCAATATCGTCAGACGATACGCGCTTGAGACGGGCAGCGAGCAGGGCTTCGGCATCGACGAGAAAGTCGCCCATCACTATTTTGGCCGCCCGGACAGTGCCGCATTCGATATTGCCGGGCGGCCCAGTGAAACTTGATTTGGAGGACAGGTTGTCTACCCATTGACTTGCACATTTCAGATACTTCATGGTATCGTAATGCAAGAATTAGGATACTGTCAAGGACTGGAATTGTCGTGACCGAAAATAGCCAGCGCCGGCGCGGCCGGCCCGCCAACGAGGCGCTTGGCCAAACGATAATCGATGCCGCGAGCGAACTCTTTGTGGAATTGGGTTTTCAAGCGACGACATTGGACAAGGTCGCCCAGCGGGCGAAGATATCCAAGCTCAGCATCTATCGGCACTTCGAGAACAAGGAGGCGCTGTTCAGCGCGGCCATCGCGGCCGGCTGCCATCAGTTTGCACAGGCCCTTTTTGAAGGCGTCGACGGTTCAGCTGAAGATCAGCTCATGGCGGTGGGATCATCCCTGCTTCGCACGCTGTTGAGGCCGGACGTCCGAAATGTCGAAGCCATGATCATGGCCGACAACACGAATCAAAAGTCGTTAAGCAAGCTCCATTACGAAGCCCGCCCCGCCCATGTCATCGCCCAAATCGAGGCCCTGTTGCGTCAGTTGCACGCGAAGGCGCTTCTGAACGTGCCCGATCCTCTCCGGTCCGCCCGCTTGTTTGCCGCGCTTTTCAAAGGATCCGATCTCCTGATGATCGCACGCTTCGATCAGGCGAGAGCAGAGGACGAAATCGAATCCTATTGCCGGTCGGCCGTCGCCATGTTCATCGCCGCGCACGGTAGCAACGACCACGCGGGAGGACATTTGCCTGCCCCAAGGTCAAAAAATTGAATCGTGCGTGACCGATGTTGTCAAAATAACCGAGGCCGGTTTGAAGGCAGACTGGATTTGGGGAATGCGCTGCCGAGGGTTCGCCGCTTCCGCTTGAGCGGCAAGAAGCCGGCGAAAGAGCCGGCCGTGAAGAAGCGGTCCGACGCGACGTGCGGCGCGCATTTCGGAAAGGTGAACATCGCGGTGATGGAGAGAACCTGACGTTGCCAATCCCGCTACTACGATGCGCTCGAAGTCCAGCGCAAGGCGCACCGTTTGAGCGAGGACGGCCATGTATTCCCTCTCGCGAAATCTGTCCTCCGAACCTACGGTCAAACCCACGGCTTGCGCAAAGACCACGAGCAAAAATGTGGATGTGGCCACATCCGCTTTGTCGCGCGACCTATTGTTTTTGCTGTCGCTTCGGACGACCGGATCCTGAGGGACACTGCCATGGCGGAGGAAGCCTCCCCCTAACCCACGGGGAAAAAACTACAGCTTTCGCGGAGAATTAGCGCAACATCGCAGGGTTCTTCGGTGATTTCGCGGTGGATTCGAACGATCGGATACTGGAAAGAACTGTAGCGTAGAAATGGCGGAGAGAGAGTCAGTCAATCCCCATTGATCTCCAAGCTGTTTTTCATCTCGGCAGGTGGGCGCCTACGGTCCTCGCTACCATTAATTGGCTCGTCCGTGCGCCCGTTGCGCCTCGCATCCCTGGAGGGAAAGAAACGGTAGATGTTGGCCGGACTCATGCCGAGTTGAGCGGCGATGTCGGCCACCGAGGTCCTATGGTAACCCACGCGGCGAAACTGCTTCTCCGCTGCTTCCAGTATCCTCGCGCGGGCCTCGTCGGAATCCTCTCCCGTTCGGACCGGACGGTTCATCGATTGGACGGAGCCTTATTCGGCAGCCAATGCTGGTCGTAATTCCCGTTCCTCCGTCGAGTTCTGATGGACCTGATCTGCAGTGGGCTTGATCCGAAACCACGCAGCATAAAGTGCGGGAAGGAACAGCAGAATCAGGACCGTCCCGACCGCCGTGCCGCCGATCAACGTGTAGGCCATCGATCCCCAGAACACGGAATGCGTGAGGGGGATGAAGGCCAGCACAGCTGCGAGCGCGGTCAGAATCACCGGCCGCGTGCGTTGCACCGTGGCCTCGATGACGGCGTGATAGTCATCGAGGCCGGCAGCACGGTTCTCCTTGATTTGTTCGGTCAGGATCAGCGTATTCCGCATCAGGATGCCCGCCAGTCCTATCAGGCCCAAAATGGCATTGAATCCGAAGGGCTGGTTGAAGGCGAGCAGCACCGGCACGACGCCGACGAGGCCCAGCGGTCCCGTCAGCACGACCATGGCCATCGTCGAGAACGATCGCACCTGCAGCATGATGACGATCAGCATGGCGGCGATCATGGCGGGAAAGATCGTCGCCAATGCGTCATTGGCCTTGGTTGCCTCCTCGATCGATCCACCCAGTTCGATACGATAGCCGGCCGGAAGCGAAGCGATCAGCGGCTGAAGGGCGGTCTTGATCTCCTTGGAGACCTCCGGAGGTTGGGTCGCCTCATTGATGTCAGAGCGAATCGTGACGAGGGGTGTGCGATCGCGGCGCTTCATGATCGGCTCTTCAAATCGGATTTCCGAATGGCCGACCTGGTCGAGCGGGATCTGGCGACCGTCCCTGCTCATCAGTGAGAAGTCCGCCAGACGCGTCGGATCCAGCCGCTCGCCGCCGGCGCTGCGTGCCACGATGGGGACATTGCGAATGTCCTCGCGGACCTGCGTGACCGTGACGCCAGTGAGCAGGAACTGGAGTTGCCGGCCCACCTCGGCTGGCGAAAGGCCGATGAGGTTCAGTCGATCTTGATCCGGGATGAAGCGGAGCACGGGCGTGCGATTGCCCCAATCGCGGTTCGCTTGCCGCACATCGGGTACGCCGCGCATGACAGCGAGGGCCTTTTGAGAGATGGCGTACAATTGCGCGGGATCAGGCCCCATCACCCGAAACTCCACCGGGAACGGCGTATAGGGTCCGAACACGAGCTGGGTGACGCGCACATTGGCCTCAAGTGCAAGGCCCTGTGACACCGCCTCTCGGAGCCGTTGCTTCAAGGCCTCGCGCGCCTCCGCATCCGGTGTAAGTACGACGACCTTGGCGAAGGCCGGGTCAGGCAGCTCCGGCGCCATCGCGAAGAAGAATCGGGGAGCGCCCTGACCGACATAGCTCGTGACGATCTTGGCCTCCGACTGGTCGTGCAGCCAGCGTTCGAGCTTCTCGACTGTAGCGGTCGTCGTCTCGATGCTGGTGCCTTCCGGCAGGCGAACCTCCACCAGCACTTCGGGGCGGTCGGACGTCGGGAAGAACTGCTGCTCGACGGCGCCCATGCCCACGACGGAAACCGCGAAAGCGATGGCGACGATGCCGCTGGTTACGAACTTGTGGCGCACGGCGAAGGTGATGAGCCCTCTCAGGCGCCGATAGTTCGGTGTGCCGTAAATCGCGTGGTGACCGCCTTCGATCGGCTTGATAGCGGGCAGCATCTTGACGCCGAGATAGGGCGTGAAGATCACCGCGACGATCCAGGAGACGATGAGGGCGAATCCCACGACCCAGAAGATGTTGCCGGCGTATTCGCCGGCCGTCGAGCGGGCAAAGCCCACCGGCAGGAACCCGGCGACCGTCACGAGTGTCCCGGACAGCATGGGTGCCGCAGTGTGGCTCCACGCATAAGCCGCCGCCGATAGGCGATCCATGCCCTCTTCCATTTTCACCACCATCACCTCGATGGCGATGATGGCATCGTCGACGAGAAGACCAAGCGCCAGGATGAGGGCGCCGAGCGTGATACGATCGAAGAACCGGCCGGTCTCCAGCATGATGAGGAACACGACGGCGAGCGTCAGAGGGACGGCGGCCGCGACAACGATGCCGACGCGCCAGCCGAGGCTGAGCAGGCTCACCAGCAGCACGACGCCGAGCGCCATCGCGAACTTCATCATGAATTCGTCAACCGCCGAGGTGATGTTGACGGCCTGGTCGCTGACCTTGGCCAGCGTCATCCCGAGCGGCAGCGTGCGAGAGATAGCTGCGGACCTCGCTTCCAGCGCCTTGCCGAGCGCGAGGCCATCCCAGCCCTCTTGCATAACCGCAGCCAGCATGACGGCGGGCTCGCCCTGGTGTCGGATGAGGTAGGTAGGAGGATCCTCGTAACCGCGGCGGACTTCGGCGATGTCGGAGAGTTTCAGCGTCCGACCGGCAGCGACGATCGGCGTGTCGGCGATCGCCTGAACGCTGTCATAAGCGCCATCGACCCGGATGAAGACCTGCGGTCCCTTGGTGTCGATCGAGCCCGCCGGTGTGACCGTGTTCTGCCGCTGCAGGGCGGCAACAATATCCGGTGCCGATACGCCGAGGGTTGTCAGTTTGGCATAGGAAAACTCGATGAATATCTGTTCGGGACGTTCACCGAGGATGTTGATCTTCTTGACGCCGGGCACGTGCAGGAGATCCTGCCGAATGGTCTCGGCTTGCCTGGCGAGTTCGCGCATCGGCATGGCCTTCGCCTTGAGGGCATAAAGGGCGAAGCTCACGTCGGAATATTCGTCGTTGACGAAGGGGCCGAGCACGCCAGAGGGCAGCTTGCGCGCTTCATCTCCCAGCTTCTTGCGGGCCTGGTAGAACTCCTCCTGCACGCTCGATGGCGGCGTGCTGTCCTTGAGCGTAACCGTCATGTACGCATAACCGGGCCGCGTGGTCGTCTCCACCCGGTCGTACCAGGTCAGTTCCTGAAGCCGCTTCTCCAGGGGCTCGGCGACCTGGTCCTGCATCTCGCGTGCCGTCGCGCCCGGCCAAACGGTGGTGACCGTCAGGGTCTTGATGGTAAAGGAGGGGTCCTCCGCCCGCCCAAGCATGAGGAAGGCATAGGCGCCCGCGGCGGCCAGCAGGATGATGAAGAACAGGGTGACGGCTCGTTCGCGAACGGCGATCGCGGAAAGATTGAAGCTCATCAGTTGCTCCTGTTTTCGTACGCAGTCCTGACGCGAGCGCCCTCCTGCAGGAGATGAGCGCCGAGAGAAACAACCCGATCATCAGAGCTCAATCCGGAGATCACGGCGGATTCGCTGGTCAGGCGTGTGAGCTTGACGGGCCGGAAGTGTACGGTCGAGGCAGCGCTGTCGAAGACCCAAACGCCGGTCGTTCGTCCGTCGTCGAGCACAGCCCCTAGCGGCACCTGGACTTCCGGCTGCGTCTCCTTGCTCGCAAGCCGAATGGTGACGGTCGCTCCAAGCGGGGCCGCGGCGGCCTCACCGTCGAGCACATAGCGGGCCTCATAGGTGCGGGTCTGGGCATCGGCGGAATCCGACAACTGCCGGAGATGTGCCGTGTAGCGGCGGCCATCGCTCCCATACATGCTGGCTTCGGCCACCGAGCCGATCGCCGGACGGATGGTTTCGGGAAGCGCGACCACCGCTTCGCGGGGGCCGGCCTGGGCAAGCCGAACGACGGTCTGGCCGGCGGAGACTACTTGTCCCGGCTCACCAAGCGTTTGGGTGACCGTTCCGTCGGCGTCCGCCATCAGGACGGAATAGGTCGCCTGATTCTCGGCGACCCGAGCTTCGGCTTCAGCCGCGGCGAGTTGCGCATTGGCTGTATCCGACGCGGCCTTCGCCTGCTCGTAGCGCTGCTTGGAAGTCCATCCGTCGTTCACGAGGTTTGCGTATCGCCGCTCATCGGCGTCGGTCTGAACGACAGACGCACGCGCGACGGCGACGGCGTTGCGCTTCGCCGTAAGCGCAAGGCGGAGGTCGGTTTCGTCGATCCGCATCAGCGGCTGACCGGCTTTTACCTGCTCGCCGACGTTCACAAGCCGCTCAACGATCTTGCCGGCGACGCGAAAACCCAGATTGCTTTCCACCCTCGCGCCTATGGTCCCGGTGAAACCGCGTTCGGATCCGCTCACCCGCGCGGCCGTTACCAGGCTGACCATCGGCGGTTCCTGCCTCGGGTCGCGCGCCGCGGAAGCTTCGTGGGCGGGAATGACAAGAGTAGCGATGACGGCTGCTCCGGACGCGGCGATCGCGATACCTGCCAAGACCAAAAGTCTGCTCTTTTTCATTGCCATCTCCCAGCCGCTTAGAGTTCGATCGAACTCTAATAGGCCATTTAGAGCTCGATCGCAATCTAAATTGGGGCGCTGACGGGAATGTGATCTGGGAAAGCCGGTCTTTTCTACCCGGAAACGTCGGATTCAGCGCCGCGCCGCTTGTTAGATTGCGTTCGCACTCTATCTGAGTTATAGAGTTCGACCGAAATCCAAATGGAGGTCCAAGATGCGGGTGAGTCGCATTCAAGCCGCGGAGAACCGCCAAGCCGTGATCAATGTGGCGAGCCGCCTCTTCAGGGAGCGCGGTTTTGATGGCATCGGCCTCAAGGATCTGATGGAGGGGGCCGGGCTAACCCAAGGCGCCTTCTACAAGCAGTTCAGCTCAAAAGAGGATTTGGCGGTAGAGGCGTCCAGGCGGGCATTGGAGAGCGCGTCCGGCCGATGGTCGGACGCGGCCGCGGCAAATCCTGATGATCCACTTGGCGCGGTGATCGCGTTTTACCTCAGCGGCGACCATCGCGGAGAAAAGATGGACGGCTGCCCCATCGTGGCGCTCGGTTCAGATGCCGCCCGACAGGGCCCCGACGTGAAGGCGGAATTCGAAGCGGGAATCAAGGCGCACCTCGACGTGCTCGGCCGCTTCCTCGCAGGAACCGGCGACGAGGCCTCCCGCGGCAAGGCCATGGCCATTCTCGCGACGATGGTCGGCGCGGTGACGCTATCGCGCGTCGTCAACGACCCCGATCTGGCTCAAGCGCTTTTGGATGCCGCGGCCGAACAGGTTCGCGACGCCGCTTCCGCTTGAAAGCGCGCCCTTCAAAGCACGGAGAGATCGAATGCTCAGCATGACTGAAGCCAAGCCAAGTTTGCTGAAGATATCGGATACGCTAAGCGTACGCTTTCAAAAGACCGGCAGCGGGCCTCCGCTGCTCCTCATACATACGATCCGGACGCAGCTCGAATATTTCCGCAGTCTTGCGCCCCTACTCGCCAGATCGCACACGGTGTACGCCATTGACCTCCCGGGCCACGGCCACTCACCAATAGATCCGAGCGCGAGCTTCGACGAACCCGACTTCAGGCAGGCCGTCATTCGCTTCATCGAGGAACTAGACCTCTCGGCACTCACGGTCGTCGGCGAGTCGATCGGCGGCGCATTGGCCCTCACGGTGGCGGCGTCGCTTCCGCAGCGGATGAAGCGTGTCTTTGCGATCAACCCATACGACTACGAGACCCGCTATGGTGACGGTATTCGACGGGGCAACTGGTTCGCAAATTTCATCATCGGAAGTTTGCAGATCCCGGTGCTTGGCGCGATCAATGCTTCGCTCGAAAACAGGATGATCCTCGGCAAGATCATGGGCGGCGGATATCACGACCCCCGCAAACTACCGGCCGATCTGCTCGCTGAGTTCGATGAAGTAGCCCACCGCCCGGGATACAAGCGGATCGCACGCAAGGTGCTGGCAGGCTGGCGATCCTGGAGCAAAGCACGGGATTACTATCGGCAGATCTCGGCGCCAGTGACGCTCATTTATGGCGATAGCGACTGGTCTCGAACAGATGAGCGCGAACGCACGCGGTCGCTGATCCCTGCCGCGCAGATGGTGACGCTGGAAAATACCGGCCACTTCTCAGCTGTCGAGAATCCGTCGGAGCTGGCTCGCGTGATACTGGCGACGGAATGACCTCAATGATCAAACACAGGAGTGCGCGGCTATTTCAGGCACTTTTGGCAGAGCTGGCGGAGCCTAGCCCCTCGAAGGTCATATGATCATGCGTCGCATCGTCGTTACGGGAGTGGGATTGGTATCACCGCTGGGCTGTGGCAGTGAGCTAGCATGGTCGCGGTTGCTCTCGGCTCGCTCGGGACTCGCCACGCTCCCTGAATGGGCGGCCGTCCTTCCCGCACGAGTCGCTGGAATCGTTCCGACGAAGACCGACGACCCAGATGGAGGCTTCGATCCGGACATGGTCGTTCCTCCCAAGGATCAGCGGAGGATGGATCGCTTCATCCTGTTCGCCCTCGCCGCCGCGTCCGAGGCCATTGCACAGGCAGCCTGGATTCCTTCAGACGCGCATTCCATGGAGCGCACCGCAACCGTGATCGCATCGGGCATCGGAGGCTTCCCGGCAATCGTCGAGGCGGTTCGCACCACCGATCAGCGCGGCGTGAGGCGCCTCTCGCCCTTCACCGTTCCGTCCTTCCTCGCAAATCTCGCGGCCGGTCATATCTCGATCCGCTATGGCTTCAAGGGGCCGGTCGGTACACCAGTCACAGCCTGCGCCGCAAGCGTGCAAGCGATCGGCGATGCCGCACGCCTCATCCGGGCCGGAGAAGCCGACGTTTCGGTTTGCGGCGGCTCGGAAGCCTGCATCGATCTCGTGAGCCTCGGCGGCTTCGCCGCTGCCCGCGCCCTTTCGACAAGCTTCAACGAAACGCCAGCGCGTGCTTCCCGCCCGTTCGATCGCGACCGCGATGGCTTCGTCATGGGCGAAGGTGCCGGTATCCTCGTCATTGAAGAATTGGAGCATGCGATCCGCCGCGGCGCCAAACCGCTCGCCGAAATCGTCGGCTATGGCACGACGGCCGATGCCTACCACATCACGTCAGGACCCGAAGACGGCGACGGCGCGCGCCGTGCCATGGAAGGGGCGTTGCGGCAGGCTAGCCTCAGGCCCGGTGATATCCAGCACCTCAACGCCCATTCCACCTCGACGCCGGTTGGCGACGTTTCCGAACTGGAAGCGATCAAAGCCGTGTTCGGCCGCGACGGAAAAATTGCCGTGAGCGCCACCAAATCGGCAACGGGTCATCTGCTCGGCGCAGCCGGCGGAGCCGAAGCAATCTTCACGATCCTCGCGCTGCGGGACCAAGTGGCGCCGCCCACTCTCAATCTCGACAATGCGGACACGGCGGCCGAGGGCGTCGACATCGTGGCCCGCGAGGCAAGGCGCATGCCGATGGAGCATGCGATTTCCAACGGATTCGGCTTCGGGGGTGTCAACGCGAGCGTCATCTTTCGACGTTGGCAATGAGGGGGTCACTCAACTCGCGTGGGAACGATCCAGGAGATGGCCGACACGGCCTCATAGGCGCTCGACGGCGCCGGTTAGGATCGTAGAAGATCGTAGGTTGGCGCACAAAATCGTGCAAATGGCGGAGAGAGTGGGATTCGAACCCACGGTACGGTTTCCCGCACACACGCTTTCCAAGCGTGCGCCTTAAGCCACTCGGCCATCTCTCCGGAGGCCCTCTCTTGAAGGGGCAGCACTGATTTTGCAAGGGACGCCGGGCGCGGCCGCCAAAATTTCCCCAATTCGTTGAATTTATTTGGCAATTTTGATCGCCCGGCCCCAGATAATTGGCGCTTTGTCGGCCCTTGAACCGGAATACCGCCACGATCGGCGACGATAAGCGGCAACCTCATCGGTGGAGGACGGAATAATGATCGCGCGGACGCTCTTGCTCTCGATTCTGATTTCGGCGTTTGCGGGGGCCGCCGCCAGCCCGGCAATGGCGCAGGCCTGCACCAAGCAGGGCGTGGATGTGAGCTGTGACGACGGCCGGCGCGGAATCTTTGCAGGTGACTCCATCGTCTGGGCCGATGGCTCGCGATCGAGGCTGGCCTCGCCGCACCCGAGCGTCATCATCGGCAACAAGTCATCGGTCGTGATCGGCCCCGGCGTGTTCGCCGGTAACGGCAAGGGCGGTTACGTGCCGATGGAAAATCCGAGCGCGCCGAACAAGGCGCGTTGCCCGGTGCTGGATGGCGTGTCGTACTGCTATTAGCGGATATTGCTAATGATACCGCGCGCCGCCATTGGTGGCGGAGCGAACCGGCCATAGCGCGGGCTCGGTCACCACAGGCGCCAGTTCTTCCCTGTCGAGCTGGCATTCGCGCAGCGCATCGGTGAAATCAGCGAACCATTGCTGGATCGTGTGGCCGCGCAGCTTGGCCATCATCGCTTCCCAGCGCATCCGCCGCTCGGTCAGCGGCATCGACAGCGCGATCGCGATCGTGCGCGCCATGCTGTCGATATCGTGCGGATTGACCAGCAGCGCGGTGTCGAGTTCGTTGGCGGCGCCGGCGAATTTCGACAGCACGAGCACGCCGGGGTCGACCGGGTTTTGCGCGGCGACATATTCCTTGGCGACGAGATTCATGCCGTCCTGGAGCGGCGTCACCACGCCGACCTGCGCGGTGCGATAGAGTCCCGCAAGCACGGCCTGGCCGTAGCCCTTGTTGAGATAGCGGATCGGCGTCCAGTCGACCTCGCCATGCGTACCGTTGACGTCGCTGACTAACCTCGCGACCTCGCTCTGCAGATTGCCGTAGGCCTCGATCGCGCCGCGCGAGGGCGTCGCGATCTGCAGCAGCGACGCCGTGCGCGCCAGCGACGGATGCAGGGTCCACATCCGGTCGAAAGCCTTGATGCGGTTGATCAGACCCTTGGAATAATCCAGCCGGTCGACGCCGATCGCGAGCTTCTCGCCGTTCAAGCTGCGACGCAGCCGCGAGACATCAGGATGGGTCGACGCCTTCGCCGCCAACTGGGCGAACTGCCCGGGATCGATGCCGATCGGAAATACCGCGGCGCGCGTCCGGCCGTAGCGCGAAACGACGACGCCGCCATGCACGACGAGGCCGAGGTCGGACTGCGCGTAAGACAGGAAGTTCTCGCAATCCTCGTCGGTCTGGAAACCAATGAGATCATAGGCCAGCATCGCCTCGATCAGCTCGCGATGATGCGGCACGCCGCCGATCACCGAACGCGACGGCCACGGCGTGTGCAGGAAGAAGCCGATCGGCTCGGTGACGCCGAGATCGCGCAGTTCGGCGCCGAGCGCGAGGAAATGGTAGTCCTGAATCCAGAACGCGGAATCCGTCTTTCGGAATCGCAACAGCGCGCGCGCCATGAAGGCGTTCACTTCGCGATAGCTGAGGTAGTCCTCCTGCGTGGCGCGGATCAGATCGGCGCGCGAATGCAACGCCGGCCACAAAGCGGAATTCGCAAAGCCTTCGTAATAGCCGCCGTAATGCGCGGCCGGCAGGTCCAGCATCGCCAGCGCGCCGGCGCCAAGAGCCTCGACTTCTGCAAACGGTTCCTTCTGGTTCCCGTCGCGGACCCGTCCGCTGGAACCGACCCAGATCGCGCCCGACTTCTCGACGATCGGCAATAGCGCCGCCGCGAGTCCCCCCGTCATGGGTTCGTTGGGTTTTCCGCGCGAAACGCGGTTTGAGACGACGACGAGGTTCACCAAGTCCCCTCCTGTTGGTTCGCTCGCGTTAACAACCGTTCATCAATATGGTTCCTGATCACCCTTTCAACGAATTGAAACCAAATTCGGGCTAGCGCGTGCAGGAACTCACCGGAACTCACGAAAAATAAAATTTACCGCGAACCTCGGCATCAAGCGCGAGAATCTATGTTCGAAAGCCGACGAGACGAAAAACATTATGGCAGCGATGCGTCCCTTTCGTCATCAAGCAGGTGTGTAAGGAATTCCCTGACATCGCTGGGAGCATCGAAGTGTCCGGCGACGCCCTTGGCGCGGCGGCCGACGGAGAAGGCGAGACCATCGAGATCAGGCATGATTGCAAAGACGGTCTCGTCGGTGACGTCGTCGCCGATGAAGAACGGCCGGCGGCCCTTGAAAGGTTCGCGCGTCATCAGTTCGTGCACACCGGTCGCCTTGGTGAATCCGGAATGCTTGATCTCGCAGACGCATTTGCCCGGCAGCACCTCGATCGGCGCGTTGGGAAGATCGGCCCTGATCAGCGACACCGCGGCATAGATCGCCTTCTCGGCGTGCGGCGCGAGGCGATAATGCAGCGCCAGCGAATAGCCCTTGTCTTCCAGCAATATTCCCGGGCTGAGCTTTGCGATCGCGGCCAGTCGGCGCTTCAATTCCTTGTCCATCGGCGGCGCATGGGCATCCACTGACTCGCTATCCGGCTCGATCCGCATCTCGGCGCCATGACCGCCGACGGCCGGGAATTGATCAGGCGCGAAGATCAGGTCGATGTCGTTGAGCGAGCGTCCGCTGACCAGCGCCAGCGCGCCGTTGGTTCGCACCAGCAGGCGATTCAAGGTCTTCACCAGGCCCGGCGGCACCCAGACTTCGCGCGGCGTCGGCATCAGATCGAGCAGCGTGCCGTCTACGTCGAGCAGGATCGCGGTTTCGCTCAAATGCGGCACCAGCGAACTCGGCACCGGAACGGTTTCCGGCGCAGCGTCGTCTTCACGGACGATATCTTCTTCCAATGGCATTTCCAAGAGATCCTCGTTCATCTCATCCTACTCCACAAATGCGAGCGGCCGTGCGACAGATTCGAGCGACTTGCGCTCGGCCGCAACGGCATACCGCCACGCGACGGCAGCGGCCACGATCATCAATGCCGCCCCGAACAGGTAACCTACGAAAACGCTGTTGCGCGATCCGGTATCGATCAGGGCGCCGAACAGGGCCGGTCCCGCCACGCCGCCAATGCCCGTTCCGATCGCGTAAAACAGAGCAATTGCAAGGGCGCGCACCTCCAGCGGAAACGTCTCGCTGACGGTGAGATAGGCCGCACTTGCCGCCGGCGAGGCAAAGAAGAAGATCACCATCCAGGCGATGGTCTGGGTCTGCGCCGTCAGAACGCCGATCGAGAACAGATAGCCCGACAGCGCGAGCAAAATGCCCGAGACGCCATAGGTCACCGTGATCATCATGCGCCGGCCCAGCGTGTCGAACAGGCGGCCGAGCAACAGCGGTCCCAGGAAATTACCTGCCGCGAAGGGCAGGATGTACCAGCCGACATCATTTGCCGGGATGCCGAAGAAATCGGTCAGTATCAGCGCGAAGGTAAAGAAGATGGCGTTGTAGAAAAACGCCTGCGAGACCATCAGCACCAGCCCGACCAGCGAACGCTGCCGGTAAGTCGTGAACAGCGTTCGCGCCACTTCTCCAAGCGGGGTGTGGGTGCGCATCTTCAACCTGACCTTCGGGAACACCTCATCGGCCGGATGATCCGAATGTCTCGTAGCTGCCCTCTCGATATCGTCGACGATCGCGTGCGCCTCTTCGGGCCGGCCATGGATCATCAGCCAGCGCGGGCTTTCCGGAATCCACATCCGCATCACGAAGACGATCAGGCCGAGCGCGGCGCCGATCAAATAGGCCATCCGCCAGCCGAGATCCGGAGCGAGCACCTTGGGATCGAGCAGCACGATGGCGGCGACCGCGCCAATCGCAGCCCCGATCCAGAAGCTGCCGTTGATCACGAGGTCGGTCCAGCCGCGATAGCGCGCCGGCACCAGTTCCTGGATCGTCGAATTGATCGCGGTGTATTCGCCACCGATCCCCGCCCCGGTCAGGAAGCGAAACAGCGCATAGCTCGCCAAATTCCACGACAGCGCGGTGGCTGCGGTCGCGGTGAGATAGAGCGCGAGCGTAATGAAAAACAGTTTCTTGCGTCCGATCCGGTCCGTCAGCCAGCCGAAACCGAGAGCGCCCAGCACGGCGCCCGCGAGGTAGGCGCTGTTGGCGAGGCCAACATCGAAGTTCGAAAATTGCAGCGTCGGGCTTTCCTTCAGCGCGCCCGACAGCGCGCCCGCAAGCGTGACTTCCAGCCCGTCCAGTATCCAGGTGACGCCGAGCGCAGTCACCACGCGGGTATGAAAGCCGCCCCAGCGCAGGCTATCGAGCCGCGCAGGGATGCTGGTCTCGATGACGCCGTCGTTATCGTGCTTGGCCGTTGCGGAAATGGTGGCACTCTCACCCATTGCCGCACCGTGCCGTATTGCTTTCGGAACCATCCGATTGGACCAATGAAAAAACACCCCGGAACGCCCCAGCCCCAGGGTTTTCACGTCAAATTGCGGCAAACATGATGCCCGACACGAAAATAACGCTCTGGGATGATCGGGGTTCCGCGGGCATTTGCATAGCTAAATTGCATAGCTCGCCGCGGCACCGACGTCGTTGCACAACCCACTCGAAGTAGCGGAGCGATGGATTGCTCGTCGCTTTCGCTTCTCGCATGACGAGGAGAGTTCCGAGTTTATGTTTCGAGTAGTTCGTAGGATGGGTTTCGCTTCGCTCTACCCATCCTACGAAGGCGTCTGCCAGACTGTTACCGCAGTTCGAAAAACGACAAGGGAACAGAACGATCGGGCGACTGTTTTCGGCAAAACAGCAATGGAGTCGACCATGGCCGAACGCCGGAAGACCACACGCCCACGGAAGACCGCGGCCCGCAAAAGCAGCCGTACGACAACCGCGAAGAAATCTTCGCCAAAGCGATGGTCGCAACGCGTGACACGGGAAAGCGACGCGCTCGATCTGAAGCGCGGCGTCTTCAAGCCAACCAGCGCGAGGAAAATCGCGGCATCGCTGAAGCGCTCCGCGGAACACAGTTCGCGCCGCAAGTCGGGCGCCTATCGTTCGGCGCTGTCGATGCTGACGTTCTACATCAATCGCGCCGGAAAGACTTTGCCGAAGACCCAGCGCGCTCGACTGGAGCGCGCGAAGGTCGAGCTGAAGCATCAGTTCGGGAGGGAGTAGTCCGTAGGGTGGGCAAAGCGAAGCGTGCCCACCATTTGGGTGAGCGTTCGGTGCTCGATGGTGGGCACGTCGCTGACGCTCCTTTGCCCACCCTACGAGATCAACACACTGCGAACGCAGGGGCGACAGCGATGGATGCGCTCTACGCCGCCCTGATATTCGCCATGAAGCGGTCGAGCTCTTCGCGGAGGCGCGTGCTTTCGCTCGACAGCGTGCGTGCCGAATTCAGCACTTCCTCGGAAGCCGCGCCGGTTTCGGTCGCGCCGCGATTGACGTGCATGACGTTGGTTGCGGCCTCCTGCGTGCCTTGCGCGACGTTCTGGACGCTGCGCGCGATTTCCTGCGTCGCCGAGCTTTGCTGCTCGACGGCGCTCGCGATCGTCGAGGCGATGTCGGAGATCTTTCCGATGGTGCCGCCGATCTCCTTGATCGCGGCGACCGATTCCTGCGTCGCGCCCTGCATGCCCGAGATGTGATTGGAGATCTCGTCGGTCGCTTTCGCAGTCTGGCTGGCGAGCGACTTGACTTCAGAGGCGACCACGGCAAAGCCGCGGCCGGCATCGCCGGCGCGGGCGGCCTCGATGGTGGCGTTCAGCGCCAGCAAATTGGTCTGCTCCGCAATCGCCGTGATCAGCTTGACGACGTCGCCGATGTCCTGCGCGGCGCGCGACAGCTTGCCGATCCGTCCGTCGGTCTGTTCGGCCTGACGGACGGCCGCCTCCGCGATCTGGCTGGATTCCTTGACGCGCCGCCTGATCTCGTCGACGGAGGCCGACAGCTCCTCGGTCGCTGACGCTACCGACTGCATGTTGGTGGAGGCTTCTTCCGAGGCGCCGGCAACCTGGCTCGACAGGCTCTGGGTGGTCTCCGCGGTCCGCGTGAGTGTGCCCGCCGCCGACTCGAGCTGTACGGCTGACGAGGACACGTTGGCAACGATCGCGCCAACCGCCGCCTCGAATTCGTCGGCGAAACGAATGAGTTCGGCGCGGCGTGCGGCACTCGCCGCCTTGTTCTGCGCTTCCTGGGTGGCGGCGTCGCGCTCGGCGCGCGCAATAGCCTGAATCTTGAACTCCTCGACCGCACTCGCCATCTCGCCGAGTTCGTCCTTGCGGCCAAGACCAGGCAGCACGACTTCGAAATTGCCGCTGGCGAGTTTGCGCATCGCGTTGCACATCGCCGTCATCGGCCTGGAAATGCCCTTGCCGAGGAAGAAGGCCCAGGCGCAGCCGAGCAGGAAGCCGCCGGCGGCGAGGATTGCGATCAGCCGTTCGGTCTCGCCGATGGTCTCATCCGATTCGGCTTCGAGCCGTTTCTGATCGGCCAGCAAGTCCGACTTCATCGCGCCCGAGCCCTTGTTGATGGCGGCGGCCGATTCCGTCATTTCCAGCGTCAGCTCATCGATCTCCTTGGCATTATCGATCAGCTTGGCGAGCGACGCCCGGTATTCCTCCAGCATTCCCCCGACTTCCTTGATCCCCTCAAGGATCTTTTCGTTTTTCGACGAAATCGCCTTCAGCGAGTTCTCGACAAATTTCAGGCGCGCCAATGCACTGGCTGCGACCGTCTTATCCGAATTGACTAAGAAAGTATTGGCGAGCGCGGTCACCGCCTGAAACTGCTCGGTCACCTTCTTCGTCCCGAGCGTGATCACCGGCATTTCGTCATCCTCGGCATTACTCGGGAGATCGTCGAGCTTGTAACGCAGCGAGTTGCCGGTGCGCGTGAGCTGGTTTTGCGCGATGCGCGCGCTCTCGTCCTTGACCTTGAGGATGTCGGCGAAAATCTTGGTGAAGGTGCGGAATTCCCGCTCCAGCTTTACGATCTGCTCAAGCCGTGTCGAGTTGGTGGTTGCCTTCATCGAGGCCGTGATCGCGTCCTTCAGGCTGGCTTCCGCGGTCAGCGCCACCTTGCCGTCCTCTTCCTTTCCGGTCGCCACGAAATAGCGGGCGAGCGAGCGATAGGAGATCAGTTCGCGGTCGATATCGCGCGACAGATCCGCCTCCAGCACGCTGCGCCGGTAGGAATCCACGCCGGCGGAAACACGTTCGAATCCGAGATAGGCGAACCCCAAGCTGGCGGCCGAAATCGCCAGCACGACGGCAAAGCCGAGCATGATCTTGGCACGGAACCGCAGGGTTGGGAGCTTGAAAGACGAGCCGCTACGCTTAAAGAATCGCACGTCACACCCCGTTTTCGTTCTGAAAAACAGGCATCGGAGGCCCAGCCCCCGATCCGGTGCGCAAACTTAAGGCAGAATGGATAAGGGTGGGTAAACTCGGGAAAGGTTGGCAAGGGGGTGCTTACACCCTCCCCTGGAGGGGTCCGAGACGAGCGAAGCTCGCTCGTGGGTCGACGCGAAGCGGCGGGGTGGGGTGACGGTCTCTCCACATCCAACAGTGCCCGAGTGGAGAGATCACCCCACCCCGTTTCGCATTTCGCTTCGCTCCATGCGAACCGACCCTCCCCCTCCAGGGGAGGGTAAGAAAATTCGCACCGCGAGTCGCTGCGCGCCAGCGAATGTCATCACAATGACAGCCCCACCCAAAATCCTAGTTGCAAGTTCCCTCTCCCGTGTTTCTAATTGGAATAATTATAAAACATCGGGAGGTACCACGCGTGTCTACAGTCAAGCTGACCGTGAACGGCAAGGCCGTCTCGGCCGAAGTCGAAGACCGGACCCTGCTCGTCCATCTCCTGCGCGACCATTTGAACCTGACTGGCACCCATGTCGGCTGTGACACCAGCCAGTGCGGCGCCTGCGTGGTCCATATCGACGGCCGGGCGGTAAAATCCTGCACCGTGCTGGCCGGCCAGGCGGCGGGCTCGAACGTCACCACCATCGAAGGCATCGCCAAAGGCGACGAACTGCACCCCATGCAGGCGGCGTTCCGCGATAATCACGGCCTGCAGTGCGGCTACTGCACCCCGGGCATGATCATGTCGGCGATCGATATTGTGCACCGCCACAGCGGCGCGCTCGACGAGGAAACCGTCCGGCAGGAGCTGGAAGGCAACATCTGCCGCTGCACCGGTTACCACAACATCGTCAAGGCGGTGCTCGATGCGGCCGGGCGCATGAAGGTCGCTCAGGCGGCGGAATAGAAGCCGCCGGCCAGCAATTTTTCGAATTCGGCACCGCGTTTCGATGGAAATGGCGGAAACAATAACTCCGGTTGGGAGGACAGGACATGGGCGTTGAAGGCATTGGCGCAAGCGTCGTGCGCAAGGAAGACCGCCGTTTCATTACCGGCAAGGGCCGTTACGTCGACGATATCAAGCTGGTGGGCATGACCCACGCGCACTTCATCCGCAGCCCGCATGCGCATGCCAAGATCAAGAGCATCGACACGTCGGCGGCGATGAACATGCCGGGCGTGGTCGGCGTGCTGACCGGCCAGCAACTCGTGGACGACAAGATCGGCAATCTGATCTGCGGCTGGGCCATTACCTCCAAGGATGGTACCGGCATGAAGATGGGCGCATGGCCGGCGATGGCGCCGGAGACCGTGCGTTTCGTCGGCCAGGCGGTCGCGGTCGTGGTCGCCGAGACCAAGAACCAGGCCAAGGACGCGGCCGAGGCCGTGGTCGTCAATTACGAGGAATTGCCCGCCGTTCCGGACATTCGCGCCGCGATCGCGCCGGGCGCGCCGCAATTGCACCCGGAAGCCCCGGGCAACGTGATCTATGACTGGGTCATCGGCGACGAGGGCGCGACCGATGCCGCCTTCAAGTCCGCGGCCAATGTGGTCTCGCTCGACATCACCAACAACCGGCTGGTGCCGAATGCGATGGAGCCGCGCGCGGCGATCGCGGAATATAACGAGCCGGAAGAGCATTTCACGCTCTACACGACCTCGCAGAATCCGCATGTCGCTCGCCTCGTGCTGTCGGCGTTCTACAACATCGCGCAGGAGCACAAACTACGCGTGGTGGCGCCCGACGTCGGCGGCGGCTTCGGCTCGAAGATTTTCATCTATCCTGAGGAGATGGTGGCGCTTTGGGCTTCCAAGAAGGTCGGCCGTCCCGTGAAGTGGACCGGCGACCGCACCGAGGCCTTTTTGACCGACGCCCATGGCCGCGACCACCTCACCAAGGCGGAGATGGCGCTCGACAAGGACAACAAGGTCACGGGCTTGCGGGTCAAGACCTACGCCAATCTCGGCGGCTACATGTCGCTGTTCTCCTCCTCCGTGCCGACCTATCTCTATGCGACGCTGCTGTCGGGCCAGTACAACATCCCCAACATCTTCGCCGAAGTGATCAGCGTCTACACCAACACCGTGCCGGTCGACGCCTATCGCGGCGCGGGCCGGCCCGAAGCAAGTTTCGTGGTGGAACGATTGATGGAAACCGCGGCGCGGCAGTTGAAGGTCGATCCGGCAGAGTTGCGCCGCAAGAACTTCATCACGCAGTTCCCGCATCAGACGCCCGTGATCATGGCCTATGATATCGGCGACTTTAATGCCTCGCTCGATGCGGCGATGAAGGCGATCGATTATGCGGGCTTCGCAGGCCGCAAGGCGAAAGCCAAGTCCGAGGGCAAACTCCGCGGCATCGGCGTCTCCTGCTACATCGAAGCGTGCGGCATTGCGCCGTCAAAGGCCGTCGGCAGTCTCGGCGCCGGCGTGGGTCTATGGGAATCCGCCGAAGTCCGCGTCAATCCGGTCGGTACCATCGAAGTCCTGACGGGATCGCACAGCCACGGCCAGGGTCATGAGACGACCTTCTGCCAGCTCATCGCCGAACGCCTGGGCATTCCGATCAGCCAGGTGCAGATCGTCCATGGCGACACCGATAAAGTGCAGTTCGGCATGGGCACCTATGGCTCGCGCTCGGCCGCCGTCGGTCTCACGGCGATCCTGAAGGCGATGGAAAAGGTCGAAGCCAAGGCCAAGAAGATCGCGGCACATCAGCTCGAGGCGTCCGAAAACGACATCGTCATCGAGAACGGCGAGTTCAAGGTCACCGGCACCGACAAGTCGATCGCGCTGCCGATGGTCGCGCTCGCCGCCTATACCGCGCACAACCTGCCCGACGGCATGGAGCCGGGCCTGAAGGAAGGCGCGTTCTACGACCCGACCAACTTCACCTTCCCGGCCGGCGCCTATATCTGCGAAATGGAAGTCGATTCCGCGACCGGAAAGACCTCCTTCGTCAACTTCGTGGCGGCGGATGATTTCGGGCGGCTGATCAATCCGATGATCGTCGAAGGCCAGGTCCATGGCGGTCTCGCCCAGGGCATCGGCCAGGCGCTGCTGGAAAACGCGGTGTACGACTCATCGGGTCAACTCCTGACGGCGTCGTTCATGGATTATGCCATGCCACGCGCCGACGACCTGCCGTCGTTCAAGCTGTCGCACACCACGACGCTGTGTCCGGGCAATCCGCTCGGCGTCAAGGGTTGCGGCGAAGCCGGGGCGATCGGTGCTTCCGCTGCCGTGATCAACGCCATCACGGACGCGATCGGCAACAACAAACTCGAAATGCCTGCGACGCCGGATCGCGTCTGGCATGCGATCCACGGCTAACGAGGGAGGACACACCATGTACCAGACCACTTACCACCGCCCTTCCTCGGTCGACGAAGCCGCTGCGACATTCGCCAAGGGTTCGGACTCGAAATATCTGGCCGGCGGCCACACGCTGATCCCCGTGATGAAACAGCGGCTGGCTTCGCCTTCCGATGTGATTGATCTCGGCAAGATCAAGGAGCTGGTCGGCATCGAAGCGTCGGGTGACACGCTGACGATCAAGGCGGCCACGACCTATTTCGACATCATGCAAAGCGCAGATGTGAAAAAGTCGATCCCCGCGATCGCCTACCTCACCTCGATTCTCGGCGATCCCGCCGTGCGCCATCGCGGCACGATTGGTGGCTCGATCGCCAATAACGACCCGGCGGCGGATTTCCCCGCAGCCCTGGTTTCGCTTGGTGCGACGGTCAAGACCAACAAGCGTTCGATATCGGCGGATGATTTCTTCAAGGGCCTGTTCACGACGGCGCTTGAGGACGGCGAGATCATCACCGCCGTGTCGTTCCCGATCCCGGCAAAGGCGGGCTATGCCAAGATGCGGCAGCCAGCCTCGCGTTTCGCGCTGACCGCCGTGTTCGTGACCAAGACCAAGGCGGGTGACGTCAGGGTCGCGGCGACTGGCGCGTCGCAAGATGGCGTCATGCGGGTGTCGGCGATCGAAGCGGCGCTGAAGGCGAACTGGTCGGCGGGCGCGATCGACGGCGTCAAGGTTTCCGCCGACGATTTGATGAGCGATATCCATGGAACTTCGGATTACCGTGCCAATCTTGTGAGGGTAATGGCACAGCGGGCGGTAACCGCGGCGGGCTGATCAGCGCCTGAACGCAACTTTGATGCGAGCGGCGCGCAGCAATGCGCGCCGCTTTCGCATTTGGTCCGATTCTCGGGAAAAGAAGCTTGCAACGGTCTCGCTTCGGCGGGACAAATTAGCTAATCAACTAATTAAGACGCTTCCTGCGACGCCGCCCTTGGGAGAGAAAAAACGTGCTCGACAAACCAGCCCCCCAATCCGATACCCGCACCTCCGGCCCGCTCGCCGGTTTCCGCATCGTCGAATTCGCCGGCATAGGTCCCGGTCCCTTCGCCTGCATGCTGCTGGCGGATATGGGCGCCGAGGTCGTTACGCTTGACCGCGTCGGCGCGGCTAAGAACCTGAAGGCGGTCGCGGTGCGCGGTCGCAAGGTGATCGAGCTCGATCTGAAGGATAAAGCTGCCATCGCGCAGGTCCTCGACCTGCTTGCCGGTGCGGATGCGCTGATCGAAGGTTTCCGGCCCGGCGTGATGGAACGTCTCGGCCTCGGCCCGGACGTCGTGCTCGCGCGCAATCCAAAGCTGGTCTATGGCCGCATGACCGGTTGGGGCCAGGAAGGCCCGCTTGCTAACGCCGCCGGTCACGACATCAACTATATCTCGATCACCGGCGCGCTTGCCGCCATCGGGACGAAGGAAAAGCCGGTGCCACCGCTCAACCTCGTCGGCGATTTCGGCGGTGGTGCGCTCTATCTCGTGGTCGGCGTGCTTGCCGCCATGCTTGAAGCCTCGAAGTCCGGCAAGGGCCAGGTGGTCGACGCCGCGATGTGCGACGGCGCGGCATCGCTGATGTCGATGTTCTTCGACATGCGCGCGATGGGGCGCTGGACCGAGGGCCGCGACCAGAACTTTCTCGATGGCGGCGCGCATTTCTACGGCGTCTATGAGTGCTCCTGCGGCAACTTCATTTCGATCGGCTCGATCGAGCCGCAATTCTACGCGCTGCTGCGCAAGCATGCCGACCTGACCGACGCCGACTTCGATGCGCAGATGGACCGCAAGGCGTGGCCGGCGCTGAAGGAAAAGCTGACGAAGGTATTCAGGAGCAAGTCGCGCGAGGATTGGTGCAAGATCATGGAAGGCACCGACATCTGCTTCGCGCCGATCCTGACCATGGCGGAAGCGCCTGATCATCCGCACATGGCGGCGCGCAAGGTGTTTGTCGAGCGCCACGGCGTAACTCAGCCCGCGCCCGCGCCGCGTTTCTCACGCACGCCGTCGGCGATCCGCGAGCCGGTGACGGCGAATATCGGTGAACTCACGAGCGCGTGGAAGAGATAAGATAGATTCGTAGGGTGGGCAAAGGCGCACTTGCGCCGTGCCCACCATTCCATCGTTCCGATAGAGCTAGATGGTGGGCACGCTTCGCTTTGCCCACCCTACAAACCTCTACGCTGCGTTCCCCACCTTCAATACACCCCGGCGAATCTGATCCTCCTCGATCGATTCGAACAGCGCCTTGAAATTGCCCTCGCCGAATCCGTCGTCGCCTTTGCGCTGGATGAACTCGAAGAAGATCGGCCCGATCGCGTTCGCCGAAAAGATCTGCAGCAGCACCTTGGTGTGGCCGCCTTCGACGACGCCCTCGCCGTCGATCAGAATGCCGTCGCGCTGCAGGCGGGCGACGTCCTCGCCATGCTGCGGCAGGCGCGCGTCGATCTTCTCGAAATAGGTATCCGGCGGTGCCGGCATGAACGGCAAACCATCTGCGCGCAATGTCTCGACGGTAGCGTAGATATCCCGCGCGCCGCAGGCGATGTGCTGAATGCCCTCGCCGCGATAGATGTTGAGATACTCCTCGATCTGTCCGGAATCGCCGGCATCCTCGTTGATCGGAATCCGGATCTTGCCGTCGGGGCTGGTCAGCGCGCGGGACAACAGGCCGGAAGCGCGGCCCTCGATGTCGAAGAAGCGGATCTGGCGGAAATTGAACAGTTTTTCGTAGAAGCCGGTCCAGACGTCCATGCGGCCGCGATGGACGTTGTGGGTGACGTGATCGATGTAATACAGCCCCGCGCCGGCGGGACGTGGGTCCTTGGCATCCAGCCATTCGAACTCGATGTCATAGGCCGATCCCTTGGCGCCGTAGCGATCGACGAAATAGAGCACGCTGCCGCCGATGCCCTTGATGGCGGGAACGTCGAGCGTCCTCTGCGCGGAAGAAATATCGGCGGGCTCCGCACCAAGCGAAAGTGCCCGCTCATAAGCCTGCTGCGCATCGACCACGCGAAACGCCATCGACGGCGCGCAAGGCCCATGCGCCGCGACGAAGCCATGACCGTGGGTGCCGGGTTCTTCGTTGACAAGATAGTTGATGTCGCCCTGGCGATAGACCGTGATCTTTTTGGTCTTGTGGCGGGCGACCGGCGCATATCCCATCAGCTTGAACAGCGCGTGCAGCTCTTCAGGCTTCGGGTGGGCATACTCGACGAATTCGAAGCCGTCGGTGCCCATCGGATTGTCGGCGCTGATGGTGGCGGCCGGCGCGTCATGCGGAAACGGACCCATGGCGGAATCTCCCGAAAATTGATCTGGATCAATATCCGTCGAAACGGCTGCAAAGTGTATGCAAACGGGCCTGTGTTCAGCTATTATGTTGCACGATCCGTGCATGAAAGCGGTGGTTTCCGCATGATATCCGTAGACGCGTTCGACCTCAAAATGCTCGCCGCCCTGCAGGACGACGGCCGGCTGACCAACCAGCAGCTCGCCGACCTCGTCGGCCTGTCGGCCTCGCAGTGTTCGCGGCGGCGGATGCGGTTGGAAGAGGAAAAGGTGATCGCGGGCTATCACGCCGACCTCGCCGGCGAAGCCCTCGGCTTCAACCTGATCGCCTTCATCCACATCACGCTGGCGACGCATTCGCCCGACAACGCCAAAAAATTCCGTGAGCTGGTCAACCGGGTCGACGATATCCAGGAGGCCTACTCGCTGACCGGCGACGCCGATTATGTCTTGAAGGTGGTGCTGCGCGACCTCAAGGATCTCTCCGGCCTCGTCAACGACGTGCTGATGCCGCACCAGAGCGTGGCGCATGTGCGCTCGTCGATCGTGCTGGACCGGCTGAAGGAGAGCGCGAGGTTGCCGCTCAAATCCTGACATGGCCCAATTCGAGGGAAATTTGGCATTCGCGTTTTCCCTCCGATTTGCGATGATCTCGCGGAATCAGACCACGAGGCGACGATGGCGCTGCAACTCCGGCCGAACTGCGAATATTGCGACAAGGACCTGCCGCCGAACGCGACGGACGCGCGGATCTGCTCCTACGAATGTACGTTCTGCGCGGACTGCGTCGATACCAAGCTGCACAATGTCTGCCCGAACTGCGGTGGCGGCTTTGAGCGGCGGCCGATCCGGCCCGCGACCGAGCGGCGGCCCGGCGTGTGCGTTACCAAACAGTTGCCGTCAGACAAGCGGGTGCATTTGAAGTACAGCGTGGAGGATACTGCCGCGCATTCGGCGAGGCTCAGGGATATTCCGCCGCAGGATAGATGAGCAAAATGCCGTAGGGTGGGCAAAGCGAAGCGTGCCCACCATCTTACGGCTCGATCGGTGATGGATGGTGGGCACGTCGCTTCGCTCCTTTGCCCACCCTACGGCAACTACGAATCTCGCAATGACGGAGACAGTCACTCCGCCGCCAGAATCGTCCCCTCGACTTCGCCGAAGCCGACACGATAGCCATCGCCCTGACACCAGCCGCGCATCACCAGCGAATCGTCGTCCTCCAGGAACGTCCGTTTCACGCCCGTGGCCAGCTCCACCGGTTCGGTGCCGTTCCAGCTAATCTCCAGAAGACTGCCGCGCTGATCCTTTTCCGGGCCCGAGATGGTGCCGGACCCCAAGAGATCGCCGACATTCATGGCGCAGCCGCTTGAAGCATGGTGCACGAGCTGCTGCACCGACGACCAGTACATGTACTTGAAATTGGTGCGGCTGATGTTTTGGGCCGCATTCATCTGCGCCGCCCGCAAGCCGACCTCAAGCTGCATGTCGTAATTGTTCGGCTGCATTTGCTGCAGATAGGGCAGCGGCTGCGGGTCCTGCGCGGGACCGTGCAATCGAAATGGCTCCAGCGCCTCGCGCGTCACCACCCATGGGCTGATCGAGGTCGCGAATACCTTGGCCTGGAACGGCCCAAGCGGCACATATTCCCACTGCTGGATGTCACGCGCGCTCCAGTCGTTCAGGATCACGAAACCGAAGATCATTTCTTCGGCCTGCTTCTCGGTGAGCATTTCGCCCATCACCGAGGGCTGGCCGACGACCACGCCCATTTCGAGTTCGAAATCGAGCCGCTTGCACGGCCCAAAACTCGGCACGTCGGCGGTGGGCGGCTTCAATTGCCCGCGCGGACGGCGCACTGGTGTTCCGCTAACCACGACGGTGGAAGCGCGGCCGTTGTAGCCGATCGGCATGTGCAGCCAGTTCGGCTGCAGCGCGTTGTCCTTGCCGCGGAACATCACGCCGACATTGGTGGCGTGCTCCTTCGACGAATAAAAATCCGTGTAGCCGGAGACGGCGAATGGCATGTGCAGTTTTGCATCGGCCATCGGCACCAGCGCACGCTTGCGAAGTTTCTCGTTGTCACGCAGTTCCGGATGATCGTGCCGCAAAAGCTCGCTGATCCGCGCCCGCGTGCTCGACCAGACCTTTGGCCCCAGCGCCATGAACGGGTTGAGCTGGGGGGCGGCAAACACCGCCGGCTCGACGACATCGAAGCGGCAATCCTGTGCGAGCTGCCAGAGATCCAGCACGTAATCGCCGATCGCGACTCCGACGCGCGGGGCGAGCCCGTCCTTGGCGGAGAATACGCCGTAGGGGAGGTTCTGGATCGGGAAATCGGACGTCGGCGCGACGTCGATGAAAGAACGGAGTTTGGGATCGTTGGGATGGGGCATGGTTTTCCCGATGTAGCTTGGCGGTTTTCTTTCACCCTCCCCTGGAGGGGGAGGGTCGGCTCGCATGAGCGCAGCGAAATGCGAGGCGGGGTGGGGTGATCTCTCAACTCGGGCACTGTTGGAGGTGGAGAGACCGTCACCCCACCCCGCCGCTCATTTCATGAGCGTCGACCCAAGAGCGAGCTTCGCTCGTCTCGACCCCTCCACGGGAGGGTAAGAGATCACGGCTTGTTCGGATCGAACCGTTTCTCAAGACCCTTCCAACAATCCGCGTAATCATCCTGCAAGGTCGCCGACTTCGCCGCATGCGCAGTGACGCGCTGCGGGTATCGCGTCTCGAACATGAACGCCATCGTGCCGGTCAGTTTCACCGGCTTCAACTCGCCATTGCTGGCGTGATCGAACGCCTGACGGTCCGGGCCGTGCGGCAGCATCATGTTATGCAGCGAGATGCCGCCCGGCGTAAAACCCTGCGGCTTGGCGTCGTAGACGCCGTAGATCAGCCCCATGAACTCCGACATGATGTTCATGTGATACCAGGGCGGACGGAAGGTGTTTTCGGCGACCGCCCAGCGCTCCGGAAAAATGACGAAGTCGATGTTCGCGGTGCCGGCGGTTTCCGACGGTGAGGTCAGCACCGTGAAGATCGAGGGATCGGGATGGTCGAAGCCGATGGCGCCGACCGGCGAGAAGGTGCGCAAATCGTATTTATAGGGCGCGTAATTGCCGTGCCACGCCACCACATCGATCGGCGAATGCGGCAGCGTGGTCTTGAACAGCGAGCCGCCCCATTTGACGTAGAGCTCGGTCGGTGTGTCCTTGTCTTCATAGGCAGCCACAGGCGTGAGGAAGTCGCGCGAATTGGCGAGGCAGTTGGCGCCGATCGGTCCCCGTTCGGGCAGCGTGAAGGCGCCGCCGTAGTTTTCGCAGAGATAGCCGCGCGCCGGGCCGCCCGGAATCTCGACCCGGAATTTCACACCGCGCGGAATGACGGCGATCTCGCCCGGCTCGATATCGATGCGGCCGAATTCGGTGACGAGGCGCAGATTGCCTTGCTGGGCCACGAACATCATCTCGCCGTCGGCATTGTAGAAATGCTGATCGACCATCGGCTTGGTGATGAGATAGACATGCGCTGCCATGCCAGCCTGGGTATTGGCGTCGCCTGCGGTGGTCATGGTCTGCACGCCCTGCAGGAAGGTCATGTCCTCCCCAGGGATCGGCGCCGGATCCCAGCGGAGCTGCGCGATCGGCAGTTCATATTCATGGCAAGGCGCGGTGCGCCACAGCCCCGCATCGGCTTTGGCAAAGCGCCCCGAATGTTTCACCGACGGGCGGATGCGATAAAGCCATGAGCGCTCGTTGCTGCCGCGCGGCGCGGTAAACGGCGAGCCTGACAATTGCTCGGCATAGAGCCCGTAGGCGCAGCGCTGCGGCGAATTGCGTCCCATCGGCAGCGCGCCGGGCAAGGCCTCGGTCTCAAAGCTGTTGCCGAAGCCGGACATGTAGCCCGGGGTCAACTGCGCGGTGCTTCGAACGATCGCATCAGGCGAGGTGTTGATATTCATGGTCATCCTCCTTGCAGGGCGGCCCACATTTCCTGGTCGCGCTTGTCGGTCCAGATTACGGGATCGTCGATCCCCGACGCTTCGTCGAACGCGCGCGAGACGTTGAACGGCAGGCAGTGCTCGTAGATGGCAAAACTCGAAAACTTCGGATCCATCACCTCGCGCGTCGCGGCCATGGTTTCTTTCAGCGTGCGGCCCTTGGCGACCGAGCTTTCTGCCGCACCATAAAGCGAGGTGACGAAGTCGCGCGTCATCGCGATCGCGTCGCGCCCGGTCGAGAGACCCTTCAACGCATCGCCGCGGCCCGGCGCGATCGCTTTCGGGTTAAAGGCGCGGATTTCATTCAACGTGGCAGGCCATTCGCGCAAATGCGCGTCGCCGCAATAGCAGGCCGAGTGATATTCGATCAGATCTCCGGAGAACATCACTTCGGCATCCGGCACCCAAGCCACGATGTCGCCCGACGTGTGCCCTGCGCCGAGTTGCATCAGCCGCACCTCGCGTTTTCCGAGATAGATCGACATCTCGCCTTCGAAGGTCAGGGTCGGCCAGGTCAGGCCGGGAATGCTCTGCGCATCCTGGAACAGACGCGGAAAGCGGCCATATTCGGAATCCCAATCCTGTTGCCCGCGCTCCTCGATCAGCCGGTGGGTTTCCGCAGACGCCACGATGCCTTGCGCCTTATAGGCGGAAGCGCCCAGCACGCGCACGGCGTGATAATGCGACAGCACGACATATTTGATCGGCTTGTCGGTAACGGTGCGAACGCGCTCGATCACTTTATTCGCCATCGCCGGTGTCGACTGCGCGTCGAACACCAGGCAGCCGTCGTCACCGACGATGATCGCGGAGTTCGGATCGCCCTCGGCGGTGAACGCGTAGAGATCAGTGCCGATTTCGGAGAAGGTGATCTTCTTCTCGGCGAGATCTGTGGTGGACGCGAAACCTTTGGCCATCAATTCGATTCCTGACTTCGTTCGAGACGTGAATTATTGCTGCTGTTGTTGCTGTTGCTGGCTCGCATCGAGCATCCGCCGCTTGGCGAGCGCGATGGCCTCGTTCAGCACATCGAGATCGCCGATGTGGTTGGCCAGCACCAAAACCAGCGCCGCGTCGAGATCGGCGCTTTGCGCCTCGCTCAGTCTGCGATGCGCCTCGACGACGGCGCGAAATGCGTCGTCAGGCTTGGCAAAGTTCGAACTGGTCGACAGCGCCATGACAAAACCTCAGTTCAGGCCGGACGCGCGCGACAGCGCCGCATCGACGGCCGATCGTGATGGCTTGCGGAAACGCGCCGCGACATAGCCATCAGGCCGCAGCAAATAGGCAGAGCCCGGTTCGGCATCGTAACGCGCCGCGGCAATGCCCGCGGCATCGGTCAAGCCGCCATCGCCGCCAATGCGGATGGCACCCACTCCTTCAGGCACTTCCGCAGCCGCACCATTGCTAAACTCCAGCAGCGTGAACCGCGTTCCACTCTTGATGAAGGCATCCGTCAGGAACATCGGCTCACCGTTTGCGGCGACGACCGGCGCATCCAGCATCGACGCGCCGGGCCGCGGGCCACCGCGCCACGCGTCGCTATCGGCGGTCGACAGCAGCGTGTCGTAGACCGACGGCACCGACAGCCGTCCCCCATTGACCATGCGCTTGCCGAATTCGGTTTCCTTGGCGAGCGACAGCACCGCCTTGCGCAACCGCGCCTCCTGCGCCGTCACCGGCGCCATGAAGTCCGTCGAGCGGGTGGATTCGCGGATGTTCTCGTCGGCGGCAGCGCTGCGTTCGATGTGGTAGCTCTCGAGCAATGCCTCGGGCGATGTTCCCCGCAGCACGCGATCGAGCTTCCACGCAATATTTTCGGCGTCTTCGAGGCCCGAATTGGCGCCGCGGGCGCCGAACGGCGAGACCTGGTGCGCGGCATCGCCGGCAAAGATCACCCGGTCATGGACGAACCTGTCCATCCGCCGGCACTGGAATTTGTAGAGTGAGATCCACTCAAAATCGAACTTGTCATGCCCGAGCATGCGCGCAATGCGCGGCCGCACGTTTTCCGGCAGCTTTTCGATTGCGGGATCGGCATCCGGACTGAGCTGCAAGTCGATCCGCCAGATTTCGTCGGGCTGCTTGTGCAACAGCGCGGAGCGTCCGGCATGGAATGGCGGATCGAACCAGAACCAGCGCTCGGTCGGAAACGCGGCCGTCATCTTGACGTCGGCGATCAGGAACTGATCCTCGAACACTTGCCCTGCGAATTCCGCACCCACCATTTGTCGCAGCGACGAGCGCGCGCCGTCGCAGGCGATAACGAAGCGCGCGCTCAATTGGTAGGGGCCGTCAGGTGTTTCGATCGTCAACAGGACCTGATCGTTGCGCGGCTCCAGCCCTGTCACCTTGTTGCGCCAGCGCAGATCGATCGACGGAAGTTCCCCAACGCGATCGACCAGGTAGGCTTCGGCATAGAATTGCTGCAGATTGATGAAGGCGGGCCGCTTGTGACCCTGCTCCGGCAGCAGATTGAACTGGTAGAGTTGCTGCTCGCCGTGAAAGATCTTGCCGACGCTCCACACCACGCCCTTGTCGACCATGCGCTGGCCGATGCCGAGCCGGTCCCAGAATTCGAGCGAGCGTTTTGAGAAGCAGATCGCCCGCGAGCCCTCGCCGATGCGGTCGGCGTCGTCGAGCAGCACGACGGATTGGCCGCGCTGCGCCAGATCGATCGCCAGCGACAGCCCCACGGGACCAGCGCCCACCACGACGATCGCGTGTTCAGCCAGGTTCGCACCCGTCCGATCCTGATCGGGGTGGCGGCGATAGCCGAACTGGGTTTTAGTCTGCGCCATGCGGGCTCACCCCGTGACTAGCCAAGGGCGTGCGACCCTGCTAAATTAGTCGCATCTGCAACTATCTTAAACCCCGGGCCGGGTCCGGCGTCAACTCAAATCGAGGCGATCCTTGCCAAAAGCGTCTTCAAGCGAAGTAGCCATCGATTCGCGCGATGAAAGCGCGTCCAAGAAAGGCACCCGACTGGATCTCTTTGGATTCGTCCCGTTCCGCCTCAATCGGCTCGCGGCGGAAGTCAGTTCCGCGCTCTCCGTCGAATATGCGGCTCGCTATGGGCTCGACATTCCGGAATGGCGCGTGCTGGCGACGCTCGGCTTCCGCCACGACGCCTGCAGCGCGCAATACATCGCCCACTGCACCCGCACCCATAAGTCCACCATCAGCCGCGCGGTCACGTCGCTGATGAAGCGGCAGATCATCGAGCGCGTCGAGAATGAGGACGACCGCCGCGAATTCCGCCTGCGCCTGACGCGCAAGGGAGTAACGCTTTACGAAGAACTGATCCCGCGCCTGTTGCGCAAGGAGCAGGAAATCCTGTCAGGCCTCTCCACGCAGGAGCGGCGCGATTTCGCACGGCTGCTCGGCAAGATCGAGCAGAGCCTCGATCTGGTGCAGACCAGCGAAGAGGCGGATGCGAAGGAAGCCTACTGAGTAGCTCACTTCACTGCCGTCACCACGATCTCCACAATGTGCGGCGGTTCGAGATCGACGCCGATGCAGGCGCGCATCGGCGGATTTTTGGCATCGACCCATTCGTCCCAGGCGCGGTTCATCTCGCCTTTTCGCTTGATGTCGGTGATATAGACGATGGCCGAGAGGATCTTGCTCTTGTCCGTGCCACACAGCGCGAGGCTTTCGTCGATGCGGGCGAGCGCCTTTGCGCTCTGCTCGTACATCGAGGAACTGACCGGATCGGGCGCGACCGCCACCGTGAAAACCAGATCGTCGTGAGCGACGGCGCGGCTGCGGGTGGGCGTGAGCCCGGCAAAGCGATGGATCATGATTGTCTCCGTTTGGATCTAAGCTCCATTGCGATCGCCAATATGCTTCGCGATGACAGGGAAATAATTATCCCCTGAGCCGGCATCGATGGCTTCCTGCAACACCGTGCCGATCAACTCCGCGCCGCGAATTCTTAATCCGGCGTCGGTTGCCAGTTCCAGCGCATAGGACAGATCCTTCAGCGCATATTCGGTCGAAAACGCGCGCTCCGGGAAATTGCCCGGCACGATCGCCTTCATGCCGTGATTGCGTAGCGCAAAACTGTCAGCCGAGCCCTTTGAAAGCGTATCGAGCAGCAGCTTGGGATCGACGCCATTATGTTTGGCGACCGCGACCGCCTCGGCGAGTGCGTTGACGGTTTCGAACAACACCATGTTGTTGAGAATTTTGGTGACCTGCCCCGCGCCGACCTCGCCGCAATGGGTGACGTCGGTCGCAAAGCAGCGGATCAATGGCTCGATATCGGCGTAAAGCGCCGGCGTTGCGCCAACCATCACGCTGAGCGTGCCGTCCTGCGCCGCCTGACGCGTACGCGCGATCGGCGCATCGGCCCAGGCCGCGCCTTTTGCCCGCAACTGCCCGGCAAAATCGCGGGTCTGGCTGACCGACGACGTCCCGAGATCGACGACGACCTGCCCACTCTGGATGTTCCTGAGAATGCCGTCGCCTTCGAAAACCGCGCGCACATGTTTGGCGCTCGGCAGGCACAGGAACAGCAGCTCGCTTTGCTTGATGACGTCGGCAACGGAGGCCGCGACGTCGGCACCGTCGGCCCGCAGCCGCGCCAATGGCTCCGGCGACAGATCAAAGGCAAGGACGCGCCTGCCGCTCTTCTTCACGAGATTCCGGCAGATCGGCTCGCCCATCACGCCGAGGCCGATGAAGCCGACAGTCCTGTATTCCGACATTGTTTTTCTTGAGCCTATTTCACGAACGAGCGTGACGGCGCGAGGTGCAGTGCGAACGCATCGACCTTGTCGCTGGCACGCGGATAGATCTCGCTGACGATCGGATCGTGGCCGGGGATGAAACGGTCGGGATGGCCGGCCAGCCGCTCGACGATTTCCCAGCCCTGCGCCATGTCGCCGACATTGTAGACGATCGGAAACGGGCTGCGCTTTTGCAGATTGGCATAGTAATGCGCCGCGTCCGACGCCAGCACCACCGGCCCGCGCGCCGTTTCCACGCGCACCACCTGCAACCCGTCGGAATGGCCGCCGACGCGATGCACCGTCACGCCGGGCGCGATCTCGCCATCGCCGGAATGGAAGGTGACGCGCTCGCCATAGACATGACGCACCATCGTCGTGACGTGCTCGACCGAAAACGGATGCCGCAGCATGCCGTTGCACATGCATCGCCCGGTCGCGTAGCTCATCTCGCGGTCCTGCAGATGAAACCGCGCATTCGGGAAGCGATCGAGATTGCCGGCGTGGTCATAGTGCAAATGGGTGACGATCACGTCGCGAATGGTGTCGGCGGCAACGCCGAAATTCGCCAGCGCGTCGACCGGATTGAGCGTGAGCTTGCGCGCGCGCGCCTTCGCCTCTTCGGCATTGAAGCCGGTATCGACCAGTATGTCGCGGCCGCCTCCCCGGATCAGCCAGACAAAATAATCCAGGTCCTGCGCCGTGGTCTCGTGCGGATCGGGGATCAAAAAATTCAAATGGGGGGTGCGCGGCGACATCGTCGCATAGCGCAGCGCGTAGATTTCGTAGGCATTTCCCATCGGTGTCACTTTTTTCTTGGATGTTTGAATTGGCCGATCCCGGCAACAAGCCATTGTCATCCGCAAAGGTCAAACCCCGATGGCGAATGACAGCCGCGCGACGGCGCGGAGCGCTATGTGAGACGGATCACATTGCCGACCGGCGTCGTCGCCAGCAATAGTGGCCGTGCACCGATAGAGCCGACGGCACCAGCGTGCTGATATCCCCCTTTCGCAGAGTATGACGGTCATGTCGGACGCAAAGCCCGGCATATGCGCGAAAGGGTTGTCGGCCTGATCGGGAACCGTTTGCACCGGCCAAACCGCGCGCTGTGGTTCTGTCGCAACGGACGCTTTTATTCCGTTCGTCCGCCGCGCCCCTGTCGCGGTCAATTGTCGCAATTAGTGACGACATCGCAAGCGGTTGACGGGCAGTGGGCGTGGTTTGATAATGCCGATAGCGTAGAGTAAGGTCGCCGCGGCGCGAGCTGGCATCGGCGCTATTTTGGCTGGACTGCCGTGATCTGGACTGCCGTCATTATGAAAATCCGCCTCGCATTGCTCCTCACATTGTTTTTTTCAGTTGCGTCGGTAGCCCCGTCGTTCGCTGCCGGTGAGCGCTATGCGCTGGTCATCGGCAACGCGAAATATCCGGATGCCGAGGCGCCGCTGAAGGAGCCGATCAACGATGCGCGCGACATCGCCGAAGAGCTCAAGCGCGACGGCTTCAATGTCGATATCGGCGAGAACCTGACCGGCGAGCAGATGCGCCGCGCCTTCGAGCGCCTGTATGGCAAGATCAAGCCGGGCTCGGTCGCGCTGATATTCTTCTCCGGCTTTGGCGTGCAGTCGAGCCGCCAGAGCTACATGATCCCCGTCGATGCCCAGATCTGGACCGAGCCGGACGTCCGCCGTGACGGTTTCAGCCTCGAAACCGTGCTGGGGGAGATCAACAGCCGCGGCGCCGGCGTCAAGATCGCGCTGATCGATGCCTCCAGGCGCAATCCGTTCGAACGCCGGTTCCGCAGCTTTTCCGCCGGCCTTGCGCCGGTGATTGCGCCGAACGGCACGCTGGTGATGTATTCGGCCGCGCTCTCGTCCGTCGTTTCCGACAATGGCAGCGACCGCAGCCTGTTCGTGAAAGAGCTGCTGAAGGAAATCCGCACGCCCGATTTGATGGCGGAAGAAACGCTGAATCGCACCCGCGTCGGCGTGACCCGCGCCTCGCGCCAGGAACAGGTGCCGTGGATTTCGTCGTCGCTCGCCGAGGATTTCTCCTTCATCCCCAGCGGCTCAGGCCCGCGGCCGGCGAGCCCGCCGTCGACTCCGGTGGCCACGGCGCCCGCAGCGCCACCTGCTCCCGCGCCTGCGCCTGCGCCTCCTGCACTCCCACCGGTGGCTGCACCGGCACCGCCGCCTCCGCCACCCGCATCGCCAAAACCGGTTGAAGCCGCGATTCCTCCGCCCCCGCCACCGGCCAAGCCGGTCGAGAGCCCGAGTCCGGCCGTGGTCGCACTTGCCGACGATCCGACCATCAAGAACCTGACCACCAAGCTGAACGACAATCCGGACGATGCGGCCGCGCTGTACCGGCGCGGGCAGGTCTATGCGAGCAAAGGCGCCTACGAACTCGCCATCAAGGACTTCAACAATTCGCTGCGGCTGAACCCGAAGGATGTGGAAGCCTTCAACAACCGATGCTGGGCGCGCACGGTGATTGGCGACCTGCAGGCGGCCCTGAAGGATTGCAACGAGGCACTGCGGCTGCGACCGAATTTCGTCGACGCACTCGACAGCCGCGGCCTCGTCAACCTGAAGAGTGGCCAGAACAAGAATGCAATTGCTGATTTCGATGCCGCTCTCAAGATCAACCCAAGATTGACGTCGTCGCTGTACGGTCGCGGCCTTGCCAAGAAACGCAACGGCTCGATTTCGGAAGGCGACCTGGATATTAACAACGCGAAGGCGATGGACCCCAATATCGTCAAGGAATTCGCCGATTACGGGGTGCAGTGACAATTTTTTTCGATGAAGGCTGACGGCCCCTCGAACCCTGTGGCGGGGCGTCCAGACTAAAGTAAAGCAGCCGGCCGCGATCCAAGGGTCCGGCGGCCCAATTTGGATGACGTTGGAACCGCGTGGGAAGCCCGCAGGAGGGGACTGGAATGGCAAACATCTCGGCAGCGAAAACCTTTACGGCAATCGTCTCGGTTGCGACGCTCGGCGCTGCAATTTCCTTCAGTGCGGGAACTGCTCTGGCCCAGGACAGGAACGTCACCGAGGATCAGATCATCCGCGCGCTGGCGCCGGAAAAGAAGCCGCTGACCCGCGGCCTTTCTACCGGTCCGCAGACCACCGTCGACCCCGCAGTAGCCGCCGCCGAGGGCAAGTTCGTCCAGAAGTTCCGCGGTCGCTCCACGCGTTCGCTTTCGACCGCCGAACGCGAGGAGATCGCCGCCATCGTCAAGGACAAGCCGAAGATCGATCTGGAGATCAACTTCGACTACAACTCGGCCGATATCAGCACGAAGTCGCTGTCGTCGGTTCAGGCGCTCGGCCGCGCGCTCACCAACAACGACCTCAAAGGCTCGGTCTTCGTGGTCGCAGGCCACACCGATGCGGCCGGCGGCGAGGCCTATAACCAGGATCTCTCCGAGCGCCGCGCCGACGCGATCAAGCGCTATCTCGTCGACAAATATGGCATCAACGGCACCGATCTCGTCACCGTCGGATATGGCAAGAGCAAGCTCAAGGATCCGGGCCAGCCGATGGCGGAAGTGAACCGCCGCGTTCAGGTCGTGAACATGGAAAACAAGACCACGGCGTCGAACGCTTCCAAGTAAGGACCTGCAAATAAGGCCTTGCAAGCAAGGGCGTGGCGCCGACCAATAGTTTCCGGCTACAATACGTCCCGCAGCACCCGTGCGGGACGTATTCGTTTTGGGCTCCATTGCAGGTCATCGGCCGGCCTGATGCGCCCTGTTTGATTTGACTTCCAGTCTGGATTGATCGGCGATGAAATTCTCCGAATACCTCAAACCTGCGCTCGGAACGGCTTTCGTTGCCGTTGTTGCCGTCGGCTACTACTGGTTCGAGCACCGTCCGCGCGCGGAAGTAAAAGACACGCCGGGCCAGGCCACGGTGATCGTAACCAAGTCCACCAATGCCTGCTTCTCCGACATGGTGCGGGTCACCGGCTTCATCGTGCCGCGCCGCGAAGCGCAGGTCGGCGTCGATCAGGAGGGCTCCCGCGTCACCGACCTGTTCGTCAAGGAAGGTGACACGGTCACCGAGAATCAGGAACTGGCGCGCCTTACCGCGCCGCCGCAGATACCGGGCGCTCCCGCCGGCCGAACGGGGCCGATCTCGCTGCGCGCCCCCGCCGCCGGTCTCGTCACCGAGGTCAGGACCGCGGTCGGCGCTCCCGCTTCGCCGCAGGCAGGCCCGATGTTCCGTATTTCAGTGAACAATGAAATCGAGCTCGAGGCCGAAGTGCCGAGCGTTCATCTGCTCAAGCTCAATCCGGGTGCCACGGTGCGCATCAGCCGTGACGACGCGCCCGATGTCGTCGGCAAGGTCCGGCAGATCGCGCCGCAGATCGACCGCAACACCCAGCTCGGCAAGGTCCGGATTTCGCTGAACAACAATCCGTCGCTCAAGGTCGGCATGTTTGCCCGCGCCAATATCGACGCCAAGCGCTCCTGCGGCGTCGCCGTTCCGCGCACCGCCATCGACCGCCTGACGCTGCAGGTCGTAAAAGGCAACACCATCGAGACGCGAAAAGTGCGCGTCGGCCTGACCTCCGAAACCTCCACCGAAATTCTTGAAGGCCTCGACGTCGGCGAAACCGTCGTGGCCGATGCTGGCACCTCTTTGCATGACGGCGACCAGGTCAAGACCATGTTCGCCGATGAACTCGAGCGCACGCGGGCACGCTAATGGCTTTGAATATCTCGGCATGGTCGATCCGGAACCCACTGCCTTCGATTGTCTTCTCGATCATCCTGCTGGTGCTGGGCTGGGTCAGCTTCACCAAGCTCGCGGTGACGCGGCTGCCGAGCGCCGACATTCCGGTGATCTCGGTCGCGGTAGCGCAATTCGGCGCGGCCCCCGCCGAGTTGGAGAGCCAGGTCACCAAGACCATCGAGGACGGCGTATCGGGCGTCGAGGGCGTGCGGCATATTTCGTCGTCGATCACCGACGGCCTATCGGTGACCACGATCCAGTTCGCGCTGGAGACCAATACCGACCGCGCGCTCAATGACGTCAAGGACGCAGTCACCCGCGTACGTGCCAACCTGCCGCAGAACGTCAACGAGCCGCTGATCCAGCGCGTCGACGTGATCGGCCTGCCGATCGTCACCTATGCGGCGATCTCGCCTGGCAAGACGCCGGAGCAGCTTTCCTATTTCGTCGACGACGTCGTCAAACGCGCGCTGCAGGGCGTGCGCGGCGTTGCGCAAGTCGAGCGTATCGGCGGTGTCGAGCGCGAGATATTGGTGTCGCTCGATCCCGACCGGCTGCAGGCCGCGGGCCTTACCGCCGTCAATGTCAGCCAGATTCTGCGCGGCACCAATGTCGACCTTGCCGGCGGCCGCGCCGAAATCGGCAAGAACGACCAGGCCATTCGCACGCTGGCCGGCGCCAAGACGCTCAACGAGCTCGCCGGCACCATGATTCCGCTGTTCGGCGGCGGTGAGGTGCGGCTCGACGACCTCGGCACCGTCACCGACACCATTGCCGATCGCCGGACCTTCGCCCGCTTCAACGGCGAGCCGGTGGTGGCGCTCGGCATCAAGCGCTCCAAGGGCGCCAGCGACGTCGTGGTTGCCGCCGCCGTGCAGAAGCGAATCGATGCGCTGAAGGTCGCCTATCCCGATGTCGATCTGAAGCTGATCGATACCTCGGTCGACTTCACCAAGGGCAATTACGATGCGGCGATCTCGACCTTGTTCGAGGGCGCAATCCTTGCGGTGATCGTCGTGCTGCTGTTCCTGCGCGATATCAGAGCCACCATCATCGCCGCGATTTCGCTGCCGCTGTCGATCTTCCCGGCGTTCTGGGCGATGGACCTGCTCGGCTTCTCGCTGAACCTGGTCTCCTTCCTCGCCATCACGCTGTCGACGGGTATTCTGGTCGACGACGCCATCGTCGAGATCGAGAACATCGTGCGCCACATGCGCATGGGCAAGTCGCCCTATCGCGCGGCACTCGAAGCCGCCGACGAAATCGGCCTTGCCGTGATCGCGATCTCGCTGACGATCATCGCGATCTTTGCTCCGGCCAGCTTCATGTCCGGCATTGCCGGGCAGTTCTTCAAGCAGTTCGGCATCACCGTATCAGTCCAGGTGTTCTTTTCCTTGCTCGCCGCGCGGTTCGTCACACCGGTGCTCGCGGCCTACTTCCTGAAGGATCACCCGCACGAGGACCCGCCGCCCGGGCGCATTCTGCAGACCTACACCAAGCTCGTCACCTGGTCGGTGAAGCACTATTTCATCACCGTCCTGATCGGCTTCGGCGTGTTCGCCGCCTCGATCTGGAGCATCACGCTGCTGCCGCAAGGCTTCCTGCCGGCGCAGGACACCGCGCGCTCGCTGCTGGCGATGGAGCTGCCGCCGGGTACGCAGCTCGCCTATACAGAGAAGGTAACGGAAGAAATCGTCGCGCGCCTGCGCAAGCGCCCCGAAGTGAAGAGCATCTTCGTCGACGGCGGCCGGGTGCCGCCGGGCACGCTGGAAGTGCGCCGCGCCGCGCTGATCATCAACTACACGCCGAAGGGCGATCGCAAGATCACCCAGCGGCAGCTCGAGCTCGAAATCGGCCAGGAGCTCGAAAACGTTCCTGACATTCGCTTCTGGTTCCTCGACGAAAACGGCCTTCGCGCGATTTCACTGGTTGTGACCGGCGTCGACAGCAATATCGTCAACAACGTTGCCAGCGAGCTGGCGACGCAGATGAAGCGGATTCCGATCATCGCCAACGTGATCTCGGAAACCTCGCTCGATCGGCCTGAGCTTCGCATCCGGCCACGCGCCGAACTGGCGGCGCGGCTTGGCGTTTCCACCGAGAGCCTGTCGCAGACGATCCGCGTCGCCACCATCGGCGACGTCGGGCCGGCATTGGCAAAATTCGACGCCGGCGACCGTCAGGTGCCGATCCGGGTGCAGCTCGAGGACGGTGCGCGCAGCGACCTGCAGATGCTGCAGCAATTGCGGGTGCCACTCGGCCAGCGCGGCGAACGCGGCGGCGTGCCGCTATCCGTCGTCGCCGACATTCAGCTCGATCAGGGCCCAACCAGCATCAACCGCTACGACCGCGAACGGCAGGCGACCGTCGCCGCGGATCTCGTCGGCAACGCAGCGCTCGGCGACGCCACCAAGATGATCTACGACCTTCCGGTCATGAAAAGCCTGCCCAAGGGCGTGAAGGTAAGTCCGTCGGGCGACGCCGAAAGCCTGAACGAATTGTCGGAAGGCTTTGCCACCGCCATCACCGCCGGCCTGATGATGGTCTATGCGGTGCTGGTGCTGTTGTTCGGCACCTTCCTGCAGCCGATCACCATCCTGTTCTCGTTGCCGCTCTCGATCGGCGGCGCGATCGCAGCCTTGCTGCTCACCGGCAAGCAACTGACCACGCCGGTGTGGATCGGCATCCTGATGCTGATGGGCATCGTCACCAAGAACGCCATCATGCTGGTCGAATTCGCGGTCGAAGCAATCCGCGAGGGCAAGAAACGCGAAGACGCCATGATCGACGCCGGCATGAAGCGCGCGCGTCCGATCGTGATGACGACGATCGCGATGGCCGCGGGCATGATGCCTTCAGCGCTGGCGTTTGGCGCCGGCGGCGAATTCCGCTCGCCGATGGCGCTCGCCGTGATCGGCGGCCTGATCTTCTCCACCATCCTGTCGCTGGTGTTCGTGCCGGCAATGTTCATGGTGATGGACGATCTCGGCGCGCTGTGCTGGCGCTGGGGGCAGAAGCTGCTGGTCTCAAGCGGCGAGCCGGAAGAAACTGGTCACGGATCGGATCATCACGAGCCGCCCGCAAAAGGGCCGCCCTCCGTACCGCCAGCGATGTCGCCCGCGGCGAAGTGAGGGAGGGGGCGGCACGCACTTGGGGTAAAGCCGGCTACCGATCGTTCTTCCATGATCTTCGAGACGAGTGCCGGATGTGCAGAATTTCTATCGCGTCTCGTACCCGATAGAAGATCTTGTAGGGATAACGGACGACAAATATTACCCGCACGTCGGGATCATCCGTCCGATAACCGCTGTGTGGATGGTCTTTGAGCTGGGCTACTGCCTCGCGAATGCTTGCCGCTACGTTCCTCGCACCGCCAGCAGATCGTTCTCTCAAGTATTCAATTATTCGCTCTCTGTCGGAGAAGGCAGCGGGCGTATAGCGTATCTTCATCCGTCGTGGCGCTTGTCGGTTTCGGCGATGATTTCGTCCGACACGAATTCTCCGCGATCGGCCTCAGCCAACCCTCTCCGGACCGCCGCTCGCTCATCGTCTGACATCGTATAGACGCCGGTCCGACGCGCTTCGATTTCGCGGGCGTACTCGGCGAGTTCCTCCTGGTCCTCCTGGGGCCAGGTCTGGGCATGCTCGATCACTTCCTTGAGTATCCTGTTCATGCGGTCACCATACCACAGCAGGTCATGGTTGACGACGGAGAGAACCTCACTCGTTCCTTGCCACCGCCGTCAGCTTGGTCATGTTCTGCAGTAGGATTCTTCCGCGCTGCAGATCGAGAATACCGTCCTTGCGCCAGAGCTGCAGTTGACGGTTGACGCTTTCGCGCGCGGCGCCGACGAAGACGCCGAGTTGCTCCTGCGAGATGTGCACTTCGGAACCGAAGTCAGAGGCCAGCGCACAGAGCCTTCGCGCCAGGCGGACCGGCAGCGGCTGCAGCACGGATTCTTCCATCCGCTCGCTCTGCCAGCGGATGCGCTGGCAGAGCAGCATCATGATCTTGATCGCGACCTTGGGCTCGCGTTCCAGGAAGGCGAGGAAATCCTCGCGCCGCAGCACGAACAGTTCCGACGGCTCGCCGGCGGTGGCGTCCGCGGTGCGGCTCTGGCCGTCCAGGACGGCGACCTCGCCGAACAGATCGCCGGGGCCCATGAAATTCAGCGTCAGGCGGCTGCCGTCGGAGGCGCCGGTCTCGATCCGGATCTGGCCGCGGCGGACCCCGTACAGGGCATCGCCCGCATCGCCCTTCTGGAACAGCATCTGGCCGAGGCCGAGCTGCTCGGTGTGGCAAAGACCGGAGATGCGCTGCAACTCGTCGGCGCCCAGATCCGCAAACATCGGGTTCATTTTCAAAATGACCGCAAATTCGGCCTGTTTGCTCATTGTACTATTACCTTCCAAATCGGCCCGGACCTGCCCCACTTGGGCCGTTAGCAGGATTCCAGCGCCGCCGAGTGTGTCATAAGTCACATAACTTTGCAGTACCCCCGGAATATTTTTGGCTTCTTTGGGCCCCACCCCTTTCCGGGATAAGCTCGCCTGACCGGTTGCGCCCGCGTCTCGCGCCACCGAAATAAGTGCCGTTCGCGCGGTCTGGAATGTCGATATGAAAGCACTGAAACTTGCCGGCGCCGCCATTGCCGCCGTGATCGTCGTCATCGCGCTGCTGCTGGTGATCGGCATCCCGTCCGGCTTCCTGACGGCGCAGATCCAGGAACGGGTCGAGCGCGAGACCGGCTACAAGCTCGCCATCAATGGCGGCGCCAAGATCGGCCTGTGGCCATCGCTCAACATCACGCTGAACGATGTCACGCTGCAGGATCCGAAGGACCGCGACATCAACCACCGCTTCACGGCCTCAAGCATAGAGGCGGACGTGACGCTCGCGAGCCTGTGGGCAGGCAAGCCGTACATCACCGAGCTCGTCATCGTCCGCCCGGTCGTGAACTTGCCGCTGCGGCGCGAGCGCGTCAGGGAGGCCAGTCCTCCCTCGAAGCCTGCTGCCGGCAAGGCGGCTGACGCCTTTTCGATCGAGCACATCAGCGTCACCGGCGGCACCATCGTGTTCTCCAACCTGCGCGACCGCGTCGAGAACAGGATCGAGACCGTCAACGCCGACGTCACCATCGATTCCGACCGCAAGGTCGTGGTGTCCGGCAGCGCCCGCCGCAACGGCTATCCGCTGAAATTCGAGATCAAGGCGGCGGCGCCGGCGCCGCCGATCGAGCGGCAAAATATCCCGGCCGAGATCAAGATCGACGCGCCAGACCTGTTGCGCGCCCCGCTCACGGCCAAGGCCGAAGCCCGCCTCAACGGCTCGGTCGTGATGATCAACGGCGTCACCGGCGCGCTCGGCGATGCCGCATTCAACGGCTGGGCCTCGGTCGATCTGTCGAGCAAGCCGCTGGTGAAGCTCGACCTCGATTTCCAGAAGCTCGCGATCGCGACGACGCGCAGCACCGGCAGTTCGTCGGCGCAGCCCTGGAGCAGTGCGCCGATCGACATCAACGGCCTCAACTATATCGACCTGCAGGTGCGCATTTCCGCGGCCGAGCTCAACGTCGGCGACGCGCGCTTCACCCCCGCCGCGATCGACGCCACGCTCGCAAGCGGCGTCCTGAAGGCGCAGGTTTCGAACCTCGGTGCCTATGAGGGCAACGCCAACGGCGATCTGACCGTCGACGTTTCCACCGCCAATCCCACCTACGCGATGCGGGCCGACCTTGCCGGCGTACGCGCGCTTCCGCTGCTGCAGGGCCTGGCGGATTTCGACAGGATCGACGGCAAGATGCAGGCGAAGCTCAGCGTGCGCTCCTCCGGCACCAGCCAGCGCGCGATCATGTCGAACATGGCCGGCACCGCCTTCGTCGTATTTCAGGACGGCGCCATCAAGGGGCTCAACGTCGCGCAGATGATCCGGTCGCTGACGGCGAGCACCTTGTCGGGCTGGCAGGAGAGCGAGGAGAAGGCGACGGATCTCTCGCAATTGTCGGCGTCGTTCAAGATCGACAAGGGCCAGGCGCAGACCACCGATCTCAATCTGGTCGGCCCGCTGGTCAAGATGACCGGCGCAGGCACCATCGACCTCGGCACCAAGCAGATCGGATTCCGCGTCGAGCCGAAGCTCGTGATGACCACCGAAGGCCAGGGCCGTGTCACCGATCCGGTCGGGCTCGGCATTCCCGTGATGATCTCGGGCCCGTGGGGCGCGCCGCGGATTTATCCGGAGATGCAGGGCATCCTCGACAATCCCGACGCCGCCTATGCCAAGCTGAAGGAAATGGGCAAGGGCCTGTTCGGCCAGAACGGCGCCGGGCTTGGGGCCGCGATCGGCAGCCTGCTTGGCGGACAGCCGGGCACGGCCGGCGGACAACAAGGCGGTGCCGGTGGACAGGGCGCGGCTGGTGGCCAGCAGCCGACTGGTCCGCTCGGCGGCCAGCTCGGCGAGACCATCGGCAATCTCTTGCAGCAGGGCCTGAGCGGATTGAATCAAGGCGGCGCCGGTCAGAGCCAAGGGCAAGGTCAAGGCGGTGCGCGGCCGGGCGGTCAACGGAGCATCCCGAGCCGCACCTCGCCCGCCGAGGCGCCGACCCAAGCCGCTCCCGACGAGCCCGCCCCTCCGGCGCCGCCGAGCGATACGACCGCCGAGCAGGACAGTCAGCCAATGAACGAGGTCTTGCGGCAGCTTTTCAATCGGTGAGGCTCCCTCTCCGTCATGGCCGGGCTTGTCCCGGCCATCCACATCTTTGCTGAGGCGATCGAAGGGCGTGGATGCGCGGGACAAGCCCAGGCATGGCGATGAATCCTGCGATTCCTGCCCTAAATCAGGGCTAACCATGTTGGCGGGCTCACAGCCCCTCCCCCCAATTCGTGCTAAACAGGCCCCTATGCCGGGGCTGCCGAGACAGACCGGCGCCAGTGACAAACCGATGCGCGCGCAGGCCGTGGCGCACGAGGGTCCGGATGAACGAGGTCAAGGACAGAGCAGGGTTCCTGCGCGAAGGCCTGTTCGCCAAATACGTCGTAGCCCTGGTCGGCCTCGTCGTGTTCGTGCTGGCGGTCAACGGCGCGATGGAAATCTGGATCACCTATCGCGGCATCAAGAGCTCGGTTAGCGACGGCATGAGCGAGAAGGCGGAGGCGACCGCCAAGCGAATCCAGCAATCGCTGTCCGACCTCGAGCGGCAGATTTCCTGGGTGACGCGCGCCAGCGCTACCAAGATCACCGAAGCCGCAACGCTGGAGCAGCACCGCGAAGACTATGCGCAACTGCTGCGGCAGGTGCCGCAGGTCAGCCAGCTCTCGTTCCTCAACGGCCAGGGCCGTGAGCAACTCCGCCACACGCGCCAGACCGTCACGCTCGGCAGCGGCGCCGATTTTTCCCGCAGATTCACCGAGACCATCTCGCGCGGCACCAGTTTTGCACCGGCCTACTTCCGCGGTGAGCGGCCGTTGATGTCGATCGCGCTGTCGCATGCCGATGGCAGCACCACCGTCGCCGAGATCGACCTTGATTTCCTGTCGGAGTTTTTGATCGATGCCCAGGTCGGCAAGGTGGCATTTGCCTATATCACCGATTCCAAGGGTGACGTGCTGGCCACCTCCTCGAGCGGGCCCGAGGTCGGCAAGAATCTGTCGAAGCTGCCGCAGGTCTTGGCCGTCAGCAAGCCCGGCGGCGTGGCGCCGGCATCGGGCAAGGATGACAGGGGCAACGCCGTTCTGACCACGTCGAGCCTGGTGCCAAAGCTCGGCTGGCATGTGTTCTTCGAACAGGAGACCGCGCAGGCGTTGACGCCGATCCGCGATCAACTGATACGGATAGCGCTTTTGATCGGATTAGGCCTCGTGGTCGCGATCATCGCCGGCACCATCATGGCGCGGCGCATGCTGGTGCCGATCACGGCGCTGCAGGCCGGCGCCAGGCGTCTCGGCGCCGGGGATTTCGGCCACCGCATCGAGGTGAAGACGTCGGACGAGCTGGAGGAGCTGGCCAACCAGTTCAACGGCATGGCCGGCCAGCTCGCAGAGACCTATTCGAACCTTGAATCCAAGGTGAAGGAGCGCACGCGGGATCTGGCGCAATCGATCAACGAGCTCAAGGTGCTCGAGGAGGTCGGCCGCGCGGTGGCCTCCTCGCTCGATCTCAACGCCGTGCTGCCGACGGTCGCCGCGCGCGCGCTGGAAATCACCCATGCCGACGCCGTGCTGATCTACGGCTATGACGCCGGCAATCACCAGTTCAGCCTCGCCGAATCCATCGGCATCGACCAATCGGCCGAAGGCCACCACCGCGCCATCAACGCCGACAACTCCCCGCTCGGCGTGGCCGCCACCACGGGCGAGCCGATCGCCATTCCCCAGCTCGGCGCGACGCCCGAACATCCCTTGCGCGACGTCGCGCTCGAAGCCGGCTTCAACTCCGTGCTGGTGGTGCCGCTGGTCGACCAGACCGGCATTCTGGGCTCGCTGGTGGTGCTGCGGCAGAACGCCGGCGATTTCTCCGACAACCTGATCGGGCTGATGAAGACGTTTGCGCACCAGGCGGTGCTGGCGATGCGCAATGCGCGGCTGTTCACCGAGGTGGACCACAAGAGCCGCGAGCTGTTGGCTGCCAACGACATCGTGCGCGAGCAGGCCGACAAGCTGCAGGAGCAGACCGACCAGCTCAGGGACTGGAATCGCTCGCTGGAGGAGCGCGTCGAGACGCAGCTCGGCGAGATCGAGCGCATCCGGCGTCTGGAGCGCTTCCTGGCGCCGCAGGTGGCACAACTGATTGCCTCCTCCGACGGCCATGAGGGCCTGCTCGACAGCCATCGCCGCGAGGTGACGGTGGTGTTCTGCGATCTGCGCGGTTTTACGGCGTTCACCGAGACGACCGAGCCCGAGGAGGCGATGAACGTGCTGCGTGAATATCACGCCGCGCTCGGCGAACTCATCTTCAAGTATGAAGGCACGCTCGATCGCTATGCCGGCGACGGCGTGATGATCCTGTTCAACGCGCCGATCCAGTTCGACGACCACACCGCGCGCGCCGTTCGCATGGCGGTCGAGATGCGCGACACCATCGGTCAACTCACCGAGAAGTGGCGCAACCGCGGCCACAATCTCGGCTTCGGCATCGGCATTGCGCTGGGCTATGCCACGCTTGGCCAGATCGGTTTCGAGCAGCGGCTGGAATACGCCGCGATCGGCAGCGTCACCAATCTGGCATCGCGGCTGTGCGATGAAGCCAAGGCCAACCAGATCGTGGTGAGCAGGCGCGTCTACGGGATGGTCGAGCCATGGGTGGAAGGGCGGCCGATCGATGATTTGAATTTGAAGGGATTCAATCATCCGATTCTTGCGGCGGAGATCATGAGCTGGCGCGAGGCGGTCGACAATGTCGTCGATGCGGCGGCGGCGCGAAGGAAGAAGATGCAGTAGTCGATCTTGTAGGGTGGGCAAAGCGAAGCATGCCCACCATGCAACGTCGCGCTGGAGAGAGATGGTGGGCACGCTTCGCTTTGCCCACCCTACGGCTCTACGGCTCTGCCCTTATGTCAAACAACCCGGCACGTTCTCTCCACCGTCAGTGCCAACTGGGCTGCTGCATTCGCGCGCGGGTCTGCGCCAATTCTTCGAGCCTGCTCTCGATCTCGGAGCGGCTCATCGCGATATCCTGGAGCTGGCGGTCGTCGAGCCTGTGCAGGGCTACGCGCGCGGCGTGGCGCTCGTGGCGCGCGATCACCGCCGCAAGGAAGCGGTTGACGAGACGGCGCAGGCGCGCCAGCCAAACTGCAGTTCGCCAGGCAAATGGCCTGGTGGCGGAGGTCGGAATGGTGGTCAGCATCGTCATGGCGATATTCTTTCAAGAGTAGCCGGAACCCGGTGAGCTTGACGCCTACCTTTCTATCGAAGGCCTGCTGCCAGCATGGTGTCAGCAGCGTTCGGCGCGGCGACGAGCACCGGACACGGCTGCGTGACAGATCAAAATGAGGAAGCGATGCGCACCGATCGCCGGCAGGACCAGCCCGCTGGCGATGCAAGGCCGACAGCGCGTCAGGCCACCTTTCCGCCGGCCGCGAGATCCTTGACGGCTTCCGTGGTCGACGACTGACCGCCGATGCCCCAATCGCCGCTCGGGACCGCAGGATCCGCTGCCGGCCAGCGCGCGCCTTCGCATGGTCGAGCGCGCCCGCAAGCTCGCTTTCGATTTAACGGCGGCCTTCGTCGAAGAGAACGTCGCGGTCGCAGCGGCCTCGCTTCGCGTTCCTGTTTTCTGGCGGGCTGTCGCCCTATCTCACCCAACGCATGGTGCAGCGGCTCGGTGCGATCATGGATGGCGCCGAGGTCCGGCATTTGCCGGCCGCCGGCCATATGCTCCCGCTCACTCATGCGTCATCTGTCAATCCTGTGATCGCGCGGCACATCGCCCGTGGGGATGACCGGGCCGGCGGAGCCCGTCAGCCTGGCGGAGGGGTGACATTCTTGGCGCTTGGCTGCGAGGCGCGCTTTCTGATATCCAAGACCCTGAATTTGAGAGGGAATTGCCGATGCCCGCCTTTGCCGCGCGCGACCTTGCGCCGAAGCTCACTGCCCTGATTACCGCGGGCTTGCTCTGCCTTTCTCCTGCCCTCGCCGCCGAAGAAGAAACTCCCCCGAAGGGCGCCGCGGTCACCGTCCTCAAAGCCGCCAAATCCTGTTTCGCCAACATCGTCGAAGTCTCCGGCACCATCATTGCGCGCGAGGAGACACAGGTGCGCCCCGAACGGATGGGGCTGAAGGTCGCCGAGGTGATGGTGGATGCGGGGGACAGCGTTACCGCGGGGCAGGTGCTGGCGCGGCTGACCCCCCCCGAGGGCGGGCAGATCACGGTGCAGGCGCCGGTGGGCGGGGTGATCTCGGCCACGACGGCTTCCGTCGGTGCGATGGCGTCGGCCAAGGGCGAGGCGCTGTTCTCGATCATCGCGCGCGGCGAGTTCGACCTGGTCGGCATGGTGCCGACGCGTGATATCGCAAAGCTTCAGGTCAACCAGACCGCGCGGATCAAGGTGATCGGCGCCGGTGAGGTCGATGGCAAGGTGCGGCGGCTGTCGACCACGGTGGAGCCGAACAGCCAGCTCGCGCAGGTGTTCCTCGGCGTCACCACCAACCGCCGCCTGCTGGTCAATTCCTCAGGCCGCGCGCAGATCAAGACCGGGCAGAGCTGCGGCGTCTCGGTGCCGCTCACCGCCATCCTCTATGGCTCCGCCGGCACCGTGGTGCAGGTGGTGCGGCGCGCGCGCGTCGAAACGCGGCGGGTGGAGACGGGGCTGATGTCGGCCGGACAGGTCGAGATCACCTCGGGGCTGACTGAGGGCGACATCGTGGTGGCGCGCGCCGGCGCGCTGCTGCGCGAGGGCGACCCGGTGCGGGCGGTGACGGCGAGCGCGGACGGGAAGTAGGTGCGGGCGGCTGCAACTCTGCCGTCGACCCTGCGAAGGCAGGGGCCCATAGCCACCGGCGCTGGTTGTGTGATAAGTTATAGCTACCGCGTCTCATCGATAGATCACGCGGTATGGGTCCCTGCGTTCGCAGGGACGACATCAGTGTTTCGCGCATGTACTACGTTTACATCCTCGCGAGCCGGCGTCACGGCACCCTCTACATCGGCGTGACCAATTCTCTCGCGAAACGGATGGAGCAGCATCGCAATGGCGAAGGCTCCTCGTTCGTCAAAACCTACGGCGTTTATCGCCTGGTTTATGTCGAGGCATTCGAGCGGCCGGATGAAGCGATTGCGCGTGAAAAGCAGCTCAAGCGCTGGAAGCGGGACTGGAAGATCGAGCTGATCGAGCGCGAGAATCTGGAGTGGCGCGATCTAAGCGATCTGATTGTTTGAGGATACAAAGCCCACTCCCTCGTCGTCCCTGCGAACGCAGGGACCCATACCGCGTGATCTCTCGATAGGAGCGCGGTGGCTGACGCTCTGCGTTGGTCGATTACGGTCGTGAGTTGTTGAAGCGAAGCCGTCTTCGGTCGTGCCCATTACATGGGCCGCGGCGTATGGGTCCCTGCGTTCGCACTAGCTGATTCACACATCTTTGAGGGTTTCCCACGCGGAGGCGACGCCCAAGAAGTATTGGAGGCCATGCCTGATGGTGATGGGGCCGGGTTTGGTGCG
>NZ_JADPJL010000003.1 GCF_023073415.1 Bradyrhizobium sp. 190 | reverse complement strand
TGAACTTAACCCTGTCAAGTAGACAGCCTAAAAAAGCAGCCTTAAGCAACCCTAGTTCGGTACTCAACCGGACTAAGGTTGTTTAGTTTTTGTTGAAAACGTTCATGGTTGTAAAAATGGATATATCGTTCAATTGCCTTTACGAGCTCTTCCTCGGTCGAGAAAGTGTCGAGTCGAAGACATTCTGACTTCAGGTGTCCAAAGAAGCTCTCGATACAAGCGTTATCCCAGCAGTTTCCCTTACGCGACATACTCACTTTAATTTTCTTACGCTTCAAAAAAGCATGGTACTCCTTGTGAGTATACTGGAAGCCCTGGTCGCTGTGGAGCAGCAGGTTGGCTACTTTGCGTTTATGTACAGCTGCTTGTACGGTCTCCAGCACAAGCTTTAAATTGTTGTGGCGTCCGATCCGAAAGGCAACCACCTCGTTGTTATACAGGTCAAAAATAACCGACAGGTACAGAAAGCGAGAGCCGATTGGCAGATAGGTCACATCGGTGACCCATTTCGTATTGGGTGCCGTGGCGTTAAAATCCCGATTCAGTACATTGGTTGAGGTAATCCCTGCCTCCCGACGGCCAAAGTATGGCTTCCTTCGCCTAATACGCGCACGAATCCCCAGTTCTTTCATCAGCCGGTACACACGCTTATGGTTGACGTTCAAGCCAAAGGTTTTCTTTAGCCAGACACGAATCCGTGGGTATCCGTAAATGCCCTTTAGCTGAGTATGGCACTCTAGAATCTTCTCTTTCAGAGCCTGCTCATCGATCTGTTTGGGCGTTGGATTATTCTTTCTGGCTGCCCATTTGTAGTAACTACTTCGAGCGATACCTGCCAGTTCACACAGCAAGGCCACGGGGTAGTTGCTGGTTAGCGCTTCGATGGCTTGGTAGGTTTGACGTCGCTTTGCTCTTGCCCCCTTTGCAGTTCCCATAGCTTTTTTAGCAAGGCATTCTCCGCTCGCAGCCGCAGGACTTCTTCCTCCAAGGTTTTGGCCTTCTTCGGTCTCCCGTTCTTCGAACCCGTCGAGGTGCCTCTTTTTTCCTTGAGACCCTCAATTCCTTCTCGCTCGTAGTGAGCCACCCATCTTCGAACCATCCTATCATCGATGCCCAAGGTCTTGGCTACCGTCTTGTAGCCAAGACCTTCCTCCAGGAACATCGCAACAGCCTTGCGCTTAAATTCGATGTCATATGTCTTTCTTATTTCGCCCATGGAAAAAATCCCCTCCAAAGTAGACTTTAATGCGCTTTTTACACACTGTCTACTTAAAGGGGATAATATCA
>NZ_JADPJL010000039.1 GCF_023073415.1 Bradyrhizobium sp. 190 | reverse complement strand
ATATGGTGGTCTCCGCGGCGCCGGCTCACACTACCAGCGAGGCCGCCGAGTGACATTTCAACTTTGCAGAGTTAGGGACATCTCAACTTTGTTGCAACAAACTCGGCGATCAAACGACAACCGTTGGCGGGAAATTCTGAACCAGGCTTCGGGACGAAACCCCTGCACCGAGTTCGACGCCGGGCCGATATCGCAAGTCAGTTTCCGAACGCCGTATCGAGAATGCGGGCAAGCCGGACGCCGGCCTTTTGCAGCTGCTCCCTTACAACAGGTTTGTTCGTCTCAAGATAAGTCGCATCGACGGTTACGTGTGCAGCGTTAGGCAAATCACACGATGCTTCATGCATCAGGCAGTAGCCGGTGTTGACCGCCTCCGCGATGGCAAATGACTCGTTCGCCCATTCACGAGGGTCGGAAGCGTTCCACTGGGTCATCATCTCCGGAGTGATCGCGTCGATGAGTTCGTCAACCGCATCCGCAACTCGGTGCCGACCGCATTTTGGACGAGACAGGTATTCCACGTTGAGTGCAGCTTTCCCGAACACTTCCCGCTGACGGAGATGTTGTTGCCTCCACGATCGTCTTCGAACGATACATGCAATGGTTGATGAATATCTCCGACCCAATGGCCCAGGAATTTCAGGGCGAGCAATCTGTCGGCCTTTTTTGCGGATTTTGACCCAAGGATCTGGCTGTCGTTCAAGATGGCGCTGAGTACGCACTTCTCCGCTTGAGGACATTCGTCTGAAATCAGGCCCTGCGAATTACGCGCCAAGTTGATGAAATGCTCGGAGGCGCGTTTTCTTGGATGATCGGGAAATACGCAGGATTCACTAAAGGTATCGAATTCCGTGTCGGACCGTATCAGCTTACGTACCGCAGCTCGTGTATCCGGCTGCGCCAGGCGGAAGGCGATTTCGCAGACGATCTTATGCCCTTCATCTCCCCAAGCGAGCGCATTGCCGCCTTGGGATACGAGAGCCAGCATGACAAGCAAAATATAGCGCATGGCGCATCCTCCCCCAATCGAGAATAATTATCGCCTCATTTTGTGATTGCACTGTGAATTGCTTCACAATAGACGCCGCTTTCTGGGCTGCCGGTAGGTTTAGCAAATTTCCTCCGTCGGATAAGGCTTGCCGGAAAGTCGGCCGTTGGCCGGCCTCTTCCATAACAACTGATTTGCGAATCCTCCGTGTAGCAGCAAAGCTAAAATGTCAGCACTGAGCAAAGTAGAGATGTCAGTTTCGGCTCCTTTTTGGGAGTTCGGAGGCTGTTATTTCGATGGGCATGGT
>NZ_JADPJL010000011.1 GCF_023073415.1 Bradyrhizobium sp. 190 | reverse complement strand
GGCGTCCTTGGCTGCCTTGTGATGAGGCCGGCTCGTTCCAGCGTCAGCACCATCTGGTGAACCGAGGGCGGGCTGACACGGAAATATTCCTGCATGTCGGTTTCCGCCGGAGGTCTGCGGTGCAGCCGCGTATAGAGGTGGATAAAGGCTAGGTACTGCCCCTGTTTGGGCGTGAAGGTTTTTGCCGAAGGACTCACACCGGCCATCCGATTCAGTTGTTCGTGCGTGCCTCATTCAAGGAGGCAGGCATGAACGTACGCTATCGGGTCGAACTCAGCCAAGTCGAGCGCATCGAACTCAAAGCGCTGCTCGGCGGCGGTAAACATGCGTCGCGCAAGCTCAAACGAGCACAGATTTTGCTGGCCGCCGACGCCGGGGCCAGCGACGAGGAGATCGCCAGGGGCGTCGGCGTGGGCGGCTCGACCGTGTACCGGACCAAGCGACGCTTCGTGGAAGGCAATCTGGAACGGGCGCTGAGCGAGGAGCCGCGTCCCGGGGCGGACCGCAAACTCACGGGCAAGGAAGAAGCCCTGCTGGTGGCGACGGCCTGCGCCAGCCCCCCAGAAGGCCGTGCCCGCTGGACGCTCGAGCTGCTGGCAGGTGCGATGGTCAAGCTCACCGAACACAAGAGCCTGTCGCACGAGACGGTTCGGCGGCGTTTGGCCGAAAATGGCCTCAAACCCTGGCGCAAAGACATGTGGTGCATTCCGCAGGTCGATGGCGAATACGTTGCCCGTATGGAGGATGTCCTCGACCTCTACGCCGAGGCTTCCGACCCCAAGCGGCCGGTGGTGTGCTTCGACGAAAGCCCGGTGCAACTTATCGGCGAGGTCCGTCAGCCCATCCCGGCCAGGCCGGGCCAGCTCGAACGTTACGATTACGAGTATCGTCGCAATGGCACGGTCAATCTCTTTGTCCTCCTCGACGTGCATCGTCCCTGGCGCAAGGTCAAAGTCACTGAGCGGCGAGCCGCAGAAGACTATGCTCAATGCATGCGCGATCTCGTCAACATCCATTATCCCGATGCCGAGATCATCCGGGTCGTTCAGGACAATTTATCGACCCACTCGGCCGGCGCCCTGTATCAGGCGTTCCCGCCCGCCGAAGCCAGGCAGATTTTGCGACGGCTCGAGTTCCACTACACCCCCAAGCACGCAAGCTGGCTCAACATGGTTGAAATCGAAATCGGCGTCCTGCGGGCCAGTGCCTGGATCGCAGGATCGATGATCCCAAGCGGCTGCGCCGCGAAATCGCTGCCTGGGAACGGAAGCGAAATGCCGCCCGCTCACGCATCAAATGGATGTTCACAACAGATAAGGCGCGCGCCAAAATGGCCCGCGCCTATCCCGCCGCTTCCAAAGAGTCATAATCACTGTGCAGAGCTACTAG
>NZ_JADPJL010000079.1 GCF_023073415.1 Bradyrhizobium sp. 190 | reverse complement strand
TCGCGCAGCTGTGGCGTGGCTTTGACCAGCGGATCGGGGCGTCGTCGCTCTCGCTTCAGCTTCGCAATTGGCCTGTCGGTCGGGCGTCCCGCTCCTTCTTTCCATGCGATTCGCAAGCTCGACAAGAACTGTTCAATCGGCGGCATCGCAGTTGGATGGCTTGCTGGGGCGGCGTCGGTGAGACTGGCCAACTGCTCCTGCACGGCTCGGATATCGCGCAGTAAGGCGACCGGATCCAGGCTGGCATAGATTTCATTGACGCGGGCGCGGATGGCATCAGGTGTTCTTGCTTCGGCAACCAGCCGCTGATGCGGGGTCGCGGGGGCGCTGTACGTTTTGTGGACACGCGCTCCGTCGCGCTCCCTTCGTATCAATTTAAACGACGGCTGGAAAAAGTTCACGAACAAGCGGGCCGAACGGTAAAGCCGAGCCAGCAGAGCAGCCGCTTCGAGCCCCTCGAATCGACGGTAACCGACCATTCGTCGGACCACCGCGCCGTTCTTCTGCTCGACAAAGGCCTGGTCGTTCTTGCGATAGGGGCGACAGCGCGTGAAGACGATGCCAGCTTGTTCGCAATACACCTTCAAGGTCTCATTCATGAACACAGAGTCGTTATCGGTGTCCAGACCCAGGAGCGCAAACGGTAGCTGTCTACGAAGTTCAGTCAGAACCGTGCTCAACAATCTCTGTTCACGCACCAGAAGTGGCGCGCATTCCGTCCAACCGGTCGCGATGTCCGTGAGAACGAGCGTCTGGACGAAACTGCCCCGCGCCGAAGGACCGCTGTGCGCAACGAGATCGGCCTCGACGAAGCCGGGCGCCGGATCTCCCCAATCCGCCGAAGTACGAATAGGGATGCTGCGTCGCAGAGCACTTGCTACAGAGCGACGGCGCGGCCGGCCGCTTTGCTCTCGAACGCTTCGAAGCGACCGATCGATCGTTGCCGCACTCATCGACAACAATTTAGCCCGAATCTCTGGCGCCAAGTCGATATGGCCGTGCCGCTCCATCGATTCAATCAAGATCGGCAGCAGGGCCTTTGCCGCACACCCGGTCTGCAGCCTCCCAAAGCAGTATCAGCGCATTTCTCTCCGCGTCTTGGTAGATCCGCAGACGATTGCGGCGACCCACCGTCTGGCCCTCAGAATCGCAGCGCAGCAACCGCATCGCATGCTTCCGATGGAACCCCGTGATCGCAACGAACTCGTCGAGGATACGGCCCTTTTCGACACGGCTAGACATCCTGTAGCGCCGCGCCAAAACAGACTTCAGTTCCTTGCGCGTCGCCATGCTCAATCGCCCCATCGTCGCCCCCGGCCGCCCGTTTCGCAGGGGAGCAGATTACGTGAGGCAACAACTCAGCATTCAGGAACATTTCTGGCGAGGCAATGCG
>NZ_JADPJL010000075.1 GCF_023073415.1 Bradyrhizobium sp. 190 | reverse complement strand
TGCACAGCCCGGACCGGGACCGGATCTCGCGTCGGACGCTTGAGGGCGGTGACGATGCCGGGTTGCTGGCATTGCTGGAGGGCGTCCGGACGCGGGCGGCGGGCAAGCTGGGGACGGCTCCCAAGGTCGTGACCTGTTACGAAGCCGGCTATGACGGCTTTTGGCTGCATCGGCTGCTGACGGCGGCCGGGATTACGAACCTGGTATTCGATCCCGCGAGCATTGCGGTGGAACAGCGGTCGCGGCGGGCCAAGACGGACCGCATCGACGGCGAACTTCTGCTGCGCACGTTGATGGCGCATCTGCGCGGCGAGCCGCGGGTGGTGCGGATCGTTCGCGTGCCGAGCGTGGAGCAGGAAGACGTCAGACGCGCCAGCCGCGAACGCGATCGACTGGTGAAGGAACAGACCGGGCATACCAACCGGATCAAGGCGCTGCTGCGGCTGATGGGAATGGCAGTCAGCAACCCGCGGCGATCAGATTGGCTGAGCTGGCTGGCGCAGCAACGGGATCGGCAAAGCCGTCCGGTGCCGCCGCATCTGATGTCCGAAGTTGCGCGCGAGCATGCGCGGTTGATGCTGGTGCGTGAACAACTTGCCGCGCTGGAACAGGCGCCTACTGCGGCAGTGGCTGCTGCACCGGCGCCGATGGCCGAGCGGCGCAATCTCTTGCTGCGGCTCAAGGGACTAGGCCCGGTCTTCGCCGCCACGCTCACCAACGAGGTGTTCTACAAGGACTTCCGCAATCGGCGCGAGGTCGCCAGCTATTGCGGACTGACACCCAGTCCATGGCGCAGCGGCGGCATCGATCGCGAACAGGGGATCAGCAAGGCAGGCAACCCCCGCGCCCGCCTCAAGGCGGTCGAACTTGCCTGGCTGTGGCAGCGGCATCAGCCGGACAGCGCGCTCAGCCGGTGGTTTGCCGCGCGCACTGCCAACGCGGGTAAACGGGCCAGGCGGATCGCCATCATCGCCCTGGCGCGCAAGCTGATCGTGGCGCTATGGCGCTATCTCACCACCGGTCTCGTTCCCGAGCAGGCCATGATGAAGGCATAAACGCAAGAACGACGCGCCGGCGCTGCGGCTCGACGCCGCGGGCAGTGCGGGATGGATGATGACCGTGCCACCCATGGGCCGAACAAACAGCCGTTTCGTAGATGGGTCTCATCCTCATGGCTTCCTCGCCGCAAGCATGCGGAATGTGGGTCTGGACCGACGGTCCAACCGGATATGAGGTGATGCAGTGAGCTGCAGCAATCTTCGGAAGCCAATCCCAGTACGCAGGCCGGTCGGCGCGCTGCGCTTCGCATGGCTTCGCGCGCCGCCCTCGCGCCCTGCCAAACCCAACCCAAGCCCGTCAAAGGACTTGACTCACAAATCCCCATATGAGGGTGGGCAAAG
>NZ_JADPJL010000053.1 GCF_023073415.1 Bradyrhizobium sp. 190 | reverse complement strand
GCTGTGTGAAAACCCCGTCGATGCTATGATTCCCTTGCTGAATCGGCGGGGGAAGTGATGCAGGGTTTCGTTCAAGGGGCGGATCGCCAGCAGACGACGCTGTTGCCGGAATGCCTCGATGATTGGGTCGACGAGAGCAATTCTATTCGCGCGGTCGATGTGTTCGTGGATGCGTTGGAACTGCGCGACCTCGGGTTCGATGGCGTTGATCCTGCGGCGACCGGCCGGCGTACCATCCTTCGCCGATGCTCAAGCTTTACATTTACGGCTATCTCAACCGGGTGCAATCGAGCCGGCGGCTGGAGCGTGAGGCTGGCCGCAATCTCGAGGTGATGTGGCTGACCGGACGGCTCGCGCCGGATCACAAAACCATCGCCGACTTCCGCAAGGACAATGGCCCCGCGATCAGGAAGGTTTGCGCGCAATTCGTCGAGTTGTGCCGCAAGATGGGCCTGCTGACGAAGGCCAGCGTTGCCATCGACGGCAGCAAGTTCAAGGCCGTGAACAGTCGCGACAACAACTTCACGCAAGGCAAGATCCAGCGCCGCCAGAAGCAGATCGAAGAGAGCGTGGCGCGCTACATGAGTCAACTGGACACCGCCGACCGCCAGACTGCCGCAGGAGAAGAGCCGTCAGAAACGGTGCTTCTGACCAAGACGCGGCTTAGGGAAAAGCTGGCGAAGCTCGAAGAAGAAGTGAAACGGCTGGCCGCGATTGAAAAGGCATTGCTCGCCTCGCCCGACAAGCAGATATCGCTGACCGATCCCGATTGCCGCTCGATGGCAACGAGCGGGCGCGGCTCCGGCATGGTCGCCTACAACGTACAAAGTGCAGTCGACACCACGAACCATCTGATTGTCGCGCACGAGGTCACCAACGTCGGCACCGATAGATCGCAACTGGCGACGATGGCGCAGGCGGCGAAAGCCGCGCTGCGCAGCGATCATTTGGACGTCGTTGCGGATCGGGGGTACTTTAAAGGTGAGGAAATCCTGGCATGCGAACAGGCCGGGGTCGCGGTGACGCTACCCAAGCCGCAAACTTCGGGAGCCAAGTCGGCAGGCCGCTTTGGGAAACCTGATTTTGTCTATTGGCCAAGGACGACGTCTATCGCTGCCCGGCCGGCGAGAAGCTGGCGCACCACTTCACCGCTGATGAAGACGGCCAGAAAATGCGGATTTACTTGACGAAGGCGTGCCGCACATGCCCGTTCAAGGATCAGTGCACAACGTCCAACGAGCGCCGCATCAAACGCTGGGAACACGAACACGTCGTCGAGGCCGCGCAGACGCGGCTCGATCAGAACCCGCAAGCCATGCGTGTTCGCCGCGAAACCGTCGAGCATCCGTTCGCCACGCTGAAGATGCGGATGGGTGCGACACACTTTCTAATGAAGCGGTTGCCCAATGTCGCGACCGAAATGGCGCTGAACGTACTCGCCTACAACCTCACGCGCGT
>NZ_JADPJL010000021.1 GCF_023073415.1 Bradyrhizobium sp. 190 | reverse complement strand
CTAGCTGATTCACACATCTTTGAGGGTTTCCCACGCGGAGGCGACGCCCAAGAAGTATTGGAGGCCATGCCTGATGGTGATGGGGCCGGGTTTGGTGCGTGGGTATCCATCCCATCCGCCGAGGCGAGCAATGATCCATGAGGCCCAAGCCAGGGTTTGCGGGCGATGTGGGTTACTTTGGAGTTTGGTCCTGCCTTCGTACTTGGTGGCAAGTGCGGCGAGCAGCTTGATCTGCTCTTCATTGAACGCATTGCTGGCAGGTTCGGCGCTGCGTCCGTCGCGCGCCTGAACGAGTTGCAGGATCATAACGGCAGCTTTGGCGGCGATCGCGGTGAGCTTGAGCAGCCGATCGGCGGTTTCGATCCGGCTGTCTTCGAGCTGAAGCCCCTGCGTTTTGACCAGGCGGAACAGCTGCTCGATAATCCAGCGTTTTTTGTACCAGTTGACGATCTGCCATGCGGAAGCGACAGCGCTCACGTCATGGGTCGTCAGCAGGTACCAGTGCAGCGGCTCAATGTCTGCCGGCGGATCGACTTCAACGACCTCGATCAAAGTGAGTTCGACCGTCTTGGGTAAGCTTGGCGAGGTGTTCTGCGGCCTTTTGAGCGTGACCTGACCAAACCGCAGCCCCAACTTGGCTTGTCGAGCGGGCCGATCGGCACGCGCCACAACATCAATGGTCGTGGTGTCGACAATGGGCCAGTTGGCGACGGTGGCATACATGCTTGCACCCTCGGCCAGCACGCGATCATGCATGCTCCGCGTCAGCAGATGGAAGCTTGCGGCCGATACGCTCGCCCATTTGGCATAGATGTCGCCCTCGCGGTCGTCGATCACCGTGACCATCGCCGCCGCAGAGAGCACCTGCTTGGCCCGATTGGCCGTGCTGATCCAACGCTCCGACTCCTTCTGCTCCAGTGGTCGCTGATCGTGCGGCACCGTGACCCGGCCCTGGCGTGTCCAAATCTTCCCGGCAACCAGACCCAGACAGGCGTCACTGTCGGCATCCACGGCCGCCATCGCATGTAACAGCAAGCCGTAGCTGTTCCCCTTGCCGATCTCACCCAGCCCGCGCCGGCGCTCGGGTTTGGTTTTGAAGTTGACCTCGCTGGTATCCTGGATCGCCAGCACGTGCCGGCCCACTGCCGCAACCGCCGTTTGCTCGCCCCAGCCTTCGAGCAGCGCTTCCAAGCTCACGTTCTCATTGTCGAGAAATCGGCCGTACCGGACGATCTTGGCCCGATCGCCTCCGGCCGCCCGCCGCATGCACGAACTGGCGCGCGTGACCATTCCTTCGAGCAGGGCCGCCCCCCTTTATCGAGACGACCATCCCCGAACCGACCAAGCCTGTATTGTTCGTTTAACATCTTGGCACCTCAATGGAATCGAAGTGCCAGACACAGAATCACAGCAATTCGTCACCATGGAAGACCAAATCAACATAGCGAGTCATTCCGTCGCAGCCACGATGTGTGCATCTGCTAGTGCG
>NZ_JADPJL010000017.1 GCF_023073415.1 Bradyrhizobium sp. 190 | reverse complement strand
CTTCGCATTTACGGGCGTATCGGACTGCCGCATTCCGAGCAGTTCGCGGCAGCGGGCGAGCTTTTGCTTGCGGTAGCGGTTGCCCATGAAACCGTAATAACGGATGCGCTGAAATCCCTCTGGCAAGACATGGACGAGGAAACGCCGGATGAACTCCCCGGCGTCGAGCGTCATCACCTTTTGCCGGTTCTCGTTGCGATAGTCCTTCCACCGGAAGCGTACCTTGCCATCCTCGATATCGACAATCCGGTTGTTGGCGATTGCCACCCGGTGTGTGTAGCGTCCGACATATTCCAGAACCTGCTCAGCGCCCGCGAACGGTGGCTTGGCATACACCACCCAGTTGACCTGGCGGGCGGGATCCAGATAGCGCCGGAATGCAACGGGATCGTGCAGCCGTTCCAATGACGAAAAGAATCGCAACTCACTGGCATCGAACGCCCTTTGCAGGCCTTCGAGAAACAATCGCCGGAAGAGTCGGGAGAGCACGGCGACTGGTAGGAAGAAGCCGGGACGGCACGCGACCCAGCGGCTCCCGTAGGGCGATAGCCCGCCGCCGGGCACGACGCAGTGCAGATGGGGATGATGGCTGAGATTCTGACCCCAGGTATGAAGCACCGCGAAAAACCCGATCTCCGCGCCGAGATGTCGCCGATCGGCAGCGATGGTGCGCAACGTCTCGGCGGCCGCGTGGAACAGGATCTTGTAGACCGTGCTGGCATTCTGGAAGGCAATCGCGGCGATCTTGTCGGGAACGGTGAAGACAACATGGAAATACTGCGTATCGAGAAGCTCTTCCCGCCGAGCCTCGATCCATTCCGCTCGGGCGAGCCACTGGCACTTGGGGCAACTGCGGGAACGGCAGCTGTTGTAAGCGATCCGTCGTTCGCCACAGCGGTCGCACTGTTCGACATGGCCGCCGAGCGCCGACGTTCGGCAGCGCTCGATGGCAATCATCGCGGCGCGTCGTTCGGTCGATAGCGAGGCCCAGTGCTGCTCTCGCCAGGCAGCACCGTAGCGACGGAAGATATCCGCCACCTCCGGACCTGAGCGGCCCATGAGGCTGGCCGTCAGAAATGTTCGAGCGCTGGCGGCGAGGAAGCCTTGGGGATCGGACGCGGCAGCAGTTCAAGCGGGCTCGTCGCCGCGCAGACCTTGTTGGTAGCGATCCGCAGATATTGAGCGGTTGTTGACAGGCTGCGATGGCCGAGCAGGAGCTGGATGGTGCGGAGATCGGTTCCGGCTTCGAGCAGGTGCACCGCAAATGCGTGCCGCAGCGAATGCGGCGTCACCGGCTTGGTGAGTTTCGACACCCGATGTGCCTGGCGGCAGGTGGCATCTACGGCGCTTGTCGATATCGGTTCTCCAGCAACGGCGCCGGGAAACATCCATGCCCCGGTGGGTCGCACGGCGCGCCAATAGTTCGTCAGCACCTCCAGCAACCTGGCCGACAGCATGACGTAGCGGTCTTTCTGTCCCTTGCCCTGCTCGACGCGCAGCACCATGCGCTGGCG
>NZ_JADPJL010000056.1 GCF_023073415.1 Bradyrhizobium sp. 190 | reverse complement strand
GCCGATTGTGTTGAAGAAGTCCGCGAACCGGCAATTTGGGATCGGGCAATGCGACCGGCGCACGGGTGCTTGATTGCGCCTAGGCGGGCTGGAGCGCAGGGATCGGGATCAGCTTTGCGAGCTTCCGGAGGTTCTGCGCCGTTGCGGCAAGGAGGAACTCGTCTCGAGCGCCCAACGGGCCTCTTAGCCTGAGACGGTCGAGGCGCAGGATGCGCTTGAGGTGCGCGAAGAGCATCTCAATCTTCTTCCGTTCGCGCCGGGACCTGACATAGGCATCAGTCTTGGCAATATCGCGCGCAACGTCTCGGGCCTTTTCGTGGATTGAACGTGGGACCTTGCGGGCGGGCATCTTCGGACAGCAACGTGGCTTAAGCTCGCAGGCGTCGCAATCATGTTTGACGGCGCGATAGAGCAGTGTTGCTCCATCATTCACCAGGGTCCCCGTGGAAGTCAGCACCTTGCCAGCCGGGCAGATGTAAACGTCGCTTTGTTGATCGTAGGCGAAGTCTTCCCGCGCGAACGTTCCATCGGTGCGAGCCGACTTGTCGAACACCGGAATGTGCGGCTCAATCGCCCGCTCGTTGACTAGCCATCCCAGCATCTCCGCCGAGCCGTAGGCACTATCGGCGGCCAGGCGCTCGGGACAGAGTTCAAGGCGCTCTTCAGTGCGCTCAATCATTGTGCGTGCCGCGCCGACCTCGGCCTGCCGGATCGCTCGCGTCGCCTCGACGTCGACGATGATCGCGACCTTCAGGTCGATGAGGTAGTTGTTGGCGTAGGCAAAGAAGGCATGTCCTTTGTGAGCGCCAGTCCATTGCGCGGCCGGATCCGACTTCGAGATGAACTTCGGCACGGTTTCGCTCGCCGCGCCCCATGCTGCCTCATCCAGGGTGTCGAGATACTCCCGGACGGATCGGCGCGTCCTGGCAATGGCTTTCCAGTCAACCTCGTCAGACCCAGCAGCAGAACGCTGCTTGTTGGCGTCAGCGGCAATCAGGCTGGCATCGACCGCAAAAGCTGCCCCGTCTATCAACCCTTCTGCCATGCAGCGCCGAACCACGGTCTCGAACAGCTTGCGCAGCAGATCGCAATCACGGAAGCGGCCATGCCTGTTTTTGGAGAATGTCGAGTGGTCCGGCACCTCGCCGCCAAGCCCGAGCCGACAGAACCAGCGGTAGGCAAGGTTCAGGTGCACCTCCTCGCATAACCGCCGTTCGGAACGAATGCCGTAGCAGTAGCCAACCAGCAGCATCCGCACGAGCAGTTCGGGATCAATCGAAGGCCGGCCAGTCGAGCCGTAAAATGGAGCCAAGTGGCTCCGAACCTCTGACAAATCGACGAACCGGTCGATCGCCCTCAGCAAGTGAGCGGCCGGAACATGTCGTTCAAGTGAGAACTCGTAGAACAGCGCCGCCTGATCGACTTGCCGCGGACCCATCATCGATTCAAGTCTCCCGCCCACACCGACAGAATGAATCAGTGATCTCCTTCGGATTCAACGGTCGAGTTTTTCAACACAATC
>NZ_JADPJL010000072.1 GCF_023073415.1 Bradyrhizobium sp. 190 | reverse complement strand
GTTTCCTCCCTTGGAGGGTTTCGGACGCCGGCCCCGTGCGCGCGGCCTCACCGTCATGGGGCCGGCATCCGAAACCCTTCACATTGGCGGACATCGCCGGTTAGGCTCAAGATGTCCCGTAAGTGCCAGGGCGGTGATGCTGGCCGCGGTTGTTCAAACATGTGAACTCGTTCACAGCCACTTGTGCTCTTCCGGTACATAACGTGGCTGCGGAGGGCACACGCTATGACCCAACCTGCAAAGCGCATACCCGCATGGCTGACGATTGACGTGCTGGTGATCGTCATATCGCTGGCGATTATCGGGATCGGCATCGGGATCGGGATTGCTCCCTAGCGACGAACCTGAACCGGATCGGTGCTGACAGCTACCCAGTACTACCCAAATTGGTACATCCGGACTGCCGGCTTTCCGAACGGTTCAGTGGATGTGACCTGGAAGCGGAACGGCGGTGAACATGCGTGGTCGTTTTTACGGATTAGTCAAGTGTTTGATCTATCAAGCACCAAACGCCGCTGCCCGCGTTGCATCGGCTGCGAACAAACTCGACATTGGAGCCGGGAAGACCTTGGATATCAGCAAGCTCTCACCCGAAATGAAAACCGCCATCGAGCAAGGAATGGCGGACGCTTGGGCTGCACTTGCGGAATTGGAGAAACAAAAGATTGACACGGGGGAAGTGACATCGGGCGACGTATTTGGGACGCGCGCGCATCTAAAGAACAATTACCTCTACCGGATGGCGGGTGCTGTGCTCGGCATCGGGGGCAATTCGAAGCAAGAGGCGATGTACCCGGTCTATGCCATCGATGCCGCCCGACAGAAGCTTGATGGGGCCAACAAGTACACCCTTCATTTCGCGGCTGGGCAGCTACCACCTGTCAACGCCTTCTGGTCATTAACGATGTATGAGTTGCCCCAGAGCCTGCTCGTCGCTAATCCGATCAACCGCTACTTGATCAATTCGCCGATGCTGCCGCAGTTGATGAAGAACGCCGATGGCGGCCTGACGCTCTATGTCCAGAACGAGACGCCGGGTAAGGACAAGGAGCCGAACTGGCTGCCCGCTCCCAAAGGACCGTTCATCGCGTTCATGAGACTTTATTGGCCAAAGGAAGCGGCGCTCGATGGAGCATGGAAGCATCCGCCGATGACGAAAACATCGTAGGTACGCTAGATTGCGAAGTCCGTGGGTCCAGGCTGTGCGAAAACGTTTTTCCACCCCCAAAAACTGCACGCAACCGGGGGACGATCCGGGTCGACACGACGGTCTGAGCGTATTTTTCTGTATGGAGTCTGGAGTCAACCCGGGCGCAACCTCGGGCTACGCTGAGCGACCTGAACGGTCACACGATGCGTATAACAGCACGAGCTCTTCACGCCCGGATTGCTACCAGGAGCGGCTTGATGCCGACGATGTTCATTACGCGCGTGAGGTTGTAGGCGAGTACGTTCAGCGCCATTTCGGTCGCGACATTGGGCAACCGCTTCATTAGAAAGTGTGTCGCACCCATCCGCATCTTC
>NZ_JADPJL010000006.1 GCF_023073415.1 Bradyrhizobium sp. 190 | reverse complement strand
TGTTGCAACAAAGTTGAGATGTCCCTAACTCTGCAAAGTTGAAATGTCACTCGGCGGCCTCGCTGGTAGTGTGAGCCGGCGCCGCGGAGACCACCATATCGGAGCGGCGCCGGCTCACGCGGGGAGATTTCGACTTCGGTTTGGCAGCTTCAACGATCTTCATGGCGCGGTTCTTTAGAATGCCCGGCTTCTGGTTCGATCGTCGTGGTCCATCCGGAACTCGGTTGAAGCGAGGCTGGCTGTCTTGCTGTTCCTTGATCCAGGCCAGGATCTCGCCCAGGCGCTTGTTCTCGACGATGGCGGCATGACTGACGCGCTGCAGTTTGTCGAAGGCTGAGTAAGGCAGAGATCGACCATTCCAGCGAACCTCCAGCCGCCCATCCGGAAAGTCATAGATCTCGACCATTTTGCCGCGAAGGCGAACTGCCAAGCCTTCCGGCTTAAGCGTCAGCTTCATGCGACTGTAGTTCACCACCAGTTGGTGCGACACCTGACGCTGCTCACGCCAACACAGAATCTGATCGAGATCCTGCCGGGGATCGACCAAACGATGAAAGTCCTTATCGCGGGCCGCTGGCTTGGCAAAGCGGCCGTTGTAGTCGGCGACGAAGTTGGGCAGAAACGCGTTTGCCGCTTCGATCGTGTTGATGCCGGCGAGTCTCAGCTCCTTCACCAGGCGATCCTGCAGCGTATGATGCGCGCGCTCGACGCGACCCTTCGCCTGGCTGGTATTGGCACACAGAATCTCGATGTTGAGTTCCGACAACGCCCGTCCGAACTGGGTCATTCCATTGCCGCTGGCCGCGTTCTCGTTCGACACCCGAAAGATGGAATGCTTGTCGGAGTAGAAGGCGACGGGTTTACCGTGGCGGCGAAGATAGGCCTTCAGCGCCTCGAAATAGGCAAATGTGCTCTCCGATGCGACAAAGCGAAGCTCCATTAGGCGGCTTGTCGCATCGTCGACAAACACCAGTAACGTGCAGGCAGCTGCACGATCCTCAAACCAGCGATGCTCTGAGCCGTCGATCTGGATCAGCTCACCAATATGCTCACGGCGATGCCGAGGTTGCTGGATTCGCTTGCGTTCAGCGCGGGACGTCCAGATCCCCGCCCGCCGCATCCAGCTGCGCAGCGTCTCCCGCGAAACTTTGAGATCATGACGCTCTGCCAGCTTCTCGGCCGCGAATGTTGGTCCAAAGTCTGCATAGCATTCCCGCACTAGAGCGATCGCATGATCGCGAACCACATCCGGCAAGCGGTTGTTCGAAGGACGACCGCGGCGTTGGTTGGCGACGGCCGAAGCGCCGTTATCGCGATATCGTCTCAACAGCCGATACGTTTGCCGCAGCGTAATCGCCATCAGCTCAGCAGCTGCGCGAGCTGTTAATCTGTCGCTGTCTAGCCGTGCCAGAACATCAAGACGGTTCAGCTCGCGCTTGCTCATCACCACCATGCCCATCGAAATAACAGCCTCCGAACTCCCAAAAAGGAGCCGAAACTGACATCTCTACTTTGCTCAGTGCTGACATTTTAGCTTTGCTGCTACA
>NZ_JADPJL010000074.1 GCF_023073415.1 Bradyrhizobium sp. 190 | reverse complement strand
GCCCAGGTTGGTGTGGTCACCCGTTGGACTCCCGTCAAGAACCTGACGTTCTCGGCTGAAGTCGGCGCGTTCTTCCTCGACCAGAAGTTCACTGGTGCGGCCATCTTGACTCCGGCGGCTCCGAAGCCGACCGCCGTCTACGAGTTCAGGGATCAGAGCACTGTGTTCCTGAACGTTCGCGCTCAGCGTAACTTCTGATCCCGAAAGACTTGAAACACTAAGGAGAACCCCCGGCAGGCAACTGCCGGGGGTTTTTCTTTGCTTCCCGTAGGCATTAATCTTCCGTGGCAAAACAGCTACAACTGCGCGCCAAATGAAATGCTTCACGCTGTTGTCATTCTCCCTTTCAACTTCACGGTATTTAGTCAGCTGTGCGGTTACTTCGAATCTCGACACAGGAAACTGTTATGATTAAAGCGCGAACACTTATTCTTGGCTCGGCGGCAGGTTTGATCGCCTTGAGCGGGGCACAGGCGGCCGACCTTCCGGTCAAGGCCAAGGCAGTCGAGTATGTCAGGATCTGCTCGCTTTACGGCGCCGGCTTCTTCTATATCCCAGGCACCGACACCTGCATCAAGCTCGGCGGTTATCTGCGCGCGGACGTCACCTTCAACGGCGGCGCCCACGGCGCACCGGCCTGGAACAGTGACCTCGGCCAGCAAAATCGCTTTCGCGACTATTTCGTTGGCCGCTCGCGCATGGCGCTGACGGTAGATACCCGCACCGCGACCGAGTATGGCGTGGTTCGCACCTTCGGGCAGGGTGACTTCCAGTTCAACAATTTCGGCAGCTCCAATCCGACCACGCTCTCGGCATTCCCGGGCGGATTGGCGAACGCGCTGTCCACCGCCGGCGGCGGCTACGTCGCGGTTGAATTTCTCTTCATCCAGTTCGCCGGCTTCACCTTCGGTAAGTCCGCATCAGCCTATGCCACGCCGTGGCAGGGTTTCCCGGGGAACATTAACTCGTCCCTGCTCGGCGGTCAGAATACCGACACCGGCGTCAACAACATCCAGTACACCGCCGAGTTCGGCAACGGCGTATCGGGCTCGATCGGTCTCGACGACCCGACCGTATGGGATCGCACCGCGGTCTACAATCTGAGTATCCCCAGCGCGATCGGCGCCAACGGAACCGGATCGAATGCCTATGCCGGCACGCACGCGCCCGACATCGTCGGCAGAATCCGGGTCGATCAGGCCTGGGGTCTGTTCCAGGTGTCGGCTGCGGCGCATGAGATCAGCGGGTCCTACAACACGCTGGGCGCTGGCGGTGCCCCGACCAACTTGTCCGAAATCAGCGGTCACCCCGAAACCAAGTGGGGCGGCGCGGTGATGGCTGCGTTGCAGATCAAGAACATTCCGACGGGCGCGGGCGACGACATCAAGATCGATGCGTCCTACGCCAAGGGCGCCACCAAGTATGTCATCGCCACCAGCGGCACTTCGCCGAGCTTTGCGATGTTCGGCGATAGCGGCTTCGGCTACCAGAGCGTCGGCTTCGGCGCGACCACCGACGGCGTCTATATGCCCGGCCCAGCCGGTACCGGCGGTATCGCCTTGACGTCGGC
>NZ_JADPJL010000037.1 GCF_023073415.1 Bradyrhizobium sp. 190 | reverse complement strand
GGGTATCGGGCGACATCGCCGCGCGCTTTGGCCGGTGGCCACCGGCCAAAGCGCTCAGTCGCTTCCATCGCACATTTTGCTCAATGGGCAGATACAAGGGGTCTGTCTCCGCGGAGAGAACCCCTCATCCGCCTCCGCTTCGCTCCGGCACCTTCTCCCACAAGGGGAGAAGGAAGAATCAAGCCGATGTACCCCGCAAACCGGGATGGCAGGCCCGCCGCAATTTCAGCCGCGGTCCGCGCCGGATTGCGCTACAATACCCCGCATAACAGCCGTCAAAGCCCCCGCGGAGGGGTAGGCCACACAGTGGGAGAAAGCTCATGCAGTTCAGGGTTTCGCCGAAGACGCTCAGCGAGTACAGCGCCGAGCAATGGCAGGCGCGGGTCGACCTCGCGGCCGCGCACCGGCTGGCCTTCATCCAGGGATTTTCCGAAGGCATCTTCAATCATCTGACCTTCGTGGTGCCTGATAGCACCGATCGCTACTATCAGATCCCGTTCGGCACGCATTGGTCCGAGGTCACGGCTTCCTGCTTCATGGAAGTCGGCATCGACGACGGCGAGGTCAAGCGCGGGGAGGGCGAAGTGGAGCGCTCCTGCTATTGCATCCACGCGCCAATCCACAAGGCTCTGCCGCAGGCGAAGGCGGTGTTTCACACCCACATGCCGCATGCCAGCGCGCTGACGCGGCTCGAAGACCCCCGCATCAAGGAGATCGGCCAGACCGAGGTCGGGCTGTCGGGCGCCATCGCCTATGACGACGAATATTCCGGCCCGGCGCTCGATCCTGCCGAAGGCGCGCGGCTCGCAAAAGTCATCGGCGACAAGACCGTGCTGTTCATGGCTAACCACGGCATCTCCACCGTCGGCGCGACCGTCGCGGAAGCCTACGACATGCTGTACTACGTCGAGCGGGCCGCCCAGGTGCAGATCTACGCGATGTGGACCGGCCAGAAGCTGAAACAGCTTCCTGCGCCTGTGGTGGAAAAAACCAAACGTGATTACAAGGACGAGCATCTCTACAAGGGACCGACCCCGGCCCAGCGGCATTTTGATGCGCTGAAGCGGATGCTGGACAGGAAAGAGCCTGATTACGCGACGTAATCGCTGCTGCCGTGTAGACGGCTTGTAGGGTGGGCAAAGGCGCGCTCTTCGCGCCGTGCCCACCATCTTCTATCCGGATTGGTGCTGCAAAGGGTGGGCACGCTTCGCTTTGCCCACCCTGCGCCTTCCTTCCTGTGGGAGAAGGAAGGCAGTCAGCCCGCCGCCCTGACGCCGTCCGCAAACTGGTGCCAGATCTCAGGCCGCCAGCTTCCATTGGCAGCGCCCGAGGTCGACGGCAATATCCATACCCTGGTGTCGCCGATCAGTTCCACCTGCTCGCCATAGTCTCGCGTGCCGTCGAAGAATTTCTGTCCGGCCGTCTTGCTGGTGAATGCCAGGAACTGCGGACGAAAGGTCGCGATGGCATTACTCAGGCGTAAGCGATCCGCCGCCGTCAGTTTGGGAAGCGTGGCGCGGTCCATCCCGGCGCCCGCTTTCACGAGATCAGTCAGGCCGATCCCATGTTGCAGCAGGCTGCGATATTGATGCGGCCGCAGCAGCTCCGGCGTAAGCTTTGTCTCGTGCAAGATCTTCCAGAACTTGTTTTGCCGGTGCGCGTAATAGGCCCGCTCAGCAGCGGACGTCGTGCCGGCCGCGGTTCCGCACAACACGATGCGAAGGGAATGTTGCAGCAGGTCGCTCAGCACATCAGTCACGCTAGCGACAATCCTATTGGCTCGCCCACACGATCCTTGCGATCCAGGCGACGTCGTCGGCGTCGAGCGTGCGATCGGCCTGGGACGGATTGAGCGACTGCAGTTCCAGCGTCTTGGTGGTGCGGCGCTTCAATTCCTTGACCATCACTTCGCCATCCGACGTTTTGAGCACCACGCGGTCGCCGCGCCGGATCGGCGTTCCCGGCGACACTACGATGATGTCGCCGTCGCGATAGGTCGGCTTCATCGAATCGCCGGATATCTCCAGCGCGTAGGCGTGTTCGTCAGAGGCCTGTGGCAGCGCGACCTCGTCCCAGCCACGGCCGGCGGGAAAGCCGCTCTCGTCGAAATGGCCGCCGCTGCCGGCTTGCGCCAGGGCAAGCATCGGCACCGATTGCAGGCCGCGTGCGCCGTCGCCGATCAACTGCACAAAGGTGTCGATCGACGAATTGGTCGCGGCCAGCGCCTTCGATACCGATTCGGTGGAAGGCCACCGCTCGCGGCCGTCAGCCGTGATGCGCTTGGATTTGTTGAAGGTGGTGGGGTCGAGTCCACTGCGTTTGGCGAGCCCCGAGGGCGACATGCCGGCGCGTTCGGCCAGCCGGTCGAGCGCGGTCCAGACCTGGCCGTGGGTCAAGATGCGCTGTGTCTTGGAATGCCTGGCCATCGAGAATCCCGAAATCGCCTAGGAATTATTGCCTCATTCGGCCCCTTTGCGCAAATCTCCGCGTTGGGCCTGCTGCGCAGCGCTTGAGTTAGCGGCCTGCGGCCTTTACGGTCTGCCGCCACCCCGGCCATTTCCGGGAAAATCCCAAGAGACTCAACGACAAGCCCCGGGAAAGGCCGTGCGAACCATTTATAAAATCACTCCGGCCTCGGCCTGGCGCGAGGCCGAACGGCAGGGCGTCTACCGGGGTAGTAGCGACGATCTGCGCGACGGCTACATTCATTTCTCCACGGCATCCCAGGTCGCCGAGACGGCGCGAAAGCATTATTTCGGCCAAACCGGCCTGTTCCTGGTCGCGGTCGACGCGGCCGCGCTGGGCGACGCCTTGCGCTGGGAGCCTTCGCGCAACGACGAACTGTTCCCGCATCTCTACGGCGAACTCGATCTCGGGGCGGTGACCGCCATCCTCGACATGCGCGCGCGATCCGATGGCACTCACGACATTCCGGAGCTTCTCCCGTGATCCGCGCCTTCGATGCCTTTTCGCTGCCGCTGTTGCGCTGGTTCGATCCGGAAGATGCGCATCGCATGGCGATCCAGGGGCTGCGGCTGCTGCCCCCGGTCAAGCCGCGCGCCGACGACCACAAACTGGCGGTGCGCGCCTTCGGCCTGAACTTTCCCAATCCGATCGGCATGGCCGCGGGCTTCGACAAGAGCGCGGAGGTGCCCGACGCGTTGTTGCGGCTCGGTTTCGGCTTCGTCGAAATCGGCACGGTGACGCCGAAGCCGCAGGGCGGCAATCCGCGGCCGCGGCTGTTTCGGCTGGAGCGGGATGAAGCCGTGATCAACCGCATGGGCTTCAACAATGACGGCGCCGAAGCCGCGCTGCGCCGGCTTGCGGCGCGCGCCAACCATGGCGGCATCGTCGGCGTCAATGTCGGGGCCAACAAGGATTCGTCCGACCGCGTCGCCGACTACGTCAAGCTGATCGAGACATTTGCGCCGGTCGCGAGCTATTTCACCGTCAACGTCTCCTCGCCGAACACGCCGGGCCTGCGCAACCTGCAGCAATCCGCAGCGCTTGACGACCTGCTCGCCAAGGTCATCGATGCCAGGGAGCGGGTGCGCAAGAATGCCGGCGATTCGCCGGTGCTGCTGAAGATCGCGCCGGATCTGAGTTTGACGGAACTTGACGACGTCGTGCACATCGCGCGCTCGCGCGGTGTCGACGGCATGATCGTCGCCAACACCACGCTGGCGCGGCCCTCGAGCTTGCGCGAACAGGCCCGCGCGAAAGAGCAGGGCGGATTATCGGGGCGGCCGCTGTTTCGATTATCGACCCGCATGGTGGCGGAGACTTTTGTCCGCACCGAAGGCGCGTTTCCGCTGATCGGAGTCGGCGGCATCGATTCCGGCGGTGCCGCGCTGACGAAAATCCGCGCCGGCGCCAGCCTGATCCAGCTCTACTCGTCGCTGGTCTACAAGGGCCTTGGCCTCGTCGACGACATCAAGAACGATCTGGCCTCGACCTTGCTGCGCACGGGACGTGACTCGCTGTCGGAGATCGTCGGCGCCGATGCGGCGACGATCACGGCAGAGGACTGGCCGGTTGTGTAGTTGCGTTCTCGTAGCCCGCATGGAGCGAAGCGCAATCCGGGATCGGACTCTCCGCTTGCACAAGGCCGCGGATTTCGCTTCGCTCCATCCGGGCTACGAGCTACTAGCCAAACGACTTCTTCAACAGCGCCGGATAGCGCAACGCCTCCAGCCCACCGCGGGCGGCGTAGTGCACGAGTAGCGCGCCCCATAGTCCGGCATTGCCGAACGAGCGCAGCGCGAACCATGCGGCAAGGAAGATCGCCAGCGAGGCCACCATCAGATTGCGCATGTCGCGCGCCCAGGTCGCGCCGATATAGACACCGTCAAAGGCAAAGGCGAACACGCCAAGCAGCGGCGCAAAAATCACGAACGGCAGATAATCGCGCGCGATGCGCCGCACCTCCGCGCTTGCCGTCATGATGTCGATAAACGCAGGCCCGAACAGCAGGAAACAGGCGGCGACCGCGAGCGCGAAGCCAAAGCCCCACATCACGACGAGCTTCACGGCGCCAGCGAAGGCCGCCTTGTCGCGTGCGCCATAGGCACGGCCGCAGAGCTGCTCGGCTGCGTTGGCGAGGCCGTCGAGAAAAAAGGCGCCGAACAGCAGAAAATTGTTGAGTACGGCATTGGCGGCGAGCGTCATGTCGCCGGCACGGGCGCCCTGCGCGGTGAAGAACAGAAACGCCGCGATCAGCGACGCGGTGCGGATCATGATGTCGCGGTTGACCGAGAGCATGCGCATCAGCTTGGTGCGGTCGAACAGCAACGCGCGGGAAGCCGCGAACTGCCCTTTCGAAAGGTGGCGCGCGATCAGCAAGCCGAGCAGGAGGCCTGCGGCCTCCGCGATCAGCGCCGCGATTGCAGCGCCGGCAATTCCGAAGTCGAAAACCAGCACCAGCACGACGGTCGCCGCCACGTTGATGAGATTGATGGTGATCTGCATGCCGAGCGCCAATTTGGCGCGGGCCTGCCCGATCAACCATCCCAGCACGACATAATTGCCGAGCGCCAGCGGCGAAGACCAGATCCGGATGATGAAGTAGGTTTTGGCCGCGCGCGTGACGCCCTCGCTGCCGCCCATCGCGTTGAGCAGAATAGTGGCGAGCGGAATCTGCAGGGCGATCAGCGTCGCGCCAACCAGCGCCGCAACGATCAACCCGCGCATCAGGATCGCGCGTAATTCCGACGTCTCGCCTGATCCCAGCGATTGCGCCGTGAAGGCCACCGTGCTCATGCGCAGGAACCCGAACAGCCAGAATACGCAGTCAAAAAGCACGGACGCCATCGCGACACCGCCGAGCAGCGTGGCGTCGCCGAGCCGGCCGATCGCCGTGGTCGCGACGATGCCGATCAGCGGCGTGGTCAGGTTCGCGACCATCGCGGGGCCGGCGATGGCAAATACCTGTGCCGTCGTGACTCTGGATGGAGTTACGGGCGAATGCATGCCTAGAGCTCGACGGCCATGCCGTCATGCGCGGCCGTGTAGGGCAGTTCGTCCAGCCGGCCGAGCATGTCGTCGCTCATATGCGTCAGCACCAGCTTTTTCGCGTTGATCTCAGGAAGGTGCGCTTCCAGCGTTTTCAGGCTGAGATGATTCCTGATGATTTTGTCGTAGTAGTAGGCCTCGGCAATGAACAGGTCCGCGCCGCGCGCCGCCGGGATCAGCATATCCGTCCACTCGGTATCGGCGCTGTAGGTGATGACGCGCCCCTCGGCCTCGACGCGATAGGCCAGGAATGGTCCGCCGGATTCGCCGTGGACCACGGGATATGGCGTCACCTTGACGTCGCCAAACGTCCGGCTCTGTTGCGGTTCAAGCGCAACGACCGAGAGATCGAATCGCTGCTTTGTCTTCGAGGAATGCTCGAACAGCGATTCCATCAGGTTGGCGAGCTTCGTCTCGATGCCCTGAGGACCTGCGATGACGAGCGGACGGGCGCGCCGTGTGAACTGCGCGTCTAGCAGCAGGAACGGCAAGCCGCCAAAATGGTCGCCGTGGAAATGTGTGATCAGGATCAGGTCGATCTCGTCGCGCGCGATGCCGAGACGCTTCAGCGCGGGCAGCGACGACGCGCCGCAATCGATCAGGAAATTGGCGCTAGCGCCCGTGACGTGGAAGCAGGTGTTGAACCTGCCGCCGGAACCGAGCGCGTCGCCGCAGCCGACAAATCGCAATTGCATCGGCTGCTCACCGCCTCCAAGTTACTATCGCCCGCGGGGGCTGCCGAACAGCCGCGACAACAGCCAGATCGGGATCACGATAACAGCGCCGAGCAGGAAGTAGCGCCACAGCCAGTTGACGGCGTCGAAGCCGAGATCCCATAGCCGTCGGAACAGCATCTGGATGCTGTGCAGGATATTCCAGGGATCGAAGCCGATGGCGGCGAGCACGACGCCGACCAGGATCGACAGCAGGATGAGCCGGAACGCCACCGCCAGCGGCGAGCCGCCGAGGAAGCGGTACAGGCCGTCATTGCTGGCCGGCAGGTCTCTGACGTCGTTGGGCATCGGTCTCTCCTCGCAGGTCGCGCGCATTATAGGCACGGCGGGGCAGATGGGGAACCCGCTCGTATCAGTCAATGGCCGCCATGCGCCCTTGGAATGTTAATTTGCCGTCACGTCCTTCAGCATTCGCTCCAGCGTCTCCAGCCGGTCGGCCTCGCGCGGCGGCTTGTCCCAGCGCAGCCGGCTGATGCGCGGAAACCGCATCGCGACGCCGGATTTGTGCCGCGGCGAGCGCGCCAATCCCTCGAAGGCGACTTCCAGCACCAGGCCCTGGTCCGGTTCGTGCACGACATGCCGCACGGGGCCGAACTTTTCCGTCGTGTTGCGGCGGACGAAACGGTCGATCTGCAAGAGTTCCTCGTCGGTGAAGCCGAAATAGGCCTTTCCGACCGGCACCAGCTGCTCGCCGTCCTCGCCCGAAGTCCAGACGCCGAAGGTGTAGTCCGAATAATAGGACGAACGCTTGCCGTGGCCGCGCTGGGCGTACATCAACACTGCGTCGATGATGTGCGGGTCGCGCTTCCATTTCCACCACTGGCCCTTGGGTCGCCCCGGCAGGTAAGGCGCGTCGCGGCGCTTGAGCATCACGCCCTCGACGGCTTCGGCATCCTCGCCCGCGCCAGCGCTTGAGGGATCGGCACGCGCGGCCATTAGCGTCTCCCAGCTATCGAAGGCGATCGTCGGCGAGAGATCTATGCGCGGGTCGTCAAGCTTCCTTACGAAGGCGTCGAGATGGGCGCGGCGTTCTGCAAACGGCAATTCGCGCAGATCGTTCTCGTCGTCGCCGAGCAGGTCGTAGGCGCGCAGATGGATCGGAAAATCCTTGATCAGCTTCGGCGAGACAACTTTTCGGTTCAGCCGCTGCTGCAGAACGTTGAAGGTCTGCACGCGGCCTTCGCGCAGCACCAATAGCTCGCCATCGATGGCGCCGGGCAGATGCAGCGACGGCACGAGGTCGGGAAAGCTCTTGGTGATGTCCTCGCCGGTGCGGGAATAGAGCCGTGCCTGCATGTAGCCGCGCTCGTCGCGGCCCGCGACCGCCTGCACGCGAATGCCGTCCCATTTCCATTCCGCGATGAAATCGGCCGGATCGAGACTGGCGAAATCCGTATCCTCGATCGCATGCGCCAGCATCACCGGGCGGAACGGCGCCGGGTCGCGGTTGACCGGCTTCTCGCCGCGGCCTTCCAGCCATGCGAAAAGGTCGAGATAGGGCGGGGCGAGCCCCGGCCAGATCAGTTCGATCTCGTGCGGGTCCTTGTCGCCCAGCGCGGCCGCCGCGGTTTTCGCAAGCCGCGCCGAAATCCCGATCCGCATCGCGCCGGTGACGAGTTTTAGCAGTGCCCAGCGCCCGATCTCGTCGAGCTCATCGAGCCAGCGCGCGAGCTGTTTTGGGAGGTCGGTCTTGCCGAGCGTGCGAAGGGTGGTGACGACTTCGGACAGGGTGGGGGGAGGCGGGTTGTTATGGCCGGCTGGTGCCGCCTTCGGCCACATCAGCGCGACCGTCTCGGATAAGTCGCCGACATAATCATACGACAGCCCAAACAGCACCGGATCGGTACGATCCATAATCAAATCGCGGATCAGCCCCGGCTTGGCGTGTTTGAACGACAGCGCGCCAGTCAGCGCCGCCAGCGCGTAGCCGCGGTCGGGATCGGGCGTGTCGCGAAAATAGGCCGTGATCAGCCGCAGCTTGTTGTTGCGGCCGGGCTCATAGGCGAGGCGATCCAGAAGTTCGGCGAAGCGGTTCATGCCTCGGCCTCGTCGGCCGCGACCACCTCGTGCTCCTCCTCGTCGCCATAGCCGACGAGATCGAGCGGCCGCGCGGCAAGCCCGCGGGTCTTGCACCAATGCACCAGCGCGTCTTCCTGCCCGTGGGTGACCCAGACTTCGCCGGCGCCGGTGGCTTCGATGGTCGCGGTCAGGCCGTCCCAATCGGCGTGGTCCGATATCACCAGCGGCAGTTCGACGCCGCGCTGGCGGGCGCGCGCCCGCACCCGCATCCAGCCCGAAGCGAATGCCGTGACCGGATCGGGAAATCGCCTGGTCCAGATGTCTGATGTGGCCGACGGCGGCGCCAGCGTGATGGTGCCGGCGAGATCGGCCTTCTTCACGCCCTTGACGGTGCGTAGCTCGCCAAGCGCGATGCCGCGGCTTTCATAGTAGTGCGTGATCTCTTCCATCGCGCCATGCAGATAAATCGGCGCGTCGCAACCTTCCTGGCGCAGCAGCGCGATCACGCGCTGCGCCTTGCCGAGCGAATAGGCCCCGACCAGATGCGCGCGCTCGGGAAACAGTGCGACGGATGCCAGCAGCTTCTTCACCTCGTCGGCCGCATCGCCATGGCGGAACACCGGCAGGCCGAACGTCGCCTCGGTGATGAAGACGTCGCAGGGCACCACTTCGAATGGCGTGCAGGTCGGGTCGATGGCGTCCTTGTAGTCGCCGGACGCGACGATGCAGGTGTCCTTGCAGCTCACCGCGATCTGCGCCGAGCCCAGCACATGGCCCGCGGGATGGAATTTGATTTTGACATCGCCGAGCCGGATTTCTTCGCCATAGCGCACCGCCTGCGTGCTGCGGGCAAAATTGTCGCCATAGCGCAGCCGCATCATGTCGAGCGTTTCCTGCGTGGCGAGCACGGCGCCATGGCCGGCGCGGGCATGGTCGGAATGGCCGTGGGTAATCACGGCGCGCTCGACCGCACGCACCGGGTCGATGTGGAAGCCGCCCGGTTTGCAGCACAGGCCGGCGGCAGCGGGGATCAGGATGTCCTGCGGGCGCATGCCAGACATATAGGTGCTTTGGCCGCAAAGTTTAGCTGTCGTGCGCGGGCTTGACCCGCGCATCCATCTTCGCGAAGAGTCCTTGCTTTGATGGATTGCCGGGTCAAGCCCGGCAATGACAAGCCTGGTTCCTGAAATGCCCGCCCGCGTTTTTCTGTCTTCCGGCGATCTGATGGCCGACCGCCGGTTCGAATTTGCCCGCGACCTGCAATTGAAGGGCGATCTGCCCACCGCTGCCGATCTGCTGATGCAGGCGATCGAGCTGGCGCCGAATTTCACATCCGCCTGGTTCACGCTCGCCGGCATCCGCGAAGAACTCGGCGAGCACCGGGCGGCGATTGCGGCGTATCAAAAGGCCCAGGCCGGCGATCCCGGCGACCGCCACGGCGCCGGGCTTCGATTGATGCGGCTCGGCGCCGAGCCCGTGTCCGGCATGCCGCAGGCCTATGTGCAGGCGCTGTTCGACCAATATGCGCCGCGGTTCGAAGCTTCGCTGGTCGGCGATCTCGGCTATCGCGGCCCGGCGCTGCTGTTCAAGGCGGTGCTGTCGGTGCGATCGGCCGCCGGCAAGCCGGCGTTATTCAAGCGCGCCATCGACCTCGGCTGCGGCACCGGGCTGGCTGCGGCCGCCTTCGCCCGCACGGTCGATCATTTCATCGGCGTCGACCTGTCGCCGCGCATGATCGAGCGGTCGCGCGCCACTTCGCTGTATGCGGAGCTGAAAGTCGCGGACATGTTGCAGGGCCTGCGTGCGCGGCCGGACGCCAGCGCCGATCTCATTCTCGCTGCGGACGCCATGGTGTACGTCGCCGAGCTTGCACCGGTTCTCGCGGAAGCCGCTCGCGTACTGGCCTCCGGCGGGCTGCTTGCTTTCACCACCGAAACCCATGACGGCGAAGGCGTCGTCATCGGCCACGGGCTGCGCTATGCCCATGCGGCGGCTTACGTGCGCGCCGCGGTCGAATCCGCCGGCCTCAAATTGCCCCTGCTGGAAGATCGCTCCGCCCGCAACGAGGACAACGCGCCGGTTCCAGGCCTCGTCGCCATCGCCGCGAAAACTTGAGTCTAGACGCTACGCAATGGCCGAATGGCGGCATTGCGTGCGACATGTCCGCTATTGCCAGTGGCGCCGGAATGGCTGATCAAGACTCCCATAAGGGAGAAACAACAATGAAGAACAAACAAACCCGGCGCGAATTCGGCGCCACCGCGCTCGCTACCGTCCTCGCATCCGCCATGCCCGCGCCATCAGTCTGGGCGGCCGAGAAAAAATACGATCCCGGCGCCAGCGACACAGAAATCAAGCTCGGACAAACCGTGCCGCATTCAGGTCCCGGCTCGCTCTATGGCGTGCTGGGGCGGGTCGGCGAGGTCTATTTCCAGATGCTGAATGAAAAGGGCGGCATCAATGGGCGCAAGGTGAAGTTCCTCTCCATGGACGATGCCTACAGCGCGCCGAAATGCGTCGAGGCGACGCGGCGGCTGGTCGAGCAGGAGGAGGTGCTGGCGCTGTATGGCTCGCTCGGCACCGCGCCGCAGACCGCCGTGCACAAATATCTCAACTCGAAGGGCGTGCCGCAGCTATTGCTCAACACCGGCGCGTCGAAATGGAACGATCCGAAGAATTTCAAATGGACCATGGCGGGGCTGCCGCTGTATCCGACCGAAGCACGCATTCTCGCCAAGCATGTCGTGGGCGTGAAGCCGAACGCCAAGATCGGCATCCTCTACCAGAACGACGATTTCGGCCGCGATTTCCTCGCGCCCTTCAAGAAGGTGCTGGCGGATGCCGGCGGCATCGCCAAGGTGATCATCGAGCAGACCTACGATCTGACCGAGCCGACGATCGATTCGCAGATCATCAATCTCTCGAAATCCGGCGCGGATGTTTTCTACAATATCTCCACCGGCAAGGCGTCGTCGCAGTCGATCCGTAAAGTCGCCGAACTCGGCTGGAAGCCGCTGCATCTGTTGTCGGCGGGCTCGACCGGCCGCTCGATTCTTGGCGCCGCCGGCCTCGAGAACTGCACGGGCATCGTCGCGATCCGCTACGCCAAGGAGGTCGGCGTGCCGCGCTTCGAGAAGGATCCCGACGTGATGGCGTTCGAGGAACTGCGCAAGAAATACCTGCCTAATGTCGACCCCGATAACACCATCGCCTTTGCCGGCTACGGCCAGGTAGTGGCGATGGCGGAGATCCTGCGCCGCTGCGGCGACGAGCTCACCCGCGCCAACGTTCTGAAGCAGGCCACGACGCTGGCGGGCTTCCATTCCCCCTACATGCTGGACGGCGTAACCTACAGCTACACGCCCGACGACTACACGCCGATGAAGACGCTCTACATCTCAATCTTCAACGGCAAGGACTGGGACATTTCCGACAAGCCGGTGACGGAGTAGAGGCGGCGGGCGCGCCGGCCGCTGCCACCTGCTGCCACTCGACGAAGCCGCCTGAACCGCTTACCTCTTAGGCGTGTCGACGCTCGATCTTTTCTCCGTCACGCCGCTCGAAACGGCCGACCTGCTGCCGCGCCGGTTTCGCGACTGGTTCGCCGCGCGCGGCTGGTCGCCGCGCGAGCATCAGTTGTCGCTATTGGCAAAAGCCCGCGACGACCGTTCGGCGCTGCTGATCGCGCCGACCGGCGCCGGCAAGACGCTGGCCGGATTTCTGCCGACGCTGGTGGAACTGTCTTCTACCGCTGACTCAAGGGGCGGAGGCGACAAGAGCCTCATCTCGACCGGCCGCGGCGTGAAGCGCACCGGCGGCCTCCACACCCTCTACATCTCGCCGCTGAAGGCTCTCGCGGTCGACATCGCGCGCAATCTGGAGACGCCGATCGCCGAGATGGGGCTGCCGATCAAGGTTGAGACCCGCACCGGCGATACGCCGGTGTCGCGGCGGCAGCGGCAGCGCCGCTATCCGCCGGACGTCCTGCTCACCACGCCGGAACAACTGGCGCTGCTGCTGTCCTCCGATGACGCACCGTTCCTGTTCTCTTCACTCAAGCGCATCGTGCTCGACGAACTGCATGCGCTCGTCACCTCCAAGCGCGGCGATTTGCTGTCGCTCGGGCTGGCGCGGCTGTGGCGGCTGGCGCCCGAGATGCGCGCGATCGGTCTTTCGGCGACGGTAGCGGAGCCGGAATCGCTGGCGCGGTTTCTGGTGCCGCAGCGCGACGGCAGGGAGGTCTCCGCCGACATCGTCGTGGCCGGCGGCGCGGCGGCGCCCGTCGTCGAGATGCTCGACACAAAAGAACGCCTGCCATGGGCCGGCCATACCGCGCGCCACGCGCTCGGCGAAATGTACGAGCTGATCAAGCGCAACAAGACCACGCTCATTTTCGTCAACACCCGCAGCCAGGCCGAAATGCTGTTCCAGGATTTCTGGCGGATGAACGACGACGGCCTCGCGATCGCCCTGCATCACGGCTCGCTCGATGTCGCGCAGCGCCGCAAGGTCGAGGACGCGATGGCGGCCGGAAAACTGCGCGGCGTGGTCTGTACCTCGTCGCTCGATCTCGGCATCGACTGGGGCGACATCGATCTCGTCATCAATGTCGGCGCTCCCAAAGGCTCCTCGCGGCTGATGCAGCGGATCGGCCGCGCCAACCATCGACTCGATGAGCCCTCGCGCGCGGTCCTGATCCCGGCCAACCGCTTCGAGGTGCTGGAATGCCGCGTCGCGATCGATGCGATCGCTGAAAATGCACAGGACACGCCACCCTTGCGCACCGGCGCGCTCGACGTGCTGGCGCAGCACGTGCTCGGCTGCGCCTGCGGCGAGCCGTTTCTATCCGACGAACTCTACGCGGAAGTCCTGACCTCGGCGCCATACGCGTCGCTGACGCGAACCGATTTCGACGACGTGGTCGATTTCGTCGCCACCGGCGGCTATGCGCTGAAGACCTACGAACGCTTCGCGCGCATCAAGCAGGACAAGCAGGGGCGCTGGCGCGTCGCCAACCCAAAAGTGCGGCAGAGCTATCGCCTCAACGTCGGCACCATCGTCGAAGAGCCCATGCTGAAGGTGCGCCTGGTGCGCGGGCGTGGCGGCGGTTCGGGATCGACCGGCGCACTCGGGCGCGGTGGACGGATGCTCGGCGAAATCGAAGAATATTTCATCGAGGGGTTGGTGGTCGGCGATACCTTTGTCTTCGGCGGCGAAGTGGTTCGCTACGAAGCGCTTGCTGAAGACCAGGTCTACGTCTCGCGCGCCAACGACATGGACGCAAAGGTGCCGTCCTATGCGGGCGGCAAGTTCCCGCTTTCCACGTATCTTGCCGAGCGTGTTCGCAAGCTGCTCGACGACCGCCGCGCCTGGAATGCGTTGCCGGATCAGGTGCGCGACTGGCTGTCGCTGCAAAAGCATTTTTCACTGGTGCCGGCGGTTAGGGAACTGCTGATCGAAACCTTTCCCCGCGGCAACAAGCACTACCTCGTCTGCTATCCCTTCGAGGGACGGCTGGCGCATCAGACGCTCGGCATGCTCTTGACGCGGCGGATGGAGCGCGTGCGGGTGCGGCCGCTCGGCTTCGTCGCCAACGAATACGCGCTCGCCGTGTGGGCCCTCGGCGACATGTCATTCATGATTCGGCACGGCAAGCTCGATCTCAACGCGCTGTTCGATCCGGACATGCTGGGCGACGACCTCGAGGCGTGGCTCGCCGAATCCGCGCTGATGAAGCGCACCTTCCGTACCTGCGCGGTAATATCGGGCCTGATCGCCCGCCGTTTCACCGGCGAAGAAAAATCCCGCCGCCAGGTGCTGTTCTCCACCGACCTGATCTACGACGTGCTGCGCAAGCACCAGGCCGACCACGTGCTGCTGCGCGCGGCGCGCGCGGATGCCGCCGCGGGTCTGCTCGATCTCAAGCGTCTTGGTGATATGCTGTCGCGCATCCAGGGACGAATCACCCATCGGGAACTTGAACATGTTTCGCCGCTCGCAGTCCCCGTGATGCTGGAAATCGGCCGCGAGTCAGTTTATGGCGAAGCGGGAGATGAGTTGCTGGCGGAAGCTGCCGATGAACTCGTCAAAGAGGCGATGGGATAGACGGGAAGGCACGTGACGGCAGGGGCGCAATCTTCGGGAGACGATCAACAGATGCGCGCCTCGAAGGTCATGGTTGCTGACGTGACGTTCGTTGCCGATCTCTCCGGCGCGCTGTTCTGGCAGGAGCAGCGCCTGCTCGTCGTCTCCGACCTGCACCTGGAAAAGGGCTCCAGCTACGCGAAGCGCGGCGTGCTGCTGCCACCCTATGACACGGTTGCGACGCTGGGCCGTCTCGCCGCCGTCATCGCGCGCCACGACCCGCGCATGGTGATCGCGCTTGGCGACAGTTTCCACGATCGCGATGCGCATGAGCGGCTGTCAGCGCCCGACCGCGACGCGCTCTCGGCGATGCAGGCGCGGCGCGACTGGATCTGGATATCAGGAAATCACGATCCCGCCCTGCCGTCCGATCTCGGCGGCGTGGTGGCGAGCGAAGTTGCGATCGGTCCAATCGCGTTCCGCCATGAGCCGACGGGGAAAGCGGGCGAAATCGCCGGCCACCTCCATCCCAAAGCCCGCGTCGCCACCCGCGGCCGGTCGATGGAGCGGCGATGCTTTGCTTCCGACGGCGAGCGTGCGGTGATGCCGGCGTTCGGCGCCTATACGGGCGGCCTGAGCATCCGCGATCCGGCGTTCGCAAAAATTTTCCAGACGCCGGGTTTCATGGCGCATGTGCTCGGCGACAACCGGCTGCACGCCATTGCGGCGTCCCGCTGTTATTGAAAATTCGTTGCGCGCCGCAGCGACGTAGGGTGGGCAAAGCGAAGCGTGCCCACCATTCACGCCAACGATTTCGGAGAGGTGGTGGGCACGGCGCTAGTGCGCCTTTGCCCACCCTACGATCTGCGTCCTTTACGCTGCCTTCGCCTGTACCGTGCCGCAGAACTCGGCGAGCCGATCCGCCAGCCGCAATGTCGCATGGCTGGCATCGGGGGCCGCCACCAATGCCACTTCGGTGCGGTCGATCGGTGCGAAGCCGTCCTTCGCGGTCAGCACGCGATGGTCGGCCTGGATCGCCATCTCGGACAAAATGCTGAGGCCCATGCCGGCGGCGACAGCGGCCTGGATGCCCGAGAGGTTGGAAGAGGTGTAGGTCATGTGCCAGCTCCGCCCGGCGCTTTCCAGCGCGTGGATCGCGCCCGCACGGTACAGGCAGCCGGTGGGAAAGCCGATCAGCGGCACCGAGCCGGTGCTGACATCGCGCGGATGGCTCTTGCTGGTGACCCAGTGCACGCGCTCCGGCCACACCGCAATGCCGCCCTTTTCCCCTGCAGCACGCTTGAACAATGCGAGATCGAGTTCGCCACGTTCGAGCTCCCGCTTGAGGTTGGCGCTTTGGTCGGCGCGGACGTCGAGCCGCAGGCCGGGATGCGAGCGCGAGAATGCCGCAAGCAGTTTCGTCAAGCGATAGGCGGCAAAATCCTCGGGCACACCCAGCCGCACCGCGCCCTCGCTCTCGGGGCGCGCCACCACGTCGCGCGCCTCTTCTGCGAGCGATAGCAGCCGCCGCGCATAAGACAACAGCCGCTCGCCGGCTTCCGTCGGCGTCACATCCTTGCCGTTACGGTTGAGCAGCGGCTGGCCGACATCGTCTTCCAGCCGCTTGATCTGCTGGCTGACGGTCGATTGCGTACGATGGACGCGCTCGCCGGCGCGGGTAAAGCCGCCGGAATCGACGACGGAGACGAAGCTGCGCAGGAGTTCGAGATCGAGCATCTGAATGCTCCATTTATAAATCCACTGAATGGCAGTTTATCATTTAATTTCCAAATATCAAGGCGAGGGCCTACCTGATTGGGAAAGGAGACTTCCCATGTCGCTCGCGCCCTCGGTCGCGGTTCCCCGCGCCGCCTTCAATCCGCTCCCGCTCTATATCGCGCTCTTCTGCCTGCTCTGGAGCTTCGCCTTCGTCGCCGGCAAGATCGGCGTCACCGATTGCCCGCCGCTTATCCTGCTCACGGCGAGATTCTCGCTGGCCGGCATCCTGATCCTCGGCGTCACCGCGCTGCGCGGCGAAGCCTGGTCCTCGCTCACCTGGCGCGATGCCGGCATTTTCGCGATCCTCGGCGTCGCCAATAACGCGCTCTATCTCGGCCTCGGTTATACCGGATTGCAGACCGTATCCGCCGGCCTTGGTGGCCTGATCGTCAGCGCCAATCCGGCGTTCACCGCCGTGCTCGCGGCGGCCTTTCTGGGTGAGGCGCTGACTTGGCGCAAAGTAATGGGCCTCCTGCTCGGCATATCCGGCGTCGGCTTCATCGTCTGGCACCGCATGTCGGTCGGTACAGACGACTGGCACGGCATCCTGTTCACGTTGGCCTCATTGGCCTCGATCGTGGCCGGCACCATCCTGTTCAAGGTGCTGGCGCCGAAGGGGAGTCTCTGGGTCGGCAACGGCGTGCAGAATCTCGCCGCGGGAATCGTGCTGCTGCCGTTCGCGTTCACCTTCGCCAGAGTCGGCGATATCGTGCCGAGCGCGCGGCTGCTGGGCGCGTTTGCCTTCCTCGTGCTCGGCGGTTCGATCCTGGCCTATCTGCTCTGGTTTCATCTGTTGAAGGTCTGTGGCGCGACGGCCGCGAGTGCCTATCACTTCCTGATGCCGCCGCTCGGCATGCTGTTCGCCTTCCTCGTGCTCGGTGAGCACGTCGAATTCCGCGACCTGCTCGGGATCGTTCCGGTGGCGCTCGGTATCTATCTGGTGACCCGTCCCGCGGCGTCGGCGTCGATCAAGAGGAGTACGACATGACCCTCACTATCACCCTGATCGGAGGCCCAACCGCCTTGATCGAGATCGACGGCTTCCGTCTCCTCACCGATCCGACCTTCGACGAACCCGGCGCCTATCAGTTGCCGCATGTGAAACTGGAAAAACTGACCGGGCCCGCGATGAGCGCGCGCGAGGTCGGCGCGATCGACGCGGTGCTGCTGAGCCATGATCAGCACTCGGATAATTGAGCCATGATCAGCACTCGGATAATCTCGACCATTCCGGCCGTGACTTTCTCGGCGAGGCGAAGCGCGTGCTGACGACGGAGGCGGGTGCAAACCGGCTCGGCTGCAAGACCGAGGGCTTTGCGCCCTGGGCATCGACCGAGTTGAAGAAGGGCGGCCAGTCGTTGACCATCACCGCAACGCCCGCGCGTCACGGGCCGGCCGGCATCGAGCCGCTGTCGGGCGACGTCATCGGCTTCGTGGTGGAATCGAGCAAGGCGGGGAGCCGCCCGATCTACATCAGCGGCGACACCACCTGGTTCGATGGCGTCGCAGAAGTCGCACGCCGCTTCAAATGCGGTGTGGTGTTGCCGTTCGCCGGCGCAGCCCAGACCCGCGGTCCGTTCCATCTCACCATGGATACCAACGACACCATCGAGACCGCGCGCGCCTTTGCCGATGCGGTGATCGTGCCCGTGCATACCGACGGCTGGGCGCATTTCCGCCAGAGCGCCGGCGATTTGCGCGCCACCTTCGACACGCTGGGCTTTGGATCGCGATTGCGGATCCTGGAGCCGGGCGTGGCGACGATCATCGAAACGGCGCCCGCGTAATGGCAGGTTCCTCTGTCAGGAACTTGCGCCATCCAGTTTCGTTATCGTGGCTGCATGGACCAGACGACATCGAATTCAAAACATCCCGGCAATGCAGGCGTTACGGGCGCGAGGTCGGCGGCGAAAGCCGGCCCTACCCGGCCGTTTCGCTTTCGCGATGCGGTCAAGGCGCTCGGCCCCGGCCTGATCACCGGCGCGTCCGACGACGATCCGTCGGGAATCGGCACCTACAGCCAGGCCGGCGCGCAGCTCGGCTACGGCATCGGCTGGACCATGCTGCTGACGTTTCCGTTGATGGCGGCGATCCAGGAAATTTCCGCGCGCGTCGGCCGCGTCACCGGCCACGGCCTATCGGGCAATGTGTGCCGGCATTATTCGTCATGGCTGCTCAATGTGGTGGTGGCGCTGTTGTTCATCGCCAACACCATCAACATCGGCGCCGATCTCGGCGCCATGGCGGACGCCACCAAACTGCTGATCGGCGGCCACGCCATCATCTATGTCCTGCTGTTCGGTGTGACGTCGGTGGCGGCGCAGATCTTCCTCGACTACAAACGCTATGTCTCGGTGCTGAAATGGCTGACGCTCAGCCTGTTCGCCTATGTCGCGGCGCTGGCGTTTGCGAAGGTGTCGTGGGGCGAGGCGCTGGCCGGCATCCTCGTTCCACGCGTGACCTGGAGCGCGGACTATTTCACCACCATCGTCGCGATCCTCGGCACCACGATCTCGCCCTATCTGTTCTTCTGGCAGGCTTCGCAGGAAGCCGAGGACCAACGCGTCGATGCGGCCAAGCGTCCCCTGATCGAAAAGCACTACGGCGCGCGAAAGGAATTTTCTCGCATCCGCGCCGACACCATCATCGGCATGGCGTTCTCCAATTTGATCGCGCTGTCGATCATCGTCACTGCGGCGGCGACGCTGCATGCGGCTGGCAAGACCGATATCCAGAGCTCGGCGGAAGCCGCCGAAGCGCTGCGTCCGATCGCGGGTGCGTTCGCGGAAGCGATCTTTGCGCTCGGCATCGTCGGCACCGGCCTACTGGCGATTCCCGTGCTCGCCGGCGCCACCGCGTATGCCGTCGGCGAGGGGCGGCGATGGCCGGTCGGGCTCGCGCGCAAGCCGAAGGAAGCCGCTGCCTTCTACGCCGTGCTGGCGCTGTCGGCGGGTATCGGCATCGCGCTGAACTTCACGCCGATCAACCCGATCTCGGCGCTGTACTGGAGCGCCGTCATCAACGGCGTCCTTGCCGTGCCGGTGATGGTGCTCTTGATGTTCATGGCGCGGCGCAAGGACGTGATGGGCCGCTTCGTCGTCGGGGGGCCGCTGTATTGGCTCGGCTGGCTGTCGACGGCAGCGATGATGCTTAGCGTGGTGGCGATGGGCCTCGGGTTTTTTGTCGGGAAGTCGTGACGACGGATGTGTAGGGTGGGCAAAGGCGCGCTTGCGCCGTGCCCACCATCTATCCAATTCGTTGTCGGAATGGTGGGCACGCTGCGCTTTGTCCACCCTACACGATGTGGCTCGCCTCAATCCTTCCGGAACACGATGGACGCCATCCATCCCGTCATCAGCGCCATGAAGGCGGTGATCAGCCCGTAGACGAAGCCGTGCTGCTGCGCCGTGGTGGCGACGAACTGCTCGAAGCCTACCTTGACGATTTCGAACGCGGTGTCGGTCTTGGTCACCAGCGCGCCATCGGCGAACAGCTTGATCTCGACGTTGTACAGACCTATCGGCACCTCGGCCGGCAGCGGAATGCTGGTGCGGAACAAGGTCGGCGTCAGGAACGTCACTGCCGAGGTCTCCTCGCGATACAACCCATGCTGCTTGCGCAACCGCACGAAGGCGCTGCGGAAGGCGTCGTCAGGCACCACGTCGGCGTAATCGCCGCCGACGCGCTGGGTCAGCAAGACGTTGTTCAGCCCGAGCTGCTGCCGCCGCTGCACCTCGGGCGAGGCGATGGCATCGAACGGCCGGTTGGAGAAAAGCGCCAGGTAGGCCGGCACTTTCAGGAACTGCCGGGAGTCGGTGTTGATCCAGATCCCGAACCGGCGTTCCTTGCGGCGGGTCACCATGTCGGCGCGCGGGCCGGCAATCGTCACCACCAGATCGTAAGTGCGATTGGCTGGCGTGTTGGCGTCCTTCTCCACCGAGCCAAACAGGACCAGTTCCTCGCCGGAGTAGTTCGGCGTCACGGTGACGCGATGGTTCGATACCGACACGATCAGCTTTTCGGCCCGCGCGGGCGTGACCGCGAGCGTGGCGCCCAGCGCAAGACCTCCAAGTATGAGCAGGAGGCGCGCGATCATCCCGTCACTCCGGTTTCCCGCACGGTGAAGAGATCCTCAGGCCGGATCACCAGTTCGACGGCAAAGCGGATGCCGACGGCGAGCACCAAGAGCCCGAGCAGGAGTCTCAAATGTTCGCCGCGGATTTTCTGCCCGGCGCGCGCGCCGAACTGGGCGCCGGTGACGCCGCCGACCATCAGGATCAGCGCCAGCACGGCATCGACCAGATGGTTGGTGACCGCATGCAGCATGGTGGCGAACACCATGGTGACCAGCGTGAGCACCATCGAGGTGCCGATCACGGTCGAGGTCGGCACCCGCAGCACGTAGATCAACAGCGGCACCAGGATGAAGCCGCCGCCGATGCCCATCACGGCGCCAATGAAGCCGATGACCAGGCCGATCACAACGACGGGAATCACGGACAGATAGATCTTCGAGCGCTTGAAGCGCATCTTCAGCGGCAAGCCATGGATCCAGACATGGCTGCCCGGGCGGCGCGTGGTGACCGGGCCGCCGCGGCGGGCGCGCAACAGCGCCCGCAGGCCCTCCCAGAACATCAGGCCGCCGACGGTGGTCAGCAGGATCACGTAGGACGTCGCGATCATGAGATCGAGCTGACCCAGCGAGCGCAGCAGCGTGAAGGTCCAGACCCCGAGCGCGGTGCCCATACTGCCGCCGGTCAACAGCACCGCCGCCAGCAGCGGATCGATGGCGCGCCGTCGCCAATAGGAGAGCGCGCCGGAAAACGACGAGGCGGCGATGTGGCTGGCGACGGAGGCGACCGCGACCGCCGGCGCAATGCCGACGAAGATCAACAGCGGCGTCATCAGGAAGCCGCCACCGATCCCGAACATGCCGGACACGAACCCAACCGCCGCGCCCATCGCCAGGATGAGGAAAACATTGACCGGAATGTCGGCGATCGGGAGGTAGAGCTGCACGCGCGTCTGCTTTTTTAAGCTTTGCCGCAAGAGACGGCCGGGGCCGCTCTTGGCACGGTTTCTGTTGTATTTGCCGGCAGTGGAAGCCGGTTCGCGCATGCACCCTTGCGTGCGCAGGGCCGGTTCCCGCGCCTTTGCATAACTGAATTCGGGGGGATGAGGGACTAAAAATGCCCGGGAAGGCAAATTTTTGCCTCACGCGGCCACGCGTCCGTCAGGACGTTGAAACGCTGTTACAAATCCGCGCGGCGCAGGTCGGTCGCCGGGCCCGGCGATTGGCCGGCTCAGGGCTTCCCGAGCGGGTCGGTGACGAGGTTCATCGCGAGCGCCTGCTTGGGGCTGAGCCAGCGAATCTCCCGTGTCTCGGACATCGCTTCCACAACGGAGGATGAGACCCCCATTTTGGTCATGTAGCCCAGCACCGCGCCGGAAATTCGCTGCGCCTCCGCGACGGGGTCGTCCACGGGCCGGGTTGTGACGAACCGATGAACGCCCAGGGCCGAGCCCAGTACGCCGAACCGGGTTTTGCCGCCGGCATAGACGAGCACGCAGGCGCTGGCGCAATAAGCGGGCTTGATGCGGCCCGAGGCATCGGCGCTGCCGACCGCGGTCACCAGGCCGCGCGACCTGATGATCTCGCCCATGATCACGGCCTGATTCAAATTGCCGCCGGGCGAGGACAACAGGATCATGTCACCGGCGGTGAGATTGAGCTGGTCTAGTCTGTCGCGGAACAGTTTTGCGGCGGCGGGGCCGATCGTCCCGCTGACCTGGAGCGCACGCCGGCCATGCGCGGCGCCGTCGAGATCGACCTTGGCGATCGGCGTGAACGTCATGCTCGACGAGACGTACTGATCCTTCCAGTAGTCCCAGGCTTCGGGATGTGACAGGTCGCGGTAGGCGCGAATGCAGACACCGGAAACCAGCAGGACGAAGATGGCAACCGTCCAGAAATGCGGTTTGCGGCGAGGCGGATGGACCGGCGGCGGGGGAGGTTGATGGAGCGGAATGCGAGGCGGTGCGACCGAAGGGCCTGTCGGCGGCCTCCGGAAATTATTCTCCCCGCCCTGGCTATTCTGGTGTGACAAACAATCCTCTTCGCAAGCCGAGCCGATTGGGATCGGGGTGGTCCGATCCGCTACACCAATTTATGGCCTGGGAGATGGCCATGCCAGCGGCATGGCCGCGACTTACGTAATCTTAATTCGCGGCGGCGGTGCGCTTGCTCGCGACCGGCTTGGCGCCGGGCTTGCCCGTGGCGGGCGCCGGTGCCGAATCCCAGCCCCCGGCAGGTGCTGCCACGTTGACGACGTCGTCGGGCTGCGGCTCCGGCGTAAAGGTCTGGATCGCGAGTCTCGCGGCCGCCAGCGACTGGACGTCCAGGCGCTTGGCGATATCGTCGCGCTTGCGCCCCGCATCCGCGTCGCCTTGGGCCGTGGCGAGGCTGAACCATTTGAAGGATTCGGCGAGGTTCTGTTCGACGCCGATGCCGCGGGCATAGAGGATGCCGAGGTTGAACTGGCTGTCGGCGACGCCGCGATCGGCGGCCTTGCGGAACCAGATCGACGCGCTCTTGTAATTGGCGCCCCTGCCGCCGCCATCGGCGTCGAGCACGGCCAGATTATGCATAGCCTTGGCGCTGCCGCGCTCGGCCGCCTGCAGATAATAACGCCGCGCGGTATCGACGTCCTTTTTCACGCTGAGGCCCTTCTCGTAGAAGGTCCCGAGCCGGAAGATTGCGGGCACCACGCCGGCCTGCGCCGCGCGGTCGTACCATTTTGCGGCCTGGTCGAGATCCGCGGCAACGCCCTTGCCTTCGGCAAAACGCACGCCGACTTCGTAAGCCGCGGCCGGGTCGCCCTTCAGCGCGGCGGCGCGCAATACCGGGCCGCCGATGCCGTCAGGCAGCCGCTCGGTCGGCGGCACGGCGATCATGGCAAGCTTGCCGCCGGTGGGGGGCATCGTCGTGATCGCGCCGGTGATATCGCTGGCTGCAGCAGGCGGCGGCGCGGCCTGCGGCGGGACTGCGATCCGCGCGCTATCGAGCGTGTTCGGTGCGGAAGAATTGTTCGACTGCTTCTCGACCGGCGTTGGCGAGATCATCAAGGGTCCAGGCGTCGCGGGCATCGCAGGCGCCGCAGGCATTGCGGGCCTGGCGTTGCTCTCCGACGGCGCAGGCGCCTGCACTGGTGCGGCTGGCTCGCTGGGCTGCTCCATCATCGGCAGTTGCAGCACGCTGCCGGTGTCGAGCAGCGTCACCGCCATCTTGAACGTGCCGAGCACGATCACGACCACGCTCGCGCCGACCAGCAGCGAGCGGATCTTGGAGGAAATGTTCGAGGGGTTCTTGTCGTCCGCCTTTTCGCCGCCCTTGGCCTTGTCGCCGCCCTTGTCCTTTGGCGCGGCCTTCGCCGAACGTCCTGCCTTCTCGGGAGGCGGCGCGGCGGCTGCGGCCTGCGCGGCGCGGCGCGCGGCGGCAATGAAGCTCGACGAACTGACCGGCTCCTTCGGAGCGGAAGCAATTTCGCTGATCGCGTTTTCAGAAGCGGCGATCCGCTCCGACGGCGAAGACATGCGCACGGGCGGCCGCGTGCCCGGCTCGAGCGGATGATCCGGCGGCAATTCCGGCGCGATCGCGGCGCGGGGCGCTGCGGCATGCGGCTCCAGGATTTCGCTGATCGCGCGCGGCGGCAATGGTGGGGCGGCCGGCGCGGCCGGCGGCTGCACCGCATGGAATTCGCGCGGCGCGGCGACAAAATGTTCCTGCGGGCCGGCTTGCAGCGCGGCGGGGTTCGGCAATTCCGGCTTCGATTGCTGCGGATAGGTCTGCAGCGGCGTCATCACGCGGGGCGCTTCCTCGCGCATTTCGGCGGCTGCAGGAGAAGAGGCGATCGCGGCCGGCGCGCTGCGAACCGTGCGCAGATCGCCTTCGATCATCGACAGGCGATCGACCACGTGGCCGAGCGTGCTGTGAACGGTTTCCAGTGAGTCCTGCGTGCGGCGATCGGTTTCCGACTGGCTGAAGCGGATGTCGGACAGCTCGCGCTTGACGAGATCGACGATGCCGGAGTCCATCGGCTGGGCCGTGTCACCGGAATTGCGGTTGTTGGATTCGGCGAGCGCGACCAGGCTGGCGTGCTGGCGTTCGAGCGAACGCAGAATATCGTGCAGCCCTTCCTCGACCCGCCCGAGGTCGATGGCGGGCGCGGCGGAACGATCGCCGGAGGCTTCCAGGCGCTCCAGCAGATAGGACACGCGCTGTTCGAGATGGGCAAACGCCGACGCATTGTCGTCGCCGGCCGGGATACGGTCGAGCCGCTCCGACAGCGTGCGCAGCGCGTTTTCGAGATATTCCGAATTGTCGCTCGCGGCCGGCGGCTGCCTTGTTTCCAGCGTCGAGGTCAGCGCGGCCAAGCGCTGCTCGAGCATGCCGAACGCATCGCTGTTGCCGTCAAAGCGGGAAAGCTGATCGACCTTGGCCGACAGCGTGTGCACGTCTTCGGCGAGCCGGGCCAGCGCGTCGTTGGAGGCGACGTTGGAGACGATGCCGCGCAACGCCGCGATGGCGCTTTCGAGCTGCTGCACCGTCGACGGATCGTCGTTCGAGCGCAGGATCAGATCGAGCTTGGCGCCGAGATTGCGGATCGCCTCGTCGTAGCCGGAGAGCTGCTCGGCCGGCGTCAGCGAGCGCAGCACCTCGCGGATTTCGCCGAGCGCGCGTTCGATACCGGTCAGCGTCTGGCCGTCGCTGCCGTGCTGCCTGTTTTCGTCGATGCGGCGGGATAGCGAGCGGATTTCGTTCTCGAGCGATTCGATCTCCCGGCGCGGCACCGCCTCGGTGATGGCCTGGCGGATTTCGGCGAGTTCGCTGCGGAATGCGGCAATCGACTGCTCGATGTGATCGGGACGCTGCAGCGCCTCGATCTGGCTGGTGATCTTGAGCAGGTGCTGTTCGAGCGAAGAAAAATCCGGACCGGCCGGCGCTGCCGGCATCATGGGCTGCAAAAAATTGGGCTGGGCGGAGGACGCCGCCGGTGCGGCATGGCGCTGCGGCATCTGCCGCGGCGGCGGACTGTCGAGTTCGTTCTGGCGCGCGGCGATTTCTGCGATCGCAAAATCCATCGAGGCCGGACTGAGCGGCGGCGCGGGGCGATAGACTTGCGCCGCGGCACGCTCGACAATCTCGGTCTGGCGCTGCTTTTCCTGCGCCTGGGCCTGACGGACCGGCGCCGGGTTTGAAATCTGCGACAGCCGCGCGTCGAGGCGCGAAATGGCGTCGTTGAGCTGTCGGGCCACAGTCGGCTCGCCACGGGCGGCTTCGCCGCGCGGCGTGGCCGGCCGCGAAATCTGCTCGATCTGCTTGGTGATCGAATCCAGCCGCTGGTGAATGTCCGCCACGTCGGGGATTTGCCGCGGCATCGCCGGCCGCGGCTCGGAAGGCGCGCCGAAACTGTGCGGGGCTGGTTCGCCGACGGTAGAATTGAGCCATTCGTTCAGCGACATGCCGGCGCGGCGCGCTGCCGCCTCGGCCCTTTCGCGGACGGAGGGATCGATGCCGTCAACACTCCACGATACGCGCGAATTCATGCTTTCGTCCGGTTCCGCTTCGGCGCCCCACCTGCGCCATCAGCCTCCCCGCGCGTCCCAGAGAAGAGACAATCGTATTTTCGCGCAGGTCGCCTGCCTCGGAACTGACTTTTGTTCCTTACGGTAAATAACGGGTTAAGGAATGGGACGGACGGCCCTAAAAGTTACCGGGCGGCCAAAATCGGCTGGCTGTAAAAGGCTCTAGCCGTTTTTTTCCCGCTGGCCGTCCTCGATCGGCACGACGTTGCTCCACCCCGCGCCGGCGGACAGCGCCGACAATGCTTCGATCGCCTCTTCGCACCATTCCGCCACGGCGCGCTCGTGGGCGAGGCCGATGCGAAGTCCGAGCAATTTGCCCACATCGGCCGGCGGCGCAGTACCATCCGGGAATCGTTTGTTGAGCAGGCGCTCGTAGCGGGCGAACCGGTCGCGGTGATGTTCCAGCCGCGCCATCAGGTCGGTGCGCAACGGTTCGACGTCGACGCTGTCGAGCGCGTAGAGCCGCACCAGCAGGTCGTCCTTGATCGAGGCCGGAACGCTCGGCCGCGCGGCCCAATGCCTGAGCGCGGCCCGGCCTTCCGGCGTGAGTGTATAGACCAGCTTGTTCGGCTTGCCTGATTGCACCACCTCGCGGCCCTGGATATGGCCGCGGTCGCGAAGTTTGGTGAGCTCGCGATAAATTTGCTGGTGGTCGGCCTTCCAGAAGAATCCAATGGAGTTGTCGAACGTCTTGGCGAGCTCATAGCCCGTCATCGGACGTTCGGTCAGGCAGGCAAGGATCGCGTCACCAAGCGCCACGACGCCGGCCTCCGGCTTTCAGTTTGTAATTTGACATTATGCATAAAGTTGCATATGCGTCAACGCGCATAATCGGACCGCGCCTTGCGCGAAGGCCCGAGCGCGTCATCGCCCGCCAGAGGAGACATGATGACCATGAGCGGCCTCGACAAGTGGTACGGCTACATGAAGTCCCATGACACGGCGGCGTTGTGGGACCTGCTGCATCCGGATGCGGTGTTCGAAAGCCCCGTCGTCCACACGCCGCAGCGCGGGCGCGACATCACCTTCAAATATCTGGCGAGCGCCGAGAAGGTTCTTGGCGGCCCCGGCTTCAAATACACGGGCGAATGGCGCAGTGCCAACGGCGCGGTCCTCGAATTCGAAAACGAGATCGAGGGAATCAAGATCAACGGCGTCGACATCATCACCTTCAGCGATGACGGTAAGATCACGCATTTCAAGGTGATGGTGCGTCCGCTGAAGGGAATCAACCTGCTGCACCGCTTGATGGGGGAGCAACTCGCCAGGCAGTGAGGCGAAAGTCCCCGGCGCCGTTTATGCCGCAATGGCTGCCCGGATATTTGCTGGTCTGCTCACTCCCTAGGACATCGGGAACCGGATAAGGTCGCTTTCCGGACACCGCAGAATTTCACAAGCGCCGCCGCCGATTTTTCAAGCTTGCCCCTGCCGGGAGAACATCATGCCGATCTACAAAGCCCCCGTGGAAGACGTCACCTTCCTGCTCAACGACGTGTTCCAGATCGATCGCTACGACAATCTGCCCGGTTTCACCGACGCCTCAGCCGATGTGCGCGAAGCGATCATCGGCGAGGCCGCAAAACTCTCCGAAGAGGTATTGCAGCCGCTCAACCGTGTCGGTGATCTCGAAGGCTGCAAGCGGCATGACGACGGTTCGGTGACAACGCCGAAGGGTTTTAAGGAAGCGTTCAAGCAGGTCGCCGAAGGCGGCTGGCTCGGGCTGTCGGCGCCGGCAGAATATGGCGGGCAGGGGCTGCCGGTGACGCTGAGCCAGGTCGTCACCGAATTCCAGAGCGCGGCCAACATGGCGTTCTCGATGTATGGCGGTCTCACCATGGGTGCGACCGCGGCGCTTCTGGTGCATGGCAAGCCCGAGCAGAAGAAGATGTTCGTGCCGAAGATGGTGGCAGGCGAGTGGACCGGCACCATGAACCTCACCGAGCCGCAATGCGGCACGGATCTCGGCCTGTTGCGCACCAAGGCGGTGAAGCAGGCCGACGGCAGCTACAAGATATCAGGCACCAAGATCTTCATCTCCGCGGGCGAGCACGATATCGCCGAGAACATCATCCATCTGGTGCTGGCGCGCATCGAAGGCGCACCAGCAGGCATCAAGGGCGTGTCGCTGTTCGTGGTGCCGAAGGTGCTGGTCAACGCCGACGGCTCGCTCGGCGCGCGCAACGGCGTGTCCTGCGGCTCGATCGAGCACAAGATGGGCATCCACGGCAACTCCACCTGCGTGATGAACTACGACAGCGCCACCGGCTGGCTGATCGGCGAAGAGAACAAGGGCATGCAGGGCATGTTCGTGATGATGAACGAGGCCCGCCTCGGCGTTGCCGTGCAGGGCCTCGCGCAGTCCGAGGTCGCCTATCAGAACGCCGTCAATTACGCGCGCGAGCGCTTGCAGGGCCGTTCGCTGACGGGCGCCAAGGAGCCGGAGAAGCCGGCCGACCCGATCATTGTGCATCCCGACGTGCGCCGCGTGCTGCTCACCATCCGCGCCTTCAACGAGGCGGCGCGCGCCATGGTGGTGTGGACCGCGCTGAAGAGCGACGTCGCCCACCGGTCGTCCGATCCGAAGGACCGCCAGGAGGCCGACGACCATATGGGCCTGATGACCCCTGTCATGAAGGGCGTGATGACGGACGTCGGATTCTCCAACGCGGTGCTGGCGCAGCAGATGTATGGCGGCCACGGCTATATCGCCGAACACGGCATGGAGCAGTTCGTGCGCGATGCGCGTATTGCCATGCTCTATGAGGGCGCCAACGGCATCCAGGCGCTCGATCTGGTCGGCCGCAAGCTGCCGCGCGACGGCGGCCGCGCCGTGATGGCGTTCTTTACCGAAGTCGGCGCCTTCGCCAAGGAGCATGGCGGCGATGAGGCGATGAAGCCGTTCGTCACGCCGCTGTCGGCAGCCCTCGGCCATCTGCAGCAGGCCACTGGTTGGCTGATGCAGAACGCGCTGACAAAACCCGACAATGCCGGCGCCGCCGCCACCGATTACATGCAATTGTTCGGCCTCGTCACCTTCGCCTACATGTGGGCGCGGATGGCCAAAGTAGCTCAGGACAAGATTGCGGCCTCCGGCGCCACGCCCTATCTGAGCACCAAGCTGGTGACCGGCCGCTTCTTCATGGAGCGGATGTTGCCGGAAACCCACGTCCATCTTGCGCGCATCCAGACCGGTTGCGCGACCACCATGGAATTGGCGGCGGAAGCGTTCTGAGATTTTTCGCCGTTTCCCCGTCCTTTCGCTATAATATTATGATCCTCATACCAGGAGGGCGTCATGCCTGAGGCATATATCTACGATCACGTTCGCACCCCGCGCGGCCGCGGCAAGGCCGATGGCGCGCTCCATGAGGTTACCGCGCTGGCGCTGGCGACGGTGCCGCTGCAGGCGCTGAAGGAACGCAACAATCTGGCCGAGGACGTCGTCGATGACGTGGTGCTCGGCGTGGTCGATCCGGTCGGCGAAGCGGGCTCCGACATCGCGCGCTTCGCGGCGCTGAAGGCAGGCCTCGGCGAGACCGTCCCCGGCGTGCAGATCAGCCGCTTCTGCGCCTCCGGCCTCGATGCCGTGAATTTTGCCGCCGCCCAGATCATGGCCGGCCAGCATGAGCTCGTGATCGGCGGCGGCGCCGAGTCCATGAGCCGCGTCGGCATCGGCGCTTCCGGCGGCGCCTGGCCGATGGATCCCTCGATGGCGGTGCCTTCCTATTTCATGCCGCAGGGTGTCTCGGCCGATCTGATCGCAACAAAGTATGGCTTCTCGCGCGACGACGTCGACGCCTACGCCGTGCAGAGCCAGCAGCGCGCCGCAAAGGCCTGGGATGAAGGGCGCTTCAACAAGTCGGTGGTGCCGGTCAAGGACATCAACGGCCTGACCATCCTGGCCAAGGATGAGCACATGCGCCCGACCACGACGATGCAGTCGCTGGCGCAGTTGCAGCCGTCGTTCGTCGTCATGGGCCAGATGGGCGGCTTCGACGCGGTCGCGATCCAGTCGCATCCGGAAATCGAGCGCGTCAATTACGTCCACCATGCCGGCAATTCCTCCGGCATCGTCGATGGCGCGGGCGCCGTGCTGCTCGGCAGCAAGGAAGCGGGCGCCAAGCACGGCCTGAAGCCGCGCGCCAAAATCCGCGCCTTTGCCAATATCGGTTCCGAGCCCGCGATGATGCTGACCGGGCCGGTCGACGTCACCGAAAAGCTGTTCGAGCGTTCCGGCATGAAGAAGTCGGACATCGACCTGTTCGAGCTCAACGAAGCCTTCGCCTCGGTGGTGCTGCGCTACATCCAGGCGTTCGAGATCGACAATGCGAAGATCAACGTCAATGGCGGCGCGATTGCGCTCGGCCATCCGCTCGGCGCGACGGGAGCCATGATCCTCGGCACCGTGCTCGACGAGTTGGAGCGCACCAACAAGTCCACCGCGCTGGTGACGTTGTGCATCGGCGGCGGCATGGGGACAGCTACGATCATCGAAAGAGTCTGAGAACGTAGGGTGGGCAAAGGCGCTCTTGCGCCGTGCCCACCATCACGCACTCCGCTGGGAATGGTGGGCACGTTTCGCTTTGCCCACCCTACGAGAGCTACGGGATCACAATTTAACCGCCGCGCCTGACATCGGCTGCCGGCATCGAGGGAGCAACCAACATGGCCTTCAAGAATTTCAAGCTAGAGACCGACGCCGACGGCATTGCGCTCGCCACCTGGGACATCCCCGGACGTTCGATGAACGTGCTGGATGAGACCTCGACGACCGAGCTCGAGGAGATCCTGAAGCAGACCACGGCCGACGCCGCAGTGAAGGGCGTCGTCATCACCTCCAGCAAGGAAGCCTTCTGCGCCGGCGCCGATCTTTCCATGCTCGAGGGCATGAACGTCGCCTATGCCAAGATGCTGAAGGAGAAGGGCGAGGAAGCTGCCAACCAGATGCTGTTCGACCAGAGCCGCCGCTTCTCGCTGGTGCTGCGCGGCATCGAAACATGCGGCAAGCCGTGGGCGGCCGCGATCAACGGGCTGGCGCTCGGCGGCGGTTTCGAGGTGACGCTGTCCTGCCACTATCGCGTCGCGGCTGAAAATCCCAAGACCCGGCTGGGCCTGCCTGAAGTGAAGGTCGGCCTGTTCCCCGGCGCCGGTGGCACCCAGCGCGTGCCGCGCCTGGTGCCGCCGCAGGATGCGATGACGATCCTGCTCAAGGGCGATCCGGTCACGGTCGACAAGGCCAAGGCGCTCAATCTGATCCACGCCATCGTGCCGGCGGCCGATCTGATCAAGGCGGCCAAGGACTGGATCAAGGGCGGCGGCAAGGCTGTCGCGCCGTGGGACGAAAAGGGTTTCAAGCTGCCGGGCGGCCCGGTGTTCTCCAAGGCCGGCATGATGATGTTCCCGGCCGGCAACGCCATCTATCGCCGCGAGACCTACGACAATTACCCGGCGGCGCGCGCCATCATGAGCTGCGTCTATGAGGGCCTGCAGTTGCCGATCGACGCTGCGCTGCGCGTCGAATCGCGTTACTTCACCAAGGTGCTGCGATCCAAGGAAGCCGCGGCGATGATCCGCAGCCTGTTCCTGTCAATGCAGGAACTGAACAAGGGCGCGCGGCGTCCGCAAAACGTACCGCCGACCAAGATCAAGAAGGTCGCCGTGATCGGTGCCGGCTTCATGGGCGCCAGCGTCGGCTACGTCTCGGCCCGCGCCGGTCTCGACGTCGTCCTGATCGACCGCGACCAGGAGAGCGCCGACAAGGGCAAGGCGCATGCGCAGAAGGTGATCGACGAGCAGATCGCCAAGGGCCGCGCCAAGGCAGGCGACCGCGACCCGCTGCTGGCGCGCATCACGCCGACCGCTGACTACGCCGCGCTCGGGGATTGCGACCTCGTCATCGAGGCCGTGTTCGAGGACCGCAAGGTCAAGGCGGAGACTTTTGCCAAGGCGCAGCAGTACTTGAAGCCTGAGGCGATCTTCGCTTCCAATACCTCGACGCTGCCGATCACTTCGTTGGCCGAAAGCTTCAAGGAGCAGGGCAAGTTCGTCGGCATCCACTTCTTCTCGCCGGTCGAGAAGATGATGCTGGTCGAAATCATCCTCGGCAAGAACACCGGGGACGTCGCGCTCGCCGCCGCCCTCGACTATGTCCGGGTAATCGGCAAGACGCCGATCGTCGTCAATGATTCGCGCGGCTTCTACGCCAACCGCTGCGTCGGCCGTTACATCGCCGAAGGCAACGAGATGTTCCTCGAAGGTGTGCCGTCGGCGATGATCGAGAACTGCGCCAAGATGGCCGGCATGCCGGTCGGTCCGCTGTCGCTGTCCGATGAAGTCGCCCTCGACCTCGGCCTGAAGGTCATCAAGGCAACCGAAGCCGATCTCGGTCCCAATTCCATCAACCCGGATCAGAAGAAGCTGATGGTGGAGCTGGTCGAGAAGCAGGGCCGCCTCGGCCGCAAGAACAGCAAGGGTTTTTACGACTATCCCGAGAAGGGCAAGGGCCAGAAGAGCCTGTGGCCGGGGCTATCAGCGCTGCAGCCGAAGCAGCTCGATCCGGATACTCTCGACATCGAGGAGCTGAAGCAGCGTTTCCTGGTGGTGCAGGCGGTGGAAGCCGCGCGCACGGTGGAGGACCACGTCATCACCGATCCGCGCGAGGCCGATGTCGGCTCGATCCTCGGTTTTGGCTTCGCGCCGTTCACCGGCGGCACGCTGTCCTATATCGACTTCATGGGAACGCGGAAGTTCGTCGAGCTCTGCCACAAGCTGGAGGCCAAATACGGCTCGCGCTTCACCCCGCCGAAATTGCTGGAAGACATGGCGGCCAGCGGCGAGACCTTCTACGGCCGCTTCCCGCCGAAGAAGGCGGCGGCGTAAGGCGGCAGCGCAAAATCCATCGTCGTCCCTGCGAACGCAGGGACCCATACCGCGTGATCTATCGATAAGACGTCTTGGTCGACGCCTTCGGCAAACAACAACTCCCTGTGGTTATGGGTCCCTGCGTTCGCAGGGACGACCACCGGAGAGAGCAGTGACACGAACAAAAAGGGGCCGGATCATCGATCCGGCCCTTCGTTCGTCGCAATCCTGAAACCCTCACGCGGCCTTCAGCAGCCCTTCCTTGGTCATCGCTTCCTGCACCTTCGGACGGGCGGCGACGCGGGCCTTGTAGGCCAGAAGGTTCGGCATATCAGAGAGATCGAACTTCAACCGGTCGGTTGCCCACATCAGCATGGTGAAGAGGTAGCCGTCGGCGACGGTGAACTGCTTGCCCATCAGGTAGTCGCGCCCCGTTAGCGCGGTTTCAAGATATTTGAACTTGCCCATCGCGCGGTCCTTGAAGAAGGGTTTGGCGTCGTCGGCGAGCAGCGGAGAGAACATCGGTCCGAGATTCTTGTGCAGCTCGGTCGTGATGTAGTTCAGCCATTCGAGCAGCTTGTAGCGCTCTTCCGAATCGCGGGAGGGCGCCAGATTCTTGCCCGCCTTATCGGCGATCATCTGCACGATAACGGGCCCCTCGGTGACCAGTTCGCCCGAATCGAGCGCCAGCACCGGCACCTGACCCTTCGGGTTGACCTTCAAAAAGTCGTCACCGTTTTCCAGCTTCTTGGCGCGCAGGTCGACCTTGACCAGATCGTAGGGCAGACCGGCCTCGAGAAGGGCGATATGGGGGGACAGCGAGCAGGCGCCCGGGGAATAATAAAGTTTCATCGGATTTTTCCTTCCCTCGACATTTTTGGTGGGCTGACTAAATGCATCTGCATGGAATAGTCAAGATTGATGCAGCTGCATTTAGTGCGGTACACTGATCTGTGACTGATACGGACTGGATGATGAAACGCAAACCATCGACCGAGGCGACCGCCGCCTGGATCCGCCTGATGCGGGTGCAGAGCCGGGTGCTCGATGCCGTCGAGCAGGATCTAAAGAGAGCCGGCTTTCCGCCGCTGGCCTGGTATGACGCGCTGCTGGAACTGTCGCGCGCCCCCTCCGGCGAGATGCGCCCGGTGGAACTGGAAAAGCAGATGCTGATCCCGCAATATTCCACCTCGCGGCTGATCGACCGTCTGGTGGACGAGGGCTTGGCGGCGCGGCGCGAGTGCAAGATCGACAAGCGCGGCCAGTTCGTGGAGATCACCGAGGCCGGGCGCGAACTGCAGAAGAAAATGTGGAGCGCCTATTCGGCGGCGATCGAAAAGCACGTCGGCTCCAAACTGTCCGATGCCGACGCGATGAAGCTTTGCGGTCTGCTCGACCGGCTGGGCTGCTCCTGCTCCGACGTCAAGACGGCCGCTGCCCGCGACGGCGTGCCGGCGCGATGACGGCCCTGATATGTTTCGTTGATGCGGACGTCGCCGTCCGCATTCCCTTGGCCACACGGCGCGTTCGGTCGAATCGCCAGTTATCCGGATTTTTTCATGGCGCGTGACCAGATCGATATGACGCCGCTGCAATCGCGTGACGAGCTCGTCGCGTGGTTCGAGGCGGGCATCAAGCCGCCGTCCGAGTTCCGCATCGGCACCGAGCACGAGAAGACCCCGTTCACGCTGGAGGGCCGCCAGCCCGTGCCGTATGAAGGCGCGCGCGGCATCGGCGCGCTGCTCGAAGGCATGCAGCTCCTGCTCGGGTGGGAGCCGATCATGGAGCGCGGCAACATCATCGGGCTCTATGACGTCACCGGCGGCGGGGCGATTTCGCTGGAGCCCGGCGGGCAATTTGAGCTGTCCGGCGCGCCGGTCGAAAACGTGCACCAGACCCAGGCCGAGCTGATGGCGCATCTGGCGCAGGTGCGCGAGATCGCGACGCCTTTGGGGATCGGCTTTCTCGGACTCGGCATGACGCCGTCCTGGTCGCGGGAGCAGATTCCGGTGATGCCCAAGGGCCGCTACAAGATCATGTCCAACTACATGCCGAAGGTCGGGAAATACGGCATCGACATGATGTACCGGACGTGCACGGTGCAGACCAATCTCGACTTCTCCTCGGAAGCCGACATGGTCAAGAAGCTGCGCGTGTCGATTGCGCTGCAGCCGGTCGCGACCGCCTTGTTTGCCAATTCGCCGTTTACCGAAGGCAAGCCCAACGGCTTCCTGTCGTTCCGCTCCGAGATCTGGCGCGACACCGACAATGCCCGCTCCGGCATGTTGCCGTGGGTGTTCGAGGACGGCATGGGGTTCGAGCGCTGGGTCGACTACGCGCTCGACGTGCCCATGTATTTCGTCAAGCGCGGCGAGACCTATATCGATGTCGCCGGCTCGTCGTTCCGCGCCTTCTTCGAGGGCCGCAACAACTCGCTTCCCGGCGAGCGTCCGACCTTGTCGGACTGGGCCAATCACCTCTCGACGATTTTCCCGGAAGTCCGCATGAAGCGTTATCTGGAAATGCGCGGCGCCGATGGCGTGCCATGGGGCCGGCTGCCGGCGTTGCCGGCATTCTGGGTCGGGCTGCTGTATGACGACGAAAGCCTGGATGCGGCCTGGGATCTGGTCAGTCACTGGACGGCGCAGGAGCGTCAGGCATTGCGCGACGACGTCCCACGCTTCGGCTTCAAGGCCAGGATCAGGGATCGCTACCTGTTCGAGATCGCCCGGGAGTGCCTGAAGCTGTCGCATGCGGGCTTGCGGCGGCGTGGCCGCATTGATCAACTCGGCCGCGACGAAAGCCGCCACCTCGAACCGTTGGAGCGCATCCTCGAATCGGGCCGCACGCCTGCGGAAGAGATGCTGGACAAATTCAACGGCGAGTGGGGCGGTTCAGTGGAGCCGGTCTATCAGGAATACGCGTTTTAATTGAACGGGTTGCTTAACCTTTGGGCCGTTCATCCACCGTACAGGTTGATGGCGCTCAAATGACGGCCGGATGTGGAGCATGGTCCCCGCGCAAACGCGTTTGCGCGGAGATCATGCTCGAATCAAAGGGCTGAGGCGGGACGACTTTTCGAAGAAGAGCCATCCCGCGCTGGAAACGCGTACTCGAAAGCAACGTACTCGAAAGCAACCGTGCATGGAGACTGTTCGCCTGCTCAGGGCGTGTCTGGTGACGCTCGCCTTTTTGGCGGCGGCCGTTGGCGCGCGCCCGGCGCTGGCGCAGGCCAATTTCGATCGTCCCGGCGGTGACTATCTCAGCGCGCCCGTGATCTCGGGCGATCCGGCAGAATGCGCGCTGGTGTGCGAGCGCGACCGCCGCTGCCGCGCCTGGACCTTCAGCTATCCGACTGACCTCGCCAACCGCGCGGTGTGCTGGCTCAAGAGCAACGTGCCGGCGCGGGTGCAGAGCGATTGCTGTGTCTCCGGCGTGCGCGGCGCCGGCGTGGTCGAACGGCGCAACGATAGCATCGAAACCTCGATCGACCGCTTCGGCGGTGACTACAAGAGCTTCGATCTCAAGAGCAGCGACGGCGGCGATGACGCCTGCAAGGCCGCCTGCGCCGCCGACAACAAATGCCGCGCCTGGACCTATGCCCGGCCGGGCTATGCCGGCAAGGAGGCGCACTGCTTCCTGAAGAAAGACATCAAGCCGCCGCGGCGGAAGGCGGGGTTTACTTCGGGCGTGGTGCGGTAGCGGGCCTGCAGAAAAATCGTAGCGAAACTTGTAGGGTGGGCAAAGGCGCACTTGCGCCGTGCCCACCATATCTCGCGCGCAATTGACATAGGAAGATGGTGGGCTCGCTTCGCTTAGCCCACCCTACGATTCCGTATCCGCCGGCAGCACCGTGATCTCAGGCCACAGCGCCTTCCAGCGCTCCGCCTTCGCTGCATAATTCGCCGCGGAAAAATTCGCGCCGGGATTGGGCCGCACGATCAGTGCGGCGACATCGTCGTAGCCATTCGGCGCATACACCTCGTAGGCCTCGCCCGTTCGCCGGATTCCGATCTGGGTGTTCTTGGTCAGGAAGCGGTCGATGCCTTGCGTCGAGCGATGCAGTTGCGGGTAGGGCAGGCCATGCTTTTCGGGGTACCAGAGATGAACGCGCGCCTGGTTGCGCGCCTCAACCGCAATGCCGCGGTTTGCAAACCGCTCCGAGAGCGTGCGGATCACCTTGTCCTCCGCCTCCCACGACGTATCGGGATCGAAATAGAACACGTCGTAATCGTTGATGCCGTAATCGACCGCGCGCTTCGTCAGCACGTTCCACACCGTCTGCACGAGGCATCCGGAGACCAGCCACGCATCCGGCAGCGCCAGCCGAAGCAGCTCTTTGGCAATGATTTCGTTGGCGGGATTGCGTAAGGCGGCGGTGAGGAATTGGTCGGTATTCATGATGATGCCGTAGGGTGGGCAAAGCGAAGCGTGCCCACCATTTCTCTCACGATCGTGGAAACATGGTGGGCACGGCGCTTGCGCGCCTTTGCCCACCCTACAAAGTCGTATCGAATTCCTTCACCGCCTTTTTCGACGCCAGCGTGCGCCAGTGCCGGCGCAGCAGCGGCTCGACGGTGGCGCGGCTTGCCTTCGACAGGCGGATCAGCACCATCGGATAATCGCGGTAGTGATCGGTGAAGTAAAACACCTTCGGCTGGCTTTCCACCAGCATCTCGCGCTCGTCTTGCGGCACGCCCGGCATCACCAGGCTGTCGTTGTCTTCCCTCAGCCGCGCCAGCATCTTCTTGCGCACCTTGAGGGCCGGCGTGCCGTAGGAGCTGCCGTCCTCGACCTCGGGCCAGAGAAGCGCGAATTTTCTGACGTCGTCGAAGGTCATGGGGTCAGTTGCGCCGTAGGGTGGGCAAAGCGAAGCGTGCACACCATGAGCTTAATCGCTGGAGAGATGGTGGGCACGGCGCAAATGCGCCTTTGCCCACCCTACGCGGTAGTGCTCAATGCACCGATGTGAAAAACCGCGCCAGCCGAAAACCCGACAGCCATGTCCACATCGGCTGGCTGCGCATGCCGAGATCCCACGAGCCGACCACCGCATCGGCCCGGCCGATCAGATTGTCGATCGGCAATAATCCCACGCCGCCGTCGCGCACCGCGACGCGGCTGTCGGCGGAATTGTCCCTGTTGTCGCCGAGCACGAACAGTTGGCCCGGCGGCACCGTCACCTCGGGCGTGTTGTCGAGCCTACCATTGTCGCGCATCTTGAAGATCGCGTGGCTGACGCCGTTCGGCAGCGTCTCGACGAAACGATAGGCCCGCTCGGTATTGCCGCGATCGTCTTCCGCTTCACCCATCCCATCGGGCTTCAACGCCGCCGCATGGTCGTTGATGAAGAGCTGACCCTCCCGCAACTGGATGCGGTCGCCCGGCAACCCCACCACGCGCTTGACCCAGGCCTGCGAGCGGTCGCCCGGCCAGCGGAACACGACGACGTCGCCGCGCTTGGGCGTGTCGCCGAACAGGCGGCCGGTTTCCGGCAGCGTGATCTGGATCGGCAGCGACGCCGCGCCGTAGCCGTAGGGGAATTTCGACGCCACCAGCGCGTCGCCGATCAGAAGCGTCGGCTCCATCGAGCCGGACGGAACATAAAACGGCTCGGCAATCGCGCCCTTGGCAACGAACACGACGGCCACGATCGCAGCTAACTGCACGGCCTGCGCGCGCCAGCTCACCGGCTTGCCGATCGAGCCCTCCTTCTGGTCATCAGCCACCTTCTCTTCGCTCATGCGCCGGTTCCTCCGACCGTGATCTTTTCCATCCGCAGCGTCGGCTGGCCGACGCCAACCGGCACGCCCTGGCCGTTCTTGCCGCAGGTGCCGATGCCGGTATCGAGCGCGAGGTCATTGCCGACCATGGTGATCCGATGCAGGTCGGTCGGCCCGTTGCCGATCAGCATCGCGCCCTTCAAGGGCGCGCCGAGCTTGCCGTTCTCGATCTTGTAGGCCTCGGTGCACTGGAACACATATTTGCCGGAGGTGATGTCGACCTGGCCGCCGCCGAAATTCGCGGCGTAGATGCCGTTCTTCACCGAGGCGAGAATTTCCGCGGGGTCGCGCTGCCCCGCCAGCATGTAGGTGTTGGTCATGCGCGGCATCGGCACGTGGGCATAGCTCTGGCGGCGGCCGTTGCCGGTCGGCTTCATGTTCATCAGCCGTGCGTTCTGGCGGTCCTGCATGTAGCCGACGAGAATGCCATCCTCGATCAGCACGGTGCGGTTGGTCGGCGTGCCCTCGTCGTCGATTGAGAGAGAACCGCGCCGCGAGGCCATGGTGCCGTCGTCGACCACAGTGACGCCCTTGGCCGCGACCTGCTTACCCATCAGCCCTGCGAAGGCCGAGGTCTGCTTGCGGTTGAAGTCGCCCTCGAGCCCATGGCCGACCGCTTCATGCAGCATCACGCCGGGCCAGCCAGCGCCCAGCACCACGTCCATCTCGCCGGCGGGGGCGGGGACCGATTCCAGATTGACCAGCGCCTCGCGGATCGCGCCGTCGGCGGCCTCGCGCCAAGCCTTGGTTTCGATGAAGCGCGCATAGCCCTCGCGGCCGCCATAGCCCTTGCTGCCGCTCTCCTGCCGGTCGCCTTGCCCTGCGACCACCGAAATATTGACCCGCACCAGCGGGCGGATATCGCGATAGCTCTCGCCGTCGGGGCGCAAAATTTCCACCACCTGCCAGGTGGCGCCCAGGCTGATCGAAGCCTGCCGCACCCGCGGGTCCTTGTCGCGCACATAGGCATCGATCTCGGCCAGCAACTTCACCTTGGCCTCGAAGCCCGGCGCATCCAGCGGATTGTCGTCGCCATAGAGCCGCACATTGGTATGCGCCGGTGCGGCGGCAAAATTGCCGCTGTAGCCCCCGCGCACGGCGGCCACCGCATCCGCCGCACGGATCAGCGCCGGCAGCGAGACGTCGGAGGAGTGCGCATAGCCGACCGCGTCATCCTTGACCGCGCGCAGGCCGAAGCCCTGCGAAGTGTCGTAAGTCGCCTGCTTCAGCCGGCCATTGTCAAAACCGAGCGCTTCGGTCTGGCCATATTCCAGAAACAGCTCGCCATCGTCGGCCCCCTCAAGCCCCCGCGCGATCTCGCGTTGGACGGCATCGCGGTCGAGATTGGCACGGTCGAGAAGGGAGGTCGTGGCGGGATTGGTCATGCAGACTCCGATTCAGCGCAAATGCTTGGTCGTCCCTGCCTGGTGCGGAATTCCGCACAGGCGCAGGGACCCATAACCACAGGCCTCGGTATTGTAAGCGCAGACCAACGGCGAGCTCATCTTACAACACGGTAACCTGTGGTTATGGGTCCCGGCTTCGCTTGGCCGGGACGACGATGATTCGAAAGATAGTCATGACCGCAGCGAAAGGGGAGGCCCCTCACGGCAGCTTGTCATTCCCTTTGCCGGCCGCGTTCGCAGCCTCTGCATCGGGCTCCGGCCTGGCGTGAGCATTGGCCCAGCGGAACAGCTCGTCGAACACGGGCCGCAACGCCCGGGCCGCCGGGGTCATCTCGTATTCCACCCGCGGCGGCACTTCGGGAAACACCGTGCGCTTCACCAGGCCTTCGCTTTCGAGGTCGCGGAGCTGGGTCGTCAGCATGTGCTGGGTCACGTCGGGGATGGCGCGCCGCAATTGGCCAAAGCGCTGCTTGCCGTCGACAAGCTGCCAGAGGATTTCGCCCTTCCACTTGCCCGAGAGCAGACGAAGCGCCCGATGCAACTGCGCTCTGGCCCGTTCGGAGGGGCATTCTCGCCCTTCACTCTCATTAGTCTGCTTTTTCATACTACCCCAGAAAAATCATCCTACTTGTCAATTTCATCTTAGTCCCGAATTTTGGGTTTGACAGCCCCTTGGGTTTTCTCTGCCGGCGGAAGGCGCTGCTGTCGGCCTCCGCTCTCACCATTCCGGGAGTTCTCGATGTCGACAATTGTTGCGCCTGCCAGACCGCGCTGGACCTCTGCCGCCCTGTGGGTCGTCAGGGGATTGCTTGCGCTCGCCTTTATGGCGGCCGGCGGGGCGAAGCTCTATGGCGTTCCCATGCTGGTCGAGGAGTTCCAGCACATCGGGCTCGGGCAATGGTTTCGCTATTTCACCGGCGGTCTCGAAATCATGGGCGCGATCCTGCTGCTTCTGCCGCAGAAGGCCGCCCTCGGCGCGCTGCTGCTGATCTGCATCATGATCGGCGCGGTGATCACCCATTTGTTCGTCATCGGCGGTTCGCCGGTGCCGGCCATTGTTCTGCTGGCGCTGAACGCCGTGGTCGCCTATGCGGAGCGCGGCCAGATCGCATGGCTTGCCGAGACCGCGTGAGGCTGCTGCGATGCGCATTTCTCGCCGCGAATTGACAACTGTTGCAGGGCTTGTGCTGGCCTTCGTCCTGCCGCTGACGGTGACCCTGTTACTGACAGGATCCGAAGCGGCGACCTCAAAACCGCAGGCGAAGCCCGCATTGCCCCCGATGCACCGGCTGGTGCTGCCGATCAACACCGATGACCCCACCACGATGCGGGCGCTGATCTCGACCTCGCTCAACCTTCCGAAATATTATCAGGAGCGGAACGAAGCGTTCACGATCGAAGTCGTCGCCTACAACGCCGGCGTTCACATGCTCCGCGCCGATACGTCACCGGTGAAGGACATGCTGCGCGTATTGAGAGCGGTCAATTCGAACATCCGTTTCGTGGTCTGCGAGGCGACCAAGCTTGGCATGGAGCGCCAGGAGGGGCGTCCACTCACGCTGATCGACAACGTCGATCTCGTGCCGAGCGGACCCGGACGCATCATTGAATTGCAGGAAGCCGGCTGGTCCTACATCCGGTCGTGACACCAGACCTGTACAGCAGAGCATCAGACATGACATCGCATCGCAGGCCGAACCGCCGCACCGTCGTTGCCGGCATGATGGGCGCGACCGCCTCGCTCGCAATGCCGGCGTTGCCGGCGCGCGCGCGGGCCGGCGGACCGCCGCCGTTCGCAACGGTCAGGCATCAGTTCACGGAGGTTCGCGGCGCGCGCCCGGTCCCGGCGGTGCCAATCCCGCGCCTCGGCGCCGCTGCGCTCGATCTGGCGTCCTTCCGCGGCAAGGTGGTGCTCGTCAATTTCTGGGCGACGTGGTGCCCGGCCTGCCGCACTGAACTGCCGATACTGGATCGGCTCGCGGGAAACGGCCGCGCCGACCTCGCGGTTATTGCCATCGCGACCGATCGCGATCGATCGCTGGTCGCGCCCTTCGTCAAAAAACTGAAGCTTCGCCACCTCACGATCGGCTTCGATCCCGGCGGGCTGGTGGCGCGGGCCGGCGCAAGCGACGGCATCGACACGCCGTTCGCGCTTTACGGCATGCCGATTTCCTTCGTGCTCGGCGTCACCGGGCAAGTCGAAGGCTACATGACAGGTGAAGCGGATTGGCTCTCGCAGGAGGCGGGCCGACTGTTCGACTACTACGCCAGCGCCGGCGCGGGCGACTAAGACGACCCGGCTTTGAGGCTAGCTCCGGCCCCTCACGGCAGCTTGTCATATCCCTCGCCAAGCCCGTTCAGGCTGAGCGGAAAGCCGATGCCCTCTTCGGGCGTCTCAAAAATAATAAAAGTCGCGGTTTTGGCCGACCGGAGCTGCCCGAGCAGCTTCTCGTCCATCACTACCTCGGCCACGCAGCCATTGGGCAGGCAGCGGACAAAGCCGGCGCGGCCGACGTCCTGGTTGTCGAGCTTCAGGCCGAGCCCGGACGGCAGCAGGACGCCCAGGGGCGCCACCACCCGCATCAGCTTGCTCTTCTGGTCGGCCGTCTTGAGCACGATCACGGTGAGGCCGGCGTTGGAGCGGTCCTCGGCCACCACGCTCTGGATCAGGGCGCATTGCTCGCCCTGCGCGCCCGGCGGGGTGTCGCAGCGGATCTGCCAGTCGCCATGGACCGACCGCACCGCGCCTTGCGCGCTCGCCGCCTGGGTCAGGCCGAGCAGGAGTGCCGCGGCGAACAGGCCGCCCAACCAGCGGGCCGGTTCCAGACCAAGTCCCGTCTGACGCATTCCCGACTGATGTTTCGAACGCCCCATCCGGGTCGATCCTCTTACCATTTCCGGCCGCGCCGGCGACATTTCCGCCAGCCCGGCACCACATTGTAATTGGGCTTACCGGACTGATACGCAATGACGGCGCCTTGAAGGCGGCCCGATAGCCGATCCACGCCGTCGAGGACCCACGCGAATCAGGCCGCTCGGGAGCGCCGTTCCTGTGCCTACATCCGGCAACCGGGCTGTCAAGCGGCGAAGCCTTGCAAAACGGCGGGTTTTTGCGGATTTGCCGGGAAAATCCGACATCCGGCGAATAGCAGGTGACGCATGGCTTTGCTCTCCACTACTGCATTGCGAGAGCCTTAGAATTATGGTTTGAGAGGCTGGATTTCGACGCGTTCTAACGATGTGGCCCAGGGTACTGTAGCAATGCTGTTGCAGGTACTTTTGAAGGTGTACTTCCAAAAGTACCTCCGGTAGGCCGTTTGTGAGGGCGGATCGTGCGGCATTCCCTGCCATTCGGTGGGAGTGCTTTGGGGATTTATTCAAGGGAGCGCGAGCGGCATGAAGATGTCGAGTGGCCAGATGGGCCGGCGGTTGCTGGGGTTGACGGTGGCGGGCATGACGCTCGCAGCCGGCGGGGCGGCTTTTGGGGCGCAGCCCAAGCCGTGGGAAATGACGCTGCAGGAAGCCGCGACCCCCGTGATGGAAAACATCATCAGCTTCCATAACCTGCTGCTGGTGCTGATCACGCTGATCACCCTGTTCGTGCTGGCGCTGTTGGTCATCGTGGTGGTGAAGTTCAACGCCAAGGCCAATCCGATCCCCTCCAAGACCACCCACAACACGCTGATCGAGGTGGCCTGGACGCTGATTCCGGTACTGATCCTGGTCGCCATCGCGGTGCCGTCGTTCCGCCTGCTGTTCCAGCAGCTCGACATTCCCAAGGCCGACTTGACGGTGAAGGCCACCGGCAAGCAGTGGTACTGGAGCTATTCCTATCCCGATAACGGCAAGTTCGAATTCGATTCGCTGATGGCGGCCGACAAGCTGCCGCGCCTGCTCGGCGTCGACAACGAGATGGTGGTGCCGGTCAACAAGGTGATCCGCGTCCAGACCACCGGCGCCGACGTCATTCATGCGTTCGCGGTGCCGTCGTTCGGCATCAAGATCGACTCGATCCCCGGCCGCCTGAACGAGACCTGGTTCAAGGCCACCAAGGTCGGCATGTATTACGGCCAGTGCTCCGAACTGTGCGGCAAGGATCATGCCTTCATGCCGATCGCGGTGCGGGTAGTGACCGATCAGGAATTCGCTTCCTGGGTTGAGGCGGCGAAAAAGAAATATGCGACCAACCCGGCGAACACGTTCGCTTCGGCTGGTGGTCAGGCCGCGCAGTAAGGCGCGGCCAAGGGATACGCTAAGGGACAAGGGCGACGGGACCTGAAAAGGTCCGAAAAGGGACTGCAAGGCAGGATTTCAAAATGGCAACGACCGCAGCGACACACCACGATCACGCCCATGATGACCACGCCCATGCCAATCCGACCGGATGGCGGCGCTGGGTCTATTCGACGAACCATAAGGACATCGGCACGATGTACCTTATCTTCGCGATCTTCGCGGGTGTCATCGGTGCGGCGATGTCGATCGCGATCCGTGTCGAGCTGATGTATCCCGGCGTCCAGTTTTTCCACGAGTCCCACACCTACAATGTGTTCGTGACCTCGCACGGCCTGATCATGATCTTCTTCATGGTGATGCCGGCGATGATCGGCGGCTTCGGCAACTGGTTCGTGCCGCTGATGATCGGTGCGCCGGACATGGCGTTCCCGCGCATGAACAACATCTCGTTCTGGCTGCTGCCGGCCTCCTTCGCGCTGCTGTTGATGTCGACCTTCGTTGAGGGTGAGCCGGGCGCCAACGGTGTCGGCGCGGGCTGGACCATCTACGCGCCGCTATCGACCTCGGGCCATCCGGGACCGGCGGTGGACTTCGCGATCCTGTCGCTGCATCTGGCCGGCGCTTCGTCGATCCTTGGCGCCATCAACTTCATCACCACGATCTTCAACATGCGCGCGCCGGGCATGACCCTGCACAAGATGCCGCTGTTCGTGTGGTCGATCCTGGTGACGGTGTTCCTGTTGCTGCTGTCGCTGCCGGTGCTCGCCGGCGCCATCACCATGCTGCTCACCGACCGCAATTTCGGCACCACCTTCTTCTCTGCCGACGGCGGCGGCGACCCGCTGCTGTTCCAGCATCTGTTCTGGTTCTTCGGCCATCCCGAAGTGTACATCCTGATCCTGCCTGCGTTCGGCATGATCAGCCAGATCGTCTCCACCTTCTCGCGCAAGCCCGTGTTCGGCTATCTCGGCATGGCCTATGCCATGGTCGCGATCGGCGGCATCGGCTTCGTGGTGTGGGCGCACCACATGTACACCGTCGGCATGTCGTCGGCGACGCAGGCCTATTTCGTCGCCGCCACCATGGTGATCGCGGTGCCGACCGGCGTGAAGATCTTCTCCTGGATCGCCACGATGTGGGGCGGCTCGATCGAGTTCAAGACGCCGATGCTGTGGGCGATCGGCTTCATCTTCCTGTTCACGCTCGGCGGTGTCACCGGCGTCGTGCTGGCCAATGCCGGCGTCGACCGCGTGCTGCAGGAAACCTACTACGTGGTCGCGCACTTCCACTACGTGCTGTCGCTCGGCGCCGTGTTCGGCATCTTCGCGGGCTGGTACTACTGGTTCCCGAAGATGTCGGGCTACATGTACTCGGAAACCATCGGCAAGCTGCACTTCTGGTTCACCTTCATCGGCGTGAATCTCGTGTTCTTCCCGCAGCACTTCCTCGGGCTATCAGGCATGCCGCGCCGCTACGTCGACTATCCGGATGCATTTGCGGGGTGGAACCTGGTGTCGTCGCTCGGTTCCTATATCTCGGGTTTCGGCGTGCTGATCTTCATCTACGGCGTGGTCGATGCCTTTGCGAAGAAGCGCGTGGCCGAGGCCAATCCGTGGGGCGCCGGCGCTACCACGCTGGAATGGACGCTGCCGTCGCCGCCGCCCTTCCACCAGTTCGAAGTGCTGCCGCGCGTGCAGTAAGGCAAACCGCGGCGCGCTCTCAAAGAAGGCGCGTCGCACTCTTTTAGGGAAAACGAGTCCATCGTGTCGGTTGTCGATCACCACGCCGTCGAGCTTGGCCCCCGGATTTCCGAGGCCGAGGTCGGTGATTACATCGCGCTGCTGAAGCCGCGGGTGATGTCGCTGGTGATCTTCACCGCGCTGGTCGGCCTCGTGATCGCGCCTGGCCACGTTCATCCGATCCTGGCGTTCACCTCGATCCTCTGCATTGCGGTCGGCGCCGGCGCCTCGGGCGCGCTCAACATGGCTCTTGAAGCCGACATCGACGCCCTGATGTCGCGCACCGCCAACCGGCCGATCCCGCGCGGACGCATCACCCCGCCGGAGGCCATGGCGTTCGGCCTGACGCTGGCGTTTTTCTCGGTGATGACGCTCGGCGTCCTCGTCAACTGGCTGGCCGGCGGACTGCTGGCGTTCACCATCTTCTTCTACGTGGTGATCTACACCATGTGGCTGAAGCGCTGGACCGCGCAGAACATCGTGATTGGCGGTGCCGCCGGCGCGCTGCCGCCGGTCGTGGCGTGGGCCGCGGCCACCGGCTCGCTATCGATGGAGCCGGTGCTGCTGTTCCTGATCATCTTCTTCTGGACCCCGCCGCATTTCTGGGCGCTGGCGCTGTTCCGCAGCGACGACTATGCCCGCGCCGGCATTCCGATGCTGCCCGTCGTCGCCGGGCCGGATGCGACGCGGCTGCAGATCCTGCTCTACACGATCGTGCTGGTCGCGATTGCGGCTGCACCCTGGCCGCTCGGCTATTTCGACGCGGTCTACGGCGTGACCTCGCTTCTGCTCGGCGCCGGCATGATGTGGCTTGCGATCAACGTCTTTCGCCACCGCGAGGGCAAGCAAGCGGTGCGCGCCACGCGCCGGCTGTTTGCTTTCTCGATTCTCTATCTGTTTGCGCTGTTTGCGACCCTCCTGCTCGAAGTGGTCGTCCGCGCCGTCGTACCTCTGATCGGGTAGGGGGCGAATGGCGAAGGCATGGACGACAAGCAGAAGTCAGATGGAATTGTCCTCACCGAGGCGCAGAAAAGAAGCCGCCGTCACCGCTCGATCGCCATTGCGCTCGCGCTCGGCGTGCTGGTCGTACTGTTTTTCGCGGTCACTATGGTCAAGGGGCCGGCCGTTCTCGTCCGGCCGATGTGATTGAGATGGAAAACCAGCCGCAGACGCACGAGGGCGTGGGCGTGACGGGAGGCGACAAGGTCGCTTCGCGTCGTACCCTGACGCGCGATGCGGTGGTGGCCTCGATCTGCGGCTTCGTCGTGGTGTTCATGGTCGGCGCGTCCTATGCCGCCGTGCCCTTCTATGACTGGTTCTGCCGCGCCACCGGTTTCAACGGCACCACCCAGGTCGCGACCTCGGCGCCGTCTGACGCGCCGTTGGCGCGCAAGATCGCGGTGCGGTTCGACGCCAATGTCGGCCCCGGCCTGCCGTGGAAGTTCGAGCCCGAGCAGAACGAGATCGAGGTCCGGATCGGCGAGGTCGTCACCGTGTTCTATACCGTGACCAACCAGGCCGCCCGCACCACCGCAGGCGTTGCTGCCTACAACGTCGCGCCGCTGACGGTCGGCGCCTATTTCCAGAAGATCAACTGCTTCTGCTTCAGCGAACAGACCATGGGCCCGGGCGAGAAGCGCGAGATGCCCGTGGTGTTCTACGTCGATCCGGCGCTGGCCAAGGACAGCGAGAACGACGGCCTGAACACCATCACGCTATCCTACACTTTCTATCCCGTGCGCGATCCGGCGCCGAAGCCGGTCGCAGCCGGCGAAGGCGACAAGCGCAAGGGAAACTTGTGACGGGAAACCTGTGACCGCCGGATTCCGTATCTAACGGGATTTCGGCTTTGAAATTTGAGACGAATATGTGCCGACGGGAACGGCGCATCTAACGGAGAGACCGCAATGGCTACGGCGCACGCGAAGCACCACGACTACCACCTCGTCGATCCGAGCCCGTGGCCGGTGGTCGGCTCGATCTCGGCCTTCATCATGGCTGTTGGCGCCATCGCCTGGATGCATAAGATGTTCGCCGGCGCACCGGTTGTCTTCGGCATCGGCACGATCGGCGTGCTCTACACCATGGCGAGCTGGTGGGGCGACGTGATCCGCGAAGCCCAGTACAAGGGCGACCACACGCGCGTGGTGCAGATCAGCCACCGCTACGGCATGATCCTGTTCATCGCCTCCGAGGTGATGTTCTTCGTCGCCTGGTTTTGGGCCTTCTTCAATTCCGCGCTGTTCCCCGCCGATGCGATCCATGCCACCCGCGACGCGGTGTTCGGCTGCGGTCCGGGCACGGCGATGGGCGCCTGCAGCGTGCCGGGCACCTGGCCGCCGAAGGGTATCGAGACCTTCGACCCCTGGCATCTGCCGCTCCTCAACACGCTGATCCTCTTGACCTCGGGCACGACCGTCACCTGGGCGCACCACGCGCTGCTCGAGGACGACCGCCAGGGCCTGAAATACGGCCTGATCCTCACCGTGCTGCTCGGGGCCGCTTTCACCGGCGTGCAGGCCTATGAATACGCCCACGCCACGTTCGGCTTCTCCGGCAACATCTACGGCGCGACCTTCTTCATGGCGACCGGCTTCCACGGTTTCCATGTGCTGGTCGGCACCGTGTTCCTGCTGGTCTGCCTGATCCGCGCCTATGCCGGCCACTTCACGTCGAAGCAGCATCTCGGCTTCGAATTCGCCGCCTGGTACTGGCACTTCGTCGACGTGGTGTGGCTGTTTCTGTTCATCTGCATCTATGTCTGGTTCCGCGGCGCGGGGCCGGTGGCCGGACACTGATACAGGCTTGACGTGCTACAAGGGGGCGGTCGGAAGGACCGCCCCTTTTTCTTTCTTCCCTTCTCCCCTTGTGGGAGAAGGTGGATCGCCGACGCGGAGCGGCGGCGAGACGGATGAGGGGTCTGTCTCCGCGGATAGAGACCCCTCACCCGTCTCGAATGAGCTGACGCTCATTCGATCCACCCTCTCCCACAAGGGGAGAGGGGAAGGACAGAGCATGACAGATAGTGCGGCAATCACCCTCACCCAGAGCGCGCTACGCGGCATGGCCTGCCGCTGCCCGCGTTGCGGCAAGGGCAAGCTCTATGCGGGCTTCCTGGACCTGCGCCCGAATTGCGAAGCGTGCGGGCTCGACTACGCCTTCATTGATGCCGGCGACGGGCCTGCGATCTTCATCATCATGCTGGCGGGCGCCATCGTCGTCACCGCGGCCCTGATCGTTGAAATCAAGTATCAGCCGCCGTTCTGGCTGCATGCGGCGCTCTGGCTGCCGCTGATTATCGCTACCACGCTGCTGCCGCTGCGCTCGATGAAGTCGCTTCTGATCGCGCTGCAGTTTCATCACAAGGCGGCGCCCGGCCGCCTGATCGACCGCGAGCCGAAATGACCGCGCTCTTGTCACGGCGGCCGGCGGTTACCGGTTTTGCCATCTTCACGCTGCTGATGGTCGCGGTCTTCACCGGCCTCGGCATCTGGCAATTGCAGCGCCGGGTCGAGAAACATGCGCTGATCGCGATGTTGAACGAACGGCTTGCGGCCGCGCCCGAGGCGCTGCCGGCGCAAGCGCAGTGGAATGCGCTGACGGCGGCCAAAGACCAATTCCGCCGCATCAGCTTTACCGCCACCTACGCGCCGTTGCCGGACGCGATGGTCTATAGCGCGGGCTCCGCGGTGCGCGACGACATCTCCGGCCCCGGCACATGGGCCTTCCTGCCGGCGCAACTCGCCGATGGCAACACCATCGTGATTAACACCGGCTTCGTGCAGAACACGATGCAGGACCGCGCCCAGCAGGATCGCGCCGTGAGACGGCTTATCACCGGTGATCCGGTGCAGTTCACCGGCTACATCCGCTTTCCCGAAAGCGCCGGCACGCTGACGCCGCCGGAGAGCGTGGCAAAACGGCTCTGGTTCACCCGCGATCATCTCGCCATGTCCCGTGTGCTCGGCTGGGTCGAGGGCGGCAAGGCTGTCGCACCGTTCTATGTAGATCTGGAAACGCCCGCGCCCGAGAGCGGCATTCCAAAACCCGGCCCGCTTTCGGTTCATCTCAAGGACGATCATCTGCAATACGCCATCACTTGGTTCACGCTGGCGTTTGCGGTCGTGATCGCGTTCGGCGTGTGGTGGCGCGGGCAGCGTCGCGGCTAAAGCTCCGTCCCCGTATTCACCCGGACTAGCTTGTCGGAACCTTTGTTCCGCACAATCGTTTGAGTTCCACGGTGCGTTCCGAAAGGCAGGCCGTTCAGTGTCCATTCACGACGATCACCATACTCCCTCACCCGCGTCGGCGCTCAGGACGAGGTATCGCGACGTGGATGGAGTCGCGGACTTGGCGGACGATTTCGATCAGATAGCCTTGGTGGTCGACTGGCTGGACGCATGCCGGAATCGTGACCTGTCGGCATTGCTCGAGCTCTATGCCGACGACGCGATGCTCAAATGCCAGTGCGGCGAGGTCAAGGTCAGCGAGGGCCGCGCCGGGCTCGAATCCTACTGGCGGCCGCGCCTCGATGCGCTCGCCTCGGATGCATTCGGGTTGGAGGAAATCACACCGACCGCTGAAGGCGTCGTGCTCGATTATCTCAGCCATGAAGGCAAGCCGGTGCGGATCGCATTTCGCTTCACCGCCGACGGGAAAATCCTGCGAAGCGATTGCCAGCCGGCGCCGGCCTCGTTGCCGGATGCGGCCGCCGTTCAGAATGAAGCCGGCTGATCACCCGGCGTTTGCATGCGCTGCAATCGTTGCCGGCTTGCGCGTTCTGCAGGATCGCTTCCCCGTTAGGCTTGCGCTGAGCCTCGCGCCTGTGAGGCGGAATCTCCCGCGGGAAGCCGGCAGCGAACGCAGGTGCGACCTTCTTCGCGCAGCAGTTCAAGCGTCCCGCTCAGCGCGCGAACGCGCTCCAGCATTCCCGTCAATCCCCGCCCGAACACCCGGTCCGCCGGAAAACCTATGCCGTCATCGGATACTTCCACGATCACTCCGGGGTCGTTGATCCCTGCCGTGACGTGCATCGCGTTCGCCTTGGCATGGCGAAGCACGTTTGTCACCGCCTCCTGGATAACGCGATAGATTGTCTGGGACAGCAAGCCGTCGACCTCGTTCAGCGTCGTGTCGATTTGCGACGTCACTTTGAGGTCAGGCGCCTGCGCCTTCGCGTTCTGCAGCAGTGTCTGGATGCTCTTCTCGAGGCCGAGCTCCTGAATGTAGAGCGGCCGCAGCCGGTCGAGGATGCGGCGGTTCGCCTGCTGCAATGTTTCGACCGACTGCAGAATGCCCTCGGCGGCGCTTCTCAACTCCGCCTGGCCGGACGGGATGGATTCCAAAAGCGCCACCGTGTTGGCGCGGATGCCGAACAACAGCGGCCCGAGTTCGTCATGAAGCTCGCGCGCCATATCCTGCCGCTCGTCGTCCTGCAGCGACACGATCCGGCGCAGCAGGCTGCGGTTATCCTGGCTGAGGCGATTGAGGGTGCGGGCGAGCTCGTTGGCTTCCTGCGCGCTCTTGCGGATCTCGGGCGGGCCGGCGGGAGCAATCGGCTGCTCGTAATCGCCGGTTCGCATTCGGGTCAGGCCGTCGCCCAGGCTCTGCAGCGGTCGCAATGCGGAGCGCGCAGCGAAATGGGCAATGGCCGCCGTCAACAGCATCAGGGTAATTCCGGAGCAGACGATCGCCAGAAACCCGATCCACTTCTCGTAGATGTCGGCGGCCATGTCGGGCGCAAATACGATGTCGCCGACCTGTTTTCCCTCGATCATCACGGGGAAGGCGGCTCTGGATTCGGGTATGACGAGGAGGCGGACGAACCAGTCAGGCACCGTTCCCAAGGGGGCCTGCGCCCCGGGCGGACGAGCATCGAGGTCGGTCCCGACGCGCCGAAACCGGATTGCTTCAGAGGCTCCTAGCGATTGCGCGAACGCGTCCAGCGTCGCTTGCGGATTGGTGGAGGTTCGAAGCGCGCCGTTGAGCGCAGCCGCAACCGCTCTGGCCGAGCGAGCCGCCGGCTCGACTTCTTCCATAAGTTGCGCCGTGGCAAATATCTGCAGCGAAACGCCTCCGGCCAGCAGAGCGGCCACGAACATCAGGCCGAGCGGCAGCAACAACCGCGTTCGAAGAGAAAGTCTTTCCCACATTTCGACTAATATAACTCCCGCAACCCAAGATTTCTCTTTTCAAATACCGCCAACCGCCTATTTAATCCTAAAGAGGATGGATGATGCAGAATTCTAGCAGATCGGCAACGAAGGTCCTGATCGTCGACGACCATCCGGTGGTCCTGTCGGGTTGCCGGTCGCTGTTTGCGTCGGACAATTCCGTGAAGATCGAAGAGGCCACCGACGCCAAGTCCGGCCACCGCGCCTACGTGGCGAAGCGGCCGGACGTCACGGTCATCGATATCAAGCTTCCGGATGTGTCGGGTTTCGAACTGATGCGCCGCATCCGCAAGGATGATCCGGACGCCAGGATCATCATGTTCAGCATGAATGACGACCCGGCGTTCGTGGTTCGCGCCATCGAGATGGGCGCGCAGGGCTATGTCTCGAAGGGCGACGATCCAAGGATGCTGGTGAAGGCCGTTCGCAAGGTGGCCGCGGGAGACAATTTCATTTCACCGCAACTGGCGGAGGCGGTAACCTTTTCAGGCGCTTCGATCAAGGCCAATCCGGCGTCGCAAATGACGGCGCGCGAGCTGGAAATCCTGCGGCTGCTCGGCCGCGGCGACAAGATCGTCGAAGTCGCCGATGCGCTCGAGATTTCCTACAAGACGGTCGCCAACACCACCTCGCTGCTCAAGCAGAAGCTCGGCGCTAAGAATCATTCGGACCTGATCCGGATCGCGGTGGAGATGGGGCTCGGCTGAGCACGGTCTGATTCAATCACTCTGATCACCGAACCGGCCGCGCCTCGAGGGCGCGACCGTTCGTGTCGCTGCCATCGCGTATCATCAGGGCAATGGGAATGACAAACGCGAAGACAGCGAGAGCCTTACCAGCGGCGATGGTGGCGCCATTTGTGGTGACCGCGACCTCTGTGCCATCCGTAATGGTGGCCGCGTCCGCGGTGCCAACCTCCATGGCCATGGCCATGGCCATGACCGCGCCCATGCTTGACCTCGATCACACCGCCATCCGGCGCAGCCATCGGGGCCATCCCCAATCTGGCGGAAGCAGATGCGGTCATGGCTAGCGAAGCAAGCAGCGCAGCAGCAATCAGAACGAAACGTCTCATCAAACTCTCTCCCCATCGCGTGATCGCGATGAGGCACAAGTTCCCGACAAGTAGATTTGTTCCGTGGTCACGAAACTAAATCATTAAGGGTATATTCGAGCGCAAGTTGCCGCTTATCCCCGCGAGTGCGAGGGCGCCGCCTACCAGTTTGCCGGCGCGATTTTGCCAAAACTTGCATGGAAATTTTCGGGAAAGACTGGCAAAACAGGCTCTCGTGATTTGCAGGGAGAGCTGGATGAACAGCCCGGATATCGCGGAAGCCGCCTTTGCACGAGCCTGGAGCGTCTACCGGCTGATCCACAGCGGTATTGATGAGAACGACTCGCGGCGCGCAAGTCTCCAGCGCTTTATCCGCCAGCGCTGCGAAGCGGGCGAGACCGACACGGAACTACTGGCGGTCGAGGGGCTCAAATATCTCAAGAGGCTGGAAGGTCTCCCGGAGGACTAGTCCGCGGCAGTGCCGAAAGCTCGTCCCGTATCGGGAAAAAGTGGAACTATTTGAATTCCTCGGGAGTTGCCGGTTGCAACGTGAGAAACTGGAGGAGGACGCCTTGAAGAAATTTCTGATGATCGGAACCTTAGTCGTTGCCGCATCGGTGGTCGCCGAAATCGCGGTAGCCGCCGAATTCTACGTCGTGCGCGACGCCTCCACCAAGAAATGCACGGTGGTCGATACCAAGCCGACGACGACCACGACGACGATCGTCGACAACGGCACGTTCAAGACCAAGACCGAGGCCGAGACGGGCATGAAAACCATGAAGGTCTGCACCACGAACTGACAGACCCTTCCAGGAGAGAGAGCCGTGGCGTTGCTGCTGCGGCCCTTTTCGTTTAGCGCATCAGCCCCGGTAACGCAGCGCCGCGACCAGCACGGCAAAGGCCGGAGTTGGCTGGCGGCGGCTCGGGTAATAGAGGTGATAGCCCGAGAAGGGCGGACACCAGTCGGCCAGCACGCGGATCAGGCGGCCGTCGGCGAGATGGGCCTGCACCTGGTCCTCGGGCAGGTAGGCGAGGCCGAGCCCGGCGAGAGCCGCATTCATCCGCAGCGTGATGTTGTTGAATACCAGCTGGCCGTCGACCCGGACCTTCAGGGCGCGTCCGCGCTTCTCGAACTCCCAGGCGTAGATCCCGCCATAGGTCGGCAATCGGATATTGATGCAGCTATGGGCCACGAGGTCCTGCGGCTTGGCGGGCTTGGGGTGAACAGCGAAATAGCCTGATGTGCCGACCACCGCCATGCGGAAATCCGGTCCGATGCGCACCGCGATCATGTCCTTGGCCACCTGCTCGCCGAGACGAACGCCGGCGTCGAAACGCTCCGCGACGATGTCGGTGAAACCGTAGTCGACGTTCACCTCCACCTTGATGTCGGGATATCGCGGCAGCAGTGTTGCCAAAGCAGGCCAGAGGATCGTTACGGCCGAATGCTCGGCCGCGGTGATGCGGATGGTGCCGGCCGGCTTGTCGCGCAATTCGGTCAGTGCGGAAAGCTCGGCGTCGATCTCCTCCAGCTTCGGCGCCACCGTTCGCATCAGGCGCTCGCCAGCCTCCGTCGGCGCGACGCTGCGGGTGGTGCGGGTCAATAACCGCAGGCCGAGCCGCTCCTCCAGCCCGCGGATCGTATGAGAGAGCGCGGATTGCGAAACATCGAGCTGCGCCGCTGCCCGGGTGAAGCTTTTCTCCCGCGCCACCACCAGGAACGCGAGGAGATCGTTGATGTTCTGGCGCGCCATTCATGAATCCATTTCATAAGTACAAGCTGATTGTACCACCTAATCGAAGCTCCGTGCAGCCGTTAGCTTGTGCGAAGCCGGCAAGCGCGGTCCTCCCGCGACAGCTCTTTCAAACGTGAACGCCGGCGAGGAACAGCCGAAACCCGGCGCGGTTACACGACGATAGATGCGGACGCCGGCACGGTCGCGCCGAACATCAACCGACAGCAAAATGGGAACACGACATGCAAGGTCCGAGCGACTTCGATCTATCGCGGCGGAAACTGTTGCTGGGAACCGCCGCATCGGTGGCCTTTGGCGCGGCACCCCCGGTGGCCAATGCGCAAACGCCGGTGGCTCCTGCGCAGGCCGCCCCCCAGGCTGTCCCGATGTCGAAGGTCTCCTTCAACGTGAATGGCAGGCCGCGCGAAGTCACGCTCGACACGCGCACCACGCTGCTCGATGCGCTGCGCGAGCACCTGCATCTCACCGGCTCCAAGAAGGGGTGCGATCACGGTCAGTGCGGTGCCTGCACGGTCATATCGGGGGGGCGGCGGATTAATTCCTGCCTGACCCTGGCGGTCATGCATGAGGGCGACGAGATCAGGACGATCGAGGGACTGGGTACGCCTGAGAACCTGCACCCGATGCAGGCCGCATTCGTAAAACATGACGGCTATCAATGCGGCTATTGCACGCCCGGACAGATCTGCTCGGCGGTTGCCGTGCTGGACGAGATCAAGGCCGGCATTCCGAGCCATGTCAGCGCCGACCTCAACGCGCCGGCGCAACTGACCAATGCCGAGCTCCGCGAGCGCATGAGCGGCAACATCTGCCGTTGCGGCGCCTATTCCAACATCGCCGAGGCGATATCAGAAGTTGCCGGGAGACCCGCATGAGATCTTTCACTTACGAGCGCGCCCGCACGCCGGCTGATGCCGCCGCTGCCGCCTTGCGCAATCCCGATACCAAGTTCATCGCCGGTGGCACCAATCTCCTCGATCTGATGAAACTCGAGATCGAGACGCCGGCCCATCTGATCGACGTCAACGGCCTCGCGCTCGACAAGATCGAACCGACATCGGAGGGCGGATTGCGTATCGGCGCACTGGTGCGCAACACCGATCTCGCCGCTGATAGCCGCGTGCGGCGCGACTATGGCGTATTGTCGCGCGCGCTGCTGGCGGGCGCCTCGGGCCAGTTGCGCAACAAGGCGACCACGGCGGGCAACCTGCTGCAGCGGACGCGCTGTCCTTACTTCTACGACACCAACCAGCCCTGCAACAAACGCCGGCCCGGCAGCGGCTGCGCGGCAATCGGCGGGTTCAGCCGCCAGCATGCCGTGTTGGGCGCAAGCGAAGCCTGCATTGCCACCCATCCGAGCGACATGGCGGTCGGGATGCGCGCGCTTGATGCGACGGTGGAAACCGTGCGGCCGGACGGCGCGACGCGAACGATCCCGATCGCCGAATTCTACCGCCTGCCCGGCGACACGCCGCATATCGAAACCACGCTGCAGCCGGGCGAGCTCATTACCGCGGTGACGCTGCCAAAACCCGTCGGCGGCAGGCAGGTCTATCGCAAGGTGCGCGATCGCGCCTCCTATGCTTTCGCGCTCGTCTCGGTCGCCGCGATCGTGCAGCGCGACGGCACCGGACGCGTGGCGCTTGGCGGCGTCGCCCACAAACCGTGGCGCGTCGAAGCGGCTGAGGCCGCAATGCCGCGCGGCGCCAAGGCCGTCGCCGCGCAATTGCTCGCCGATGCGAAGCCGACGCGCGAAAACACATTCAAGCTGTCGCTGGCCGAGCGCACGCTCGGCGCGGTGCTGACCGAAGCGAAGGGCTGACACATGAAATTCGAATCTCCCGCCACGACCAACCCGATTGATCAGCTCAGAATCGTCGGCAAGCCCGTCAGCCGGATCGATGGTCCGCTCAAGGCCACCGGCACGGCGCCCTACGCCTATGAGCGCCACGATGTCGTGGCAAACCAGGCCTATGGCTATGTCGTCGGTTCGGCGATCGCCAAGGGACGGATCGCCGGGATGGATCTGAGTCATGCCAAGGCCGCGCCCGGCGTGCTCGCGATCGTCACGGCTGACAACGCCGGCAAGCTCGACAAGGGCAGGCTCAACACGGCAAAACTCCTCGGTGGTCCCGAGATCCAGCATTATCACCAGGCCATTGCCGTCGTCGTCGCGGAAACGTTTGAGCAGGCGCGCGCCGCCGCGCAGTTGATCCGCGTCGATTACGTCAGGGAGCAGGGTGCGTTCGATCTCGCTTCTCTGCTGGATAAGGCAAAACCAAATCCCATCACCGGCGGTCCCGGCGATACGGCGGTCGGCGACTTCGCCGCGGCGTTTGCGGCCGCGCCGGTCCGGCTCGATGCGCGCTACAGCACGCCCGATGAAGCGCACGCCATGATGGAGCCGCACGCCACGATCGCCGCATGGGAGGGCGACAAGCTCACGCTATGGACCTCGAACCAGATGATCGCCTGGAACAAGGCGGAGATGGCCACAACGCTGGGCATTCCGAAGGAAAACGTCCGCCTCGATTCGCCGTTCATCGGCGGTGGTTTTGGCGGCAAGCTGTTCCCGCGCGCCGACGCGCTGCTCGCCGCATTGGGCGCGCGCGCGGCGAAACGGCCGGTGAAGGTGGCGCTGCAGCGTCCGCTGATGTTCAACAACACCACGCATCGCCCGGCAACGATCCAGCGCATCCGCATCGGGGCCACGCGGGACGGCAAGATCACGGCGATCGGTCATGAGAGCTGGTCCGGCGATCTGCCGGGCGGCAAGGCCGACGGCGCGGTCAGCCAGACCCGGCTGCTCTATGCAGGCACGCACCGCATGACCGCCACGCGGCTCGCGACGCTCGATCTGGCCGAAGGCAATGCGATGCGCGCGCCGGGCGAGGCGACGGGCATGATGGCGCTGGAAATCGCCGTCGATGAAATGGCCGAGAAGCTCGGGATCGACCCGATCGAGTTTCGCATCCTCAACGACACCCAGGTCGATCCGGAAAAGCCGGAGCGGCCGTTCTCGCAGCGTCAGCTCGTCGAGTGCCTGCGTACGGGCGCCGAGCGCTTCGGCTGGAACAAGCGCAACCCGCAGCCGGGCAGGGTCCGCGACGGGCGCTGGCTGGTCGGCATCGGCGCCGCCGCCGCGTTCCGCAACAATCTGCTGACGAAGTCGGCGGCGCGGGTGCGGCTCGACAAGAGCGGTGTCGTGACCGTCGAAACCGACATGACCGACATCGGCACCGGCAGCTACACCATCATCGCGCAGACCGCGGCCGAGATGATGGGCGTGCCGCTCGAGAATGTGAAGGTGCGTCTCGGCGACTCGGCTTTCCCGGTGTCGGCCGGTTCCGGCGGGCAGTGGGGCGGCAACAACTCGACCGCCGGCGTCTATGCCGCCTGCGTCAAGCTGCGCGAGATGATCGCGCAGAAGCTCGGGTTCAACTCCGCGGAGGCGGAGTTCGTCGATGGGGCCGTGCGCGCGGGCAATCGCAGCGTGCCGCTGATGCAGGCTGCGGCCGATGGCGGCATCTCGGCCGAAGACGAAATCGAATATGGCGATATCGCCAAGAAGTACCAGCAATCGACCTTCGGCGCGCACTTCGTCGAAGTCGGCGTCGATGCGGCGACCGCCGAGATCCGCGTGCGCCGCATGCTCGCGGTGTGCGCCGCTGGCCGTATCCTGAATCCAAAGACGGCGCGGAGCCAGGTGATCGGCGCCATGACCATGGGCGTCGGCGCGGCGCTGATGGAAGAACTTGTGGTCGACAAGCGCGCCGGCTTCTTCGTCAACCATGACCTCGCCGGTTACGAGGTGCCGGTGCATGCCGACATCCCCCATCAGGAAATGTTCTTCCTTGATGAGACCGATCCGATGTCGTCGCCGATGAAGGCCAAGGGCGTCGCCGAGCTCGGCATCTGCGGCGTGGCGGCTGCCGTTGCCAACGCGGTCTACAACGCGACCGGCGTGCGCGTCCGCGATTATCCGATCACGCTCGACAAGCTGCTGGAGCAAATGCCGGACGTGGGTTGAGCGCTTCGATTGCGTTGCTGCCGCGTATCTCGAAGCTCGCCGCAAGTGCGATTAGGGGAAGCACCATGTTCACGCGAAGACGCCTGCTCGCCACCACCGCGCTCGCGGTGGCAGCGGGCACCATGCCGGCTGTCCCGGCGAAGCCAAGGAACGGAACGATGGAAATCAAGCGAAGCGGTTCACGACCATCAGGCAAAGGGCCGGTGGAATACTTCACGGGCAATGTGCGCGTCGATCCGCTGATGCAGGCTCCCGGTCCCGCGCGTGTCGCCGGCGCCAGCGTCACCTTCGAGCCCGGTGCGCGGACGGCATGGCATACCCACCCCTTGGGCCAGACCTTGATCGTCACGTCCGGACGCGGCTGGGTGCAGGTCTGGGGCGGCCGTGTCGAGGAAATTCACCCGGGCGACGTCGTCTGGTTTCCGCCGGGTGAAAAGCACTGGCATGGCGCGACGCCGACGACGGCCATGACGCACATCGCCATCCAGGAGCGGCTCGACGGCAAGGCCGTCGACTGGATGGAGAAGGTCAGCGACGAACAATACCGGGCTTGATGGGGCGCGGTTGTCTCGAGGGTTTGATCGTGTGGTTCGATGGCATGTCCGCTATGCCCCGATAGCGACCAAATACCGGATCGCACCGAAATGACGGGACGTGCCACGTTCAGAGATCCGCAGGGCTACCGGGTTCCTCCTGACGCCTTTGGTTGTTGGAACAAACTTGGGTTAGGCTGGTTTCGTTTGCTGAATTGGAGAATGCACAGATGAAGCCCTTCTTGATGGCGTTCGGCGCTGCACTTGTAAGCAGCACTTTCGCGCTTGCTGACACCCCAGTGACACCGGCGGAGGCCGAGAAGATCAAAGCTGCCTTGGAAGTCCTTGGCTGCACGGGCGGCAAGATGGAAAAGGAAACCGAGGGCAGCGGTTACTTTGAAGTCGATGACGCCAAGTGCAAGGGCGGGCAGTACGACATCAAGCTCGACAAGGACTTCAATATGATCGCGATGACTCGCGACTGATCCTGCTCAAGACCTGTTCCGCAGTCGTGCTTTACCGAAACAACGGTAGCGGTCCAGCGATGTCCGTTTTCGGACACCGGCAAACCCGGACGTATTGGCGTGTCCGCTTTGGGGCCAAAGATCTAGACCGGCGGTTAACCCTGTCTGCAAACGCCCTGTACGTGGGTCGCGTTGTTAGGTCAGCCGCCGCCAAGTTGCCTCATTAGATCGGAGAATTTTCACCGGCACTAATTCAAGCCGGAGGGAGCATCATGCTGAGAATGATGTTGTTGGGCCTCCTCATCCCATTGGGTGTAGGAGTACTTGCGGCAATGGAACTCAGAGCCCCAGCGCGGAGTGCAGGAGTGGTCGTCCAGCCCGTTGTCGAGTCAACCGCAGCCATTTCCGATTCACGTGATGCGTTGGCGAAGGCTGATCGACTTGAAATTGCCGCTGCGAGCAGCGAGACACCAGCGCAGCCTGCTCTGGTCGACGAACGCATTTCTCCGTCGGAAGGCATCAGTGTCGGTCCTTCGGAGCCGCCGAGGGTGATCAACCGCCATCGGCACGATCCCAAATCAAAGAAGGTCGCTACCGCTGCCCTTCCCAAATCGAAGCCAAAGAAAGCCGATGTCAAGCGAACCGCAATTTCGGAGCGGCGAAAGGCCGCCAGCGACACCGGGCCCTGTCGGCTAAGCGCGTTTGGTGGCTTGCGCAAGGCTTTGAATTCAGTCGACTGCGAAATCTGATTTCACCGAGCCATAATTCCCCTTGAAACGGCTTCGGTCGCTCTAACCTGTTGTTATCTTCAGAACGGCGCGGCCGATGCCCGCTCTGGGTCAAACTGAGAAGAACTCGACGCGAACAAATGTCTTCCGAGTTACGCCTGAGAACGGACGTCGCTCAATACAGGCATGTGTCAAAAGTACCAATTGGTGACATCGCATGGGTTAGTCTGATACGAAAGACGCCGCCAACAGAGGTACTCCAAACTAGTTCGGAACGATCAACCGGGTTGCGGTAAATTGGCTGACCGTTGGCCGCTTGTTTCCGCGTTGCTGGCGGTTAAAATGGGCGGCCCCAGCTCAGCCCCTAGCCCCCCGCTGCTGGGGCCGCTTATCTCCGGCTCGTGAAATGAAAGGCCACCGACTGAGGCGGCCTTACTGCACTCCTCCTTGATCGCCAGAGCCGAAAAATCCGCGGGGTCACGCACGCCGGACGTGGAGGTCGCCCGGCGCGATAGTTCTGGGCGATGGTTTTGAGACCGCCACGATCGACGTCGTGCTTCATGCCGGCCGCAGCGCGGTCGATCATTATCCATCCCTGACCTCATTCCGCGCCCCGTGTGTTCGCGGCGCCCGATCCGGCATGGCGGGAATATGGCGGTGGATGAAGATCGTTCATCGAAGCGAGTGCTCGAATTGTACCAAAAAAGCGCTAAAGTGGAGCCATGGAAAAATCCCCGCGCCCGCTGCCTTTCTCGGCATTCGAATGGTTGGTTTCCGGGCGCTACTTGCGGGCGCGTCGCAAGGAAGGCTTCATTTCCGTCATTGCCGGTTTCTCGTTCCTCGGCATCATGCTCGGCGTTGCGACGCTGATTATCGTGATGGCCGTCATGAACGGCTTTCGCAAGGAATTGATCGACAAGATCGTCGGCCTGAACGGTCACCTTGTGATGCAACCACTCGAGTCGCCGCTGACGGATTGGAAGGACGTCACTGAGCGCATCAGCCAGGTGCCAGGCATCCGGCTCGCCGTTCCCGTGGTGGACGGACCTGCGCTGGCATCATCGGCGCACAATGCCTCAGGCGTGCTCGTTCGCGGCATTCGCGCCGAGGATATGAACAAACTCACCTCGATCGCCAGCAACGTCCAGCAGGGCTCGCTGGACGCATTTGTGCAGGGACAAGGGGTCGCCATCGGACGCAGGCTTGCCGATCAATTGTCGCTGCGTGCCGGCGACAACATCACACTGGTCGCGCCCGGCGGAGCCGTGACGTCGAAGGGGGCGGCACCTCGTATCAAGCCTTACAAGGTCGCGGCGGTGTTCAGCCTCGACATGTCGGAATATGATTCCGTGATGGTCTTTCTGCCGCTCGCCGAGGCGCAGGCCTATTTCAAGCGCGCCGATGACGTGAGCGCGATCGAAATTTTCATCGAAGCCAGCCCCGACAGGGTCGACGAATTCCGAAGGCCGGTGGCAGACGCCGCCGGGCGGCCGGTGTTCCTTGTCGACTGGCGACGGCGCACCTCGGCCTTTTTCGCCGCACTTCAGGTCGAACGCAATGTCATGTTTCTGATCCTGACCTTGATCGTGCTGGTCGCAGCGCTGAACATCGTTTCGGGCCTGATCATGCTCGTGAAGGACAAGGGCAGCGATATCGCCATTCTGCGCACCGTGGGAGCCTCGCGAGGATCGATCATGCGGGTATTCCTGATCGCGGGTGCTGCGATCGGCGTGCTCGGTACGCTGACCGGGCTTCTCGTCGGCATGCTGGTTTGTCTGAACATCGAATCGATCCGGCAGTTTCTGTCCTGGCTCACCAATACCGAATTGTTTCCGCCAAAACTCTACTTCCTGTCGAAGCTGCCGGCGGAGATCGATTTTGGCGAGACCGCTGCCGTTGTGGGCATGGCACTGACGCTGTCATTCCTCGCGACGCTCTATCCATCGTGGCGCGCGGCGCGGCTCGATCCGGTCGAGGCATTTCGATATGGGTAGTTGGACGCCGCCTCCGCTCTCGTAGGGTGGGCAAAGCGAAGCGTGCCCACCATTCAAAACGACGGTCGCGGATAGGTGGTGGGCACGCTGCGCTTTGCCCACCCTACCGATCCCACCCCCGATTTTTCGTCGTCATCCCCATTTCCCCTTCGCCCCAAAACGCTTTATGGTGCCCCTCACTTCGCGCTTGGCGAAATCTAATTCATGATCAATATCAAAGGCTTGGCGTGGGGCCTGTGCCTTTGGAGGGTGGTTTGACGCGCTATATTTCGACGCGGGGGGAGGCCCCCGTCCTGGGTTTCTGCGATGTGATGCTGACCGGGCTTGCCCGGGACGGCGGCCTCTATGTGCCCGAGGTCTGGCCGCAGCTCTCTCCTGAAACCATCGCCGGATTTTTCGGCCGGCCGTATTGGGAAGTCGCGGTCGACGTGATCAAGCCGTTTACCGCGGGCGAAATTTCCGACGCCGATCTCGGCCGCATGGCGAATGAGGCCTACGCCACGTTCCGCCATCCGGCGGTGGTGCCGCTCGATCAGGTCGGGCCCAATCAATTCGTGCTGGAGCTGTTCCACGGCCCGACGCTGGCGTTCAAGGACGTCGCGATGCAGTTGATCTCGCGGCTGATGGATCACGTGCTGGCCAAGCGCAACCAGCGCACCACCATCGTGGTCGCTACCTCAGGCGATACCGGCGGTGCTGCGGTCGATGCGTTTGCCGGCCTCGACAATGTCGATCTGGTCGTGCTGTTCCCGAACGGGCGTATCTCCGACGTGCAGCGTCGGATGATGACGACGACGGGTGCCACCAATGTGCATGCGCTCGCGATCGAAGGCACGTTCGACGATTGCCAGGCGATCGTGAAGGCGATGTTCAACCATCACGGCTTTCGCGACGCGGTCTCGCTGTCGGGCGTCAACTCGATCAACTGGGCGCGGATCGTGGCGCAGGTCGTGTATTATTTTACGTCGGCCGTCGCCCTCGGTGCGCCTGCACGCACGGTCGATTTCACCGTGCCGACCGGGAATTTCGGCGACATTTTTGCGGGCTATGTTGCCAAGAAGATGGGCCTGCCGGTTCGCTGGCTGCGCATCGCCTCCAACGTCAACGACATCCTGCCGCGCACGCTCAAGACCGGCATTTACGAAGTGCGCGAGGTTCACGCCTCCGCTTCGCCCTCGATGGACATCCAGATCTCCTCGAATTTCGAGCGCCTGCTGTTCGAGGCGAGCCGCCGCGACGCCGACAGCGTTCGCCGGCTGATGGGCTCGCTGAAACAGTCCGGACGTTTCGTGCTGCCGGATGCCATGCTGGCGGCGATCCGCGAGGAGTTCGATGCCGGCCGCGCCGACGAGACCGAGACGTCGGCTGCGATCCGGGCCGCCTGGCGCGAGGCGGGCGACCTCGTCGATCCCCATACCGCTGTCGCGCTGGCGGTGGCGGATCGCGACACCTCGGATTCGAATATCCCCAACATCGTGCTGTCGACCGCGCATCCGGCCAAGTTCCCCGATGCGGTGGAAGCCGCATGCGGTGTGCGGCCGCAACTGCCGGCCTGGCTCGACGGTCTCATGACCAAATCCGAACACATCACAGTGATGAAAAACGATTCAGCCGAAGTGGAGAGATTCGTGCGCTCGGTGAGCCGTGCCGCGAAGCAGGGAGTTTCCGGATGAGCGTTGACGTAACCAAACTGCCATCCGGCCTGACGGTTGTCACCGACACCATGCCGCATCTGGAAACCGCGGCGCTCGGCGTCTGGGCCGGCGTCGGCGGCCGGGACGAGAAGCCGAACGAGCATGGCATCTCGCATCTGCTCGAACACATGGCATTCAAGGGCACGACGCGGCGATCCTCGCGCGAGATCGTCGAGGAAATCGAGGCGGTCGGCGGCGATCTCAATGCCGGAACCTCCACCGAAACCACCGCCTATTATGCGCGGGTGATGAAGGCCGACGTGCCGCTCGCGCTCGACGTGCTCTCCGACATTCTCGCCAATCCGTCCTTCGTGCCTGATGAACTGGAGCGCGAGAAGAGCGTCATCGTGCAGGAAATCGGCGCGGCGCAGGATACCCCTGATGACGTCGTGTTCGAGCACCTCAACGAACTCTGCTTTCCGGACCAGCCGATGGGCCGCTCGCTGCTCGGCACCGCCAAGACGCTGAAGAATTTTGATCGCGACATGCTGCGCGGCTATCTCTCGACGCACTACCGCGGCCCCGACATGGTGGTGGCGGCCGCGGGCGCGGTCGACCACAAGCGCGTGGTGGAGGACGTGGCGCAAAGATTTGCCAGCTTCGACGCCACGCCCGCGCCGAATCCGGTGCCGGCAATGTTCGGCAAGGGCGGCTCGCGCGTGGTGCACCGCGACCTCGAACAGGCGCATCTGACGCTCGCGCTCGAAGGGGTGCCGCAAACGGATCTATCGCTGTTCTCGCTGCAGGTGTTCACCAACACGCTCGGCGGCGGAATGTCGTCGCGGCTGTTCCAGGAAGTGCGCGAGAAACGCGGCCTGTGCTACTCGATCTATACCTTCCACGCGCCCTATTCCGACACCGGCTTTTTCGGCCTCTATACCGGCACCGATCCCGGCGACGCGCCGGAGATGATGGAAGTGATCGTCGACGTCATCAACGACGCCGTTGAAACCCTGACCGAAGCCGAGATCGCCCGCGCCAAGGCGCAGATGAAGGCCGGGCTGTTGATGGCGCTGGAAAGCTGCTCCTCCCGCGCCGAACAACTGGCGCGGCACATCCTGGCCTATGGCCGGCCGCAGACGGTGGAAGAGCTGGTGGCGCGGATCGACGCGGTCAGCGTCGAATCGACCCGCAACGCCGCGCACGCGCTGCTGACCCGCAGCCGGCCGGCAGTTGTCGCGCTTGGCAGCGGCAGGGGTCTGGACACGGCGGTGTCTTTTGCGGAAGGATTGACGAGGTCGAAGGCGAAGACGCTGCTGCATTGAGGTAAAGGGCATGGCCCTGTTTCGTTTGCCAACCAGCGGACCGGCCGCGCTCGTGCCGCGCGGCCACGGCCTGCTGCTGCGCGCACCGCAAATGGCGGATTTCCTGCAATGGTCGCAGTTGCGCGAACAAAGCCGGGCCTACCTCACGCCGTGGGAGCCGATCTGGCCGTCGGACGATCTGACCCGCGCCGGCTTTCGCCGCAGGCTGCTCCGCTACGCCGAGGATATCGCCGCCGACCGCTCGTATCCGTTCATCATTTTCCGCGAGTCTGACGGCACCATGATCGGCGGCATCACGCTCGCCAATGTCCGCCGCGGCATCGTGCAGGCCGGCACCATCGGCTATTGGGTCGGCGCACCCCATGCCCACCGCGGCTATATGACGGCGGCGCTCCGGGTGCTGCTGCCGACGCTGTTCGGCGAGCTCAACCTGCACCGCATCGAGGCCGCCTGCATTCCCTCCAACTCGCCGTCGATCCGGGTGCTGGAGAAATGCGGCTTCACCCGCGAGGGGCTGGCACGGCGCTATCTCTGCATCAACGGCGTCTGGCAGGACCATTTGCTGTTCGGCCTGCTGCATGAGGATTTCCGCGGCTGAACCGTTGATTTCTAAGCCTTTTGGGTGCCTTGGGTTCGCCGCCATTGGGCTGCTATAACGCCGCCGGGAACAATGCGGAACGATGGGATTTCAGGGACGTCGCATGGGTAACAATCGTTTGGCCAAGGTGATGGCCGCGGCTGCGGTTGCGGGCGGGCTGGCCTGCCTGACAGCGGCGCCGGCATCGGCGCAATCGATCACCGATCGTTTCAAGAGCCTGTTCGGCGGCAAGTCGGACGAGGAGCCGGCCACCAATGCGCCGGCCGTGCCGCAGGACACCGGCGATCTGACCTGTCCGCCGGTCACGGTCCGGGCCGGCGCGTCCACTTATGCCGTGGCGGCGCCTGGCAAGCAGCCGGTCGGCAACGACCTGCGCTTTCAGGCGACGATCTCCAAAATGGCCCGCGAATGCAGCCTCAATGGCGGCGTGATCACCGCGCGGATCGGCATTCAGGGGCGCGTCATCGCCGGCCCCGCCGGCGCCCCGGCGTCGGTCCAGGTTCCGATTCGCGTCGCGGTGGTGCAGGGCGGCGTGTCTGAGAAAACCATCGCTACCAAGGCCTACCAAACCACCGTCACCATGACCGACGGCGGCAGCGAGCCTTTTACGCTGGTGGCCGAAGATCTCGCCTATCCCGCGCCTCCCGGTGCCGTCGGCGACAGCTACATCTTCTATATCGGCTTCGACCCGCAGGCCCTAAAGCCCGAACGCCCGGCGCCGAAAAAGAAGAAGCAATAAAAAAGCCGGCGCGATCGTCTCGCGCCGGCTTTGATTGATTGGTGGAAGCCGATCAGTTCAGCTTGGCGCGAACCTCGGCAATACCCTTGGAGAGCAGATCGTCGGCTACCGAGCCCTTGACCGACTGCGACAGGATGGTCGATGCGGCTTCGACCGCGGCGTTGGCGGCGGCGGCACGGACGTCGGCCAGCGCCTGGGCTTCGGCAAGCGCGATCTTGCTCTCGGCGGTCTTGGTGCGGCGGGCGACGAAGTCTTCCATCTTGGCCTTGGCCTCGGTCGCGATGCGCTCGGCTTCGGCCCTGGCGTTGGCGATGATTTCTTCGGCCTCGCGCTCGGCGCTGGCGCGGCGGGTCTTGTACTCGCCGAGCAGCTTGGCGGCCTCCTCCTTGAGACGGCGCGCGTCGTCAAGTTCGGCCTTGATACGCTGGGCACGATGATCGAGCGCCGTCAGTACTGTTTTATGGATGCCGAGATAGGCAAACAGCACCATGAGGATGACGAAGGCGATCGCGACCCAGGTTTCCGGTTGGGCAAACATCCGTCTATCCCTTCAACGTAGCATCGACGGCGCGGCTGACGGTTTTGCCGTCGGGCAGCACGCCGGTGAGGCGTTGCACGATCGCGCCGGCCGCATCCGCGGCGATGCCGCGGACATTTTTCATCGCGGTCTCGCGGGTCGCCGCGATCTGCTTCTCGGCGGCGGCAAGCTTGGCCGTGAGCTGGTCTTCCAGCGTCTTGCGCTCGGCTTCCGAGGCCGCGTTCAGCTTCTCGCGGGTCTCGTTGCCGATGGCCTGGGCGCGGGAGCGTGCCGAAGCGAGGTCCGTTTCATACGCCTTCAGCGCAGCGTCGGACTCGTCCTTCAGCTTCTGCGCCTGCGCCAGATCGCCCTCGATTGCGTTCTGACGTGCGTCGATCACGCTTTCGACGCGCGGTAGCGCAATGCGCGACACGATCACATAGAGCGCGACGAACGCGATGGCGAGCGACACCAGCTGCGAAGCAAACGTGCTCGACTCGAACGGAGGAAATCCTCCGCCATGGCCGCCATCTGCTTCGGTGTGGGCGCCGGTACCATGACTTTTTTCAGCCACGGGGTTCTCCTCTTGCTGTCAGCGCGCCGCCCGGACCGGGCGGCGCGATAGGGTGCAGCTCAGAGCGGAACGAACAGCAGCAGCAGCGCGATCAGCAGCGAGAAGATGCCGAGCGCTTCGGTCACGGCGAAGCCGAAGATCAGGTTGCCGAACTGGCCCTGCGCTGCGGAAGGATTGCGCACCGCTGCGGCGAGGTAGTTGCCGAAGATGATGCCCACGCCGACACCCGCGCCGCCCATGCCGATGCATGCGATGCCCGCGCCGATAAGTTTAGCTGCTGCCGGTTCCATTTCTAGAGCTCCTTGAGAGGGTAAGACAAAGTGTGGGTGGAAATTCCCCGGACCGCTTAGTGTCCCGGATGAATGGCGTCGTTGAGATAGATGCAGGTCAGGATCGCGAACACGTAGGCCTGCAGGAATGCGACCAAGAGTTCGAGCGCGGTCAGCGCCACGGTGAGCGCCAGCGGCAGCATGCCGCCGAACCAGCCGAGCGCGCCGAGCGACACGCCGAGCATGGCGACGAAGCCCGCGAACACCTTCAGCGCGATGTGGCCGGCCAGCATGTTGGCGAACAGACGGACGCTGTGGGAGACCGGCCGCAGGAAGAACGACAGGATTTCGATGAACATGACCAGCGGCAGGATGTAGATCGGCACGCCGGAGGGCACGAAAATCTTGAAGAACTTCAGGCCGTTCTTGTAGATGCCGTAGATCAGGACCGTGAAGAAAACCAGGAAGGCCAGCGCCGCGGTGACGATGATGTGGCTCGAAACCGTGAACGTGTAGGGGATGATGCCAATCAGGTTCGAGATGCAGATGAACATGAACAGCGAGAAGATCAGCGGGAAGAACTTCATGCCTTCCGCGCCGGCGGTAGAGCGGATCGTTGAGGCGACGAACTCGTAAGAGATTTCCGCGATCGACTGCAGCCGCCCGGGAACCAGCTGCCCTCTCGCCATGCCGCCGATCATCAATAGCGAAATCACCGCCACCGAGAGGAACATGTAGAGCGTCGAGTTCGTGAAGGCGATCGTGTGGTTGCCGATATGGCCGATCGTGAAGAGGGGTTCGATATTGAACTGGTGGATCGGGTCGATTTTCATCCGCGCGGCTCTTTATCCACCGGCTTGGCCGGCAATCGAATTTCAAATGTCGTGACTTCCCGTCGACGCTCAGCGTCTGCCTGGACCTGCGCCTGCAGTTCTCACCACGTTGACCACGCCGGCGACGAAGCCGAGCAGAAGAAACACGATGAAACCGAACGGCGATGTCGACAATAAACGGTCGAACCCCCAGCCAATCGCCGCTCCGACGACAACGCCCGCGACCAATTCCGAGGAAAGCCGGAAACCAAGCGCCATGCCAGAAGCTCTGGCCGCTCTGTCTCCGCTTTCAGTTCCGGGTTGATCAGTCCTGATTTTGCGGCTGTCACGAATTTCGGACAACCGTTGATCCAGACTTCCGAGCCTTGCGGAAAGCGCAGCTTCGTCGGAAGACGGCTGATCGCGATTGCCACTTACGTTGTCGTTTTTGTCTTCGGCCATGCCCAAGACAATAAACGATGCCAACGGTTGATGGAAATTACGCCCGTCACCCTTGAAAGCCGCGCGGACCATACTTACCGCGTCTATTCAAGTCAAGATTAGGCCGTAACCAGTTAGTTCTTTGATTTGATTGGATTTATTCAAGCGTCGCCTGCGACACTGTGGACCCGTCATCGCAGTGCAGCAGCTATTCCCGCATGGATCGATCTTGCGCCCGTTTGGGCGGTCTGTTGGGATGCTCCGAGTGAAGCGAAAATCCTTGTGCCGGAGCCCGCATGCCGCGTCAGGTCGATTACTATTTCTCGCTCCAATCTCCTTGGGCCTATATCGGACATCAGTCCTTTCGGCGCATGGTAAGTATTTATGATCTCAGGGTAAATCACAAGCCGGTGGTGCTGGTCGATCTGTTTTCGGAGACCGGCGGTCTGCCCTTGATGAGGCGCCACCCGGTACGGCAGCGCTACCGGATGGTCGAACTGCAGCGCTGGCGCGACAAGCGCGGACTGAAATTTCATCTGCAGCCGGCGCACTGGCCATTCAATGCACGCCTGGCCGATGGCGTCGTGATCGCGGCGCTCGAGGCCGGTCATGATCCCGACCGCTATTTGCGCCGGGCCTTTGCCGCCGTCTGGGAAGACCAGCTCAATCTCGTCGATCCCGCAACGATCGCGAAACTCGCCGACGAATCGGGGTTGCCCGGCAAGCAATTGGTGGAGCGCTCCGGCTCGGAGGAAATCACGGCGGCGTATGAGCAGAACCGGCAGGAGGCGCTGGCAGCCGACGTGTTCGGCTCGCCGGTCTATGTGCTGGAGGGCGAAGTGTTCTGGGGCCAGGACCGCCTCGAATTGCTGGAGGATGCGTTGAAATCCGGCCGAACGCCCTATAGCTCGAAGGTCTAGGAGCGCGCCTTGAAAGCGCCCCGGCGGTCGACGAAACCGCTACTGTCCTGCGGCGGGAGCAAGCCCATGAGCACAGCGAAATCGTCCTCGAAATTCTTAAGGCTCGTCGTGCTGGCCTGTTGTCTCACAGGCAGCGGGCACGCGTTCGCGGGAGCGCTGCCGGAAACCGAGAATGGCCGCTATGCGCTGTCACCGACGGGGGATGGCGTGCTCCGGCTCGATACAAGAACCGGTGCGATTTCGACCTGTAACAATTCGGGCGCGGGCTGGGCCTGCTACGCTGTCCCCGACGAACGCGCGGCGATGGACACCGAAATCGGCCGGCTGCAAGCGGACATTGTCCGGCTCCAGGCCGACAATGATAGGCTCAAGGCGGACCTCGCCTCGCGCGAGCCCACAGTGCCCGGCAAGATCGAAGAGCCGCTGCCGAAATCGGATTCGCTGAAGAAGAGCGAGCCGAAGGTTGTGGAGGGCGAGCGCAAGATCGAAATCCCGCTGCCGAGCGATCGCGACATGGATCGCATGATGTCGTTCCTGGAGCGGGCCTGGCGGCGCCTGATCGAAATGGCCAACCGGGTGCAACGGGACGTCAACGGCAAGATCTGAAGGGACGGCTCGCGCGCTCCTCGGGTCGTCCCTGCGAAAGCAGGGACCCATACGCCGCGGCTTTTCGAGTGAGGGTGGTCGAAGTCGATTTCGTTCGTAACAACGAACGCCTGTGGTTATGGGTCCCTGCGTTCGCAGGGACGACGTGTGGAGAGTGTTCGTGACATCGCCAAAATCCGTTTCCCGAACCGCTCCGTCGTCCGTCGCCGCCAACACCATCGTATCCTCGCTGCTGACCGTGCAGACTTCAGGCGCGGGCTTTACCGACCTCACCGCCGAGGTCACGAAATTCGTGCGCGAGGCCCGGGCGCGCGAAGGCGCGGCGACGCTGTTCATCCGTCACACTTCGGCGTCGCTGACGATCCAGGAAAATGCCGACTCGACCGTGCTCGTCGATTTGACGACGGCGCTGAACCGGCTCGCGCCCGAAAACGCCGGCTGGCGCCACGATACCGAGGGGCCGGACGACATGCCGGCGCATATCAAGACCATGCTGACCGGGACTTCGCTGCACATCCCGGTGCTGCAGGGCGCGCTCGCGCTGGGCACGTGGCAGGCGATCTATCTGGTCGAGCACCGCGCGCGGCCACATCGGCGCGAGATCGTGCTGCAGTTCATCGGCGCCACAAATTGAGGCACCCGCAAAAGCAAACCGGCCGCGGATCGCTCCGCGGCCGGTTCGTGTTTCCGCCTGGGTCGATTACTTCGTGATGTCGACGTCCTTGGTCTCGGGCAGGAAGAAGAAGCCCACGACCGCCGTAATCGAAGCGAAGATGATCGGATACCAGAGACCCGCGTAGATGTCGCCGGTCGAGGCCACGATCGCGAACGCGGTCGCGGGCAGCAATCCGCCGAACCAGCCGTTGCCGATGTGATAGGGCAGCGACATCGAGGTGTAGCGGATCTTGGTCGGGAACAGTTCGACCAGCATCGCCGCGATCGGCCCGTAAACCATCGTGACGTAGATCACCAGCACGAACAGCAGTCCGATGATGGCGGCTACCTGCGGTTTGAAGATGTCAAACGGGTGATTCATCTTCACGAGCGTCGGGTTGGCGCCCTGCTTCGGGTATCCCGCAGCCTGCACCGCCGCCAGCACCGCCGAATTCGATGTCTTGGCGTCCGTGTAGGCCACGTCCTTGCCGTTGACGACGACCTTCACCCCCGAGCCAGCAGCACCATAGGCGGTCGAGTACTTGACCGACTGCTGGGCCAGATAGGCGCGGGCCGTGTCGCAAGGTGCGGTGAATACGCGGGTGCCGACCGGGTTGAACAGGTCGCCGCAGCCTTTTGGATCGGCGACCACCTCGACCTTGACCGTCTCGATGGCCTTCTCCAGCGCGGGATTTGCGTTGGAGGTGATCATCTTGAAGATCGGGAAGAAGGTCAGCGCCGCAATCAGGCAGCCTGCCAGAATGATCGGCTTGCGGCCGATCTTGTCGGACAACGCGCCGAACACGATGAAGAAGCCGGTGCCGAGCAATAGCGACCACGCGATCAGCAGGTTCGCAGTGAACGGATCGACCTTTAGGATCGATTGCATGAAGAACAGCGCGTAGAACTGGCCGGTGTACCAGACCACGCCCTGGCCCATCACGCCGCCGATCAGGGCGATGATCACGATCTTGGCGTTGCTCCAGTTGGCGAAGGCTTCGGTCAACGGAGCCTTTGAGCTCTTGCCCTCGTCTTTCATTTTCTGGAAGACCGGCGATTCATTGAGCCGCAACCGGATCCAGACCGAGATGCCCAGCAAGATCACGGAAACCAGGAACGGAATTCGCCAGCCCCAGTTCTGGAAAGCCGTAGTGAAAACCTTGCCCGCGAGAGCAGGGTCACCAGCCGCCGGATAGGGAGCGGCTATGGACGTGCACTGGGTGCCCGCACACGCCGTGCCTGCGAAGTTGTTGTTGACGTATGCCGATACGAAGAGGATCACCAACAGCGACAGGAACAGGCCGAGCGTTGCCGTGGTCTGGATGAACGAGGTGTAGTAGCCGCGCTTGCCCATCGGGGCATGCTCCGCCACGTACGTCGCCGCACCGCCGTACTCACCGCCGAGCGCGAGGCCCTGCAGCAGGCGCAATGCGATCAGGATGATCGGCGCCGCAATGCCGATGGTCGCCGCGTTGGGCAATATGCCGACGATGAAGGTCGACAGGCCCATGATCAGTATTGTGACGAGGAAGGTGTACTTGCGGCCGACGATGTCGCCGACGCGACCGAACACGATGGCGCCGAACGGACGAACGATAAAGCCCGCAGCGAACGCCAGCAGCGCGAAAATGTCGCGCGTGGCCTGGTTGAACATCGGCAGATTTGTTGCGGGATCAATGACGCCGAAGAACTGCGCGCCGATGACACTGGCGAGCGAACCGAACAGATAGAAATCATACCATTCGAAGACGGTACCAAGCGAGGAGGCAACAATGACGAAACGTTCGTCTTTCGTCATTCCGGCGGCCTTGCCGGACGTGGCGGTCATTGTAGACATTTCCGATTCGCTCCCCTTTTTTATGCTCGCAAAGATGTGCGTTGCGTCAGATCACGCATTATGAATAGGGCTCACTACATGTTCGCGAAGCTTGGCCCAATAGTACTTTCGGTGGGACTGGCAGTGTTTTCCCGCCGTTTTGTCGTTGTTTCGCCGTTTGTCGGGGCAGCTTCGGACTAAAGTCCAATGACCGAGAAGACGAGCGCAAGGCTCCACATCAGGATGGAAATCATTGCGGTCCAGCTCGCGAACAGCAGATAGGTCTCGCGCATGACCATCGAAACCGTCCGTTGCGCGGAGGCTTGGGGCGGACGGTTCTCCTTGGGAAGATAGAGCCACATCTCGGTGCGGCGGTGATCCTTGGTCCGGGCTTCCCAGGCTTTCAACACCAGAACCAGCGTCATCAGGATGCTGAGAAAACCTCCTGCCTGGAAGGCGGAGCGCGGCAGGAATGACAATCCGATCATGACGCAGAAGATGGCGAGCGAGGCGAAGCCGCAGGCGCGAAGCACGGTTTCGTATGCGATACGGCGCATCTCTTCCACGGTCGGCCACCCCGTCAATCAAGGAAACATGCCGGTTCAAAAGCCGGCCACAGGGTAGCGGCAGCGCGGCCCGTGCTCAACACCGCGAACCGGTCGTTACAGGCCGATCTTGAGAAAGTTACCGGCGGCTGGCAGCGCCAAAAGAGCGGTTCCAGCAAGCCATATCCAGAGCGACGCGTCGCTTGATTCCGATGCGCCCGTGGCCCGCTCGTAGAGCGCCGCCGGAATTCCACCAAGAATGACGGTGGCGGTCGAGACCATCAGCGATGCGAACATCAGTGTCAGGGACAGGCTGCCAAACAGCAGCGGGCCGGCGAGCAACTGGACGTACAGCAGTGTGAAAATCAGCGCGAGCTGATTGAAGATGCCATTGATCATCCCGAAGAATGCGATGCCGATGAAATAGAAATTGCGGTTCATGATGCCGCTCCGCCAAACCGGGGCGCCAGATTTAGCAGCAGCAATGTGTAGTGAAGCGCGACGCGCAGCCAGAACAGCCAGACGAAGCCGAACAGCCAAACCACAACCGGCGGGGTAACCTTGGGCGTCACGATCGCGACGGCGGCGACGACGGGGTCGGTGATCCGGCAGAAAAATCGCCAGATGTAGTTCGGCGAGTCCGCATCCACCATCAGGCCGAGCAGGACGCGGCCAAGCATTGTGTACATCAGTGCGGCCAAGACGAAATTCGGCAGATGGAAATACCAGTAGGTGGCCAGCGATGTTGAAATACCCAAAGTGGGACTCTCCCAGAGGCTCGATCAATCGACGGACTGGCACGCGAAACAGCGACAGGCACGACACAACAATGGCAAGCGGCGACCTTTCGGGCAAGCGAAGTCACTCACGCTTACGCCAAAACAGAACGGGGCCTTGTTAGGCCCCGTTTGCCGAAACGCTTTGCCGCGCTTCTAGGTGGTTCTCTCCTCGAGCACCGTCCTGCCTCGCGGCTTGCGGATGTCGTCGACATAGGCTTGCATTTCCGCCGACGGCTCCTTGCCGAGCTTGCTGACGATGTAGATGACGGCGAAGCCCAGCGGCGTTCCCAACAACCCGCAGGCGATGTTGTTGAGATCGAACCACCCGATCTTGTTGGCCATCGGGTGGGCGAGGGTCGGGAAGCTTTCCATGGCGTTTGGCAACGCCATGGCTTTCGCAATGTCGACCAGCGGCGCCCCCGTCAGCGGGTTGATCAGCGATGTCATGCCGAAGTACTTCACGCCCATGCCCGGGAAGTACCTGGTCGTCACGAGGTAGAACAGGCAGAGACCGAAGCCGGCAATGATGCCGCAGACAGCCCCCGTTGCCGTCGTGCGTTTCCACCAGACGCCCATCACGAGTGCGGGGAAGTTGCCGGCCATCGCCAGCGAGAACGCCCAGCCGACCATGGCTAGAATGTCCCCGGGTTTGGTTGCGGCCGTCGCGGCTGCGATCACGGCGACGATCACGAGGAGACCGCGCGCCACGGTAAGGCGACGCATGGTCGGCGCGTTGGGGTCGATCATCTTGTAGTAGACGTCGTGCGACAGCGCGTTGGCGATGGCGAGCAGCAGCCCGTCAGCGGTGGACAGCGCGGCGGCGAGACCGCCGGCGGCGACCAGACCCGAGATCACATAGGGAAGTCCCGCGATCTCTGGCGTGGAGAGCACGATCACGTCGGTGTTGATCACGAAGTCCTGCAGCCTGACGACGCCGGGATGCCCGGCAATCGCTTTGCACGCCGCAACGATGGCGTCGATACTGGCCGCGTTCTTGCCGCAGATCTGGATCAGCCCGAGTTCGCCCCAGTTGAACAACCAAGGACGAATCGCCGTCAGATCCCGCCCGATGATGTTGGTGTAGACTTCCAGCTTGGAGAACGCCGCGTAGGCCGGCGCGGAGAAGTACAGCAGGAAGATGAACAGCAACGACCACGCCACGGACTGGCGCGCTTCACGTACCGACGGCGTGGTGAAGTAACGCATCAGGATGTGCGGCAACGAAGCCGTACCGACCATCATGCACATGATGATGGCGAAGAAGTTGAGCGGGCTATAGTTGATGAAAGGCTGGATGTGCGGCTTCAGCGCTGCGGCCGTCGCCAGACCTGCGGTCAACATTTGTTGCTCTCGCGCCGTGATGTCCGCGATCGCCTGTCCGTAAGTGAGTTGCGGAAGCGGAATTCCGTACTTCGCGGTGGACAGGATAATGATGGGGGTCAGGTAGGCGATGATCAGCACGATGTACTGTGCAATCTGCGTCCAGGTCACCGCCCGCATTCCGCCCAGCATCGCGCAGAGCAGGATGCCGACAAGCCCGGCGAAAACCGCAAGCTCGAACTGCATTCCGAGGAATCGCGAGGCAATCAGGCCGGTGCCGTAGATTTGCGCCGTCACATAGGTAAAGGAGCAGGCGACCAGCACGACCACGCCGAGCGCGCGGGCGAAATTGCCGCCGTACCGGAACGACAGGAAGTCGGGCACGGTATAGGCGCCGAACTTGCGCAGGTATGGCCCGATCAGGATCGACACCAGCACAAATCCGCCGGTCCATCCGAGCACCCATGCGAGGCCGTCGTAGCCAAGCAGGAACAACGTTCCGGCCATGCCGACGAAGGAAGCCGCCGACATCCAGTCGGCGCCTGTCGCCATGCCGTTGTAGAAGGCGGGCACACGCCGTCCGGCGACGTAGTACTCGGAGACTTCCGCGGTTCGCGTCATCACCCCGATGATGGCGTAAACCGCGAGCGTGAAGAACACGAACAGGTAGCCGAGGATCTTGTTTGGTACGCCAACCTGTTCGAGAACCGCGAGCAGAATGATGAACGCCAGGAACCCGCCGGTATAGGTCCCGTACATCTTGCCCAGATTCTTGATGAAATCTGAGGTGCCGGCAGAAGTTTGTGTGGCCATGATCTCTTCCCCCTCAATCTTCCTCGGCAAAGCCGAATTCGCGATCAATCTTGTCCTGCTGTTTCGCGAACACGAACAGCATGACCACGAACGCAATGAGCGATCCCTGCGCGGCCATGTAGAAGCCGAGCGGGAAACCGAGGATCGGAATGACGATATTGTTGAGAGGCTTCACGAACATGTGGATGACGAAGCCGAAGAAGAACCAGATGCCGAGATGCGTGAACATCAGACGCGAGGTCTTTGCCCAGTGAGCTTCTTCTCTTTGTTTCATGCTTGTAGAGTCAGCCATGGAATGCATTCCTTCTTCAAAGCACCGGTCAGCAAAGTGCGCCGGGATGAAACGATCGAGGGGAATGCAAATCCCTTCAGTGCGGCGCCCCCCTTGCCGCGGCTCTATCGGTCTGGTGCCGATTTTGGAGACAACGCAGGGTAACACCACGAATCGTCACGCCTTCATTAGACTTTCGGGGGTATTATTTGTTGCGTTTGCGAACGGGAGTAAAGCGTTGAGCAGTGGAAATTGCCGCAGCTGCTAACGGCGCGGCGTAGAGAACATTGAACTTGCCGGGACCAGATACGGTAAGTTGTAGAAGTCACACGGGTCGTCTGGCAGGATGAGGCCGCGATGAAGCTGTTCGAAAAACTGTTTCGACCCCGTCCGCCGATTCGAGACCGAGAGGCCCTCGCGGACTTCATTGATGCGCAATCCGCGTTCATCGTGCAAAAGGGCATCTACGAATATTCCCGAGCTCGGGCAGGCCACTACGCCAAGGTGCTGTTTGCCGAGGAGGGCTTTGCCAGGTCGGTTGAACACGCGCGCTGGCAGGCATTTCCGCTCGGCCTTTCAATGGTCGGCGAGATGGTAGACGTGGTCCTGCGTCCGCATGCCGGCGCCGATCGCCGGGCGGTTCTCGACCAGATCATCGCGGTCGTCCTTTCGGTCTTCGACCGTTATCCAATCCCGCCGTCGATCGGCGAGGCCGCCTGGCAAGAGGCGCGGCGGGAGTTGGCGCATCGGCTCGACCTGGTGGGGGGCCATGCGCCCAAGCGGGTGATGGACATTCCCGAACCGCTGGCGGAAAGCTATTTTGCCATGATGCCGATCCACGAAAAGCTGCGCGGGCGGGATTTCCAGACCACCCGCAATTACCTTCGCGTCAGCCTGTGCAACATCCATGATGAACTGGTCGATCGCATCGATGCGGCCGCGCTGGCCGGCGCGCTGCTGAAATAGGACCGGCCGGACTTTGCCAATGCCCGGCTAACGGCCGACATCCTCGGGACGACGGCGAAGGGAGGGGCAATGGACAGGACGGCTGGCGGTGCCTCGCTCTTGTCGCTCGACGCCGTTGTCATCGATACTGAAACCACCGGGCTTGATCCACGCAAGGCACGGGTGATCGAGCTTGCGGGCGTGCGGCTCCTGGCCGGAAAGCTGATTGCCGAGGATCGGTTTCGTCAATTGCTCCGACCGGCGAATGAGACGATCCCCGCCGAGACGACGCGCATCCACGGCATTGCCGACGCGGCGGTCGCCGGCGCGCCCTTGTTCGCCGAGGTCTGGCCGGGTTTCGAGACGTTCCTCGATGGCTTCCTCGTAATCGGTCACACCGTCGGCTTCGATCTCGCAATGCTCAAGCGCGAATGCGATCTGGCGGGGTTGCCGTGGTCGCGGCCGAGGACACTCGACACCAGGCTGCTGGCGCAGATCGCCGCCCCCGAACTGGCCGGCTACACGCTGGAGAAGCTCGCGGACTGGTTGGGCATCGACGCCGCCGATCGACACTCTGCGCTCGGCGACGCGGTCACGACCGCGCGGATATTCGTTGCGCTGGTGCCGAAGTTGCGCGAGCACGGCATCCGCACCGTCGCGGAAGCCGAACGCGCCTGCCGCGCGCTCACCGCCGTGCTCGACGATCAGGTGCGCAGCGGTTGGATCGAGGCGGTCGACGCCACGGCCCGCGTCGACGCCGAACAAACGCTGAAGCGCTTCGACAGCTATGCGTTCCGCCATCGCATCCGCGACATCATGCGGACGCCGGCGATCTTCGTGCCGCCGGACGCCATGGTTGGCGAAGCGCTGGCGCGAATGACGGACGAGAGGATATCGGCGGTCTATGTCGGCCGGCCGGAGCCGGGCCAGGAAATGAGAGCGGTCGAGGCGGGGATCGCCACGGAGCGCGACGTGCTGCGCGCCATCGCCCGGCTCGGCGCCGCGGCGCTGCAGCGGAGCGTCGCCGAGATCATGAACAAGCCGCTGGCGTCGGTTCCGGCGGATGCGTTCGTCTATCGTGCGATCGGCCGGATGAACCGTCTCAAGACCCGCCATCTCGGCGTCGTCGACGAGGCCGGCTACGTGGTCGGTGCATTGTCGGCGCGCGACCTGCTGCGCCTGCGCGCTGGCGACGCCGTATCGCTCGGCGACGAGATCGATTGTGCTGATGATGCGCATGCGCTGGCTGCGGCCTGGGCGAAGTTGCCGCGGGTAGCGGAAATGCTGCTGACGGAAGGCCTGTCCGGCCGTGACATCGCCGAAATCATCTCACGCGAACTGGGAGCTCTCTCCCGCCAGGCCGCCGTGATTGCGGAGCGGCGCATGCGGGAAAACGGCCGCGGCGAGCCGCCTTGTCGCTACGCCCTGCTGGTTCTTGGATCGGCCGGACGCGGCGAAAGCCTGTTGGCGATGGATCAGGACAACGCCTTGATCTTCGCGCAAGGCGAACCTGACGGCGAGGGGGATCGCTGGTTCGCGGCGTTCGGGACGCACATCGCCGATATCCTGCACGAAGTCGGGGTGCCCTATTGCAAGGGCGGCGTCATGGCGAAGAATGCGCCCTGGCGCGGCTCGGTGGCAACCTGGCAAGAGCGGATCGACAAATGGATCATGCGGTCGCGTCCGGCGGATCTGTTGTCCGTCGACATCTTCTTCGACCTGCGCGCCGTTCATGGCGATGGCACCCTCGCCGCCTCGGTGCGGCAGGCGGCCTTCGCGGCGGCCGAGGGCCAGGTGGCGTTCGCCAAGCTTCTGGTCGAGGACATCAGCATTCCGGCGAGCCTGAAGTTGCTTGGCGGCTTCCGCACGGTCGCCGGCCGTATCGATCTCAAGGCGGCCGGACTGTTCGGCCTAGTCGCCGCGGCGCGCGCGCTTGCGATCCGCTACCACGTGATAGAACGATCGACGCCGGCGCGACTGGCTGCGGTGAAGGCGCAAATCAAGCTCAGCGCAGGCGATCTCGACGCGCTCGCCGAGGCCCAGGGCGTCTTTTTCGATCTGATCGTTTCGCAGCAGATCGAGGATATCGCCCTCGGCATCCCTCCTTCGAACGCGGTTTCGGTGAAGCGATTGTCGGCCCGTGACCGCGACCGGCTGCGCGGGGCATTGCAGGCGGTCACGATTATCGATGATCTGACCCGCGATCTCCTGTTCAAGGGTTGAAGCGGCGGGAAGGGCGGCCATATCGCTTGCAGCTCGCGCTCCGCGTCGCGGCCGCCGTGCTTATTTTTGCACTGCACCATCGATCCGCAGGAACCCACGAATTAACTGCTTTTGCGCAACGCGGGAAAGGTTGCCTTGCAAGACGCTCCCTGACAGTGGACAATCAAATTGCTGTCAATCAGCAATGAGTTGCATGCTTTTCCGACTTGGCGTCGGTGCTCCGGATCAGATGACTGCTGTTGCAAACACCCACCTCGTCATCGCCGATGACCATCCGTTGTTCCGCGACGCCCTGCGGCAGGCGGTTGGCAGCGTCGTGGCGTCGGCCGTCATCAGCGAGGCGGGGTCGTTCGACGATCTCACCGCGCTGCTGGAGCGGGATTCCGACGTTGATTTGATCCTGCTCGATCTCACCATGCCGGGGATCTCGGGCTTCTCCGGCCTGATCTACCTGCGCGCGCAGTATCCGGCTATCCCAGTGGTGATCGTGTCCGCCAGCGACGATGCCGGCACGATCCGAAGGTCGCTGGATTTCGGCGCCTCCGGCTTTATCCCCAAGCGCTTCGGCGTCGAAACGCTGCGCGACGCCGTCATGAAGGTGATGGAGGGCGACGTCTGGGTTCCGCCGGACACCGATCTTTCGTCGGCCGACGATCCCGACATGGCACGGCTGCGCGATCGCCTGGTCACGCTGACCCCGCAGCAGGTGCGCGTGCTGATGATGCTGTCGGAGGGCCTGCTCAACAAGCAGATCGCCTATGAGCTCGGCGTGTCGGAAGCGACCATCAAGGCGCATGTCTCGGCGATCCTGCAGAAGCTCGGCGTCGAGAGCCGGACTCAGGCCGTGATCGCCGCCGCGAAAATCTCCGGCGGCCAGTGGCGCCAGGGCACGCCGACGGGGTAGTGACCGTAGGATGGGTGGAGCGCAGCGATACCCATCTCTCCACACGAGCATGCTTGCATGACCGGCTACCGCCGCAATTTCGTTGCCGGAGGCAGTTTCTTTTTCACCGTCAATCTGGCGGATCGTCGGCTCCAATTATTGACCGAAAGTATCGAAGCATTGCGAACAGCCTTCCGCGAGACGCAAAGGCATCATCCATTCGCGATCGATGCAATCGTCGTGTTGCCTGACCACCTCCACTCGGTTTGGACGCTACCGGAAGGCGATGCGGATTTCTCCACGCGCTGGCGGCTTATCAAAACGTCGTTCTCCCGCAAGCTCGCCGCCGGCGAGCCGATCTCAAGCAGTCGTATCGGCAAAGGCGAACGCGGTATCTGGCAGCGCCGCTATTGGGAGCGCACGATTCGCGACGAGATCGATTTTTCGCGCCACATCGATTACGTTCACATCAACCCTGTCAAACATGGGCTTGTGAAACGCGTCAGCGATTGGCCATATTCGTCGTTTCATCGCATGGTGAGAAACGGTGTCTATCCAGAGGACTGGGCAGGCGATGTTTCCGGCCTCGATGGGGAGTTTGGCGAGAGGCATTGAACACGTCGTGGCGAGGTGATGGGTATCGCTGCGCTCCACCCATCCTACGGTCTGCCTGGTGACGTCCGCGAGCCAGCGTCGGCTTCTATTCCGCCGCCACTAACTGCTGCGCCCGCCACTGGCCGAGCAGGGCGCGGAGCGAGGCCGGCTTCACCGGCTTGTTGAGGATCGCGATGTTTTCCTCGCGCGCGGCCGCCCGGACATTCGGGCTGCGATCCGCCGTGATCAGGATGGCCGGAATGTTTTCGCCGAAGCGGCGGCGGATTTCGCGGATCGCGGCAACGCCGTTGCCGCGATCGAGATGGTAGTCGACCAGAAGGCCCGTCACGCTGCTGCCGGAGGATTCGATCGCCGCGATCGCGGCGTCGGGGTCGGCCACCGCGATCACCTCGGCGTCCCACGCCGTCAGCAGCGTCTTCATGCCGTCGAGGATCGCCGGATCGTTCTCGATGCAAACGATCAGGGCGCCGCTCATCGGCGTCCTGGAAAGCGGCGTCGCGCTGGTGACCGCGGCGGTATGGTTGATCGCTGTCGCAACCGGCACCGTCACCGAAAACACCGAGCCGCCGCTGGCCGTGGCGTCGATCGTGATGCCATGGTTGAGCACGCGCGCCAGCCGTTCCACGATCGACAGGCCGAGACCGAGGCCGCGGGCGATCCGCGCGCCCTGTTCCAGGCGATGAAACTCCTTGAAGATCTCGCCGCGCTTCGCAACGGGAATACCGACGCCGGTGTCGTAGACTCCGATCTGCAGCGATTGTCCGTGGCGGCGGCAACCGACCAGCACGCGCCCCCGCGGGGTATATTTGATGGCGTTCGAGATGAAATTCTGCAGCAGCCGGCGCAGCAGCGAGCGGTCGGATTGCACCGGCAGCGAGCAGGGCACGAAGGTAAGCTCCAGCCCCTTGGCGCGGGCGATCGGCGCAAACTCGATCTCGAGCGAACGCATCAGGTCGGCCATCTTGAAGCTGGAGATCGAAGTCGCCATCGCTCCCGCATCGAGCCGCGAAATGTCCAGCAGCGCGCCGAGGATCTCCTCGATCGCCTCCAGCGAGTCATCGATGTTTTCGACGAGGCGCGAATCCTCGCCGCCACTCTGCCGCTCGACGAGGCTCGTCACATAGAGTCGTGCCGCGTTGAGCGGCTGCAGGATGTCGTGGCTGGCGGCCGCAAGGAATCGGGTCTTCGAGATGTTGGCGTCCTCGGCGGTGCTCTTGGCCTGCGCCAGCTCGGAATTCAGGCGGGTCAGTTCCTCGGTGCGGTCGCGGACGCGCTTTTCCAGCGTCGCATTGGCGCGTTCCAGCGCTTCGGCGGCCTCGAAGCTCGGCGTGACGTCTGAGAAGGTGACGACGAAACCGCCACCCGGCATCCGGTTGGAGCGGACTTCGATCACCATGTGGCGGTCCGGCAGGCGCTCCAGATAGGGCTCGCCCTCGGTGGTGTAGGCATCCAGCCGCCGCTGCAGCAAGCCATCGGGGGCGCCGAAGTCGGCCGGGCTGACGGCGCCCATGAATTCAAGTATTTCCTGCAGGGGGATGCCGAGCTGCACGAGATGCGGCGGCAGCGCGAGAATTTCGCCGAACTGGGCGTTCGAGCAGATCAACTGCAAATCCGCATCGAACACCGCGATGCCCTGGCGCACATGGTTCAGCGCGGTTTGCAAGATCTCGCGATTGAAATGCAGCGCGGCGTGGGAATCGTCGAGCAGCTTCAGCGCGGCCTTGGCGGAAACGGTTCGCTTGCGCAGCAACAGCGACATCACGAGGCGCGAGGAGGCGGCCCCGATCGAGGAGGCGATCAGGCGTTCGGCGTGTTGCAGCAGTTCGAAATCGGCGGGCGCGGCCGGATCGAGATTGCCGCGATGTCCGCCGGCAAAGGTCTCGAAAGCTTGGGCAGCGCGCTCGGGGCCGAGATATTGCGCCACCGTGCTCTGGATGTCCTGCACGGTAACGGTCGTCCGCCAGCGCCGGAACGTCGGTGCAATCGGCGCCAGCGTGTTGGGCACGAACAGATCCGCCTGCAGCCGTTCGATCGACGAAGGCCGTTGTGCGATCGACATCACGATGTAGGTCAGGATGTTGAGCGAGAGCGACCAGAGCACGCCATGCATCAGCGGCGGCAGGTCGGCGCCGAACAATGCCCGCGGACGCAGCGCCTCGATGCCGAACGGTCCGTGTTGCAGCAGCAGCAGGCCGGTGGGATTACCCTCCAGGAAGCTCGGCAGGAACAGCGTATAGGCCCACACCGCAAAGCCGACCAGCATGCCGGTCATGGCGCCGCGGGCGGTTCCCTCGCGCCAGAACAGGCCGCCGAAGAAGGCCGGCGCCAGCTGGGCAAGCGCTGCGAACGACAGCAGGCCGATCGCCGCCAGCTGTGCATTGCCGAGCGCGCGATAGTAGAAATACGCCATCACCATGATGGCGAAGATCGCAAAGCGCCGGATGCTGAGCAGGAAGTCGCCGAAATCCTTCCTTCCGTCGCGCGTCGCGCGGCTGCGCTGCAGCACCAGCGGCAAGACGATGTCGTTGGAGACCATGATGGAGAGCGCGACGCATTCCACGATCACCATCGCGGTCGCGGCCGACAGGCCGCCCACGAAGACGGCAATGCTGAGCAGCGGGGAATCCGCCTCGATCGGCAGCGCCAATACGTACATGTCGCTGTCCACGGCGCCGAACGGAAAGGTGACGAGGCCGGCGAGCGCGATCGGAATCACGAACAGGTTGATGGCGACCAGATAGAGCGGAAACAGCCAGCGGGCTCGGCTGACCTCCTCGGGGCTGGAGTTCTCGACCACGCTGACGTGAAACTGCCGCGGCAGCAGCATGATCGCGCAGAACGACAGCAGCGTCATGGTGAGGAAATTGCCGATCGACGGCGAATAATTGATCGCGCGCACCGCCTCCGGGGTCTTCATCGCGCGTTCGATCAGCTCGACGGGCGTGAACATCCAGAAGGTGACGAAGGCGCCGGCGGCGAGAAAGGCCACCAGCTTGACGATGGATTCGGTGGCGACCGCCAGCATGAGGCCGTGCTGGTGTTCGGTGGCGTCGGTCTGGCGGGTGCCGAACAACACCGCGAAGGCCGCCATCGCCAGTGTCACGACCAGCGCGATGTCGCCGATGATCGGGATCGAGGAGAACAGCTTGTCCTCGCTCAGGATCGTCTCCAGCGAGGACGCCACCGCCTTGAGCTGCAGCGCGATGTAAGGCACCGAACCTACGATCGCGATGACAGCCACCGTGCCGGCGACCGCCTGGCTCTTGCCGTAGCGCGCCGCGATGAAGTCGGCGATCGAGGTGATGTTCTGCGACTTGGCGAGCTGGATCACGCGCCGGAGCAGCGGCGTGCATAGCCCGATCATCAGGATCGGGCCGACATAGATCGCGAGGAAGTCGGTGCTGGTGCGGGTGGCGAAACCGACCGAGCCGAAGAAGGTCCATGAGGTGCAGTAGATCGCCAGCGACAGCGGATAGATCAGCATGCCGGCGCGGCCGCGCTGGCTCGGCGACAGCCGGTCGCCGTAGCTGGCGACGACGAACAGCAGGCCGATATAGGCGAACGCGGCGGCGATCACGCCCCAGTCGTGCAGCATCGCTGCGGGTCTCCCTCTCCCGGCACTTGATGCGGACGTGCTTTCTTCACGCCGATCGGACGCGCGCAAGCGCCAAAGCCCGAACTCATGGCCCGAAGAGGTGAGTATAAACGCTTTGGGCCGGCAGCGCACCGCGCTACCGGCCCAATTCGAAGGGATTAGGAGGGGTAGGGTTACTCGGCCGCCAGCGATTTCTGCTGTAGCGGCAGGCCGAGACGGTCCCAGACCTGCAGCAGCGCTTCCGCGAGCCGATCGATCAGGCCGTCGTCGTGGTAGGGCGAGGGCGTGATCCTTAAGCGCTCGGTGCCCTTGGCCACCGTCGGATAGTTGATCGGCTGGATGTAGATGCCGTGCTCCTCCAGCAGCATGTCGGAGGCCTGCTTGCACTTCTCGGGGTCGCCGACGAACAGCGGCACGATATGGGTTTCGCTCGACATCACGGGGAGGCCTGCGGCGTTGAGGATCGCCTTGACCCGGGCGGCGCGGTCCTGGTGACGCTCGCGCTCCCAGTTCGAGGTCTTGAGGTGGCGGATCGCGGCGGTCGCGGCCGAGCAGATCGCCGGCGGCAGCGCGGTGGTGAAGATGAAGCCCGGCGCGTAGGAACGGACGGCGTCGATGATCTCGGCCTTGCCCGCGATGTAGCCGCCGAGACAGCCAAAGGCCTTGGCGAGCGTGCCTTCGAGCACGTCGATGCGGTGCATGACTCCGTCGCGCTCGGCGATGCCGCCGCCGCGCGGGCCGTACATGCCGACCGCATGGACCTCATCGACATAGGTCATAGCGCCGTATTTCTCGGCGAGATCGCAGATCCTGGCCAGCGGGGCGACGTCGCCGTCCATCGAATAGAGGCTCTCGCAGGCGATCAGCTTGGGCCGGTCGGGGCCTGCCGCGATCAGCAGCTGTTCCAGATGCGCCATATCGTTGTGGCGGAAAATCTGCCGCTCGCAGCCGGCCTGACGCACGCCTTCGATCATCGAATTGTGGTTCAGCGCGTCAGAGAGAATGAGGCAGTTCGGGATCAGCTTGGCGATCGTCGAGATGCCGGTCTGGTTCGAGACGTAGCCCGAGGTGAACAGCAGCGAGGCTTCCTTGCCGTGCAGGTCGGCCAGTTCCTGTTCGAGTTGGACCAGCGGATGATGGGTGCCCGCGATGTTGCGGGTGCCGCCGGCGCCGGTGCCAACCCTTGTGGCGGTCTCGACCATGGCGCCGACCACTTTCGGGTGCTGGCCCATGCCGAGATAGTCGTTGGAGCACCAGATCACGACATTGCGCTGGCCCTTCGGCGAGTGCCAGACCGCGTGCGGGAAGCGGCCCGCGATTCGTTCGAGGTCGGCGAAAACGCGGTAGCGCCGCTCGTCATGCAGGCGGTTGAGAGCGGTACTGAAAAATTTGCTGTAATCCATCACAAAACCTGGAACCGGAACCGGGGATTGGCTTCGCGCCTTTTTAGAGCCTTTCCAGCTTGGGTGTCTATGCGAATTCCCACATTTCGGCGCGCCTCCGGGATGCTACCTAGGCGGAGCAAATGTTGATCGGGATCAAGGTGCTAGGCGAGATTTACGGTCCCGGTATTTCCATTCCGGAAACGCAATCGGCCTCTGCGGCGTCAGTTGGTCCGGAAACGCAGCACGCCGTCGTTGACTTCGCAGGTCAGGCGTCCCTCGACCAGCATGTAGTTGACATGCGCGACCAGTTCGCCGGCGGCAAAGCCCATCTGGTGCTCGTCCAGCACGTGCTTGTGGAACACGACCGGCACCAGCTCCTTCGAGGTCTGCGGCACTTCCCGGCAGGCTTCCGCGATCAGGCGGCAGCGGTCCTCGTGATGGTCGGCGAGCTGCTTGATCCGGGTCTTCAGTCCATAGAACGGCACGCCGTGGCCGGGCAGCACCATGACGTCGTAGGGCAGCGTGGTGGTGAGGCTCGCGAGTGAGGCCAGATATTCCCCGAGCGAGTTCTGGTCGGGCTCGACCGCCCAGACGCTGACATTGGGCGAAATCTTGCTCAGCACCTGGTCGGCGGACAGGAACAGCTTGTCGGCCGCGCAATACAGCATCACCTGGTCGAGCGCATGGCCGCCGCCGGTAATCACCTTGAAACGCCGCGTGCCGATCACGACCTCGTCGCCATGCGAGATGCGGCGATAGGACGGTGGCAGCACCGAAACCCGCTTCAAATAGTCCTGGCCGCGGCCGAGCAATCGGTCGGTCAGGCTCTCGTCCATGCCGTGACGGCGGAAGAACAGCCGCTGCGCATTGCGCCGCTCCTCGGTGCCGCGGTTCTGGTGATAGACCGATTGCAGGTATTCGACCTGCGACATCTGCAGCGGGCAGTCGAAACGCTCCGTGATCCAGCCGGCAAGGCCGACGTGATCGGGATGCGAATGGGTGACGATCAGCCGCGTGATCTTCACATGCCGCAGCGGCCCCTCGAACAGCGCAGTCCAGGCCGCAATGGATTCCTCATTGCCGAAGCCGGAATCGACCATCGCCCAGCCGTCGCCGTCGGCCAGCAGATAGATGTTCACGTGATTGAGCCGGAACGGCAGCTTGAGGCGGACCCAAAGCACGCCGGGCACCACCTCGACGACCTGATCGTGGCCGGGGTGATTTTCGAAGGGGTATCGCAGTGCCTCGGCCGAGGACTGCACCATGTCGGCTTTCGAATGCATACTACCGGCTTAGCGGTAGAGGCGGCGCCGCGCTAGCCGAAAAAAGCGGGTAGGGGATCGGCTCACGGCATGGGTTGCCGGTCCGTGCGGTATTGGGTAGCCCGGATGGAGCGCAGCGCAATCCGGGAAAACTCCATCAACCGGCGGGACGTTCCCGGATTGCGCTGCGCTCCATCCGGGCTACGGAATTCTACGACTACGCCGCTCGGATGTTCGACAGGAACGCGTCGATCTCTTCGCGCAGCACGTCGGCCTCGCGGCGCAGCGCGCCGGAGGCGGTCAGCACCTGGCCGGCGGCGGTTCCGGCCTGTGCCGAGGCGCTGGAGACGCCGACGATGTTGGTCGAAACCTCGCTGGTGCCGCCGGCGGCGTGCTGGATGTTGCGCGCGATCTCGCGCGTCGCCGCACCCTGTTCCTCGACCGCGGCCGCGATCGCGGTGGTCACCTCGTTGATCTCGCTGATCGTGTTGCTGATGTCCCTGATCGCGGAGACCGCCGTCGTCGTCACCGTCTGCATGCTGACGATCTGCTGGCGGATCTCGTCGGTGGCCTTTGCGGTCTGGTTGGCGAGGCTCTTCACCTCGGAGGCGACTACGGCGAAGCCGCGGCCGGCGTCGCCGGCGCGTGCCGCCTCGATGGTGGCGTTCAGCGCCAGCAGGTTGGTCTGCGAGGCGATGGTCTGGATCAGGTCGACCACCACGCTGATCCGCGCGGCGTTATCCGCAAGCCCCTGCATGGTGGCATCGGTCTCACCGGCGTCGTCGACCGCCTTGCGGGCGATCTCCGCCGAGGTGATGACCTGACGGCCGATTTCCTCGATCGAGGAGGACAATTCCTCGGTACCCGACGACACCGTCTGCACGTTGGCCGAAGTCTGCTCGGCGGCCGTCGCCACCGCGGTCACCAGCGCGCTCGATTGATCGGCGGTCGCCGACATGCTTTGCGCGGTCGATTGCATCGAGCCCGCCGCGGACTGCAGGCTGTCGAGCGCGGTGCGAACCGTGCTTTCGAACTCGACGATGCGCGCTTCCATGCGGCTGGCGCGTTCGCTCTTGGCGATGCGGTCCTTGTCCTGCTCGGCGGAGAGCGCGCGGCTCTGGATCATGCTCTCGCGGAACACCTGCAGCGAATCCGCCATGGCGCCGATCTCGTCCTGCGCGTGGCTTTGATAGACCTCCGCTTCGAGGTCGCCGCTGGACAGCACTTGCATCGAGTGCTGCAGATTGCTGATCCGCCGCAGGATGTTGCGGCCGACATAGAGCCAGACGAACAGGATCGAACCGACCAGCGTCGATACGCCGAGGGCGAGCATGACCATGGTCCCGAACGAAATCTCCTGACGCGCCTGCCAGGCCGCGGCGTCGGTTTCCTTCTGCACGGCGTCGACCAGTTGCTGCACGCTGATGCCGAGGCCGACATTGAGCTTGCGGGTTTCCTCCAGGATGGTCTGGCCGTAATCGTCCGCATCCAGTTCCTGCTGGCGGACCTTGAAGACGCCGGTCTTGCCGTCGGCAAGCGCCAGCAGGCTCAAGGTTGTGTTTTGAACGGACCGCATCGCCGTGGTCTTGGGCAACGCTTCGAGATTCGCCTTCACACGCGCCTGCGCGGTGCGGAAGTCCCTGCCGGTCGCCTCGAGTACATCGCCGTTGTTGGTCGACAGCGCGGCGATCATGTCGAACGCCATCAGATTGCCGCTGGCGGCGATGTCGGCGAGCTGGTCGGCCGTCTTGTGTGCCCGGATGGCCTCGGCTTGCGAGAAGTTGGGGGCAGCGTAGATGCTGTAGAGCTCGGTCTGCGCGTCGATTGCCGCAGGGCCGGCAGCGGCCACGAAGCGCCGCTGCGCCTTGCGCACCGCGTCGTAGAGCTTTTCGTGCTGGGCGCCCAGTTCGAGCCGCTCGCGCGCAGCCGAGCCGATGCTCTTGATCACCTCATCGATGTTCTTCATGTTCTCGGTGAGGGCCGCGACGACCGCCTTGTCGGCACCGAGTTCGACGATCTCGCCGAGCTTCTGCAGCGCGACCGCCTGGGTTTCCTTCATCTTTTTGGTTCGATCGTTGAGCGCCTCTTCGCTGCGCGCAGCCAGCAGCGCCGGCCCCTGGCTGGCGAGGCTCGCGCTCTGCGCAGATAGCTGCAGGCTGGCGGCGAGACGGGGGATGTCCCGTCCGCTCAGATCGACCATGGTCCCTCCGAGCCGCCCGAGCATCAGGCCGGCGCCGGCGGAGATGATGATCGCCATGCCGGCGATGACGGCGAAGGCGGCAAACAGACTGCCCCTGACGCCGAAGCGAAAACCCTTGAGCCGTGAATTGGATCGTGCCGCCATTTGCCCGCTGCCCCGTACGCTACCTTGAGATGTTTCCTCGCGCGGCAGTATCCCTGTACCCGGTTAACAAGTTTGGAAACCGGGAGGCTTTTCGCCGCATTTTTGACAGCGGATTGCTTGCATTTGACGGATTTTTTCCGCGAACCGGAAAACGGAGCCAAAAAACAAAAGGCCGGCATGAAAGCCGGCCTTCCGCAATTCGCAGTTGAAAGCGCTCAGTAGCGTGCCACCACCGGGCTCGCGAAGTTGAAGCGATAATTGATGCCGGCCTTCAGCGTGTGGTCGTCAGTGTGGAAGCTTCCGAACGGCGCCAGTGCGGCAGGGCTCACGAAGCGGGTGCTGCCGAAGTCATAATACATGTACTCGCCTTTGACCGACCAGTTCGGGGCGACCATGTATTCGACGCCGGCGCCGACGGTGTAGCCGTTGCTGTGGTTGCCATCGAGCAGGAAGGCGATCGGCGCGCCGCCCAGGGTCACTCTCTCGTTGTTGTCGGAATAGGCGTAGCCGCCTTTGACATAGACCAGGCCCAGACCCCAAGTGTAACCGATGCGGGCCGTGATCGAGCCGAGGCCGCGCTGATCGTTGGTGTAGACGTAGCCGCCGGGGAAGGTGGCGGTGAGGTTGTTCTTGCCGAGCCAGGAATACTGGCCCTCGGTGCCGAGCACCCAGTTCTGCGCGAACTGCCAATCCAGGCCGGCCTGAATGCCGCCGAGCAGGCGGGCGCTGGAATCGCTCAGAACGGCGCCGTTGAAGTCGTTGCTGCCGCTGAAGGCGCCGCCGAGATGGCCGCCGATATAGAAGCCGTTCCAGCGAGCGATCTGCTGCTCATAGACGGGCGGCTGTTTGTAGTAGGGGCGCGCGCCGAGATCGGCGCCAGTGGCGGGCGCGGCGGCGGTGAGGGCTGCGAAGGCCACGAGGGCTGCGAGGATCTTCTTCATTGTGTTGGTCTCCGAAAACCGTTCGGCGACACCCTCGTGCGGGGCGCCTTCCATGCCCACGCAATTAGACTGCATTTATCTAAAATGCTGTCACCTGGAGGTGACAGCGGGTGCTAACCCAACCCATTGGCAGACAAACGTTTTTTGTACTTAATGAAGGCCTAATCAAAGGTTAGGAAAGGCTTAATTTTCAGGCCCGCCCAAGGCCTCCAGGGCAAGCTTTGCTTAACCAATGCGGCGCCGGACGTCGCTGCGCATCTGTTCGCGGAAGGCCTGCCGGCGGGCGGGGCGGTCCTTCACCGGGACGTCGTGGCGGTCGAACACGTTGAACATTTCGAGGATCGGATAGTGATCGCTGGCCATCGCCAGGATGCGCAGCAGCTCCGCCACAGGCCCGGTCGGGCCGGTGACCTCCCATCGGCGGATGGTATCGGCGCCGTCGGAGGCCGGCAGCCCGCAGAGTTTGGCCATGTCGGCCACCGACAGCGGCTGGCCGATGGCCTCACCGAGATGCTCGCGAAGTTTCTTCAGTTCAGCTCCGGTCACGGGTTCTCCGTTCAAATCGACATCTGTGAAGTGCGTCACACACGGCTTCTGGCTTGGGGGCTATACGCAACGCATAAGGTTTCCTGATGAGGAGGCAACCATGCGCCGATTACTCGAAAGCCTGACCCCCGACGCCCGCCGGATCTACTGGCAATGGGTCGGCGGCATGTTCGCACTTTATGTCGTGCTGTTGCTCACCGCGGCAGGCGTATTCGTCGGTCACGAATCATCGCGCAAGCTGGCGCAGGAACCGGTCACGACTGTGGCAGTCGACGGCAAGCAGCGCTCCATCTCCGAGGTCTCGGCGCCGCTGCGGCAGGCCGCACGGTATTAATGGCGTTCAGACGCCGATCGCATTCCGCGCCACCACGTCGCGATAGAAGGCTGCGCTGAGTTTCGGCGTCCGGCGCTGCGTCGCGAAGTCGACATGGTAGATCCCGAAGCGCTTTTCGAAGCCGTAGATCCATTCGAAATTGTCCATCAGGCTCCAGAGGAAATAGCCACGGACCGGCACCCCCTCTGACGTCGCGCGCTGCAATTGCCTGAGATAGTTGCGCAGGTACATGATGCGATCGAGGTCGTAGACCTGGCCATCGTCACGGAGTTTGTCTTCCGACGAGGTGCCGTTCTCGCTGATATAGATCGTCTCGATGTTCCAGACCTTTGCCGCCAGACGCGGCGCCCAGTAGATCGTCTCGGGGCCGACCCTCAGCCAATCGGAATTCATGTGCGGGAATGAGGCCGGAAAAGGCAACACGCGCCAGCCCGGCGCCTTGTCGGACGCGGCGATGTAGAATTGCGGCGCGTAGAGGTTGAGACCGACGAAATCATTGGGCGAGGAAATGATCTTCAGCTCCTGATCTGTGAATTTCGGCGCGGCCTCGCCGGCGAACTGCAGAAATCCGTCAGTGTATTTGCCTTCCAGGATGACGCCGAGGAAGCCGGAGTTGAGTTCGCGCGTCGCTATCTCGGCCGCGCGCACATTGTCAGGCGTGTCGAATGCCGGCACGCAGGCCGCGATGTTTTCGGCCGGACCCACCCTGGTGCCCGCGCGTCCATGCGCGCGGATCGCCTGCACGGCGAGGCCGTGCGCCAGCGCCACATGGTGGCGGACCTGGTTGACGTCGGCGTCCGGCAGTTTGAGGCCGGGGGCATCGATGCCCCAGCCATAGCCGAAATTCACGAACCTTCCGGCTTCATTGATCGTGAAGATCGACCTGACGCGATCAGTGATACGCGCCGCCACGTGGCCGGCATAATCCCCGAATGCTTTGGACGTTTCGCTGGATCGCCAGCCGCCAACTTTATCCTCGAGCGCCTGCGGCAGATCCCAGTGATAGAGAGTCGCATATGGCTCGATGCCGTGCCTGAGCAGTTCGTCGATGAGGCGGTCGTAGAAGTCGAGGCCCTTGGGGTTCGGCTTACCCGTTCCTTCCGGAAACACCCGCGGCCACGCGATCGAAAACCGGTAGGCTTTTGCGCCGAGCTCGCGGATCAGTCCGATGTCTTCCTTGTAGCGGTGGTAGTGATCGTTGGCGAAATCGCCGGTGGTCTTGTCCTCGATCTTGCCGGGCGTGTGCGCAAAAGTGTCCCAGATCGAGCGGCCGCGGCCGTCTTCGTTCACCGCGCCCTCTATCTGGTAGGCCGAGGTGGCGGTGCCCCACACGAAATCTTTCGGAAAACTCGCAGGCGCGGGCCGCTCGGCTGCCGCTTGCGCGGCGGCGTCGGCCGGCGCAGCCGCGATGCCGAACGCGGACAAGCCCGCAAGCTTTGCAAAATTCCGGCGCGAGAATTTTCCGAACATCGTCATCTCCGGTCAGCGTTCGTCGATCTGGTAGGCGGATATCCTGTCGATCTCGAATGCGACAATATTGGGAGATTGACCATCGACGAATCCCACGCCCTCGAAAGTCTTCGAGCCCATGGCGAGGTTGACGATCATATACATGGGCACGCCGAAGCCGACGGGGACCTTTATCTCGGAGACCGGCTGGCGGTCGATGAAATAGGTGATGCGATCCGGCTGCCACAGCACGCCGTAGTCGTGGAAGGCGGTCGGGGCGTCCGGCACCCGGAAGTCGAACCCGCAGCGTTCCACGCGCTGCGTCTCCGGTATCCGCCAATGCGTCGTCATCACGATGTCGCCCGGCTGTTGCCCGCGGCCCTCCATGATGTCGACTTCCGGCGGCCAGCCGCCGTCATCGGCGAGCATCCAGAACGCCGGCCACACGCCGACGCCGACTGGTATCTTGGCGCGCATTTCGAAGTAGCCGTATTTCTGGGCAAATCGGCTCTGCGTCGTCAGGATGCCCGAGATATATTCATTGTCGAACAGCACGGTCCTTAGCGACGGCGGGGTGCGGCTGGCGACGATCGAGAGAATGCCGTCTTTGACCTTGAACGGATCGAGGCCGAGCGGCGTTGTTTCCCGCCCGCCATAGCGCGGGTCGACATAAATCTGCTGTTCGCCGTTATAACTGGTCTTGCGCCTGAAGTCGGAACCGTCGCCGCCCCAATAGCGCGCTTCCGGCCAGGAGGCGCCGCCGGCGTAATGCGGTGCCCATCTTTCGTTCAACAGGGGATGGGCATCGAAATCATCGTGGAAGGTCCGGTGTAGTGATACCGAAGCGAATGATGCGGGGTTCGGCGCCTCGACGCGGCGGCATTTTTCGCCGAGGATGGCGGTCGCGACCTGCAGCGTGAGTTTGGTTGTTGCGCCGGCGAGATCGGCCTGCGCGAACGCCGGGACGGAGAACATGCAGCCGATCGAGATCAAGGCGCACAGCGCCAATCTCTCGGTCCCCGGTTCGCTTCGGGGCGACAGGAGATCATTCACTGACGTTGCCCTCGATCTGACGATCCTTTGGAACCCGACCGACGTGCTCACCTGTTTGAGGTACGTAGTTATACGAGGTGGATGCTTAACGGCAAGGTAGCCAAGTCTAATGTTGATTAAAATGCTTGAGATGCTGATGGCGCCGAGTGTGGGGCGCCGGCGTCGGAATTATCGGCAAGACAGTTCATTTTCTTTTCATTTTCTTTTCAGTGCTTCAATTTTAAAGGGCAGCTACTTCACTATTACGGCGCACGGAAGTTCCTTGAATGCTCGTCTATTTTGTCACGGACGAACCGACGAAGTTACCGGCGATTCGTGCCATGCTCGAACCGCAACATGCCGTGGTCCCCTGGGTGCTGGGCGGCGACGGCACCGGGATACGGTCGCATGGCGTGCTGATGGTCGACATCGACCTGCGGCAGATGACTCGCGTCGATCAGCTCAGGTTCATTTTGCAACAGCTTGAGAGCATTCCCGAAAAGCTGTTCGTCGTTCACAATCTCTCCCGTTCGATGGTTGCGCAGGCCCATGCGCTCGGCGCGACCGGGGTCATTTCACGCCCCAAGGAAGCAATTCTCAAGGTCGCGCAGATCGAAGAGGCGGAAGCGGCTGAGGAGAATAACGCTGCAGATCCGGCAGTGGAGATGGACGAAGGTGTGGCCGCCTTCGCTTCGATGTTTTCGAATGTGCGCCGTGGCAAGCCACTGAACCTTGTCGATGCGAAGCGTGCGACGTCGAAGATCATCACCCGCGTCGGGCAGGACGGGCTTTCGTCGTGGCTCGACGAGGTGCGTCGCTATCACGAGGGCACGTTTCAGCACTGTCTGCTGGTGACCGGTGTTGCGGTCGCCTTTGGCCTGGATGTCGGATTCTCCGGCGGGGACGTCTCGCGGCTCGGAATGGCGGCGACCCTCCACGACATCGGGAAAGCGCGCATTCCGCTATCGATCCTGGACAAGCCGGGACGCCTCGACCCCGAGGAGGAGGAGATCATCCGGCGTCATCCCGTGATCGGATATGATCTGTTGAAGGGCGTATCGGGCATCAGTCCGGAAATTCTGGATGGCGTGAGGCATCATCACGAATATCTGGATGGCTCCGGCTATCCGGATGGACTGGCGGCCTCGCAGATTTCCGATCTGGTCAGATTGCTGACGATCTCGGATATCTTTGCAGCCTTGGTCGAGTCCAGGCCATACAGACCGCCAATGGCCCGGCAGGACGCCTACCAGATTCTCTGCGGCATGGAGGGCAAGCTGGAGGGGGCGTTGGTCAAGGCGTTCCGGAAAGTGGCACTGGCGGGGTGAACGAACGCCTGCCGGCACGCCACGCGATCCCGGGCTGGTTTCCCCAACCGAGGCAGGCCATTTCATTGGAAGGGGATGGTGCTGCCAGACAGGATTGAACTGTCGACCTCTCCATTACCAATGGAGTGCTCTACCACTGAGCTACGGCAGCATGCCCGGTATTGGGGGAATCGGCCCAAATGGCCGCCCACTAGGCGGCCGGTTCTTGCCACAAGGGCCCCTCTGGCGCAAGCACGCGGGCGGGCTGGGTAGGGTCCAAATTCGTCAAAAACCGGCGCTTGTTGCCGGCAAGCTCCCTTCAAAGCGGTCACCCTCGGGTCGATCCGGTTCCCAACCATCCGCGGCCGGCGTCTGGGGCACCGAATCATGACCTGGCATTGCCTTGCGGCGGCGGTGACGGTCATTGCGGCGGGGGACGGCGAAACCCACTATGTTGGTGCAGCGTTGCGGGCGGCGTGGTGCCCGGCCCAATCAAGGCATATTTTGGCGGACGATGAAGGACAATCAAGACAGGGCTGCGGAAAAGACCGGCGCGGATGTGAAGGATTCACGACGGGACCGGCTGAAGCTGGCCTTGCGTGAAAATCTCAAGCGGCGGAAATCGCAGGCCCGCGGGCGCAGCGATCCCGGAGCATCTTCCGAAAGCGCCGATGCCTCCCTAGATGACGCCAGCGGAGAAAAGCCTTAGCCAGTAGCGTAAAGAAATTTCGCTCGCCGGGTTGCATGGCTCGTGCTCTGCACGGTTCTGTTTCTTTTTTAGGCGGCGACAAAATGAGTGCAGACATCACGGCCGGTGCGGCGATCGGCGAGACTTCGATCGCGTTTCCACGCCATGAGCAGACCTTCCCGACACTGACGTCATACGAAATCGAGCGGATGCGCCGGTTTGCGGAGCTTCGGACCTACAAGGACGGCGACGCGCTGTTCGAAACCGGCAAGGTCGGTCCCGGCATGTTCGTGGTGCTGTCGGGCCACGTCGCGATCACCCAGCGCGACGGCCTCGGCCATGTCACCCCCGTCATCGAGCAGGGCGAGGGGCAGTTTCTGGCCGAGATCGGCCAGCTTTCCGGCCGTGTCGCGCTGGTCGACGGCCATGCCGAGGGCGACGTCGAAACGCTGCTGATCCCGCCGGATCAATTGCGCGCGCTGCTGGTCGCGGAGGCCGAACTCGGCGAGCGCATCATGCGCGCGCTGATCCTGCGCCGGGTCAGCCTGATCCAGGGCGGCGTCGGCGGCCCGGTGCTGATCGGCCCGGCTTCGCTCGGCGACACGGCGCGGCTGCAGAATTTCCTGGTGCGCAACGGCCAGCCGCACCACGTACTCGATCCCGCAACCGACAAGGACGCCGCCGATCTCGTCGCGCGCTACTCGCCCTCGCGCGCCGATCTGCCGCTGGTGGTGTGCCCGGACGGCACCGTGCTGCGCAATCCGTCCGAGACGTCGCTGGCGCTGGCGGTGGGGATGATCACCAACCAGGCGCATGAGAGGCTCTACGACGTGGCCGTCGTCGGGAGCGGTCCCGCCGGTCTCGCCACCGCGGTCTATGCCGCGTCCGAAGGATTGTCGGTCGCGGTATTCGATGCGCGGGCGTTCGGCGGCCAGGCCGGCGCCAGCGCGCGTATTGAAAACTATCTGGGATTTCCGACCGGCATTTCCGGGCAGGCGCTCACCGGCCGCGCCTACACCCAGGCGCAAAAATTCGGCGCGGACATGCTGATTCCAGTTTGTGTCAGGTCGCTGGATTGTTCGCAGCGCGACGGTGTGTTTGCACTGGCGACCGAATGCGGGCAGTCGTTGCGCGCCAAATCCATCGTGGTGGCGAGTGGGGCGCGTTACCGGCGGCCCGAGATCGAAAATCTCGAGAAATTCGAAGGCCGCGGCGTCTGGTACTGGGCCTCGCCGATCGAGGCCAAGCTGTGCCTGGGCCAGGACGTCGTATTGGTCGGCGGCGGCAATTCGGCAGGCCAGGCCGCGGTGTTTCTGTCCGGCCACGCGCGCAAGGTCCATATGATCATCCGCGGCGGCGGGCTGGGAGCCAGCATGTCGCGCTATCTCATTGAGCGCATCGAAGCGGCGCCCAATATCGAACTGATCTTCAACGCCGAGGTGGTTGCGGTTGAGGGCAGCGAGGATGGCTCCCTCGAACGCGTGCGCTGGAAGAGCCGCCTGGCGCCCGACCAGCACCATTTCGATGTCCGGAGCCTGTTTCTGTTCGTCGGCGCCGACCCGGCGACCCATTGGCTGAACGGCTGCGGCGTGACGCTCGACCGGGCGGGTTTCGTGGTGACGGGCGCGCAGTCCGAGCAAAATCTCGGCCGGCCGGTGCCGCAGCTGGAAACCTCGGTGCCCGGCGTGTTCGCGGTCGGCGACGTGCGCGCCGGCTCGGTCAAGCGCGTCGGCGGCGCGATCGGCGAGGGCGCGCAGGTGGTGGCGGCGTTGCACGGCTATCTCGCCGATGCCGCCAAACCGTCGCTATGATGCAGCGTAGTGGCGGAAGCCAGTACGCAAAGACGCGCGAGGTGTGAAGCGGTGACGAAAAAGGGCTGCAGCCATATCGCCGGCATTCAAGCGGTGACGCCGAGCGCGCTCGGTTGCGAGGAATGCCTGAAAAGCGGCAACCCGTGGCTGCATTTGCGGATCTGCCGCACCTGCGGCCATGTCGGCTGCTGCGACGATTCGCCGAACAAGCACGCGTCAGCGCACTTCCATGCCACCGGCCATCCCGTGATCGAAGGCTACGATCCGCCGGAAGGCTGGGGCTGGTGCTATATCGACGAAGTGCTGTTCGATCTGTCGCACCGCAAGACACCGCACAACGGTCCAATCCCGCGCCTTTATTAGATTCAATCATTCAACGTCGCGTCGCCCTGCTGTGGTTTGTGACATCAGTGCAAATATTTCGTGCATCATACAACTTTCGTTGATGCGTCATTCATGCACGCACATGCCTGTAATGCCGCCGCCGCACGCGATGCGTGTGGAAATTCTCCGCGCCGCGTCGTAACCTTTAGAAAGTTTTTAAACGGGGGCGCATCATGATACTGGGTATGAGTGTGGCGACGTTTGTGATGGTCCATGTGGTCATCAGCCTGATTGCCATTGTCGCGGGCCTGATCGTGATGTTCGGAATGCTCGGCTCCAACCGGATGCCGGGATTGACGGCGATCTTTCTGCTGTTCACCATTTTGACCAGCGCTACAGGCTTTGTGATTCCGCCTCTGTTGTTCGAAAAGATGCTGCCGTCGCACCTGTTCGGCATCCTCTCCTTCATCCTGCTCACCATTGCCTGCATCGCGCTGTATGGCATGAAGCTCGCCGGCGCGTGGCGCTGGATCTATGTGGTCACCGCCTTGGCCTCGCTTTATCTCAATGTGTTCGTGCTGGTGGTTCAGAGCTTCCTCAAGATACCCGCGCTGACGGCGCTGGCGCCGGGCAACCCGCCCGCGGGGCCGGTATTCGGGGTGGCCCAGGGCATCATGCTGGTGTTTTTCGCCGTCATGATCATCGGCGCATGGCGGCGCTTCCGCCCCGCGTGACCGGACTGCCGGCCGTTCACTGCAACCAAGCAAGAGGAGAATTCCCATGCCTGCCATCACGACCAAAGACGGCGTCGAGATCTTCTACAAGGATTGGGGCAAGGGGCAGCCTATCGTGTTCAGCCACGGCTGGCCGCTGTCGGCTGATGACTGGGACACCCAGATGATCTTCTTCCTCAACAACGGCTTCCGCGTCATCGCGCATGACCGCCGCGGCCATGGCCGCTCCAGCCAGGTGGCCGACGGCCACGACATGGATCATTACGCCGACGACCTCGCGGCGCTGACGGCGCATCTCGATCTGAAGAGCGCGGTTCACGTCGGCCATTCCACCGGCGGCGGCGAGGTGGTGCATTATATCGCCCGCCACGGCGAGAGCCGGGTGGCGAAGGCGGCGATCCTCAGCGCCGTGCCGCCGCTGATGGTGCAGACCCCGGCCAATCCGGGCGGCCTGCCCAAATCGGTGTTCGACGACCTGCAGGCGCAGCTTGCCGCCAACCGCTCGGAATTCTATCGCGCGCTGCCGTCGGGTCCGTTCTATGGCTACAACCGCCCGGGCGCCAAACCCTCGGAAGCCGTGATCGAGAATTGGTGGCGACAGGGCATGATGGGCGGCGCCAAGGCGCATTACGACGGCATCGTCGCCTTCTCGCAGACCGACTTCACCGAAGACCTCAAGAAGATCACGGTGCCCGTGCTGGTGATGCATGGCGACGACGACCAGATCGTGCCGTATGAAGACTCCGCGCCGTTGTCGGCGAAGCTTTTGAAGAACGGCGCGCTGAAGACCTACAAGGGCTTTCCGCACGGCATGCCCACCACGGAAGCCGCCACCATCAACGCCGACCTGCTCGCGTTCATCAAGGGATGAGCGGAGCTTACCCTGACATGAAGGTGATCCTGTTCGGCGCCACCGGCATGGTCGGGCAAGGCGTCCTGCGCGAGTGCCTGGTCGATGCCAGCGTCGCCGAAGTACTGGCGGTCGGGCGCAGCCCGACCGGGGGGCAGCACGCCAAGCTGCATGAGGTCCTGCACGACGATTTCACGGATTTCTCGAAGATCGAATCCCAATTGGCGGGATATGACGCCTGCCTCTTCTGCCTCGGCGTATCCTCCATTGGCATGGATCCGGAACGCTACCGGCATCTGACCTACGATGTCACCATGGCGGCGGCAAAAACGCTGGCGCGGCTCAACCCCGGCATGGTGTTCACCTACGTCACTGGCAAAGGCACTGATTCAACCGAGCAGGGCCCGTTGCGATGGGCGCGGGTCAAAGGCAAAACTGAGAACGATCTGCTCAAGCTGCCGTTCAAGGCGGCGTACATGTTCCGGCCGTCCGGCATCCAGCCGCTGCACGGCGTCAGGTCGAAGACCGCCTGGGTGAACGCGGTCTATGCTGTCACAGGGCCGCTACTGTCATGGATGGTGCGAGCCACGCCGAACCATATGACGACAAGCGAACAGCTCGGCCGCGCCATGATCAAGGTGGCGCGCGATGGGTATCCGAAGGCGGTGCTCGAGAGCGCGGATATCAACGCGATCTAGTTTAGGATGTCATTCCGGGATGATCGGTATCAAACCCTCGTCGTCCCGGCCAAGCGAAGCGCGAGCCGGGACCCATACTCCGCGGCCCTTCATTGGGGCACTATGGCAAAGATCTTTATTCAACAACAGACGACCGGGGTTATGGGTCCCTGCGTTCGCAGGGACGACATATGGTGCTCACCCTGGAATGAACGCCGTCCCTGTCGCATCGGTGATCATCTGCACCGGTGCGCCGTAGAGCGCTTCCAGCCGCTCCCGCGTCAAGATCTGCTGCACCGGCCCCTCGGCGAGGCGCTCGCCGCCGCGCAGCAGATAGGCGCGGTCGGCCGCGCGCAGCGCGTGATTGGGATCATGGGTGGTGAAGAGAACGCCAAGGCCGGAGGCCGCCAGCTCGCGGATCTCGCGCATCACCTTGCCCTGATTGCCGAAGTCGAGATTGGCGGTCGGCTCGTCAAGTACGATGAATTGCGGCTCCTGCGCCAGCGCGCGCGCCAGCAGCACCAACTGGCGCTCGCCGCCTGAAATCATGGTATATGGCCGTTGCGCCAATGGCGCGATCCCGAAGCGATCGAGCATGTTGGCGGCGACCTGGCGGTCCTTCGCCGTCGGCCGCGCGAACAGGTCGCCGTGGGCGGTGCGGCCCATCAGAACAACCGCTTCCACCGTGAATGCAAATGTCGCGACATGGGTCTGCGGTACATAGGCGATCAGGCGGGCGCGTTCGCGAACCGTGCGGGCGGACAGAACAGCGCCGTCGAGCCGCACCTCGCCCGCCTTCGGCGTCAACAGCCCAAGCAGCGTCTTGAGCAGCGTGGTCTTGCCGCCGCCGTTCGGTCCGAGTAGCGCCAGGACCTCGCCCTTTTGCAGTTTGACGTCGAGGCCCGTGCCGACGATGCGGTCCTGATAACCGATGGTGAGTTGATGCCCTTCGAGGATCATGACCAGTTCTTTTGCACGCTGGCGAGCAGCCAGATGAAGAACGGCGTGCCTATCACGGCGGTCAAGATGCCGAGCGGAATTTCGACCTGGGCCAGGGTGCGCGCCAGCGTGTCGATCAGCAACAGATAGCCGCCGCCAAGGATCGCTGACGCGGGCAGCAACCGCGCGAAATCAGGACCGACCAGCGACCGCGCCAGATGCGGCACGACGAGGCCGACCCAGCCGATGATCCCGGCGGTGGCGACGCTGGCCGAGGTGACGAGCGTCGCGGCAGCAACGATGGCAATGCGCAGCGGCCCGGTGGCGACGCCGAGCGCCCGCGCCTCCTCCTCGGGGAGCGACATCACATTCATGCGCCAGCGCAGCGCGATCAAAACGGCGGTGCCGGCGGCAACTGGGCCGACCAGTGGCAACAGGTCATGAACCCCGGTTGCAGACAGGCTGCCGAGCAGCCAGAACGTCATCGCCGGCAACTGGTTGTAGGGGTCGGCGAGATATTTCACCAGGCCGACGCCGGCGCCGAACAGTGATCCGATCACGACGCCAGTCAACACCAGCACCAGGATCGGATCGCGCGAACGTACCGATGTGCCGATCATGTAGACGATGCCGACCGCGATCAGCCCGCCGACAAAGGCGATCGCCTGGATCGCGAACACGCCGAGCGAGAGATAGATGCCGAGGACGGCGCCAAGCGCCGCGCCCGACGATGCGCCGAGGATATCTGGCGAGACCAGCGGGTTGCGAAACAATCCCTGAAACGCCGTGCCGGCCACCGCGAGCGCCGCGCCGACCAGCATCGCCGCCATTACACGTGGTCCGCGCACCTGCCATATGACGCTTTCGACCGCCGGCGATATCTCGCCGCGAGGGCCGCCCAGCTTTGCGGTGAGCACTCCGATGAGATCGCCAAGCGACACCGGATAACGCCCGACCGTCAGCGCAAGCACAAGGCCTGCGATCAGGACCGCGATCGCGATCGCAAATCCGGGCAGCGCGCTTCGGGCAGGAATCATTTGATACGGCTCATCCGGCGAAGGCTATCAATCCCGGCCGGCAAGTACATGGTCGATTTGCGCCGACGTCGGCGTCACACGGTAGAAGCGCGTGTAGAAGTCCGTTGTCAGCGCCCGCAGGTCTTCCGGGAAGCGCTCCGGATAGAGAATTTTTGCGAGCCACCAGAGTCCGATCAGGCGGTTGACGGAGGGCGGGAAATCCACCCAGCCGAACGGCATCTTGGGCGACAGATGAACCCGGTTGTCGCGCACCGCCTTGACCGCAGCCCAGGACGGATCGTTCCGCACACTCGCCGCGAACTCCTGATCGATAGTCACGATCACATCCGGATTCCACACCAGAACCTGTTCGATCGAAACATTGGCGAGGCCGCCCTGGGTCTCGCCGGCGACGTTGCGACCGAGCATTTCGATGGTCTCGACATTGATCGAACCGCCAAGCCCGGTCGAAAGTCCGCGCGGCCCCCGCGCATAATAGACTTTTGGCCGCTCGGCTGCTGCAAGCGGCTCAATGCGGCCGAGGATCGTCTTGAGCGTATCCTCGGCGTAGCGCGCGAGCTTCTCCGCATCCTCAGTCCGGCCGATCAGCGCGCCCAACGTGCGATAGGTCCCGGCGATGCCTGCAAAGCGGCCATCCAGCAATGCGTAGGGGATGCTGGTCTGCTCCTGCACGCGATCCGCCAGCGAGACAAAGGTGGCGCTGGTCGAACCGACGTCGAGAATGAGATCGGGCTTCAGCGCCAGCACTGTTTCCAGATTGGCGGTGTTGCCGCGCCCGGTGATGCGCCCCACCTCCGGTCGCGTGCAGATATCCGGCAGCATGTAGGCGCATTCTTCCGGACGGTTGGCACGGGGCCAGCCGATCAGCAATTCAGGCGCCAGCGTATAGAGCAGGATCGCCGCCGGCGGTCCGGCCGGAAACACGCGCGATACCTTTGCAGGGATCGCTACCGTACGCCCCGCGGCATCCCTGATGGTCTGCGCGAGTGCGCTGCGCGGCGCAATCAGCGCCGCCGACAGGCCCGCGATCAGGGTGCGGCGATCGATCAATCGACGCCCACCATCACGTCGCTCGCCTTGATCACGGCGACAGCCGCCTTGCCCTTGGCAAGCTTGAGATCGTCGACCGCCTCATTGGTGATGGAGGAAGTTACGATGACACCGCCGCCGATATCGATCCGGATATGGGAGGTGGTCGCGCCCTTCACGACATCGACGATGGTGCCCTTGAGCTGGTTGCGCGCGCTGATCTTCATTGGGAACTCCATCTCCTGTCCGGACAAGGTTGATGCCGAAATCCGTAGCCGGCAAGGATGCGCTGTCCTCCTGACGTCAGTATGAACAACGCGAACGGCCAGGCGCCGGGTGGCCATGATTGTCAAACCACAATCCGCGCTGACGGCCAAGGCGTCCGGGAGGTGCCATGATGTCGGGGGCAATGTCAGCCTGATCGGCCCAATCAGGCGTTGCCTCATCAAATAGCCGTAAATTTCCAAGCTTTTGCGAGTCGATCAATCCGATCATTTGTGCAGAGCAAAAGGGTTTTGGCATGGACCGCATTCGTATTGTCGGCGGCAGCAAGCTCAACGGCACCATCGCGATTTCGGGCGCGAAGAATGCAGCCCTGCCGCTGATGATCGCAGCCCTGCTGACGGAGGAAACCCTCATCCTCGACAACGTGCCGCGGCTTGCCGACGTCGCGCAGTTGCAGCGCATCCTCGGCAACCATGGCGTCGACATCATGTCGGCGGGCAAGCGGCCCGGCGACCGTGCCTATCAGGGCCAGACCCTGCACATTTCGGCGGCCGACATCATCGACACGACGGCGCCCTATGATCTGGTGTCACGGATGCGCGCCAGCTTCTGGGTGATCGCGCCGCTGCTGGCGCGGATGCACGAAGCAAAGGTCTCGCTGCCGGGCGGCTGCGCCATCGGCACCCGGCCGGTCGATCTCCTGATCATGGCGCTGGAAAAGCTCGGCGCCGACCTCACCATCGACGGCGGCTATGTTGTGGCCAAAGCACCCGGGGGCTTGCGCGGCGCGGCGATCGATTTTCCCAAGGTGACGGTGAGCGGCACCCATGTAGCCCTGATGGCGGCAACGCTTGCGAAGGGCACCACCATCATCACCAACGCGGCTTGCGAACCTGAAATCGCCGACGTCGCCGATTGTCTGAACAAGATGGGCGCGCGCATCACCGGCGCCGGCACGCCGCGGATCGTGGTCGAGGGCGTCGAGAGCCTGCACGGCGCGCGGCATACCGTGCTGCCTGACCGGATCGAGGCCGGCACCTATGCGATGGCGGTCGCCATGACCGGTGGCGACGTGCAGCTTTCCGGTGCGCGACCCGAATTGCTGCAGTCGGCGCTCGACGTGCTGGCGCAAGCCGGCGCCGACATCACCGTCAACAATGACGGTATTCGGGTGGCCAGGAACGGGGCGGGGATCCGGCCGGTGACGGTGTCGACCGCGCCGTTCCCGGGCTTTCCGACCGACCTGCAGGCGCAATTGATGGCGCTGATGGCCTGCGCCGGCGGTTCCTCGCAGATCACCGAGACGATCTTTGAGAACCGTTTCATGCATGTCCAGGAACTGGCGCGGTTCGGCGCGCGTATATCACTCGACGGCGAGACTGCGACCATCGACGGCACCGCCAGGCTGCGCGGCGCACCCGTGATGGCGACGGACCTGCGTGCCTCGGTGTCGCTGGTCATCGCAGGGCTTGCTGCCGAGGGCGAAACCATGGTCAACCGGATCTATCATTTGGACCGCGGTTTCGAACGGCTTGAGGAAAAACTCTCGGCGTGCGGCGCATCGATCCAGCGCATCAGCGATTAGAGGATTATTGAGGACCTTATGTCGGCACCCGAACAGCTCAAATTGATTGCGCTCGATGCCGATGATCTCGCAGTCATATCGGCCCATGTGCAGGACGCCCGCGTCCAGGCGTCCGACATCGTCTGGCGGCAGGACGAAAAGCGGCTGGTGGTCGGCCTGAACCGGCTGGACTGGGAGCAGACGCTGTCAGGCGGAACCGAGCCGCGCCGTTCGATCGCGGCGCTGCGCTTCGACCGCGTTCTGGCCTGCAAGTCGCGCAACATCGATCTGGCGCAGCCCAGAGCGGTGCTGGAACTGGTCGGGATCGAATTCCATCCCGGCGAGGCCCCCGGCGGCAGCGCACTTCTGCTGTTCAGCCATGGCGAGGCGCTGCGGCTGGACGTCGAATGCCTGGAATGCGAGCTGACCGACCTCGGCACCGACGATCTCGGCACCAGCGACCTTGCCATCGCGCCGGAGGGGTGAATCCGGTGCCGTAGGGTGGGCAAAGCGCAGCGTGCCCACCATCTTACGTCGCCCGCGGACCTTTTATGGTGGGCTCGCTTCGCTCAGCCCACCCTACGGGTTCTGTTTCCGGGCGGGCAAGGGTTGACGGCCCTTGGCCGCCGCGCCATTGAGCAGGGGCCTTCGCCGTCTCTCAGAAAGCCACCATGCCCGTTCGCCTGGATACCAGCAGCGCCGATTTCGAGCCACGCTTCAAGCAATTCCTCGCCGCCAAACGCGAGGTTTCGGCCGATGTCGAGCGCGCCACCCGCGCCATCGTCGATGACGTGGCCGCGCGCGGCGACGCCGCCCTGCTCGAGGCGACCAGGAAGTTCGACCGGCTCGACATCGACGCCTCCGGCCTGCGCGTCACCGCGGCCGAGATCGATGCCGCCGTCAAGGCTTGCGACACCGCAACCGTCGATGCCCTGAAATTCGCCCGCGACCGGATCGAGGCATTTCACCAGCGGCAATTGCCGAAGGACGAGCGCTTCACCGATGCGCTGGGCGTCGACCTCGGCTGGCGCTGGAGCGCGGTCGATGCGGTAGGCCTCTATGTGCCCGGCGGCACCGCCGCCTATCCGTCCTCGGTGCTGATGAATGCGGTGCCGGCCGGGGTTGCCGGCGTGCCGCGGGTCGTCATGGTGGTGCCCTCGCCGGACGGCAAGCTCAATCCGCTGGTGCTGGCCGCGGCACACCTAGGCGGTGTCTCCGAAATCTATCGCGTCGGCGGCGCGCAGGCGGTGGCGGCACTGGCTTACGGCACGGCGACGATCGCGCCGGTGGCAAAAATCGTCGGGCCGGGGAATGCCTATGTCGCCGCCGCCAAGCGGCAGGTGTTCGGCAAGGTCGGCATCGACATGATCGCCGGCCCCTCGGAAGTGCTCGTCATCGCCGACGACACCGGTAACGCCGGCTGGATCGCCGCCGATCTGTTGGCGCAAGCCGAGCATGATGCGAGCGCGCAGTCGATCCTGATCACCGACAGCGCCAGGATTGCCGCCGAGGTCGAAACCGCGGTGGAGTCGCAGCTCAAGACGCTGCCGCGCGCCGACATCGCCCGCGCTTCGTGGAACGATTTCGGCGCCATCATCATGGTCAAACAGCTCGACGCGGCGGTGGAGCTTGCGAATGCGATCGCCGCCGAGCATCTGGAGATCATGACCGCGGATGCGGAAGGCTTGTCGGCAAAAGTCCGCAACGCCGGCGCGATCTTTCTTGGGCCCCATACGCCGGAGGCGATCGGCGATTACGTCGGCGGCTCCAATCACGTGCTGCCGACGGCGCGTTCTGCGCGGTTCTCGTCGGGGCTCGGCGTGCTAGACTTCATGAAGCGCACCTCGATTCTCAAATGCGGGCCGGAGCAGTTGCGCGCGCTGGGGCCTGCCGCGATGACCTTGGGCAAGGCCGAGGGTTTGGACGCCCATTCACGCTCCGTCGGATTGCGCCTCAATTTGCCATGAACAAGCCGCCCCCAGACGATGACCAGCACAACCGCATCGTCGCGGTGACGCTTGACGAGGAATCGATCGGGCGTTCCGGGCCCGATATCGAGCATGAGCGCGCGATCGCGATCTATGACCTGATCGAGCAGAACGTGTTCGCGCCGCAAGGGACAGAGCAGGGGCCGTTCACGCTGCACCTCGCCATCACCGGCAACCGGCTGATGTTCGACATCCGCCGCGAGGACGGCACGCCGGTCGTCGCGCATTTGCTGTCGCTGACGCCGTTCCGGCGGATCGTGAAGGATTATTTCATGATCTGCGACAGCTATTACCAGGCGATCCGCACCGCCACGCCCGACAAGATCGAGGCGATCGACATGGGCCGCCGCGGCATCCATGACGAAGGCTCGCGCACGCTGCAGGAGCGGCTGAAAGGCAAGGTAAGAATCGATTTCGAAACTTCCCGCCGGCTGTTCACGCTGATCTGCGTCCTGCACTGGAAGGGGCAGGACGCATGACGCCCTTTGCGGCAAGGATTACGTGACGCATGGATGCGCCCCGCGCGCGCAATCCGCAGGCCGTGCTGTTCGCATGCGGCCTGAACAGCGTGCGTTCGCCGATGGCGGAGAGCCTGTTGCGGCAGATGTTCCCGCAGGCGCTCTACGTAAAATCCGCCGGCGTCAGGAAGGGCGAGCTTGATCCGTTCGCGGTCGCCGTGATGGCCGAACTCGGCCAGGACATTTCCGGCCACAAGCCCACGACGTTCGAGGAGCTCGAGGATTGGGAAGGGCTCAATTTCGATCTCATCATCACTTTGTCGCCCGAAGCCCATCACAAGGCGCTGGAGCTGACGCGCACCATGGCCGCCGACGTCGAATACTGGCCGACACCGGATCCGACCGGCATGGAAGGCAACCGCGAGCAGAAGCTTGCCGCCTATCGCGAGGTCTGCGACGGCCTGTCGATGCGCATCCGCCGCCGGTTTGCGAAGGCAGGCGCCGCGAGCGGGTAGTAACTCCTCTCGCGGTCGTCCCTGCGAACGTGTTCGCAGGGCGACGGAGATAGCTGGGCTTCAACTTGGCGAGCGGGTGACCGCTGGTCATGCCGTCGACATCAGGCCCGCGTAGCACTACGCTGACCGACGGGCGGGAGCGTTGCGCGCGACTTCGTTGCGCATTTGATGTTGGAGCAAGCGATGAGCGAGATCTGGCAACTCCCGGCCACTGAACTGGCGCAGCGCATTGCACGGCGACAATTGAGTTCGGCTGACGTGGTGGATGCCCATCTGGCGCGCATCGACGCGGTGAACCCGGCGCTGAATGCCGTGGTGCGCGTGCTGGCCGACGAGGCCCGCGCGGCTGCCGTTAAGGCCGACCAGAGGCTGGCGTCCGGCGAGACAATTGGCCCGCTGCACGGCGTGCCTTTCACGGTGAAGGAAAACATCGACATGGCCGGCCTGCCCACAACCTGGGGCGTGCCTGCGCTGGCCAAGGCGGTGGCGCCGGTGGATGCGCCGGTCGTCGAACGCATGCGCGCCGCCGGCGCGATACCGATCGCCCGCACCAATCTGCCTGACATGGCGCTGCGCGTGCACACTGATAGTTCGCTTCACGGCCTGACGCGAAATCCCTGGCATCCCGGCCGCACCGCAGGCGGCTCGAGCGGCGGCGAGGCCTCAGCGCTCGCCAGCGGCATGAGCCCGATCGGCCTTGGCAATGACATCGGCGGCTCGCTGCGAAATCCCGCGAATGCCTGCGGCATCGCTTCCATCCGTCCATCCGCCGGCCGCGTTCCCGATGCGGGTTATGTGCCGGCCGAAGACCGCTTGTTGGCGGTGCAATTGATGAACGTGCAGGGGCCGATGGCCCGCCGCGTGGCGGATGTGCGCCTCGGCCTGCAGGTGTTGATGGGTGCGCATCCGCGCGATCCATGGTCGATCGATGCCCCGTTCGAGGGACGAGCGTTGACGCGGCCGATTCGCGTGGCCGTGCTGCCCGAGCCGCCCGGCGGCGGCACCGATTCAAAGGTGGCGGCTGTGGTGCGGCGTGCCGCACAGGCGCTGGCCGATGCCGGCTATGTCGTGGAAGAAGCCTGCCCGCCACGCTACGAGGACGCAATCGGCTGCTGGCGCCGCCTGATCATGGGTGATTTCGGCTCAGTGCTGGCGTTGTTGTCCCCGATGATGGGCACTGAGGCGATGGCCTTCCTGAACAACTTCAATGAGGGCATACCGCCTTTGGCCGACACGGCGGCATGGTCGCAATTGATGGCCGAACGCGACGGCATCGCGCGCACATGGTCGACCTTCATGGCCGACCGGCCGCTGCTGCTGTCGCCGACCTGGACGCAATTGCCGTTCGAGCACGGTTTTGATTCGGCGACGCCGGCCGGAGCGGCCGCGACCAAGGAACTGATGCGCCCGGTGGTCCCGGCCAATTTGCTCGGCCTGCCTTCGGCCTGCGTGCCGGCCGGCCGCGACGAGGCGACGGGATTGCCGATCGGCGTGCTGATCACCGGGCCGCGGTTGCGCGATGATTTGTGCCTTGAAGCGGCCGAGGCCATCGAGGCCCGCCTCGGCGTCGCGACGCCGATTGATCCGGTGCGCTGAGCTTCCTGTCGTTCCTGCGAACGCAGGAACCCATACGCCGCGGCCGAGCGATTTAAGGCAGTGCCAGTTGCCTTGTCATTCCCATGACAACGGCCCGTGGTTACGGGTCCCTGCGCCCCGTGCGCAATTGCGCACTAGGCAGGGACGACGAAAGAATCGTAGTTCCCCCAACCACTTGTTCCCCGGTTGTGGAATGGAGTGCCTTCCGATAGGTTCCGCGCGCGCATCCCCATCCGAATCCAAATCCCCGACACATCCCGCATGCTTGGCCGTCCCAAAATCGTTCTCGCTTCCGGTTCGCCGCGACGGCTCAGCCTGCTCAACCAGGCCGGCATCGAGCCCGACGCGCTGCGCCCGGCCGATGTCGACGAGACCCCGAAGCGGGGCGAGCTGCCGCGCGCCTGCGCCAATCGCCTCGCCCGCGCCAAGGCCGACGCGGCGCTGAAATCCGTCCAGCTCGACGACGAGCTGCGCGGCTCCTTCATTCTCGCGGCCGATACGGTGGTCGCGGTCGGCCGCCGCATCCTCCCCAAGGCCAATCTGGTCGATGAGGCTGCGCAGTGCCTGCGGATGCTCTCGGGGCGCAATCACCGCGTCTACACCGCAATCTGCCTGGTGACGCCGAAGGAAGCGTTCCGCCAGCGCCTGATCGAGACGAAGGTGCGCTTCAAGCGCCTGAGCGAGGACGACATCCAGGCCTATATCGGCTCCGGCGAATGGCGCGGCAAAGCCGGCGGCTACGCCGTGCAGGGCATCGCCGGATCGTTCGTGGTGAAGATGGTCGGCTCCTACACCAATGTCGTCGGCCTGCCACTCTACGAATCAGTCACGCTGCTCGGCGGCGAGGGCTTTCCGATCCGGTTCGGCTGGCTCAATGCCAGCTAAACCCCCCGCCGATGCCGGCCCGGCCGGCGAATCGAAGGGCGGATCAAAGCCCTGCCCGGAATGCGGCAAGCCGGCGAGCCCGGCCACGGCGCCATTCTGCTCCCCACGCTGCCGGGACGTCGACCTGAACCGCTGGCTATCCGGCAAGTATGTCATCCCCGGCCGCGAGACGGACCCGGAGGACGCGGAATAGCCGTGTTTTCCCAACAATTTGTGGACGAGCCCGAGGCCGGGCATGCCGCGCCGAAGCCGCAGGCGAAGGCGGGTGGACAGGCGCTTCCGACCTCTCTATAAACCGCCCGCTCGCTTAGGCCTTTGGGCCCTCGAGTATGCCCAGGTAGCTCAGTTGGTAGAGCATGCGACTGAAAATCGCAGTGTCGGTGGTTCGATCCCGCCCCTGGGCACCATGACTTCCACCCACCAAATGTCGGTGGTTCGATTCCCGATCCAACCCCACATGAAGCGCTATGGAACGCGGTGAGTAACCGCAAGCGACTCTCCACATGGGTAGGAATCTGGGTAGCGACGAAAACCGAACTGGCGTCCTACCCACCCGATTTGTCCGTGGTTCGATTCCCACCTTTGACAACCCACACGAGCTGTTGCAGCCGCGCTTGCGCGTTGGCGGACGCATGAGAGAATGAATGCATATTAGCTAGCCCGTTCGTGTGTGCGCCTTGCGGCTAGCGGGCGCACGTACGAGCGCAATTACAATGTTGAATAACGATGTTTACGACGGTCGGGGCAACTTGCTCGGCTTCCGCTGTTTCACTTGCTACGAGGTATTCCCGAGCATGTGGGGTGAGACATGCAATCGCTGTCGCGATGTCGAACGACGGCACGAGGAGATGTTGGCTGCCATTAAAGCGGCCCGTAGCAACATCTGCGAGAGCGACGGCGTAGCCTGAACGCCCGCCCGTTGGACACCTCCCTGCATATGAGAACAGGGGTTTTCAAATCTTCTTATAGGGACTGAGATTGTCCGTGGTCAGCAGCAAGAGCTGATCGGTCCTGAATATCTGCCGAGCGATGTCTCTCACGATCTCGATGGCGTCCGAATCCGATTCCTGGATTCCGGATTGAATGCTCATTTCGCTCCCATCGTCGTATTTCCTCGCTTTCAAGGTTAGCCCGTGACCTTCGATGGTCACATAGTAGCCGTGGTAGCTTGGGCCACCGGGTTCGGTGTACTGATCGAACCGCTTGAGCGTGATGGAATAGTCCTTTCCGTTTACTGCTATGGTCTTGTTGTCCGTCATGCCGGTTAGCCTATCGCAGTCTTGCGCCGACTACAGAGATCAAGGTCGGTGGAATGCGCACCAAAGGTCCCAAATTTTCGCCGAGACGGAAGCATACTTCTCTCTTGGCCCAGCGGTGATCGGGTCGAACCACCGGCAGAACTCTTCGTACACGATCGCCTGAACATCCTCCGCTGACTTAGCCGAACCAAGGCGCGGGATGATCGTCCCTGCTTCCGGCTCGTATTCGTCTGTATTGTGGTCGAAGTTGATACCAATGGGATCGGCTTCGAATAAGGCGTCTGAAATCGACGCGAACAATGTGCCGTACTGGCGCTTGATTGCAGCGCGTTCTGTCTTCGTTGAGATCCTCATACGGTGCGTCATAGCACACCACTGCAACCCCCGCGCACATGGGTAGGAAGCTGGGTAGGTAATTTTCGTTCGCCTGAATTGTGAAGTGTCGTCAGCTACTTAGGAGATCAGTTATGGTCGGCCCCTGGGCACCATGTCCTTGGTTCGATTCCCAAAGGTTCCCGCCAAATAAGCATGCTTATCGCCAGATTTTTCCCTCCCCAAGGGCCTCTGGACAAGCATGCTTCTTTCGCATCACGTCGCTTCCAACATGAGTCGCGCCCACAGTGGCGCGTCTCACTTCTGCTCTTGCGCCTTCATCTCTTCCGCCAGAGGTCGCAGGGTTTGCGACATGTCGTCGAGACGCTTTTGCCATTCGGCGCCGGGCATGAAAGCGAGAACGGGGGCATCGCCGGGCGAGCTCTTGATGTATTCCGGATCGCGCAGGCCATCCGCAATGGCAGCTTCAAGCTTTTTGGCCACCTCATCCGAAACGGCCTTTGGTGCCGCGAAGCCGCGTTCCGCGGTCATCGTGACCGGGATGCCTGTTTCCTCTGCCGTCGGAACGTCCGGTAGCGACTGCGAGCGCTGCTTCGACAGGATGGCAATCGCGCGGAGCGGTCCCTTGTTGGTGCCGTGCAGCTCGGGGACTTCGCTGAGGCTTACCATTCCAACCTCCAGATGGCCGCCCAAAAGATCAGTCCTCTGCGCGGCCGTTCCGCGATAGGAAATTTCGTTGGGCTCGACCTTGCCGGCGTTCGCCAGCATGCGGATCGCCAGATGTCCATTCGTGCCTGCACCATTGTGACCGAATGTTACCGAACCCGGCTTGCTGCGCAGCGCAGCCAGAACGTCGGCAAGGCTCGTCAACTTGCTTTCCGCCGGCACGACTATCACGCTCGGGTCGTCGACCACGCGCGCGATCAAACGGATCTCGTCCATGCCGTACTGGGTCTTTCTCGTCATCGGGATGAAATTATAGCCGGGCACGTTGACCACGCCGATCGCGTAAGCATCCGGCGCGGCGCGAGCAATCGTGGCAAACGCGATCTCTCCACCGGCGCCAGGCTTGTTCAGCACGACAAACTTGGCCTTTCCGCCCAATCTCTGCTCGATGAACGGCAGCAGCTTGCGCGCCATGACGTCGGTTCCGCCGCCGGGAGCAAACCCGATGACAACTTCGATTGGCTTGTCGTCTGGCCATCCCGCCCAAGCTGGTCCGCATGCTGCGAATCCGACTGCTGCTGCAACCAGTGCGACGACCTTACCATGCATGACATTCCACCCTTTTCTTGTTGTTAGCCGGTCACCTAGCCGCCTGCGCAGTGCGACCGACGATTTACGCGTATCGCTTGTAACTGCTCGGCTTGGCGAAGAACAGCGAACAGCAAGCATAGCCGCATGAGCGAGACGGCATCCGGCTTTTGGTTGGTGTCGATTCCCTGATATCGCGAGCGCAATTGCGCTCGTCGCGGACGCACGTTCGCGCGACCCGTTGGCTCGTGCAGGTAACTTGCGCAGCTTTTATCGTCGCCGACGTGGTTTAGGTTTCGGAGGGTCTGTTCCGGTAATTGCCCGATACCACGCGGCGTCTGATTGCGCGAGCGCTCTGTCAGCGGCAAGATCCGATTGCGCACGGTAGTACTGACTTAGGGCGAGGTAGCAGTCGGTGCGTGCCGGTCCGCGAGGTATCGCCTCGCAATTCGGTTGCGCGTCCGCAACGGCAGGCGAGGCCACCAGCAAGACTGCGACGAGACTTGCGGTCCAGACACTTGCGGTCCGAGGTGTCATACTGCCTCCAAGCGCGCCCGCACGGGCAAGCCATCGGATTCAGTAATAACTATACCGGCGCATGTTCGCGTTGATCACACATTTGGTCACCTGCCGGTCGCAGCGCCAACATTTGTTCAGGCGTCCCCAGTCACTTATCCCTGCCAGCCTGTCGGTACAATTGCCCAAGCAATTCGCAAATCTGTCTTCGCATCGCCAATGCTGTGCTTCGGAAGGTGAGTTGAGGAGCACTCCGGTGCCTATGAGCGCAATCGCGAAAAAAAGGTGCCGTGTCATGATCGGACCTCCTGAGAAAGGCGCGGGCCGCTCTAATTCTAACCTCTCGCCGGGGCTAAATCCAGCAAGGCCATCGCTTCGGCCAGCGGACCTGCATCGGCGGCACGTAGCATGGGTGTGCGGCCCCGCACAGACGAGTTGTAGCTCTATGGCCACACCGGCGCGGCTTCACCGGGTAAGTGTCGGACAGCGTGCAGACGCGCCCCACCTGATTGGGAATGGTGTTCTTGCGTGGTAGTAAGGCAGCGGCGGCGGTTGCGGACTCGTTGAGGAAATCCTCCAGGCCTCGAACGAGTCCGCAAAGCGCTGGCCTGGACTGATTTAACTGGCCATCCAGCACGTCATAGCAGCGCGAAGGCCGCCGGGATTGCAGCGCAGCTGATGTCAGGGGCTATTTCACGGTAGACAATTTCGCGCAGACAAAAGACCGCCCAGGATCTCCCGGCTCTGCTGCGGGCTGATTTGCCTGAAGCGCAAGGACAGAGTGAGAGGGTAAGCGTCCGCGTTCTCGCGGCATCAAGCGCCCGAGCTTTGCTTAAGCTTCCGCCCTCCACAAAAACAAAGGGCGCAGGGAAAGCCGGATGCACGCTGCGCGCAGCGCGGCCCTCGAAGGGCGACGGCCACGGGCTGCTCATCCTTCGAGGTTTGCCTCGCTCGCACCTCCAGCGACAACGGCGAAGCCGTTGCGCGGGGATGACGGAGAGAGCTCCCGTTGCCTGGGCCTGACACATAATGCTTCAGGCGCTACACCGTTGCCAATCATCTCACGATGCGAGCGGCGGACCTAAAATCCGAACAGGCCAAGAATCGCCCCGAAGATCGCCGCGATGACGGCCAGCACGCCGAAGATGACGGAAGCGACGGCATCAAGCAGCATTTCGAACAGATCCGACACGGAGCTTGCCGCAACGATCACGACGCAGCAACCGGATCCGATCAGCAGCGACGTGACCATGCTGAACATCATGAACCACAGCACGACAAAGACCAGTCCGCTCAGAATCACCGCCACGGCGATGCGGCGGGCAGGGCTGCTGTTCGATGCCGTTCGGACGGCGGGCTCTGGCGAATTCATGACCGGCAATTCCCTAAGCGATGATGCGGATTTTGTCGTCGCGGCGCCGCAAAGGGTTCAACCCTTCTTGCCGAGCACGAGATCGACCGTATGTGCGGCAATCGTCCGAAGCTGGGCCTCATCGCCGAAGGCGCGTTCCAGCACGGCCAATCCGCGCGTCACGGTGACGATGTGCAATGCCGCGGTCTCGGGGTCTCCGTTGAACTCGCCCCGCTCGACGCCCTCCGACAAGGCTTCCTGAACCAGGTCGGTGATCCGCGCCACCAGATCCGCGAAGGTTTTGCGCCCGTTCTCGTCCAGCCCTTCGCCTTCGACCGACGTCAGCTCCATCAGTCCCCGCGTGGTCGGACATCCGCGGGGCGGCGAGCCGGAACGAAAATTCTTGATCGTCAGATCGAAAAACGCGGTGAGGCGCTCGCGCAAGGTCCCCGCGCCGAGCGCCTTCTGAAGCGAGCTCACATATTCGCCGGCATAGCGCTCGTAGGCGCAGAGAAACAGCGCTTCCTTGCTGCCAAAGGCATTGTAGAGGCTGCCGCGCTGAACGCCCGCGTCACGTGCGATGTCCGAGAGCTGTGTGCCACGCACCCCCTTGCGCCAGAATTGATCGAACGCGATGCGCAGCACGTCGTCGTGGTTAAACTCTCGCGGCCGCACGTTTCCCTCCGCTGCACACCATCGCCCAATCCGACTGCCTGACGCGGGCCAAATAGTATTTGACATGGCGTCAAGAACGCGGATACCATTTTTAGACAACGCGTCAAAAACTATTGATAGCTCATTTCGTCGACGGGGTGAACCATCCGCGCGGAAGCCGCCACGGCGGCGTTACCGGTTTTTCGAAAGGATCCGCGATGCCGCTCATTCACATCTCGCTGCGTGCCGGAAAGCCGGAAGCCTACCGGCGGGCGATCTTCGACAGCCTTTACCGCGCGATGCGCGAAACGTTGGACGTGCCCGAAGACGACCAGTTCATGACCATCAGGGAGCATGATGCCGCGAACTTCCGTTACGGCGCATCCTGTTTTGGAATCGCCCGCAGCGACGATGTCGTGTACATCCAGATCACCGTGTTCAACACCCGCACGACAGAACAGAAGAAAGCGCTGTTCCGGCGCACCGCGGAGTTGCTCGGCGAAAGCCCCGGCATTCGGCCGGAGGACGTGTTCGTGAACATTCTCGAGTCCGCGAAAGAGAATTGGTCGGTCGGCCAAGGCCTCGCGCAATTCGCTTGAGGCGACACTACATTTGAATGTCGGGCCTGAAGAGCGCGCGAACCGTCCATTTCATCCGCGGCTGACTCTGTCTGATGCAGAAGCGGCCGTCGACAACTGGCACCTTGATAATCGAGGAAGGTTTGTTGCCGCAGCAATGCTGGATGCTGTCAGGGAAACCCGGCTGGTAGATGTAGAAGCGGGCATAGAAGGGTTCGACAGTGACCATCAGCTCGATCGAATTCAGGCCACGAGGAATCTTGTCGCGCAGGTCAACCAGCCGGTCGCCAGGATTGCAGGCCAAGGCGGCCATGATCAGGAGCCATTTCATTCCGACAAAGTAAGCCATTTCGTGACAAAAGACCGGGCGCTGGTGCGTGCCGCGCGGGCCTTTTCGTGATCGAGGACCGGTAATATCTTGTCAGCGAGACCGTGGCGCATCTGGTCCGGATCAGCGCCAGGAGGTGTTCGATGACGGAATGGTATTTTGTCTGGATCGAAGGTCTGCGCGGGCCCGTGCCGCAGAAATGGTCGTCGGATGGGCTTTGGGGGCAGGTCGGCCGTCAGGATGTCATTGTCCGTTTCGCGCTGAGCGATGCGGAGGCGCATCTGTCGCTCGACGAATTGGCGAGGCTGCATCCCATTCCCGACGGGAGATAGCAGGCCGCGCCGTTACCCCGCGTGTTCCGCAGGGTTCCGCGCGGCAGTCGCAGGATTCGAACATGCCTTTCTGCGGAACATTGCCAATTTAATTTCGTTGCCGGGTTGAACGGGCGCAAAGAGGCACCATTGTCCCGTGTTCAATTCGCGCTGCTCGCGGATTGAAGGAGACCTTGCGAACCAGCGCGCTGTGCTGGTGGGGACGAGCGATCAGGATCCGACACCCTTGACGCCTTTCGTATCCTTCGCAGGAAGCAGCCGCGTGCGGTCTTAGCCGCCCACGCGGTCCTCAACCAACCAAGAAGCCAAGTAGGAGTCGTGCATGAAATTGAACTCGGCACAGGTGGAACGCGCTTTGAAGCAATTCGAAGCCCAGGCGCTTCCCGACGATCATCCGGTGGTCCCGCAACTGGCCAGCATGTTTGGCGATCACACGTTCTTCATCGACAGCGGCGGGCTCAACGTCCTGGAACCGACCGAGGCTTCCCAGCCGGAAGCGCCAGTCGGCATGATCGTAAACCTTGCCTATTGGAGCGATGAGACGCTGACGAAACTGTCGCCGCACGAGCCCGAGCCCACAGGCGTTATCGTCAGCCTCGAATCCAGACACTGACGCTTGAGGCTGCGAGGCGCGATCATTTCGCGGCGGGTCCGGTCACGACGTACGAGGCCGGATCTGCCGCGATTGTGCAAACGGCTACGGCGCCGTTCACGCTTCGAAATGAACCCCGATCCGCTTCTCTTTTCGCCAGACGACGCGACACGGCAGATGGAGTTGGTCGGCTTCGACCACCAGCGTGAAGCGTTCGGGAATGCCGACGGGGGAGGTCACCTCGAGCGCGGCACCGGTTTCGGATAGATTGCGGACCGTGCAATCGAAGGCGGCGCCGCCGCCAAACGAAATCTTGCCCGCCTTCAACAACCGCCGCCGTGGTGCCGTTCTGTGCTCGTCCACCGCATGGACCTCCGCCTGAACGGGGTAGTTTTCTACCGGCGAGGTTACTATCCCGTTACCGTATATCCGACCCTGATACAACGCAGGGTGGTGGTCTCGACAGGGCCGTTTTACTTGCTTATTTGCTCATCTGCCTTGGCCAGCCGTCCGCGCGCGCCGCCCCTCGATCGGATAGGCCGGGTCATTGAACCCCGGCGTCGAAGGGTGTCCGCTCACCACCAGCCGGTCGATCAGCGCCTCGTCCTCGGCCGTGAAGCGATAGTCGAGCGCCTTCAGGTAATCGTCCCATTGTTCCTCGGTGCGCGGGCCCGCGATGACAGCCGAGACGAATGACGAATTCAGCACCCATGACACCGCGAACTGTCCGGCGGTGATGCCGCGGGCCTCGGCGTGCCGCTTGATCTCCTGCGCGAGCTGCAGCGATTCCGGCCGCCATTCGGTCTGCATCATGCGCTTGTCGGCGCGGCCGGCGCGCGTCTCCCTGTCGGGTGCGGCGTCGGGCTTGTACTTGCCGGTCAGCACGCCGCGCGCCAAGGGGCTATAGGGCACGATGCCGAGGCCGTAATAGCCGCAGGCCGGAAAATGCTCGACTTCTGGCATGCGGTTCATGGCGTTGTAATAGGGCTGGCTGACGATCGGGCGATCGATGCCGTTTCTGTCGCAGATGTTGCAGATCTCGGCGACACGCCAGGCGCGGTAGTTCGAAACGCCGAAATAGCGGATCTTGCCCTGCCGCATCAGGTCGCCCATCGCCCGCACCGTCTCCTCCAACGGCGTCGCGTGGTCCTCCTTGTGCAGATAATAGATATCGATGAAGTCGGTGCCGAGCCGCTTCAGGCTTTCGTCCGCGGCCTGCATCACCCAGCGCCGCGACAGCCCGCCGCGATTGGGATCGTCGCCGATCTGGTTGGCGAGCTTGGTCGCCAGAATCCAGTTGTGTCTGTTGTTGGAGATGGCGCGGCCGACCACCTGTTCGGACTGGCCGCCATTATAGGCATCCGCGCTGTCGATGAAGTTGATGCCGGCCTCGCGCGCCTTCGCCACAATGCGCGACGACGTCGCCTCGTCGGTGGGTCCGCCGAACATCATGGTACCCAGACAGATCGGCGAAATCTTCAGGCCGCTGCGGCCGAGTTGGCGGTATTGCATGAAGTGGTCCTCCATATGCGCCGTCATTCCGGGTTCGATGCTGCGTATCGTCCCGGAATGACAGCGTCTAACCCTCGTTCTTCAATATCTTGAACACGCCGCTCGCCATCGCGATACAGCGTTTGTCGACGGTGACTTCCGTCGTGATGAAAATGAGGCTGCGGGTGGAGCGCACCACGTGCGGCTTCGACACCAAAACCTCGCCGATCTTGCCGGCTTCGACGAAGTGCGTATCGAGCTGCACGGTCGCCAGCGTAGGTTTGCCCGAGACGAAGCGGGCGGTCATGCCGCAGGTGCGGTCGGCGAAGGTCATGATCACGCCGCCCTGCACCAGGCCGCGGCGGTTGTGGTGCTTGTCCTCGGTTGCAAGTGCGTATTCGTGCGTTCCGTCGGCCACGCGCTGCCATAGCGGGCCGATCAGGTGCAGGAAACCTGACGTTTCGACGATCTTCCAGCCGTCGGATTTGAGTTTGTCCGCGGCCTTGGCTGTCATGTCGTGCTTTCCGTTTCCTGCGGGCTGTCATGCTGTCCGGGATCATTTCATCTGTTGCGCTTGTGTTGTAGTCAAGCGGGATGGCCCGGTCATTTGACGATACCACAAGGCGGAATATCGCAGAGCTCTGCGCGGCATTTTCGCGGGCGTCATCCGGCGAGGCGGTGTCTGGGCTGAAACGCGCTGCGGTGGCGATTGCGCTGACGGAAGCCGAGGACGGCGGAGGGACCACGTTTCTGCTGACCCGCCGCGCCGCGACCTTGCGTTCGCACGCCGCCCAATGGGCGTTGCCGGGCGGGCGCTGCGACCACGGCGAGACGCAGGCGCAGGCGGCGCTGCGCGAGCTTCACGAAGAACTCGGCGTCGCGCTGGGCGAAGACGATGTGCTCGGCCTGCTCGACGATTACCCGACGCGATCCGGCTATCTCGTCACGCCCGTGGTGGTCTGGGTGAGCAGCAGCGCCGATTTCGTGCCCAACCCTGCGGAGGTCGCCTCAGTGCATCGCATAGCCCTCGCGGATATCGAACGAAGCGACGCCTTCAGCTTCACCACGATCCCCGAAAGTACGCGGCGCGTGATCCGCTTCCGCCATGCCGGTCAGCACATCCACGCGCCGACGGCGGCGCTGATCTATCAATTTGCCGAAGTGCTGGCGGGAAGAAACACGCGCGTTGCGGAACTGGAACAGCCGGTATTTGCGTGGAGGTAGGATCGCGCATCCATCTCACGATGTGAGATGGATGGATTGCTTCGTCAACTTGCGAATACGGATCGTTTCAGCGACGATGGCCGCACCAACAATAAGAACAGTTTTGGGAGTGCGCGCATCATGTCCTCGTGGATCAAGAGCTTTTGTGTCGTCGCCGCACTGCTCGGTGTGGGCGTAGCCTTCGATTCAGCGCGAGCGCAAACCTATCCCGCCCGCGCCATCACGCTGGTCATTCCATTCGCGCCCGGCGGCAGCACCTCGATCGTCGGCCGCGCCATTGCCGACAAGATGAGCGAACTGCTCGGCGAGAAGGTCGTGGTCGACAATCGTCCCGGCGCCGGCGGCACGGTCGGCACCAAGGCGGTCGCCAAGAGCGATCCCGACGGTTACACGCTGCTGCTGGGCTACACCGGCACGCTCGCGATCGGCCCCTCGCTCTACAAAAATCCCGGCTACGATCCGCGCAAGGATTTTGCGCCGATCGGCATGATTGGCAACGCGCCGAACTCGCTGGTCGTGCATCCGTCGTTCCCCGCGAAGAGCGTGGCCGAACTGATCGCCCATGCGAAGGCCAATCCCGACAAGGTCAATTTCGGCTCGGCCGGCGCCGGTACCGCCAGCCATATCACCGGCGAATATTTTGCCCGCGCTGCCGGCATCAGACTGGTGCACATCCCGTACAAGGGCACCGGTCCGGCGCTGACCGATCTCCTCGGCGGCCACATCCCGATGGCATTCGCGCCGATTCCGGCTTCGCACACCAATGTCTCCGCCGGCAAGCTGCGCGCGCTTGCGGTGACCAGCATCGCCCGTTCGAGCCTGTTGCCCGACGTGCCGACGATGATGGAAGCGGGCCTGTCCAGTTTCGACGCCTCGCTCTATTACGGCCTTGTTGCGCCAGCCGGCACGCCGCGGCCGATCATCGACAAGCTCAACAAGGCGCTACGGGACGCGCTCGCCTCCGACGAGGTGAAGAAACAGTTGGGTAATGACGGCACCGAGATCACGCCCGGCACGCCGGAAGACTATGCCGGCTTCATCGACAAGGATGAGAAGAAGTGGTCGCAGCTCGTGAAGACCAGCGGCGTTGAACAGGAGTAGGCGGCTTCTTCCCTTCTCCCCTTGTGGGAGAAGGGAAGTAAGGCAGCGCCACCTATTGTCGCTCCCTTCAGGGGCTGACTTCGCGGGCCTGCTTGGTACAAGGGTGCCATGCGCCTGCCATTGATTCGCATGGGTTCCGGATTTGTCGCGCTCGCGCTGCTTGCGAGTGCGCCGCCTGCCGTGGCGACCGAGCCACTCCCTCCCTCAACCGCAGACGCGATGGCGCAAGCAGCCTCGCCGCAGGCGATTGCTGAATATCGCCGCAAGCTCAGGGAATATCAGGAAGCGCGTGCCGCGTTCGAGGAGCAGGCGGGGGCCTATTGGTCTTCGATCTCGGAGAAACGAAAGGGCCGCAATGCCAAGCGCCGGGAACGCCAGGCCATTGCGCTCGACGACTACGTGCTGACGCAGCCGCCGGCCTACACCGGTCCGAAGCGCCCGGTTAATCCGGAGCCGGAGGAAGAGAGGCCGCCGCGCGAGCGCAAGCCGCTGCCGGTGGTCGCCGATTTCCTGAAAGCCGCCGCCGACCATTTCCAGTTTGTGCCGCAGCGGCCGGCCGCCGAAGTCGACTTCAAGCGCGCCTATGCCCGCTACGCGCTGGCCGCCGGCCTGACGCGCGAGCAGGTGGTGCGGGTCTATTCGTTCGAGACTGGCGGCAACGGCAATTACGACATGCAATCGGGCCTGAGCGCGTCGCGGCCGGGCTCGCGCGCGATTTCGACCGCGATCGGCTACAACCAGTTGCTCACCACGAATAGCGTCGAGCTGTTGGCCGAGCAGGGCCACGAAATGATCAAGGAACTGACAACGAAGGCAGCAAGCCTGTCAGGTGCGCCGCGCAAGGCGATGGATCACAAGCTGGCCGTGCTGAAAAAGATGGTGGCGTTCTCGCGCACCGTGCCGGACACCTGGTCCGAGCATGAGAAACTCGCCAATACCCCGCAGGGCTGGGCGGTGCACGCCATGGTGCTCGATGTCGACGTCGGGCCGATGCTGCAGACCCACAAGCTCTTGACCTCGGTCCATTTCGCGCGCGCCAAGGGCTACAATCGCCCGCTCTCGGCCGCCGAGCTCGAAATGATGAACCTGACCGGCGACGGCACTGGCCTCGACATGGTGACCATGCCGCAGGCGATGCGCGAACGGGTGCCGACCTCGAATTTCTTCCAGCGCGGCGGCTACGAGCGCAACCCCGTCGCGATCCGCCACAATACGGTGGCGAAACTGCTCGCGGTCACCGACGAGCGCATGGATTTCAACTCTGGCAAGCCCGGCGCGAAGGAATTGGCGGGAGCGCTTTAGGTTGGCTCTTTCCTTCTCCCACAAGGGGAGAAGGAAGAAAGTTCAATCCGACCCGAACATGAACCTGCCGTCGCCCTCCAGATAGGGGCCGGAGCGCATATAGAGCTGTCCGTTCTGGCCGATGAAGAACAGCGTTCCCTTCGGCACCTTCTTGGCGCCTTTCAGCAGCAGGCCCGCATTGTTGGTGCCCATCTTGTAGACGAGCGTCTTGCCGTCCCTGCCGTAGGCATAGCCCATGTCCGACTTCAGCTCCCAAGGCGTCGGCGCGGCGCCTTGCGCAAATGCGCTGGTCGAGAACCCCGCCAGGACGGCCACCGCCAAAAACGCCTTCGTTGAAATGCTCGTCATCATCCATACTCCCCGCAGCCATTCGGCCTCTTGCCCCATGCTTTGAACAAATCACGAACGGTGTCGTGCCGTCAATTGGCACCTTCGACGCATCACACCGCCCTTGAGACTTTGTGATTTCCCGCGTTCGACTTCGCGACTATGTTCGCCTTTCCAGCTACAAGCATGCATTGCGAAGAACGTCTTAGGGATGGTCAGGATGAAACACGTCATGAAGATCGGTCTTGGTGTTGCGCTATCGTTCATGACGCTGGCTCAAGCGGCACAGGCCGACAATTTCAAGCTCAGCAACAACCAGCGGATTGCCTGCAGCCGCGGCTTGGCTCCGGGCAAGCTCAACACGGCGACCTGCAAATCCTATGCTTACGTGTTCAACGTCAAGACCTCTGAATATTTCCGCTGCCAAGTTTCGCTGGCGCTGACGCGGGACAACAAGGAAGTCATCAACGTGCAGGCCGATGGCGGCTGCACGAAGAAACCGCGCATCTTCGATACTGATGGCGACTATTCGTTCGATGCCACTGAAACCGAGCCGCCGAACACCAATTCGTTCTTCGGTCCCGGCGGCTATGCTGTATGGGCCAGCGACAACAATACGCCGAAGGTGCGCGGCTGCATCATCATCTCGTCCGGGCTCGGCTCCGACATCGTGAAATGTATCGACATGAAGTTCGAGTGAGCCTGGTTCAGGACGGCTTGTCGGAGGCGGTTGCCAGCTGAGGGCGGGAGCGAGCAAATTTCCGCACCGCCACCGGCTTGCCGAACAGGTAGCCCTGGACCAGATCGAATCCCATGTCGTAAGCGGCGAGAAAGTCGGCGCGGGTCTCCACGCCCTGGGCGATGGCGCGGGCGCCGTTGTCCCGGGCCAGTTCGACGATGCGCCGGCATACCGTCTGCTTCAGCCGGTCGTCCGCGCAGCCGTTGATATATTGCTGGTCGACCTTCAGCTCGGCGAACGGGAAGCTCCGAAGTTCCAGAAGAGACGGCCATTCCGCGCCGACATTGTCGATTGCGATCGCGATATTGGACAGGCGCAGCCGTCTTGCGGCGTCCACCGCGAGGTCCGGATGGTCGATCACCTCGCTGCTGTTGATTTCGATCAGGAGCCCGCCAAAGGCGGGGTGGGCCGGCATGGCACGGCACAGATCGCGCACCGCCGCGGCATTGCCGAAGAACGATACCGGAAGGTTGATCGAAAGGTCGACCGGACCCTGGCTTTCCAGCAGGTAGCGCCAGTCTTCGATGGCGCGACCGATCACGAATTCGGACAGAGCGCGAAAATGCGGATCCTTGTCGTCGGGAATGAAATAGGCCGGCGGGACTACGCCCCAGGCAGGGTGCCGCATCCGGACCAACGCCTCGGCTCCGCTCGGCGCCAGCGTGCGGGTGTTGATCTTCTGCTGATACCACAGTTCGAGCCAGCCGGCCTTCAAGGCCTCGGCGACATCGACGGCGGGGCTTGGCGCCGGCTCGGCCGGTAGCAGCTCCGCGACGCTGGCGCGCAGGCTCGCCGCGCCGAACGGCGTCTGCAGCGAGGGCAGCATGGCAATGCCGTATTCGTCGCCAATTTGCCTGACCGCCTTTACCATAATCGAGTCGGGTTGACCGATGACGAGGACCTTGCCGCCGAAATTCTTGCGGACAATGACTTCGAGAATTTCGCCGACATTGATCCCGTCGACACACACGCTGAGCACGATCACGTCCGGCTGCTCGGCCTGCAGAACGCCCGCCAAATCGCCAGCCTGACCGCATTCGCTGGTCACGAAGCCGAGATCCTCGAGAGCGTCGGAAAGGAACAACCGGAGGTGCTTTTTGCTGTCGACGACGCAGGCTCTCGGCGTCAGCTTCCGATGCCCGAAGTGCGCTGCGCGTGTATGCGCGTTAAAATTGATCTGCTCCATGGCCGCCCTCCCAACAGATACCCCGGCGCTAGTGGTACATCCGCGTTGGGGTCGCAATAATGGAATTTTGCGGGAGGTCACATGATTACTTCAGTAGGGTTAAAGCCGCCGACACGAATAAAATTTTACGGAAATTGCCCGCCGTGGCGGCGCGAGACGCCAGGCCAGACAAGCGCATTCGTCGATTTCATGAAGGCGACGGGCTGCTTCAATGAACCGACGCCGTGTCTGGGCATATTTGATCAGCCCCGCATGTTAACGCCTGTGGTCGCTTGTCGGCGCCGCGATGTTCGTGTTTTGAGATCGCTCTGTCGTGACGGCTTCGTGCTCCCTTCGCAGGAGCAGCAATGATGCGATGCACACAACCTTTCCGTCGGCAAAACAAAATGACCGCGGTCCTCGGAAGGCCGCGGTCACTGCCGTCTGCGTCCGGACACAGCGCTTCCGCGCTATCCGGGCGGCGAATATCGAAGCCTAGCCGCCGACACCTTTTTCCTTGAAGTATTTCAGCGCGCCGGGATGGAACGGGATTGGCGAACGCTCCTGCACCTGGTTGTCCAGCGTAAAACTCTCGGCTTCCTTGTGCACGGCGACGATGTCGGCCTTCTTCTCCACCAGCGTCTTGACGATGGTGTAGGCATCCTCATTGCTCATCTTGTCGCCGGTGACGATCAGGTTCCAGACGTCGGTGATGGAATTGTCCTTGTCGTAGCCCGGATACGACCCTGCCTTGATCTTGCTGGAAGAATAGAGCTTGCCGTATTTCGCGTTCATCTTCTCGGCCAGATCGCCATGGTCGATCAGCTTTATCTTCAGGCCGGGCGTCGCCGCGAGATCGGTGACCGCAGCGGTCGGGATGCCGCCGACCCAGAAGAACGCATCGATCTTGCGATCCTTGACCGCGTTGACGGATTCGGCAACGCCGAGCCGCTCGCGCTTCAAGTCCTTATCCTTGTCGAGACCGGCGGCCTCGATGACGCGGAACGCCATCACCTCGGTGGCGCTGCCGGGTGACCCCGTTGAAACGCGCTTGCCCTTGAGATCCGCCATGGTGTTGATGCCAGTGCCTTCCACCGTCACCACATGCATGCGGTTCGGGTAGACCACGAGCAGCGCCTGCAACGGCACCTTGCCGCTCTTGAACTTGTCCTCGCCCTTCAACGCATCGAGCGCGGCGTCGGCCATCGTGAAGGCCAATTCGCTCTTGCCCGCGCCGATCAGCTTGAGATTGTCGACCGAACCGCCGGTGACCTCGGCGGTGGCCTGCACGTTGGGAAGGTTCTTCGAGAGCACGTTGGCAACCGCGCCGCCGAGCGGATAGTAGACGCCGCCGGTGCCGCCGGTTCCGATCGACATGGTTTTCTGCTGGGCATGGGCTGCGCCTGCGAAGGCTAGCCCCAAAGCCATCGCCAGGATCGCTGTGGTCTTTTTCATTTTTGTCTCCTCAATCGCTTCTCTATGTTGTGAGCGCGGGTCGCTCTGGCGACCGCGTTCTGGACTGCCACAGCAATACGCCGAAACCGATGATCAGGCCCGGCACATAGGTGTAGCTGATATCGCGTCCGGTGATCCATTCGACGATTGCCTCAATCAGGCTCGGGAACACCAGCAGCAATCCGGATAGCAGAAGCAGGCCGCGCTCGACCGCTGTATTTTGTCGCAGCGCCCAGTTCTGGGCAAACGCGGCCAGCGCCAGCAGGCCCAGGCTCGTCTTGATCGTGATTTCGAGAATATCGAGCCACGAACCGCCCTTGGGAATCGACATCAGCAGCCCTGCGCCCTGCGGGTCAAGCACGAATACGAACGGCACCAGGAACGCCGGCAGCGTGTATTTCCAGGATTGCAGCGTGGTCTTGTAGGGATCCCCGCCGGTGATGGCCGCCGCCGCGAACGGCGAAAGCGCCGTCGGCGGCGATACCTCGGACAACACGGCATAGTAGAAGATGAACATGTGCGCGGCGTAGTCGGGCACGCCGAGCTTGACCAGCGCGGGCGCTGCGATCACCGCGCAGATGATGTAGGACGCGGTCACTGGCACGGCGAGGCCAATGATCCAGACGATCAGCGCGGTGTAGATCGCGGTCAGCAAGAGGCTGCCGCCGGCATAGGCGATGACAATCGACGAGAATTTGAGGCCGAGACCGGTCAGCGTCACGATGCCGACGACGATGCCGGCGCAGGCGCAGGTGGTCGCGGCATTGAGCGCGCCGATCGAGCCGTCGGCCAGTGCCTTCACCAGTTTGCTCGGTACCAGCGCGGTTTCCCTGCGCAGGAAGCTCAGCGCGAACGTAACGACAATGGCGTAGAACACCGACAGCGACGGCGAGTAGCCGATGACCATGAACACGACGACGGCGAGCAGCGAAATGAAGTGGAAGCCGTACCGCCTGGTCATCTGGCCGAGCGACATCTCGGGCGTGAACGTCACGTTCTTGGCGTGGAATTTCTTGGCGTCCAGTTCGACCATGAACAGCAGAGACATGTAGTAAAGACAGGTCGGGATGGTCGCCATCCAGATCACGTCGAGATAGCTGATCTTGAGAAACTCGGCGATCAGGAACGCAGCCGCCCCCAGCACCGGCGGCGACAGGATCGCGCCCAGCCCGCCGGCGGCCAGCAATCCGCCCGCGGCGTTCCTCTCGAAGCCGGCCTTGGCCATCATCGGATAGGCCACGGTGCCGATCATGACAGTGGTGGCGACGCCCGATCCGGAGGGGCCGCCGAGCAGGAACGACGACAGCACCACGGTGCGGCCGGCGCTGTTCGGCTTCCCGCCCATCAAGGCCAGCGAGAAATCGATGAAGAACTTGCCGGCGCCGGAATGCTGCAGGAACGCGCCATAGATGGTGAACAGGAGGATTAGTGTCGCCGATACGTCGACTGCGACGCCGAAAATGCCCTCCAGCGTAATGAAGAGGTGACCGACCAGCCGGGCCAGATCGTAGCCGCGATGGGTCCACGGCGCCGGCAGATACGGGCCGAGCATGGCGTAAGCGATGAACAGCAACGACACCACCGGCATGATCGCACCGGTGGTGCGCCGCGTCGCCTCCAGCAGAAGCACGATGAAGACGATGCCGACGATTATGTCCCAGCGGTCGGGCGTGGTGGCGCGGTCGGTGAAATCTTCGCCGCCCCACAGCGCATAGACGATGGTCGCGACCGCGACTATCCCGGGGACGATGTCCCACCAGCGCACGCGATTGCGAAAGCGTGTCGCCAGGGGAAACAGCAGGAAGCTCAGGACCAGCGTGAAGGCGACGTGGGTGTAGCGAAGTTCCTGGGTCGGGACGATGGCGTAGGCCGCGTAGAGGTGAAACAGGCTCATGACCACGGCAATCGTGGTCGAGATCCTTCCCGCCCATCCCATCAGGCGGTTCGCCGCGCCTTCTTCCGCCTCGACGAAGGATTCCGCCTTTTGCAGGGCTTCGTCGGATACCGTGACGACCTCGTCATTGGGCGGCGTTGTCTTGTCTGTTGCCATACTTTCCCCGGGGACCCTTTAATTCCCAGACCCGGTGTCCTGCGGGTCTTTCGCGGGCGCATTCAGTCCAATTTGGGTAACCGTGGCAAGGGCCTTGTTAGGCGTATGTCGGGGCATCTTTTTAGCTTATTGGATAGGTTGACCGTAGCCCGGATGGAGCGAAGCGCAATCCGGGAGCCACCGAACAAGATTCCCGGGTTGCGCTGCGCTTCACCCGGGCTACAAGAAAGCGAGAACGCGCAAGGGAGAAGAAGTCGATGGAACGGCTCAAGGGCAAGACGGCGATGGTGGTGGGTGCAGGCTCGATCGGTCCCGGCTGGGGCAATGGCAAGGCGACTGCCGTGACTTTTGCACGCCAGGGCGCGCAGGTGTTTTGCGTCGACCGTAACGCCGCGGCGGCGCAAGAGACTGTCGAAATCATTACGGGCGAGGGCGGCAAGGCGACCGCCTTCACTGCCGAAGTTTCCCGAGAAACCGAAGTCGAGGCGATGGTGGCGGCGTGCCTCAAGGCCTATGGCCGCGTCGACGTGCTCGACAACAATGTCGGCATCGCCGAAATGGGCAACGTCGTCGAGGTGAACGAGGCGAGTTGGGATCACGTCTTCGCCGTCAATCTCAAGAGCGCCTATTTCGCCATGAAGCACGTCATCCCCGTGATGCAGAAGCAGGGTGGCGGCTCGATCATCAACATCTCGTCGATCGCATCCATCCGCCACCTCGGAATTTCCTACGTCACCTATGGCGCCTCGAAGGCAGCGATGAACCAGATGACGAAGACGACCGCCGTGCAGTTCGCACGCGATCATGTCCGCGTCAACTGCATCCTGCCAGGCCTGATGAAGACGCCAATGGTCGCGCACTCGGCGGGACTCGCGGCCAGCTATTCGGCGGGCGACGTCGAGGCGATGTGGCGGGCGCGCGACGCACAGGTGCCGATGGGCCATATGGGGGACGCCTGGGACGTCGCCAACGCGGCGCTGTTTTTGGCGTCCGATGAATCGAAATACGTCACCGGGATCGAGCTCGTGGTCGATGGCGGTATCACGAGCAAGTCGGGCGCGTGACGCGCTAGAGCATGATCCGGAAGAGTGGGCACCGGTTTTCCCTCGCGACAAACGCGGAACGCGTTTGCGCGGAGATCATGCTCAAATCAAAGAGATAGAACGTGATGACGATTCGAAGAAACGTCATCACGCCCCGTTATGCCTGTGCGCTCAATTCGGCGCGGTCGAGCTCTTCTTCCACTTGGTGGAAGGCGTCGTCGCTGATTTCCTCGAACTGGCGCATCCTCAACAGCGCCTCTCGTGCCGCACCGATGGCGCGGCGGCGCAGAGGATCGGCCGGCAGCTCGCTGGTTGCGATGCCGATTTCGGGTTCGGTTTCGGCGCGCAACAGCACGGCGCGGTATTCGAGCCGCAGGATCTCGGCCTCCTCGGACGGATCGGATTCGATCGCCTCGAGCGCGGCGCGATAGGCGATGCAGCGCGCTTGAGCGGCCTCGCGCGCGACCGGATCGTCCTTCTCGAGTTTCAGCGCGAGGATCACCGGCCGCAGCGTCAGGCCCTGGATCACGAGAGTCCCCAGCACCACGGCAAAGGCCGTCAGCAGGATGAGATCGCGATACGGGAAGCTCTCGGGCAACGCGAAGGCGGCCGCCAGCGTAACGATGCCGCGCATCCCGCACCAGGACACGATAATGCCGCGTTCCACTGTGGGGACCGCGGGAGACACATGCGGAGGAAGCAGGCCGTGCGCGTTCAAGGCGCGCAGCAAGGCGCCATATGGCATCACCCAGGCGACGCGGGCGAGGATCACGACGCCGAGGATCGCGGCGGCAAAGCTGCAATACTTGAACCGCACCTCGTCGTCGAGCCCGGACCAGATCGGATTGAGCTGCATGCCGATCAGAATGAACGCCAGCACGTTGAGCACGAACACGACGGTTTCCCACACCGCATAGGAGGCCACGCGCAGCCGCGCCGGGGTACGCTCGGGCGCGGTGCGGGCGATCGTGATCGCATAGGCGACGATGGTGAGAATGCCGGACAGCCCGATATGCTCGGCGACGATCCACACCATGAACGTGCCGGCGAATTGCGTGATGATTGCGCTCGGCGCCTCGGTGATGCGGCGCGTGATCTTCGTCCAGATCCGCGCGAACAGGAAGCCGGCAATGAGGCTTCCGAACAGCGCCAGCGCAACGGACGGCACGAACTCGTGCACCTTCATGTGCTCTGCGGCAACCAGGCCGACCGCGACGCGGTAGATCAGGAGTGCGCTGGCATCGTTGAGCAGGCTTTCGCCCTCGAGGATCTTCTGGATGCGGTAGGGCAGGTTAACCTGGCGCAGGATCGCGGTGGCCGCCGCGGCGTCGGGCGGTGCCACAATGGCGCCGAGCGCGATCGCGACCGCCCATGGCATGTCCGGGCGAAGCCAGTGCGCGACGACAGCGACGGCGGCGGTCGTGACCCCAACCGCGACCAGCACCAGCGTCGAGACCGGTAGCCAGTTGTTACGGAGGTCGCGCAGCGAGGTATCGAAAGCTGCATCCAGCAGTATCGGCGCCACGAACAGCGCCAGTGCCAGATCAGGCTCCAGCGTCCACGACGGGCCCCCGGGCACGAATGCCAGCAGCATGCCGCCGATCGCAAGAAATGTCGGATAGGGTACCTTGAGCCGCCGCGCCAGCGCGGACAGCATCACCGCGCCAAGCAGCAGCCCGATAATCCATTCGAATGCTAGCAAATCTGGGATTCCTGCCGGTCGAGATCGATGTCACCATCAATCTAGCACCAAAACCGGCAAGTTTACTGTGCCATCGCCAATATGCCGCCGGCGAAGGAATGCCACAGCGGCGTGACACTGATCGGCCAGTTCAGGAGCTTGACGGCGATCAGCGCGATACCGCCGTAAACATAGACCGGATGCGGCCGGCCGCGCGTGCGCCAGTCGAAGACGATGGCGGCCACCAGCAGGAGATAGGCGACGAAGGCGGGCGGAATGGTCACGGGGACCGGCGGTGGGCCGAGCGGGCCGGGAGGCGCCAGGAAGGTGAGAAACCAGCGCGCGACCGCGGCGTCCAATAGCGAGATGCCGGCCAGCAGCATTAGCCGCTTGTGTGTCTCGGGCTTGCGGATGGCGGCAATGGCCAGTGTGAACACCACCGCGAAGAACAGAATTCCGCTAAGCGGAACAATCGCGAATGCGATTCCGTCATCGGTCAATCCCGCCGCGGCGGAGCGCTTCATCGCATTGACAGCCACCAGGAAGCCGAAGATTGTCATCGCGGTCGCCAGCGATACGCCGATCATTCCGATGGTGCGGTGCCGGGCGACCCTGCCGGACGCGGCGAGCCAGCTCTGGAATACGAAATAGAGCGACCAGGCGAAGAACAGCAGCCCGTGAAAATGGACGACCGGGGAAGCCGAAAACGAGCGATTGGCCAGCGGCAGCCAGTAGGTCGGTGCAACGCCGAGAAAGGCGACGGCCGTGCACGCCAGCGCCATGTAGAAATAGAAGTAACCTGTCTGGGATTGTGCGATGGCGCGCGGCGGATTGAAGTCGGTCAATGTGGTCATGGATATTGAGTCCGCGAAGCCTGCAAAAGGTTCACGACAAATTTCGTGACCAAGCCTATCCGTTCGCGTGCGGACAACCGTGTTTTCGCGCGCGTCACGTTTCGGCCAGAATCTGTCCCCGTACGAAAACGGATACGCGCACGCGCCCGTTGTCGAGAAAGCGGCTGGCTTGCTAGGATCGCGCCCGCCACTCCAAGACTTCCTGGATACAAGGCTTCCCGGATCAATTGATGCGATTCTATTCCGACATCCGCAGGCTGGTCGCGGCTTCCTTGCTATGGATCGCGTTTGCGCAGGGCGTTTCGGCGACCAGCGTCGAACCGGCCAAGGATTTGCGCGTCGATCCCGCGCTCTGCCTGGCCGCGGCGCTGGCGCGTAACGACGACAAGACCGTCGCGGCCTGCGGTGCGCTGATCGACAACGCAAAGACGGAAAAGGCCGACCGCATCAAGGCGCTGATCGCGCGTGGCGCTGCCTATGAGCACAAGGACATGGCCGACCGCGCCATCGCCGACTATGACGGCGTGCTGCGGCTCGATCCCTCACTCGCCGATATCCACAACGCGCGCGGCGAGCTCTGGCGCAAGAAAGGCGACCTGCCGAAGGCGGTGGCTGACTTTGCCGCGGCGATCAGGCTGAACCCGGACCACGTTGCGGCCAGGGCCAACCACAGGTCCATGGCGCTGGAGCTGGAACGGTTGGGCGCGCTGAAGGCGGTCGCCGGCAAGCCGAGCTTCAATTGCGCCACCGCCCGCCGCAAGGTGGAAAAGGCGATCTGCGCCAAACCCGAGCTCGCCGATCTCGATCGCGAGGTCCAGGGGTCGTATGTCAGGGCAGCGGCTGAGAAGATGACCCCGCAGCAGGCGCGCAAGCTGCGGCGAGAGCAGACGGAATACATCTCCCGCCGCAATGCGGAATACGGCAGGCCCGGCTACGATCTGAAAAAGGCGATGCGCGACCGCCTGCAACAGATCAACGGGATAGACGGGTATTAGCTTACAACATGAACAGTCCGAGGCCTTCGACAACTTCGCGCTTCGTTGTCTCGGTCCGGCTCCTCGCCTTTTCCGTGCCGCGGCGAATCACGTCGAGCACATAAGCCGGATCTTTCGCCAGTTGCGTCCTTCGTTCTCGCGTCGGTGCAATCAGCGCCTGCAAGATATCGTCGAGGCGGCGCTTGATCTTGCTGTCGCCTATTCCTCCCCGCCGATACTGCGCCTTTAGCTCTTCCAGCGTGGTGCGGTCCTCGTCGAAAGCATCCAGATAGGTGAAGACGACATTGCCTTCCACTTGTCCGGGATCTTCGACCCGCAGATGATTGGGGTCGGTGAACATCGCCTTCACTGCCGCTGCGATCTCGTCCGGCGAGGCCGAAAGGGTGATGGCATTGCCGCCGGATTTCGACATCTTCGCTTTTCCGTCGACGCCCGGCAGCCGTCCCACCTGCGGAATGACGGCCCGCGCTTCCGGCAGGATGGCCCGTCCGGCGGTGGTGTTGATACGGCGCACGATCTCGTTGGTCTGTTCGATCAGCGGCGCCTGATCCTCGCCCACCGGCACCACAGTTGCCTTGAACGCGGTAATGTCCGCCGCCTGCGCCGCAGGATAGCACAGGAAGCCTGCCGGGATGTCGCGCCCGAAGCCGCGGCCGCGGATCTCGTCCTTGATCGTGGGGTTACGCTCCAATCGGGCGACGGTCACGAAGTTCAAATAGAGCATCGACAGCTCAGCCAGCGCGGGCAGGTGGGATTGCAGGCAGATCGTGGTCTTGGCCGGGTCGATCCCGACGGCAAGGTAGTCGAGCGCCACCTCCATCACACCAACCCGCACGTTGTCGGGGGCGTGAGCATTGTCGGTCAGGGCTTGCGTATCGGCCAGGAGCAGGAACTGCTCGTGGGTGTCCTGAAATCGCAGACGGTTGAGCAACGATCCGACATAGTGGCCAATGTGCAGCGGGCCGGTGGTGCGGTCGCCTGTCAGAATAACGGATCTGGTCATGAGGTGTCCTCGTGAGATGAGGGGAACACCGCATGGGGGATCATCAAAACAAAAGGCCGCCCTTGCGGCGGCCCCAGATGTAATGAAACGTCCGGCCGCCCTGTCAGCAGGCCAGCCACCAAAGTTTGACGATGATCATCGTGCGTTTCATGGAAGTCTCCCTAGGCTATGCACGGATACAGGTCAACACATAGCGCCGCGTGACTGATGACAAGGGGCTCGGACCTCGCTTTATTAATGGTCCTGTGCCCAGGCCGTTTTTGGGCCCGATCGGGGGGCCCAGGCGATGGAGAAGCTCAATACGATCGCCCGGCAGTAGGTCCGGCGCTTCGAACATTCTCCGCGGCACCGTCGCGCCGAGCGACAATCTCGATCGTTCCTCGGAGGAAGCGGTTGAATTCGGCAATCCGCCCGGCCGGCAGGTCCCACGGACCGCCGCGCTGCGATTTCCAGAAGTTCATGAAGTCGCGACCAAGCATGTTGAAACGCGCGACAGCAACGCTTTCGGGATCTTCGAGCACGGCTGCGTATAGATCAGTTTTCTCCCACCGGTCGTACATCATGATGGTCAGCGTTGGACGATCAATGGGCGGCAATGCACGGAATCCGGCCGTTTCTCCATGCCAGCCCGGCGGCGGTCACCGCGCAGCAACCTTTCAAGCCACCGAAGCCGCCGCCTGTTATTCCCTCGTTAATCCACCAGTCGTTCTGCCAATCCTCGTAACCAAACAGCATGCCCTCGAGCCGTTCGAAGTATTCGTTCCAGCCGCCTGATTTGTCCGAGGCATCCGAGATCAGTTTGATCGCCGGGATGCGCCATTCTTCGCCCTTCGGCGTGTAGTAGACGGTCCGGTGTCCAAGACAGGTCTGACCGCGGGACGTCTGAACCGGCTTATCGAACGGTTGATTGACCTCCTCGCGGTGGAGCACGCCCTTGGCCACCCAATGGTCAAACCGGTCCTCGCCTTCGAATGTCATCGGCGGATACGCATCCGACATGCGCGCCAGTTTCTTTCGGCCCTCCAGCAGCAGCGGCAGTTCGTACCGCGTGTGGCTTAGGTATGGCAGGTATGGCGTCCGACCGGATAACCGCCAGCGGGACAGGCTGATCTCCAAATCTTTGGAATCTGCGCTGCATCGAAGCTGACATTGAATGTCGTAACGATGGCCGCGAGCTCCTCATCATCCAGCAAGTAGGTATCTTCCAGGTCGAGGTCGTCGTCCGCCGTTCCAGCCAGAATTGCGCGGAGCGCTTCCGGATCGTCTACAGGAAACAACGCCTGCAGAATGGGACACCATCGCTCACGGTCGAATGCTTCGATCAGGAATTGGGCCTGAGGCATGGGAATTCTTATGACGTTCTCGTTGATGAAGCTAATTATACCACCTACGGGCGCCCGCATTGAGCGGCTTCGCGGCAGGCGGTAAGATCGCTTTCGTCATCGTTAAATTTTCGGCAACCGGATCTATATTGATCGACTGGAACGCGGCGAGGCTTCCCCGGTGCAGAAAATCCCTTCTTTTTCCTTGATCCAGTTTAAAGTGGGCGTATCCCGGAACGGGAAGAAGAGCCGATAGCCGGTTATAGTTGCACGGGAAGCGACGCCATGAACATTCAGAACAACAGCCGCTATCACGACGTCTATGCCCGCTCGCTCAGGGACCCCGAGGGCTTTTGGGCCGAGGCGGCGCGCGAGATCGACTGGATCGAGCCGGCCAGGAAGATATTCGATCCCTCGATGGGGGCGTATGGCCGCTGGTTCGCCGGCGCCGTGGTCAACACCTGCTACAACGCGCTCGATCGCCACGTCGCGAACGGGCGCGCAGATCAGGTGGCGCTGATCCACGATTCGCCACTCACCAACTCGATCTCGAAATTCACCTATGCCGAGATGCTCAAGGAGGTGCAGACGCTCGCCGCCGTGATGGCCGATTTCGGCGTCGCCAAGGGCGACCGCGTCATTCTCTATATGCCGCTGGTGCCGGAAGCGGTGTTCGCGATGCTGGCCTGCGCGCGCATCGGCGCGGTGCATTCGGTGGTGTTCGGCGGTTTTGCCGCGAAAGAGCTCGCAACGCGCATCGAGGATGCCAAGCCGAAACTGATTTTTTCGGCAAGTTGCGGCATCGAGCCTGGCCGCATCGTGCAATACAAGCCGCTGCTCGACGAGGCGATCAAACTTTCAAGAGTCAAGCCGCAGGCTTGCGTTATCCTGCAACGGCCGCAGCAGGTTTGCGAACTCACGGCCGGCCGCGATCACGATTGGGCAATGCTCCGCAGCGCGGCGCTCGCTGCCGGCAAGGCCGCGCCGTGCACGCCGGTGCTGGCGACCGATCCGCTCTACATTCTCTACACGTCCGGCACCACGGGAATCCCGAAGGGCGTCGTGCGCGACAATGGCGGGCATCTGGTCGCGCTGAAATGGTCGATGTTCAACCTCTACGGCGTCAAGCCCGGCGAAGTCTGGTGGTGCGGCTCCGACATCGGCTGGGTCGTTGGCCACAGCTACATCGTCTATGGGCCGCTGATTCATGGCGCCACTTCCATCATGTATGAAGGCAAGCCGGTCGGCACGCCCGACGCCGGCGCATTCTGGCGCGTGATCTCGGAACACAAGGCGGTCGCCCTGTTCACCGCGCCGACCGCGTTTCGCGCCATCCGCAAGGAGGATCCGGACGGCGCGTTCATCCGCAAATACGATCTGTCGAAATTCCGCACGCTGTTCCTGGCCGGCGAACGCGCCGATCCGCCGACGGTGGAATGGGCGGAAGCGCAGTTGAAGGTGCCGGTCATCGATCACTGGTGGCAGACCGAAACCGGCTGGTGCATCGCCGGCAATCCGGTGGGGCTCGGCATGCTGCCGGTCAAGCACGGCTCGCCGACGGTGCCGATGCCGGGCTATCAGGTCGACGTCGTCGACGAGGCATCCAGGCCGGTGCCCGCGGGCACCATGGGCTCGATCGTAATCAAGCTGCCGATGCCGCCCGCCTGCTTGCCGACATTGTGGGAACAGGATGCGCGTTTCAGGGAAGCCTACCTCACGGAGTTTCCCGGCTACTACAAGACCTCTGACGCCGGCTACAAGGATGACGACGGCTATGTCTGGGTGATGGGCCGCACCGACGACATCATCAATGTCGCCGGCCACCGGCTCTCCACCGGCGGCATGGAGGAAATCCTCGCTTCCCACTCCGACGTTGCCGAATGCGCGGTGCTCGGCATCAAGGACGCGATCAAGGGCGAAGTGCCCTGCGGCTTCCTGGTGCTGAAGGCCGGCGTGACGCGAGCGCCCGCCGAGATCGAAAAGGAAATCGTGGCGTTGGTGCGCGACAAGCTCGGGCCCGTCGCAGCCTTCAAGCTCGCGATCACGGTCGGCCGACTGCCGAAGACGCGTTCGGGAAAAATCCTGCGCGGCACCATCAAGAAGATCGCCGACGGCGAGAGCTGGACCATGCCGGCCACCATCGAGGACCCCAAGGTGCTCGACGAAATCGGCGACGCGCTGAAGGGCAGAGTGTAGGGCTAAGCCAATCGCCGGCGCCGGCCATGTCTGGGCACGCGCAGCTAGCCCAGCAGTTCTTCGGTGACTTCGTCGGAAAACTGCTTTCGCACGCCGGCAATCAGCACCCGTTCGGGATCGTCAGGGATGGCTGTCGCGCCGGGCATGCCATGATCGAGCAGGGCGCGCGCGCAACCAACCCAATCTCCGCCTTCGGCCGGCTCGTTAAGGGATGCCCAGCCGAGAGTGCCGGATGCATTGTCGCCATAGCCGTGTTGTTCCGTCCACTTTGCTCCGTGTTCGAGCAGGAAGCGTGTCAAGGCGGCATTGCCGCTGAACACTGCGAGATTAAGGGCGGATGCATCCCAGTCGCCGCCGCGTACTGCGATGGGCCAGCCCAGCTTGACCATCAAGCGCACGGCGTCGTCGGCGCCTGCCGCGGTCATGTCAGGCAGCAATCGCAACTGCGCCGCCGAAAGCGAGGACGGCAGGTCGGGCCGCAGTACCCCGATCCTCCGCGCCTCGGCCTCGTCGCCACGCGTGCACGCCGCGACGAAACGTTCGTCGTCCGGAATGTCAGGCGCGTTGATTTGCGTGCGCAGCAAGTCCGCAACGTCTGTGAGCCCGAATTGCAGCGCCAGCCGGTACGGGCTGAGGCCTTCCGCCGTCGGCCGCGATGGATCGGCGCCCGCATTCAGCAGGGCCTTCACATGACGGGGTCGACGGCGATAGATGGCCCATGCGAGCGGCGAGCCCCACTCGGTGATCGGCGCATTCCGCGCCGGCTCGTTCGGATCGCCGCCATGCTGCAGCAGCAGCTTCAGCGCAGTGTCGTCATCGAGATCGATCGAGCGGTAGATCGCATTGCTTTTAGCGATGCGGGCGCCGTGCTCCAGCAGCAGACGTGTGCACGCTGGATTCTCCAGCGAATGATAAAGCGATTCGCCGTCATTGGGGTTCGCCCCGGCATCGAGCAATAATCTGGTCAGTGCCGGATCATGGTTGCTACCCGCGGCGCCATAGAGCGTCGATAGCGCACAGCTCTGATCGGGCTCGCTCAAGGATCCCGGCGGCCAGCGGCTATGAATGTGCTGGTTGACGTCGGCGCCATCAGCGATCAGCAATTCCGCGCTGCGATGCAGCCGTTCGCGAAATTCTTCCACGCGCAGCAGGCTCGAATGCGCGACGGCGAGAAGCGGTGGCAATCGCAGCGGGCCACCTGATAGGTTGACCCATGTCGGATCGGCCTGCGTCGCCTGCCGCAGCGCGCGTTCGTCGCCGATCGCGCAGGCAAGATAAGGATCATCAGCGACGAGGTCGGGGTCATCGGCCAGAATTCGTAAAGCAACGCGCGGGTTCGCGCAGTTGACCGTGCCGCTGACGTCGCCGGAATAAAGCAGCTGAGCCCAGTGCAGGACGCGAACGGCGCGCTCCTTCTGCGCGACCGCCTGCACCTCAACGTAACGCTTCAAGTCGGGCCAGGAAACGAACCCGTGTTCGCGGGCGATGCATGATTGCGCATCGTGCAGGCGAAATTCCCGGGATGAAATTTGGTGATCGCCGCTGCCGGCCGCTGCCGGCAGCGCCGGCTGCACAAAGGCTCTAGATGTCGTTCGAAAGCTGCAAGTGGGTTCAACCCTTCCCGCGGGCCCGGGAGCGGCTTGCACCGCAAGCACTACAATATGGCCAGCGCAGGCGATGGTCAACATGGCCAGACAAGGCACGATTCCAGCCGAAAAAATCCCGGCCGCGTGCAAGCGGCCGGGATCTTTATTTGCAAGAACGTTGGATCAGTAGGCGCAGACGTTCACGGTGCGCAGGCGCATGCCGCGGCGGGTTTCGACCCAGCGCTGCCGCAGGCAGCCGTTCAAACCGGTGTCGACATAGACGCCGCCAAAGCCGACGCCGATGGCGGGACCCCAGCCGTATCCATGTCCCCAGTGATGATGGCCGTGGTAGAAGCCGCCGGCGGAAGCAGGTGCTGCAGCGGCAAAGGTGAGCGAGGCGGCGGCGATCAATCCGAGGGTAACCTTGCGAAGCATCGTATTCTCCAGTTGGTTGGCGCGAGGCCGTTGTTGCGTCCCTGCCCATCAGTCGGGCCGACGACGTCCTGCGTTCACGCGCGAAGGGGAGAATCGTGTTTCAGGAATGTTTCGTGGCGCGAGATCTGCGGAAATCCTTATCGTCCTGGTAACCATCCTGCGCCGTCTGGTAGCGCGCGGCCATGGCCTGGGTGAGTTCGGCCATCTTGTCGCGCAGCTCGGCCGGTGCCAGCACCTCCGCCTCCGCGCCGAGACGCAGCAGCTCGGCGGCTGCGTGCCACACCGTTTTTCCGATCGGCACGACGGCGATCCGCCAGCCGGCGGCATCCGAGGTCTCCTCGATACGGGTGCGCGTCCTCACGTAAGGCTGGCTCAAGGCGTTGAGCAGTTTTATGCCCAACGGCGATAGCCGGACGGTGGCGCAGTTCGGATGCATCTCGGCTTCGAGCCGGGTCGTTGCGGCTTGCCAATAGGTGGCGAGATCGAAATCGGCGGGCCGGACGCCGCGCTCATCCAGAACGTTGCAGTCGAGAACACGCGCCACGCGATAGGTGCGCACGCTGCCATCGACGCTTCCGGCGAGATACCAGCTGCCGCCTTTCAGCACGAGACCGAGCGGCGCGACGCGGCGGCGCTTCTCGGCCTTCCAGCTCTGGTAGCGGATTTCAATCAGGTTCTCGCGCAGCACCGCACCGGCAATGGCGCGCAGATGCTTGGGCTGCTCGGCTTCGCCGAACCAGCTTGGGGCATCGAGATGAAAGCGTTCCTGCATCCGGCCGGCGTTCGGACGCAGATTGGCCGGCAGTGCCGCCATCAGCTTGGTCTGCGCCGCCAGCATCGCAGCGTCGAGGCCAAGCGCGGCGGCGGGCCCCGGCAGTCCCGTCATGAACAGCGCCTCGGCCTCCGGCTGTGACAGTCCGTTCAGCCGCACGCGATAGCCATCGAGCAGGCGATAGCCGCCTTCCGCGCCGCGCTCGGCATAGACTGGAATGCCGGCAGCGGCGAGCGCATCGATGTCGCGATAGATGGTGCGCACCGAAACCTCGCAAGCGTCAGCGAGTTCAGGCGCGGTGACCTGTCCCCGCGCCTGCAGGGTGGTGAGGATCGAAAGCAGCCGGCTCGCGCGCATGGTCCCTTAAATCATACCTGACACAGGATGTCAGGTATGGTCGGGCATACAAGGTCCGTTGCCCGCGAGGCCCAATGGAGACTGCCAATGACCAGCAAGGACCGCATCACGCTTTATTATTCGCCGCAGAGCCGCGCGACGGGCACACGGGTGCTGCTGGAGGAACTGGGAGCTCCCTATGATCTCCATGTCCTGAACATGAAGGCGGGCGAGCAGCGTCAGCCGGCCTATCTCGCCATCAATCCGTTGGGCAAGGTGCCGGTGGTCAGCCACGGCGAGGCGCTGGTGACCGAGCAGGTGGCCATCTACATCTATCTCGCCGACCTGTTTCCGGGAGCCGGCCTGACGCCCGCGCTCGACGATCCCTGCCGAGGTCCGTATCTGCGCTGGATCGCCTATTACGGTTCGTCCTTCGAGCCTGCCTTGATCGACAAGTTCATGAAGCGCGAGCCGGCGCCGCCGACGCATTCGCCATATTCCGATTACGACTCCATGCTTGGTGCATTGGAGGCGCAGCTTTCCAGGGGACCCTATCTGCTCGGCGAGCGTATGACGGCAGCCGACATTCTCTGGGGTGTGGCGTTCAGTTGGACGATGATGTTTGGCCTCGTGCCGCGAAAGGACGTATTCACGGCCTATGCCGAGCGCATCACGGCGCGTCCCGCCTTCCAGCGGATCAACGCTGCTGATGACGAAATGGCGGCCCAGCACGCCGCCGCCTGCGGCGGGTGAGCGGCACCACGGATTTCCTGATGACAAAGACAGTTCACACGACCAACTGCTTCGACACCTTCATCCAGGTCGCGGAGGATTGCCCCGCGCGCGCCGGCGAGGAACCGCCGCCGCGCGCGGGGAATCCCACGGTAGCCGGCCTGCAATACAAGATGATTGCAGAAGCGCCCTACACGTACACGTCGGACGACGTGATATTCGCGACCTCCGCCCAGGGCCGGCAGCTCGATGCAAAGGCGACGAAGAAGGAGCGAAGCCTTGCCCGCGACGAATTCTTCTCCAAGGGGCAGGCGTGCCTGCGCGCATCAGGGCTTGGCAAGCGCTTCGGCTGGGGCGTGCATGCCGATGCCAAGGGGCGCGTCGCGATCTATGCGATCGACAGCAAGCACTACCAGGCGCTTGCGCGGGATCCCGATATCAAGCAGGTCCGGGCGATGCGGACGAAGCGAGCCTGAATTTTTCCGGTTAGAATTTCGGCGGGCGTTTCTCGGCAAACGCTTTGATGCCCTCCTTGATCTCGTCGCTGCGCATGCTCTCGCGATGACGGAGGTCGGCGGCTTCTTCATCGAATTTGCCGCGGGCGAGTTCGTTGATGGCGCGCTTCATGCCCCGCATCGCGAGCGGCGCGTTGCCGGCCAGTATTGTGGCGAGCCGGTCGACTTCCTCGTCGAGCGCTTCCACCGGCACCATGGCGGTCAGGTAGCCGATCCGCAGCATTTCGGGTGCTGAGATTTTCTGCGCGGTGAGAAACAGCATTTTTGCGTTGTCGACACCGAGCCGCGACACATAGCGGACGATGCCGCTCTTGTAATAATGCAGGCCGAGCCGCGCCGCCGGCATGAACATTTCAGCCGTATCGACGCCGATGCGGAAATCGCAGGCCAGTGCCAGGTCGGTCGAGCCGCCATAGACGCCGCCATTGAGCCGGCAGATCGTCGGCACGCCAAGGTCCTCCAGTCGGTCGACCACCACTTCGAACGCCGATCCCGCGCTCGGTTGCGCCGTCGCACTGGTGGCGCGGTCGGCCACCGAATTGAGATCGTAGCCGGCGCTGAAGGCGCGGCCAGTGCCGGTCAGCACCAGCACGCGGATCGCGGGATCGGCCTCGATCCGGTCGAACAGCTTTACGAGATCGCCCAGATCCTCGCTCTGCAGCCGGTTCAGATGTTTCGGCCGGTTGAGGCGGATGGTGGCGCGCGCGCCGCTGATATCGAGGATGGGCGCGCTTGCCGCCCCGGCTGTTTCACGCATACTGTTCTCCATTGTTCTTGCTTGTTTGAACTATTTAGTATCGGTCCGCCCCTGCGGGACCATGTGGCGCAGCCGCACCAGCCATTCGAACACGAAATAGACGAGGCACGTCCAAAGCACCGCGCCGACCCGATGCGCGCGCCTCGTGTTGCGGCCAGCCGTCTTGGCGGTGAATTGAGCCAGTGCCGAGAGAACGAGCCGCTTGGACATCGGATGGAGAGAAGCCTGACGGGTGCGATACAAGCTGGGTAACGGTCAAGCCGCGGCGTGACCAATGCCCGCAAAGTGCCCGCCTGCGGGGAGGCCGTCAACGACGGCCTCCACACGTTGCTACACGTCTATGGGCAGCCGATCCGGCCGCGGCCGGGCGAGGGATCGAGGCCGAATTTTATCCGGGAATGGTAAGAATCCCGACAAATCGTCGTTCTTTCCTCGTATATCAAAATGGCCCCGCGGACATTACGATACCGGGCACCGCAAAGAATCGTGAAAACGCACACGTTTAGATATTGGTTGGCCTCCAATGGATACGTCTCATCTCGCACAGCACGCAGGAACCGCGGGCGCGCTGTTCGCGACAATTTTCGTGGTCGCCACCACCACGATGAAGACCATGATCCCGTTGCGGGTCTTCGGTATTCTCGCCAACGTCATCCTGATCCTGACCGCGATCCCGGCCCGCAACTATCTGGTCATGGTGGTGCAGGTGCTCATGCTGCTCGTCAATTCCTACCGTCTGCATCAGATGCTGCAGCTGGTGCGCGACGTGAAGAAGTCCGTCAACAGCGACCTCTCGATGGAATGGCTGAAGCCGTTCATGACCGAGCGTCAATGCGCAGCCGGCGAGGTCCTCTTCTACAAGGACGAAAAAGCCGAGGACATGCTCTATATCGTCAGCGGCAAGTTCAAGCTGGTCGAGTCGGGAATCGTGCTGCCGGTCGGCGCCATCGTCGGCGAACTCGGCATGCTGTCGCCGTCGAACATGCGAACCCAGACGCTGGAATGCGTGGAAGCCGGTCTTGTCCTGAGCGTCAGCTACACCAAGGTCGAGGAGCTCTACGTGCAGAATCCGGCTTTCGGCTTCTATTTCCTTCGCCTGGCCAGCGCCCGGCTGTTTCAGAACCTCGAGACGCTGCAGCAGCAGTTGAACCAGCAAACGACGTCCGCCGCGGCGCCGAAGCCCGCATAGAGGCCGGGAGCCCAAGGGAGTGTCAGACCGCGGTATCCTGTCGTCGTTGCGTTATCTATTCGCGGATTTCATCGGCGAGGATGGCGACACGCCGCCGTTCCTGCCCGAAGGGCTGCCGGAGCCGGTCATGGCGGCGGCGAGCGACGCCATCCATCTGCTGATCGACTATCAAGGAACAAGCTACGCCGAACTTTACGTCCACCGGCTGCGGCGGTTCGTCGGCAAGCAAGGCGTCGACGATGCCATGCTGACCGACATTGCGCGGCTGATGGCGGTGCGCATGGCCTATGAAGATCCGATCCGGATCGCGCAACTGAAGCTTGCCGAACTCGATCCGGCGTCCGGCAAACCGGCCAAGCCCGCCGTCGATATCAGGAAGTTCAGGCTCGCGGAATTGATCGGCGTGCTTCCCGCTGTCATCTCCGAGTATGTGCTCGATGCACTCGATTGGGCGGGCTGGTCGAACAAGCGGGTCTCCATCCGCTTCAGCACGGCAAGCCGACTCGGCATCCGCCGCCTCAAGATCGAGGCGGGACTGCGGCGATGGCGGCTGTTTTCGGTGCGTTATGCCAAGGAGCGGGTCTGGGTCGAACGCTGGCTGCACATGATCGACCGCAGCCTGACCAAGCAGCCCCGGGCTGCGTCCGCGATCGTGCAGACCGCGACCATGATCGAGAGCTATGGCGACGTCTATCGCCAGGGCCTGGCGGACTGGAATGCGATCATCGACGGCCTGGTCAAGCCGACCTTCGATGGCGTGCTGGCGCTGCATGATCTGGGGAGCGCGGTGACCGAGGCGCGCGCAGTCGCGATGCCGGACCCGCGGCAGTCGGCACTCAAGCGCAAGATCGCCGAAATCCGGGCGCGGGCATCGGCCGAGTCGAACGCGGCCTGATTTTACGCGCTCTGCGCGGTCTTCACGGCGACCACTTTGTCATCCTGGGACGGCGGGTGCCGCTTGATATGTTCGCGGCGCAGACCGATCTCGTCGCGCACGAACTCATAGCCGAGCTTGAAGGTGTCCAGTCCGTCGCTGGAAATGGTGCCGTCGCGCAACCCTATCACCACGCCGCGCAGGATTGTTTCCAGTTCGTCCTGGAGTTCGTCGAGGGCGTCCAGCGATTTGGCATATTCCATGCGCTCGCCGATATCGAGAATGGCGGTCGCGAGCTGGCTGGCCTTCTCCGGCGCGATCCGGGTGATCTTGGTGTAGATGGCGGCAAAGATCGTGCCGATGATGCTGAGTGCCGCCAGGGCGACATACATCAAATCGCTGTAGCGCTCGATAAAGGACTTGATTTCGTCGTTGATATAGGTCGGCGGCGCCCGGATGCGCCACGATGAAGGCGTCCTTGTCGGTTGCTGCCGGCTCGATCTTGGAGGCGAAGCCGTCGGTGAGCGAAAGCTCGGCCTTGTTCTCGTAGATAATCCGCGCAAGGTCGCTCACGGTGGTGGTCGAGAGCTTGGATTGGGCGACCAACAGCCATTCGAGCCCGATCGTGTCGACGTCTTCCGCAGGGACAGCGGGCGAGGCGGAAAGCATTCCGGTCGCCACCGTTTCCTCTGATATCGCCGGGTATTTCCTGGCGATCGCTTTCGCCGAATCGATCGCATTCAGGGTGAAGCCGCCGCGTCTGGTATATTGCTCGTAGCTCTTGTCCTTCACGATCTGCGAAGCGTGCGCGATCTTGACCACGGCGCCGAATCCTGCGGCGAACAGCTGGTCGAAGGTCGCGCCCGGCGGCGCCATCTGGACCCGCGCGCCCGCGTCCGGGGTGTCCGAGAGCTCGAGAATATTGCGCACCAGCGTAGCTCCGCTCTCGCCGTCGGCTATGACCGCGATCTTCTTTTTCTTCAGCTCGGCGATGGTTTTGATTTTCTTGCCGGTCGGGCTGATCAGCAGAAGCAGGTCATGTTCGAGGATCGCAACTGCGCGGGCGCGGGGCGGTATCCTGGCGTCGGTGCGCAATATCGCAAGGTTGGCTTCCTTGCGGTCGAACTGCGACAACGCCTTGGCATTGTCGCCGTTGGGCACGATCTTGAGCAGCAGCCGCGAGGAATTATTCTTCAGCACCGTCGCCAGCCGGGCGGCGAAGCGCGCCTCGGGGCCGTTGGCCTCGCCGACGGCAAACACCAGCGTCTCCGAATTGCGTACCCAGGTCCGCCCGCCCACACCACGGCCGCTGTCAGGACTAGTGTCAGGATGGAAAACAGCAGGATCTGGGTCCGATTGCTCTTGACGACCCGCACACGGCGACGCGGCATTTCCGGATGCGGCGTTGGGCCTTCAGCACTCATGGCTCGTACCGGGATCTGGGACCGCCGAGCAGGCCGCAGGCCGTCCGAACAAATTCGTAAATACCTAGAAAAGAACGATAATTTTGCCCGCTGCCCAATGATAGTCCGCTCCTATGGGATTGCAAACCGCGCCCACCGGTAACCTTACCGTGCGGGCCACGCTGCGCGCCCGTGCCGCAGTATCGCAGTTCCGCCACACCGAGCGATTTTCAGACTACCCACAGGTGCATTCCGGCGCGGGAGGTGTCATAAATCAACGTTCGAATAGTCCGGGTTTGACAAGAACATTGTGCTGACAGCCTAGGTCCCGGTTTTTTCGCCACCTCTCCAGTCCCAGCAAAGGGCGTCAGCTTTGTTGTTTCCTTCGATGTCGTCCTCGGTCCCGGTAGGTGCGCTGGTAGGATGGATGCTGCTTCTCACCGTGAAGCACGTCATTGCCGATTTCATGCTGCAAAATTCCTGGATGGCGATCGGCAAGGATCAAAAGACCGGTTGGGCCTTGCCGCTATTGGCGCATTGCCTCGTGCACCTCGCGGTATCGTTGGTGCTGATCCTGATCGTCGCGCCGCGCTTCTGGTTCGTCGCCTTCATCGACTTCGCCATTCACATCACCGTCGACCGTATCAAGGGGATCATCGCTTCCCGGTTCGGTGTGACGCTGGAGAACGAGCATCCGTGGTTCTGGACGCTGATCGGCGTCGATCAGGCGCTGCACCATCTCACCGGTTTCGGCCTGGCGATCTACATGGCGGCGAACTGATCCCGCGGTCGGCGGCATCGGCCTGCTTGTTTCAATCCTTCTCCGGCATCGGAAGCCGCGCATCCGCTTAAGGCTGCGAATCATTTCCCGATTCCAGTTCAGTCGTGACTGGCAAGTCCCCCGGAACACTACTGGTGGGCGTGGTTAACCTTTCATTAGAGTATTGCACTGCATCTTCCGGAAAGGGAGAACCCGCAATGTTTTCAAGCCGCGACGCATTCGAGAACGATTTTTGTCCGGTCCGCGACGAGCTGCTCGGCGAGATGTATCGCGCCAATGCAAACGGTCTGCCGCTTCTGGTGGAGAGCGTTTCGTCCGAGGTCCGTGCCATGCTGGCGCTATTCTGCTACCGGCGCAGCCATCTGCATGCGCTGGCTCTTGCCATCGCGGCGAGCTGTACCGAACGCGAGTTGGTCCATTTCGGCGGCCGGGTCGGTTCCACGCTCTATGCGCTGTCACGCGAGCCGGCCGCGCGTTCGGCCTCATCGTCATCCCACGGCAGCCGCAAGCCGATCACCCTTTCGACCAAGCCGCTCTCGACCTTCAAGCCGATCGATGACGCGATCGACGACGAAGATTTGGCTGAAGCGGTGACGGCGTAGGCTCTATCCGTCGTCCCTGCGAACGCAGGGACCCATAGCCACCGGCCGTCGCTGCGACAGAAGGTGTCGGCTACTCTGCCTTATCGATAGATCACGCGGTATGGGTTCCTGCGTTCGCAGGAACGACGGGAAGCACCGGCAATCCGTGCCGCTTTCGCGCCATCGCGCATTCGACATCGCCGGGCATGCAGGTGCGGCATACTTCGGGCCGCATCGCGTAGATCAGGCACGACGTCGCCTCGCCGACCTTGCCTGACAGCGCCGAACAGCGGTCGCCGTCGCAGCGCATGCCCGACAGTCGCGCGTTGACGAAATTTTCCGGGATCAGGTCGAGCGCCGCATCGTCCTCGGTGGTGAATCGCGGCCAGTTCTGCGAGTAGCTGCAGCAGGCGCCGCAGGCCTGGCAGGGGCTTTCATTGTCGGCGGCGATTCGATGCATGCCCCGCGTTTAGCCCCAAACGACGGCAACAGCCAGCGACCGGCGTCAGGTATCTTTGTTTAGGTATCCTTGGGCGCCTCCCAGACCAGGCTCCGCCGCCATTTTGCCCGCAACAGGCCGCGCCGCTCTGGATATTTTTCGTCGAGGTAGACTGCGTCGACGACGCGGTCGGTGCGGAAACTGCGGAAATCCTTCCGCAGTTCGCACCACGCTGCCAGGATGCGCACCGCCTCGTGATAGCCGACCGCGATCGGCCAGATGGTGCGCTGGCTGTCGCGGCCGTGCTCGTCGCGATAGTTCAGCGTGATCTTTTTACCCTCGTGGATCTGTGTCCGTGTCCGCACCATGTCGATGCGGTCGGGCTCCCGGTTCCATGCCCGCCGGGCGCGGCTGGCGGGCTCCAGCACGAATGGCCGCAGGCGCTCGGGCACGGTTTCGGCGACCTTGGCCATCAGGTCCTGCGCGGCGCGCGCCAGCGCGGGATCGGCGTGGCCGACCACCCATTGCGCGCCAAGCACGCAGGCCTCGATTTCATCAGGCGTGAGCATCAACGGCGGCAGGTCGAATCCCTTTTCCAGGATGTAGCCCACGCCGGCTTCGCCGCGGATCGGCACCCGCTGTTCGATCAGGGTCGTGATGTCGCGGTAGATGGTCCGCTTGGAGGTTTCCAGTTCGGCCGCAATCGCGTCCGCCGTCATGGGCTTCCGGGTGCGCCGAAGCACCTGAATGATCTGGAACAGCCGGTCGGCCCGTCGCATGGCTCGTTCTCTTTTCTAGAAGCACCTGCCCGATGCTGACAGCATGTTGGCAGCAGGGGGTGGGTATATCGGGACAACACCTCAAGTGAAGGGAATTTGTCCATGACGATTTTCAGTGAATTCGGCTTCCGGGGAAGCCGCGGACCTCTCGAAAATGCCCAGGTATTTGCATTGGAACAGCTGGTTTCCATCCAGTGCGTCACCACCGACCTGCGCTGGGCGATGGTCGAACTCGCGTGGCATTCATTCAGCGCAATGTGCGCCTTCGCGCAAGGGCAGCTTGTCTCGTGGGTGCGCAAGGCCCGCACGCCGCGGTCCGAGGAGGGCGGCGGGCGGCATTGCTGCTGCTGACACCATGGTGGCAGCAGGGGGGCGCTAGCCTCGGGGCACGTTTTTGGAGATCGGGAGACCAGCATGATTACCCTTTATGGCTTCGGCGCCGGTTTCGGCCTGCCGGAGATCAGCCCCTTTGTGACCAAAACCGAGGTCCAGCTGAAGATGGTCGGTCTTGCCTATCGCAAGGAGAAGGCCAAGCCGCCGGCCTCGCCGAAGGGACAGTTGCCCTACATCGTCGATGACGCCGAGACGATCGCCGATTCGACGTTCATTCGTGCGCATCTGGAAGCGAAATACGGTTTCGACTTCGACGCGCCGCTCAGCCTGCAGGCGCGTGCGCAGGCCTGGGCCTTCGAGCGGATGATTGAGCACCATGTCTATTGGGCGCTGGTCGGCGCACGCTGGGTCGATGGCGATAATTTTGCCAAGGGCCCTGCGCATTTCTTCGACAGCGCGCCGCTGCATCTGCGCGAAAAGATGCGCGAAGATGCGCAGTTCCGCGTTGCCGAGAATTACCTGCTTAGCGGCCTCGGCCGCCACGGCCCCGACGAGGATGTCGATCTCGCCGTGCGTTCGTTGTTTGCGTTGTCGGTGCAGCTTGGCGACAAGCCGTTTCTGATGGGCGAAACGCCATGCGGCATGGACGCCACCGCCTTCGGCGCGCTCGCCGGAATTTTGACGCCGTTCTTCGAATCGGAACTGCGGCAGCGGACGGAGCAATTCGCCAATCTCACCGCCTATGTCGACCGGATGATGCTGCTGTATTATCCGGAATTCGCCTGGGCGCCGGTGCAGCAACAAGCTGCGTGATTATGCGGGCTGGCCCTTCAAGGCAGCCAGCTCCTCCTCGAGTTCGGCGATGCGGGCGTCGCGCAAGGCAAGCGCCTGCGCGACGTCAGCGGCGTCGAACTTCTGCGGGATATGCTGCGGGCAGTTGGTGTCCCACGCCGAAATCCGAAACAGAATGACCTGCTCTGGGCGCGCCTTGTAGCCTTGTGGCATCAGCGATTTCGTCAGCGTCGGATCGTCTTCCACCACGCGCGCCTCGCCCCAGATCTTCACGCGGCGGCGATGCGCATAGTCCATCACGAAGATATGCGCTCTTGGATTCTCCGACAGATTGCCTTGCGTGATGTACTGCCGGTTGCCGCTGTAGTCCGCAAACGCGATCGTGTTCTTGTCGAGAATCTTGATGAAGCCTTTCGGCCCGCCGCGGTGCTGGATATAGGGCTGGCCGTCCGCTGATGCGGTCGCGAGATAGAAGCTGTTGGTCTCGGCGAGGAAGCCGGCGAGATTCTCGTCGATCTCGGTGCGCCAGCCGCCGCGCTCCTCGACATTTGCATAAGCCTCGCGCGAGCCCTTGCGGGCCTGGATCGTCTTCACCGCCGGGGTGAAGGCGACGTCGCTGGAATAGGTATCAACGTCAGCCATCTAAGCCCTCCCGTGATGGGGCGCAAAACGGTCGTCCTTCGCTTCAAGATGGGCGTTCCCATAACTAAAACAATCTTTGGAATTGACACTTCACTATTGCAGGATATGCAATGGTTGGATGGACCGGATCGATGCCATGCACGCTTTTGTCGCCGTGGCCGACCTGCAGGGCTTTGCCCCCGCGGCCCGGAAGCTCCGGCTGTCGCCGTCTGCTGTCACGCGGCTGATCGCGGCGCTGGAGGAGCGTCTCGGTGCGCGGCTGCTGCAACGGACCACGCGGCAGGTGATGCTGACCGACGCCGGCTCGCGTTACCTGGAGCGCGCGCGGCGGATTTTGGCCGATATCGGGGAGGCCGAGGGGGCCATCGAGGGCGAGCGCACCCGCCCCGAAGGGCAGCTCGTCATCTCGGCGCCGGTCGGGTTCGGCCGGCTGCATGTCAGCGGAATCGTGACCGCCTATCTGAAGCGCTATGGCGACGTCGGCGTCGACCTCCGTTTGTCTGACCGCATGATCAACCTCGTCGAGGACGGCGTCGATCTTGCGGTCCGGATCGGCCATCTCCCCGACTCGACGCTCGTGGCGCGCCATGTCGGGGAGATGCGGCGGATCGTGGTGGCCTCGCCCGGCTACCTCAGGAAGCGCGGCGAACCGGGGCGGCCGCGGGAGATTCCTTCGCATGACACGATTCAGTTTGGCGCGATGACGGCGGCGCTCGACTGGCGATTCGTCGAGGATGGCCGCGAGATCCGCGTCGCCAGCACGCCGCGATTCGCCACCAACAGCTCCGATGCCGCGATCCAATATGCGGAAGCGGACGGCGGGTTGACGCGGGTGATGGCCTATCAGGCTGCTGAATCGCTCAAAGCGGGGCGGCTCAGGATCATATTGGCGTCGTTCGAACAGCCGGCGATGCCGATCCAGATCGTCTATCCGACGTCGCGGCTATTGTCGGCGAAGGTGCGCACGTTCATCGATCTCGTGACCGAGATCGCCGACTGGCATTTCGGCTAGGCATCGTGCCCCGGACGCGGTGCATCGCTGAAGAAGCGCTGCACCGCGTCCGGGACACGGCGGCGTTGCTAGACGAGCTCCTTCTTCGGCACCACGCGAAACGTCGCGTTCGCCCGCGCGATCACGACGTCATCGGCCTTGATCAGGCTCTGTGCGAAGCAGATCGTCTTGCCGGTTTTGACGACGTCGCTCTCGACCGCGAGCCATTGCCCGACTTCGGCGGTGCCGACGAAATCGACTGCGAGCCCGATCGTCACCAGCGAGGACACCCCGCCCATCACATGGCCGCAGCTATGGCCCATGGCGTTGTCGGCAAGCGCTGCAATCAGCCCGCCATGAATCAGGCCGCGGCCGTTGGTGTGCGGTTTTGCGAGGCGTAGCCCGAGGATGACGGCTTTGTCGGTCCGCTTTGAATAAAGCGGCTCCCATGGGTCGGTCAGCGGGCTCTTGCGGGTGTGGCGCTCAAAGCCTTCGGGGATGGCGGTGACTGTCATGTGTGGCTCACGTGCTGACGATGTTTCTCGTCATTGAACGTACGTGGCTTGCGAAGTCACCGCCTACAAAGTTTTAAACGGGATTCGCATGGGTGTTTGAAATGGAATGATCGTATCGCCAAGCGAGCAGTGCTTCGTAGGGTGGGCAAAGCGACTTGTCCGCCGTAGCTCGAAGAGCGAAGGCGGAAGCGTGCCCACCATTCTTACTGCTGATGCGGATGGATGGTGGGCACGTCGCTAACGCTCCTTTGCCCACCCTACGGCTTTGCCCACCCTACAAGTTCAAAACGGCAATCCCACATAATTCTCCGAGAGCGAAGCCGAAGCCGCCTTCGAACTGACCAGATAATCCAGCTCGGCAAGCTGAATGCGCGCGCCGAATTCGCCCTCGTCGGGGAATTTGTGCAGCATCGAGGTCATCCACCAGGAAAAGCGCACCGCCTTCCAGACCCGCGCCAGCGCTTTTGCCGAATAGCCGTCGATGCCGGCGGAGGATTTTTCGTCGTAATACTCGCGAAACGCCTGGGAGAGATAATGCACGTCGCTGGCGGCGAGGTTGAGACCCTTTGCGCCCGTCGGTGGCACGATGTGGGAGGCGTCGCCGGCCAAAAACATCCGGCCGAATCGCATCGGCTCGGCGACGAAGCTGCGCAGTGGCGCGATGCTCTTTTCGATCGAGGGGCCGGTGACGAGTTCGTCGGCCGCCTTCTGGTCGATCCGACGCTTCAACTCGTCCCAGAAGCGTTCATCCGGCCATTGCGCGATATCGTCGTCGAGCGGGCACTGCACATAGTAACGGCTGCGCCGGGTCGAGCGCATGGTGCAGAGCGCAAATCCGCGCGCGTGGTTGGAATAGATCAGCTCGGGGCTGACCGGCGGGGTTTCAGAGAGGATTCCGAGCCAGCCGAACGGATAGATCCGCTCATATGTCTGGATCGCCGACGGTTTTACGCTGGCGCGGCTGATGCCATGAAAACCGTCGCAGCCGGCGATGAAGTCGCATTCGATCTCGTGGCCGAGGCCGTCCTTGACATAGGTGACGCGCGGACGGTCGGTATCGAAATCATGCGGTTTGACGTCGGCGGCCTGGTAGACCGTGGTGAGGCCGGCCGCCTTGCGGGCGTTCATCAGGTCGAGCGTCACCTCGGTCTGGCCGTAGATCATGACGGTCTTGCCGGTGGCGCCGTACATGTCGATACGATGCCGCGCGCCGCCGAACGCGAGCTCCACGCCATGGTGGACCAGCCCCTCGTGATGGGCGCGGGTGCCGGCGCCGACCTCGTCGAGCAGCGCCACGGTGCCTTCTTCAAGCAGACCGGCGCGGATACGGCCGAGCACATATTCCGGCGTCTGGCGCTCGATAATGATGTTATCGATGCCGTAAAGGTGTAATAGTTGCCCAAGCAACAATCCTGCCGGACCTGCACCTATGATTGCTACTTTTGTCCTCAATACCCGCTCCTCCCGGTATTATAGGTTAGGGGTCCGCGGGTAGCGGTCCCCGGACTTGCAGTGGTAGTTATATCATATAACGGTTTTGGCAAAGGACATTGGCGCAAAACAATGCGGTGCACTTCGCGGCAGTGCACCCATAGCAAACAGGGGAGAGCAGGCGCCGCGGCCGAATGTCTGTCTTGAAAACACCGGCGACTTAGATAACATGTTAACTAACAACATCGGGCATCGAAAAGAGTCCACGTGCCAAGGGAGAGAATGTCGATGAGGAAAACATTTCTGGCGCTGCTGCTGGCCGCCAGCGTGACGCCTGCGGTGGCGCAGGAGAAGAATATCGACCTGAAGATTTCGCACTGGGTGCCGGCTTCGCATCCGCTGCAGAAGTCACTGGAAGACTGGGCGGCCGCGGTCGAGAAGGATTCCGGCGGAACCATCAAGTCAAAAGTGTTTCCGGCCCAGCAGCTCGGCAAGGCGTTCGATCATTACGACATGGCGCGCGACGGCATCGCCGACGTCACCTACGTCAATCCCGGCTATCAGCCCGGCCGCTTCCCGATCATCGGCGCGGGCGAGCTGCCGTTCCTGATGTCGGACGCCAAGGGCGGCTCGATGGCGCTGGACGAATGGTACCGCAAATACGCCGACAAGGAGATGAAGGACGTCAAGTTCTGTCTCGCCTTCATCCATTCGCCGTCGTCGTTCCACTCGCGCACCAAGAAGATCGTGGTGCCTGACGACGTCAAGGGCATGAAGATCCGCCCCGCCCACGCCACCATGGCCAACTTCGTCACGTCGCTCGGCGGCACCAATGTGCAATCCTCGGCGCCGGAAGTGCGCGACATCATCGAACGCGGCGTCGCCGACGCGGTCACCTTCCCCTGGGGCTCGCTGCTTCTGTTCGGCATCGACAAGGTGACGAAGTACGACATGGACGCGCCGCTCTACGTCACGACCTTCGCCTTCGTCGTCAACAAGGACAAGTACAACCAGATGTCCGACAAGCAGAAGAAGGCGATCGACAACAATTGCAACACCGAAGCCTCCGGCCGCGTCGGCGAGTACTGGGGCAAGATGGAAGATGCCGGCATCGCGAAGATCAAGGCGGACACCAGCCACGAGGTCTACAAGCTCACGCCCGAGCAGATCGCGCTGTGGAAGAAGGCTTCCGAACCACTGACCAAGACCTGGGGCGACGGCGTCAAGAAGAACGGCGTCGATCCCGATCCGGCAATGGCGGAGCTGCGCGCGGCGCTGAAGAAGCACAATGCGCTCGCGGAGTAGCCTGATCCCGTAACCCCGGCGCGGCGGGACCTCCGCCGCGCCTTTTCCTTACCATTAATCAGCCTCTCGGAGCCGCCATGAGTCGCGCGTGGATGGACCGGTTCATCGACACGATCGAATGGATCGCAGCCGCCTTTGTCGGCATCGTTGCGCTGAACATTTTCCTGGCCGTGATCCTGCGCAACACGCTCAGCTACAACATTCCGGACTCGTTCGATATCGGTCGCATGCTGCTCGGGATTCTGATTTTCTGGGGCATTGCCGCCACCAGCTATCGCGGCGGCCACATCACCGTCGATCTGGTCTGGGCCAATGTCGGCCCGAAATACAAGCGCATGATCGACGTGTTCGCCACGCTGGTGCTGCTGTTCGTGGTGTCCGTGCAGACCTGGACGCTGTTCGACAAGGTGCGCGGCACCTACAACGACAACGTTCTCACCTTCGACCTGCACATGCCGACCTGGCCATTCTTTGCCGTTGCCTGGGCCGGCGATGGCGCTGCGGTGCTGCTGATCGCGATCCGCACCTATCGCCTGATCTTCCATCCGGAAGAGATGCAGGAAGAACCCAAGATCAAGGCCGTGGAGTAGGCGATGAGCACAGACGCGGTCGCCGTCCTCGGATTTGTCGCGCTGTTTGCGCTGATGCTGCTGCGCGTGCCGGTCGGCATGGCGATGGGCCTCGTCGGTGTCTGCGGTTTTGGTTACCTCGTCGGCTTCGCGCCGGCGCTGAAACTGGTCGGCCAGACCTCGATGCGCACGGTGACCGATTATACCTTCGGCGTGATTCCGATGTTCCTGCTGATGGGAGCATTCGTCAGCAATTCCGGTATGAGCCGCGAACTGTTTCGGGCCGCCAACGGCTTTGTCGGCCATTTGCGCGGCGGCCTGGGCATTGCGACGGTCGGCGCCTGCGGCGGCTTTGCGGCGATCTGCGGTTCGTCGGTAGCGACGGCCGCGACGTTTTCCGCTGTCGCCTACCCGGAAATGCGCCGTTTCGGCTATCCGCAATCCTTCGCCACCGGCGTGATCGCGGCCGGCGGCACACTCGGCGCCATGCTGCCGCCGTCGACCGTACTCGCGGTCTACGGCATCATCACCGAGCAGGACATCGGCAAGCTCTTCATGGCCGGCATCATTCCCGGCCTGGTAGCCATCGCCATGTACATGCTGACGATCGCGCTGATCGGCTGGCTTCGGCCGGGCTTCCTGCCGACCGGCCCGCAAACGAGCTGGCGCGAACGGTTCGCCGGCTTGAGGAATATCTGGGCGCCGGCGCTGCTGTTCGTCTTCGTCATTGGTGGTCTCTACGGGCTGCCTTTCCTGCCGCGCTTTACCCCGACCGAGGCTGGTGGTGTCGGCGCCACCGGAGCGTTCCTGATCGGCGTACTCACCGGACGGCTCAACAAGGACAAAATCCTCAGTTCGCTGCTGCAGGCGACCCGCACCGCCGCGGCGGTCTTTACGATACTGATCGGCGCGTTGATCTTCGGGTACTTCCTGACGGTGACGCAGACCCCGCAAAAAGTCACGGAGCTTCTCACCGGCCTCGGGCTCGGCCCCTACGGTGTCCTCGCCCTCATCATGGTGATGTATCTGGTGCTCGGCTGCCTGATGGACGCGATGGCGATGATCATCCTCACGGTGCCGATCATCTTTCCAGTCATCACCCACCTCGGATTCGACCCGATCTGGTTCGGTGTCATTATCGTGATGACGGTAGAACTCGGTCTGATTTCACCGCCGGTCGGCATGAACGTCTTTGTCATCAAGAGCGTGATCCCCGACGTATCGTTCGCCACGATCTTCAGGGGCGTGATGCCGTTCGTGGTGACCGACCTGATCCGGCTGGTGATCCTGATCGCATTTCCGATGCTGGCGCTGTGGTTGCCGCAACGGATGGCCGGATAGAGCAGGGCTAGCCCGATGACCCCACAGCTCTCGACCAGATACGTCTTTACCATCACCGCCCGGATCGGCGAGGTGACCTCGGCCGGCGAGATCGGCACCGGCGTGCGCCGGATCATTCCGATTATTGGCGGCGAGGTGAAGGGCGAGGGGATCAACGGCAAGGTCTGCCCTTTCGGCGCCGACTTCCAGATCATCCGGCCCAACGAACTGATCGAGCTCGAGGCGAAGTACGCCTTCGAGACCGACGACGGCGCGGTGGTCTATGTCGAGAACAAGGGCCTGCGCTTCGGCCCGGTCGACCTGCTGCAAAAGCTGAAGCGCGGCGAGCCGGTCGACCCCAACCTGATCTATTTCCGCACCGTGCCGCGGTTCGAGACCGGAGCCGCAAAATACCGCTGGCTGATGGAAAACCTCTTCATCGGCTCCGCCGCCCGCCACGCCGATCGCGTCGTCATCGACGTCCATCAGGTGCTGTGAGCCTTTCTTACCCTCCCCTGGAGGGGGAGGGTCGACGCGAAGCGGCGGGGTGGGGTGACGGTCTCTCCACATCTAACAGTGCCCGAGCTGAGAGATCACCTCACCCCGACGAGCATTCCGCTTCGCTTCATGCTCGCCGACCCTCCCCCTCCCAGGGGAGGGTAAACCTCCCATATTGACTCCTGCCAAAATCGTTATAAAATATAACTATTCTGGACAGGAAGTAAAACACGCCCATGGGAAACGCCTCCACCGCCGCCGCGGGTCAGTCCGGCCTGCTCAAGATCGAGCAGAAGGGCGCGGTGCTGACCGTGGGCCTCAACCGCCCGGCCAAGCGCAATGCGCTGAACGACGGCATCATCCTGGCGATCCAGGACTGCTTCTCCAATCTGCCTGATGGCGTTGGCGCCGTGGTCATCCATGGCGTCGGCGATCATTTCTCCTCCGGCCTCGATCTGTCCGAACTGACTGAGCATGACGCGACCGAGGGCCTGCGGCACTCCCAGATGTGGCACCGGGTGTTCGACCGCATCCAGTATAGCCGCGTTCCCGTGATCGCGGCGCTGAAGGGCGCGGTGATCGGCGGCGGCCTGGAACTGGCCTGTGCGGCACATATCCGCGTCGCCGAACCGTCAGCCTATTTCGCGCTGCCCGAGGGCCAGCGCGGCATTTTCGTTGGCGGCGGCGGATCGGTGCGGCTGCCGCGGCTGATCGGCGTGGCGCGGATGATCGACATGATGCTGACGGGCCGGGTCTATTCGGCCACTGAAGGCTCGGCCTATGGCTTTTCGCAGTACCTCACGGACGCCGACGGCGCGCTGCCGAAGGCGCTGGAACTCGCCGAAAGAGTGGCTGCGAACGCGCCGCTGACCAATTTCGCCGTGCTGCAGGCGTTGCCGATGATCGCGGAGGCCAATCCGCAAACCGGCCTGCTGATGGAATCCCTGATGGCAACCGTGGCGCAGAGCGACAAAGAGGCCAAGCGCCGCATTCGCGCGTTTCTCGACCACAAGACCGCAAAGGTGAAGCCGACCTGACATGAGCGCCACGCCCAGCATGTCCGCCTCGACCGATTCAGCCGCGCGCGCTGATCATCCGCTGCGCCCGATCTCGTTCGGCACGCCTGCGGTGCATGTCGAGCGCCGCGCCGACGGCACCATCTATCTGCGCCCGAAAGCGCAACTGCTCGACTATCCCGTGCGCATCACCGACCGCCTGCATCATTGGGCCGCCGCCACGCCCGATCGGGTCTTCATGGCGGAACGGAACGCCGCACGCGGCTGGCGGCAGATCACCTATGCGGAGCTGCTCGCGTCGTCGCGGCACATCGCATCCGCGCTGCTGGCGCGCGGTCTTTCGGCCGAGCGGCCGGTCATCATTCTCTCCGGCAACTCGGTCGATCATGCATTGATCGCGTTCGGTGCGCTCTATGCCGGTATTCCCTTCTGTCCGGTATCGCCGGCCTATTCGCTGGTGTCGCGGGATTACGGCAAGCTCAGCTATCTGATGAAGCTGTTGACGCCCGGTCTCGTGTTTGCCGACGACGCCACGAAATTCGCCGATGCGCTGGCCGCCAACGTGTCGTTCGGCACCGAAATCGCAGCCTCGCGCGGCGCCGTGCCCGGCCGCGACGTAACCACGCTGGCGGACCTGATGGGGACGCCGCTGCATCCGCGTCTTGACGCGGTGCACGAGGCCATAGGCCCGGACACGATCGCAAAATTCCTGCTGACTTCAGGCTCGACCGGAAACCCGAAGGCGGTCATCAACACCCAGCGCATGATCTGCGCCAACCAGGTGATGCTGCGCGAGACGCTGGCGTTCCTGAAGGATGAGCCGCCTGTTATCGTCGACTGGCTGCCGTGGAATCACACATTTGGCGGCAATCACAATATCGGGCTGACGCTGTACAATGGCGGCTCGATGTATCTCGACGAAGGCAAGCCGATGCCCGGCGGCATCGAGGAGACCGTGCGCAATCTGCAGGAGATTTCGCCGACGGTTTATTTCAACGTACCCAAGGGCTATGAATCGCTGTTGCCCTATCTGCGCGACGATGGGGCGTTGCGCAAAAAATTTTTTGGCCGGCTGCATGCGATGTTCTTCTCGGGCGCCGCGCTGTCGGCCTTTGTCTGGAACAGCCTCGACGAGCTTTCCGTTCAGGAAACCGGCTATCGCGTGCCGATGCTGACGGGCCTGGGCGCCACCGAGACTGCGCCGTTCTTCATGTCGGTCAATCCGCACACCAGTCGCTCCGGCCATGTCGGGCTGCCGGTGCTGGGCAACGACGCGAAACTGGTGCCCAACAACGGCAAGCTGGAGGTTCGCGCCAAGGGGCCGAACGTGATGCCGGGCTACTGGCGCCAGCCGGATATGACGGCGAAGTCCTTCGACGAAGAAGGCTTCTACAAAATGGGCGACGCGCTGAAGCCGGTCGACCCCGATGATTTCGACGCCGGTTTCGATTTTGACGGCCGCACCGGCGAAGACTTCAAGCTCGCCAGCGGGACCTGGGTCAGCGTTGGGCCGCTACGTGCGCGCTTCGTTGGAGCTTGCGCGCCGCTGGTGCGCGACGTCGTCATTGCCGGCATCAACCGCGACGAGATATCGGCGCTGGTGGTGCTCGATCTCGACGGTTGCCGCCTGATCAATCCGACGCTTCCACCTGACGACATTGCCACTGCTGCGTCCGACCCGCTGATCGTTGCGGCCTTCCGCGAACGCTTCCAGCAGCTTGTCTCGGGCGCGACCGGCTCGTCGACCCGGATCACGCGCGCGGTGCTGCTCGATCAACCGCTGTCGATCGATCGCGGCGAGGTCACCGACAAGGGCTCGATCAACCAGCGCGCGGTTCTGGAAAATCGCAACGTACTGATCGAGGAGATCTATTCATCGGTGCCGCCGGCGCAGGTGATCACGCTTTAGCAAATTCGAACAAGAGCTCGTCAGGGAGAACACCATGCAGTTGAAGGACCAGGCCGCCATCGTCACCGGTGGTGCATCGGGATTGGGCGCCGCGACCGCGCGCCGGCTCGCGGCGCAGGGCGCCAAGGTCGCCGTCTGCGATCTCAACGCCACGCTCGCTGAAACCGTGGCCGCCGAGATCGGCGGCACAGCCGTGATCTGCGATGTTTCCGATGCGGCCTCGGCCGAAGCCGCGATTGCCAAGGCCGCGGCGGCCCACGGCCCGGCGCGCGTGCTGGTGAATTGCGCCGGCATCGGCGTCGCCAAGCGCGTGATCGGCAAGGAAGGCCCGATGGCGCTCGGCGATTTCGACAAGGTGATCAAGGTCAACCTGATCGGCTCCTTCAACATGCTGCGGCTGGCGACGGCCGGCATGTCGAAGCTGGAGCCGCTTGCGACCGGCGAGCGCGGCGTGGTGATCTCCACTGCCTCGGTCGCGGCCTATGACGGCCAGATCGGTCAGTCGGCCTATTCGGCCTCGAAGGGCGGCATCGTCGCCATGACGCTGCCGATCGCGCGCGAACTGGCGCAGTTCGGCATTCGCGTGCTGACGATCGCGCCGGGCCTGTTCCTCACGCCGCTGCTCGCCAATCTGCCGCAGGAAGCGCAGGACTCGCTTGCGGCCTCGATCCCGTTCCCGCGCCGGCTCGGTCAGGCTGATGAGTTCGCCTCGCTGGCGCTGCACATGATCGACAACCCTTATCTGAATGGCGAAGTGGTGCGGCTCGATGCCGCGCTTCGCATGGCGCCGCGCTAGGGATATCGCATGTTCGTCAACCGGCGCGACGTACAGATCCAGTGGGGCGATTGCGACCCCGCCAACATCGTTTACTACCCGCGTTATTTCGCGATGTTCGACGATTCGACTTCGATCATGTTCGAAGCTGCCGGCTTTTCGAAACAGGACATCATCCACAAATACGGCCTGGTCGGCATACCCATGGTGGATACGCGGGCGAAATTCCACATTCCATCGACCCATGGCGACTGGATCAGAATCGAAAGCCGGATCGACAGCTTCAAGCGATCCTCTTTCGAGGTGGTGCACAATGTGTTCAAGGGCGAGGCGCTGGCGATCGAAGCGTTCGAGACGCGCGTGCTGGTCGGCAAGCATCCGGACGACCCCGCGAAGCTGAAATCGGCTCCGATGCCACCGGAGATCATCGAGCGATTCATGCGGGGCTGACTTAGGTCCCCCGCATGACCTAAAGAAGGGGCTGAATAGCCCAAAGGATTTTGCTTAAAACGACAAATAGATAATCCAGGGAGGAATGAATGAAGAAGGCTTTTCTGTCCGCTGCGTCTGTCGTAGCGGCCCTCGCTTTGCCGGGCTTGCCGGCCGTGGCGCAGACCAACGAGATTACGGTCGGCATTTCCATCACCACCACCGGCCCTGCCGCTGCGCTCGGCATTCCCGAACGCAACTCGCTCGACTTCGTGCCGAAGGAAATCGGCGGCGTGCCGATCAAGATCATCACGCTCGACGACGGCGGTGATCCGACCACCGCTACCACCAACACGCGGCGCTTCGTCACCGAGTCGAAGGCCGACATCATCATGGGCTCCTCGACGACGCCTTCGACGGTCGCGGTTGCGACGGTAGCGAACGAGGCGGGCATTCCGCATATCGGCCTCGCGCCGTTCCCGATCACCGAAGCGCGCATCAAGTGGTCGGTCGCGATGCCGCAGCCTATACCGATCATGGGCAAGGTGCTGTACGAGCATATGAAGGCGCATGGCATCAAGTCGGTGGGCTATATCGGCTACTCCGATTCCTACGGCGATCTCTGGTTCAACGATTTCAAGGCCCAGGCTATACCGATGGGAATGACGCTCGCCACCGAGGAGCGTTTTGCACGCCCGGATACGTCGGTCGCAGGACAGGCTCTGAAGCTCCTCGCCGCCAATCCCGACGCGATCCTGGTCGGCGCTTCCGGCACCGCCGCGGCGCTGCCGCAGACCACGCTGCGCGAGCGCGGCTACAAGGGCCTGATCTACCAGACGCATGGCGCCGCCAGCATGGACTTCATCCGTATCGCAGGTGCGGCGGCTGAAGGTGTGATCATGGCGTCCGGTCCGGTGATGTCGCCGGAAACCCAGCCCGACAGCGCGCTGACCAAGAAGCCGGGTCTGGCGCTCAACACCGCCTATGAAGCCAAGTATGGCGCCAACAGCCGGAGCCAGTTCGCTGGCCATTCCTACGACGCCTTCGAAGTGCTCAAGCGCGTGGTGCCGGTGGCGCTGAAGAAGGCCAAGCCGGGAACGCCGGAATTCCGCGAGGCGATCCGTCAGGCGCTGCTCACGGAGAAGGAAATCGCGGCCAGCCAGGGCGTCTACAACTTCACCGAAAAGGATCGCTACGGCCTCGACGACCGCTCGCGCATCATCCTGACCGTGAAGGACGGAAAGTACGTCCCGGCGAAGTGAGGAAGCGCGGTCTGTAGCGTTCTGTAGATGGGGTAACGGGCCCCCGGGTCCGCCTTCCAGGCAGGCCGCGCTTGCTACGGCGCTGTTGGGTGGCGCGCTTCGCGCGGCCTGCCTGGAAGGCGGGCGGTCGTCCCTCACATTGATGGTGTTACGGAGTCAGAGGGATGAGCCTCGCTCCAAGCATCAAGGAGAGACGACCATGGAGCATTATGCCGGAATCGACGTGTCATTGGAATGCTCGAGCGTGTGCGTTGTCGACGGCAATGGCAAGATCGTGCGCGAGGCCAAGGTGGCGAGCGAGCCGCAAGCCCTGATCGCCTGGTTCGGTTCGCTGGGCTTCGGCCTGGAGCGGATCGGGCTGGAGGCCGGACCCTTGTCGCAATGGCTGTTTGCGGCAATGAAGGCAGCCGGCCTGGCCGTGGAACTGCTGGAGACGCGGCACGTGCGGAAGGCGTTCGAGGCGATGCCGGTCAAGTCGGATCGCAACGATGCCCGCGGCATCGCGCAATTGATGCGACTGGGCTGGTTCCGGCCGGTGCATTGCAAATCGATGAGTGCGCAAGAGACCCGATCGCTGCTGACGGCGCGCAAGCTGGTGCAATCGAAGCTTCACGACGTGGAGAACAGTCTGCGCGGAATCCTGCGCGGTTTTGGTCTGAAGGTTGGCAAGACGACCGGGCAGAAGTTCGCGGGACGGATCGAGGAACTCGTGGCGGGCCACCCGCATCTGCAAACGATCGCCCGGGCGCTGCTGGCGGTGCGAGCGGTGCTGCGGACCGAGTTCGCAGCCTTCGAGAAGCAGACCCGCAGAATGGTGCGATCCGACATGCAGGCACGGCTGCTGACGTCAGTCCCGGCGGTCGGCCCGATCGTGGCGCTAACCTATGCCAGCGCGATCGACGATCCAGCCCGGTTCAAATCGTCGAAGCAGGCAGGAGCCCATTTCGGGTTGACGCCGAAGAAGCATCAATCCGGCGAGACCGACTACACCGGCCGGATCAGCAAGATCGGTGATGCTTCGGTGCGCACGGCGCTTTACGAGGCCGCCAACGTCATGCTGACCAAGCCGGTCAAAGGCTGCTCGCAACTGAAGAGCTGGGCCATGCGGATCAAAAGCCGCGCCGGCATGAGCAAAGCCAAGGTGGCGCTGGCGCGCCGGCTCGCGGTGATCATGCATCGCATGCTCGCCGACGGAACACCCTTTAACGCCGCTGCGGCGGCAGCCTGACAGGAGAGACACAACAGTTTTCGGGCGGGTCACGACACCAGGCCTTCTCGAAGCGAAGTCCCTTCGCCGGGACGATGGATCAGGTCAGGCCGTTGCCCACCAGGTCGCCTTCGTGAGCACGCTCAACGTAGATTGGCCGACCTATCCTCTTCCAACTCCATCAGGTGGCGGCCCTGGCGCCGACCCCGTACAGAAGCGAGACCCCGGCGGGCGGGCTACGCAAAGGGATTGACTAATCAAGGCCCGTTACAGAAGGGTGGGCAAAGCGAAGCGTGCCCACCATCGATCGGCGAGCAAGAAGGGATGGTGGGCACGGCGCAAGTGGGCCTTTGCCCACCCTACGGAAGCCGGAGACTGCTCGCCTAACCGCCCGTCGACGCAATCAGCAACGACGGCGTCGGCTGCGAGCGGGGCTCCTCGATGCTCCTGCGCATCGCGCGCATCTGTTCCGTGACATGATCGAGCAGCCACCGCTCGAACGCTTCCGGCGACATCGCGGGCGCGATGAGATAGCCCTGCACGACGTCGCAGCCGAGCCCGGCCAGCAGCTTGCGTTGCCCCTCGGTTTCGACGCCCTCAGCGACGACAGCCATTTTCAGGCTCTGGCCGACGCGGACGACGGCGGTCGCGATCGCGAGCGCGCTGGCGTCGCGCTCGATGTTGCGCATGAAGCTGCGATCGATCTTCAATTCGCGGATCGGCAAGTGCGCCAGCCGGCTCAGGCTCGAATAGCCGGTCCCGAAATCGTCCAGCGACAGGCCGACACCGAGCTTGCGGATCGCATTCATGCTGTCGATCGCGGCCGAACGTTCATTCACGAGCACGCCTTCGGTGATCTCGAGCATCAATGCCTGGGGCGGAAGGCCGTTGGCCGCGATGGTTTCGGCCACCACGGCGGCGAGCTTCGCATTCTGGAAATTGAGCGGCGACAAATTGACCGCGACGCAGGGGACATCCAGCCCGGCATGGCGCCACGCGGCCATTTGCCGGCATGCCTCGCGGATCGACCATAGGCCGATCTGCTCGATCAGGCCGACTTCCTCGGCCAACGGGATGAATTTCGAAGGCGGGACTTCGCCAAGCTCAGGATCGTTCCAGCGCGCCAGCGCTTCGACGCCGTAGAGGGCACCGTCGACGGTTCGGGTTTGCGGCTGATAGACGAGCTTCAACCGGTCATTGGCGATGGCCTGGCGGAGCGCAGCACTGAAGACGAGCCGCTGCTCGGCGAGCCGGTTCATGTCGGCGCTGAAGAAGCGATGGGTGGAGCGGCCCGCCTGCTTGGCCTTGTACATCGCCGCATCGGCCTGCTGTATCAGCGTATCGATATCGGTCGCGTTGTCGGGATAGATGCTGATGCCCATGCTGGCGGAAATCGGCACCTGCCTGTTGTCGATCCACAGCGGTGACGCCAGCGCTTCGGTGATGTTGGAAGCAACCAGCGAGGCGCGCGCGGGATCGCAGTTCGGCAACACGATGACGAACTCGTCGCCGCTCAGGCGTCCCAGCAGGTCGGACGGCTGGATGCGGGCGCGCAGTCGTTTTGCAAACTCGACAAGCAGCGCGTCGCCGGCCGAGTGTCCGAGCGTATCGTTGACGTCCTTGAAGTGATCGAGATCGAGAAACAGCAGCGCGAGTTGCTTTCCCCTGCAATCGTCGATCGCCTGGTTGACCAGTTGTCGCAACTGCGCGCGGTTCGGCAGCCCGGTCAGCATGTCGTGGTAGGCGAGCCGGGCAATCTGGGCCCGCGCCTCCTTTCGCTCGATCGCCAGCGCACCGAGGTGAACGCAGGCGTCGACGATCCGCTGATGCCAGCGGCTCGGCGCCCGGCGCTCCCTGAAATAGAAGGCGAAGGTTCCGATCACACGGCCATCCTTGGCCTTGATCGGCGTCGACCAGCAGGCCTTCATGCCGACCTCGAGCGGCCGCGTCTTGTACGGCTGCCAGCGCGGGTCGGTGTCGAGATCTTCGGCCAGCACAGGCTTGCCGTAATACGCCGCCGACCCGCACGAGCCGACGTCCGGGCCGATGGCGACGCCGTCGAGTGCGCGGGAGTAGTCGTCGGGCAGGCTGGGGCCGCCCAGCGGATGCACCAGCCCGTCGGAATCGACGTGCAGCACCGAAGCGACGACGTCAGGCGCAATGGCTTCGACGCGCCGGCAAAGCCGGTCGGCAATCTCGGTGAGCGGAAGTTCGTCGGCTAGCGCCCCCATGATCAGTTGCTGCAGCGACCTCAACTGCTTGTTCTCGGAGATGTCGGTCAACAGGGCGAAGATGTACTTGATCCGTCCGCGGGCGTTGCGGAACGGCTTGACCATGGCCGAGACCCAGATTTCGTCGCCATTTTTGTCGTAGGCAAGGATTTCTTCCTCCTCGCCGCCGCCGTCGCAGATTCGCCGTCGCAACCTCGCCAGGGTGTGGCGGTCAGTGAGCCGGCCGGCCAGCAATTGGTTGGCCTGCCGCCCCTGGATTTCCTCAGGCGAGTATCCGAACAGTCCGGAGAACGCGGCATTGGTGTAGATGATTCTCAGCTTGCGATCGGTGAGGACGACGGCACGGTTGGTCTTGTCGGCTACCAGGTTAAGCAGCGCGATCCTCTCGCGTCGTTCGACCTCTGCGGTGATGTCGCGAACAAAGACCATGTAGTTGCTGCGGCCGTCGATCTCGACACGCGAAACCGATACAGCGGCCCGAATCCGGCTGCCGGTACTGCGCCGGATCGTGATCTCGGAATCTTGCCTGAGGTCGTTGAGCCCGAGACAGCTTGCATCGAGGCCAAGAACCTCCTCGCGGCGCACGCCCCAGATCAACCCGGCCGCAGCGTTGAAGTGGCTTACACGCAGATCGCTGTCGACGATGACGACAGCCTCGCTCGCCTGCTCAAGCGCCGCCAGCAGGAATTCGGGGGTCTCGACCGTGGGGTAACCGGAAGCGCGCATCGTCTGACCTTGTGATCCCCTCAGTCCACCATCGGTGCCCCCGGCGCCGGGTGAAAAGTAGCTGTATTCATGGCAAGAATAGAAGGCTGCGAGTGATCAGTAGGTTGTGCAACTCACAACGAGCTGGTGGGAACAGCCGTCATGCTTAAGATTTCGTTAGCGAAGGCGGGCCGGGCGTATCCTCACTCATAAGCACTGCAACGGGCTCAGGCAGTTACAAAAAGTGAATTCTGGAGGCTTGCGATTCGAGCCGAAGGCTGTTGCGCGCATGCTTCGAGTGTCGTTGCTTTATGGGGTGGAGTGGGCTGGGAGACTCGTTCGAAAGGACGCTCCCCGATGGCACGACAGCAGATTGAGAGGTTGGATTTCGTAGACCTGAGCAGGATGACGGATCTCCGAATGGATCGGGAAACCGGATCTTGGTCTGACGCAGGAATTTATTTCAAGTTTTGCGAAAGCTGCCACCACATGGCGGCGACAATTACCCGGACGCTAGCCGACGCGATCCGGCCTCCTGATCGTTTCTTCGGATCGTATGCAACGGCTGCATCGTTCACGCCGGCGGACCAGAGGTTTGCCTGGGTCGGCGTCATGGCAGGCATCGCCGGGCTGGCTACGCTGCTTCTTTTCGTCTGGAGCGAAATTGGGGCAGGCACGGTAAGTGCGACCGAACGGCGCGCAGATCCTTCCAGCGTGGCCGCCGCCCCTCAGGTTGAAGCTCAGCCGGAGAGAATGGAAGCGATAAGGCGACGGGGTCTGGAATTATTGCGTGCGGACATTCCCGAAGACGAGCCGCCCCAATCGTTGGCGCGCGGTGACCGCCTCAAACTCCACGACGGGACCCTAAAGCCGGTCATGCGCATCGCAACGGCCGGCGAGGTCGATGGCAGCGTTGCTGCACCCGCTCCGTTGCCGACACAGCCTGCTGTGAGCAAACCTGCCAAAGCAAAGGAGAAGCATGCAGCGAAGGAGCGTCATGCGCGGCGCGCTGCAAAGGATTCCCGTGATCGGGTCAGGGTGGCAAACACCAAGAGCGTGCAGGTCGCGGCCGAGCCGAAGACGGCCCCAGCCGGCGGACAGCCGGCGGACCGCGCGCCGCCTGAGGAGAACAAGGCGTTCGGCTGGGTCAAGCTGCCGTCCTCGTGGACGGACGGATGGGAGAGCCTGTGGGCGAAAGGAAATGGCGGTGGAGGTTCATCCTGCGGCCCGTCTGCAAATCCGGCCGCAGGATGCCCGCGGGAGGCTCAAGCTAGCCCGCGATAGCGGCCCACAAGGCGCGGCGCGGGCGCGAAATCCGCTTTCAGGGGGCAAGCCGACATGGCGGGACTTAACGCTGACCTCGTCCAAGGCGAAATGACCCTTAGGCGAAAATATCTGACCATGGTCAGCTTGATGGTAACCGGTCAGACCTGCTGCGCAAAACGATCCGTCGCTTTAATCAGCGCATCAAGAATGCCTGGTTCGTTGTAGGCGTGGCCAGCGCCCTCGATCAGATGAAAGTCCGCTTGAGGCCAAGCCTTGTGCAACTGATACGCATAGCGTGCCGGGCATGGCATGTCGTAACGGCCGTGCACAATCGCGCCTTTGATACCATGGAGCCGGAAAGCATCCCGCAAAATCTGACCTTCTTCAAGCCAGCAGCCATTAGAGAAGTAGTGATTCTCGAGGCGCGCGAAGGCGAGGGCGAAGTGATCTTCGGAGTGCGCGCTCGACAGTTTCTTATTCGGGAGAAGCGTGATCGTTTCGCCTTCCCAAACGCTCCAGGCCCTTGCCGCTTCCAGCCGTATGGAAGGGTCGTCGCTCGTCAACCGCTTGCGATAAGCGGCGATCATATCGTCGCGTTCGGCCTCCGGGATCGGTGCCTGGAAGCGGTCCCATTTCTCGGGAAAAATCTCTGAAACGCCGTGTTGGTAATACCATTCGATCTCGGGCCGAGTGACAGTATAAACGCCACGCAGGATGAGTTCGGAGACGCGCTCCGGATGGGTCTCCGCGTATACAAGAGCCAACGTCGCCCCCCACGACCCGCCAAAAACAAGCCACTTTTCCACGGCTGCAATTTGACGTAGCCGCTCGATATCATCAACGAGATGCCAGGTCGTATTTGCATTGAGCTCGGCATGCGGTGTCGAGCGCCCACATCCGCGCTGATCGAATAGCATCACGTCGTAGAGGGAGGGGTCGAATAGCCGGCGATGATCTGGCGTAACGCCGCCACCCGGGCCGCCGTGAAGAAACACAGCTGGTTTGCCGCCGGGTTTGCCGCAGCGTTCGTAGTAGATCGTATGGCCGTCGCCGACATCGACAAAACCAACTTTGTACGGCTCAATCGGTGGATAGAGCGTGCGGAGTGCCGTCATTACCTGGCTCGCGAAAATTGACTAAGGCATGGTCGGAAATTCGCACTCTTCCAACCCTCCCTGCAACTCGATCCCTTGAGAGCGGTAACCTCCGTGCAGCTATCGTCGTCGAGATGGGCGTGTAGCTAACGCGGAAAGGCCCGGCGTCGCTGCCGGGCCTTTCTTATTGTCGTGCTCTGAATGGTTGGACTTAGAAGTCCATACCTCCCATGCCACCGCCCGGAGGCATGCCGCCAGCGCCGGCGTTCTTCTTCGGCACTTCGGCCACCATGGCTTCCGTGGTGATCAGGAGAGCCGCGACGGACGCTGCGTTCTGGATCGCCACACGAACCACCTTGGTCGGGTCGATGATGCCCTTGGAGATCAGGTTGACGTATTCGCCGGTCTGCGAGTCGAAGCCGTAATTGTACTGCTCCTTCTCGAGGATCTTGCCGACGATGACGGAGCCGTCTTCGCCAGCATTGATGGCGATTTGGCGGGCTGGATACGACAACGCCTTGCGGACGATTTCGACGCCGGTCTTCTGGTCGTCGTTCTTGGTGCGAAGTCCCTTGAGATGCTGGGAGGCGCGCAGCAGGGCGACGCCGCCGCCCGGCACGATGCCTTCTTCAACCGCCGCACGGGTCGCATGCATCGCGTCATCCACGCGGTCCTTGCGCTCCCTCACCTCGACTTCGGTCGCGCCGCCGACGCGGATCACGGCTACGCCGCCCGCGAGCTTGGCCAGACGCTCCTGCAGCTTCTCACGGTCGTAGTCCGAGGTGGTTTCCTCGATCTGCGCCTTGATCTGCTGAACGCGCGCCTCGATGTCGGCCCTCTTGCCGGCGCCGCTGACGATGGTGGTGTTTTCCTTGTCGATCATCACCTTCTTGGCGCGGCCGAGCATCTGCAGGGTGACGTTCTCGAGCTTGATGCCGAGATCTTCCGAGATCGCCTGACCACCGGTCAGAACCGCAATGTCCTGCAGCATGGCCTTGCGGCGATCGCCGAAGCCCGGAGCCTTGACGGCAGCAACCTTGAGGCCGCCACGCAGACGGTTGACGACGAGGGTGGCAAGCGCTTCGCCTTCGACGTCTTCCGCTATAATCACAAGCGGCTTGCCGCTCTGCACCACGGCTTCGAGCAAGGGAAGCAATTCATTCAACTGAGATAGCTTCTTTTCGTTGATAAGGACGTAGGCATCTTCCATTTCAACGCGCATCTTGTCGGCGTTGGTGACGAAGTAGGGCGAGATGTAGCCGCGGTCGAACTGCATGCCCTCGACGACCTCGAGTTCAGTCTCGAGCGACTTGGCTTCTTCCACCGTGATGACGCCCTCGTTGCCGACCTTCTTCATGGCGTCAGCCAGGAACTTGCCGATCTCGGCGTCGCCGTTGGCAGAGATAGTGCCGACCTGGGCGATTTCCTCGTTCGAGGTGACCTTCTTGGAGTTCTTGACGAGGTCGGCGACCACGGCTTCCACCGCCAGGTCGATACCGCGCTTCAGATCCATCGGGTTCATGCCGGCGGCAACCGCCTTGGCGCCTTCTCGGACGATCGCAGCCGCGAGAACGGTCGCGGTGGTGGTGCCGTCGCCGGCAGCGTCGGCCGACTTGGAGGCGACTTCGCGCACCATCTGCGCGCCCATGTTCTCGAACTTTTCATCAAGCTCGATTTCCTTGGCGACGGTGACGCCGTCCTTGGTGATGCGGGGTGCGCCGAACGATTTGTCGAGCACGACGTTGCGGCCCTTCGGACCGAGCGTGACCTTCACCGCGTTGTTGAGAATTTCGACGCCGCGCAGCATCCTGTCGCGGGCATCGACGCCGAATTTGACTTCCTTGGCTGACATAATGATCTCCGTATTCTCAGATCCCAAGGTCCGCGCGACTGGGCGGATTGCTGAGGGATGAGATTTGGATTGCAGGCCTCTTCCTTCGAGACGCCGGCTGCGCCGGCTCCTCAGGGTGAGGGAACGGGCTAAAGCGCTTAAGCGGCCTTCTTCTTGGCGGCGGGAACGTCGGTGAGAACGCCCATGATGTCGCTTTCCTTCATGATCAGAAGTTCCTGACCATCGAGCTTGACCTCGGTGCCCGACCACTTGCCGAACAACACGCGGTCGCCGACCTTGAGGTCGATCGGGATCAGTTTGCCAGCTTCGTCGCGGCCGCCTGGGCCCACGGCGACGATTTCGCCTTGCGAGGGCTTTTCCTTGGCACTGTCCGGAATGATGATGCCGCCTGCGGTTTTATCTTCGGCATCGATGCGTTTGACCACGACACGGTCGTGGAGCGGACGGAATTTCATGCGGTCCTCCTTGGCTTTTGTGATTTTCTGGATTGGCAGTCGCGATGCGCGAGTGCTAGCCGCTCTTCACATAGGCTTGTGACACCGGGGCGCAAGGGCTTCGGCACACGATGTTTGACTGCGACTTGAGTTTCTGGAGGAGGGGCGGCTGCTAGCAGGTGAAGTAACATGCTGCTAGCGCGTTGATTGCTATGACCTATTGAACGTTTCCCTTTTTGGCGAATTGAGAATCATGCAACTGCTTCAGTTGGGCTGGAGGTTGGCATGGTCGAGAAAGATGCGGTTTCCAAGGATTTCAGGAAGCAGGTCTTAGGCTACGGACTGACAACAGCGGAGATCGTTTATCGCCGTCCGGATCGGCGCTGGCTGCTGCAAACTTACGTCTGGCAGGACTACGATATGTTTCCGGATTTCCCGGCGTTAAAGGATTTCCTCGCGTTCTGGGAAACAAAGCTCGAAGGACCGCTGCTTGCGGTCACCGTCGCGCACTCGAAACTGATCAAGCCTGCCGAACTACGCGCCGTGGACGGTGTCTTCCGGCTGCATTAGCGCGAGGGCGCAGAGCTTTGGGGTGATCTCTGTCGCTCATGCGCAAAATGCTTGCGGGAAGTTTACTCTCTTCACGCGAGCCAATTCAGCGAGATCACAAGCACGCGCCCCTAAACTTCGCTCGCGCCCTCGTGCTGGAAGCCGAGATAGCTTGCCGCGACGCGCTGGTTGCTGGCGATGTCCTTTGCCGATCCGCTCAGGATGAACTCGCCGAGCTCCATGACATAGGCGCGGTCGGCGATCTTCAGGGCGGCCTGCGCGTTTTGCTCGACCAGCAGCACCGAGACGCCGGCGGCGCGGAGTTCGCCGATGGTGCGGAAGATGTCGGCGACGATGATCGGCGCCAGACCGAGGCTCGGTTCGTCGAGCATCAGCAATTTGGGGGCGCCCATCAGGGCGCGGCCCATCGCCAGCATCTGCTGCTCGCCGCCCGACAGCGTGCCGGCCAGCTGCTTGCGCCGCTCCTTCAAACGCGGAAACAGCGCATAGACGCGCTCGAACGATTTCGCGGCCGTGGCCTTTGGAATCCGGAAGGCGCCGAGCTCCAGATTGTCCTCGACATTCATGGTGCCGAACAGTTCGCGGTGCTCGGGCACCAGGCAGAGGCCCGCCGCGACCCGATCCTCGATGTCGAGCGGGGCCATGTCGGTGCCGGCGAAGGCAGCCGCGCCCTTCAGCGGCAGCACGCCCATGATGGCGTTCAGCAGCGTGGTCTTGCCGGCGCCGTTGGCGCCGATGATGGTGACGATCTCGTTGTCGGCGACGTCGAGCGAAACCGAACGCACGGCTTCGACCTTTCCATAGGAAACATGCGCATCGGAGACCGATAACAGCGCACTCATGCGGTAGCTCCGAGATAGGCCTTGATCACATCGGGATTGGTCTTGATCGTAGCCGGCGTGCCCTCGGCGATCTTGGTACCGAAATCCAGCACCACGATGCGATCGGCGAGGTCCATCACAAAACCCATGTCGTGCTCGACCAGCAGCACCGACATGCCGCCGTCGCGCAATTGACGGAGTAGCGCAGCGAGCCGCTGCTTCTCCATGTGACGTAATCCCGCGGCCGGCTCGTCGAGCAGCAGCAGCAACGGATCGACGCATAGCGCGCGTGCAATCTCGACGATGCGTTGCTGGCCGAGCGACAGGCTTCCCGCCAGCTGGTCGATCTGGTCGCCGAGGCCGACGCGCTCGATCTGGCGCGCGGCTTCCGCCAGCAGTTTCGCCTCGTCGGCCCGGTCGAGCCGGAACATGCTGGCGACCGCGCCCGAAGACCCTCGCAGATGCGCGCCGATCGCGACGTTCTCCAGCACGGTCATGTCGGGCACCAGCTTGACGTGCTGGAAGGTGCGCGCGACGCCGAGTTTCACCACTTCCTGCGGCGGAGCATTATCCACCTTGTGGCCGAGCACCGAGATGGTGCCGCCGGTCGTCGTCAGCACGCCCGTGATCAGGTTGAAGGTCGTGCTCTTGCCGGCGCCGTTGGGGCCGATCAGGGCGACGATCTCGCGGGCCTGAACGTCGAAGGAGACGTCGTTGACGGCAATCACGCCGCCGAACTGCTTGCGCGCTTTCTCGATCTGCAAGAGAGCGGTGGATGAAGCCGGCGCGCGCTCGCGCTTGGCAAGGGGAAGCGACGTATCGGGCACCTTGCGGCCCGGCTTGATCGGCAGACGCGCCATCAGCCAAGGCCAGACGCCGGTCGGCGCCAGCTGCAGCAGCACGACCAGCAGGATGCCGAACACGATGGTTTCGAGCTGGCTCTGGCCGCCAAAGATATAGGGCAGGTAACTCTGCAGGATTTCCTTCAGGACCACGACGATACCGGCGCCGAGCACCGCGCCCCAGACATATCCGGCGCCGCCGACCACGGCGATGAACAAATATTCGATGCCGGCATGGGCGCCGAACGGGGTCGGGTTGGCGGCACGCTGGAAATGCGCATAGAGCCAGCCGGACAGGCCGGCGAGAACAGCTGCATAAACGAACACCAGCAGTTTTGCGCGCGGCGTCTGCACGCCGAACGCTTCGCCCGCGATATGACCGCGCCGCAGCGCACGGATCGCGCGGCCGGTGCGGGAATCCAGCAGGTTCATTGTCAGCAGCGCCGAGATGAGAACCCCGATCCAGATCGCGAAATAGATCGTGCCGGGATCGAGCATTTTGAAATTGCCGATCGAGAGCGGCGGAATGCCCGATATGCCGTCATTGCGGCCGAGGAATTCCAGCTTGCTGAACAGGTAGAACAGGCCGATGCCCCAGGCGATGGTGCCGAGCGGCAGATAGTGGCCGGATAGCCGCACCGTGATGATGCCGAGCAGGACGGCTGCCACGCCGCTGACGAGCAGCGAGAGCGGCAGCGTCAGCCACGGCGAGAAACCGTAGGCAGTGGTCAGCACCGCCGTGGTGTAGGCGCCGAAGCCGCAGAAAGCAGCCTGGCCGAACGAGGTGAGGCCGCCGACGCCGGTGAGCAGCACCAGCCCCATGGCCACCAGGGCGGCGAGGCCGATATTGTTGAGCAACACGATCCAGAACGGCGGGACGCCCGGAATGAACGGGATTGCCGCCATGACGATCGCGAAGATGAGGACAGGAAGCCGCTGATGCATTGCCGTCAGTCCTTCTCTTCCTCGACCGCGGGCGCTGCGAGCGAACGCAGCACCAGCACGGGAAGGATCAGCGTAAAGACGATGACCTCCTTGAAATTGCTGGCGTAGAAAGAGGAAAAGGCCTCGACGCTGCCGACGATCAAGGCCGCCACCGCCGTCAGCGGATAGCTCACCAGCCCGCCGATGATTGCAGCAATGAAGCCTTTCAGGCCGATCAGGAAACCGGTGTCGTAATAGAGCGTGGTGATCGGCACGATCAGGATGCCGGAAATGGCGCCGATCAGGGACGCCAGCAGGAAGGCGATCTGTCCCGACAGCGTGGTGCGAATGCCGACGAGGCGGGCGCCGAGCCGGTTGACGGCGGTGGCGCGCAGTGCCTTGCCCATCAGCGTGAAGCCGAAGAACAGCCACAGCGCTATGATGAAGGCAATCGTCAGCCCGTAGACCGCAAGGCTCTGGCCGGTGAAGCGCAACGGACCGATCGTCAATGCGGTGTTGGACAGCGCCGGGCCGCGCAGGCCTTCGGCGCCGAAGAACACCAGGCCTAAGCCCTGCAAAGCGAGATGGCAGCCGACGGAGGCGATCAGCAGCACCAGCACCGAGGTATGCGCGATCGGCTGGAACGCGATGCGGTAGAGGAACAGTCCGATCGCCGCGACGATCAGCAGCGACAGCGCGATGTTGACCGCGATAGGAGTCTTGGGGCTGGCGAACCCGTAGGTTAGAGCCACGATGGCAGCCGGCAGGACGATGTTGAGGGCAAGGGAGCGCAAGATCTTCTTGAGCCGCAGCGATCGCCGCGCGTCAAACAGATCGAGCGCGAAGGCGACCAGGCCCATCGCCATGGCGAGCCACGCAGTGCCCGGCACCTTGCCGGTCGCCAGCACGGCATAGCTCAGCGCGCCGAAGGTGACGAATTCGCCCTGCGGGATCAGGATGACGCGCGTGACGGCAAACACCAGCACCAGCGCAAGCCCGAGCAGCGCATAGATCGCGCCGTTGGTGATGCCGTCCTGCAGCAGGAACAGCATGATCGTCGTGTTCAAGACTGGCGCTCCCCCTAAAAGCGTCGCCGGTCCTGACCTTTCGTGGTCCGCCGGCCGTCCCATATCTCGGCAGTTGAAAGCCGCCGATATTTGATATATTCAATAACAATTATCAAATATAACATCAAGGGCCCGGCCGCCGGCCAAGTCCTTTTTCGGGTGCGAGCCTCACGCCATGACAGTTTCCAAGGCAGCGACCGATGCCGTCAAGCCGCCGCGCAGCAACGGCAAGGAAATTGCGGGCGGCGTTGTGGGCGGCGCCGCTGACAATGCCGGGCTGCAGCTGGGCGAATTGGCCGAACTGCTTGGCTATTCGCTCAAGCGTGCACAGCTCAAGGTATTCGAGGACTTCCTGCGCTGCGTCGCGCCGCTGCAACTGACGCCGGCGCAATTCTCGGTGCTGCTGCTGCTCGATCGCAACCCCGGACGCAACCAGACCGAAATTGCCAACACGCTCGGCATCCTCAGGCCGAATTTCGTCTCGATGCTGGATGCGCTGGAGAGCCGCGGCCTGTGCACCCGGATGCGCTCGACCAACGACCGCCGCTCGCACATCCTGGTTCTGACCGACAAGGGAAGGGCGGTGCTGGCGCGCGCCAAGAAGCTCGTTGCCAGCAAGCACGAGGCACGGCTCAACGAACTGCTGGGCCCGGCCAACCGGGTCGCGCTGCTCGAAATGCTGTCGAAGATCGCGGCGGAATTCTGAGGGGCGCGATCAGGCCGCGACGATGCGGCCTTGAACGTCTCGCGGCCCGCGTCCCGACAGGAATTGCCGCTCGATCTCGGCGGCGGGAAGCGGCTTACTGAACAGGAAGCCCTGCATCTCGGTGCATCCTTCGGAAGCAATGCTGTGGAGCTGCTCCGCGGTTTCCACGCCCTCGGCGGTGGCCGTCATGCCCATTCCATTGGCGAGCGCGGCAACCGCCCGCACGATGGTGAGCGAGCTCGAATCCTCGTTGATGTTCTTGACGAACGAGCGATCGATCTTGATCTTGTCGAACGGAAAGCTCTGCAAGTACGTCAGCGACGAATATCCGGTGCCGAAATCGTCCATCGCGATCCGGATTCCGAGCGCCCGCAACTGATGCAGCACCGCAAGCGTCGCCTCCTTGTTGTGGAGCAACACGCTCTCGGTGATTTCGATTTCCAGCCGCGTGGCCTCGAGGCCGGAAGCCGCGAGCGCGCCGATGATCACCTGCATCAGGCCAGGACTGCGAAACTGGATCGCTGAAATATTGACGGCGACATGAAGGTTGTCGGGCCATTGCGCCGCGGTGGCGCAAGCCTGCCGGATGACCCACTCGCCCATCGGGACGATGAAGCCGATCTCTTCGGCCAGCGGGATGAAGTTGGCCGGCGAGATCAACCCCTTGGACGGATGATTCCAGCGTATCAAGGCTTCAAAGCCGCTGATTTCCTTGCTCGCCAGGTTGACAACCGGCTGGTAATGCAGCTCGAACTCGCCTGCCGGCAGCGCCTTGCGCAGGTCCTGCTCCATGACGCGGCGGGTCTGCATCTGCAGGTCCATCGCGGGCTCGAAGAAGCGGAACGTGCCGCGGCCGTCGCTCTTGGCGCGATAGAGTGCGAGGTCGGCGTTGCGCAACAATTTATCGGGATCCGATCCGTCGCCCGGACCGACCGAAATGCCGATGCTGACGCCGATCACGGCCTGTTGGCCATCGATGTCATAGGGCTCGCTCAGCGCGTCGATGACGGCCTGCGCCAGCGAAGTGGCGTCGGCGGGGTCCGCGATCGTGGCCTGCACGATCACGAATTCATCGCCGCCCATCCGCGCGATCGTATCGGCCTCGCCAACGAGCCCGCGCAGCCGTTCGGCGACGATCTTGAGCAGCTTGTCGCCGCAGGGATGGCCGAACGTATCGTTCACGGCCTTGAACTGATCGAGGTCGAGATGATGGACGGCTACCATTTCGTCGTGCTGAATCCTGCCCAGCGCGTATTCGAGCCGATCGTTCAACAGCACCCGGTTGGGCAAATCGGTCAGCGCATCGTGGTGCGCCATGTATTCGATCTTGACCTCGGACTGGCGCTGCTCGGTGATGTCCTCATGTGTCGCGACCCAGCCGCCGCCGGGCATCGGCCGGTGACGGATCTTGAAGGTGCGCCCGTTCATCAATTCGACGATGCTGTCCTTTGCCTCGTTGGAAACCGCCACATTGGTGCGCCAGCGCAGATACTCGTCCCGCGTCATGGCGGGAAAGCTGCCGGCTTCGAAGCGCAGGTCGACGATCTCGATCAGCGACATGCCGGGGCTGACGCGCTCGGGCGCGATATCGTACATCTCGACAAAGCGATCGTTGCAGACGATCAGGCGGTGGTCGGAATCGAAGAAGCACAGCCCCTGCGACATGTTGTTGATCGCGGTGTCGAACTGGAAGTTCCTGACGCGCAGCGTCTCTTCCTGCTCCCTGCCGAGTTCGTATTGTTTCTTCAGCCGGGCATTGAGCTCTTCGCGCTCGGTGATGTCCTCATGGGTCGCCATCCCGCCGCCGCCGGGTATCGGATAGACGGTGTAGGCGATGATCCGGCCGTCAGTGAATTCCTGCACCGTGGTGTCGAGTGCGATGTCATGGCCGACGCGCGCACGGATGTAATCATCGGGCGCGACCGGCACCTTCAGGCCGAGATCCAGCCGATGCCGGATCAGTTCACTGGTCGGTGTGCCCGGCTTCACCTGTTCAGGCGACAGCCCGTACATGTCCCTGTAACGGGCGTTGCAGAAAACGACTTCGCGTTTCTCGTCGAAAATGACGATCCCGAGCGATAAATGGTTGATCGCCTCCTCGAGCCGCGCACTCAAGGGCGCTGACCGCGGGGCGGTTATCTGGCCGTAATCCGTCATATAGCGTTTCCCCAGCCGCTATCGGCGGCTCTCCTCCCTCCAGGAGCGCGGCCATTAGAAGCCCAAGCTGGTGAATTCGCGCCTTCGAGATGGACAATGCGCGCCGGTTCTTCGCAACTTGCTCAACAGCGCGTTAACGTCGTTTTGGCACGTACAGGATGCTGGCAGCCGCGCGGAAAACCTAGGCGGGGTCCACCAGGATCACCCTGACGTCATTGACGTTGGTGAGCGTCGGGCCGGTCAGCAGCAGATCGCCGGTGGCTGCAAAGAACGCGGTGGCATCGTTGTTGGCGAGATAGGCCGCGGGTGAGAGGCCGAGCGACTTCATCTTCGCAAACGTCGTCTGATCGACCACGGCGCCGGCCGGATCGGTCGCGCTGCCGGCGCCGCCGTCGGCGCCGTCGGTGTCCGCGGCCAGCGCCACAATGCCTGAAGTGTCCTTCAGAAGATCCGCCAGCGCCAGCGCATATTCCTGGTTGGGGCCGCCACGGCCATTGCCGCGCACGGTCACCGTGAGTTCGCCGCCCGAAAGGATCGCGATGCGTTTGCCTTCGCTGCGTGCTTTCAGCGCCAGGCGCGCATGATCGGCCGCAACATCGCGCGCCTCGCCTTCGAGATCGGCGCCGAGGCCTATGACCTCATAGCCGGCGTCCTTTGCGACCTTGATGGCCGCGTCGAGCGACGCCTTCGGCTTCGCAATCATCTCGAATTGCGCGCGAGCAAACGCGCCATCGCCGGGCTTGCAACTCTCGTTCGCGGGATCCTCGAGCGCGCGCCTGACGGCATCGTCCACCGTGAGATTATACCGCGCCACCAGCGCGCGGGCGTCCGCCAGCGTGCTCGGATCCGGCACCGTCGGTCCTGATGCAATCGCGGACGGATCGTCATGCGGCACGTCGGAGATTGCGAGCGTAACGATCTCGGCGGCGCGCTGTCCGGCGCGGGCCAGCCGTCCGCCCTTGATCCGCGACAGATGTTTGCGGACGATATTCATCTCGCCGATCGGCGCACCCGAGCGCAACAATGCGCGGTTCACCTGCTGCTTCTGTACGAACGAAACGCCGTCGGCCGGTGCGATCCAGTTCGCGGAGCCGCCGCCGGACAGCAGCACCAGCAACAGATCGTCAGCGGTTGCCTCAGCGGCGAGGCGCAGCGTTTCATCGGCGGCTTTCAGCCCGGCTTCGTCGGGCACCGGGTGGCCGGCCTCGACGACCCTGATCCGCCGCGTCGGCACGCCGTGTCCGTGCCGCGTGGTGGCCAGGCCGGTCAGTCGCACGGGATCGAGCCCCAGCGTATCGAGGTAATGCCGCTCGGCTGCGGCGGCCATCGCCGCCGCGCCCTTGCCGGCGGCGAGGCAGATCACCTTACCCTTCGGCGCCGGGCGCAGATGCGCCGAGAGCACGACGTCGGGATGCGCGGCCGCAACGGCCGCGTCGAAGATCGCACGCAAAAGGGGACGCCGGTCGGTCATGGTCTACAACGGGGCTGCAGCGGGACGGGGGTCTGGTTATCCATCCAATCGCTCCAAAAGAAAACCCCCGCGGCGAGCCGCGGGGGTGCCTCAGGCCCGCAAATGGGCCGATCAGAACTCGAAATGACTAGCCGCCGACGTCGCCGCTCATGATCTCGCCGAACAACTCCCAGGCTTCGCCCTTGAACCGCTGCAGCTGGACCTGCGAGATCGGCGCGAAGTCGGTCGGCGAGGTGTTGACCTTGATGCCCGGCAACAGGCCACCGAGCTGAAGCTCCTTGATGTTGGCAGCCTGCTTCATAACGTTTTCGCGCGTCAGGTTGTCGCCGCATGCCTTCAACACGTGAACAAGTCCCTGCGCGACGGTGTAACCGAACATCACCGATCCGTCGATGCGGTTGCCTTCCGGGAAGTACTTCGTCAGGAACTCGTCGAACGCCTTCATGCCGGCATCGTCCTTCCACTGCGGGTCGGACGTGTCCTTGAGGTAGGCGGAGGAGATGATGCCCTGGCTGGCTTCGAAACCGGCGGGCTTCATGACGGCGCCAATCGAGGCCGAGACATTGTTGAGGAAGTGCGTGGGTTTCCAGCCGATCTCGGCGTTTTTCTTGATCGCCTGCGCCGCGAATTTCGGCGTGGTGATGTTGATGAACACGTCGGCGCCGGTCGCCTTCAGCTTGACGATGTGGGAGTCAATCGTCGGCTCGGATACTTCGTAGCTCTCTTCCATGACGATCATCGAGGCGGCCTTCGCACCGAGTCCGTCCTTGAAGCCCTTCAGATAGTCCTTGCCGTAGTCGTCGTTCTGGTAGAGCACGCCGATCTTGGCATTCGGAAAATTCTTCAGGATGTACTTGGCGTAGATGATGGTTTCGCTCTGGTAGTTGGGCTGCCAGCCCATCGTCCACGGGAAGGTTTTCGGATCGTTCCACTTGGTGGCGCCGGTCGCGACGAACAGTTGCGGCACCTTCTTGCTGTTGAGGTACTTCTGGATCGCCGTGTTCGGCGGCGTGCCGAGCGGGTTGAAGACGAGCAGGACTTCATCGCTCTCGACCAGCTTGCGCGCCTGTTCCACGGTCTTCGGCGGGCTGTAGGCGTCGTCATAGCTGATGAAGTTGATCTTGCGGCCGTTGATGCCGCCCTCGGCGTTGATCTTCTTGAAGTAGGCTTCCTCGGTTTTGCCGATCACACCATAGGCGGAAGCCGGTCCGCTGTAGGGCATGATGTTGCCGATCTTGATTTCGGTATCGCTCGCGCCGGAATCGTATTTCTTCTGTGCGAGCACGCTGCTCGACGATGCGGCGAGTAGTCCAAACGCCGCGGATAGAACCGCCAGTTTTTTGATTGCGGACATTACGTCTCTCCCTTTTCATTTAATAATGTTAACCGTCGGGCCCCTTGAATGAAGCTCTTTTTACGGCAATTTGCTTACCATCTTGCCGCAAGCCTCACAACAAAAAGCCCCTGCGGCAAGGCCGCAGGGGCTGCTTCTTTCGTAGACGGCCTCGGCGTGCTAGCCGCCGACGTCGCCGGAGAGAATCTCGCCGAAACGCTCCCAGGTTTCGCCCTTGAACCTGATCAACTGCAGTTGCGATAGCGGAGCAAAGTCGGTCGCCGAGGTGTTGACCTTGACCCCGGGGAGCAGGCCGCCGACTTCGAGGTCCTTGATGCTCGCCGCCTGCTTCATGACGTTAGCGCGGGTCAGGTCGTCGCCGCAGGCCTTCAGCACATGAACCAGGCCTTGAGCGACGATGTAGGCGTACATTACCGACGCGTCGGCGCGGTTGGCTTCCGGATAATACTTGTCCAGGAACTCGTTCCAGGCCTTCATCCCGGCATCACTCTTCCATTGCGCGTCGGTCGGATCCTTGAAGTATTGCGACGAGATGATGTCCTGTCCGTTCTCGAAGCCGGCTGGCTTCATCACGCTGCCGATCGAGCCCGAAACGTTGTTGAGGAAGTGCAGCGGCTTCCAGCCGATCTCGGCGTTCTTCTTGATCGCCTGCGCCGCAAACTTCGGTGTGGTGATGTTGAAGAAGACGTCAGCGCCGGACGACTTGAGCTTGACGATGTGGGAGTCGATCGTCGGTTGGGAGACCTCATAACTCTCCTCCAGGACGATCATCGATGCGGCCTTGGCGCCAAGTCCGTCCTTGAAGCCTTTCAGATAGTCCTTACCGTAATCGTCGTTCTGATAGAGGATGCCGATCTTGGCGTTCGGGTTGTTCTTCAAAATGTACTTGGCGTAGATCTGCGACTCGCTCTGGTAGTTGGGCTGCCAGCCCATGGTCCAGGGGAATTCCTTGGGGTCGTTCCACTTGGTTGCGCCGGTGGCGACGAATAACTGCGGTACCTTCTTCGTGTTCATATATTTCTGGATCGCCGTGTTCGGCGGGGTGCCCAGCGAATTGAAGACGAGCAACACCTCGTCGCTCTCCACCAGCTTGCGCGCCTGCTCCACTGTCTTTGGCGGGCTGTAGGCGTCGTCATAGCTGACGAAGTTGATCTTGCGGCCGTTGATGCCGCCCTCGGCGTTGATCTTCCTGAAATAGGCCTCTTCGGTTTTTCCGATCACGCCGTAGGCCGAGGCCGGCCCGCTGTAGGGCATGATGTTGCCGATCTTGATTTCGGTATCGCTCGCGCCGGTGTCGTATTTCTTTTGTGCCAATGCGCCGCTGCTGGTCGCGGCGAGCAGTGCGAGGGCAGCCGCAAAGGCTCCCAGTCGCAAATTGATAACGGACATTTTGATCTCCCTGGGATCACGATGGATGTGTCATCTTCTTTTTGATTGGAGCGCTTGGCGGCTCTTGGGGACATTGAATACCTTTCGGCCGCGTCCAGCAACAAAAAGCCCCCCGCGACTGCGTCGCGGGAGGCGATATTTAGTCTGATCCCCGGGAAACTACCGTCCGGCGGAATATTAGTTAATGGCCGGCGTCGCCGCTGATGACGTCGCCGAACAGGTCCCACTTCTCGCCCTTGAAGCGCATCATCTGAAGTTGCTCGATCGGCGCGAAGTCGGTGGCCGACGTGTTGATCTTGACGCCTGGCAGCAGCGTATCGGGCGTGAAGTCCTTCAGGTTCGCGGCCTGCTTCATGATGTTTGCGCGGGTGAGGTCGTCACCGCACATCTCGAGGATCTTGGCCAGGGTCTGGGCTGCGCCGTAGCCGTAGACCACCGAGCTGTTGAGCCTGTCGGCCTCGGGATAGTACTTGTCGAGCAGGGCGAGAAACTTCTTCATCCCGGGATCGTCTTGCCATTGCGGGTCGGCTGCGTCCTTGGCGTAGGCGGCCGACAGGATGCCTTGCGCGTTCTCGAATCCCGCCGGCTTGATCACGCTGCCGACCGAAATCGAAACGTTGGATAGGATGTGCATCGGCTTCCAGTCGATCTCGGCTAGCTTCTTGATCGCCTGGGCCGCGAACTTTGGCGTTGTGATGCTGATGAAGACATCGGCGCCCGTGGCCTTGAGCTTGACGATATGGCTGTCGATCGTCGGCTCCGAAATCTCGTAGCTTTCCTCGGCGACGATCATCGACGCCTTGGCGCCGAAGCCGTCCTTGAGTCCCTTGACGTAGTCCTTGCCGAAATCATCGTTCTGGTAGAGCACGACGATTTTGGCGTCCGGCTTTTCCTTCATCACGTATTTCGCGTAGATCAGCGCTTCGCTCTGATAGCTGGGCTGCCATCCGATGGTCCACGGAAAGTGCTTCGGATCGTTCCACTTGGTGGCGCCGGTGGCGACGAACAGTTGCGGGACCTTCTTGGAATTCAGGTATTTCTGGATCGCACTGTTGGACGGCGTGCCGAGCGGATTGAATACCACCAGCACCTCGTCGCTCTCGACGAGTTTGCGCACCTGTTCGACGGCCTTCGGTGGACTGTAGGCGTCGTCATAGGAAACGAACTTGATCTTGCGTCCGTTGATGCCGCCATTTTCGTTGACCATCTTGAAATAGGCTTCTTCGGTCTTGCCGATGACGCCATAGGCGGAGGCCGGGCCGCTGTAGGGCACGATGTGACCGATCCTGATTTCAGTATCGGTCGCACCGGTATCGTACTTCTTTTGGGCAAGTGCACTGCCGTTTGTGACAGCGAAAGTCACGAGCGCCGTCCAAAAGGCGGCGCTTCTTATTGTTGCGGAACGCATTGATTCTCCTGGGTGAGTTACTTCTTGAGTTTACCGATCAGTTGCTGGGCAACGATCGCGACCTGCCTTGCGCCGTGCGGCACGAGGAAGATGACGAGGAACAGGAGCACGCCGAATACGGCGCCGGAGAGACCCTTCGAGATATGCTCGGCGATATTCGGCACGAAGATGATGAAGGCGGAGCCTACGATCGATCCCGGCAGCCAGCCCACGCCGCCGACGACCATGCCGAGGAACAGCGAGATCGCGAGCGTGATGGTGTAGCCGTCGGGGGCCACGAACTGCACCGCGATGGCGCCGAGACCGCCGGCAACACCGGTGATGCCGGCTGAGACGCCGAACGCCAGCGTCTTGTACAGCGCAACGTCGACGCCCATCGCGGAGGCCGCGATCTCGTTGTCGCGGATCGCCATGAAGGCGCGGCCCGAGCGCGATTTCAGCAGGTTGACCGAGGCGATATAGATCCCGATCGAAACCACGAGCGTGAAATAATACAGCCACCTGTCCTGCGAGATCGGCAGCCCGAACGGCGCATCCGGCTTGGTCACCACCAGGCCCTGAACGCCGCCGGTCCAGTGTTCGAAGAAGCCGAGCTTCAGCAGTTGTGGCATGGCCACGGCCAGCGCGAAGGTCGCCAGGGCCAGATAGATGCCGCTCAAGCGCAGCGCCGGCTGACCGAACAAAAACCCGAAGCCAAAGCAGATGATGCCGGCAATGGGTAATGTCAGAGCGTAGTTTACGCCCATATGCTCCATCAGAATGGCGGAGGTATAAGCGCCGACCGCGTAGAAGGCGCTTTGGCCCAGCGAAAACTGGCCGCTGCCGCCGGTCAGGATGTTCAGCGCCAGAACCGCCAGCGCGTAGATCAGCAACATCGTCATCTGGAAAACGATGAAGTTCTTCACGAACATCGGCCCGATGATCAACAATGCCAGCACCACGAGCGAGGTGCCGTAGCCCAGTGTCATGGCTCGCTTCGGAACGGCCTCGACCGCCGGTGCCTCGTTTGCGACTTCGTCAACTGAGCTCATGATCAAACTCGCTTCACGATGGGCCGGCCAAACAGGCCCGCCGGTTTGAGAACCAATACGGTGATGATTAGGGCCAGCGCGATGGGCAATTTCAGTTCATTGCCGACGCCGGGGATATAGGTTCCAGCGAGATTTTCGAATACGCCGACCAGGAACCCCCCAATCACCGCTCCGAGCGGGCTGGTGAGGCCGCCGAGGACTGCGGCGGCAAACCCGTAGATCAGGACGCCGCCCATCATGTTGGGCTCCAGGAACACGACAGGTGCGATCAGGATGCCGGCGATCGCGCCGATCGCGGACGCCATGCCCCAGCCAAGCGCGATCATCCAGCTGGTGTTGATGCCGACCAGCCGTGCCGATTCCGGCAACGACGCGGCCGCGCGCATCGCAAGGCCAATCCGGGTGAACTGAAAGAACAGATAGAGCAGGATCAACAGTCCCACCGTGACGCCGATCATGCCGGCCTGATGGGTCGAGATCAGCTGACTGCCGAGAAAGGGCGAGGATCCGAACGGCGTCGGAAACTGCTTGATCGTGAAGTCCCAGGTCAGCCCCGCGACGCTGTTCACGATCGCAAACAATGCGATGAAGCCGGCGACGTTGGTCAGGACCGGCGCCTTGGCAAGCGGCTTGAACAACATACGCTCGATGGCGATGCCGCCCGCGAACGAGAACGCCAGGGTGAGAAGGAATGCCCACCAATACGGCACACCCCATTGCATCAGCTGCCAGGCGATGAACGTCGAGAACATCGCCATCTCGCCCTGAGCGAAATTGAGATGGTCGATCGCCTGGTAGATCATGACGACGGCGAGCGCCATGCAGGCATAGATCGCACCTGTGGCAATGCCAGCCAGGACTTGGTTGATAAAAAGTTCCACGGCTGCGCTCCTCAATAACCGAGATAGGATTTACGGACGTCTTCGTTGTTCGCGATTTCGGCAGCGCTTCCCGACATCACGATACGTCCGGTTTCAATAACGTAGGCCTTGTCCGCGAGCTCCAGCGCGAGTTGCGCGTTCTGCTCCACCACCAGAATGGTGACCTTGTCCTCGCGGTTGATCTTGCCGAGGATCTTGAAAAGCTCGCGCACGATAAGCGGCGCGAGGCCGAACGACGGCTCGTCCAGCAACATCAGCCGCGGACGCAGCATCAGCGCACGCGCAACCGCGAGCATCTGCTGCTCGCCGCCCGACAGTGTGCCGGCCTGCTGGGTGTGCCGTTCTTTCAGCACCGGGAAGTGCTCGTACATGCGCTCGATATCGGCCACCACGCCCTTCTTGTCGTTGCGGGTGATGGCGCCGAGCTGCAGGTTTTCCTCCACCGTCATGGTGGTGAAGGTGCCGCGGCCCTGCGGCACATGCGCAATCCCGAGACGAACGACGTTTTCGGTCGATTTGCCGGAGAGCGGCTTGCCCTCGAACTCGATCGCGCCGGTCGAACGCACCATGTTGCAGATCGCCCGCAAGGTGGTGGTCTTGCCGGCGCCGTTGGCGCCGAGCAGCGTGGTCAGGCTGCCCTCGTTGAGGGAGAAGCTCAGGCCATGAAGCGCCTGGACCTGGCCGTAATAGGCACGGAGATCCTTGATGTTGAGCATCGCGGTCATTGGTCCTTGCTCCCCAGATAGGCTTTGATGACATCCGGGTCGGCCTGGACCTGGGCCGGTGTTCCTTCGGCGAGCTTGCGGCCGAAGTTGAGTGCAACGACGTGGTCGGCGATCGACATCACCAGACCCATGTGATGTTCGACGAGCAGCACGGTCATGTGGCGCTCGTCGCGAATGCGGCGGATCAGATCGCCGAGCACATGGACTTCTTCGTGGTTGAGGCCACCGGCGGGCTCGTCGAGCAGCAGGATCTTCGGATCGGCGGCGAGTGCGCGCGCGAGTTCGACGCGCTTCTGGGTGCCGAAGGGCAGGCCGGAGACCACCGTGTGGGCGACGTCATTGAGATCCAGATAATCGAGGATCTCGTGGACCTTCTTGTTGACGTCGGCTTCGGTGCGGCGAACCCAGGCGAGCTTCAGCGAGTCCGAGATGATGTCGCTTGAAGTGCGCGCGTGGGTGCCGACGCGAACGTTGTCGAGCACCGACAGATTGGGAAACAGCGCGACGTTCTGGAAGGTGCGGCCGATGCCGATTTCGGCGATCCGGTGCGGCGGACGCGTCAGGATGCTCGCGCCCTCCATCAGGATATCGCCGGAGCTCGGCTGATAGAGTCTGGAGAGACAGTTGAACAACGTCGTCTTGCCGGCGCCGTTCGGTCCGATCAGGCCGAGGATTGCGCCTTTGTGCATGTCGAAGGACACGCCATTCAGCGCGATGATACCGCCGAACACGACGCTGACGTCGCGAACCGCGAGCAGGGGAGCATTTCCCTGCGCGAGCTGTGCCTGCGTCATGTCGTCTCGCCCGCCCTGATCACGGAGCGGGAATGACCGAGCGAAAATTTTCGCCGGTCATGGTGAAGGCTATCTGATCCCCTCGGCCAAACGTGCAACTTTCCCTCCTGCTTTCAACTTCTTGTTTTCTGTTTTTTTGGATTGCGGCGCTGCGCCGCCCAGCGCTGCCTCGATTTTCCTTACCATCGTGACAAGGCGAGGTCCAATGTCGGCCATCAAGCGTTCTTCCGTAAAGCGGAATGCCGGCGCGCCGCAATTGAAGGCATACGGCCCGGTTCCGTCATTGAGCTTCAGCGCCACACCTACCGCGTGCACGTCGTTCTGCCATTCACCTGCGGAAATCGCGAAGCCGTGTTTCGCCACGGTTTCGCCCGAGCGTTCGATGCCGTCGCGCATCCGTGCCCATCGGCTGCCGTAATGGTCGCGCAGGTCGCGCAATAAAGAGGCGCGTTCGTCGTCGGGCAGTGCCCAGATATAGGCACGTCCCATCGCCGAAGTCGCAATCGGTACGCGCGAACCGACGTCGAGCTGTACGCCGAGCGTCAACCCGTTACGGCTCTGCCCGAAATAGATCATGCTGTGACGGTCGCGTCCGCCGACGGCGACGGCGCCGCCGGTCTCGCGCATCAGTTCTTCACGATAGGGCTCGGACAAATGCCGAACGCCAAGATTGGCAAGGGCGGCATACCCCAGCGCCATGGCTGATGGCGCGAGCTGATACTTCTCGAAACGCGGAACGGGTGTAAGATAACCCAGCTTGGTCAGGGTGTAGGTCAGCCGGGAAATGGTTGGCTTCGGCAAATTAGTACGGGCGGCGAGTTCTTGATTGCCGAGCAGTCCGTCGTTGGGATGAAATGCGCGCAACACATCAAGTCCGCGGGAAAGCGCGACGACGAAGCTGCGATCGGTCGCCACTTTTTTCCCTGGACGCTTCATTACCCGCTACTGCTGATGAGCTCGTTGACAACGGACGTGCTTCAAAATAACCCTCCGTGTCAAGATGTGGAATTAAATTTCGCAGTGCGAAATTAGCGAAATCGACCCGTAGCTACTCAACGCAAGTTGAGCGGCATCCAAGAACAAACGATCCAGAGAACAAACGATCCAGGGAGAGTCCCGTGAGCGAAGTGGTAAAACTCGAGCGTCAAGACGTCATCGCCATCGTCACGGTCAACAGCCCTCCGGTAAACGCGCTCAGCGCCGCGGTGCGCGGCGGCATCTTCGAATGCATGAAGAGCGCGATTGCGGACGCCGAAGTGAAGGCCATCGTGCTGACCTGCGCAGGCCGCACCTTCATCGCCGGCGCCGACATCACCGAATTCGGCAAGCCGCCGAAGCCGCCGGGTCTCGCCGAAGTGCTTGTCCTGATGGAGAACTCGCCGAAGCCGATCATTGCCGCCATTCACGGCACGGCGCTCGGCGGCGGCCTCGAAGTCGCTCTGGCATGCCACTATCGCGTTGCGACCAAGGAAGCCAAGCTTGGCCTGCCCGAAGTGAAGCTCGGCCTTCTGCCCGGCGCCGGCGGCACGCAGCGCCTGCCGCGCGCGGTCGGTCCGGAACTCGCGGTCAAGATGATCGTCAGCGGCGATCCGATCAGCGCAGCGGAAGCCCTGAAGAACGGCCTGATCGAGGAAATCGTTGAAGGTCCGGCCGCCGGCGGCGTGGCCTTTGCCCTCCACGTGCTCGCGGAGAAGCGCCCTCTGCGCAAGCTGCGCGATGACGACTCCAAGCTCGCGGCGGCCAAGGCCGACATTTCGATCTTCACCAATGCGGTTGCCGCATTGACCAAGAAGGCGCGCGGACTGGAAGCGCCGTTCGCCGCAGCCGATGCGGTGCGCGCCGCCATCGAGCTGCCGTTCGACGAAGGGTTGAAGAAGGAGCGTGAAGGTTTCCTCAAGCTCGTCGCCAGCGACCAGTCCAAAGCGCAGCGCTACGCCTTCTTCTCCGAGCGCGAAGCCGCCAAGATCGCCGGTGTGCCCGAGGGCACCAAGCCGCGTCCCGTCGAGCGCGTCGCCATCATCGGCGCCGGCACCATGGGTGGCGGTATCGCGATGTCGTTCGCCAATGCCGGTATTCCGGTGACGCTGATCGAGACCGGCGAAGAGCAGCTCAAGCGCGGCCTCGGCGTGATGCAGAAGAACTACGAGGCAACCGCCGCGCGCGGCGGCATCCCCGCCGACGCTCCGGCCAAGCGCATGGGCCTGATCACAGGCGTGGTTGGCCTCGAGAATGTCAAGGACGCTGACCTGGTGATCGAGGCCGTGTTCGAAACCATGGCGGTCAAGAAGGAAGTGTTCGAGGCGCTCGACAAGCACGCCAAGCCGGGCGCGGTGCTGGCTTCCAACACCTCGTACCTCAACATCGACGAGATCGCGAAGGTTACAAAGCGTCCGCAGGACGTGCTCGGCATGCACTTCTTCTCGCCGGCCAACGTCATGAAGCTGTGCGAGATCGTCCGCGCCGACAAGACCGCGCCGGATGCGCTGACAACTGCCGTCTCGATCGCGCGCAAGATCGCAAAGGTGCCGGCCGTGGTTGGCGTCTGCGACGGCTTTGTCGGCAACCGGATGCTGGCCCAGCGCGGCAAGCAGTCGGAAAAGCTGCTGTTCGAAGGCGCGTTGCCGCAGCAGGTCGACGCCGTGGTGACGAAATTCGGCATGCCGATGGGCCCGTTCGCAATGAGCGATCTCGCCGGCCTCGACATCGGCTGGCGTTCGCGGAAAGACCGCGGCATCAAGTCGGAAATCGCCGACGCGCTGTGCGAGGCCGGGCGCTTCGGCCAGAAGACCGGCAAGGGCTATTACAAGTATGAAGCCGGGTCCCGCGCGGCGCTGCCGGATCCGGAAGTCGAAAAACTGATCGACGAGACCTTGCAGCGCCTCGGCCGCAAGAAGCGCGTCGTCAGCGACGACGAGATCCTCGAGCGCATGATGTACCCGATGATCAACGAGGGTGCGCGCATCCTCGAAGAGAACATCGCGGCGCGTCCGAGCGACATCGACGTGATCTGGCTCTACGGCTATGGCTGGCCGATCTATCGCGGCGGCCCGATGTTCTACGCCGATCAGGTCGGTCTCAAGCACATCGCCGAGCGTCTCTCCTATTACGCCAAGGAGACCAACGATCCCTCGCTCGAACCGGCGCCGCTGCTCAAGCGTCTCGCCGCCGAAGGCAAGACCTTTGCGTCGCTGGCCGCGCAGTCGAAGGCGGCTTGATGGCAACCACCCGTCATTCTCCGATGCGCAATTGCGCATCGGAGGTGCGCCGGGAGGCGCAAGTTCGGAATGACGACCTATCTTCTAGAGAGCCATGACCCACCCCGGCGAACAGTTCTATCCGGAAGGCGTCCGCTGGGACGACGCGATCGCGCGCGGCACGCTGCCGGACCTGTTGTCGGAAGCCGCCGCCGAATTCGGACCGCGCCCCGCGATCGAATTCCGCGACCGGCCGATCAGCTACGCCGAACTGGAAGACAGGGTCGAGATCGCTGCCGGCGCCTTCCTTCGCGCCGGCTACGGCAAGAACAGTTCGGTCGCGCTATTCCTCGGCAATTCGCCGGATCATCCCGTCAATTTCTTCGGCGCGCTGAAGGCGGGGGCGCGTGTCGTGCACCTGTCGCCGCTCGACGGCGAGATCGCGCTGTCGCACAAGCTCACGGACTCCGGCGCGCGCGTGCTCGTCACCAGCAATCTGTCGGTGCTGTTGCCGACCGCGCTGAAGTTTCTCGACAAGGGTCTGCTCGACCGCCTGATCGTCTGCGAGGACGATCACTGGGGCAAGGTCGGCACGCCGCAGGCGGCGCTGCCGGACAATCCGAAGATCATCACCTACAAACAATTCACCGATGGCGCGGCGAAGCCGGCGCAGTGGCCGGCGATCTCGGCGGATGACGTCGCGTTACTGCAATATACCGGCGGCACCACGGGATTGCCCAAGGGCGCGATGCTCAGCCACGGCAATCTGACTTCGGCGGTGTCGGTCTACGATGTCTGGGGCAGGCCGGCGCGCGCCGAGCGCAATGCGATCGAGCGTGTGATCTGCGTGCTGCCGCTGTTCCACATCTATGCGTTGACGGTGGTGCTGCTCTCCGCAATCCGGCGCGGCCATCTGATCTCGCTGCACCAGCGTTTTGATGTCGAGGCCGTGATGCGCGACATCGAGGTCAAGCGCGCGACCGCCTTCCCGGGCGTGCCGACGATGTGGATCGCGATCGCAGCACTTCCCGATCTCGACAAGCGCGACTTGTCCTCGCTGGTGTCCTGCGGCTCCGGCGGCGCGCCGCTGCCGGTCGAGGTCGCCAGAATTTTCGAGCGCCGGGTCGGCATGAAACTGAAGAGCGGCTGGGGCATGACCGAGACCTGCTCGCCCGGCACCGCTCACCCCAAGGAAGGCCCGGACAAGCCCGGGTCGATCGGCCTGATGCTGCCCGGTATCGAGATGGACGTGGTGTCGCTGGACGACCCGACCAAGCTGATGCCGGTGGGCGAGGCCGGCGAAATCCGCATCCGCGGTCCGAACGTCACCAAGGGTTACTGGAACCGGCCGAAGGAAACCGCCGAAGCTTTTGTCGGCGACCGCTTCCTCACCGGCGATATCGGCTACATGGACGCCGACGGCTATTTCTATCTGGTCGACCGCAAGAAGGACATGATCATCTCCGGCGGCTTCAACGTCTATCCGCAGATGATCGAGCAGGCGATCTACACCCATCCTTCCGTTCAGGAAGTGATCGTGATCGGCATCCCGGACGATTACCGCGGCGAAGCCGCCAAAGCCTTCATCAAGCTGCGTGCGGATGCAAAGGCCTTTACGCTGGATGAATTGCGCGCCTTCCTCACCGGCAAGCTCGGCAAGCACGAGATTCCGGCGGCGGTCGATTTCGTCGACGAGTTGCCGCGCACGCCGGTCGGAAAGTTGTCACGCCACGAATTGCGCATGCAGCAACAGCCGCAGGCTGCGCCATCGAAACAGCAAGCCGTATCGGGAGGTCGTTCCTAGACTCCGCCGTCGTCCCGGCCTTGAGCCGGGACCCATACGCCGCGGCCTTGGTTCGGGGCAGTCTGGGAGACGGCTTTTGCAACGCTAACGACGGTGGTTATGGGTCCCTGCGTTCGCAGGGACGACGAGATAGAGAGTTCGCGTTACCAATAAGTCCAATTCGCTCACAGGAGGATCCGATGGATCTCGCTTTCAGCAAGGAAGAAATCGCGTTTCGTGAGGAGGTGAGGGCCTTCTTCCGGGACAACGTGCCGCCGGAGACGCGGCGCAAGATGGTGGAGGGGCGTCACCTCTCCAAGGACGAGATGGTCGCCTGGTGGCGCATCCTGAACAAGAAGGGCTGGGGCTGTTCGCACTGGCCGAAGGAATATGGCGGCACGGGCTGGACCTCGGTGCAGCACTACATCTTCAACGAAGAGCTGCAGATGCACCCGGCGCCGGCGCCGCTCGCCTTCGGCGTCAGCATGGTCGGCCCGGTCATCTACACCTTCGGCAACGAGGCGCAGAAGAAGCAGTACCTGCCGCGCATCGCCAATGTCGACGACTGGTGGTGCCAGGGCTTTTCGGAGCCCGGCTCGGGATCGGACCTCGCCTCGCTGAAAACCAAGGCCGAGCGCAAGGGCGACAAGTACATCATCAACGGCCAAAAGACCTGGACCACGCTCGCCCAGCACGCCGACATGATCTTCTGCCTGTGCCGCACCGACACCAATGCGAAGAAGCAGATGGGCATCTCCTTCATCGTGTTCGACATGAAGTCGAAGGGCGTTACCGTGCGCCCGATCGAAACCATCGACGGCGGCCGTGAGGTCAACGAAGTGTTCTTCGACGACGTCGAGGTGCCGGTCGAGAATCTGATCGGTGAGGAGAACAAGGGCTGGGATTACGCAAAGTTCCTGCTCGGCAACGAGCGCACCGGTATCGCCCGCGTCGGCGTCTCCAAGGAGCGGCTGCGCCGCATCAAGGATCTCGCCTCCAAGGTCGAACAGAACGGCAAGCCCGTGATCGAGGACCAGGGCTTCCGCGAGAAGCTGGCGGCCTGCGAGATCGAGCTGAAGGCGCTCGAGCTCACGCAGCTTCGTGTCGTCGCGGATGAAGGCAAGCACGGCAAGGGCAAGCCCAACCCGGCGTCCTCGGTCCTGAAGATCAAGGGTTCGGAAATCCAGCAGACCACCACCGAACTCCTGATGGAAGTGATCGGCCCGTTCGCCGCGCCTTACGACATCCACGGCGACGACGGCTCCAACGAGACCATGGACTGGACCGCCCAGATCGCGCCGAGCTACTTCAACAACCGCAAGGTCTCGATCTACGGCGGCTCCAACGAGATCCAGCGCAACATCATCACCAAGGCGGTGCTGGGGCTTTAGTGGCGCAATGACGCGGCCGCACGCACCGTCGTCATGGCCGGGCTTGACCCGGCCATCCACGTCTTGACGCAAAGAAAGCAAGACGTGGATGCCCGGGACAAGCCCGGGCATGACGGAGAAATTTGGTTAAGCCGGAGAAAGTAAAGAACATGGATTTTGATTTGTCCGAGGAGCAGCGCCTTCTCAAGGAAAGCATCGACGGTCTCTTGACCGACTCGTACGATTTCGATGCGCGCAAGAAGTACCAGAAAGAGAAGGGCGGCTGGAGCAAGGCCGTCTGGGGCAAGCTCGCCGAGCAGGGCTTGCTGGGCCTGCCGTTCGCCGAAGCCGATGGCGGCTTTGGCGCCGGCGCGGTCGAGACCATGATCGTGATGGAGGCGCTCGGCAAGGCGCTGGTGCTGGAGCCGTATCTCGCCACCGTCGTGATCGGCGGCGGCTTCCTGCGTCACGGCGGCTCGGCCGAGCAGAAAGCCCAGCACATCCCCGGCATCATCGACGGCAGCAAGACCTTTGCCTTCGCGCAGCTCGAGAAGAACTCCCGCTACGACCTCGGCGATGTCGCAACATCAGCCAAGAAGAAGGGCGCTGGCTGGGTCATCGACGGCGAAAAATTCGTCGTGCTCAACGGCGAGAACGCCGACACCCTGATCGTGACGGCACGCACCAAGGGCGGCCAGCGCGACAAGACCGGCATCGGCGTGTTCCTGGTCCCGGCCGCCGCCAAGGGCGTCACCCGCAAGGGCTATCCGACCCAGGACGGCCTGCATGCCGCCGACATCACGCTGACCGGCGTCGAGGTTGGCGCAGATGCTGCGATCGGCGATCCCGAGAACGCTCTGCCGCTGATCGAGCGCGTGGTGGATGAAGCCCGCACCGCGATGTGCGCGGAAGCGGTCGGCGCGATGGATGAATCGCTGAAGGCTACCGTCGAGTATCTCAAGACCCGCAAGCAGTTCGGCGTGCCGATCGGCAGCTTCCAGACCCTGCAGCACCGCGCCGCCGACATGTTCGTAGCCCTCGAACAGGCCCGCAGCATGTCGATGTTCGCGACCATGGCGGCCGATTTCGACAGCGCGAAAGAGCGCGCGACCGCGGTCGCCGCCGCCAAGGTGCAGATCGGCAAGTCCGGCAAGTTCATCGGCCAGCAGTCGATCCAGCTTCACGGCGGCATCGGCATGACCCAGGAAGCCAAGATCGGCCACTACTTCAAGCGGCTGACCATGATCGAAAACACCTTTGGCGACACTGACTATCATCTCCGCCGCGTCACAGATGCGGGCGGGTTGGTATAACGCGTTCGTCGTAGGTCACGCGACCGCAGCCATATGAAAGTCGTCATGCCCGGGCTTGTCCCGGGCATCCACGTCTTGGCGGCAAAGGAAGTCGTGGATGGCCGGGTCAAGCCCGGCCATGACGGAAAAAGTTGCAACAAACAAAAACAACAGGGAGCACGCCTAGTGAAAAATACCCCGTTCGATCTCACCGGAAAAGTCGCCGTCATCACCGGCTCCAGCCGCGGCATCGGCCGTTCCTCCGCCGAACTGCTCGCCAAACTCGGCGCGAAAGTCGTGATCTCCAGCCGCAAGGCCGACGCCTGCCATGAAGTCGCCGAAGGCATCAAAAAGTCCGGCGGCGACGCCCATGTCATTCCCTGCAACATCTCGCGCCGCGAGGAAGTCGAGGCGCTGATCTCTGGCACGACCAAGCATTACGGCAAGGTCGACATCCTCGTCTGCAACGCGGCGGTGAATCCGTATTATGGCCCGCTGCTCGACATCAAGGACGAGGCCTTCGACAAGATCATGGGCAGTAACGTCAAGAGCAACATCTGGCTCTGCGCGCTGACGATCCCGCAAATGGCCGAACGCGGCAACGGCTCGGTGGTGATCATCTCGTCCATCGGGGGCCTGCGCGGTTCCACCGTGATCGGCGCCTACGGCATTTCCAAAGCCGCTGATTTCGCGCTGTGCCGCAGCCTCGCCGGCGAATGGGGCCCGAAGGGCGTCCGCGTCAATTGCGTGGCGCCGGGCCTGGTGAAAACCGATTTCGCCCGCGCCTTGTGGGAAGACCCGGAAAATCTCAAGCGCCGCACCGCCGGCACGCCCCTTCGCCGCATCGGCGAGCCCGACGAAATCGCCGGCGCAGTGGCGTATCTCGCCTCCGATGCTTCGACCTTCATGACCGGCCAGACGATTGTGGTCGATGGCGGCGTGACGACAGCCGCGACGTGATCTCTTACCCTCCCCTGGAGGGGGAGGGTCGACGCTCATGAAATGAGCGGCGGGGCGGGGTGACGGTCTCTCCACTCGAACAGTGCCCGAGCTGAGAGACCGTCACCCCACCCCGTCTCACATTTCGCTGCGCTCAACGTGAGCCGACCCTCCCCCTCCAGGGGAGGGTAAGGGCAGTCGGCTCCCCATATTGACCTCCGCCTCCCAATCGGATTGCCTCTCACGCAACCAAAACTTCCCGGGGAAGCAACGTCATGTCCTTTGTGCTGGCCATCGATCAGGGCACCACGTCCTCACGCGCCATGGTGTTCCGCAGCGACATCTCCATCGCCGCTACCGCGCAGCAGGAGTTTCCGCAGCATTTCCCGGCCTCCGGCTGGGTCGAGCACGAGCCCGAGGACATCTGGACCTCGACGCTGACGGTCTGCCGCGCCGCGCTGGAAAAGGCCGGCCTGAAAGCAAAGGACATCGCCGCCATCGGCATCACCAACCAGCGCGAGACCACCGTGGTGTGGGACCGCGCGACGGGGCAGGCGGTGCACCGCGCCATTGTCTGGCAGGACCGCCGCACATCAGATATCTGCGCCAAATTGAAGAGCGAAGGCCACGAGCCGGCAATCTCGGCCAAGACCGGCCTGATCATCGATCCCTATTTCTCCGGCACCAAGGTCGCCTGGATACTCGACCACGTCCCGGGCGCACGCGAGCGCGCCGGCCGCGGCGAGCTGATGTTCGGCACGGTCGATTGCTATCTCTTGTGGCGGCTGACAGGCGGCAAGATGCACGCGACCGACGCCACCAACGCCTCGCGCACGCTGCTGTTCAACATCCACACCGGCGAGTGGGACGACGAACTCTTAAAGCTGCTGCGCGTGCCGCGCTCGATGCTGCCGGAGGTAAAAGACTCCTCCGCCAAATTCGGCGACAGCGACCCGACCCTGTTCGGCGGCGCGATCGCGATTTCAGGTATCGCCGGCGATCAGCAGGCCGCGACCATCGGCCAGGCCTGCTTCACGCCCGGCATGATCAAATCGACCTACGGCACCGGCTGCTTTGCGCTGCTCAACACCGGCACGACGCCGGTCGCCTCGAAGAACAAGCTGCTCACCACCATCGCCTATCAACTGAACGGCAAACGCACCTACGCGCTCGAAGGTTCGATCTTCGTCGCAGGCAGCGCCGTGCAATGGCTGCGCGATGGGCTAGGCATCATCAAGCAGGCGTCCGAAACCGGCCCGCTCGCCGACAGATCCGATTCCATGCAGAGCGTCTATCTGGTGCCGGCCTTCGTCGGCTTAGGCGCCCCCTACTGGAATCCCCGCGTGCGCGGCGCGCTGTTCGGCCTGACCCGCAATACCGGCCCCGCCGAACTCGCGCACGCCGCGCTGGAGAGTGTCTGCTACCAGACCTCCGATCTCCGCGAAGCGATGCGCGCCGACTGGCCCGGGGAGAAGGCCGCCAACGTGCTGCGCGTCGATGGCGGCATGACGGCGTCGGACTGGACCATGCAGCGCCTCGCGGACCTGCTCGACGCCCCGGTCGATCGCCCGATGATCCAGGAGACGACGGCGCTGGGGGCCGCGTATCTCGCGGGGCTACAGGCCGGCGTCTATCCCGAGCCGGCAAAATTCGCCGACAACTGGCGGCTGGAGCATCGCTTCAAGCCGAACATGAGCAAAGCCACGCGCGATCGGAAGTTGGCGGGCTGGGCGAGGGCGGTGAAGGGCGTGCTGGCGAGCGACGAGGGGGAGTAGCGTCGGATGATTCTGCCCGACGGCTATTCCGACGTTCCCGCTGGCAAGGTCGCCGCCATCGTCACGCATCTGGAGATGACCGCGCGCCCCACGCCGCGTCCGGATCCCGCCGACGCGTGGTCGCTGCGCCGGATTGAGATGCCACCCCTCGACTGGTTTCGTGATCTCTATCGCCGCGTCGGTGAGGAATGGCTGTGGTTTTCGCGGCTGCGGATGCCACCCGCTGAACTGGCAGCGATCCTTCACTCCCCGCTGGTGGAAGTCTACGCGCTGGAGCGCGAGGGCCGCGACGAAGGCCTGGTCGAGCTGGATTTTCGTGACGCCGGCCAATGCGAACTCGTCTTCTTCGGCGTCACCGCAAAGCTGGTCGGCAGCGGTGCCGGCCGCTGGCTGATGAACCGTGCGCTGGAATTGGCATGGTCCCGGCCGGTCGACCGCGTATGGGTGCACACCTGCACTTTCGATCATCCGGCTGCGCTGGCGTTCTACCAGCGCTCGGGTTTCCGTCCGTTTCGGCGGCAGGTGGAGATCGCGGACGATCCGCGGCTTGACGGCACCGCGCCGCGCGATGTGGCGCGGCATGTGCCTATCATCGAGTGATGGGCGGGCACACTCTCAACCGTCATCACCGGGCTTGCCCCGGTGATCCAAGTCTTACTTTCTTGGTAGGAGACAAAGACGTGGATGGCCGGGACAAGCCCGGCCATGACGAACGAGAGCGTGGTCTCAAAACATCTCCTGCTTCACCCGCGCGAGCGAGAACCCGCGGCGGTCCGTGTTGAAACAGGTCACGCCCGCCTGCTCCGACTTGCACGTAAACCCGCCGCGCTGCCACACCTCGCCATAGCCCAGCACCGGCAGTGATTTGTCCATCACGGTGTCGCCGTGGCAGATGCGTGCGGCGGCGCCCTTGGCGTTCATCTCGAAGGCGCCGCCGTAGTCGAGCTCGCAATCGGCGGGGCGTCGCGGCTTGGTTTCCATTGCACTGATGTCGCAACGGAGGATGTTCTGCTTGTCGTAGTCGAAATATTGGCAGGCGATGTTTTTCGATGGCGACTGGAAGCCTGTGGGAGCGGTTTGGGCGTGCGCTGTGGCGGCAAGTGTCAGCACGGACAGCGCGGAAAGCATGGGTAAAGTGCGCATCGTCACGTGACTCGCCGGTTGCAATGTGAAGCAGCGTACTTAGGATGGCGAGGAGCGCAACCCCGCCCCGCGTGTCATGCCCGGACTTGATCCGGGCGTCCATCCCTCCTCGAGAGATTCTTTTGAAGAGGGATGGATTGCCGGGTCGAACTCGGGTGGACGCGCTTCGCGCTTTTGCCCGGCAATGACGAACCTGAGTGGGAACAACATGATCCTGATCGGCCAATACGACTCCCCCTTCGTCCGCCGCGTCGCCATCGCCATGCGGCTTTATGGCATCGCTTTCGAGCACAAGCCGTGGTCGACCTTCGGCGACGCCGACAAGATCGCACCCTTCAATCCGCTGCGGCGTGTGCCGACGCTGGTGCTTGATGACGGCGAGGCGCTGATCGAGAGCGCGATGATCCTGGATCATCTCGACGATGTCGTCGGCCCCGACAAGGCGATGATCGCGCGGAGCGGCGAGGCGCGGCGGCGGCACTTGCGGATCTCGGCGCTGGCGATGGGCCTCGGCGACAAGGGCGTCAGCCTGCTTTACGAGCGCGTGCTGCGGAAGGAGAAGCAGCTCGATCTCTGGGTCGAGCGCTGCAAGTCGCAGATATCGGGCGTGCTGGAGGTGCTGGAAAGGGAGCGCGCTGATGTCAAGACGCCGTATTGGTTCGGCGAAAACATCGGCCATGCCGATATCGCGGTCGCCTGCGTGTTGCGCTTCACCGGTGAGGCGCATCCCGCGCTGTTCGACGCGCGCTATCCCGCGCTGAAGGCGCATTCCGAGCGCTGCGAGGCGCTGCCGCCGTTCCAGGAAATCGTTCAACCGCTGGCGCCGCCGAAGGGGTGATTTTCGTAGGGTGGGCAAAGCGTAGCGTGCCCACCGTTCGGCAGCATTGAAGAAAGATGGTGGGCACGCTGCGCTTTGCCCACCCTACTTCTCTACTTCTCACGGCTGGCGATCGTCCCGAAACACGAGCCTCAGCCGCGCTTGGTGGCGACGTAGCCCGCGGTGACTTCGTCCTTGTGAGCGGCGAAGGCTGCGAGCACTTCGGCCTTCTCGCGCTTCGGGACTTTGGCGAAGTCCAGCGACCGCCCGAGTTCGGCTGCGACCTCGTCGAATTCAGCCGGTGAGATCCGCAAGTCGCGGTGGGCCTCCTCGAGGCCAAGCGGCGTCGTCCCGGGTTTGGTGGCCGTGAACTGGAGCGGTCCGCCTGAAACGTTGCAGACCCACAGGGTTCGCTGGAACTTGAGGCCGGGCAGCCTTGTCAGGTTCTTTGTGTGCCATTCCTTCAGCCGCGGATTCTTGGATTTCTGACCGACGACAGGGTTCTTCACGACGGCGTCGCTGAAGTGATCGACGACCGCCGCGATGGCGAAGACGCCGCCGAGCCGGTCATACAGGCTCTTGTCAGGCTTGGTTTGCTGGGCCTGAGCGTAAGCATTATTACCGCCCGCCAAAGTCATCGGGGCGGCGGCCAGCGCCAGCCCGGCGACGACGCGTCGTCTGGTAATGGAAGTCGAATGAGTCTTTGCCATTGGGCACCTCCTTTAAGTGGGATTCGAGACGCACTGCCGTCCAGCTCGGCATCGTCGGGTGCAATCGGGGCTGTCCGCATTGCACGCGTGACGATTTCCTTGCTGCCCATCGGATGCGATTTATGGCGAAAGGTTCCTGACAAAACGACGCTGGCGGAGCTATGCGGCAACGTTGTGCCACGCGCTGATCCCGAAGAGCAGCGATTGTCGGCCAAGCCGGGTAAGCGTACGGAACTTACGCCTTGGGCCGCATCGCTTCCGGGGTGTCCGGCTGCACCAGCGGATGCGCTCTTGCAAATTCCGGCAGCGTCATCGCGGTCGCGAAGATGCGCTTCACGGTCGGATAGATTTTCAGGTCGATCTGCTGCGTTACTGCGGCAGTGACGTGGCCGACCATGCAGATGTCTGCCAGCGTCGGTTGATCGCCATGGCAGAATTTTCCCGTGTCCTTCTGGCCGGCCAGATGCCCCTCCAGCGCCGCCAACGTCTCGACGGTCCAATGCCGCCGCCATGCCGCTTGCTGCGTGTCGCGCAGATTGAGTTCGTGATCGAGATAGCGCCGCACCCGCGGCGTCAGCAGCGGGTGGCCCTCGCAGGCCACCATCAGCGCCAGCGCGCGAACGCGGGCGCGGCCGTTGATATCGGCGGGCAGCAGCGGCGGGGAGGGATATTTCTCGTCGAGATATTCGAGGATGGCGAGCGACTGGAACAGCGTGGTGCCGTCGTCCTCGACCAGCGCCGGCAGCGCCATCTGCGGATTGATGCGGCGATACTCGGCTTCGCGATGCGCGTTGGCGTCGAGGTCGACGAACACGACATCGACAGGGACGTTCTTGAGATTGAGCGCGATGCGAACGCGAAAACTCGCCAGCGATCGCCAGAACGAGAAGAATTTCATGGGGGCTCCACGCACTCGTCATGCGCGGGCTTGACCCGCGCATCCATCCATCTTCGTGAGATGAATTAGCGGGTCAAGCCCGGTGATGACGAAGTTGCTGCAGTAGCGACGGTGCTTCTTACCCTCCCCTGGAGGGGGAGGGTCGGCTCGCATGGAGCGAAGCGAAGGGCGAGACGGGGTGGGGTGACGGTCTTTCAACTCGGGTACTGTTCGAGGGGAGAGACCGTCACCCCACCCCGCCGCTCCTTTCAGAAGCGTCGACCCTCCCCCTCCAGGGGAGGGTAAGAGCTCAGCCCGCCCCGACCGCTTTCTTGCGCCAGGCCAAGTGCACGGCGCAGGTACAGCCGGGCGGATGCGAGGAGACGTCGTTGGCAGGTACGATCTCCGCCGCCACCGGTGCCTTCGCCACCGCCTGCTCCTGCGACGGGATGTAATTCAGCACCGGCGCCAGCCAGCGTTCGGTCTCGGCCACTGTCATGCCCTTGCGCGCCGCGTAGTCCTCGACCTGGTCGCGCTCGATCTTGCCGACGCCGAAATAGAAGCTTTCGGGATGCGAGAAATAAAGTCCCGACACCGACGAGCCCGGCCACATCGCAAAACTCTCGGTCAGGACAACGCCGGCCGTGTTCTCCGCATCGAGCAGCCGGAACAGCGTCGCCTTCTCGGTGTGATCGGGTTGCGCGGGATAGCCGGGCGCCGGGCGGATGCCGGCATATTGTTCGAGGATGAGCTGATCGGCGGCTAGCGCCTCGTCCGGCGCGTAGCCCCAGAATTCCTTGCGGACGCGCTGATGCATCCGCTCGGCAAAGGCCTCCGCCAGACGATCGGCCAGCGCCTTGCACAGGATCGAGGAATAATCGTCATTGGCGTTCTTGAAGCGGTCGGCGACCGCGTCCTCGCCGATCCCGGCGGTGACGACGAAGGCGCCGATATAGTCGGGTACGCCGGACGACGCGGGGGCGATGAAATCCGACAGCGCGGCGTTGAAGCGGCCTTCGCGCTTCTCCAACTGCTGGCGCAGTGTGTGGAAAGTCGCGATCTTCCTGGCTCGCGCATCGTCGGCATAGACGGCGATATCGTCGCCATCGGCATTGGCCGGCCAGAAGCCGATGGTGGCGCGGGCCTTGAACCATTTCTCCTTGACGATGAGATCGAGCATCTTGCGCGCGTCGTCATAGAGCGAGCGCGCGACTTCGCCGATCTTGGGATCGTCGAGAATGGCCGGGAAGCGCCCGGTCAATTCCCAGGTCTGGAAGAACGGTGTCCAGTCGATGTATTCGGCAAGCTCCGCCAGATCATAGGCGTCAAAACTCCTGATGCCGAGGAATGCCGGCTTCTTCGGCGGCGTCTTGGCGAAGTCGGCCTTGACCGCGTTGGCGCGGGCGTCCGCCAGCTTGAGCCGTTTCTTGTCGGCCTGCGCGCGAAAGTGGGCCGCGGAAATCTTGGCGTATTCGGCGCGGATGTCGGCGGCATAGGCCTCGCGCCGCTCGGGCGAGAGCAGCGACGACGCCACGCCGACGGCGCGGCTGGCGTCGTTGACATGCACCACCGGCCCTCCCTTGTAGTTCGGGTCGATCTTGACGGCGGTATGGACGCGGCTCGTGGTCGCGCCACCGATCAGCAGTGGCATCTTCATGCCCTGCCGCTCCATTTCGCCGGCCAGGAAACTCATCTCGTCGAGCGAGGGCGTGATCAGGCCGGAGAGCCCGATGATGTCGGCGTCTTCCGCCTTGGCGGTTTCGATGATCTTGCTGGCGGGCACCATGACGCCGAGGTCGATGACTTCGAAATTGTTACATTGCAGCACGATGCCGACGATGTTCTTGCCGATGTCGTGAACGTCGCCCTTGACGGTCGCCAGCACGATCTTGCCGGCGGCGTTGCGGCCGTCGGTAGCAGTCCCATTCGCAAGGTTGCGCGCCTTCTCCTCCTCCATGAACGGCATCAGATAGGCGACCGCCTGCTTCATCACGCGGGCGGACTTCACCACCTGCGGCAGGAACATCTTGCCGTCGCCGAAGAGGTCGCCGACGATGTTCATGCCGGCCATCAACGGGCCTTCGATCACGTTCAGCGGCCGCTCGACCGTCAGCCGCACGGCTTCGGTGTCGGCCTCGATGAATTCGGTGATGCCGTGCACCAGCGCGTGGGAGAGCCGCTTCTCGACCGGCCATTCGCGCCAGGCGAGATCCTGCTCCCTGGTCTGCTTCTCCTTGCCGCGGAATTTTTCCGCCAGTGCAAGCAGCCGCTCGGACGCGCCCGCGTCGCGGTTGAGGATGACGTCCTCGCACACCTGGCGCAGCTCGGGGTCGATGTCGTCATAGACGATCATCTGCCCGGCATTGACGATGCCCATGTCCATGCCGGCCTTGATGGCATGATAGAGGAACACCGAATGCATGGCCTCGCGCACCGGCTCGTTGCCGCGGAACGAGAACGAGAGATTCGACACGCCGCCGGAAATATGCGCATGCGGCAGGTTCTGGCGGATCCAGCGCGTCGCCTCGATGAAGTCGACGCCGTAATTGTTGTGTTCTTCCAGCCCGGTCGCGATCGCAAAGATATTCGGATCGAAGATGATGTCCTCGGGCGGAAAACCGACCTCGTTGACCAGGATGTCGTAGGCACGCTTGCAGATCTCGGTCTTGCGCGCAAACGTATCCGCCTGGCCGACCTCGTCGAACGCCATCACCACAACGGCCGCGCCATGGCGGCGCGCGATCTGGGCCTCGTGGATGAACTTCTCCACGCCCTCCTTCATCGAGATCGAGTTTACCACCGGCTTGCCCTGAACGCATTTCAGGCCGGCTTCGATCACGGCGAACTTCGAAGAGTCCACCATCACGGGCACGCGCGCGATATCGGGCTCGGCGGCGACGAGATTGAGGAAGGTCACCATCGCGGCTTCAGAGTCGAGAAGGCCCTCGTCCATGTTGACGTCGATGATCTGCGCGCCGTTCTCGACCTGGTCGCGCGCTACCTGCAGCGCTGCAGTGTAATCGCCAGCGGTGACCAGCTTGCGGAATTTCGCCGACCCCGTGACGTTGGTGCGTTCGCCGACGTTGACGAACGGAATCGCCGGCGTCAGTTCGAACGGCTCGAGCCCCGACAGCCGCAGACGGGGCTCGATCGTAGGCACAGCGCGCGGCTTGTGCGGAGCGACGGCGGCGGCAATCGCCGCGATATGGTCCGGCGTGGTGCCGCAGCAGCCGCCGACGATGTTGACGAGGCCCGCCTCGGCAAACTCGCCGATCAGGCGGGCCATGTATTCCGGGCTTTCGTCGTACTGGCCGAATTCGTTGGGCAGGCCGGCGTTCGGATAAGCACAAACCAGGGTATCGGCCACGCGGCCGATGTCGGCGATATGCGCGCGCAGGTCTTCGGCGCCGAGCGCGCAGTTGAATCCGATGGTGATCGGTTTTGCGTGCCGCACCGAGTTCCAGAACGCTTCCGGCAATTGCCCCGACAGCAGGCGGCCAGATTTATCGGTGATGGTACCCGAAATCATCACGGGCACGTCGATGCCGCGTTCTTCGGCGATTTCCGAAATCGCGTAGAGCGCCGCCTTGGCGTTCAGCGTGTCAAAAATGGTTTCGACCAGCAGCAGGTCGGCGCCGCCGTCGAGCAGGCCGTTGATCTGCTCGCCATAGGCCTTGCGCAGATCGTCAAAGGTGACGGCGCGATAGCCGGGATTGGAAACATCAGGGGAGATCGAGGCGGTGCGGTTGGTCGGGCCCAGTGCGCCGGCGACGAAACGCTGTTTGCCGTCCTCCGCGCTGACGCGCATCGCCGCGGCGCGGGCGAGTTTGGCACCGTCGCGGTTGAGTTCGTAGGCGAGGTCCGACATGTCGTAGTCGGCCTGCGCGATCGAGGTCGAGGAGAAGGTGTTTGTTGCGACGATGTCGGCGCCCGCGCGTAGGTAATCGGCGTGGATGTCCTCGATCGCCTGCGGCTGCGTCAGGATCAGCAGGTCGTTATTGCCGCGGACGTCGCGGTGGAAATCGGCGAAACGCTTCCCCCGAAACGCGGCCTCGTCATACTCCAGTCCCTGGATCATGGTGCCCATGGCGCCGTCGAGCACCAGGATACGTTCGCGGGCGGCGGCGAGCAGGGCAGTGCGCTTGGACGAAATCTTGGCGGTCATCGGATCAGGCGGCTTTCTGTGCGCCATTGGGACGAATTCCCAGGAGATGGCTGATCGCAAACACGAGGTCCGCGCGGTTCATGGTGTAGAAATGAAAGGTATCGACGCCGTGCTTGGCGAGCTTTTGCACCTGACCGGCCGCAACGGTGGCGGCGACCAGCTTGCGCGTCTCGGCGTCGTCGTCGAGGCCTTCGAACTTGTCCGCCAGCCAGCTCGGCACCGTTGTGCCCGCGCGCGTCACGAAGCTGCGCGCCTGCTTGAAATTGTGCATCGGCATGATGCCCGGCACGACCGGAACATCGATGCCGCGGGCGCGGACGCGATCGAGGTAGCGGAAGTAGAGGTCGTTATCGAAGAACACCTGCGTGATGGCACGCGTCGCGCCGGCGTCGACCTTGGCCTTCAGCGTGTCGATGTCTGCGTCGATCGTCGGGCTCTCCGGATGTTTTTCGGGATAAGCCGAAACCGAGACTTCGATATCGGGATAGCGCTTCTTGATGCCTTCGATCAGGTCGGGCGAGCTCTGATAGCCATCCGGGTGGGCATGGTAGACGGTGCCGATGCCGGTGGTCGGATCGCCGCGCAGCGCCACGATGTGGCGGACGCCGATCTCGTGATAGCGCGCCACGACGTCGTCGATCTCGCCCTTCGGCGCGCCGACGCAGGTCAGATGCGCGGCCGGCGTCAGGCGGGTTTCTTTCAGGATGCGCGCGATGGTCGAATGGGTGCGTTCGCGCGTCGAGCCCCCGGCGCCATAGGTCACGGACACGAAATTCGGCACCAGCGGTGCCAGCCGGTTGATGGTCTCCCACAGGCTCCGCTCCATCTCTTCCGTCTTGGGCGGAAAGAACTCGAAGGAAATCCTTGGCGAATGCAGCGCGCGATGGCCGTCGAAAGCGGGGGGAGTAACCTCGGTCATGGCACTTCACAAAGCTCCACAGAAACGGACAGGCATCAGGCCTAGCGGCGAGGAGCTAAAATAGGCCAAACGGGGTTGGCCAAACAGCCCATCGGATATGGGAAATGGCCCAATTTATGCAAAATATACGATCCAAATGTTCCTGTGTGAAGATAGAGTGGGCCGTGCGACAATATATTTATCTAGAAAAAACAACATATTAGAAATTAGCTGGCTTCAGAGATAGCATGTTTGGTGATGGGCAGAGGTAGAAGTTATTGAATATGTCACATTTTGTCCCACCAGCAAGCGGCGACGCGGTGCTCCCTTTCCCCACAAGCGCGGGCCTGACCTGCGCCAGCCAGGCCTTTGTCGCCCTCGCTCGCCGCACTAGTTTAGCGCCATGATCCCGCTTTCAGTCCTCGACCTCTCCGTTGTCACCACAGGCACCCGCCCGGCCCACGCGCTGCAGAACAGCATCGATCTGGCGCGCCATGTCGATGGGCTCGGCTATGTCCGCTATTGGCTCGCCGAGCACCACAACCTGGCCTCGGTGGCGAGCCCGGCGCCCGATTTGATGATCGGGCAGATCGCGGCGGTGACGAACCATATCCGCGTCGGCTCCGGCGGCGTGATGCTGCCCAACCACGCGCCGCTGGTCGTGGCCGAGCGCTTCAAGATGCTGGAGGCGCTGTTTCCCGGCCGTATCGATCTTGGCCTCGGCCGCGCACCCGGCACCGATGGCGCCACGGCGCATGCGCTGCGCAGCCGGCTCGATCGCCGCGAAGGCGACGATTTTCTCGAACGGCTGAGTGAGCTGGTGTTGTGGGAGACCCGCGATTTCCCACCCGGCCATCCCTACAACAATGTGGTGGCGATGCCGGACGATACGCCGCTGCCGCCGATCTGGCTGCTCGGCTCGAGCGACTACTCTTCGGAACTGGCCGCGCAAGTCGGAATGGGTTTCGCGTTCGCGCATCATTTTGCGTCTTATGACGCGATCGCGGCGATGACCAACTACCGCGACCACTTCAAGCCGTCCGGCTGGCGCGCCAAGCCGCACGGCATTCTCGCCGTCGCTGCCGTTGCCGCCGAAACCGATGCGGAAGCCGAACATCTCGCTTCCTCGATGGACCTCAACCGCCTGCGCCGCGACCGCGGACAATATCTGCCGTTGCCGAGCGTCGAGGAAGCGCTGGCCTATGATTATTCCGACGCCGAGCGCGCCTCGGTCATGCGCAACCGCTCGCGGCTGTTCGTCGGCAGCCCGGCGACGATCATGGCGAAGCTTGAGCCTATGATCACGGCCGGCCAGCCGGATGAATTGATGATCATTACCGCGGTGTATGAGCACGATGCGCGCAAGAAATCGTATAGCCTGTTGGCGGATGCGTTTGGATTGGGAAAGAAGGCGGCGTAACAAGTGTCGTCCCTGCGCACGCAGGGACGCATACCGCGTGATCCATCGATGCGGCAGTGTGGCTGACGACTCTTAACCCAATTGCGTTCGGTGGCTATGGGTCCCTGCTTTCGCAGGGACGACCCTGTCGAGAGACCGTGCGCTCAGCTCAATCCAGCTTCTCGCTGAACGTCGCGCGGAACGGATGGGCCGGATAAACGCCGACGATGCGGAATTCGCGCGAGAAGAATTTCAATTCCTCCAGCGCAAAGGCGAGGCCCTTGTCCTCGGGATGGCCGTCGACGTCGGCATAGAATTGGGTCGCAAAGAAATTGCCGTCGACCATGTAGCTTTCCAGCTTGGTCATGTTAACGCCGTTGGTGGCGAAGCCGCCCATCGCCTTGTAGAGCGCGGCGGGAAGGTTGCGCACCCGGAAAACAAAAGTCGTGACCAGCGGCCCCGAGTCCTGGGCAGCCCATTTCTGGTCGCGCGCCAGCACCACGAAGCGCGTGGTGTTGTGGGCCTCGTCCTCGACGTCTTCGGCAAGAATGTCGAGGCCGTAGATTTGCGCCGCCAGGCGGGACGCGATCGCCGCAACGGCCTTGTCACCGCGCTCGGAGACATCGCGCGCGCTGCCGGCGGTGTCGGCCGCGACGATCGGCTTGATGCCGAGTTTTCGGATGATGCGCCGGCACTGGCCAAGCGCGTGGACGTGGCTCTCCACCGTCTTGATATCGGTGAGCTTCGTCCCGCGGACCGCCATCAACTGGTGGCGGATCGGCAGAAACCATTCGCCGACGATGAACAGGCCGGACGCCGGCAGCAAATGATGGATGTCGGCGACCCGCCCGGCGACCGAATTCTCGATCGGGATCATGCCGAGATCGGCCTCGCCGGAGGAGATCGCGGACAGCGCGTCCTCGAAGGTCGCGCACGGCAACGGCTCGGCGTCGGGATAGGCCTCGACGATGGCGATATGGGAATTGGCGCCAGGCTCGCCCTGGAATGCGATTTTCAGCTTTTTGGTCATGTCTCGTTTCTCTGGCGGGCCTTTTAGCAGCCGCTCAGGCCTTGGCTATAGCGTTTTCAAGCGAAGTGGATACCGGTTCGCGTGAAGAAAACGCGTCAAAACAAAAGGATAAAGCCTCGTTCAATCAGAATGAGGCTTTAGTATCCTGCGGGCGGTTTCGAGGTCGGCTGGGGTGTCGACGCCGCGGGGAACGCTGTCGACGATGGTGATGTCGATCCGCATCCCGGCCTCCAGCGCACGGAGCTGTTCGAGCTTCTCCTGCTGCTCCAGCGGAGACGGGGGCAGCGCCACGAACCGTTCCAGCGCGGCGCGGCGGTAGGCGTAGAGGCCGATGTGGTGGTAGCGGGGGCCGTCGCCATGGGGCGCCGTGGCGCGGGTGAAATAGAGCGCCCGGAGCCGGTTCGGGCCGATCGGCGAGCCGACCGCCTTCACCACGCTGGGGGCCTGGTCCTCTTCCTCGGTATGGATCTGCGAGGCCAGCGTCGCGATGTCGACCGTGGGGTCGTCGAGCGGCGGCAGCGCGGCCCGGATGGTGTCCGGCGCGATCGTGGGAAAATCGCCCTGCAGGTTGACCACAATCTCGGCCTGGCCACCGGGATCGATGGTCCGCATGGCCTCATGGATCCGGTCGGAGCCGGAGGGATGATCGGCACGGGTCATCACCACCTCGCCGCCGGCGGCTTTCACGGCGGCCGCGATCTCGGGCGTGTCGGTGGCGACCGCCACCCGGCCGATTTGGGCCTCCTCGGCCCGCCGCAACACGTGGACGATCATCGGCAGGCCGCCGATGTCGAGCAGCGGCTTGCCGGGCAGGCGGGTTGCCGCCATGCGGGCGGGAATCAGCACCAGGGTGCGGGTTTCGGTCATCCGGAACGAGGTCTGGAGGCCAACAAAAACAGGCCTGAAATGATGGGGGATTGGCGGAAAGTCGGCGCGTTTATACGGGTTGCCAGAGCCCGGGCAAACCGATATCTCAACCCTGCTGAGGGTGCGGCGCGAAAGGCTGATTCCTGATGCGCACCCGCGGCCGTTTTTCCGGCCTTAAGTCGACCTTCCGGCCTGGAGCCTGATGCCACTATGGACTCCTTCGAACTCAACAAGATTCTCGGCGCCGTCCTCGCTACCTGCCTCGTTATCCTGGTCACGAGCTTTGCCGCCCACGCGATTTTCGCGCCCGTGAAACCGGAAAAGCCGGGCTTCGAGATTGCCGTGAAGGAAGACGCTTCTCACGGCGGGGCCAAGGAGGCCGCCGCGCCGTCCGAGCCGATCGAGACGCTGCTGCAGACCGCCTCCGTCGAGAAGGGCACCGCGGCAGCCAAGAAGTGCGCCGCCTGCCACACCTTCGAGAAGGGTGGCCCCAACCGCGTCGGCCCGAACCTCTATAATGTCTTGAACGAGGCGAAGGGCCAAGGTCGCGGCGGGTTCAATTTCTCGGCCGCCTTGAAGGCCAAAGGCGGCACCTGGACCTATGACGATCTCAACAAGTTCCTCGCCAATCCCAAGGCCTTCGTTCCCGGCACGGCGATGGGCTTCGCCGGCATTTCGAAGGACAGCGAGCGCGCCGACGTGATCGCCTATCTGCGCAGCCTTTCGGAAAGCCCGGCTCCGCTGCCGACCGCGGCGAAGTAAGATTTCGACAGTCCTGCAGGGACTTCGCCACGACATGACGGCCAGGCAATGCCTGGCCGTTTGCGTATCAGGGATCGCATTGTTGCTATCGGAGTTGTTACCGGGGCTTTTCGCCGCAGCGGCGTTGTTCCCAAGCTGCTATCATGAGGAAAAAGCAACGTAATCTGTCGAACCCTTGCCTTATATTGGGTCCTCACTAACTCCGCCTCGTGTTTGCGTCGTTCGCGTCTGGGGCCGCCGCGGACTTCGACAGCACGAATACTGGCGTCAGCAACAGGAATTCTGCATTTGGCGATTACCCGACGACATCTTCTTCAGGGCGGCGCTGTCGCCGCCATGGCCCCCGCACTCGGGTTGACCCCGGGCACCCCAGCAATTTCGTCCGCGCACGCTCAATCTGGCGCGGGCGAACCAGCCTTTCGGCATGCGCTGTCGCTGTTCGGCGAAATCAAGTACCCGGCCGACTTCAAGCGCTTCGACTACGTCAATCCGGAGGCTCCGAAGGGCGGCACCGTACGTCAAATACAGATCGGGACGTTTGACAACTTCAACCTCGTGGTTGCCGGCGTCAAAGGCTCGCTCGCCGCCGGCGTTCAGCTGACCTACGAATCTCTCATGACGCAGTCGCTGGACGAGGTCTCGACCGAGTACGGCGAACTGGCCGAAGCTGTCAGCCACCCCGAGGATTTCTCCTGGGTCACGTATCGCCTCAGGCGAGAGGCGAAATGGCACGACGGAAAGCCTGTGACGCCTGACGACGTGATCTTCTCGCTTAACGCATTCAAGCAAAATCATCCGCAGTATTCGGCTTACTATCGCCATGTGGTGAAAGCTGAAAAAGTCGGTGATCGCGACATAAAATTCACCTTCGATGCGCCCGGCAATCGCGAGCTCCCGCTGATCGTCGGACAGCTCACGATCTTGCCGAAGCATTGGTGGGAGGGCACCGACAGCGAGGGTCGCAAGCGCGATATCGCCGCGACGACGCTGGAGAAGCCGCTGGGCTCGGGGCCCTATCGCATCAAGGAATTTGTCCCGGGAAGGACGCTGACGCTGGAGCGGGTGAAGGACCATTGGGGGCGCGATTCCAGCACGTATGTCGGCCTCAACAATTTCGACGAGCTGCGCCTGGAATATTTCCGGGACTCGACGGTCGCGCTCGAGGCGTTCAAGGGCGACCAGGTCGATTGGCGCACCGAAAACAGCGCCAAGAACTGGGCAACGGCCTACGACTTTCCCGCCGTCAATGACAAGCGCGTGCTGCTCGAGGAGTTTCCAAACCGCAGTTCCGGAATCATGCAGGCGTTCGCCCTGAATGTCCGGCGTGACCAGTTCAAGGATCCGCGGGTGCGTCGTGCGCTGAATTATGCGTTCGACTTCGAGGAAATGAACAAGCAGATATTTTTCGGTCAATACAAGCGCATCAGCAGCTATTTCGATGGCACTGAACTGGCTTCAAGCGGCGTGCCGGAAGGCAAGGAGCTGGAGATACTCGAAGCCGTTCGCGCGGAGGTGCCGCCCGAGGTATTCACGAAGCCCTATACCAATCCGGTCGGCGGTAGTCCCGAAGCGGTTCGCGAAAATCTACGTGAAGCGCTGCGCCTGCTGAAGGAAGCCGGCTATGAGGTGCGCGAGCGCAAGCTGGTCGATAGCAAGACGGGTGCGCAGTTTGCGCTCGAATTGCTCGGTGCAGACCCGAGCTTCGAACGCGTCATGCTGTTTTTCAAGCCATCTCTGGAGCGGCTCGGTATCGCTGTCGGCGTGCGAACAATCGACCCGATACAGTATGAAAATCGGCTTCGCAGCTGGGATTTCGATGTGGTCGTCTCGTCGTGGGCGGAATCCTTGTCACCCGGAAATGAACAGCGCGAATATTGGGGTTCGCAAGCGGCGGACATGGCGGGTTCGCGCAATATCATCGGCATCAAGAACCCGGCGATCGACAAATTGATCGAGCGGTTGATCTACGCCAAGGGTCGAGATGACCTGATTGCCGCGACCAGGGCGCTCGACCGCGTGCTGCTGTGGAATCACTATGTCGTGCCGCAGTGGAACTATCCCAAGGTCCGTACCGCGCGCTGGGATCGCTTCGGCCGGCCGTCTGAACTGCCCAAATACGGCCTGTCGGCTTTCCCGTCGCTATGGTGGTTCGACGCGGACAAGGCGGCGCGGATCGGAAGACGATCTTGAAGGACATCATGCGCATGGCGCAGTTCTCTCGCCGGCATGTGCTAGGCCTCGGTGTCGGCGCGCTAGGCGTTCTCGGGCTTGGGCCCGTTCGCGCCGCCGAAGAGAATGGCGCCGAGGTGCACGGCATCTCGGCATTCGGCGACCTGAAATATCCCGCCGACTTCAAGAGTTTCGACTACGTGAACGTCGCAGCACCAAAGGGCGGGATGTTCTCGACCATTCCCTCGACGCGCTCCTACAATCAGTCCTACCAGACCTTCAATTCGCTCAACGCCTACATCCTCAAGGGCGAGGGCGCGCAGGGCATCGACCTGACTTTCTCAGCGCTAATGGTCCGCGCCGGCGACGAGCCGGATGCGATGTACGGGCTCGTCGCAAAGTCGGTGCGAATTTCGCCGGACAAGCTGGCCTACCGCTTCACGCTGCGGCCGGAGGCAAAATTCCATGACGGCTCGAAAATCACGGCGCATGACGTCGCCTGGTCGATCAACACGCTGAAGGCCAAGGGCCATCCGCTGATCCAGGTGCAGATGCGCGATGTAAAGGGCGCCGAGGCGGTCGACGATGCGACCGTGATCGTCACCTTCGTCGAAAAACGCGCACGCGACGTGCCGCTCTATGTCGCGAGCCTGCCGATCTTCTCGAAGAAGTACTATGAGACACGGGCCTTCGATGAATCGACGCTCGATATGCCGCTGGGCTCGGGGCCGTACAAGGTTGGCCGGTTCGAGGTCAACCGCTTCATCGAGTACGACCGCGTCAAGGACTGGTGGGGTGCGAACCTTCCGGTCTGCCGGGGCTACTACAATTACGATGTCGTCCGTTACGAATTCTATCGCGACCGCGACGTCGCCTTCGAAGGCTTTACCGGCAAGAACTATCTGTTCCGCGAGGAATTCACCGCGCGCCTCTGGGCGACGCGATATGACTTCCCCGCCATCAGGGACGGCCGCGTCAAGCGCGAGCAGGTGCCGGACGAAAGGCCGTCGGGCGCGCAGGGCTGGTTCATCAACAACCGCCGCGACAAGTTTAAGGATCCCCGCGTGCGCGAGGCGTTGATCAACGCTTTCGATTTCGAGTGGACCAACAAGACCATCATGTACGACGCCTATGCGCGGACGCATTCGCCGTTCCAGAATTCGGACATGATGGCGAAGGGGCCGCCCTCGCCGGAGGAGTTGAAGCTGCTCGAGCCATTCCGCGGCCAGGTGCCCGACGAGGTGTTCGGCCAGCCCTACGTTCCCCCGGTTTCGGACGGCTCGGGGCAAGACCGCAACATGCTGCGCAAGGCGCAGCAATTGCTTAACGAAGCCGGCTTCGTCATCAAGGACGGCAAGCGAATGACGCCGAGCGGCGAAGTGTTCCGCATTGAATTCCTGTACGAGGAGTCCTCGCTGAATCCGCATCACGCGCCCTACATCAAGAACCTCGGCACGCTCGGAATCGAGGCGAGCCCGCGCCTGGTCGATGCCGTGCAGTACCGCGCGAGGGTGGAAGATTTCGATTTCGACATGACTATCACGCGCTTCTCGATGTCGACGACGCCGGGCGACGCGATGCGTGCCTTCTTCTCCTCGCACGCCGCCAAAACCAAGGGCTCCTACAACCTGGCCGGAATCGACAATCCCGCCATCGACGCGCTGATCGAAAAGATTATTGCAGCGGAGACCCGCGCCGAGTTGACGGTTGCCTGCCATGCCTTCGACCGCGTTTTCCGCGCCGGCCGCTACTGGGTACCGCAGTGGTACAACAAGACCCACCGGCTGGCTTATTGGGACATGTTCGATCGTCCGAAGGACCTGCCGCGTTATCAGATCGATGCATCAGGGTCTGGCGAGCGCGTTATCTGGTGGTATGACGCCGCCAAGGCCGGCAAACTCGAGCAGGCAAAGCAATAATGACTGCCTATATCGCCCGCCGCGTCCTTTTGATGTTTCCGACCCTGCTCGGCATCCTCTTCGTCTCCTTCGTAGTGGTGCAGTTTGCGCCGGGCGGCCCGGTCGAACGCGTCATCGCGCAACTCTCCGGCGCCGACACCGGCGGCTCCTCGCGCATCTCAGGCTCCGCCACCGGCGATTTCGCCGGGCGGACGCCGCAGGCCGGCGCCTCGGCCGATGCCGTCAATTCAAAGTACCGCGGCGCGCAGGGGCTTGATCCGGATTTCATCAAGAGCCTGGAAAAGCAGTTCGGCTTCGACAAGCCGGCGCATGAGCGCTTTGCGCTGATGGTATGGAATTTCACCCGCTTCGATTTCGGCAAGAGCTACTTTCGCGACACCACCGTGTTGCAGCTGATCAAGGAGAAGCTGCCGGTCTCGATATCGCTCGGCCTCTGGTTGACGCTGCTGACCTATTTGATCTCGATCCCGCTCGGCATCCGCAAGGCGGTGGCGGACGGAACGCGCTTCGATACCTGGACCTCGGCGGTTGTCATCGTGGGCTTTGCGATCCCCGGATTCCTGTTCGCGATCCTGCTCATCATCCTGTTTGCCGGCGGCTCGTTCTTCAACTGGTTCCCGCTGCGCGGCTTGACCTCGGATGGCTGGGCACAGTTTCCCTGGTACTGGAAGATCATCGACTATTTCTGGCACCTCACGCTGCCCTTGATTGCCATGGGCCTGGGTGCTTTCGCCACCATGACGCTATTGACCAAGAACTCTTTCCTCGATGAGATCAGGAAGCAATACGTCATGACCGCGCGCGCCAAAGGCTGCAGCGAGCGCCAGGTGCTCTACGGCCATATCTTCCGCAACGCCATGCTGATCGTGATCGCAGGCTTTCCCGGTGCGTTCATTGGCGCATTCTTCTCCGGCTCGCTGCTGATCGAGACCATCTTCTCGCTCGACGGGCTCGGGCTGCTAGGTTTCGAGAGCGTGCTCAACCGCGATTATCCGGTCGTGTTCGGCACACTGTTCATCTTTTCCCTCGTTGGCCTTGTGGTGGGTCTGATCTCCGACCTCGCCTACATGTGGATCGATCCTCGGATCGATTTCGAGGCGCGGGAGGTCTGATGACGATGCTCGCACCGCAGCCGATCGAGACCTCGACGCAGTCGCCGCTCGGTGCCGCCGTGCCGGTCACGCGTCATCCCCTTGCGATGTCGCCGCTCAACCGCCGGCGCTGGCAGAATTTCAAGGCCAACCGCCGAGGCTACTGGTCGCTCTGGATATTCCTGATCCTGTTCGTGGTGTCGCTGTTTGCCGAGTTGATCGCCAACGACCGGCCGTTCCTGATCAAGTATGACGGAAAGCTGTATTGGCCGGCCTTCGTCAGCTATTCCGAGACGACGTTCGGCGGCGATTTCGAGACCTCAGCCGACTACCGCGATCCCTATTTGCAGAAGCTGATCGCCGAGAAGGGCGGCACTATCATCTGGCCCTTGATCCGCTATTCCTACGACACCCACAATCTCGATCTGCCGACGCCGGCACCGTCGAAGCCGACATGGATGTTGACGGAAGAGCAGTGCAAGCCGGTGGTGGAGAAAAAGGGGCTGAAGAGCTGTCGCGATCTCGAATACAACTGGCTCGGCACCGACGATCAGGGCCGCGACGTGGTAGCGCGGCTGATCTATGGCTTCCGAATCTCGGTGTTGTTCGGTTTGACGCTGACCATCCTGTCCTCGATCATCGGCGTCATCGCCGGCGGCGTGCAGGGCTATTTCGGTGGCTGGATCGATCTCGCCTTCCAGCGCTTTATCGAAATCTGGAGCGCGATCCCTTCGCTCTACCTGCTGCTGATCCTGTCATCGGTGCTGGTGCCCGGTTTCTTCGTGCTGCTCGGCATCCTCCTGCTGTTTTCCTGGACGACGCTCGTTGGCCTCGTGCGCGCCGAATTTTTACGCGGCCGCAATTTCGAATACATCCAGGCGGCGCGCGCGCTCGGCGTCTCCAATGGCGTCATCATGTTCCGGCATCTGCTGCCGAACGCGATGGTGGCGACCATGACCTTCCTGCCGTTCATCGTATCATCCTCGGTGATGACACTGACCGCGCTCGACTTCCTGGGCTTCGGCCTGCCGCCGGGCTCGCCGTCGCTTGGTGAGCTGTTGTCGCAGGGCAAGGCCAATGTGCAGGCGCCGTGGCTCGGTTTTACCGGCTTCTTCTCGCTCGCGATCATGCTGTCGCTCCTCATCTTCATCGGCGAGGGCGTGCGCGACGCCTTCGATCCGCGCAAGACATTCAGATAGGGATCGGGCATGGACGCCATCAACCAGCCCTTGCTCGATGTGCGCGACCTCTCGGTGACGTTCCACCAGCCGAGCGGCGCCACGACTGCCGTCGACCGCATTTCTTTCTCCATCAAGCGCGGCGAGTGCGTGGCCCTCGTCGGCGAGTCCGGCTCCGGCAAGTCGGTCAGCGCGCTGTCGGTGCTGAAACTGTTGCCCTATCCGACCGCCTCGCATCCCTCCGGCACTATCCATTTCAAAGGCCGTGAACTGCTCAACGCCTCGGAGCGCGAGATGCGCGAAATCCGCGGCAATGACATTTCGATCATCTTTCAGGAGCCGATGACCTCGCTCAATCCGCTCCATACCATCGAGGCGCAGATCGGCGAGATCCTCTCGCTGCATACCGGCATCAGCGGATCGATGGCGCGGGCGCGGACGCTGGAACTGCTGACGCAGGTCGGCATCCCCGATCCGGAAACTCGTCTGCAAAGCTATCCGCACCAATTATCCGGCGGCCAGCGACAGCGCGTCATGATCGCGATGGCGCTCGCCAACGAGCCGGACTTGCTGATCGCGGACGAGCCGACCACCGCGCTCGATGTCACGGTACAGGCCCAGATCCTGGCGCTGCTCGCCGAGATCAGGTCCCGGCTCGGCATGAGCATGCTGTTCATCACCCATGACCTCGGCATCGTCCGCCGCATCGCCAACGTCGTCTGCGTGATGAATTCAGGCAAGATCGTCGAACAGGGGCCGGTCGAAGAGGTCTTCACCGCGCCGAAGCACGCCTACACGCGCGCACTGCTCGCGGCCGAACCCAAGCCAGATCCGGCGCCGCCGCGGCCCAACGAGCCGGTGGTGATGTCGGCCGACAATCTCAAGGTCTGGTTTCCGATCAAGCGCGGGCTGTTGCGCTCGACCGTTGGCCATATCAAGGCGGTGGATGGCGTCAGTGTTGCGGTGCGCAAGGGCGAGACGCTCGGCGTCGTCGGTGAATCCGGCTCGGGCAAGACCACGTTGGGGCTGGCGCTGCTCCGGCTGATTTCCTCTGACGGCCCGATCGTGTTCCTCGGCAACAACATTCAGGGCCTGCGCTTCAAGGCCATGCTGCCGTTCCGCCGCGACATGCAGATCGTGTTTCAGGACCCGTTCGGCGCGTTGAGCCCGCGCATGTCGGTCGGCGATATCGTCGCCGAGGGCTTAAGCGTGCATCAGAAGTCGCTGTCGTATGAAGAGCGCGATACGCGTGTCGTCAAGGCGCTGAGAGACGTTGGCCTCGATCCGCAGACGCGTTTTCGCTATCCGCATGAATTCTCCGGCGGCCAGCGCCAGCGCATTTCGATCGCGCGCGCGGTGGTACTGGAGCCAAATTTCGTCGTGCTGGACGAGCCGACCAGCGCGCTCGACATGCTGTTCCAGGCCCAGATGGTCGATCTGTTGCGCGAGCTGCAGCGCAAGCGCGACCTCACCTACATGTTCATCTCGCACGATCTGCGCGTGGTGGCCTCTCTCGCCAGCCATCTGATCGTGATGCGCCACGGCAAGGTGGTGGAGGAGGGGCCGGCCGCGGAGCTCTTCAAGAATCCAAAGAGCGACTACACCCGCGCGCTGTTCGCCGCCGCGTTCCGGATCGAGGCCGTGCCCGACCTGCAGTGATGGCCGTCATACCCCGCGCAGGCGGGGGATCCAGTACGCCGCGGCTTCTCGATTAATCACAACTGTCTCGGAGTACTGGATCACCCGCCTTCGCGGGCGATGACAGTGTCGGCCAACCGCTTGATTGCCGTGACCTCGCTACCGGCCGCCTTGATCCGCGCGATCGCTTCGTGCGTGTTCTCCACCACCGTCGCCATGTGATGGGCGTTGGCGTGCACGATGGTGTCGGCGTCACGGGCGATGGCGACATGACCCTTCCAGAAGATCAGATCGCCGCGTTGCAGTTTCTTCATCTCGGCGGCATTCAGCGCCCGCCCGAGGCCGTCCTGCTGCATGTCGCTGTCGCGTGGGCAACCGGTGCCGGCGGCGTTCAGCGACACCTGAACGAGGCCGGAGCAATCGATGCCGAGCGAGCTCTTGCCGCCCCACAGATAGGGCGTGCCGACGAAGCGTTCGGCAACCGCGACGAAATCCTTTTCCATCGCGTCGAGGCTGCCGACATGCCGGCGCGGCAGATACCAGCCTTCGCCGGTCACGGCGAACGCGCCGTCTTCACGGGCAATCGTTAGGCGCGCGCCCATCAGCAGCGTCTCTGCCGGCGGCAGCTTGATCGAGGGGCCCGGGAACGCGAACGTCCGCAACGCCGTGACCTTGTGCGTCGGAGCCGCAGCGGGCCTGGCCAGCGCAGCATCCGGAATCCAGCCGACATAGCCGTCGCCGTTCAATTGGCCCCAGGCAAAGCCTTCGCCGTTGCGGTCGTAGATCGTGACGCGTTCGCCCTTCAGCGCCTGCGTCGACAGCATGGCATCTGCCGATGGCGCATCGCGCAGCGGCGCGATGGCATCGCGCACGCAGTATTCCTCGCCGGTGACAAAGCGCGCGGCTTTCACCTTGCCTTCGAGATATTTCGCGGCAACTTCGGGCCGGGCCGGGGTCAGGCGCGGATCATCCATAGCGTTCGCTCAGCAGCTTGTAGATGGCGCGTGCGGCCTGGCATTCGCCGCCTTCGGGGCGCGCGGGTTTTGCGGACGGCGTCCAGCCGTAGATATCGACATGCAGCCAGCGCCTTGCATCCGTCACGAAGCGCTGCAGGAACAGCGCGCAGGTGATCGAGCCGGCAAAGCCGCCGGACGGCGCGTTGTTGATGTCGGCGACCTTCGAGTCCAGCCACGAATCATAGGGCGGCCACAGCGGCATTCGCCACAACGGATCGTTCTCCCGTTTCGCATGAGCTGCGACGCTTTCAGCAAGCGTCTCATCATTGGTGTAAAAGGGCGGTAAATCCGGCCCCAGCGCCACCCGCGCCGCACCCGTCAGGGTGCCGAGGTCAACAAGCAAGTCCGGCTTCTCTTCGTCCGCCAGTGCCAGCGCATCGGCCAGCACCAGCCGCCCCTCGGCGTCGGTGTTGCCGATCTCCACGTTAAGTCCCTTGCGCGACTTGAAGATGTCGAGGGGGCGGAAGGCGTTGCCGGCCACCGCGTTCTCGACCGCGGGGATCAGCACGCGCAGCCGGACCTTCAGCTTGGCATCCATCACCATCTGCGCCAGCGCCAGCACGTTGGCGGCGCCGCCCATGTCCTTTTTCATGATCAGCATGCCGCTGGACGGCTTCAGGTCGAGGCCGCCGGTGTCGAAGCAGACGCCCTTGCCGACCAAAGTCACCTTAGGGTTAGCGGGATCGCCCCAGCTCAGATCGATCAGGCGCGGGGCGCGCGTCGAAGCCATGCCGACGGCGTGGATCAGCGGAAAGTTCTGCTTCACGAGCTCTTCGCCGACGATGCAATTGAACTGGGCGCCGAACCGCGTCGCCAACGCTTGCGCAGCCTGCGCCAGTTCTTCCGGGCCCATATCGTTCGACGGCGTATTGATCAGGTCGCGCGCCAGCGCGGCCGCCTCCGCCATCCGCGCGACATCGGCGACATCGATGCCGTCGGGCGGCACCAGCCGGACCCCGGGCGTTTCGTTCTTGCGGTAGCGGCCGAAGCGATAGCTCCCGAGCGCAAAAGCGAGCGTTGCCAGCCGCACGTCGTGGGGTGCATTGGCGTAGCGATAGACGCCGGGCGGCAGCAGGCCGGGCAGCGCGCCCGGCCGGAACAGGTCGCGTGACTTGCTGCTCTCGTCTTCGAGGCCGAACACGACCTGCGCGATCTTCCCGTCGGCTGCGGGCAGCGTCAGGCATTTGCCGGGCTTGGCGGTGAAGTCGTTGGCCGCCGCAAATTGCCGGGCCTGTTCCGGGAGCTCCTTGGCGATCCCGGCCCATGTCGTCTTGGTGGCGAAAGTAATCGGAATGGCAGCGGCCTCGGGTGCGGTCTCGAACGGGGATTGCATGCTGGTCTCGCTAGAGGGGACGGGCAGGGGTGGTGCCGATGGCATAGCACGGCCAATTAACCGGCCGTTAGGGTTAACGGTCTATTGATGGCGCGTTCGGCTTCATTCGACAGCCATTTCCCGTGAGTTGAAGTGCCATGCGTCGACCGTCCAGCCATTCCCGGTCTCTTGCCGGGTCTCTCGCTCGGTTCCTCTCCTCCGCGGCCGTAACGGCGGTTCTCGCCGCGGGCCTTGGCGGCTGCCAGACCATGTCCGACATCACGGCGTCGCTGACCTCATCGTCATCGTCACCAAAAGCGCAAGCCGTTCCCGAAGATCCGCGCCGCGCGGTCGAGGTTTACGGCGAACGATATCGCGCCAATCCCAAGGATGCCGAGGCGGCGTTGGGATACGGCCAGGCGCTCCGGGCCACCGGCCAGCGGGCGCAGGCCGCCGCCGTGCTCGAGCAGGCCACCATCGCCCATTCCGGCAACAAAACGCTGCTTGCCGCTTACGGCCGCGCGCTCGCCGACAACGGCAATTCGCAGGCTGCCTTCGACGTGCTCAGCCGCGCCCATTCGCCCGCCAATCCCGACTGGCGCATTCTTTCGGTGCAGGGCACCACGCTCGACAAGATGGGCAAGCACGAGGAGGCCCGCCGCTATTACGCGACCGCGCTGAAGATCGTGCCGGAAGAACCCTCGGTGCTCTCCAATCTCGGTCTCTCCTACATGCTGACACGGGAATTGCCGCAGGCCGAGGAAACGCTGCGGCGCGCCTATTCCAATCCCCGCGCCGATGGAAGGGTGCGGCAGAACCTGGCGCTCGTGGTCGGCCTGCAGGGCCGCTTCGCAGAAGCCGAGACTATCGCCAAGGGCGATCTGCCGGCCGACGAAGCGACCGCCAATGTGGCCTACTTGCGGGAAATGCTCAGCCGCAAGGACAAGGACAATTCGCGTCCTCCCGGCAACAAGGCGGCCGTCCCGGTCGCAGCCCTCAACCGACCGGACTAGCGCCTCCGTTCTGATTGAATCAGAACCAAGGCTCCAGATTCTTGTTTTGACGCGTTTTCTGCGCAGATAAGTCTACGCAATCTGCGTAAACTTGATTGCTATGCGAACCGGTAATCCGCCCCGGATCAAGTCCGGGGCAAGCTTTCGCTCGAAAACGCTATGGGCCGGCCGCGAGCCGTCGTCGCCAGGCAGGCGAACTTCCCAATCTTCAAGGCTGTCTCAAATCAATTCAGCGTCGCATGTGCCGCGGCGAGCCGGGGTTGATGACGGCAAAGGGCGCGGCATCGGCCGCGCCGATCGCCTTACGGCATCGCCTGGATCTTGATGTAGGTCGGTCCGAGAATGACGATGAACAGGCACGGCAGGAAGAACAGGATCATCGGCACGGTCAGCTTCGGCGGCAGCGCGGCTGCCTTCTTCTCGGCCTCGTTCATCCGCATGTCGCGGTTTTCCTGCGCCATCACGCGCAAGCTCTGGCCGAGCGGGGTGCCGTAGCGTTCCGACTGCATCAGCGCCAGGCAGACCGATTTCACGCCCTCGAGGCCGGTGCGCTTGGCGAGGTTCTCGTAGGCCACCTTGCGGTCCTGCAGGTAGGACAGTTCGGCCGTGGTCAGCGCGAACTCCTCCGACAGCGCGATCGATTGTCCCGCGATCTCGGTGGCGACCTTGCGGAAGGCGACTTCGACCGACATGCCGGACTCGATGCAGATCAGCAGCAGGTCGAGTGCGTCCGGAAAGGCGCGCTTGATCGAGAGCTGGCGCTTGCTGATGGCATTCTTCAGGAACAGCATCGGGGCCTGCAGCCCGAGATAGGCGGCGGCGACGCAGATGCCGAGCTTCACCGTCAGCGACTTGTCCATCTGCGTGATCACGAACACGTAGAGCGCCGCGCCGAGAAATAGAACGACCGGCGTGACCGCACGGGCAAACAGGAACGTGACGTAGGGCGCGTGGCCGCGATAGCCGGCCATGATCAGCTTGTCGCGTGCGGCTTCCTGCGCCAGCCATTTGGTCAGGTTGAAATCTTCCACTACCTTGGAGACGAGTTGCTTCGGGGACTGCCGCAGCGATACCTTTTCCGACTTGTTGAGGCGATCGCGCTCGCGCTGCCGGAGCCGCTCGCGTTCGCTGGCGACCGCCTTCATGCGTTTGGCCAGGCCTTCGCCGGCGAACAGTGGCATGATCAGCGTATAGGCGGTCGCGCTTGCCGCGATGGCGGCAAGCAGCATGGTCATGAACCGCGCGTCGTGCATCTTGGAGATCAGAAAATCAATCATGGCCGCACCATCAGAAGTCGAAATTAATCATTTTTTTCATCACCAGGATGCCGATCGTCATCCAGCCGACGCAGCACACCAGCATGAACTGGCCGAGACTATGGGTCCAAAGGATCGAGATGTAGTCGGGCGTCGACATCCAGACCAGCAGCATCACGACCGGCGGCAGCGAGCCGATGATGCCGGCGGAGGCCTTGGCTTCCGTCGACATCGCCTGAATCTTCTCCGCCATCTTCTTGCGGTCGCGCAGCACCTTGGAGAGGTTGCCGAGCGCTTCCGACAGGTTGCCGCCCGACTTCTGCTGAATCGCGACCACGATGCCGAAGAAGTTCGCCTCCGGTAATGGCATCCGCTCGTACAGCCGGGCGCAGGCTTCTCCCAGCGGCATGCCGATGGTCTGGGTTTCGATGATGGCCAGAAACTCGCCCCTGAGCGGCTCCGGCGAGTCGGCTGCGACGACCTTGATCGATTCGAACAGCGGCAGACCGGCCTTGATGCCGCGTACGATGACGTCGACGGCGTCGGGCAGCGCCTTCAGAAACGCCTTCTCGCGGCGCTTCTTGAGATAGCCCAGGACCCAGCGCGGCAGGCCGAGGCCTGTGCCGAAAGCCATCACGGCGGCGCCCAGCAGGTGGCCGCCGACCACGAAGGCGACGGCGAATCCGACCGCGCCGGATACGCCCGACATGATCCAGAATTTCTGCGGCGTCCAGGATCCCAAACCAGCCTGGGCGAGGCGGGTGGTGAGCGGGACGGACCTCTCCTTTTTGCGGCGGGCGTCGAGTTCCTTCAGCGACCCCTCGACCTGCTCGCGGCGCGAACGCTGGCTTTTCTCGACTTGACGCGCGGCGGCTGGTTCGGAACGTGCGACCGAGGCGCGACGGGACTCGGCCTTCCTCTCGCCCGACAGCAACGGATAGATGAAGACCCATGCCAAGCCGCCGATGGCGGTGGCGGCCATAAAGGCCAGTGCGAGCGTCTGCATGCTCATCGCCCTCTCAGTTCGTCTCGGCGACTTCGGCGGCATCGAGCGCAGCGGCGAGCCGCTTCTCTTCGCCGAAATATCGCGCGCGCTCCCAGAACCGCGGACGTCCGATCCCGGTCGAGCGGTGCCGCCCGATGATCTTGCCGTTCGCGTCCTCGCCGATCATGTCGTAGAGGAACACGTCCTGGGTGATGATGGTGTCGCCTTCCATGCCCATCACCTCGGTGATGTGGGTGATGCGGCGCGAGCCGTCGCGCAGACGCGCGGCCTGCACGATAACGTCGATCGAGGCGCAGATCATCTCGCGGATGGTGCGCGAGGGCAGCGAGAAGCCGCCCATCGTGATCATGGATTCGCAGCGCGACAGCGCTTCGCGCGGATTGTTGGCGTGCAGCGTTCCCATCGAGCCGTCGTGGCCGGTGTTCATGGCCTGCAGCAGGTCGAACGCCTCGGGTCCGCGGACTTCGCCGACGATGATGCGTTCAGGGCGCATACGCAGGCAGTTGCGGACAAGTTCGCGCATCGTGATCTGGCCTTCACCTTCGATGTTGGGCGGGCGGGTTTCCAGCCGTACCACATGGGGCTGCTGCAATTGAAGTTCGGCGGCGTCTTCGCAGGTGATGATGCGCTCGTCATGCTCGATGAACTGGGTCAGGCAGTTCAACAGCGTGGTCTTGCCGGAGCCGGTACCGCCGGAAATCAGCACGTTGCAGCGGACGCGGCCGATGATCTGCAGGATCTGCGCGCCTTCCGGCGAGATCGCGCCGAACTTGACCAGCTGGTCGAGCGTCAGCTTGTCCTTCTTGAACTTACGAATGGTGAGTGCGGGGCCGTCGATCGCCAGCGGCGGAACGATGGCGTTGACGCGGGAGCCGTCGGCGAGGCGGGCGTCGCAGATCGGCGAGGATTCGTCGACGCGGCGGCCGACCTGGCTGACGATGCGCTGGCAGATGTTGAGAAGCTGCTGGTTGTCGCGGAAGCGGATGCCCGTCTTCTGGATCTTGCCGGCGACTTCGATGAACACCGTGCCGGCGCCGTTGACCATGATGTCGGCGATGTCGTCGCGCGACAACAGCGGCTCCAGCGGACCGTAGCCGAGCACGTCGTTGCAGATGTCGTCGAGCAGCTCTTCCTGCTCGGCGATCGACATCACGATGTTCTTGATCGCGATGATCTCGTTGACGATGTCGCGGATTTCCTCGCGTGCCGACTCGCCGTCGAGCTTGGCGAGCTGGGCAAGGTCGATCGCCTCGATCAGGGCACCGAAGATGGTCGCCTTGACCTGGTAGTAGTTGTCGGATCGCCGCGCCTCCATGGCCGGGGCGGGCGGTGGCGCCTTCATGGGCGCGATTGGAGGCGAAGAGACGGCCGGCGCCGCCGTTTCGCGCGCTGCTACCGCGGCGCTGGAAACCGGCTCCGGCGCCTGAATGGCGGGCTTCATTACCCGCGTATCGTTATCACTACGCTTACCGAACACGATGGCACTCCACGCGGGCGACCTACTTCTTGGCCCGCAACTTCTCGATCAAAGGCGACAGCAACGAACTCTTCGGCTTCTTGGTCTCGCCGCGGCCGGTAAGCCGCTGCGCGATCTGCAGGAACATCTCGGTGGTGCGATGCGTGGCGGAGATTTCCGCGATCATCTGGCCGTTGTTGGCGGCCGAACCGAAGATTTGCGGCTCGAACGGAATCGTGGCGATCGGGTGGTTTTCGATCGCCTTGGCGAATTCGGCGGCGGGAATCTCCGGACGCTTCGGGATGCCGACCTGATTGAGGCAATAGAGCGGCGCGCGATCATTCGGCCGCGATGCCTTCAGCAGATCGTAGATGTTCTTGGTGTTGCGCAGATTGGCGAGATCGGGCGCCGCGACGATCAGGATGTCGTCGGCCGCGATCAAGGCGCGCTTGGTCCATCCCGACCATTGGTGGGGGACGTCGAGCACGATGCAGGGCATCGTGGTGCGAAGCGTATCGAAGATCGAGTCGAACGCCTCCGCGCCGAAATCGTAGACCCGGTCGAGGGTTGCCGGCGCCGCCAGCAGGCTGAGATGGTCGGTGCATTTCGACAGCAGGCGGTCGAGGAACGCGGTATCGACCCGGTCGGGCGAGAATACCGCATCCGCGATGCCCTGCGGTGGGTCCTGATTGTAGTCGAGGCCGGCGGTGCCGAAAGCGAGGTCGAGATCGGCGACCACGGAATCCAGCGCCAGATCGCGCGCGATCGCCCAGGCTACGTTATGGGCGACGGTGGATGCGCCGACGCCGCCCTTGGCGCCGACGATGGCAATGATGCGGCCGACCGCCTTGGCTTCCGGCGACGAGAACAGGTTGCAGATCGAGCGCACGACGTCGATCGCGTTGACCGGGGCGATGACGTAGTCGCTGACGCCACGGCGGACCAGTTCGCGATAGAGCATGACGTCGTTGATGCGCCCGATCACGATCACGCGGGTTCCGGCGTCGCATACGGTGGCGAGCTGGTCGAGGCCGAGGAGGATGTCGTTGCGGCCTTCGGTCTCCAGGATGATGACGTTCGGGGTCGGGGCCGAGCGGTAGGCCTCGATGGCGGCGGCCATGCCGCCCATCTGGATCTTGAGATGAGCCTTGCCGAGGCGGCGGTCCTCGCCCGCCGACTGCACGGCGGCCGCGGTTTCCATCGTCTCGCAGAAAGCCTGCACCGACACCCGCGGCGCCGGCGCAATGTGATCCTCGGTGGACGGCGCCGTGATTTCCGGCTGCTGTTCTGTGTTCTGGCGCGAGTAAGTGATCATTTGCCGGTATCGCTGAGTTTGGCCCTGTCGCTCTGGGGATAGGTTGTCGCGGTGGACATGCCCTTGCGATATTTGTCGAAGGCTATGCCACGGCGCGGCGCAAAGGCTGGGGTTTCGGGACGCGGCTGCACGAGATCCGACGGGTTGTCGATCATCGACGCCAGATTGCGCTGATTGGAGCAGCCGAAATTGTAATAGGGCTTGTTGTCGAAATAGCCCTTGTTGTTGACCGACGGCCCGATATCCTCCGGCCACAGCCCGCATGGGCCGGCCACCGCCGAAATTTTCGGGTAGTTGAGGCGGATCGCGGCCATGTGCCTGGGGTCTTCGGGGCGATACTGGCGGACATTGACCCCGCGCGGCGGCACGCCGGCGGCGGCAAGTGTCGCCTGGATCTCGCGCAATGAATCTTCGGCCGCCCGCGCGTTTGGTGTATTGACGGGCACGTCGATGCTGATGACGCCGGTACCTTCCCGCATCCAGGTCTGGCCCACATACATCACGTCGGCGCGCTGGGAGGCGGAAAGGCCGCCGCGTCCGCGGCCGACGAAAACGACGATCGAGCTGTCGGCTTCCTGGACCGCGATCGGATGGCGCAGGCGATAGTCGTCGGGCACGCCCGCCGTCGTCACGACATCGGTAGTGTGCTTGCAGGCGCTGAGCGCGATGGAAAGACCGATCAGCGCTCCCGCCAGGCAAAGGGCGCGCTTGGGATCGGCTGGCCTTGTGGATTTCATCCTCGGTGTCATCGTCCCGCCTCAGTCCGTAATAAAGCCGTAGGTGCCGCGATAATTCCGTGCCTTCTCGACGCGGCCCGGAACGCCGTAGATGCGATTGATGCTGCCGAGCAGATCGGCCTGTGGATCCGACGCGCTGGCAAAGCCGTCGTCGGGGCGCGACAGGTCCTTCTGCGCCACCGCACGCACCACATAGGGCGTGACCAGAACCATCAGTTCGGTCTGGTTGTTGACGTAGTCGCGGCTGCGGAACAGCGAGCCGAGAACCGGCAGTTGCGCCAGACCGGGAAAGCCGTTGATGGCCTGCTTGGTCTGTTCCTGGATCAGGCCGGCCATGGCCATCGAGCCGCCCGAAGGAATTTCCAGCGTGGTTTCCGCGCGGCGGGTCTTGACCGAGGGAATGGTCAGCGAGTTGACCGTCGAAGCGGTCACCGACTGCGAGAGCGTGATCGAATTGTCGTTCGACAGCTCGGATACTTCGGTCATCACGCGGAGGCTGATCCGGCCTTCGGTCATCACCACCGGCGTGAAATTGAGCGAGATGCCGAATTTCTTGAACGAGATCGAGGTCGTACAGACATGCGTGGTCGGGTCGCAGGAATAGCCGGCGGGAACCGGAAACTCGCCGCCGGCAATGAAGGTCGCGGACTCGCCTGAGATCGCGGTCAGGTTGGGTTCGGCCAACGTGCGCACGACGCCGGCGGTTTCCATCGCGCGGAGTGTGGCTGTCACCGTTGCAGGGCTTCCGAACGCTGCCGACGCTAAGTTGGTGCCAACCAGGGGACGGCCGAGAGCGGTAAACGGGTTGGTGTTGTTGAAATTCACGACCGCGGTGCCGTAGTTCATGCTGGCCGTGAGATCGATGCCCAACTGCTTGACGATGTTGCGGGCGACTTCGGCAACCGTAACTTTCAGCATCACCTGGTCGCGGCCGCGGACGGCGATCGAATTGACGACCCTGTCCGAGCCGCCCACGAGGCGGGCGGCGATATCGGCGGCCTGCTGCGCCTCGACCGGGCTCGCCGCGGTGCCGCTCAATACCACGCCGTCGCCGACGCCCTCGATCAGGATGTCCGAATTCGGCAGCGACTGCTTCAGCGCGGCGCGCACGCCGTTGAGGTCGCGCTTGACCGCGATGTCGTAGGCCGCGATCTGCGCGCCCGTGGAATCGAAGAAGACGATGTTGGTCTGGCCGACCGCGGCGCCGATGATATAGGCGCGCTGGGTCGAGCGGACGACGGCGTTGGCGATCTTCGGATCGGCGACCAGCACGTCCTTGATCTCCCGCGGCAGGTCGATCACGAACGATTTGCCGATCCCGAGCGAAACGAACCGTGCGTTCATCTGTCCGTCGGTGGTGGCCGGCGCAGCAACGCGATAGTCGCTCGCCACCACCGGCGTCAGTGCCGGATTGAGCGTGAGCGCAGCCACGGCCGAATACGACAGGGCGCGGACGACGAACGTTCGCATCATCGGCTGAATTTCCCTGCACTTCATATCGTGCGTCCTTTCGGTCACTTCTGCATCGTCTGCTGGCTGGCAACGCCGTAACGGATGACGTTGAGGTTCTCGCCGCGCTTGTTGATTTGTTCGTCAGGCTTCTCGACCGCGTTGATGTCGGCGATGCTGCGCAGCGCCAGCGTCAGCGAGCCGCCCTGGCGCGATCGCGCCAACGTCTCGGCTTGCTCGGGCTTCAGTTCGAGGGTCACCGTCTTGCCGACCAGTGAGTTGGTGCCTTCTTTTTCCTTCGGCGCCTGGTCGATCGCGAGAACGCGAACATTGGTGAGGATGACCTCCGCACTGGAGATGTCCGGGCCTGCCTTGTCCGGATTCTTCTCGCGCTTGGTAAGAAGCACGTCGACGCGGTCGTTCGGCAGGATGAAGCCGCCAGCGCCGGTTTCCGGTGAAATTTCGGTGGAGATGGCCCGGTAGCCGGCGGGCAGGATCGCCGCCATGAAGCCGGAGCCGTCGGCCTTCACCAGCTTCTGTTCTCGAATCGGTTCACCCGCGATGAACGGCGCGCGCGCGATGGAGCCCGTGATCTCCTTGATGGCGTCGGCCTTGCTGGCGCGGCTGATGAAGTTGCTGCTGGCGGTCGCGGCCGGCCAGGTCTGCCATTGCAGGTCGTCCGGCTTGACCGAGCGGCCAAGGCCGATATCCGATTTGGCGACGAGAATATCGACGGTCTGCATCTGCGCAACCGGCTGGGCCGGCGCTGGTTTGTCGCCGGACCCGCTGGCGAGATATGCGGCAATGCCGCCGGCGCCGATGGCGATGGCCAGGACCACAATGCGTGCGGTATTCATACGCTTCACTTTCCACATTACGCCGCGACGCTTCCGCCGCCGTGATGGGAGTTGACCAGCTATTCGTCAAAGCATGGTTAATGAGGCGTGTGTAAATTGCCTTAACGGAAAGTTAGCGGCGCTGGATCAGCGCATGGCGAGTTGAGCGAGGTCTACGGCCTTGATCCATTCGGTTTGCGGATAGATCATCAGTGCGCCGAGTGCGAGCGCGATGCCGTAGGGGATTCCGGTCCGCTTGTCGTGCAGTCGGTTCAGCCAAGCCTGTCCCGCAAGCGGGTAGGGCAGCGGCCATTGCCGGAATTGCAGCAGCAACAGCGTCAGCGCGCCGCCGAACAGCGAGGCATAGACCAGATAATCGAGCAGATGTTCGAAGCCAAACCAGAGCGCCACGCCGGCCGCGACCTTGGCGTCGCCGCCGCCGACCCAGCCCATCGCAAAGCAGGCAAAGGCAACAACGAGGACGGCTGCGCCGGCGCCGATGTGCAAGAGCATGTCGTGCAGGCCCATGCCGCCCAGCAGCGCAAGGACCAGAAAGCCCGCGATCAGCGCCAGCGATATCCGGTTCGAAATCGTCATGGTGAAGAGGTCGCTCGCAGCCACGAACGCCATCAGGGCGGGAAACAGCAGAAGGCGCGCCAGATCGATCATCATGAGAGTGAGAGCCGCAGTGGAAGAGGCTTATGGATCGGAGCGTCGCCACAACCTAGTCGTGATTGGTGAAGAATCTGAAAAGCGGCGCGATCGGAGCAGGCGATTCGAATTGCGGCGCTTGCGGGGTGGGCGCAATTGGCGCGCCGGAAGCAACAAGGGCCCCGGATAGCCCGGGGCCCTTGGCGCAATCTTTACTTCGCCAGTTCGGTCTTGATGTTGCCGAAGTTGGTGGAAAGCTGGGTACCCACGCCCTGCACCGCGGCGATGATCGCGATCGCGATGCCGGCGGCGATCAGGCCGTATTCGATGGCGGTGGCGCCGGACTCATCCTTCACGAAACGCGAAACGAGATTCTTCATAGATGATAACTCCTGTGTACAGGTGGCTGGTCGAACTAAAATTTGGTCTCGCGGCGTTCTCAGCACCGTGACCATGGCGTTACCCTAGGGTGCGACAATTTCGGCGCAGTTAATTCGACTGTGCAAAAATGCTTGGAACTTGCTGTTCTTGAGCAGAGTAAACACCGCATTAAGGTATCCGATAAGATGCAAGCGGGCTGCGGGGGGCCGTTCGTCGCGGTCGCGCGCGGTGTCGATAGACTCCTTTGATTCACGGCTCCTTAAGCGCGAACAGATAGCCCTGAAGTCTCCGATTGAACGGGGCCGTCATGTCTAGTTTGCCAACGGAAGTCATCGAGCTGGTAGGCCAGACGATGGGCAAGGGTCGTTCCGGTCACGATCGCGCTCGCTCTTGTGTTCACGGTGCTCTCTCGCTTGAAGAGGACGGCAATATTCCGTCACCAATCCGGCCGGTAGTTTAGCATGAGCACTGAAGCTGCGGCGATCCAGCGGGAGAAGGCCTTCAGCCTTGCCGACATCCCGGCATGGCTCTGGCTCGGAATTGGCGTCTACGCGCTGCTGCTGATCGGCGGACGGGCGCTTCTGAACGATTCCGATACCTACTGGCAGATCGCCGTAGGCCAGTGGATCCTCGATCACCACGCATTGCCGCGCGTCGACATCTACTCCTTCACCAAGGTGGGCGAGCCCTGGACGTCGTCGTCCTGGCTGGCGCAGGTGCTGTATGCGACGAGCTACAATCTGGCGGGCTGGACCGGGCCGGTGGTTCTCGCCGCGACCTGCATCGCCGCGACCTTCGCCTTGTTCACTCATATTCTCGGCCGCCGTATTCCCACGACCTATGCGGTCGCCGTCGCGATGGTGGTGCTGGCGCTTTCGATGGGGCATTTTCTGGCGCGCCCGCATGTGCTGGTGCTGCCGATCATGCTTGCGTGGGCGAACGGGCTGATATCGGCGAGCGAGCGCGGCCAGGCGCCGTCGCCATGGCTGCTGCCATTGATGGCGGTGTGGGCGAACCTGCACGGCGGATTCGTGTTCGGCCTCGTTCTGGTCGGCGCGTTCGCGCTCGATGCGCTGTGGAATGCCGATCGCGTGCAGCAAAGATCGGTGGCGCTGCGCTGGGTGGCGTTCGGTGTTGGCGCGTTGGTAGCCTGCTGCGCCACGCCTTACGGGTGGGGATCGATCCTTGCCGCACGCAAGATCCTCGATCTCGGCGAACTCCTGCATCTGATCTCTGAATGGATGCCGGCGGATTTCAGCAAATTCAGCGCGTTCGAGATGGCGATCCTCACGCTGACCGCCGGCGCGCTTTACGGCGGCGTCAAGCTCACGCCGCCGCGGATCGCGCTGGTGTTGGGCCTGCTGCACATGGCGCTGTCGCATGTCAGGAATGTCGAGATCTTCGCCCTGCTGCTGCCGATCGTGGTGCTCGCGCCGGTGGCATCGCAGTTCGCGCTGCGGCCGGCATGGGCCGCCCGTACTGGCGTCCCGATGTCCGTGATGGCGGTGGTCCTGGTCCTGCTCGGCGGCTGGACATGGCTGCTGGCGGCCACAACCACTTTTGCACCGCCCGAAAGTCAATCGCCGGCGGCGGCCGTCGATGCGCTGAAGGCGCATAATTCCAAACGGGTTCTCAACGATCTCTCGTTCGGCGGCTATCTGATCTGGCGCCAGACACCCGTGTTCGTCGGCGGGCGCGCCGAGCTCTACGGCGAAGCGTTCGACATGGCCTTTTACCGCGCCATGCAGCTCAAGGACGTCAACCAGTTCCTCCAGCTCCTCGATAAATGGGACATCGACGCCGTGCTGCTAACGCCGTCTACGCCTGCGGTCGGCCTGCTCGATCATATCGGTGGCTGGCGGCGCGCTTACGCTGATGGCAACGCCGTGTTGCACGTCCGTACCGGCCGCACGCCATGACACGGCGCAACCAATCGCTGGATCTTTTGCGCGGCTTGGCCATCCTGCTGGTTGTCCTGGTGCACTGCCAGCAAGAATCCACCGGCGTCGTTCCCGGCCTGAGCTGGTTTGCCAAGGAGTATGGCGAACTCGGCGTGCAGCTCTTCTTCATCGTCAGCGGCTATACGATGATGCTGACGTTCGGCGACAGGCTCGATCTCGCCGCCACCCGCTCGTTCTATCTCCGGCGCGTCTTCCGGATCGCGCCGCTGTTCTGGATCGCCATTGTTTTCTATCTCCTGGTGACGAAGGGCCAGGGCACCAGGAACTTTGCGCCTGACGGCGTCGGTGTAAGCGACGTCCTGCTGACGTTCTTCTTCCTGCACTGGAGCAGCGTCACCGCGTATAATTCGGTCGTTCCCGGCGGCTGGAGCATTGCGGTGGAAATGCAGTTCTATCTGCTGTTTCCGCTTTTGATCTCCCTGTTTCGCCGGTCGGCTAACGGCCCGTTGCTCGTGTATGCGCTGATCGCGCTGGTGAGCGTCATCGGGCAGTTTGCCGCCGACCACTACCTGATCCCGCGGCTGGCCGCGTCGTTGCCCGCCAGCCAGGCGCCTCTGGCTGAAGGCTTCTTCTATTGCTGGCTGCCGCGCCAGGCGATCTGCTTCGGGTTTGGCATTCTGCTGTACGACTATATAGAACTGAAAAACCGGCCGACATTCGGCGCGCTGCTCCTGCTCGGCGCTTCGCTGTCCTCTGCATGGGGTGCCGAAGTCGCGCTGCTGGCTGCGTTCGCATTCGCGGTCCTGATCTCAAACGTCTCGATGTCGTGGGTGGGGCTGTTCGGACGTCACTCCTACGCCATCTATCTCATTCATTTTGTCGTGGCGTTGGCCGTCGCCGCGCTCTTCCCGATGGGCCTCGTGCCACTGTTCGTGCTGGTCTTCGCCGTGTCGCTGGCGCTCAGCTCTTATCTGATAGAGCCTCTGATCGAGCGGCGCTTCAATCGGCTGGGCCACGCGCTGGCGTCGGCTGGCCGCGCCCCGAAGGCCGTCTTGACGACCTCCTGACACCCTTGACGGACGTGCGATCTGGCGGCGAGGCAGGGATTCTGGTACGCCGGTCGAAATGAACCTGCCGACCGAAGTCATCGAAATGCTCGGCCAGACCTTGGCCAAGGTGGTGCCGGTTACGATCGCGCTGGCGCTGGTGTTCTCGGTGCTGGCGCATTTCTGGGCCTGCAACCCCGGCAGGCCCTGGTGGCGCAAGCGCGAGCTCGTCACCGACATCTGCTACTGGTTCCTGGTGCCGCTGTTCGCGCGCGTGTTCCGCATCGGGCTGTTGGTGCTCGGCGCCGCCCTGGTGTTTGGAATTCGCGACGCCGACGAGCTGATAGCCTTCTACGACAACGGCCATGGCCCGCTGTCGAGGCTGCCATTGTGGCTGCAGGCGATCCTGTTCCTGGTCGTGGCTGATTTCATGATGTACTGGCTGCACCGCATGTTCCATGGCGGCGGGTTCTGGAAATACCACGCCATCCATCATTCGTCGGAAGATGTGGACTGGATCTCGGCGGCGCGCTTTCACCCCATTAACCTGCTGTTAGGCACCATCGGCGTCGATGTCGTGCTGCTGATGGCCGGTATTTCGCCGGGCGTGATGCTCTGGCTCGGGCCGTTGAACATCTTCCATTCGGCGTTCGTTCACGCCAACCTCAACTGGACGCTGGGTCCCGTCAAATACGTCGTGGCGACGCCGGTGTTTCACCGCTGGCACCACACCTCCCGCGAAGAGGGCGGCGACACCAATTTCGCGGGCACCTTTCCGCTCTGGGACATCCTGTTCGGGACCTTCCGGATGCCGAAAGGCACGCTGCCGGACCAATATGGCGTGGACGATCAGCCTTCGTTTCCCCGAGAAATCATCGGACAACTGGCCTATCCGTTCCGCAAATAGGCAAACGACGGATTTCTTGCCTCAAAACGGGGCCTATTTGCCCTTTGTTCATGAATTGTCGTCAGATTCACCGTGTCGGGCGCCGGTTCCGCTGCGTATCGCCATTGCCGGCTTGTTGATGCCCCGGGGTAAAGTATGTCGTTCACGTTCCAGCGTATTCGCGCGCACGCGCGTTTTGGATTGTCCCTCGCCGTAGCAATCCTGCTGTGGCCGGCCGTCTGCATGGCTGGGCCCGATCCCGACCGAATCGCCGTCTATGTCGATCAGGCAAAGCTCGTGAAGCTTCCTGCCAAGGTCTCCACCATCGTGGTCGGAAACCCGCTGATCGCGGACGTGACCCTGCAAAGCGGCGGCATCGTCGTCGTCACCGGCAAGGGCTACGGCGCCACCAATTTCATCGCCATGGACCGCAACGGCGAGGTGCTGGTGGACCGCCAGATCCAGGTCGAAGGCCCAACCGATCAGCTCGTCACCGTCTACCGCGGCGTCGAGCGCGAATCCTATAGCTGCATGCCGATCTGTCAGCGCAGGGTCACCCTCGGCGACGGTGACGGCTACTTCAAGACCGCAATCGATCAGGCTGGCTCGCTCTCCAGCCAGGCTGCCGGCTCGGCATCCGGCGGCAAGGCGAACTGACCAGTTGCGCGAGGCTGCCGTCGGCTGCATCTGGCTGATGGCACCGGCGCCGTCTCGCGCCACGGTAAAGACCCGGTTAACGGCGCGGGCCGCTCTGTCTGGAACGGCCGAAACAATTCAATAATCAGTTTCGGATAGGTTTTTGCGGCAATTCCTCCTCGCGCTCTGAGGTTTCTTCGATGCCGCCTTCCACAGCTCCCAAGACCAACATCCTGCGCCGGTTTCGTCGCAACCGAAGGGGCTCTGCCGCCGTCGAGTTCGCGCTGGTTGGGCCGATGTTTTTCGCCGTTCTGTTCGCGATCATCGAACTGGCGCTGGTGTTCTTTTCCACCCAGATCCTCGAGACCGTGACGCAGGATACGGCGCGCCTGATCATGACCGGCCAGGCGCAGAACGCCGAGTATTCCCAGGCGACGTTCAAGGAAAAAGTTTGCGAAAAGCTCAAGCTGATGTTCGATTGCGAAAACGGTGTCTCGATCGACGTGCAGAGCTACAAGGAGTTCTCCGCCGTCGACGTTAAAGACCCGATCGTCTCCGACCCGAAAGACGGGAAGAACGATTTCGTTCCTCCGAACAATTATCTCCCCGGCGGGCCCGGCGACATCGTCGTCGTGCGGCTGTTCTACAAATGGCCGCTGTTCGTTACCGGCCTCGGCTTCAATGTCTCGAATCTCAGGGATAACAAGCGGCTGTTGACCGCGACCGCCGCGTTCCAGAATGAACCTTACAAGTAAGGCCAAGGGCAATGAAATCGATGAGGACAATTTGGCTTCGCATTCGCCGCCGGGCGTTCGAATTGCGTGGCAACAACAGCGGTCTTGCCGCCGTCGAATTTGCCATGATCATCCCGGTCATGGCGGTACTGCTGGTTGGAACCAACGAGTTCTCCGCCGGCGTCGCCATCGACCGCAAGGTGACGATAATGGCGCGCACGCTGTCGGACCTGACGTCCCAGAACACCTCGGTCGACGACGCCAAATTGACCAACTTTTTCAATGCCGGCAAGGCGATCATGACGCCATATTCGTCGACGCCGGTGAAGGGCAAGATCTCGGAACTCTATATCAATCCCACCACGCTGAAGGCGCGGGTGCAGTGGAGCCAGGGTTTTGAGGCGCATTCGCCGGGCGACATCATCGAGATCCCGGAGGCGCTCAAGATCGGCGGCACCTACCTGATTTTCAGCGAGGTCAAGTATAAATTCGTGCCCAGCGTAGCCTGGTTCATCAACAAGGAGGATGGCATCACGCTGAGCGACGTCAGCTACACCCGTCCGCGCCAGGGGCTTTGCGTGAACTACAAAACGGAGGTCTGCGAAACGAAGTGAGACGGCCGCGGCCTGATCGAACGCAAAGAAGAATGATCGCAAAGAAAAAGGCCGCGCCATGGGCGCGGCCTTTCGCTTTATTCAGAGGCAATTTTCCATGGCGCGCGCGCCCTGGAAAATCGCTTTATCCGGCGGCGCGCAGATTGTCGGCCGAAGATTTGCCAGAGCGGCGATCTGCTACGATTTCGTAGGAGATCTTCTGGCCTTCACGCAACGTTCCAAGGCCGGCACGCTCGACAGCGCTGATGTGCACGAACACGTCATTGCCGCCATCATCCGGCTGGATGAAGCCATAGCCCTTGGTTGCGTTAAACCACTTCACGGTTCCCATGCTCACGGGGGTAGTCCCTTCTCAGATATACAAGTCGTAGCCCACCCTTCGATGGGCTGGTGAGATCGAATTTTTGGAAGGGTCGTCAGCGTCTAAACCGGCTGTACCGGTGGATAGCTAATGTCGTCCGGCCGAAAATCGATGGCTAATATTATTCGATAGTAGTGGTCAAAACAATCCTGACGTGCACGATTTTTTGATTCGGCCGGCCAGCCGGTCGCGACCGCGCACGATATGGACGTATCGGGCGCGTTTTCGGCAGGCGTTAGTGACGCGTTTACCGGCGGCGGAACTGGCCGCCACGCGGTGGTCCGCTACGCGGGGCTCCGGTATTGGGACGCTCGTCCTTGTGACGGAAGATCAGGCGGCCCTTCTCCAGATCGTAGGGCGACATTTCGATCGTGACCCGATCGCCTGCCAGCGTCTTGATCCGGTTCTTCTTCATCTTGCCGGCGGTGTAGGCAACAATCTCGTGTCCGGCATCGAGCTGCACGCGGTAGCGCGCGTCGGGGAGGATTTCGGTCACCAGTCCTTCGAACTGGATCAGCTCTTCTTTAGCCATAGTGGTCTCCAGGTCGATCGAGGCTTAGCGCTGCGGTCGGTGGGTACGGTTGGGTTGAGTATTCGGACGGCTCTCGCGATGCAAGAAGGCGACGCCCTGAATGCCCTCACTTTTCCCGCCTTGGCTCTTGCCGGCCTGCTGCGCCGGACGCGGCTGTTCGTGCCGGCTCGGCTGCGGTGCGGCATTCTTACCACCACCGCGGCGGGGACGGCGAGGGCCTTTTGATCCCGGTGCCGCTTCATGTCCCCGGGATTCGTGACCTCGGGATTCATGTCCCCTGGAGTCCTGGGATCTGGCGGTGTGGGCGCGCGGTGCGGACCGTCCGCCCCGGTGTTGTGCAGGGCGCTGCGAGGGGGCTGGCGCGGCGTCGCGGCTGCCCGGCGTACGCTGGTCTTCCCGCGGCAACGTGATACGGATCAGCCGCTCGATATCGCGCAGATAGCCCATCTCCTCGGCGCCTGCGATCAGCGAGATCGCAACGCCTTCGGCGCCGGCGCGCGCGGTGCGGCCGATGCGGTGGACATAGGTTTCCGGGATGTTGGGCAGATCGAAATTCACCACATGGCTGATGCCGTCGACATCGATGCCGCGGGCGGCAATGTCGGTCGCCACCAGCGTGCGGATCTCGCCGGTGCGGAACGCGGCCAGCACGCGCTCGCGGTGGTTCTGCGACTTGTTGCCGTGAATGGCGTTGGCTGAAATGCCGGCCTTTTCGAGCGTCTTCACCACCTTATCGGCGCCGTGCTTGGTGCGGGTAAAGATCAGCGCGCGGTCAACCGGTTCCTGCTTCAGAAGCTGCGCCAGCACGCCCGATTTGGCCGAGAAATCGACCTGGATGATGCGCTGGGTGATGCGCTCGACCGTCGAGGCCACCGGCGTCACCGCCACACGGGCGGGGTCGCGCAGCATGGCTTCGGCGAGTTCGGCGATGTCCTTCGGCATGGTGGCCGAGAAGAACAGCGTTTGCCGCTTGATCGGCAGCTTGCCGACGATTTTGCGGATGTCGTTGATGAAGCCCATGTCGAGCATGCGGTCGGCTTCGTCGAGCACGAGGAATTCGACCTGGCCAAGCTTCAGCCCGTTGCTCTGGACGAGATCGAGCAGGCGGCCGGGGGTCGCGACCATGACTTCGACGCCCTGCATCACCGAGCGGACCTGGCGGCCCATCGGCACGCCGCCGATCGCCAGCGCCGAACTCAGGCGGATGTGGCGGCCATAGGCGTTGAAGCTGTCGAGGATCTGACCCGACAATTCTCGGGTGGGCGAGAGCACCAGCACGCGGCAGGTCTTGGGCTGCGGCCGGATGCGGTTTTCCAGAATGCGGTGCAGGATCGGCAGCGCAAAGGCTGCGGTCTTGCCGGTGCCGGTCTGGGCGATGCCGACGACGTCACGGCCGGTCATTGCGAGAGGGATGGTCTGAGCCTGGATGGGCGTGGGCGTGTGGTAATTTTCTTCCTTGAGTGCACGCGAGATGGGATCGGCGAGGCCGAAATCCTGAAAGGAGGTCAAAAGAGGGTTCTTTCCATTAAAAAAGGCAGGCACCCGGCCTTCATGGCCAGGAGCGCGCGAGTGTGTCTGAGACACCCGCGTGTTTGGGGCGTCGGTTGTGCTAGCTGAAAAGGGGCAAGCCAGAAACCGTTGAACGGGCTCAGAACACGCGGCTCGCAAGGACCTGATGATTCTCTAGGTCACGCAGTTCATATGGAGCACCCGCGCGGCGCTTTCAAGGTGAATTCCGCGCATGTCGTCCGTGCGGTTAAGGAAACACCGCCAGCTAGGCCGAACTGTTGCGCCCGTTAGAAATCCAAACGACCAAAAATCGTGCAAGAAATTTAGCCAAATTGCGCCATTTGCACAAAAAATAGATAGTTTGCCGCCAAAGCATACATTTCCGCAGTCTAAAAAATAAGCAGCTTTGCCGCCGCGGATTTCCGCGCGCTCGGGATTCGAAAGCGATTATATGGGCTTATCCCGTTTTCAGCCGATGGCATGGTTCTTGCGATTCCGTTAACGCAGGCGGCCGTGGGGCCGTTCGCAGCGCGTTTAACGTCTGCGTCAGGGAGATGACACCTCATGCTTACTCAATTGACTCACGATATAACGACGATGAGCCGTCGTCGCTGGCTGGCGGCGACCGCCGGCCTGGTTTTGGGCCTGGCCGCATTTTCAAACGCCAAGGCGCAGGAGACCATCAAGGTCGGCGTCCTGCACTCGCTCTCCGGCACCATGGCCATCAGCGAAACCACGCTGAAGGATACTGTTCTCTTCCTGATCGACGAGCAGAACAAGAAGGGCGGCGTGCTCGGCAAGAAGCTCGAGGCTGTCGTCGTCGACCCGGCGTCGAACTGGCCGCTGTTTGCGGAAAAGGCGCGCGAGCTGATCACCAAGGACAAGGTCTCGGTCGTATTCGGCTGCTGGACCTCGGTGTCGCGCAAGTCCGTGCTGCCGGTATTCAAGGAGCTGAACTCGATCCTGTTCTACCCCGTGCAGTACGAGGGTGAGGAGAGCGAGCGCAACGTGTTCTACACGGGTGCTGCGCCGAACCAGCAGGCGATCCCCGCGGTCGATTACCTGATGAAGGACGAGAAGGTGAAGCGCTGGGTGCTGGCCGGCACCGACTACGTCTATCCGCGCACCACCAACAAGATCCTCGAAGCCTACTTGAAGTCGAAGGGCGTCAAGCAGGAAGACATCATGATCAACTACACGCCGTTCGGTCATAGTGACTGGCAGACGATCGTGGCCGACATCAAGAAGTTCGGCTCGGCCGGCAAGAAGACCGCCGTGGTCTCCACCATCAACGGCGACGCCAACGTTCCCTTCTACAAGGAGCTCGGCAACCAGGGCATCAAGGCGACCGACATTCCGGTTGTCGCGTTCTCGGTCGGTGAAGAAGAACTCGCCGGCATCGACACCAAGCCGCTGCTCGGCCATCTCGCCGCCTGGAACTACTTTCAGTCGATCAAGGACCCGGCCAACGAGAAGTTCATCAAGGCCTGGCAGGCCTACACCAAGAATCCGAAGCGCGTGACCAACGATCCGATGGAAGCGCACGTCATCGGCTTCGACATGTGGGTCAAGGCGGTCGAGAAGGTGAAGTCGACCGATCCGGACAAGGTGATCGACGCGCTGCCCGGCATCGAAGCCAAGAACCTGACCGGCGGCACCTCCAAGATGCTGCCGAACCATCACATCACCAAGCCGGTGTTCATTGGCGAAATCAAAGCCAACGGCCAGTTCGACGTGGTGTGGAAGACCCCGGGCCTGGTGGCCGGCGACGCATGGTCGAAGGAGCTCGACGGCTCCAAGGACCTGATCGGCGACTGGGTCGGCAAGAAGTGCGGCAACTACAACACCAAGACCAACAAGTGCGGGGGTCAGGGCTCCTGATCTCGATCTGATCCGACAGGATCATGATCTCGATCTGATCCGACAGGATCGTGGTCTGTCTGAGTTGCAAGAATAAACTTCCAAGAGAACTACCAAGAGAGACCGGAGAAGGCGGCGGTGCCGCCGCCTTCTCCCCACACTCCTGCCGGGGTCGTATTGTGCCTGCCAATTTCCTCCACCGTATTCGCGCGGTTCTGCTCGCAATCCTCCTGACTGCAACTTTCGCCGTGCCGGCGCTGGCGGGGCCGTTCGAGGATGCGGTCGCCAAATTCGCCAATGACGATTTTTCCGACACCGACGAGGCGATCGGCGCGGTTGCGACGTCGGGCAATCCGCTAGCCTTTCCCATCATCAGCGCGCTGCAGGAAGGCCGGCTGTCGGCCGATCCGGATACCAAGAAGGTTTTCGTAACGGGAAGCGACGGCAAGATCATCGATGCCGCCACCGGCGCCGCCGTCGACAAGCTGCCGGACAATGCCGCCGCCGTCCGCCTCAACAACCGCCTACGCCGCGCCGTGGAGGCCGCGCTCGGTGGCCTGACGCTGCTGTCGCCCGATCCTGCCAAGCGGATCGCGGCCGCGCAATCGGTCTTCAAGAGCCACGAGGAGAGCGCGCTTGCGGTCATCGACGACGCGCTCGCCAAGGAAACCAACAAGGGTGCCAAGGCGGCCTTCACCGAGGCCCGCGCTGCGATCCTGCTCTACAAGCCTGACGCGACCGAGGTGGAAAAGCTCGAAGCCGTCGCCGTCGTCAAGGCGCGCGGCGACCAGGAAGCGATGGCGCTATTGACCGGACTGAGCGGCGACGTGCCGCCCAATGTCGCGCGCGCCGCCGCCAGCGCGATCACCTCGATCCAGAGCAATCTGGCGATGTGGTCGATGGTGCAGAACGCCTGGTACGGCCTGTCGCTCGGCTCGGTGCTGCTGCTCGCCGCGATCGGGCTGGCGATAACCTTCGGCGTCATGGGCGTCATCAACATGGCCCATGGCGAGATGGTGATGATCGGCGCCTACACCACCTTCGTGGTGCAGGAAGTCATTCGCACGCGCTATCCGGGCCTGTTCGACTATTCGCTGCTGATCGCGGTGCCGCTGGCTTTCCTGGTTGCGGGGGCCATCGGTGTCCTGATCGAGCGCGGCATCATCCGCTTTCTCTATGGCCGCCCGCTGGAAACGCTGCTCGCGACCTGGGGCCTGTCGCTGGTGCTGCAGCAGGCCGTGCGCACGATGTTCGGCCCGACCAACCGCGAGGTCGGCAATCCATCCTGGATGAGCGGCGCGTTCGAACTCGGGCAGATCACCATCACCTATAACCGGCTCTGGATCCTCTGCTTCACGCTGGCCGTCTTCGTCATCCTGCTCGCCATGCTGCGCTACACGGCGCTCGGGCTCGAGATGCGTGCGGTCACTCAAAATCGCCGCATGGCGGCTTCGATGGGCATAGCCACCTCGCGCGTCGACGCGCTCACCTTCGGCCTAGGCTCGGGCATCGCCGGGATTGCCGGCGTGGCGCTGTCGCAGATCGACAATGTCAGCCCCAATCTCGGCCAGAGCTACATCATCGACAGCTTCATGGTCGTCGTGTTCGGCGGTGTCGGCAATCTCTGGGGCACGCTGGTCGGCGCCTTCACGCTCGGCATCGCCAACAAGTTCCTGGAGCCGGTGGCAGGCGCTGTCCTCGGCAAGATCGCCATTCTGGTGCTGATCATCCTGTTCATCCAGAAACGGCCGCGCGGGCTGTTCGCGCTCAAGGGCCGGGCGGTGGAAGCATGACGCCGCACGTGCTGACGCGCTCGCTCGATCGCAGCGCCACCATCTTCCTCGTCGTCGTCGCCGGCCTCGGCGTGCTGATCCCGCTGTCGAACCTGCTGTTGCCGGCGGGTTCGATGTTCCAGGTGCCGACTTATCTGGTCGCGCTGTTCGGAAAATACGCCTGTTACGCTATCCTCGCGCTCTCGATCGACCTGATCTGGGGCTACTGCGGCATTCTCTCGCTCGGCCATGGCGCGTTCTTCGCGCTCGGTGGCTACGCGATGGGCATGTACCTGATGCGCCAGATCGGCAGCCGCGGCGTCTACGGCAATCCGATATTGCCCGACTTCATGGTGTTCCTGAATTATCCAAGCCTGCCGTGGTACTGGTACGGGTTCGACATGTTCTGGTTCGCGGCCTTGATGGTGCTGGTGGTGCCGGGCCTGCTGGCGTTCTGCTTCGGCTGGCTGGCGTTCCGCTCCCGCGTTACCGGCGTCTACCTCTCCATCATCACGCAAGCGATGACTTACGCGTTGCTGCTCGCGTTCTTCCGCAACGATTTCGGTTTCGGCGGCAACAACGGCCTGACCGACTTCAAGGACATCCTCGGCTTCAACGTGCAGGCCGACGGCACCCGCGCCGCGTTGTTCGCGCTGAGTTGCCTCGCGCTGATCGTCACTTTCCTGATTTGCCGTGCGGTGGTTACCTCGAAACTTGGTAAGGTCCTGATTGCGATCCGTGACGCCGAATCCCGCACGCGCTTCCTCGGCTATCGCGTGGAGTCCTACAAGCTGTTCGTGTTCACGCTGTCGGCCTGCATGGCCGGTGTTGCCGGCGCGCTCTATGTTCCGCAGGTCGGCATCATCAACCCATCCGAATTCGCGCCGGGCAATTCCATCGAGGCGGTGATCTGGGTCGCCGTCGGCGGCCGCGGCACTCTGGTGGGCGCGGCACTTGGCGCGGTCGTCGTCAACTACGCAAAAACCTACTTCACGTCGGGCCCGCTGGCGCCGTACTGGCTGTTCATGCTGGGCGCGCTGTTCATCCTGGTGACGCTGCTGCTGCCGAAGGGCATCGTCGGTACCTTCAGTGCCTGGCGCGCGTCGCGCAAGGAAACACAACGGGCCAATGCCGAAAGCGCCGATCTCGAAGACGGCGTCGGCGAACCGAAGCCGGCGGAGTGAACGCATGAGTGTCATGGAGGGAAGGACCACTTCCGCGCTGCTCTATCTCGACGGCGTGCACGTCTCGTTCGACGGCTTTCACGCCATCAACAATCTGTCACTGACGCTCGAGCCTGGCGAGATGCGCGCCATCATCGGCCCGAACGGCGCCGGCAAAACCACGATGATGGACATCATCACCGGCAAGACCAAGCCGGACGAGGGCACGGTGCTGTTCGACGGCATGACCGACCTGACGCGGCTCGACGAAACCCGCATCGCCGAACTCGGCATCGGCCGCAAGTTCCAGAAGCCGACGGTGTTCGAGAGCCAGACCATCGAGGACAATCTGCTGCTGGCGCTCAATGTCGATCACAGCGTCAAGGGCACGCTGTTTTGGCGCGGCAGCAGGGACGAAGCCGAGCGGATCGACCGCGTGCTGGAAACCATCCGCCTGAGGGATGCGCGCAACAGATTGGCAGGGAGCCTGTCGCACGGCCAGAAGCAATGGCTCGAGATCGGCATGCTGCTGGCGCAGGATCCGAAACTTCTGCTGGTCGACGAGCCGGTCGCCGGGATGACCGACGTCGAGACGCATCAGACCGCGGAACTGCTCAAGGAAATCAACAAGGAAAAGACGGTCATGGTCGTCGAGCACGACATGACCTTCGTCCGCGAACTCGGCGTCAAGGTCACCTGCCTGCATGAAGGCACGGTGCTGGCGGAGGGGACCATCGATCAGGTCTCCTCGAACGAGCGGGTGATCGAAGTGTATCTGGGAAGATAGGCGTGGAAGCAAATATTCAGTTTCATGTCCCGGGCACAGCGCAGCATGAGCGCAGCGAAATGGTGCGCTGTAGAACCGGGACCCGTTCTGGATCCCGCATCTGCGGTGCATCACTGCGTGCTGCACCGCGCGCGGGACACGAGATGGGAAGGCCGAGGGCATGCTGAAGGTCGACAATATCAGCCTTTACTACGGCGCAGCCCAAGCCCTGCGCGGCGTCTCGCTGTCCGCCGAGCCGGGCAAGGTTACTTGCGTGCTCGGCCGCAACGGCGTCGGCAAGACCTCGTTGCTGCGTGCCATGGTCGGCCAATACCCGATCGCGGGTGGGTCGATCACGCTCGATGGCAGCGACATCACCGGCCTGAAACCTTACGAGCGCGCACGGCGCGGCATCGGCTTCGTGCCGCAGGGCCGCGAGATTTTTCCGCTGTTGACGGTGGAAGAAAATCTCAAGACCGGTTTCGGCCCGCTCAAGCGCGAGGATCGCCATATCCCCGACGACGTGTTCTCGCTGTTTCCGGTGCTGAACACGATGCTGGGCCGGCGCGGCGGCGACCTCTCCGGCGGGCAACAACAACAATTGGCGATCGGCCGCGCGCTGGTGATGCGGCCGAAATTGCTGCTGCTCGACGAGCCGACCGAAGGCATCCAGCCCTCGATCATCAAGGACATCGGCCGCGCCATCACCTATCTGCGCAGCCTCGGCAACATGGCGATCGTGCTGGTCGAACAATATCTCGACTTTGCCTGCGAGCTCGGCGACAATTTTGCGGTCATGGACCGCGGCGCGGTGAAATATGCCTGCGACCGCGCCAACCTCGATCCCGCCGAGATCAGCCGCCAGATGGCGCTGTAACGTCGCTGGTTCGATTGCGGCTCCATAACGCGGTTTGGGGGACGGATGCGGACCGATATAGCGCACGGCGCTTCAGCAACATTCGCGGCCAACCGCGCCCAGGGCGCGGTGCGGTTCGGCGTGCATCTCAAGAATGGGGTCACGCGCCGCGGGGATCTGCATGAATCCGGCTCGCTGCGCGTGCGCTTTCCCTCGCCCGAAGCGGAAGGGCTGTCGGGCGTGTTCGTCAACACCGCCGGCGGCATCGCCGGCGGCGACCGCTTCGACATCGACATCGCGGCAGGCGAGGGATCACGGCTGACGCTCACGACGGCGGCTGCCGAGAAGGTCTATCGCGCGCCGGGTGCGGCTGCCCAGCTCAGCATCACTCTGAAGGCGGAGGCAGGCTCGCACCTCGCCTGGTTGCCGCAGGAGACCATCCTGTTCGATCGGGCTCGAATTGTCAGGCGCATCGACATCGACCTGGCCGAAGACGCTTCGCTTCTGCTCTGCGAAATCGTGGTGTTCGGCCGCGCGGCGATGGGCGAAAAGATGCTGCACGGCGAGTTCGTCGATCGCTGGCGCCTGCGCCGTGGCGGCCGACTGGTATTCGCGGAGACTGTCCGGCTCGACGGCGACATCGGCGAAAAGCTGGCGCGACCTGCCATCGCCAAAGGCGGCGTTGCCATCGGCACCGCGCTGATCGTGCCCGGCGACGAGGCCGTGGTCGAGCGCATCCGCGAAGCATCGGAAACGTTCGGCGGCGAGGTCGGCATCTCCTGCTGGAATGGATTTGCAATGGCGCGCTTCTGTGCCCAAGATGCGGCCCGGCTCCGCGCCGATATGATGGCCGTGCTTGGCCGCGCCAGCGGCGTGGCGCTGCCAAGACTTTGGCTTAACTAATAAAGGCTTTGGCTAAATTAGAGGCTTTGGATCAACTAGGTCTACAATCACCCGAGTGCTCGCATGAATCTGTCTCCCCGCGAAAAGGACAAGCTCTTGATCTCGATGGCGGCCATGGTGGCACGCCGCAGGCTGGAGCGCGGCGTCAAGCTCAACCATCCGGAGGCGATCGCCATCATCTCCGACTTCATCGTCGAGGGTGCGCGCGACGGCCGCACTGTCGCCGAGCTGATGCAATCGGGCGCGCAGGTCATCACCCGCGCGCAATGCATGGACGGCATCCCGGAGATGATCCACGACATCCAGGTCGAGGCGACATTTCCCGACGGGACAAAACTCGTCACCGTGCATGAGCCGATCAGGTGAGACGCGCCGATCTATCAACGTCGTCATGCTCGGGCTCGTCCCGGGCATCCACGTCCTTTGGACGGGGCGGTTAGGCGTGGATGGCCGGGCAAAGGCGAGCGAAAGCGACGCCGTCCTTCAGACGGCTATGCCCGGCCATGACGCAGCAGAGCAATACGAGGTACCAAGATGATCCCCGGCGAACTCTTCATCAAGGACGGCGAGATCGAACTCAATGCCGGCCGCAAGACGGTGACACTCACCGTCGCCAACACCGGCGACCGCCCGATCCAGGTCGGCTCGCACTACCATTTCTTCGAAACCAACCCGGCCTTGAAATTCGATCGTAGAAAAGCCCGTGGCATGCGGCTCGACATCGCCGCCGGCACCGCGGTGCGCTTCGAGCCCGGCCAGACCCGCGATGTGCAACTCGTCGCACTCGCCGGCAAGCGTGTCATCTACGGCTTCCGCGGCGACGTGCAGGGGAAACTATGAGCGTCAAAATCAAACGTTCCGTCTATGCCGACATGTTCGGGCCTACCACCGGCGACAAGGTGCGGTTGGCCGATACTGATCTCATCATCGAGGTCGAAAAGGATTTCACCACCTATGGCGAGGAGGTGAAGTTCGGCGGCGGCAAGGTGATCCGCGACGGCATGGGGCAGTCGCAGGTCACCAACCGGCAGGGCGCCGCCGATACCGTCATCACCAATGCGCTGATCGTCGATCACTGGGGCATCGTGAAGGCCGACGTCGCGATCAAGGAAGGCATGATCGCTGCGATCGGCAAGGCCGGTAATCCCGACATTCAGCCCGGCGTCACCATCGTGATCGGCCCGGGCACCGACATCATCGCGGGCGAGGGAAAGATCCTCACCGCCGGCGGATTCGACAGCCACATCCATTTCATCTGCCCGCAGCAGATCGAGCACGCGCTGATGTCTGGCGTCACCTCGATGCTGGGCGGCGGCACCGGTCCCTCGCACGGCACGTTTGCGACGACCTGCACGCCCGGGCCGTGGCACATGGGGCGGATGATCCAGTCGTTCGACGCCTTCCCGGTCAATCTCGGTATTTCGGGCAAGGGCAACGCGGCGCGCCCCGCCGCGCTGGTCGAGATGATCAAGGGCGGCGCCTGCGCGTTGAAGCTGCACGAGGATTGGGGCACCACGCCGGCCGCAATCGACAACTGCCTCGCCGTCGCCGACGATTACGACGTCCAGGTGATGCTGCATTCGGATACACTGAACGAGTCAGGTTTCGTCGAGGACACCGTGAAGGCGTTCAAGGGCCGCACCATCCATGCCTTCCACACCGAGGGCGCCGGCGGCGGCCATGCGCCTGATATCATCAAGATCGCCGGCTTGAAGAACGTGCTGCCGTCCTCGACCAACCCGACGCGCCCCTTCACGCGCAACACCATCGACGAGCATCTGGACATGCTGATGGTGTGCCACCATCTCGATCCCTCGATTGCCGAAGACCTTGCGTTCGCTGAAAGCCGCATCCGCAAGGAAACGATCGCCGCGGAAGACATTTTGCACGATCTCGGCGCGCTCTCGATGATGTCGTCGGACTCGCAGGCGATGGGGCGGCTCGGTGAAGTCATCATCCGCACCTGGCAGACCGCCGACAAGATGAAAAAACAACGCGGCGCGTTACCGGAGGACAAGGGTAACGACAACGACAATTTCCGCGTCAAACGCTACATTTCGAAATACACAATCAACCCGTCGATCGCACATGGCGTGTCGAAACTGATCGGCTCGGTGGAGAAGGGCAAGCTCGCCGATCTCGTGCTGTGGTCGCCGGCCTTCTTTGGCGTCAAGCCGGATTGCATCATCAAGGGCGGCTCGATCGTGGCGGCGCCGATGGGCGACCCGAATGCGTCGATCCCGACGCCGCAGCCCGTGCATTACCAGCCGATGTTCGCCGCCTACGGCAAGTCGCTGACGGCATCTTCCGTGGTGTTCACCTCGAAAGCCGCGATTACGGGCGGGCTGGCGCGCAAGCTCGGCATCGAAAAGAAGCTTTACCCTGTGAAAAACACTCGCGGCGGCATCTCCAAGAAGAGCATGATCCATAACGGCGCTACCCCTGCTATCGAGGTCGATTCCGAGACCTATGAGGTGCGCGCAGACGGCGAGCTTCTGACATGCGCGCCGGCCGAGGTTCTGCCCATGGCGCAGAGGTATTTCATGTTCTAATGTCGGTCCCGGAACAGTATCCAGAACAAAAGTCCGGGAGGATCGAGTGATTTACGTCGTTGCCACGCTGACCGTGAAACCTGAAACGCGTGCCGAATTCATTGCGGCGGCCACCGCCTGCATCAAGGAAACAAGGAAAGAGCCGGGTAACATCGCCTACGACCTGCACGAGAGCGTCACCGATCCCTCGAAAATGGTGTTCGTCGAGCAGTGGGAAAATGCCGAAGCGCTGGTGCCGCATCGCGGTGCCGAGCACATGAAGACCTTCGGCCGCGTCGCCGTGAAATGCATGTCGGCACCGCCGAAGATCGAAGTGATCACACCGGAAAAGGTCGACGTCCGCTAACAAGAAAAGCAAGGGATAAAACTCATGATCTACGTCATCGCCACCACGCCGATGAAGCCGGAAAACAAGGACGACTTCATCAAGGGACACAAGGCCTGTACCGCCGAAACGCTCAAGGAGAAGGGCTGCATCTCCTATGAAGGCCATGTCAGCGTGAACAATCCCAATCTGTATGTGGTGGTCGAGCGTTGGGAGACCCGCGACGACCTCAATGCGCATGGCCGTGCGCCGCATATGAAGGTGTGGCGGGAGTATTCCTCGCAGATGAAGACGGCGCCGACGGTGATCGAAATCATCAGCGACGGCAAGGTGGAGAAGTTCTGACGTGTCGTTGAGCAAGCTAGCATGATCCGCACGACAAAAGTCCTTGGCCAGCACCGCTGGACGCAATCCGCGGCCGATACCGTCGTGCTCGATTTCGACGACCGGCACCGGCGGCGGATGGCGATGACGGGGACGCGCGGGCTGGAATTCCTGCTCGATCTGGAGAACGCCGTGGCATTGCGCGGCGGCGACGCGCTGGTGCTGGAGGACGGCAGGCTGATCGAGGTAGTCGCGGCCGCTGAGCCCTTGATCGAGATCAGGGGCGCCGATCCGCTGCATCTGGTTCGCATAGCCTGGCATCTCGGCAACCGCCATCTGCCGACCCAGATCATGCCGAAGGGCCTGCGCATCCGCAGGGATCACGTCATCGAGGCGATGGTGAAAGGATTGGGCGCGCGCATCATCGAGATCGAGGCGCCGTTCGATCCCGAGGGCGGTGCGTATGCGCAGGCGGCGCATGATCATGCCGCGCAAGATCACGGCCATCATCATCACGACAGTCAGCTTCACCACGGTGATCACGACCACCATCATCACCACGACGAACATTGCGACCACGATCATCACCACCACGATCACTCCCATGCTCATGACCACAAGTGAGCCCGCGCCGGCCGACGCGCGCAGCGGAATGAAAGCGGATGAGGCGGCGGCGCTGTACCGGCTGATGACCTGGCTGTCGCCATCCTTTCCGGTCGGCGCATTCTCCTATTCCAGCGGCATCGAATGGGCGGTGGAGGCGGGCGACATCACGGATGCCGCATCGCTGCGCGACTGGCTGGCCGCAATGCTCGGCGATGGCTCGGGCTTCTGCGATGCGGTGTTTCTGGCGCAGACGTATCGCGCCGCATCTGCGCAGGACGAGGTCGCCCTGCGCGAAATCGCCGAACTCGCGGCAGCCTTCGTGCCCTCGCGCGAGCGCCAGCTCGAGACCTCGACGCAGGGCCGCGCCTTCATCGAGATCGCGCGCTCCGCCTGGGCCTGCGACGGGCTCGACGAAATGGTGGCTGCTTGCAGCAGCGGCATGGTTTATCCCGTCGCGGTCGGCGTTGTCAGCGCGGCGCATGGCATTCCGCTCACGCCGGCGGTGCATGCGTTCCTGCATGCCGTGGTATCGAACTGGATTTCTGCCGGCGCCAGGCTGGTTCCGCTCGGGCAAACCGACAGCCAGCGCATTCTCGCAAGCCTCGAGGCTGATGTTGCCGCCACCGCGAAGCGCGCGCTGGAAGCTTCCATCGACGATCTCGGCAGCGCCACCTTCCGCGCCGATCTCGCCAGCATGCGCCACGAGACGCAGTACACGCGGCTGTTCCGGTCATGATGCTGCACACTCTTTCGTCGTCCCTGCGAACGCAGGGACCCATAGCCACCGGCCTCGGTTGTTACAAACGGTGTCGGCCGTTCTGCCTTATTGATAGATCACGCGGTATGGGTCCCTGCGTTCGCAGGGACGACAACAAAGAGGGCTGCGCACATGTCTAAATCTCACGGCCCGTTACGCATCGGCGTCGGCGGTCCCGTCGGCTCCGGCAAGACCGCGCTGATGGACCTGCTCTGCAAGTCGATGCGCCAGCGCTACGACATCGCCGCGATCACCAACGACATCTACACCAAATGGGATGCGGAGTTTCTGGTGCGCTCGGGCTCGCTGACGCCGGACCGCATCGCCGGCGTCGAGACCGGCGGCTGCCCGCACACCGCGATCCGCGAGGACGCCTCGATGAATCTCGCAGCGGTGGCCGACATGCGCGCGAAATTTCCCGATCTCGACCTGGTGCTGATCGAATCCGGCGGCGACAATCTCGCCGCGACGTTTTCGCCCGAACTCGCCGATCTCACGATCTACGTGATCGACGTCGCCGCCGGCGACAAGATCCCTTCCAAGGGCGGGCCGGGCATCACCCGCTCGGACCTGCTGGTGATCAACAAGATCGACCTCGCGCCGCATGTCGGGGCATCGCTCGAGAAGATGGAGCTTGATGCGAAAAGGATGCGGGGCGAGCGGCCGTTCGTGATGACCAATCTGAAGAAGAGCGAGGGGCTCGATCGCATCATCCGCTTCATCGAGACCAAGGGCGGTCTGCGCCCGGCCACGAAGGCCAAGGCCGGGTAGGCCGAGAGAAACGACCAAAGACGGTCAAGACAAACGGGCCGGGCCGGGCGGACAAACAGCAGGACTAGCGGTCAGGCCAGCGGCCGGGGTGGGGCGCGTTAACATTAATATTCGGTCCGCTGCCGCAGCCCCCTGATTTGTCCGTCCTCGGTGGAACCAAATCCGCGCTGTCAGATTATCAATCTCTGGCCCCGCCAAATCAGCGTTAACGGCGGCCGTGTTGTTTACCTCGCTGCCACCTGTCAGTTGCGTGCTGATGAGCGCTCCGTCATATTCGCCGCGGTTGGCCTTCGCGCTATTGCCATGCGTCTCTGCCCCGGCAGACCCAAAGATGCTTCCGATACGTCTTCGCCAATACGTCATTTCCGAGTAAGCGAGTGGTTCGGCTGGGCTTCATTATCGGCTTTATCGCGCTGATCGGAGTTCTGCTCTCCGGTCTCGCGGCCTATCGCGTTCACGAACAGGAACTGGCGATCGACGGCATCGCGCTGTCCCGCGCCATCGACGTTCATGCCAGCCTGGTGCAGGACCGCCTGACCGAGCGCGAATTGCTCGCGCGCGTTGCATCCGGATTGTTTCGCACACCTTCGGTGGTGAAAGCCAACATGCTGCAGCCGCTGCGCTCGGCGATCTACGCCTTCAAGACCGACTTCGTGGTCGCGTCCTGGATCGCGCGGCTCAAGCCGGCCGATCTGCCCACAGCGCAGGCGGAGCTGAAGAGCGCGGGCTTCACCAATCCGACGATTCGCGATTTCGACGATCGTCCGATCGACATCAAGACCGTCGACAGGCCGCTCGACGTCCTGATGGACCAGGAGCCACGCAGTGCGGACACGTTGGGCATTCCGGGCCGCGCCTTTGACCGTCACTCGGTGATCGGGCCGATGCTGGCGAAGGCGGCGGAGACCGGCAAGCCGGTGGCGTCCGACCCGATTCCGCTCCTGAGGCAGAGCGGGCAGATCGGCATCGTGCTTGCCTCCGCCATTCTGAAGGAAGGCACCGCGGAGCCCGTGGGCTTCGTCACCTTTTCCTACGAGTTGGCGCCTTTGATGCTGACCAACGACGACCGCTCGCTGTTTTCGGTGGTGCTGAAGGACCCCGATGACGCCAGCGACGAATATGTCGCCAACGACCAGGGCGAGATCTCCTTGCGGGCGATCAAGCAGGGCGATCCGTTGCCGTCGGTGGTGCGGACGGTGACGTTCGGCGGCCGCGACTGGTCGCTCGCCTACTATGCCAAGAACAACGCCGTACAGCGCGCGCAGCAGACGGCGATCATCGTGGCGGCCATCGGCTTCGCGCTCACCGGCATCGTCTGCGGCCTGTTCGGCTATGTCGCCTACAACAACCTGCGGCTCAGCCGCGAGATCGAGGTTCGGATCGGTTTCGAACGGCGGTTGACCGCCGTCATCGACGAGCTCAACCACCGGGTCAAGAACATCCTCGCCGTGATTCAGTCGATCGTGACGCGCACGCTGCGCCACGGCTCCGACATGGACGTGTCGCGCGAGCTGCTGATCGGCCGCATCCATGCGATGTCGAACGTGGTGACGCTGCTCAGCGAAAGCCAGTGGCAGGGCGTAAAGCTCAAGGGCCTGTTCGAGTCGCGCGCGATCCCGCATGCCGACCGCATCGTGGTCAACGGTCCGGATATCGCCGTCAGCGCGCGCGCCGCGCAGTCGCTGTCGCTGTTGTTCTTCGAACTGGCCTCGCATTCCGACGAGGGGCTGTCGCTGGTCGGCAAGCACCCGCACATCGTCGCCAACTGGGAAGTCTCGGGCGAGGAGCCGGATACGGTCTTTCATTTCCGCTGGGAAGAGTTCAACACCAGCGCAGCGACGCGGCGGGAAGACAGTGATTTCGGCCTCATCCTGCTCGACCGCGTCGCCCCCGAAGCGCTCGGCGGCACCGCGAAGCGCTACTTCACCGACGTCAGCTACGTCTACGAACTCACCGCGCCGATGGTCACCGTCGTCGACATGACCGAGCGCGACCGCACCGAGCAGATTTCCGCACCGGTGCGGTAGGTGAGGTAGGGACGGCCCCTAAATCGTAGGGTGGGCAAAGCGAAGCGTGCCCACCACTCACAGCCATGATGTGAATAGCGTCGCGGCAAAGACACTTGCATCATTTCTGTCACCCTCACACGCCGCGCAGATGGTGGGCACGCTTCGCTTTGCCCACCCTTCGAAACTACGACATCGACACACACAAAAAAGGCGGCCCGATCGGGCCGCCTTTCCGCGTCAGTTCGATAGCGTCATCACCCGCCATTGCCGCCGATCACGGCGCGCACCGTTTCATCGGGACCAAAATCCTCGGCGCCCTCGACATAGAGTAGCGCGGAGAGTTTCGAGCGCGCGCGGTTGACGCGGCTCTTGATGGTGCCGACCGCGCAGCCGCAGATGGCGGCGGCGTCCTCATAGGAGAAGCCGGAGGCGCCGACCAGGATCAACGCTTCGCGCTGGTCCTGCGGCAGCTTGTCGAGCGCGGTGCGAAACTCCTCGAACTCCAGATGCGCGTTTTGCGCGGGCTGGGTCTTCAGGGTTTTCGCGTAATTGCCCTCGGCGTCCTCCACCTCGCGCCGCCGCTTCCGGTAGTCCGAGCGGAAAAGGTTGCGCAGGATGGTGAACAGCCAAGCCGGAAGGTTCGAGCCCGGCTGGAACGAGTCGATGTTGGCAATCGCACGGAGCAATGTTTCCTGAACCAGGTCGTCCGCACGGTCGCCATTACCAGAGAGCGAGATCGCGAACGCGCGCAGGCTAGGTACCGACGCCAAAATGTCGTCGCGAAGAGAGTCTGTGAGAGGCATTAGTCTCTCCCGTCTTTGTCGTCGATTTGGGCCGCCGCCGCTTCCGGCCCATCGAGCTTTCGGATCAGTTCTGCAAAGCGGTCCGGCACGCCCTGTCGGACCACGTCGTCGTACATGGCGCGGAGCTGATGCCCGATCCTGGATTGAATCTCGGCGTTAAGCCCGCCCTGCTTCTTTACTTCCTTCATGGTCTGATCCACGCTTCCCCGAGAGTTAAGTCTCTGTGGTTTCAAGAGGTTACCTCGAAATTGGGCCTAGGTCGCCGCGTTGTAGGTTGAAGGCTAATGCGAATACGTGCGGATGGTTCCGAATTCTGGGAACTTTTTCTGGAACTTTTTTGCCCCTCGCGAGTAATCGGGGTGACAGGGGAACCGGGGTCCCCCCGCCGAAACTAAAATTGACGCCCGACGCGGCGCTTTAAGGTTACGTCCGCCCGGCTGAGACCCTAAGTAAGTACGGCCAAGGATACGGCCCAAGATAAGGATGAAATGGGGATGTCCCGATCACAGCTCGTTGCTGAACATCTGCCGCTCTTGCGGCGCTATGCCCGTGCGCTGACCGGAAACCAGGCCTCGGGCGATGCCTATGTGGGTGCCATGCTGGAGGCCCTGCTGCAGGACGGCTCGCTGCTCGACGAACGACATGGCCCGCGCGCCGGCCTGTTCAAGCTTTTCACCCAGATCTGGAACTCGGTCTCGCTCAACGACAACCCCGACGTCACGACGCTGGCGCTGCCGCCGGAGCGGAGGCTGTCGAACATCACGCCGCTGCCGCGGCAGGCGTTCCTGCTGCTCTCCCTGGAAGGCTTCTCCGAGGAGGAGGTGGCGTTCATTCTCAACACCGACATCGCCGAGACCCGCCAGTTGACGGACGCCGCCGGCCGCGAGATGGCGGCGGAAATCGCCACCGACGTCCTGATCATCGAGGACGAGACCTTCATCGCGATGGATCTCGAGAGCCTCGTGAAGAACCTCGGCCACAACGTGATCGGCGTCGCCCGCACCCATGCCGATGCGGTGGCGCTTGCCAAGAACAAGAAGCCGGGCCTGATCCTCGCCGACATCCAGCTCGCCGACGGCTCGTCGGGCCTGGATGCGGTCAACGAACTGTTGAAGGTGTTCGAGGTGCCGGTGGTGTTCATCACCGCCTATCCCGAGCGCTTCCTGACCGGCGAACGCCCGGAGCCCGCGTTCCTGATCTCGAAACCGTTCCAGCCCGCGATGGTCTCCGCCGTCGCCAGCCAGGCGTTGTTCTTCCAGCGCAACTCGCGCAACCGCGCACCGCGGGCGGCCACGGGCTGATCGAAGCTTGTTAGCGTAGAGTTTGAAATGATCCGGCGCGCTCCCCACTGCGCGCCGGATTTTTGTTGGGCCGATCTGCTACGGTCCTCCTGGTGATGAACCCTTGATTGGATGTGGAGTAGGGATCGATGAGTGTCGGGCTGATCGGCCTTCTCGACGATATCGCGGCGATCGCCAAGGTGGCTGCAGCGTCCCTCGATGATGTGGCGAGCCAAGCTGCCAAAGCGGGTGCGAAGGCAGCAGGTGTCGTCATCGACGATACCGCGGTCACGCCCGGTTACGTGATCGGATTCGAGCCGAAGCGCGAGCTTCCCATTGTGGGCAAGATCGCGGCGGGATCGCTGCGCAACAAGATGCTGATCCTGCTGCCCGCGGCCCTGGTGCTGAGCTACTTCCTTCCCTGGACCATTACGCCGCTGCTGATGCTGGGCGGCGCCTACCTCTGCTACGAAGGGGTGGAGAAAGTGCTGGAAGCGGTGATGCCCCATCAGGCGCATCAGCATGAAGCCGAGCTCGGCACCGTCTCGTTGAACGCACAGTCGGTCGAAGACGAGAAGGTCGCAAGCGCGATCAAGACCGACTTCATCCTGTCGGCCGAGATTATGGCGATCACGCTGGCGGCGCTCCCGGTGGAGAGCATCTGGAAGCAGGCGCTTGTGCTGGCGGTCGTGGCTATCGGAATCACCGTCGCCGTGTATGGCGTGGTGGCGCTGATCGTGAAAGCCGACGATGTCGGTGTGGCGCTGGCGCGGAGCGACCGTGCCTCGGCCATGGGCCGCGCGCTCGGACGCGGCATCGTTCGCAGCATGCCTGTGCTTCTGAAGATTCTCAGCGTGGTCGGCACTGCCGCCATGATCTGGGTTGGCGGCGGCATCATCCTGCATGGCGTCGAGGTCTACGGTCCGCCGGCAATCCACCATGCCGTCAAGGCCGCTGCCGAGGCTGTGGCCCACGCATTCCCGCCGCTTGCCGCGATCCTCGAATGGACGGTCGAGGCAGCCATATCCGGCGTGATCGGCCTGTTGGTCGGCGCCGTATCGATTCCGGTCGTCGGATTTGTCTTCGCGCCTGCATGGAAATCGCTGAAGCGCTTTCTGCCCCGCCGTGAGAAAACGCCCGCTCAGTGAATAGCGCCTGTCGCCACTGTATCGATCGTGCCCGGTTCCGCTGCGCCAAGCCGGGGCTCATAAACCTTGGTATAGCCGGTCCATCCGTTTCGGTGTCGGCCATCTACCTCGGTACAATAGAGCATGGCGCGCGCGGACCTTAACGTCGTCACGTCGAGGCAGGATGTACATCCTCGCATTGCCTGCGCATCGTCGATCTCGTCTCCGGTCGTCGCGCCGCCTGCCTCGACACCGCGGGCACCGAAATTTTGGTTCGCGCGCGACGATCAAGTGACCTCGCGAAATGATTTCTGATTGAGCGCGCTATGTGAACCAGTTCACCTCCGGATTGTGAAGCTGGCGGTATCATTGTCTCTGCTGATTCACCGCCGACACTGGCGATTGCCGGCGTTATCGAGTTCGCGGCCAGGCACCTCCCCCTGGCTCGGGCCACCAGCCTCGAAAGCTGGTCGGACTTATCCGGCGCGCGCCATCTGCGCGCCGGATTTTTTACGTGCAAGGGTCATGCACCCGGCTCGCCATGGAGCCGCGGGTTCCAAGCTGCTAAGCAACCAGAATGGATGCGGTGCGGCGCGGCAAATGGATCGGATTTCTCTGCTGGCGCTGCAGAAAGCGTGAGGGGCGGAATGCTTGTTGAACTGCGCCCCACGCCCGCATAGGGTCGCTGCAGCAACAAGAAAATAAACGGAAACGTCCCTTTACCTATGCAGCCCGCCGAGCGGCCTTTCCCCTACCGCCGGGGCCTGATCATCGTCGCGACATTGGCCACCGCCTATGTCGCCAGCCATTTTTTCCGCGCCTCCAACGTCACCATCGGTCTCGACCTGATGCGCGATCTGGCCATCGGGCCGGAAGCGCTAGGGGCCCTGACCGGCGCGTTCTTCTTCGGCTTCGCCGCGATGCAGATTCCCTGCGGCTTCTTCTTCGATCGCTTCGGGCCGCGCTATACCGTGGTCGGCATGTTGATCATGGCCAGTCTCGGCGGCGCCCTGTTCACGCTGGCGCCGAGCTGGCCGGTTCTCTTGACCGGCCGGGCGCTGATGGGCGCCGGCTGCGGCGTGATGCTGATCGGCAGCATGGTGGTGATCTCCCGCTGGTTTCCGCCGGACCGCTTCTCGACGCTGACAGCCATGGTGTTGTCCATCGGCCTGCTCGGCAACCTCGCCGCCACCACGCCGCTCGCATGGGCGTCGCAGGCGGTCGGCTGGCGGGCGGTGTTCGGCGCCGTCGTCGTCTTCACCGCGCTGGCAACTATCGCGATCTGGCTGGTGGTGCGCGACGCGCCGCCCGGTCATCCCTTTCTCTCCCGCAAGGTGGAACCATCAGGCGAGATGCTCAACGGCTTCCTGGAGGTGCTGCGCAACCCGCGCCTGAAGCCGATCCTGGCGCTGAATTTCTGCAACTACGCCTGCACCTTCACCGTGCAGGGCCTGTGGGGTGGCGCGTTCCTGCGCGAGGTGCACGGCTTGAGCCCGATCGCGGCCGGCAACGTCCTGCTCTGCGCCGTGATCGCCTACCAGGCCGGCATGCTCGTCTTCGGCCCGCTGGACCGCCGGCTCGACACCCGCAAGGGTATCGCAATCGGCGGCACGCTGGTGATCATTGTCCTGCTCGCGACCCTTGCGCTGTTTTCCCACCCGCCGGTCTGGCTGCCGGTTGCCGCCATCATCGCCATGGGCTTCTTCTCTGCCTCCAGCACCATGGTGATGACGCACGGCCGCGGCATCTTCCCCGACCGGCTGATCGGACGCGGCATCTCGACCATGAACACATCAGTGATGCTCGGCGTCGCCTGCATGCAGACGCTGTCGGGAATCATCATCGGCGCGTTCGAACCGCTCGCGAGCGGCGCCCGTACCGAGGACGCTTACCGCGCCTTGTTCGGCGTGTTGACATTGGTGCTGATCGTGGCGGTCGCGATCTACAGCCGCTCGCAGGACGTCAAGCCGAGCGACGAGATGCGGGCGGCGCGGCAGTAGCGACGATCAGGCACGGTATCATTTCATCCGGATCGAACAGGCCGGAACAGGTGCATTTCTTTCCGGGATCGCTCGGAAGATTCGCTCACAAATCGCCGTAGGGCGAATGCGTAACAGAGGCGCGGTAATTGCAACAGTTCCGATAACATCATACGAACACACAAGCACCGCCTTGGGAACAAGCGGGAACTGGCTTTCGGTGCGACCGTTGGTGAGCTCAATCAACTTTGTCTCCGGGGACCCCCCATGCCAACTGTGAAAATTCGCGCGTCCACGATCCTCGGTGAGTTCGAGCAAGCTCAGACAGATCTTGTCGACAAGGCTGTGGTCCTCACCGACGGCATATGCGGGACCGTGGACAAGATATGGCTTGACGAATTGCACGGCTTGCGAATTTCGATCCGAGGTCACGATGGAAAGTGGCCAGTCTCGACAGTCAAGTTCTCGCAGAAAGGCTGAGTCGGTCAGGCCGAAATGCCAAGTGATCTCACATACTCGCTTTGGCCAAAACGTTGCATCTCGAGCCCCAGGCTAGTGAGAGCGCCGAGCGCGCCGATGCGTCAACTTCGCAGGCAGAAACCGGCGAAATTCCTCTACATCCATCCTCTCCGTTATGGCTCGTGGCCACCCGGCGCGTGCGACCGACAAAGTTGAACGGTCCAAAGGTTCAGGAACTTGTGAGAGAGCGGGCCGTTGGCCCTTCACAGGAGATTTCAATGCATAAAGATGGAAATCAAGTAGTTGAGACGGCAGTGGAGGCAAGAGGCGGTCTTTTAGGCAGGCCGGTTCTGCTGGTGCTGCTTGTTAGCTGCGTTCTGGCAGTTGCCGCACTCATCGTTACGTATTCGGGCGCGTGAAAGAGAAGCGCTCCCCTGAACGATGTCCGCGCTTACCTCGACGAGCACACATCACCGGGCGGGAGCGTAAGGTCGGATAAGTGCTTACGCGACGTTATGCTCATGCGCCGGACGCGCTGAGAACCAACGCTCCGCACAATCTGTCGGATCATCTGCGTCCGAACAGGCCGCCCACCACGCCGCCAATCAGTCCACCTGGACCGCTACTACTGCGGTGATGGCTACCGCCGCGACGACGGGCCGGACGGTCGTCATCGGATTTGTCGCTGCTGCCAAGGCTGGCGCGCGCCGCTGAGACGGACTCGGTCAGTAGCGCCTGATGCTGCAGCGTGTCGAGGAAGCCAGTCTTGGGATAGCCGCGTGCCGCCTGCCAACGCGTGATCACGGCGCGGGTCGACTTGTCGAACCGTCCGTTGATCTTGGTGTCGAAGCCAAGACCGGTCAGCCGGCGCTGCACGTCGCGACGCTTTCTCTTGTCGAGTCCTATCTGATCTTCGGTTTCCTGAGTTGCCTCGTGGACAAGAGTGGCCGGATCGGCGGATGCCACCAGGTCGCGGTCGGTCGTGCTCGGACCGGCTTTGGCAACATTTGCGCTGACGAGAATTCCAAAGACTGACAACGCGAGGATGAAGACGCGCAATGGCTTATCTTCCCTGATCTAAAGTCTCTCGACGATTTCGCTTTGAGAACCTGTGCCGGTTCAAATACACCGCCCTGAACCTCGAACTACCGGCGGCGTCTGAATCAAAGGTCAACTCGGGCTTCGTCACGGAGCAACTGTTATCCGGATCACTTGTTCCTCATCGTGCGTCGAATGTTAAGCTGCATTTGCACTGAGACCGGCCAGCAAAAGAGCCGGTGCGGAGAGGGCAGTCTGTGCGCCACGTCCGCTTTGGGAAGAACAACCTCGCATCGCCCATTTTGATGGCTGCTCTTGCTCCGTAAGCGCACATGCATCGCCAGGGTGTTCGACGTCCGTTTGGAGCCAATTCCAGGCTCATCCACGGCAACGGGCGGGCGCCGGTTCGATGGCCGTTTCGGCCGCGGCGACCCTAACAGGATGGCGCGATAAGCCCGGTCTAATTCCCGGTTGCAGTGCACGATTGCCATTCCGCCCCAGCGGGAGGATGTTTCAAGACAGGCACAATGGAGAGCGGCATGAGCAAGGCAGTTCCCGACAATCAGCACCGCAACCAGGATGGCGAAATCAGCCACAAGCACGGCGCCACCCCCATCGGCACATTGCGCAAGATTTACGGGCAGGGTTTTGCCGCCGGTTATCCCCCAACCGACAGGCTGAGCGAGGCTTTGCCTTACCTGAACGAGACATCGCTGAGCCAGCTTCGCCGCGACTACAAGACCGGTCATCTGGATCACAAGATCACTCACGCCTCGGGCTGAAGCGTGCCGGTCACCATCGACTACTACATGACGCTCACCTCGCCGTGGACGTACCTCGGCAGCGCGCCGTTCGCCGGGATCGCCGAACGAAACGGCGCGACCGTCAACATCAAGCCCTGCAAGTTCGGGCCGATCTTCGAGCAGACCGGCGGGCTGCCGTTGCCGAAGCGCTCGCCGCAGCGGCGCGCCTACCGGATGATGGAGTTGAAGCGCTGGCGCGAGGTGCTGGGCATTCCGATTAATCTTGAGCCGAAGCACTTCCCCTGCGACGACGCCGCGGCGACCCGCCTGGTGATCGCGGCCAAGTTGCAAGGCAAGAATGCCCACAGGCTGTCGCTGGAGCTCTCCCGCGCGGTGTGGGAACGTGAGGAAACGCTCGCTGATCCCATAGCGATTTCATCGGCCGCCCAGCGCGCTGGCCTCGACGCCGCCGAGTTGCGTGCAGGCGGTCCTTCGGACGCCGAACTCGATAAGCTGCATGAGAAGTTTACCCAGGAGGCGCTGAGCGTGGGCGTCTTCGGTGCGCCGAGCTACGTGCTGCCTTCGGGTGAGATCTTCTGGGGCCAGGACCGGCTGGAACTCCTGGAACGCGCTTTGAAGAAACTGGCTTAAACAAAAAAGCAGGAACAAAAAAAGCAGGGTGCGACCGGCATCACCACGGTCGCACCCTACGTCGCCGGTCAATGGGGCAGGGGGAATAACCGGCTGCCGGGATGACTCCGAGCCCCCCGGAGTCGTTCCATGGGGCCGCAAATATTTTTCGATTTTTTTCGAACACGGTTAAGTGATCGAGAAGCGCCGGACCCCCTTCGGCTCGGCTCGGGTTGTCTGTGTGATCGCCATGGGGCGAGGGACAAACCGTCATGTCACAGATTTTCAAAGCAATTTTAGCCGCTCTCGCCATCACTGCAACATTTGGCGCCTTCCAGCTTGCATCGGGTCACGACCTCACCGGCCGCCGGCAACTCGCCGCGACCGCACCCTCGGCCGACATCAACCGCGCCGCCAAGGCCGACCGTGCGGCGCTCAGAGCCGCGACAGGTCAGACCGAGACGTTTACGATCCGAACCGTCGGCCTCGCGGACACGTCCGTGGTGGTGCGTGTTCCCGTGGCCCAAGAGGAGGTACGGAACCGCCCGGCGCCGCCAGCCCAGCCCGCCGCACCAAACAAGCGTGGCCCCTCGAAGATGACGGTGGCCTGCGAACCGCCGGTCAGTGTGTTGACCGAGGTCGCAAAGCTGCTTCAGCCCGGCCGCTGCGTGACCTGATCGCGCGTCGATATTTTTCGTAGGGTGGGCAAAGGAGCGTAGCGACGTGCCCACCATCGATCATCGATTGCGCTCCTTGATGGTGGGCACGCTGTCGCTTTGCCCACCCTACGGACCGCGAACTGATTTGCTTCACGCACAAGTGCAATTTCAATCCGCAACTGCGACACGTTGGCACGACGGGCAAATCAGTAAAAACCTGTCCAGCCCTTGTCGCAAAAATATTCCGCTTAACTTGTCACGCAAATCACCGGCATAACTCCGCCCGTCTCACGGCAGATGAGGGGCGTTGGCCATCGTCACGAACGCGCGGTGAGATGCGATGGACGCGAGAGCTGCGACTGACGTGTGTGGCTCAAGCGTACGGCGAAGTCGTGTGGTCCTGACGCCGCGGTGCTGGCGCTAAGTTCGCGAAAGCAAGCTTTCGCGGGCGACGGTGGCAAGAAAGCCGTTCACCGGGGAGAGCTCGAAGTAAGCCGTAAAGCCATTGCGCAGGGAAGGCCGGGATGCTCCCGCTGGACCTGTATGCTCGTGTGCGCGTTCCTTGTGCGCAATTGCACACGAGACCGCGGGTGCAGCGCGCACCCGGTCTTCCCTGCGCCCTCTGTTTTGAGAGGGCGGGAAGTTGATAGCAAACCTCGGGCGAAACCGCGCCGCGAGAACGTGAAATCGTTTTCCGTAGGATGGGTGGAGCGAAGCGATACCCATCGCCACACGCACCGGCATTGATGGGTATCGCTTCGCTCCACCCATCCTACGGAAGGGCAACTATGGAAGGCGCGACGCCAGGCCTACTCCGCCGGCGCTTCGTTGGCGCCGCTGCTCCCGTTGGCGCGGGTGGCGAGAAATCCCAGCGCAAGTCCGCCGACCGCGAGGATCGGGATCAGCTTCTTGACGCCGATGGCGCGGATCACCTGGATGCCCGCCGCAACCAGCATCGGATCGGACAGCACGGTCTGCGCGGTAGACTTCGCCATCCTCGCCGCCTGTTCGGCGCGTCTCTCGATCTGCTTCTTGCGCACCATGTAACTGCTGGCTGCGATCAAGGTGACGACGAAGAAGATGGCGGCTCCGGTCAGGCAGGCTTGGACGGGACCATAATTCTGCAGAACGAATACGAAGGCTGCAGCACACAGAAACGCGGTGGTGACCAGCAGGGCCACAGCCGCCGCTGCCGCGAGCGAAGTCAACCGGAGAGCGGTGCCGGTCGATTCCTTGAAATCATCGATCAGTCGCTGAAACATGGCCAAACCCCGATCCGAAAGCCTCGATCTGAAAACGACGTCAACGAAACCAACCGCAATACGAAACGACGCCGCGGCGTCCGGCTTGCCGGCACGCGCCATCGAAGACTCTCTGCGCCAAAAGCCCCTGCGCCAAGAATGCCTGCGCCAAACCTATCAGCGCCAAGACTACCTGCGCCACGTCACGCCGATCAGAAAGCCGACACCAAGCGCCAGCGCGACGGTCGCCAGCGGACGCTGTGTGATGGCGTCTTCCAGCGTTTCCTCAATCGAGGACGCGGCGTCATGGGCGGCGTCCATCATCGCGCTGCCGCGTTCGGACATGTCGTCGACTGCCTGTTCCGCATTGGCGCGCGCCTGCTTGTAGCCGCGCTGCGCCTGTTTGGAGGCGCTGCCGGCAAAACTGTTCAACGCATCGGTGATCTGCTCGGTCAGGGCTGCGATATCGTTTTTCACGGCGATTACATCCTTCTGCAGGCGTTCATAGGTGGCTTTGTCCGTCAGATTTGTCGTTGCGGCGTCAGACATCGAAAGCTCCCGGTACTGAATTTAGTTGCCGAACAAACGCTTCGTCGAATGGGAAGTTCCAATTGCGAAACCGGTTTAGTCTTCCGGCAGCTGCGGCTGATCGGGCGGCATCAAATGCTCTTTCACGATCAGCGCGATGATCAGCAAGGGCGACGACAGGAATGCTCCCATCGGGCCCCACAGCCAGGTCCAGAACGCGAGCGTCACGAACACGGCGAGCGCATTCAAGGCCAACCTTCGGCCAACGATGGTCGGCGTCAGGAAATGGCCTTCCATGAAGGTCATTACCGCAAACAGGGCCGGCGCGATCAATCCGGCGCTGATGGTTGGGAGCGCAACGAGGCCGACCACGACCAGGACGGCGAACATCGCCACCGGGCCGATGATCGGAATGAAGTTCAGGATCGCGGCCAGCGCGCCGAGGCCGGCGGGGTTCGGCATGCCCGTCACCGCGCAGATCAGGCCGGTCACGATACCGACGCCGATATTGATCATCGTAACCATCAGCAAATAGTTGCCGAGGTGCTCCTCGATCTCGTTGATCATCCGCAGCGTTCGCAGCCGTGCCGTTCGGTCGGCGAAATTCATGATCAGCGCCCGGCGCAACTCCCGCCAGCTTGCGATGAACAGGATCAGTGTTGCGATGAACAACAGGAGTTCGGCGAAGGTCGGCGACAGGAATTCCAGCGTCGGCTGTACCCAGTCGAACTTCGGCAGATGGAACGTCGACAGCGAATCGGGACCGCCGAGCATGCTCTGCAACTCCTGCCAGCGCGCGAGCGGCCGGTCGAAAATGTTCAGCTTCTCCTTCAGGATCGACCCCAGTTCCGGCAGCTTGCTGCTCCATTCCATGACGGGCGAGGCGAGCAGGCCGATCATGAAGGCGGCGCCTGCACAGACGGCGGTGACGATCAGGACGGCAGCGACCGCGCGCGGGACGCGGTAGCGCTCGAGGAAGCTGGCGGCGGGCGACAGCATGGTGCCGACGATGAAGGCCATCGTGATCGGCAGAAAGAACGCCTTGGCAAGATAGAGGCCGGCGATGATGCAGATGATCAGCAGGCCAACGAGGGCGATGGCCACCACTTCCGTGCGGCGGATGACCGGCGGCAATTCGCTTCTGCTGTCGGGGACTGGAATGCCTTCGTGCCCGTTGGGATGCTGGCGTTCGCTGGGCAATGGTTTTGTCGGCGGAGATTTGGAAGCCAAAGGCTTGGCAGGCGTAGGCTTGGCGGGCGGAGGCTTGGTGGGAATGACGCTCACAATGGCTTTCCCCCGCCCGAGGCGGCGATTCCAGGCAGACGCGACCTCGCGATCCGGACTGGCATCACAACGTGGCGCAGACCCGCGGGTTCCAATCGCGCAGGTGTGAGCCTTGTCGCGCTCGACACGGTTGCGCCGCAAGCTCGGCCAAAAGGAACTGCCGGCCCCCGGGTGCGTTTGTTGGTGCAGAGCATCCAATGATGCACATCCAGCGGGGCAGTCCTATGACACAGTCCTCTTATCGCCGACCTTCGTCGCGCGTGGCAACCGCGCTCGTCTTCGTCGTCGCCGTCTTGCTCATGCTGGCGATGGTCTCGATCGCGGCGAACGCGCAGACGCTCGGCTACGCTTCCGCCCAACGGAGTGCATATCCTACCGATGAGGTGATCGCCTCCGACGAGGGTGCGACGCCCGAGCGGCTTCGCCGCGCCGTCGTCGCCTTCGGCACGGCGGAGGCGCCCGGCACCATCATCATCGATACCGGCAACACCACACTCTACTACGTGCTCGGACAGGGCCGTGCCATCCGCTACGGCGTCGGCGTCGGCCGCGACGGCTTTACCTGGTCCGGGGTGCAGACCATCAGTCGCAAGGCGGAATGGCCGGACTGGCATCCACCAGCTGAGATGATCGCGCGCCAGCCCTATCTGCCGCGCTTCATGGCCGGCGGGGCCGGCAATCCGCTCGGCGCGCGGGCGATGTATCTCGGCACCAGCCAGTACCGCATTCACGGCACCAACGATCCCTCGACGATCGGGAAATTCGTCTCGTCGGGCTGCATCCGCCTGACCAACGAGGACGTCACTGATCTGTTCAGCCGGGTCGATGTCGGCACCAAGGTCGTGGTGCTGCCGAAGATGGCACCGGTCATGGCGCGGGGCGGGGATACCAGGAGCCGTCCAGCCAGCGCTCATCCGCGCCCGGTCGCGCTGACGCCCTCGGGCCGCCAGGCGATGAACCTGACGGCGCCGCAGGCCAACTGAATGGACGCGTCGCGTTGCATGAGAGGAGAAGCTTGATGCGATCGGGAAAACTGGCAGCATGGGGGGCAGCCGCATTGGTGTGCGCTTCGGCGCTCGCGCCTGCCGCCCAGGCCCAGGACTTCTTCTCGCAACTGTTCGGCGGGTTCGGGCGTCAGCGCCATCAGCCCTATATCCAGATGCCGTTCGGCGACGACGACGGACAGGTCCGCCCGCCGCGTGGCGAGGGACGTGTCCGCTACGGCGGTGGCGGTGGCCAAGCGTTTTGCGTGCGGACCTGCGACGGACGTTATTTCCCGGTCACCGCATCGGACAATGCGAGCCGCGCGGCCTCCTGCAACAGTTTCTGCCCGGCGAGCGAGACCAAGGTGTTCTACGGCAGCGCCATCGACAACGCGACCGCCGACAACGGCAAATCCTATTCGGAACTGCCGAACGCGTTCCGCTATCGCAACGAGCTCGTCAGCGGCTGCACCTGCAACGGCAAGGACCAGGTCGGCCTCGCGCCGGTCAAGATCGAGGATGACCCGACGCTGCGCAAGGGCGACATCGTCGCCGGCCAGAACGGCCTGTTGGTTGCCGGCCGCAGCGCCGACAAGCGCGGCGCGGAGGTGAATTTCTCGCCCGCGTCCGAAAAGGTCCGCGCCAAGTATGGCCGCGTGCCGGTAGTGGCACGGGAGTGAGAGTGATTGCCGGCTGTCATCGCCGCGCAAAAGCGCGAAGACGCGCTTCGCGCTTTTGCCGGGCATGACGAGTCCTTAAGCCGCGCGGATCTTGCCGAGGAAATCGGTGACCTGATTGCCCAGTTGCTGGCTCTGCGTTTCCAGCGTTTGCGAAGCGTGCTTCACATCCTCGGCGGCGGCTGCCGCTGCGTCCGCATCGGCTTTCACGCCGGTGATGTTGTCGGACACGTTCTTGGTGCCCTGCGCCGCGAATTGCGTCGAGCGGGTGATCTCCTGGGTGGCGGCGCCCTGTTGCTGCACGGCGGCGGCAATCGCGGTCGCGACCTCGTTGACCTCGCCGATGATGCTGCCGATGCCCTTGATGGCGTCGATGGCTTCACCCGCAACCCGCTGGATGTCGGCGATCTGCTCGGAAATCTCCTCGGTCGCCTTCGCGGTCTGGCTCGCCAGCGATTTGACCTCGGAGGCGACCACCGCGAAGCCGCGGCCGGCCTCGCCGGCACGCGCGGCCTCGATGGTGGCGTTGAGCGCCAGCAGGTTGGTCTGGGCAGCGATGGTGTTGATGAGACCGACGACTTCGCCGATCCGCCCTGCCGATTGGGCGAGCCCCTGGACGGTGCCGTCGGTGTTGCGCGCCTGGCCGACCGCGCGGCTGGCGATGCTGGCCGCATGCGCCGCCTGCTGGCTGATGTCGTTGATCGAAGCGCTGAGCTCTTCGGAAGCCGCGGCGACCGTCTCGACGCTCATCGAGGCCTCGCCGGAAGCCTTGCCGGCGACCTGCACGCGCTCGTTGGTTTGGCGCGAAATCGTCGACAGGCCGGCCGAGGTGGTCCGCATCTGGCCGGAAGCGTCGCCGAGCTGGTTGAGCGTCTGGCGCACCATGCTCTCGAACTCGCCGACATAGCTCTCGATCGCCTGCTGCCGCGCCGTGGCGCCGGCGTTGCGTTCGCGCTCCTGCGCCTCGAACCGGGCCTTGTCGGCGGCCTGCTGCTTGAAGGTCTCCAGCGCGCCGGCCAGCGCGCCGATTTCGTCGTGGCGCGCGGCGTAGCCGGTATCGACGTGGAGGTCGCCGGCTGCGACCTTCAGCATGGCGTCGCGCATGATGTGCAGCGGATTGATGACGCGGCGGGTGACGATCGCCATGGCGCCGAACGCCAGCGCCAGCGCGCCGGTCAGCAATGCGAGTTGCATCGTGAGCGAGCGCTGGACGCTGGAGCGCAGGTGCGCGGCGTGATCCTTGGCGGCGTCGAGCGCGGCTTCGGCGACAGTGACGGCGGCGCCGAGACGCCCGACGGTGACCGGGGTCCACTGGTTGGCAGTCAATTCCGTTTTCTCGCCGGCCACAATCTGCGTCAGCAGCCGGTCGCGCAGGCTGAGATAGGACGGTTCGAAATAGGCGGTCTTGGTCGCGGCAATCGCGCTCGAGATCGCCGGTGGCAACTGCATTCCCGACGCGGTGAGCTGCAGCGCGCTCCATGCGGCGTCGATACCGCCACTATATTTGGTGTAGGCAAGGTTCGCCTCCGGAGAGACCTTCCCGGTGCTGAGCCCGGTCGAGACGATCAGCGAGGCCTCGCCGGCGGTGTTACGCAACAGCCATGCGATCTGCTTGATAGCCAGTAACTGGTCGATGGTCGCGTCCTGGTGGTTGACGGCGGCGGCAAGGGCTCCGGAAAGCTTCTCCAGCACCTCCAACATCGCATTCGCCGCAGCCATGTATTCCTTGGCCAGTTCGGGCCGGCGCTGTGCCTTCGGCTTGGCCACGGCTTCCCAGAACTCCTTCTGCAGCGTGCCCATCGTCTTGAACACGCGGTCGAACTCCGGCACGAGCGTTTGTTGCTGGGCGAATTCCAGGCCGCCGAGCAGGCCGAGCGCGTTGCTCATCGCCGGCATTTCGGTGTCACGGATGTTGCGCAGGTACTTCTCGATATTGGGGTCCATCGGCGCGTCGGAATTCAACAGCCGGTTGGTCGTGGAGCGGTCGGTGCGCAGATTGTGCATCGCCTTGAAGATGTTCGCCGAGGCGTCGGCGATGACAGCGATGCGGCTCGCCGCCTGCAGGCGGCCCCAGGAGTCCCAGGCGTTGAGCGAAAATCCAACCACCACGCAGAAGGAGGTGACGAGGATGACGATCTTCAGCAGCGTGGACACGGTCAGACGGTTCAACATGATGCTCCCCCCAGAGGCTCGCGGGCCATTTGGCGGGAAAACGGTAAATTAGTTGGACAGCGTTATTGCCGTATAAATACTAGGATTTTTGAAATGATTGTGGTTTCCCGAGCGATTGAGGTTCCGCCGGCGGGAACCCGATGCCCCCACTCACGTTAACAAAACACTACCAGCGCATTTTTCGGCAAATGCCGAGGGGGGACCCCGCATGCTCGTCAGTGTACTCATCACGTTCCTGGTCGTTATTCTCGTTCTCTATCTCATCAACCTGCTGCCGCTCGATGGCCGCGCCAAGCAGATTGCCCGCGTCGTCGTGATCATTCTCGGCGTGATCTCGCTGTTGAAATACATCGCCGTCATCTAGCGCCGACCTGCCAAAGCAAAAAAGCCCCGGCATCTGCCGGGGCTTTTCATGCTCGGAAGCGCGAGCCTATTTCAACGTCCCGAACCAGTCGTCCACGTCCTTGCGGATCTGGTCCTTGGCAAAGCCGTAGCGCTGCTGCAGCTTGCCTTCGAGCTGTTCGCGGCGGCCCTCGATCACGTCGAGATCGTCATCGGTGAGCTTGCCCCACTTCTCCTTGGCAGAGCCCTTGAACTGTTTCCAATTGCCTTCGACCCTGTTCCAGTCCATCGCCATCTCCTTCGCGGTTGGGATGACAATCAACGGGTAAGAAGCTCAGGTGTTCCTCGCGATCGATGCGGCATCGTGACCGCGGGTTACACAGCGGCCTTCGCTTCCCTGCGGCGCGCAGTGAGAATGTACTCGGTGTAGCCGTTCGGCTGCTCGCGGCCCTTGAAGACGAGGTCGCAGGCGGCCTGGAAAGCGACACCGTCGAACGAAGGCGCCATCGGCTTGTAGAGCGGGTCGCCGGCATTCTGCTTGTCGACCACGACCGCCATGCGCTTCAAGGATTCCATCACCTGGTCCTTGCTGACGACGCCATGCGCCAGCCAGTTCGCCAGATGCTGACTGGAGATGCGCAACGTCGCACGGTCTTCCATCAAGCCGACGTCATGGATGTCGGGCACCTTGGAGCAGCCGACGCCCTGGTCGATCCAGCGCACGACATAGCCGAGGATGCCCTGGCAGTTGTTGTCGATCTCCTGCTTCACATCGTCCGGCGCCCAGTTCGACTGCGACACCGGAATGGTGAGGATGTCGGAAAGTTTTGCGCGCTGGCCGCCCTTGGCGAGCTCCTGCTGGCGGGCCTGAACATTGACCTGGTGATAATGCAGCGCGTGCAGCGTGGCGGCGGTCGGCGACGGCACCCACGCGGTGGTCGCGCCGGCCTGCGGATGGCCGAGCTTCTGGGTCAGCATGTCAGCCATCTTGTCGGGCGCGGCCCACATGCCCTTGCCGATCTGGGCATGGCCGGGCAGGCCGTCGATCAGGCCCATGTCGACGTTCCAGTCCTCATACGACTTGATCCAGGGCTGCGCCTTCATGTCGTTCTTGCGGATCATCGGCCCCGCTTCTATCGAGGTATGGATTTCGTCCCCGGTGCGGTCGAGGAAGCCGGTATTGATGAAGCAGATGCGCTTCGACGCGTTCTGGATGCAGGCCTTGAGGTTGACCGTGGTGCGACGCTCCTCGTCCATGATGCCGACCTTCATGGTGTTCTCGGGCAGGCCGAGCAGCTTCTCGACTTCAGCAAATAATTCGCAAGTTAGTGTGACCTCGTCGGGGCCGTGCATCTTCGGCTTGACGATGTAGACCGAGCCGGTGCGGCTGTTCTTGGTCTTTGACGAACCCTTGAGGTCGTGAATCGCGAGCAGGCCGGCGACGGCGGCGTCAAGCAGGCCTTCCGGAATCTCCTCGCCCTTCTCGTCGAGCACGGCGTCGGTGAACATGTGATGGCCGACGTTGCGCATCAACAGCAGGCTGCGGCCGTGCAGCGTGAGTTGCTTGCCGTCGGGCGTCTTGTAGACGCGGTCGGGATTGAGAGAGCGCTTAAGGGTCTTGCCGCCCTTGTCGAAATCGGCCGAGAGCGTGCCGTCCATCAGGCCGAGCGTGTTGCGATAGACCAGCACCTTGTCTTCGGCATCGACAGCGGCGACCGAGTCTTCCATGTCGAGAATGGTGGAGACCGCCGATTCCAGGATCATGTCGGCGACGCCGGCCGGATCGTCCTTGCCGATGACGTGGCTGCGGTCGATCTTCACTTCGACATGCATGCCGTTGTTGACCAGCAGGATCGCGGAAGGCTGAGCGGCATCGCCCTGGAAGCCCGCGAACTGCGCCGCCGTCTTCAGCGCGGTGGCGTTACCGCTCTTGAGCTTCACGGCGAGCTGGCCGGCGATGACGCTATAGGACGTCACGTCGGTGTGGCTGCCGGTCGCGAGCGGCACGGCTGCGTCGAGAAAGGCCTTGGCCTTGGCGATTACCTTGTCGCCGCGCGCCTTGTTGTAGCCCTTACCGCTTTCGCTCGGATCGTGCGGGATCGCGTCGGTGCCGTAGAAGGCGTCATAGAGTGAGCCCCAGCGCGCATTCGCCGCGTTCAGCGCGTAGCGGGCGTTGGTCAGGGGAACGACGAGCTGCGGTCCGCAGATCTTGCCGATTTCCTCGTCGACATTGGATGTCTCAACCTTCTGCGTGGTCGGCTCCGGCAGGAGATAGCCGATCTCCTTGAGGAAGGCCGAATACGCGTTCATGTCGAACGGCTTGCCCTTGTTGGCGCGATGCCAGCCGTCGATCTTGGCCTGCAGCGCATCGCGGAAGGCGAGCAGCTCGCGGTTTTTCGGTCCTAATTTTTGGATGATGGCGGCGACACCGGCCCAGAATGCATCGGGCGAAATCCCGGTTTTGGGGGCCGCCTCCTTGGCGATGAAATCGAACAGGACAGGGGCGATCTTCAATCCGTGGGCATCGACACGATTCATGATGGGCTTTCTCGGTAGAAATTGGCGTTGAAAGGCTGTTTTCTGGCGAAAAGCAGCAAAAAACGCACCAAAAAGGGCAGCGTCGGCCGCCCTTTTAGCCCTAAAGCCGGGTCGATGAGAAGGCCCCAAAAAGCCTAGATATTGGCCGCCAGATCCACCAGCTCGTCGAACAGAATGCCGCTCTCCGCCAGCATCCGCTCGATCTCGTCGGTCGCATCCGAAACCGTCTTGGCCGAGGTGTCGATGCTCAGCTCCGCCCGGGCCGGCGGCTGGTAATCGTTGCCGATCCCGGTGAACGCCTGCAGCGTGCCGGCGCGCGCCTTGGCGTAATGGCCCTTGGGATCGCGGCTCTCGCAGACTTCCGCAGGCGTCGCGACATAGATTTCGCGGAACGAATTGTCGGCGATGCGGCGCGCGGCGGCGCGATCTTCCGCGGACGGCGACACCGCGGCAACAACGGCGATATGTCCATTGCGCGCCAGATGGGTCGCGACTTCGGCGAGTCGCCGGATATTTTCGGTGCGGTCGTGCGCGGAGAAACCGAGATCGCCGTTGAGGCCGGCGCGCAAGGTGTCGCCGTCGAGCAGGATCGGCGAACCGCCGCGCGAAAACAGCCGGCGCTCCAGCGCGCGTGCCAGCGTCGATTTGCCGGAGCCCGGCAAGCCGGTCAGCCAGATCACCGCGCCGTTGTGGCGATAGCGCGCCGAGCGTTCTTCAGGACGCAATGCGGATTCGACCGGTACGATGTCGATCGGGACGGCGCGCTGTCCGGCATCGACCGACAGCACGAGACCACCGCCGGCGATGCGGCCGTTGACCTCGATCACCAGCCGTCCGGTGCGCGGATTTTCCTGATAGGGGTCGGCCGCGATCGGCTGTGCCAGCGAGATATCGATTTCGCCGACATGATTGCGCGCGATCGCCTTGGTCTCCTCGTTGGAGAGTTCGCCGGGATCAACGGCCTTCTCGATCGCGACCACACTGGCGCGGCTTTCCCGCGTGCCGAGGCGGATCAGGATCTGATCGCCCTTCGACAGGGGCTTGTCGTGCAGCCAGAAGATCCGCGCCCGAATTCGCCGCGTATCGCGCGGGGTCGCGCCCACATGGGCGATGACATCGCCGCGTTCGATGAACAATTCACGGTCCAGCGTGATACCGACCGAGCGCCCGGCACCGTGACTGCCCTTCAGCGGCGTCACTGGCCAGCTCTCGACGGTTTTGATCTTCGCGATCTTGCCGGCGGGCATGATGACGATCTCGTCACCGGTGCTCAAGCTGCCGGACTCGATGCGGCCTGCAACGATGCGGCGGTCGTCGAACTTGTAGATCGCCTGCACCGGAAGGCGCAGCGCCAGTTGCTCCAGCGGCCGCGCCGGTTCGAGCGCGTCGAGCGCCTCGACCACCGTCGGCCCCTGGTACCAGCCGATCCGCGGCGTCTGTTCGGCAACGCCGTCGCCGTCGCGCGCGGAAATCGGAATCACCGCCGTGGGCGTCACGCCGAGGCCGATCAGATGCGCGGAAATCTCGTCGCTGATCGCCTTGAATCTGTCAGCGCTGAAATCAACGCGGTCCATCTTGTTGACGACGATCGCGACCTGCTTGATGCCGAGCAGATGCAGCAGATAGCCGTGCCGCCTGGTCTGGTCGCGCACGCCTTCCAGCGCATCGATGATGAGCACCGCGCCATCGGCCTGCGAGGCACCCGTGATCATGTTGCGCAGGAATTCGGCGTGGCCGGGCGCGTCGATCAGCACGACGTCGCGCGAGCGGGTGCGGAAGCGGATTTGCGTGGTGTCGATGGTGATGCCCTGGTCGCGCTCGGTTTGCAACGCATCGAGCAGGAACGACCATTCGAACGGCATGCCACGCCGCGCGCTGACGGCTTTGAGCATCTCCAGCTTGCCTTCGGGCAGGCTGCCGGTCTCGTGCAGCAGGCGGCCGACCAGCGTGGACTTGCCGTGATCGACATGGCCGACGATGACGATGCGGACCTGCGGGCGGGTGGTACCGTTCGGCGTGGCCGAAACGCTGGCGGGAAGGATCATGTTCATAGCGACGCTCACACCAAATGTCCGTCAGAGATAGCCGGCGACACGCAGCCGCTCGAAAGCGTCTTCGGTCTCGTGATCCAGCGCGCGGCCGGCGCGCTCCGGCACCTTGGTGCCGTCGAGTTCGGTCAGGATTTCATCGATGCTCGAGGCGGTCGACGCCACCGGATTGGTGATGTCCTGATCGCCCAGTGAGCGATAACGCTTGCCGTCCTTCGAGAGATAGAGCGGGATGATCGGAATGTTCTCGCGCTTGGTGTAGGCCCAGATGTCGGCCTCGGTCCAATGCAGGATCGGATGGATGCGCAAATGCGCGCCGAGTGGCGGCGAAGCGTTGAACTGGTCCCAGAATTCCGGGGGCTGATCGCGCACATCCCAGCCGCCTTCGAGCCCGCGCGGCGAGAACACGCGCTCCTTGGCGCGGGTAGCTTCCTCATCGCGGCGAATGCCGGCGATCAAGCCGTCGAAACCATACTTGGTTAGCGCCCACTTCAGTCCCTCGGTCTTGCGGGCGGCAGAGCGCGCGGCCGGCGGCAGGGTCGGATCGACGCCGTCGATCGGCGGGCAGGGCTCGATCTTGAGATCGAGATCCCATTCCTTGCCGAAGCGATCGCGGAACGCATACATCTCGGGAAATTTCTTGCCGGTGTCGACGTGCAGCGCCGGAAACGGCACGCGGCCGAAGAAGGCCTTGCGTGCCAGCCAGATCATCACGTTGGAATCTTTCCCCAGCGACCACAGCAGCGCGAGCTTCTTCAGCCGCGCGAACGCCTCGCGCAGAATGTAGATGCTCTGCGCCTCGAGCTCGTCGAGGTGGTCCATGGAGGGTGGCGGCAGCTGTCCGTTGGCCAAAATTTTCGGCACGGATGATGCTTTGGTGAAGGCTCCGGGCCGCGACCCGTGTCCGGCGGATTCATTGTCGAGAAGATGCATCTCTTGGCCTTGGACTTCGGAGTGGAAAAATTCTAAAGTTGCGCTGCAATAGAGAAGAAATAATTTTCTCTTTGTAGCCCTTGATCGAGAGATAAATAGAAAATAATTTCAGTCAAGCCCCAAGTTGGGGAAAGCGAGTATCTGATGCGCTATCTGCCTGTGTTCCTGGATTTGCAAAGCGGCAAGGTGTTGCTCGTTGGAGCGGGTGAGCTCGTGCGCGCAAAATTGCGCTTGCTGGTTTCCGCGGGCGCAGGAGTCCGCTGGTATGCCACCGATGGCAATCATGATCTGGCCGGCCTCGACGCTACGGACGCAGCGCGGATTGAACAGGCTTCGGGCGATCCGCTCGCAGCCGACCTCTCGGGGGTGATCGCAATTCTCTGCGCCGGCGCCGGCGACATCGGCGTTGCGATGTCGGCGCGCGCAAAGGCGGTCGGGCTGCCCGTCAATGTGATGGACGACCTCGCGCATTCCACTTTCATCTTTCCCGCGATCGTCGATCGCGGCGACGTGGTCGTTGCCGTCGGCACCGGTGGCACATCGCCGGTGGTCGCGCGCCGCATCCGCGAGCGCATCGAGGCGGTGCTGCCGGCGCGCATCGGCGATCTCGCCGCCTTCATCGGCAGCTTTCGCAAAGCGATGCATGCGCGCATTCCCGAATTCCCGTTGCGCCGCCGCTTCTGGGAGCGCGTGATCGATGGCCCGATCGGCGCGCTTGTTCTCGCCGGCCGCAAGGACGAGGCTGAAAAAGCGCTGAACGAAATCGCCGACCCCTCCGCCTTCGCTGGCGCGAGCAAGGACGGCAAGGCCGAGGGCCGGGTGACGCTGGTCGGCGCTGGTCCGGGCGATCCGGATCTGCTCACCATCAAGGCGCTACGCGCGCTGCAGGATGCCGACGTCGTTTTCTACGATGAACTGGTCTCGCCGGAAGTTCTCGATCGCATCCGTCGCGATGCCTCGCGCATTCCGGTCGGCCGCCGTGTCGGCAAGCCCGGCATCGGCCAGGATGCGATCAACAAATTGCTGATTGATGCTGCAAAGGCCGGACAGCGCGCGGTGCGGCTGAAGGGCGGCGATCCCTTCATCTTCGGCCGTGGCGGCGAGGAAATCGAAGTGCTGCGCGCCGCAGGCGTCGCCTATTCGGTGGTGCCGGGCATTACCGCAGGGCTTGGTGCTGCCGCGCAATTCGAGGCGCCGCTGACCTATCGTCACGAGGCGCTGCGCATCACCTTCCTGACTGCGCACAAGGCCAGGGACGCCGAGACGGTCGATTGGTCGGTGCTGACCGACAAGAAGATGACTATCGTGGTCTACATGGGCATGACCGCGGCGCCGTCGGTGCGCGCGGGATTGCTCGCTGCCGGACGATCGCCGAAAACCCCCGTCGGCATATTCGCGCGGGTGACGCGGCCGGATGCGCAGGCCGTGGTCGGCACGCTCGAAAACCTTCCCGCGCTGGTCGAAAAAATCGATGGCGGTCCCGCCATCCTCATCATCGGCGACGTCGTCGCGCATTCCGCGCCGTGGCGCCAGTCGAACCTCAATCAAGTCATCACCAAACTGCTGGATGCTGCCGAATGACCTCTCCGCTTCAACAAAAAATCAAGATCACGGGTCCCTCGATGGTGACCGCCAACCGCACCTCGGATGGCATCGTGATCTATCGCACCGCGCAGCAGGGTTGGTCGGCAAGCTTGTCGGACGCCGCAATCGTGCGCACCTCCGATGAGGCGCGGGCGCTGCTCAATGAGGCCAACGCCGATGACGTCGTCGCGGTCGGCGCCTATATCGCGCCGGTAGAACTCAAGGACGGCGGGGAGATCAAACCCGGCAACTTGCGCGAACGCATCCGCTCGAAGGGCCTCACCATCGACCTGCTTCCGGCCTAATACGACCTATCAAGGCTGATCATTCATGTACGCATATGACGAACTCGATCGCACGCTGATCAACGAACGCGTCTCCGAATTCCGCGATCAGGTGAAGCGCCGGCTCTCCGGCGAACTCACCGAGGACGAATTCAAGATGCTGCGGCTGCAGAATGGCGTCTACCTCCAACTGCACGCCTACATGTTCCGCGTCGCGATCCCCTACGGCACGCTGTCTTCCAGGCAGCTTCGGGCGCTGGCCCGCGTCGCTCGCCGCTACGATCGCGGCTACGGCCACTTCACCACGCGGCAGAACATCCAGTACAACTGGATCAAGCTCTCCGAGCTGCCCGATGCGCTCGCCGATCTCGCCGAGGTCGGCATCCATGCGATGCAGACCTCCGGCAACAACATGCGCAACGTCACCTCGGACCAGTGGGCCGGCGTCGCGCCGGGCGAGGTCGAGGATCCCCGCATCTGGTCGGAAATCCTGCGCCAGCACACCACGCTGCATCCGGAATTCTCGTTCCTGCCGCGCAAGTTCAAGATCGCGATCACCGCGTCCGAGCACGACCGCGCCGCGATCAAGGTCCACGACATCGGCCTGCGCCTGCACAAGAACGCCGACGGCGAGACCGGCTTCGAAGTGCTGGTCGGCGGCGGTCTCGGCCGCACGCCGTTCATCGCCAAGACCATCAAGCCGTTCGTGCACGGCCGCGATATCCTGAGCTACGTCGAGGCGATCCTGCGGGTCTACAACCAGTACGGCCGCCGCGACAACATCTACAAGGCGCGCATCAAGATTCTGGTGCATGAGCTCGGCATCGAGAAGTTCGCCAAGGAGGTCGATGAGGAATGGAAGCAGATGGGCCACAGCGCCCTGACGCTCGACCATTCCGTCATCGAGGAAGTGCGTTCGCGCTTCTCCTATCCGGTCTATGAGAAGCTGCCGCACATGCCGGACGAGCTGAAGCAGGCCGCGCATGATCCGTTGTTCGAGCGCTGGCGCAAGAACTCTGTGGCCCCGCACAAGGTGCAGGGCTATTCGATCGTGACGCTGTCATTGAAGCCGGTGGGCGGCCCGCCCGGCGATGCCACCGCAGACCAGATGGATGCGGTCGCCGATCTCGCCGACAAGTACTCCTTCGGCGAAATCCGCGTCGGCCACGAGCAGAACTTGGTGCTGCCGCATGTCGCCAAGCGCGACCTGCCGCAGCTATGGAAGGCGCTCGACCGGATCGGGCTCGCCACCCCGAACGTCAACCTGGTCACCGACATCATCGCCTGCCCGGGGCTGGATTACTGCTCGCTGGCCAATGCGCGCTCGATCCCGATCGCGCAGGAACTGACCCGGCGCTTCGCTAATCATGACACCGCCGAGATGATCGGCCGTCTGCACATCAACATCTCCGGCTGCATCAACGCCTGCGGCCATCACCATGTCGGCCACATCGGCATTCTCGGCGTCGAGAAGAACGGCGAGGAATTTTACCAGATCACGATCGGCGGTCGCGCCGACGAGAACGCGCAGATGGGCGCACTGATCGGCCCGGCCGTTCCCTACGCGGAAGTTGCCGATGTGATCGAAGACATTGTCGAAGCCTATCTCGCGCTGCGCGATCGTCCCGAGGAACTGTTCGTCGATACGGTGAAGCGTCTGGGCGTCGAGCCATTCAAGGAGCGGGTTTATGCCACTCGTTAAGAACGGAAGAATCACCACTGACTTGTTCGTCCAAATTGCCGACGGTGCCGAACTGCCAGGCGATGGTGCGATCCTCGTTCCAGCGGCGCGGTTTCTCGAAGATCCGGAAGCCATGCTGCGGCGCGCGGGCAAGCTTGGGGTGATCTGGCCGAACAATCGAAATCTCGACGATCTCGTGCCGTATCTCGATCGTCTCGCCGCGGTAGCGCTGGTGTTCCCGTCCTTCCGCGACGGCCGCGCCTACAGCCAGGCGCGCCTTTTGCGCGAGCGGCACGGCTATGACGGTGAGCTACGCGCCACGGGCCAGGTGCTGCGTGATCAGTTCGTGTTCATGTCGCGCGCCGGCTTCGACGCGTTCGAGGTGAAGAAGGACGCCGATGCCGATGCTTTCGCCGAGACTGTGAAGCGCTATTCGGTGTTCTACCAGCCGACCGGCGATGGCCGCGTCACCGCGCTCAATCGGCGGATGCAGTTGCGTCATTCGGAGAGTGCCGGCCAGTGAGCGCGATCCTACAGCAGACCCTGACCACGGATGCGGCGAATATTTCGCAGGCTCAGTTGCTCGATCGCGCCTTGCGCGATGCGTCGCCGGCGGAAGTCATTGAAGCCGCACTGAAGACTGTCGGCCGCGAGCATCTCGCGCTGGTCTCGTCGTTCGGCACGGAATCGGCGGCGCTGCTCAAGGTGATGGCGGATGTCGATCCTGCAATTCCCGTGGTCTTCCTCGATACCGGCTGGCTGTTCGAGGAGACACTCGCCTATCGCGACACGCTGATCGCTACGCTTGGCCTCACCGACGTTCGCTCGATCAAGCCCCTGGAAGAGACGCTGTCGCGCGAGGACCCGGAACGCGAATTGTGGTTCTCCGATCCCGATGCCTGCTGCCGTATCCGCAAGGTGGAACCGCTGGCGCGGGCGCTCAAGCCGTTCTCGGCCTGGATCAACGGACGCAAGCGTTTTCAGGGCGGGGCACGCGCCGAAATACCTGTTGTCGAGGACGATGGCGCCAAACTGAAGTTCAACCCGTTCGCCAATGTTTCGCGCGAAGAGATCGAAGCGATCTACAAAATGGCAAAATTGCCGGCGCATCCGCTGGTCGCCTCGGGTTACCTGTCGGTCGGCTGCATGCCGTGCTCGAGCCGGACGGCGCCCGGCGAGGATGCGCGGGCCGGCCGCTGGCGTGGCCAGGCCAAGAGAGAATGCGGCATCCATACGACGAAGACTTCTTAGGACAACGCCGTTGCGGAACCGCAAACAATGAAATGCGGTTTCGTTGACTAAGCGGCCTTTCGTCGCGACTTATGCGTTCGTGGTTGATGATATACTTCGTCAAGCCGAATGGAGATCAACGATGATCCGTCGCATTCTGCCGCTCGTCGCGGGACTGCTCTGGGCGAGTTCGGCCTTCGCTGCCGATTACACCTTGCTCAACGTCTCCTACGATCCGACGCGTGAGCTCTACGCCGATTTCAACAAGGCGTTCGCGGCGGCCTATCAGAAGGAAACCGGCAAGAGCGTCGAGATCAAGCAGTCGCATGGCGGCTCGGGCTCGCAGGCGCGCTCCGTTATCGACGGCCTGCAGGCGGACGTGGTTACGCTGGCGCTGGCCTATGACATCGACGCCATCGCCGCCAAGGGGCTGGTGGCGCCGGACTGGCAGAAACGCCTCTCGCTCAATGCCTCGCCCTATACCTCAACGATCGTGTTCCTGGTGCGCAAGGGCAATCCCAAGGCCATCAAGGATTGGGACGATCTGATCAAGCCCGGCGTGCAGGTGATTACGCCGAACCCGAAGACCTCGGGCGGCGCGCGCTGGAACTATCTGGCGGCGTGGGGCTTTGCGGAAAAGAAATTCGGCTCCGCCGATAAGGCGAAGAAATTCGTCGGCGACCTCTTCAAGAATGTGCCGGTGCTCGATACCGGTGCGCGCGGCTCGACGGTGACCTTCGTCGAGCGCGGCGTCGGCGACGTGCTGCTGGCGTGGGAGAACGAGGCGTTCCTGGCGCAGCGCGAATTCGGCAAGGACAAGTTCGAGATCGTGGCGCCGCCGCTGTCGATTCTGGCCGAGCCGCCGGTCGCGGTAGTCGACAAGGTTGCCGACAAAAAAGGCACCCGCCCGGTCGCCGAGGCCTACCTGAAGTATTGGTATACCAAGGAGGGTCAAGAAATTGCCGCGCGCAATTCCTATCGTCCGCGCGATTCGGAGATCGCGAAGGAATACGAAAAATCCTTCGCCAAGGTCGAACTTTTCACGATCGACGACGTTTTTGGTGGTTGGACCAAGGCGCAGAAGGATCACTTCGGCGAAGGCGGCATTTTCGACCAGATTTACAAGAATTGATCTGGCCGACAGCCAGCCATAGCCGGAAGCAGGGGGATTTGTGAGCACAGCGGTCGCGCGGCGAAGCAGCTTGCCGGGGTTCGGTCTCACCATGGGACTGACCCTGACATGGCTCTCCGTTATCATCCTCATCCCGCTCGCCGGTCTCTTTCTCAAGACGTTCGAGCTTTCGCCCGCACAGTTCTGGGAAATTCTCACCAGCCGCCGCACGCTTAATGCGCTGAAGATTTCGTTCGGCCTCTCCTTTGCCGCAGCTTGCGTCAACCTGGTGATGGGAACGATCATCGTGTGGGCGCTGGTGCGCTATCGCTTTCCGGGCCGGCGGCTGTTCGATGCCATCGTCGACATTCCCTTCGCGTTGCCGACCGCGGTCGCCGGCGTGGCGCTGACGCAATTGTTCGCGACAAAGGGCTGGCTCGGTGCGCCGCTGGCCGAACTCGGCATCAAGGTCGCATTCACGCCGATCGGCATTTTCATTGCGATGGTCTTTATCGGCATCCCCTTCGTGGTGCGCACGGTTCAGCCGGTCCTGATCGATCTCGATCCTGAAATCGAGGAGGCGGCCGCGAGCCTCGGCGCCAACCGCTGGCACACGGTGTTCAGAGTAATCCTGCCGAGCCTGATTCCGGCGCTGCTGACCGGCTTTGCGCTGGCGTTCGCGCGTGCGGTCGGCGAGTACGGTTCGGTGATCTTCATCGCCGGCAATCTGCCGAACGTATCGGAAATCGCGCCGCTCCTGATCGTGATCAGGTTGTCCGAGTTTCGTTATGCCGACGCGACGGCAATCGCCGTTATCATGCTGCTGGCTTCGTTCCTGATCATCCTTGTCGTCAATCGCCTGCAACGCTGGGCGCAAGCCCGCATCCCCGTGCATTGAGGGACGGTCAATGCCGACGCAATCAAGCTTTGTGACGCCAGCGACACCGATGCGGGCCTATGCGTCAACAGCCGACCTCGCGATCTCCCCGCCATCGCACCGCGAGGCGAGCGACCGGGCACGCGCGGTTGCTTCGCCGAAAGACCTGCGGACCGAGCCCGCACCCGTCCGCTTCGTCATTATCGCGCTTGCCGTCACTTTCCTCACCGTCTTTGTCGTGCTGCCGCTGGTCGTGGTGTTCGCATCGGCCTTTTCGAAAGGCATCAGCGCCTATTTCTCCGCGCTGGCCGAGCCGGAGGCGCTTTCGGCGATCAGGCTGACGCTGCTGGTTGCGGCGATCTCGGTCGCCTTGAACCTCGTGTTCGGCGTGATCGCGGCCTGGGCAATCGCGAAATTCGAATTCCGCGGCAAGACTTTCCTGATCACGCTGATCGACCTGCCGTTCTCGGTCAGCCCGGTTATTTCGGGTCTCGTCTTCGTGCTCTTGTTCGGCGCGCAGGGCTATTGGGGCACGTGGCTACAGGCGAACAACATCCACATCCTGTTCGCGGTGCCGGGCATTACGCTCGCCACCATCTTCGTGACGTTTCCATTCGTCGCCCGCTCGCTCATTCCGCTGATGCAGGAGCAGGGCACGCAGGAGGAAGAGGCCGCGATCTCGCTGGGAGCATCAGGCCTGCAGACCTTCTTCCGCGTCACTCTGCCCAATATCAAATGGGGCCTGTTGTATGGCGTACTGCTGTGCAACGCGCGCGCCATGGGCGAGTTCGGCGCGGTGTCTGTCGTGTCGGGCCATATCCGCGGCGAGACCAACACCATGCCGCTGCTGGTCGAAATTCTCTATAATGAGTATCAGTTCGTGGCGTCGTTTGCGATTGCCTCGCTGCTGGCGATGCTGGCCTTGATCACGCTGGTCGTGAAGACCGTTCTCGAACAGCGTCTGGACGAAGGACAAACCCCAAGGGACGATCCACGTGACCATTGAAGTCAAAAATATCGTCAAGAAATTCGGCGCGTTCGCAGCGCTTGACAATGTCGATCTTAAGGTCGGCAAGGGCGAATTGCTGGCGCTGCTTGGTCCGTCCGGTTCGGGCAAGACCACGCTGTTGCGGATCATCGCAGGCCTCGACTGGCCCGACGCCGGGGAAGTGCGGATCGACGGCGAGGATGCGCTGGGACACGGCGCGAGCGAGCGCCATGTCGGATTCGTGTTCCAGCACTACGCGCTGTTCCGCCACATGACGGTGTTCGAAAACGTCGCCTTCGGCCTGCGCGTGCAGCCGCGTGCCATCCGCAAGGACGAGGCCACGATCCGCGCGCGCGTCAAGGAATTGCTTGATCTGGTGCAACTCGACTGGCTGGCCAATCGCTATCCCAGCCAATTGTCCGGTGGCCAGCGGCAGCGCATTGCGCTGGCGCGTGCGCTGGCGATCGAGCCGCGCATCCTGCTGCTCGACGAGCCGTTTGGCGCGCTCGACGCCAAGGTGCGCAAAGAGCTGCGGCAATGGCTGCGGTCGCTGCACAATGAGATCCACGTCACCTCGATTTTCGTCACTCACGATCAGGAAGAGGCGCTCGAAGTCGCCAACCGCGTGGTTGTGATGGACAAGGGCCGTATCGAACAGATCGGCTCGCCCGGCGATGTCTATGACAATCCCGCCACCGCCTTCGTCCATGGCTTCATCGGCGAATCCATCGTGCTGCCGGTGGAGGTTACCGGCGGCTCGGTGCGGCTCGGCGGCCGGCCGCTCAATATCGCCGCCGACGGCGCGGCCTCCGGCGCCTCAAAACTGTTCGTCCGCCGCCACGACATGCAGATCGGGCCGGCGGGAACCGGCTCGCTGGAAGGCGCGGTGCGCCACGTCCGCTCGTTCGGCCCGATCCAGCGGGCGGAGGTCACGCTCTCGGGCGGCGAGGGCAAGACCGTGATCGAGATCGACGCTCCCCGGGACCGGGAACTCCAGGCCGGCGAGATCATCGGCCTGCAGCCCCGCCGCTACCGGATCTTTGCCGCCCAGGAGTGAATTCCGTAGCCCGTAGCCCGGATGGAGCGCAAGCGTAATCCGGGGCCGCTTGCCACGCGGACGGACCGTTCCCGGATTGCGCTTCGCTCCATCCGGGCTACCGCGCCCAGCAATGACCGCCAAATCGCACCCCCGTTCACCATTCAGCCACGGTTGGTATGCAACAACGGCCGTCCAGCCTTGGGGGATTCTTCAGTGAAACGGGCGACTACCGCGATTATCGGGCTCTTGCTGCTTGCCGGCTGCTCGGCAGACGTCAAAATCCCGGATCAGCCGGCCATGTATCTCGACATGGCGCAACCCGGCGCCACGCTCGACACGGTCGCCGCCGCGATCATGATCTCGCAGTACCGCCAGAACAACGGCCTCGGCACCGTGGTGGTCGATCCCGAGCTAACCCGGCTCGCCGAACAGCAGTCGCAGGCGATGGCGGCCCGCAACAAGATGGACCACAATGTGAAGGGCCCGCTGGACAAGCGGCTGGGAGCCTCCGGCTATCCGGCCAAGCTCGCCGTCGAAAATGTCTCGGCCGGATATCACACCCTGGCGGAAGCCTTCTCCGGTTGGCGCGACTCGCCGCCGCACAAGGCGAATATGCTCAAGAACGGTGTCACAAAATTGGGCATCGCGGCGGCTTATGCTCCAGGCACCAAATACAAGGTGTTCTGGACGCTTATCCTTGCATCAACCTGAAGCAGGTCCGGTTGCGGGCTTCGATGCCTCACAAGGCGGTAAACTCGGCGTGATCCTTGCTTCGATCTCGCCGATTGACGCCGTCGCGAACTGCCGCCACGGTGCCGGCCTCTCTGCCCACTGATTGACGGTCACGATGGATCATTCAAACCCCGCGCCCGCAACCACGCCTGCCAAAGCGCAGCGCGTGCTGGTCCTGCAGGGTGGCGGCGCGCTCGGATCCTATCAGGCCGGCGCCTTTCAGGCGCTGTGCCGCTCGGGCTTCGAACCGGAATGGGTCGCGGGCATTTCGATCGGCGCCATCAATGCCGCGATCATTGCCGGCAATGGCCCTGAAACGCGCGTCGATCGCCTCAAGGAATTCTGGGAGATGGCGTCGTCTCCGGTACCGTGGAATCCCGTACCGACCGGCGACCGCGCGCGCTCGCTGTTCAACGAGACCAGCGCCGCCCTGATCGCCACCTTCGGCGTGCCCGGCTTCTTCACGCCGCGCATTCCGCCGGCGCCGCTATGGCCGCCGGGCAGCCCGCAATCGCAAAGCTATTACGACACCGCGCCGCTGAGGAAGACGCTGGAGCGGCTTGTCGACTTCGATCGCGTCAACGATCTGAAGACGCGGCTCAGCGTCGGCGCGGTCGGCGTGACATCGGGTAATCTCAAGTATTTCGACAGTTTCGAATTCAGGAAGCACGGCAAGAAGATCGGGCCGGAGCACATCATGGCCTCCGGCGCGCTGCCGCCCGGCTTTCCCTCCGTCGAGATCGAAGGCGAGCATTACTGGGACGGCGGCATCGCCTCCAATACGCCGCTGGATTACGTGCTCGGCCATGAAACCCAGCGAGATCTCCTGATCTTCCAGGTCGACCTGTTCAGCGCGCGCGGAGAATTGCCGACGTCGCTACTGGAGGCCGCCGAGCGCGAGAAGGATATCCGCTATTCCAGCCGCACCCGCATAACCACCGACAAGAACAAGCAGATCCACAACGCGCGGAAGGCGGTGCGCGATCTGCTCGGCAAATTACCGGATCATTTGAACAACGATCCGTCGGTCGAATTCCTGCGCAAGGCAGCGAAGGAAAACACCGTCACGGTCGTGCACCTGATCTACAAGAGCAAGAACTACGAAACCTCATCCAAGGATTACGACTTTTCGCATGTCGCCATGGTCGAGCACTGGAACGCAGGCGTCCGCGACGTTCATCAGTCGATGCGTCACAAGGACGTGCTGGAGGGTCCGCAATCCGGCGAGACCATGATGGCCTACGATATGACGAGGGATGCTCCCAAATCCCCCGGAGCCAAGCAGGAGTGAATGCAATGGGTACATTAAAAGGCAAGACCGCCGTCGTGACCGGCTCGACCAGCGGCATCGGATTGGCTTACGCGCGCGCTTTCGCCGGCGCCGGCGCCAATGTCGTCCTCAACGGCATGGGCGTCCCGGCCGATATCGAGCGCGAGCGTTCCGGCATCGAGACCGATTTCAAGGTACGCGCGGTGCATTCGCCTGCCGACATGACCAAGCCCGCCGAAATCGCCGAAATGGTCGCGCTCGGCGAGAAGACCTTCGGTTCGGTCGATATCCTCGTCAACAATGCCGGCATCCAGTTCGTCGCCCCGATCGAGGAGTTTCCGATCGAGAAATGGGACGCGATCATTGCGATCAATCTGTCATCGGCGTTTCATGCCATCCGTGCCGCCGTGCCCGGCATGAAGAAGCGCGGCTGGGGCCGCATCATCAACACCGCTTCCGCGCATTCGCTGGTGGCTTCGCCATTCAAGTCGGCCTATGTCTCTGCCAAGCACGGCATCGCGGGGCTGACAAAAACGGTGGCGCTGGAGCTTGCGACCTTCAAGATCACCTGCAACTGCATCAGCCCGGGCTACGTCTGGACGCCGCTGGTCGAGCACCAGATCCCCGAGACCATGAAGGCGCGCAACATGACCAAGGAGCAGGTCATCAAGGACGTGCTTCTTGACGCCCAACCGACCAAGGAGTTCGTGACGTCAGAGCAGGTTGCTGCGCTGGCACTGTTCCTGTGCAGCGACGATGCAGCCCAAATCACCGGGTCCAACTACTCCATCGACGGCGGCTGGACCGCCGAGTAGGGCGAATACGAAATTGCCGGGAGCACGCTCTAATGGGTGCTGCTCCTGGCAAAGGCCGCGATGCTCTCCGGCGACAAATGCAGCTCATTGACGACAAGCTTGCCGGCAACCAGAACCAGAACGGAGGCCAGTACCAGCCTCAACACCGTCTCCGGCACGCGAACCGCACAGTAGCTGCCGATAACGATGCCGGGCAATGAGCCTATCAGCAGCACACCCATGAGCGCCCAATCGACGGAACCGAGCGCCCAGTGGCCGATGCCGGCCACCAATGTCAGCGGCACCGCATGCGCGATGTCGGAGCCGACGATGCTCGCCATCGGCAGGCGTGGATAGAGCAGCAGGAGCGCGGTGACGCCAACTGCGCCGGCGCCTACGGACGAAATCGAGACCAGCACGCCCAGCGCGACGCCGACCACCACGGTCGCGCGGCCAGTCGCCGAGGTATCGAGCTGTTCCATATTCGGGCGGTATCGATCCATGATCGCCTTGCGGAAGATCAGCGATGTCGCCGTGAGGATGAGCGCAAAGCACAGCACCAGATTGACCAGGCTGCGCGCGGATTCCCCGTTGAGGTCGAGCTGCCACAGCACGAGCAGCGTTACGATGCTCGCCGGGATGCTGCCGCTGGCAAGGCGGATCACCGCCGGCCAGTGAATGCTGCGGGCCCAGCCATGCACCAGACTGCCGCCGGTCTTGGTCGCCGCGGCGTAGAGCAGATCGGTGCCGACCGCGGTCGATGGATGGATGCCGAACAGCAGGATCAGCAACGGCGTCATTAGCGAGCCGCCGCCGACGCCCGTCATCCCGACCAGCACGCCGACGCCGAATCCCGACGCTACGTAGAGGGGATCAATCATATCGGGGAGATAGTTTCATTCGCATGCTCGACATATAGCAGCGCCGCCCGCAGGGGGCCTAACAATCGTGCCGGTTTGGCTGAAATAAGAATGTTTCTTGCGCACATTGGAGTTCGCTGGTTTTTTTCCCCATCATGCCAGCGCCTGACGATAACGACGTCCTGCCGCCTCACATGAAACAACCGTTCAGGCGCCAGCGGCCAGCGCACTCGGGATCGTCGGTTTCCAGGGGGCAGGCTGGCTCAAGTGCGCCGCACATCAATGCCAGTTGGGTCGCCCGGATCAGCGTTTGCCGAACGCCAGCACGTGCAGTCCGAGCCGCCGGCGCACGATCCAGAACAGCAGCACCGTCTCGAACGCCAGCGAGATCGAGGTCGCGGCCGCAGCGCCATGGCCGCCGAAACGCGGCACCAACATCACGCACAGCACGAGGTTCATGGCGAAGGCGAGCGCATAGGCCAGCGCGCAGATGTGCTGGTGGCCGAGCATGTTGAGCAGCCGCTCGACCGGACCGATGGCGGATCGCACCACGAGGCCAATTGCGGCAATGAACATGATGTCGTAGCCGACCACGAATTGCGGTCCGAACAGCCACAGCAGCGGCTTGCCCAGCGCCAGCAGCAGGATGGTCGCGGCCAGCGACGGCCAGAATGTCCACTGGATCGCGTGTGCCACATAGGCCGACAGCCGCGCCTTGTCGCCCTGCGCGTGGTACTCGGCAAAGCGATGCGCCGTCGTCGCCGCCATCGCATAGTGAATGAAGGAGACCAGCGCCAGCGTCTTCACCACAGCGAAATAGACACCGACTTCTTCGGAGGAGCGGAACTGTTGCAGCACCAGCACGTCGGTGTAGGACAACAGCAGATAAAAGCTTTCCACCATCAGGATCGGCAGCGAGACCGCGAGCCAGCCGCGGAAATCATAGGCCTTCGGGCCAGGCGCGATGTGGCCGCCGAGCCTGCGGTTCAGCACAATCATCTGGCCGATCATCGCGATCCAGACCGCCGCGGCGCTGGCCCACATCGCGGCGGTGGCGCCGAGATTGAAGCCGAGCACGAAGGCGCCGGCGGTGAGGCCGATGATCAGCGACTGGCGCACGATGAATTGCGGCATCAGGCCAAGCCGCATCCAGTCATGCGAGCGCGCGATGCCGTCCTGTGTGTTGGCGACGACAAACGCCGGCAGCGTCAGGCAGCCGATATAGAGGGGAACGATCGCGTTGGCGTCGATCCACGGCGACAATCCCTTCACCACGCCCGCCAGCAGTAGCGATACGATGGAGGAGACGGCGAACGTCATCCAGCGGCTGCCGGAGAGGAAGCCGCGCAGCAGGGCGTGCTCGCCGCGGGTTCGATACTCCGGAATGATCTTCTGCGCGGATGCCGAGATGCCGAAATCCATCATGCTGCCGAGCAGCAGCACCCAGGTCCAGACATAGACATAGACGCCGTAATCCGAGCCGCCCATCCAGCGCGCCAGCAGGATCTGCGCGAAATAGGCGAGCGCCGCGCTGAAGACGCGGATGATGAAGATCGTGCCGGCCAGCCGCTTGGTGACGGAGGCCTCATTGGAGCCGCCAAGCAGCGCGCGCAGGCGCGCGATTACGCCGGCAGGCGAGGCGGTTGCGGATTGCGTATCCATCACGGCCACAAGGGTGCATCCCCGAAACGCGCCGCGAGGTGGCGGCGATGACCGGATGTATCAACCATTCGTTAAGATTCGGTTGGGTGGGAGGCTTGTCGTTCCTGCGAACGCAGGAACCCATAACCACAGGGCGTAATGGTGTGAAAAGAGGGAAACTACCAGATCGCCTCACGACGTCCGCCGCGGCGTATGGGTCCCGGCTCGCGCTTCGCTTGGCCGGGACGACGAGCTAGTTCAAACTGACGTTGAACTCGTAGGCCCGGTCGCCACCGACCAGCGTCAGTTTGAGCGCGGCGCCTTCAGCGCTGGCGCCGGGCGGCAGGCCGTCGAGTTCGAAGGCAAAGCGTTTGACGCCGGGCGGGCTTTGCTCGACCAGCTTGGGAACCGGCAGCGCCCAGTCGGGCGTCGGCCCCTCGACGAACAGGCTGACCTCCTTGGCCTCGGGCGCGGTCACGTCGACCAGCACGTTGCTTTTGCCCTCGCGCTTGACGTCGCGGATGGTCAGCGGATTGGGGTCGCCGACATTGGCGGGCTTCGGCACGGTATTGAGCGCATCGGACAGGGTGCCGTCCTCGGTGCTTGCCACGCTCGCAAAAGCGAGTTCGGCATTGGCTTCGACCGGAATGCAGAGCTTGTCGCAGACGGCATAACTGACATGGGCGCGCAGCGTCACCGGCTTGTCGGCATTTTTGGCGACGATCCGCAACGGCAGCACGACCTGCTGCTTGTATCCCAGCGCGGTGCCGCCGGCGCCGTCGTCGAATTTCATCGGCGCCGGCCACAGCACGGTCACGGCTTCGACATTGTCCGATTTGGAAAAGTCGAAGCGGGGCGGGACGCCGGAATCGCCGGGCGTCCGCCAATAGGTCTTCCATCCCGGCTGCAACTGGATGGCGACGCCGCCGAGCAGTACCGTGCCGCTGCGCGATCCCGCCAGCAAGCGCACTGCGGAATGTGCGTCGCGTTGCCACGGCGAGGCATCCTCGGCGCGAACCTCCGACGTAGCACACGCGACACATAGGGCGGCGACGCCGAGCGCGGCGCGCAGGGGAACCATCACGATCATGGGACGTCTTTACAGGCAAGTTTCGAAGCAAACCATTGAATTGCGTGTGATCGGCAGCCGAATGATGCCGGAAGCTTGATTGACAGAAACCGCACCCGATATCAGGATGTGTATGAGCAGGAGAGGCCTTTGCGGATGAGCCCTGAAGGCAAGACATCGAAGCCCGTCCGCCGCAAAGCCGCCGGCTTTGGCGACAATTCGTCCGGCGAGGGTTACCTGGACGGCCGGCTGCTGATCGCCATGCCGGTCATGGGCGACCCGCGCTTCGAGCGCTCCGTCATCTATATGTGCGCGCATTCGTCGGAAGGGGCGATGGGCATCATCGTCAACCGCCCGGCCGGCAGCATCGATTTTCCGGGATTGCTGGTGCAGCTCGACATCATCGAGAGGGCCGACCAGATCAAGTTGCCGGAACATGCCGAGACCATGCAGGTGCTGAAGGGCGGCCCGGTCGATACCGGCCGCGGCTTCGTGCTGCATTCGAGCGATTTCTTCATCAAGGACGCGACGCTGAACATCGACGACGGCATCTGCCTGACCGCGACGGTGGACATCCTCAAGGCGATCGCCAAGGGCAACGGGCCAAAGCACGCGATCCTGGCGCTGGGCTATGCCGGCTGGGCGCCGGGCCAGCTCGAGAACGAGATCCAGCACAATGGCTGGCTGCATTGCGACGCCGACGCGGATCTGATCTTCGGCGACGACGTCGATGAAAAATACCAGCGTGCCTTGCGCAAGATCGGCATCGATCCCGGCATGCTGTCGAACGAGGCCGGGCACGCGTAGGCCGGCGTCGGCGAACGGTGCGACACTCTCGGTGTCGTCCCTGCGAACGCAGGGACCCATAACCACCGATGTCGGTTGTTGCAGTTGATGACTGCCACATCGCCTTACCGATAGGCCGCGGCGTATGGGTCCCTGCGTTCGCAGGGACGACGATAGTTGTGTCGTTCCCTACTCCGCCGCCTGCTGCTGCACCGTCGGCTCGGTGCCGGCTACCGTCGCGCGGCGCATGTCGCGCGGCTGCGACTGGTCGTAGCGCCGCACGCGGTGCATGGTCTGGCGGTTGTCCCACATCACGAGGTCATGCAACGTCCATTTATGGACGTGGACGAATTCCGGCTGCGTGGCGTGCTCGGTGAGGTCGCGCAGCAACAGCCGCGCCTCGGGCATGCTCATGCCCCTGATGGCGCCGGCATGTGATGACAGATACAGCGACTTGCGGCGGTGCACTGGATGCGTGCGCACCAGCCGCTGCAGCACCGGCTTGAACATCTCTTTCTCTTCGTCGGTGTAATCCAGGAAGCCGAGCGAGCCGCGCGAATACATCAGCGAGTGCTCGCAGATCATGTCCTCTATCTCGGCCTTGGTCTCATCCTCGAGCGCGTCATAGGCCGCGCGCATGTCGGCGAATTCGGTGTTGCCGCCCTTGGGGTTCACTACCCGCGCCGACAAAAGCGAAAATTTTGCCGGGATCGGGCGGAACGAGCTGTCGGAATGCCACAGGCAGTTTCCGAGGTTGAACAGATGGGTGCGGTTGTCGCGCGCCAGCGGCTTGCCGTCCTTGCCGAGGTTGGAGACGTCGTTCAGCCCCGACGTCAGGCGGTAGTCTTCCTTCTTGGTGATGGTGCCGCCCCGCGCCTTTTCGCGCTCGCCGAAATTCAGCGCAAAGGCCAGTTGCTGTTCGTCTGATATGTCCTGGTTGCGGAACAGCAGCACGGCGTATTTGTCCATGCCGGCCTCGATGTCGGCCGCCTCCTGCGGCGTCAGGGGCTTTCGCAAATCAACGCCCGAAACTTCGCCGAAGAAATGTGGATGAAGCTGCCGGATCGTAACCGTCATGGCGTCTCTCCCGTATGCGGCGGGCGGGTTAACCCGCTTCGTTTGCAGAAAAAGTTACTCCGTGGCGGCCGGGTGTCAACGTTTGGGGACGCATGCGGCATTGCGTTATCCGTGTCCCGGACGCGGCGCAGCATCTGGGGCACGCCTCACGCATTCCGCGCCATTAGGCCGCCGTCCACGGGGATGACAGCACCGGTCAGGAACGAGGCCGCCGGCAGGCACAGGCTCAGCGTCATATGCGCGACTTCCTCGGGGTCGCCGTAGCGCCCGAGTGCAGTGCGGCGTTTGGCGTAGATCGCCTTGTGTTCGGCGGCGATCCGGGCGGTCATGCCGGTGAGGATCGGGCCCGGGCAGATGCAGTTTACCGTGATGCCGTCGCGGCCAAGCTCAACCGCAAGCGAGCGCGTCAGGCCGACGACGCCGGCCTTGGCGGCGGAGTAGGGGCTGTGCAATGCGGTAGCGCCGAGCGCTTCGGTCGAGGCGATGTTGACGATCCGCGGCGATTTCGATTTGCGCAAGTAGGGCAACGCGGCGCGGATGATGCGCTGATGCGCGGTCAGCATCACCGCCAACCCTTTTGCCCAGGACTCGTCATAGCCCTCGTCGTCGATCGCGACGCGAACGGAGATGCCGGCATTGTTGACGATGATATCGAGTCCGCCGAAATGCGCCGCGACCTCGTTGACGACGGCGGTGATGTTGTAGCGGTCGGTGACGTCGAGGGTCCACGCCTTTGCCGCGCCGCCGCTTGCCGTGATCTCGCTGGCCACGGCCTGCGTGGCCTCGGCGCTGATGTCGGTGACGGCGACGTTGGCGCGGTCTGCGGCGAACACCTGCGCGGTGGCGCGGCCCATGCCGCTGGCGGCGCCGGTGACGAGGACGGTCAGGCCTTTGACCGAGCGGCTGAGCCGTTTGAAATCTGACATGCTGGGGTCCGGACAAGGTGCTGGATTGACAAGGCTGGCACCGATCCGCAGACAGGTCAAACCAGGCAGGAACAGGTGCAACGGTGGCCGATATTTCCCCTCTGCAGATTCGTCGCCTTGAGACTTCAGACGCCGCCCTCTACAGGGACATCCGGCTGGAGGCGTTGGAAAGAAATCCCGAGGCTTTCGCCAGCACGTTCGAGAGGGAAAACGCGCAACCGCTGTCGTGGTTCGAAGCGGTGGTTGTCCGCGCAGATATCTTCGGCGCATTCCTTGACGGGGCGCTCGTGGGAATTGCCGGATACGCCGCGCCGGAAGGTTCGAAGCAAGCGCATAAAGGGCTGCTTTGGGGCATGTATGTTCGAGCCGCTGCGCGAAATTTGAATCTTGGAAAAAGACTTGTTGCCGCCGTGCTCGACCATGCACGCGGGCGCGTTGAGATGGTTCAACTGACTGTGGTGAACGAGAACAAGGCAGCGTGCCGGCTTTACGGCGCCATGGGCTTTGTCGAGTACGGCTATGAAAAGCGAGCCCTGAAGCAGGACGGCCAATATTATGATGAGGTTCTCATGGTCAAATTCCTCGACTAAGATTTAGGTTAGGACGAACCAAGAAAAGGACCGCAGGGATGAATGAGCTCGATTTCAGCGGCAAGCAGGTGTTGGTGGTCGGCGGCTCCAGCGGTATCGGCAACGGCATCGCGCAGGCCTTCCGCGGCAAGGGCGCGCGCGTCGCCGTTTGCGGCACCCGCGCGAACCCTGCCGATTACTTCGCCGGCGAAGGATCGGATCTCCAGGGCCTCGAATACTCGCAGCTCGACGTCAGTAACCCGCAGGCGATCGAGAAATTCGAGCCGTCCTTCGAAAAGCTCGACGTGCTGGTGCTGGCGCAAGGCGCAGTGATCTATCGTCGCGGCGAATTCGAGATGAACGGTTTTCGCAAGGTCCTGGAAGTCAACCTGATGAGCCTGATGGCATGCGCAACCAAATTCCAGGCGATGCTGAGCGCGAGCCAAGGTTCGCTGATTATCGTCAGTTCGACCGCCGCCTATCATTCCACCATGGGCAACCCGGCCTATAACGCCTCGAAGACCGGCGCGGTGGGCTTGACGCGCACGCTCGGCGAGGCGTGGGCCGAGAATGGCATCCGCGTCAATGGCATCGCCCCCGGCCTGGTCGACACCAAGATGACCAAAGCGACGACATCAAATCCGAAGCGCCTCGAAGGTGCGCTGGAGCGGATCCCGCTGAAGCGGCTCGGCACGCCTGCCGACATGGCCGGTGCGGCGCTGTTCCTGGCCTCGCCGCTTTCGTCCTACATCATCGGCCAGACCATCGTGGTCGATGGCGGGCTTATACTTTGAGCCAAGCGTTCTGAACCGAGGCATTCCGAGCGTTTTAGGAACCCGAACGGGTCTCGCCGGTTAGCTCCCCAAGAAGGACAAGGAAAACAGGAGCGACCGCGATGGACAAGGATCGGATTGCCGGCTCGGCCAAGGATTTTGCGGGTAAGGTCGAAAGCACTGTCGGCGATATGGCTGGCGATGCGAAGACGCAAGCCGAGGGCCGCGCGCGCGAAGCGGCCGGCGCGGTGCAAAATCTCTACGGCCAGGCCAAGGATGCCGCCCGCGATGCTACGGATGCCGCCGTCAACTATGCCAAGGACGCGTATGAAAACAGCGGCGACACCGTTCGCAGCGGTCAGCATGCGGTGGCGAAGACCGTGCAGGAAAATCCGCTCGGCGCGCTGCTGGTCGCAGGTGGAATTGGATTTGCGCTGGCGCTGTTAATGACGCGCCCGCCGCGCCGCCCGCCGCCGCGCTGGCGCTACTAAGGATAGAACGGTCTTCATTGGTTTACCGGGCGATGCGATGCATCGTCCGGTCCCGGCGATGCGATGCATCGTCCGGTCCGCGTCTCACCGTGAGGCATCAGAATCGTGTGAGATTGCCCGGCGGGACCGGCGGAACCTCGGCCGATCGTCCGACACTACCCGGCGGGCGCGGCACGCCTGGGGCCATGGGTCCCGGGGCCACGGGTCCGCGCGGCGGTGCGGCCGCAGGCGGCGCGGGCTGACGCGGCGCCGCGCCGAACCCGCCCGCGCCGAAGCCGCCGAAGAAATCGCGCAGCGACGGCCCATTGTTTTGCGCGGGTCGGATCTGCATCGGCTGCTGCGGCTGCTGCCTCTTCTGTTGTTGAAATGTTTGCTGCGGCGGCGGTAGCAGAAGCTGCTTCTGTCCGGGCACTGCCGCCACCGTTCCGCTCGGCGAGGCGGCTGCTACCGGCGTGTCGCCTTTGGCCTGCTCGCGGCCGATTTCCCGGCGCGGCCAGGCATAATCGTCGGCGCGGCCAGCCGGTGCCGCCAGCGCTTCACCCTTCACCAGCGTGCGCGCAGCGAGCGCATCCACCCCGGCCGGGCGCGAGCCGGGACCACCGAGCAACTGATCGGTGCCGACAGAAGAGGCCACCAGCGGCATGACCGGTCCGGCCAGTGGACGCGGCGCCGGCTGGCCGGGCGCGACATTGGCCTCGGGCGTTGCCGGCTCGATCGGCACGGCGATCGGCCCGGAGCGCGAGGCAAGCAGGCGCGTCACCTCGCGTTCGACATAATGCGCGAGCTTGCGCGCGCCGGGCTTGGTGAAGAAGACGCCGTCGGCCGTGCGCAACTGGCGGATCTGGCCTTCGAAGTCGGGACCTTTTTGCAGGAAGCGGCCGGCTTCATCGACGAAGCCATCCCAGACATCGACATAGGTGATGCCGGCCTTGCCCGCGCCATCGCGATACAGCGCATCCAGGAACAGCATGTCGGATGTTCCCTTTTGCCCGCGGATCGCAGGCAGGCCGACCCACAACACCGGCACGCCCTTGGATTTCAGTACGCCAATTAGCTCTTCGATCTTCTTGGCGTAGAGCTCGACCCAGCGCTCGTCGCGAAACTCGTAGAGCCCGCCGCCGGAGCGCGCGCTCTTTTCAGGGGCGGTGATTTGCGCCGCATCATCGTCCTCGGCATCGTCAGCCTTCGCGGTATCAGCCTTCGCGGTATCAGTCTTGGCGGTGTCTGCCTTGGTTCCATCAGCCTTGCCGGCATCGGCCTTGGCAGTATCAGTCGCGCCTTCGGGCTTGGGCTTTGCATCGCCCGGCTTGCCGCGCGCGTCCTTCTTGTCTTCCTTCTTGTCGCTCTTCTTCTCAGGCGCCGCCTCGCGGATGGCCTGGCGGTCGTGGAGGCCGAGCATGACGACGATGGCATCCGGCTTTTCGGTGGCGAGGATGCCCTTTGCGGCCGCGGCCCAATCGGCGGGCTCGCCGCGCGGCTGATACTTGATCAGGCCGGAGACGGTCTTGTGTTTGCGGATCACGCCCATGTCGGGCTGCTCGCTATAGGCGTCTTCGAGACCATAGCCGAGCCAGTCGGCCGCGGCATCGCCCAGCACCAGCACGTTACGTTCCGGCACCGTATCGCGCTTGGCGGGCCCAGGCGCGCGCGAGAAATCCTGGCGCGGCGCTTGTTGCGGGGCCTGCTGCTGGAATGGCGCAAAGAAATCGCCGCCGAACCAGCTGCCGCCGCTGCGCGGGGCGGGGCGGGAG
>NZ_JADPJL010000020.1 GCF_023073415.1 Bradyrhizobium sp. 190 | reverse complement strand
CCTTGGTGAGCGCTCCTTCTAAAAAACTATGCGCGGCGCTGCGCTCCCCCTGTGGCATAGAAACGGGCCGGCGCTAGATTGCCGACCGGAAGGGAGCGGCCGATACGATTTTGGTGGCACGTGACCCCGTTGAAAAACCTGGTCCATGGGTTGTTGCGCACTTGAGAGTGGTGACGCCATCCGCCGATCCCGTTTAGGAATCTGACCAATAGCGCAGCCCAGCCCTTCCGCCGCCGTCAGCAGGAGGATTGGAGATGAACCCCAAAAGATCGAGGAACGGTGGTAAGATGCCGATGGTGCACCCGAACGCGGCTGCCATCGACGTCGGAGCGACTATGCACATGGCTGCCGTGAGGGCAGATCGCGCACCGGAGCCAGTCCGCAGCTTCGGTACCTTCACGGCCGATCTGCATCGGCTGGTCGACTGGTTTACTGAATGCGGCGTCAAGACCGTCGTCATGGAATCAACCAGCGTCTACTGGATTCCGATTTTCGAGCTTCTCGATGCCAGGGGATTTACCGTGTTTCTTGTCAACGCGCGCGATGCCAACACGTGCCGGGGCGCAAGACCGATGTCAGCGATGCGCAATGGCTGCAGCGGCTCCATTCATTCGGGTTGCTGCGGGCCAGCTTTCGGCCCAAAGGGCAGATTGCCGAGCTGCGAGCCTACGTGCGTCAGCGCGAGCGTCTGCTGGAGTACGCGGCCTCACACATCCAGCATATGCAGAAGGCCTTGACGGAGATGAATCTTCAGCTGCACCACGTCGTCGCCGACATCACCGGTGCGACCGGCCTGCGTATCATACGCGCGATCCTTGCCGGCGAGCGCGATCCTGAGGCGCTGGCGTGCTTGCGCCATTACAGTTGCCACTCCAGCGCCGAGACGATCGCGAAGGCGCTCACCGGAAGCTACCGCGCCGAGCATCTGTTTGCGCTCGAGCAGGCACTTGCGCTTTACGACGCCTACCACGAGAAGGCATCTGCCTGCGACGCCCGGATCGAAGCCGTGTTGAAGGAACTCAGCATCCATCGCGGTCATGGCCATGGATCAGCGCCGCGGGCCTCGCGGCGTCGGAATCGAACCGATCAGGCGAACGCTCTAGCTTTCGACGTCCGCGAGGCGCTGTTCGCGTTGCTCGGAAAGACATCACCACGATCGATGGCCTCGGTCCTTACCTCTCGCTGAAGCTGATCGCTGAATGCGGCGACGACCTCTCCTCGTGGCCAAGTGCAAAGCATTTTACCTCCTGGCTGGGACTGGCGCCGAGCAACAAGGTCTCCGGCGGCAAAATGCTCTCGTCCCGAACGCGCCGATCCGGCGGCCGGGCGGCGGCACTTCTGCGCCTTGCTGCCGTGACCGTGGGTCGTACAGACACCGCGCTCGGCGCCTTTTATAGACGGCTCTCAGCGCGCATCGGCAAGGCCAAGGCCGTGACCGCCACGGCCCGCAAGATCGCAGTTCTGTTCTACAATGCTGTGCGATACGGAATGGACTATGTCGATCCCGGGGCCTCGTCCTACGAGACGCGTTACCGGACGCGAGTGGTCAACAATTTGCATCGGCGTGCCAAGGCATTCGGCTTTGTTCTCCAGCCCTTGGAGCCGAAA
>NZ_JADPJL010000050.1 GCF_023073415.1 Bradyrhizobium sp. 190 | reverse complement strand
TAGTTTCCCCTGAAAAAGTCAGGGTGTTTTGAGCATAATTAAAAGGAATTCAGCACCTCAAAATGGAAATTGTTATTGACGAGATAACAAAGTTCCACACCCCGAGGGAAGAATTCCTTTGCTATAGGAGTTCAACAGAAGCCCTCGGGAATCCTTCCAAGAGGTGAAGAAAATGTTGAAACTTCGAGACGAGCAATTGACCATCTGGGATGCCATTCTCCCGGAATCTGTTAGAAAGTTGCCGGTCGAGCTTGCAATCATAGATCAATTACTGGACGACGACCGTTTTCTTCAACCGTTTACTGAGTTGCACCCGAAAGGCAAGAAAAGCGGCCGTCCTACGCTTGCAATTGAAAAGTACATCCGTCTTATGGTCCTGAAGCATAAATACAATTTGGGCTACGAGTCACTCGTGAAGGAAGTCGGTGACAGCATCACATGGCGAATGTTCTGCCGGTTTGCCATCGACGAACCGATGCCCGACCCGTCTACGCTCATCTATGCCCGCAAACGCTACGGCGACAAGATCGTCGAAGACATCAATGCCGCACTCGTAAAGCAGTGTGAGGAAAAAGCCGTTCTGAAAACCCGCAAATTGCGCACGGATACGACGGTTGTGGAATCCGACATCCATCACCCGACAGACGCTACGCTGTTGCAAGATGGCGTAAAAGTCATCACTCGAACGATTCAGAAAATCCGGAAAGTCGCCTCCCACACTGTTCAAGGCTTTGAAGATCGTACGGCAGAAATCAAGGAAAAGATTCTGTCCATCGCGAAAGTTCTACGTCGCCGCACCCGTGAATCTTGGGAAGAAGTTGACCGGATCACTGGGAGCGTAATCGAAGTAGCCGAGAACGTTGTGAACAAGGCGCAAGCCGTTATCGAGAAACTGCAAGACAAGGGCAAAGCTGCTCTTCGACAAAGTAAAACCAAACTGACCGAGGCGGTCACGCTAACCGGCAAGTTGTTGGAACAAGCCAAACAGGTCGTTTCCGGCAATCGAATCATCGCAGATCGGATCGTCAGTTTCTTTGACCCGGAAGCAAGACCGATTAAGAAAGGTAAGCTGGCCAAAGGAACTGAGTTCGGCTACAAGGTGCGAATCGACGAGACGGAAAGCGGCTTTGTGACCGGCTACGCTGTCTACGAGGGGAACCCCTCGGATGATGAACTGCTCGTTCCCGCTGTACAGGCGCATATCAAGCAATTCGGCAAAGCGCCGCAAGCTGTAGCGACCGACCGCGGTTTCTCAAGCAAGAAGAACGAAACGGCCATTACCGAACTTGGTGTGAAGCGAGCTAGCTTGCCGCGAAAGGGCAAAAAAGGCATTGCCCGATCCGAGTACGAAAACGAATTATGGTTCAAAGACTTGCAGCGTTACCGTGCAGCTGGAGAAGCGAAGATTAGTCTTCTCAAGCGGAAGTACGGTTTGAACCGCAGCAGGTATCGGGGCTTTGTCGGCTCAAAATGCTGGGTCGGCTTCGGGATTCTGACCCACAACCTGCAAAGAGCGGCAAAAATGCTCCAAAACTAACATGGAAACCGATCATTAGGGAAAGTTCCCCCTCACAACCCAGCCAGCAACCCGAAACTATTTTTGAAAATCGACTTTTTCAGGAGCAACTA
>NZ_JADPJL010000049.1 GCF_023073415.1 Bradyrhizobium sp. 190 | reverse complement strand
CGTTCCCTCAAGCGCGGTTTCCTCCCTTGGAGGGTTTCGGACGCCGGCCCCGTGCGCGCGGCCTCACCGTCATGGGGCCGGCATCCGAAACCCTTCACAAACTCGGACTTGGCGAGGCTAGAACGGGATGTTCGCTATGTGCTGCTTGCGACCGCCTGCCTGTCCCAATTGAAGTCCGGCCTCACATCATTACCCCATTACCCGCTTGCCGCAAAGTCGGTGTGGCTTGCAACAAAGTCCCTGACGTGTTCGGGTACCGATACGCCATCGATATCGCAGCGGGCTTGAAGTTGTTCGGCTACTTGGTTGGAAACATCCTCGATCCAGTGCTCAAGTGTGTTGAAGGCCATGACGCGAACCGGAGCGTTGAATTGGCCGGTTAGGAGATCGGAGATGATCGTTTCGAGGTCGTCCCGCTCGATCTCTTTTTCCGGGCCATCACTGCGTAACGCGCCGAAACTATCGAACACAAGGTAGACGGTTTGATCAGCGCCGTAAGGCACTCCCGTCAGCAAACAATTTGGCATATGCACCGCCACGTTGCTCTCCTTCGATGCAAGTTACTGTAACGTCTGCCATGCTACTTCTAGTCGGAAGCCGACAATCTGGATGCACTGTTGCGCAAATTTTTGTGCGGCATTTGATGGCCGCCTTTCAACGCCATGCAGCCCGGGCATGATTGCCGAGTCGCGCGCCCGTCGCCATCCTTATGAACCCGAGGATCGGCGCCAAACACGCCCTGGATCGTTTCTCTGCATCGGCTTTGTCCGTAACGGGAAAAGATCAACAGCTTCGGTAAGAGCGCGCCCTCGCCCTTCGCGGCTGACCTAGTCCGGCCCACGCGATCGGTCCGGTAAGGCGCGGAAGCGCATCCAGATACGCGCAGAGCTGTACCTTTTCATTGTGCTTGCCGGAATGCAGCGCGTTGAAGTCTGAGACGCCGTCGACGCCGATAACCACGGCCGCCGCTCGTTGGCGCATGGGTGCACACGCCCGCGTGGCTCCACGCGCCGAGCTGCTTAAAGGCCCGCGCTTATGCGGGCCGCCGTGCTCTTACTTCGGTGGTTGTTGCCCGGCTGGTGGCGTTGGTGCCGGTATCTCACTCCCGAACCAGCCACCAGTCCAACCAAGCAGCGCAAGAACAATGATAACGGCCGCAACAACACCGGCGATGACCCGATTGTCCATGTCCGTTGCCTCCCTGTTTGCTGGCTGCATTTACGGTAACGCATCATGCAGGTGATAGTTCTGCTACGCACGCCAAAAGAACAGTACGCCGACCGCTCGGATCAGGAAGTTTCGACGTGGGGTGTCAGTTTAAGCTCCGACATCACGCCATCACCGTGAACTGGTTGTCGTACCAGCCAACTTGCTCGAGGATTCCGGTATGGTCGCCAATGCCGGAAGGCTCGCTTTCCTCTGCCGGGTCGTCGTCCTCCCGGTAGGCGTTGTCTTGCTCCCCATCAACCGCGGGGAAGGCCCATAGGCTGCGCTGCTGCCATGCCTTGCCCTGATCCATCATCCGACCGAACGAGCCTAGGTACGCGACCGCAGCCCTCGACTGGCCCGTCAGCGAGAGGATCTTGAAGTCTTGGAATCGGGCCTTCGGGACGCCGAACACCTTGCACGATCACTGATCAACGTTGGGTACCCATTCCTCCGCGGTTGAGTCCCAATGATGGGTGTCGTCGAAGTGTTTCCAGAGTGGCCGCCTTGGTTTGCTTTCACCCCTCCGTCGTAATGCATTCAGTGCGCTGAGTTGGACGACGAGAGCTCCAGCCATCATCATCCATTCGCGAACGTTGTATCGGGAGTTCCATTTGATTGTCGCGAGCATCGGATGCCTCCTTCAAAGTAAGAAGCCTTACCCAACTCTTAGCCCGGGCCGAGAACACAGGGATGTAATGTACTTCGCAGTCAGCCACCATCTTCGACATAGCCGCGGGCGTCTTAGCGGCGGCAATTTGAAGCGAAGTACCAGTCGCCCAACAGGATCCGACCTGAACTGTCAAACGCCTCCGCTGAGTATCCAATGCCCGGTGTGGGTCATAAGCACATCTGGGCGCCCGACAATGAGGTCCGCTTTACCCCAGCGAACGGACATCGGGTAGAGTGATTGTCACGTCCGAAAAGTGCCAAAGGACTAAACCGCTCGCGCGGTAGGGTACTGCTGCGGGCGTCAGGGCCAATGGGATAGCGCAACGGGGCGTCCTGTCTTGAGATCGAGGTGTTCCGACAA
>NZ_JADPJL010000010.1 GCF_023073415.1 Bradyrhizobium sp. 190 | reverse complement strand
GTTCCCTCAAGCGCGGTTTCCTCCCTTGGAGGGTTTCGGACGCCGGCCCCGTGCGCGCGGCCTCACCGTCATGGGGCCGGCATCCGAAACCCTTCACATAAGCGGACTCATGCGTTGCAGCAAACTGCGCCCTTTTTCGGCGCTTGCAATGCGAGCACTTCAAACAGCCTTGAATGACTAACTTGTAAGCTGACTTTCCGCTGGCGACCTCTAATGTTCTGGTCAAATCCGCTTTGGACATTTGGCGCGACTTGGTCTGAACGACGGTGCCGGATAGCGGCAGGGACTGCAGCAATTGATGCCTGGAAGGGGTTATAGTCGCACCGCAATCGAGCCATCGCCATGCGCCACGACTCCCTGTTGCACGCTCTCGCCACAGCCGGCCTGTTCACCGGTCTGTTCCTGGGATCCAGCCTCATCTCAGATGCATCCGCCGCGACTGCCGGCCACGCCTTGGCCGTCTCCGTCGACGATTTCAATTATATTGACACGTCGAACGAGCCCGCCGATCAGACGGTCGTACATGAAAAGCGATTGCGGGCTTTCATGACCGCGCTGCGGGACGACGTCACGGCAGACCGGCGTCTTGAGCTCGTGCCCTCCTCCTGCGCGCTAAATTGTCCGATCGACGGACCGGCGTTGCGCGATCGGCTGCGCGCGGCGTCACAGGCCGGCACGCAGATCCTGATTATCGGCATGGTTCACAAGCTAAGCACGCTGGTGCAAGTTGTGCGGATTGCTGCCATCGATACAACAGCCCAGCGCGTCGTGTTCAGAAAGTACTTCCAGTTCCGCGGTGACAATGACGAGGCATGGCAGCGGGCGGAGCGCTTTGTATCGGAGGAGGTCCGCGACCGGCTGCTTGAACGCAGATCGCAGCAATAGGCCGCGCGTTGGGTCAAAAGGCGACCTTCGGGCGCGGCTGATTTAGGTCTGTTCATCCCCCAACAGCGGACATCGGAAGACTTCCGCAGCACGTCCGAAATGTGCCAACTGGAGACTCATGCGCCGCAGAAATTTTAACAGTCTACTCGATCACTTCGTGGGCGCGGGCGAGCAGCGATGCTGCCGAAACATTCACGACTAGCTCAGTCTTTGTGATCTGCTGCATTGGGAGTTTGGACGGTCTTTCACCTCTTAGTATGCGTGCGGCCTAAACACACACAGCTGCCGTCCTAGTGTGTCCGCACGTTCACGAGCGAGGGTAGCCACGCCCCGTCATATGCATGGTATAAAGGCGGGCACGACGGAGCGAACTCCGGCGCGATACCTGCCCCGCTTGGCGCGAGGCGGTTTTGCTCTACCGGGGCGGAGTAATTTACATGAATTTGTACAGCGCAGACCAACCCAACCTGATGGATCGTATTCTCGATACGGCGGCGGACAATCTCAGGATTGCAAAGATCCTGGTCCAAATGGGTCTAGACCCCGATAACGTCACCTACGACGCCATCTTCAATCGTGTACTGGAAATTGTGCTGGCCAACATCAACCTGGCCAACATGTTTGCCCTGGTGGGCGCCATCTTCTTTGTCGCCACCCTGCTGACGCAGACCATGGTGCCGTTGCGCGTCGCGAACATGATTGGTTGTGCATTTTTCGCCATCTTCGGCGCGCTCACCGGAGCCATCACGATCTTCCTGTTGTACCTCCTGATGGTTCCCATCAATGCCTATCGCCTCCGTCAAATGCTCGTCCTCATCAAGAAGGCTCGCAGCGCAACGCAGGGCGATACGTCGCTGGAATGGCTCAAACCGTTCATGACCGAGCGGAAGTATCGCAAGGGCGATGTTCTGTTCAAGAAGGACGATGCCGCCCACGAAATGTTGCTAACCGTCACCGGAAAATTCCTGGTGAAGGAAATCAGCGTCGAGCTTCCACCGGGCCAATTGATGGGCGAATTTGGTTTTCTGACGCCCGATAACCGACGAACCGCGACGATCGAATGCGTCGAGGATGGTCATGTGCTGACCATCGGGTACGAAAAGCTGCTCGAAATCTACTTCCAGAACCCGCAATTTGGCTATTACTTTCTGATTCTGACAAGCCAGCGGCTGCTGGAGAACGTCGGGCGGCTGGAAGGCATCGTGGCAAAAAACAAGCTGGCGGCGCAGGAAGCCGCAGCCGCGATGGCCACGAGCTGAAGGGGCTCGTGCTGAGCCTATTCCGCCGCGCGGTGCGGATCCCCGACGCGTTCGGCCATGCCGCCGCGCCGCCGGCAGGCATAATAGATTTCCGCCACCTCGTGCCTGTTTCCCCCACAACGGCAACGGTAACAGTACTGTTGGGGTACGTAAGCGGGGGTTGCGGTTATTCGCGTCAATTCATCGCCGACTTCCGAGATGGGTCAGACTAGGAAGTGTCCCCGCTTGCACGGCACGTCCGTTGTGCCCCCAAGAGCAGACGTCATCTGATCGCCCCAGACATGTCCGTTTCGGGCCGATTGTGTTGAAAAACTCGACCGTTGAATCCGAAGGAGATCACTGATTCATTCTGTCGGTGTGGGCGGGAGACTTGAATCGATGATGGGTCCGCGGCAA
>NZ_JADPJL010000046.1 GCF_023073415.1 Bradyrhizobium sp. 190 | reverse complement strand
TGTGAAGGGTTTCGGATGCCGGCCCCATGACGGTGAGGCCGCGCGCACGGGGCCGGCGTCCGAAACCCTCCAAGGGAGGAAACCGCGCTTGAGGGAACGAAGGCCGTGCCGCAGGCGCTATGGCGATTTGAGAGCCGCGGGAGAGATTTGTGATCGGGATCGAGCCGCCCCGGCAAGTTGGCCGACGGTGAAGCGGCTGGTGAATCGGCGGCGGATCGCGTCGGACATGATGAACTGTCGGACGATTTGAGACGAGGGCTGGATATCTGAGCGTGCTCTGCCGTGGCCGGTCGAAGGCCGGCGAGCGCGATGACGAGATTTGCGGGATTGTGACGGGCTCATGAGGTGTCGATCCTGATGACGTTCGTTGGACCTGTCGGCCGATGCCGTGGCGTTGCACCGCGCTCGAAGACCTCGATGACGATCATGCGACCGCCGCAGCATGGACAACTCGGCTTGCTGGGATCGACGGCGGTTGCGGCAGGCTGGCCGTCAGGTTTTGCAACGGCGAGCAGCTCGCGGGCGCGTGCGATGTTGTCGGCACAAGCGTTTTTGGCGAACAGGCCGTAGTGGCGGATGCGATGGAAACGGGATGGCAGCACGTGGATGAGGAAGCGGCGGATGAACTCGTCCGTGGCGAGCGTCATGCGCTTGTATCGATCGCGGTCCTCGATGCGATAGTCCTTCCACTTGAAGGTGATGCCGTGCTCGTCGAAGGCGATCAAGCGGCTGTTGGCAATGGCAACGCGGTGGGTGTAACGCGCCAGGTAGGCCAGCACGGCTTCAGGTCCGCCGAATGGTCGCTTTGCGTAGACGACCCACTCGGCTTTGCGCAGCGGCGCGAGATAAGCCGTGAAGCATTGCGCATCGGCCAGATATAGGTGGGCGCCGAAGAAGCTGAGGCGGCCGGCTTGGTGGGCGGCGGCGAGCTTCTCCAGGAACAGCCGGCGGAACAAGCGCGAGAGCACGCGCACGGGGAGGAAGAATCCGGCCCGGCAGGACACCCAGCGCTGGCCGTCGGGCGAGATGCCGCCGCCTGGGACGATCATGTGGACATGCGGATGATGGGTCATCGCCGAGCCCCAGGTGTGCAGCACGGAGGTGATGCCGATCCTGGCACCGAGATGCTTCGGATCGGCGGCGATCGTCAGCATGGTCTCGGCCGAGACCTTGAACAGCAGATCGTAGATGACGGCCTTGTTCTGGTAGCCAATGTCGGCGATCGGCGCAGGCAGCGTGAACACCACGTGATAGTACGGCACCGGCAACAGATCGGCCTCACGCGCGGCGAGCCAGTCCTTTGCCGCGGCGCCCTGGCACTTCGGGCAGTGCCGGTTGCGGCAGGAGTTGTAGGCAATCGTCGTATAGGTGCAGTCCTCGCAGCGCGCGACATGGCCGCCGAGAGCTGCCGTGCGGCAGTTCTCGATTGCCGACATCACCTTCAGCTGTCCGAGGCTGATATGGCCGGCATTGGCTCTGCGCCATGCCGGTCCGCGGTCGCGGAAGATATCCGCGACCTCCAAAGCCGGGCGCGACATAGGCGCCTCCGCGTCAGCCGGGCGGTCGGACCTCCTTGAGCTTGAGCGCGATGTGCTCCAGCGGGCTCATGACCTCGCTGATCGTCTTGGTGGCGACGCGGGTATAGAGTGCGGTGGTGTCGAGCCTGGCGTGACCGAGCAGCACCTGGATGACGCGGACATCGATGTTCTGCTCGAGCAGGTGGGTGGCAAAGCTGTGCCGCAAGGTGTGAAGCGAGACGCGCTTGTTGATCTCCGCCATCTGGGCAGCGGCGTGGCAGGCGCGATTGAGCTGGCGCGTGGTCATCGGCTGCGCCGGATCGCGGCCCGGGAACAGCCAACCCCGCGGCCGCGCCGCCCGCCACCAGGTTCGCAGCAGGTCGAGCAGGTGCGGCGACAGCATGACGTTACGGTCCTTGCCGCCTTTGCCCTGCTCGACACGAATGATCATGCGCTTGCTGTCGATGTCGGAGACCTTGAGCGAGACCACCTCGGCGGCGCGCAGGCCGGCGCCGTAGGCCACGCTCAGCGCCGCCTTGTATTTGAGCCCGGGTGCAGCATCGAGCAGCCGTGCCACCTCCTCGGGGCTGAGCACCACCGGCAGCTTGCGCGGCTCGTGAACGACATGAGTGTGCTCGACGATCTCGTGGCGCTTCAGCGTGACCTTAAAAAAGAACCGCAACGTCGAGACGGTCTGGTTGATGGTCGGTACACCAACGCCGCTCGCCGCCAGATGCAGCTGGTAGCGGCGCACGTCCTCGAAGCTCGCCATATCGGGTGATCGCCCGAGGAACGCAGCGAAGTTCTTGACCCTCTGCACGTAGTCATGTTGGGTCTTCGGCGCGAATTTGCGGATCGTCATGTCTTCGATCATGCGCCGCCGCAATGGGCTCATGGCCTCGTCGGTCATGGGGATGCTCCTGTCTTGATGGAGGTTGTCGGAACACCTCGATCTCAAGACAGGACGCCCCGTTGCGCTATCCCATTGGCCCTGACGCCCGCAGCAGTACCCTACCGCGCGAGCGGTTTAGTCC
>NZ_JADPJL010000069.1 GCF_023073415.1 Bradyrhizobium sp. 190 | reverse complement strand
TGCGTATTTCGCAAAAACGGGACAGCGGTTTCGCTAACTGAGGGACAGCAGTTTCGCTAATTCGCGGACAGCGTGGCGGCGCTGGCTTTTGGTTGCCTGGTTGCTGAAGTCAATTGGTATTCGTTTCGCTGTTTTCGATATCGGTCAAGGGGCGCGCGGCTTTTTTCCTTCGCATGCTGTCGCCTTCAAGGGCGACACGATGGGCATTGTGGATGATCCGGTCGAGGATGGCATCGGCGATGGTGGGTTCTCCGATCATGTCATGCCATTGGGCAACGGGCAGCTGGGCGGTGATGAGGGTGGATTTGCGCCTGTAGCGCTCTTCGAAGATTTCGAGGAGATCGAGTCGCTGCTGATCGTTGAGAGTGTGGGTTCCCCAGTCGTCGAGAATGAGCAACTGAACACGTGCCAGCTTGTCGATGAGGCGCGGGAAGCGACCGTCGAGACGGGCCATGGCGAGGTCCTCGAACAGGCGCGGCACACGCAGATAGAGGACGGAATGATCGAGCCTGGCCGCTTGGCGTCCGAAGGCGCAGGCCAACCAGGTTTTGCCGGTACCGGTTTGACCGGTGAGAATGAGGTTCTCGTGGGCCTTCAGCCAGGCGCCTTGCGCCAGCTGCAGGGTGTTGCGCCGGTCAAGGCCGCGGCGGGACGCGAAGTCGATATCTTCGATACAGGCATCGACGAAGCGCAGCTTGGCTGCGGCGAGGCGATTGGTCAGGCGCCGGTCGGCGCGGATGGCGGCTTCGCGATCCAGCATCAGGCCGAGCCACTCGTCGCGGCTGAGATCGGCGGCATTGTCCTGTTCAGCCAATTGCCGGTAGGCGGCCGCCATTCCAGCAAGGCCGAGGGCCTGCATCTGGTCGAGGGTCGGATGGGTTAGCATCATGATGGTCCTTTCCTTCATTGATAATAGGCTCCGCCACGAATGTTGGCGTGTGAGGGCGCGGCTTTGACGGGTTCGGCGGCGGGGCTCGCGCGGTCGAGCCCGGATTTGAGGATGGCGCTCACGGAGGAGTAGCTGATCGCGTTGATGGCGAGCGCCCTCTCGCAGGCTGTTTCCAGCCGACTGCGCTCGTAGCGCCGCGCCAGGGCGATGATCCCCATCGCGGAGCGATAACCCTGCTCGGGATGCGGGCGCTCACGCATCATCCGCTCCACCAGGGTCGCGGCGTTGACGCCGATCCGCCCCGCCATCTTGATCAAGCTCGCCGGCGTCATATTGGCGTAACGCTGATGAGCCTTGGGCATGTGCTCGTTCACGGTGACATGGCCGCTACGCTGAGAGCGGCGCACATGGCTGGCGACACGCGTGTGATCCTGGAAAATCTCAACAGCCCGATAGGTGAGCCGGACGTCCACCCGACGACCGATCAGCCGGTGCGGCACCGAGTAAAAGGTCTTGTCGACTTCGACGTGATAATCGGGGTGGACCTTGGCCGTCTTCCATTCGGCGTATTCGAATGGCTCGCTCGGCAGCGGTGCCAGCGCGGTGCGTTCGATCTCCTCGAACAGCTGGCGGCGGGATTTGCCGATATGGCGCATCGGCCGATTGTTCAGCTCCTCGAGCAAACTGCCGATCGCGGTATTGAGATCGGCCAAGTTGAAGAACCGCCGGTGGCGCAGCCGTGCCAAAATCCAGCGCTCGACAATCAGCACCGCGCCTTCAACCTTGCCCTTGTCGCGTGGCTTGCGGCTGCGGGTTGGCAAAATCGTCGTGTCGTAGTGCTCGGCCATCGCGGCAAAGGTTTGGTTGAGCGTTGGCTCGAACCACAGCGCCTTGACGACCCCGGCCTTCAGATTGTCGCAGACGATCGCCTTGGGAACGCCGCCGAAGTACGACAGGGCCCGGGTCTGGCCTTCGATCCAATCTGGTAGTCGCTGACCGAAGCTCCCCATAGCGAAGGTCAGCGACGAGGCCCCGAGCACCGCAACAAATATCTGCGCCTGACGGATCTCGCCGGTTTGCGGGTCGATCACCTCCACCGTCGGGCCGGCATAGTCGGTCTGCATCACCGCACCCGCCGCGTGGCGGTGGCGGAAGGTCGGGTTCGCCCGACGCTGATAGGCGGCAAACCTCTCGCAGAACCACGTGTAACCATAGCCGTCGGGATGCGCCGTCCGGTATTCCTGCCAAAGCAGCGTCAACGTCACGCCCTTGCGCTTGAGTTCCTGCGCCACTCGTGGCCACTCAGGTTCGCTCAAGTCCTGAGGCGGGCGCCCGACCCGCCGGAACAAAGCCCGCTGTAACGCCGCCTCGCTCTCGTAAATCGCCGGCAGCGGCCAGCTTAAACCCGCTTCACGCGCCCGCAGCAGGTAGGTGGCAACCGAGGTCTTGCTGATCTGCAGCCGTTCCGAGATCGCCCGAACCGACAGGCCTTGCTCGTACGTCAGCCTCAGGATCGATCGTAGGTCCTTCACAGTGGTTCGTTTCGCTTGCTTCCGTCTTGGCATCGCCCCTCTCAAACTCAGCTTGAGAAGGGACATTGCCTGAACGGCGCTCCCAAAAACCAACCCCCACAACTGTCCGCGATTTAGCGGAATCCCTGTCCCGGAATTACTGAAATCGCTGTCCGCGAATTACCGAAATCGGTGTCCGGGAATTGCCGAAACACGCA
>NZ_JADPJL010000078.1 GCF_023073415.1 Bradyrhizobium sp. 190 | reverse complement strand
CGTCGTCTGCTGGCGATCCGCCCCTTGAACGAAACCCTGCATCACTTCCCCCGCCGATTCAGCAAGGGAATCATAGCATCGACGGGGTTTTCACACAGCAAGGGTCAGAAGGCGACCTCCAGCATGCGGGCGGTTGTGGTGCAAAGCGGACGTGTATTCCATATGTCCGCTGCGCGCGAGACTGACCAACGGGTGCCTTCCTCAGATGTTGAGATTTGGTGCCAAGGAAAGGAGAGGATCACCACGGCCGCGCGAGATTGATCTTGCTAGGCCGTCCGGTGATTTCTTGTACAACTTGATTTCACCAGAATGACTGAGCGCTAGGGATGCGTCACGACGCGGTCCTTTGGAAAAGAAAGGTCTATTGTCAGGCCCGCCGGGTTCCAATCCCACGCGATCACGCCCCCGAATTGGCTCTGCACCGTCGCACGGGCGAGTAGCGTACCAAAGCCCTCTACCTCTGCTTGACGACCGACCGGTGGTCCTCCGCGTTCCGTCCAGGTTACCGCAAATTGGTCAGTGTTTTCGGAGCACGCGATATTGATGGAGCCACTTCGGGTCGAAAGTGCCCCGTACTTTGCGGCATTGGTTGCAAACTCGTGCAATAGCAACGCAAAACCGGTCACCACATCGCCCGCGATTGGAATGTCGGGTCCACTGATCGCGACACGCGCCCCGCCTTTGTCGGTGCCGCCGTCATAAGGGGAGAGAATCGTCCTAATCAACGTATGAAGCAGCGTTGACTGTTGCGTTCGATGAGTGCCTTCGGCTGTCAGCTTCAACGTCAGGTCGTTGGCTTTCGCGAGGGAAACCAAGCGGTCTCGCACCACAGAAGCGAGTTCTTCCGCTGTTGTCGCCGATCGGGCACTCATCGTGACCACGCCGCCAACGACAGCAAAGAGGTTCTTGATGCGATGGTCCATCTCTCGGAAGATTAGCCGCTGCTGCTCCTCTGCTCGCTTTCGAAATGAAATGTCACGGGCTATTTTCGAAGCGCCGACGATCTTGCCGTCCTTATCCCTGATCGGGGAGATCGTCAGCGAAATGTCGATAGTGCTGCCATCCTTGCGTTGACGAACGCTTTCGTAGTGCTCGACGCGCTCGCCGCGCCGGATGCGGGCAAGAATGGCCGGCTCCTCATCCTGACGATCGGGAGGGATTAGCATCGTGACCGACTTGCCAATCGCCTCTTCAGCATTATAGCCGAACAGCCGCTCCGCGCCTTGATTCCAGCTTTTGATGATGCTGTTGAGGTCTTTCGAAACGATCGCGTCGTCGGACGATTCGACGATCGCAGCGATTGCTCGATAGCGCGCCTCGCTTTCTCGAAGCCGTTGTTCAGTCTCCCGGCGCTCGGTGATGTCCACCAGCATGTTGACAGCGCCAACCAAAGCACCTGAAGCATCGAATAGGGGAGTTGGATACGGAATGAACGGCACGCGCGTGCCGTCCGGCCGTTCGGCGACCGCTTCCATGCCCCGGATCGGACGCCGTTCTTTCAGAGCCCGCGCCATCGGACATTCGGTGTGCGGCAAAGGAGTGCCGTCCGGCCAATAGAGCTTCCATGATCCGCAAAACTCGGCGGTCCCGAGCGTCGGCCGGCAGCCCCACAATTGCGCCGCCGCTTCGTTGTAGAAAGTAATGCGGCCGGCGGCGTCCGTCATGTAGAGCGCTGCCGGCAGTGCCTGCAAGAGTTCGTCGGATCCCCACGCCCCTTGATGTACATTGGGCTTCTGCAGGGAGACCAGCAACGCATCGATGGCGTCTTGTTCGGCGATACTCATCACACGCTCACGGCTGGAACACCTAAACTTGCCTAAGCTCGACCGCCGGCATCACGTTAGCGTAGCATCTTGCGGGACCGACGCAATTTCAAATTTTATGCCTTCGCTGCCCGATGACCGATGGTGCCGTTCCGGCGGGTTCGAAAGCCGCTTGTGAGCTACTGCTATTGGGCGCAACGCGGAAGTGAACCTAGCCTTTAGTGTCAACAAGGGGTCATTCGCGTCGGTTATCCGAAGGAAATGCACCCGGCCCCGGCTTCGTTCCAATCCAAAACAGGGCAAATGCCTATTTCGGGGAACCGCTGCTTATTCCGGCGCTCGCAACCCGGGCGACAATACCCATTCGTCAACGCGGGCAGCGGTCTCGGCCTGCCGCGCCTTTCTCAAAAGCGTTTCCCGCTCTTGACCCTGCGGCAGTTTCTCGGCCTCCGAGCGCAGGCGATCGGCTTGCTGTCGAAATCGCTTGGCTTCATCTGCTAGCCGACTAGGAAAGGTCACTATGTTTTTGAAACGGCGTCTTTGCATGGCGTTGCTCCGTTCCTTGTGAAAGGCGGGAGCGCAACCGGCGTTCTCATCACCGAATAAGGGTTAACCGCCCGAGCCCGGATGGGTTCAAGAACGCAGCATTACAAATGGCCGCTTCGGAAATGTTCTCATTTGGTAAATTAGGACACTGCGCGATGCTTAGTGCGAGCTTTGTACGCACTACCCTTAGGATGAATTAGGTGAGTTGCTTAGACGGCATGTGAGACGATGGAGTGCTTCTGGGCAATCGTCATCGAGATACAAATTCAATCGTTCTAACTTTAGAGCCCAGCTGGGCTCTCTTCTTCCCAATTTCGGCAATCGCCTTCGATCGTATTCGGACCCTTGGCCATCGGACCCAGACCCACTGTTTGAAAACGAGAAGCAGTTTCGCGGTGCGTGAGGACTCTCCAGCGTTCCGCTTCGCCAAGCCACTTCCAACTGTGTTGAGTATCAAGCGCGGCTCGGCGCCGGCACAATAATTCCATATCACGACAGCCTGCTAGGTCTTTCATGAGCATCTCCCTAGACTTGGTTGTCCGCACGCTACGCCGCTCGCGCGACGCGCCGCATTAGATCGGTGTGACCCTTTCGAGTCGGCATTGCGTTTCCTGGATGAAGCGACAGTGCGCCTGACAGTTTCGCGCGGTTGGAGTTGCTGGCGGTACCTTCAACAATTTCGGCGGCGTCGCCATCACCAACGTCTACAACAAGACCGTGATCAACAACACGACGATCACGCGGGTGAGCTTCAACGGCGGCACCGGCGGATGTTTTGCGACGTAACAGCGACCGTTCGTCAAAAGGCGCGACTTCCGGTATGGGTCCAAAGCTGACTTCGGCCCGCGCCTATCGCACTTCCGCTCTGCTTCCAACAACGGACATTCTGGAGCGTGGTCGGCATGTCCGTTCAGTGCCATTGGACTAAACCGCTCGCGCGGTAGGGTACTGCTGCGGGCGTCAGGGCCAATGGGATAGCGCAACGGGGCGTCCTGTCTTGAGATCGAGGTGTTCCGACAA
>NZ_JADPJL010000009.1:2098-3348 GCF_023073415.1 Bradyrhizobium sp. 190 | reverse complement strand
GAAACCAGCGAGAGCCTGGATACGGTCGACAATCAGTTGGTGCGGTTCGAGCAGGACCCGAGCGACGCGAAGATCCTGGATAACATCTTCCGCCTGGTCCACACCATCAAGGGCACCTGCGGCTTCCTGGGCCTGCCGCGGCTGGAAGCGCTGGCCCATGCCGGCGAGACGCTGATGGGCAAATTCCGCGACGGCATGCCGGTCAAGGCCGAAGCCGTGACGCTGATCCTGAGCAGCATCGACCGCATCAAGGAAATCCTCGCCGGCCTCGAGGCCACCGAAACCGAGCCCGAGGGCACCGACGAAGACCTGATCGAGAAGCTGCATGCGATGGCCGAAGGCGGCCACCATGCCGAGGCGCACCCCGAACCCGCGCCGGTCCCCGCGGTCGCCGCGCCGCCGGTGCAGCCCGCGATCACCCAGGAAGTTGTCAAAGGCACGCTGATCGAGCAGGTGCTGGAACGCCCGCTGCGTCCCGGCGAGGTCTCGCTCGACGATCTCGAGCGCGCCTTCCGCGAGACCGAGACCGAAGCCGCACCTGCGCCGAAGCCCGCCGCCGCCAGGCCGGCCGCGCCCGCCGAGCCGCAGGCGAAGGAAGTAAAGGCAAAACCCGCCAAGCGCGCCGCAGCCGTCGACACCGACGTCCAGGAAGCCGACAAGATCGCCAACCAGTCGATCCGCGTCAACGTCGACACGCTCGAACATCTGATGACGATGGTCTCCGAGCTGGTGTTGACCCGCAACCAGCTTCTGGAAATCTCCCGCCGCAACGAGGACACCGAGTTCAAGGTGCCGCTGCAGCGTTTGTCGAACGTCACCGCCGAACTGCAGGAAGGCGTCATGAAGACGCGGATGCAGCCGATCGGCAATGCCTGGCAGAAGCTGCCCAGAATCGTCCGCGACCTCTCCGGCGAACTCGGCAAGCAGATCGAACTGGAGATGCACGGCGCCGACACCGAGCTCGACCGCCAGGTGCTCGACCTGATCAAGGATCCGTTGACGCACATGGTGCGCAACTCCGCCGACCACGGCCTGGAGACCCCGGCCGAGCGGCTGGCCAGCGGCAAGGGCGAGCAGGGCACGATCAGGCTGTCGGCCTATCACGAGGGCGGCCACATCATCATCTGCATCGCGGATAACGGCCGCGGGCTCAACACCGAGCGGATCAAGGCCAAGGCGCTGCAGAACGGTCTCGTCACCGAGGCCGAACTGGAGAAGATGACCGAGGCCCAGATCCACAAGTTCATCTT
>NZ_JADPJL010000009.1:0-1701 GCF_023073415.1 Bradyrhizobium sp. 190 | reverse complement strand
CGCCTGCGCAACAAGCTGCTGCCGCTGATGCACCTGAAGAAGCTCTTGAAGATCGACGACGGCTCTTCCTCCGATCCCGAGAACGGCTTCATCGTGGTGACGCAGGTCGGCAGCCAGACCTTCGGCATCGTGGTCGACGGCGTGTTCCACACCGAAGAAATCGTGGTCAAGCCGATGTCCACCAAGCTGCGGCACATCGACATGTTCTCCGGCAACACCATTCTGGGCGATGGCGCCGTCATCATGATCATCGACCCCAATGGCATTGCCAAAGCGCTCGGCGCCTCCGGCTCCTCGGCCCATGAGATGGCCGACGAGGCCTCGGCGGCGCATGCGATCGGCGGCGAACAGCTCACCTCGCTTTTGGTGTTCCGCGCCGGTTCCAGCCAGCCCAAGGCGGTTCCGCTCGGCCTCGTCACCCGGCTGGAGGAGATCGCCACCGACAAGATCGAGCTCTCCAACGGCCGCTACATGGTGCAGTACCGCGAGCAGCTGATGCCGCTGGTGCAGATGAACGGGGTCACCGTCCAGACCACAGGCTCGCAGCCGATCCTGGTGTTCGCCGACGACGGCCGCTCGATGGGACTCGTGGTCGACGAGATCATCGACATCGTCGAGGAGCGGCTGCACATCGAGGTCGCCGGCCAGCAGGACGGCATCCTGGGTTCGGCCGTGATCAAGGGCCAGGCCACCGAGGTGATCGACGTCGGCCACTTCTTACCGATGGCGTTTGCCGACTGGTTCTCGCGCAAGGAGATGCGGGCGTCATCGACGGCGCAATCGGTGCTGCTGGTCGACGACAGTGCGTTCTTCCGCAACATGCTGGCGCCGGTCTTGAAAGCCGCCGGCTACAAGGTGCGGGTCGCCGTCAACGCGCAGGAGGGGCTTTCCGCGCTGCGCTCCGGCCTCACCTTCGACGTGGTGCTGACCGACATCGAGATGCCGGACATGAACGGCTTCGAGTTCGCCGAAGTGATCCGCGCCGACAACAATCTGAGCACGATGCCGATCATCGCTTTGTCCTCGCTGGTGTCGCCGGCGGCGATCGAGCGCGGGCGGCAGGCCGGCTTCCACGATTATGTCGCCAAGTTCGACCGTCCCGGCCTGATCGCGGCGCTGAAGGAACAGACCGCCGAGACCCGGCACGCGGCATGAACAAGTTCAGCCCGGCATGAACAAGTTCAGCCGGGCATAAGCAAGCTTAGCCCGGCATAAGCAAGCTTAGCCGGGGCATAAAGGTAGCAGCACATGACAACCAAGACCGAGACCATCGAGGGCACCGTGGCCGAATACGTCACCGCCGTGATCGGCGGGCAATTGTTCGGCCTGCCGATCTCGCGGGTGCAGGACGTGTTCATGCCGGAACGGCTGACGCGGGTGCCGCTGTCCTCGGCGGAGATCGCCGGCGTGCTCAATCTGCGCGGCCGCATCGTCACCGTGGTCAACATGCGTGCCCGGCTCGGCCTGCCCAAGAACGACGACGGCAAGCCGCCGATGGCGGTCGGCGTCGATCTGCGCGGCGAATCCTACGGCCTGCTGATCGACCAGATCGGCGAGGTCCTGAAACTCCGCGACGATGGCCGCGAGGAAAACCCCGTCAACCTCGATCCCCGCATGGCCAAGCTCGCCGGCGGCGTTCACCGTCTCGACGGTCAGCTCATGGTCGTCCTCGACGTCGATCGCGTTCTCGAAATCGTGCCG
>NZ_JADPJL010000084.1 GCF_023073415.1 Bradyrhizobium sp. 190 | reverse complement strand
GCTGCCCTGTATGCTCGTGTGCATTTTCTTTAGCGCAAATCGCACGCGAGACCGCGGGTGCAGCAAGCACCCGGTCTTCCCTGCGCCCTCTGACAAGGAGGGCGGGAAGTTCTCAAACAAACCTCGGACGCCATGCGCCGCGAGATCGCGAAGGTATGTCATTCGTAGGATGGGTAGAGCGAAGCGAAACCCATCATCACGCGCACTGACGTTGATGGGTATCGCTTCGCTCCACCCATCCTACGAGACGGGCTACTGAGGAGGCCGCAATGTCCCTAGTTCAACACCCGCCTGTTATCGGGGCTATCCAGCGAGAACGTCGGCACGTCGATCTCGAACCGCTCGCCGCTTTCGCTGACCATCTGGTAGCGCCCGGTCATGAAGCCCGACGCGGTCGGCAGCGGCACGCCGCTCGTGTATTCGAAGCGCTCGCCCGGCGCGAGCACGGGCTGCTCGCCGACCACGCCTTCGCCGCGGACTTCCTGCTTGCGGCCGGTGGCGTCGGTGATGATCCAGTGCCGGGTGCGGAGCTGCACGGTCTCGGCGCCGCTATTGGTGATGATGATGGTGTAGGACCAGAAATACTGGCCGCGATCGACCGACGAGCGCTCGGGCAGGAAGTTCGGTTCGACAGTGACTTCGATCTGACGGGTGACGGCGCGGTACATGCGGGCAAGCTTCCGGAAATTCTGTTCCATCATAGCCAAGAATGCCGGGGGAACCAATCTCCGGCCGGCCGGGTTTGTCGCTTGTTTGATCGTGGTTTCAACATAGTTCCATTCTAGAGCGCACCCGCGCGCGGTCCGGCCCCGTATCTGTTTGCGTATCTTGTGTGCAAGGTGCGGGCCGATATTATCCTTCCCGGGCAGTGCACACGTAAAAGCTCGACTAACGGTGCCAGATGTCGTCCATTGCCGATCCCGTTGCCGGAAGGCCTCTCAGCGATAGCAAGGCCGCGGCGGCTTCCGCGCCGGCGATTGCGCTGCCGGTGGCCGGCGAGCGCGAATTGCGGCTCGACCTGTTTCGCGGCATGGCGCTGTGGCTGATCTTCGTCGATCATCTGCCGACCAATATACTGACCTGGTTCACGATCCGTAATTACGGATTTTCCGACGCCACCGAAATCTTCATCTTCATCTCCGGCTACACCGCCGCCTTCGTCTACGGCCGCGCGATGCTGCAGGCTGGCTTCGTGGTGGCGACCGCGCGGATCATGCGCCGGGTCTGGCAGATCTACGTCGCGCATGTGTTCCTGTTCACGATCTTCCTCGCCGAAATTTCCTACGTCGCGACCCGTTTCGAGAACCCGCTTTACAGCGAAGAAATGGGCATCATGGATTTTCTCAAGCAGCCGGATGTCACCATCGTCCAGGCGCTGCTGTTGCGCTTCCGTCCGGTCAACATGGACGTGCTGCCGCTCTACATCGTGCTGATGCTGTTTCTGCCTGTTATCCTGTGGCTGATGAAGTGGCGGCCTGACGTGTCGCTCGGCCTGTCGGTGCTGCTGTATGCGCTGACCTGGCAGTTCGACTGGTACCTGACGGCCTATCCGAGCGGCTTTTGGATCTTCAACCCGTTCTGCTGGCAGTTGCTGTTCGTATTCGGCGCCTGGTGTGCGCTGGGCGGCGCGGCGCGGATGTCCCGCATCCTGTCGTCGCCGGTGACGATGTGGATTTGCATTGCCTATCTGCTGTTTGCATTCTTCGTCACGTTGACCTGGCACATACCGCAGCTCAGCTTTCTGATGCCGAAGCGGCTCGAACAGTGGATGTATCCGATCACCAAGACCGACCTGGATGTGCTGCGGTTTGCCCATTTTCTGGCGCTGGCGGCGCTCACCGTGCGCTTCCTGCCCAGGGATTGGGCGGGCCTGAAATCGCCCTGGCTGCGACCATTGATCCTGTGTGGCCAGCATTCGCTTGAGATATTCTGTCTCGGCGTCTTCCTGGCCTTCGCAGGGCATTTCGTGCTGGCCGAAGTTGGCGGGGGTGCTCTCACGCACGCCCTGGTCAGCCTTGCCGGAATCCTCATCATGTGGGGCGTGGCGTGGGTGATTTCGTGGTACAAGCATTCGGCCGACAAAGATGCGTCCAAGACAAAGCGCACAGGCGGCAATGCCGATATGGCCGGAGGGAGCGTATGAGGCCCGGTTCTGGAGCCGTACTAGCCCTGTCCCTGCTCGCCGGTCTTGCGGCTACCGGTTTGGCGCGCGCCGAGGATACCCCCCAAGCCCCCCAAGCCTGCGAGGTGCCGGCCTATCTCCTGAACACCGAAAGCGTGCTGCCAAAGGTCACCGAGGCCGTCAAGAACGGCCGGCCGCTGACCATCCTCGTGGTGGGCAGCCGTTCCTCGACCATCGCCGCGTCGGCCGACAGCGCCTATCCCGCCAAATTACAAGCCGCGCTGAAGGAGAAGCTGCCCTCGATCCCGATCAATCTATTCGTAGAACTACAGCCCGGAAAAACCGCGGAGGAGACGGACGCCACTCTCGTTAAGCTGGTGGAAGCAAAAAGGCCTACTTTGGTCATCTGGCAGACGGGGACCGTCGATGCTATGCGATCCGTCGATCCCGACGATTTTCGCGGTGCCATCGACGAGGGAGTTGCTGCGCTGCAAAATGCAGGAGCCGATGTGGTTCTGGTCAATCTGCAATACAGCCCGCGCACGGAAACGATGATTTCTGCGCCGCCATACCTGGATAATATGCGCGTGGTGGCGCAGCAGCATAATGTTCCGCTGTTCGACCGGTTTGCCATCATGCGTCACTGGAACGATGCCGGAGATTTCGACCTGTTCAGTACTTTTCATGGCACCGACATGGCCAAACGGGTTCATGGCTGCCTGGGCCGCGCGCTGTCGAAATTTGTGCTCGATGCGGCCCGGCTGGATCAGGCGCAGCAGAATTAGGGACCAGCGTTAATGAGTTCTCACTACCCTTTTCGTTTGTCGATATTCCTGACTGTCTCTGCCGCTGGCTTGGCGCTGTTGATGCCTGCCTCGGTGCTTCCGCTGCATGCCCAGGCGGCCCCCCAACAGATCGCCCAGCAGGCGGCGCTGTCCGACAACGCCAAAACTCAAAACAAGGCTGAAAACAGGCCCACCGCTGAAGGCGTCCCGCCGCAGGCCGCGCCGGCGGCTGCCGCCAATCCGGCCGCGCAGAAGGGCATCACCGGCAATGCGATCGACAGGGTGAAGGAGGTCGCGAAATCGGCCGGCGACATCTTCAGCCGTGTTCCGTGCTTGCCGCCAAAGGGTGCTTCCAAATCGATGGGGTCGCTGCCGCGCGTCGCGAGCAAGCTCGTCGCAGGTCAGCCGGTGGTGATCGTCGCGTTCGGATCGTCATCGACCGCCGGCTTCGGCGCGACGTCGCCGGAGTTCAACTATCCCAACCGGCTAGCCGCGCAATTGCGCCGGCAATATCCGACGGCCGATATCTCCGTCATCAATGCCGGCAAGGGCGGCGAGGACGCGCCCGAAATGATGAAGCGGCTGCAGACCGCCGTCATCGACGCGCATCCCGATCTGGTGATCTGGCAAGTCGGCACCAACGCCGTGCTGCGCAACCTCGATCCGGGTGAGACGGCAAAGCTCGTCGAGGAAGGCATCGCGCGCATTCAGGCTGTTGGCGCCGACATCGTGCTGATCGATCCGCAATATTCGCCGCGGGTCAACGAGCACGCCGAAAGCGCCGGCAAGATGATGACGCTGCTGACCAAGACCGCCGAGCTTCGCAAGGTCGGCTTATTTCCGCGCTTCGCGGTGATGAAGGACTGGCACGAAAAGCAGGCGATCCCGATCGAGAATTTCGTGATCGCCGACGGCCTGCACATGAGCGACTGGGGCTACGCCTGCTTCGCGCAACTGCTCGGCGACGACATCATCAGGTCGGTCGGCCAGATCAAGCTCGGCGTCAACGTGCCGTCGGACGTGCGGGCCTATAGGCCGATGTGACTTGTTTACCCTCCCCTGGAGGGGGAGGGTCGGCTCGCATTGAGCGGAGCGAAATGTGAGACGGGGTGGGGTGATCCCTCAACTCGGGCACTGTTGGATGTGGAGAGACCGTCACCCCACCCCGCCGCGCGTTACACGCG
>NZ_JADPJL010000019.1 GCF_023073415.1 Bradyrhizobium sp. 190 | reverse complement strand
CTGCGCTCCAGCCCGCCTAGGCGCAATCAAGCACCCGTGCGCCGGTCGCATTGCCCGATCCCAAATTGCCGGTTCGCGGACTTCTTCAACACAATCGGCCAATTGCAGGCTTGGCGCCGCAACCGCTTCGGTTCGCTCGATAACTGTTTTTTGACTGCTTCTTGTGGACCGGTCGAATATACTGGCTGTGTCATGGACTGGAAACTGAACCGCGTCATCACGCTGTTCCTCAGCCTGTGGATCGGGTTGTCGCCCGCTCTGATGAGCGTGCCCGCCGCGAGCATGACGCTCCAAATGGCGCAAGCCCCGGATACCATGTCCGGCGATTGCAACTGCTGTCACGAGACCAAGCCAAGTCGTGCTCTCTGCTTTCTGATGTGCGTAGGCGTGCCGCCGTTTGCGGCAGTTCAGTGCGCTGGCCTCATCCCTCTCGCAGTTGATGGTGAGTTCCCGTCCCAACCTGATGCGGTTCTGACAAATCGGATTGCCGCGCCCGATCCGCCTCCTCCAAGACGGCTCGCATTCACCTAGACCCGCCGGCGCCTGGACGTCCGCGGGAAATCGGACACTTGTCGCATGGCATCGGGAGCCTCGACACGGGCGCATCCCGTTCGGACGATTCGGAGCTTCTCATGTCGAAATTGCCTCTAATCGCGACAGTACTCATTCTTGCGGCAGGCGCAGACGTTGCCCTTGCACAGGACATGGACAAGACGGCCAAGAGAGGAGCGGCGGCCTATCGCTTGTGCGCCGCCTGCCATTCGCTGCATCCCGGCGTGCACCTCTCCGGACCAAGTTTGGCTGACATGTGGGGCAGACGGGCCGCGACCCTCTCCGACTTCGGACGCTACACCGATGCGTTGAAAAAATCCGACATCGTCTGGGACGAGACAACCCTCTACGCGTGGATTGCGGACCCGCAAGTCATGGTGCCGGGAACGACCATGACATTCCGTGGCATCGAGAACGGCAAGACCCGCGAAGACCTCGTTGCCTTTCTCCGGTTGGCGCTGGCGCCAAACGGTGCGGCCAAGGTTGTAAAGGAAGGCCTGATCCCCGCCGGGATGGCACGGGGGCAGATACCCGCGGACCTCTCCTCCGTTGGGTCCAACCAGCGCATCACCGAAATTCGCCACTGCGGCGATGGCTATCATGTCACGACTGCCGACGGCGCCAAGTTTCCGTTCTGGGAAACCAACGTGCGGCTGAAGGTCGACACCAGCCCGCGCGGGCCGCGATCGGGAGAGCCGGTCCTGCATCGGTCGGGCATGGTCGGCGATCGAGTGTCGATCATTTTTTCGAGCCTCGCCGAGCTCCGCCAATCCATCGCCGAGAAATGCTAGGAAAGCGACGAACGAAGGAGAATTGCCATGCAGCGGCTTCTCATCGCCTTGCTTGTCGCAGCGCTTGGGCTAACGCCCGCGGCTGCCGAGCAGCTCAAAGCGACGCTGTTCAAGCAGCCATACTGCGGCTGCTGTGATGGCCACGCCGACCATTTGCGCCAGAACCGCTACGATGTGACGGTGCAACAGACCGAAAATCTGTCCTCAATCAAGAAGCGATACCGCGTCCCGCAGCAGTTCAAAGGCTGCCACACCACGATCATCGGCGGCTATGTCGTCGAAGGCCACGTACCGGCAAGCATCGTTCACCGATTGTTAAAGGAACGGCCCGCCGTTCGGGGAATATCATTGCCTGGCATGCCGGACGGCTCGCCCGGAATGACCGGCGGAAAAAAGGAGCCGTTTGTCATTTACAGTTTCGGTGACGATGGCGCGAAGGTGTACGCGCGCGAGTGAACGCAATGATGCAAGACATGATGAGTGGCGCTGGCATGTGGGGCATGGGCTTGATCGGCCTTTTGCTGCTGATCGTGCTGATCCTCGCGGCTGCCGCTCTTATTAAATACCTGTTCAAAGGATAAGGCATCTCCGGGCAGCAATCGGCTCTCGGCAGGAGTGCGTGCGTTGGCCCTGGCCGCGACGCTGGGCGGCTCTGGCTTTCGTGGGCGCAATGTCCGCTTCGACACAGCCTGGGTCAAAAGGCGACTTCGCGCGGCGACCGGGCTACTTCCGCTTTTCCCCCAGATTCGGAAGTGGCCAGCCGAGCCAGCGCATCGGCCTTCCGGTTGAACCTTCTCGCAGTTCCGATGACCCACACAAACGGGCTTGGGGGAACGGAGGTTCCCATGACTAGTCCCAATGGAGGCCGGCCGACGCGTCTTTACCGGTTGATAGTAGCTCGCATGATGGGATTGAGTGCGGTTGCTTTTCTCGGGATCGGCACAGCCTATCCGCATGACCCGATACGACCAGAGCTCAACGCGCTCCAGCGCTGAATAGCCTGTTCGAGGTTGCACGTCTGCGTGCAGCTGCCGCCGAAAAACATCCGCCACAGATCATCTACTTTATTCTGTTTGGCCTTGGTCTCGGCTGCTCACTGCTCGCCGGGTTTGGAATGGCCGCGAGCGCAGGGCACAGCTGGATACACATGCTTCTCTTTGCAGGAACCCTGACCGTCGCGCTCTACACGGTGACCGATATGGAATATCCACGTCTCGGCCTCATCCGGATCGAGAGTTTCGATCATTTCCTAGCGGACGCCTATGATCAAATGCGGTGACGGCGAACCGTAAGGGATGTCCGCTTTAATGCACATAACGGAAGCAAGTCGACCATCGCACGAGGTCCGAAAAGTGCCAATAACGGGTATCAACTGAGGCGGTGTTTCTCTTCCAACGGACGACGTTGCAGTTCTAATTCGGCGGCGCAATCATTCAGGTTCTTGGCGGTCACGCCATCAGGGTAGTCGCTCGCAAACTGCGGCATTGGCCGAGGGGAACCGCGACAACGTGACTTGCCCAACCGGTCCGTTCGGACTAACTTGGCATCGCGGGGAAAAGCAGACTCCCCATTAGACGGGTTCCGTCCAAGCTCTGCGCAATGCTCGACTTGTCGAGGAGATTGCGCATGGACGTCCGAAAGCCCCCTATTTCGCTATGTACACCGGTCAGTCCTGAAGCCGCGCCGATTGATTCTGTCCGCGAAGGCTCGTCAATCATTTATTTCTGCAGTGCGGAGGAAATCAGCGAAGGCTTCGCCATTGCGTTACGCGCGATGGGATTCGAAGCCGAAATTCTGCTGTCAGATATTATTCCTCAGTCTGACACCACCTCAAACCCGGAGGAGAGATAGATGGGTCTCAAACTTTGGCTGGCGGCCTCGATCCTTGCGGCCTCGTTCACGACGGTCGCCGCCTCTCAGGAAATCGACTGGAAGAGGGGTCGATGACACGTTTGAAAGGAAGCCCGTGGTTTCGGGCGACGTGCACCGCTACGGTTTCCCCCGTACCGATCTGACCGTGACCCTCGATGGCGTCACCATAAAGCCGGCTCTGGCACTCGGAGGCTGGGTTGCGTTCAAGCCAATGCACGGGGAGGCCATGATCATGGGCGATCTCGTGCTGCTTGAGACCGAAGTCAATCCGGTGATGCTCAAGATGATCGAAGGCGGCTTTGAGATCACCGCCGTTCACAATCACCTGCTGCGCGCCTCACCCGCAACGTTCTATATGCACGTTGGAGGCCGCGGCGATCCCACAAGGATGGCTCTGGTTATTCGGGATGCCCTGGCGACGGCGAGCAAGACCCCACTCGCGACACCCGCCGCGGCGCCACCGCCAGCCGTCGATCTCGACACCGCACAGCTAGATCAGATCATCGGCGTCAAGGGACAGGCGAACGGCGGCGTCTATCAATTCGCGGTGCCACGCCGTGATCCAGTCATGGAAAATGGCATGCAGATCAGCCCGGTGGGGCCGATGGGCGTGGCGATTGCCATCGGTTTTCAGCCCACCGGTGGTGGCAAGGCAGCTATCGCCGGCGATTTCGTACTCGCCAGCGATGAGGTGAATCCGGTGATCAGAGCGTTGCGAGCGAACGGCATCGACGTAACCGCCGTCCACAGCCACATGCTGGACGAACAGCCGCGGCTGTTCTTCCTCCACTTCTGGGCTAATGACGATGCGTTGAAACTTGCCCGCGGACTTCGCGCCGCACTCGACAAGACCGCCAGCACAAAAAGTTAGGATTAAAGGAACTCGATCAAGCTACTCATTTGAAGACCGTGGGGATCTGCAGCCTCCCCGTCAGATGGATGTCCATCCAAGTGCTCGTGACCTCGTTTTGGGGAAGCGAACCCATGGATGGATGGATTCTCACTCTTTTTCTTATCGCGGCCTTTGCCGGCGGTTTCGTCAGCGGCTTTTCCGGCTTCGCAATGGGCCTCGTCGTGTCGGGTGTATGGCTGCACATCATAACGCCGATACAAACCGCAGCACTGATCGCCGGCTACGGACTGCTCACGCAGGGCTACGGCATCCTGAAACTACGTCAGGCGTTGGACTGGCAAAAAATCTGGCCGCTCTCGCTTGGCACAACGATCGGCATCCCGATCGGAGTGGTCCTTCTGAACCATCTCAACCCGGTCTATCTGCGGTTCGGCGTTGGTGTATTGCTCGTGCTTTACACGGCCTACGGTCTAGCGCGGCCGGCAATCAAGCCGATGAAAATTGCGGCCGGGCCCGACATTGGCATTGGTATCGTCAACGGGCTCGTTGGCGGACTGACCGGGCTTGGTGGCATCGTGTCGACTATCTCCTGCCAATGGCGCGGTTGGACGAAGGATTTGCAACGGGCGGTGTTCCAACCGGTGCTGTTCGCTGCCTTTGTGGTCATCTCCATTTCAATGGCCATCACCGGCGCCTTCACGCCGGAAACCCTTAAACTGTACGCACTGGGCTTCCCATTCATGCTCGCCGGCCTGTGGAGCGGCTTCAAGCTCTATGGAAAAATTAATGACGAGACATTCCGGAAAGCGGTGCTGGTACTACTCCTGTTTGCCGGCCTGTCGCTGATCGTGCCGGCAGTGTTCATTCGCGATTCGTGAGGTCGTCATGCCCCTGAAAACAATCGGAACCATCGCCATACCTGACGCCGTGGGCGGCGAGTTCGATCACGCCGCGTTCGATGCAACGAGCCGGCGTGTGTTCATTGCACACACCGCCCGTGATTGCGTCGAGGTGATCGACCACGATGCCGGCAAGCACCTCGCTACTTTGCCGGGATTTCCGGGCGTGGCAGGCGCCATCGCCGATGACGGACAAATTCTGGTCACTAACCGCGGCAGTGCTAGCGTTGCCTTGCTTGATGCCAATACCCTGGAAACGCGCACTAAGTACAAGACCGGCGGCCGGCCAAATGGTGCTGTGATCGTCGCGCAATCTGGCCTCGGGATTGCAGCCTGCATTGGCGACGAGGGAGAAACGCCGACGCTCCAGCTCTTCGAATTAAACGGTCCTAAGCATGTCTCGATAGACCTGCCGGGACGGCCACGCTGGTGCGTTACTGACGCAGCCGCCGAACGAGTGTTCCTTTGTATCCGCGAGCCTTCCATGGTGCTGGTGGCACGCCTGCCCGACCTTGGCGCGGTGACACATTGGAAAGTCCCCTCAATAGGGGCCCACGGTCTCGATATCGACCATTCGAGAGGTCTGCTTTATGTCGCGTGCGATGATTCAACTCTAGTTGAAATGAGCAGTATCTCGGGCGACGTCACGAACGTTTGGCCAATCGGAGGGCCACCCGATGTTACGTTTTTCAACCCCGCAACCGGTCTGGTTCATGTCGCAATCGGGGAGCCTGGCCTTGTCGATTCTATTGATCCGCGCAACGGAAATAGCACGCGAACCGTGACAGGCGCGGGCGCGCATACCACGGCGCTGGTGGCGCCGGACCAGCTTTACGTAATTTCAGCAGCACATGGCGGAGTGCTTGTCCTCTCGGACACCTGATGTTCGCCAGCAAAGGCACCTCAAAGGAGAATTAGCATGAAATGGATCACCCGAGAAAAAGTTAAAGTCGATCGCGTCGCATGTCCTTGGCTCATCAAGAAGTTCGTCGATAAGGACGCCGAGTTCGTGTTTGTGCCCAGGGAGAACGTGATGGCGGAGGCGGAGCGCCTCGACGCCATTCCATATGACGTCAAAGACGTTGAGCTAGGCCATCACGGCAAGGAATGCTCGTTCGAGGCTATCCTGAAAAAGTACAAGCTGACCGGCGATCCCGCGCTGGTGTTGCTTGGGCGGATCGTCAACGGCGCCGACACCGACAACACGCTGTACAATCAACCGGAGGGTCCGGGCCTCGAAGCTGTGGCCGAAGGCTTTCGGCATCTCGGCTTCAAAGACGACCACGAGCAAAACGCGGCGGAGTGGATCGTCTACGACGCGCTCTATGCGTATTGCGGCGAGATGGTAAAGCGCGGCAAGCCGCATGGCGACTTCATGAGTTGATACTCGTCATGGAAATCACTCGGGCCATCGACAACCGCCCGATGAGCTGCTCCGCAGCCAAGCGTTGTTTCGCTCCCTTGCGGAGGTGAAACCATGTCTTGCGGCAATTCAACCCACACTCTCGACGTACCTTCTTTTCCGGCCTTTAGATGGTCCTGGAAAGCCCCGCTTGCGTGGCTTGCTGGAATAGCACTGGGGTGGGAACGACGATGCCAGTACAAACAACTTCTCGAACTTGATGACCGGCTGCTCGCCGACATGGGTCTATCAAGGCTGGGCGTTGAAGAAGTGCGCAGATCTTCCGTGTACATGATTGCGTGGCGCGAGAGCCGATAGCAGTCCGATGTCCGCTTGGGGTCATTCGCGTCGGTTTGATGGGACCACGGCGACTTCCGGTCTGCCCCAGTGAACGGACATTCTCAGGATAGGCGGGCACGTCTCAAAGGTGCCACAAACACACTCGTTGGACCGCAGGTGGTAGTTTTATTCGGTCTCTCGTCGGGCGCAGCAACACTTCCCGCCCAGCTTTGGCTGAGCGGGATCGTATGGACTGAGCAGTGAGCAGCTTCAGCCGCGCTTGGCCGCGGCGACGTAGCCGGCCGTGACCTCGTCCTTGTGGGCGGCAAAGGCTGCCAGGACTTCGGCCTTCTCGCGTTTCGGGACCTTGGCGAAGTCCAGCGTCCGTCCAAGCTCGGCTACGACCTCATCGAATTCGGCCGGCGAGATCCGGAGATCCCGATGGGCCTCCTCCAGACCAACGGGCGTCTTGCCGGGCTTGGTGGCGGTGAACTGGAAGGGCCCGCCCGAAACGTTGCAGACCCACAGCGTGCGCATGAACTTGAGGCCCGGCAACCTTTTCAGGTTCTTGGTGTGCCATTCCCGCAGTTGCGGGTTCTTGGACTTCTGGCCGACGACGGGGTTCTTCACGACGGCGTCGCTGAAGTGATCCACCACCGCCGCGATGGCGAATACGCCTCCCAGCCGCTCATACAGACTTTTCTCAGACGTGGTTTCCTTGGCCTGCGCGTAGGCGTTATCAGCCCCCGCCAAAGCGACTGTGGCGGCGCTCAGCGCCAGCCCTGCGACCAGGCTTCGTCTTGCGATAGAAGTCGAAAGATCCTGTGCCATTGGTTACCTCCTTGGTGATCGTTCGATTACCGTTCCAAGCGCGTGCGCGCCCAGCATCCGCTCTCGGTGGTGCCCGCTTGGATGGTCTTGAAGCGAAAAGGTTCCGAAAAAACGAACTCGGGAGTCGGATCAAATCCCGCGACGCCCGCGAAATGTCCGGCGAGCATCCATGGAACCTGAGCAACGAACAAAGGTTGAAGGTGTCTAATTGCCCCTTTGGAGGCACGCCATGCCAAATCCAAAATCGACTGCTCAGATCGCCGGACATCCCATTCACCCAATGCTCATTCCTTTTCCCATTCCTTTTCCCATTCCTTTTCCCATTCCTTTTCCCATTCCTTTTCCCATTCCTTTTCCCATTGCCTGTTTCGCTTTGACGCTGATTTCCGATCTTGCGTTCTGGAAAACGTCAAACGACTTTTGGGTGAACGCTTCGCTTTGGATGTTGGGCATCGGCCTTATCATGGCCGCGCTCGCGGCGGTGGTGGGGTTAATCGACGTGCTGGGAGATGTTCAAATCCGCAATCTATCGGACGCGTGGCTGCACGCCGGCGGCAATGCCGTTGCAGTCCTGATCGAACTCTACAATTGGTATTCGCGCTACGAGCACGGGAGCGCTGCCGTCATCCCAACCGGCTTGGTCTTGTCGCTTGTCGTAGTTCTAATCTTGCTGTTCACGGGTTGGAAGGGTTGGGAGATGGTCTATCGTCACCGCGTCGGTGTGGCAGATCAGTCGCCTGTAAGATAGCAGATTCCACGGCTGCCTCAGTTGGCGGCCCTCTTTGTTTCAGACAAATGCGATGCACCGAATTGTCGGTTGGCTCGCCAAATTATCTAGGCGTAAACCTGTTCGCTTTTGCCAGCGCGCCCCGCTCATCGGTTTCCAAGGCAATCTTTTGAGCCAGCATGACGTCGCCCGCGACGAGATGTTCATTCGGCACGAAGCACCAGCCCGTTCTCGGCCGGGCGCACTCGTCTAGCTCGATGATGTTGGCTCCATGGCCGTGACATATGCGGTATCGCTTGCCGCTGTGGCAGCCGACGACCTCGAAATATTTATGCGCGTCATACTGCGCCAGTTGCTCCTGCGACATCCATTCCCTCAAGAGATTGAGGCCGCGCTGCTCGATTGTACCGGGGCGGAGGTACCAATCGCGAAACGTTCGCGCCAAGTGCAAGCAGGCCGCTAGTAGCCGCCGGAACCGACCGTTCGCAACTTGAAGCAACGTCACGAATACGAACCTAGCTTTAGCCACCGACGAGCCGCGGAAAAAACAGGGTCTCCTTTACGGTCGGATCAAACGTTCGCGTCACGACCGGCTCTCCGGAAGTAGTACGGGTTGCCGCAGTGAAGCCAGCACCCGTTAGCGCCTTGAAGCGGCGCTCGGCGTCCAAGAGGGCCTTCGCGTCCTTCACATCGAAGTAATGCCGCGTATCGCCGTTGTGGTCCATGATGATTTGGGTTGCCATTGCCTGCGCTCCTCGTGTTGGCCGCCAGATCAAAGCGATTTGCTAATGCCACTTGGTAAGAAAAGTTCCGCTTCGACCATCCTCGACGGAAGGCAGCAACAAGATAGCTTCCGGCGTGATATCGCCGCCTGTCGCACATACGCGGCGCGCGGCCGACCTTCTGCCGCTCAGCCGATCGACTTAATGAACTCGCTTAGTCGCATGCCGCCCCCTGAACGGGGAACGTGGGTCGGGTCGAGTCCGAAAGGGGTCAAAAGGTGACATCGGCGTATGCCTGACCCACTTCGGCTTTATCCCCGGAAGCAGACATCGCTCAGCGCGGTCGGAGGCTGCCGTGATCGGAGTGTTGCAACAAAGTTGAGATGTCCCTAACTCTGCAAAGTTGAAATGTCACTCGGCGGCCTCGCTGGTAGTGTGAGCCGGCGCCGCGGAGACCACCATA
>NZ_JADPJL010000051.1 GCF_023073415.1 Bradyrhizobium sp. 190 | reverse complement strand
CGTCTCCGAAATTGAAGAACTGCGCCGACGCAGGTCCGACGATCCCGATCAGGAGCGCGATCGCAACCGCCAGCGCCACCAGCGGGCCGGTGTCGGTGAACACGCGCAAGAAGGACTTTGGCTTTCGCATCCGGCTCGGGTCGTAATGGATCGTGAGATGTCAAATATAGTACTGGAATCGGGCCGCAAGCGGGCAGATTTTCCTCATAAACCGGGGTTCCGGCCTGACCGTCAAGGCTTCTGCCGAATCGTGGTTTTCAGGGTTACTTTCGGGCTGAAAGCAAGATTTAACGCCCCCGCAGCCGCTCCAGCACGTCGGAGGAGGCGAACCCGTCCGCCGGCGCCCCGATCGAGGCCTGGAAGCCGCGCAGCGCCTCCCGCGTCTGGCCGCCAAACTGGCCGTCCGGCGTGCCCTTGTAGAAGCCGCGCTGGGCCAGGAGCTGCTGCAGTTCCAGCCGTTCGGCGCGCGACAGCACCCGTTCCTGCCGCGGCCAGGGCTGCACGAAGGCGGGTCCGCCGCGCAGGCGGTCGGCAAAATGGCCGATCGCCAGCGCATAGGCCTCCGCCGGGTTGTATTTCATGATCACCCGGAAATTCTGCAGCATCAGGAAGCCGGGCCCCTGCGTGCCGGCAGGCGCCAGCAAATAGGCCTTTTCGGTCGTGTCGGGGAACGGCTTGCCATCGGCTCGCTTCATTCCCTGCTGCTGCCATTGTGCGATCGTCATCGCCTTGGCCTTGTCCGCCAGCATGAAATTAAAGCCCTCCGGCAGCACCACCTCGTAGCCCCAACTCCGGCCGGTCTGCCAACCATCCTTCTTGAGATTGTTGGCGGTGGAGGCGATCAAATCGGCAGCGTTGTCGACGACGTCGCGGCGGCTATCGCCGTCAGCATCGACGGCGTAGCGCTTGAAGGCGGTCGGCATGAACTGCGTCGGCCCGAACGCGCCGGCCCAGGAGCCGCGCATTTGTTCGGGACGCAGATCGCCGCGATTGAGAATTTCCAGCGCGGTGAGGAATTCGTCCTTGAAATAGGCTTGGCGGCGGCCGACGCAGGCCAGCGTCGCCGTCGAATTCACCACGTTGCGGTCGCCCATCTGCGTCGAGTAGTTGGATTCGATGCCCCAGATCGAGGCGATCGCGTAGCGATCGACGCCGTAGGCTTTTTCCACCGCGTCGAACTGCGGCTTGTACTTCGCGAGGATCTCGCGCCCTTTGGCGAGGCGGTTGTCGTTCACCAGGATATCGAGATAGTCCCAGATCGCCTTGGTGAATTCGGGCTGCGAATCCATCAGGTCCATGATGCGCAAATCAGGCGCGAGGCCTGCGGTGAAGCGCTCGAAATTTTCCCGGGTGATGTTGCGGCGTGCGGCATCAGGCCACATCGAGGCGACGCAATTTTGAAAATTCGCCGCCGCTTCCCGGATGGCGGAGGCGGTCATCAGCGGATGGCCGGAGGCGCCGTCCTCGCCGCTCCAGGGCGGCGGACCGCCGTCCGGGCCGGGCGCGGCCTGCGGCTGCGCGGTTTTCTGCCCTGAGAAAATGTTGCCGAAAAAGTTCGAAACCCCGTTGCCGGAGGATTGGGGTTGAGATTGGCCTTGAGATTGGGCTTGGCCGCTGGAACACAACAGCGCGGCCGCGATTAGGACCGCGCCGGTTCGATTGCTCATCGCTCGTTCCATCAGACCCATGCCATGTCCGTCCGTTGCAACCAATCTCGTGTCAGAAGGCCCTGTCACGGTTTCCAGTAGCTTAACAGAGGGGATTTTGTTGTGGCGTCCGGTGCGCGCAAGGGGAGGCGAACGGCCACCATACATCCGCCTTTGTTCAGGGGTGCAAACCGGCTATCAACGTGCAATCAAAGCACTTTCCTCATTTCCAAAGTCCTCAATATCAAGGCTTCCGACATCCCATGAAAATCCGTAAAGCCGTCTTCCCGGTCGCCGGTCTCGGCACCCGCGTCCTGCCCGCCACCAAGGCGATGCCGAAGGAAATGCTGACCATCGTCGACAAGCCGCTGATCCAGTACGTGGTCGACGAAGCCAAGGAAGCGGGAATTGAGCATTTCGTCTTCGTCACCGGGCGCAACAAGGGCGTGATCGAGGATCATTTCGACCGGATGTTCGAACTCGATACCACGCTGGCCGCGCGCGGCAACAAGAAGGCCGAGCAGGACATTTTGGCGCGCGACCAGCCCGAGGCCGGCGCCACCAGTTTCACCCGCCAGCAGGCGCCGCTCGGCCTCGGCCACGCGGTCTGGTGCGCGCGCGACATCGTCGGCGACGAGCCGTTCGCGGTGGTGCTGCCGGACGAACTGGTGCTGAATGCGCCCGGTTGCCTGAAGCAGATGATCGAGGCTGCAGCCAAGCTCGGCAGCAAGTCCAACCTGCTCGCGGTGGAGGCGGTGCCTGACGATCTCACGCACCAATACGGCATCTGCGGCGTCGGCAAGCGGCTCGCCAAAAACATGTTCGAGGTCGACGGCATGGTGGAGAAACCGCCGAAGGGCACCGCGCCGTCAAACCTGTCGATCACCGGGCGCTACATCCTGCAGCCGGAAATCTTCAAGATCCTGGAGACCCAGGAGCGCGGCGCGGGCAACGAGATCCAGCTCACCGACGCGATGAAAACCCTTGCCACGACGCAAAAGTTCTACGGCGTGGAGTTCGAGGGCGAGCGGCACGATTGCGGCTCGAAACCCGGCTTCCTGCGCGCCAACATCGCCTACGGCATGGCGCGCGCCGATCTGCGCGACGACCTGCGTACGGAGATGAAGAAGTATCTGGAGAAGTGAGGAGAGGCGCGGAGGCCTATCGCCGTCATTGCGAGGAGCGAAAGCGACGAAGCAATCCATCGGTCCGCATATGCTGAAGCATGGATTGCTTCGCTTCGCTCGCAATGACGAGATACCGGGGAGAGGGATGACGAAGAGAGCATTTGATAAGATCAAGGCTGGCCTTGAGGAGGTCAAAGCCTATCTCGACGCTTTGCCGAAGAAGCGAGACGACGAAGCTCGTCCGCCGCAACAGAAATAGTGCAGCGTTCGTCTTACGCCACCAGCGCGAGCTGCGGGATCGCGGCGAGCACCGACTGATTGCGGCCGTTGGCCTTGGCCGCGTAGAGCGCCTTGTCGGCCGCTTCGATGAGATAGGACCAGTCGATGGCTGCCGTGGGCGTGATGCTCGCCACGCCGACGCTGACCGTCGTGACATTGGGGTCTTCCGCCCAAGTTTCGACCTTCAGGCGGATGGTTTCGGCGACGGTGAACGCTTCCACCGCCGAGAGGCCCGGCAGCAGCACCGCGAATTCCTCGCCGCCGTAGCGCGCCGGGCAGTCGCCGGCCCGCCGAACCGCGTCCGAAATGCAGATCGCGATGCCGACCAGCACCTGGTCGCCGGCTTGATGTCCGTAAGTGTCGTTGTAGGCTTTGAAATGGTCGGCATCGATCATCAGCACCGCGACCGGGGTCTTGTTGCGCGCTGCCCTCCGCCACTCCAGATCGATCTCGATATCGAATTTGCGTCGGTTCTTTAGCCCCGTCAGCGCGTCCGTCGTCGCGAGCTCTTCGAGTTTCTCTTCGGCCTCCGCACGGCGGCCGATCTCGCGCGCGAGGAACAGCGTGGTGCCGGCCACGAACAGGATCAGCGTCATCATGACCACCCCGATCCGCAGCACCTCCCGGTGCCAAAGGTTCAGGATGCTCGCCAACGGCTTTCCGACCACGACAAAGAACAAGTTCGTGCTGCCGCTTCGAACGTAGAGCCGCGGTGTCGGATCGACCGGCCCGACGCCGGCGTAAGCGGCGCCTTCCTTCAGATTGTCCGCGCGCCACTTTGGCCGCTCCGCCAGGTTCTTCCCGATGACATCAAGGTCGAAAGGCTTCCGCATGATGATCGTTCGGTCCCGGCGTAGCACCGTGATCGTATCGCCGGGGTTGAGGGTCAGCCGGCCGAACAGGTCATGGAAATAAGTGAAACGGATCGAGCCCACCACGACTCCGAGAAAACCACCATCGGTATCGTTGATGCGCCGGCTGAGCACGATCGAATAGGCGCCGCGGCGCAGCATCGGGCGGCTCATATACAGGCCTAGATCGGGATTGGCGCGGTGGACCTGGAAATACTCCTCGTCGCTGCGATCCTCCGTGGCCGGATCGAGGCTTGCCGCATCGTGCGTCAGCTTGCCCTGTGCGTCGAACACCTGGATTACGCCGAAATGTTTGGCGGTGGCGGCATGATCGAACAGGATCAGGTGCTGGATCTCCTTGCTGACGCTCCTGATCTTCGGCATCACCAGATTGCTGGCGACGTTGCGTAGCGAGAGGTCATAGAGTTCGATATTCCGGCTGATGTCGGCATCGATGCCGGCTGCGAGATTTTCGAGCGTCTGGCGCGCGAGCTCTTCCTCGCCGCGGCGCATGTCGAGCATCACGCTGGCGCAAATCGTGGAGAATCCGATCACGGTCGCGATCGACGACGCGATCAACAGCTTCGCCGACAGCCGCCAGGGCCGACGGCCGGAGTCTTTCCTGAACCAGCCAATTCTGGTCCCATCGCTTTGCCGTCCAAAAGGCATCGACCGCTCCAATCCTTCCGGTATGCGGCCGGATATGTTGTTGCGGGCTTAAACGGCGACAGCGATATGATAATCAGTTAACGCTTGGTTGCCGGGAACGACGGTTTTGCGCAAATCGCCATTGGAGACACGGGTGAACGACTACGACCTGCTGCGGGACTATCTGAAGAAGCAGAAACTTCCTGAATTCGTGCTGAGTTTCGAGCAGATCGAGGAGATCATCGACGCGGCCCTGCCGCGTGCCGCGCAGCGCGCGTCATGGTGGGAAACCCTGCGCAGCCCGCAGGAGAAAATGCCGCAGCGCGAGGCCTGCCTGGAAGGCGGCTACATCGCGACGCGGCAGGCGGATGGCAAGAGCGTGAAGTTCAAGAAGATGCCCGTGAGGCGATGAGCGCTTGCCGTCCCCCCGTCATCACCGGGCGCATGCAGCACCCGTGCGGGACGGTCAGCGGCCGTTCGGGTCATCGTCGAACGCAGTCTGTTCCGCCGGCCCGATCAGGACATCGAGAGTTTCGTCGATGAAACGCGGATCAGCATACTGTGGGCCAAGGATTAGCGGATAATATGGGGTGCTAGCTAGCAGACGTCGTCTCGCTACACGCTGCACGTCCCAAAAGTGCCAATTTCAGCCGCCACCCTTCCTGCTACGCGGGCTGTCGTATATGACAGAATTGCCAACGGACGTGCCGATCGTCTTAAGGAGCGAAATGGCGGCATGGATGGTGGCGACGGTTAGTTAATCCAAAAGTCGCGATCTTGATCGATGCAAGCGCGGACAGGCATTTCAACCGGGGCATGGCATGGTGAATCGATTTACGACGGCGCGATCCATCGTGGCGATACGGCGTTGGGGTTCTCCCGCCACTGTGACGCTCGCGGTGATGGCCGCACTGACGGCGCTGACCGCCGACGCTGCGGCGAGACAGGCGCGCCCCAAGCCCTCCACCGAGGCGGTGGCGCCGCGTGATGCAGGCGAGCCGATCATGGCGATCGTGTCGATCAAGACCCAGCAGGTCACGATCTACGACGCCGACGGCTGGATCATGCGCGCGCCGGTTTCGACCGGCACCACGGGACGCGAGACGCCCGCCGGCGTGTTCGCCATTCTCGAGAAGAACAAGGATCACCGCTCGAGCCTCTATGACGATGCCGAGATGCCGAACATGCAACGCGTCACCTGGAACGGCATCGCGCTGCACGGCGGGCCGCTGCCCGGATATGCGGCCTCGCACGGCTGCGTGCGGATGCCCTTTGGCTTTGCCGAGAAGTTGTTCGACAGGACGCGGATCGGGATGCGGGTAATCGTCTCGCCTGATAACGCCGAGCCGGTCGAGTTCTCCCACCCGGCGCTGTTGGTGCCGAAAGCGGAGGCCATCGCTGCCGCGCCGGCCAGGGCCGAGGCGCTCCCCCGCGAGGCGGCCGAGGCAGCCAAGACGGCCGACGAGGCGAAGAGGGCCGCCGCAACAGCGGCGCGCGAGACGGCGTCGGTGACGGCGTCGCTGCGCAAGCTGCAGGGACTCAAGACCCGCGCCGACGCCGAGTTCGCCTACGCCGACAAGGTGCTCACCGCCGCCAAGACGGACGAGGCCAAGGCGCGGGCCGAGGACCTCAAGCAAAAGGCCGCCGCCAAGGCCGCGGAGCTGGGAAACCAGGTCGACACCGCCAAGGCCGACGCGAAATCGAAGCTCGACGCCGCCGCCGTCGCAAAGGAAGCCGCCAAGACGGCGCAGACGCGGAAGGTCGACACCGCCAAAGCGGCGACCGAGGCGAAGCTCGCGCTCGAGCCGGTCTCGATCTACATCAGCCGCGCGACGCAGAAGCTTTACGTGCGCCGCCCCACGCATAAGCCGGCACCTGACGGCGGCGGCATCGTGTTCGATGCGACGATTGAGGCTCCGGTCACGATCCGCAATCCCGAAAGACCGATCGGCACGCATGTGTTCACGGCGGTGGCGCGCAACGAGGCGGGCCTGCGCTGGACCGCGGTCACGATCGACAACGGCGACAACGCCAAGGCCGCGCTCGACCGCATCACTATCCCGCAGGAGGTGCTCGATCGCATCGCGCCGACCGCATTGCCGCGATCCTCGATCGTCGTCTCGGACGAGCCGCTGAGCAGCGAGACCAACTATCGGACCGAGTTCGTCGCGGTGCTGAGCACCGAGCCCCAGGGCGGCTTCGTGACGCGCCGGCCGACGGCCGATGTCCTCGTTGCGAGCGACGACGTCCAGGGCGACGGCGGCTTCGGCTTCTTCAATTTCCCGCGCGGTCCGGCCCCCCAAACCGGCAACACGCGCGGCCGCGGCGGCCAGTACTATCGTCCGGTGCAACCGGGCTGGTGGTAAGACGCGGCACGCCGCGCGTAGGGAAGGCGGGGACCCATAACCACAGGGCGTTGTTGCTGCAAAGGCAACTGGCTCCATCACTTCACGGAGAGGCCGCGGCGTATGGGCCCCTGCGAACGTGTTCGCAGGGGCGACGAAGAGGCTAGCTCGCCGCTTCGAGCCGTTCTTCCGTGAGCAGCCGCATTGCGGCGTCGGCGTCCATCGGTTCGCCGAAGGCAAAGCCCTGGGCGTATTCGCAGCCGAGCTGATAGAGCTCGACCGCATCCGAATCCGTCTCGGCGCCTTCCGCGACCACGTCCATGCCGAGGTCGTGGGCAAGCGCGATGATCGATTTCAGGATCACGGGGCGCGTGCCGCGGCTAGTGGTGCGCACGAAGGACTGGTCGATCTTGATGGTGTCGAACGGGAAGCGCTGGAGATAGGCCAGCGAGGAATGACCGGTGCCGAAATCGTCGAGCGACAGCCCGGTGCCGAGTTCGCGGATGCGGGTCAGCATTTGCGCCGCGTGCTCCGGGTTCTCCATGACCAGCGATTCCGTAAGCTCAAGCTTGAGTGTGCCGCGCGCGACCGACGAGCGCGACAGCACGGTGCGGATGTCGTGGATCAGATCGTGGCGCAGCAACTGCCGGGAGGAGACGTTGACGGAGGCAAAGATCGGCTCGCGCGAGCGCATCGCGCGCTGCCACACCGAAAGCTGCCGCGCGGTCTGGTCGAGGACGAACATGCCGAGATCGACGATCAGGCCGATTTCCTCGGCAATCGTGATGAATTCCGACGGCGACATCCGGCCGAGCTTGGGGTGGTCCCAGCGTGCCAGCGCCTCGAAGCCGGCGATCGAGCGGTCTTCCAGCCGCACGATCGGCTGGTACAGAATGGTGATTTCCTGCCGTTCGATGGCGCGGCGCAGTTCGCTTTCCAGCGTCAGGCGATCGGTCTTGCGGGCGCGCATGGCCGGCTTGTAGACGTCGATGCGGTCGCCGCCGATGCGCTTGGAGTGATACATCGCAAGCTCGGCGTCCTTGATGATTTCCTCCGTCAATTGCGTCTGCGGATCCGACAGCGCGAGCCCTATCGAAGCGGTCAGGAAGATCTCGCGGTCGTTGAAGGCGATCGGCGCGCGGATGGTCTTGCGGATGGTTTCGGCAAACGCTGTGATGCGCGCCGGGTCCTGTTCCGATATCAGGATTAGGCCGAACTGGTCGCCGGCCAGCCGCGCCAGCGTGTCTTGCGGTTTGAGGATGCGCGTCAACCGCCGCGCCAGCGTCAGCAGGATGGAGTCGCCGACCGCGATGCCGACGGAATCATTGACCTGCTTGAAGCGGTCAAGATCGATCACCATCAGCGTCGGCCGCAGGCTCGGCATGCTCTTGGTGAAATTGGCCACCGCGCCAAGGCGATCCATGAACAATTTGCGGTTCGGAAGACCCGTGAGGTTGTCATGCACGGAGTCATGGAGCATGCGCTCTTCGGCGTTCTTGATCTCGGTGACGTCGGTGAGCGTTCCGACCACGCGCGAGACCTCGCCGTCGGAGCCGACCACCGGGCGCGCCTTCAGCGCGAACCACATGAAATGGCCATCGGGCGTGCGCAGGCGGAAATCCTGCACCAGCCGCCCGCGGCGCTGGTCGAGCACGCTGTCGAGGGCTGCGCGGAAACGATCCTGATCAAGCGGATGCAACACCTCGAGCCATTTTGCGGCCGGGCCTTCCAGCGTGCCGCGTTTCAGCCCGAGCAGGCTTTCGGTCTCGGGACTCGTGAACACCTTGTCGGCGGAGACGTCCCAGTCCCAGATCAGGTCGCCGGAGCCCGTCAACGCCAGCGCGCGGCGCTCGACGTCGGAGACAATGCCGGTGGTCGCGCCGCCGCCGGCGAAGGCGTGCTGCATGACCGTAAATCCGATCAGCATCACGATCAGCACGAGGCCGCCGAGCAGTGCGGGGCCGACGATGTCGTTGGTGACGGAGCCCGCCACTGTCATGCCGGCCGCGATCACCCAGACCACCAGCAGGAACCAGGTCGGGATCAACAGCACCGCGCGGTCGAAACCATGCGTCGAGAGATAGACGATCAGCGTAAAGCCGGCGAAGGCGATCAGCACCAGCGAGATGCGCGCAATGCCCGATGCGACCGCGGGATCGAACAGCGCCAGCGCCACCAGCGAGCCGAGGAAGGCCAGCCAGCCGACGGTGATGTGGGAATAGCGCACATGCCAGCGGCTGAGATTGAGATAGGCGAACAGGAACACCAACAGCGTCGCCGCCAGGATCGCTTCGCCCGCCGCGCGCCAGACGCGCTCGGCGTTGTTCGACATGTCGAGCACCTTGCCCCAGAAGCCGAAATCGACGCCGATATAGACCAGCACCGCCTCGGCGAGCGCGGCGGCGGCCGGGAACATGATGCTGCCCTTCACCACGAACAGAATGGTGAGCACCAACGCCAGGAGGCCGGAGATGCCGATCACGATGCCCTGGTAGAGCGTGAACGAATTGACCTTGTCCTTGTAGGCGTCGGGTTCCCACAGATAGAGCTGCGGCAGTTTATCGGTGCGCAGTTCCGCAACGAAGGTGACGACGGCACCAGGATCGAGCGTGATGCGGAAGATGTCGGCGGTGGCGCTTTCCTGACGCTCGGGACGATCGCCGACCGACGGCGTGATGGTCGCGATGCGCGACAGGCCGAGATCGGGCCACAGCAGGCCCGACGACACGATGCGATAATGGGGCGCGACGATCAGACGGTCGAGCTGGTCGTCGGTGTTGTTGGCGAGCGCGAACACCACCCAGTTCTGTCCGCCCTCGCGGGCGCGGACCTCGATGCGGCGAACGATGCCGTCGGTTCCCGGCGCCGTCGAAACCTGGATGCGGTCGGTTTCGCTGCGCTGGTGGTCGAGCACGGCGGTGAGATCGATGGCAGGCGCGTCACTGCGGACGCTGACCGCGTCAATGGCGTGCGCCGGAGGCGCAGCCGCAACAATCATGAGGCCCAGCGCAACCAGCGCAAGGCACCTGATCAGACGCAATGTCAGTACTCCGCGAACAACGACCTTCCCGGCCCAGCGAACGGGTCGGCGTTGCCGCGATAAATGACATGAAAGCAAAGCGAATCAAAGGGTTTCCGCCTTCGCTCCACTTGCGATCGGCTAAACGGCCAACACAATTTTGCCAATATGTGCGCTGGTCTCCATCCGCCGGTGCGCGTCGGCGGCTTTTTCCAGCGGGAATGAGCTGTCAATCAGCGGTTTTACCCGTCCATCGCGCAATAGTGGCATCACCTTGGCCTCGATCGCCGCGACCATCGCCGCCTTATCCGCATTAGTACGGGGGCGCAGCGTGGAGCCGGTGTGGGTCAGCCGCTTCACCATCACCTTGGCAATGTTGACGGTGACCTTGGGGCTGTTGAGGGTTGCGATCTGCACGATACGGCCATCGACCGCGGCGGCGTCATAGTTGCGATCGACATAGTCGCCGGCCACCATGTCGAGGATCAGGTTGGCGCCCACATTGTTGGTCTCCGCCTTGACCACGGCGACGAAGTCCTCGGTCTTGTAGTTGATCGCGCGGTCCGCGCCGAGTTTCAGGCAGGCGTCGATCTTGTCCTGCGAGCCGACGGTCACGATCACTTTGGAGCCGAACGCCTTGGCGAGCTGGATCGCCATGGTGCCGATGCCGGATGAGCCGCCGTGGATCAGCAAGGTTTCGCCGGGCTTCAGCGCACCGCGCTCGAACACATTGTGCCAGACCGTCATCAGCGTTTCCGGGATCGCGCCGGCTTCCTGGATCGAGAGCGACGGCGGCACTGCCATCGCCTGCGCGTCTTGCGCAATGCAATATTGGGCGTAGCCGCCGCCTGCCACCAGCGACATCACCTTGTCGCCGAGCTTGTGCTTGCTGGCGCTTGTCCCGAGTGCGACCACTTCGCCCGCGATTTCAAGGCCGGGCAGGTCGCTGGCGCCGGGCGGCGGCGGGTAGGCGCCGGAGCGCTGCGCGACGTCGGGGCGGTTGACGCCAGCGGCCATCACCTTGACCAGGATTTCGCCCGGACCGGGCGTTGGCACCGCGCGGGTTTCGGGCAACAGCACCTCGGGGCCGCCGGGCTTGCTGATACCGACGACGGTCATTTGCGCGGGCAGCTTTTCCATGATTTGTCCTTGCGAAACGCTGAAGAATTTTGAAGGCGGCCTCTGATTAACCAGCCCGGCTCCGGCTGGCAACCGCTCCGGGGACCGCCCAGCGCAAGGAGAAACGCATGGCGATCGAGGATGACGACAAGCCGCGGAAGAAAATCACTCACGAGATCGGCCAGGATCTGTCGCTGCTGTCGGTCGAGGAATTGACCGAGCGCATTGCGCTGATGAATTCGGAAATCGAACGGCTGCAAGAAGCGGTCAAAAAAAAGCGCGCGTCAAAGGACGCTGCGGACAGTTTCTTCAAGTCGTAAGGTCTTCGAACGCGATCTCTCACCACGTCGTCCCTGCGAACACGAACGCAGGGACCCATACCCCGCGCCCATCTTGTGACAGGCCGCTGGCCGACTTCCCGCAATCATAACCGCCGGTGGTTATGGGTCCCTGCGTTCGCACTAGCTGATTCACACATCTTTGAGGGTTTCCCACGCGGAGGCGACGCCCAAGAAGTATTGGAGGCCATGCCTGATGGTGATGGGGCCGGGTTTGGTGCG
>NZ_JADPJL010000027.1 GCF_023073415.1 Bradyrhizobium sp. 190 | reverse complement strand
TGGGAGCACGTCGGCCACGGCCGGGTGGCGCACGTCGAGGCCGAGCCCGGCACCGCCGGGCCGGGCTCGGCCTCGACGTGCGCCACCCGGCCGTGGCCGACGTGCTGGCGGGCCTCCGGCGCGAGCGCGGCTCCGCCCAGCGCCGCGCCGAGGCCCTGACCGTGCCGCGCCTGAAGCAGGTGCTCGCCGGGCTCGGCGACGGCCACGCCGACCGGCGCGACCGCGCCCTGCTCCTGGTCGGCACCGCCGCCGCGTTGCGGCGCTCCGAGCTGGCCGCCCTCGACGTGGCCGACATCGCCGTCCTGCCCGAGGGCCTGCGGGTCACGATCCGGCGCAGCAAGACCGACGCCGAGGGTCGCGGCGCGGTGCTCGCGGTCGGGCGCACGGGACAGGCGACGTGTCCGGCCGCCGCCTACACGGCGTGGCTTGCCGCGACCGGGATCGCCGAGGGGGCGGCGTTCCGCGCCGTCGACCGTCACGGCCGCCTCGGCGGGCGGCTGTCCGGCAACGCCGTCGCGCTGATCGTCCAGCGCCGCGCTGGCGCCGCCGGGCTCGACGCGGCGGCCTATGCGGGCCACTCCATGCGGGCGGGGTTCGCGACCTCGGCCGCCCATGCCGGGGTTGGCGAGATCCGGATCGCTCACCAGACCCGTCACGCCTCGCTCAGCACCCTGCGCCGGTACGTCCGTGAGGGGGCCCTGTTCGCCGACAATCTCGCTGTCGAGATCGGATTGTAGCGCTTCCAGGGCTCTCGTCTGGGACGCCCAGGAGTCCAAAGCGTAAGGCCCGACAAGGAGTTGCGGCTCGGTTATTGAAACGGTTATATTTTCCGCCATATCCTTCCAAGGGCGCGACGTGCTGCCGGATGGAGAGGGCCTTATGGACGTGGAAGAAGACCAGTCGCGCCAGATGGCGATCATCGAGCCCCTGCTGCTCGGCATCCACGACGCCTTGTACGAGGCGGTCGCCACCTACAACGGTGACGGGTACTCGGATGCGGTTCGTGCGCAGCACAGTGATCGCGCTGCCGCGTGCTGCATCTACGACCACGCCGAACGAGCGCTGATGGACCGCTTCGACGGCACGCCTGGGGTGAACTTCCTGGATCGCCGGGGGCTTCACCTGCTCAACTACCGGGATCAGGCGCTGATCCGGGTCAAGAAGGTGAACGGGTTAGGCCAACACGCTAACTACCAGACCCTGCAACAGCAGGATTATGACGACGAGATGCCCCTCCTCGATCTGCCCGAGGCGGCCGTGCGTCTGTATGCGGGCTACCAAATGGATGCCGCCGGGGCCGCGATCGAGCGGGTGATGATTGTCAGGCAGATCGGCAAGGACGTGATCTGGACGGCGCAGGTCACCGCTACGGAAGCCCAGGCTGCGTGGGTGGACATCACGCCGGAGCGGATCCCTGACACTGGTCGGACCGACTTTGAGGCGGCGCGTGCGAGACGAGGACGCTAAGTGACCGACGCGGTCTTCAACGCTGACATGCTGAGACTCGCGCGTGAGGCGCGCGAGATGACCCAGGCTGATCTGGCGAGAGAGGCGTCTGTCACGCAGGCGCTCATCTCGAAGCTCGAACACGGCCTGATCGGCCAACCCTCCGACGAGGTGCTGGGCAACCTCGCGAAGGCACTCCGCTTCCCTACAGCCTTCTTCCATCAGCGCGAGCGCGCGATCGGGTTCCCCGCCTTTCACTACCGCAAGCGCACGAAGCTCGGCGCGAAGCCACTCGCGCGGATCGGTGCGGTCATCAACATCCGGCGTCAGCACGTGGCGAGGCTCTTGCGCTCCTACGACCTGGAAGTCGCCAAGCCGATCCCTCAGATCGACCTGGACGAGAGCGGCCTCACGCCAGAGAAGGTCGCCGAGCGGCTGCGCGCGTACTGGATGCTGCCGCGTGGGCCGGTCGCCTGCGTGGTTGATACGATTGAGCAGGCGGGCGGCATCGTCATCATGACGAGCTTCCACACCAAGCTTCTGGACGGCATCAGCTTCCGTTCGGAGGGCATGCCACCGCTCTTCTTCATGAACAAGGATGTTGCCGGGGACCGCTTCCGTTTCTCGCTCGCGCACGAGCTTGGACACATCGTTATGCACACCGTGCCTGACGACGATCAGAAGATGGAAGAGGAGGCGCACCGCTTCGCTGCGGCTTTCCTCATGCCTGCCTCGGATATCAAATCATATTTGATATCTCCTAAGATTACTGCTCTCGGTAGAGTGAAAGCGTACTGGAAGGTCTCTATAAAAAGCTTGATTAAAAGAACTTACGACCTAAAATTAATTACTGATTCTCAGTACAAAAACATGAATGTTCAGTATAATAAATCTTTCAACGAGGGTGAGCCATACGAAATACAGGTAGAAGAACCTTGGCGCCTTAGAGATATCATCAAGTATCACTGCAACGAGCTTGGATACAGCTTGTCTGACTTGGCGCGCCTTCTGGCTGCGAACGAAGCCGACGTTGAGCGCGCGTATCTCCCGCGCCAGGGCCTACGCCTCGTGGTTTCGAACTGAGTTTTGGGTCCCCTTCTACGTGACGAGGACGCGTGTCCAGTAGGCGTTGTCTCCGCCGCCCTCGACTACGAGAACCCCATGGGTGAGGATATTCACGACGCTGCCACAGCGCTTGCCACGGCATATGCGAACGGCGATGTCTACCGTGCATCGGGCATGGTCCAGCGGGAACATAATGTCTCTGTACAAAAAACTACAAGATGTCCGCAGCGAGGAAGACGTCAAAGATGTTTACATTCAGGCGTTAGGCTTGAAGAAATATACCAAAGGGCTAATTGATATTCGTACGAAGGAAATGTGGTTCGAGGCTAAACATCACGGCAAGGACTCAAGTTATAAGATGTTCACCCAGCTTCTGCATTATGTGCAGGATGGGTTGAATAAAGGGGACGAGTTACCACCGTTCCTGGCAGTAATGGATACTGAGAAGGCGGCTCTGATGAAGACCGCTGATGTTATTCCATTTTTGAAAAAGAAGACGATAAAATGGGGCAAGTCGGCTACTAAATTCCCGAAGGAGGCGCTCGACCAAGTATCCGCGTTCATTGGAACAAGGATGGTCTCGTTCAGGATAGCGACGCACGAAGATGAATTCATCAGTACTGTAAAAGCCGCTCTGACAAAGGGCGATATTATCCGCATTTCGATCACGCCAGATAATTTGAAGCAAGTTTTCGATAAATGGGTCGAGATGATCGGTCGGGAAATCGGCGGTGCTCCGGTAGATAAATATGCCCTTCTCTTTTTCGCCGACATCATGCATGACGGAACCAAGGCGACTCATGAAAACTTGCCGGCCGAACTTCTCCATCAAGGAGAAGCGCCCGTATTTTCCCTCGACGGTAAACTTTATAAACTAGGTAATCGTGAGGGTTACCGTCAGTTCTGGTCAATTTATCACCGCCCACCAGATGAGGAGTATCGCAATTACTTATTAGAGCGTCGCGACTCCCTAATCCCGCTAGACGAGCGTAGCTTCAAGGGCGCTTTCTATACTCCACTCCACGTGGTTGATAAAGCCTACGATAAGTTAGCCGACGTTCTTGGGAAGAACTGGCAGAAGAACTACATAGTTTGGGACATGTGCTGCGGCGTTGGGAACTTGGAAACCAAGCATTCCAACCCGCGAAACGTTTTTATGAGTACATTAGATCAAGCTGACGTCGATGTTATGAAAGCTACTAGAACCTGCGTTTCCGCCACTCGGTTTCAATATGATTATCTCAATGATGACATTACGGCTGATGGCAGAATTGACTATAGCCTCACCAACAAAGTGCCGCCCGCTCTGCGGCAGGCAATCGCCGAAGGTCGAAAGATCCTGATACTTATCAATCCGCCATATGCAGAAGCTGCAAACATAGATAACATCACAAGTTCTCGTGGGAAAAATTCAGAGAGCAAAAAAAGCGTTTCAAAGACGCAGATTGCTAAAACGATCAGTGATTTTGGATACGCTTCGCGCGAACTATTCGTGCAATTTCTAGTGCGGATCGCCAAAGAGATACCAAACGCTACCTTGGCTATGTTCAGTACCTTGAAATATGTAAATGCTCCAAATTTTGAGCCATTCAGGTCGTTTTGGAATGCATCTTATCTCGGCGGTTTCTTGGTGCCTAGCAAAGCATTCGATGGTCTAAATGGGAATTTCCCTATTGGCTTCCTTATTTGGGAAACCGATAATTCCGCAAAAAAGAAGACACCAATTACAAACATAGTTGCGGAGGTTCTTAATAAAAAAGGCGAAGCAATTGGCGAAAAGCAATTCTATAATCTACCAAGTGAGCGATTTCTGAGCAATTGGATTAAGCGGGCAAGGTCTAATAAGGATGACGCCCTGCCCTTGAAAGGCGCGCTCGTGCCAACGACTAGTATTAAAGATGTGCGTGGCACTAAATGGGCAGACGGAGCGATCGGCGGAATGATTGCGCCCGGTGGTGATGTTCAACACGCAAATCTTACCGCCTTGCTATCATCAGGGTACTGTAGCGCAGGCGGTTTTTTCGTCACCAAGGAAAATCTCTGGAAATCGGCAGTTGTGTTTGCGGTACGGCGTCTAGTTAAGCCGTCGTGGCTCAATGATCGGGATCAGTTCTTACAGCCTGATGAGCCTCTTACTGAAGAATTTAAGATGGACTGCTTAGTCTGGATGTTGTTCAGCACACAAAATCTGACGGCTGGCGCGAACGGATTGGAGTGGAATGGTCGCCAATGGAGTCTGGTCAATCACTTTATTCCGTTCACCGAGGCTGAAGTTAATGCACCTGACCGATTTGAATCAGATTTTATGGTTCAATACCTACATAAAAAGAAGTTTTCGGTTGAGGCTTCCGCAGTCTTACGAGCAGGTAAAATCCTTTGGCAAACGTATTTCTCCATCACCGATGTATATAGCGTTCGTCAAAGCCTCAAACTCAATCGCCCCGATGTTGGATGGTATCAGATCCGATCCGCTCTTGGTCGACGCGAGGAACAGAAAGACAAAATCGAAACCGAATTTGCTGTCTTTGACTCAACCTACGAGACGCTGACATCGAAGCTAGCACCGATGATTTATGATCTTGGCTTCCTAAAAACTTAGCGTGCAGCAGCGGCTCATGCTGGTAAGCAAGCAGGCGAGATCTCGGGACACGAGGCGGAGAGAGAACGTTCGTCTCCGCGCTGTCAATCTGCATAGGTATGGGCGCTTAGCGTACGTTTTCGAACATCCTCTGCGATGACCCCGAGTTGGCGTAGACGAAATACCAAAGGTCCAAACCGGGTGAACGACGACGCCTTCACAGATGAGCTGAGATCGGCCCTGGAGGCCCTGATCTCGGAAGCCCGTGCAGCAGGCCCAGGGCGGGTTGTGACCGCGGCCGAGCGCGCTGCGATAATCTGGGTCACGGACCGCCAGGAAGCCCCCGAGGCCGCCCGCCGCGATCTGCCGGTACCAGAGACCGCACGCCGCTTGCAGTAGGATCCCGGCCGCCCTGGCTCCTGTGGTGGGCGACGCGATCTCTCGTTCATGACGGACACCCGTACCCACGACGATCTACGAACTTACAGCCTCCCAGATCCGGACTGGTGCACAACTGCGGTTCAGCCGGCGAGCCGACGCCACCATGGGCGTGCTTTCCAGGCTTCCAGCTCGGCGCGGGCCTGGGCGGTCTCCGCTTCGGCTCTCTTCTCCAAAGCACTCAACTCTACCCGTGATTGAGCCGCTGCGGCATCGGCCAATGCTAATCGCGCTTGCAGCTCGCGCTCGCGACCCCCGGCCTCCTCAACGACCTGGGCGAGTTGCCGAGCGAGAGCGGCGACCTCCCCGACTAAGTGATCGGATTTCTCAGTCTCGGCGCTCCTGTCAGCTACCGCCTGCGACAGAGCTTGCTGCGCCTCTGTGAGAGCCCGCTCGAGCCGTTCGATATGGGCGGTTAGGAAGGCAACGAAGGTCCTTTCGAGAGGGCCTTCGACAGGAGGCTCAGCATCGATTTCGCTTTCATCGAGAGGGGTTTCGACACCTCTCTTGAGAGCCCGCTCAAACTCTTCGATAGGGATCTCTATCCGGGTCCTACCGTCGTTACCGGGGAGCCTACGCCAGCCCTGTCGGCGCACGAGCTGCCGAGCTGAAGCCGGTTTCAGAGAGAATGCTTCCTCGATCTCCGCATACGTCATGATGCGGGACGAAACCCCCTTCGACACCTCGCTCATGACAGCCCCTCGGTCACTCGGAATGAGACGGACGAGAGGGTGTGTCCATAACTCTTTCGAAAGGGTATCTGACCGCCCTTTCGAGACCCCCGTCGAGGGAGGGCTTACCGTAGCCGTGTTGACTGCCTGTGTCGGTACGGGGATGGTGGGCGAATGCCGGACTCGTGCCGGTTCGAGGAGATAACCGCCACGACGGCAACGTAGAAAAAGCAACGGCCCCTCAGGCGCCAACCTGAGAGGCCGTGGACCGATCTCATAGAGACCGGCGGGGGATCAAACACCTCCCGACAGTCTCACGAGCACCCTTAGGGGTCAAGACGGGACGCCAATCCCGTCAACGGTCTTGCTCGTTCTGTGGAAGGGTGTCGCCCGCTAAGGCGATGCTCGCTGCTGTGCCGTGGCCCGCAAGGGCTGGGACATGTTCGCTGAAGAACTTAGGCGCGCCGTCGAGGTTGCGCCCCGGGGCGCGCTGCCCGAGGTGGCGGCGCTGCTGTGGCGCGCCTTCGGGGCGGGCCAGGTGAGTGAGGCCGAGGCCGAGGCGCTGTCGGCGCTGATCGAGGGGCGGACGGTCATCCCGGCCGCGCCCGTGCCGCCGCGAAGGCCTGCTAGCTCCCGGCCGCGGAGCGACGCCCCGCCGGGCCGACCGTCCATCTTCCCCCCGAAACGCCATCAGCGCTCGCCGGATCGCGCTCGGTCACTAGAGCGACGGCGGACCTTGGCTGCCTCTGGTCCAATGCCCCCGGCGCTCGCGGCCCGGCACACGACTGGCGAACTCGCCGCGTTACGGATCATCGCCGACGAGGTGCGGGCGCGCGGCGCATGTGAACTGTGCGTGTCGGCCATCGCGGCGCGAGCCGGGGTGTCGGCCTCGACGGCACGCAACGCGATCCGGACGGCTGCCCGTTCCGGGCTTCTCCACGTCGAGGAGCGCCGCCTTCTCGGCCGGCGCAATGATCCCAACCGCATCACCATCGTGGATGCCGCTTGGCGGGCTTGGATCGCGAAGGGCGGCCGAACCGGGGGGGGTGCCTTCAAAAAACTCGAGCCCACGGACAGAGGATCTCAGAAAGCGCAATCTTGGAGCGGTCAGCGGCCAGCGGAAACGTCGCAAAGAGCTGCCGGGAGGCAGGGTCGGGCGAGGGCAAGGCCACCTTCCGATTCCGGACCGGGTCCGTCACGGCGAGTGCCATCCATGCGGTAGGCTCATGCACCCGATCGTCATTCCGAACGGCCCGCTGCGCACTCAGTAGCCGTCGAGCACGGCGTACTCGCCACGCGGGCCGAACCGCGGCGCGCTCAGGTCGATGCGGACGCACAGGCGCGTGCGCCTGTCATCGGACTGGCAGTTCGTCAGCACCACGCGGCCTGCGCGGCGTTGCCAGTCCTCGGCCCGCGCCTGGAGCGTCGGCAATGCGACGCGCAGGCGCTCGACTTCGGCGGCGAGGCGGGCGCGTTCCGCCTGACCCCAGAAGGTAGACGCGGCGACGCCGGCAAACTGTGCGCCGGTGGCGCCCAGCACGACGAGGCTCAGAACTGCGGTGAGGCGAAGTGTCAGCCGAGCCGTTGCCTGTCGAACCCCGTGCGTCGCTGCGTCGATCTCACCGCGCGCGTCGTGCAGCGCGGCCACGACCTCGCTGCGCAGTCGGTCGGCCCCGAGCGCGGAGACCGTCGTGTCCAACGACGCGACGCGGTCGGACAGCGTTCCGAAGGCCGGCCCGAGGGCCGACACGTCGAGGGTGAGGGTACGAGGTTTTGCAGCCGCCATCTCGGCCGCCTGTGCGGCCTTGAGCGTCCCCTGCATGTCCTGCCCGAGTCGGTCCACGTCGCGGCGGACTGCCTTGAGCGTGTCGAGCAACTCAATGACGGGGTCGGTTGAGTTCGCGCCGTCCATTGTCGGCAGGGTCCTACGAGTGCTCCGTCTCGGTGGGCGGAACAGGATCCTGTCTCATGGAGAAGATGTGCAGGCGGCCGAGAAGGTCGGTGACCCTTCGGAGGTCCACATCCGGAAGACCGTCGTTGTCGATGATCGAGACCAGCTGCTTGGCATTGGCAGGGCTGTCGTAGGCCCATCGGATCACAACAGCGCCGACGACCTTCGCCTCCCGTTCATCCCTGGCTTGGATTTCTGCCTCCACACGTGCGGTCTCAGCGGCAAGCGCCGTCAGCCTCTGTTCCGGGGTGCGCTTGATGCGCTTCGGCTTGGTCTCGGTCGTGTCCATGTTCGAAGCTCGCTTTTTGAGAGTTGCATTCGAGGGGCGGGCAAAGCTAGGGTTGAGTCCCGAAGGGCGCGGTTACGTCTCGGACTGCGTCCGACACCCGCGGTCCTCAGGGGCTGCGCCCCGCCGGACGGCTTCCCCCCAGTCCGGCGCTTAGGCGCCGGACGTCAGGGTTCCTCACCCTGAAACCGAGCCAGCGTCGGGCCGCTGGACCACGTATGTGCGCACAGGGCGCGGTGACGGGATGGCGCTGTACCGCTTCGAGCTGAAGGTGATCGGCCGCTCCGGCGGGCGTTCGGCCGTCGCCGCAGCCGCCTATCGCTCCGGCACCCGGATGGTCTGCGCCCGCCGCGGCCAAGTCTTCGACTACAGGCGGCGCAAGGGCGTCTCGTCGCGCGAACTCCTCGCTCCCCCAAGCGCACCGGCATGGGCTCGCACGGATCGCCAGAAGCTCTGGCAGATGGTGGAGGCGAGCGAACGCCGGGTCGACAGTAGGCTCGCGAAAGAGGCCGTACTCTCGTTGCCGCGCGAGCTGAGCGTCGAGGATCGCGTCCGGCTGGTCCGCGCGTTCGTCGAGCGGGAGATTGTCGCGCTCGGTCTTGTCGCGGACATCGCGCACCACGACGGACGGACGGGAAAAGACGATCCGGACGGCGGCAATCCGCACGCTCACGTGCTGATCTCGACTCGTCGCGTCGGTCCCGATGGGTTCGAAGGCAAGGAAAAAGCTCTCGACGCTCGAGACACCCTGTTGCATCTCCGTGAAGCGTGGGCTTCGCATCTGAACGAAGCGCTCGAGCGTGCCGGAGCGCCGACGCGGGTCAGCCACCTCTCGCTCGCGGCACAATGCGAGGACGCCAAGGCTGAGGCTGCCGATGCGCGCGCCAGCGGTGACACGGAGAAGGCGGACGAAGCCGACGCAGCGGTTTTCGTGCTTGATCGGAAGCCGGAGCCGAAGCTCGGGCGGGGACACCACCTCCGAACCCGCGCTGGCATTCAGACCGACCAAGGCGAGGCCGTAGACGCGCTCCGGATTGAGCGTGCCCGCCGACAAACGCTGACCGCGACCCTGCGCACGCTGCTCCGAAAGGCCGCGCAGTTTCGGTTGCAACTCGGCGACCGCCTGCGTCAAAGCTTGAGCGAAGGTGCCATGGCCTCGCTGCGGGATACCAACCTCGCGGTGTCGGTGGGTCGCTTGGCACGCGGCGAAGGGGAGCGCCTGACTCCCGATGAGCGCATCAAGGCACAGGAACGACAGCGCGCGTTGAGGCACGAACAAGCTGAGCGGCGCTTGGCTTTGGGAGATGGTGAGCAGGCCTCGGCACGTGAGCGCGACCTGCGTCGAGAGGAGATTGAGCGCCATCGTATCGAACAGGAGTTACTGAGGGTCCGCGCCGTGATGCGGCGAGATCGTGGACGTGGGATCGGCCGCTGAGCGGCCGATCCACGGGCCGGCGCGCTAGTCCCTGCCCCACCCATCGTTCCGAACCGGCTTGCGGGACTTGGGCTTGCGCTTCTGTTCGGCCTTCGGGGTGAGGTTCGGCGGCACCGGAGCCGGAGCCGGCTGAGGAACGACGGGAGCGGGCTTGGCCTCCGCGTCTTTCTTGGCGCGCGCGTCGATGATGAGATCGCCGATGGTACGGTCGAAATTCGGCCCGTCATCGACGTTCGGTGGGACCTTGCACCGACAGGTCAGACACCGGTCAACGCGCACCCGGATCCGCTCAAACGCGCGTTCGTCCTCGGGCGTGATTTCCTTGTTGTCACGCTTGAGGAGCCGCACGCGGTCCCAGGTATCGATCTCGAAATCCTCGATCTCGCATTCCCAGAGTTCGATCCGCACGTCTTCCGGAACGGGGACGCCCGCAACGTACGTCGCGGTACTCAGAAGAAGGGCATTCTCCTTGCGGCACTCCCATGAAAGGTGACCGGCTCTCCTGACCTGTACGAGATATCGACAATCATGAGGGCGCAGCGGGTTTGAAGCTTCCGGCGCAGCGGAGGCATTCTGATCTTTGCGGTCTTCGTTCTGATTGGAGTTGGACATGTGAGGCCCCGGCATTTCCAGTTGCGAGGCCGTCTATGAATATCGCTCTTTGCCGAAAGTACAGAGCGGAGACCATTGGATAAGTGGGCCGGACCGGCAGACAGTATCTTGAAAAAGCTGAGAAATACTGCTACAAGGAGCAAGAACGACATCATAAAGACGGGAGAGACCCGTCACATGTGGAGGGGCATTCGCCACCCCAGTGAAGTCGATGGACTTCACTGGCCACATGTGAATACATTCTTAAAAGTAACCTAATGGAATTTGGCGGCTCGCCAAAGCCCGAATTGGCGGCAATTCACAGTTTCGTGAAGGAGCTGCCTAGGGTGTGGGCAGCCGCGGGGTGGCGTCTTCTGGGCTGTGATAATGACGCTTATCGGAGGTCAAGACGGAGTCGGTCATGGTGGCGCTGTTGGAGCAGATGCTCCGGGACGTGCGCCGGGAGATCGCCGCGATCGAGATGCGCTCGGCCGCGCGGACTGCTGGGCTCCTCGCCCTAATCCGGGATGGGGCCGACACCGCCGAGCAGGACCGGCTGATGTCGGAGGACATGCGCACCCTGGACGGCCTGCGTCAGGAACAGCGGGTGCTGAAGGAGGCCCTGGAACGCCCCGACCTCCCGGCGAGCGCCCAGGATCTGCTCGATCTCGCCGACGCGAAACTACGCCTTGTCCTTGAGGCCCGACTCCAGCTCCAGGACCTGAGGGGTCAGGGATGACCGTCGCGCCCGTCCCGGCCTCATCGCTCCTCGATGACGCGCTCGCGGACGCAGATCGGGAGATCGCCGAGACTGAGCGGCGGCGCGAACGGCAAGTTCACCTCCTCCACGGCCTCGACCCCGGCACGAAGGCGCGGACCTGCGCCGAGCGCCTCCTGTGCGAGATCGACTGGACCCTCTCAATCAACCACACGCACCGAACGCTCATCCAGAACCTGCTGGCGACCGAAACCTCCAACGACGTGGGTTCCCCGTGACCACCCTTCCTACCCCTGTCGCAGAGACCGCAATCGGCCCCGCGCTCGACTTGGAAGCGGTCGCCGCCCGCGCCGCCGGACTCGCTCGGCAGGCGCGCGCCGCTAACACGCTCCGCGCCTACGAGGCCGACTGGCGGGAATTCGCGGGGTGGTGCGCCGCCCGCGGCCTCGAACCGCTGCCCGCCGCCCCGGCCGTGGTCGGGCTCTACCTCGCCGACTGCGCCGACCGGCTGTCGCTCGCGACCCTCGCCCGGCGGGTGAGCAGCCTCGCCGCCCGGCCCGGCGGTGCCGGGCTCGGCCTCGACGTGCGCCACCCGGCCGTGGCCGACGTGCTGGCG
>NZ_JADPJL010000002.1 GCF_023073415.1 Bradyrhizobium sp. 190 | reverse complement strand
ACCATGCCCATCGAAATAACAGCCTCCGAACTCCCAAAAAGGAGCCGAAACTGACATCTCTACTTTGCTCAGTGCTGACATTTTAGCTTTGCTGCTACACGAAGAATTCGCAAATTAGGCGTTATGGAACGTCGATGTCTGTTCTTCTCTGGTGGTCTCAACCGGTCGCCGCAACACTTTATCTTAGAGGGAAAAGATGGAGTGTGGGATGGAACGGAGATTTCATAGAGGTTTTACTGCGGCAGAGAAGACGGAGTTATGGGACCGCTGGAAGCGTGGGGAGTCGCTAAAGGCGATTGGACGAGCTTTTGGTAAGCCGTCATCGTCGATCTATTTTCTGGTGGCTCCGCATGGTGGGATTCGTCCTGCGGAGCGGCGTCGCTCCAGGTTGGCATTGACGCTTGCGGAACGCGAGGTGATTTCCAGAGGTGTTACGGCACGTCGATCAGCCCGATCGATCGCCAAACTGCTTGGCCGCTCACCATCGACGGTGAGCCGGGAAATGAGTCGCAATGGCGGCTATGATCGCTACCGAGCGACACTTGCGGACGAGAATGCCTGGGCGCGATCTCGTCGTCCAAAATGTTGTAAGTTAGCGACCAACCCGCGGCTTCGGCAGGCGGTGGCAGGGAAGCTCAGATTGGATTGGTCACCCGAGCAGATAGCCGGTTGGCTGAAGAGAACGCACCCTGAAGACGAGTGTAATCAGGTGTCACACGAGACCATCTATCGCAGCCTGTTTGTCCAAGCGCGCGGCGTGCTCAAGAAAGAGCTGCTTAGCCATCTTCGATCGAAGCGCTCGATGCGTCGCTCCAGGCCGGTTGACCCGAATGGCGATAAACGGGGGCATATCAAGGATATCGTCTCAATCCGTCAGCGACCGGCGGCGGTTGAAGATCGGGCGGTGCCCGGTCACTGGGAGGGCGATCTCCTGTCCGGGCCGAACAACACCTACATCGCGACCTTGGTCGAGCGTCATACCCGTTACGTGATGTTGGCCAAGGTGGCAGGCAAGGACACCCGGACGGTAGTCTCCGCGCTCATCAAGCAGGCGAAGAAGCTACCAAAGGAGCTATATAAATCCCTGACCTGGGACCGGGGCAAGGAACTTACGGATCATCGTCGCTTTACGTTGGCGACCAACATCGACGTCTATTTTTGCGATCCGCAAAGCCCGTGGCAACGCGGGTCGAACGAGAATACCAATGGCCTGCTGAGACAGTACTTTCCTAAGGGCACCGACTTGTCGGTGCATTCGCAAGCCCATCTGAACAAAGTGGCTCGTCAGCTAAACGAACGACCACGTGAGACCTTGCAATTTGAAACACCAGCAGAGAGATTTAACGCCTGTGTTGCGTCGACCGGTTGAGCCGGCATCTCAACAGCGGACATTTAACCATCCATCTGCGACGTCCGCAAAGTGCGGAGGCCACGAACGGACATTCACGCAATGGTGTGGCTCTGCTCACGGCTCAAAAACCAAGCGAGTTTCCGTGAAGAACTTCGCCGGCATCGCAGGGCGCCGTGCGTGCTACCATGTCGCTGGCCATCCATCAGCTGTTAGACGGCACCACAGTAGCCACGGCAGCACACACTTCAGGAACCGGAATCTAGCGCATCAACGGCTTTTGCAGCAAGGCGTTCCAGCAATCCAGCCACTTCGGCTGGCGGCACCGGTTTGCTGAGCAGGTATCCCTGAACTTCGATACAGCCCTCCCGGTTCAGGCAGCGCATTTGCTCTTCCGTCTCGACTCCCTCGGCGGTTGTCGTCATGCCGAAGCTCACACCCAGCCCGGCGATCGCTCGAACGATTGCCAGGCTTCCCTCGTCAACGAGCACATCCCGGACGAAAGATTGATCGATCTTGATCTTGTCGAAAGGAAAACTGCGCAGGTAACCGATGCTGGAATAGCCCGTGCCAAAATCGTCCATCGAGATCCGTACGCCCAGCGAGCGCAAATGATTCAAGATCCCGATGTTTCTCTCGGATTTTTCGAGCAACACCGATTCCGTGATTTCCAACTCGAGGCGGTTCGCTGGTAGTCCCGATGAAGCCAACGCGCTCATGACGGTTGAAACAAGGTTCCCCTTGGCGAACTGCAAAGGAGACAGATTGACCGAGAGGTTGATTTCGTCCGGCCAGTGGACCGCCTCCATGCATGCTTGTCTCAACGCCCACTCGCCCAGCGGCAGGATCAGGCCCATCTCCTCGGCGACCGGAATGAAATCCGACGGCGCCACCGAGCCCCGCTCGGGGTGATGCCAGCGCATCAACGCTTCAAACGCGGTTACCTTCTTGGTTTGCAGGTTAACTAGCGGTTGATAGAACAGGCTGAAGTCGCCCTGGGCCAACGCGTTGCGCATATCCCGCTCCAGCGACCGCCTGGTCTGGACGGCGGCATCCATCTTCGGATCGAACATGCGAAATGTGCCGCGACCGCCGGACTTTGCGCTGTACATCGCAAGATCCGCGCATTTAAGGACGGTTTCCGCATTCATTTCACCAGGATGCACAATCGCGATTCCGACGCTCGCGCCCACGGTCACGTCGTTTCCTTCGATGGTCTGCGGATGAGCCGCAACCCCGATGATTCGCTCCGCAAGAGCGATCGACGCTGATGGTTGGACACCCGATATCTGCAGGATCGCGAACTCGTCGCCGCCAAGCCGCGCAATGCGGTCCGTTGGCGGCAGCAGATCGCGAAGCTTGGCAGAAAGGGACTTCAGAAGCAGATCGCCGACCGAGTGGCCCCCGGTGTCGTTGACCGCCTTGAATCCATCGAGATCTACGAACAGGACCGCAAGCGGATGCAGTGTCACCGTTTCGTCTGTAAGCGCCTGCTCGAGTTGTTCCTTGAACAGCAGCCGATTGCCGAGCCCCGTCAGCGAATCATGATAAGCTAGATATTGGGATCTCGCCTGCAGTTCCTCACGATCTGAGATCTCTTCCTTGAGCCTTTGATTGGCGTCGGCGAGGCGCTTGGTGCGCTCTTCCACGCGCGCCTCCAATGCTTCGTTTGTCCTGCGAAGCTGCTCATTCGCATGCTCCACCTGCTGCTCGGCGCGCCTGCGGCTGATCTGCGTATTCACCCGCGCCATTGCGACCGAAAAATCCACCGGCTTCGTGACGTAGTCATTGGCGCCACACTCGAGAGCGTCGACAATGTTGGTGCTTTCAGACTTGGCGGTAACCATGATGACGGGAAGTGCGGACGCCGATTTTCGATCGCGGATCCGCTTCAATGTTTCTATGCCGTCAATTCCAGGCATCATGACGTCGAGAAGGACGAGATCGAACGTCTCTCTCTCGATCAGTTCTATGGCGGCAAGCCCGGATTCCGCCTCCGTGACGGTAAAGCCGCGCCGTTCAAAGCGCCGGGAAAGGATCGCGCGATTGTCGCTGATGTCATCGACAATCAGCAAATGGGGACGCACCTCAGCATTGCTGGCGGTGGTACTCGCGGACTCCTGTGACGCAAAGTCCTCGAGACGAGTTACATTCGTGTTCTGGATGGACATCTTTACACCGCCGATGGACTGGCAGCCGCAAACGCGGGAATGATGGACAGTTCGTCGGCCGGCTGCTGCTCGGTCATCCAGGCCAGCACACGTATGGTGAAGCAGGATCCTCGTCCGGGCTCGCTGGTTGCCGAGATGCCTCCGCCCATCAGTGCACAAAGCTTCTGGCTTAGCGCAAGACCGAGTCCCGTTCCGCCATACTTGCTGGATGTCGCGTGGCTGGCCTGACCAAAATTCTGGAAGAGTCTTCCGATTTCGGACTCGCTGATGCCTATTCCGGTGTCCTGAACCTGGATCTCGATCCAGTCGCCCGCCTGATGCTTGCGGCGCTGCGCCGAGAGGATGATCGTGCCCGCTTCCGTGAACTTCGCGGCGTTGCTCAACAGATTGAGCGCGGCCTGCCGCAGCTTGGTCTGGTCCGTCGACACGATGCCGAGGTTGGATGGGCACCTGACGACGAGCTTGTTCTTCTTTTCGGCCACCGTCGGCTGAACTGTGGCGATAACCTCGCGAACCATGTTATTCAGATCGAACTGTTCGATCTTCAGCTCGACATGGTTGGACTCGATCTTCGACAGATCGAGGACGCCGGTCACCAGCGACAACAGATGCTTTCCTGCGGAATTGATCCGTTCGAGATCCGGCTTCTTTCGGCTGTTCTTGCCCTCGAATTCCACACCCTCGAGCAAAATCTCGCTGAATCCGATTACCGCATTCAGCGGCGTTCGAAGCTCGTGGCTCATCTTGGCCAGGAAGATCGACTTCGCGCGGTTCGCCTCATCGGCCATATCCTTGGCTTCGCGCAGGCGCACCGCCGTCTCCCGATGCCGTTCTGCTTCGCGCTCGAGTTCGGATCCCACGGTGATCATGTTGGCGTAGTAGATCGCCATCCACGACATGTAGATCGTGGCGGAGAGGATCGAGATCCAGCCGACTGTCGAAAGTTGTTCGTGCGACAGTAACGTCGGAAAGCCCCACAGCAGGTAGGCGAGAATGAAGCCAAGAATGTTGACCGTGAACAGGCCGACGACGAGGATTGGCCGTCCCGACAGATAGAAGAAGCCAAGCAGCAGGCTGACGATCAACCACGGCAGAAACGGCGAGCTGACGCCGCCGTAGAAGTAGGCGCCAAACAGCGAGGTGAAGGCAAGCAGCTCAACGGAGATCAGAGCCGATAGCTGCAGGTTGCCGCTCGTCTTGTAGACGAACGGAAGTGCCCAGAACAGCCAGATGCAAGCGATGACGGTCCAGCAGGCAGCGCCCTGGTGCGGGTCGCTGAGATAGAGAAACACACTGATGGACTGCGAAAGCAGTGGCCCGAACAGATGAGTGAATACGAAGTTCTGCGCGAGCTCCCGCTTGGAGCGCTCGAGCTTGGCCTCCGCTGGAATAAACCAATCAATAAACTTAACGACTTCTTGCCAAATGGGCATATCGAGCCCTCACGGTTTTATCGCCGGCAAGCTAGCGTGCCGCTCTTTAATATTCGGTATAGTCAGGGCTGCCTGCTGATTAACGTGGGTTTAAGCGAGCCGTGAAACTGTTAGCTGCCGGAAACTGCACTTAATTTCTACCTGCAAAGCCGCAAGTGTAACGGATCGGAATATCGCAAAACTAACTCGCGGGAAGCGGGGCCCAATTTCATGAATGCCAAATTTGCAACGGCACTTGCTGCCCTCGACAATCTGGTCAATTACTTCATTCCGCCCAGCATCGCCGCCGACCGCGATACGAGAAACCGTGCTCACGTGTTTCTCGTCAGTCACATCCTGGGTCCGTTCATCGGAAACGTCGTCCCGATTTCGATCTATCTGCTCGATCCCGCGCCCGGATATGACGTGGCTGTGTTGGCGGTGTCGATCACGTCGTTCTGGGTATTTCCGTTCATTCTACGCGCCGGCGTGCCCTACGACGCGCTTGCGCTGGTGTCGATCGAGAACCTAATCTTCTGCATTCTCTGGAGCTGCTTCTTCTATGGCGGCGTGACGTCGCCCACGCTCGCCTGGGTACTCGTCATACCGTTGCTGGCATTTTTCTATCTGGGCTCGTCGAGCAGGCTGCGCCTGATCGTAATGACCATGTTCGTGGCCAACGTGGCGGTATTCAGCCTCTTCTATTCGCATGGCTTCGAAATCAACAGCAAGCTGCCGGTTGCCGCGATGCAGGGGCTTGGTCTCGTCTCGACGACGGCGGCGTCGATCTATGTGGCGATGATGGCGCTCTATTATGCGAAGATCCAGGCCTCGCAGGGCGAGCTGGAAAGCGAGATGCGGCAGCACATGGCGACGGCATCGGCGTTGCGTGCGGCTACCGAGGAAGCCGAGCGCGCGGGAGCCGCGAAATCCGAATTTCTGGCCAAGATGAGTCACGAGCTGCGCACACCGCTCAACGCAGTGATCGGCTACAGCCAGATGCTGCTCGAAGACGCCGAGATAGAAGGCGACAGGGACGGCATTGCTGACCTGACCAAGATACACACGGCCGGACAGCACCTGCTGAAGCTCGTCAACGAGGTGCTCGATCTTTCCAAGATCGAAGCCGGCAAAATGGAGCTGTATCTGGAAGAGACAGATTTCAGCGAATTGCTTCGCGATGTTGCCGAGCAGGCGAGGACCGCGGTTGAGGCAAACGGAAGCGAGCTCGCATGTTCGATCTCCCCCGATCTGGGGGCCGCGCTCTGCGATGCTGGAAGGTTTCGCAATGTGGTTGGGCAGCTGACTGATAACGCAGCCAAATTCACCCACAACGGGAGGGTGGAAATCGCCGCGCGACGCCTCACGAGCGTGGCGGGCGATCAACTCATCGTTGACGTCAGCGATACGGGAATCGGTATCGCATCGGATCAAATGCCGAAGCTCTTCGAGAAATTCACTGTCGCCGACGACTCCAGCACCAGCAAGTATGGCGGTACGGGACTTGGATTGGCGCTCAGCCAAAGGCTCTGCAAGTTGATGGGCGGCGAGATCTCCGTGGAAAGCGAACCCGGAAAGGGCAGCCGCTTTACCATCAGAATGCCACTCGTCGAAGGTCGACGGAAATCCGACCGCTACGCCGCGGCGACGCTCGTTCCCGACGTCACCGACACTGCTCTGCCTGCGTCAGCCGGGATTGCCCATGCATAGGATTCTGCTGGTTGAAGACAACGAGATGAACCGGGACATGCTCACGCGCCGTCTCGAGCGCAACGGCTTCTCTGTCTGCTGTGCCTGTGACGGTCCAACAGGCGTGGACATGGCAGCGAGCGAATTGCCCGATCTGATCCTGATGGATGTGGCGCTCGGCGAAATGGACGGTTGGGAAGCAACACAGCGGATCAAGGCCAATCCGGCGACATCCGCCATTCCCGTGATTGCGCTGACCGCCCATGCGCTCGCCAGCGATCGCGACAAGAGCGTCGAAGTTGGCTGCTCCGATTTTGATACGAAGCCCGTCGACCTGCAGCGGCTGCTTGGCAAGATGCGGTCGCATCTGCCTTCGGCCGCTCGTGAGAGTCCGGCCGCCTAGGCCCACGCTAAAAAGCATTCTGCCGAGCGGCTTACATTGCCCACAAAGAAAGGCGGGCTTTCGGCCCGCCTTTCTTTATGCGTCGAACTTCAGCGCGGTCAGTATTTCGCAACCACGGGGCCACCAAACCTGTAGTTCACGCGGGCCGTGACGAGATCAACATCCTGACGGGTGGCAACCGTGCCGGCGTAAGCACCAGCCGGGCTGGTAAAGTCAAACGTGCGGTCCTGCATGAACAGATGATCGTACTCCACAGCGACCGACCAGTTCGAAGCGAAGCCGAATTCGAGGCCGACGCCTACCGCGGCTCCCCATCGCGTGTCGTTCGCAGCGCCGAGAACGACGCCGGTCGCGTTGTCGGTGTAGCGGAAGCGGCTATCGGTGACGGCGCCGCCGCCTTTGACGTAGAACAGTGTATTTTCGACGGCCCAGCCGATCTGGCCGGTGAACAGGCCGAACGCTTCGATCCGTGACCGGTTGGTCGTGGCAGGGAACGGCGGGCTGATCTTGCTGCCGTTGAGGTCAGCCCAGTTACCCTGCGCTTCCAAACCAAAGACTGCGGCGCCTGCCTGCCAGCGATAGCCGATCTGGCCGCCGGCTACAGCGCCTGTCGCATCGTGGCAGCCTTCGGGGCCGAGCAGCGCGGGGGGCACCGGCGTGGGCGGAACAAGATCCCAGCAGTTGCGACTTGAGCCCCAGCCGCCGTTCGCGCCGATATAAAAGCCGGTCCATGAGAATACCGGAACAGGCGGGATGGGCGGGGCCGCCTTCACAGGCAGTCGCAAATCCGCAGCGAATGCGGGCGCGGAAAGCGCAATGACAACCGCCGCCGCAGCCGCTACGCGGCGTGAATTCTTGCGGAACGGCTTGGTAGGGTCTTCCAGGACGCCGATCATGGATTCCTCGCTTGCTCCGGATGGCCTTGAAACGTGAAAGACACATTGCGCCATCTATGGTTAACGCCGCCTTTACGCGCGCGGGCGCCCAAGACCCCCGCGGCCCTTCCTGGCGTCCGGCATGACTTTCTGTGCAGCTCTTAAGGTACAGAAAACCAAACATAAATTTCGCCGGAAAAGGCCGGAAAACTTCCCAATATCCAACCAGGAATTAATCTCGTCCCGGGCATCCTGCACGCTCAACAGAATAACCAAAAAAACGAGCGCAGGATGGCTTCAAACGATTCGTACACCGGTATTTCGCCGGCCGCCTTGACGGGCAGCATGAGGGATTTCCGCATCCCCGGTGGGCCAGACCTGTTGGGACGCACGGGAGGTTTCTTCCGCTGGCAGGATCTACGCCGGCATCACGGGCTCTGGCCCTTCTCTCGCGCCACGGAGGACGGTCCAACGACCGTTTGCACGGCGCAGGACGACCAGGGCAACAGAATGCGCGGCGTCAACTTTGCGTCGCAGGACTATCTCAGCCTGGCATCGCATCCGGCCATCAAGGCAACGGCCATCGAGACCATCGAGCGCTGCGGGGTACATAGCGCAGGCTCTCCTGCGCTTGTCGGCAACACTTCGTACTCGGTAGCGCTCGAGCGCAAGATCGCCGAATTCCTGGCGATGGACCACGTCGTGTTGTACCCGACAGGTTGGGCCGCAGGCTTCGGCGTCGTGAAGGGCCTCGTCAGGTCGGCCGACCATATCGTGATGGACATGCTGGCACACTCCTGTCTGCAGGAGGGCGCTCACGCCGCAACCAGCAACCTTCATCTGTTCCGGCACCTCGACAATGAATATTGCCGAAACATCCTCGCGAAAATCCGGGCCAAGGACAAAGAGAACGGAATCCTCGTGATTACGGAGGGATTGTTCTCGATGGACTCTGACACCCCTGATCTCGCCGCCTTGCAAGCTCTCTGCCACGAATTCAATGCGACACTTGTCGTCGACGTCGCACATGATCTTGGCTGTTTGGGCGAAGACGGCCGCGGCCACATCGGCTTGCAGAACATGCTCGGCAAGGTCGACCTTGTAATGGGGAGCTTTTCCAAGACGTTTGCGTCGAACGGTGGGTTCGTCGCCTGCAAGAGCCGAGCGGTGCAGGAATATCTACGCTTTTACAGCGCCCCTGCCACTTTCTCCAATGCCCTTTCGCCGGCGCAGGCCGCGACGATCCTCAAGGCATTCGAGATCATCGCCTCCGCCGAAGGGCACGCGCTACGGCGCAAGATGCTCGCCAACGTCCTGTCGCTTCGTCGCGAGTTGAAGCAGGCCGGCCTCGACTATTATGGCGATCCATCCGCGATCGTTTGCGTCAAAATGGGTTCGGAAGGCTTGGCACGTCTCGTTTCCAGACGCCTGATCGAACTCGGATTGGTCGCCAACCTCGTGGAGTTTCCCGCCGTTCCCAAGGGTGCGGCCCGAATTCGCATGCAGGTGATGGCCAATCACTCCGAGGAAAACATCGCCCACGCTGTTCGAATGCTGGCCATTGCAAAGGCGGAAGCGGAACTGGAACTCGATGAGTTCCAGCGGATCAAACCCGCAAAGAGCGTCGCAGCTTGACGCCGCGGACCTCCCTGTCGAACTGGCAAATACGCCGTGACTCGCGGTCGGGCCATAACGGCCGCTTTTCGCGAACCGGGGGCAGTGGTCAATGCGCTCAAATCCGCGAAGGTGGTGGCATTCGCGCGAAGATGTTGAACTGGATCTTGGCTCTCGATTAGTGGAGTGAGAGGTCGTCGTATAAGTTTGGCCTAGGAGAGCGCATCTCGCGCTTCCGGAAAGGGCACGGTACCTATCTGTAGGTCCTCCTAGCGGCGACTTTTTCTCCTGCCGCCAACCACTGCCGCAGCAGTTCCTCTCTGATGCCCGAGACCTTCAGCCCGTCTTCAATCGCACCGATCTTAGAGGCCTTGATCTCACATCCTGGTCCAAGACAACCGTAAGCGGCTTCTTGCCCGCCGGCGCCGGAGCCCGCTCCTGCTATCCGGCTGTCATTCGGCCTGCAATATTGACTCCCTGGGCCGGGGATCAGCGCGTCCAAAAATTCACCCCCTATAGATTGGTCTGTTGCGCTGCCTGCTTTGGAATGAAGCAGGTGGTTGGGGATGCTGATCGTAGAGACGATTGCGCGGATAGGCATGCCGAAACGAAAAAGGCCAAGCGAGACGCGGCGGCGCAAAACGGACGAGCCCTATGACGGTGGCTACTTCGCGCGTAAACATGACATCACACCCGAACGGGCGCGCGAACTGATGCGTAAGCTTGGCCGCGACCGCGACAAGCTCCACGAAGCCGCTGCAAAGCTATTTCGAAAGTAAGTGGCTGACGCACATAGGACACCCTCTCTGACAGATCAGAACACATAGCTTCCATGCGAGACCAAGATGTCGCACCCGGTAGAGTTGGTGCGCGCTCAGGGATGAGCGCTGAGTAGTGCGGCGGTCCCGGTGAACGCCAGCCCCGCACCGGGGCCGTTCCTTTTGCGGCGTCGCCCGCACTCAATCCTTCGCCTCGGCACCTACCGTATTCTCGATCTCTGCGAGAGCCATCACCAACGAGAACTCACTGATCGAAAAGGTTTTGTCGCCGTCGTTGATCGAGATATCCGTGAGCCTCCCGACGACCTGCCACTCGACGGCTTGTTCGTACGCTTCCTTCGCTGTTGCGAGGGTTACCGTGAAGAAGTGATCGTCCCTGCGAGCCCTCACGAGAAACGGCGTGGCTAATGCGTAACCGACACCATGGTGTAAGGCTAGACGTGATTGCGCTGTAGGGCGCTCAAATCCTGCCAACGAAGAACATTCCTGATCAATTTCTGGCATGATAAGCCTCTGGTGCGGCCGTCCCCCATAGGGCGGGCCAACTGCTTTCTTGCTCAATGGCCAGTCCACCCCCACGGCAAATGGCCTTTAGGATTTTTTCTTCTTGTCGCCCGACTTGAGGAAATAGACGCCAACCTGATCGCCGTTGACCCAAGCGAGTTGGCAGCGCCGGTATGCTTTTCCCATAGTCGAAAGCACAAGGAAGAACTCTTTTAGGGCAAGACCTTCAATCGAGCCGTCGACGGTTAGTCTAGCGCCGGTATCCGATGCGTCTTCCATCGTGCACGGGCGCTGCCAAGTACCGTCAATTGCCATCATGTTAGCGGGAAAACCCCGCGCAAATGCGATACGATGTGCCTTGCGGTTTTCCATCTAAATCGATCATCGAACTGAAAAATAAACGGGAAACCCACCGGGTCTGGGGCGGCTTTCCCTTACGGCAAAACTCTCGCGGCACGACCGCGATCAACCAAAGTGTAGAGGCTAGCGGTTAAAATTTGTCCTAGGGCCGCCCGGACAACTGGTCGGCAAGACCACGTCAAGGGGGTCAGTTGGGACCCGCGTTGCTCAGGGCTCTGCCGGGCCTCGGTTGCGAATTTACGATGTGCCTATCGGTTTTCGGCAATACTTCAATCCGCCAGAATAGAACCGATCGGCGATGGCCGTTGGTGAAGTTTCCAATCGTCCGCTAGTCTGCTTCTTTTGAGGCTTCGAGATGGGTACTTTAGGTCTGGCGCTCGTCGTCGGCGGCATGACGCTCCTGTTCAGTTTGCTAATTTTCATCATTCCCACTCGAGGTAAGCGAGGTGAGCCTGTGGAGCCGTTAGAGAATAGTCAGCGACGGTTGCGACAACAGCTTGAAGAAATGCGGAGAGATCGGAGCGACGAATAGCCTCTGTCTCAGCCGTCGGCGTCGTCAACTGCATTCTCCTTCGTCGCGATCTTGCTCGGCTTCCCGAACTGTGCCGCGCGACGTCCAGCTTCATCGCTGATCTGTTGCAAGGTTTCGTTGACGGCCGCCTCGATCCGACGTCCCGCGATCCGCAGTTGCAAGAGCCGCATTTTCGCAGACGTGAAAGCGCTGTCCGCTGCTGTCTTTCGGAGATTGCGTCCGGATGCGCCTCAAATGCCTGATGTAAGCAGTGCGGGATTGGTCGAGGGCGTAGCCGCCACCCGGCAGCCGGTGGATGACATTTTCGGCTTCCAGTTTCTGGATGTACGTCCTTCCGCAATCGAGGTGCTTCGCCAGCGCCACCGGTGACACGGATGCCGGACCCGAATCGACGGTCGTTTTCGTTTGGGTTTCATCGCCCCCACCTTGATTTTATTCGGACTAAATTTTCAGGCACCGGTCAATTCGGCGTCCCCCCAATCGCCTGCCTTGGTGGGAGGACCCGGACGGCCTCGCCCATGCGTGTTCCGCTTGCGCGCATCGACTGGAGTGTTCTTGCCCGTGGTCGAACCTTCGAGGCAAGCAAGCCTCAGGTCGCGTAATAACTTACCTGCCGAGGTCTGCGAGAGAATGAGACGAGATGGAGGTCCGGTCTTCCCGGCGCCTGTGAAAACTGGTGACCCAAATGGCCCGTCCAGGCCTATCCGCTAATGAGGTCACAGGCGCGCTGATATCCATGATGGCCCGGAGCATCGCCTCCAACCAAAGGCCGGATGCATTGATGCAAGACCGCTTACCTCCAGCTCGTTGAAATCCTCTTGCAACGCACGGCCGGACCATACATTCGGGTCCAGACTGTGTGAAAACGTTTTTCCGCCCCCAAAAACTGCACGCAACCGGGAACGATCCGGGTCGACACGACGGTCTGAGCGTATTCTTGCTGTATCTCAACCCGGGCGCAACCTCGGGCCGCTGAGCGACCTGAACGGTCACACGATGCGTATAACAGCTCGAGCTCTTCACGCCCGGATTGCTACCAGGAGCGGCTTGATGCCGACGATGTTCATGACGCGCGTGAGGTTGTAGGCGAGTACGTTCAGCGCCATTTCGGTCGCGACATTGGGCAACCGCTTCATCAAAAAGTGTGTCGCACCCATCCGCATCTTC
>NZ_JADPJL010000008.1 GCF_023073415.1 Bradyrhizobium sp. 190 | reverse complement strand
CTGCGCCGCCGCCGCGACCGGCGCGATCGTGGCGCCGACGTCATCGGTCAGCGTCGCCGCGCTGTCGGTCACCGTCGCCAGCACCGGCTGCGCCGCCGCCGCGACCGGCGCGATCGTGGCGCCGACGTCATCGGTCAGCGTCGCCGCACTATCGGCCACCGTCGCCAGCACCGGCTGCGCCGCCGCCGCGACCGGCGCGATCGTGGCGCCGACGTCATCGGTCAGCGTCGCCGCACTATCGGCCACCGTCGCCAGCACCGGCTGCGCCGCCGCTTCGACCGGCGCAACCGTGCCATCCACGTCATGGCTCAGCGTGCCCACGCTGTCGGTCACCGTCGCCAGCATCGGCTGCACCGCCGCCGCGACCGGCGCGATCGTGGCGCCGACGTCATGGGTCAGCGTGCTTACGGTGTTGGTGTTGGTCTCCGTCGCCAGCACCGGCTGCGCCTCAACCGGCATGATCCCACCCACCACGTCATTGCTGAGACCGCCGACAGCTCCAAGCAGGGGAACGAAGCCGATCATCGACGGGCTGAAAGAGTAGCACGTTGGACTGAGCGGATTCGCGCTTTGACCCACCCTGCATTTGAGTGCCTCCGGGGTGGGAATCCGCTGATAGCGGGTTGACGGAACTATCTTCGAGTGAGGTGTGAGCGTTAAAATGGCGGGGTTCGGCATCATCATGGCGGGGCTCGGCATCATCGCCGTCCCCTCGGCGGCGACAGCTTCGCTGCGGGCGGCGCTCGGCTTGAGCGCATCGTCATGCGGCTGCGCCAAAAGCCCGGTCGGATCGAACTGGGTCGCACGCGCCTCCGACGACGCGACGGGCCTTTTGGCCGTCTCATCCTCTGCGCCCGTTTTCGAAGGATCAATCGCCGGCAGATGGTCATTCGCCTCCTGCGGCGCGGCGCCTGCCTGAGCCGTTTTGACGACCTCCTGCTCGGCCGCCGCGGATTTGAAAATGCCCACAAGAAACTCGTCGCAGGCAGTCAGCGGGGCAATGAAGAACGACCAAGTCAAGAAATTGAAAGAGCCCGATCGCTTGTCCGCACGCTGCACCGCAGCTTCGAAGATTTTCCGCTCTTGTTCGAACAGTTCGCGTTTTTCCACTTCGATCATGACTGCCGCCCTTTTTCTCGTTCGAATCAGAAACTACTCTCGCGTATTCGGAGCATCAGGAGCCCGTGTCGTGCGACGCGTCCGCCGCCACATCGAAATGCCCTACGTCGAAGTGATCCGCAGGGCCCATCTGGCCGATGGCGTATTCGAGCGCGTCGTCGGACGACATCGAAGCGAGCGCGACCTGCATGTCACCCGAATGATCCGGACCATGCGAGCCGAAATCACCATGTGAGAAGTCTAGCTTGGCAAGCGCTTCACCTGGGCTTCGATAGGTGTCGCCCTTGCCGTAGTCGTCGGATGGCTTGGCGTCGGAATAGTCGTTCTGCGCCTGCCAGGCGTCGTTCTTGGCGTCCTTCCAGCCACCATCTTGCTTGGAGTAGTCCTCGCGACCCCTGTGATCGTCATTCCACTTGGAGTTCTCGCCGTTGCCGCGGTCGTCGAGCGTGGTTGAGTCGCATTCCTCGCGTGGGACGCCGATTCCCGGAATCCTTGCCAGTCCAAAAATGCTCGTGACCCAGCTCAGGATAGACATGGTTTCGCTCCTAGCTTCGGGTTTGCGACGGGCCATGCCTTGTCCGGGTCACGGCGCCCTCACCCTACTGTCGCCGACGCGCCACGATGGATGCAGCGCGCAAAACAAATTACACGCCTCATTCGAGCTGCCGGCGCATGGCCACCAGCTCTCTCCGGATCCAGGCCTTGACCGTTCCGACCGGAACCCGGAGGTATTGGGCGATTTCCTCATGCGTGCGCCCATCGATGATCGCCAGAAGCAGGCTCGCGCGGCGCTTTGGCTCGAGTTGATCGAGCATCGTCCGTAACGTCATGCTGTCCGGGATGCCCGACGCGGGGTTCGGTGCCGTCCGTTCACGTTCGCAGATGGCGTTCAGCGTGTAGTCCTCGAGCGCGAGTTCCCGCCTAGCATTCTTCTGCATCCTGAGTGCTGTGTGGCGGACGATCGCGTAGATCCAGCCCCGCGCGGATCCGCGTGCAGGATCGAAGTCTTTGGCGCATCGGAGAATCTGCGCGAATGCATCGTGAATGACGTCCTCCGCGCGCGACCTGTCGTGGACAATCCGGTGCGCCACCGCGCGTAACTTGTCCTTCTCCCGGGCATAGATCTCCCCGACGGCAAACTGCGACCCGGCGGCGCACTCGATTAGCGCCGCTTCATAATTGAAAGCCGTTTCGCAATCACGATATGTGTCAGCCTGCACTGCGCCGGAGAAAGAAGCTTCATAGGTGAAGCACGCGCGTTGGTGGGGCACGGTACGCAACCCCTATTCCGTGCAAGGCAATACTGATGACTTGCACTTTTCCGAGTGCACAATGAACGGGTGATTAAACTCAAGTCAGGGCTCTACTTCATTCATTAAAAATTGTTTCGATCTGCCCCATCACAAAGGCGTGACGTCCTCATCAGACCGGAACGTCACATTCTCTCGCCGCGCAATCCGCGGTGACCTGCCTTATTCGTTGCACGCAATGCACGTGGTTCTGCCTTGGCGGGGTTTCGGCATCTTAGTACCGATCGACGATCTAGTTGACGGATTCTAAAACGCGAATTGCAGTGATCTTGATGCGATCTCTTCGAGATCAAGCGGCATTCTGAATGGCAAGCGTTATTCCTCATCCGCGATATTTGCGCGACGTTGCATCCAGATTGGCGGATTCCGACTAGAGGTGGAGGGCTCAGCGCCATCAACACCGAACGAGAGTAACAAGCAGAAACAACTCCGTTGGCAGCCCACCTCCCCTCTTGCACGAAGACACCATCGACGAACGGAGCGACGACGGTACGATCATCATCTGCGGAGAGGAAGCAAGTGGGCAAGAGCAACGCCCTGTTACCGCGCGATTGCAACGGCGCTGTGACTCTAGCCCCGCCGACCTAGCGGCGGGAGTCGAAGCTGTGCGCTTCATGCCCGACCTCAATGCGCCTGGGGGTACATCATCTGCGATATAGCGCTGGCCCACGATGCGGTGAGCCGTTCGCAGCGGCAAGGCGCTTCCTGTCTGTAAATCATTCTCTAATGCAATCTTTTACCCTTCTGCGCGTGCCCGCAGATCCCCTCTATATCATACTCACGCCATGCAGCGTGCGGGCGAAAGGTTGGCACCTGCGCATGCGAGCGCGCTTGGTGCCGAACCTGTCAATGGAAGATCTCGACCTGCAGCGTGGAGTCGACGAGAACGTTAGCTGCCTCCGCGGATGGCATAGAAATAGATAAGAAGCGAGCGCCTAGCGATGCCGCACAGAAAAAGTTTGTGCGAAGTGCATCCAGATCGGCGTCGTGCGACTAGCTATAACGTGGCAGCAGTTACGGCCATATCCCGCCACTCACATCGAAAGGAGACCAACATGGAGAAGATGGAAAAGTTTACTCACCCTATCGAGCTGTCTGATCAGGAACTCGATCTGGTTGCGGCTGGCTCAGGCTGCTGCAGAGGAGGAAACACGAACAATGGCGGCATCGGCGGCCTCATCGGCATCGGCTTCCTCAACGATAACAACGTCGCGGTTCAGGTTGGTTTTGGAAACGTAGCCGTCCAAAAAACGTAGCCACCCAATCTGCTCGTACCCTGGGCGGTGCACCGCCCAGGGACGAGCGGAGTGAGCCACAATGAGACTCCAACTCTGCCGCGCTGCCGACGCAGGTCAGTTTCTTTCGGCCCGATGCGGGGGGAGGAACCCGCTTTCCCCATACGAGGAGCGGTTCTCCATCGCATTGTGCGGTACCCATCCGTGCCGCAGCGGAGGATATCAGGCGGAGAGCGGCGTAAATTGACGAACGAAACGTAACCAACGAAACGTAACCAAGGTGCGTTCATGGCGACACGGCCAGCTCTATTTCGCCAGGAAGCAATTGACTTTCTGCATCAACGCCACAGCTGGGGCGAGGTCGTATCGCTGCAGCCGATATCGAGCATGATCCTCAGCTGGACTCTTGCGGGCCTTGTTGCATTCATTTTGGTTTTTATCTCCATCGCTCAATACGCGCGCAAGGAAACCGTCACCGGCTATCTAACTCCGACCCTCGGAACGGCCAAAATTCTGGTGCCGCAACAGGGTTTCATCAATGAACTCCACGTCAAGGAGGGTCAGGAGGTTGCCGAGGGCGACCCGCTCCTGACCATAGTCACTTCCCAAATCAGCGCCAACGGCGATGACGTCAATGCCGCCGTTCTCGCAGCGCTGGCGCGGCAACGCGAGGTGATCGAGCGACAGATCGCTGCGGAAGAGCGCCGTACCGCCTCGGAACACGAGCGCCTCGCTTCTACAGCCAAGGGAATCGAGGGGGAGATTGCCCAACTCGAGGACCAGCGCAACATCCAGAACGAACGGCTGAAGCTTTCCGAAAGTTTTGTATCGACCGGTGCCACGCTAATCGCGAAGGGAGCGTTGCCTGCCGTCGAATTGAAGCGCCGCGAGCAGGCGGCGCTCGAACAAGCGCAGAACTTGGCGTCGCTCGATCAGCAGATCACTGTACGACGCACCCAATTGACTGATGCTCGGCATACGCTCGAGCAACTTCCGACCGTTGCCGCAGAACGGACTCGCGTACTGCGTGGCGATCTCTCCTGGATCGAACAACGCACCGCCGAGGTGGACGGACGGCGGGCCTACGTTATCAAGGCGCCGACGAGTGGACGCGTGTCCACGCTGCAGGCGACCGTCGGGAAGGTCGCTGATCCGAAGCATATGCAGCTCGAAATCATCCCACTTGATTCGACCTTGCAGGCGGAGCTGTTCTTCCCGACGCGCGCGTCCGGATTCGTGCGCGCCGGCCAGCAAGTCAGGATACTTTACGATGCATTTCCCTATCAGAAATTCGGCACCTACCGCGGCACCGTGGCAAAAGTCTCTCACACGATCCTGACCGGCAATGATGCTACTGGGCCGATCACTCTCAAAGAGCCGGCGTACCGCGTGACTGTGCTTCCCGAACGGCCCGACATCGATGCCTATGGGCGCAAGATGTCGCTTCAGCCAGGCATGCTGCTCAAGGCCGACGTGATCCTTGAGCAGCGCTCGCTGATGCAGTGGCTGCTTGACCCGATGCTGAGCGCAAGGATGTAGCTTCATGCAGGGACTGTTGAATTTCAGCGGACGCGGGTTCCTCCCGGTCATCAGGCAGACAGAGGCAGCGGAATGCGGGCTGGCATGCCTTGCCATGGTAGCGTTCTATCATGGCCGTCGAACTGACATGAATAGCCTGCGGCGGCGGTACGCAGTCTCGCTGAAGGGTGTCACTCTCCGCGACCTCATGGAGATAGCGGCTCACCTGGGCCTGGCATGCCGGCCGCTGCGAATCGAGGTTGACCATCTGAGCCAACTGCGTCTCCCGGCTATCCTGCACTGGGACATGGATCATTTCGTTGTCCTGAAGGCGTGCAAGAAACACGGGATCGTGGTTCACGATCCCGCCGCCGGTGAGAAATGGTTTCCCATCACCGAGGCATCGAGACATCTCACTGGAGTCGTACTTGAACTCTCACCCAGTGAAGGGTTCTGCTGCACAGACCAGAGAGTGCGATTACCGTTCTCAGCATTCTGGAGCGGAATGAGGGGAAACTCCCATGTCTTAGCGCAAATATTGGTTCTCTCGGTGGTCATCGAGATCCTTATCCTCGCCGCTCCTTTCTACATGCAGCTCACGGTAGACGAGGTCATCGCCAGAGGCGATGTCGATCTTCTGCTCGTACTCGGGCTTGGCTTCGCGCTACTCGTCCTGATCAAAGTCGCGTCGACCGCGGTCCGCTCGTTCATTGTTCTTCTTCTGCAGAACACGCTCAGCTTTCAGATCGGCGCCCGGCTGTTTCACCATCTGGTGCGTTTGCCCCTCTCATTTTTCGAAAAGCGGCACATCGGCGACATCCTGTCGCGCTTCGGCTCGATCGAGCCCATCCGCAACATGCTCGCGGAGGGACTGATCACGGGCTTGATCGACGGTCTCATGTCGGTGTTGATGCTGGCGTTGATGTTCGCATACAGCGTCCAGCTCGGATTCGTTGTCCTGCTCGCGTTCGCGCTGTACGCCGCTTTGCGACTAGCTCTCTTCAGGATATTCCGACAACGGAGCGAAGCGGCCATTCACAGCAAGGCACAGGAAGACTCCAACTTCATCGAAACCGTGCGGGCGGTGCAGAGCCTGAAGCTGCTCAACCGAGAGAACGAGCGGGAGAGCCAGTGGCTGAACCGCTATGCCGAGTACGTAAATGCCAACGTGCGGCTAGGCCGGGCGAGGATCAGCTTCAAAGCCATCAACGACACGATATACGGCCTGGAGAACGTAATCACAATCTACCTCGCCGCTCGCCTCGCACTGGACAACCTTATCACTGTTGGCATGATATTCGCGTTCGTCAGCTACAAGCTGCAGTTCGCCGAACGGACAGCGCTGCTAATCGAGAAGCTGGTGGACCTGCGGATTCTCGGACTGCACTTGGAGCGCCTCGCCGACATTGCGCTCACCCCCCTAGAGCGGGGACACGACCAGGATCTGTCGTATGTGCGACCGATCCGCGGCTCGATCGAGGTGCGCAACGTGTGCTTCCGTTATGCAGAAGCAGAGCCTCTGATTCTTAACAACGTCAATCTGTGCATTGCTCCGGGACAATTCGTGACGATCATGGGACCTTCCGGCTGCGGCAAGACAACTCTAGTCAAGATTATGCTTGGGCTGCTCGAGCCAACGAGCGGGGAGGTCCTGATCGACGGCCTTCCATTGGGCCAGATCGGACCGCGCGCTTATCGCGAACACATTGGCGCGGTCATGCAGGAGGATCAATTGCTGTCAGGATCCATTGCCGACAACATCTGCTTTTTTGAGACGACCTTCGATCGGCAATGGATGATCGAGTGTGCGCAGATTGCCGGCATCCACGACGATATCATGGCAATGCCGATGAGCTACAACAGCCTCATCGGTGACATGGGAAGCTCATTATCCGGCGGGCAGAAACAGCGAGTACTGCTTGCGCGCGCGCTCTATCGCCGACCAAAGATCCTGTTTCTGGACGAGGGCACAGCACATCTGGACACGGACAAGGAAAAAGAAATCAATGCCAATCTCCAGCATCTAAATATGACTCGTGTGAGCATAGCACACCGACCCGAAATCTCCCACGGAGCGGATATGATCATCCGTCTTTCCAGGGCGGCCCAGCCCTTTCAGGTCGGAGTTTCAGGCGGCACACCAGCAGCGGCGCCTGCGCGCGATGCTGGTCACACCGGGTTTGCCGCCGAAGATGCGAAATCGACCAAGCTCGCCCAGGGCCACGACGAATGCTCCGATGACGGCCGTAAAGGCGACTATTTGAAGCAGGCCGGTAAGATCGACTACTCGAAAGACGGCAAGGGCGAGTACGCCAAGCACGATGGTGGCTGGAAGGACGCCAAGAACGGCGACGGCCTGCCGAAGGACTATTGCGGCCCGAAGCCGCCCGACGACTACGGAAAGGGCGGCATGTATCGTAACCCGGGTGAAGCGCTGGCCAAGCTCGACTTCTCACATGGTGATTTCGGCTCGCGCTCTCCGGATCACTCGGGTGATATCCAGGGCTCGGCGCGTCGCAATGCGGGTCGTTCGTAGGAATTTCCTGCGTGCTGCGCATAGCCAAATCTCTGCGACGGTGCATCAGATGGTCGCCTTCCGACTAGAAGCAACATGGCAGCCGCTACAGCAGGCTGGCGCGCCGGGTGGCCGGAAGCAGCGGTGGACACCCAACAGCACACCCTGCGCGGGGGCCGCGCCTTGCCTGATGTGCAGTTCCAGAACTAACCGCCGCACCGAACATCAAGCTTAACGCATGAGTTTCGTTGCGGGCGATCAGAACACGCATAGCGTAGCTCGAGTCGCGCAGGATCCCCCCGCCCTAAGACGCAGGGGACGGTTCGCCACAGAATCTCCCCACGCGAAAGCTTGCAACTGCTGCGCGGGATCGAGGAAATCCTGATGAAGGGCGCGTCGGCAGGCTGCGGCACCCTAACCGTGTGTCGTTTGACGGAAACGGAGCTCGGGAGGCCGCGTAGTCGCTCACGGATGAGAGTGGAGCCCGTCGATTTCTACGCTGGGCTACGCCACTGCCCCCTCGTGAGCAGATGGTGGTTTTCCTTCGCGGGGCGTTGGTTCAAATAAAAATGTAACGACCACAAGCGCAGGCGTGATCAAGACGCGCGAGATCAAATCGGGAAGATTTGACCAAACAAAGCACCAACATTCGCTGCGAGTAACAATGTGGGAGTAAAAATAGCGAAAATACTTTTCGCAACAATGACTTATGCCCTTGGTGCGCTCGGAGGGACTCGAACCCCCACGATTTTACTCACTGCCACCTCAAGGCAGCGCGTCTACCAATTCCGCCACGAGCGCTTGGGATACCGGCTGGAAGGACAAGCGTCCGCCGGATCAACGGCGCCGATGTAACAAATCAGGGATGGGGGGACAAGGAAGTTTTGCGCTCCGATAACTACCTGACATCAGGGGATTTCGGCAGCATTTGCTTGACTTCGACCGCGATACGGTTGCGATCGACCAGCACCACGCCGGAAGCCACCGGAAGGTTGTTGGCGAGGATCTTGACCTCGTCCGCCTCCGTGGCGTCCAGTTCGATGATGGCGCCGCGGGAAAGCCGCATCACCTGGTGGATGGGCATGGTCGTGGTGCCGAGCACCACCATGAGATCGACGCTGACTTTATCGAGAGTGGCCACTTCGAAACCGCTAAAGGGGGACTAAATTGGTGTGGTTCCACCTGACCACGTTATGGTTAGCCAATGGTTAATGACCGCCAAAGCCTTGATTTGACGACGTTCGCGCAAGCCAAAGGCGGCGGCGAGGTCGAATGGCGGATTTCGGCTGCTCCTGTGCCCTACCCCGAGGCCGTGGTGGAGATGGAATCACGTGCGGCCGATATTGCCGATCAAAGGGCAGCCGAGCTGGTCTGGCTGCTGGAGCATCCCCCGCTCTACACCTCGGGCACCAGCGGCAAGGAAGGCGACCTGCTCGATCCGCGCTTCCCGCTATTCACCACCGGCCGCGGCGGACAGCTCACCTATCACGGCCCCGGCCAGCGGGTGGCCTATGTGATGCTCGACCTCAAGCGCCGCCGGCCGGACGTGCGTGCCTATGTCGCCGGCCTTGAAGAATGGATCATCCGCACGCTCGACGCCTTTAATGTGCGCGGCGAACGCCGCGAGGATCGCGTCGGCGTCTGGGTCAGGCGGCCGGACAAGGGCGCAGGCCACGAGGACAAGATCGCGGCGATTGGCGTGCGGTTGCGGCGCTGGGTGTCATTCCATGGCATCGCCATCAATGTCGAGCCGGAGCTTTCGCATTTTTCCGCCATCGTGCCCTGCGGCGTCGCCGACCCGCGTTACGGCGTCACCTCGCTGGTGGATCTCGGCCTGCCCGTGACGATGGAGGATGTCGACGTCGCGCTTCGGAGGGCATTTGAAGACGTGTTTGGCGCAACAGCTGCGCGCCTGCCGGAAGCAATGACCTGACTATCTGTCGTCAAACGCTTGCCTTGAGGAAATCAACGAAGGCGCGAACCCGCGGAATGGATTGACGCCCGGGCAGGATCAGCGCCGTGATCGGTTGCGGGTCGGGATCGTGACAGTGCGAGAGCACCGGCACCAGCCTGCCATCCTTCACAGCCGCCTCCCCCAGAAAGTCGCCGAACCGCACGAGGCCAGCGCCCGCCAGCGCGAGGTCGAGCAGGAAGTCGGCGCTATCAGAGCGGATCGACCCTTTAACCTGCGCCATGACCCGCTTGCCTTGCTCGAACATCGGCCATTGCGCGAGACGCGAGAAGCCGCTGAGCTGCAGGCAATTATGCCGGGCGAGATCGGCGGCTTGTTCGGGAACGCCATGGCGCTCCAGATATCGCGGGCTGCCGGCAATGATGCGCCTTACTTCGCCGAGGCGGACTGCGATCAGCTCGCTGTCCGCGAGCGGACCGACCCGGATCGTGACGTCGACCTGGTCGGCGACCGGATCGATGCGGTGATCGCTGACGGAAAGATCGATCGTAATTTCCGGAAACTGACCCGTGAATTGCGGCAGCAGCCGCGCCAGCCGGTGTCTTGCGAACGCAGTGCCGCTGTTGACCCGCAGATGGCCGCGCGGCCGTCCATGGACGGAGGCGACATCGGCTTCGGCGGCTTCGACCGCAGCCAGGATGCCCCTTGCATGAACGAGGAAGGTTTCGCCTTCCTGGGTCAGCACCAGCCGCCGCGTCGTCCGATGCAGAAGCTTGGCCCCGAGGCGGCGCTCCAGCTTGGTCACGATGCGGGAGACGCCTGAAGCAGTCAGTTCGATTTCGGTGCCCACGGCGGCAAAGCTTCCCAAATCGACCGTCCGGACAAACACCGCTAGGTCTGACATCGGGTGCGTCAGCATATTCATGACTTCTAGGTACGAGTGATTATCAAATGCGAGATTTATCTTCATTCATAGCATGAATAGGACGGAGGTCGCAGAAACTCGGAGACCTCGCCATGCCCCTCGCCCGCCTATCCGTTCCGGTCCATCTGTCGCCCGCCAGAATTCGCGCCCTTGCCGATGCCGTACACGAGGGTCTTGTCGAGACCTGTGGCGTGCCGCCCAACGATCGATTTCAGCTCGTTTCGACCTATCCGCGGGAGATGATGTTCATCGATCCGACCTTCCCTGACGTCGCGCGCACGCCGGACGCGTCGATCATCGAGATTCTGTTTCTCGAGGGGCGCACGATCGATCAGAAGAAAAATCTGTTTCGGCGGATCGCGGACCGCGCCGTTCGCGCCGGATTTTCCGGAGACGACGTCATGATCGCGCTCAGCGAAAATGCACCGGTGGACTGGTCGCTCGGTCGTGGCCGTGCCTTCGGCGACCACCACGCGCCGGTGGCAACGAGCCCTGCGTCTACTCGCTGACAGCGCATGCGCGGACGGCGCCGCAAGCGCCGTCCGCAAGTAAGGAGATTCTCACGCCGCAGCCTTCCGCGGCGAGACCTCGAGTTGGCCGGCGATATAGCGGCGCTCCTGGGTGAGGCCGCCGAAGCCGTAGGCGTCGCCCTTCACCTCGTCGACATGCGCGTAGCTCTCTTCATGCAGCGGCCCGAGCAGTTCGCCCATGCGCTGGAACAGCGCGGCGAGATAGGCCGCCTTTTCGTCCTTGGTGTTGGTCCCCTCGCTGACGTGAACGTCGAGCCAGAAGCTGGCGAGGCTCTGCTCGGCGAGTGACTTTCCGCCGGCGAACCAGTCGGCGGCATCGACCGATTTCACGATGACGGCGGTGACCTTGGGATCCTTGCGCAGGATGGTCGCGGTGAGATCGCTGACGGTGGACGCAATCTCGGCCTTCAGCGACGGCGTCTTGCGAACGCTGGAATAGGTGACGGTGATGAGCGGCATGGTCATTCTCCTTTTTTGCAGGCGCACTGGCATCGCGCTCCCTTTACCCTAGACCGGCAGTCATCATTTTGGTATCTTATCTCTGTTCATAACAGTGATAACCAATATTGATGATGACATGAGCACGCTGGATATCGATACGGTGCGGGCCTTCCTGCTGGTCGCCGAGCTTCAAAGCTTTACCCGCGCTGCCGAGGCGCTGGGCACGACGCAAGCGTCCGTCAGCATGAAGCTGCAGCGGCTGGAGAGCGTGCTCGGCAAGCGGCTGGTCGAGCGCTCGCCGCGGGCGGTCGCGCTGACCGCCGAGGGCGCAGCGTTCCTGCCCAACGGCCGCGCGCTGATGCAAGCCCATGACCGCGCGCTGTCGAACGAGACGCTCGCGCGCCAGCAATTGTCGCTCGGGATATCCGATCACGCCGCGGGACCGGAACTGGTGCCGCTGCTCGAACGGCTGCACGCGATGTCGTCGCAACTGGCGCTGTCCGTGACCATCGGCTTTTCGCGCGCGATGCTGGATGCCTACGATGCCGGCGAGCTCGATGCAGTCGTGGTGCGGCAGGAAGGCAGTCGCCGCGGCGGCGAGAAGCTGACTGAGGATGAGTTCGGCTGGTTCGCCGCAAAACGCCTGGCCTGGCACCGCGGCGAGACGCTGCCTCTGGCGACGCTGGCGCCGCCCTGCGGCGTGCGCGCGATCGCCGTCCGCGCGCTCGACAAGGCCGGCATCGCCTGGACCGAGAGCTTTGTGGGCGGCGGCGTCACCGCCGTGGTCGCAGCCGCATTAGCCGGCCTTGCGGTAGCGCCGCTGGCCCGGCGGATCGCGCCGCCGGGCCTGGTCGATATCGGGCCGGCCGAAGGGCTGCCGCGGCTTTCTTCCTCGAAGGTGATGCTGCACTCGAAGGTCGGCGACCCCGCCAAGCTCGCGGCATTGCGGACACTGGCAGCGACATTCAGGAGCGTGGTCGCCTCGGCGAAACGGTCCGTTTCGCCGGCATAACGGGCCGTTTCGTTAAAAAGCCGATTTTTCGGGAACCAATGGGCGCGTTGTGCGTTTGCGCCGATTAAACGGGCAGTCGGATGTTCAAGAAAGATCAACAACAGGAAAGGGATCTCTTCGAATCCGAACGTAATTTCCGACTTCTGGTTGAAGGTGTTGCCGACTACGCGCTTTACATGCTGGATCCGACCGGCGTGGTGACGAGCTGGAACATCGGCGGCCAGCGGATCAAGGGCTACTCGCCCACCGAGATCATCGGGCAGCATTTTTCCCGCTTCTATACCGAAGTCGACCGCGCGAACGGCAAGCCGGTCCGCGCCTTGCGTATTGCCTGCGAACAGGGCCGCTACGAGGAGGACGGTTGGCGTGTCCGCAAGGACGGTACCTTCTTCTGGGCCAGCGTCGTCATCGACCCCATCTACGAGGACGGCGAGCTCATCGGCTTCGCCAAGATCACCCGGGACATCACCGAGCGCCGCGAAGCCCAGCTCAAGCTGGAGCAGATGCACCAGCAGCTTGCGGAATCGCAGAAGCTCGACGCGCTCGGCCAGCTGACCGGCGGCGTGGCCCATGATTTCAACAATCTCCTGATGATCATCAGCGGCAGCGTTCACACGCTGAAGAAAGCGGTGGGCGACGATCCCAAGTCCCAGCGGGCGCTATCGGCGATCGAAGGGGCGACCAAGCGCGGCGCCTCCCTCACCAGCCAGTTGCTGACATTCGCGCGCCGGCAGAGCGTCAATCCGCAGGCGGTCGACGTCGCCGAGCGCATCGATGCGGTGCGCGAAGTGCTCGATGCCGCCGTCGGCAGCGCGGTGACGTTGCAATTCGACGTCGCCAAGGGCGTCTGGCCGATCATGGTCGACGTCGCCGAGTTCGAAACGGCGCTGGTCAATCTCGTCGTCAACGCGCGCGACGCCATGACCGGCGGCGTCATCAGGATATCGGCGCACAACGACACGCCCGGCGGGGACGGTGCCGGCGACTTTGTCGCGATCTCGGTGGAGGACACCGGCACCGGCATTGCGCCCGATATCCTCAACAAGATCTTCGATCCCTTCTTCACCACCAAGCCGATCGGCAAGGGCACCGGTCTGGGGCTGTCGCAGGTTCATGGCTTCGCGCATCAGGCCGGCGGAACGGTCAAGGTGGCGAGCGAACTCGGCAAGGGCACCAGGATCACGATCCTGCTGCCGCGAAAGGAAGCCGCTCCGGCGGCCGAGCACGTCAATGCGGTCGAAACCGGCGGCAGCGGCACCGTGCTGCTGGTGGAGGACAATCCTGAGGTTGCAACCGTCAGCACCGGCCTGCTCGAACAGCTCGGCTATACCGTCCGCCGGGTGGCCAATGCCGAAGCGGCGTTGCGCGAAGTCGAGCTCGACGGAATAGACCTCGTCTTCTCCGACATCGTGATGCCCGGAAAAATGGACGGCCTCGGCCTCGCACGCCACCTGAAGGCCGTCAGGCCCGGACTGCCGATCCTCCTGACCAGCGGCTACAGCGATGCCGCGCTGAACGTGCGCGGCGATTTTCCCATTCTGCGCAAGCCCTACGAAATCCACGAACTCAGCCGGGCGATCGCAAAACTGCCGCGGTGAGGCGCCTACGCGAGATCGCGGCAATGTCGCGATCCCTGGCGGCATGAGCCCGAGGAGACCTCGTCCTCCTCTACAGAATCGCTTCGAACGCGCTGCGCAGCGTTTCGTGCCGGAACACGAACCCGTTGCTCAGCGCCTTGTTCGGCAACACGCGCTGGCCGCCCAACAGCAATTCATTGGCAAAATCGCCGCCGACCCGGCGCAGCAGCCCGCCGGGAATCCGGAAAATCGCGGGCCGGTGCAGCCGACGGCCCAATTCCTCGGTGAACTTTGTATTGGTCACCGGGATCGGCGCGGTGGCGTTGATCGGCCCAGCCAGTTCAGGCTTTGCGATCACATGCGCGATCAGGCGGATCAGATCGTCGCGCTCGATCCACGACATCCACTGCCGGCCCGAGCCCAGCGGTCCGCCGAGGCCGAACTCGAACGGCGTCAGCATCCGCGTGATGAAACCGCCATCGGTGCCGATCACGAGGCCGATCCTCAAACAGACCACGCGCACGCCATGCTCTTCCGCCGGACGCGCCGCGTTCTCCCAGGCGTCGCAGAGTTCGTGGCTGAAGCAGGCATGTGATTTAGCTGACTCCGTCAGCACCTGGTCCTGCCAGAGCCCGTACCATCCAATGGCCGAACCGCTCACCAGCACGGCCGGCTTGCATTCAAGCCGCGCGATCAGCTTGACGATGTCGCCGGTCATGTTGATCCGGGAGTCGAGGATTTTTCGGCGCTTGGCATCGGTCCACAGCCCGTTGCCGATCGGCTCGCCCGCGAGATTGACGATCGCATCGATGCGGCAGTCCGCTGGAAGCTGGTCGAGACTTGTGATCAGCGTGATCGGCGGCGGCAACATGTCGGCTTTGGCGGGGTTGCGCACCAGCGCGATGACCTGATGCCCTGCCCCGCTCAGGCCTGCCACCAGGCGGCTGCCGATGAAGCCGGTGGCGCCGGTCACCAGTACCTTCTGCCCTGCGGGCAGTTTTTCGACCAGGCTCGCCGCGGGCGCGCTGGTCATGCGCGAAAGGCGCTTCGACGCGGTGAAATCGCGCAAGCCACACAGCGCGGCGCCAACGGCTGCCGCCGCCGCGATCAGGCTGAGCCAACCAGCGTAAGCCGATTTGACGCCGGTCGGCTGCCCGGCCCAGCCGATCAGGACCGGCAGCAGCAGCACCAGGATGGCGCCGTAGTTGATCGCGAGCAGCGTGTGATTGATGCGTTCACTGGCCGGCAATTTCCGGCTCATGTCCTCCTCGACGAAATCCATCAGCGTGATGACGATTTCCGCGACGAGAACGGCGATGATGAGAACGGCGATGACGCCGTGCACCTCCAGCCAGCCCAGCACCAGGAACAACAGCGCATAGAGCATGTTGCGCAACGCATGGAGTTGCAACTCGTAGCGCTGTGACGGACGCCATGCGAGCCGCTCGGTCAGCTCATGGTGATAGAACGTGTCGAACACGCCCATCACGACCTGAATGGCGATCAGGGTCCAAAGCAGCGACGTCATGATGCGGCCTCCCGGAACACGGCGGACTGACGAATGAGCTTGCCGAAGCGCGGATGAACGATCTCCAGCGTGAAGCGGAACGTGCCGCCGCCGAGATCGGAATGGGTCACGGTGAGATCGCCGGGCGTGAACCGCATGGGCAGCGGCAATCTCAGCGGCCCGACCTGCAGGGAATAGTCGACGCTGCGGAATACCAACGCTTCGTGCTCGACGGAGATACGCAACGCCATGCTGACGCCGTAGCCGACATATTCTTCGAGCCCGGTCGGCCCGGCGAACCGTTTCGCCGAGTGAATGACTTGCGGAAATCCGTTGCTGCGCGCGCAGATGCGGGTCCAGATCTGGCCACCGCTTGCCGCATCCTCGGTCACCGTCACGACCATCGGGACACCGGTCTCGGCGCCCGTCGGCAGCGGCCCGCCGATGACACGCGCGAGCTGCGCCAGCCACCAGCCGGCGCGGCTAAAACTCACCTCCTCCACCGTGCCGACATAGACGACGGTCTCGCCATCGGCAAAACGCTTCGAAAAACGCCGCCATATCGCCAGCGGCAAACGGCCCCACTCCTCGTCGGGCAACAGATTGTGGAAGCGGCGGTCGTCGAGCAGGATGGTGTTCGAGGCAGGTGTTGCGGGAAGCCTTGGTACTCTTGTGGACGCCATCACACGCTCCTGCCCTGCCCCTCTGCCCTATCTGGATTTCCCGGCCGGCAAGAAGCTGACGATCTTCTCACCAAGCTTGATCAGCGCGACCAGCCTCGGCCGCGGCACGCCCAGCATCTGCGTGTACCAGCGGTCGACCAGTTCGGTGAAAGCCAGCATTTCCTTCAGCCGCTTGGCTGCGACCGGGCTGATGGTCGGATCATCGGCCGCATCGGAGACACAGGCGCGCAGCGCATCGACCGCGGGATCGATCTCGCGCTCCTTGCGGCGGGCGGCGATCCGCGCCGCCACTTCCCAGATGTCGGTCTCCGCCTCGAAATGATCGCGGCGGTCGCCGAGGATCGGCACCCGGCGGATCAAATTCCAGGCCAGCAATTCCTTGATCGAATTGGAGACGTTGGATCGCGCCATGCCGAGCGTCTCGGCGATGTCCTCCGCAGTCATCGGCGCCTCGGCGAGATAAAGCAGGCCGTGGATCTGGCTGACGGAGCGGTTGACGCCCCACTCGTCCCCCATGTCGCCCCAATGCAGGATGAACCGTTCGACGACGGCGGGGAGTTTCTTCTTGTCGGTTGTTTCTGTCATGACAGAAATATCTGACGGAACTGTGCGGATGTCAAGTCCCGCATGCAGCCCCAGCGGCGCGGGTGGCGCGCTATGTCCGTTGGAGGCGCCCCTGCTCCGACGCCGCGGTCTGGACTGGCCGGTTCCCTCGATGGAACCGGGATGGAGCCGCGTTTCCATGTTTTCCCGGCCGATCCGTTAACCGCTTCGGCACCGATCACGTCTTAAATTTCCCGTAGCGCGTTGCCGGCAACGAGATCTGGCGCGGTCATCAAGGCAAGGCATGCCCCATCGAAATCCCCCAGACCCGGGCGGGCCGCTGCGGCGGGTAACATCGACGGCCGTGGTCATCACCTTTGCGCTTGTCATGACCGCCTGCGTCCTGGGCCTCATGGCCTGGAAGGCGCTCGACGCAAAGAAGGCGGCGCTGGCGAGCGGCAGCGCTGACATCCAGAACCTCGTCCATTCGCTTTCCGAACATGCCTCGCACACCCTTCAGGCGGTCGATATCGCGATGGCCGGAATGGTGGACCTGCTGAAATACCGAGATCCGGAGCCGGACCGGTTCAACAAGTACCTCGTTGAGACGGTGAAAACGCTACCCCAATTGCGCGGGATCGGCGTCGCGGACGCCAAGGGCAACTGGAACTATTCGTCACTTCCGGAGCAGCCGCGCCATACCATCTCGGACCGGAGTTATTTTGCCTACCATCGCGATACGCCGGACAGCGCGCTTCGGATCAGCGAGCTGTTGCAGTCTCGTATCGACGAGCAATCCTCGTTGATCGTTCTCTCGAAACGTATCACCAAGCTCGACGGCAGCTTCGGCGGAGTCGTCGCCGCAGCGATCGACAAGGATTACTTCAACCGCTTTTACCGGACATTCCAGCTTGGCCCGGACGGCGGCATCAGCCTGATACGGAGTGATGGCACGCTCCTGATACGCTGGCCGGCGTCGGACAAGAGCAAGGATCTTTCCAGGACCGACCTGTTCTCAAAGCATCTCAAGCTGAGCTCCGTCGGATCCTACAAGATCATCTCGCCGTTCGACGGCATCGTGAAGTATTTCGGCTACGAGGAAACGCCGCAATACCCCATGGTGGTCACCGTAGCCGTGTCGGAGGACTGGCTGCTTTCCGAATGGTGGAAGGGATTGCGGACCGACGCCCTCGTCGCAGGCGTGCTGCTGTGCATGATCCTGATGCTGGCGGCGTTGCTCGCCCTGCAATTTCGCTTCCGCAACAAGATCGAGCGCGCGCTGCGCGAACGCGAGGCCCACTATCGATTGCTGGCCAACAACATCGCCGACATCATCATCCTGATCGACGCGCGCAGCCTGCTCCGGTACGTTTCCCAATCCGTCGAGCCGGTGCTGGGATTCCGCGCGAAGGACCTGACCGGCAAATCATGCTTCGACCTGGTCCATCCGGAGGACCGGGAAAGCGTCAAGCAGGCAACCACAAGGCTCAGGGATGTCGCCAGCGTCAGCACGGTCGTATTCCGGCACTATCGCGCCGACGGAACGCTGGCGTGGGTGGAAAGCAAGTTCAAGCTGGCGACGGAACCAAGCGACCCTGCGCGGACGGAATTCCTCTGCGTCATCCGCGACGTCACCGAACGAAAGCGCATGGAGGACGAGCTGACGCAGCTCAACCGTCGCCTCACCCAGCTTGCTGCGACGGACGGACTGACCGACCTCACCAACCGCCGCACCTTCGACGGCTTCCTGAGGCGCGAATACGAGACTTGCGAAGAAATTTCGGTGCTGCTGTTCGATATCGACAATTTCAAGGGTTACAACGACACCTACGGACACCAGGCCGGCGACCGTTGCCTGCAGGCGGTCGCCAAAGCCATCGGCGATGCGACCGCCAATACGTCAGGCCTGTCCGCGCGCTATGGCGGCGAGGAATTCGCCGTCGTGCTGCCGAATACAACGGAAGACGCAGCCCTGAAGGTCGCCGAGAGCATTCGGCTGACGGTTCGGGCTCTGGGCATTCCGAACACGGCCTCCAGCCGCGGATACATCACCATCAGCGCGGGCGTCGCCGGCAGAAACCGTTCGACGCTCGACGAGGCCGCGTTGGTGGGGGAAGCCGACACCGCGCTCTATGAGGCCAAGCGTCTCGGCCGCAATCGCAGCATCGTGTATTCCTCACTCGAGTTGCAATATGTCGAGAGCGCCTCCATCCAGCACGACGACGAGTTCGCGCCCGGCGAACGGGCGCATTAGAAGTTTCCAACCGAGCGCCAGACCGAGCAGCCGTTGGAGTTGGCCGAGCGTATCGCCAGCCCGACTCAAATTAGGAAAGGAGCCCTCGCAGAGGGTGTCCGCTGATTTCAGCTGACATTCGCAGCATGACGTTCGTTTTGTCGTGTACTAGGTCCGCTTGCGCACGCCAGTGGAAACGGTCTTGTGTGCAGGCACCGGGGTGCAGGTCGTGAGTACGAGCGCAAACCGGCTGCACTGCCAGTCAGCGCCGAGCGCGGCGCTGGTGGGTGACGTCAAGTTGACCGACAGTAATGCCACAACGCAGGCAAACATCACGTACACCACGATCAGCACCGCTCTCTTGTGGGTTCTTGGGTGGGAAATCATGGCCTTGGCTCCTGTACGATGGCCCCCTTGTGATCTAATTCACATCCTGACCCACATTTTTCGCTGGTGGCCCGAAGGCGTGCGCGATTGCTGGCACTCGATCAGCGCCGCAGCCGGACTCGCGCACTGGAGCAAACAGCATCTTTATTCGATCACCTCGTCGGCACGAGGCGAGCAGCGTGGGCGGAATGTCAACGCCGAGCGCCCTGGCTGTCCTGAGATTGACGACCAGCTCGAACTTGGTTGGCTGCTCGACGGGCATGTCGGCGGGCTTCGCGTGCAGCTGCTGCCTGGGTTTGGTGTTGATCCAGTTCAGCAGCGTCGCCGCCGCGATCATCACCAGGACGCCACCAACACTGAGCGCGATCTGCATCATCAGCCCGTCCGAGATGTCGAGCAGCGCCAGGTGGCTGGCCAGCGTCAGCAGAACGCCGAGGCAGTAGATTGGCAGCGAGTTCTGGCCACAGAGAATGGCGCCACGCATCACCGCCGTCGTCAGCCCTCGCCAGTTGCGAGGCACGAACCATGCCGCCAAAACCGCAAGGGCCAAAAAATGCAGCAGTCGCAATGGATCGAGATTCGATTTGTCCATCGGGTAAAACAGCGTCAGCAGCGCCTGCGGAACCAGCGCTTCCAGCGGTTTGATGCTCCAGCTCAATGCGATGATGAGGCTGAACACCAGATAGAGAACGGCAGGCACAAGCGCGGTGCGTGAGGTCACCCACGGCCGGAATCTCTTGCCCTCGATGATCCACCACGCGCCGAGCACAAGCGGCAGTTGCCAGGCTAGCGGATTGAAGAACCAGTGGCTGTTCGGCCACGCCGGGATGGTCCAGCCGAAGACGTGCACCAGTGTGTAAAGCAACAGCGACGCACCGAGCGTTGCGTTCGGCGCTCGCAGCAGCAGCCACAGCAGCGGCGCGAACAAAAGGTGATAAAGCACGAAGAGCGGCAAGATGTCGGTGTTGACCGGGCGGTATTGCAGGATCGCCGCGTGCGCGAGCGTCACGCCCGGCTGATCCAACAGAATGCGCGTATTGCTCCTGTCGGCAAGAGGGCCGCCGCCTGCGAGGTGAACCACGACGGCGCAGGCGAGCGTGAGCAGCAGAAATGCGACATAAATATCCCAGCTTCGCCACAGCGTCCGGCCGATCACGCCGGTCCAGCCCCCGCTCTGCCGTGCCTTGCCGTAGGACAGCGCGCAGGTCAAACCCGAAAGAAACATGAATACTTCCGCGGCATCGCTGAAGCCGTAGTTGCGCAGCGTCAGCCAGCTCCCGACGTTGTTGGGGACATGGTTGAGAAAGATGCACCAGAGCGCGATGCCGCGGCAGGCATCAATGCGCAGATCGCGGCCGTAGCCTTTCAGCTCCGGCAGCGCGCCTGCCAATGGCTTCGGGGGGGGCAGTTCGATCAAGCATCTGGTTCCCCGTCCGGCGTCCAAGCACGTTTCAAGAGGGACCGAATCTGACGAAAAACATCAGCCGCGCCGAACCCGGCCGCGAATTATGGCGACGCCTGGTAGAACCTCCTGGCGCGGGAGGCTGTCGGTTGACGATTATCGTTCGACGGTACAGCGCGTAAATCAGCCGGAGGTCCTCACAGAGGGGTTCTTAGGTCCTATGATCAAGGTACCTACAGATATCCGCACTCTGAATCCCGCGACTCTCGTGGTCCGCACTCGCTTTTTCGGCGTCCTGTGAGCTGATTACAATTACAGCACACAACGGCATTCGACTTCTATCTTGAGTGCCCAACCGTGAACCGCTGGTTGGGCCAAGGATGAAGGATGGACGGTTTCGGGGTCAGTCTTCCCGCCAGCCTCTTCCTCGCCAAAGACCCAAAGGTGGGTGTATGATTTCTTCAATTGGATCTCCGTGCCATGGGATGACGGAGAGCTTTTCATGAAAGTCCTTATCGTTGACGATCATGCATTGATACGCGAGGCGTTGTACGCCGTCCTGAGACAACTGAAGCGAGAAGCCGTCATATTTGAAGCTTCGAGCAGCAGTCAGGCAATGGACATAGTCGAGGAACATCCCGACATCAGCCTCATCTTGCTTGATATCAATTTGCCTGACAGAGATGGCTTCTCTGTCCTCCACGAACTGCGAGACCGCTATCCAACCATTGCTATCATCATTCTCTCGTCCTCGAATGATCAAGACACAGTCAAGCGCGCTTTCAAACTTGGCGCTCTGGGTTTCATCCCGAAAACGACCGAACGAGAGATCATGCTCAACGCCATTGAGTTAGTGTTCTCCGGCGGTATTTACATTCCCTCGGAAATCCTGGAGGAAACACCGTCTCCGCGGCTTACAAATAAACCAACGACGCCCGACTTTCTTAAGGGCCTCGGATTGACCGATCGGCAGATCGAAGTGCTTGCGCTTCTGATGAAGGGAAAAAGCAACAAGATCATTGCCAAGACCCTCAACATGGCAGTGCCGACAGTGAAAAACCACATCACGGTCGTTCTCAAGGCGCTCAGCGTAACAAGCCGCACCGAGGCAGTAATAAAAGTAGGAAAAATGAGCTGGGAATCGTCGCCGAAATCTGAGTCATAAAGCCGGCCGGGTATCTCTCCTATCGTCGTGATCCATAAAGAGCTCGTGCATGACAGCGCGGAGCCGCATTGGGTCGACAGGCTTGTGCAGCAAAATGTATCCTCTATCCTTGGCCTCACGTGCTGGTTCAGGTGCCGTATCGCCGCTGATGAGAATAGCTGGAATGGATGAACCAAACGCCGCATTGATTTGTTCAATGGCGCGGATCCCGGTCTTTCCGCTCGCAAGATGATAATCCGAGATTATAAGATCGGGGCGTTGTTGGCGCTCCGCAAGTCGGATAAGTGCCGCTTCGTCGGATTCGCTGGTAAGGACGGTGTGTCCCCATCTGCCAAGCAATCCGCCCGTTCCTTCCTGCACGATTGGAGCATCGGCAATAACAAGAACGACCTTGCCTTCGACAGCAAAGGCCGCGGGGTGAGGTGAGTCGACGGGCTCGGTGGACGTGTCGCATTCATCGGCCATCGGAACCAGGATCGCGAATCGCGAACCTCGGCCCAAAGTCGAAGCTAAGTCGATTGGATGGTTAAGAAGCAGGCGAAGCCTGTCGACGATAGCCAAGCCGAGCCCCATGCTGCCGTACCGGTTCCGGTCTCGGGCAGCAAGTTGAAAAAACTCGCCAAAGATATTCTGCTTCTGATCCTCAGGAATGCCGGGACCACTATCCCATACTTCGATGCGCAACATTTGACCGCGCCGACGACAGCCGACGATGATCCCGCCCCGCAACGTATAGCGCACAGCATTGGATACCAGATTGAGCAGTATGCGTTCGAGCAGCATGGCGTCGCTCCGCACCCAGGCGTCACTTCGCCTGACGCGTAGACGCAAGCCCGTTTCTCGCGTTGCCTGATCAAACGTCGTCTCAATTTTTTGCAACAGGCGTGCAATCGGGAATTCAGTAATTGTGGGTATGAGTATCCCAGCATCGAGCCTGGACATATCCAGGAGTGAATTGAGCATTTCATCCATTTCCTTGCGCGTTGCATCGACCAGTTCGATCGTCCTTGTCCGTTCCCCCGATCTGAGCGGCGTACGCAGCTGTGCAACGAACAAGCCCAGCGCATGTAATGGCTGCCGCAAATCATGGCTTGCCATGGCAAGAAAGCACGATTTTGCCGCATTGGCGAGCTCCAGCTCTCGCGTACGCTCTGCGACCTTCCGTTCGAGCTCGATCTGCGCGCGGCGCAGACTTTTCTCCGCTTTCTTGCGCACCTCGACGTCGGCGCTCAGTAACAAACTTGGAACGGTAATACTGATCAAGAACATCAATACCAGCAGGAATGAAACGTTGAGATCCGCGGTCGTGAAGGGGCCGCCGCCCGTGAGCGTCCCCCATATCGTGATGCCGGCAAGCAACAGCGCAACCGTTGCGGTGTCACGTGGACCGCGGCGCAGCGCCGCCCACAACAACGGCAGGATCACAAGAAAACCCAGTGGATCTCGACTCGGCGTTTGCTCGATCAGGGGGCTGAAAGCAATGAGTCCAACAGCCGTCGCTGTTGCGAGGACGCCCATCGTCTCTAAAAATTCATTGCGGTTGAAAGCAAGGTAGTGGCTTGATGCCCAAAGCACGATAACGGGAGCAATGACCAGCGCGCCGGTCACATCTCCCATCCACCATGTGACCCAGGCGTTCGCGAAATTCGTCCGTTCGATGTACCCGGCGGTTGCCAGGCTGGTCAGTCCAATGCTGGCGCTGATCGGTGTCGCGATCACGAAGGAAATCAGAGCAAACTTCGCGACAGAATTTGGCGTCGAAAAAGTATTGCATCCGCTCGACCATCGATTGATCAGGTAAGCCCCAACAACCGCTTCAAGAGAGTTACCGATCGCAATCGCAATTGCGGTGGCAACCGAGCCGGCGGTCGTCGCATTGGCGATCATCGCTGCCGTGAAAATTGCGGGCCAAGTCCGATATCCCCACAACAGCACTGCCGCCAGCGCGACACCGGTCGGCGGCCAAATTGGCGTTGCACTGGGATGAATAGAGGCGAGAGCAAGGCCGCCTTTTGCCAAGGCGAAATAGATGACTCCAATTGCGACCAGACGGCCGGCATAGCTAATGCCTCGGTGGAAATTTATCTCCGGCGTTAGTGATCGTGGATCGGACATCGTCGACGCCTGGACTAGAGGCAGTTGGATCGTCCACCATGACTGACTTTTTGATCTCCTTGATAAAGAAGGATCGCTACTTTCCCGCTTACCAAGCGGTTGATCGACACCACTACGTCCGACCGCTGCGACAATGCAAAACTCGGCAAGATGCGCTCAGATCGAATTGATCACCGCGGTCTGCTGACGGACCAAGAGATGGCGCGTGCGATGGAGCATCTCAACGCCGCCCCCACAACCGCCGGCGGCCACCGCAATTGCCCTGCATAATCGCAATTCGGGTTCGTTGAGGAAACTACCCATTTCGAGTTAGCAGAACGCGCAGCTGGTAGTACGCTTTTACCCCCGCGAAGTCTGAAAAAGGTCATTTGCGTCGATTTTGGAATCCGCGTCATGTCCGCTTAAGGGGGTAATCTCGGAAACGGCGGTTGTGCTAGCTTCAAGCAGATCGTGCTTCTCTGCGCGGCCGGCCTGTTCGTTTCCCTGCTGATGCTGACTTACGGTCTCGATCTAAGCCCGGGTTTCTTCTAGCGCGTGCCAGGCCGCCATGAGAGGTCATCAGACAGCACATAGATCGTGATCGCGGCCAGGCACATCACGATCCCGATCCAGAACATCGGCGAGTGATGGATCCGTCTCCAGTCGCGTCCGGGCGGGTGCGGCTTCATTCAGTCACCTCGTGGGTGCGTCTCGGCCATATTACGGGCGTTAGATCGTCGGCAGCACCGAGAACCGGTCCCCTGCCCGTCGCAGATTCAGCAGGTCGGGACCAGCGGCTTCGTCCTGGACTGCATCGACCCGTGCAGACGATGGTCCGCGCCGACAGGCGGCGATCATGTCAGTCACGACGGCGGCAGGCCCGGTGAACAGCGCTTCCACGCTGCCGTCGCGGCGGTTGCGCACCCAGCCCTCGAGATCGCGTGCGGTCGCCTCGTCCTCGACAAAGGCGCGGTAACCGACGCCCTGCACCCTGCCCCTGATCGTGACATGGCGGATCGCGTCGTTCATGACTTCTTCAGCCCGAGAAATGCGCCATTGCGCGCCTTCACGTCAGCCTCGCGCATGGCACGGCCGGTGAGTTCTGCAGACGCCAGCCCCTTCAGGTTCTTCGGCGAAGTTCCCTCACGCAAGGCCTTCAGCGTTTCATAGACGGCTTGCGTGGCGGCGGCAAACGGCGCGTGGCCCTGCAATGCGATCCGAACGCGCTGACTGGCGAGATAATCGAGCGCGGTCATGTCTTCAGGCGCACCGCCCAGTACGATCGGCAGGCGGGTTGCGGCGGAAATGGCTTCGAGCTCGCCGCGGCTCTTGATGCCGGTGAAGAACAGCGCATCGACACCGGTGGTCTCATAGGCCCTCGCACGCGCGATCGCATCGTCGAGACCGGTTATGGATACGGCGCCGGTGCGGCCCATGACGACCAGCGAGGGATCGCTGCGGCCGTCGAGCGCGGCCTTCATCTTGCCGACGCCCTCCTCCAGCGAGATCAGTTGCGTCCCCGACTGCCCGAACGCCTGCGGCAGCAGCGTATCCTCGATCGTCAGGCCGGCGGCGCCGGCGGATTCGAGTTCCTGCACGGTGCGTCGGACATTGAGCGCGTTGCCATAGCCGTGGTCAGCATCGACCAGCACCGGCAATGCCGAGGCGCGCGACATCCGGCGCATCTGCTCGGCCAGCTCCGTCAATGTGATCAGCGCAATATCGGGATCGCCGAGCACGACCAGCGAGGCCACCGAGCCGCCGAACATGCCGAGCTCGAAACCAAGGTCTTCCGCAATACGGATCGAGGTCGCGTCATAGACCGACCCCGGCCGGATGCAGGTGGAGCCGTTGAGAATGGAACGCAATCTCTCTCGGCGCTGACGAAAAGCCATAGGAAGGACTCCCTCTTTCGGCATTGCCTGCGACAAACGCAAAGCGTTTGCGCAAGGGAGCGAAGCGACGAAGCAATCCAGCTTCTTTGCGTGGCTATGGATTGCTTCGCTGCGCTCGCAATGACGGGATTACCTCTACGCAAACTCCAATATCAGCGCATCCACCGCCAGCGTCGCGCCGGCCGCGGCGTGGATCTTCTTCACCGTGCCGTCGCGCTCGGCGCGCAGCACGTTCTGCATCTTCATCGCCTCGACCACCGCGAGCGTCTCGCCGGATTTGACCTCCTGCCCTTCGCTCACGGCAATCGACACCACGAGCCCGGGCATCGGGCACAACAGCTTCTTGCCGGTGTCGGCCGCCGACGTCACCGGCATCAGCCGGGCGGCGGTAGCTTCGCTTTCGGTGAAGACGTTGACCGCAACGTCAAAGCCCTGGTGCGCCAGGCGGACGCCGTTCGGAATCGCGCGCACCTGCATCGCCACGGGGTGACCGTCGATGGTGCCCTGCCAGACCGGTTCGCCCGGTGTCCAGTGTGAGATCAGATTGTGCGGATTGCCGGGCAGACCATCGGCGCCGATGAAGCGTACCGCGATGCCCTCGGCCTCCCGCGCCACATCGAGCGCGATTTCGTCGCGATCGAGCCACACCGCGCGGCGGCGTTCGCGCTGCACCAGCCGGCCGTTCATCTGGCCGGAAATCTGCCGCTTGCGCTCGCCAATCACATGATCGATCGCAGCGCCGACGGCCGCCAGCCGCCGCGCGATCTCGCCTTCCGGCGGGCGCGCGGAAAAACCCTTCGGAAATTCCTCTGATATGAAGCCGGTGGAAAGCTTGCCCTCGCGCCAGCGCGGATGGTTCATCAGCGCCGACAGGAACGGAATGTTGTGCCTGATACCGTCGACGTAAAACGCGTCCAGCGCGGTTGACTGGGCCTCGATCGCGGCCGCCCGCGACGGCGCGTGCGTGACGAGCTTGGCGATCATCGGATCGTAATGGATCGAGATTTCGCCGCCTTCCTGCACGCCGGTGTCGTTGCGGATGGTGACGCCGTCATGGCTCGCTTCCGCCGGCGGGCGGTATTTCACCAGCCGGCCAATAGACGGCAGGAAGTTGCGGAACGGGTCCTCGGCATAGACGCGAGATTCCACTGCCCAGCCGGTCAGCGTGACGTCCTTCTGCGCGATCGAAAGCTTTTCGCCGGCGGCAACTCTAATCATCTGCTCGACGAGGTCGATGCCGGTAACGAGTTCGGTGACGGGATGTTCGACCTGCAGGCGGGTGTTCATCTCCAGGAAGTAGAAGCTCTTGTCCTGGCCGGCGACGAACTCGACGGTGCCTGCGGAATCGTAGTTGACAGCTTTTGCCAGCGACACCGCCTGCTCGCCCATCTTGCGGCGGGTGGTCTCGTCGAGCAGCGGCGACGGTGCCTCCTCGATGACCTTCTGGTTGCGGCGCTGGATCGAACATTCGCGCTCGCCGAGATAGATCACGTTGCCATGCTTGTCGCCCAGCACCTGGATTTCGATGTGGCGGGGATCGACGATGAATTTTTCGATGAAGACGCGATCGTCGCCGAACGAGGATTTGGCCTCGGCCTTGGCGAGGTTGAAGCCTTCGGCGACCTCAGCCTTCGAATGCGCGATCCGCATGCCCTTGCCGCCGCCGCCGGCAGAAGCCTTGATCATCACGGGATAGCCGATCTCGTCGGCGATCTTCACCGCGTGCTTTTCGTCTTCGATGACGCCGAGATGTCCGGGCACGGTCGAGACTTTTGCTTTTGCGGCGGCCTTCTTGGATTCGATCTTGTCGCCCATCGCGGCGATGGCGCCCGGATTGGGGCCGATGAAGACGATGCCCGCCTTGGCAAGCTCGCGCGGAAACGCCTCGCGTTCGGACAGGAAGCCATAGCCGGGATGCACGGCCTCTGCGCCGGTCTTGCGGCAGGCTTCGACGATCTTGTCGATCAGCAGATAACTCTCGGCAGCGGCCGGCGGGCCGATCAGCACGGCGTCATCGGCCATTTCGACGTGCAGCGCATCGCGGTCGGCCTCGGAATACACGGCCACCGTCTCGATCCCCATTCGGCGCGCAGTCTTGATGACCCGGCAGGCGATCTCGCCGCGATTTGCGATCAGAATTCGTTTGAACATGTTCTTCTTGCTTGAGCTTTGGGCGGGATCCTCCCCCGCAATGTGACATGCGGGACGCGGGTAACCCACCCGTCGTACAGCAAAAATCGATGGAGGCAACGGTCTCGTATCGGCCGGTTGCGCCGGCCGGCGGCGATTCAGCCGGAATAGGCGTTGAAGCGGCCCCGCGCATAGGCGCGGGATACCGCCTTCATCAGTTCGCCTACCTCGGATTCCAGATATTCGTTGGCGACGATCAGCGCGCGGATCGTCGCCCTCATGTCGCCGCCGCAGGCTGAAATCGCTTGATCTACCGCGGTTTCCAGCTCGTCGTTCTCTTCGAATTTCGGCTGTGAAGAGGACGACATGGCAAATATTCCGTGTTGAGCAACGCCTCTTATGTTCCTATTTTGTTCTCATGAAGTCAATGGGCCATTCGGTGTGGCTGCAGCGGCGCCGACGGTTTTCCCCAACCTGCTTTCATGCACGATTAGCGCCAGTGCCTTGGTTCAATCACATCGCCTTATGCTAGAAGGCGGCGGCAGGCGTGGAATTGATTTGAAATGAAACAGATGCGGTCACGAATTTTTCTGGTTGCGGCGTTGCTATCGATCGTACTTGGGGCCAGCCAGAGTTCGGCCGCCACTGCCATCGTCCGGGATGGCAGCACGCTTCAGTTGGGCAACGTCACCTATCGGCTCGACGGCATCGAGACGCCCACCGTCGATCAACTCTGCATCGACGAACACGCCGATAGCTGGACCTGCGGCATCGAGGCGCGCGATCAACTGACCAAGCTGATCGGCGGCAAACAGGTCCGCTGCGACGATCTCGGCCCCGATCCCGCCTACAAAAAACGGCGCATCGGCGTCTGCAAGATCGAGGGCGAGACCACAAGTCTCAGCCAGTTGCTGGTCCGCAACGGCTTTGCCCTGAATGTCGAAGCATCCGCCTCCGGGCGCTTCCAGGCGGACGAGGCGCGCGCCAGGGAAGATCGCCAGGGACTGTGGAAAGGCTGCTTCGTTGCTCCGCAAGAGTTCCGCCGCGGGAAAAAGGACGCCGCCCTGCTCGGCGGCGCATGCCGCTCCGACCGCGACCGCGAAATCCGCGAGGCCTTGTTCCCCGAAGACCTCGTGATGCCGGCAAGCTGCAACATCAAGGGCAAATACGCCGTCCGCGCACGCGTCACCGGGAACCTCGGCATCTATCATTTGCAGGCGTGCCGCTCTTACCCCGGCCTGACCAAACCGGATCGCTGGTTTTGTTCCGAGGACGACGCCCAGGCGGCCGGGTTCCGCAGGGCCTACAACTGCCGCGCGGGGACAAAGAGCAAATGAAGCTGGCAAAGCCGCCGGCTCCTGTGTGAGAGTACCGCCAGAGGTTGCTGGCGCGCATGACCCCTTCCAACACTTCGAACGTTCTGCCTGAAGCTGCCGCTGAACGCTTGCGGCGACATCTGCAGCAAATCGCAGGCGAACGCGACAGCGCTCATCGCGCCCTGCAGGAACGCGAAGCGGAACTGGCGCGGATCCAGCGCATCGCCGGTGTCGGCGGTCTCGAAATCGATTTCCGTGACGGCGTCAAGAATCGCCGCTCCCCCGAATATCTCCTGGTGCACGGCTTGCCGCCCGAGGCGGCCAACGAGACCTATGAGGAATGGGTCAGCCGAATCCATCCCGAGGATCGCGAGCGAACGGTTCAACACTTATTCGGCGTCCTGAAGAGCGAGGGCGAGGACTATTCGGCCGAGTACCGCATCGTGCGGCCGAATGACGGCGCGACCCGCTGGATCCGCGTCGTCGCCAAGATCGAGCGCGACCGCGAGGGCCGCGCCCTGCGCCTGGTCGGCGCCGATTGCGACGTCACCCCTCAAATGCTGGCGCAGGCAACCTTGCGCGAGAGCGAGGAGCGCTTCCGCCTGATCGCGAACAGCGCGCCGGTGCCGGTCTGGGTCACCAAGCTCGACCGCACGCGTTCCTTCGCCAACCAGGCCTATCTCGATTTCCTCGGGCTACCGTTCGAGCAAGCCATCGTGTTCGACTGGCGCAAGCGGCTGCATCCGGACGATCAGTCCCGCATCGTGCAGGAATCGGTCGCAGGCGAGGCCTCGCTGAAACCGTTCGTGCTGGAGGCCCGCTATCAGCGCGCCGACGGCGAATGGCGGTGGCTGCGCTCCGAATCCCAGCCGCGCTGGGATCCGACCGGCAATCATATCGGCTTCATCGGCGTCGCCCACGACATCACGTCAGCCAAACAGGCCGAGCAGGACCTGCGCCGGCTGAATGAAATCCTCGAATTGCGGATTACCGAGCGAACGGCGCAACTGGAATCCAGCGAAGCCCAGATGCGCGCGATCTTCGAGACCAGCCATCAGTATCAGGGGCTGCTCAACGCGCACGGCGACGTCTTGCATTCGAACAGTACCTCGCTCGCAGGTATTGCCGCGAATGCCAGCGAGGTGATCGGCAAGCCGTTCTGGGAAACGCCGTGGTTCACCGGAACCGAAGGCATGCGGGACGCCGTCCGCGACGCTTTCATCGCGGTGATGCGCGGCGAGGAAATCCAGACCGAGATGCGGCTGCAGTTGCCGATCGGCGAGCGCTATTTCGACTTTGCGATGCGCCCGCTGCGCGACCAGCACGGCGCGATCATTGGCGCGGTGCCGGAAGCCGTCGACGTCACCGAACGCCGCCGGGGCGAGGAAGCGCTGCGCCAGTCGCAGAAGATGGAAGCGGTCGGACAATTGACCGGCGGCGTGGCGCACGATTTCAACAATCTGTTGACCATCATCCGCTCCGCGACCGACTTCCTGCGCCGGCGCGAACTGCCGGAAGAGCGGCGCCGGCGCTACATCGACGCCATTGCGGAGACCGTGGAGCGCGCCTCCAAGCTGACCGGACAATTGCTGGCGTTCGCCCGCAGGCAGCCGCTGAAGCCGCAGGTGTTCAATGTCGGCACCCAGGTCGAAGCGGTGGCGCAACTGATCCGCCCGCTGGTCGGCGCCCGGATCAGGATCGATATCGAAATCGCCGATCTCAACTGCTTCGCGATCGCCGACGTCGCGCAGTTCGAAACGGCCCTGATAAATTTCGCCGTCAACAGCCGCGATGCCATGAACAGCGAGGGCCGGCTGAACATCCGCGTCCGCAAGGTGGATGCGATTCCGCCGCTGCGCGGCCAGCCCGCCCGTGGCGGCGACTTCATTGCCATCACCGTGACCGACACCGGCACCGGCATCGAGCCCGCCCTGCTCGAGACGATCTTCGAGCCGTTCTTCACCACCAAGGAAGTCGGCAAGGGCACCGGCCTCGGCCTCAGCCAGGCGTTCGGTTTCGCCAAGCAGTCCGACGGCGACATCGCGGTCGCGAGCGAGCCCGGCCGGGGCGCGACGTTTACGATCTACCTGCCGCAGGCCGCGGTGCCGGCCGATGCCGTCGAGGCGGCTGCGAGCAGCAGCGAACCCGCCGCACGCGGCCGCGGCTACCGCGTCCTCGTGGTCGAGGACAATGACGACGTCGGGCAGTTCTCCACCGAGTTGCTGGAAGATCTCGGCTACACCGTCCGCCGCGTCGCCAGCGCGGATGCCGCGCTCGCGATCCTTGCCGAGGACGAGTTTTCCGCCGATCTGGTGTTTTCCGACGTCATCATGCCCGGGATGAACGGCGTGGAGCTCGCCGGCATCGTACGCGAGCGCTATCCCGGCCTGCCCGTGGTCCTGACCAGCGGCTACAGCAACGTGCTGGCGGAGAATGCCCACCGCGGCTTTGAGCTGATCCAGAAACCCTATTCGGTGGAATTGCTGTCGCGGAGTCTGCGGAAGGCGATTTCAGAGGCGCGCCGCTAGAGGTTTTTCACGCCGCGGCCTCGACGCCTGCCCTGCCCGATGCCAGCAGCGCGCGGATCTCCTGCGCCGGACGCGCCGCGCTGAACAGAAAGCCCTGCATCTGGGTGCATCCGAGATTCTGCACGGTCTCGCGCTGCTGCAGGGTCTCGACGCCTTCCGCCGTGGTGACCATGTTGCGGTCGGCGGCGATGCTCACCACCGCGCGGATGATCGAGGCCGACGAGGAATTGCGCGTCACTTCCTTGACGAAGGAACGGTCGATCTTGATCTTGTCGAACGGGAAGCGTTGCAGATATTGCAGCGAGGAATAGCCGGTGCCGAAATCGTCGAGTGCGATGTGAACGCCGAGTGCGCGGAGCTGGTTCAGCGTCGCAAGCGCGGCGTCGTCGTCCGCGATCAGGACGGCTTCCGTGATCTCCAGCTCCAGCCGGCGCGGGTCGAGCCCGGTCTCGGAGAGAACAGCCGCGACCTTCAGCGACAGCGTTTCCGACCGGAACTGGATCGGCGAGACGTTGATGGCGATGCGGACATGGTTAGGCCAGGTCGCAGCTTCGGCGCAGGCGGTGCGCAACACCCACTGCCCGATCTCCTCGATCAGGCCGGTTTCCTCGGCGACCGGTACGAAGTCCGCCGGAGAGACCATGCCGCGCACCGGATGCCGCCAGCGCAATAGCGCCTCGCAGCCGGTGACACGATCGCTGCGCAGATCGACCTGCGGCTGATAGTGCAGTTCGAAGCCGCCCTCGGCCAGCGCCGCGCGCAAGTCCGCCTCCAGTTCGCGGCGATGATTGGCCTGCTGCTCCATCGCGGGATCGAAGAAGCGATAGGTTCTGCGGCCGGCCGCCTTCGCCGCATACATGGCGATATCGGCGTTCTTCAGGAGATCGAACAGGTCCGAGCCGTCGCGCGGGGCGACTGCGATGCCGATGCTGGCGTCGCTGGAAAGCTGGTGGCCATGACAGTCGAACGGGGTACGCAGCGCCTGATAGATCTGCGCGACCAGTGCGCGCACATCCTCGGCGCTCCCGATACCGTGCTGAAGGATGGCGAATTCATCCCCGCCGAGACGGGCGATGAAATCTTCCGGTCCCACCGACTGGCGCAACCGTTCCGCCACGCCCTTCAGGAATTCGTCGCCGATCAGATGTCCCAGCGTATCGTTGATACGCTTGAACTCGTCGATGTCGATATAGAGGATCGCGAACTCGCGCCCCTCGGTTTCCAGCAGCAACCCTTCGGCATGGCGCTGGAACAGCGAGCGGTTCGGCAGATTGGTCAGCGCGTCGTAATGGGCGAGATGCTCGATCCTGGCCTGGTCGCGCCGCCCTTCGGTGACGTCTTCCAATGTCGCGGCCCAGCCGCCGTCCTGCGAGCGCTTGAAGATAAGCCGGATCGCGCGCCCGTCCGGCGTCGAGGTCACGGTGTCCTGAACCAGGCTGCCATTGGGATCGAGAAACCGGGCACAATAGGCGTCGACGTCGCCGACAAAGGAGCCGCTCTCCTGGCGGTGCTGGATCAGGTCGCGCAGATGACAACCGGGTTTGACCACGTCGGTCGAGAGCCCGAACATGTCGATATATTGCCGGTTGCAGATCACGAGGCGCCCTGAGGAATCGAACAGCAGCAGGCCCTGCGTCATGTTGTTGATGGCAGTGTCGAGATGCTGGCTCTTCTCCGAAAGCTTGCGCTGCGCCGCTGCATGCTGGCCGCGCAGCTGGCGCACGATCAGGAAGACCATGCCGATCACGACGATGATCGCCAGCGCCGCCGCAAAAAATTGCAGCCTGGCCTGCGCCCGCCAGTCGGCGAGTGCGGTCTGCGTCCTCGCGGTCGCGACGATGAGGATTGGAAAGTGCTTCAGCGACTTGACCGCGCCGACCTTGTCTTCGGACAACCGCGCGCTGGTGAAGCGTCCCGAAACATTGCCGTCCAGCGCCAGCGCTTGCTGAAACGCGTCCGTATTGGCGACGCTGTGGCCGATCAGCTTATCGTCCTTGGGATAGCGGGCGATGATGGTGCCGTCGCGGTGAATCATCGAAATCGCGGTGTCGCTGCCCAGCGCCAGCGATGCGACAAAGTGCTCGAAGTGCGAAGGTTCGACGCCGCGGACCGCAAAGCCGATGATCTCGCCCTGGCGGCCAATGATCTTTCGCGCAAAGACCGTGGTCCAGACCTTGGTCACCTTGCTCACGACCGGCTCGACGATCACGTCGGGCGTCGGCTTGCCCGACATGAACTCCTGGAAGTAGCGTCGGTCCGTGATGGTCTTGTCCGCCACCGGCCACATCTCGGACGAATTGATCAGCCAGCCCTTCGCGCTCCAGAGATTCAAGGCTCCCACATGCGGCAGCACCGAGAGCTTCGTGCGCAGCATCTCGTGTGCGCTCAATGTCGACATCTTGCTTTCGAAGTCGTCGGCGGTGTGAACCCCGTCCGCCCGCAGGCCAGCCACGACGTCTTCCTGGACGTGCTGGAGATCCAGCAATTGCTGGTCGAAATGCCGCGACAGCAGCAGCGCGCTGTTGTTGAGTTCGCGTTCGGCGACTTCCAGCGCCCGTTCGCGGTATTGCATGGCGAAATAACCGGTGCCGAGCATGATCGCGATCACGAGCACCGCCGCACTCAGGATCAGCCACTGGATCGCACCCAGCCTGATCCGCCACAGCATGCCACCCCCAAACAACGACGGGCTCTCCGCGCTGACGTCTTGCGATGAATTATTCAGCATTTTCCGCTGCCCCCACAAGCGCTTGTTGTAGGGAACACAACCCAAAAGGGCGTTAGCAAAGTGAGTTATCGCAAGGTTAAGGCGATAGCCGATTCAGGCGGTTTCCGCCAATTCAGCTTCCTTGAGGCTGCATTCGATCAGCGCGCCGTCGATCGTGAACTCCGAGAACGGCGACGCCTCGGTCGCGGCCAGCAGCGGTGCGAAGAACTGCGCATCCCCGGGACTCTTCAGAAAGAAGCGGATGTGGCTGGCGGTCATCGTATCCCGCGACAGCCATACGATGCCGGAGAACAGTGCCACCATCATCTGGGCGTATTGGCCCGCGTCTGCGATCCCCAGTTCATACACCGGCGACACCAGGATAAAGCGCGCCCGCAGGATCGGCGACGGGAATTTGCTCATCATCAGGCGGCTGACCTGGCAGGCTGCATGAATCCGCTCGCCGTCGGAGAGGCAGTACAGGCTGGGGTGGTCGCCATCCTTGGTCAGGCCGTCATAGGCCGTAAAGCTTCCCGTCGAAAAGGTCGAAAAGTCCTCCCCGACGCTTTCAGCGTCCTTCTTCCACTGGCCCTTGATCGACCGCCAGGACCTGTCCGGCTCTTTCATCGGCAGAAGGCGCATGACTAACCAGAGGTTAATGCAAAAGTTGATGCCGGTATTTTACGGACCGCGACTAAACGTTTGCTTACGCTGGTGCCGGCCACGCAAATATTTGTTGCAACTCAGGAATCGGCTACCTCAACGGGTATTCTGCCGCGACACTCTTTTGCGTGGTCAGCCGTGCTTCATCGACGCCCTGCCCGGCCTCTGCCGCTCATGAAGCTTATGGTAGAGCACATAGCCGGTGAGGCTGGCGCCGACGACATTGGCCGCGATGATGATCCAGTCGGCTTTGACGGCACCATACACCACCCAGAGCACCAGCCCGGAGGTCAGGGCGATCAGCATGCGCGACGAAAGGTCCTCCGTCGATTGGCCGGCCCAAACCTTCTTCACTTGCGGGATGTACGATAGCGAGGTCAGCATGGCTGCGATGACACCAATGACGGTTTCGAGAAACTGCATTTCTTCTGTCGTCCTGTTGCAGAGCCAGCGTCGCCGCTGAAGGCGCCTGCTACGACGCGCGCCCAAGGCAATCGTTCCTGACATGCGCAAGGCCATGGTTCTTGCATTTGGAACGATCGGACCCGGGGCGGGTTTTCCCGCATCGGCGTTTCATTCCCCCGCGACGTCGAACTCGACCCCCGCCGATAATCCCTTAGACGGGGTTGGCGGGGCTCCTTTTATTCCGTTTGCGGCAAAGACGGACGATGGCGCTGTTTCTAATACGGCTAACCCGCGCCGACATCGAAATCGCCCAGCGGATTTCGGGACCAGCGACGTGATCGCGGGCCTTGCGATCGGCGCTGCGGTCGAACGGCTGCTGAGGCGGTAGACGGGTTTCGGATTATCGCGCCGGGAATAGTCGAGGCTCGCGGTGACGGCCAGCAAGCGGGGCCGACGACGCTCACCATAGCGCCGTCGGCCGGTTTTCCGGTCTTACGCCGCGGCCTCGTAGTTGACCGCGGTCTCCGCGATCTTGGTCAGGGCCTCGTCCGTCTTCTTCTCTTCCGCCAGGGTCTGGTCGATCAGCTTCGCGGCTTGCGGATTGTTAAGCTTGATTGCCCAGGCCTTCAGGGTGCCATAGCGTGAAATCTCGTAATGCTCGACGGCCTGAGCCGCCGCCAGCAGGCCGGCGTCGAGCGCAGGCGTATCGGCATACTCCTCCATGATCTCCTTGCCTTCATCGAGAATGCCCTCGATGGCATCGCACTTCTTGCCGCGCGCGGCCTTGCCGAGCAGCTCGAATATCTGTTCCAGGCGCTCGACCTGTCCCTCGGTCTCGTCATGGTGCTTTTCGAACGCAGCCCGCAGCTTGTCCGAATTCGCAGCCTTCGCCATTTTCGGCAGCGCCTTCAGGATCTGCTTTTCGGCGTAGTAGATGTCCTTGAGCGTATCGAGAAATAGTTCGTTGAGGTCTTTCTCAGCCATGTCGTCCTCCGTTGTTGGCGGGCGGACAACATTGGATCGAACGGAATGGTTCCTAAGCCGCGCGTGACGCTTTAGTCGCGCGCCGCCGCAAGATCGATCAGCGCAATCCCGAGGTCCGCCCGCTTCTTTCGTCGAAGCGTTGCCGGGACTTCGGTCAGGACCACTTCGAGCGTCGGCCTCACCGTGCCCGACAAGAGGTGGCCGCCGCGGGTCGAGCCGTCGGCGAGCCCGAGCACGATGTGGACATGAAGGCTGGGCTTGCCGTCATCGCCGACGGCTATGTCCCCGATCGCACTGAGCACCTCGCACTGCTCATTGACCTCGATCTTGCGGTAGCTCTTCGAGGCGATATCGAACCAGCCGACGGTCGCCCGTTCGAAGGCGCCGATCGCCGTCAGCGAGGCCGCGGAAATCTCCGATTCATTGGCAAAGCGGCTGAGCGCTGCAAACGCCTCCTCACCCGTGTCAAGAATGATGACGTGAACCTGTGCTTGCTCGTCGGCGCCGATGCGCTTGCTCTTCATGGGTGACCTCGCAAATTGCCGTTCAGGCCGCGCTACGCCTGCAACTCGACGGCTGCACCCGCCTCCTTGAGGCGGGTCGCGGCACTCCCGGTCAATCGGGCTCGGCAGACATCGTTCCACGCGATCTGAATCAAGCGCCCTTCGCAACGCGTTGATGCAAGAAATTCATTCGCAGGAGCGCACAGTCCGCCTTGCGGCGGAACATGAAACCGGAACTGAAACCTCACATCCGTTTGAAGTAATCCGATCACGATATCGGAACGGTCGCTGTCGCCCCTAGTGGCCCGACGTCACTACAACGGAGGCAATTTATGAACTTGAAGCTCCTGACCGCAGCCGCAGTTCTTTCCACTGCCGTCGCGGCGCCGGCACTGGCGCAGGACGCTCACGGAAGGTCGGATGCCATCCGGCAGCATCAAACCGGCGATCGCTACTATCATCGACACAGCGGATTCTGGCCGGGTGACGTAGCGGCCGGCGTGGTCGGCGGCGCGATCGGAACGGCCGGCGCTATCGCCACCGCTCCGTTCCGGAACGACGTCTACGCGTATAATGACGGCGACTACGGACGCCGCTACTACGGCGGCGACAACAGCGGCTTCGTCTGTCAGCCCGGAACGACGTTCTGGGGTGAGGACGGTCGACGTCATATCTGTCAGTAACGAGAACGCATGAACGACTTGGGAGGCGGCCAACGGCCGCCTCTTTCTTGTGACCGCAGGTTCAATCCCATGTGTGCAGACCGGAATCTCACGAGGGCGCGATACCGTTCAGCCCCGATCTATGCCACGAAGCGGGCTTAACGCCGCCGCTCTTACCTGCTTTTTGGATCAAAAAACAGCACGCCGCATTGAGTCATCTAACCCAAGCCGAGGGTCCAAATGATTAGAGACCACACCTTTGAGCGTCGAAAGACGACGCCGGCCGAGCGCGAAGCTCGCAAGGCGTTCAGAGAGGTCATACCCGGAAATGCCGTGACTGATTACGCAAGGGCGCAAAAATCCTTCCACGAGAATCGTGAGCGTCTGAAGGCAGAGCGGCTAGCCCGAGAGGCGGAAGCGAGGAAGCGGCCATCTTCCGATTGATGATTTAATCGACGCTCGTCGCGGTTGCCGGATTTTCCCGATTTTCCGGTTCCTGTGTGCCTTTGTGCGCAGACGGCGGCAGGCGGATGTTGGTCTCCTATCCTCATTACCGACCCTTGAAATATATTTGCGATCAGCCCGGCATTCGTGCCGGGTTTTTCGTGTCGTCCTATATTTCCTATTTTCCGTCGGCCTTCGGACGGACGGCTTGGTTGGAATTGATAGTGGCCTGTTTTGAATTACGAGCGCATAAAGAAGGATGTCCGAATCTCATCACCGATCTTGTCAGTGCGGCGCGGTTTACAACCGAACGGAATCCATGGCCCCCGGACGCCAGATAAGCAGCTTCGAATGCTTGCTGTGCGGTACGACCATGGAAACCTGGAATACGGCTTGGGTGCCAGCTTACCGCTTGGTCGCGGGGCCGGCGGTGATGCCCGAGAAGGCCGCGCCTGAAGCTCCGGCCAAGGGCTAATTGTTCTCTCGTTTTCTTGTGTCGCATGGCGGACAACACAACATCGCCGCGCGGCCCTCGGCTTTTATCGGTGATGAGAACGCCGGTTGCGGTCCCGCCTCAGTTGGCGGACCTTTGATTTATGCGCACCCGCAGATGTCAATCGACTACTTTAATTTTTAGAGGCTCACGACGTACGCACACCCAGCGACAGCCTAACCCTTTTTCTTCTTTCCCGGCGGGTCGCCGCCGCGGTCCACCCTGCTCACCCGCTGCGCGCGTTCCTTGTCCCGAGGCTGCTCTTGTCCGCGCTCATCGCGGACGATGCCCTGGTCGTGGCCGCCCTCGTCATGGTGACCCCGTCCCGGCTCCGTCGCTTCTCGTTGCTGCTCTTTGCCCTCCTCCACCAATAGCTCGTCGCCGAGCATCTGCCCGATGATCTGTTTGGTCTGCGCTTCAGCTTTCTGTTGGAACTTGCTCATGGCTGACCTCCTGGCAAGGAGAACGGCGCCGGGGCTTCGATGTTTCCTCCAATCGGCCCGACCCTTGACCGGGCGCGGACGCTTGCCAGCACGGCCCACTCTTGAGGCCGGCTCCATCCAATGTAACAATCCTGTCGCAGAGCAAAACTAAACGGGAGCGACGGCGGATCGTCGGAACCGCTGCTTGTGGGGAGAACCTAATACGCCGCACAATGGTATGCTGTCCGCCGGTCTGATCGCACTAGCCGCAATCTCAGCATCCGCGCAAAACGCCAACCCGCGCAATCTGATCCTGTACGGCGGAAAACAGAAAACGGCGGGGAATAACCCCGCCGCATGTATCTGACTATCCGATGAGCCATAGCCCTTTGTGGATATCGAATTTCACCAAACCTTCGTCGCGCATCTTCAGAAGCAGCGATTGGCAGGCTTCCTCATTCGGAAGATTGGCACGCCGCATGAGTTGGTAGGCCTTGAGCGGCTTCTCGCGGAGCGCATTCAGGATATTCTCGCGATCTTTCAGCACAACTGCTCCTGCAATCCAAAACCGGCGTTCACGATGAACGGCTCAGGCGATGACGAGTTTGATCTCGCCGTCTTCAAGGTTTCCCGCCGCGAGCGCGTCGCGTGCCATCTTTTCGACAACAGACCAATTGGCGAGAAGATATTTTTGCGCCAGCGCCTTCGTCGGCAGCTCGGTTTGCAGAATGCAGCGCTGCCGCACGTTCCCGTTCGCGATCTGGAAGGATACCGCTTGCGGCCCCTCGATGATCTCTTGTTCGGTGGGCTTGGCAGCTACCCGCATCCGCTATTCCTTCTGAATTCTTGATTAAGGCAGCACCGTCGGGTCGGCATCACTGCCGCGACTGACGTTCGTTTCTGGCTGGTAGGCAAGCAATTCAATACGGTTGGTCGACGGACGCCAACTAGGCCTGGTCGTCCTCGACCTTCGAGCCTCTCGGCTTAGGGTCCGCGCTCGATTGTGTATTGCGGACAGCCTCGGCCAGCATCAGCCGCAACTCGTCCTTTGTCATCGGTGGTTGCCGGGTGGTCGATGATTTCCATTGTGCCATGAAGTCAATATGGGGATGCCGGGGCGTGAATTAAACCCCCGGATGCCAAGAACTTAGTTCCATCTCGTAGGGTGGTGGGCACGCTTCGCTTTGCCCATGGAATCTATGGACTGCGCGCAAAAGCGAATTTCACCAGCTATTTCAATGCGATTTGGTGCGTCCAGATTGCGCGCCAAAAATATTCTGCTTCCACCGCAGGCCAAATCAGCTGCATATCTCCGCGCGTCTCACCCAATTGAGGGGCGCTCGCGATCGTCACGAACGTGCGGTGAGATGCGGTGGACGCTGAGGGCGCGATAGACGTACGCGCCGGAAGCGTACGGCGAAGTCGTGTGGTTCGGGCGCCGCGGTGCTGGCGCTAAGTCCTGGAGAAGCGAAGCTTCTCGGGGGCGACGGAGGCAAAAGAGCCGTTCTCCGGGAAGAGCACGAAGTAAGCCGTAAAGCCATTGCGCAGGGAAGGCCGGAATGCTCCCGCTGCCCTGTATGCTCGTGTGCACTTTTGTTTGCGCAAATCGCACGCGAGACCGCGGGTGCAGCAAGCACCCGGTCTTCCCTGCGCCCTCTGTTTTTTGGGGGCAAGGTGAATAGCAAACCTCGGGCGCATCACGTCGCGAGAATGCGCAAGCGCGTTCAGCTTCGTAGGATGGGTGGAGCGAAGCGATACCCATCAATACCGTCACACGTGACGATGGGTATCGCTGCGCTCCACCCATCCTACAAACTACAAAACAAAACGGCGGGGAATTATCCCGCCGTCCTCAGATCAGTGATCGCCAGATGAACCTACAGCATCCCCATATCCAGCATGCCCGGCAGTTGCGCGAGCGGCAGGGCCGCGGCGCCGATCAGGGTTGCCACCAGCGCCGTGAGGCGGTGGTTGATGCGGCGCTTGCCGCGCATCTGGCTGGCAAGCCATTCCAGCACCTTGGTATCGATCTTGGCAGCCTGCGTCGGTGCCCAGCTCTCGATGTCGGTGTCGGGCGACAGCGCAACCGTGCGCGGCGGCACCGGCAGTCCGGACTCGGACGCCGCATGATGGGCGACCGCCTTGGCCAGCAGATCGTCGAAACGTCCGTCGTCGGTACGTTCGGCGGCGGCATCGCTGATTTCAAACAGCGCCTCGACCTCGGCGCGGCTCACGGGCTGATGCTCGACAGCGCTGACGGTCAGGATGCGCGCGCACCAGGCGGCGTCGTCAGCATCGAGCGCGCGGGAAAAATGGATACGGCCCCTGGTCGTGGGGCCCTCGCCGGTGATCACGCCATCGCGTACAATAGTCAGAGCCTGCGCCGCGGTCCGGCGGCAGGATGGTTGCGGGACGTCAGACGTTTCGGCAGACGTTTCAGCGGCTTTGGCAGTTGGGGCAGGCATAATTGCACTTCTCAATTTCTTTTTTTCAGGTCCAGCATTTCCATACGGGGCATGAACGAGCGGTTAACGATTCGAAACTCGCATTCCCTGATTTTTACATGGTTGCCAATTGGTCGCTGTGATGCCGGTCACGGTTCAGGCCAAGGCACCCTCAACGCATACCCGGGTGCAAAAGGCCCGGCCTGATGCGGGCGATAAAAGGCAATATCGGGGCAGAGAGGGCAGAAAAGCGGAACAGCGTTGAAAACATTGCGATCAAACAAAAAGATAGCGCTAGAACCTCTCTCACCCCGCGTCGAATGCGGAAGCAAACGGGTTCTTTTCGTCGCAGAGGCGCGGATCAAAAGAAGATGCTAGGAGTTCCGGGCTTGCGGAGAAGGATCTCACCTTTTGCGCTAACCGGTTCACTTAACCGCTTCACACTCCTATAATGTTGAAGACGAATTCTCCTGTAACTTTAATGAGATGAGGTGAAACCATGGCACTCCAGATTGGCGCAGTAGCCCCCGATTTCGAAGCTCAGACCACCGAGGGAAAGATCAAATTCCACGACTGGATCGGCAATGACTGGGCGCTTTTGTTCTCGCACCCGAAGGATTTCACGCCGGTTTGCACCACCGAACTCGGCGCTCTCGCGAAGTTGAAGCCGGAATTCGACAAGCGCGGCGTCAAGCTGATGGGCCTGAGCGTCGATCCCGTCGACAGGCACTCGAAATGGTCCGAGGACATCAAGGAGACGCAAGGTGCCGCACCGAACTATCCGATGATCGGCGATATCGATTTCAACGTCTCCAAGCTCTACGACATGCTGCCGGCCTCAACGTCGGGCGATCCGCTCACGCGCACGCCCGCCGACAATCAGACCGTCCGCAACGTCTTCATCATCGGGCCGGACAAGAAGATCAAGCTGGTGCTGGTCTATCCGATGACCACGGGGCGCAATTTCGCGGAAATCCTGCGTGTCATCGACTCCCTGCAGATGACGGCCAAGCATCGCGTCGCGACGCCCGCCGACTGGAAACAGGGTGAGGACGTCATCATCGCGGGCTCCGTCAGCGACGACGAGGCGAAGACGATCTATCCGGCCGGCTGGAAGGCGCCGAAGCCCTACATCCGGATCGTGCCGCAGCCCAAATGATGGCGTAGCCGCTTCGTAGGATGGGCAAAGCGTAGCGTGCCCACCATCAAGAGCGACGCAAGTAGTGGTGGGCACGCTACGCTTTGCCCACCCTACGAGCTAACCCAATTCGCCACGAGCAATCCGGCGGTCGACGAGACCGCCGTCACGAATGCGCCCCACGCGATGTCGACGATAGCGACCGGCCAGCTCCAATGCTTGAGCAGCGCCAGCGAGGTCAGGTCGAAGGTCGCATAGCAAAAGAAGCCGAACAACGCGCCATACAGCAGCGTCGATTGCCAGGTAGCGCCCTGCCCGCCGCTGACGAAGATCACGATACCCACGACGTAGAGCAGATAGAACAGGACCGCGGGTGCGAGCTTGATCTCGCCCAGCATGTTGCCGACCTGGGAGGTGAAGAAATCCTTGGCGACCACGCCAAGGAATAGAAAATCAAGGGGAACGATGACGAACAGCGTCACCAGATAGAGCGCGGCGTATCGGTTCACGGAAGCCCTCCACCCCGCAAACGAGGAGCAATCGTTCGCAGTATAGGCGAACTACGAACGTGGAGGCTTCCGGTTTCACGGGCGGCGGGCTCCGCCGCCGTGACGCTTCCGTCAGGCGGCGCGGACGCGGTCGAGGAATTTCTCGACCTCGGCCTTCAGGTGCAGGCTCTCGCTCGACAGATTCTGTGCGGACACAAACATTCGGCTCGACGTCTCGCCGGTCTCGTCAGCGCCCTGCGCGGCGTTGCGGATGTTGGCCGCGACATCGGCCGTGCCGCTCGCCGCTGCGCGAACGCTCTGGGCGATGTTCTGGGTCGCGCCGCGCTGCTGCTCGACCGCCGCCGAGATCGAGGTGGCGATATCGCTGATGCGTTCGATGGTCTGGCCGATCGCCTTGATGGCGCTGACCGACTCTTCGGTCGCAAGCTGCATGTTGCCGATCTGGCTGGAGATCTCCTCGGTCGCCTTCGCGGTCTGGCCGGCGAGGCTCTTGACCTCCTGTGCCACCACCGCAAAGCCGCGGCCGGCGTCACCTGCCCGCGCCGCCTCGATGGTGGCGTTGAGCGCCAGCAGATTGGTCTGCTCGGCAATCGAGGTAATCAGTTTCACCACGTCGCCGATCCGGGCGCCCGCTTCCGACAATTCGTTGATGCGCTGGTCGGTGGCGGCTGCCTGCTTGACGGCGTCCGCCGCGATCCCGTTCGATTCCTGAACCCGGCGGGTGATTTCGGCGATCGAGCTGGAAAGTTCGTCCGAGGCGGTCGCCGCGGTGCGGACATGCTCGGATGCGGTTTCGGAAGCACCGGCCGACTTGCCGGAGAGCCCGGCGGTGGTCCGCGCGGTCTCAGTGAGCTGCCGCGCGATACGCTCGAATTCGCTGGAAGAGTTGTGCACCTTGTCGATGACCCCGCCAACGCTGGTCTGGAATTCGTCGACGAAGCCGCGCAATTCGGCTTTGCGTTGCTCGACGGCCGCGGCGGACGCCGCGATCTGCTCGTCGCGCATACGCCGGCGTTCGACCGAGTTGTTCTTGAAGACTGCGAGGGTACGCGCGATCTCGCCGATCTCGTCCATGCGATCTTCGCAATCGATCTCGATATCGGCGTTGCCGTTGGCGATCGCGGTGAGCGAAGCCGTGACCGAGGTCAGCGGCTTGGTCACCCGGCGCACCAGCACCATGGTCAGCAGCATCACCAGCAGCGCAGCGATGCCGGCGGCGATCGCCATGTTCTGGATGGCACGCGACAGCATGGTCTCGTAGTGCGCCATCGGAATGCCGACATAGAGAAGTCCGACCACCTTTCCGGCCGGATTCATGATCGGGTAGTAAGCCGTCATGAACGTCTTGCCGAACAGCGTCGCCGGTCCCTTATAGGCCTCGCCGCGGCGCACCACCGCCTGTCCGGGGTGGTCGGGGGCGAGCTGGGTGCCGACGGCGCGGTCGCCGTTCTCCTTCTTGACGTTGGTGGTGCGGCGGACGAACTGGTTGCTGGCGTCATCATAGACGAACAGGGTCGCGTTGCCGCCGGTATAGCCGACTGCTCGATCGACGATCGCGTGGTCCTTGAACTCGGGCATCTTGGCGATTTCGGCGCGGGCGACAGCCCCGTCCTTGAGGGTGATCTTGGCGTCGCTGTAGGTCTCGGCAAACGCCAGGCCCAGCGTGCGCAGGTTGACTTCGATGTCCCGCAGCGCCCTGTCGCCAAATTCGTTAGTCAGCGACCAATGGGCCGCCCCCACCACCAGCGCGGTATTTACCGCAATCAGGAGAATGGCCGAGATGACGGCCTTGGTGCCAAGCCGCAACTTGAGCGCCGGCAAGAACTTTCCAATGGATTGCGTAGTCATAACGAGAAATCCCCCAAAATCGGGCCTAATCTGACCCGTTTTGCTTACGATCGCCTTAATGGGCACAACCCTCGGCAAGTTATTGGGAGATATGTGAAATTTATACGTGTGCGTGCGCCATGGACTCTACCTCAAACTGAACGGCGATTGACCACCAGCACCGCGGCAGCACAGGCGATCATGCCGACAATCGAAACCGCGTCGAGCTTCTCGCCGAACAGCACATACGCCATCAGCGACGTCACCGCCGGGACCAGATAGAACAGGCTCGCCACCGACGTCGCGGCCGAGCGGCGGATCAGCCAGTACAACAGCCCGATCGATCCGATCGACAGCACCACGGCGAGCCAGGCCAGCGCCAGCATGAATTCGGTGGTCCAGTGCACCACATTGGTCTCGAACAGCCATGCGCCGAGGCCGAAGAAAATCGTCACTGCGATGTATTGCACGAGATTGCCGGAGCGCCAGTCGATCGCGCTGCAGTAGCGGCGCTGGTAAAGCGTGCCGAGCGTGATGCTGACCAGCGATATGGCCGAGGCGAGCCAGCCCCAACCCGCCTCCCCGTCCATTGGCCTGTCGTGCAGGATCAGCACGACGCCGGCGAGCCCGAGCAGCAATCCGCTCCATTGCAGCGGCGTGACGCGTTCGCCGAGCCAGCGGCTTGCGAGCGTCGAGGTGAGGATCGGCTGCAAGCCCGGAATCAAGGCCGAGAGCCCCGCCGGAATCGAATGCGCGATCGCGATCGCCGTGCCGCCGAGATAGATTCCATGCACCAGAATGCCGGCGACGGCGCTGTGCGCGATGCCGATGCGATCGGGCCAGCGTGGCCGCGCGACCGCCACGATAATCGCCATCAATCCCACAACAAACGCCATGCGGATCGCGAGATAGGTCAGCGGCTCGGCGCTGTTCAGCACATATTTGGTGCCGATGAAGCCCGTGCTCCAGAGCACCACGAAGATCGCCGGCGCCGCGCGCGCGGCCATTTTTTCAAAGTCGGCAGTCATTTGCCGCCCCTGTTGCCCGATCATATGCTATGCGGCAAGCACTGATCGCGCGGGGAGACCTGCGCGATTTCAAAGCAGAGCGGAATGGCCAGGCAGACGAGATCAAGGTTGGCCCATGCCGGAGGCGATGTCCTCACCCGCGCGGATAAACTGCTCTATGAGGCAAAACAGGCCGGCCGGGATCGCGTCGCCGCCCAAGCGGCGGCAAGCGCGATCAACACGCGATCACCATTCTTCCGGGCAGGGATCGACGATCCTCCAGAGCTCGCGGCCGTTCTTGATCTTCTTCATCTCGGTGGTGAGCCCGCCATTGCGGCGGATCCAGTCCTTCACGGTTTCCGGGTAATAGGACATCAGGTCCGACGTCCCTTCCGCACTGGTGACTTTGATGCCGAAGGTGAAGGCCTTGTCGTAATAGGCCTGGTGGAAACCGACGCTTGCCTTTGGCGTCACGCAGATCTTGTTCATTGGCACGATGCCGAACACCAGCGTGCAGGCCGAATTGCAGATGCCGTCGATGATCACCCGCTGCTTGCGGTCGCGGATGCGCTTGTACTTGGCCTTGTACTCCTCGACATACCCGCCGTGATCGCGCGTAATATGCAGGTCTGCGCGCGCCGGCGTCGCGACCAGCACCGAAAGGGACAGCAGGGCGAGGGGCGTGATGCGCATGGGTCGATCGGGAACCGTTAGCCTTTGTCAGACGCGGGATAAGTCGGCCCGTAGAGTCAGGAACGGACAGCAAAATTTTGGCCGGACTGTGTTGGGAATTCGTTAAGCATCCCTTGAGGCCAAAAATGGGCGCGTTACGGTGGTTTTCCGCAGCTTTTCTGCCCGTTTCTCCTAGAATGCGAAACCAGACCGGCCAAAATGTCAGGGGGCGCGGCTTCGATCGAATCAGAGGATTAGCATCTATCTTGTTGTTCTAACGCGCTTTCTTCACACGAATGGCTATCCACTCAGCCCGAAATTGCTACTGTTTCACTGGGACTTCCGGAGAATCAAAATGACCAAAGCGAAGTTTTTCGTTGCCGCCGCCCTCCTCTCGACCGCGGTGCTCGCCCCGAACCTGGCCGACGCCCGCCATAATCGGCACCACCTGCACAATTGGGGCCTGCCCTACCCGATCAGCTTCCTCCACAATTACGGCCCCGGACTGCAACCCGGCACCTTCGCCTATTACGACGGTCCCTCCACCGTCCTCTGCCGCCAGAGCGCGGCGGCCTATATCGGCCAGGACCGCCGTCGGCATCCCTGCTACTAGGCTCGCGATGCTGGCCCTGCCGGGCCAAGTCTGATAATCGGCAGACCGCACGCGCTCGTAGCTCAGCTGGATAGAGCATCGGATTTCGATTCCGAGGGTCGGGAGTTCGAATCTCTCCGAGCGCGCCAACTCCGCCTTCGCCGCACTTCGCCCGCCATTGCCGGTCGTCGCCACAACTTCCTATAAGGCTAGGAAAGAATAGGGTTTCTCGCGCAATCGGTGGTCACTGGGCGTAGTTGGCTGTCTTCGACGGCCTCCGCTGTAATGTCCCTTTGACTGTCCCTCGGTGCAATCGACCCACATCCGATGCGCGGTGGCGACAAGCTTGCGCGCAAGCCGACATGACACCGAGCTCGCGGCCTCCTGCGGCCCGCAATTCGCAGGCCAGCGTGCACTGCAGTTGCAGTCGCATCATCGTTGCGCTGGCGGCCTCACAAGGCGGTCCGCACCAGTGCGTCATCCCCACGTGAGATGCGGCCTTTCATGGCCGACGCACCGGATTGTTTACGCCGTGACGTCAGTCCAAAAGTCCGCAATACGCGCCAACCATCTTCGATTTGGCAAAGCGCACGGCATCGGCGAGCGAGCTATCGCTATATTTCAACGCCTGCTCTTCCTCATGCCGGCCATCTGGCAGCTTCGGCCGTCGCGCGGCCTTGCCAGCGCTGCTTCGAGCTCGGCGTTTCCCGACGCCGTTGCGGTAGCAAGCGCTGCTGCCGCGTCTGCAAATATGCCATCCCGAAATTCGAGCACGTCGCTGCCCTCCGTGTCAATTCGCAGCTTCTCACACGCTCTGCACTGCAGGCTATTTGAGAGCGAAGCCGCACAGTCCAGATCAGCGTCGAGTTCTGTTACGTCGAAAATTGCTGCACCAGACCCATGCACGGGGGGCTTCTGGCGGTAAACTGCGGAATGCGGTATACAACGGTTGGAGCGAGGACACCGGGAAGCCATGAAAGTCGGATCGCTTGCGCTCGCCGCTGTTGCGCTTTATGCGCCCGCTGTCAGCTTCGGGATCAGGTCTGCATTCGCGACCGACTTTTGCGTCGAACTCACTGCCACTGAATTCAACCGCAGGGCAGAGCGGCGGGGGGATGATAATGCCTGCGCCAGAAGCCATTCCTCATACATAAAGGCCAAGGCGAGAGATCGGGCAAGAAACAATGCGATCAATGCCATTGCCCTGCAATGTCTGGACAACGTTACGCCAGGTACTGCGCAACGGGCTTGCACCCGGGTCAACTTGGTTGCCAGTAACTCAGCCAATAGCTCCTGGGGTGACTCTCCTCCAGCGCCGAAACCCAGCGCCGACAAAGTAAGATACATTGGTCATGGGACCGGCAGCGCCGCCGGCGTGTATCTCTGCGTCGTGGCGCATGATATCCGCCTCAGGACACACCGCGTTGTGGACGGAAAGTGCCCTCACGACAGAGGGCTTTTGCCGCACAGAACGTTTGCAACTGCCCGAGCGTGGGCACGTTGTGCGGTTATATGCAGGACGCCATAGCGCATGACGAGGGGCGCTTCTCTACGCGCAAAACAGCTTTCTCCGGAAGTGCAGGTTCAATTGGCCAAAAGAAAACTCCCTTTCAAAGTCCGATCAATTTTGTACGAATTGCATACCGGACCAATTCGGCGGTCGATGAAACATTGAGCTTACGCATTGCCGATGCGCGATGGGTCTCGACCGTCTTCACGCTGAGATTCAAAACCGCGCCCACGGACTTGTTGGTGTGTCCTTCCGCGACCAATTGAACAACGCTCTGTTCTCGCGAAGATAGCAAGACCTCCGATTTGTCCTTCTTGTTTGACTGATACTCATGAAGCAACTTCTCCAACAAAATACTGGTGAAGTATGGTCGGTGGTCAAGTAGTGCTTCAATAGCCGCAATAAGGTGGCTCCTCGCATCTGACTTTAGTAAGAATCCCCGCACACCTGCCAAAAGGGCTTCCGTCAGAATATCTTCGCGTTCATGCATCGTGAGAATGAGCACTTCTGTGTGCAGATGATGCAATCTAATTCGACGGCTGACCTCTAACCCGTTCATGACCGGCATTGAGTAATCGACGATTGCTACATCCGGCTTCATTTTCAAAGCTAACGCAACGGCTTCCCTGCCGTCGATCGCCTCCCCGCTCACGATCCAGTCAGCGCGAGTTTCGATGATCGCGCGAAGACCGGACCGAACGACTTCATGGTCGTCCGCAATCAGGATCTGCTTCACAGTGACGTTCCTGTCGGTTGGAGCCACTGGCCAGGCGATCGGCGACAGCGATGCGACAGCAGGACTGACTCATCATACTGATCGGCTTGCTTGGCGATAATCCCACAAAACCCTGAAACTCGGTGGATGAGTATTCGGATTTCTCGCTTGAACGCTCTTCGACATCTTGGAGGCGCCGCGGCTCACTATATGGTTGGTCAGCTCTCCCGGAATCCGCACAAACCGTGCAGCGCAATCTCACGAGACGATTGGAGAACCAGCACTTAATTTATCGTCCGAACCAAAGTGTTCGAATTTGCGCAGCGCGAACCGGCTTTTCTCACATGAACGAACCGTTCTCATGCCTCCACGAGCTTGCTACGAACCGCGTATCGAACCAGGCCCGCGGTCGAATTTATGTTAAGCTTGCGCATAGCGGCCGCTCGATGCGTCTCCGTCGTCTTTATGCTGAGATTCAAGATCGCGCTCACGCCCTTATTGCTGTGCCCTTCCGCAACCAGTTTAACGATCGTCTTCTCTCGGGGCGAAAGCACCTGGTTCGGGTCGCCCTTTCCAGTCGCCATGCCCTTTAATTCGCTCGAGAACGAGCCCGCGTAGAACGGCTTATGAACTATCAATGACTCGACGGCCGCGAGCAGCATTTTATTCGCATCGGACTTCAGCAAAAATGCACGGGCACCTGCCCGGAACGCCTGCAACGCAAGCACCTCGGAGTCATGCATTGTGAAAATGAGTATCTCCGTTGTTAGCTGATGTTCCCTGATGCGCCGTGCAACTTCTACCCCCGTCATAAAGGGCATCGCGTAGTCAACAATGGCAACGTCAGGCCTTTTTTCCACAGCCCCAGCGACTGCCTCGTTGCCATCGCGTGCCTCAGCAACGACCTCCCAGCCGGCGCGCCCTTCCAACACGGCGCGTAGTCCCGATCGCACCGTTTCGTGATCGTCAGCTATAAGGATCCGTTTCATGATCGAACAAAACTCCAATGCCGCACCGCGTCGGGCATCGTTGGATCATTGTGCTCCTCTCCAGAACTTCCTTTGATTTACCTCAACGCCATTGCGCAAGGGATTTCTGGTGACCGAGATGGCTTTGGTGCCGTTCTCGTGGTCGAACCCTCTTGAGCGGGAGCGGGTGCGGAAGTACTGCACACAACGTAGTACCTCGGCCCCTTGTCGCTGATGAAGAATGGATTTCGAGAGTACCGCCCAGCTGCCGCAATCTGGCTCTCATAGCCGGAATTCCGACACCAAATGAAACCGCCTTGGGGCCCGATCTCGCTTGATTGACTGGCATGCCGCGGCCATTGTCAGTAACCCGAAGCTTGAAATGCGCATCCGCAGCTTCCATCGCGACCTTCACCTGTGTCGCTTGGGCATGACGGAAGACATTCGCAAGGGCTTCTTGAATAACTCTCAGCACAGCGCGCTGCCGCTCGTAGGATAATTTATCAACCTCGGGAGCGATCTCGAGACTGGTCTTCAGCGAAGTGCGCGCCGCAAATCCGCCCACGAATCGTTCGATCGTAATCTTCAGCCCATCGGTTAGCAGATTTTGGGGATGCAGCAGGTAGGTAAAGGCACGGATTTCCCTCTGCGCCTGATCAATCGAGGCATCGATATCATCGAGGAGTTTCTCTGCGCTACCATTATCGCTGATCGCGCGCCTCAACCGCATCACGTTCAAGCTCGCAGCAATCAAATGCTGGCAAGTCGAATCATGTAGATCGGATGCAATCCGCTGCTGCACCTCTTCCTGAAGCGAAAGCAGCCGGAGGTCGAGTTCTGCTGCAGCCCGTCTCTTGACCATTCTGTCGACAGCATCGACGGTCGCCCGCTCCTCAATCGCCCGGTGGCTACCGACTAGCTTGACTATACTCCCGCTTTCGGAATCACGGACAGGATTGATCGTCGTATCAAACTCGCGTCGGCGTACACCGAGGGTAAGGCGGTGCCGGTAACGGACCGACCTTCCCTCGGCCAGACATGCATCGCAGGAAGCGCAAACGGACTTCGCGTCCTCTTCGCTCAGGCAGTCATGAATTGCTCTTTCGTTGCCCTCGATTGAAATTCCGAGCGAGCGTTCGAAGGCCGGATTCATGCTCTCGTAGAAAAACTGCCCGGCGTCCGAAATCTGCATTCCGAAGAGATATTCCGGAGCGTTCATCCAGTGGAGCTTGTGGTACGCTGGTTGGGGACTCATCACAGTCTTGCCCCTGATATTTCCCAGACCGCGCGGCCGAACGAACGGCTCGATTTCCTTGGGCAACGTTAGATCTACGTCGCGTTCTGGGCTTGGCCTAAGTAAATACCCCCTGGAAAACACCCGTCAAGCATCTGTTTTGATATCCGAATAGCGTGAACTCACTTGGCACAATTTGCATAGTTCATCTTTATTCGAGTTTTCCAGTTTTGCGCGGTCGCAATTAAAGATTGAACGCGATTTCAGTCACTTACTGACTAGAGTGGGCACCGCCCAAAAACACCCCAAATTACCTACCGCGGTCGAACCACCAGGTATTTTTGAACTGCTGCGGCCGAAGTCCGGAAAGAACTCCCAACAAGTACTACGCACGCCCAGTGCATTTTCCGATAGCGGGCAGCTATCCGTCGGCCCAAGATCCTCGACGGAAACGTGATGAAGAACTGCGACACGTTCGTCCGACATCCTCACTAGTGGCCGCTGCAGAAAGCTGTTCCGCCGACTTTCTTCGGCAGATGTTGCGGGCTTTGCATTCCTGTTTCGCAGGCCAGCATGAGGACACAGACCAGACGAGACTCAAAAGGGGGCGACAGCGCCAGCCGGCGCGGCGTAGCCGTCATACGCGCGGCACCCTTACTCAAGGCCGGGGCAATCAGTAGGAGCGCTCAGTATATTTGCTGATGGCGGGGGTTCTTCGTCCGACCGAAAACACCTATCGGGGTCTGTCTGCAGCTCATAGGTCTTCCTATGCCTTCACGCTCCGGCAGGACGAAATTGTATCGACGGCTGATGATGGCGCTTATTACGATAGCGCCGGCATTGTCGCTCGCCGCCTGTCAGAGAGAGACAGACACCGCAGCTCCGGCAGCCCGTCCAGTTCGGACCATAACCGTTGAGAAGCGCGAGGCTGGCGAGGCGCTTACATTCACCGGCCGCATCGAGGCCGAGGATGAAGTGAGCTTGGCGTTTCGAATTTCCGGGCGGCTGTTGGAAAACAGCGGCAAGCTCGGAGACCGGGTGGAAGCCGGACAAATAATGGCACGACTTGAACCGCAAAACGAGTTGAACACATTGCGGCAGGCGCAGGCAGCTCTCGCGGCCGCCCAGGGGCAATTGACGCAGGCGCGCAATCATTACGAACGCCAGGAGACGCTTCTTGCGCAGGGATGGACGACGCGGGCCAATTTCGAGGTCGCGACGCAAGCGCAACAAACCGCTCAATCGCAAGTGGATGCCGCCGAAGCCCAGCTCCGTACCGCTCACGATTTGGTGAGCTTCACCGAACTCAAGGCCGATGCGCCGGGGACAATAACCGCAACAGGCCCCGGCGCGGGGGAAGTTGTTCAGGCGGGGCAAATGATCGCCAGGCTTGCACGGAAAGACGGTCGCGACGCGGTTTTTGACGTTCCGGCCCAGTTGCTTCGATCAGCACCCAGCAATCCCCAGATCACCGTCAGCCTGACGGACGATCCGGCAGTGACTGCGCCCGGACGAATTCGCGAGGTCGCCGCTCAAGCCAATCCTGTAACCCGGACCTTCGAGGTCAAAGTCGGCTTGACTGACCCTCCAGCAGCCATGCGGCTTGGGGCAACCGTCGTTGGGCGCATGCAAACCGATGCCGTGCCGATCATCGACATCCCGGCAACGGCACTAACGAAGATCAATCAGCGACCGGCGGTGTGGATTGTCGATCCATCAACCAAAACGGTTTCAATCCGAAACGTCGACGTCTTGCGCTTTGACCAGGCGCGGGTAGTCGTTTCCCAAGGGCTAGACACCGGCGAAGTCGTGGTTACAGCGGGCGTTCAGGCCCTTCACCCGGGCCAGAAGATCCGTCTGCTCGGGTCAGAGCCATGATCAATCTCTCCGAATGGGCGCTCAACCACCGCTCGCTCGTCGCCTACATCATGATCGTTGCCGTCATCGCCGGCGTCTTGTCCTATTTCCGACTTGGCCGCAGCGAAGATCCTACCTTCATCATCAAGACCATGGTCGTTCAGGCTGCCTGGCCGGGAGCGACTGTCGAAGAGACGCTCAAGCAGGTAACCGAGCGGCTTGAGCGCAAACTGCAAGAAACGCCTCACCTCGATTTTCTGCGCAGCTTCACGCGTGCCGGCAATACGACAATCTTTGTCAACCTGAAGGGCAGCGCGAGCGAGGCGGAAGTTCTCGACACTTGGTATCAAGTTCGCAAGAATGTCGGTGATATCCGCCACACGCTTCCGGCAGGAATTGTTGGGCCCGGCTTCAATGACGATTTCGGTGATACGTTCGGGATTATCTATGGCTTTACGAGCGACGGCTTCACGCATCGCGAACTGCGTGATCGTGTCGAGGATATCCGCTCGAAGCTGCTCCTGGTGCCTGACGTATCAAAAATCGAATTGTTGGGGGCACAAGACGAGAGGATCTTCGTCGAGTTCTCGATAAAGGAACTCGCCAGCCTGGGGCTCGACCGATCTGCACTGATCGCTGCGCTGCAAGCGCAGAACATCGTACGGCCAGCCGGCACGATTCAAACCGGTTATGAAAGTCTTTCGCTGCGGGTTTCAGGCGCATTTGCATCGGAACAGGATGTCGCGAACACCAACTTCGTCGCTGGCGGACGCGTGCTCCGCCTTAGCGATATCGCGCAGATACGGCGTGATTATTCCGACCCGCCGCAACCGCAATTTCGTGTAAATGGCGAACCGGCCATCGGGCTTGCGATCGCGATGCGGGACGGCGGTGACATTCTTGCTCTCGGTGCAAACATCAAGCAACTGATGGCGCGGGTCACCGCAGACTTGCCTGTCGGCATCGAGCCGAAGCTCATTGCGGACCAGGCCGTCACCGTCGAAGGCGCCATCTCGGAATTCATGACGTCGCTGCTACAGGCGATCGCCATTATTCTCGTCGTGAGCTTCATCAGCCTCGGCGTCCGACCCGGCTTGATCATCGCGCTTTCCATTCCGTTGACGCTGGCCATCGTCTTTCCGATCATGCAAATGGCGGGCATCGATATGCAGCGCATATCCCTCGGCGCGCTGATCATCGCCCTCGCATTGCTCGTCGACGACGCGATGACGACGACCGACGCCACGCTCAATCGTCTGGCGGAAGGCGACGACAAGGTCGATGCCGCGACATACGCGTTCCGGACCTACGCATTTGCCATGCTCGCGGGAACGCTGGTGACGATCGCCGGTTTCGTCCCCGTCGGCTTTGCGGCCAGTTCGGCGGGAGAATACACATTCTCGCTCTTCGCGGTGGTCAGCATCGCGCTGATCGTGTCCTGGTTCGTTGCGGTGATCTTCGCGCCGTTGCTGGGTGTCGTCATTCTTAAGCCACCGAGGGCCGCGGCGACCGCCGAACCGGGGAGAATTTTCCGATGGTATCGGAATTTCCTTACCTTCGCCATGCGCGCGAAATGGCTAACGATTTTCGTTTCGTTGGCCCTCTTCGTAGCATCCTTTCTCGCGCTTCCGCTCATCCCTCGGCAATTCTTTCCGTCCTCGGATCGTCCGGAGTTGCTAGTTGACCTCAGTCTGCCGCAGAATGCGTCGATCTATGCCAGCGAAACCGCGGCGCAACGCCTCGATGCAGCCCTGAAGGGCGACCCGGATGTCGCCCGCTGGAGCACTTATGTCGGTCGCGGCGCCATTCGCTTCTATCTGCCACTCAATGTTCAGTTGCCGAACAACTTTTTCACCCAGGCGGTAATTGTTGCAAAGGACGTTGCGGCACGCGAACGCCTTCGCCTGAAGCTGGAAAAGATCCTGGCAGAGGAATTTCCAAGCACAATTTCGCGGGTCTCCCCGCTTGAACTTGGGCCTCCGGTCGGCTGGCCGGTACAATATCGCGTCAGCGGACCTGACGTAGATCAGGTGCGCGAGATCGCTCTCAAGCTCGCCCAGATCATCTCGACCAATCCCAAAGCCGAAAAGGTCAATTTTGACTGGATAGAGCCCGCCCGGCAGGTACGAATTCGTGTCGACCAGGATGAGGCGCGCCTGCTGGGCCTCAGCTCGCAGGCATTGGCCAGCGTTCTGAATACCGTAGTATCCGGCACCTCCGTTACCCAGGTGCGCGATGATATCTATCTGGTCGATGTCATCGCACGTGCGACGGATGAACAGCGTGTCTCGCTTGCCACCCTGCGCACCGTGCAAGTGCCACTGCCGGGCGGGCGAACGGTTCCGCTCAGTCAGTTTGCGACCTTCGAATACGGGCAGGAATATCCCTTGATCTGGCGGCGCGACCGCGTTCCGACCCTGACGGTGCAAGCCGACATCGTCGCGGGAGCCCTGCCGGAGACGGTAGTGAGCTCACTTTCGTCCGATGTGGAGGCCCTGACAAAGACCCTCCCTGCAGGGTATCATATCGTTGTCGGCGGGACTGTCGAAGAAAGCCAGAAATCACAGGCCTCCGTCATCGCCGTCGTGCCGGTCATGTTGCTCATCATGCTCACCGTCCTCATGGTGCAGCTACAAAGCTTCCAACGGTTGTTCCTGGTGCTCAGTGTAGCGCCTCTTGGTCTGATCGGTGTCGTCGCCGCGCTCCTGCTGTCTGGCAGGCCGCTGGGCTTCGTTGCTATTCTCGGCATCCTGGCGCTGCTCGGCATGATCACCAAGAATGCGGTGATCTTGATCGGCCAGATCGAGGCGGAGCGTTCGCAGGGAAAAAATGTCTGGGAAGCCGCCATCGATGCCAGCAGCTCCCGTTTCCGCCCGATCATGCTCACCGCTGTGTCCACCGTTCTCGGCATGATACCGATCGCTCCGACGGTGTTCTGGGGGCCAATGGCCTTTGCGATCATGGGAGGCTTGTTGGTCGCGACGATTCTGACGTTGATCTTTCTGCCTACGTTGTACGTTGCCTGGTTCAGAGGAACAGAAGAATCGTCGAGTCTTTCGTCGAGTCCAGCATAATTCATGTAAAATGCCAATCGTGCGTGAGGTCACGTTCCAGTGCCTTCCATCGAAGCCAGATCCTCAAAAGCCGAAACAAGGAAAAGGCAAATTCATTTGCGTTCGGCTGCGTTATTCCCACCCAAGAGCCGAGGCAACTTTGCGCATCTGCGACAAGGGTGATTCCTCATCTTCACCTAGGTGATCACCCGATATCGTGGTGCACTCCAACCGTGCATTGTGCCGATACCTTAAAGTGGAGACGATGATGCAGAACCCGAAGGCAGGATTCGCATTGGCTCTGCTTGTTCCCGCGCTTCTCGCATTGTCCATTTCTGAAGCGGGGGCGCAGAAGCAGTCAGCCGATGCGGCACGAGCGGAATGCTTCAGGCAAGCCAATGAGGCGGCAGCAACAGTCAATATAGCTAACCCCTCTGCGACTGCAGAGAGAAACGCCAGGGGTGTTTCGGCCTATCGCGAATGCGCCAGGCGAATGGGAATCCGTCCCTGATGCAGTGTCGTGACATGGTTGCAGCTCCGTTGGAGCAGCAGCCGAGCTGGCTTTACTCCGGGCCATCGCCGAATGAAACTCTGATCCTCTCCAGCTGAGTTGATGTCGATACGCCAGTGGGTGTCCGAAGCACCCGCTACCGGATCGAACGATATGGAGGTCAGCGGGTCATGAACTCATCGGAGGAGCAAAGCAGACCGGCGGAACCGCGCGTGAACGGTCCAGGCACTCTTGGGAGTGCGATTTCCCGCGCTGCCGGGTTTTTTGGTTTCTGGCTGGTGCTAACCGGCGCCGATGCTGACGATCTTGCGGCCGGGTTGTTTGCTGCTGTTGCGGCGACCTGGGCAAGTCTGCGCCTGATGCCGGCGCAGCAGTGGAGCCTGCGTCCCATCAAGCTCGCCGAATTCGCACTGCACTTTCTGCGTCAATCGATCGCTGCCGGGATAGACGTCGCATTGCGGGCGCTTGATCCTCGGCTGCCGTTGCGGCCGGACTTCGTGGTCTATCAAACGCGCCTCCCCCCGGGCACAAGGAGAGATACGTTCTGCGCAATCATGAGTTTGCTGCCAGGCACGCTTCCGTGCGGACCCGCCGCAGGCAACGGCCTAAACATTCATTGTCTCGACGTGACGCAGCCGGTGGTCGAGCAGCTGGCTGCGGAGGAAGCCCTGTGCGTGCAGGCACTCGGAGGAGCGCAGCGCAATGACTAGCTTCCTGTTCGGAGCCGCGGGCTTCGTGCTGACGATGGTAGCGCTCGGTTTGGTCGTGATTCTTCGGCGCCCGGCCGAAGTCGACCACATGATGGCGGCGCAGCTGCTGGGCACGGGTGGCGTCGCGATACTTCTTTTGCTGGCCGCGGCGACCGAAATACCGTCGATCGTGGACGTTGCATTGCTGTTGGCGCTGTTTGCTGCGTTCGCGGCCGTCGCGTTCGTTAGAAGCGCGTCCGACCAGGAGAGCGAGGTCCTGAAGGCAACGAGCGACGGATGAACCTCGCGTTTGACATCTTCACCGTTTCCGTCGTCTCGGCCGGCGCGTTCTTCTTCTTGGCAGGCACGGTCGGCTTGCTCCGCTTCCCGGACTCGCTGACACGCCTGCACGCGCTCACCAAAGTGGACAATCTTGGCCTTGGCCTTGTCGTCGTGGGCCTGTTGCCACAAGCGAACGGACTATTCGGCGCGTTGAAGTTGGTGAGCATCTGGCTGCTGGTCCAATTGTCCGGCGCGATTGTGACACAGCTCATTGCAGGCGCGGTTCGACAACGCGGATCAGATGGATGACCATTTTGTCTGCTTTCGATATCGGTCTTGTCGTCCTGATCCTGGGGATCGGAGCTTCGACCATCGCTGCACGCGAAGCGTTCACAGCCGTTATCGGCTTCGTCGTCTACGGGTTGCTGTTGTCCATCGCCTGGGTCAGGCTCTCTGCGGTCGATGTCGCGCTGACGGAGGCGGCGATCGGCGGCGGAATGACCGGCATGTTGATTCTCGGTGCGGTCGCACGCCTGCGACTTGCCAAAGGCACCGACACCCGGGCCAGCCTGCCGGTGCGTTTTGCGGCGGGGGGATTGTGCGCGCTTGTCGCGGCAGGCCTTGCAATCGCCATCCTGTCTCCGCCCGAAGCTATTCCCACGCTTGCACCTATGGTGATGGAGAATCTGGCGCAGAGTGGCCTCGGCAATCCTGTCGCCGGCGTTCTGTTCGTTTACCGCGCGCTCGACACGCTGCTCGAGAAAGTGGTCCTGATACTCGCTTTGCTCGGCGTCTGGTCGTTGGCGCCGGATAGCGTGTGGGGCGGAATACCGGGGCTGCGTGTCTATGCACAGCCAAGCAGCACGCTGACTTTTCTCGCCCAGCTTCTGCCACCGGTAGGAATCGTGGTGGCAATTTATATGTGCTGGGTCGGCGCGAAAGAGCCGGGCGGCGCCTTTCAAGGCGGCACGGTTTTGGCCGCGATGTGGCTCCTTGTCATGATCGCAGGCCTGAAGAATGTACCTTCCATCAGCCAGCCTTGGTTACGCCTGCTGCTCGTCGTCGGACCGGTGATTTTCCTTGCTATCGGACTCGCCGGGATGGTGTTGGCGAATGCCTTTCTTGATTATCCATCGGGCTACGCCAAACCGCTGATTATCGCGGTGGAGGTCGCCTTGACGCTTTCGATCGGTGTGGCACTGGGCCTGCTGGCCGCAGGCCCGCCGGAACGGGTGCAACAGCAATGAACGCTGCAACGTTGTTCGGGTTATGTGGCGCAGCGCTGGTAGGCTTCGGATTGTACGGGCTCGTCACAAATCCCGAGCCGCTACGCAAGATACTGGCATTCAACCTGCTGGGAAGCGGCGTGTTTCTGGTGTTTGGCGTCGTGTCCAGGAGGGCCGCAGCTTCCGGCCTCGGGGGTGATCCCGTCCCGCAGGCGATGGTCATTACCGCGATCGTTGTTGCCTTCGCGGCTACGGCCATGGCTATCGCCCTGGTGCTGCGGCTTTTGCAGGAAACCGGCCGATCCACGCTCAACGCCGATAATTCTGGAGGCACGAATACGGACAGAGGCAACTCCTGATGCCGGACGCAAACGTCTTGCCCGATGCGACAACGACAGATGGAGCTCTTCTTGTTCTGGCGATCGTATTGCCAGCCGCGGGCGTTCTGTTGTCGTTCGTCCTCGGGGGGCGGTACGCTGAAAGGATTGCCTCCGTCCTGCTGCCCTCCGGTTTCATCCTTGCAACGATCATTTTCGGCGACGTGTGGCAAAGCGGCCACCGGCTGGTCTACATCGTTGGGGATTGGAAGCCCCCGCTCGGTATTGCGTTGCGCGCCGACGGACTTTCGGCGGCGATGATGGTGGCAATGGCCATCGTGATCTGCGCGGTCGCGATCTTTGCACACGCGGACTTCGGCATGCGCGCCGGATCCGTCGAAGCCCGCGCACCGTTCGCGTTCTGGATCCTGCTGATGGCGATCTGGGGCGCAATGAATATGGTCTTCCTGGGCGGAGATCTGTTCACGTTATACGTCGCGATCGAGCTCCTCACCTTCGCCGCGGTACCGCTGGTCTGTCTCGATGGCCGGGCGGAGACATTGCAGGCCGCGCTGCGATACCTGCTCTTCGCCCTGCTCGGCTCGATTCTCTATCTGGTCGGAACGGCCCTGCTCTACGGCAGCTATGCAACGCTCGACATCGTCCTGCTCTCCCGCCGGGTTCATGCGGAACCCGCGACACTTGTTGCCGCCACGCTGACGACCATCGGACTCTTCGCCAAGACCGCTCTCTTTCCACTGCATCTATGGCTTCCGCCAGCCCATGCCGGTGCGCCGGCGGCCGCCAGCGCGGTTCTGTCGGCGGTGGTGGTGAAGGGATCGTTCTTCATCATCGTGCGGCTCTGGTTCGACGTCATGCCAGGATTGCTCGGTCCAGTCGGCGCGCAACTGTTCGGCGCGCTGGGGGCGGCGGCAATTGTATTCGGCAGCGTCGTCGCACTGCGACAGCAGCGACTGAAGCTCCTGATCGCCTATTCGACGGTCGCGCAGATCGGCTACCTGTTCCTGATGTTTCCGCTAGCCCTCGACACGGCGTCGGCGCAGCTCCAGGGCAGCGGCGCTTTGACCGGCGGCATGCTTCAGGCGATATCGCACGCAACAGCGAAGGCGGCCATGTTCATGGCCGCTGGGCTTATCTACGTGGTGCTTGGACATGATCGCATCGCCGAGCTTGGAGGGATCGCGCGGGCGATTCCCATGACGATCTTCGCATTCGCACTTGGTGGAGTGTCCCTGATCGGGTTGCCGCCAAGTGGCGGCTTTCTGGCGAAATGGCTGCTGCTCGAGGCGGCGGTCGCGACCGGTCAATGGTGGTGGGCGATTGTGATGCTCGCGGGAGGCCTATTCACAAGCGGCTATATGTTCATCGTGCTGTCGAGCGCAGTTGCGCCGTCGGGCGAGCCTCTCAAGCTCCGCGTCGCTGTGCCGAGATATCAGGAAGCAGCGGCGCTGACGTTGGCGCTGACGTCGCTGTTGCTGGGTCTGGTCGCGCTCGGCCCTATCGATATCCTCCAGGTTGGCCGCGCGGATTCAATGATGGTTGGGCCGCGATGATTGGGGAAAGTACATTGCTGGCCAGCGCCTTCGTCGTGCCGCTCGGCATGCTCCTCGCCTGCCTCTGGCCGCGGGCGCTGAACCGGATGCCTTCACTGCTGGCGTTCGCCCCGATCCCGGCGCTGGCCGCGGTGTTGCTTGTCGCCTCAGATTCCTCGTTCGCAATTGGTTCGACACGCCTCCATTTGACCTTCGCCCTGGATCGTCCAGGAGCCATGCTGCTGGGCGTTGCGGCGCTGTTGTGGATCGCATCAGGTGCTTACGCTTCGCAGTATCTGCAGGGCCGACCCAACCGAGGGCGATTCGTGGTGTGCTGGTTGACGACGCTCACTGGCTGCCTCGGCGTATTTCTGGCCGCCGACATGGTGGGCTTCTATTTTCTTCTCGCGCTGCTCACGCTCGGAGCCTGCGGCCTCGTCATCCACCACGAAACGCCCAGCGCATGGCGCGCCGGCGCGGTCTATATCGGGCTCGCCCTGCTGGCCGAAGCCCTCCTGCTAATGGCCTTTGTGCTGCTGGCCGCGCAAATCCCGGGGGATAGCCTGTTGATTCGCGACGCCGCGGCAGTGCTGCCGATATCGCCTCAGCGCGACCTGATACTTGCCCTGTTGATAGCTGGCCTCGGCATGAAGGCGGGCCTCGTGCCATTTCACTTCTGGATGCCACTGGCATATTCAGCGGCGCCGACGCCAGCTTCTGCCGTGCTGAGCGGTGCGGTCGTCAAGGCAAGCATCCTTGGAATGATCCGGTTTTTACCCCTCGAAACCGCGCTGCCCGATTGGGGCACGGCACTCGCAGCCGCCGGACTTTTTGCCGCGCTCTACGGCGTCGTGATTGGAATCACGCAACGAAACCCCAGGGGAGTGTTGGCGTATTCAAGCGTGAGCCAGATGGGATTCATCATCGCGGTCATTGGCATGGGAATGCTCGCAGGGGATGGCCGCGCTGCACTGGCGGCGGCCTTCTACGCCGCGCACCATGTCCTGGTGAAAGGCGCGCTGTTCCTGTCAGTGGGCGTGATCGCCGCGACCGGCAGCCAACGCCTATGGCCGATGCTGCTGCCCGTGGCGATCATTGCGGTGGGCCTCGGTGGACTCCCGCTGACGGGCGGCGCATTGGCGAAATTCGTTGCCGACGAGCTACTGGGAGACGGCCCCGCCAGCACGATTGCAACGCTGTCTGCGGTTGGCACAACGCTGCTGATGTTACAGTTCTTGCGCAGCCTTGCGAAGTCGGCATCGCAAGACCCGCAAGCGACAGCAGCCGCAGGACTAGTCTGGCCGTGGCTGGCGACCGCCGTGGTTTCGCTCGTCGTGCCGTGGACGCTGTACCTGACGGTCCCGAGCGGAACGCTGCCTGACCCGCTTTCTCTCGCAGTGCTATGGAAAGCGCTTTGGCCAGTTCTGCTGGGTGCCGTACTGGCAATTGCGCTGTGGCGTTGGTGGCGTTCGTTGCCACGCATTCCCAAGGGAGACATCATTGTGGCGCTGGATAGCGGAATGCAGATGGCTGTCACGTCGGGCAAGGCGCTCGAGCGAATGGACAGCGCTCTTCGTCAGTGGCCGACTGCCAGCGTTTCGTTGCTCATACTGACCATCGCGCTAGGTGCAGCGGTGTTCACGCGGTAGAAATGGCGCGCAGAATCGCCGCTGCGCGCCCGCTTCGCTACCCTGCCGGCGTTCGTGCCAAGCGACATGACGGAAACTACCACGAGGAAGAAGGCGACTACACCCACCGCCAGCCGCAGCGGCGACGTCCCCTGTGCCACCAGCAAACCCAACGCCGGCGACGGCGACCGCGACGACGGCTCGGATTAACAACGACTACCTGGGCCTTCACTGCCAGGTCATCGACCTTGACGTGATTTCCCTTGGCGGTGGCCAATGGCATAGCATCCGCGCCTTCCGGCGCGACAGCCCAACCGATCGTTCCGACGCCGGCCATAACGACGACGGCACCAGGCAGAACATTCGTGAGCATCGCGCGGCGACTCATTGCAACCATGAGTTTTCTCCTTCGTTCGAAGGTTTTTTTCAAACGCTGCAGAAGCCACAACACTTGTCAGGTGAAGTCGCCTGGCCCTTTGCACCGCAAACCTACGCTCATCTAAATTCAACTCAGCTTGTCGATCAATCGGGGGATTCATCTGGACGGGTCAGGGTTTTTTCCTATCACCTCGCGCGCAAGACATCGGCATCATATGGCAGGTCGCCTTTCGGCAGTTCCTGATTGCGGTTCCCGTGAGTACACCATCATGCGGATTGATTGCGGACGACAGCGGCACAGGGCGCGCGGTTTCACTTTCCAATTCATCTCCGCAATCAGTCGTCCGGGTTCGTTGGCAGCGGCGGCAATGTCCAGAATTCGCCTGCGGGCGATCGCATGTGCATTCCTGGCCGTTCTTTTCGGCGCGGCAACCGCGCAAGCCCGGCCGCCTTTTCGAATCGGCGGGCTGACATGCAACACCGGTCCGAGGGTCGGACTGGTCCTTGGCTCGCGGCAGGATATGCGATGTGTTTTCGTTGCGAGCGCAGCGGGACAGCAGTACGTCTACACAGGCACGATCAGGCGCCTTGGCGTCGATATCGGCGTGACAAGAGGGGGAACATTGTTCTGGGCTGTCTTTGCACGAAACAGCCAGATCGGCCGAGGCACGCTAAGAGGAAGTTACGTAGGTGCCAGCGGCAACGTTGCCGTAGGCCTGGGTCTGGGCGCCAAGGTGCTGATCGGCGGATCCCGCCGCACGATAATGTTGCAGCCGTTGTCGGTCGAAGGCCAGATCGGCGTTAATTTGGCGTTGGGCGTAGCGCGTCTCACCCTTCGATGAATGCCGCGGCGCATGCATCAGGCCTGTTACCAGAGAGCACCCAGATTGAGGGTGGAATGTTTATCGGCGTTATTCGACTAGACCAAGGCAACTTTCCCTGTGGTAAGATCATATACTCCACCGACCACGCGAAGCTTCTTCTTGGCCACCATCTCCGCCAGAATCGGGGTTGCCTGTTCCAGCCGCTTCACATTATGGCGTACATTCGCGACAACCGCGCGCTGCTCAAGATCCGGCCCGGCTTTCTTCATTTCCTCTTCAATACCCGGCTTCATGGCCCGCACCAGATCCGCGATATGCCCGGGCAAATCGTTGCCTTTCTGAAGTGCCGCTACGGTGGCATTGACCGCGCCACAACTGCTGTGGCCGAGCACCATAATCAACTTGGTGCCAAGCACTGCAGCGCCAAACTCCAAACTCGCGAGACCCTCGGTCGTTACGAAATTTCCTGCAACGCGAACGACAAACAGATCTCCTGGTCCTTGATCAAATGCCAGCTCGGGTGCGATCCGAGAATCTGCGCAGCTTAAAATTGCTGCAAAGGGAGCCTGACCAACTGCGCGGCTCGCGCGTCCAGCAGAGAAATCCCTCTCGCGCGGCTGGTTCGCCACATAGCGCTCATTGCCCTCGGTCACTAGTTTCAACGCTGCATCTGGCGTGTCGGCCGCCGACACGGGCTGAGCTCGAGCGACACGCCCGACGAGAGGAATCGTTGCGAGTGCAGCGCCCCCCAGCAACAGCGACCGACGGCTGGGATCTGCTTGCAAACAAGAATCGCACATAGGATTTCTCCTTCCCTGTTTTCATTAATCCCCATTGCCCTCCCCTTCTCCATTCGCTCCGCGCTTCTGAAACGGCATGCTTTAGCGCCGCCCTCCCATCAGACGCAGCAGCATCATGAAAAGGTTGATGAAGTTGAGATAGAGCGAAAGCGCGCCCATCACGGCCTTGCGGCCCGCCGAAGTGGCGTCATCGCCGCGATCGTACATACCCTTGATGCGCTGGGTATCGTAGGCCGTGAGGCCCGCAAAGACGCCGACGCCGATGATGGAAATCATCCAGTCCAGCCCGCTCGATCTCAGGAACAGATTGACCAGGCTCGCGATAATGATGCCGATCAGACCCATGAACAGAAAAGTTCCGAATCCCGACAGGTTTCGCTGGGTGGTGTAACCCCAGATGCTGAGCGCACCGAAGGCTGCTGCCGAGATAAAGAACACCCGCGTGATCGAGGACTGCGTGTAGATGTGAAAAATGGTCGACAATGAAATCCCGACCAGGGCCGCATAGAGGAAGAACAATGCTCGCGCAGCTTCCACTGACAATTTGTTGATCCGGGCGCTGATAAAAAACACCAGCCCCAGCGGCGCCAGTATGAACACCCACATCAGCGGACTCTGAAGTAATTCAGGGCCGGTGAACTGATAGGTAAAAAACGCGACAACGCCGGTGAGGCCAACGCCCGCAGCCATGTAGTTGTACACGCGCAGCATGTAAGCGCGCAGGCCGGCGTCTATCGCGATGGTGCCGTCGGCGGGAAGACCGGGAGCGGCTACATTTCGATCGTAATCCGACATGGTCTTGTTCCTCCCTGATCCCCGACGACCCGCCGGGGCGCTTCTCACCGAAGCCCATAAGCCTGATCTACCGATCAGTTGGATTTCTCGCCCTTAATCATTGTGGCTCCCTTCCGTCGTGGCCTTTGACTGTTCAGGAAATGCGGCCGTCGTGCGCTCGGAGTCCACGGGATGCGTATCGCCCCAATAGGACCAGAAGGCCATGGCGAGCCCGACAAGGAACACCACTGCCAGAATCAGAAACAATGCGGATTGCTTGACCCACGAGATCGCCGGAACCGCCAGCGCCAATGCAAGGCCGAGAAACCCGATTTGAAGCGACCGCAGGTGAACACCGGCGAGGAACGTACCTAGCGCCAGCAATATGAGAAGGACGAGACCGGTGGCCAGCGTAGGCAGCACCTGCTGCACGCCGGAAAACAGCATGATGTTCATCGTCACCAGAACAGCCAGCCAATGCAGCGCCTGAGTCCACATCAGTCGAAAGCGAGCTTGCTTGTCCTCGAGCTCCGACCATTGGGTAATGACGCATACGAGGCCCATCACGATGGCCAGAAACTCCCAGTAACCGACGAGAGGCCGCTGCGAAATGTTGGTATAGGCCACACCTCCGATTGCCAGCGCGAGTATGGCGAGGAATGGCAGCTGGCGGCGAACAAGGCTGATCTTGCTTGCGCTATGATCCTCGGTATTGTGACCTAACGACGCATGAAGTTCAGTCATGAGCAATACAATTGCGGCATCTGCCCGTCTGTGGCTATCCCGCCCTCCAACATGTTCCAACTCCGCCGACTTGCACCGGCGATGCAACTGAGACTAGTCAGTCGCTCAGCTACTGCGCGATGGTCGGCGTTCTTGCCAACGAGAAATGGATCGCAGTCGTAGACCTGCACGCGTGTCCGCACGCCGCACCGACGATGTTTCAGCGAAACTGCACTACTGCCGCACCGCGCGACATCAGATGATCACCTTAGTTGAGACAAAGAATTACCCTGAAAGACAAATGCTTCCGCCCGTATTCTCTGTCGGTGCCAGATGCGGCAGCGATGTGCAGGGGGTCAATGAGGTTCCCAGATCGGCGCGTCGGTGAACAGGCCGCCCTCGGCAAAACCGATGCCGTAGATCAGGACCGCCCCGAAGGAGAAGCTGACCAAGCCCGATGCCACGCGGAGCCGCCAATTGAATTTCGGCAGATTGACAGCCGTGAACGTAAACGGCGCCGACAGGATCAGCGTGATTAGCATCATTCCGACGATAGTCCCGAGCCCGAACAGCAGTAGATACCCGAGCGCGGCCATTGGTTCGCGGATGATAGACAGGATCATCAGTGCGACGGCGGCCGACCCTGCCAGGCCGTGCACGAGGCCGACCACGAAGGGTCGTAGCCAGTCATAGAGCGCGATCCGGCCGAGCCCACTGCGATCGAGCCGCGCCAGCGGCGTCTGCTCTTCGGCGTGCCCGTGCGCGCCGGGGCCGTGACCGTGCGGGTGCCGGTGCAAGTAGTCGCCGTGCGCATGGACGTGATCGTGGACGTCGAGCTCATGTACGCCGGGAGCGCCCGCATGCGCATGGGCCGCGCCGCCCGCGCGGGCCATGCCTGTCAAGGTGAGAACGCCGAGCAGGACGAGCATGATGCCGACGGCAAACTCCATCGACATGCCGAGCCGCGGCGGAATGACGACCCCGAACACGATGATCGCCGCGCCGACCGCCATGACCGTGACGGTGTGCCCGACGCCCCAGGCGGCGCCGATCAATGCCGAGCCCCATACGCTGCGCTCGCGACTGACGATCGTCGCAATGGCGACCACATGGTCGGCGTCGGTCGCATGCCGCATCCCGAGGAAGAAGCCGAGAAACAGGAAGGACACGACGTTCAGGGCGGCTTCGGTCATTGCGCATGTTTCAAGATGGCATCGAAGCCAAGGCACTTTCGCGCCGATAGCCCAAGAAGATGCGTCCGCCCGCAACGGCTAGTCCATCAGGGCGATTCCGGTAGAAGGCTGGGGAGAACCCTGATTGACACGTCTAGTTGTGGTCCACCTAATGTCGGCTAGCTGTCGTTGCACGGAGGTTCTGATGACCGTTCCATGGAACCGACAGCCATAGCTCAATCGTGCCCCTGCTTTTCCCTAGGTAAAGCAAGCCTGGCAGGGCCCGGAGGATTGCATGCAGCTCACTCCGCGAGAGTTCGACAAGCTGCTCGTCTACATGATGGCAGATGTCGCGTTGAAGCGAAGAGCCAAGGGCCTCAAGCTCAATTATCCCGAAGCCGTCGCCGTCATCTCATCGGTAGCCCTTGATGGCGCACGTGCCGGGAAAACAATCGAAGACGTAACCAAGGAGGCGCGTACCGCCCTAACCAAGGCTGATGTGATGGATGGCGTCGCCGATCTTATTCCAATGGTGCAGATCGAGGCGGTGTTCACCGACGGCAGCCGCCTGGTGACGGTGCACACGCCAATCCAGTGAGCGCCTGACAGGAGGCTAACATGGCTGGACCAAAAGTAGGCCCCGCTGTTGCCGCAAATGTCGACCCGGCGACAGAGGACGTGCCGGTCGGCGGCTACGTGTGCAGTTCAGCGGCGGTCACATTCGATGCTGATCGTCCGGTGACAACGCTTAGGGTGCGCAATGCGGGCGACCGCCCGATACAGGTCGGATCGCACTTCCATTTTTTCGAAGTCAATCGTGCGCTGGAATTCGATCGCGCAGCGGCCTTCGGGCTGCGCCTGAACATTCCGTCATCGACGGCAACGCGGTTCGAGCCCGGTGACGAACGCGAGGTTCAACTCGTTCCCTACGGCGGCAAACGCGCCGTCTATGGCTTCAACAATCTCGTCGATGGTCCCACCGCAGGCCAGGACGCCGCCACGGTCAAATCCAAGGCGGTGGCGCAGGCGGCGAAGCGAGGCTTCCGCTCGACATAAGGCGTGAAGTCGCGTCGAAACGCAAATCTTGAACGAGGGCCAGTATGCCTACCATGTCTCGGAAAGAATATGTCGGTCTCTTCGGTCCGACGACAGGTGATCGCATCCGCTTGGGCGATACGGGCTTGTTCGTCGAAATCGAGCGCGATTTACGCGGCGGCTACGGCGACGAGCTCGTCTTCGGCGGTGGCAAGAGCATGCGTGAGGGCATGGGCATGGACAATCAGGTGACGCGGGCGGGTGGCGCTCCTGACCTCGTGATCACCAACGTGACCGTAATCGACGCGGTGCTGGGCGTGGTGAAAGCGGATGTGGGGATCAGGGACGGCCGCATCAGTGCGATCGGCAAGGCCGGCAATGCGCAGACGATGGATCGCGTTACACCTGGTCTGGAGATTGGCCTCGCCACCGATGCCATCTCGGGCTCACATCTGATCCTGACGGCCGCCGGGATCGACACACACATCCATTTCATTTCTCCGCAGCAGGCGCAGGCGGCGCTCTCAAACGGCACAACGACATTGATCGGTGGCGGTACCGGTCCTTCGGACGGGTCCTACGCGACGACGGTCACGTCGGGTCCCGGAAACATCAGTATGATGCTACGCGCGTTCGAGAACTGGCCGCTCAACGTCGGCATTCTCGGCAAGGGGCACGGCCACGGCAAAGCGGCTCTGGTTGAACAGATCGAGGCGGGCGCGGTTGGCGTGAAATGTCACGAGGACTGGGGTACCACCCCTGCGGTGCTTCGGTCCGCGCTGACAGTCGCAGACGAGACCGACACTCAAGTGTGCATCCATACCGACACGCTGAACGAATCCGGCTTCGTCGATGATTCGATCGAGGCGTTTGAGGGTCGGACAGTCCATTCGTTCCATACCGAAGGGTCCGGCGGCGGCCACGCACCTGATATCATCAAGATCGCTGGCCTTCCCAACGTCTTGCCATCTTCGACCAATCCCACCCTCCCCTACGGCATCAATTCGCAGGCGGAGCTCTATGACATGATCATGGTGTGTCACCACCTCAGCCCCGACATCCCGTCGGATGTTGCATTCACTGAGAGCCGCATCCGAGCTGAAACCATCGCCGCGGAAAACGTCCTTCAGGACCTCGGCGTAATTTCGATGTTCTCAAGCGATTCCCAGGCCATGGGACGCATCGGGGAATGCTGGCTGCGTTGCATCCAGACCGCGGATGCGATGAAGACCGGGCGCGGCAAGCTGCCGGAGGACGCACCCGGCAACGACAATTTCCGGGTGCTGCGCTACGTCGCGAAGATCACTATCAACCCGGCGATCTCGCATGGGATTGCCGACGTGCTGGGCTCGGTCGAGGTCGGCAAGATAGCCGACCTCGTCCTGTGGGAGCCGGCGTTCTTCGGCGCCAAGCCCAAGCTCATCATCAAAAACGGCTTTATAAGCTGGGCAGTGATGGGTGATCCAAACGCATCGCTGCCGACGCCGCAGCCCACCTACTATCGGCCAATGTTCGGAGCCTACGGTGATGCGCTGGCGGCCAACTGCATCACGTTCGTCTCCGGCGTCGCTCATGCTGCCGGGATCAAGGAGCGACTGGGGCTTCGCCGGCAGGTGATGCCGGTGCGAAACGTCCGCAAAATCGGCAAGCGCGACATGGTCAGAAATACCGGGACCCCGAAAATTGAAGTCAATCCGGAAACTTTCGCCGTGACCGTCGACGGCACGCACGCGACCGTGCAGCCCCTGACGACGGTCTCGCTAAACCAGAAATATTTCTTCAGTTGAGGCGCCTGCCATGATTCTCATCGAGACCGTTCTGGGCAATATCGGCGATCGCGAATGGACCGAGCGCTTGTCTGCCGCGGACACCGACTTGCTGGAGATCGACCAGTGGGAGGCGCAGAAGAGCCGCTTCCGCAAGACGACTGCAAAGGGTGTGGAGATCGCTGTCTCGATCGACCGCGGCACTCATATCCGCGATGGAGACGTGCTGCTCTGGGATGCCCAGGCGCGCTCTGCACTTGTCGCGCGAATCGAGCTGCGTGACGTGATGATCGTGCATCTGGACGAGCTAATGAGCCTAGCTCCCAAAGTGGCAATGCGCACATGCGTTGAACTGGGACACGCGATGGGCAATCAGCATTGGCCAGCGTTGGTCAAGGACGCAGTCGTCTATGTCCCGCTCACCGTCGATCGCAAGGTGATGGCGTCCGTCGTGAATACGCACCGTTTTGAGGGAATCCGCTACGAGTTCGTACTTGGCCGGGACGTTATTCCCTATCTCGCTCCGCATGAATCACGTCGGCTTTTCGGTGGCGCGGAGGGGCCGGTACATTCGCACGCGCATGAGAGCTATGCCGGTGTCGAGACCGAGACAGGCCGCGTGTACGGACATCCACCGACGCACGTCCACGCCCATCCGGGAGCCGCCGCTCAGGGACAAACATCACCGGAAACGGCCGGCTCTGCCCATGATCATCGAGAATGATGGCGTCGATGCGTCGAGCAGTACCGCATTTCTCTCGCGGATGCTGCAGTTTGGTGACTCGATGTTTCCCATTGGCGCGTTCGCGTTTTCTTCCGGCCTGGAATCCGCTATTCAGGCAGGTGTCGTCACCAACGCGGCAACGCTTCGAGCGTTCGCACGCACCGCGTTAGAGCAGGCGGCGCGCGGCGACTGCATCGCGCTGATCGCCGCGCATCGCGCGGCAACCGCCGGCGACGTCGAGGCCCTCGCCCGGATCGATGCGCAGGCATACGCACGCAAGCTTTCTGACGAAGCGCGGACAATGTCGGTTCGCATAGGCAAGAAATTCACGGAGATGGGTGTGGAGGTGGTGGGCGCGCCGCTGCTTCGCACCTGGCGTGAATGCATTGAAAAGTCTGTTACCCCCGGTTGCTACCCGATAGCCCTGGCTATCAATTTTGCCGTACAGGATCTGCCTGCCAGCCAGGCGTTTGTCGTGCACCAGTACGGCGTTGCGACAACCATTCTCGGTGCGGCCTTACGGTTGATGAAAGTCAGCCACATCGAGACGCAGAAGATTCTCTACGAGCTTACCGGACAAACGGCAGGGATGTACGAAACCGCCGCGGCGGCGCGGCTGTCGGACATGGCAGGTTTTGCGCCGTTGACGGACATTCTGGCCGCTATCCATACCAGAGCGCATGTGCGCCTGTTCATGAGCTGATATTAAAGGGAGCTTCGGATGTCGAAGAATATCACGCGCATCGGCATCGGCGGCCCGGTCGGGTCAGGCAAGACCGCGATCGTAGAAGCCATTACACCGCGCTTCCTCGACCTCGGCATCAAGGTGCTTATCATCACCAATGACGTGGTGACGACCGAAGACGCCAAGCACGTTCAGCGTACCCTCAAGGGTGTTCTGCTCCAGGAACGCATTCTCGGAGTGGAGACAGGTGCCTGTCCTCATACTGCAGTGCGCGAAGACCCCAGCATGAACCTCGCTGCGGTCGAGGACATGGAACGGCGCTTTCCGGATACCGACGTCGTGCTGATCGAAAGCGGAGGCGATAATCTGACGCTAACCTTTTCGCCGGCGCTGGTGGACTACTTCATTTATGTAATCGACGTCGCCGCGGGCGATAAAATCCCTCGCAAGAACGGTCCGGGGATCACGTATTCCGACATCCTGGTGATCAACAAAACAGATCTTGCCCCCCATGTCGGCGCTAGCCTTGAGGTGATGAAGCAGGACTCACAGATGATGCGCGGCAGCAAGCCGTTCCTGTTCACAAACTGCAAGACGGGGGAAGGCATTCCGGAATTGGTCGCGCTGATCGAGCGCGAGTTTCTGTTCGATATCAATCCGCGCGCACGGCGTTCAGCATGATACCGGCGGCCTTCCCTCCCTGGGCACGCGCTGAAGCGCTCGGCGCATCGATGCCGGAATTCGCCTCGTTCCAGGATGAACCACCGCAGATGAGCAGCGGCACTGTGGGCAAGACGGGTTTCCTCCGTCTGGGCTTCGAGCACCGCTCTGGTAAAACGATCCTGGCAAACCTGGAACGCCGCGTTCCCTACATGGTGCAGCGCGCGTTGCATTGCGACGAGCAAATGCCAGGTTTGGCCTACGTGTTCTTGATCACCACCACGGGCTGCCTGCTGCAGGGTGACAGGCTCGCTCTGGACATCACCCTTCGTCCACGCGCGCAAGCTCACATCACCTCCCAATCGGCAACCAAGATCCATGCGATGGACGCCAATTATGCGGCGCAAAGCCAGACTATTGTGCTGGCCGATGACGCATACCTGGAGTTTCTTCCCGATCCCGTGATCCCGCACCGGCACGCACGGTTTATCAGCGACACACAAATCTCCGTCGCGCCGTCGGCCACATTGCTCCTTTCGGAAATTATTCAACCGGGCCGAAAGCACCATCATCCGGACGAGTGCTTCGGAGCAACCGTGTTGTCGATATCAACGGCAGCGGCGCGACCCGATGGCCGTTCATTGTTCGCAGAGAAGCTGGTCATCGAGCCGCGGCGATATTTGATGCGGCAGACCGGCGTGATGGACTCCTTTGATGTGTTTGCCAACGTGATCCTGTGCGCGCCCAAGGACAAGGCAGACCGTATCCACGAGCGTGCGGGGGCCGATATCAACCTTGCTGAGGGTGTTGCGTTCGGCGCTTGTCGTTTGCCCAATGATGCCGGCCTGATCTTCAAGGTGTTGGGCCGCGAAACCGCGCAAGTGAAAGCCAAGGTGCGCGAGTTCTGGAGCGTGGTACGTCAGGAGATCATCGGCGCCGCGCTACCTCCGCCCTATCTATGGCGCTAGCGGATCGGCGGTGCCAACAGGTGATCTCCAACGGCTGACGTCGACACGTTCGAGGAGGCTTTAGTGGAAAAGGTATTGGCAAAGTGGGAAAGCCTCTCCGCGTCGTCAGGTATAGCGCGGTTCCTGGACATCAATTTGCGCAGCATCGGGCAAGTTATGTTTCAGAACAACCCACTAACCGGGCTTCTCTTTCTGGCCGCGATCGCCTGGGGTTCATACGCGGCGGGCGTCCCCCGAGTGGCAATTGCCGGCGTCCTCGCTGTCGTCGTGGCAAACTTGACGGCTCAATGGCTTAACGCTGACCGCGAGTCGCTCCATGCCGGGCTCTATGGCTACAACGGCGTTCTTGTCGGACTTGCGTTAGCGACATTTCTAGCTCCGAATGCCCTCATGTGGGTCTATGTGGTGTTGGGGGCGTCAGTTTCGGTCATCACGATGCTTGGGACTGTAAACGCCCTCAAGCCCTGGGGCGTGTCCAGCCTCACGTTTCCGTTCGTGCTTACGACGTGGCTCCTTCTGCTGGCAACATATGGATTCTCCGGCCTCGTAGGAGCTGCACTACCGGCTGGAGACGTTGTCGTTGCGTTTCAACGCTACGAAGCCAGCCCACTCAAGCTGATCGACCTCCTCCAGGGTGTGCTTCAAAGCATCTCACAGGTGTTCTTGAAGGCGAACGGTGTGGCCGCCCTTCTGTTTCTCGCTGGCCTGGCTGTGAACTCATTGGCTGCCGCCGCATTCGCTCTCGCCGGTGCGATACTGGCGGTTCTGACGGCCCATCTTTTCGGGGCCGAAAGCGAGCTGATCACTGGCGGTCTTCTCGGTTTCAGCCCAGTTCTGACGGCGATCGCGCTAGGCGCCGTGTTCTACCGACCGAGCTGGCGGGTCGCGATCTACGCCATGCTGGGCACGCTTTTTACAGTCATCGTACAAGCGGCGCTAAACGTTGCCTTGACGCCCCTCGCCATCCCTGCGCTTACCGCGCCTTTTGTGCTCGTCACATGGATCTTCCTTCTTCCACGCCAGTGTTTCGAGCCAGCGTCTGCTGCAACTGACGATGCCGCGACAGCGCGTACAAGCTAGGTCTTTGCTTTCTTGGAAGCCCACATGTCTGACCTAAGTCTCTTGGTACTCTCGGACGAACTCGGACGCCGTCACGAGGAGTTCAAGCTGTTGCTGGTGGAGGACTGAACCATGGGACTCGTCGGGATACTGCTCGGACTCGCTCTGTTGATGTGGCTTGCCTATCGAGGGTGGAGTGTACTCATGGTGGCGCCAGTGGCTGCCATGCTGGCCGCTGCGATTTCGGGTGAGCCGCTTCTCGCTCATTGGACGCAGACCTTTATGCCCGGTGCTGGCCGATTCGTTACGCAGTGGTTTCCGATGTTCCTGCTTGGCGGGTTGTTCGGCAAGCTGATGGACGACAGCGGTTCGATCACCTCTATCGCGCGTTTTCTGACTGAACGGTTGGGAACACACCGCACGATACTCTCAGTGGTGCTGGCTTCGGCAGCGGTTACCTACGGCGGCGTGAGCGTCTTTGTTGCCTTTTTCGTGTTGGTTCCCATGGCGAAAGAGATGTTCCAGGCTGCGAACATCCCGCGCCGCTTGATGCCGGCTACCATCGGTCTCGGGGCGTTCACGTTCACGATGTCAGCAATGCCAGGAACGCCGTCTGTCAACAATGCCATTCCGATGCCATACTTCGGCACAACCACCTTCGCGGCGCCGGGTCTGGGTATCATCGCTTCGATCATCATTTTTGTTATCGGCATGTGGTGGCTCCGCCGTGCAGAAGCCGCCGCGCGCAGGGCCGGCGAGGGCTATGATCGCAATTCGGAGGTGTCTCCCGCCATCGACGAGACCGTTCGTATGCAGGCGTCAGCTGCCGGCGATTTTGATCCAGCTGAATTTCAGCATGGCAAGCACAGTACTAGCCTTCCCCCCTTTGTGATTGCCGCATTGCCGCTGGTTGTAGTCATCTGTACTAACTTCCTACTGTCGCTAGTCGTCCTCCCACGGCTGGATTTTTCGTTCTTGGCCAAAGAGGTGTGGGGCGAGACCACGATCGGAGCGGTGGCCGGCGTCTGGTCGGTTGTTATTGCGCTCGCGACTGCGACCCTGACCGTCATTGTCCTCAACTTCAAGCGTTTCCCGGCGTTGCGGGAAAGTTTGGATGCTGGCGCCGCTTCCTCCGTCATGCCAATCCTGATGATTGCCAGTCTCGTCGGCTTTGGTGCTGTCATTGCCGCGCTGCCCGCGTTCGCGGACGTACGTGACGCGCTACTCGCGGTTGGCGGAGGCCCCCTTATCTCTCTCACGATCGCCGTGAACGCGCTCGCTGCGCTTACCGGTACCGCCTCCGGGGGAATGGCAATCGTGCTCAATATACTCGGCGACACCTTCTTGCGGCTCGCCGCCGAGCACGGCATCAATCCCGAGCTGATGCATCGCGTGACCACGATTGGCGCTGGCACGCTCGATGCGCTGCCACACAATGGCACAGTCCTGTTGCTGTTTCAGATCAGCGGGCTGACCCACCGCGAGAGCTACTTCGATATGGTGATGACCGTGATCGTCACCTGCATCATTGCACTTGCCGCTGTCCTTGTCCTGGGCACGGTGTTCGGGTCATTTTGACGGCGGAGGTTATCGCTACTTTGGAAGATTGCCGCAGCATCAATGGAATTGTCGTGACGTTGTGCCGGGGCAGTCGCGATAGCTGGGGCCGGCGTCGACGCGCTCGCGGTAAGAACGATTTCGCGAGGCCAACGAGTCGATGAGTGGACGGATAACATCGGCATTCGGATCTGGAGCAACACGCGGAGGCAAGCATGAGTATACCACTTTTATGTAGCGCCCTGATCATCGGCGCATTGACGGCCGTTGCCGTTGCAGTGCCTCAAAATCTGTCGGTGGCCCAGTCGAATGACCAAAGGGCGTCTACGCCAAAGAGTGCAACACCGAATATGAATACGACCCCGCGCAAGCATCGCTATTGGCGTCATAGCGGCGGAAGGCATCCGCACTACGGCAGTCGGAGAGTTCGGCCTATGTCCCGCTGAGCCGGCGCGCGTACGTGAATACGTTAGTGTAATAGTTCGAATCTCTCCGAGCGCGCCACTTCGGTACAGAACTGAACTGGGTACTCCAAATCCGCCGCTTCTGCGCTTGAGGCGGCGACCAGCGTGCGCAGCAGCACGCTATCCCATGATGCGATGCTCGTTGGCGTCCATTTCGACACGCTGGGGCGCAGATGGTCGCGGCGATAGCCGCTTGGCCCGCCGCCGACCGGACACTCAGACGACTCCAAGCGTCGCTTCAAATCCTGCTGACACCACGCTGTCAGTAGGACTGGCGCATACGAAGCTATCGGCATGGAAGACATCCACGGCCGAGGCGGCCACCAAAGTCGAGCGGTCCGTCTATCTTAGGCCTACCCTCAACCCCATAGGGGAACGGCATCCACAATCGCGCATCCCATGCAGCACAAGGGCGATCGAACCTGATCACCCTCGTTCTTGGTCTCGGCACGTTCCTGACGCTGTTCGACGTGACGGCAGTCGTGGTCGCTACGCCCGGCATCGCCAAGGACCTCGGCTTTGCCGTCGCTGGTACCGTCTGGGTCATCGACGCGTACAGCCTTGCGTTCACGGGCGCTCTCCTTGCATCAGGCGCACTTGCAGATCGCTTCGGTCGCCGCCGCGCTATGTTGGCCGGCAACGCCGTGTTTCTCACGGCTTCAATCGCCTGTGGCGCGGCGACGACCGGCCCTCTGCTCCTGACTGCCCGGGTCGTGCAGGGCGTCGGTGCAGCCTTCATGGTCACGGGTGCAATTGCACTCGTTGCCGGTGCGTTTCCGAAGCATGGTCAGCGGACGCAGGCGTTCGGCGTCATAAGGGTGATTTCCGGTGTTGCCATGGCCCTGGGCCCGACCTTGGGCGGCTTGCTCGCCTCGTGGTTCGGTTGGCGCTGGATCTTTTACGCCAACATCCCGTTCTGCCTGGCGCTGGCTTTAGCAGTGCCACGGGTCGTTGCCGAGACGAATGACCCCGACGGGCGTCCACTCGACCCTCTGGGTGTCGCGCTGCTGACGATATCGCTGGGCCTGGCAATTGATGCACTCTTGAGACGCGACGCTGCATTGGTCGTACGAGCCGGCTGCCTCGTCGCCAGCGCTGCAGCGGCGCTCGTATTTGTCTTGCAGCAATGGCGCAGTCCGCGTCCGGTGCTTGATCCCCGAGCGTTCGCAACGTCGGCGATGGCCGGGGTCGGCGCGTTGTTGACCGCCATCCAGTTTGGTTACTGGGCCGTGCTGGTCTATTTGCCCCTGTTCTTGAGCGCCGCGCTGCTCGTGAGCATCGAAGTAGCCGGGGTAGCGCTGCTGGCGGCGACACTGCCGATGCTGCTGGTGCCGCTGTTAGGCGGCCGCTTTTGTTACGCGATGGGGATGGCGGCGTTTCTTCATCGTTGCGTTCGGCATCGTCGCCATGGGAGACCTGCTTCTGGTGTTTGCCGCCCTCTCCGCCAGCCCTGCGATACGCCTTGCAGCAACGATTGCCGGAATGCTGACAATTGGCGTCGGAGCCGCGCTGGCGAATCCGCAGATGGGGAAACGTCGTTTTGGCGCTCGCGCCGCCCACGCAGGCCGGTATGGCCTCGGCTGTGACAATGATCGTGCGTCAAGCCGGCTTTGCCATCAGCATTGCCGCGTTAGGAGGGACGACCGATGCGGCAGCGGCGTTTGCAACACCATTCACCCTGGCGGCATTCGCCGCGATGGTCGCGATGGTCGCCGCTCTGGTTTTGCTTCCGGCAAAGCCCTCACAAAACGTTGCGTCAAGTTAGGTCCCTCGGGCTCCAAAGCGTCGGCATCAACGGGACACGTCACGGTTCTCCAGCAAACTTTTGACTTGAATCTCGGCTTCGTTCCCGATCACATCGATCCAGATCTCACCATTGCGCTGATGATCGGCGGAATCCGCCAGGCGCTGATCGCAGTCCTAATGAGCGAACAACGACCCGATCCGGAGAAACTCACGGATGAAATTTGGGCCTTCATGGCCGGAGCCCTGCGCCTGACTGCTGGCTCCGGCATCGAAAAAAGCGATCGCGACAAAGTCGCCTGACGCTCAGCAACCGCCCGCCAAACACCGAAGGAGTTTGTCTTGTCCAACCCTCGCGACTTTCACGCGCCGCAATCGTCCTACACAAAGCAAGATCTGCTCAAATCGAGCGACGGCGGCTATTTCGGCCCGGGTAATGCCCAACTGCCGGCGCCGCCCATGCTGATGATAGACCGCATCACCGAGATCAGCCTGGACGGTGGCGAATTCGGCAAAGGTCACGTCATCGCTGAACTGGATATCGCACCAGGCCTCTGGTTTTTCGACTGTCACTTTCTCGGCGATCCCGTGATGCCGGGATGTCTGGGTCTGGACGCCATGTGGCAGATCATCGGCTATTGGCTTGGCTGGTCGGGCTCACCGGGCAAGGGCCGCGCCGTCGGCGTCGGCGAGGTCAAGTTCCGAGGAGACATAAAGCCAGACATCAAGCGCGTGCGCTACGAGGTCAGCATGCGCCAGGTAAGGCGCGGCAAGCTGGCTGTTGGCATTGCTGACGGCAGCGTGTTTGCCGACGACGCATGCGTATATATCGCCAAGGATATGAGGGTCGGAATGATCGCGTCCGCGATCTGAGATGCGGTAGCCTGCCACACGCAGTGCTACGGCAGCATGGGAGCACCGCGAACGAACAGCGCCGATCTTCATCGGCCGCAGCCCGCCACGCCCCTCACAGCCGAGCGCCGTCAAAAAAACAAGCGGGCACACCGATCAGGAACAAATCCAGATAATCGCAACCGCAATCGGAACACCCAAACCAAGTGCGCCGAAAATCGCTGCGATGAATTCGGAAAGCAGACTGGCTTGGTGTTTTACGCCAGGTGACGACATGACGTTGCTCCTTGGAGCCCCGCGAGCACCTGCTCGCCCCCAAGATGAACGATCAATCGCGCCTTCGGACTAAAGCCCTCGGCGACTTTCTATAGAGGGGCAATCTGGGGCGTTATGGTTAACAACTGGTTAATCGACATAAAGAGAAGCTTGCAGACCGCGCCTTGAAGACGCGCCGCTTGATCGGGAATCGCGCGCCGGCGGTGCACACGTCGTTTCGGCCAAAGTTCCGGAAGAGCGCCTCGCCGGCATCGTCGGCCGCTCCCCCGTCGCGCCCCGCTCGCCGGCAAGGAATGGCACCCACTCGGCGCCATTCCTTTTCAGCGGCCTACGCGATCAGAATGAGCAGCCATACGCCGTGAGCGAGGCCTTCGTCGCATCGAGGGTCTGCTTGCAGGTCGATTCCATGGTCGCCTTCGCCGACGGATTCTTGGCCATGTCGACCCATGCCTTGCGCGTCTGGTCGATCTGCGTCTTGTACATCGCGCGCTGTGCCTCGGGGACCTTGGAGACGACGCAGGCGTCGTATTTGGTCAGGAAGTCGTCACAGGCGGCGATACCCGTGCTCTGCGCGTGAGCCGTGGTAACGCCCGCGAGCAAGGCGATGCCCGCCGCGAGTGACAGCACCTGTCGGTGGTTCGCGCTCGAACCTGCCGCGGCCTTCAATGTTGCTTGACGCATAACTTTCATTCCTCTGTAACAACTGAATAATTTAGATCGCCGGCAAGCACTGGACTTCCCCCGCGTCTCCCCGATCTAGCCGCAAAGCATCGCGCGCCGACAACCGGTCGGCGTTTTCGGACGTTAAGCAGTTCAAGCGTTGAGCAGTTCGAGGCGAGGCCGGGCACACCGTGCCGGCAACGAATAAGTGTTCCGTCAATTTGGCGACATTAAGGGTGACGGCGTGGTGACATTGCGACGGCCGCGCGATCGATGACAGGTTGTCGCCATCATGTTGCAGTGCTAGCCCGTTGCACTGAACGGCAACGGTGCTGCGACATCAGGCGTTGATCGACCCTCACCCGGCCGCGGCCATTCGCGGATGATCCGATACGCGATAGTTGGCGATGAAGGTCTCGACCTCGCTCTGTGGCATCGGCTTCGCAAAGAAATATCCCTGCATCGTCGAGCAACCGAGACGGTCGATGATCTCGACCTGCTCTGCAGTTTCCACCCCTTCGACCACGCAGTCGAATTTCAGGTTGCGGCACAGATCGATCACCGTCTTGACGATATTGCGGGCGTTCTCCTGCGTCGCGATATTGCGAATGAAGCCCCGGTCGATCTTGATCTTGTCCAGCGACAATTGATGGACGTAGCTCAGGCTGGACTGCCCCGACCCGAAATCATCAAGCGCCACTTTCAATCCCATCGATCGCAGGATTCTGAGCGACGCCTGAACCTGCTCATAATCCTGCATCAGCGCCGTCTCGGTGACCTCGATGATGATGCGGCGAGGATCGACGCCGCTGCTTTCGATGAGGGCCACGGTCTGCAGGATGGTGACTGGCGAGATCAGGTCGCGCATCGACAGATTGAAGGACAGGAAGATATCCTCCGGCCAGGAACTGGCGGCGGCGAGCGCCTTGCGCAACAGGACCTGCGTGATCGTCCCGATCAGTTCGGTGCGCTCCGCGACCGAGATGAAGACGTCGGGAGCGACATCACCGAGCTCGGGATTATGCCATCGCGCGAGCGCTTCGAAGCCGACCAGCCGCGCCGTCCCGACATTGACGATCGGCTGATAGTGCAACGACAGTTCTGCCTCGAGATCAATCCTCCGCAACGTGTGTTCAATGGTGCTGAGCTTGCGGATTTCGACTTCGTGCTCCCTGGAGAAGATCACCGGCTGGCCACGGTATCTTGCCTTGGCGTGGTAGAGAGCGTAGTCGGCGCGCTCGTAGAGCAGTTCCGCCGTCGTGCCGGCATCCGGAGCAAGTGCAAATCCCACCGAGCCGCCGATCTTGGCGACGATCCCGGCAACGGAAAACGGCGCGTCGAAGACGGAGCAGACTTTTGAGCCGACCGCGAGAACAGCCTCTGGTTCGAGATCCGCATCGACGATGATTCCGAACTCGTCTCCGCCGAGACGCGCGATGAATTGCGTGTCATCGGAAAGCTCCAGGAGGCGCTGACCGGTTTCCTTCAGCACTCGATCACCGACCCCGTGTCCGTAGAGATCGTTGACCGCCTTGAAGCCGTCGAGATCGAGCACGCCGACGACGAATCTGTGGTTCGCCGTGCTCGCCTGTTCTGCGAGGTCCGACAGCCGGTGAAAGAACTGACGCCGGTTGGGCAGCTCGGTGAGGCTGTCGACATTGGCGAGACGGAAGTTCTCGTTGCTGAGACGCTTGGTCTCCACTTGACCATTGACCATGGCGGCGAACTGCCCGGAACAGATGATCAGGATGTAGATCATCGCGACCGTTACCAGGAACAGGTTCAATCCGATGGCGATATGAACCACGTCGCCGCTCGCAAGCAGAAACACCACGAACGGTGCGATCACCGTGCCGGTCAGGACCAGCGCCGCCGGGCGCACATGCATCAGGCAGAAGATGCAGCTGACGACGGTGATGCCGACGAAGAACAGGATATGGCCGTGGCGGGAGGTGTCGCCATACGGAAACAGACTGAGCGCCCACGCCAGGAACGCAAAGCCCAGTGCGCCGCCCAACAACACCGTCGCCCGCAGGGTGCGGGCAGCAGCCTTCGGCTCGACCACGCCGTCGCGGCGTCGCAGCCAGATTATGCAACGGATCGCGCTAGCCCCGACCAGAAAGCCGGGAAACGCAACGGTCAGGCTTGGAGGCGCGATGCCCAGATGGGTAAACGCCAACGCGATCGAATTCACGCTCAGGATAAAATAGAGCAGCGGGACCTGCCGCGAAAACGCCGCGAGCTGCGCTCCCATCAATTCGTGATTCTCGGCATCGATCCGAAATAACTTCGCGATACTTTTCATGAGGCAACCACAAGGATCCAATCTCCTTGATCGTGCCGCAAAACCCTTAAAATCGATGCTCGGCCGGTTCCATGGCGCCGCGCTTCTGGTTAACGGCTCGCTAATGCGCCGAAAACAGCTTCTCAAGGCCCGCTTTACGCGGCTGAGGTATCGATCGAGCGGCGTATCACCCGCCGCACTTCCGCATTGGACAGGAACAAATCGTGGTTGATGACGCCCCAGCCGGAGTCGGACGCATCGATGACGCGCACCCCGAGCTGCTCGATGGCGGCCTTCTCGGCGGCGCCCACCCGTGTCATTCCGCCGGCTAACCGTCCCGACAGCGCCAGCGCGCGGTCGTTCGTCGCGGCAACGACGGTGATCTTGCGGCCGAGCGGACCGATGCGGGTGACCGCCGACGAGAATACGTCCATGTCGATATCAGGTGAGGCGAACACCACGGCCCCGATCCTGTCCGTAACGCTGTCGCCGTTTCGCGCATAAAGCTGGCGCAGGCTTTCGAGAGTCAGCATGGTGCCCATGCTGTGTGCGACGATGTGAACACGGCCGACGCCGGGAGCCGTGACGGCGGCCTGGAGCACGCGCTCGAAGCCGTCGCGCGACCACATCGCGCTATCGCGGTCATAGGCGTAATCGAACAGTCCAGCCTTGGACGGCCAGGAGAACACCATCGTCTGGCCGCGGAATTTGATGCCGTCGGCGAGGTGTGCTGCATCGAGCGCGGCCGTCTCGAATGTCTGTTTGAAACCGTGCACGTAGATCAGGACGTCGCCCCCGCCGCCCTGCGCGAGAAGATCGCTGACGTCTGCCGACACCGGCTCGACCCCATCAAGGCGCCAATCGCCAAGACCGGCGGCGGCGAGCGAGAAACGGCTCTCGTCAGGCGGCACCAGCTTCGCCCGGGCGACGGTCATCCTGGTCGCGCGCTCCGGCCCGAACCAGGGTTTGGTCCGCCCGCTGTTGACCGGCTTGCGCGTGGTTGTGACGAGCAATGTCGGTTCGGCGGTAAGCGACGAAGCGTCATAGCGCGCGCCGGTCGCGCCAAGGCTGGCGCATCCACCGAGCGCGAGCACACTGGCGGAAGACGCGATCCCGCGCAGGAACGCGCGGCGGGAAGTTTCGTTTTGCAGCAAATCTCGGACGATCACACAGGACCTTTGGGAATACGGCCTTCGCAGACCCGCGGCCGCAGGTCTCCCGAACTAGCATGGCGAGAAAAGGGCGGCGATGGCGATCAAATGTCCGGTTCCGTCGCGATTCCGTGATCCGCGGGCTGCGGGACGAAACCATTTCGCCTCCGCCGCGAAGTCCTCTGGAAACAAAGGCCCCCTACGGTGTTGTTCTATCAAACACGGGGTTAGATCATGTTTGTATCGGTCCTGAACCTCATTTATCGCGAATTCCTCAAGCGTACCCTTTCCGGCATCGCAATTCAGGGAGGAAGGCTATGACCGAGGTCGTGACAGCGTTCCTCATCTTCGTCAGCATCGGCATCTTCCTCGCCCACGCATTTGATGCCTATCGGCTGCGCTAGATCGGCAGCACACAGACCCGATTGCGCCGCGCGACCGGTCGATGTGTTGATTCACGCCTGGAGGCCCGTTCCTGTCGGGCCCCAACCTTGCCGGCGATGAACACGTCGCGATCCGGGAATTTTCCGAACACTTCCGCCGCCTGACCGAATTCGTGGCGACACATCCTTGGGATTTGCCGCGATCCATTGCGACAGGTCGATGGTGTCGTAGATGCCCGCGTTGAATCCGATCACGATACGCGCGGATCCTTGCCCGCGAGCGTTGGGTCCGGAACGTTGCTCGGATCGCCGCCGGCGGCCGGCTGGGCCCCACCCAGCTGCAGCGGGGCAATGCCTGCGGCGGCCAAAAACTCCCGGCGTTGCGGATCGGACGTAATGCTCTCCCGGTAGTACGGCGAAATGCTCCGACGCCCCACGCGACCACCGAACAAGCGCTCTCCAGACCACAAGGTTGGCACTGGGCGTGCCGATCACAATCCGCCACGCCGCAGGGTAACCAAGCGTCAAAAAGCAAGGACCGGCCGGCCGGCTCCCTCCGGGCCGTCGCAGGCTCAATTGAATGGCCATTGAATCAACAGGTTAGACAGACGCTTGGGGATGGTGCTAGAGAACGCAGGCGGGCAGCGGGATTTCGATTCCGAAGGTCGGGAGTTCTGGTCTCTCCAGGCGCGCTCGTTCGGCTTACGGCTATTCGGACATTTTGACATGAGAAAGATCATCCTGACGCTGGCGATCCTGTATCCGGCGGCGGCGTTGGCTCAGGGGACCGCCCCCGCCGATCCCCCGTCTGTCGGTGGCAAACCACTGGTTGTGGTCGGGTCGAAGAAATCAGAGGCGGGCAAGAAGGAAAAGCCTCTGTCTCCCGCCCAGAAGCTGCAGGCCTGCCAAGACATCGACGATGCCACCAAGGAACGCCTGAATTGCTACGACGCCATCTATGCGCCGCAGCCCAAGCCGAAGGCACCGGCGGCAAAGGGCGTCGCTGACTGCCGCTTCCTCAAGGAGGAAGACGAACGGCTGACCTGTTTCAATGGTTTTGCGGATAAGATTCCGAAGCTGCCGCGCTAAATCAGGCGCCGCGCCTTACCAGGTCCAGCTACGACCGCCGAAGAAGCCGAATTGCGACTGCTGCGCGACCCGCATTTGCGGCTGCGCGAACTGCATCTGCGGCGCCGGCCGGCTCTTGGCGATCTTGCGCTTGCGCTGAACCTGCGGCTCGGGCTTCTTCGCCTCCGCCGGGACGAACTGGGCAAACGTCTCCCGAACACGAGCCTGGGCGGTGGCATCGGCCGAGGCCACGGCAGGCGCCGGCGGCGCAACGGCCTGGGCCGTCACGGTCGGCGGAACAATGGTCGGAAGGCTGGTGTCGTAGACCACCCGCTCCGGAAGCTTCTGGTCGGAGCGGATGCGCACCACGGTCTTGTTGACCGAAGGATCGGCTTGGCTGGCCACGACAGCCTGCTGTGGGACAATCGCATCGATCGCCAACAACAGCGCGAGCAGCACTCCGCCGACAAACAGGAAATAACGCGCTACGGGCATTGGTCTCGCTCCCCCCCGCGCGAGTACTGCGCGGTTCAATCGCCTAACGGGCGATACACCAGTTAGTTCCTAGCCCACCGGCAAGGTTCAAAGGCGGCGATCACATTTTCGGGTGCGGGGAACGCGCGCTTGATCGTGCAGGGTTAAATACGGCTGGCCGTAACCACTGAACATTTCGCCTTATTTGCGTTGACGTTAACAAACCCGACCAGCATGCCGGCGTATCGCTTTCGGCTCTTCATGTTCACGGTATCGGGAATGATACGCCTGCGGTCGGTCAGATGGCTGCCGTCCCGGCGGACGAACTTGCAAGCGATCTCAATATCCTTCACCGCGTAGTCATTGGCGTTGCGGAGTGTGAAGGTCACCAGCGCCTTCGAGCCGAGCCCGCCCCTTCGCCAGGACTGCGAGATGATTGTCAGGCCGTCGAGCGGCGACTTGGCGGGCTCCGCCGTTTCCGGCGGCGCGATGTCAGTGGGCGCGGCCGCCGGGTTGGCATCGGTCGGCGCCGGGCTCGACAGGGTCGCCTGGACCCCGGCCGTGTCGTCGTTGCGGGATGTGTCTTGCGCGACGCGGGTAACTTCAGGCGACGTCGCGGTGGAATGCCCCTCGGCATCGCTAGCCTGTGGGAGCATCAAACATATGGCGCAGCCAGCGATGGCGATGGCCGGCAGCACGGCGAGCCGTGCTTCGGACTTTCCGAACGACCACCCGGCGATTCTCATAACCGCGCCCTCACCCGGCAGCACCTGCGATTGCCGTGCCGCGCATGAAAAAAGCCCTACGGGCGTTTCCCGTACGGCTTCTGTCACGACCGCCGCTGTACGGATCCCGCCGCCCGTCAACAATCACCCAGAGCAGAAATGGTTTCATGCCACCTCGACAATATTGCGGCGGCGGCCCAACCGGGATGGAATTGCGGATGCGCGGCGGCTACATTGGCCGCGCCGCAACCGGCCTTGAGCGCCGCAACAACAATAATGGGGAGACCGAAATGCCGACCGTCGATTGGGCAGTTACTTGGGATCATGTTCATCTGCGCAGCCCCGATCCAGAAGCGACCGCGGCCTGGCTGGAAGACATCCTGGGCGGCGAGATCGTCCGTGCCCCGGGGCGGATCGACGTCAAGCTCGGCGGCGCCAATGTGTTCATTGCGCCAGTCGCCGCCGGCGACGGCGTCAACACTCCGCCGGTGACGCCCTATCAGGGGCTCGATCATTTCGGCCTGACCGTGAAAGACATCGACGCGGTCGCCGCCGAGATCAAGGCCAAGGGCGTCGAGTTCACGAAGGAGCCGACCACCATCCGGCCCGGCGTGCGCATCTGCTTCATCCGCGGGCCGCAGGGCATTTCGATCGAGCTGCTGGAGCGCGACAAGAAATATGCCTGAAAGGTCTGGCTGCGCGCGCAACGCAGATTGCCCGCGACAAAGCATGAATGAAATCGAGACCATATACGCCAATATCCCCGGCGGCCCCGAACTACTCGCGTGGTTCGGATGCAGCCCTGCTTCGGCCTGACGGAAAAATCCGGTGCCGCCGAGTTTTGGTCAGCTTCGTTCCCGGCAAGCCGGACGATTTCCGCGAATAGACCTAGTGGCCCCGCTACGTCATGCTGCCCGGCATGAAGCAGCGGATGGTCAATCCTTGATACCCGCGCATCGGCCAGACCATGGTTCGGCCTACCCGATTCGGTTCGGTGATCACGGCGTCATCGGGCACATCGTGCCACTCGCCGTCGATGCGAACACGGTAGTGCCCGTTGCCGGACTCCCAATCGACATCGCTCAGCGCATATCCATCGGCGTCGGAACAGCAAGGTCCCTTCCCGCTCTTCAGACTGTCGAACCACTGCTTCAGCGGTGAGTTGGCATAGCGCCCGTCGGGATCGCGGGCCTCGCCGCGATCGGCGGCATGCGGCAACATCAACAACACGCTGCCGACCATCATCCACTTTTTCCAGCAGCCCGCGCGATGACAGCCCGTAGTTTCACGGTTGCTGTTCTCTGCGTATGGGCGCGGCACGTGGCCGCCGGAGTTCATCCAGTTGGTCACCTGTTCCTCTTGCTCCAGCACCCGCCGGCCGGTGCCAAACCGAGCCATGCATTTCGCGGGCCAACTTGAGTCGGCCTACCCCGTAAGTCATCCTCGCGTCACGTCGGAGTGGCATGGCTTGCGTTTGCCTCCTGTACGGGATTTGGCAGGCAACCTGACGCGTTGACGGTGCATGCTACGCTTTGGCATAACTCCTTGACCGGCTTCCGTGGGCGCGGCGGCCGGCATCTGGGACGTCATGAAGAACGGACTCTATTCGATCCACGTCACCCTGCTGGATGGGCGCACCGGCAAGGGCAGCGGCGTCATTCTGTTCCGGGACGGCCAGATTCTCGGGGGCGACGCCTATCTGTTTTATACCGGCAGCTACACCGTGAAGGGCGATACCTTCAAAGGCGAAGTCCTGGTGCAGCGTCACACCACCCCGCGCGACAATGACAATCCGCTGTTCGGCGGACCCAATCCCGTCGGCATCGGCGTATCCGGCACTTTCACCGACACCCGTGGCAGCATGAACGGAACCGCGCTCGTCGGCAAAGCGAGCCAGATCTTCGGTGCCACGCTGCACAAGCTGGCGGATATCAACTAGCGCTCCGTACGCGCGCCTACTCCGCCGCCAGCTCCAGCGGCGCTGTACGCGGCAGGATCATCTGGATGCGCGTGCCGCCGCCCGGCTGGGAATCGAGGTCGAGCCGGCCGCCGAGACGCGTCGTCACGATGCTGTAGACGATGTGCAAGCCAAGCCCGGTGCCGCCCTGGTCGCGCCGCGTGGTGAAAAACGGATCGAAGGCGCGGCGGCGGACGTCGAGACTCATGCCGCATCCATTGTCGGAAAAAATGATCTCGACGTTGTCCTTGCCGGACTCCCGCACCTGAATATCGACCGTGCCGGGCTTGCCGTCCGGGAAGGCATGCGCCACCGAATTGAGGAACAGGTTGGTGAGCACCTGTCCGTAGGGTCCGGGATAACTGTTCATCATCAGATTGGGCTGGCACTCGACATTAAGCGTCAGATTGTGTTTGCGCAGGCCCGGTCGCAGGCTCATCACCACCTGCTCGGTGAGGTCGCCGAGGTCGAAACTGCGCTGGTCGGAATAGTTGCGGTCGGCGGCGACCTGCTTGAACGACTGGATCAGCTCGGCGGCGCGGTTGAGATTGGCGACGAGCTGCGACGACGCATCGCGGCTGGTTTCGAGAAAATCATTCAGGCTGGAGCGCCGCAGTTCACCGCGGGCGACTTCGGCCGTAAAGTTCGACGTCTTGCGCTCCAGCGCGGACGCAACCGTCAGGCTGATGCCGACGGGGTTGTTGACCTCGTGGGCCACGCCGGCCACCAGCCGTCCCAGCGCAGCGAGTTTTTCCGCCTCGATCAGCGAATTCTGCGTCTCGCGCAAGTTCCGCAGCGCCCCCTCCGCCGCGTCCTTGGCCTTGCGCATTTCGGATTCGACGCGCTTGCGCTCGCCGATGTCGAGCGCAACGGTCACGATGTTCTCGATCTCGCCGGACGGATCCAGGATCGGCAACTTGTTGACCAGCCATTGCCGCATATGGCCGGACGCATCCCTGTATTCCTCCTCGTAGAAGCCGAGTTCCTTGCCGGCCGCCAGCACCCGCTTGTCGGGCTCGTCGGTCTTTTCGGCGCCGTAGCGCGACATCAGATCTGCAGTGGTGCGGCCGATCGCGTCGCCCGGCTCGACCCCGAAAATGCCGGCCATATAGCGGTTCATCAGGACGTAGCGGAGCTCCTTGTCCTTGACGTTGATGACCGCAGGCACAGTGTCGATCACCATTTGCAGCAAGCGGCGGCCTTCGGCGATCGCATCTTCGGCGCGCTTCTGGTCGGTGATGTCACGCACCGTTCCCTCGTAGCGGACGATAACGCCGGCCTCATTGTGCACGGAACTCGCGCTGTCGGAGAGCCACAGCACCGAGCCGTTGCGCGTTCGAACCTGGTACTCATATTCACGGACCATGCCGTCGCGCTGCATCAGCCGCTCGTATTCCGCCCGCGCTTCGGGATGGACGTAGACTGTACCTGCGATGTCGCCGATGCCGTTGATCAGATCCTGCGGCGTGGCATAGCCCATCATCCGAGCCAGCGCCGGGTTGGCGTTCAGCAGCGCGCCGCCGGGCGTCGTCACGTAAATTCCGTCGACCGAGGACTCAAACAGCTTGCGGTAACTTTCCTCGGCAAGCCGCTGTTCGGCGAGCGCACGCACTGCCGCCTCGCGCGCGGAGTCGGCATCGACCAGCGTCTGCCGGAACACTTCGGCGGCGCGGGCAATGTCGCCGATCTCGTTGTCCACGTCGGTCGCCGGGATCGAGGCGCTCTTTTCGCCGCGGGCCACCGCGCGGATCGAGTTTGCGATCGCGGCAAGCGGGCGCACGGTGCGGCGAACCACCAGCAGCGAGGCAAACAGCCCGATCAGGACACCGGCCGTACCGAGAACGATGCTCTGCCATTTCGCTTCCGTCAGCGTACGGGCGAATTCGCGGGACAGAACGCGGCCCCGCCGTTCACTGACCTCGCGCAACAGTTCCGTGACGCGCTGGATCAGGCGGCCCTCCGCGCCCAGTACTTCCTTGTCGATGTCAGATATCTGCCGCTCGCGGACCGAGATGTTGACGATCGCCAACGCATAATCGTCGACTACCGCGCGCAGACTTGGATCCGCGATCGTCATCGAGCGCATGCTTTCCGCGGCCTGTTCGGCAGCCGAGGGGTTATGCGCCAGCAACGCCGACGCGATGCGGCTCTGGGTCTGAGACAGCCTCATCGCAAGCTGAGGATCGGATGCCTCGGCGATTGCTGTATCGAATTTTTCGCGCAAGGGCGGCAAGGCGACGATCATTTCGGCACGGCGATTGATCAGCGCGGAAATCCGCTCGATGCCGCTGCGGTAGGTCGCCAGGCGCTCGGTGACGCCGTCGATCATGTCCTGCTGCTCGGGCGCGAGTTCCAGCCGCGTCTTCTTCAGGATCTCGCCGAGCGAGGCTGCGGCTTCACCGACCTGGACCGACTGTGTCCCAGGCTCCGTGACGAAATCCCGCGCGGCGAGCCGCAACTCATTCATGCGGCGGTCGATGTCCTCGGCCAGATCGCCGACGCTCTGCAGCCGCTGCAGCTCGGCAAAGGTCGAATCGATGTGACGGATGGCGATGACGCTGGCGGTCGAGGTGATGATGATCACCGCCAGCACCAGCATGAAGCTGCCGAATGTCAGTTGGCCGATCGATAGCGAGAACGATCGCGGCGGCAGCGAATTCGGCGTTTCAGCGGTCATGTTGGTCGGGGCCGGGCTCCTATCGGGCGCAATATACGATGTATTTCGGGCCGTGGGGAACATGCCGGCCGGTGGTTAATGGCGATATACAAGCCGGATTCCCCGGGCCCAACGCATCGCGGCCAGGTCACACAACCTGGTCACACAGCTTGATCACACTTGGGTCACCCCCGGCCTCAGCGCCCTCGCCAAGTCCGACGGCATCATGCCGAACATGTCGCGAAATGCGCTGGAGAAATGCGCCGAACTGGCAAAGCCGGCGGCGTGGGCCGCTTCCGTCAGGGAGGCGCCCTCGCCGTTGGCGCGAAGCGCCGCGCCCATCCGGTTCCAGATGCGGTAGCGCCGCAGCGGCACCCCCGTCTCCGCCTTGAACAGATGGAGAAACCGCGATGGCGACAGGCCAGCCCGCGCCGCCAAGGTCGTCAGCCGGTGGGCCCGCTGTGGTTCATCCCGCATATGCTGTAGTGCTGCGGCGATGCGCGCGTTGGTTTTCCCGCGCGTCCCGACACCCAGCAGTTCGCCGAGCGATGCGCGTCCATCCTGCGCCGCGATCCGGCTTTCGGCCAGACCGGTCATGATTTCGATCACGCCGGACTCTTCCCTGAGATCGAAGGCGGCCCGCGGCGTTGCGTTCGTCATCCGCGCGATCAACGCCTTGAGGTCGCGCCCCAACGGATCGACATAGAGGAACGCCATCCGGCCCCGTTCGATGCGCAAATGGTGCAGGCTGTTGGGCGGGATCAGCACGCTGCGGGCTGCGCGATAATGCGTCGTGCGATCCGCCGGATCGTCAGCGACTTCCAGCGGCGCATCGAGGCCGACGGCAAGGACGGCGGTCGCATTCCGGTGCGGCGTCAGCCCGAAGGCCGGGCCGAGATACAGCACCCGGCCGCCCCACCCGATCAGTTTCGCTGCCGTCATTGCGTGCATAGCCAGTTCTTGAAAGCCCGGATTGTCAGGCGGATCTAATGTCAGGGATCGCAATGATCCCCCGAGATGGACAACGATGGCAAATAACCGGCCTGAGATCGAGCACCAAGCCGCGATCGAGCGCACACGACAAGCCGTCAGCCGCTACGCGACCGCATGGCGCGCAGGCGATCGCGCCGCGCTTGCCGCCTGTTATCATGACGACTTCACGCTGCATTATTTCGGCCGCAACCCGCTGGCTGGCGACCACGCCGGCAAGGCCGCCGCGCTCGGCATCCTGGCCGAGGTCACAAGGCGCACCAATCGCCGGCTGCTCGCCATCGTCGACGTCATGGCCGGGCCCGAGCGCGGCGCGCTGCTGGTGCGCGAGCGTTTTGAGCGCGACGGCAGGACGACCGAAGTCGAGCGCTTGCTGGTCTATGCCGTGCGCGACGAATTGCTGTCCGAATGCTGGGTCTATGACCAGGACCAGACGCTGGTTGACACGTTCCTCGCCTGAGCGCCGGCTCGGCCGTGATTCAACCGACCGAGCCGACCTCGAACACGTCGCCGTCATAGCCTGCCTCAAGCGGGATGCGGAGCTGGCGGCCGTTACTGGTCTTGGTCATGACCGGCGTCACGGTGACGACCGGTTTGCCACGGCTGTCATCCATTGCTGCCTTCACGCTCGCCTGCTTGCCGAGCTTGATCAGGTTGCGCGTGGTCGGGAACGGCAGCTTGAAGCGCCCGCTCTCGCCGCCCTCCAGCGCCTCGCGCGGCGACACCCAGATCGAGTCGGTGGATTCCTTGCCGTCATGGGCGCCGACCTGTTCCGGTGGCGCGGCGGCGAGGAAGAACCAGGTGTCGAACCGCTTCGGCATGCCCTCCGGTGTGATCCAGTGCGCGTAGGGCACGAGTTCGTCGAGTGCCAGCACCATGGCGTTGTCGGTCAGCACCTTGAGGAAGCTGATCTTGCTATCGCAGAGATCGGCGCGATGCGCAGCCTCGATTTCGCTGGCGCGTTTGGCATCGACCAGCGTCTTCGATCCCTTCGGCCGTGCCAGCAGGATTCCGCTCTCCTCGAAGGTTTCGCGGATCGCGGCGATGCGGAAGCTGAGCGTGGCCTCATCGAGGCCCTCGCCGCCCGAATAGAGCTCTGATGTCGCGATGATTTCCTTGTCGCCCTTGTCGACACTGCCGCCGGGAAACACCAGCGCGCCGGAATTGAAGTCAATCTCATAATGGCGAACCATCATGAAGACCTCGATTTCCTTAAGCTCAGGGCTATCGCGCAGCAGCAGGATGGTGGATGCGGGACGCGGGGCGACGGCTTCGGCCATTGGACTAACCCGCCGCGCTGGATTGCGGTTGCAGATTGGCGCGGCGGTCGACGCGCGCTACCCGCGACAACAGATAATCGACTTCGGCCTTCGCGGTGGCCGTGATGGTGGCGCCGGGCTTGCGCTGCGCGCTGGACGAAATGATGCCGCGCTTCTGTAGCACGTATTTGCGCACCGACAGGCCCGCACCGGGCTGCTGCTCGTAGCGGATCAGCGGCAGATGCGCGTCGAACAGGTCGTGCGCCGCGTCGCGCTTGCCGGCCTTCGACAGCTTGACGACGTCGATCAGCAGTTCCGGGAAAGCATAGCCCGTCATGGCGCCGTCAGCGCCGCGCTCCATTTCGAAATCGAGGAACAATCCGCCGTTGCCGACCAGAATCGACAGCGGCCGCAGCGATCCGTCCTTCTGGAAGCCGCGCAGCGTCGAAATCTTTTCCAGGCCCGGCCAGTCCTCATGCTTGAGCATCACGCAGGACGGCGAGTCCATCACGATCTTGCGGATCACGGCCGGGGTGAAAACCACCGTCAGCGTCAGCGGATAATCCTGCAGCACCCAGGGAATGTCGTCGCCGATCGCTTCCTGCGCCTGCTTGAAATAGCCCGTGATCTGGTCGTCGGTGCGCAAGTTAGGCGGCGGCGCGATCATCACGCCGGCAGCGCCGGCATCCATCGAGGCTTTAGCCAGCGATCGCATTGTGGCAAATCCGGGCGCCGAGACGCCGACGATGATCTGCATGTTCTTGGCGCGCTTGACGAAGCGAACCGCCACCTGCTCCGCCTCGGCGGCGTCGAGCTTCGGCGCCTCGCCGAGAATGCCGAGCACCGTTACGCCATCGCAGCCGACTTCGGCGTAGAAATCGGTCAGCCGGTCGATGGACTTTTCGTCGATGCGGCCATCGTCGTGAAAAGGCGTCGGCGCAATCGCAAAGGTGCCTGCGGCCTGGGCGGTGAGCTTCATGATTACCTTCTTTGGCAGGGGATAAGGGAGTGGAATATCTGGGTCATGGATAGCATCAACTAAGCTGTGCCTCAAAGCGGCAGATTGAGCCTCGGAATGAACCTGCCCGGGATCGAGCCCGATGGAACAAGGCCGGCGTCGACGGCTCCCATGCGGCGGTAAAATTCGGCCGCGTCGGGATCGGCCTCGATGACCAGGGCAGTGGCGCCGGCCGCGCGGGCGGTGGCTTTGGCCCAATCGAGCAGCTTTCGGCCTGTGCCCGTGCGCAGCATGGCCGGCTCGACAAACAGTTTCTCGAGCTGGGCCGTGTCGCCGCTGGACTTCACCTCGGCCATGCCTGCGAGACGGCCGTCGAATTCGGCGACCTGCACCTGGGATGCCATGATGGCTGCCGGCGTCAGCGTGAGCTCCCTGCGACAGGCTTGCATGAACGCGTCGTCATATCCCCACACGGCCTTGGAGCGCAGGCACAGCTCGGTTAGAGCGGGACCTTCCTCCGGACGCGCCGGCCGTAATGCGAGCATGGTGCACCTCCACAACGCCGGCAAAGCATCAGAACCGGCGTGCCCCCATCTTGATCTGCTCTTCGGAGAAGAAGATGTCCTTGGCGTGGGTCACGATATCCTCGGCTTTCCATCCCGCGAACGGCGGTTTCCAGCCTTCCATTTCCATCATCCGCATCTCGCGCACGCCGCGCGGGCCGGAGACGCCAAGCACCTTGCCGGTCTGGTCGCCCGAGAGATCGCTGACCATGTATAGCACCGCCGGCGCGATGCCGTCCGGAGCCAGCGCCGCGCCGGGGTTCTCCTTATAGCGCGGCAGGTCGGCGGTCATCCGGGTCAGCGCGCCCGGAGCCAGCGTCCAGATCCGGATGTTGTACTTGCGGCCCTCGATTGCCAGCACGTTCGACAGTCCCCAGATACCGCCCTTGGCAGCGCCGTAATTGGTCTGGCCGAAATTGCCGATCAGGCCCGAGGTCGAGGACGTGTTGACGATGACGCCGCCGCCGTTTTCGCGCATCCATTTGAACACCGGCTGGGTGCAGCAGAAGGTGCCTTTGAGATGCACCTTGATCACCCTGTCCCAATTGGCTTCCTTGGCTTTTGCAAAAGTCTCGTCGAGCAGGATGCCGGCGTTGTTCACCAGGATGTCGGCCCGGCCGAAATTCTTGATGGCGTCGTCGAACACCGACTGCCCGCCAGCGATAGTCGAGATGTCGGAACCGTTGGCGACGGCGCGGCCACCCTCGGCCTTGATCGCATCGACCACCTGCTGCGCCATCGACTTGTCCGAACCGGAACCGTCGCGGGGGCCGCCGAGATCGTTGACCACGACTGCCGCGCCTTCGCGGGCGAATAGTTTGGCGTAGGCCTCGCCGAGCCCGCCGCCCGCGCCGGTGATGATCGCGACCTTGCCGTCGAGTAATCCCATGGTCTTGCTCCCATTCGTCGTTTGTTATTCGCCGTCATGGCCGGGCTTGTCCCGGCCATCCACGCCTTCCTTCGCCGAGAAAAGACGTGGATGCCCGGGACAAGCCCGGGCATGACGACAACAATTCACAGCGGCACAGACGTCATCACCCCAGCACCGTCTTTCCGCTCTTGATCACGGTGACTCCCCTCGCCTTCACCTTGGCTTCGAACGAGACGACATTGCCGTCCTTCCACAATTCCATCGTCACGGTCTCGCCGGGGAAGACCGGCGAGGAAAACCGCGCGATGTGCTGTCTGAAGGCGGACGGATCGTAATCGGCATAGGTCTGCAGCACGCCGCGGCAGGTGATGCCGTAGGTGCACATGCCGTGCAGGATCGGCTTCGGGAAGCCGGCCTTCTTGGCGAACTCGGGATCGGAGTGCAGCGGGTTGCGGTCGCCGCAGAGGCGATAGACCAGCGCCTGATCCGGCCGCGTCGTGATGTCGACGATCTTGTCGGGCGCGCGGCTCGGCACCTTGTGCGGTTCGGGCTGGCCCTCGGAAGGGCCGCCAAAGCCGCCATCGCCGCGGGCGAAACGCGAGGCGACCAGGGTGGCGAGCTTCTCGCCGTTCTCGTCCTTCAGCACGGTCTGGTGCCTGATCACGGCGCCCTTGTCCTTGCCCTTGTCGAAGACATCGAGCACGGTCGAGTCGGCCGTGATCTTGGCCGCGCCCGGCAGCGGCTTGTGAAAGGTGATGTCGCGCTCGCCGTCGACCACCATCACGCGGTTGAGATTCATCTCGCCGGGGTTCGAACCCCACGCCGCCACCGAGGCGAAGGTCGGAACGACCTTGAGCGGACGCGGGGTAAAGGTGCCTTCGTTGACGTAGGCGAGTTCGTTCTCGTCCATGGGGTCGGCGCCCATGCCGATGCCGTAGGCGTAGAGCATCACCTCGCGGTCGGTATAGGCATATTTCTGGCCGAGATTTTTCAGGGCCATGAGCTGTTCGTAATTGATCGGCATGTTTGAACTCTCTCCCGAACTTTCTTCTTCGCCGGTGCCCGTTGCAGCGCCCTCTCCCCTTGTGGGAGAGGGCATCACCGGCACCCGCAACAAACTCGTTTGGGTGAGGGGTTGGCTCCGCAAGCACATCGCTCGCGGAGAGAACCCCTCATCCGGCGCTTCGCGCCACCTTCTCCCACAAGGGGAGAAGGGAAGCTGGCCCGGTGCCCGTTGCTGCGCCCTCTCCCCTTGTGGGAGAGGGCTACACCGGCGCCGGCAACAAACTCGCTTGGGTGAGGGGTTGGCTCCGCAAGCACATCGCTCGCGGAGAGAACCCCTCATCCGGCGCTTCGCGCCACCTTCTCCCACATCCGCCTTCGCCGAAGGCTACGGCGGACATGAGGGGAGAAGGGGAAGACTCTAGGCCGGCGTGAAGAACGGCAGCGGGGCGCCGTCGGTGGGCTTGAACACCACCTTCACCTTCTGGCCGATCTTCAGGCTCGTTAGATCGCAATCGACGATGTTGGTCTGCAGCGATGGGCCTTCCTTCAGCGTGACAAAGGCGATCGCGTACGGTCCGGTCGGCGATTTGCGCATCAGGCTGTAGGTGTAGATCGTGGCTTCACCCGAGCTTTCTTCCCATACCGTCTTGTCAGAGAAACAGAACGGGCAGATCGAGCGCGGGAAATAATGCGGCTCGCCGCAGGCGGTGCAGCGCTTGATCATGAACTTGCCGGCCTTTGCCGCTTCCCAGAACTGCGCGGTCTCGGGATTGGTCACCGGCGCCGGATATTTTTTCGCTTCAGCCATCACACGCGCTCCAGAATGCAGGTTGAGGCGGCGTGACGCACGCCGAGAAGACCGCCGGTGCCGTGGGCGATCGCGAGATCGCAATTCGGCACCTGCACCTTCGGATGAGCTTCGCCGCGCAATTGCCTGACAGCCTCGAGGATTTTGGTCATGCCGCCGCGGTTGACGGGATGGTTGCTGCAGAGGCCGCCGCCGTCGGTATTGAACGGCAGCTTGCCGACGCCGGAAATCAGATTGCCGTCGGAGACGAACTTGCCGCCCTCGCCTTTCTTGCAGAAGCCGAGGTCTTCGAGCTGCATCAGCACGGTGATGGTGAAGCTGTCATAGATCGAGGCGTACTTGATATCCTTCGGCGTCACGCCGGCCTCTTCGAACGCGCGCGGACCGGACCAGACGCCGGCGGAATAAGTGAGGTCCAGGTCCTTGCCACCGCGCGGGCCCTTCATCGCCTCGCCATGGCCGATCAGCCGCACCAGCGGCTTCTTCAGGCTTTTGGCGATTTCCGGCGTGGTCACGATCATCGCGCCGCCGCCGTCGGTGACGACGCAGCAATCCATGCGGTGCAAGGGATCGGAGATCATCGGCGAGTTGATGACGTCCTCGACGGTGACGACATCCTTCAGCATCGCGTGCGGGTTGTACTGGGCGTGATGGGAAGCCGCGACCTTGATCCAGGCGAGCTGTTCGCTGGTGGTGCCGTAGTCGTGCATATGGCGCATGGCACACATGCCGTAGGCATTGTGGGTGGTCGCGCCATAGGCGGCCTCGAAATCGGCTTCCGCGCCGGCGGCGCGTGGCGGCATCACCCCGGTGCGCGGCTTGCCGGCGAGCGTGACCAGTGCGATCGAGCATTTGCCCGCCGCGATCGCCTCTGCCGCGTGGCCGAGATGGATCAAATAGGAACAGCCGCCGGTCTCGGTGGAATCGATGTGACGCACCTTTAATCCGAGGTAATCGACCATCGGCCAGAGGCCGCCGGGGGCGTCGCCGGCGCAGAAATAGCCATCGATGTCGGCTTTGGTGAGCCCGGCATCCTCGATCGCACCCTTGGCGACCTCGGCGTGCAACTGCGCAGTTGATTTGTCGGGTGCGTGCCGGGTGGGATGCTCGTAGATCCCGGCAATGTAGGCTTTGCCCTTGATGGTCAAATCGTTCTCCGTTGGCGTTTCTTCTTCCAGGTTTTTTCTGGCCTGTCGCCGCCCCCTTGGCAAGCGCGGAAATATTCCGCAGAGCGAGACAGTAGCGACCAGACTCAACTCGGGATGATTATCAGCGGAAATCGTATCAGGCCTGAGAGGCGGATATGCCAGCGCGTTCTCGCGGCGCGACGCGCCCGAGTTGTGTCTGGTCGCTTGCCCCCTCCGAATGAGAGGGCGCAGGGAAGACCGGGTGCGCGCTGCACCCGCGGTCTCGTGTGCAATGTGCACAAAGAAGTGCGCACACGAGCATACAGGTCCAGCGGAGAGCATCCGGCCTTCCCTGCGCAATGGCTTTACGGCTTATGCCGAGCTCTCCCCGGAGACGAATTCCTCTTGCCTCCGTCGCGGTCGGATTAACGGCCCATCGAACCCGGTTGGATTCGATCAACCTCCGACAGCTTGACACCAGCAACGGGTGCCAGGACCACACGGTTTTGCCGTACGCAACAACGCCGCTCGTCCTGCGCGGATCAATCGCTCACAGCCCCAAGACAAAGCTTGAGGCCGCCCTGCAATGCCTCGCGCGCGCAACGCCATCGCGTCCACCGCAACCCGCACTCCACGTATCGTGACGACGCGTACGCCCCTCTTCATGAGGCGGGTTGCGCGTAAAGGAAGCTGATTTGCGGAAAATGAGAAGCGGAATATTTTTGGCTCGCAATCTGGACGCCCCAAATCGCTTTGAAATGGCTGGTGAAATTCGTGTTTTGGCGCAGTGGGTTTTTGCGGTGCTAACGTGAAGTCGTAGGGTAGGCAAAGCCACCGGGTCGCGCGAATGCGCGCCCGATGACGGACTCCGCGTGCTCACCATCACGAGCGGAATATTAGGTGGTGGGCACGGCGCAAGTGCGCCTTTGTCTATCCTACGCTTCTCGAGATGTCAGTCGTCGCGGTCGCGGAAACGGTACGGAGGTCGGACACGGACCGAGCGGCCCCGCCGCTCCTCCCAGGCCTCGATACGCTGCCAGCCGCGGCTACGGCCGCGGCCGTCCTCAACCACCAGCGTGTCGACGCGGCTGCAGCGGCCGTTCGAGCAGTTGGATGAGGAGTTCGATGACTGACTTCCGGCCATCACTGGAGAGATGGCGAGGCTCGCAGCGGAGGCGAGGCCGAAAAGAACGAGACGGAATTGGCGGCTGTTTCGGTCGGGCAAAAGAGGTTCCTCCGCAAGTTTGATTGACAACTTCCGCTTCCTCCACGCGTTCCATCAGGCGCCCCAACAACGATGCACCTGCGCGGTTCCACACGGCTTGTCCGAGATCGGCACATTTATGAGTCGAGGGTAACGCAGGATGTAGGTAGGTTAGCCCTCAGGCGTAACCCCATGTCTTAGCGCAAGGGAAAGTGTTCGGTTACGCTTCGCGGACGCGCCCTACTCAGCCGCGACTGACCGATTCCCTAGTCGGGCGTTTGGAAAATGCTCTTGATCCTCGTTGAATGCCCAACCCGCGCGGACGCCGCGGGTGGCATTTCCGGTTAAACGATCAGGTGTCAATGATGCGGCGTTCTGAATAGACCGAGTGTTTGATCGCGAAAGATTGCCCGCGTCGCGCCGATTGCATCGTCACACCTTGACGCCTAGATCGTCATCAATCTGTAGCATCTCTTAAATAAAATTTATTAGTTTATATAAAAATGGCAATGAGGGAATTGAACGAATGCGTATGCTAAAGTTGGGTGCACTGAGTTGCGCGGTTTTATTGTCTGTAATTGCTGGGGGAGCCTCTAACGCCGCCACGATCCAGAACTTCGATAGCGGTTGGTATACGAACAGTGGTTTCACCGCTGGTGTTACCAACATCAACGTCGGCTCAAGCAATCTCAGCGGCGCAGTATATAATAATTGGCTTGCCTTCAACCTCGCGGGTTTGGCCAACCAGAACGTAACATCAGCGACGCTCACGTTCTATGGTGGGAATGGAATTAATACCTCTACAACCAGCGAGACCTTGGGGCTTTTCGATTATACCGGCAGCATCAATGCCCTTATCAGCAATTCACAAAACAATGTCGGCATTTATAATGATCTGGGCAACGGTAGTAGCTACGGCACAGCAGTCGTCCCTGGGAACGGCCCCATACAGCAGTTCTCGGTAACGCTTTCGCAGTCGGCAATTGCTGGCTTGAATGCCGCTGCGCATAATCAAAGCGACACCAGGTTTGTGATCGGCGGTTCGCTGCTTTCCATTAGTGGTCCATTTGCCAATGAGCAGTTGTTCGCGATTTTCGGACCGCAATCCGCACTGGCTCCAGCCGCGGTCCTGAACCTCGAAACGTCTGTGGCGGCTGTTCCTGAACCATCGACCTGGGCCATGATGATCCTCGGCTTCGCTGGCGTGGGCTTCATGGCATATCGCCGCAAGCAGAATGGGCCCAAGCTTCGCTTCGCCTGATCCTTTGCGTAGTTCGAATTTGGAGAGCCGCCTTCGGGCGGCTTTTCTTTTTGGATCACACGCAACTCGATGTCTTATGTTGGCACTTTTCGGATTTGAAGATGCGAAAGCTCGATGTCCGCTTTCAGGGGTGGGCACGCTTCGCTTTGCCCTACAGCGCCTTGGTCCGCCTGAGCAGCCACCAGGTCAGTGCTCCTGCGGCGATCACCAGCAACAGCGCGTACCAGGTGCCGCCGTCGCCACTCTGGAACGGCATGTCCTTGGTGTTCATGCCGAAGAAGCCGGTGACCAGCGTCGAGGGCAGCATGCACGCGGTCAGGACCGACAGCGTGAACAGGCGGCGGTTGGTGATCGCCGTCATGCGGCCGGCGATCTCGTCCTGCAGCAGCCGCGCGCGTTCATAGATCGCGCTGAACTCGTAGTCGAGCGCGTCGAACTTCTGCGCAAGCTTGCGCATCGCCGACAGCAGGGTTTCGGATTCGACGTCCTCGCGCGTCTCCATGCGATGAAACAGGGCACGGATCTGCGAGAGCTGCCGCCGGGTGCGGATCGCCTGCAGGCGGACGCGGCCCAGCCGCAATCGCTCATCGTCGATCTCATCGTGCAGCACATGATTCTCGACGATGTCGAGCTCGTCGCCGAGGCCCGCCGAATAGCGTCCGATCACATCGGCGAACTGGTCGACGATCGCATCGAACAGCGACACCGGGGTTGGAAACTTGGGGCCGCTATCGAGCGCACGTCGTGTCAGCTCGATCGCGCGCAGCGGCTTGCGCCGCGCGGTGATCATCAGCTTCGACGATATCGCAAAGTGCACCCGCAGGAGATCGTCGCCCTCCTGCATGAACTCCTGATGCAGGTCAGGCAAAACGCCGGCGATCTCCTCGTCAAAGATATCGAGCCGGATATGCTCATCGGCATCGAGCAGGGTCTCGCGCGCGACATCGGAAAGCGACGTGCTCCTGGCGAGCCAGTCGTGGCAACGACGGTTGGACAGATTGAAATGCAGCCACAGCCAGCCGTGCGGATCGGCGAGTTCCGCATCGAGGTTGGCGACGTCGAGCTTCGTCGCGGAACCGTCGCGCGCGAAGCGATAGGCGGAGATGATGCCGATATCGGCGAGGGCCTGATCCATCCACTAACCCGTTGCTGGTGTGAAGCAGGCAATGCGTCAACGCAGTGACAAGCTGATGACGACTACACCCCATCGAAGCCCTGGAGACAAGGTTCAATTCGGCCGTTCGCCGGCCCCCGCGGTCGCCGATTATTCTGAAATCACGAGCGAAGTGTTAGATGGTGGGCACGGCGCAAGCGCGCCTTTGCCCACCCTACGCGATCACTCCGCCGCGATCTGCCGCGGCGCGGGCGGCGGGTTGACGAGATCGGCTGCGAGTTGCGCGTAGCGCGCTTTCGCGTCTTGGATCGCCTTCTCCTTGACCGGGCCGTAGCCGCGGATGCGGTCGGGCAGCGAGAGGATCTCGACCGCAGTGTCGTGGGTGACCGGCGACAGCAGGCCGAGCACGTGGGCGACGTCTTTCTCGTAGCCTGCGATCAGGTCGCGTTCGATCTTGCGGTCGGCACTGTAGCCGAAGATGTCGAACGGCGTGCCGCGCAGGACGCGCAGTTTTGCCAGCGTCCGGAATATCGGCATCATCCAGGCACCGAACGCGCGCTTCTTCGGCCGGCCGAGCGCATCCTTGCCGCCGCCAAGGATGGGCGGCGCCAGATTGAAGTTGAACTTGAAGTCGCCTTCGAACTGGTCGCGGAGCTGCTTTTCGAAACGGCCATCGGTGAACAGCCGCGCGACCTCGTATTCGTCCTTGTAGGCGAGGAGCTTTGCGTAATTGATCGCGACCGCGCGCGGCAATGCATCACCGTAACCGCCATCGGTGGCGGCATCGCGCACGCGCTTGACGAGACCCCGATAGCGCTCGGCGAGCGCGGCATTCTGATAATCGGTCAGGAATGCGCTGCGATGGGCGATAACCTCGTCGAGCGACATCGCATCCAGCGTCTTCGGTGCAACGACCTCATCCTGGCCCTTCATCATCGCTTCAAGCCGCGCCGGATCGGCGGCGGCGAGACGGCCGAGCTGGAAGGCCTGCGTATTCATCTTGATCGAGACGCCGTTGACCTCGATTGCCTGCAGAATGGCCTTCGCCGAGAGCGGCAGCAGGCCCTTCTGATAGGCGTAGCCCAGCATCATGATGTTGGTGGCGATGGAATCGCCGAGCAGCGTTTCGGCCGGCTTGGTGAAGTCGTAGAAAGAAGAGTCCTTGCGCAGCTCGGTCTCCAGCACGTGGTTGACCTTGCGGCTCTGGAAATTGAAATCGCGGTTGAGGATGAAGTCGGCAGTCGGAATGACGTGGGTGTTGATGACGCCGACGGTGCGGCTGGCTTCGCAGAGCGTGATGGTGTCCTTGGCGGCGGCGACAACCTCGTCGGCCGCCATCACCAGATCGGCAGTGCCGGTAACGATGCGCGAACAGGTGACGTCGGCAGTGTGTTCCGAAAGCCGGACATGGCTCAGCACCGCGCCACCCTTCTGCGCCAGGCCGGACATGTCGAGGATCATGCTGGCCTTGCCCTCGATATGGGCTGCCATGCCGAGCAGCGCGCCGATGGTCAGCACGCCGGTGCCGCCGACGCCGCCGACGGCGATGTTGTAGGGCCGCTCTAGCGAGGGGAATGAAGCCGGCTCGGGTAGATCGCCGAGATCACCAAGGCCTGAGTCGCCAAGGTTTGCCGGCGCGCGGCGGCGCGGCTTGCCGCCGTCGATGGTGACGAAGGACGGGCAAAAGCCCTTCAGGCAGGAATAGTCCTTGTTGCAGGTCGACTGGTTGATGGTGCGCTTGCGGCCCATCTCGGTTTCCAAAGGCTCCACCGAGATGCAGTTCGACTGCACCGAGCAATCGCCGCAGCCTTCGCACACGGCCGGATTGATCATGACGCGGCGCGCCGGATCTTCCATCAGGCCGCGCTTGCGGCGGCGGCGCTTTTCGGCCGCGCAGGTCTGCACGAAGACGATCGCCGAAGTGCCTTTCAGCGTGCGGCAGGTTCTCTGGACGGTGTCGAGTTCGTCACGATGCGCGACCTTGACGCCGGGCGCGATGTCGGACGCCGGATAGGCAGCCGGATTTTCAGAGACGAGATAGATGTTGCGGATGCCTTCGGAATGAAGCTGGAAGGTGATCTGCTGCGGCGACAATTCGCCGTCGACATGCTGGCCGCCGGTCATCGCGGTCGCATCGTTGTAGAGCAGCTTGTAGGTGATATTGGCGCCGGAGGCGATCGCCTGACGGATCGCGAGGCTGCCGGAGTGGAAGTAAGTGCCGTCGCCGAGATTGGCGAACACGTGCTCTTCCTTGGTGAAGGGTGCGACGCCTACCCATGGCACGCCCTCGCCTCCCATGTGGGTGTAGGTCTCGGTATTGCGGTCCATCCACAGCGCCATGAAATGACAGCCGATGCCGGCAAAGGCGCGGCTGCCCTCGGGCACCTTGGTCGACGAATTGTGCGGACAGCCGGAGCAGAAATACGGGGTGCGGGTGACGGGGGCGACCGCCTGCATCTGGCTCGCCTGACGGCCGTTGAACCAGTCGGCCTTGGCGCGCAGCATCGCGGCGATTTCGGGGTTGAGATTGAGTCGAAGCAGGCGTTCGGTCAGCGAGCTCGCCAGCGAAGCGACGCTAAGTTCGGCGGCGAAAGTGAGAAAACGCTTGTCGTGGTCGTCCATCTTGCCGACGATGCGCGGGCGGACGTCGTCGCGCCAGTTGAACAGCTCCTGCTTGACTTGATTTTCGACGATCTCGCGGCGCTCTTCGATGATAAAGATCTCTTCGAGGCCGACAGCGAAATTGCGCACGCCTTCCGGCTCCAGCGGCCAGGGCATGCCGATCTTGTAAAGCCGCAAGCCAATCTTGGCAGCGACCTCCTCGGTAATCCCGAGCTCGCGCAGCGCCTGACGGATGTCCTCGTAGCTCTTGCCTGATGCCATGATGCCGTAGCGGGCATTCGGCGAATCCATGGTGATGCGGTTGATCTTGTTGGCGCGCGCGAAGGCGATGGCCGCAAAGCCCTTGTAGTCCTGCAGGCGAAGGTCCTGCTGGTAGCGATCATCGGGCCAGCGCAGGTTGAGACCGCCGGGCGGCATCTCGAAATCGGTCGGGATCGCGAACGGGGTCATCTCGTCGGTAAGGTCGATCTCGGCGGTCGTCTCCACCGTCTCGGTGATCACCTTCATGCCGACCCAGCAGCCAGAGTAGCGCGACATCGCGATACCCAACAGGCCCATCTCGATCATTTCGTGGATGCTGGAGGGATAAAGATAAGGCATCAGTGCGGAGATGAAGGCGTGGTCCGATTGGTGCGGGACGGTCGAGGACTTTGCGCCGTGGTCGTCGCCGGCGAGGCAAAGCACGCCGCCGTTTTTGGCCGAGCCCGCGGTATTGCCGTGCCGGAACACGTCGCCGCAGCGATCGACGCCGGGGCCCTTGCCGTACCAGATGCCGACCGCGCCATCATATTTGGCGCCGGGCGAGAGATTGAGCTGCTGCGAGCCCCAGATCGCGGTCGCCGCGAGGTCTTCGTTCACGCCGGGCTGGAACTTGATGTTGTATTGTTCGAGGTGTTTTCGCGCAGCGAAAAGCTGCTGGTCATAGCCGCCGAGCGGCGAGCCGCGGTAGCCGGAGATGAAGCCTGCGGTGTTCAGCCCCGCGGCGCGGTCGCGGCGGATCTGTGCCATCGGCAGCCGGACCAGCGCCTGGATACCGGTCAGGAAGATGTGGCCGGTGCCTTGGGTGTATTTCTGATCGAGACTGATCGGACCCTGGTTGATTCCCATTGCACCCTCTTGAGCCTGGATCGGGATGACTGTTTTTTAGCTAGTCATCTGAGCTTGTTAGAACCAGTCTATGTCGGATTTTCTTGGCCACGCACTACAAATCTCGCCCCCGAAGCCGTGCTTTCAAAGATCGCAATTTCGTACCGGGAATGGCGGCACCGCATTTCGGTTTGTGTCGTCCGGGAGCCTCGGCGCGCAACGGCATGACATCCCTCCTCCGTCTGCTTTCGCGCTATAACGCTCCAGGAGGCCAGATGGTGCAGGGACCACGCCGGGCTATGCGGACGATTCTCGCCGGGATGCTTTTGTGCACTGCGTTCGCCGTTGCCGAAGGCCATGCCCAGTCCAGGAGCGAACCGCCGACCGACGAGGATATCGCGCGCGGCAAGGCGCTGACCGACGCTGGCGACTGCGCAAGCTGCCATACCGCGGATCCCGCAAAACCGTTCGCCGGAGGCAAGCGGATCGATACCCCGTTCGGCGGCATCTACACGCCCAATCTGACGCCGGACCGCGCGACGGGCTTGGGCGCCTGGAGCAATGACGATTTCTACCGCGCCCTGCGTTTCGGGGTGGCGCGCGACGGCTCGCGCTATTACCCGGCCTTCCCCTATCCGAATTTCACCAAGCTGACGCGCCAGGACATTCTCGCCATCCGCGCTTATCTGGCGACGCTGACGCCGGTGAGCAATACGCCGCACGCGCCCGAGCTGCGCTGGCCGTTCAACTACCGCGTCGTCATGCGCGGCTGGAACTGGCTGTTCTTCAAGCCCGGCATTCTGATGCCGGACCAACAAAAGAGCGCTGAGTGGAATCGCGGCCGCTATCTCGTCGAGGGCGTCAGCCATTGCGGCGCCTGCCATACGCCGAAGAACATGTTCGGCGCCGACAAACGCGGCCAGGCCTACGGCGGCGGACGCGTCGACGGCATGTTCGCGCCGCGGCTGGACGGCGCTGATCGCAGCGGCCTGAAATCCTGGAGCGTGGAAGACATCGCCGAGTATCTGCAGAGCGGTCGTAACGGCAGGAGCCATGCGGGCGAACTGATGTCGGAGGTCGTGGTCAATTCGACCTCCAAGATGAGCGACGCCGATGTCCGCGCCATCGCGGTCTACCTGAAAGACCTGCCGGCGGGCGCGCCGGAGCCGAAGGTCACCCCGCCCTCCCCGGCGCAAATGGCCCTGGGCGAAAAGCTCTACAACGGTGCCTGCATCGCCTGCCATGAAGAGGATGGATCGGGTGCGCCGCGGATCTACCCGCCGCTGCCCGGCAACGCCAACCTGCAATCTGCCGACGCCTTGAGCACGCTGCGCATCATTCTCGATGGCGCCGAGACCGTGACGACGCCGCGCGCGCCCAACAAGGGATCGATGCCGGGCTATGCCGCGAAGATGACCGACCAGCAGATTGCCGACGTGACCAACTATATCCGCAATGCCTGGGGCAACGCAGCACCGCTGGTGACGGCGGAACAGGTCGCAAAAGCGCGAAGGGCAAGATAGCTGCTCAGCGCGGTTCGCCATTGAACACGAATTTCGGCATCTCCCATTTGTAGCGGATCGCGAACAGGCGCAGCGTGAGACCCAGCGCAAAGGTGAGCGCGGTCCAGAGCTGATCATTGAGGTTGAGCCCGAACGCGGTGGCGTAGAACAGTCCGGTCACGACGGAGACGCTGGCGTAGAGCTCGGCGCGAAACAACAGCGGCACGTCGTTGCAGAGGATGTCGCGCAGCACGCCGCCGGCGCAGCCGGTGATCATGCCCGCCACGATCACGATCGGCAGCGAGGCGTTCATCTGCCAGGCGACATCGCAGCCGGCCATGGTGAACACGACGAGTCCGATCGCATCGAGCACCAGAAACGCGACATTGAGCCGGTGCACATGCCGCGCGATCAGGATCGTCACGAACGCGGCTACCGCGGTCAGCGCGAGATAGGACGGGTTCTGCACCCAGACCAGCGGATAATGCCCGAGCAGCACGTCGCGGATGGTGCCGCCGCCGAGCGCCGTAATGCAGCCGAGCATGCATACGCCGGCCCAGTCCATGCTGCGGCGGCCCGCCGCGAGTGCGGCGGTCATCGCCTGCGCGGTCAGCGCCACATAGGACAGCAAATGCAGAACGGTATCGCCGGGCGGCAGGCTCCACATAACAACCTCGAATCTCGCAACCTCACATTGGGAACTCTAGGGAATCACCGGTTCCAACATTACGGGGTTGCAACATTGGCGCGGAACATCCGGTCACGCCAACCATTGTCTTCCCGCTTACTCTTGGGCGCTAACGGAGGAACCCATTCATGGCATACCAACCCAATCCGAACGATCCCTACCGCGCCGGCCTGAGCGATGAGGAAATCCGTCATCAGGCCCGCCTCAACAGTCTGGACAATGAGTTGCAAGCCGATCCCAGCCTCGCCGAAGGCTCTCCCAGTGGCGGCAAGGTCGCCATGTTCGCCGTCGCCATCGCCGTGGTGCTGGGCGCCCTGTTCTATGGCCTCAACAATACGACCGTAAACCAGGCAGGCACTACGCCGCCCAATCAGACCGCGCAGCAGACGCAGCCGGCCAACCCTACGACGCCTCCGGGCATGCGTGACGTAACGCCCCGCAGCAACGCCGACCCGGGAACGACCACGGGTGCTGCGACGAATCGCCCGACGCCGCCGTCTCCGAATCCGACAGGTACGGAAGTCGATCGCGCCAAGCAGTAACGGTTAATCATCCCCCAACTGCGCAGCGGGCCAATGGGCCCGCTGCTTTTTTCATGTCGCCGGACAGCGGGCCGGTGCGGGTTGGCGCGCGTTGTGAAACCCTAGGACCTGTGATGGACGGCTTGCGGACCATAGACCGGTGTCGGGATGCCCTCGTAGCGCGCTTTCAACTGCAGCGAGAGGAACTGCGAGTAATGGCGCGACTGGTGTAGATTGCCGCCGTGGAACCATAGGCCCTCCTGCTGCGTCGGCTTCCACATGTTGCGCTGTTCGCCTTCCCATGGGCCGGGGTCCTTGGTCGTATTGGAGCCGAGCCCCCAGACCTTGCCTACCTTGTCGGCCATTTCCCGGCTGATGAGATCGGCGACAAAGCCGTTCATCGAACTGTAGCCGGTGGCGTAGACGATCACATCGGCGGGCAGTTCCTTGCCGTTGTCGAGCTTGACGCCGTTAGGCGTGATTTCCTCGACCTGGCCGGTCATCAGCTTGACCTTACCGTCGATGATGAGTTGCGAGGCGCCGACGTCGATGTAATATCCGGAGCCGCGACGCAGGTACTTCATGAACAGCCCGGAATCGTCGTCGCCGAAGTCGAGCCGGAAACCGGCTTTCGTCAGCCCTGCATAAAAATCGGCGTCGTCCTTGCGGATCTTGTCGTAGACCGGCTTCTGCAACTGATTCAGGATCTTGTAGGGCAGCGAGGCGAAGATCAAATCAGCTTTCGCCGTCGTCATGCCGCCGCGGACCGCGCGCTCTGAATAGAGATCGGCTATGGATTCCATCAGCGAATCCGAACGCACGATATGGGTGGTCGAGCGCTGCACCATAGTCACCACGACGCCGGCCTCGTATAGCGCGGCGCAGATGTCATGCGCGGAATTGTTAGAGCCGATCACCACGACCTTCTTGCCTTTGTAGCGGTCGGGACCCGGATGGCGCGAGGAATGGTGCTGCTCACCCTTGAAGGTGTCCATGCCCTTGAATTGCGGCATGTTCGGCTTGGCCGACATGCCGGTCGCAAACACCAACTGTTTCGGCTTGAGCATGATCTCTTTGCCACCGCGCTCGACGACGACGTTCCATTCCTTTTTGGCGTCGTCCCAGCTCGCGCGGTTGGCCGTGGTCCCGGTCCAGTAGTTCAGCTCCATGACCTTGGTGTACATCTCCAGCCAGTCACCGATCTTGTCCTTGGGCGAGAACACCGGCCAGTTCTTCGGGAAGTCGATGTAGGGCAAATGGTCGTACCAGACCGGGTCATGCAGGCAGAGCGATTTATAGCGGTTGCGCCAGGAGTCGCCGGCGCGTTCGTTTTTCTCTACGATGATGGTGGGCACGCCGAACTGGCGCAACCGCGCGCCCAGCGCGATGCCGCCCTGGCCGCCGCCGATGATGAGCACATAGGGCTGGGTCTTAGTGCCGAGCTGCTCCGTTTCCTCGTCTCGCAATTCTTTCCAGGTTTTCGCGCCGGGATTGACGCCGTGCCGGGCTCCGAGCGGCCGGGTGTAGCCCGCCTTTTCTTCGTGATCTTTCAGTTCGACCATCGTTGTCAAAAGCGTCCAGATCTGACCGTTCTGCAGCCGGATCAGGCCGTAGCCGCGTGCGGCGCCGGTCTCGAACGAGATCCAGCATTCGGTAACGCCATCGGTTTCGGTCGCGCTTTCCCCCTCGGCGATTTTCCAGTTGCTTGGCTTCACGCGCGCAAGGCAAGAGCTGAGCATCTCTCGCACTTGATCAGGGCCTTCCATGGTCTTGATGTTCCAGGTGAAGGCAACGAGGTCGCGCCAGTAGCATTCCGGCGCGAACATCCCTACCGCGGCGTCGATATCGCCTGCCGCAAGCGCCGCATCAAAGTTGTCAAGAAAGACTTGAATGCGTGCGTTGAGCGTGGTGTCGAGCATCACTTCCTCCCTGCGTCGTTTTTCAGTTTTCTGCGGACGCAGCAACCTTATCCCAACTATCGGATGAATCCAGACTTGCGCCGTCCGATTTTCCCGCAGGATTTTTGCGCTCCTCAGCGTTTACCCACCAAGATACGGATTGGCGCACCGACAAGTTGAGTCCGGAAGCGGCACTTTTCGAACCTCACGCAATGTCCGACTTGAGTCCGAATACGCACCCAAGCGGGCCTCCGCCGGCCGCTCTGAATTTATGGGTTCACACCCTAGCCAAACATCTTGTTGAGTTCGCCGCCGGGATAACCGTTCGCGAATTCGGTGAACGTCCCCTGCTCCGCCATCTCCTTTGATGCATTCATGAAGCCGGTCCATGCCAGCCGCGCCAGCGCGCCGCCGACGCAGATGCGGCGCACGCCGCAATGCCGGGCGCATCGAGGCTCCGGCTTCGGCGCTTGAATCACGGCAAAACCGATGCCTTCAACGCGCAAGCAGGACAATCGGCATTTCCGAGATTGCCCGGCCGGCCAAAGCGACCTGCGAGAGCTCGGCGGCTGGCGGACAAGTGCGTACCGCCTTTCGAGAAATATCTTGCTCTAGCGTGGGGCCTCCGGCTTCTTGCCGTGTCCGAGCGCGAATTGACCGACCGGGCCCTCCACATGGAATTCGAGCCCCGTCATTTTTGCAAACAGATCGATATTGCCGGTGCCGATGGCGCAGCCACCAAGGCCCATGTCGGTCGCCGCCAGGTAGAATGTCTGGATCATGGTGCCGACATCCTTCAGGATCAGCGAGTATGCGATCGAGCTGTATTTCCAGGAGATCCGCCCAAAACGCGCTGATATCGTGATCAGGACCTGCGGCGGACCGGATGCGTCCATGGCAAACTCGGCTGCCGCCGAAAGCGTCTGGAGTTGCTGCGCGGAGGCCCCGATCGCTACCAGCGCGTGGCCGCCCGCGTCGTAGTGGTAAAATCCGCGTGCAAGCCCTTCGCAATTCGAGACCGCCAGATACAATTCCAGTTCGTACGCGCTGCCGGCCGACGGATAGGGTCTTGCGCTGTAGGTGATCTCAGGACTGCCTCCGGAATTCGCGTCGCTCTTCCATTCCGACAGGACGCGGGCTGTGGTGTCGAGGAAGCGCGCGAGTTCGGCGAGCGTGACCGGATTCTCGTCATCGAAATCCCGGACTGAATGGCGTTCGCGCAACAGTTTTCCGAAGGGCGAGACCGGATCCGAGGCAGGCAATTTCCGCAGGTCGATCTTCTTGCCGGGCCAGGGCGGACGCACCGCGGGCAGCGGTGGAACGGCGTCCGCATACGCGAAGGTGCTGCCAACCGGATTGGATTGCCGGCCCTCGGTGCTTCGCGTGTGAAACACGAGATCGTGGAAATCCCAGAGAACGAGATTGCCGTCGCCTTCATTCACCCGAAGACCGTCGCCGCTGTTCGCATTGAGCTTGAGCAGGAACTGGCTATCCAGCAGCAGTTCGAGCAGATCGAGGTTGAAGGAGGCCGCGTGGCGGCGAAGGCTGCTGATCTTGTGAGGCCGCGACAGCGCAGTGAGGGTGGCGGCAATCGCGGGATCGCCAATTCGAAACAGCGCGCTGGCGCGCGGCGATTCCAGCACCATCTCGTTGCCGCGCCGGCGCAAATAAGCAAAGCGCGACAGCGCGACGGTGTCACTCTCGCCGAGCTTTGCGCGTTGCGGCCAATACTCAGGAACCTGGGGCTCGATGACCACGAGATCCTGCCCGGCATGCGGAACGGACAGGCGATATTCGAGCAGCCCGTGCCGCGCCAGTCGACGCGCCAGGACATCGACTTCCCTCGCGATGGCGCTCTTGCCGGCAAAGGACGCGAACGGCAGGCCGTCGGTCAGATTTCGCGCGCGGTCCATCGCGGCTGGGCTAAGATGTCCCAGATTGACAAAATAGCCTTCCACGGAGGCGGCGATGCTTCCGTCCGCCTGCATCTGCAGGGAGAAACGGCCGTTCAATCGAGCGGCGATGACTGGCGCGATCTTCCTGGTCGGTCTTTTCCGGGAAGCACGCACGAAAGACAGCCCCTCAGGTGTGCGGCAGGAACGGCGTGAGTTCGCTTTCCAGCCGCGGGCGATCCAACAATCCAAGCCTCACGGGAACATCGTATAGCCGGCCCGGTGCGAAGCGACGATAGAAATGCCGCAAGCCTGGAACGAGCACGCGAACGACCGGGACCTCAACGTCGGGCCGCGTTTGGTCGAGCACGAGGAAATCGTAACCTGCCTGGGTGGCGATCTCGACACAGGCATTCACCTGATCACGCGTGTTGTCGTGAACCTTCAGGTCGGGAGCCGGCGGAACGATCGGCTTGTCGCTCGGGATCAGGAACGGATGATCTTCCAGGCGCAGCGGATTGATGCCGTCAAGCGATGGCTTCTCGCCGCTGCCGCCGCCCATCATGCCAATCGACATGAACTGGGTCAGCTCGGTAAGGGAGCGCAGCAGGGCTATGCGGCGATCGAAATGCGCACCGGAACCGAACTCGATATTCTCGTGGCCGTTCTGCATCCAGTGCATGATCGCCACGTAAGTGGGAATGCCGAGATCGCTGGTGACATCGAGCACCCACAGCCGGCGCCCGGCATCGGCAAACTGGGTTTGCAGATCCCGGACATAGGAATCGTCGAATTGCTTGAGGTCGAGCTCGGCACGCTGCACCCGGTTGTACCACCAGATGGCGTAGGCATCGCGCTCGACCAGTTCGAGGAAGCCCTGAACGATGGCTTCCTCGCGGGTATTACCGGCCGCGCAACCGTTGGAATCCGTATGGAAGCCGCCATAGAAGAAGTAGAGCAGACCGGTCGGAAGATACTTGAAACGCTTGTCACGCAACGACCAGACCGGCGACCACTCGGTCTTCATCGAGGGATCGAGCGGCTCAGGAACCGGATGTGAATCGTCCTCCTGCTGGTCATGCCTGTTTTGAAACTGCGTTTCGCTGAAAAGCTGGACGTCATTCGGGTGAAGGGCGTCGCCGGGAGCGAAATCGGTAAAGCGGCGCGCCATCCTGATCTCGTCACCCTGGAAAATGCCCGAATATCGCTCGATCGCCTCCATCAGCGCACTTGCCTCGCCCTGCTCGGCCGTGGAGCCCTTGCCGAAGCTGCCGCCGCTCAGTCCGGACCGGAGCTGATCGACGCTTTGGGCCGGCCCAGAGAAATTGTGATAAGCGAAAAAATTGGTGTTCATCGGCAGATCGACCTCGATCCGCTCGAGCCGCGTAACCACGCCGGTCAGCGGGCTTACATGCTTGCGGAAACGGGCCACGGTCGCCCGAGAAGTCACGGTGCGATATCCACCGCTGGTCATGATGAGCTTGCTGCCTTCGGCGACCTCGATTGACGTCGCCGCTCGGCGTGGACTCTGCAGCTTCTTGCTGCCGCAGGTATGACATTGCGGGCGCCGCGCGACAAAGTGCTTGGCGATGACAGCACCGGTCAGATCGAAGCTCGCAATATGATCGCGCAGATCGGTGCGAAAGCCGGAGGCAATCGCTTTTGTGATTTCGACGGCGGCGAAGTGAAATGCGGTATCTCCAACGCTGTCGTTGACCAGTGGCGATACGGCGACCGCCTGCGCCGGTCCGCGGTCGAGAAACCCCTTGATCTCCCGATTGCGGATCATGCGATCGAACAGACAATTCCAGCAGGCGCTCTCGCCCGGCTTGAACACCGGCCCCACCAGCGGAAACACGCCGGACGGCTGCACCAGCAGCCACGCTGTCTTCTCGGCGACACGCTCCTGATTCATCTCCGCCAGCCGCCGGTCAAGGTAGTCGTTCACCAGCGTGATCGTGAGCTTGGGCGAACGCTTGGCGATCTGAACGCCGAGTTTGCTCAAGGCCGCGGCAAGTTCTTTGGCGCCTTTGACATCGATCGACTCCACCTGCACGGGGCAATTGCGGAGATTCTGCTCCGCGACCTCGGGAGGCAGGCCGAGGCTCGCCCAATATCCGGCGACCGCGCCATCGAATGCGTGCGATGTTCCTGTAACGACGTATCGGCGCTCGAGCAGCCGCTTGATCGCTTCCTCAATATTGTCGGTCGGAAAGCTCTTCGAAAGCTGGCGAACGATCTCCGGCGCAGACTTTCCATTTTTTCCGATCGCCGTGGCCACCGCACAATACAGATCGCCGTGCAGGAAGAACTTGCGATCCTCAGAATAGAGGCAGACCACATCGGGAGGAAGTACATAGGCGGTGAAGTTCGGCGCAAATCGCAAGATGTCTTTGCGGGTCTTGCTCGCAACGCGGCTCTTGCGATTGGCTGTCATCACACTCGCTTGTCACCGGCAGGCTGCCCGCGCTGGCAGGCGAACGTCACAACGAAAACAAGATACTGGCCGGGTCAATCGAACCCGGCCAATGAAATCGTGGCGTGTCGGCACAAGATCAGGAAGCGCCGTCGCCTAGCACCATCGGCAGCGGCCCCAGGATGCGCAGCAACCTGCGCATCCTATGCCGATGCCGATGCCTGGCACGCCCACCCCTATCCAACCAACGCCGCAACCACCACAGCCGCCACAGCCGACGCCGCATCGGCAGGATCTGCATCCACAGCCACGGCAGCCGCGACAACCACCGCATCCGTGGAAGCCACCGCATCCCCGGAAGCCACCACATCCGCGGCAGCCACCGCATCTGCCGCATCCGCGCTGGGCCAGCTGCACGGCGCTGCCGAGATCTTCGTCGTCGAAGAGATGGAAGGTCGCGAGGCTGACGTCGGCAAGTTCCTCTTCGCCGAGCGTGATCATCATGCCAGGTGCGTAATTCGCCCCCTGAACGTCACTCCCCGGCACGACCGATGCCGATGCGCCTCCTGCTAGCGAAAAAGTTAATCCGGCGGCACCCAACGCCGGTACTGCGGTTCTGGCTACTCGCTTCTTTTTCGAAGCTTGCTTCACCCGCGCCATGGTCGCATCCTCCAAAGTTGCAAGAAGGATCTCCGTGGGAGTGATCCTACGCTGACCAAATAAGGCAGGCAAGATTCATGCACACACGAAAATGTAATGGCGCTCGTTCAGGTAGCATTCATGTTCATGAACGACGTCGCCTCATTTTCGCACGTTGCAACGACGGTCCGCGCCCATTGCGCAGATTGCAGCGCGTGGGACTTGGTGCAGTGCGCAATCTCCAAGAACGGAGAAATTGGCTTGGTCAATCAACTCGGACGCTTCGCCTGGTATGAGCTCCTGACCACGGACGTCGCGGCAGCGGGCGACTTTTATGGCAAGGTCGTCGGCTGGGATGCGAAGGATGCGTCGACTCCGGAACTGGCCTACACGGTGCTTACCGCCAGCGAAGTTCCGGTAGGCGGGCTTATGGATATCCCGGAAGAGGGACGGCGATCGGGGGCAACTCCGAGATGGGTCGGCTACGTCGCAGTCGATGACATGGATGCGACGGCCACACAGATCAGGCGTCGTGGAGGCGCTGTCCTGCTGCCGCCAACGGACAGCAATATCGGCCGGGTTTCAGTGGTCGCCGATCCGCAAAAGGCAACTTTTGCGCTGGTTAGCGGACTGACGTATGGCCAACGACAACCCGGTGGGCTGGACGAGCTGGGGCGCGTGGGATGGCACGAGTTGCTGGCTGAAGACCGGAACAAGATCTTTGATTTTTACGGCGAGCTTTTTGGCTGGCAGAAGGCCGACGATGAAACCGATCCGGCAGACTTCTATCAATTGTTTTCGGCAGCCGGGCAGACGATCGGTGGCATGCTCACCAAGCTTCCGAGCGTGTCGCAATCATGTTGGCTCTATTACTTCAATGTCGACGACATCGGCGCGGCAGCCCAGCGCGTCAATGATGGCGGAGGCCGGATCCTCCAGGGTCCGACCGAATTGCCGGATGGCTGCTGGATCGCGCGATGTGCCGATCCCCAGGGCGCCCTGTTTGCGCTGCAGGGTGCTCGAGGTCAGAGAGACACCGAGCAACCCTCCGCCTCGGAAGTCGCCTGGTCCGCCAAGTGGGGTGGCATTGCCTCACAGGGCCGGATGGTGCTGCCAAAGCCGAAGCGCTAGGCCAGAGCGCTCGCAGGCGCCAACCGTGATCAGTTCGCCACGCGCAAGCCGACCGCGAGCCTGGAGCGCGGGAGGTAATGGCCCGATCGCGCGCACTCCCGCTTGCGGCTGAGCAATCTCCGCACTCCAAGCGTTGCAACCACAACTAGGCCTACTAACCTTGTCCCCGCAATACATGAGGGCGCTTGTGGCACTTTTCGGACCTGCCGATCCTCCCGGCGAACGTCGGCTATGAGGGGTAAAGCGGAAGTGACTCGGACATCTTCAAACCGATGCGATTGACCCACAGCGGAAATCGTTAGCGCTTAGTAACGACTGCACGCCAAATGATCTGCCTTCGATTTGGGTTCTGTTGATTGGCGTGGTGCAAAGTGCGCGCGTTGGCCAACATGCAGTCAAGTTGGCAAAAGCCTGTAAGAGTCACAGATGAAGGTTAAGCTCGCCATTGCAGCAGTCCTGGTCTTTGGTGTTGTTGTTCTTGGCTATGCTTACATTCGTGGCTACCCGCCGTTCACCTCTCAATCTGTGCAGACCTGCGAGAAAGCCATCAAGGAGCGGCTGGTGGTTCCGTCCACCTATCAACGGATTGGCGTAGACGAGTCTAGAAGAACAATCACATTCACCGAGTTCTTCGCCGACCCGTTTCGGGCCGTACCAGAATCAACCAGAAACGCCATGGTCCAAGCCGCGCGGGTACTGCCGGTTCAATATGTCGCGCTCATCGACTACCAAGCTCAGGACTCTATCGGCGCCACATTCGAGAAAGGGCGACATGCACTTTCAACTCACTTGATGGGAGCGATGCGCCTACCCGTACGTATTGGGTAAAGATCGACAGCGAATATAACATGGAGTGGGCCAAAAGGCAGCCCAACGCCGCAAATCTCCAGCGGCGTATGCTGGAAAATATGTAACGCGGCGACGGTCGCCTATTGACACTTTTCGGACCTCACACGATGTCCGACTTGAGTCCGGAATACGCACCAAAGCGGCCGTCCGCCGGCCGCTCTGAATTTATGCGTTCATGCTTTAGCTGAACATCTTGTTGAGTTCGCCGCCGGGATAACCGTTGGCGAATTCGCTGAACGTCCCCTGCTCCGCCATCTCCTTTGATGCCTTCATGAAGCCGGCCCATGCCATCCGCGCCAGCGAAGCGCCGACGCTGATGCGGCGGACGCCGAGATCGCCCGCGACCTTCAGCGACGGGCCGGCCGCGCCGACCAGCAGATTGACGGGCTTTGGCGCGACCGCCTTCACCACAGCCGAAATCTCTTCCGGCGTCGAGATGCCGGGCGCATAGAGGCAATCGGCGCCGGCTTCGGCATAGGCGGTGAGCCGGTCGATCACGAGCTTCAGATCCTTCTGCCCGCGCAGGAACGCCTCGCACCGGCCGGTGAGCAACACGCCGCTATTGTCGGCATCGATCGCCTTGCGTGCCGCCCGCATGCGATCGATCGCAAGCTCGCGATCGAACAGCGGCTTTGCGTTGTCTCCGGTAAAATCCTCGATCGAAAGGCCTGAAACTCCGGTCTTCACGGCGCGGGCGACATTGACGCCGACCTTTTCAGGCTCGTGGGCAAAGCCGTCCTCGAAGTCGGCATTAACAGGAATATCGACCGCCGCGGAGATCTCGGCGAGATGGGTGCAGACATCATCGACAGTGACGCGGTTGTCGGCCTTGGCCATGGCCCAGGCAAAGCCTGCGCTGGTGGAAGCCAGTGCCTTGAAGCCGAGATGCTGCAAGGCTACCGCGCTGCCGACATCGAAGGGATTGGGGATGATGAAGCATCCGCTCTCGTGCAATTTCCTGAATGCGGCGCGTTTGTCAGCAGGTGTCAGCATAGGTCGCTCCCCTCATGTTTGTTTGCGCCGCGTAGATAGGTGCGCAAGGCTCGTTCCGCCAGACGCCTCACGCCACGACCTTGCGCAGGAACGTCCGCTCCTCCGCGAGGATGAACTTGTTCTCCTCGGCGAAATTGAAATTGGCCATGCCTTCGCTGTCGGCGCGCAACCGCGCCCGGTAGCTTTCATAGGCCGCGAGACTCTCGAACGAGATCAGCGCAAAGGCGATGTTGTTGGTGCCCTCGTGCGGCATCCAGTAGCCGAGCAGGTCGCCGCCGCATTTCGGGATGATGCTGAGCCAGTTTTTCGAGTATTGCTCGAACTGAGCGCGCTTGAACGGATCGAGCTGGTAGCGGATGAAAACGGTGATGGTCATGGCGTATCTCCGGTGGTTGTAACCGTCATTGCGAGCGCAGCGACGCAATCCATATCTCCGCTTGCCGCGCGATGGATTGCTTCGTCGCTTGCGCTCCTCGCAATGACGGCCGTGAGAATACCCGCTTGATCGACGTCAATGCTTCGGCTAACATCGAACTATGAAAGCAGGCCCCGACATCGCTATGGTCGCCTCTCTCGTCGGCGATCCCGCGCGCTCCAATATGCTGACCGCGCTGATGACCGGCCGCGCGCTGACCGCGAGCGAGCTGGCGCACCAGGCCGGCATCACGCCGCAGACCGCGAGTTCGCATCTGGCGAAACTCGAAGCCGGCGGCCTGATCGAGCCGGAAAAACAGGGGCGTCACCGCTACTACCGCCTCACCGGCCCCGATGTCGCCCATGTGCTCGAAGGCCTTGCGGGCCTGGCCGAGCGTGCCGGCCACACCCGCGTGCGCACGGGACCGAAAGAGCCGGCGCTGCGCCGGGCGCGGATCTGCTATGACCACCTGGCCGGCGATCTCGGCGTGCAGATGCTCGACAGCCTGCGCAAGCAGCGTCTGGTCCGGCAGACAAAGCAGGACATTGAACTCACCGGCGAGGGCAAGCGCTTCATGGCCGAGGCGCTGCAGATCGACACGGAGGCGCTGGCGCACCCGCGCCGTCCGGTGTGCAAGGCCTGTCTCGACTGGAGCGAACGCCGCCATCACCTCGCCGGCACGCTGGGCGCCGCCGTGATGAACCGGTTCACCGAACTCAACTGGGCGGCGCGCGACCCGACGCCGGGCAGCCGCGTCGTCAATTTTACCCGGACCGGCGAAAAGCGGTTCGCCATGCTGTTCGGGAATGCGCAGGGCTGACGCCTCTGCATTTACATCAATGCTGTACGAACACCAAAAGCCATGGAAGCCATTAAATCCGACTGAGGTTGCCACCGTTTTCCAGGAGGCAACTTTTCCTTGGTGGATCGCCGGGGGGCACGCCATCGAACACTTTGTGGGACGACAGGTTCGTGCGCATGCCGACATAGACATCCTTGCGCTTCGCGGCCTGATCTCCGCAAAATGTGAAGCCGCGCCGGCTTTACGGATCTGTTCGATCGCATCAATAAGACGGCAACCTGTCAGCCGGAGAATGCGATGCGGCGCGCGATCATTATCACCCTTGCAATTTTTCTGAGCAGCCTTGCCTGCGCGCAGGCAGCCGAGCCTGCCGCGCGCGAGCCCTACGGCATTGCGCTCGAAGGCTTTGCCTATCCCTACCCCGTCCATCTGCTGCCGCTCGTGAACGACGGCGAACAGGTGCGGATGGCCTATATGGATATAGCTCCCGCGCAGCCGAACGGGCGCACCGTGGTGCTGCTGCATGGCCGCAATTTTCCATCGAGCTACTGGGCGCCTGTCATCAAGACGCTGAGCGATGCCGGCTACCGCGTGATCGTGCCGGATCAGATCGGCTTCGGCAAATCCTCCAAGCCGCAGGGCGATCTGCATTTCGATACGCTGGCGCGCAATACGATCGCGTTGCTCGATCATCTGGGAATTGCAAAAGCCGATATCGTGGCGCATTCGCTCGGCGGCATGCTCGGCGTCCGGATCGCGCGCGCCTATCCCGACCGGATCGTGCATCTGGCGCTGACCGCCCCGATCGGCCTGGAGGATTACCGGCTCTACGTGCCGCCGACGCCGACCGAGAAGATTTTGGAGAACGAGGACAAGCTCACCGCAGACGGCTATCGCAAGCAGCTCGAGACCAATTACGCGCTAAAGCTGCCGCCCGAACAGGTCACGCCCTTCATCGATGCGCGTTTCAACATCAAGGGCAGCGCCGAATATCCGCGCTGGCTGCGCGCCTTCGTCAGCTCCGCGCAAATGATCTACCGCGAGCCTGTCGCGCACGAGATCCCGCTGATCACGCAGCCGACGCTGTTCGTGATGGGCGCCGACGATCACAACGCGCCGGGAAGAGCCAATGCGCCGGAGGCGCTGCGCGCGAAAATGGGACAGAACGCCGAGCTCGCCAAAGCCCTCGCCGCCAGGATGGCGAAGGGCCGGGCCGAGGTGGTCCCGAACACGGGGCATCTGGTGTTTCTGGAGGCATCGGGCAAATATAACGAACTGTTGCTCGGATTTCTGGCCGCCCCGTAGCACCAGGGAACATTCATGTTCCATTCAGGTCTCGGGACTAAGTTCCGTTCCGTGCCGCCTTGCGGCCAAGAACGGGAGAAAACATTGAAGTACCTTTTCGCAGCAGTTTTGGCCCTGGGCACCGTTGCCAGCTTCAGCGCGGCGGAAGCCGCGGGCGGATGCGGCCCCGGCTGGCATCGCGGTCCCTATGGCGGTTGCCAGCCCAATCGCCGGGCAGTTGTGGTTCGTCCGGCCCCGGTCGTCGTGGTGCGGCCCGCAGCTCCGGTCGTCGTGGTGCGGCCCGGTCGCGGGTGCCCTTACGGCACCGTGTGGCGCCATGGACGCTGCCGCGCTTACTGACATTTCCAATGCACGACAAAAGCCCCGCTCGCGCGGGGCTTTTTTTATTCCTTGTAAGCAATCCCGGGCGGCGACTTACCAGTAGTGACGACGACGACGCCAATAGCGGCGGCGCCAACGACGGCGGCGATGCCAGCCCCAATGCCTGCGACGCCACCGGCGGCGGCGCCAACCCCAGCGCCGGCGACCCCAGCCGCGATGACGACCGCGGCCACGGCCCCAGCGCACTTCTTCGGGTGTGAGGCGGTCGGCCTCATCGCCTGATGTGACGGCGGATTGGGCATCAGGATTGGCAGGCAGTTTGGCGTCGTCGGCGAGCGGCGCCGGCATCAGCGGCGCGGCCTGCGCGCTCGCTGCAAGCGCGATGCCGCCCGCGGCAAATCCAAAGGCGAGTTTCAGAAAGTGGCGGCGTTCCATCACATCTCCTCCTCCGTCTGCTGTGTGCGAGAAAGAGAGTTTCGATGTGCCGAGATGAATGCGCGGTGAACTGCGCGTTCAGCTTTGCTGCGAACAAAGCTGATCCAAGCTTATTTTTGCGCGCTGATGCTCACACCGGAACATGTGTCATTGCTGAGGCATTTCTGCGTCGCGCTCGCGTGTGACGCTATTTCATTTCAGCCGGTACGAACTCTTCCGCCAGCAGCAGCACCTCCCGTGTTCGCGTCACGTCCGGCCAGTCGCGGTTGAAATCGGCCACCAGGCGCTTGAGCTCCGGCCCTTCAATCGCGCGCTCCAACGCGGCCTTGTCCGTGAATTGGTACATCGCATGGTGCAGCGACGGATCGGTGTCGCTCCAGTAGCGCCATGCCTTCAGCGCGCCGAACGATTTCATGGCATCCGGCAGATGTTCACGCGAATACCAGGTGTCGAAGGCCTGGCGTTTGGCCGGGTCGCTCACGGTGGCGCGGACGACGAAAAAGGCTGCGGGCATGTTTCTTCTCCCTAACTTTCTTGTAGGGTGGGCAAAGCGCAGCGTGCCCACCATCCATCAACAACGGTGTGTGAAGTGGTGGGCACGGCGCAAGCGCGCCTTTGCCCACCCTACGCACCTACGCACCATTCAAACTGTCACATGCTCCGTGATATCAAGGCCGCGCGCAACGCGTTATCCGAGGTGCCTCCCATGCCTGCCCGCCATCGCTCCGCCCTTCTCTCCGCGCTCTGGTTCCTGACCGCGACCATTCCTGCCGCGGCGCAGGATATCGCCCTCCCCCGCGAGCCGCAGATCGGGCCGCGGCCGTTTTATCTGGTCGACAAGATGAAGGACGGGCCGCTGAAGCAACAGCTCAGCCAATGCACCGGGCCGTTTCGCAAGACCGACTTTTCCATCGGCCACCGCGGCGCCGCGCTGGAGTTTCCCGAGCACACGAAAGAGTCTTATGTGGCGGCCGCCCGGATGGGTGCCGGCATCATCGAATGCGACGTGACCTTTACCAAAGACCGCGAACTGGTCTGCCGCCATTCGCAATGCGACCTGCACACCACGACCAACATTTTGACGGTGCCGGAGCTTGCCGCAAAATGCACGCAGGCCTTCAGCCCGGCCGATCCCTCCACCGGCAAGAAGGCGTCGGCAAAGTGCTGCACCAGCGACATCACGCTCGCCGAATTCCGGCGACTGACCGCGAAGATGGACGGCTTTAACGCGGATGCGAAGACGCCGGAGGAGTACCAGAACGGCACGCCGCGCTGGCGCACCGATCTTTACGCCAATTCCGGCACGCTGATGACGCATGACGAGAGCATCGCGCTGATCAAGAGCCTGGGGGCCAAATTCACGCCGGAATTGAAGGCGCCCGAAGTGGCGATGCCGTTCGACGGCGATTACACGCAGGAGAAATACGCGGGCCAGATGATTGCGGCCTACAAGAAGGCCGGCATTCCCCCGAGCGACGTGTTTGCGCAAAGTTTTAATCTCGCCGACGTGCTCTATTGGGTGAAGACCGAGCCGGCGTTCGGGGCGCAGGCGGTGTATCTCGAGGACCGCTACGAGAAGCAGGGTCTCGATCCCGCCAAACCCGAAACCTGGAAGCCCTCGATGGCGGAATTGAAGGCGCAAGGCGTCGCGATCCTCGGACCGCCGATCTGGACCATGCTGACGCTGAACGACAAGGAAATCGTCCCGTCCGAATACGCCAAGGCGGCGAAGGCCGCCGGCCTCGACCTGATCGGCTGGTCGCTGGAGCGCGACGGCCCGCTGCACAAGGGCGGTGGCTTCTATCACAAATCGATCAGATCAGCGGTCGATCGCGACGGCGATACGCTGACGGTGCTGGACGTGCTCGCCAAACAGGTCGGCATCCGCGGCATGTTCTCGGACTGGCCAGCGACAACGACTTTCTATGCGAGTTGTACGGGGATGAAGTGAGCTTCGTAGCTTCGTAGGGTGGGCAAAGGAGCGTAGCGACGTGCCCACCATCTGTCCGCAGTAATCGCCGTGAAATGGTGGGCACGCTTCGCTTTGCCCACCCTACGGACTACGCACGGCCTTCACGAGCACCCACGTCAACTCAGTTTCATGGGGCTATCACCAACCACCCGTAGATCGATCCTGCCGATCAGATCCGAACGGAGCGCCTCGGCGGCGCTGATGGCGTCGCTCGTTTGCCGCAACGTGCTGACATTCGATCCGAGCGAGACGATTCCGCCGAGTACCGCGGCGATCGATCCGAGGGCGGCAACCTGACTTGAGCCGAACAGGCCGAGCATCATGACGAGCAGCAATACGACGCCGCCGGCGATGACCGCCTTGGAAACCATAATGATCTTCCGGCATCGCTCCGAGACTTCGGCTAGCTCCTCGAGCCGCTCCTCGATGAGTGAAATCTCGTCGGTCGGGTCGTCCTCAGCCATCGCATTCAAGATCGAGCACCAATGTATCAGGTTCGTAAGGTGGGTTAGCGCAAGTGTAACCCACCCTACCCGCTGATCGCCCTTCGCGCTAGGCTGGCTCCAGGCCGAGCGCCTGCGCGCTCTCGATCCAGGTTGGCAATTCGCGCTGGTACAAGGCATTGCTCTCCTTGAAGCCGATCGCCGGATCCAGCACGAAGGTGGCGAGAACTTCCTTCACCTTCGGATCGCTATTGGCCGCCACGCACAGTTCCGCCAACCGATCGACGATCGGTTGCGGCACAGCCTTCGGCACCGCCCAGCCGCTGAAGCCGCTCACGGTGAAGAACTTCGATGTCGCGCCTTGTTCGGGCAGAGTCTTGACGTTCGGGATCGCGGCAACCTTCCTCGAGTGCACTGCGAACACCACGCCGTGGTTGCCTTGCAGGACAGGTTGCGCCGCTGTGTAGCTGCCCATCGCAACGTCGAGCGTGCCGTCCATCAGCCCCGTCCACATCGGCGCTTCGCCACGGTAGTGGATCGGTTCGATCTTGAGTCCATACTGCTTGTTGAGTTCGTTGATGGTCATGTGCGGGGCCGAGCCCGCGCTGTAGGTGCCGAAATTCACCTGGCCCTTCTTGCGCGCGAACGCGACGAAGTCGTCCAGCGTCTTGACCTCGGACTTCGTGCTCGCGACCAATGGCAGCCCGGCGCCCGGGATGATACTGACGAGCGTCAGGTCTCTGTCCATGTCGTAGCCGGGATTCTTCATCATCACCCGGTTCATCACATAAGTGGTCGAGATGGAGCACAGGATGGTGTGGCCATCGGGCGCCGCGCGCGCGACTTCCGCCGCGCCGATCGAGCCGGAGGCGCCCGCCTTGTTCTCGATGACGACGTTCTGCCCCACCTGCTTGGAGATGTAATCGCCGAAGGCGCGCGCCAAAAGATCAGTCTGCCCGCCCGCCGGGTAGCTGCAGACCATGCGGATATTTCGTGACGGCCACGCCGCTTGCGCCGAGGCGCTGCGCAACAAGAAAGGCGTCGCGGCGGCTGCCGTACCGGCAGCGATGAAGTGACGGCGATTGATTTTCATTGACATGATTCCCTCCCTGAATTTTCAGGGAGCGTAGCGCATCGCCCGGCTAGTGCCACATGCGAATGCCGGGACAGATTGGCGCATTGCTCAAACTTGTGCTTTCCAGAAATGCCTCGCAGGCGTGCAATGACGATATATGCAACTCGATTTTTCCGCCTAGGAGAATAAGCGCAGGCTGGGCAACCTGTTCGCTAGCTCGTTAGAGCGCTCGGGATGCGGGCCGCAGCATCGGTGTCAACACGGGAGAAGAGCCGCTTTGTATCTTGCCGGTCATCTTGAAGCCATGGCGTTCATAGAAGGAAATGTTACGCGGATTCGAGCTTTCGAGGTAGGCCGCGACGCCCTCCTCGTCGCATCGTCGAAGAGCGTGTTTCATCAGCAACGTGCCGAGCCCTTGCCCGATCCAGTTCGGATCGGCGGCAACAAGGGGTAGATACCAATGCGGCTCATGGGGATGATGTTCGGCCATGCCTTTCATGACGGCGCCAATGTCCGCGGCGATCTCGGGGCGCAGCGACTGCTCCATGACTGCGTTCATTTCTGCCTCGTCTGGCTCGATGCCTGGCGGCAGCCAAAGGGCTGCGGCGCGAGCCCCTTCAGTGATGTAGGCTGTGCGATGCTCGAAAGCCCGGCCGCCGATAGCATTGACGAACTGAGGCATTATTCTCAGGTATTCGGACGATTCGGGCCAAGCCCAACGCGCCATCGGGTCGGCGGCAAAGCCGAGCACAATGATGCTGATTGCGCTTTCCCGGATGCTCGCGCCCGCGGATTTGACTTCCGGCACCGCCGCCATCGTGTCGTTCCCTTGGTCACCATTCGATTTTAGGCATCGTTAATGTAACCGAGCCGGTGCCTTCTTCAAGAACCCGGCCGGCTCTTAATTTTGTGAACGCGTGAAGGGCACAAAGCGCACGAGAGCGACGGCGCGCGTCGTCGTTTTGTCAGGGGCGATTTTTTCGACGACCGTAAGCTGCTGCGTGGAGTAAGCGGCACCCACCGGCATGACGAGCCGGCCACCTACTTTAAGCTGCTCGATCAGCGGCGCCGGTACCTGCCCAAGCGCGGCGGTCACGACGATGGCGTCAAAAGGACCGCATTCGGGCCAGCCAGCATAGCCGTCGCCCAGCCTGACGCTCACATTGTCATACGCGAGGTCTCTGAGTGCTTTCGCGGCAGTCTCGGCCAATGCCGGGATAATCTCGATGGTGCAGACCTTCCGCGCCAGGTGCGCAAGGATGGCGGCCTGATAGCCCGAACCCGTGCCGACTTCGAGCACGACATGATCGGGCGCGACCTCGGCCAACTCTGTCATCAAGGCGACGATGAACGGCTGCGATATGGTCTGGCCGTGGCCGATCGAAACCGGCCTGTCCGCGTATGCGATGGAGCAAGACCGCTCAGGGATGAACAGATGGCGTTTCGTTCGCCCCATGGCCTCTAAAACTCTCTCCGAGAGGCTCTGCTGTCCGGCACCACTGGAGGCGGAATGGGCGTAGCCCCTGATAGTTTCGACCATGGCGGCGCGCTCGCGGGCGCATAATTCGTCCTGTGCGGTCGCCTCCCGCGCGAAGGTAATCATGGACAGCACCAGTGGCAGCAAGATCTTCATGACCATGCGCTCGGCTATAAAAAATCGAAAGCACCATCCGCTATCTCGGAGGGCTGTGAACGTTGCTGTCGCACCTGTCCATACGGCCTGGGCAGAGCGGATATGCACTGCCCAGCCGCCGGTTTGTGCCCAGAGCCCCTCTCCCGGCAAGAGAGCGAATAGCGCCTTCGGCGGGCGGCGGCGCCGATGAAAGACTACTGTCTCGGCTGCAACTGCACTGGCGCCGCCCGCGCTTGCGCTCTGGCTTCCGTCGGCGCACGCGCCGACACGGGCTTACGCGTCGGCGGTAGTGGGGTCACTGCTGTCCTCGGCCTCAGATTCTGCTCGGAGGCGTTGGCGATCGCGCGCGCCATTTCCTCCTGGTTCGCCCTGAGCTGCTCGGCGGTCTTGGCACTTTCGCGGGCCAATTCAGCCTGGCTGGCCTTGAGCTGCTCGATCTCCTGCTGCACGCTTGCGAGATCGCGCGCCATCGTCTGGAGCAACTGTGCCTGCTCGGCAGCGATCGGGGCGGCTGCCACATCTTGCGGTACGGTCTGGGCCGGAGGTGGCAATTGCGAAACCGCTGCATCTGCCGCAGCCAGCTGAACGGCAGGCGGACTCTGCTGGTCGGCAAGCTTCGGTGCTTCCGACGGCAACGACGAAGCCTCGGCCAGTTGCGGTGCCCACCGGGAGATCATCGGCCTGACCGTCTCGCCATAGGAGTGCCAGGCGAAAGCAGCGGTACAGATGCCTGCTGTCAACAGCAGGCCGATCAAGCCGCGTAGCGCCGGCCTGCCGCGCGATGGCTGACGAATTTTTTTCACCTTCTCCAGCCTGGAAATCTGCTCATTGAACCGCGCAAGCTCTTCATCCGCACGGGCGATCTGTTCATAGGCATGTGCGAGCCGTTCATCGGCGCGCGCGACCAGTTCTTTCTCTTGCGTGGATAGTACCGGATTGACGTGTGGATCGGTTTGCCTGGTGTCCACCGAGGAATCCATAGGCGCCTCCTGCCAGTTTGCCGTCAACTGAACGGGCGATTGTCGGATTGTGGACACTCCCTACCGCCGTTTTGACCAAAGCAAGGCTGGAGCATGGAAAGTATGGGGCTGATTTTGGGCAATAGCCGCTCAGGCATCGCCCCAGAAGACCAGGGCCCGCGGCAGCGTGGCTGGAGAAAGAATAATGCCACGGCGGCATTCGGTGCGATCCGATTGAGTGTAGTCCTCTTGAAGTCGACTAGCAGCGGTCTGCTTCCGGCGCCGGGAAGCGTTGTCCTGGTCCTAACGACGGCTCAATTGGCCTTGCGATTCAGGAAGACCGGGATATCGAGAACCTTTTCCTCGACCGGGTTGCGCACGGGAGCGGCGCGGCCGAATGGATCGAGGCGTTGCGGAGCCGTCGGCCGCGCATGCTCCGCGATCGGCCTTGCCGGTCGCACTTCAGGGTGGCGGGCCGCCGGGATGAGCGATGGCGGGCTCGCGTATTGCGGCGGCGGTGTACTACGGTCGGCGATGCGGCGCCGGTCGTTGCTCAGCCGGCCGGCGAGATCCGTGAGTGAGCTTTCCGCCGGCTGCGTCGGACGCGCCGCGGCGAGATTATCGATGCCGGTCGCCACGACCGAGACGCGGACGACACCTTCGAGGCTTGCATCGAAGGTGGCGCCGACGATGATGTTGGCGTCCGGATCGGCCTCGTCGCGGATGCGGGTCGCAGCCTCGTCGACCTCGAACAGCGTCAGGTCCCTGCCGCCGGTGATGGAGACAATGAGACCACTGGCGCGCTTGATCGAGGGATCCTCGATCAACGGATTGGAAATCGCAGCGACGGCCGCGTTGAGCACGCGCTTCGGGCCGGAAGCCTCGCCCCTGCCCATCATGGCCTTGCCCTTCTCGCGCATGACCGAAAGAACGTCGGCAAAATCGAGATTGATCAGACCTTCCTTGACGATGAGGTCGCTGATGCAGGCCACGCCCGAATAGAGCACCTGATCGGCCATGGCGAAGGCATCGGCGAACGTGGTCTTCTCGTTGGCGACCCGGAACAGGTTCTGGTTCGGGATGATCAAGAGGGTGTCCACCTCCTTCAGCAGTTCCGCGATGCCGGCTTCGGCATAGCGCATGCGGCGCTGGCCCTCGAACTGGAACGGCTTGGTGACGACGCCGATGGTGAGAATGCCGAGCTCACGCGCAGTCCTGGCGATAATGGGCGCGGCGCCCGTGCCGGTACCGCCGCCCATGCCGGCGGTAACAAACACCATATGCGCGCCGTTCAATTGCTCGCGGACCACCTCGATGGCCTCTTCCGCTGCAGCGCGCCCTATGTCGGGCTGCGCGCCGGCGCCAAGACCGCCGGTCACCTCCCTGCCCATCTGGATGATGCGCCCGGCCTTCGAACTGGTGAGCGCCTGGGCATCGGTATTGGCGACGACGAAGTCGACGCCTTCGAGCCCGGCCTCGATCATGTTGTTGACGGCATTGCCGCCGGCGCCGCCGACCCCGCATACAATAATGCGCGCCTTCAACTCGCGGATATCAGTGCTAGACATTCTTGCCCCACGATTGCTCCGCGACGCTGCGGAATGAGAAGACTGGGATAACTACCCACGTGCCGCCTTGCGGTCTGATTCCACCAGCGTCGCCGCGAGCTGCCCCAGCCGGCGTTCCGTCTTGTCGATCGAGCTATCAGTTCGGGCACGGGTCCGCAGGACCGTCACCTCCCCCTCAAGCCGCGCCGCCGCTTCCCTGGCGGCCGTGGCCTCGGCGGTCGCCTGCAGCAGTTCGGCCATCAGGCGATCGGCGCGCTCGCGTTCGTGCTCGAAATCGGCGCGGTGGCCGGCTGCGCTTGCTTCAAGCTGCGCGATCTCCACGTGCAATGCCGCGACCATTGTCGTCCACTGAGCGACGTCGACTGCCTGGCGACGGCTCGGCGGATGTGGCGTATGGCGTATTTCGGCGAGATCAACGCTCACCAGGGCCTTGCCATCCTCCGAAAGCGAGCGCGGCAAGCGGAGCCGCCTGGCAAGCGAGCGGGCGGCCACTGGCGAAATGTTCAGGCGGGCGCCGAGGGCGCTATAGGTCAGAATCTCAACGGACATCGGCTGTTCTCCCCGAACGAACCGGCGGTAAATCCGCTAGTGGTGACTGGCAATGACCACAGGCTAGGCCGCTATGGTTAACAGATGGTTAACGGGCAGGCAGCGAGCCACCAATGTGAACGTGGCCGGGCAACGATGACCGCCCGGCTTCGTCCCCGGAAGGTAACTAAGCGTGTCGAAAGTTGGCACAGGATCAACAGGTTGCGGTATATTTTTGGGATTGCGGCTGAGGCGCGATGCCCATGGACGACGAACAACTCGCTGACCTGCACAGATTCCTTGCCGAGCACCATCGAAGGCTCGCCAAGGAAGCGGTGCTCGACGTCGTGCAACAATATCACTCCGATCTCGCGCAGCGACTCGCGGATGAGGCCGCGCTGATCTCAAGACGAACGGCGATCGCACAGCGCCTTCGCGAAGGCGAGCAGCGGAAGAAGAACGATCTGGAGTGAACGGCAGCGGCGGCGGTCTCAGTCTCGTAGGGTGGGCAAAGGCGCGCTTCGCGCCGTGCCCACCGGTTCTGGCGCGTCGATAAAATTGGTGGGCACGCTTCCGCCTTCGCTCTTCGAGCTACGGCGGACAAGTCGCTTTGCCCACCCTACGAAGCTAAGCGTTTCGTCAATGGCAGAGGAAAGCTATCATCGCGCGACATCACCACGCGAGGGGGCGGATGATCCGAGGGAGGCCGTCATGAGCCAGCCGCAGCCAGTCAAGGACGCCAGTCACCTTTACGAAGTCGAGCGTCGTGCCTACCACGCCGAGCGCCCGGGCTTTCGCATTACGGAGTTGCAGCTCTCTGCAAAGCAGAAGGTGCCGTGGCACACCCACAGCAATGTCTCCGATACTTTTTACGTTCTGGAAGGCCACATGAGGCTGTTCCTGCAAAATCCGAAAGAGGAAGTGAATTTGAAGCCCGGCGAAGTCTACGTCGTCAGGCCCACGCGTCCGCATCTGGTGACTAACGGCGACACGAAATCGCTCACCTTCCTGGTCCTGCAAGGGGTAGGCGAATACGATTTTGTTCCGCTGGTGTCGCGTTAGGCCGCGCTTTCATGATGTTGAGGAATGTTCGGCGCGATCTGCAGAAGCGTGCGCCTGCGCGCGCACGCTAGACCATCGCGCTGCGTTGCGAACTTCGTGCGGGATGCTCAAGCGATTGTGTCCACCGAAGCTTTCCTGCTGTTCCGCGAAGGAACGCGGAACCCCCGCAGTGCGCGCACCCGCGGACCGCCGTCGTGGCAATGAGACCGTCACACTTTCTACAAACAACCGCGTGAAAATCCAAAGGAACAAGGGGGAATGTTGGGTCGTTCTGCTGCAGACGTCATCCAAACCAAGGAGACAGCGATGGCAACTCAAGTAAAGCCCGTTCCTGACGGATATCACACCCTCACGCCTTATCTCGTCGTCGACGGCGCGGAAAGGGTCGTCCAGTTCATGAAGAACGCATTCGGCGCACAATTCGTGTTCGAGCCGATGATGCGACCCGACGGCAAGATCATGCACGCGGAGCTCAAGATCGGCGATTCCGTTGTAATGATTTCCGATGCTTCCGAGAACGCCAAGGCCACTTCGGCCATGCTGCACGTCTACGTGCCCAATGTGGATGCGGTTTACCAGAAGGCGCTGAAGGCTGGCGGCACGTCGGTGATGGAGCCTGCCGACATGTTCTACGGCGACCGCAGCGGCGGCGTGACGGACCCGGCCGGCAATCAATGGCACATCGGCACCCACGTCGAGGACGTTTCGCCTGCTGAGCTCAAGAAGCGCGCGACGGAATACATGAAGCAGCACAAGGCGGCCTAGCGCCCCTCGCTGTAGAATAATGCGGGGCGGGTTAGCTTGTCCGCCGAAGCTCGACAAGAGCGAAGGCGGAAGCGTAGCCCGCACCTTACGAATTCTAAGTCATCAGACCCACGCGACCGCATCTGGTGACAAACGGGGGACGACGTCGCTCACCCTCCTGGTTCTGCAAGGGGTCGGCGAATACGATTTGTTCCGCTAGTGTCAGGCTAAGTCCCGCTCTAGGGGCGGCGGCTTCTATCACTACTCGATCAGGTCGGCGATCGACCGCGATGGCGACGCGCTGACTGTGCTGTATGTGCTGGCAAAACAGCTCGGCGTGCCCGACGGCTTCTAGGACTCGTCGGCGCGCCGACGACGTTCTATGCGAGTTGTATGCGGATGAGGGTGCAACAAGGCTAGCTCATGTGGCAGATAGCGCAGCCGTTCTGGCTCACGCTAGCAAGAGGTGCGATCATGTTAGCGGTGATGGACTTCAATCCGAAAGATTGAAACTCTCATATCACCTCGGTCGGCGTTTCCTTCGCGCAAAAGAGAACATGCGGAAATGCCACTTAATGAAAGAACACGTTCAAGCGCTTTGCGGGGCTTGAGCGTACCCAATCCAACATCGTCAATCGCAAATCTCAACGGCTCCTTGGTCAGCTCCTTGTACAGTTTCGTTGAGGCAGCGTAGCCGAGGACAAGATACGCGTGCCATTCTTGACCCAAGCAACAAAGTTTGAGGATATCGTTTGAGATACGTTCGAAGGGTTGAGTGGGCGCACCAGTGTTTCTGCCCTTTAGAAACTTGAACTCGAACGCTAAGCCGTTCGCCTTCATATCCGGATTTCGGGCTACAAGATCACAGCTCCGATAGTCTGCAGGACCTGTGCCCAAGTTTTCTTCTGCCGTAATCTCATACCCTTGCTCGACCAAATATTTCGCTGCAGCATAGGTTAGCAAGGCCTCAGAAAATACCGGCGCTAGCGACGCGAGTTGTTTCCGCTCGAGCCACCCGTGAACGCTCTCTGCAAGTTGGTTGACGTCGACCGTATGTGTCACAACGGCAAATTGTCGTGCTTTTTCGCCGGCATCTCGACCTTCTTATCCCTGAGCATCGCCAGCGACCTCGCGATCCGCTTCCGCGTCGAATGCGGCATGATGACGTCGTCGATGTAGCCGCGCTCCGCCGCAATGAACGGCGACAGGAAGCGGTCTTCGTATTCCTTCGTTCGCGCTGCGATTTTTTCGGCGTCGCCGATGTCTGAGCGGAAGATGATTTCGACCGCGCCCTTGGCGCCCATCACGGCGATCTGGGCGGTCGGCCAGGCGTAGTTCATGTCGGCGCCGATTTCCTTGGACGCCATGACGTCGAAGGCGCCGCCATAGGCTTTTCGGGTGATGATGGTGACGAGCGGCACGGTGCATTGCGAATAGGCGAACAGCAATTTCGCGCCGTGCTTGATCAGGCCGCCATATTCCTGGGCGGTGCCCGGCAGGAAGCCCGGCACGTCGACGAACGTCACGATCGGGATGTTGAAGGCATCACAAAAACGAACAAAGCGCGCCGCCTTGCGGGAGGCGTCAGAGTCGAGCACGCCTGCCAGCACCATCGGCTGGTTGGCGACAAAGCCTACCGTGCGGCCGGCGATGCGGCCAAAGCCGGTGACGATGTTCCGGGCAAACGTTTCCGAGATTTCGAAGAAGTCGCCTTCGTCCACGACCTTGCCGATCAACTCCTTCATGTCATAGGGCTTGTTCGGATTGTCGGGGATTAGCGTATCGAGCGACATGTCCACGCGCTCGATGTCATCAAAGCTCGGCCATTCCGGCACGCCGTCGGTGTTGTTGGATGGCAGGAAGTCGATCAGCCGGCGCATCTGCAGCAGCGTCTCGACGTCGTTCTCGAACGCGCCATCCGCAATCGAAGAACGCGTGGCGTGCACCGAGGCGCCGCCGAGCTCTTCGGCCGTGACCACCTCGTTGGTAACGGTCTTCACCACGTCCGGCCCGGTGACGAACATGTAAGAGGTGTTCTTCACCATGAAGATGAAGTCGGTCATCGCAGGCGAATAGACGTCGCCGCCGGCGCACGGGCCCATGATGACGGAGATCTGCGGGATCACGCCTGACGCAATGACGTTGCGGCGAAACACGTAGGAGTAGCCCGCGAGCGCGGCCACGCCTTCCTGGATACGCGCGCCGCCGGCATCATAGAGGCCGATGATCGGCGCCCTCGCCTTCATCGCCATGTCCTGAAGCTTTGTGATTTTCAGCGCGTGGGTTTCCGACAGCGAGCCGCCGAATACGGTGAAATCCTTGGCGAAGACGAAGGTTTTGCGGCCGTTGACGGTGCCCCAGCCGGTGACGACGCCATCACCCGGCACTTTTGACTTCTCCATGCCGAATTCGGTCGAGCGGTGCTCGACGAACATGTCGAATTCCTCGAACGAGCCCTTGTCGAGCAGCAGTTCGATGCGCTCCCGCGCGGTCAATTTTCCGCGGGCGTGCTGCGCCTCGATGCGCTTTTCGCCGCCGCCGAGCTTGGCGCCGGCGCGCCGTTCTTCGAGGGTGTCCAGGATATCCTTCATGCTGCTTCCGCCCGCCTTTGGTGCCGATTTAAGGGCCTTCTAACACGGCATTTTCCGATCCGGAAACACCCTTCCGGCCTCTGGTACCGCGGCCAGGCGAACCCTATATCCGCATCCTGATCAGGGGAACGGAATGACCGATGCTGCTAGCGCCGACGCCTCAGGCGCCGTCACCGGGGGCGTGCGCATGGTGCTCCGGCTGGAAGGATTAGCGCTCTTTATCGGTATGACGCTGCTTTATTATATCTGGGACGGCGACTGGTGGATTTACGCCCTGCTGTTCTTCGTGCCCGACCTCAGCTTTGCGGCCTACCTGTCGGGACCGCGTTTCGGCGCCCTGATCTACAACGCAGCCCATAGCTATCTCGCGCCGATGGCGATGATGACGACCGGATTCGCCACCGCCTCGCCGCTCATTCTCTCGATCGCCATGATCTGGCTGGCCCATATCGGCTTCGACCGCGCCCTCGGCTACGGCCTGAAATATGCCACCGGTTTTGGCTTCACCCATCTGGGACGAATCGGGAAGCTTCCGAATTGACAGCCGATTGACCGCTTGATGTAGTTCCACCCAAAGCTGCCCACAGGACAGCAATAAAATTTGGGGGGATTGATGCTGACGGATTGGCGCGTCGCGGCTGCGGTTGCGATTTTCTGCACGGGACTATTGTTCACCTGCATCGAAACCTCAGCGCAATCGATGCCGAAGGACGTAGCGGCACGTACCGAAATCTACGCGATCCCGTCGCTGACGATTTCCGACCAGCAATTCCTCACCGGCGACGCCAACGGCAAGCAGGTAACCGTTGCCGGCGAATTCCGCATCGCGCAGGGCACCGGCAAGCTTCCCGTCGTGGTGCTGATGCACGGGTCGAGCGGCGTCGGCGCCGGGATGGATCCGTGGGTGCGCCACTTCAATGCAATGGGGATTTCCACCTTCGTCATCGACGGTTTCAGCGGCCGCGGGCTGACGACGGTCGGCCCCAACCAGGCCCTGCTCGGCCGGCTCAATTTCATCGTCGACATCTACCGCTCGCTGGAGATCCTCGGCAAGCATCCGCGCGTCGACCCCGAAAGGATCGTGCTGATGGGATTTTCACGCGGCGGACAGGCCGCGCTCTACGCCAGCCTCGATCGCTTCCACAAGCTGTGGAACAAGTCCGGCGCGCAGTTCGCCGCCTACATTCCGTTCTATCCGGATTGCTCGACCAGCTATGCCACCGACGCCGAGACCGTGGCGCGTCCGATCCGGGTCTTCCACGGCACGCCTGACGACTACAACCCGGTCGCAAGCTGCAAGGCCTATCTCGCCCGGCTGCAGGAAGCCAGGCGCGACGCGGCGCTGACGGAATATCCAGATTCCGCACATGGTTTTGATGCCGGCCTGCTCGGCCTCAGCACGGTCGTCGTATCGACCAATGCCCAGTCGGCGCGGAATTGCCGCCTCAAGGAGGGCGAAGGCGGCGTGCTGATGAACGACGATACCAAGGCGCCCTTTACCTACAAGGACGCCTGCATCGCGCTCAACCCGCATGTCGGCGGCAATCCGGCGACCGCCCAGGAAGCGCGCAAGGCGGTGAGCGAATTCCTGCAGGCGCTGCTCAAGCTGGGCTAGCGGCGGCGTGATGGAACCCACCCCACAAGTCAGGCGGCGGTGAAACCGATGAACCCGTTTGCGGTTCTGGCGTTGATGGCCATACCGAAATGGAGGCCATCAAGATGTCGGGATCCAGTCTCACTCAAAAGGCGGTGCTGTTTGCTGTGCTAAGCCTGTCCGGCTGCACGGCGCTGGCCGCACCTGTCTCGCCTTTCGTCGCCATGGCGGGCACTTGGTCCGGTGGTGGCGTGCTCAGCACCAGCGACGGACAACAGGAGCAATTGCGTTGCCGCGCGTCGTATGATGTCGCCGGAAGTGGCGAGCAGCTTCGGCTCAATCTGACGTGCGCGAGCGCGAGCTATAAATTCGATCTCGCAAGCGAGGTCGAATACCGCGGCGGTGCGATCAGGGGTTCATGGACCGAAGCAAGCCGCAACGCTTCCGGCATCCTTTCCGGACGTGCGGCCGGCGATCACATCGAGGCTGCGGCACGAGGCGACAGCTTCTCGGCCAACCTGTCATTGACGACGCGTGGCGGGCGCCAGACGGTGTCCATTGAGCCTCAGGGCACCAACATCACGTCCGTCTCGCTCGCGCTGAGCCGGCGTTAGCGATATCGGCGAGGCGACGTTGCGTCGCGATCCGGCTGCAGGGAGATCTTACGGCATGCGCTTGCCCGGCAGGTTCTTGCCGTTCTGGTGCAGCGTCAGCGACGGCGACACGCCGCCTTCGGGCCGGGCGAAGCTGACCTGGGCGTCGACCACGCGATAGAAAAACTCGGTCTCGCTCTCGGCATAGGCCTCGTACTCGGGCTGCGCCGTCGCTTGAATGAACAGTCGCCCGCCATCAGGACGTACCGTCAGGATGAATTTCGGCGATATTTCGTAGCGGCCGGCATAGGTTGCGAGTACCGTCGGATCGACCTGTACCTCGCGGCGAAGTTTTGGGAGCGGGTATGCCGCGTTCACCAGATGCATGCCAAGCGCGATATTGGGATCATAGTCGGCTGCATTGGAGAGCAGGATGCAGTTTCGCCGGGTTTTGGTGGAGTAGCCGATGAAGGTCGCATAGCCGCCGGTGCCGCCACTCTTCCAGATCAGTTCGTCGCCGAACCGCAAGGAGACGAACCAGCCGAGCGCCACGTCGCGCTCTTCGGCCCGCGGGCGGCGCTCGGAAAGCGTCATCTTCAGGGCTGCGCCGACCGGCGTATCGGTGGGATCGAGACACATCTGAAGAAACTTCAACAGGTCGTTCGCCGTTGAACGAAACGCGCCGGCGCCAGCAAACGCCGAATAATCCCAATTCGAGACCGGCGCCAGGCCAGCGCTGTGGCCCTGCGCCAGGCGCTGTCGCATCGAACTTTTTAGGGTGATGCGCGTGTCGTCCATGCCGAGCGGCGCGCAGATGCGCGACACGACGAGTTCCTCATAACTCCTGCCGGCACGCAGCTCGAGGATATGACCCAGCAGGCCGAAGCCGAGATTGGCATATTCGTAGTGCGTGCCCGGCTTGAAGCCGAGCTTGTGGTTCGACAGGTAGTCGTAGAGCCGCCCGGCCGTGTAATCGATGTAGGGATTGGCCCAGTCTTTTGGCGCGAAATTGGACGGCATCCGCGGCAGGCCCGAGGTGTAGGTCGCAAGGTCCATCAGCGTAATCGGCGCGCCCTCGAAATCCGGCATCTTGACGCTGGCGGGCAGAAATTTAGCCGCAGGGTCGTCCGCCGCCACCTCGCCCCGCAGCACCATGTCGGCCAACAATAGCGCGGTGAGCACTTTTGTGATCGAGCCGATCTCGAACACGGTGTCGGCATCGAGCGGGCGATCGGTGCCGGAACGCCCGTAGGCCATAACGCTGCGCCGGCCTCTGTCGATCGTGGCGGCGACCAATCCCATGGTGTCGCGGCCGATATCCACGCGCTCTCTGAGGATGGCAGCGAGGTCCTGCTCGGGCATTGCCTGGGCTTGCATTGACTGGGCCTGTGCCCTTCCCCGCGCGAGCAACAGCGCCGGGCCTGCGAGCAGGACCGAGCGACGGTGCAGCATGTAAAGCTCCGTTGGCCGTCCCTGCCACCGTCCGTGTCGCGGCAGGACTCATACAACCCTAGCCTGCGCAACCCGGATCAGCCCGTCAATAGGCCACAATATCGGCGAGGCACTGCTGCACCACGGTCATGCGCGCGGCGATGTGGCTTTGCTCCTTGCAGTCCATGTTCATGGCGAACACGGTGGCGGAAGAGCCCTTCTCCACCCAGCCGACCATCCAGCCCAGTGACGGCTTGCCCGCTTCCGCGCCCAGAAGACCGCTCTTGGCGCGGATGGTGGCGTCGCCGACCTTCGTCACGGTGAGGATGTCGCGCGTCAGTTCCTGGCTACGCTTGGACACCGGCAGCACGCCGCGCCGCAGCCGGTCGACGAAATCGATCTGCTGGACGGGATCGATGCGCAGGTTTCCCGTCAGCCAGAACTGGTCGATGCCGCCGCCGATGTCGCGGTTGCCATAGTCGAACAGGTCGAGATATTTCTGCATGCGCTCGGCCCCGATGCGCCGGGCGATTTCCTGATAGACCGGCACTGCGGAAGCCGCGATCGCCGAGCGCAGCGTGTGGTCCTTGTTCCAGGGCTCGATGCTGCGCTTCACGCCGTCCCACTTGAAGACGTCCTTGTCGGGGTCCTCGACCACGCCGGTCTCCAGCGCGATGACCGAATTCGGAATCTTGAAGGTCGAAGCCGGCAGCCTGCCCTCGCCCGAGCGCACCTTGTCGCTGGCGATGATCAGGTAATCGTCCACCTTGTAGCCGACAAAGGTCCCTGTCGTGCCGAGATCGAAAAACCGCTTGGCCAGATCGTCGCGAAACTCGCTGCGCTGGTAGGAGACATTGGCGAGGGTGCGCCCGGGCAAGAGAGTGGTAGCGGCAAGAAGGCCGAGCGCATGACGACGATTGATCACGGTGGTATCCGAACTGGTTGAGGGAGGCAGAAACGATGCAAATGGCATCGTGGTAAAACAATGACAAGGGGACTTTCGTGTGACGCGTTTTCTGCGCAGATAAGTCTGCGCAATCTGCGTAAACTTGATTGCTATGCGAACCGGAATCCACCCCGGATCAGTTCCACGGCAGGCTTTCGCTTGAAAACGCTATCAGCGGATCCGCCCCGACAGCCGCAGCACGAAGACCAGCACTTCGGCGACCGCCTTGTAGAGATCCGGCGGAATTTCGTCGCCGATCTCGACATGGGACAAGGCGCCCGCCAGCACCTCGTTTTCCTCGATCGGGATGTCATGTTCCCGGGCGAGTTCGATGATCTTGGCGCCGATTACGCCCTTGCCCTTCGCTACGACTAGCGGGGCGCCGGTCTTGTCATAGTGCAGCGCGACCGCAAGCTTGCTTCTGATATCGACGCTCATAGCGCGCGGTCCAGAAAATGCCCGGCGCGGGCGGCGCGCGCGGGCTGCGGCGGCGCGCCGTCGCGGATCACGATGTCGCCGGGCTGCAATTCGGCCCGGCTCAGCGCCTGGCTCAGGTCGGATGCACCGGCGCGCAGTTGCTCTGCGGTCGCGGGCCGTTCCGCCCAGATCCGCACCGAGGTCTTTTCGCCGGTGAGCGAGATCAGCGCGTGAACCGGACCGGCCGGCTCGACGTCGAGCGAAAATCGCGCCCGCCACACCCGCCTTGCCGCCTCGACTTCTTGCTCGCCGCCATCGCGCGAAATCTCGAACTGTGCCATCGCCGTGCCCTGCGGTGTAGCGAAGGGAATTTCGAAATTCCAGCGCGGCACATTCATGTCGGCCTTCGGCGCCGATGTGTCGATACGGTCCGGCAAGGACGCCACCTGCAGCAGGGTCTGCCGTGCAATGGCGGCATCGGTATCATCGAGCAGGTGATGCGCGGTTGCCTCGAGCGGCGCATGCGGTGCGATCGTCGGCGATGCGATCGGCTGTGCGGCCGGAAGCGCGCCGCGGACGGGCGGTGGCGGCGTGTTGGTGTGAAAGGTCACGTCCGCGCCACGAACGTTCGACGTGGCGGCTGCGCGCGCGGGGTTGCCAAGCTTCTGCAGCGCTTCCTGCAGCAGGTTCAGCGTTGCACCGGCCGAAGGTCCGGCGTTAAGCGCAGCCGCAAGCGGACTGCGGGCGGCCTGGCCGGCCGCCGCGAGATTCTCGGCTGCAGGCAATCGCGCTTGCGGCAGCAGGATTTCCTGCACATCGACGTTGGCCGGCAAGGACGGCACGAGGCTCGCGGCGGCCTGTGGTGCCGCGGCTTGCTGTGCTCCTGCCGGTGCCGCCGGGGTCGCGACCGTCGAATTGAAGCCAAGCGCCGACTGCAGCGTCTGACGAAGCACGATCAGTGCGGCCTTGAGATCGGGAACGCCGCTCGGCGGGACTGTACCTGCCGCCAGCGACGCTTCAAGAAAAATTCCGGACTTCTGGAACGCGGTCTTGATGTCGCCGCCGTCGAGGTTTTGATCGAGGCTCGTCTGTTGCGCCAGTACCTGCGCAATCGCCGCCTGCAGTTTCGGCGGCAGATTGCTGGCGGAAACCGCCGCGCCGAGATTGGCAAACAACGGCGCGAGGCTGTCCTGTTCGGTGACCGCGGCTTGCGCGGCGGCGGAGACGGCGACGCGCTCCAGCGGCGTCAGCACGTTCTTCGGTGACACGATGGCCGGATGGTTGGCGGGGACATCGGCCAGCGCATCGGGTGAAAGCGTGACGGCATCAGCCGCAGCGCCGCCCTGCCCGACCATGGCCAGGCGAATGCCGTCCTTGGTCTGCGACACCGCAAGCTGCAGGTTCTGACCCTGCTGCAGCGGGATTTCCGTGGCCACGTCGATCGAGAGGCTGGCGATCGCAATCCGCACCAGATCGGCGGACAGCACTTTCAGGACCTGCGCGTTGACCACGCTCCCCGGCTGCAGCACCAGTTCGGGCGCAATACCGCCAGCCTCTTGGGCTGATAGCACCGGGAGAACGGGATTGATTGAGATCGCCATGGTTTGAGGTCTCGGCCAGGCTAGAGGCTAACCCGGCGTCGTAAACCTCTCCTTAACCGATGGCGGGCCTCAGGCCTTCAGCGCGTGCAAAATCGTCACCGCGGCCCGGAAATCGACCAGCCGGGCGGCCCGGCGGGCCGCCACCTCCTCGTCCACGCCCCATTTTTCGGCGTTCCAGTCCTCATCGACATGGGCGGCGGTCCAGATCTGATCGGGATCGAGGACGCCGTGCAGCAGCGCCAGCGCCAGCAATGCCGAGCCCGTGAGGGTCGTCACCACATGCATGGCGGCCACGGACCAGGGGTCCGCCGGGAACACGCCGCGAGCCGCGCTGATCGCCTGCTCCGGTTGGGTCACATGCACGATGCCCTCGGACAGGATGAAATGGGCCCCGAGTTCGTTCGCGGCCCATGACAGCACCGGGTCCCAATGCGCGGCTTCGCGTGCGACCAGCGCCTCGGGATGGCCGGCGCGATAGAACAGCAAATCCGTGCCAAGGTATTTTGCGACATCGTCGGCCACAACATCGACGCGATCGGTCACCTCGGAGACGCTGTTGGCAAAGCGCGTCAGCGGCATGGTCAGGGGATCGATGGTCTCACCCTGCGCATTCCATTCGACGGCGATCGCTTCCGCGATGCCGCTGGTCGGCGCCACGACGTGGCGGCCGGAAGGCGTGCGGATCGGCTTGCCGTCGAGCGTGACGGCAAACCCGCCATCGGCTGGCGCGATGCCGGCTACCTTGTAGAAGCGCTTGCGCTGGGGCACCCGCGTGGCGCGTCGCACCGCCTCCTCCGGATCGAGCGGAGAATGTCCGGCGACTTCATCGAAGAGTTCACGCATACGGGTCTCGGCTTCCGGCAGTCGATGAATAATCCAGCCCCGACAATACGATATCGGGGAATGCAAATAAAGCCGATGAAGCCGTTGCAGAAACTACTTGCGATTTTGGATCCGGCAATGGGCTGTGCCCGGTTCCGCTGACTTCAGAGCTTTTGATAGATCACCTTGCCGGCGCGGATGGTGTAGGTGACCTTGGCGAGGTTGGTGACGTCGGCTGTGGGATCGCCGTCGAGCACCACGACGTCGGCGTCAAACCCCTTCTCGACCCGCCCCTTCTTCGCAGCCTTGAAATATTGCGCGGGATTGGTCGTCAGCGACGCCAGGATCTGGCGCGCGGACATTGCGCGATGCATCAGCTCGTATTCAAGCGTGGTGTCGTAATAGGTGGTGAAGCCGACATCGGTGCCGAACAGGACCGGACCGCCAGTGTCGGAGAACACCTTGACCTGACTGACGGTCGTAGCAACGAGGCGCGTAGCGATATCGGGCGCGACCGGAAGCTTTGCAAACAGCGACAGCGTCGGAATCAGGGCAATGCCCTGCTGCTTGAAGCGTGCGAGTTGCTCGGGCGAATAGACCGGTTCGCCGGCCACCGTGTGAGCCATGATGTCGACGCCGGCCGCGATCACGGCGTCCACGCCCGCCATGTTTTGCGGATGGGCGAACACCGGCTTGCCCGCGGCATGCGCCACGTCGACCGCGGCCCTGGCGATGGCCGGATCCATGTTCACGACCGGCTTGCCGGAGCCCTTGAAGGAGCCGGTGAACAGTTTCACGCCATCGAGGCCAAAGCCCATAAAGGTACGTGCCCATTGTGCGGCTTCCTCGGGCGTCGAAGCCATGGGTAGTTTCATTTCGGCTGGGAGATAGGCGGGATGGCCATCCTTGGGGAAGATGCCACCCGCGGTATGAATGTCCGGACCCGGCACCTCGCCGGAGTTGACCCGGCGACGCAACGCTAGGGTATCTCTTCCGTCTGAACCAAGATCCCACACGGTGGTGAAGCCCCAGCGTGTCAGCATTGCCTGCATGTGCTCGGCCAACGGTGCAGCGGGTGCTGACCCGGCATCCTTCCACACGGCTTGCGTGAAGTGGACGTGGCTGTTCCAGAAACCGGCAACGACGGTCTTGCCGGCGCAATCAATGACCCGCGCATCGCTGGGAATTTGGACGTCGCTGCGGCTGCCGATCGCGGCAATGACGCCATTGGCCGTGATGACGACGGCATCGTCGAGCGGCATGGCGTCAGGCGACGCGTAGACCTTGCCACCCACGAGGGCGAGGGTCTGCGCGTTGGCCGTAGCGCTGATGCCGGCGGCCGCCGCCAGAAGGCAAAGGAAAAGCGCGGCACGGAACAGATTTCCAATCATGCGGAGTCCCCAACTGGATAACACGGCCGAACAATACGCGATGCGTGCGTTTCCGGTTTGACAGTTGTTGCGCAAACCGGCGGCACTGGATGGCCGCGCTATTCCTCCGGCGCGTTCTCGATCGGATCGAACCGGTCGGCCTCGAGCCCGAGCAGATTCCAGGATTGCAGCATGTGCGGCGGCAGCGGCGCGGTGGCATCGATGACGCCGCCGCGCGGATGCGGGATCACGATCCGCCGCGCCAACAGATGCAGCCGCTTCTGCAGGCCGCCCGGCAGCTCCCAGTTCTCCTTATTGAAATATTTGGGATCGCCGACGATGGCGTGGTCGATATGGGCCATATGGGCACGTAATTGATGGGTCCGCCCGGTCACCGGCTTCAGCGACACCCAGGCGAGCTTTTGCGCGGAGGTTTCGACCACGGCATAGTAGGTCACCGCGTGGCTCGCGCCCTCGTCGCCGTGTTTTGCTACCCGCATGATGCTGTCGTCCTCGCTCTCTTCCTTGGCGAGGTAGGTCGAGATGCGGCCCTGCTTCGGCTTCGGCACGCCGGCCACCAGCGCCCAGTAGATTTTGCGCGCCGAGCGATGGCGGAACGAGCCGGTCAAGGCGGTTGCGGCAAAGCGGGTTTTTGCGATCAGCAGACAGCCCGAAGTTTCCCGGTCCAGCCGATGCACCAGCCGCGGCTTCTGCCCTTTGGCGTCGCGCATCACTTCCAGCATGTCGTCGACGTTTCGCGTGATGCCGGAGCCGCCCTGCACCGCAAGCCCCGCCGGCTTGTTCAGCACCATGACATCGGCGTCCTCGAAGATGGTCATCTCCTTCAGCGCCTGCAGTGTCTTGGTTGCGGCTTCGGAGAGCTGACCCACGCCTTTCGGCGTGTCGAGCTTCAGCGGCGGAATGCGGACGCTCTGGCCCTCCTCCAGCCGGTCCTTGCTGTCGGCGCGCTTGCCGTTGACCCGCAGCTCGCCTTTGCGGACGATGCGCTGGATGTGGGAGAACGACAGGCCCGGAAAACGCGCCTCGAGGAAACGGTCGACCCGCATATTGTTCTCGTCGGCGGTGACGACGACGGTCTGGACCTTGGTCGGCAGCGGCGGCGGCTCCACGACCGTCTTTTCGGGCTCAGGCACGACAGGCCTCGCCGCACGGGGCGGCGAAGCCGGAAACCGCGCCGGTGACTTGCCGCCCGGACGATACGACTGCGGCCGCTCGGCTGCCGAGCCCCGATAGGGTCGCGCGCCCTTCGGGCGATCGCCCGCCGGGCGGAGAGGTCTCTTGACGCGGCGGCTCATGCCGTTTTTCCAAGCTTTCGAGATGTCGGACGGATGGTACGACGCGGCAATACCGCAATCTTCGCACCTACCTGGCTTTCGGCGAGACGCAGCTCGTAATTCTGCTGCAAGTTCATCCAGAATTGCGGACTGGTGCCAAACCAGTGCCCAAGACGCAGCGCCGTATCGGCCGTGATGCCGCGCTGGCCGTGAATGATCCCCGTGATCCGGTTCACCGGCACGTCAATTTGACGTGAAAGCTCGGCAGCACTCAAGCCAAGTTCGCGCAACTCTTCGGCAAGATGTTCGCCGGGGTGGATAGGTGTACGAGGCACGATGTTCTTCCCTCAATGATAGTCGACGATCTCGACCTCGACAGGCCCAGGCATCCCGTCGGGCCATGCGAAGCAGATACGCCATTGATCGTTTATCCGAATTGAAAACTGTCCAGCACGATCGCCCTTGAGCGCTTCCAGGCGATTGCCCGGCAATCCTGCCAAGTCAGCGAGGCTCGCTGCAGCATCCAGTCGGTCAAGACGCATCTCGGCCTGCTGCGCAAAACCCGAGAACTCCTTGACACGCTGACCGGAAGCAAACCGCTCGGTGCGCCTATCCCGATAGCTCACGATCATCGCTGACGAGGTTAGCAGCATTTACGATTTACGTAAATAGTAAATCCCGTGCCCCTGAGCGCGTCGCAGAGCAGAAAACGGTGCGCAGCGAGCAAATGCAGCGGATCGTCACGGGGAATTCGGTACAAATCGGCCGCGGGTTCGGTCATCTTGGGCCGAACACGGAAGAAGCAAAGGAGTATCGCCGATGGCATTCGCGAGATTGGCGCTGGCTACGCTTGCGGTCGTCATCGCCGGCGCGGCATGGGGGCAGCAGAGTCCGATGCCGGAGGATATCGCCTGGAAGCTCCTGGAACTCGGCCGCGTCATCGACCCACCGAAGACCGTCGAGATCTACGCTCCGCTGCAGGAAAAAGAGCCGTATCAAGGCGTCAAGGTCGAGCGGGACGTCAAATACGGTCCAGCCGACCGCAACCTGCTCGATATCTTCCTGCCGGAGACGGCTGCACCTCCCCGGCCGGTACTGATCTTCGTCCATGGCGGCGCGTTCGTGGGCGGCAACAAGCGGACAACACCGACCAGCCCGTTCTATGACAACATCATGCTGTGGGCGGCAAAGAACGGCTTTGTCGGCGTCAACGTCACCTACCGCCTCGCGCCCCTGGCGCCCTGGCCGGCCGGCGCTGAGGATATGGCCACCGCGGTCCAGTGGGTCAAAGACAAGGTCGGCGAGCGCGGTGGCGATCCCGCGCGCATCTACCTGATGGGGCACTCCGCGGGCGCGGTTCACGTCGCAAGCTATGTCTCGCATCCCGAGTTTCGCAAGGTGAAGGGTGGTGGGCTCGCCGGCGCAATCATGGTCTCCGGCATTTACGACCTGACCGCGACGCCGCTCGCCGATACCCAGCGCGCCTATTTCGGCACCGATCCCGAGCGCTACCCCGAACAATCCTCGTTGAAGGGTTTGGCGACGACTGAGGTACCGCTGATGCTCGCCGCCGCCGAACTGGACCCGGCGGGCTTCGTCCTGCAATTCGATCTCGCGAAGCAGGCGAGTTGCAAACGCGCCAGCGGATGCGCCCGCACTTTGCTGCTGCCGCAGCACAGCCACATGTCGGAAGTGTATTCGGTCAACACTGCCGACACGCGGCTGACCGACGAGTTCCTGGATTTCGTGAAGACGGGAAAATAGCTTTCGAATGAGGCGCGCATTGCGTCCGCTGCAAACTGACAGGAGGTACCAGTGGCTTGGACGAAATCACCACAGTCGCTGATCGACCTGTTCGAGAAGTCGGTCACTAGCAACACGAAAAATACGAGGGAGGCACCGTTGAGACTTTCAATCGCGACAGCAGGCTTTTTTCTCGCAATTCTCCTTTCCATTCCCGCACTGGCACAGACGAGGGCTCTGGTGACTGAAGAGATGATGGTCAAGACGGCCGATCCCGGCATCGAAATATATGTCCGCAACAAGCGGCCGGCGGACATGACCTCGTTCCGGCCGGAGCAGACCGTGCTGTACGTCCACGGCGCGACCTACCCTTCCGAGACGGCGTTCGACCTCAAGCTCGATGGCTTGTCCTGGATGGAATACATCGCCGCGCGCGGTTATGACGTGTGGCTTCTCGATCTGCGCGGCTACGGCAAATCCACCCGCCCGAGCGAAATGGCCGACAAGCCCGAAGCCAATGCGCCTGTTGTCACCGGCCAGACCGCAGTCAAGGACATCGGCACCGCCGTCGATTTTATCCTGCAGCGCCGCAACATTCCGCGTCTCAACCTTCTGGGCTGGTCGTGGGGCACGACGCTGATGGCCACCTACACCACGCAAAACGCTTCGAAGGTCGAACGGCTCGTCCTCTACGCGCCGTCATGGATCCGGCAAACGCCTTCACTCGTTCAGCCAGGCGCCGGCAAGCTTGGCGCATATCGGATGGTCAACCGCGATCAGGCGAAGGAGCGATGGTACACCGGCGTGCCCGAGGACAAGAAAGCCAATCTCATTCCCGCCGGCTGGTTCGACGCGTGGGCCGATGCGACATTCGCAACCGATCCGGACGGCGCGAAGATGACTCCCCCGGTGGTTCGCGCCCCCAACGGCGTCGTGCAGGACAGCGCGGAATTCTTCGGCGCCGGCAAACCCTATTACGATCCCGCCAAGATCACGGTACCAACGTTATTGGTCGGCGCCGAATGGGACCGCGACACGCCGCCCTACATGGCACAGACCCTGTTTCCGCTGCTGGTGAACTCACCGGGAAAACGCTACGTGGCACTGGCCGAGGGAACGCACACTATCATCATGGAAAGGAATCGCCTCAAGCTGTTCGAAGCGGTTCAGGCGTTTCTGGATGAGGCGAAGAAGTCGTGAGGCGTGGGTAACCCGCATGAGCGCATGCGACATGCGGATCCGTTGGATGAAGGACCCGGATGTCGCTTCCGCCTACGCTTCTTGAGCTACGACGAACAAGTCGCTCATTCGGGGCGGCCAGTGACCCGATGGGTTTCGCTGCGCTCTACCCATCCTACTGGCCTGGACACAGCGCACCAATAACCGACTAGAGACGAACGTGGACAAGATCGATTTCAAGAAGAAGCTCTCAACGCTCTACAGCGCACCTAATGGCAGTTTTGCTACCGTCGAAATGCCGGTCATGAAATTCGTCAAGATCGACGGCAAAGGCGACCCCAATCGTGATCCAGCCTACCAGCGTGCCATCGAGTGGCTATATTCCGTGAGCTACGCGATGAAATTTGCCAGCAAGACCAAATCGGCAAAAGACTACGTCGTTCCGCCCCTCGAAGGCCTTTGGTGGGCTGACAATCCCGATGATTTTGTCGGGCGCCGGAAGCATCTGTGACAATGGACGATGATGATCATGGTGCCTGACTTCGTTGAGCGATCCCTATACGAGGCCGCCCTGGCAAGATCGCGGGACAAGCTCGGGGAGCCTCCGGCCTCGCTGCGCCTTGAGCCATTAGACGAAGGGCGATGCCTGCAGACGCTGCATATCGGCAGCTATGACGACGAAGGCCCGACGCTCGCCAGGCTTCACAACGAGATCATGCCTGCGAAGGGGGTGACGTTTGCGGGGCCACATCACGAGATCTATCTGAGCGATCCACGCAAGACGCCGTCGGAAAAGCTCAAGACGATTCTGCGGCAACCGGTCAGAAGCGCTGGCTGAAGGCCACGCCCTTTGAACTATAGTAGCGCGGCTTGCGACCACGGCTCATGAATGAATCGGGTTAAGCGCCCATGGCGGATAGCGTCGTTCGTAGGATGGGTGGAGCGTAGCGATACCCATCAATTGCGGCCCGGATCACAACAATTCCGCGTCATCACTCCCCGGGACCAAAAGCCGCCATTTTTGCTCCCAAATCCATCCCCTTCCGCCCGGTCCCTTTCCATTGAACTCAGCCCCCCGCTCCGATATACGGGCTCTCGACTCCGGCCGGGGGATCAGGGCCTTCCGGGGCCGTTCACCCGCCTCCTCCAAGCCGTTCCGGATTAGCTCCAATATATCAAAGGCTTAATGATGTCTTCCACATTCGATCAGATCGCCAACATTATCGCGGAAACCTGCGACATTCCGCGCGACACGATCAAGCCGGAGAGCCACGCAATCGACGATCTGGGAATCGACAGCCTGGACTTCCTCGACATCGCCTTTGCCATCGACAAGGCGTTCGGGATCAAGATGCCGCTCGAAAAATGGACCCAGGAGGTCAACGACGGCAAGGCCACGACCGAGCAGTATTTCGTGCTGCAAAATCTCGCCGATCGCATCGACGAACTGGTCGCCGCCAAGAATGCAGCGCCGGGCGCCTAATCGCCCGCCATGAACCTTGATTACTTTCAACTGATCGATCGCATCGTCGACCTCAATCTCGACGAGAAGAAAATCACGGTCGAGGCCCAGGTTCCGGCGTCGCATACCATCTTCGAAGGGCATTTCCCCGGCTTTCCGATCATGCCGGGCGTGCTGCTGACCGAAGCGATGGCGCAGAGCTCCGGCTGGCTGATACTCGGCGTCCTGAAGTTCGAGCGCATGCCGTTCCTGGCCATCGTGAAGGAAGCCAAGATGCGGGGTTTCGTCAGCCCCGGCCAGTTGCTGACGATCGAGGCGAAGCTCGAGCACGAAGGTTCCGGTTTTGCCGTCACCAAGGTCAAGGGACGCGTCGGCAAGGAACTGAAGTGCAGCGCTGAATTAACCTTCGGCCTTGCCCCCTTCCCCGACCCGGCCCTGCGCGTGCACATGGACGCGAAGGCCAACGAAATCGGCTTCCCACTGCAGGCGATGACGCATGACTGAGCCCAAATCTCCGGCTGCGAAGGAAGTCTGGATCACCGGTATCGGCATCGTCTCCTCGCTCGGCGAAGGGCTGGATGCGCATTGGGATGCGCTGAACGCGAAGAAGATCAACGTCGACGACAAGCGGTTTGCGCCCTACATCGTGCATCCGCTCGCCCCTGTTACCTTCGACGCCCAGATCCCGAAAAAGGGCGATCAGCGCCAGATGGAAGCGTGGCAGCGCATCGGCACATATGCGGCGGGCCTTGCGCTGGATTCGGCCGGCATCAAAGGCAACAAGGAAATCCTGGGGCGGACCGACATGATCGTCGCCGCCGGCGGAGGCGAGCGCGACCTCGCGGTCGACCTCGCGATCATGACCGCCGACGCCAAGGGCAATTCGAGTCCCGCCTTTCTCAACGAACGGCTGATGAACGATCTGCGGCCGACGCTGTTTCTGGCCCAGCTCTCCAACCTGCTCGCCGGCAACATCGCCATCGTGCACGGCGTGTGCGGAACGTCGCGCACCTTCATGGGCGAGGAAGCAGCTTCCATCGACGCGGCGCGGATCGCACTGGCCCGCATCTCGTCCGGACAGAGCGATATCGCCCTGGTCGGCGCCGCTCACAATGGCGAGCGCTCCGATCTGCTGGTCCTCTATGAATTCGGCGACTTCAATCTGAAAGAGAAGTATGCCCCCGTCTGGCAGCGCGAAGGCGGAAGCGGTTTTGCGCTCGGCTCCGCCGGCTGCTTCCTGGTGCTGGAATCACGTGAGCACGCCGAAGCGCGCGGCGCCAAGCCGTATGCAAAACTGACCAAGGTGGTCGCCGACCTTGCGCAGCGCAAGCAGCCGGGCGCGGTGACCAAATCGCTGGAAGCGCTGTGGCCGAAGCTCGGCGTTGCCGGCGACAGCGGCCATCTGATCACAGGCGCGACCGGCGTCGAGCCGGTGACCTCGGAAGAGAAAGCCTTCTTGCGCCAGCATCCGGGATTTGCCGTGCGCGCCACCGGAACGATGTTCGGCCATACGCTGGAGACCCAGTTTCCGCTGGGCCTGGCGCTGGCCGCGCTCTCGCTCTCCCGCGGCGCGCTGTTTCCGCCCAACGATCCGACCGGGCTTGAGGTTGAAAAAGCAGATAGCCCGGACCAGATTGTGGTGGTGGGGGCCGGTCACTGGCAGGGCGAAGGCATGGCCCTGGTCGAGGCCGTCAAGTAATCGGCGCGAGAGCGCTTTCAGTTACGGCGCAACATCGGGGGAACCATGTCAGCACCATCAGATAAATTCGGCAGGCCGATCGTCGTCGTCACCGGCATGGGCGTGGTGACGTCGCTCGGCGCCGGCAAGCAGGACAATTGGCGCAAGCTGACCGCGGGTGAATCCGGTATTCGCACCGTGACGCGGTTCCCGATCGACGGGTTGAAATCGACCATGGCGGGCACGGTGGATTTCGTCACCGTCGATCCCGTCACCTCGACGGGATTGACCGAGCGGCTGGCCGAAATGGCCACCGAAGAAGCGCTCGAACAGGCCGCTATCGGCGCCAAGGCCGATTTTCCCGGGCCGCTGTTTCTGGCGGTGGCGCCGGTCGAGGTCGAATGGCCGCAACGACTCGAACTCGGGCGCGCGATCGGCAAGACCGAATTCGGCTACGACGACATGCTGCGCGTCAGCGGCGGCGGCCGGTTCACAGCCTACCATCATCGGTTCATGTTCGGCTCGGTGGCGAGCCATCTCGCTGAAAATTTCGGCACCAAAGGCTCGCCGATCTCCCTCTCCACGGCTTGCGCCTCCGGCGCGACCGCGATCCAGCTCGGCGTCGAGGCGATCCGCCGCGGCGACGCGGATGCCGCGCTGTGCGTGGCGACCGACGGCTCGGTCAATCCGGAAGCGCTGGTGCGGTTCTCGCTGCTGTCCGCGCTGTCGACGCAGAACGATCCGCCGCAGGCCGCCTCAAAGCCGTTCTCGAAGAACCGCGACGGTTTTGTGATGGCCGAAGGCGCCGGCGCGATGGTGCTGGAAAGCTATGAGTCGGCAACTGCCCGCGGCGCCAAAATTCTCGGCGTGGTAGCCGGCTGCGGCGAGCTGACCGACTCGTTCCACCGCACCCGCTCCAGCCCCGACGGCAAGCCGATCATCGGCTGCATGCGCAAGACGCTGGCGGATGCCGGCCTCGAGCCGGAGCAGATCGACCACATCAACGCGCACGGCACCGCGACGCCGGAAAACGACAAGATGGAGTACAACACGACAGCGGTCGTGTTCGGCGAGCATCTGCCGAAGATTCCGGTGTCGTCGAACAAGTCGATGGTCGGACACACGATCTCGGCGGCCGGCGCGGTCGAGGCGGTGTTCTCGCTGCTGACGCTGGAGCACCAGCGGATTCCGCCGACCATCAATTACGAGATTCCGGATCCGGCGATCCTGTTCGACGTGGTCGGCAACACGGCGCGCGATGCCAGGGTCACGGCCGTGATGTCGAACTCGTTCGGTTTCGGCGGCCAAAACGCCTCGCTGATCCTGACGCGCGAACCGGTCTAGTAGGTAGCTGCTTCGCAAACATGAACCGCCTGCTCCTACGCACCAAGGCGCGCCTGCGCGACGCCGTAAAGCCCGTGGCGGAAGCCGCCGTGGGCGCGCTGACGATCGCGCTGCTGCGCACCACGCGCTATTTCGACCCGGACAAGACCGCGAATTTCTTCGGCCGCGTCACCCGCTTCATTGGCCGGCGGCTGCGCGAGGACCGCATCGGGCGCGAGAATCTCACGGCAGCATTCCCTGAGAAATCGCCCGAGGAGATCGAAACCATTCTAGCCGGCGTGTGGGACAATCTCGGCCGCATCGGCGCCGAGTTCGCTCATCTCGATCACATCTGGGACTACGACGTCGACCATCCGGACAAACCGAGCCGCGTTGAGTTCGGGGCGCGGACCAAGCAGATTTTCGACCACCTGCGCGACGACGGCAAGCCGGCGATCATCTTCGCGAGCCATCTCGGCAATTGGGAGATCCCGGCGCTCGGCGCGGTCGCCCATGGGCTCGATTGCGCGATCCTGTTCCGCCGCCCCAACATCGAGGCCGCCGACCGCGCCATCGAACGGATCCGCGCCGTCAAGATGGGCACGCTGGTGCCGGCCGGCCGCGAGGCGCCGCTCAAGCTCGCCGAGGCGCTGCAGCGCGGCCAGCACGTCGCGATGCTGGTCGATCAGTACATGGGCAACGGCGTCGAGGTGACGTTCTTCGGCCGCAAGACCAAGGCGAACCCGACGCTGGCGCGGCTGTTGCGGCAGGTCGAATGCCCCGTGCACGGCGTGCGGATCATCCGTTTGCCCAACCACCGCTTCCGCGCGGAGCTGTCCGAAGAGGTCAAGCCGGTGCGCGATGCCTCAGGCCAGATCGACATCCAAGGCACGATGCAGGCCGTGACGTCAGTGATCGAAGGCTGGGTGCGCGAATATCCGGATCAGTGGCTGTGGCTGCACAGAAGGTGGCGGTAGTCCGCGATGCCGTAGCCCGCACGGCCGACCTTCCCTATCCGCCGAACAGCAAGCCGAGGCTCCACGCCTTCATCGCGACGGCCGATCCCAGGATGAAGATGATCTGCAGCAGCGTGCGCGTTGAAAAGAACGTGAGAATGTTGGTCATGTGATGCTCCCGAGGGAGCTATAGATTCCGACTCGGGTTCCGGCAACAATCAAATTGTAGGGTGGGCAAAGCGAAGCGTGCCCACCATTCCCCCGGTGAACTCGGAGAGATGGTGGGCACGTCGCTAACGCTCCTTTGCCCACCCTACGATCGCAATGACGGCGAAAATCACTTCCCCGTCTTCACCTTCGTCCAGAGACGGTTGATGATGCGCTGGGTGGCGGGGTCGCGGGCCTGGATGACGAACAGCTTTTTCTGCATCGCCTCGTCCGGATAGATATTCCTGTCGTTGAGTATCTTCGGATCGATCAGCTTCTGGCTCGCCAGGTTGCCGTTGGCGTAGGACAAAAAGTCCGAATTCTTCGCCGCAACGTCCGGGCGGTAGAGATAATTGATCAGCTCGTAGGCCTCCGCGACGTTTTTCGCATCCGCAGGGATCGCCAGATTGTCGAAGAACATCTGCGCGCCTTCTTTCGGAATCGTGTAGCCGATCTCGATGCCGTTCTTTGCTTCCGCCGCACGGCTGCGCGCCTGCATGATGTCGCCCGACCATCCCACCACAAAGCAGATTTCGCCTGATGCCAGCGCGCCCAGATATTCCGAGGAATGAAACTTGCGGACATTGGGCCTGATCTTGCTGACGAGCTCGGCGGCCTTTTCCAGATCGGCCTGCTTGGTGGAGTTCGGATCGATGCCGAGATAGCTCAGCGCCGCGGGCAAGATGTCGTCGGCGGAATCCAGCATGTGGATGCCGCAGTCTTTGAATTTTGCAAGATTCTCCGGCTTGAAGACGATGTCCCAGCTGTCGATCTTGGCATCCGGCCCGAGGATTTTCTGCATCGTCTTGACGTTGTAGCCGATGCCCGTGGTGCCCCACATGTAATTGGCGGCGTAATTGTTGCCGGGATCGTAGGTCGCGAGCTGGCCGGTCACGACAGGCCAGGCGTTGGCGAGGTTCGGCAGTTTCGACTTGTCGAGCTTGAGAAAGACTTTTGCGGTGATCTGGCGCTGCAGGAAATAACCGGTGGGAACCACGACGTCGTAGCCCGACTTCCCTGCCAGGAGACGCGTCTCCAGCGTCTCGTTGGCGTCGAACGTGTCGTAGACTACCTTGATGCCGGTCTCCTTGGTAAAATCCTCCAGCACCCCCGGTGCCATATAGTTCGACCAGTTGTAGAAGTTCACGGTGCGCTCCTGCGCCCGGGCGGGCGAGAGCGACAGCGCGACCGTCATCATACTGATCAGGCGAAGCAAGCCCCGGATTGGATCGCGCATCTGCTACCTCTTGCGGCGGCCGTGCACCGCGTCCGACAGGCGCTCCAGCGCGGTATCCAGCGTTTCGTCCTTCTTGGAAAAACAGAAACGCACTACCGAGGTCACCGCGTCCTGCTCGTAGAACGCCGATACCGGAATCGCGGCGACTTTATAATCGGTCACGATACGCTTGCAGAATTCGACGTCGGTTTCGTTGAGACCGAGCGGTGATAGATCAACGGTGAGGAAATACGTTCCCTGCGACTTCAGCACGGGAAAGCCGATGCTCTCCAATCCCTTCGTCAAACGGTCCCTGCTCCGCGCCAGTTCCTTGCGCATGTCGTAAAAATATTCGTCGGGCTTGTTGAGACCGTAGGCGACGGCGGCCTGCAGGTTCGGCGCTGTCGTGAAGGTCAGAAACTGATGCACCTTGGCCGCTACCCTGAGCAGCGGCGGAGCGGCGCAGACAAAGCCGATCTTCCATCCCGTCAGCGAAAAAATCTTGCCCGCGCTGCCGACCTTGATGGTGCGGTCGCGCATGCCCGGAATCGTGATCAGCGGGATATGCTCGCGGCCGTCGAAGATCACGTGCTCCCAGACCTCGTCACAGATCGCGATGGTGTCGAACTGCTGGCAGAACCGCGCCAGCAATTCGAGGTCCTCGCGGGGATAGACGACCGCGGCCGGATTGAGCGGGTTGTTGAACAGCACCGCCTTGGTCTTCGGGTTGAAGACGCTGGCCAGCATTTCTTCCGTCAGCCGCCAGCCCGGCGGTTCGAGCCGCAACAGGCGCGGAATGCCGCCGGCCTGGCGGATGATCGGCAGATAGCTGTCATAGACCGGCTGGAACACCACGACCTCGTCGCCGGGTTCGACCACGGCGAGGATGGACGCCGTCAGCGCCTCGGTGCCGCCCGAGGTCACCATCACTTCCGTCATCGGATCGAGCGAGAGCTTGTGCCAGCGTCCGTAATGGGCCGCGATCGCCTGCCGCAGTTCGGGAATGCCCATCATCGACGGGTATTGGTTGTAGCCATTCACCGTCGCGTCGGCCGCGGCGCGGCGGATATCCTCCGGCCCGGGATCGTCGGGAAAGCCCTGGCCGAGATTGATGGCGTTGTTGTCGCGGGCGGCCTGCGACATCGCCTCGAACACGGTGACCGGAAGGTCGGCAAAGACCTTATTCATGGATGTCATGGTGGGGATCAGCCGCCGGTTTTGGTCGGCAACCCCGCAGCCTTCCAGCCGATGATGCCACCGGCCAGATGCTTGTCGTAGGGAAGGCCCGCCGCCTGGGCAGCCAGCGAGGCCGTCACCGAGCGCTTGCCCGAACGGCAGGCGAAAACCACCTGCTTTCCCTGCGGGTCAGGAATGGCCGCCGGATCGAAGCTCTGGAGCGGAACGACCACACCGTCCGGATAGGCTTCCACCGCGACCTCATTGGGTTCGCGGACGTCGACCAGAAGATAGCGCCCTTCCGCCATCCCCTTCGAGACGTCTTCCGGCGTCAAATCGTGCACCTGATGGTCCGCCAACATATCCTCCCGAAAACCCGCCGCGCAGGGCTCCAATCAGCCCCGCCGCGCGGGCGCCAAAGTCGCCCCTGGCGCGCCGAAAATCAAGCGCCGCGAACGTCTTAAAGGGCCGTCAAAACTGGCCGCCGCCCAACGCACTTATTCTCTTGCCAGCCCTGTTTCAGGCCAGAAGTTCTTTCGCGATCGGCCAGGCACCCTCCGGCGTTTGAGGACCGTTCGCCCTGTAGCCTCGACGAAGGTAGAAATCGCGGGCGTTTGAGCTTGCCTCTGCATGCACCGAAGGGAACCCGAGGTCGCGCATCAGCCCTTCGAGCATATCGAGCAATCCGGCACCTCCGCCCTGCCCGGCAAACTCAGGCGCAGCATACAAACCCTCCAGCCTGTCGCCGTGAATGGCCCCCCAACCGACGACGATGCCGTCCAGCTCGGCAACCCAAACTTCCAGCTCACGCAGCTTTCGCTCCATTCCGGATGGTGTGAGCTTCGTTGCCCACGCCTCCGCCTCGGCCTTCGGCATTGTCGGAGGTGCAAGCTCAACGATCGATCGCCGTCGAATGTCGTAGAGACGGCTTGCGTCCTCGCGCATCGCCAGACGGTAAACCGCACCCATCGTCACCTGCCCCTAAGTCTTCTTGTCGCGAGAGACGGTCGTGGAGCACATCGCGAGGCTCGCAGCCTCCAGACATAACGAAAAACCCCGGCATGAAAGCCGGGGCCCGAAAAGCCACGGCGTACATCCGGCCATGACGATCAGGTGCCATTTAGCACGCAGTTCTTGAACGAAGTGTGACGTTGGCTTCGCGTGTCCACCGAGCAACTTTAGCGACTGACGCTCTCGGCGTCTGTGGGCAACGGCGGCATCGGATCTTCGCCGATCAGCTGATGCTGCGATGCGCCTGCGCAGGCGCTATCGCTGGCCCTAAGGTTGCCGACCGATGGTCCACAAAAAAACAACAATCCGGTCAACTAATGGCGTGCGCATCGAGGGACGTGTCATGGTGCACCGCACCGACATCGCCGGGAGCAGCACGGGGCAGGCAAGTTCTGGCCATGGCGGCATCTGCCGCCCTGCCCTGGATGGCGCCCTCCTCGAAAACAATCCTTCGCCCGAACCTCTGTCCGCTTCTCACTCAGGCGACAAGAAGTGCTGCCGTCTCCTCGCGATGGTAGTCCCGCCGGTACGTGCCATCCATCTCGAACCACCGACCCTATGAGGCTTTGACACCAGAGCATTCTGCAAGGGTCGCGACGAAAATTCGGCCCAACCAACAAACCAAGGGGAGGATACAGATGACTTTCCATGAAAGATATCTCGTCGGCTGCGCCGCGCTGGCGGTGGCTGCCCTGGTCACTGTCTCGCCGACGCGCGCTCAAGCGCCGACGCAGCCTCAAGACGCGGCCCTCAATGCCGAGGCGGCCCAGAACGACTGGCCGACCTATCACGGCACCTACAAGTCCTACCATTACAGCGGCCTCGACCAGATCAATACCGGCAACGTCAAGAATCTCGAAGTTGCCTGGATGCATTTTCCGGAGCGCGCCACCCGCGGTCTGCAGTCAACGCCGCTGGCCCTTGACGGCGTGCTGTACTATTCGGGCTCCTACAGCCGTATCTGGGCGCTGGACGGCGCGACCGGCAGGACAATCTGGTCCTACGCGCCGGAGCTCGACGAAGAGCTGGTCGCCAAGCAGACGCATTCGCCCTACAACCGCGGGATCGCCATCGGACACGGCAATCTCTACGTCGGCACGGTCGATGGGCGCCTGATCGCGCTCAATCTGAAGGACGGCAAGCCGGCGTGGGACACCAAGCTGCTGGATTCCAAGAAGATGACGGTCGGCTTCACCGGCGCGCCGCTAGTGGTCAAGGACAAGGTGATCATTGGCGCTCAGGGCGGTGAATGGCCGCATCGCGGACCGATCTTCGGCGTCGACGGCAAGACCGGACAGAAGAAATGGGAATTCTTCACGGTCGCCGGTACCGAAGAGGCCATGAAGACCTGGGGTGGTGACTCCTGGCGTACCGGCGGCGGCGGCGGCTGGATGCCCGGCACCTATGACCCGGAAAACAATGCGGTGTGGTGGGGCACCGCCAACCCGGCCCCGCTCTACGACTGGGCTGGCGCGGACTGGAAGAAGAGCGGACCGCGGCCGGGCGAAAATCTCTACACGACTTCGGTCATCGCGCTCGATCCCGATACCGGCAAGCTCAAATTCTACCATCAGGAGCTACCGCACGACGCCTGGGACTTCGACTCTTCCGTGGGAGAGTTCGTCATGATCGACCGTGGCGGCAAGAAGCTCGTCGTGCACGCCAACAAGGGCGGACACATCTTCGTCTACGATCGGTCCAACGCCAAGATCGAGAACGTCTGGCAGCTGGTAAAGAACATCAACTTCGTCAAGAGCATCGATCCGAAGACCGGCGAACTGATCGGTCGCCGCGATCTCTCGGAAGGCAAGGTGGACCCGCCATTGTGCCCGGCCATCGCCGGCGGCATCAGTTGGAACTCCGGCGCCTACAGCCCCAAGACCGGCCTCTTCTACCGGATCGGGCAGGAGTGGTGCATGGAGCTGACCGTCGAGAAGAGCACGCCGGTCCTGGAGCCGATGGCCCAGCTCAACATCGGCGCCACGTTCAAGTTTATCCCGCCGCCGGACGGACCGGCCCGTGGTCATCTCAGCGGCCGCGATCCGGTCACCGGTGCCAAGAAATGGGAGGTGCAATACAAGTACCCGCCGCTCGCCAGCGTTCTCGCCACCGCGGGCAATCTGGTATTCGTGCCGGACTCCGAAGGCATCGTGCACGCCTACAATGCGGAAACCGGCGAAGAGCTCTGGTCGCGCAACAACGGCATGGGACATAACGCCGGCATCATCAGCTACATGGCCGGTGGCAAGCAGTACATCGCCGTACCGGCAGGCTGGGGCAGCCTGGTGGCCGACGAGTTCGTCGCGCTCTATGGCGAGCCCTTCAAGAGCATGTCGAAGAATACCGGAGCCCTGGTGGTCTTCGCGCTCAGACAATGACGTTGGCGTGGGCGGCAGGGATCGATCGCCCCTGCCGCCTTTGCCTGCCAATACATGGCCGCGCTTGCGGCAAATACGGATGCCGGAATGCGAATACCGTTTGTAACTGCGGCCTCCCTGGCCATCATCTGGCCATGGCTGTCGACCGTCGCGTTTGCCCAACAGCCCAACTCAGCAGACTCTACGAGTTCGCAGGCGAAAACCGAAGCCTCGCCGAACGACCTCGAGGGCCGGAAAATGTTCTCTAGCAATTGCGGCTTTTGTCACCAGGATGGCGGCCGCCATGCCGGCCGGGGTCCGAAGCTGTCGAAGTCCGAGCGCAGCGACGAATTCATGATCGAGCGTATCAAGAAGGGCAAGACGGGCTCCATGCCCGCGTATGGGGCGGTGTTCAATGACGCCCAGATCACCGCGCTCATGGCGTACATTCGAGGGCTCGATGACTAAGGCGTCTTCTGCGGCGTGGAGACCGCGATATCGCCTCATCAGATACGCGGCAAGCCTGTCGCTGGTAATGCTGTGGAACGCGTCGGCGGATGCCCGCTCGCTGGAAGCCGTCATCGAACGCGGCGCGCTGACGCTCTGCGCCAGCCCCAACGCGCTGCCGTTTGCCAGCAAGTCCGGACCGGTCCCGGGATTTCAGATCGAACTCGGCGAGAAGATTGCCGAGCAACTCGGTGTCAAGCTGACGCGGGAATGGGTGGTCAGTGCGATCCAGTATCGCCGCGCCGATTGCGACCTCGTGCTCGACGTCATCGCCCGCAAGGATGCGCCGCCTGCGGGCGGTGTACGGGTTACGCGCCCTTATCATCGCAGCGGCGTCGTGCTCGCGGTGCGCAGCGATTCGAAGGCGTCGTCGCTGGCAAGCCTCGATTCCTATCAGCGGGTCGGGGTACAGGTCGGCTCGCTGGTCTCCATGACGCTCGGCAAGGGCGGCGCCGTCACCTCCCCGTTCGTATACGAGGATGACATTGTTGCAGCGCTAGCCAATCGCGAGATCGAAGCGGCCGCCGTCACACCGATGACGGTCGGCTGGTTCAACCTGCAGCATGCCGACAAGCCGTTACGCCTGATTCCGGCCTTCGAGAGCGACCAGGATTTGAACTGGAATATTGCGGCGGGGCTGATCCGCCCCGACGACAAGCTGCAACAGGGTGTCGATGCGGCGATCGAGGCCATGCTGGCCGATGGCACCATCGCGCGGATCTATGCTCGCTACGGCATCGAACTGCGACCTCCGCAGTGAGGCTGCGGTATCGCGCTATATTCATCAGGGCAACGTACCTGCGCGCGAGATGATTGCGGCAGCCAGTATCCCGATCGCGGATTATTGGCACGCGCGTAACGTGGGTGGTGCGGTGCCGCAGACATCCGAGGAAGAGGCCGATGCCCTTTGATCTTCTCCAGAGAAAGCGAACCCATTTCGTGCTCTGGCGCCCGGGACGTGTGAACCCGCCACCCGCCCTTGTCATCGGCACGTTCCTCGAGGGAAACCCACCGAGCTTTCAGCAGCTGAACAGGTTCGATCTGGCTGCTTCACCGGTCTCGGCCGATCTATGGGAAGTAGCGGCCGCAGCCTGTGGGCTGGCGAACAACCGCGTCTATCACTATTGGTTCGAAGTCACCAACGCGAACCCGAAGACGCCGGTGTCGACGCGCATCCTGTGCACGGACCCGACCGCCTGGACGGTGGATTGGCGGCTGCGCGCACCGGCGCTGCCGCTCCCGTTCACCGACGACGACCGCGGGCCGGCGGCCGTAGTGAAGTGGCGGGAAAATGAGCTGGTGCCCTGCGATCCCGCCGGCGACGAACCGGACTGGCAGAACGACCCACGGCTCGAAGGACTTCCCGGCAACAACCATCTCGTCATCTACGAGCTGCCGACGCGGTGGAGCCGGATTGAAACAGAGGGCACCGTCAGCGTCGCCAGTGGGACTTTCCGTGATATCCTTGCGCTCATCGAGCGGACCGCGGCAGCGACCAATTTCGCGGGCGTAGCCGCGCTCGCGCCCGGCGAGGCACATCTCGAAGACCTCGGCGTCAATGCTCTCGAACTCTTGCCGCCGGCTGACAGCTTCGTCAACCGCGAGTGGGGCTACGCGACAAGCAACTATTTCGCCGCCGATTTTGATTTGGGATTTCCGAGGGTCCATGCCTCGCCGACGGCATCCGCCGATCTTGCAGCGCTTGTGACCGCGTGCCATCGGCATCGCCTTCGGTTCTTCGCTGATGTCGTGATGGCCTTCGCAACACGGTATGCGTATCGGTACATCAATTTTCTCGACTTCCACATCCACCGCGGGACGGGCGACCCCGAGGAAGACGCCCGGGACGACTTTGGCGGTGACCTCTTCAAGTACAACTTCTTGACCGACGCTTACGATCCGATCGCCGGCGGAACCGCCCGCCTCGTGCCGGCGCGTCGCCTCATGCTGACCTGCCTTGCGCACTGGATGCTCGACTTTCGGATCGATGGCATCCGGATAGACAGCGTGCCCAACATCATGAACTGGGACTTCGTACAAGAGTACAAGGATCTTGCCCGTGCCATATGGCGCTCGCGGTGGCTGGCGCAGGGCTTGCTGGAACAGGTTGCCGACGAACGCTTCCTCGTCGTCGGCGAGGATCTGGCGGTACCGATTGATCTTGTGCGCCAGAACCGCCTCGACGGCCTGTGGAACGAAGAGTTCAAGCGGATGGTTCGCTACGCCATCATGGGACGAAATGACGAAAAGGAGCCGAGTTTCGAGTGGACGGTGCGCAAACTGATCGACTGCCGTCTGCTTGGCTTCGCCGATGGCTCTCAAGCGATCAACTACGTGACCTCGCACGATGTTGAGGGCGTCAGGAACGAGCGGCTGTACAATCTTCTCAACAACAATGGCGTTTGGAACACGGAGCGGCGGATCAAGCTCGCCTTCGTCTGCCTGATGACTGCCGTCGGCATCCCCATGATTTTCGCGGGCGAAGAGTTCGCTGACCAGCATGACCTCGCGGTCGTCCATCCGCAAAAGCAGGTCGATCCAGTGAACTTCGATCGCCTGCAAGACACTTGGCGCCGGCGCGTATTCGACTATTGCGCCCGCCTCGTCCGTTTTCGCACGAGGTCTGATGCGCTTGCTGTCAACGACACGCAGTTCATCCACGTCGATTTCGAGCAGGGTAAACGCGTGCTTGTCTGGCGGCGGGGCCGGCCGGGAATCGACCACCCCGTGGTCGTCGTCGCCAATTTTTCGGATTTTGAAACGGCGCTGCCGTTCGCGCCCGCTTCTGAATACCGCGTGCCGAACTGGCCGACGACCCCAACGGGCATGCACTGGCGCGAGGTCACGCAGGATCGCAACGTGCCGCTCGAATGGGCCGGCCGGGAGCCGATCTTTCCGTGGGAGGCCAAGGTCTATGCCTTGACCTAAGTGTATCCGCGCCCAGCACTCGGTCTGAGCAGCAATTGCATTTGGAACAGCTTCGTTGTCGGATCTGTGAATTCGCGCGATCCATACGTGTCGCTTGCTGTTGAACCTTCGCCAAGTTCCCGTGACCCACGCTAAGGGACTTTGGGACCACAGGAGGTTCTGATGACGAAGCATCGAACGATTACTGGGTTCGTGGCCGTCGCGCTGCTCGCTGTTGCCGCAACCGCCGTCACCATGAGGTCGCACTCGCCTTGGACCGAGGGCACGACCAACTCGAAAGGCGGCCCGGCTGACTCGAACAATCTCCCAACTGCGAGTTTTGAAGACCGCTGGTCCGCGATGTCAGCTTCGACAACGGACACGGCTGAGCGCAGGCTCGACGTTCACTAAGCACTGCCGCAGTCGCACTACCTGGCAAAAATTGTAATGGACCCCAGTAGTTGAGTGACGCTTTCGCGTGACGGAGCGCGGATGCGGATGCGCGCACGGCAAGATGATTACGGAGGTACATTCACACCACATTGGCGGTCATTCGAAAATCCAACTTTTCGAAGGAGGCAACGATGAACGTGCTGAAAGCTGCAATCGTCGGCCTGGCTCTAATTTCAGCCAATACACCGGTCCGTGCGGACGTCATCACCGACTGGAATAGCACCGCAATGGACGTGATGAAGGCGGTCAACGTGGCCGGTAATCCGTGGACGCGCAGCATGGCTCTGGTGAACGTGTCTATGTCTGACGCGGTCAATTCGGTGCAGAATCGATATTCACGGTACATACCGGAACTTCCAAGTGACCCGATCGCCTCAGCCGAGGCCGCGGCCGCGGCGGCTGCCCGCGAAATTCTCATGCGCCAGTATCCTGGCCAGAAGGAGCGGATCGATGCAGCCTTCGCAGAGACGATGAAAACCATTCCGGACAACCCCGCACGAACCGCGGGTATTGATTTAGGCGTAAAAGTTGCGGACGCCGTTTTCACGGAACGGCAGAGCGACGCGACAAACACGCCCGACACATACCGCCCACTCACCACGCCCGGCGTATGGGTACCGACCACGCCGCCGCTCTTCCCTCAATATGCGACCGCCAAGCCGTGGGGCATGGAGAGTGCGAGTCAGTTCCGCCCGGCTCCGCCACCGGCCCTCAACAGTGCGCTTTACGCGCGCGATTACAACGAAACCAAGGAAATGGGCGGAGTGAAAAGCACGAAGCGGACCGACGCGCAGTCCGACGTCGTGCGCTTCTGGACACAGGCCAACCTTGGGCCCGCATGGTTCCAGGCGGCCAGACAGGCTTCCGCTCGTCACAGCCTCCCGGTGGCGGAAAGCGCGCGGGTGTTCGCACTGATGTCCATGGCACTCGCCAATTGCTTCATCGTCGATTGGGACGCCAAATTCCAATATAACTTCTGGCGGCCGATCACCGCGATCCGCAACGGCGACCAGGACGGCAACGATGCGACTGAACGCGTCGCAGGCTGGCAGCCACTGAACACCACGCCGATGCATCCGGAATACCCGTCGCAGGCGGGGATCAACGCGGGTGCGGCGCGCGGCGTTCTGGAGGCAGTTTTCGGCAACGGGACGGAAAGTTTCGTCGCGACCGATACTTCCGACGCGCGGCTTTCACGCCAATTCACCAGCTTTGCGCAGATGGCCCAGGAGCACAAAGAAGTGCGCGTCTGGGGCGGCATTCATTTCCGCAATTCGCTGGAGATCGGAGATGCAATGGGTCGCAAGGTCGCCGACCATCTCGTGGCAAATTACATGAAGCCGACGCGGTAAGCCCATGTTCGGCAGCCTTCGACCGATGCCGGCGCAGCCTGTTCGGCGACTCCGCGCTGCGGCGCAGCCTCGCGCCGCGACTGCTGTGGGGTCGCCGGAACCAGGATGCCGCGGCGGCGCTCAGTGACACCAACCTCACGCAGTTTTCGCCCGATGTGATTACCGGTCTTTACCTCCCGCTGTTCATGTACAGGCGGCGAGTACAGCACCGAGTACGTCGAGCGCGAGCGATTGTACCTGATCCGTCTGCGGGCCGGGTTCCGCAACTTGTTGCCGCCTGGGCAGTTTCCCTATCCGTTCTGGCACCTGGAGGCGAAGTGGGGTGTTTATCAAGCCGCGAATGCGGTCCTGCTCTGGGTCAAAGACCGCGAAGATCGTCATCGGGCAATTTACCGAGCGGGGCAGCGACAGCCCTGTTGTCTCCACGCAACCGATATGGCCCAGGTTCGACAGCAAATGGATGTGGATGGACAAGGAGGGACGCATCCAGCCGCGCGTGACGCTCTTCGACGGCTTGTTCCGGCCAAACAATCCTTATCTAGCAACGCTCGACTCCACCTACAGGACGCTGGCGCTGCGGATGCGCGACGCGCAATGCGATAATTGTCACGTGCCGAACAACCCCATGCCGATGCGCCGGCTGGTGCTGATGCACACACCGGCCCATGCGGCAGGCGAGATTGCCCGGTTAATGACGGCGGTGCGGGAAGACAAGATGCCGCTCGACGATACTGGCGCCGAACAGCCGCTCGAACCCGCATTCAAACGTGCGCTGCTCGAAAGCGGCGCAGCTTTCGAAGAGTCGGTGAAGGCTGCAAAAGATTGGGAAGCGGCACACCGCGATTGAATGGCACCGGACTGATCCGGTCGCTGAGCGAGTAGCTCTCGTCCGCCTTTGGCACTTTCAGACGTAAACAGGCGACCTGAGGAACCCCGTTATCGAGGGCCAGCACCGACATCACCCGGCTAAGTCTCGATGCCCCAGTCTGACCCGTACCGGAACATCGAGACGGACCACCCGGAGTTGTGACCACGATCACATGGATCGCTCGACTTCTGGCGCATTGTAGTGGCGTCTTGATGTCCGTTGAGGTCCGGATGCACTGCACGAATTGCGCAGCCGAAGTCCTGGAGCAAAGGAAATTCTGTGGGCAATGCGGAGCTGCAGTAGTGCGGCGCTGCATGGCCTGCGGCGCGGCAAACTCGGCCCTAGCCAAGTTTTGCGGTGACTGCGGCACCAAAATGCGCGTGGATTCTCCCGCGGTGGTGCCGATGGCACGGGACTCACGCCCGATCGAGCGCCGACAGCTTACGGTACTGTTCTGTGACCTGGTCGGATCGACTGCGCTCTCCGCGAGGCTCGATCCCGAAGACTTCAGCGCAATCATCGCCGGCTACCGGCGCTGCATTACTGAAACGGTTGCCCATTTCGACGGCTTTGTCGCGCGACATCATGGGGACGGTGCGGTCGTATGTTTTGGCTATCCTCAGGCGCACGAAGACGACGCAGAACGCGCCGTTCAAGCCAGCCTCGCGTTAGTGCACGCGATCGCCGCCTTGCCCGCGAAAGAGAAATTGAGCGCGCGCGTCGGTGTTGCAACGGGTGTCGCGATTGTCGGCGATATGTCTGACAGCGCGATTTCGGAGGAGCATGGCATCCTTGGCGACACCCCGAACCTTGCCGCCCGACTGCAATCGCTCGCACAACCCGGCAGCGTTGTTATCTCGGGTCGCACAAAGACGATCGCGGGACCGCAATTCGAGTATCTCGATCTCGGTAAAGTCGAGATCAAGGGTCTCGTAAAACCAGTCGCCGCTTGGCAAGTCGCCGGCAGGACAACGGTGACCAGCCGATCGCACGCTCTCCAAAGCTGCGATGTACTGCCGCTGATCGGTCGTGATGAAGAAATGGAGCTAATTCTGAGCCGATGGAAGCGGGCCAAGGGTGGCGAAGGTCAGGTGGTGCTGCTTTCAGGTGAAGCGGGGATCGGAAAATCGCGGCTCACCGTCGCGCTGTTGGAACAGCTTGCTCACGAGCCGCACATACGCCTGCAGTACTTCTGCTCGCCGCAGCATACCGACAGCACGCTCTATCCGGTGATCGGCGAGATGTTGCGCGCCACTGGCTTTGCTCACGATGACAGCCAGCAAGCGAAAATGGACAAGCTTGACGCGCTGCTGGCGCAAAGCTCGACGCCTTCAGAGGATGCGGCGCTGTTTGCCGAAATGCTGTCGCTGCCCAACGATGGACGCTATCCGCCGGTTGAAGTTGAGCCACAGCTCCGCCGTCAGAAAACGCTGAAAGCTCTTGGTTCGCACATCGAGGCGCTGGCGCGGATCAATCCCGTGCTGATGATTTTCGAAGATGCGCATTGGACCGATCCAACCAGCCTCGAATTGTTCGCCCGGGCGGTGGACCTGGCCGTGAGCCACCGGCTCTTGATACTCGTTACCTTCAGGCCGGAATTCAGCCCGCCCTGGATCGGACCGCCGCACGTGACTGAGCTGACCCTCCATCGACTGGCGCCGTGCGACATCGATTTCCTGATCGAGAGAGTCGTCGGCAACCGATCGTTGCCGGCGGGCATTCGCCAGGACATCATCGAGCGCACCGACGGCATTCCACTGTTCGCCGAGGAGATGACCAAGGCGGTGCTGGACGCGGAGGATGAGAGTGATGCGCAGCGGGTTTGCGCGGGGGCACCAACGCCTGTCGTGGCGGTTCCGGCAAGCCTTCAGGCTTCGCTGATGTCGCGGCTCGATCGGCTCGGCCCGGCGAAGGACGTGGCACAGGTCGGCGCGGCGATCGGCCGGGAATTTCCTCACATGCTGCTGGCTGCGCTCGTGCGAAAGCCGAAGCCAGAATTGGACTCCGACCTCGACCGGCTCATTGCGGCGGGCTTGTTGTTTCGACAGGGCACCCCGCCACATGCCAGCTACCTGTTCAAGCATGCGCTGGTGCAGGACGCAGCCTACAGTACGTTGTTGAGAGAGCCGAGGCGTGCGCTGCATGCGCGCATCGCCGAAATCCTCGAAAGTCAGTTCGCAGAAATCGCCGAGAGCCAGCCTGAGCTGCTGGCGCGTCACTACACAAAGGCCGACCTGATTGAGAAGTCAGCGCGCCTGTGGGGCAAGGCGGGACAGCGGTCACAGGAGCGCTCGGCACTGGTCGAAGCCGCAGAACAACTTAGCCAGGCTCTGGCGCAAATCGCAACCTTGCCCAGCACGTCCGACTTACGGCGCGAGCAGATCATTTTGCAAGTCGCACTCTTGAACACGCTCATGCATGTCAAAGGATATGGCGCACCCGAAACGAAGGCTGCCGTAGCCCAGGTGAGAGCGTTGATCGAGCAAGCCGAACGGCTCGGAGAACCTCCCGACGACCCTTCGTTGCTGCTGTCAGCTCTCTTTGGCCAGTGGATCGTTAATTTCATAAACTTCAATGGTGATGCTGCGCAAAAGCTCGCGGCACGGTTTTTGGCGCTCGGCGAGAAGGAGGGAGCGGCGGTGCCGCTCATGGTTGGACACCGCACCATGGCGAGTACGCTCGCGTTCATGGGAGACCTCGTTGAGGCCAAAGCACACTACAATGAAGTCCTTGCCCTCTACCGCCCCGCCGAGCACCGGCGATTGATGACGCGATTTGGCCAGGACCTCCGGGTGACGTGCCTGGCCTTTCGTTCAATGGCCTCATGGCTGCTCGGTTATCCTGAGGCTGCGCTCAACGACGCAGAGTGCGCGCTAGCGGAAGCGCGCCAGATTGAGCATGCTGCCACCTTGATGTTTACGCTGAATTTCCCGATTCTTGTTAATACCTACTGCGGGAATTACCACGCGGCAAACGAGCGTCTCAAAGAGCTTGTCGTGTTAGCCGAGGAGAAAGGTGCCCCGTTCCGAAAAGCGGAAGGCGTGTTACGGCGGGGCTATATCCTGACCCTCACAGGAGCCGCAAAAGCCGTCGAGATCGTCACGGCGGGCATCGATTTATGGCGGTCAGCCGGATCGACGATATTTACACCGGAGCACGAGTTCATGCTGGCAACCGCTCACGCCGATTCAGGCCAGTTCGATGATGCCTGGCGCTGCATCGACAAAGCAATGACGGCGATGGACGCAACCAAGGAAAGATGGTGCGAGGCTGAAGCTTATCGCGTTGCCGGTGAAATCGCGCTCAAGTCGCCGCAGCGAGACGTGGCGAAAGCCCAAGCGTATTTCGAGCATTCCCTGACCGTTGCGCGAGCACAGCAGGCAAAGTCGTGGGAATTGCGCGCGGCCATGAGCCTGGCGCGGCTCTTGAGCGATCAGGGAAAACGGCAAATGGCACGTGACCTTCTCGCCCCCATCTACCATTGGTTCACCGAAGGTTTTGACACAAGCGACCTTCGAAAGGCCAAGGCGTTGCTCGGCGAGCTTCATTGATAGGAGACGGCTTTCGGAAATCGCCGGCCCGCGTGTCCTGTTCTTGACGCTATTTCCTTTGCTGCCACTGAATGAATTTTTCAAGCAGAGCTTGGGATTTTTCGGGCCCTGCTTTAGCCGTTCCAACGGAGGCGGGTTCGGAAACAGCATGTTCCGGGTCTTGGCCTTCTTGTATCTTTTGAAACTGCTTGAATCCTTGAAGCAGCGCCTGGGAGTCTTCGGACGTCACCTGGGCCGGCGTCGCCGATGCAGGAGTCGAAATGGAAACGGCGAGTTCCGAGGGATCACTTTTCGACCTTGGAAACACGTTGAACAAAACGAGCGCCAGGATCACCGTGACACCGATCGCTGCGGCAATTGCACCCGCAGTGGCGAGCAGTCCGCGTGGTCGACGGCGTTCATAAACGAATTGGGACTCCAGCGGACGGGTGAATTTGGCGAAAGCCTCCTCGCGCATCTCATCATAACGAGACAACGGGGGCGTGGGAGGCAAATGGTCTGATCTCTGCGGTGTCACGCTAGATCGTGGGTTCGCCGTGCCGCGCGCCGAGCGCGGTGCGTAGTACAGCGGATCTTCGGGATTATCGGGGCTGGAATGGTCGTTCGCGCCGATGAAACTCATTTGCGCTACTCCTCACAGTGTCATCGCATCGGAATATTTTGCCACTCTCAAGGCTTCAGCTTAGGCTTCCGAGCACAGTCCCACAGTCGCATTGAAATGCCGCGGGCATTCGCGCCCTGCGGCCAGCCGGGCAAAACTTCGATCCGCCGACCCCCGGCTTCAAGAGACTGGTCCAAACCGGGATGCGTGTGGAGTCAGATGTTCTGTTCCGCCCAAAAAAAATCAAGCTGTTGCCGTCTTGCGACAATTTAGGCGGAACTTTTGGGTTCACGCCCTGGATCGTGACCTGCGTTCCCACTTCCACCACCCGCCCGCCGGGATCTGGAAATAATCCGTGGCGCCGTTGGCGGATTGGCTGAGGCGGATGAACAGCAGGTCTTGCCAGCCCGGCAAAGCGGCGACCCCTACTATCAGAGCCATCGAGCGCGTTTGAAACGCAAGTAAAGCACTGTGCAAAGCAGAGCGATAATACCAACGACGACAAAGTAGCCATATTGGGTCTTCAACTCGGGCATATTTTCGAAATTCATGCCGTATATCCCGGCGATCGCGGTGGGTACGGCCAGTATCGCAGCCCAAGCGGCCAACTGCCGCGTGATCACACCCTGACGCTGCTGCTCCAGTAGGTTGCTCACCTCAAAAACTGAAGTCAGGACGTCTCGCAAGGAGCTCACCATCGCATCGACGCGTCGCACGTGGTCCAGGACGTCTTGGAAATAAGGACGAGCGTTGGCGTCGAGACACGGTGTATCGAGGTGCACGAGCCGGCCGCAGACCTCCGTCATGGGGCCGATGATCCGCTTAAAGCGGATCAGTTCCTGGCGCAGGCCGAAGATTCGCTTGACCTCTGTGCGGCTGAGGAAGCTGTCGAGAGCGCTTTGCTCCATGACCAGAACGCGCTCCTCGATCGTTTCGACAACCGGGAAATAGCCATCAACGATGAAATCGAGGATGGCGTGGAGAACATAGTCTGGGCCTTGGCCCAGCAGGCTAGGCGCCGCTTCGAGTTGCGCGCGGAGCTCGCTATGCGCCCGTGCCGAGCCATGCCGGACCGAAATGATGAAATTCTTCCCGACAAAAATTGCGGTTTCGCCGTAGGCTATGCGATCGCGCTCAAGATGAGCGGTGCGCGTCATTACAAATAGTTGGTCGCCGTAGACGTCAACCTTCGGTATTTGGTTCGCTTTGAATGCGTCCTCAATCGCAAGAGGATGAAGCCCGTAATTCTTCTCAAGCTGCTCAAGCTCTCGTTTCGAAGGTTCGAACAATCCGATCCAGACAAACTCGGATTTGCCCCTGCAATCGATGGGCTCATCTAATGAAACGACTTTTGCTTCCCTGCCATTGCGATACAGGTGGGCTGCCACGACGCTCACAACGAGCTTCCTCCGAACTATTGGGCGGGATGCACCATCTTGGCACTATAAGATTGGCGGGGCTTTGTTGCAGTCTTGCAGCGCCTGTATCGCGTCCTCGGATTCGATTTGCGGGCCGAGTAGCGCGTCTAGCCCCGTGCATGTTGACGGTCAAGCACCAGGGCCAAGACACGCACGACGATGTTGACCAGCGTATCCGGTGCCGCAGGACGCTCGTCCGGATCGAATGCGAGTCCGATGACGGCGTTCGGTCCTTCGGCCGTCGGCACGGGCCAAAAGTCAAAGCGCGAGGCCAGGTTCGGGTAAACGTCGCTGCGCATGACAGTTCCAGTCGCCAGGGCCGATCGCGCCGCCTCTAATTCGGCCTCCTGGGGCTCTGCGTCGCCGACTTGCTCGAAGGAAACCACCCTGCCCTCCGTAACAAGCATCACGACGACAGGAACCCGGAAGAGTGTTGCAAGAGCTTGGGAAGTGATTGAGACGATCGTGTTGGTATTATCGGCCGCGACGACGTCACGGCTGTAGCTTTGCAGGACAGTCGCCTGCCTTCTTAATCGTGCCGCCTCGATCGCCCTCTGGCGGGAGGTGAAGGCAACGCCGCTCACGATCAGACCGACGACAAGCAGCAGTCCGATCGCCCAGATGTTCGACGGGTCGTCGACGGCCAGTGAGTAGCGAGGCTCGGTCAGGAAAAAATTGAAGGCCAGAGCGCCCAGTATCGCCGAACAGAGTGACGGACCCAGACCGAGGCTGACGCCCGCGATGATCACTGGAACGACAAATACCAGAGATAGGTTGGGGATGGTCACCTTGGTCTCGACACCGACAGCCACCACCGTCGCAGCGGCGGTCATTGCTATTGAAGCAAGGTAGCGCACTAACTCCGATGCTACCGGGCCAAAAAGGGCATCGGCATCGGGCGCCGGTGTGATGTCCTGCTGCAGCTTCGATTCAACATCGGCCACCGCTTGAACTCCTGTCTAGCACTCGGGCGACAACACGTTGGCCGAAGAGCACCAGCACGCGAGGTCGCGGCTCTGAAATGAGCCAGCCGGTTATGGCCTGCTGGCATCGGCGAAGATTATCATCGCGTTGACCGCGACGCTAACGGTTAGAAGGACGCCGAGCAGCACGGCCAAGCGCATGGACTTTCTCGACATCCAATCCGCTAAAAGGGCGCGCCGTTCCTGAACAACGACCTGCGCACACATGACTCGTTCTCCCTCCGGTTCGGTCGCAATTTTCGACCGCACGAGAGAGATTGGTCTGCCGGCATATAAACTCGAGAGGACAAGCCGGCCGGCGGTATAGGAATGTCATAAAAGTCCCATGCCCGCTGATGGCGGAGTTATTGGCTCACGCTCCTAGATCGTCACCTGCGTTCCCACTTCCACCACCCGCCCGGTCGGAATCTGGAAGTAATCCGTGGCGTCGTTGGCCGATTGGCTGAGGCGGATGAACAGCAGGTCCTGCCAGCGCGGCATGCCTGAATGCGCGGCGGGCTTGAGCGCACGGCGGGACAGGAAGAACGACGTCGACATGATGTCGAACTGCCAGCCGAGCTTGCGGGCGATCGCCAGCGTCTTCGGCACGTTGGGCGATTCCATGAAGCCGAACTTCAGCGTCACCCGCGAGAAGGTCTCGCTGAGCTGCTCCATCCGCACCCGTTCGGCGTCGTCGATCCGCGGCGTCGGCGCGGTCTCGATGGTGAGAATGACGTTCTTCTCGTGCAGCACCTTGTAGTGCTTCAGGCTGTGCATCAAAGCCGTCGGCGCGCATTCGGGATCGGAGGTCAGGAACACGGCGGTGCCGGGCACCCGTTGCGGCGGACGCTTCTCCAGCATCGCCACCAGGTCGGCCAGCGGGAATTCCAGCTTGCGTGACTTCTCGAACAACAGCTTGCTGCCGCGACGCCACGTGTACATCAACAGCATCACGATGCCGCCCAGCGCCAGGGGCACCCAGCCGCCCTCGAACACCTTCAGCAGATTGGCCGCGAGGAAGGTGATGTCGAGGAACAAAAACGGCGCGATCAGCGCGGCGGCTGCGATCGGCGACCAGTTCCAGACCCGCCAGATCACCACAAAGCCCATCATGGCCGTGACCACCATGGTCCCCGTCACGGCGATTCCGTAAGCGGATGCCAGCGCGCTCGACGAGCGGAACAGCACCACCAGCAGGATGACCGCCAGAAACAGCAGCATGTTGATGCGGGGAATATAGATCTGGCCGGAATGCGCTTCCGAGGTATGGCGAATTTCAAGCCTTGGCATCAGCCCGAGCTGGATCGCCTGACGCGTCAGCGAATAGGCGCCGGTGATGACGGCCTGGCTCGCGATCACGGTCGCCACCGCGGCGAGCGCCACCATCGGGATCAGCGCCCACTCCGGGAACATCAGGAAGAACGGATTTTCGATGGCCTTGGGGTCGCCAATCAGGAGCGCCCCCTGCCCCAGATAATTTATCGCCAGCGACGGCAGCACGATGAACAGCCACGCGGTCTGAATCGGCCGCTTGCCGAAATGACCGAGGTCGGCATAGAGCGCCTCCGCGCCGGTGACGGCGAGAAACACCGCGCCCAGCGTGATGAAGCCGATCATGCCGTGATGGAGCATGAAGGAAACCGCGTAAAGCGGATTGAATGCCGACAGCACCTCGGGATGGAGCATGATCTGCGGCACGGCAGCGATCGCGATGACAGCGAACCACACACACATGATCGGTCCGAAGAATGCGGCAACGCGCGCAGTGCCGTGGGACTGGACCGCAAACAGCGCAACAAGAATGACCAATGTCAGCGGCACGACATAGTGTTCGAAGGTCACTGTGACGAGCTTCATGCCTTCGATCGCGGACAATACCGATAGCGCCGGTGTCAGGACTGCGTCGCCGTAGAACAGCGCGCCGGAGATGATGCCGAGCAGCACGATCGCGCCGCCCTTGGTGACCGCACGCTGCGCCAGCGCCATCAGCGCCAGCGTTCCGCCCTCGCCATTGTTGTCGGCGCGCAGCAGGATGACGACGTATTTCAGCGTCACCACGACGATCAGCGCCCACAGGATCAGCGAGAGCACGCCGAGCACGGCTTGCGGGCTGGCGATACCCGCAGGCCCGCTGGCCGCGATGATGGCTTCGCGCAAAGCGTAGAGCGGACTGGTGCCGATGTCGCCATAGACGACACCAATGCTGCCCAGCGTCAGGGCTTTGAAGCCAGCGGTGGAATGCACTTCCCCATGACCGTTGGCCGCGGGCGTTTCCGCCGCGGTGACCGCACTTGTAGATGACATGGGATTTGCGCCTCGATTGCTTATTGCAACGCACAATTCAGAACGGCAGGGCTATACTCCTACCGTGGACGCATAGGTTAGGCCGTATTCGGACCCTAGACATGCGTCGAACGCATGGGTCAGAGGGGCATGCTTGAGAAATCTCTCAGGCTGATCAGATAGTTACCTGAGTTCCGACCTCCACCACCCGCCCCGTGGGGATCTGGAAGTAGTCGGTGGCGTCGTTCGCCGACCGGCTCATCGCGATGAACAGATGGTCCTGCCATAGCGGCATGCCCGACTGCGCCGATGGCTTTAGAGACCGCCGCGACACGAAGAACGACGTCGCCATGATGTCGAACTGCCAGCCGAGCTTGCGCGCGATCACCAGCGCCTTGGGCACGTTCGGCGATTCCATGAAGCCGAACCGCAAGCGCACGGTCGAGAACTTCGGGCTGATGCTTTCCATCTTGACGCGCTCGGACGGATCGACGCGCGGCGTCTGGGCGGTTTCGATGGTCAGGATCACATTGTGCTCGTGCAGCACCTTGTTGTGCTTGAGATTGTGCATCATCGCGGTCGGCACGAAACTCGGATCGGAGGTCAGAAACACCGCCGTGCCCTTGACGATGTGGGGCGGACGCTTTTCGAGACTCTTGATCAGGTCGACCAGCGGCACCTCGATGCGCCGCGTCTTCGCGGTCAGGATCGCCGCACCCCGCCGCCAGGTCCAGATCATCACCGCCACGGCAACGCCGAACAGCAGCGGCACCCAGGCGCCGTCAAGCAGCTTCAAGAGGTTCGCAGCAAAGAAGCTCATGTCGACGACGACGAGGGGCAGGATGACGGCCGCCGCCGTCGCTGCGCGCCAGTTCCAGAGTTTCCAGATCACGACAAAGCCCATGATACCGTCGACCACCATGGTGGTGGAGACGGCGATGCCATAGGCCGAGGCAAGGCCGCTCGAGGTGCGGAACAACAGCACCAGCAGCACGACCCCGATCAGCAGCAGGCGGTTGACGCGCGGCAGGTAGATCTGGCCGGCATGCGTCTCCGAAGTGTAGCGCACTTCGAATCGCGGCAAGAGGCCGAGCTGCACCGCCTGGCGGATCAGCGAAAACGCGCCCGTGATCACCGCCTGGCTCGCGATAACAGTCGCCGCAGTCGCGAGCACCACCATCGGCAACAGCAGCATACCGGGAACCAACCGATAGAACGGATTTGCGATCGCTGCGGGATCGGCCAACACCAGCGCGCCCTGGCCGAAATAATTGATCAAGAGCGCCGGCATCACGAAATAGAACCAGCCGGCCTGGATCGGCTTCCGTCCGAAATGACCGAGGTCGGCATAGAGCGCCTCGCCGCCGGTCACGGCCAGAAACACCAGACCCATCGTCACCAGCCCGATCGTGCCGTGCGAAAGCATGAACTGGATCGCGTACCAGGGATTGATCGCGTAGAGCACCGTGGGATCGTCGCTGATGTGGATCAGGCCCAAAATCGTCAGCGTCGCGAACCAGACCACCATAACCGGCCCGAAAAGCGAGGCGACGCGGGCGGTGCCGCTGCTCTGCACCGAGAACAAAACGACCAGAATGAAGATCGTCAGCGGGACCACGTAGTGCTCGAACGCCGGCGTGACGAGCTTGAGACCTTCAACGGCCGACAAGACCGAAATCGCCGGCGTGATCATGGAATCGCCGATGAACATCGAGGCGCCGACCACGCCGAGCGCCAGCAACGGCCAGCTCCGCCGGCCCAACGCCCGCTGCCCCAGCGCCATCAGCGACAGCGTACCGCCCTCGCCGTTGTTGTCGGCGCGCAACAGCAGCAGCACATATTTGGCGGTGACGACGATGAAGAGCGACCACAGGATCAGCGAGAGCACACCGAGCACGATGATGCGCGATACCGGCTGGCCTTCCGCCGCGTGCGTGACAGCCTCACGAAACGCATACAGTGGCGAGGTGCCGATATCGCCGAACACGACGCCGATGCTCCCCAGCGTCAGGGCCCAAAAGCCAGAGGTGGTCTGGCCCTCATGGGCTTCGGTAGATGTGACGCTGACAGTCATGATGGAAGAGGAACGTTCTCGTCGTTGAATTGATCCGGGCGGCTATCGACGCTTCCGCGCTGCCTGTCAATCTCGGACAAGCATAGCACCGCATGCGATGCGGAGCTTACGCAAAGCCGATCGAAATAACGGGGTGGTACTATGGTAGTTCCGCCGTTTTACGGCTTCAGGTTTGGCGGAAGCGGCGGATTTTCGCGCATCAATGTGATGGTGACGCGACGGTTTGCCGGCAATGTCGGATCGTCGGGAAACAATGGCTGGCTGTCGGCCCTGCCGCCGACGGCGTAGATATGGGATGGCGGCAGCCCCTCGCGTTCGAGGATCTGACGCACGACGTTGGCGCGGTCCGCCGACAGATCGAACGCGCCATATTCGCTGCGCGCTGGCACCAAGCCGGCCGACGTGTGGCCGACAATTCTGACCCGCAGCGGTGTCGCCTTCAACGGCACGGCCAGTTTCTGGATCAACCGGCGGGTGCGGTCATAGGGGACCTTGGAGCCGTCGGCGAACATCGAGCGGCCATCCTGGTCGACGATTTCGAGATTGAGACCCTCTTTGGTTTCCTCGAACATGATGTGCTTGGACATTTCGGTCAGTTCCGGCATGTCCTGCAACGCCTGGCGCAATGAGGCCGAGGCGAGCGCGAACTCGCGATCGACCTTCAGTTTGGCACCCCATTCGCGCTGACGGTCCTTGTCGTCGGGCGTCGGGGTATTGGAGGATTCCTCGGGCGAAATATGCTCGACGTTCTTCAGTTTCGGCCGCGTCGGCAGGCCGTCGGCTTCGACGATTCCCGAATATCTGGACTCGGTCTGCACGCCGAACGCTTCGCGCATGGAGCCGGCGACGATCTTGAGCTTGGCGGAATCCTGGGTGGAGAACGCCACCAGCATCACGAAGAATGACAGCAATAGCGCCATCAGGTCCGCAAACGTCACGAACCAGCCGTGACCGCCATGCGCCTCTTCGCGTTTTTTCTTTGCCATATTCTACGTCCGCGCCTGGATGCCGCCGTCGATCAGGCCGGAGCCAGTTCGCCTTCCTCGTGACGATGTTTTTCGGGCAGATAGGCCAACAGCATTTCACGCACCAGCGCCGGGCTCTTGGAATCGCGAATCATCAGGATGCCGTCGATGATCAGCGTGCGATTGGTCTCCTCGTCGATCAGCTTGCCATGCAGCTTGTCGGCGATCGGCAGGCAGATCAGGTTGGCCACGAGCGCACCGTAAAGCGTCGCCAACAATGCGACGGCCATGAAGGGACCGAGTTTTGAGGGATCCGACATGTTCGAGAACATCTGCACCATGCCGAGCAGCGTGCCGATCATGCCGAACGCCGGCGCGCAATCGCCGATCGCGCGATAGATCTTCGAACCCTCGTTCAGGTGCATTAGAAAATTGTCGCGATCGCGCTCCATGTTGTCGCGGATGAATTCGAGATCGTAGCCGTCGGCGACGTAGCGGATTCCCTTGGCGAGGAACGGCTCGTCGGTCTCGACCTTTTCCAGACCGACCGGCCCCTGCTTGCGGGCGATTTCGGCGATGCGGGCCAGTTCGTCGACCAGGTCGCGCGCCGACAGGCGGCTCATGGTGAAGGCGAATTTCGCGCCCAGCGGCATGCCGTGCAGGATCGCGCTGAGCGGAAAGCGGATCAGCGTCGCCGCGAACGAGCCGCCGAAGATGATGATGACGGCGTGGATGTCGTAAAACATCCGGAAGTCACCGCCCATCAGGATCAGCGCACACAGTACGATGATGCCGACGACCAGGCCAACGAGCGTGGTGATATCCATTCTGAACTCCGACGCATACGCGAACCACCGGCCATCCTGACCGGCCGCGCCGCTCTGATCGGAGCCACGCAAAAGGCACCCTACGACCGCGCCATTAAAGACGCGTAAAGGTTAAGCCTAAAGCGTGGTCGTAGAATTGCGGGCCCACGGCCCGCACGGTCTCAAGGATTCGCTAACCATAGCGGTTGGCGCTCACTGCGCCTGCACGCCGATGCCGGCGGCCTTGATGATCGGCCACCATTTTTCGATCTCGGCCTTCTGGAAGGCGGCCAGTCCCTCCGGGGTCTGCTGCGCGCGGAACGCGACGTCGAGCCCCAATTCGGTAAACCGCTTCTGGATCGCGGGGTCGGCCAGCGCTTCCACCGTCGCGGCATTGAGCTTGGCGATGACATCCTTCGGCGTGCCCTTTGGCGCCCAGAAGCCGAACCAGCCGGACATATAGAGGCCGGGCACGCCGGTCTCGTCCGCGGTCGGAATATCCGGCATCGAGGCCGAGCGCGTGGCCGAGAGATTGGCGAGCGCCTTGATTTTGCCGGCGCGGATTTGCGGCAGCGCTACCGCGCCCTGCACGACCAGCAGATCCACCGTGCCGGAGATCAGGTCGGTCATCGCGGGACCGGCGCCGCGATAGGGAATGAACTGCACTTTCTGCTTGGTCAGGCTCTCGAACATCACGCCGGTGACGTTCGCCGCCGCGTTCTGGTTGACGAAGTTGATCTTGCCCGGGTTTTCCTTCATCCAGGCGACCAGTTCGCCAAGCGTGTTCGCCGGCAGGTCTTTCTTGGCGACCATGAGCTGGGGATTGTTCGAAACAAGCGCGATCGGCTCGAAGTCTTTCTCGAGGTCGTAGTCGAGCTTGTAGATGATGCTGCCGACATGGGTGTCCCACTGGCCGATGTCGAAGGTGTAACCATCGGGCGCGGCGCGGGCGACGCGCCCGACACCGATGCTGCCGCCGGCGCCGCCGACATTTTCGATGACGACGGACTGGCCAAGCGGAGCACGCATCCGCTCGGCCATGATCCGGGCGGCAGCATCGGTCGATCCACCGGGCGGGAAAGGCACCACCAGCGTGATGGGACGAGAGGGGTAGGTTTGCGCCTGCGCAGCCGCGGCACCGAAGAGGATTAAGAATGACAGCGCCGCCCAGAACTCCTTCATGACGTTTTCCCCCTGCTTGTTTAACCCTGACTTTTTGTCAGTGGATCTCGGACGAACGCTTCAGCGCCTCTTTCAGCTTCTCGAGTGTGAAATCCGGGCTGCGCGCGATCTCCAGAATCGGCGTTTCGCGCCGGCCGCAGAGTTCGGCGGCTTCCGGAATCTTCGCCGCGATGTCGACCGGGACTACGATGGCGCCGTGCTGGTCGGCGTGGATGAGGTCGTCGGAATGCACCGTCATGCCGGCGACGCGCACTTCGCCGCCCCAGTTTTCGGCATGGACCCAGGCATGCGACGGTCCGATCGAGCCGGCCAGCGCCTGAAAGTCCGGCGCCCATTGCGGGATGTCGCGGATCGAGCCGTCGGTGATGACGCCGAGGCAGCCGAGCGCCTTGTGCACGTTGCTCTGCACCTCGCCCCAAAACGCGCCGTAGCCGACGTCGGCGCCATCGATATCCTGGATCACGGTGATGCGCGGACCAAAACCAGTGCCGACATATTCGTAATAGGCGATGCGGCGCTTCGCCTGCTCATCGGCTGGAAGGGTAGATTTGAGCACCGAGCGGATCGTCACGGTGCGGGCATAGCCGACTATCGGCGGCAAATCGGGAAATGGGCAGACCAGCGGCTTGGTGGTGTAGCCGATCAGGCGGCGTTCGGGCGCCACGATTTCCATCGCATTGCAGATCGTCGGCGTGTCATAGCGCGCCAGCGCTTCGAGGACGGAAGCAGGCAGCGGGGCGGTAACGGCTTTGTTCACGGCGTTCTCTCCTGATTGTTCTTGGCCGGCTGCTTTTGAAAGCCGTGCGTCAGCATGCCCTATAGCCGAGATTGGCGTCGAACCCAACTCGGCAGCGGCTCATGGCAGCTATATCGGAAGTGGCTCGGAGCGCTCAGTTCAGCCGCGCCGGCCGCTCGACCTCGGCATCATCAGGGGCGGGCGAAAACGGCGCCGCCGGAGTCGATGGCGCAGCCTCGCCCGTCACGTCCGATTGCACTGTGGCGGCCGCCTTGCGCTCATGGTCGCGATAGGACTTCCACCCCCAGGGCAGGCTCAGGAGATAGAGCACCGAGCCGATCGACAGGATGTGCCAGGGATAGCCGATCAGCAGGGCGACGAAGAACACCACCGAAACGAAGACCGGCAGCACCATTTCCGGCGGCACGCGCATCCGCACCGTCTTGCCGGAAAAGACCGGCAGGCGCGACACCATCAGGAACGCGATGAGAAGTATATAGCCCGCGGTCAGCATGGCCGGCGGCTTCGGGACGCCGAGAAACGCCAGATAGAACGGCAGCATCGCAAGAATGGCGCCGGCCGGCGCCGGCACACCGGTGAAGTAATTCGCCGCAAAGGCAGGCTTGTTCGGATCGTCGATTGAGGCGTTGAAACGCGCCAGCCGCAGGCCGCCCGCGATCGCAAACACCATCGCCGCGATCCAGCCGCCATTGTTCAGCTCTTGCAGCTGCCAGAAATACAGCATCAGGCCGGGCGCGACGCCGAAATTGACGAAATCCGCAAGGCTGTCGAGTTCGGCGCCGAATTTCGACTGGCCCTTGATCATGCGCGCGACACGGCCGTCGACCCCGTCGAGGACGGCTGCGAATACGATGGCGGCGACCGCGAGCTCCATCCGCCCTTCGATCGACAGGCGGATCGCCGTCAGCCCGGCGCAGATCGCGAGCAAGGTGATGACGTTGGGCACCAGCATCCGCACCGGGATCGGGCGAAAACGGCGGCGGCGCAGTTCAGGGTATTTGGGATCGGGGGTCAACATGCCTGCCATTATATAGCAAGCGCCGGTCCGGTTCACCATCGGCGCCGCCCGGCCATTTAGGTGGCCGAGAGGTGGTTAATCGGCCCGAAACGTCCGCCCCTGCTCGCTCGACCCGAAATCAGCCAAAATCGTCTCGCCGGCAACCGCGGTCTGGCCCTCGGAGACCAGCGATTTCGAACCTTCGGGCAAATAAACGTCCAGACGCGAGCCGAAACGGATCAGGCCGAACCGCTCGCCGGCACCGATCGACTGGCCTTCCCGCACGAATGAGACAATCCGCCGCGCCACCAGGCCGGCGATCTGGACCACGCCGATCCGTCCGTTCGTGGTCGAGATGACAAGCGAATTGCGCTCATTGTCTTCGCTGGCCTTGTCGAGTTCGGCGTTGATGAAGGCGCCGGGCCGGTAGGCGATGCGATCGATGCGGCCCGCCACCGGGCTGCGGTTCACGTGGCAGTTGAACACGCTCATGAAGATCGAAATGCGCGGCAGCGGCCGGTCGCCGAGACCTAGTTCGGCCGGCGGCAGCACCTGCGCGATCATGGAGACGCGGCCGTCGGCCGGCGACACCACGATGCCGTCGCGCACCGGCGTGACGCGAACGGGATCGCGGAAGAACAACGCGCACCAGACCGTCAAAAGCGTGCCGATCCAGCCGAGCGGAGTCCAGATCCAGAACAGGATCAGGCTGACCGCCGCAAAAGCGCCGATGAAGGGATAGCCCTCGGGATGGATCGGCGGGATCTGCGCGCGGATGGAATTCGCAATCGACATCGAGGCTCACTGTTATCTGGCCGACTTCCCGTTTCGGAAAGTAGCGCCGTATTTGGATTATTCCGCGGCGGTTGCCAAGGGATCTTTGGGGTTGGGCGGGTCTCTGGGCTGCTCGTTGAGCGGATCATCGACCGGCGGCGGGGCACGGTTCGGCGCCTCGTTGCCGTCGTCGATCTGGGCGAGTTTCTCCCGCGCCTCCTCGGCCTCGCGCTGCCTGTTCCACATGCTGGCATAGAGCCCGCCGGACGCCAAAAGCCTGACATGGGTGCCGCGTTCGGCGATGCGCCCTTGATCCAGCACGATAATTTCGTCGGCGCCGACGATGGTCGACAGCCGGTGCGCGATCACGAGCGACGTGCGGCCACGCGAGACGCGCTCCAGCGCTTCCTGGATTTCATGCTCGGTGTGGCTGTCGAGCGCGGAGGTCGCCTCATCCAGCACCAGGATCGGCGGCGCCTTCAGCACAGTGCGCGCAATCGCCACGCGTTGCTTCTCGCCGCCGGACAATTTCAGGCCGCGTTCGCCGACCTGGGTTTCGTAGCCCTTCGGCGACATCCGGATGAAGCTGTCGATCTGCGCCAGTTGTGCCGCCTGCTCCACCTCGGCATCGCCGGCGTCCCAGCGGCCGTAGCGGATGTTGTAGCGGATGGTGTCGTTGAACAGCACGGTGTCCTGCGGCACCATGCCGATCGAGGCGCGCAGGCTCGCCTGCGTGACGTTCCGGATGTCCTGCCCGTCGATCAGGATTTTTCCGCTGGAGACGTCATAGAGACGAAACAGCAATCGCGAAATCGTCGACTTGCCGGCGCCGGAGGGACCGACGATCGCCACCGTCTTGCCGGCGGGGACTTCGAAACTGAGGCCCTTGAGGATCGGCCGTTCCGGATCATAGGCGAAGCGCACGTCGTCGAAGCGCACATTTCCCGAGCTCACGATCAAGGGCGCAGCGCCCGCGATATCCTTGATCTCGGGATTCCGCTGCAGCACGTTGAACATCTTCTCGATGTCGATGATCGCCTGCTTGATCTCGCGATAGACCATGCCCATGAAATTCAGCGGCTGGTAGAGTTGGATCATCATGGCGTTGACCATGACGAAATCGCCGACCGTATTGGTGCCGTTGCGGACACCGAGCGCGCACATCAGCATGGTCGCGGTGAGGCCGATGGTGAAAATGATCGCCTGCCCGGTGTTGAGCACCGCCAGCGAGGTATAGGTCTTCACGCTGTTGTGCTCGTAGCGCTCCATCGAACGGTCGTAGCGTTCGGCCTCGCGCTGCTCCGAGCTGAAATATTTCACCGTCTCGTAATTGAGCAGCGAGTCGATTGCCTTGGTGTTCGCCTCGGTGTCGGAATCGTTCATCTTGCGGCGGATTTCGATCCGCCATTCGGTGGCGATATAGGTGTAGTACATGTAGATCACGACGGTGATCGCGGTGACCAGCACGTAGCGCCAATCGAACTGCCACAGCAGCACCGCCATCAAGAGCGACACCTCGACGATGGTCGGGATCAACTGCAGGATCACCATCCGCACGATCACTTCGATGCCGGTGCGGCCGCGCTCCAGCACGCGCGTCAAGCCGCCGGTCTTGCGCTCCAGATGGAAGCGCAGCGACAGCTCGTGCATGTGGACGAAGGTGATGTAGGCGAGTTTACGCACCGCATGCATCGCGACGCGCGCGAAGATGCCGTCGCGCCACTGCGTCAATACCGCCATCAGCACGCGCACCGCGCCGTAGCTCGCGGTCATCAGCAAGGGCGAGGCGATCAGCCACAGCATCCAGTTCGACGCTTCGACTGGTGCTGTGCCCGTGCCGTTGAGCGCATCGATCGCCCATTTGAAGGTGAACGGCACCGTCAGCGTCGCGAGCTTCGCCAGAAGCAGCAGCACCATCGACCAGACCACGCGCATCTTCAGGTCCGCGCGGTCGCCGGGCCAGATATAGGGCCACAGATGCACCAGCGTCCCGGTCAGGGTCGCTTTTTCTGGAGAGTCGCTGGCCAGAGGTTGGGCGGCACGGTCAAGCGAATCAGGGTCAGCCATCGATGTCGCGCCCAACGCAAGATGGCGCACCGGCCGCCGTCAGATGGTTTCTCGTGATCTGCATATGTCCGTCATATAGAGCGTTTAACTCCCCCGTACAGCCTTGAAAGATAAATCTTTCCCCCGTTTGGTTTGATTTCGGGCCTATTCGTGCTGCACCACCGAAATCAACCGGACTTGAGCTTTGCCGGGTGCAGTGCCACATCATCTCCATGGATCAAATCAAAACCGATCAAATCAAAACTGTCTGTGTCTATTGCGGCTCCGGCCCCGGTTCCAGCCCAAGCTTTGTCGAAGCTGCCCTCGCTTTGGGAAAAGCTTTTGCCGAAAATAATATCCGGCTTGTCTATGGCGGTGGATCGGTCGGGCTGATGGGCGCGGTCGCCAAATCCACGCTGGATCACGGCGGCCTGGTCACCGGCATCATCCCGGATTTTCTGAAGTCCCGCGAACATGCGCTGTCACGCGTTCAAGAAATGATCGTCACGCCCGACATGCACGAGCGCAAACGGCTGATGTTCGAACACTCCGACGCCTTCGTGGCCCTGCCCGGCGGCATCGGCACGCTGGAGGAACTGGTCGAACAGATGACCTGGCAGCAACTCGGGCGCCACTCCAAGCCGGTGCTGCTCGCCAATATCGACGGATTCTGGGAACCGCTGATCGCGCTGCTGGCGCATATGCGCGAAACCGAATTCATCCGCCCGGCGCTGGACATCGACATCCTCAAGGCTGAACGGGTCGAGGACATCGTGCCGCGCCTGCGCGCCGCCGCCGCCCGCGCGCCGGAAGGCAGCAAGGAAATGGCGCCGGAATTGGCGCGGAAGTTGTAGGCTTCACCCACTGGGAAACGTCACCGCCTCGATGCGATTGCCGTCGGGGTCGATGACGAAGGCGGCGTAATATTTGACGCGATCGTGCGGACGCATGCCCGGCGCGCCGTCGGAACGGCCGCCGGACTTCAGCGCCGCCGCGTGAAACGCATCGACATCATCAGTCGTTTTGGCACGAAGGCAGATGTGCGTTCCGCTCTCGGGCGGCACGGGCGTCATGCCGGCGCGGAGATTGATCCAGAATTCGGGATAGGTTTTTCCGAAACCGATGGTTGCGGGCCGCGTCACCAGACGAGACAAGCCGAGGGCTGCAAGCGTCGCTTCATAGAACCGCGCGGAGCGTTCGAGATTGCTGACGCCGACGGAGATGTGGTCGATCATGGAGTGGGCCCCTGCTCTCTCCCTGCGTCACTTGTAGCCCGGATGGAGCGCAGCGAAATCCGGGGCAGTCAAGCCACGTGCGAGAATCCCGGATTGCGCTGCGCTCCATCCGAGCTACAGGTTCAAACTCACGCCGGTGCGCCTGACTTCACCAGCTTGTAGACCACCGAATCCATCAGCGCCTGGAACGAGGCGGCGATGATATTGGGTGAGACGCCGATGGTGATCCAGCTATCGCCGTTCTCGTCCTCGCTCTCGATCAGGACCCGCGTCACCGCTTCCGTGCCGCCATTGAGGATACGCACGCGATAATCGATCAGCTTCAGGCCCTCGATGTATTTCTGGTACTTGCCGAGGTCCTTGCGCAAGGCGACGTCGAGCGCGTTGACGGGGCCGTTGCCTTCCGCCGCTGAGATCAGCCGTTCGCCGGCGACATCGACCTTCACCACGGCGAGCGCCACCGTGATGCGCTGGCCGTTGGCGTTGTAGCGCTGCTCGACATTGACGTCGAACTGCTCGACCTTGAAATATTCCGGCACCCGGCCGAGCGTGCGCCGCGCCAGAAGGTCGAACGAGGCGTTGGCGGATTCATAGGCGTAGCCCGCCGCTTCCCGCTCCTTCAACTCCTCGACCAGACGCGCCAGCTTCGGGTCGCTCTTCTCGTAGGTGATGCCGGCGCGGTCGAGTTCGGCCATCACGTTGGAGCGGCCGGCCTGATCGGAGACCAGCACCTTGCGGTGATTGCCGACTAATTCCGGCAATACGTGCTCGTAGGTCTGTGGATCCTTCATGACGGCCGAGGCATGAATGCCGGTCTTGGTCACGAAGGCGCTCTCGCCGACGTACGGCGCATGGCGGTTCGGCGCGCGGTTGAGCATGTCGTCCAGCGTTCGCGACACCTTCATCAGCGTCGTCAGCTTCTCGTCCGTGACGCCGATCTCGAACGCGTCGGAGAACTCTTTCTTCAGGCGCAGCGTCGGGATCAGCGAACAGAGATTGGCGTTGCCGCAGCGCTCGCCAAGCCCGTTCAGCGTGCCCTGGATCTGACGCGCGCCGGCGCGCACGGCGGCCAGCGAATTGGCCACCGCCTGCTCGGTGTCGTTATGGGCGTGGATGCCGATATGGCTGCCCGGAATGTGAGTGATGACGGCGCCTACGATGGTCTCGATCTCGTGCGGCATGGTGCCGCCATTGGTGTCGCACAGCACCACCCAGCGCGCGCCGGAATCATAGGCCGCCTTGGCGCAGGCGAGCGCGAAATCAGCGTTCTCCTTGTAGCCGTCGAAGAAGTGCTCGCAATCGACCATCACCTCGCGGCCGGCGGCCTTCGCCGCACTGACACTGTCGCGGATTGAGGCGAGGTTTTCCTCGTTGGTGGTCTCCAGCGCCACCCGCACCTGATAGGCGGAGGATTTCGCGACAAAGCAGATCGCGTCGGCTTTGGCTTCGATGAGTGCCGCAAGACCGGGATCGTTCGAAGCCGAACGGCCCGGACGGCGCGTCATGCCGAACGCCGTGAATTTGGCGCTCTCGAACTTTGGCTTGTCCGAAAAGAATTCAGTGTCGGTCGGGTTGGCGCCGGGATAGCCGCCCTCGACATAGTCGATACCGAGATCGTCCAGCATCTGCGCGATGATCTGCTTGTCATGCAGCGTGAAATCGACGCCGTTGGTCTGCGCGCCGTCGCGCAGCGTGGTGTCGAACAGATAGAGGCGTTCGCGGCTCATGTCGGAACTCCCGGCGCGGCGGTATCGGCCAGCGTCTTCTGCATCGTGGTGTTGGCGAGCCATTCGCCATTGAGGGTGACGGTGTTGCGCTGTTTGGCGGTATAGCCGCGCTTCTTGAAGAACGGTTCCGCGGTGTCGCTGGCATCGACCGTCAGGGATTTCGCACCGCGGGCGCCGGCCAGCTTTTCCAGCGCATCGACCAGCATCGACGCAACGCCCTGTCCGGCCACGCTCGGATGGACATAGAGCATATCGATGTGGTCGGCGCCCTTCAGAGAGGCAAAGCCAACCGGCGCATTCTGGATGGTCGCGATCAGCGTCAACTGCCCGGCGAGTTTCTCGCCGAGCGCTTCCTCGTCCTCGGCAGCCGCAGCCCAGGCTTCCTGCTGCGCCTCGCTGTAATCGTCGCCGGTCAACTCCTCGATGCTGGCAACGAAGATTGCCGCCAGCATCGGAACATCCGCCGGCAAAAACGGCCGCAAGCCAGGTTTGGGCAATGCCTGTCCCATCGCGTCAAAACACTCCGAACAGTCTCAAGGCGAGCACGACCGCACCGACGATCAGCGCCCATTTGATGAAGATGTAATAGCGCCAGTGCTTTGGGAAAGGCGTATCGGGTTCTTCCATCACGCGACCTCCCATGTAGTTACAGGTTTTCCGTCGGCATCCTTGCCGTCCTTGATGGCGACGCCCATCGCGGCCAGTTCGTCGCGGATGCGATCGGACTCATTGAAATCCTTTCGCGCGCGCGCCGCCGCGCGCTCCGCGATCAGGCGATCGACCTGTTGCGGATCGATGCCGCTCGCCTGCTGCTTGCGTCCCTTCCACGCCGCAGCACTGATCGAGAGGAATCCGAGCAGCCGAAGCGAGGCCGCGAACTGGCCGCGTTCGCGCGCGCCGCCAGACGCCGCCGCATTGCGCAGGCCGTGCAGGACAGCCATGGCCTGCGCCGTGTTGAGGTCGTCATAGAGCGCCTCGACCATGGCCTGCGACGGTTGACCACCCTCGGCGTCGGCTGCGACCGCGTACCAATCATCGAGCGTCCTGGCGCTCTCTTCCGCCCCCTTCAGGGTCCAGTCGAGCGGCGAGCGATAATGCGTCTTGAGCATGCCCAGACGCAGCACCTCGCCCGGCCAATCGGCCAGCAGTTCGCGGATCGTGAAGAAGTTGCCGAGCGACTTCGACATCTTCTCGCTTTCGAGCTGCAGGAAGCCGTTGTGCATCCAGACATTCGCCATGCGGTCGGAATGAAAAGCGCAGCAGGTCTGCGCAAGTTCGTTCTCATGGTGCGGAAACACCAGGTCGATGCCGCCGCCATGAATGTCAAATTTTTCGCCGAGATGCTTCCAGGCCATCGCCGAGCATTCGATATGCCAGCCGGGGCGGCCTTCCGCCTTGATCCCCGATGGCGACGGCCACGACGGCTCGCCCGGCTTCGACGGCTTCCACAGCACGAAGTCGGTATTGTCGCGCTTGTAGGGCGCGACGTCCACGCGGGCGCCCGCGATCATCTCGTCGAGCGAGCGTTTCGACAATGCGCCATAGCGCGGCATCACGGAATTGGCTTCGTTCATAGCCTGCGGCGAGAACAGCACATGGTCTTCGGCAACATAGGCAAAGCCGCCGGCCACGAGCTTCTCGATGATCGCCCGCATCTCCGGGATATGTTCGGTCGCGCGCGGCTGGACCGTCGGGGCCAAGCAGCCAAGCGCGGTGACGTCGTCCTGATACTGCCGATAGGTCTCTTCGGTGACCTTGCGGATCGCCTCGTTCAAGGGCACGCCGGGATAATCGCGCGCGGCGCGGACGTTGATCTTGTCGTCGACGTCGGTGATGTTGCGAACGTACTTCACGTGATCAGCGCCATAGCGATGACGCAGCACGCGGAACAGCACGTCGAACACGATTGCCGCGCGGCCGTTGCCGATATGGGCGAAGTCATAGACCGTCGGTCCGCAGGCATACATGCGGACGTTATCGGCAGCGAGCGGCGTGAACGGCCGCTTCTCCTTCGTCAACGTATCGTAGAGTCGCAGTTCCATGGAGAACCCATCCGTTGCGGCCGGGCGTCCAGTGATCTCAGTTTTTGAGAAAAGACGGCCTCAGCCAGCGAATCGCTAGCTAATAATCTCGCGGCAAATGCTGCAGATGGCGAGGAGACCGTTCATGGTTCCACCATTGCGGTATCGGGCGGACGTCGTCAAGGCCTTGCTTGTGCCCGATTTGGGGCCGATCAGGCCGTCGAACCCCGCCATTCGCTGCCGCCATTCGGGCTCATGGTTAATCATTATTAACCTTTTGGGCCTATCTGTGCGGGAGCGATCCCTCGTCCCCTGCCGGTGTCATCCATGCGACTTTCCTCAGCACTCATTGCCAGTACCTTGCTGGCAAGTGCCTTCCTGCTTGCCGCCTCTTCGGTCGCTTCCGCCGACAGTCGCGTCTTCATCGTGGCCAATCAGGCGGACGGTTACGGCGTCGACGAGTGCCTCGCCAGGGGCGACAAATGCGGCGCCCATGCCGCCCGCTCCTACTGTCACTCACGGGATTTTGCGCAAGCCACCGCCTATCGCCGCATCGATCCCGGCGAAGTCACCGGCGCGGTTCCGAGCGGCGGCGGCGATAAATGCTCTGGCCACGGCTGTGTCGAATACGTCGCCATCACCTGCCAGCGCTAGAGACGATTATCCCGAAGAATCAAGGGCCGGTTTGCCACATCTGCGCCCCGGAAACGACGTGACGCTGCCCCGAGAAGCAGGTATTGCATGCGGCCTTGGCCGCAGAACGCTGCCTTGGCCGCGCCATCAGGCTGACAAGCCGCGCGGATCAGCTCTCTCATGGCCGGATATGCTGAAAATTCGCAACGTTCCCCTTTCGCTTCGGATTTTGACCTGCGCCGTCCTGCTCGGTATCGCCAGCCCGGGCGCGCCCGCTTTGGCGCAGACGAACGACGACGCCATGGCGCAGATGAACCAGGACGCCGCGCCTCCGCAGCAGCAGGGCGCGCAGGCCAATCCGATCTGCATCCGGCTCGAAGGACAATTGGCGACCATCGACCGTGGCGCCGGCACCGGCGACCCCGCCAAGGATGAACAGATCCGCCGCTATCAGGAAGCCCAGGCCAAGCAACAGGCCGAACTCGATCGGGTCACGCTACAGGCCAAGCGGATGGGCTGCGAAAGCTCGGGCTTCTTCTCGCTATTCAATGGCCGCTCGGCGCAGTGCGGTCCAGTCAACAACCAGATTCAGCAGATGCGCGCCAATCTCGACCAGATCACCACCAGCCTGGAGCGGCTGCGCAGCGGCGGCATCGGCGGCGCCGACCGCGAAAACCAGCGCCGCTCGGTGCTGACGGCGCTCGGGCAGAACAATTGCGGCCCGCAATATGCCGCCGCCGCGCGCGGCCCCGGCAACTTCATCGACAGTCTGTTCGGCAACAACCAGACGCTGCCGCCGCCCAGTGCCGACCTCGGCGCGCCGTCCGGCACCTTCCGCACCGTCTGCGTCCGCACCTGCGACGGCGGTTATTTCCCGGTGTCGTTCGCCACCTACCAGGCGCGCTTTCAGGACGACGAGAGGACCTGCAAGGCACTTTGCCCGGCGACGGAAGCGACGCTGTTCACCTACCGCAATCCTGGCGAGGACATCAACCAGGCCGTCTCGATCAACGGCCAAGCTTATACGTCGCTGCCCAACGCATTCAAATTCCGCACCGAGTTCAACGCGTCCTGCGCCTGCAAGGCCGCAGGCCAGACCTGGTCGGAAGCGCTGAAGTCGGTCGACGACAGGGCCGGGGTCGAACAAGGCGACATCATCGTCACCGAGGAGAGCGCCAAGCGGATGCAGCAGCGCGCACAGCCGAAGGGCCCGCCCGCTCCCAAGAAAGGCACGGCGCCCGCGCCCTCCACCGCCGCGGCACCGCCGCCTGCCGATACGACCGCGACCGCCGGCGACAAGGACAAGATCCGCACCGTCGGCCCGACCTTCGTCGCGCCGAAGCAATAGACGCCCTGCCCCTCGAACGCTTCCGGCGGTCCTGGGCTCAAATCTCGCGGCTACTTCTAGCGTTCCCGGCTCCACGGGAAGAGATTGGCCGGGAAGTCCGCCGCGTAGCGGTGTCCCTTCCGCAGGCGGGGCTCTTCCTGTGGCGGATTGGGATCCGGCTCCACCACTTTCCGGTACAGATGCCAGGTGGCGTGGCCGAGCACCGGCAGAACGACGGCGAGACCGACGAACAACGGTATCGAACCGATCACCAGCAGCGCCGCGACAATCAGCCCCCACCCGGCCATCGGAATCGGATTCATCATCACAGCCCGCAGCGACGTCCGGATGGCGTCGATCGCCGTGGCATGCCGGTCGAGCATCAACGGAAACGACACGACACTGACGCACAGCGAAACGACCGCGAACAGGAAACCAACGCCGCAACCGATGATGATGAGCAACCATCCGTCCGCCGTCGTCAGGACGCGCGTTGCGAAGTCAGGGATACTCGCGGCCGGAGCGTGGCCAAAGATTTCGACGTAGATAGCGTTCGCTACGCCGATCCAAGCCCCGAACAGAACGAGCAGGAGAACGCCGAGTTCGATCATGCCGCCGAAAGCCGGAGCGCGCAGCACGTGAAGCGCATCCGACACGCTGACCTCCTCGCCGCGCTCGCGGCGGCGGCTGAGCTCATAGAGACCAATCGCGGCAAAGGGTCCAAGCAAGGCAAACCCGGCAGCCAGCGGAAACAGCAGCGGCAGCACCGAATAGCCAAGGACCATCCTGAACAGAGCAATACCGAGAACGGGATAAATCACGCACACGACCACCGCGTGACTTGGCATCGCCTTGAAGTCTTCCCAGCCCAGGCGCAACGCCTCGCCCAGGTCGGATAGTTCGATCTTGCGAATGGGATATGTGGCGGCGTCGCCGAAAACGTGACGTCCAACCTTTGCGATGTTGTCAGAATACGTGGTGGCCATAGACGCAACCTCCCGTGCTCGCAGAAGCGGCGGTCAAAACGACGCCGCAACCCGCGTGTCTCCGCATTGATGTGCGAGAGTCGCGGTCGAGCCGAGTACGGCAAACCCAAATTCATCGAAAAGGTCTTAGCCGGACGAAACCTGTCGCGACCTTGCACAACAAGTTTAGCGCGATTGGCTTCAAATAGCACTCGCGAAATAGCGCTTACGGTTGGGCGAATTGTGCACGCTGCCGGTCATTAGTTGCATTGCGTCATCATCAAACGCCGGCTCGCACTCGCCCGCCTGCTGCATCAGCGCAGCAGCCCGACGCTCAAGTGATCTATTGACGCCAGCCCCGACGCGTACCATCCTGACTTCCGACGCCCGGATCTGGTGAATTGCGGTCGTAACGTGTGCTCCGTGCCACGGTTAGATGTCGCGACCGCGGTCAAATGGGCGAGGCAAGACACATTGCGATGGCGCATGTGAAGTCGGCCATCAAGACAAGGTGTGTGCTCCGCCCTCTGATTCGACTCCGTTGCCTTTAATGGCAAGAAGGAGCGAGGGATGGTTGTCGCTATCGTACTGCTTCTGGTCGCAGTCGGCTCGGTGCTGTTTCACATCTACAGCCCGTGGTGGTGGACGCCGATCGCCACCAACTGGCGCTACATTGACGACACCATCAACATAACCTTCTGGATCACCGGGGCGGTTTTCTTCGCGGTGATCGCGTTCATGGCCTATTGCGTCTTCCGCTTCCATCACAAGGAAGGAAGGCAGGCAGCCTACAATCCCGAAAACAAAAAGCTCGAATGGTGGCTCACCATAGGCACCGCGATCGGCGTTGGCGCCATGTTGGCGCCCGGCCTGGTGGTCTGGCACCAGTACGTCACGGTTCCGGCCGACGCTACCGAGATCGAAGTCATGGGCCAGCAATGGAGCTGGAGCTTCCGCCTCCCCGGCAAGGACGGCCGGATGGGCACAACCGATGTTCGCTACGTCAGCTCCGACAACCCCATGGGCTTGAACCCCGACGATCAGCACGGGCAAGACGACGTTGTCATCGCAAGCGACGACTTGCACCTCCCCATCGGGAAGCCGGTCAAGGTTTTGCTTCGCTCCCTCGATGTCCTGCACGATTTCTATGTGCCCGAGTTCCGCGCCAAGATGGACATGGTCCCGGGCATGGTCACCTATTTCTGGATGACCCCGATCCGAACCGGCACGTTTGATGTTCTCTGCGCTGAGCTGTGCGGCGCGGCGCACGCGCAGATGCGCGCCAAGGTTTTCGTCGACGAAGAGAGCGACTATCGGGCCTGGCTGGAGAAGCAGAAGACGTTTGCGGAATTGTCAGGCCGAAGCGCCGTTAAGAGGGCGACGTACGAATCCGGCGGCAAATAAGAAATGCTGCCGCGAAGATGGATTGGGCGCGCAAGACCCGCTCATCGCGCCCTGATGGAAGAAACGACCGGGAGGTAATTCAATGGTCGATGTCCCGTATGACGCAATCGCGGACGCCCCGCCTGCAGAAGTGCCGGAGGTTGAGCTCTATCACCCCAAAAGCTGGTGGACGCAGTATGTCTTTTCGCAGGACGCCAAAGTCATCGCCATCCAGTACTCGCTGACGGCGACGGCAATCGGGCTGGTGGCCCTGGTGCTGTCGTGGATGATGCGGCTGCAACTGGGATTTCCCGGCACATTCTCCTTCATCGATGCAAATCAATATCTCCAGTTCATCACCATGCACGGCATGATCATGGTGATCTACCTGCTCACGGCATTGTTTCTGGGAGGCTTCGGCAACTACCTGATCCCGCTGATGGTCGGCGCTCGGGACATGGTGTTCCCTTACGTGAACATGCTGAGCTACTGGGTCTACCTGCTCGCAGTTGTGGTGCTGGCGTCGACCTTCTTCGTGCCCGGCGGGCCAACCGGTGCCGGCTGGACGCTATACCCGCCGCAGGCGATTCTCTCCGGCACCCCCGGGCAGGATTGGGGCATCGTTCTGATGCTGGCGTCGCTGATCCTGTTCATCATCGGCTTCACCATGGGCGGGCTGAACTACGTAGTGACCGTGCTGCAGGCGCGCACGCGCGGCATGACGTTGATGCGTTTGCCCCTCACCGTGTGGGGCATTTTCACAGCCACCGTGATGGCGCTGCTGGCTTTCCCGGCGCTGTTCGTCGCCTCTGTCATGATGCTGTTCGACCGCTTGCTGGGAACCAGCTTCTTCATGCCCGCACTCATCGAGATGGGCCAGCAGATGAAGTATGGCGGCGGCAGCCCGATCCTGTTCCAGCACCTGTTCTGGTTCTTCGGCCATCCTGAGGTCTATATCGTCGCCCTGCCCGCCTTCGGCATCGTCTCCGATCTGATCAGCACCCACGCGCGAAAGAACATCTTCGGCTATCGCATGATGGTCTGGGCGATCGTGGGAATCGGCGCGCTCAGTTTCGTCGTATGGGCGCACCACATGTATGTGAGCGGCATGCACCCGCATTTCGGGTTCTTCTTCGCCACGACGACACTCATCATCGCCATCCCAACCGCCATCAAGGTCTACAACTGGGTACTGACCCTGTGGCGCGGCGACATCCATCTCACGGTCCCGATGCTGTTCGCCCTCGGCTTCATCATAACATTCGTGAACGGCGGGCTCACCGGCCTCTTCCTCGGCAACGTCGTCGTCGATGTCCCGCTGTCGGATACCATGTTCGTCGTCGCGCATTTCCACATGGTGATGGGCGTGGCGCCGATCATGGTCGTGCTGGGCGCGATCTATCATTGGTACCCCAAGGTAACGGGGCGGATGCTGGATGACTGGATGGGCAAGTTTCATTTCTGGGTCACGTTCCTCGGCGCCTATCTGATCTTCTTCCCCATGCATTACCTCGGGCTGCAGGGAGTTCCGCGCCGGTATCACGACCTTGGCGAAGCGGCGTTCATCACGCCGAACGTCCATACGCTCAATGCCTTCATCACCGTGGTGGCCTTGATCGTGGGCTTCGCCCAGATGGTGTTCCTTTTCAATCTTGTCTGGAGCCTGTTCAAGGGTAAGGCTTCAGGCGGCAATCCATGGCGGGCGACAACACTGGAGTGGCAGACGCCGGAGACCCCGCCCGGACACGGCAACTGGGGCAAGGAGCTCCCGGTGGTCTATCGATGGGCGTATGACTACAGCGTGCCCGGTGCTGCGCAGGACTTCATTCCGCAGAACCAGCCACGCGCGACGCCGGCCCTTCAGGGAGCTGCGCCGTGAGCGCCATCATCCTGTTCATGGCTGTAATAGCGGTCATCGCCGGATGGTGGCTTTCGCAGCAACGGCTGATGGCCAAGCCCTGGCTGGAAGAAGGCGGGATTGGTGACTTTCCCGGCACCGGCGCGATGACCTGGCCCGCAGCGAAGATCGGGCTGGGAGTGTTTCTCGCTGTCGCCGGCTCGCTGTTCGCACTCTTCACCAGCGCTTACTCCATGCGCATGAACATGGTGGACTGGCGCGCGATGCCCGTGCCTGCGCTGCTGTGGTTCAACACCGGCGTCCTGGTCTTGAGCAGTGTCGCGCTGCAATGGGCGTACGTGGCCACACGCCGAGACAACATGAACGGTGTAATCGTCGGCCTATGCGCAGGGGGAGCATCCGCCGTTACATTCCTGGTGGGGCAATTGTTGGCGTGGCAACAGCTGAGGGCCGCGGGCTATTTCGTCGCGTCCAATCCAGCCAATTCCTTCTTCTACATGATCACCGCGGCGCACGGGCTGCACTTGATGGGCGGCCTGGTGGCGCTCGGCAGAACGACCGCCAAGGTGTGGCGTGGCGCCGAGATGGCCCAGCTGCGCCTGAGCGTGGAGCTCTGCACGATCTACTGGCATTTCCTGCTGTTGGTCTGGCTGGTCTTGCTTGGTCTGTTGACGGGCTGGACAGACGATTTCGTCGACATCTGTCGGCGGTTGCTCAGCTAGGAGAGACCAGATGGCAGAGACTGCGCTGACAAACCCGGAAGAATCGGCCGCGCGAGCTACCGGCTGGCAGGGCATTGCTGACGACTGGTCCTCGGATCAGCGCGCATTCAAGAATGTCTCCTGGGGGAAGGCCATGATGTGGATCTTCCTCCTGAGCGACACCTTTATCTTTAGCTGTTTTCTGCTGTCCTACATGACCGCGCGAATGTCCACGACCGTGCCGTGGCCGAATCCGAGTGAGGTATTCGCTCTCACGATTGGCGGGCATCATATCCCACTCATCCTGATCGCCATCATGACCTTCGTCCTGATCAGCAGCAGCGGGACGATGGCGATGGCCGTCAATTTCGGCTACCGCCGTGATCGCACCAAGACCGCGGTATTGATGCTGGTCACGGCGGCACTTGGTGCAACGTTCGTCGGAATGCAGGCCTTCGAATGGACCAAGCTGATCATGGAAGGCGTGCGGCCTTGGGAAAACCCCTGGGGTGCACCGCAGTTTGGCGCAAGCTTTTTCATGATCACCGGCTTCCACGGCACTCACGTGACGTTCGGCGTGATTTTCCTGGTCGCCATCGCGCGAAAGGTCTGGCGGGGAGACTTCGACGTCGAAAGGCGCGGCTTCTTCACGAGCAGAAAGGGACAGTACGAGATCGTCGAAATCATGGGCCTCTACTGGCACTTCGTCGATCTCGTGTGGGTGTTCATCTTTGCCTTCTTTTATCTTTGGTGAGGTCGGCGCATGACAAACGTGGCGGTACATTTGGAAGCACAACAACCTTCGCTGCAAACGCATGCGCATGATGCAATCGCAACTGGAGCCGTGCACGACAAGGGGCAGCAGCACCCGATCAAGCTCTATCTCGTGGTCTGGGGCTGGTTGTTCGTCCTCAGCGCCTGCTCCTATCTCGTCGACTACTTCCACCTCCAGGGCTATCTCAGATGGTCCCTGATCCTGTTGTTCATGATGTTGAAGGCGGGCCTGATCGTCGCCGTCTTCATGCATATGGCCTGGGAGCGGCTGGCCCTGGTCTACGCCATCCTGTTGCCGCCGGTGCTGGTGATGGTGTTCGTGGCGATCATGGTGTTCGAATCCGACTACACGCACCTCATCCGGGTCTTGTTCTTCGCGCCAGCGACGTAGGAAAAGCCGTCGCCGGGCGAGATCAGGGCGCGATGCCTGTTCGCAATTGATAGCGTTTATCCGTCAAATACGTCCGCCGATGCACGTCCAGCGCGGGCGACCAGTTTCTCGTCAGGCGCGGGCAACGCCCTGCCATTGTCACGGAAGCGGTTAGTGATGGGATAGCGGCGGTCGCGGCCAAAATTCTTTTCCGTGACCTTGACGCCAGGTGCGGCCTGCCGCCGCTTGTATTCGGCGACGTTGAGCAACCGGTCGATCCGCGTCACCACGTCAGCCGGGAAACCGGCCGCGATGATCGAGGCGAGCGGCTCCTCCCGCTCCACCAGCCGCTCCAGGATGGCATCGAGCACCTCATAGGGCGGCAGCGAATCCTGGTCGGTCTGGTTCTCGCGCAACTCCGCCGTCGGCGGCCGCACGATGATGTTGACCGGGATCACCTCGCCCAAAGGTCCCAGCGAGCCGTCCGGCTTCCATTCATTGCGCAGGCTCGACAGGCGGAACACTTCGGTCTTGTAGATGTCCTTGATCGGATTGAAGCCGCCGTTCATGTCGCCATACAGCGTGGCGTAACCGACCGACATTTCCGACTTGTTGCCGGTCGTCACCACCATCGCGCCGGTCTTGTTCGAAATCGCCATCAGCAACGTGCCGCGGGTACGCGCCTGCAAATTCTCCTCGGTGATGTCGCGCGGCAGGCCGGCGAACGGGCCGGACAGGATCTTTTCGAACCCGTTGACGGCGTCGGCGATCGGCAGCACGTCGTAGCGAATGCCGAGCGCTTTCGCGAGTTTTGCCGCATCGTCGAGCGAGACCTGCGCGGTGAACCGGAACGGCAGCATCACGCCGCGAACCTGGTCCGCCCCGAGCGCATCGACCGCGATCGCCGCGCACAGCGCGGAATCGATGCCGCCGGAAACGCCGAGCAATACGCCGGGAAATCCGTTCTTGCGGACATAATCGCGCAGGCCCAGCACGCAGGCGGCGTAATCGGCCTTGTCGCCCTCGACCAGCGGCACCACCGGCGCGGAGCAGCGCCAGCCGTCGACGCTCTTGGTCCAGCGCAGCGTGGTGATGTTCTCCTCGAACGCGGGCAACTGCGCCGCGACCGAAAGATCGGCGTTGAGCGCAAACGAGGCGCCATCGAACACCAGTTCGTCCTGCCCGCCGATCTGGTTGAGATAGACCAGCGGCAAGCCGCTCTCGGTGACGCGGGCGACCGCGATCGACAGCCGCAAATCGTTCTTGTCGCGCGCATAGGGCGAGCCGTTCGGCACGACCAGAATTTCGGCGCCGGTCTCGGCGAGGCATTCGACGATATTCTCGTATTCTTCGGACTCTTCGAGCCAGATGTCCTCGCAGATGGGAACGCCGACCCGGACGCCCTTGACCGTAACCGGCCCCGCGGCCGGACCGCGCGCGAACAGCCGCTTCTCATCGAACACGCCGTAATTCGGCAAGTTGGCCTTGTAACGAAGGGCTGCGATGCGGCCCTGATCGAGCAGCGCGCAGGCATTATAGAGCTTGCCATCCTCGACCCAGGGCGTGCCGATCAGCATCGCGGGGCCGCCGCCCTCGGTCTCGCGCGCCAGCTCTTCGATCGCCGCGCGGCAGGCCGTCTGGAAGGCGGGCTTCAGCACCAGGTCTTCCGGCGGGTAGCCGCAGATGAACAATTCGGGCAGCACCACGAGATCGGCGCCGTCAATTTTTGCCTTGTCGCGCGCGGCGCGCGCCTTGGCGGCGTTTCCTGTGACGTCGCCGACCGTCGGGTTCAACTGCGCCAGCGTGATCGTAAAGGTGGGTTCGGTCATGGGGCGATGGTGCCTCGCACAAGAACAAACTGCAAATGCTTGCTTCATAGCGTTTTCGAGCGAAGTGGATACCGGTTCGCGTGAAGAAAACGCCTTAAAACAATATCTTAGATATGCGGTTCCGACCCAGATCAGTACCGCATATCTAGAACGCGCCTATGCGTTCGGCGATGGCAAACAGCCAGAACGCCCCGGCCATCAACAGCGCGACGCCGACCGCCGCCGACCCCATGTCCTTGACCCGCCCGATCTGCGGATCGTGGTCGGTGGTGAGCCGGTCGGCGAGCTTCTCGATCGCGGTATTGAGGATCTCGACCACCAGAACGAAAGCCACCGCCGCGACCAGTTCAACCCGGCGCATCACGCTCGCGCCGACCAGCCAGGCCAGCGGCACCGACAGCGCAAGCGCGAGAAGTTCCTCGCGGACGGCCTGCTCCGAGCGGATCGCAAAGGCGAGGCCGTTACGGGTGTTGATCGTAGCCCGCCAGAGTCGCAGCAAGTCAAAGCCCCGCTGCGGCCGGCATCGGCTTTTCCTTGCCCGCCCGCTCCTGCTTGAGCAGTTCGGCGATCAGAAAGGCCATGTCGATCGATTGTTCGGCATTGAGACGGGGATCGCAGACCGTGTGATAGCGGTCGTTGAGGTCCTCGTCGGTGATGGCGCGGGCGCCGCCGATGCATTCGGTGACGTCCTGCCCGGTCATTTCCAAATGCACGCCACCGGCATGCGTCCCCTCCGCCGCATGGATGGCGAAGAACGACTTCACCTCCGACAACACGCGGTCGAACGGGCGGGTCTTGTAGCCCGAGTTCGAGGTGATGGTGTTGCCGTGCATGGGATCGCAGGACCAGACCACGACGCGCCCTTCCCGCTGCACGGCGCGGATCAGCGGCGCGAGATGGTCGCCGACCTTGTCGGAGCCGAAGCGGTTGATCAGCGTCAGCCGCCCGGGCTCGTTGTCGGGATTGAGGATGTCGATCAGCTTCAACAGCTCATCCGGCTTCAGCGACGGGCCGCATTTCAGGCCGATCGGGTTCTTGATGCCGCGGAAATACTCGACGTGGCCGTGGTCAAGTTGGCGGGTGCGGTCGCCGATCCAGATCATGTGGCCCGAGGTCGCGTACCAGTCGCCGGTGGTGGAATCGACCCGCGTAAAGGCCTGCTCGTACCCCAAAAGCAGCGCTTCGTGGCTGGTGTAGAAATCGGTGGCGCGCAGTTCGGGATGGCTTTCGAGATCCAGCCCACAGGCGCGCATGAAATTCAGCGCATCCGAGATACGGTCCGCCAGTTCCTTGTAACGGCGCGACTGCGGCGAATCCTTGAGGAAACCGAGCATCCACTGATGCACGCTGCCGAGATTGGCAAAACCGCCGGTCGCGAAGGCGCGGAGCAGATTGAGCGTCGCCGCCGATTGACGGTACGCCATCAATTGGCGCTGCGGATCCGGGATGCGCGACTCCGCCGTGAAGGCGATGTCGTTGATGATGTCGCCGCGATAGCTCGGTAGCTCGACGCCGTTGATCTTCTCGGTATTCGACGAGCGCGGCTTGGCGAATTGTCCGGCGATGCGCCCGACCTTCACGACCGGCAGCGCGCCGGCGTAGGTCAGGACGACCGCCATTTGCAGCAGCACGCGGAAAAAGTCGCGGATGTTGTTGGCGCCATGCTCGGCAAAGCTCTCGGCGCAATCGCCGCCCTGCAGCAGGAAGGCTTCGCCCGCAGCCACCCGGGCCAGCGCTTTCTTCAGGTTGCGGGCTTCGCCGGCAAACACCAGTGGCGGAAACGTGGCGAGCTGCGCCTCGACGTCGGCCAATGCCTTGGCATCGGGATAGTCGGGGACCTGCAGCACCGGCCTGGTGCGCCAGCTATCGGGCGTCCACCGCTCGGACATGACGTTAACTCCTGAGCAAAAACCGCTACTTACAAGCGATTGTGAAGGCCGCGTTATACACAGGCCTTTAGCCGACCGCCAGTTAGATTTCCAGTAATCCTGACAAGCCCTTGCGGCAAAAGCCGATTTCGCTTTTGCTGTGGCCGCTCGCAAAACTGGCAGGAGAACACGGTGGCCGAGCCGGGGCTGGACGACGTATTTAGCGACGATATCACGGTGCCTGCGACGGATGGATATCCCCTTGCCGCGACGCTGTTTCTGCCCCGCGGGGCCAAGCGTCACGCCGTCCTGATCAATTCGGCGACCGCGGTCCCCCGCAAGCTCTACCGGGGCTTTGCCGGCTATCTCGCCAAGCGCGGCTGCGCGGTTTTGACCTACGACTATCGCGGCACCGGCGATTCCAGGCAGCAGGCGCTGACCGGCAACAACCAGCCGAAATCGCTGGTCGGCTTCAAGGCCTCGATGTCGGACTGGGCTGCACAGGATATTACGGCGACGGTCGCCTGGATGCGCGAGCGCTACAAGGCGCTCCCCTTCGCCTATGTCGGACATTCGTTCGGCGGCCAAGCGCTCGGGCTGTTGCCGAACAATTCGGAGATTTCGCACGCGCTGTTCATTGCCGCCCAAGCCGGCTACTGGAAACTGATGACGGCGCCGGAGCGCTACCGCGTCTACGCCCTGCTGAATTTTGTAGGCCTCCCGCTCACCCGCGCGCTCGGCTATATGCCAGGCAAGGCCGGCCTCGGCATGGACCTGCCGAAGGACGCGTTCCTGCAATGGGTCGGCTGGGTGATGAGCCCGCGCTATCTGTTCGACGACGCCAGGCTCGAAGCCTTGCAGAACTTTCCGAACTACAAGGGCGCATTGCGCGCGCTCTGCATGACCGACGATCCCTGGGCGACGCGGCCCGCGGTCGAATTGCTGTGCTCGGGATTTACCTCGATCAAGCCCGAGATCGTCACGGTGACGCCGGCGGATACCGGCGCCGCCAAGATCGGGCATATGGGATTTTTCAGGTCCGAACATCGCGAAACGCTATGGCGCGGCGCGGCGGAGTGGATCGAGGCGGGAGAGTAGCTTCTTCCGATTCAATTTTCGAACAGCGGAAACGGGCGTGCGGTTCCTCCCGACGGGAACTGCAACAGAACCGTGGTTTCCCGGATAGACCACGCCGAATCAAGATTCGATAATGGCTCATTCCTCTCAATCGATCTTATTCCTCTCAATCGATATTATAGCTCGCCCGGCAGTTCGGATCGACTGTCGGGCTTTGCATTGCTGCATGCGGGGCGTCACCGATGCTTGGATCGTGCAGTTTCGTAGGGGCAAAGGCGCTCTGCGCCGTGCCCACATCTCGCGGCCATCGTGACTCTGTATGGTGTGCACGCTTCGCTTTGCCCACCCTACGCGCTCGCTGTATGTCCGCTACACGCGCCTGAATGCAATCGCGCGAGCGATCGATCGGGCTCGCGTGCGAACCGCGCCGCCATCGTTGCCGCTATGAACGATCCACTGGCCGTCAGGTGTTTGCCCGGTAATGATCCCGACGTGATGCGGCCAGACCACCACCACGCCGATTCCGGGGCCGCCGGCATTCATGCCTTCGTTCGCCCAAGAGCGCGCGAGCGCAAGGCGACGATCCGGTTTGCCAAGATATTTGCTTAAGTAACTGCCGCACCAGCCATGCGCCCGGTGACCGTGGTGCCGGTGTTGAGGACGCGCATTCGCTTCAACAGAAAAGACGAACAGGAGAACAGAAGCGACCGCGAAAGGTTTCAACATGGGGTTACTCCACAAACGTTGATGGCTGGAGGGACAAGCGCGCCGCCAACAGCGATCGATCCGGGATGGTTCCGGCATGACTGCCATTCGTCCGCCGCAGAATGAGCGCCACGGCGGCCTTGAGGCGCCATTGAAACCAGTTCTTGCTTACCGAATTAGCCCTTCCAGCAAGGTGAGAGGTCGTCCATGGAAGGCATTCGCGACGCGGCGCATCTGTGCATCGATATGCAGAACATCTTCGCCAAAGGCGGCGTTTGGGAAACGCCATGGATGGAAAGGGTAGTGCCGGTCATTTCGGACCTCTGCGCGCGCTACAGGGAGCGGACGGTATTCACACGCTTCATCACGCCCGAGCGGCCGCAGGACCGGCGCGGTCAATGGCAGGCCTATTTCACGAGATGGCAACGCGCGACGCGCAGCAATCTCGCACCCGGCGCCCTTGATATCGTGCCGGAGCTTGCGCGCTACTCGCCGCCGGCGCTCGTCGTCGACAAGCCCGCCTATTCGGCGTTCTTCGGCTCACGGCTCGGTCATTTGCTGGTGGAGCGGCACGTCGGGACGGTGGTGGTGTCGGGCGCGGAGACCGACGTCTGCGTGCTCTCCACCGTGCTCGGCGCGGTCGATCTCGGCTTCCGCGTCGTCATCGTGCAGGACGCGCTGTGCAGCTCTTCCGACACCGGGCACGATGCGCTGATGACCATGTACCGGACCAGGTTTCACGAACAGATCGATCTCGTCAGCGCTGAGGAGCTGTTCGAGATGTGGCATCCGGATTAGCCGCGCCGACGCCCGCTGGGAACTGCCGCTGTACGTCCGACGTTGACTTCGTTGCAGTCAACGCACGAGAGGATTCAGCCTATGGCGGAGCCGGATGTTCGCAAGGGAATGTCGCCCGTCAAATTGCCGCGCGAGGAATTCGAGAAGCGCTATCGCAGGCGCTTCGTCGATCCGGCCTTCCGTCCGCTGCAGCGCGAACTCGACGCTATCGTCGCGGCCGCGTGGGATGCCTATAGCCATTCGCGAAAGGCCCCGCTGACGCGCAAGGCCGGCCCCGGGTTCGCCGATCCGGAATATGAAATCTCGCTGGACTGGCTCGCCGCGCGTGAGGCCATTCTTGAAGCGCAGCGGCGCCACGACGATGCGGCCGCGCAGCCGCGCATGCTCATCATCAACGGCTCGGCGCGCAGCGAGCATACCTGTCCCGGCGAGATGTCGAAGAGCTGGCGGCTGGTCAAGCTCGCCGAACCGGTGTTGGGCGAAATGGGATTCGCGGTCGACATCCTCGACCTGTCGCGCCTGGCGTCGGAATACGGCCGGCAAATTCATCCCTGCAAATCCTGCGTCTCCACCGCGATGCCGCTCTGCCACTGGCCGTGCAGTTGCTATCCGAACTATTCGCTGAGCCAGACCGACGACTGGATGAACGCGATCTATCCGTTGTGGGTCGCAGCCCACGGCATCCTGATCGTGACGCCGGTGAACTGGTATCACGCGCCGACCGCGCTGAAGGCGATGATCGACCGGCTGGTCTGCGCCGATGGCGGCAATCCCGATCCGACGTCGACGCATGGCAAGCACGCCGACCAGGCCAAGGCGCTCGAACTGAAAGGCTGGCCCTATCCGCGTCACCTGGCCGGCCGACATTTCGGGCTCGTCGTGCACGGCGACAGCGCGGGCGCAGAGACGCTGCGCCGCTCCCTTTCGGACTGGCTGACCGACATGGCGCTGATCTCGGCGGGCAGGACCGGCGAAGCCGACGGCTATATTGGCTACATGGAGCCCTACGCCAATTCGCACCAAGCGCTCGATGAGGATCGGGAGTTTCAGGAGGAGACGATCAACGTCGCCCGCGCGCTCGGCAATGCGGTAACGCTGGCGCGCGCGGGCAAACTGGACAACCCCGCCGAGGGGCTTGTCGATCCCAATCCGAAATGACTGCGTAGGGTGGGCAAAGGCGCACCGCGCCGTGCCCACCATCTATCCACTTGTTACACTGAATGGTGGGCACGCTTCGCTTTGCCCACCCTACTTTCCGCCCCACTCACTTGCCGTAGCTATAAAACCCCTGCCCGGTCTTGCGGCCGAGATGGCCGGCGGCGACCATTTCCTTCAGCAGCGGCGCGGGGCGATATTTCGGATCGTTGAAGCCCTCATAAAAGACTTCCATCACCGACAGCATGGTGTCGAGACCGATCATGTCGGCCAGCGCCAGCGGGCCGATCGGGTGGTTGCAGCCGAGCTTCATGCCGGCGTCGAGGTCTTCCGCCGTGGCGATGCCTTCCTGAAGCGCAAAGATCGCTTCGTTGATCATCGGGCACAGGATGCGGTTGACGGCAAAGCCGGGGCTGTTCTTCGCCGTGATGGATACCTTGCCGATCCGTTTTGCAAAGGCCTCCGCCTTGCCATGCGTATCATCCGACGTCTGCAAGCCACGGATCAATTCCAGCAGCGCCATCAGCGGCACCGGATTGAAGAAGTGCAGGCCGATGAATCGGTCCGGTCGGTCGGTCGCGGCGGCGAGCTTGGTAATCGAGATCGAGGAGGTGTTGGTGGCCAGCAGCGCCCGCGGCTGCAGCTTTGTGCAGAGATCCTTCAGGATCTTGACCTTCAAATCCTCATTCTCGGTCGCCGCCTCGATGACGAGATCGCAGGTGGAAAACTTCGCGGTGTCCGTGCTCGTCGTGATCCGCGCCAGCGCGGCCTGCCGGTCGGCATCGGTCATCTTCTGCTTGTTGACGAGCCGCTCCAGGCTGTTTGAGACAACGGACATGCCGCGCGTCAGCGCAGCATCGGAGATGTCGGTCATGACGACGGGAAGGCCGGCGGCGGCGCACACCTGCGCTATGCCGTTGCCCATGGTTCCTGCGCCTACGATACCGATTTGCTCAATCATAGCGTACCTCTATTCTTGAATACTGGATTACGTCGTTATCAGAACGTGGCGGCTGTCGGTAGACCGCTGCCCGTAGGATGGGTGGAGCGAAGCGATACCCATCTATTGCGCGTCACCGCAGGTGATGGGTTTCGCAAAGAGCTCAACCCGCCCTATGAGCTGGACGTGATTTGATGGGTATCGCTTCGCTCCACCCATCCTACGGCCCCTACTCCGCTGCCTGCCTCACATACCGCGCCGTCGGCGTCCGCATCGTCACCAGCTCTTCGGCGGCTGTCGGATGCAGCGCGATCGTGGCGTCGAAATCGGCTTTGGTCGCCTTCATCTTCACCGCGATGGCAACCGCCTGGACGATTTCGGCGGCGGTGTCGCCGACGATGTGGCAGCCGAGCACGCGATCCGTCGTGCCGTCGACCACGAGCTTCATCAGCACGCGGGTGTCGCGGCCGGACATCGTCGCCTTGATCGGACGGAAATCGGCCTTGTAGATGTCGACATGGCTCACCTGCGCTCGCGCCTGCGCTTCTGTCAGGCCCACGGTGCCAACCTCGGGCTGCGAGAACACGGCCGTCGGGATGGTGGCGTGATCGACCTGGACGGGGCGCTTGCCGAACACGGTATCCGCGAAGGCATGGCCCTCGCGGATCGCCACCGGCGTCAAATTGAGGCGATGGGTGACGTCGCCGATCGCATAGATGCTGTCGACCGAGGTCTTCGACCAGTCATCGACGGCGATGCCGCCATTGGCCGGGTTGATGGCGACACCGGCCTTCTCGAGACCGAGATTGGCGACGTTCGGGTGCCGCCCGATCGCGAACATCACCTTGTCGGAGGCGATGCTCGAACCGCTAGACAAATGGGTGGTGAATTCGCTGCCGTGCTTGTCCACTTTATCGATGGTGCAGCCGGTGATGATCGTGATGCCCTGCTTTTCCATCTCGGCGCGCACGTGCTTGCGGACGTCCTCGTCAAAACCGCGCAAAATGTTGTCGCCGCGATAGATCACGGTCACGTCGGAACCGAAGCCGGCAAAGATGCCGGCGAATTCCAGCGCGATATAGCCGCCGCCCTGGATCACGATGCGCTTCGGCAGTTCGGTGAGATGAAACGCCTCGTTCGAGGAGATGACGTGTTCGATGCCGGGGATTTCGCGGCCGTGGTTGGGTGCGCCGCCGGTCGCGATCAGGATGTATTTCGCGGTGATCTTTTCGCCGGTCATCAGCCGCAGCGTGTGGGCGTCTTCCAGCACCGCGCGGGTCTTTGCGATGCACGCGCCTGATTTCTCGACATTGGCGGCGTAGATGCCTTCGAGCCTCGCGATCTCCTTGTCCTTGTTGGCGACCAGCGTCGGCCAGTCGAAGGAAACCTCGGGAATGGTCCAGCCGAAGCCTTTTGCGTCCTCGACCTCGTGCTTGACGTGCGAGCCGAGCACGAACAGCTTTTTCGGCACGCAGCCGCGGATCACGCAGGTGCCGCCCATCCGGTATTCTTCAGCGACCATGACCCTGGCGCCGTAGCCGGCGGCGATGCGCGCGGCGCGAACGCCGCCCGAACCACCGCCGATGACGAACAGATCGACGTCGAACTCAGCCATATCAACCCCGCCCGAAGCCGCTTCTCGTTTCTCTTTTAGTTTGACGCGTTTTCTTCACGCGAACCGGAAGTCCACCCTCGGATCAAGTCCGAGGGCATGCTTCGCTAAAGATCAGATTTCCTTGCCGCGCTTCCTCATCTCGGCCCGGAACTGGCCGTTGATGGTTTCGGCAAAGGCCTGCGCCCACTGGTTCATGTAGGACATGCTGAACTGGATGGCGCGGGGCTCGCTCGTGAGCAGCTTCTGGCCGAGCGGCGACTTGTAGAACGTCACGAGGTCCTTCAGCTCCTGCTCGGTGAACTCGTTGGCATAGACCTGCGCCATGCCCTCGCCGATTTCCTTCTCGCGGCCGGCGAGATTCTTGGCAACGATGATGGCGACCTCGTTGAGATCTTTCTGGTAGTTCAGATTGCTCTGCAGCAGTGTGTTCTTGGTCTGCTCGACGAGATTGGGAACGGCGTTGGCGTACATCGCCGCCGCGTTCTTCATCGCCAGGATTTCCTTGGCAGCGGCGATCGCCGCCGGCGAACCGGGCTTGAGTTGCGTCGTCGCGGCGGGCGCGTTCTTCTGCTGCGCGTCGGCCGGAACGGCAGCCAGGGCCAGTCCCACTGCAAGGCCGGCCGCCGACAAAATCCGTGAAAGGCTCTTCATTACCAATTCTCCTCGATTACCGGCGTTACCGCCGCTCAACTACGCGAATTCCCTGCGCACCTGCCAGGACGGCGGTGTTGGCCAAGCCAATGAACAACCCGTGTTCGACGACACCCGGGATCAGGCTCAACAGGCCCGCCAGACGCGGCGCATCCGTGATGCGCCCGAGGTGGGCATCGATAATCCAGTGGCCGCCATCGGTGACAAAAACGTGGCCGTCCTTGCCCTTGCGGAGCCCCATTTGCCCGGAAACGCCGCTTTGGGCAAATGCCGTGGCCATGGCCCGCCTGGTGGCGGCCAGCCCGAACGGAATCACCTCTACAGGTAGGGGGAAACGGCCGAGAACATCGACCCATTTGGTGTCGTCGGCAATCACGATCATGCGATCCGAGGCCGCCGCCACGATCTTCTCCCGCAACAGCGCGCCGCCGCCGCCCTTGATCAGGTTGAGCGCCGGGTCGAGCTCGTCAGCGCCATCGACGGTGAGATCGAGCCGGTCGACTTCATCGAGCGTGGTCAGCGGAATTTTGCATGCTTCGGCCTGGGCGCGGGTCGCTTCCGAGGTCGGCACGCCCACCACTTTCATCCCGCCCGCAACCTTCTGGCCGAGCAGCTCGACGAAATGCTTGGCGGTCGAGCCGGTGCCGAGCCCGAGCTTCATGCCGTCGCTGACGTGCTCCAGGGCTTTCGCCGCTGCCTGCCGCTTCAGTTGATCCATATCCACGTGCTGACGATGCCTCTCAAGAACCCGCCGGTGACGTTTCTCTAGCGTCGTTTTGGCCTTGGGAACAGCGCCTAAAGTCTTGCGTGAGAAGGATTATGGGGGTGAAACCCCGTCCATCGCGGCCAGAATCGCGGCAAAGCGCGCCTCAACCTCGGCCCGCATGCCCGGATGGGTGAAAATATAGAGCTCATCTTCCCGGATCGCGGTGAGCACGCGTTCGGCGACCGCGTCGGGCTCAAGCCCTGCGTCGATATTCCGGGCAATCTCGGCCACCATGGCCACCGCCGGACTGGCGGGATCGAGTGGCTGCGACTGGCCGTAGCGCTCGGGCCGGTTGCGCCCGCTCTCGCCGATACGCGTGCGCACGTAACTCGGACATAGAACGCTGACGCCAATGCCGTGCGGCTTGAGCCGAAGGCTAAGCCCCTCCGACATGCTGACAACAGCAAATTTGCTCGCCCCGTAGGGGCTGAATCCCAGGTCGCTCTGCATGCCCGCCATCGACGCGGTGTTGACGATATGGCCGCCTTCGCCGTGGGCGCGGATATGAGGCAGAAAGCTTTTGATGCCGTGGAGCACGCCCATCAGGTTGACATCGATGACCCATCGCCAATTGTCCAGCGAGATGTGGTCGATACCGCCGCCGGCAGCCACGCCTGCATTGTTGCACACGACATGCACGCGCCCGAAAGCATCGAAGGAGGACTTCGCCGCGCGTTCAACGCTTGCGGCGTCGGCGACATCGCAGAGGGTGCCGCTTATGTCGGGGGAGATTTCCTGCAGGCTTTTGACGGCGGCCTGCAGCGCATCCGCCTCGATATCGGCCAGCATCACCTTCATGCCGGATTGAGCAAACGCCCGGCCGAGTGCAAGTCCGATGCCTCCAGCGCCGCCGGTCACAAAAGCTGTCTTGCCGGCGAGGTCCCGCATGGTCTCATCTCCCGAGATTTGCAGTTCCCTACTTGCATGATGCCGCGCCTGCCGCTAGCGAATTCCCATGACCCTTCCCCGCACCGTTGTCTTCGACCTCGACGGCACGCTGGTCGACACCGCGCCCGACCTGATTGCCGCACTCAATTTCGTGCTCGACCGCGAAGGCATGCCGCCGGTCCCGCTGAAATCCGCGCGCAACATGATCGGCGCCGGCGCCCGCAAGCTGATCGAACGTGGCCTCGAGGTAGAAGGCCGCGCGATGAGCGTCGAGGACGTCAACCGCCTCACTAAGGATTTCATCGACTATTACGCCGCCCACATCGCCGACGCCTCGCGGCCGTTCGAGGGGCTGGAAGCCGCGCTCGACGAGCTTGCGGCACAGGGTTGCCGCTTTGCGGTGTGCACCAACAAGCTGGAATGGCTGTCGAAGCGGCTGCTCGACCAATTGGGCCTGAGCGGACGATTTTCTGCCATCTGCGGCGCCGATACGTTCGGCGTCTCCAAGCCCGATCCCGTCATTTTGCAGCAGACGGTGGCGCGGGCCGGCGGCGATCTGGCTACGACCATCATGGTTGGCGACGCCGGCCCCGACGTCGGCGTGGCGAGGCGGGCCGGCGTTCCCGTGATCGGGGTCGAGTTCGGCTACACGGATGTGCCAATCGCCGATTTGAAACCGGACCGGCTGATCGGCCATATGCGCGAGCTGCCGGCGGCGGTGGAAAGCCTCAGCAAGGTTTCGTCCCGGACATAACCATCTGATTTAATTTACGTATTTAAAGCGCTATTGCTCGGCGTTAGCCATTCTTTAACGAATTTTCCCGGCCTGGTTGCAGCTCTATTCTCGCACTCCTATGGTTCGCCAACCATCGCGATTGCCATCACCGGGGCGAGTCTCGCCGGGTGCTCGTCGTTTTCCCTTGATTCCTCCAAGCCGGCGCCGCCGCTGGTGAAGGTTGCGCCGGAATCAGCGCCGCCGGGAGCGGATGCAACGACCTCGCTCGGACCGGCCTGTAAAACCCCCTGCTCGATCGATGTGCCCGCGCCTGATGCCGGCTTCTCCGTCACTTTCGCCAGCCCCAAGTTCCAGCCGGTCACGGTTCCGGTGCAGGTGGTCCGCGATCCCGGCGATTTTGCTTCGCCGCCGATGACCATCATCGACCCGAGCCCGGTGTTCGCGGAACTCACGCCGGCCGTACCGCCGCCGAAGGCGCGCAACCCGATGCGCCCGGAGAACCCAAAGTCCAAGGCCGCCGCAGCGTCGAACCCGGCCCCCGTGCAGCCCGCGGCCCGCTGAATGCCGCCCCCCGCCGGACCTCGCAACTGCGCCCGCAAGCTTGCTGATTGTAGGCGCCTTACAACATGCCTACATTATGCTAGCGAGCTAACACGTGAAGACCCCGGTACAAGGCAGTTGCAAGGCAGCTTGAATGAGCGGATCTCCGTCACCCGATCAGTTGTTTCGTCCGATGGTCGATCCGTTCGGCCGGACCATCCGGTATCTGCGCGTGTCGGTGACCGATCGCTGCGACCTGCGCTGCTTCTACTGCATGTCCGAGGACATGACCTTCCTGCCGAAGAAGGACCTGCTGACGCTGGAAGAACTCGACCGGCTGTGCTCGGCCTTCATCGCCAAGGGCGTGCGCAAGATCCGCCTCACCGGCGGCGAGCCGCTGGTCCGGCGCAACGTGATGTCACTGGTGCGCTCGCTGTCGCGGCATCTTTCAAGCGGCGCGCTCGATGAGCTGACGCTGACCACCAACGCTTCGCAACTGGCGCGCTTCGCCGGCGAATTGCGCGACTGCGGCGTCCGCCGTGTCAACGTCTCGCTCGACACGCTCGATGCGCAGAAGTTCCGCGCCATCACGCGCTGGGGCGATCTCGACAAGGTCTTGACCGGCATCGAGGCCGCGCGCGACGCAGGCCTTGCGGTCAAGATCAACGCGGTGGCGCTGAAGAACATGAACGAGGAAGAAATCCCCTCGCTGATGGAATGGGCGCACGGCAAGGGCATGGCGCTGACGCTGATCGAAGTGATGCCGATGGGCGACATCGGCGAAGGCCGGATCGATCAGTACGTGCCGCTATCGTTGTTACGTGCGCGCCTCGCCCAGCACTACACGCTGACCGACCTCGACGACGATACAGGCGGCCCCGCTCGCTATGTCCGCGTTGCCGAGACCGGCGGCAAGCTCGGCTTCATCACGCCGATGACGCATAATTTCTGCGAGTCCTGTAACCGGGTGCGGATCACCTGCACCGGCACGCTGCACACCTGCCTCGGCCACGAGGATGCCTCCGATTTGCGCAAGCCGTTGCGGGCTTCCTCCGACGACGACCTGCTGTCGGCCGCGATCGATCGCGCCATCGGGCTGAAGCCGAAGGGCCACGACTTCATTATCGACCGCCGGCATAACCGTCCCAGTGTTAGCCGCCACATGAGCGTTACCGGCGGTTGAAATTTTCGGCGCCAGATTAAGGCTTTTCGCGCAACAAATCGATCCTGCGCGCCGATTTTCCATTCTCCCAATTGACGCCGTCCCGCCGCGCTGAAATGGTGCGGCTGCTTTCACGCCAGCACGGTCGCAACAGGCCGCTGCACCTTCAAGGTGCAGTCAAGACGGCGGTGGCACGAGATTGGGGGAGGACTATCGTTGCAATCGCTCCAGCGAATGAGCTGTGAATCGGCGCTTTTTTTTGCGCCGAAACGAACCCGCGCGCTTGCTGCGCGGCAGCAGCTCTGCGCGCCTGGCGCGTAGTGGCAATGCAATATCAATGAAAAATCCGGCGCGTCGATGACGTGTCCGAGGAGAGCATAATGCGCCCGTTGTTGGCACTGAGTAACTCTATCGATTGGCTCAACGAGAAACTAGGCGGCGTCTGCAACTGGCTCGTGCTCGCAGCCTGCGTGGTGAGCGCCGCCAACGCCATGATCCGCTACGCCTTCGGCTACAGCTCCAATGCCTGGCTCGAATTGCAATGGTACATGTTCGCCATCTTCGTAATGTTCGGCGCTTCCTATACGTTCAAGAAGAACGAGCATGTTCGGGTTGAAATCCTCTACCTGATGCTGTCGGAGCGCGGGCAGCTCTGGCTCGACCTGATCGGAACGCTGTGCTTCCTGATCCCGGCCTGCCTGCTGCTCAGCTATCTGTCGTGGCCGTTCTTCATGCAGGCCTACGCGGTCGGCGAGACCTCGAGCAATGCCGGCGGCCTGCTGCGCTGGCCGATCAAGCTCGTCGTTCCCGTTGGCTTCGTTTTCCTGGCGCTGCAAGGCGTCTCCGAGGTGATCAAGCGCATCGCTGCACTGAAGGGTTATGTCGTGATCGATGCGAAGTATGAGAGGCCTACCCAATGATCACGCTGGACATGATGCCGCCGCTGATGTTCGGCGGCTTGATTCTGGCCATGCTGATCGGCTTCCCGGTGGCCTTCACGCTGGCCGCGCTCGGGCTGTCGTTCGGGTTCCTGTCGATCTATCTCGGCTTCTTCGACATGAACTTCCTGCAGGCGATTCCCGGCCGTATTTTCGGCGGTGTGCTTTCCAACGAATTGCTGCTGGCGATTCCCTTCTTCACCTTCATGGGCTCTGTCCTCGAGCGGTGCGGTCTCGCCGAAGACATGCTGGATTCGATGGGTCAGCTGTTCGGCCCGGTCCGCGGCGGCCTCGGCTATTCCGTCATCATCGTCGGCTTCATCCTCGGCGCGATCACCGGCACGGTGGCGGCGCAGGTCATCGCTATGGCGCTGATCTCGATGCCGGTGATGCTCCGCTACGGCTATAACGTGCGCTACATCACCGGCGTGCTCGCCGCATCCGGCACCATCACCCAGTTGGTACCACCCTCGCTGGTGCTGATCGTGATGGCCGACCAGCTCGGCAAGTCGGTCGGCGACATGTATCTCGGCGCCTGGGGGCCGTCGCTCCTGCAGATCGCGCTGTTCGCCGGCTACACATTCGTTCTGAGTATCTTCCTGCCCCATCACGTCCCGGCCGTGCCCAGAGACGCGCTGACGCTGCGGGGCTGGCCGCTCTGGCGCAAATGCCTGATGGGCATCATTCCCTCCGCCGTGCTGATCTTCGTGGTGCTGGGCACCATGATGATGGGCCTGGCGACCCCGACGGAAGCCGGCGCGATGGGTGCCATCGGCGCGATCGTTCTCGCCGCAATCCACCACAAGGATCTGAGCAGCAAGGGGCACAAGATGCTCCTCGTCGGCATCGCCGCCACCGGCGTCGCCGTGATCGTCGGAATTCTCGTCGGCGAAGGCAAGCTGTTGAAACTGACGTTCGCGGTGCTCTATCTCGCCGTCGTCTGGCTCTGCCTCGAAGCCGTCCGCATTCCGGACCTGCGCGACCTGATCAAGCAGGGCTACCAATCGACCATGCGTCTCTCGACCATGGTGGTGTTCATCCTGATCGGCTCGACCTGCTTCTCGGTGGTATTCCTCGGCGTCAATGGCGGGGTCTGGCTCGAGCACCATCTGACTTCGATCCCCGGCGGCGTCTGGGGCTTCCTGATCTTCATCAACCTCTTCATCTTCTTCCTGGCGTTCTTCCTCGACTTCTTCGAGATCGCCTTCATCATTCTGCCGATGGTGGCGCCGATCGCGCAGAAGGTGCTGGCGCCGGTCGTCGGCCCCGATGCCGCGCTGATCTGGTTCGGCGTCATGCTTTGCGTCAATATGCAGACGTCGTTCCTGCATCCACCGTTCGGCTTCGCGCTGTTCTATCTGCGCGGCGTTGCGCCGAAGGAGGTCAAGAGCTCCGACATCTATTGGGGCGCCCTGCCCTGGATCGGCCTGCAGGCGATCATGGTGGCGATCGTGATCGCGTTCCCCGTCACGGTGACGGCTCTGCTCGACAAGCCGCTCGACGTCGATCTCAGCAAGGTAAAAATCGTGGTGCCGGAAATCGAGCTCCCGCCGCTGGATTTCGGCCCTCAAAAGCAATAGCGCAGCCCGGGCCCAGGTTGGCCGGGGCCGGGGGTGGACGACCCCGATCCACAGGGCTGATTCCCTTTCAATATCAACAAACTTCCAATTGACGGCTGCTTCGCCCGCTGGTTTGGTGCGATGGCTTCATGCTAGCCGGGCTGGATAGGCCGCAGTGCCCGACGGGTACCGTCAAGACTGCAGATGCGAATTGGGGAGGATTGCCGTTGCAAGCGCTCTTGAAATTGAGCCGTGGAATCGACGCGTTCACGCGGTGGACGGGTAAGCGCCTGGCGTGGCTGATTCTCGTTGCCGTGGTGATTTCGGCCGTCAACGCCATCATGCGCAAAACGTTCGACATTTCATCCAACTCATGGCTTGAGCTGCAATGGGTGCTCTTCAGCATCGTCTTTCTGCTTTGCTCGCCGTGGACTTTGCTCGACAACGAACACATCCGGATCGACATCGTCAGTAATGCGCTACCGAAGACCGCACGCAACGTGATCGATGTCGTTGGGCACACGCTCTTTCTGATGCCGCTGTGCGTCGTCATGATCATCACCGGCGGCCCGTTTTTTATGCGATCGTTCGAAGTCAACGAGCAATCGGGCAACGCAGGCGGGCTTCCGCAATGGCCCGCCAAATCGCTGGTTATCATCGGATTCGTGTTCTTGCTGGTTCAGGGCATTTCCGAGCTGATCAAGCGCATCGCCGTGATGCGCGGCCTTATTCCAGATCCACACGCATCACAAGTACCCGCGCTCGAGGCCGAGGTCGAACACCTCGTCGAGGCCATCGAAAAACGCTGATCGCGCACGCGGTGGCAGAGGACAAGAGATGACATCCTTCCTTATCGCCAACATGGCGCCGATCATGTTCACGGCGCTGGTGATCATGCTGCTGCTTGGCTATCCGGCGGCGTTTTCGCTCGGTGCGGTCGGCCTGCTTTTCGCTATCGTCGGCATCGAACTTGGAGAGTTCCGGCCGGACTTCCTGCAGGCTCTCCCCGAGCGTGTTTACGGCGTGATGAACAACGACACGCTGCTCGCGATCCCGTTCTTTACGTTCATGGGGTTGGTGCTGGAGCGATCCGGCATGGCCGAGGACTTGCTCGATACCATCGGACAATTGTTCGGCACCATCCGCGGCGGTCTCGCCTATGCCGTCGTGTTCGTTGGCGCCCTGCTCGCTGCTACGACCGGCGTCGTTGCCGCTTCCGTGATCTCGATGGGCCTGATCTCGCTGCCGATCATGTTGCGCTATGGCTACGACCGCCGGATGGCGACGGGAATCATCGCGGCCTCAGGCACGTTGGCGCAAATCATTCCGCCTTCGCTGGTTCTGATCGTGATGGCCGACCAGCTCGGCAAGTCGGTCGGCGACATGTACGAAGGCGCCTTCATCCCGGGCATGGTGCTTGCGGGCCTGTATGCCGGATATGCCTTTCTCGTGACGATGATCTTCCCGAAGGCGGCTCCGGGGCTGCCGGCGGAGGCCATTGGCTTCCGGGAAAAGGACGGCAGCCGCGGCCTGCTTTCGCTCGGCGTGCTCACGCTGGCCAGTGTGGTTTTCGGCTGGTTCATGATGCGGCACTCTGACACCCGCGGCGCCGATTTCGTCGTACTCAGCATGTTCTTCGGTATCCTGTTCGCATTTTTCGTGGCCGTCCTGAACTGGGTGATCGACAAGCTTACCGGGTTTCGCTTCCTGTCCGCGATGGCGCAGCAAACGACCTTCGTCATGGTGCCGCCGCTGTTCCTGATCTTCCTTGTGCTTGGTACGATCTTTATCGGCGTCGCAACCCCTACCGAGGGTGGCGCGATGGGCGCGGCTGGCGCGATCATTCTCGGCGCAGCCAAGCGACGGCTAAGCTGGGACCTGATCCGGCAAGCCACGGAATCGACCGCGAAACTTTCCGCCTTCGTCATATTCATTCTGATTGGTGCGCGGGTGTTCTCGCTGACTTTCTACGGCGTGAACGGCCACGTGTGGGTCGAGCATCTGCTGACTTCCCTCCCCGGCGGCCAAATCGGCTTCCTTATTTTCGTCAACGCGCTTGTCTTCGTTCTTGCCTTCTTCCTCGACTTCTTCGAACTCGCCTTCATCATCATCCCGCTGCTCGGGCCGGTGGCCGAAAAACTCGGCATCGACCTGATCTGGTTCGGCGTGATCCTCGGCGTCAACATGCAGACGTCATTCATGCATCCGCCGTTCGGGTTCGCATTGTTCTATTTACGTTCAGTAGCCCCAAAAGAATCCTACATCGATCGGGTTACAGGCAAGCGTATGGATCCCGTCACGACCGGTCAGATCTATTGGGGCGCCGTGCCGTTCGTGGTGATCCAGGTTATCATGGTGCTGCTGGTGATCGCGTTCCCGCAGATGGTGATGCACTATAAGGGCACGGCATCGACAGTCGACCCGAACACGATCAAGATCGAGGTACCGCAGATCGAGATGCCGCCGTTGGATTTTGGCGGACCGAAACAGTAGCGGCGCAGGCCCCACGTGAAAACCCCGGAGCTTTCGCTCCGGGGTTTTTTCTTTGTCGAGGGAGTTGCGAGGCGATCAACCCTGCGGATTGCGCGCCATAAAGCTGTCGTAACCCAGCTCCGCGACCTGGAACCACTGGTATCCATTGGATGTGAAAGCGTTCATCGATTCCAGCACTTTCTTGAAGTTCGGATTGGCCGCCGAGGTCTCGGCATACAATTCCTTTGTCGCCTTGAGGCTGGCCTGCATGATCGCCGGGGAAAAAGCATGGAGCTTGGTACCGCCGGCGAGCAATTTTTTCATCGCCGGCGGGTTGCCCTGATCGTATTTGGCCATCATCCAGCTATTGGCGGCCTGGCCCGCCTGCTCGATGACGCTTTGATAGTATTTCGGCAGCGAATTCCACTTATCCAAATTAACGAGCCCGAGCAGCATCGGGCCGCCTTCCCACCAGCCGGGATAGTAATAATGCGGCGCGACCTTGTAGAAGCCGAGCTTCTCGTCGTCATAGGGCCCTACCCATTCCGCCGCATCGATCGTGCCCTTTTCAAGCGCGGGATAGATGTCGCCGCCGGCGAGCTGCTGCGGCACGACGCCGAGTTTCTGCATCACGCGGCCGGCAAAGCCGCCGATGCGCATCTTGAGCCCCTTCAGATCGTCGACCGTGTTGATCTCCTTGCGGAACCAGCCGCCCATCTGGCAGCCGGTGTTGCCGGCCAGAAACGACGTGACGTTGTAGCTCTTGTAGAACTGGTTGAGCAGATCTCTGCCGCCGCCCAGCATGTACCAAGCCTGGTTAATGCGCTGGTTGGGCCCGAACGGCACCGCCGTGCCGAACGCAAATGTCGGATCTTTGCCGAAGTAATAGTAGGAGGCCGTATGTCCCATCTCGACGGTGCCGTTCTGCACGGCATCGAGGACCTGCAGCCCCGGCACGATTTCGCCGCCGGCAAAAGCCTGAACTTGAAACTTGTTGTCGGTGGCTTCGGCAACGAGCTTGACCATGTGCTCGACGCCGCCCCACAGCGTGTCGAGTGATTTTGGCCAGCTCGCCGCCAAACGCCATTTGAGTTCCGGCATCGACTGCGCGATGGCGGGAGCCGCCAAGGTTGCCGCGCCCGCGGCGCCAATGCCGGCAACTTTAAGAAAATCTCTTCTTTTCATTGAATCCATCCCTGTTGGTTGCGTGTGTCAGCCTTCTTGGCGAGGCCTTCGCAGCCAGCATGGAACATCCGGTTCCCGATTTCCATCCCGAACTATACGGGCAAACGAAAAAGCCCGGCCTTCTTGCGAAGGTCGGGCTTCCTTCTACGACTTAAGGCCTAATCAGCCGCGGGTACGCGAGCGGATCATGAAGCTGTCATAGGTGTATTCGGCAACCTGCCACCACAGATACTGGTCGGAGCGGTAAGCCTGCATCGCGTCAATCGACTTCTTGAAGTCGGCGTTCTTGCCGGAGATCTCGGCCCACAATTCGTTGGTGGCCTTCAGGCAGGCTTCCAGCACTTCATTGGTGAAGGGACGAAGCTGCGTGCCGCCGGCGACCAGACGCTTCAGCGCAGTCGGATTCTGCATGTCGTAACGCGCATTCATCCAGCTATTGGCGTTGGCGCAGGCATTGGTCAGGATCGCCTGGTAGTTCTTCGGCAACGCGTTCCACTTCTCGAGATTGCAGAAGGAGTGAACCGTCGGGCCGCCTTCCCAGAAACCCGGGTAATAGTAGTACTTCGCGACCTTGGCGAAGCCGAGCTTTTCGTCGTCGTAGGGACCGACCCACTCGGCCGCGTCAATGGTGCCCTTTTCGAGCGCGGGATAGATGTCGCCGCCGGCGAGCTGCTGCGGCACCACGCCGACCTTCTGCAGCACCTGACCGGCAATGCCGCCGATGCGCATCTTGAGGCCCGACAGGTCGGCAACCGTTTTGATCTCCTTGCGGAACCAGCCGCCCATCTGGGTGCCGGTGTTGCCGGTGGGGAAACCGATCACGCCGAACTTCTTGAAGAACTCGTTGCCGAGTGCCTCACCGCCGCCCTGATACCACCACGAGTTATTCTGACGGGCATTGAGGCCGAACGGGACCGAGGCGTAGATCGCAAAGGTCGGGTCCTTGCCGACGTAATAATAGGAGACGGTGTGGCACATCTCGACGGTGCCGTTGGAGGTGGCATCGAGCGCCTGCAGACCCGGTGCGAGTTCGCCGGCCGCGAACACCTGAATCTGGAACTTGTTATCGGTCATTTCGGCGACGTATTTCGACACCTGCTCAGCGCCGCCATAGATGGTGTCGAGCGATTTCGGAAAGCTCGACGTCAGGCGCCATTTGATCTCAGGCGCGGATTGCGCGATCGCCGGCGAGGCAACGGCTGTCGCGGCAGCACCGGCCGCTGAAACCTTCAAAAAATCACGACGCTTCATTCAAGTCTCCTTAAGACGGGGCGTTTCCCATATTCCTCGAGCATGTCCTCCGGCGGGCGAATTCCACGTCATCCGGGGCGCTCTGGCGGGGGCGCTTTAACACGGAAGTTCGCTAACGAAAACGCGACAAAGGCATGACTGCACTGATTAAACCAAAGTCTTAGGAGGGATGGATAAGGGCCTCAGGCCGCGGCGATGACGTCCTGAAGCTGGTCGCGAACCTTGGTCCCGATGGCGCGGTAAATCGCGGCATGTGGACCGTCCGGCTCGCTCGCCACCACCGGGTTACCGTCGTCGGAGGTGGTCCTGATCGACATGTGCAGCGGGATCTCGCCCAGGAACGGGACACCCAGCCGCTCCGCTTCATGCCGCGCACCGCCATGACCGAAAATGTCCGAGCGCGTGCCGCACTCGGGGCACTGGAAGTAGCTCATGTTCTCGACGATGCCGAGCACCGGCACGTTGACCTTCTTGAACATCGCGAGCCCTCGCCGCGCGTCGATCAGCGAGAGATCCTGCGGGGTCGAGATGATCACCGCTCCCTTCAGCGGCACATTCTGCGCCAGCGTCAATTGCGCATCGCCGGTGCCGGGCGGCATGTCGACGACCAGAATGTCGAGCGTGCCCCACGCCACGTCACGCAGCATCTGGGTGATCGCCGACATCACCATCGGCCCGCGCCAGATCATCGCGGTGTCTTCCTCGACCAGGAAGCCGATCGACATGATGGCAAGGCCGAAACGCGGAATCGGAATCATCTTCCGGTTGTCATCGAGTTGCGGCTTCTCATTGATGCCGGTCAGCCGCGGCACCGACGGGCCGTAAATGTCGGCATCGAGCAGGCCGACGCGCAGGCCGAGGTCGCGCAGACCCAGCGCCAGATTGAGCGCGGTGGTCGACTTGCCGACGCCGCCCTTGCCCGAGGCCACCGCGATGACGGCGGCAACGCCCGGGATTTCCGCCTGTTTCGACATCGGCGACGCCGCGCCTTGCGGCGGACGGTGCGCGGAAGCCGGTTGCACGCCGGGAGAATGTGAATGCGCATGCCGATGCGGCGCAGGCGCGGGTGGCGGAGAGCCGGGCTTGCGCTCGGCCGTCAGCGCGATCATCGCAGCAGTGACACCGGGGATCGCGCGCACGGCGGCTTCGGCCTGCGCACGCACGCTTTCCCAGGCGCGAGCTTCCGTGGCATCGACGTTGATGGAGAAGAACACCTTGCCGTCGGTGACCGAGATCTCCGACAGCACGTTGGCATTGATCAGGGGCACGCCACGCGGCGACGCCACCCGGCTGAGACAATCGAGAACCTGTTGCTGCGTAACGCTCACTCGCGCATCTCCTGAAGCCCTTTCGGTTCTGATTGAGAACCGGGCTCTACTCTCTTGTATTGACGCGCTTTCTTGACGCGACCCGATCCGCCTCGGAGCAAATCCGAAAAGCGGGGCCTCGTTGCAAAACGCCATGCCAGTCCGACGCGACCCATAGAGCGGTTCAGCGCAAAAGGCTACCTCGCTCCGACGTCGTCCCGCCGCTCGGCCGGCGCCGCGATACCCTGCTCCTTGGCAGCCTCGTAGTTCAACTCGATCATGACGCCGTTGGGGTCATTGACGAAGATCTGCCAGAGGTCGCCGCCCGGCACCTGCCGGGAGTCGTATGCCATGCCCTTCTGTTCCAGCCGCCGCTTCACGCCGTCAAAGCCGTAGCTCGCAAACGCGACATGGTGGACGACGCCGGAATCGGGCTTCTGGGGTTCCTCGGTCCTGGAGATATCGACGAGGTGCACCACCGCCTTGCCCTCGCTGTACATCCAGGCGCCGGGGAAGGCGAAGTTCGGCCGGGCGCCCTTTTCCAGGCCCAGAACGTCTTCATAGAACCGGACCGTGTCGGCAAGGTTGCGGGTCCGGATGTTGAAATGGTCGAGCACGCCCACGCTGACGCCCATGCGATGTCACTCCCTTTTTTGTAAGGTTCTTGAGGCTTCTATCCTAGCACAAATCCTGGCTTGCCCGCCAAACGAAGGCGTTGCCCTCCCCTGCGCAGTGGGTATGGTGCGGCTCCCTCCAAAACAACGTCCGGCCCGTCCAAGGTCGCCGGCGAACTCTAAGGTATTGCATATGGCTAAAGTCGCTTTTCTCGGTCTCGGCGTAATGGGTTTCCCCATGGCAGGACATCTGGTGAAAAAAGGCGGCCACGAGGTGACCGTGTACAACCGGACCGGCGCCAAGGCGAAGGATTGGGCGGACAAGTTCGGCGGGCGCTCCGCGCCGACGCCGAAGGCCGCGGCCGAGGGCCAGGACTTCGTGATGTGCTGCGTCGGCAACGACAATGATCTGCGCGCGGTCACGATCGGCACTGATGGCGCCTTCGCCGGCATGAAAAAGGGCGCCGTATTCGTCGACCACACTACCGCCTCCGCCGAGGTTGCCCGCGAGCTTGACGCCGCCGCCGCCAAGGCCGGCTTCAAGTTCATCGACGCGCCGGTGTCCGGCGGCCAGGCGGGTGCGGAAAACGGCGTCCTCACCGTGATGTGCGGCGGCAAGGAAGATGCCTATGCCGCGGCCGAGCCGATCATCGCCGGCGCTTACGCGCGGATGTGCAAACTGCTCGGGCCCGCCGGCGCCGGCCAGCTCACCAAGATGGTCAACCAGATCTGCATCGCAGGCCTGGTCCAGGGACTGTCCGAGGGCCTTCATTTCGCAAAGAAGTCGGGACTCGACGTTGCGGCCGTGGTCGAAACCATCTCCAAGGGCGCGGCGCAGTCGTGGCAGATGGAGAACCGCTACAAGGCCATGAACGAGGGCAAGTTCGATTTCGGCTTTGCGGTCGAATGGATGCGCAAGGACCTCTCGATCTGCATCGCCGAGGCCCGCCGCAATGGCGCCAACCTGCCGGTGACCGCCCTCGTCGATCAGTTCTACGCCGAGGTCGAGAAGATGGGCGGCAAGCGCTGGGATACGTCGAGCCTGATGGCCCGGCTGGAGCGGTGAGTTAAAAAAGCCGGTTAAGATCGCAGAACGGGCCCCGCTTCTTGTCTTGTTAGAAGCGGGGTTCCATCTGCCCGACAGGTTAATTTTAACTTCCCGTTAACGATTATTTTTAGCTCTTTAAGTCATCGCTTAATGATTTAGGGCCACAGATAGACAATGCAAAAGCCCGCGCGGTTCGTGGGCAGGATTTGTGTTGTTCGATGAGTAACCCCGCAGAAAAGCCTGAGGTTGTCCAGCTTCCGGCAGAAGCGCCGGTCACAGCGCCGGTCAACACCCGGCGCGTGGCGGCGCAGCGGGTGCGCGAGGCGCGGGACCGGTTAACGTCATCAAGCGGCACCCGCCCGGCGTTCGATACCGAACTGCTTCGGCAATACGCCCAGACCCGGGTATCAGCCTCCTTTGTCGTCATGCTGCTGGTGGTTGCGACCGGCGTGCTGTTCGGCCTCTGGAAGGCCGCCGTGCCGGCCGCGGTCTGGACCGCGGGCATGCTCTGCATCCATGCCGTCATCATTCGCAATTGCAGGCGCTTCCTCGGCGAGCAGCCCACGCTCGCCGCGACGCGCAAATGGCAAACCCGGTTCGTGCTGCTCGACCTGCTCTACGGCCTGTGCTGGACGGCGATCCTGCTGCATCCGGCCGGCGTCGACGTCGTCTCGAACACGATGATGATGTTCCTGATGCTGCTGGTGATCGCGGTGTCGAGCATGCTGGCGGCGCCCCTCCCCATTGCGGCGATGGCGGCGACCGCGCCGGTGACGGCGGCGATCGCGCTCAATTTGGTGATGGGCAGGACTTTCGACAATTACGCGCTCGCGCTGCTTGCGGTCGCCGCCGAAGCCTATTTCGCCCTGCTCGCCCATCAACTGCATTCGACGACGCTGGCGACGCTCGAAGCGCGCGCCGAAAAGGACGCGCTGATCGGCGAGCTCGAACAGGCCAAGGCGATCTCGGACGAAGCGCGGCACCGCGCCGAATCCGCCAACGTCGCCAAGTCGCGCTTTCTGGCGCAGATGAGCCATGAGCTGCGAACGCCGCTCAACGCGATCCTCGGCTTCTCCGAGGTGATGAAGAGCGAAATTTTCGGCGCGCATGCGGTGCCGGTGTACAAGGAATATTCCGCCGACATCCACAATTCGGGCGTTCACCTGCTCAACCTCATCAACGAGATTCTCGATCTGTCGCGGATCGAGGCCGGCCGCTACGAACTGAACGAAGAAGCGGTGTCGCTGGTTCACGTCGTTGCCGACTGCCACCATCTGTTGAAGCTGCGCGCGACCAGCCGCGGCATCACCATCCACGAGGTGTTCGAGCACGGCATGCCCAGGATCTGGGGCGACGAACGCGCCACGCGCCAGATCGTGCTCAATTTGTTGTCCAACTCGATCAAGTTCACACCGCAGGGCGGCGATATCTGGCTCAAGGTCGGCTGGACCGCTTCCGGCGGGCAATATCTCAGCGTCAAGGACACCGGCTCCGGCATTGCCGAGGATGAAATCCCGATCGTGCTGGCTTCCTTCGGCCAGGGCTCCAACTCGATCAAGTCGGCCGAACAGGGCGCGGGGCTGGGCCTTCCGATCGCAAAGAGCCTGATCGACATGCATGGCGGCACCTTCACGCTGAAATCGAAATTGCGCATCGGCACCGAAGTCATCGTCACCTTCCCGCCGGAGCGCGTGATGAGCGCGCTGGCGCCGATGGCCGAGGAGGCCCCGCCCCTGCAGCCGGACCCCACCGTCACAGCGATCGCCGACGACAAGCGGCGGGCGCGTCACAAACCGATCATGAGTGCAGGAACCGGCTTGTGACCGGGTTGTAGCTGGAGCGCTTGCGCAAGGGACGCAAACCATTTCACTATCGCTAAATGAGCAAAGAAACACCGTGTATCGCAGTCTGTATGATGGACCCCAAAACCAAACTCTGCTTCGGCTGCGGACGAACGTTGCCGGAGATCGCGCGCTGGCACCGCATGGAGACAGCGGAGCGATTGGCCGTGATGGAAGGGCTCGCTGCGCGCATGGCGGAGGCCGGCCTCGTGCAGATGCCGCCGCGCACCGAGCACGGCTGATCACCGAACGAACCGACGGAGGCGCGCTGTGATCCGCATCATGCTCGTTCTGGCGATGCTCGCCGCCACTGCCGGCGCCGTCGTCGCCTACGGCGATCCGGACCAGATCGCGCGCGCCAGCAACTCGGTGACGAAAATGCTGCGACAACGCAGTCTGGAGCCGGCACCCGCCGTGCAGATCGCGCGCGGCAAGGCCGGCGAATTCGCGCTGCATGCCAAGATCAACGGCGTCAAGGCGCCGATGGTGATCGACACCGGCGCGACTTCGGTGGTGCTGACCTGGGAGACGGCGAAGGCGATCGGCCTGCCGATCGAGATGCTCGAATACAATGTCGACGTCGAAACCGTCGGCGGCCACACCAAGGCGGCGCGGCTGACGCTCGATCGCCTCGCGGTAGGTCAGCTCGTCGAGAAATCGGTCCCGGCGCTGGTCGTACCGCGCGGGCAGATGAAGACCAACCTGCTCGGCATGAGCTTTCTGGATCGCCTGGAAAGCTGGGGCGTGCAAGCCGACAAAGTGATGCTGCACGGTTATCCCGACGTCGCAGGCCGGAGCAAGCGCCGCACGGCGGCGAACTAGAGCATCGTCGGTTCTGATCGAATCAGAACCGACAATGCTCTAGATTCTTATCTTGACGCGTTTTCTTCGTTGCTCGGATCGGTCAACGCACTTCGAAGATCATGTTGAACGGCGTCTCGGTCGCGCGGCGGAAGCGCTTGAAGCCCGCTTCAGTCGCCACCTGACGCAATCTGCTTTCACCCGCCTGGGCTCCGAGCCCCAAGCCCACTTCCTGAGAGAGTGATGCCGGCGTACAAATAAATGTCGAGGCGTGATAGAAGATGCATCCGACCGGGTTGAGATTGTCCTTGAGATTGTCATGAGCAAACGGCTCGACGATCAGCCACGACCCATCCTTGGCCAGCGTCTCCTTGACATGCTTGCCTGCACCCACGGGGTCGCCCATGTCATGCAGGCAATCAAAGAACGCCACCAGATCATAGTCTTTCGCCGGAAAATCCTTGGCACTGGCCTGCGCGAACGTGATGCGGTCCCCAACTCCCGCTTCCTGCGCCAGGACCTTCGCGCGTTCAATTGAAGGCTTGTGGTAATCGAACCCGAAGAACTCTGAATTGGGATAGGCCTGCGCCATCACAATCGTAGAGGCGCCGTGGCCGCATCCGACATCGGCCACCCTGGCGCCAGCTTTCAGTTTCGCTTCGACGCCTTCGAGCGTCGGAATCCAGTTCGAAACCAGATTGGCGTTATAGCCCGGCCTGAAGAAGCGTTCGGTGCCGGAGAAAAGACACTTCGAATGCTCGTGCCAACCAACGCCTTTCCCGGTTCGAAACGCTTCGGCGACTTTGGGTTCATCGAGATAGGTGGACTGCACGACATCGAATGCACCGGCAAAGAAAGCTGGCGACCCCTCTTCGGCGAACGCCATGGCTTGCTCCGCCGAGAGTGAGAACGCATTTTTTTCCGGGTGGTAGTCGATGTATCCAGAGGCAGCCTGCCCGGACAGCCATTCGCGCACATAACGCTCGTGCAGACCGGTCTTCTTGGCAAGCTCGGACGGAGTGAGCATAGCACCATCCGCCATCGCCTTGTAGAGCCCGAGGCGATCGCCGAGCAGTATGCTTGCGCCGCCCAGTGAGATGCCGAGGTCGCCGACCAGCTTTCCTACGAGTGCGTTCAACTTTTCAAGGTTTGGTTCACGCATTGCAGCTTCCTCCACTCTTTGAGAACAGCCCCAGCGTTAGTTAAACAAGCGTAGGACGATCGGCGGATTACAAGTGTGAAGGGGTTCACGGTTCCGCGAGTGGCAACGCGCTTCTCGGCAAGCGGCTTCGTCGAACGCCAGCCTTGCCTAGAAGCTTGACGTCTCCGCGAGCGTCCGCGGAGACGTCAGCCTTTTGACTTTGCCGCCTTGCGCGCCTTGTTCGCTTCCTCGATTTCAGGTTCGAGCGCCTTCAGGCTCTCATAGATCTCTGCCAGAATTGTCTTCAGGTCCGAAATGTTCTTCGACGGGAAATCGCGCACCGCAACCTCCTCGAAGCGGATGGCGATCGGGATCAACTCTTCGACCAGCGTCCGCCCCTTCGGCGTGAGGTTGATCGCAACGGTGCGGCCGTTGTCCTTCAGCCGTGCGCGCGTGACGAGGCCACGCCGTTTCATCTCCCCGACTAGCCGCGACAATGTCGATATCTCGATCGTCGTCATCGCAGCGAGATCGCCGAGCCGCTGGTCGCCGGTTTCCCAAAGCGCGGCCATCACGCGGTACATCGGCAGGGTCACGCCGTAGCCGGCAATGCGCCTGGAAAACAGCTCGCCCATCTGCACGCCGACGCGGTTGAGCAAATAGGGAAAGGAATTTGTCAGCCTGTACAAAGTCTTGCGTCCTGCCTTGGTGCAACTTTTGCAATCCTCCAATAGCCGGACACCGATTGCTTTTCAAGGCAATTGTTGCATTTGAAAATTTCTCTTGACCGATATTTGCGAATGCAACTATTGTTCGAGAAAGTTAAGCCGCCGGACAAGAGCGGATTTCAGTGGAGGAAACCATGTCGCTGGATTCGGCATCCGACGAATTGCGAGAAACGTTCAAGCGCGCGTTGCGGCGATTTCCCGCGGCGGTGTCGGTGATCACGTCATCAGACCAGAACCGCCGCCACGGCATGACGGCAACCGCAGTCACGTCGCTGTCGCTCGACCCGCCCTCGCTGATCGTCTGCGTCAACCAGCAAACGCTGCTGCACGACATCATGCTGCTGGCGCGCCGTTTCTGCGTCAACGTGCTGCGCCGTGATCAGGTCACGCTTTCATCCGCCTTCAGTGGCGCGCTCCCGGCCGAAGAACGGTTCGGGCTCGGCGACTGGATGACTTCGGCCGAGGGCGTCACTTACCTCGCCGACGCCCAGATCAACATTTTTTGCAAGAAGGCGGCCGCCGTGCCCTACGGCACGCACACGATTTTCATCGGCGAAGCCGAGACCGTGAACGTGCGCGATCCGATCGAGCCGCTGATCTACCAGGATGCGACCTACTGCTTCTCGGTGCCGCACGACAGCCAGGCTGCGTGAACTGCAGCCGGGCTGCGTGAACCGCGCCTGCCACCTGACCGCCTTTCAACCAATCGAAGACACGGAGCAAACCAATGGTATCAGTCGCCCAGTTGAAGGACGTGCCACCCGCGCCGGCGCCTCGCCCTGATATTGCCGAGTTGCGCAGCCGCGTGGCGCAGATCGCGCCGCAGATCAAGGCGCGCGCCCACACCACGGAAAAGGCCGGCCGCATTCCGGAAGAGAACATCATCGCCCTGCGCAACATCGGCTATTTTGACATCGTCAAGCCGGCAATGTTCGGCGGCTACGAGCACGATTTCGACGTGCTGGTCGAACTGAACATCGAGCTTGCGAAAAGCTGCGCCTCGACGGCATGGGTCGGCGGCCTGCTCGCGGCCCATCAATGGCTGATCGCGGGATTCCCGGAGGCGGCGCAGCGCGACGTTTGGGACAGCAATACCGACGCGGTGGCCTGCGGCTCCTACGCACCGGCCACCAAGGCGATCGAGGTTGACGGCGGCTATCGCCTCACCGGGCGCTGGTCGTTCGCCAGCGGCTGCGACAACGCGCAATGGTCGCTGTGTGCGGCGCTGTTGCCGTCGAAGACCGAGAGCGGCCAGTTTGCGCCGGCCTTCCTGCTGGTCCCCGCCTCCGACTACGTCATCGACGACACCTGGAATGTCGTCGGCCTAAGCGGCACCGGCAGCAAGACGCTGGTGCTGAATGACGTGTTCGTGCCGGCGCACCACCTGCTGTCGTTCGCCGACACCACATCGGGAACGACGCCGGGCGCCGCGCTCTATGCTGCCAACCCCACCTTCTCGATCCCGATGCTGTCGAATATTCCGTCCTGCCTTGCATCGGCCGCCGTTGGCGCCGCCGCAGGCGCGCTGGAGGATTATCTCGCCGTCACCTCCAGACGGATCACCCGCGGCGCGGTGGCCGGCCACAACAACCGCATGGCAGATTTCCCGACCATCCAGTTGCGCGTTGCGGAAGCGACCGCCTCGGTCGATGCGGCGCGCGAAGTGCTGCTACGGGACTTGCGGGATCGTGCGGCGACGATCCGCGACCACAGGCCGGTCTCGATCGATGATCGCATCGTCAGCCGCCGCGGTCAGGCCTTTTCGGTCTCACTGGCCATTCGCGCCACTGAAGCATTGAACGCCTCGACCGGCGGGCTCGGCCTCGACCTTTCCAACCCGGTGCAGCGCGCCTGGCGCGACGCCAATGCCGTCGGCCGCCACATCAGTATGAACTGGGATGCCGTCGGCACCATGTACGGCCAGCTCGCGCTCGGGCTGACCCCGCAAGGTCAATATTAAGGGCCAATACTAATCAACATCAGACATCAGCGAGGACGACATGCAGGGCAAGATCGCACTAGAGGAACATTTCGCCATTCCGGACACGCTGATGGATTCGGCGGGCTTCGTGCCGGACTCCTATTGGCCGGAGCTGAAGGATCGCCTGCTGGATATTCAGGACAAGCGGCTAGCGCAGATGGACCGGCACGGAGTCGAGATGATGATCCTGTCGCTGAACGCACCCGCGGTGCAGGCGATTCCCGATGTCGCCCGCGCCAACGAGATTGCGATCCGGGCCAATGATTTCCTCGCCGAGCAGGTCGCCAAGCGCCCGTCGCGCTTTCAGGCTTTTGCCGCGCTGCCGATGCAGGATCCGGATCTCGCGATCAAGGAACTGGAGCGCTGCATCAACACGCTCGGTTTCCGCGGCGCACTGGTCAATGGCTTCTCGCAGATCGACGGCAAGAAGCCACTCTATTACGACCTGCCGCAATACTGGCCGTTCTGGGCGGCGGTCGAGAAAGCCGGCCTGCCCTTCTACCTGCACCCGCGCAATCCGCTGCCGGAGGATTGCGCGATCTACGAAGGACATCCCTGGCTGATGGGCCCGACCTGGGCGTTCGGACAGGAGACGGCCGTTCATGCGTTGCGCCTGATGGGATCGGGCCTGTTCGATGCCCATCCAAAACTGAAGATCATCCTGGGTCACATGGGCGAAGGTCTGCCTTACAGCATGTGGCGCGTCGACCATCGCAACGGCTGGGTCAAGGCGCCGCCGAAGCACAAGGCGAAGAAGAAGATCTGCGACTACTTCAACGCCAATTTCTTCCTGACCACTTCAGGGAATTTCCGCACGCAAACGCTGATTGATTCCATCCTTGAAATCGGAGCGGACCGCATTCTGTTCTCGGTTGACTGGCCGTTCGAAAATGTCGATCACGCCTCCGACTGGTTCAACAGCGCCAGCATCAGCGAGAACGATCGCCTGAAGATCGGCCGGCGCAACGCCATCGATTTGTTCAAGCTCGACCTCGGCGAAGTCGCCAGGCACGGCATCAATCAAGCCGCGGAATAAGCGGTCTCACAACTTACGAACACCATCTTGGGAGGGGAACGACCATGAGCACGCAGGTAATCGATCTTCACGAGGAACTCGCCGAAGCAAAGGTGGGAAAGTTTCACTGGCGCCTCGGCGCCATGATGGGACTGCTCACGCTGTTTGACGGATATGACACGTTCAATCCGGCTTACGTCATCCATTACGTCGCAAAACCGTGGGGCCTTCAGGCCGGCCAGGCTGGACTACTGATCTCCAGCGGGCTGGTCGGATTCCTGATCGGCGCTGCGATCCACGGTATCATCGCCGATCGGCTCGGCCGCCGCGGCACCCTGCTCGGCGGCCTATGGATCACCAGCATCTTCACGCTGCTGACCGCGACGTCGGCGGATTCGTTTCTGTCGTTCTGCATCCTGCGCATCCTAACCGGCATCGGTCTCGGCGTGCTGCTGCCCTTGGCAACGACGTACATCAACGAACTGGCGCCGCGACGCGTTGCGAACACGTTCGCGCTGTGGGGCGTCGCGCTCGGCTGGGCGCTTGGCGGCACGCTTGCCGGTGTTGCGGGCGTGTTTGCGACGCCGGTGTTCGGCTGGACCTCGCTGTACTGGATCGGCTCACTGTCGTTCCTACTGCTGCCCTTCATGCACGTGATGCTGCCGGAATCACCGAAGTTTCTGGCCTTGCAGGGCCGCGTCGACGAAATCCGCGACATGCTCAGCAAGCTTCGGCCCGAGCGCGCCGCGGTCTACCAATCGGCCGAAATTCCAGTCGGGCAGTCCGAAAAGCCGGTCAATTCGGTGGCGGTACTGCTCCAGTCCAAGTATCGCCGGACCACGTTCGCGATCTGGGCGTCGGCGTTCCTCAGCCTGTTCTGCATCTTCGGCCTGTCGGGCTGGATTCCGACCGTGATGATGCAGCGTGGAGAAACCTTCGCGGCAAGCTTCGGCTTCGGTGCGCTGATGCAGATCATGTCGTTCGTCGGCGGTCTCGCGCTTGGGCATCTGGTCGACAAGTCCGGCAGCAGCCGCGGCCTGATCGCGACCTGGTGGGCGATCGGCGGCGTCGCGGTGCTCTCCCTCGTGGTGTTGAACGATCACATCGTCAACATCACCTCCGTCGCGGCCGCCGGCTTCTTCATCATCGGCGCGCAGTTCGTGCTGAACAACTTTACCGCGGCCTCCTATGAGACCGGCGTGCGCGCCACCGCGGTTGGAATGGAACTTGGGGTCGCGCGCGTCGGCGCCATTCTCGGTCCGTTCGTCGCCGGCGCGCTGCAACAGATCTACCAGAGCCCGACGCCGATGTTCCTGTCGATCGGCGTCTCGGCGATCGCGGCTGGAGGCATCATCCTGCTGGCTCGGCGGCCAGCAGGTGTCCCTGCGAGCGGCCTTGAAGAGACGGCCGGCTTGCGCAAGGTTGCACAGCCCGCCTCCTGAGGCGGGGTGTCGATGCGGAAAGTCCGCAAGGAGCGACCATGCAAGACTTCGTCTATCAGAGCGCGCCGATGCGGGTGGTGTTCGGCACCGGCACGCTGCGCCAACTACCCGACGAGTTGTCCCGCCTCGGCGTCGTCAGCGCCCTCGTGCTGGCCACCCCGCGACAGAAGGAGCTGGTCGCCAGCATCCGCGAGATGATCGGTGAACGCTTCGCCGGCGTCTTCACGGGCGCGGTGATGCACACACCCATCGACGTAACGGAACGGGCGATGGAAACCGTGCGCGATGTGCGGGCCGATTGCATCGTCTCGCTCGGCGGCGGCTCGACCACGGGCCTCGGCAAGGCGATCGCATTGCGCACCGACCTGCCGCAAATCGTGCTGCCGACCAGCTACGCCGGCTCCGAGATGACGCCGGTCGTCGGCCAGACCAGCGGCGGCATCAAGACCACGCAATCGAGTCCGAAAATTCTCCCCGAGATCGTGATCTATGATGTCGACCTTACCATGACGATGCCTCCGGGATTGTCCGCGACATCGGGCATCAACGCCATCGCGCATGCGGTCGAGGCGCTCTACGCGCGAGATCGCAACCCCGTGATATCGCTGATGGCGCAGGAGGGAATCCGCACGCTGGCGCATGCGCTGCCAATAATTTGCGCCCGGCCAGACGATAAGACCGCGCGCACCGAAGCGCTCTATGGCGCCTGGCTCTCTGGCATCTGCCTCGGCGCCGTCGGTATGGCCCTGCATCACAAGCTCTGCCATACGCTGGGCGGGTCGTTCAATCTGCCGCATGCGGAAACCCACACTGTCATCCTCCCGCACGCCCTCGCCTACAACGCGCCTGCCGCGCCCGACGCGATGGCGTGCATCGCCGCCGCGCTCGGCGTAGCCGATCCGGCGCTCGGCCTCCACGATCTGGCGCGAAAGCTTGCAGCACCGGCATCGCTGCGCGAGATCGGCATGCCCGAGAGCGGCATCGATCGGGCCGCCGACCTCGCCGTGAAGAACCCGTACTGGAATCCGCGCCCGATCGAGCGCGAGGTAATCCGCGAATTGATCGCGCGTGCCTGGCGCGGGGACGCTCCACAGACCTTCCCCGCGATTTCCTGAAGAGAACATCACCATGCGCAACTTTGACGAAGCCACCATCACCGACGCCGTCTTGCAGCGCGTCAGCGCCGCAAAGGACAATCGCGTCCGACAGGTCAGCGAGGCGCTCGTGCGTCACCTGCATGCGTTCGTCAGGGAGATCGAACCCACGCAAGCGGAATGGGAGGCCGGCATCGACTTCCTGACCCGTACCGGGCAGATGTGCGACGACAAGCGGCAGGAATTCATCCTGCTGTCCGATACGCTCGGCGTCTCCATGCTGGTCGATGCCATCAACCATCGGACGCCGGAGGGCACGACCGAGACGACCGTGCTCGGACCGTTTTACGTACAGCGCGCGCCCGAGCATCCGCCGGGCGCGGATATCTCCGGCGCCATGGAAGGCGCGCCGCTATTGGTCACCGGCACGGTATCGACGGCTGGCGGCAAGCCGCTCGCCGGCGCCGTGGTGGACGTCTGGCATTCGGACAATGATGGCTATTACGACGTTCAGCAGCTTGATGAAATTGGCGAACTGGCGATGCGCGCGCGGTTTCGCACCGATGAAAACGGCCGGTTCTGGTTCTGGTCAATCAGGCCCGCGGCCTATCCGATCCCCCATGACGGGCCGGTCGGCAAAATGCTCGAGGCGCAGGGCCGTCACCCCTGGCGCCCGGCCCACGTCCATTTCATGATTGCCGCGCCCGGACACCGGACGCTGGTGACGCATGTCTTCGCAGCCGGCGACCCATATCTGGACTCGGATGTCGTCTTCGGCGTCAAGGACAGCCTGATCCGGGAATTCGCCAGCATGCCCGCCGGAACGGCCGTGGATGGCCGCGAGATCGCGCAGCCTTATTATCATCTGAACTATGATTTCGGACTGAAAGCGAATTCGGAAGCGCGCCGTTCCGGAGAGCGCGCCGCCTAGCGCTTCACGCCGCGACCGCCTCCGCCGCGCGATCCTCGACCAGTGCGATCGCATCGCGCAGCACGTCGACGCCGGCGCCCGGCTTGACGCCCTTCTCCGCGAGATGACGGCGGAACGCGCGCGCGCCTGGCACGCCGTGAAACGCGCCGACGAAATGCCGCGTCATCGAATGCAGCCGTGCGCCCTGCGCCAACTGGTCTTCGATGTAGGGAAACATCGCTTCGAAGACGTCCTTCATGGTGGCGTATGGCGCCGCCTCGCCGAACAGCTCCGGATCGACGACAAGCAAACGCCATGGCTCCTGATAGGCCGCCCGCCCCAGCATAACGCCGTCAACGTGGTCGAGATGCCGCGCAGCCTCCGCAACGCTGCCGATGCCGCCATTGATGATGATGGGCATATCCGGAAGTGCGGCCTTGAGCCGGTAGACCCTGTCGTAGTCGAGCGGCGGGATGTCGCGGTTTTCCTTCGGCGACAATCCGTTCAGCCAAGCCTTGCGCGCATGCACGATGAGCGCGTCCGCGCCGGCCGCGACCACGCCGCGCGCCAGCACGTCGAGCGCGACTTCCGGATCCTGGTCATCGATGCCGATCCGGCATTTGATCGTGACGGGAATTTTGACCGCGCGCTTCATGGCCGCAACGCCATCCGCCACCAGCGCCGGCTCTGCCATCAGGCAAGCGCCGAAGCGGCCATCCTTCACCCGGTCGGACGGACAGCCGACATTGAGATTGATTTCGTCGTAACCGAAATCCTCGCCGATCCTGGCCGCAGTGGCGAGATCACCGGGATCGGAACCGCCGAGCTGAAGGGCCACCGGATGCTCGCTTGGATCGAAGCCGAGCAGCCGCCTGCGGTCGCCATGAATGATGGCGCCCGTCGTCAGCATCTCCGTGTAGAGCCGGCTCCGCCGCGTCATCAGACGGTGGAAGACGCGACAATGCCGGTCGGTCCAGTCCATCATGGGCGCCACAGAAAAACGGTGGTCTAAGGCGTTCATATCGCTAATCTTTCTATCCTAGACCGATCCTATAAGGGATTGGACCGACTGGCAAATTCGGCATTTAGCGAGTCTGTTTACCCCGGTTTTTCTAGGGCCATATCCGCTCCGATTGGAAGCCAAATCGCCACATTTTGCATTCTCCAAGCACACATGGTGCACACGAAAACCCGAGTGCACACGCATGACGACCTTCATCTAATTGCATTCCGATCCAGCACGCAGATTGTCGCTGAAAGCATTCTAGCGACACAGCTCGGACCGTTACGCAGGGGCCGTAATCCGCGCGTTATTTTGGACGGGGGCGTAGATGCATCGGTTGGCTTATCTGCAAGATCGCAATCGGTGGGGTCGGAACCGAGCTCGGTTACGCCCTTGGCAAGTTCGGCTCGGAACGAATTCTGGAAGTCGTCGTAGGTCGCGATGCTAGTGCGGATCGCGGCTCTCCAATGAGCGCCGCGGTCCCAGGCTTCCGTAAAGGCAGAAGCGAGATCAGCATGCAGAAGTTCACGCTGAGGGAGCGCGCGAAGCCTGTGAATTCCACCTAGCAGACCCAAAGGACCACGGGCAGGGTTCGAAATTTTACCAGTCATTGACATATTTGCGTCTGGCGAAATATCCTTCGGAATGCTCGGTCGATCCTAGGGCTGACCGACTTTCTTGCTGCAACACCACTCGTCAGAGATCGGAGAACGAAATGCCGTCCCGTATTCTCGCAAGGCTCGCCGTGGTGGCCGTGACGCTCGGCTTGCTCACTGGTGCTGCGACGGCGCAAGAAAAGTGGCCATCGAGGCCCGTGACTGTCATCGTGCCGTTCGCCGCGGGCGGCAACACGGACGTCATGGCGCGCATTTTTGCAGAGCAACTGACGAGGCGGCTCGGCCAGCAGTTCGTCGTCGAGAACAGGCCCGGTGCGGGCGGGGTCAATGGTCTGCACGCAACGACGCGCGCGGCGCCGGACGGCTACACCGTTGCGGTAGCAACCTCCGGTGGAATCGCCATCAATCCGGTACTGATCAAGGACAAGATCCCCTACGACGTCGAGAAAGACTTCACCTACCTCTATGGCATGGCAGCGCAGCCGAACATCTGGCTCGTCAACCCGTCCGTCCCCGCCAACACCATGGCGGAGCTGATCGTCTGGCTGAAGGCGAACCCGGAGACGCCGTATGCGACATCTGGCCCCGGCACGACGCAGCATATCTGCGGCGCGATGCTGGAGGACGCCGCGGGGCTCAAGATGACGGCCGTCACCTACCGCGCATCAAACCTCAGCATCCAGGATCTGATTGGTGGTCAGATCCGGCTCGCCTGCGACAACTTCGCCGTGGCATACGAGCAAGTGAAAGCCGGCAAGCTGCGTGCCGTCTCGATCACGTCGCCTGGGCCCTATCCGCTCGCCAAGGAGATCGAGCCGACAGCCGCGACCCTACCGGGCTTCGAACTGATGCCGGCATTCGGCTGGGTCGGACCCGCCAACATACCGCCCGACATCGTGAAGAAGCTCATTGAAGAGCTGGTCGCGGTCGGCAAGATCCCCGAAGTCCGCACCGCACTCGAAAAGTTTGGTGTACTCCAGACCGAACTGCAAGGTCCGGCCTACGCCGAGGCGCTTGCCAAGGAGCGTGCAGGGTACGCGCGTGTGATCGAGCGCGCCGGGATCAAGGTGCCCTGAGCGCCGAACAACCGCAGCTCTGGTAGCGGGAGGGCGCTACAGCCAGACACCCCACGCCACAGGGGGAACTCGCATGGTAGAGCGACTCGAACCCCGACATCAGCATTCTTCACCCTTACTCTGAACAGAAGCCCCCTACCCCACTGGCGACACGAAGGTAGGTCGGTTCGCTATGCCGACAAACGAGATCAGCTTCTCGGTCGCAGGTGGCTGCACCGCTCTCGTCAATTCGATCGCGTCGAGCCCGGCGTCTGCGTCACGCCTCGGAGCGACTGCTCAGATTTGCCGTCAATGGATTTTCTGGATCTCCCGGTGCACACGTCGTGCACACGCGGCCTTTTAACCAATCGAAAGACTTAAACTGATGCGCCGATCCATCGCCGCCTCGACTCCCTCTCGGTTGCCGGTAGTACCACGCTCGCCATAGACGCCGGCTGTCAGTCGGCTTTCGCCTTCACATATCGACCGGGTGCAGATTCGCCCGGAGGATAGAGGTTGCTGCCAAGTTGCGTGCGCGCCGGTAGTTGTTCTTCCGCCCGCGGCTTGAGCCAGGCAATCCAATCATTCCACCAGCTGCCGGGCTTTTCATCGGCGCCGGCCAGCCAGATCGCCGGGTCGTCGCACCGATTGGTCGACACCCAATAGCTTCGCTTGTTCTTCGACGCCGGATTGATCACACCGGCGATATGGCCGCTTGCGCCAAGGACAAAGCGAGTGTCGCCACCGAACAGGCCCGTTGTCCGATAGGCGGATCGCCACGGCACGATATGGTCCTCGACCGTCGCCAGAACATAGGCCGGCAGGTCGACCCGCCCCAGATCGACTGAAGTGTTGCACATCGTCAACCTGTTCGGTTCCCGGAGATTGTTCTCCAGGTACATGTTCCTGATATACCAGCAGTACATCGGTCCGGGCAGATTGGTGACGTCGGCATTCCAGAACAGGAGATCGAAACGCTCGGGCGATTTTCCTTTCAGATAATTATTGATCACGTTCGGCCATATCAGCTCTTTCGAACGCAGCGTCTGGAACACGAACCCCAGCTCGGCGCCGCGGTAGATGCCGCCATTTCCGATGGTCTGCTCACGCTGTCGCACGCTCTCCTCGTCCACGAATACGCCAAGATCACCCGGTTCGCGGAAATCGAGCATGGTCGTCAGCAGCGTCACGCTGGCGACCGATTCGTCGCCTCGGGTCCGAAGGATAGCAAGTGCAGACGACAGGATGGTTCCGCCGACGCACCAGCCGACGACGTTGACCTTGTCGGCGCCGGCGATCGACCGGGCGATCTCGATGGCGCGCATTGCGCCATGCTCGACGTAATCATCCCATCCAAAATGCCCGCAAGAGGCATCCGGGTTGCGCCAGGAAACGATGAAGACCGTCATGCCGTGCTCGACCGCAAACCGGACGAAGGAATTGGCCGGCTGGAGGTCAAGAATGTAGAACTTGTTGATGCAGGGCGGCACAATCAGCAGTGGCCGCACAGCCACCTGCTCCGTCGCCGGTTCATATTGAAGCAGTTGAAACAGGTCGTTCTCGAATACGACCGCGCCGCTGGATGCCGCGACGTCCTTTCCGACCTCGAAAGCGCCCTCGTCCGTGATCGTCAGACTACCCCTGCTCAGATCCGACATCAGGTTGTCCAGGCCTGCCTTGAGGCTTTGGCCTTCGGTGTCCGTCGCGAGCTTGATGACGTCGGGATTGGTGGTGACAAAATTGGTCGGACTCATCGCCTCGACGAGTTGGCGCGTGAAGAAACGCAGCCGATGCTTTTCCTTTTCGTCCAGATCCAGCGCTTCGACGAAGTCAGTGCAATAGCGCGAATCCAGCAAATAGCATTGCTTCAGCAGACTATGGAGCGAATTGTCCCGCCATTCCGTGGCGCTGAACCTGCGATCGCCGCGCAGAGGTTCGAGGGCCGCCTCGGTCTGCATTCCTGCCGCCGATTTGAAGACGTTTTCCGTGAGCTGGTACAGACGCATCAGATGGTCAGCCTGTAGTTCGGCGATGCGTCCCGACGAACTCAGAGCTGAGCTGACGCTCGCGCCGTCACGATCGGCATTCGGTGTCCATCCCAGCGACCGCCACAGGCTCGCACCCGCCTTCATGAATCCCTCGACAAACTCGTCAGGCATATTGAATGGCCGATTCATCGTTTCCCCTCACTCAGCAAATTGAATGCTTCGTTTGTTTCCGGTTTTGGGCCGCTTCTGTCCGGCGCCCTTCGTTGTCGTGCCCATCGCGCGATCGCCATGTCCGGCCAGCTGCAGGAGGCCGGCCCGCAAGCCTGCAAGGGCGTCGCAAGGGTTCGCTTGATCGTCAGGATCCGGTGCGAACGATTGTCGTCCCTTCCCTGATCTCGTCGACATTCACTGAAAGGCGTTTGATCTTATCGTACAGCGTCTGCTTCGGGATGCCCAAAAGCATTGCAGTTGCCTGAACGTCGCCCTGCTTGCGCCGCAGCGCGTCCTCGATGATCGACCGCTCGATGTTCTCCAACTGTCGAGGCAGCGACACGTCCGATGCGCCGAACCCGGGCTTGTTGACGGCCTTGCCGTCGAGCACGCCGAGCACGAAGCGATCGGCGACGTTACGGAGCTCCCGTACGTTTCCCGGCCACGAATAGGCCAGCAGGACGGACAGCGTCTGCTCGTCCAGTAGCGGCGCGTCGCGCTCGAACCGTCTGGCGGCATCCAGCGTGAAGTGCTCGAACAGGAAGGGAATATCTTCGCGCCGCTCGCGAAGTGGCGGCAGTTCGATGAATGCGACGCCGAGGCGATAATAGAGATCGGCGCGAAACACCTTTTTTTCGCTCAGCTCGAGCAAATTCGTTTTGCTGGCCGCAATGACACGGCAATCGACGGAAATCGGCTTGTTCGAGCCGACGCGCTCGATCGACCGGTCCTGCAGCGACCTCAACAACTTCACCTGCACGCTCAGCGGCATGCTCTCGATTTCGTCGAGGAACAGCGTTCCGCCATTCGCATATTCGATCTTTCCGATACGCTGACGGGTGGCGCCGGTAAATGCGCCCACCTCATGGCCGAACAGCTCGCTCTCGACCAGCGATTCGGGAAGGCCGCCGCAGTTTACCGCGACATAATTGCCGCCGCGTCGCCCGCTGTGATTGTGGAGACAGCGCGCAACCACGTCCTTGCCGGTTCCGGTTTCGCCATAGATCGTGACGTCGACATTGGTCGCGGCCAATGTGGAGACGAGCCTGCGAACTTCCTGTATCTGCGGCGACCGGCCCAGCAGGCTCGACTCGATTCCCTGGCGGTCCGCCAGAGCGGATCTCAACGAGCGTACTTCCAGGGTCAGCCGTCTCTTTTCGGCCGCCCTGCGCACCACCGAGATCAGCTGCTCCGAAGAACATGGCTTCTCGATGAAGTCGTAGGCACCATTTCGCATTGCCTGCACGGCCATGGAAATATCGCCATGCCCGGTGATCAGGATCACGGGCAGGTCCTGATCCAGCCGGCGCAGATCGGACAGCCATTCAAGGCCGCTCTTGCCGCGCAGGAGCACGTCGCAGACCACAACGAATGGCATGTCGGCGCACACGGACCCAGCAGCGGTCTCGACCGAGGCGAATCCCGAGACGGAAAACCCGGCGAGTTCGAGCGCCTGAACGCCACCGATCCGGACATCGTTGTCGTCCTCGACGTAGATCACGCCGATCGATTGGTCATCGTCCATGCGAGGTCTCTGATGTGCCAGCCAATGGAAGGATCACGACGAATTCGGCGCCGGACGGCATCAGGTTTCGGGCGCGCAGTTCGCCGCCAAAGGAGCGCGCGATGTGGTTGGAGAGCATCAAGCCGAGGCCGAGCCCCTTGCCGGCAGGCTTGGTCGTCACAAAAGGCTCGAACATGCGCTGCAGGACGTCGGACGCGATTGCAGGACCGCTGTTGCTGATGACGATGCGGCAGCGGGCGGTCTGCGCCTCTTCCCGGGTCGCGCGTATCAGGATCGACTTCCGATCGGCGCCCTCCACGGCGTCCAGCGCATTCGCCACGATATTGCACAACAGCTGCTCAAGTCGCGTCTGGTCGGCAACGACGGAGAGATTCGCGTCAATATCCGTTACGAGATCGACTCCGGTCTCCTTGACGCGCGCGGCGAGGATCTTGAGGGATTCGGCCATAGCATGCTCGACAGCGACCGCGTCAAGCGGGCTGCTCGACTTGTATGCAAAGACCCGCAGTTGACTGGTCAAGCGTCCGAGCCGACGTACCAACTCGCCGATCCGGGTGAGATTTCCGCGGGCATCGCCGATCGACCCGCGGTCGACGAGCAGAACCGCATTGTCGGCAGCGGTCTGCAGGGCGGCCAAGGGCTGATTCAGTTCATGCACGATTCCGGCCGACATCTGGCCGAGGGCGGCGAGCTTCCCGGCATGGACCAAATCATCCTGCGCGGCCCGCAGTTCAGCGGTTCGTTCCTGCACCCTGATCTCGAGCATGTCGTTCGCCGCCTGCAACGCCGCCTGATTGGCCAGGCGTTGCTTGATCGCTCGCCTGCGTTGCTCGACCAGACCAGCCGCCAGCAACGCAACGATGGAGGCGAGACCCGACATCGCACCGATGATGAGCGCAGTCTGCCGTATTGGCGCCTCATCGTCGAGAAGGACCAGCTTCCACAGACCATGGTTGATTGGCCGTTCGCTGAGGGTGTAGGCGCGGTTTTCTGCGGTGACGCGTGCAGAGCCATCCGAGAACTGAGCGGCAAAGGTCCATCCGAGCGGCGTCAGCTCGTGGTTTCCATATGGCTTGGATCGCGAAATCTCATCGTGCATCTGAAGCGACAGCGGCTGCATTGGACGAAAGCGCCACGCGTCGCGAGAGGAAAGTATCGCGACCCGGCGCTCGTCGAGCAGAAGAATATCGCTGTCAATGTCGCGCCACGCGCGCTCGAACGAATCCAGGTTGACCTTGACGGTAGCGATACCCCTCGTCTCTCCGCCCTCCTTGAGGGCATAGGAGAGATAGTAGCCGGCGCGCGCGCTTGTGATGCCGACACCGAAGAACGCCCCTCGACCCTTTGACAGAGCCTCGCTCACATAGGGCCGGTACGACAGGTTTTGGCCAACCGGTGTACCCGGCTGCTCGAAATCAGCCGCGGACAGCGTATCGCCGGAGACGCCGAGGACGTAGAGATTGTCGGCTCCCGCCAGCAGATTGATCGATTTCAGGTACTGGCTGACGGCTTGCCGCAACGCGGAATCGACGGGAGCCCCGAGCAGCTGGAAGACGCTGGGGGACGTTTCGAGCAAAGACGGCAGATACTCAAATCTTGAAAGATGACCGTCGAGCCGGGCTGCTTCCACGGCCAGCCGCTGCTGGGCGGCAGCGCGCAAATGGTCAAGTCCGCGCTGGAAAGCCACAGCATATCCGAGCCACGAAGCGGCAACGACCAGCGCGACTGCGGTTGCTCCGCGCACAAGCCAACGCGTGGAACCTGACGCCACCGAACTGATTTCGGGTCGCCCCTTGATGTTCACCAGCGATGGAAGGTCCGTCATCTCGGGAACCAGACAAATCCGAGGAGCGCCGGCCACGACGGACGACCGCTCATGCATAGTCTAACTCTATGGTCTTGCCCCGGAATACGCGATAGGAAAATCCGGTATAGGCGATGATGACAGGCAGCGTGACGCACACCCCGATCAGGATGATCTTGAGCGATTCGGGGCTGCTGGCGGCTTGCCAGACGGTAAGCCTGTCGATCACCACGAAGGGATAGATGCTGTAGCTGAGGCCAAGGAAGCTCAGGAGGAACACAAGCACAAGCAAGGCAAACGGCAACCAGCACAGGGCGCCGCGCACGGCGGGCGAGCCGAGCAGGAGGCGCACCGTCAGCAGCGCTATCCCCGCCGTTATCGGGATCGATGCCACCGCAATCATCGCCGGCAAGGTAAACCACCTCTCGCGAACGGTCTCGCTGATCCAAGGCGTCGCCATCGAGATCAGTATCAAGCCTACGACCATGGGCGGCCAGGCAATCTTGCTCCATTCGATCGCCTTGTGCTGGAGCTGGCCGTCGGTCTTCATCACCAGCCATGTCGCGCCGAGCAGCGCGTATGCCATGGGCAGCGCCACCGCAATGGCGCCGGCAAAGATCGGATAGTTCCAGCCCTCGCCGAAGCCGCTGATATAGCGACCAAGCATCCAGCCCTGACACACGGAGGCAAGCATTGATCCGGCGATAAACAGGCGATCCCACGTCGCCTTCCGGTTGGCCTTGCCCTTGACCCTGAAATCAAAGGCTGCGCCGCGCAGTATCAGGCCGACCAGCATGAGAGCGGTCGGCAGGTACAGTTCCGATAGGACCAGCCCATGCGCCTTTGGGAAAGCTACTAGCAGCAGGCCGACGCCAAGAACCAGCCACGTTTCATTGGCGTCCCAGAACGGACCGATGGACGCGACCATGGTATCCCGCTCCTCGGGCGTCGCCCGATGCATGAGCATGCCGACCCCGAGATCGTATCCGTCGCTCACGACGTAGACGAGCAGCGATACCCCCATCAAGCCGATGAAAATGAGCGGAAGGAGTTCATCGAAGGACATCGAAATCATGCGAATTCTCCCCGGCGCTGATACTTGTGCGGGCCGTCCTCATAGTCTTTCGATGTGATGGGGCCTTTGGTCCTTTCCGCTGTCTCCGACATGTATTTCAGCACCCCGACATACGCCACGAGCAAGGCCAGATAGAGCACAACGTAGATTGCGAGCGTCAGGGCAACGCTTGACGACGGCACCCGTGAGGCAACGTCGGCCGTTCGAATGAGACCGGAGACGATGAACGGCTGGCGTCCGATCTCCGTGACGTACCATCCGGCAATGGTCGCAACCCAACCGGCAAAGGTCATGCCTGCGAACACCTTGAGCATTGGCCGTGGCATCCGGGCGAAATCCCAGCCATCGCGCCAATGCCTCCACAGGCCGATCCAGCTGACCAGCAGCATCAGGATGCCGGTCCCGACCATGATCCGGAAGCACCAGAACACCGGAAAGACCGGCGGATGGGCCGATGGAAATTCGTTCAGTCCCTTGATTTCGCCGTCAAGATCGTGCCGGAGGATCAGGCTCGCGAGCTTCGGCACGGCCAACTCGAAATGGTTCGATCTCGTCGCATCGTCCGGGATCGCAAACAGAAGAAGCGGCGCACCGCGCGTCGTTTCCCAGACGCCTTCCATCGCCGCGATCTTCTGCGGCTGGTGCTTCAGCGTGTTGAGCCCGTGCAGATCGCCCGCCACCATCTGCGCGGGCGCCGCCAGCGCAGCGAAGATGAGCCCGGCCCGCAACACGCGTGATGCAGTGTCGATCGCGACGCCCTTGAGGATCTGCCAGGCGCTGATCCCGATGAGCAGGAACGCGCAGGTCAGCGCGGATGCCAGCACCATGTGGACGAAGCGATATGGGAAGGACGGGTTGAAGATGATCTCCAGCCAGTTTCGCGCGTGAAACTGGCCATCGACGATCTCATATCCTGCAGGCGTCTGCATCCATGAATTGAGGGCAAGGATCCAGAATGCGCTCATCAGCGTGCCGAAGGCGACCAGAAAGGTCGCCCCCAGGTGGACCATCTCGCCGACCCGGCGGTGGCCGAACAGCATCACGCCGAGAAAACCCGCTTCCAGAAAGAATGCGGTCAGCACCTCATAACCGAGCAGCGGGCCGGCAATATTGCCGACGCGCTCCATGTAGCCCGGCCAGTTGGTGCCGAACTGGAAGCTCATGGTGACGCCGCTAACGACCCCGAGCGCGAATGTCAGGGCGAATATCTTTGTCCACAGCCGGTAGGCGCGCAGCCAATCCAGCTTTTGCTGCGGGTCGGTCGCGCGCAGGTGCTTCAACCGAAAAACAGCAGAACCCAGCCCAGCGCGATCGAAATCGAGGGAAACAGAATGTGGAACGTGATATTGGCGGCAAACTGGATGCGCGCAAGGAACACAACGTCCATCAGGATGCCCTCCAGGTTCGGCGCAGTGCCTTCGCATCAATCAAGCACGACATCCCTCCCGCTTGCGACCCGATATCAATGAAGCTTCACATGCGGCTCCGTGCGCCGGGTGATCAGGCGGGCGAGCGTATCGAGCGCAACCTTCACCGAACCGTGCAGCGCGTGTTCGTGCATCTTGTAGAGAGACAGGTACATCATCCGCGCGAAGATGCCTGCGAAGACGAGGTTGCCGCCCACGAGCGCTCCCATCATCGAGCCGACGGTGCTGAATTCGCCGAGCGACACCAGTGATCCGAAATCTTTATACTTGTAGTCCTTGATCGGCTCGCCCCGCAGATAGCGCGGAAGCTGGGAATAGAGGTGTGAGGCCTGCTGATGGGCCGCCTGCGCGCGCGGCGGCACATTACCGCGCTCGCCCCACGAGCAGGCCGCGCAGTCACCGATGGCAAAGATGCCGTCGTCGCGCGTTGTTTGCAGCGTCGGCCGAACGACGAGCTGATTGATGCGGTTGGTTTCGAGACCGGCGATTTCTTTCAGGAGATCGGGCGCCTTGACTCCCGCAGCCCAGACGATCAGTTCGGCGGGGATCGTCCGGCCGTCCGTCAGATTCACACGGTCGGCACCGACCTCCGAGACCTTGGCGCCCACCAGCAGATTGACGCCCAGCCTGACGAGCAACTTCTCCGTCTCTTTCGAAACCCGTTCGGGCAAGGCGGGAAGCACCCGTTCGGCGGCTTCAATCAGCGTAATCCTGATGTCCTTCTGGGGATCGACCTGATCGAGGCCATACGCCACCACTTCGCGCGTCGTTCTGTGGAGTTCGGCCGCAAGTTCGACGCCGGTCGCACCGGCCCCGATGATTGCGACTTTCAACTGGTGCGCTCCCAGAGGCGCCGATTGGGCATGCGCGCGGATACACGCATTGACCATTCTTTCGTGGAACCGCCGTGCGTCCGACTGCGATTCGAGCTTGATCGCATGGTCCACGACTCCAGGCGTGCCAAAGTCGTTGTTCTGGCTTCCGACGGCGACGACGAGCACGTCATAGTCAAAGGTCCGCTTCGGCGTGACCTCGCGGCCCTCGGCGTCGAAATACGGCGCTACCAGCACCTGACGGCGATCCCGATCGATCCCGATCATCTCCCCGATCCGGTAGCGAAAGCCATGCCAGTAGGATTGCGCAAGATAATCGACCTCGTGGGCGGCGATATCCATGCTCCCGGCGGCAATCTCGTGAAGCTTCGGCTTCCACACATGCGTGCGGTTTCGCTCGATCAGCGTGATGTCGAGCTTTCCCTTGCGCCCGTATTTGTCGCCCAGGCGCGTCGCAAGCTCCAATCCGCCGGCTCCGCCTCCGACGATCACAATGCGGGATGTTCCCAACTGTGGCTCACTCATGATGATGGCCTCGACCGATCAGTTCACAGCTCGTCCAAGCGCTTTCCCGATCAAGCTCGCTCCGAAACGGCGTCAGCGGCCGCGACGGCAGCCATGTTAACGATGCGCCGCACCGTGGACGACGGCGTGAGGATGTGGGCCGGCTTTGCCGCCCCGAGCAGAATGCCGCCCACCGTCAGCCCCTGCCCTGCAGCCATCCGCAACAAATTGTAGGAAATGTTGGCGGCATCGAGATTCGGCATCACCAGCACATTCGCCGGCCCCTCGAAATCGGTGTCGGGAAACTCGTGATCAAGCACCGACTGCGACAGCGCGGCATCCCCGCGCATCTCGCCCTCCACGGCCAGATCGGGCGACCGCTCGCGGATGATCGCGCGCGCTTCCCGCATCTTGTGCGCTTCCGGGACCGCCGAGCTGCCAAAGCTCGAATGCGACAACAGCGACACCCTCGGCGTGATGCCGAACCGCCTGACCTCGGCGGCTGCCAACAATGCAATATCGGCGACCTGCTCGGCGGTCGGGTTAAGATTGCAGTGCGTGTCGCAAATGAACAGCTGATGCTTTGGGAGAATGAGCATCTGCATCACTGCGAGCGTGCGCACGCCGTCCCGGGTCCCGATCACGTGGCGTATGGCGGTGAGGTGATTGGCGGTCCTTCCGATGACCCCGCACAGCATGGCATCGCCGATGCCCCTCTCGAGCAGGATCGACGCCAGCACCGTCGCATCGCTTCGCGTCTCCGAGAGGGCCAGCGCGGCCGACACGCCATCGCGCTTTCTGCGCGCATGGTACACTTCCGCGCACTCGGAATATACCTGCGCATCATGCGGATCGATGATCTCGCAGTCGTCGCCCGGCCTGAGCCGGAGACCGAAGGCCTTGATCTGCTCTTCGATCGTTGACGGCCGGCCGAGAAGCAGCGGTCTGGCAATTCTCTCGTCGGCGATGACTTGTGCTGCGCGCAGTACGCGCTCATCCTCGCCTTCCGCCAGAAGCAGCGATTTGCCGCTTCCCTTCGCCACCAAAAAGACCGGCTGCATCGCGTTGCCGGACTGGTAGACGAACCGGCCGAGTTTCTGACGATAGGCCTCCATATCGACGATCGGACGCCTGGCGACGCCGGTGTCGGCAGCGGCCTTGGCCACCGCCGGCGCGATCATTTCGATGAGCCGCGGGTCGAACGGCTTGGGAATGAGATAGTCGCGGCCAAAGCGCAGCCCCTCCCCCTTATAGGCGGCGGCGACCACCTCAGGCACCTCCGCCATCGCCAGATCCGCGAGCGCGCGGACCGTCGCGAGCTTCATCTCCTCATTGATCGTGGTCGCCCCGCAATCCAGCGCGCCTCTGAAGATGAACGGAAAGCACAGCACATTGTTGATCTGGTTGGGGTAGTCGGAACGTCCCGTCCCGATGATCGCGTCGGGGCGGACCGCCAGCGCATCCTCCGGCATGATTTCGGGTATCGGGTTGGCCATGGCGAAGATCAGGGGATCTCGCGCCATCTTCTTGACCATGTCGGGCGTCAGCACATTGCCGGCCGACAAGCCGAGGAAGATATCCGCGTCCTGAATGATCTCGTCCAGCTTTCGCGCATCCGTTTTCACCGCATAGCGCGCCTTGTTGTCATCCATGCCCTCGGTGCGGCCCGCATAGACGACGCTTTTTGCGTCGGTCACGATGATACGGTCGTGCCGCAGGCCAAGGCTGACGATGAGATCGAGGCATGCAAGAGCCGCTGCGCCGGCGCCGGAGCAAACCAGCTTGACGTCCGCGATGTCCTTTTTTACCAGCTTCAGCCCGTTGAGGATCGCCGCCGCCGCGATGATCGCGGTGCCGTGCTGGTCGTCGTGAAAGACGGGAATTTTCATTCGCTCGCGCAGCTTCTGTTCGATATAGAAGCATTCCGGCGCCTTGATGTCCTCCAGGTTGATGCCGCCGAAGGTCGGCTCCATCCTGGCGATCGTTTCGATCAGCGCGTCAGGGTCTTCCTCGGCGAGCTCGATATCGAACACGTCGATCCCGGCGAACTTCTTGAACAGGCACGCCTTGCCCTCCATGACCGGCTTGCCCGCCAGCGGGCCGATATTGCCGAGACCGAGCACCGCGGTGCCGTTGGTGATGACGGCCACGAGGTTGCTGCGCGCTGTCAGTTCATCGGCCTGCAAGGGGTCTTTGGCGATGACCAGGCAAGGCTCCGCCACGCCGGGCGAATACGCCAGCGCCAGATCGCGCTGCGTTGCCATTGATGTCGTCGGCACGACGGAAATCTTCCCCGGCGTCGGCAGGCGATGATATTCGAGTGCGGCTTCCCTCAGATCCTGATCCATCGTGTTTCCTCGACTTGATTTCTTCGTTCGAAAGGCCGGCGCGACCGATCCCTCGCCTGCCTTGAGCTGTGGGTGGCCTCACGCGCTTCCGCTGCGATTGCGCGCGGCCCCCATTCCGTCCTCGAAGCGGCGGTGCAATATTTCCATCGTTTGCTTCTGGGAATCGGCCGCCGTCTCGGCAAGCTGGCGCATGTTGGCCAGGGCCTTCTCGAATCCCTGCCTGGCGATCTCAGTGCGGCGTCCCGCAACGGATTCGTCGCGCGCCTCGGCGGCGATCGCCGTCATGGTTTCCTGGAAAACCTCGGCCTGCCGAGCCATCAGGTTTCGCCAGCTGTCATATGCCGAACGGTTGACCTCGATCAGCGCGTCGATGTTTTTCTTCTCCGTATCGATCAGCGACATCATGTCGACGCCGCTGATCTGGCAGGATTCGATGAGCTTGGCGAAGTCGAACCCCGTAAAGCCCCAGTCGGCGTCGTTTGACTTCGATTTGCTGTCAGACATTTTCTTCTCCTTCATCGGTTGTTAGTGCCGGCTCGTTTGAAGCGTCGCTTACGGTCGAGATGCTTCCCCTTGTCGATCAAACCCGATCGGCGCAGGACGTCCCTCACCGTCGAGAGCGACGAACGTAAAGATACCCTCCGTCACCTTGACACGGTCCCCCAACCGGCTGCGCAGCGCCCAGGCCTCGAGGCGGATCGCTACCGACGTACGCCCCATGCGCTCGGCCGCCGCGTAAACGCAGAGAACATCTCCGACATGCACCGGCTTGATGAAATGCATCGCCTCGATCGCAACCGTCGCGACACGCCGCTGCGCACGCTGTCCGGCATGAATTCCTCCGGCGATGTCCATCTGCGAAAGCACCCAGCCACCGAAGATGTCGCCGCTCGGATTCGCATCCGCAGGCATTGCGAGCGTTCGTGTCGTGAGATCCCCTCGTGGCTGCATCGACATGGCGGCGGCTCAGACCATGCTCTGGCCGCCGTTTGCGGATATCGTCGAGCCCGTGATGAAACCGGCATCATCAGATGCCAGGAACACGACCGTGCGCGCGATCTCGTGCGGTTCGCCCAGACGGCCGACCGGGATCAGGGGAAGAATGTTCTTGGCCACGACTTCCGGGTTGATCGCCTTGACCATCTCGGTGGCGATATAACCAGGACAGATCGTGTTGACGGTGATGCCGGAGCGCGCTCCCTCCTGGGCCAGCGCCTTGACGAAGCCGATGTCGCCCGCCTTGGCGGCGGAGTAGTTGACCTGGCCCATCTGGCCCTTCTGGCCGTTGATCGAGGAGATGCAGATCACGCGACCGAACTTGCGCTCACGCATTCCTTCCCACACCGGCCTCGTCATGTTGAACAGCGAGTTCAGGTTGGTGTTGATGACCGCATACCATTGGTCCGGCGTCATCTTGTGGAACATGCCGTCCTTGGTGATACCAGCGTTATTGACCAGCACGTCCACCGGGCCGAGATCAGCTTCGACCTGCTTCAGACCTGCGACGCAGGCGTCGTAGCTCGACACGTCCCATTTGTAGGCGTTGATGCCGGTCTCGCCCTTGAATTTAGCGGCAGCCTCATCGTTGCCGGCATAACTCGCAGCCACCTTGTAGCCCGCCGCCTTGAGCGCGATCGAGATCGCCTCTCCGATACCTCGCGTACCGCCCGTCACCACCGCAACCCTGGACATCGTCTCCTCCTGATCCTGATCGGTTCAACTGGTATTTGCCCGGCTTTCGGAGAACCGTTGTTGTTCGTGGACGGCCTGGTGCCGTCCACGTCTCGCTTCGGCCGGATGACCGGCCGTCCGTCGGTCTAGCGCTCGACCGTCAGGGCGACGCCCATGCCCCCGCCGATGCACAGTGTGGCAAGCCCCTTCTTCGCGCCACGCTTCTGCATCTCGAACAGCAGCGTCGTCAGAACGCGCGCGCCGGATGCACCGATTGGATGGCCGATGGCGATGGCGCCGCCGTTCACGTTAACGATCGAGGGATCCCAGCCCATATCCTTGTTGACCGCGATGGCCTGCGCCGCGAAGGCCTCGTTGGCCTCGACGAGATCGAGATCCTTGACCTTCCAGCCGGCCTTTTCGAGCGCCTTGCGCGACGCCGGAATCGGGCCCGACCCCATGACCGCGGGGTCGACGCCCGCAGTCGCCCAGGAGACGATCTTGGCAAGCGGCGTGAGGCCGCGCTTGCTGGCTTCGTCGGAGCTCATCAACACCAGCGCGGCCGCGCCGTCGTTGAGACCGGAGGCATTGCCGGCGGTGACCGTGCCCTCCTTGTTGAAGGCGGGCTTCAGCTTTGCCAGCGCGTCCTGTGTCGTGCCCGGACGAATATATTCGTCCTGGTCGACGACGACGTCGCCTTTCCTGGTCTTGACGGTGACGGGAATGATCTCGTCCTTGAAGCGGCCGGCCTTCTGCGCGTCCTCGGCCTTGTTCTGCGAGCTGGTGGCGAACGCGTCCTGCTCTTCCCGGGTGATCTGCCACCTGGCAGCGATGTTCTCCGCCGTGACTCCCATGTGATAGCCGTGGAACGCATCCAAGAGGCCGTCCTTCAGCATGGAGTCGACGAACTTGGTGTCGCCCATCTTGGTACCGTTCCGCATATGCGATAGATGCGGCGCCATCGACATCGACTCCATACCGCCGGCGACGATGACCTTCGCATCGCCATTGGCGATCTGCTGCAAGCCGAGGGCCACCGAGCGCAGGCCCGAACCGCAAAGCTGGTTCATGCCCCACGCCGTCTTCTCCTGCGGAATGCCGGCCGCCATGGCGGCCTGCCGCGCGGGATTTTGTCCTTCGCCGCCGGACAGTACCTGGCCCAAGATCACTTCATCGACTTCTTCCGGCGAGACCTTGGCGCGCTCAAGCGCTCCCTTGATCGCCACCGCCCCAAGCTGATGGGCAGTCAACGCACCAAACGCCCCATTGAAGGAGCCAACCGGCGTCCGGGCAGCAGACACAATTACTACTTCAGTCATGATCAACTCCTCGTTTAGCGTTCCCTGCGCTTCTGTTTTCAAGGTCAAGCGACGACTGGCCGGGGCGCGCCTGCCTCTATCTCGTCATCCGCAATCTTTACCGACTCCGGATCGTCCGCTTCGACATCGCTCTCCTGGTTCAGGCGTTGATGGAGCATTCTTTCATCGAGCGCCCCTTCCCATTTGGCGACAACGACTGTCGCAACGCCATTTCCTATGAGGTTCGTGAGCGCGCGCGCCTCCGACATGAAGCGGTCAATGCCAAGGATCAAGGCGATGCTCGCAACCGGAATCGTCCCGACGGATGCAAGTGTTGCGGCCAGAACGATGAAGCCGGATCCCGTGACACCAGCGGCGCCCTTGGATGTAAGGAGCAGAACGCCAATGATGCCGAGCTCTTGCCAGATCGTCAGCTCCGTATTGGTCGCCTGCGCCAAAAAGATCGCGGCCATTGTCAGGTAAATACAAGTGCCATCGAGGTTGAACGAATAGCCGGTTGGAATGACCAAACCGACGACCGACTTTTCGCAGCCAAGATTTTCACACTTGGCGATCATACGCGGCAGCACTGATTCCGACGACGACGTGCCAAGCACGATCAGGAGTTCTTCCTTGATATAACGGATGAACTTGAAGATCGAAAAGCCGCTAAGGGCAGCAACGGAGCCGAGCACGATGAAGACGAACAACAAGCATGTTACGTAAAACGCCAACATGAAGTTCCCCAGCGAAATTAGCGTCGCCACGCCATACTTGCCGATCGTGAACGCCATTGCGCCGAACGCTCCGATCGGCGCAACTTTCATGATGTAGCCCACGATCTTGAAGAACACGTGGCTCACGACATCAATCAGCCGCAGCACGCCCTCACCGTGTTGACCGAGAGCTTGCAACCCAAATGCAAACAGGATCGCAAAGAACAACACCTGTAAGATTTCGCCTTGGGCAAAAGCGCCGACAACTGTCGGCGGGATAATGTCCATCAGAAACTGGACCGTGCCCTGGTCCTTCGCTTTTGCGGTGAAGGCCGCGATCGATTTTGTGTCAACGGTCGACAGATCGACGTTCATGCCGACGCCAGGCTTCCAGAAATTGATAACGATAAGTCCGATGATCAGCGCAGCTGTCGTCAGCACTTCGAAATAGATCAATGCCTTCAAACCAACGCGTCCGACCTTCTTCATGTCGCGCATGCTGGCGATACCATGCACAACCGTGAAGAAGATGATCGGGGCGATAATCATCTTGATGCATTTGATAAACGCATCACCAAGCGGCTTCATCTGCTCGCCAAGCTGAGGATGAAAATGGCCCAGTAATATGCCGGCTGTGATTGCAGCCAAGACCTGCACATAGAGGTGCTGATACCATTTTACGGAATGGTGACCGCCTGTCGTTACTGCTGCTGTTGCCATATCTCATTCCTCCCTAAGCTTCTTCTCAGTCCGCATTCACAACTCCGGGCGTAAGCCTGCTGCGATACCAACTGACCGCGCCGCCATGCAGCGGGATGAAATTGTTGCGCGTGATGTTCGAGGGAATCGTTTCCGCCGCCGCAGGATGAAATTCGATCATCCGCTCGTTATTGGCGAACACTGTGTTGACGATGGCTGTGACCAGATCGTCCGGCAAATCCTTGTGCGCGACGGCAAAATTGAACAGGCCGACCGTGTCGTAACGGCGCCGCAAGGTGGGATACGTACCTGCCGCGACAACGGATGCGGAGAGTTCCGGCATCGTCAGGCGCAGCGTTGCGATCTCCTGCCGCGTGAGAGGCAGGTAGCGCACCTTCGCCTTTCGCTCTATATCGATAAGCATTGGAACCGGTACGCCGGCGCCAACCGCGAGCGCATCGATGCTTCGCACCAACGACTTCTCCGCAAGCTCCGCCCAATCGCCGTGAACTACGGTGGCCTCGATCTTCAGCGCCTTAAGGAACTCGGGAAAGTAGGTGGCGGTGGTGCCGCCTTCGGGCCCGACACCGATACGCTTGCCGGCGAATTCGGCAAACGATTGAATCGGCGAGTCACTGAGCACCTGAAACTGAAACGGCGTATCATACATCGCGAACATGACGCGCATGCTTCGGTATTGCCGCCCATCGGTCCAGGCAGCGCTGGCGTTCCAGGCTTGCAACGCCACGCCTTGTGTGACGAAGGCCAGCTGGATTTCACCGGTCTCAAGCAGCTTGATATTCTCAATCGGGCCGCCAGTTGGTCGCGCCACCACCGCGATGCCGAGTTCTCGCGAGAGCAATCGAGCCAGCCCTTCGCCATAGGCGTAATAGGTGCCGCCTTCCGACGCGGTGCCGAGAGTGAGCACCTGGGGCCAATGCGCCTCCGCCGCCGACGCCAACCTCGGCGGCAGCAGAACAAATGCGAGAAGGATAAGAATTCGCCACGCTCTTGAAACCATGACTGTCTCCTTCATTTCGACCGCGGCGTCACTTTTTCTTTTGCGGCGGCAGGTCCGTGCAATGGCCCTCGAACACTTCGGCCGCCATGCCGATGGACTCTCCAAGTGTCGGATGCGGATGAATGGTCTTGCCGATATCGGCTGGCTCGCAGCCCATCTCGATGGCAAGGCAGATCTCGCTGATGAGATCGCCGGCATGCGTCCCGACGATGCCGCCGCCGACCACGCGATGGGTCGTCGCATCGAACAGCAGCTTGGTGAACCCCTCGTCGCGGCCGTTGGCGATGGCGCGGCCGGAGGCCGCCCATGGAAAGACCGCCTTGCCGACCTTGAGCCCCTCGGCCTTGCACTGCTCCTCGGTCTTGCCGGCCCAGGCAACTTCGGGATCGGTGTAGGCGACGGAAGGAATCTGCCGCGCGTCGAAATAGGACTTCTCGCCATGCGCGACTTCGGCGGCCACATGGGCTTCATGCACGGCCTTGTGCGCCAGCATCGGCTGACCCACGATGTCTCCGATCGCGAAGATGTGCGCCACGTTAGTGCGCATCTGCTTGTCGACGTCGATGAAGCCTCGCTCGGTCACCGCAACGCCGGCCTTCTCCGCGCCGATCTCCTTGCCATTCGGGCTTCGGCCGACCGACACGAGAACGAGGTCGTAGACCTGCGGCCCGGCGGGCGCCTGCTCGCCCTCGAAGCTCACCTCGATCCCGGCCTCGGTCGCCTTCGCGCCGACCGTCCTGGTCTTCAGCATGACCTTCTCGAAACGGCCCGCGTTCATCTTCTCCCAGACCTTAACGAGGTCACGGTCGGCTCCCTGCATCAAGCCGTCGAGCATTTCGACAACGTCGATGCGTGCGCCGAGCGTCGAATAGACCGTCGCCATCTCGAGACCGATGATGCCGCCGCCGATCACCAGCATGCGCTTGGGGATTGATTTCAGTTGCAGCGCGCCGGTCGAATCGACGATGCGCGGATCGTCGGGCAGAAACGGCAGTTTCACGGCCTGACTGCCGGCGGCGATGATGGCGTTGGCAAACTTGACCGTCTTCTTGCCTCCGGCTGAGAGAACTTCGAGATGATGCGGGTCGAGGAAAGTACCGACGCCGGTCGCAACCTCGACCTTGCGGGCCTTCGCCATGCCGGCAAGGCCGCCCGTCAGCTTCCTGATCACGCCGTCCTTGAACGCGCGCAGCTTGCCGAGGTCGATCTGCGGCGCGCCAAAGGAAATGCCGTGGTCGGGGAGATGCCTGACCTCGTCGACCACGGATGCCGTATGCAAAAGCGCCTTGCTCGGGATACAGCCGACGTTAAGGCACACGCCTCCGAGCGTATCGTAACGCTCGACCAGCACCGTCTTCATGCCGAGATCGGCGGCGCGGAAGGCGGCCGAGTAGCCACCGGGACCGGCGCCCAGCACCAGCATGTCGCACTCGATTTCTGCCTTGCCGGAATAGGATGCCGCGGAAGGCGCGGTTAGCGGCGGACTGGCGGCAGCGGCCGGCTGCGATGCCGGCGCAGCTTTTGGCGCGGCAGCGGCGCCTGTAGCCTCCAGCACGAGGATGGTCGATCCTTCGCTCACCTTGTCGTCGACCTTGACCCGGACCTCCTTCACGACGCCGGCGTGGGAAGACGGAATCTCCATCGACGCCTTGTCGGACTCGACCATGATGAGGCTGGTGTCGACCGCGACGGTCTCGCCGGGCTTCACCATGATTTCGATCACGGCAACGTCCTTGAAGTCGCCGATATCCGGAACCTTCACTTCGATCTGCTGAGCCATGCTGATTCCCCCGATCTCAGAACAGCACGCGCCGCAAATCGGCGAGCACGTTGGCGAAGTAGACGTTGAAGCGCGCGGCCGCCGCACCGTCGATGACGCGGTGGTCCCAGGACAGCGACAGCGGCAGTGTCAGCCGCCAGTTCGACGTCTTGCCGTCGGAGGAGTGCTGCTTCCAATAGCCCTTGCAGACGCCCATGATCGCGACTTCGGGCGCGTTGATGATCGGCGTGAAATAGATGCCGCCGATGCCGCCGAGCGAGGAGATCGAGAAACTCCCGCCCTGCATCTGGTCGGGCTTGATCTTGCCTTCGCGCGCGAGTTTGGCGAGGGCGTTCATCTCCTTGGCAATCTCCGGCACCGATTTCTTGTCCGCGTCGCGGATGACAGGCACCATCAGGCCATTCGGCGTGTCCGCGGCAAAGCCGATGTGCCAGTAGTTCTTGTAGACGAGCGCGTCGCCGTCGAGGCTCGCATTGAATTCCGGGAATTTTTGCAGCGTTGCTACCGCGGCCTTCACCATGAACGGCAGGAGCGAAAGCTTGACGCCGCTCTTCTCCAGTTCCTTGTTCATCGTCACCCGGAATTGTTCGAGATCGGTGATGTCAGCCTCATCGTGGGTCGTTACATGCGGGATGACGACCCAGTTGCGGTGAAGATTGGCCGCGGAAATCTTCTTGATGCGGCCAAGATCCTTGCGCTCGACCGGCCCGAATTTTGCGAAATCAACCTTGGGCCAAGGCAGAAGGTCGATCCCGCCGACACCGCCTCCGCTTGCGGCCGCTGCTTGCGGCTTTGCAGAGGGTGCCCCGCCTTTGCCGAAGGCCTCGACGTCTTCACGCAGAATACGGCCGTGATTCCCCGAGCCCTTGACCTTGCCGAGATCGACACCCAATTCGCGTGCCAGCTTGCGCACGGCCGGACCGGCATAGGCGAGCGCGAAGCTTTTTTCGTCAAGGGCGTCGGCCACCGCCGTTCCAGCGGCGGTGGCCGACGAGGACGCAGGCGGCGACATGGGAGAGATGTCGGCCTGCAAAGGTGCTGCCCCAGTTGCGAGCGATAGGATGATCGAGCCCTCGCTGACCTTGTCGCCGGTCTTGACCTTGATCTCGCGCACGGTGCCCGAGAGAGGCGCCGGCACTTCCATCGTCGCCTTGTCCGACTCGAGCGCGATCAGCGGATCCTCCGCCTTCACGCTGTCGCCGGCCTTTACGAAGATCTCGATGACCGGAACGTCCTTGAAGTCGCCTATGTCAGGGACCCGCACCTCGGCGACTCCAGCCGGTGCGTTGACCGGCGATGGTGGAGCGCTGACGACCGGGCGTGCCTCGACCTGCTCGGCGCCGCCGCCCTCGAACTGCACAACCACCGTGCCTTCGCTGACCTTGTCGCCAACCTTGGCGATCACCGACTTCACCACGCCATCGCGTGGCGACGGCACCTCCATGGTCGCCTTGTCGGACTCCAGCGAAACCAGGGGATCCTCGGCCTTCACCTTGTCGCCCGGCTTGACGAAGACCTCGATCACCGGGACGTCCTTGAAGTCACCGATGTCGGGCACCTTGATGTCGATCAGACCACTCATCGCTCTGTCCTCGGCTCCGCTGGCTCACACGGTCCAGGGCGCAGCACGCCCGGCGTCGATTTTGTATTTGGCGATGGCTTCGGCCACGATCGCCGGCTTGATCGCCCCGTCGTCGGCCAGTGCCTTGAGCGCCGCGACGGCAACGTAGTGCCGGTCGACTTCGAAGAATTTTCGCAGCTTCACGCGATAGTCGCTGCGGCCAAAACCGTCCGTGCCGAGCACGACGTATCGACGGCCGGCGGCCTGGACATATTCCCGGATCTGGTCGGGGTAGTTGCGCATGTAGTCGGTCGACGCCACGACGGGCCCCGGATGCCCATCGAGTTGCGCCTCCACCCAGCTCTTGCGGCGCGGCTCGGTTGGATGCAGCAGGTTCCAGCGTTCCGACGCCATGCCGTCACGGCGCAGTTCGTTGAAGCTGGTCGCGCTCCAGATGTCGGCGGTGACGCCGAAGTCCGCCTTGAGCAGATCGGCGGCCGCGATCACCTCGCGCAGGATCGTACCCGAGCCGACGAGCTGGACGCGAAGCCCCTTCTTCGGCGTCTCGCCACCGTTCTTCAGGAGATAGAGCCCCTTGAGAATTCCCTCCTCCGCCCCCTTGCCTGCGTCGGCGAGGGCGGGATGCGGATAGTTCTCGTTCATCAGGGTGATGTAGTAGTAGACGTCCTCCTGCACCTCGTACATGCGCCGCATGCCTTCGCGGACGATCGTCACGACCTCATAGGCAAAAGTCGGGTCGTACGACACGCAGTTCGGGATGGTCGCGGCGAGGACATGGCTGTGGCCATCCTCATGCTGCAGCCCCTCGCCGTTGAGCGTGGTGCGGCCGGCGGTGCCGCCGAGCAGGAACCCGCGCGCACGCATGTCGCCGGCGAGCCAGGCCAGGTCGCCGACGCGCTGCAGGCCGAACATCGAATAGTAGATGTAGAACGGAATCATCGGCACGTTGTTCGTGCTGTAGGACGTCGCGGCGACGATCCAGCTCGACATCGCGCCGCCTTCGTTGATGCCCTCCTGCAGGACCTGCCCGCTCTTGTCCTCACGGTAGTACATCAATTGATCGGCGTCCTGCGGCCGGTAGAGTTGGCCGACCGATGAATAGATGCCGAGTTGGCGGAACATGCCCTCCATGCCGAAGGTCCGGGATTCGTCCGGCACGATCGGCACGATGTGCTTGCCGATCGCCTTGTCGCGCAAGAGGGTGCCGAGCATCTGCACGAACGCCATCGTGGTCGAGATTTCGCGGTCGCCCGTAGCGTCGAGCAGCCGCTGGAATGTCGACAGCGGCGGAATTTGTAAGGACGTGGATTTGCGCCGGCGTTGCGGCAGGCTGCCGCCAAGTTTTTCGCGCTGTGCGCGGAAATACTTCATCTCCGGGCTGTCTTCCGGCAGGCGGAGGAAAGGAACCTTCGCCAGATCATCGTCGGTAACCGGCACCTGGAAACGGTCGCGGAAGCCGCGCAGCGCGTCCTGCGTCATCTTCTTGGCCTGATGCGCGATCATCTGGCCTTCGCCAGACTCGCCCATGCCGTAACCCTTGACGGTCTTCGGCAGGATCACCGTCGGCTGGCCCCTGTGATTCACCGCCGCTGCGTAGGCCGCAAAGACCTTCTCCGGATCATGGCCGCCGCGCGCGAGCTTCCAGATCTCGTCGTCGCTCATGTCAGCGACGAGCTGTTTCAATTCATCGTACTTGCCGAAGAAATGTTCGCGGATGTAGGCGCCGCTCTTGCTCTTGAAATCCTGGTACTCGCCGTCGACGCACTCCTCCATGCGCCTCAGCAGCAATCCGCTCTTGTCCTTTTCGAGCAGGCGATCCCAGCCCGAACCCCACAGCACCTTGATGACGTTCCAGCCCGCGCCGCGGAAAACGCTTTCGAGCTCCTGGACGATCTTGCCGTTGCCACGGACGGGTCCGTCGAGCCGCTGGAGGTTGCAGTTGATGACGAAGATCAGATTGTCGAGATTTTCGCGGCCGGCGAGCGAAATCGCGCCGAGCGATTCCGGCTCGTCCGTTTCGCCGTCGCCCATGAAGGCCCAGACCTTGCGATTCGAGGTCTCGGCCAGCTTGTGGTTCTCAAGATACTTCAGGAACCGCGCCTGATAGATCGCCACCAAAGGCCCCAGTCCCATCGACACCGTCGGGAACTGCCAGAAGTCCGGCATCAGCCATGGGTGCGGATAGCTCGACAAGCCCTTGCCGCCGGTCTCCTGCCTGAAACCGAGAAGCTGCTCCTCGCTCAACCGGCCTTCGAGAAAGGCGCGCGCATAGATGCCGGGCGAACAGTGACCCTGCACGAAAATCAGATCGCCGCCATGGCCGTCGGTCGGCGCATGCCAGAAATGGCCGTAGCCGATATCATAGAGCGTGGCAGCCGACTGAAAGCTCGCGATATGACCGCCGAGCTCCGAGCTTTCCTTGTTGGCGCGCAGAACGATTGCAAGAGCGTTCCACCGGATGATCGAGCGAAGCTTGTGCTCGATCGCGCGATCGCCCGGCAGCGCCGGCTGCCGATCCGGCGGGATCGTGTTGCAGTAGGGCGTTGTCAGTGACTGCTCGATCTTAAGGCCGCCACGGCGTGCGGCGTCAAGCATCGCACTGACGACGAACTCGGCTCGTTCGTTGCCGCGATGACCGCGGACCGCCGACAAGGCGTCCAGCCATTCCCGGGTTTCCTGCGGATCCAAATCCTGCGCGTCCGCGACCTTCATTAACATCTCCATTGCATGCCAAGCCGAAAACAGGCGTCAACGTTCATTGCGCTCCGCATGCTGCGGAAACGCGCAATGCCACACAGGCGATATCGCCTGGCGCTCTAGGTCATGAGTTGAATACTGGCTGGCATCTGAACGTCCCCTCGCGTTGTTTATTTTCGAGCTGTCGCTTCTTTTGCGGATACCTAAGCAGCATTCGTGCCAGACCATGAAAAGCGCAGCCATTCGCGCGCATGCCATTCATTTTGCTTGAGTTCGCCTCGGCTGCCGCCGCGCGCGCCAATCCGATCGGGCAGGATCTGTCCGAAGCTCCGGAAAACCGGCTGGAGGCTCATCCGAGATATCGGATCGTCCGGCGACGGGTTCCAAATACAAGGCTCGAAGTCGCAAACCAACCTGCGCGCACGAAGCGAGAGCGCCCGCAGGCAGCGTCCGGTCACGAGAGGGTCGCTGGTGGGGGACAAAGAATCGAATTGACGAAGTTCGCTTGGATAGCTGAATGTCCGCAACCGGCGCATTCACGAGGCGCACCAAATGACCGTCGTACTCGATCTCCTCAACAACGATCCGAGAACGAAGATGCGGCCCGACATGCCGCGTCACCCCGAAAAGGCCAATCGCCCCGACACGCCCATGCAGAGCAAGCCTGCTTGGATTCGCGTGAAGGCTCCCGGCTCCGCCGAATGGGCCGAGACGAAGCGTATCGTGCGCGAGAACAAACTCGTGACCGTCTGCGAGGAAGCGAGCTGCCCCAATATTGGCGAGTGCTGGGCGAAGAAGCACGCGACCTTCATGATCATGGGCGATACGTGCACTCGTGCCTGCGCTTTCTGCAACGTTCGCACCGGTCTGCCCGGTCCGCTCGACGCCGATGAACCGGTCAAGGTCGCCGAAGCAGTTGCCAAGCTGGGACTGGAGCATGTCGTCGTCACCTCGGTCGATCGCGACGACCTTGCCGACGGAGGCGCCGCCCATTTCGCCGCGACGATTGCGGCCATCAGGGCGACGAGCCCGGGTACGACTGTCGAAATCCTGACTCCGGATTTCCTCCGCAAAGACGGCGCGCTCGAAACGGTCGTTGCGGCAAAACCCGACGTGTTCAACCATAATCTGGAGACGGTGCCGTCGAAATACCTGACGGTGCGGCCCGGCGCGCGCTATTTCCATTCGGTCCTGCTGCTGCAGCGCGTGAAGGAACTCGACGCACAGATCTTCACCAAGTCCGGGATCATGGTGGGCCTCGGAGAAGAGCGCAGCGAAGTGCTGCAACTGATGGACGACCTTCGTTCCGCCGACGTCGACTTCCTGACCATCGGCCAGTATCTCCAGCCCACGCGCAAGCACCATGCTGTCATGCGCTTCGTACCCCCTGACGAATTCGAGGCGTATGAGAAGGTCGCTTATGCCAAGGGCTTTCTGCTGGTGTCAGCCACGCCGCTGACACGCTCCTCGCACCACGCGGGCGATGACTTCCGCAAGCTGCGTGAGCGCCGGCGGGGCTAGCGATTGGTTGCGGTCGAGCCACACGTTGCGGTGCTCGACGATCAGGCTCGTGGTTAAACCGAGCCCGTTAGCTCAGCAGAACCATCCCAACGTCTTCATCTTGCCTGCACCCTGATCGTACCCGTTGCCGACGGGACCTGACAGAGTTCGCGACACTTCCCGACGATCGCCCCAGCGGCATTAGACGCGCGGCACCAATAAAGGAACCTCGTCAAGGCCCGATAGCCTGCGAAGCGAGGCGTCCTTCCTCGATCAGTTGTCGCCGCTGTTCGCCGTTCAGCGAACCGGCACCAACATACTGCACCGCGCTGTTCGGATTGTAGCTTCGTCGATCCCGCGGCGCGCGGCTTTCGTCCTCTTCCTGGCGATTTGAACTGCCGTCTCCGCCGCCGAGCCAAGCACTTCGACGATGATGACGGACGGCTGCTCGGACGTTCGCGATTGCGTGACGTCCTTCACGGCATCGGTCGCCGCCTTCTGGCTCGCGTCGCCCTCGAGCTTCAAGGGAGGCGCCGAACTCTCTTTCGCCGGTAAACCTTTGACTTCACCTGAGACCTGGAAATTGTTCGCGTTCAGCACAAAGAGGGGCCGTGTTCCGAACCGAATACAAGGGGGCGACCCTGCGCGACCACCTCGGCCTGTCGCGCCCAAAAACTCCTCACTTTCGACACTGCATGACTTCTGCGACCATCCGGATCGACCAGAGCCCTTCGCTTCAGCCTGACGTCCGGCCGCCGAGCGGAACGCCGTCGAGACCGTCCAGTGGCAAACCGAGGTGGTACAGCGCGGTCGGCGCGAGATCGATGATACGGCTCGTCGTCGTGACGACGCTGCCAGCCGAAAACCCGTTGCCGACGGCTATCAACGTTGGCTGCGTTTCATGCGGGCCAAGCCCGCCGTGCATTCCGCAATCGCGCCGTACGGCATCCTCGTTCTCGGCGAAGCGAACCGCCATCGCCGTGAGCCCCGGAATGCCGTTGCAATTGCTGCCTTGCGACTTCGCCATATCAACCGCGAGAACGTCGGCGGCTGGAATTTGACCAAGCTCGGCGAGGTCTTCGCCTTTGATGATGCGTCCAGCCCAGGACTGTTGGCCGAGCCAGTCGGCCACCTCGTTACGCCGCGACAGGGCGTCGCCGCCAAAATGGATGAAAGCCGATGACCCCTGAGGCGCAACGACAATTTCCGGGCTTTCCAGGCCCGCCTTGAATCCCGCTTGGTACAGCCGCCGTTCGACCGGCACCGTCTCGGTGACGGATTCGTGGCCATGGTCTGACCCGACGAGCAAGAGCACATCATGACCGCGGTCCCGCAACTGTTCCACGGCTTCCGCGACCGCACCGACATGCATATCGACCTCGCGCAGCACCATGAGATGTTCCGGTGATCCGAGCGGAAAGGCGTGCATGGTCTTGTCGGGCTCGGACAACCAAAGCGCTGCAACCGAGGGCGGTCGCTCCATCAGAATCGATATAAATTTGTCCGTTAGCACCGCATCACCAGCCGCGCCAGGAGGAGCGACAACTGCGGGCATCAGCGGTACGCGGCCTCGGCTATAACTCAATTCGCGGTGGTACAGTTCGCCGTGCCCCTCAGCGTCGTGAAAGAAGGCCGCGCCCGGCGAGACGTTGGAACAGAGCACCGCTCCGTGCAACGGCGCCGCCCGCAGCGACAAGGATGGGCGCGTCAACAATCGCCCGAAATGATTGCGGTACGTCTCGTAGAACTCCGGCCTTCCCGCGTCATGAACTTCATGGCCGTTCTCAATCGGCAATGCGACCGTATTGCCCCTCAGTCCATGCGATATGGGCCAGCAACCGGTGGCGATGGATGCAGACGACGCCCGCGTCGCCGACGGAAAAATCCCGCGATGGTCCGCGAACCAGGTTCCCGCCTGCCGAAGCCGCGCCATGTGCGGCGTCATCTCTTCGGACACGAAGTCCGGCCGGTGCCCATCGCAGATGACGATGACGACGATCGGGTGTGACATCGGTAATCCCATTTTGAGAAATACTAAGCCAGGGTAGGATCGAGCTTGTCGCGCAGCCAGTCGCCGATCAGCGAGACCGCAAGCGTCGTCAGCGTGATGACCGCCGCCGGCGTCAGCATGATCCACGGCGCGCTGCCGATATACTCGCGGCCATATCCCACCATGTTGCCAAGGCTGGTCATCGGCGGCTGCACACCGAGACCTAGAAAGGACAGCCCGGATTCGAGCAGGATGACCTCGGGAAACACCAGAGTCATCGAGATGATCAACGTAGACGCAATGTTGGGAAGAATATGGCGCAGATAGATCCGCGACGGCGCCGCGCCGAGCTGCCTGACGGCTGAGGCATACCCCTGCCCTGTTGCGGAGATTGCCAACCCCCGGGCGATGCGCGCGTAGCGTTCCCAGCCATAGAAGCCCATGAGCCCGATAAGCAGTGGCAGCGAACTTCCGAAAAAGGCCAGCACTGCAAGCGCCAGAATCAGAAACGGCATGCTGGCTTGAAAATCGGCCAACATCAGCACGGCCTGTTCGGCGAGTCCGCGGAAATGCGCCGCGAAAAATCCGAGAAGCGTGCCAACGATGGCCGAGATCGCTGTCGCGCCGAAAGCGATCAGCAATGAAATGCGGATCGAAAAAATGAGCCGTGAGAGCACGTCGCGGCCGAGCTCGTCGGTTCCGAGCCAATGCGCGGCATTGCCGGGGGCCGAAAGACGATTGCGCAGATCCATTTTTGTGACGCTATAGGGAGCGATCGTTTCAGCCAGGATTGCCACCACCAACATGGCAACGACCCACAGGATAGCAACGGCGACGACGGGCGGAATCCTCGGCCATGAAATCGTTCGTTTCGCCACGCTTGATCCCGGTAATGACAAATCCGCCATGTCAGTGCGCCCCCGCCGCTTCCCGGTTCCTCAGGCGCGGATCGAGGAAACCATAGAGGAAATCGACGACCAGATTCGATGTCACCATCGTCGCCGCGACGAGAAGCAGGATGCATTGCACCACAGCAAGATCGCGGTTCGCAACGGCAACGACAAGCAGTCGCCCGACCCCGGGCCAGGAGAACACGCTTTCGACGACGACGGCGCCGGCGATCAAGGTGCCGACCATGAAGCCGACGATGGTCACCGTCGGGATCGCGGCATTGGGTAAGGCGTGCGACAGGACCACCGCGCGCCATGATACGCCTTTGGCCGACGCCGTGCGGATGTAGGGCTGGCCTAGCACTTCCAGCATCGCGCTGCGCGTGAAGCGCGCAAGTACCGCCGCACCTCCGATGCCGAGCGTAACAATCGGAAGGATCGCGTGCCGCCAGGTTTCCTGCCCGCCGGACGGCAGCCAGCCGAGTTGTACGGCGAAAATCAGCACCAGCACGAGGCCAAGCACGAAACTCGGAACCGTAAACCCGGCCACGGCCCCGATCATCACCGCGCGATCGATCAGGCTGTTGCGATGCAGCGCCGCGAAAATGCCACCGGGGATGCCAATCGCAAGCTTGAGCAGGAGCGCCGGGATGGTCAGCGTCAGGGTTGCGGGGATTCGCTCGAGAACAAGAGTGATCGCTGGGCGCCCGTCTCGCATCGAGCGTCCGAGTTCTCCCTTGGCGATGGCGCCAAAATAATCGAAATATTGCATCCAGATCGGATCGTCGAGCCCCCACGCCTTGCGGAAGGCGGCGATGACTTCAGGAGGCGCTTCTGGGCCCATAATGATCAGTGCCGGATCGCCGGACAGCCGAAGCACGACAAACGCAAAGGTGACGACCAGAGCGATCGTGATCATGGCCCGTCCAATGCGGATCACGAAATAGCGCGCCATCAGGCAACGGCTCCCAACGCCACAGCCGCAGGCGATTCAAGTCCAGTCAGATGGCAGGCCGCACTTCGATCGGGAGAAACCTCGACAAGAGCCGGCGCTTCGGTGCGGCAGCGAGCGAAGGCGCTTGGGCATCGCGGGTGAAAGGCGCATCCACCCGGTTTCGAGGCTGGATTTGGCGGATCGCCAGAAAGCACGATCCGCTCACCTCTGCGCGCCCCAGGGGCCGGCGATGCGGAAACCAGCGCCCGGGTGTAGGGGTGCTGCGGCGAGACAAACAGGTCGTCGGCGTTCCCCAGTTCGACCACACGCCCGAGATACATCACGGCGACGCGCTCGCTAATCTGGCGTACCACGCGCAGATCGTGACTGATGAACAGCATTGTCAAATCCAGTTCCGCCTGAAGATCAATCAGAAGATTGACCACCTGCGCCTGGATCGAAACGTCGAGCGCACTGACTGGCTCGTCGCAAACCAGAAAATCGGGCTTTGTCGCCAGAGCGCGTGCAAGCACGGCACGCTGCCGTTGGCCACCCGACAGCTCATGCGGATATCGCTGCCCAACGTCGTCCGAAAGCCTGACGCTGCGCATCAACTCCTCGACGCGCGCCGTGCGGAATGCCTCATCTCCGACGGCGTGAATATCGAGCGGCTCTCGCACCTGCGCTGCAATCGGCAGGCGGCGGTCGAGCGCACCGAGCGGGTCCTGAAAAATCATTTGCATACGGGCACGCGAGGCCCGCCATTCCGGTGTGTCCATCGCCGGAAGTCGCCGGCCGTTGAAGGCGACGGACCCTGCGTCTGGATTTTCCAGACCCAGCACGAGCCGGCCTGTAGTCGATTTTCCCGACCCGGATTCGCCGACAAGACCGAGCGTCTCGCCGCGATTGATCCTGAGGGTCACCCCGTCGACGGCACAAACCCCGCGTGGACGGCCGAACATACCCGCCCGCATCCGGTAAGTGCGGACCAGCCGGTCGACGCTTACCAATGGCGCGGTCATTCAGCGGCCTGGCCGATGATATCTGTCGCGCGCGCACGCCGATCAATTACGCAGGCAACACGTCGATTTTCACCAACGGCGCGAAGCCGTGGCGGTTTCGTTCCGCACAGCGCGGCGGCATGGACACAACGCGGCGCAAAAGCGCAGCCCCGCGGCATGGCCTTCGGATCCGGCACGGTGCCGGCGATGGCGGTGAGCCGACGGCGCGGGCCATCGATGGGCGGCAGCGATCCGATAAGTCCATGTGCGTAAGGATGGAGCGGATCATCGAACAACTCCACCGACGGCGCCTCCTCCACCACACTGCCCGCATACATGACCGCGACGCGGTCGCAGTTTTCCGCGACCACGCCGAGATCATGGCTGATGAGCACAATCGCCATGCCGGTCTCCCGGCGCACGCGCCGGATGAGTTCAAGAATTTGCGCCTGAATTGTCGCATCGAGCGCCGTCGTCGGCTCGTCCGCGATCAGCAGATCCGGGTTTCCAGCCAAAGCCATCGCGATCATGATGCGCTGGTTCTGTCCACCGGAAAATTCGTGCGGATAGGCGGAAAGCCGGCGTTCTGCATCCGGGATACCGACGAGGTCCAGCAGGCGCCTGGCTTCGGCGTGGATCGCTGCCCCCGACAGTCCCCTATGCAGCGCCAGGCTTTCGCCGACCTGCCTGCGAATCGTGAGCACCGGATTCAATGCGCTCGCCGGGTCCTGAAATATCATCGCGACGCGGCCGCCGCGCACCCTGTCCATGGTGGAAGGCGACGCGCCGAGAATTTCAGTTCCTTCAAGTTTCACGCTGCCGCTGACGGCCGCAGTCTTCGGAAGGAGACCGAGCGCCGCCAGCCACGTCACCGATTTGCCAGAGCCGGATTCGCCGACAAGCCCGACCGCCTCGCCGCGACCGACACTGAGGCTTATGCCGTCCAGCACCTTTATTCCGTTAAAGGCGACTGTCAGGCCGTCGAGCGAAACCAGCGGCTGCATGTCTCAAACCTCGAAATTTCCGGCGCGGAAATCCATGGCAAAGGCTGGGGCAGCCTTCCACTTGATGGACTTCGGCTTCGCGGTGAAGGTCGCGTTCTGGTGCAGCACCGTATAGGCCGGATCCTCGCGCTCACAAATCTCAAGCATGCGGCGGAAGGCCGTACGGCGCGCCGCACGATCGGTCGAAGTCTCCAGGAATTCGGAGAGCTTGTTGGCTTCCGCGTTTGTGAATTCCCCGATCTGCTGCTGCTGTCCATTCGGTCCGTGCTGGGCGACGAGCGAGGAGACCGGATCGTTGAATGGCGCGGAATTCGACCAGTCGCGCACTGCGCGCGTCGGCGTCCGCTCCATGATCTGGGTCCAGTTCTCCTTCGTCTCGATCTGGACGTTGATGCCCACAGCCTTCCACATCTCCACCAGCACCTGCGCCGTTGCGACCTGATTGGTGTAGTAGTTATTGAGCATCCGGTACGGGATCGGATCGCCCTTGTAATTGGCCTGCTTCAGGAGATCCTGCGCAATCTTGGGATTGTATTCCGGCACGGTCCAGTCGGACTGGAACATGTCGGCGTAGAACTCCCATTGCAGTCCGCGCGGAACGCGCGTGCGTCCGGCCCAGAGGCTATCGACGATCGCCTGCCGGTCAATCGCATGAGTGAAGGCACGACGAATCAGTGGATTGGCAAGCTGCGGATGGTTCTTGTCGAACACCGTAAGCCGGTGGTTCATGATTGTGCCACCCTGAACCTCGAAGGCCGCGTTCTTCTCGATGCCGGAAATTTGATCTGGTGGAATGTCGCAGGCGAACTGGTACTGGCCGGACACAAGCCCATTCACGCGGCTTGATACTTCCGGAACCTCGACGAAACGAATACGTTTGATCGGCGGACGGCCGCCCCAGTATTCATCATGCGCCTCAAGCGTGAGCGACACGTCCGGCCTGAACTCGACCACCTTATAAGGACCGGTCGTAATCGGCCTGCGTGCCCAGTCGAGATAGCTTCCCGCCTCCTCCCAGCCGCGGCGGCTCATGATGTCGGATCCGTAACGCGACAGCCGGCCCTCCAGCGTTACATCGGGCGTGGCATTGACGAAGCGCACCGTATATTTGTCCACGGCCTCGACGCGGATGAGGTCGGGCCACGCACGGCGCGCCGCGGCCGGCACTTCCGCCGGCAGTTCCTTGCCAGGGCGCGGCGTCGGGATCTGCTCAAACGCCTTGATGGTACTCCGGTTCTTGGCTTCCGTATTCGCGAACATGCGCTCGCGACTGAAGCTGAAGATGACATCCTCGGCCGTCATCTCATCGCCGTTGTGGAATTTTACGCCCTGCCGAAGCTTCAGTTCGACGACCTGATCGTCGACACGACGCCATTCGGTGGCGAGTCCCGGCCTCACGCTGAGGTCGCCGCCCCAATTCTTGCCGATCAGAGCCTCCCACAAGGAGGAGAAGAACACGCGCTCGCCGACATTGGACTGCTCGCGCAACACATCGAGCGTGTTGGAGTTCGTGATCTTCTGAACCGCGATATTGATCGACGGACGACTGTCGGCCTGCCCGATCGAAATACGCGGCAAGACAAACGCACCGGCGGCGCCGGCACCGAGGCTCAGAATGGAACGGCGGGTGGGACGGATCATGAATCGTTCCCCTTTCACGGGACAACAACAATGTGTACGGAGATCGGCGCCGCGGTTGTCGCGCGTATCGTCGACCTATTATTCTCCCGAACAGGCGCGAGGCGACGCCTGCTTGACTTTCACACCGCGAGGCCGAGCGCCTCGAGATGCGCGGCACCACGACGAATGTTGGTCTGATCCTTGACCTCGATCAGAAGACGGGGCTTGCTCGATAAACGGCCGAGCGCCCTGAACACAGCAGCCCAACGCACGGAGCCATCACCCGGCAACCAATGACGGTCCGAGTAGCCGTCGGTATCCTGAATGTGGACGTGGGCGAGGTCATCGCCGGCGGCATCGATGTAATAGTCGACCGGCGGCGCGCCGGTGGAAACATGCGCATAATGCGCATGTCCGGTATCGATCGAAACCCGAACCGCGGCGCTGTTGAAGCTCCTGGCGAGCAGGACGCGAGCAGTCGGGTCTTTGTCCTCTATGTTTTCGATGACGAGTTCGCAACCGACGTTTTCGGCACGCTGCACGACGTCCTTGAGCGTCAAGTGGACCCGTTCGGTGAGTGCATGCCGGGACCCCGGATTGATATCCAGATTGTTGTAATCCCATGTCGTGAAGGGCGAGTGGATAACCATCTGGGTCGCACCGACCATCTCGCACGCCTCAAGGCCCTGCAAGAGCCGCTTGCTGACGACGGAGCGGATGAGCGGATCCTGGCTGTCGATCTTGAATCCCCAGAACGGGCCGTGAATCCCAAGCCGGCCCGTGTAACCGTCGAGCAGCCGTCGGATCTCCGCGCCCACTGAACGCCAATCCCCATCGAGCGTCTCACTGCTGAAAAAATCCTGAATTTCCAGATCGCGCTGCTTCTCAAGAATCCAGTCGCGTTGAATGGCGAGTGTCTCTTTTGTCAACGCAGCGCCGAGAATCGGCGCTTCCAAACTTGCGGCCATAGATGCCCCAATAGCTCGATCATGCTTCATGCAGGCGGAGCTAATCGAGCAACGTGACGGGCTGATGAAATTGCGCCGGCCAGCCTCACGATGACAGGCTTTTTCCACGATCTAGTGTTGAAGCGTTGGCATATCGGTTGTTGAGGAAACGACCGCGAAGGACGCGTGGACCTGCCGGTCCTCTATGGGCGGCCTCTTGAACCTGCCTCATCGTCCGTCGCTCGCGTACCTCCCCCTGCCGCGCCCTATCCCGCAAGAAGGCGCGACAGTGGCGGAGGACCAACATCAGATTGGCGTGGTGGATCGGCTCCCGCGCGCCCGCATGTGAAGGCCGCGCAAGTCGACGCAAACGACAACGCACGACCAAGCTCGTCGGAATTCAATTGCGCCAGCGTCCCGCACTTGATCCGTCCGATCGCGCGCAAAGCGAACAACAGGGCGGCCTGAAAGCTGTCGCCTGCCCCGATGGTGTCGACTACATCTACTGTCGGCGCCTCGACCTTCACCAGACCCGCTCCTCTGTGCCAGGCCTGGGCTCCATTGATCCCACGCGTAACGACGACGAGACTTGCACCAGCCGCAATAAGCGAGCTCGCCCTTTCCCCGTAGTTGCTCCCGCCATAGAGAAACTCAAAATCGACATCCGACATCCGCACGATGTCTGCGGCGGCAGCAAATGCGTTCATCTGATCGACGTAACGCGCCTTGTGCCTGACCAGGTTGGGCCGGCAATTCCGATCGAAGGAGATGGTGGTTGAGCCGCCCGCCTCTTCGATCATCACGAGCGCCTGGGCTGTCCCCTCGTCGTTGGCAAGCGTGGTCGATCCGACATGAATCGCTTCGATCTCGTCAAAGGGGATGGAGCCGCGCTGGTAAGTCCAGTTTCGGGACGCCGTCGCCTCGTCATAGAACGCATACTGCGGCTCGCCGCCCACGTGGCGGACGAACGCGAGCGTCGTCTGGTGCGCACTGCGCGTCACGTAGCGAAGATCGACCTGCGAGGCCGATGCGTGGTCGGCGATCATACGGCCGAAGAGATCGGTCGAGATGCCACCGACAAAACCCGCCGGCGCGCCGAGACGCGCCATGCCGACAGCGATGTTGAGACAGGAACCTCCGACAACCGGCACGGCCGCGTCGCGTCCATCCGCGGACTTGACCGGCAGGAAATCGACCAGGGCATCTCCACAACTCAGCAGCATGGCTCTAGTTCTTCGTATCAAGTTCGGCGATCGATGCGATCCCCTGCATCGCATTGCGGCTGTCTCGCTCGAGCTTTCGCATCATTCCGTGAACTCGCCGCTTTGTCCGGTGGAAATCCGTCAATCCCGGCGGTGTCGACTCGCTCAGACGGCCGATCGCCGACATTGAGGCCATCGCTTCGCCAATTGACCCGCAAGCCTTCGCCGCGACCGCGCCCAGCATGGCAGCGCCGAGCAGCACGGGCTCCTGTGTTTCGGGGACCGCAACGGTCAGGCCGGTCGTATCCGCCATGATCTGGCGAACTAGCGGACTTCGTCCCGCGCCACCGCTGATCACCATCATATCGCTGTCCACGCCGTGCGATCGAAAAGCGTCGACGACATCGGCAAGACCATAGGCAAGCCCGCACAGCCCGGCCACGAACAGCCGCTCCATCGAGCCGATGTCGACGTCGAGATCCAAGCCTGCAACCACCGCGCGGGAATAGGGATCGGCGAAGGGCGACCGGTTGCCGAGAAACTCGGGCAGAACGTGGATATCGCGGGCCAGCAACGCCGCCTCACCCAGGCTGGGTGCACGTGAGACTATGCGCCGTTCGAGAAATTCAAGCACTTCCATGCCGGCAGAATGCGCGGTCGCGACGGCCTCATCATGGGCTGGATGGGACCTGATGAGGTGATCGATGGCCGCACCGGCGGCAGACTGCCCGCCCTCGTTGAGCCAGAACCCGGGCACCATTCCCGAATAGTAAGGACCCCAGACGCCCGGGACGAAGCAAGCCTTTGACGTTGTCGCCATGATGCAGGCCGAGGTTCCCATAATGTAGGCAAGGCGGCGACACACATCGACCTCTTCACCCGACTTCCCGCGCCCGCCGATCGTACCCACGCCCCCGGCGTGGGCGTCAATCAGCGACGCTCCGACCGGCGTGCCTTCGAGGAGGCCGAAATCGTGGGCCGCGGACTTCGTCAGGCCAGCACCCAGCGGCGTGCCGGACGCGACGATCTCTGTTCCGATTTTCGCGTATTTGTCGGAGACCAGGTCACCAAGGCCAACGCGCTCGAAATAGCTGCGGCTCCAGCGCTGATCGTGGGCGAGATAATTCCATTTGCAGACGACCGTGCATATCGATCGCGCCGTCGATCCGGTGGCACGAAACGAAAGATAGTCGGCGAGGTCGAAGAAATGGCCCGCCGACCGATAGGTCGACGGCAGGTGCCGCTTCAGCCAAAGCAGTTTTGGAATTTCCATTTCCGGCGAGATCGAGCCGCCAACATAGCGCAGCACCTCGTCCTGCGTCCCGTTCACCTCGCGCGCTTCGGTCATCGCGCGATGATCCATCCAAACAATGACATTCCTTCGCTCGTCGCCCGAGCTACTTACCGTCAGCGGCTGGGCGCCAGCGTCGAGCACCACGAGCGAGCAGGTCGCGTCAAAACCCAGACCCTTGACCGCGGAAGGCGGAATGGCCGCCTCCCCCATCGCGGCGCGGACCGAAGCAGCGCATGCTGACCAGATTTCGGACGACGACTGTTCGACGACACCGCCCGCTTCGTGCCATAGCGTGATCGGATGCCGGGCGGTTGCCAGCAAGGTTCCGTTCGCATCAAACACTCCGGCGCGGGCGCTCGACGTTCCAACGTCGATGCCGATGAAGGCCTGCTGCATTGCAACTCCACTACAGATCAGCGCCAGTTCACCAGCACGTATAACCTCCGTCAACGAGGACGACGCTCCCGGTCATCAGGCTGGCGGCATCGGACGCCAGAAACAGGACGACGGACGCGATTTCGTCGACCTCTCCCATCCGGGCCATCGGCGTACCGCCGATCCAGGCATCGTACATCTTCGGGTTGCTTTTGACGAATGCGTTGAGAGGAGTTGTAATATAAGTCGGCGCCACGGCGTTGACACGGACGCCGCGCGCCCCCCACTCGGCCGCGAGCGATTTGGTCAGATGGTGCACCGCGGCCTTGGAGGCGTTGTAGTAGCACTGCTCCTGCGGTTTGTTGACGATAAAGCCGGACATCGATCCGATGTTCACAATGGAACCGGACTTCGCGTCCAGCATATGCTTGCCGAAGGCGCGGCAGCACCAGAACGTGCCATTCAGATTGACGTCGATGACGTTGCGCCAATGTTCGTCGGCTACCTTCTCGGCCGGTGTCTCGCTCCGCGCAATGCCGGCATTGTTGACGAGGATATCGACCCGGCCGAAGCGAGATGTCAGCTGATCGGCGACCTCGGAAACGCGCGTTGGGTCCGTCACATCCATGATGGCGATCTCGGCATCCAGACCTTTCGCCTTCAGGCTCGCGCACCCGACAGCGGCAAGTTGCGGGTCGCGATCTGCGATGACGACCTTCGCTCCCGCCTCCGCCAGGGCTTCCGCGCAGGCCAGTCCGATTCCCTGACCGCCGCCGGTTACGACGGCTGTCCTCTGGTCCAGTTTGAATTTTTCGAGATACATCTTTTGTTAGTCCTGTTTTCCTATGCGGCGCAGCGCGCCGTCCGCTCATGTCCTGATCACCGCGCCATCCTTGTCGAAACGGTGCAGCCGGGTTGGATCGGGCGAAAGCCATACACGGTCGCCGGACTTGAGATTGAATTCTCCGATGCAGCGTGCCGTCAGCATGCCGAGCTTGCCGGCGTCGACATAGAGGAAGGTATCGCTGCCGAGATGCTCGGCGACCGACACGGTGCCGGGCCAGCCTTCTCCCTCCTTGCCGATCCTTAGATGTTCGGGCCTCACGCCGAGGGTAGCGACGTCGGCCTCGCCGACCGCCTCGCCGGACACAAAATTCATTTTCGGCGAGCCGATGAAACCGGCGACGAAAAGATTCGCAGGCCGCTCGTAGAGCTCCAACGGCGAGCCGTATTGTTCGATATTACCGGCGTTGAGCACGACGATCTTGTCGGCCATGGTCATGGCCTCAACCTGGTCATGGGTGACATAGATGGCGGTGGTCGCGAGCTGCTTCTGCAATTTGGTGACTTCCAGGCGCATCTGAACGCGGAGAGCCGCGTCGAGATTCGACAAAGGCTCGTCGAACAGAAACGCCTTGGGCTCGCGTACGATCGCGCGTCCGATCGCGACGCGCTGGCGCTGTCCGCCGGAGAGCTCGCGCGGCTTGCGGTCCAGATAGGGGGTGAGATTCAGTGTGGCGGCCGCCGCCTCCACCTTACGGTCGATATCCGGGCGCGGCAGGCCGGCCATCTTCAGGCCGAACGCGATGTTGCCACGGACGCTCATATGCGGATAGAGCGCATAGGATTGGAACACCATCGACAAGCCCCGCTTGGCCGGCGGCACGTCCACCACGTTCTTGCCATCGATCAGGATTTGCCCGCCGGTGACGTCCTCCAGTCCGGCGATCAGGCGCAAGAGCGTCGTCTTCCCGCAGCCGGACGGTCCGACGAACACCACGAAGGAACCGTCTTCGATATCCAAATTGGCATTCTTGATGATGTTGACCGGTCCGAACGATTTCCGGACTCCCTGCAGCGTGATCTGGCCCATGATCTCTGTTCCCCTGCTATTTGACCGCGCCGAAGGTCAGTCCGCGGACAAGCTGACGCTGCGTGAACCATCCGAGGATGATGATCGGCGCAATGGCGAGCGTTGAGGCGGCCGACAGTTTTGCCCAGAACAAGCCTTCAGGACTCGAATAGGATGCGATGAACGTTGTGAGCGGTGCTGCGTCCAGCGTCGAAAGGTTCAGCGTCCAGAACGCCTCGTTCCACGCCAGAATGAAATTAAGCAGCAGCGTCGAGGCGAGGCCCGGGACAGCCATCGGCGTCAGCACATAGACGAGTTCGCGCCCGATGGTCGCTCCATCCATCCGCGCCGCTTCGAGAATGTCTTTCGGGATTTCCTTGAAGTAAGTGAAGAGCATCCAGATCACGATCGGCAGATTGCCGAGACAAAGAATCATCACGAGACCGGCGCGCGTATCGAGCAGCCCAAAATCCCGGAAGATCAGATAGATCGGAACCAGCACGCCTACCGACGGCATCATCTTGGTCGAGAGCATCCAGAGCAGGACGTCCTTGGTGCGTTTGGTCGGAGCGAACGCCATCGACCACGCCGCAGGTATTGCGATGATCATTGCGATCAGCGTCGATCCGCCGGCAATGAGGATCGAATTCAGCGCATGATGCAGGTAATCGCTGCGCTCCTGCACCGTGGCATAGTTTTCCATGGTCCAGTGAAACAACAGGAACTTTGGCGGCATCGAGAACGCCTCAAGCTCGGTCTTGAAGCTTGTCAGCACCATCCACAGGATCGGCAGGAAAATCAGAAATCCGAACAGCCACGCGGCAGCCGTGGACACCCATACGCGTCTTGCCGTCACCTTGCGTGCCATCGCTTACGTCTCCAGATTCCGCCCGACGATCCGCACCAGGAAGAAGGCCACGATATTGGCGATCACGACTGCGACCAGTCCACCGGCTGAGGCGTTGCCGACGTCGTACTGGACCAGCGCCTGCTGGTAGATCAGGAATGCGATATTGGTGGTCGCCAGGCCTGGACCGCCGCCGGTCGTGACAAAGATCTCGGCGAACACGGTCAGCAGGAATATCGTTTCGATCAGGATGACCACGGTGATCGGCCGCGCAAGGTGCGGCAAGGTGAGATAGATGAAGCTCGAAAGCGCGCTCGCCCCGTCCATCTCGGCCGCTTCCTTCTGCTCCTCGTCCTGGGACTGCAGCGCCGTCAGCAGGATGAGGGTCGCAAACGGCAGCCATTGCCAGGCCACGATCAGGATCACCGCGAACAAAGGCACGTCGTTGAACCAGTCGATCGGCGTTGCTCCCACGAGTGTCGCGACCCAGGCGAACAGTCCCGACACCGGATGCATCAAGAGGTTCTTCCATACCAGCGCGCTCACGGTCGGCATCACGAAGAACGGCGCGATCACCATCAAGCGGACGATGCTGCGCCCGATCACTTGCTGATCGAGCAGCAGGGCCAGCGGTGTGCCGAGCAGGATGGTGATTGCGAGCACTGAACCAACCAGCACCAGCGTGTTCCGCAGCGCGGTCAGAAAAGCGGGGTCGGTGAGAAAATATCGAAAATTCTCCAGCCCCACAAAACTCCAGTTTTCCGAGTCGAGCAGGCTGTAGTGCAGCGTGGAAAAATAGATCGTCATTGCTAGCGGGACGATCATCCAGATGAACAGCAATGCGACGGCCGGCGTCAGCAGAGCCCTTCCGAGGACCTGGGTTTGCTGCGTCGCCATCGTCGCCTCCTGCTATCTCTTGAAGGGAGATGTGGCTGCCGTCCGAGCTCCGGTCGGTCAGAAGCCAAGATTGGCGTGGCGCGCTATTTGATATAACCGGCGCGCTTCATTTCGCGTTCGGTGGCTGTTTGCGCGGCTGCGAGCGCAGCATCCACCGTCGAGGAGCCGGCCAACGCCGCCGAGAATTGCTGACCGACACTGGTGCCAATGCCCTGGAACTCCGGAATCGCTGCGTACTGCACGCCGACATACGGCACCGGCTGCACACTCGGCTTGTTCGGATCGGCGGCGTCGATCGATGCCAGCGTCAGCTTGGCGAAGGGCGCGACCTTCAGATATTCCGGATTCTGGTAGAGCGAGGTTCGCGTGCCGGGCGGCACGTTGGCCCATCCCTCCTTCGAGGCGACGAGCTTGGTGTAGTCCTTGCTGGTCGCCCAAGCGATGAATTTTTCCGCGGCGGCGGTCTTCTTCGAGCCCGCAGGGATCGCGAGATTCCACGCCCACAGCCAGTTGGCGTTCTTGCCTAGCCCCGCATTCGGCGCGAGCGCAAAGCCGACCTTGTCTGCCACCTTGGAGTCCTTTGGGTTGGTGACAAATGAGGCGGCCACCGTGGCATCGATCCACATCGCGCATTTGCCGGAGTTGAACAGCGCGAGGTTTTCATTGAAGCCGTTCGAGCTGGCGCCGGGAGGACCTGCAGCCTTCATCAGATCGACATAGGTCGAGAGCGTCTTCTTCCATTCCGGCTTGTCGAACTGCGGCTGCCACTTCTCATCGAACCAGCGCGCGCCGAACGAGTTCGACATCGCGGTCAGGAACGCCATGTTCTCGCCCCAGCCGGCCTTGCCCCTCAGGCAGATGCCGTAGACGCCGTCGGATTTGTCGGTGAGCTTCTTGGCTGCGTCGATCACGAAATCCCAGGTTGGGTTTTCCGGCATCGTCAAGCCGGCCTTCTGGAACAGGTCGGTGCGATACATCACCATCGAACTCTCGCCGTAGAACGGCGCGGCGTACAGCTTGCCTGATGCCGAGACTGCGTCGCGGATCTTGGGGAGCAGGTCCGCGGTGTCGTAGTCGGACCCGAGGTTGTCGAGCGGAATGAGCCAGTTCTTCTTGGCCCAGATCGGGACCTCATAGGTGCCGATGGTAAGCACGTCGAACTGTCCACCCTTGGTCGCGATGTCGGTGGTGACGCGCTGGCGCAGGACGTTCTCTTCGAGCGTCACCCATTTGACGGTGATGTCAGGATTCTTGGCGGTGAATTCGTTGGTCAGCGCCTGCATCCGGATCATGTCGCCGTTGTTCACCGTGGCGATGGTCAGGGTTGTCTGTGCGATGGAAGGGGCTGCGCCCAACAAGGTAGCCGCGCCCAGGAGGGCGCTGAGGACGTGTTTCACGATAACCTCCCTTAGTGACGTTGAGCATATGCCCACGCCTTGCAATTATGTTCACATTGACTCCATAGGTTGTCAAGGATCGGAATTGCGCTTGTGCACGGACGCGCAGGCGGGAGGACACGGTTCGATAGGCCCACCTACCCGGATCGGCGGGCGGGAAACTCGCGCGCGACGAGGCCGAAAGACCGGTCAGTTAGACTTGAGGATCGCGCTAGCCGTCGCCTCATCGGTGATCAGCCCGTTCAGCAGCCGCCCCTTGAGCGCCGCCCTGATGGCCGCAACCTTGGCACGACCGACCGCCGCTCCGATGGTGAGGGCCTCGGCAGGTACCCGCGGCGGGATGCTGGTGAGGCGAAGGTTTGTTCCGCCTTTGATGAGGTGCCCCTCCTCGTCGAATGCCCAGCCGGTCAGTTCGCCAACGGCGCCCAGCCGCATCATCTCGAGCAGTTCTTCGCGCGAGACGAAACCGTCAATGTGGACTTGCGCCTGCCGATCCATCTGCCCGACCCCGACAAGCCGCAGGTCGGCCTTGGCGGCGACCGCTCTCACCCTGGCAATCGGATCTATCTTGAGCATCTGGTCGCGCTCGCGCTCGGACGACATCAGAAACGGCAGCGGCATCGGATAGTGGCGCGCCTTGGTCCGATCGGCGAGACGACCGACGGTGTCGAAGAAGCTGGCAGAGCCGTCGGCCGAAATGTTTCCGACCAGCGACACGATCTGGTGATTCGGACAGTCGATCGGAGACACGCGCTCGACGGCGGCCCGCACCGCTCTCCCGGTGCCAAGCGCAACGATCGTCGGCTTCTCGGTGCGCAGCGTCGTTTCGAGGATGTTCGCAGCCCGCTCGGCAATCCCGGCCGCCGAGAGCGGCGCGGCGGGGTCGGTTGGCACCACTTCGCAGTAGACGAGGTGAAACAAGTCCTTCAGCCGTGCTGCCAACTCCATGCAGGCTGTGATCGGGTGCTCCAGCCGGAAGGTAATCAGGCGCTCGGCAAGACAGAGTGAAACCAGGCGCTGGGCCGATGCGCGCGATACCTTCAGCATCTTGGCGATTTCGTCCTGGGTGTGACCGGCAATAAAATAGAGCCAGCCTGCCCGCGCGGCTTCGTCGAGACGCGACTTCTCGTTGTCGGATGACGCCATCAGTCTCCTTGCCGATCCGTCCGCCAGAAATCCGCCATTCGTCCGAACACCCGATCAGCCCCCGCTTCGCGCAGAATGGCGTTGCCGTCACGCGATTGATAGTGGCTGCCTCCGACAAATCCCCAGACGGTCATACCAGCCGACTTGCCCGCCTTGACGCCGCTAACGCTATCCTCGATCACCAGGGTGCGATGCGGATCCACTTGCATCCTTTCGGCCGCGTAGAGGAAGAGGTCGGGCGCCGGCTTGCCGCGTTCCACCATTTGGGAGGTATAGAGGAGGCGCGCGCCGAAATGCGGCGCTAGGCCGGTCAAAGAAAGGGAGAAAGACACCCGATCGACCTCGCTGGACGAGGCGACACAATGCGGGATTTGCAAGTCCTGGAGAACTGAATTCACCCCATCAATCGGACAAAGCGAAGAATGAAACGCAGCGCGAACGCTGGTCCTTAATTCGGCCGGAAATTGCGCGGGGATCGAGCGTCCCAGCGCTTCGTAGTGTTCGCGCACCGCCGTCACACTTCGTCCAAGGAACAAATCCTGCGCCTGATCCACTCCAAGGTTGATGTCGTACCGCGCCAGAACTTCCGACAGGCAGCGGCAGCTCAGCACCTCGCTGTCGATCAGCACGCCATCGCAATCGAAGATGATGAGATCGGGCTTCGCCATCACAAGTCTCCTGCTCTAATCAGAGCATATACTCTTGGAATGGGCAATAGCTCGGTACGCCAGAGCTCTTCAGGGAAACAGGAAGGTCTCGTACCGGGACGCAACAAGCCGCGGCCGATCGCTAAGCAAGGATCTATATCGGACATCCGCTCAACCCTTGACCCTCTGCGCTTTCAATCTCCAGGGCCGGTCGTCGCGTCAAGACGATGCTGCAAGGCTTCTCGATGAACTCGCCGGCAAGTTCGCCGAATTCAACATACAGGTCGTGCCGAGTGCACACAGCGAAACCACGACGAGCTATCCGATTTGTGTGCAGTTGCAGCGCTCACATCGGCCAGCATGCTTCTTCCCTAGAGGTGCGCTGCGCTGGCCGCCGGCTCAATCCATGTTCTGTAAATGGATATAGAAGAAGACGGCTGCATCGCAGCCAGTATCAGGTTAACTGCGCTCTTTCCGATTTCGCGGCATAACGTTCGTACGAAGTTCAAGCCGAGTCTGCATTTCTCTAAGGAGGAACATTCCATAATCGCCCATTCTGCGATTTGCCCCCTCGCCGGCTTCGCCAATTTTGGCTTGCCGCGCGCAATCACATCTCCCGTAGCGGAGACGTTGAGCGAGCGCCAGCACCCACGTCTTCCTGCCAAACGAGCTGCAAGCGGACCCCCGGTCCAACAGCTCGCTAGACGGCCTTTGTCAGCGCCCCATCGACGATGAGGTTGGTGCCGGAGATGCGGCTAGCTACCGGGCTCGCTAGGAACACCACGCCGGCGGCGACTTCCTGCGGCGTGCCCATGCGTCCGGTCGGATTGAGCGACATCGCCGTCTTGTAGAGATCGGGCATGCCGCGCTCGATATTCTGCCAGATGCCGCCTTCGAAATAGGTATTGCCCGGCGACACCGCGTTGACGCGGATGCCCTTGGCGATCAGCTGATTGCTGAGGCCCTTGGCGTAGTGGATCAAGGCCGCCTTGAACGCGCCATACGAACCGGCGGCGAAATCGACCTCGAAGCCCGACACGCTGGAGACGATGATGATCGATGCCGATTTCGACCTTTCCAGATAGGGCACCGCGGCCGCGACGGAATTGACGGTATGCATCATGTCGGTGCGGAACGATTTCTCCCAGGTCTCGGCCGTATCGCCAACCGCCAGCGCGCTGACGTTGCAGACGATGGTATCGATGCCGCCGAGTTCGGCGGCGGCGCCATCAATCCAGCCCTTCAGCGCATCCGGGTCGGCGACATCAACCGCCCTGCCCCACGATTTGACACCTTTCGCCAACAGGCTCTTCACGACATTACCGACCTCGTCGGCATTCCGCGCGCAGATCGCGACGTTGGCGCCCTCGGCTGCAAACAGCTCGGCGATCGCAAGCCCAATGCCCTTGCTACCGCCGGTCACGAGCGCGCTCTTTCCCTTTAATCCGAGATCCATGGTCGCCTCCGTTGCTGGTGCGGCGGCCTGCTCGCATGCCGGCAGGCCGCCTCGATCCGGTTACATCTTCCTCCAGTCGCCTGCGCCTTCGAACGCGGCGGCGGCGCGATAGATCGTCGGTTCGTCAAAATACTTGCCGATCAACATCAGCCCGACCGGCAGACCGTTGCTCATGCCGCAGGGAAGGCTCATTGCCGGATGTCCGCTGGCGTTGAACGGCGCGGTGTTGGGAACCATTTCGAACGCGCGCTGGATATAGAGTTCGCGCGGCGCGTCCGGCGGCGGCAGCGGCGTCGCCTTCATCGGCAAGGTCGGCATCAACAGCAGGTCGTAATTGCTCATCGCCGCGTCATAGGCAGCGCGCAGCTTGCGGTTCAAATTCTGTGCCTTGGCGTAGAAATGACCGCGATAGTGCTTTGTGAAGTATTGGCCGAGCAGCATCGTGATCTTGAGACTGTCGGACAATTCGTCGGCGCGATGCTTCCAGGCCGAGTGGGCGTCAAGCAGCGTGGTATTGTAGAGACCGCGCCAATTGGTCCCCATGCCGTTGCCCTTCATCATGAACTCGGTGGCGCCTTCGGCGGCGATCGGCAGCCAGATCGCGGGCGCTGCGAGATGCATCGGGATCGAGATTTCCTCGACGGTGGCGCCAAGCTTGCGGAACAGGTCGGCGCCCGCCTTGACCTTGGCATCGACGTCCGCCTCCGAACTCGGATGCCCAAAACCTTCCTTGACGACGCCGATACGCAATCCCCTGACGCCGCCGCCGATCTCGTCGGTATACTTCGCAACCCTGAGCGCGCCTTGGCGGGGATCGAGTCCATCCGCACCCGCCAGTACCTCCAGCAGCAGCGCGTTGTCGCGGACGTTGGCCGTCATCGGGCCAGTGTGATCGATCGTGAGCTCGATCGGCATCACGCCGGTATAAGGCACGAGGCCATACGTGGCCTTCATCCCGTAAATGCCGCTGAAGGCCGCCGGAATGCGGATCGATCCGCCCTGGTCGCCGCCGATCGCCATATCGGCCTCACCGGTCGCCACCACGACCGCGCTGCCCGACGACGAGCCGCCCGCGGAGTAGCCCATCTTGTGCGGGTTGTGGACCGGACCGGCAGCGCAGGTGTGGCTCCCGCCGGAGAAGCAGAAATATTCGCAATGGACCTTGCCGATGATGGTGCCGCCGGCATCGAGCATGCGGGTGACGATGGTCGCATCCGTATCGGGCGTGTAGCCTTCGAGGGTCGAGGCGCCGTTCATCATGGGAACGCCGGCGAGGCAGATGTTGTCCTTCAGCGCGATGGTCTTGCCGGCAAGCTTGCCGCTGGGGGCGCCCTTGATCTCGGTCTTGACGTACCAGGCGTTGTATTTGTTCTCCTCGCCTTCCGGGCGATAGCCCGGCGTCCGCGGATATTTCACCGCCGGGACATAGTCCGGCATGGCGTCGACCGCTTCGTAGGCAGCGTAGTTCGCCTGCATCAGGGCGTCGTAGGATTTGAGCTCTTCGTCGCCCATATGCATGCCGAGGTCTTCGGCGACGCTGCGCAGTTGATCGAGTGTGGGTCTCCTGACTGCCATGGCTTGGGTCTCCCTCTGATCATGCCCGCGAGAAGCGGGCTTTACGTTGCGATACCGACGAATTCTCCGACCAGGCTTGCGTCGCCGAGTTCGGCCGGCGCCACCTCCCGGATGATCGCCCCCTTCTGGATGATAAGGATGCGTTGCGAGAGCGCAGCGATGAAGTCGAGATTCTGCTCGACCAGGATCATCGTGAGCCCGCTCTTGGCCCGCAAACGCTGCAGGGTCTCGACGATCTCGTCGATGATGGAAGGCTGAATGCCCTCCGTCGGCTCATCCAGCAGGACCAGACGGGGGCCGCCGCAAAGGCAGCGCGCGATCGCCAATAGTTGCTGTTCGCCGCCCGACAGTGCGCTGCCGGTGCGGTCGACCAACGCCTTCAGGCGGGGAAACTCCTCCAGCACGGCTGCGATGATGTCCTCCTCGGCGCCGTCCTGCGTGCTGCAACCCATGCGCAGATTCTCGTAGACGGTAAGCCCAGGGAAGATCTCGCGGCCCTGCGGCACGTAGCCGAGCCCAAGCCGTGCGCGCCGATAAGGCTCGACCGTCGTGACGTCGTCGTGGCCAAACATCACGCGCCCGCCGGTCGCCGGCAAAAAGCCCATCAGCGCTTTCAGGAGCGTCGTCTTGCCCATGCCGTTGTGGCCGAGAATGCCGATGAATTCGCCCTCGTTGACGGAGAAGCTCACCCCGTTGAGGATCGGAATGCGGCCATACCCCGTTCGCAGTCCCTGCACATCGAGCATCATGCGGCCGCCTGTTTGCCCAGATAGATGTCGCGCACCTGCGGATTGCGCATGATGCTTTCCACCGTGTCCTCGACCAGCACGCTGCCCTGGTTGAACACGGTGACCTGCTTGGCGATCATGCGGATGAACTGCATGTCGTGCTCGACGACGATCAGCGCCTTGGTTCGGTTGATCTCGCGCACCAGTTCAGCGGTCTTGTGGACCTCTTCATGCGTCATGCCGGCGGCGGGCTCGTCGAGCAGGATCAATTGAGGATCGGTGGCCAGTACGAGGCCGAGTTCGACCCATTGCCGCTGCCCATGCGCGAGTTGGCCGACCAAGCGTTCGGCCACTTCGATCAGGCCGACCCGTTCCAGCATCTCGTCGACGACGCGTTTGGTTTGCTCCCGGGAATGAATCCGGCTTGCCGCCAGCCAGATGTTTTCGCGCACCGAGAGGCCGTCAAACACGCTGGGAACCTGGGTCTTGATGCCGATGCCAAGCCGCGCGATCTCATGGGCGTGGGCATAGGATATTTCCTGGCCACGGAACAGGACGTGTCCATGGGTTGGCTGCAGCTGCCCGGTCAGCATCTTGAAGAAGGTGCTCTTGCCAGCGCCGTTCGGGCCGATAAGGCAGCGCAGCTCCCCTTCGGCCAGCGAGAAGTCGACGTGGCGCACGGCACGAACGCCGCCGAAATGCATGCTGAGATCCCGGGTCTGAAGCAGCGGTGCGGCCATCAGCCCTCCTCCGCCCGCTTGGGCTCCAGCCGCGTCTTGGCCCGCTTGGTGCGTGAAGACAGCAGCCATTGGCCGAGATCGCCGAGCGTCGGCACCAGCCCTTTCGGCACCAGCAATACGAACGCGATCAGGATGATACCGAGGATCAACGGCGCATTGGCAAAGATCTTGGCCCACCAATCCGGGCCGCCGCTCGGTTGGTTGGCGCCGAGCGCGGTAGTGAGCCATTGAATGCCGATGCAGCCGACGATCGGACCGATCAGTGTGCCACGCCCGCCGACAATCACCCAGATGATGATCTGCGCGGATTGGGCGAGGCCGAAGATCGTGGGGCTGACGAAATTTCCCCAATTGGCGAACAGGCAACCGGCAAATCCGGCAAGCGCGCCTCCGATCGTGAAGGTCGCGAGCTTGTAGGCCCGCGGATCATAGCCCAGCAGTTCGGCGCGCCGTTCGTTTTCCCTTATGCCGACGATGATGCGGCCGAAGCGGCTCGCAAGCAGCAGCCGCAGGCCGAAATAGGCGAGGAGCAGCGAAATAGTCGCAAGATAGAACATACCCTCGAGGTCGATCGGTGAAGCCTTGTTGCCGGGGAAATTGAGCGGCGGAATGCCGGGAATGCCGTTGAAGCCGCCGAGCCGCGCCGACCCGATGCGGAATTCCGGTCCCGCTGTGGAATTGACCGAATTGAACAGGATCAGCGTCACCGTCAGCGTGATGACGCCGAGATAGACGTCGCTGATGCGGCCATAGAACATGAAATAACCCAGCAGCGCGGCGAAGGCGGCGGGCAGAACGATCGCGAGCAGCAGCGGAATCGTGCTCTCGCCGATGTTGAACACCGCGATGGCGTAGGTGTAGGCGCCAAGTCCAAAGAAGGCCGACTGCCCGAAACAAAGGATGCCCCCATAGCCCCAGATCAGCGCCAGGCTGAGCGCCAGGATCGCCATGATCATGTAGACGGTGAGCTCCAGCACCACATCGAGTTCGAACAGGCGCGGAATCAGCACCAGGAACGCGATGCCAATCACGCCGACGAGGCCGAGACCTAGAAGATTGAGCGCGCGGCCGTTCACAGCCCTCTCCGGAAAAAGCGGCCAGTGATGCCTTGCGGCAGCAGGCGGATCAGGACGATGGCGGCGCCGAGCAAGGCCACCTCGCCGAACACGGGCGTGGTGACGAAGGTAGCGATCTGATTGATCGTGCCGAACAGCGCGGACGCCGAAACCGTGCCGGTGAGGATAGCGGCGCCACCGCCGATCACCGTGATGAAGGATTTGGCGATATAGGCGACGCCGATGGTCGGAAACACGCCGGAGACCGGCGCCAGCACGGCGCCGGCGAGACCCGACAACGCGGCGCCGACGCCGAAAGTAATAGCGTAGACGCGGGGCGGATTGACACCAAGCGCCGCCGCCATGTTGGCGTTCTGCATCGTGCCACGGGCAATCAGCCCGAGCCGTGTCCAGCGCATCACGGCGAAGATCGCCGCCAGCACCACGGCCGCAACCGCGATCACGAACAGCGTGTAGGCGCTGGTGCGATAGGCGCCGATCTGGAAACTGCCGAGCGGCGCCGAAATGCCGACGGTGGTATTGCCGAAGATCGCCGTCGTCAGCCCGACCAGGAACAGGCTGAGACCCCAGGTCGCGAGCATGGTGTCGATCATGCGACCATAAAGAAAGCGGATAATGGTGCGCTCGACGACGACGCCGATGATGCCGACCACGATAGGCGCGACCACCAGCATCGACAGCCAGATGCTGATGCCGTGGCTGGTCGCAACGATCGCCGCATAACCGCCGAGCATCAGGAACTCGCCATGGGCGAGGTTGATGACGCGCATCATGCCGAAGATAATCGCCAGCCCGACGCTGATCAGCGCCAGGCTGGCTATCGCGTAAAGGACCTGGATTGCCAGGAGAGCAACGAGACCCACGTTCACCTTTCCCAAGCAAGATCCGGGGGCAGACCCGCCCTCAAATCTTGATTACGTATTGCTGGTTGTCGTTCGGGTTCTTGATGAGGTCGCAGACAGCAGCGGTATCGGCCGGCTTCTGCTGGGCGAAATCTTCGAGCACCTTGAGCTTCTTGTCGGCAACTTCGGCGATGTGCACGTCGAGCACGCAATGATGCGTCGGCGGATCGATCGTGACCTTGCCGGACGGCGCATCGATGCTGATCCCGGTCTCGAGAGCATCGATAACCTTGATCCGATCGACGCTCCCGGCCTTCTTGACCGCTTCTGCCCATAGCCGGAACCCCTGGTAGGTTCCCATCGCAAGTTCGGTAATGTTTGGGTAATCGGCGCCAAACCGCTTGTGGAAGCTGGCGACAAATTTCTCGTTCACCGGGTTCTTCAGATCCTGGAAGTAGTTGTAGCAGACCAGCATGCCGTTGCACTCGTCCGGCGACAGCACGATGTGCTCGTTGCCGACTGCAAAGGTGGTTGACGCCATCGGAATGCTCTTGCGCATGCCGGCGGCCGCCCATTGGCGGTAGAACGAGATATGGGCGCCGCCGACCAGCGCCGACCAGACGAAGTCGGGCTTCGCCGCCTGGATCTTGGAGATGGTCGGGCCGAAATTGGTGACGTCGAGCGGGAAGAAGTCGATCGAAGGTACCTCGCCGCCATTTTCAGTGACGTATTTCTTCACCCATTGCGAGGTGATCTGGCCGTAGTTGTAGTCGGCCGCGATCACGTAAACCTTCTTGCCCCATTTCTTCATGGCGTGAGGCACCAGCTTTTCCACCGTCTGCGCCGGGGTCACGCCGGTATCGAACTGGTTGCGGTCGCAGACGCCACCCTCATATTGGGTGTTGTAGAAATACAATGTCTTGAATTTGCCGAGCACCGGCCGGATTACCTCGCGGGAGGCCGAGGTGATGCCGCCATGGACTACCGCGACCTTGTCCTTCAGCGCCGCCTGCTGCGCGAACTGCGTGTAGAGCTGCATGTTGGACTGGGTGTCGTAGTTGATCAGCTTGATCTGCCGGCCCAGCAAGCCGCCTGCCGCATTGGCTTCCTCGATGGCAAGGGTCAAGGCGTCGACCATCGGCTTGCCGTAGATATCGAGGCCGCCGGAGAGATCGTGGATGCTGGCCACGTTGATCGGATCTTCCGCCCAAGCGCTGGAGGAAAACATCCCGGCGGCAGCGGTAGCAGCCGTACTTTGCAAAAACGTTCTGCGATTGACTCTCATGGCCCTGTCCTCCTCGCGGTTGCCGATGACTCATGAAATCAGGTATTTTTTCAGTATTGACGCGCCCATCGTGTATTTCGGGTCGACCATGTTGCCGAGCCGAATCCGTCCGGCCTGGCTGAGCAGCATGTAGGCGTCGATCTCGTCGAAGCCGTAATCCGCGCTCATCCAGCGAACCAGTTCGCGATAGGAGATGCGCGCCGCGTCTTCGAGCGGTCGGGCGCTGCCGATCGTCATGACAAAATCCTTTGTCTCAAGCCGCGGCCAGGCAAAGCTCCAGCCCTTGATGACGTCGATCTGCATCGTGACGGTGGCACGCTGTTCGATCGCCACGCCTGACAATTCGCCATCGCCCTGGGCGGCGTGGCAATCGCCGACATAGAGAAAGCCACCTTTGACATGCACGGGGAAGTACAGGATCGCGCCGGGCGCGACATCCGGCAGGTCCATATTGCCACCGTGATAATCCGGCTGCAGCGACGAGATCGCCTCGATCTCAGGGGAAATTCCAATGGTTCCGATGAACGGCTGATAAGGCAGCGTGATCTTGTCGCTCCAGCGCACGCCATCCTTGTCGACGTGCATCACCCTCACCCGTTCGGGTAATGGCGGATTGAGCAACGCTGTGGACGCCGTTCCGACAAGGCCACCGAATTCCGGAATAATGCAGGTCTTGCCGGCCGGCTGCGCGCCCCTTGTCTCCACGGCATGAATATGCACGGCCAGACAATCGCCCTTCTCGATCCCGTTAATGGCGATCGGACCGCATTGCGGATTGAGGAAGGGAAACTTCAACTTCGCCGTCGGGCTGTCCTGCTCGCTGGTGATGACGCCGCCGAAGGCGTCTTCGGTCTCGACCGCGACGATGTCGCCGGGGTCGATGGTGAGAACCGGCTTCGTGTAAGGTCCATAGACGTAGTGAAAATTGCCCTGCCCCTCGATCGTGAGCTCATGGCGCTTTCCAGCCTGGCCTTTGGCAAGGCCGCGCTTTGCCATGATCGAGGTCTTGAGCCAAAGGTCGTCGGTCATCGCGAGATCCTCGAAGCTTGGCGACAATGCAAATCGCACGCCAAAAGTCAGATTTGACTCGTTCGTCCTAGTTCAACTTCCAGTCTCCATCGGCCTCGATCGCCCGAGCCAGACGTATCAATGTCGCTTCCTCGAAGTGACGCCCGACCAGCATCAGACCGACCGGCAAACCATTGACGCGGCCGCATGGCACGGTGAAGGCAGGATGGCCGGAAACGTCGAACGAGCAGGTGTTAGCTTGCATATTAAGTGCGGTATCGATCACGGTGTTCAGCGGCGCATCGGGCGGCGGGATCGGCGTTGCGGTGAAGGGAATGGTCGGCATCACCAGCGCATCGAATTTTCCAAGCGCCTCGTCATAGGCGCGCCGCAGCAGCCCCCGGAGATTTTGCGCCTTCGAATGATAGCGCCCGTGATAATGACGATGCATGTACTCGCCGAGCATCAGCACCAGTTTGACGGTCGGCGACACGTCGTTGATCCGCGTCCCCATGCCGCGCGCAAGGGCCTCCTGCATCGAGAGCGGATAGTAGCCCTGGATGTTGTTGCCGACGCCATAGCCCTTGAGCATCATCTCGGCAGCGCCTTCCAAAATGATGCCGCTCCAGACATGCGGTCCATCGAGATGCCAGGGCACGGAGACCTCTTCGCTTGCGATGCCGGCCCGCCCGAGCGCCGCAATGGTTTGCCGCACCTTCTCGTTGACCGCGGGATCGCTCTCCGGATGGCCAAATCCTTCGCGCAGCACGCCAATGCGCAGTCCCTTCGCGGGATTGCCGAGCGCGGCCATATAGTCGCCGGTGCGCGCTGCGATCGTTCGGGTATCCCAGCCGTCGTGGCCAGCGATAACGGTCAACAGGCGCGCAACGTCCTCAACCGACGCGCACATCGGACCGCAATGATCGACGGAGTAGCTGATCGGCATGGAGCCGGTGGTCGGCACCAGGCCCCAGGTCGGCTTCAGACCATAAACGCCACACCAGCTTGACGGTGTACGGATCGAGCCGCCCTGGTCTCCGCCGAGCGCCATCGGTACTTCACCGGCCGCCACCAGCGCGGCGCTGCCGCCGGACGAGCCGCCGGCGCTGTGGGCCGGATTATGCGGGTTACGGATCACGCCGCCTGCGCAGGTATGACTCGCCCCTGAAAAGCAGAGGTCCTCGCAGGCGGCCTTGCCGGCGATAGTGCCTCCGGCTTCGAGGATCCGTGTTACGACGGTAGCATCAAGTTCCGGCACATAACCTTCAAGCAGCGCCGAGCCGTTCATCATCGGGACGCCGGCGACACAGATGTTGTCCTTGATCGCGACCTTCTTGCCGCTCAACAGTCCTTCCGCGCCAGTCTTGATATTCGTTTTCCAGTACCAGGCGCCGTAAGGATTTTCCGATGCCGCAGGCCGGTAGCCCGGCGATCGCGGCGCAATCGGCGCCAGGGCTGGCGGCACCAACTCGTCCAACCGGCCGTAGGAGGCCAGCGGTCCCTTGAAGGCCTCCTGAAATCCAGCAATCTCGTCTGCGGTGAGAACGAGACCAAAGTCAGATCCGAGACGATCAATCTGGTCCAGCGTCGGAAGGCGAACTGCCATGCCCATTTCCCGTCTTTGGGAGACAAAACGAAAAAAGCCATCCGCGGCCCGAAAAGGCCCCGAATGGCATCAATGCCGCTGATATCGGTGGTCGCGTAGGTTACGATGCAGAACGAAACTTGGAAGTCTTCACTCAGACGTCATCGGCTGCGCGAGAACTCTTTCGCCATGCACGCATTCACGTACCGAGATATTCTGTCTTAGCGTCGCCGGCCTTGTCAATGCGAAGCCAGCACCTTTTTTATGCTTATAGCTTGAATGACGCGCAGCGCAGATTGATGATACGAGGCAACAAAGCCTGCTTTCCTGCGAAGAGACAGTTGCCGCACAGCACCCGAGCTACTTGATGACCAAGCCGTCCATCCCTCTTGGCCTCGTATTTTCCCAGTCGGGACCTTACGCCATGATGGCTGGCGAGATGCGCAAAAGCGCGTTGATGGCGGTCGACGAAATCAATCAGAGCGAAGGATTCGATTTCACGTTCACGCCTCACCTGCGCGACCCCGGCGGGGTTGTCGCCCGGTATCATACCGCCTGCGCAGATCTTATCCGCGAAGAGCATGTCGATCATATCGTCGGCTGTTACACGTCGGCCTCACGCAAGCAGGTCATCCCGATTGTCGAACGGACCGAGCGGTTGCTCTGGCACCCGGCACGGTATGAAGGGTTCGAAAGCAGCGACAACGTCATCTATGTCGGAGCCGCGCCCAATCAGCACGTCGTGCCGCTCGTGCGCCATATGCTGGACCACATCGCAACTGACGTGTTCTGCATCGGGTCGAACTATATCTGGACCTGGGAAATGAACCGGGTCATCCGTGAAATTGTGACCAGCGCAGGCGGACATATTCTTGCCGAACGACTGCTGGAGCTCGGCGAGACCGCCGTGGACCACATCGTCAATGAGGTCGTCGACCGAAGGCCGCCGGTTGTGTTCAATACGCTGGTGGGTGAATCAAGCTACGCCTTCATGCGCGCCCTGCACGCGGCGGCGTCGCATGCCGGCCTCTCGATTCCGATGCTGAGCTGCAGCCTGTGCGAGCCCGAGCTCAAGCTGATCGGGTCGGCGGCGTCGGTCGGATGCATCACCTCATCTGCTTATTTCGAGAGCATCGAGGGGCTCGAAAATCGCGCTTTTGTGGCGCGGTGGAAGGCCCGCCACGGCGCGGGCAGCAGTCCCTCCGTCGATGGACAGTCGACTTATGTCTGCGTCATGCTGCTTGCTCGCGCCATCCGCCGCGCGGGTTCGGCGGACGTCGGCGCCGTGCGGCGCGCTGCGGCAAATCATCGCTACGATTCCCCGCAGGGGCCGGTATGGGTCGACCCCGACAACAATCACTGCTTCCTGACGCCGCGATTGGCACGCTCCGTGCCTGGATGTCAGTTCAACATCTTCTGGGAGGCGGATGCCCCTGAACGTCCCGATCCCTATCTTTCGAACCTCGATCTCGCAGCGATTGGCATGAGGCCGGGAAAGAGCAATGATGCAATGACGAAGCGCTCAACCCATCTGCGTATCGTGAAATGACCAGGCCCTCGCCCTTCTCCGTTCGCGGCCGTCGCGCTCTCATGGTGATGAGAGATGAGCGCGAAATTTCTATCGTGCGCCGCCAGCTCAGCCGTCTCGGCATGACGATTTCAGAGCACGATCCGGCCGGGCCGCCACCGCCGAACCAGGCCGTTGACGTCATCCTGATGGATGCGGACGCCATTCCCATCAAGTCCGATCAGGCCACATTATGGAAAGGCAGCGTGCCGATCATCGCGCTGATCGGGACGGAAACGCCCAGCCGGTTGAAATGGCTGCTCGATCTGCGGCCGGCGTCTTTTCTCGTCAAGCCGCTGCGATCGGCGGGACTATACACCGCGCTGGTGGTTGCGTTCGATTCCGCCCAACGAAGGGTTGAAGACGCGGCACACATAGAAAAGCTGGAGGATCGCATTCGATCTCGGCGCGTCGTGCTCTCTGCCGTTCTGCAGATCATGCGCGGTCACGATATGTCGGAGACGGATGCGTTCGCACTCATTCGACAGACCGCGATGCGCCATCGCACGACGATCGAGGTCTTGAGCGCGGAAATCATCGCGGCCGGGGGAATGCCGAACCGGAACACACGAACCGCATAGCAATTACAGCACTAAAGATCGTTGACACGCTGCACGCCGGCCTCGGCCATCCCTGCCCAGGCGGCGTCCAGCGAGCCCGCCAGATCGATCGCCCGGCATCCACTCTCGACAAGCACGGCGTCGAAGCCGAGCCGGCGCGCGTCCACGGCGGAATAATGGACGCAAAAATCGGTAGCGAGTCCGACCATGAAGATTCGCCGCAAACCGCGGTCGCGCAAATAACCGGCGAGACCGGTGGGCGTGTGCCGGTCGTTTTCAAAGAATCCCGAATAGGAATCGATCTCGGTGCGAAAGCCTTTCCGGATGATCAGTTCTGCCCGGTCGATCGCCAGTTCCGGGTGAAACTCCGCCCCGGCAGTTCCCTGCCGGCAATGTTCGGGCCAGAGGGTTTGCTCGCCATATGGCATGGCGACGCGGTCGAAGGGGTTGGCTCCCGGATGCGACGTCACAAAAGAGCTGTGGTTTGGCGGATGCCAGTCCTGGGTCAGCACGATGTGATCAAAGCGTTCGGCGAGGCGATTGATGACCGGCACCACCGCGTCGCCGTCGGCAACCGCAAGCGCTCCGCCGGGGCAGAAATCGTTCTGCACATCGATTATAAGCAGCAAATCATCGTTGCCTGGCCGGATCAGCATTCTGGACCTGTGTTTGTCTTGAGCACTGAACTCTAGCGCAAGACAAGGGCGCTGACAGCAGGAATGCAAGCGGGCGATTATTCGCGGCCGCTTGCTGCAGCCGGCATGCGGGCGTCACGGTTCGACGGCCGCAATGAGAAGAAGCGACCATTTAATTTGCCCTCCCGAAACATCGGCCCGCCGCTGGCATTGAAGCGCTTTCGGCAGCTGCCCCCGTTGGCTGTTTCTGGATTTTCTTTGATCTCCCAGTGCACACACAATCCTACAACCGATTGAAAATACTGAGCTTTTTCTCAAATCCATCATGGAGAAGTTTGAGCTAGGTCCAGCCAGCCGCAGCTAGGAGATCTAACGTCTGAACGTCACCGACCGCTTTGCGCCAACATGGCGGTCTCGTCGTCTTCCGCTTCAATGTTTGTTCGCACGACCTGGCAGGGTCGGCCACATCCCGCGCGAGACCTCGTCCTTGATCACATGGTGATGGAAAAGCGCGGCCGCGGAATGAAACAGTGCTACGGTGATAATCACATTTGCGATCAATCCGTGCCATGCATTGATGCTGCGCATGAATTCGTCTCCGCCGAATTTCGGAAAGTGCCAAAGATTGAATAGCGGAAAAACATGCGCAAACACATTGGTGATGCCCAGCGCAACCATGATGAGCAATAGAAGATCGAGCAGCCGGTGCGTTGCCACCGCGGTCAAGTGGAGGACACCGCCGTTTAGCGGCGACAATCTACGGCCGTGCGTCGTGCGCCAAAGCAACCCCACCACCACCACGCCGGAGAACGCAAACCCGAACAGGACGTGCACGGACCAGATGTCGACCCGAAGCGGGCCACGCGGCAGAAGGCCCGTCGTTCTGCCGATCAGAAACTCGATCGCAACGAGGATTGCGGTCACCCAGTGCAGCGTGACCGTCTTGCGGTCATAGATCTCCGGTGCACTTTCTGAGTGAACAGTTATGCCGCGGCTCAATCCGCTTCCAGCGAGGCGTACTTCTTCTCGAATTCCCACACCTCCTGAAAGCCAATCAACGAGCTGAACTCGTTGAAGTCATAGATCGGCGCCTGCACCGGCTTGCCGTCGGCCAGCGAACCATAGACATTGTTCAGTGCATAAGCGGTGGCGAGCAGGCCCGCTGTCGGATAAATCGCCATCCGGTACCCGATTTCCCTGAGTTTATCCTGGCTGAGGATGGGGGTCCGGCCCCCGTGCAGCTGATTTGACAGCAGCGGCACGTCCAGGGACGATCCGATCTTTCGCATCTCCGCTTCCGATTCCGGACTCTCGATGAAAATAATGTCCGCCCCGGCTTTGGCATATGCCTCGCCACGGTGGATCGCCTCGTCGAGGCCGAGCGCCGTGCGAGCATCGGTGCGCGCGATGATCAGGAAGTCTTTTGAAGAGCGCGCATCGGTTGCGACCGTCAGCTTGTTGATCATTTCATTGACGGGGATCACGTGGCGGTTCGGCGTGTGGCCGCATTTCTTAGGACTCTGCTGATCTTCAAGCTGGATCGCTGCCGCCCCAGCCTTCTCGTAGCCACGAACTGTATGATGAACGTTGAGCAGGCCACCGTAACCGGTATCCCCGTCGGCGATCAGCGGCTTGCGCACGGTTTGGACGATAGCCTGCACGCGATCGAGCATCTGTGAGTAGGTCGCCAGGCCGGCATCGGGCAGTCCGAGATAGGACGCCACGACCCCATAGCCTGTCATGTAAAGCGCATCGGCCTTGGTACGATCGGCGAGCTTGGCGGAGACCAAGTCGAAGACCCCGGGACAGGTCACAAACGACTTTTCCTCAATGAATGTTCTTAAGGCGTTAGATCTCACTGTGATCTCCTCAACTGATTTTGGCCCGTAGCCTCTCTCCCGGATTTGACGCTCGTCGGAGTACATGGAACACTCCAACGTATAAGTGCGCGGTCTGCCCCCGGGCAGTCGATGCTTTCCGTGTTGGACCTAATTCGGCGCACTCAAAAAGATATGCACGAGGCCACCTCACACCAATTAAATACAAATTCATTTGCGGGTTCGGCCGATCACGACTCGCTGATGGCCCGTCATCGCATCGACGATACCAGCAAGCAGAATGAATTTTTATATAATCGATTTCATCGACATCGCACCCCATCTCAGGATTGGGCAGGACCTAGATGGACTATGACCATGAGAACGATTCAGAAGGTCGCGATTGCCTCGACAATCGCTTTTTCCGCACTTGCATTCTTCCCGGCGACAGCTTCCACGGCGCAGGCCGGACCGATTGTGCCGTTGGGCCACTATTGCCTGTCATATGACGAGGGTGGCACCGACTGCAGTTTCACAAGCTACGCGCAATGTCAGGCCACCGCGTCAGGACTTGCCGCCGAATGCTACGGCAAGACCGTTCGCGATGACGAGCACGAACGCCCCTGGGGCGCCGGCCGCGATCGCTCCCTGCGGTGAGCGGGAGGCGACGCGATCGCCTTCAATCGCGCCGGTCCGGACAAGCAATCTCCACCCTGCAGGCCGGCCCCGGTTGGATCGTCAGGCGAAAACCATGCAGCTTCACGATGGCGGCGACGAGGCTGAGGCCAAGACCGACGCCCGGCGTATTTCGAATCTTGTCGGAGCGATAAAATCGCCGCAGCACGGCTTCGCGCTCCTGTTCGCTGATGCCGGGCCCGCTATCGTTCACGCTCACGACGGTTCCGTCTCCACTGCGCCTCAACCCTATGTCCACCGTTCCGCCCTCCGGCGTGAACTTGATGGCGTTGTCGACGAGGTTGGCGACCGCCTCGATCAGCAAGTCGCGGTCGCCGCGCACGGAGAGCGGATGAGGTGCCTCGACATGCAGGGCGATATTCTTGTTTTCCGCGATCGGTTCGTAGATATCGCCCACCTCACGCAGCATGTCCTGCAGGGCAACGTCGTCGAAGGCGGCCGAGCGGCGGCTGTTTTCTATCTCGGCCAAGCGCAACAGCGCGGTGATGATCGTCAGTGACTGATCGATGCCGGCGATGGCCTTGTCCACGACCGCCTGAAGCTGCTCCAGCGAATGGGCGTTGGTACGCCCGCGCTCCAGCGCAAGCCGGGCGCGGGTCAGCGGCGTCCGCAAATCATGGGCGATATCGTTGCCGACCCCGGCAAGCGCGTGGATCATCGTTTCCATTTCATCCAGCATGCCGTTGACGATGACCGCGAGCTTCGAGAACGGCTCGTCGACGGCACGGTGCGGCAGCCGCTCGCTGAGATCGCCGGCGATGATGCGCCGAACCCGTTGATTGACCTCCTCGACCCGCCTCTGCGCACGCACGCTGAGCCATGCGCCCGCCAGCAGGCAGAGGAGAAACCCGGGCAGCAGACCGAGCGCAAGCGCCTGCCCGACGACATGGGAGATCTCGGTGGCCTCGTCGACCTTGCGTCCGAGCAGCAGCACGTCGCCATTAGTCATCCGCTGTGCAATCGCGCGGATCGTCTGCCGCTCCTTGTCCCCCCGATCGATCCTGACGATATCTGCGCCTTGCGCCGGACCGTCGATCCGCAATTCGGCAGGCAGCTGCTCCACATTTCCGATCATGCGGCGGCCGTCGGCGGCGAAGATCGCCGCGACCTGCACGCCGCGGGGATCCTGCCTCAGGCGCTCTTCGGTTGCCTCCAGACGCCGTTCAGGCGAAAGGCCGGCTATTCCGTCCAGTTGCGCCGTTATCACGCGGTCGGATCGCGCGATCAGATAACCGTCGATCTGCCAGTAGATGAATCCAAACAGCACCAGGATGAAGGCCGCGAACACGCCGGCCACCATGAACGCCCAGCGGAAGGTGTTCGAGCGCGCGAATTGCAGATGGCGCATCGGGATTTCGCCGCCCAGGTTTCAAGGCACGGCGCGAAGGATGAAGCCGGCACCGCGAACATTGTGGATCATTGGCGCTTCGTCAGGGCCGTCCACCTTGTGGCGAAGGCGCCCCATATGCACATCGACCAGATTGGTCGCAGGCACGAATTTGTAGTGCCAGACCTCCTCGAGCAGCATGGCCCGCGTCAGCAACTGATCCGGACGGCGCATCATGTACTCCAGAAGGCGAAACTCGCGCGGCAGCAATTCGATCCCGCGATCCCCTCGTCTTCCAGTACGCTCGATCAGGTCGAGCTCCAGCGCTCCGACCTTGAGGGTCGTCTCGCGCGATTCCGCTGGCCGGCGCAGCAACGCTTCCATCCGCGCAACCAGCTCGACGATGGCGAACGGCTTCGTCAGGTAGTCATCGCCGCCCATTCGCAGTCCGCGCACGCGATCGTCCACCGCGCCGAGCGCGCTCAACACCAGCACGGGGGTGCGGACCTGTTCCTTCCGCAGCGTCTCGATAACCGTGAGGCCATCCATGCCGGGCAACAGCCGGTCGACGATGATGGCATCCGGCTGCGTCGAACGCGCCTTGTCGAGACCCTCAATGCCGTTCGCCGACCAATCGACGTCGAAACCGCGATCGGTCAGTTCGGCCCTGATCTCCTCGGCCGTTTCGCCATCATCCTCGATCAAAAGAACTCTTGTCATATGCTTCTCGACTGCCGCGAGATTCCTCACAATACCCGGGTTCGGTATCCCGGGAACGTCGCGCACGCTGACCATATTCAGTGCCATGCCGTCAGCTCCCTGCAAGCGCCAGGATCATACATCGAAACTGCGTCTCCGCCACAGGGCCGGACGGCGCCGCCCACCTCACCGGGGGCTGCAAGGCGTGGCGCGCGCCGTCCGCTTGGCGGCCATGTCAACACCGCCTCGGGGGACAAGTGCGGTGGGCCGCTCTGGAGAACAACATAGGTCCGCAGGGCCTGCCTCGCCATTAAATAGGATTTTAGAAATGAGGCTACCGCGGACGGCAAGCTCAGGACGCCTGCGTCGCCGGGGCGCGGATGCGAACCTTGCTGCCGTCAACCAGATCGACCGCGGGGTTGAGGATCACCTGATCGCCCGCCTTCACGCCGCTGTTGATCTCGACCTCCTGCCCGAGATCGCGCACGACCGACACCTTGCGCAGATGCACCGCACCGTTCTCGACCACGGCAACCTGCAACCCGCCCGCGTTGAAGATGACGGCGTCGGCGGATACCCTCAAGCTCGGCGTCTTGCGCGGAATGTGCAATTCGATCGTGCAATAGATTCCCGGCGCCAGCGCGCCATCGGGATTCGGAATGTCGATTTCGGTCAGCAGGGTGCGGGAACCCGGCTGCAGCGCATCGGCGATCCGGGTCACCTTGCCTGAAAAGGCGTGATCCGGAATCTCGGGCACGTGCACCAGCGCGTCGATTCCCGGCTTCAAGCCGAACGCCTCGTCCTGCGGGACAAAGACCTGGGTCCTGATCACGTTGCCCTGCATGATCGTGAACATGAAGGTGCCGCTGGTCGAATCGGCCTGCACCAGGCTGCCGATGTCGATGTTGCGCTGGGTGATGACGCCGTCGAACGGAGCCACCACGCGCTGGTAGAGCTTCTGCTGGTGCAACACCTGCAACTGCGCCTCTTCCGCTACCACGTTGGCTTGCGCGACCGAGACCGCTGCTTCCTGCGCCTTCAGGGTCTGGACGTCAGTCGTGCCTTGCTGGGCGGTCAGCCACCCCTGCTTCACCAGCGGCCCGTCGCGATCCCACGTGACCTTGGCGAGCTCGCGGTTCGCCTGGGCCTGTTGCAGCGCCGCCTTGAGCTGACCGAGCATCGCCTCCGCCTGCGCGATCTGATGATCCAGTTCCGGCGCCACGATTTCGGCCAGCAACTGTCCCGTTTTCACGCGGTCGCCGATATCGACCTCACGCTTGTCGATGTAGCCGCTGGCACGCGCAAAGACGTTGGCGGCCGAGAACGCCGAGGTGGTGGCCGGCAGAGTGATGATTTCGGTACCGGCGCTCGGCCGCACGGCCGCTACACGAACCTGCGGAATCAAGTCGCGGCCCTGCTCTGCGGTGGCCACCACCTGACGATGCTGCTCATAGTGGCTCCATGCCCCGGAAGCCAGCGCCGTTCCCAGCGCGAGGGCGGCCCCGAAGAGCGAAAGCCGGCCGAGCCGTCGTCTCTGGCCGACACGAGGCTGTTCGGATCCCTTGGCCGTCTCCTGCGAAGTTTCCGGCTCAATGTTCAAAGGCGGGTTGAAATTCATTCCAGCACCTCGTCGAATACCCCGTGATGTTGCTCGCCGTCATTGCCCTTGCGCAGCATGGCGAAGAGATACGGCACCACCAGCAGCGTCGTCGGCGTGGCGAACAGCAAGCCGCCGATCACCGCCCGCGCCAGCGCGGCGTTCTGTTCTTCGCCCGGCGCCCCGATCGCCATCGGGACCATGCCGACGATCATCGCGGCAGCCGTCATCAGCACCGGCCGGATCCGGGTGTGCCCGGCCTCGATGGCGGCCTGGAATGCCGTCTTGCCGGCAAGCTGCTGCTCGCGGGCGAACGTCACCAGCAGAATGGAGTTTGCCGACGCGACGCCAACCGCCATGATCGCTCCCATCAGCGAAGGCACGTTCAGCGTGGTGCCTGTGATGAACAGCATGGTGAGGATGCCGCACAGCGTCGCCGGCAGCGCCAGGATAACGACGAACGGGTCGCCGAAATTCTGGTAGTTCACGACCATCAGCAAATAGACGAACACCGCGGCAAACAGCAATCCGATGCCGAGATTGATGAACGCGCCGTTCATGCTCTGGATCTGGCCGATCACCTGGATGGTGTTTCCGGGTTTGAGCTGCTTCTGCAGATCAGACACGATGCCGCTGATCTGGTGGGCGACACTGCCGAGATCGCGGTCCTGCACGCTTGCATAGACCTCATAGACCGGCTGAATATTGGCCTGATTGGCATTGGTCGGCACGCTGCCGCGCCGGAAGGTCGTGACGTTGCTGAGCAGGCCGGGCACGGGAACGTCGGTCAGGGTAGTGGAGATCCCGGTCGAGACCGGCGTATTGCGAAGATCATTGAGCGAACTGATCTTGCTCTCCGGCGTCTGCACCGCGAGATAATACGGAATTCCCGATTTCGGATCGGTCCAGAAATTGGGGGTGACCTGCTCCGACGAACTCAGGCTGACATTGACGTTGGTGGCGATGGTGTTCGCGTTCAGCCCGAGCTGCGCGGCGCGGGTGCGGTCGATATCGGCATAGAATGCCGGCGCATCGACCTCCTGCTGCAGGTGCGCATCCGCGATCCCCGGTATCGCCGCAATCCGCCGGCGCAGTTCGTTGGCGACGCGCAGATTGTTGTCCTTGTCGTACCCTACAGTGCGGACGTCGATTTGCGCCGGCAGGCCAAAATTGAGGATTTGCGTGACGATGTCGGCGGCCTGGAAATAGAAGGTGCTTTCTGGAAATGCCGCGGGCAGAGCTTCCCTCAGCTTGCGAATATATTCGCCGGTCGGCCGGTGGCCATCCTTCATCGACACCAGGATGACGCCGTCATTGACGCCAATGGTCGAGCCATCGGTGAACGCCAGATTGTAGGCCCGCGCTGGCAAGCCGATATTGTCGACGATCAGATCACGCTCGCTCTCAGGAATGATTTCACGGATCTTGTTTTCCACCTCTTGGAAGATCTTCTCCGTGGCCTCGATCCGCGTTCCTGCAGGCGCGCGGACATGAAGCTGGATCTGTCCGCCGTCGATCGCGGGAAAGAAGTCGCGGCCGACGAACGGAAACGTCACGACCCCGAGCGCCAACAGCAATAACATGAACATTGGAATGACAAGGCGATGCTCGATCAGCCCGGCGAGCGAGCGTGAATAGCCGTGCCGCATCGTCTCGAAACGACGCTCGAAAGCGGCATGAAAGCGCGCGAAGAAGCCGCTCGCAGGGCCAGCGGCCGGGCCATGATTCTCGCCCTTGAGCAGCAATCCGATGACGATGGGCGTCAGGGTTCGCGACAGGCCGTAGGACGCCAACATCGCGAACACCACCGCAAGTCCCAGCGGGGTGAACAGAAATTTCGCCGGTCCGTCGAGGAACACCACCGAGGTGAAGACACAACTGATGGCAAGGGTCGACACCAGCGTCGGAATCGCTATGCCGGCAGCACCGTGCAGCGTCGCCTGCGGCAGCGGCAGCCCTTCCTCGGTGAGCAGGCGATGGGTATTTTCGATCGTGACGGTGGAATCGTCCACCAGAATGCCGACCGCCAGCGCCAAGCCGCCGAGCGTCATCGTATTCAGCGTCTCGCCGAGGAAGTACAGCGCGACCAGCGAAGTGAGGATCGACAGCGGAATCGAGATCATCACCACCAGGGTCGAACGCCACGATCCCAGGAACAGCAATATCATCAGTGCCGTGAGACCGGCCGCGATCGCGCCCTCGCGCAGCACGCCGGCCACCGACTGCTTGACGAAGACCGACTGATCGAACAGCTCGTTGATCTGCATGCCCGGAGGCGCCGCGGCGCGTGCAGTCTTAAGCGCCTCATGGACGGCATTGACGACGCTCAGCGTCGAGGCGTTGCCGTTCTTGATGATACTGAGCAGCACGGAGCGCCGGCCGTTCTGCCGCACCACGTTCTGCTGCACCAGCCAGCCATCGTGAACCTGGCCTACGTCCTTCACGAAGATGGTCGCGCCATTGACGACCTTGATCGGAATGTTGTTGAGGTCGTCGATGGAGGCCGGCGTGGCGTTGGTACGGACCGCGTATTGCGTGTGGCCGAATTTGGCCGTGCCTGCGGGCAGCGTCAGGTTCTGCGCATTGACGGCGTTCACCACGTCGAGCGGCGTAAGTCCCTTGGCAAGCAGCTTTGAGGGATCCAGATCGACCATGATCTGGCGGTACTTTCCGCCGGCCGGCGTCGGCAACGTGATGCCGGGGATGGGCGCCAGTTGCTGGCGAATCCGGTAGATGCCGTAATCATAGAGCTGCTGTTCGCTGAGGGTGTCGGAACTCAAGCTGATCTGCAGCACGGGCACACTGGATGCATTGAACTGCACTACCAGCGGCGCCTGAATGCCGGGCGGCAACAACGCACGGATGGCATTGGTCGCTGAGACGATCTGAGCGATCGCGAGGTCGAGATTGACGTCCGGCTGGAAGTAGATCTTCTGCACCGAAAGGCCGGCCATCGTCTGCGCCTCGATGTTCTTGATGCCGCTGACATTCGAGCTGATGGCGTACTGGCTATAGGTGGTGACGCGCTGTTCCATCTCCGGCGTGCTGAGACCGGTATAGCTCCAGACCACCGTCACCACGGGGATGTTGATTTCCGGAAAGATGTCCGTCGGCATCTTGATGGATGCGACGACGCCCAGGAATAGCACCAGGGCGGCGACCACGTAGAATGTGTGTGGAAATTTCAGAGCGAAACGAACGATGCCCATTGGCTCAATTCCTGGTGCGCGGGCTTGCGCGAATGAATTTGCGCGAGAACAAGATCATCCTACCTCCGCATCTGCGTTTTACGCGCACGAGTTACTCACGGCCCGGCCTTGCGTTTCACCCAAACATTTTTTTAAGCCGTTCTCGCGGGGAGAATCGAGATACGCTGAACATGACGGCCCAATCGATCGCCCTCAATTAAAAACCAGTTTATGATTCCAAGAACGCGCGAGACGCTGCAGAGCTTGGCGCTTGAGCCAGGCAAAATGGCTCCTGTTCAATCAACGGCGCGTAACGCGCTGTGCGGACAAGCTCACGACTGCTTGACAAGATGAAAAGTGATGCACCGAGGTTTTCAAGGCGCGGGGGCGACGGATCTGAAATGCCTCACCGCGGCGCGCTTGACCTTTTCGAAGGCGACGATCTCGATCTGCCGCACGCGTTCGCTAGAAATGAACAGCTCACGCCCGAGTTGCTCCAGGCTCGGCGGATCATCGGCGAGCCGTCGTGCCTCGAAGATGCGCCGCTCACGTTGAGAGAGAGCTTCAAGGGCCGAACTCAGGGCCTTTGCCTGTTGCGCATTTTCATCCTGTTCAGCGACGATCGCTTCCGCGCTCGGTGATTCGTCGACCAGCGTGGCCTCCCATTCGGCCTGCCCATCATCAGTGATGGGCGCATTCAGGGACAGGTCGCCCGTCAGGCGGCGGTCCATCTCGATCACTTCGAGAACAGGCACCGCAAGTTTTTGAGCCACGGCATCTGCCACTTCCGGCGTAAGCCCTGCTCTTTCGCCTCCAACCTTTCTCATCGCCTTCCTGAGGCCAAAGAACAGCTTCCGTTGGGCGACCGTCGTCCCCATCTTGACCAACGACCGCGAACGCAGAATGTAATCGTGGATGGCGGCCTTTATCCACCACAGCGCGTAAGTCGAAAACCGGGCGCCACGGTCGGGCTCAAAGCGCGAGGCCGCGATGACCAGGCCAAGATTAGCCTCGCCGATCAGATCAGCAAGCGAAAGGCCGTACCTCTGATAGCGGCGCGCCACCTTTGCTGCCAGCCGAAGATGGCTGGTGACGAGCGCATCGGTCGCCCGGCGATCTCGATGTTCGTGCCAATTTCGCGCGAGCTGCTGCTCCTGGTCCTGTTCGAGCAACCCGTATCGCTTGATGAGGGAAGCGTATTCATCCACGAGGTCTCGCGACGTGCCTTCGGCCAAGGTCTCCAACCTGTCATATGCTACGGCTGTGCTGTGGGCGTTCATAGGTGGCTCCAATCCATGAGGTGCGGCGGCTCGACCCTAGGAAGAGATGACGGGACGTCGCCACTAAATTGGAATTGAGAAATCTAAATTCGCTGTTAGCGAATGCCATCCCGGCAGTCTTGCAAATCCGATCTCGATTGCTTCATTGCATCGACGCTCGCTGCACGAAACAGCCACGCCTCAAGACTAGTTGAACTTTGTGAAGGGCAATTTAGTGGGACGATATCGCGCCCACCATACATCCCTGTCGTGCATCCGCCACCAGGATGCAGCCTCAAGCGATCAGTTCGCATTCGGAAGAACCCACGCCCGTTGCGGTGTGTGACCGCGCCTGCGCGTCCGGCGAATTCTCGCATCGACGACATGGAGAAAGACAATGACTTCGATCAAGACAATTGCTGTCGCCGGATTGTTGTCGGTGATGGCAGCGGCACCCGCGTTCGCGCAAGCCGCCATTCAGGAGCCGGGCGCGTTTTCATTTTATTATCCGAATCTGGACGTCCTGAATGATGGCGCGCCGACGCCGGCATACCGGTTGGAATCGCTGCCGCCTTCGGCGACACAAGCCTATGCGCTGAGGGAAAGTGGCCTCGCCGGCACAAAGGTCTGGCACCATCGTGTCCGTCACGATCGATAACCTCAGGCGTCGAAGACTCACATCAAGTTGAAAGCACGTGAACCGAAGTTTCCCTTTGGATGACGGCGAGCCTGTCGCACCTCACAACGAGAAGCCAGCCTGGCTTCCCTGACTTATGGAGATACAAAATGAGCAAAGTAAAATATCTGTCGGTTGCGTTGATCGCTGCAGCCGCCTTCGCCACTCCGGCCCTCGCTGCTAAAGGCACGTCGCGGCATGTCACAACCAGCGACTATGCCCGTGCCGCGTCGGATATGCGTTCCGGTGGCGATACGTGCGTCCGCGCTCCGCGTGTAGGCGCGTTTGCCACCGAACCGTGGACAGATGCGGCCCCTTGCGAGCCGTACACGGGTTACTGATCCGCTTGCTGGACAGGACCGAAAGAAAAGGCCGGGCTGGCGGATATCCCGCCGGCCCGTCTTGTTTTGAAAGTGCTCGCGCGCCTGAAGTGCTCTTCCGCCGCGCCGGTTCGTGATCGCAAGGCGGTGGCGACTAACGCCGAATTTAATGGATGCCTTGTCAATCGCGCATATCTGTCACTGAACCGACGTTTGGTTGCCGCATGACTCGTTGAGCATGCGCGACACCGCGCCGAACAATGACTGAAAGGAGTGTCATGATGAAACGGATGATCACGATATTGGCGACAGCCCTGCTCGCTTCGAGCCTGCTTACGGGCGCGGCTGAGGCCCGTGGTGGTGGCGGCGGCGGCGGTCACGGCGGGGGCTTCGGTGGTGGCGGCCACATGGGAGGTTTTGGGGGCGGCGGCCACATGGGCGGCTTTGGTGGCGGACATATCGGGAGCTTCGGCGGAGTTGGCGGTGGGGTCGGCCACTTCGGCGGCAGCTACTTCGGCGGACTGCACCAGCACGCCATGCACCGCTTCGGAGGATATCGGCACGGATACGGCTACTATCCCGGATACGACGCCTACTACGGCTACCCCGATTGCTACGACCTCTATTATCGGAATTCCAACTACCCTTGGCCACCGAGCTGCAGCTGAGTTCGTCGCGCTGGGTGCTGCACGCCCCAATGTCAGCGCTTGTCGGGAAACATCTCAATAGAATGTGAGCAGTGTGACGACGTCTGCTCACGCTTCCAGCATCCCCTGGAATGACCTCGAACATGGCGCCATGCGATCTCAATCGGCTTGACTGTCAAGCGGTGACTGGCGTTCGCGCGCGCTCGAAGACGAAGTCGCGGTAACCGGTCTGCGTTGCGGCGGCACAATACTCCCGGTACTTGGGGAACCCGCCCGTGAAGAGCGTGAGTCCCTGAGCCTTGTCCTTGACGTTGGTGCCGACGTACCAGGTCTTCGCCTTGGACAAGAGCGAGCGCTGCGCCAACTTGAACACGAGCTCCATCCAGTCGTCTTCCGCCTTCTTCGTCGGCTCGATGGTGTCGAGGCCGTGGTCCGCCATGTGCGTGATCGCATTCGCGATCCAGTCGACATCGTTCTCGCTGATCCTGACGATGTTGGCCAGCGCAGCAGGGCCATTGGGTCCAGTGGTCATGAAGAGATTCGGGAATCCCTCCATCATGAGGCCCAAATACGACCGTGCTCCCTCCTTCCACTTCTCATTGACTGTACGGCCGTTGCGACCGACGACGTCGAAGGCCGTCAGCGCACCTGTCAACCCGTCATAGCCTGTCGCGAAGATGAGCATATCGAGCGCGGTCTCGCCCGACTGCGTGCGCACGCCATACTTCGTGATCGCCACGATCGGATCGGTGACGCAGTCCTTCAGGTGAACGTTCGGCTGGTTGAACGTTTCATAGTATCCGGTATCCAGGCACGGACGGCGGGCAAAGATGGGGTAACCGTGCGGCTTCAGCTGTTCGGCGGTGACGGCATCCGTGACGACCTCGTTGATCTTGTCGCGCACGAACTCGGCAACGTGCTCATTGGCCTCCTCGTTGCTCAGCAGATCTGTAAAGGTGCCGAGCATTGTCAGCCCGCCGGACTTCCAGGCATCTTCCAGTAGTTCGCGACGGCGCGACGGGGTTACGCTGAAAAAGGCACGGGTCGTCCATGGGCGCACACCACCGTTCGGGCTGTTACGCGCCGTCTCACGAATGCCGGCATAGTTGCGCTTGACCTCCGCGACGTAGCTGGGATCCAGCGTCTGGTTGCGCATCGGCATGGTGAAGCTCGGCGTGCGCTGGAAAACGAACAGCTCACCAGCTTGCCGGCCAACCTCCTGCACGATCTGGATGCCGGTCGATCCCGTGCCGATCACCCCGACACGCTTGCCGGTGAAGCTGACCGGATGGTGCGGCCATTTGCCGGCGCGCAGCAGCTGACCCTCATAGCTATCGATGCATGGGATATCCGGATCCCTTGGAATCGAGAGCGGACCGGTTGCCATCACGCAGTAGGTCGCCTCGACCGTCTCGCCGCGATCCGTCGTGACCTGCCAGACCCTGCGCGTCTCATCCCAGACGGCGCTCTTGACGCGCGTGTTGAACTGGTAGTGCTTACGCAAGTTGAGCCGGTCGGCCACGAAGTTGAAATAGGCCAGCAGCTCCGGCTGCGACGCGAACTCTTCCGACCAGGTCCACTCCTGTTCGATCTCGGCTGAAAAGGAATAGCTGTAGTCGATGCTCGGAAGGTCGACACGTGCCCCGGGATAGCGGTTCCAGTACCACACGCCTCCGACGTCACCGCCTGCCTCGAAGGCCGCAATCCTGAGGCCCATTTCGCGGAATTTATAAACGGCGTACAGGCCCCCGAATCCGGCACCGACAATGACGACGTCCAGGCGATGTACCCCCACTTCAGAGCTGTTCATGTCGGCACTCCCTCCGCTTAGTGATTGGATCGTTGAAAAAAGCGTCCGCTGGTGACCCGTACAACCCGATGCCGCCCGGCGTGCAGTGTGTCGGTCGTCAGTTCAGTTTTGTTGTGCAGCTAGCCGACAGCTTCACTTACTTGCCGCCGGCCGAGAAGATCGTAGATGGGATCGTCGGGAAACCGTGCGCCCAACGGCAGCCGAGGGCCAAAGCGAGTCGCTTCGGATTGAGTTGCGGCGACCTGCTCTTCCATCCAATCGTAGACAACCACGCGTCGGAAAATCCGCCATTCACCGTCTCGCTGCTGAAAGACGTCGCAATAGCGGCCGGCGATCAAAAACTGGCGAAGGCTGTCACCCCTTCCCGGCCCGCGCTGCAGGGCAATGAAATAGGTCTCGACAACGGCCTCGCTGGGCGCGGTGAATTCGATCAGGATATTTCCGACCATATGGACATTGCGGGCACCGCTCTCGAAGATTCCATTCGCCCATTGGAAGAACCCTTCGACCGGACCTGAATACGGTCCGTGCTGGTCCGTTGCATCCGGCCAATAGGCTCCGCGCAGCGCCGCTTCATCAGCCCGATCAACCCCGCGGCAATAGCGGTAGATGCAATCGCGGATCGCTTCTCGGTCGAGCAGTTCGGCAATCTTCTCGTGAGGTATGGTCATATCAGAGCCCGTCCAAGCTCCGGTCCGATCCGCCGGACACGTCAGCCGCTATCCTTGACGACAGCCACCATCTCATGTGCAGTGGCAGCAACCAACAAAACTTCATATGTGAAGCCGAATTTCACATTCGTGAATTTGCTGCGGCCAAGGGAGGACGACGTGCCATCGCAGCTGACGACATCCGCCTCGATTTCCGCGGCAGGGTCCACTGTCAAATCCGCATTGCGCGCCATCGAAATCCTCGAGCTGTTTCTGCGCGTGCGGCAGCCATGCGCGATGTCCGAGATCAGCGTGGCGCTTGGCTATCCGCCGTCCAGCGCCACGGTTCTGCTCAAGACGCTGGTCGGCCTTGGCTACCTGAATTTCGACCGCAGAACGCGAGTCTATTTCCCGACGCCGAAGGTGACCTCATTGGGCGACTGGATTCCGAAATCCCTGTTCGGCAACAGCCGCGTGCTCGAGGCGATGCGCGACGTCCACGCCGCGACGGGTGAAGCCGTCGCGATCGGCACGACAAACGACGTGTATCTGCAGTACGTCAAGATCGTGCAGTCGATCCACCCGCTTCGCTTTCACGTCGATGAGGGAACGCTAAGACCGCTGACGCAATCAGCCCTCGGTTGGCTGCTGATGTCGACGATGTCCGACGAGAAGGTCGACAGTATTGTTCGCCGAGCGAACATCGCCACGCCGAACGCGTCTGACAGGGTCAAGCTCCCGGACATGATGAAGCGCATTCGCCAGATCCGAGGCAAGGGCTATTGCTCCGCGGAGAACGTCCCAATTCTGGGCGGAGCCACCATTTGCGTGCTGCTGCCGACCACGATTCAGAATCAACCCGTTGCATTGGGGCTTGGCGGGGGCGCCGAGCGGATCAAGCAAAACTCGATTCGCTACTTGAACGTCCTGCAGCAGGCAGCCAGATCGGTCAAAGCAAACGACGTGTCCGGCCAGGGGGGCGATACCAGCATTTGATGTAGCACCGCCCCAGACGTTCGATGGATTTCACTCCTGCAGAGCCTCCTCTCGCCGTGTGCGGATCGTGGGCAGCATGATCAAGATGACCGCGATGGCGGCTGCGGCCAGGAGGGCGGCCGACAGTGGCGAGGTCAGAAAGGTGCTCACGTCGCCGCGCGAGAGCACCATCGCGCGGCGAAAATTCTCTTCGATCGCTGGCCCCAGCACCAATCCCAGCAACAGCGGCGCTGCCGGCAACTGCAGCTTGATCAGAACGTAGCCGAACACGCAGAACACGGCCGCCTCATAGACCTCGAAGGTCCCGCCGTTGATCGAATAGACGCCGATCGAACAGAACACCATGATCGCCGGAAACAGATAGCGATAGGGGATTGTGAGCAGCTTCACCCACAATCCCACGAGCGGGAGATTGAGGATCAGCAGCATCAGATTGCCGACCCACATCGAGGCAATCAGGCCCCAGAACAAGGCCGGGTTCTTGGTCATGACTTCGGGGCCGGGCTGGATGTTATGAATGTTCATGGCACCCACCATCAGCGCCATCACGACGTTTGACGGCACGCCGAGCGTCAAAAGCGGAATAAAGGACGTCTGGGCTCCCGCGTTGTTGGCCGACTCCGGACCGGCGACGCCTTCGATCGCGCCCTTGCCGAACTGCTCCGGGTGCTTCGATAGCTTTTTCTCCAGCGTATAGGAGGCGAACGACGACAGCACCGCGCCGCCGCCCGGCAGCACGCCGAGCAGCGTACCGAGCGCGGTGCCTCGCAGCATGGCCGGAACCATTCGTCGAAAATCGTCTCGCGTCGGGAACAGATTGGTGATCTTCTGCGTCACCAGCGACAGCTTGTCGTCCTGCTCAAGGTTCTTCACGATCTCGGCAAATCCGAAGATGCCCATCGCCAGCGGCACGAAATCGAGGCCGTCGAACAGCTGCGGGACGCCGAAGGCAAAGCGCTGCGTTCCCGTGCTGAGGTCGGTGCCCACCATGCTCAGAAGCATGCCGAGCACGACCATGCCGATGCCTTCGATGAAGGGGCCGCTTGAGAGCACCGAAGAAAGGATGAGGCCGAGGATCATCAGGGCAAAGAATTCCTTGGGCCCGAACAGCAGGGCCGCCGCCGTCAGCGGCCCGGCCAGCGCCGCAAGCGCCAGCGTCGCCACGCAGCCCGCGAAAAACGAACCGATCGCCGCCGTTGAAAGCGCAACGCCGGCCCGCCCCTGCTTCGCCATCTGATAACCGTCAATCGTGGTAATCACGGACGAGGACTCGCCAGGCAGATTGACCACGATGGCCGTGGTCGAGCCGCCATACTGCGCGCCGTAGTAGATACCCGCCAGCATGATCAGCGCAGCGTCCGGCGGCAGCGCGTAAGTGATGGGGAGCAGCATCGCGATGGTGGCGAGCGGGCCAAGGCCCGGGAGTACGCCGATCAAGGTGCCCAGCAGGCATCCAAAAAAGGCGTAGAGCAAATTGGCCGGTTGGGCCGCGGTGGAGAAGCCGATCGCCAGATTGTGAAAGAGATCCATCAGGCTCCGCCTTCAATTGAGGAGCGCCGGCCACACCGGGAGCCGTAGCCCGAGGCCGTAGACGAACACGAGCAGGCACAGCGCGATCAGGACCGCCGCATTTGCCAGCGCCCCCTTCCAGGTGAACTCTGAACTGGCCCTGCTCGACACCACGATCAGGACGAAGAGCGAGCCCACGAGGCCGAGCGGAAAGAGCAGAAGGGCGAACAGGATCACCGAACCCGTGACCCATACGAGGCCTTTCACGTCCCATCTATGCAAGGCCTGCCGTTCGGCCGTCCGCCTCACAGCTCCCAGCAGCACGGCGAGCCCAATGGCCGCGAGCACGATCGCGAGCAGCCGCGGAAAATAACCTGGTCCCATCCGTGCCGCGGTCCCCGCAGGGTAGTTCAGCGCCGTCACAAAGAAGAAGACCGCAAAGGCAAGGAACAATGCGCCTGAAGCAAAGGCTCGCTGGTCGCGGATGGTCGGCCCCGTCATCGTCGTTGACCTCCTGTTGCTATCCTCTACGCGTCGACAGTGAGCGACTTGCCCGTCGTCGGATCGATCGCATCCATCAGGAGCGGCACGCCAATGGCGCAGGCATGCACGCCCAGATGGGCCGTCATCTGAAGAACCTGCAGAATCTCTCGCCGATCGATCCCCAGCCGCAACGCCCGCCTGATCTGCAACCGAAGCCGATGCGGATTGAGCGCCGTGAAGCATCCATTCAAGGCGAGCGTGATCAGGCAGCGCGACCGCTCGTCGAGGCCGCCCGCCTGACGCCCCACCGCCAACAGGTCGAGCATCGCAGCAAAATAGCCGGGATCTTCGCGCAGCCAGAGGTCGCAGAAGTCCGGCCAGTCGCCGAATTGCGCGACGTAGGCGTCACGCAACGCCTTCTGCTCGTTCGAGAGATCCGCCTTTTCGGCATCGAGTCCCGCCGCAGCAAGCTCCTCGGCAAGAATACCGACGCCGACATAGCAGCCCTCCAGTCCCTGCGCGGTGGCGAGCCGCAAGACGTCGACGATCTCCTGCGCGGATGCGCCCTGTTCGAGCGCGAGCTGCATGTGCAATGCAAGCCCTGACCGGAACAGATGCGTTGCCGATCCGTCCAGCGCGACATAGATCAGTTCCCGCATTTTCGGAGAAAGCGGCCCTGTCGCTGCCGGATAGCCGGCGTAGTTGCCGTAGGTCTCCAGAAATGCCGGATCAAGCCGCAGCAGGCCTTCGGTCCACGGCCGCCAGTAGCCGCGCGCCCTGATGTAGGCTTCCTTGAGCGCCTGCTCTTTCGCGGTCAGGTTGGACATCGTATCCCCGCGCTAGATGTTTGTGACCGTGATCCCGCCGTCGACCGTCAGCACCTGCGCCGACATGAAGCCGCTGTCGTCGCCGGCCAGGTAAGCGATGGTCTTGGCGATATCGTCCACCGTGCCGAGCCGCCCCAACGGCGTTCGCGCGATCCGGCGCGCGTCGAGTTCGGCATTGCGGTTTCGCATCGTTCCTTCGGTCGGAATCGCCGATGGCGCCACCGCGTTCACCCTGATGTTGCGCGCGCCAAGCTCCGCAGCCGCGGCACGCGTGATGCCCATCACGCCTGCCTTGATGCCGCTATAGACGATGCTGTTCTTCGCCGAGATCAGGCCGGCAACTGACGCGACATTGATGATGGCTCCGCCGCGCTCGGCATCCATGGCCTCGGCCGCTGCCTGAATTCCCCAGATGATCGCCTTGAAGCCGATATTGAGCATGCGCTCGACGGTCTCAGGGGCGATCTCGGCAACCGGCTGGTAGCGGACCCAGGCGGCATTGTTGACGAGGATATCGAGGCGACCTTGCTGCTCGGCGAGGCCGAGAACCGCCCGGCGCATTCCGTCCCGGCTTGACACGTCCTGTGCGATGGCAATGGCGCTGCCGCCGGACGCCTTGATCGCGTCCACCGTCGCATCGACGAACTCCGGCTTCAGGTCGTTGATGCCGACGACGGCGCCGCGCGAGGCGAGCAGCATTGCGGTTGCCCGTCCGATCCCATTCCCGGCGCCGGTCACAAGCGCAACACGACCCGTAAGGGCTTTGTCTTTCGTTTCCGTCATTGCGGTTTCCCTTTCCCTATCCCGACACTGCAGCGTCGGACGCCGGCGCGATTGCACCGACATAGCGGCGGCCAAGCGCGGCCAGTGCCGCACTGACATCACCCTGCGCCTGCAAGGCGCGGACGCGACGCAAGTGCCGGTGCACCGGCACATCCCACGTGAATCCCATGCCGCCATGGATCTGGAGCGCACCTTCGCTGATGGCGCTGCCGTAGACGCCCGCGGCGAGAAATGCCGCGTCACGCTGGAGCGCACCGGCCTCGCCGCCTACGCTGCGCGTGATGGCATGTCGGATGCCCTCAAGCCCGAGTTTCTGCCGGGCCAAGGCATGCCGTATGGCCTGATTGTAGGATAGTGCGCGGCCAAACTGGCGGCGCGTCGAGGCGTGCTCCTGCGCCATCGCCAGGCACGCTTCGGCAGATCCCAGTATTGCGGCAGCGCGCAGTACGTTGGCGTCCGAGCACAGATGACCCCAGGTGCTCTCGGGCAGCACGCTTCCGGCCGGTATGGTGACGCCCTGCAAGCGGACGGCGTGTTCGGGCACCGTCAAATCCAGGCCAGCCGCCTCCTCGACGACGATCCCCTCGCTATCCATCGAAACCAGTGCCGCCGCACCCGTGCCGATCCGCACCAGGAAGCAGTCGGCCTCGCTGGCGCAAGCCGCTCGCGCAACCCAGCCGTTGAGCACAACCGATTCACCTTCACGCTCGGCGCCGACACTGCCCTGCCAGGCGATCGTCGCCAGCATCTCGCCGGACACGACAGCCTCGGCCGCCCGCGCCATCGATTCTTGCAACGTCCGGCCGAGCAGCAGCGCCTCCATCAGGGGAAAGCCGAGCAGGCCCGAACCGGCGGCCGCAACCACCGGGACAGCAAAGGCCAGCGGCAAATCCAGCCCACCAACGTCCTGCGCCGCAATCACGCCAAGCAGGCCGTCATTGGCAAGATGTCTCGCCTGCTCCCGCAAACTCAACGCCGCGCAATCGGCGACCGCCCGTGCCGCAGTGACTGCGAACTCGCTCGGCTGCAATCCGTCGCCGGTCAATGTCATCACTTGCCCCTCGAGAGCTGCAGGATCCTGTCGGCGATGATGCCGAGCTGAATTTCGGTGGTGCCGGCGTAGATGGTCTCAGCGCGTGCCTGCAGATAGATCGCCTCGAAGCGACGGCGCGCGACCTGCACGGCCGGAAGCAGCGGCAACGACGCCTGCGCGAGCAGTTCGAGCGCGAGTGCCGCAAAGCGCTGGTGCGCCTCGCTCCAATGCAACTTCGCCAGGCTGCCGCGCGCCCCGATCCTGTCGCCGTTCACCAGCGCGTCCACAGCCGTCTCCACATGGGCTTTCAGCACCTCGATATCGACGATGATCTCGCCCACCTTGACCGCGTAGTGGCGGTCTGCGACCAGTTGCGCCAGCACGGGATCGCTGTTGCAGGCCGAGATCAAATGGCGAAGCTCGTTCTCAAAGCGCCAGGCCCGATACATGCGGTTGGTTGCCCGCTCGATCTCGAGCACGCGGATCGCGGCGGTCCACCCTTCATCGGGCGCGCCGAGCGAATCGGATTGCAAGACCTCGACGTCGTCGAAGAAGACCTCGCAGAAGCGCTCGCGCCCATCGATCGATCTGATCGGCCGCACCCGCACGCCCTTCGCATCGAGTCGCACGGCAAACATGGCAAGGCCGCGATGCCGATCCTCCAGCGGTCCCGTTCGCGCCAGCACCAGGCAGCGTTGGGCGCGGTACGCCCCGCTGGTCCAGATCTTCTGACCGTTGATCCGCCATGTGTCACCGTTGCGGGTGGCGCGCGTCCGCAGGCTCGCCAGGTCCGAACCCGCCTCGGGCTCGGAAAAGCCCTGGCACCAGACGTCCCGCATCTCGAGGATAGCGGGCAGGAAGCGGCGCTTCTGCTCCTCGGTGCCGACTGCAAGAATGATCGGGCCTGCAAGCTCCTTGCCGATCGAGTTAACGCTCTCCGGCATCGCGAGCGTACCAATTTCCTGGTTTGCAATCAGGTGCTCGCGCAGGGTCCGGCCGTGCCCTCCATAAGCCTGCGGCCAGGTGATGCCGGCAAGCCCAGCGCGATACATCGCCGCTTCCCAGGCAATCGATTGCGGCAATGTCGGAGGCAAGAACGCCCCGCCGTCGCTGCAAAAGCTCGCGGGCAGATTGGCACGAAGCCAACGACGCATGGCCACCCGATACGCCTCACCGGAAAGGTCAGCAGCTGCGGCGGCTTCAGGCGGCTCTGTTTCAATAACTGTCATCGTCGACTTCCGCGTTGGCTAACCCTGTGGGGGGACCGACACCGGTCGAACATCGACCGGATCGTCCCCTCGATTTTTCCGATCATGGCGACTTGAGCAGATCGCACGCGCTCTCCGAGGCCGGCCGCCAGGCTTCCTCGGGGGAATGGTCCCCGTGATCTCATAGTAGTCGTAGGTGTATTTCGACTCGGCCGGCGTCTTGATGCGGGCGACATAGAGCGGACGCATCACCTGCCCGTCGGCGCGGATGCTCACATTCTTCATCTCGAAATCGTTGATCGGCGTGTTCTTCATCTGCCGCATCACGGCGTCACCCTCATCGGTACCCGTCGCAGCAACGGCCTTGAGGTAATGCGCGATGGCGCTGTAGGTGGCCGCCTTTGCCTCATTCAGGATCTGGCCGTTGAACGCCTCGGCATAGCGCTTGGCAAAGGCGCGCGACTCGAGAGTCATGTCCCAATAGAAAGGTGTGGTCAGGCGCACGTTCTGCAGGTCGCGGAGCCCGATCCCGTGCGTCTGGCTGATCATCAGTCCCAACGGCACAAGCAGCTGCTTCTGCGCCAGTCCGAACTCCTGCGCCTGCTTGATCGAGTTGCCGAAGTCGGCCCCGGAGTTGGCGAGCGCGATCGCCTTCGCGCCGCTCGCCTGCGCCGTGAGCAGGAACGAGGAAAAGTCCGACGAATTGAGGGGATGCAGCACCGAGCCCACGACCTTGCCGCCGCCAGCCTTGATGAAGTTCGTCGTGTCCGCCTGCCACCCCTTGCCGAAGGCGTAGTCGACGGTCAGGAAGAACCAGGTGTCGACGCCCTGGCCCAGCAAGGCCTTCACCGTGGCCTTCGGCTGCGCATAGGTATCGACCATCCATTGTGTGGTCATGGGCGAGCATTTGTCGTTCGTGAAGAACGAACCCGCCGTCCCCGCCAGAAGGTAAGGCTTCTTCCGCACTTTCATGATGTCCTGCACGGCAAGCGCGATCGATGAGGCCGAGCAGCCCACGATGACGTCGATGCCCTCATTGTCGAGCCATCGCAGCGCGACCGCGACCCCGATGTCGGGCTTGTTTTGGTCGTCAGCCGTGACGAGCTCGATCTTCTTGCCATTGATAACGCCACCGAAATCACTGATCGCGAGCCGCGCCGAGGCAACCGAACCCAGTCCGCAGTTGTCGGAATACGGGCCGTTCTGGTCGTTCATGATGCCAATCCTGATCACGTCGCCGGAGATGCCTTGCGCGCGCAGCGGCACCGTCGCAAACAACATGGCTCCCAACATCACGACAACGTTGAGAAAACGGATGTTCAGCTTCGCCATGAATTCCTCCCTGTAATCATTGATCCGGCTTCGCGGTTCTTTTGATCGACGTCTTCAGTGGTGTTGGATCGCTCCGCCAACGCGCGGGACGAGAAGCGCGTCGAGCGCGACCGCCCCCTCGCCCTCCGCTTTCAACAGCAGCGGGTTGATGTCGATTTCGGACACCGTTTCCGCGTGCGCGACGGCGAAACGCGACAGCGCGGCGATCGCACGCGCCGCCGTCTCGAGATCGGCGCGACGCCGTCCCCGCGCCCCGTTCAGGACCGCGAACGCCTTGAGCGATGTCAGCATCGCCATGGCCTGCGTCTCGCTCACCGGCGCCATCTGCACGGCGGTGTCCTGGACAATTTCCGCAAAGATGCCGCCGAGGCCGACCATCACCACCGGCCCGAACACCGGATCGATCCGGCTGCCGAGAATGAGCTCGGACAGGCCTTGCGCCATTGGAGCAACGATGACGCCATCGATCGCCGCACGCGGCGCTTTCGCGGCGACACGTGCAAGCATCTCGGCATGGGCATGCCGCACCTCGGATTCGGAATGAAGGCCGATCGCGACACCCCCGACCTCCGTCTTGTGCGGTAGATCGGGCGAGGCGATCTTCAGCACGACAGGAAATCCGATTTCGCTGGCCGCGCGCGCTGCGGCATCAGCATTTGACACCAGCCGCTCGGCGAGTACGGGGATGCCGGCCTCCGCAAGCGCGCGCTTGGCACCGAGTTCATGGCGGAACGCATCGGCCGAAAGCAGCGAGCCTTTCGCAATCACAGGCGGGCTCGCGTCCCTTGGAGCTTTCGCAGCCGCCTGCAATCGCCCCAGCGCCGCAACGACCGCGCAGCAGCCGTCAAAACTCGCGACCGTCGGATAGCCCATGGCATGCAGTTCGGCGAGCGCGTCCGGAGGGCCGTCGACGCAGAGTATGACGGGGCGATCGGGATACTGCGCACGGATGTGGCGCAGGGCGTCCATATAAACCGAGCGCAATCGCGGCACGTGCAGCGAGAACGGAAGCGGCAGCACGACCGCGTCGCAGCGATCATCAGCTACGACCGCCGACAGGATCGTCTGCAACAGATCGGGCCGACTGGACATCTGCGCAGTGGCGTCGACCGGATTGCGCGCGGACGCAAACGGCACGAGGTCGAGGATCGTCCGCTGTGTCGCTTCATTCAGCTCCGGCAGCGACAGCCCGACAGCCTGCGCCGCATCCGCGAGCAGGACGCCAAACCCGCCTGACGCCGTCACCACCGCGAGGCGCGGCCCCTTTGGCAACCGATCCGGCAGCAGGATCGAGGCGGCATAGCCAAGATCGATCAGTTCTTCGATGCTGCGTACCCGTACCGCGCCGTGACGCGCAAGCAAGGCATCAAACACCGCGTCCGATCCCGCCATCGCGCCGGTGTGGGAGGCCGCTGCTGCCTGACCCGCCGCTGACGTGCCGATCTTGAGTGCAATGACCGGCTTTCCTGCATCGCGCGCCTCAGTGAGTGCCGTAATGAGACGACCGGCGTCGCGGCAGGCCTCAATGCAACACAGGATGACCTTGGTGGCGGGGTCACGGGCAAGCCAGGCGATTCCATCGGCAATATCGATGTCGCATTCATTGCCGGTCGTCATGAAACGGCTGACGCCGACGCCGCGATCGCTCGCCATGCGCATGGTGAAGCTGCCGAGATTGCCGCTTTGCGACACGATGCCGAGCGATCCGGCGGCTGGCAGGCTGTGTTCGAGCACAATCGAGAAGGTGGCGATGGACCGTTCGGCTATGCTGACCGCGCCGAGGCAATTCGGCCCCAGCAACCGCATGCCGGTCCGGCGCGCGGCGATGCGCAGCCGCTCCTGCATCGCGTGTCCCTTCTCGCCCAGTTCGGCAAAACCGGACGAGAACACGACAACACTCCGGACACCGCGCCCGGCGCATTGCTCCACCGCTTCGGGCACCTTCTCCGCGTCCACCGCGATGATGGCAAGGTCTGGCGCTTCCGGCAGTTCGTCGAGCGACGCGTAGGCTTGAAGGCCCTGGACCATCGAGGCCTTCGGGTTCACCGGATAGATCCGCCCCGCATAGCCGTAGCGGCGCAGCAGATCCACCGGCCGACCGCCGATCTTGGTGGCATCCTGCGACGCCCCGATGATAGCGATCGAGCGCGGCGCCATCAGCGCGTCGAGACCTTCTCCTGGCCGCATCGTCAGCGCCCCTTGAACACCGGTGCGCGCTTTTCGAGGAACGCCTGCCGCGCTTCCTTGGCGTCTTCGGTCTTCGACAGCGCCATGGTGATGTTCTGCTCGAACCGATAGGCGTCACGCGGCGGCATCAGCTCGACCATGTTGGTGGCCTGCTTGGCATACTCGATCGCAATCGGGCTCTTCGCGGCGATCTCCCGCGCGATCTTCATCGCTTCCGGAATGAGGTTTTCGCTGGTCGTGCAGGCCTCGATGATGCCGAGCCGATAGAGTTCGGCGGCGGGCACCCGGTAGCCCGTGAAGAACATGCGGCGCATCAGGGAGCGCCCGAAAAGCGTGTTCAGCATCGCCGCACCGCCAGCAAGGCCGACATTGATCTCGGGCATGCCGAAGACGGCCTCCTCGGACGCGTAGAAGATGTCGCAAGATGCCATCAGGCCGAGCCCGGCGCCCAACGCGACGCCGTTGATCGCAGCAATGACCGGCTTGGAACATTCGCGGATGCAGTTGCCGGTCTCGCGGGTGATCCGGTTGTGGCTGTGAAAGGCGCCGAGCGCCGTCGCATCCGGACGATCCTTCAGATCGGCACCGCTGCAAAACACCTTCCCTGCTCCGGTCAGAATCGCCACCCTGACATCGCTGCGCTCGGAAATTTCATCGAACACGCTCACGATGCGCTCACGCATCGCCCGATTGAGCGCATTCACCGGAGGGCGATTCAGCGTCACCAATGCAATGTGATCGGATACTTCGAGCGTGATGATGTCGCCGGACATGGCTTCCTCCTGGCTTTTGTTTGATCTGACGTCTTGACCTCGACGCGGCGGCTCAAGCCTCCTGACCGATCGGTCAGTCCGATGGCTAATAACACCAAGCTTGTTCGCTTGCAACAGACACGATATTGACCAGTTGACTGACCGATCGGTCAGGTCTTAGACTTAAGCCAATCAACAACATATCCCGGGAGAATTCGCCATGGCCAAAATCAGCCGACGTCAGGCCGCGACGCTCGTTGCAGGCGCCATCGTCGCGCCGTTTGCCGCACCCTCGATCGTGAAAGCGCGCTCGTCACAGACCATCTTCATCATCGTGCCCTATGCGAGCGGCGGTTCAATCGACAGCCTGATGCGGTCGATCGCCAAGGGAATGTCGGAAGTGCTGGATCAACCCGTTCTGGTCGACAACAAGCCGGGCGCCAATGGTATCGTCGGATCGCAATATGTCGCGCGCGCAGCAAAGGACGGCACTGTCCTGCTTGCCGGCGGCACCGGTCCGATCTCGTTAAATGTCCTGCTGCGCAAGAGCCTGCCCTACAAGCTCGCGGATTTCGCATCCGTCGCCATGCTCTGCAACGGCCCGCTGTCGTTGACCGTGAACACGAAGATGCCGGTCACCGATGTGAAGAGCTTCGTTGCTTACGCGAAGGGTCGCGACAAACCCTTGTTCTACGGTACCTTGGGCCCCGGCAGCGTAACGCATCTGTTCGGGATCATGATGGGAAAATCGATGGGGTTCGCTGTCACCGACGTCGCCTATCGCAACAATCCACTTTCGATCATGGAACTTCTGTCGGGTGAATGCGACCTCAATTTCGCAACGCCCGCCGCGGTCGCCGAGCACGCAAAGACGGGAAAACTGCGCATTCTCGCCGTCTCCTCCGCCAAACGCATGGCGAACCTTCCCGATGTCCCGACGCTCGCTGAGTCAGGCTATCCAGAGCTCTCGGCAACGTTCTGGACCGCGCTGCACGCGCCCGCAGGCACCCCGCGCGACGTGATTGAACGGCTGAACGCGGCGGCCAACGCCGCGATGCAGAAGCCGGAAATCGCAAAACAGCTGGAAAACGACGGATTGCAAGCCGATATCGGAGCACCGCAGTTGCTCGATGCCCAGCTGAGCAAGGACGCAGCACTTTGGGGACCCGTGATCACGGCGCAGCATATCGCGCTCGAATGAGCAGGCCGCGCGCTCGGCTCGACCTCAGAGCTAGCGCGCTTTTCGTCGGGAAGATTTGGGCTGCTCAACGGTCGGCGGCTCTGCAAGAGCCGGGTTCCGAAGGCCGTTGAACACCATGTCGAAGAAGATGTCGGCGATCTGCTCGGGCGTTGCGGACTTATTGGGATTGTACCACCGATGCATCCAGTTGAGCGACGACAGGATCAGACGCCCGGTCATGGGAACATCGACCTTCCGAATCTCGCCGGCATCGACCGCTTCCTGGATCAGGCCCCGCAGGAAGTGTTCGAACCGGTCCCGGCGCGTGAGCCTTTCCTTCTGCCGGTGACGATCGGGATCGTTCCAGAAAGCGGTTGTCGAAGCGATCCAGGCCCACCGATAACGCCGGAAATATTCGGCGGTTGCGACCATGAAAGCACGGATCTTCTGCGACGGCGGACCGTCCGGAATCCGGTCGCGCACGAACAGATACAATTCGAGCGTAGAGCCGACGGCCACGCGCGCATAGATCTCGTCCTTGTTGGAGAAATGATGATACAGCAGCGACTTCGAGATGCCGCAGGCGACCGCAATGTCACGCATCGACGTGCCATCATATCCCTTGGTGGCAAAAAGCCGCCCGGCTTCCGAGAGAATCTGCAGGACCCGATCGGACGCCTCCGCCGGGTTCGCGATGCCGTCCTTTGTCGTCGACAATTCAACCATCGAACCCGCAATCTGGCCTGGCACATCCGAACCAGGCCGAACACTGACCATCACGTGGAAACAGCGTAGTTTTTCACCGACCGATCGGTCAAGCCCGCTCTGTCCTTGACATCAACGAGGTGCCCCGATGAACACGATCCCGCGCATCACCCGTATCGGCGCGACCAAGGACCAGCTCGGCGAGAGCCCGGTTTGGGACGAGCAAACGCAGTCGCTGTACTGGATCGATTCGCTTGCGGGATTGATCCGCAAACTGTCGCCCGCGACCGGCACGATCGAGGAATTCCGGGTGCCCGCCCCGATCGGATCGCTGGCGCTCGCGCACAACGGCGACGCAGTCCTGGCGCTGCGCCATGGCTTTGCGCGCTACGATTTTAGGACGCAGGGATTGACCATGGGCCCGAAAATCGGCCTCGATCACCCCATGCTCCGCCTCAACGACGGCAAGGCCGATCCCTTTGGGCGTTTCGTCGCCGGCACCATGCACGGCGGCCGGGCCGAGGATGAAAGACCGCTCGGCGGCCTCTATCGCATCGACGCGCCGGGCGCCCTCGAGCACCTCGAAACCGATCTCGCCGTGACCAACGGACCCTGCTTCAGTCCCGACGGCGAGACCTTCTATCTCTCGGACACGGCGCGACGCGTGATCTGGGCGTACGACTATCGCCAGGAAGGCCCGCTTGCGAACAGGCGCATCTTCGCTGACACGGAGGCGCTGGGCTCGGGGGCCGATGGGGCGACGGTCGATGCGGAAGGCTACCTATGGACCGTCCTGGTCCGCATCGGCGCGATCGCGCGGTTCGCGCCGGATGGAACGATGGTGCACCGTATCGACATGCCGGCGCGCCATCCGACGAGCGTGACCTTCGGCGGCCCCAGCCTCGATGTCCTCTATGTGACGTCGATCTCGCGCAGCACCCATCTCTCGGACGATGCACCGGACGCCGGTGGACTGTTCGCCGTCGAAGGTCTCCGCGTGACGGGGCTGCCGGCCCACAGGTTTGACGCGCGTTAGGTCGATCGGGTGTTTGACGCTAGGCGGAGCGCTTGATCTGCCGCGGCACGCTGTCCGCCATGTAGTCAACAAAGACCCTGATCTTTTCCGGCAAGTGGCTGCTCTGCTGGAACGTGGCGTAGATGCCCTCGTCAAAAGTGGAATTGGTCACACGGAAGTCCGGCAGAAGACGCACCAGCCTCCCGTTCTGCAACTCGTCAGCGACCGTGTAGTCGTCGAGCAGCGCAATGCCATGCCCGCGCACGGCGAGATCGCACAGAATGATGCCGTTGTTACTGTTGAACGAGGACGGCACGATGATTTCGCGGAGCCGGCTCTTGCGCATGAACTTCCAGACCACGTCCTCCGGTCCCATCCAGTAGGTCAGGCAGTTGTGACCAGCCAGATCATCCGGCCCGCGCAGCTTTGGCATTCGCCCGACATAGTCCGGCGAGGCCACGAGGATTCGTTCGCTCCTCAATAGCCTGCGCTGCATCAGGCCCGGATCCTTGGGCGCGGCGATCTGAAAATCGATGTCGAACTCTTCTTCTCGGAGCTGGACGCGCCGTTCCGACAGACGAAGGTCGACCTTCAACTCCGGATAGAGCTTCTGGAACTGGGGAATCAGCGGTGAAAGCACCTTGATCCCAAAGAGCGTCCGCGAATGAACCCGGAGCGTTCCGCGCGGTGTGCTCTGCAGGGCGAGCGCGGCGGCCTCGGCTTCCTCGATGCCGTGCAGCACCTGTTCGGTTCGCTGGAAGAAGATTTTGCCGGCTTCGGTCAATCCGAGATGGCGGGTGCTGCGATTGATCAATTGCACCCCAAGCTGGGCCTCGAGCTCTCCGACATAGCGGGAAACTGACGCCGGAGAGAGCCCGGCCCGGCGTCCGGCTGCAGAGAAACTGCCTTCGCGGACGGTGCTGACGAACAATTCCATGGCCTGGAGGCGGTTCATTATCTTTTCATATTTTGCAAAAGAGATGCTCAGATTACGCCAATTGTTCGAAAAACCTCAAGGCCATAACCTCCCCTCAACCGGTCGCAAACGGCCACGACGCAAAAGGTGGAGGACGCATCCCATGGAATTCGGCGTATTCATTCTGGCGCAGCAGCGCGGCTACCACCAAACCTCGCAACAGGTCATCAGCAATGCGGTCGAGCAGACCGTTGCCGCGGAGGCGGCCGGTTTCGATACAGCGTGGTACGCCGAGCATCACTTCAACAATTACAGCCTGTGCCCGTCGCCGCTGATGATGGTGGCGCACTGCGCCGGACTGACCAAGCGGATTCGGCTGGGCACCGCGGTCTGCGTGTTGCCGCTGTATCATCCCGCGCGACTGCTGGGGGAGATCGGCTTTGCAGATACGGTCTCAGGCGGCCGCCTCGATCTCGGCATCGGCTCCGGCTATCAGCAGTTCGAATTCGATCGCTTCGGCGTCGACCTGAAGGATTCGCATTCGCTGTTTGCGGAGTTCTACGAGATCCTTGAAGCGGGCATGCGCGAACGCGTCTTCTCCTATCAGGGAACGCACCTGCAGATGCCGCCGACTGCGATTGCGGTGCGAACGGTGCAAACGCCGATGCCGCCGATCTGGGTGACATCAGGTCATCCGGAGACGCTTGGACGCGCCATTCGCGACAACCACAATTTATTCGTCACGGCACTGCTCAACGGCCTCGACGCGGTGAAAGCCCTGCGCGAACGGCTGGAAGGGATAGCGGCAAAGGAGGGACGTTCCATCGACGATGTCAGGTTCGGCTTCCTGCGTTGCGGTTATGCCAGCGACAATGAGAGCGAGATCACGTCCTATCTCGACAACGCACGCTTCCAGCGCCGGGTATCCGAAAGCCTCAAGTTCCGCCGCGCCCAGAGCGAGGATGGCTACCTCATCAAGGAGGAGGCCGGCCCGAATGACATGTCGCTGGAAACGATGCGCAAGAATCTGCCGGTTGGAAGCGTCAACCAGGTGATCGACCGCCTGCTCGAGGAAATCACCGTATTGAAGCCGTCGCACATCGCGCTGCAAACCCAGCTTGGTGATTTCGATCAGAAGACGATGCTGCGGCAGATCGAGCTGTGGGGCAGCAAGATCATCCCGGCGGTCCGGCGCGAGTTGAGCGGCACCGCCATCCCCGCGCACGCAAAGCATGACAGCGAGGGTGTTGTCGCATGATCAAGGCACCCTCGACCGCAATGCCGCATGTCGGCCAGCGCGCGAGCGGCGCCCACCTCGCCCATTTTCCGCACGTCAAGGCGATCGAATTTCGCAACGCAATGCGCAATCTGGCGAGCGGCGTAGCGATTGTCGCCACAGGCATCGGCGATGCCCGACGGGGGTTGACGGCGAGTTCTGTCACTTCGCTTTGCATGGATCCCCCGTGCCTTCTGGTGAGCGTCAATACGAAGTCGGAGACTCACGGTTCAATCCTCACTAACGGGTACTTTGGAATCAGTTTGCTGAGAGACGGACAGGAGGCGTTGGCTCAGCGCTTCGCGGGTTTAACCGGCGTTAGTGGTGCAGACCGCTTCGGGGATGCTCGCTGGAACGCAGGAATTACCGGCGCCCCGTTGCTGGAAACCGCAATATGCACCATTGATTGCGTGCTGCAGCAGCATCAGATCGTCGGCAGCCATGGCATTCTGATCGGCCGTATTGTTGCGACGCGACAGCATTGTGCAGGAAATCCGGTGATAAACTTTCAGGGCGAGTTGCACACACTGCCGGTTGCGTGACTGGTATCTACGAAAGCACCATCGGAGCTGAGCGATGATCGTGGAATACTCACCAGGCAAAGGCCTGTCCCTCACCGAGCCGGAAGATTTCCGTAATTTCAAGCTGCGCGTGAAGGGCGATTGGAGTGCCGGTTCGGCCTCGATTGAGGGAATTACATTCGTCGACGAGCGAAACGCGCTGATCTCAATCGAGCTCGTCCCGACGCTGCCCGGCCGGCCCGATGGCGAACGGTGGCAGAAGAACTATTTCGCCATGATCGAAGCAGCCCGCAATCACGGTTGGATCGACGCGCAATCAAACGCTATTCGCGCTCACGTCGAACGATGATGTGACCGCCTGGCCAGAAGCGATTGGAGCAAAGCCGCCCGCGGACCAAAACCCTCGCGGACCTGGTCAAACGCGAATCCGCACGGCTATTGCCGATTCTAAATGCCGCGGCGGAGAAATAAGCACGGCATCGCGCCTCGAAGGCACTCGCCTCCGTCGACGTCGTATCGAGATCGGCTAGTGTCCCGACAGATAGTCAGCGCGAACGGGCGCGGCTCCCGATGGCGGCACGTCGAGGCGTACAGCAATGCCCTCTAATTCCGGGCTCGGTGCCGGATACAGCTTCATCACGAGCGGATCATGGCCGGGAATGATGCAGCTCTCGTCCGGCGCCAGTTTCAGCAGCCGGTCGAACCCCTCCAGCATTTCGCCGATATGAAGGGCGGTCGTAAATGGGCGTTCGCTCGCCATATTCTCATAGAAATGACTGACGTCGGAGGCCAGCACGACGAATCCGCGGCGGGTCCTGACGCGAACGAACTGAAGCCCGGCCGAATGGCCGCCTGCGGCATGTATGGTAAGGCCGGGAGCGAGTTCGGCGTCACCATCGTAGAACAGCACCCGCCGCGCATAGTTGAGCCGTACGATCCCGCAGACATCCTCGACCTCGAACGAATGCGATAACCGCGGATATCGCATGAAGCGTCCCGTGGCATAGGCAATTTCGCGTTCCTGGAGATGGAATCGCGCGTTCGGGAACCGGTCGAAATTTCCCACATGGTCGTAATGCAGATGCGTGAGGATAACGTCCTCGATCCCGGCGGCATCGATGTCGAACGCGCCAAGCGTCTCCACCGGGCAACGCAGGAATGTCCTTCTCCGCTTGTTCGCGACTTCCGCGTTAAAGCCGGTGTCGATGACGAAGGTGCGGCCTCCTCCTCTTGCCAGCCACATGAAATAGTCCATCGGCATCGGGCCGTCGTGCGGATCGCCGCCGATGAAATGATCGCTGCGCCGCGCATCGCGGGTGGCATAGCGGATAGCGAAGAGCTCGTATTCCTGATCGGCCATGCTATCTCCCAATAGACCGGCTGCTCCTCACTTCCCTTCCACTTCGTTGAACGCCTCCCGTGCGTTCCGGAAGGCGTCGATTCCCGATGGGATGCCGCAGTAGACTCCGACCTGAAGCAGGATCTCCTTGATCTCGTCCTTGGTGAGGCCGTTCTTCAAGGCCCCTTTGACGTGCAGCTTCAGTTCGTGGGGCCGATTGAGCGCGCCGAGCATCGCCAGATTGACGATGCTGCGGGTGCGACGGTCGAGCCCCGGCCGGGTCCACAATGCACCCCAACAGAATTCGGTCGACCATTCGGCCATCGTTCGGGTGAATTCATCCGCGCCGGCAATGGACTTGTTGACATAGTCCTCGCCGAGCACTTCCTTGCGCACCTTTAGGCCCTTGTCGAACAATTCAGTCATCGTTGGTTCCTTTCATTGTTTTGAGAACTGCTTTTTCAAGGCGGCGCGGCTCATCCGTGCACCCTCATCAGGCTCGCGACGTCCGCAAGCGTGTCGAGACGCCAGACACCATCGATGATGCGATCTATATCCCAATCGGTGCCGCCCAGCCGCGCGCAATCGCGCACTTTCGCTTCGACATCACGGTCGGATAATGGGTCGGCAAGACTGCCTTTCGCTTCCATCACAACCTTTTCGAACGTCTCTCCCGACGTCAGTTGGATAATGACGCGCGCGGCACCATCCGGAAGCGACCCGTCAAGCATCGCCCTCACCTTCTGGCGCAGCGACACGATGTTCGGCCGAAATACGGTTGCGTCCGCGAACTCGGTGACGCCGGCCGCACCCAGCAGCAACGCACAGGCGGCGCAATGATGAATGCTGACCCGCGCGTCGCGTTCGTTGCGAACCGGCCGGTCGCCGCGCGCCAGCAACAGCGCCGAGCCCTGCACCGTGATGGAGGCGATATTATCGATGCGCTGGTTCAGGCTTGCTCGCAGTTCGAAGCAGGCGTCGATCACAGCATGAAACACGATGCCCGCGGGATATGGCTTGTAGGTGTTCTTCGCGATCTCCCAGGTCTTGCCGAGACTGCCCGTCAACCGCGCCATATCAGGTTCGTCACCCATGGCACGGGCCCAGCCGAGCGGACCCTCAATAGCCCGCGGCGATGCTGAATAGCCTTCAGCCGCAAGCAATGCAGCAAACAGGCCGTTGCGCGCCGCGTTGCCAACGCTGACATTCTTCGCGGCGCTCGGGAGATTTTCGACGATCCCGGCCGACTGGCTGGCGGCAATTCCGATCGCATTTGAAATCTGGTCCGCCGAAAGCCCGAGTAGTTTCGCGCAGGCTGCGGCCGCGCCAAACACCCCGCAAGTCGAGGTGATGTGCCAGCCACGCGCATAATGTCCGGGAGACACTGCATTGCCGACGCGACATTCGACCTCGACGCCGAGAATAAATGCCGTGAGAACCGCCCGCCCCGAAAATTCCCGCGCTTGCGCCAACGCCAGAACCGGCGCTGCGACGGGTGCCGCCGGATGAATGATGGTGTCCAGATGCGTATCGTCGAAATCGAGCAGATTGGCCGAAATCGCGTTGAGGAACGACGCGCACATGGCGTCGAGCCGTTCCGAACGGCCGATGATCGTCGACGTCGCAGCACCGCTGAACGGCAACAACGTGCGCAACGCCGCGGTGACGGCGGGGTCATTCGCCGAACCCAGCGCGGTCGCGAAGAAATTAAGGATCGAGCGTTTCGCTTCGTGACTTTGCGCGGCGACATCCGCCCACACCGTGCCGGCAACGAAATCGCCGAAAACTGTGCCGGCACCTTGCGCTTCATCTTGCCGCACTGAGCGAATTCCTCGGACCTTGTTTTTCTGACCCTATTCCGGCGTGACGCGGCCTGTCGACAAGAATCTTATGCTTGACAGATTGACTGACAATCTTGACATTCGACCAAACGCGGCCAGGGAACCTAGCCGCGGCAAGAACAAGAATGCGCTTGCGGCGCGGCAGGGAGCGAACCATGGCAGCAGAAACAATCGGCTTTGTCGGAACAGGCCGCATGGGTGGACCGATGGCCGGGCGCCTGCTCGACGCCGGCTATTCGCTGTGCATTTACGATTCGCAGACGGAGGCAACCAAGGCGCTGGTTGCGCGCGGCGCACGGCTTGCGCAATCGCCTGCCGAAGTGGCATCGAGCGCCGATATCGTGCTGGCAAGCTTGCCGACTCCCGACATCGTCAAGGCGGTTGCGCTGGGGCCCGATGGAATCATTGCCGGAAACCGCGCCACGGTGCTGATCGACTTGTCCACCACCGGGCCCGGCGCCGCCAAATTGATCGCGAAGGGATTCGAAGCGCGGAACCTGACGCTGGTCGATGCGCCGGTCAGCGGCGGCATCAAGGGTGCGGTGAACGGTACGCTTGCAGTGATGGTGTCGTGCCCGAAGGCGACTTATGACCGGGTCGAACCGATCCTGAAGCATTTCGGAAAGCTGTTTTACACCGGCGACAAGCCGGGCACGGCACAGACCGCGAAACTCGCGAACAATCTGATGGCGGCGGCGGCGCTGGTGATCACCTCCGAAGCGGTGGCGATGGGCGTCAAGGGCGGCGTCAACGCCAAAGTGTTGATCGACATCATCAACGCCAGCAGCGGGCGCAACAGCGCCTCGGAAGATAAATTCCCCCGCGCGGTGCTTCCCGGCACGTTCGATTTCGGATTTACCACCGGCCTCTCCTACAAGGACGTGCGGCTCTGCGTCGATGAAGCCGAGGCGATGGGTGTTCCGATGGTCTGCGGTTCCGTGGTCCGGCAGATGCTCGCCATCACCAACGCCAAATATGGTGCGTCATCCGACTTTACGTCGATCGCGAAAGTGCTGGAGGAATGGGCCGGCGTCGAAATGCGCGGCTAGACCGAGGCCACCAGCACGCGAAGGGCGATTGCCATGACGATCGAGTCAACCGGACCAGGCGAGATTTCGTTGGCGCGAGCGCTGGCTCGCACAGCGCTTGCCATCAATCCCGGCCGCTTCGATGCTGATGTCATCGCCAAGGCGAAAATCTGCCTGCTGGATTTCCTCTCCTGCGCTTTCGAGGCCCGCAACCACCCGTGGAGCCGCCAGGCGATCGGCATCGCGCGCGAGGTTGGAGACGGCGCAACCATCATCGGCACCCGCACCCTCGCCTCGCCGGGCGACGCGGCCTTTGCCAACGCGACCATGGGCCACGGCCTGGTGCGCGAAGACATGCACGCCGCCAGCATCTGCCATCATGGCGTAGTGATCTGGCCGACCCTGCTCGCCCTGTCGCAACGAGCGCCGCTATCCGGCGCGACATTCCTTGCCGCCGCGATCATCGGCTATGAGACCGGCGCACAGATCGGCCGCGCACTCTTTACCGCCGACCTAGCCCGCCTCTACCGGCCGACCGGCCTTGTCGCGCCGCTCGGCGCAGCGATGGCGGGAAGCTATGCCCTTGGTCTCAGCGAAGGTGCTGCAACCAGCGCAGTCGCCATTGCCGCCAACACATCCTCCGGCCTGAACGAATGGCCCCGCGCCGGCGGCTCCGAGATGTATTTCCATCCGGGCTTTGCCGCGCGCAACGCAATTGCCGCAATCGAACTCGCCGAGGCCGGCGCTCTAGCCTCGGAAACGATCCTTGAGGGCGAGGCCGGATTGTTCGCCGCCTTCCACCGTCAGCCTGCTCCCGCCAATATCCAATTGTTTGCCAACCCACAGCCCGAGATCATGGCCGTCTACAACAAGCCGGCCCCTGCCTGCAATTTTGCGCAGACCGCGGCGCAGACAGCCCTGCGTGTCGCGCGCCAACTCCGGACATCGGAAGACATCGCGACCGTTGCGATCCGAGTCCCCGAAGCGGCGGCCCGCTATCCCGGTTGCGACTCCAAGGGGCCGTTTCATAACGCGCTGCAGACCAAGATGAGCATTCCCTTCAGTGTCGCTGCCGTGCTGGCGCGCGGTGCGCTCGAAGAAGAAAATTACGCGCAGATCGACGATCCCAAGATACTCCGCCTTATCGAGCTGACCGATCTGCAAAGCGCGTCTGACCTCTCCGCCGCGTTCCCGGCCAACCAGGGTGCCGAGGTCCTTGTAGGATTGCGCGACGGAAAGACCATCCATCAACGTCTCGACAATGTCATTGCCGCGACGCCGGAGGAAATCCGCGCCCGCTTTCGGCAGGCTGCTTCCGACGTCATCGGCGACAAACGCGCGCGCCATCTGGAAGAACTCGTCGACGATTGCCCGTCGCTTCCGGACAGCCGCGTCATCGCCGCCCGGTGCCGGCTTGAACCGACCGAGCAACGACTGCGGCCAGCGTCATGACCGATAACGACAAACGGAAAATGGGGAGCACAATGTTCAAACCGGAGATGGCCGCGAAAGCCACACCGATAGCCGGCACAAAACCGGGACACTCCCTGCCCCCGCGAGGTCTCCGGTGACCCAGGCACTGGAAGGCTTCCTGCAAGCGTTGTCCGCCGGACTTTTGATCGGCGCGGTCTACGGCCTGATGTGCGTCGGGCTCGGACTGATTTTCGGCGTCATGCGGGTGATCAATTTCGCCCAGGGCGATTTCATGATGCTCGGCATGTATGCGGCATTCTATTTCTTCACCGCGCTCGGCGTGCAGGCCACTTTCGGCAACACCTTCGGACCGTTCGTCGCGATCCTGCTGGCCGGCCCGGTGCTGGCCGTCTTCGGCTACTTCATCCACCTTACCCTGATCTCGCGGGTATCCGGCACGCGCACCTCTTCACTCGAGGGCGAGGGTCATTACGCTCAGCTCATTCTGACGCTGGGGATCGCACTGATCCTGCAAAATGGTGGCCTGCTCGTGTTCGGCTCGGTATTGGCCTCGATCCGGACGCCGCTGTCGAGTTCGGCGTGGGAGCTCGGACCGCTGTTTTATGACGTCAGCGTCTTCATCAACAAGGCGCGCGGGATCGACGCGGTTATCTCGCTGGTGACGATGCTACTGCTGACGCTCATGATCACTCGGTCGCGGATCGGAAAATCGCTGCGCGCCGCGGCCGACAATCCCACCGCGGCAACCTATATGGGCATCGACGTCGACCGCGCGCACCGCATAGCCTTCGCAATCGGCACCGGCATCACCGCGATCGCCGGGGGCCTGCTCGCCACCAACTACCCCTTCCACCCCTTTGTTGGTATCGAATACGTCATCGTCATGTATGCCGGCGTCGTGCTCGGCGGCATGGGCAGCATCATCGGCGCCTTCTGGGGTGGCATGACGATCGGGCTGGTCCAGCAGATGTCGACGCTGATCCTGCCGACGCAATTGCAGAACGCAGCGATCTTCGTCGTGTTCCTCCTGATCATCTTCTTCCGTCCGCAAGGTTTCTTCGGGCGCATGGTCGAGAGGACATGACCATGCGCGGATGGCGTTCGCTGCTGCCTATCCTCGTCTTCACCGCGCTCTATGCCGCAGTGTCGCTAAGCGTGACCAATTCCTATTACCAGCTGGTGATGACGCTGGTTCCGGTCTGGGCGATCTTCGGCTTGTCGTGGAACCTGCTTAGCGGATACACCGGACTGATCTCGTTCGGTCACGCTGCCTTCTTCGGCGTCGGTGCCTATGCCGTCGTGCTCGGCCAGATCCATTTCGATCTGTCGCCGTGGATCATGATCCCGATCGCGGCCATCTTCGGCGGCATCGCCGGACTGCTGATCGGCTTTCCGACCTTCCGCCTGCAGGGGCACTACTTCGCGCTGGCAATGCTCGCCTACCCGCTCGCCATTCTCTACGTATTCGAATGGCTCGGCCTTCAGGAAGTCACGCTGCCAATCAAGCGCGACAATCCGATCGCCTATATGCAATTCGCCGATCATCGTCTCTACACACTGCTGGCGCTGGCGATGATGCTGGCCACGATCCTGCTGACGCGTGCCATCGAACGATCGCGCTTCGGCATGGCGTTGCTTGCGATCAAGCAGAACGAAGCCGCCGCGGAAGCCGCGGGGATCAACACACTGGCCTGGAAGCTCCGTGCCGTCACGCTCAGCGGCGCCATCGCCGGAGCAGTTGGCGGATTTTACGCGGTCGTGTTGCTGGTGGTGACCCCGCAATCCGTGTTCGGCATGCTGGTGTCGGCGCAGGCGCTGACGGTCGCCATGTTCGGCGGCGTCGGAACGGTCTGGGGTCCGGTGATCGGATCGGTGATCCTGATCCCGCTGGCCGAGACGCTCAATGCCGAAGCGGGCTCGCGCTTTCCCGGCATTCAGGGGGTGATTTACGGCCTCGCTATCATATGCGTCATCCTTCTCGCGCCTGAGGGCCTGTTCTGGAAGGTGCGTGACTTCCTGCGCAAGCGGTCGGCGCCATCGGCTGCGGCGAAGCCGAGCGCGCCGGACGCCTCGGTTGCGGCTGCCGCCCCTGCCGCACCGGCGCCAGCGCGTGCCGAACGATCCACTGGGACAGGCGACGTCGTCCTCGAAGTCCGTAACCTGTCGCGTTCCTTCGGCGGGTTGAAGGCCGTGCAGGATGTCAGCTTCAAGCTGCGACAGAACGAGATCCTCGGGATCATCGGACCCAACGGGGCCGGCAAGACCACACTGTTCAACCTGCTGAACGGATTCCTGCGGCCGGGTACCGGCGAGATTCTGCTCGACGGCCGCGAGATGTCCGGTCGCAAGCCACACGAACTCTGCGAGGCCGGCATCGGCCGCACCTTCCAGATCATGCGCCCGTTCCTGCGCATGTCGATCTCGGACAATGTCGTGGTCGGCGCCTATGTCCGCGCCAAGACCGATGCCGAGGCAAGGCAATTGGCGACTGATGCGATTGCCCGCGTCGGACTGTCCGAGATCGCCGACCGCATCGCCGGCGAACTCACGACCAAGGAGTTGCGGTTGATGGAGTTGGCCCGCGCGCTGGCTGGACAGCCACGCATCCTGCTGCTCGACGAGACGCTCGCAGGCCTCGGTCATGACGAAGCCAACGAGGTCGTGGCAGTGATCCAGCGTCTCGCCCGCGACGGCATGACGATCGCGATCATCGAGCACACGATGCAAGCGATGGTCCGCCTGGTCGACAGTTTCCTGGTGCTCGACCACGGCGCCGTGATCGTCGAGGGCGAGCCGGAAGCCGTCACCCGCGACAGCCGCGTCATCGAGGCCTATCTTGGCAAAAAATGGGTGGCCCATGCTCCGCATTGAAGGGCTGACCGCCGGCTATTCCGCGATTCCCGTTTTGAACGGCGTCTCGATCAAGGTCGAGGAAGGTCAGTTCGTCGCGATCGTCGGGCCGAACGGCGCCGGCAAAACCACGCTGTTCAAGACGATTTCCGGCATCGTGCGGCCAAGCGCGGGGACGATCACGTTTGGGGATCACGACCTGCTGTCGATCCGGCCCGCTCAACGCGCGCATCTTGGCATCGCCCACGTCCCGGAAGGGCGTCAGGTCTTTCCCTCGCTCACCGTGATGGAAAACCTCGAAATGGGCGCGATGACCGAGGCCGGACAGCGCGACTGGAAACACAATATCGAGCGCATCTTCGAATGGCTGCCGATCCTGGCCGAGCGCCGCGGCCAGTTCGCGGGCACGCTGTCGGGCGGACAGCAGCAGATGCTGGCGATCGGCCGCGGGCTCGCCTCCTCGCCCAAACTCCTGATGCTGGATGAACCGTCGATGGGCCTCGCGCCAACGATCGCGGATTTCATCTTTGAGCGGCTGATCGAGATCCGCCGGCAATCGAACCTGACGATCCTGCTGGTCGAACAACGCGTGGCGGAGGCGCTTGAATCCGCCGACCACGGTTACGTTCTCGAAGCAGGCCGCGTCGCACTCGAAGGCAACAATCAAACCTTGCGGGCGGACGACCGCATCCGCAAGGCCTATCTCGGCATGTAACCAACAAGAACAACATTGAGAGGACGAAAATGGGCCAGGACAATGCATCCGACAAGATCTCGAAGACGTCACTGACGCGCCGAACCGTGCTCTCAGGTGCGGCCGCGATCGGCCTGTCGACGGTGGCGCGCGCACAGCAGCCGGCCGAGGTTAAGGTCGGCCTGATCGTGCCGCTGTCCGGCATCTACACCCGTCCGGGCCAGGTGATGCGCATGGGCGCCGAGATGGGCATTGAGCACATCAACGCGCAAGGCGGCATCAAGTCGCTCGGCGGCGCGAAGATGAAGCTGGTCGTGATCGATTGCGGCGACACCACGGAAAAGGCCAAGAACGCAGCGCAGCGCATGGTCGCCCAGGAGGCCGATCTGGTTGCGGCAACCGGCTCCTATCTGAGCTCCTTTACGCTGGCGGTGACCGAAGTCACCGAACGCGCCGAACTGCCGATGCTCACTTTGTCTTATTCGGACTTGCTGACCGAGCGCGGTTTCAAATTCATCTTCCAGACCGCAGCCCCTGCCAGCCGGCAATCGGAGCTCGGCCTGCCCGAACTGATGAAGCTTGCCGAAGCTGCATCCGGCAAACGCCCGAAGACGGTGGCGATGCTGATGGACAATACCGCGACCTCGGTTGCGACCGCCAAGGCGCTCAAGGAAAAAATCTTTGCGCAAGAAGGCCTGCAACTGGTCGTCGAGGAAGTGTGGACGCCGCCGCTTTCGGACGCCACGCCGCTGATCCAGAAGGTCAGGTCGGCTCGTCCCGACCTCCTGCTGTTTATGCCCAACGCGATATCCGACGCCAAACTTGGTCTGGAAAAAATCAACGAGTTCGGGCTCGGCCAGGGTAAGATTCCGACCGTCTCCTTCAGCATCACGATCGCCGAGCCCGACATGCTGCAAAGCGTCAGCACCGACGCCGTGCAAGGCATCATGACGGTGGTCGCCAACTGGGGCTCAAAGGGCCATGAGGCGCTGATCGCCGAGTTGAAGGCGAAGTACAAGGAGCCCTGGATGACGCAGAATGTTATCTCGACCTATGGCGACATGTGGCTGATGAAGGCTGCCCTAGAGCAAGCCGGCAAGGCCGACCGACTTTCCGTTGCGCAGGCGTTCCGCACCATGGATGGCGGGCCGTCGAAACACTACCCTGGCGGCCAGCTCAAGTTCGACGAAAAGGGCCGCCGTGTCGGCGCTGGTGTTGTCATCGTGCAATGGCAATCCGGCGTGCCCGTCACCGTCTTTCCGTCCGACCTCGCATTAGCCTCTCCGTTCTGGCCGAAGAAATCTTGACTGCAACGCATCTCAAAAATTTCAGGGAGGAATAGTCATGACAGAAATTACCCGGGCCGCATTGACGCGGCGCAGCCTGCTCGCCGGCGCATCCGCCGGTCTGATCTCGTCTCGCGTGTGGGCTCAGCAACCATCCGAAGTGAAGGTCGGGTTGCTGGTGCCAATCTCGGGCCTCTACGCGCGCCCGGGAGCCGTGATGCGCCACGGTGCCGAGATGGGGGTGGAACACATCAACGCGCAAGGCGGCATCAAGTCGCTCGGCGGCGCCAAGCTCAAGTTGGTCGTGCTCGATTCCGGCGACACGACCGAGAAGGCCAAGAATGCCGCGCAGCGTATGGTCGCCCAGGAACCCGATTTGGTGGCGGCGAGCGGTGCCTATCTGAGTTCATTCACGTTGGCCGTCACGGAAGTCACGGAGCGGGCCAATCTTCCGGTCCTCACCCTCTCCTACTCCGACCTCATTACCGATCGTGGCTTCAAATATGTCTTCCAGACATCGGCTACGGCGGGATCGCAGGCAAAACAGGCTTTGCCGCAGATCGTGAAGCTTGCTGAAACCGCTTCCGGAAAGAAGCCCAAGACGGTCGCGATCATCACCGACAACACCGCGGCATCGGTTTCGTCGGCAAAGGCGATGCGCGACGGCCTGCTCGCCGAAAACGGCCTGCAGTTGATCGTCGATGAAACCTTTACCCCGCCGCTCGCCGACGCCACCCCGCTGGTTCAAAAAATCCGGTCGGCGAAACCTGACCTTCTGTTCTTTCTGCCGACCGTGATTTCCGACGCCAAGCTGCTGCTCGAAAAGATGAACGAGTTCGGCCTCGGACAAGGCAAGATTCCAACTATCTCGTTCGGCATCGCCATTGCCGAACCCGACATGCTGCAGACCGTAAGTCCGGAACTGCTGCAGGGCTTGCTCACCTGCGTCGCGAGCTGGGGCGCCAAGGGCCACGAGGCGCTGATCGCCGAACTGAAGAACCGCTACAAGGAGCCCTGGATGACGCAGAACGCGATCTCCACCTATGGCGACATGTGGGTGATCAAGGACGCGCTCGAGAAGGCGGGCAAGGCTGACCGCGTTGCGGTCGCCGACGCGCTGCGCTCGATGGATGCCGGTCCCTCGAAATATTACCCGCTCGGCGAAATCAAGTTCGACGAAAAGGGCCGCCGTGTCGGCGCCGGCATGACCATCGTGCAGTGGCAAGCCGGTGTGCCGGTCACGGTATTCCCGCCGCAACTGGCGCTGTCCCAGCCGTTCTGGCCCAAAAACTAAGATTGGATACCGATATGGACAAGGCGACATACGATCGAGGCCTCGAGATTCGCAAGAGCGTCCTGGGCAATGAATTCGTCGACAAGGCGATCGCATCGGCCGACGACTTTAACCGGCCGATGCAGGACCTCACGACGGAGTATTGCTGGGGCTACGTCTGGGGCCGCGACGGCCTTTCGCACAAAACCCGCAGCTTTCTCAACCTCGCGATGCTCTGCGCGCTCAACCGGCCACAGGAACTCAAGACCCACGTGCGGGGCGCACTGACCAACGGAGCGACGCGCGAGGAAATACGCGAGGTGTTCATGCAGGTCGCGATCTATTGCGGCGTGCCGGCCGGCGTCGACGCCTTCCGCAACGCCAAGGAAGTGTTTGCCGAACTGGACAAGAAATAGTCGGAGCCTGAGACGATGTTGAAGGGCAAATGGGCTCTCGTGACCGGGGCTACGGCAGGCCTGGGCCTGGCCGTGGCCGAAAGCCTTGCCGGCGCGGGAGCCAGCATTGTCCTGCACGATTTGGTCGAACCGGCGCAGACGCGCGATCGTCTTCGCACGCAGTTTAACGTCGAGGTGGTCAGCATCGCAGCCGACCTGTCGCGGCGCACTGCCATAGAAGCGATGATGAAAGACCTGCTCGGCCGCACCGGAGCGGTCGATATCCTGGTGAACAATGCGGTGGTGCGGCATTTTTCACCGGTCGAGAACTTCCCGCCGGAACGATGGGACGAAGCGCTCGCCGTCAACCTGTCCGCCCCGTTCCACCTGATCCGTCTCGCATTGCCCGGCATGAAGCAACGGAAATGGGGCCGCATCATCAACATGGCGTCGATCTATTCGACGCGCGCGGTCGCGGACCGCATCGATTATGTGACCACCAAAACGGCCATCGTCGGCATGACTCGTGCGGTTGCAATCGAAACGACAAAGAGCGGAATTACCTGCAACGCACTGTGCCCGGGAACGCTGCCCACGCCGGCCATTCAAGAAAAAATCGCAGGGATCGCGGCCGGCAAAGGCCGCACCATCGACGAGACCACAAGCGACTATCTGGCGACGCGTCAGCCGACCGGACGATTTGTCGCCATGGAAGGCGTCGGCGCGATGGCGGCCTTCCTGTGCAGCCCGGCCGCGCAGGACATCACAGGGGCAACGCTGCCGATCGATGGGGGCTGGTCCATTGCATGAGCGTCATCGGCCGTCCACCACAGGAGATACACAATGACTGAAGCATCGAGCCGCAATGCCGTGGTAACCGGCGCCGCCGGTGGCATGGGTCGAGCCATTACGAAAGCGCTGGTCGAAAGCGGACGGCGGGTCGTGCTGGCCGACCGCGATCCGGCTTCGCTTCGTGAGTTCGCCGCCGAAATGGGCGACAAAACGTTCCCGATCGAACTCGATATTACCGACACCAAGGCCGTGGACCGCCTGCCCGACCTCATCCCGGACGCCTTCAAGCCGGTCGACATCCTCGTCAACAACGCCGGCCACGACATCGGTGGCCGGACTCGCTTCGATGCCGGCGCAGCGGACGATTGGTCCGGGATCATACAGACCAATTTGATCGGCCTGATGCGGGTGACCCGTAGCCTTCTGCCCGACATGGTCAGACGTAACGCAGGCCACATCGTCAACATCAGCTCGATCAACGCCGTACGCATCGTTCCCGACATGGCTGCTTACAGCGCCAGCAAGGCGGGCGTGCACATGTTCACCGAAACGCTCCGGGGAGAGCTTGCGGAAACGGCGATCCGGGTAACCGAGGTGCAGCCTGGCCTGACCAGGACCAACATCATCCTCACCCGCTACCGTGGCGACCGGGAGAAGGAAAAGGACTATTTCGACCAGTTCAAGATGGCGCTCGATCCCGACGATATTGCCCGGTCGATCGTCTTTGCGTTGGACCAGCCGCCGCATGTTCAGATTGCGGAGATGATGATTCTGCCCGTAAATCGCTATTGAACCAAGGCCGGTACCAAGGCGGTAGAAAATGGACAAACGCGGTGAATTGCAATCCACGCTCCGGATCGAGGACGTTCCGACCGTCCGGTCGATGGTCGCGCAAAAGCTGCGTGAAGCGATCATGTCCGGGACCCTGAAGCCAGGTCAGCGCCTGATCGAACGCGAGCTTTGCGAGATGACCGGCGTGAGCCGACCGTCCATTCGCGAGGCGCTCCGGCTGCTGGAGGCCGACGGCCTGGTCAATACTGTCCCCCATCGCGGTCCCGTGGTCAGCACCATCAGTCTCGAGGAAGCAAAGCAGCTCTACGCCGCCCGCGCCGTTCTCGAGGGATTTGCCGGACGTGAATGTGCGCGCCTGCACGATCCCGCGGTCGTTCGCCGGATCGGCGACGCACTCACCAAATTGAAGGCCGCATTCGCCGACGGCGACCTGATGACGGCCCTCGAGGCAAAGACCGAGTTCTACGCCGCGCTGATCGGCGGCTGTCAGAACGCCTTCATTGAACGAATGCTCAGGCCACTGCACGACCGGATCACGCTGTTGCGGATTACCTCGATGTCGCAGCCGAAGCGCATCAACAAGAGCCTGCGCGAGGTCACCGCGATCTGGCGCGCCATCCAGAGCGGCGATCCCGATCTCGCCGAGCAATGCTGCGTCGATCATATCAAGGCGGCGGCTGTGGCCGCGCTCAGCATGATCGAGCAATCATCCGCGTCGAACGAGAAGGTGATCGCGGATGAATGACCGATCTTTATTCCAATCAAGTTGTTTCTTGGGGCCACGAGGCTGATAGGAAGTTGCCATGAAGTTTGTAAAACGCGTTTTGCTGATGCTGTTGCTGTCACCCGTACTGCCGGCATTCGCCCAGGAATACCCGAGCCGGCCGATAACGATGGTGGTTCCCTTCTCGGCCGGCGGCCCAGGCGACGTAATTGCCCGCCTGCTCGGGACATCGATGAGCGCAACGCTGAAGCAGCCGATCGTCATCGAGAACGCCGTCGGCGCCGGCGGTACCCTCGGTACCAATCGGGTCGCCAAAGCCGCGCCTGACGGTTACACCTTGCTGCTGATGCATGTCGGCCAGGCAACCGCGCCCGCGCTCTATGCGAAGCTGCCGTTCGATCCAGTCGACGACTTTGCGCCGATCGGCCTCGTCACCGACGTGCCGATGATCCTGGTGGCGCGGGCGAACTTTCCCGCCAAGGACCTGAGGGAATTGGTCGCCTATGTGCGTACCCAAGGCGACAAGGTCACTTATGGCAATGTCGGCCTCGGCTCCGCGTCGCATCTCTGCGGGCTGATGTTCATGAGCGCAATCGAAGCCAAGCTCACGCCGATCTACTACAAGGGTGGCGGCCCCGCGCTGAACGATATCATCGCCGGTCACATCGACGTCTATTGCGATCCGGCCACCGGGCCAACGCCCTATATTCAGGCCGGCACCATCCCGGGCTACGCCATCACCAGCAAAAAGCGCGTCCCGACCCTGCCGAACGTGCCGACTTCGGCGGAAGCCGGCGTGCCGAAGTTTGACGTCACAACCTGGTACGGGCTGTATGCACCACGCAATACGCCCAAGCCGATCGTTGACGCTCTCGTCGACGCCCTGCAAAAGGCGCTCAAGGACCCGCCCTTAGTCAACCGCTTCGCTGAACTCAGCATGGCTCCCGTCGAGCAGGAACGCGCGACGCCAGCAGCGCTCGAAGCCCTCCTCAAGAGTGAAATCGACCGATGGGGCCGGATAATCAAGGATGCCGGCATTACTCCGCAGTAAAGCGGAATCGCTCGCAGCACGCCGTTTTCCCGATGGTCCGCGCGGCTCTTGCTTCACTTTCTTTCAAGCAGATCATCCCGCGAAATGAGTTCGCCGCAAAGATCCGTTTTCCTTGTTTCCGAAGTAGCCCCTCCTTTGAAGCATCAGCCTGCTACTGCTACTGACACTGCAGAGGGTTCAGCTCAGCCTGCTCACGTTGGTTGCCGTTTGATTTTCTCGCGCGGCGACGCAGTACTGATCGCCGTCGTTTCATCGCGACAGTTCCTGACCGGCTGCGCCTCGGTAAACCTTTATGCCATCATGACAGCGTCGATGTCTGAGACATGATGGAATCGCGGCAGGCGGGCATCTCTACGCCGTTGATGGACCACCCCGAACGGAAAAGTCTCACCTGTAACTGGGAACGCGTTTCTCGATGAAGGCCCGCACGGTTTCGGCGTGCTCCGCGGTACTCGCTGCAAGGACCATCTTCTCAGCCTCGTGATCCAATGACGTCAGGAAGTCAGCCGACAGCGCATGGTCGAGATTATCCTTGATGGAGGCATAGGTGCTCGCCGGACCGTTCGCCAATGTCCTCGCCAACGCAAACGCTTCGTTCTGCAGGTCGACATCAGGCACCACGCGATTTACCAGGCCCAGTGCTTCGCCGCGGCGTGCATCGATCCGTTCGGACAAGAACATCAGTTCGCGGGCACGTGCCGTCCCGGCGAGCCGGGTCAGCAGCCACGAAATCCCGTAATCGCCGGTGAGCGCAATCCTGGCGTAACCGGTCGTCATGATGGTGGATTCGGCTGCGATACGAATGTCGCAGGCGAGTGCGATCGCAAGCCCGGCGCCAGCTGCCGGTCCCGGCAAGGCCGCGATGGTGGGTTTACGCACCGAGACAAGGACGCCGGTCAGGGTTCGCTGACGTTCCTTTAATCGCGCAACCTTGTCGCTGAATGACATGGCCGGTGCGGCAGAACTGCCGCCCATCCCCTTGACGTCGCCGCCCGAACAGAAAGCGCTGCCGGCGCCGGTAATCAGCAGTGCGCCGACGTCCGGATCGTCACCGCTCTGCTTGATCATCCGGCGCAACGCCGGCGTGAGATGGTCGGACAGCGAATTTCGTACCTCCGGTCGGTTCAAGGTGATCACGGCGACGCGATCCCGGATCGCACACAGCAGTTCGTCCGTCCCTGTATCAACCAAGATTTCCCCATCAGTCATGGTTCTGACCTTTCAAGTCCTGCGTTTGGAGAACTCATTGCCACGCGCAAGCGCGTTACCTCTCACTCTTACCGGCCGGGTATCACCAATTTTCGCGGAATGGCCGCAGTTCCGTGAGGAACGACCAGGCCGACCGGTCCTGACCGTAGAGATGGTACAGTTCGTCGGCGATGGCGGCGGGTTTGATGAAGAATTCATCCGGTCTGTCGCTCATCCGCGCGCGCATCCTGGGCGTATCGATCACGGCGTCGATGAGAACATAGGAGACGTGCACGCCGCGAGGTCCTACTTCACGCGCGATCGACTCGGCCAAAATGCGCTGCGCCGCCTTTGTCGGAGCGAAGCCGGCGAAATTGGCCTTGCCTCGGATCGAAGACGTGTTTCCGGTCACCAGGATTGCGCCCTTGCCTCGATCGATCATGTCAGGAGCCACTTCGCGCGCCAGGTACAATAAGCCCATCACGTTGACCTCAAAATTGCCCTTCAGCATCTTCGGATCGATCTCGCGAAAGCTCCCCCAGCCTCCTCCTACCGCGTTGTGGATGAGAACCTCAGCCGCGCCAAAACGGCGCTTTATGTCGGTGACCACGGTCCGCACCTGGCCCTCGTCTGAGACGTCGCAGGTCATCGCGTGGACATCGGGAAGCTCTTGCGCAAGGGTATTGATGAGCTCCGCTGAGCGGGCAAGTGCGATGATACGGAACCCACCGGCAGAGAAGCGCTTGACGATGGCAGCTCCGGTGCCCGGCCCTACCCCTGTCACGATCGCGATTGGCTTCTCGGTCATTTGGCGCTCCCTTCGAGCTGTTGTCCCGCCGCTCTCATATGAATTCGCTCGGACTGCGACTGATAGGCGGCAGCCTCGTGCGCGGGCACCAGGGCCAGACGAACCGCGACGTTCTTGTGGTAGGGCGTACCCGCAATGGGATCGCGGTTGCCGCTCTCGGTGAGCAGGTTGATGCGCGGCCCGTTGATCAGGCGTTCTCCGTCCGACGTCGGGTATGCCTGACCGTAGCCGTGCGGCAGCGCCAACTGGCCATTCCGCATGGCGTCATCGACCTTGCAGCGGACGACGAGCCGCCCGACCACCGACTCGACGGCGATCCAGTCGCCATCCTTCGCGCCCAACTCGCTCAGATCGCTCGAATTGATCAACATGGCGCCATCAGGATCGTCGCGACGCCACGCGGGATCGCGAAAGATCTGGTTGGCATTGAACATGCGCCGGCCACCAGCCGCCAACATGAACGGGAACTCCTTTGGCGCGCCCGCGGCTTGCGGATCGAGAAGCGTTAGCCATTCCAGCATCTGCGGGATCGCCAGCCGAACCCTGCGATCCGAATGGCTGATCAGCGACCAGACTTCGTCATAGTCGTGCCGGGTAACCGCTGTGCCCTGCCGGGTGGCGACGATGGTATCGAACAGGAGATCGCCGAGCTGATGATCCGCCACCTCGTCCGATGCGCCGATCGCCCGCCGTACCGCTTGCGGCGATCGCTTCGCGCAAGCCAGCGCCGCGCTCCACAAGGGAGCCGCGGCCGCCGTGCCATCCGGAAGCGTCTGCCCCAGCGTATGATAGAGCACCAGGGCAGGAACTGCGCCTATCGAAGGGTTCTCCGCGATGAAAGCACGAAAGGAGACCGCGAACTCGGCTCGGGAACGCCGCGCCGCCTCCCGCAGGGGCGCGAGCACATTGTCACCCGGCAGAAGCCCCAGGGCGATGGCGAGCCGCGTGTAGATCTCGGGCTCCGGCAAGGTGCCGGCGAGCGGCGGCAATACACAGGCACGAACGTGAAAGAAATTTGTCGGGAACTCAAAGTTGAACAAGGTGAATTCGGTTTTCTCGAATTGTGACGACGCCGGGAGAACGTAATGCGCAAGCTGTGCGGTTTCGGTCATCGCAACGTCGACCACCACACATAGCTCGAGCGACTGCAGCGCGCGTTCCACGGCTTCGGTGTTTGCTGCCGTGTTGGCGGGATTGGAACTGTCGATCCAGGCGCAACGCAACCGGTCAGGATGGTCCTTGAGCACCGCTTCGGGGAAAATGTTGGGCGGCAACAGGCCCCCAATAATCGCGTCGCCGGTCGGTGCGAATGTCTGGTTCGGAGAATTTCCCCATAGCGGTTGAAGCCAGCTATGCAATTGGTTGGTACCTTTACGGCCGAAATTGCCGGAAAGCATGATCAAGAGTTTTTCGAGATAGGAGTTGAGCGTCGAGTTGATGCCTTGCTGGATGCCGAGCTCAACCCTTACCACCATGGCCTTTGCGGCCGCGATCATCGCGACGCAACGCTCCAGGTCCGCAATCGAGATATCGGCGGCAGCAGCCCATTCTTCAACGGGGATGTTTAATAGCGCCTGCCTTACTTCCCCAAAGCCGACCGTGTGCTCCTGAATGAAGGCATGGTCGATCCGGTCGGAACGGACAAGCGTGGCCAGCAGCGCGCCGAGGAGAAATGCGTCGGCACCGGGACGAACCGCGAGATGCAGATCAGCCATTTCGGCGGTTTCGGTTCGCCGAGGATCAATGACGATCAGCTTGCGCGCGGGATCCTTGCGGATTTGATTGAGATGATCGCGCGCATTAGGGAAGCCGTGCGCGATCCAGGGATTTGCACCGATGACCAGCAAGAGATCGCAATGATGCACGTCCTCGGCGGTGTGGCACGTCTGACTGCCGAACATGTGGCCATTGACCCAGAAGTCGCCGGTTTTCTCCTGCGAGAGGGCGTTGAAGACGCTGCGCGAGCCCAATGCGCGTAACAATCCACTGGCGTAGGCGCCGCCGGCGTGGTTGCCCTGCCCGCCGCCGCCATAAAGGGCAATACTCTTGCCGCCATGCCTGTCGACGATGTCTCGCAGCCGTTCCGCGATTTCTGCGATCGCCACATCCCACTCGATCTCATCAAAGCCGCCGTCGGCGCGACGACGCAGCGGGGTCGTGAGCCGATCCCTGTGATGCGCATAATATGGAATCCGGGTCGCCTTGTTGCACAGATAGCCCTGTGATTTCGGGCTCGAACGGTCGCCCCGCACCTTCTCGAGGCGCCCGTCATTCACCCAGACTTCGATGCCGCAATTTACGTAACACAGGTTGCAGGCTGTCTTGAGCCACTTGCCGGCCGTCATGGTGGACCTCCCTACGTTATGATTTGTCGCAGCGCATCGCCTTTATTGTTCTTCGCTGGGGTTTCCGAATCCGGCCGCCGGCGGTCATGCGTCCGGCTTCGAGAATGCTGTCGGAAAGCTTCCCGGCGCCGACGGCACGCGACAGCACCATCGATCCAACCATGGTTGCGATAGCGCCCGTCGCGATTTGGCGTGCCTGTTGGGGTTCCTCATCGGGAAGCAGCTCGACAAAGACGTCGATCATTCTCTCCAGTTTGGAAGCCAAGGCCCGCCGCTCGCGCGGGCTCGATCGAGCGACATCGGCGGCCAGGGCTGGAAGCGCGCAACCGTGTTTAGGATTGTCGCGATGCCGGGCGCTGAGATAATCGGCGATCAACGCCTCGAAGCGCTCGCCGTTGGCCTTGCCATTCGCCAGCTTTTTCCACCGCGCGGTCATCTGGTCCATTGCAAAAGCGATTGCCTCGCCAACAAGCGCGGCACGCGAATCGAAATGGTTGTAGAAGCCGCCATGCGTCAGACCCGCGAGCTTCATCAAGTCGACAACACTGAGTCCTTCGGAACCGTTTTGGCGCCCGTAGGAGGCATTTTCAACGATCCGACTGTGGGTTTGACGCCTATGTTTTCTCCGTAACGCATCGCCACTCCGCAAGCTCCCAAGAGGACCGGCTGGACAAACCGTTCTCCCTCCGAGCAATTCTGGAACCGCGCTTCCTTGAAGGCCACGGCAACATTGCATTGCAATGCCGGCCATCTTATATGATAATCGTCATATAACAACCTCTATCAACAGGAGAGTTCGCCATGGTCGCAGCTTCCGATCCCGTCGTCATTCTTTCCGCCGCCCGCACGCCGCTCGGCCGGTTCATGGGCGAACTGTCGTCGTTCAGCGCCCACAAGCTCGGCTCTCACGTAATCGGCGCGGCACTGGAACGGGCGAAGCTTGCGCCTGAAAAGATCGACGAGGTGTTCATGGGCAACGTGTTGCCGGCCGGACAGGGCCAGGCGCCGGCCCGTCAGGCCGCCCGCGGCGCCAGACTGCCGGACGCCACCGGTGCCACCACCATCAACAAGGTCTGCGGCTCCGGCATGAAGGCCACCATGCTGGCGCACGACATCATCAATGCAGGCTCCGCCGAGATCGTGCTGTCCGGCGGCATGGAGAGCATGAGCAATGCGCCCTATCTGCTGGCCAAGGCGCGCGGCGGTTACCGCGCCGGTCACGACCGGATCATCGATCACATGATGATGGACGGCCTCGAAGACGCCTACGAGACCGGCCGCTCGATGGGCGACTTCGGCGAGGCCACCGCGGAAGCCTACCAGTTCACCCGCAAGGACCAGGACGCCTACGCGATGGAGACCCTGAACCGCGCACGAAAGGCGGTCGAAGGCGGCGCGTTCAAGGCCGAGATTGCGCCGATCACGCTGACCGAAAAGGCCGGGCCGCGCATCATCGCCAATGACGAACACCCGCTCAAGGTCGATCCCGCCAAGATACCCGGCCTGAAGGCCGCGTTCCGCGCTAACGGCACCATCACGCCGGCCGCCTCCTCCGCGAATGCCGACGGCGCGGCAGCGCTCATTCTCGCAAAACGCTCGCTCGCCGATCGCGACGGGCTTCCGGTGCTGGCCGAGATCAAGGGTCATGCCACCCACAGCCAGGAGCCGCAATGGTTCACCACCGCGCCGATCCCCGCCATTCGCAAGCTGTTGGACAAGGTCGGCTGGAGCGTCGCCGATGTCGATCTGTTCGAGATCAATGAGGCCTTTGCGGTGGTGGCGATGGCGGCGCAGAAGGATCTGGGCATCCCCAGGGAGAAGCTGAACGTCAATGGCGGCGCCTGCGCGCTCGGTCACCCGATCGGTGCCACCGGCGCGCGCCTGATCGTGACTTTGTTGCATGCGCTTGAAGCGCAGAACCTGAAACGCGGCGTCGCGGCGTTATGCATCGGTGGCGGTGAAGCCACCGCTATTGCGGTCGAGCGCGTCGTTCGCGGCTAACGCGAGCGAACCTGCAAAAGGCTCGGCGAGTGGCGAACCGCGTCGCTCGCCGTCTTGTAACCCGCCTATCCCTATCAGCACGAAAGTTCCCATGGCTGGCCAGTGCGAAACGATCAAGACCGCGGCGCCGACCGTTGCCACCTCCAGCGCCCTGCCGATCGCGGTCCTTTCCGTCCTGGCCGCCATGGGAACGCTCGCGACCAACATCTTGCTGCCGTCGCTGCCACAAATTGCGGTCTCATTGAATGTCACCAGCGCGGCGGTTACATCAGCCATCACTGTCTATCTTGCAGTGTTTGGGTTGGGCCAGCTCGTGGTCGGGCCGCTTTCGGATCGCTACGGAAGACGCTGGCCGGTCCTGATCGGATTTGCCGTGTTCTTCGGCGGCAGCGTCTGGTGTGGCTTGGCAAACGACCTACCTAATCTCTTGGCCGGCCGCGTCGTGCAGGCTGCAGGCGCTTGCGCGACGTCCGTGCTGTCTCGCGCCATCGCCCGCGACATGTTCAGCGGGGCGGCACTGGCACGCGCGCTGGCGCTCATCATGACCGTGATGTCCGCAGCCCCCGGCTTCTCGCCCCTGCTTGGCGGCGCACTGGATCACAGCTTTGGCTGGCGCTCCGAATTCGCTCTAGTCGCGGCCTTTGCCGCAGTTGGCGCCATTGCCTACGGCATCATCCTCGGCGAAACCCACCATTCGATCCGCACTCCACTCAATCCGGTCGCCATCGCCAAGACCTATGCTGGCCTGATTGGCGATCGTCGTTTCGTTATCCCGGCTGCAACCGCAAGCCTGATCATAGGCGGCTTGTTCTCGATGTTTTCGGCTGCGCCACGCTTATTCATTGAAGCGATGCACTTCACGCCGATCCAGCTCGGCCTGTTCTTCGCCGGCACCGTCTTTATCGTATTCGCCGCCGGTATGCTGGCGACGAAATTGGCACCACGCTATGGGCTCGATGGCCCGATCCGGGCAGGATTGTGGGCGACAGCCGCGAGCAGCGTTGCGATCCTGCTCATCTCGATGACCAGCCCAACTTTCTTGCCGTTTCTGGGCGCGATGTGTGTATTTCTCCTCGGCATGGGCGTTGTCAGTCCACTGGCGACCGCGCGGGCGCTCTCTCCATTCGGGGAGAAAGCCGGCGCCGCCTCGGCGCTGCTGGGCTTCTGGCAGATGATGACCGCCGCAACCGGCGTATGGCTCGCCGCCACGGTGTCGCATGAAGCAATGTTGGCGCTGGGCATCGTGTTGAGCGCGTTTTCACTGCTGGCTCTTGGCTTGTACGGACGAGGCCCGAGGTCTTGATAGCTTCTGACTCCGCAGTGGTCTCTTTTCAGTCACCCGTCAGGTTTGTGAAGTCAGGCTTCAGCTGCCGTGGAATTCCGGTTTGCTGCTGCCGGTCGGGCGCTTCATCTCGAACATGTTTTCGGTCCTGACCTCGAGGTAGTCTCCGCCGCGGCCCGCGCGCAGTATGGGACGCGCAAGTCCAGTGTTATAGACACCCTCGATCAAAGTCTTGTCGATGTGCCAGAGCAGCATCTGCTCCTTGGAAAGGTCGGTTTCCGGATTGGGAACGCGCCCGCTACCACTTCTCGCCGAAGGGGCGAATCTCCAGCTCAAAAGTCCAGGCGCTTTTTGGCTGCTGATAAAGCAGCCAATAGGATTCTGCGACCGACGATGGCGGCATCAAGAGATCGGGATCATCCAGCGCGTTCGGGCCAAGCGCCTCGATCCGCCGCTGCCGCACCCATTCGGTATCGACGCCGGAATCGATGATGAGATGCGCGACATGGATGTTCTTTGGACCCAATTCACGCGCGGTCGCTTGTGCAACAGCCCGCAGGCCGAACTTCGCGCTGGCGAAGGCAGCATATCCCGATCCGCCGCGGAGGCTCGCTGTCGCGCCGGTAAAGAAGATATTGCCTTTGCCGCGGGGCAGCATCAGGCGGGCCGCCTCGCGGCCGGCGAGAAAGCCGGAATAGCAGGCCATCTCCCAGACCTTGCGGAATACGCGTTCGGTCGTATCCAAAATCGGAAAGTTGACGTTGGCGCCGATGTTGAAGATGCACACCTCCAGCGGCGCGTGCTTATCGGCGTCGCCAAGGAAGGAAATGATTTCCTCTTCCTTGCGTGCGTCGAGCGAGCGCGCGTGAATTTCGCCGCCGGCCTTCTCGATCTCCTTGACCAGCGGCTCGAGCTTGGCGCCGTTGCGGCGCCCGGCGAACACCGTGAAGCCCTCGGATGCGAATTTCTTGGCAATCTCACCGCCGATATAGTCACCAGCACCGATCACGGCCACGGTCGCGTTTCTCTTTTGCAAGGGTTTTCTCCCGGTCAGGTTAGATCTGTTGTCTGCGAAGTGGAGCGGCCTGCGCCGGCGGGGTTTCGCTACCCGCGCTGCGCAAGGACTCCGCGAGCTTGTGCTTGAGTATCTTGCCGGTTGAAGTGGCCGGCAATGCATCGAGGATGACGATCTCGGACGGCCGCTTGTATGAGGTGAGCTGAAATCGGATGAAACTCATCAGTTCCTCCGGTGTCACGCGTGACCCCGGCAGCAGTTGCACAAAGGCGACAATCTCCTCATTGCTATCCGCGGCACGGCCGACCACCGCGGACTGCACGACGTCCTTGTGTGAACTGAGCACCGCTTCGACCTCGGCAGGATATACGTTGAAGCCCGAACGGATGATCATTTCCTTCGCGCGGCCGACAATGTACAGGCAATCGCCGTCGAAGCGCGCGAGATCACCGGTATTGAACCAGCCCTCGCTGTCGATCACCTTGGCCGTCAGCTCGGGGGACTTATAATAGCCACGCATCACGCTGCGTCCACGAACGTGAAGTTCTCCGACTTCGCCCTTCGACAGTGGTATGCCGTCGATAGTTCTGATCCGGGCTTCTACTCCCGGCAGCAGCGTGCCGACCGCCTGGTCGGAACGCGGCGCATCGAAACGCACGCCAGATATTCCCGGCGAACATTCGGTGATCCCGTAGCCGTTGAGCAGCGGAAGGCCGAACTCCTTCTCGACACGCGATTTCAGATTCAAGTCGAGGGGCGCGCCGGCGACGGCGATCAGGCGTAACGAGCCGCGGGCGAGCTGCTTCACACCTGATATGCTCTTGTATTCCAGCAGGCGTTGATAGGTGGCGGGTACGCCATTGAGGATGGTAACGCCCTCCTCCGCGATCGCCCTGGCGGTCGCGGCAGGATCGTATTTGCTGACCATCCGCACCGTACCGCCGACCATCAATGTCATGATCAGGAGCGAGATGCCGACGATATGCGAGATCGGCAACACGAGATAGATCTTGTCGTCTTGATTCATCCTGCGGAAATGCGCGGTAGTCTTGGCGCTGATCAGCAGGTTATCGTGCGAGAGCATCACGCCCTTCGGGGTGCCCGTCGTTCCCGAGGTGTATATCAGCACCGCGACTTGTTTTGCGGGATCGGCCTCCACCGGCTCGACGGCTGCGCTTTCGTTGAGCGGACCAACGCCAAGCTCCGGCAGTGGGCCGATGCGCCGGTTCTCGGCGCCATAGCGCGACGCGTGAGCCGCGGCCTCCTTCGAAATGCCTGATGTGAAAAACATCCGGCGGGCACCGCTATGATCGCGAATCTGGTCCAGCTCGCGTGCGGACAATCGCGGGTTGGCGACGATCGCCCAGGCGTCGAGCCGGCTCGCCGCCAGCAGCAAGGCGGCGAGCGCAATACAGTTTTCGCTGACAATGATCATCCGGTCGCCCGGCCTGATCCCCAGCGACGAGAGGACGGCGGCGATTCGCTGACACGCTGATCCAGTTCGCCGTAGCTCCAGGATGCCCCTTCTTCGACCAGAGCGATCCGGTCGGGAGCTTTGGCAACCTGTCTTGCCGTAACTTCGTGGATGCGGCGCGGCAAGCCGACAGCAATCTCGTCGAGATTGATCGCCTCTGAAAGCTCCGCCACGACTAGCCTCCCGACCAAACCATGCCTACTTTTGCAACGCGGCACATTCGCCACTTACCTAACGTTCTTTTTTAGAACCCGTCAATCACTAATTCATCGATCCTGCTTCACGCAGTCTGAAGGGGCAACCTAACTGCCCTACTATTGTCTGATAATTGTCGAAAACCGTCGTTTACAATGGACCGTCCTACCGTTACGATTAAAGTATCAAATAGGAACTTAATGGGAGAAGCGGAATGGCGGAGAGCCGCGGCGTAGCGATACTCGTGGGCGCAGGCGACGCCATTGGGGCGGCGGTCGCGCGGCGTTTTGCCGAGGGCGGCTATACGGTTTGCATCTGCAGGCGTGATGCGTCCAAGTCGCAGGGGCTTGTGGCCGAGCTGAGGGCTGCGGGACATAACATTCACGCGTTCAGCGTCGATGCCCGTCAGGAAGCAGAGGTCCAAGGCATATTCGCGCGGATCGAGAAAGAGCTCGGGCCGATCGAGGTCTGCCTCTACAATGCCGGATCGAACGTCAACAAGCCATTGCTGGAGACAACCGAGAAGCTGTTCTTCAAGGCTTGGGAACTGGCCTGCTACGGCGGCTTCCTGGCCGGACGTGAGGCAGCTCGCGTCATGCTGCCGCGCGGACGCGGCACCATCTTCTTTACGGGTGCGACGGCCAGTGTGCGTGGCGGCCAGGGGTTTGCGGCGTTTTCATCGGCGAAGTTCGGACTGCGAGCCGTGGCACAGGCGATGGCGCGCGAACTGGGGCCGAAGAATATTCATGTTGTGCATCTGTTGATCGATGCCGGCGTCGACAGCGAGGCCATTCACCAGCGCATGAAAGCAGCAAAAGGGATCGAGGCAAGCGACATTCCCCCAGATAGCCTGACCAAGACGTCTTCCATTGCCGAAGCCTATTGGTTTACCCACCAGCAAAGCAGAGACGGCTGGACCCACGAGCTCGATCTCCGTCCGTCCGTGGAGAAGTGGTAACATGAACGCGACACCAAACCTGACCCTGTGGGGCGTCGGGACAAGCCGCACCATTCGCCCGCACTGGGCCATGCACGAACTGGACTTGGCCTATGAGACAAAGCCGATTGGGCCGCGAACGGGCGAGACCAAGACCGCTGAATACACCAAGCTCAATCCGCGCCAGAAAATTCCCCTATTGCAGGACGGTGACTTCTGCATCGGCGAGAGCGCTGCGATCGTTGCCTACCTGTCACGAACCTATTCCACGGCGGAACGCTCGCTGATTCCGGATGCCACCCGCGAGTATGCCGCGTGGCTGGAGTGGTGTTTCTTTATCGTCGCGGAGCTGGATTCAACCAGCCTTTACGTGATGCGCCGTCATCGGGCTGACGCGCTGGGTCCGATCTACGGTATTGCGCCCGAAGTCGTTGCCCAGGCCGGCGAGTATTTCCGCCAGCAACTGCGCCATGTCGAAGTAGCACTTGCAGACGGCCGGCAATTCCTGATGGGCGAGCGGTTCACCAGCGCTGACATCCTGCTCACGACCTGCCTTGAGTGGGCCATCGCCTATGGCGTCGGCATTTGCGACAACGCGCAACCCTATCTCGAACGCATCAAGAAACGGGAGGCCTTTCAGCGAGCCATCGCGGCAAATGCCCCATTGGTACCGATCACGCCGGCGCCGATCAAAGTTTAGAAACCGTCCGCCACGCGCGAGAAGGCTTCGGGGTTAGACCGCCACGCGCACACTGCGCTCGGCGACCATCTTGTCGATGGCGCCATCGTCGTAACCCAGCTCGCGCAACACATCGCGCGAGTGCTCGCCGACCCGGGGAGCAGGCCCGCCGATCGCGGCCTCATTGATCTCAAAGCGTGCGGCCGGTTTCGGCTGCCGCACCCGCCCGACCTTCGGTTGATCGAACTCGGCGATGATATCGCGCGCGACGACCTGTTCATTGTGGATGATCTCGCCTCGCCGCAGGATCGGTGCGCAAGGCACGTCAGCGGCGTCCAGGCGCTCCAGCCATTCGGCAGTGGTGTGCTGGCCGATATATTCCGCCATCTTGTTGATGCGCGCCGTGGCGTTGACCGAGCGCGCAGATGGGGTCGCAAACCGAGGATCCTTGGCAAGCTCGGGATCGCCCGAGGCCCGGCAAAACCCCTGCCATTCGGAATCCGAAATGGTACCAGCCGTGATGTAGCCGTCGCTGGTCTTGAACACGAGATCCGGTCGATCGTTAGGATCGGCGGCGGTGGTTTCCGCGCCCACCACCGTGTATTGCATCATGCCCTCGGGCCACAGATACGAGATCATCGCATCAAGCATGGCGACCTGAATGTGATCGCCCTGCCCTGTCTTCTCGCGGGCGTAGAGCGCCGCTGCAACCGCCTGCGCGGTGAACACGGCGGTAGTCTTGTCGCAGACGATGGTTCGGATCATCTGCGGACGGTTCGTTACCGGCTGCGACTGGATATCGGCAAAGCCCGACAGGCCCTGAATGATTGGATCATAGACGCGCTTCTTCACATACGGTCCGGTGTCGCCGACGCCGCTGATCGAAACATAGATCAAGCGCGGATGGCGTTGGCGCAACTCTTCGACACCGAGACCGAGGCGCTCCATGGTGCCGGGCCGGAAATTCTGCACCAGGACATCCGCCTGCGCGACCAGCTTGGCGAGCACCTCACGGCCGGCCGCGCTCTTGACGTCGATCGACAGTGAGCGCTTGCCGCGGTTTGAAGAGATAAAGAGCGCGGAGAACTCGCCATCCTTGTCGATCGTTGCACGGCTGCGCCGGGTGATATCGCCGCCGATCGGCTCGATCTTCAGAACGTCGGCACCCTGATCCGCCAGAAACATGGTCGCGAAAGGACCCGACACCACGCCTGTCAAATCGAGGACACGAACCCCGTTGAGCGGACCGGGCATGGCATTCTCCCTTATTATTACCCTTGCTACAGGGCGGACTGCGAATTTGGCTTTTGGTCGCGCAAGCCCTGGATACGACCCTGTCTTCCAGTGCTCACCCGACTTTTACGCCGTTTTGGGAACCGGCTGACTGGTCTGCTCGACAATCGACTCCTCGACGTCCCGAAGTTGGTCCTTGCCGAAAAACATTTCCTTTCCGACGAAGAAAGTCGGCGAGCCAAATGCTCCGCGGTTGACCGCGTCGGTGGTCCGATCGATCAGCCCCTTCTTGACGTCATCCTGCTGCGCACGCGCAATCAACCGGTCGATATCGATGCCCGAGGAGATGAACGCGCTCCGGAAGGTTTCGAGGTCATCCACCTTCTTCGGCTCTTCCCACATATGATGATACGCAGCGCGGAAATAGGGTTCAAACACGCCTTCGAACTGAGCCGCGACGGCGCCCCGCATCAACATCAGCGTATTGACCGGAAAGAAGGGGTTCTGCCGAAATTTCGTGATGTTATGGCGCCGAATGAAGCGCTGGGTTTCCAGCGCCTGGTATTCCGGCTTGTTCTTGATGCCGCGAAGCGAGTCGAACGGGGACATGTTGCCCGTCGCCTTGAAGATGCCGCCGAGCAGAACCGGGACATATTCGAATTTCACGCCGGTGCGCCGTTCGATTCCCGGAAGGACCAGTTCCGCCAGGTAAGCGTTCGGGCTGCCGAAATCGAACAGGAATTCAACTTTCAGGGGCATGTCAGCTCCTCCCGTAGAGCGAAGTGAATGGTCAGGTTTGGCGATCCTCTAGCCGATCCCTGACTACTTTTCGTTCATACAGTTCTAAAATTGAACTGTCAAATCTCTGCCGAATTCTGCTAATTTTAACCGATCGACGGGGTATTGTTTGGAATTGAGTACCTATCTAGAATGGTAGGGTAGCTGAGGTTCCCTGGGCGATTCGAGCGGAGCAGGCGCCAGGATGACTGGAGAGCAGGAATGAAATGGGATCAGCTCGAGGAAGAGCCATGTTCGATGGCCCGGACCATTGGTGTGATCGGCGACCGTTGGACGCTTCTGATCCTGCGCGAATGCTTTCTGCGCACGCGCCGCTTCGAGGGTTTTCAGTCAGCGCTTGGGATTACGCGTCACTTGCTCGCAGAACGGCTGAAAAAGCTGGTTCGGCAGGGCGTGCTGCGCCGCATTCCATATCAGGAGTCACCCAAACGCCACGAGTACATCTTGACGCAGAAGGGACTTGATCTCTATCCGATCATGATGGCGCTCGTGCACTGGGGTGACACCCACATGGTCGACGAACGCGGACGCCCCCTGCTGCATGAGCACCGCAAGTGCGGCAAGATGTTCGATCCCGTGATGGTGTGCTCGGAATGCGGCGAGCCGCTTTCGGCCAAGGAAGTTCATGTCCATCCTGGACCGGGCGCGCGGCCGGCCTCAGAGAAAGTTTCTCTCGACAAGAAGGCGAAGCCGAAGAGCCGCAGGCAAGCGGCGTAACGGCGATCATCAAGCCGTGTTTCACAGCCTGACAGACCGCAGCGTGTGATTGCCGTCACGCCATGAGAATTATGCCCTATGCTGCGCTGAAACGTCTTCCGGTAGCGGCCTGCTGGAGACGAATGGTGCGAGGCGGTGACGCCGCTCCATTTTCTGGATTTTGGGTCCGGCCGGGCACCGGCGGCGGTGCAAAATCAACCCTGATGGAGCGGCGTCGTGTCGTCGCCCCGCTCGCTGATCGCATCGGCCGACGGGAAGATGCTGTCGTATATCGCACGCGCTTCTCGAACTAAGCGGGCCCGCTCGAGCTCGGACTTTGGAACAAATCGAATGACTTCACCCATGTGCAGCTCCAAATTTCGGGTACTCGGTCGTTTGGATGACGAGTATCATTTCAATTAGATAGGGAGACCACCGCGGATTTGCCTCTCATCGGTGACAATAAAAGGATAAAAAACTCGTGAACACGGAACGGCGACCGGCGCCAATTCATCTGGCGTCACTTGCGAAAGGTCGAGCAAAGACCTCACCTGCCCGGTACGGCTTTGGGCCGAAAGCCAGCTCAGCGCCGGTATGGCTCACCCAAAGCGCGGGCGCCATCTGACCAGGCCTCGCCGATGCGCAACGGCATCGAAGGCGCGGCGTTTTCCCACTATGGAGCGCTGCGGAAGGCAGCGGCCCGGGAACGTGCAAGGTGAGAGGCAGGACGTTCATGGCGCCGTGCCTTCCGTTTTGATCGGCGATCGTCCGACGACCTCGACCGAACGGAGCGCGGGATGTCGTGCGAAGCGGGAGCAGAGAATCGCTGGATCGTGGTCCGGCCTTGCGTCGATGCCGAAGTCGATGGCCGCCCCTCCCTCGACATCGACCATCATCCGGAATTCGACCATCTGCAGCCCGAAGCGCTGCACATCGGCCAGAAGCTGGGACGCCGCGGCAAGCGAATCGGTGGCAACGGCCCTGAAGACGACAGACGAAGCGCGGCATGCGGCAGACGGCATTTTCTGATCTCCTCGGGCAGGACTGTATCGCCGAGTCAGCAGGTGATTTTCCCATTATTTTATGTGATATTCGTCTTTTGCAGAAGAATCGTCTGAATCTGTGGAGATCTACGATGAAATCATCTTCCCTCGCCAAGCCGCGAACCAAGGCGGACCTCGACCTGATCGATCGAAAGATTCTTTCGATCCTCCGCGACGAAGGACGACTGACCGTCAACGAACTGGCCAATCGCGTCGGACTGTCGTCTTCGCCATGCTGGTCGCGGGTCAGATACCTTGAGGAGATCGGCGTGATCAAGCACTACTCGGCGGTCATCGATCACGTCGCCATCGGCCTGAAGGATATCGTCTTCATCGAAGTCACGCTGGACAAGCACGACGACAAGGTGCTCTCCCGGTTCGGCGACGCCCTCGCAAAGATCCCGGAGGTTATCGAGGCCAATCTCGTCACCGGCGAATACGACTACCTGGTCAAGGTAGCGGTCGCCGACACCACTCACTACGAGCGCTTTCTTCGGGAGAAGCTCTACCGGATTCAAGGCATCCGGCACACGCGCTCGACCTTTTCGCTGCGGACCCTGAAGCTCGTAACTTCCGCCGATCCGCTGCTCGTCAATGCGGGGGTTTAGCCCGCAGGGGCGACAGGCCGGCGTGCAAAATCGTAGGATTGTCGGCGAGGAAAGCGCTACTGACCCACGCCGGCCGAGGCTGCGCGCGCGTTGCCTGGATCGCAGCGGTGCCTGGCCACTGCGTAGCAGCCAGGCGCCGGATCCTGCCTTTCGCCGTCACTTCTTGACGGCGAACACCCACACGACGCCGCCCTGCGGCACGTTATTCTCAAGGCCGGGGACCTTGCCCACCAGAGCGTCCTGGATGCGCTGCGCGTCGACGCCCCAGCCCGACTGGACAGCAATATACTGCGTGCCGTCCACCTCATAGGCGATCGGCATGCCCACGATCCCGGAGTTGGTCTTTTGCTCCCAAAGCAGTTCACCGGTCTTGGCATGGAAGGCGCGGAACATCCGGTCGTTGGTGCCACCGACAAAGATGAGGTCGCCAGCGGTGGCGGTCACCGAACCGAACAGTTGTGACTTCGGGAAATTATGCGACCAGACCTTCTTGCCCGTGGCCGGATCCCACGCCTGCAGTTCGCCAAAGTGGGTAGCGCCGGGACGGGGTGTCAAGCCGATATCCTCGGGCTTGGTCCCGAGCCAAAGCTTGCCGGGAACCAACGGTAGTTTTTCGCCGGTAAAACCGCCGCAGAAATTCTCGTTGGCGGGAACGTAGACCAATTTGGTATTCTGACTATACGCCGCCGACGGCCAATCCTTGCCGCCCCACAGGGACGGACAGAATTCGACGCGCTTGCCGATGCCCGGCTTGTGGGCGGGATCGGCAATCGGCCTGCCGTTCGGATCGATGCTCTTCCAGACATCGGTGTAAACGTAAGGCCAGCCGGCTACATATTTGATGCCCTCCGGCTTGCGCTCGAGCACCCAGAAGATCGCGTTGCGGCCGGGATGAACCAGGCTCTTGATGGTGCGGCCGTCCCTTTGCAGGTCGATCAGCATGGGGGCGTCCACCTCGTCCCAGTCCCAGGAATCGTTTTGATGGTACTGGAAGTACGATTTGATCTTGCCGCTCTCGGGATCAAGCGCGAGCACCGACGTCGAGTAGAGATTGTCGCCGGGATGAGTTTCACCCGGCCAGGGTGCGGCGTTGCCTGTGCCCCAATAGATCGTCCTGGTATCCATATCGTACGTGCCTGTCATCCAGGCAGGCGCGCCCCCCGTTTTCCAGTCGTCGCCACTCCACGTGTCATGGCCGAACTCGCCCGGGCCGGGAATGGTGAAGGTTCGCCACAGTTCCTTGCCGGTGTTGGCGTCGTAGGCAACGATATAACCGCGGATGCCGAATTCCCCGCCGGAACCGCCGACGATCACCTTGCCGTCGACGACCAGCGGCATCAGGGTCAAATATTGCCCCTTCTTGTAGTCCTCGACCTTGGTATCCCAGACCACTTTGCCGGTCTTGGCATCGAGCGCGACCAGATGATCGTCTGTCGTGGCGAGGTATAGCTTGTCCTGCCACAGTCCTACGCCGCGGTTGGTCGGGTGCAATTGAAAGAGGTCTTCGGGAAGCTGGCGTTTGTATCGCCAGTACTCGTCGCCGGTTTTGGCGTTGAGTGCGATCACCTGCCCTTCCGGCGTTGAGACGAACATCACGCCATTGTTGATGATCGGCGGGGCCTGGTGTCCTTCGACCACACCGGTCGAGAACGTCCACACCGGCACCAGGTTTTTCACGTTCGAGGTGTTGATCTGGTCGAGCGTGCTGTATCCTTGGCCGTCATAGGTCCGCCGATAATGCATCCAGTTGCCAGGCTCAGGATTCTTGAGTCGCTCGGGCGTCACCGGGCTGTAGTTCTCGATCGGGCCGGCGGCAGCGATCGGAACGAGGAATGTGGACGCGAGCAAACCCGACAACAGCCATTGCTTCAAGGTCATAACGCAACCTCCCCTTTGTTTTCATCTCACGAACTCTGTTTTTGTCTTGTCGTGGATCGATGGCGGTCCGCCCTCACCTGGATTGCGTTGCACCTACCTTTCCAACAAATGCTGCGGCCACGGTCAGTGGGCCGTCGTCCGCCACCAACGGAAGCGCCGGCAGACGCCGGGGCGCCGGTCCGAACACAACTTGCGCGCTTTGCCTGGGGTCAAATTCCGAATTGTGGCAGACGCATTTGAACACATCCTTGTCGCTGGATGCAGCTTTCACCCATGCGGTGATCGGACAGCCAGTGTGGACGCAGATTGCCGAATAGGCCACGACGCCGCCGGCCGCACGCGAGCGCGTATCTTCATCCAGTTCGGCCGGATCCAGTTTGACGACAAGCACCTCGTTCAGACGCGAGCCCTTGCGGATAACGGATGTATTGGGATCCTTTGGCCAGGCCCGCACCGGCGGTCCACCGGCTTTCAGATCCTGCGGCTTGATCACCTCGCCGGCACGGTCCCCTTCGGCGAAAACCAGCACGTCGGCTTTCTGAGGCCGCTCGTTGCTGCCCGGTGCATCTTCCTCGGCAATGGAGGACCTGGACGAGGCCAGGCAGGCCCCGGTGGCAAGAGCCGTCAGGATGAGTGCGCGCCGCGTCGGATCCTGACACATCGCTGTCGCGAGTTCCGCGTCTGTGCTTGTGATCGACGTTGTGGGCTGATCGGATTTGCACATGACACAAACTGAAGCAGGGAGTCGGTCAAAAAGAAGGCGACGGACAACTTTGTCTTTTGAGTAATGTTCCTTCCAGTTGCGTCAGCGAGTCCAGGAAAAGTCAGCAATAGTGGGAGTCCATTGCATTTCACGCGATCGCAACTGCCGACTAGCGCATCATGCATATTTCGCAGAACAGCTCAGCCTTCTGCGATGTGCGGTGCGTCATCGCGCGTGCGGCCAAGATCGAGAATTGCAGGAGTCGTCCCGAAGCGCACGCCGGCGTCCGTTGAGCGCAAATGGCAAAAGTCCGTACTGCGACGGGCCACGCGGAGAGGCGATCCCCGCGTCTTGTCGTCATGACGACGACGTGCAAGTTTGGCGACAGTTGCTCTTGCTTGTAGCCACTGCGTCAGAGTTGCTGACCAAATGCAAATTTTTGCCGATGCCCCGCTTTCGCCAAACATGCGGACGCAAATGTAGAACGCCTTGTGGCGACCGATCTGCCAAGCGCGGCCTACTGAACAACAGCCAATAATAATGATCAGGAGGATGGCTCAAAGAAATCCCAGCCAGATAGCAAGGAATTTCGAAGCGCCGGCGTTGAGCGGTCAACCGTAACGTTTTTCGCTCACGTCGAAGCTACCATCAGCAGCTTACGAAGAGCGAGGATCGATCATGATTACTTTGAAGATTAACGGTGCGCAAAAGAACTGGGATGGCGATCCCGATCTCCCGCTACTCTGGTTCCTACGCGACGAAATCGGACTGACGGGTACGAAATACGGCTGCGGCCAGGCGCTTTGCGGCGCCTGCACCGTGATCGTCGACAAGCAGGCGGTACGCGCCTGCATTACGTCGGTTTCCGACGTGGTCAATCGGGACGTTACGACGATCGAAGGTCTTCATCCGACCGGCGATCACGCGGTTCAGAAGGCCTGGCGCCAGCTCAATGTCCCGCAATGCGGCTTTTGCCAGGTCGGCCAGATCATGCAGGCGGCCGCGCTGCTGCTGGAAAATCCAAAACCCAACCACGATCAGATACGCGAAGCGATGGCGGGCAATATCTGCCGCTGTGGCTGCTATCAGCGCATCGAAAACGCGGTTCACCTCGCTTCGACGGGGGTCTGACCATGAACATCATCACCAATCCCAAAAAGCTCCGTGGCTTTGAGCGATACGTCAAAGTCGACAACGTTTCACGCCGCAGCATCCTGAAGGGCCTCGGGCTGGCCGGCGGCTTTGTTTTGGCCGCCCCTGTGATGTCACGCCCCGGCTTTGCCGCGTACAAGACCGGTGCGGGCGAGATGCCGCACGGTACCGTGGTGGACCCGCGCGTGTTCGTCGCGATCGCACCGGACGGCATTGTCACGATCGTCGCGCACCGCGCCGAGATGGGAACCGGCGTCCGCACCAGCCTACCGATGATCGTTGCCGAAGAGCTGGAAGCCGACTGGACGCGCGTTCGCATCCAGCAGGCGCATGGCGACGAGGTCAAATTCGGCAACCAGGATACCGACGGATCGCGCAGCACGCGTCACTACCTGATACCGATGCGCCAGATCGGCGCTTCGGCCCGCACGATGCTCGAAGGCGCAGCCGCGAAACGCTGGGGTGTGCCGGCGACCGAAGTGAAGGCGGTCAATCACGAGGTCGTCCACAGTGCGAGCGGACGGCGCATTGGCTTTGGCGATCTGGCAGCCGATGCCGCCAAGCAGTCGGTACCGAGTGTCGAAGGCTTGCGGCTGAAAGACCCAAAGGATTTCCGCTATCTGGGCAAAGGCCAGATCAGCATGGTCGATCTCCGCGACATCACGGTGGGCACCGCGCGTTACGGCGCCGACGTCCGGCTAGCAGGCATGAAATACGCCGTCATTGCCCGGCCGCCAGTGACCGGGGGCAAGGTCGCGTCGTTTGACGGGGCGGCGGCGATGAAGGTTTCCGGCGTCGAGAAGGTTTTGGAAGTCAAGGGCTGGCCTTGGCCTTCAAAATTCCAGCCGCTAGGCGGCGTCGCAGTGATCGCGCGCAACACCGGCGCGGCGATCAAGGGCCGCGACGCCCTGAAGATCGTCTGGGACGATGGCGCCAACGGCAAATACGAGTCGGTTGCCTACCGCGCCGAACTGGAGGAAGCCGCACGGAAGCCCGGCTTGGTGGTACGCAAGGAGGGTGACGTGGAAGCCGCCCTGAAGGGCGCCGACAAGGTGATCGTGGCTGAATACTATCTGCCGCATATCGCCCATGTCGCCATGGAGCCGCCGGTTGCAGTCGCGGACGTCAAAGGCGACAAGGCCGAGATCTGGGGACCGGTGCAAAGCGCAGGCGGAACGCGCGAGGACGTCGCCAAGACGCTTGGCATTCCCCAGGAGAATGTCACCGTCAACGTCACCCTGCTCGGCGGCGGCTTCGGTCGCAAGTCGAAGTGCGATTTCGCCCTCGAAGCCGCCCTGCTTTCAAAGGAACTCGGCGCCCCCGTAAAGGTGCAATGGACGCGGGAAGACGACATTCGCAACGGCTTCCTGCACACCGTCTCGGTGGAACGGATCGAGGCCGGCCTCGACAAGGGCGGCAAGGTCACGGCCTGGCGGCATCGCAGCGTCGCGCCGAGCATCGCCTCGACGTTTGCCGCCGGTGCGCTGCATCAGGCGCCGTTCGAACTCGGCATGGGGCTGGTCGACATGCCCTTCGAGATCGCCAACGTCCAGTGCGAGAATCCGGAAGCGGCCGCGCGTACCCGCATCGGCTGGTTCCGCTCGGTGTCGAATATCCCGCGTGCCTTTGCGGTGCAGTCGATGGTGGCTGAAATCGCCCATGCCACCAAACGCGATCAAAAGGATATGCTGCTGGAGCTGATCGGCTCGCCCCGGATCGTCAAGCTCGATTCGGTGAAAGACCTCTGGAACTACGGCGAGCCCTATGACAGCTATCCGATCGATACCGCGCGCCTTCGCAAGGTCGTCGAACTGGTCGCAGACAAGGGCGGCTGGGGACGGTCCGTTCCCAAGGGACACGGGCTCGGCATTGCCGCGCATCGCAGCTTCGTCAGCTATATCGCGACGATCGTCGAGGTGGCCGTTGACGACAAGGGCAAGCTCACCGTGCCGCGGGTCGATACCGCCATTGATTGCGGAACCTACGTCAATCCGGAGCGGATCCAGTCGCAGATCGAGGGCGCCGCGATCATGGGCCTGAGCCTCGCCAAACATGGCGCAGTTACCTTCAAGGATGGCAAGGTGCAACAGGGCAATTTTGACGATTGCCCATTGCTCCGGATCGACGAGTCCCCGGCCGTAACCAACGTCTACATCGCGCCTGCCGGCCCCGACACGCCGCCCAGCGGCGTCGGCGAGCCGGGTGTGCCGCCCTTTGCGCCGGCGCTGATCAACGCGATCTTCGCCGCGACCGGCAAGCGCATCCGCGCACTGCCGATCGGCAAGCAATTGGAGGCGTAAGGGGAACGTTAGGCCGACCGGGCCGTTTTCCTTGATCTGACAGGAGTTCAGATCAATGAAACCCAACTTAACGGCGCTCGCGGTGTCGCTACTGTCGAGCGTGCTTCTGTTGAATGCACAGGCGGCGACCGCTCAAACGACGTCGCCGCCGAGCGCAACCGCGACGCGGCCGGCGACGACACCGCCTGGGCAAACCTCCATGCCAAACGAAAGCCCGCCGGCCACGACAACTCAGACCACCGGCGAAGCCAGTCGCGATCCCGTCGTGAAGAAAATGAACGAGGACGAAAAGCAGAAGGTCGATACCAAGGGCAAATAGCTCCAGCACTGGTAGCCAGAAGCAACAAAAGGGCGGCGGCGAACGTTCGTTGGTCGCCCCTTTCTGATCTCTGGTCAATAACGAGCTGGCGTGGTGCCTACCGATCGCTTCTTGACAGCGAACACCCAGACGGCGACGCCCTGCGGCACGTTGTTCTCGACATCTGCATTATTGTGGGTCGCCAACGCATCGTGGATGCGTTGCCCGTTAACGCCTACGCTAAATCCGGTCGCCCTGACTCCGTCGGCAATACAACTTTGATATAGCCGGTTTTCACAGTCACTAATTCAGCAATGACGGCTGATCGACTACGGTCGCCCGCTATTGATTGGCGCGACGGCCATCAGTTCGGTCGCTGCAAACCCGTTCACTATCCGATGAGGTCCACCGTGATGCGCCTGCCATTGACGATGCTTGCCGTTGCCCTGATCGCCGTCCCCGCGCATGCAAGCGAGCTGACCGGGACCCTCCAGAAAGTCAAGGAAACCAACAAGATCATCCTCGGCATCCAGGAAGCTTCGGTGCCCTTCAGCTATCTGGACGGCAACCAGAAGGCGATCGGGTACGCCGTCGACATCTGCATGAAAATCGTGGACGCGGTTAAGCAAGAACTCAAGGTCTCCAACGTGACCGTTGAGACGCTCGCGGTGACGTCGTCCAACCGCATTCCGCTGATGATGAATGGCACCGTCGATCTCGTCTGCTCCTCCACCACCAACAATGCGGAGCGGCAGCGCCAAGTGGCGTTCACGAACTCACATTTTCTGTCGGCGACGCGGTTTGCCGCACGGAAGGCCGACAACATCAGCACGATCGACCAGTTGAAAGGCAAGCCGGTTGTTGCGATATCGGGCTCGACCAACATGGTGCAGCTCAACCAGGTCAATGCCGCCCGCAATCTCGGCGTCACGCCGCTGGCGGCAAAGGATCAGGCCGAAGCCTTTCTCATGCTGGAGACCGGCCGCGCCGCCGCCTACGTCCTTGATGACGTGCAGCTCGCCGTTGCGATCGCAAGGTCGAAAGACCCGTCTGCCTACATCATCAGCGACGAGGCCTTATCCAAGGCCGAACCCTACGGGATCATGCTGCGCAAGGACGATGCACCATTCAAGGCGGTGGCAGACCGTGTGACTGCCAACCTTTACCGAAGCCCAGAGATCGAGACGATTTACAAAAAGTGGTTCGAATCGCCGGTCCCGCCCAACGGGCTCAATTTCAAGACTCCGATGACGGCAGTGCTGCGCAACGCATATGCGCAGCCGTCGGATAGTCCAGACCCCGCAAACTACGACCGCTGACGATACGCTGCTGCAGAAGCCGCTGCCTCCATCGGCTCTGCCCGAGGCCTCACACGCCCTGCTCTCGCCTGTCAGCCGGCGGGCTTCATGCCGCCAGAATTTTCTCGGGCGCCGCCGCGGACAAATTCTGGCTGTCGGCAACCGCACGGTTGGTGAGTTGCCCGCGATGCACGTTGAGCCCGGCGCGCAGATGCGGATCCTCGATCAGCGCGCGGATGCCCTTCCCGGCCAGCGCAAGGCCGAACGGCAGCGTGGCATTGTTGAGCGCGTGGCTCGACGTCACCGGCACTGCGCCGGGCATGTTGGCCACGCAATAATGCACGATCTCGTCGACGAGATAGGTCGGCGCCTGATGGGTCGTCGGCCGCGACGTCTCGAAGCAGCCCCCTTGGTCGATCGCGACATCGACCAGCACGGCGCGGCGCTTCATGCGGGCGAGATGCGCGCGGGAGACGAGTTTCGGCGCACTGGCGCCCGGCACCAGCACCGCGCCGATGACGACGTCAGCGCCGACGATCTCCTCCTCGATCGCTTCCAGCGTCGCGTAGCGCGTGCGAACGCGACCGAGGAACATTTCATCAAGGACACGAAGGCGCGGCAGCGAGCGGTCAAGGATGACGATATCAGCGCCGAGACCTGCGGCCATCCGCGCGGCATGCGTGCCGACCACGCCGCCGCCGATCACGGCGATCCTGCTCGGAGCGACGCCGGGCACGCCGCCGATCAGCTTGCCCATGCCATCAGCCGATTTTCGCAAGGCGGCGCCCGCCGCCTCGATCGCCAGCCGTCCCGCCACCTCGCTCATCGGCGCCAGCAGCGGGAGCCCGCCATGGGCATCCGTCACCGTCTCGTAGGCGATCGCGGTGCAGCCGGATGCGAGAAGCCCCTTGGTCTGCGCGGTGTCCGGCGCCAGGTGCAGATAGGTGAATAGAATCTGGTTCTCGCGAAGCTGGCGCCATTCCGTCGGCTGCGGTTCCTTGACCTTGACCACCATGTCGGCGGTCGCGAAGATTTCCGCTGCCGTGTCCACGATCGCTGCGCCGGCCGAACGGTAGATATCATCGCTGGCGCCAATGCCAAGCCCGGCGCCTTGCTCGACGATCACATCGTGGCCATGCGCCACATATTCCCGCACCGACGCCGGCGTCAGACCTACGCGATATTCCTCGACCTTGATTTCCCTGGGCACGCCGACTCGCATGGTCTTGCTCCTGCATTGGAGGCTGCTGTCCGATGCCAGGAAACTACTCCTGAACGAGCAGCGCTTCTCTGCGAATTGCAGCTTGCCGGGAGCCGTTTGCGCAGATATTCTGCGCTCAGATCCTAAATGTTAGAGAATAGCGGCGTGATCGAGCTGGATCGTATTGATGTTCGGATCCTGGCTGAGTTGCTCTCCGATGCGAGGGCGAGCCAGATCGAACTCGCCGAAAAGGTCGGGCTGTCGCCGACCGCCTGCGCACGTCGCATTCGCCAGCTCGAGGAAACCGGCATCATTCGCGGCTATCGGGCCGATCTCGAACCGACCGCACTCGGGCTCGTCACGACGGTTGTCGTCACCATCACGCTGGAAAAACAGAGCGAGGAATATCTCGCCGCGTTCGAAGCGGCGATCGCCCGTTGCCCCGACGTGGTGTCCTGCCACCTGATGTCGGGCAGCGATGACTATCATCTGCAGGTGATAGCACGCGACATCGCGGACTTCGAGCGGATCCACAAGCAGCATCTTTCGCGGATGCCCGGCGTCGCGCGGATCCATTCGAGCTTTGCGATGCGCGAAGTGGTTCGCAGGGCGATCCCTGAAACGGCATTGCAGCGTTAGCCCCGCCAATCGTCGTCTATCCCCCAGAGAAGGTGGGCTCTAACCCGCTTCGGCGGATTTTCCACCCTTCCCGAACACGCGGCTCGCAAGCACGTCCGACGCCTCAATTGACCTGATATCGTCCGCTGTCAGGATATGATCGAGATCGGCGACGAGGCGGTTGGCCTGGCGTAGCCGCAGACGATCCAATGCATTGCGGATCGAGCGTGCGTTGGAGAACAGCGGCTGGTTCCTGCGCAATGCGATGTAGCGAACAAATTCTGCACGCGCATCCGGAGTGAATCCGTAGTTCATGTCTCGCAGCATCAGCTCTGCGATGGCGAGCAACTCATCGTCGGCATAATCCGGAAAGTCGATGTGGTGTGCGATCCGCGAACGGAAGCCGGGATTGCTGGCGAAAAATTTGTCCATGCGGTCGCCGTAGCCGGCGAGGATCACCACCAGATCCTCGCGCTGCGTTTCCATCACCTGCAGCAGGATCTCTATAGCCTCCTGGCCATAGTCGCGCTCGTTGTCGGGCCGGTGCAGATAATAAGCCTCGTCGATGAACAGCACGCCGCCCATCGCCTTCTTCAGGATCTCCTTGGTCTTCGGCGCGGTGTGGCCGATATATTGCCCGACCAATTCGTCGCGCGTGACCGACACCACTTGGCCGCGGCGCACGAAGCCGAGCCTGTGCAGGATGCTGGCGATCCGCAGCGCCACCGTCGTCTTTCCGGTGCCGGGATTTCCCGTAAACGACATGTGCAGCGTCGGCGCGCCCGACGCCAGTCCCATGCGCTTGCGGATACGTTCAATCAGAAGCAGCGACGCAATCTCGCGGATACGCGTCTTTACGGGTTTCAAACCGATCAGTTCGCGGTCGAGCTGCGAGAGGATTTCCTCGATGCCGACGGCTTCGAGTTCATCGCGCAGGTTGACCGCATCAGTCATTGGGGTGGTATCCACGTCCATCTGCTAACCTCAATGCGCTGCACGCTTCGTTTCGGAAAAGACTCCGTCGCCGCTTCCGCAGCGACGGAGCAGTGCATCCGGCAGACGCAGGCACGTTCAGGGAGAACTCGTCTGCCGGACCGAACGCCTGCCTAATCGTAGCGCCGGCCCTCCGGACGATCGGCGGCATATGATCTGGTCGTGTAGCGAATATTGCGCCCGGCCATTTCATGCCGCTCGAGGCGGAAGCCAGGCTCCTCCTTCGGCCGGTTGACGATGAAGGACAGCCGCACCGATTCCCAGCCATGGCTGGAGTCGAACGCCGACAGGCGGATGTAGCTGTTACCATATACCTTGCGGCATTCATTCAGTTCCATCATCACGCCGGCGGCGTCGCGGAGATCGAACATCGGCAAGCCCCACATCTCCCAGAAATGGTTGCGGGGATGCGGATCGTCGGTGAATTCGATGTTCACCGCCCAGCCCTGCTCCAGGCAATACTGGACCTGGCGGGAAATCTGCTCGTCGGTGAGATCGGGCAGGAACGAGAAGCAGCCTTGGGTAATGCGCATGGTTTCCACTCCTTACATCGCGACAGACGGGGTGGGGACGTAGTCCGGCATATCCGTCGATTCATAGTTGAAGGTGACGTCCTTCCAGACCTCGAGCGCCGACTTCAACGGCGTGCAGGTCTCCGCCGCCTTGGCCAGAATCTCGGGGCCCTCGTGCAGGTAGTCGCGGCCTTCATTGCGGGCGAGGATCATCGCTTCCAGCGCGACGCGGTTGGCGGTCGCGCCGGCCTGAATGCCCATGGGGTGGCCGATAGTGCCGCCGCCGAACTGCAGGATGACGTCTTCGCCGAGATGATCGAGCAGCTGATGCATCTGGCCGGCATGGATGCCGCCCGATGCCACCGGCATCAGCTTGTTGAGGCTGGCCCAGTGCTGGTCGAAGAACACCCCGTGCTCCAGCCGCGCCGGATTGTAGTCCTCGCGGCAGATGTCGTAATAGCCGCGCGTGGTTGCCGGATCGCCCTCCAGCTTGCCGACCACCGTGCCGGCATGGATGTGATCCACACCGGCAAGCCGCATCCATTTCGCGATGACGCGGAACGAGACACCGTGGCTGCGCTGTCTTGTGTAGGTCGAGTGCCCTGCCCTGTGCAGATGCAGGATCATGTCGTTGCGCCGCGCCCATTTCGCCATCGACTGGATCGCGGTGTAGCCGATCACGAGATCGATCATGATGATGACCGAGCCGAGCTCCTTGGCGAATTCGGCACGCTCGTACATGTCTTCCATGGTACCCGCGGTGACGTTGAGATATGTGCCCTTGATCTCGCCCGACGCCGCCTGCGCCTTGTTGACGGCCTCCATGCAGTACAGAAAACGCTCCCGCCAGTGCATGAAGGGCTGAGAGTTGATGTTCTCGTCATCCTTGGTGAAGTCGAGCCCGCCCTTCAGCGCCTCATAGACCACACGTCCATAATTGCGGCCGGATAGGCCGAGCTTCGGCTTCACGGTGGCGCCGAGCAACGGCCGGCCGAACTTGTCCATCCGCTCGCGTTCGACCACGATTCCGGTCGCCGGTCCCTGGAAGGTCTTCACATAGGCCACCGGCAACCGCATGTCCTCGAGCCGCAAGGCCTTCAGCGGCTTGAAGCCGAACACGTTGCCGATGATCGAGGCCGACAAATTGGCGATCGAACCGGGCTCGAACAGATCGATGTCGTAGGCGATGTAGGCGAAATATTGCCCCGGTGAATTCGGCACGGGATCAACGCGGTAGCACTTCGCGCGATATTTTTCGGCCGCCGTCAGCCGGTCGGTCCACACCACGGTCCAGGTCGCGGTGGAGGATTCGCCCGCCACTGCCGCCGAAGCTTCGATCGGATCGACACCGTCCTGCGGCGTAACCCTGAACAGCGCGATGACGTCCGTGTCCTTCGGAACGTAATCGGGCTCCCAATAGCCCATCTTCTTGTATTCCATGACGCCGGACTTGTAGCGATCCTTGCCGCGAACGGTCATCGAATGCATGTTCATGTTGTTCTCCTCAGGTGGTGAGCGGCGATTGGTTGGGATCGAGGCGGTCATCAGCTCATTCGGCGGCATCGGCCATTCCTCCCATGCGTGGATCGAGCGCGCCCGAGCGGTAGCGCTTTGCCATCTCGGCCAACGGAATGACCTTGATCGCTGAGGCGTGGCCTGCGGTGCCGAACTGCTCGAAGCGTTCCCGGCAGAGATCGCGCAAGCTATCCATTGCCGGCTTCAGGAATTTGCGCGGATCGAATTCGTTTCTGCTTTGCGTCGCCACCTTGCGGAACGCCGCGGTCATCGCCAACCGGCAGTCGGTGTCGATATTGACCTTGCGGACGCCGTGCTTGATGCCACGGACGATTTCCTCGACCGGCACCCCCCATGTCTGCGGCATCTCGCCGCCGAACTGGTTGAACGCATCCTGCAGCGGCTGCGGCACCGACGATGAGCCGTGCATCACCAGATGCGTATTGGGGAGCCGGCGATGGATTTCCTCCACCACCCGCATCGCCAGAATATCGCCGTCCGGCTTGCGCGAGAATTTATACGCGCCGTGCGAGGTGCCCATCGCAATCGCCAGCGCATCGACCCTGGTGGCGCGAACGAAGTCAACGGCCTGATCCGGATCGGTCAGTAGCTGATCGTGGCTGACCTCACCTTCGACGCCGTGGCCGTCCTCCTGCTCGCCGCCGCCGTGCTCAAGCGAGCCGAGCACGCCGAGCTCACCTTCCACCGAGGCGCCGATCCAGTGCGCCATGTCGACCACGCGGCGGGTGATGTCGACGTTGTATTCGTAGCTCGCCGCGGTCTTGGCGTCGGCCTTCAACGAGCCGTCCATCATCACGGAGGTAAAGCCGTGCTGAAGCGCGGTGGCGCAAGTCGACTCCTCGTTACCGTGGTCCTGATGTAGGCAGAGCGGGATCTGCGGGTACATCTCTTCCAGCGCGTCGATCATCTTCGCCAGCATGATATCGTTGGCATAGGAGCGCGCGCCCCGCGAGGCCTGGATGATGACGGGCGCATCGACGGCCGCCGCCGCATCCATGATCGCGAGCCCCTGCTCCATGTTGTTGATGTTGAATGCCGGCACGCCGTAGGCGTGCTCGGCGGCATGATCCAGCAATTGCCTCAGGGTAATTCGCGCCATTCGAGCCTCCGTGTCATTGATCGGCGTATGGGTGTCATGCGTAGGTCACCGCCATCCGCGAGCGCGCGATGCAGCGCAGCGCGGCCTTCGCGACCTCATCGGCGGTGATGCCGAATTCGCGGTAAAGCGTTTCCGCCGGCGCCGAGGCGCCGAAGCCGGTCATGCCGACGAATTCGCCGCCATCGCCAAGCCAGCGTGCCCAGTCGCCCTCGATTGCAGCTTCGACGCCGACCCTCGGCACGCGTCCCAGAACGGCGGTGCGGTATTCGCGGGATTGCCGGCGAAACAGCTCGAAGCACGGCGCCGAGACGACCGCGGCGCGGACGTTGTCTTTCTCCAGCAGCTTGGCCGCTTCCAGCGCAATCGACACTTCGGAGCCGGTTGCGATCAAGGTGACGTCGCGGCCCTCCTCCGGTTCGACGGCGACATAGGCGCCGAACGCGACCAGATTGGTTTCGCCAACAACGTCACGGAACGTCGGGAGCGCCTGTCGCGACAGGCACAGCAACGAAGGGCTTGTATCTGCCCGCAACGCGCAGTCCCACGCCTCCGCCGTCTCGACCGCGTCGCCCGGACGGAATACCAGCAGGTTCGGTATCGCCCGCAGCGATGCCAGATGCTCGACCGGCTGATGCGTCGGGCCGTCTTCACCCAACCCGATCGAGTCATGCGTCATCACATGGATGACGCGGATCCCCATCAACGCGGCCAACCTGATCGCAGGGCGGCTGTAATCGGCAAAGCTGAGAAACGTGCCGCCATAGGGGATGAAGCCGCCATGCAGCGCGATGCCGTTCATCGCCGCCGCCATGGCATGTTCGCGGACGCCGTAATGGATATAACTGCCATCGAGCGTATCCGGCCGTACCGGTTTCTGCGTCTTCGCGCGCGTCAGGTTCGAATGGGTAAGATCGGCCGAACCGCCAAGCAGATTGGGCAACGCTTCCGCGATCGCGTCGATCACCAATTGCGACGCTTGCCGGGTCGCGATCTTCGGCCGCTCCGTACCGAACCGGATCCGGATCTGCGTCATCACGTCCGCATATCCACAGGGCAGCTTTCGATTCAGCGCGTCGTGGAACGGCGACCGTCCTATCGAACTGTGGCGTCTGCTGCGCTCGATCCATTCCCGCCGTGCCGCATGTCCTTGTGCACCAATTTCGCGCCAGGCATCGGCCACAGTTCCTGGAACCTGAAATGGTGCGTGCGGCCAGTCCAACGCGCTGCGCGTCTTCTCGACTTCCTCCGCACCAAGCGGCGCGCCATGCGCCTTTTCCGTCCCCTGACGGTTAGGTGCGCCGAAACCGATCACCGTGCGACAGGCAATCAGGGAAGGCCGGCTGTCGTGCCGGGCCTGCCGGATCGCCGCGGCAATCGCCTCGGGGTCATGGCCATCGATCCGGCTCGCCGACCAGCCCGACGCCTTGAAGCGCGCGATCGGGTCATCCGAGCATGACAGCGATATCGATCCGTCGATCGAGATTTCGTTGTCGTCATACAGCACGATCAACCGGCCGAGCTTGAGATGTCCCGCCAGCGAAATCGCTTCCTGGCTGATGCCCTCCATCAGACAGCCGTCGCCGGCGATCACATAGGTGTAGTGATCGACAAGATCGTCGCCGAAGCGCGCATTCATCAGGCGCTCCGCCAGCGCCATCCCGACCGCGGTTGCGATCCCCTGCCCCAGCGGCCCCGTCGTCGTCTCCACGCCGGGTGTATGCCCGTACTCCGGATGGCCAGGGGTTTTCGATCCCCACTGCCTGAACGCCTTCAGCTCGTCCGTCGTCACACCCTGGTAGCCGGTCAAATGCAGCAGCGCATACAGCAGCATCGAGCCGTGACCGGCCGACAATACGAATCGGTCGCGATCCGGCCATGTCGGATCGGAGGCGTCGAATTTGAGGAAGCGCGAAAACAGTACCGTCGCGACATCGGCCATACCCATCGGCATGCCGGGATGACCCGACTTCGCCTTTTCGACGGCGTCGATGGCCAGAAAGCGGATCGCATTCGCCATTTCAGCATGCGAGACGACCGGCTGGGTGGCGATACGGGACAGAGCTGAATCGTTCATAGCATGCGCCTCTTGCGTTCCATCAGTTGCAGGATCAGCGGGGTGAGGATGAGCTGCATCGCGAGATCGAGCTTCGATCCGTGGATCACGATCGAATTGGCCCGCGACATGAAACTGTTCGGAATCATCGACAGCAGGTAGGGAAAGTCGATGCCGCGCGGATTCTTGAGCCGGATCACCACCATCGATTCGTCGGGCGTCGGTATCCAGCGCGCAATGAACGGGTTCGACGTGTCGACGGTTGGCACGCGCTGGAAGTTGATGTCGGTCTCGGTGAATTGCGGGCAGATGTAATTTATGTAGTCCGGCATCCGTCGCAGGATGGTATCGGTCACCGCCTCGGCGGTGTAGCCGCGGTCGCTGCGGTCGCGATGCAGCTTCTGGATCCACTCCAGATTGATGACGGGAACGACGCCGATCTTGAGGTCAGCATGCTGCGCGATATTGACCTTGTCGGTCACGACAGCGCCATGCAGACCTTCATAGAACAACAGATCCGATTTTTCCGGCAACGGCGTCCATTCGGTGAATGTGCCCGGATCCGCGCCATAGAGCCTGGCTTCTTCATGATCGTGGACATAGTGCCTGACGGTTCCGGTCCCGGACTCGCCGTAGTCCCGGAACAATTTCTCCAGCTCCTCGAACAGATTTGTTTCCGGACTGAAATGGCTGAAATGCTTGTTGCCGCGCTCCGCCTCTTCAGCCATTTTTGTACGCATCTCAAAGCGGTTGTAGCGGTGGAAGGCGTCGCCCTCGACATAGGCAGCTTCGACCTTCTCGCGGCGGAAGATGTTTTCAAACGTCTTCTTCACCGAGGTCGTGCCGGCACCGGACGATCCGGTAATCGATATGATGGGATAGCTGCGTGACATCTGCTCTTTCCGATCAGCGAAACAGGCCGCGCCGCGCAAACAATGGCGCATCGCTATTGTCGAACATCGGCTCGATCGCTTCGTGAATGGCGGCAACGTCGCGAACGCCGCGCATCGAGCCCATGATCAACGGCACCCGCTGGTGTGGTGTTTTTGCCGAAAGTTCGAGAATGCGCCGGCGGCCGGTGGTCGCGGCGCCGCCCGCCCACTCCATCACGAGGGCCATCGGATGCGCTTCGTAAAGCAGGCGGAGACGTCCGTCGCGATATCCCGGCCGCGCGTCCGCCGGGTACAGGAACACGCCGCCGCGGACGAGAATACGAAGCGACTCTGCGACCAGGGAGCCGATCCAGCGCATATTGAAGTCGACCGAACCGTTGCCGCTCGTGCCCGCCAGGCATTCGTCGATATAGGCCCGCACCGGTCCATGCCAGTGCCGCCGGTTCGACGCGTTGATGGCGAATTCGGGCGCGTTGGGCGCAATTTTCACGCGACGCGCGATCAGCAGGAATTCCCGGGCACGCCTGTCCAGAATGAAGATGTCGACCCGCTCGTCGAACGCCAGAACCAGCGTGGTCTGAGGGCCGTAGACCACGAAACCCGCCGCACACTGCGCCGTACCAGGTTCGAAGAAGGTGGAGATGATATCGTTGCCGCGCGAACGGATCGAAAAGATGGTTCCGACCGAGATGTTGTTCTCGAGGTTGGCCGACCCATCGAGCGGATCGATCGCGACACAGAGCGACGCCTCGGCATTGAGCACCTCAGGCAGATCCAATTCTTCGGACAGGACGGCAGCGACCGGGGTGGCACGTAACGCCGCGCGCATCATCGCGTCGGCGGCGAGGTCGATATCCTTCTGATGATCGCCATCGGAATTGACGCCACGGGTTCGTCCGGTAATGCCCGCCAACGGTCCGTCGGCGATGATATCGGATAGGCCGATCGCAGCAGCGGCAATCGCCTCGATCACAGCGGCCACGGCCGGGCCGGTCGGCGTCTCCGACCCTGCATGATCGAGATGCGAGCATAAGCTTATGCGTGCGTCCATGGCCGTTCCCCGATTGGCGCCCTCTTCGGGGCCACTCCAACGCGTCATGCCATCAGGCACTCCGCGTTCCAAGAACAACTCAGTTTGCAAAATTAGTGAAATTTTCTTATCTTTGGCTTTGGCAAAGTTTTTCTTATATTGGATGAGCCCATGGCAAGCAGGTTTCCGCGGGAATTGACCATTCGCCAATTGCGCGCGCTCGCAGCCGTTCACCGGGATCGGTCGGTTACCGCCGCCGCCAAACACCTGCATCTCACGCAGCCGGCCGTCACGCTGCAGATCCGCAATCTGCAGGAGCTTGCAGGTCTGCCGCTGATTCAGCGCACCAGTGACGGGATGCTGTTGACCGACGCCGGGCGGGAGGTCCTCTCGCTATCCGAGCGTATCGAAGCGGCGATTGCGGACTGCGAGACCTCGCTCGAGATGATGGCGGGAAAGACCGCCGGCCGCATCTCGATCGGCGCCGTCAGCACGGCGAAATATTTCGTGCCGTTCATGATCTCCGGATTTTCGAAACGCTATCCGAACATCGATGTCACGCTCTCGATCGGAAACCGGCAGGAGATCGGCGAGGCGCTACGCGGCTATGATCTCGATTTCGCGATCATGGGTCGCCCACCGGCTGATATCGACATGGACGTTCACCCGATCGGCGATCACCCCCATGTCATTATCGCGCCGACGAGCCATCGCCTGGTGCGAAAATCCCGTATCCCGCCGAGCGACCTGGCCGACGAAACATTTCTGACCCGCGAACCCGGTTCGGGCACGCGCGGCCTGATGGAGCAACTGTTCGAAACGGCGCGAATTCGCCCTAAGATCGGCATGGCGATGAGCAGCAACGAGACGATCAAGCAGGCTGTGATCGCGGGCCTCGGAATTGCGTTCATTTCGGCGCACACGGTCGCTACCGAACTCGACGAGCGGCGGCTGGTCACGCTCGACGTGGTTGGCCTTCCTGTCATCAGGCAATGGTTCGCCCTTTCCCGAAAAGACAAGATCCTGCTGCCGCCGGCACGCGCCATGCTGGAGTTCCTCAGCGCCCGCGGCGCGCAATTCCTGCCGCGAACCCAAGGCAGGATAAGGATCACCCGCACGTCGGCACGCGGCAAGCGCCGATAGCGCGATATGCGAATACCGACGGACTGGCGGGATCAAATTGCCGACAACCCCACCTGCAAGGTGAGCTTCAGTCCGCGAGATGCGCCTGCTTCTGTGGCCCTGTGGTCGTTTGTTCGAACCGGTGCGGCTTCGAAACCCGCGCTCACAAGCATTCCCGCGAGTTGCTTGCGCGCGTAGAATATCCGGCTCTTCACGGTGGCATGCGGAATGCCGAAAATCTCGCTCATTTCAGCGACCGACTTTTCGCGATAATAGAACAGATCGATGACGTCGCGATGAGCTGGCGACAGCTTGCCTATACACGCCCGCAAGACTCCATTGGTTTCCTTGCGATCGAGCGCGGCTTCCGGTGTGTCGGCGACGTCGACGATTCCAAGCACATCGTCTCGATCAATATTCTCGTGCCTTCGCTCACGGAAGGAGCTCAATGCCTTGAGACGGGCAATCGAAAGCAGCCAGGTGGAAACCCGCGAGCGGCTTTCGAAGGCGTTTGCGGAACGCCAAACATCAAGGAACACCTGGCTGACGAGATCTTCTGCAATTGCCGTGTTGCGGACTATCCTTTGGATGAAACGAAACACTCTTGCACGGTGACGCGCGAACATGATGTGCATTGCGGCCTTATCGCCCTCTGCAATGCTTTTTAGAAGCATCTCGTCGGAAGCACATTCTTCCGATTCCTTCGCCTTGCGGACAGCATAAGCCAGTTTGTCATGGCTCATCCCGTGGGAACGCTCGAACAAAGGCCTCCGAATTTCGCCGGCACAGTCGGGCGAGAACGCCGTTGCGAGAATCTGCCGGAGGCCAGACGAAGGGGTTTCCTGCCGACACTGATCCGGCACTCGAATGGGCCGCGCGCCTCCTTGTCGCCGCTCGCCTTTGGGCATTGTTCTCTCCACTTTGTTATGACGATATTTCGCAAGGATGCGTTGCGTGGAGCTGTTCGCGCTACTCTACGACGGGCTCGTATTTCTAATCTTCTGGTCTAGGTGAATTAGCCGGCAGGATGGAGCGCGTGGTGCGACGCGGCGGTGTGCCGAGGCCGCACCTGTCGAATTTTGGATGCGCCCGCCGCGCTTGTTCATGATTTTGATGCGACGCGCTTACCGCACTTCCCAGTCCTCCTGCTCACAAAGTCGGAGCAGCCGGGTGGCATGGTACCTCGCGATGGCGCGCCTGGAGCAGGATCAGACAAGGCATGGCCGCTTTAGGAAAGACGCCGGACCTGTGCAGCGCCTAGAACGGGTACCCAAGTTCGAACCCATGACCCCTTTATGTCCCGGTTTCCAACCGGCGCCGCCACGCCCACGTCCATCGTCGACGCCCTGAAAGCGGCAGCTGGTGATCCGCCGAAGTTGCGCGCGACCTTCGCCAAGGGCCGATGCGTTCGCGGCACCTATGCCGCGTCGGATCGGGCGGCGGAGATTACGAAATCCCGCAGCTTCACCAAGCCATCACGCGTACTGGCGCGCTTCTCGGCGGGCGGCGGCGATCCCGAAGTGGCCGATACCGACAAATTGGTGCTGCGCGGCTTCAGCTTCAGGCTCGGCGGCGACGGCTATCGCTCGGATATTCTCGTGCAGAGCGCTCCGGTGCACTTTGCAAGGACGCTCGACCAGATGCTGGCTTTCCTCAAGGCACGCATTCCCCGACGGGGTGGCAAGCCGGATTTGAGGAAGGTCAGGGCATTCTCTGCCGCCAATCCCGAGACGCTGCATCAGGCAAACTACATCGCCGCACATCCACCGCCCGAAAGTTTTGCGGGTACGACCTATTGGGGAGTGCACGCCTTTCCCGCTACGAATGCAAAAGGCGAGACACGGTTTATCAAATTCCAGATCGTTCCGGCTGGTGGAGAAGTCACGCTGACCGAGGACGCGGTCAAGGCGATGCCTGCCGACTTCTTGTATGACGACCTCGAAAGCCGGATCACCTCAGGCGATGTCCGGTTCAACGTGATGGCGCTGCTCGACCGTCCCGGCGACCCCATCATGGACGTGACCATCCGATGGCCGGATGAGGACAGTCGCGAAGCGGTGCGGTTGGGAACGATCGTCATCACCGGTATCGAAGCGAACGATGCGTGCGACGCGTCCATCTTCAACCCGGCAAATCTCGCCGAAGGCATCGCTCATCCGCCGGACGAGATCTTCGCGGCGCGGCGCGATGCCTATGCCATTTCAGCGGCGAAGCGTCGCTGATCATCCGGCTCGCTCCGAATCAATTCTCGCCTTCGCGGACGCCCTGCGCTTCGCGGCGCCACACGCCCGGGCTGACACCGACCACGGCCGAAAACACCCGCGTAAAGTGGCTTTGATTGGCAAACCCGGCCGACATCGCAATCTCCGACAGCGGCAGGTCGCGGACGGTCATCAATTGCTGGGCCGTTTTCACGCGCTGGCGCAGAAGCCATTGGTGCGGCGGCAGGCCGGTCGAGACGCGGAATGCGCGGGAGAAATGGCTAACCGAGAGGTCAAACTCAGCGGCGATTTGTTGCAAGGAAACCTTTCCGCCGAGATCGGCGTCGAGCCGTTCGCAGGCCTGCCTCACCTGCCACGGCGCAAGACCGCCACGGGTCGATCCGGCGGTGGGCCGAAGCCCGCCATAGGTCTGAGCGACATGTGCGGTGAGCGCGAGCATCATGTGATCGATGAAAAGCTGGTTGGTCTCGTCCGGCCGACGCAGCCCTTCTTGCAGCGACGCGCCGATATGGCGGATGACCGCGTCGTCATGGCCCACGCCGAGTTCACAGGCGAGTTCACCGACGCGCGGCGTGCGGGACTGCTCGGTGAGACCATCGAGCGCCGAGCGCGGCAAATAGAAAAAGAGAGAGTGGAATGGCTTGTCGATCACGTAGCGCGGATCGCGCTTGAGGTCGTACAGATATGTTGCGCCTGCCGGGACATCCGCCTTCATCACGCACTTGCCGTCTTCCCAGAGTTCGCAGTCGGGGTAATCGTGAAGTTTCAGGCTGACGAGAAAGGCATCCTCGGCGGTGAACGAGCCGGATAGGCCCGGCACGGGGTTATCATCGCGCGTTTCGGTAACCGCGAGTTCAGTGCTGCGCAGTGAACGCGTGATCAATGAGGGCGGCGCATCCTTCAGATGCAAGAATCGTCCTAGCCGTTGTCCAAAGCCGGCCGCCTGTGTCATTGGGTCGCTCTCACGAGTCGAATTGGACCGGGGAGATCATCGCGCTCACGAGGTCCGCCGCATTATCGGGGATCCGCGAGCGAGCGTCTAGGCTTGCTCGTAAAACGCAAAGCTAATGTGACAGCAATCGGCGCGATGCGTCAAAAGCGATTTTCAGAGTGATTTCAACGTGATCTGGCCGGCTTGATCGACCGGTCACGGTTTTATGCGGCTAGATAGTTCGTCTCACGATTGCGCGCTTGGAGCAGGTTCCGGCAAAGCACAGCGGCTTTGGGAAAGACGCCGTACTTGCACGGAGTTTAGAACACGCCACGAACGATCGACCCAGATGAACGACCGGGGCAGATAACAGAGCAGAAGCGATCAGAAGGAGACTACGCAATGCTTGGTACCACTGCACTCGCCGGCTCATCTGCCCTACCGCCCTTACCCCGCCTTCCCATGAGCAAAGTTGCCGACAATATGGAGCGACCTCTCGTCCTCATCGTGGACGATGACGAGGACGTCCGCTCCGCACTTGAAGAACTCCTTCTGTCGGTGGGAATCGACGCGCGCTGCTTTGGATCGACGCAGGAATTGCTGCACGCCGATCTTCCGGAGCGCCCGGGTTGCCTTATCCTCGATGTTCGCATGCCCGGAGCAAGCGGCCTGGATCTTCAGCAGCATCTCGCCTCCAACGGCAACACGCGGCCGATCATCTTCCTCACCGGACATGGCGACATCGCTATGACCGTTCAGGCGATGAAGGCGGGAGCTGTCGACTTCCTGACAAAACCGGTAAGAGACCAGACGCTGCTTGATGTGGTCACAACCGGGATCGAAAAGGATATCGCGCAAAGAACCGCCGCCCGGCTCGTCAAACAACATGTCGACCGCTACTCAAAGTTGACGCCGCGCGAACGCGAGGTCCTGCGCGAAGTGGCAAAGGGGCGCCTCAACAAGCAGATCGCGTTCGATCTCGGCATCAGCGAGATCACTGTCAAGCTGCACCGCGGCAACGTGACCAAGAAAATGCAGGCGACGTCGATTGGTCAGCTCATTCGCATCTGGGAACTTTTGCCTGCGGAGATTCGAGGGGAGAGATCACCCTAGACCAAAGAATAGATACAAGCCGGCCAGCAATGGGCAGATGGTCGCGAGGCCATGCCAGCGAAAACCAACCGCTTATCCAAAGCGCCCCTGATCGCGATCATAGATGACGACGAAGCTGTGCGAGAGGCCCTCTCTGACCTCCTTCTGGTGCTGGATCTATCGTGTCGCACTTTCGATCGAGCGGAGGCCTTCATGGCGGAATACACCCCGGGCAGCTTCGATTGCCTGATTACCGATGTGAGCATGCCGGGCCAGAGCGGCCTCGACCTGCTGCAGCACCTGCGGCGCATCGGTTCCTCGATGCCAGTGATCATCGTCACGGCCGATACCAATCCGACGACCCGATCTCGCGCCATGAGAGATGGGGCCTATGCATACCTGACCAAGCCGATAAGCAGTGACGCCCTCTTTCGTCATCTGCAGTCCGCCCTGAGGCACGTGGGCTCTAGCCCTGACGGTGATGAACAGGGGAAACCTTCTGATGACTAGTTCCGTCCACAAAGCCGTGGCGGGCGGCCGCGAACAATCCTTCACATCCCCGCCCGGGATGGAGTTGTCCGATTTCGCATCCGAAAGCGTGGGATCACGTTTGGATAGCTTGCGCGCAACGGACATCAGTGTCGAGGCTGACATGCTCCCTAGTATGCAAGTCCCCCCGGAAATCATGCGAAAATGGCAGGAGATCGTAGATCTTCTGGCAGACATTCTAAATGTTCCCTCCGCCTTGATCATGAGGGTAGAGCCGCCAAATATCAAAGTTTTCGTTTCCAGCGAGTCCAAAGGAAATCCTTACGAACCGGACGAGGTCGCGTGTCTCAATACAGGACTCTATTGTGAGACTGTAATGAACACCCGTCGACCATTGATTGTCCCAGACGCTCTGCAAGACGAGGCGTGGAAATCAAACCCTGACATCAAACTAGGCATGATCTCTTACCTCGGCGTGCCGGTCAGTTGGCCCGATGGTGAGATATTTGGAACGATTTGTGTTCTCGATAAGAAAAGCAACGGATACAGCGAGCTCTACCTCAGACTGCTGTTGCAGTGGCGTGACGTGTTGCAGGCGGACTTGAGATCCATTGCAGCCGCACAGCGAGAGATTGAACAACGTGAAGCGAAAATTCGCCGCCTCGTCGATGCCAACATCATCGGCATCATCATCTGGAATGTGGACGGTCAGATTCTTGATGCCAATAGTGAGTTTCTCCGCATAGTTGGATATGACCAGCACGACCTCCTGTCCGGTCGAGTGAGCTGGGCGGACATGACGCCCCCTGAATGGCGTGATCGCAATGCGCTGGCGATCTCCGAGCTAAAGAACAAGGGAGCCGTGCAACCCTTTGAAAAGGAGTATATCCGGAAGGATGGCAGCCGTATTCCAGTGTTGATCGGCGTCGCGAGCCTTGAAGAGACAGAGGGCCAGGGTGTCGCATTTGTGCTCGATCTGACCGAGCGTAGGCGGGCAGAAGCAGAAGCGCGCGAGAGCGAGCGGCGATTCCGCAACATGCAGATGGAATTGGCCCACGCTAATCGACTGGCAACTTTGGGCCAGCTTACGGCGTCTATTACGCATGAGGTCAAGCAGCCGATCACGGCCGTGCTCCTGAATATCCAAACCGCTCAGCGCTTCCTCACTCGCCAGCAGCCAGATATTGAGCGGGCGAAAAAGGCAATAGACCGAGCTGTGCTGAACGGGATGCGCATCACTGAAGTTGTCGACCGGACGCACGCGTTGGTTAGGAAGGAGCCCACGCGAAAGGACAGCTTGGAGATTAATGAAGCCATTTCGGAAGTTATCGGACTGACGCGCGGTGAAGTGCTGAAAAACGGCGTTCAAGTGCGGACACAACTGGCGGAGGGTTTACCTGTCATTCAAGGCAGTCGGGTCCAGATTCAACAGGTGATGCTGAACTTGATCGTAAATGCAGTCGAGGCGATGAGCCAAATGAGCGACGACCGTCGGGAATTGCTGATCAGCACCCAGGCTGAAGCTGACTGTGTTCTCGTTGCGGTGCGAGACTCTGGCCCGGGCCTGTCAGAAGGCGATATCGAGCGAGCCTTCGAGGCCTTTTATACGACGAAGTCGAGCGGCCTGGGGATGGGACTATCCATCTGCCGTTCGATCGTCGAGGATCACGGAGGACGATTGTGGGCGGCCGCAAACGTACCAAAAGGTGCGGCGTTTCAATTCACAATTCCTATCAATTCGGACTGCCAGGACTGACCACGTATTGCGCCTCCAAACCTCATGCAATCTTCTCTCGACCAGTTTTTGCAGAAGTCTTTGATAACGGGCCCGGCGCGGCGAATTTGTTCGCCAGAAGCATCAGTAAGCCTCGGCTTCGTTGCGCGACGGTCTACACGATAATGCCCATACCGTCGGTACTATCCCAAGGTACAGGTCGATCTATTCGCCGAACCAGCGCCACTAGACTCGCTGCACGATACCGTCCCCCGGCATTTGCCATCATCATTGTGAACATACAGGAAGCAACGGGCCCCGCGCCTCTTTGGTCCAGCGCACACTGCGGAGCGAGCGCATGACGTCCCCAATGCGAGCACAGTCCATGAGCAAGCCGATCTTGCACGATCCCCTGAAGCATCTGCTGGTCGCATCCGAGGCGCGCCCGAGCGATCAGGCAAATGCCGAACGGCGTGCTGCCGATGTGGAGATGGCGCGCGTGCTCAAGACCGCACCGGTGCGCATGGCTTCCGATCCGTCCAGTGGCGCGATCGCCCACTGGAAGCATGGCGCCTTGCATGACGTGGTCGAGCCCATGACGGATCACGTCATCATGACCTACCCGACCGGCTTGCAGCGGCTGGAGCGACGCACCGGGAAATCAGTTGCGATCGGAACAGCGCGCTCCGGGGTCGTGACGATCATTCCGGCCGGCTCAAGCGCGCGTTGGGATATTCCCGGGCCCGTCAACGTCGTTCAGCTCTACCTCCCGCCCGGGACGCTCCAGCGTGTCGCCATTGAAGCCGACGCGTCGACTTCTGGCGATCTGCTGGAGCGAACGGGGCATCCCGACCCCGTGACATCCCGATTGCTCCTGAGTGCTGCGGACGTACTTGAGGGCAGCGCGGCGCTGGATGCCCTGTTCAGGCATCAGCTGACAGACCTCCTGGCCACGCGCCTCCTGGCTGCGCACACCGGCTCGCCAACCACGCTCCAGCCGACCATGGGCGGCCTCTCGCCGAAGGTCCTGCACCGCGCTATCGAACGCCTGAGCTCTGACAGCGATGCGGACGTCTCTCTCACAGCGCTTGCTTCGGAAGCCGGTCTCTCGCGCTTTCACTTCTGCCGTGCCTTCAAGGAAAGCACCGGGCTTTCGCCGCATGCCTGGCTGCGTCAGCACCGGCTTGAGCAGGCCATGAACATGCTGCGCGACACTGAGGTATCAGTCGTGTCGGTCGCAGCCGCGCTTGGCTACTCCTCCCAAACCGCCTTCGCCGCGGCTTTCAGGAAGCTGACTGGCGAAACCCCGACCGATTGGCGGAGGCGCGTGCGTTAGCAGCAATCTCTCTACAAGTACGTCAATCGCTCTGGGGCAGTCACAAGTCTGGTTCGGTAGAACATCACGGTGCCCACGTCACCAACGGAGGAGACCAACGATGACCTGGAAGAATTTTGCAATCGCACGGCGACGACGAACCGTTGCGACCGCACTCGTGTACGGACTTTCGTTGACCGTTCGCTTCACATCAACCACGGGCGAAGAAGCGCCGGCACTAGCCACTCAAAGCGCCAATCCCATGCGTTCCATCATGCTTAACGATAGCTTCCACAACAGTTTGCCCGCGAAGCCCACTCTGCCGATTGGCTTTCAGCGTGGCTGGCCATTGGGACCCAGAGTCTGCCGCGCGGCATGTGAAGGGTCCGTGCCGACGTCCTTAATGCTCACCTGCCCCGCTCCATAGGAGCCCGGCGCACCTCTTTTCACATCTTCGCGTCGTCGTCGATCGCAACAGGCTTGGCCGCAGGAGAGCGGCGGCGGTGACGCGCGTGTCCGTGCAACCAACCACAGGAGTAAATCACATGCGACTGATCATCATTGGCGCCGGCTTCGCCGGCATGTACGCCGCACTTTCTGCCGCCCGCCTGCGCGATATCCAAGGCGTTTCGCCCGAGGAGCTCGAGATCGCGCTGGTAGCTCCCGAGCCGACGCTGGTGATCCGGCCGCGGCTCTATGAACAGAAGCCCGAGACCCTGTCGGCGCCGCTGCTGGATGTCCTCAAGGCCGTCGATGTCGACTACGTGCAAGGCAGCGCCGAGACAATCGACGCCAAGGCCCGTGTGGTGCAGATCGCGACCGCCAAGGGCACGCGGAAGACGCTGTCCTACGACCGGCTGGTCGTCGCCACCGGCAGCCGGCTGTTCCGTCCGAATATTCCGGGCCTCGCCGAACACGGCTTCAGTGTCGACTCGCTCGATGATGCGGTTGCCCTCGACAAGCATCTGCACAGCCTCCCCGACCGGCCGGCCGTGAACGGACGCGACACGGTCGTCGTCGCCGGCGGCGGTTTCACCGGCATCGAGGCAGCGACGGAGATACCTGCGCGACTCCGCAAAATCTTCGGCAAGGACGCCAAGCCGCGCGTCATCATCGTCGACCGAAACAGTGCGATCGCGCCTGATATGGGCGAAGGCCCCCGCCCCGTCATCGAGGAAGCCCTGCGCCAGGTCGGTGTAGAGACCCGGCTCGGTGCCGGCGTCGCCTCGCTGGATAAATCCGGCGTGACGCTTTCCAACGGCGAACACATCGAAACCGAGACCGTGATCTGGGCGGCGGGTATTCGCGCCGCGCCATTGACCCAGCAGATCCCCGCCGAGCGCGACAATTTCGGCCGCCTGCTCGTCGACCGCGACCTGCGCGTGCCGGGGGTCGCCGGCGTCTTCGCCACCGGCGATGCCGCGCGCGCCGCTTGCGACGATGTCGGCAATTACGCGCTGATGTCGTGCCAGCACGCGACGCGCATGGGCGCCTTTGCCGGCAACAACGCCGCGGCGGAGCTGCTCGGCGTTCCGACCAAGCCGTATCACCAGAAGGGATACGTCACCTGTCTCGATCTCGGCGAAGCCGGCGCGCTGTTCACGCGCGGCTGGGACCGCAAGGTGGAGATGGTCGGCGACATCGCCAAGAAGACCAAGCAGGAGATCAACACCGTGTGGATCTATCCGCCGAAGGCTGAGCGTGCTGCTGCGCTGGCGTCGGCCGATCCGGAAAATGTGACCAAGGTGTAGACGCCTCACGCGATACGGGCCGCGCTCGCCGCTGGCTGCGCGGCCTGCTCAACGAGACCAGCCAGCAGCCTTAACCATGAAGCAGGAGACAAACATGAGCCTAACAAACACGAGCCTAGACAACACCTCACACCCCGGTGCACCGGGGCCCAACGAGTTGGTTCCGTCGCGCTACGCGGTGCGGGTCGGCGACATTGACGTGCTGGTGGTCAGCGATGGCGTGCTACCGCTCCCAACGGCCATGTTGGCACACAACATCGACCCGTCCGTCCGGGCGACCTGGCTGAAAGACATGTTCCTGCCGCCGGACGCTTACGATTGGGCGCTGAACGTGGTCGTGGTGCGTAGCGGCAGCCAGACCATACTCGTCGATGCTGGGCTTGGGCTCGACCCGGACTTGCACTTGCCGCGGGCCGGGCAATTGATCAAGCGACTGGAGGCCGCCGGCATCGATCTTGCGTCCGTGACCGACGTGGTGCTGACCCACATGCACATGGACCACATTGGCGGGCTGCTCGTCGACGGGGTGAAGGACCAACTGCGTCCGGACCTGCGGATCCACGTGGCGGCCGCCGAGGTCAAGTTCTGGGAGGCACCCGATTTCTCCCACGTCTCCATGCCACCCGGATTCCCGGACGCGCTTCGAGCGACAGCCAAGCGGTTCGTGAAAGAGTACCGCAGCCAGCTGCGGCCGTTCGAGGACGAGTACGAGGTGGCGCCGGGGGTGGTCGTTACTCGCACCGGCGGCCACACCCCCGGGCACAGCGTGGTCCGCGTGGCGTCCGGCGGCGACCGGCTGACGTTCGCCGGAGACCTCGTGTTCGCGGTCGGGTTCGAACACCCCGAATGGTACAACGGCTTCGAACACGACCCCGAGGAGTCGGCCCGCGTTCGTATCAGTCTTTTGCGGGAACTGGCTGAGACCGGTGGGCTGCTGGTGGCCACTCACCTGCCGTTCCCGTCCGTCGGACATGTGGCAGTCGACGGCGACGTCTTTCGGTGGGTACCGGTCTTCTGGGACTACTGACCGCTTGTTGGCTTAGGGCCGAACCAGGGCGCGTAGTAAGCGCTTCATCCGATACGGGCCGCGTTTCCAGCGCCGGAGCGCGGCCCGCTCACCCAAATCCCTTTTGGAGCTCGACCTCGATGAAACACGAGACCGTGCGCGCCACGCTGCTCAACGGCTGGGCCTTCTGCGTGGCCATGCATGTCAAGGAAGCCCCCCTCAACGGCGAGCGCGCTTCGAAGCCACGCGACGGGAGGATGTGATGAAAGTCGTTGTCTTTGGTGCAACGGGGTCGACAGGACGGCTCGTCGTTGAGTTCGCCTTGTCCGCGGGTCACGTCGTCACTGCCTTTGTCCGTGACCCAAAGCGGATGCCCTTGACACATCCGAATCTGAAAATCGTCAAGGGCGATGCAATGGATCCAGCCTCGGTGGCATCTGCGGTCCAAGCGGCGGATGCGGTCATCTGCACGTTGGGGGCGATACCTCAGGCGAAACAGGATCTGGGTCGACGCCAGCGCGGCGTCCCGGTTTGCTCGGTGGGAACCAAGAACATTCTGGCCGCCATGCCTCCAGGCCGGGGCCGACTCATCGTTGAGAGTTCGGTGAGTGTCGGTGAGAGCTACCACACCGGGAGTTTCGGCGCAGGCTTCATGGTCAAGCTCGCACTCAAGGAGGTGATGGCAGACAAAGAGAAGCAGGAGGCAGCCGTTCGGGAGAGTGACTGCGATTGGACGATCGTTCGACCGGCAACGCTGACATTCAAGCGCGCTCGCGGAAACCTGAAGGCCGGGACCGATCTGCGATGGAACATCACCTCAACAGCCACCCGCGCTGATGTGGCCGAGTATCTGGTCAAGATCCTCGATGACCCCGCGACGTACAAGAAGGCCATAACGGTGCGCAACTAGGTTTGCGCTCACCCAAAACCCATTTGGAGCTCGACCTCGATGAAACACGAGACTGTGCGCGCGAGCGCGTTCGCCATGCCGCTGACGAACCCGGCCTTTCCCGCCGGCCCCTATCGCTTCGTCAACCGCGAATACTTCATCATCCAGTACCGGACCGACCTCGAAGCGTTGCGCCGCATCGTGCCGGAGCCGCTGGCGATCACCGAGCCGGTGGTGAACTACGAATTCATCCGCATGCCCGACTCCACCGGTTTCGGCGACTACACCGAAAGCGGCCAGGTCATTCCGGTGTCCTATCAGGGCCAGGCCGGCAGCTTCGTCCACCAGATGTTCCTCAACGATCATCCTCCTATCGCGGGCGGCCGCGAACTGTGGGGCTTTCCCAAGAAGCTCGCTGAGCCAAAGCTGGCGGTCGAGACCGATACGCTGGTCGGCACCCTGAACTACGGTTCGGTCCGCATCGCCACCGGCACCATGGGCTACAAGCACCGTGCCCTCGACACCTCAGTCGAAGCGAAAAAGCTCGCTGCCCCCAATTTCCTGCTCAAGATCATCCCGCATGTCGACGGCACGCCGCGCATCTGCGAGCTGGTGCGCTTCCACCTCGAAGACATAACCGTGAAGGGCGCGTGGACCGGGCCGGCCGCGCTCGACCTTTATTCGCATGCCCTCGCCCCCGTCGCCGAACTGCCGGTGCTGCAGGTGCTGTCGGCCAAGCATCTCGTTGCTGACCTCACTCTCGGGCTCGGCACCGTGGTTCACGACTATCTGTCACCGGGCGCGCCCGCACGACGTCGCGCGTGGTCCGACATCCTGATTGAAGCGAATGCCGGCTGACCGGATCAGTGGCAATGCAAGGAGTATTGGCAATGTTGAACGTGATACGAGAGCAAAATAATCCGGCGCCGCAGCAGCACAACAAGCCGCTGCCCTACGATGTCGTTGCCCTGGTGCTGCAAGGCGGTGGCGCGCTTGGAGCCTATCAGGCCGGCGTCTATGAAGGCCTGCACGAGGCCGGAATCCGGCCGAACTGGCTGGCGGGCATCTCGATCGGCGCGCTCAACGCCGCCATCATCGCGGGCTCTCCTGAAGACGAGCGCGTCGAGCGCCTGCGCGAGTTCTGGGAAACCATCTGTGCCTTCTCGATAGAGTGGCCCGCCGGCGAAGGGCTGGCCAATGCCTTGCCCTTTGCGTTCGACATCAGCTCGGTTCGCAACTCGCTGGCGGCGACGCGGGCGTTGGTCCAGGGCCAGCCCGGCTTCTTCAAGCCGCGCTTCCCGTCGCCGCTCTGGTCGCCGTTCTCGGGCGACTCCGCAACCAGCTTCTACGACACGGCACCGTTGCACCAGACGCTGGAGCGGCTCGTCGACTTCGACCGGTTGAACTCGGGCGAAGTGCGCGTCAGCATCGGCGCGGTCAATGTCCGCACCGGCAACCTGACCTATTTCGACACCGCCGAGCGTCGGCTGGGACCGAAGCATTTTATGGCTTCCGGCGCGCTGCCACCGGGGTTCCCCGCCGTCGAAATTGAAGGCGAACACTATTGGGACGGCGGTGTGGTTTCGAATACACCTCTCTCCCGCGTGCTGTCCGGCGAGCCATGTGACACGCTGACGTTCCAGATCGATCTCTGGTCGGCCAGGGGCCGCGTCCCCTACGACATGATGGAGGTGTCGAGCCGGCAGAAGGACATCCAGTATTCGAGCCGCACACGCGCCGTCACCGACCAGGTGCTGCGGATGCAGAAGATGCGTCAGGCGTTGCAGCGGACAATGGAGGAGCTGCCGGAAAGCGCAAAGGCGAAGCCGGAAATCCGCGCCATCGCCGATATGGCCCGCCATCGCTCCTACAACATCGTTCACCTGATCTATCAGACCAAGATGCACGAGGGCCATTCGAGGGATTACGAGTTCGGGCTGAGCGCGATGCGTGCACATTGGCAGAGCGGGCTCGAGGATATCCGCCGCACGCTGGCCGATCCGCGGCGCCTGGACCCGCCGTCACCGGACCTCGGAATCGTCACCCACGACGTCCATCGCCGCGATTGAGCGCGCGACGGATTCACCTCTGAACGCATCGAAGGGAATTCCCATGTTGAAGGGCAAGGTAGCCATCGTGACCGGATCGACCAGCGGCATCGGACTCGGGATCGCGAGAGAGCTGGCGAAGGCCGGCGCCGATCTGGTGTTGAACGGTTTTGGCGACGCAAGCGAGATCGAAGCGATCCGCAGCGGCATCGAGCGCGACCACGACGTGCGCGTCGTCTATGACGACGCCGACATGTCAAAGGGCGACGCCGTACGCGAGCTGATTGCCAGGACAATCGAGAAATTCGGACGCCTCGATATCCTCGTCAACAATGCCGGAATCCAGTTCACCGCGCCGGTGGATGAGTTCCCGGCTGCCAAGTGGGATGCAATTCTCGGCATCAACCTGTCGGCGGCGTTCCACGGCATCGCAGCGGCGGTGCCGCAGATGAAAAAACAGCATTGGGGGCGGATCGTCAACATCGCCTCCACGCACGGCCTCGTCGCTTCGACGCACAAGGCGGCTTACGTCGCGGCCAAGCACGGGCTGGTCGGCCTGACCAAGGTGGTCGGTCTCGAGACGGCAGGAAGCGGCGTGACCTGCAACGCGGTCTGTCCGGGTTGGGTACGAACGCCGCTGGTCGAAAAGCAGATCAGCGACATCGCTGCACAACGCGGCATCAGCCAGAAGGAAGCATCCGAGGAGCTGTTGTCCGAGAAACAACCGTCTCTGGATTTTGCCTCGCCGGAGCAGCTTGGCGGCACGGTCGCTTTTCTGTGCTCCGCTGCGGCAGACCAGATCACTGGCACCGCAATCTCCGTCGATGGCGGCTGGACCGCGCGGTAACCAAGGGCGAATGGGCATCAGTGTCAGCGAACCGTTGCAGGAGGGCGTCGTGGCGCATCTCAACAAGAAAAAGATGATCGGCTTGTTGCTTTGCCTCGGCGCAGTCGTCGTCGTGGCTGGCGGCTGGGCCTATGCCCGTTCAAACGAGACGTTCACCGACAACGCCTACATTCGCGGTGACATGACGTCGCTCGCACCGAAGGTTGCGGGCTACGTCACGGCCGTGGAGGTTCAGGACAACCAGACCGTTCGCGCAGGTGACGTTCTGTTCCGGATCGACGACCGGGACTACCGCGCACGGCTTGCGCAAGCAGACGCTAATGTCGAAGCCGCCCAAGCCCGCCTCACTAATGTCGATGCGGAGACCCAGCTCCAACACGCCCTGATACGGCAGGCCGAAGCTCAAAGACTTGCGAGCGTGGCCGAGATGAATCTGGCGCGCAAGGCCTCCGATCGCCGCCGCGAGCTGATCCGTACCAACGCCGTCAGCCAGGCCCAGGTCGATGAAAGCGATGCAGCGCTATCGAGAACCGAGGCGGGCGTGTCGGCGGCGTCGGCAACCGTAGAGGCCCAGCGGCAACGCATCACCGTTCTTGCCAGTCAGCGCGAAGCTGCTGTTGCTGCCGTGGCGCAGGCACAGGCCGCACGCGATCTCGCCCAAATCGATCTCGACAACACCGTGGTGCATGCACCGATCGACGGCGTCGTCGGCAATCGCCAGGTCCGCGTCGGCCGGCTTGTTGCGCCAGGTGCCTCCTTGCTCGACATCGTTCCGATCAAGGATGTGTGGGTTGTCGCGAACTTCAAGGAAACCCAGATCGAACATATCCGAACCGGCCAGCGCGCCCGCATCACAGTAGACGGCTACCCCAACCAACCGATTGAAGGCGTGGTGGACAGCTTTGCGCCCGGCAGCGGGTCGGCGTTCACCCTGCTCCCCACCGACAATGCGACCGGGAACTTCATTCGTGTCGTCCAACGCGTGCCAGTGAAAATACGCTTCGCCAGGAATCCATTGCCCGGCCGCGTCGTGCCCGGCCTGTCCGCGCGTGTCGAGATCGATCGAGGAAGCGGCACATGACCGCGATCGTTGACGCCACGTCACGCCGCGACCGGCGTGCGACCGGAACCATTCTTGTCGCGGGCATTGTGCTTGCGACTCTGACCGAGGCGATCGCAAGTACCGTCCTGTCGCTCGGGCGCAACGATATCATTGGCGACACCCATGCAACTCCCGACGAGTTCGCCTGGCTGGACATCGGATACACCGCTACGAAGCTTATTGGGTTCATGACCGCTTCCTGGCTCATGACGCGCATCAATCCGCGCAGCCTGATCATCGGCTCGACGCTGGTCATGGGCACGGCCTGCGGCATCGCCGCCATCACATATCGGCTGGACTTGCTGGTCGCACTCCGCATGATACAGGGCTTCTCCGGCGGCACTTTGCTTGTCGCGGGGCAATCGATCATTTTTCTCGCCTATCCGCGATCCTGTCAGCCAATCCTGCAAGCCCTGTTTGCGATGGGATCTGTCGTCGCCCCTGCGACCATCGCCCCGGCGCTCCAGGGATGGTTGATCGACAGCCAGTCGTGGGCATGGATTTTCTTCGGCGTCGTTCCGGTAGCCCTCGCTGCTATCGGATTTCTGTTGATCGCGGACGGCCCGAGACCCGTTACGACCGCGCGCCCTCCGTTCGACCGGGCCGGCTTCTTGCTGATATCAGTCGCATTTTTCTGCCTCACCTATGTTTTGAATCAGGGTAGCCGATGGCGCTGGTTCGAGGAGCCTCGCATCGTGTGGCTGACCGTGATCGGCGCAGCCGCTTTGCTGGCGTTTCTCGGCCAACAGGTAATGGCCAAAAGCCAGGGCCTGCTCGATTTCACCCTGTTCCGGTCGAGCGATTTTTCCTTCGCCTTTATCGTCAGTTTCGTCGCCGGTGCTGCATTGTTCGGGAGCGCGTTCCTGATCCCGTCGTTTGCCGTGTCCGTTCTCGCGTTCACGCCTACCGACGCTGGCCAGCTCTTATTGCCGAGCGGCGCGCTTTTCGTCGGCGCGCTCCTCGTGGCCGCCTTCCTCATGCAGGTCCGCGGCGCCCCGCCTATTGTCACAGTGCCATTTGGCATCCTGATGATCATGGCAGCGATGTGGATGCTGTCCGGCTCGACCAGCGAGAGCGGTGCCGACGACATGATGGCAGCCATCCTGTTGCGCGGCTTTGGACTTGGCTTCCTCTTCCTGTCGATCACACTGATCGCTTTCAGCGATCTCAACAACCGCAACCGCGCCGCCGGTATCGGTCTCTTCAATGCGGGCCGTCAGCTCGGCGGCCTCATGGGGGTAGCTGGCCTCCAGACAATGATCGACCACAACGTCACCGCCAATGCTGCGGTGCTTGGCGCCAGCGTCACCGCAGGCGTCCCTGCGGTCAGCGAGCGGCTGGCGACGGTAAGCGCCATGCTCGCCGCACGAGGGATGGACGGCGTGGCGGCCAGCCGGGCTGCGATGGGCCTGTTGGGCCGAACCGTTACCAGTCAGTCCACCGTGATCGCCTTCGACACGGCGTTCGCTGCAGTCGCTCTCCTTTTCGTCATCGCTGCGCCCGTGCTGGTCACCATCAAGGTTGCGTTCGCCCTGCACGCGAAGATGCGCGTGGCGCAGTTACGCCGGACCGAGGAGCCGTACATGAGACATCCCGCACCGAAGCCCACTCGACAAGTCAATGCTGCAGCGAAGCCAGACGCCCGCGCCGACATCGTGCTGGCTATCAGCGAGGCTCTCGCTCATCCGAGCGGCGCGCCCGCTGGCCTCAATGGTATCTTGGATCGAAGCGGATACTCGAAAGAAGATATTCTATCGGCGTTCGAGAGCGTCGACGATCTCATCGTCGCGATCGCCGAACACAAAGCCTCCCTCATATCGCAGCCATTGCTGAGGAGAGCGCGCCCTGGCAGCGTAGACGATGCACGCGAAACCCTCATCGCGTTCGGACGCGTTGCTTGGAAGGAATATTCGACCACTCTGGTCGGGTTCATTCGGATGGTGATGACCGAAGGCGCACGCAACCCTGCACTCAAGAAGCGAGTGTACGAGGCGGGGCAGGCGATTGTCACGCTCAGGCTGCGGGAATTTCTGGCGGCAGCAAATGAAAGGGGGATCCTGTCGATATCGGACGCTCAGCTATACGCCGAGCAATTGATGGGACTGCTAAGGGAACCGCTCTACCAGGCACTCGTGCTGAGTCCTGCGACGAGACAGGAGGGAGCAGCCGCCGACCGCGTCAGAGCTAGCATCGAACGGTTCATTCATGGATGCACCAACGCAAGGAGCTTTACCCGATGAGCGCAGCTAACGATATTGCTCAACCGAGACGCTCCTGGCCGAAGCAAAATAGAGAGAGCCCTTCAAGCCTGAAGGTCGTCGGCAATGTCCCGCCAGACCTGGCGAACAGCGTCGACAACCATGGATCCCTGGTGACCGTCGATCCCGCCGACTGGATCGTCTGCTTCGTACCCGGCCTTCAACGGCAATGGTGGCATCGGTTTGTCCACCATAGGCATAAACACGTCTTTGCCATGCGACCTACGAGCACGGGGAGTTGGCTACTCGTGGAGCCGTGGTGGACGCGTATGATGGTGACGATCTTGCCGCCGGCCGATGCCGTCAGATTTCTCCGGTGGGGTGCGACGGGCGATATCCTTCGCGTCCGCGAAGCGGTCCCGGGTAAAGCCAGTCAGCTTCGCGGCTGGTCCAATTGCGCGGTTCTCTCGGCGTTCTTGCTGGGGCGATCGAGTTGGGCATGGACGCCGCACGGTCTTTTCCGGCAATTACTCCGCGAAAAGTCGACCCGGCGCGAGAATGTTCAGCAACTTCTCGTCGACCAATTTACCAAAGTCGTGAGCCATTACTCGTCCAACGCACTCAGTGTCAGTGCCGACCAGCTCTCCTTGCCACTAAGGGAGTTGCTCATCATCATTGGACGCAACCTTCTCGAGACGATGATGACACCGTCGTTGCTGGAGGTTTGTTACACAGCCATCCTCGAAGCAGACCGCTACCCCGATGCGACACAGGCCTACGCGCAACACGGCCCTAAGCCGGCCATCGCGGTTCTTACGAAAATTCTCGCGAAGGCGAGGCAGGCTGGCGAAGTCGATCTCACAGATTGCGAGGCCGGCGCCCGCCAGTTTCTCGGAATGCTCCACGGAAACATTCATCTGGAAGCTGTGCTTCAGCTCGGCGAGGTACCAACGCTTTCCGAGATAGATTTGCGCGCGCGCACCGCGGTGAAGGTCTTTCTCGACGGTGCCGGGCCTGACGAGACGCCAATTCTCGCAAGAGACGCCTTAACGGCGTGAGGACCATCCCGCGACCGGCTGCCTCCACCCTTCCCTATCAGACTTTAGTCGGTGAGCGCTGCCGCCCCCGCCTGCGTGACCACACGTTTCCGCGGCCATGAGTGCCCCTTGAGCGCGCCCGCAGGTTGACTTCTTTCCGCATTCTCCAAATACTTGATGGAAAGCCGGAAGAACCGGTCCCGGCGATAATGATAAATATTCAATGGGAGGACACGATGCCGACTTCGCGCAGAACGCTGTTGAAGAACACTGCCGCTGCCGCCGCCGCATTCAGCCTCGATTGGACACGCGCGCAGGCACAAGCCGAGACGGTGCGCATCGGCCTGATCTACGACTTGACCGGGCCCTTTGCTGCGGGCGGGTCGGTCGCCTCCTCGATCGGCGCGCAGATTGCCATCGACCTCGTCAACGAGAAGGGCGGCATCGGCGGCAAGTACAAGGTTTCCCCTATCGCGGCCGATTCCCAGAGCAAGCCCGACGTTGCGATCAATGAGGCCAATCGCCTGATCGACCAGGAGAAGATCGACATCATCAACGGCGTGTATGCGAGCTCGCACGCGGTCCCGCTCGCGGCCAAGGTCGAGCAGCAGAAAAAGATCCTCTGGATCACGACCGCGGTTTCGACCGCCGTGTTCAAGGACAAGAACCTGCAATACGTCTTCCGTGCGCAGATTCACTCCGACCAGTATGGCCAGGCGTTTGCGAGCTTCATCAGCGAGCACGCCAAGACCAAGCTCGGCATGGAGCCCAAGGACGTCAAGGTCGCGCTGATCCACGAGGACGGCCCCTATGGAGTCGGCGTTGCCGCCGCTGACGAGGCATATTCCAAGGAGGCCGGCCTTCAGGTCGTGCTCAGGGAAGGTTATTCAGCGTCCGCGCCTGACCTCTCGGTGCTTGTGACAAAGCTCAAGCGTGCCCGCCCAGACGTCATCTCGCACGCGGGATACAACCCAGATATCACCCTGTTCCTGCGCCAGGCGCGCGAGAACGGCCTCAAGTTCAAGATGCTGTTCGGCGCCGGCGCGGGCTATAGCCAGCTCGACAAGCTGCGGGCGACGTTCGCCGCTGATATCGACAATTTCTGCAATATCGATCCGGTGCCCGCGCAATTGCTCGATGCTTCAAAACTCGCGCCCGGGATCGGCGACCTGACCAAAATCATGGTCGCCCGCTACAAGGAGAAAACCGGCGCGACTGACGTGCCGCCGCACTGCTCGATGGGATTCAACCAGACCTGGGTCCTGCTCAACAACGTGCTGCCCGTGGCAAAAGAGAAACACGGTGGTTTCGATCCCGAAGCCATTCGCAAGGCGGCGCTCGACGTCGATATCCCGGCGGGCGGCACTATCCAGGGCTATGGCGTCAAATTCTATCGGCCCGGCACACCACTTTCAGGCCAGAACGAGCGCTCGACCCCGGTCGTGATGCAAAATGCAGGCGAACATATCTCCGTGGTCTGGCCGACCAACATAAGGACCCAGGACCCGGTATTCCCGCTGCCGAAATCCTCGGTGTATGCGGCGTAGGACGCGCTGCGCCTGGCTGGAGCTAGGACGGCGCTTTCTGTGGCCTCGTGGTTCTCCCAGCGAGCAGGCCTCGTCGGAGGCATGCAACTTTTCCGCCCTCCCTGCCAGGAGGAGCTGCGGCGTGAACCCATAGCTTCAGTGTGGTTGGCGGACGCCCGCTTTGGTGCGCGTTCCGGACTCAAGTCGGACATCACATGAAGCCCGAACGTGCCAGAGGCGGACAAAGGCCGCGAACAGCAACCGCGCCGAGGGCTTGGACACATTGCGCAAACAGCAAATAGTTTGTCAAAGCCGCCACGCTTGACACGGCGCCGCGTCCGAACATTCGATCTTATCGCAATTGTGAAGTGGGCCACACTGGTCGGCCTTTGACGCCTTATAATATCGCAGGTGGAGGCAGTTCAGGATTCAACGAGGGAGCGCGCTATGTCCAATGACCTCGATCCTAGATCACCGTTGTGCAAAGGAACCGTCGTTGCCTCTTTAGTCGCGGCGGTCACTTGCGCGTTGGCAAGCGATGCACTTGCAAGCCGATTACCGGCTGATCGATGTACTGGCGAGCAAGAATTATCGGCACGTGTTGCTGCGATCGTCGAGCATGTCCGTCTCGTCAATCCGGCGCTCGTGCGCGACCTGCCGCCGGAAAAGAAGATCGCACAATGGCGTAATTAGGGGTGCTGGAGGGCAACCCGCCATGGCCGCAGTCACGAGCGTAAGTGTTGACATCGCGACGCCGCGCCTGAGACTTCTTGTTCTTCAGCCGACGCCATTCTGCAACATCGATTGCTCGTACTGCTACCTCTCCAGCCGAACGTCGGCGGCGAGGATGAGCCTTGAGACGCTGGACTCCGCTTGCCGGCGGGTGTTCGAAAGCCCGCTGCTGGATCGGCAGTTGGAGGTGGCGTGGCATGGCGGTGAACCTCTTACCGTTCCACTTGCTTGGTACGAAAAAGCAATTGCGCTCTTAGCGGAGCGGTGCCCAGACGCTCTGAAACTGAAGCACCGTTTCCAGAGCAATGGAGTGCTCCTGAACGATGGTTGGGCGCGGTTCTTTGCCCGAACGGGAGCGACGATCGGGCTCAGTATCGACGGTCCGGCACACCTCCACGACGCCAGCCGGCGCACGCGCAGCGGGCATGGAACACATAAGGAGGTGATGCGTGCGGTGCGTCTGCTGCAGGATAACGGTCTCGCATTTCACGTGATCACGGTACTGACGGAGCGTGCGCTTGATGATCCCGACGGTCTCTTCGACTTCTATGTCCAGAACGGGATCAAGGAAGTTGGGTTCAACATAGAGGAGATCGAGGGGGTCCATTCGCAATCGTCGCTTGCGAGCGCCGATGTCGAGACGCGGTTCAGACGATTCATCAAACGCCTATTCGAACTCGTTTGCAACACGCCTGGGCTTCTTGCAGTGCGCGAGTTCGAAAGCACGATCGGGTTGCTGCTGTCGAGCGAGCCCGCGAAGGATGAGCAGAACCTCGCTTTTGCCATCGTCAGTGTGAGTCACGATGGCACGCTTTCGACGTTCTCACCGGAGCTCTTGGGGGCACATCATCGACGATTCGGAACGTTTGCATTGGGTCACGTCAAGGAGCACAGGCTCTCCGACCTTGAGCGCGCACCTCTGTTCCGGGTCATCAACAACGAAATTCGCCGAGGCGTGGAGGCATGCGAACGTAGCTGCCGCTACTTCCGCTGGTGCGGTGGTGGGGCGCCTGCGAACAAGCTGTTCGAGACCGGACGATTCGACGCCACCGAGACAATGCATTGTAGGCTAACGCGTCAAGTAGTGCTCGACGAAGTGATAGAGGGTATCCAAGCCCGTATGGGACGGCGGGAGCTACCACACGACCTCTGCATTACCGAAGCCCCTTGAACCGAGGTGAGTGCCATGACAAACCTCCCCGAAGTATCCAACATCATCGGCCAATACTGGAGCGCCTTGGTCGGATTCCTGATCGTGGCGGCTTATGCTCGGCAACGGTTTAACGAGCCTACTTTTCCAAACCGGGAGACGTTGCCGCAGACGGTCGCACCGCTTCGCTATCTCTTCCTACCGTCGGCCTATGAAAGGGCCCGTCGGATTTACATTATCGCGTCTCTGCTGCTGTACGGCCTGCTGCTGTTGCCGGGGCGGCAAGTCATCGAGATTTTCGGTATTGGTGCCCACCTTCCGCTTCAGGCGTGGCCATTGCTCGTTGCACTACTTCTCGTAGGTTTGCTTCCCGCGACGAGCGTCAAGTGGATTACCATGATCGAGGAACAGCTTCGGCGCTACGTCCACGAATGGTTTCTTGTTCCGGACGGCGTCAAGAAGACGATCGCAGTTCTCGAGGATGCGCCATACGAGCCTCCCGCAAATCAGTTGGAGGCCGTTCCGGATGCGCAACGAGAATGGCTCCAAGCTGATCTGAAGCTCGGAAGGGGCTCGCTACGCTATCGCTGGGCACGCGCCACGATGTTGATGGCTTCCTTGAATCAGATGGGCGCCGACACCGTGCACCCGCTTCGGAAAGCGGCCTTCCAGCCGTTCGAGGAGGATTTTGACGCGATCCAAGCTCGTCACAAGGCTTTAGCGCAAGATATCGCGAACCTCACCAAACCGGTCACCCCGGAAAAAGAGGAAGCCCTCAAACGATCGGTCAACATTCTGCTCCAACGAATTTACGCGTATATTGGCTGGGGAGTCCGACAACAGGCCAACAGTGAGCGCGCGATCGTCCACACTCTGGAAGCGCTTGGCTTCTCAATTTCGGTCGTCGAAGGCCGCCGGTTGCCTGACATTGTGGCTCCAGCGGCCCTTGCCGTCGCGGGGATAGTCATGGCTTTCTGGCTTGCCCACGATGCCATTCTCGATAGTCGATGCGATTCCCGCAGCATTCTTAGCGCATGGAGCTCCGCAACGGCTGCTGGCGCCATGTATGGGCTGGCCGCCTTTATCGCGCTTAAGCAGCGTGGGGCTCAGATCGAGGAGAGGGTTTGGCGGGAAGCGTCGCCAAAATGTCTTTTTAGGATCGCCATCAGGGCTGGTCTTGTTACATGGCTTGCAATCGTTATCTCGACACTGATTTGGCAATTCGGCGATGCCTTAAGATCACTCGCTGCAATTGTTCAGATGGACTGGACGGCTGCCCTTCCCCAAAAGGCGAACCAAACAGACACAAACATTAACGTTGCGGCATGGAGCTTTTTACCGGTCAAGATCTTGACCGCTTCGTTCTGGTTCTTTGCCGGCGCGGCGGCAAGCGCCATCCTGGCCAGCCGTATGACCGGCGACGTGCGCCGAACTCACAGGTCCGACCGGATGCGCGATGCCGTCTGGTTGGGAATCGGCTTGGGTCTAGCGGTGGCGTTGGCTCAGCTAATGCAGAGCGCACTTGCCGAACAACTGGGCGAATCACCTCTTAAGTTCGCCCCAATCGTCACCATCGCCTTAGTCGGGCTTGTGTGCGGGGCCGTCATCGGGATCATGGTGCCGTACGCGTGCAAAGGAAGCCTGGTGACACCTCCCGACCCGATTATGGCTCGGGAGCTTCGGAATTTGCTGCGCGAGGCGGAGACCACTCTTGGCACCAAGGCCGTTGCCGAGAGTTGGGTGTTCAGCCCACACAGCGGATTACCCGGGATCACCCCGGCCGAGGCGATCCAATACGAAGGATACGCGAATTTGGTGCGGACGCTTCTAAACAGCGACGCCTCGCGTGAGCGCGAAGGGAGTTGGTCCGACCGGAATGATAAGCCGACGCCCATCGCGATTGTGAAGAGTTAGCGCCGTCGCCGACATCCCCTGCGGCTAATCAATCGTTGAGCGCGCCGGATCTGACATCATTCCGATCCGGAGCCTCACAGCCTCACAGCATGACGCGACGGCCTTCTTCGGCGGCCCAATAGCCGGCATAGTTGACCTTGATGGTCTCAAAGGCGAGCGCGAGATCCGAGAGCGGCTGCCTTCCGGTCGCAACGCACTCCATGAAGTCCTGGATTTCCTGCGTATAGCCGCGCGTCCATTCCTCCTCGATACAGACATATTGCCAGCCGGTCTTCCGATCGACCTTCTCGGTGATGTAGACGCTTGCGAGCTTCTCCTCGCTGGTCTGATAGCTCATCATGTGCGTATTCGGCGTGATATTGGCGAACAGCGAGCCGCTACTGGTATAGGTTTCGATCAGGTTGCGCACGCCGCCGAGGATCATGTCGCCCGAAAAAACCGTGGCCTTGGTGCCATCGGAAAAGGTGGCCGTGAGCAAGCCCCAATCCTCGACATCGACGGGATTGGCCTTGAGCACGGCCCGTTCATCCGGACGCAGGCACGCCGTGACATTGCCGACGTCACACGTCACGCTCGCGACGCTGATCGCCTCGCCGCGCGCCTTCGCCTCGACCTGCTTGAGGTAGAGTACTGCTGAAAGCGGATGGCATCCCATCCGGATCAGCGAGCCGCCGCCGGTCATCGCCCATTGCGCGGCGTGCGCGGCATGCGAGCCAGAGTGACTCTCCTCCCCCTTCATGAACAGGATCTTGTCCTTCGTGGCCTTGAGAATCTCCACGGTTTTGGTCACCGCCGGCGCGTAGATCCAGTCCTCCGCATACATGAAGAGCCGGCCGGTCTTGTCGATCGCAGCACGGGTAGCTGCCATTTCTTCCAGCACCCGCTCGTACATCAATGCTTTGGGTACGTGTTTGCCGATCGGCAGCTCGTCGCCTTCGCGCCCGAAATAGCCCCCGAACGGCTTTTCGCAGATCACGTGCTTACCGGACTGCATCGCATCGACGATCATCGAGGCGTGCAAATTGGGCGGCGTGCAGATGTCGATGACATCGATATCTGCGTCGGCGATCAGGTCGCCGAAGCTGCGATACGCCGTCGCGATCTGGTGACGGCGGGCAAACTCGACGACATGATCGCCCCTGGCCGCAACGGCCCTGACTTCGACATCGACGCCGTAAACACGCTTGTAGGCATGCATGTGCAACTCGGACACGAAGCCGCAGCCAGCCAGACCGATCCTGATTTTCCCCATTGCGCAAGTGCCTTCCGGTTGTCGTGGCTCGAGGCTAAGGGCTGCTTCGGCCGACGCCCTTGCGGCGCATCAACGCGGCGAATAGCTCGGTCAGGCCGAATTTCCAGGGTTCGCAATCGCCGCTGTGGCGCATGCGATTGGTCAACCGGCCGAGCTTCGGCGTGGCGACCGTCACGAGATCGCCTTCCATATGGGTGAACCCCTGCCCCTTCGCGGCACGGTCCTGGACCGGGGCGAACATGGTCCCCAGGAACAACACGAAACCATCGGGGTATTGATGATTCTCGTTGATCGTCTGCCCGACAATATCGGCCGGATCCCGGCTGATCTGGGTCAGCGAGGATGCGCCGTGCAGCACGAAGCCTTCCGGCCCCTTCACTTCCAGCGAGATCTCCATCTTCCTGACGTCGTCGAGCGAGAAGCCCGCGTCGAAGAACCGCACGAACGGCCCGATGGCGCAGGACGCATTGTTGTCCTTGGCCTTGGACAAAAGCAGCGCCGATCGCCCCTCGAAGTCGCGCAAATTGACATCGTTGCCAAGCGTCGCGCCGACGATGCGGCCGTCGCTTGCCACCACCAGCACCACCTCGGGCTCCGGATTGTTCCAGGTCGATTTCGGATGCAGGCCCGCATCTACGCATGTGCCCACCGCCGACAGGACGGGAGCCTTGGTAAACACCTCGGCGTCCGGTCCGATGCCGACTTCGAGATACTGGCTCCAGGCATTCTGGGAAACCAGCACGTCCTTCACATGCTGCGCCTCCGCCGAGCCCGGCTTCAGCCGCGACAGGTCGGTGCCGACGATCCGCGTCACCTCGGCCCGGATGGCTTCCGCCGAATCCGGATTGCCGCGCGCCCGCTCCTCGATCACCCGCTCCAGCATCGACACGGCGAAGGTGACACCGGCGGCCTTGATCACCTGCAGATCGATCGGGGCGAGCAGCCATGGCCTGGTCGGATCGCGGGTGTCGGGCGGCGTGTTGTTCAATAGATCCTGCAGCGTCCCTACCCGTTCGCCATGCGCGGCGCGCAGCGACCGCGCCGGATCAGCGGCGGCGGCAAGCTGGCTGGCGGTGGGGAAATCCTCGGTGACGTCGAACACGCCGTCCTGTCGGATCGCGACTACCGACGGGCCGGCAAGATCGGGACGCCAGATCCGCCCCATCAGCGCGGCGCCGGCGAAATCGTCGGGTAGAATGAATGCGGCGTCTGTGGCGATCGGCATCGTTGGGAATCCTTGCGAGGTCACGTCTGTGCGGTCGGGGTAGCATCGTCCTTAGAAGGGAACCGCTCAATGGGTCAACACCTTCGGAAGACGCCCGCCTTCAGGATTGTGGCTACCACGACAAAAGCTCATCGCGCCGCAGCATGCAAAATCAGACAATCGGTCAAGTGCAGCCGATTTTGCACGCGCTGCAACCGGCCGTGTATGGCATGGCGATTGAGCAAGGAACTCAGAGGGCGGTCTGAGAATTGTGCGCGGGACGATCGCGCCAGAGAGCCGCCCGGACGGATGGCTGCACGAACTTGTTGGCCGGGCAGGCTTTCGCCCGCCGGCGGCATCAACGAAGGAGTTGCACGACCCCATGGTCGGGTGCCGGGCTCCGCTGATGGCTACGGGCCATCAGCGCGAGTTCGGAATCACGAGGATCAGCCTGGCGCCTGCTTCAAGTTGTCTTCAAGCCGCCTTGGCCTTGGCCACGTGGCTCGAGATTGCATCCATCAAGGGCGGTGACAGGCAATCATAGGGCTCGAGCCCAAGTTCCTTCAGCCGTCCCCTGATTCCATCCATCTCGTTTGGTTGAACGCCGGACTCCAGGACGGACGACACGAATGCGGCAAACCCCGGGGCTGCCGATCCACCTTCCTGGAACAGTTCGGGATGGATGAAGTCGAGGCCATAGAATGGATGCCCCGTGTTCTCGATCCGGCCGTACATGTGCGTACCGCAGGCCTTGCAGGCATACCGCTGGATCGTCGCCGACGCGTCGACAATCTGCAGCTTGTCGCCGTTCTCAGTCACCTTCACATTGTCGCGCGGAACGACGGCGACGACGGAGAAGGTCGCCCCTTCGGGCTTCCAGCATTTGGTGCAGCCGCAGGCGTGGTTGTGGGCCACATCGCCCTTGATGGCGACCTTGACCGGCGCATCCGTGCATTTGCAGACAAGGGTGCCGCCGGCGAAGCTGCCCGACCCTTTCTTTACGCCGCTATCGACCGATGGGTGGATATGAACAGTCATGGCCTATCCTCCTTGTGTTTGAAGTTCTGCAATTCAAAATACGACAACCGAGCGGATCGATTTTCCTTGGTGCATGAGATCGAATCCCTGGTTGATCTCCTCCAGCTTGAGGACGTGGGTGATCATCGGATCGATCTCAATCTTTCCGTTCATGTACCAGTCGACGATTTTCGGCACATCAGTGCGGCCACGCGCGCCGCCAAAGGCTGTTCCCTTCCAGACGCGACCGGTCACGAGCTGGAACGGTCGGGTAGCGATTTCCTTGCCCGACTCCGCGACCCCGATAACGACCGAGACGCCCCAGCCGCGATGGCACGCCTCGAGCGCCTGCCGCATCACGGTGGTGTTGCCGGTGCAGTCGAAGGTGTAGTCGGCACCGCCGTCGGTAAGCCCGACGAGATGCTGGACGATGTCGCTGACCTTGGTCGGATTGACGAAATGGGTCATGCCGAAACGGCGGCCCCAATCCTCCTTGGAATCGTTGATGTCAACGCCGACGATCTTGTCGGCGCCCACCATCTTCGCGCCCTGGATGACGTTGAGCCCGATGCCGCCGAGACCGAACACGACGACGTTGGCGCCCGGTGTCACCTTGGCGGTATTAACCACGGCGCCAACACCCGTCGTCACCCCGCAACCGATGTAACAACTCTTGTCGAAGGGCGCATCCTCGCGAATCTTTGCCACCGCGATTTCCGGCAGCACGGTAAAGTTCGAGAAGGTCGAGCAGCCCATGTAGTGGTAGATCGGCTTGCCCTGATAGCTGAAGCGCGAGGTACCGTCCGGCATCAGCCCCTTGCCCTGGGTCGCGCGGATGGCCGTACAAAGATTGGTCTTGCCGCTCAGGCAGCTCTTGCACTGGCGGCATTCCGGCGTGTAGAGCGGAATCACGTGATCGCCGGCCTTGACTGACGTCACGCCCGGCCCAACCTCGCGGACGATGCCTGCGCCCTCATGACCGAGGATCGACGGAAAGATGCCTTCGCTGTCAAAGCCATCGAGCGTGTAAGCGTCGGTGTGGCAGATACCAGTCGCCTTTATCTCGACGAGAACCTCACCGGCTTTTGGGCCGTCGAGATCAACCTCAACGATTTCAAGAGGCTTCTTGGCCTCGAACGCGACAGCAGCGCGGGTCTTCATTGTAGGCTCCACATTTTCTTTTCAAGCCGCTGCATCAGGATATCGAAACGCACACCGCGGATGTTCGGCATGTTCATTTGGTCCCCATGCAGGCTGCTTCCGCCTGAGTGTAGGCGTCGGGTTTATCTTCACGCTTGGGAGGTCGCACGCGGCCGACCGCGTCATGCGCGCGAGCGCGCAGATAGACGTAGAGGTCGTCCATGTAGCAAGCGACGTTCGGATTGTCGCCGAACGCCGGCATGACGCTCTCTTGCGCGGTATTGACGTTCTTGCGACCGCTGGCGACCACGCCGAGGAAATCGCCGTAGCTCATCGTTTTCAGCGAATCCTTCAATGCCGGCGCGTAGGTCGACCCCATCCCATCAGGGCCATGACAGACGTGGCATTCCGAGTGATAGCGACGGAAGCCGGAATAAGTGTACCAATCGACTGTCCCGTCGGCCGCGACGTTGAAGGTCGGGTTTCCTTCCTTGTCGAGATACTTGCCATCCTCCGACTTGACAGCCTTGGGATCGTCAGCAGCGTGGGCAACCAATCCCGGCGCCACAAGCACGAGAGTGGCGGTAATCAACCAGATAATACGCAAGAGCTCATCCTCGAGTTCGGTCTAGATCAACCGGCGCGTGGAACGAGCCACGCGCCGGACGAGGTGGTCCTGCTTTACTGCGGCAGCGCGAACACCGTGAGCGTGCCGCCGAGTGCGGTATAATTGCTCAGCGCGGCGTAGCCGCCGACTGCGCCGAGGCCTTCAGTTGGCTCGGTCAGGCCGGCTGCAAGGCCGATACCCGCCCAGCCGCCAACACCGGACAGCACGGCCACATACTGCCTGCCGCCCTGCTCATAGGTGTTGACGTTACCGATGATACCGGACGGAGTCTTGAACTTGTAGAGCTCCTTGCCCGTCTTGGCATCGACCGCCTTGAGGTAACCTTCGAGCGTTCCGTAGAACACCACGCCGCCGGCGGTAGCGAGCGCACCTGACCACACCGAGAACGGCTCCTTGTTCGACCACACGATCTTGCCGGTCTTGTTGTCCCAGGCGATGAAGTTGCCCATATGGCTTTCGCCTTGAGGCGGATACATCGAAAGCGTCGCCCCGACATAGGGCTGGCCTGCGGTGTAGCTCACCTTGAACGGCTCATAGTCCATGCAGACGTGGTTGGTCGGCACGTAGAACAGTTGCGTATCCGGCGAGTAGGCTGCCGGCTGCTGGTCCTTGGTGCCGAGCGCGGCCGGGCAGATACCCTTGGTGTTCTTGTCCTCACCGCCCTTTTCGGTTGAATACTGATCGACCACCTTCGGACGCCCGTAGGTCGGCGAACTCTTGTTCATGTCGACGCCGGTGGTCCAGTTGACCTTCGGGTCATACTTCTCGGCCACCAGCAATTCACCGGTGTCGCGGTCCATCGTATAGGCGAGCCCATTGCGGTCGAAATGGGTCAGAAGCTTGCGTTCCGTGCCGCCGATCTGCTGATCGCTGAGGATCATTTCGTTGACGCCGTCATAGTCCCATTCGTCGTGGGGCGTCATCTGGTAGACCCACTTGGCCATCCCGGTGTCGGCATTGCGCGCGAAGATCGTCATCGACCACTTGTTGTCGCCCGGACGCTGCTTTGGATTCCAGGTCGAGGGATTTCCCGAGCCGTAGTAAACGAGGTTCAGGCCGGGGTCATAGGACAGCCAGCCCCATGTGCAGCCGCCACCGATCTTCCATTGGTCGCCTTGCCAGGTCTTGATGCTCGAATCCTTGCCGATCGGCTTGCCGAGATCGGTGGTCTTCACGGGATCGACCAGGAGCTGTTCGTCCGGCCCTTCGGAAAAGGCTCGCCACACCTGCTTACCTGACTTGAGGTCGTAGGCGGTGACGTGACACTGAACGCCGAACTCGCCGCCGGAAATTCCAATCAGAACCTTGTCCTTGACGACCAGTGGCGAGGAGGTGCCCGTGGCGCCCTTGCCGGGATCGCCGTTCTTGACGCTCCACTCGACCTTGCCGGTCTTGGCATCGAGGGCAACCAGCGTGGTGTCGGCCTGATGCAGGAAGATTTTGCCATCGCCATAGGCCACGCCGCGGTTGACCGTGTCGCAGCACATTACCGGAATGACGTTCGGATCCTGCTTCGGCTCGTACTTCCAGACGATCTTGTTCTCCTGAGAAAGGTCAAGAGCGTAGACCTTGTTCGGGAACGGGGTATGGACGTACATCATGTTGCCGATGATGAGCGGCCCGCCTTCATGGCCGCGGAGCACGCCGGTCGAGAAGGTCCAGGCGACCTGGAGCTTGCCGACATTGGCTGCGGTGATCTGGTTAAGCTTCGAATAGCGTGTGTTGGCGTAGTCGCCGGCCGGCTGCACCCAGTCCTTTGGGTTCTGCGACATCTTGATCAGTTCGTCGTTGGCGTACGCAACGCCGGCGGCGAATGCCGCCACGGCGCCGAGACAGGCAGCGGATAGCACCTTGCGCATAATGGTTTCCTCCCAGATTTAAGAGTTTTGGGTTTCCGCCGAGACGGCCCATTTTCCATTCTTGGTCCCTATTCCTATCCCGTTCGGGAATAGGAAACTTGCCCAAGAGCGAACCGCGTTTGCTCAAAAGCGAAACACAACGAACTTTTTAATTTTGGGCGCCGGGAGCCGTCTTCTCATGCTGCGAAGCATCAATCGTGGCCTTGTTCCCTCAGCGCCCGCGCGTCCCGAGGCTGAGGTTCCCCTTGACGCAGCCGAAACTAAGTTGGAGGATTGTCAAAGGGATATTGGGAAGAATCTGCGCGATTTCCCTGCGACTGCCTTAAGTTGAGTCAAATGTAGCGTCCTGTGACCGAAGCTTTTGCCGAGGTCGCGGCCTGTTCTCGAATCGGTGTTTCGACCATGTCCGATACAGTCCGCTCACTCAGCACTTCCGGATTAACGCCGAAGAGGCAGCTCCAAACTTGGTCAGATGCGCTGACCGATCTCTGCGGCCAGTTTGATGTCGATCCGCTGGAAGGTTCTTCGCTCGAGGCGCGAATCAACTACACTACCGTCTCGCAGCTCAAACTGTGTCAGATCGAGGCAAGTCAGCATCGCATCGCGCACACGGTCTCAGGCACGAAACTGAGCGAACATCCCTACGTCAAGATACTGTTCCAGACCTACGGCATCTCGCATTTCGAACAGGGCGGCCGTCGCATCGACATCATGCCCGGCGATTGCCTCGCCTATGACGTCTCCTGCCCGCACACGATCGTCAGCCCCTCGCTGACCCGGCACGAGGTCGTGATCGTCCCAAAGGCACTGCTTCACGAACGCGGCTTCCGCACGGCAAAGATGTTGCCGTGCAAGCTCTCCGCGCGTAACGGCACCGGCCGCATCGCCTACGACTTCGTGCACACCGCGTTTGACGAAGCGAACAGGCTGTCGCCCTACAACGCCATCGGCGTCGCTGATTCGCTGATCGATCTGCTGCTGTTGCCGCTGCGCGAGGCCGACACGATGTTCGATCGCGTCGGTCCCGAGGCGATGTACATCCGGGCTCAAGCCTTCATCCGCGAACATTTGCGCGACCCGGAGCTTTGCATCGACCAGATCTCGGCGGCATTGGGCTGCACCAAGCGCTATCTGCACATGCTGTTCAGCGACAAGGGCATGACCGTCAGCGATTACATATGGCGGGCGAGGCTGCTGCACTGCCGGCAGGAGCTGGAGACCCAGCACGGAAAGACGATCACGGACGTCGCATTTTCGTGGGGCTTTTCCAGCTCGTCGCACTTCAGCCGCGTGTTCCGGAAGCATTTCGGGTTCGTTCCCTCCGCCATCCACAAGGCGCATTGCGCCGATCCGGCGCGGGACGCTTCCTGACGCGAGCATCCGGCAAGCTGATGTTCTGCTGCGCATTGCCGCCGACTCTCCTGCGTTATATCCGAGCCTAGAAGGTCGCCTTCAGGCCCGCGTAAAAGGCGCGCGGCCGCGCCGGGAGGACCGAACGCGGGTCGGTGAAGGCCGCGCCGCCATTGGTGAAATTGGGAATATCATCCATCTCGAAGAACGTCCCGTAAGTCGCATAGCGATTATCCAGGATATTGTCGACGCGGCCGTAGATCTGAAACGTCTTGTTGATCTGATACGAAGCGTGCAGGTTGAAAACCGAATAGCCGGGGAGCCTCGCCGCCTGATTGGATTCATCGCCGGCAAAATACTGGCTCGCGACGAACAACGCATCGCCGCCGACCTTGAAGGCGTCGGTGACAGAATAATCGATGCCAACCTTGACCCGGTTGCGTGGGATCGCGGGGATTCGGTTGCCCGGTACGATCTGGACATTGCCGTCGGCATCGGCAAACGGGCTGTTGGAGCCGACCTGCAGGGCATCGAGGAAGCGCGCATCCACGAGAGCATAGCTGGCATAGAGTTGCAGCGTCTTCGACGTCAGATTGACCTGGGCCTCGATGCCCTGGCGCCGTGTCCTGCCCACGTTCTGGAAATAGCCAAATCCCTGCAACTCAGGGCTGGGAATCGCCAGGATGTCATCGGCATTCGTCGCGCGGAACGCGCCGACCTTCCACCCGAGCGTTCCGATATTCAGCTCCTTGGTGCCGCGCAGGCCGGCCTCAACGGTACGGGACACGACTTGTTTCAGCGGCGGATCCGCGATCAGGAATGCTGCGATGAGACAGGGGCGCGCCGGGTCCGCACACGCGAGCTCCAGCGGGGTCGGGGCGCGGTTGGCTTCGGAATACCCTGCATAGGCCGTCAAGCCCGGCGTGATCTTGTATGTGCCGCCGATCATTGGATTGAAGCGGCTGAACGTATGATTACCATTGAGCGCGGTGCCGATTTGATCCTCAAGCACGATACGCGCATGGTTGAACCGGCCGCCGCCCGAGATTAAGAACGCGTCCGTCACGTCGAACGTGTCGAGCGCATAGACTCCGGTGTATTTGTTGGTGGCTCGAAGCGAGACCGGACCGATGGATATGGGCTCACCGGACGGCCCGAGAAATATGCCGCTGCCGTTGACGACATAATTTGAGCCGATCGTGCCCAGTTCCGCGCTGGCCCCGAAGCGGGTGACGCCGGAGTCGAAACTGGTGCCGATCATGAACTGGTTGTTGTGTCCGAATAACTGGTCGGTGTTGGTTGCCTGCAGGGTCGCCCCTGTCGTCGTCGAACGGGTTGTTGTCCGATCGATCTGTCCCAGCACCGCGTCCGCGGGGAAGGGATTTGCAAGCTGGACCCCGTTAAGGCCGTTTGCCGGCACGTCATCATCGTTGAAGCAAAGCAGCCCCGGATCGGCGGCACATGGCTCCGTCTCAGTCGGGTTTCCGTCCACAGTCTTCTGCCGGAACGTGCGGACGCGCACCGAGCCGTCGATCGTCCAGGTCGGTGTGACCTCGACCTTTCCGGTCAGGTTCGCGTAGGCAACGCGGTTGTCCGTGGTCTGCGGTGTTGTATAGGTCGCGCCCCAATACTTCTGCAGAAGTTCGACCGGCACCGCCGCCGCTGCGCCGAAATTGTTTTTGGCAACGCCTACGTTGAGGTGAAATTCGCTGCTGTCGGTCCGGTAGCCGACATCGCCATAGAAGCGCCGAATGGCTGATTCTGAAAAATTGCGGTAGCCGTTGTCGCGCACACCTTCCAGCGCACCATAGACGGAGAAATTGTCGATCTGCTTGCCATACTGCGCCGAACTCTGGATACGTCCGAACGAGCCGCCCATCGTGTTGATTTCGGCACCTTTATAGTTGAATCCGTCCTTCATCTGCACGTTGACGGCTCCGCCCAGCGCATTGAGACCGAACGCGGGATTGTTGGTTACGACGGTGGCCGACCTGATCGCAGCGGTCGGGATCAGGTCCCAATTAACGGTGTCGCCGAACGCTTCGTTGATGCGCATCCCGTTCTGGTAAACCGCCAGTCCCTGAGGAGTTCCGGCGACCGGAGATGCGACGAAACCTCGAAACTGTACGTCAGGCATAAATGGATTTCCGGTAGTATCACTGATGATGATACCCGGCACCTGTTGCTGCAGTGCATCCGCGATGTTCAGCGAGCCCGTGCGCGCGATCTGCCCAGCACCAAAGGCATTGATTGCTGCCGGCACCTTGTCGACGTCCATTCCCAAGCCGACCGTCGGCGTAGGTGCGGTCGGATAGACATAGACCCTGCGCACATTTCGGGTGGCTCGAAGTGCAGTACTGCCGCGGGCTGGTCGGGCCGCTGGTCGGGCTGATGTCGTTGGGGCGATCACCTCGATGGCCGGCAGGACCTCGCTATCGCTTGACGCAGTTTGGGCCTGCGCACTGTTACCCCCGGGAACGAAGCATAGCGATAGTGTCCCAATAAACAGGAATCGAGCGCCCATTCTATTTCATCCCCATTCCATACCGGCCGCATTGGTCCCCGCCGGTTGGTTGCGGACGATCTTAGAACGTCAATCAGGTCGCGCACCATTCAAAACGTCCCGACCAAAAAGGGAAAAATTCCCGAGTCAGTAACGCGCGTCCCTCGGAATCACGGCCTCCACGGTTACGCCGCTGTCTCCGGAAGCAATCGTGAGCGAGCCACCCAGCGCCAGAATGCGCTCGCGCATTCCCGTGAGCCCAAGACCAAGCTTGTGATCCGGCCTCAATCCGCCGCCATTGTCGCGGACCAGCACCAAGACGCCGCCTCGTCCGGTCAATCCCGAGGACAGCTCAATAGGTTCAACGGTTACGTTGACGCAGGTGGCACCCGCGTGGCGAAAGACATTGGTCAGTGCTTCCTGAATGGTGCGGTAGATCGTCAAGTCGGCCGTCTCGCCTGTGTCGCCGAGCGACTGCGAGATTGCCGTTTCGATAACGACGTCGGGATGCGACTCCCCCCACAGACGCAGGAGCGCACCGAGCGCTTCGCGAAGACCGAGCTCCGTCAGTCCCGCAGGGCGCAGCTTTTCAAGCACCCGCCGATTGGACTGCTGCAAGGCGTTTACCTGTTCCAATATCGCGCTGCCGTGCTTTCGCGTCGCCTCTACGTTTGGATCCTTTGCGTCTGCGATCCGGGTCAGCGCACCGGCATGGGCTCGCAAGGCAAAGAGATACGGCCCGAATTCATCATGAAGCTCGCGCGCGATTTCCTTACGTTCGACATCCTGCAGCGAGACGACGCGCTCGGCCAGGCGCCTCTTGTCGTCAACCGCATTACCCAAAGTGGCGGCGAGGTGATTCAACTTGTCGCAGATGGCCACCAGTTCCGGCGGGCCATCCGGCTTCACGCGCGTGTCGTAGCCGCCGGCTTCGATTTTCGTCATTGCTTCCGAAAGCGTCTGGATTGGCGCAAGCGCCCGGCTGACGACCCTGATCGTAATGAGGAAGAGAATGATCGCAATCACCGTGCCGATCAGGAGCTGAGTGATAATTCCATCCCAGATCTCGGCCACCTCGTCGTTCGGATGCGATGTGATGAGCAGCGAACCCGGTTTTCCCTTGATTGAGATCGGCACGTTCACCGTGGTCTTTTCGGGGTGAACAAGCGTGACAAACCATGCCGGCGGTGAGCGTGCATCGGCATTGTCGTCCGGGTTGGCCGCTGCCCCGGCTCGCTCGGCCGCTTCACCCTGCCGCGTGATACTGACGTGGCGAAGCCGGTTGAGGTCGTGAACAATCTGGTTCAGCCGCACTTCTGCGTCTGGCGCCTCATTCAGTCCCGCAACGATCGTATCGATGAATTCACGCGCCAGCCGAATGACGCTTTGATCTTCGGCCCGGACGCGAGGTCCAGCCTCAAGCACAAGTCGCGCAATATTGGCGGCTAAACCGAGCGTGAGGACGAGCGCGAGCAGCAAGTTTATCCGGGCGCGTAAGGAAAGTTTTTGCCACATAGCCTTTGTCCAGGAGAGAACTCGCGTTTGTCTGGGAGCGAAACCGTCTTCGGTTCCTCGTTGAGGGGAGCGTTGACAGATAAAACTGGCGCCTATCTAATCGAACCGTATAGCAACATCGCCCGGGTTGCATGACCATCGACGGCAAGTATCGCCCCGAAGTCTGTGCGGTGTTTCGCCTGATGCGGTGCGGCAACGGGAGTGACGCGGGTATTCGGGACCAATGCCAATGCGCATTCTGATCGTTGATGACCATCGCATCGTTGCTTCGGGGTGCCGTGCCCTGTTCGCGGACGACCCCGAGATCGACATATTGGAAGCCTCCGACGCGGAGAGTGGCGAGCGCGTGTTCGGCGAACGTCATCCGGATATCTGCGTGCTCGATATCAACCTGCCGACGGTTTCCGGGTTTGAACTGGCCCGACGCCTCCTAGGGCGCGATGCCTCGGTACGTATCATCATGTTCAGCATGAACGATGATCCGGTATTCGCCGCGCGCGCCATCCAAGTCGGCGCCAAGGGTTATGTTTCCAAAACCGGGGATCCTCAGGAGCTGGTTGAGGCCATCCGTGAAGTTGCAAAGGGGGGAGTTTATCTGCCGCCGGCGATGGCTCGAAGTATTGCATTCGCGAGACCCTCGTTCGCCCAGAGCCCTCTTTCGAAATTGACTTCACGCGAGATGGAGATATTGCGCCTGCTCAGTGCCGGCAAAAGCCTGTCCGAAATTGCGTGGTTGGTCCATTCCTCCTACAAGACGGTCGCCAATACCTCCTCGATTATGCGCCAAAAGCTCGGTGTGCGTACATCTGCCGAACTGGTGCGGTTAGCAATCGAGAACCGCGTGGCTTGAGATGACGCGAAGCGGCGCTGGAGTGGCCAATTCATGACGATGCAAACCGTTTCGCTCAACAAATCGCACAGCGGTGTGCAGGGCGTTTACAAGCACCCCAGCCGCGAGACCCGCACCGACATGACCTTCTCGGTCTATGTCCCTCCGCACGCCGGCGGCGCCAGGCTGCCGGTGGTCTGGTATCTCTCCGGCCTGACCTGCACCCACGCCAACGTGACGGAAAAGGGCGAATTCCGCAGCGCCTGCGCCGCACTTGGATTGATCTTCGTTGCGCCCGACACCAGCCCGCGCGGTGAAGGCGTGCCCGGCGATCCCGCCAATGCCTACGATTTTGGGCTTGGTGCCGGCTTCTATGTCGATGCGACGCAGGAGCCGTTCGCCCGCAATTACCGCATGTGGAGCTACGTCACGGAAGAGCTGCCGAAACTGGTCGCCGAAAACTTTCCCGTGGACCCGAATCGGCAATCCATTCTTGGCCACTCCATGGGCGGTCACGGCGCGCTGACGGTCGCGCTGCGCCATCCCGACCGCTATCGCGCGGCAAGCGCGTTTTCGCCGATCGTCGCGCCCTCGCAGGTGCCGTGGGGTATCAAGGCCCTCGGTGGTTATCTTGGCGACGTCAGGCAAGCATGGCGCAAGCACGATGCGGTGGCGTTGATCGAGGACGGCGCCAGAGTGTCCGATCTCCTGGTCGACTACGGTGACGCCGATCAGTTTCTGACCCAACAGCTCCGCCCGGAGCTGCTGCAGGGCGCATGCGAGAAAGCCAAAATCCCCCTCACCTTGCGCCGGCAGCCCGGCTATGACCACAGCTACTACTTCATCTCCACGTTCATGTCCGATCATCTGCGCTGGCACGCCGAGCGCCTGAAGGGCTGAAACGGCGTAGAGCCGTCCCACAGAGAATTGGGTTGCAAGCCAAAACAATTCGGTCATGGTTCAGGTCAAACGGTCCGCCATACGGCGAAGAGAAAGACCTGTCAGGGAGAAGCCATGTTCCGATGGTTGGTCGTTGCGATCGGTTTCTGCATCGCGGCCACCCCCGTGCTCGCGGCCGACCCGATCGAGATCGGCATCGGCTATCTCGGCCGCGCCGGCGTCAAGGCGAAATTGTCGCTCGTCGAACTGCCAGCCGAGAACGACGGCCTTGCCGGCGCACGCCTTGCCATCGAGGACAACAACACCACGGGTAAGTTCCTCAATCAGCATTTCACGCTGGAGGAAGTCCGGCTCAAGGACAATGAGGATGTCGCAAAGGCCGCGGCGGCGCTTGCCGCGCGCACCGGCTTCATCATTGCCGACCTTCCTGCGGACGATTTATTGAAGGCAGCCGACACGCTTCGCGAACGCGGCACGTTGCTATTGAATGCCGGCGCGATCGACGACCGGTTGCGCGAACAGGACTGTCGCGCCAACGTGATCCATGTCGCGCCGACGCGCTCGATGCTGGCGGATGCGCTCGCCCAGTATCTGGTGTGGAAGCAATGGAAGCGCTGGCTGTTTGTCGTCGGCTCGCATCAGCAGGACAAACTGTATGCCGACGCATTGCGCCGCGCAGCGACGCGCTTCGGCGCCAAGATCGTTCAGGAGCGAATCTTCGAAGACACCGGTGGCGCCCGCCGTACCGACAGCGGCGTCACTTTGATCCAGCGGCAAATGCCGGTGTTCACCCAGCAAGCGCCGGCCTATGACGTCCTCGTCGCTGCTGACGAAAGCGAGGTATTTGCGTCCTACCTGCCCTACCGCACTTGGGACCCACGTCCGGTTGCCGGCTCGGCCGGGCTGGTTCCGACCAGTTGGCACGCCGCGCAGGACCAGTGGGGCGCGATCCAGATCCAGAACCGGTTTGCAAAATTGAATTTGCGACACATGACCGCACTGGACATGCAAGCATGGACGGCAGCGCGCATGATCGGTGAAGCGACATCGCGCACGAAGTCCGGTGACCCAAAGCCGGTATCGGAGTTTCTTAAAGGACCCGACTTTTCCATTGCGGCGTTCAAGGGCCGGCGGCTGACGCTGCGGGACTGGAACCTGCAGCTTCGTCAGCCAATCCTGCTGGTCGATGGGCGCATGGTGGTCTCGGTTTCGCCGCAGGAAGGATTTTTGCACCAGGTGTCGGAGCTCGATACACTTGGCGCCGATCGGCCGGAAACCAAGTGCAAGCTACAATGAGGGAGGATGGATTGCGTATGTACCGTCATTGCCTGCTTTCCGGAATGGCTTTCCTGCTCGCGACGGCGGGCCCCGCCTCGGCCTTCATCGCCTATGTATCCAACGAGAAGAGTAATACTGTATCCGTGATCGATACGAACAGTTGGACCGTCACCAAGACGATCAAGGTCGGCCAGCGGCCGCGCGGCATCGAGTTCACGAGGGACGGCAAGTTTGTTTTCGTGGCGGTCGGCGATGACGACAGCATTCAGGTCATCGACGTCGCCAAGCAGGAGGTGGTCGATACCCTGCCCTCCGGCCCGGACCCCGAACTGTTCGCCCTCGATTCTGAGGGCAAGCTCCTCTACGTCGCCAACGAGAACGACAACACGGTGACCATCATCGACGTCGAAAAGCGCGCCCGTCTGGGCGAAATCCAGGTCGGCGTCGAGCCGGAGGGCATGGCGATCAGCCCGGACGGCAAAATCCTGATCAATACTTCCGAGACTACCAACATGGCGCATTTCATCGACACCGCGACGCGCCAGATCGTCGCCAATGTTTTGGTCGATGCGCGCCCGCGCTTCGCCGAGTTCAAGCGTGACAATTCCGAAGTGTGGGTATCGTCGGAGATCGGCGGCACCATTTCGGTGATCGATCCGGTCAAGCGGGAGGTCACGAAGAAGATTACATTCGAGATTCCCGGCTTACGGAGCGAAGCCATCCAGCCGGTCGGCATCGGCATGACCAAGGACGGCAAGACCGCTTTCGTCGCGCTCGGCCCTGCCAATCGCGTCGCGGTCGTTGATGCCGCCAGCCACAAGGTCACCAAGTATCTGCTGGTGGGACAGCGGGTGTGGCACATGGCATTCACCCCGGACGAGAAATATCTGATGGTTACCAATGGCGTTTCGAACGACGTCTCGATCATCGACGTCGCCGCGCAGAAGGTCATCAAGACGATCCAGGTCGGCGAGCTGCCCTGGGGTATCACGATTGCAGAGCCATGAAGGCCACTGACAAACTTTCCGCTGGTCAGAACACGCAGGACATTCCTTCCCGGCTTGACGCCGCGGAGATACCAGCGTTGTCGATCGACGGCGTCAGCCATTCCTATGGCGCCCGACATGCACTGATCGACATCGGCTTCACCGTCGCACCAGCAAGTTTCACGGCGCTGCTTGGCCTGAACGGCGCCGGCAAGAGCACGCTGTTCTCGCTGATCACGCGGCTGTTCGGAATCCAGCGCGGACATATCGGGATTTTCGGCCATGACGTCGCGCGAGCGCCCGGCGAAGCATTGCGCCTGCTCGGCGTGGTGTTTCAGCCCCGCACGCTCGATCTCGACCTCTCGGTGACGCAGAACCTGCTTTATCACGCAGCCCTGCACGGCATCGCCAGACGCGATGCCCGCGAACGTAGCCGCGAGGTGCTGGCTCGCATCGGCCTTGCCGACCGCGCCGGCAGCAAGGTGCGCGATCTCTCCGGCGGCCAGATGCGACGGTTGGAAATCGCACGGGCGCTTCTGCACCGCCCGCGGCTGCTCCTGCTCGACGAGGCAACCGTCGGCCTCGACGTCAAGGCACGCGCCGACATCCTCAACCACGTCCGCCAGCTCGTCACCGAACAGGGAATAAGCGTGTTGTGGGCGACACATCTGTTCGACGAGATCGGTTCAAACGACGATCTGATAGTGCTGCATCAGGGCCGCGTACTGGCCCAGGGCAAGGTGGCGCGGGTTATCGCCGATACCGGCGGCAGCGATATCAACACGGCGTTCATGCGGCTGACCGGCTCCACCGCGCAGAGCGGGAGTCCAGCATCATGACATCAGCCACCATAAGGCCGATCCGGAGCGGCTTCTCGCTCGCCGAATATTTCACCTGCCTGAGCGGTATCGTGTGGCGCGAGGCGCTTCGTTTCCTGCATCAGCGCGAACGCTTCATCTCGGCGCTGGTGCGGCCTTTGGTGTGGCTGTTCATCTTCGCCGCCGGCTTCCGCCAGGTGCTCGGCCTCTCCATCATCCCACCCTACGAAACCTACATCCTGTATGAGGTCTATATCGCGCCCGGCCTGATGGCGATGATCCAGCTCTTCAACGGCATGCAGTCCTCGCTCTCCATGGTCTACGACCGCGAGATGGGCAATATGCGGACGTTGCTGGTGAGCCCGCTGCCGCGATGGTTTCTCTTGTCCTGCAAGCTTCTGGCGGGAACCGCGGTCTCGCTGCTCCAGGTGTATGCCTTCCTGCTGATCGCCTGGTTCTGGGATATCGCGCCTCCGCCGGCCGGCTATCTGACGGTGCTGCCCGCGCTGATCTTGTCGGGCCTAATGCTCGGCGCCTTGGGGATGCTGATCTCTTCCGGCATCAAGCAGCTTGAGAATTTTGCGGGCGTGATGAACTTTGTCATCTTCCCGATGTTCTTCGCTTCCTCGGCGCTCTATCCGCTGTGGCGCATCCTGGAGAGCAGCCCGATGCTCTACTATGTCTGTCAGTTCAATCCGTTCACGCATGCCGTGGAGCTGATACGTTTTGCGCTGTATGGGCAAGTGAACTGGATCGCGCTCGCGGTCGTCGGCGGCTGCACGATCGTCTTCATGGTCGGCGCAATTTACGCCTACGATCCATCGCGTGGCCTGATCCGCCGCGGACCGGCCGGAGGCGAGACATGAAATATCGGACCGCAATCGTAGCTTGTCTTGCCGTTATGGCGACGATCAGGTTCTGCCATGCCGCCGATCCCCGCTATCCGGATTGGCCGTGCACCCAGGCCAAGGTGCCCGAGATATCCCTCGCCGCGGTGTGGGCAGGCCCACCGCTCGACGACATCTCCGGCAAGTGGAAGGACGATGCCAAGGTCAGCGCGCTGGTAGCAAAGCTCGCGGCGCGGCGCACCCCGCTTGAGGAAGCGCAGAAGGCAATCACAGAATATCTGAACGGTGCAGCCGACAAGACCGGAAGCGGAAAATTGCTGTTTTCCGGCCTGTTCGATTCCCTCAATGCCCAACGCTCCCAGGTCCTGAATGGGCTGGAGCGCGTGACCCGCAAGCAACGCGCGGCCGCCGAAAAAATCCGTGACGATACGCTCGCCCTGCAGGCGCTGCACGGCGCGTCCCCGCCCGATCAGGCCAAGATCGACGAGCTCGGCAATCAGCTGGTGTGGCAGACGCGGATCTTCGAGGATCGGAGGAATGTCATTAAATTCGTCTGCGAGGTGCCAACGGCGATCGACCAGCGTCTGTTCGCGCTCGGACGAACGATTCAGCAGGAGATAGAATAGTCCCTAGCGCCGCGACGAAGTCTCCTCACCTGTCCGCGGCTCCGGTTGCGACTCAGTGAGGTCCAGGCCGGCCCGTTCCCAGCCGTCGGTTCCATCGGGGTACCACGCTACATTGGAATAGCCGTATGCCAGGATTCGCTTTGCCGCGTTCCAGGACATCCAGCAATCGGCCTGACAGTAAACCACGACCAGCGCGATAGTGTTGCCCGCCGTCGCGCGGACGAGGCCGCGCCGCAGATAATCTTCCGTCGCCGCCGCGAGCTTTCCGTAGCCGGTGTCCGGCAGCCACATGCTGCCGGGAATGTTGAGCCGCGGCTGATCGCGCCAGACCGTGCCTTCGGGAAGATTGTGCGGCTTCGGCGCGCGGGGCATTACGTCGATGAACACGGCCGCTTTTGCTCGCCAGATCGCGCCGGCTTCCGCGGTCGTCAGAACGCGCGCATCGGCAAGGGTCGCGGGGACCGGCGCACGGTAGTCTTCCATGCGGTACCCGTCGGGCTCAGGAGGCCTGTCCTGCGCTGATGTCGAGACAATGAATGTGAACGCCGCAAGGATCAGGCCTGCGAGCGCTTCCTTCATGGCGTTTTCGTTGCCGTCTCCGCGCCGATCGGCCGATCGTTTTCGTCGAGCAAGGGAACGCCGTAATCCAGCAATATCTTGTTGATGGCCGGTTGGTTCTCTTGGATCAGGCGGTTAAGCAGCCGTTTCCAGTTCTGATCGGCCGCCCGCACTCCCATGCCGATGCGATAGGCCAGTCGCGGGCCCGTCTTTTCCTTCACGAGAGGCGTGACATGGAGCGGCGGGTTCGCCTTCTTCGCATAGAAGCCCGCCATCGGTCCCCAGAGAATGCCGGCGTCAATCTTACCCGACATCAGGTCGGCGATCATGGCTTCCGCTGACGAGTCGATGCGCGTATCGACCATCAACTGATATGGCTTGGCATTCGCCATCAGGCCGTTGATCGCCATGTTCGTGGCCGGCGGCGTGCCTGCCACGATGCCGATATGTTTGCCTTTCAGGCGCTCGTCTTCCAGCGTCGCAACGTCTTCGAGGCCGCTGCCCCGCTTGGCAACCAGCGCATAGGCGGTACGGTAATAGGGATTGGTACCCTGGACCAGGTCGTCGCCTTGCGGGAAGCCCATGATGACGTCGCAACGATGGGCCCCAAGCGTCATCCGGACGAAGCCGGTCGCCTGCGGGAAATACATGTAGTCCAGCTTCTTCTGCAGTTTCTCCGCGAACAGCTCGGCAAGCTTGTTCTCGAAACCCTCGCCCTTGTCGTTGGAAAACGGCAGATTGTGCGGATCGGCGCAGACGCGCAGCACCTTGGGATCGACGAGTTCGATCGACAAATCGCCCGTTTCGTTGATCTGCGCGCGCGCGACATCACGCCCGATGAGCACGGCGAGGATCGTCAGTATCGAAATCGTCAGCCAGCGCTTCTGCCCGGCATATGTCATCAAAAGCTGCTGCACTTCCGGCCCACCATGGTTGCAAACTTCGGAAAAATATCGGCAACCCCGACGAACGAAGTTCCGTTGAAGCCGCAGACGAGCAAAATGCTAAGCTTGTCAATTGGACCCTGCAACAGGAATAATCCCGATAGCGGCCTCGTTGCCTGTGCTGCGACGCAAACCAGGTTACGATGAAGCATGGAATTGTCGACAGCGCTTCGTGGTGAGACGGAGGCCGAAATATGGCTCATGCCGCAGTGATCCTGGCCGCGTTCGCGATGCTCGCTACGGCAACAGCCTCGCGCGCGCAGCAAATTGAGTTGCCCGTGAACTCCGTTGCGGATGGCGTGTTCGTGCACAACGGCCAAACCGCGCAGATGACGCGCGAGAACGACGGCGCGATCGCCAATGTCGGTTTCATCGTTGGCGAAGATGCGGTCGCGGTAATCGATACCGGTGGCAGCGTCCGCGAGGGACGACAATTGATGGCAGCCATTCGCGCCCGCACGGACAAGCCGATCCGCTACGTCATCAATACGCACGGCCATCCCGATCACGTTTTCGGCAACGCCGCCTTCGTGCAGGACGGAACGACGTTCGTCGGCCACGCGAACCTGCCACGCACGCTGGCCGCGCGCGGACAATTCTATCTCGATGCGTTTCGCCGGACCATGGGCGATGAGCTGATCGACGAGATCCGCATCGTGCCACCAACGCTGCTCGTCAGCGGCACGCTCAACCTGGATCTCGGCGCGCGAACCCTCGTCTTGCGGGCGTGGCCTGCCGCGCATAGCGATTGCGATCTCACGGTGCTCGATGAAAAATCCGGAACCTTGTTTGCGGGCGATCTGGTGTTTCTGGCCCACACGCCCGTGCTGGACGGCAGCATCCGCGGCTGGCTGGGCGCGCTCGGCGAGCTCGGCGCCCTATCAGCGCAACGCGTGGTTCCCGGTCACGGTCCTGTGAGTGCATGGCCGGCCGCCCTAGCCGACGAGCGCCGCTATCTCGAAACGCTGGCCTCGGACGTCCGCGGGCTCGTCGCAAGCGGCAAGCCGATTGCGGCAGCGAGCTCGGCAGCGAGCTCCGAGCGATCCCGATGGGAATTGTTCGACGACTTCAACAGCCGCAACGCAACCGCAGCATTTTCGGAAATTGAATGGGAATAGTGCGCGCATTGCCCTATATTGCGTGCGTTGCTTCCAAATTCACGAAGGTGGCGCATGCCCGGATCTTTTTTCCGCCTGTTCGCCGTCGCTGGCTTGCTGCTGCTCGGCGCTCCGCTGGCGCTTGCGGCAACGCCAAATGACGCCTGGCCGGGCCTGGTCCAGGACATCTTCAACAATCGTCCGATGAGCGATGGCAGCGACGTGATCGCCATCGAAATGCCGTCGCGTGCCGAGGATGCCGCCATCGTGCCGGTGACCTTGCGAACGAAGCTATCGCCCGGTGACGTCAGGCAGGTGCTGAGCATTACGCTGGTCATCGACCGGAACCCCGCGCCGATGGCGGCGAAATTCCAGCTCGGGCCGGACGCCAAAGTGTCGGAGATATCCACCCGCGTCCGCGTCAACAATTACACCGATGTTCATGCGGTGGCCGAACTCAGCGACGGCAAACTTTACATGGTCAAGACTTATGTGAAGGCGTCCGGCGGCTGTTCGGCACCTGCCGCCAAGAACGCCGACGAGGCCAAGGGCCGGCTCGGCCAGATGCGCTACCGGCAATTCGGAAAAGCCGATGAAGGCCCCGTCAGCGGCGCGCGCGAAGCCCAAATCATGATCGGGCATCCCAACAATTCCGGTTTGCAGATGGACCAGGTCACGCACCTCTATGTCCCGGCCTTCTTCGTCAATGAACTGCGGCTTTGGCAGGACGACAGCCTGGTGTTGACGATGGAAGGCGGCATTTCAATTTCGGAAGATCCCAATATCAGGTTCACCTACGTATCGAATGGCGCGAAACGTTTCCGCGCCGAGGCAAAGGATACCGAGGGACACATCTTCCAGCGCGAATGGAAGATCGATGATTCCGGGATCTAATCCGAGCCGCGTTCAGCGCTTCAGAAACAGCGCACTTCCGCTTCGGCCTGGGCCCGTCTGAGCTCGTTGAGCGCGTTTGCCGCCTGCGCGGATGTGCGGAATGGCCCGCCTAGATCTCCCCGGACCTGCGACATGCTGAGCACGGTTTCGGCTGTGATATAGCGTTGATAAGGCAGGAGCGAAGCGACAACGTCGATCGAACAGGAGCATTGCGCGATCGCCTGCCGCGTCTCGCCATTTGCCTTCAGGCAGCCAAAAACGTACTCAACGCGCGCCGATGTCGGATAGTCGTTGATGTCCTGGGCGCGCGTGGTCACGACCATCGTCAACAGCGCCATCAACGCGGCGACAATACGTCGTACCGATCCGACAAGCATCATCGTCTTCCTCCCACTGCTAACCGTGGAAGCTATGCTATGACTGCCCCGCTGAAAAGCAGACGTTCGAGGAAACGGCTCAACGGATCATGAAACTTTTTGTTCGCATGCTGCTTGCCACGATTGTTTCAGTCTCGTTCGGCACGTGCTGCAGCGCCGAGGCTTTACGCGTTGCGGTGCAGAAGACCGGAACATTCGCCTGGGAACTCGCCGTGATCCGTGCGCACGGCCTCGACAAGCGGGCCGGCCTCTCGGTCCAGGTTCTCGAATTGGCGAGCCCCGAGGCGGGCAAGATAGCGCTTCGTGCCGGAAACGCCGACATTGTGGTCACCGACTGGCTTTGGGTGTCGCGCGAACGGGGACTTGGCGCCAAACTGACATTCTATCCTTATTCGAGCGCGCTCGGCGCCGTGATGGTACCTGCCTCATCGCCGATCCAGAGCTTGGCCGATCTCAAGGGCCGCAAGCTCGCCGTCGCGGGTGGCCCGATCGACAAGAGCTGGCTGCTGCTGCTGGCGTGGTTGAAGCAGGGCGGCATCGACCTGAAGTCGGACGCGACCATCGCTTACGGCGCACCACCGCTGCTGGCAGCGAAGACGCTGAGCGGGGAAATGGATGCGACGTTGAACTACTGGAATTTCTGCGCCGGACTGGAAGCGAAGGGCTTCCGCCGTGTCGCCGGCATTGAGGATCTGCTGCCGAAACTCGGCGCTAAAGGCCGCACCGCGATGATCGGCTACGTCTTCGACGAAAAGTGGGCGAACGCAAACCGGGACAAAATTGCCCGCTTCATTGCCATGACCCGCGCGGCGAAAGAGATCCTGTCGACCTCGGATGCGGAGTGGGAGAAAATTGCGCCACTGACCGGCGCTCCCGATGCCGCAACGTTGCACGCCTATCGCGATCGCTATCGGGAAGGAATTCCGCGTCGCCCGGTCGCGGACGAAGAAGCCGACGCACGCATTCTCTACCGCGTGCTGGCTGACATCGGCGGCCGCGAACTTGTCGGGCCGGCGCGTGAACTCGATTCCGGAACATTCTATCACGCGATCCCGGGAGGCTGAGGTGCCGCGCCTGCTGTCATTCGCTGTGCTGCTCGCAACCTGGTGGATCGGCTCGCTGTTTGTCGGTGACGCGAAGCTGCCACCTCCCCCCACCGTGCTTGCGGTCATGATTGAGGAAGCGAGGTCAGGTGACCTGTTCTTCCATCTCGGCGCGACATTGGCGCGCGTTACGCTCGCCTTCACGCTGGCGATGACGCTGGGCGCCGCCATCGGATACCTGATGGGACGGGTACGGCTTGCGGATCGGCTGGGCGACCCCTGGCTGATCCTGCTGCTCAATCTGCCGGCGCTCGTGGTCATCGTGCTCGCCTACATCTGGGCTGGATTGACTGAAGTCGCCGCTATTGCGGCAATCGCCATCAACAAGCTCCCGACCGCTGTCGTTACGCTGCGCGAGGGCGCGCGTGCCCTCGATGCGGCGCTCGACGAAATGGCGACAGTATTTGCGTTGCCGCGCTGGAAGAAGTTCCGGCACGTCATTTTGCCGCAACTGTCGCCCTATATCGCAGCCGCCGCGCGATCAGGGCTTTCCCTGGTCTGGAAGATCGTCCTTGTTGCGGAATTACTCGGACGTCCGAACGGTGTTGGTTTCGAGATCGGCGTAGCGTTCCAGCTGTTCGACATTCCGCTATTGCTGGCCTATTCACTGAGCTTCGCGGTGGTCGTGCTCCTCATTGAAACCTTGCTGGTGCAGCCATTCGAGGCCCGGCTATCCCGGTGGCGTCCCCGTGCGGCTTGAGGTCGATATCGCCAGCAAGACGTTCAAGAACGCGGCGGGCGAACAGCACGACGTGATCGCCGGCGTCGCCTTTGCGCTTGATGCCGGAGAGGTAGGCGTCTTCGTCGGTCCATCCGGCTGCGGCAAGAGTACGATGCTCAGGATTCTCACCGGCCTCGACCCCGACTTTCAAGGGCGCGTTTCGCGTCCCGCCGGCGCGCGAATCGGTTTCGTGTTTCAGGAGCCGCGGCTGTTGCCCTGGCGGTCGGTCGAAGAAAATGTACGACTTGCCGCGCCCCTGGCCGATGAGGCGAAGCTTTCAGCGCTGTTCGAAATTCTGGAATTGAACGCGCATCGCAACCACTTTCCCGGCGAACTATCGCTAGGTCTGGCACGACGCGTTGCGCTCGCCCGTGCGTTCGCCGTCGAGCCGGCGTTCCTCATTCTCGACGAACCGCTGGCCTCGCTCGATGTCGCCCTCGCCGCCCGCATGCGCGATCAGATTGCCATGTTGATGGACAACCGTTCCATGATTACGCTGCTGGTTACCCACGACGTGGACGACGCGGTTCGCCTTGGCGACCGCCTGTTCCTGTTGTCGCCGCGTCCGGCTCGGGTTCTCGCCGAGCTGCCTATCTGCACACCGCGCGGCGAGCGCGGAGACGCCGAGATTGCCGCAATCAAGTCGGACGTCATGCGGCGAATCAATGGCGATCTCCCCGAGCGGGAAAGTTCATAGGCAGTGCTTGAGGCGCGTGCTACGTTACGTCATCCGCGAGGTTGACGATGAAACGCTCGATCGGAACCGCAGCGCTCGGTCTCGCGCTTGTCACCATGACGGCAACGGCGCAGGACATGATGCGTCACGTGGACCTGTCGTCGCCCGATATGGTCTCGGCCGAAATGACCCGCGGAGAGGTCGAGGCCGCGCTCGCTGCGGCGACCAGCGCCGCGCCAGCCGACTTCACAGGAAAGAGATTATCCGGCCTCGACCTCTCCGGGCTCAACCTGTCCGGCGCAATTTTCCGCGCGGCACGACTCAACAAGACAAAGCTCGCCGGCGCAAAACTCGACCGTGCAATCCTCGACCAGGCATGGCTGCTCGAGGCGGACCTGACCGGAGCAAGCCTGAAGGGCGCAAACCTGTTCGCCTCGCAGATGGTTCGCGCCCGCCTCGACGGCGCCGATCTCTCCGGAGCACGCATCGCTGCCGATCTCACCGGCGCCAGTCTTGTCGGAGCTTCGATCGCAGGAGCAAATCTGGGCGCAGACATGCGCAACCAGTCGATGGGCCTGATGCGCGGGATTCTCAAATCCGCCAATCTGGAACGGCTGAACGCACGCGGCGCCGACCTGTCGCGTGTCGATCTTGAGTTTGCGGCGTTGAAGGGCGGTGACCTCACGGGTGCTTCGCTCAAGGGGGCCCAGCTCGGAGGAGCCGACTTGACCGATATCACCGTCATCGATACCGATTTCGATGGTGCCGATCTCGATTCAGCCAGGTTGATCGCCCCAATCGGCCTCGACCGGGCGAGAAATTTCGATAAGGCCAAAAATCGAGACCGCCTGATAAAGCAATGATGGCTCTAAACGCTCCGTGATGAAAGGATTGCCCGATGCGATGGACCTTGGCTTTGGTGGCTCTGCTGTCAGCGAGCGCCAATGAAGTGGCCGCGCAGGGAAAAGGCATCCGATTGTGGAATCTGACCACCGCGACCATTTCGGAGTTTCAGCTTTCCCCGGTCGGGAAGAACGACTGGGGTCCCAATCTCACCCTGAACGACAAGGACAAGGAAGTCGACCACGACGAGCGCCTGCGTATCACGGGGGTGCAGCCGGGACGCTATGACGCCAAGGTCGGCTATCGCGACGCAAAGCACTGCTTCGTTCGCGACGTCGAGATCAAAGCTGACGCCGTGTTTTCGATCGCGGACAAGGATTTGAAGGACTGCAACAAGTAGCCGCTACAGCCTTCTTGTCGAGGATAGTTCAGCCTGCAGACCACACGGCATCCTTGAATGCCTTTTGGTTGTTACGTGGATATTCGCAACGCCATTTCACCGCGGTCCATTTCGGATGCTCGCCAACCCACTTTGCGATATAGGGCTGCGCGGCCATGGTGCACTGCCGTAAAGAAACATCTGAAGAAAAGACCAGATGGGTTTCCTCGCAGGTGGTCGGCGAGAGCACCGCACAGACGGTCACGACCAAATCTATCGGAGTCATGGCTGATATCCCTTGAATTGCTCCGGAATTAATAACGCCAAAAGCTACGGTAACGGGTGGCGTAAAGTTTCACTACCCCGTGAAAAGCCGGAACCGGACCACGCGGGCGCCGCCAACTCTAAAAGTTAACGCCAAAAACCAGCCTTGCCTGGTGGCGCTCGAAATTGACCAGATCAAGGCCGGCAGTTGACCCCGTCGGACGCCCCCATGCCTGAACGCTCCAGCTTGCGGTCAGCCGCGAGCGTTTCGACAATTGGAAATAAGCGGTTGGACCGACATACAACGCCTGTCCTGCAAGTTCCTCCAAACCGATCCCTCCGTACTTCCGCAAGTACCGCGCTTCACCGCCTAACAGGAAACCGGGACGCAACTGCGCCATTAGCCCAAGCGCCGCCCCTGCGGTGGATTCCCTTTCCATCACACCGCTGCCGACAAGACGCGTCCACTCCGGTTCGTAGATCAGGTTGAACGCCGCGACGACGCGGTTCGGCACGAGCTCCCGGTCCAGCGCCAGCCTGAATTCCGTCCCGAAACTCCGGACCCGTTCAGCCGACGTCTCATCGACCCGATGCGCGTGAGCTTCGACCGCGAAAGTCAGCCCGAATGGCGCCATTTCCCGATCGAGAAACCGGTAGCGCAGATCGAGCGATCCGCCCTGCCACGATAGCCGGCGTTGGTCGTCAAGACCTGGCACGCCACTGATCAGATGCGACGCAAACGTGCTTCCGATCTCGACTCGAAAATTCCGGACAGGCACAAACTCAAGCTCGAACTCCTGGCCGACGGCTCGATAACGGCCGCCGTTCTTGCCGAAGCGCCCGGTCGTCTCGCTTTGAAACTCCCGTTCGCCGACATTGCCGACATCGGTGCCGATCATGAAGCCGAACAGATGCTCGGTATCGATGCCCTCGGCACGGACGCAGGCCGGCAGCAGCGCAGCAAGAGACACCACCGCCGCCTGGAGGGTCTTTGCACGCATCGATATTCGCATTCAGCGGGTCATGGGGTTTGGCCGGCAAGTCCGGCGGAGTCGGCCGAGAACATACCCTAGCATGATGCTGGGACCAGCGGCGAGCCACGGGAACATGTGGAAGAGAGGAATCAGAACGGGATTGCCATCCGGGCGGCCGTCTACAGGGATTCCCGCCCACTTTGGCAGGATCCGCGCCCTGCTCTTGATGCAGGTGGTGGAGAACTTCCAAGGATCATACAGCTTGGGATCGTACAGCTTGCCCGACCCGCAGCAACAGACTGTTGCCGGAGCCGGGCAGACCGTTTCGACGCGTCTATTGACGCGCCGCGCAGGCGTACATGTTGATTTCCATGCCCACCGGCACTTCCACAATCTTCGGAGTTTTCCAACTCATCAGGGTTTCTCCCAAGCAGTGCTGGCACGACGTTCGTGCCGGCATCGAAACTAGGTTGACCTCGAACGTAGCGCAAGCACGGAAGATCCGATGTTGACGCCATACCGAGCATCTGGCACCGGAAACTTCCCTCTCGGGCAAAGCCACTTCGCTCTTGGACAAGGCGAACGAACCAAAGCGACGGATCGACGCACGCGTCGCTTCAGTCACGGTTCGCGAATTCGCCGAAGCCATCTGTCGAAGACGGAGACCTTCGGTCGGCATGCCGACAGACCGGGCCGAGGCGGCGACGCTTCGTCACCGCCTCAGTTTCACGCCTCAGCAATCCTTGTCTGCGGTCTTGCTGTCGGCCTTGGCGCCTTCGGACTGCTGTGCTGCCGTCGGCTCGCCTTGCATCTGCCGCTGCGTATCCTGCGAAGACGCTGCAACGTCTCCCGTCGTTCGATTCATCGTGCCGGTCGGCGGATGTTGACCGGTGTTGCCGGCCATACCCGTTGTCTGGCTGTCGCCCATCTTGGCCGGCCCGGAGCCTGCGTCCTTCAGGCTGGCGGAGCGGCCTGTGTCACAGGGATCAGCCAATGCTGCGCCGGTGCTCAAAACCAGGATGGAGCAACCAGCAATCATGAACTGTTTCATTTTCATCTGTCTCTCCCGTTCTCGTGAAGCACGCACGACCTGAGAGGCAACCGGCCTGTCGTCTGCAGGTTCCGGGTGGCTAGGTAAATCCCGACATGTTTAATCTGACGCCCGGGTTTTTTGACGAGGACAGCCTATGGAACCGATTCACCGAAGGTTGGTCAGTTTTCTTTTCGCGTTGTGCCTTGCGCCGGGTGCATTTGCGCAGGACAGGCAGCCTGACCAAACCGCGCCAAATGCCGAGACCGCCGTGCCCGCCAACGGGACGCCACTGACCGGAAAAGAACGCATGGGTAGGAAGTGGATGGACGAGCAACGGCTCGACAATTGCAACGTGCCGATCGACAAGCGCGGGAGCCGGCCACGATCCAACACCTGCCCGCATGTTCCGTCGGGATGATCGGCGACAACGGCGCAACGACACGGCTGCGAAATTATTTTCGCTTATCCAGCCAGGCTCGGCCACCGGCCGAGAAGATCTTGCGAGGCCTCAAACAGCGCGCTGACGCGCAGCAACTCGATGTCTCCGCGGAATTGCCCGACCAACTGGATGCCGATCGGCAGGCCGTCCGTATCAAAGCCGCAGGGCAGGCTGACGGCGGGATGACCGGTCATGTTGAACGGCATCGTCCAGGGAAACCAACTCGGACGCACGTCGCTGAATACCCGCCCGTCGATTTCTATCGTGCCGAACAGGTCCTGGTCGATCGGAAGCGCGGTTCGGGTAATGGTTGGCATCGCGAGAATGTCGACCCTCTGCAGCAATGTCTGAACCCGCCGGAACAGAACAGTACGGTCAAACATCGCCCGCTGATAGTCAACGCCGCTGACCTTCGTGGCCAGCGCCAGTTGTTTCATGAAAGTCTCGCTCAGCACGTCGCCATGATCGGCCGCAAGCTTCTCGAACCGCGCGCGCCAGGCGGTGTGATTGATGGCGCGCCAGATCGGCTCCACCTCAAATCCGTCGCCGGACATTTCCTCGACCTCGGCCCCAAGGGATTCCAGCCTGGCAAGCGCGACCTTGAATGCAGCAACGACATCGGCCGCAACCGGCCGGCCGAGCGGCGCGAGGCAGAATGCAATCCTGCGCCCGTGCAGATCGCCGTTTGGAGCCGATCCCTCGACAAAATTCCACTGCGGGAATCCGATCGACCATGGATCGGAAGCGTCTTCTCCTGACATCGCCTGCATCATCAGGGCGGTGTCTGCGACGGTGCGCGTCGTGGGCGTCACATAGGTCTGGTTGCCGAACGCGTCCTGCACCTGACTGTGGGGAATAACGCCGTTGCTTTGCTTCAGGCCGACAACGCCGTTGCAGGCTGCCGGAATCCGCGTCGAGCCGCCGCCATCCGTCGCGATGGCAAGAGGCGCGATGCCGCTGGCAACCGCAACCGCCGCTCCTCCGCTTGAACCACCGCTCGAGCGCGCGCCGCTCCAGGCATTGCGCGTGCGGCCGAACAACGGCGAATCTGTCAGGCACTTGGTGCCGAATTCCGGCGTCGTGGTCTTGCCCACCAGAATGGCACCCTCTGCCCGCATTCGCGCCACGGCGACCGCGTCATGATCAGGAACGTTGTCCTTGTAGGGGATCGCGCCGAAGGTGGTTCGCACCCCCTTGGTGTTGACGATATCCTTCACGGTGAACGGAATGCCGTGAAGAAGGCCGAGCTGCCCCCCGGCCATGACCTCACGCTCCGCATTCCTCGCCTCGGCCATGGCCTCATCGCCGCACAGCGTAATGAAGCAGTTCAACTGGGGCTGCAATCGCTCAGCACGCGCAAGAACGGCACGCGTAATTTCGACCGGTGAAACATCCTTGCGGACGATCCGTGCGCGGAGTTCGGTAGCAGGCAAAAGGCACAGTTCATCGCTCATCGCGCTAAAGTCCCCTGGGTCGAATGACGCAAAGATGACATCCACATTGACTTCAGGTCCAATACCATCGCACAACTGACCCATACGATTTTGGTATGGCAAAAATGGATCTCCGGCGTCTCCGGTATTTCGTTGCCGTCGCAGAAGAACGCAGCGTTGGCCAAGCGGCCGTACGGCTGCGCATGGCGCAGCCGCCATTGTCGGTCCAGATCCGCAAGCTGGAATCGGAAGTAGGAACCCCGCTGTTTCGCCGCGGCGCGCGGGGAATGGAGCTGACGGCGGCCGGCCGCGCCTTGCTGTCGCGCGCGCGTGAAGCGCTGGCCCTGACGGCTGAAGGTTTTGAGGCCGCCCGCGCGGTGGCGGCGGGGCGCCGGGGAAGACTGTCGGTCGGTTACATGTTCGCGCTTGCCCATGCCGTGTTGCCGAGGCTCGTTCCGGAACTTCGAAGGGCCTTTCCCAAGGTCGATCTGGAGTTCATCGAACTGAGCGCATCGACGCGTGAGGCACGGCTGCTGGATCACAGCGTGACTGTCGCGCTGTGCATGCCCGCAATTCGCCACAGCGAGATTGAGATCTCCACGATCGGAAAGCAGCGATTGATGCTGGCCATGCCGGCCGGTTCGCAGCTGGCGCGCGCGGCGGCCGTGCCGGTGAGAAAGCTGCAGGGCCGCCCGCTGATAAGTTTACCCGGACCTGCCGAGGATCCAGCGACCTCCGTTGTGACGTCGCTGCTCCGGCGGCATCAGGTCAGCATGCCGGTCGCGAACCGGGTCGAGACGGTGCACTCGGCGCTCAGCCTCGTCCTTGCCGGCGAGGGCATGGCGATCCTTCCCGCCTGTGCCCAGCTCGGATGCCCGACCGGCGTCGTGTTCAGGCCTTTCCTCGACGCCGACGATGCCATCGACGTCGCGGTTTGCTGGCGGAGGGATTCTCTCAATCCGCTGGTCCGGAATTTTCTCAAATGCGCGGAAAAGGTGATCCGCCAGGCCTGATACCCGTCGGCTGCCAGATAGCGATGCGATATCAGCATCACCACATCGTCTGCCGCGCGCGCTCCGGCCATTCCCGATCGTATTTCTCGCCGCCGACGGTGTTGTCGCTCATCTCGGCAAGGATCTGGCCGGGTGTCGGCAAGCTCCTGGGGTCGACGCGCTTGTCGGGATTCCAGAGATCGGAGCGCACGATGGCGCGCGCGCACTGGAAGTAGATCTCCTCCACCGTCATGACGATGACGGTGCGCGGCGCCTTACCCTCCATCTTGAACGACGCGAGCAGCTCCGGATCGGCCGAGACATGCGCGCGGCCGTTGATGCGCAGCGTGCTGCCGGAACCCGGGATGAGAAACAATAGCGCCACCCGGGGGTCACGCACGATGTTGCGCAGCGAATCGCAGCGGTTGTTGCCGCGGCGATCCGGCATCATCAGCGTCTTCTCATCGTGGATGCGAACGAAGCCCGGCAGGTCGCCGCGCGGCGAGCAGTCCAGCCCCTCCGACCCGCAGGTCGCCAGCGCCACGAACGGCGACTTGTCCATCAACGCCCGATAGGCCGGCGTCACCCTGTCCGCCACCTTCACCGTAGAGGCATCGTTGGGAAAGCCGTAGATGGCCTCGAGCTGCTCGATGGACGCGACAACGGTCATTTCTGGTCTCCGGTCAATCGTCCCACTTCTCGCCCTTGATGACGCGGACGAGTTGGCGGGCATGGTATTCAGCGCTGCTGACGTTGACGATGGTAACGTCGGGGGCGGCCGAGGCGTCCTCCACCGTGCGGCGCAGGCGGTTTTCGACCGTGCCGTCGCTGCTTCGCGCACGCAGTGCAATCCGTTCAGCCAGAACGTTTGGCGGCGCCGTGATTGAAACCACCACCACGTCGGCATAGGCGCGGCGCATTGCGCCAATCACGGTGCGCGATACGTTGGCAACGATGGATCGTCCGGCGCGGATTTCGTCGTCGATCGCGCGCGACAGCGCGTAGCAATGGCCGTGGGCTTCCCAATGCATGGCATATTCGCCACGCGTCAACGCCTCCTGAAACGTGCCAAGGCTGACCTCTTCGTTTTCCTCCGATGCCGACGCTTCACGCGTAATCACGCGGCGTGGGAATGCGATGTTGCGATCATCGGAACAGGCTGCCTTGGCAAGGCCGAGCAGCGTATCCTTGCCGGCGCCGCTCGGTCCGACCACGAGCACCAACCGGCCCGGCCCGATGGCAGCGGTCTGATCTGCCGTTGTGGTTGTCAGCGTCTCCATCATGCCACACGCCGCCCTTCCCGCCAGACGCTGCGTACCACCGGAATGTCGCGGGCGACATGCACCCGGATCAAGTCGGCCCGCTTGCCGGGCGCGATCTCGCCTCGGTCGGCAAGGCCCACGGCTTCAGCCGGGGTCTTGGTGACGGTGCGGATAGCGGAGGCCAGATCGATCGCCGGAACATGCTGCGGCAATTGCAGCGCGGCCATCAGCAGGCTCGAGGGAATGTAGTCGGACGACAGGATATCCAACAATCCCTCGCGGGCGAGATCGATGGCGGCGATGTTGCCGGAGTGCGAGCCGCCCCGGACCACGTTCGGCGCACCCATCAGGATACCGATGCCGGCCTGGTGTAACGCGCGTGCGGCTTCCATCGTGGTCGGGAATTCCGCCACCGAAACGCGGTCCTGGATCGCGTCAGCGACGTTTTCCTCGGTCGTATCGTCGTGACTGGCGAGCGGGATTTGATATTGATGGGCGAGCGCGACGATCTCACGCATGTTGGTCGCGGCATACGTCTTCTGATAGTGGAAGCGCTTCTCGAACAGCGCATCGAGCTCGGCGTCGGTTTTGCCGCCCCCCTTGCCGCGATAGTAGTCACGCAGCTTGACCTCATCGCGGAACTGGCGCTGCCCCGGCGTGTGGTCCATCAGCGACATCAGCCGCACGTCCGGCCGGTCGATCAGCTCCCTGGCTTCCTCGACCACGCTCGGCATCGGGATTTCGCAGCGCAAATGCAGGAAATGATCGGCGCGAAGCAGGTTGGCATCGCGCGCGGATGTGATCGCTTCCGCCAGCACGCCTGCCCTGCCGTCAACCTCCTCGGCGCCATCCTCGCGCCAGACCCGCAGCGAATCCAGAACCGTGGTGATGCCCGAGGTAGCCAACTGTCCGTCGTAGGAAACCACCGCCGCGATCGGATCCCAAAATACTTTCGGGCGCGGCACATAGTGCATTTCCAGATGATCGGTGTGCAGCTCGATCAGGCCGGGCATGATCAGGTCGCCGCCGGCGTCTTCGCTACCTGCGGGCGCGCTTCCTTCGCCGAATTCGGCGATGCGGCCATCGGCGAAAGCGACCCAGCTGCGCTCGATCACGCGATCTGCCAGCACGATGCGGGCGTTGCCGAGGATGGTTTCGTGCTTCGAAGTCATCTCATATTCTTCCTTCATGCCGCGGCGGCAAATGATGTCACGTCGACGATCCGGTCAGCGATCAGATGGCGTATTTCGTCGTCATGAACGATCGCCACCATCGCAATCCCCTCGCGTTTCTTCTGCCCGATCAACTCGACGACAACAGCGCGATTGGCCGCATCGAGCGAGGCAGTCGGTTCGTCCAGCAGCAAAATCGGCAAATCGGAAATGAACCCGCGCGCGATGTTGACCCGCTGCTGTTCGCCGCCGGAGAACGTCGACGGCGGCAGTGCCCACAGCCGCTCGGAAATGTTGAGACGGCGCAGCAGCGCGCCCGCCTGCTCGCGGGCTTCCACGCGCGCAGATCCGTTCGCAATCAGCGGCTCCGCCACTACATCGATCGTGGCGACCCGCGGCACCGCACGCAAGAACTGACTGACATAGCCGATGGTCGAGCGGCGCACGCTGAGCACCTGCCGCGGCTCGGCGGTCGCAAGATCGATTACCTCGCCCCGATGCCGGATGCCGATCCGGCCGCCATCGCAGCGGTAGTTGCCGAAGATCATTTTCAGGATCGAGGATTTGCCGGCGCCAGACGGGCCTGACAACACCACGCATTCGCCCGGCTCGACATGGAATGAAACGCCGCGCACCACCGGCAGCTCGACGCCACCCTGCAGGTGCATGGTAAAGGTCTTTTCAGCGTTGGTGATGTCGATCATCGCAGTCATTGGCGCGCTCATGCCGGCAAAATCGAGGAAACGAGCAGTTGGGTATAGGGCTCGCGGGGATCGTCGAGCACCTGATCGGTCAGGCCGGTCTCGATGACGCGACCGCCCTTCATCACCATCACACGGTGCGACAGCAGCCGCGCCACCGCGAGGTCATGGGTGACGACGATGGCGGCAAGGCCGAGCTCACTGACGAGATTGCGCATCAGATCGAGCAGTCGCGCCTGCACCGATACGTCGAGCCCGCCGGTCGGCTCATCCATGAACACGAGGCGCGGCTCGGTCACCAGATTACGCGCGATCTGCAGCCGCTGCCGCATGCCGCCCGAATAGGTCCGCGGCGCGTCGTCGATGCGCGCGGTATCGATCTCGACGCGCTCCAGCCATGACGAGGCAGTATCGCGGATGCGGCCGTAGTGATTCCAGCCCACCGCCATCAGCCGTTCGCCGACATTGGCGCCGGCCGAGACCGCCATCCGCAGGCCTTGCGCGGGGTCCTGGTGCACATAGCCCCAATCCGTGCGGAACAGAAAGCGGCGCTCAGCCTCACCTAACGCGGCCAGATCGCGCAACACGCCGTCCCGCATCCGGTATGATACTCGCCCGGCACTCGGCGCGAGCTGCGCGGACAGCAATTGCAGCAGCGTGGACTTTCCCGACCCGGATTCTCCGACGATCGCCAGCACCTCGCCGGGGTAGAGCGCAAAGGATACGTCGCGGCAGGCGGTCAACCGGCCGTAGTTCTTGCCGAGATGATCTGCGACCAGAAGCGGCTCATCGTCCCGCACGGGCTCTTGTGGTTCAGCCATGCGCCCTCTCCTTGTGCGGCGCGGCGCTCTCGCTGCCGCGATGGCCGGCCAACTGGCGAGACTCGCAATAGTCGGTATCGGAACAGACGAACATCCGGCCGCCCTTGTCGTCGGTGACGATTTCGTCGAGATAGGAATCGCCGGCGCCACACAGCGCGCAGGGCGCGTCGAACCGGTAGCGCGTGAACGGATGATCCTCGAAATCGAGCGATACCACATGGGTATGCGGCGGAATCGCATAGATACGCTTCTCGCGCCCCGCGCCGAACAGTTGCAGCGCCGGACAATTGTCCATCTTGGGATTGTCAAATTTTGGCGTCGGCGACGGATCCATCACATAGCGCGCATTCACCTTCACCGGGTAGGCATAGGAGGTCGCGATATGGCCAAAGCGCGCGATATCCTCGTACAGCTTGACGTGCATCAGGCCGTACTCGCCGAGCGCATGCATGCGCCGCGTCTCGGTTTCGCGCGGTTCCAGGAAGCGCAGCGGCTCCGGGATCGGCACCTGATAGACCAGCACCTGTCCTGCATGCAGCGGCGCCTCGGGAATGCGGTGCCGGGTCTGTATCACGGTGGCATCCGTCGTAGACGTGGTGGTCGCGACGCCAGCCGTCTTGCCGAAGAAATTCCGGATCGAGATCGCATTGGTGGTGTCGTCGGAGCCCTGGTCGATCACCTTCAGCACGTCGTCTGGGCCGAGGATCGCCGCCGTCACCTGGACGCCACCGGTGCCCCAGCCATAGGGCATCGGCATTTCGCGGCTGGCGAACGGCACCTGATAGCCGGGGATGGCAATCGCTTTGAGGATCGCGCGGCGGATCATCCGTTTTGTTTGCTCGTCGAGATAGGCGAAATTGTAAGCCGGCGCGTTCATTCCGCGGCCTCCTGCATTTGCGGGGCCTCGTTCGCCTCGGCGAATTCCTTGCGCAATTTGCGCAGCAGGCCGAGTTCGGACTGGAAATCGACGTAATGCGGCAATTTGAGATGCTCGACGAAGCCGGTCGCCTGCACATTGTCCGAGTGCGACATCACAAATTCCTCGTCCTGGCCGGGCGCGATCACCTCCTCGCCGAGCTCACGGGCGCGCAAGCTGCGATCGACCAGCGCCATTGACATGGTCTTGCGCTCACTCTGTCCGAAGGCCAGGCCATAGCCGCGCGTAAAACACGGCGCTTCCGTCGCCGAGCCCTTGAACTGGTTGACCATCTGGCATTCGGTCAGCGCGATCGAACCGAGTGGAACAGCAAAGCCGACATCCTCGGCCATGAACTCCACCTCCACTTCGCCGAAACGAATCTCGCCGGCAAAGGGATGATTGCGGCCATAGCCGCGCTGCGAGGAATAGCCGAGCGCCAGCAGAAAACCCTCGTCGGCGCGCGCCAGGTTTTGCAGGCGCAGATCGCGGTCCGCCGGGAAATTAAGCGGCTCGCGTGTCAGATCACCAACGGGAGCGTCAGCCTCCGCGACCGGCGACGGCTCGATCAGGCCGTCGCGGCCCAGAATATCGGTCACGCGCGGGGTCGCGCCTGTGGACGCCTCGCCCGTCGCAGGAGTCTCGGGCGCGAAGCCCTCGGCGAGCAAGGGATCGAGAAGGCGGTGGGTGTAATCAAAGGTGGGACCAAGAATTTGCCCGCCCGGAATATCCTTGAACGTCGAGGAAACCCGGCGGCGCACCTGCATCGCGCCGGTGTCGACCGGCTCGGTCGCGCCGAAACGCGGCAGCGTGGCGCGAAACGCGCGCACCAGGAAGATCGCCTCGATCAGGTCGCCGCGCGCCTGCTTGATAGCAAGCGCCGCTAGTTCGCGGTCGTACAGCGAGCCCTCGGTCATGACACGGTCGACGCCGAGCGAAAGCTGCTCGGATATCTGGGCCAGCGACACTTCGGGTACATCACGGTCGCCGCGCCGCTCATGCGCCAGCAGACGATGGGCGTTCTCGATGGCGCGCTCGCCTCCCTTGACGGCAACGTACATGGTCAGCCTCCCCTCACGAGCCGCGTCGTGCGCGGTATGGCGACGATGGAATCGTCATGGACCAGCACGACATCGATGCCGCGCGGGAACAGCGCGGCGTTTATGGCCAGCCGCTCGAACAGATCCTGCGGCTGGATCGAAGCGCTCAGCGCCGCCGTTCCGTCGATGCCGGGGCCTTGCAACTCGACCACGGGGCCATCCGTCAGGCTTTCGACCTGCAGTATCAGCGTCGTCGAGCGGTCCGGATATTCATTGCTACCGAACGCGAAGCGATCGAGCGACGGAAGGTTTTCGGGATCGCCCACCAGCGCAAAACTGGCGACCGACGAATCCGCAACGACCGGTGCGCTGGTGTGGAACTTGAGCCATTTGGCAACTTCCGGCGTCGCCGACATCCGGCTGTCGAGCCAGACCGGCGTATCGTGGTCGAACAGGGTCAACGCTATGGCGGCCGTGCCACGCATCATCCCGACGGGCGCGCCAGCCGCAGACGCGATACCTTGAACGCTGCCGGGGCGCGCCATCGCATCCATCACGGACCGGAAGACGGATTGCGCCGACAATACCTTGTCGGCAAATCCTGCGGGCAATTCGGCAACGCTGGTCATGTCAACCCTCACCCCGCACCAGTGTGTAGAAATCGACCCGTGTTGCCGCCGCTTCCGCGACTTTGCGGTTTCGCCTTTCGATCATCGCCGCACGCAGCGGCGCGACGACCTGGGCTTCGATCGCGCCGGCGAGTTCAACCGACTGCACCATGGCGTCGCACAGCGCGATCAGCCTGGCCTTCTCCCGGTCGCGGCCCAGCGTGTAGCCGAATCCGACCTCACCCGTCGACAACCGCACCGCGGCGCGCGACACCGTTGCCTCGCCGAGGTTGAACGGCGCACCGTCGCCGCCGACGCGGCCGCGCACCATGACGAGCCCGTTCTCGGGCGCGCGCAGGTCTTCGTGCACCGGCAACGCGAGCGTCGCGAGATGCCCGGCGATGTCGGCCGTTGCGGAATGAGCCAGCACCGCCATCACGGCCTTGCGCCGCGCCTGCCCGCCGTTTTCGTTTGCCAGACTTTCGTTACCCGCCATCACATCGACCTTGCCGGACTCAAGTTGTCTATGATACTAGACAACTTGATAACGAAGCGCCATGACAGATTCGTGACGATGAGGTGATTTTTCCCCCATGCCCCATTTCGTTCCATGAGCGTTCAGGACACGCCCTCCGGCGTCGCGCTGTGGCGGCAGGTCGCCGACGGCATCGAGCGCGGCATCGCCGACGGCCGCTTTGTTGCCGGCGAAAAGCTGCCGGGCGAGATCGAGATCGCCGAGACCTATCGGGTCAACCGCCACACCGTACGCCGGGCGCTCGCCACGCTTGCCGAACGTGGCCTGGTGCGCGCCGAGCGCGGCAGCGGCACCTATGTCGAGACGGGGCGCCTCGCCTACCCCCTGCACTCTCGAACGCGTTTTTCCGAAATCGTCGGCGCCGGCGGCAGGGAGCCGCGCGGCCAATTCATCGACGCGACCGAGGAAGCCGCCACGCGCGAGTTGGCGCGGGAACTCGGACTGAAGACCGGAGCGTCCCTGATCCGGATCGAATCGGTGCGGCTCGCCGACCGCGCGCCGATCTGCGTCAGCACCACCTGGCTTTCGGCCGGACGCTTTCCTGACGCCGGAAAAGTGTTCGCCAATGTGCGCTCGATGACCAAGCTGCTGGCGCATTACGGTATCCGGGATTTTCGCCGTGCCTCCACACGAATCACCGCCGCCATCGTGGACGGGACTGACGCTGCGCGGCTCGACCTCGCGCTCGGACGCCCGATCCTGGTGGTCGACGCTACCGACGTCGACACCGACGGCAAACCGCTGGTGACCAAGCGCTCACGCTTTGCCGCGGAGCGCGTGGAATTTTTGGTGGAGAATAGCTGACGGTTCGTAGGGTGGGCAAAGCGCAGCGTGCCCACCATTAGCGCCACGATTTCGGAGAGACGGTGGGCACGCTTCGCTTTGCCCACCCTACGGAGCAACTACGCCAGCGCCCGCTGCCCGATGATGGCAAAGCGCAGTTTGCCCGAGATCCAGTCGATCGCGGCCACCGCGACCAGAATCATCAAGATTAGAAACGAGACCTTCTGCCATTCCAGCACCCGGATCTGTTCGGCCAACTGCAGGCCGATGCCGCCGGCGCCGACGATGCCGATGATGGTGGCCGAGCGGGTATTCGATTCGATGAAATAGAGCACCTGCCCCGCGATGACAGGCAGCACCTGGGGCATCAGGCCGAAGCGTATTTCATGCAGCGCGTTGCCGCCGGAAGCCCTGATACCCTCGACCTGCTTCTTGTCGGCGGCCTCGATGGCCTCGGAAAATAATTTGCCGAACGCGCCGAAATCCGCCACCGCAATCGCCAGCACGCCGGCGAACGGTCCGAGGCCAACGACGTTGATCCACACCAGCGCCCAGATCAGCGTATCCACCCCGCGGATCGAATCGAGGAAGCGTCGGACCGGAAACCGGAAGATACCTGACGGCACGATATTCCGCGCCGCCAACAGACTGACCGGCAAAGCAACCAGCGCTCCTATGGTAGTGCCCAAAAGCGCGATCGACAGGGTTTCGCCCAGTGCGACCAGATAGGCTGGCAGCGAGGAGCCCGGATCGGGCGGGATCATCATCATCGTGATCCAGCCGAGCTGATGAAAACCCGCAAGGAGCCGCGCCGGCGAAAAGTCGAGATCGACCAGGCCGAACGCGAAAATGGCGGCTGCCGCGAGGATCATGGCCGGCGTCGCCAGCCGCGCGGAAGCCGGTCGGGCGAAGACATCGGGATATTGTGCGCGGAGACGCTCGCGTTCCGGCGGCGGCAAGAGGCTCATGCGCGCACATCCTTGCCGAATAAGCGTCCACGCACCCAGCCGGTGCCGATGTCGATGACAAACACGGTGACGACGATCATCAGCAGGATCGCGCTGACGTCGGAATAGTAGAATTTCCGGATCGCAACGACGAGCTCCTGGCCGATGCCGCCGGCACCGACGAAGCCCATCACCGAGGCGCCGCGGACGTTGATCTCAAACCGCAGCAGCGTGTAGCTGGCAAAGCCCGCCGCGATCTGGGGCACGACAGCGAACCACATGCATGAAATCCAGCTCGCGCCGGTCGAGCGCACCCCTTCGACCGGCTTCATGTCGATGTTCTCGACGATCTCGGAGTACAGCTTGCCGAGCGCGCCGACCGAATGGATCATGATGGCGAGAACGCCGGCCATCGGGCCCAGGCCGAACGCCATCACGAAGATCAGCGCGAACACGATGTCGGGAACGGTACGGCAAAACTCCATCAGCCGCTTGACCGCGAAACGCAGCCAGGGCGCAGGCGAAGTATTGTCCGCGGCCAGAAAATTAAGGGCAAAAGCGAGGATCGCCCCCGCCAGGGTGCCGACGTAACTAATCAGGATGGTCTCGCCGAGCAGCGTCAACCATTTCTGCCAGCCCCAGAACCACTCACCGATATCGGACCAGACCCTTGCGCCGCTCTCCAGCGTGGCAATACGATCGAAATAGCTAACGAAGTTTCCGATCTTGGCGACGAACGTCCCGGGACTAACTTCCGCGCCGATCGCAGCAATCATCAGGGCGGCCACGAATATCGCCGAAGCCAGCGCAAACCGGATGCGCTTGCGCATCATCGCCGCGCGATAGGTCTCGTTCAAGGCAGCAAGCTGCTGGCTCGGCAACACGGGAACGGCGACGGTCATTGCATCTTCATTGTCATTGGCGCGGTTAAAAAGAGAGAAGCCGGGTCATCTCGACCCGGCTTCAGTTTTTTACGCTACGCTCAAGACGCCTTCTTCTTGCGGAGATTGTCGACGAACTTGATCAGGTCGATCATGCCGTCCCAATCCTTTGTCGTGGCGGGATTGAAAGCCTTTTTCTGGCCGTCGGACAGGCGATCGAAAGCCGCCTTGTCTTTGGTCGGGCTGTCAGCGAACGCCTTGGCAATCGCGGCCTTCAGATCATCCGGCAGTTCGGAGCTATACGCATAGGGTCCATTGAGGATCGGCGCAGACTTGTGGATGATCCGGAAATCATCCTTCTTCATCGGCGTGCCGTCCGCGTTCTTCAGCATGCCCTTGTTCAGCATCTGCGCAAGCGTCGAATCATTGTCGGTCGTCCACTGGTTGGCCGCGACTTCCACGGTGCCCTGGGTCAGCGCCAGCATTGCGTTTTCATGGCTGCCAGTGAAGACGACCTTGCCAAAATAGCCGTCGGCGTCCGAGATGCCCAGCTTGTCGAGTTCGAAGCGGGGAACGTTGTTACCCGAGGTGGAATTCGGATCTACCAGTCCGAGGTTCTTGCCCTTGAGTTGATCGATGGACTTGTAAGGGCTGCTCGCCTTGACGAAGAACACCGAATAATAGCCGGTGCTGCCGTCGGAATTGATGTCGTTGGCGAAGGCATCGGTCTTGACGCCGGTCAGCCGCGCACGCGCAAACGACGCCGAACCATAGCTCGCGATGTGGATATTGCCGGCGCGCTGCCCTTCGATGACGGCGGCGTAATCGTTGGCAATGCGCAGATTGACCTTCACACCGAGTTCCTTGGACAGATAAGTGACGAACGGCGACCAACGCTCGGTGACGCCCGAGGCGTTCTCGGCCGGCACCACCGCGAAGGTCAGTTCGGGATATTTACCCTTCCAGTCCTGCGCCGAAGCGGCGGTAGCCGTGAAGGCCAGCGCCGCAGCGCTGGCAAGAATCATACGACGGTTGATCATGACACCCTCTCTTTTCTGAAACAGAAGTCGATCGCCTGCAGCGTTCCGCAGTGCGCACTGATAATTGGACGCAAGTACTCAGGCCGCGGCCGCGGTGCCGAGAGCCGGAATGGTCGAATCGGCGGGCGCCTCGCCTGACGTGGTGCCCATCACTTCGTTGGCCTCGAGATCGTAAAGCTCGCGCGCGATTTGATCGGTCAATTTCGCCGGCGCACCGTCGAACACCACCCGGCCAGCCGACATGCCGATCAGTCGGTCACAGTAGTTCCGCGCCAGGTCCAGCGAGTGCAGATTGCAGATCACGGTGATGCCGAAGTGCTTGTTGATGCGCAGCAGGGCGTCCATGACCACCCTTGTATTGCGGGGATCGAGGGATGCGATCGGCTCGTCGGCGAGAATGATTTCCGGGTTCTGCACCAGGGCGCGTGCAATTGCGACGCGCTGCTGCTGGCCGCCCGACAGCTGGTCGGCTCGCTGCGCGGCGAGCGAGCCCATGTCGAACTGCTCGAGCGCCGACATCGCCAGCGCCCTGTCCTCCTCCGGCCAAAGCTGCGTCAGCGACCGCCAGGACGGCATATCGGCAAGCCTTCCCATCAGCACGTTAGTCAGCACGTCGAGCCGGCCGACCAGATTGAACTGCTGAAAGATCATCGCCGAGCGCGCACGCCACTGCCGCAGATCCTTGCCCCGCAGTGCGGTCACGTCTACGCCTTCGAACAGAATTCGTCCTTCGGAAGGTTCAGCGAGGCGGTTGATCATCCGAAGCAGCGTGGACTTGCCGGCGCCGGAGCGGCCGATCACGCCGACGAAGCTGCCGGGCGCGATCGAGAATGACGCGTTATCCACTGCGGCTTTGGTGCCGAACCGGCACGTCAAACCTTCTACCACCAGCATGCACTGCTCCAGAGTTCCGGTCGTGGAGCATGGCTACCGGCTCGATCTAACAGTTGTGTGACACGACTGCTGCGGTGCGGCGTTCGTCCACAGTGCTGGCCGACGTCACGCATCTGTCATGATCCTGTCATCAAGCGCATCGAAGACGAGCGCACGCTGATGATCTTCCCTCGATTGCTGAAGGACGCTGCCGATGGCCGGCAAGATGCTTTCCACTGAACCGGCCGTCGATCCCTCCGCGTCGGTACGCGACTGCCAGCTTGGCGCCTACACCGAGGTCGGCGCACGAACCATCCTGCTCGAAGTCACGATGGCCGACTATTCCTACGTCGTGAACGACGCGCAGATCACCTACACGACGATCGGGAAATTCTGCTCGATCGCGGCCATGACACGGATCAACCCGGGCAATCACCCGATGCACCGGGCGTCGCAGGCGCATTTCACCTACCGCGCCAGCAGCTATTTTCCGGGCGAGAGCGACGATGCCGACTTCTTTGCATGGCGGCGCGGGCATCACGTCCGTATCGGCCATGACGTCTGGATCGGCCACGGCGCGATCATTCTGCCCGGCCGCTCGATCGGCACCGGCGCAGTGGTCGCGGCCGGCGCGATCGTGACCAAGGACGTCCCCGCCTACACGATCGTTGCAGGCAACCCGGCCCGGCCGGTCAAGCGGCGGTTTCCCGAATCCATTGCCGGGCGGCTCGCAGAGCTCGCGTGGTGGGACTGGGACCACGAGACGCTTCGCCGCGCCCTGCCCGATTTCCGCAAGCTCGATGTCGAGGGCTTTCTCGAAAAGTACGAAGCCGCCGCATCCGTCCGTCAGCAATTCAACCAGAGTGCCGCATCGTGACCGAACTGTTCATCGAAGGTGGCCGGGCCCTGCTCGGCCACGAGATCCTCGAAACCACATTGCGCATTGCCGGCCGCGAGATCGTCGCCGTGGGTACGGACAACAACCATGGTTCGCCCAACATCGATGCCGGCGGCTTGCTGGTGCTGCCGGGCATTGTCGATCTGCATGGCGATGCCTTTGAGCGGCAAATGATGCCGCGTCCCGGCGTCGATTTTCCGATCGATGTGGCGCTGATCGACAGCGACCGGCAAGCCATCAGCAACGGCATCACGACCGTCTATCATGCCACGACCTGGTCGTGGGAGCCTGGTCTTCGCAGCGCAGACAATGCGCGGAAGTTGCTGGAGGCGATCGAGCAGATGCGGCCGCAGCTCGCCGCGGACACCCGCTTCCATTTGCGTCACGAGACCTACAATCTCGACGCGGAAGGCGAAATCATCGACTGGCTGGCCGAAGGCCGCGTCGACCTGTTCGCATTCAACGACCACATGGACTCGACCGTCGCCAGCCTCGCCAAGCCGCTGAAGCGCAGCCGAATGGTTGAGCGCACGGGGCTCACCAACGAGGCGTTCGACCGCCTGGTGCAAAGCGTGGTCACCCGCAGCCACGACGTGCCGGCTTCGATCGCCCGGCTGGCGCAGGCCGCGCGCGCGGCTGATGTCCGGATGCTCTCGCATGACGATGAAAGCCCGGCGATGCGGCAAGCCTTTCGTGCGCAGGGCGTTGCCATCGCCGAATTTCCGGTCAACGAGGAAACCGCCCGCGACGCCGCCGAAGCCGGCGACTTCATCGTGTTCGGCGCGCCGAATGTCGTGCGCGGCGGCAGCCACACCGGCTGGACCAAGGCCTCCGACATGATCGCCAAGGGACTCTGTTCGGTGCTGGCGTCCGACTATTACTATCCAGCGCCGCTGCTGGCGGTGTTCCGGCTTGCGGCCGACGGCGTACTGCCGCTGGCCGCGGCGTGGCAATTGATCTCGTCGGCGCCGGCGCGCGCCGCCGGCCTCGCCGATCGCGGCACGCTCGCCGCGGGACAGCGCGCCGACATCGTTCTCGTCGATGACACGCTGCCGCTGCGGCCGCGAGTAGTCGCAGTCATTACCGCGGGACGTCTGGTCCATCTGACGGAGGCGCACCGTCTCGTCCGTTCGTCCGTCGCTCCCCGCAAGGCAGTTGCAGCCGCGTGAGGCGGCCCTATTCTGGCGCGATGGCAAATTATCCCCGTTACGCAATCTATTACACATCAGCGCAAGGCAGCGCGCTCGACCGGTTCGGCGCGTCACTGCTCGGTTACGACGCCTATGGCGGCGACGAACTGCCCTTTCCGGATGGCCTCCCATTGGACTGGCGCGACCTGACGCAGGATCCCCGCAAATACGGCTTTCATGCCACGCTGAAGGCACCGATGGCGCTGGCCGACGGCAAGGCCGAGGCGCAGCTTGCTGCGGCATGCGAATTGTTCGCTGATCTGGCCCGGCCTGTGCCGGTGATCCAACCGGTCGTCGATTCGATCAGCGGTTTCATCGCAGTGATTCCGGCCGAACCGTCGGCAGAGCTCGAACTGCTCGCCGCCGAGGCGACCAAGGCATTCGATCCGTTCCGTGCGCCGCTCAGCCCGGAAGATCGTGCGCGGCGAAACCCCGACAAGCTGACGCCGCGGCAGCGCGACTATCTCGATCGCTGGGGCTACCCTTACGTCTTCGAAGAATTTCGCTTCCACATGACACTGACGGGACGGCTTCCCGTAGAACGGCGCGAGCAGGTCGTGGCGATGCTGCGCGGCAGGTTTGCAGCAACAGGCATCGGGCCGCTCGCGATCGACGCGATTGTCCTGTGCCGTCAGGAAAACCCGAACTCGCGGTTTCGGGTCATCGGCCGCTGGCAACTGCAGGACTGACGCCGCCGCCCCTCATTCCGCCAGCGCTTGTTTCCGCGTTTTTAGTATTTGCGGTGACAGCATTGCCAGCAACAGAATGGCGACGACGGCGAGAATGACCGCGCTGATCGGTCGGGACAGGAAGACGGTGAAATCGCCGTCCGCGATCAGCATCGCACGCCGGAAATTTTCCTCAAGCTGCGGGCCGAGCACGAGGCCGAGCAGCAGCGGCGCCGGCTCGACGCCGATCTTGATGAAGAAATAGCCGATCAAGGCGCAGCCCATCATCAACCATACGTTGAACAGACTGTTGGCGATGCCATAGGTGCCTATGCAGCAGAACAGAACGATGGCAGGAAACAGCAGGCGATAGGGAATCTTCAGCATCGAGACCCACAGGCCGATCAACGGGAGGTTGATCACCAGCAGCATCAAATTGCCGACCCACATGCTGGCGATGACGCCCCAGACGAGCTTGGGCTGCTCAGTCATGATCTGCGGGCCGGGCTGGATGCCCTGCATCATCAGCGCGCCGATCATCAGCGCCATCAGGGCGTTGGCGGGAATGCCGAGCGTCAGCAGCGGAATGAAGCTGGTCTGGGCACCGGCATTGTTGGCGGCTTCCGGACCGGCAACGCCCTCGATGGCGCCCTTGCCGAAGCGCGAGGGATCGCGCGCGAGCTTCTTTTCCAGCGCGTAGGAGGAGAACGGCGGCAGCGCCGCGCCGCCGCCGGGCAGCACCCCCAGCACGGAGCCCAGCGTCGTGCCACGTACCATTGCCGGAAAAGCGGCCCGCAGGTCCTCCCGGCTCGGGATCAGGCTGCGGATCGACTGGCTGACGACGCGGCGCTCGGAAGGTCTCTCCAGATTGGCGATGATTTCGCCGAGCCCGAACAGGCCCATCGCGATCGGCACGAAATCGAGGCCATCCGACAGAGCGGGGATGCCGAAGGTCATGCGCGCAACGCCCGAGCTGACATCGATTCCGACGAGACCGAGCAGCAGCCCCAGCAGCACCATCGCCAGCGATTTGGCGACCGAACCATGCGCGAGGACGACCGCGGCGATCAGGCCGAGCACAAGAAGACTGAAATATTCGACCGCGGTGAATTTGAGCGCCAGCACCGACAACGGCACGCTGAGCACCGCGATCACGATCGTCGCCATCGTGCCGGCAAAGAACGAGGCGATGGCTGCAATGGCAAGCGCGGTTCCGGCCTTGCCCTGCTTGGCCATCTCATGACCGTCGATACAGGTGACGACCGACGACGTCTCGCCCGGCACATTGACCAGGATGGCGGTCGTCGAGCCGCCATATTGCGCGCCGTAGAAGATGCCGGCCAGCATGATCATGGCGCTGGGGGGCGACAGGCTGAAGGTGAAGGGCAACAGCAACGCCACCGTCGGAATCGGGCCGATACCGGGCAGCACGCCGATCGCGGTGCCGATAACCACGCCAATCAGGCAGAACACAAGATTGTTGAGCTCGAGGGCCGTCGAAAGGCCCATCAGCAGATTGTTGAAGAGTTCCATATGCGCCTGCCTGCGAAGCCCGCCGCCCTAGCGGGGCCAGATCGGGATCGGCAAGCCCAGCAACTTGACGAACAGAAGCACCGCGGCACCTGAAAGCACGATGGCAAACACTATTGCTTCGATGAGCCGCCCTTCCCGCGTGGCGAAGCTGGCGAGAATCACGGCGACGACCGAGGCGATCGCGAGGCCGAGGCGCTCGGCCGTCAGCGCGAAAACGCCGACAGAAGCCAGAATCGCAAGCAGCGGCCGCAACTGAACGGGCGCGATGCCGGCGCGCATGCGCCAAAGCCCGCGTCCGCTGAAGAAGAGCCCGAAGCCCATCAGCGCGAGTGCGACGACGCGGGGCATGTAGCCCGGCCCCATATCGGCCGCGTGGCCGATCGCCAGTTTGCGCGTGGCGACGAGGGTACCCGCCGCCACCGCTACCAGAAACAGGCCGAACAGCAGATCCTGCAGGTCGATCCGGGAACGCGTCATCGGACCGCCCTCAGCTGCCCTTGATGCCGGCCTCGCGGATGATCGTGCCCCAGCGGATCGTCGCATCCTTGAGCCAGTCGCGGAACTCCTCCGGCGATTGGGCCTTCACGACACCGCCCTGTTCGGCGACCTTCTGCTGAATCTCGGGCTCTGCGAGGATCTTGCGAATCTCGGCGTTCAATCGCGCGACCATGGCGGGCGGCGTGCCGCCGGTGGTCAGGATGCCTTGCCAGGTCCCCGCATCACCGCCGGGCAGACCCGCCTCCTTGAAGGTCGGCAGATCGGGGGCTGACGCAATCCGCTGCTCGCCGGTGACGGCAAGCCCGACAAGCTGCTTGTTCACCACGAAGGGCATCGTCGCCGCGGCGCCGTTGATGATCACGCCGCTCTCTCCGGATACGACGGCGCGTGAGGCAGCTGCCCCGCCCTTGTAGGGAACGTTCTTCCACTGAATCCCGAGCTGCTTTGCCATCGCGACGGCCGTGATGTGCGTGGCGCCACCGACGCCGGAATTGGCGATGGTGAGCTTGTTCGGGTTGGCCTTGGCGTAGTCGATCAGTTCCTTCGTCGACTTCGCCGGGACCGATTCATGGACGGCCAGGACATAGGGGCCGAACATCACCATGGAAATGGGCGCAAGGTCCTTCTGAACGTCGAACGTGAGATCGGAAAACAGGCTGGGCGCCGTCGCGAGCGAGGCGACATCCATCAGCAACAAAGTGTGGCCGTCAGGCTGCGCCTTGGCGACGGCATCAGCCCCAAGATTGCCGGCCGCGCCGGGCTTGTTCTCGACCACGACCGACTGCCCGATGGCGGCGGACAGCTTCGGGCTGATCCGGCGGGCGAGAATGTCCGAGGTGCCACCGGGGGCGAAAGGCACAATCAGCCGCACCGGCCGTTCGAAATTCTGGGCCCCGGCCCCGCTTGACGCCAAAGCAGACACCGAAAGGACTGCGGCAGCGATCGCCCGGGCGAGAGATGGCATAGACATCGGTCTTCCTCCGTTTCAAAGCGCAGTTGCGCGCGGTCCCGCCGTTTCACCGGCAGGCTGCAGGCCTTCGAGCCTGCGTTGGGAGAAATGATAGGTCATGGGCCGGGCCGGCCATGAACTAGTCTGCGGATAGGTCGATACCTTTTTTGGATGGATCGGCCATGTCTCAGCCTATAGAAGCAGGACATCCGGCCGGTGACCGGCCCCTCGTCTCAAGTTGAAAATACGGGTTTCATGTTTGAGTTGAGCCAGTTGCGCTGCTTCGTTGCAGTCGCGGAAGAACTGCATTTCGGGCGCGCAGCGTTGCGGCTGAACATGACGCAGCCGCCGCTCAGCCGCCAGATCCAGATTCTCGAACGCGTCCTCGATGTGACGCTGCTGGAGCGCAGCAACCGGGCGGTCAGGCTGACGCCCGCGGGGCACCGCTTTCTGACGGACGCGCGGCATCTGCTCAAGCTGGCGGAAAGCGCGGCCGTGCTGGCCCGGCGGATGGCAAACGGCAAAGCCGGATCGATCAATATCGGCTTCACCGCGACCTCCGCCTACAGCTACGTCCCGGCGCTGGTAGCGGCCTGCCGGCGCGAACTGCACGATATCGAGATCTCGCTGAAGGAGATGGTCTCCAGCGACCAACTCAAGCGGCTCGATTCCGGTGAGATCGATATCGCCCTGCTCCGCCCGCCGATTCCACGCGGCAATCTTGACGCCTTCCGTGTGACGGCGGAGCCGCTGATCGCGGCACTGCCGAGCGGCCACCCGCTGGCGCAGGCGCCTCAATTGCGTCTGGAGGATCTCGCGGGCGAGCCCTTCATCATGTACGAGCCCTATGAAGCCCGCTATTTCCACGACCTCCTGGTCGAGCTGTTTTCACGCGCAAGTCTGGTGCCGAATTACGTGCAGCACCTCGCCCAGATCCATTCGATCCTCGCCATGGTGCATTCCGGCGTCGGCGTGTCATTGGTACCTGAGGCCGCGCTGAATCTCCATTTCAGCGGCGTGGTGCTGCGTCCCGTCCTGATGCAGTGGCAGCGGCCGGCCGAATTGTTCTTTGTCTGGCGCGGCGACAACGACAATCCACTTCTTCCCGTCATCGCCGGCATCGCCCGAAACCTTGCCGCCGAGGCCAGCTCGATCCAATCAATGGATCGATCGATACAGTGATTGGGTCTCCATCGGTCGCCATCTTGCATTAATCCTTCAGCGTAAGCCGCTGAAGGATCAGAGCATGAGCAGGATGACCCCCAAGGAGATGGCCAGCCGGATCGGCAATGGCCTGCTGTCGTTCCCCGTCACACCGTTTCGGTCCGATAACGCGTTCGACGAGATCCGCTACCGCTCCAACCTCGACTGGCTGTGCGGCTACGAGGTGGCAGGACTCTTTGCCGCCGGCGGCACCGGTGAATTCTTCTCGCTGAGCCCGGCCGAGGTCGCGAAGGTCGTCGCAACGGCCGTGAGCCAGACCAAGGGGCGCGTGCCGGTCCTCGCCGGGATCGGCCATGGTACGGCGATGGCGACGCAGCTTGCCATTGCGGTCGAGGCGGCTGGTGCCGATGGCGTGCTGCTGCTGCCGCCCTATCTGGTCTTCTCGGAACAGGAGGGCCTGGCGGCCCATATCGAGGCGGTGTGCAACGCCACAAAGCTCGGCGTCATCGTCTACAACCGCGACAATGCGATCCTGAACGAGGATACGCTCGAAAAGCTGTGCCAGCGTTGCCCCAACCTCGTCGGCTACAAGGACGGCATCGGCGACATCGAGCTGATGACCCGCATCCACCTGCGCATGGGCGACCGGCTGACCTATATCGGCGGGCTGCCTACCGCCGAGACCTTTGCACTGCCTTATCTGGAAATGGGCGTAACCACCTATTCCTCCGCGGTATTCAACTTCGTGCCGGAGTTCGCGACCAAGTTCTACGCGGCCGTGCGCCGCCGCGACCGCGAGACGGTGCAGGCGGGGCTCCGCGACTTCATCCTTCCCCTGATCGCGATCCGCAACCGCAAGCGCGGCTATGCTGTCTCGATGATCAAGGCCGGCATGAAAGTGATCGGCCGTGACAGCGGCCATGTCCGTTCGCCGCTGACGGACCTGACGCCAGCCGAGACCGAGGAACTGGCGGCACTCGTCGCGCGGCTCGAGACGTGCGAGTTCGCAAAGCGGGAGCTGGCGGCTGCCTAGATCGGGATGGGTTGGAGTCGAATCGATTTCGCCGTTAGTGCGAAGCACGAACTCGTGTCCCGGACGCAGTGCAGGTACCCTTCGGCGGTACACCGCAGGGCTCGGACACAAAATCGCGAAAACAACCCCATGCAAAGTAGAATGGGCCCCGGCCCGCAGCACTTTGGCCGCTTGCGTCCGGGGCACGAGATGGTCCGTCGTCACGGCCCAACCTCATCTCATCCTGCTCTAGACGGCACCTATCGCCGCTGGTTGTAGACATCGAGGCAGACCGCACCGAGCAGCACCAGCCCCTTGATCACCTGCTGGTAGTCGATGCCGATGCCGAGGATGGACATGCCGTTGTTCATGACGCCCATGATCATGGCCCCGATCACGGCGCCGCCGACCCTGCCGACGCCACCATAGGCGGACGCGCCGCCGATGAAACAGGCCGCGATGACGTCGAGCTCGAAGCCGGCGCCCGCCTTCGGCGTCGCCGTATTGAGCCGCGCGGCGAAAACGAGGCCGGCCAATGCGGCCAGCACCCCCATGTTGACGAAGGTCAGAAACGTCAGCCGTTCGGTCTTGATGCCGGACAGGCTCGCGGCCCGGGCGTTGCCGCCGATAGCGTAGATATGACGGCCAATCACGGTACGGGTGGTGACGAAAGCATAGAGCCCGATCAGCGCCGTCATGATGACAAGCACGTTGGGCAGGCCGCGATGCGAGGCGATCAGGCCGGCGAAGAACACGATCACAGCGAACAGCACCGCGCTCTTGGCGACGAAGAAGCCAAAGGGCTCGACCTCGATACCGTGCGACGCCTGCCGCGCCCGGCTCTTGGCGCTGGTATAGACCAGGGCCACCGCCAATACGGCGCCGATCAACAGCGATGTGGGATAAAGCGTGCCGGCGCCGGGAAACAGTTCGGGGATGAAGCCGGAGGACAATTTCTGGAAGGTCGGCGGAAACGGTCCGACCGACTGGCCTGCCAGGATTGCGAGCGCAAGCCCCTTGAACACCAGCATGCCGGCCAGCGTCACGATAAAGGATGGGATCTTGAAGTAGGCCACCCAATAGCCCTGCGCGGCGCCGATCGCCGCACCGACGAGCAGGCAGGCGACAAAGGCCAGCGGATAGGCCACGTGATAGCGCACCATCAGCACCGCGGCGACTGCGCCGACGAAGCCCGCGACCGAGCCGACCGACAGGTCGATATGGCCGGTGACAATGATCAGCAGCATGCCGAGCGCCATGATCACGATGTAGCTGTTCTGCAGCACCAGATTGGTCAGGTTCAGCGGCTGCAGCAGCGTGCCGTCGGTCATGACCTGGAAGAACAGCATGATCGCAAACAGCGACAGCAGCATGCCGTAATTGCGCAGATTGTTCTTGATGAAGCCGGTGTGCCCGGGCAGCGCAACCGCCTTGTCGGTCATGACCGCAAATCTCCCTGAAGTACCTTCTTGTCCATTTCCTTGTTGCGCATGATGGCGCGCATGATTCTTTCCTGCGTGGCCTCGGCGGCCGCGAATTCTCCGACGAAGGCGCCGTCATTCATCACGCAGATGCGGTCGCAGACGCCGAGCAGTTCCGGCATCTCCGACGAGATCATCACCACCCCCTTGCCGGCCTCGGCAAGCTCGTTGATGATACAATAGATTTCGTACTTTGCCCCGACATCGATGCCGCGCGTTGGCTCGTCGAGAATTAATACTTTCGGATCGGTCATCAGCCATTTCGACAGCACCACCTTCTGCTGGTTGCCGCCGGAAAGCTGGCCGGTCTCCTGATAGACATCGGAACAGCGGATCCGCATCCGGTTGCGGTAATCGTTCGCAACGCGCAATTCGGACATGTCATCGATCATGCCCTGCCGCGCCACGCGGCCGAGGCTTGCCAGCGTGATGTTCTTGCGGACGTCGCTGTCCAGGATCAGGCCAAGCTGCTTGCGATCCTCGGTAACGTAAGCGAGGCCGGCATCGATCGCCGCCGCCACGCTCGACAGGTTGACCTCTCTTCCATCGAGCCAGACGCGGCCGCTGATCCGGTCTCCCCAGGCGCGGCCGAACAGGCTCATGGCGAATTCGGTACGGCCGGCTCCCATCAGCCCGGCGATCCCGACCACCTCGCCGCGCCGGACCTCGAAATTGACGCCCTTGATCACGCGGCGTTCCCTGTGGAGCGGATGATGCACCGTCCAGTCCTGCACGGCGAAGACAGGTTCGCCGATCGTGGCGGTGCGTTGCGGAAAGCGATGGGCAAGGTCGCGATCGACCATGCTACGGATGATGCGGTCCTCTTCCACCGGCTCGGCCCGGCAATCGATGCTGTCGACGGTGCGGCCATCGCGCAGCACCGTGATCCGGTCGGCCACGCGGGCGACTTCCGACAATTTGTGCGAGATCAGGATCGAGGCGATGCCCTGGGCGCGGAATGCCAGCAGGCGATCCAATAGCGCAGCGCTGTCGTTCTCGTTCAGACTGGCGGTCGGCTCGTCGAGGATCAGTAGTCGCACCCGCTTGGACAAGGCCTTGGCGATTTCCACCAATTGCTGCTTGCCGACGCCGAGGTCTGTCACCAGCGTATCGGGCATCTCGGTGAGGCCGACCTGGGCGAGCAGTTCCTGGGTCCGGCGATAGACCGTGTCGCGGTCGATCACGCCAAGGCGCGAGGGCGGATGCGACAGGAAGATGTTCTCCGCGATCGACATCAGCGGAATCAGCGCCAGCTCCTGGTGGATGATGATGATGCCCAGCGCTTCGGAATCGTTGACGTCGCGAAAGCGCCGCTCCTCGCCGTCGAAGATGATGCTGCCTTCGTAGTCACCGTAGGGATAGACGCCGCTGAGAACCTTCATCAAGGTCGACTTGCCGGCGCCGTTCTCGCCGACCAGCGCATGGATCTGCCCCGCCTCCACCGTGAAGTTGACGTCGCGCAGGGCCTGAACGCCGGAAAAACTCTTGCTTACGCCGCGCATTTCGAGAATTGCGGTCATCGCGTCATCACATCCATCATCTGTTCACCCGCAGCGGTGGCAGGTGGCGGCGCCGGTGATTGCCGGCGCCGCCGTCCCGCTCAATCGAACTGCGAACGCTTGTAGTAGCCGCCGTCGATCAGCACCTTCTCCCAGTTGCTCTTGTCGACGACGACAGGCTTCAGGAGATAGGACGGTACCACCTTGACGCCGTTGTTGTAGGTCTTGGTGTCGTTGACGGTCACATCCTTGCCGCTGAGGGAGGCGTCCACCATGTCGGCGGTGACGCGGGCGAGATCGCGGGTATCCTTGAAGATGGTCGAATACTGTTCGCCGCGCTGCATCGACTTGATCGACGGCACCTCGGCATCCTGACCGCTGACGACAGGCATCGGCATGTTGCCGCTGCCATAGCCGACACCCTTCAGCGAAGAGAGAATGCCGATGGACAGGCCATCATAGGGAGAGAGCACGGCATCGACCCGCTTGCGGCCATAGAACGCGCTCAGGAGGTTGTCCATGCGCGCCTGGGCGGTGGCGCCATCCCAGCGCAGGGTCGAGACCTTATCCATGCCCTTCTGGCCGCTGCCGATCACCAGCTTGCCGCTGTCGATATAGGGCTGCAGCACCGACATCGAGCCGTTGTAGAAGAAGTAGGCGTTGTTATCGTCCGGCGAGCCGCCGAACAATTCGATATTGAAGGGCCCCTTGCCTTCCTTCAATCCCAGCCCCTGCTCGATCGACTGTGCCTGCAGCACGCCGACCTGGAAATTGTCGAAGGTGGCGTAGTAGTCGACATTGGGCGTGTCCCGGATCAATCGATCATAGGCGATGACCGTGATCCCCTTGGCCTTGGCCTGCTTCAGCACGTCCGACAGCGTGGTACCGTCGATCGCGGCGATCACCAGCACCTTGGCGCCCTTGGTCACCATGTTCTCGACCTGCGAGAGCTGGTTCGGAATGTCGTCCTCGGCATATTGCAGGTCAGTGCCGTAGCCGCGCTCCTTCAGGATTTTTACGATGTTGTTGCCATCGTCGATCCAGCGTGCCGAGGACTTGGTCGGCATGGCGATGCCGACGGTTCCCTTGCTCTGGGCGAAAGCGCCGCTCACCGCCGTTGCGGCCATGGTTGCTGCCAGCGCAAGGGCCGACAAAGTGGTCTTCAGACTAGTCATGCTTCACTCCCTTCGAGGATCTATGGTTCCTGGATCGTCGGACCGCTGAATGCGGTTCTTGAAACTCAGTCGTCTGCGCGTTTGGCTGCCGCGCCTCGCCTTCCTCCGTCAACCCGTTGCAAGTTTTACGTCTGGTTCAGGGCGACCACGTGCGGCGACATCGAGCACGAAGGTTCGGCCATGATCGGGATCGGCGCGCTTCGCGTCCTCCGCCATCCCCTGCCAGGCCGAGGTGACAAGCAGACGCGAGAGATCGTGCCCGACAAAAGCAGGACAACTCGACTGACGTGCCGGAACGCGGAGCGCCCGCAGGTGCTCACCTTGCGGGCTGTAGACGTCAATGCAGCCGCCGCCCCAGCGCGCATTCCAGATCAGCCCGTCAGCATCGACCACCGCGCCGTCGATGCCGCCGCCGCCCCGCCGGGTGATCAGCGCGGAGGGCTCGCCGCGCGGCAGGCCGGTCGCCGCATCGAGATCGACGCGGAACAGCACATTCTTCCCGGTGTCAGCGAAATAGCCGATAGTCCCGTCCGGCGAGAAGCAGATCGCGTTCGGGATAGTGATGCTTTCATAGAGGCGCGACAGCTCACCGCGGTACAGCGCATAGATGGCGCCCAGCCCCCGCTCGGCCTGGCGGCCCATGGTGCCGATCCAGAACGTGCCGGATGGATGAACCCGGGCATCGTTCGAACGCGTTGCGGCATTGTCGGCTTCAAGCGGACGGTACAGTGTCATTCGCCCATCCGCTATATCGCGGATATAGAGACCGTCATCGGCGACGAGAAGCTGACGATGCGCGTCGATCCGCCCAAGCGCGCTGCCCATGACGTCGAGGGAATGGATGGTAGTCTGACCGGCGCCGAGCCGCGCCTCGAACAGCCGGCGTTCGATGATGTCGAACCACCAGGCCGTGTCGGTCGCCGCGTCGTAGGTCGGGCCCTCGCCCAGATGGCATCGCTCACCGCAGAGAACGGCCGTCGGCACCTCTTCCATCCTGGAACCACCGATCATCGCCCGCTCCTATCAGGCAACTCTACCTCGGATTGTGTTCCGATTGCGCCCTTGACTACATGCGTGAAGCGGTACGACGTGGTGTGACGATAGACCTCGCCCGGCGAAAGCCGTGCCGTCGGGAAGTCGGGCCGGTTTGGCGTGTTGGGCCAGGCGTGCGGCTCTAGGCAAATGGCATCGGATTGGCGATAGAGGCGGCCACCCTTTCCGGCGGTGGTACCATCGAGGAAATTTCCGGAATAGACCTGCAAGCCCGGCTGGTTGGTGAACAGTTCGAGCACCCGGCCGGAGGTTGGCTCGGCAAGCCGCGCGGCAAAGCAAGGCTCGCCATCTGCCGGCACGAGACAGAAATTGTGATCGTAGCCACGGCCCACGCGCAATTGCGGATGGTCGTTGCGGATGCGCGCGCCGACCTCGAAGCCTTCGCGAAAGTCGAATGGCGTGCCGGCGACCTCGCTGGGCGGCTGCGGCAGCGGGATTGCACCGGCATCGATAGCGAGGAAATGATCCGCTGCCACGCTGAGGTGATGATCGAGGATGTCGCGGCCCGACCGCGCACCGGCGAGATTGAAGAAGCTGTGATTGGTGAGATTGACCACAGTAGGACGATCGGTTCGCGCGGTCATGTCGAGCAATAGTTCCATCGGGCGCGTAAGGCGCCAGGTCACCTCCACATCCAGCGTGCCGGGATACCCCTCCTCACGATCGGCGCTGGTATAGGCAAGCGTCACGGCCGGCTGATCTCCATCATCGATCCGGACAATGCGCCAGTTACGGCGATCAAAGCCCTCCAGCCCGCCATGCAACGCATTAGCCCCGTTATTGGCCGCGAGTTGCACCTTGGCGCCGTCGAGCACAAAGCGCGCGCCGGCAATGCGATTAGCGTAACGCCCGACCGTCGCCCCGAAGAACTGCCGGCGGGCGAGATATCCCTCGAACGCGTCATGACCGAGCACGATGTCGTCGCGATGTCCGGCAGTATCCGGCACCAGCAAAGCTTGCAAGCTCGCGCCATAGGTGATGATGCGCGCTTCCAGCCCATCCGCGGCGTGCAGGGTCACGCGCTCGACCTCGGTGCCGTCAGGCAGGACGCCAAAGCGGGAACGCGCCACGCGAGGGACGGACGGAGCATTCATGCCGCGTCCTCGAATGGCTCGACGATGCGGCGTCGTCCCAGCAAGAACCCGTCGGCAACGAGTTGGAGCGGCGCCAGATCGACGTCGGCCTCGCCGGTTGCGCAGAGTTCGCGGAAGCGGCGATAGAGCCCGGCATATTCGGCATCGGGAGCATCGACCAGTTGCTTGCCCCCTGCCCGCAACCTTGCTCCACCCATGGACAGGGTGACCGGGCCACTATCAGTGTCGAGATCAATGTCCCAGCTCTGCGGGCCGGTCTGGAGGAAGTCGAGTTCGGCCGTGATCTTCAGGCCCCGCGCATCGCTGAGCGCAAGGGTAGCGGCAATCGGCGCGTCGCGATTGGCGGGGAATGCGAGATCGGCCGACGTCACGAATAATGGCTGCGGCAAGATGCGCGTCAGGATCGAAAGCGCGTTGATGCCGGGGTCGAACACGCCGAGCCCGCCCGCCTCAAAGATCCAGGCCTGCCCCGGATGCCAGACCCGCACGTCTTCCTTCCAGGTAATTTTGACTGATGTGACCTGCCGGCCGGCGAGCAGTTGCCGCGCCGGCTCCACGGCCGGAGCAAAGCGCGAGTGCCACGTGGCGAACAGCGTGCGTTGCGCAGCCCTCGCGGCGGTCACGAGCGGATTGATTTCAGCCACCGTGGCTCCCGGCGGCTTTTCCAGCATTACATGCTTGCCGGCGGCAAGCGCCATCGCCGCCTGCGCGTGGCGAACTTGCGGCGGGGTGCACAGCGCCACCGCATCGATTTCCGGACCGTCGCGCAGCAGCTCATCGAGCGTCGCCGCATGCGGCACGCCCGGAAGCGAGGCATTGCGGCTGGCGACGGCAACCAGCTCCACGCCGTCAGTCGCAGCGATTGCCGGCACATGCTGGTCGCGGGCAATCTTGCCGAAGCCAACGATGGCGACGCGAAGCGGGTTCATGATTGCTCTCCGGACTCGACGGCCGCTGATGTCGCAGGCGCAGCGCCTGATGATGCCGGCGTTCCCTCATGACGGCGCAATCCATTGTGAATCACCTCGATCATGGCGGCGGTGGCTGCCTCGGCATCGCCGCTCTCGATCGCATCGACAATACGCTGGTGCCATAACAGCACCGTCTCGCGGTCCTGCGTTTCAACGGGCGCGCTGAGCAGGAATGAGGCGCGCAGCGCCGCCTCGATGACATTGCCGATCGAGCGCATGAACAAATTGCCGGAGGCGTTGGCGACGGCCAGATGCAGGGCAAGATCGCCGTCGGCAAAACCAACGGAGTCGGAGGCCTCCGCCCGCATTCGCGCCATGCTTCGATGGAGTTCGGCGATGTCGGCCTCCGAGCGGCGGCCGGCCGCGAGCGCGGCGGCGCGCGGTTCGACCGCGAGCCGGATTTCGGCGAGATCGTTGAGAAAGCGCCGGTCGATGCCGGCATCGAGATGCCAGGCCAGCACATCGGCGTCGAACATGTTCCAGGCGCCGCGCTCGCGCACCACGGTGCCGACCCGCGCCTTGGTGGTGAGCAGCCCCTTCGCAACCAGCGTCTTGACACTCTCGCGCAACACCGGCCGTGACACGCCGAACATCGCCGTGAGTTCGGCATCGCCCGGCAGGCGGCCGCCTTCGGCGTAACGGCCGGCAATGATGTCGACGCCGATGCTGCGGGCAACCTCGGCGTGGTTGGAATGCGCGCGCCGCGTCGGGATGACGACAAGCCGGGACGTCATGGTTTCCATCCCCGAAATCGGTATGAGGCACCTTTTTGGCTGTCCATTGGCGACAGCGCGGGCAATATTTCACGGAAGATCCGTGGTGACTAGTAATATTATTTTACTATTGGTTCCGCAGGCGCTGAAATTCGATCCGAGGATTAGTTTCCCATACAGCCTACCGCCGAGCTTATACCCGCCAGTATCCTGTCTGAAGAGCTGCTTGATCAGGCGCGCGGTTTGACCTTGATTGCCTCGATCATGCCGCGCAGCTACGCGTTGCCTGATGCCTTCAGTGAACTAAGGATTCGACATGCAGCCCGTCACCGCGAAGCCGCTCTACATCCGCATGCACGCGGACGATAACGTCGCGATCGTCGCGAACCGCGGAGGCCTGCACCGGGACGCTGAGTTCGCGTGCGGCTTGCGGCTGGTCGAGCAGATCCCGCAAGGCCACAAGGTTGCCCTCGCCGACATCCAAGAGGGCGAAGTCATTCGCCGCTACGGCGAGGTCATTGGCCATGCCGCCGCGCCGATCGCGAGGGGCAGTTGGGTCAAGGAATCACTGGTGCAAATGCCCGACGCGCCGTCGTTCGAGAATCTGCCGACGCCGAACGGCGGGGCGATCAGGCTGGCGCCGCTCGAAGGCTACACGTTCGAAGGCTATCGCAATGCCGACGGTTCGGTCGGCACCCGCAACATCCTCGCGATCTCGACCAGCGTGCAATGCGTCGCCGGTACGGTCGAGTTCGCACTGGACCGGATTCGCAAGGAGCTATTGCCAAAATATCCCAACGTCGACGACGTGGTGGCGGTCACGCATGCCTATGGCTGCGGGGTCGCGATCAACGCGCCCGGCGCCGCCGTGCCGATCCGCACGCTGCAGAACCTGGCCCGCAATCCCAATTTCGGCGGCGAGGTAATGATCGTCGGCCTCGGCTGCGAGAAGCTGCAGCCCGAACTGTTGCTGCCGGAGGGCATGAACGCGGACGACGAAATCATGCGGATGCAGGACGAAGGCCTCACGGGCTTCGGCGAAATCGTCGAGGACATCGTGCAGATGGCCGAGGCGCGCCTCAAGATATTGAACCAGCGCCGCCGCGAAACCTGCCCGGCGTCAGCGCTGGTGGTCGGCATGCAATGCGGCGGCAGCGATGCGTTCTCGGGGGTAACAGCTAATCCGGCACTGGGCTTTGCTGCTGATCTTCTGGTGCGCGCCGGCGCCACCGTGATGTTTTCCGAAGTTACGGAAGTACGCGACGCCATCCATTTGCTGACGCCGCGCGCGGCGAACCAGGACGTTGCGAATACGCTGGTGCGCGAGATGGCCTGGTATGATCGCTATCTCGCCGGCGGCGAGGCCGACCGCAGCGCCAACACCACGCCGGGCAACAAGAAGGGCGGCCTCTCCAACATCGTCGAGAAGGCGATGGGTTCGGTGATCAAGTCAGGCACCAGCCCGATCGCGGGCGTGCTCGCGCCGGGTGAGCGAGTGTGTCAAAAAGGACTGATTTTTGCAGCGACACCGGCAAGCGATTTCGTCTGCGGTACCCTGCAATTGGCCTCGGGCATGACGCTGCACGTCTTCACCACCGGCCGCGGCACGCCCTACGGGCTTGCCGCCGTGCCGGTCATCAAGGTCTCGACGCGCAGCGAGTTGAAGCAACGCTGGCACGATCTGATCGACGTTGACGCCGGCAGCATCGCAACCGGCGATGCGACGATCGAAGACGTGGGCTGGGAAATCTTCCGCCTCATGCTCGATGTGGCGAGCGGTCGCGAGACCTGGGCCGAACACTGGAAGCTCACTAACTCGCTTGCATTGTTCAATCCGGGCCCGGTGACATAACGACGGCTCGGCCCATCGTGTAAGGCTGCACGCGCCATGGCCCAGCCGATACATGGCTAGGCCGCTATCAGCCTTTCGATCTGCGATATCGGATGCGACGTTAATTCCTTCGGAATCTCGCCCACTATCTTGTCCGTAACCTCGGCATGAAATGCCTTGCGCAGGTTTCCAAGAATCTTCGCCGGCGCGATGACGACGAGCTTATCGAAATGATTGTCGTGGGCATGACGGTAGAGCGCTTCTGCGATCTCTCCGGCGAACCGCTCCTTTGCGATGTGGTGCCAGTCGACCTCCTCGACCGCGCTTCGCGCCGTGCCGACGCTTGAAACGGAGCGCCCGGGGCGATCGGTGCCCTGCTCGCGCGTTGCCGGATTGTCTTGCTGCAGGATTTGCTCGACTTCGAGCTTGACCTGGTGAGCGGTGCCTTTGTTGCGCAGAAACAGCGCCTTCTGGCCGTCGCCGATCAGAACGAGTGCATTGTGGGAGATGACGGGGGTCGATTCAATTGTCATTACTTGATGCCTCCATATGGGCCAACGCATGAATCGCCTTGTGGTTGCTTATGCGACGACGGCGCCCAGGCCACCGACTACGATCGGCACCTCAACACCGCCTGCTCCCCGCGCGCAACGATGGAACTCCGGCCTCATCGCTTCCACGCGTCGGAACCAAAGCGGGCGCGATGCTTTGAGCACCGAGGGCAGTATTCGAATAAGGAGGAACCTTATGAGGAAGATCGCAATCGGCCTGCTGGCCGGCGCCGGCGCGCTCCTGACCGGCAGCGCAAATGCGTCTGACATCTACACCAGCAGCGAATACACCAACTCCGACCTGATACAGCAGGTTCGCATGGTCTGTGACGACAACGGACGCTGCTATCGCACCCGCGGCAGCAGCCGCGTGGTCGTCCGCGATTCATATGCCTATCAGCCCCGCGAGCGATATATCGAGCATCGACGCTATCGCGACTGGGATGAGCCGCGAGCCGGCGTCGGTATCCGTGCCCCTGGCGTGAGCGTGGGCGTCGGCGTCGGCAATGACCGCTGGTAGACATTCCAGCAGAGGCTTCCCCAGGAGAGACTTCGGCTCGGTCTGAAGTCTCTCCTGAATATTTTCATTAGCCCGCAGGAACGGCGATCGGCGAAGCCTGTAAGCCGGTGAAGCAACGGCCAAACGGAGAGCCTCACATGAAAGTTTCCGATGCGATGACCGCTGAGGTTCAACTCTGCACGCCCGACGACACGTTAAAGGACGCCGCGCAGGCGATGGCCGCGCTAGGCGTCGGGTTGCTACCGGTGACCGACAATGAGCGTCTGGTCGGCATGATCTCGGATCGGGATATCGCGATCCGCGGTGTCGGCATGGGCCGAGGTCCGGAGGGACGGGTCGGCGACGTGATGACGGCCGAGGTGAGGTATTGCTACGACGATCAGGAGCTCGACGAGGTGAGCGCGATCATGGGTGACATCCAGGTCCGTCGCATGCCGGTGCTCAATCGCAACAAGCGACTCGTCGGCATCATTGCGCTGGGCGACATCGCGCTAATGCAAGGCAGTAACGGCACTGGCGCAGCGTTGAGAGGAATTTCACGGCCCGGCGGGCAGCATGCACAAATTTAGTTTGCGAAAGCTGGTCGATGACCTGTCGTAGATGAGCGGCCATGAAACGCTTTGATGGGAAGGTCGTCATCGTGACGGGCGCCGCCTCGGGCATTGGCGAGGCCACCGCACGGCGCTTTTCATCCGAAGGCGCATATGTCGCGCTGGTGGACCGCAACGAAATGCCGTTGGCCAAAGTCGCAAAGGAGCTGCCGGCGCAATTCACCTTGGCCCACCTCGCCGACGTCTCGGATAGCGAAGCTGTTGACGTGATGGTGGCGACCGTGGTCAAGCGCTTTGGCCGGTTGGATGTCCTGATCAACAACGCCGGCGTCTACGAAGGCGGCAACCCGGCCCAAATCACCAATGAGCAGTGGCGCAAGGTGATGGCCACCGATCTCGACGGTGTCTTCTTCGGCTGCCGCGCCGCCCTGCCACACCTCGAGAAAACGCGCGGCTCGATTGTCAATACGGCCTCGGTGTCCGGAACCGGGGGAGACTGGGCAACGAGCCCCTACAACGCCGCCAAGGGCGCCGTCGTGAACCTGACGCGGTCGCTGGCGCTGGACCTCGGCAACAAGGGCGTTCGGGTAAATTCCGTCTGTCCCAGCCTGACCCGGACCGGCATGACAACCGATATGATAAAGGACGAGAAACTGCTGGCGAAGTTCCGGGAACGAATTCCTTTGGGGCGGGTTTGCGAGCCGCACGAAGTCGCCGCCGTCATTGCGTTTCTCGCGAGCGACGATGCGAGTTTCGTGACCGGCGCAAATGTAGCCGTGGATGGCGGCGTTTCCGCCTCCAACGGTCAGCCGCCGCTCGCGTAGACAGCCCCCGTTCGTTCTTGCGCCAGGTCCAGGGAACCTCGATGAGCCGCTCGCCGTTCTAGTGCTCATCATACGGGGGACGCCGACGGAGCGGCGAGACCGATGACACGAAAGCCAGCGTTCCCTCGAAACCGCAAATTCTCACCGCCCCGAAATCCCGAGCACCATCGACTTCGCGCGCTCGATGATTTCGAGGACGAATTGCTTGACGACTGGATGGTGGCCTATCCGGCCGCCGATCTGGCCAGATCGGACTAGGATTTCTTCGCGCGCTTCTTCGACCGCTTCTTTTTCTTCGGGACCCAATTTCCGGAAAGCCATGTGTCAGGGATCGGACAGACGACACCTGGGTTACGGGCTAATTTTGCGGTGAGGTATTCAGATGCTGGCCGCGGATCGGAATGCCGTGCGCCCTTGTTGCCGTCGGTGTCTTCGTGGTCATCAGATATGGCTTGGACCGGATGATGCTGCTGCTGCCTGCGATTTTTACCCTGGAGGTCGGCGGAAGACCCACTCTCGTATTCGAAGCCAAGAACTTGCGAGAATCCCAGCAACTTTGCCACGAGCATTGGCTGCGCCGGGATATCGCTGGCTTGATGTCAAACGGCGCACCTCTATGGGATGGCAAGGCGCGGCTGCGGGCTCGACGTTCGACCGAGAACGAAATTGCCGTCTACCGGAAAGCTGCGCGGGATGCCGCACAGCCACAGGGGGACTTGCTACTGGCCTATCTCGTGGAGCTGGATGGTCTCGAAGATGCGTCGGACCATACTTGATGAGAGAGTGGTTGCGTTTCGGAAATGAGCGCTGCGCGGCTTCCCGCGCTATCGACGACGACTTTTCGCCGGTACCGCGCCAGGTAATATCGTGCCGCGATTTAGCCGCTAGTCGCATCCTGCGTGCGATTGCTCAAATACTGAATGAGGACGACCGTCTTTGCGTCGACGATTTCACCGGTCGCGATCATCGCAGCAGCTTCCTCCAACGTGGTCTCGACCACATCGATATCTTCGCCCTCCTCCTTGAGCCCGCCGCCGTCGGACACCTTGTTCGCCGGCGAATAAGCGCAGGTGAAGAAGACGATCTTTTCCATGATCGCGGCGGGGCTTACATAGAGCTCGAACAATCGTTGTACCTTCGAGACCTTGTAACCGAGCTCTTCCTGCATCTCTTTCATAATGCGCCGTTCGGCCGTCTCACCGTCGAGCTTGCCGGCGCACGCCTCCACGGTTCGCTCGATGCCGTCCTGCAGGAAAATCGGCAACCGTAACTGCCGGGCGAGCAGTACGGTTTTCCGACTGGAATCGTAGGGAAGAATGACCGCTGAATTGCCGTTGTCGTAGATCTCGCGCTTGCGTGATTGTTGCTCACCGTCGCGCCTGCGCTGCTCGTAGCTCACGCTGATCAATTTGCCCTTGATGTGAGCAATGGTCTCGACGTCGCATATGCGTACCGTCTTGCCGTCCATTTTGGCCTTGAGCATCGTTGATCAAACCAGCGAAACGCAGCGGGCAGCGGCCATCACGCGAGCCCCGCTGGCACATGCACTATTATCTCATCACGCACGAAACGGGGGCGAATGCCGGTGTCCGCAGACAACGGCACCCGTACAAGCGACCGAGGGCCGCCGCGCTGCGGATCGGAATTATTTTTTGGTGCCAGGTCCTGCTTTGTCCATGCTGGAAGGACTGGACGAACTGCCAGCCTTCTTCATTTTGCCGGTAGCGGCTCCGGTCGTCGTTCCCTTTTTCACGTTCGTGTGCTTGGTCGTGCTTTTGGTCGCGCCGGGGCCGACATTTCCTTCGCTCGATGCGCCGGGGGCCGGCTGCATTTGTGCGAACACGCTCCCAGTCGACAGCAACAGGGCACATGCGCAAGCAAGGATGGTTTTCTTCATGGGGAACTCCTTTGATTGAAGCGACTCTTCAACCTGCGCTCCCGCGAACGGTTCCGAGGGAAACAAGGATACCGCCATCAAGCCGACGCGAGCACCGGAGGCACGGACTGCTGCCGCCTGAATTGCTGATAGGCTGTGATTGCCTTGTTGGCCAGCATCAACCGCCGCCGCTCGCCGTGGCGCACCATCAGCTCTATCGTGTCGCTGAGAAAGCGGCCGGCCATCATCGCATCGCCCAACTCCCCGGTACGGTCGAGATAATCCCAGGCGATTTCAATCGAACTCTCTATCAGCAGGGGCAGCGGTTCCGTCATGTCTACGTCCAACCATTTTTGGGAAAACGTCCGGCGGTACTCTCTGTTCCTGATTCAGCTTGCCGGCGGAAAGGCAGGCTTCCCCTTGCAGGCTTCATGGCCCGCCTGCAACCGCGCCTGTGATCACCATCGCCAGATCGTCCAGATCGATCTTGCCCTCGACGACGAGGTCGTCGGAGCTCTTGATGCCAAGCGACTGCAGGTCATTCGCTGCTTGCCGTTTCAGCTCCTGCGACAATCGCCTCCTTCAATTTCTCCTCAAGCATTCGCAATGCCTCCATCGGTCGCGCAACGGCGGCTAGTGAGTGTTGGTCTCATGCCACTTTTCCAGATCGGGTTTTGACGGTCCCGGCCGCTGCTCCTTTTCCGGATTCCCCTTCCAGGGCTTGTCGGTCTGCTTGTGCGATCCCCAGTCCGTCTGATGACGCGGATCGTCGGTGGGCTTTTCCTTGCTCATTTGGGGTACCTCCAGAATGGGAAGCGGACAGCATGCAGTTTGGTTCCTGACGAATCTGTGAACTCCGGGTTCCAACGTCCGGAACCGAACAGACAGCGGATGATTCTCCCTCCTAGTCTTTTTGAATGGACAAGAGGAAGGTCGAGGATCGGCCCCAGCGGGACTTGCATATGGAAGCGCTCGCGGCGCTTGAGCAGGCACGCGCCATGCCTCATGGTCCTGCACGCAGCGAAGCTTTGAAGCGCGCTGGTATGCTTCAGAACGCGGCCGACATGCAGGGACTGACATTCGCCAAACGTGGTCGCCCACCAAAAACCTGACCCGTCCCTTCGATCAGGGTTGTCTGCGATGGCATCCGCGAGCGCAGCAGCATGCAAGTGCTTGCCACCTTACAATGCCAGCTTACCATGCCAGCGGAACCCAAGAACAGGTCTCAACGTTGCTCTGGCAGGCAGCAAGGAGGCAACGATGGGATTGGCCGAATACATGATCGTTTCCAAGCCGGACGGCTGGACGGTCCTCCATGACGGTACCGCGCAGCACGACTATGATACAAAGGAGGCAGCATTCGAAGCAGCCGTCGCCGCCGCGTCGCTGGCGATCCGACAGGGCCATGAGGTCCACGTCAGCGTCCCCGGTCGCGAGGCCGGCAACAAGACTGCGCTTGGCGCCAAGGATTCCCAGAGCGTGCCGTGATACACGCGCGCATGACGTGAGGCTTCAAATCTGCCGGTTGAAATCGACTCCGCGGCGATGCGACTGCAGACTTCGTCGAACGTCGCATCGCCAATACGGTTTCAGATCGAAGCCTCTGCACTCCCTTCGAGAAGCTATCGTGGGGCTGCCGGATGCACTAATCACCCCTGTCGAACAGAGAGAGGAGAGAGAGGATCGGATTCTTTTGGCCTCTCAGCTCTGGTTCTGCCTGTACCGCTCCCGCACGATTTCACCTCCGGCCCGCGTCGCCGCCCTATTGCGGTATCGATAGCTCAGCGTGCCATAGATGAGCGCGATAAGAAGCACCAGCGCTCCGAGGAAATACACGGCTTCGAGTCCCATCGCATTCTCCCAGGGTCATATGCCTGACTACGCTTTATTTCGTCGCGGCCATGCGCTTGCTGTCGCTCATCTGCCGCTCCACCCTGCGCGGAGACAATCGGGCGTGACGCCAGCAGTTCCATTCGACGCTTCGATTTAACTGCTCTGCCGCCGGACTGAGGTTGGAACGCTGTTCTCCCATTCGCGTTTCCGTGCCGATCGATGAACGTCGGGAGAATATCATGAGCGACTTCCGGGACATTCAGCACGGCGTCAACGATCCCGTTGATGGCGTCGACGTGAAGCGAAGGTTCAACGACAACCAGACTCCACACGAACGCGCGCAGTCCGCGGCGGACGTTCGCTCCAGCGCCATTCCCGCTGCCGACGAGGAGTTCCTGCCGGAAGCGTTGAGGCGGCGGCCGACGGGTCCGCTCAATCCACGAACCGGTCGTCGTCCGACTCCTTAAGCAGAATCGATTTCACGCGCAATTCTAAGGCGCTGCCGCCCTATCCATTGCCTATCGCGCAGCGAGCGGTAGAGATTCAATTCAACATAAAGTGGCCGCGCTATTCCTTAAGCGTCGAAAATGGAACCGCGCACATGTCAAAAACAAGATCGTGATAGGTGACACAGGCCACATTCGCCCGTGACCGTTGGCCGTAATGCGGTGGTGCAAGCCACACTGCATATCGAACCAACGGAGTTTTCCATGAAGCATCTGTTGATTTCAGGTTTCGTGGCAGTCGCCCTGCTCGCTGTCGCAACCACATTTCGTTCTCATTCAATCATTTCAGCCGAGCGTTCCACCGTGACTACCGGCGTGGCGTTGTCGAAGAAATCTCCGGCCGCCGCGGGCGTAACCAGGCTTCCGGTCGAAGAGTTCGAGGATATGTCGCTGGTCTTTTCGACGCCGACGAAGCCGTGACGAAAGGCGGAAATAGCGGTTGATTCAACCGGTCGCTATTTCTTCGTCGCCCGCTCGAGGAATTGCACGAGCGCGGCGCGATCCTGTTCGGAACCGATGCGCTGCTCCGGCATCTTGGTGCCGGGCGTATAGGCTTGCGGCCCGATCTCGAACAGTCTGGAAACCGTCTCCGGCGTCCAGACGATATCGAGCCGCTTGAGCGCTTCGGAAAAATTATAACCGGGTGCGGTCGCAATCCGGCGGCCGAAGATTCCGGCAAGCGTCGGGCCTGCGCGGTTGGCCTGATCGGCGTCAAGCGTATGGCAGGCGACGCAGGCGCGAAAGACCTCCGCGCCGCGGTCGCCGCTAAAGGCTGCCAGCGGATCTCCCGCCGTCTCCAGCAGAATCGGATCGATCGGTTCGCCCGTGCCGGCGTTCCAGCGCCGGATGATGTTGTCGGCGTCGCCGGTCAGCAAAGTGCGGCTATCGGGCAAAAAGGCCACCGACCAGACCGGCAGCCCGGGGCCGACCAGCGTGCGCGCCAGATTGCGCGCCTTGCGATCGATTACGCCCACCGATCCGCCGATGCTCGCGGCGGCAACCAGCGCACCGTCAGGCGAAATCGCAATCGAGATGACCGGCCTTGGCCCTGCCGCAACCTCCCCGGCCCGCGCGCCGCCAGCGGTCAGGAAGTAAACCTTGCCATCCGCGCCGCCGACCGCGATTTCACCATCGGTGCCGGCGGCCACGGCGTTGAGCGGGGTCGGCATAGGAACGACGGTCGGCGTCTGCGCGCCCGAGAGCGGCCAGATGCGAACGCTGAGGTCGTAGCTCACGCTGACCAGGGCGCGGCCATCGGCGGTAAATGCCACGCCGTTGACGTTCTGCGTATGCTCATCGAGCACGCGCGGCGCACCGCCTGCAAGCGGCCAGAGTCGCACCGTGTGATCCCACGAGGCGGATGCGAGCGTAGCGCCGTCAGGCGATGCCGCCAGTGCGACGATCGGCGCCGTGTGGCCCTCGAACACCGCGTCGGGCTCTGCCTTGCCAAAGGTCCAGATTGCGATGCGGCCATCGGCACCGGCGGTCGCGACACGCCTCTCGCCGAGCAGCACGACCGCGTTGACGGCGTCGGAATGGAAACGAAGCACCTGCTCGGCCGCATTGCGCGTCAGCGACCAGCGGATCGCAGTCGAATCGAAACTGCCGGAGATCGCGCTTTGGCCATCGGCCGATATCGCCAGCGCCCGCACCGGCCCGCCATGCCCGCGCAGTTGCGCGAAGGCTGAGGTGGCTCCGATCGACAGAACGATCAGCAAGGCCGCAAAGCTCAGAAGCGCAGACTGGCCTCCCTTGGCGAGCGAAGCGATCGCGGGAATCCTTTGCTGCATCCGCATCGGCCTCAGCGCACGCCCGGCCTGTCGCGGTCGAGGCCTTTAGCCTGGAGGTCGTCGAGGTAGTCCTGAAAGCGCCGTCCGGCGTTCACGCCGAGATCGTGCAGAAACGCCCAGGAGTAGATGCCGGTTGAGTGCATGTCGTCGAACCCTATTCTGACGGCATAATTGCCGACAGGATCGACGGAAAGAATGGTCACATTACGTTTGCCGCCGACTGTCTTGCGCTCGGCTTCGGAATGCCCCTGCACCTCGGCGGACGGGCTGGTCACCCGGAGCAATTCGGCGGGGAGATCGAAGGTGCGGCCGTCGTCAAAAGCAACGCGCAACGTGTGCCGATCCTTCGGCAGGCGAATTTCGACCGGCCACGCCAGCGTGACGTCAGGCACGCCCACCGCCGGCGTCAGCTCGGGCCAATCAGATTATGGCCGGGATCGCCGACCCTGGCGCCGCTGGTCGTAAACGCGACCGAGCTTTGCTCCTGGATGGTATTGAGCACCATCGCGACGCCGACGGCAGCAACGACCGCGAATGCCAGAGCCGCAACAAACGATTTCATGTCACTTCCTCACCTTTGACTTGAGCCGGACTATTCGGCCGGCACGGCATGCGGCGTGCGGTCGGACGGCGCGCCAGCCTTCTTCTGCTCTTCCTCCACCCAGAGCGCGTGATGCTCCTTGGCCCAATTCAGGTCGACCTCGCCGGTCCCCATCGCATCAAACGCCCCTTCCATACCGACCGAGCCGATATAGATGTGCGCCAGCATGGCCGCGATGAAGAGCATCGCAATCACGGCGTGGATCACGGTCCAGAACTGCAACGCCGTGACGTTGCCGGGCAGATACGGGAACAGCAGGAACCAGCCGGACACCGACATCAGCACGCCGCCGATGATCACGATCCAGAAAATTCCCTTCTGGCCGGCGTTGAAGCGCTTGGCCGGCGGATGCTTGCCCTCGGACAGAAGGCCACCACCCTGCTTGATCCACTCCAGATCAAGCTTGCCCGGAATATTATTCTTGATCCAGATCAGGAACATGATCGCGACGCCAAGCATGAACGGGAACGCCAGGTAGTTGTGCGCAAGCTTGGCCCAGGCTGACAGGGTGGCAAAGGCTTCGGCGCCGAACAACGGCAAAATCAGCGTACGGCCGAAGCTGACATTTAGACCTGAGAGCGCAAGAATGATGAAGCAACTTGCCGTGAGCCAATGGGTGAAGCGCTCGAAGCTGTTGAACCGCAGGATCGTCCTGCCCGAGAACCCCTGATGCACGCGAATCCGGCCGCGCACCATCAGGAAGATCGCGAGCACAGCCAACATTCCGATAATGGCAATGCCGCCGATCCAGGGCAGCTTGCTGCGCTGGAAGTCGCGCCAGTCGCGGCCCGCGGGCTGGATAAGGCTGGCGGACATCCCATCGGGGATCGATACGCGGCCGGTGATCTTGTCGCCCTCCTTAAGCGCGTTCAGGAGTTTGTCTTCCTGAACGGCCTCTGCGGTCGGCTTGAAGGAAAGCTGGGCGGTTGCGGGACTAGCCAGAACGAACAGCAGCGCGAACGCGGCGAACAAAGGCTTGAAATCGGCGAATCTGAGAATTGAAAGTGAGCCTGGCATTTGCACAACGCCCTTTCGGTTATCGGAATTACGCTAATGCCGCCGCGCCTGCGGGGCGCAGCGGCCGTTGCATCAGCCGGTTGGCGAATCGCTGTAGGCGGTCTTCCAGCCCCACATGCCGGAGCCGTAACCGCGCTTCATCACCCGCTCCTTGTAGATCTCGGCAATGATCGCGCCGTCTCCGGCGAGCAGCGACTTGGTCGAGCACATCTCGGCGCAAATCGGCAGCTTGCCTTCGGCGAGGCGGTTGGCACCGTATTTGGCGTATTCGGCCGGCGTGGAGTCCGCTTCCGGCCCACCTGCGCAATAGGTGCACTTGTCCATCTTGCCGCGCGATCCGAAGTTGCCGACCTTTGGATATTGCGGCGCGCCAAACGGACAGGCGTAGAAGCAGTAACCGCAGCCGATGCAGAGGTCCTTGGAGTGCAGCACGACGCCGTCGGCAGTGGTGTAGAAGCACGACACCGGGCAGACCGCCGCACACGGCGCGTCGGTGCAGTGCATGCAGGCCATGGAGACCGACCGTTCGCCGGGCTTGCCGTCATTGATGGTGACGACGCGGCGGCGGTTAATGCCCCACGGCACTTCATGTTCGTTCTTGCAGGCCGTCACGCAGGCGTTGCACTCGATGCAACGGTCGGCATCACAAAGAAATTTGACGCGAGCCATGATCTATTCTCCTCTCACGCCGATTGGATCTGGCACAGGGTTACTTTGCCCTCGTGCATGCCGGTGACCGGATCGTAGCCGTAGGACGTGATCGTGTTGACGCTTTCGCCCAGCACGATCGGGTCACTGCCCTTCGGATATTTGCTGCGCTGGTCGACGCCCTGGAACCAGCCGGAGAAGTGGAATGGCATGAATGCCACGCCCTTGCCGACACGGTCGGTGACCAGCGCCTTGACGCGGGCCTTCGAGCCGTTTTCCGGACCGAACACCCAGACCCAGCCGCCGTCCTTGATGCCGCGCTCGGCAGCGTCAGACGTGTTGACCTCGACGAACATGTCTTGCTGCAATTCGGCGAGCCATTTGTTCGACCGGGTTTCCTCGCCGCCGCCTTCGTATTCAACGAGGCGTCCCGAGGTCAGGATGATCGGGAATTGCTTGGCCAGCCCCTTGTCCACCGCCGCCTTCTGAACGGAGAAGCCGAGATTGGCCATGCGGAACTGACGTCCGTCCGGACGCGTCGGGTACTTCGCGACCAGATCGGGCCGCGCCGTGTAGATCGGCTCGCGATGAACCGGCACGGGATCGGGCAGATTCCACGCCACCGCGCGGGCCTTGCCGTTGCCATACGCCATCACGCCATGTTCGAGCGTAACGCGGATGATGCCGCCCGACAGATCGACCGCCCAACCGACGCCATCAGGGTTGTTGCCGCCGATCTTGTTGATGGTGGCGAGTTCGTCCGCGGTGAGGTCCTTGTCCCAACCGAGCTTCTTGAGCACGCCGTAAGTGAACTCGGGATAGCCGTCGGTCAGTTCAGATCCCTTGCTGTAGGAGCCTTCGGCCAGCATGTTGACGTTCTTCACCGAGCCGTCCGGCTGCTTCTCTTCATAGACCACGCCGAAGCGGGCGCGGAATGTGCCGCCGCCGTCCTTGGCATGAAGGTTGGTGTTGTAGAGCGTATGCGTTCCCGGATGTCGGATCTGCGGCGTGCCCCAGCACGGCCACGGCAGGCCGTAATAGTCGCCGCCGATCTCGGGCTCGTCTGCCTTGGCACGCAGGGTCACCAGGTCGAATTTGCCCTGGTTGTTCATGTGCGCCTTCAGCCGTTCCGGCGACTGGCCGGAATAGCCAGTCGAGAACCCGCCGCGGTTGATTTCGCGCAGCAGGTCTTCGGCCGACGGCTGCTTGTTCTCGACCTTGATGTTCTTGAACATCCTGTCAGCGAAACCAAGCTTTTCAGACAGCCGATAGATGATCTCGTAATCATCCTTCGATTCGAAGATCGGCTTGACGATTTGCTCGCCCCACTGCAGCGAGCGGTTGGAGGCCGTGCGCGAGCCCGAGGTCTCGAACTGGGTGCAGGCCGGCAACAGGTACGTGCCGTTCTTGCGGTCGGAGATCGCGGCGAACGTTGTGGGATGCGGATCGGCGACCACGAGCAATTCGAGTTTTTCGAGGCCCTTCACCATCTCGGTCATGCGCGGCACTGTATTGCCGCCATGCCCCATGATGACCACGCCCTTCACGACATCGCGCTGGTCGACGTCATCAGGGTTGGCAAGCGTCGCATCGAACCAGCGGGTCCACGGGATGCCCGGCAGCTCCATGTTCTGCTTGCGGGTGCGCGCCGGACGACCGGCCTTCGCCGGTACTTCGTCGAAACGCGACTGCAGGTAATCGTATTCCACCTCCCAGACGCGCGCCCAGTGCTTCCAGGCGCCTTCGACCAGGCCGTAGTAGAGCGGCAACGTCACGATATCGAGGCCGATATCGGTCGCGCCCTGCACGTTGCAATGGCCGCGGAAGATGTTGGCGCCGCCACCGAAGGTGCCGACATTGCCGGTCGCCAGCAGCAGGTCGCAATAGGCACGGACGTTGGCGGTGCCGACGGTGTGCTGGGTGCCGCCCATGCACCAGACAAAGGCCGATGGCTTCTGCTTGGCAAACGTCTCGGCGACCTTCTTCAACTGCTCGCCGGGAATTCCGGTGACACGTTCGACCTCTTCCGGCGTCCACTTCGCGACTTCGGCGCGGATCTGGTCCATGCCGTAGACGCGTTGCTTGATGAATTCCTTGTCTTCCCAGCCATTGTTGAAGATGTGATGCAGCATGCCCCAGATGACGGCGATATCGGTACCGCTGCGGAACCTCACATATTCGGTGGCATGCGCCGCGGTGCGGGTGAAGCGCGGGTCGAGCACGAACACGTTGGCGCGGTTGAGCTCCTTGCCGGAGAGGATGTGCTGCAATGAAACCGGATGGGCTTCGGCGGCGTTCGATCCCATGAAGACGATCGTCTTCGAGTTGCGCATGTCATTGTAGGAATTCGTCATCGCGCCGTAGCCCCAGGTATTGGCGACGCCGGCGACGGTGGTCGAATGACAGATGCGGGCCTGGTGATCGATCGAGTTGGTGCCCCAGAACGCCGCGAACTTGCGGAACAGATAACCACCCTCGTTGGAGAATTTCGCGGAGCCCAGCAGATAGACGGAATCGGCGCCCGACTTGGCGCGAATTTCCATCATCTTGTCGCCGATCTCGTTGATGGCCTGATCCCACGAGACCTTCTGCCACTCGCCGTTGACGAGCTTCATCGGATATTTCAGCCGGCGGTCGCCGTGGACGAGTTCGCGCACGGCTGCGCCCTTGGCGCAGTGCGAGCCGCGATTGATCGGGCTGTCCCAGGCCGGTTCCTGGCCGACCCAGACGCCGTTCTGCACTTCGGCGATCACGGTGCAGCCGACCGAGCAATGCGTGCAGATGTTCTTCCTGATTTCGGTCGGTGCGCCGACCTTCTCAGGCCCGGCCTGCGCCTTGCGCACCGAGCCGAGCGGCATCAGGCCGATCGCGGCGCCCGCACCGGCCGCCAGACCGGACCGCCGCAGGAACGTGCGGCGATCGAGAACTCCCGACGCGAGGCCGGCAGCGATACCCTGCAAACGCGCCCTGCCCGCGGATCCATCTCTTCGCTTCATCAACATGTGCGTGGTCCCATCAATAGCGGTTGACGCGATAGAAATTCTTGACGTGATCGGTTTCTTTGTAGCGAGCCTTGACGCGCTCGGCCTGCGACTCGTCCGCAACCGCCTCGCCGCCAGTGAGCGGCACAACGGCTGCTGCAGCGACCGCCGAACCGCCCATCAGAAACAGGCTGCGCCGATCCACCCCTGTGGCCCGTGATTTGCCCTTGCTGTCAGATGGCTTGCTCATTGCGATCTCCTTCATAGTTCTTGCCTTTCGCCGTCACTCGGACAGCGTGAAGGCCTCGGATTCCAATTCCATGAAGACACGGCCGGCGCGGCCGACGGCGCGGTAGAAGCGCGCCGATGGCGACATTTCCAGATCGGCGAACATCCGCACCGCCCACGGCTTGAGATGCCGTTCGAAAAAACGCACCTGTTCGGCGAACTCAGCCTCAAAGTCGTCGCGTGCGAGGCCAGCCATGACCTCGAGCAGAATGGCGATGTGATCTTCCGGCTCGCGCGAGGGGCCCGCGCGCTCGATCCCGAGCGTGCGCAGATCCTCGCGCACCCGCGCCAGCGGACGCTCGTGAAGAAAGCCGGTCAGATAGTAGGAGGCATAGGGCAGCAGTTCGCCGCGGCCGAGGCCAATGAAGAGATCGAAGAACTCCTTGCTCACGGCGCGATCATCGGTCGCCGCGGCTGCGGCTGCGAGTTCGATATGCGCCATGCCGAGTTCGGAACCATCGCCCTTCAGCGTGGCCACGCGCTTGAGCGTTTCGGCGTCAGGCGCCTTGCCGAGCAACAACGACAACAGGCCGTATTCCGCGGCACGCAGTTGATCGATCTCGTCAATTTCGGGTTTCGATGTCACCTGATTCTCGGATGATCCGTAGAGATCGGGACGCAGGACAAAACGATTCACCTGCGTCAACGTTTCGACAGCGAGAACCCGCTCGGCGGGAATGCGCGACCACGCCGAAACCGACGGCTGCGCAATACCGAGCCTCCGCGCGAGCGACCCGACGCCACCTGCTGCCTTAATAGCTAGTTCCAGTCCGGCATCACGCATGGTGCTACCGATTTCTCCCCGCCCACTCGCGCCCACCCGTGTCCCCGGGCAAACAAACTTAGAACTGGAATTATTCCAAGCTGGAGACTCTCTAACATAGCCATTGGCTATGTCCGCAAAAACTTTTGTCTAAACAATCGGTTTTGCGGTGCCATGACGTCGCACTGGCTGCTGCGGTGCAACAGGCTGAACCGGCTGGGTTTCTTCGGCCGGCCCAGGTTCGCTGGCATCGCCATCGGCCTTCACTTCCGTCTCCGCCGCCGGTTCCCCGGACCGTCTGAGAGACTGCGCCGGGAGATCTTCCTGTGGTTCCGCCGACAGATCGCGTTCGGACGGCTCTATCGGAGAGCCTGCGGCCTCACCTTTGGAACTTGCGTCGGAATTTGTCGTCTCGGCTGCGGGTTCTCCCATGATCTGCGACACCAGTCGCGCGACATCGACGCCAGCGCCGAGTTCGCCGCCGCCGGGCACCCCGCCCGGCGCATTCCAGTCATAAGCGTATTCGAGCGCTGGATTGACGTAATTACGGATCGCGGGATCCAGCGCCCAGGATTTTTGCAAGGCCGCATTCCGCAAATGTTCGGGAACGCCCTTGCGAAGAAATGCGGTGATGTCCGTGCTACCAGTCAGTTCCTCGAGCTTTGGCAAGGTCGAGAGATCGAATTCCGGCGTGACGTCTTCGCCTTGCGGTGCGGGCGATCCTGGCGATTCGACACTTTCGGCAGCCGGCTCGGCCTGCGTCGGCTCCGGCTGTTTTGCCTCCTGCTTGCGCTGCGACCATCGCGCCAGAAAGCCCTTGTCCCGATCGGTTTCGTCCGGACCACTCATCGGCGTCCCGTTCCTTCATCCGATCGGCCGCCCGGCACGCGCGGCCGATCGCCGCTGGCGCGATCCCGCTGGCGTTTGTGGAACACGCGCTCGACATGGAATCGATCGACAAAGGCTGCAATCCATGACGCGATCTCCGGCGGCATCGGCACGGTACCGATCACGTCGCAGCCGCTTTCGAACATCGCCTCCCCTTCGGTCGGGTCGGCGGTTACCTTGGTCAATTCGAGCTCTGCGCCACCGTCCTGACGCCGCAACGCGACCCAGATGCGCGGTGCGCCGTCGGCAAGGTTATCGCGATAATTCGCCGTTTCCGAGCTGAACAGATCGATGCTCGCCGAGCCCGCGTAATAGGTCGTCGTATCGGGTTCGTTGGACAGCACGGTCCACGGCGCAGTCGCTGGCACCTCGTCCAGAATCATCGCCGGCGACCACAACTGGTCGATCCAGGGATTGTCGATCGAACGGCGCCGCACCACCACACCAACCTCGCGGGATGCTTCAGTCATTGCCATTCCCGATCCTCTCGTCGGTGGATCATGTGACATTCGCGGCCGCCGCAAGCGGCAATCCCGCGATCAGGTTTTGCGGTTTCAATCTCACCACCTTGTCGGCGCCCATGGCGAGGATGAGGTAGACGGGCTTGTCGCCGACCCGCTCATCCACCAGCCGCGCATCTTCGATGGTCAGGCGCATCAAGGCAACGATGCGCTCGGCAACGTCGCCCTCCAAGCGCTCGCCGTGCCACAGCGCATTGCCGATCCGCGTCGCGTCGCTGTCGAGACCGACGAACCAGCGCCAGTCGCGATCCTCGATCGAGGCGATAGTTTCGACGCTGACGGTAACGCCGAGCAGATGGCCGATCCACCGCTCGATGACCCGGCACAGCCCGGCGCGCGCCTTGGCATTGCCGCCGAGATTCATCACCATCGCGTGCGCGTCCGATCGCGACCAGTAGGTCCACGCGTTTTCGTCGTCCATCACGTCCATCTCGCCGAAGGACTTCGGCTGTTGCAGCATGGCCGTGAGCGGCGATGAATGCAGGTCGTGCTGGGCATGCTGCTCCGCCTCGATCACCTCCGCATCGGCCAGCAGCAGCGTGCCGTCGTGAACGGCCGCCAGTTGGCTGCGATAGAACAGCTCCGCTGCGCGCAATATATAAGGGTCGTCGCAGCCTTCGAGTGCGTTGCGCAGAATCAGATGACATAACTGCGACAGAAAGATCGGCGGCAGGTCGCCCGCCCCCTTGCGCGCCAGCGCGACATAAACCGCCTCCAGCGACGGCGCCGCCATCAACCGGTCGCGGAAATTCATCATGAAGGACCAGTTTTCGCGGGCGTCGGCATCGGCAAGCCGGGCGATGTCCGCGCTAGAGACCGGGCGCAGCGGATCGGCCATCAGGCGCGCATGCAGATCGCGCTCGGCCTCGCAGGCATCCGCCGGCGGCATCAATTCGGGCCGCGCCAGATAGGCCATGATGAGTTCAGGCGTCGCGACCAGCCCGCCGTGGTCGGCGCGGCGCGTGAGGTGATGGCCCGAGGCGACCCAGAATTCTCTCATGTACGATCCGTCGTTCTGGCATCGGTCTTGATCAGCCTGAGAAGATCGACCTCTTCGGCAGGTTCAACATCGCCTTCGACCTCATGGAAGGTAAAGGCGCTGGCATGGGCGTGCAACCGGTCGGCATCTGCGGCAACAGGGCGCGGCTTGAGAGTGCGAAAGCGCTCGCGGATTTCACCGTTTTCGACGCTGCGCTGCACGGCAAGCAGCGTCTGCGGCGGATGCTCGCACAGCGAAGCTGCGAACGCGATCTCCTCCTCGGCGGCAAGGCGCGCAGCATTCGCATCGGGCGCCCCGAATTTCTCCATCAACTGGCTAGCGAGCCGCTCGATCATCGCCGACCGCTCCGCTTCGGTGGCTTCGGTGACGATGGCAAGGGTCGACCATCCGAGACTGTCGATGCCGAGAAAGCCCGAACGCAGCGCCACGCGTTGCTTCTGGCCGAGCGTGGCCAGATCCCGGTTCCAGAACACGAACGCGCCGGAAACAGCCCATTCACCGGGTTCGGCTGCCCGCTCGAAGACGAACGTATCCGACGGGTCCAGCCTGATGGTTCGCGGAAATTTCAACATGTCCGCCTCATCCGAATTTCGGACCGCGCGCCTGCGGATCATACCAAGCAGCGCGCCCCAGCGCATCCACCAGACTGCTCCGCTCGGGCGCTCCGCTACCGGCAGGCAGGCCGACCAGAAGATCGCCGTTGACGTCGATGCCGCGTCGCTCGCCGGCTTTGCTTTTGGGAAGCCGTTCCAGATAGTCCCGCGCGATCGCCTCGAAGCCGCGCTCTTTCCAGCGGTCGAACGCGGTCATGAGGTGGCGGCTGAAGCTCTCGATGATCGCATCGGTATCGACCATCTCAAAACCTTCGCTCAGCAAGGACACGCCCGAGGCCGCCTGCATCTCCGGGACATGCGCCATGGCGGCCGCGCGCAGGATCACGCCGAAAACGAGCCATTCAGGTATGTCGTCTTCGGTGCATTCCGCCGGCCAGCCCAGCCGTCCGCCGCCGAGCAACCCCGCGTCGAACCTGACAGCATCAGGCCAGTCGAACGTGACCTCCCGCTCCGGCGGACAATGGGCGGCAATCGCATCGGCCAGCGCATTCATGCCGGCAAACAATGCCCGTCGCGCTGAACGGAGCGGTTCGTCGGGTTCAAGGACCACCGCGAACTCGACCAGATCGTAGCGGCGCACCCACACGAAAGTCCCCGCGCCCGCCTCCGCCGCGATCTCGCGAGCATGCGTGAAGGCATCGCCGAGCTCGCGCAACGCGACCAAAGTATAACCGGGGGGCAGATCGAGTGTCTGTTCCGTATCCCCGAGACGAGCGATCACGAAGAACTATTCCCTCATTGCTTCATAGCCTGCGGGTGTATGCTATCCCGCGCAAGCCGGCGGCGCGAGCGGCCTTTGTGTCTTGCAGATATCCGCCCGAGCGGTTACCGCAGAACCGTGGGATGAAGCAACCGCCCATCTTGGTGCATCGGGTTCAAGGTATTTCAAAATGAGTGCGGCGACGTCTCGCCTCCTGATTTGCAGTTGCGAGAAGACCATGCCGCTCGATGCGGCAGCGATCGGTCGCGGCTGCACGGCCAAGGTCACGCAGGCAAACCAGCTTTGCGGCCTCGACCTCGACCGCTTCAAGGAGGCGCTCGCCGAAGGCTCGCCGATCACGGTTGCCTGCACGCAGGAAGCCCCGCTGTTCCGGGAAGTCGCGGAGAACTCACCGGAAGCCCAGCTCACCTTCGTCAACATCCGCGAGACCGGCGGCTGGTCGAAGGATGCCGCGGCGGCGGGACCAAAAGCCGCGGCGCTGATTGCCGCAGCGGGCGAAGATATGCCGGCGATCTCATTGGTCACGCTCGAGAGCAGCGGCGTTGCACTGATCTATGGCCGCGACGAAATCGCGATCGACGCGGCGCAACGTCTCGCCGATCGTTTGGACATTACCGTGCTGCTCACCAAACCCGGCGACGTGACCCCGCGCCGCACGAACGAGTTTCCCGTGCTCAAGGGCACGATCCGCAATGCACGCGGACATCTTGGGCAATTCGAGCTTGCGATCGACGATTACGCGCTGCCCTCCCCTTCCTCGCGTGCGAAGCTCGTGTTTGGAACGTCGCGCAACGGCGCCACTTCGACCTGCGATCTGATCCTCGATCTTTCGGGCGGCACGCCGCTGTTTCCCGCGCATGAACTACGCCCCGGTTACCTGCGCGCCGATCCGCGCGACAAGGCCGCCGTCGAGCGCGCGATTGCGGATGCCGGCGGCCTCGTCGGTACCTTCGACAAGCCGCGCTTTGTCAATTTCGAGCCGTCGCTCTGCGCGCATTCGCGTTCGTCCATCACTGGATGTACGCGTTGCCTCGACCTGTGTCCGACCGGCGCGATTACGCCGAACGGTAATGCAGTCGCGATCGATGCCAATATCTGCGCCGGCTGCGGTTCCTGCGCTTCGGTATGCCCGACCGGCGCGGCCTCTTATGCGCTGCCGAGCGTAGATGCCCTGATGCGGCGGCTGCGCACGCTGCTGCAAACCTATCGCAAGGCCGGCGGAAGCGACGCCGTGGTCTTGTTTCACGACGGCGAGCACGGCGAGGAAATCATCGACGCCCTGGCGCGGTTCGGCGAAGGCTTGCCGGCCAATGTGCTGCCGCTGCGCGTCAATGAAGTGACGCAGCTCGGTCCGGAACTCCTCGCATCCGTCTTTGCCTATGGCGGCAGCGGCGTCGCGCTGCTCACACGCGCCAAGCCCCGCCACGACATCACGGCACTCCACCGCGCGATCGAGACGTCGGATCGAATCGTTACCGCGCTGGGCTTCGGCACCGGCATCATCCGGATCATCGAGACCGACGATCCGGATCAGTTGCGCGCGATGCTGGATGCCGCTCCCCGCGGCGTCGCAACTCAAAAGCCGGCCGGCTTTGTTCCTCGCGGCGCGAAACGCGGCGTGCTGGAGACGACGTTTCGAGAGCTTCATCTCGCCGCCCCCACGCCGGTCGGTGTCGTACCGCTGGCGCCGGGCGCTCCCTTCGGTACCGTGAACCTGAATGTCGAAGGCTGCACCCTCTGCCATGCCTGCGTCACGGCCTGCCCGACCGGCGCGCTGTCCGATAACCCTGATCGCGCGATGCTGCGCTTCACCGAAAGCCTCTGCGTGCAATGCGGGCTTTGCGAATCGACCTGCCCCGAGCACGTCATCACCATCGAACCGCGTCTCGACTTCCAGGCCTGGAACACGCCGCAACGCGTGCTGAAGGAGGAAGAGCCGTTCAACTGCATCGCCTGCGGCAAACCTTTCGGCACCAAAAGCTCGATCGACCGTGTGCTTGCAAAGCTCGGCGAGAAGCACTGGATGTTCCAGGGCGCCAACGCCAAACGTCTTGACGTCATCAAGATGTGCGCGGATTGCCGAGTCGAAGCGGTGGTGAACGAAAGCTTTGACCCGCATGCGGCCCCGCAACGCCCGCCGGTCATGTCGACAGAGGATTATCTGCGCGCGCGCAATGTGAAGAAGGACGATCCGCTTGGATCGTAAGCAGTCTGTGTCTACCGCACCTCCAGATCTCAAGGCCCGCGCGACCTCAAGAGCCGCCGGCATTCCCGGCGTCAAGCACATCGTCGCGGTTGCCTCCGGCAAGGGCGGCGTCGGCAAATCCACCACCTCCTGCAACCTCGCGCTCGGCTTTGCGGCGCTCGGGCTGAAGACCGGCATTCTCGATGCCGACATCTACGGCCCGTCGCAACCAAGACTGTTCGGACTGCGCGGCAAGCCGCGGCAGCTCGGCCCGCGCATGCTGGAGCCGATGGAGCGTTTTGGCGTCAAGGTGATGTCGATCGGCTTTCTGGTCGAGGAAGACAACGCCATGATCTGGCGCGGGCCGATGGTGATCTCGGCGATCACGCAGATGCTCCGCGAAGTCGCATGGGACGATCTCGATATCCTCGTCGTCGACCTGCCGCCCGGCACCGGCGACGCGCAGCTCACCATGGCGCAACAGGCGCCGCTCGCCGGCGCGATCATCGTCTCGACGCCGCAGGACATCGCCCTGATCGACGCGCGACGCGGCATCGCGATGTTTCAGAAGGTCAGCATCCCTATCCTGGGACTAATCGAAAACATGTCGAGCTTCTGCTGCCCGACCTGCAACCACGTCACGCCGATCTTCGGCCACGGCGGCGCGCGGACGGAAGCCGAAAACCGCGGCATTCCCTATCTCGGCGAAATTCCGCTCGATATGCAGATCCGCCAGACCTCCGACGATGGCCGCCCGATCGTCGCCGTCGAGCCCGACGGCGTCCACGCCATGCATTACATCGGCATAGCACGCGAGATCTGGACCACGATCGTAACCGGCGCGGCGCACCGGCCGCCGCCGCGCATCGTCATCGAATAGACGCCACGCGAGTAACTCACGGGCTCATGAAGACCGGATTGATTCGTTCCGCTCCGTCGACAAGGCCGAGCGCGCGCAGTTCGTCGCGGTGCAGATCGACGGTTAGAATCGACAGGACCAGGAAAAGAACAGCGACAATGTAAACGAGAAGTGGCGAGGCCGATTTGTCGGTCGCATCGCGCTGCGCAGCCGTCCGCTCTCGGGAATAACTCCAGAACGGAGCCAGCAGAGCCCGCAAAGCATGGAGCATTCGGACCGTTCTTCGTTGCATCGCGCCCTGAGCCTAGATCGGCCGTTGGCCGATGTCGAGATTTGGACATCAGGACATCGTGCCACACCTGCAAGCAGGCGTGGCAGAAGCCGACCTGCGGCTAACGAGCCTCCTCGAAACCGCCGAGTGCAGCGGTGAGATTGGCGCCGAGGATATCGGAGAGATAGCCTCCCTCTTGCACGAAAACGGTCGGAAGGCCCAGTCGGGCGATCGCAGCGCCGATGCGCCGGAAGCCGGCCGTCGTCACCGCAAGGCCGGCGAGCGGATCGTGCTCCGAGGCATCGAGGCCGAGCGCCACCACGAGCGCACCGGGCGCAAACGCGCGGATGGTTTTTTCCGCTTCACCAATCGCCTTGATGTAGTCGTCATCCCCGGTGCCCTTCGGCAACGGAATGTTGAGGTTGGCGCCGAGGCCGGGGCCGGCGCCACGCTCGTGCGCATATCCCCATACGAACGGATTGAAGAAGACCGGATCGGCATGGATCGACACCGTGAGCACGTCGGGCCGTTCGTAGAAGATGCCCTGCGTGCCGTTGCCGTGATGCACGTCGACATCGAGAATCGCGACGCGCTCGTGCTTCAGCTTAAGTTGAGCCGCCGCCACTGCGCTATTGTTGAGAAAGCAGAATCCGCTCGCAAGATCGCGATAGGCATGATGGCCGGGCGGCCGGCACAGCGCGTAAGCCGCGTCTTCGCCGTCCATGACGAGTTGGGCGGCCGTCGTGGCAACGTCGGTCGCAGCGCAGGCGGCAGCCCAGGTACCGGGACCGATCGGGCACGAGGTATCGATGGTGTGCCAGCCGAGGCGACCGACGATGTGGGTCGGGTAAGTGGCGGCGTAGCGCACCGGATGCATGTTGGCGATCATTTCAGGGCCGGCATCGCCAAGCGCACTCCAGGCGTCCCACGCCTCCTCCAGAAAGCGAAGATATTCGGGACTGTGGACGCGCGACCTCGGTCCCTGACCGAAAGCCGTCGGCGAGACCAGATCGTGCTTGCCGGCCTTCAACCCTGCCAGCAAACGATCGGCGCGCTCCGGCTGCTCGGTGGTGCGCTGGATGACGCCGCGCACCAGGAAGAATTGCGGATCGTGGCTGCGATGCAGCTCGGTGTAGACGGCCTTCACGCGGGTACTCCGTTGGTGGGCAATAGAATTCCGCTTGACGCCGCACCGGCATCGCTGCTCGGAGGCGTAAGCTCCCGCACCAGTCTGCCGACCTCGCGCCAAGCGTGACCGATATGGTGATCGACATGTGCGGTGATGCGTTCGGGGTACCCGGCTTCGATCGCCGCAAGCAGCGGCTCATGCGTCCGCGCGATCTCATGCGGATCATCGTACAGGCGGCCAATCAGCCCGATGACCATGCGCAGCTCGGCCGCGAGATCATCGAACAACCGCAGCAAGCGCCGGTTATCGGCGATTTCGAAGATCAGCCGGTGAAAGCGATAGTCTTCTTCTACTTGCCGTGCCGGATCGTCGAGATCGGCTGTCCTGTGGAGAATATCGAGTTGCCGCCGTAACGCGTCGCGCGCGTCGGCGGTGAGATTGCGCGCTGCCAGCACGCTGGCGTGGCGCTCAATGCAAAGCCGCAAATCATAGATCTCGTCGATGTTCCTGATTTCGAGCTTGCGCACGAAAAAGCCACGGCGCGGCTTTGCCACCAGCAGCCCCTGCTTTTCCAGCAGCCGCGCCGCTTCCCGCACCGGCGCGCGGCTGATGCCCAATTCGCGGGCAATGCCCGCTTCCACTACCTTGGAACCCGGCGGCAGGCGGCCCTGAACGACCGCTTGCGTGAGGATGCGGGCGACCTGGCCGACCAGATCGCTGTCGGTAAGTGCCGGCAATCCGACCGGAAGAGACATGGAGCGCATCGGCTAAACCTACGTCAGCTCGTGTATATTTTTTAATCGTCGATTGTCGACAGATTCATCTTGCCAAATTGTTCCGCCCCCTGCAACTTGAAAAGGTTGAAAATGGGTAAAGGCGGAAATGACCAGCGCAGCTCCAAACACCGCAAAGGCATGGCCGGCGGCGGCAGACCAGACTCTCCAAATCCGGATCGACCTCGCGGCAGCCTACCGGCTGATTCACCGGCTTGGTCTGGACGACAGCATCTACACCCACATCTCCGTCCGGCTTCCGGGCCGGCAAGACCGCTTCCTCATCAACCCCTACGGCCTGCGCTTCGAGGAAGTCACCGCGTCAAACCTGGTGACGGTCGACCTCGACGGGAACGTCATCGATGATCCCATGGGGCTCGGCATCAACCCGGCCGGCTTCACGATTCACAGTGCGATCCATGCCGCGCGGCATGACGCGATCTGCGTCCTGCACACGCACACGGTCGCGGGCATCGCCATCGCCTGCCAGAAACAGGGCCTGCTGCCGCTCAATCAATGGTCGCTGCAGTTTACCGACTGCCTCGCCTATCACGACTACGAAGGCATCGCGCTCGATCTCGATGAGCGTTCGCGCCTTGTCGCCGATCTCGGCGACAAGTTCGTGATGGTGCTGCGCAATCACGGCATGCTGACCTGCGGGCGCTCCGTCTCCGAAGCCTTCAAGCTGATGCACAATTTGGAACGCTCCTGCCGCGCCCAGCTCGCCGTGCAGTCGTCCGGCGCCGAGATCATCGAGCTATCGGCAGCGGTGGCCCGCAAGACGGCCGGCCAATACGCCAACTTCTACGACGCAATCGAAACCAATGGCGTGCCCGACAGCGAATGGGCCGCCTTCAAGCGGATGCTTGAGCGTACCGATCCCGATTTCGCGAACTGACGAACGCCCCCCTCAATCCGGTAGCGCGCCGGCCAGCCATTTTTGAACGAGGTAAGTAATGTCCAAGCGAAAGATATTGATGAGCTTTGCCGCGCTTTGCATGCTGAGCACCGCGGCAGTCGCCGAGGGGCCGAAAGCAGGCGGCTTCGTCAATGCCGTGATTCAGCCGGAGCCGCCGAGCCTGATGGTGGGTCTGGTCCAGAACGGCCCGACGCAGATGGTCGCCGGCAACATCTATGAAGGCCTGCTGCGCTACAGCCCCAAGCTGGATCCCCTGCCCGGCCTCGCCGAGAGCTGGACGGTCAGCGAGGACGGCAAGATCTATACGTTCAAGCTCGTGAAGGGCGCGACCTGGCACGACGGCAAGCCGTTCACATCAGCGGACGTCCTGTTCTCGATCGAATTCCTCAAGCAGACCCATGCGCGCGCCCGCGGCAATCTGGTGCAGCTCGACAAGGTCGAGGCTCCCGACGAATCGACGGTCGTCTTCACGCTGAAGCAGCCGTTCGGCCCCTTCATCGGCATCTTCGAGGTCGGTTCGCTGCCGATGATTCCGAAGCACATCTATGAAGGCACCGATTTCAAGACCAATCCGGCCAACAACACGCCTGTTGGCACCGGGCCCTTCATGTTTAGGGAATGGCAGAAGGGCTCGTTCATCCGCCTGGTCAAGAATCCGAACTACCACGTCAAGGGCAAGCCCAATATCGACGAGATCTATTGGCACGTGATTCCGGACGCGGCCGCGCGTTCGGTCGCCTACGAAACCGGCAAGGTCGACGTGCTGCCGGGCGGCTCGATAGAAAATTTCGACGTGCCGCGCGTGAGCAAGCTCAAGAACACCTGCGTCACGGGTGCGGGCTGGGAGTTCTTCAGCCCGCATTCCTGGCTCTGGCTCAACAACCGCTCAGGGCCAACCGCGAACAAGAAATTCCGCCAGGCGCTGATGTTTGCGATCGATCGCAACATGGCCAAGGACGTGGTCTGGAATGGCCTCGGCAAGGTCGCCACCGGCCCGTCGGGCTCGGCGATCAAGTACTACACCGGCGCGGTGCCGAAATACGACTACGATCCGGCCAAGGCGAAGGCTCTCCTCAAGGAAGCCGGGTACAACGGCGAGAAAGTCCGCATGCTGCCCTTGCCCTATGGCGAGACGTGGCGGCGCTGGGCCGAAATGGTTCGCCAGAACCTGCAGGACGTCGGGATCAACGTCGACATGGTCGCGACCGACGTCCCCGGCTGGAACCAAAAGGTCAGCGAGTGGGACTACGACATCGCCTTCACCTATCTCTATCAGTATGGCGATCCCGCGCTCGGCGTCGGCCGCAACTACGTGTCCAGCCAGATCGCCAAGGGCTCGCCGTTCAACAACGTCGAAGGCTATTCGAATCCCGAAATCGACAAGCTGTTCGCCGATGGCGCGGTCGCCTTCCCTGATGCGGCGCGCGAGGGGATCTATGCCAAGGCGCAGAAGATCCTCGTCGAGGACGTGCCGGTCGCATGGATGCTCGAACTGCAATTCCCGACCATCACCCGCTGCAGCGTCAAGAACCTGATCACGACCGGCATCGGCGTGAACGACGGTTTCCGCGACGCCTGGATCGAGAAGTAATCGGCCCACTCGTCGGGCGTCAGGCCTCAGGCCTGACGCCCGGATATGACGACTCCAACGCAAGCGACAGAACATGATTTCCTTCATCGCACAGCGGATCGCGAAGGCCATCGTCGTCCTTCTCGCGCTCGTCGTTCTCAACTTCTTCCTGATCCGGATGGCGCCGGGCGATCCCGCGCTGGTGATGGCGGGTGAAGCCGGCGCAGGCGATCAGGTTTTCCTGGCTCAACTGCGCGAGAAGTTCGGTCTCGACCAGCCGCTGCCGATGCAGCTGTTTCTCTATGTCAAAGGCATTCTCAGCCTCGATCTCGGATTCTCGTTTCGTCAGCAGATGCCGGTCTCGACGCTGATCCTGCAGCGCCTGCCGGCGACGCTGTTGCTGACGGGGACCGCGTTTGCGATTTCGCTGGCCTTCGGCATCCTGTTCGGCGCATTGGCGGCGCGCTTTGCCGGGACCTGGGCCGATACCGCGATCACGGTCGCGGCGCTGATCTTCTACGCCACGCCGCTGTTCTGGGTTGCGCTGATGGCGATCCTGCTGTTTTCGGTCACGATGGATTGGCTGCCGAGCTTCGGCTACGAGACGGTCGGCGCCAACTATACCGGGCTCGCGCATGTGCTCGACGTCGCCGCCCACCTGATCCTGCCGGCGACGACCATCGGCCTGTTCTTCATGGCCACCTATGCCCGCATGACACGCGCCTCGATGCTCGAGGTCAACAGGCTCGACTTCGTCAAGACCGCGCGCGCCAAGGGCCTCTCCGACACCGTGATCCAGCGCCGCCACGTGCTGCGCAACGCGCTGTTGCCGGTGGTGACACTCGCCGGCCTGCAGGCCGGCACGCTGGTCGGCGGCGCTGTTCTGACCGAAACGGTGTTCGCGTGGCCAGGCATCGGCCGCCTGATGTACGAAGCACTGCTGCAGCGCGACTACAATTTGCTGCTCGGCGTCTTCGTCGTCTGCTCGGCCATGGTTCTGGCCTTCAACCTGATCACGGACCTTGTCTACCGCTCCGTCGATCCCCGCATCGAGTTCGCCTCATGAAACAGGTCTGGCGAATGCTGTTGCGCAATCCCGGCGGCATGATCGGCGTCGCGATCCTGACTGTTACGATCGCGGTCGCGCTGTTTGGCCCGCTGCTGTTTCCGACTTCGCCCTGGCGCATGGTACAGCGGCCGTTCCTGCCGCCGTTCACAATGGCTAACCTGCCGCTCGGGACCGATGCGCTCGGCCGCGATGTCATGGCAGGCATCATCTATGGCGCGCGCGTCTCGCTGCTGGTCGGCCTGATCTCGACGCTGGCGTCGCTGGCGGTCGGCATCCCGCTCGGCGCCGCGGCCGGATATTTCGGCGGGCGGGTCGACGATGCGCTGATGCGTTTCACCGAATTCTTCCAGACCGTCCCGAGTTTTGCGCTGGCGATCGTGCTCGTCGCGATCATGCAGCCCTCCATCGCATCGATCGTTACAGCCATTGCCATCGTCAGCTGGCCCCCGGTGGCGCGGCTGGTGCGCGGCGAAGTGCTGTCGCTGCGCACACGCGAATATGTCCAGGCGGCGGTCGTGACCGGCCAAAGCAACTGGTGGATCATCTGGCGCGAGATCCTGCCAAATGCACTCTCTCCCGTCATCGTGCTGGCCTCGCTGATGGTCGCGACCGCGATCCTGCTGGAATCCTCACTCTCCTTCCTAGGCCTCGGCGATCCCAATCTGATGTCGTGGGGCTACATGGTCGGCGCCGGCCGCACGGTGATCCGCCAGGCCTGGTGGATCACGGTATTCCCCGGGATCGCCATTCTGGCCTCGGTGCTGGCGCTGAACCTGATCGGTGAAGGCCTCAACGACGCGCTCAACCCCCGCCTCGCCAAGGGAGGGCGCTGAGCATGACCGTCGTCATCAAGAACCTGAAGCTGGCGCTGCCGCCCGGTGGCGACCGCGCGCATGCGGTGGATGGCGTTTCGTTCGATCTCGCCGCCGGCAAAATCCTCTGCGTGGTCGGCGAATCCGGCTCCGGCAAGTCGATGTGCGCCCACGCGCTGATGGGCCTGCTGCCGGAAGCCGTGACGGCTGAATCCGGTGAGATCCTGTTCGACGGCAAGAATCTGTTGTCGCTCAGCCGAACGGAATGGCTGGCGCTGCGCGGCCGCGGCATCGCCATGGTGTTTCAGGAGCCGATGACGGCGCTCAATCCGTTGATGCGGATCGGCGACCAGATCGCCGAAATGTTCGAGGCGCATGATCTCTTGACGCCGAAGGAGCGTCGTCAAAAGGCCCTCGCCCTGATCGGCGAAGTCGGCCTGCCCGACCCCGAGCGGATCGTTCGCGCCTACCCCCATCAACTATCCGGCGGCCAGCGCCAGCGCGCGATGATCGCGATGGCGCTGGCGCTCGAGCCCGCCGTGCTGGTGGCCGACGAACCGACCACTGCACTCGACGTCACGACGCAGGCGCAAATCCTCAAGCTGATCCGCGACCTGCAGCGCCGCCGCAACATGGCCGTCATGTTCATCACTCATGATTTCGGCGTCGTCGCCGAGATCGCCGATCGCGTCGTCGTGCTTCAGCACGGCAAGGTGGTCGAACAGGGCACAGCCGACGATGTGCTGTTGCGCGCTCAGCATCCCTATACCCGCGCATTGCTTGCCGCTGTCCCCACCCTGCAGCCACCGCAGCGGACGCCCCTGCTCGATCGCAGCAAGGCGGTGGAAGTGATCGGCCTCGGCAAGACCTATGTCACCGGCGGCGGATGGTTCCGCACCGCACGGCGCGTGCAGGCGGCCAGGGAAGTCAGCTTCGACATCTTCCGCGGCGAGACGCTCGGTCTGGTCGGCGAATCCGGTTCGGGAAAATCCTCGGTGGCGCGGCTCGTGATGCGCCTGATCGAACCCGATGCCGGCACCGTCCGCATCGGCGACGTCGATCTCACCCAGATCAGAGGAAAGACGCTGCGTGAACAGCGCCGCCGCATTCAAATGGTGTTCCAGGATCCATTCGCCTCGCTCAATCCGCGCCGAAAGGTCGGCAACATCATTACCGATGGCCCAATCGCGCATGGCGTCGATCCGGCGGCGGCGCGAAAGCGTGCCGGTGAGCTGCTCAGCCTCGTCGGCCTCAATGCCAGCGCGATGGAACGCTTTCCGCATGAATTCTCCGGCGGACAGCGGCAGCGCATCGGAATCGCGCGGGCGCTGGCGCTCGATCCGGAAATCCTGGTCGCCGACGAAGCCGTATCCGCGCTCGACGTGTCCGTGCAAGCACAGGTACTGGACCTGCTGGAGGATCTGAAGTCCCGCCTCGGTCTGTCGATGCTGTTCATCACCCACGACCTGCGCGTGGCTGCGCAGATCTGCGACCGCATCGCCGTGATGCAGCATGGCGCGATCGTCGAACTCAAATCCGCATCCCTGCTGTTCGCGGCGCCCGAACATGCCTACACGCGCGAACTGCTCTCCGCGGTGCCTGGGCAGACGTCATCGTCCAAGGCGGCATGAGCGGGACCACGAACGATGCGCTGCGTCCTGGTTAGCAAGAGCCTCGATCTTCAAGGCTATCTCGGCCCGCAATTCATGCGCGCCGCCGACTGCATCGAAATCGTCAGTCATCCCCACGAGGGTCCGGCAACAGACGTCCGGCTGGCGGTGGCCTGGCATCCTCCGGATGACGCATTCGAACGGTATCCCAATCTGCAGGCGGTCTGCTCGATCGGCGCCGGCGTCGACAACATCTTAGCGTGTCCCAGCCTGCGCCCCGATATCGACGTGATCCGCGTCGTGGATCCGGCGCAGGCGCAGATGATGTCGGGTTTTGTTGCCTGGCACGTGATCGGGCATCAGCGGCGCTTTGCGGCCTATCAGGGCCAGCAGCGCGAGGAACGCTGGCAGCGTCTCGCCCTGCGCCGGGCGCAGGATGTGCCGGTCGGCATTCTGGGCTTTGGCGAGATTGGCCGCAGGGTCGCCGCCGATCTCGCTTTGCTGGGTTTCCCGGTCATGGCGTGGAGCCGAACCGCAAAGCAGACGCCGCAAGGCGTGCGCGGCTTCAATGGCGCCGCCGGCCTCGATGCCATGCTCGGCCAGACCGAAATTCTCGTGAACCTGCTGCCGCTGACGCCGGAAACGAAGGGCATTCTCAACCAAAGGACGTTCGCCCGCATGTATCGTGGCGGCTACCTGATCCAGGTCGGCCGCGGCGAGCATTTGGTCGAAGCTGATCTGCTCGCCGCCGTGGAAAACGGCCAGCTCGCCGGCGCCGCGCTTGATGTGTTCTCGACCGAACCATTGGCGCCGCGCCATCCATTCTGGCGACACCCCCGCATCGTCGTCACGCCGCACGATGCATGCGAAGTCAGCGTGGAAGCAATCGGCGCGACGTTTCGCGCCACGGCGGAAGCGATACGAACCGGACGGCGCCCACCTCATTCCGTCGATCGCGAACGCGGCTACTGAGCGACACCAATGGATATTCTAGTGCCGGACTCGTCTGCCGCGACTGTTGAGGCTCACCCGATCGACACGCTGCGCGCCGCATCCGCCATTTCGGAAGCGCTCGCGCAAAGGCTGGCGGCCGAGCACTACGGCCTGATCGCCGCCGTGCACCGGCTCGACAGCGAGCGCGACCAGAACTTTCGGCTGCGCTCGCTGAGTGGCAGCGAATTCGTCCTGAAGATTGCCAATCCCGCGGAAGACCGCGCGGTGACCAACCTGCAGACGGAGGCCCTGCTTCACCTCGCTGCCGCCGATCCCAGCCTGCCGGTCCCGCGCATCTTTCCGGCACGCAACGGCATGACGGAACTTGAGATTGCGTTCGACGACGGCTCGACCCGGGTTGTGCGCCTGTTGTCGTATCTCGCGGGAACGCCGATGCATGCGGTCGCAGCATCGACGGCGCTGCGGCGCGATCTCGGCCGCTGCGCCGCAAGGCTCGCGCGGGGTCTTTCTGATTTCAGCCATAGCGGGGCCAATCACAAGTTGCTTTGGGACCTTCAGCACGCCGCTGAACTGCGGCCGCTGATCGACGCCGTCCCGGCCGAGCGTCGCGGTCTGGTTGAGGATGTTCTCGGCGGTTTCGAAGCTCGCGCGCTGCAGCTACTTCCGCAGTTGCCGAACCAACCCGTCCATAACGACCTCAACCCGCACAACGTCGTCGTCGACCCCGAAACCCATGCCGTCGTTGCCGGGATCATCGATTTCGGCGACCTCACCTGCACGGCGCGGGTCAACGACCTTGCGATCACGGCAGCGTATCAGGTTGCCGACAGCGACGATCCGCTTGCGCCGGCCTGCGAGATGATCGCGGCCTACCATGCCGTGCTGCCGCTCGAGCCGGCCGAATTCAGCGTGCTGTTCGACCTGATCGCCACGCGCATGGCCATGACGGTCGTGATCAGCAGTTGGCGAGCCGCCCGTTATCCTGCTAACCGCAACTACATTCTGCGCAACAATGCCGCGGCCTGGGGGCGGCTACAGCGCATGGCCACGCTGTCGCGAGACCGGGCCACGTTTCAAATCCAACGCGCATGCGATGTGGGGTAGAGAGATGTCCGCCGCCGATGAGGCCATTTCGACACAAGACATGATCGCACGACGAAGCCGGCTGCTCGGTCCAGCGTACCGCCTGTTCTACGACCAGCCGGTCCAGTTCGTCCGCGGCGAAGGCGTCTGGCTCCATGACGCTGCCGGAAATCGTTATCTGGACGCCTACAACAACGTTGCATCCGTCGGGCACTGCCATCCGCACGTCGTGCAGGCGATTGCGCGGCAGGCCGCCGTGCTCAACACGCATACGCGATACCTGCACGAGACCGTACTCGACTTCGCGGAAAAGCTGCTCGCGACGTTTCCGCACCAGATCGGTCACGTCATGTTCACCTGCACCGGCAGCGAAGCCAATGACCTCGCCTTGCGGGTGGCGCGAACCTGCACCGGCGGCACCGGCTTCATCGTCACCGCAAACGCCTATCACGGCGTCACCAGCGCGCTGACTGAGCTGTCTCCCTCGCTCGGACTTCCGCGTCCGGATGCCAGTCACGCACGACTGATACCGGCGCCCGGCTCGGAAGCAAACGCCGGCGAAGTGTTTGCCCGTCATGTCAGCGCCGCGCTGGAAGACATGAGAAAATGCGGCATCAAGCCTGCGGCGCTTCTGGTCGACACCATCTTTTCCAGCGACGGCGTGTTCGCCGATCCCCCTGGTTTCTTGCGCCCGGCGGTCGAAGCCGTCCGGGCAGAAGGCGCGCTATTCATCGCCGACGAAGTACAACCCGGCTTCGGCCGCTGCGGCGAACAGATGTGGGGTTTTGCCCGCCACGACCTCGTCCCCGATCTCGTCACCATGGGCAAGCCGATGGGGAATGGCCATCCCGTCGCCGGGATGGCAGCGCGTCCAGAACTGCTGGCCGAGTTTGGCCGGCGGTCGCGCTACTTCAACACCTTTGGCGGCAACCCGGTTTCCGCCGCCGCCGGCATTGCGGTGCTCGACGTGATCGAATCCGAAGGGTTGATGCAGAACGCGCAACACACCGGCGACTATCTGGTCAAACTGCTCCGGCAGCTAAAGGCGCGATATCCGTTGATCGCGGAAATCCGCAGTGCCGGGCTATTCGTCGGCGTCGAGCTGCGGCACGGCGGACAAACGGGAACGCCTGCCACGGCGGAGGCCGCGCGTGTCGTGAACCTGTTGCGTGAGCGGCGCGTGCTGATCAGTTCAGCCGGACCGCAAGGCAACGTGCTCAAGATCCGTCCACCGCTGGTGTTCGGCACCGAACACGCCGACCTGCTTGTCCAAAGGCTCGACCAGGCGCTGGCGGAAGTAAACGTGACGCAGGAGAAGTAAGGACGAGCGCCTTAAGCGCCGGCGGCCGGCAGGCTGGCGGCGGCGATGGCGACGATCTGGGCCAGCCGGCGTCCGATCCGGGACGGGGCGTTGCGCAGAAATGAACGAACCTGTCGCATCTGACATCTTCCATGGGCGCCAGTGAAAAAGGGCGCACACGGAAAATGGTCTTAGGCGGCTAACTAGTCGAGATCCCTGGGAAAATAGCAATGTACGCTTCGTCTGGACGCCGATCGGCAGTGGATTTATTGCCGCGATCGGCCTGTCCGCGGATGAAATCTTCTCCCCGGATTTTGGCTCATAGTCCGGTGATGCCGCTGTCGACCGCCAGCGCCTGCGCGTTGACGTAAACGCTCTCGTCGGAGATGAAAAACAGCGCCGCGTAGGCGATTTCCCAGCCTGTCGCCATTCGCCCGAACGGCACGCCCGACGCGCTTCGCGATGGCCGGCCGGCGCTGGTGTGCCGGCCGAGCGGCGTATCGACCAGGCCGGGGTAGATGATGTTGGCGCGAATGCCGCGCCTGGCGCCTTCCTTCGCGACATTGCGCATCAGGCCGCCGAGCGCCGCTTTCGACGCGTCATAGGCGATCAGCTGCGAACCGGAACGCAGCGCCGCAATCGATGAGATGAACACGATCGAGGATCCGTCGGCGACGTGCTTGAGCGCCTTGCGGCAGCAGAGCATCGGCCCCGTCAGGTTGACCGCGAAGGTGTCGTTCCACTCCTTGAGGTCCACGCCGTCGAGCCCGAGCGCCCCCACCCCGATGCCGACATTGAGCACCATGCCATCAATGCCGCCGAGACCCTCCATCGCCTCGTCGACCATCCGGTTGACATCGTCTTCGCGCGCGATGTTGGCCTCGATCGAAAACGCCTGGCCTCCCTCGGCCGCAATGCGCCCGACGGTGTCGTCGGCGCTGGTGCGGTTCAAATCGGCGACCGCGACATGGGCCCCTTCCCTCGCAAACAGCAGCGACATGGCCCGGCCGTTTCCAACGGGATCGGTGGCGGCGTCGAACGTCCGCTGTCCGCCGCCGACGACCAGAATCTTGCGGCCCTGAAGGCGCCCGCGGCCCGGCGCCTCGCCTGCGGATTCCGGACTTAGCTGACGAACATGGCGTATCTTGTCTGACATTTCATCTCACTGTGCTTGAACGGGCTGCGGCGCATCAAGAAACCGCCGCAACGACGCGAGGACGACATCGAGCCGGTCATGATGAAGCCAGTGCCCGGCGCCCGCGATCTTCTGCAGCTCGGCTCGCTTGAAATGTGCGAGCAGGCCGGCGGCCTCGGGGTCGGGAAGAAAGCTTTCGTCGCCCCACATCAGCAAGGTGGGACAGGTGATGCGCGACCATAAGGCGGCATATTCGTCCGGTGACAGCCGATACGGCGCCCTCGCCCTTTGATAGTGATCGAACTTCCAGCGATAGAGGCCATCGGCGTCCTGCCGGAGGCCGTGGCGGGCGAGATGAAGCGCCAACTCGGACGTCAGCCGCTTGTTGCGCGTCGAAAGCCGCTGCGCCGCCTCCTCGATCGTGCGGAAGGCACTGGGTTCGCGCTCCCCGATGCGGTCGAGCTGATCGATCCATCGCGACATCTGTTCATGGATCGGCGCGGGTTGTGAGCGCGACAGGAAGGCCCCGTCCAACACGGCGAGGCGCGATACCCGATCCGGATAGGTTCCGGCATAGGCGAGCGAGATCATTCCCCCCAGCGAATGACCAACGATGGCGGCATCCCGCAGCTCCGTGAAGCGGATCAAGCGGCCGAGGTCATAAACATGATCGGTCAGACTGTAGCTGCTTCCCTTCGCCCATTCGGAATCGCCGTGCCCGCGCAGGTCCGGGGCCATGACATGAAAATGCGGCTGCAATTCCCGCGCGATCGCATCCCAGTTGCGGCAATGGTCGAGCCCGCCATGAACCAGGATCAGGGGCGGCGCGGCCTCGTTGCCCCAGTCGACATAATGCAACCGCAGCCCCTGCGACTCATAAAAGCGGTCTGCCGGTTCGGCCATCATGGGATCGTCTCTCGCTGACGTGATGGCCTATTTCGGCGCGAATCCGAACGCGCGCTCGAAGCGCTTGACGTAATCGGGCCACACCTCGGGATTGACGACGCGCGGCGGCCGCTTGCCGTCGAGCGCGTCGAGAATCTGTTCGGCGGCGATCCTGCCCATGTTCACCCGCGCTTCCTTCGTCACCCCTGCGGTGTGCGGGCTCGCCAGCACATTGTCGAACTGCAGCAGCGGATGCTCCGGCGGCGGCGGCTCCTTGTCCCAGACGTCGAGGCCGGCGCCGGCAATCCGCTTGTCGCGCAACGCCTCGTACAGCGCGTCCTCATCGTGAATGAAGCCACGGGCGGTGGTGATGAAGAATGCGTGCGGCTGCATCAGCGCGAACTCGCGGGCGCCGATCATGCGGCGATTGTCCTTGGTCAGGGGGCATGAGATCGAGACGAAGTCCGAACGGCGCATCAACTCGTCGAGTTCGACCTTCTCCCCGCCCCGCGCGGCCATCTCCTCCGCAGTCAGATAAGGATCGTAGGCAATCACCTTCATGTGCAGCAGGCCGTTGCACAGCTCCGCGATGCGGCGGCCGACATTGCCGAGGCCAACGATGCCGATCGTCTTGCCCTGCGCCTCGTTGCCGATCAGCGCATTGCGATTGACGTTGGCCTCGCGGCGCAGCGCGCGGTCAGATTCGAGGATGCGCTTGGACAGCGTCAGCAGCATGCCGAGCGCATGCTCGGCGACCGAATTGGCGTTGCCGCCGGATTGATTGACGACGAGCACGCCGGCCGCGGTGCAGGCATCGACGTCGACGGGATCGAAGCCCGCGCCGTTCGAGGACACGATCAGGAGGTTCGGCGCCCGCTGCAGCAAATCCTTGTCGACATGGAAATGCCTGGCAATCTCGTCACGCGCCGCACCAACCTGATAGGCATGCGCCGCCGCCAAAATTGGCGCTGCGACCGCATCGGGGCTTTCGTTCTCCAGCCGGTCGAGCCGCACGTCCGGGCGGGCTTTGAGGATATCAACGTAAATCTCATTGGCGAGATATTTGACATAGAACACACGCTTGTTGTTGACGGTCATTTTTCTTGGCAACTTTCAGTTCGGCAAAGCGTAGAGCTTGACTGGTTTGGCGGGATGGCCGCTCGGGACCACGATCAGGTGGAAAATCTCAGCAGAAGTGCGGGCGGTGCAGCGGCCAGCGCCGCGGCGTTGGCAGCAATCCGGATACATTCAGCCATAGCCCCTCCCGATATCTTTCTTATCTCACATCGTCGCATCCCGGCTGTAGGGGCGCGCGGCGCAGAGCAGGATACGGTTGGAACATGTTGACAATCCCGCTGATGGCGTCAAGTTTCGCCGCTCCAAGAATGAGCGCGAGCGAAATATCGTCGCGGGGAGAGGAGACCAAAAATGGCGGTTGCGGAGGAAAAAACCTCGCCCGAAACCACTGAGAAGAGCTGGCACGGCATCGTGCTGCAAACCCTCAAACGCAACGATATCCGCCTGGTCCCTTACGTGCCCGACCGCGTCCTGACGACGCTGATCAGGAACCTGCACGCCGATCCCTTCTTCACGACCTTCCCCACGGCGCGCGAGGAGGAAGCGGTCGGCATCGTCTCGGGCGCCTGGATGGGCGGCATGCGCGGCGCGGTGCTGATGCAGACGTCCGGGTTTGCCACGCTCGCGAACGTGCTGGCGTCACTGGCGATCCCCTATCAGATCCCGCTGATCATGTTCGTGTCCGAGCGCGGCACGCTCGGCGAATTCAACTATGGGCAGTCGCTGGTATGCCGCACCATGCGCCCGGTGCTGGATTCGCTCGCGATGGAGCACCATACCGCCACACGGCTCGACGAATTCGAATTCATCGTCGACCGCTCCATCAAGCAGGCCATCAGCACGCAGGCGCCGGTGGCGCTGATCCTCTCGCCGCTTTTGACCGGCGGCAAGGTCTTCGACAAGTGAGCGATCTCATGAGCAGCGCAAACGACAACCCGGCCCGCAATACCAAGGTCATGAATCGCTTCGATATCACCTCGCGGCTGATCGCGAAATTGAAGAACGAGGAGGCCGTGATCGGCGGCATCGGCAACACCAATTTCGACCTGTGGGCCGCCGGCCACCGGCCGCAGAATTTCTACATGCTTGGCAGCATGGGCCTCGCCTTCCCGATCGCGCTCGGCGTGGCGCTCGCGCAGCCGGACCGGCGCATCTTTGCGCTCGAAGGCGACGGGTCGCTGTTGATGCAACTGGGTTCGCTCTCGACCATCGCGACGCTGGCGCCGAAGAACCTCACCATGGTGGTGATGGACAACGGCATCTACCAGATCACCGGCGCGCAACCGACGCCGGGTGCCGCCGTCGCCGACATCGTCGCCATCGCGGTCGCGAGCGGGCTCACCAATAGCAGCTGGGCGGCGGACGAAGGCGATTTCGAGCGCCTGATCGAAGCGTCCATGTCGGCCGCAGGCCCGACGTTGATCGGCGTGCGTATCGACGACAAGCCGGGCACAGGCACCACCCGCCGCGATCCCGTACAAATCCGGGAGCGCTTCATGCACGGTATGGGCGTGCGGGAGCCGCTCTGACGGCAATTAACCACAGGCATCGCCACTTCGCGTGCGCGGGGGTATCCGGCACATAAAACCGTGCTATGCCACCGCGATGACGATCATTTTTCGACTAATCGCCTGGGGCCTGGCCGCCGCCATCGCCTTTGCGACGCTCGGGCCGGCGGGACAGCGGCCCCACTTAAGCCTCGGACAGAACGGAGAGCATGCACTTGCCTTCGTCCTGCTGGGACTCGCTTTCGGACTGGCCCATACACGCAACCGGTTGCACACGGCGGCCTTCGTTATCGCCTTTACCGGGGTGATCGAAATCCTGCAGTTCTGGGCGCCCGGTCGGCACGCACGGCTGACGGACTTTGTGGTCGACGCGCTGGCGGCATCGCTCGGCCTTGCGGCTGCTGCGGCGCTCGACTGGACGATCAGGCGAACACGCCACAGCCCGTCGTGACAAAAAAATCCTCGCGGGACGATGACCCGCGAGGATTGCTTTCGTAACTGCTGCGTCCGTTAGTCGATGATCTTGACGACCCGGCGCGTGCGGGGCTCCACGATCACACGGCGCTCATTGACGACCGCATAACCGTATTCGGTGTGCTGCGGCACCGCACGCAATTCGACGGTCGGCGGCAGCGGCTCGCCGACGACCACCCGCTCACGAACCACGACAGAACGGTCCCGCGGGAGCCCGGTAATCACGGCGTTCGGAATTTCCACGGCTGCGCCGACCGCGGCACCCACGGTGCCGCCGACGATTGCGCCGACCGGGCCACCCACTTCGCCGCCCGCAGCGGCGCCGTCGGCCGCGCCTCTGGCGGTGGTCGACGACTGGGCAAATGCCGCGCCAGGGACCAGCAGCGAGACGGCAATCAGTGAAACAGCCAAACGATTATTCATCGCGTCCTCCAGTGAATTTGACGATGCCTCTCAACCACTGGAAGAGCGAGAGGTTCCGGTTCCAATGCGGCAGCAAAAAGAGCCGCGCCGAAACTTCGACGCGGTTCCAGTCACAGGGAAGTTCCGGTCTAAATCAGCCTTTTGCGACCTGATGGTTCGCCATCATCTCCAGCGCACGCACCATGCCGGAATGATCCCACGCCTTGCCGCCATGGGCGGTGCAGGAGCTGAACAGTTGCTGGGCGACCGCCGTGCTCGGCAAGGAAATGCCGAGCGCACGCGCGCCCTCCAGCGCCAGGTTGAGATCCTTCTGGTGCAGCTCGATGCGGAATCCCGGCTCGAAATTGCGCTTCACCATGCGCTCGCCATGCACTTCTAGAATTCGCGACGATGCAAAGCCGCCCATCAGCGCCTGCCGCACCAGCGCCGGATCCGCGCCGGCTTTCGACGCGAACAACAGCGCCTCGCCGACCGCCTCGATCGTCAGCGCCACGATGATCTGGTTGGCGACCTTGGTGGTCTGCCCGTCGCCATTGGCGCCGACGAGGGTGACGTTCTTGCCCATCTTGTCGAATACGGGCTTCATGGCGTTGAACGCGCGTTCCGGTCCACCGACCATGATTGTCAGGCTCGCCGCCTTGGCGCCGACCTCCCCACCCGAAACCGGCGCATCGAGATAATCGGCGCCGAGCGCTTCCACCTTCTTCGCGAATTCCTTGGTGGCAAGCGGCGAGATCGAACTCATGTCGACGACGATCTGCCCCTTCGAGAGGCCGGCCGCGACACCATCCTGTCCGAACAACACCGCTTCCACATGCGGCGTGTCCGGCACCATGATGATGACAATGTCCGCCTTCTCAGCGACTTCCTTGCCCGATTTGCACGCCACGCCGCCGCCCGCGACCAGCTCCGATGCAACAGGCACGACATCATGCAGGAACAGGCGGTGGCCGGCGGCCTGGAGATGGCCTGCCATCGGGCGCCCCATGGTGCCGAGGCCGATAAAGCCGATATCGCTCATATCAAACTCCCCTTTGTTCTTTTTTGCTTCTTGTTCAAGTATCGGCCGTCAGCGCGGCGTGCCAACCGAGGCCCTCGACCGTCGTCGTCCTCGGCTTGTATTCGCACCCGACCCAGCCGCGATAACCAATAGCGTCGAGATGACGGAACAGGAAGGGATAGTTGATCTCGCCCGTCCCCGGCTCATTGCGGCCGGGATTATCGGCAAGCTGGACATGGGCGATGCGCGGCAGGTGCTTTTGCAAGGTGCGCGCAATGTCGCCTTCCATGATCTGCATGTGGTAGATGTCGTACTGCACAAATAGGTTGCTCGAGCGCACGTCCGCAATGATCTGAAGCGCCTGCTCGGTCCGGTTCAGAAAGAAGCCGGGAATATCGATCGTGTTGATCGGCTCGATCAGGAGCTTGATCCCTTCCCTGGCGAGCGCATCCGCGGCGAAACGCAGATTTCCGACCAGCACTTCGTTCAGATCGATCCTGTCCACGCCGTCAGGCGCGATGCCGACGAGGCAGTTGAGCTGACGGCAATCGAGCGCCTTGGCGTAGTCGATGGCGCGCGCGACGCCATCGCGAAACTCGTCGATCCTGTCGGGCAGAATGGCGATGCCACGCTCGCCGGCTCCCCAATTGCCCGCCGGAAGATTGTGCAGCACCTGCGTCAGCCCGTGCTGGTGCAATTGCTCGCGCAACTCGGCCTTGTCGAAATCATAGGGGAATAGATATTCCACCCCGCTGAAGCCGGCGGCCTTGGCGGCCGCGAAGCGATCGAGGAACGGCTGCTCACCGAACAGCATGGTGAGATTGGCGGCAAATTTTGGCACGATCTACTCTCCTCGATTTATGCCGGCAGCAGCTTGCCGGATTGCGGTGCGCTCGGCCTTGCCGGCGTGTCGTCCAGCGGCAGATCGAGCACCTCCTCGAATTCGACGATGTTGTCGATCTCGGTTCCCATCGAGATATTGGTGACGCGCTCGAGAATGAACTCGACCACCACAGGCACCTGGAATTCGGCCATCCATTCCCGCGCGGTGGCGAATGCCGCCTGTGCATGGTTCGGATCGGTGACGCGGATCGCCTTGCAGCCCAGCCCCTTGGCGACCGCGATGTGGTCGACGCCGTAGACACCGATCTCCGGCGCGTTGATGTTCTCGAACGAGAGCTGGACGTGGTAGTCCATGTCGAAGCCGCGCTGCGCCTGCCGAATCAGTCCGAGATAGGAATTGTTCACGACGACGTGGATGTAGGGCAGCTTGAACTGGGCGCCGACCGCCAGCTCCTCGATCAGGAACTGGAAATCATAATCGCCCGACAGCGCGACGATCTCGCGGCTCGGATCGGCTGCTCGCACGCCGAGCGCCGCCGGCAATGTCCAGCCGAGCGGACCGGCCTGCCCCGCATTGATCCAGTTGCGCGGACCGTAGACGCCCAGAAACTGCGCGCCTGCGATCTGCGACAGTCCGATCACGCTGACATAGCAGGTGTCGCGTCCGAACGCCTTGCTCATCTCCTCATAGACGCGCTGCGGCTTGATCGGCATGTCGTCGAAATGGCTCTTGCGCAGCATGGTGCGTTTGCGGTCCTGGCACGCCGCCGGCCACGCCTGCCTCTCCCGGAGCTTGCCGGCCTTCCGCCACTCCTTGGCAACCGCGACGAACAATTCCAGCGCCGCCTTGGCGTCGGACACGATGCCGAAATCGGGATTGAAGACGCGGCCGATTTGCGTAGGTTCGATGTCGACATGCACGAACGTCCGACCCTTGGTGTAGGTCTCGATCGAACCAGTGTGCCGGTTGGCCCAGCGGTTGCCGATCCCGAGCACGAAGTCGGATTGCAGCATGGTCGCGTTGCCGTAGCGGTGGCTGGTCTGCAAGCCGACCATGCCCGCCATCAGCACGTGATCATCGGGAATGGCGCCCCACCCCATCAGCGTCGGCACCACGGGAACGTTGACGGCCTCGGCGAACGCCACCAGCAGCTCCGACGCATCGGCATTGATGACGCCGCCACCCGCCACGATCAGCGGCCGCTCCGCCGCGTTGAGCATTTCGAGCGCCTTTTCGATCTGCTTGCGCGTGGCAGCAGGCTTGTAGACCGGCAGCGGCTCGTAGGTCTCGTCGTCGAATTCGATTTCCGCAAGCTGCACGTCGAGCGGCAGGTCGATCAGCACAGGTCCGGGCCGCCCCGAGCGCATGATGTGAAACGCCTGGCTGAACACACGCGGCACCAGCGCCGGCTCGCGCACGGTGACCGCCCATTTCGTCACGGGTTTGGCAATGGATTCGATATCGATCGCCTGAAAGTCTTCCTTGTAGAGCCGCGCGCGCGGCGCCTGCCCGGTGATACATAGGATCGGGATCGAGTCCGCGATCGCCGAATAAAGTCCCGTGATCATGTCGGTGCCGGCCGGCCCCGATGTGCCGATGCAGACCCCGATATTGCCGGCCCTGGCGCGGGTATAGCCCTCGGCCATATGGGAGGCGCCCTCGACATGGCGCGCCAGGATGTGGCCGATCGAGCCCCGCTTCTTCAGCGCGGAGTATAGCGGATTGATCGCCGCGCCGGGCACGCCGAAGGCGATGGTCACGCCCTCCTTTTCCAGGATCCGTACGGCTGCATCGATCGCTCGCATCTTTGCCATGTCGCGCCTCGCTCAAGGGTGTGGCTCTGGCTGCGATCTTCGCGACAGCGACACGCGATCTCAACGCGGGTGATTTTATTTCCCGCGGAGTGGAAGGGGATTAAAAAATCCGCAGATAATCAGGTGCTTGGGTAGATTGCGCGATGGAAACCAAGGGCGGCAATAACGGATGACATGATGCGCCTGTGCCGTGCTTGAGTTCCTGCGCCATGAACGACGGAGGGCGCAGGGAAAGCCGGTTACCCGGAGCACCCGCAGCCCGTGTCATTGACCTCTTCCGGTATCGCGATCTGAGCTGCTATAATGGCCTCTCGGGGAGGGGGCGAGCATGAAGCGCCGCGGGTTCATTTGTGTTCTCGGTAGTGTCGCTTCGGGATTTTGGCCCCGCCGCCGCACCATCATCGTCACGATGGCCGCAATGGTGCTTCTGCCGATCGAGGCCAGCGATGCCGGCTGGCTGTCGGATCTCTTCAAATCAAAGCAAGCCAAATCGACAAAACAAGCCAAATCGACAAAGCACCTTACTTCGCGCAAGCCAGCCACTTTGGCGAAGCGTGCCGCCTCACCAAAGCGGCACACGGTAAAACTTGCCGCCGTGGGTCCGGTCCAATTGAACCCTGCCGCTTTGAAACCGGTTGTGGCCCGTTGCGATCCCGCGAAGTTCCGGATCGTCCTGGATGTGGGGCATACCGCCGAATCGGAAGGCGCGATCAGCGCCCGCAACGTCTCCGAGTTCGCCTTCAATCTGCGCCTAGCGAAGCAGATCGAGGAGAAGTTGAAGGCCGAAGGCTTTGCCCGGACCAAATTGCTTCTGACCGAGGGCAAGGCCAGGCGCAGCCTCGTCAAACGCGTCGACGCCGCCAACAATCTGCCTGCGGATCTCTTCCTGTCGATCCATCATGACTCCGTGCCCAACAAATTCCTCGAGGACTGGGAATTCGAGGGAAAGAAAAGCCGTTTCAGCGACCGCTTCAGCGGATATTCCGTCTTCGTCTCCCGCAGCAATCCGGACTTCAAGACGAGCCTCTCGTTCGCCGAACTGATCGGCAAGGAAATGAAGGCCCAGGGCCTCGATTATGCCAGGCAATATTCGCAACCCATCATGGGCCGGTACCAGCGTCCGCTGCTGAACAAGGAGACCGGCGTCTATCGCTACGATGAGCTCATCGTGCTGAGAAAAACCCGGATGGCTGCCGCCCTGCTGGAGGCGGGCTCGATCATCAACCGGGACGAAGAACTCATGATGGGTTCGCCTGAACGCCGGGACATCATCAGCAGCGGTGTCACGGCGGCGGTGAAGGAATTCTGCGAGCCTCGATGGGGCATCCTCGGTCCGCTCTGATGACGGGGTGGGCCCCACCTGGCATCGGATTCCGACCTGCCGACGTCAACTCTTTGATCGCGCCTTGATCTTGTCGAACTCGGCAAGCGCTCGTTCAAACTTGTCGTTGAAGAGCCACATCGCATCGAGAATTTCGCGGAAGGTTGCAGATGTTTTGGCCCGGTCAGCCTGTCCAAAGGTGAAAACGCTGTTGTTTCGCAGGTATCCCATGATTGTCGGGTCAGAAATTCTATAGTTGAGCAGGTTGCTTGACTTGAGTGCGGACTTCGTCGGACTCGGAATAATCTGGATGAGTTCAAAGAGCTTCATCTGATCGATCGGATCTGGCAGTGTTTTCACGATAGACGGCACCTGCGGGAAAATATCCGCGTGCGCATTCATCAGGCCATCTCGTACGGCGGTCCAGTGGTTGTACCGGTGATCCAGATTGCCGGCCCGTGCCTCTTCCCTGTCGTCGCGAGCGTTCAGTGCAGGATCAAAGGCTGCTATCGACTTCTTTATAGTCGCCCATTTTCTTCGCCCATTTTGATCTTCGGGTACGCCTGTTTGCAAACTGCCCTTGTATTTATTCGAGCGCGCATTCCCAATGTTCTGATTGCCATTTGTCTCGGCAAAGAACAGCCCCAGGCTGATACGGCCTGCCGCTTCGGCATTGACCGCGTCAAGGCCCCTGGCTCGCGCAATGGCAGTGCCCAATTCGACAACATCCTTGAATGGCGTATCTGAGTTTTGCGCATTGGCGGGCGGCGCCTGCATGACGTCGAAGAGTCTCCTGTACTCATCGAGCAGCGGCTCGTTGTCGGCGCTAAAGTATGCCGGAGGGATTCCGTATTTATTGGGCCCGCCTATTTTGGACGGAATAGCGTCGGTGAGGTCCTTGTATGCGCTCATCATGTTGTTGCGTGCAAGGTAGAGTGCCTGTCCCGGCAAGTTCGGGAGCGGTTTACTCGAATTGATCTGTGCGCGCCGCTGGCTCAGGATCGACTCAAAATGGCCCCGCGAATCATTATATGTATTGAGCGCATCCGATTGTTTTTTCGTGAGTGCGGCCGGCTCACCCATTGCAGGCGGCATGAAGCTGAGATTGCCGATGACGGCCGCGACGAGCGACACAACCATGGAAGCTGGCGGCGTGAAAAAGAGTCCGAGAGCAAGCGCTGCCGTCGGCGCAGCAGTATGGCTTTTTATTCCCATGGCGATTTCCCATGCGCGCAATGACGCAAAGCGGTTCAGTTCAGCCGCAGTTCCGTGATGTGCCGCGGATCCGGGTTCAGCTCACCACGCTCCACGCGCTTGACGATATCCGTTAGCGCGGCATTTGCGGCGCAGGAAATGCCGATCTTCTCGCCCTCGCGCACCACGAGCCCGTTGAGGAATTCTATCTCCGTGCGCCTTCCCTTCTGCATGTCCTGCCCCATCGAGGGACGCTGCTGAGAGGAAGTCCGTTTGCCGTCCTTGAAACGCTGCTCGTCGCAGACGCGCATTGCCGCCTCGTCGCCTTCGCCGGCGCGCGCGATCGTATCAGGCGGCAGGTGCAAAATCTCCTCCAGTTGATAGCCCTGCGCCTGTCCGACGCGGATCGCCTCGCTGCCGAGCCGCGTGGAGAAACGGCGAAGCGGCTCGCTTTGCAGGATTTCCGCGCCCGGCAGGCCGGTGCAGGCGGAGAGCCCGTTGCCCATGACATTGGCGACCAGTTTCGACCAGCGCTCGCCCCAGAGATTGTCCGTCACCTTGGCACTGTCGGAGTAGCCGACCAGGCGGCAGACCTCCTCCGCCCGTGGCGTGATACGGCCGTGCACCTCGCCGGCGCGAAACACCGTGTGCGCCGCCCCGCCCTTGCCGGCGCCGCGGTGGATATGGCCGGGCGCAGGCAGGTTCACCGTGATGCTGCTGGCAATGCAGCCCAGCGTCTTGCCCCAGCCGACAATGCCGGCAATCGTCTCCTCGTTCATGCAGTTCTGCAGTGACACGACAAAGCCGTCCGGCGCCAGATATTGCTGGATCAGCATGGTCGCCCAGGCCGTGTCGTAGGACTTCATGCAAACGAAGGCGATTTCGACCGGCTTCTCCTTGGCGAGCTGCTGCGCATCCGTGACGTGGAGCGCGCGCACCGGAACCGAGAACTCCGCGACGTCCATGGCGTGGGTAACGCGCAGCCCGTGCTTCCGCATGTGCTCGACATGCTCGGGCCAGGGATCGATGAACGTGACGTCCTCGCCCGCCTGCACGATATGGGCACCGGCATATCCGCCGACGGCGCCCGCTCCGACAATCGCGATCTTCCGGCCCATGCTTCCCCCTGCATCTTCTTGCGGCAGACGACGCAACCGCGTCCGCTCATCCGTTGGAGGACACTCTAGCGGATCGGGGCCTCCCGCCAACCGGTCGTTTTGTGCCAAAAGCGGGCCCGTGCCATGCCGTTAATCATGGACTGCACGCAGCGGACCCGATCCGAACCATCGAAAACATCTGCGGTAGCCGAGAACGGATCTCATTTGCTTCCCTAGCCTGCAATCTCATGCGGCTGGATTGGGTCGGACGTGCCGGGCTGGAACGCTCTCGTCTCGTTCCAGCGGCAGGGTAAACTGAAAGACGGCGCCCCCAGGTTCATTCGCGCTCGCCCACATCCGTCCGCCGTGAGCCTCGACCATAGACCGGCAGATAGCGAGGCCCATGCCCATGCCCTTGGGCTTGGTCGTGTAGAACGCCTTGAACACGCGCTCCATATCCGTCGGGTCCAGGCCCGGGCCGGAATCGCGAACCGTGACAAGCACGCCGCCCGCAGCCTCCCGCTCGGTGTTGATCCGTAGCTCGCGCGCCCTCGCGTCGATGCCGCCCATGGCTTCAATGGCATTGAGGATGAGGTTCAGCGTCACCTGCTGGAGTTGAGTGCGATCGCCATCCACCCCTGGCAATCCGGGCGCGAGCTCGGTCCGCAGCAAGATGCCATGCCGCAGCACTTCGCTTCGGGTCAGCGCGATCATTTCGAGGATGGCTTCGTTGAGGTCGAACCGATCCTTCCGCGGCGGCACCTTGTTGATGAGGGCCCGGATGCCGCTGATGACGTTGCCGGCGCGCTTGCCGTCCTCGACGATACGGCTGAGGGAGGCGCGGACCTCGTCGAGATCGGGCGGTTGGGCGCGCAGCCAGCGCAGGGCTGCCTCGGCATTGGTAACCGTCGCGGCAATCGGCTGGTTGACCTCATGAGCAATCGAGGCCGACAGCTCCCCCATCGTGGTGACGCGATTGGCGTGCGCGAGTTCCGCCTGCATGGCGCGCAGGGCTTCCTCGGCCCGCCTACGTTCGGTGATATGCCGCCCGACGCCGCGGTAGCCGACGAAGCGCCCCGTCTCGTCAAACACCGGCAGCCCGGAGACGGACACGTAACGCTTGCTGCCGTCGGGGCCATGCCGCGCGAGCTCGAAATCACGGAACGGCAGGTGGGCATCGAGCGTCTCCCGGTGCTTGCGCCAGCCCTCTTCGTCGGGCTCCAGGTAAGGCACTTCCCAGCGTGTCTTACCGATCTCGGAGCCCAACTCCGGAGCGTCGGCAAGGCTCTCCGCGAACTCCTGATGAATAAAGCGATGCTGCGCGTCGGTCTCCCAGTACACGTCGAAAGAGAATTGCACGAGGGTACGAAAGCGTTCCTCGCTCTGCCGCAGCGCCTCCACCGCCCGCTTGCGCTCGGTCAAATCGAGGACAAAGCCAACACCTTGACTTGTACCTTCCTCGAACATCGCCCCGCCGATCAGCACCGGCACGCGGCTTCCATCTTTCCGCAAGTACTCTTTCTCGAATGGTTGGGCAGCCCCGATCCGCTTGAGCTCTGCCACTGTACGCGCGTCGCGGTCGCGCCATTCCGGCGGCGTCAGCGTTGTCCGGTGCAGGCGACCCGCGGTGAGATCCTCCCGGTCGTATCCCACCATGCGGAGAAACTCGTCATTGGCCTCAAGAATGCGCCCCTCGACTTCCCAGATGATGATCCCGACGATGTTGGCGTCGACCAGGCGCCGGATCTTCTTGTCGCGCGCCACGAGATCGCCGTGAAGCGCGACGTTCTCCGCGATCGCTTTACGCCGCCGGAGCGCTTCGCGCCGGGCGAGTGCCAAAGCCACCACTGCCAGGACTGCGACGATGACGACTGCCGTCGCGATCAGCCAGGCTTTGCGTTGTTCGAGTGCCCCGGCGCGCCTCTCGTGATCCACGAGCAGGAAGCGCTCGTGGTCCACCATCTGGTCGATCTGCGATCTTATCTCGTCCAGGCTGCGGATCAGCGCCAGCGCTGCCGGCCCGGAGCTGGTTTGGGCAGTTTTGACGATGTCATCGATCTCGCGCAGCTTTGCTGCGACGGTCAGCGCCAGATGTCCGGCACGATGGTTCTGCAATGGATCGCCCGCGACCAGAGCCTGGAGCGCCTGCGCGTCCCGCCGCACGCTTTCGTCGGAGACGCCGTAGGCCTTGAGATATGAGGGGTCGAGCGTCAGCAGATAGCCGCGCCTTTGTGCCTCCACGTCGGCGATGATCGATTTCAGCCGATCCAGCGTCTCGAGCACCTGGCGGCTGCGCTCGTGCGCAAGACTTGCCGTTTGTCTCTCCTGCCAATATCGGAGGCCGAGAAACCCGGTTCCGGCAACCACAGTTAGAAGCACTGCGATCACCAGCGCCAGCGGACGCGCAAACCACCGAGAGGACTGGCTCAGAGTGACTGACATGGACCCAGGTCTTCGATGCTCGCGTGAGCGATTGTTTTCTGATGCCGACGCAGAGCATTGCTAGTATAATGAAATATAGCCACAGTCCGCGTGGGTGAAACGGGAACCGGCACGCTCTACCACTCAGATTACACGCAAGGGGCAAGAACGTCACGGGTAAGGCCCCGCCCCCGCGTTGCGAAGGCCAAGGCCGATCCGCCGGCAGGAGCAACCACATGGCTCCAGATGAAAAGTCGCAAAACGAAAATTCGCCGGGCAGTCCAGGGCCGGGTAGCCGGCGCAACTTCGTCAAGGGATTGGGCGCGGCGGGGGTGGCTTTGCCTGCCCTCGCCATATTGCCGCGGTGGGGTTTCGCAGAGGATGGCGCCGCGAGCTATGCCAACGCTGGGATAGATTGGAAACAATTTGCCGGGCAGACGATCACGCTCGCGGGCGCGATCCATCCCTGGTCGAACGCGATTACCCCGCTTTTGTGGGATTTCACCAAGCTCACCGGTATCAGCGTCGTTACCGACTTCCGATTGGAGACCACCTACCTGGGCGCGCTGCCGATCCAGCTCAACCGTGGCGGCGGCACACCCGACGTCTTCATGTACACGACCTATGGCCAGGGCATCTCGAACGGCTGGCTCGAGCCGTTGAACGCCCATTATTCCGACAAGTCGCTGACCGATCTCGGCTGGTATGACGAGAGCGACCTTCTTAAGACCGCTCGCGTCTTTCCGTTGTGGCGGGACGGCGAACGCTACGCCATGCCGATCACGTCCGAGGCGGTGACCTTGTTCATCAACGGCGATGCGCTGGCGGCCAAGAACCTGCCGGTTCCCCGGACTTTCGATGAGCTGCTTGTTACCGCGAACGCGGTCAAGACCAATGAGATGTCCGGGATAGCCATGCGGGCTCAAGCCGGTGGCAATTCGTCCGTGCCGGCCATGAGCTTCGTGTTCTCCTATGGCGGGGACATGGTCAAGGACAACAAGGCCGCTTTCGCGACCCCGGAGGCCATCGCGGCCATCGAGATGTTCGGTCAGCTGCTCAGTCAAGCCGGATCTCGTGGTGTGAGCGGCTACGAATGGTATCACGTGCTGGACGACTTCCTTCAGCGCAAGACGGCGATGGCGATCGACAGCAGCAACTTCGCTACCGACATCTCCAATCCAGCAAAAAGCCACGTTGCCAGGCAGGCCGTGTTTGCCGCCTTTCCACATGTCGCCGGTCGCACGTCCGTGCCGTTCATGTCGCACTGGCAGGCATGCATCAATTCCAGGTCACGAAACAAGCGGGCGGCTTTCCTGTTTCTGCTGTGGGCGACAAGCAAGCCGACCTCGCTGCGCTCCGCCGCAGCGGGGCTGGCGACGACACGCGTATCGGCCTGGTCGAGCGAGGGCTTCAAGAAGGCGTTCGGCGCCCAAGCCGCGGAGGCGGCGCTGACCAACTTGCAGAATGCCGATGTCGACCGCGCCAAGGCAATCCTTTTCCATTCGCTCTCGAGACCCATCCTGGACGCGTTCATGATCGGCGTGAATGAAGTGGTCTCCGGAGCGAGACCGGCGAAGATCGCGATGACCAACGCCGCCGAGAAGGCCAATGCGGCGATCCGCGGATAGCGGAGCGTTACCGCAGCGCAGTGCGGCGCGACATTCGGCCTCCATGATCGAACTTGAACGTTGTCGAAGTCAGAACGAACTTCGATGTTCCCGGCTACACTCAGCAAGATTTTGCCGCAGGCAGCACCTCGCCGGGCGCGGCCGTCAGTTCGGTCGCCACATCGCGCACGGTGCGGCCCAGTGCGGGTAAACGCTCGTCGATGAGGCGGCTGGTCCATCCTGAGAGGAATAGATGGCTATTGCAGTAAACCTTTGATTGTCGATACACTGAACGCGTTACCGGGAGCGAATAAGGACGTGCGATGACCGATGTCCCTGTCAACGCCGGCACTCAAGCAAGCGGCGCCGAACCAAGTCTTCACAGGGTCATGGGCCCATGGTTGCTCTTGCTGTTCATCGTCGGCGACATTCTCGGCACCGGGATCTATGCGCTCACTGGCCAGGTCGCGAAGCAAGTGGGAGGCGTGGTATGGCTGCCTTTCGTGGTCGCTTTTGTGGTCGCACTTGTGACCGCGTTCAGCTATCTCGAGCTGGTCACGAAATATCCCAAAGCTGCCGGCGCTGCCCTTTATACGCATAAGGCTTTTGGCATCCATTTCATCACGTTCATCGTTGCGTTTGCGGTGATGTGCTCAGGCATCACCTCGGCATCGACGGCTTCCCGGGCTTTTGCCGCGAACATGTCGAGCGCGATGGGGCTCAATCTATCGGGCTTTGCCATCACCGCTACCGGTCTCGCTTTCATGGCAATCGTTGCTGCGGTCAATTTCCGCGGCGTCGGCGAAAGCGTGAAGGCTAACGTCGTCCTCACCTGCGTAGAGCTGACAGGACTGCTGATTATTATCGTGATCGGCCTTTGGGCGATCGGGTTGGGCCAGGGCGATGTCTCGCGAGTCGTTCAGTTTCGTACGAGCGCGGACGGCAGCATGTTCTGGCCGGTGATTGCCGCAACCACGCTGGCATTCTTTGCCATGGTGGGCTTCGAGGATTCGGTCAACATGGCCGAGGAATGCAAGGATCCAACCCGTCACTTTCCAAAGGTGTTGCTTACCGGCCTTGTGATTACCGGTCTCATCTATGTTCTTGTCTCGATCTCGGCGATCACGCTGGTGGCGCCGGAGCAGTTGGGCGAAGGCGAGACTCCCCTTCTGCAAGTGGTCCAGCAAGGCGCGCCAAATTTTCCGCTTTGGATCTTCGGCTTCATCACCATGTTTGCCGTGGCCAATAGCGCACTCATCAATATGCTCATGGCCAGCCGCCTTGTGTACGGCATGAGCCGCGAGCATGTGCTTCCGCCAGCCCTCGGCAAAGTACACCAAACGCGGCGGACACCTTATGTCGCCATCGGCTTCACGACCTTGCTGGCATTTGCCCTGATCACATTTGTCGGTGAGGTGCCGGCACTTGGAGGCACCACCGCGCTTCTCTTGTTGTGCGTTTTCACGGTGGTGAATATTGCCGTCCTGGTGCTTCGGCGCGATCCTGTGGATCACCAGCATTTCCGCACGCCGACCATTCTGCCGATCCTGGGTGCCGTGTTCTGTGCCTTCCTCACGGGTCCCTGGACCGGCCGAGCCGTTGTTCAGTACCATGTCGCCGGTGTCCTGCTCGGGGTGGGCATCGTGCTTTGGCTCGTGACAATCATGGTCAACCGGAGGACCGGGGTGAAGAGAGCCGAGCCAGACATTGAACATTTAGGTCGCGGCGGGCCCGTCAACTAGGCGACGCAACAGGCCATTTTCCAGGAGCTCGGCAGAAAAGCGCTTCAACATGACTGGGTGGCGTGCCAAAGACGCTCCCTGAGAAAACCGCCCTTGCGAAATCCACCCTTGCGAAAGAGTTCATGAGTTTCTTCGAGCGACTGAAAACCGCAGCATCCGCCGAATGGCGCCTCTACACCGAGCACCCCTTTACGGAAGGGATGGCAGACGGTTCGCTCGCAGAAGCGGCGTTTCGTCACTACCTCGTTCAGGACTACCTGTTCCTTATCGAGTTTGCCCGCGCCTACGCCCTCTCCGTCTACAAGTCGCCCACGCTCGCCGACATGCGCGAGGCGGCTGGCGGCCTCTCGGCCATTCTCGACGTCGAGATGAACCTGCATGTGAAGCTCTGCGCCGGCTGGGGCCTGTCGGCCACCGATCTTGAACAAGCACGCCCGGCGGTCGAGATGCTGGCTTATACGCGCTACGTGCTCGACGCCGGAATGCGCGGTGATCTCCTGGCGCTCAAGGTGGCGCTCGCCCCTTGCGTGATCGGCTACGCAGAGATCGCGACGCGGCTCGCCGCGCGACCCGATGCGCTCGCTGCAGCAAACCCGTATCGCGTCTGGATCGCCGAGTATGCCGGCGGACCTTATCAGGAGGTCGCGGCGAAAGCGCGGGAGCACCTGGAAGCCCTTGCCGATCGCTATGCCACGCCGGCGCGCGAGGCAGAGCTGATCGCGATCTTCAAGGAAGCCACCCGGCTCGAAGCCGACTTCTGGGAAATGGGCTGGCGCGCGGGCTAGCGTTGAACGTTCACCGGCCGCGTACCGGATCGGAAAGCCCGGGAAATGCCGTCTCCAGCGTCGCCCGATGGAATAGCCGCTTCGCTCCCGAGCCGCGTGGAGAAACCAAGCAGGCGGTGCCCCGCAGGGCGCTTTGTTATGCGAAAAAGGCGGTCGTTCGCTCAACCAGCCAGTAGGCCGCCACGACGCCTATGGCGTAGCCGACCGCCACATCGAGCCGGTCAAATGCTCGCTGTAAGGGCGCAGGCTCCAATAGCCGGGACGCAGCGTAGCGTAGTAACGATATTGCCGACAACACTGCGGCGACAAAGATAAGCTGTCCGACCTCCACCCCAATATTGAAAAACAGCAGCGCAACGGGGATCGCATGTTGAGGTAATCCCACCTCCGCCAGCGCTCCGGCGAAGCCGAAACCGTGCAAGAGCCCAAAGCTGAAGGCAACCAGCCATGGCATACGCGCCGTCAGACTTGGCCTTCCGCGCCGTGCGTTCAGAATCTCGACCGAAACAAGCATAATGCTAAGCGCTATGGTTGCTTCAAGAGGCGGACCCGGCGCGTTCACGAAACCGAGTGTCGACGCGGCAAGGGTAACGCTGTGCGCGATAGTGAATGCCGTCACTGTAAGGGCGACGCGGGCCCAGCCTCGAACGAGGATCACCAGCGCCAGCACAAAGAGCAGGTGATCGAAGCCGAAAAGGATGTGTTCGACGCCAAGGCGCAGATAGGTTGCAGCGACCTCGCCCGCGCCTGGCGTGGCCTGAACAATGAACGTCGTCTTCGTCGGAGACAGCCGCTCGGTCTGTATTCCGCCGGCAAGGCTTTCGGCCCGAACGAGTACATCAGTCAATGTGGCCGACAAGCCCTCAATCGATACCGTCTGCCCGGCGAGCCCTCCATCCCGCCGAATGCTGCGGCGTTCGACGTAGGCCCCAGCGCTAAATGACGCCCGCGGCGGCCCTACGTCTTGAGTGCCCTCGGGCAGTTTGACGTAGATCGCGAGCCGCAATTCCTCCCCCCGCGCGGGAATCTTGAAAAGCAGATTATAGGCGTCGGGGCTGGTCTGGCGTATTTCAAGATAGCCCGGCCGAAGTTCATCCGAGAAGGCAAGTTGCGGCAGCAGCACCGTCAGAACGGCAAGGAGAAAACGGAAGCGATTCATCGGCTGACGGCCTCCGCCGCCTTTTCCCGAGGCGCCTCCACCACGATTTCGTAGCGCTCCCGCAGCGAGGCATAAAGCTTATGTTCCGCCTCAAGGCGCCGCGCGTTCGCCCATTCTCGGCGGACGGCTGCCCTGATATCATCGAGCGGTGGCAGGCCTCCCGACACCCGTTCGCTGATAAAAACGAAATGCTGCCCAAAGCCCGAAGCAACCGGTCCCTGCCAGCGGCCCTCTTCCATCGCGAGTATCCGTTTGGCAAACCTTTCACCAAATTGGTTCATTACCTTTGTTGCCGAGACGCCGCGAAACTCCTCGCCAAGCAGGAAGGGATCGCCGAGTGCCGTCGCATCTACAGCCGCGTCGGCGCGAGCCAGGATGCTCGCAATCTGTTTGCTATCGCTGTCGATGGTATTTTGGCGCCGCGTAGCACTCAGGAAGACGTGACGGAATGTGAGACTGTCCTCGGCTCTGAAGCGCTCTGGGTTGGACGCGAGATAGGCCGCAAGCTGCTCATCATTCGGCTCCGGTACGGACATGTCCTCGGCGAGAAATTCCATCTTCTGCCGCACGCGGCGTCGAATGACGGCGTCGTCGCGGTCCAGTCCGGCCGCCCTGCCCTCGCGGTAGAAGACCTCGTCGCGGATGTAGTCCTCAATCAGGTCCTGCAGTTCCTGTTCGCTCGGCGGTCGCCGCCACGTCCGCGCAAATCCGTCACCGAGGTTGGCGATCCGCGAAGCGGAAACAACGATTTTCTCGGGCGCCTCCGCGCTTTGCTTGCCGACCAGGCCGTAGAGCCCGAACAGCATGGCGCCAAGGGCGAGAAACTGAAGTAATGGCTCTCTCAGCAGCCGAGAAATCAAGGCGTGTACCATATCGGCGAGGTATAAGCGCGTTCGGTGGTCGTCATCGCGGCTTCAGCCGGCATTTTGATACCGAAGTATTTTGCGTCATAGGCCGTCCAGCGCGGCGTCGGAATTTCGATCACGCGCACATAGTAGAAGGCGCGCAATGCCGGATCGAAGTCGGGATCCTTCCAGACCGTGATCATCTCGCCCGCGCCGATCGTGTTGGTCCATGTCGCGTTCGCGACATCGACGGTGCTGCCGACGGATGTTCTGCTGCGGCCGTCTGCATCGATCTTGCGGTCTCCGGATACTGCGACGTCGTAAATTCGTTCCAGCGTCTGGCCGTCTTTTCCGACCCAGCCCTTGATGACCTGGATGCGATCCAGATTGGCGCCGATCGGATCCTTCAACGCGGCGACAAGGAAGGTGGGCGACTTTCCGTTTGGCGCGTTGTTCAAATCTCCGCCCATCGGCACGCCCTTGGTGTAGCCAACTCGCGCCGGCATGCGGTTGTTGGCGTCGGCCGCCTCAAAATCCCAGCCGCCGAAGAAGCGAACGGCCATGCGCGGCCCGGTGGTGGCATAGGTCTCTCGCCGCTTCATGGCGTCGAAAATCGCCTCGCGGGTATTTTCCGTGGCCCATACCGCGGCGTAGCCGGAGGCGGTCGTCTCCCAGCCCATGATGACGGCCTTGTCGGTCTTGACGAAGGGATGCGTCGCTCGACCGGCACTTGGTTCGGACGAAGTTGTCTTGCCGAAGAAATTGTCCTCCTCGACTGCCGCGAGCGCGGTATGAGCATCGGTGCTGCCGACCAGACCAAATTTGTAGGGATTTACGCCGAATTCGGCTTCCATCTTGAGGCCGTTCCTCAATGCCGAACGGACGTACTCGAATTCCAGCATTTCAGGCTTCTTCACTTCTGTCAGATCGAGGTTGCCCTTGTCCCAACGTTCGAAATTGGCGAACTCGTCGTTGGGCGAAAGAAATGGATGGGTCTCGCCATCGCCCTTGATTTGCGTGGCTTCATAGAGCGGCTCCCAACGCGTGCGGTTCTCCGCATATTCGCGGTCGATCCGCTTGCCATTGAACGACTCGATGATTGGAAACATCCGGCCGTTGCTCAGATTGCCGTTGTGTGCAAGCGCAAGAATTTCAGCACCGGTTTTTTCCTCAACCATCGCCATCCATTTCCAGAGATCGCGAGGATTTGGGCTGCCCAACGGCGGCAACGTGGTGAAAGGTTCGACGAGACTCGCCTTGGCTCCGTTGTCGCGCCAAATGATATTGCGATGAAGGTTGTTGCCGCCAGCGTTCGAGGTCCACTCATAGCCGATGAAAGCAGTGAAGCGGCCGGGTTCATTGGCTTCTTCCGCCGCCTTGATCGTTTCGCGCCAGGCGCTGCGATAGGCCGGCGTCCCCGGCGTCGGGAAGCCCTTCGGCATTTGCCCCTTGCCGAAGCTGGTAATGATATCGATAGCTGCCTGGGCACCCTTGCCGGAATTGATCTCGTCGTACCACTTGCGACCCTGCGGCGTCGCCAGCAGGCCAGCATCGCCGCCGATCAGTTGCGGGAAAAAGCCCATGCCGTCCGAATGATCCGTTACCACCATGAAATCCAGCGGGCGCGAAAGTTTCGCGCGTTGCCCGCTGGAAGCGATAACTTCCTCGCCTTTGGCAAAGCGATAAGCGTCCTTTGGGCCGAGCCGAGCGCCGAACGCGCCCGCGTCCATCGAGTAAGAGGTGTGCGTGTGCGTGTCGCCGAAGTACGGCCGTGTCGGGAAATTGCGTCCCGCATATGGCGAATAAGGTGGCTTGGTGGGGAACGCCTTATCGGCCGTCTCCTTGTCGAGCGTGCCGATGTCCGTGGTTTGATCTTCCGCGGCGACACTCGTGGCAAACACCGTCCCGGCGCAAACGCCAGCCAGCACGGCTCCGGACAAGCGCAACATCATCAGCGCCCCCATGATCTCGGTGAGTTATCTCGTCAGGGACATCCGATCGGTGCATTATCCGGCCAGAGCTGTCGGAGTCAGTGATGTCCTCAACAAATTTCACCTAACGCGATGGTAGGCTTTCTCCAAACCGCCTGGAAGCCCACGATGCCAGATCAGTTAGGGCAGCCACGCTGCCGCTTATTAGCTGCGGCGATTTCTCCAGGCTAGTTTCTCATAGTCCTCCGCGCACATAGGCTGTAGCTTCGGCGAAGGTGCGAAGTTGTGCACTGCCGGGATTGCGGATGCGGGCCGCAAAAATGGAGGCCATCCATGAAACGGACGACGAGATATCTCGAAGGACGCCGAATGAAGCTTTCGATCACGTTGTCGGCGCTGCTGATAGGTGGGTTCGTGGCCGCAAGTACGGAACAGGCCAGTGCCGTAGTTTACTGCCAATACGTTGCGTATCCTGCCGGGTGCATCGTAAGGCCCGGCGTGGTGCTGCGGCCGCGGCCGGTCGCGCGAGCCGTGGTGACCCCCGGCGTCGGCGCCGTAGGTGTTGGAGTCCGGCGTGGAGTACCGATGAATCGTGGCGGTCCCGTCAATCGAGTCGGCAGGCGCTGACAGCGCTCACCATTCGAGTACAGCGAAGATCTGAGACCGACGCTCTTCATGTGAGCGGTTTCGCTCCCGGCATCACGCCGCCGAGCGCGACCGTCAGCTCGGCCGCCACCTCGCGCACAATTCTCCCGAGCTCGGGCACACGCTCTTCGGTGACGCGCGAGGTCATGCCGGAGACCGAAATCGCCGCCAGCGGCTCGCTGCAGTCGCTGTAGACGACGGCGGCAACGCAGCGCAGCCCCATGCGCGCTTCCTCATCGTCGACCGCATAGCCCTGGCGTCGGATCACCTCGAGCTCGCGGAACAGCTCGCCCGGCCGCACGATCGACTTCTCCGTCAGGCGCGGCATGCCCTGGCGGCAAATGATGGCGTTGACATCAGCGTCGGAATAGGTGGCGAGCACGGCCTTGCCGACGCCGGAGGCGACCATGGCGACACGGCCACCGACCTTGGTCAGCGAGCGCATGATCTCGCGGCTTTCCATGCGGGTCAGGACGATGATGGATTCGTCGTCGACGACGGCAAGATTGGCGGTTTCACGGGTGAGATCCCGTAGCTTGCGCAGATAAGGCATCGCCTGCGCCGTAAAATTGCGACGGCGGGTGAAGGTGGCGCCGACCGCAAAGCTCTGGGCGCCGACATGCCATTTCGATTCGGTGCGGTCGAACTGGACGAAGCGGCGCTTCTCCAGCGTCGCCAGCAGGCGGTGCACGGTCGAGGTCGAGAGCCCCGTGCGAACCGCGAGATCGGTGAGCCGATAGCCCTCGTCATCTTCGGCCAGCACTTCGATGATGGAGAGCGCGCGGTCGACCGACTGGACGCCGCCATCCCTGGAATCGGAATCATTGTCGGCGCCGGATTTCGGCTCGACCGGTTTGCGCCGGATCACGTTTCGCTTCATCGCGACCTGCCTCTATCGGGTATCAGACCGTGAGCCGCTGAATTCCTGGCAATTTCGCTTCATGTCGAGCGTCAAAAGAAAATGCCGCTTCGGCGAACCGAAGCGGCATCGATCGTCTAACTCAGAGCAGGCCCGCGCCGCGCGCCCACTTGTACTTGGCGCCCAACACTTCGACCGGCAACTCGGTCGAATAGGCATAGGCCGGGATGCCGTTCTGGTAGAGATATTCGGCGGCCTCCTCGACCTCGACGTCGCCGGCGAGCGAGGCGACGATCGGCTTCACAAAACCCTTGGCCTCCATCTCCTTCTTCACCTCGACCATGTTGCGGGCGAACACCATCGGCGGCGTGACGATGGTGTGCCAGTAGCCGAGGATCAGCGAATGGATCCGCTCGTCCGACAGGCCGAGCTTGACCGTGTTGACATAGGTGATCGGCGGCTCGCCACCGGTGATGTCAACCGGATTTCCAGCCGCGCCGAACGGCGGAATGAACTTGCGGAACGCGGCATCGAGGTCCGGCGGCATCGTCATCAGCGACAGGCCGTTGTCGACCACCGAGTCCGAGAGCAGCACGCCCGAGCCGCCCGCACCGGTGATGATCAGGATGTTCTCGCCCTTCGGCGTCGGCAGCACCGGCACGCCGCGGGCGAATTCGAGCAATTGCCGCAGGGACCGGGCGCGGATCACGCCGGACTGGGCGAACACGTCCTCATAGATCTTGTCGTTGCCGGCGAGCGCGCCGGTATGCGACGAGGCAGCCTTGGCACCGGCCGATGTGCGGCCCGCCTTCAGCACGACCACCGGCTTCTTCTTGGAGACCCGCTTGGCGGCCTCCGCAAAGGCGCGGCCGTCTTTCAGGTCTTCGCAGTGCTGCGCGATGATCGCGGTGTTCGGATCCTGCTCGAAGAAGGCGAGCAGATCGTCCTCGTCGATGTCGGACTTGTTGCCGAGGCCGACGATCGCGGAGACGCCCATCTCGGCCGAGCGCGAGAAGCCGATGATCGCCATGCCGATGCCGCCGGACTGCGACGACAGCGCCGCCGAACCCTTGACGTCGTAGGCGGTGCAGAAAGTCGCGCAGAGATTGGCGGGCGTATAATAGAAGCCGTAGATGTTCGGTCCCATCAGGCGGATGTTGTACTTCTTGCCGACTTCGACGATTTCAGCCTGCAATTCGGGGGCGCCTGCTTCGGCAAAGCCCGACGGAATCAGAACCGCGCCTGGAATTTTCTTCTCGCCGCATTCGGCCAGCGCACCGGCAACGAACTTCGCGGGGATCGCAAACACCGCCGTGTCGATCACACCGGGGACATCCTTGACGCTCTTGTAGGCCTTGTAGCCCAGGATCTCGGCGGCCTTCGGGTGGATCGGATAGATCTCGCCCTTGTAGCCGCCGTTGATCAGGTTCTTCATCACGGAGTTGCCGATCTTGCCGTCCTCGGCGGAGGCGCCGATCACGGCGACGCCCACCGGCTGCATGATGCGGTTCATCGCGGCAACGATTTCGCCGGTTGGGCGCGGCGCCGGGCGCGGCTTGTAATCGAAATCGACGACGATGCGCACGTCGGCGGCGATCGCGTCCTTCTTGGTGGCGAATACGGGATTGAGGTCGAGTTCGACGATTTCGGGGAAATCGCTGACGAGCTGCGATACCTTGACGATGATTTCGGCGAGTGCCTCACGAGAGACCGGATCGCCGCCGCGCACGCCCTTCAGCATGTCATGGGCCTGGATGCCGTCGAGCATCGACAGGGCATCGTCCTTGGTCGCGGGCGCGAGGCGGAAGGTGATGTCCTTCAGCACTTCGACCAGCACGCCGCCGAGGCCGAACGCCACCAGCTTGCCAAACGAGCCGTCGGTAATGGAACCGACGATGACCTCGGTGCCGCCGGCCAGCATCTGCTGGACCTGGATGCCCTCGATCTTGGCGTCAGCCTTATACTTCTTCGCATTTGCGAGAATAGTCTCGTAGGTCTTTTCCGCATCGGCCGCGGTCTTGACGCCGACCACGACGCCGCCGGCTTCGGTCTTGTGCAGAATGTCCGGCGAGACGATCTTCATCACCACCGGAAAGCCCATGGTCGACGCCAGCTTGGATGCTTCAGCGGCGGACTTCGCCACGCCTTCCTTCGGAACCGGGATGCCGTAGGCGTCGCACACCACCTTGCCTTCCGGCGCGGTGAGGCTGGTGCGCTTTTCAGCCTTCACCGTATTGAGCACCTGGCGGACAGCCTCTTTGGCGCTCGGCTCGGCGATCTTGCGGGCCGCATCTGCAGAATTTGACATTGGCTTCCTCCTGGGGCTAATTTTATGGCATTTGGTATGCCAGAGATCAGATTGTCAAGTCAAAGTATCGCGCGGAAATAGCGAAAACAAAGGCATCTTGACATTCTGGTATTTGGTATGCCAAAAATATTCGAGCATTTCTTCTGCTAAGAAGACGTCTCCAACAGGGAGGAGACGAGTCGTGCCCGAACGAAAACAAACCAAGGCGCCGCCTGTCATGGCTGAGGCTGATATTACAATCGTCCGGATTGCGCCCGAGACGAGCTTCAAGAACAAGGCCTACGAGGCCTTGAAGGAAGCTATTCTCAAGATGGACATCTATGCGACGCCCGAGCAGGTGATGCTCGACGAGCGCGCGCTGTCCGAACGCCTCGGCGTCAGCCGCACCCCTATTCGCGAAGCCATCGCGATGCTGGAGCAGGACGGCTTCGTCAAAACCGTGCCGCGTCGCGGCATCGTGGTGGTCCGCCGCACCAAGACCGAAATCGTGGACATGATCCGCGCCTGGGCCGCGCTCGAAAGCATGGCCGCACGCCTGATCACGACCACCGCGCGCAAGAAGGACATCACGGCGCTGCGCGATTTCTTCAAGGATTTCGGCAAGGACCGGCTGCCGCAGGATCATGTCGAGGAATATTCCAAGGCCAATATCGCGTTCCATCAGGCGCTGATCTCGCTGTCGGAGTCGCCGGTGCTGGTCGATATGACCAACGATATCCTGCTGCACGTGCGCGGCTACCGGCAATTGACCATCGGACGGAAGGATCGCACCGCGACCTCCCTGCCCGAGCATCTGGCGATCATCGAGGCGCTGGAAGCACGCGACACCGAACTCGCCGAGAAACGCGCGCGCGACCACACGCTGGGCCTTGCCGCCTACGTCGAAGCGCACGGGCAGGAACTGTTTAACTAGACGTACCTTCGCACCAGAAGACGACGAAAAATCGTCCGAACCAAAACGATCAGGGAGATGAGCCCATGCTGAATACCGCGACCAAATCCGAAGCACCGGGCACCGAGCAAGAGCTGACGGATGGCTTTCATCTCGTCATCGACGCACTCAAGCTCAACGGCATCAACACCATCTATGGTGTGCCGGGCATCCCGATCACGGATCTTGGACGCATGATGCAGGCCGAAGGCATTCGCGTGCTCTCGTTCCGCCACGAGCAGAATGCCGGCTACGCCGCTTCGATTGCCGGCTACCTAACCAAGAAACCGGGCGTCTGCCTCACCGTTTCGGCGCCCGGTTTCCTCAACGGCCTCACTGCGCTGGCCCACGCCACCACCAACTGCTTCCCGATGATCCTGATTTCAGGCTCTTCCGAACGCGAGATCGTTGACCTGCAGCAGGGCGACTATGAAGAGATGGACCAGCTTGCGATCGCCAAGCCGCTCTGCAAGGCGGCCTTCCGCGTCCTGCACGCCGCCGACATCGGCATTGGCCTGGCGCGCGCGATCCGTGCCGCCGTCTCGGGCCGCCCGGGCGGCGTTTATCTCGACCTGCCGGCAAAACTTTTCGGTCAGGTGATGGATGCGGCTGCCGGCGCGAAGTCGCTGGTGAAGGTGATCGACGCAGCGCCCGCCCAGATCCCTGCCCCGTCAGCGGTCAAGCGCGCGCTCGACGTGCTCAAGGGTGCGAAACGCCCCCTCATCATTCTCGGCAAGGGTGCGGCCTATGCGCAGGCCGACGATGAGATCCGCGCCTTCGTCGAAAAGACCGGCGCCCCGTTCCTGCAGATGAGCATGGCCAAGGGCCTCTTGCCCGACACCCATGCGCAGTCGGCCGGTGCGGCGCGCTCGACCGTGCTGAAGGACGCCGACGTCGTCATGCTGATCGGCGCCCGCCTCAACTGGCTGTTGTCGCACGGCAAGGGCAAGACTTGGGGCGATGCCCCGAAGAAATTCATCCAGATCGACATCGAGCCGAAGGAAATGGATTCCAACGTCGAGATCGTGGCACCCGTGGTCGGCGATATCGGCTCCTGCGTGTCCGCCCTGCTCGAAGGCATGGGCGGCAGCTGGTCCGCCGCGCCGGCCGACTGGGTCAATACCGTCAACAAGAAGCGTGACGACAACGTCGCCAAGATGGCGCCGAAGCTGATGAGCAACGCCTCGCCGATGGATTATCACGGCGCACTCGGCGCACTGCGCACCATCATCAAGGAGCGGCCCGACGCCATCCTCGTCAACGAAGGTGCCAATACGCTCGACCTCGCCCGCGGCGTCATCGACATGTACAAGCCGCGCAAGCGCCTCGACGTCGGCACCTGGGGCGTGATGGGCATCGGCATGGGCTATTCGATCGCAGCCGCCGTCGAAACCGGCAAGCCGGTGCTCGCGATCGAGGGCGACTCGGCCTTCGGTTTCTCCGGCATGGAGATCGAGACCATCTGCCGTTACCAGCTTCCGGTCTGCATCGTCATCTTCAACAATGACGGCATCTATCGCGGCACCGACGTCAATTCGGGCGGTTCGGATCCGGCGACGACGGTATTCGTCAAGGGCTCGCGCTACGACAAGATGATGGAAGCCTTCGGCGGCGTCGGCATCAACGCCACCTCGCCCGACGAGCTGAAGCGCGCCGTCAACGCCGCGATGGATTCCGGCAAGCCGACGCTCATCAATGCCGTGATCGATCCGGCAGCCGGTTCCGAGAGCGGCCGCATCGGCAATCTCAATCCACAGAGCGTTTTGAAGAAGAAATAACCGACTTCAAATCATTCATCCTGCACACGCAGCACAGACACAGTACGGAGCATAGACGATGACAAAGGCGCTCAAGGGCGTTCGTATTCTTGATTTCACCCACGTTCAGTCGGGTCCGACCTGCACGCAATTGCTGGCCTGGTTCGGCGCCGACGTGATCAAGGTCGAGCGCCCCGGCGTCGGCGACATCACGCGTGGCCAGTTGCAGGACATCCCCAATGTGGACAGCCTGTATTTCACCATGCTCAACCACAACAAGCGTTCGATCACGCTCGACACCAAGAACCCGAAGGGCAAGGAAGTCCTCACCGCGCTGATCAAGACCTGCGACGTGCTGGTGGAAAACTTCGGCCCCGGCGTGCTCGACCGCATGGGCTTCCCCTGGGAGAAGATCCACAGCATCAACCCGAAGATGATCGTGGCCTCGATCAAGGGCTTCGGCCCCGGGCCTTACGAAGACTGCAAGGTCTATGAGAACGTCGCCCAGTGCACCGGCGGCGCGGCCTCGACCACCGGCTTCCGCGATGGCCTGCCGCTCGTCACCGGCGCACAGATCGGCGACAGCGGCACCGGCCTGCACCTCGCGCTCGGCATCGTCACCGCACTCTATCAGCGCACCATGACCGGCCAGGGCCAGCGGGTCACCGCCGCGATGCAGGACGGCGTGTTGAATCTTGCCCGCGTCAAACTGCGCGACCAGCAGCGCCTCGCCCATGGTCCCTTGAAGGAATACAGCCAGTTCGGCGAAGGCATTCCGTTCGGCGAAGCCGTGCCGCGCGCCGGCAACGATTCCGGCGGCGGCCAGCCCGGCCGCATCCTGAAGTGCAAGGGCTGGGAGACCGATCCGAACGCCTACATCTACTTCATCACCCAGGCGCCGGTGTGGGAGAAGATCTGCGACGTCATCGGCGAGCCCACCTGGAAGACCGATGCGAACTACGCCAAGCCGGCGGCCCGGCTGCCGCGGCTGAACGAAATCTTCGCGCGCATCGAACAGTGGACGATGACCAAGACAAAGTTCGAGGCGATGGAAATCCTCAACAAGGACGACATCCCCTGCGGCCCGATCCTGTCGATGAAGGAGATTGCCGAAGACCAGTCGCTGCGCGCGACCGGCACCGTGGTCGAGGTCGATCATCCGACCCGCGGCAAGTACATTTCGGTCGGCAATCCGATCAAGCTGTCGGACTCACCGAGCGAAGTGACGCGTTCGCCGCTGCTCGGCGAGCACACCGATGAGATCCTGCGCCAGGTTCTCGGCTTCAGCGATCATCAGGTGGCGGAAATCCACGATTCCGGCGCGCTCGATCCGCCGCGGAAGCAGGCGGCCGAATAGGTCTGCTTGTACTCCGAATACAAAGGCCGCCGGGTTCCGGCGGCCTTTTTTGTTCTGGAGTGCCAGCGGCGCTGGTCGACTTGCTGCATTGCACACGCACAATGCTGCTCCGCAAACAAAGCGATTGTTTCTGGTATCTGGTATACGTAAATTCCCCTTCAGATCAGAAGCGGACTGCTCCGCCACTTCAGAAAGGGAACTTCATGTCCAAGACTGCGTCTATCGACCTCCTGCCCACCAGCACCCTGTTCGGCCACCTGATGGCCTCGATCGACCGCTTTCTGACCGCAAGCAGCCGGATCGCCATTCGCAACGGCGACCTCCCCTATTTCGGTCTCTGATACTGATTTTGGCAGGCTCGGACGTCAGTTCCGCTCCCTGCCCTGCAAGCAAACTGAACACCTTCCGACTAATGGCCCCGGTTCCCGGGGCCATTTTCATTTGGACGCGCGCATAGCTGGAGTTATAGGCAACTGCGACAAATTGGCCGGCCGGCCCCGCGCGACCAAAAACCATTTGCATGCTGGCATATCATATACAAGAATGGTTCCAGAGACGCTCGTATCAATAAGCAAGGAGCGCATGAGGGGATGGGAAACGTGCAGTCCTCAGGGACAGCAAACGCGACGTTACCGAGGACGGGCAAGGCCTGGATGCCTCCCGTTTTTCCTGTGCTCCTCACATCAACATCAACATTGGCCGAAAGCAGCGGATGCCGCGCCGAAAGGCCCCTCGTACAATTCAAGCCTGCAGCGGTCGCGACGAGGCAACCATTGCGGCGTGACGATCATGGGTGCAAGAAGACCCGAAAGTTTTGATCGGGAATGAACTAAGCAAGCCGGCAAAGAACGGCGTAACCACAGCTCGACGGGAGTGAAGCAAATGAGGCGTTCTACACATCTTGCGTTCGGAGCGATCGCGGCAATGTGCGCAGGCGGGATCACGTTTCCCGCAACTGCCGCGTGGGAGCCGGTGCGCCCCGTCGAGTTCATCGTTCCGGCCGGCACTGGCGGCGGCGCCGATCAGATGGCGCGGACGATCCAGGGCATCGTCACCAAGCATAGCCTGATGAAGCAGCCGCTTGTCGTCATCAACAAGTCGGGCGGCGCCGGCGGCGAAGGTTTCCTCGACCTCAAGGGATCGGGCGGTAATCCGCACAAGATCATCATCACGCTCTCCAACCTCTTCACGACGCCACTCGCAACCGGCATTCCATTCAACTGGAAGGATCTCACACCGGTCGCCATGCTGGCGCTCGACGAATTCGTTCTCTGGGTGAACGCGGAGAAGCCGTACAAGACGGCGAAAGAGTACATCGAGGCGGTGAAGGCTGCACCCGCGGGCTCCATGAAGATGGGCGGTACCGGCTCGAAGCAGGAAGACCAGATCATCACGGTCGCGGTCGAAAAGGCTACCAGCACCCGTTTCACCTACATCCCCTATAAGGGCGGCGGCGAAGTCGCGGTGCAGCTCGTCGGCAACCACGTCGATTCGACCGTCAACAATCCGATCGAGGCGGTCGCGCAATGGCGGGGCGGCAAGCTGCGTCCGCTCTGCGTGTTCGACGCACAGCCGATGAGCTATGACGAGCAGATTGCGGACGGCAAGAGCTGGAAAGACATTCCGACCTGCAAGTCGCAAGGTCTCGACATGGAATATCTGATGCTGCGCGGCATCTTCATGTCCCCCAGGGCCACCAAGGACCAGGTCGAGTATTATATCGATCTCTTCAAGAAGGTTCGCGCCACGCCGGAATGGCAGGACTTCATGAAGAGCGGTGCATTCAACACAACGTTCCTGACCGGCGCTGATTACGCCAAGTGGATAGAGGCCGAGGAAAAGCGTCATCAGACTCTGATGAAAGACGCCGGCTTCCTCGCCCCGAGCAACTGACCGGTAAGCACTGATCGTTCGTAAGTAACAACGCAGACGGCGGGCTCAGCTTCCGCGGGCTTGATTGCGCATGGAGTTTTGATGTCGACAGGCAGTTCCAGCAACACCGGCCCGACCCACAAGCTCGTGGAAGCAGGCGTCACGTTATTGATCGCTCTGTTCGGAGTGATCGTGATCATCGGCAGCGTCAAGGCGGGGATCAATTGGGGCGCCGAAGGTCCCCGCGCCGGCTTCTTCCCGTTCTACATCGGCCTCTTCATCCTTGTTTCCAGCGCGATAAACCTCTGGAACGGACTGCGCGAAGACAATGACGGGCTGTTCGCCGAATGGGGGCAGCTTCGTCAGGTTCTCAGCGTCGTCATTCCCACCGCGATCTATGTCAGCGCCATCCCGTTCATCGGATTGTATGTCGCCTCCACCATCTTCATCGCGTGGTTCATGCGATGGCTGGGCAAATACAAATGGCCGGTCGTGCTCGCGATTTCGTTCGGCATGCCCATCGTCACCTATTTGATTTTCGAGCGCTGGTTCATGGTCCCGCTTCCCAAGGGACCGCTTGAAGAGTGGCTCGGTCTTTAACAACAGCGCACAGTCAGGGATTATCGGGATGGAAGAACTCGTCAATCTTTTTCATGGCTTTGCGGTCGCGCTGCAGCCTTACAACATCATGCTGATGGTGCTCGGCATCGTGCTGGGCGTCATCATCGGCGTGCTGCCGGGACTGGGCGGCGCCAATGGCGTCGCCATCCTGCTGCCGCTGACGTTCAGCATGTCGCCGACGTCGGCGATTATCATGTTGTCCTGTATCTATTGGGGCGCGCTGTTCGGCGGCGCGATCACCTCAATTCTCTTCAACATACCCGGCGAACCATGGTCGGTGGCCACGACGTTCGACGGCTATCCGATGGCGCAGCAGGGCAAGGCCGGCGAGGCCCTGACCGCCGCCTTCACCTCATCCTTCGTCGGCGCGCTGTTTGCCGTGATCATGATCACGCTGGTCGCGCCGCTGGTCGCCAGTTTTGCGCTGCAGTTTGGTCCAGCGGAAAAATTCGCGGTCTATTTCCTTGCCTTCTGCAGCTTCGTGGGCCTGAGCAAGGAGCCGCCATTCAAGACCATTGCAGCCATGATGATCGGCTTTGCACTTGCCGCTGTCGGACTTGATTCCATCACCGGGCAGTTGCGGCTGACATTCGGCTCCACCCACCTGCTCAACGGCTTCGACTTCCTCATTGCCGTGATCGGGCTGTTCGGCATCGGTGAAATCCTGCTCACGATGGAGGAAGGGCTCGCCTTCCGCGGCGGCAAGGCCAAGATCAATCTGCGGGTCGTGCTGCAGACCTGGAAGGAACTGCCCAAATACTGGATGACCTCGCTGCGCTCCTGCTTCATCGGCTGCTGGATGGGCATTACGCCCGCTGGCGCCACGCCGGCTTCGTTCATGAGCTACGGCATCGCCAAGCGCGTGGCCAAGAACGGCAACAATTTCGGCAAGGGCGAGGTCGAAGGCGTGATCGCGCCGGAGACCGCGGCGCATGCCGCGGGCACCGCTGCCCTGCTGCCGATGCTCTCGCTCGGCGTGCCCGGTTCGCCGACGGCCGCAGTGTTGCTCGGCGGCCTCCTGATCTGGGGCCTGCAGCCCGGCCCGATGCTGTTTGTCGAACAGAAGGAATTCGTCTGGGGCCTGATCGCCTCGATGTATCTCGGAAACCTCGTCGGCCTCATCGTGGTGCTGACATGCGTTCCGATTTTCGCGGCAATCCTGCGCGTGCCCTTCAGCATCATTGCACCCCTGATCCTGGTGCTCTGCGCGATCGGCGCCTACTCGGTCCACAGCTCTACGTTTGACGTCGTGCTGATGCTAGTGTTCGGCGTGATCGGCTATCTGCTCAAGAAGTGCAATTATCCCCTCGCGCCGCTGGTGCTGGCCATCGTGCTCGGCGACAAGGCGGAAGAGGCGTTCCGGCAGTCGCTACTGGGATCCCAGGGATCGTTCGGCATATTCCTGTCCAACCCGCTGGTGGGCACGATCATGGTCCTCGGACTGATCGCGCTGTTCTGGTCGGTGATCCAGCACGGCTATACCCGTCTGCGGGGTGCGATGGCCTGAACGGCGCCGCTAACTTAAGGCGAAACAACAACTTCTACTGATGACGGACATGAGGCCGCGCAAACTGCGCGGCCTTTTTTTGTGCGCGCGCAACCACCTTGCCCACGAATCTAAATTCTTTGCAGAGCTCTAAATTTCCTCTTGTCTGCTGGCATAACATATACCAGAGTTCGCGCGAGCTGTCGGGCATCGATAGAACAGCCCTTTGGAGGAAAAATGACAGACACCGTGCAAGGAGCGGCCCCCGTAGCTGGCCGAGTCAGCGATGCTTATCGCTGGACGCAATTGGCCATCGGCGTCGCCGCAATGGTGATGATCGCCAATTATCAATATGGTTGGACTTTCTTCGTCCCCGACATCCAGCAGAAATTCGGATGGGATCGCGCGTCGATCCAGTGGGCATTTACGCTGTTCGTGCTGTTCGAGACCTGGCTGGTGCCGGTCGAAGGATGGTTCGTCGATAAATACGGTCCGCGCCTCGTCGTGCTCGTCGGCGGCATCCTCTGCGCCGTCGGATGGGCGATCAACGCCCAGGCGACTACCCTCAACGGCTTCTATCTCGGCATGATCATCGCAGGCATCGGCGCCGGTGGCGTGTACGGCACCTGCGTCGGCAACGCGCTGAAATGGTTTCCCGACAAGCGCGGCCTCGCCGCCGGCATCACCGCCGCCGGTTTCGGCGCGGGCTCGGCGCTGACGGTCGCGCCGATCCAGGCGATGATCAAGGACTCCGGCTTCCAGACCACCTTCCTCTATTTCGGTCTCGGCCAAGGCATCATCATCGTGATCCTCGCCTTCTTCATGTTCTCGCCGAAAACCGGACAAGTGCCTGCGGTGACGCAGAACGCCAACATCATCCAGACCCGGCGCAATTATCAGCCGACCGAGGTGATCCGTCAGCCGATCTTCTGGCTGATGTACTTCATGTTCGTGATCGTCGGTGCCGGCGGATTGATGGTCACCGCCAACCTCAAGCCGATCGCCGTCGACTGGAAGGTCGACAGCGTACCGGTCACGCTGATGGCGGTGACGATGACGGCAGTGACGTTCGCCGCCACCATCGATCGCGTCCTCAACGGCCTGACCCGCCCCTTCTTCGGCTGGATCTCGGACATGATCGGGCGCGAGAACACCATGTTCATCGCGTTCGGCATGGAAGGCATCGGCATCTGGGGCCTGTACATGCTGGGCCACGATCCCGTGTGGTTCGTGCTGCTGTCGGGCTTCGTGTTCTTTGCCTGGGGCGAGATCTATTCCCTCTTCCCGTCGACCTGCACCGACACCTTCGGCGCCAAGTTCGCGACCACCAATGCCGGCCTGCTCTACACTGCAAAGGGCACCGCGGCACTGCTGGTGCCGGTGGCGAACTACATGCAGCAGTCTTCGGGCACGTGGGACACCGTGTTCATCGTCGCGGCCGGTGCGAATATCCTGGCCTCGGTGCTGGCGATAGCCGTGCTCAAGCCTTGGCGTAAGGCGGTGGTCGCCAAATCGCAGATTGCGGCCTGATCCGAACCGTCGGTTGTTCGAAAGAAGCGCGCTCGTCCCAAGGGATGGGCGCGTTTTCTTTTGCCTGTACGGCCTCCGGTATACCTGAGCGCTTTTTGGCCCGCTCCAGACGACGATGCCCCTCCTCCGGCTGGAGAGCAGCGTCCCAAGAACGTCAGTAATACTGCCTATTTATCTTCATCCCGGCGAAAGATTTCCACTATCAAGCGTGTTGACAATTGGCATTATGTATACCAGACTCGAGGTAATAGTTCACCCAAGGAGGTCGCCATGCAAGTTGGAGATATTCTGCGCAAGAAAGCCGCCCGTGTCGCAACGATCCGCATGAACGAGACCGTGGCCATTGCAGCCCAACTGATGCGCTCCAGCAATATCAGCGCGCTTGTGGTGAAAGATGTCGTGCGCACTGAGGGCAACACGGCAGTCGGCATGTTCACCGAACGCGACGTGGTGCGCGCGATCGCCCAGCACGGCGTGGCCGGGGTGAACATGCGCGTTTCGCAATTCATTTCGGTACAGCAGCTCGTCTCCTGCACATCGACGGATACGCTCGAGCATGTCCGTCACCTCATGAGCAAGCATCACATCCGCCACGTGCCTGTGATCGACAATTACAGCCTGATCGGCGTCATCAGCATTCGCGATATCTTCAACGCATTCGACGACGAAGCAACGCCCTTCAATCTGGCCGCGTCGGCTTGATATCCGCAGGGAAGCTCAGCACCAACGCGCCGGCCTGAGATGATCTCAGCACCGGCGCAGTGCTGACGCTTGATCATCAACCACCGGGCTTTTCGAAAGATCCCATGAAAATCTGTATCTACGGCGCCGGCGCGATCGGCGGCTATCTCGGCGTGCAGCTCGCGCGGGCTGGTGTCGATGTCAGCCTGGTGGCGCGCGGCGCGCATCTTGCCGCCATGCGCGCCAACGGGCTCAAGCTGTTGATCGGAGATGAAGAGCGCGTCGTGCATCCGCGCTGCACCGATGACCCGTCCGAGCTCGGGCCGCAGGATTTCGTCATCATCTGCCTGAAGGCGCATTCGATCACCGGCGTGCTCGAACAGATGCAGCCGCTGCTCGGGCCGCAGACCCGAATCGTCACCGCCGTGAACGGCATCCCCTATTGGTACTTCTACAAGCATGGCGGCGCCCTCGAGGGCTCGACGCTGGAGAGCATCGATCCCGGCGGACGGCAGTGGCGCGAGCTGACGCCGCAGCGCGCGATCGGCTGCATCGTCTACCCCGCCACCGAGATCGAGGCGCCCGGCGTGATCCGTCACGTCTATGGCGACCGCTTCCCGCTCGGCGAGCCCTCCGGTGAAATCACCGAGGACGTGCAGCGGCTCTCGGAGGTCTTCACCAGGGCCGGCATGCAGGCGCCGGTGCTCGACCGCATTCGCGACGAGATCTGGCTCAAGCTGTGGGGCAATGTCTGCCTCAACCCGGTCAGCGCGCTGACCCACGCCACCCTCGACGTGATCTGCTCCGATCCCCCTACCCGCGCGCTGTCGAAGGCGATCATGCTGGAGGCGCAGGCGATCGCCGAATCCTTCGGTGTCAAATTCCGCGTCGACGTCGACCGGCGTATCGAAGGCGCGCGCAAGGTCGGCGCGCACAAGACCTCGATGCTGCAGGATCTCGAGCGCAGCCGTCCGATGGAAATCGATCCGCTGGTGACGGTAGTTCAGGAAATGGGACGGCTGACCAGGATTCCGACGCCGTCGCTGGATGCCGTGCTGGCGCTGGTCGCGCAGCGCGCCAAGATCGCCGGCCTCTACGACGGAACGGTCCTTCCGGCGCCGGAAGCAAAAATCCCGGCGGTGGCGTGATGCTGCAGCGTAACGTCACCCACTGGCTTCGCTTCCGCTACCAGGGTGAAACCGGCTTCGGCGCGCTCACGCCATCCGGCATCGCCGTGCATGACGGCAACGTGTTCGGTAGCTCGAAGCCGAGCGGACAAATACTGGCGCTTGGGGATGTCGAGCTATTGGCGCCGACAGAGCCGACCAAGATCGTCGCGCTCTGGAACAATTTTCATGCGCTCGCCGCCAAGCTGCAACAGCCGGAGCCGGCCGAGCCTCTGTATCTCCTGAAAGCCACCACCAGCGTCACCGCGCCGGGCGCAGTAATCGAACGTCCCGTCTCCTATGACGGCAAGACCACCTATGAGGGCGAACTCGGCATCGTCATCGGAAAGCCCTGCACCAACGTTTCCCCTGACGACGCCGACGACTTCATCCTCGGCTACACCTGCGTCAACGACGTCACCGCCAATGACATTCTCAACCGCGATGCGACCTTCGCCCAATGGGCGCGCGCCAAGGGCTTTGACGGCTACGGGCCGTTCGGCCCGGTCATCACGTCAGGCATCGATCCGGCAAGCCTCGTGGTGCGGACCATCCTCAACGGCGCCGAACGCCAGAACTATCCCATATCAGACATGATCTTCAGCGCGCAGCAGCTCGTCAGCAAGATCTCGCACGACATGACGCTCCTGCCCGGCGACCTGATCGCCTGCGGAACATCGGTGGGCATCGGCGTGATGAAGGAGCCGGTCAACACCGTGACGGTTGCGATCGACGGCATCGGCGAACTGACCAACGAGTTTAGGCTTTTGCGAGGCCTATCCAAAAACCGGTCCTAGGCTCCTAGCCTATGCCAAATCTGCTCGATGCGGATGCGTGCTTTGATGAACAGCCAAAGGGCCTGGCTCGGGAGCATCCGCGCACCCTACGAGCAAAAAAAAACGAGGTTAGTCTTCCTCAAGATCGGGAACATCCCACAACAAGAACGCCATAACGATGAGCGCTGGAGTCCAAGCTAGCATTGCCCCAAATGCAATGGCCTGCACTGTTGTCATGATCACTCCGGGGTTGTCCCTACCCTGAATCAGGTAACTTAACGCGCTGGTGCCAGGTAGCAGCGTCGTGAAACTGTCCACAAAAAATGTCTTCTAGATGAAGTCCCTTGCCCTAGGTCCGCCGTATTTGGATAGCTCAGCGGCCCCGGTCGGCTTTCAGCGTCCGCTTTTGTAGGCCCTCTTGGCTCGGGCGGCGGGGTGTCACCATTCGACAATCTGGTGGGCTATCTCGGGGTTGAAGGCATGGCCGAGGAATGGTGGTCGACGATCAGCCAACGCTCGCCGTTCTTGACGTAGGTGAAGCTGTAGCGCGCGGGCAGGCTCTTCGTCTCGCCATCCTTGACATAGGAGAACGTATAGTAGCCGGTATTGACCGCCGCATTCCCGTACACGCGGATCAGCTGATCGCCAAAGGCGACCTTGAGGCCGGGCAGAACCTTGAAGGCAGCCACGAAATAGTCTCGTACCCCCGCCCGGTCGGAGCGCACGGTCGGCGACAGCGTACCCCAGAGCACGGCATCGTCCGAATAGAGCGGCAACACCTTTTCGGGATCGCCTTCGCCAATAGCCTGCCCCCATGCCGAGGTTGCCGTCGCCACCTCCGCTTTCGGCTCGACCAAAGCGCTGGAGCCAAACGATAGCAACACTATGCACAGGGCAAGTGCTGCGCTCACTACTTTTGGAGAAGACTGCATGACATCCTCCCTTGCGAATGCTGGACAGACAAGTGTCCGCGTGAGACGGCCTCTTGCAATGCGGGCGGCTACTGTTTGCGCGGATCGTCAGCCGGATTGATGTAATCGATGCCACCTGGGCCGGTAAATTGAACTTGAAGTATCCCTCCCTCGCTTCCGGTCCAAGCGGGTCCGTGTGGAAACTAGATTGAAGCTGCGTCACGACGTTGCGTGCGTCAACGCGTGTCAAACTACACCATCAGCAACGGGCGAACCATAAGTCAGAGATGTTGACTTGATAGGTTGTCCGCCTTGGGTCGATTGCGTCGACGGCGATGTAACAGACCCCCTTGAATTGCCGGAGGTCACAAAGCTTCTCACCGGCGAATTGAGGCGTCCGGGCTAAATTGCCTCCGTTGGCTTTGACGATGGTCGTCTGGATACACCCAAACTATCCGGGGTGGCGTCCGAATTGTCTCGCTATCTGGGTCCGACAAGCGCAGCTTGGTTCCGGACCCTCGCTTGGAGGTCAGTCATGAGCGGCAATATTTTCAATAGCAACGGCACCCACGTTGGGGTGGTGGACGGCGCGGGCATCTTCGACCTCAAGGGCCAAAAACTTTATCAGCTAAGAGGCATCAATATTTATCGACTTTCCGGCGAGCTGGTCGGTCATCTGAACGCAGCGCAAGGCTCCGATAAGCGACTCGATCGTTCCACTGACAGGCTATTCCCCGCCAGAGGCAGTTCTTGAAACCCTGCCGTATCAGGAGAAGGCGAATGACAAGCCACGACATTCCTGCCTTCTCAATCTCAATAGGTATCATTGCCTTTGGAATTTGGATTGCTTCTGGCACGATCGGCGCTGGCACGCATTTGGCTTGGATACTCATGGGATTACTTCCCGTCATCGTGGGTACGATCAGCCTTTGTCTGGTGGTTCGCGAAGTCAGCGTTGCGCCGCGGAATTGAGATTCTGAAATGTCGTCAGTTGACGTGGGCAAGCGGCGAACCGACCAACGAGTTCAGGCAGTAGAGGGCGTCGTCTGAAACCTACGGCCTGAACCCAATAATTAGGAATGGTCGTCCGATGTCCGCTTTGGCGCGCATTTAGGGACTCAAGTCGTAGACCGCCGCGCGCCGTGGCTGTCGTTGCCAGCTCAGGCACTTTGCCGTCGCCCGTAGCGGCAAGACTACGCGAGCGGCAGGGCGATCTCGCACGTGAGCCCTTGGTCGCGCCAATCAAAACGCACCTCACCCCTGAGTTGGCCAATCATATTTTCCATAATGCGTGTGCCGAACCCGCGGTGCGTGGGCGGCGTAACGGTCGGTCCGCCCGACTCGATCCAGCGCAAAATGAGTCGTCGGTCTACAGTAAGGCGCCATGTGATTTCAACGTGACCACGCGTTGCCGATAGCGATCCGTATTTTGCCGCGTTGGTCGCGAGCTCATGCAAGGAGATTGCAGTGGTCTGAGCCATGCTCGGCTCCAGCATGACGGCTGGGCCGTCAATGCGCACGCGCACCTTACTCTCTCCGCCGTAAGCCATAAGCTCCTGCGTGACCAGGCGGTGAAGCTCGGCTCCCGCCCAGCGGGATTCCACGAACAGCGTATGGACCTTTGCGAGCGCATCAATGCGCCCTTCGATCAGTTGCTTGAGATTATCAGACGTAGCGGAATGAGAAAGACGAACCGTCGCCAGCACAGTGGCCAAAATGTTCTTTGTTCGATGCTCGGCCTCGCGCGCGAGATTGACGATTTGCTCCTCGCTCCGTTTGCGCTCCGTTACATCCTGGAAGCAGTTGACGGCGCCGACAATGTTTCCATCGCTATTCTTGATTGCCTCGATGTCAACGAGCGCGATGCCGCGCGACCCGTCAGGTCGCTCGATGTGTACTTCCTGTTCACGCACGGAAATGCCGGTGCGGAGCACAGTTGCCATGGGGCATTGATGGTGCAGGAGCAGACTGCCGTCGGGGCGGAACATTCGATACGATCCGCAAAACCGTTCATCCGAATCGCGGAGTTTGGGCGCCCGGCCCCATAATTCGGCAGCACAGCGGTTGTATCGAAGAACAAGCCCGTCCCGGTCACAAACATAAACGGCAAACGGCAGTTGTTCGAACAACCGTCCGGGCAATTCGAAAGCCAGTTCCTCATCACGCAAATCAAGGACGACGCCAGCCGCCTTCGCGACCGCATCCACGTCAATGGAGGTTCTCACAGAATTGCGCTGGAGGGAGCGTCGCGCGTCGGAAGGTGCATCGCTCATTGTGCTGTAACCCGTGCTGAATTCAGGATTTGGATCATCTCTGGGCCAAAATCCGGCATTCTGCAGTTCTCCCGATCCTATTTCGATTTGGCGGTTTGTGGTGCGAATGCGCGCCTCATGGAGGCATACACCCTCAACTGTGCTGCGTTGCGAAGCGCATTCTGTCTCGCCTCTCCCTCAGGCAATTGCTTTGCCTCGCTGGCGCGCGCATCTGCCTGCTCTTCCAGATGGTCCGGCGTCAAATAGCCGACCTTGTTTCTGTTACGCATGCCGGGCCTCATTTCGGTGAGTACAAATTGCCATCAAACCAATCGAGAGGGTCGGATTGCGACGGGCTGGATACAACTTGCATCTGCTGGATGTGGCCACAGCGTGTGCAGCGCAGCGTCCAATGCTCGTACCCCGTTCGCGAAGGCGTGATGCGCTGCACCATGGTAACGCCGCAGCAACGGTCGCATCGCGAACTTGATAGGACCCGGGGTGGTGAGGGGGCTACTTCAGCGGACATTCTTAATCTTCCATGACATTGCCAAAATCTAGTCCGGGGATTTAAGCTCGCCGCCAAGCCACCCTCTCGCGTCACCGCTCATGGGGTCGCTGACCACCAGGGTTCTCTGGGCACGATCACACTTGGGGCACGCGAAAGTGCGGAGTTCGTACCCGGCTGGGCCGGGCGCAATGCGGGCCAGGACCGTGCGGGTCTGGCAGTGCTGACAGCGCGGGCGCTCTATAACGCTAAGCGGCGGGCCGGTTGGTAACGCATGAGAGCCGGGCATGCGGGCACCCCTTTTTGGATCAGGCGGGTGCACAACACGCTGCCGGACACCGGCTACTGACCGGTTGATTTTCTCACTTGGGAAACTGGTCCGCTGGTCAATATTGACCACACCGCCCCATTTTTAATATTTAGGCATCGCTGGTCCAAAGGAGGGGCTTGTGAAGTCAGCAAAGCGATCGTTCGATCCTCAGGTTTTTCTAGCCAAAGTCGGGACCGGCAAAGCGATAGTGAAGTACCGTAAAGGCCGGATCATCTTCGCCCAAGGCGAAGAGGCTGATAGGATTTTTTATGTCCAATCAGGCAAGGTCAAGGTCACCGTTGTTTCCGAGCAGGGCAAAGAAGCAGTCGTCGGCATATTGGAGACTGCGCAATTTTTCGGCGAGGGGTGTTTGAATGGCCAGGCGGTCCGCGTTGGAACCGCGAGGGCGATGGAGGAGTGCGTTATCACCTCAATAACGCGGAAGGCGATGCTGGCGGCGCTCCGCAAGGAGCCAAGGTTTTCAGAACTTTTCGTGGCTTACCTGGTGACCCGGAGCAATCGCATTGAAGAAGATTTGATCGACCAGCTATTCAATTCGAGCGAGAAGCGGCTCGCGCGCCTTCTTCTGCTGCTGGCCAATTTCGGAAAAAATGGAAAGCCAACGCCAATCGATGCTTCGATCAATCAAGCAACCTTGGCGGAGATGATCGGAACGACCCGCCCCCGGGTGAGTTACTTTCTGAACAAATTTCGCAAGCTTGGATTGATCAGCTATAACGGAAAGATCGAGGTGCATCGTTCTTTGTTGAACGCAGTCTTATATGAAAAACCGCAGCTGGAAAGAGACGAAGAGCCGAACGAATAGTCAGAACTATCCCATATCAGACATGATCTTCAGCGCGCAGGAGCTCGTCAGCAAGATCTCCCACGACATGACGCCCCTGCCCGGCGATCTGATCGCCTGCGGCACGTCCGTCGGCGTCATGAAGGAGCCGGTCAACACCGTGACGGTTGCGATCGATGGCATCGGCGAACTCACCAACGAGTTCATGCAGTAGACCGCGTCACCTGAAACATATGACGTGAACCCATTAATTCGGACTGATCGGCCGATGTGCGCTTTCGGAAACCGCCCCGCTTTCGAAAAGTGCCAAATAGCGGACTCGTACACCGCAGCAAATGGCGGCGCATGAACTAGTTATCCTATCGCTTCTGGAATGACCTTTACGGTGATCGATGATGCCGGCTACCGGATGAACCTCTTCGAGAAAGGCTCTCGTGGAACCTAACGGAACCTAAGACGTTCTTTTTTCGCGAATGAGCAGCGCCCCGGCGCAGCAAGCGCCGAGGCGCCTTGCTGCGCTGGTCGGAGGAAACGCTCATGAGACTCACCCTTTCGGTCATCAAGGCTGACATAGGCTCCGTCGGCGGCCACACGAAACCGTCTACACGCATGATGGCAGCTGTCGAGGGCGAGGTCGCGAAGGCGATCTGCGATGGCCTGCTGATCGACGGCTTCGTCTGCCATACCGGCGACGACATTGCGATCATCATGACGCACACACGGGGCGAAGGGAGCTCCGAGGTGCATCAACTCGCCTGGAAGGCGTTCCTCGCGGCCACCTCGGTAGCGAAAACCTCCGGGCTTTATGGCGCCGGCCAGGATCTTCTCGTCGACGCACCTTCTGGAAACGTTCGCGGCGCCGGACCGGGCGTCGCCGAGCTCAGCTTCGACCACAGCCTCTCGGGCACGAGAGCTGCGGAGTCCTTCATGGTGTTCGCCGCCGACAAATGCGGTCCCGGCGCCTACAACCTGCCGCTCTACCTCGCCTTTGCCGATCCCATGTATTGCGCCGGGCTGATGCTGCCCCCGATGATCAAGGGATTCCGTTTCCATGTCATCGACATGGACAACACGTCTGGCGACAGCGTGATCGAACTCGACGCGCCCGCGGATGGCTACCACATTGCCGCGCTGCTCCGCGACAACGAGCGCTTTGGCATAGATCGCATCGTCTCCCGGACCCATGGCGAGGTCGCCGTCGCCGTTTCGGCGCAGCGTCTTCACGCGATCGCAGGCAAGTACACTGGTAAGGACGATCCGGTCGCGATCATCAGGAACCAGGGGATTTTCCCGGCTCCGGAAGAGATCATCTCGCCGTTCGCGAAGGCGCACTTCGTGGGCGGCGATGCGCGCGGCTCGCACGTGATGCCGCTGATGCCCGTGCCGCTCAACACTCCGGTGACAGGCATGTACTGCCTGCCGATCGTTTCCTGCACCGGCTTTTCGATCGACAAGGACGGCCGTTTTTCGGAGTCCTTTACCGATTTCTTCGACAACCCGGCGTGGGACGAGGTCCGCCGTCGCGCCCAGCGCAAGGCAATCGAGATGCGCAGCCAAGGCTGGTCTGGCGCCGCGATGCTGCCCTATTCCGAGCTTGAGTATGGTGGCTTCCGCGACACCGTGTCCTCACTGCTGGATCGCTTTCAAGTGCGCGAGGAGCGCAAGCCGGAAGCGGCCGAGTAAGGGACCGCCTGCGAGGTGGGTATGGCAAAAAGGCGCATCGGCATTCTCACGGGCGGCGGCGACGTTCCCGGTCTCAACGCAGTCATCAAGAGCGTGACATATCGCGGCAGCGAGAACGACATCGAGGTCGTCGGCCTCCGTCGTGGTTGGGAGGCCCTCACGCACGTGAACCTCGAGGACCCGGCCTCGAGGTCCCACTACATCATCCCGCTGAACCGTGACAACACGCGCACCATAGACCGGAGCGGCGGCACCGTGCTCCACTCGAGTCGCACCAACCCGTCCAGGATGAAGAAGCTGCCGGATCATCTCGCAGGCCAAGACTTTCCAGCCTCGCTCAGCACCAAGGGCGGCATCGCAACCAGGACGTGGGACGTCACCGGCCAGGTGCTGGCGAACCTCTCGGGGCTCGGCATCGAACATCTGATCGCCATCGGCGGCGACGACACGCTCAGTTACGCAGCCAAGCTCAACGACCTCGGCGTCAAGATCATCGCCATCCCGAAGACCATGGACAACGACGTCCGCAACACCGAGTACTGCATCGGCTTCTCGACCGCGATCACCCGCGCCAGCGACGCCATCCAGCGGCAGCGCACCACCGTCGGATCGCACGAGCGAATCGGCATTTTCCGCGTCTTTGGCCGCGATGCCGGATTTACGGCACTCTACACCGCGTACGCCACCTCGATACGGTGCGTCATACCGGAGTACAAGGTCGATCTCGACAAGCTGACCCAGCTGCTCCTGGAGGACAAGCGCGCCAACCCAAGCAACTACGCGCTGGTCGTGCTCAGCGAGGGCGCCGCGTGGGAGGGCTACGAGGTGCAGGAATACGGTGAGCCCGATGCCTATGGCCATCGCAAGAAGGCAAGCGTGGCGGAATCGTTCGCCGACGAGATCAAGCGGCGCGTCGGCGAGGAGACGATCACGTCTGACCTCACCTACGACCTGCGATCTGGCAACCCGGACTTCATGGACAAGCTCGTGGCCCTGACTTTCGGTAACATGGCATACGATGCCATCCTGGAAGGCAAGACCGGCCTCATGTCGGCGTTGGTGGAGGGACGCTACGACCTCGTGCCCATCCCTGACGCCAAGCTCGGGCCGCGCAAATTGGACGTCGCCAGCACGTACAACACGGAGCGATATCGCCCCATCTACGGCAATAAGCGAGGTCTGCCGATCTTTCTCAACCGTGCGTCATAGGGTTGGCACAGCGGTTGTTCGGGAGCACTAAAAGCGATTGGGCCCTATCGGCGATGCTTTTTCGGCTTTAGCGACGCCGCCGGCGCCCGTGCGTTGGCATCGAGCGCTGTTGATGCCACTGGCGTCTCACCCTTGGTCCCTTCGCGTCCAATTTCGCGTCGCGGCCAGGCAAAATCATCGGCGCGACCGGCTGGTGCCGACAACGGCTCACCTGTGATCAGGAACCGAGCTGCTTGCGCATCCATCGTCACCGGCCGCGACCCCGGACCGCCGAGCAATCGATCCGTGCTGACCGAGGAGCCCACCAAGGGAACGATCGGCCCGGCCAGCGGACGCGGCGCCGGCTGGTCCGGCCGCGCGCTGGTGTCGGGCGTTGCCGGTTCGGTGGGCAGCACAATCGGCCCGGAGCGCGCAGCCAACAGCCGGTTGATTTCGCGCTCGGCATAATGCGCGAGCTTGAGCGCGCCGGCCTTGGTGAAGTACACGCCATCGGAGGAGCGCAGCCGGCGGATCTGCCCTTCGAAATCGGGGCCTTGCTGTGAAAAGCGGCCGGCTTCATCGACAAATCCGTCCCAGACATCGACATAGGTGATGCCGGCCTTGCCGGCCGCATCTCGATAGAGCGTATCCAGAAACGCCATGTCGGCGGTCGCCTTGGGGCCGCGCACCACCGGCAGACCTACCCACAGCACCGGCACACCCTTGGACTTGAGCACGCCGATCAGCTCGTCGATCTTTTCTCTGTAGAGTTCGACCCAGCGTTTCTCGCGAAACTCATGGAGGCCGTTCGGCGAGCGCTCGCTCTTCTCCGGTCCTGTGAGCGGCCGCGCATCACTGTTGTCGGCGGCATCGTCTGGCGACAATTCGGGATCCGTCACCTTGGTTGCGTCATCCGGCTTCGCCGCGGGTTTTTCGCCCGAAGGCTTGCCATCAGGTTTGGCCTTGGCGTCCTTCTTGTCGTCGTCCTTCTTGTCCGCCGATTTACTGGGGGATTTTTCGGCTGCCGGCTCGCGGATCGCGACGCGGTCCTCAAGTCCGAGCATGACGACAATGGCGTCTGCTTTTTCGTTGGCGAGAATGCCTTTGGCGGCAGCGGCCCAATCGGCTGGATCGCCCTTCGGCTGATACTTGATCAGGCCGGACACTGACTTGTGTTTGCGGATCACACCCATCTCAGGCTGATCGGCATAGACCTCCTCAAGCCCGTAGGCGAGCCAGTCCGCCATGGAGTCACCGAGCACAAGAATGTGGCGCTCCGGTACAGTGTTGCGTTTGTCGGGCGGCGGCGCCTTTGAAAAATCCTCGCGCACCGCCGGTGGCGCTTGCCGCCCATAACGAGGCTGCGGTGCCGGCTGCTGGTACGGCGCAAACGTGTCGTTACCAAACCAGCCGCCACCGCGTTGTTCGTTACCAAACCAGCCGCCGCCGCGCTGTGGTTGCGGTTGCGGCCGCTGCTGATATCCGCCGAAATTAAAAAACTGTGCTGAGGTAGGTCCGACCATGCCGAGCACCAACCCCACCGCGACGGCTAGCGCAATCAGCCGACCACGCTCGGTGAAGATGCATAGCTTTTTTGGTCCCTTTGGCATGCGCTTGGACCGCACACACGCAGAAATTGCCTCAGGCACACTAGCACAAAGGCGCTGGGGCGGGTCTCAGTTTACCGTGAAGTGCGTTATCGTAAGCGCGGACTGAACAAGCGTACTTAGACAGTCTTCCGGCAATGCACCGAAAGCGGTTCCGGTTTTCCCGGCGCAAGCGTGTCCAGCGTTACCTGTCCGAATCGCTCCACGAACAGTGCTTCAGCTCGTGCCATCGTGTCCGCCATAGCGGCGTTGACGTTCCTTTCGACCAGGCAGTCAGGGTGATCGCTGCGGTTTCCAATGGCGAAGAGATTGGGTCGGCCAAGCGCTTCATAAACAGCGAGGAGACTGATCCGGTGCAGCGGGCGCGCCAACTGCCAGCCGCCGCCATGTCCCTTGCCGGACTGGACGTGACCTGCCTCCCTTAAGCCCGCCATGGTCCGGCGGAACACGGCCGGGTTGGTGCCCATGCTTCTCGCCAGAACCTCTGATGTCACCGGCTCTTTGACTTGCCCCAAGTGCAGCAGCACATGTAGGACGTCGGATAGCCTGGTGTCTCTGTTCATCTCCTCAAACCTCAAACAATGCGCTGAGCGTCACCGGCGCACGAAGCACCGCATGATCGTTGACAGGAGGCGAGTTCATTCGTATCTGTTAAAGATACATGAGCCGCACACCCTTTTGTAGCTCCATCTGATACATGCTCTGGAATTCCGATGTCCACCCCCAACGCCAACACAAAAAGCCAAGGACCGTTCTCGAACCCGGCTATGGTCGCAACCTATGCGGACGATACGCCACGGAAGGTGCCGGGGCTGGCCGATCTCCATCGCATGGCGATGCTGCTCCTCAGCGAGCGGGCACAGCAAGCGGCTCATATTCTCGTGGTCGGTGCGGGAGGGGGCATGGAGCTGAAGGCGATGGCTGAAGCCCGGCGGGAATGGGTATTCACCGGCGTCGACCCCTCCGCCGCCATGCTCGACCTTGCGCGCCGCAGTATCGAGCCGTTCAACGATCGGATCGAGCTGATAGAGGGTACCGTCGGTGCGGCACCGTCGGGGTCGTTCGACGGAGCGGCATGTCTGCTCACGCTGCACTTTCTTGATAAGAGCGAGCGGCTGCTAACGTTGCAGGAGATCCGACGTCGGCTGAAGCCGGACGCACGCCTTGTTGTCGCCCATCACAGCGTACCGAGCGGAGGTGCGGAACGCTGGATGGCGCGCTCGGCGGCCTTTGCCGACCGCGCCAGCGTTGATCGGGAGAAGGCCATTGCCTCCGCCGTGAGAATGGCCGGGCTGCCCCTGCTTTCCGTTGCCGAAGAGGAAGTGCTGCTTTGCGAGGCCGGATTCTCGGATGTCGAGCTCTTCTATGCCGCCTTCTCGTTCCGCGGCTGGGTGGCGACGGCAAGCTCGGCCTGAGCGCCTCCAGCGTCCGCCAACGGGGATGACCTCGGCCCGCGCACCATCGCGCTGGCGGACACGGCTTATGATGCAGACCGCATCCGTGAGTGCGGCGTGGAACCAGGAAGCGCCGCGATCAGGCGCTGCAGGCCTCCCGCAGTGAAACAAAAATTGATCGGGTAATCAAAAAAAGCGGGGATATCTCCCAAAAGGCGGCTTGATTTCTTGCTCCTTTTTCCCGGCCGGACGGCATTTCTTTGATGGGGAAGAAGAGATGACTGATCAACAATTGGCTCTTCAGGCGATTAACGAAGCGCAACTCATACTGGAAGAATACCTTCGGCCCCGACCGCAAAACAATGAGCATATCCTCGACAAGCTCGTGGAAGTTCTCGAACGCCCCGATTTGGTTGTTGCTGTAAGCCGCTTGCAGCAACGGAGCAGTCCTTCAGTGCGCAAATGAGGAAACTGCCAGCAATCGCCTTGGCCGCCGGGATTGCTACGCTCTTGCCAGTTGGGACGCCAAACGCGCAGGCCAAACAACAATGCAGCGCCGCAGCGCCATCAAATCCGCACGGGCGTTGGTGGTCCTATCGTCTGATCGATGGACGAAAGTGCTGGTATGAAGGCAAGCCCATGCTTTCGAAATCGTTGTTGGAATGGCCCAAGGAGGCGTCCGCGCAACCCGTTTCCAACAGAGAAGTTACAAGTGTTGGCACCGAGAAGCCTGACAATCCGTTAGACGCACAAGCCTGGGCACCGAAAGATTCTGACAGTTTCGAAGCGCGATGGCGCGAAAGGGTGAAAATGCAATAGGCGTTGCCCCCAAAGGAAAGTCTCGAAGCGCCGGGATCGCGCCGCGCGGCACAGACAATCGGTTTTGGGAGATCGCGAAGAACTTTTGTTTTCTAACAGGCGCAATGCGGAAACCAGCAATGCGAACAGCCGCAGATTTCAATCTCTACTACGCAACTCCTGACCCCTGGCATATTTCCCACGCACAATTCAGGGATAAGGTCTTGCGCCGACGCCTGAAGCCATTCATCCGGAACAAATCTGTTCTTGAACTCGGTTGCGGCGAAGGCCACCTGACTCACGCAACTTTCAGCAAAGCACGATCCGTGGTTGGCATCGACATAAGCGATGTGGCGATTGCTCGCGCTAGATCGCTGAACCTGCCAAATGCCCGATTTGAATGCGCTGATTTTTTGCAAGCGTCATTCGAGGGGTACGACGTGATCGCGGCCCTCGAATGCGTCTACTATCTGTCCTTTCAAGAGCAGGGAGCGTTCTTGGAGAAAGTTGCCAAAGAACACGCTGGCAAGATACTTCTGCTCTCGGGTCCGATTGTGGACTACAGGAGGCACTTCAGTCATAAGCGATTGATGCACGAGTTTACGACTTTGGGGTTCACTCCCCTTAAATTTTATAACCTGTCGGTTTATTGGTATCCGCCTTCATCCAGAATTATCGCTGGCCTGATCAAGCTGCCGCTTGGACACACCTTGCTTGATTGGATACCGGAGTCGATGATCTACCAAAGACTCTACGCACTTCGAGCACCGAAACGCGGCTCGGATATTCGATAACCTGACGAGAGAGACTGCAGCCTCGGCCGGAATTCGACCATGCAAGCAACCGCCCATCTGGCTTCGGCACGCTCGCGCCATCCGCCATCGCCGTGCATGACCTCACAAGCCAAAAAGGGCGTGTTTCACTCGATGGAGTGGGATAAACTGGCGTTCTCATCCTGGTGCCACGGATTGGTCCGCGAGCGGCCCGACCGACAGCGCACGGCTAACGTGGCGGCGAAGTGGATGAGAGTGGCCAAGTGTGAACGCCATGGATATCTCTTCCTGGCTGCGCGGCCTCGGCCTGGAACGCCACGAGCAGGCATTCCGGGAAAATGCGATCGACGAGGCAATCCTGCCCAAGCTGACCGCCGAGGACCTCAAAGACCTCGGCGTGACGGCGGTCGGACATCGCCGTATTCTCCTCGATGCGATCGCCGCGTTGCGGCCTGAAACTTGTCGTGACACGGCCGAACCTTTCGGGTCCGGCGGCAAGGTTCCCGAAGCCGAACGTCGCCAGCTCACGGTCATGTTCGTCGACCTCGTTGGTTCCACGGCTCTGTCGGCTCGGCTCGATCCGGAGGAGCTACGCGACATCATCGGCGCCTATCACCGCCGTTGCGCCGAGGTGATCACCAACTCCGGCGGCTTTGTTGCCAAATATCTCGGTGACGGTGTGCTGGCATATTTCGGTTACCCGCAGGCACACGAGGAGGACGCCGAACAAGCGGTGCGCGCGGGCTTAGCCTTGATCGAGTCCATGGCCCAGCTCGATGCGAGGCCGGAGACCTCGCTGCAGGCGCGTGTGGGTATCGCCACCGGGCTCGTAGTCGTCGGTGATCTGCTGGGCGAAGGCGCCGCTCAGGAACAAGCGGTCATTGGTGAGACCCCTAATCTTGCGGCACGGCTTCAGGGGCTTGCCGAGCCGAACACGGTCGTCATCGCAGACAGCACGCGCCGCATGCTTGGTGGCCTGTTTGATTATCGCGATCTCGGCACATTGCCCGTCGCGGGATTTGACTATCCGGTGCATGTCTGGCGGGCCTTGGGCGCGAGCCTGGTCGGCAGTCGGTTCGAGGCCCTTCGGGCCGCCAGCACGCCGTTGATCGGTCGTGAGGAAGAGATCGCATTGTTGACGCGGCGCTGGGAGCGGGCAAAGGACGGCGACGGTTCCGTCGTCCTGATCGTAGGCGAGCCGGGCATCGGCAAGTCGCGCATTGCACAAACCCTGCTGGAGCAGTTGGGCAAGGAGCCGCACACGCGGCTGCGTTACTTCTGCTCGCCACATCATCAGCACAGTGCGTTTTATCCCAGCATCACCCAGCTCGAGGAGGCGGCCGGATTTCGACGCGAGGATACGGCCGAGACCCGCCTGGATAAGCTTGTGGCGGTGCTTGCTATTGCAAACAAGGATCTGAGCGAAGCCGTCCCTCTATTGGCGGACTTGCTGTCGATACCGACCGGCGACCGCTACCCGCCGCTCAATTTCACGCCGCAGAAGCGCAAGGAGAAAACGGTTCATGTGCAGGTGGCGCAGGTCGAAGGACTCGCGGCGCGGCAGCCGCTGCTGATGCTATGGGAAGACATCCATTGGAGCGACCCCACCACGCTGGAGTGGCTTGATCTCCTTATAGATCGAGCCGCGACGCTGCGGGTTCTGATGATTCTCACATTTCGACCGGAGTTCACGCCTCCCTGGGTCGGCCGTCCGCATGTGACATTGCTCAGCCTCAACCGCTTGCCACCACGGCGCCGCGCCGAGATGATCGCGCACGTAACCGGGGGCAAGACGCTGCCCAAGGAGATTGCCGACCAGATCATCGATCGTACGGATGGCGTGCCGTTATTCATCGAGGAGTTGACAAAGTCTGTCCTTGAAAGCGGATGGATGACCGGCCCAGGAAACCATTTGACGATCCCGACGACTCTCCAGGCCTCGCTTCTGGCCCGGCTCGATCGATTGGCGCCAACTCGAGAAGTGGCGCAGATCGCGGCGACGCTCGGGCGTCAGTTTTCCCACGAGCTGATCAGTGCCGTCGCCGAAATGCCCCAACTGCGGCTGGAGGGCGCTTTGGAGCAGCTCATACGCGCCGAGCTGGTGTTCCGACGCGGGACCCCGCCGGATGCCACCTACACCTTCAAGCACGCGCTTGTGCAGGACGCGGCCTACAGCACCTTGCTGCGCGCCCGACGGCAGCAACTGCATGGCCGTATTGCCACCACGCTGGAACGCCAGTTTTCGGAGATTGCCGCAGCTCAGCCCGAGCTCATGGCTCAGCATTGTGCCGGGGCTGGCCTCGTTGAAAAGGCAATTGAGTATTGGGACAAGGCTGGGCGCTTGGCCGTCCAACGTTCGACGATGGCCGAGGCCGCTGCGCACTTTGGCAAGGCGCTCGAGTTGCTTGCCAGCCTGCCGAAAAGTCCGCAGCGCCAATCGAGCGAACTTTCTCTTCAGCTCGCCCTTGCTGGGGCCCTCGTGGCGGCCAAGGGATGGGCATCGCCTCAAGCCGGTGAAGCGTATGCCCGTGCTCGTGAGCTGTGCCGTGAGGCCCCGGAGGGATCCCAGCTGGCGATAGCCCTGGGCGGCGCCTGGTCGTTCTTGCACAATCGCGCGGAGTTCCGCGCCGCTCGTCAGCTGGCGGACGAGTTAGCGGTACTTTCCGAAAACCGAAATGACAGCGACACCAAGCTGATGGCGCATCGGAACTTGGGCATCAGCCATCTATTTCACGCCAAATTCAGCCGTGCGCTCAACCATCTGAAGCAGGCGCTCAACCTCTATGATCCGGCGGAGCACCGACCTCCACGGCTGGCGCCCCACGACATCCGCGTTATCTGCGATAGTTTCGTCGCCTGGACACTTCTGCTGCTGGGACAATCGGATCAGGCGCTGGTGCAAAGCCGACACGCGCTGGCCTGGGCGCGCGAGCTGTCGCAGCCTTATACATTGGCGTTTGCTCTGCACGTCAATTGTGTCTTTCACCAACTTCGCGGCGACGGCGCGATCCTCGCTGAACGAGCCGAGGAGCTGGTAACCCTCGCCACCGAACAAGGTTTTCCCCACTTCGTGGGAACAGGGACCTGTTTCCGAGGATGGGCCCTGCTCGCGCTGGGAGGATCCATCGAGGAGGCCATCAGCAGGATACAGTGGGGTCTGGCGGCGAAACGGGCGACGGGTGCCGAGATCAAGGTGCCTTACTATCTTGGTCTTCTGGCGGAAGCGCACCGGCGAGCAAACCGAACCGCCGAAGGGATCACCCTGTTAGTTGAGGCCTTGGCGGTGGTCGAGCGAACCGACGAGCGATGGTACGAGGCGGAGCTGTGTCGGCTCATGGCAGAGGTGCTGATCACCACATCGGATCGACACGATGCCGAACGCTGGTTGTGCCGCGCGCTTCAAACAGCGCAGAAACAGGACGCGAGGCATTGGGAATTACGCGCCGCCATCAGCTTGGCCCGCCTCTGGCGCGATCAAGACAGGCGCACCGACGCCCGCGACCTGCTCGCGCCGATCTATGCCTGCTTCACCGAAGGCTTCGAGACACCGAACCTCAAAGAAGCCGCCGCACTACTTGATGAGTTGGCTTCGTAAGGCACTACCAACGCGATTGGAGGTCGGCATGTCCAGTCCGCGGGTAACATCGGAAATGCCGGACTCTTTGCGGAATTGTTCGCACTGCGGAACAAGCCCCGCTTTTGCATGATGGCCTTGCCCTGACCACCACCCGCTCCCGGTAGACTTTTGCAGGGGGTGACGGCATCCTGCCTCTCGAAATCTCACAAAATGACGTGCACGGGCCGCCCGTGCCGGGGAAACAGAGGGCAGACATGATCAAGACGCGATTCACCGAGCTCGTTGGCGTTGAGCACCCGATCGTCCAGGGCGGCATGCAATGGGTCGGACGCGCCGAGCTCGTCGCCGCCGTTGCCAATGCCGGCGCGCTCGGGCTGATCACCGCGCTGACCCAGCCGACGCCGGAGGATCTCACACGCGAAATCGCGCGCTGCCGCGACATGACCGACAAGCCATTCGGCGTCAACCTCACCATTCTCCCCGCGATCAAGCCGCCGCCCTACGCGGAATATCGCCAGGCCATCATCGAGGCCGGCATCAAGATCGTGGAGACCGCGGGCAACAAGCCGCAGGAACACGTCACCGAATTCAAGAAGCATGGCATCAAGATTATCCACAAATGCACCAGCGTTCGTCACGGGCTGTCGGCGGAGCGGATGGGCGTCGACGCGCTCTCGATCGACGGCTTTGAATGCGCCGGCCATCCCGGCGAAGACGACACGCCCGGCCTGATCCTGATCCCGGCCGCCGCCGACAAGATCAAGATCCCGATGATCGCTTCGGGCGGGTTCGGCGACGGCCGCGGCCTGGTCGCAGCACTCGCGCTCGGCGCCGAGGGCATCAACATGGGCACGCGCTTCATGTGCACCAAGGAAAGCCCGATCCATCAGCTCGTCAAGGAGCGCATCGTTGCGAACGACGAGCGCGAGACCGAACTGATCTTCCGCACCATGCGCAACACCTCGCGCGTCGCCAAGAACGCGATCTCGACCAAGGTCGTCGCGATGGAGAAGGAAGGCGCGAAGTTCGAGGACGTGCGCGAGCTCGTCGCCGGCGCCCGCGGCAAGATGGTCTACGCGTCAGGCGATGCCGACGAAGGCATCTGGTCGGCCGGCCAGGTCCAGGGCCTGATCCACGACATTCCGACCTGCGCCGAACTGGTGTCGCGCATCATGCGCGATGCGGAAGCCATCATCCAGAGCCGGCTCGAAGGCATGATGTCGGGCGCCCGCCGTCAGGCCGCCGAATAGGCGGCTTAACGCCAGTAAAACGACAGGCCGCCAAATAGGCGGCCGCGCTATTAGCAAAGAAAGAGAAGAGCCATGAAAGCCTATGTCTACGGCGCCAGCGGCGCCGAGATTGCCGACGTCGCAAAACCCTCGCCGAAGGGCACGCAGGTGCTGGTCAAGGTCCATGCCTGCGGCCTCAACCGCGCCGATCTCGGCATGACCAAGGGCCATGTACATGGCGCGGCCGGCGGCGTCGGCACCGTGCTCGGCATGGAATGGGCGGGCGAAGTCGCCGAGCTCGGCCCGGACGCCAAGGGCATCAAGGTCGGCGACAAGATCATGGGCTCGGGCGGCGCGGCGTTCGCCGAATACACGCTGGCCGATCACGGCCGGCTGTTCCGCGCGCCCTCGAACATGAACTTTGAGGAAGCCGCCACCCTCCCCGTCGCGCTCGCCACCATGCACAATGCAGTGGTGACCAACGGCGCGCTGCAGGCGGGACAGACCGTGCTGATCCAGGGCGCCAGTTCCGGCGTAGGGCTGATGGCGATGCAGATCGCAAAATTCAAGGGCGCAAAAATCGTGATCGGCTCATCCACGGATGCGATGCGCCGCGGCCGGCTGAAGGAATTTGGCGCCGATCTCGCGATCGACTCCAGCGACCCCAGCTGGGTCGATCAGGTGCTGAAGGCGACCAATGGCGAAGGCGTCGACCTGATCGTCGACCAGGTCTCAGGCAAAGTCGCGAACCAGAATCTCGCGGCAACGAAGGTCAAGGGCCGCATCGTCAATGTCGGCCGGCTCGGCGGCACCCACGCCGATTTCAATTTCGACCTGCACGCCGCCCGCCGCATCAACTATATCGGCGTCACCTTCCGCACCCGCACCATCGAGGAAGTCCGCGAGATTTTTGACGAGGTCCGGAAAGACATCTGGGGCGCGGTGGAATCGCGAAAACTGCAACTGCCGATCGACAAGGTCTATCCGTTCGCGGAGATCGGCAAGGCGTTCGAGCACATGGAAGCCAACAAGCACCTCGGCAAGATCGTTGTGACGTTGTAGCCGGGCGCTCTGCGATTCAGATCGTCATTGCGAGGGAAGCGAAGCATGCACATTATCCGCGCCGTGGCATGGATTGCTTCGTCGCTACGCTCCTCGCAATGACGGAGGGGGCCAACCTGTTGGCCTCCCTGTGGACCGTCGGTCAGAAGCTCAGCAAGTAGCCCGGATGAGCGAAGCGAAATCCCGGGACAGTGCGGCAACTCGCGCGATCATCGAGCTTCGCCAGAAAATCCCTGCCGCAGCGCCGAGAGCCGGTCGAGCGCAGCTTGCGGCAGCGGGTCCTTTTCGGCAGCAGCGAGTGCGTCCTCGAATTGTTGCGGCGTCGCCATGCCGACCAGGATCGTGCCCATCGCCGGGTGAGACAGTGCAAACCGCGTGGCGGCTTCGGTCAGGCTGGCGGCGAACCCCTCCTCTACCAGCGGCATCAGGCGGCGTGCGCGATCGATATCGGCGTCGTAACTCATCGCCGACCCAATCGGCTCGGGCGCCGGACCCGCGATCGGGTGACGCTCGGCTGAGCCCGACAGCGCGCCGCCGGCCAGCACGCGGATGCCCACGACGCCAACGCCCGCGGCCTGGGTGTGTTCGAACAATCGTCCATAATCCTGCGCCGGATAGCTTGCCGGCAATTCGCAGGCCGCAGACGGATTGAGCATGTTGTAGACCACCTGCGCGCTGTCGAACACGCGCGCATCGATCACCTGATGCAGCGCCGCCGTGTCGCCGAGTGCCGTCATCCCGAGGAAACGAATCTTCCCCTGCCGACGCAGGCGCTCGAACGCCGGCACCACTTCGTCGAGCACCTGCCGGACGCTCAGCGCCGATCCGCCGCCGTTCCCGGTAATCGGATTGTGCAGATGAAGGATGTCGACCCGGTCAAGACGCAGCCGCGCCAGACTGCCTTCGAGCGATGTCCTGACGGCATCATCAATGCGGCCGATCTCGCTGGCCGGCACGCGGACCTTGGTGCCGACGACGACATTCGTCGGTTTCAGCTTTTGCAAAACGCGGCCAAGGTTCTTTTCCGATTCGCCATCGCCGTACAGCACCGCGGTGTCGAAGTAGTTGACGCCTGCGGCAATCGCGCGTGCGATGGTCCGCTCCTGGTCGGCAGCATCGCCGCGCACCATCAATCCGCCCACCGCGCCGCAGCCGAAGCCCAGCACCGAGAGCCGCATTCCCGTGCGCCCAAAGACCCGCGTTTCCATCGCTGTTCCTCCGCCTGAGTGGGGATTATGCAAGGTCGAACGGCCGTTACTCAACCCTGATATCGGCAGCCGTGAGGATCGGCGCACCGCACCCGCATCATTGAGAGCTGCTAATCCTTGGCTCGCAGGATGCTGATTCGAGTTTCGTCGACAAAATTCTTGATGTCCTGATCGGGCCGGCGGAACAGGTTACGTTCGACAACGAGCGAACGGCCACTGATCGTCTTGGTGCAGCGCTCCTTGAGGTGGATGCCTCCCACGGGCTGGTCTCCTGCACCCGGCTGGCCCTCGGTGCATGCCCAGCCGTCCGGGCCGTAGCGCGATTTGGCCTGTAACCCGAGGAGAAACGCCTTCTTCCGGAGATAGAGACGCGCCTTCGGATCGGTCTCGATCTGCAAACCGGCAACGTGCCCGGTATCGTCGATCAGCAAGGTCAGGATCGCCGGATGACCCGCCACCATGGTGCCGTCCCGGCTGGTCGAGGGATCATAACCAAATCGGATTGCCCGTGCCCCGCTCGCGCTTGCAGGACAGTCACGCCAGTTCTTCCAGCCGGCCAATGTGTGCTTCGGATCGATCGCGCAGTAGAAGTCGACGTAACCGGACTCCGACAGCTCGCCCGCAGCCATGCCGAGGCGAATGTCGCGCAGATCGTTGCCGCTGAATTCTTCCGCTCGTGCCGGGGAGCTTGCAAGCGCGGTCCAGGCAAGCAGACCCGCAGCGAGAACTTTTGGCAGTTTCGGTCTGCGCATCACTGGCCCTTTCCCATGCTGGCGGTCGCATCATCCGGCTTCTGCGCCGGCGTCTTGTAGACGTCGCATACCCGCGACGTGCTCGAGAAGAAGGCGACGCATTCCGTGTAAGTGGGCTCGCCGGCTCCCTTGATGTGGGCGATCACATAGTCGGCGACGGCTTCGATATCCTTCGACCGCAGAAACGTTCCGCCCTCGGGCGGCATCTGTGCTCCGGCATCCTGCCGATTCATATCGAAGCATTTCACTTCATCGTATGCGCCGCGCATGAAGAACGGCATCCCCGTGCCCGGCCGGCCGCAGCCGACGGCTTCAATGATCTGATCCCGCGTCAGCTCGGTCTTGCGCAGCGACAGCGCATCGCCGCCGTAGCCGCCGCCGCCATTGCCGTGCCATTTGTGGCAGCCCATGCAATTGGCCTTGTTGAACACTGCCTTGCCGGCATTGGTCGGATCCGAAGCCGGCGCTTGCGCCGACTGACCGTAAGCAGCGGCCGGCATCGAAAAACTAAGGGCGACGGCGCTCACGAGCAGCATGCTCGCCGCCGCCGGGAATCTGTTGAAGATCATCATTGCATCTTTCGTCGAAGAAGCGGGAGGGTCCGCGGTTGGCGGCCCCTCCGTTTTTTTGGATGTCAGAGTGCGAATACGTAGAGCATCGATCCCGGCTGTATCTTCTTCAGTTCGGGCGTCGAATCGATGAACCACTTATCCCAGGCGCCGCCCAGGCCGACCAGAATGGCGATGTACTGCTTGCCATCGACCGTAAAGGTCATCGGCGGTGCGTTGACGCCGCCGCCCGTGTTGAACTCCCAGAGCTTCTGCAACGACTTGGCGTCAAGCGCATGCACTTCGCCGGATGGCTGACCGGTGAAGACGAGGTCGGGGGTCGCAAGCATGCCGCCCAGATTGGGAAACGGCGTTTCCAATTTTTGGGCGATCTTGCCGGTGGTCACGTCGATCGCCGTCACGCTGCCGGTGATCCTGAACGGCTGGCTCGGGCCGCCACCGGTCCAGAACTCCCGCGGCTTCAGTTTGTCGGGCGTCATCACCTCAACCTTGATGCGATTGCAGCTCTCGATCACCGGGATGTACCAGAGCTTCAGATCCGGATTGTAGGCCGTCGGTGGCCAGTTCTTGCCGCCCATGTTGCCGGGGCAGATATCGGTTTCCATGTTGGTGCGGCTTGGCGTCACCGACGCGATGTAGGTCTGCACGGACTTGTTCGGGTCATACTCGATCGGCTTGCCGCTCTCCGGGTCGAGCCCTTTGGTCCATGTGACTTTCTTGACGAACGGCAGGCCCCAGACGAACTTGCCGGTGGTGCGATCGATCGCATAGGCGAAGCCGTTGCGATCCGCCTCGAGCGCGAGCTTCCGCGGACCACTGGGTCCGGGAACATCGACCAGCACGTTTTCCGCCACGCTGTCATAGTCGTAAGGGTCATTCGGCGTGTGCTGATAGTGCCACTTGATCTTGCCGGTCGTGGCGTCAAGGGCCAGCGAGCTGTCGGTGTAAAGGTTGTCGCCTGGCCGGTATTCATTATCCCAGTCCGGCCCGGGGTTACCGATACCCCAGATGATGGTGTCGGTCGCGGGATCGTAGGTGCCGGTTACCCAGGTTGAACCGCCGCCGGCGGCAGCCGCGTTGTTGCTATCTTTCCAGGTTTCGCTGCCGGGCTCGCCCTTGCCCGGGATTGTGTAGGTGCGCCAGACCTCCTTCTGGGTCGCGAGGTCGGTGGCGGCGAGCCAGCCACGGATGCCGTACTCCGCGCCGGCAACGCCCGTGATTGCCATGTTCTTCACGATCAGCGGCGCACCGGTGATCGTCTCGCCCTTGTCCGGATCGGCAACGGTACGCTGCCAGGCGACCTGGCCGGTTTCCTTGTTGGTCGCGATCAGCCGGCCATCGAGCGTATGGGAAATGACCTGATCACCCCACAGCGCTACGCCGCGGTTGTCGACGCCGCAGCACGCCACAGCACCAGCCCAGTCGCGGTCCGTCTTGGGATCCATCTTCCAGACCAGCACACCGCGGCCGCCATGCGCATCGATCTTGTAGACCGAGCCCCATCCATCGGTGACGTAGAGAAAGCCGTTCTCGGCAATCGGAGTGCCTTCCAGCCCGCCATGGCTCCAGATGCCGCCGCTTTCGATGCCACCGAGGTGCATCGTCCAGGCGACCTTCAGGTTCTTCACGTTATCGCGGTTGATCTCCTTCAGACTGGAGAACCGGTGAGCCGCGTAGTTCTGATGATGATGAAGCCAGTTGCCCGGCTCCTTTTCGACGTTGAGCAGCCGTTCCTGATTGACCTGGTCTGCAGCGGAGACTGGCAATGCAGCCATTATGCCTCCGGCAGCCACTGCAACGGCGAGCAGACGCGCCCGCGTGAAGGTGCTTGAGTGGCCTGAGAGTCTCTTCATGAGTAGTAACCTCCCTTTGGCGGTTCATGCTGGATCGAGCGTCCGGCACATCCGGGCGTTCAGCTGACAAGCCTCTTGTTCAGCGGACTCTCCGGTCCGCTGTCGCGATCAGGGCGTTCGTGAAACCTGCACCTCCGTTTCCTTGGTTCCGGCTTTCTGGAAGACGACGGCGCATGTAAACGTCTCGCCGTCGACAAGCTTCTGCCGCGTCTGCAGCAGCATCACGTGATATCCGTCGTGCTTGAATTCGATCGTCTTGCTCTCCGGGATCGGGATGGACTTGATCTCGCGCATGGCGGGCGCGCCTTCGCCGCGATCGACCGTATGCTTTACAGCGAAATTCGCGAACGGACAGCGGACGCGCAACAGGGCGTCGGCTTCGGCCGCATCGTTCCTGATGGTCATCACAAGCGGGAGATCGATACCGATCTGATCGGACGCCGGCACCCGGGCGTTTGTCACTTGCAGCGCGTCACCTGCCGCAGCGAAGGCGGGCATCAGCCAAAGTCCAACAGCAACCAGTCCGAACAATCCCGATCTGCCGGACAACGCAATCCGGTCGCCGCGATCAAGACGAACGCCACCAGCACCCGATGTCGCTATCGCGGTCATCTTCTATGTCTCGGGCGAAGGACAGTCCCGTAAATGCGCAGCCAGTCGAGGGGCAGAAGCGAGGGATGCCCAAATGGAACTTTTCGCCCTAATCATTGGCGCCTCCCACGACCGATTTTTTTACTTATTACGCTTCTTGAAATCACAATCCCAAAATAAGGCGGCCAAAGGGCGCTGCCCCACACTTGGATGCCCGCAGCCATGCCAAATTCTGTGTCGCCACGCTGGCGTAGCGATCACCGCCGTCGTCGAGCGACGACTGCGTCAAACTATTGGGCCCGGGGCTTTTGTGCTTTTGGCACCGCCTCGATCAACAGCGAGAGCGCCTTGCTGAAGCCTGAAGCGGGGTAAGATTCGCCCCGAGAGTGCCCGAGACGTACGACGACGAGATCGTGCGAGGGAATGATCAGCGTGGTCTGCCCGCCAGCGCCTGCCATGTAATAGGCATCGCGCGGGACTGGATATTGCCCGTCGCCGTTGAGCCAGAAAAAAGCGCCATAGATCGGCCGATTGTCCGCGGCCCAGGCGGGCGCAAGCGTGCTGACGAATGTGGTGTAGCCCTCTGGGAGAATGCGCTCACCGTTCCAAACGCCCCCCTGAAGATAGAGATTGCCAAGCCGCGCCCAATCGCGCCCGGAGCCCACCTCATAACCTTGTCCTAGAAAATTTCCGAACGGATCAGTTTCGATCACCATGGTACGGATGCCGAGCTTGTCGAACAGCACCCTCTGAGGAAATGAGAGATATTCGCCGCCGCTTTTTTCGACACCGAGCCGGATCAGATAGTTGATCAGAACCGGATCGGTGTTGCGATAGCGTCCGACCGTGTTGGGAGGCCATTGCAATGGCCGTGTTGCCGCGTAGTGAACGGAATCGATGCCGCCGGTATAAAGATAGACGTGATCCGGGTAAGGCCCCGTTGGATCATGATCCGGGTCTTGGGGCGCCCTGATCCGGAGCCCGCTCGACATGTGAAGGAGATCTGCAATGCGTATTTTGGCGCGCGGGTCGCCGGGCGTTTGCCATTCAGGGATCGGTGCCGGCTGGTCCAGGTTATAGACGCCGTCTTTGACCAGAATGCCAAAGAGCGTTGCCGTAATGCTCTTGCCCATGGACCAGCTTTCGAGCGGTGTTTGCGCCGTAACACCTTCCGCGTAGCGCTCGGCAATGAGACGGCCTCTCCACGTCACAACGAACGCCGCGGTCAATGCTTCGGCCGGCTGGAGCGCGGCATTCACGGCAGCCTTGAGTTTCTCGGCGTCGATTTCTGCCGGCAACGGATCCTGCGGCAGCATGTCGCCCATCGGCCACGGTTGGGTCGCGGGATCGGGCAATCGGCTCTTGACGGCGACCGGCTTGAAATTCATGGCGCTCTTGCCGATCGGGAACGTGACGCAACCCTGGCTCCCGAGATGTTTGGCCGTCCGGGTCACGCCGTTAGGAAGCGTGACGTGGACCGCCTTGTTGGCGCGATCGATGACCGGCTTGCCGAGCTTCGCGCGCTGTCCGTAGGGCGCCGTGAAAAACCCAACATTTTTGGCCGCGAAATCGGGTGCAAGGCCGGTCATGAATACCGCTGAGCACATGACCTTCGCATATCCGGCGGCATGATGCGTCAAGGGGTCGCCTGGCGGCGGCACATAGGGCGTATCGAGTTCGAATGATTTCGCGCGGGCGATGAGCGCGTCTCTGGTGGGAGCCTGCGCAGCCGCCGCCGTACCGGTGAGAGCCACAAGAATCGCCACCAAAAGACCCTTGTTCATGATCGCTCCCGCGATAAGCGAACGATAATCGTCTGGTTCAATTGCTGCGCATGCAACACATCAAGATGCCCTAACGCGTATCTGAATGAGAGTATGGGCCAGCACTCGCTGGCGCAGCATATCAGATCCGCGGCACAACTGCTCGGCCGGCGACTTCCGTTTCGGGAGCACTTGCAGACATGAGGGCTTGAGTTTGTGATGTTGCCCTCCGAAAGCGGACATGAACTGACCGTCAGACGACATAGCTCGCGCATACGCGCAACCCATTGGCGGTCGTCGAGCTGGTGCCAACGACCGACGTTACGGCCTCTTGTTCTGCCCGTCGGGCAAAATGGCCGATGCGCGGCAAATCGATTTTCTGTAGCGACTTCAACGTGATTTGCCCGGTCCAGTCTTTTCCGCAAAAATATACTTCTTCGCGCGAGACCCAAATCACCCCTACAACTCGCGCCATCCCGTCCCGGTAGAGGGGCGTTGGCCATCGTCACGAACGTTGGGGCGGGTTGCGGTGGACGCGGCAGCGTTGGGCGCGTGGTCGTGTTCGCAGGGCGGGCTTCGGTCCGTGAGCGAACACAACGTGCAGACGACTGGCGCTGAAGCGTACGGCAAAGCCGTGTGGTCCTGGCACCCGTTGCTGGTGTCAAGCCGGCGGAGGAGCGTCGACCCAACCGGGTTTCGACAATCCTTCAATCCGCCGGCGACGGAGGCAAGAGGAATTCGTCTCCGGGGAGAGCTCGGTATAAGCCGTAAAACCATCGCGCAGGGAATGCCGGGCTGCTCCGGCTGTACCTGTATGCTCGTGTGCGTTCTCTTTGCGCTATTTGCACACGAGACCGCGGGTGCAGCAAGCACCCGGCATTCCCTGCGCCCTCTTCTCTGGGCGGATGATTTTGCAAAGCTCGGGTGCATTGCGCCGCGAGAATGCGAGCTCGTATCTATCCACGTCGTCCCGGCCAAGCGAAGCGCGAGCCGGGACCCATAACCACGAATGTCTATGTTGCGCCACGCTACAGCTACAGCTTCATCCACAACAGGCATCGGTGGCTATGGGTCCCTGCTTTCGCAGGGACGACGACGCGGCGAATCTCCACTTAGAACAATTCGCAAAAACCCGCTCCTGCAAGTGAGTGGCGATTGCGCCTCCGACCATCGGCTTTAATCTTGCACAACGCCCTGCTAAACCGCCGCCCATGAGTCATATCCCCACCATCAAGACCAATGTCGCGGCGATTTCGATTTTCGCCAGTGCCGGCATGGCTGCAGCGAAATTCGCCGTCGGCATTGCGATCGGCTCTCTCGCGCTGATCTCCGAGGCCCTGCACTCCTCGGTCGACGTGATCGCCACCGTCATCACCTGGCTGGTGGTGCGGGTGTCCGACCAACCGGCCGATGAGGAACATCATTACGGCCACGGCAAGTTCGAGAGCCTGTCGGCGCTCTTTGTCATCGCACTGCTCTATGTGCTGGCCGGCGGCATCCTGGTTGAATCCTGGAGCCGCCTGCGCGAGGGCGCAGCCCCGCCGACGCTCTCGGCGATTCCCTTCGTGGTGCTGGTGATCGATATCGCGGTGAATTTCTGGCGCGCGCGGGCGCTGCATCGCACCGCGCGCGCGACCCGAAGCCAGGCGCTGGCAGCGGATGCGCTGCATTTTGCCTCCGATGTGCTTGGTTCGACCGCCGTCATCATCGGGCTCGTGCTGACCGGGCTCGGCTATGACTGGGGCGACTCGGCCGCCGCCATCGCGGTTGCCGTGATGATATCGATCCTGGGCCTGCGGCTCGGGCGCTCCACCATCGAAACGCTGCTCGATCGGGCGCCGGAGGGCGCGTCGGAAAAGGCCATCGCCGCGATCCGCTCGGTGCCCGGCGTGGTCGGCGTCGAGCGCCTGCGGGTTCGCATGGTCGGGCCGACGCATTTCATCGACGCCATCGCGAAGGTGCCGCGCACCTACCCGATCGATCGCGTCGAGGCGATCAAGAAGACCGCGCAGGCAGCGGTCACTGAGGCGCTCGGCGACGCCGACCTCACCTTCACGGCCGTGCCGGTCGCGCGCGACAATGAGAGCGTGCGCGAGCGCATCATGGTGATCGCCCGCAATTCCGGCCTCGCCGTCCACCATGTCACCGTGCACGACCTCGGCGGCAAGCTCACGGTCAGCATCGATCTCGAAGTCGACGGCGATATGGAACTTAACGCTGCGCACGACATCGCCCACGGGCTGGAGCGGAGCATCCGTGAGGATTTCGGCGAGGACGTCGAGGTCGACACCCACATCGAGCCGCTCGAGCCGGAACTGCCGCATGGCACCGACGCCGCGCCCGAGCGTGTCGAGACCATCAAGGCCGCGCTGACGCGCTTTGCCGGCAATGGCGCGATCCACGACATCCACAATGTGCGGGTGCGCGACACCGATGCCGGCGAAATCGTTAACTTCCATTGCCGCGCCGCGCCGTCGATGAGCGTCATCAAGGTGCACGAGAATGTCGACGAGATCGAGCGCGCGCTGCGCCGCGCGTTTCCGTCGATCAAGCGCGTGATCAGTCATGCCGAACCGCCGCGCGCATAGTTTTACGGACGCGTTCCCGTTTCGGACTCACCTGACGACGCCTTAATTCGCGTTGGACAACATTTATTTCGAATTAACGAATCGTTGACACTCGACAGCCCCGGAAAACTGGATTCAAATCGCTGTGATTCGGAATGACGCGGGGTTCCTTCCGGACAGTGTGCAAAAGAGCCTTCGGCGGGGGTCTAAAGCATGGCGCGCGCGCATGCGGCGAACGCGTATGTCCAATCCGATTCGATCAAGGGATTGGCGCAATCGATCGCGAAACCTGCCTATCACCGGCTGCTCACCGCAGAGCCGGCGCTTCGTCGCGCCGTGCCGACGCTCATCATTGCCTTCCTGATCACCATCTGCCTCGGCGCCTTCGTGCAGGTGATCGACCAGAGCCGGCAAAAGCGCGCCGCGATGAAGCGCGACCTCGCCGCGCTCACCGAACTCCTCGCCGAACGCCTCGACCGCATTGCCGCCGTCCGGCAGGACCGCGCCGCCAATATCGAGCGATTGCAGAGCCTGCTGCCCGACCTGATTCCGGCCTGGGGCGTTGCCAGCGGCCGCCATGTCATCATCACCGGCGCCGATCATCGGATTCTGGCCCGCGTCCCGGTCGAGGGCAGCCTTGGCGACAACATCCTCGACATCATCAGCACGGCGCAACTGCTCGCCGCGCCGGCCCAGCAGGGCGTCGTTAACGACATGACGCTTCCGAACGGCAATGGCGCCATGGCGATCTCGCGGCTGGTCAAGTCGCTGCCGGGCCAGGTCATCGTCATCCAGGAAAAGAACGAGCCGCTGTGGGGTTCGGATGCCGCATTGTCGGTGACGCTGTCGGCCACCACGGGCTTCGTCGTGCTGATCCTCGGCTTTGCCGTCCACTGGCAGTCGACCCGCGCCCGTGAGGGCGATCTCATCAACGACGCGGTGCGCGGCCGGATCGACACCGCGCTCAACCGCGGCCGCTGCGGATTGTGGGACTGGGACCTCTCCCGCGGCAGGATCTTCTGGTCGGCATCGATGTTCACGATGCTCGGGCTCGACTCCCGCAACGACCTCCTCACTTTCGGCGAAGTCAACGCGCTGGTGAAATCCGACGACATCGACCTGTTCGCGATCGCCGACCAGATGATCGCCGGCAAGATCGACCACATCGACCAGAGCTTCCGCATGCAGCACACCGGCGGCCATTGGATCTGGCTGCGGGTGCGCTGCGAGCTCAGCCAGGAGTCAGCCGACGGCGGCCTACACCTGATCGGCATCGCGGTCGACATCACCGAACAGAAGAGCCTCGCCGAGAAGACCGTAGAGGCTGACCTGCGGCTGCGCGACGCAATCGAGACCATCCCGGAAGCCTTCGTGCTGTGGGACGCGGAAGATCGCCTTGTGCTCTGCAATTCGCACTTCCAGCGTCTGCACAAACTGCCGGATACGGCGGTGACTCCCGGCACGTCGTATGAGACCGTGATCGAGGTCGGCAGCATGCCGGAGGTGCGCACCAGATTGCAGGAGACCGGCGCGCAAGCGCCGGGAGCCCGCACCTTCGAAGCGCAGCTCGATGACGGAAGCTGGCTGCACATCAGCGAACGCCGCACGAAGGACGGCGGCTACGTCTCGGTCGGCACCGACATCACCCGCATCAAGGCGCACGAACAGAAGCTGATCGAAAACGACGCCCGCCTGCGCGCCAACGTGCTCGACCTGAAGCGCTCGCAGGCTGAGCTCGCCGACCTCGCCGAAAAATACTCGCAGGAAAAGAACCGCGCCGAGGAAGCCAACCAGGCGAAATCCAAATTCCTCGCCAATATGAGCCACGAACTGCGCACGCCGCTGAACGCCATCATCGGCTTCTCCGAGATCATGGGCAGCGGCATGTTCGGCGTGCTCGGCTCCGACAAGTATCAGGAGTACTGCCACGACATCCTCACCAGCGGGAAATATCTGCTCGAAGTCATCAACGACATCCTCGACATGTCGAAGATCGAAGCCGGTCGCATGAAGCTCGACATGGAGCAGCTCGACCTGTCGAAGATACTGGCGGAGTCGCTGCGCGTGGTCTCGGGGCGCGCCGAGGACAAGCAATTGACGCTGGACGCCGATATCGAAAGCACGATTTCCGTGATGGCCGACCGCCGCGCGGTCAAGCAGATCTTCGTCAACCTGCTGTCCAATGCCGTGAAGTTCACCCCCGACGACGGCAGGGTCACGGTGCGGAGCCACGTGCTGCCCAACTCGATCGTGCTCATGATCGCCGATACCGGCATCGGCATCGCGCCGGCCTCGCTGCGGCGGCTGGGCAATCCGTTCGAGCAGGTCGAGAGTCAGCTTACCAAGACCTATCAGGGATCGGGCCTCGGCCTTGCCATTGCGCGCTCGCTGACCAGCCTGCATGGCGGAACGATGCGGCTGCGCTCGAAGCTCGGCACCGGCACCGTCGTGCGCATCACGCTACCGCGCGATCCGCAACAGCCCACGACGAAAAATCAGATCGCGGCCTGACTCCCGCTCACGCACTCTTCCTTGACCGGGTGGGTGCAACCAGGACCAGCATGAAAGAGACCGCGGTCATCAGCGTGCTGATGGCCGCGATCGTCGGGTCTATCTCGTCGCGGAGCGCGGTGAACATCCGCTTGGTCAGCGGCTGATACTGGCCGCCGGAAATGAACAGCGCGACGATGGTCTCGTCCATCGCGGAGATAAAGGCGAAGATGCCGCCTGCGATCACGCTGGGCTTGATCTGCGGCAGCGTCACCACGAAGAAGCTGCGCAGCCTGTTCATGCCGAGGCTGCGCGCCACCATCTCCTGCGTGGCATCGAAGCTCTGCAGGCCCGCCACGACGGAGATGACGACGTAGGGCAGACCGAGCATGACATTGGCCAGCACGAGGCCGGTCATGGTCGCGGCCAGGCCGACCTTGGCGAAGACGAAGAAGATGCCGACCGCGGTGATGATGATCGGCACCACCAGTGGCAGCAGCAGCGTCATGTGGATCAGCCGCATGATGCGCCACTTCGACTGGCTGATCGCGTAGGCCGCGGCAACGCCGAGCGGGGTCGCGATGACCACGGTGAGTACGGCAACCGTCAGCGTCACGCGGGTCGCCTGCATCCAGGCCGGATTGCCGATATACTCCTGATACCAGCGCAGCGACAGCGACGGCGGCGGGAAGCTCAGGTAGCGCGCGGCCGAGAACGACATCGGCGCGATGATCAGGATCGGCAGGATGAGATAGAGCAGCACCAGCGCGCAGAACACGACGAAGGCGATGCGGTATGCGCGCGGCATCGTCATTTTTGCCCCAACACGCGGTCGAGCGGAATGAAGCGGCTGACGGCAAAGAAGATCGCGCCGACTGCGACCAGCAGCACGACGCCGACGGCGCTGGCGGCGCCCCACTGGTCGTAGAGTTCGACATTGCGGCTTACCAGCATCGATATCATGATGGTGCGGCCGCCCCCGAGCAATTCAGGCGTGATGTAGAAGCCGAGGGTGAGCACGAAGACCAGCGTGCACCCCGCAAGCACACCCGGCAGCGACAGCGGCAGGAATATCCGCCAGAAGGTGAGCATGGGACCGGCGCCGAGACTGGCGCCAGCCTGCATCAGATCGCGCGGGATCTGCTGCATGGTAGCGTAGAGCGGCAGCACCATGAACGGCAGCAGGATGTGCAGGGTCGCAACGACGGTGCCAAAGGTATTATGGACCAGCGCCAGCGGCTCGTCGATCACGCCGAGCTGGAGCAGCAGCTGGTTGATAACGCCCGTCCGTTGCAACAGCGCGAGCCAGGCATAGGCGCGGACCAGCACGCTGGTCCAGAACGGCAGCACCACCAGCGCCAGGATGATAATGCCCCACCGTTTTGGCGCGACGCTCGCCGCATAGGCAATGGGATAACCGAGCAGTAGCGCCAGCAGCGTCACCAGCAGGCTGATTTCAAACGTCAGGGCAAAGCTGCGCCAGTAGATGTCCTCGCTCCAGATCCGGCGATAATTCTCGAGCGTAAAGCCGTTGTGATAGACCGACTGCCAGGCGAGCCAGCCGACCGGCAGCACGACCAGCAGCAGGATCACGAGCAGCGCCGGCAGCGCCAGCGCCAGCATCAGGCGCTGTTCGCGACGTTGGTGGAGTACCGAGAGGTCCTGCACGGGGCTGCTCATGGTGATCCTGCGATGGCGCGGAATGCTGACGAACTCCGCGCCCAGTTGCCGACGAGACTACTTCTGCATGAATCCGATCCAGCGCTTCTCCGCGGCCTCCCCGGCCGGCGACGACCACCAGGCGTAGGACATCAGCGCCTGCTTAGCCGCGTTTTCGGGCGCGCTCGGCAGTTGCGCGACACGCTCCGGCTTGATGACGCCGGTATCGAAGGCCTTCGGGTTGGCCGGCCCGTAATCGATGAGCAGCGGCAGGTTGGCCTGGTGGACGGGATCGACCGCCTCGTTGAGGAAGCGGACGGCGGTTGCGAGATTGGGCGCATCCTTGAGGATGCAGAGCGAGGTGCTCTGCAGGATGCCCTGATTGTACGTGAAGGCGACCTTGGCGCCTTCCTTGGTCAGCGCGCTGACGCGGCCGTTCCAGGCCATCACCATGTCGACTTCCCCGTCATTGAGAAGCTGTGCAGATTGCGCACCCGAGGTCCACCACACCGTGATGTTGGGCTTGATCTCCTCGAGCTTTTTGAAGGCCCGATCTACGTCGAGCGGATAGAGCTTGTCGGGCGCGACGCCGTCGGCCATCAGCGCCGCCTCGAGCGTGGCGATCGGGTGGTTGCGCAGCGCGCGGCGGCCCGGGAACTTCTTCACGTCCCAGAAATCGGCCCAGCTATTGGGCGCTGCGCCTGCTGCAAATTTTTTCTGACTGTAGGCGAGCACGCTCGAATAGAACTCGTAGGCCACCGAATAAGGGGAACGATAGGCCTCCGGCATCGCGGCCGCGTTCGGCAGCTTCGAGAAATCCAGCTTTTCGAGCAACCCCTGCTCGCCGCCGCGCAGGCAATAGCCGGTCGGCACGTCGACCACGTCCCACGTCGGCTTGCCGCTGGCGACCTGCGATTTGATCGCGGGCCAGGCGTCGGGGATGCTGTCCTGGTTGATGGTGATACCAAGCTTTTTGGCAGAGGGATCGAGGATCGCGACGGTCTGCGCCTTCTGGTAGGCGCCGCCTTGGGACACGAAAGTGATCTGGTCCGCATTGGCCGGAAGCGCCGAGAGCGTCGCGAGGACACCAAGGGAAACGCCGAGCAGTGCACGCCGGCAGCAAGATGTAATCATCATGTTCAACCCCTCTTGTTATGATCGGGCTCAGAACTCTTAACGCCCGATCGCATCCAGAAATTGGTACCAGCCGGCCACCGCGCGGACGGCCGGTTCACGCAGCGAATAGAATGGAATGGTCCTGACCCGGCGCGCGTCGAGCAAGCCAAGGTCGACTGCCTCCCCGCGCACAAGCGACGCGAGATAGCGGCCCATCAGGCTCGACATTGCGACGCCGGCGCCATTGTAGCCGACTGAATAAAGGGTGCGGTCGTCGATGCGGCCGACATGTGGCACGGAATCGAGCGTCATGCCGACCAGTCCGGACCAGCGAAACTCCAACGGAACATCCGCCAGTTCGGGGAAGATACCGGTCATGGCACGGCGTAGAGCCTCGAAAGCGCTTTCCGAATCCTGCTTGCCGAAGGCGCCGCGACCACCGAAGATGACGCGGTCGTCGACCTTGCGGAACCAGCGCATCATCCGCTTGGTCTCTGTGTAGGTTCGCCCCGTCGGCATCAGGCTGCCGGCGAGGTTTGGCGACAGTTTTTCGGTAGCGATGAGAGCGCTGCGGAACGGCACCAATGTGCGTTGCAGCCGCACCGTCGCCGATGTCAGGTCGGAATAAGAGTTGGTGGCGACGATCGCTTGACGCGCGCGCACGCTGCCGCCTGGCGTCTCGGCAATAACGCCATCGCCGTCGCGACGGAGCGCGAGCGCAGGGCTTTCCTGGAATATCGGCACACCGCGCTGCGCAACACCTTTAGCAAGGCCACGCAGATAATTCAGCGGATGGATGCCGCCGGAGCCTGGATTGAGCACCCCGCCGACGAAGCCCCGCGATCCCGTCTCTTCGCGCACCTGATGGGCATCGAGGATCCGGACGTCGGTATCGCCCATCTCCTGTTTCATCCATTCGGCTTCGTCGATCGCGGCCTTGAGCGTGGCCTGATTGTGGGCGGCCTTGACCTGCCCGCTGCGCGTCAGCCGCGCGCTCTCGATGCCGAATTCGGACACCAGCTCATCGACCATCTCGACGGACTCATGCGCGATCTCGTACATGCGCCTCGCCATGGCGCGGCCATGGGCGGCGTCGATGTCGCGGAACGAGAGGCGGAATTTGGCGGTGATGACGCCGCCATTGCGGCCGCTCGCGCCCCAGCCGGGATGATTGGCTTCGAGTACGACCGGCGAAAGGCCGCTCTTCGCGATGTGATGCGCGGCTGACAGCCCCGTATAGCCGGCGCCGATGATGACGACATCGGCCTTTACCTCGCCGGCAAGCTTCGGAAAGGCGGGCAAAGGCTCCGCCGTATCCGCCCAGAGAGAGGCGGCCGATGCCATTGGGGTCCAGACCTCTGCCATGTCAGTCGCCCTACCCTTTTCAGCTACCAACCGCCGCGTCGGCGAACGCCTTCATCGTGGCGAAATGGAAATCGGGTTTTGTGAGCTGCGGCACTTCGGGCGTGCCGCCAAAGCCCTTCATGCCCTGGCGCCGCTCGATCCAGCAGACCTTGTAGCCAAGCTGGCGGGCGATGCCGATGTCGTGGTGCTGACTCTGCGCCACGTGCAGGATTTCCGACTGTTTGTAGCCGAACGCCGACTGCCGGCCCTTGTTGTAGGCGAAGAATTCCGGATTGGGTTTCGCAACGCCGGTGTCATCGGCGCAGATGGTGTCGTGGAAGGGATTGTCGAGCGCGTGGGCATAGCACGACAGCGCGACGCGATCCGCATTGGTCATGGCGACCAATCGGAATTTGGTGCGCAGGCGCTTCAGTGCTTCGACCGAATCCGAGAACGGCTGCCAGCGCAGCACGGCGAGCTGGAAAGCGTCGCAGGCGGCATCGTCGGCTGGCAGTGCCAGTTCCTTGGCAAGGTACCGGTAGACATGAAACATCACCTCGCTCGACCGCTCCGGATGAGCGTCGCGGCCGCGCTTGTAGGACGCAAAGATCTGATCGTCGCTGAGCTCGGCCGCCTTTCGGCCGGAGATCTTGCGCACGGCATCGAGCACGCCGGCTTCGAAATCGATCAAGGTACCGACGACGTCGAAGGTGAGAACCTTGAAGCTATCATAGGACATTTTCATCTCTTGTTTTGTTGGTCTGGTGTTGCACTCGGGTTTGACGATCCGGCGTTCATTCTCACGCCTTCTCTTGCGCCTTGGGTACGACGATGGTGTCTTCGGGATGGAGCGTGACGGTGAGCTCGCCGCCAACTGGCGGTAACAAACGCGAGGCCTGGTAATGGCTGGGCTGACGGAGGCTCAAGCAGGTGCCGTCGGCCAGCTGCAGGAACACGCGAAGGCTTTCGCCCTGATAGACAATGTCAGTGACCTTGCCGGTCAAGCGGTTGAGCGCGGCATCCGCCACGCCGTCTGCAATCAGAAGCTTCTCGCTGTGCACCGCGAGCATCAGCGCCTCGCCGTTTGGAATCGCGCGCGCGCTTTTCAGGACAGCCGAGCCGAGCGCCACGCTAGAGGCGTCGACGCGCCGGACCGGCAACAGGCTCGCCTCGCCGATGAAACTCGCCACAAAAGAGTCCGCGGGATAATCGTGCAGCCGCTCCGGACGATCGATCTGGACCAGCCGGCCGTCCTTGAGGATCGCCACGCGGTCGCTCATCGTCAGCGCCTCGCGCTGGTCGTGGGTGACGTAGATGATCGTGGCGCCGATCCGCTTGTGCAGCTCGCGCAGTTCGATCTGCATCGCTTCCCGCAACTGCTTGTCGAGCGCCGACAGCGGCTCGTCCATCAGGATCAGGCGCGGTTCGAAGATCATGGCGCGCGCCAGCGCCACGCGCTGGCGCTGGCCGCCGGAGAGCTGCGCGATGCCGCGCGCCTCGTAGCCCGACAACCCGACCATCGCCAGTGCGGCGCGCACCCTCGCAGCCCAATCCGCCTTTGCAATCCGTCGCGCGCGCAGCGGAAAGGCGACGTTCTCGCCGACGGTCATGTGCGGGAACAGCGCGTAGTTCTGGAACACCACGCCGATGTCGCGCTTGTGCGGCGGCAGGAACGTCACGTCGCGGCCGCCAAAATGGATCGAGCCGGACGAAGGCTGAACGAAGCCGCCGAGAATGCCGAGCAGCGTCGTCTTGCCGGACCCGGACGGCCCGAGCAGGGAGACGAACTCGCGCGGCGCAACGTTCAGGGTGACGTCATCCAGCGCCCGGACCGCGCCATAGCTCTTGCTCGCAGCCTTGATATCGACGCTCTCTCCGCCCTGGTCCAATGATCGACCCCGTTGCGTTGAAGGGCGTGCACCGATGCGCGCCATCGACGTCACCTGCGATGGCGCAAGCGACGGTTGAAACCGGCATGATCTCGTCTTATAGACCGGGCACTTCAGGGCAGCTCCCGAGGCCATCCCTGCCGTGCCGGATTTTCAATCTTGCCCATGCTGATGGGCGATCGCGCAAGCCAACCAGAGTTGGCCGGCAGGGGCAATTGCCAAATTCTCACCGGCAGCATAACATCAGGTTATGCCTGACCTCCGGCGGAAGCTGCCCTCCAGCCACGCGCTGTTCGTCTTTGACGCGGCGGCGCGCAATGGCAGCTTCACGGCGGCGGCTGCCGAACTAAACGTCACCCAGCCCGCGGTAAGCCGGATGCTCGGACAGTTCGAGGACTATCTCGGCGTTCGGCTGTTCGACCGGACCAATGGCCGCGCGGCCCTGACGGAAGATGGCGAGATCCTCTATCGCCATGTGTCGGATGGATTCCGCAGCATCGAAGGCGGCCTGATCGAGATCGACCGCCGTCGCAAGGGCACCGAGACGGTCACGCTCTCGGTCTCCTCGGCGTTCACCACCCATTGGCTGATGCCCCGCATCGACAAGCTGCAGCGCCAGTTTCCGACCGTCGATCTCCGCTTCCAGCTTATTTCCGGTCCGCTGCGCGGGCCGGTCGACAATGTCGATCTCGGCATGCGGTTTCGCGATCGATACGATCCAGCGCGCAACGGCGCGCTGGTCATGAAGGAAGTCATGCTGCCTATCTGCAGCCCGGCCTATCGCGACGCTGATAGCGCGGACGGGCCGATCGAGGCCAACACCATCATCCGCCTCGCCGATACGCCGGGCGATTGGGCGGCGGAATATCGGACCTTTCTCACCAAACGGTCGGGGCCTGCCAAGTCGCTGAGTTTTTCCGATTATGCGGTGGTGGTGCAGGCGGCGTTGCTCGGCCAGGGCATTGCGCTCGGCTGGCTCACGGTCGCAGCCCATTGGCTGCTGACCGGCGCTCTGGTTCCGGCCTCGGAAACGCTCAGCACGACACGGCGGCTTTGCGAACTGGTGCACCCGCATGACCGATCGATCCGACCGGTCGTCAGCGAGATCAGGGACTGGATCATCGAGCAGATGCACACCGACATGGCCGCCATCGACCGGCTCTACCCGCGCCTGCGGCTGATGCCCGCGAGCTATTAGATATACTGTGATCTACTCCAGCGTCGGCGCCACTTCGCGGGCGACCTGCACCAGCGCCGCGATCAGGGGCGTCATCGGATCGCGCTGCGGGATCACCAGCCCGACGCTGTAGTCGACGACGGGATCGACAATCGGAATGCTGCGGATGGTATCCGCCAGCCCCAGGGTCTCTGCGAGTTTTGCCGGCATCACGCTCGCCCAGCGCCCGGTCTTCACATGCGTATAGAGGACCACAAGCGAGTTCGAGGTCAGTGTCGGCGTGGCCTCGGCCCCGACCGATGCCAGCGCGCGATCGATGATGCGGCGGTTCTGCATGTCTGGCGTCAAGAGACACAGCGGCACCTGCCCCACTTCCTTCCACGTGACCTGCTTGCGATCGCCGAACATGGCATCGGGCGCCGTCAGCAGGCGATAGCTCTCGTTGTAGAGCGGAATGGTGCGCACCTTGCCGATCGGTTCGTTCTCGATGTAGGTCAGCCCGGCATCGACTTCGAGATTTTCCAGCAGGCCCAGCACGTCGGCCGACGTGCAGGACTGGATGCGAAAGCGCACGTCAGGGTACCGCGCGCGGAACGGTGTCGTCAGCGACGCCACCATGCCGAGCACGGTGGGGATCGCGGCGATCCGGATCTCGCCGGAGAGCTTGTCCTTGAGGCTGTTGATCTCCTGCCGCATCGCGCGGGTATCGCCGACGATGCGCCGCGCCCAGTCGAGGGTGCGTTCGCCCTCCGGCGTAAATCCCTGGAACCGCGACCCGCGCTGCACCAGCATCACGCCGAGGATTTCCTCGAGCTGCTTGAGGCTCGTCGACATGGTCGGCTGGGTGACGCCGCAGGCCTCCGCAGCCCGTCCGAAATGCCGCTCTTTTGCGAGCGCCAGCAGCAGTTCAAGCTTGTCGATCAAAAGAATAGCCTCAGGGGTGGTGACGGCAGTCGTCCGATGGCCAGAAATACCACGGTCCGGCGGGCATCAACACTTCAAAAGCGGCGGCCAGAGCGCTGGATTTTCCGGGGTGATTTGGTTCTCATATCGCCTCATTTTCCAACCTTATCAGCGTCGTCGCGCGAGCAAAGCCGACTTGCCCGCGGCCCGCTCGCTCCACTTGTCATTCCCCGGTGCGCAATTGCGCACCTGAGGATGCGCCTCTTGGCGCAGACCCGGAATCTATCTCTGCGGCTCGATGGATTCTCTGATGGGCAATTGCACATCAGACCTCGCGCAGGCGCTTTCAAATGGAACCCTTGCGCCGGGATGTCGTTGGTTTTGGGCGACCCGCCACGTATTCCTGAATTACCCTAGGCATCCAAGGAGCGAGCCGGCCTTTGAACATCCGGACGATCAAACCAGCCCTGGCAAGCGCTTCCGCCGTTCTCGTCGCCGGGGCGATTGTTCTTCCGGTGTACGACCTCGGGCATCTCTCGAGGCACATGATGCTTCATATCGCCTCCATGAATCTCGTGGCGCCGCTACTGGCAGCATGTGCAATCGCTTACCGGCCAAAGCGGGACATTCGGGTTTCCTGGCTGTGGACCGCGACTCTTATCCAGATCGTGCTGCTCTGGACGTGGCATTCTCCCGCCGTTCACACGATCATTGTTCAATCTCCGGCGATCGGCCTCGCACTTCACGGCGTTCTGTTGCTGGCTGCCGTGTTCTTCTGGTTCACCCTGCTGACGACCTCCGCCGCGCGCTGGCAGGCTATCCCGGCCCTGCTGCTCACCGGGAAACTGGCATGCCTGCTGGCAGCCTTGCTGATCTTTGCACCGCGAAGCCTTTACGAATCCGCCGGTCACCTCGTTCATGCCGCAGAGCATTTGCCGGCAATTCGCGCGCTTGACGACCAGCATATGGCCGGCCTTCTCATGATAACGGCCTGTCCGTTGAGCTACCTGGTCGCGGCCTTGATCATCACCCTGCAGTTGATCGGTCGCCCGCAGACCTCGGCAGCCGTTTTGCCGCGTCGCAGCCTTCTCGCTGACCGCTAGCGTGCGCACCATCCCACGATCTCGCTTGCTACTGTTCGTCCGCCTGATCGTGCTCGGCCTTACTTCAATCGTTTTGGGAGGATTTCTCCTGGCATGGTCCGGCCTCTACAACGTTGCCGCAAGTCGCGGCCACTGGGCCGTGATAGACGCGATTCTGACATTTGGGATGACGAATTCCGTCAAAACTCATGCGCTCGGCATCGAGGCCCGACCACTGGACAGCAAAGACCTGGTGACGCTTGGCGCCGCTCATTTCCAGAGCGGATGCGCCCTCTGTCATGGCGCACCCGGCGTACCGGTCAGCCCGATCGCGCAAAGCATGCTGCCCTCCCCGCCGGATCTCTCGAAATCAATGCGGGAGTGGCGCGATCGGGAGCTGTTCTGGATCGTCAAGAACGGCATCAAGTACACCGGCATGCCGGCTTGGGTAGCCCAGGAGCGGGACGACGAGGTCTGGGCAGTCGTTGCTTTTCTAAGACGCCTTCCCACGTTGGATGCAGCCGCCTATCGCGACATGGCGCTGGGTGGGCTGACCGTTCCCGCGCAAAGCGGACGCGAAATCGCGACGACGGAGGCAACGTCCGGCGCAGTAAGCGCGTGTGCGCGCTGCCATGGGGAGAAACAGCGCGGACCGAACAGTCGCCTCGTCCCGGTTCTGCACGGCCAACCCGTGGGCTTTCTAATGGCAGCGCTCGAGGACTACGCGAACGCGCGCCGTCCGAGCGGGATTATGCAGCCGCTAGCGAGCGATCTTTCCGCCGACGACCGCGAGCGGGTCGCGCGCTATTACGCCGGGCTGGCGCCGCCGGCCACACCGGAACCGCCATCGAGCGACGAAGCTGTCGAACGTGGCCGCATGCTTGCGACCCGCGGCGATCCCGGCGCGAGAATTCCTCCCTGCATGGACTGCCACAACACCTCATCGCTCGAAGTCTACCCGCGCCTTGCCGGACAGCATGCAGCCTATATGGCCAATCGCCTGCGTCTTTGGAAAAACGGACTTACCTCGCGCTCCAGCACCGACGCGATCATGGCGCCCATCGCGCGGTCTCTCAGCGAGCAGCAGATCGAAGACGTCTCGGTGTATTTCTCGTCGATGCATGCCCCGGCTCCAGGAAAGCAGAACCATTGAGGCACGCGCGATCATTCGCCACCATCGTCGCAAGCTCCGTCGTGCTTGGCGGCTGCGGCCGCGACGTGCAATCGATGTTGGCGCCGAAGGGAATTCAGGCCGAGCAGATCGCAGTCCTGGCATGGCTGCTGTTCGGGTTTGGGATCTTCGTACTGGCCATCGTCATCGCCGCGACATGGCTCGCCATAGGGGGATCGGCGCGGAGCCGCCGGATTCTTGCGCAGGAGAACACCGTCCTCACGCTCGGCATCGCGTTTCCTGTGGTGACGCTGACGTTGCTGCTGGGTTACGGCGTCTGGCTGACGCGAGCTCTTCTTGATACTGACCGCGACCAGAACGCCGTCGGCATCGAAGTGGTCGGCGAGCAATGGTGGTGGCGCGTCACGTACCTGGCCCCCGACGGCACGCCTGTCGCAAGCGCCAACGAAATTCGCATTCCTGTCGCCACGCCAATCGCGTTCAAGCTTAAAGCTTCCGATGTCATTCACAGCTTCTGGGTACCCAGCCTTGGGGGAAAGGTCGACATGATCCCTGGCCGCACCACGCATTTGCGGCTCACCGCCGAACGACCGGGAACCTATCGCGGGCAATGTGCCGAGTATTGCGGCGGCGCCCATGCGCTGATGGCGCTCGAGGTGATAGCGATGCCGGCATCCGAACATGCCGCTTGGCTGCGGCGGGCAGCCATGCCGGCAAGGGCTCCCCAATCCGACATCGAGCAACGAGGACAACATCTATTCCTCGGGGCGGGATGCGGTGCCTGCCACACGGTGCGCGGCACCGCCGCTGCCGGTAAGCTGGGTCCGGACCTGACGCAGATGGGCGCGCGGCGCTCGGTCGGCATCGATACCATGCCGCTCACCCACGACAATTTGGTGCGTTTCATAACCGATGGCCAGCACGTCAAGCCCGGCAATTTGATGCCAGAGTTTCGCTTCCTGCAGCCTCCAGAACTGGATGCGCTCGCCGCTTATCTTCTCAGCCTTAAAGCAATGGACGCCGATGGCTGACACCGCCACAATATCGAGTTATCCGAGCACGCTGCCCCGGCCACGCGACGAACAGGCCGCACTTGAAGCCGTCTGGGCGAGCCCCAGGTCCTGGCGTATCGTTACCGACGTCAACAATACGGTGATCGGCTACTTCTATGTCGGCACGGCAATGCTGTTCTTTCTGCTGGCCGGCACGCTCGCCCTGCTGATACGGCTCCAGCTCGCCGTGCCGAGCAATACGTTCCTCAGCCAGGAGACCTACAACCAGATATTCACCATGCACGGCACGGTGATGATGTTCCTGTTCGCCGTTCCTGTCGTCGAAGCCATGGGCATCCTCCTGCTTCCGCAGATGCTCGGTGCCCGCGACCAGCCGTTTCCGCGGCTGGGTGCGTTTGCGTTCTGGGCCTACTTTGTCGGAGGGCTGGTTTTCTTCAGCACCCTCTTCTTCGACCTCGCACCATCAGGCGGATGGTTCATGTATCCGCCGCTCACCAGTTCGCAGTTCTCACCCAATATAGGCGCGGACTTCTGGCTGCTCGGTATCGGCTTCATCGAAATTTCAGCAATCGCGGGCGCGATCGAGATCATCGTCGGCGTGTTGCGCACCCGCGCGCCGGGAATGACTCTCGACAGGATGCCGATGTTCGCCTGGACCATGCTGATCTTCGCCGGAATGATCGTGTTTGCGTTTCCAGCGGTCATCCTCGCCACGATTCTGCTTGAACTCGAGCGCGCTTTCGGCTGGCCGTTTTTCATCGCTGCCAAGGGCGGCGATGCGTTGCTCTGGCAACATCTGTTCTGGTTTTTCGGCCACCCCGAGGTCTACATCATTTTCCTGCCGGCTGCCGGCATGGTTTCGATGATCGTCCCGACCATGGCCGGAACGCCGCTCGTGGGATACCGGCTGGTGGTCGTGGCCCTCATCGCAACGGGATTCTTCAGCTTCGGCCTGTGGGTGCATCACATGTTCACAACAGGGATCCCTGCGCTGTCGCTCAGCTTCTTTTCTGCCGCCAGCATGGCGGTGTCATTGCCGAGCGGGATCCAGGTCTTTGCATGGATTGCAACGATTGCCTCGGGGCGCCTGCGCTGGACAACGCCGTCATTGTTCATCCTGGGCTTCCTTTTCATCTTCACCCTTGGCGGGCTTACAGGCGTGATGGTCGCGATGGTTCCGTTCGACTGGCAGGTGCACGACACCTACTTCGTCGTCGCCCATTTCCACTATGTGCTGGTCGGCGGCATGGTGTTTCCGCTGTTCGCAGCCTTCCATTACTGGGCCCCTGCCTTCAGCGGCCGAGCCTTATCGGAACGTCTCGGGAAATGGACGTTCTGGCTAATGTTTGGCGGTTTCAACATCGCGTTCTTTCCGATGCACCTCGCCGGCCTAATGGGCATGCCACGGCGCGTATATACTTATCCGGCCGTGATGGAATGGGGAGTATTGAACATGGTCTCCACCATGGGAGCCTTCCTGTTCGCCAGCGGCATAGCGCTGTTCCTGATAGATCTCGCCCGAAATCTGCGTCCCGGCGGCTCGGATACCGCAGGCAATATATGGAACGGCGGCACGCTGGAGTGGCTTCACAATCGTGAATATGGCCCACGCAGCATCCCGATCGTGACGAGTGCCGACCCGCTATGGGAACAGCCGCACCTCGCCAGGGACGTCGACGCTGGCCGGTATTACCTGCCCGGTTCGATCACCGGCCGGCGCGAAACCATCGTCACCTCGCCTATCGAGGCGACGCCGCAATATCTGCTTCGCCTGCCCGGCCCCGGTTGGACGCCGTTTCTAGCGGCAAACTTCACCGCGGCATTTTTCATGCTGCTCACGGTCAAGGCCGTCACCCTGGCGCTGATATCCGGCGTCCTCGCCGTAGCGATGCTCGTCGTCTGGATGTGGGACAGCGATCCAAAACCGCTCGAACCCGTCGATATCGGAGGAGGCATCAAGCTCACGACTTATGCATCCGGTTCGCTGTCGCATTCCTGGTGGGCAATGATCGTGCTGCTGCTGGTCGCAGGCTCGCTCTACCTCGCCTATGTATTCTCCTATCTTTATCTTTGGACGGTCTCACCGCAATTCTGGCCGAAACCGGAAGCGCTTGCGCCGGTCGCTTCGGCGGTCTTGTCGGCCTTTCTCCTTGTTTCCGGCAGCGCCATCCTCGTCGCGGCCGGACGCGTCCTGCCCCACCGGTCACGGAGCGGCCGCGCCTTCGAACTGTTGACAGGGCTTGCCGCCGCCATACTTCTCGCAGCGCTGATTGCCGAGGTGTCTGCACAGTCGCAGGCAGGCCAGCGGCCGGCAACCGACATTCATGGCGCCCTGGTGTTTACGGCGGCGTTCCTGCAAGGGCAAATAGCCTTGCCGATTCTGGTCATGGCGGGGTTCGTGATTGCACGGAGCCTCGGTGGCCGACTCGTTCTCGAACGGCGCGTGATCTTCGATAATTTCAGCCTGCTATATCACTACACGATCGGACAGAGCCTGCTCGGCTTGTTGCTCGTTCATGGGTTTCCGAGGCTTGCGGGATGAGCGCTGATTTCAAGGGAATCCGGCCGCTAGCCGATTTGTTGCGCCTGTTCATCGCCCCCGCGATCTGGCTTGCGCATCTCGGCGCCCTCTACGCCGCCGAAGCGCTGATATGCGCGGGGCCGCAGCGCGGCCATGACGACAAGATGAGCTGGATCGTTTTTCTCTTCACCGTAGCGGCCTTGATGTGCCTTATCATCCTTGCCGTCCGCACTTTCCGGCCCGGAGATGGTGTTCCGCGGTCGTCCGGTCAGACGAGCGCGTGGTTCCGGCGGATAACACTGCTGCTTGCAGTGCTTTCGGGTTCGGGGGTGATCTGGACCAGTCTGCCCACAGCATTCCTGCCTGTCTGCTCGTCAGCGCCATGACGTGTCAGGCACGAGTGTCCGCCCGCCAGCACAGGCGATATCGGATTCAGTCGGCATCCGTCAGAGAAGGCTCCGGCGCGATTCTGTCGAATTTCGCTCCCGCTGGTTGCACGTGAGCAGTCTGGAAACGATAATCGAAATGCCGTATCGGTGCGTACATGCAACCCACGGCGAAAACCTCCAAGGCACGATCGTAGCCCTTGATGGCCTGCTCTCCGATGGACGCAAGGGCAACGCTATCCTTGACATGCCCGGTGACAACCGGATCCACCAGTATCTGCGCGTCATCAGCCAAATCGCAAAGCCGCGATGCCAGATTAACGACGTTTCCGATGGCGGTGTAGTCGAGGCGTTCGTGCCAGCCGAGCGTTCCGACGGTCGCAGGTCCCATCGCGATACCCACGCCGAAACCAATGGCGCAGCCACGGGCGTTCCAGGCCCCGGTCAGGGATTGCACGGCAGCTTGCATGTCGATCGCAAGCCGAACGCCGCGATGCGCCGGATTCTCGCAAGCAACCGGCGCGTTGACGAGGACCATCACACCGTCACCGGCAAAGCGGATCAAGGTCGCCTCATGGCGGGCCGTGACGGCGCCGATGGCTTCATAGTACTGCCTCAGCACGGCCAGAATGGCATCGGGCTCGGCACGCGCGGTAAACGCGGTGAAGCCGCGTAGATCGCCGAAAATCGCGACTACCTCCCGCCGCTGTGCATCCAACAGCCGCTGATCGGAGTGCTCAACCAGTTCAGCCACCTGCGGCGCAAGGAATTGCTTCAGACGATTGATGCGCTCGGACTTGTGCTGCGAAGCGGCCAGCTCTTCCGCCATCTGGTTGAACCGGATTGCCAATTGCTCCAGTTCGTCATGGCTCTTGATCGTGATGCGATGGTCGAGTTGCCCCATTCCGATCCGTTCGACACCATCCTCGAGTTGCCTGATCGGCCCCCACAAGCGGCATGCTCGCCAATAAGCCAAGACAAGCGCGAAAACGATTCCGATGACGATGAGCACCAGAGAACGCCACAGCGCGGCGCGGATCGATTCGAACGCTTCCAGCACCGGCTGTTGGGCGATCACCGTCCAACCCACGTTGGGAGCACGCACCGAAACCGCAACGACGGGCTTGCCGTCCTCGCCGGTCGTGGTGACCGCCGATCCGTTCGCTGCGCTGACGACGGACTTGAGGCGATCGAACTCCCCTGCCCCGGCACCGCTGCGCAGCACAAGGCTGATGTCCGGGTGGGCAATCAGGCGCCCTGAATCGTCGACGACAAGGGCATGTCCGGTGTCGCCGATCTTGATCGCCGCGATGATATCCCAGATCAGTTTCAGGTTGATGTCGGCAACGACAACCCCGGCGGCGGCGCGGTTTCCCGCAACCGCGATCCGCATGTAAGGCTCGGAATCGCGCTGATAGTGCACCGGGCCATACCAGACCCGGTTCGCGCGCGCCCCCACAACCGCCGGATCCGCCGACATGTCCCCGCCGCGGCCGGTTCTGTTCATGCTCACGCGGGATACGAAGACACGTTCGGTGCCGGTCGGGTCGACCATCGAAAGCGAAACGATCGCCGGTACCTGCTGCAGTAAACGCAGCCCGTCGATCCTGCGCCGGTCGTCCTCGCCCTGGGTCCAGGGAAACTGTACGACCCAGCCAAGCTGATCGCGAATTCCATCGGTGAAAGCCTGTATCCGGTCGGCTGCGGAACGGGCCTCGACCTGAAGCAGTTCATTGAGATCGAAGCGATTGTCGCGAAACGCAAACCAGGCTTCGGTCGCGGAACCAAGCATCAGCGGCGTCACCACTGCGACAAACAGCGTGACGAAGTACTTCATGAACAGGGAGCGGCGCGGACGGGTCACCAAAGAAAAATCCGATAGAAAGAGTTTTGAACCAATAAGAGGTGCGCCGGGGTCATTCGATCACCCGATTGGCGCGGAAAAGAACTGAAGATTTGTCCAGGTCGATGCCGAGCCGTTCAGCCGTCCTGAGATTCACGACCAGTTCGAATTTGGTGGGCTGAAAAACCGGGAGATTGGCGGGCTTTTCGCCGCGCAAGATCCGGTCAGCATAAGTCGCCAGCCAGAAATAGGTCGCCCGCTGGTTGGCGCCGTAGCTCAGAAGTCCGCCAGCGTCGCAGTATTCGCTCCAGCCGAACATCGAGGGCAGCCGATGTGCGATGGCGAAGTCGGCAATTTTGGCTCGGTGCACCAGCGTGAGGACATCCGGGAAGACGAGCAACGCATCCGCACGCGCGTCTCCCACCGCTGCCAGTCCATTGTCCAGTTCGCTTTTGCCGGCAAAGGGAACGTAGACGGTCTCGATGCCCAGCGCCGTGGCGGCCTCCCTGGTCGCGCGCCACTCCGATTGTTCTCCCGGATGAAGACTGTTTGAAAACACCGCAAGCCTGCGCACAGTCGGCACGGCTTCCTTCAGCAGCTCAACCCGCTTCCCCGCCAGCTCAAGCGAAAGGAAGGTCGAACCCGTGAAATTGCCGCCCGGCTCGCCGAGGCTCTTGACCAGGTCCAACTCCACCGGATCGCCGCTCAACGCAAACAGGACCGGAACGTCCGTTACCGCCGTCATCGCGCGCGTCGCCGGGCCGCTCGACACGGCCAGGTCGATGTTCCCTCGCTTCAGTTCGGATACGACCTCGCGGAGTGCCTGCGGATTGCCGGGCGCATAGTGCAGCTCAAGGGCAACGTTCTTTCCCTCGACGTAGCCGCGCGCCCGCAATCCCTCCCGAAACCCGGCCAGGAAGGGGTCGGGCTGGGAATCGGTGGATACCCAAAAAATACGATAAACTCTTGTCGAATCCTGAGCGAGTGCGGCTGTCGGCCACGCCATCGCCGCTCCCAGAAATGCAATGAAATCTCGTCGGTCCATGCCGGCCAATATGGCTCGAACAGACTTGCCGCGCTTAGAGCCCGTATTCAGATAATCTGAAGATAATCTTGATTTTGGCTTCTTAGGCCGGGTGCGGCCGGCGCCGTTCTACCAGAATACGTCATGGCAGCTGACCCACCGTCAAATCTGCTTTGCGTGGTCTCTTTGGCGGTGCGATCCGGTCGATATCCGGCCTGCCCGCGCGCGGCGTGCTATCGTGCGGCGCCGATGCATCGATCGCCGCTGTCCCACAACTGAGTTGGGGGTTCTCATGATCACAATCCCGGAACTGGTCGCGCAAGCTTTGGGTTCGTTCCTGGCTTCAGATACCAGAAGCAGGTTTGGCTCCTCCCAAGCCCGGCTGGCTGAATATCTCCCCTATGCAGCCAGGCTCACATTGGAGTGCATCGGCAACAGCGACGCCCTGTATCACAACATCGAACACACCATGCTCGTGACACTCGCCGGGCACGATATCCTGATGGGTCGGGCGATGCTGCGACATACGACGGCAGACGACTACACCAATTTCATCCTGGCGTGCCTTAGCCACGACATCGGATACGTTCGCGGAATTGTCCAGGGAGATGACGGGGATTCCTATGTTGCGGATCTCAGCGGCCGAACCATTCGCCTGGCGCGAGGTTCATCCGATGCCGCGCTGGGCCCCTACCATGTGGACCGCTCGAAGCTGTTCGTCTTCGAGCGGCTCGACCCTACCGAAGAAGTCGATGCGAGCCGGATCGCCAAGGCAATCGAGTATACGCGATTTCCCTATGTTGCTTCATCGTCAAACGACGAACTGAACGAAGAAGAAGGCCTGCTGCTGCGCGCGGCCGACCTCATCGGGCAACTCGGCGACCCCAACTACCTGAAAAAAGCGAATGCCCTGTTCTACGAATTCGAAGAAGTCGGAATGAACAAAACGCTCGGCTACGAGACGCCGGCAGACGTTGTCTACAGATATCCGCAGTTCTACTGGAACAACGTCGCTCCGCAGATCCAGACGGCAATACGCTATCTCAATGTCACGTCAAGCGGACGGCAATGGATCGCAAACCTGCACAGCAATGTTTTCCGGGCGGAGCGTGAAATGAACCTGTCCGGTCCGCAGCCGTGATCGCGAAGGTGTCGCTGTCGTAGCCCTTGTCGCCAATCAATGTGTCGGCGTCCGGCAGGAGAGGAACTATCATAGCCGCCCTGCAAAGATGGAGTCTGGCCGAGGCAAACGGCTGATATGTGGACGAAGTTGCCGCTAGCCGATGCCATGCTTCTTAAGAAGCGCCTGCTCATCGCCTGATATCCAACCGAAAACTTTCGCCTCGCCGTCCAGCTTCTGCACGAGGTAGTGGACATCGAAATCTATAGCCGTGTCCGGTTGATCCTCGCGAGCATAGGTCGCCGTCCAGGCGACATGGGCCAAACAATGATGTTCATCTATCGGGGAGATGCGGACATCGCGTATCCGCATCTCCTTGGTCCCTATTGCCCGATAGCGGGCGTATCCTTGCTCCATGACCTGCTTGAGTTGATCGTCGTTTTTCCCGGTCATAACACCGGCCGGCGAGGCCGCGATGAAATCCGAGGCGTACAGCGATGCGACCTCATCCATATCCACGTCATCGCCGAGGGATCTGTTAAAAAAACTTTCGTATCGCTCGAATAGCTTCCTTACGGCAGCCTCCATCAGTCGCTCTCCCTGATTGCAATCTGGTGTCTCGGATCAGCATGCTGCAGCGGACGCAGCAGCCGGCTCTAACCGGTCACGTTACCCGAAATTTAATGGGTCCTGACCCTAGCGCCCCGTTCCGTGTCCATCGGAACGGAAAAGGCTCTAGGCGTTTGGAATACCGGCTACACGCAATCCCTCGACGAACCGATTGATGAAGCCCACATCATTGCAGAAGAAGAACTCCTGTCGCGCCGTTTCAATGTTGTAGTTTGGCTTGCGCTGCCGCAGTTCCGCGGCCACCGTTTCCGCCTGCGCCCGATCCCCGAGAAGTCCCAGCGACGCCGCAAGTGTCGCAAACGCCTGGTATGTGACATTGGGCTGCCGTGTCGCCCGCCTCGCGAATTCGACCGCGATGTCATACTCGCCCAGGGAAAAGTGCGCCCAGGAGCGGACATGGTGGAAAGCAGAAATATGACTGTCGCGCGGACTGAGCATGATCGCCCGATCGAGCAGCGTTTCTGCTTCAATCTCTCGCCCATACCAGAGTAAATTGAACCCTTGGGCGAAATAGGCCTGCGCAAAGCTCGGATTGAGCTCGAGTGATACGTCGAGCGCCGCCAGCGCCTCGTCGTTCTGATGGTTCAAGCACAGGGCTCGTCCGAGCGCGCAGTGGCAGAAACAATCGAGCTCGTCGAGCGCCACCGCATGGCGTCCCTGCCGCAACGCGGTTTCCAGCCGCGCCGCGCGATCTTTCGGTTCGTCAATGAACGCGCGTTGCAGATTGACGTAGCTGAGCGCGCCGTGGCCGCGCGCAAAATTCGGATCGGCCGCAATCGCCCGCTGAAAATAGGTTTCGGCCGAGTCGAATCCCGGCGTGGTGAAGCGCCAAAAATTCCATAGACCGCGTTGATAACAATCCCAGGCGTCCAGACTTTCCGGCGCCTTGCGGGCGGCGAGCTGCTGCTCGACCTTCGACAGCTCGGGCTCGATCGTTGCGGCGATCTGCCGTGCCATCTCCTCCTGGATATCGAAGATATACTCCAGCTGCAGGTCGTATTTATCGGCCCACAATTGCTTCCCATCCGCTGCGCGGACGAGTTCCGCCGTTATCCGCACAGCATCGCGGTTCTTGCGAACGCTGCCGACCATCACATACCTGACGCCCAGCAGCTCACCGATTTCGCGTGCATCCACCACGCGTCCCTGGAACGCAATAGTCGAGTGTCGCGAGATGACCGAAAGCCACCGGTTACGCGCGAGAAGCCGAATAATGTCTTCCGTCAACCCGTAGCTGAAGTAGTCGTTCTCGGGGTCATCAGACATGTTTCCAAACGGCATCACGGCGATGGACGATCGCGTGACTGCCTCTGCCTTTACGGATTCCGAAACGACATCGTCGAGGCGGGATACTTCGGCGGAAACCGAGACGCGGCCTGGAACGCTGCCCGGCGCGTCGGAAACAAGTCGAGCCGCCTCTGCATCCGTTTTCGGCGCGTCGATGGCTTGAACATCGCCGACGAAGCGGAAGCCACGCTTGTGCAACGTCCGAATGAGGGCCTGGTCGTTTCCGTTGTCGCCAAGCGCACGCCGGGCGCCATTGATGCGGCTGGAGAGCGCCGCTTCGGAGATGATCCGGCCGTTCCAGATCGTCTCGATAAGCTCATCCTTGCTGACAATCCGGTCGTGGTTACGCACCAGATGAACGATGAGATCGAATACCTGAGGCTCAATATGTACCGCTTCCCCAAGCCGGCGCAGCTCGTGCTGGCTGAGGTCGATCTCGAAATCGGCAAATCGGTATTTTGATACCACTTCTGTTAATCCGACACGAGGCTCCGCCCTTGTCAGGCGGTTCACGCTACAAACTAAGCAAAAACAGTCGCTTCCGGGGAAAAAACAAAGGTCTTCTCAGGAAGTTCGTCAAGCTGGAACAGGCAGCTCAATCTAAGGACGGGTCAATCACCGCTCAATCGGAGATGACCATGACGGGCTTGTTGCTCAATCCCACAAGGCAGAATTTTCACCAGAAGGCTTGTTGCCGCACGAGAGCGCCATGCAATCTCGCGCCCGGATCCACGCAGGCAGCGCCGCCAACCCTCTCGTCCTGCCCGCGCGCCTGAGGCGCCTTCTCGACGGCTGGATTGCCGCCGCCAGCGCCTACCGCGAACGGCAAGCCGCTTGGCTCGCGTTGCACCGAGCTGGCAATCGCGGCCTGCACAACAAGCGCATCTACCGCGGACCGATCGATGACGCCCTCGAAAGAGCCGCGCGGCTCCGCAAGCGGAGACGCCTCAAGCAGTCCTGAACGAGGCCATAGCCCCAAAACAATTTCCTCCTCGAAGAGCGCGATCTGGTGGCGATGTTCGGCCAAGAATACCGGCGCTATCGCGAAAAGGTGGCGATGGCCGAAATATGATGCTGCTCGGCTTGATGTCGTGATGAATGACGTTCTGCCGGTGCAGATCGGCCAGCGCCGTCGCGATCTGTCCCCCGGCCGGCCAGCCGCGGCAGGATCATCTGCTCCATCTCGAAACTGACGATGGCCGCCGGATCCTCGCCCTCGGCAACCCGCGGGATCTTCATCATCGGCGGCACGGTGATGCCGGGGTGGGTAACCGTCCACAGCGTCGCCATGCCGCCCTGGTGGACGCGCTCCCGATCGTGAAGCCGCCGAGTGCTGCGCCCGGCTCGATTGCAGGCTTCGCCATCCCCTCACCTCCCGATCAGCAGACGATCGGCCAGCCAATGCGGCAGGCCGTTGGTGCGGATGCGGTCAGCCGCCGCCTCTACATCGTAAGGCACGCGGCAATAGGTGATCTCGCGCGAGGTGGTATCGAGCATCGCGAACGAAGCCGCCGGGTCGCCATCGCGCGGCTGCCCGACCGACCCGAGCACGGCGAGCCAGCGCCGGCCGCCGAGCAATTGCACCGGCACGTCTGACGTCGGAACGAAGCTCGTCATCTTCGCCGCCGATGACATCGAATAGAGCGCCGGCCGATGAATGTGTCCGCAGAAGGTGACATGGGCATCGGTGGCCGCGATGCTGCGCGCGGCGTCCGGCGTGTCGCGCACATAGTGCCATCGCGCCGGATGAGAGGCTTCGGAATGCACGTAGAGGCGATCGTCTTCCTGCCGGGTCAGCGGCAACTGCGCGAGAAAGCGCCGCTGCGGCGCGCTGAGCCTGCCGCGCGTCCACTCGATCGCGGCTTGCGCCGCGGCATTCATGGTTTCGGACGGGGTGCTGATGGCGTGATCGTGGTTGCCGATCACGGCGATGGCGCCGTCATCGATCAGGCCCATCACGGTATCGACCGCCCATTCCGGATCGGCGCCGTAGCCCACGACATCGCCGAGGCAGACGATCCGCTCCGCACCGCGCGCGCGCGCGAAATCGAGGCACGCGCTGAACGCCTGCCGGTTGGCATGGATATCGGCGAAGATCGCAAGCCGCACGCTTTTCTCCCCATCCATCATCGCGCCCGTGCCTGCGCGTGTCTTGATGGATATCAAACAACAGACCGCTTGCGGCGTGCAATCGCGCCGGGTGCCCCTGCAGACCGTTAGACGATCAGATCAGATCGAGCGGCCCTACTCCTCTGGGAGCGAATGCTCGAGGAAAAAACGAAGCATTTCCCTTGTTGCGTCCGGTCCTCGCGGATCAGTGTAGGAGCCCGCAGGGCTGCCTCCGGACCATGCGTGTCCGGCTCCGTGGATATTCCAGTGCTCCAACATTCCGCGTCCACTCCCGTCGCTCAGGATCGTTCGGGTATAGGCATGCCCTCCGGGTACTTGCCCGCGATGCACCTTCTTTTGTGTACTGATCATTCTCACAGACTGCTCAAGAATTTGATCGCCGTTGTTTGGATGCACGGTAGTGTCGCGATCGCCGTGAAAAACAATGGTCGGAACCGGTGTCCGGTCACCTGAAATTACCTTGTGATCGGACCCGCCTTGTCTCATGGCGACAAGCGCAGAGGGAAGGTCCGTGGCAACCCCGCACGCGAGGCCAGAATGCATACCGATCGCCGCGTACAGGTCGTCGTATGTTGCTCCCATGATAGCCGCGGCGGCCGCTCCGGCCGACAGCCCACCAACATAGACGCGCTTTCGATCAACCAAATACTCATCCATGATTTGGCGAGTGATGCCCGCGATAAGCGAGGGTTCACCTCTGCCTCGCTGCTGGTCGGCTGTACGAAACCAGTTCCAGCATTTCGCCTGGTTGGCCTGTCTGGGCTGAGCAGGATAGACCACGAAGCAATTTTGTTCCTCAGCAACGAAGTTCATCCTCGTGCCGGCGGCGAAATCATCCGGCGACTGGGTACAGCCGTGAAGCATGACGACCAAAGGAAGCGGTCGCTCCTGATAGCGGCTCGGGATGAAAAGCCTGTAGGCACGGCTTCCCGCGGGACTGCTGTACGTGCTTTCGATGAACCGGGCGCCCTCCGGCACGATGTCCGGTGTGGACAGCGGTGCGCGCTTAATCACACCTCGCAGTCCGATCCCGGAGCGCCCCTTTTGGCTATCCAGTAACGCCCGGAACACGCGCGGTTGCGCGGAGTTTGCTTGCTTTGATTGAGGATGACTATCCGTCTCCTCAACAGGATTGGCCTTCGCGTCAATGATTAGCGGTTCGCGTCCTGTAAGGGCGATATGACTGCCGGTACGCGATGGTGCGTCTGCCGCACTCTCACCGCGAAGCATGCGTTGAAGGAGCGCGGTGGCCTGAACGAGTTGGCCCGCGCGCGTGAGGCGTGTTGCCTCCCGAATGATGTCCTGGTTCAGCATCGCCTTCACCGCGTCCTGTCGGCGAGGACGGCCTTGACTGCCGCACTGGCGTGCAATGCGCCCAGCACGGAGACTGAGGCAATGGTCGCGCGAGCGAGCTCGGGCGTGACATCTTGCGAGATGCTGGCAAGCCCCAGAACATTAATGTGCAGCATCTCGCCGGCTCGCTGCACCGCTTCGAGATCCTCGCGGCTGTAGTTTCGCAGCCCGAGGTCCAGACTTTTGCGGGCCGTTGACTGCTTCACGACGTCGGCGTGACGTTCGAGCTGGTTCCGGATCGCCGTCCGGATGAAATCGGTACGGTTCGAGTAGAACCCTTCCTGAACCATTAGATCGACGTGACCAAGGTCGACATAGCCAAGATTGATCGTGATTTTTTCCGTTTCAGGCGGCTTGGGCCGAAGTTCCCGTACATTGTCAGCCATAACTCTCTCCATCCATACACCATCTGATTGGATGGCATATGGATGCCGCAGGCTTCCTCGTCAAGGGCGCTCCCGCCGAAGGTCGGCAAAAGCGTGGTTAGGCTGCTGCCCAACCCCGCGGATGGGATCGGCGGCATCACCGCCACGCCGTATCCGCTTTGGGGTCATCATTTCCCGACTTGGAAGCGGCTCCCAAAGGAGGTCCGCTCTGCCCGACAAACCGACATCGGCTGCCGGTTTGCGCGTTTGTCTGAGATCAATTCGTCAATCTCAGCACCATTCCGCGGCACAATAGACAACGCCATCATGACATCGCCCAGGGCGACCTCGACAGGTTAGCGACACGACAACCCTGCCTCTATTTCGGTCCAAAAGCCGCAATGCGCCGGAGAGTTTGCATGCGCACCGTGGTGTGTCGCGTGGAGCAGCAGCACAATCGTGATCGCCACCAATGCAACAGAAGCCACAAAGATACGTAGCATGCGTAATTCCCGATAAGAGGTTTCGCCAAAGACGAGAAGCCCCCGGAGAGATCATCCCCGGGGGCTTCCTGGATCGTCGAGATCAGGTACATCCGCCAATCCAACGATGCCTGTCTCTTGCAATCTCGCCACCTGATCGTGTGCAGTATGTGGCCGCGGTGCGTCGCCAGCGTGATCTTATTCGGCCAGAAAGCTGCGGGCAGCCCGGCGCGGTTACGGAGAAGGGTCGCGCAAACGCGGTTTCAGAAAGATCGTCAGCGCTTGCGCGGCGCTTCCAAGCCCTTGAGCAGCAGTGCGAGCAAGGCTTCGATCCGCGCCGCAGCACCCGGCTCGTTCCATTCCTCGGCATGGGCAGGATGGTGGAAACGGCTGGTGGCGTCGAAAATGGCGCGGGCCGAAACGTTGACGTCGGCGACCTCGAACGCGCCCTGCTTCACGCCGTCGGACAGGATCAGGGCGATCTGATCGACCAGGCAGTCCTTGTGGCAGTTCACGGCCTTGCAGGCCTCGCGGGCCAGCGTCAGGTAGGTCGCAAACATTTCGGGATCATCGCCAAGCCGCTTGTGCTTGATCGAGAACATCGTGCGCAGCCACTTATCCAGCCGCGCCGGCGCCGGGCCGGAAGCTTCCGCGATCTTCAAAAGGGGCGCACTCAAACGGTCGAGCCAGCGCTTGGCCACCGCCTCGCGCAGCGAGGCCTTGCTGGGGAAATGGCGATAGACGCTGCCGTGGCTGACATCGAGGGCGCGAGCGACATCCACCACGGTTGCCTTGGCGAGCCCGTAACGGCGCAAAACGTCCTCGGTCACCTCCAGAATCCGTTCGGGGGTCAGAACCACGACTTCGTTCATGCGCGCACCTGCGAAACGATGGGACGAGTGGTCATCCTAATCCCCTTGTAATCCCCTTGGCGGGTTAATGTTTCGTGGCCGGTTCCAGCCGCTCGGCCTGGGCGGCCAGATGACGAGCGACGCTCTGGTTGAGCCAGTGCTGGATTTGGGCGGTCAGATGAATGAGATGGGTCGTCATAGCGTAGTCCTTTGCAAGTACCGGGCTCAAACCTTAAGAGCCGGGCGACGCCCGAGTACCGGCGTCGGCAATGGATATAGCATGTCTCGCTGACAGATTTCAATATCTGTCAGTCAATAATCCGTGATTGCCGGGCCGGCCGGCCCCCTCGCCGGAAGCCTATTGCTCGTCCTTCGGCGGCATCCGCGGCGGCAGCAGCGGGGTAAACGAGACCTCGTCGCCATCGCGGGGCGCGACAAGCAATCCCCCGCCCGTCGAGGGATCGCCGCCCGAAGTGTTCAGGATCATGCTGGGTGTGATGTACTCCCGGGCGGCCTGGAGCAGGCTGCCGCCGCCATCGCCAAAATCGGCGGCACGACCGCCCTGCGGGCGGCCGGCGGCGATCTCGCCCGCCGCCTTGTCGGTCTTTTCCGCAAGCCTGTCGCTGTAGGGAATGCGAAACGCCCGCGGGACGCCGCTCGGCCGATTGCCCTCGTCGAGGGTCTCGACCCACAGATAGATCGAGCCCGGATCGCCCTCCAGCGAGTGCGGCTCCACGATACGGGCCTGCAATAGCTTGAAACTTGCGGGCAGCCTGTCGATGGTGGCCCAGCCCAGCAGTCCGCGCACCCCGACAAAGCTTGCGATGTAGAACGCACTCGTCACCACCACGGCGACGGCCTTGGCCGACCACGGCAGGCGCGCATAGACCAGTACAATCAGCAGCAGCGCGCCGATCAGCGCGTAACTGAGGGAGAGCGTGAGGACGACGGATTGAAGGCTATTCACGGCGCGGCATCCTCACGCCGGTTTTCGGATCGAGGTCCGCGCCGTTGGAGCGAACGTTACGGAACGTCTCCATCAGCGACTTCGGCCGCTGCTGGACGTCGATCACCTTGCCTGCGGAGTCAAGCCAGAAGCGCACCGCCGTCTTCTCATGACCAGAGTGATCGAGCGTCAGCTTGTTGTCGAAGATCACCTGTGCGGTCGGATTGAGCTTCTGCACCTTCACGCTCACCGGGACCGGCTGTCCGGTCGTGGCCTGAAAGTGCGAGACGTTGACGGTGTATTCGCCGGGGACGACGCCCCGCACCGTGACGATTTCCTCTCGGACCGGCGACAGGATCTTCTTGCCGTTGACGATGATGAAATCGTTCGCGCCGCCGCGATCGTCGCGGTCGAGGGTGAGGAAACCGGCCTCGCGCCGGCGGTACCAGGCAATGTTGCCGACAGGGTCCTGCACGAACAGATCGAAGTCATCAGGATGACTGTCCGGCCAGTCCATCGTGATGAGGAATTCGGCCTTGGAATCGATCTTGCCTTCCTTTGCATCGGGCGAGACCGCGAGCAGCGCAAGGAAGAACAGGAAAGCGATCACCTGCAGCGCCTTGAACAGCATCACGCCGAGCGGGTCGAACGGCTCCTCGCGCGGATAGAGACCGAAGTCATCCATCATGGTGGCGTTCCAGGACGGCTTTCCAATACCGGGGTGACGTGCGTCTCGGTCAGCATGACGGCATCGGAAAATACCCGCTGGGTAGCGGCATCGAGCATGTAATATTGAATTCGGACGAGGATGGAGCCGATCAGGCCCGCCAGCGTCGTGTACATGGCCACCGCCATGCCGTCGCTCATCAGGCCCATCGATGTTTTCATCGCGGCCTTGTCGGCCGCATCGAGGGTGGCGATCGGCGCCAGCATGATGATGAAACCGATGATCGTGCCGAGCAGCCCGAGCTTCATCAGCGTGTCGGAAACGAATGCGCCAAATCCGTTGGAACCGCGCAAGCGATCGGCCAGCGTCCGCAGCAGCAGCGTCTGGTCGATGCGGCCGGCGGCTTGCGCCTCCGCCTTTTTCACGAGATTGCGGATGTGATCCGGCACCAGCCCGCCCGGCAGGGCGCGCGCGTGATCAAGTCCCCTCGTCCCGCCGGGCGCCGACAGGATGGCGCGGCAGCGCCGCGTGATCTCGCCCTCACGCGCGATCGCGCGCGTCCGCCAGAAGCAATGGAAGCAGGTGACGAAATAGAAGACGGCAATGACGCTCGAAATGTAGGTGCGGTCGGAACTGACCATCAGATGGAGCAGTCCGTACCGCCACAACAGCACGACGGCGAAGACCGACAGCCCGGTGAATATCATCCACAACAGGAGGACGCTGCGTTCGGACGTGTCTGCGCCGGAGGGCGCGGTCTCGGCGCTGGCCGTGGCACTCATGCTGCGTCAGCTCCCTGGCTGGGAAGTGCGGTTCCGCCCAAGGCCGGCCGCGACGAAAATCCGTGAGTTTGGTTAGATCAGCGGCCCACGGCCGCGTCCAAAGACATATGCCCAGGGTTGGCTGGGAAAATTTCCCGAGCTGCGCCTCGCCGGCTTGCATTTGGCGCGAATTAGCGGTGCTGTTGCACGCATCCGCACGTTGGGGAGTGATCGAATGCGCCTCGTCCTTCAGCTTGTCGGCCGCCTGTTCGTCGTCGTCATCCTGTGTCTGGGAGCGGCGACCGTCTGGGCGACGATCGATGCCCATCGCAGCGTCGATCGCGCCACGGCCGCTTCCGCCGAACGCGTCTCGGTCGCGCTGGAAGCGCTCTACTGGCGCGAATTGCTGTTGCGCGGCAACAGGATGCGCGAGCAACTATTGCCGGCGCCGCAATGGCGCACCATTGAAACGATGGGGCTGATCTCGCCGGGCATCTGCGTCCAGATCGAGCCCGCCGGCGCGTTCGAAAATCCGCTTTGCGGCCAGAGCAAGGGGATCGGCCAAGTTCCGCCACACTGGTTCGCCGCCACCGTACAGACGCTGCTTGGGGATCACGCCGCGGTCGTCCGGCCGATCAGCGCGCGCGCCGCCAACGCAGGCAATGTCTCGGCCGTCCCCGATCCAAATGCCGCCATCGCGCTGGCCTGGCAGCACATCCTCGACAACATCCACCTCGCCTTGCTGATGGCGGTGGCGATCGCGCTGCTCGCATCGCTGGCGATTGCGCATACGCTGGCGCCCGCGCAGCAGATCGTTGCCGCCCTGCAACGCATGGCGCGCGGCCAATACCGAACCTCGCTGCCGCGCTTCCGCTCGATGGACCTTGCCATGATCGGGCAGGCCGTCGGCGAACTCGGCGACCGCCTCGCGCAGGCCACGGAAGAACGTGCCGCGCTGACCCGGCGTCTATTGGAAATCCGCAGCGACGAGCGGCGCGTGCTTGCCCGCGAATTGCACGACGAGTTCGGACAGAACCTGGCCGCGATCCTTGCCTTTGCCAACACGATCGAGGTCGCCAGCGCGCAGGCGCAGGACCAGAGCAGATGCGAGGTCGCGCAGGACGCGCGGATGATCTCGCAGGCCACCCATCGCATCATGGCCTGCCTCAGGGATACCCTGAAGCGCTTGCGCCATCCGCCCGCCGAGGAACTCGGGCTGGAGGCCTGCCTTGTCGATCTCGTCGACAACTGGCGGTCGGGGAATGCAACGCAGCCGATGATCCAGCTCGATCTCAAGGGCGATCTCGCCGACGTCCGCGGCGCCGTCGCCGCGACCGCCTACCGGATGGTTCAGGAATGCCTGACCAACTCGCTGCGGCACAGCTCAGCGCGCGGGATCGTGCTGAGGATCGAGCGGCGTACGGGAGCGGAAAACGCGCTGCTGGTCCATGTCGAGGACGACGGCGGCGGCGATGCGGCCAAGGTCGCAGCGTCCACCGGCTTCGGGTTGACAGGCATTCGCGAGAGGGTCACCGCCCTTGGCGGCTCGCTGTCGATCGCGGATGCCAATCGCGGGGTGAGCGTGGCTGCCACGATCCCGCTGGCGGCTTGATGACCACGCCGCAGACCCCAGGCATTTCGATCCTGCTCGTCGACGACCATCCTGTTGTCCGGCAAGGCTACCGGCGCGTCCTCGAACATCAGGACGATTTCCAGGTGGTGGCCGAGGCCGACAACGCGGTTGACGCCTACCGCGCATTCAAGGCGCACGCCCCCGACGTCGTGGTGATGGACATCTTGATGCCGGGTGCCAGCGGCCTGGAGGCCGTCAGGAACATCCGCTCGCGCAGCTCCGGCGCGCGCATTCTGGTCTTCAGCATGCACTGCGAGGCGGCGCAGGTGAAGGCGGCCTTCAATGCCGGGGCGAACGGCTATGTGACAAAAGGCTCCGCCCCTTCCGAGCTGATCCGGGCGATCCGTTCGCTGGTCCGCGGCGAGCCGGCGATCAGCGACGACATCGCCCACGTTCTGGCGATGGAAAGCCTCTCCCCTTCGGGATCGGTGCTCGATCAGCTCGGCGAGCGGGAAATCGAGATCCTCAGGCAACTGGCCGCTGGCGCGACCACGGAGCAGATCGCCTCAAACCTCAATCTCAGCATCAAGACCGTGCAAAACTACCATTATCTGATCAAGACCAAGACCGGCATGCGTACGGACGCGCAGCTTGTCCGCCTGGCCGTGGAGTGCGGGCTGGCCAGTCTTTAGGGGCCGTCCCGAGCGGGTTTCTGCCCTGCCAGAGCTTCCGGTTTTCCCGTCTCTGCGCCCCCGTATGGGTGGCCTCCCCTGACACGATTTGCTAAAGCGCAGCGTAAAAACAAATCGGCCGGGATCGCCTCGCGATCCCGCCCTACGCTGCCCGGAGTTGTCGATGATCCCCCGTTATACCCGCCCGGAAATGGCATCCATCTGGGAGCCGCAGACCCGCTTCAAGATCTGGTTCGAGATCGAGGCGCATGCGGCTGATGCGCTGGCGGAAATCGGCACAATCCCCAAGGAAGCCGCGAAGACGATCTGGGCCAAGGCCAGGGATGCCACCTTCGACGTCGCCCGGATCGACGAGATCGAGCGCGAGACCAAGCATGACGTCATCGCCTTCCTGACCCATCTGGCCGAAATCGTCGGCCCCGAGGCGCGCTTCGTCCACCAGGGCATGACCTCCTCCGACGTGCTCGACACCTGCCTCAACGTGCAGCTCACCCGCGCCGCCGACCTTTTGATATCCGATATCGACAAGGTGCTGGCAGCGCTGAAGAAGCGCGCCTTCGAGCACAAGATGACGCCGACCATCGGACGCTCCCACGGCATCCACGCCGAGCCGGTGACGTTCGGGCTCAAGCTCGCCTATGCCTACGCGGAATTTTCCCGCGCCCGCGAGCGCCTGGTCGCCGCCCGCAAGGAAGTCGCGACCTGCGCGATTTCGGGCGCCGTCGGCACCTTCGCGCAGATCGACCCGCGCGTCGAAGAACATGTTGCCAAGGCGATGGGGCTTCAGCCGGAGCCGATCTCGACCCAGGTGATTCCGCGCGACCGTCACGCGATGTATTTTGCAACGCTTGGCGTGATCGCCTCTTCCGTCGAGCGGTTGTCGATCGAAATCCGTCACCTGCAGCGCACCGAGGTGCTGGAAGCGGAAGAATTCTTCTCCGAGGGCCAGAAGGGCTCGTCGGCGATGCCGCACAAGCGCAACCCGGTGCTGTCGGAAAACCTCACCGGGCTCTCCCGCATGGTGCGCGCCTATGCGATGCCGGCGATGGAAAACGTCGCCCTCTGGCACGAGCGCGACATCTCGCACTCTTCGGCCGAACGCATGATCGGACCGGACGCCACCGTCACGCTCGATTTTGCGCTGATGCGCCTCGCCGGGCTGATCGAGAAGCTTTTGATCTATCCCGCCAACATGCAGAAGAACCTCGACCGCCTCGGGGGCCTCGTGCATTCGCAGCGGCTGCTGATCGCGCTGACGCAAAAGGGCGCCAGCCGCGAGGACGCCTACAAATACGTCCAGCGCAACGCCATGCCGGTCTGGCGCGGCGAAGGCGACTTCCAGACGCTGCTCAAGAAAGATCCTGACGTGAAGAAGCATCTGACCGATGCCGACATCGAGGAGCAGTTCGACCTCGGCTATCACTTCAAGCACGTCGATACGATCTTCAAGCGCGTGTTCGGCGAGAGTTGATCGTTCCGCCGGCGCAAAGGGTCAAAACGCTGCAAGTTGGAGAATTTCCAACCGGCGCAACGGTTTGGCGGGACTTCCCTCACCCATCGGTCGAACCTCTCTGCGGGTGCCTTGAATTGGCCCTGGGCGCCCGCCCCAGCAGTTTTCCGGCCTTGCCAAGCCGATTTAAATCATTCCAAATTGTCGCAACCGCCGTCGAGAAGCTCCGTGATGCCGTCGGCACACTGAAAGCAACCCAACGGTAACCGCAGATCGGCTAAGGTCGCAGCGTGTCAGCCCCGCCCACCATCCTCGTCTTCGACTCCGGCCTTGGCGGTCTCACGGTCTTGCGCGAGATCGTCCGCGCCCGGCCGGACGCGCACTACGTCTATGTCGCCGACGATGCGTTCTTTCCCTATGGCCATCACAGCGAGGAAGAGATCATTGCCCGCGTGGTGCCGCTGGTCGGCGAGTTGATCGCGCGCCACGCCCCGGCTTTGGTGGTGATTGCCTGCAACACCGCTTCCACGCTCGTGATGTCGCATCTGCGCAGCGCCTATAGCGTGCCGTTCGTCGGCACCGTGCCTGCGATCAAGCCGGCCTGCGCCAGTTCGAAGACCAAACGCGTTTCGGTGCTCGGCACCAGGGGCACCGTCAAGCGCGAATACACCAGGCGCCTGATCGATGATTTCGCGCAAGGCTGCGACGTGACGCTGGTGGGATCGGCAGAACTCGCCTCGCTCGCCGAATCCGCCCTCAGCGGCAACGACGTGAGCGATGCGGATATCGCAGCCGAGCTTGCCCCCTGCTTTGTCGGAAATGGCGAGGATCGCACCGACACCGTCGTGCTGGCCTGCACCCACTATCCGCTGCTGCTCGACCGCCTGACAAGGCTCGCGCCGTGGCCGGTCGACTGGATCGATCCCGCGCCCGCCATCGCCCGGCGTGTGTCCGGCCTGCTCGGATCTCCAGGCCGGGAAAGCGATACGGCCGGCGCCGAGATGATCTTCACCTCCCAGCGGCCGCACACGCTGAGCCGCGCCCTGATGCCGTTTTTCGGTGGGCGCGTCCCGGCGTAGAGTCGCCTTTGGCGCGTATTAATGGAACCGGCTGAAAGTAACTCAGCCGCCGCGAAAAGCGACATCCGGGTTGGATCTCAGGAATGAAAAAGCATCACATGCGTTGGGGGAAATCGTGAGGCTGCGTAATATACTTGTGCTGGGCGGGTGCGCGTTGCTTTTGGCCAACTGTGTAACCGGCCCCGGTGGTATCATGACCATAAGGGATCGGGCGGCCGAAACGGCGCAATCCCTCGTTACGCCCGCCATAATCAAGGAATGCTCAGATAAAGTGGCTGCGGCATTTCCCAATCTGAAACCCACCGGTCATTACAGGTTCTCGCCGATGGCGGCGGTCCATCTTAACGAAATCGACGCCAGGTTGCTTACTGGAGACCAGTTTGCTGTGCTCGCCGCACCTACGACCAATACGGGTTTGCTTGGCCAAGAAGTCAAGGGCATAGCCGGTTGTTCGTACCTTCTTGAAAATGGAAAGCTCGTCTTCCGGAAAGCCCACCCGCCGACGAGTTTCATGCAAGTGACAGTGGTGCGCATCTAAGGCTCGTCGGCGTCGCGCGGATCAAGCGCCGCGACTGCCGCACGCTCCGAGGGCCGGCGTACGAAAATCTTCACTGAAGCCCACATCACGCGTTTCGGACGCGCAACTGTGGCCTGTGCGTGCCGGTCGTTGGTCAAGGCGCGGCACGGCTACAACAGAACCGTGCCGGCGCTTGTACGCTGGAGCGCAGGATGCAATTTCCTATGTCGTCCCGAGGCCGGCCTTGGCGCATTGCTCGTCCTGGTCGCCGGTGACGCCGCTCACGCCCACGCCGCCAGTGACCTTGCCGTCGACCATGATCGGCACTCCGCCGGGAGAGGCGAATACACCGGGAAGTGTGATCGTGGCTGACCCGCCTTTATTGATCGCTTCCATGAAAACGCGGGTCGGGCGCCGATAGGTCGCCGCGGCCCTCGCCTTGCCGACGGCGATGTCCATGCTGGCCGTCTGCGTGTTGTCCATGCGTTCGAAATACACCAGGAATCCGTGATTATCGACCACGGCGACCGCCACATTCCATCCGTTCTTCTGGCATTCGGCGACGACGCCGGCTGCGATCTTCTTCGCGCCCGCAGCATTGACCGCTGTGCCGTAATCGGGGCGCTTGTCCTGAGCAGATGCGCCGACGGTAAGGGCGGCAAGAGCGGCAGCGACCAGTATCGTCCTCATCTTTGTCTCCTCCCCTGGGTTTATTGTGCAAGGGAGTATACCGGGACGAAACGCCGATGTCCGGTCAATGATGTCGCAAAGCCCTCTGGTTTAGGGCCGGCCAAGCGCTCGATGTGAGTGCGCGCCTAGCCCAATTGCCGGCCTGCCATCCGTCCGATTTCCGCGAAGACCGCTTCGAACTGCTTTGGGGTTGGCTTACCGCCTTGCGCCGGGCAGCGAGCGATTTCAGTTCCGGCTCGTTGTGGTCCAGCCGCGAGACCGTATCGCCCGTCGAGCGCCAGAACGCGGTCAGCGCGGCCGGGCTGCCGGACCGCGCCAGCAGCAGGAGGCGCAGGTATTGTCGCTGAGCTCGACGGTGGCCTTGCACATGTCGGATACCGACATCGCGCCTGCGGCAAGGTTCTGCCCGGCGCCGAGATGATCTTTACGTCCAAACGTCCGCACGCGCTGAGCCAGGCACTGATGCCGTTCTTCGGCGGGCGCGTCCCGGCGTAAAGTCGCCTATGGCGTGTCGACTCAATGGGAATGCAGTTCGTGCTGGCAGCCTGAAGGCACTATGTGAAACGCAGGCCGTCACCAAAGCGGACGAGCGTCAAATCGCTCGTCTCGACCGCACAACCCTCACTCACGATGTAACTAAGCGCGTGATGGGTGCGAAAATCCCAAACCAATTGTTGCATTTCCGATTGGCCGATCGATGGAACCGGACCTGCGGACGCCGTAGCAGTTAGTTCCACGGCCATCTCACCGCTCTAGCCCCTGTGGCTCGTTGGTCGCAGTGCTCATCTTTTTTCTGGCAAATGAACCCTGGCTGAATTTGCGTGGTGAGCCCCGCCTGCTCGGGGGTTACGATGTCGCCGAATTTTTAATGGAGAGTCGACACACGTACGGGGCACAATATGACAGCGAGAATTGCACTAGCCGCGGCGAAAAGCGGGCGGCCAATCTCAGCACGTCGACGCAGACTTGGCCTTGCTGCAACCGTCCTGGCTCCCGCGATCATGTTTTTTTCTCATTCTGCGCTGGCCGACGAAAACGGCATCAGCTTCTGGGTCCCTGGCTTCTTTGGAAGCCTCGCGGCCACGCCGCAGCAGCCGGGTTGGTCACTGGCGACGGTCTACTACCATACCTCCGTATCCGCCGGCGCCGACGTCGCGCGTGCGCGTGAATTCTCGCTCGGCAGGGTTCCGGGCAATCTTACAGTCAACGCAAATCTGAATTTGAGTGTCAACGCCACGGGCAATCTTGGCTTTGTGATCCCGACCTATGTATTCGAGACGCCGGTGCTCGGCGGCCAGGCGTCGGTGTCCCTCGTAGCAGCGTATGGCGTCGTCGGCACCAGCCTGGCAGGGACCTTGTCAGGCGTGATCACGGGCCCGTTGGGCAACAGCATCCCCTTCTCGCGGTCCGACAGCATCAGCGACACGACATGGGGCTTTGGGGACCTGGTGCCGCAATTCGCCTTGCGCTGGAACGCCGGCGTCCACAACTACATGACCTACGTCACGGGCGGCATCCCGGTTGGCGCTTACGAGTCAACGCGCCTGTCGAACCTCGGCATCGGACACGGCGCGATCGACGGCGGCGGCGGCTATACCTATTTCAACCCGCAGACCGGCCACGAATTCTCCGGCGTGCTCGGCTTCACCTACAATTTCAAGAACCCCTCGACGCAATATCAAAGCGGCGTCGATATGCACTTCGACTGGGGTGCATCGCAATTCCTGTCGAAACAGGTCATGGTTGGCCTCGTGGGCTATGTCTACAAGGAGCTCGGCTGCGACAGCGGTTCAGGCAACCGTGTCGGCTGCTTCCAGTCGCAGGTGGTTGGCGTCGGTCCCCAGATCGGATTCCTTTTTCCGGTCGGCGACATGCAGGGCTATCTCAATCTAAAGGCTTACGGCGAGTTCGCTGAGGAAAACCGGCCAGCCGGCTGGAATGCCTGGGTGACCTTTGCCATCTCGCCGCCCGCGCCCGGAGCGCCTCCGACAACAAAACCCGTTGTCAGAAAATATTAAGGCCAGGCTGCCGACCTGCGGGTCCTAAAAAGTTTCGCGTGAGGCGCCTTGCTGCCCCGCGGATGGAATCATGAAGCCGCTGCCGAGCAGCCTCATCGCGTCGTCTGCATCCGCACAGCGCCTTGCTCGGCATGTTCGTGCGCAACCGATTGCAGAAAGTGCATCTCCGCACGGACACAAGGGATGTCGATCAGGGACGGGATTGATTGCGACAATCGCCGGGCTGGCTCTCGGCTTACTGGTTGCGTCCGCGCGAATACGACCTATGCAACCAGCCCGTCGCCGAACGGAGGTCCCTATTTCGCCGCCTTTTTTCCGGGGATCACGAATTCGACGACGACGCTTCGATCCAGGGGCTGATGGTTTGCATTGACGGGCGTAATCTCGACTTTATGCGGTCCCTCAGGAAGGCCCGCGATAATGATGGGCCCGCCGCTGGTTTCGGCCCAGATCCACGACGCGCCATCAACCGCCACATGGAGATGCCCTATGCGGGGCGACACATCGATGGCGTTCGGGCCGAACACCGGGACGATCTGCAGATTTTCGGTGCGGTACTGGATGAACACGACTCCGCGGCTCAACGGTTCGGGCAAGGGCGCATCGACCACGATCTTCGGCGCAGGCTGCGGCTCAGCGGTCTGAGCGATGGCGCTGGACGTCCACAGAACGGCTAACGCTACGATCAAGCCGATGAATGCCTTGGTCATGTCTGTTTCTCCTCATCAGGGTTCACCCGCGCCGACGACTTGACCATTTTTGCTGGTCGCAGTTTCATCTCAACCCACATGACGCACGCGAATCTGCGTCATTGACTCGCGTGAAGCATCTGCAGCTCGGCAATACGATTGTCGGCGCGGCGGAGCCGCCGATCTCCTTCCGGCACGACAGTGGCACCGGCGTCGAAGCGGCGCTCGACCAGCATTGAGACCAGGAGCTCCAGGCTTGCGTCTGAGAGGCCCACCGAAAAAAGGCGTGGCGAACAAGAACGCTTTCAGATCGGGCGAGCTGACAAGCCATCGACCCAATATACTCCCGCTCCCAGCGGCGGCAAGCGGGCCAGGCCTGACGGGACGTATCTACGATAATGGTTGCGCGGGGTGTCGGGCCCGGTCGAGCAGGCAGACCGGCCTGATCATTGCGCTGAAGAGGCTGTGGGGCTGGCGGCCTCTTTTTGACTCCATAACATTGCCTTCGGGTGCCCATTAGCTGACGTGCCGACCTGCCCGCCCGACGTCTGCTTTCGGGGTAAGGCCGACATGCGGCCGGCGCGCTATCGCCGGATTCATGAGTGCACGCCTAGCCCAATTGCTGGCCCGCCATTCGCCCGATTTCCGCAAAAACCGTTTCGAATTGCTGTGCCGTCGGCTTACCGCCTTGCGTGTAGGCGCAAATCAGTACCGGCCCGCCCGCGTTTGGCCAAGCCATCGCGATGTCGCCGCAGGCGTCCTTGCCGTTGTTGCCGGTCTTGTCGCCGATCTTCCAGTCTTTGGGCAGGCCCGCGCGCAGCCGCTTGTCACCGGTCTTGCAGCCCACCATCCATTCGGTGAGGTGGTCGCGTGACGCCGGCTTGAGCACGGCGCCGAGCAGGAAGCGGCGCAAATTTCCGGCCATGGCGGCAGGCGTGGTGGTGTCCTGAGGATTGCCGGGCCGCGAGCGATTGAGTTCCGGCTCGTTGTGATCGAGGCGCGAGACCGTATCTCCGCTCGCTCGCCAGAACGCAGTCAGCGCAGCCGGGCCGCCGACCCGCGCCAGCAACAGGTTGGCGCAAGTGTTGTCGCTGAGCTCGACGGTGGCCTTGCACATGTCGGACACCGACATCGCGCCTTCAGGAAGGTTGTGTTTGGCCACCGGCGCATAGTCGAGAATGTCCTGGGACTTGTAGGCGATCTTGTCCTCGAGACGATCTTCGCCACGGTCGACCCGCGCCAGCACGCAGGCGGCGAGCGAGGCTTTGAACGTGCTGCACATCACGAAGCGCTCGTCGGCGCGCCATGCGACCTTCGCGCCGCTCGATAGATTTTCGGCGTACAGGCCGATCCGTCCGCCGGTCTCGCGCTCGTAGGCCGCAAGTGCCGGCGGCGCCTCTTCCGCGAAAGCCGGCGCGAGCACGAAGCTGGATGCCGCAGCCAACAGAGTTCGTCGATCGATCATCATGAACACATCCTTCAAGCCAAGCCTCGCACTGCGTTGCTCGCCTCTTGCGCCGGAATCGTGGCGCGGCGAATGCGATGAGAAAACACTGGCTCGATACGTCATCAATTTATCTTTATGCTGCTGCCGGCCGACACGACCAGGGAGCTCCCGCCTTGACCTCCACAAAACCTGCGCCGCTCAACCGTCTGCGCCAGCTATGGCGGGACGGCCGCCCCACCTTCGGCGCGATCGCGACCATCCCCTCCATTCAGACCGTGCAGATCATGGCCCGTTCCGGGATCGACTGGATCATCGTCGATCTCGAGCACGGGCCGATCGATCTCGGCTCGGCGCACGCGATGATCACCGCAACAGCCGGTACGCCCTGCGTGCCGATGGGCGGATTGCCGCCAACGAGCCGTGGCTGGCGAAAGCGCCGATGGACCTCGGCGCGCTCGGCATCAACTTCCCGATGATCTGCAGCCGCGCTGATGCCGAAAAGGCCGTGCGTAGCATGCGCTACCCGCCGAAAGGCGACCGGCTGTGGGGCCCGTTCCACGCGCCGTTCCGCTGGGGCGTGTCTATGGCGGATTACATGGCGACGGCGGACGACGACATGATCTGCATAATCACCATCGAGCATGTCGAAGCGGTCAACCGCATCGACGAGATCATGGCGACGCCTGGCATCGACCTTGCGGTGATCGGTCCCGGCGACCTCGCGACCTCGATCAACAAGCGCGGCCTGCCCGACGATCCGGAAGTGCTGGAGTTGATGGCGCGCGCCGAGGCAGGCATCCTCAAGAGCGGCGTGCCGATCGGCGGCGTTGCCCGCACCGCCGAACAGGCCAACCGGATGATTGAGCGCGGCTATGTCGCGCTGGCGCTCGGCTTCGACTGGTCGCTGTTCCAGCGCGGCATCGCGGCAAGTTTCGAGGGGATCAAGCGATAGGTGCCGAGACGGCGGCAAGCCCTTCAAAGTCCTTGCGGTTTACGTCGCGTCGGCGGGCGCGCTGTCGGTGCTGACCGTGCTATCCCGGATACGAACCTTCTGGCGTCAAAACGCCTTGTTCGTGCTAGATGAGGTGATGGCAGGTCGCCGAGGCGGCCTGCCAGCTTTTTCTGATTGGTCCATTGCGGAAACCCTGAGCGGAGCGAATGCGCGGAACGGTTCGAAAAATCACACTGCCGCGCCGCCTCGTCACCGACCTCATGTATGCGTCGATGCGCGTGCCCTTTGTTTCGCTCGCGCGTCCGCTTCATATCCGCGCCCTGCAGGAGGTCCGCGCGCAGGCCGCCCAGCGGCCGGGCTGGGCTGCGATCTTCGTCAAGGCATTCGCGCTGGTGGCGAAGGAAGAGCCGATCCTGCGCACCCTCTACATCAAATGGCCGATGCCTGCCTTTTACGAACTGCCCCGCAGCGTCGCGATGGTGGCGATCGCCCGGGTCGAGGACGGCCAGGATTGTGTGCTGCCGCAAAAGGTCACCGCGCCCGATGAAATGCCGCTTGCCGAGGTCGATGCGCTGATCCGGCACGCCAAGACGGCGCCGATCGACGAGGTGCCGGCTTTCCGGAAGATTTTGCGGACCACCCGGCTGCCGCTGCCGCTACGCCGCCTGTTCTGGGCGATCGGGCTGAATTTCGGCCGCCAGCGGGCCAATTATTTCGGCAGTTTTGGGGTGACCTCGGTGGCCGCCTATGGCGCTGGCCAGCTCCATGCCATCAGCCCCGGGCCGTTTGTCCTGAGCTATGGGGTGGAAAAGCCCGACCAGACCATCGACGTCGTGCTGCGCTGGGATCACCGGGTTACCGACGCTGCCCCGATGGCCAAGGCGTTAAACCGGCTGGAACAGGTGCTGAACGGCGAAATTGCCGCCGAATTGCGAGCGAATCGACAGCACAGCGAGCCCAAACCGGTCCGGGCGGTCGCGACGTGACCGGGCCGATTTGGCCGGGAAAATGGGCCGTTTTCGTTGACAGAACGGCGATTTCTCCCTAAGAACCCGCTTGCTCGCGGGCCGGTTTCGGCCCGCGTTGCGTTTCGCGACCCGTGGTCTTCCTCGAGCTTTCGAGGCGGACCTGTCGGCCCCGGCCATGCCGGTGCACAGGAGGGCGCGTTTCCTCAACACTCAAACCTAATGCAGAGGACGCGATGACAAAGCGCAGTGAGGCGAAATACAAGATCGATCGCCGTATGGGCCAGAACATCTGGGGCCGCCCCAAGAGCCCCGTGAACCGCCGGGAATACGGTCCCGGCCAGCACGGCCAGCGCCGCAAGGGCAAGCTGTCCGACTTCGGCGTGCAGCTCCGCGCCAAGCAGAAGCTCAAGGGCTACTACGCCAACATTTCCGAGCGCCAGTTTCACGGCATCTATGTCGAGGCCGGCCGGATGAAGGGCGACACCGGTGAAAACCTGATCGGCCTGCTCGAGCGCCGCCTTGACACCGTGGTCTATCGCGCCAAGTTCGTGGCGACGATGTTCGCCGCCCGCCAGTTCATCAACCACGGCCACATCAAGGTGAACGGCCGCCGCGTCAACATTTCGAGCTACAAGCTCAAGCCTGGCGACCTCGTGGAGATCAAGGAATCCTCCAAGCAGCTCACCCCGGTGCTGGAAGCAAGCCAGCTCGGCGAGCGCGACGTGCCCGACTTCATCGAAGCCGATCACTCCAAGATGACGGCGAAGTTCAGCCGCATCCCCGCGCTGTCCGACGTGCCGTTCGCGGTGCAGATGGAGCCGCATCTGATCGTCGAATTCTATTCGCGCTGATCGAATTTCGGTTCGGAGATATCAAAGGCCCCGGCTTTGCCGGGGCCTTTTTGTTTGGCGCAGACGGTTGTTCCGTCACGCCCGGGCTTGTCCCGGGCATCCACGCCTTTATGGTCAGCGCGGAAAAACGTGGATGGCCGGGACAAGCCCGGCCATGACGCAAAATTGTGAGCCCTTGCCATGCACTACACCCCTGCCCCGCGCGATCCCAAGGCTGACCCCATCCGCATCAACCTGCTGTCGGACACGCAGACGCGCCCCACACAAGCGATGCGCGAGGCGATGGCGCGCGCCGAGGTCGGCGACGAACAGATCGGCGACGACCCGACGGTGAACTTGCTGTGCGAGCGTGTCGCCGACCTGCTCGGCAAGGAAGCCGCCGTGTTCATGCCCTCGGGCACCATGTGCAACGTCGCGGCTACCCTCGCCCATTGCCGGCCGGGCGACGAAATTCTCGCGCATGCCAGCGCGCATATCATTGCGCGCGAAGGCGGCGCGCATGCCGCGCTTGGCGGATTCCAGATCACGCCGTTGCCGGGCGACGACGGGCAATTCGCGCCCGAAACCTTCCGCGCCGCGCTGCATCCGCGCTCGCGCTACCAGCCGCCGCAGACCGTCGTCAGCGTCGAGCAGACCGCCAATATCGGCGGCGGCACGATCTGGAAGAAAGCGGCGCTCGATGAAGTCGTGCAGATCGCCAAGGCCAACGGACTCATCACCCACATGGACGGCGCGCGGCTATTGAACGCCTGCGTCGCGACAAAAATATCGGCGCGCGATATGGCCGCGGGCTGGGATTCGGCCTGGATCGATTTCTCAAAAGGGCTCGGCGCGCCGATCGGCGGCGTCATTGCCGGCTCGCGGGCCTTCATCGACGACGTCTGGCGCTGGAAGCAGCGCCTCGGCGGATCGATGCGGCAGGCCGGCATTGCTGCGGCCGCCTGCGTCTACGCGCTCGACCATCACGTCGACCGCCTCGCCGACGATCATGCCAATGCGCGGGCGCTGGCGCGCGGGTTGTCGCAGATCAACGGCATCGAGGTGCAGCAGCCCGAGACCAATCTGGTGTTCTTCAGGCCGGATGGCGCGGGCGTCGCCGGCGACAAAATGGTCGAGGCTTTGCGCAAGCGCGGCGTTCTGCTCGCCATCATGGACGGCCGCATTCGCGCCTGCACGCATCTGGACGTCGGCTCTGCGATGATCGAGGAGACGGTCGGCATCGTGCGCGAGATCGTGCGCGGGGCGTGAGCGAACTCAGGCAACAGCAGCAGTGCGCGCCCGCCACAGCGCACTGCCGAGCAGGACATACACCGCTCCGGTCCACATCGCCTGCCAGTTCTCGAACCCTTCGTTGAAGACCACATAGACCGCTGCCATGGCAAACAGCCCGGCGAACACGGCTTCCGAGAGCGGCCGCTCGCCGGATTTCGAACCGTTGAGGAATGCCAATGTCCAGAACGGCACCACGGCCATGGTCAGGGCCGCGAACGGGAAATCGCGCCAGCGCGCGTCGAATATCAGGCTGAGTGCAGTCTGCGCGGCAATGAGCGTCGTCACAATCAGCGTGACGCCCAGCATGTTGGTCATGAAGAACGGGGTCAGGCCCTTGCGCGGCCCCAGCACTTCGAGAAACGACGGAAGCGCGCGCCCCGACATCAAGGCATAGGTGGACAGCAGCGGTGCAGCGATGGCCGCGGCCAGCAGCAAGCCCTGGACCAGCCAACCGCCGGCTCCGTAGCTTTCGTGGAGCATCTTGTCGGCGCTCACGCCCAGCAGGATCCCGCCGGCAGTCGCGGATACGGCGACCGCGAGCCACGATGCCAGTGGCGGCTGCGACGGCCGGCGCTTCAGCGTGATCGCGGCTACGGCGAATACACCGACGCAAAGAAACAGCCCGCATGCCATCTGCAGCTTCCAGAACGGATAGTTGCTGATGGCGACCCCAGCCGGATATTTCAGCTTGCGTTCGGTCCCGTCGAACAGGCCCCAATAGCCGCCCACGGTTCCTTCCCAGCGGCGCTTCCACGGCTCGTCATAGGCTTCGAAAAAATTGACGCGAAAATTGTCCTGTCTCGCCCGCTCGAGAATTTGGGAAATGAATCGCGCCTGATTGACGCGGGAAGCCAGCGCGCCGTCGCGCATCCGCCCGTGGCTTGGCCAGCCGGTCTCGCCGATCAAAATCTCCTTGCCGGGAAAGGCTGCCACCACCTGCTTGCGAATGCCGTCCACATGCGCGGCCGCATCTTCGGCGCGCGGCGGAACGTCCTCCCAATAGGGCAGGAAATGGGCGGTGACGAAATCGACATCGGCGCCGACCTCCCGGTAGCGCAGCCAGAATTCCCAGACGTCGGCATAGGTCACCGGCACATCCACGCGCGGCTTGACCGACTGGATCGTTTGGCGAAGGTCGCCCACCGTCATGTCGCCGCGCAGCAGCACTTCGCTGCCGACGATGAGCGCCGCGACCGTGCCGGGATGATCCTTGACCAGCGAGACCGCGATGTCGATGAGTTGCGCGTTCTTCGCGCGATCGCGTCCGATCCAGACGCCGAGCAGAACCTTCAATCCTACCCTGGACGCGAGCTCGGGCACCTTGTCGAGCCCGTTGTCGATCGAATAAGTGCGGATGCATTTGGAGACCTTGGCCAGTTCACCCAAATCCTCCGCGATCTGCGCCGGATGGACGATCAGCGTCGGATCATGCGGCGTCTGATCGCCCCTGAACGGCGCATAGGAAACACACTCCAGCTTGGCCGCGTCATCGATCGGCGCGCGCGTCAGCGCTACCGGCGTGGCCAGCCACCACCACACCGCGGCAACCATGCCCAGCGATACGAATAAAAGCGCCAGCGGCGTCCGAAAGCCGATCGGTCCTGCTCCCAAGGTGAATAGATCTGCCTATTTAACCCTGCGCGACAGCCCTGTCGACCCGGCCGCGTACACAATTGCGCGGGATCGCGGAAGCAGTGATATAAGGCTTGCTACAAACACGAAGCATCAAGAGTGAGCCTTGTTTTGCTCAAAATTGATTCCGCGCGGCGAGTGAAAAGATGCCATTCAAGAGATTTTCCCGACGCCAATTTGGCAGGATTGCAGGTTGGTCGGCGCTTGCAACGTCGATGCTGTCGACCGGGCCCGGACTGGCCCAATCGGGCGAAGACACCGGAGCGCGAAATCGAAAAACCTCTTCCGGTTTTCCGAACGATTTTCTGTGGGGCACGGCGACCTCCGCCTATCAGATCGAGGGAGCCGTGAACGAAGATGGCCGCCGTCCATCGATCTGGGACCGCTTCGCCCACACGCCCGGGACAATCTCCGATCACAGCAATGGGGACATCGCGGCCGACCATTATCATCTGTACAAGGAAGACATCCAGTTGATGAAGTCGCTCGGCACAAAGGCCTATCGATTCTCGATTGCCTGGCCTCGCGTCTTCCCGGAAGGAGCCGGCGCGCCAAATCCAAAGGGCCTCGATTTCTACAACCGCCTTGTCGACGAGTTGTTGGCCAACGGCATCGCGCCGTTTGCGACGCTGTATCATTGGGACTTGCCGCAGGCGCTTCAAGACCGCTTCGGCGGCTGGACCTCGCGCGATACGTCAAAGGCATTTGCGGATTACGCGGCCTATGTCGCGGCGCGTTTGAGCGACCGCGTGAAGCACTTCTTCACCATCAACGAATGCTCCCGGCTCGTCCATCTCGGCCATGAGTTTGGCGCTGATGCGCCGGGGCTCAAACTATCCCCATCTGATGTGAAGCAGGTCCGTCACAACGTCGCGCTTGGGCACGGTCTCGCGGTTCAGGCGATCCGAGCCAATGGACAGGCCGGAATCAGGGTCGGTCCGGCGGAGAATGCCGTGAGCTGCATCCCGGCCATCGAAACGCCTGCGAACATTCGCGCAGCCGAGATCGCGACGCGCGAGCTCAATGCCGGCTATCTGACCGTGATGCTCGAGGGAAAATACACCGATGCATATCTCGCGCAGGCCGGCAAAGATGCTCCGAAATACACCGCCGAAGATCTGCGCATCATTTCATCGCCGATCGATTTTGTCGGACTGAATGTGTACATGCCTGATCATTACGTCGTTGCTGCCGACAACGAGCGCGGCTTCACGCTGGCGCCGTTTCCCAAATCGTTCCCGCACATGAAGGCGACCTGGCTCAGGCCCGGCCCCGAGACGATGTACTGGGTGCCGCGCCATGTGGCCAAGCTGTGGAACGTGAAGTCGATCTACATTACCGAGAACGGAACGTCGGGAAGCGACCAGGCGGCAGCGGACGGTACTATCTATGACGTCGATCGCATCATGTACCTGCGCAACTATCTGACGCAGTTGCAGCGTGCGACATCAGAGGGCGTGCCCGTGCTCGGATATTTCCTGTGGAGCCTGATGGACAATTTCGAATGGCAGGACGGTTATGAACAGCGCTTCGGCCTCTACCACATCGACTTCGGTACGCTGCGTCGTACCCCCAAGCTGAGCGCGTCATTCTATCGCGAGACGATCGCGCGAAACGCGGTGGCGTAATTCCGGCGATCATCAATCCTTGCGCACGCCCTTGCCCAGCGCCTCAAACATCATCGTCTTCAGCGCCAGTTGGATCCGCCCACCTTGCGTCGGGGCCTGCACCATGCAGACAACGAGCAGGTCGTCCACGGGGTCGACAAAATAGAAACTGCCGCCCGCGCCGTCCCAGCGGTATTCGCCGAGCGGCCATGTCGTATTCGGCGGCGGTGAAGTGCGCACGGCAAAACCAAGACCAAAGCCGCTGCTCGGGCCCGGGAAATAGAAGGGATCGTGAATGATCCCGGTCTCCGGCCCAATCTGATCCGACGTCATCAGCGCGACAGTCTCCGGCTTGAGGTACCGCTTGCCGTCCAGCTTGCCTCCGTTCAGCAGCATTTGCAGGAAGCGCGCGTAGTCCCCGATCGTCGAGACCAGGCCCGCTCCGCCGGATTCCCAGCGCCGCGGCAATGCCGGGTCCCTCATTCCGGCCACCCGAAAACGATCGACGGGGAATGCCTGGGCAATGCGCGACCACTTCGATTCATCTGCGACATAGTATGCGGTTTCGGACATGCCGAGAGGATCGAACAGTCTTTTCTTCTCGAACTGGAACAGCGTTTGCCCCGAAGCCACCTCGACGACACGGCCGAGCACGTCGGTTGAATGGCTGTAGTTCCAGCGCACTGCGGGCTGATCGGCGAGCGGCAGTGTCGCGATCCGGTCGGCGAATTCGGCGTTGTCGAAATCGCCGGCGTACAGCTTGGGATTGGCATAGAGTTTCTGCACCGCGGTTTCGCCGAAGAAGCCGTAAGTGATCCCCGACGTGTGCCGCAGCAGATCCCTGATCGTGATCGGGCGCTTCAACGGCTCGAGCTTGAGCGGATACTGTCCTGCTTCATCGGAAAGATCGACGCCGACTTTTGCATCCGCAAAGGCAGGAATGTATTTCGACACGGGATCGTCGAGGGCCAGCTTGCCGTCGTCGACCAGCATCATTGCGGCAACCGACGTGACGGCTTTCGACATCGAATAGATCTGGAAAATCGTGTCCGGCGTCATCGGCTGGTCAGATGCGGGGTCTCGAACGCCGAAACTTTGCAGATAGACCGGCCTGCCATGCTGCTGGATCAGCAGGACTGCGCCGGGGATCTTGCCGGTCGTGACTTCGTTGCGAATGTAGTCGGCGATCTGTTCAAGGGCCGCGCGTGAGAAAGTCGGCGCGTTCGGCGCTTTCGGCTCGGCTCGCACCGCGTGCAGCCATCCGGCGGCCAGGAGAATGGCGAGCGCCGCTACAATAAGGGTGCGCCCTGCGGCGCCGTTAGTTCTCCAACGCTTCATAGACCAACTGCTTCAGCGTTCGCTGGACGCGCTGGCGCTCCGTCGGCGTCTGCTCCAGCACCACGAAGAACATGTCCTGCTTGCGGTCGACCACCATATAGCAGCCGCTGGCGCCGTCCCATTTCAGTTCGCCCAGCGATCCCGGCGGCGGCGGCTTGGCGTTGCCGGGATCGGTGCGCACGGCAAGCCCAAGCCCCATGCCAAAGCCGTCACCGGGGAAATAGTAATGATCCCGCGCAACACCGGAGCCCTTGCCGGCGTGGTCCGATACCAGCAGTTCGAACGTCTTCGGGCTAAGATAGGTCTTGCCCTCGAACGTACCGCCATTGGCCAGCATCTGCGCAAAGCGCGAAAAGTCCGCCATGGTCGAAACCATGCCGCCGCTGGCGGATTCCCACTTCTGGCGAACCTCCGTCCTGTACAGGCGGCCGACCCGGAAATCGCTGTCGTTCGGCAACGGCTGGGCGAGCCGCTGCAGCCGCTCCGGTTCGGTAACGAAGAAGCCGGTGTCGGTCATGCCGAGCGGATCGAGCAGCTTTTCTTTTTCGATCTCGAGCAGCGATTTTCCGGACACGATCTCCATGATCCGCGCCAGGACGTCGGTAGAATGGCCGTATTGCCAGAGCGCGCCGGGCTGGTTGTGCAGCGGCAGCTTGGCGATCCGCTCGGCTAGTTCGGCAAGGTCGAATTCGCCCGCATAGATGTTGGCCTCCTTGTACGCCTTGCGCACCAGACTGTCGCCATAGAAGCCATAGGTGATGCCGGAGGTATGGCGCATCAGATCGAGGATGGTGATAGGCCGGGTCAGCGCCACCAGTTCGAGCGTCTTGGTGCCGTCCTCGGCCTTTTTCTCCTCACCGACCTTCATATTTGCGAAGGAGGGAATGTACTTCGAGACGGGATCGTCGAGCTTGATCTTGCCGTCCTGAATCAACTGCATCGCCACAACGGAGGTGATCGCCTTGGTCAGCGAAGACAGGCGGAAGATGGTCTTGTCATTGATCGGCGCCTTGGACACGACGTCCTGCACGCCGAAGGTTTCGTGATAGACCGGCTTGCCGTGCTGCTGGATCAGGACGTTGGCGCCGGCGATCTTGCCGGTCGACACCTCATTCTTGAAGAACTCGGTGATCTTCGCAAGCTTGTCCTGGTTGAAACGCGCGCCTGCGGGAATATCGAAAGTGCCTTCGGCGCGGACCTGTGGCGCTGCCAGAAGCATCAGGGCACCAGCGGCCAGCGTACCCAGCATTTTATGTGAATTCATTGGACCCCTCCCCGGAATTCGGAGGGGAGTGTAACCCGCACCTCAATCGGCACAAGGGCCGCCGAAGGTATTCAATGCCGCCTGATGCAACTGGGCGCTGGCGTCGGAGAAGCAGCAGAAGATCACTTGCGCCACTGTGGGCGCAGCAGCAAGCGTATCGACGACGGTCTGAATTGCGATGCCCGCCGCGCGTTCGGCGGGGAACCGATAGATGCCCGTTGAGATCGCGGGAAAGGCCACTGAAACAAGGCCGTCCTTCTCGCACAGTTCGATCGAACGGCGATAGCAGGAGGCGAGCAGATCGTCCTCGCCGAGAGTGCCGCCGTTCCACACCGGACCGACCGTGTGGATCACGTGTTTGGCCTTGAGCCGATAGCCCTTGGTGATCTTGGCGTTACCGGTCTTGCAGCCGTGGAGCATGCGGCACTCGGCAACAAGCTCCGGCCCCGCAGCACGATGGATCGCGCCATCGACGCCACCCCCGCCAAGGAGCGACGAATTCGCGGCGTTGACGATGGCGTCAACGCGCAGCGTGGTGATGTCGGCAACAATGACTTCCAGCCGCGCCTTGCCGATCTGGCGAGCGGGACCGCTCAGGCCGAGGCCGCTGCGTTGACGGTGACGCCCTTGTCGGCGAACAGCTGCTGCAATTCACCGGCCTGGAACATCTCGCGGATGATGTCGCAGCCGCCGACGAATTCGCCCTTGACGTAGAGCTGCGGGATGGTCGGCCAGTTCGAATATTCCTTGATGCCGTTGCGAAGCTCCGCGGATTCCAGGACGTTCAAGCCTTTGTAGCCGACGCCGACGTGGTCGAGGATCTGCACCACCTGGCCGGAAAAACCGCACTGCGGAAACTGCGGCGTGCCCTTCATGAACAGCACGACGTCGTTCGACTTCACTTCGTTGGCGATAAATTGTTCGATGCTCATATTTGCTTCCTTTTGGGGCACAGCCCCCTGCGGCTTCGCCTGACGGGCCGACTGGTCGATGTAACCCGGTCACTTGTCATATATGTAGCCCAAACCGTTGTGCATCCAAAGTAAAATGGCGAGGAGCTGGCATGCGCGGGTCCGGCTCGGGCCTCCCGGGGCGACCGCGGCCCCATAGTCTGACGGCACCAATATCATAGCGCGGGGAGGCTTTTTTCCCGGACGGGAACCCCTATCTAGGACGGACTGCGCTTCAGGAACCAGTTCGCCAGACTAACGTTCTCTCCCTTGACCGGAGACACCTGTGACGAAATCAGTAGCCGCCGCCGAGTTTGCGACCCCCGCCCCGTCACTTTTCTACGATTCCGGCACCCTCGCCCAGAATTTGGTGGAGGCCTATCTGGCCGTCCGCGACGAAACCGAGCGCCGGGCCGCGCCCTTGAGCCCCGAGGACCAGCTCATCCAGTCGATGCCGGACGCCAGCCCGGCCAAATGGCATCGCGCCCATACCACCTGGTTCTTTGAGCAATTCCTGCTCGGCGAGCACTGCGAGGGCTACCAGCCCTTCCACCCCGACTACGCCTTCCTGTTCAATTCCTATTACGTCAGCGCAGGTCCCCGGCATGCCCGCCACCAGCGCGGCCATTTGACCCGCCCGAGCGCGGACGAGGTCACCGCCTATCGTCGGCATGTCGATGCCGCCGTGATCAAGTTCTTCCAGACCGCCGGCGAGGAGCGCCTCGCCAGACTCGCGCCGCTGGTCGAGGTCGGCCTCAACCACGAGCAGCAGCATCAGGAATTGATGCTGACCGACATCCTGCACGCCTTTGCGCAGAATCCGATCCCGCCGGCTTACGATCCGTCCTGGCGCTTCCCGGCGTCGCACTGTTCGGCAGAGGAATGGGTCACCCTCAACGAGGGCATCCATACCGTCGGGCACACCGACGACAGTTTCCATTTCGACAACGAAAAGCCGGCGCACCGCGCCCTCGTCGGCCCGGTCAGGCTCGCCAGCAACCTCGTGACCAATGCCGAATGGCTAGCCTTCATGAAGGACGGCGGCTACGGCACGGCCACGCTGTGGCTGATGGACGGTTTTGCCACCGCGACCGGCGAGGACTGGCAGGCGCCCGGCCACTGGCGCCAGGTCAATGGCGAATGGCGGATCATGACGCTCGGCGGATTGCAGCCGGTCGATCCGGCCGCCCCGGTCAGCCATGTCAGCTACTACGAGGCGGATGCGTTCGCGCGCTGGGCCGGCCGCCATCTGCCGACCGAAATGGAATGGGAAGTCGCCGCCCGCGCCGGCCAGCTCAACGACGCCTTTGGCATCGTCTGGCAGTGGACCCGCAGCTCCTATTCGCCCTACCCCGGCTACCGCGCCATCGAGGGCGCGCTGGGCGAATATAACGGCAAGTTCATGGTCAACCAGCTGGTGCTGCGCGGCTCCTCGCTTGCAACTCCACCCGGTCACAGCCGTATCACCTACCGTAACTTCTTCTATCCGCACCACCGCTGGCAATTCACGGGGTTACGCCTCGCCGATTACGCCTGACATTTCCGATGAAGAAAGCGCGCCGGTAAGCGCGTTCAGGAGAGTATCATGAATGTGCATGCCGCCGCTTTGGCCAAAGCGCACCAGTTCGACGAGCAGACCTCGGCCTTCGCCGGAGATGTGATCGGCGATCTGTCGCAATTTCCCAAGCGCCTGTCGCCGAAATATTTCTATGACGCGAGGGGCTCGGAGCTGTTCGAGCAGATCACGGTTCTTCCGGAATATTATCCGACCCGCACCGAACTCGGCATCTTGCGCAACCGCGGCGACGAGATCGCGGATATCATTCCGAAGGGCGCAGCGCTGGTGGAATTCGGCGCCGGCGCCACCACCAAGGTCCGCCTGCTGCTGGAACGATGTAGTTTCAGCGCCTACGTCCCGGTCGACATATCAGGCGATTTCCTGAACGCGCAGGCGGGCGCCTTGCGCAAGGATTTTCCCGATCTCGGCGTCTATCCGGTTGCCGCCGATTTCACCGCGCCGTTTGCGCTGCCGGCTGAAATCGAAGGGATGCCCAAGGTCGGGTTCTTCCCGGGATCGACGATCGGCAATTTCGAGCCGCACGAAGCGCGCGCCTTCCTACGCAGCGCGCGAGAGATTCTCGGCGAAGGCGCGCAGATGGTCATCGGCGTCGACCTCGAAAAGAACGAGCGGGTGCTTTACGATGCCTATAACGACGCCGCCGGCGTCACCGCGCGATTCAACCTCAACGTTCTGGTCCGCATCAACCGCGAGCTCGGCGGCAATTTCGACGTTTCCGCCTTCATGCACCGCTCGGTCTATAACCGCGAGCGCCATCGCATCGAGATGCACCTGATCGCCAAGAAGGCGCAGACCGTACGCATCCTCGGACGGAATTTTTCATTCCGACCCGGCGAAAGCATCCACACCGAGTCGAGCTACAAATACAGCCTCGACCGCTTCACCGCACTGGCGCGCGACTCCGGCTGGTCGGTACGGGAATCCTGGACCGACCGCGACCGGATGTTTTCGGTTCACGCGCTGGCGGCGTCAGCCTGAGGAGTGGTCCCGGGCTTTGCAGTTCGGGTGTTGCAGGTCAGGTCTTGCAGTCCGACCTCCTGCGCTCCGGTCGCATCCTGCGTGTTGGAGCGATCCGGGGCGCGACAGATATCCAGTCATCGGACAGTCGGTCTGCACCCAGCAACCACGCGTGAATGATCCGCCACTTGTCCTGCCCGCGAGACTGGAAATCCAGTAGCGGCGATCCGGTGTCCTGCAGCTCGTGGAAGAACTTCAACGAGTCTTTTCCAGTGGGTCCGTCCTGCTCGATCGACTGCATCAAGATCCAGCGATCCCACTCCTGAATGATGCGTACTCTAGCTTCACTTTGTTTCATAGGCGCGTATTCCCACCACGGCACTCCGTGGGCACTGAATGAATCGCGCTGGTCAAGGTCTGATGGAAAGGTGCTACGCCGCCGCGCGTCCCCGCACCTTTGCCGCGCTCACTATAGACAAACTTCTTAACAAATCTTCATCTTTATCGAGCCGCCCGCAAAACGCTCCATCTGCGCTCCCGTTTGCCCTTCGAAACGTCCAACTTTTGACGCGGACTCAGTCGAGTTTCTGCGGCAGGCTCGGCTAGGGGTGAGTTCGTGCCAAGGGATGTTAGTCATGGGCAACGCGTATCCAGCGTCCGGCAATCGGAAGCAATATTCCAGCTCGTCGCCCGCTCGCGAGGACCAGGCTTGGGATCAAGAGGCGGACACCGAACGGGTGTCCCTCATCGAGGAAAATGCCAGGCTACGGGCGCTTGTCGTGCAATTGTCAAATCTCGTTCTTCGAAACGTCGTCGATCACAACAGCACGTCGCCATTGCTGCCGGTCAGGCGTTCGCTGCCTGACTAGAGCTCCTATTCTCTCGGATCGGATTGCAGCGAGATCGATTCCCACACGGCGACCACGATCATGATCGCGGTGGTCAGGATGGACAGCATCAGCGGCGACAGCCCGCCTGCGAACCAGGCGAGCACGCAGAGTGCGATGATACCCACCCCGTGCGAGAGCTGAAGGAAGCCGCGAAAGCTGTACTTGAACAGGATGGTCCCGAACAGAAACAGCAAGGGGCCACCGATCGCGCTTATCACGGTCTTGAGATCGGAATGCCCGCCCGGGTGCTTCAGCACCAGTTCGTCGGCTACCGCCGCGACGATGATGCCGGCCACGATCGGCAAGTGCAGATAGGTATAGGCCAGACGCGCCAGCCTTCCCGGCTCGCTCGATTTTGAAAGCTGCTCGGAGCCGGCCTCGGCGCCGATGTGGAAATAGATCCACCACATCGCGAGGCTGCCGACAAAGGCTGAGACGAACGCCAGAACGTTTTCGATCGTCCATGTGAGTTCCGCAAAGGTTGCACCGATGACGACGATGGATTCTCCGAGCGCGATGATGATGAACAGTGCGCAGCGCTCGGCCATGTGGCCGCCTTCGATCATCCAGTCCGCGACGGAAGACGCGCCATATCGGGGAATCCAGAACCGCACCGCCGGCGAAATATATTCGACGGCGAGCGCAATCGCCCACAGCGCCAACCGCGACTGGCCGTCCATCACCCCGCCGGCGATCCAGAAGATCGCCGACATCGACAGCCAGGCGGCGATCCGGATGGCATTCATGCGTGTCCGCGGGCGCGACGGCGGCGTGGACAGCCACAGAAATATCGTCTTGCCGACCTGCATCGCCACATAGGCAATGGCAAACCATAGTCCCCGCTCCTCAAACGCCTTCGGGATCGAGGTCGACAGCACCAGCCCGCCCAGCATCATCGCAAACAGCAGCAGCCGGACCGGAGTCTTCTCGGGATTGAGCCAGTTGGTGATCCAGGAGGTGAAGACCCACACCCACCACACCGCGAGAAACAGCACCGTGACCTGCAGCGCGCCCAGCAACGTAAAATGCGCCAGCAGCGTGTGCGATATCTGCGTGACCGCAAAGACGAAGACGAGGTCGAAGAACAGCTCGACATAGGTGACGCGGCTGTGCTGGTGCGGTACGATCGGGCGAAACAGCGCCCCGTGCGGATTGTCCGTCATCGATGCGCCCCCGCTGAAGCTTGCCGGGGGCTAGCCTTCCGGCACCCCGGTCTGCAGCGCCAGCGCATGCAGTAAGCCGCCCATCTGCCCCTTGAGCGACTGGTAGACGATCTGGTGCTGCTGCACGCGCGACTTGCCGCGGAAGGATTCCGAGATCACGGTCGCGGCGTAGTGGTCGCCGTCGCCTGCGAGATCGCGGATCGTCACCTCGGCATCGGGGATAGCTGCCTTGATCATCGATTCGATATCGTGGGCGTCCATCGGCATCCAGCATGTCTCCGTCAGGTATTTCGAATCACGGCCGGCTCGCGCGACCGTGACGGCCGAACCTAGCGCGTACGCTCTTCTAGGTCACGCCTGGTGCCACTATATTCCGCCCCGAACCGTTTGACACCGTGAGATCCGGTCGCGCCCCATCATTTTGGGCTGACCGAAAAAGAGGCTCAAAACCATGAAATTGCCCGGTCCCGACCATCCGATCACGATTACGGCAAATCCCAAACGCGTCCGGGTCTCGGCGGACGGCGTGGTGATCGCCGATACCACCCATGCGCTCACCCTGAAGGAAGCCAGCTATCCGGCGGTGCAATATGTGCCGCGCGAGGATGCCAATATGGCGCTCCTGGCCCGCACCGAGCGGACCACGCACTGTCCCTACAAGGGGGATGCGAACTACTTCAGCATCAATGCCAACGGCAGGCGCATCGAAAATTCGATCTGGACCTATGAGACGCCCTTCCCGGCCATGGCCGAGATCGCGGGCCATCTGGCGTTCTACCCGGACAAGGTGACGATCGAGGAAGTGGCGTAGGCCCCCGATCTCTAAGCCCTGAATATCGTGAGCCCGAGGATCAGGAGCACCAGGAAGATCACGACGAAGACATAGAACAGGAAGCGGGCGATATCGGCGGAGGCCGCCGAAATGCCGGTGAAGCCAAGAAGGCCGGCGACGATCGACACCAGAAAGAAGATCAGCGCCCATTTAAGAATTGTCATTGCGTGCTCCGGGACCCTCTGGGCCACGCCAATGGCGACCCGCTAATTCAAATTCACCGGTCCTAACGGCGGGTTGCGCTGCCGGTTCCGAAACAACCTGGTGGCGGAAGAGCGGCTCGTCAGTGCCCGATTTGGCCTTGCTGAATCGGGTTCCCGGCTGCAACATTCGGCACGAACAGCCTGGCCGGGAGGCGCGCATGACATCGATTTCCGCCGTGGGGCATGCCGAATTGGGCGCGGTGCCCAAGGCCAAAACGCGCAATCCTTCGCTCGACCGCGCCCGCACCTTCCTGACGCTGGTGGTGCTGCTGCACCACGCCGTCATCCCCTATACCTATTTCGGTCACACAGATCCGAAGTCGTTCTTCGGCTTCGACATGATCGTGCTCGCCACTGACAGTTTCTTCATGGCGATGTTCTTTTTCCTGTCGGGACTGTTCGCCTGGTCTGGTATCGCCCGGAAGGGACCGCTGAACTATTTGCAAGATCGCCTGTTTCGGCTTGGCCTGCCGTTCGTGATCTGCGCGTTCACGGTCATTCCGCTCGCCTATTACGCGATCTCCCTGCGGCACCATCCCGAAATCGGCTTTTCGGATTACTGGTGGAACATGGTCACGAAGGGTCCGTGGCCGAGCGGGCCGATCTGGTTTCTCTGGGTCTTGTTCGCCTTCGACCTGGTTGCCTGCGTACTGTACCGGCTGTCGCCCAACATGCTCGATCCGATCAACCGACTCTCGCTACACGGTCGCCGTCGGCCGGCCGTTTTCTTCGCAGTCATGCTTGCCGTCACCATGGCGTTCTACATTCCTGGGCTGGTTCACTACGGACCAAGCAACTGGTTCGAGTTCGGGCCGTTCTCGGTCCAGCACGGGCGCGTGATGCTCTACGCGACCTACTTCTTTTTCGGTGCCGGCATCGGCGTTGCGCAAATGGATCGCGGGCTGCTCGCTGCAGACGGCCGGATGGCGAAGGTCAGCTGGGACTGGATGGTGCTGGCGATCGTTCCGTATTGCCTCTTGTGGGTGCTGATCTTCATCAAGCGCGAAATACTGGGCAACCCGTCGCCGTTGCCGGACTGGTATGAAGCGCTTTATGCCATCTGCTTCACGGTCTTCAGCGTGGCTGTCATGTTTCTGATCCTGGCCTTTTTCCAGAGGTTCAGGCAATCAGGCTCAGCCAAGCTACTCGATCCGATGCAGGCGGACGCCTACGGCATGTTCCTGGTGCACTACCCGATCGCACTGTGGCTGCAATACTGGCTGTTCGACTACGACCTGCCGGCGATCATCAAGGCGACGATCGGATTCGTTCTGACGGTCGCGTTCAGCTGGGCGCTGACGCGCGCGTTGCGGCAGATCCCGGGAGCGAACAAGGTGCTGTGAAAGTCCGTAGCCCGGGTGAAGCGCAGCGCAACCCGGGACCGGTATCGCCGCGAAATTCCCGGATTGCGCTGCGCTCCATCCGGGCTACGGGCGCCTACGACGCTTTGCCGCTCATGTAGGCCGGCAGCCAGCGCTCGAACGCCGATTTGAGCGCATCCACTGACACCGCCGTTTCACCGGCAACCGCAATGGCATTACCGCCCGTTGTGCCGATCCGCGCACAGGGCACGCCCGCGCCTTTCATCTTGGCCAGCACCAGGCCGGCGTCCGCCGCAGGCACCGTCACGATGTAGCGCGCCTGATCCTCGCCGAACCAATAGGCCTGCGGCACGATCGAGGCAGGCCCGGCCAACAGCTGCGCGCCGATGCCGCTTGCAATCGCCATCTCGGCGAGCGCGATCAATAGCCCGCCGTCGGAAACGTCGTGTACCGCGGTTGCGGTGCCGGCGTGGATCATGCCGCGCACCACGTCGCCGTTACGCTTTTCGGCTGCCAGATCGACCGGCGGCGGCGCGCCCTCTTCGCGGCCGCAGACATCGCGCAGATACACGGATTGTCCGAGCCATCCCTGGGTGTCGCCGATCAAGAGGATCGCTTCACCGGAAGCCTTGAACGCCAGCGTGGCGGATTTCGTGAAATCGTCGAGCAGACCGACACCGCCGATCGAGGGCGTCGGCAAAATGCCGCGGCCGTTGGTTTCGTTGTAGAGCGAGACGTTGCCCGAGACGACTGGGAAATCGAGCGCGCTGCAGGCCTCGGAAATACCCTTCAGACAGCCGACGAACTGGCCCATGATTTCGGGCCGTTCCGGATTGCCGAAGTTCAGATTGTCGGTGATCGCGAGCGGACGGCCGCCGACTGCCGTGATGTTGCGCCAGGCTTCGGCGACGGCCTGCTTGCCGCCTTCGAACGGATCGGCTTCGCAATAGCGCGGCGTCACGTCGACGGTGAGTGCGAGCCCTTTCGGCCCGTCCTGCACGCGCACGACTGCGGCATCGCCACCCGGACGCTGCACGGTATTGCCGAGAATGACGTGGTCGTATTGCTCCCAGACCCAGCGCTTCGAGCACAGCTCGGGCGTTGCAATCAGCTTTTCCAGCGCCGCCGAAATACCGAGCGGCGGGTTTACCTCGCGTGCCTGCACCACCGGCAATGCCGCGGACGCAACATGCGGGCGGTCATAGACCGGCGCTTCGTCGCCCAGCTCCTTGATCGGCAGATCGGCCATGACGTCGCCGCCATGCTTCACCACGAAGCGCTTGCTCGGCGTGGTGTAGCCGACGATCGCGAAGTCGAGCCCCCACTTCCTGAAGATCTCCTCCGCCTCTTGCTCCTTCTCGGGCTTGAGCACCATGAGCATGCGCTCCTGGCTTTCCGAGAGCATCATCTCATAGGCGCTCATGCCGGTTTCGCGCGTCGGCACCGCATCGAGATTGAGATCGACGCCGAGATCGCCCTTGGCGCCCATCTCGACCGCCGAGCACGTCAGGCCGGCCGCGCCCATGTCCTGGATCGCGATCACGCAATCGGCTTCCATGATTTCGAGGCAGGCTTCCAGCAGCAGCTTTTCCGCAAAGGGATCGCCGACCTGCACCGTCGGCCGCTTCTCGGCGGAATCGTCGTCGAACTCGGCCGACGCCATCGAGGCGCCGTGAATGCCGTCACGCCCGGTCTTGGAGCCGAGATAGACGATCGGCATGTTCACGCCGGACGCCGCCGCATAGAAAATCTTGTCGGTCTCGGCCAGCCCAACCGCCATCGCGTTGACCAGGATGTTGCCGTCATAGCGGGTGTGGAAACGCACTTGCCCGCCGACCGTCGGAACGCCGAAGGAATTGCCGTAACCGCCGACGCCGGCCACCACACCCGACACCAGATGGCGCGTCTTGGGATGCTCCGGCGCACCGAAGGAGAGCGCATTGAGGCAGGCAATGGGGCGCGCACCCATCGTGAACACGTCGCGCAGAATGCCGCCGACGCCGGTGGTCGCGCCCTGATAGGGCTCGATATAGCTCGGGTGGTTGTGGCTCTCCATCTTGAACACAACCGCCTGCCCGTCGCCGATGTCGATGACGCCGGCGTTTTCGCCCGGGCCCTGGATCACCCACGGCGCCTTGGTCGGCAGCCCCCGCAGATGGATGCGCGAGGATTTGTACGAGCAGTGCTCGTTCCACATCGCCGAGAAAATCCCCAGTTCAGTGAAACTCGGCACCCGTCCGATCAGCTTGAGGATGCGCTCATACTCGTCGGGCTTCAGGCCATGGCTGGCGACGAGTTCGGGGGTAATCTGGGGCTCGTTCATGGGTCTCTTCTTAGGAAGATCGAGGGGGTGCGAAAAGGCCTTTTATGGCGCATTTCCGCCCTGTCCAGAGCTTTGCGGGGGGAGGCTTGCAGGATCGGCGTTTGCACATCGTTCCCGGATCGGATTTAAGGGCGGAAACACCGGATTGAAGGGCTATTTTTAGTGAACGAACTCCCCAAAAATGCATTCGACCAGCGCCCCGACCTGCATGTCGAAACCGAGGGCGAATTTGCGGGTTGGCGGACCTGGACCCGCGACAGTTTTGAGACCCATAACGGCCCGTTCTGGCACCGGATGGACGAAAACGGCCGCGTGCAATGCGCGTTCCGGGTCGAAAAGAAGCACCTCAACGGCATGCGCAACGTCCATGGCGGCTGCTTCATGTCGTTCGCCGATTACTGCCTGTTTGCGATCGCCTCCTCCGTGCTGGAAGGGCCGGGCGTCACGGTGTCGTTCGCCTGCGAGTTTCTCGACGCCGCGCGCGAGGGCGAGCTGGTCGAATGCGAGGGCGAAATCACCCGCGCCGGCGGCTCGCTGATCTTCCTGCGCGGTGTGCTGAAATCCGGCGAACGGTCGCTGTTCACCTTCTCAGGCACCATCAAGCGGGTGAAGTGGAAGAAGCCGGCAGGCACAGGCGCCGTTGCCACCTGACGCGCCACAGGCCCGTCGCGGCTGGCGCGACTATGTGTTGCTGCTCGCGCTGGCGTGCTGCTGGAGTTCGACCTATCCACTGACCAAGATCGGGCTCGGATCATTCCCGCCGATCACCTTCATCTCGGCGCGCTCGCTGATCGCCGCAGGCTTTCTGCTCGTGGTCTTGCGCATCCGCGGGATCCAGATGCCGACGGACTTCAAGGCCTGGAAACTGTTCGCCCAGCAACAGACCATCAACTCGACGTTTCCGTTCCTGCTGATCACCTGGGCGCAGCAATATGTGCCGGCGTCAAATACGGTGGTGCTGGCCTCGACCACGCCGATCTTCGCCTTCCTCATCACCTGGGCCATTACGCGGCACGAGCCGGCCACGCTGCTCAAGCTCGCCGGCGCCATTCTGGGCCTTGTCGGAACGGCCGTGATCATCGGCCTCGACGCGCTCGCTACGCTCGATGCCAACATCCTTGCCGAGATCGTCATCCTGATCGCCACCATCTCGTTCGCCTGCGCCACGATCTTCGGGCTGCGGCTGACCGACTACGACCCGATGGTGGTGGCCGCGGGCTCGCTGCTGTTCGGCGGCATGGTGCTGTTGCCGTTCGCGCTGATCATAGACCATCCCTGGACTTTGCGGCCGACAGCCGAGGCGCTGGTGGCCACGGCCGCGATGGGCATATTCTCGAGCGCATTTGGCCTGATGCTGTTCTACATGTGCCTGACGCGGCTCGGCACGCTCACCACCAATGCGCAAGGCTATTTGCGCATCCCGATCGGCGTCGGCCTGTCGGTGCTGCTGCTCGGCGAATCCGTGCCGCCGAACCTGGCCCTTGGCCTCGTGCTCGTCATGGCGGGGGTAGCGGCCATGACGATTCCGAAAGACGCTTACAGGCGGTGGCTCAAGCGGCCCAGACGATAGTCATCCATCGACCGTGGAGGTCTCGCAAACTCAGCTCAGCAATTGCGTTTCGGCGATCGACAGCCATTCCGCCTGCGCCTCGCGCAGATATTTGGGCGCGCGCTTCATCTGGAGCAGCAGTTCATTGAACACCACTCTGGCCTCGGCGTCGCGGCCGACCACGCGCAGCAGCATGCCGTAGCGGACCCGTGCCTCCGCACCGGGAGCGTACGGCACCAGCGCGTAGTATTCTTCGAGCGCCTCGTCGATCCGCCCGACCTCTGCCAACGAACGCGCGTAGAGCAAATGCGCCTCGGCCGATTCAAAGTCCGGCCAGCGCTTTTGCAGATCGTCCAACGTGGCGAGAGCCTCGGCCGGACGGTTGCGACCGAATTCGGCCTGCGCCCTGCCCAGCGCATAGGCCGGCTCACCACCGAGCGGCAGCATCAGGATGTGATCGTAGTGACGCACCGCTTCGTCGAATCTTGCGAGCCTCAGGCACTCCGCTGCCAGCGCGGCGCGATTGGCAACAGTGTCTGTGTTGACGAGCCGATCGGATAGCTCGCGATAGAGCTTTTCCGGGTCGAGTTTGCCGGCGATGCGCTTGCGTGCCTGTTGGGCACCGGGACTTCCAAACCATTCCGGCACCAGTTCGACGACGATGTAGGCGAGCGCGCCGACCAGCGGGATCATCAGGATGATGAAGGCCCAGGGCTGCAGGCGGCCGGTCCTAGATGCGTGATAGATCAGCGTGATATCGAGCAGCAAGACGACGAGAGCAACGGGCATGGCGCATTCCAGGCAAACCGGATGGACGATCCTTAGTGGCCTTGATAGCGCGGCAAGTTCAATCAGACAATCTTCAGTTGTGAATGGGTGTGAAATATCGGCCAGCGATTCCACAGAAGCAACACTGCGATTCCACATTTGTGGCCAGTGAAAATCTTCATGGGAACAGCAACGAACTGTGATCGGCAGGCGGGAACGCTGTCATGGCGAACCTTGTTGGCCGTTACGAAGCAAGAAAAGGAGCAATCATGAAACTCGCAACTTTGGCATTGGCGACAGCGTTGGCATTCACGGGCACTTGGGCGCTCGCGCAGTCCACCGGCGGCTCCACCGGCGGAAGTTCGGCCACGGGCGGCGCGGCAACAAGCGGCGCGACGACGGGATCTTCCACGGGCGGAACGACCACTGGCAATGCGACGGGTAATGCGACGGGTACTGATCCTGGCACCGGCATGAGCAATAGTGCCGGCAGTGCCGCGGCCGGACGGAATAGCGGACTGAACCCGTCGGGGAACACGCTTCTCAATCCCTCGCCCAGCGGTTCGACGTTGACGCCGGCAGCACCCGGCTCGACACCTGGCAGGTAAGACATCTGGCAGGTAATAAGCAGGCAATAAAAAGCCCCGCTTGGCGGGGCTTTTTCGTGTCTCTGGTCGCTTGCGTGCTACTTCTTCTCTTCCAGCAGCTTCCTGTATTTCTCGACGTCGCGCGTCACCAATTGTCCCAGCACTTCGCTCGCGTGCTCGTTGGCGTCGGGAGCGACGGTAGAGGAATCGTGAAAGCGCTTCTTCACCGCCTCGCTCTCGACGGCGGCCTTGGCCGCGGCGTTCAGTTTCGCGACGATCGCAGGCGGCGTGCCCTTCGGCGCGAACAGGCCGTTCCAGCCCTGCGCTTCGAAATCCGGAAGGCTGGCTTCCGCCGATGTCGGCAGATCGGGCAAGGTCGCAAGCCGCACCGTCGAGCCGACCACGAGGCCTCTCACCAGCTTGTCGTCGATGGCCTGCGACACCGAGGCGGCCGAGTCGCAGACGCCGTCGATCTGGCCGCCGATCGCATCCGTCAGCGCCGGCGCCGCGCCGCGATAGCCGACCAGCGTCACGTCGATGCCCGCGGCCTGCGCAAAGCTCTTGCAGATCAGGAAATTCGATGAGCCGGCGCCGGCATGGCCGAGATTGACCTTGCCGGGATTTTTCTTCGCATAGGCAATGAATTCCTGCAGGTTCTTCGCCGGAAAATCCTTGCGCAGCGCGACGATGCCGAAGGTCTTCGCGACCATGGCGATGGGGACAAACGAGCCCGGCGTGAATGGCAGTTTCGGATAGATCGTATAGGTCGCGGCGCTGGTGCCCGCATTGCCGATGGCGATCGTATAGCCGTCGGCTTCCGCGCGCGCCGCACGCGTCAGCGCGGTCGAACCGCCGGCACCAGCGACATTCTCGATCACGATCGGCTGCCCGAGCGACTTGGCCATCTCCTCGGCGACCACGCGCGCGATCACGTCGGAAGTGCCGCCGGCCGCGAACGGCACGATCATGTTGATGGGACGCTTGGGATAGTCCTGCGCCTGGGCGGTTGCGGCGAGCGAGAAGGCCGCAGCGGTAACGGCCAAGCGCATCATGATGGATTTCACGCGGCTTTTTCCAGATGCGCCGCAAGGCCCGCGAACAGGCCACGGCCATCGGTGCAGCCCATGATGTCTTCGACGTGGTTTTCCGGGTGCGGCATCATGCCGAGCACATTGCCGCGCTCGTTGACGATGCCGGCGATCGACTCGGCAGCGCCGTTGATGTTGGATTCCTCGTCGACGACGCCCTCTGCCGAGCAGTAGCGGTAGAGCACCCGCCCCTCGCCCTCCAGCCGCTTGACCGTCTCTTCGTCGGCCTCGTAATTGCCCTCGCCATGCGCGACCGGCACGCGAATGACCTGGCCGGCGTTATAGCCGCGCGTGAACGGCGTATCCGAGCGCTCGACCCGCAGATGCACGTCCTTGCAGATGAATTTCAGCCGTGAATTGCGCATCAGGACGCCGGGCAACAGGCCGGCTTCGCACAGGATCTGAAAGCCGTTGCAGACGCCCAGCACGAGACCGCCATCGGCCGCAAACTTGCGCACCGCGTCCATCACCGGCGCGCGCGCGGCAATTGCCCCGCAACGCAGGTAATCGCCATAGGAAAAGCCGCCGGGCACGACCACGAGGTCAGTGCCATCAGGCAGCGCCGTGTCGGCATGCCAGACCATCGCGGCCTCCTGCCCGGAGGCGAGTTTCAGAGCACGCGCCATGTCGCGCTCGCGATTGATTCCGGGGAAGACGAGAACGGCTGATTTCATGGGAGGCGCGCCTAGAGAAGTTCGACTCTGTAATTCTCGATCACCGTATTCGCCAACAGCTTATCGGCGGCATCCTTCAATGCCGCCTCGGCCTTGGCCCTGTCGGCGCCCGACAATTCAATGTCGAACACCTTGCCCTGGCGGACGCTGGCGACGCCATCGACGCCGAGCGATTTCAGCGCGCCTTCGATGGCCTTGCCCTGCGGATCGAGAATGCCCGATTTCAACGTAACGGTAACGCGTGCCTTCACGAGACTTGCCCCAGTTCTTCTCAGTTCTTGCGTCAGCTTTTCACCAGCACCGGACCGGTACCGGCCGGACGCTCGTTCTCCATCAGAATGCCCAGCCGCTTTGCCACTTCGGTATAGGCCTCGAGGAGGCCGCCGAGGTCGCGGCGGAAACGATCCTTGTCGAGCTTCTCGTTCGACTTGATGTCCCACAGCCGGCAGGAGTCGGGCGAAATCTCGTCGGCGACGATGATCCGCATCATCTCGTTCTCGAACAGCCGCCCGCACTCCATCTTGAAATCGACCAGACGGATGCCGATGCCCAGGAACAGCCCGGTCAGGAAGTCGTTGACGCGGATGGCAAGCGCCATGATGTCGTCGATTTCCTGCGGCGTCGCCCAGCCGAACGCGGTGATATGCTCTTCCGACACCATGGGGTCGTTGAGCTGGTCGTTCTTGTAATAGAACTCGATGATCGAGCGCGGCAGCTGCGTGCCCTCCTCGATGCCGAGGCGCTGCGACAGCGAGCCGGCCGCGACGTTCCGCACCACCACCTCCAGCGGCACGATCTCGACCTCGCGAATCAGCTGCTCGCGCATGTTGAGACGGCGGATGAAATGGGTCGGCACCCCGATGTCGTTGAGGTGCTGAAACAGGTACTCCGAAATCCGGTTGTTGAGGACACCCTTGCCCTCGATCACCTGGTGTTTCTTGGCATTGAACGCGGTCGCATCATCCTTGAAGTGCTGGATCAGGGTTCCCGGCTCCGGGCCTTCATACAGGACCTTGGCCTTGCCTTCATAAATACGGCGTCGACGGCTCATAGGGATGTACCGTGTTTTGTTGAAATCCATGAAATTGGTGTGCTCCGGATGACAAGGGTTTGCGACCACGACGGAGCTGCCGTGAAGGCCAGATCCCGAACAGAACGACCGGAAACAGAACAAGAACCTAGCCTGATGGCAACCTATCCGATTGGCCCATGCAGCACAATCGACCCGGCCCAATTGGGCCCAATTTATACCGATTGCCTGCGGCCTAACGGCCCGTTGTTTTACCGATTCGCCCCCTCTATCTAGGTAGGCGATCGGGCCGCGACAACGCGGCCCTGCTTACCATTTGCGGGGATTGGAACCGAAGAATGAGCACTTTTGACAAGCGCGAGGAAGGTTTTGAGAAGAAGTTCGCCCTCGACGAGGAGCAGAAGTTCAAGGCCATGGCCCGCCGCAACAGGCTGCTCGGTCTTTGGGCAGCGGAGAAGCTCGGCCTGTCCGGGGATGCCGCCACGGCCTATTCGAAGGAAGTGGTCGCGGCTGATTTCGAGGAAGCCGGCGACCAGGACGTCCAGAACAAGGTGGTGAAGGACTTCGCCGCCAAGGGCGTTGCCATCGCGGCGCCGGAGGTTCGCGCCAAGATGGAAGAACTGCTGGCGGCGGCCGCCGCCCAGGTGAAGGCGGGGACGTGAGAAGCGAATAAGGAGTGGCGAATAGCGAATAGATCCATTCGCTACTCGCCATTCGCCATTCGCGCCTTTTTATATTCCGCACGAACGGTCTCCATCAATCGCCGCGCCGCCGCGCTCAAGAATCCGCCGCGGCGCGTTACTGTCACGACCTCGTGGCTCGCCTTCAGATCGCCGACGTCGATGGTTGAAATCGTCTTGTGCCGCAGCTCCTCCGCGGCATTGCTCTCCGACAACAGCGCGATGCCGAGGCCGGCTTCGACCAGGCGCTTCTGCGCGGTCAGGCTGTCGACCGGCGTCCAGTCGATTTCACCGAGGCCATGGGTCTGAAACAGCGCAAAGACATGCGCAGCCGTGATCTCGCGCCGTCCCGGCACCACGGGAAATGCGATCCAGCGTTCGCCGCGCAGATCGGCGAGTTTTGTCACAAGGCGTCCGGCGCGCGGATGGTCTGACGCGCACACCACCTGCAACGGTTCGGCAAACAGCAATTCGCAATCGAGATCGCGCGAGCGGTCGCGGTCATAGCGCAGGCCGATGGTCGCCTCGCCGCGCCGTATCAGATCGCTGACCTCCGCGCTGGTCGCGGTGCGCAGGCTCAATTCGACTTCGGGATGTTCGGCCGCGAAACGCTTGAGGATCGCCGACAGCCGCCCGCCGGCAAGCGTGCCGACTACCGCGAGCGCAACGGGCCCTGAATTCGGCCGCGCCAGCGCGCGAACTGCATTCTCCGCATCCTGGGCGGCGGCGACCGCGCGCTCGGCATACGGCACCATCACCCTCCCCGCATCGCTCAGCATCGTGCGCCCCGCGATTCGCTCGAACAGCGGCACGCCGAGCTCCTGCTCCAGCAGCGCGATGCGCCGCGAGATCGCCGGCTGCGAGCGGTGCAGCGCCTTCGCCGCGCTCGAAATGCCACCGCGGCGATGAACGGTCAGGAAGGTGAGAAGCGCATCGCTGTCCATGTTTTTTCCATGCAAAAAGCTGATGATGCATAGAGAAATAACAAATTTGGCTGATGGGAGATAGCCCGCTAGTTTCGCCGCCAGCCAGAACCAACCAACGAAGCGGAGATTGCCGATGCGAACGCAGATGGAAAAAGCCGAAGCGTTCCGCGCGCTGCATGCGCGCGCCGGCGCCTTCATCATTCCCAATCCCTGGGACGCAGGCACGGCAAAACTGCTCGCCGCGATGGGGTTCGAGGCGCTCGCAACCACGAGCCTCGGCCTTGCCAATACGCTCGGCAGCGCCACCGTCAGCCTCGATGCCATCATCGAGAACTGCCGAATGATCGCTGATGCCACCGACCTCCCCGTCAACGCCGATCTGGAGAATTGCGGCGCTGACGATCCGAAGACCGCGGCAAAGGCGATCGCGCGCGCGGCCGAAGCCGGCTGTGTCGGCGGCTCGATCGAGGATTCGACCGGCGATCCGGGCAAGCCGATCTACGATTTCTCGCTCGCGGTCGAGCGCGTGCAGGCGGCGGTCGAGGCCGCGCGCGCACTCCCCTTCCCGTTCACGCTGACGGCGCGGGCGGAGAATTTCCTGTACGGCCGCAAAGATCTCGACGACACCATCAAGCGGTTGCAGGCGTTCGAGGCCGTTGGCGCGAACGTATTGTATTCCCCCGGCCTGTATGACATCGACACGATCCGCACCGTGGTGTCATCCATCGGCAGGCCGTTCAACCTGGTGATGGGCTTTGCCGACCCGACGCTGACGGTCGATCAACTCTCAGCCGCAGGCGTCAAGCGCATCAGCGTCGGCGGCGCGATGGCCCGCTATGCGCTTGCGGCGTTTCTAAAGAGTGCCCGCGAGATGAAGGATCACGGCGCGTTCACCTTTGTGCGCGAGATGGCGCCGATCGGCGAGATCAGGGCGGCGTTCAGGTGATCAATCTCTCCGCGTCATTGCGAGGAGCGAAGCGACGAAGCAATCCAGACTGGTTCCGCGGCGGGATTCCTGGATTGTTTCGCTTCGCTCGCGATGACGGAGGATCAAATCACCCCTCCTTGAACCCGTATTCCGGCACGTTGCCGCTGGCGCCGTAATACTTGTACGGCAGGAATTTTCCGGACATCGTGATCTTGACCCGGTCGCCCTTGGGATTGGCGACCCTTTCCAAGGCCATATCGAAGTCGATCGCCGACATAATGCCGTCGCCGAATTCTTCTTCGATCAGCGCCTTCCACGCCGGACCGTTGACCATCACCATCTCGTAGAAGCGGTAGATCAACGGATCGGTCGGCGGCATCGGCGTGCCCGTGCCGCGCATCGGCACCTCGTTGAGCATCGCGATCTCGGATTTCGACAGCCCGAACAGTTCGCCGGCATTGGCGGCCTGCGGTTTTGTCAATTTCATCTGGCCCATGATGGCGCCAACGATCAGCACTTCCGAATAGCCGCCGATCTTTTCGCAGATATGTTTCCAGCTCCAGCCCTTCTCGCGCTTGATGTCGAGCAGCTTTTCGGTGAGGTCTTCGCGTTTCATATGGCTCTCCTTCTAACCCGTCATGCCCGGCCTTGTGCCGGGCATCCACGTCTTTGCTGGTCTCGCTAGGAAGACGTGGATGGCCGGGACAAGCCCGGCCATGACGCCTGTTCTGAATCGCCCGGCCCCGAAGCGATCACCAATTCCGGTTTGCCCGGCCGCACGACCGGCACGTTCCGCGGATCGTGATCGGTCACATCAGATGCAAACGTCTTGCTGCGGCTGACCAGGAAATCAACGATGTGGTTGCGCAGCGCGTAGTAGTAGGGATGGCGGTGCAGATCGATGCGGCCGCGGTCCTTCGGCAGCGGATTTTCGACGATCTCGGCCAGCACGGCGCCCGGGCCGTTGGTCATCAGAAAAATCTTGTCGGCGAGATAGATCGCTTCATCGACGTCATGGGTGATCATGAACGCGGTCTGCCCGGTCTCCAGGCAAATGCGGCGCACTTCGTCCTGCAGCGTGCCGCGCGTCAGCGCATCCAGCGCCGAGAACGGCTCGTCCATCAGCATGATTTTTGGCGTGATCGAAAGCGCGCGCGCGATGCCGACGCGCTGCTTCATGCCGCCGGACAGTTCCGACGGCCGCTTGTGCTCGGAGCCGGTCAGTCCGACCAGGTCAATGAAGGTCTGCGCATGAGCCTTCACCTTGGCGCGGTCCCAGTTGCGCCATTTCGAGGTCACGGCATAGGCGACGTTGCCGAGCACCGTGCGCCATGGCAGCAGCGCGTGGCTCTGGAAGATCACGGCGCGGTCGAGGCTGGTGCCCTCGATCGCCTGCCCGTCCACGATGACCGCGCCCTCGCTCGGCTGGTCGAGCCCGGCCAGAATGTTCAGCACCGTCGTCTTGCCGCAGCCGGAATGCCCGATCACGCAGCCGAACTCGCCGCGGCCCATCGACAGCCACAGATCCTCGAACACGGTGGTCTCTTTGCCATCCGCGCCGGGATAACGCCGCGCAATTGCTTCGATCGAGATGAATTTGTCGGTCATGGCGCTATTCCGGGAACGTGACCATGCGCGTGAAGCGCGCAAGGATCTGGTCGAGCAGCATGCCGACGATGCCGATCAGGAGAATGGCGATGATGACATTGGTGATCGAGAGGTTGTTCCACTCGTTCCAGACGAAGTAGCCGATGCCCGTACCGCCGACGAGCATCTCGGCCGCGACGATCACGAGCCAGGCGATGCCGATCGAAATCCGCATGCCGGTGAGGATCGTCGGCGCCGCGGCCGGCAGGATCACCGTGAAGGCGCGCCTGACGGTGCCGACCTCCAGCGTGCGCGCGACATTGATCCACTCCTTGCGCACCGCGGCGACGCCGAACGCCGTGTTGAGCAGCATCGGCCAGACCGAGCAGATAAAGATCACGAAGATCGCGGAGATGCTGGAATCCTTGATGGTGTAGAGCGCCAGCGGCATCCAGGCGAGCGGCGAGATCGGCTTCAGCACCTGGATGAACGGATCGAGCGCCTTGCTTATCAAGGGCGACATGCCGATCAGGAAGCCGAGCGGGATCGCGACGATCACGGCGAGAAAATAGCCAAGGGCGACGCGGGCGATGGAATAGCCGAGCTGGATGCCGAGGCCCTTGTCGTTCGGGCCATTATCGTAGAACGGCTGCCTGAGGTGCTCCCACAATTTGGCGCCGACATCGAGCGGACCCGGCATCGCCGACTTACCCTGCGTCGCCGTCAGCCCCATCAGTTTTGCGTATTCCGGCGACATGTTGTGGGCGGCAGCCGTCGGGCGCGTGGCGAGATGCCAGATGCCGAGGAACGCGGCGAACAGCACGATCGAGACGACGGCTGCGCGGAAGCGGAGGGAGGATGTCATTGGGGAAAATCTCTCAACATGTCGTCCCGGCGAACGCCGGGACCCATACTCCGCGGCGTTAGCAATGAAGGAAGGCCTTCAACATCGCGCCCAAGAGAGACGACACGGCGTATGGGTCCCCGCGTTCGCGGGGACGACAACGGCAAATGGGGGTGCGACCCTGCCCTCACGGCGCCTTCCTGATCTTGAAGCTGTTCAGATATTCCTCGGGCTTCGCAGGATCGAAGGTCTTGCCCATCACCGAAAAGCTCTTGGTCGTCGCCGTCGGCGGCGTCAGCCCGGCTTCCTTCATCAGCTTGGCGGCGTCGGTGGCGAGATAGACCTGCGAGGCAATGCCCGCATAATCGATATCGCCTTTGATCTGACCCCAGCGCTTCATCTGCGTCATGATCCAGACGGCAAAGGATTGCCAGGGGAACGGATCGAAATCGACGCGGTTCGGCTGCTTGACGATGTTGCCGAGACCGTCGGCGAAGGTGCCGGTGAGAATCTGCTCCAGCACGATCTGCGGCTGGTTCAGATAATTGGCCGGCGCGATCGCTTCGGCGATCTGCTTGCGGTTTTCCGCCTTGTGCGCGAACGCGGTCGCCTCGATGATCGATTTGAGCAGCGCGCCATAGGTGTTCGGCATCGAGGTGATGAATTCCTTCGAGGCCGCAAACGCGCAGCACGGGTGCCCTTCCCAGATATCCTTGGTCAGGATGTGGATGAAGCCTGCGCCGTCAAACACCGCGCGCTGGTTCATCGGATCGGGCCCGAGGAAGCCGTCGATGTTGTCGGCACGCAGATTGGCGACCATTTCCGGCGGCGGCACGGCGCGGATCTGCACGTCGGTATCTGGGTCGATGCCGTGCTCGGCGAGATAGTACCGCAGCAGATAATTGTGCATCGAATAGTCGAAGGGCACCGCGAACTTGAAGCCCTTCCAGCTCTTCGGGTCGCGCTTGTCCTTGTGCTTGACCGAAAGGGTGATCGCCTGGCCGTTGATGTTTTCGACCGCCGGCATGGTGTAGGGGATCGGGTTGGAGCCGGCGCCCATGGTGATGGCGAGCGGCATCGGCGACAGCATGTGCGCCGCGTCATACTCCTTGTTGATGGTCTTGTCGCGAATGACGGCCCAGCCGGCGGTCTTGATGACTTCGACGTTCAGGCCGTTCTTGGCATAGAACCCCATCGGCGCCGCCATGATGATCGGCGTGGCGCAGGTGATCGGGATGAAGCCGACCTTGAGGTCTTTCTTCTCGAGCGGGCCGCCTGCGGCGAACACTTCGGTCGCGGTCTTGAGCGGGAAGAATTGCGACACGGCCGCCACGGCCGTCGCCGCACCCACCGATTTCAGAAACGCGCGCCGCGCGACGTCCTGCGGAAACATCGCGCGCACGACGGCGGAGGCGACCACACCCTCGTAGCGTTTTTGCTCGCTCTCGATGGCCGACTGGATCTGGAGTTGGGCGGCCTGATGCTCGGCTTCACTGAGATGCTGGCCACAAGAACAGCCACCAGCATGAAGACGGCGGTTGGGATCGAATGGGTTGTCGAAGGTAGACATCAGCCCTCCTGCGCGACGTTGCACCCTAATTAAGCAAGGCACATGCCAGCCCCGTATTTGGGCGATGGCGCTGATATCGCGGGGATTTCACGCGGATTGGCGGCTACGAAAATTCGTGATATACGAAAATTCGTAGTTCGATTACGAGTTTTCGGAGTATCGACTGGATGGATCTTGCCCTCGGTTCAACGGCCCCGCCGCAGGATATCGAACTCCGTGCCGCCGCGTTCGAGTCCTCAATCGAGCCGACACTGCTGCTCGATCCCCATGCCGACCTGATCCTCGACGCCAATCCCGCCGCCTGCACCCTGCTCGGCTACGACCGTGCGCTGCTGCGGCAGACCAAAGTCAGCAGGCTGCATGCCGGCCAACTCCCCACGCTGATCGTGTTCACGCAGGCCGTGCTCGACAAGGGCGCGTTCTGGACCAGTGCACTGACGCCGCGCCACGCCACCGGGCAAACGCTCAGGCTCGAATATGCGGGCTCGCTTGTGCCGGGTGACGGCCGCTCGCTGGTGCTGCTCACCATGAGCGACCTCGATGCGCGCCGCCGCCGCTACGTCGATGCGGCGGCCGAAGACCACATGCGCGGCGGGATCGCGACCTGGCAACGGGTCGAGCGCGTATTCCAGGATATCGAGCGCGAAAACCAGTTGATCCTGCGCGCCGCCGGCGAAGGCATTTACGGCGTCAACGCTGACGGCAAAACGACCTTCGTCAATCCCGCCGCCGAGCGGATGCTGGGCTGGTCGGCCGAGGAACTGGTCGGCAAGGAAATCCACCCGATCGTTCATCACACCCATCATGACGGGCGGCACTATCCCGATCATGACTGCCCGATCTACGCGGCGTTTCGCGACGGCGCCGTGCACCAGGTCGAGGGCGAGGTGTTCTGGCGCAAGGACGGCACGCCGGTCTGGGTCGAATACACCTCAACGCCTATTCGCGACCGCGGCGTGGTGGTCGGCGCGGTCATCGTATTCCGCGACGTCAGCCACCGGCGCGAGGCCGACGAAAAACTGCATGCGGCGCTCGCCGAGGTCGACCGCCTGCGCGAGCGGTTGGAGCTGGAAAACGCCTATCTGCAGGAAGAAATCCGCATCGAGACCAATCCGCGCGGCATCATCGGCCAGAGCGAGGCGATCCAGACGACGCTGCGCCAAGTCAAGCTGGTGGCGCCGACGTCGGCGGCCGTCATGATCACCGGCGAATCCGGCACCGGCAAGGAACTGATCGCGCGCGCCATCCACGAGGCGAGCAGCCGCCGCGACCGGCCGCTGATCCGAGTCAATTGCGCGGCGATCCCACGCGAACTGTTCGAGAGCGAGTTTTTCGGTCACGTCCGCGGCGCCTTCACCGGCGCGATGCGCGACCGCATCGGGCGGTTCGAGCTCGCCGACGGCGGCACGCTGTTCCTCGACGAGGTCGGCGAAATTCCGATCGAGCTGCAGGGCAAGCTGTTGCGCGTGCTGCAGGAGGGCAATTTCGAACGGGTCGGCGAAGAGCGTACCCGCGCGGTCGACGTCCGCCTGATCGCCGCCACCAACCGCGACCTCAAGCAGGAGGTGCAGCGCGGCCGGTTTCGCGAGGACCTCTATTTCCGCCTCAACGTGTTTCCGGTGGAGTCGGTGCCGCTGCGCGAGCGGCGCGAGGATATTCCGCTTTTGGCGCAGCATTTTCTGAACCGCGAGAGCAAGGCGCTGAAATCCGAGCTTCGATTGTCGGAAGGCGATGCGCGCAGGCTTTCGCGCTACGACTGGCCCGGCAACGTCCGCGAACTGCAGAACGTGATCGAACGCGCGGCGATCCTCGCGCAGAACGGCCGGCTGCGCATCGACCTGCCCGACGTCCCGGGCGCGCCGCCCTCCCCGGCCACAGCGCGCACAAAACCGGACAGCCGCCCCGCGGTCATGACATCATCCGAAATGCGCGCCCACGAACGCGCCAACATCGAAGCCGCGCTTGCGGCCTGCGCCGGAAAAGTGTTCGGCCCGGGCGGCGCCGCCGAAATGCTCGACATCAAGCCGACCACGCTGGCCTCGCGCCTCAGGGCGCTGGGGATTGCGAATGGGCGCGGTTCTGCGGGCTGATCAGAGTGTCCCCACAAAGGTCGGCTTCCTGCGGTACACCGGAAGTCGCCCGGCTTATCATAATCGGCCGCTTGTGACCCCATTGCGGACTTGAGCAACTGCAGCCTGCTCAGCAAAGCCCCATCCTACAATTTCAATTGTTCTCTTAATCGCTCGTTCATCACGGCTGGAAGCAAGCCCTTCATCACTGCCGACTATGTTTTCGACAGGCAATTTGAGGAGCGGGACCATGAGCCAAAGTTTTCGAAATGAGTTGCCGGCGTGGGTGTGGGGCTTGGCCTTCGCAGCGGGGGACGCCTCGCTTCAGTACGATGAGTCGATGGTCCCGAGTGACCTCTGGCAGGCATGGGAGCGCCGTGACGATGCCGGCCAGCATCAGGTGGTGCTGGACTTGCTGAAGACATGCAAGCCGGTCGAGGCTCACCATTTTCTCCATTGCGTCGGCAACTACGAAGGACTGACCGCAGAATTTAACGTCGTTCTCAGGCGCCCGGATTGCGATCGAGCAACGGCGCTGATGTATTTCGCTTACTTCTGGACGAACTACTACGACGGTGGTCGCGAATGGATGGATGACGAACAGCACGAGCTGATGTCGTACATACGAGCGCGGGCCTGGAATGGAGAATATAATATCCGCAAGTTTGATGTGCCCGAGCTTACGCTGCATGAGCTTGATGATATGCGAGAAGTCCTGGTGGACGACAAGGATCATCCCTTCCGCCTTCCCGCCAGCTTCGTGGCCATGAGCAGGAAGGAAGAGCTGTTCTATAAGCTGCGTGAAAAATTCATGCCTCGTGAAAGCTTCGTAAACTAGGCAACTGCTTGTGTCGCCGCTAGTCCGGGCTTGGCTTTGGCGGGATGTGGTTTTCGATATTGTTCGGGAATCGGGAGACATAAGTGCCAAGGGCAGATCTGACCATTCGGGTGATATCAGCCGCTTGACCTAACACCGAATATCGGCCTGCCGTTGCCATGCTGCGCCGAGGCACGGCGTTGAAGTAAAAGCCCGCGGCCGACTTTCCAGTGCTGCCCTTCCGCTATAGCATCAGGCCAAGACGACCGGTATCAAACGGTCGCCATAAAAATGGGGAGGATTTCATGCGTCGCCGGCGGAGAAAGCGGCGCGACCACTGAGCGAGAGCGCCTGCCCAATGGTCAAGCGCTGAGCCCAGTCGCCACGCTAAAACGGATCATGAGAAGCTGAGAGGAAACCAGTACCCATGAGCATTGCCGATCCCAACAAAACGATCCTGACCGGCGAAAACCCGTTCATCCGCCTGAGCCACAAGGACGGCGAACCGAACTCGACGGAGGCGAGCTATTGGCGGATCATCTTTTCGCCGGCCGGCCCCGGTCACGTGCTCTATTTGAAGAGCGAACTGACGGAGCGGCGCTGGCGCATCTACTCCGAAAACATCGCGATGGCGCGGTGGCTGCAGTCGACCGTACAGGGCATGCTCAATGCCGAGCTCTCCGACACGACGATCCCCTGTGCGGACGCGCAATTCTCCAAAACCGGAGATCCGCGCTACTTCTGGACCGAACAGGTCAAATCGCACGGCGAAGACGTCTCGCTTACCTGGTTCGATATCGGCGAGCCGCTCCTCATCCACTCGCAGCCGAACCAGATTCCGGACCGGCGCTACGGCGTGTGCACCGTGCTGATCCCGGCGCTCGGTACGCGCCTCGTCCGCAACGGCGTCGAGGCAGCGGGACGATCCTGGCCGCGGGAACGCGAAGGGCGACCATTCTCGACGTCGGCATTGGCATTCTCGGAAAGCTGGACTGAAGCAGTCTGAGGACGAGCCGCCAAGCAATTTCCGTTTTCCGCACGGCGGAAGTCACCTGATTCATGGCGGACACAGTGCCACACCGCCACGCAGCGCGTTCTGCGCTAGTTTCGACGCCCGATCGGTCCTCGCTACTCGACAAGAAACAACAAAGACCAAGGGCAGGAAAATGAATAAGCTGACACGGCGAACGTTCGTGACGGGTTCGGCCGCATTGTTGTGCGCGCCGGCGGTAAGGACCGACGCGCAATCCGCATGGCCGGCGAAATCGATTAAAATCGTCGTGCCCTATCCGGCCGGCGGCCAGACGGACGGCATCGCACGAGCATTCGGCGACTACCTCGCGCGGCAGGTAGGAAAACCGGTCATCGTCGAGAACAAGGCCGGCGCCGGCGGCGTCATCGGGGTGACGGACGCCAAGCGCGCCGATCCTGACGGCACCACCATCCTGTGCACGATCTCTTCGTCGCTGATCCAGAACCGCGTCACGGTGAAGGACCTGCCTTACGATCCCGAGAAGGATTTTGTCTATCTGACGATGGTCAGCGGCGCCGGCGGTCCTGTGGTGGCGGCGAAGAAGACAGGCGCAACCAATCTTCGCGAGTTCATCGAATACGCCAACAAGGTCGGCAGCCTGAACTGGGGATCGTACGGCGTGGGTTCGACACCGCACGTCCTGATCGAGACCATCGCCAAGCAATACGGCATCAAGGTTCAAGTCATCCAGTACCGCGGCGAGGCGCCGATGTGGAATGACATCGCCGGACAGACGCTGGATGGCGCCGCCGGAAGCTACGCCGCGGCAGCCCCCGTCATCCAGGCTGGCACCGGAAACCTGATCGGCGTAGTCGGCACCCGCCTGCCCCCGTACCCGGACACGCCAACCATGACCGAGCAAGGCGCCGTCGGCGACTTCTACGACCTGCGCGCCTTCACCACTTTTGCTGTCCCGTCCGGCACGCCGAAGGAAATCGTCGAGCGGCTCTCGGCGCTGTTGATCCAGGCCGGGTCCGACCCAAAAGTCCGGCAGATGCTGAACAACTTTATACTGTCGTTCCCGGCCGATTTTGAGACGACCAATCGCATCTTCAAGCGCGACAGCGAAGTGATGCTTCGCATCCTGCGCGATCTCGGCGTCAAGCCATCGGAGTGACCGCCAGCTAGTTACGCCGTGAACCATAAATCTGCTGAGGAGTTGGCTTGCTCGAGTCCCCTTTGCGCGCTAGCGAGTGGATTCCGCAGCGTAGGAAACGACTCGAAGGGGACGGCCTGCGTGGGGTCGAGCTTTATCCCGTGTCGAGATCGGTGATGGCGCGGTCGGTTTCGCCGTTGGCGTTCCAGACCGTGGAGCGACTTATGTAGAGCCACTGCTGCTTGGGATCCAGCCCGATACTCTTGTTCAGCGCGGCGATGGCCTGATCGAACTGACCCTTCTGACCGAGAGCGTTGCCACGCGCGGCGTGACCGAGGACGTAGTTTGGATCAAGCCGTATCGCCTTGTCGGCGCTTTGCAACGCGTGATCCGGGTCGCCAATCTGGTTGTAGACGACGGCCCGCTCGGCGTGGGCGATCGCAAAGTTGGGATTGCGCTTCAGTGACGCGTCATAGTCCTGCAGTGCTCGATCGAATTGCCGAAGCCGAACGTAACCCTGCGCACGCTGCAGGTAGAGGATAGCTTGCGATTTAGCCGGCAAGTTTTTGCGGGCGAGGAGCCTCGTGCAGCCAGCGATTCTGGCATCCAGATCCTTGACGCTGTCGCAAGCCGCAATATCAGGGTCCGTGGTCGCCCCGTTTGCCACCGGCGCACCGACAAGAAGACACAAAGCAGCGAGCCAAATACGGTATGCGACCTTTCGAATCATGGACATTGCCCTCGGCCAGGACAACAGGACGCAGAGTATCACTTCTCGATTGTGGCTGTACTCACTGCTGGCAAATGCTGCGCGGGCGCAACACGGCTATGGGTCCCCGAAGCGGAATTCTAACTCTTACCTAGATAAGCGACGGCTTCTATCTCGACCAACACTTCCGGCTTCGCAAGAGACCGCACTTCTACGAGCGTGGAGGCAGGAAAGTCTCCGGTGAAGAACTCGCGGCGCGCCCGCCAAACCTCGGTGTTTTTCTTGATGTCGACCACGTAGATCGTCATCTTTACCAGGTTATCCATCGTTCCGCCGGCCGCTTTGATGATCCGATCAATGCGCGAAAATATTTGCTTTGTCTGTTCGTACTCATCGTTGCCGACCATCCCTGTGCCGCCTTCAAATGGACGTGCTACCTGGCCGGAGATGAACAGCGTGTCGCCTGCGCGTATGGCGTTTGACCATAGATCGGGGCCGGCCTCGGCTACATCGGGGACAGATACCTTTGTCCTGGGCATGGCATTCTCCTCAATAAAGTTATCTCGATGCGCTTCGCCATTGGTTTATCGCAGATATCGGCAAGCCCGTCGCGCCGCCTTTTGGCGCTACGCCGGGGTCTATCGAGACCGTCCCGCAAGGGCTGATGGGTCATCGAATAGACGCCGACTACCGCCGCGCAAAGGCGACATGCATTAATGTTGGCTTGATTATCGCCTTCCGACAGTAAAGCGGACCTGGCTTAATTACGCCCTAGTAGCGGCGGCCGCCGACGGAGAACGACGAAGCGCCGGGCAGCGAATTGATCTCGCTGTCGATCCGCCCCGTTTGCTGGACCACGCCGACCCCAAGCGACAGGCTGAGATTCGACGTCGGCTGGAATTCGACACCGGCATACGCGCTGCTGACGGGCAGCGTTCCGGATTTGGAGTCGAACGGCGCGAACGCGCTGCTGCCGATGCCGGTATTGTATTTCAGCGTGTCGAAACCGGCATAGAAGGTGACGGGCGGCCCGCCGGCATTCTTCAGGCTGTAACCGAACTGCGTGCCTTCGCTGTAGACCGAGCCGAAGCCGCCGAACGCGCTCTGGCTAAGGCTGCTGAAGCCCATGGTGTTGCGCTGGCTGCCGACAAAAAAGCCGTTCGAAAAATTGTAGCGCGCATGGGAAGACCCGTTCCCGAGGTCGCGGAAATCGAAGCTTGGAAAGTTGCCGTAAGCGTCGGGGCTCTCGCCCGCAGCGCCGCTGAATCCCATCGGCCAGCCGGGAATCCAGTAATTTACCGGCGAGGCCTGCGCGTGGGCCGCTTGCGTGCCCAGGCACAGCGTTGCCGCGACCATTGCAAGACCAAATCTGCGTGAGAACATCGACATCCGCGCGACCACCCGACTGTGCCTTGATTATACGCAGCGGATATCGGGAACGCCAGAGCGGCGCTGCGGCGCAGTTCCATCAGCGCCAGCAATTGCATCGAGATCGCCAAACGCTATGCAGACGCGGAAACCGTGGCGGTGAAGCCGCGCGCCAGCACGATTGCGCCGACCAGGATCAGGCCAACGCCCGCGATGCGGCTGAGCCATTCGCTGCGCGGCAGCAGTTTCTCGAAGGCGACATAGATCGCTACAGCAGCGATCCAGACCAGGTTCATGACACCGACGACGAAGAGCAGCGCCATCAGGAACCAGCAGCATCCGACGCAGTAGCCGCCGTGCTGGAGACCCATCCGCAGCGCGCCCATGGCGCCGCGTTGCCAGTAGCTCGAGAGGAACAGCAACGGATTCTGGCAGTAGCGAAGACAGGCGCGCTTGAGCGGCGTCAACTGGTAGAGCCCGGCCGCAATCAGGATGATCCCGGCGATCACGCTGCTGGTGCTCGCCATCATGCCTGACAGTAGTCCGGCCTGATCAAGTCCCCACTGCAGCAAGACCGCAACAACGCTGAAGCCCGCCCAGATCACGAGATAGCCGGCGAGAAACAGCCAGCTTGCGATGACGGGGCTCTCCGTCGTCGCCTGCTTGCGCTTGATGGCGGCGAATAGCAGGATGGTGGGCGCGGCGCTGGGCACCATCATCGCGACCATCATCACCCACCACATCGCGAACATCAGCCATGCCTGGGCCGGCGTCCACGGCTCGGGGTCCATCGGCATGTCGGCCATGCTCATGTCGATGCCGGCGCCGGCAAGCAGATAGCCCCAGGAGAACGCAACCACCGTGGCTATTCCGATTGCCACAATGAGGCGATCGTGCCGCAAGGTCTGCTCGAGCGCCGAGGTCACCGTCATGAATCCGCCCCGCTGCTGGAACGGCACGTAGAGTTGGATGCGGGCGCTAGGCCGCGACACCCTCAGGCGTCTGAACGACAGTGGCGAGCGAGCTGTGCGTGCCCTTGGTGTCGAACTTGATCGCGCCGGTCGAGCGAATGTTGGCTGAGGCGACCTCCGCCGCCAGGTGTTCGAAGCCCTCCGGCATCACAACCTGGATGCGGTGAGGCGCTCCTGTCACCGGATTCTTGATCGGCTCAACCTCGGTCTCCAGCACACCCTTCGCGACGACGCGCGCCACGCGCCCATCCTTGTCGAACGAGAACTCGAACGGCACGAACAGCGGATCGTGAATCTTGGTGACGATCAGGCTGAAGATATGGAACAGCGTGCCTTCGGCAGAAAACTTCCCCGACATGATGTTGAAGAGCGCTTCACGCTGCTCCGCCGTAGCGCGCTCGTCGATGATCGGCTGCATCTGGCCATTCCCCTCGTGAAGCGCGCCGGGGAAATCAACGGTCGCCGCGAAAACCAGGCCGTCGAGTTTGGTCTTTTCGAAATGCCCCTTGGTGATCCGCATGCCGACCAAGCCCTTGCAATAACCTTTGGTCGGCAGGGCGTTGAAATCGCACGGGCAGCCAAACGCGCAGGTGCAATTCTTGATCCATTCGCCTTCGAGACGCCAGTCGGATATAGCCATTGCAGACCTCCGCGTTGCGTTGTAGATCGCAGCAGTTAAGTTTACGCCGTTCGCGCACCGAGGGACAGCGATTGTAGGGTGGGCAAAGCGAAGCGTGCCCACCATTTGGAAGCGCGATCGGTGATGGATGGTGGGCACGGCGCTAGCGCGCCTTTGCCTACCCTACGGTTTTTTCGAGCCGTTCCAGTTCCGTCGCCAGATCCGCCTCGACATCCACCACCCGCATCTCGATCACGCGATAGTCGCGCGCCTCCAGCCAGGTCCTCCGCCCGGCGCGGTCGGCGACGATGGCATCGGACTCGTTCGGGTTGACCAATTCAATCGCCAACCGGTGGACGAAGGAAACGAAATCCGGAATGTGGCGCCCCACCGGCGTCTGGCGCTTGAACTGGCCGGCGAAACGGCGGTCGCGGGTCAGCGCCTGCCACAGGATCCGCTCGGCGTCGGTCGGGTTCCGCCGGAGCAGCCGCGCGAGACCGCGCACGGTGGAGCTGTCGCCGGGCGCCGCCGGCCCCTGCCCGTGCTCGGCCAGCAGCGCCCGCAGCCGCGTCGCCTGCTCGCCATCCAGCACGCCGCCCTTGGCCGGCCCCTTGCGGCCTTCCGCGATCGCCATCACCACGCCGTGCAGGGTGTGCATGTCCTGCTTGGTCGGGTCCATCCGCGTAAAAATGTTGCGCAGGTTCACCAACATGGTCTCCCGCTTCTCCCGCGGGCGGAGGAATTCGACCTTGTCGAGTTCCCGGACCAAATTGTCGAAGAACGCCTGCATCTGGTGCTGCGACGCCGGCTCGGACCGCTCGGGCATCGCGAACGGGAGGTCACCGCCGGTCGAGTGCTTGAACCATTCATAGCCGATCAACAGCACCGCCTGAGCCAGGTTCAGCGAAGCAAAGCCCGGATTGACCGGGAAAGTGATGATCCGGTTGGCGAGCGCCACCTCCTCGTTCTGCAGGCCATAGCGCTCGCGGCCGAACAGGATGCCGGCCCCGCCGCCAGCGCCGACATGGGCCACGATCTCGGCTGCCGCTTCCACCGGGGCGACCACCGGCTTGGCCTGATCATGGGCCCGGGCGGTGGTGGCAAACAGAAGCGTCAGGTCCGCGACCGCCTGCTCGACCGTGTCGAACAACTGAGCCTGTTCCAGAATCTGGTCCGCGCCGGCCGCCGCCCGTTGCGCCGCGACGTTCGGCCAGCCATCGCGCGGGTTGACGATCCGCAGACGCGACAGCGCGAAATTGCCCATCGCGCGCGCGGCCATGCCGATGTTCTCGCCGAGCTGCGGCTCGACGAGGATCACAACGGGTCCGGCTAAGTCCCAACCAGACTTGGTTTTATCGGTGCCCGAACCGGACATTCGCAACTTCACTTTCTGCTTCAGCTTCTGAAGGATCGGGGATTCACGAAATCCTCGCAGGCCGCCTTCGATTGCCTGATTGGGATAATTTCTCAAGCAAAATAGTGGGGTTAGCACCCCCAATTTGAGCCTCGTTCAAAAACTTCAATGTCCTCTGCGCAAGGAAAGATCGATGGGAACCCATCGAAATGCAGACCGGAGGCCGGTTAGGATAAGCGGATGAGCTGGAATGAATCCGAGATCCTGCAAGCCCGTCACGCGATCTTTGACGCCGCGCAGGGCATGCTGGCGGGAAGGCTTACGTACATCGAAGGTGCGCGAAAGATTGTTGCAGCCTGGTGGGAGTCAAAGCTCGATGAAAGGGACGCCGATTTCCTGCCCTTCCTCGGCATTGGTTCTGAAACTGAAGCTCTACCGTTTGGCAAGATGAGAACGTATTGGCAGCCTGCGGCGTTGGACGCCCTTCAGCCCGAGATCGATCGTATGGAGGCTTGGGCTCGACGGTTCGGCGAACCCCATTGCCGCAATCTCGTGGCGCGGTTTTCAAGCGGCCAGATTGAGATTGAGAAGTTCTGATTGGCGTCACCACCGCCGCTTGCGCGTGTTCGACTTTCGGATAGGCTAACAATCACAAACAAAGCGAAGCTGCAAACCAGCCCGAAATCCGGTTCAACGGTGAGGGAATCAAGGAGGCGTCCATGCGCGGCAGGTGGTCGTTGGCAATTTTGGGCGTGGTCCTGATCCTGGCGGGTGGCATGCTCGCCCACTTCACCCAGACCGCAGGCGGCATCCGCATCCAGGACGTTCGCTTCACGGGCGCCAAGGGCAACACCATGAGCGGGTTGCTCTACATCCCAGCGAATGCCACGCCGCAGATCCCTGCCCCCGGCATCCTCGCGGTTCACGGCTACATCAATTCGCGCGAGACCCAGGATGGCTTTGCCATCGAATTCGCTCGCCGCGGCTATGTCGTGCTCGCCCTCGACCAGACCGGCCATGGCTATAGCGACCCGCCCGCCTTCGCGAATGGGTTCGGCGGCCCCGATGGGCTGGCCTATCTGCGCAGCCTCGAAATCGTGGACAAGAACAATATCGGGCTCGAGGGGCACTCGATGGGCGGCTGGGCCGTGCTGGCGGCGGCAACCGCTGCGCCCAACGACTACAAGTCGATGGTGCTGGAGGGCTCGTCGACCGGCAAGCCGTTCGCCGCCGAGGGTACGACCAGTTGGCCGCGCAACGTGGCGCTGGTGTTTGCCCAGTACGAAGAATTCTCGACCCTGATGTGGGACGTCGACCTCGCCCGCGACGTTACCCAGAGCCCGAAACTGTGGGCCCTGTTCGGCACGCAAGGGCCGGTGGAGCCGGGCAAGGTCTATGGCGACATCGCGCAAGGCACGGCGCGGGTGCTTCACACACCTGCGATCACCCATCCGGCCGAGCACATCTCGCACGAGGCCATCGGCTACAGCCTCGACTGGTTCGCCAAAACCCTGCAGGGCGGCACGCCGCGCCCGGTCAACGATCAGATCTGGTTCCGCAAGGAGATCGGCACGCTGATCGCGCTGATCGGCTTTGTCGCGCTATTGATCGGAGCTTTCGACGCACTGCTGGAGGCGCCGATGTACTCCCGCCTGCGGCTGCCCGAAATCGCCGACGGCACCATGCCGGAGCATACCGCGGCGAGCGGCCGCCGCTGGACCACGGCCTTCATCCTGTCCGCCTTCATCCCCGCGCTGACCTATTATCCGGCGTTTGCGCTGGGCGGCACGTTCCTAACACCCTCCGCCTTTCTGCCGCAGGGCATCACCAACCAGATCCTGGTCTGGGCCGTGATCAACGGCCTCATCACGCTGGCACTGATGCGGTTCGCGCCCAAGCGCGCCAGCCGGTCGGGCATCGTCCTGCAGTCGGTCCTGATCGCCGTCGCGTCCGTCGCGGTCGGCTATGCGGCGCTGTGGCTTGCCGACATCGCCTTCAAGATCGACTTCCGGTTCTGGATCGTCGCGCTGAAGTTGATGAGCGCGAAGCAGTTTTTGATCTTCCTGATCTATCTCGTGCCGTTCACGGCATTTTTCGTGATCGCGCTGCACGTCCTGCACCGCAATTTCTCGACCATGGCGGCGCCCCGAGCGGCGCTTTACCTGACCAATATCCTGGCATTGACGCTGGGCTTCCTCGTGCTGGTGGGCGGGCAATACGCCCTCCTCTGGCTCGGCGGAAAGCTGTTCAACCCCCTGCCCGACCCCGGCTTCGTGCCACTGTCGACCATTGTCGCCATCCAGTTCGTACCGCTGCTGGCGATCTGCGCCGTGATCGCGACCTTCACCTGGCGGCGGACCGGCTCCAGCCTGCCCGGCGCCCTGATTTGCGGCCTGTTCGTGACCTGGTATGTGGTGGCGGGGACGGCGACCCAGGCGGCAATCTAATCTGCCGCAATCTAATCTAAAGGATGGGCTGAAACTGCATAACGGCTTGGCTTTCGCCCGCCGGTTTGCAGTGCTATAGGCCGCCTATAATCACTCCACCCCGCCGAAACGCGCGGTTTTCCAAAAAAGGCCCCCTCCATCATGGCAAAAATCAAGGTGACCAACCCCGTCGTCGAACTCGATGGCGACGAGATGACCCGGATCATCTGGCAGTACATCAAGGACAAGCTGATCAACCCCTTCCTCGATGTCGAGCTTTTGTATTTTGACCTCGGAATGGAGTACCGCGACCAGACCAACGACCAGGTCACGATCGACGCCGCCAACGCCATCAAGAAGGTCGGCGTCGGCGTCAAATGCGCCACCATCACCCCCGACGAGGCCCGGGTGAAGGAATTCGGTCTGAAGGAAATGTGGAAGTCGCCGAACGGCACCATCCGCAACATCCTCGGCGGCGTGATCTTCCGCGAACCGATCATCTGCAAGAACGTGCCGCGCCTTGTTCCCGGCTGGACCAAGCCGATCATCATCGGCCGCCACGCCTATGGCGACCAGTACCGCGCCACCGACTTCAAGTTCCCCGGCAAGGGCACGCTGACGATGAAGTTCGTCGGCGAAGACGGCACCGTGATCGAGAAGGAAGTGTTCAAGTCCCCCGACGCCGGCGTCGCGATGGGAATGTACAATCTCGACGATTCCATCATCGATTTCGCCCGCGCCTCGCTGAACTACGGCCTGCTGCGCGGCTATCCGGTCTATCTGTCGACCAAGAACACGATTCTGAAGGTCTATGACGGCCGCTTCAAGGACATCTTCCAGGACATCTACGACCGCGAATTCAAGAAGGAATTCGAGGCCAAGCGGCTCACCTACGAACACCGCCTGATCGACGACATGGTCGCTTCCGCGCTGAAATGGTCCGGCGGCTACGTCTGGGCCTGCAAGAACTACGACGGCGACGTGCAGTCGGATACGGTGGCCCAAGGCTACGGCTCGCTCGGCCTGATGACCTCGGTGCTGCTGACCCCCGACGGCAAGACCGTGGAAGCCGAAGCCGCCCACGGCACGGTGACCCGGCACTACCGCGAGCACCAGAAGGGCAAGGAGACCTCGACCAATTCGATCGCGTCGATCTTCGCCTGGACCCGCGGCCTGTCCCATCGCGCCAAGCTCGACAACAACCCGCAGCTGGCGAAATTCGCCGAGACGCTGGAAAAGGTCTGCGTCGCGACCGTCGAGGAAGGCTACATGACCAAGGACCTCGCGCTCCTGGTCGGCGCCGATCAGCGCTGGCTGTCCACCACCGGCTTCCTCGACAAGGTTTCGGACAACCTCGCCAAGGCAATGGCGGCCTAAGCCGCCCTTCCCAACTCCCTCCACGTCATTGCCTGCGACAAGCGCGAAGCGTTTGCGCAAGGGGCAGAGCGACGAGCAATCCATGTCTCGGCTTGAGGCACGACGGATTGCTCGGCGCCTGTCGTCGGGCGCGCATTCGCGCGGCCCGTTGGCTCGCCGTGATAGAAAACCAATAAAACCAATAACGGAGCATTACCGTGTCGTTCCCCAAGAACGCCGTACTCACTGTCATCTTTCTCACCGGGTCGTTCGTCAACGCGACCGCCCAGACATCACTTCCCGAGGCCATCGCAGCTCCGGGTGAAACCGCAATGCTCACGCTGCATGCCGAAGGCGCGCAGGTCTACGAATGCAAGACCAGCGCCGACGGCGCACTCGCCTGGGCGCTTCGCGAGCCGATCGCGACGCTTTTTTCGAACGGCAAGACGGTCGGCCGGCATTATGCCGGACCGAACTGGGAGTACAGCGACGGCAGCGCAGTGGTCGGCCAGGTCGTCGGCACCGCCCCGGGGCAGGTCGCAATGGACATTCCCTGGCTGAAGCTCGGAGTCACTTCCCGGCGCGGCAACGGTGTTCTCAGTCAGGTGACGACAGTGCAACGGATCAACACGATGGGTGGAAAGCTCAATGGCCCCTGCTACAAGGCAGGCAGCTATGAAAGCGTCCCCTACTCGGCCGATTACGTGTTCCTGCGCAAGGGCTGATACGACGCTGCCATCCCTAGGTTTCGGACAACCTCGTCAAGGCGATGGCATAATTGGCTGATCATGGTGTTGGTCTTTCGGGGGCCAACACCATGGATTCATGATGCCGATTGCCCGGAATGCCGCACTCGCTCTGCTCTTGTCGTCGGCATCAGTTTTGAGCGCCTCCGCCCAGACACCCCTTCCCGACGCCATCACCGCGCCCGGAGAAACCGTGGTGCTCACGCTCCACGCCGAAGGCGCGCAGGTCTACGAATGCAAGGCCGGAACCGACGGCAAGCTGGCCTGGGCATTCCGCGAGCCGACCGCAACACTGTTGCTCGATGGCAAGACCGTCGGCCGGCACTACGCGGGACCGAACTGGGAACACATCGACTCCAGCGCCGTCGTCGGCAAGGCGGCCGGCAACGCGCCCGGCGCCACGCCGAACGATATCCCTTTGCTCAAGCTGACGGTGACGTCCGGACGCGGCACCGGCATCCTCTCCGGCGTCACGACGGTGCAGCGGATCAATACGGTGGGCGGCAAACTCGAAGGCGATTGCGACAAGCCTGGCAGCTATCGCAACGTGCCTTACTCCGCGGACTACGTATTCCTGCGCAAGAGCTGAATGCTTTCTCCGTCATCGCCGGGATACCTGATGCGAAGACGCGCTTCGCGCTACCGCTAACCCATCGCCACCTTGTCGCCCTTGGTGCCGTGCTCGCGTTCATCGAGCCACATCGTGCCGAGCGCGAACGCCAGCCAGCCAAAATTATAGGCAAAGCCTATCATCAGAACGACCCAGCCGGGAATCGGTCCGACTGCGGCACGATCGACAAATTCCGCCAAGGTAGACGCCGGCGTCGGATGGATCGCTATCTTGCCGTAATAGGCAATCACCTGGACGGCGAGAATCCAGACGTAATTGCGACGCAGCCGCCGCCCCGCCGCGCGGACAAACGAAATGTGGTGGCGGGGCGTCGTGTAGTCGCGCCCGAGAATCGCCTGCCAGCTATCGTCGCGGGCTTCACCGGTGAATATTGGCGCGTAGAAATTCATCTCCATCCATCGAGCTCGGGCGCGCCAGACATTGAAGTAGCGATAACGTCGCGCCTCCATGCCGAGAAACACGGCAATGAGCAGACCTACGAGCAGGAGTGGCAGGGGTGAAGCCTCCGGACTCGAAAAGGTCGTCGACAGCGCGATGCCCATCGTGACGATCGCCCAGTTGGTGGTGTTGTCGAGCCGCGTTCTCCAGATCGTCGAACGGTAGACTTCACCCCGGTAGAGATGAGCGATGGCGCCCATTTCAGCAGAATTGAAGGTGTGTTGGCGGTGTGTTTCGCTGGAAGCCGTAATAGACATGGCGGCACTCCGGTTGTCCGAACCGCGGATCACCGGCGTTGACCGGGAGTGTCCATATCATCAACGCCGATGAACCTATCCGGAATTGTGAGGGCGCAACTATGCTCGCCCCGAGGCCGAATTGCCAGCAACAGGTCTGCGCTCAGGAGCCAGTCAGGGCTTGCTCGATGGCCGACAGCGCCGCGCTCGCTTTGGCACCGTCAGGCCCGCCGGCCTGCACGGCGCGGCTCGCCACTTGTACTCTTCTATCTCAGCGAAGCGAGACCATCGCAATCCCGCTGATGCCAAGCACGCGGGCGGCCCCAGTGGATAGGTCGATGCACCGTCCCTTCACGAAGGGACCACGATCATTTATCCGGACGGTGACGCTTCGCCCGGTCGAATGGGAAGTGACTGTGACGTGAGAGCCGAATGGTCTGGCGCGATGCGCCGCCGTCATCGCGCTTGGATTCATCCGCTCCCCCGATGCGGTTTTGCCGCCGCTATATCCATAGCGAGAAGCAATACAGGTTTCGGCCAATGCCGGCGCAGATAGACAGGTGAGCGCCAAGGCGGCGCATATCGGGCGGATCATCGTCTCCCTTCCAGGATCGAGGCTCGATTGCCAACTTTTCCGGTGCCTCTAAGTTCCCGCAAGAGAGTCAGAATGACGAAAGCGGCACCGCATACCGCGCAACAGAAGCGTCTGAGCGCAGGAGAACAGTTCGTCAGAACGGACGTGGGGTCATCGTTCGATCGACTGCGAGATAGCTCTGTCTGAAACCCGACAGGTCGCGGCGCTTCACGCTCTTCATTGAAAAATCAGGAAATTCAGAGGGCGCCGGAGGTCGCGCTGAATAGTACACAGACGCCCGGACAATCGGCGTCCCTACCTCTTGGCCCCAAGATACGTCGTCCACACGGCGCTGGCTAACGTCTGGGATGCTTTCCGGGCGCATGCCATTTCGACTTCCGCCACGATCGACGACATACCGATGCTCGGCTGTGTTTGGCCACTCGCCGCTGCAACGTAATTAAGCCCCGTCCAGAAACCGTGAATCCAGACCGTTCCCTCCAATCGATGCTCTTCCGTAGACCGCCAGTGAGCGCAACTCATGCTCCCTACTCCGATCATCTCGACTGAAACCTTGGCGTCCTGCGCTGAGGCCACGCAGACCGAAGCGCCAAAGACGATCGACGCAAATAGAGATCGCTTCATCATCCACCAAGTCATCTGGCACCTCTCGCCCGAACGCCAAAAATCGGCTGTTGCGCAAGTTCCAGCGATCGGGATTTCTACCGGACTGCCGCGACCAATGATGCCCGCAAGGTCCGCGGCACCATCCAGGGTTTGGTCAACGCGGATTCTCTACAGCATCACCAAGAATCAGGCTGCAGCGTGACGAATCAAGATGGCGTCAGCCGTTCTGCCGCTCCCACTTGTAGGTGCGATGGATGGATGGCCAGGACACTCTAACGCGAAGATGCGCTTCGCGGTTTTGCCTGGGCATGACTATCTTCAAACGAACCTGCGCGCGTGCTCATCAATCGAGCTTGATTGGCGCACCTCAATCGGTGTCCGCTATTGCTCGGATAGCGACCAAACTCCGCAGCGCGATGGAATGATGCGATGTGCCAGCAGCGGTCATTCTTAGATCGATTGCCATGGCCGATCTCGTGACTCGGCGCGCTAAGGCCATTTGGGAATTATCCGATTTTCAACAGATTCTGGTTCGGCAATGGCCCGCCGGGAAATTGTGCCAGCCTGCCGCCGAGCGCGAGCGGACCAAGGTCGATGCCAGCGAATCCGACGCGATCGATCAACGATCCAACCTCCGCCTTCGCGGCGCTGTCATCGCCAGAGTAGAAGAGCACGCGACGGCCACCGTCTGCCCGTGGATCGCTGGCCAGTACGTCTGCCTTCAGATGATTGAATGCCTTCACGAGGCGCGCACCACGCACCAGGTCGGCGACCACCTCGCTTGAAACACGGCCCTGCAAATCGACCGGCTTGAACAGCGGGGCTTCGATCGGGTTATTGGCGTCAATGACGATCCGTCCGCCCCAGGGCGGCAGCCCAGCCACGGCCTGCGGCAGTTTCGACCAGTTGACCGCGATCAGAACGATGCCTGCGGCGGCGGCTTGCTCGCGCGTTCCCGCCTTGATGGTCGGGCCCAGAGTAGCGACGGACTCCTTGAGCGAGGCGGGTCCTCGGCTGTTGGCGATGGTTGCGGCAATTCCAACTCGCGACAACGTCTGTGCGACGGCCAGGCCGATACTGCCCGCTCCAATGATACCGATGCTCATGTCCTGTCCTCCAATGCGCGGCTTTAAGCCTTTGGCGTGCCGGGAAGCGCGCCGAGTTGCTGCATAAGAGAGAACAGATTGGCCACGCCCCAGTGCTCGGTGATCTTGCCGTCGCGCACCCCCATCACGTCCACCGTCTCGAATTGGATTTTGCGACCGGTTGGCGCGATGCCGAAGAACTCACCCTTGTGCGTGCCGTGATAAGTTTTGTAGGTCGTCACCCGGTCGCCATCGGCTAGCTGCCAGTGGATGTCCGCGTGGAAGTCCGGGAAGGCAGCGCGCAGAACCTTGTAAAGTTCACGCGCACCAGCCTTGTCGGCCGTGCGTCCCGGTTGCGGCGTATGGTCGAGAAAATCGTCGGCGAACAATTCCTCGAACACCTCGAAATTCCCGCCGCCTTGCACTTCTTCGGTGTTTCGCCGCACAACCGCCTTCGCGGCTTCGCTCACGCTGATCTTGGTCATGGATGTCGCTCCAAACTTATGGGCGCTGCGGTTTCTTGGCGCCGTGACTTTGGGCGGCAAGGCCGGCCTTTTTGGCCGAGAAGCTGCGCTTTCTGCAGTGGATAATGGCGACAAATTCACCTATAATTAGTCGGGAATTGATGGAATTACTTTCAAGTATTCGTTGAAGGCAATCCGCTGGAAACCCTCGCTAACCTCGAATCGTTCGTACGCAGTACCGAAACCGCCAGTTTCTCGGCTGCGGCGCGTCGGCTTGCCCTCACCCCAGCGGCAGTCAGCCGGAACGTGGCGATGCTGGAGCGCAATCTCGGCACCCGGTTGTTTCACAGGAGCACACGCAAGCTGACGCTCACCGACGCTGGTGAGCGCTTCCTGCTCGCCATCAAGGGCAATCTGGACGAACTGCAGCAGGCGATTTCGGGGATGGCGACGGATGGCGGAGAGCCGGCGGGCGTGCTCAAGGTGAGCATGGGCCTCAACTTCGGTGCGGATTACATCCTTCCGCTGTTGTCACCTTTCCTGGCTCGCTATCCCGGCATTCGACCCGATTGGCAATTCACTACGCGTCAGATCGATTTGATCGCCGATGGATACGATGCCGCGATCGGGGGCGGCATTGAATGGACGCCAGGCGTTGTCTCGCGCGCGCTGGCGCCGCTACACCTGATCGCGGTCGCCGCGCCGGAATATCTCAAGAACCGTACATTGCCGACCGACCCCACCGGGCTTGATGCATTCGAAGGAATCGCATGGCGCTCATCGCGCACAGGCCGGATTCGCGAACGTTTAATGCGCAATGCGGCGGGTACCGAAATTCCAGCGAAACTGGCCGAGACGATGGTCTTTGACGATCCGGAAGCGACCTGCCGGGCAGCCCTGCTTGGCCTCGGTGTGGCGTTGATCGCGATGAGCCATGCGCTCCCGCATTTGGAGCGCGGTACGCTCGTGCGCCTCGTACCCCAATGGTACAGCGACGGTGGGCCGATCTCCATCTATTACGCGAGCCGTACGCTGCTGCCTGCGAAGACCCGCGTCTTCGTCGACTTTGTTGTTGAGGCATTCAAGCGTGACCGTCTGGCCGAACGCTTCGCCGGTAGCTTGGGCTAGGGTTAGTCTGCAACAATTCGCGACCGGGTCGAGCCGACAGCAATTCGGACCATGTCCGCTATGCGCCCGCAATGACAAACTCGCGTCCAACCGCCTCGCCTTCGTCAAGCTGGCAGCTAGCCGTATCTGGCTACGCGCTCATGAGTCCACGCGCCGGCTTGCCGGCGCTCACGCGCCGGCCATCGCCTGTTCGATCGCCGACAGCGCCGCGCTTGCCTTGGCGCCGTCGGGCCCGCCGGCCTGCGCCATGTCGGGCCGGCCGCCGCCGCCCTTGCCGCCCAGCGCTTCGGAGCCCTTGCGCACCAGTTCGACTGCGTTGAATCGCGCCGTGAGATCGGCGGTGACGCCGACCACGATGCCGGCCTTGCCGTCCTCGGTGACGCCGACGATCGCGACCACGCCAGAGCCGATCTGCTTCTTGCCGTCGTCGACCAGGCTCTTCAGGTCCTTGGTCTCGACGCCTTCGACCGCACGCGCCAGCAGCTTGACGCCGCCGGCTTCGCGCACGCCGCCGGCCGCCGCACCGCCGTTGGTCACGCCGCCGCCCATTGCGAGTTTCTTGCGTGCGTCCGACAGATCGCGTTCGAGCTTCTTGCGCTCTTCCACTAGTGAAGCGATGCGCGCTGGCACGTCCTCGATTGACGTGCGCAACTCGGCTGCAGCCGTCTTGGCCAGCGCCATCGTATCATTGGCATGCTTGCGCGCATGACGCCCGGTCAGCGCCTCGATGCGCCGCACGCCGGAGGCCACTGCGCTTTCGCCGGTCACCGAAATCAGCCCGATATCGCCGGTGCGGCGCACATGGGTGCCGCCGCACAATTCGACCGACCAGCCGAGCGCGTTGGTCCCTTGCGCGCGGGCCTGCTTGCCCATCGAGACCACGCGGACCTCGTCGCCGTATTTCTCGCCGAACAGGGCGCGCGCGCCGGCTTCGCGGGCGTCATCGACCGCCATCAGCCGCGTTGTCACCTCGTCGTTTTCCAGCACCACCTCGTTGGCGATGTCCTCGACGCGGGCGAGTTCTTCCGCCGTGATCGGTTTTGGATGAACGAAGTCGAAGCGCAGGCGATCCGGCGCCACCAGCGAGCCGCGCTGGGCGATGTGGTCGCCGAGCACCTGGCGCAGCGCCTCGTGCAACAGATGCGTCGCGGAGTGATGGGAGCGGATCGAGGAGCGCCTGCCGTGATCGACTTCGAGCTGCAGCGCGGTGCCGACCTTTAGCGTGCCCTGCTCCACCGTGCCGAGGTGCACGAACAGGTCGCCGACCTTCTTCTGCGTGTCCGTGACGCGGCACTTGACACCCTCGCCCGTCAGCAGGCCAGTGTCGCCGACCTGGCCGCCGGACTCCGCGTAGAACGGCGTCTGATTCAGCACGATCGCGCCGCTCTCGCCGGCTTTGAGACTTTCGGCGCCCTCGCCGTCCTTCACCAGCGCGGTGACCACGCCTTCGGCGCTCTCGGTGTCGTAGCCAAGAAATTCGGTGGCGCCGAGTTTTTCGCGCAGCGGAAACCAGACATTCTCGCCGGCAGTATCGCCGCTTCCCGACCACGACGCGCGCGCCTTGGCCTTCTGCTTTTCCATCGCGTCGGTGAACGAAGCCTGGTCGACGCTGATGCCGCGCGACTTAAGCGCGTCCTGCGTCAGATCGAGCGGAAAGCCATAGGTGTCGTACAGCGTGAACGCCGTGTCGCCGTCGAACATGTCGCCCTTCTTCAGGCCGGCGCTCTTTTCGTCGAGGATAGCAAGGCCGCGCGACAGCGTTTTGCGGAAGCGGGTTTCTTCCAGCCGCAGCGTTTCCTCGATCAGCTTTTCGGCACGCACCAGATCCGGATAGGCCTGACCCATCTCGCGCACCAGTGCCCAGACCAGACGATGCATCAGCGGCTCGCTGGCGCCGAGCAATTGCGCGTGACGCATCGCGCGGCGCATGATCCGGCGCAGCACATAGCCACGGCCCTCGTTCGACGGCAGCACGCCGTCAGCGACGAGGAAGGCCGAGGAACGCAAATGGTCCGCGATGACGCGAAACGATGCCACCGTCTGCTCCTGCGGTCCGTGTCCGAGCGCGGAAGCGGTGGCGTCGATCAGATTACGGAAAAGATCGGTTTCGAATACGCTGTCGACGCCCTGCAGGATGCAGGCCATGCGCTCCAGCCCCAGGCCGGTGTCGATCGAGGGGCGCGGCAGCGGCTGACGCTCCTCCTTCGTCACCTGCTCGAACTGCATGAAGACGAGGTTCCAGAATTCGAGGAAGCGATCGCCGTCTTCCTCCGGGCTGCCCGGTGGTCCGCCCCAGATGTGCTCGCCGCGGTCGATGAAGATCTCGGAGCACGGACCGCAGGGGCCGGTATCCCCCATTGCCCAGAAATTGTCCGAGGTCGCGATCCGGATGATGCGATCGTCCGAAAAGCCGGCGATCTTCTTCCAGTGGCCCGCCGCCTCATCGTCGTCGTGGTAGACGGTGACCAGCAGCTTGTCCTTCTTGAGCCCGAACTCTTTTGTAATGAGATTCCAGGCAAGCTCGATCGCACGCTCCTTGAAGTAGTCGCCGAAGGAGAAGTTGCCGAGCATCTCAAAGAAGGTGAGATGCCGCGCGGTGTAGCCGACATTGTCGAGGTCGTTGTGCTTGCCGCCGGCGCGCACGCATTTCTGCGAGGTGGTGGCGCGCTGGTAGGGCCGCTTCTCGACGCCGGTGAAGACGTTTTTGAACTGGACCATGCCGGCATTGGTGAACATCAGGGTCGGGTCGTTGCGCGGCACGAGCGGCGACGACGGCACGATCTCGTGGCCGTTCTCCGCAAAGAAATCCAAGAATTTCGACCTGATCTCGTTGACGCCGCTCATGTTCATCCAATCGGAAATAGGGCCGGGTCCGGTTGCAAATAACCTTAATCTTCCGGCGGAACGCTTTTAGACAAGGCCGCCTGCGGTGTCCAGAAACTGTGCAGGCGGATCATAGGCTTGCCGCAGCACACACGAAGGGCGCGCACATCCCGTTGATAATGCTGCGGCTACGTTGACAGGCTTGGCAGGCCTGTGTTTCCCTCTTATCTGTAAGACGTCACGTCGGGAGAGATCGGCTTCAGCGCCGGCGCCGAAGGAGCAACCGCCCCGGAAACTCTCAGGCAAACGGACCGCGTGACGAAATAGCATCTGGAAAGAGACGCCGAAGGCCTTGGGCCCGGGGGCGTCCGCCGACGGGATAATACTCTCAGGCACAGCGACAGATGGGGCTTTCTTTGGGTTTTCGGAGGCTGGTCTCCGGAACCCATGAGGGCCTGACGGATGCTGGCGAGAGAAGAATCCTCACTAAAACGCACCCCATTGCACGCGCTCCATGTGGCGCGCGGCGGCAAGATGGTTCCCTTTGCGGGCTACGAGATGCCGGTGCAATACCCGGCAGGCGTCCTGAAGGAGCATCTGCATACAAGAAGCGCCGCCGGCCTGTTCGACGTCTCGCATATGGGCCAGCTCGCGCTACGTCCCAAATCGGGCCAGGTCGCCGATGCGGCGCTGGCGCTGGAGCGGCTGGTGCCGCAGGACATCGTGGCGGTTGCGCCGGGACGGCAGCGCTACGCGCAGTTCACCAATGTCGAGGGCGGCATTCTCGACGATCTGATGGTCGCGAATTTCGGCGACCACCTGTTTCTGGTCGTCAACGCCGCCTGCAAGGCCGAGGACGAGGCGCATCTGCGCGCGCATCTTTCTGAAGCCTGCATCATCGATTCGCTGGCTGATCGCGCGCTGATAGCGCTGCAGGGCCCCAAAGCCGAATCCGCACTGGCCAAATTCTGTGCAGACGTGACCACGATGCGGTTCATGGACACTGGTCCCCGGAAAGTGGCCGGCTTCGACTGCTTCGTCTCGCGCTCCGGCTATACCGGCGAAGACGGTTTTGAGATTTCGGTTCCGGCCGAACATGCCGAGACGCTGGTGACGGCGCTTTTGGAAAATGCGGACGTGCTGCCGATCGGTCTCGGCGCCCGCGACAGCCTGCGGCTGGAGGCCGGGCTCTGCCTCTATGGCCACGACATCGACACCACGACGACGCCGGTCGAGGGCGCACTGGAATGGTCGGTGCAGAAGAGCCGCCGCACCGGCGGCGCCCGCGCCGGAGGATTCCCCGGTGCCGAAAAAATCCTCTCCCATTTTGAAAAGGGTGTGTCGCGCCGCCGCGTTGGCTTGCGCCCAGAGGGGCGCGCGCCGGTGCGCGAAGGCGCAGTGCTGTTCGCGGACGCCGCCTCGAGCGAACCGATCGGCAAGGTCACCTCGGGCGGCTTCGGCCCGAGCCTCAATGCTCCGGTTGCAATGGGCTACCTGCCGACATCGCTCGCCGCAAACGGCACGCAAATATTTGCCGAGGTCCGCGGCCAGCGCCTGCCGCTGCAGGTCGCGCCCATGCCCTTCGTTCCCAACACCTATAAACGCTAGATCACGAGGACGTTTCATGACGACGTTGTTCACATCCGACCACGAATGGCTCCACATCGAGGGCGATGTCGCCACCATCGGGGTCACCGACTACGCGCAATCGCAGCTTGGCGACGTCGTGTTCGTCGAACTGCCCAAGGTCGGCCGCTCCCTGAAAAAGGCTGAAGCCGCCGCCGTGGTCGAATCGGTAAAGGCCGCCTCCGACGTCTACGCGCCGATCTCGGGCGAGGTCCTCGAAGTCAACGAGGCGCTCGCCGCCGAGCCCGCGCTGGTGAATTCCGACGCCGGCGGCAAGGCCTGGTTCTTCAAGCTGAAGATCGCGGACAAAAGCGAACTCGGCGGCCTGATGGATGAGGCCGCCTACAAGGCCCATACGGCTTAAGGAAAGCACGCCATGAACGCGCCGCTCAAGACCACTGCCGAAGCCGCCACCGATTTCGTGCGCCGGCATATCGGCCCCTCGCCCCGCGACATCAGCGCGATGCTGGAAAGCGTCGGCGCGAACAGCCTCGGCGAACTGATGGGCCAGACGCTGCCCTCCTCGATCCGGCAGAAGGCGCCGCTCGATCTCGGGCGCGCGTTGAGCGAGACCGAGGCGCTGGCGCATATGCGCGAGCTGGCATCGCAGAACCAGGTGTTCACCTCGCTGATCGGGCAAGGCTATTCCGGCACCATCCTGCCGGCGGTGATCCAGCGCAACATCCTGGAAAACCCGGCCTGGTACACGGCCTACACGCCGTATCAGCCGGAAATCAGCCAGGGCCGGCTGGAGGCGCTGTTCAACTTCCAGACCATGATCTGCGATCTCACCGGGCTCGACGTCGCCAACGCCTCGCTGCTCGACGAAGCAACCGCCGCGGCCGAGGCCATGGCGCTCGCCGAACGTGCCTCGCAAGCGAAATCGAAATCGTTCTTCGTCGATGCGGAAGTGCATCCGCAGACGCTCGCGGTGCTGCGCACCCGGGCCGAACCCCTGGGCTGGAATCTGATCGTCGGAGATCTCCTCACCGATCTCGATTCTGCCGAGGTTTTTGGCGGACTGCTGCAATATCCTGCTACCTCGGGCGCGGTGCGCGACCTCAGGCCGGCGATTGCGGCATTGCGCGCCAAGGGCGCGCTTGCCGTCGTCGCCGCCGATCTGCTGGCGCTGACGCTGATCGCCTCGCCCGGCGAACTCGGTGCCGATATCGCTATCGGATCGGCGCAACGCTTTGGCGTGCCGATGGGCTATGGCGGCCCGCACGCGGCCTATATGTCGGTGCGCGATTCGCTAAAACGCTCGCTGCCCGGCCGCATCGTCGGCCTGTCGGTGGATTCGCGCGGGGCGCCGGCCTATCGGCTGGCGCTGCAGACCCGCGAGCAGCATATCCGCCGCGAAAAGGCCACCTCCAACATCTGCACCGCGCAGGTGCTGCTGGCGGTGATCGCCTCGATGTACGCGGTCTATCACGGACCCGAAGGGCTGACGCATATCGCGCGTACCGTGCACCGGCGCGCGGTGGTGCTGGCGGCGGGGCTGGCAAAACTCGGCTTTGCGCCGACGTCGCAGGCGTTCTTCGACACGATCACGGTTCAGGCCGGCGCGAAGCAGAATGAAATCGTTACGCGGGCGCTGGCTGAAAGGATCAATCTGCGCATCGGTAACGGCACGCTCGGCATTGCGGTCGACGAGACCACCACGCCTGCCGTCGTCGAGGCGGTATGGCGCGCATTCGGCGGCACGCTTTCCTATGCGGATGTCGAGGTCACCGCGCGCGAAACGCTTCCCCTCGAACTGAAGCGCGACAGCGCCTTCCTCATCCATCCCGTGTTCCATACGCACCGTTCCGAGACCGAGCTGTTGCGCTATATGCGCAAGCTCAGCGACCGCGACCTCGCGCTCGACCGTGCGATGATCCCGCTCGGCTCCTGCACCATGAAGCTGAACGCCACCACGGAAATGATCCCGCTGACCTGGCCGGAGTTCGGCAGCCTGCATCCGTTTGCACCCGCCGAGCAGGCGCGCGGCTATCACGCGCTGTTCAAGCGGCTGGAGCAATGGCTGTGCGACATGACAGGCTATGACGCGATCTCGCTGCAGCCGAATTCCGGCGCGCAGGGCGAATATGCCGGGCTGCTCGCGATCCGCGCCTATCATGCCGCGCGCGGCGAGCCGCATCGCAAGGTGTGCCTGATCCCCTCCTCCGCGCACGGCACCAATCCGGCCTCCGCACATATGGTCGGCATGGAGGTGGTGGTGACCGCCTGCGACGCGCGTGGCGATGTCGATGTCGACGATCTCCGCGCCAAGGCGGAGAAGCATTCGAAAAACCTCGCCGCCGTGATGATCACCTATCCCTCGACGCATGGCGTGTTCGAGGAGCACATCCGCGATATCTGCGACATCGTTCATAGCCATGGCGGACAGGTCTATCTCGACGGCGCCAACATGAACGCGCAGGTCGGCCTGTCGCGGCCCGGCGATTACGGCGCCGACGTCTCTCACCTCAACCTGCACAAGACCTTCTGCATCCCGCATGGCGGCGGCGGCCCCGGCATGGGCCCGATCGGCGTGAAGGCGCATCTTGAACCTTTCCTGCCGGGGCATCCCGCAAGGGACGGCAGCGTGCCGGTCGGACCGGTGTCTGCGGCGCCGTTCGGGTCGGCATCGATCCTGACCATCTCCTACATCTACATTTTGATGATGGGCGGCGAAGGTCTCACGCGCGCCACCGAGATCGCGATCCTGAACGCGAACTACATCGCCAACCGGCTCGATCCGCATTTCCCGGTACTCTACCGGAATGCCAAGGGCCGCGTCGCCCATGAATGCATCGTCGATCCGCGCCCGCTCAAGACCACGAGCGGCGTCACCGTCGACGATATCGCAAAGCGTTTGATCGACTACGGCTTCCATGCGCCGACCATGAGCTTCCCGGTACCGGGCACGCTGATGATCGAGCCGACCGAATCGGAATCGAAGGCGGAACTGGATCGTTTCTGCGACGCCATGATCGCGATCCGAAGCGAGATCACGGAGATCGAGATCGGCCGCTGGAAGGTCGAAGCCTCGCCTTTGCGCCATGCTCCGCACACCGTGCACGACATTGTCGATGATGCGTGGAGCCGCGCCTATAGCCGCGCCACGGGTTGTTTCCCCGACGGCGTCTCGCGCACGGACAAATACTGGAGCCCGGTCGGGCGCGTCGACAACGTCTATGGCGACCGCAATCTGGTGTGCTCATGCCCGCCGGTGGCGGATTACGCGCAAGCGGCGGAATAGCTTCGTAGGATGGGTGGAGCGAAGCGATACCCATCGCGGTCGTCACCACGGGTGCGGCACGATGATGGGTTTCGCTGCGCTCTACCCATCCTACGGGTCTACCCCCGCTACGGCACGAGCAGGACGGGGTCCCAGCGCCACAGCCGGTCGTTGGTCAGCCGCGTGCCCCCCCACCAGCGATCGATCGGGTTATGCCGGCTGAAATCCTCGGTGCCCGCCAAAATTGCCTTGCCAAGCGCGGTGAGCGATAGCCGGCTTTCCTTGTATCGCTCGTATCGTTCGGGCTCATCGTACATCTCGAGCGTGAACGGCCACTCCGCAAGGCCTGACACGGCCGGCACCGGAGCAAGCGCAAGCTTTTCCAGGATAGTACCGGCTTCCCAATAGTCGAACACGCGGCGCTGAAAATGAGGAAACACGCGGAACGGATGCTCGTAACCCGCCGCGATCAATTCCAGAATTCGCAGTTCGGACGCGCCAAGCCCCGTTGTGCGCCCCGGTAGCTCTTCGAGCATTTCCAGCACACATCGCCTAAGCTGCGGCAGGATGCTCAAATCCCTCCCCAACAGATTGAACCACGCGTGTGGCGTCGGTGCCCGGTAGGCCTGCCACGCAAGGCTTGCGACCTCAAGATGGTCATCGGTGATGGCGACGCCCATGAACTTCGATTTGGCGAGACGCGCCGGCTCTGCCTCGCCGAGAGAGACGTCCACGTGTCGCAAAACCATCCTTGAGGTTTTCGCCCGCGGGCCGAGATAATCCAATAGCCAGATCAGCACCAGTTGGGCATTCGGCTCCGTTCCCATCCAGAGTTCGACCGTTTCGCAACGTTCGCAAGCCTCGGTCAACCCGAGATCCTTGAAGCCGAATAGCTGACGGCGCTGCCGGGGCTGAGAATAAAGCCAACTCGAGTCCGGCCCTTGCGTCGTCCTTGCTTCCAAAAATGCTGCAAGCTCCGCATCGGAACGTGGCGGTCCCCAAACCATCCGAAGCTCGGTGGCAATCACCAGATCGGCAAGACCGGCCGATACAACGCAGCCCGCACTTGAGGAATCTGCCGTCAGGATCAAACGCGTCATCGCACGCCTCGTTCGGACTGCCTGCGGGAGGGCTTGATCAGCGCCGGATTCCAGCGCCACAGATTATCGTTGGTCAGGTGCGTGCCGCCCCACCAGCGGTCGATTGGATTGTGCCGGCTGAAGTCTTCCTTGTGGGCGACAATGGCCTTGCCGAACTCGGTAAGCGACAGGCGGCTGCGCAAGTAGGCCCCATGGCGATCCCTCAGGTTCTCCCGCGCAAGTGTGCGCAGTTCCTCATCAAGGCCCGCCACGGCCGGTTTGGGCCCGAACGCCAGCCCGTCGAGCAGATAGCCGATTTCCCATTCGCCGAAGATGCGCGTGCCGCGGATAGTCCGCAGATGAAACAGCGGATTGGTGTTCGCAAATCCCCACGCCAACATCTCCAGTAGCCGCATTTCGGTGGCTCCGAGCCCGGTCCCGCCGGAGGGCAGCTCTTCGAGCAGTTCGACAAGGGCCGGTCTCAGCAGCGGCAAGGCGCTCAGATTGCTGGAAAGCAGATCGAAGCAGGCTTCCGGCGTCGGTGAACAATACGCCTGCCAGCTCCGGCTTGCCGTATTCAATTCCGCCTCCGTAACGGGCAAATCGAACACCTCAAACCTGCGAAGTTCCTCCTCGCGCGCGCCAAGCAAATCAAAGTCAACAAGGCGAAAAACCAGTTTCGCTGCAGTCTTCGGGTGAGACCGAAAGTGATCGAGCAACCAGATCAGTTGCAACTGGTGGTTTGGGTGCGGGTCGAACCACAGTTCGATCGCGTCGTAGGCCTCGTAGAATTCGACAAGGCTGAGGTCTAGTCTTTCCTCGTCGTCAGCAGGCCCCCGGCGGGCATAATCCGACCAGTGATAACCCCTATCCTGTTCCTCCGAACGCGTTCCGAGATAGGCCGAAGCTCGTCCGGGGACGGCAACTGCCCCCACGCGAAGCGATAGCAGAAGTGGATGAGAAAGTCGGCGAGGCCCGCATCAAGAAGACCGAATCCGGACGTATTGGTTAGGATCAGACGCTTCATAAGCCAATCACCTGCGCACGCATAATCACCAAACAAAACGGGCGCTGAAGACGTCGGCAACTCAACGTCTACAACACCCGTCCGTCCGTTTCAGGCCTTAACCCCTGAAGCGTTTCTGAAACTTATTATTCCTCCGCCGGCTCCTCGCCGTCGGCGTCGCGCTCGGCGGGGCCGGCGAGGATCTGTTCGGCGATCAGGCCGGAGTTCTGGCGGATTGCCGTCTCGATCTTGGCGACCATGTCGGGATTGGCCTTGAGGAACGCTTTCGAGTTCTCACGGCCTTGGCCCAGCCGCTGGCTGTCATAGGAGAACCAGGCGCCGGATTTCTCGACGATGCCGGCCTTGACGCCGAGGTCGAGGATCTCGCCCATCTTGGAGACACCCTCGCCATACATGATGTCGAACTCGACCTGCTTGAACGGCGGCGCCAGCTTGTTCTTCACCACCTTGACGCGGGTGGTGTTGCCAACCACTTCGTCGCGCTCCTTGATCGCGCCGATGCGGCGGATATCGAGGCGGACGGAGGCGTAAAATTTCAGCGCGTTGCCGCCGGTGGTGGTTTCCGGCGAGCCGTACATCACCCCGATCTTCATGCGGATCTGGTTGATGAAGATCACCATGGTGTTGGACTTGTTGATCGAGGCGGTAAGCTTGCGCAGCGCCTGGCTCATCAGCCGCGCCTGCAACCCCGGCAGCGCGTCGCCCATCTCGCCCTCGAGTTCGGCCTTCGGCACCAGGGCCGCCACCGAATCGACCACCAGCACGTCGACCGCGCCGGAGCGCACCAGCGTGTCGCAGATTTCCAGCGCCTGCTCGCCGGTGTCGGGCTGTGAGATCAGGAGCTCGTCGATGTTGACGCCGAGCTTGCGTGCATAGACCGGATCGAGCGCGTGTTCGGCGTCGATGAAGGCGCAGATGCCGCCCTTCTTCTGTCCCTCCGCCACCGTGTGGAGCGCCAGCGTGGTCTTGCCCGAAGATTCCGGCCCGTAGATCTCGACCACGCGTCCCTTCGGCAACCCGCCGACGCCGAGCGCGATATCGAGCCCGAGCGAGCCCGATGAAATGGTCTCGATATCCATCGAGCGGTCGTTCTTGCCCAGCTTCATCACCGAGCCCTTGCCGAACTGGCGCTCTATCTGGGAGAGCGCGGCGGACAGGGCCTTGGTCTTATCCATGGAGGATCCTTCGACGATACGCAGGGCAGTGGCGGACATAGTATGTGCTCCTTATGGCGGGGATTCGCGAGCGGGACAAACGGGCGGAGGCAAGTTCGGGATTCGATGGCGTATAGGGATCTTGTACCACGTTTGTTCTATGTTCGCAATATGTTCTTTTCCGGGTGGCCCCTTTCCATTCCCCGCTAAGGTAATTGGTCCCTTTTGATTTTTGAGGTTGCCCTTTTTGCTCCACGCCAGCGCCGCGATCTTGCCGCGCCCTGTTCATCAGCCAAAGTGGGTAGCCGGAACAGAAAAAGGCCGCCTTAGTTGGCGGCCTCTTCTTCATCATCATCCTCTAACAGCGCCATATTGGCTTTGAGCGCCTTGGCCTATTTCCGGCCAGTACGCAGGCTCTTGATCACGAAAACAGAAAGACCCCGATCAGCAAACCTGCTGCAAATGCCCAGAGGCCTAATGTGCAAGCCGACACAATGCGGACGAGAATACGGAGGTCCTGCGGGATCTCGTGGGATCGATCCATCATTTGCAGCCGTCCCCCTGAGCAGCAATTGCTGGGGCAGTCCTTTATGGCCGGGCGGCACCCCGGCCGCCCGGCCACGCATTAGATCCCAATTCCGGCCCCGTCTGTCCGGTTTCCGACATTTTCGGTGGCCTGATTTGAACTGGCGAGTGGCCGGATTCGGCCAGCACCCGGGCACTGGTACTGCCTGTTTTAACCCCCTAGTGGCTTAGGAACCGGCCGGAAGAAAATACGTTAACTTTTATCACCGCCCGGTACGTGGCTTTTATCGGTGATGAGAACGCCCGGTAGCGCTCCCGCCTTCCTCTAATGGAAAGGAGCGCGCCATGTTAACAGGGCGTCGTTTCAAACGACTCGATCCACTCGATACGCGCCTTTCAACAGAGGCCGAGCGTCTGCGGAAAGAAGCGCGAGGCACTCAGCCTGGAGTGGAGCGCGACAGGCTCATCCGTAGAGCGAGGCTTGCGGAAACCGCCTCGCACATGAACCAGTGGCTTTCCTCCCCCGGGTTAAGGGTTCCGACCTGAAGGCAAGCACGCCATGCACACCTCATTCACCGACAGCGACACCTTGGGCAAGTTCAACCCTCCCTCCTACGCGAACTGGCTTGCCAAACTTCGCACCCTGTTTCCTGTGCCGGATGAATTCCTTCTGGCGGATACGATCTTCAGTTTCGAAAACGCATTCGAGGAAGGAAAGACGCCGCAGCAGGCTTACGAGGCGTTCGATATTTTGGTCAGTGCGGAGGCTTAAACAGCAGCCCCAGCCGCCTCAGTTGGCGGCCTCTTTCATTTACAATCCTTTGCCGTCGTCTTTGTCGCGCTCGTAGTCGAAGTCAAACCGATACTGTTCACGAAGAGTTCGCCCTTTATGAAAAGAAGGACGAACATTTTATTGTGCATCGTCGCGGTCGCCGTCGGTTCATCTATGTGGACGATGTGAATGACGCAATTATCTTGCGAGGCCGCGCTACGCGGCCGGCCCCACCCGCAACGTAGCGGTTCGTGTCCTTAATTCTCCTCTCTAGGTGCCATTAGAAAAAACGGCCCCGGCCTTTCTCCGCCTGACCGGGGCCGCCAACTCTCAGCTGGGCTTGGGGGCTGGAACAGCCGAGAGCCACGGCTAGACTCCCGCCGGGAACATTGGTTCCAATTTCCTAGTGGCCCTAATCTGCCGGCACGGCTGTCTAGCAGCACCTCGGCTATGCGGGTACTGGCCTGTTTCGACCCCTAATGGCCTAGTTTTGAAATTGGGAGTGGCCTAGTGTGCGGAACCGGCCGGGAAGGAGTGCGTTGACGTTCATCACCGCCCGGTACGTGGCTTTTATCGGTGATGAGAACGCCGGTTGCGCTCCCGCCATCCTCTAGCAGGCAGGGAACGGAGCGCGCCATGGACAAGCGGCGTCATTTCAAACGACTCGATCCGCTCGACACGCGCCTTTCAGCAGAGGCCGAGCGTCTGCGGAAAGAAGCGCGAGGCACTCCGCCTGGAGTGGAGCGCGACAGGCTTATTCGCCTGGCGCGGCTTGCGGAAACCGCCTCCCACATGAACCAGTGGCTTTCCTCCCCTGGGTTGAAGGTTCCGATCTAATAGTAAAGGCCGCCTCAGTATGGCGGCCTCTCCCCAGCGCGTCGTTGGCCTTTGTTCACTTTGGAACATAACCGCTACATCCTCATTGCTTACGATCACCGGCCGAGGTTCTGCCCGTAGGCGTCGGTGCCTGAGAGACCGATAGCGCTCCCGCCTGCACAGCCAGTGGGGGGAGCGCGCGATGTTCCAAGACAGCATTAAACGGCCGTGTTGCTCGAAGCTGACCTAGATGCGAGCAACCCCCGAAACTTGGCTCTTCGCCGCCTCGATCGGTTGGTGTGCCGCGCTGGCTTGCGGCCTGGTTTATATAATCTTGATCGTCGCGCTGTGAGGCGAAGGGTCGCCTCAGTTGGCGGCCTCGTTCATTTCCGGCTGTCCAGTTCCGAATGTTCGGGAGGATGCCGCACTCGTCTGCAAGCCTGCACCACCAGCGTCGATACTCACGCTTCCCAGGGAAGATCGTTGTATTCTGACAATATGAGCGGCCACTTTCCGGCAGGTCAGACCTTTGAACCTTCGGCACTTGGAATTTTGGGTGCTGGTCTGTTTCCGGCTTCAGTGGCCGGTTTTGAAATCGGTAGTGGCCTGATTTGACCCGAACGTGATTGCCGCTTCTTCCCGGCTGGCGGTAGATTGTCGCGAACCCAACCTGGAGGATTCCCCATGCGCTTGCTTCTCGCCTCAACCGCCGTTGCGCTTCTATTCGGTCTTTCGCCCGCGTCTGCCATGTGTGGTGGCGGTGGCCAGCAAGCCGGAATGTGCGGCGCGCCGGCGGCCTCCAAGAGCATGTCCGAAAGGGTTGCCAAGGATTGGCCGGCGGCTCCTAGCCAGGCTCAGCCGGAACAGAAGTCGGGCACGGGCATGGGCGGCTGCCCCTGCTGCAAAAACATGGCGATGATGATGGACGGCATGAAGTCCGATGACCCGCATAAGGGCATGGATATGCCGAAGCAGTGAGGTCGATGAGGCCGCCGGTTGGCGGCCTCTTTCATTATAGGCCCTCTGAGTTGGCCTATTTCGGCCAGTACCAGGGATTTGGCACTGGCCTGATTCCAACCTCAGTGGCCTCTTTGATTTTGGCAGTGGCCTGAATTTGATTTCTGTCGGCTACTCGACAGACGAAATGAAATCACCGGCCTTTAATTAGCGATGGGTGGGCTTAAGAGGGACCCCATGGCTCGGCAGCGTAAGCGCGTCAATCACACGGCGACCTTTGAAGAGCGGCTAGCGGAAGAGGCGATTAGATTTAAAGAAGCCGCTGAAAAGCAACCTCCCGGCAGCATGGCCCGAGAACTGCTTTTGCGGCGTGCCCGGCAGGCCGAGACGGCCGCTCATGTCAATGAGTGGCTGAGATCGCCTGGACTGCGGCCCCCTACCTCATTTGAAAACTTGCTGTCCGATCAGAAGAAGTAAGGCAGCACCCCAGTGTCCTGGACTGGCAAGGGGACCGCAAGTGAAGGACTAGCGAGCCTCGCTGGAGAAGCTTCGGAGCGCTGCAGCCGAAGCGGCGCTGATCCGGGACCTTGCAACGGACACGACCAAACGCGAAATGTTCGACCGACTGGCCAAGCAATTGGGCCAACTGGCTGATGACGTTGAGCAGGCCATGAACGCGCCAAAAGCCGGCTAGAGTTGCCCCGTCCGCATTTGGCCCCCGATCTGCCGGAGACCCGCCTGAGGACGAGCCCAATCCAAGTCTATGTGTCCGTCGTCTATCTCGCCTGCGCCCGGCTACTTATAACTCCTGAACGATGAGTGACGCCGCAACCAGTAGCGTGCCTGCCTGGACACAGTGCCCGCCTTAAGTTCACTTTTGTACTGTTCCCCCGGAACGGATTCCGCCGCAGCGCGTAATCGCCTCGGAAGCAACGGATAGTAACGGGTAGTAACGGGGAACCAGATTGTGGCGGGTAAAAAATATCTAACGGAACAAGCGGCAACCTTTCTCAAATTTGCAATGGCCACCACGGATCCGGATGTCGCCGCAGGCTTTCTCGAAAAGGCCGCCGACCTTTCGGCCAGGAGTAAAGAGGCGCCGGACGCCAGCCCCCGGGCGCCTGATGTGGAGCAGCCGGAAAGCTAGCTCTCGCGGTGGGGCCGCCAACGGGCGGCCTCATCGTTTCATCGGTCCATCTGCAATTCGAGGTGACTGGTGACGTCACTTACAATTTTAGGCGTGCTTGCAGCTTCGCCTGAACCGTCCGTCAAGATGCGTACGCTACGAATTACTACATGCACATACAGGTTGCCTTCACCCCCGAACCCATCCTGCCGATGCTTCAGCAGCATGGCGCCGATCTGCTCACACGGCTCTTGAGCCTCAGCCGCACCCCGGAGCCCTCGCGGGTGCCGCCGCCGGTCCGGCCGGACGCGCCGTCGAGACCCCATATGCCGCCGCGGCAGCCTTATCCATCGCGCCAGGAATAGGCGCCGGCAATTCCATCGGCGGTGGCCTTGCAGGCCATGGCGGGAATCGCAACCCCGCTGCGATCGGCGACGCCCAGCCAAACGACCCCGCCGCATGGGGCTATGCAGCGAGGTCGCCGACGACGGCGGAAATCTGGAGGACTACCCCGCCCTCGCGAACAGATACGCCCGCCGCAAGGCCCCGTTTCAGCGTGCAAATTATCGGGCAATTCGCCTCGGGCGGCGTTGAACCTTTTTCATTCCGCCCAGACAAAACCTTGCCTGGGACATTGCATCACTCGGGGAATAGGCCTGCGCCGCCAAGCGACCATACTCCGCTTGCGCGGCGCAGTGCTTTTTAGCGGGCCGGCGCGGGAATTCGGACGCGGCCGCGGGGTTCAAACGCATACCGCGCCAGATTTCGGCCCCGCCGATGCGCGGCATATGTATTTCTCAGCAGGTGGAATATGGAACCTTGTGGTTCCGCTCCCGTTATTGGGGAGAGTGCGGGAGATTTCCATGAGCCGCAAAGGCGTAGGATGTGCGCTGACGAGGTCGGAAACCCGGGGTTCTGGCAGCAGCAATATCGTAGCGGCGACCTGGTCAGGACGGGAAAGACCGAGGCACGGCTTGCCCAATTGGCCATGCGCCGCGTTCAGTTGAGGATCGATTGCGAACCATCCGGCACGCGCCAACTAACGTCCTGATTGGGATCCCCACGGGTTATTCCCGGCCCCTCTCCACTCCTTCGCAGGCACCGGCGCCTGATCAAGTCTCATATCGTTGCTCATTTCGTTGCATTGACTAATATTTGCAATCTTAAGTATCAGGCTCGGATTCGAAGCGGTCGGGGCCGCAGCGGGATTTTTATATGATCTACAAGGGCGTTGAGTTCACCGTGACGGCGGTCGCTCCGGGCATTTGGACATGGCAATTTCACATCGGTGACAGGGTCATCGCGGGCAAGACCGAAGCCAAGCTCAATCTGCTGGCCATTCGGCGGGTCCAGCTTCGGATCGATCGGGAGCTAAAAAAGGCCGAACGGGATCAACCCGCTTCGCGGGATCCTTCTGCTGGCCGCACGTCGGAAAAGTCTTAAGCGATTACAGCAGGTTACGACGACATGATGACGTGACTCATATGCCCGCATTGGCCCGTAAAAACCCGGGGTTGATCTTTCCGCGCCTCAGGAATCCACTCCACCCGCCCTTGCGCATGCTCTGGGCCAACGGCGGCCCATTTTGCATCTGGTTCAGCTTGCCATGCCGGTTTTCTTCTTCAGCGTTCGACTTGGCGAGGATGCATCCGTCAACAACGACGGTGCGGAGTTTGCCGACCATAACGCTGCCTGGAAGGAAATGACCGGCGTCTGCGGCGACATGATCGCGGACATTTCCCGAAAACTTTCCGAAAACGCCGAGTGGCAGATGGAATTGCTGGACGAATCCAAGAAGCCGGTATTCCGGATTCGCCTGGTTGCGGAGACGCTGCAGGACACCGATTGAAAAGCGCTAGGCGTGCGCCTTTTTGGGAGCCGCATCCGGTTCACCGGCCGGCGCAGCGCCCTTTCGCAGCTCCCGGGCGGAGATGAATCGGACGCCGACCAATTCGCCCTTGCGCCAGATCAACGTGCATACCCGCCGTACCTCGCCGCCCGCGGTCAGCGAAAGGCCGAACACCTTCGGCACCGCCAGGTCGCCCACGTCGAGGCAGGCGCCGTTCTCTGAAATGTCGAGGATGTAGCACTGGATCCATGGCGCATCCGGCGCCGGAATCAGGAATCCCGGCTTGCGCAAGTCGACCCGAACGAACTTACGGGCACCTAGGTCTTTGCGGTCTCTCGCCATGATTTCTCCTGCGCGGGGAAGTACTAGGCGGAATACCTGAATACCGAGTTATCGGAATTCGGCAAAAATCGAGGTTTGATATCAATTCTGGTGTGCAGGCGGACGTCGCCTAATCGGCACTGGCAAGCCGGCGCATCGTGAATTCGATGTCGCCATCGGGCAGCTCGCGCCAGCTTTCGACCGAGCTCATGTAAGCCGCCTTGGGGTAGCGGTCGAGAAAGTCGCGCGCCCTCGCCCTGGCCTTGTCGCGTGGCAGCGTAAAGGTCTCGCGCAGATAGCCGTCGTCCGGCTTGCGCCGGCCGGCCATCCGGCTCGCGAGATCGCGCGGGCGAAAGACCATGTCGTAACTCCAGACATAGGACGACAGGTCGAATATAGGGGTGGCGGCGAACGAATCCTACTCGCCGCTTGCGCCAGCGCGTTTTCCAGCGAAGTGGGGACGGTTCGCGTCAAGAAAACGCGTCAAATCAAAAATCTAGAGTCCCGTTCCGATTCCATCGGAACGGGACTCTAGGGTTACTGGCTGCTGCTGCCGGTCTTGCTCTTCTTGGCAGGCGCGGCCGCGGCCTTGGGAGCGTCGGTGCTGCGCACGGTGCCCCAGGGATCGGAAGAGGCCTTGGCGTCGGGGATCTTCCTCAAGGAATCCTTATAGGCTTTCTCCTTGATCGCATCCGCCTCCTTCTCCTCCGCCGATTTGGACATGAGTTCCGGCATCAGGTTGATGTTGGGGGTCTGCGCGTAGGCCGGCACCGTCAACAACACCACCACCGCGGCCGCGCTCAGCATTCTCATAACGCTCTCCTTTGGGACGCTGACTTTGCGTTTCCGGGAAGGATACCACCGGCTTAACCGCCTCGCCAAGCACGGGCGCCCCCACCTTTGGTTCGACGCGGCGGACGCGCCCCGCGAAGCGCGGGCCGGACTCGCAGGATTTCGCGCCGTATTTGTGGCCCACCGCCGCTGTTCCCTTCGCCGCAATGAGCACTACAATACGGCCTGCGACACGATCAGGCGAGGAATCGGGCGTTCATGCAGCAACAGCCACAAGCAACGGAATTCGGCATCGCGGAAGCCAGGCGCGTGCTTGGCGAGGTATTTGCGCCCTGGGTGATGGATCTCAATCTCTCGATCGAGCGCTTCGACTTTGCCCCGCCCTCCGATGCCGCCGACTGGCAGCCGGGCGCGATCCTGCGCCTGCCGTTCTCGGAGCGACTGTGCCGCAACGGCGCCACGGTCTCGGGCCAGGCGCTGATGGCCTTTGCCGACACCGCGATGGTGATCGCCAACCTCGCAGCCAACCGCGGCTATCGGGCCATGACCACGGTCGACCAGACCACGCATTTCATGCGCGCGGTCTCGGCCTCCGACGTGCTGGCCGATGCGCGCGTGGTCCGGCTCGGGCGCACCATGAGCTTCGGCCGCGTCACGCTTCTCGGCGCCACCGACAACAAGCCGGTGGCGATGGTCTCGAGCGCGTTCGCGATGCTTTAGGGAATCGTAGGGTGGGCAAAGGAGCGTCAGCGACGTGCCCACCATCTATCGCTAACGTTGCTTCGAAATGGTGGGCACGCTTCCGCCTTCGCTCTTCGAGCTACGGCGGACAAGTCGCTTTGCCCACCCTACAAGATAACGCGCCCTATCCGATCCATTCGATGCGGGCACAATATCGTCCCCCGTAGTTCTCTCGGCTTGCCGGAACATGATTCCTCTGGCGTCCTGACGTCAAAATCTGTCAGGAGCGAACCATGGTCAAAACTGTTCTCGTGATGGCGACCATCACCCTTATCGCATGCGCCGCGGTGATCGTAATTTACGAACTCGTCTCTCGTGGACGCCACCCGCAGGCCGGTCCCCCGCCGCGACGCCGAGCGTTTTAAGAAACGAGCTGGTGTAGCGGCGGCCGATGCCCTCACTAGATCGCACAACGAGAGCTAGGGCGTGGACCCATTAGCGCGTAGCCAGATCCGGAATAGATGCGAGTTTGACGAACGCCAGATAGTTGGCTGCGAGCTTGTCGTAGCGGGTCGCCGCGCGGCTTGTGCCACTGGTTGGCCCCGATCGCGAATGACCCACAACGGACACGCAACCAAGGGAGCTGGTTATTGCCTCTTTGACTGGTCGCTCATCGCCGAATTGATCATGTCAGCGAAGTGTTCAATCAAGAATGGCTTGTGCAGTACTGGCTTGTCGGCAAACAGGGCTGGCCTGCCAGCCGGCCCATAGCCGCTGACGAATACAAACGGCAGACTTCGCGCCGCAACGATCTGCGCGATGGGACTGATATTGAAGCCAGCGACGTTGATGTCGAAAATCGCCAAATCGAATACGGAAGTGCGGGCCAACGGTTCGGCCGTCTCAATACTACCCGCCTCGGCAACTACTCGATGCCCAAGCTCCTCAAGGATCTCGACGATCATCATCCGGATGAGGATCTCGACGATCATCATCCGGATGAGGGCCTCGTCCTCGACCAAAAATATGGACGCCCCCTTCATATCGGCCCCTCAACTGCTCGGATTACCGACGTTCAAAAGCTGAGACACGGCCGTGACAAGTTGGGCAGGGGCGAAGGGCTTCACGAGTAAGATGCTGTTGGGCACGCCGTGCGAGGCCCAATCGCGAGCAGCTGCACCCGTCATGTAAATGATGGGAAACTCCGGTTCGATCTGTCGGGCCTGTTTCGCGACCTCCCACCCCGTCATACGGCCCCTCAGGTTGATGTCCGTGACCAGCGCCCGATAGTTCATGACGTTTCCTTTGATCAAGGTCACAGCTTCTTCGGCTGATGGGGCAATCGCGGTTTCGAAGCCGGCTTCCTCTAAGGCTTCCTCGACCATGGTTTGGATCAAAACTTCGTCCTCAACGATGAGGACCATAGGTAGATTTTCCACTTGTTTCCCACCTGCAAAAAGGTTCCATGCCGAAACGCAGCAAGTGACGGGTAGTTCCGCATAAAGGTGCAAAAGTGGACATTTGGGCACCGCCCGACGATCCCAGCACCAGGCAGCCAGGCCAAGACACACAAGCGCTTCTGGCCCTAAACGGCCCTGCCTAGTCAGGCGATCGATGTCCGGGTCATAAGGGGAAAGCGGACTTCGACGGGTGGACGCGCGTCAAAGCTCTGTAATTGACCTGAAGCGACGTCTCATTCGGTCTGGCCTCAAAAGTCCAATTGGCTCACAGGAAAAAGATGAGAGTAACCACCGCGAATATTGGCAGAAGAAACGCCACAGCCCATGCCAGATAGCCGAAGAAGCTCGGCATTTTTACACCGCTTTTTCTCGCGATAGCATAAACCATGAAATTCGGAGCGTTGCCGATGTAAGTGTTCGCTCCCATGAACACGGCCCCGGCTGAGATGGCTGCGAGCGTCAAAGCACCGCTTGTCATCAAGTTTTTTGCATCCCCGCCCGCGAGCTCGAAGAACACTAGATAAGTTGGGGCATTGTCCAAGAATGAGGACAACAAGCCGGTCATCCAGAAATAAGCGGCATGATTTGGGGTCCCATCTGAATGGGTGACAATGCTCACAAGCGGAGCGAATGCGCCGGATTTTCCAGCGTTGAGCATGGCAATAACAGGGATGATGGTAACGAAAATCCCTGCGAAAAGTTTGGCGACCTCAACCATTGGCGCCCATGAAAAGCCGTTGGCGTCGTGATCAGAGGAGGACGTCCATGCGAGCGACCCGAACACCACTCCTAGCATAACTGCGTCGCGCACGACGTTGCGCAGCTCGATCGTTGTGCCGAAAACTTCGACGCTTCCGAGGTTGACCATTGCACTGAAAAGGAGAGCGCCGATGATTACGCCCATGAGAACAAAATTGACGCCACCGCTGACGCGCAACGGGTCGTCAGGGGTCGGATCGGGCGGGCTATGTCCATCTTTGCGATAGAGAAAGGTATCGATCACGAAGAAGAGGGTCAGTAGAAGGCCGACAACCAACGCTGTCTGGGGCAATAGATGGGTCGTCGTCCAGAAGAAATCGACGCCTCGCAAGAAACCGAGGAATAGAGGGGGGTCTCCGAGTGGAGTAAGGGAGCCGCCAATGTTCGAGACCAAAAATATGAAAAAGACGACTATGTGCACGTTTCTCCGACGATCGTCGTTCGCCCGCAGCACAGGTCGGATCATGACCATCGACGCGCCGGTTGTCCCGATCAGGCTCGCCAGAAGCGTGCCGACCGCAAGCAACATGGTATTCACGACGGGCGACCCGTGCAGATTTCCCCTCACGGCGATACCACCTGCGACCGTGAACAGTGCAAGGAGCAGCAGGATGAACGGGATATATTCTAGCAATAGCGTGTGCACGAGCGCATGCGACGTCGTTGATACGCCTGCCGAAAACACGAGGGACACCAGAGCCAACCCCGCCCACGCGAGCGCTATCTTGCCTTGGTGATGCTCCCAAAAATGCGGTGCCACGAGTGGGAACAAGGCGATAGAGAAAAGCATCCCAGCAAAAGGCAGCGCCCAGCCAAGACCCATCCGCGCCCCATCCAGATCGGCTGCAAGCGCTTCTGAGGGCAAAAATATCGCAATGACAATGGCGAGGAGAATCCCCCGATCGCTCCGCATTTCAGCCTACGTCCGTCCAGATCGCTGACGGAGGTAATGTGAGGCTAGCCCTGCGGCCGCAACCAGGAACGGAAGCGCTAACAGGAACGCAAAGGAGCGGTCGAGCGCAGCGAGCCAGACACCAAGGTCGGTAAAGTAACTCATCCTCTACTCCTAGCACGAACTGTGCAGCCGACCAACTCTGGGGCTATCGTATTCAAGGTCATGGGGCCAACTTGAGAAGCAAAGATGGACGACCGACAGCAAAATCCCGTTCCGGGCCGGATTGGCGTTGGGCTCTCGGTTGTCTTGTTCGGCGTCCCTGCACTGCTGCTTTGGCTGGCTACAACTCAGTTGCTGCCCGTCCTGGTGGAACGGGGGTGGGAACCTCTTTTGGCGTGGTTCGCGAGCGGCGCGCTTGTCTTGGCACCGCTCCTCGCCGCCGCATTGCTCGGCGCGTGGATGGCACTGCCAGCGCCATCGGTGCCCGCGGTCCTGGAGCACTTGCGCGTTCGCCGTCTGAGCGGCGAAGAGTGGCGCCTGGCCGGACTTGTGCTCCTGTTTACCTTCGCAGCTGTCGCTGGTTTACAGCTTTTCAACGCAAGCGTCTGGCCGGGATTGCCGCCTCATCCTTCCTTCATGGCGGTTAGGCCGCTAGAGATTGGTCAATACTACATTCTTGCGCTCTGGCTGCCGTTCTTTGTGCTCAACATTATCGGCGAGGAGTTCTGGTGGCGCGGGTTCATCCAGCCGCGCCAGGAGCCGGTGTTCGGTCAAAGCACCTGGCTCGTCCAGGGACTTCTTCATGGCCTCTTTCACTTCAGTTTCGGCTTTGGCGTCGTGTTTCTCCTGATGCCGGTCGTGCTCGCTATACCGTGGGCCGTACAGAGCACGCGGAATACGTCGGTCGGCATCGTCATCCATGCGGGCGTCAATGGTCCGGGGTTCTTGGTTGTGACGCTCGGCCTCATACCAACCTGATGCCCACGGCAGCATAGTGTGGGCACGTCCGCTATTGGGGCACATAGCGTCGTTTCGCTGCGATGCGGAATTTGGTCCGCTATCATCGCATAGCGGACCTGACAAGCCGTCCGCTCGGTAAATTTATGGGTTCACGCCCTAATTGCGCGTCATCGAAAAGGGCTATCGCTGTTTCGGATCACCAGGCGGATCATCGCCCCGATCTTTCCGGCTGACGTGTTGAGCACGCGCCTTGTCCGCTGGCTGCTCCTGTCCCCGCTCGTCGCGAACGATGCCCTGCTGCGCTGAGCTTCGGTCCTCAGGCTTCGGCATGCCCGCCTGGCCGCCATGCTTGCCACCCACGTCCTGCTGGCCTTCCAAATCGTTTGCTCTTGCCATTTGAGAACTCCGGTGGGCCGCAGATCTTGGACTGGTGATCGTCCGGCATGTGCAGGGATCACCGTTGGTCGTTCGACAGTGTTACAGCGTGTCGGGCGTGCGTGTCGGCGAACCCTTGTCCTCGTTGCGCAGCTCTTGTTCAGCCAAGTGCCAAAACTCGTCTTCTCGACCTTCGGGCCGACCCGCCTGCTCCCAAAGCTGATACGCTCGCGCGTCGATTTCCTGTTTGCTCGGTTCAGCCACTGCGTTTCTCCGAGTTGGAGCGCAGCCCATCCTTCAGGCGTATTGAGCACCCGCGGGACGTGCCAGACCAGCTTGGAGGCTGGCCTTTCGGATTCAAGTCCACATGAAGCCGTTAGTTCCTCGCCGAGGCTGCCCCACAAGACAAAGGCCAAGCGGGCGTTACACCGCTTGGCCTTTGCCGGGACTGTCCCGCTCCTCGCTAGGATTCCGTCTCCGGTAACAGAACCGCGAACCGGCAGAAACGTTCCAGCCGACGCGGGAGTTGTAATAATCCTGACTAGTAGAGATCAGTTCGTAGGGTGGGCAAAGGAGCGTAGCGACGTGCCCACCATCTATCATCGAGCGCGCTTCCAAATGGTGGGCACGCTGTGCTTTGCCCACCCTACAGACTACGGTCTGCGGGCTGATTTGCTTCGCGCACAAGCGCGATCTCATGCACCAACTGCGACAAATCAACACGACGGGCAAATCAGTCAAAACCTGTCCAGCCCCATTTGCAAAAATATTCCGCTTAACTTGTCACGCAAATCATCTGCATAACTCCGCCCGTCTCACGGCAGATGAGGGGCGTTGGCCATCGTCACGAACGTGCGGTGAGATGCGATGGACGCTGATGGCGCGATAGACGTACGCGCCTGATGCGTACGGCGAAGTCGTGTGGTTCTGATGCCGCGGTGCTGGCGTTAAGTTGCGTGCAAGCGCAGCGACGGTGGCAAGAAAGCCGTTCACCGGGAAGAGCACGAAGTAAGCCGTAAAGCCATTGCGCAGGGAAGGCCGGGATGCTCCCGCTGAACCTGTATGCTCGTGTGCGTGTTCTTCTGTGCACGTTGCACACGAGACCGCGGGTGCAGCGCGCACCCGGTCTTCCCTGCGCCCTCTGATTTTCGAGGAGGGCAAACGAAGATGCAAACCTCGGGCGAGATGCGCCGCGAGAACGCGGATGTATGTCGGCTCGTCGATATCAAACCTGAAAATCTTCCGTCGTCCCTGCGAACGCAGGGACCCATAGCCACCGGCCGAAGTTGTTTTGTAAGGTCGTAGTTACCTTGTCTTTTCCAACAACGACTGCCGCGGAGTATGGGTCCCTGCGCCCCGTGCGCAATTGCGCACTAGGCAGGGACGACGATGGAGCGGTTGTTGCGGTAACCTACGCCCTCCGCACCCTGCTCTGCCGCCAGCGCCACGCCAGCAGCAGCACCACGACCCCAGCCGCAATCGCCCCGCTCATGAATCGTCCGCCGGGCCGGTCGATGGTGCGCGACCAGAGCGAGGGCGCTTCGCCCGGCCGCGCCAGGCGGAACGCCACCACGCTGTCGCCAATGGTCGTGCCCGACTCGGAATGACCGCCGGCGCCGATCGCGACATATTGCTCGCCTTTCCACAGATACGTCATGGGATTGGCAACCCCCGGCACCGGCAGCCGGCCCTGCCACAGCTCCCTCCCCGATCGCGCGTCGAAGGCGCGCAGATAAGCATCCATCGCGCCGGTGAAGACGAGACCGCCGGCGGTGATCGCGACGCCGCTGACGAGCGGCGTGCCGAAGGGCAAGGCGATGCCGAGCGGCGCGCGGTCCTCCGTGGTGCCGACCCGCGAGCGCCAGAGAATCTTGCCGGCCTGCAGATCGACCGCGACCATCTCGCCCCACGGTGGCTTGTTGCACAACAAGCCCAAGGGCGACACTGCGACCGCGCGCGTCATCGCGAAGGGCGTACCCTGCTGCCGTCCGAAATCGTGACCGGGCGGCGGGTTGAACCCGTCGGCCACGGCGGCACGCGGAAGAAGCTTGACGATGTGGATCGCGCGCGAGGTGTTGGCGTAAAGGATCTGGTTGACGGGATCGAAGGCGGCGCCGCCCCAGTTCACGCCGCCGCCGGTCATCGGAAACACCACGGTGCCTTGCGTCGACGGCGGCGTGTAGAGACCCTCGTTGCGCGCCGAGGCGACCTGCGCGCGGCAGGCCCGGCTTTCCCAGAACGGAATCAGGCCGAACACGTCATCGGCCGAAATCTGTTGCGACAGCAGCGCCGGCACGTGGGTCGGAAACGGCTGCGTCGGCGAGAGCTGCTCGCCTTCGGCACCGCCCTGCGGCACGGCCCGTTCCTCCACCGGCCACACCGGCTTGCCGGTATCGCGGTCGAGCACGAACACAAATCCCTGCTTGGTCGGCTGCATCACGACGTCGCGCAAGCCTGCGCCGGTATCGATGCGCGCAAGCGTCGGCTGCGCCGGCAAATCGTAGTCCCAGACATCGTGATGCACGGTTTGATACGACCAGACCCGCTCGCCGGTCCCGGCGCGCAGCGCCACGACCGAATTGGCGTAGTCGTTGTTGCCGGGCCGCTTGCCGCCCCAGAAGTCCGGGCTCGGCGAGGACGTCGGCAAGAACACCAGGCCGCGCTCCTCGTCCACCGACATCGGCGCCCAGACATTGGCATGGCCGGCGACGACGCCATCATGCACCAGCGGATCGAAACTCCAGCGCGGACGCCCGGTTCGCGCATCAAAGGCGCGCACCGTGCCGAGCGGCGCCTCGACGCGGCGGTTGTCCGCGATCGCAGAACCGACGATGACGGTGTCGCTGATAATGACGGGGGCCGACGTGATCTGGAATTCGCCGGGCCATTCCAGCGGCGTGCCGATCTCGATCCTGATCTCGCCATTGGCGCCGAAATCGGCGCAGGGAATGCCGGACCTGGCGTCGAGCGCGATCACCCGCGCGTCGTTGGTACCCACGAAGATTCGCGCGCGGCAGGCGGCCGTTCCGGACGCCTTGTCGTCGACCCAATAGGCCACGCCACGACAAGTGTAGCGGTTGGCCGGCCGCTGCGCGGTCGAGATCTTTGGATCGTACCGCCATTTCTGCGCGCCGCTGCCGGGATCGAGCGCGATGACTTCGTTGAACGGCGAGCAGAAGATCAGGCTGTCTTCGACCAACAGCGGCGTAGCCTGAAACTTGGTCCGCTTCATCACCTCGGGCGCACGGCTGTCGAGATCGCCGGTGCGAAACTCCCAGGCGCGGACGAGATTGCCGACATTATCAGGCGTGATCTGGTTGAGCGGCGAAAACCGCGATCCGCCGCGATCGCCGCCCCAATGCTCCCAGGCGGAAGCCGGATGCGCGATACCGATGCAGAAGATGGCAACGATGAAAATGAACAGACGAAACGGATTTCGCATCCTGCCCCCGCAAGCGCAATGCAACGCTTGCGGGATCGATTACCCGATTGGCACGTCAGTATCTACCCCGGCCGCCATGATCGCCATAGTTGCCGCCGCGGCCGCCGCCAAACCCGCCGAGGCCAATGCCGATGCCGATGCTGACCGGCGGTCTCGATGGCTCGTACACTTCGCGCGGCGGCGGATCGTACACCACGCGCGGGGGCGGACGGCGAACGACCACGACGTCGTCATCCGGCTCGCGACGCGGCGGCTTGCGATCGACCCGCTTTTTCGGCGGATCCGGCTCGACGCGCCTGACCGGCGCATTGACCTTCAGTGGCTGCGGCTGCTGCGGCGGCTGCACGTTGCAGGGACACATCGGTGCGGCCAGCGAGACGTTTTGCGGCAGGGCGGCGTTGGCGGCGGCAACCGCCGGCGTGAACTCGGGACGGTTGCGCAGCCGCTGTTCCAGCTTGCGCGCGGTCGCACTGAGATCGCTGTCGGGGAATTTCGCCAGGAACGAGCGATATCCGGACGCGGTGTTGATGAGCACGGCCTCGTTCCACGCCACCATGCGCCGGTGCCGAACCAGCCAGTCGCGCGCCAATCGCCCGAGCGCCGTCTGCGGGAAGAGGCCGGCAAAGGCCTCATACGCTTCGTCGGTGCCGTCGGCCACGATCAGCTCGTTCGCCGCCTCGACCGGCTTGCCTTTCAGGTCGCGGGTCCACTCGGCGACCGTCTTCTTCGGAGCTGCCGCAGGCTTCGGCCCGGCGAGCGACGCGCCCGAAAAGCGGAAATCCTCGGTCAGCGAGGAGCTGTCCCACGGGGTCTGCCGCCCTTCGGTGACCTTGTTCACCGCAAGCCGCACCCGCTTGAAGGTCTCCTCGATCGGAATCTGCTCCTTGCCGGCCGTCAGCAGCGCGGTCGTATACGGGCTGTTGGAGCCGGAGCCATCTTCGGCAACCGCGCCGGGCGACGTCGAGAACGACAGGAAGGTGCCGGGCGCGCCGACCTTGGCATCGATAAGGGCAAGTCCGCCGCCGGCGGTCTTGAGGTCCGGGAACGGATTGTTGCGGCAGGCGTCGAGCATCAGGATGCGCATCTTGCTCGGCACCGACGTCAGGGTGTTCAGGATGTCGTTGAGGCGCACCGCCTGGATCGGAATGTCGGCTTCCCGCTTCGGATCGATGTCGACCGGAACCAGAAAATTCTCGCCGTCGATCTGCAGCCCGTGACCGGCGTAAAACACCAGCGCTACGGTGTCGGCGCCCTTGGCCGCGACCTTGCCGGCGAAGTCGCTGACCGCCTCCCGCATCTGGCCTTGCGAAAGATCGGACGCGGTCGAGACCTCGAAGCCGGAATCGGTCAGCAATTGCGTGACAGCCCTGGCGTCATTGGCCGGATTGGGCAGCGCCGGCACCGAGCGATAGGCGGACTGGCCGATCACCAGCGCGAGGCGACTTTCGGCAGAGGCCGATTGTGTTCCCAGAAGAACCGCAGCGGGAATCATCAGCTTGAGCAGCGTATCTCGGAACATGATGCCACCTCCCGGCAATGCAGGCTACGGGTTGGTCATGGCCCGGAGCCAAAGGGTTCAAGCCGGCGGCGCCGTTTGGGGCGTGACAAGGGCTCGATTCAACGGCGATCTTGTCGCAGGCCCCAGGTCCCGCGCAGTGATGTGAATCACAGTCGCGCAATCGTTATTCTGCCCAGCACTGTCCGAAACGACGTCTCCGGGGTAGAACATCCTCCGATGCGACGGATCGTGAATCATATAGCGCTGGTTGCGGGCGCAGCGCTGACGCTTGCGGGTTGCGGCTTTGCCGACGTCCGCTCGCCGGTGCCCGAGTTCATGCGCGCCAAGGCGCCCGAGCCGCCCCCGCTCGAGCCGGCACCCGACGTCAAGCGCATGCTGAAGGAGAAACTGGACGCGGTGTTCACGGCGGCCTCGCAACCGACCCATGTTCGCGTTTCCGAGCCGCGCCCCAACCTCCGCGGCCCGGGCTGGACCGCCTGCGTCAAGGCCGAAGTGATTTCGGTGACCGGCAAACCGCTGGGTACGCAGACCTATCGCGTCGAGATTTCGGGCGGCGTGATCGCAGATCGCCAAAAGGTCGAAGGCGAAGATACCTGCAATACCGAGAGCTACGAGCCGGTCTAGCTACGAACGGGTTTGCGCCCCGGCCGAGCGGCCGGATCAGGCTGAACGATCCGTTAACGCGACCGCTTAAATCCGAGCTTCGCTGCAACGCGATTTTCCACCTCTGTCCGATAGCGTCGCTCCGTGAACGCGACGGCTAGGCGACACCCTCTTGGTGTCGCCAGCCGCATAAATCGCGAATGGGGATTCGGGGAAGTGGCTGATATTGCTGACACATCGACGGTTCGTCGTGCATCGAGCAAGGATGCGAACGCACATGCGCCAGGCTCCAGCGGGGCGCTGACGCCGCTCGCCGGCGTTTCCGGGGCGCAATGGCGCGCGCTGTCTGAGCGCGCCGCCGAGCCGAACGGCTATTACCTGCCCGAATGGGAGCTGGCGGTAAACGCTTCGGCGCAGGGACGCGGCAACGCCGCCGCGCTTGGCGCGAGGCGCGATGCTTCCAGCTTGATCGGCCTGGTGCCTGTGGTCTCGATGTGGAGCGCCTACAGAATCCCCCTGCCCGCTCTGGTCAGCGCCGATCCCTACGGCACGCTTTGCACGCCGCTGCTTGACCGCGACATGGCGGAGGAAGCCGTCACGGGCATTCTGCAGCAGGCCCGGCGGGCCGGCGCGCATGCGCTGATCATCCGCGCCACCTCGCTCGATGGCGCTGCCATGAAGGCCTTTACCGACGTGCTGCATCGCAGCCGCATGCAGCCCGTGGTACTGCAATCGCATGTCCGTGCTTGCCTGGATGCCACCGGTGACGCCGACGAAGTGCTGCGCGAGGCGCTGGGCGCGAAGAAACAGAAAGAACTGCGCCGTCAGCGCAATCGCCTCGCCGAACAGGGTGCCGTCAATTTTGACGTGGCGCGCACGCCTGCTGACGTCGCTGCCGCGATGGAAACATTCCTGATGCTGGAGGCGAGCGGCTGGAAAGGCCAGCGTGGCACCGCGCTCAGCCAGGACGACGGCGATGCGGCCTTCGTCCGCCGTGCCACATCAGCGCTGGCCGAGACCGGCCAGTGCGAGATCGTGACCCTGCGGGCCGGCGAAACGCCGGTGGCCGCGGCAATCGTGCTGCGCCATCAGGACCGCGCCTTCTACTTCAAGCTCGGCGTCGACGAGCGCTTTGCAAAATATTCGCCGGGCGTACAGCTGACGCTGGAGCTGACCCGGCACCTCTGCGCCGATCCGGCCATTTCAATGGTGGATTCCACCGCCGCGCCCGACCATCCCATGATCAACCCGATCTGGCGCGAACGCCTTGCGATCGGCGACGTCCTGATCCCGCTGCGACGGCGCGATCCGGTCGTGTCGCTGATCCGCGCCGCGCTCGGCTTGCGCGGCGCGATCCGCGAGCCAGTACGCCGCATCGTTCATTTTCTCAGATCACGGCAGGAGAAATCCTAATGAATACGCTTACCGCCATCGCGCCCGTGATTACGGCCGATCATGACGCGCTTCGCCGCGACTTTCCGCTCAAGCCGTTTGCGATCCATCACAAGCTCGCCGGCCATCCGCTGCTGACGCTGCCACGTATCGCGCAGTTGGCCTCTGAATTGCCGCGCGACCTGATCGAATATAATTCCGGCAAGGTCGCGATCAGCCAGGATCCGGACGCGATTCCTTCCGTCGACCTCGATCCGGTCGAAGTCGTGAAGAGCATCGAAACCGCAGGCGCCTGGATGGTGCTCAAGCGCGTGGAGAACTCGCCGGAATATCGGGCGTTGCTGGAGGACACGTTGCTGTCGGTCGCCCGCGCCCGTGGCTTCAACAGCCTGCTCGATGCCGGCTTCGAGCAGGTCGAAGGTTTTCTGTTCGTGTCCTCGCCAAACTCGACCACGCCGTTCCATCTCGACAGCGAAGACAATTTCTTCGTCCATATCCACGGCGAAAAATTCTTCACGATCTTCGATAACACCGACCGTTCGATCGTCTCCGACGACGAGATCGAGCGCTCGATGACCAAGCATCGCAACCTGAAATACGACGAGAGCTTTGCGCCGCGGGCTACGGAATTCCATCTGTTCGCAGGCGACGGCTGCTACGTGCCGTACCAGTGGCCGCACTGGGTGCGCACATCAGGCTCGTTCTCGATCTCGATGGCGATCACCTGGAAGACGCGCGAAGTGCGGCGGCTGAACGATCTGCACTTCTTCAATTCGATGCTGCGCGGCATCGGCTTGCCGCAGCAGCCTCCCGGCAAGCAACCGGTGCTCGATGCGCTGAAGCTCGCGTTCTATCGCATGGTAACGACGGCGATCAAACCGCTGCGCGCCTCAATGGCGATGCGCCGCGTGCTGCGGCGGATCGCACTCGGCAAGCGGGCCAATTACTATTTGAAGGGCGCGTAACTAGTAGCCCGGGTGAAGCGAAGCGTAATCCGGGGGCCGGTGCACCTGGATGCGCATCTAACTGATCGGTCTGCACCACTCACGTATTGATCTGTGTCAATCTCCTCACGTTTCCTCCCGATGGAATGATTTCGCGTCCAGGAGCGGACGCAAGAGTGTGGTCGGCTCCGGCGCAATCCTGTCCAGATTTCGCCTGCGAGGGAGGAGATCTCCATGGCTGATCACCCCACCATTTCGACTGAATCCGACCTGGCATCGCCGGCCCTGCCGACGACCGCCGTGGTCACTCGCCGCTCGCTGCTCGGCGGGGCCGGCATTGCGGTTGGCGCCGCCGTGCTTGCGTCTCCGCCGAGCATGCCCGGAATAGCCCCAGCCGCGGCGCAGCCTGTGAGCGCGGACTCGCGACCGCTCGATGCGGCGTTCAAGCGCCGCGCTTTCGAAGTCCGAGAGGTCTGCGCGAGCAACAACGAGAAAATTCCCATCGCGTCCCACCCGACGAATGGCGATGAGGCGCGCTACATTAACAAGATCGGTTCCGATTCACGGGGCCTGCCGCACGACAAACGCGGCGAAGTGGAACAAGCGGCATGGCAGGCGCTCTATACCGCTTGCCAGTCGGGCGATCCCGCTGATTTCGAGAAAATCCCGCTCGGCGGCACGCGCAAACTGGTCAATCCTGTAGGCACACAGGCCGTCAGTCTGAGCGGCATAAACCCCACTCAGATTGGGATACCGCCGGCACCGGCCCTTGCAAGTGCAGAGCGCGGCGGCGAGGCGGTCGAGGTATATTGGCAATCCCTGCTTCGTGATGTTCCGCTTACCGAGTTGCGCGACGACACCTCCAATCGCGACGTACTTGCAGCAACCGAGGAACTCAACAAGCTTGCCGATTTCCGGGGGCCGAAGTCTGGTGGGCGGGTCACGCCCGGTACGCTGTTCCGTGCCAATGCGCTCTATTTCGACCCGACTGACCCGAAGGGCCGCTCCGTCACGCCCCCAGGCATTTTGGACGGACCGCTGATCTCGCAATTCCTGCTCCGGGACGTCCCTTATGCCTCACAGTGGATCAGTGCTCAAATTCGCACCGTGCTGCCCACCAGCGAATTCCTGACCGACTACGAGGAGTGGCTGGCGATCCAGAACGGCGTTGCAGCGAAACGCAGGCTGCAGTTCGACGCGACACCGCGATACATAACGACAGGGAGAGATCTCGCGGAGTATGTCCGCACGCCTCCTGCATTTGCGTGGGCGGCAACACTGCTCCTTGCAACCCCCGGCGGTGGGACGGATCAACGCTACTCCGGGATCTATCCACCGACAGAGCCCGCGTCCTACCCATCGAACCCGTATCGGAAATCGAAAACCCAAGGCCCTGGGGCTGCCACCTTCGGGTTCCCCTATGTGCAGGCACTGCTCGCCACGGGGATCAGTAACTCCGTCCGCGCGTCCTACTGGCAGAAGTATTTCGTGCATCGGGCTGTGCGACCGGAGGCCTACGGCGGTCTGGCGCACCATCGCTTCGCCAACGGCGTGAGCGACTACCCGTTGCATGATAACTTCCTGAAATCGGAAGCCCTCGATCGCAGTAAAGCCAAATACGGCACCTATCTTTTGTCCCAAACCTATCCGGACGCTGCGCCCTTCCACTCAACCTATCCCGGCGGTGCCACAAGCGTTGGTGCCGTCGCGGCTACCCTATTGAAGGCGTTTTTCGACGAGAGCCGCGTGATCGCCAACCCGGTACAGCCCGATCCGGCTGACCCGACGAAGCTCGTGCCCTACAACGGCCCGCCGCTCACCGTTGGTGGAGAGTTGAACAAGCTCGCGGTGAATTTTGGTTTCGGACGGAATTGGGCGGGCATCCACTGGCGTTCCGACGCTTCCGCCTCAATGGCACTAGGCGAGGAAGTGGCTATCGGCATGCTGCGGGACGAGCGCACGACCCTCCGCGAACCCTTCGACGGCTTCTCCTTCACGCGCTTCGACGGCAGCCGCGTGACAATCTGACTGCAGCCGGCCGCGCCCGTGCCGTGAGCCGCCAGCGGCGCGGTGCCGCGCTGGCGGCGCGACTTGAACAGGTGCAGATGCCGCGGGGTTATCTGCACCGCTCGATCCGGGCTACTTGGACAACTCACTGCAATGGCGAGTGCGGCGCCGGCAGCATGATGGTCGAGTGCATTTCCTCGAGAAAGCCCGGACCCTTGCCGAGGAACTCCTGCCAGGCAGGATCCTTCATCGCGTTGCCACGTGCTTCGCCGCGGGCGTTCAGGCTGGGATAGGCCCAGATGTGACAGGCTTCGTTCGGCTGCCCCGCTTCGGTCGTCCAGAGGCCTACAATCTTTGAATATTTCTCGCGCTCCGGCAGCACCGCGGTGAACGCATCGAGCCACTGCTTCAGGCCACCGGCAGGCTTGCCCCGATAGTTGCGGAGTTCGTAGACATTGCCCGTCGATGCCGGCGCGACCGGCGGCCTCACCGCATTCATCAAGCGGACGTCCTGGCGCACCAGCAAGGGCCGGATCAGCGGCACATACTCGCCGGTCCAGCGCGGGTTCTTGGCCAATTCGGCCCGCATCCGCGTCCGCTCGTCGAAACTGTTGTAGCTCCACATATGCAGAACCTGATTGAGCGGCCCAATCTCGGTCGACCAATAGCCTTCGAGCTTGCCGTAATCGTCCTTGCGGATGTCACGCGAGACGGTGCTCGCGGCCTTGATCATGTCGCCGAGCGTGCCGGGCTTTACGGTGTAGGTTCGCAGTTCGTAGATCATGACGCCTCCCCAAGTATTGTTGTTGATTGTTGAGGCGACACTCACTTCAAACGCGACACTGCGCTGTCTGGAGAGAGGCGCCTCACCCCGCTCCTCTCCCCGCAAGAGCGAGGCGAGGGAGAAGAAAGCCGGTATTTATTCCGCCGCCTGCGCGTTGATCTCGCCGGATACTTGACGGATGGCGCGGGCGAGCTGCTCGGCGGGCTGCGCGCCGGAGACGGCGTATTTCTGCGCGAACACGAAAGTCGGCACACCAGAGATACCCTTGTCGGATGCCTCCTGCGCTTGCCCCGAGATCAGCACAACATCCTCGTCGGTGGCGAGACGCCTGCGCACGTCGTCGGCATCGAGGCCGACATCAGCCGCGGCCTGCACCAGCACGTTGACGTCGGTCAGATCGCCGCCATCGCGGAAATACAATTCCATCAAGCGCTGCTTCATCTCGGCTGATTTGCCCTGCGCATCCGCCCAATGGATCAACCGGTGGCAATCGATGGTGTTGGGTTGGCGCTTCACCAGCTCGGGGCGGTAGGTCAGCCCCTCCTCGCCCGCCGCCGCCACGACGCGGCCGGCGATGCCCTTATAGGCTTCGACCGAACCGAACTTGGCGGTGAGATATTCGTCGCGGCTGATGCCCTCGCGCGGCACCCAGGAATTGAGAAAGAACGGCCGCCAGCGCACTTCGACGGGAACATCAGGCACCAGCGCCAGCGCGTTCTCGATCCGGCGCTTGCCGATGTAGCACCACGGGCAGACCACGTCGGACACGATGTCGATCTTGAGGGGCTTTAAGGTGCTCATCGGGGTCTCCTCGCGAATGATGCCCGAAAGGTAGTCCGATCGGGCGAGGAGACAAGAGCGCGACCTGCATGTCTCGTATCACGTCACCTCCACGGTTATTGTGGCAAACGGCCGACCTTTCTAGAACCCGCGCATCGATTTGAACCGCGGAGCCCTGCACGCGGAGCCCTGCATATGACCGCTATTTTCAGGCCGGAAGGCCCCAGTTTCGCGCCACCGAACATGCCGGCGGGCCATGGTCGCGCCGGATATGCTGCAGGGCAGCGCGACCACGTCGCTGATGACGCGCGAGGTCGAGCGGCTGGCCGATGCATCCGGCTTTGCGGTGCGCCGGCTCACCTTCGATCTGTGGCGGCCGGCCGGCTTGCGCGCTTTCGGCGTTGAAACCGAGATGCTGCGCGACGGCCGCAAGGCCAAGACCATGCAGGTGCGGCTCATGGACGGCGACGTCGAGATCGGCTGCTGCACGGCGCTGCTGACCGCGCAGGGCGACGAGACATCCGCTGATCCCTTTTCGAAGCAAGCAGGCGATGACGCCCCACCGGAGACAGGCTCACCACCGCCGGCCTTCGCACAAAAGTGGAGCCGCTATTTCCGGACGTTTCCGTGCGGCTGATCGAGGGCGCATTGGAAAAGCCCGGCCCGGCGGCGGCATGGATGCGGCTCGACGTGCCGATGGTCGAGAGCAACACGCCGCTATTGCAGGCGGTGCACAGGCTCAGGCGTCCTGAGCCACCGCAAATACAGGGCAGTCGGCCGACATCCGCTTTGGTGCACATCCCGGAATCAAGTGGGCCTCGCTATCGGACTGGTTTGGTAAACCACCTGGAACACTTGACTACCGCTGATTCCGTGCACGCCTGGCGCATGTCCGCGATCGCGAGAGCTCCCTATCGGTTCCAGAATTAACCCGCACCGAGGACGTAAAGCTTAACTAACAAGCTTACCGAGGGGATCCTGTTGCTCGATTCCCCAGAGCAACTAACCATTTTGGCTGCATTGCAAAATTTTTTGTCACCGGCTCACAAGGAGCATTGCCATGGCGCAGTCAGCAAAACCGCCGATTTTTGATGTGATCGATATTGAACGCGAGATCGAGGAAGAATTTCGAAAACTGCCGTCGAATCGCGAACCCCAGCCGACCGATTTCGCGCCGCCTTCCGTAAGCGCGCCGGATTTGTCGATGCCCGACTATGTCGAGCATCGCGCCGGAGCCACGGAGATCGGCAAGCTGTCGGCGGAAGCGGTTGTCCGCGAATATGAAGCTGCGGCGAAAGATATCGAGGACCTGGGCGTTGAGCTGGTCGGGCACGTCAAACAATGTGAGGCCATGAGCCGCGAGGCGCTCACCGTGATTGAGGAGCTGAAGGAAACCGCAGCGCGATACCGCGAGGAGGCCAAGCGCGTCTTCCTTCATATTGAGAACTGCTCGTTGCTGACCGCGCAGGTACGCAGAACCTGCGCCGAAATGAAGGAAAAGATCGCAGTTTCGGCCAGACCTGAAACCAAAGCCAAAGAGAAGTGAACTCGCGCATATCCTGGCACGTCCGGTTGGCGGGTAACCTCGGAAGCGCCCTTTGTCTTGGTACCGCACGCAACACGCGGCGCGCCAATGAGTCAACGCGCTAGTTTTGCAAGCAATGCTTCCGATCCTTCGTCGGCAGGCATGAACGTTTCCACGCGCAATTCCTGCAGCGTGACATCCTCGGCGTGCCCAGCGTCAGCACCGCGCCAATCAGCCCGATGAACGCGAGATCGGCCTGACTCATGGCGCGGCGGTTGCGCCAACCGCGCAGGAGGTCGCCGACCGTGTTGATTGGCAGCGGTGCATGTTGGCGAGCGGGTCGGTGTAAACCGCTAGGATGTAGGGTGGGCAAAGCGCAGCGTGCCCACCATATCTCCACGACATCAATACCTAATGGTGGGCACGGCGCGGTGCGCCTTTGCCCACCCGGACTACGCGAGACTGGCCGCCATCTGCCGCATCCGCTCGGCGGTCAGGTCGTCGGCGGGAAAAAAGGTTTCCAGCGCCAGCTCCTGCAGCGTGATGTCGACCGGCGTGCCGAACACCATGGTGGTGGAGATGAAGCTCAGCACCTCGCCGCCCGCGCTCCGCAGCTTGAAGGGGATCGCGACATTGTCAGTCGAGATGGGCCCCGAACGCGCCGGCATCCGATAGGCCTTCAGTTCCTGATAGAGTTTCAGCAGTTCGGGATCGGCCGTCGCCTCGCACTGCCGGTGCAACCGCTCCAACAGATGCGCGCTCCATTCGGCGAGATTGACCGTGCGCGGGGCCAGTCCCTCAGGATGAAAGGCGAGCCGCATGATGTTTAAGGGCTGCCCCAGCAAATGCGGCGGGATGCCTTCGAGCAGCGGCGCCACCATGCGATTGGCCGTCACCAGATTCCAATGTCGGTCATAGGCCAGCGCCGGATTCGGTTCGTGCGCCCTCAGCACGAGGTCGATCGCCTGCCGCGCCGATTTGAGCGCGGGATCGTCGAGCGAGCGCTGCGGAAAGGCCGGGGCAAACCCCGCTGCGACCAGGAGCACGTTGCGTTCACGCAAGGGAACCTCCAATCGCTCGGCGAGCTTCAGCACCATTTCGCGCGATGGCGCGGCGCGGCCGGTCTCCACAAAACTGAGGTGACGCGCGGAGATCTCGGCATCTCCCGCCAGATCGAGCTGGCTTAAGTGGCGGCGCTGCCGCCATTCGCGCAGGTGATCGCCGATATGGACGGGCTGGGTTCGCTCGGCTCGCGCCGCGGAAGCATGTGCGTTCATGATGGAAAACCTACCATGCGAATTTCACCCATTCCATTACGTCCGAGGTAATCGAAACGGGTCAAGCGCCGGGTCATCTTGGGGGCACAGGAGATGACCCATGCTGATGCTTGCCCTCTTCCGCTTCGCCGCCGCCGCGATCCCGTGGACGCTCAATCTGGCCACCTGGCTCGTGGCGCGTTCACTGAACATGCCCGAACCCGTGGTGCACGACACCGGCGTCTTCGTGTTCGTGCAGGTGCAGACGATCGAAAACAGGGTCGGCAAGGCGCTCAGCCCGATGCGGCTGGTGCGTCGGCTCCGGTCGCTGCTGCAGCGCTGATCCCTGTCTCACCCAAGTCCACCAAGCAAAGGAGAACTGTCATGATCCATCCATCAACATTCCTGAGCCGCGCCCTCCTCGCCGACGCCATCTTCAGCGGCGTCGCCGCGGTCGCGCTGACGCTCGGCGCCGGCGCGCTCACGCCCTTCCTCAATCTGCCGGAAGCGCTGTTGCGCGAAACCGGCCTGTTCCTGATCGCCTATACCGCGCTGGTCGGCTGGCTTGCCGCGCGGTCATCGGTGCCGAAGGCGCTGGTGCTGGTCGTGATCGTGGGGAATGCCGCGTGGACGCTCGGCAGTATCGCTTTGTTGTTCTCGGGCGCGGTGTCGCCGAACCTGCTCGGTCAGGTGTTTGTCGTAGCCCAGGCGATTGCGACAGGCGTGTTTGCCGAACTGCAGTTTATTGGACTGCGCAAGAGCGGTGAGGCGGTGGCGGCATAAGCCCAAGCCGTCATTGCGAGCGAAGCGAAGCAATCCACGTCTCCACGCGGGATAGATGGATTGCTTCCGCCTTCGCTCGTTGAGCTTCGGCGGACAAGTCGTCGCTTTCGCTCCCTTGCGCAAACGCTTCGCGTTTGTCGCAGGCAATGGCGAGGGTAGACTTCAGCTCAACACCAATGCCGCGATCATCCCGGCAAAGGTCAGCACCAGCCCGATGACGAGCATCGGCACCAGGCTGCTGCCGGAATACGGATCGGCCTGCTCCTTGTTGGTCACGACATCCGCACGATAAGCCATCACACTGCTCCTGTCTGGTTGCGCCGAAATCGTTCGCCGTTTCCGAGCATGATGCCCTGGGCGCCGGCGATACCGAGTTCGAGACTCGCCGCAATCCGCCGCGCCCGTTCCACGAAATGCACTTCCGCCTCGGGCGGACAGATCTCGCGGGCGGCTTGCTCGAACAGTTCGAGCCAGCGGTCGAAATGCCCGGCGTCGACCGGCAGCGGCAGGTGTTTGGCCATCGGGGTGCCGTGGTAGCGGCCCGTCATCAACGCGACCGATGACCAGAACGCGCACATCTGCGCCAGATGCGGCTCCCAGTCCCTAATCCTGACATCGAAGATCGGCCCCAGCACCGCGTCGGCGCGCACCTTGGCGTAGAAGCCGTGCACCAGGCGCTCGATCATCGCCTCGTCGATGCCCGTCCGCTCCATGATTTCGGCCGTGATCCGCTGACGCCGTTCCGGCCCTGCCACGATCGCTTCCATTTCGTCCGCTGCCCTTAAATAGGCATTTCAAATACCTATTTAGACGGCTATAAATGATTTGCAAGCAGATCTTTTAAGAGGGCTCCCATGCGCCTGACATCGTTTACGGATTTTGCCTTGCGCGCCCTGATGCGGCTGGCGGGCGAGCCCGGCCGCTCCTTCGCGACCAACGAGATCGCGGCTGAGTTCGGCATTTCCCGCAACCATCTGGCCAAGGTGGTGCGCGACCTCGCCGACAGCGGCTTCATCTCGACCCAGCGCGGCGTCGGCGGCGGCTTCACGCTGGCGCGCCCCGCCCAGTCGATCACCATCGGCGAAGTGGTGCGCGCGCTGGAAGGGCCGCCGCTGGTCGAGTGTTTTCGCGAGGATGGCGGCAATTGCGCGCTGAAGCCGCGCTGCCGGCTGAAGGCCAAACTCGCCGCCGCCCGCGAAGCCTTCATGCGCGAGCTCGACTCCACAACGCTGGCGGAGTGCGCCTATCCCGCGACGGCCAGGCGGAGCCCGGCGCTTCTGTGAGGGCCGCAAGAAACCACCGCAAGACTCAGGTGCAACTCATGAAACCGATCGAATTTGAGAATGGGGCCGTCCAGATCGACGCAGCCATCGTCGCCGAAGGGCTTGGCCTCGCCCTGCCCCTGCTTCAACAGGAAATGCGCGCGGGAAAGATCACGAGCTTCGCCGAGCGCGGGATCGATGCGGATAGCGGCCGGCATCGCCTGACCTTCTTCTCCGAGCACCGCCGGTTTCGCGTCGTGGTCGACGAAACAGGCGCGATCGTTCAGCGCTCGGCAGTAAACTTCGGCGACTCGTCACTGCCGAAGTCGGTGCGAAAGCCCGGTGGATGAGCCTTCAGATAGCGGCGGGCTGAGCCTCGACGGAGATAGCGGCGGGTTGAGCCTGAAGGGCCGGCGCAGAAACCGGCGGCTTCCCGCCGGCCGATTTCTTGCCGGCAACCCTGACGCGGCTATTGCCGTTCAGATGCTTGCCGTTGAGGGACTTGGCATTGAGTGACTTGCGGGCGCGTGGCTTACCACTCAGAGACTTGCTACTCAGAGACTTGCCATTGAGCGAATGGCCGTTCAGCGTGAGCTTGTTCTTCGACTTCCGCTCGGCCTTTTCCTTCAGCTTCGCCTGATCCTTCGCTTTTTCCTTGGCGAGCTTTTCCGCCTTCTTCAGCGCCTTCCGTTCGGCCTTGGCCTTCAGGCGGGCCTTTTCAGCCCGTGCCTCGGCGCGCTGCTTCTTGCGCTTCTTTTCGCAGGCCGCGCATTTGCAACCGATGGGCTTCAGATAGGCTTTGAAATAGTCAGTGCCGTAATCGTAATTGATCTCCTCGCCCGGCTCGATGTTCTTGATGGCGCGGATGAAGACCTTGCGCTTGCGTGGGCGAACGTCGGATTCCGCGTTCGGCTTGCAGGCGTGGTTGATGTAGCGGGCGATGTTCTTGCGGACCGAGCCGTCGATGGTCCAGCGGTCGTTCAGTTCGAACAGATACTTGTTCTCGATCGCGTCGTCTTTTTTCTTCTTCGAATCCAGCAGCGGCCCAAAATAGCGGATGATCTTGGTGCCCTTCTTGATCGGCTTGGTGGCGAAGAGGCCAAGTCCGGTGGGGGAGCGGCCAACACGATAGGGCTTATTCGAGGGAATAGAGGGCATGACGATTGGATGGCTACACGCTGGGGAAACGGAGGAATTGCGAAGTCGCTCTTCTAGGACGATTCCGCGGCAATGTCAGGTGTTTCGCACCTTTGCCATGAACCTTCCCCAGATTGCGCACGTCTGATCCTGGAAGTTCCATGCGAGAAGTGCAGATGAAACGCGTCCCCCATCGGCAACTCACTGTGCCGGCCGCCGCGGTCCTGTTCGCGGCTGCCTTTGGCCTGATTTCACCGGCCAATGCCCAAACATTCAGCAGTAGCTACACATCGACTGCGCCGAAGGACTGCCGTACCGTCGGCAAGCCCGAGAACGGCGGGACGACGCAGGTGTGCCCCGGCAAATCGGGGCTCTTGGTGCTGATCAGCGAGGACGACTTGCGCCAAACCGTCTCGGTCGGACCCGACCGTGTGGCCGCCGCCAAAGAGCCGGCTGCGGAGGCTTGGTTTGCTCCCTTCAATTCCACGGCGAACACCGTCGAATGGCGGGCGGTGGACGGCAGGCCGTTCGCGATCATTCAGCGCTGGCTGATCGCCGACAACAACGACCCGGACAAGTCCGGAAGCCCGACCTCGAAACCGATGCTCGCCGTGACGCGGTTGCCGCCGGGCCCGGTCTGCCACGTCGCCTATATCGACGGCCAGGCCAACCGTAATGCCAACGAACTCGCGCGCCAGGCGGCGGACGAATTTGCGCGTGATTTCAAGTGCGGCAAGGACGAAGTGAAGGTAATCGGTGAAAAAGGCACCGCCGTCAGCCTTGCAAAGCGCTAATGCAGCCCGTGGCCGGCGTGTTTTCGCCGTATTAACGTCAAAGCTACAGCCTTGAGTGCTTGATATTCTCACGTCACGGGTTTTAACGGCGGCCACACCGGAGTAACGATGCTAACGAAATTCATGGTTCTGCTGGTTGCCGGCTCCGCGCTCACCGGCTGCTGCGCGTCCGGCACCGGCTGCTCGACAACACAGACCGCAGGCGCGCCGATCGCCTGGGATGGGTTGGGTGAACCACCGACCGCAAATGACGCGCCGGGCGAGCAAAAACGGACGCCAAAGCGAAGAACAGCCCGCAATCAGGAGATCATTCTCGGCCCTCTGAATGGCGCCCCGCCCCAAGCAGATGCCAAAGCGCGGTATGACGAGTGGACACGGCAGCCCAACGAAGACGTGGAAGCCGACGCAAGGCTTGCGCGGCAAACCAAGATTTGCAGGGGTTGCTGAGCGGCACGCCACCCACGCTGTTCGCCGCGCAAGTCCATCCCGACGCCAACGAACTCCCGCAAAGCCGCCGCCCTACACCCCCGCCGGTCGCGGCACCGTCGAACGCAACATCGCATCCAGGAGCTGGTCGACCCCGGTGCCTTCGGGCAGCCGGTGCAAAATATCCTTCAGCCGTCCGTCGAGCAGCAGCGTGGTGAAGCCGTGCACCAAAGACCACGCGCGCGCGATCGCCGCGGCCTGGTCGAGCGTCAGCGCCTCCAGCGCGTCGCCCGTGAGCTTCTCGTCACGGCCGGCGCCGACCGCGTTCGCCAGGCCTTCGAAGGAGGCAGTCGCCGCCTCGTGCAGCGAGGGCCGCTTCATGTCGAGCCGCTCGGTGCGGAACATCAGCCCGTACATGCCGGGACACGCCTGCGCGTAGGCGACATAGGCCTTGGCGCGGGCCATAGCCTTCATCAGCGGGTGAGTATCGGTCTTGCCCGCCGCCTCCATCGCCTCGTTGAAGCGACGGAACCCGATCGCGGCGAGTTCGCTCAAAAGCCCGGAGAGATCACCGAAATGATGCGTGGGCGCGGCATGCGATACGCCGGCCTCGCGCGCCACGGCCCGCAACGTCAGGCCCGGCAACCCGTCGCGTTCCAGCACCCGCTCGGCGGCGGCGAGCAAGGCGTCGTGCAGATCGCCGTGATGATAGGGCGTCTCGCCTGCAGGACGGCGCCGACGGGCGGCTGGCCTTTCGGCCACGGCCCTTGTCGGCTTGCGCTTCGCAGCGGGACGGTTCGTTCTGGTTTCTCGCGATGTTCTTGCCATACGAATTCTTATAGTCACAATTTTTACACTGTAAAGATTTTGCTTGACGGCCGGCCACAACGTCCTTACTGGTATCTTTACGATGTAAAGATTTAATCGGAGGAAACGTGCGATGCTCGACCAGGTGAAGACCGAGGCGGCCCGAACCAACCTTGCGCCGATCCCGATGGAATGCGACGCGCCGCATCTCAAGGTGACCGGCGAATTGCCGCGCGAGCTCAACGGAACGCTCTATCGCAACGGCCCCAACCCGCAATTCGATGCCCCCGGCGCGCACTGGTTCGTCGGCGACGGCATGCTGCACGCCTTCCATCTGGAGAACGGCCGCGCCAGCTACCGCAACCGTTGGGTCCGCACCCCGAAATGGCTGGCCGAGCACGACGCCGGCCGCGCCCTGTTCGGCGGCTTCGGCCGCAAGCTGCCGGGTGCGCCGGCCGGAATCACCGACGATGGCGGCGTCGCCAACACCAACATCATCTTCCATGGCGGAAAGCTTTTGGCGCTCGAGGAGGGCCATCTGCCGACCGAGATCGAACCCGGCACCCTCAATCGTCGCGGCTATTGCGACTACAACGGTGCCATCAAGGGGCCTTTCACGGCGCATCCCAAGATCGATCCCGTGACCGGCGAGATGGTGTTCTTCGGCTACAACGCCGCGGGCCCCCTGACCCCCGCCCTCTCCTTCGGATCGGTCAACGCCGCGGGCGTGGTGACGCGGTTCGACCGCTTCGACGCGCCCTATGCCAGCATGGTGCACGACTTCATCGTCACCGAAAATCATGTGCTGTTTCCGATCCTGCCGATTACCGGCAGCATGGAGCGCGCGATGCGCGGCAAGCCGCCTTACGCCTGGGAGCCTGAGAAAGGCGCGTACGTCGGCGTCATGAAGCGCAACGGTTCGGCGAAAGATCTCGTCTGGTTCCGCGCGGAGAGCTGCTACGTCTTCCACGTCATGAATGCGTGGGAGGAAGGCAACCGCGTCATTGCCGACGTGATGCAGTTCGAGGAAGCGCCGCTATTCCCCCATCCCGATGGCTCGAAGACCGATCCGCAGAAATCACGCGCGCGGTACTGCCGCTGGACCTTCGACCTGTCGGGCAATACCGACCGCTTCACGCAAACCTATCTCGACGATCTCACCGGCGAATTCCCGCGCATCGACGACCGCCGCGCGGGACGCGCGAACAGCCATGGCTGGTACGCCTGCGCCAATCCCGATCTGCCGATGTTCGGCGCGTTGTCCGGCATCGTCCATGTCGACGGCAAGGGCAAGCGGTTCGGAAAGTATGTGCTCCCCGCAGGCGACACGATTTCCGAGCCGGTGTTTGTCGAACGCGGCGCTGACGCCGCCGAGGGCGATGGCTGGCTGCTATCAGCCGTCTGGCGCGCGCAGGAAAACCGCAGCGATCTTGCGGTGTTCAACGCGCAGGATGTCGAAGCCGGTCCCGTCGCGCTGGTCCATCTCGGTCATCGCGTGCCGGACGGCTTTCATGGCAATTGGGTCGGGGCTGAGTAATTCCTCCGTTGTTCCGGGGGCATTGCGCAGCGACGCCCCCGGAATCCGGAAGTAACTGCCCTCGAGATTCCCGATGCGCAATTTGCGCATCTGCGGTTCGCGCGCGCCCCGGCATGACCACCTCAACGACCCCTACAAGCCATTGCAAAACAGACAGACTTCGTAAGCTTTCGACCATTTTTACACTGTAAAGATTTTCCTTGACGACTCTCATGCTGACGGCTAGTTTATCTTTACGATGTAAAGATTTGCCCCGAGAGGCTGGCATGACCATCTTCCTGATCCTCGCTCCCTTCGGCTCGTTCGCCCTGCTGATGCTGGTGACCTCAGCCGAGATCAGCCTCTTCGTGGCGGCCGCGATCTGTCTCGGTGTCGTCGGCATTGACCTTTATCGCGGTCGCTCGATCAAGATGCTCGGGGCGGGCTCCGTCGTCCTGTTCAGCGGACTGGGCGCCTATCTCACGCTGGTCGATCCGAACCTCAGCCATTCGGCCGTCAAGCTGATCGTCGACATCGGAGTACTCACGATCTCGCTGGTCTCGCTGATCATCCGCAAGCCGTTCGTACTGCAATATGCACTTGAAGTGGTCGACGCCAAGACGGCAAAGCAGCCCGGCTTTCTGAAGGCGGTCTATCTCATCACATGGGCCTGGAATGCCGCCTTCGTCCTGATGATCGTCGGCAACGTGCTCACGATCTATGTGCCGGGCTTGCCGCTCTGGTCCAGCCTTGTGATCGCCTTCGCCGCCCGCAACAGTGCCGCCTTCTTCACGACATGGTATCCACAATATCGCAAGTCGAAGCATGGTGCGCCGCCCGCGAACGCCCTCCCCGGCACCAACTAAGTCTACCCTTTCGACTGCAACACCCCTCCAGCAGAAAGCAAGCCGATGAAGGACGTATTCGCCAGACTGGGCGCCGATTTTTTCTCCACCATTCTGTTCATCACGATCTATCTCACCACCGACAACGTGCTGCTGGCGACGGGCGTGGCGATCGCAGGCGCCATCGCGCAGGTGATCTACTCGCGCGTCAAGGGCAAGGAGCTCGGCTACATGACCTGGGCGAGTCTGGCGCTCGTCATCGTGCTCGGCAGCGCGACGCTCCTGACCCACGACCCGCGCTTCGTGCTGGCGAAGCCTGCGATCGGGCATTTTGCGATCGGCGTCATCATGCTCAAGCGCGGCTGGATGCTGCGCTATATGCCGCCGATCGTGACGCAGACCATTCCCGAATACGTCACCTTCGCGGGCTATGCCTGGGCCGCACTGTGTTTCGTGCTCGCCGCCGGCACCATCGGGGTCGCAATGACCGGCGACATGAAGCTGTGGACGTTCTACGTGACCGTCGTATTGGTCGGCGCCAAGATTGCCGCCTTCGCAATTCAATACATCGCGTTTCGTGTTTTGGTCGGCAGCCGGCTTCGCGCTGCCGCGCAACGCGCCTGAAGAATACGCGTCAAAAGGACGCTTGAGACGGTTGGGCTTGTATGGCGAGATAGGCTATACCGCCGATCGAGTTTTAGCGGATCTCGCAAGCCATTCCGGTTTGCCGGGAAGAAAATGTCGGGGAGACAAAGATGGCCGTGGACGGAAACTGGAATCTCACCATGAGCACGCCGATGGGCGAGCGCAAGGCAACACTAACCCTGTTGGCCTCCGGTGGTACGCTGACGGGCACGCAGGGCGCCGACGGCAATTCCACCGAAATCTTCGACGGCGCCATCAGCGGCGACGCCGTCAACTGGAAGGTCTCGATCACCAACCCGATGCCGTTGACCCTCGAGTTCATCGGAAAGGTCTCCGGCGACAGCATGAGCGGCGAGATGGGTATCGGCCCAATGGGCAGCTTCCCCTTCACCGGGACGCGGGCCTGATTGATGAGGAGGCCGTAGCGCCTCCTCATTCTCTCGGTCATGCACAAAATAATTCTGTTTTCGATCGCCGCCCTCGCCTCGCTGGTGGGTGCGGCGATCGCGCAAACGCCAGAGCCCGAACCGGCGTGGCGCAAGAGCGCGCTCGCCTTCGTGCCGGCCGGTTATGTCGGGGGCGATGCCTATCGCACCGATGAAGCCGCGATGACGGGCTATCTCGCCGTCTATCCGGCGAATGCGAGCGATCCGAAATCTCCGGGAAGCGTATTCGCGCCGCGGCAGATGCTTGTCGTCAAGCTGACACGAGGCGACAGCGGACTACGCGCCTCATCGGCCGAATTGCAACCGCGTATCGATCCAACCCGCGGCAACCGCGACACCACGACGACCGATCCGGACGGCGAGGAACGCCAGTTCGAGAAACTGGACGCCGAACTCGCAGCCGGCCGCGCCAAACTCCCCGAGGGTACCGAACCCTGCAGTCTCGGCGCCTGGTCTTGGGATCGCGATCCCAAAGGTCTCAACGTGCGCGCCGAGCCTTCGGTAAAGGCGCGCGTGCTCGGCACGTTGCCGCCGCCCTACCGGCTGAAGATGGGCGGCAGCGAGAACGCGCCCGAAGGCGGCTGGCTGACCGAATTCCGCATCATCGGCTTCAAGGACGGCTGGTTCCTGATCGAGGGCGCGACACCGCCCGGCAAGGAATATGAGGACGAGAAGAAGTACCCGCGCACTGCGCCAAAGCCCTATTCGGGGCGCGGCTGGGTCGCCGCCAACAAGCTCGGCGCGAACTATGCCAATGGCGGCACGCGGATGGGCGGACTATTCCAGGCACCCTTTGCCGATGCGAAGTGGTCGCCGGCGCAGCGCAAGCTCGGCGGCACGCTCGATACCGACGGCGGACCGAAACGCCTGCTCGCCTGCAGCGGCCATTGGGGTCTGGTGGAAAGCCATGACGGCGTGCGCGGCTGGTGGCGGAGCCTGTGCTCCAGCCAGGTGACGAATTGCAGTTGAGCTGATCGTTTCGGTTCGCAGGCGATCAAGGTCACGACCAGATCTGCATCGGCAGGCCGTACGCGTCACGCGGCGGTCTCCCCTCCGGAACGCAACCAGCGACATCGCGCGCAGCGATCGCAACAGCGCAATCGTCCAGCACGTCATCGCATTTTGCACCGGTACCGATACGTTCGTTGGCCAGCCACCTGTCGATTTCCCTGATCCCCTCCCGTTTGAGCAGCGTACGGCGGAGCCGGGTTCCCTCCTCGGACTTCTTCGAAGGCAATGGCCTGCCATCGTTCAGGCGCAGGAAAACCAGCTCGGGGTGAGCCTCGCGAATATCGCGCGAGCGATGGGCGCGCAGGAACGCATCCACCTCCATGATCTTCGGCCCGAGGTGCCAGAGCTGGCGCGACACGCGCTTTTGGCCGCGCCGCTGCGCCTCCCTGTTGGCGCGATCGGGATCGCTGAACTCCAGCCACAGCCAGCGGCGGGTACCGGTGAAGACGCGCGACGTATGCGGCCACAGTTTCGCAAGCGCCAGCAAATCGCAATCACGCTCGCCGTCATCGGTCATTCCGATTGGAATATCGATCCCCACCCGGTCGAACGGACGCGACAATGCTTCGATGACATTGCGGTGAAAGGAGATTTCTTGCACGTCGCCATCGAGGAGCACCGCAACCCAGCCCTTGCGGAACCCGTCGAGGCCAATCGCCCTGCAGCCGGACCTCGCGCTCACTTCGGACGCGTCGGCACAATCGCGATGGGAATGAAGGTATAGACCGCCTCGCCATGCTGGTCATAGAGGGTCCATCTGACGCGGGCGACGCCTTGCGGCTTCGACCGTGAAGGCGCCAGTTCGACGACTTCTCCTTCAAGATGCAGCGTGTCGCCAGGCCGCACCGGCTTCAGCCAGCGCAGATCGTCAACGCCGGCGCCCAAGAGCGGATGCGGCCCGAATGGCCGGCACTCGGTGGCAAGCCGCATGGCGATCGCCGCCGTATGCCAGCCAGATGCGGCGAGTCCCTTGAAGACCGTCTTCTTGGCGGCCTCCTCGTCGAGGTGAAACGGCTGCGGATCGTATTCCCTGGCGAAGCGAAGGATGTCTTCCTTTGACACCATCACTTCGCCGCCCTTGAAGCGCATGCCGACTTTCAGGTCGTCGAACCACTCGACCATGTTGTTGCTTCCCGCCAGGAATTGCCCCTCACCCCAGATTCAACTCCTTGAAGAAGTCGTTGCCCTTGTCGTCGATGATGATGAAGGCCGGAAAATCCTCCACCTCGATGCGCCAGATCGCTTCCATGCCGAGTTCGGGATATTCGACGACCTCGACCTTCTTGATGCAGTGCTCGGCGAGATTTGCCGCCGCACCGCCGATCGAGCCGAGATAGAATCCGCCGTGCTTCTTGCAGGCCTCGCGCACCGCGACCGCGCGGTTGCCCTTGGCCACCATCACCAGCGATCCGCCCGCCGCCTGGAACTGGTCGACGAATGAGTCCATTCGCCCCGCCGTGGTCGGGCCGAACGCGCCGGAGGCGTAGCCGTCCGGCGTCTTGGCGGGACCGGCGTAATACACCGGATGGTTCTTGAAGTAGTCCGGCAGCGGCTCGCCCTTCTCCAGCCGCTCGCGCAATTTGCCGTGGGCGGAGTCGCGCGCCACGATCATGGTGCCGGTCATCGAGACGCGCGTCTTGATCGGATATTGCGACAGCGTTGCGAGAATTTCCTTCATCGGCTTGTTCAGATCGATCTTGACGACCTCGCCGCCGAGCGATTGTTCGACCGCCGGCAGATACTGCGCCGGGTTATGCTCAAGCTCCTCAAGATAGACGCCGTCCCTGGTGATCTTGCCAAGCACCTGACGGTCTGCCGAGCAGGACACGCCGAGCCCGATCGGGAGCGAGGCGCCATGGCGCGGCATCCGGATCACGCGCACGTCGTGGCAGAAATACTTGCCGCCGAACTGCGCGCCGACGCCGAGCGACTGCGTCATCTTCAGAATCTCCTGCTCCATCTCCAGATCGCGGAACGCATTGCCGTCCGCAGAGCCTTGGGTGGGCAGCGCATCAAGATAGCGTGCGGACGCAAGCTTAACAGTCTTCATGCAGAGTTCGGCGGAGGTGCCGCCGATGACGATGGCGAGATGATACGGCGGACACGCCGCAGTGCCGAGCGTCAGCACCTTCTCCTTCAGGAACGCCAGCAGGCGATCTTTCGTCAGGACCGACGGTGTTGCCTGGAACAGAAAGCTCTTGTTGGCGGAACCGCCACCCTTGGCCATGAACATGAACTTGTAGGCGTCATCCCCCTCGGCGTAGATCTCGCACTGCGCCGGCATGTTGTTGGCGGTGTTCTTCTCCTCGTACATCGTCAAGGGAGCGACCTGCGAATAGCGCAGGTTACGGCGCAAATAGGCATCGCGCGCGCCTTCGGAGAGCGCGGCCTCGTCGTCGCCATCGGTAATGACGTTGCAGCCCTTCTTGCCCATGATGATCGCGGTGCCGGTGTCCTGGCACATCGGCAGCACGCCGCCGGCGGCGATGTTGGCGTTCTTGAGGAAGTCGAAGGCGACGAACTTGTCGTTGTCGCTGGCCTCCTTGTCTTCCAGGATCGAACGCAGCTGCTTCAGGTGCCCCGGCCGCAGGTAGTGGTTGATGTCGCCGAAGGCCGCCTCCGATAGCGCCCGCAGCGCCTCACGCGACACGACGAGCATGTCCTTGCCCAAGACCTTCTCGACCCGCACGCCTTCGGCCGTGATCTTCTTGTAGGGCGTGGTGTCCGCACCCAGCGGGAACAGCGGCGTATGCTTGTAGGGCGGAACGGGTTTTTGGTCGGGAAAGGCAGTCGGGGCGTTCATATCGATATCTCGGGTTGGAGCCGGCAGCGGCCAGAACGGCGCTGCCGGCAATAGACCCGTTCTAAGCATTTTTTGGACAAAAGGAAGCTTCGGGGGCTCCGGGCGTTCTGCTGCCTCCCAGATGGGTGCGTCCTGCATATCCTATCGGTTTCCGCCCTCGCGGTCCTGCGCCCCGTGAAAAACAGCCGTACGACAATTCTCTCCTGCTCCCGATCGACTTCGTACACCACAACATATGGCAGCCGCGGTACTACCCATTCGAACGTGTCGGGATCGCGGCCAACATGGCCAATTAGGGGAAACGAGATAAGCAGTTCTATGCTGCTAAACAGCCGGTCTGTCACAGTCCTCGCAGTCGAGGGACTATCCTGGGCAATCCAGCCATAGATGTTTTCGAGATCGGCAATCGCCTGATCGTCGAAGACAAGTTTCATTGGTTGCTACGAGCCCAGCCGTCCGATGCGTTCTAGCGCTTCGGCTTGCGACAGGAGCTTGCGGTTAGGATCGGCGCGACGGCGACGAACCTCGGCCACTTGCGCATCGGTCAAACGCATGTCCCGCATATGCTTGACATAGTCGAGCAACGCACCCGCCGCGGCGTCCTGTTCGCCTTCCGGCAATTGCTCGACCTGACGCAAGGCTTGTTCGAGTAGTTTTGTCATGAGGGTAGTCTAGCACACTGGGCGCGCGAAATCACTATGCCCCCTCCCCTTGGTACCCTCGCAGTCACTACCGCCGCCGGCTCACGTTTGAACCCTTCCCGGTCCTCCCCAGACAAAGGAAGGTTCCAATATTCTGCCCAACTGATTGCCATTGTAAATGAACTCCGCCACCACAGTGCCCGACGCAGCCCCTGTCCCGATCCATCCCCCGCGGCTGCTCGGGCTTTACCTGCTTCTGATTGTCATCGCCGCGATCGAAGCCTTCGACGGGCTCTCGCACGTGCCGACGCTGTTCGGCGACATGTCGGAAATTCCCGGCCCCGGCATCGGCGGCGCGATCATCAAGACCTATATCGCAAGCCACCCGTTGCTGGCGCTGGCAGCGCTGGCGTTCGCCACCGTCGGCCGGCTGCGTTACGCGATCATCACGCTTGGCGCGCTCGTGCTCATGACCTGGCTGAACTTCATGCCCTCGGTGGTGCGGCACGGGTTCGATTTCCGCGGAGTCTCCGCCTTCGAGACGCCGATCCGGATGATCGCGTTTCCGCTGATGGCCGCCTGCGCCATCGCGCTTGCCGCGCGCGGCCAGCGGCTGGGACTCGCCACCATGCTGGTCAGCATTCCCACGCTGTACGGCATTTTCGCCGTGATCGCCTTCGGGATCGGCGTGATCCTCTACGGTTTCTGACAAGCAAGTTGACTTCCGCACGCGGCCCTTGCAGGAAATCCGCGCGCGGGGTTCAATGGTGCAAAGGGGCATTCACGATGGCTTTGGGACCACATCTTCGACAACCGACCTTGTTTGCCGCGACGCTCGCGCTGGTCGCCGCGTTCAGCGTTTCGCCGGCGCGCGCCGACCGCTGCGAGGATATCGCCAAGGAGTTGAAAAATCAGATCGACGGACTGAAGATCAGCGTCAACACCGGCAACATGATCTATCTGACGCACCCGGCAGCCAAGGAATTCTCGCTCGGCTGCCGCGGCCGCAATTATTCCAACGAGCTTTATGCGAAAACCGATCGAAAGCCCAAGCCGGCATTCTTCGAACTGATCGCATCAGCCGGCGCTATCGTCTTCACCATTCCGAAGCAAGACGTTGCGACCGGCTCTTCGCGCTGCATCAAGCGCATGGGTATTCTCCGCGGCGATAAGATCTCCATGCGCTTCCGCCGGCTCAACATGGAATGCACGCGCACCAAGGCCGAGGCTTCTATCGTGGTGACCCGCGGCAAGGACGAGTAGGCCCAACTCTCGATCCGTCGCATTCTAACGATTTCGCGAGCCGTCCGTTCACCATTGGACGGGGATTGCCGGCGTTAGCGCGGGATTGCCGCGCCGGATTCACCAATCGTTCGTTTCAAGCCGGCCAGTGTCGGAGGCAACCAAAAGGATGCTTCCGATGAATGTCTCCGCTGTCCCCGCAACGGTGGTAGTCAAACCGCCTGAAGTCCCGGTGTTCAAGGCCCCCGACAAGACCCCCGACGTCCAAAACGGCGCTGCCGCCGACGGCACCCGCACGCCGAAGCCGACGCAAGTAGCTCCCCTGCCGCCGGGTCAGGGAACGCGGATCGACCAACTGGCGTAACGGCTGGCGTCCCCGACGGGGGGCGAAACCAGCGCCGCAAGTTTGCCGAAGAATCACGCAATCATGCCGCCACGGGGAAATGGAACCCGGGCATGATCGCAAAGCTTCTGCTGCAAAATACCATCTTCGTCATCGCGCTCGGCGCGTTGTTGTTCGCGTCAGCCGGTTCGCTGGACTGGCCGGCGGCCTGGGTGTTCCTGGTCGTCAGCGCGATCATCGGCCCTGCCTGCGGATTGTGGCTCGCGAAGACCGATCCCGCCCTGCTCGCCGAACGCATGCGGCCGACGTTTCAGGCCGACCAGCCGGCCGCCGACAAGAAATTCATGCTGACCTTCGTCCTGGTGACGCTGATCTGGCTCGTCGCGATCGGGTTGGACCGGCGCGCGCAGGCATCGGACGTTCCGCTCGCGCTGCAGGCGCTCGGGCTTGCGATGTATCTGCTTTCGAACGCCTTCATCATGTGGGTGTTCCGCGAAAATTCCTTTGCCGCGCCGGTCGTGAAGGTACAGGTCGAACGCCACCATCGCGTCATCTCAAGCGGCCCCTATGCCTTTGTCCGCCACCCCATGTACAGCGGCATCATGCTGTTCTTCGTAGGCGTCCCGCTGCTGCTGGGATCGTGGTGGGGCGTGGCGATCGCGCCGGTGTTCGCCATTCTCTTCGCCATTCGCGCCCGCATCGAGGAGCGCGCGCTGCTCGAAGGACTGCCCGATTATGCTGACTACGCCGCGCGCGTGCGCTATCGTCTGGTGCCCGGACTTTGGTGAACATAACGATGGCGGACAAGAATGCCCGATAGCAAGACCTACACCGGCGGCTGCCATTGCGGCCAGGTGCGCTTCGAATGCACCACCGACCTTTCAATGGTCACCGCCTGCAACTGCTCGATCTGCACCAAGAAGGGGCTGCATTTCACCTTCCTCGACCCGAAGAGTTTTCAGCTCCGCGCCGGCGAGGAAAACTTGAAGGAGTATCTCTTCAACAAGCACGCAATCCACCACCAGCTTTGCGTTGATTGCGGCGTCGACGTCTTCGCGCGTGGCAAGAAGCCCGACGGCAGCGACGTGGTGGCGCTCAATGTGAGCTGCATCGACGGCATCGAATTGTCGAAGCTGAAGATGACGCCGGTGGATGGACGGAGCATGTAGGGACTACCACCGCTCGTCATGGCTGCGCTTGACCCGGCCATGACGGCGAGTTCGCACTTCACCCATCCAGCGCCTTGTACCTCCGGAAAATCCCATCCTCGTTGAACGCAATCCTTCGGTCGCTCGCCAGATACGTCTTGATGTTCGGCCGCACCGCAACGCGGTCGTGCAGTTCGACCAGGCCGGGAATTTTCCGTTCGAAGGCCTTCATGCGCTTTGGAAATGCGTAGCGAAGTCCCTCGACGATCTGGAACAGCGACAGGTCGACGTAGGTCAGGCGACGGCCAGTGACATAAGTCCCGCCATTGGCCGCCAGCAGGTCCTCGAAATAGCCGAGATATTTCGGCACGCGCGCCTTCCAGAACTCATCGGTGCGTTTCTTCGCCGGCGCTTTCTGCTCCTCGTAGTACAGCGAGGGGCCGAGCGGGTGATGGGTGTCATGAATTTCCAGCACCAGATCGGCGATCGTGAGCTGCAATTGATGCACCCAGAGCTTGCCGGCTTCCGACTTCGGCGCCAGCCCGTGCCGCGATCCCAGATAAAGCAGGATGTTGGCGGTCTGCCCGATCACGAGCTTTCCGTCCTTGAGGAACGGCGGCGCGAAGGGCGGCGCTCCCTTCCGCGTTTCCATCATTCGCATCATCGCGGCCATGCCGTTGCCACGGCGCGCGACGTCGGCGTAGCGGGCGCCCGCTTCTTCCAGTGCGAGGCGGACATATTCGCCGCGGCCTTGAATCATTGGCCAGTAATAGAGCTCGTAACGCATCGATGGCACCTCCGCTGCCGGTTTGACCGATATAACAAATCACCCCGTGGTTCGTTCGTCACGCCAAACGCGATGTCCGCGCGACCGCCGCAGCATGAACGCTGCGCGCGGATCTCCACAGGTCCGAATCTGTCCGAATGCGAGCCGGCGTGATAGGTTGCTTCCCGTTTGAAGCGTCGATTTCTCAACACGACAGGAGAATGGGAATGGCGGACAACAGGAAGAACGCGGCGGAGCCGATCGCGGGCTGATCGCGTTGAGCGAGCCTTACGAGGTCGCCTACTGGTCGAAGAAATTCAAGATCACGCCGGCCAAGCTGAAGGCCGCCGTCAAGAACGTGGGGCACTCCGCCAAGAAGGTGGCCGCCTACATCAAGCTGCAGAAGCACAAGGCCGCCGACCGGGCGCGGATTTCGGTGAGCCAGCCCTACGAAGTCAGCTACTGGTCGAAGAAGTTCAAGGTCACGCCCGCCAAATTGAAGGCCGCCGTCGCCGCCGTCGGGCATTCGTCGAAAGCCGTCGGCGCCCATCTCGCCAAGCGCAAGGCGCCGAAGAAGGCGAAGAAGAGCGCCAGCAAGGCCCCTCGGAAAACGACAAAGAAGCGCGCAAAGAAAAAGGCCGCCTAGCGGCGGCCTTTTTCGCAAAGCTTTGCATCGGTATCGGCCGCCGGGTGCGTCGTCGACCAGAACGACGGCCCATGCGATTTCGAATGAGCGAACTTAGCCCGGGTGAAGCGCAGCGAAACCCGGGGTCTCCTTGCGAGAGTGACCCCGGGTTTCGCTTCGCTCCACCCGGGGCTACGGCGTGAACTCAGTTCGCCGCGAAGCAATAGAACAGCCCGTCACCGCCGGTGCTCTTCAGGTCGGCTTGCGAGCAGCCGCCGTCCGGGCCGCGCGAGGGATGCGACGTGTTCCAGGATTTCGAGGCATCGTCGTCGCGCATGCCGACGCGGTCGGAATGACCGACCATCGCCGCACCTTGTGTCGAGCTCGTCCAGTTCTTGCAGGTGCGATCCTCGCCCGCCGCAAACGCTGACCCGTCCGCCTGCGATCCGGTCAGCACGTCGTGTCGATTGGGCGCATCGCCGCGGCCGTTGATGACCTCGCCCTTCTCGCTCAGCGCGGTCTGCTTGGTGAGGCCGTTGGCGCCGTGCAGTTCCGCGACGTCCTTGGCGACCACCGCGCCTTTCGCATTCTTCCACGGCCCCTTGCCGATGCGATCGCGCGCATTGACGGCCGGCGTGCCGTCGGCGGCCTGCGTCGAGAGGTAGGCGCGCCAGGTCTTGCCACCCGCTCCGGCTGCCTGCGCCAATGTCTGGCAGTGATTGTCGGCGCCGGCGAGCCCACCGAGATTGCCGCCATTGCCGATGCCGTTGCTGGTCAGGAAGAAACTGGTATCGGCTGATTGCGCCTGCGCGGGCGCACTGGCGAGAGCCGATATGGCGGCAAGCGCAAAGCATGCCGGCGAGATGATTCTGGCGAAGCTCTTCATCTGGTTTCTCCCTGTTATTTTTTGTTCGTTGGCATCAACACATCACGGCGACCAATATTCCGGCACGGAATGAAGCGGGCATTCTGGCAAAGAAAAAGGCGCCGCGGAACGAACCGCAGCGCCTTCCTCGTCACGTTGCAGCGATCAGCCGGTCTGCTGGATCGCCGAGAGTTCCCAGTCGCTTCCACGCCGCCGGGCGAAGGTCCACACTTCGGTGGCTTCGATCGGAGTTTCGCTGCCCGAAACCAGACGGCCGGTGGTGCGCTCCGTGGTCTTGTCGATCAGCGAGAACCGCATCGCCACGCTGGCGAAATCGGTTTCGCCTTCCCGCCAGGCTTCCGCGAGGTCGCCCTGCAGCAGCTTGACGTCGGTCACCTTGTTGACGTCGTTGCGGGCCTTGTTCTCCTCGAGATCCTTGGAGAAGTAGGACACCATCTCGGGCGTCGCCAGCGTATGCAGTTTGGCGACGTCCTCGTTCGACCATGCAGCCTGAACCTCGCCGAGCAGACGCTCGAACGCTTCATAGTCAGCCGGCTGGATTTCCAGCGCCGGCTGGTTCGATCCCAGTCCAAAGCCACCCAGTCCGGAGCGGAAGTTGGTCTGGGCGCCGGGGCCTTCAGCGGCAGGAGCAGGTCCCGTCGCGTAGGCGGAGGCCGGCGTATGGCGGCGCTGCCACCACGACATCGCCAGCCGCACCACGATAACGATCAGGGCGATCTGCAGCAGCAGGCCGATGATCGAGGACAGGCCGCCGAGACCGGAGAACAAGCCGCCGCCGGTCAGCATGCCGAACAGGCCTGCGCCAAGGAAGCCCATGGCGAGACCGCCAAGCATGCCCCCCATCATTCCGGGCCGGTTGAAGAAGCCGCCCTTGGCGGCCGCGCCGGCAGCCGCCGGTGCGCCCACGCCAGGAGTACCCGGCTGGGTAAAGCTACGGTTCATGGGTTGCGCCGTGCCCGGCGCGGTGGTCGTGCTCGGGGGCGCCGAATAGGTCTTCGATCCTCGCGAACCGGAGCTGCCGCCACCGCCAACGCGGGCATCAGCCGCCGAAATCGTGATCGCCAACGGAACCGCAACCGACATCACGATCGCGATGGTCCGTATAATTCCGCGCGCAGTCTGCGTGAAATTCATGTCTTTTTCCTCGTTCCCCGACATTGGAGAAGTGCTCCTAAGATGGGCAGGATCGCCCAAAAGTGAAGCCGCCATAGGGACGCATGGCTGCGGCCCTCGGTCGCGGGGATGTGACGATTTAGCTGTGAACCAGCATTAATCAATGGTTTAGCGGCGAGCAATGTCAGCCCGCGCTGGATGCGTAGCCGGGAGAACTCGCCTTCGAATGGCGATGATTCCGGCGTGCTGAAGCATTTCATACGGGCGAATATGACAGGCAGGTCTCAAGAAGCCGTCATCGTCTCCTTCACCTTCTCGACCAGCGCACTGAGCGCGAACGGCTTCGGCAGGAAGGCGAATTGCTCGTTTTCCGGCAGGCTCTTATCGAAAGCTTCTTCGGCATAACCTGAGACGAAGATGATCTTGAGATTCGGATTGCGTTTGCGCATTTCGCGCAGCAGCGTCGGGCCGTCCATTTCGGGCATCACGACGTCGGAGACGACAAGATCGACCGCGCCGTCCTTTTCGTCGAGCGCCTCCATCGCCTCGATGCCGTTGGAAGCCTCGATCACGCTGTAGCCGCGGGAACGAAGGCCGCGCGCATTCAGGGAGCGCAGGCCATCCTCGTCCTCCACCAGCAGGATGGTGCCCTGCCCGGTCAGGTCGGGTCGTGGCTTCGGCGGTTCCGCCGCTGCTTCCTTGCCCGCACCGTTGGTCGCCTGCGATTCCGGCTGCGCTTCCAGTTCGGGCCGGTGACGCGGCAGGAAGATGCGGAAGGTGGTGCCCTCGCCCGGCGTCGAGTCGACATAGACAAAGCCACCGGTCTGCTTGACGATACCGTATACCGTCGAGAGACCAAGCCCGGTGCCCTTGCCGACCTCCTTGGTCGAGAAGAACGGTTCGAAAATCTTGTCGACGATGTCGGCCGGGATTCCGGTGCCGGTATCGGAAATGTCGATCCGCACGTAGTCGGCGGCCGGCATGCCCTTGTGGGTGAGCTGGGCTGCTTCATCCACCGTCACATTGGCGGTCCGCACCGTCAGCTTGCCGCCATCGGGCATAGCGTCGCGCGCGTTGACCGCGAGATTGACGACCACTTGTTCGAACTGCGAGACGTCGACCTTGACCGGCCAGAGATCCCGGCCATGCACGAGGTCGAGCTTGACCTTCTCCCCGATCAGGCGCCGCAGTAACATGGTGAGATCGGAAAGCGCGTCACCGAGGTCGAGCACCTGCGGCCGCAGCGTCTGGCGGCGCGAGAACGCGAGCAGCTGCCGCACCAGCGTCGCCGCACGGGTGGCGTTCTGCTTGATCTGCATGATGTCCTGGAACGACGGATCGGTCGGCTTGTGCGCGTTCAGCAGGAAGTCGTTGGCCATCATGATCGCAGACAGCACGTTGTTGAAGTCGTGCGCGATGCCGCCGGCGAGCTGGCCGACCATGTCCATCTTCTGCGACTGGTTGATCTGGTTTTCCAGCGTGCGCCGCTCGGTGGTCTCCAGCAAATAGACGATGGCGGCTTCGGTGTCGCGCTCGTCCTCCTCGACCGTGGTGACGAAGAACTGCCCCCAGCGCTCCTTGGCGCCGTCGAGCATGGCCTCGACCGGCGCGATGTCGCCCTGCCCTTCGGCCGCCTGGTTGATCGCCGCGATCAGAAGGCTGCGATCGCGCGCGTTCACGGTGCGGAAGATCGACTTGTTGGCCGCGCCGTCCGGACTGAGGCTCTGCGCGAGCTTGGCGAAGCGAGCATTGGCGCGGACGACAGCGCCGCTGCTGTCCACCGTCGCAATCGCCATCGGCGTATGGTCGAAGAATCGCATGAAGCGGACTTCGGCGGCGCGTTCGGGGTCGGAATGCTCGTCGCGTGCGCGGCTGATCACCAGCGTGCGCGACGAACCCGGCGAGCCGTCGGCACCGAAGGCGAGCTTGTGATAGAGCCGCACCGGCATGGTCCTGCCGCCACGCATGCGCAGGTCGATGTCGAACACCTCGGTCTTGACCTCGCCGGGCACCGCCACGATCGAGGTCAATAGCGCAGCGCCATCGCCGGAGACGATATCGGTGAGCTTCAGCCCACCCGAACCGATCTCGGCGAGATCGTAATCGAGCCAGTTCGCCAGGGTGGCGTTGACATAGATGACGTCGCCGGCCGGACTGACCGAGAAGAAGCCACATGGCGCGTGGTCGAGATATTCGATCGCGTGCTGCAACTCCCGAAACACATCTTCCTGGCGCTCGCGATCCCGCGTGATGTCGGCGATCGACCACACCGCGTATTTTGCTTCGCGCTTGCTCTGGCCGAGCGGACGAACCCGCATCCGCAACCAGCGTCCCTGCGCACCGTCGGAGCCTGCGATGCGGACCTCCTCCTGCTGCCGCTTGCCTTGGCGGGCGGCCTTGAGCAGGCGGAACACGGCTTCGGAGACGTCCGGGTTACCGATGAAGACGCGTTCGATGGGGCGCACGTCCTGCGGGCTCGCGGCGCCCGTCAGCGCCAGATAGGCGGCGTTCGAATAGACGACATGGCCCTTCGGGTCGGTCACGGCCAAACCGTCATGGGCGTGATCGGCGATACGGCCCATCACGGGGTCATCGGCGCCGCGGTCGGTGAAGCGGATGATACCGGCGGCAAAGGCGAACAGATTGAAAAGGCCGACCATGGCGAGCAGCGCCAGCACGCCGAGGATATAGGGCTGGGCCTGGGCGCGACCGATGGTCATCAGCGCCACCGCCACCGCCACGATGCCGGCAGCCACCAGCAGCACCAGCACGATGCTACCGCCCCGCCGCGCCGGTTCGTTGGCCGCAAAGGGCTCGGTCGACGGATGGCTGTCAGTTTCGACGGTCATATGAAGCGGCGTTGCCCTTCGGCGAGGAAGTCACGCGCCGGTCAGGATCGGCCGGCCGCGGGTAACCCCGCGTTCGGCTGGCGCACCCCTCCTGAGTGCCTGAATCGGCCCCGCAAGCGCAAGCCCATCAGGCAGCTATTTGACAGATTGAAGGCATTTCAAGGCGATTTCCAGCGGTTCCTTTCACATTCTCCGGCTGGCAAGCCCGTTCTTCAGGCCCATGACGTAGCCGATGATCTCGGCGACCGCGTGATAGTGCTCAACCGGAATCTCCTCGTCGACATCGACGGTGGCATAAAGCGCCCGCGCCAGCGGCACGTTCTCCACGATCGGAATGTCGTGCTTCTTGGCGATTTCCCTGATCTTTAAGGCGACGTTGTCCACGCCCTTGGCGACGCAGACCGGCGCCGACATGCCGCGATCGTAGGACAGCGCTATCGAATAGTGGGTCGGGTTGGTGATGATCACGCTGGCGTTGGGCACGGCGGCCATCATGCGCTTCTTCATGCGCTGCTGGCGCAACTGCCGGATCTTGGCCTTGATGTGGGGGTCGCCTTCGGTCTGCTTGAACTCGTCCTTGATCTCCTGCAGCGACATTTTCTGCCGCTCGAACCATTGCCGATACTGGAAGAAGTAATCGGCGATCGCGACCGCGGCCAGCATCGCCACCACCGCGCCCATCAGCTGCAGCGTCAAATTGGTTGTGACGCCGAGGATCGCCGAGGGATCGAACATCAGGAACGATTCCAGGCGATGGCGCTCGGGCCACAGCACCGCCATCATGACGGCGCCGAGCGCGACCAACTTGAACACGCCCTTGGCGAAATTCGCCACAGCCTGCTTGCCGAAGATGCGTTTCAGTCCGGCGCCGGGCGATACCTTGTTGAACTTCGGCTTCAGCGATTCCGACGACCATACCAGGCGGTGTTGGATCATGTTGCCGGCGATCGCGGCGAGCGCCAGCATCAACAGCGGCACACCGATCGCGCCGATCACGGCATAGCCCAGCGTATTGCCGAGCACGAGCAACGCCGCGCCGTCGGCACGAAGCTGGCCCGCATTGGCGACCAGGTTGCGCAGCGGCGTCAGGATGCCGCCGCCGATCGATCCCGAGAAGGTCGACAATATCAGCGTGGCGCCCGCGATGATGAACCAGGTGTTGACCTCTTGGCTCTTTGCGACATCCCCCTTGGCAAGCGCATCGTCGAGACGTTTTTGCGTAGGGTCTTCTGTTTTGTCGTCGGTATCGTCGGCCATTGCGGCGCCCTAGCATTTTGTCTGAGCATGATCTCCGCGCAAACGCGCTCCGCTTTTGTCGCGAGGGGAAACCGGTACCCACTTTCCCCTCGCGACAAACGCGGAGCGCGTTTGCCCGGAGATCATGCTCTATTTCAGCGGCGTCAACTCGTGCATCACGCTGATGAAGTAGTTGAGATAGGTCGCCATCATTCCGGTGAGGACGAGGGCGAGGATCAGAAAACCCACCATGATCGACAGCGGCACGCCGACGAAATAGACCTGCATAGCCGGCATCAGCCGCGCCAGCACGCCAAGGCCGATATTGAAGACGAGGCCGAACACCAGAAATGGCGCCGAAAGCTGCATGCCGATCTTGAAGGCCGTGGCAAAGGCGCGCGTAGCCAGCGCCGCGACGTCGCCGCTCGGCGGCAATTCGCCTGGCGAGAAAATCCGGTAGCTCTCGTTCAGCGCCGATATGACCAGGTGATGGCTGTCGGTGGCAAACAGCAGCGTCATGCCCAGGATGGTGAGAAAGTTGCCGATCAGCAGGCCCTGTTGCCCCTGGGTCGGGTCGACGGCGGTGACGAAGCCGAGGCCGAGCTGCTGGGCGATCACCGAACCTGCGACCGCCAGCGCCGACAGCGTGACGCGCGCGGTCGCGCCGAGCACGATGCCGACGACGATCTCGTGCACCATCAAGACGCCCAGCGACGTCATCGAGTTCAGATCGACCTGATAGGCGGCGCGGTGCAGCGGCAGGATGATCAGCGTCAGCAGCAGCGCGATTCCAAGCTTGATGCGCACCGGGATGTTGCTCTCGCCGAACCCCGGCATCAGCATCACCATGGCGCCCACGCGGGCGAACACCAGCATGAAGGTGGCGGCAAGGGCCGGCAGCAGGGAAATGTCGACGCGCATTCATTCACAATGCATCAACCGCCTATGATTCGCGACGATATCCGCATCATGTAGCCGTGCATCGAATCCGCCATGAACGGCAACGCCAGCAATAATGTCACGAAGATCGCCAGTATCTTCGGCACGAAGATCAGCGTTTGTTCCTGGATCTGGGTCAGCGCCTGGAACAGCGAGACCACGACGCCGACCACGAGCCCGATCACCATCAAGGGCGACGACACCACCACGATGGTCCAGATCGCATCGCGCGCCACGTCGAGGGTTTCAGCACCGGTCATTTCAAACGTCCTTCTCTACACTTGTCCGCAGCGACGACTTGTCCGCCGAAGCTCAACGAGCGAAGGCGGAAGCAATCCATTCTTTCTTTTTGCGGCGCTATGGATTGCTTCGCTGCGCTCGCAATGACGGCGTACGTCAGATCGGCATCTTCATGATATCTTCGTAGGACTGGATCACCCGGTCGCGCACCGACACCAGCGTCGAGACCGCGACGTCGGTCTCCGCGACCGCCGTCACCACGTCCATGACGTTGGCCTTGCCCGAACTCATCGCCATGGTCTGGGCGTCGGATTTCTTGCCCGCATCCAGCACGCTGCCCACCGCGTCCTTGAGCAGCGCGCTGAAGGACGGGCCGCCGGCGGATTGGCCGCTTTTCTCGGCGCCGCCGGATTCCATGATGCGCGAAAGCGCGGCGTAGGCGTTTGCTGCAACGGTCGGTGAAGCCATTTTCTATGGTTCCTGTTCAGGCCTTGAGGATGTCGAGCGTGCGTTGAATCATGCGGCGCGTGGCGCTGATGATGTTGAGGTTGGCTTCATAGGACCGCTGCGCCTCGCGCATGTCGGTCATTTCGACCATCGAATTGACGTTCGGATATTTGACGTTGCCCGCGGCATCGGCCGCCGGATTGCTCGGCTCGTACTTGACGCGAAACGCCGACTGGTCGGTCCGGACCTTGCCGAGCGTCACGACCCTGGCATCCAGCGTGCGGTCGAGCGCGGAGGAAAATGTCGGCACCTTGCGGCGATACGGGTTGCCGCCCGCGGTCGGCGCGGTGGACTCCGCATTGGCAATGTTTTCCGAGATCACCCGCATGCGCCCTGCCTGCGCGCGCAGGCCTGACGTCGCTATGCTCATCGAGCGGGCGAAATCGCTTCCGTCGTCTGCCATGATCCGGCTCCCTTACGCGTCAGCGTTTTCCGATGGCGGTTTTGAGAAGTCCGAGGCTGCGGCTGTAGAGCGAAGTCGCTGCGGCGTAATCCATCTGGTTTGCCGAAACCCTCAGCATCTGCTCTTCCAGATTGACCGCATTGCCGGCCGGCTTGGTCAAAAAGCCGTTCTTGCCGCCGTCTCCCCTGAAGCTTGGTGCGCCGCCGGAAACGCCGATATGGGTCGATGCGGTGCGCATCATGGCGAGCGAGCCCATCGCGCCGCCGAGGTTTGCGCCCTTGTTGTCGAATTTCGGCTCGACCAGGTCGTTCGGCCTGAAATTCGGGGTGTTGGCGTTGGACACGTTTTCAGCGAGCACCCGCTGGCGTTCCTGGTGCCACTGCATCTTGGTGCGCAGCGCCGACAGGATCGGAAGGTCGTTGATGGCCATCGCGAGCGGCTCCCGTTAACCTCTGGCAGACGCCGCGAGGTAGGCAGAATTTGCCCGGTGTATGGTTAACGGCTGGTTAAAATTGCGTTCTGCCGCCCTCGACATCGGCCAATACCCGCCGACAGCGACAAAATGAGCGCATTTTCGCCACGAAAACTGCGTTAACCAGCACCAGCCGACGCGACTTGGGGCGCTCAGAAGTCGTTTTGGCTCAAGCGATTCTTGGTCTATTAATTAACCGGACGGCGGCGTTCGCCGCGGGGAATTAAGGAATAAGGCTGATCTCGGGCTGATTCGCCGTCTGCGGATCGCTTCGGAGCATGGTCAGGATGGCGGGAACCGTATCCCGGGGAACATGCTCGGACAGCAAGACCTAAGACCGCACTCGTCGAAGCCAGCATCAAGAGAACGGCCTGTGGCCGGGGACTAAAGAATGCAGACACTGACATTCCTCTTCGCATTCATCGCCGTTCTGGCGCTGATCGGCGTTGCCGCATGGGTGGTTCGCCGTTACGCCAACAACCGCCTCGGCGCCAACACCCAGCGCGGACGGATGCCGCGGCTCGCCGTGATCGACGCCGCCGCCGTGGATGGCCGTCGGCGCCTCGTGCTGGTACGGCGCGACAATGTCGAGCATCTCCTGATGATCGGCGGCCCGAGCGACATCGTGGTCGAACCCAACATCGTGCGCGCAATGCCCAACCGCGATCAAATGGCGCCGCGCCCGGCGGTCGGCGAACAGGCGCCGCGCATCGCGCCGCTGCCCGATGCCGCCTGGAGCGAAGAGGCGGCAAGATCCGATTCGCGATCGACCGACGCCTTCGATCACACCGAACCGCAAATGCCGGAGCCGCCACCGCGCCCCGCACGACCCTCTTTCGCCGACGAGATCCGCCGCCCTGCACCGCCGCCGATGCCGGAACGTCGCAGCGATCCATTGACGGGCTTTGCGCCGGAATCGATCAGCGGTCGGCCAGAATCGGCCCCTCCGCGCCTGGGCCGCAACGAGCCGCTGATGCCACGGCCGCAGCGCGAGTTGCCCAAGCCACCGCCGGTCCGCGAGGCGCCGCCAGTCCGCGACGTGCTGCCTGTCCGTGAGGCATCGCCAGCCCGGGAGGCACCGCCAATCCGTGAGGCGCTGCCTGTCCGTGACACTCCGGCGGCTCGTGAGACGCCGGCCCGAGCGCCTGAACGCGCCGCGGCGCCGCCGCCTCCACCTCCGCCCCCTCCGGCCCCCGCGCCGTCGAGTGCCGACCAGAATCTGGCCGAAATGGCCCAGCGGCTGGAAGCCGCCCTGCGCCGGCCGGCCGAACCGGTGGCGCCCCCGGTTGCGCCGGAAACGCCGCCCGCCCGTAATTCCCGCAGCGAGCCTCCCGTTCCCACACCCGCTCCGCAGAAGAGCGGCTTCGAAAATCTCGAAGACGAGATGGCGTCCTTGCTGGGCCGTCCGAAGAATCCTTCGTGAGGCCGCCGGCTTCTCCGCGTAGAGTTTTATTTTTCTTAATCCTGACCGCCGCCGGATCGCTCGCCGACCCGGCGATGGCGCAGGATATCAGCATCAATCTCGGCCAGGGTGGCGGCGGCGTCACCGAACGCGCGATCCAGTTGATCGCGCTGTTGACGGTGCTGTCGATCGCGCCGTCGATCCTGATCATGATGACGTCGTTCACGCGGATCGTCGTCGTACTGTCGCTGCTGCGCACCGCATTGGGTACCGCGACCGCCCCGCCCAACTCGGTGATCATTGCGCTCGCGATGTTCCTGACCGCATTCGTGATGGGCCCTGTCCTGCAGAGGTCCTATGACGACGGCATCAAACCCCTGGTCGCCAACCAGATCGGGGTCGAGGAAGCGCTGCAAAAGGCTTCGGTGCCGCTGCGCGGCTTCATGCAGAAGAACGTTCGTGAAAAGGATCTGAAGCTGTTCGTCGATCTCTCCGGCGAGCCGCCACCGGCGACACCGGAAGACCTGTCGCTGCGGATCCTGGTCCCGGCCTTCATGATCTCCGAACTGAAGCGCGCCTTCGAGATCGGTTTCCTGCTGTTCCTCCCCTTCCTGATCATCGATCTCGTGGTCGCATCGGTCCTGATGTCGATGGGTATGATGATGCTGCCACCGGTCGTGGTGTCGCTCCCGTTCAAGTTGATCTTTTTCGTGCTGGTCGACGGCTGGTCGCTGGTGGCGGGGAGCCTGGTGCAGAGCTACGGCGGCAGCTAGCGGTCGGTTCCCGCGGGTTCCACAACCAAATAGGTCAACATTAGTTACGTATTTGCTGCGGAGTTTCCCAGGGAATTTAAGGTGAGATTAGTTCCTCTGTGCACAATGGATGCCAGGTAACCGAATTTCGTAGCAAACGCATCACCGGGTCAAACGATGGCAGGCCAGCCTATCGGCGATATGGACGCCGAATACGCCACGACGATTGCCGACCGGGCTATGCGGCTGATGGCGCAGCAATCGGTTCCTGCCACCCCGACCAATTTTGCGGTCTGGTTCGAATATTCCCTGGGCAATTCGCTGGCGCTGCGAAAGACCATCGACATCCTGATCGCCGGCAGGCGCAAATTCGACCCGGCGATCAACCACGAGCTCTACATTACCTATGTGACGCCGCAGTCCAGCCCCGACCCGCTCGGTGACCTTCCCGAGCAATTGAGCGGCCTGATCGCCACCGCCCAGCAGTTCCTCAACACCGCCGTCACCGACAACCAGACCCACATCAAGGCGCTCGGCGAAGTATCTTCCGAAGCCGCTGCCACCAGCGATCCCCGGACGATCATTTCGAAGCTGGTTGACGAATTGTCAAAGGCGACGGCGCGAGCCGCAACGCTGGAGGCAAATTTCGCCGCCACCTCCGAGGAACTGGACAACATCCGCGACTCGCTGAAGGCGGCCGAGCAACGCTCCAACACCGATGCGCTGACCGGGCTGGCCAACCGGCACTCGATGGATGAATTCCTCCGGCTCGCCCAGATCGCGGCGATGGAAAAGGACGAGGCGCTCAGCGTCTTCCTGATCGACATCGATCACTTCAAGAAATTCAACGACGATTACGGCCATCAGGTCGGCGACCAGGTGCTTCGGCTTGTCGCAAAGGTCTTGCAAGAAGGTGTTCGCGAAGTCGATCTCGCAGCCCGCTACGGCGGCGAGGAATTGATCGCGGTGCTTCCGGGCGCCGATCTCGAGGATTGTACGTCGGTCGCCGAGCGCATTCGCCGCCGCATTGCCGAAGCGAAGCTGACCCGCCGCGCAACCGGCAAGGAAATCGGCAGCATCACGGTTTCGATCGGGGTGGCGCAATTCCGCCTCGCCGAATCCGCTGATGCCATGATCGAGCGCTGCGACCGCGGGCTTTATCAAGCCAAGCGGCTCGGCCGTAACCGCACGGTGACGGAAACCGAACTCGAGTCCGAGGCCGGCGCGGCCTAACGGGATCGCTCCAACGTCAGCGCTGGCATGTTTGAAGCGTGAAGAAATTGTCGCACCGCGCTCCGCTGCGGAACTAATGCCGCAATCCCGGCTTATCGTAGACGCCCTACAGCCGGGAGTATTCCATGAAAATCGCAGGGATGATTATGGCCGCCACCGCGGCCCTCAGCATCGCCGGTACGTCGGCCCTTGCCCAGCAAACGCGGACCGGAATGGTGACGAGAATAGATCGGATCAGCGGCACGATCTCGATCAAGGATATGCCTGATGGCACCACCGGCGCGAACGCCGGCGCCGCGACCGAAGAATTCAAGATCCAGGACGGCGCGCGGCTGAACGTCCTGCACGCCGGCGACAGGGTCACCTTTGCCGTGAGCGACACGGCGGGGACCAAGACCATCACGAAGATCGACAAGACGGACGCGGTCACGAAGATCGACAAAAAGTGAGACATTTGCCGAAGCGACATCCAATCTCGTGATGTCTCGCTTCGCAGGAGAAGAGCGAGGCCCGGAGTGCCCTGAGCAAGATGACGTTTCTTCGAAACGTCATTTTGTTTCGGGAGTCCGGGCCTCGTAACCGGAACGACCCCCTTCCGGATAGAGCGGCTCGGTACGAAATGCACTGCAGGGTAGTCTGGCCGGCTTGCTTTGATCTGCCGCAAATTTTCGTTCCCGGAAAAACCCGGCACCGGTTTCTTGCGGACTAGCGCGGCGGCGCCCGCTCCAGCGAAGCGCGAATTTCGGCGACGGTCTCGTCGCAATACTCGTTCAGTTTCTGGAATCGTTGCTGCAGCACCCGAAGTTTTCCGGCGCGTTTCGCCGGCCCTTCCCGATCAATATTGAATCTGTCGGCGGGCGATGGGCGGGACGCCGCAGCCTCCACGAGGGCCAACGCCGCTTGCATCGATGTGTCGTGACCGTTGGTGGAAGACATTTCTGCACGCCTTACAAATTGGCATCCGGCCGGATTCGCTCCGGTGGAATTTCCGTATGGTCACGCGCTGGCGTTGCGAGTTTGCACCGTGCAGTGTGTTGTTTGGATGCCCGGCCGGGGTCGATTTGGTGGCAAAAGATGGACGCTGGTGGCGGACCTCGTATTATTACGGACCTCAATTTCCACGAATAAGATGCAATCGACGGCTATCCTCGCCGATGTTTTCCTTTGTTGCTTAGCGATAGTCTCTTAGCGATAGTCATATGTCCGTGCCGCATTCAGAAACCGGTCTGCCGCCGCGCTGCGAGATCTGCGGCGTAGGTACGGCCCAGATCGGAAAGCTGCCCCGGATCGGACTGCGCCCCCTCATCTACGTTTACAAGTGCGACGCCTGCAACCAGATCACTTCGATCGAGCCCGAGCGGCAGGACAGCCCCACCATCACCCCGCCGATGCCGAAGTCGCGCATCAAGAACGCCCCGCACAGGACCTCCCGGCGACAGCCACACTGATCGCCGGTCACAGCCCCGGCCGAGAGATGGCGCCTTCAGAGGGCGCCTTTCCAGTTCGGAAAATGCCGCGATTGGGCCGGTCCGGGTTTCTTCCTGGCCATGCCGCATGTAAAGCTTCGGCCAAACTTCTCATCAAGAAGAGGCAGGGGCATGTCCGAGGGCTTCATTGACGAACTGCGCAACGCGCTCGACAAGGGCGCGGTGCTATCAGGCAACGACATCGACGCACGCTATCATCACGATCTCGCTGGCAATCCGGTGCCGAAACCGCGCGCGGTCGTCCGCCCGAGAACGACGGAGGATGTCTCCGTGTTGCTGCGGCTCTGTCATCGCGAAGGTGTCCCCGTTACGACGCAGGGCGGCATGACCGGGCTGGTGCGCGGCGCGCTGCCGAATGCGAACGAAATCGTGCTCTCGATGGAGCGCATGAACAGCGTTGAAGAGGTCGATGCCTCCGCCGGCGTCGCCATCGCGCAGGCCGGCACGCCGCTGCAAAAGCTCCAAGAGCGGGTCGAGCAGGACGGCCTGATGTTTCCGCTCGACCTCGGCGCGCGCGGCAGCTGCACCATCGGCGGCAACATCTCGACCAATGCCGGCGGCAACCGCGTCATCCGTTACGGCATGACGCGTGACCTGGTCCTCGGCCTCGAAGTCGTCACGGCCGACGGCACCGTGCTGAAGGGCCTGCGCAAATACATCAAGAACAACACCGGCATCGACTTAAAGCAGCTTTTCATCGGCAGCGAAGGCATCCTCGGCGTGGTGACGCGCGCAGCGCTACGCGTTTTTCCCGCGCCGGCGGAGCGGCAGGTGGCGCTGTGCGCCCTGCCCTCGTTCGGTCAGGTCATGGCATTCCTGAGGATGGCGCGCGAAAGCCTCGGCGGCGAATTGACTGCATTCGAAGTGATGTGGAATGCCTACTACCGCCTCGTCGTCGAGCGCGTGAAGGGCGTCGCGGGGCCGCTGCCGACGCATCACCCGTTCTACGTTCTGCTGGAGGCTTCCGGCAGCGACCCCGGGCGCATCCATGCCGACCTCGAGAAACTGCTCGAGACCGCGATGGACGACAATCTGATCCTCGACGCCACGCTCTCGACCTCGAATGCATCCGCCGCTACGATCTGGCGTATCCGCGATTCCAGCGTCGAGCTCGGCCGTACCTTCCCTTACGCCGCGAGGATGGGGTTCGATGTCAGTCTCGCCATCGACAGGATGGAAGAATATGCGGATACGCTTGATGCACGAGTCAAAGCGATCGATCCGCACGCCTTCACCATCGTGATGGGACACGTCGGCGACGGCAATTTGCATCCCAGCGTGTATCACGAACATACGCCTGACAAGCACGATGAGTTCGAGAAGCTGGTCTACGACCTCACGGGCGAATTCGGCGGCTCGATCTCGGCCGAACACGGCATCGGCATCCTCAAACGGCCCTACCTGAAAATGAGCCGGACAGAGGAGGAAATCGAAACGATGCGCACGCTCAAGCGCGCCCTCGACCCGAAGAACATTTTGAACCCGGGGCGGATCTTTACGGTGTGAAGGAATTCTGGGCGGTTAGCCGAACCGGACGCCCGCACTCGCCGCTCACCCCTTGAAATCATACTGCTTGCAGAGGTGGTCACCGATCTGGACCAGCATGGCGACGCATTCGGGAAAGCCGGGTTTGGCGATCGTGGCATCGTCGGCCTCGGCGCGGAATTCCCAGCTGTCACCGTCAGGGATCACCGAGATGACGATGCCGTCGGGGCAATTGGCGTGGACCTTCAATTCGGCTCGCGCCATCTCGATGAGTTCAGCTTCGGTTTTGGCGGGCTTGCTCATCGTACGCTGTCCTCCGGAAGGTTGTTTGCCTGCAGGTTGCCGCTTTGACATGCATCTGTCGAGGGGTGACGGAACGACGCGCCATCTCGTCGCGCTCGATGGCCCCATTCCGCCCGCTGTCACGATTGACAAATCCGGGATCGCAAGCACACATATTCGACGGGTGGATACGACCCGCTGCTTGCGCCCCTCCCGGGGTATGGCGAATGTATCAAGCCGAACTTTTAAGGCTTTCCTCATGCCCCGAGCGAACGGGTCAGCAACGCAAGCCCCTGACGTATCTCCGTTCGTCGATGCAGAGGATCGTCCATGCGCGATTTCCGCGACGCAAAAGCTATGGCGCAAACACTACGTGAAGCGCTGAATGCCAAATCCGTTTCCCTCACCCACAGCGAGTCCCTGGAGCTGATTGCCAAAATTCTGGGCTGTCGGGACTGGAACGCGCTCGCCGCAAGAATTCAGTCCAGCAGTGGGCAGACCGGCTCACCCGCAGCATCGCCGCCGGCCGACAACAGCCCTCCCGACCAAGCCGCGCGGCAGAAGGTCGTCGTGGATGCGGCAATTCTCGATAACTATGCCGGTTTCTACCAGCTCGGCGACAACGCCGTCTTTACCGTGACGCGCGAGGCGGATCATTTGCTCACCCATCTGACCGGACAACGGCACGTCGCATTTTATGCGCAAAGCCCAACCGAATTCTTCACTGACGTCGTCGACGCACAGATCACTTTCGTCCGGGACGAGCGCGGGCTGGCAACATCCGTGATCCTGCATCAGGGTGGCGGGAGTCATCCGATGCAACGCATCGACGCGGCAACGGCGCGGCAGATTGCAAACCGGACGGAAGAGAAGGTGAAAAGCCAGTCCGCCAGCCCCGGGACCGAGACAGCCCTTCGCCGCCTAATTGACGGGCTCATCAGCGGCCAGCCCAATTACGACGAAATGAGCGCGGCGCTCGCCGAGGCTACCCGTCAGCAATTGCCAAACCTGCAGCCTGGCCTTGCCGAACTGCGCGCCGTCGAGTCCATCAGGTTTCTCGGTGTGGCCCCCCAAGGCGAAGATGTCTACACCGTCAAGCACGAAAACGGCGCGTCGCATTGGCGAATTGCGCTGGACGCGAACGGAATGATTGTGACCGCGTGGGTGACGCCGGGACCGTGATACGGATGCGTGGTCGCTGTTTTACGGCTGCTGTCGAGGCGACCGCAGCGCGGCGCGTTATTGCGCCGCGCTTGCCGGCCTCGCTTCGGCAATGACCCGCAGCGAAACGGTGTTGCCCGTATCCGGCTCCGAGTCGGTCGCGATCGGTTCGGTCAGCGATGGCGGTAGTTTCTGAACGTGCTTGGTGAATATCCTGACGATCTGGCCTTTCACGCATGGCCCCTTGTCGAAAATTTCGGATGCGATGCCCTCGACGGCATCCCGCAGCGCCAAAAATTGCGCCCGCCTTGCGATGCTCTCCGTACCCTTCACGCCTCCGAGTTCGTCCAATGCGGCATCGCTGATCTGGCACTCCACCGTATCGGCGGCATTTCGCATGGTGAACCTGAACGCCAGGCGTTCGTTGTCGTGTCCTATAATTCGGTCCCGGGTCAGCGGCATCGGACGGCCAGTTTGGACGGCTAGCTAGAGACGATTGCAGAGAGCGCCAACGAGGCGCTGACGTCCTCCCTAATGTGCCAACTGGTCAAAAATTGGCCGAACCTGCGGCCGAATCCGCTACTTCGCCTGCTTCTTCAATTCGATCCGCCGGATACCTGATATCGCGGGCAAGGAGCCGGTGTGGACCGGCTCGGCCCCGGACATACCCGGCGATAGCGGCGCGCGGGCGGTGGCATCCGGGAAGCGGATCTTCATTTCGCGGATGAAGCCGTCGAGCGTGTCGACGCTGGCGGCCATCTTGGCGATCAGGGCGAATTCGGTGCTGTTGGAGGCGGCCGGCTTGCTCGCGGTCTCGAACGCGAACCGGTCAGCCTCGCCGGTCATCAGCGGCGCGTATTTTTCGCGGAAACGGGCCAGGCCGATCGCGTCCCCGGCCAGCGCATAGCCGACCACGGCGCGGATCACGTCGCTCTTCTCGGCGGCGTTCAGCGGCCTGAAATCCCGCCAGCGGTCGGCGTAGTACAGTTCGATCTGTTCGGAAGCCTCCCGCCACTGCCGCGACGCCCAATAGATGTCGGAGCGCAGCCGGATCGCTTCGCGGCCGGTGATGTTGGAGATGATATCGAGCGCGAGGTCATGCCGACCGATGTCGCTCTGGGCCCGCGACTCGAGGAGCAGCCGCTGCTGCCGCAGTTCGCCGGAGAGATCGGCGATCCGGGTCAAGCGCAGCGCCGCGATCGCCCGGTCCGGCTTGCGGTTGGTCAGGTAAACCATGGCAAGGCGTGCCGCCACCTGCGCGCGCGCGGCTCCCTCCAGCCGCTTGTCGACCTGGTACTGCAGCAGTTCGGCGGCCTGGTCGAGCAGGTCGACCGTGGCCAGCCGATCCGCCAGGCGCCGGATCATCTCGTCGCCGCGCCGGCCGATCGGCGTCAATTCGCGAAACTCATAGAACATGGCGAGCGCATCGACCGGCTTCATGTCGTCGCCCTTCGAGCCGAGATAGAGCTCCGCGAACAAGGCGGACGCCGCATCCTGGCCCTGCCGCGACAATTCGGAATTGGGCTGCAGCTTCGTCGCGGTCTTGGCAGCGGCGAGCGAGTCGGCGTAGCGGGCGTTCTCGGCGTAGATCTGAGCCATCTTGTTCAACGCCTTCAACTCGATCTCGTCGCCACGCCAGGTGACCGACAAAATCTCCAGCTCGCGCAGCAATTCGGCCTGGCCGAGTTCGCCGCGCCTGTGCCGCAGCAGGGCCTCCAGCAGCCCCGCCTCGGCCGACGCCTGCCGGTCGCTCGACTGCGCCGCGTAGCGGTAGGCGTCGAGCGCGTCCTTGTCGTGCCCCAGCGCCTCGGCGAGCCGCCCGCGCAGCACCGCGATCCCGGGCTTCATCTCGTTGGGAATGCCGATCACCTCGAGTTCGCTGCGCCGCCGCGAGGCCCCGGCATAATCCTTCACCTCGAGCGAGGCCCGCATCGCATCCGCGGTGATGATGCGCTGCAGTTCCAGCGGCAGCGCGGCGATCGAGAATTCGGCGTTCTTGAACTTTTCGCGCGCGTCCGCCCATTTTTCCTGACGGGCGAACGCGAACCCTTTCCACAATTGGGAATCGTGGCCGTTGCCGATCGCAGGACTTGCAAGATCCTTCAGCGCCCGCTCGGGATGGCCGATCAGGATGCTGGCGACCGCGTGCACCATCAGCACGGCGGCATCTTCGTTCCCCGGGTTAGTGTCGGAGATGATGAGGTTGGTCACCCCCCGCGCTTCCTGATACATCCCGCGCGACATGTAGAAATTGGCAAGCTCGAGGCGGGGTTGCGCCTTTTGCTCAGGCCCCGCGGCGGCCGCGGCCTTGATCAACGCATCCAGCCGGGTGAGAAATTTCTCTTCCCTGTTCTTGCGCCATTCGTTGGCGTCGAACAGCGGCCTCACCGCCGCGGTGGCGCGTTCGGCCGCGACGTCGGCCGACGACAGCGTCAATCCGCCGGGTCGTCCAAGCATCACCTTGTCGGCGCCGACCTCGGCGTTGATATCGTCGGAGTTCGGATGCACGACCACGCCGTGCACGGATTCCAGCAGCGATAATTCGACGAAATCCTGCCGCTTGATGAGGCCGCGGGTCGGCGGCGGCGCGGTGACGACCAACAGCGTATCGCCGGCGTCGGGATCGACCAGCCGGTGCATCGCTCCGGGATTGGCCAGCGGCACGGTGACATTGGCGAGCGCGGGATCGGTAATGTTCCTCAGCACCATCAGCGGCAGCGGCGGCGTCTGGCCGCGGTCGGCGAAAGTCAGCGTCCACTCGGCGCCGTTGGCGCGGCCTTCGCTTTCGAGCGAAGGGATCTGCGGCCGGTTGAGGCGGATACGGATGGCCTGGCCCTTTTCCAGCGGCAGCCGGCTGACATTGCCGATGATGGCGCCGCCCTTGGCGCGGATCGGTTCGACATCGATCGGTTTGGCCTGGTCGAACACCAGCCACACCGTATCGGCGCGGCGGAACAGCGCAGCCGCGGTCGGCGCGGCAAAGGAGAACGTGACGCGCAGGCCGTCGCTGTCACGCCTCGCCTCGACAGTGGCGGTCTTGTCCTTGGCGCCGCTATCCGGCGGCGGATTGGATGCTGCTGCCCCCTTCGGCGGCTCCGCGGGAGGTGGAGCCTGCTTGGGCGCCACAGCCTTCGGAGCTTCCGCAGCGGCAGCCTGGACCTGTTCGGCAGGCTGCCCCACTTTCGCAGCTTCTGCCGGCGGCGATGCTTGTTCCGGTGCGGCTGCCATCTTCTCGGCCGCGGGAGCCGCATTGTCCTTGACCGGTGTCGCCTTTTCGACGGCAGGCGTTGCGGCCTCCGCCACGGCCGGCGCTTCAGTCATCTGGGCAGGCTTGATCTCGATCCGGGCCTGTTCGGCAATCATCTCCGAGGTAACAGCCGGAATCTCCGCCGGCTGCTGCGGCGGCTGAGATTCCTTCAGGGCCTTGTCGCGCGAAATCCGCGCGGCTGGACCCGGTTTGGCCGGCATGGCCGGCTTGGCCTCGGCATGGGGCGCGGCCAAAGCGGGCTTTTCCGCCTGCTGGAAGGCGACATCGATCACATAGTTCTTTTCCTCGCGGAAGGAATGCACGTCGACCTCGCCGATCAGCACGATGTCGACTGCGGAAGAATCGACGTCGGCCCGCTGGTTGATCGAGGCGACGTTCGGTGGCGCCGCCACCTTCGCATCCGCCAGGTCGAAATTGAGCACGCTGTTGAACTGCAGCGTCAGCTTCTGATCGTTCAGCACCGACGACACGTTGACGCCGTCGGGCATCTCGAACACGAAACGGACGAAAGTCGGCTGCACCGAGGCGCGGACACGCACCGGCGGCCTCTTCTTCGCGGCGTTGACCGCAAGCTGCGCCCGAAGCGCGCGTTCGGCGGCCCGCGCCCGCTCCGCCAGTTCGCGCACGACCGCCGCAGGAAGCGCGGGCGGCGGACCGGTCCAGCTATCGGGCAGGAAGTCGACGAAGATCCGCTCCCCCGCCGTCATGGTGTTGACGGTTGCCCGCCGCGAGAGCGACAGCCGGATCGCCGTACCGTCGGGATCGCGCCGCGCCGAGCCGACATAATCGGGAACGGCATCGGACAATTTGTCGACGGGAATATCCACCGGGCGCTTGAAGTGGATGATGATGATCGAACCCGCAGTCGAAACGTCTGACTCGACGTCCTCGGCCAGCTTCAACACCAGCCGGGCGAAACCGCCGCCGGACGTAAACGTCGCCTCCCCCCGAACCGGATCGTCGGCCCGGCAGGGCTGCGAAATAGCGAGGCCGGCAAGCAGCAAGACAAAAGCAAGCGGCCGGCCGAGGCAAAGCCGGGCCGCCCGCGCCAAAGCGCGGCCCTGCGACCCAGTTCCAGCGGCAGCCCTTTGCCCCATCCAGGAAATCTCGCGGCCTCAATGAATTCTGCGGCGAAGCGCGCTCGCCTGCCGGTTTGAATCTTGGATTGGCCGACTTAAGGTTTTGTTAACGTCAACTCATTGATTTCGTTGGAGGGACGGCTTGGCGCCCGGACCAAGCATTACACGTCGCAGGATGGGTCGGAATCCGGTCCCTTTTCTTGATCATCCGGCACGCCGCAAGCTCGCGGGCTGCGGCTATTGCCACAGCGCCGCCCCGCGCCTTGATCTGCATCAATAATCTCACGACGGTTGGAACCAACATCAGCCATCCCGTCTTAGGGAAATAATGGACCCGGGACGCGGGGCCGGCAGTCAATCAACCAATGCGCCCGGGTCGCCAAACCTGCCTCAGGCAGCCAATTCGGAGTGCGTGAAATGGCAACCCAGATCGTGATGGATCGTACCGGTGACACCCGCCACACATTCGACATCCATGATCGCGCAGAGGTCGAAAAGGCCGAGCGGCGTTTCAGGGAATTGACCGGCGCAGGCTTTACGGCAGCGGTACGATCGGGGCCCGGCGAGCAACGGGTGATCCGCTCCTTCGATCCGACGGCGGAGGAAACGCTGTTTTATCCGCGTCTCGTTGGTGGCTGACGGCAGTGACCCAGCAGATCGTCCTGGCGATATGCTCGTTCGTCCTGGCTTTGCTTGGCACGCTGCTGCTTTCGGCGCTTTCGCTGGTGGTGGCGCGATCTGGTTCCTGCAGCAGATCGTTCCGCTACGAAACCGAGGCACGAGCGCTGACCCTGTTGAAGGGCTGGCTCTCGCCGAAGCAGCGTGCCTGCTATGAGCGCTTCCGATATTTCGACGTCGTCGGCAGCGACACCGGGACGCGTTATCGGATACATCACGGCACGCAGACGAACATCGAGGAGCTCAACGGCACGGGCCACCACGTCTGCAAATGGTGCTTCGTTCCGGATGGCGACCTCGTCGCGGGCGATGTCATGCTGGCGCAGAAGATCGCGCTTGAAACCAACGAGCGTGGGGCGCTCTCCGTAGCCCATCGCTCGTTCGTTTCGTCGGGGCCGCGCAGGTTCTGACCGGGTGGCGCCAATGCCTTGTTACCGCGGGGCGCTTGGCGCCCCGCGTCAGTTGGGCCTTTGCTGCAGAATCTTGCCTTCGATCTTCGGCAGCTCGGCCGTGGACGTGGATTTATCGGTGCCGGCACGGCGGGCCAGTTCGACCGTCAGCCGTTCGGCCGCTTCCGGCTGCATCAGCCCGAGAATATCCGACATCTTGCGCGGCGCGATCTGGGAGGCGATTTCGTAGAGTACGGACATTTCCAGCCGGTCGAACACCTTGGCGGCGTCCTTCGGCTTCATGCCCTCGTACATCGTGATGATGCCCTTGAAGCGGGCGGCGTCCTGCTCCGCCTTTTGCCCCGTCGCGGTCGAGATCTTTGCCTCGGTGGCCTTCATTTCCTCGACGCGGCCCTCGATGCGTTTCTCGGCGGATTTCAAAAGGCTTTCGCGAATTTCGATTTCACGCGCGCGCTGCTCCAGTTCCTGACGCCGCGCCTGCAGCCGTTCCAGAATGGCGCGCTCCGACGGCGACACCGATTGCGGGTTCTGGTCGGGAAACACCACGACGCCGTCGGGCTTCGGCGCGTCGGTGGCGGGAGCGGCCGGTTTCGGCGCCTCTTCCTTTTTCTCTTCCTTCTTGACCGAACCGGTAATGTCGGCAGAATCGGCTCTGGCACTGTTCGGATAACCCAGATTGTCCTGCGCCCACGAACGCTTGGCCGGCTGGCTGACCTGATAGTCGAACACGTATCCGCCATCGATCACGAGGCCCGCAACCTTCAGCACAGCAAGGCCGAAGATCGCGACCAGCACGACCGGAATGACGCGGATATCGCGAAACGACTTCATGCGGCGAGGCCACTGGCCCTTCGGCGTTCGGAGAATGCTTCAGCCGCCGCAGCAACCGCCTTGGCGGAGGAAACCTTGGGCGCTGCGGGTTCGGCGTCCTGCGAGGGCCGCGCCGCGATCGCGATCTTGGACAGCCGGCGAATGACGCCGTCGCCTTCGGCCAGCATGTTCTTCAGATGCCCCGCCATCTGCGTCGCCGCCGCAAGCTGGCTGCCGAGATTCTCATTGACGTCGCGCACGGTGTGCTTGAGGCCGCCGATCGCCCGCTCGGCGATTTCGGTCGCGGTGATCAGTTCCGCGATCGTGGCTTTCAGCGAATGCTCGTCCGCCTTCAGCCGCTTCAGCCGCTTATTGAGCAGCATGCAGTAGCCTATCGTGAGCATCAGCAGCACCGCGACCAGACTCTCGATTACAATGCCAAGGGAATGACTCATTGTGCCTCCATCAACTTGGTTTGTTCGTCGGCCTTCTCGAACATCGCGAAGGTGGTATTGGGTTTGCGCAACTGCTTGGTGACGCGGATGGCGACGCGGTCGCCGACCCGGCCCATGCGCCCTTCGGTCAAAAGAACGTTGCCGCAGCGGACCTGCACCAGCGCTTCAGGACGCATTTCCAGCGGCAGGGTGTCGCCGACCTTCAGCTTCATCAGCTGCTTGAGCGGAATGTCGGCTTCATACAGCACGGCGTCGACCGATATCTCGGCCTGCGCCACTTCGGTCGCAAAATGTCCTTCCCAGATCGGATCGCGGCCGAACTTTTCGCCCATGAACATCTGGAGCAGAACCGGACGGATCGGCTCGATGGTCGCGTAAGGCAGCAGCAATTCGATGTTACCGCCGCGATCTTCCATGTCGATGCGCAGCCGCACCAGGATCGCGGCGTTAGCCGGCCTGGAGATTGCGGCGAAGCGTGGATTGGTTTCCAGCCGGTCGATCGAGAACGTCACCGGCGACAGCGGCCGGAACGCCTGCTCGGCGTCGGCCAGCACCACCTCGACCAGCCGTTTGACCAGGTTGGTTTCGATCGTGGTGTAGGGCCGGCCCTCGATGCGCAGCGAGGTCTGGCCGCGCCGGCCGCCGAGCAGCACGTCGATGATCGAATAGATCAGGCTGGAATCGACCGTCGCAAGGCCGAAATTTTCCCACTCCTCGGCCTTGAACACCGAGAGCACTGCGGGCAGCGGGATTGAATTCATGTAGTCGCCGAAGCGAACCGAGGTGATGCGGTCGAGCGAGACTTCGACGTTATCAGAGGTGAAGTTGCGCAGGCTCGTGGTCATCAGCCGCACCAGGCGGTCGAAAACGATTTCGAGCATCGGCAGACGCTCGTAAGACACCATCGCGGAATCGATGATGGCGCGAATGCCGGAATGGTCGTCGAGATTGACGTCGCCGACGGTGAAACCGAGCAGATTGTCGATTTCTTCCTGCGACAGAACCCGTTCGCCGGAATTCTTGTTGCCGAACTCGCGACCGCCATCCTCGACCATGGCCGCCCACTGCAGCGCCATGCTCTCGGAAAGTTCATTGGCGGCAGCTTCTTCCGCGGCCGCCGCGGGATCCTCGGAATCCAGGGAGGCTTCCCATTGCGCGGCAATGGCGTCCTGGTCCATCTGGTCTTGGTTGCCGGCCATGATGCTAGATCCGTCCCATCACTGCACGACGATTTCCTTGAACAACACGGCGGTCACCTGCTGGGGCGCCACCGCGTTGTTGACCCGCTTGGTCAGTTCTTCCTTGAGGCGAAATAGCCCGGCCGAACCGTTGATGTCGGAGGCACGCAATTCGCGCAGGTAGGTCTGGAACAGGTCGGTGACGCGCGGCAGGTTCGGCTTGATCGCCTCGACATGCTTCTCATCCTTGATCTCGAGCACGACCTTGACGCGGAGATATTGCACCCGCTCGCCAGGGGCCCCGACCAGGTTGACCATCATATCGGGCACTTCGACAAAGGACGGCGGCTTCGGCGGCGGCGCTTCGGCGTGCTTCGCCTCGCCATGGCCGCGCATCAGGAAGAACCAGCCAGCGCCCGCGCCGAGGATTGCGACGAACCCGGCAACGGCAATGATCAGCTTGAGCTTGCCCTTTTTCGACGGTGAGGCATCTGCGCCGTCTGCGCCTTCCGCCTGCTCGTTGTCAGCCATTGCCCCGCCCGCTTCGATTCCGAAAAACGAACGCGGTTGCCACCAGCCTGGGTAACGATGCCCCCACAACGCGAAACAAAAGCCGCCAGCGCACACGCGCTCTCTACAAGTGCAACGCTAGGGTAATAATGGTTAACGGAACCTTTCCATTGACGCCCAAGTAGGAAAAATCTGCCGGGCAAACATGGTCAACAAGACCTTTCTGCCGCCCTCGCCGCGCCCCGAAAAACGATTAACCCCTTAAAAAACCATAGCTTCCCGACTTGGCACGGCTTTCGCTGAGTAACTGGCGTGACCTGCCGGCTTGGGAGAGCCCAAAGGTTTACGACGGATCCGGACCGCGGGCTTGGGAGAGCCTGCTTCGGATCGATCAAGGGGAGAACCACCGATGGAGAATATGCTTCTCGTCGGACTTTCGCGGAAGATGACGCTGGAACGGCAGTTGGACGTCATCGCCAACAACGTCGCCAACATCAACACGACTGGCTTCAAGGCCGACCGGTCGCTGTTCGAGGAATATCTGCGCTCGCCGGCGCATGAAGACAATTTCCAGCGCGCCGACCGCCGCGTCTCCTTCGTGCACGACCGCGCCACCTTTCACGATTTCGCAGCCGGCCCCTCCGAGCAGACCAAGAATCCGCTCGACGTCGCGATCGACGGCAACGCCTTCCTGGTGGTGCAGACGGCCGCCGGCGAGCGCTACACCCGTGACGGCGGCCTGCAGATCAACAATCAAGGCCAGCTTGTCACCGCGAGCGGCGACCCGGTGCTGGGTACCTCCGGCCCGATCGTGTTCCAGCCGACCGACAAGGCGATCAACATCGCAGCCGACGGCAATATCACGGTCCTCGAGGGCACCGGCAGCACCGACTCGGTCCGCGGCAAGCTGCGGCTGGTCAATTTTGCCGATGCCCAGAAGCTCGTGAAGGAAGGCGGCAACCTCTACTCGGCGGGCCAGGGCGTCGCCGCCCAGCCCGACACCGCCTCGCGGGTCCGCCAAGGCTTCATCGAGAAATCGAACGTAAATTCCGTTCACGAAATGAGCCGCATGATCGAGATCACGCGCGCCTACACGCAGATCTCGACGATGTTGCAGCAGCAGCACGACCTGCACCGAACCGCAGTCGAGAAACTCGCCGACGTTCCGGCATAACGCTTAAGGAATAGATCGATGCGCGCCCTCTACACAGCAGCGACCGGCATGGCGGCACAGGAACTCAACGTTCAGGTGATCTCCAACAACATCGCCAACATGCGCACCACCGGCTACAAGAAGCAGCGCGCAGCGTTTCAGGATCTGATCTACGACCATGTGCGCCGCGTCGGCGCGCAGGCCTCCGACCAGGGCACCATCCTGCCCGTCGGCGTCGACATCGGCGGCGGCGTCAAGACCGTCGGCACGCCGCGCCTGATGGGCCAGGGCACGCTGTCGCCGACCGGCAACGACCTCGATGTCGCGATCCGCGGCGAAGGCTTCTTCAAGATCCAGGTGCCCGACGGCACCTATGCCTATACCCGCGACGGCTCGTTCATGATGGACGCGCAGGGCCGTGTCGTCACCGCGCAGGGCAATCCGGTGCAGCCGACGATCACGATCCCGCAAAATTCCTCGCAGATCACCGTCAACGCGCAGGGCCAGGTCACGGTGGTGGTGCCGGGCTCGACCACGCCGACCCTGGTCGGCCAGATCGGCCTGACCCGCTTCATCAACAAGGCCGGCCTCAACCCGATCGGCGACAATCTGTTCACGGATACGCCGGCCTCCGGCACGCCGCAGGACGGCGTCGCCAATACCGACGGTTTTGGCGACATGCAGCAGGGCAATCTCGAACAGGCCAATGTCGAAGTGGTGACCGAAATCTCCGACCTGATCGCCGCCCAGCGCGCCTATGAGATGAACGCCAAGATCGTCAGCGCGGCGGACCAGATGCTGCAATCCACCTCCAACATGTTCCGCTAAAGGACTGGTCATGATCGCCCGCGCCCTCCTCCTGGCCACAGCCCTGATCGCCATATCGAGTGCGGCCGCGGTCGCGCAGACCCAGGAAACCTTCGCGAACCGCACCGTGATCGCCGCGCCGGTACTGCGCGCCAACGTGCAGGTGTCGGGCGATCTGGTGCGGATCGGCGACGTCATCGACAATGCCGGCAGCGCCGCGCAGATCGCGATCTACCGCGCGCCGGATCTGGGCACCACGGGCTCGCTGCCGGTCGCGCAGGTGCTCAACACCCTTCGCGGCCATCATGTGATCGGCGTCGATGCCCGCGACCTGAAGGAAATTTCGGTGACGCGTCTGGCCCGCACGCTCGAAGGCAGGGATATCGAGCAGCAGATCGCCCGCGCGCTGGAGCGCCGCAACGGTCTCGGCGACGCCGCCAATCTGTCGCTGACCTTCGACCGCGACCCCAGCGACGTCAGGCTGGACGCCGGCTTCACCGGTGCCATGCAGGCAGCCATCGTGCGCTACGACAACCGCAACGGCCGCTTCGACGTCACCTTTGAAATCAGCAACGAGAACGGCGCCGCCGCGGCCAAGCTGCGTTTCACCGGCACGGCGATCGAGATCGTCGAAGCCACTGTGCTGGCACGCAATGTCGAGCGCAATGAGATCCTGAAATCGTCCGACGTGGTGGTCGAGCGCCGCCCGAAAGCGGAAGTCGGGGCTGATGCCGCCGCGCGCGACCGCGCGGTGGGCATGCAGGCCCGCCGCCAGCTCCGTGCCGGCCAGGCGATCCGCACCGCCGATCTCGTCAAGCCCGATCTGGTACAACGCGACCAGAACGTCATGTTGGTCTACGAGGCGCCCGGAATCTACCTCACCATGCGCGGCAAGGCGCTGGACAACGGCACCGAAGGCGACGTCGTCAACGTCATGAACGTGCAGTCGAAGCGCACGCTGTCCGGCACCGTGATCGGCCGCGGTCAGATCTCGATTAGTCCCGTCTCGATCACGCCGGCGGCGTCCCGCCTGCCGCAGACCAGCGATGTGACACAACCCGCGCCCGTTGCCGTAGCCATCGTCAGTTCGCCAGTCGCTCCAAAAGCCGAGTAATGTAAATGTCAGTCATCCGTCTCAACCGCATCATTCTCACTGGCGCCATGCTGTCGCTGGCCGCCTTGGCCAGCGGTTGTTCCTCGATCGACCGTCTGTCGCAGATCGGCGAAAAGCCGAAGCTGACGGAGATCGAAAACCCGACCACGCAGCCCGGCTACAAGCCGGTGCAGATGCCGATGCCGAAGCCGGAACAGGCCTCCTACAATGCCAACTCGCTGTGGCGGAACGGCTCGCGCGCCTTCTTCAAGGATCAGCGCGCCGCGCGCATCGGCGATATCCTGACGGTCACCGTCAATATCACCGACAGGGCCAACATCGCCAACGAGACCCAGCGCAGTCGCACGAGCAAGGAAGATTCGGGAATAACCGATTTCATCGGTGCCCAGACGATCACGCAACCGGCCAAAATCCTGCCCGGCCGCATCCTGACCACGGACTCCACCTCTTCCAGCGACGGCAAGGGTTCGGTCAACCGCCAGGAAGCGCTGCAGACCAACGTCGCGGCCGTGGTGACGCAGGTGCTGCCGAACGGCAATCTCGTGGTCGAGGGCAAGCAGGAAATTCGCGTCAATTTCGAGATCCGCGAATTGATCGTCGCCGGCATCGTCCGCCCAGAAGACATCCAGAGTGACAACACGATCGAATCAAGCAAGATCGCGCAGGCCCGCATCGCCTATGGCGGCCGCGGCCAGATCACCGACGTGCAGCAACCCCGCTACGGCCAGCAGGTGATGGACGTGCTGCTGCCGTTCTAGTTTTTCTTAGAGCTCCCACACTCCATCGCGAACCTAGGCGCGATGAAGTGTATCAACACGGCCTCCGCCAGCTCCCCTGACGGAGGCCGTGGTCGTTTGCGTGAGAACCATCATCTTGAGCTTGCGGCGGCCTGGGGGCGTGTTGTCTCCCTTACGGCCGATCACGCATGGAACCGAAGCTTCCGCCCTGCGTTCCTGACAGCACCACAACTACAGGGAGGCTATCATGAGCCGCGGAATGCCATCGATGACTGCCCTTCTCGGGCTACTCGCCATTGCCGGATATCAGAACCGCGACAAACTGGCAGAACTTCTCAAGGGCGCTGGCGGCGGCCAGCCGAATGAAGGCTCCGGTCAGCAACCCCCGGGCGGCTTGCTGGGCAATCTGGGCGGAATGTTGGGCGGCGCCGGGGTTGGCGGCCTCCTCAACGGCGGGATCGGCGAACTACTCGATAAGTTCCAGCAAAACGGCCAGGGCGACAAGGCTGAATCCTGGGTCAATCAGGGCCCGAACAAGGATGTCTCGCCCCCGGAATTGAAGCAGGCGATTGGCTCCGACGTTCTGGCACAACTCGAACAGCAAACCGGACTGTCGCAGGAGGAAATCCTGGCGAGATTGTCGCGCGAGCTTCCGGCAGCCGTCGACAAATACACGCCGGACGGCCGTTTGCCTGCAGCATGAATTGATGGACGTGACGTCGGAGCAATCAGGAACGGAGCATCGAGATGGGCATAATTTGGACGATCATCATTGGTTTCATTGCCGGCGTGATTGCCAAGTTCATGATGCCTGGAGACAACGAGCCCTCAGGCTTCATTCTCACCACCATACTGGGCATCGTCGGCGCCTTCGTGGCGACTTATCTCGGTCAGGCGCTCGGATGGTACAGTTCCGGAGAAGGCGCGGGCCTGATCGGTGCGGTAGTCGGCGCCATCATTGTGCTCTTTGTCTACGGTCTCTTCGCCGGCCGGCAACGGCGATCGATCTAAAGGGCTGGACCTGATGATAGCGTCGGGCCTGGATCGGCGGCGACGCGGGCTGCCGAAGGGCACCTCGTTGCGGCTCAAAAATCCGGCTCTTCCTCAGCCAACCGATTCTGGTGGCGCCAATGCTGCCATATCGCCAGCACGACCGAGGCCGCCGCCGCCAGCAGCAGCAAGCCGGAGATCGGCCGCGTCAGGAAAAGCCAGGGATTCGCGTCGGTCATGATCGCGCGCACCAGGTTGATCTCGATCTGGTCGCCAAGAATCAAGCCGAGGATCAGGGGCGCGAGCGGGAAGCCGAGCTTGACCAGCACGTAGCCGACGACGCCGAACATCAGAAGCACGTAGACGCTCTGCATGGTATTGTTGAGCGCGTAGGCGCCGACGACACAGAGCACGAGCACGACCGGCGCCAGCACCGCCATCCGCACCGAGGTCACACGCAGCATCAGCGGCATCAGCACAATACAGATCAGCAGCATGCAGGGGTGCGCCAGAATGTAGGCCGCATAGATGCCATAGGCGATATCGGGGTTTTGCGAGATGAATAGCGGTCCCGACTGAATGCCGTGGATCGTCATCGCGCCGAGCATCACGGCGGTGACAGCGTCACCGGGGATGCCGAATGCCATGATGGTCATCAGCGAGCCGCTGACATTGGCGTTGTTCGAGGCTTCCGAAGCGATGATGCCCTCGGGGTGCCCCCTGCCGAAACGCTCCGGCGTTTTCGAGAATTTCTTGGCCTGGTCATAGGCCATGACGCTCGATGCGCTGCCGCCGATGGCAGGCAGGATTCCGATGATCAGCCCGACGATCGTTGACCACGCGAGCAGGAACGGCTGCTTGAAGATTTCCAGGTTCACCTTGAGGTGCGAGAAGCGCTCAAGCTTGGTCCCAACCAGCGATTCCACCGCCTGGCCGCGCGGCGAATTCAGCTTCTCCAGATCGGTCATGATCTGGGCGAAAGCGAAAATGCCGATCAGCACCGGGAGGAACGGGAAGCCGCCGCCGATGAACTGCGAGCCGAAGGTAAAGCGCGGCACGCTACCGATCGGATCGTGGCCGACCACCGTGATCAACAACCCGATGGCGGTCGAGATCAGTCCCTTCAGCAGCGAGGATTCCGTGAGACCTGCCACCATCGCCATGGCGAGCACGAACAGCGAGAAGTATTCCCACGGCCCGAATTCCAGCGCGATCGCCGCAAGCGGCCCGGTGAGGAACACCAGGAACAGAGCGCCGAGCAGGCCGCCCCAGACCGAAGCCCAGACGCCGAGCCAGATGGCGCGGCCCGGCTCGCCGTTGCGTGCCATTGGAAAGCCGTCGAACGTGGTGGCGATCGAAGAAGGCGAGCCAGGGATACCGAGCAGACAGCAGGCGATGAGGCCGCCGGTAGAGCCGCCGACATAGACGCCGGTCATCGCCGCAAGGCCCGCCAGCGGATCGAGCCCGTAGGTGAACGGCAGCACAACGATGACCGTCATGGTGATGGTGACGCCCGGCAGAGAGCCGCCGATCACGCCGATGAATGTGCCGGCAAAAAGCGGCAGCAGGTATTTCCACTGAGCGATGTTGACGAGGCCGTTCCAGAGCAAATCGAGCATCAGAAACCCGTCCACGCACCGCGTGGCAGCAGCACCAGCAGGTATCGTTCAAAGACGAAGTAACTCGCCATGGCGGTGCCGAGCGCGATCGCGGCGAGTACACCCCATTGCCGCGCCGTTCGCGGCCGGTCCAATGCGGCCTGCAACGCGCCGACGAACAAGACCGTGGCGACGCGAAATCCCACGAGCGGCAGCAGAACCACATAGGCGCCGACGATCGCGAACGCGATCACGACCAGGCGATAGTTTCGTCGCGGCGCGTCGCCCTCGCCGGCTGCGGCCGCCGGGCGGCGCTTCATGAGATCCTGCAGGACCAGCAGCGCACTCGCGGCCGCCATCAACGACAGCACGATGGCCGGGTAAAAGCCCGGCCCGACCGGAACGATGGGAAGGGACGGAAGCTGGAACGACTTGACCAGGAGTACCAGGCTGACCGCGAGCAGGATCAGCCCGGCAATTCCGTCGCGGCCGGTACTCATTTCTTGATCAGGCCGAGATCGGTCATGACGACCTTGTTCTCGTTGTCGATCTTGGCGAGGAACTGCGCATAGTCATTGGCATTGAGGAACGCCACGCGGGTGCCTTGCACTTTCATCGCTTGAGCGAAGCTCGCCTCCTTGGTCGCCTTGGCGCAGCCCTCTTCGAGCTTGGCGCGCACCGGCGCGGGCGTCCCTTTGGGGACGAGGATGCCGCGCGCCACTTCGTACACGATGTTCATGCCGAGATCCTTGAGCGTCGGCACGTCGGGCGCTTCCGGATCGCGCTTCTCGCTCGCGATCGCGATGTAGCGCAGCAGGCCGGCTTCGACCTTGCCCTTCTGCGTCAGGTTGGAGTCCGTAAGGTTGATATGACCGCCGAGCAGCGCATTCATCCGCGGGGCCAGGCCGTCGTAGGACACGAACTTGAATTTCACGCCGGCCGCCTTCTCGATCATTGCCGGGAAGATATGGCTGGTCGAGCCGAGCGTGGCGCCGACGGTGATCTCGCCCGGCCGCTTCTTGGCATCGTCGGCGAGTTCCTGCCAGTTCTTCCAGGGCGTTTTGGCGCTTGCGGTCAGTACCGAGGGCGTCGCTGCGACCAGGCAGATCGGCTCGAAGTCGCTGTATTTGACGTCACTGATGCCTGCGTAGAACGTCAGGTGGATATAGTCGTGCACGGCGTAGACCGTATAGCCGTCGGGCGCCGCTGCCTTCGCCTCGCGCGCGCCGGTGGTGCCGGATGCGCCGCCGACATTGGCGACGACCACCGGCTGGCCGATGTGCTTCTGGAATTCAACGGCGAATGGCCGGAAGATGTTGTCGGTATCGCCGCCCGCGGCCCATGGCACGATCATCTTGATGGGGCGGTCGGGATATTGCGCCATCGCCGGCGCAGATAAAGCAGCCAGCACCCCGATCAGCGCGGCAGCGCCGGCCATCGTCACCAACGTCCTTGCCATCCGTCATCTCCCGGTGTCGTCTCGTGGGCCATTCAGGCTCTCTGTCGGGACAATAACAGCCAAGCCCCGCATGGGAAAGCCCTGCGGCGGCTCGCATGCCCGCGACTGCGAGCTGGTGATGGACGTGCTGTGCCGTTCTAGCGGGCATAATCCCAAGTGGACACCAGTCATTGGAAAAGATCATGCCCAAATAAGAGTCTTATCCCGAGCTCCCACACTCCATCGCGAACCTGGGCGCGATGAGGTGTATCAACGCGGCCCTCGCTAGCTCCCCTGGCGAGGGCCGTGGTCGTTTTTGAAGGGCGTATCGCGAAAGGTAACGAATGCGACTGGCGCCGTTCGATTTCAGTTCGAACGACGACGCGCACGGCTCTTGTCAATGAGCTGGGCGTTGGCGCTGAAGTTGCGATTCTCCACACAAGAAGCCGTCCGGCCCGAAGCCGCGGCCCGGCACTGCGCGCTGGTGGTGAAGATACACTCGCCCGTCCCGCCGGCGAAGTCGTCGCCCTGAATGCAATAAGGGTAATCGTTCGCAGAGGCCGCGTTAATGCCGGTGAAGAAGACAATTGCCGATGTCACGAAGGCAAGAAATACTATACGCATCTTTCCCTCCTACGTTTCCTTCGACATTCGTTGCGCCCAATCTCGGAAGCACCGCGTGAGGCGTTTCACATCGCGAGGGTCACTGTTAGGTGATCGAGCGCGCTTCAGGCCGCGTCGCGATTTCTTCGCGGGCAACTGCCGCGACAACCACGATCAGCAATCTTCGCTTGTCCAAAACGTAACACAGGAACCGCGCTACTCGCATGACTTCACTGCTTATGGCGGCGACGCGTAGCTCTCCTATCAGGAACGTTTCCTCGCGCGCTTCGTTTTCCGTCCTTCAAATGTCAGCTGGAGGAAACCATGTCTTTGGAAGCAAGCGAAACCGGCAACCTGATCGGCAGCGACAAGGTCGAGGGAACTGCGGTCTACGGCGCCGATAGCAACAAGATCGGCTCGATCGAGCGTGTCATGATCGACAAGAAGAGCGGCAGGGTGTCCTACGCCGTGCTCTCCTTTGGCGGTTTTCTCGGCATCGGCGACGACCATTATCCGCTGCCCTGGCAATCGCTGAAATACGATACCTCGCTCGGCGGCTACGTCACCGGTGTGACGGAAGCACAGCTCAAGGACGCACCGCATTACCGCAACGACAACACCTGGAACTGGAGCGACCCGACCAGGACCCGCGCCGTCAACGACTACTACGGCGTCGCGATCTGATCTCTCTCACGCCTTTACTTCCGAAGGGCCCGCCTCGATGGCGGGCCCTTCTGCGAACGCGGGTGCGCTCGCCTGTCAGCGGAGAACTATTCCTGCTGCTTTGCGTTGGGATCTGCGGGAGACAGAGCAATGGGAAAATTCTTCTTGATCATTATCGCCATAAGCGTCGCCGTCCTGCTGGCGATGAGCGCGTATGTCATCAGCCTGTGACGGCGATGCGATTGCCAACCGCTCGGCTAGAAGCGCCGCTGCGGAACCGGGCCATTGGCAGGTTTGTCATTTCCCCATAGTGCGCGTTCGATCGTGCCGCCCTAAACCATCGGTCCTTTGATGAGGAGCGCCGCGCGCGAATCTCCAGGGACGCAGCCGCCGGTGCCGCCGCGAGAGAAGCGAAACAGCGCTTTCGCGTCTTCTCGACAAGGTCGCGAAAAAGGCAGGCTTCAGCGCCTCTCGGGGGGAGGAGATTGCGCCGAAGCCTGAGAAGGTTACCGCGTGTCTAGCGACACGATTGCATAATTTTCCCGGTCAAGAATCGTTCCTTCCCCGGAACGTCACTTCTTCATGGTTTCGCCGGGAGAAATGGCATCGCCCTTCTTGTCCACGGCGCCCGCAGTCCCCGTACCTTGCGTGCTGGTGTCCTTCGGCGAAGGCCTGGAGCTGCCGGTCGTCGTGCCGGTCACGCCGTTCTTCATCGCGGGTGCGCCACGAATGCACGCAAGCGCGCTGCGCCCAATCCCCACAACAATGACAATGCTGCGAATCGTCACGGACGATGCGGTGGCGCGCCAGCGTCGTGTGTGCAAGTTTGTCGCAGGGCCCCATTCCCTGAGTACGCAACGGCGCGCAAACGAAGGGCGCTCAGGAGTTCGGTCGGCAGCCATGCCCGCCCGACACGATGGTTAACGAAGCTGCGGGCGGCACGATCGAATTAGTCCTGGCATCCGCTATTAGCGCCACGCAGGCGAACCTTCTTCGAGCCCGACCAGGTTTTCGATTAACCATTAATTTTCCGGCGACGGTGGCGAGACGAACTCGTCGTTGGCGAGAGCACGACTTAAGCCGTTAAAGCCACTGCACAGGGAGCATCAGGTGATCCGGAGTACCTGTGGTGACGGTGTGCCTGCGACCAATGCACACGGGCTGCGGGTGCCCGACCCGCATCCCCCTGCGCCCTCTTTCTTTTTTGAAGGAACCAGTTAGCATGACCTTGGGTGAAGCGAGCCGCGGCAACGCAAACACACAGCCAGTTGTCGTTCGTCCTCGCAGGCAGGCGATCGAGTATTCCAGAGACAGCAGTGATGGACACGACAGGTCGCGGCGTGCTGGATACCCCGCAAGTGCAGGGTATGGCCATCTCCTATGCAACAATGCTTCTCCTCCTCGCGACCCTCATCCCGGCCTCGCCTGCGTTTGCCGAGCCGTGCAGCAAGCCTACGTCGCGCACCAGGATCGCCGAGACGCTCAAGCTCGCCTCGGAGCAGCGGCCGATCAATATCACGTTCCGCACCCACGCCGAGGGTGTGAAACTGTCGATCGGCCTCAAGTCGAAATATCCCGACGATATGACCATCATCCTGCAGAATGACTTCGAGCAGTTGAACATAAAGGACGACCGCTTCGAGGTCTTGCTGCGATTGATGGGGAATCGGGAACGACTCAGCGTGCCCTTCAATGCAATCAAGGCATTCTGGGATAAGTCCGATCTGAAGTGCTCCGACGGCTGATGCGTCACTCCGGCGTCGCGCGCCGGATCAGGGCGCAGAGCCCCGTCATGCGTGCGATCGGATGTTCGACGAACAGTCGGCAGGAAGCGAGCGCGCCCTTCAGCGTATCTGGTGGCGCGGCAGGTTTCAGTTGCGGCGCGAGAACAGCGCCATGAGCATACCCAAGCGCGCGAGTCGAAAGCGTCAGCGCATTTAGCCGCCCTTCCCGCTGCAGTGGCGCGAGCATGGTTCGCACCAGCGCCAGATAGGCCGGCCAGTAAGCGAGATGCCGGTACATACTCGCGATCAGCTGCGGCTCGGTGTCTTCGCCGAAGGAATTCAATTCGCCGACCAGCGCCGCCACTTCGGGATCGAGCGCATCCATCGGCGGCAATTCCGGGATCTTGGCGCCGGACGGTTTTGGCGCGGTATCGGCGGCCGTTACGGTATCGGCCGGGCGCGGCTCGTAATGCGCCAGCAGCGCCGAGAGCACGACGAGTGCGAGCGCGTTGGTATGTTGATAGCTGTCGAGCACGTCACGGATGAGCGCGCGTTCGGTCTCGTCCACGCCGGCGGCAGCCAAGGTGTCGGTGGAGAAGCCGGGCCAGTCCGGTAGCGCGATTGTTTTCCTGACGGCTTCGGCATGCAATGGGCCGTCGCCGAGATAGAGCGGGCGGACGGTGGACCACGTCCATTCCAGCGCGCCCGGCATGGTCGCGAGGTTGCGCCAGATCAGGTTGACCACGCTGGTGCCGAGAACTTTTCGAATATCGGCATAGATGTCGGCGATTTCACCTGTCGCGTCTGATTCGAGAACCGACGGAACGCTTTCTGCCATTACACACCCGGACCGTAGGGTGGGCAAAGCGCAGCGTGCCCACCATCTCTCACAATCATTGTGCTGAATGGTGGGCACGCTTCGCTTTGCCCACCCTACGATTCATTTGAACTTCGCTTCCACCGTCCCCATCCAGCTCCATCTTCACGCTGTCGCCCGCATCGAGCCACACGGTTTTCACCAGACTGCCCGTGAGCACGATCTGCCCGGCATGCAGTCCCTTGCCCTCTTCGGCGAGATGATTGGCGAGCCAGGCGAGCGCGTTGTGGGGATGGGCGAGCACGTCGGCGCCGGTGCCGCGCCCGGCTTCCTTGCCGTTGACGATGGCGCGGCCCTTGACCGTGAGCAGGTCCGGCGCCTTGGTGCGCCCCACCGCCTTGCCGAGCACGCAGCCGGCGGCGAAGAAATCATCGGCAACGAGCGTCGGCGCGCCCATCGTCTCCCATTTGACGTAACGGTCGTCGACGATCTCGATCGCCGGGTGATAGGCCTCGATCGCCTCCATCATCCACTCCGCGGTGAACGGGGCCTCCGACGGCGCAAGATTGCGTGCGAGCCGCATCGCGATCTCGCATTCGACGCCGACACGGACATAGTCGCCGTAGCGCAGCTTGGCGCCGCTGTCGTGAACGCCCTTGGCAAACACGCCGCCGGCGCAGGGATGGGAGATGTCGAGATATTGCTGCATCACCGCGCTGGTGCAGCCGATCTTGTAACCGACCAGGCTGCCTGTCTGCGGCAGCAGGAGGTCGTGGACGGCGCGTTGAATGCCATAGCCTGCCGCCTCATCGCCGGGCACGAGCTCAGCGGGAAGCGAGGCCAGCGGCGCGCGGTTGCGGCGGGCAGTAGCGATGGTCTGTGCGGCCGCAAGAATGTTGTCCATCAGCGGCGGCTTTCTTGTTGCAAGGCGCAGCGCTGATCGCACACGGCGGTCAGTCGCCCGTCAATGCCCTACTCGTCCCGGTAAACCTTCTCACGCTTCTCGTGACGTTCCTGCGCCTCCACCGACAGCGTTGCAATCGGGCGGGCCTCCAGCCGTTTGAGCGAGATCGGCTCGCCGGTCTCCTCGCAATAGCCGTAGGTGTTGTCCTCGATGCGTTGCAGCGCGGCGTCGATCTTGGAGATCAATTTGCGCTGGCGGTCGCGGGCGCGCAGTTCGATGGCGCGATCGGTTTCGGAAGAGGCGCGATCAGCCAGATCGGGATGATTGACGTTCTCTTCCTGGAGGGTCTGCAGGGTAATCTTTGATTCCCTCAGGATCTCGTCCTTCCACGCCAGCAGCTTGGCGCGAAAATAATCGCGCTGGCGGTCGTTCATGAAAGGCTCTTTTTCGGAGGGTCGATAATTCTTCAACTTTTCCAAGGCCAGCCCATCTTCACGTGCAAGGCGGGGCGGAAAATTGTCCGTCCGCGCCGGCCTTATATAGCGGCGGGTTGTGACAGACAATATCGTCCGTCCCCGTGGGAGTACCGCCCCCAAGGCCTTGCACAGGCAAAACTATCGGGGCGGCCCGCTGCCTTAATATCCGACCGTAAAACGCTTACGGATATGGGCAGGGCGTTCGATCTCGTCGGCGAGTGCAACTGCGAAATCCTCGAAGGAAATCGAGCTTTTGCCGTCGTCAGCGGTCAAAAGCTGGTCGGTCCCGAGACGGAACTTGCCGGTTCGCTCGCCGGCCACAAACAAGGCCGAGGGCGACAGGAAGGTCCAGCTGAGTTCCTTCTCGGCCCGTAGCAGGTCGAGGAACGCGGCGCCCTTCTCGGCTTCCGCCTTGTATACCAGGGGAAAGCCGGGGGTGGTGACCAGCCGGACACCGGGGGCCGCTTCGAGGCTGCCGGCGCCGCCGACGACGAGGTAGCGGGCGACCTTCGAATCCCTGGCGGCCCCGATCAGCTTGAGCGGATCGCTGGCGAGAAAGTGGACCGAACTGATCGCCGCATCATGGCCGGCCAGGAGGCGGGTCAGCGCCGCCTGGTCCATGAGGTCGCCTTTGGTTGCAGTGACGTTGGCCTCGCTTGCGATCTTTTCGGGATGGCGGGCGATGGCGGTCACGCTGTGACCGCGGCGGGCGATCTCAGTGGTGATGCGCGAACCGGCATTGCCCGACGCGCCGATGACGGCGATTTTCATGGAAGTCTCCTTTGCGATACGCGAATGTGGTATCCAATGGTGACTAGATAGCGAAAGGGATGTAAGTGTGAAGAGAGCACTTTTGGGTCACCTGATTACGCCGGAGTAACCGCCGTGAAAGCCGCCAATTCGAAAACCCCGAACGCTTATTCGGCCGATTGCCCGACGCGCCAGATTCTCGATCGCGTCGGCGACAAATGGGCGGTGTTAATCCTGCTTCTCGTGCGCGGCGAGCCGATGCGTTTCAATGCGTTACGCCGCACCATTGAAGGCATCTCGCAGAAGATGCTGAGCCAGGTTCTCAAGTCGCTCGAACGCGACGGACTGATCCGGCGACGCGCGATCGCGACCGTGCCGGTGACGGTGGAGTATTCGATCACGCCGCTCGGCGCCACGCTCGCCGGCGCGGTCGATCCGTTGCGGGAGTGGGCGGAGAAGAACCTGAAGGAGGTGCTGAACGCGCAGCGCCGTTACGACGCGGCGCGCAAGGACATGGCGGCGTGAGCTACACCGCCCTCATCCGATGACATGCGCTGAAATCTAGAATCGGCCGGCCTTTGCCAGCTCGACTTCAACCCGCAGCTCAATCTCGGACAGCACCGCATCGAGGCCGGGATCGCCGGAGGAGGATTTCAAATTGGCCGCGGCGTCGCGCAGCCGGTTCATCGTGGAAGCATCGAGATTGCCGGAGAGCAGTCCGATCTTGAGCTCGTCGAGCACATCGAGCGCGCCCCTACCCCGCGCCACCGAACGCTTGCGGCGCTCGGTCGGATCTTCGACACCCTGCAGCGCAAGCAGCGCATCGATGTTGCCGGCGGCCCTGGGTGCTGCGGCCGAGCGCGGCTCCTCGGGAGTCGACGGCGCTTCTGGCAGCGAGAAGCCGCTTGAACTGGTTCGCCGCGTGTTAGTCGCGGCCGATCCAAGCGTGGTGCCGTTCGGTCCGTAGATGCGCATCGTGGTGATCTCGGCGTGAGAATAGAGGGACCTTCGCCTCCTTATGGTTAATGATGCGTAAATAGCCCGGCAAAATCTGCCGACATGCGGCAGTTTCGCCCATCGTGGTGAAGCCGCCGCGGCATCATGCCTCCGACGAACATCCAGAAATATCAAGGCATTGCATCAGAAACACGACATGGCACGGCGTTCGCATAGTTAATGGCGGACCGCCGTCATGGGAGTGGCGTCAGCGGTCCGGTTGAAGACCTCGAGGGGAGCACAGGATGCCCGGCATCCGTTCGGCAAGACTGATTTGGGCGGCCTGCGCCGCGCTGCTGGCGCTGGGGCTATCGCCCGCGGGCGCGACCTCGCGGATCAAGGATCTCGCCAATATCGAAGGCGTGCGGCAGAACCAGTTGATCGGCTACGGCCTCGTGGTCGGCCTCAACGGCACCGGCGACACGCTGAACAACATCCCCTTCACCAAACAATCGCTGCAAGCGATGCTCGAGCGCATGGGCGTCAACATCCGCGGCGCCACCATCCGCACCGGCAACGTCGCCGCCGTCATGGTCACCGGCAACCTGCCGGCGTTCGGCACCCAGGGCACGCGGATGGACGTCACGGTGTCCGCGCTCGGCGATGCCAAGAACCTGCAGGGCGGCACCCTTCTCGTCACCCCCCTGCTCGGCGCCGACGGCAACGTCTATGCGGTCGCCCAGGGCTCGCTTGCGATCTCCGGCTTCCAGGCAGAAGGCGAAGCCGCCAAGATCACCCGCGGCGTGCCAACCGTCGGCCGCATCGCCAACGGCGCCATCATCGAGCGCGAGATCGAGTTCGCGCTCAATCGCCTGCCCAATGTCCGGCTGGCGCTGCGCAACGCCGACTTCACCACCGCCAAGCGCATCGCGGCGGCCGTCAACGATTTCCTCGGGGTCAAGACCGCCGAGCCGATCGATCCCTCCACGGTGCAGCTCGCGATCCCCGCCGAATTCAAGGGCAACGTCGTCGCCTTCCTGACCGAAATCGAGCAATTGCAGGTCGAGCCGGATCTCGCCGCCAAGATCGTCATCGACGAACGTTCCGGCATCATCGTGATGGGCCGCGACGTCCGCGTGGCCACCGTGGCGGTGGCGCAGGGCAATCTCACCGTGACGATTTCCGAAAGCCCGCAAGTCAGCCAGCCCAACCCGCTGTCGCGCGGCCGCACCGTGGTGACGCCGCGGACGGGGGTCAGCGTCAGCGAAGACGGCAAGAAATTCGCGGTCGTGAAAGACGGCGTCTCGCTGCAGCAGCTCGTCGACGGCCTCAACGGGCTTGGCATCGGCCCGCGCGACCTGATCGGCATCCTGCAGGCGATCAAGGCCGCCGGCGCGATCCAGGCCGACATCGAGGTGATGTGATGGACACGAGTCTTATCAATGGCATCGGCGCATACTCGAAGAAAAAGACTTCGCTGATCAACGGCCGCAACGATCCGCAACTCGCCGACGCGCTGAAAAAGATTTCGCCTGAGGCGCAAAAAAAGACGCGTGCCAAGGCCCAGGAGTTCGAGGCGATGTTCCTCAACTCGATGTTTTCGCAGATGACCTCCGGCGTCAAAGGCGAAGGGCCGTTCGGCGACACGACCGGCACCGGCGTCTGGCGCTCGATGCTGACGGATGAATATTCGAAATCCTTTGCCAAGTCCGGCGGCATCGGCATTTCCAACGACGTCTTCCGCACCTTGATCCTGCAGCAAGCCAACCGCGCCGGCTGATCCAAAAGGAAAACCCGAAAATGAATCAGCGTCCTCAGGCCACCCCCGCGCCGGCACCAGCAAGAGCGATCTCCACGCCGGCGGAAGCGCGCAAGCTCGCGGAAGATCTCATGGACGTGATGAGCGGCCTGCTCGGCATCATCGAACGCGAGACCGAACTGGTTCGCGCCGGCAATGTGCGCGAGGCGATGCGTCTGGAGGAGAAAAAGGGCGAGCTGTCGCGCCGATACATGGTCGCGGTCGAGAATCTGAAGAATGCCCAAAAATATCTGGCGCAGGTATCGCCGGAATTGCTGACCACGCTACGCCGCCACCACGACACCTTCCGCGCGATGCTGCAGATCAACCTCACCGTCCTTGCGACCGCGCACGCGGTATCCGAAGGCATCGTGCGCGGCGTCAACGCCGAGATCCAGCGCAAGAACATTCCGAATACCTATACCGCTTCGGGACAACGCGCCGTGCCGGGACCGCGCAACATCACCCCGCTCTCGGTCAGCCGTTCGCTGTAGGCGATAATTGGCTACAATTTTCGCTAAATTTGCGCGTCCGCGGCAGCGCGGAATTGAGCGTATTCCCTAACACCGCGTTGAGAGGTGCCGGGCTATATTGTGTCGACGAGGGGTTGGGATTTGACTCGCGCAAGCCTGGAGGCTGCCATGAGTACAGATTTCAACATCAAACCGGTGGGGGCACCGGTTGCCGCGCCGATCGTTCAGCACGTGAGCGAGGCGGCACAACATGCGGTCGCGACCGAACTGCCGGCGAGCCAGAGCGTCGCGGCGGTTGATTCAAGCGCGCGCGCCAGCACCGATTCCGCGGCCGTCCGCGTCTCCATTTCGAATGCTTCGGTGTCGAACCAGTCGAACCAGGTGGTGATCGACCGCGACGCGCGCGCCGTCGTCTATCAGGTCATCGATACCAGGACGAGCCAGGTGGTGAAGCAGTTTCCCGAGGAAGCCGTGCTGCGCCGTCGCGCTTATTTCCACACGCTCGACCTGACCAGGGATGCGCCTCAGCGCCTTCGCGCGACCGACCGCCAGGCCTGAGCCAATTTTAACTAGCGCGTGATGCGTAGGCCTGGTCGAGATAGGTCTGGCCGCTCGACGGATCGGTGACGACGTTCTTGATTTCCGCTTTCCCAAGGGCGGTCAGCGTGAACTTGGTGTCGCCGATCCGGAACGCATTGTCCTTGATCAGGACTTCCTGAAACTTGTTGGTGCCGCCGCTCTGGTACTGCACCTTGGCGCGGAAGCCCGTGACGTTCGAGACCGTGATCTTGAACGTCTTCTGATCGGCGTATTTTCCAGTCCAGCTGCCTTCATAGAGATTGGGATCGACCGCCACGTACGGGGTCTTGGACGGTACGGTCAATCCCACCGTCTTGTAGTTGGCCGATATGATGTTCCAGAGGTCAGCCATAGCGGCACACTCAATCGAATCAGCCGCGGCCTGAAAGGCCGGCAGCGAGGTTGCAGTTGATTTCGATCAACGACTTCAGCTTGGCCGGATCCGGATTCATTTGCATGTCGACGGTCTGCTTCATCACGAACACACCGATGTTCGCGATGTTCTGACGGACTTCGATCGGTTGAGGATTGTCGTTGGTCTCCACGGCGCTCATGAAAATCGACCAAAGCCTGCGATTGAAGAGCAACGCACTGTGCATGGCCGCGTCGGGACCGTTCCAGTTGGACTGGACTTCCTTGAGTTGCCGTGCGGCCTTCAGCAGCGCCTGCGCTTCGATTTCACGGGGGGACGTCGTCGTTTGAGATGTACGCGCGTAGGCCTGGGCTGCATTAGACATTCACGAACCTCGATCGGAGCGGTTTGCAGGACCGCGGGATTTCGAAAAACTGCCCAACTTTCATACAGGTGGCGCCTTTAAATATGGTTAGCAAGAGTTACCGATTGTGTTGGTAGTCCGGCAAAAAATCCATATTTGCGGCAGCATGCCGGCCGCCAGGTTCTGATGGAATTAAGATCGAAGCCAAAATTCTCGGCTTCGGTGCTTTTCTTCATGCGGACGTTTTTTTGTTCGCGACTCCAGAAGAAATCCTCGCCCGAAAGAAAACGGCGGGGTCTCCCCGCCGCCTTGATCGTTGAGGTCGCCGTCCCGCTTGGCGCAAGAGCGCCGCGTCCGAATCCACTCCGTATTCCTACGGACCGTCAGCGAAAAAGCCCCGCCAGACGGGCACTAATCGCATGTTCACCATTGGTTAACCATCATCAGGAAGGATGCCGAATCTGCCGGCGGGCAATCGACAACGCGCGAAAGCGTCAAACGGAGAACAGGCATGGCCTTGAAAGTCGAGCTCAAACCGCACGAGCGAATCATCATCGGCGCCTGCGTGGTCACCAACACCGACCAGCGCGCCAGGCTGCTGATCGACGGCGACAGGATTCCGATCCTGCGCGAAAAAGACATCCTCACACCCGAGGTCGCCGACACGCCGGCCAAGCTGGTCTATCTCGCCGTGCAGCTCATGTACCTGTCACCGGATCCGATGGCGCACCATCCGACCTATTTCAGCCTCGTGCGCGACATCCTGACCGCGATGCCGAGTGCATGGCCCTTCATTGAAGGGATCAACAACTACATCCTGAACGGCGATCTCTATCACGCACTGAAGGAATCCAAGAAGCTGATCGGGCATGAGGAGCAGATTCTCGAAAGCGCCCGAAAGCTCCAGGCGTGCAATGAGCCCGACCGCAAGTCCGCATAACCATCGTCACTTCGCCAAACGAAAAGGCCTCCGCAAGGAGGCCTTTTTTGCTTTTGAAGCTGACAAGCTTTCGTCACATCGGCAGGTACTTGGTTAGCGTGGTCTGGTAGAGCATCGACGTGGTTTGATAGGAGGCCTGCAGGCTGGTCTGCAGCGCCAGTATCTTGGTCGCGACCTCGTCCGGGTTGATGCCCTCGATCTGGTCGAGCATGGTCTGCGCCATTCCCTTGAGCTGGGTCTGGCGGTCGGTCGAGCCCTTGATGGCATTCTGTGCGCCGGCGAACTCCGCCTGCATGTCCTGAATCGATTGCTGACCGGTCTGTGGCGCCAGGTTTGCCGAAATCCGCTGCTGCAGCGCGTTCACCTGCGCCTTCGAATTCGGATTGGCGGCATTGGTCGTGACCGCGGAATACACCGCGATATTCTGCAACTGATAGCGCAACGCCTGCTCGTTGGCGCGCGCGCCATACTGCACCGTGATCGACTGGTCGATGCGCGCGATCGCGGTGCCGCGCGGCGAATCGGTACCGACTTCGCCCGTGTACCACGAGACGGTATTGGCGGATGTGCCGCCGATCAGATTGGTGGCCGTGGCAAACGGCGGACCGTTGACACGCAACGGCGCCGGATTTGCACTCGCCGTGGCGCTGAAGCCCAGCGCCGCGAACGCGGCCGCGTTAGAACTGGAAACCGTCAGGCTCGCCCCGTCACCACCGTGCAGCGCAATTACGCCGCCGGTAACCGTCGATGGCGTTCCGGTGCCGGTGATCGAATCGATCTTTGCCAGCAAGGTCTGCACGCTGTCGGTGATGTTGAGCTGGTTGCCGGTCGCACCCGATGCGACGAAGGTGATCGGCGTGCCGTTGACCGTAATCGTATCGCCCGCCGCAAAGCTTGCCGCCAGCGAGTCCGTTCCCGCCGCGCCCGAGAGCAGCGTAGCGCCGGTGATCGGCCCTGGCACCGTGGCCTGATTGTTGACCGCAGTCCCCGTGACGGTAGCGGACGGATTGAAGAAGTTTTCGGACGCCGCGATCGCGGACGCGGCCACCAGCGACGTGTCGCTCAGCGTCTGGATCGAAGACGTCAATGCGGCCTGCAGGTTCGCGGTGGTCGCAACCGTATCGACGCCAATCAGGAACGAGCCTGTCGGCGGCGGGTTCGTCGTCGTCGCGGTCAGCGCGATCGACTCGGTGGTGCCGTCGGGTAGGTTGAAGTTGAACGTGATCTTGTCACCATCGTTCGGATTGACGGCGCCGAGATCGACGGTGACGGCCGGCGGCGCGCCGGCTGGCTGCGTCACGGTCGCCCCCGTCAGCGACGAACTGACCGCACCGAGCTTCAACCCGAACGATGAACCCTCTTCGGCCAGGCTGGTCACGGTGGTCGTCAACGGCGGCGAGGAGACCGTCAAATGCGCCATGTTGCTGACGCCCTGATCGGCCTGGCGGCGTTCGTTGATCAGTTGCTTCAACCCGGCCTGCGTTCCCACGCCGTCGAGCATGACGTCGGCCGGCACCGTCGCTGATGTGTCGGTGGTGCGTCCGGAAAACAGATAGCGGTCACCGGTCTGGCTGTTGAGCAGCGACACCGCGTTCGAGAACGCCGCCTGCGCCGTGATCTGGCCGGAGGTTTGACCGTTGTTGTTGAGCACGATGGTCGACGTACCGGCCGCTTTCTTTACGGATGTGCCGATGTCGGCCAAGCCCTGCAGCGCAAGGTTGGCGGCGTTGAGCCTCGTATTGACGTTGGTCGCGGTATCCTTGAAGGCATCGATGCTGCTGACCTGCGCGCGCAAACTGAGCGCAAAGCCGCGATTGGCGCCCTGCCCTGCATAGGTCGTCGAGACCCGGCCGCTGGCGAGCTGCTGTGTCAGATCATCGAGTTGCTTACGGATATTGAGGATCGAGGTCCCGATATAGGATGTTCTGCCGTTAACGCCATCGATCGACATGAAACCCTCACATGGCCTGCATCAGCGTATCGTACATCTGCTTGATGGACGACATTACGCGCGCGTTGGCGGAATAGGCGTTCTGCAGCGCGAGCAGATGCGCCATCTCGTCGTCGATATTGACGCCCGAGGCATCCGTCACCTTCTTCTGCAGCGTGTTCAGCACCACAGACTGACCGTCGGCGAGTTGCTTGGCGGCGGTCGCGGCTTCGCCCTGTTGGCTGATGAACTGCTTGGCGAAGTTGACCAGCGTGCCGGTGAACGGAGCGCCGGTGGTCCCGATGCCGGTCTGCGGCGAATAGCGATAATTCCCCGACTGCAGCTGCGTCAGAATGAAATCGGAACGCGTGGTGTCGCCCGAAGGCGTCAACGGGCTGGTGGAGAACACGATGGTGCGCGAGGGGTCGCCAAGCAGCCCGAGATTGACGCTGATGCGACCGGCGAGACCCGTCTGCTGCGAACCGTTGGCGGTGAGCGCGCCGGTAAAGAGCCCGCCATTATCCGTGAACAGCGGAAGCTGTGGGTTGCCGCTGGTGAGCGAAGACATGGTCGTGGTGACCGACGCCGCGAGCACGTCAGAACGGTTTGGCGCGCCATCATCCAGAACGCGCAGCGTAGAGCCGGAAGGATTCGAAAACTGCAGATCAGCCGACCCGAGCGCGGCGTTGAGCTGGGAAACCACCGAGGCCATACCGCCGGCAAAATTGATGCCCAGCACTTCATCGTTCGGATCGAGCGTCGCGGTATTGCTCAGCGGCAGAACGCTCGGGTCGTCGACGCGCACGATCGACAGATTGTGCGTAACGCCGGTGGTGTTGTCCTTGTAGCTGACGCGGATGACGTTGCCGGATTGCAGGCCCGTCAGATCGAGATCATAGCCGGCCTGCGGCATCACGGACGCCGGAGCAGCGGTGCCGGCCGTCGTCTTGTCCGACAGTGCGCTCGCCATCGACGCCGCGAACTGGTCGATCTGCGCCTGCGCCTTCACCAGCGTGTTGTCGCGCAGCTCGAGATAGGCAGCGATCTTGCCCGAACGGATCGAGTTGGTCGACACCAGATCGTAGCTGCCGCCGTGCGGGAAATTGATCGCGATGGTGCCGACGTTGTTCTTCGTCGGATCGGAATTGTACAGCGTGTTTGGCGTTATCGTGCCCTGCGGATTGAAGCTTAGCTGTGCAGCCTCGGTGCCGACCAGTTGCACGCCGGAGTTCGTGAATACGGTCACCTGGTTGAGGTCGTTGACGACCGTTCTGATGTCCATCAAACTCGACAGTTGAGTAATGTACTGGTCGCGCTGATCCAGAAGCGATGCCGTCGCGGCGTCCGTCTTGCCGTTGTTCTGGAGCTGGTTGTTGATGAACGCGATCTGGGCCATCGCGTTGTTCGCCGTAACGATGGAATCGTTGATGCCCATCTCGGCGTTGGCGCGAAGATTTTGAATCCCCTGCGTCGCCGCATTGAGCGTCTGCGCCATGGTCTGTGCGGCGGCAACCGCGCTGATCCGCGCCGACTGCGAGTCTGGGCTGGTCGATAAGCCCTGAAAGGCGGTCAACAGCTTGTTGAACGAATCCTCGATGGTGCCGGTCTCAGCCGGATTTCCGTAGACGTTCTGCAGATTGGCAAGGAAGGTCGAGCGGATATCGGCATAGGCCGCGCCGGAGGTTTCCGTCCGCAGTTGTGTCTGCAAATACTGGTCGAGCTGCCGATCGACGCCGTGGAGCAGAACGCTCGAGCCGTAGTCGCCGGTCACGCCGGCGGACTGGATGATCGACTTCCTGACGTAACCGGGCGTTTCCGCGTTGGCGACGTTCGATCCGACCAGCGCGATCGCGGCTTGCGTCGCGCGCAGGCCGGACATTGCGGTGGAGAGAGCTTGACTCAAACCCATGACTAATTGCCCATCTCAAATCGCATCGCGAACGGCGTCGCGGAATTAGCGCAGTACGTTCAGGAGATCCTGCACCATCGTGTTGGAAGTCGTGATCACCTTGGTGTTGGCCGAGTAAGCCTGCTGCGTGACGATCAGCTTGGTGAACTCGTCGGCGATATCGGTGTTGGATCCTTCCAGCGACGAACCGACGATGGTTCCGGCCTTACCGAACAGCGCCTGTCCGGATCCGTCGGTGACCTCGAACGCCCCGCCATTGACGCGCTTGAGGAAGTTCGTGCCGTTGAAGGTCGCGACCGAGATTTCGGCGAGGTCGAGGTTGCGGCCATTGGAATAGTTGCCAACAATTCGCCCGTTGGTGCCTACGCCGACCGACTGCAACTGGCCGGCCGGAAAGCCGTCCTGCTGGACCTGGTTGACCTGCACGTTGCCATTGGCATCCGCGAATTGAGTGACGCCGCCGGTGCCGAAGTTGATGACGGGACTGCCCAGCGTGACGCCATTGACGACGGCATTGGTGAGTTCCACGGACGGAACCGCCGGCGTCATCTGGCCTGAGGCAGAGAAGGTGAAATTGGTGTTGACGTTCTGCCACGCGACCTGGGTGCCGGTTGCGTTGGGATTGACCTGGTAGAACAGGTTCCAGGTGTCGGTATGGCCAGCGCCAAGCGAGGCGGTGTCGACCTTGGCCCAACGGAACTGCAGGTTCACCGGAGCGCCCGAGACATCGTAGGTCGTGACCGCACCACCCGCTATCGACTCGCCGAGGAACGTCGAGTTGTCGTTGCCGACGACCTGGCCGGTGCCGACGCCGCCGCCGCCGCCGCGCGTCGCCGTCGCGGTACCGTTAAAACCGAGCGCGGCCCAGGCCGTGCCGTTCGAGCTCGTGACCGAGAGATTGTTGGCGAGGCCGGAATGCAGCGTGATCGAGCCCGAGGCGATCGTGGACGTGTACGGGGCTGACGTTCCCTGGAGCGCGTCGATCTTGCCCAGCAAGGTTCCGATGCTGTCGTCGACGTTGATCTGGTTGGCGCCGACGGCGGTGCCCGACGCCATGAAGGTGAGGGTTTGGCCGTTGACCGTAATGGTGTCGCCCGCGACGAAATTGGAAGAGATCGAGTTGGAGGGTGCCGTGCCGCTGAGCAGGGTCGCGGCCGTGTTCGCAACCGACGGCGTCGCTTTGTTGCTCTGAGTGGTGCCGCTCCTGGTGGCGTCGGTATAGGGCGCCTGAGGCGTGCCGAGCGCCAGCGGATTATGTCCAGCGCTGTATGATCCGGGGATGATCAATTCCGATCCGGGAACGGCAACGTCATGCTTGGTTGTCAGCGGATAGCTGGCGAGGTTGGCGCGATAGTCGATCCTGGTGGTTTGCTGCGCCGGCAAAAAGTCGTTCTGGAATCTGAGGACCTGCGGCGAACTGCCGGAAGGGTTGCCGGTGGTCGGATCGATCGGCACGCCCTGCAGATAATAGCCGGCGCCGTTGACGAGATAGCCGCTCTTGTCGAGCTGGAAGTCGCCGCGGCGGGTATAGCGGTCGACGCCGTCGAACACCGGCGTGCCGTCGGTGAAATTGCCGGGCTTTTGCACCGCAAAGAAACCGTTGCCGTTGATCGCCATGAAGGTCGCAACCGAGGCCGTCTGCACGTCGCCCTGCACCGAGTTGGTGGAGCGGGATTGCGTGGTCACGCCGCCCGCGAGTTGCGCGGTCGCTGAGGTCTGCGGAATCAGATCGAGGAAGGAGGTGTCGACGCGCTTGAACGCCGTCGTCTGCGAGTTGGCGATGTTACCCGAGACGTTTTCCAGCGCGTAGGAGTTGGCGCGAAGGCCGCCGACCGCGGTGGTGAGAGCGCCGAAGATACCCATGACATGTTCTCCAAATTCGATCCGGGCGGCTCGCCGTTCCAGGGAAACCGAGGCCGCGTCGTGAGAAGATGTCGCAAGCGTTGTGCCAAACCACAAAATCAATAAAAATCAAAGACTTAAGAAAAAAAGCCCCGGTCCGAAGACCGGGGCACATTTGCCGGGCGGGCAACAATTGCCGAGCAGCGCCGTTCACGAGGCCGACGGAGCAGCCGGGTGAAACACCAGCCCAAACCCGTCGATGCAATAGCGCAAGCCGGTCGGTTTTGGCCCGTCATCGAAGACGTGCCCCATATGTCCACCGCAGCGGCGGCAGTGAACTTCTGTGCGCGTCATCCCGAGCGTCGTGTCCTTGGTTTCGCCAAGGGCGTTGTCGAGTGGCTTCCAGAAACTCGGCCAGCCAGTTCCGCTCTCATATTTGGTGTCCGAAGAGAACAGCGGCAGATCGCAACCGGCGCAGGCAAAGATGCCCTTCCGCTTTTCTTTCAGGAGCGGGCTCGAACCCGGCCGCTCGGTGCCGTGCTTGCGCAGGATTTCATATTGCTGCGGCGTGAGCTGTTGGCGCCATTCGGCGTCGGTCTTTTCCACCTCGAATTTCTCGGCGGCTTGTGCCGGGCTGGTGCGCAGCCAGCGGAAAGCAGCGAGGCCAAACAGGCCGGCCAGGGATGCGAGCAGGATACGGCGGTCGATCATGGAAATCTCCGTGCGAGGCGGGCGTAACGGTTCGCCATCAAGTACGGCCCACGGGCGCCGACGTTACACGGAACCGTCCCGGATTTTCTCACTTTCCTGCGAGGGGACAACCTGGATCCCGCCGTCCTGCGCCCCCGCCGGCCGCGGAGGCTGTGGACGCATCGGGCGTGGCCCAGCCGGCGGACGGCGCTGCGGCATGGTTCCGGCCTGCCGGTTGGCCTCCGCCAATCGCGCCTCGCGCACGCCTTCCCGGGCGCGGGCGCCTTCGCGGTAACGGGCCAGCGCGCCCGCCGCGGCGGAATGGCCCCGCCCCCACAGGCCGATCAGATGGCCGGCGGCGCGGCCGGTGGCGCCGCCCGCCCAGACCAGTTCGAACGGCGAGAACAGTTTCCAGCGTTCCTCGCCCCACAGAATGCTGCGCGCGATGACCTGCCCCGCCATCGCCGAAGTATTCAGCCCATGGCGGCCGAAGCCGCTGGCGACCCACAGTCCTTTGCGCAGCTGGCCGATCTGCGGCATGCCGTGCACGGTCACCCCGACCGCGCCGCCGAACACGTCCGAAATCGCGACCTTGCCGAGCTCTGGGAAGATGGTGGCAATGCGGCGCTGAACGGCGGGTCCAAAGCGGCTTGGCCGCGCCTCCCAGGTGGTTTCCGGACTGGCCCACATCAGCCGGTCACCGTCGACGATCCGGAAATGATCGATGCCGTCACTGTCGGCCACCGACCCCTTGAACGCGATCACCTCGCCCAGCCGCTCGCCGAGCGGCTCCGTTACCGCGGCATAGCGCCAGACCGGCAGCAGCGTCTCCGACAGGCGGCGCAACGGAGCGCCGAGGTGAACGTTGCCGGCCAGCACGATGTGCGATGCGCGGAGCCGCGCCGACGGCGTCACGATGCGCTTGCGAATCCCCGACGGATCGATGCTGACGACCGGCGTATCCTCGAAGATGCGCGCGCCCGCACGCCTCGCCTGCGCGGCAAGACCGTGGATGTATTTGCGGCCGTCGATCTGGAACGCGCGCGGATAATAGATGCCGTGGAAATAGCGTGCCGTCCCGAGCTGAGCGCGAACGCGGTCGACCTGCCATCCCTCGACCTCGGTCTCGAAATCCTCGCTCAGCGTCTGCAGCCGGCTGATCAGCGTTTCGCCGGCGTCGACGGTGGAGACCTCCAGCGCGCCCTCGGTCAGTGCAATTCCCGGCATAGCCTCTTCGGTGGCGGCGGCGCGAACGTAATCAGCGCCCTGCTTCGACATCGCCCACAGCTCGCGCGCGTCCTCCAGGCCGACGCGCTCGATCAGGTCGCCGATCGGAAGACTGTAACCCGGCATCACCGTGCCGAGCTGATGACCGGACGCGTTCCAGCCGACATAGCGGCCTTCGAGCACGGCCACGCTGGCCCCAAGGCGCGCAGCCTCCAGCGCCACCGTCAGGCCGGCAAGTCCGGCTCCCACCACGCAAATGTCAACATCCAGGTCGAATGACAGACGCGAGCGAAAAGGCGCGTCGTCGTCGGGGCCGTTGGTCGCACTTGTGAAAGTCTCGGGCATGGCGTTTCTTACGGACCGCTGCTGCGCTTGTCACCTTGTCCGGGACATGAGCTTGTAGATTAGTCCAGACTAAGACCGAATCGAGATCGCGATCATGCGCCGTTTGATGCTGCTGCGTCACGCCAAGACCGAACACGCCGCGCCTTCGGGCCATGACCAGGACCGCCGTCTCGACGAGCGCGGCCGGCTCGATGCCGCCGCCATCGGAACCTGGATCGGCCGGCATCCGCCCCTCCCCGACGCGGTCCTGGTTTCGACCGCGGTGCGGGCGCGTCAGACCTGGGAGATCGCGCGCGATGCGATGAAGGATGCAGCGCAGGAACGGCTTCCGCAGCCGCAGGTCGAATTGCTCGACGAACTCTACGGCGCCGAGCCGGCGCAGCTCCTGCGGATCATCCGCATGGTCGAAGTCACCGATCCCGCGCGCTTGATGCTGATCGGCCACAATCCCGGCATGCATGAGCTGGCCTTGATGCTTGCCGGCAGCGGCGACGCAGCGGCGAAGAAGTCACTTGAGGACAACCTGCCAACCGCTGGCCTGGCCATCCTGGATTTTGCGGTCGACGACTGGAGCGAGGTGGCGTTCCGGCGCGGCAAACTCGTGCGCTTCACCAGCCCGAAATTGCTGAAGCAGGCGCTGGACGATTGAGGCAGGCGGACTTCCCTCCCCCGCCATGCTAAGCTCTCCACGACGCGGTTTTCGAGCGAATTGAGAACAAGTTCGCGTAAAAGAAAACATGTCAAAACAAAAGGCTGGAGCCCGATCCTGATAAGTCAGGACCGAACGGGCTCAAGCCAGGAGGCGCAGATGTTCAAGTCGATTCTCGTGCCGATCGACCTGGCCGATACCGATCTGGCCAAGCCCGCAATCGCAACGGCTGCGACGCTGTCGCAGACCTGGAATGGCTCGGTGCGCCTGCTCAACGTATTGCCGATGACGCCGGTGATGCTGGCGGAATATGTGCCGGCCGATTTCGACGCCCAGCAGCGCGCCACTTCGGAAGAAGCGCTCACCATCGTGGCGAAGGAATCCGGCATCGAGGCGTCGCGCATTTCCGCCGCAGTGCGGCAGGGCGGCATCTATCACGAGATCCTCGAAGAGGCGGCGGCGATCAAGGCCGACCTGATCGTGATGACCTCGCACCGGCCGGCGATGCGGACCTATTTCCTCGGTTCCAACGCTGGCCATGTCGTGCGCTATGCCAGATGCTCGGTGCTGGTGGTACGGCACTAGGGCCATTTCCGTTCCGATGGAATAATTTGCGCGGTACGCGATCCGACAAACAAATTCGGCCCGGTCGATCGACCGGGCCGTTTGATGTGCAGAGCGATCAAACCAGGCGCCTTACATGATGCGCCCGAAATCCGGATCGACGTTGCCGCGCACGGCCGATTCAATCCGGCTGCGTTCGATGCCGATGTCGCGGAGCGCGCGATCGTCCAGTTCGCTCAGCGTCTGGATGGCGTGGCGGTGCGCAAAATAAGTGACGATGCCGTTTACCCAGTTTCCGAGGACGCGGAAGAATCCGCCCGGGACGCTTTGGGGAGCAGGTTGGCCTGCCGTCGAATAGATCGTGGTCATCGCACTTCTCCTTGCTTTCACGCGGCAAGCCGCTGCCGCCGGCGCAAACGCTTGCGAGAGCGCTTGCACCTTAATGGACCGATTGTTTGCACCCCTCTCAGTGCAATCTCTGGCTTGATGGTTCCAAAATGATCCGATACAATGCTCGGTGCAAGGAAAACATTGCTCTCGGTGCAATAATGTCAAAATTCGAGTACCTGAAGCTTGCCGATACCGTCGCCGCCGAGATCGCCAATGGCGGCCTCAAACCCGGCGACCGCCTGCCGCCGCAGCGCAGCTTCGCCTATGAGCGGAAGATCGCCGTCTCCACGGCGAGCCGCGTCTACACCGAGTTGCTGCGCCGCGGCCTCGTGGTCGGCGAAGTCGGTCGGGGCACGTTCGTTTCGGGCGAGACGCGCCGCGGCATCCCCATGCCGACTGAGCCGCGCGGCGCGCGTATCGATCTGGAAGTGAACTATCCGATCCTGCCGACGCAATCGGTGATGATCGCAAGGAGCCTTGCGGGGCTGGAGCGTCCCGAAGTGCTCGATCTCGCGTTGCGGCACTCGACCACGACAGGCACGCAGGCGGCACGGACCATTTCCGCCGAGTTTCTCTCCCGCGAGGACTGGTCCCCGGCCCCCGATCAACTCGTCTTCACCGCGAACGGCAGGCAATGCATCGCCGCGGCGCTGGCGGCGATGGTGCCGAGCGGCGGCCGCTGCGGCGTCGAGGCGCTGACCTATCCCTTCATCAAGGACATCGCCGCGAGGTTAGGCGTCACGCTGGTGCCGCTCGCGATGGACGAGAACGGCGTTCGTCCGGACGCGGTGCAGAAGGCGCACCGCGAGGCGCATTTGTCGGCGCTGTACGTTCAGCCGACGATTCAGAATCCGCTCGGGATGACCATGCCGCAGGCGCGCCGGACCGACCTGCTGCGCGTCGTCGAGAAGCTCGGCCTCACGATCATCGAGGACACGGTCTATGGCTTTCTCGACGAAGAAACGCCGATGGCCGCGCTCGCGCCGGATAGCTGCATCACGCTCGACAGCCTATCGAAGAAGGTGGCGCCCGGCCTCGCGCTCGGCTTCATCGTTTCGCCGCCGCGCCTGCGCGAGCGCATCATGGCCGCGGTTCGCTCGGGCGGATGGACGGCTTCCGGATTTGCCTTTGCCGCCGGACAACGACTGATGGCTGACGGCACGGTGGCCGAACTGTCACGCCTGAAACGGATCGATGCCGCGCGGCGCCAGCAGATGGCGGCCAGGTACCTCGCCGGCTTCGAAATCCAGGCGAACGCCAAATCCTACCATCTCTGGCTCACTTTGCCCTCGCATTGGCGCTCGCAGACATTCGTCGCCGCCGCGGCCCGGCGCGACATCGCGCTGACCCCCTCGACCACCTTCGCCGTGATCCCCGGCCATGCCCCAAACGCCGTCCGCCTGGCGCTTGGCGCCCCGAGCACCGAGCAGCTCGATCTGGCGCTGCGAACGCTCTCGGGAATGCTGACGGCGAAAGAGGACGTCGATACGACCGAGTAGAGCTACCGATCGCGCGTTTCACGCCGCGGCCATTCCGCGATAAAGCCCCTCGCCTTGTACGGCTCGATCTTGTGCCATTCCCTAAGCATGCGGCGGCTGAACTCCGCGTCGGTGTGCCAAAGCGCCCGCGGCGTCCTGAAACTGTCGACCATGACCAGCATCTTCTCCACTTCCGGCCAATGCCGATGCAGCGTCATCGGATAGCGGCGCGCCGTCCAGCTATTGCCGAGACAGATCACGCTGCGGATGCTGGCGAGCCCGAGCGCGGCGTCAATGATCGGCAGCGAGAAGATAACGTTCTCGCCGGTGTTCATTGCGCGATCCTCTCTCAGGATGATGTCGGCCGGAACGCCGCGCGCGGCCATTGCACCGGCAATGATCTCGCATTCAGACAGATCGGATCCTGGCGTCACGCCGCCGCTCACGATCGCCCAGCGAAAAAACCCTTCGCGCCACAACCGGCAGGCTTCAGCGACGCGCTCCTCGACGTCCTCGCGCGTGCCGAACACGAACAGCAGGTCGGCCGGCCGTAGCGGCGTCTCGATCAGATGCCGCGCATTGATCGCGGCAATCTCGGCTTCCGTCGGCGATCGCGTCGGTGGGGGTGTCACGGCAACTCGCCTGTTTATTGGGAATGCTGCACAGAGTGCCGTGCCCTGCGGCGCTTCGCGAAATCACATTTCGTGTCGCTTGATTGCGAAGCCTGTTACGGCAGCAATGTCTCGGGAAGCGCGTCGAACGAATATCTGCGTGGCCGATTGCGCTTGATGAAGCCGCCGATGGTCCAGGCAAACCAGATCGCCATGCCGACAAGAAACAACGCGCCGGTGAATTCGGAAGTCGCAAGCGCCCGGACGAGAAGTCCGATCATGGCGATGGCCAGCAACGCCACCATCGTAACCGCTGTGGCATAGGTCACCGTCCCGATGCCGCCGGTCAGGGAAGCCTTGCTGCCTGCCGCCTTCATTCTTCGATGCAGCTCGGTGATGAAGGCGCGGTAGCCCTGATCCTGCGGCGTCATCAACGAGACGGTCTGCCAGGTCGTCGAAAGGATGGCGATCCGCCCGCCGCCGGTCCTTGCGATATCGGCGCGAAAGCGGCGGGACTGCAGCGACATCGGTCGATACGACAGGCGAATCGAAGCGATATCGGCATACGGCCACACGCCGGACCGGCGGCCGATCCGCCACGACAATCCGGCCTCCGTCAGTTCGAACTGATACGCCGACGAGATCAGTGACGCCTTGTAGACGTAGCTGATCGTGCGCGCACCCTCGCCTTCCCCGGCCTGGTTCGGTAGTGATGTCGGCAATCCAAAATATCCCGTATCGTTTGAAGCCGCCTGCTTGCGCGGTGAGCCGGCTTTACCTTACAAGCGGGCCATGGCCGAGACGACTTATTTTCCGCGCCGCCTGATCCTGGCCGGCGCGATTGTTTCCGGAGTGCTGCTGGCGCTGGCCGTGCACATGCTGGGCGCGCGTTACGGCCTCGATCTCGGCGGCCTGTGGCGGTCCGATACCAGCGAATTCATGCCCGCGGGCGCGGCGATCGCGTGGTGGCTGATCGCGACCGTCGGCTTTTCCGGCGGCTATTTTACCGCCAACCTGATGCACAGCGCGGCCTCGGGCCAAATTCCGCAGCGGATGCGCCAGTTCCTGATCGCCGTCGGGGTGTTGATCCTCGCGGGCGCGGGACAGGCCGCCTCGGCGCCGAGCCCCGTTCCGACCATTTCGGGCGTGCTGGCAGGCCTTGCAGCCCTATGCCTCGGCGCGGCAATGGCGTTCTGCGGTGCGCATTTCGCGTTGCTCAAGGCCTGAAGAAACAAGGCTTGAGAAAACTAGGCGACGACCCGGGCCCGTGCCTTCGACAGCATCGATTCCACCTCGGCTGCGGGACGCGGCGGGCTGAACAGATAGCCTTGCGCCTGTGTGCAGCCTTCCTGGCGCAACAGGTCGAACTGCGCGTCGGTCTCGACGCCTTCGGCCGTGGTGACGATGCCCAAGCTCTTGCCGAGGCCGGTCACGGCGCGGACGATCGCCATCGAATCATCGCGCGTCGCCAGTTCAGTGACGAACGAACGGTCGATCTTGATCTTGTCGAACGGGAAGCTGCGCAGGTAGCTCAGGGATGAATATCCGGTTCCAAAGTCGTCCAGCGAAATCCGGACGCCAAAGGCGCGAAGCTCGTGCAGAACCGAAAGCGTTGCCTCGCTGTTCTGCAGCAGCACCGATTCCGTGATCTCGAGCTCGAGCCGGTTCGCCGGAAGACCGGAGGCTTTCAGCGCCTCCTTCACCGACAATACCAGATTGGGATTCTTGAACTGCACCGGCGAGAGATTGACGGCGACGCCGACATCCCGCGACCAGCCGGCCGCGTCCATGCAGGCCTGGCGCAACACCCAGTCGCCGATCGGCACGATCAGGCCGGTTTCTTCCGCCAGCGGAATGAAGTTGATCGGAGAGATCATGCCGCGTAGCGAATGATTCCACCGCACCAGGGCTTCGAAAGCAACGACGACGTCCTTGGCGACGTCGCGGATCGGCTGGTAATAGACTTGGAATTCCTCGCGCTGCAGTGCGGCGCGCAAGTCGAGTTCCAGCAGCCGCCGCGCCTGGGCGCGGGCGTCCATCCCGGTCTCGAAGAAGCGATAGGTGCCGCGGCCGTCCTCCTTGGCGCGATAGAGCGCGAGATCGGCTTTCTTGAGGAGTTCGTCAGGATTCTTGCCGTCCTCCGGCGCCAGCGAAATACCGATGCTGACGCCGATGACGAGCTGGTGTCCGGCGATTTCGTAGGGCGCGGAAACGTGCTCGACCACGTGGCTGGCGAGCAAGGCAACGGCGGATGGATCGCAATCGCTGCAGAACTGCACGATCGCGAATTCGTCGCCGCCCAGCCGCGCCACCGTGTCGTGGTCGGTGATGCATTCGCCGAGACGACGGGCGACTTCCTTCAGGAGCGCGTCGCCGACCGGATGACCGAGCGAATCATTGATGTCCTTGAAGTGGTCGAGGTCGAGACAGAGCACCGCAAGCTGATCGCTGCGTTTGGCAAGCCGCAAGGCCTTTTCGAGTTGCTCGCGGAACAGCGTCCGGTTCGGCAGATTGGTCAGCGCGTCATGGCGCGCCATATGCGAGATCTGTTCCTGGGCGGCCTGCCATTCGGTGATGTCTTCAAAGGTAGCGACCCATCCGCCGCCCTTCATGGGCTGATCGACGACGCGAAGCGAACGTCCGTTGCGGCTCACCGTCCTGGTCACACTGTTGCCGGCCTTGGCCGCAGCGATCACGCTGGCGACGAACTGATCGGGATCGCCGTCCCATCGATTGACCGCTTTCTGCTGCCGGAGCACATCGAGCAGCAAACGACCCTGGAGAGCCATGCCGGTCCGTCCCATCATTTGGGCATAGCGTTCGTTGTACAAGAGGATGCGGCCATCCGCATCGAACATGGAAAGTCCCTGCGACATGTTGTCGAGTGCGGTGTCGAGCAGGACTTTCTGCCCATGGAGTTCGCCCTTGGCGCGGCGGTCGATCATCGACGCCAGCAGCGACAAGCCGAGGATGGCGAAGGCCGCGACCGCCGTCAGAAACGAAAGCGCGGTCGGAGAAATCGACAGCCCGTCGGTACCGAGAGTCGGATCGGGAATGAGCGTGACGGCGCCCATCGCCGTGAAATGATGCGAAACGATGGCAACCGTCAGCAGCCCGGTGGCGGCCACGGTATGGCCGAGATTGTCGCGACGTGCGGCGACAAGAAGCGCGATGGCCGCGAACAGGCTGCCAAACACAATCGAGGCCACAACGATGCCGGGCGACCACACAATGAACGCCGGAAGCTCAAGTGCCGCCATGCCGGTATAGTGCATCGCTGCGACACCGCCGCCGATGACGGCGCCGCCGAGGGCGACTACCGATTGGCGCGCGCTGGACAACGCAATGCAGAGGCCGATGGCGACGATGGTTATCGCGAAGACCAGCGACAACAAGGTGATGGGTATGCTGTATCCGGCGCTCGCGCCGGGATCGTAGGCCAGCATCGCGACGAAATGGGTGGCCCAGATTCCACAGCCTCCGACAGCCGCATCGAGGCCGATCCAGACCGCCCGCGCTCGGCCGCGGGACGCCCTGGCCCGATGAAACAGGCTGATTGCGACCGCACTGGCGAGCCAGCAGATGGTGCCTGCCAATACGACCAGGCGCCAGTCATGCTCGGCGGTGAGACAAGTTAGAACGCGGTACATTTACAGACTCCCCCGTGGCCTGTAATTGCGGCTCCATTCGTATATTTGAGGTAACCGCCACAATTCACTTGCGCGGATGGTGAACAACGGTTTGAAAACTCACCGGAAGTACCCCCCGCCGATGGTTAAGTTCGGGTTAGCCAAACATTCCTGGAACGGCTTCCGGAGCGGCTTTAGTGACGGCGAGTTCGCTTCGCGAATCCGGTCTACCTCATCTTGGACAGCTTCATCGACGTGCCCAAAGAATCGCGACAGCAGCGGTCAGCAAAACGCCGCCGCAATTACCAGCGAAGCGCTTCGCATGGATCACCTCGATTTGGGGATCCAATGCCATTCAACGACGTCGGTTTCAGCATAACATTTCGTCAAACATCGAAGTATAGATGTATCCGACCGTTTCCTTACGACAAAAACCGCGCGAGGTGGCCCCGCGCGGCTTTTTGCCTCATTCAACAGGAGAGATCAGCTTGCGGCTCGCAGGTTGACCTTGCCTTCCGCCAGCGAGGCCAGCTTGGTGTCAGTCTTCTTTTCCTCATCGAGCGTCTGCTGCAGAATGCTGGCGCAGTCGTTGCGCCCGAGCTGGCGCGCCCACGCGATCAGGCTGCCGTAGCGGGTGATCTCATAGTGCTCGGCGGCTTGGGCTGCGTTGATCAGGGCTGCGTCCAGCACGGCCTTGTCCGCGATCTCGCCCGCGACGTCGTCGGCTTCCTCGATGATGCCGTCTATCGCCGGACAATCGACCGCCTTCACCTCGGCGCCGTGCATCCGGAATACCTCCTCAAGGCGCTGCACATGCGTCTTTGTTTCGTCGAGATGGGTCAAAAAACCCTGTTTAAGCTGCTTATCGGTCGCTTTTTCCGCCATCTTCGGCAGAGCCTTCACGAGTTGTTTCTCGGCGTAATAGATGTCCTGCAATTGATGGATAAACAGGTCGTTCATGGTCTTGATGTCTTTGGTGAAGAGTCCCATTGCCGTCCTCCGTTGGGAACATGCAGGCGCAGGCCCTTTCCCGGCCTGACATGCGCTTCATGTTCGATCGCTGATGGGAAGCTAACCGGCTCCTGAAAAGGATGTTCCTAAGCACCTCAAAAACGCCGTGATGGAACGACGGAACGGCAAAAAGAGCACGCGGAACGGACCTCGTTGCGACTCAAAATCGTTAACGCGGCGACATATGTAGGGCGTATGACAAAGGTGGCGGACGAAGCCAAAAGGCATGCTTGTCAAGGGCTGCACAACGGTCCGGTTTTGGCTTATGGATTGCGCGAACGGTGCCTCTGACCGTCGACTGTCACCTGTCGTGACAGACCTTAATATTTACGTTGCCGCCCGCCGGGAGGATGAATGCATCGGCTGCTGACCGCGCTCGGGCGTGGCTTCAAGAAGAAGATCGGCTGGAAACGGCTGGGTATCGCTGCGAGTCTACTCATCATCGGTCTTGCGATTACGCACCTGGTTCACACCCTCAAGGGGGTCGATACCGGGGTTATCCTGACTGCGCTCACCGACATCGCCCCGCATCGGATCGCGCTGGCCGCGCTGTGCGTGGTAGGCGCGTTTTGCACGCTGACTTTCTATGATTTCTTTGCGTTGCGAACCATTGGCAAGACGCACGTGCCCTATCGCATCGCCGCGTTGTCGAGCTTCACCAGCTACACCATCGGCCACAACATCGGCGCCACCGTCTTTACCGGCGGTGCGATCCGGTTCCGGATCTATTCCGACTACGGTCTGACCGCGATCGATGTCGCAAAAATCTGCTTTCTCTCCGGCCTGACCTTCTGGCTGGGCAATCTGTTTGTGCTCGGCTGCGGCATGGCCTGGCATCCCGAGGCGGCAACGGCGATGGACCTGCTGCCGCCGGCGATGAACCGGCTGATCGCGCTCGGCTGCCTCGCCGGCATCGCCGCCTATTTCGTCTGGCTGCTGATGGGCGAGGGTCGCCGCGAGCTTGGGCAGAACGGCTGGAAGGTCGTTTTGCCGTCTGCCCGGCTGACGCTGCTGCAAGTCGTGATCGGCGTCGTCGATCTCGGGTTCTGCGCGCTGGCGATGTATCTGTTGATGCCAACCGAGCCGCATATCGACTTCGTTTCGCTGGCGGTGGTGTTCATCCTGGCGACGCTGCTCGGCTTTGCCAGTCATGCGCCCGGCAGCATCGGCGTGTTCGACGCCGCGATGCTGGTGGCGCTGCCGCAGTTCGGCAAGGAGGCGTTGCTGGCGACGTTGGTAGTGTTCCGGATCCTGTACTTCCTGATCCCCTTCGGCATCTCGATATGGATCATGGGCACACGCGAACTATGGCTCAGCGTGGTACAACCCTGGCTGGAGCGGCGTCGGCTTGGCGAAGCCTGCACGGCCAAGGCCCGGGTGCGACAACCGATCAAGGGCCGGCAATCCTGAGGCTGGTAACGGCGTCGTTATCTGCGCTGTCTGGTCTTTTGAGGCAGAGCTGCCTCATTCTCTTATTTCTGCCTTACCGCTAACGTCAAACGACGCCATGGCTGGAATTCTCTTACGTTCGATGCTGTCGGTCGCGCTGGTCGCCGGCGCGCTGGCCGGCATATCCACGTCGGCTGCGGAAGCACAGACCGCCGGCGGCTACGGGCCGCTGCAGATTTCCTGGGAGGTGCGCAACCGTTTCCGCCTGTTCCGCGAGGAGCGGGATTTCCTGCTGCACGCTGAAAGCGGCCGGGGCCGCAGCGTGCTGGCTTCGGAGCAGGTGCTGGCAATCCAGAGCGACGGCCGCGGCTGGGCGCGCAACACGGTGAACCGGCTCTGTATCGATCTGGCCGGCCGCGTCAGCGAGCCCTGCACCCGCGACAACGTCAAGGAAAGCTATCTGACGCCGATCGATCATCCGATCGTGATCCGCCTGACCGGCCCGGTGCCGGTCGGCGCCACCTGCGCCTGGACGGTCGACGATGGCGACGGCCCGCAAACTTCCACCTTCGACTGCGCCGAACCGGTCAATCTCCGGGTCCGCTACGGCCGCACCACGGTGGTGACCGCCGACGTGTCCAGCTCGGATGGTAGTCAGCGCGTTTTCACCGAGATCGCGGTGCGCGACATCTTCATCGCCGGCCTCGGCGACAGTGTCGCTTCCGGCGAGGGAAATCCGGACCGGCCGATTGCGCTGGCCGATGAAGGCTTTTGCTTCCGCTCGTATCTTGGAACGGCAGCCGCGCAATACTACCGTCCGAGCCGCGCCGGCTATAAGGGCGGACGCGCCTGCGAAGCGCCGGACTTGCTGACGGTGTGGCAGCGCCAGAGCGCGCTCTGGTTCAATCCCGCCTGCCACCGTTCGCTCTACAGCTATCAGACCCGGACCGCGCTGGCGCTCGCCGTGCGATATCCGCACATCGCGGTGACTTACCTGCCGCTGGCCTGCACCGGCGCCACCATCGCCGACGGGCTGTTCGGCTCGCAGCGCGCCCGTGACTGCCTGCCGTCGAAATCGGGCGGTGCGTGCCAGGGCACCGTCAACGGGCAACTGGCCGAACTGCGCGAAGCGATTACCGCCGCGAAACGCCGCCAGCCGGATCGCAAGCTCGACCTGGTGCTGCTGTCGGTCGGCGCCAACGACATCTATTTCTCTGGCCTCGTCGCCGATGTGATCGTGGACACGGCGACCGAACGCGCGCTGTTTCGGCGCAGCGGCGTGATGGCCTCGGTGGACGACGCGCGCAGCGCGATGACGCGGGATCTGCCGCAGGGCTTTGCCAAGCTGCGCGAGGCGTTGAAGCCGCTGGTCGGCGGCGACCTGTCGCGCGTGGTCTACACCTCCTACGCCAATCCAACGGTGGCGAATGGCGGCGCGCCCTGCCCCGGCGGACGCGCCGGCTTCGACATTCATCCCTCCTTCAATGCCCAGCCGCAGCGGCTGGCCGCCGTGTCGAACTTCGTCGAAAGCGAATTCCTGCCGCAGTTGAGAGGGCTGGCGCTGTGCGAGGGCGGCATCCTGTGCCGCAATCCGAGCACCGACCGCATGACCTTCGTCGACAGCCATCAGACCAGCTTTGCCAGTCACGGCTTCTGTGCGCGCGCCGAAAGCGATCCCGAATTCGACCGGCAGTGCTTCTCGGCGACCGGCAACAGCTTCGATCCCGATATCGTCACCGCCGCCAGCCAGCCGATGTTGTGCGGCCGCAGCGCCGGCGAGTACCGCGCCTATCTGCCCCGCGCGCGCTGGATCCGCGATGCCAATGACAGCTACTTCGCGGCGATGACTTACCCTCAAGGCCTGCCGACATCGCAGCAGCCGGCCGACATCCATGACGCAACCTGGGGCGTCTTGTCGGCTGTCTATGGCGGCGCGGTGCATCCGAGCGCCGAGGGCCACGCCGCGATGGCCGATGCCGCCGTGCCGGCCGCCGCCGCCGTGCTGCAGCTCGATGCGGGGGTGCCTGAAGTCACGTCGCAGCCGGTGGCGCCGATACCGGTCGCGCCGGGCGCGCCGCGGCCACCCGGCAGAACCGGCCTGAACTAGAGCGTTTTCCAGCGAAGTGGAGACCGGTTCGCGTCAAGAAAACGCGTCAAATCAAAATCTAGCGCGCAGGTGCAGGAATTGGTGCTGGCGAAGTGGTCTTCTTGGGCGCTGCGGGGGCCTTTGCCGGACCAGCCGCCGGCTTCATCGCCGCGGCCTGTGCCGGCAGATATTTTGCGATGATCGCGGGATCGACCTGCGCCAACTCCGTGTCCGGCAGTCGGGTCCAGACCTCATCCTTGCCCAGCAGCGAGATACCGAGATAGCCGCGCATCGTCAGCGTCTGCCCATCCGGGCTCAGCGTCATCTTGGCCTTGTAGATCTTGCCGTCGCGCGGATCGAGCACGTTGCCGTTCTCGTATTTCAATCCGTCGCGCTTCATGTCGCGGATGAAGGAGAGCCCGAGCCACGGCGCGTCCTTACGATCGTCGGTGCATTTCGAGCAGACTGGATTGGGAGGATCGCCGGGCTCGGAAAAAAGCTTGGCGAACGCGCCTTCGAAGAGGCCGTTGCGATCGACCACCAGAAACCATCCGACCGGTTTGCCCTTCTCGACCTTCTGCCAAAGGCCGGTCGCAGAAGGTTCCGCCGTCTGTGCGGCGAGTTCACCGGCAAACGCGAGCCCGATCACGAGCGGAAGTATCAGTTGAAGTCCGGTCAGCTTGCGCATCGTTATCACCTGATCAATCCCCAAATGAATGGCCGCAGACTAAGGCCATTTCGCGGACGGTTCCAGTAACGATCGCCGCGCGGTTCCGGCAAAGCTCCGCGGGCCCAACTGTCATATTTTGGGATCAGTTGACCCCGAGCTTCTTCTGCAGGCTCGACGACGAGGTGGTGTACTGGAACACCAGCCGCTTGTCCGGATAGACGTAGCGGTGCGCCTTCTGCGCCATCAGCGCGCCTTCGTGGAATCCGGACAGGATCAACTTGAGCTTGCCGGGATAGGTGTTGATGTCGCCGATCGCGAAGATGCCGGGAACATTGGTCTCGAACGCCGCGGTGTCGACCGGCACCAGATTGTTCTCGAGCGCGACGCCCCAGTTCGCCACCGGGCCGAGCTTCATGGTCAGTCCGAAGAACGGCAGCATCGTATCGCAGTCGACTTTCGAGATCGCGTTGTCGTTGCTTTTCATCACGGCCGCGGAAAGCTTGCCGCCCTCGCCTTCCAGCGAAGTGACCTGACCGATCCTCAGATCCATTTTTCCGCCAGCCACCAGCGCGCGCATCTGCTCGACGCTGTGAGGCGCGGCGCGGAAATCGTCGCGCCGGTGCAGCAGCGTCACGCGTTTCGCAACCGGATGCAGGTTAAGCGTCCAGTCGAGCGCGGAATCGCCGCCGCCGACGATCAGGATGTTCTTGTCGCGGAACTGCTCCATCTTGCGCACGGCATAGAACACGGAGGAGCCTTCATAGGCCTCGATGCCCGGCACCGGCGGACGCTTTGGCTGGAACGAGCCGCCGCCCGCCGAAATCGCCACCACCTTGCATTCGAACACCTGGCCGGCATCGGTCGTCACGCGAAAGCCGGGATCGCCGATCTTCTCGATCGTCTCCACCATCTCATTGAGATGGAAAGTCGGATGAAACGGCTTGATCTGTTCGAGCAGCGCGTCCGTCAGGCCCTGGCCGGTGACGAAGGGAATGCCGGGAATGTCGTAGATCGGTTTTTCCGGGTAGAGCTCCGCGCACTGGCCGCCGATCTTGTCGAGGATGTCGACCACATGCGCCTTCATGTCCAAGAGGCCCAGTTCGAAAACGGCAAACAGGCCGCACGGACCCGCGCCAATAATCAGCACGTCGGTTTTGATCACTTCGCTCATGTCAGCTTCTTTTCGGTTGAACCTGGCGGGAAGGCCGCATCTGTCTAGCCAACCCGGGGCTGACAGGAAAGCCATAATATGGCGTTCGCGGCGGCGGCAACCCCTTGCCGTCATTCGACAACTGGGCTGTAAGGGAACGAGATATTCGGAGATGACCCCGTGAACGCCCCCTTGCGTCCGGACGCGACCCCACGTCTGGAGGATTTTCCCTACCGCTTGTCGGACAATGTGAGATTTGCCGACCTCGATCCCAACCAGCACGTCAACAACGCGGTTTACGCCACCTATTTCGAAACCGGCCGCGTCACGCTGATGAAGGACCGCAGCTACGGGCTGATGCCGGAAGGGCTCGGCTGGATCATGGTGCGGATCGATATCCATTTCCGCGCCGAGTTGCACTGGCCGGGCAAGATCGAATTGGGGCTTGGCGTCGCAAAGTTCGGCCGCACCTCGGTGAGCTTCGATCAGGTGGTGTTTTCCGAAGGCAAATGCGTTGCGTCGGCGCGCGCGATCACCGTCCTGATCGACGAGACCACGCGCAAGCCCGTGCCGCTGACGTCCGAACTGAAGGCGAAATTTGCGCCGTGGATCCGCAGCGGCGTGGACCCCGGATGACGCGTGCCGCGCTGCTCCTTCTTGCGTTCGCCGGCGCCGCGCTACAGCCTGCCGCGGCGGCGGACTATCATCGCGAGGACCTGCGGATTCCGATGGAGGCTGCTGGCCCGCGCGGACTTGAGGCGATGCTGTTGCGGCCGTCGGGCACGCGCCGCTATCCACTCGCCTTGATCAGCCACGGCACTCCGCGCGAAGGGTCGGCGCGAGCGCCGATGTCGCCGTATGGATCCTATCGGCAAGCCCTCGAATTGGCCCGCCGGGGCTTTGCGGCACTGGTCTTCATGCGCAGAGGCTACGGCGATTCCGGCGGCCAATATGCCGAGAGCAGCGGCCCGTGCGACAGGCGCGAATATTTGCGTGCGGCATGGCAGTCGGCCAGCGATCTGCGCGCGGCGATCGAGGCCATGCGTAGCCGGACCGACGTTTCGACCAATGGCATGATTGCGGTCGGCGTCTCCGCCGGCGGCTTCGCGTCGTTGGCGCTGACCGCCGATGCGCCGCCGGGGCTCGCCGCGGCGATCAACTTCGCCGGTGGCCGCGGTTCGCGCGCTGACAATGACGTCTGCGACGAGGATGCGCTGGTCCGCGCCTTTGCCACGCTGGGAAAGACGTCACGGATTCCGACGCTGTGGATCTACGCGCAGAACGACAAGTTCTTCGGGCCCGAACTGGCGCGCCGAATGCACACAGCCTTTACCGGCAACGGCGGGCGGGCCCAATTCGTCGATTTCCCGCCCCATGGCGATGACGGCCATTCTCTGTTTTCGCGCGGGATACCGCTCTGGACGCCCGCGCTGGATGGCTTCCTGCGCGATCAAAATCTGGGAACGCGCGATATCGCCGCGATGCCAGCGCCATCGCAACTGCCGCCGCCGCAACAATTGCGCGACAAAGGGCGCGCAGGATTTGCCGATTATCTCTCTGCGCGCCCGCACAGGGCCTTTGCCGTCTCGCCAAAGGGAGCTTTCGCTTATCGCGGCGGGCGGCGGTCGGCGCGTGAAGCGACGGAGGCTGCTCTCGCCGCCTGCGCGGAGTACGCGTCCGATTGCGCGCTATATGCCGTCGACGACCATCTCGCGGAGACCGCCAACGCCGGATCGCGCTGAATGTCTTTCGGACTTCAGGCCTGCCGTTCCGGCGTCGACACCACGAGGCCGTCGAGGTCGTCGCTGACCTTGATCTGGCACGACAGGCGCGAGTTCGGCCGCACGTCGAAACCGAAATCCAGCATGTCTTCTTCCATCGGGGTCGGAGCGCCGACCTTCTCGCGCCACGGCTCCTCGACATAGACGTGGCAGGTCGCGCAGGCGCAGGCGCCGCCGCATTCGGCTTCGATGCCGGGAATGGCGTTGCGGATCGCGGCTTCCATCACGGTCGCGCCGTTCTCGACTTCAATAGTTCGTTTCTCGCCGGTATGGTCGACAAAGTGGATTTTGGCCATGATCGCTCGTGCTGCCGAATAGGTAATGAAGGTCCCGGCAGTCCTATAACGGGTCGATCCGCACAGCGCCAGCGGTCGGGACGAAAACCTTAAGGCAGGCACTTTACCGGGATTTTGGCCGATACGGACCGCTTTCCGTTCAGGAACGGCGCAGATCCGCCTCGATCGCCGCCCGCGCCTCTGCAACCGTCTCGCCAAGTTCGGCGAGCGCAGCGGACGCATCGAAGCCGCGGGCGATGGCCGCCTCCAGCCGGGTTGCGGCATCGGCGACGGCGAAAGCGCCTATCGCGCGGGCCGAGCCCTTCAGCGTGTGCGCCAGCGCGCTGGCATCCGCAGGTTTGGCAGCGAGCGCTCGCACAAGTCTTGCCGACTGGGCCACGAACATCGCCAACACCTCCTGCTCGAGGCCGGCATCGCCGAGCGTCATGCGGTTGAGATGTTCGAAATCGATCGGCCCGTCATCGGGAGCCAGCGGCGGCGATGGCATCCATTCTATCCGTTCAAGATGAAGCGGCATGACTTAAGGTCCGGATCGCCTCGCCGCAGCGGTTCGGAGAGGCCATTTTCAACAGCCAATCACGGCACCCGTTAACGAAACGTTCTGTGAATTCACCACATCTTTGCCTTGTTTTAGACACCAATCTGCCGTGATCGACGATTCAGTTCCAGAAATCTGTGTATCCTTAAGGCCTTAAGGAACAAAGCTGTTAACGATGATTAACAATGTCTTAATCGCGGCCATTTCATTCGTATCGCTCAGCCAATAGGATGTTTGCGGATGTAGCGGACAAGCTGCCGGCGGGCACGCTTGCGGTCCGCGGGGGATTATGAATCCGGCTTCGAGCTTGCGGGGGCGTTTTTTGCAAGAACGGCCGGATGCGTAATAGTTAAGAGGGCTCGGACTGAACATGGCGAACAATCCCAAGAAGGTCAAAGATCCCACTGAAGTCGCGCTCTCCGCCATTCAGGAAGCGCTCAACATCAGCGATACGACCGTCGACACCAGCCGAAATTCGATCGGAGGCGAACTCTCGTCGCCGACCATGCCGTCCGCCGCGCCGACCTATTCCGAAAACCCGTTCGACACGCGCGCAAGCGCCGATCGGCCGGTGTTCGATCCGATCGAAGAGCCGCGCAGCCCCCGTCGCGCCGCCAATGACGATCGCGAAACCATCGGACAGATTCTGCAGGCGATCCAGAAGAACCAACCTGCCCGCAGCGTCTACACGCTTGCCTCCGTGTTTGGCGGCGTCTGGGTGATCGGTTGCGGCCTGCTGACCGTCAGCTTCCTGCCCGCGCTGCAGGCGGCGATCGGACAGAGCGGCGGCGTGCTGGTGCTCGCCGGCCTTGCCGCGTTGTTCTTTGCGCCGGTGCTGTTGTTTTATTTCCTCGCCAGCCTCGCCTGGCGCGGCCAGGAAATGCGGATGATCGCGCAGTCGATGGCGCAGGTCGCGATCCGCTTCTCCGAGCCCGAGGGGGCCGCCGCCGATTCGATGGTGACCGTGGGGCAAGCGATCCGCCGCGAAGTCGCCGCGATGGGCGATGGCGTCGAGCGCGCGATCGCGCGCGCCGGCGAACTCGAAACGCTCGTCGCCAATGAAGTCGCAGCGCTGGAGCGCGCGTATTCCGACAACGAGGTGCGGATCCGCGCGCTGCTGCAGGACATCGCGCATCAGCGCGACAATCTGGTCGGCCAGGCCGAGCAGGTTCGCAGCGCCATTTCCGGCGTCCAGATCGATCTGCGCCACGACATCGCGCTGATCTCGGATGCGATCGCCTCGCGCGTCGACGAGGTTGCCAAAAGCATCACCGGCGCGCTGGAAGAGCGCGGCCAGCACATCACGAGTGCGCTGAGCCATGCCGGCGACAACATGATCCTCGCGCTCGGCGAGCGCGGCGGCGACCTGCTCGATCGCCTGGAAGAAGCCAGCGCCGAGACCACGCGCGCCGTGCTCGACGCCTCCGAGCGGCTCACCACCAGCCTCAACTTCAAGACCGGCCACGTCCACGACGAGTTCGTCGATCTGGCCGATCGCGTCCACGAGATGCTGAACGAACGTATCGACCGCATCACCGGCGAATTCGAACAGCGCTCCTCGACCATCGTCGACGGCATCTCCGACCGCACCGAGCAGGTCCACGACTCCCTGAAGAACTCCTCCGACTCGCTGCTGCTCGAACTCGAACTGCGCTCGGGCGATCTCGTCAGCAAGATCGACGATGCCGGCAACCGCCTGGCGAGCCGCATCCTCACCTCCGGCGACAAGGCCAGCGACGCGCTCGACGTGACCGTCAACACGCTGGTTGCCAAGGTGATCAGTCAGACCGAAAACGCGCACGACAGCCTCGCGCTGCAGATGAGCGCGTACGACGAACTGGTGAAGAACCAGGGCGGTGAACTTGCGGAAAAGTTCGCCCGCGATAGCGGCACGCTCGGCGCGCTGATCACGCGCCACATCTCGGAGTTCGATCGCACCGTCAAGACCTTCGGCGGCGAGATCGTCGAGCGTATGGGCGCGCGGACCCAGGAGATCAGCGACAGCCTGAAGGATTACGTCGACACTTTCGACACCCGCCTGGTTGCGAACAGCGGCGAGATCACCGCCTCCCTCGATCAGCGCCTGCTGCAGTTCGAAACCACGCTCGGCACCCGCGTCAGCAACCTCGACACTTCGCTCGAAAACAAGCTCAAATGGTTCGATGAGACCGTCGACGGCCGTCTGCAATCACTGGAGACAACATTCGACACCCGCGCCAGGTCCGTCACCGAGACCATCGACAACCGCCTCAGCACCCTGACGGGCTCGCTGACCGACGGCGCGGCGCAGGCGATCCAGTCGATTGACCAGCGGCTCAGCCTGCTCACCTCCTCGTTGACCGAGGGCACCGCGCAGGCGATTGCAGCGGTCGACCATCGTATTGCCAATGTCACCGAAACCCTCGACGGCCGCAGCGTCTATCTGACCGACACCATCCAGGCGCGGTTCCAGGAAATTCATCAGGGCATTGAGACGCGGGTTGGCGACATCGCCAGTGGACTCGAGACGCGAGTCGGCGGCATCGCCAGTGGTATCGAGACCCGCGTCGGCGACCTCGCCAGCGGTATCGAGACTCGTGTCGGCGCCATCGCCGGCGACATAGACACCCGCGTGGCGCAGTTCGAGGATCTGCTCGGTTCGCGCATCGAAGCCGTGGCAGGCCGGATCGAAAGCAGCGGCCGCCAGGCCAGCGAAGACCTGATGTCGCGCGCCGAAATGCTGTCCTCCGGCATCAAGTCTCATGTCGAGGACGCCGAGCGTTCGCTGACCAATCTCGTCGTCAACACCGCAGAGACCATCCAGACCGGCGCGCGCACCGCGCAGCAGGCGCTGCTGACGGTTTCCTCCGACGTCGGCGCACAACTCAAACTGACCTCGGCCGAGGTCGAAGCCGCCCTCGCCGCGGTCGGCACCGGCGCGGCAGCCTCGATCGTGACCAGCGCCCAGGAGGCCCAGACCACGCTGGTGTCGGCCTCCTCCGAAGCTGCTACGCAGATCAAATCTCTCGCCGCCGACGTCGAGCGCACCCTTTCGGCCGCAGGCGACGCCACGGCCGCCTCCGTCCTGTCAGGGGCGCGCGAGGCGCAGACCACGCTGGTGACCGCATCCGCGGACGCGGCAAACCACGTCAAGTCGCTTGCCGCCGACGTCGAGCGTTCGCTGTCGATCGCAGGAACGACGACCGCCGAGGCCGTCACCGCAGGCGCCCGCGAAGCACAAAGCACGCTGGTCGCCGCCTCTACCGAGGCCGCCAACCAGGTCAAGTCGCTCGCAGCCGACGTTCAGCGTTCGCTCTCGATCGCCGGAACGGCGACCGCCGAGTCGATCACTGCAGGCGCCCGCGAGGCCCAGAGCACGCTCATGAATGCGTCCGCCGACGCATCGAGCCAGGTCAAGTCGCTCGCCGCCGACGTGGAGCGTTCGCTCTCGATGGCCGGCAATGCCACCGCCGAGTCGATCACGACGGGCGCGCGCGAAGCGCAGAACGCGCTCATCACGGCGTCGACCGAAGCCGCCAACCACGTCAAGTCGCTGGCGATCGATGTCGAACGCACGCTGACTGCGGTCGGCGCCGGCACTGCCGCCTCCATCCTCGGCACCGCGCGCGAAGCCCAGAGCTCGTTTTCTGCGACCTCCACCGACGCCGCGAACCAGATCAAGGCGATCGCCGCCGACATGGAGCGTTCGCTCGGCGTCGTCACCGCCAGCACCACCGACACCATCCAGACCACTGCGCAGAACGCGCAGAGCGCGCTGGTCGCCGCAACGAACGAGGTCAGCACCAAGGTCAAATCGACCTCGGCCGATATCGAGCGTTCGGTGCTCGCCGCGAGCAGCAATTTCGGCTCGACGATGACCGGCAAGACCGACGAAATCGTCACCTACGTTCAGCAGCAGACCGACCGTCTGGCGCAGATCGTCGACAGCCGCCGCGGTTCGCTGGTCGAGGCGCTCTCTTCCAGGACCACGCAACTGACGACCGACATCGACCGCGTCACCGCAGACGCGCTGAAATCGATCGAGAGCCGCGGCCAGGCCTTCTCGCAATCGATGTCGACCCACGGCTCGGAAGTCGCGCGCACGATCACGTCGGCCGGCGACCTCGCCACCGGCGCGGTGGCCAAATCGCTGAAGGACCTCGAACAGGCGTCGCGTTCGGCCATCGACCAGTCGCGTCAGGTCTCGATCGCCGCCGTCACCGAAATGCAGGAGACCAGCAAGATCCTGCGCACCGATACGGTGGCGCTGTTCGAACGGCTGCGTGAAGGCAACATCCTGCTGCAGGAAGTGCTGACCGGCGCCCACGACAACCTCAACTCGCTGGAGCGCGCGCTGGTGACGCGCGTGGCCGACTTCGTGTCCGCCATGAACGACGTCACCGCCCGCAATGGCATCGCCACGCAGACGCTGGAAGACCAGCTCACCGTCTTCAACAGCAAGACCACGAAGGCGTTGGAGGATCTCGGCGCGCTGTCGAGCGAGTTCGAGAAGCACGGCAAGGAACTGGTCGACGCAGCCGGCGTGGTCGAACAGGCCAACCGTACCACCTCGACCTCGGTCGCCGACCGCAAGTCGCAGCTTGAATCGCTGGTGACCACCATCGACCTGCGCACTACCGACCTCGACCAGCGGCTGTCGCGCTTCACCGGTCTGCTCGACGAATCGCTCGCCGCGGCCGAAGAGCGCGCCCGCGACATCGCCCGCGTGGTCGCGGAAACCGCCGGCGCCGGATCGGCCGCGATCAGCCGCCAGTTCGAAGCGGTGCGCACAGCGGCCGAAAACGAGCGGCAGCAGACCCTCAATGCGATGAACGACCTGTACCAGCAGAGCAACCACGAGACGGATGCGATGTTCAAGGAGTCGACCGAGAAGTTCGGTGCGATGGTGCAGTCCATGAAGCAGATGGCGGCCGAGATGCATAACGAGCTCGAGGCAACCCGCAACGAGCTGCGCCGCGGCGTGCTCGAAATGCCGCAGGAGGCCGCCGACAACACCGCGCAGATGCGCAAGGTGATCGTCGACCAGATCGAGGCGCTCGCCGAGCTCAACCGGATCGTCGCCCATCATGGCCGCGGCCTCGACGTCGTGACCTCCGGCCGTGCCAGCGTGCAGCGCCAGGAAGAGCCCGTAATGGCAGCCGCCTCCGGCGGCCGTAACGAGGTACGCATGCGCGACGCCGGCAGCGCATCGACGCTGCCGCCGCCGGACCTCGGCATGCCGGCCACGCGCCGTGCTGAAGCCCCGCCGGTCTTGCCGGCAAGCCAGGACGCTGGACGCGGCGACGGATGGCTGTCCGACCTGCTCCACCGCACCGATAACGGCGGCGGTGGCGGACGCGAAGCTCCCCGTGGCCGCCCGCCGCAGACCCCCGCCAATCCGCTGGAGTCGCTGTCGCTCGACATCGGTCGGCTGATGGATCGCAACCTCGCCTCCGAAATGTGGGACCGCTATCAGCGCGGCGAGAGCAAGGCGTTCACCAAACGGCTCTACACGCCGGCCGGCCAGAAGGCGTTCGACGAAGTCGCGCGCAAATACCGCGCCGACCGCGGCTTCAAGCAGACCGTCGACCGCTATATCGCCGAGTTCGAGCGGCTGCTCGACGAGGTCGCCCGCGAGGACCGCGGACCGCAGGCGCTGCGCGGCCACCTCACCTCGGAAACGGGGCTGGTCTACACCCTGCTCGCGCACGCGGCGGGGCGGCTGGGGTAAGCAGCGAACAACGCGAGACGAATATCGAATGAAAGCGGAGGCCTCGCGGCCTCCGTTTCTGGTTTGAAGCCTGGTGGCTTGAATGCGCTATGTGACAATCGATGGAATGCTCTCGGGAACAGGGATCCGGGATTCCCTTACCGGGGAGTATCTGGATCTCAACGAAGTCGGACTTTCTCCTGAACTCGTCCGAAGAATCGAAAAGTGGGTGATCGACTACGAAACTGCCCACTACGGTCAGTTCAATGATGAAGTCGAAAATCAACGACTAGATCAGGACGGCATCGAAATTGCGCGGCAGGCGCAATCACAGCTACCCGAAATGAAGGTTGCGTATTTCTCGAACGCACAGATGAAAAAAATCGGCTTCAAATAAGACGTTGCGGTGAGGTCGAACAGCCCTTGCCCACGCCGTCCTTGCGAGGAGCAAGGCGACGAAGCAATTCATACCGTCCGCGCGGAAGCTATGGATTGCTTCGCTTGCAATGACGCGGCGAAAGCGCTGCTTCGCAGACAACGACGGAGCGAGGCGAGCTATTCGCCATTCGCCGCTTACTGCCGCTTCTGCCCGCTCGGCGCCCTCGGGGCCGCCGGTGGTGGCGCCGGTGGCGGCGGCGGCGGTGCTGCCGCCTGGCTGTTGCCCCCGCCAAAAATCACCCGGGTCGGGTTGCGGTCGAAATTGTTCACGGCGCGGCTGATGTCGGAAAGGGTGCGGCGGCCATCGGCCATCAGCGCGCCCGACCGCTTGTCGAAATCCTCGGCGAGTTCGCGGATCGACTTGACCATTAGATTCAGCTCGCCGCCGGCGGCCCCGCCCGCGATCGTGTTCAGCCCGAGCATGAGACTGTCGGCCTTGCCCATCACGCCATCGACCCGGAGCATGACGTTGTCGATCTTCTCGGAATTGCGCGCGAGCGCGGCCGTGAAGGTCTCGAGATTCCGCAGCGAGTTCTTCACCGATTCCTGGTTGTCGGCGACGATCCGGTTGACGTTCTGCAACGTGGCGCGGATGGACTCCGTCACGTCCTGCAGCGCACTCGGATCGGCAGTCAGCATCGGCACGCCATCCTCGTCGAGCGGCACGGCAGCCGCGTTTTCCTCGCCGCCCTTCAGCGATATCGCCGCGACGCCGGTCAGTCCCTGGAATTCGAGGCCGACGAGCGTGTCCTTGCGGATCGGGGCGTTGTTCTCGACCATCGCCAGTGCGACCACCCGCCGCGGGTTGTCGAGCTTGACCGACACAACCTCCCCTATCCGGATACCGTTGAAATTCACGCTGCCGCCATTGCGCAGGCCGGATGCCGGGCCTTCGAACACGATGCGGATCGGACTGCGCTGCTTGGTGGTATGCAGGCTCTGAAACCACAGCACGAAGCCCAACGCCGCGGCGATCACTGCCAGCGTGAAGGCCCCGATCAGGACGTAATTCGCCCGCGTTTCCATAACTCAAGGTACTCCGGAACCTGGGTCTGTTCAGCTTCGCCGATCAGACCTGTCATTTATCGCTTGTTTGAGCATGATCTCATCAAAAACCGGTGCCCGCTTCGTGATCATGCTCTCTAGCCCATGACCGCGCGGGCGCGCTTGCCGTGGAAATATTGCCTCAGCCAGGGATGCTGCGAGGCCTGCATGTCGGCAATCGATCCTGCTGCAATGATCTTACCGTTCCCTAAAACCGCGATGCGGTCGCAGGCCGTATAGAGGCTGTCGAGATCATGGGTTACCATGAAAACGGTCAGGCCCAAAGTGCGCTGCAGGGTGCGCACCAGTTCGTCGAAGTCCCCGGCGCCGATCGGATCGAGCCCCGAGGTCGGCTCGTCCAGGAACACGAGTTCGGGATCGAGCGCGAGTGCGCGCGCCAGCGCCACGCGCTTGATCATGCCGCCCGACAATTCGGACGGATAGCGGTCAGCGACCTCGGGCCGCAGGCCCACCATGCCGAGCTTGGCCACCATGATCTCGTCGAGCAGCCGCTGCGAGACCTTGAGATATTCGCGCACGGGAAACTGGATGTTCTGGCGCACCGTGAGCGAGGAGAACAGCGCGCCCTGCTGGAACAGGATGCCCCAGCGGCGCTCGACGCCGCGGCGCTCCGCGGCACTCGCCGCATCGAGATCGACGCCGAACACCTCGATGCTTCCGGCGACCTTGGGCACGAGACCGATGATGGTGCGCGTCAGCACCGATTTTCCGGCGCCCGACGGACCGACAAATCCCAAAATCTCGCCGCGCTTGACGTCGAGGTTGAGCCCGTCGAGCACCCGCGTCTTGCCGAACTGCACGGTGATGTCGCGAACCCGGATGATGGCGTCGGAAATTTCGTCCGCCATGGTCACATTCCGATCGATGCGAAGAAGATGGCGAACACGCCGTCCATCACGATCACGAAGAAGATCCCCTTCACCACCGAGGACGTCGTGTGCTGGCCGAGCGACTCGGCGCTGCCCTGCACCGCCAGTCCCTCGACGCAGGCGACGATGCCGATCACCGCGGCCATCACCGGCGCCTTGATGATACCGACGATGAAATGGTCGATCGAGATGGCGTCGCGCAGCCGCAGCAGGAACGCTTCCGGCTCGACGCCGCCATAGAGCCACGCCACCAGCCCGCCGCCGTAAAGCGCCGCCATCGCACCCAGAAACGCCAGGATCGGCAGCGCCAGCACCAGCGCGAGCATCCGCGGCAGGATCAGAACCTCGATCGGGTCGAAGCCCATGGTGCGCAGCGCGTCGATCTCCTCGCGCATCTTCATCGAGCCGAGTTCGGCGGTGTAGGCCGAGCCCGAGCGACCCGCCACCATGATCGCCACCAGCAGCACGCCGATCTCGCGCAGCACCAGCACGCCCAGCATGTCGACCACGAAGATGTCGGCGCCGAATTTGCGGAAATGGAAAATGCCCTGCTGCGAGATGATGCAGCCAATCAGGAACGTGATCAGCACCACGATCGGCACCGCGCGCCAGCACACCTGCTCCAGATGATGGATGGTCGAGGTCAGGCGGAAGCCGCGCGGGCGAATGAGGACATGGGCGGCCGCAGCGAGCACCGCGCCCAGCATGTCGATCAGCCCGATCAAGGTGCCGCCGACGCCGGCCACGGTGCGGCCGATCTGCTCCAGCATGCCCGTGATCGTCACCCTATCGGTTTCGACGATCGGCTCGGCCTTCACCCGGCGCACCTCGTCGACCAGGCTCGAATAATTGGCCGAGAGCCCGGCGATCTCGCCCTCGACGCCGCCCTGGGTCAGGCTTCGCCGCAGCCGCTCGATCAGCCAGGCTCCGAACGTGTCGAGCTTCGATACCTGGGAGACGTCGATGAAGATATTGGGCCGGGTGCCGCCGAGCTTCTCGGCGTCGGCGACCATTCGTTCCAGCATCGGCGCAAAGCGGGCCGTCCACGCGCCGGTCGCGCACAGCGCCAGCTCGTTGCCCCTGGCTATCCGCTCCAATGTCGGGTTGCCGCTCACGATGCCCACCCTTCGGCCGGTACGCTTACCGATGCAAAACGCTTAGGTTCCGCACGCCGTATTGCCTTGTCGAATCTGTCCCTAACCAGCCATAGTTGGTAGCGGCGAGCAAGCTTGCGGTTCAGAAAATTGCAGATTTTAAAATGACTTCCAGCCTATCTCGAAACCTTGCCGTCAGCATCGAACGCTGGCCGATCGCAGGCGCTTTCACCATCAGCCGGGGCGCCAAGACCGAGGCCGTCACGGTTGTCGCGACCGTCAGCCATGACGGCGAAAGCGGCCGCGGCGAGTGTGTGCCCTACCCCCGTTACGGCGAGACCCCGGAAGCAACACTTGAAGCCCTTAATGCGATGCAGGAACCGCTGGCGAAGGGACTGGACCGCACGGCCCTGCAGGAGGCGATGCCCGCGGGCGCCGCCCGGAACGCGCTGGATTGCGCACTGTTGGATCTCGAGGCCAAGCGCTCTGGTCAACGGGTCTGGACCCTGCTCGGCCGGCCGGCACCGCGTCCCTGCACCACCGCCTTCACGATCTCGCTCGGCACGCCGGAGGCCATGGCGGCAGCCACCGCGAAGGCCGCGCACCGGCCGCTGTTGAAGATCAAGCTCGGCGGCGACGGCGATGACGAGCGGATATCGGCGGTACGCAAAGCGGCTCCGGAATCCGAACTGATCGTGGACGCCAACGAAGCCTGGACGCCGGACAATCTCGAATACAATTTGGCCGCCTGCGCCAACGCCGGCGTCACGCTGGTCGAGCAGCCGCTGCCGGCCGGGCGGGATGAGGCGCTGGCGCGCATCAAGCGCCCGATTACGGTCTGCGCCGACGAAAGCGTGCATGACCGTATCTCGCTCCAAGGCCTTCGCGCGCGCTACGACGCCGTCAACATCAAGCTCGACAAGACCGGCGGGCTGACGGAAGCGCTCGCCATGGCGGACGCCGCGCAAGCGCTCGGCTTTGAAATCATGATCGGCTGCATGGTCGCGACCTCGCTGGCGATGGCGCCGGCCATGCTGCTGGCGCAACAGGCCAGATTCGTCGATCTCGACGGTCCCCTCTTGCTGGCGCGCGACCGCGATGGCGGGCTGCGCTACGACGGCAGCCTGGTCTATCCGCCGGAAGCCGCCTTGTGGGGCTGATGCGAGAGCCGGTCCCGCGCCAGCCAGATCACCAACCCGCCTAGCGCGGCCATGACAGCCATCACGTAATAGATGCCTTGCCCCCAGGTCCCATAGATCGTGCCCGATGCGACCGACGCGAGTCCGGCGACGATGCCGCCGCAGGCGGTCAGATAGCCCTGCGCCCTTGCCATCACGTGGCCGGGCACGTGATGCAGCATCAATCCCATGATTCCGACCTGCGTCAGCCCGAAGCTCAGCGCATGCGCGAGCTGGACGATCGCGAGAACGGCCAGCGGCGGGTCCTGCGCCGTTATCGCCCAGCGCGCGGCGGCGCTCAGTGCCGCGATCACCACCAGCATCGACGGCTTCAGGGTAAATCGCGGCGATAGCGCAAACAGCACGATCTCGGCAATCACGCCCAGGACCCACAGCGCCGCGATCGTCAGCCCGTCATATCCCGCCTGTTGCCAGGCAATCGACGCGAAAATGTAATAGGCGGCATGGCTGCCCTGGATCAGCGCCGACGCCACAATGATCGCGATAAAGCCGCCGTCACGCAGCAGCGCGCTCGCGCTGCCGGTGGCCGGACGAGCGGTCCTGGTGTCGTCCAGCGGCTGCAGCGCGAGGCTGGCCAGCGCCCCGATCGCCGCCGAGCCGGCGATGATCCAGATCAGATTTCGGGCGGCGATGAGGTCGAGCAGCGCCCCGCAGACCAGGGCGCCGAGGACGAAGGCGGCCGAGCCCCACAGCCGCAACGGTCCGTAGTTGAGGCCATAGCGCTTCACGCCCCGCAACGCATAGGCATCCGTCAGCGGCACCATGGGCGTCCACAGGCAGCAGGTCAGGGCATAGATCAGGAACACCAGCACCGGCAGATGCTGGGTGCCCAGGATGAAAAATCCCAATGCGGTGGCAAAGGCGGTCACGATGATGCCGCCGCGCAAGGCCTGGCGCCGTTCCGCAAAGCCCGTCACCAGCGGCAGCACCGTAAATCGGGTCACCGAGGGAACGGCCGTGATCAGCCCTATCCAGAAAGCATCGATCCCGACGGCCTTCAACCAGACCGTGAAAAACGGCAGGTGGGTGCCGGTCATACCGAACAGCGTGCCGTAAAATAGCGCCATCCGCGTCGCGAAACGCCTGGATGCACCTTGAGAAGCTGTGGGGATTTGTGATTCGCTCTGCATCAATTCAATTGCGATTCGGGCAATATCGTGTTGTTTCGTTATCGCAATGCGCGCTGATTTGCGCGAAGAGTTTGACATGGCCGACGAAGCATTCGCCCTTTCGCCGATCTCAGCACGCGCCGCGCTGCCGGGCGAGGAAGACTATGCGGCGATCGCCGAAGCCTTCATGGAGACTTCGCGGGGCCGCTGGTTCCTGACCGAATACGCCAAGCGCAACCGCAATGCCGACACCCGCATGGTGCTGGATGCGGTGGCGCGGATCGAGCAAAGCCTCACCGCCCAGCGGGAAGAGACCCTTGAGCGGGAGGCAAGCCTCCAGCGGGAGGAAGGCCTTTCGGCGCAGCAGGCGGCCGAGGCCGTCGCCGCGGCGGCCGCGGCGCAGGAACGCCTGACCGAGGCGCTCGCCGCCATCCGCCATTCGGTCGAGGCTGCCGAGGAATCGGCGGTGGAAGCGCTCGACAGCCTCGCGCTGGAACAGCGGCTGGCGCCGGTCCGCAAGGGCGCGCGGGTGCTGCGGGAAATCGCCTGGCGGTTGCGCGAAATCGGCAATGACGGGCGGATCTGCGACCTGATCGATTCGCAGGTCACCGTCATCGAAAAGGGCACCGACCAGTTCTCCTCAGAAGAGGCGAGAGTGGCGCTGCGTGCGGCCTTTGCCGCCCTCCAGGGCCGGCTTGTGGAATTCGGCGACGACGACAGCTCCTCACTGGTTGCCGAGACCGAAGCGGCGGCGCCCTTCCCGGCCGCGCCGGAAATGGCCGCGGCGGCACAGCAATCTGCCGAGACACCATCCGCTTCGCTGGCCACGCCCGCCGAGGCCGCGCTTGCGGCGGTGGAAGCCATGCTGACGCAACCGGAAATGCCGCCGGCCGCCGAGGTCGCCACTGCCGAGGAAGCGGCTGTCCAGGAAATCGCGGTCCAAGAAGCTCCTATCCAGGACACCCAAGACGCCGACGCCCAGGACGAGGCGGTCCTCGACATGATCGCGATGGAGATGGGCGCGCCTGATCCGATCAACGACGACGAGATCGCCGAAGCGGCAGCCGAGCAAGCCCGTCTGGCGGAGCCTGCGCCGACCGCTGCCGTGATCGTCGCAAAAGCGCCCGAACCGGTCGCTGCGCCGGCGCCGCCGCCGGTTCAACAGGTGATTCAACCGCCACCGCCGCCCGCCGCCACACCGGCCCCTGTGCCACCAGCGCCTGTGCCGGCTGTGGAAATGTCGCTGGGCTCGAGCCTCATCGCGAGCGGCATGGTGCGAAAGCCGGTCACCGCGGCCAACGACCCGCTGGCGCCGATCCGGCGCATGAGCCAGGCCGAGAAGATCGCGTTCTTTTCGTAAAAGGCTCTGCGTCGCCGCTCGAAGCTCTTCCAGCTTCCATAACGCGCCCGCAGCATTTGTTGCATCTGCGAATAGTTCGCTTTCCGGTTGATTCGCTCTTCCGCCGAGGTCAAGTTGGCGCGATTGTCTTCGCAAGCGGAGATCGCCTTGAAAACCAGGATCATCGTCAATCCGATGGCGAACAAGGGCCGTTGCGGCAAGCGCTGGCCGCAGATTCGCGCCGAACTCGAAAAGCATCTCGGCCCGATCGATGACGACGACATTGCGATGACCCGCGCGCCCAATCACGCGACGAAGCTGGCGCGAGAAGCAGTCGATGCCGCCGGTTGCCGGCGCCTGATCTCCGTCGGCGGCGACGGCACCTTCAGCGAGATGATGAACGGCGTGATCGCGGACGACCGGCCGATCGCGTCCGACCTGGTGCTGGCGCAACTGCCGGGCGGCACGTCGAACGAACTCTCCCGCTCCTTCGGCCAGCTCTCCTTCGGCGAGGCCAGCAAGGCCATCGCCATGGGCCACACCCGCGACATCGATGTATTCCGCGCCGACGCCAAAGGCTACGCGGGCGGCCAGGTGACGCGCTACGGCTTCGTGCTCGCCATCGTCGGCGCCGCCGCCACGATTTCCTGGCGTGCCCAACGCGTGCCGCTCCTGAAGCGGCTCGGCCCGCTCAGCTACGTCCTGATGACGGCGTTCACGTCGCTGACCTACAGTCCGCGCCGGTACCGTGTCAGAATCGACGACGAGGCCGAACAGAACCTGCCGATGTGGTCCTTGATGTTGTGCAGTTTCGATGGCGCGGGCGAAGGCCTGATGCTCGCGCCGGGCGCCGACCCCAGTGACCGCAAGCTCGACCTGATCATGGTCGGCGAGATGGGGCGCTGGGAAAGCCTGACCAAGATCGTTCCCAACATCGGCGACGGCAGCTATCTGGCGCACCCGAAGGTCTCGCGGCGGCATGCGACGCGGATCACCATCGACAGCGATCGCATGGTCCGCGCCGACGTCGACGGCGAAATCGGACAATTGCCGATGTCGGTCACGGTGCTGCCGTTCCACCTCAAGGTGGCGGCGGTCAGTCGGACCTAGCGAACCCTGACTACGCAGCGCTGGTAGTGGGCTTCCACGCATAGGCCAGCCACCTGATCCCGTGAGAAATCAGGTCGATGCCCAGGAGGAATCCGAGCACAGGGGGAACCATTCAGTCAATTTGGCGCCAATTTGATTACAGAGTCGCCGCGAACCGTGATCCGTTCGCTGGCAAGTTGTGATACCGTGATGCCTGTGCCGCACGGCCGCTGGTCAATCCGCGGCTTTCCGGGATGATCTCGCCGCCGTCGGACATTTGCCATCGGCAGTTGACGCAACGGAAGCTCCGCTGCGACTGCAACAGCTTTTAGGAGTGTCGATCCGTCAACAGCGCCCTGTGCCGCCGATATCATGTCCATCATAGAGTTGGAGGATACGGAGATGTCAGATCTAGTCGCGATCATCTATCCATCCGAAGCAAAGGCCGAAGAGGTGCGGCAGCGCCTGTTCAAGCTGCAAAAGGAATACCTGATCACGGTCAGCGATGCCGTGATTGCAGTGAAGACGGAAGCTGGTCCCGTCAAGCTGAACCAACTCGTCAATACGACGGCGATAGGAGCCGCATCAGGCACATTCTGGGGACTTTTGATCGGCGTGATCTTCCTCAATCCCATACTTGGCGTTGCCTTGGGCGCGGCATCCGGAGCCCTCGGCGGCGCCCTGTCTGACTACGGCATCAATGACGGTTTCATGAAGGAACTGTCGGGGAAACTGCAGCCCGGCAATGCCGCGCTGTTCGTGCTCATCAAGAATATAACTGCGGACAAGGTGCTGCGGGAGATTCAGGACGCGGGAGGCACCGTACTCAAGACATCTCTCGATGACAGCAAGGAACAGAAGCTTCGCGACGCGCTCGCCAAGGCGAGCACCGAGCCGGCAGCGCCTAAAACAGACGCCGCTTGAGCGGGGCGACCGAAGCCCGCCAGCACCCGGGACAGCATGCTGATCGATCCGCGCCACGGCGATATCGAGGACGATGCCGCCAGTCCCGGGCAGCGGTCCCTGCTCGCGATCGCCGGAAGCCTGCTGGTCGAAATCAGTTTGCCCAAACTGCTGTTTGCCTGGACGGTGTTGCTGTTGTTGCCGGCAGTGCTTCTGGGTCTGGCGCCGCTGCTGGTCTCCGCCTGGCTATCAACCTTGTCGGAAAAGCTTGCCGCACTGACCGGGATCGGCACGACCCTCGCCTTGCTCGCGATCGTCGCGGTGGGATGGATTGGATGGCGACCGCTGTTCCGGATCGCTGAGGTCAATTTCTGGTCGCTCAACGCGCTCGCCGTGCAGCCCGGCTACGCATTCAGCCGCGAAGCGCTGCGCCACCTGACGGAGCGGATATGGGGCAGGAAGCTGACCATCGCCGGCCGGGCAAGCTTGCGCAGCGCCAATTCGGTTGGGGCGGGCATCGTGCTGTCCGCCTGCGCGGTGCTGATTGCGATCGTGGCCTGGCCTGCCTCGCGCTGGACGGGCGGCTGGAACGACCTCGTCTTGCTGCATCGCCTCGCAGTGCCGACGCTGGCAAATGCCGTCGTGCTGGTGTCGGGCTATCTGGCGGTCGCATCGCTGATGTGGGGATTTGCGGATGCCAGCATGCAACAACCCGTCGACCTCGCCGCGTTCGATACGACCTCATCCAGGGGGCGACGCTGGCGCGTTGCGCACCTGTCGGACCTTCATGTCATCGCCGAACAATATGGCTTCCGCATCGAAAGCGGACGGGCGGGCCCGCGCGGCAACGGCCGGCTCGAGCGCGTCCTGACGCATCTCGCCGCCATTCACGAGACCGATCCACTCGACCACATTCTCATCACCGGCGATATGACTGATGCAGGCCGCGCCAGCGAATGGGCCTCATTCCTCGACGCAATGGCGCAGCATCCGGAACTTGCCGCGCGCACGGTCATGTTGCCGGGCAATCACGACGTCAACATCGTCGACCGCGCCAATCCGGCCCGGCTCGACCTGCCGTTCAGCCCAGGCAAGCGGTTACGGCAAATCCGCACTTTGTCGGCGATGGCGGCCGTGCAAGGCAATCGCGTGCGCGTGGTCGATGCCGTGGGAAAACCCAACGTAACGCTGAACGAGGCGCTGGCGCCACACCGCGATGCGATCGTGGCGCTTGCGGAGCATGGCGGCCTGCGCCGTGTAGTGGAGCTGCGTGGCCTGTTCGACGACCAGTTTCCGATGATCCTGCCGCCGGAGGCGGAAGACGGCCTCGGAATAGCCATCCTGAACTCCAATGCAGAAACCCACTTTTCCTTCACCAACGCGCTCGGGCTGGTCTGCGTCGAACAGATGCATCGCTGCGAGGCGGCGATCCGCCATTATCCGGCGCCACGCTGGATCGTCGCGTTGCACCACCATGTGGTGGAGTATCCCATGCCGGTGAAGGCATTCTCGGAACGCATCGGTACGGCGCTGATCAACGGCAGCTGGTTCGTCCGCAGGCTGGAAGCGCTGGCCGGTCGCACCGTGGTGATGCACGGCCACCGCCATATCGACTGGATCGGCGCATGCGGCTCGTTGAAGATCATCTCCGCGCCCTCGCCGGTGATGAATGCGACCGATGATGCGGCCACGCATTTCTATATTCACACGCTGGCGGCTGGGCCAGATGGACAGCTTGGTCTGCTGCCGCCGCAGCGCGTGGAGATTGCCGGCGAGAAAAATTCCTAGGGCATACACTCATAAATTCGGGTGATGATGTGCCCGACCCTGGTGTCGGCTTCGCCTCCGTCCCGATTGTCTCATCCCAACGAGCGTTGATCTAATCAGCTCTGAAGAGTCGGAAAGTCTAACGACATCCACTCCGAGAACCAGACTGCAGGACGGCGAAACGCACTACTCGCGCAACTCAAACGATCACGTGCAAAGCCGACAAAGCTCAACGCTCGCGCGCAGATTCACCTTAAAAAATAAGGCCTTGAAGGTGAACGAGCTCACACCAGGAGCTCGAGCGGCAGGTCCATTTTGCTGGCTTGGGACGATCCAGATGCACGACCGAGTTACCATCCCTAAGTTTGCGGTCGGCGAATTGCCGGAGCTGAAAGGCCAAGGCCGCGACCTGCGAATAGACGCCTGCCGAGGCATCGCGCTTTGGTTCATCTTTCTTGACCATGTTCCCAACAACATCGGAACTTGGCTGACGTTGCGGAACTACGGCTTCAGTGATGCCGCGGAAGTGTTCATGTTCATCTCGGGCGCAACCTGCGCGCTGGCTTACGGCCGAGCATGGCGCTGCGAGGGCTGGACCGGAGTGATCAGCCGAACGCTGCGGCGAAGCTGGGACATTTATGTCGCATTTCTGCTGCTCACGCTCGCCTGCGTCATCCTGGTTCACCTCGCAGGCCGTCTTGCTGACGAGAGCAATACGCGTATCTTGCTGGACCATCCTGGCGCGACGCTCGCGCGCGCGGCGATCCTGCAATACCGTCCCGTCAATACCGACGTGTTGGCGGTGTTCGTGCTTCTTCACCTCTTGTTCGCACCGCTGCTGTGGCTGCTGATGCGAGTGCCGAACGCGACGCTTGGCGCCTCGCTAGCACTTTATGTGTTGGTGCACGTCTTTGGCTGGACCGTCCCGGCTTGGCCGAACGGCCACTGGTATTTCAATCCGCTGGCCTGGCAGCTGCTGTTCGTGCTTGGCGCGTGGTGGATGATCGAGGACAAGAGGCCCCGGCCGTGGGTGACGTCGCGCACGACGCTTGTGCTTGCCGTCCTGTATCTGCTCTTCAGCTTGGTCATCGCACTGAGCTGGCGCATCAAACCGCTGGAAGCACTGATTCCGCAGGAGCTGGCGAGACTGTTTCACCCATTGGACAAATCGAATCTCGATCCATTGCGACTGCTGCATTTTTTGGCCATAGCGGTTTTGGCGGCATGGCTCGTGCCTCGCAATTGGCGAGGGCTGACGACACCGGTAATGCGCGGCGCGATCCGCTGTGGCCAGAACTCGCTGCCAATCTATTGCCTCGGCGTCCTGCTCACGTTCGCCAGCCACGTGGTGCTGCTCGACATTTCAGGCGGACTTGCGATGCAGATAGCATTGAGTCTCGCAGGCATCGCAGCGATGATCGCGACCGCAACACTGCTGAACTCGATCAGCATCAAACCCAGGCAGCGATCGTAATATTTGGACACTGCGATCAGCGAGAATGTCTATGAAAGAAGAAGAATGCCGTTCTTGCGGTTCTTATGAGCAAGCGTCCTAGCGCTTTCGCTTCATCTGATCTGGTCCGCCGAACAGATCGGCGACCCAGCGGCTTGACGGGTGCGCGGCGCAGAAGGTCAGAATTGCGAGCGCGATCGGCACGCCGATGAAGGTCCCGAACAGGCCCCACAGGAACGTCCAGAAGAAGATCGAGAACAGCACGACGACGGGCGAGATCGACAACATCGTTCCGGCCACCCGCGGCTCGATGTAGCTGCCGACCACGAACTGAATGACATTGAGGCAGACGAAGAGGCCCAGGACCGCAGGCCAGCTCTCGAACTGCGTCATCGCCAGCAGGGTCGGAAACAGCGTTGCGACGAAGGGACCGATGAACGGGATATAGTTGAGCACGAAGGCGATCACGCCCCACTCGAATGCAAATGGCAGCCCGGTAATCGCAGCGAAGATACCGACCAGCAGACCGGTCACCGCGCTCATCTTCGTCCGCACCAGCAGGTATCTTCGAAATTTCGCCGCGGTGGCGGCGCTACCGTCGAGCAGCAGGTGTGCTGCAGTACGGTTATCCAGCCGCTCGATCTTCTGCCTGACGTTCTCGACTTCGAGAAGTCCGAGCATGACGTAAATCAGCGCAATCACCCAGAAGCTGAGCGTGGTATTGACGCGCCCGGTGACGTACTGCGTCGCGCGCAGCAGCCAGCCTACGTTGAAATGTTCGGCCCAAAGCCCCGCCACCGAGACGCCGTGGCCGTCCAGCCAGGTCACCATCGACGAATAGAGGGCCTGGTACCGCGGCAACTCCGCGACCAGCGATCGTCCGACGCGGCCAAATCCCCAGGCTGCGAGGGAGGCAAAGCCGAGACAGACCGCCACCGTGACGACGACGGTAATCGCCAGCGCGACAAGCTTCGGCATCCACGCCTGCAGCTGCTTCTGGACCGGCCACACGATGGCGATGATGAAAATGGCCGCCGCAAGCGGCGCGAATACCCTGCTCGCCTGCGCCAGCGCCGCGATGACCAGCACCGCCGCGATGATTCCTGTGGTGGTCTTTAGCCCGAAGCCCATTTTGGGTTCCTTCGACCTTCCAGCAACCCGAGATTGTCAGTTGCGCCGGACGGCGGCAAGGGCGACGGCGCCTCCCGCAACAACGTGATCGGAGTCACGTACAATAACGCCCGCCTGAACATAGCGTGCTTCCCAATCTCCAAGGAGAGAAGGAGCACCGCCATGTCCCGTTTTAAGTCATTGCTGCTATCTGCCAGCCTGCTGGCAGGCCTGTTGGGCTTCGCCGGCGCTGCTTTCGCCGAAGCTCCCAATGCCGATATCCGCAACGGCATGCAGGCACCGCCCGCCGAACAGCGGGTCGCGCTGGTCATCGGCAACTCGAATTACCAGATCGCGCCAAAGCTCGCCAATCCCGGCAACGACGCGCAATCGATGGCGCAGCTCCTGAACTCGGCAGGCTTCGAGGTCACCCAGGCGACCGACCTGACGCGCAGCGACATGGTCAGGGTCGTGCAGGATTTCTCAGCCAGGGTGGCCGAGCGCGGTCCTCGCACCGTCGCCATGATCTACTATGCCGGCCACGGCGTGCAGGTGGCGGGAGAGAACTATCTGCTTCCAGTCGATGCAAAAATCTCTTCGCCATCGGACCTTGATGGCAATTCGCTGCGGTTGGTCGACATGATGGGCACGCTGGAATCCATCTCGAGCCGGATGCGCATCGTTGTGCTCGACGCCTGCCGCAACAATCCGTTCCCGGAAGTCAACGATAAGGGACGAGGCCTTGCCATTGTCGATGCGCCGAACGGCTCGATTGTCGGCTACTCGACCGCGCCTGGTATGGAAGCGCAGGATGGAGACGGCAACCACAGTCCGTATACGTCCGCGTTCCTGAATATCGCGCGTGAACCGAACCTGCCGATCGAGCAATTGTTCAAGCGTATCCGGCTCGAAGTGAACAACACGACGAAAGGCAAGCAGACGCCGTGGGAAAGCTCGTCGCTTACCTCCGACTTCTATTTCTTCGGCGATACCGCGGTTGCTTCGGGCCGCGCACCGGATCGCCGGCCGATCATGCAGGCTGCGGCCAATCTGCCGTCGCGTTCGGTGCGTCAGGCCTACGACTACGTGCTGTCGGAAGGCTCGCCCGAACATTATGAGGAGTTCATCCGTCTCTACCCGCATGATCCGCTGTGCGACCACATCCGCGTGCTGCTCGGCAACCTGCAGGTGGCAAAGGCGTGGCACAAGACGGTGCTCGCGAACTCGCCGTTCGCCTACAAGACCTTCCACGACAATTACGCCAACAGCCCGTACGCCAAGTCCGCGTTGAAGCTGCAGGGTGCGCCGAAGGCCGTGCCGCTGATGCAGTTCACGCATCTGGCGAAGCAGTCGCCGACGTTCAAGCCGGGCAACATCGGCAACTCACCCGCCCTCGGCATCTCCAGGCACAATCTTGGTGTCCACGCTCACATGCCGGTGACGTCGAAGATCGTTACGCTGCCGGCCAAGGGCATGACGACAAACAACCTTGCCAATGGCCGCAACAAAGTCGGCAACATGGGCAAGGTCACGACCCTGCCTGGCAAGATCAAGCCTGGCCCTGTCAATGCCGGCAACAACAGCGGCAACACCGGCAAGTTCTCGAGATTGTCCGGCAGGTTCAACAACAATCCGGCACGGCTCACCAACAGGCCCATGGTCAACACCGCGCCGCGTCATTTCAACAGCGGTATGGGCGGCGGACGTTTCAGCCAGAGCTTCGCCGCAGGCCCATCCCGCGGTTCATTCGGCGGCGGCGGTTCGTTCGGCGGCGGCCGCTCGTTCGGCGGCGGCTTCGGCGGCGGCGGCGGCTTCGGGCGGCGCTGACTGGAGGAGAGCTTCGTCAAATGCGAAACCGGGCAGAGCACATGCTCTGCCCGGTTCCGTTTGAGACGGGATGATCAGGCGACCAGCTTGGCGAACAGGTCCGCGTCGACATTACCGCCGGAGAGCACGATGACGACGTTCTTGCCCCTCGCATCGATGCGGCCGGCGAGCAGTGCGGCGAGACCGACGGCGCCGCCAGGCTCTACCACCAGCTTCAATTCCCGATAGGCATAGGCGACCGCCGCGCCGACTTCCTCGTCGGAGGCGATCACGCCATTCGCCAGCAGCTTGCTGTTGATCGAGAAGGTGAGCTCGCCTGGCATCGCCGCCATCAGCGCGTCGCAGATCGTGCGGCCGGCGGCGTGATGGGCCTCGCGATGCCCTGCGCGCAACGACAGGCCATGATCGTCATAGTCCTTGGGCTCGGCGACGATCACCTGCGCTTGCGGAAATTTTGCCTTCACCGCCGTCGCAACGCCGGCGATCAACCCTCCGCCCGATGCCGGCGCCACCACGATATCGGGGACGAGCCCGAGCGCCGCCATGTCCTCGGCGATCTCGCGGCCCGCGGTGCCCTGGCCGGCGATCACGAAGGGATCGTCATAGGGGCGCACCAGCGTCGCGCCACGCTTGCTGGCAATGCCGTTGGCGATGGCCTCGCGGTCTTCCTTGTCGCGGTCGTAGAGCACCACCTCGGCGCCATAGCCCTTGGTGCGCTCGCGCTTGGTGATGGGAGAGTCCGCAGGCATCACGATGGTGGCCTGCATGCTGAGGATCTGCGCCGCCGCCGCCACGCCCTGGGCGTGGTTGCCGGAAGAGAATGCGACCACCCCGCCGCCGCGCTTGTCCTGCGGGATCGAGGCCAGCTTGTTGAAGGCGCCGCGGAACTTGAACGATCCGGTCCGCTGCAGCATTTCGGGCTTCAGAAAGACCTTGGTCCCGACGCGTTCATTGAGAACGGGGAACGACAGCAGCGGCGTCCGCACCGCAAAGGGCGCGACCACCTTGGCGGCGGCCTCGATATCAGCCGCGCCAATGGGTGGATTTTGGATGGATTCTGGCATCCGCCATTTGTATCGCGGTCGCAGACTGGCGAGCAAGACGATTTAGCGTGAACTCAGGCCACGAGATGCGGATTATCAGCCACAAATTCGGCCTCCTCGCCTTCGGACAGGACGGGGCGAACATTCAGGGCATGCTCGACAAAAACCCGCGCGGAGGCCTGCCAGCTGTAGCCAGCGGCGAATTCGACGCAATCTTGCCGCGAAATCTGCAGCGCTTCCAGGCAGGCCGCGCGCAGATCGTCGTCCAGGACGCCGACCGGCGCCGAGCCGATCACGTCGCGCGGACCGGTGACCGGAAAGGCGGCAACCGGCAGGCCACTGGCCAGCGCCTCCAGCAGCACCAGGCCAAACGTGTCGGTCCTGCTGGGAAATACGAAAATATCGGAGGCGGCGTAGATTTCGGCCAGTTCCTCGCCATGCCTTGCGCCCAGGAAGACGGCATCCGGATATTTCCGCTCCAGCGCCGCGCGCGCCGGCCCGTCGCCGACGATGAGCTTGGTGCCAGGCAAATCGAGGTTGAGGAAGGCCTCGAGATTCTTTTCAACCGCGACGCGCCCGACGCAGAGGAACACAGGCATCGGCAGGCAGAGATCGGTGCTGCGCGGATGAAACAGCGAGGTATCGACGCCGCGTGACCACAGCACCACGTTGCGAAAACCGCGCATGCGCAATTCGGCCGCCAGCGCCGGCGTTGCCGCCATCACCGCTTGGCTCGGCCGGTGGAAGGCGCGCAGCGCCCGCCACGTCAAGGATTCCGGAATCGGCGAACGCGCCGAAACATATTCGGGGAAGCGGGTGTGAAAGCTCGTGGTGAATGGCAGGCCCCGCTTGCGGCAATAGCGCCGCACCAACAGCCCGATCGGACCTTCGGTCGCGATATGAATGCTGTCGGGCTTTGCCGCCTCGATCAGTTTTGCGATTTTTGCCGGATACGGCAGTGCCAGCCGCAGATCGGGATAGCTCGGCATCGCAAAAGTGCGAAACGATTGCGGCGTCAGGAAACTCACCTCGACGCCAAATCCCTTGGCCGCCTCGGCCATCATGGTCAGCGTCCGAACCACCCCGTTGACCTGGGGATGCCACGCATCGGTCGCGACCAGGATATGCGTCATGCGGCGCGCGCCGCGACGCGGGGAACGGGTAGCGCCTTCCGCTGCGGATCGGTCCAGGTAATGATTTCAAACCGGCCGTCCTCATGTTCGGCGAGTGCGGTGCAGCTTTCCACCCAGTCGCCGCAATTCATGTAGCGGATGCCGTGCTCGTCGCGGATGGTGGCGTAGTGAATGTGGCCGCAGATCACGCCGTCGGCGCCGTGCCGCCGCGCCTCGCCGGCCAGCGTTTTCTCGAACGCGCCGATATAATTCACGGCGTTCTTGACCTTCAGCTTCGCCCATTGCGACAGCGACCAATAGGGCACGCCGAACATGCGCCGGAAGAAGTTGACGAGGCGATTCATCTGGATGGCAAAGTCATAGGCCTTGTCGCCGAGATGGGCGAGCCAGCGCGCGTTCTGCACGACGAGATCGAAGATGTCGCCGTGGATGACGAGGTAGCGTTTGCCGTCGGCGCCCTCATGAATGGTGTTTTCCACCACGTCGATGCCGCCGAAATGCGTGCCGTAATAGTTGCGCAGGAACTCGTCGTGATTGCCCGGCACGTAGATGACCTTGGCGCCCTTGCGCGCCTTGCGCAGCATCTTCTGCACGAAGTCGTTGTGCGATTGCGGCCAGTACCAGCCCGACTTCAGCGCCCAGCCATCGACGATATCACCGACAAGATAGATGGTGTCGGCGTCGTGGCTCTTGAGGAAGTCCAGCAATCGATCGGCTTGCGAGCCGCGGGCTCCGAGATGGACGTCGGAGATAAACAAGGTGCGAAAACGCCGTTCCGGGCTGTCTTCACTCAAGGAGTCACTACCCATACCTGTCCCCTGACAGATTTCTGTGACAGGGCGATGACTAGTTCACGCGACCCATAGCCCCACGAGAATCAGTGTCGCGCCCCGTAGTTTGCGGATAACAGCGCGATGCGACAGCCAAGCGACATGAGAGCGGCAACATCGCAGCGTCGTCCCTGCGAACGCAGGGACCCATACGCCGCGGCACCAATTGTTTTGGAGGACGTCAGCCATCTCGCTTCTATCGATAGGACAACGCGGTATGGGTCCCTGCGTTCGCAGGGACGACGGCGGATGGGACTTCAATAAAACTTCTGAAAATGATGGATCGGGCCGTGGCCATGCCCGACGCTGAAGCGATCTGCAGCGGCAATGGCAGCGCTGACGAAGGCCTTGGCCTTGCGCACGGCGCTCTCCATGCCCTCGCCCTTTGCCAGTCCCGCGGCAATCGCCGAGGAGAGCGAGCAGCCGGTGCCGTGGGTATTTTTTGTGGCGATGCGCGGCGCGGCGAGTGCGATGACACCAGAGGAGTCGATCAGATAGTCGATGCTCTCGGCGCCCTCGCCGTGACCGCCCTTGATCAGCACCGCCTTGCAACCCAGAGCCAGCAATCGCCTGCCTTGTTTCTCGACGGCGGCTTCGTCGGCCGCCACGCCCTCGTCGAGCAGCGCTGCGGCTTCCGGCAGATTGGGCGTGATCACCGACGCCAACGGAATGAGCTTGGTCCGCAGCGCGTCGACCGCTTCCGTGGCGAGCAGCCGGTCGCCCGAGGTTGCGACCATCACAGGATCGAGCACGACATGCTTCGGCGACCAGCGCGCCAGCCCGGCGACGATGGCATCCATAACCGGGGGCTGCGCCACCATGCCGATCTTGACCGCGCCTACCGCCAGGTCCGAAAACACCGCGTCGATCTGCGAAGTCACGAACTCGGCCGGCACCTGGTGGATGCCGCTGACGCCTTGGGTATTCTGCGCGGTCAGCGCCGTGATCACGGAGGCGCCGTAGACGCCGAGCGCGGCAAACGTCTTCAGGTCAGCCTGGATGCCCGCTCCTCCAGAGGAATCGGAGCCGGCGATGGTCAGCGCAATCGGCGTCGTCATCAGAAGTCTCGTGAAAATGCTGTGTTCAGGGCCATGTCTTGTCCTAAGCGGCCTGTCCTAACGCGCCCTCCCGTTGGCGGCAAGCTGGCTTGCCATCCCCTGTGGTTTTTGGCCTATTGGGGCCAACATTTTTGGAGACGACAGCGATGGTTCCCTTCTTCGTCCAGTTCAAATGCAAGCTCGGCCAGTCCTATGCTGTCGCCAATGCGCTCGCGGAGGCCGAGATCGCCTCGGAGATCTATTCCACCGCCGGCGATTACGATCTGCTGGTTAAATTCTATGTCGATAACGACACCGACATCGGCCATTTCGTCAACGAGAGGGTGCAGGTGATTCCGGGCATCCAGGACACCCACACCATCATTACGTTCAAGGCGTTCGGCACAGGCTAGCAACGGCTGTCCCGCCTGCCCGCCGTCGACTTCGCCCGGCGCGCGGCTACCGCCCGCAGGCCTCTGGGAGTGCCCGTCCTGTCCGAGACATCAGTTACTTTTGGCCGGTTGAAAGCCTTCATTGAGCAAGCGCTCGTCGCGGTGGGCTTGCCGGACGACGATGCTGCTGTTGTCGCGGACCTGATGGCGGCGGCCGACCTGCAGTGGTCGGACGGGCACGGCGTCAGCCGGTTGCCGCAATATGTCAGGCGGATCAAGGCCGGCGGCTTCAACGTCCGGCCGAACATCCATGTCGTGCACGAGCACGCCAGCACGGCGGTCCTGAACGGCGACAACGGCATGGGCCACCTCGTCATGAAACGCGCGGCCGAGATGGCGATCGAAAAGGCGCGCACTACCGGAATAGGCTGGGTCAATTCGCAGTTCAGCAACCACGCCGGTCCCGCCTCGCTCTACGCCACGATGCCGCTGGCCCATGACATGATCGGGCTCTACTTCGCGGTCGGCAACGCCAATCACCTTCCGCCCTGGGGCGGCCTCGACATGCTGCTGTCGACCAATCCGATCGCAGCGGCGATTCCAGCCTGCGACGAAAAACCGATCGTGCTCGACATGGCGACGACGGTCGCCGCCTACGGCAAGGTGAAAACCAAGGCGTTGCGTGGCGAGACCATGCCGGAGGGCTGGATGATCGATCGCGAAGGCAAGCCGCTGACCGACCCGAAACGCGCCGACGAAGGCATGTTGCTGCCGCTCGGCGGCATGGAGGCCGGCTACAAGGGCTATGGCCTGGCGATGGTCATCGGCCTGCTCGCAGGCACGCTCGGCGGCGCCGCGATGGGCCGCGACGTGATCGACTTCAATCACGACGACGACAGCGTCACCAACACCGGACAAGCGATCGCCGCGATCAACATCTCAGCCTTTGGCGACCTCGCCGTCTTCAAGCGAAGCGTCGATGCGCTGGTGCGCGACTTCCGCAACAGCCGGCGCATGCCCGGCGTGGACCGCATCTGGGTGCCCGGCGAACGCAGCCATGAAACGCGCCTGAGGCGGACCAGCCTTGGCATTCCCATAGCGCCTGCGCTGCTGCGCGGACTGGACCAGGTCGCCGACGAGCTGGGAATAGCGAGGCTCGTGAGTTAAGCCGCGTCCTGGCGCGAGCGACCGCCGTTGGAGGGCTCCGCGCCCGCCTGATACACCCAGTGCAACAACCTCCACGGCAGCGGATGGTTAACGCCGTTAACCATGGCATGCTTTTGCCATAAGAGGATCATTCTACCGCCTTGATATTTTTGATTACCTAAGGCGTCGTCAATCGGAGGCTCCGCGGCGGGGGACATCCGAGGGGGAAATAGTCGCGAGTACCACCATGGGGACGTTATACGATTTGCTCGGAGCGCTTCCGAGCGATGACGCCGAGGGGCTGCGGACGGCGTTCCGCAAGGCCGCGAAGGCTACACATCCCGATATCAATCCCGACAATCCCGATGCTGCGCTGCGGTTCAGGGAGCTGGTGCGCGCCTATGACATCCTGACCGATGTCGAGCAGCGCGAGACCTACGATGAACTGCTCGCCATTGCGCTCCAGCCGCCGGCCACGAAGGCCGTGCAGACCTACGAGACCGTGCGCAAGGTTGCCTCCAACACGATGGCGGCAACGGTCATTTCGGCGGTGCTGGTCGGAGGCTACGTCCTGTTCGGGCTGTTTTCAAAGCCACCCGGCGCAGCGGAAATCACGACCGACAGGACCATCGGCGAAGCGCAAGTCGTCGCAGCGCTGCATCCTGACGTCACCGCTTCGGATGAACCGCGCGTCCAGCGCGAGGGGGAGCCATCGACCGTCGGCGCCATCGTGACATCGGCGGTTACGCCCGCAGCGAAAGAGGCAAACGCTGCGGCCATCGGCCGTTTCGAACCTGTCCCAGGATTCGTCTCATACAATCTGGCGATTCAATATTATCCGCGCTTCGCAACCGCCAATTTCGACCGCGGCATCGTTCTGTATCGCGTCGGAGATCTCGACCCGCTCGCGGCTTTAGCTTCGCCGAAGCCTGCCACCGAACCGAAGCGGGCCAAGATCGCCACACCTGCGCCGCGCAAGCCGCTGTCGCTCGTGCCTCCTATTGCGTCCCCTGCGCCGCCAGAGAGGCGGATGCCGATCACCGCGGCCTTGACGCCCTGATCGCGGGCGGCAACGCGCCGGTCATGACTTCTCGGCGTCCTTTGCCTTCTTGGGCCGCGGCGGTCCCTCGACCGGCGGCAGCGACTTCAGATACTCCGCTATGGCGGCGCGGTCCTCCGGCGGCAATTGCGACGTGTTCCTGATCACGCGCGCCATCGAACCGCCCGCGGTGTCACCGTCAGGCGTTTGCCCGGTTTCGAGGAAGTAGGCGATGTCCTTTGCGCTCCATTCGTCCAATCTCTTCTGAGTGATGTTGGGCACCCAGCCCTCGCCCTCCGGATTGGGCCCGCCTGCGAAGCGTTGCGCCTCGACGATGCCACCGAGGAAGTTGCGCGGGCTGTGGCACTCGGCGCAATGGCCCAGACCGTTGACGAGATAAGCGCCGCGATTCCATGACGCCGAATGTGAGGCGTCCGCCGTGAAAGGCTTGCCGTCCATGAACAGCCATTTCCAGATGCCGACGTTGCGGCGGATGTTGAATGGAAACGGCACGTCGTGGTCGCGCGGCTTGCCGGCGACCGGCGCCAGCGTCTTCAGGTAGGCAAAGAGGTCGCGGACGTCCTCGACTGTCGCATGCTGGTAGGACGCATATGGAAAGGCCGGAAAATAATGCGCGCCATCCGGTGAAGTCCCCTTGAGCACCGCCGTCACGAAATCCGCTTCGCTCCACCGGCCGATACCGTAAGTGGGATCAGGCGAGATGTTGGGGACGTAAAACGTCCCGAACGGCGAAGGCATTGCAAGCCCGCCGCCGAGCTTCAACCGATCGGGCTGGTTCGGAACGGCGTGGCAAGAGGAACAGCCGCCGGCATTGAACGTTGTGACACCGTTGGCGAGGTTCGGCGTGTAAGCAGCAAGCGAGGTCGGGGCAACAACCGCCGGGACCGTCAGCCACCAGAAGATGCCGGCGCCGGCAGCGCCAGCCAAAATCAAGCCAAGGAGGATTCGTCGCAGCATTCACCGATCCGTTATCAAGCGTCGCAATTCAGTGATTAGTATGAACGCACTTTGCGCCATAGGCTTCCACGAAATTTCGCGGCGTTCGTTGTCGTTTCGGGAATAAATTCGTGAAGTCGTTGTTTTGAGGCTGACACCGCCGTTTGATGTCAACAGGGAGAAACACCATGTCGAACAAGACCATGCTTGTCTCGCTTGCGCTGGGGGCAGCGATGGCGTTTGCCGGGCCCGCCTTTGCCGACAAGATGAAGGCGACGCTCGACGGCAAGGCCCAGGTGCCGCCCAACACCAGCGCGGCCAAGGGCACCGCCGACATCGATTACGATCCTGCCAGCAAGAAGCTGAGCTGGAAGCTGAGCTATTCCGGCCTGTCCGGCCCCGCCACCGCCGCGCATTTCCATGGCCCCGCAGAAGCCGGCAAGAACGCCGGCGTTGCGGTCGCCATTCCCAATGCGACGTCGAGCCCGGTCGAGGGCAGCGCGACACTGACCGATGCGCAGGCCGCAGACCTCGTGGCCGGCAGGTACTACGTCAACATTCACACCGCGGCCAATCCGGGCGGCGAAATCCGCGGCCAGGTAACGAAGTAGACTTCGCATTTGCGCCGAAGCAAAAAGGCGGACGCATCAAGCGTCTGCCTTTTTCGTTTTAGTCGCACTGAAGACAGTAACCACAAATCTTCGTTTTAGTCGCACTGAAGACAGTAACCACAAATCGTCGTCCCGGCGAACGCCGGGACCCATAATCCCGGTCGTCTATTGCTGAGCGACGCCGTCGGCGATCATACTCGACAATAGCCGCCGCGGCGTAAGGGTCCCGGCTCCTTATGCGCAATTGCGCACAGGGCCGGGACGACCAATCATCAGCCTTTCACGCGGAAGGTCTCATGGCAGTTGCCGCATTCCTTGCCGATCGCGGGCATGGTTGCTTTCAGCGAATCCAGATCCTTGATCTTTGCCTTGGCCTCGGTGACCGTTTTGGCGAAGCTTGCAATGGCTGCGTCGAAACCGGCCTTGTCGCTCCAGATCTTCGGTGACGGGCTGTAGTCCCCCTCGAACTTCACGCCCTTGAGGCTGGCGGGAAACAATGTAGGAAGCTTCTTGGCGGTGTCGTCGAACTGGCCGATCGCGGCGTTGACGGTCGCCTGATCGTAGGGCTTTTCGCCCTTGACGATCGCTGCCAGGGCGCCCGCGTTCTTTCCGTTGCCCTTCATCATGGCCTGGGTTTCCTTGACCTGATCCTGCTGCGCGGCCAACGCACCAATGCCGAGCAACAACGCTCCTGCAACCACGACAATCCGCATCATCGTCCGCTCCCTCTTGGGTTTTGAACGCGCCGGTCCGCAAAGGTGGAACCAGCGCCTATCGTTGTCGAACACCGCCGCCGGATTATCATTCCCGGCTAGCAGAAAATTGTCAGAGGCTGTGCCGGCGCTGGTGCTCGCGGATCGCAATCCAGACCCGTTCCGCGGTCGCCGGCATATCGATGTGGTCGATCTTGTACTCGCGCCACAACCCCTCGATGATCGCATTTACAACCGCCGGACAGGAACCGATCGCGCCGGCCTCGCCCGCGCCCTTGACGCCGAGCGGATTGGTCGTGCACGGCACGTTGTGGGTTTCGAAATGGAATGACGGGCCGTCGGATGCCCGCGGCACCGCATAATCCATGAAGGTGCCGGTGACGAGCTGGCCGTCGGTTGCGCTGTAGACCGCCTGCTCCATCAAGGCCTGGCCGATCCCCTGCATCGCCCCGCCATGCACCTGGCCGGCGAGCAGCAGCGGATTGAGCGTCACGCCGAAATCGTCGACGATAACGTAGTTGACGATCTTGATGATGCCGGTTGCGGGATCGATCTCGACTTCGGCGAGATGCGTGCCATTCGGATAGGTGCCGTCGGCCTGCGCGAAGGTCGCACTTGCATTCAGTTTCGCGGGATCGACGCCCGGGCGCTTCGCCAGGTCGGCAAAGCTGATCGAGCGGTCGGTGCCGGCGATGCGCACGAGGCCATTGCTGATCTCGAGGTCGCCGGCGCTGGTCTCCAGTGCCTCGGCCGCGATCTCCTTCAGCTTGCCGCCGAGATCGCGGGTCGCGCGTTCGACGCTGACTCCGCCGGTCGGGATCGACGCCGAGCCGCCGGTGCCGAGACCGGTGGCGATCTTGTCGGTGTCGCCCTGCAAGACGTGGACGCGCTCCGGCGGCACCCCGAACTGTTCGGCGACCAGTTGCGCGTAAGCCGTCTGGTGGCCCTGTCCGCTCGACTGGGTGCCGATCAGGATGGAGATGTCGCCATTGGGATCGAGTGCGACATTGGCGGTCTCCTCGCCCATGGTGCCGCACACCTCCACATAGCTCGCCAGCCCAATGCCCCGCACCAGTCCGGCCTTCTTCGCCGCCTTGGCGCGCTTCGGAAATTCCTTCCAGTTGGCGACTTCCATCGCGCGCTTCATGTGCGCGGTGAAGTCGCCGGAATCGTAGACCTTTCCGGTCGCGGTCGTGTAGGGCATCGCCTTCGGCGGAATGAAGTTCTTGCGCCGGATCGCGTCCGGCGTCAGCCCAAGTTTTCGCGCGGCCGCGTCGACCAGCCGTTCGATCACATACGCAGCTTCAGGCCGGCCCGCACCACGATAGGCATCCACCGGCACGGTGTTGGTGAACACGGTGCGAACGCGGCAGTGGAAGGCCTGGATGTCATAGAGCCCGGGCAGCATGCCGGCGCCGCCGTGTGGAATGTAGGGCCCGAAGGTCGAGAGATAGGCGCCCATGTCGCCCATCAGGTCGACGTCCATGCCTAAGAACTTGCCGTCCTCGGCCAGCGCCATCTTCGCGGTCGTGACGTTGTCGCGGCCCTGCGCGTCGCCGATGAAGTGATCGGAGCGGTCGGCGGTCCATTTGATGGTCTTGCGCAGCTTGCGCGCGGCCACCGAAATCAGCGCGTATTCGCGGTACGGAAACAGTTTTGTGCCGAATCCGCCGCCGACGTCGGGGCAGATCACCCGCATCTTTTCCATCGGCATCTTCAGCACCATGCCGCACAGGATCTCGCGCAGGCGATGGCTGCCCTGGCTGCCGATGGTCAGCGTCAGATGATCGCGCTTGGCGTCGTATTCGGCGACCGCAGCGCGGGTTTCCATGAAGTTGGTGATGACGCGCGGATTGACGATCGATACTTCGGCGACCGCATGCGCCTTGGCAAAGGCGGCCTCAGCCGCCTTCTTGTCGCCGATCGACACGTCGAACAACACGTTGCCGGGCTTGTCGGGCCAGACAAGCGGCGCGCCCTGCTTGACGGCGTTGACGACGCCGACCACCGAAGGAAGCGGCGTCCATTTGACGTCGATCGCCTCGATCGCGTCGCGGGCCTGGTCGATGTTATCGGCGACCACGAAGGCCACGGCATCGCCGACATGGCGCACCTCGTCCTTGGCGAGGATCGGATATGGCGGGCCGGTAAAGGGATCGGTTTCCAGGTTGAACAGACACGGCAGGTCGCCGAGATCGCCGACCTCGGCCGCGGTCAGAATCAGCGACACGCCCGGCATCCCGCGGGCCTTGGTGACGTTGATGGTGAATTTCGCGTGCGCATGCGGCGAGCGCAGCATCAGCGCGTGCATCGCAGGCTGTGGCGAATGGTCGTCGGTGTAGCGGCCCTTGCCGCGAATGAGCGCGTCGTCTTCCTTGCGGAGAACGCTTTGACCGACGCCGAATTTGATGGGAGCTGCCATCGTATCTCCAATTGCCGTTAGCGCGTGATGACTTTTCCTGGAAACGTCACCGCATTCACTTTTGTTGTTGAGCATGATCCTTTCGGAGAACCCGGTACCCGCGTTTTGGGATCACGCACCTGGAAGCGTTCTATATTGCAGCGGTTCGCGAGCCAGCGCAAACCCGCTTTCAGTGGCCACCACTATTCCAGCGGCCGGATTTTCCGCACCTGCACAACAAGAAAACTTGATGATGCCCGGCTCACAATGCCGGCGTTTTTTCGGCGGCAGACGCCAACTGCGTCAACGCGACCACCGCGCGACTTCTAGGAAATTTCCTTTATTAACAGAAGTTTAGACCCGGGATTGGCGATCGCGGAGCAGCACAAAAAGCCATCCCCTGCCGAACAGCAGCAGGATGGTAACCCCATAAACGAACGCGCCGGCGAAGATCAGCAGCAACAATGCAGTCTCGTCGCGGAAAGTATGCATTGACGCGAAATAGAAGCTGGCGAATCGCGCGATGCCCCACAACGCAGCGGCGAGCAGGACACCGGCCGCCGCGAACTTAGCGAGCGAAATCATCCAGGCGCGGTCGAGTTCGAGGTAACCCGCCCGCACCGCGAAGAAGAGTACCAGCAACAGATTGACCCAGGCCCCGACGGCGGTGGCGAGCGCCAGGCCGATTTGCGCCAGCGCACCCATCAGCGCGACCTTCAGCGCCACGTTGACGGCGACGCCGGTCAGCGCCGCCTTGACCGGCGTCGCGGTGTCGTGACGGGCATAGAAGGTCGCCACTGCGCTGCGGATGGTGACAAACGGAATGAGTCCGATCGCGTAAGCGGCGAGCGTGGCGCCCGCGGCTGCGGCATCCGCCTTCGTGAACGCACCACGCGCAAACATCGCGCGCATGATGACGTCAGGCACGGTCAGGAAAGCGGCGACGAACGGCACCGAAAACAACAGCGAGAATTCGAACGCCCGCCGCTGCGCGGCCGATGCCCCAGTGACATCGTTCGCGGCAAGACGCCGCGACATTTCTGGCAGCAGCACGGTACCGATCGCAATCCCGATCACGCCGATCGGCAACTGGTTGAGACGGTCGGCGTAATACAGTGCCGAAAGCGCGCCCGCCGCCAGAAAGGTCGCGATGATGGTGTCAGCGAACAGCGCGATCTGCGTTCCCATCGAGCCGATGGTCGCAGGCCCGAGCGCCCGAAAGAACGCGCGCACGTCTTCATCGAGTTTGAGGAGCGCGAATTTCGGCAGGATACCGGATTTTGCCGCGTCACCAGCCAGCAGCAGGAATTCAAGGATGCCGGCAAGCAGGACGCCCCATGCGGCGGCGTAACCCGCGCCCGGAAAGAACGCGGCCAGCGCCAGCGTCGCCATCATCGACAAATTTAGAAAGATCGGCGCGGCGGCTGCGCTGGCGAAGCGATTCATCACGTTGAGCATGCCGCCATACAGCGTCACCAGCGTGATCAGCAGCAAATACGGAAAGGTGATCCGCGTCAGTGAAATTGCGAGCTCGCCGCGCGCCGGATCGTCCTTGAACCCCGGCGCGAGAATGGCGATTACCTCCGGCATGAACCACCAGGCCAGGACAAGCAGGATCACCTGCACACCAAACAGCAGCGTGAAGATGCGGTCGGCAAACAGCCGCGCCGACGCTGCGCCCTTGCCGTGCAGATGCGCATAGGCCGGCACAAAGGCGGCGTTGAAAGCGCCCTCGGCGAAGATCGCGCGAAAATGATTGGGCAGCCGCAGCGCCACGAAGAACGCATCCGCCACCGGCCCCGCGCCGAGAATAGCGGCCAGCATGATGTCGCGCGCGAATCCGGTCAGCCGCGAGAGCAGCGTGTAACCGCCGACGGTGAAGATGCGTCCGAGCATGCGCCGCTTCTAGCGCATATTCGCCAGAGGAGGAAATCAGGAAGGGAGCGCGCCGCGCACCGCCTCGATGACGCGATCCTGCGCCGACTCGTCGAGATAGGCGTGAATCGGCAGGCTGATGACATCGTCCGAGAGCTGTTCGCTCACGGGCAGCCCACCATCCGCCACCGGGAACCCCTTGTACGCGGTCTGCTGATGCATCGATTTCGTATAATAGACCATCGTCGGAATGCCCTGCGCCTTCAGCGCTGCGGCGAAACCGTCGCGGTCGGTCCCCTCAGGCAGACGGATGGTGTACTGCGCCCAGATCGAGGTGCATCCGGAAGCCAGCCGCGGCACCGTCACGACGTTGCCGAGGCCGCGCGCATAGCGCTCCGCAACGCGGTTGCGGGCCGCGATCTCGTCCTCGAAAATCTTCAATTTCTCGATCAGGACCGCCGCCTGCATGGTATCGAGGCGTCCAGTCAGGCCGAGACGCACGTTGTCGTATTTGTCGGAGCCCTGGCCGTGAACGCGGATGCTGCGCAGCGTCTCGGCAAGCTTGTCATCATCGGTAAAGATGGCGCCACCATCGCCAAAGCAGCCGAGCGGTTTTGTCGGGAAGAAGCTGGTCGCGGTCGCCAGTCCCAAAGAGCCGATCCGGCGGCCCTTGTAGCTCGCGCCAAAACCCTGGGCTGCGTCATCGAGCACGAACAGGCCCTCGGCCTGCGCGACCTCAGCGATCGCATCGTGGTCGGCGCTTTGGCCGAACAGATCGACGGGGATCACGGCGCGGGGCTTCAGGCCACGCTGCTTCGCAGTCGCGATGCCGCGCCGGAGCGAGGCGGCATCCATATTGAAGGTTGCTTCGTCGACATCGACGAATACCGGCGTCGCGCCGGTCAGCGCCACGGCTTCGCCGGTCGCGCAGAACGTGAATGACGGACACAGGACGGCGTCGCCCGGTCCGACTTCCCTGGCCATCAACACCATCAGAAGCGCGTCGGTGCCGCTCGCGCAACTCACGACATGCTTGGCGCCGCAGAAATCCGCCAAGGCCTTCTCCAGCACGGCAACTTCCGGACCATTGATGAAGAGGCAATGGCTCGTCACACGCGAGATCGCCTCATCGATCGATGCGCCGAGCCGCCGGCGCTGCGATCCGAGGTCATAGAAGGGAACGGGTTCTGGACGCATGTGCTGGTTCATGGGGCCTTGCTTGGATCAGAATGAGAGTTTCTCAGCCGGCGATGCGGCGCGGTCCCTTGCGCACAGCGGAGGCCGCGGGCTTGGCGGGCTGCTCGAGGCAGCGGATCGCGATTTCGAGACTGGCGACGCCCTCGTCGCCGGAAACCGCCGGTACATTGCCGGTGCGGACGGCATCGAGGAATGCGATCAGCTCGGCGCGCAGCGGTTCGTCGTGGCCGACCGGCAGATGCCGCATCGAATAGCTGCCGTCGGGCTTGAAGCCGAAGCACTCGGTTACCTGGCGCGTCAAGAGATCGCCCATCACATATTTTCCGCGGGTCGCAACCGTGACGCTGCGCGCCTTGAACGGGGTCAGCCAGTTGGTGTTGATGTGGGCGAGCACGCCCGAGGCGGTGCGGAACTGCAAGAGCGCGATATCCTCGCGCTCGGCGACCGCGCTGGAGAGCTGCGGCTGCACCTCGACGATATCGGATTCGGTGAACCAGCGGATCAGGTCGATATCGTGCACGGCGAGATCAATGACGACGCCGACATTGGACATGCGCGGCGGGAACGGTCCGACACGGGTGATGCCGATGGAGAGAATATCTTCGCCCGCGATCGCCTGCTTGATCGCGGCGACCGCCGGATTGAAGCGCTCGACATGGCCGACCATCAGCGTTACGCCGGCACTGCGCGCCGCGTTGACGATGTCCTTCCCCTCCTCCACCGTGGTGGCGACCGGCTTCTCGACCAGGATGTGGATGTTGCGCGTGATGCAGGCGAGCGCAATCTCGTGATGCAGGTGGGTCGGTGCCGCGATCGTGATGGCGTCGACGCCTTCGTCAAACAGCTCGTCGAGGCTGGCGAACGCACGGCAGCCGACCATCGCGGTAGCCCGTGCGCGGTGTTCCGGCAACGGATCGACGATGCCGACCAGCGTCACCCCGGGCAGACCGGCCAGCACGCGGGCATGGTTGCTGCCCATCACGCCGGCGCCGACCACGCCGACGCGCAAGCCGCGTTGTGCATCGGTCTTCGCGTCAGATGCGGACCCTTTGGAACTCATGATTTGTAGACCCCAAGCAGATTCTGCGCCGGTAACGTCCCCGGCGGTTCTCTAGCACGCCGTCACAGATGTGGCGAACGCGATCGGCCGTTTCTGGACACGTTTTGATTCAAAGAATTACAGCCGCCAGGCCGGTAAAACTACTGTTCGCTCAACTGCGCTTGTAGTCGTCCTCGATGCGGATGATGTCGTCCTCGCCGAGATAGCTGCCGGTCTGGACCTCGATCAGTTCGAGCTGGATCTTGCCGGGATTCTCCAGCCGGTGCACCGCGCCGATCGGGATGTAGACAGATTCGTTCTCGTGCACGGTCTTGACCAGTTCGTTGACGGTGACTTGCGCCGTTCCGCGCACCACGATCCAGTGCTCGGAGCGATGGTGGTGCTTCTGCAGCGAGAGCCGCCCGCCCGGCTTGACGATGATGCGCTTGACCTGGTGACGGTCGCCATTGTCGACCGACTGATAGGATCCCCAGGGCCTGTGCACCCTGATGTGATCCTCGGTCACCTCCGGTGCCACCGTCTTCAGCTTCGCGACCAGCCGCTTCAGCCCGTTCGCGTCCTTTTGCCTGGACACCAACACGGCGTCCTGGGTCGCGACCACCACGAGGTCGTCGACGCCTTCGAGCGCGACCAGCGCACGGTCGGTCGATACGTTGCAATTGCGGGAATCCTCGAACACCGCGGCGCCCCGCGCCGCGTTGCCCTCGCCATCCTTGCCGGACAATTCCCACACCGCATGCCAGGAGCCGACATCGGACCAGCCGCACGCGACCGGCACGACCGCGGCGCGCGAGGTCTTTTCCATCACTGCATAATCGATCGAGATCGACTTCGCCGATCCGAACGCGGCCTCGTCGAGCTTGACGAAACCGAGGTCGGTGCCCGCCTTCGCCACCGCATCGGTCACGGCCTGGACGCTTTCCGCATCGACCTTGCGATATTCATCCGACAGTACGGCGGCGCGGAACATGAAGTTGCCGCTGTTCCAGAGATAGCCGGCCTCGACATAACTCGCGGCCGTTGCCGGGTCCGGTTTCTCGACGAACTTCGCGACCGCACGGACCTTGCCGGCGATGACCTCGCCGGGATTGATGTAGCCATATTCGGTGGCGGCGCGTTCGGGCTGCACGCCGAACGTCACGATGAGCCCGGCTTCCGCGGCAGCCAGCCCCTCGCGGCAGGCGGCGAGGAATGCGGGCGTATCGGAAACCACGTGGTCGGCGGCGAGCGCCAGCACGATCGCATCCTTGTCGCGCGTCTCGGCAAACGCAGCGCCGGCCGCGATCGCGGGGCCCGAATCGCGCCGCATCGGCTCGAGCAGCACGTCGGCCTCCAGCCCGATCTCCGCCAGTTGCTCGAGCACCATGAAGCGATAGGCGTTGTTGGTGATGATGACGGGCCGTTCGAACAGATCAGCATCGGAAACCCGCAACAGCGTGTCCTGGAACGTCGAGCGCGCCCCGAACAGGGACAGGAACTGCTTGGGGTGAACCTCGCGCGAGGCCGGCCACAGCCGCGTTCCGGCACCGCCGCACATGATCAGGGGGATAATTCGTCGGTTCATCAGCGTCTCAAATCCTGTAGTGGTCACGATACCAGGCGACAAAATCGGCAAGCCCGTCCTCGATCGAGGTCTGCGGCCTGAAGCCGGTGTCGCGCATCAGTTCGGCGACATCAGCGAAGGTCTCGGTCACGTCGCCGGGCTGCATCGGCAGCATCTCCCTGACCGCCGCGCGGCCCAATTCCTGCTCCAGAACCGCTACCACATGGGTCAGTTCTTCCGGATGATTATTGCCGACATTGTAAATCCGTGCCGGCGCCCCGGCGGCCGGCCCGTCGTCGCGCGGGGCCTGGTCGACCAGTTGCACGACGACCCGCGTCACATCATCGATATGGGTAAAGTCACGCCGCATCCTGCCATGGTTAAAGAGCTTGATCGGGGTGCCATCCACGATCGCCTTGGTAAACAGGAAAATCGCCATATCGGGCCGTCCCCACGGCCCATAGATGGTAAAGAACCGCAAGCCCGTCACCGGAAGCCGGTAGAGATGGCTGTAGGAATGCGCGATCAGCTCATTGGCCTTCTTTGTGGCGGCGTAGAGGCTGACCGGATGATCGGTTTTGTCGTCCACCGAAAACGGTAGTTTCGTATTGGCGCCATAGACCGACGACGAAGATGCATAGACCAGATGGCCGCATCCATGATGCCGGCAGCCTTCCAGCACATTGACGAAGCCCTCGAGATTGGCGTCGACATAGGCGTGCGGATGATCGATCGAATGGCGCACCCCGGCCTGAGCTGCAAGATGGACTACCGCTGGAAAGCGGTGTTTGGCGAACAGGCGTTCCATTGAGGCGCGATCAGCGAGATCGACCTGTTCGAACGCGAAACGCGGCTCGCAGCGCAGGATGTTCAGGCGAGCCGCCTTCAGTTCCGGATCGTAATAATCGTTGAGATTGTCGAGGCCGACCACCGCGCGGCCTTCGGCCAACAGCCGGCGAGCGACGTGGAAGCCGATGAAACCCGCGGCTCCCGTGACCAATATGGGTTGATCCGGCATCGTATCCCTGGAAGGCGCTGTTCAAAGGCTGAAAATCTCTGTCAGGGCCTCTTTACCTGCGTTGCCGAGGCCGCTGCAACACCTAGCAGCCCGCTATTGCCAGATCGGCCCGAAAACCATACCAAGGCGTCGAATTGCATCGCTGCACCCCCTCTTCAAACCCCACACAGGCGAGATGCGCCGTATCCTGTTTTCAACGTTGAAGATATTGGTCTCGGCGGCGCTCCTGTATTTCTCGCTGCGCAAGGTCGACCTTGCCGAACTCGTCGCCCGCATCGACGTTTCCAGCCTGGGCTGGATCGGCGTGGCGATTGCCGTGACGTTCCTGCAGATATTCGTCGGCGTCCTGCGATGGCGCGAGATCAGCGCGGAGTGCGGCGCACCGCTGCCGACCAGGCAGGCGATGCGCTTCAACGTGATCGGAACCTTCTTCAACCAGACGCTGCCCTCCGCGATCGGCGGCGACGCGGTCAGGCTATGGCTGGTGGCCCGCAGCGGTGCCGGCTGGCGGGCCGCGACCTATTCCATCTTCGTCGACCGCGCCATCGGTCTGATCGCGCTCGCCGTGATTATCGTCGCGAGCCTGCCCTGGAGCTACCGCCTGATCACCGATCCGCACGGCCGGTCGGCGCTGCTGTTGGTCGATTTCGCAGCCCTTGCCGGCGGCCTCGGATTTCTTCTGCTCGGCCGGCTGCCGTGGCCGTGGCTCAAGCGCTGGTGGGGCACCCACCACATCCACGCCTGTTCTGTCATCGCCAATCGCGTGCTGTTCAGCCGCGTTCACGGCCCGAAAGTCGCGGTGCTGTCGTTGCTGGTGCACGTGCTCGCCGTCGTCATCGCCTGGTGCGTGGTGCAATCGATCGCAGCCCCCGTGCTGTTCAGCCAGATCTTCCAGCTCCTTCCGCCGGTCATGCTGATCACCATGCTGCCGATCTCGATTGCCGGCTGGGGCGTCCGCGAGGCCACCATGGGGCTGGCGTTCGGTTATGCCGGCCTGATGGCCAGCGAGGGCGTCAACATCTCCCTGCTCTATGGCGCGGTATCCTTCATCGTCGGCGCGATCGGCGGGCTGGTCTGGATATTGAGCGCCGAGAAGGCCACGCAGGGCGCGGTGCCCATTGAAGTTCCCAAATAATCTTTCGAGCAACTTTCCACGCGGATCGAATGGCCAGTTCGCAACTCCTGCTGTCGTTGGCCGCCGCAGTGCCGGCGGCGCTGTTGTCGGGCGTCCTGACATGGGCGATCCGGCCGCAGCTCATACGAATAGCGCTGGCAAAGCCGAATGCGCGCTCTTCCCATCGGATTCCGACGCCGCAGGGCGCGGGCATTGCGGTGATTGCGGCTACGCTGATCGCCGCCGTCACGGTCATCGCATTTGCCGGCGCGGCGGAGATCAAAATTCCCGTCGCGGTATTCGGCGCGACGCTGTTCATCGCGGCCGTAGGCTTTGCCGATGACGTCAATTCCATCCCGGTCGCGCCGCGGCTGCTGCTGCAGGGGCTCGCCGTCGCGGTAGTCATCCTTGCCGCGCCTGAAAGCTTGCGGATCGTTCCCGCCTGCCCGCTCTGGCTCGAGCGAGGCTTGCTGTTCCTCGCAGGCCTGTGGTTCGTGAACCTCGTCAACTTCATGGACGGGCTGGACCTGATGACGGTCGCCGAGATCGTGCCGGTAACCGGCGCGCTCGTTCTGCTCGGCTGGCTCGCCGAACTGCCGACGTCGATGACGGTCGCCGCCGCGGCGCTATTCGGGGCGGTGCTCGGCTTCGCGCCTTTCAACCGGCCGGTGGCGAAAATCTTTCTCGGCGACGTCGGCAGCCTGCCGATCGGCCTGCTCGTTGGCTGGTGTCTGCTGCAGCTCGCTTGGCATCAGCACTTCGCAGCCGCGCTGCTGTTGCCGCTCTATTATCTGGCCGATGCGACCGTCACGCTGTTTCGGCGGATGGCAAGGCGCGAGCCGTTCTGGGCGGCGCATCGCACCCATTTCTACCAGCGCGCCACCGACAACGGATTTTCCGCATCGCGTGTGGTGAGCGAAGTATTTGCGCTCAACATCCTGCTGGCCGCTTTGGCGATCGGCTCGGCCATGACCTCGTCGACGGCCGCCGCAATCCTGCTTTTCATCGTCGGCGGCATCGCCACGGCGCTTCTGATGCACCGCTTCTCACGCCGGCAAGCATCGTCAGGCTAGAGCCCCGTTCCGATTGAATCGGAACGGGACTCCAGATTCTTGGTTTGACGCGTTTTCTTGACGCGAACCGGCCTCCACTTCGCTGGAAAACGCTCTAATCCGGCTGCTTTTGCAGGAGCTCGCGGATCAGGCCGCAATAGCCGGCCATCGCAGCGTTGAAATCGAATCGTCCTGCGATTTCGGCGGCGCGCTCGGCCCGCTGCGCGTCCTTGGCGCCGGCGGCGCGACTGATCGTTTTCGCCAGCTCATCGGCTCTGCCGGGTTCGACGATCCAGCCGACATCGTGTTCGGCCACCGTCAACGCCGCCTCGGCATCGGACTCGGAAACCAGGATCACCGGGCGGCCGATCGCCAGCAGATTGTAGAACCGGCTGGGCACCGATACCCCGGCCACATTACTGCGGTAGGGAATGATCCAGACGTCCGCAGCAGAAAGAAACGCCTCCAATTGTTCGTCCTCGACGCGATCGACCAGGGTGACGTTCGCAAGCCCGGCCTCGGCTTGCATGGCCTTCAACTGGTCGAAGCCCACCCCCCAGCCCGACAGCAGGAAGTGAATATCCTTGTCGTCCCGCAGCAGGCGCGCGGCCTCGAATACGATGACGGGATCGTGGGTAAAGCCGAGATTGCCTGAAAGCCCGACGACGAAGCGGGCGGAAAGCGGACGGCGATACGGATTATCAGGATCGACCGCGCGAACGCCGCGCGCAAGCGTCGCCCAGTTCGGAATGAAGCGGATCTTGTCGCTTGTCATTCCGCCATAGCGCAGCAGCAGCTTTTCCGTGTCGCGGCCGATGATGACGACGGCGTCGAGCGCGCGAAACATCAACGCGTTCAAGCCGCGCATCGCACTTGCCGGCAACGAATGCGGCTTCAGAAGGCCTGCCATGATGAGGACGTCGGGATAGAGATCGTGCATGATCAGCACCGACCTCGCGCCTTTCAATTTCGCGGCAGCGGCAAAGGCGTAAGGCAGCATGAAGGGTGCGGGGACGGTGAGCGCGACGTCGCCGCGCCGCAGCTTCGCCAACAGCGCGACGAACATCCGGATCGTGAACAGCAGTTCGGCCAAAGCGCGCTTGAGCAATGCGGCCTTGCCGGGCATCCAATTCCCTACTTCGACGACCGCAGGCTTGCCGACGGCCACCGCGGCGGCGGCGGAGCCTGCCGTTCCCGACAGCACCAGGACTTCGGCTTGCTGCGCCACGCGTTCCGAAATCGCCGCCATGATCGCGGCCGTCGTGCCCGGATCCGGCGGATAATGCTGGCTGACGACGACGACTTTTCCGGACTTCTGCATCATGGCTTTCGAAGCGGCCTGCGTGGCGGGCGGACACCAAAAAAATCAGGCGGCGTTCGATCCGAATTCGGGCACGGCATCCTTGAGCACCGCGCGGATGGTGGAACGGTCATCCTGCTCGATCGCCTCCTCGAGCGCCGCGAGCCATTTGCTCAACGTCTGCATCGGCGGCTCGTTCGGCTTGGCCGCCATGATGCCGGCGACGCCGATCTCCACCGGCGGCTCCTCGCTGGCGAACAGTATCTCGTTCAGCCGTTCGCCCGGCCGCATGCCGGTGAACACCACCTCGATATCGATGCCGGGTTCGAGGCCGGACAGGCGGATCATCCGCTCGGCCATTTCCACGATCTTGACCGGCTGTCCCATGTTGAGGACGTAGACGGAGACATCGGGCCGCGCCGGCGTCAGCGCGTGGGTCGCCGCCGTCAGCACGAGATCGCAGGCTTCGCGGATGGTCATGAAGTACCTGACCATATCCGGATGCGTCACCGTGACCGGGCCGCCGGCCTCGATCTGCGCCTTGAATTTCGGCACCACCGACCCGTTGGAGGCCAGCACGTTGCCGAACCGGACCGAGATCAAACGCATGTGCGGCTTGCCGTCCGATTGCGTCATCAGGTCATGGTCGAGCGCCTGGCAATACATTTCGGCAAAGCGCTTGGTCAGGCCCAGCATCGAGACCGGCTCGATCGCCTTGTCGGTCGAGATCATCACCATCGCGGCCGCGCCCGCCGCCCGCGCGGCGTCGGCGACGTTGACGGAACCGAAGATGTTGGTCTTGACGCCCTCGCTCCAGTCGCGCTCCAGGATCGGCACGTGCTTCAGGGCTGCGGCATGGAACACGATATCGGGCTTGAATTCCCGCATCAGATTCATGATCCGGTCGCGATCGCGGATATCGGCGATCCGGCCTTCGATCACGGCATTGGTTCCGTGCGCGGTCAGCGCCTCCGTCACCGCGTAGAGCGCGGGTTCCGAATGCTCGATCACCAGCAACCGCGCGGCGCCGAAGGTCGCGACGCGGTCGCAAATCTCCGAACCGATCGAGCCGCCGCCGCCGGTGACGATCACCGCCTTGCCCTTCACCAGCGTTTCGAGCCGCGCGTAATCGATCTTCTCGCTCGGCCGCAGCAGCAGGTCTTCGACGGCGACATTGGTCAGCCTCGGCACGTCGCCGCTTTCGAGCGACGGCAGGCGGCTGACGAACAGGCCGAGCCGCTTGGCCCGCATCAGGACCGCTTCGGGATGCGCCTCGGGTTCGAATGCCGACGGGGTCATGACGACCCGCGAAATCGGTTTTCCCCGTCCGGCATAATCGCGCACCACGTCCTCGACATCGTCGATCCCGCCGAGCACCGGCACGTTGCGTATCGACTGGCCGCGGTCTGCGGCCGACGGCGACAGCACGCCGACCGGCCAAAGCTGCTTGACGGCGCCGCTCTCGATCGCGCGTAACAACACCTCCGCGTCGGCGGCGCGGCCGATCAGCAGGGTCGACGACGCCCCTTGGGTCTGGGCATGGCGGCGAACGCGCGAATAGCGGAAATAGCGATAGCCGAAACGGAGCGCGCTCAGCGCGAACACCTGGAGGAACCAGTAGAGCACGATGGTGACACGGCCGAACAGCACCGGCGTCTTTCCGTTCGATGCTCCGAAAATGAAGGCATAGTCCAGCACGACGAGCGCTACCGCCAGAACGGTCGCCACGCGCAGGATGTTCAACGCATCGGGGAGCGAGATGAAACGCCACTTCGTCGTGGTCAGGTTGAATACGTAGCAGATCACCACGCTGAAGAGGACGAAGAGGGGCAGAATGCGCAGCAATAGCGGCAGCCGGGCATAGAAGGCTTCGCCTCCCTCGAAGCGCAAATAGAAGCTTGCGAGCAACGCAAATGCCGTCGCCAGCGCATCATGCGCTGCGATCAGGAAATTGCGACGGGTCAGTTGCGAGAGAGGCGTCATTCCATTGGCCGGCTGCGGAAACGGTGGGGATTTACAAGGCGCGTCCCGAGTCCGCTGATATCTTATCTGCGGCGCGCATGCCAGCGATCATGGCCGGCCTGTTCCGGAACATTCCGCAGCCTCTGACCTGGCGCGCAGCACCATGCCTCCGGCAACACCGACGCCCAGCACATACATCCATCCCTCGTGAAAATCGAACAGATGCGAGTTGAACAGCGAACTGAACATGTTCTGCAGCACCACCATCAGCCCGATCCAGGCCGCCAACCCCTCGCCGCGAAACAGCGCGAAATGCGAAAGCCACATCGCGTACAGGATCACGACCCCGGTCGCGCCCCACTGGACCGCGACGTTGAGGGTCTGGTTATGCGGGTTCCCGATCACCTGCGCCTGCGCCAGCACTGCGGGACCGGTCGCCGCCGCCTCGAACAGCCGCCGCGTCGATCCAGTGCCGTGGCCGATGACGGGCGCCTCGGCAAAGAACCGCAACGACTTCTCCCAGAATTCGAGCCGCAGCCCGACCGATGTCGGCTGATTGAATTCCTTGTAGACTCGGTAATCCCGCATGAACTTGTCCGTCGTCGCCTGCAGTTGAGGCGACACCGTCCAGGCCAGCGCACCTAATACGACGGCGGCGACGAACAGCATGACGTTGGTTCGCCATTTCAGGTGCGCCATCGCGAACACGGCGAGCATCACGGGCAGCGTCACCAGTGCCGTGCGCGACACGACGACGAACACCATGTTGACGACAAAGTTCGCCGCGACGAGCGTCAGCAACAGCGCTTGCCGGATTTTCCCTTGTCGCAGCAGCGTGATGATGGGGAACGCAAGCACGACCGTGCACAACAGGAATTCCTGGCTCTGGTCGATATAGTTCTTGACGAAGATGCCGTGCCCTTGCGGCTCGTCGGGAGCCTTCAGTGAGAGGCTGGGATCAATCGCAACCATCCAGGACGCGACAGTCAGCAGCGTGCAGGACGCCAGGAACGCGATGAACACCCACATGCCGCGCGTCGAGCGCTCGAAATGATAGAACAGGAACGGCAATACGAGCAGCTTCGTCGCAGGGCTCAAGGCATAAGTGCGCGCGCTCCAGGGCGCGTCCGACCACAGGGTCCCCATTGCGGCCAATGCCACGAGTGCAATCGGAAGCAGACAGATCGGGCGCTTCAACGAATACAGGAACGGCCGCAATTCCAGCGTGGCGGCAAGGGCGGCAAGCCAGAGCAGCATGCCGATGCCGACGCCGCTGGTCGACCACGGCAAAAGGACCGCAACCAGGACCGCGATGAGATCGACGTTCCGTATCCGCGCCGCCGGATCGTGCCGGGCGGACAGTGTCGACGAAACCAGCGAGCCGAGCGAGTTCATCGTGTTGCGCAGGCGATCCGCCGCCCTCATCGCGGTATCGCTGGAGCCGCAGGCAGCCCGCGTTGTTTGGCCGCGAGCATCATGCCGCCGGCAACCCCGACGCCCAGCACGTACATCCACCCCTCATGAAAATCGAAGAGGTGTGAGTTGAACAGCGAGGTGAAGATATTCTGCACCACGACAAGCAATCCGATCCAGGCGACGAGGCCCTCGCCGCGAAACAGCAGCAGATGCACCAGCCACATCGCGTACAACAGGACGACCCCGATCATACCCCACTGCACCGCGATATTCAACGTCTGGTTGTGCGGATTACTGATAATATCGCCATTGGGCGATTCGGTGTAACCATTCGCTGCCCGCTCGAAGAGCCCACGGAGCGAGCCCGTCCCGTGGCCGATGAACGGCGCCTCCGAAAAGAATCGCAGGGACTTTTCCCAGAATTCGAGCCGCAGCCCGATCGACGTCACCGTTTGTTCAGTCTTGTAGAGCTGATAATCTTTCAGCAATCTCTTGGGCCCCCAACGCAAGTCAGTAGTGGTAACCCAAAGCACGCCCACCAACGCGATCATCACGCCAATAAGGATCAGGCTGGTTCGCCGTTTCAGGTGAAGCAGCGCAAACACGCCCACCATGATCGGCATCGTAACGATGGCCGTCCGCGAAACGGTCACGAACGCCATGTTGACGAGAAAGCCGAGGGAGACCGCGGCCAGCGCCAGCGCCTGCCACATCCTGTTCGATCGCATCAGGATGATAACCGGATAGGCCAGCGCCACCGCGCACAGCGCAAACTCCTGGCTCTGGTCGATGTAATTTTTGACAAAAATGCCGCGGTCCGCCGCGCCGTTCGGCTTGAGTGAAAGACTGGGGTCGATCAAGACGATCCACGACATCACCATCAGCAGCGCGCAGGACACCAGGAATGCGACGAAGACCCACATCCCGCGCGACGAGCGTTCGAAATGATAGAACAGGGCCGGCAGCACCAGGAGCTTGAGGGTGGGACTGATGGCGTAAAGCCGCGCGGCCCACGCCGCGTCCGACCAGAGCGTGCCGAGGAGAGCGAGGCCAACCACCGCGAACGGCAAATAGCAGATCGGCTGTTTCAGCAATCGCCCGTAGGCCCGCCAGTCCATCACCCACGCCACGGCGCCGAGCCAGCACGGCACGAAGATCGCCACCAGTGACGTCGACCAGGGCAGCGAGAACGCGGCCAGAATCGCAAAGACGTCCGCAATGGTCGTCCACAGCGCCCGGTCTCGCCCGTATCGCCGCGCCAGGGACATCGGCGGAGGAGCCGTCACAGCGGTCACGCCTTACCTCCCCGCGCACGGTCGACCAGCGACGTCGTGCTGTGGCCCGGCAGAATGTCGACGAGCAGGACCTCGCCGCCGGCAGCCTCGACGATCTCGTGGCCGACGACCTGCTCGCGGGTGTAATCGCCGCCCTTGACCAGCACGCTCGGCCTTACTTTCGCGATCAGGTCGATCGGCGTGTCTTCCTCGAAGATCGCGACCAGATCGACCGCCTCCAGCGCCGCCAGCACTTCGGCGCGCGCGCTTTCATCCTGAACCGGGCGTCCCTCGCCCTTCAATCGTTTCACCGAGGCATCGCTGTTGAGACCGACGATCAGCTGGTCGCAGGCGCGGCGCGCCGCCGTCAGCACCTTGACGTGGCCGGGATGCAGGAAGTCGAAGCAACCATTGGTGAAGCCGATGCGCAGCCCCTGCCGGCGCCAGTCTGAGAGATGCACGTCGAGATCGCCGCCTGCCAGCACGATCTTCTCTTCGGCCGCCAGCGACGCATGCGGCAGGATCTTCCGCCGCAGCTCCGCCGGCGTCACGGTAGCGGTGCCCTTCTTGCCGACCGCAACCGCCGCCGCCGCATTCGCCATCCGCAGCGCCGTCTCCCAGTCGGCCCCGGCCGCAAGCGTCAGCGCCAGCACGGCGGCCACCGTGTCGCCCGCGCCCGAAACGTCGCGCACCTTGACCGGCAACGCCGGCACGTGGATCGCCTCGCCGCCGCGAGCCACCAGCGTCATGCCGTGTTCGCTCTGCGTCACCAGCATCGCCTCGCAATCGGCGAGAACCATTGCGTCCTGCGCCGCGGCTGCAATGTTCAGGTCGGTATCGGCGCGGCTGCGGGTGGCTTCGGCAAATTCCTTGCGGTTGGGCGTCAGCAGCGTGGCGCCACGATAGATCGCGAAATTGGCGCTCTTGGGATCGACGATCACGCGCTTGCCGAGCTTCCTGGCGGCATCGATGATGTTGCGGATGACGCGCGCCGTCAGCACGCCCTTGGCATAATCGGACAGCAGCACGATATCGGCGCGCGGCACGAGCGGCAGGATCGCGTCGATCAGCCGCTGCTCGACATCGGCCGAGGCCGGAACGGCCTGCTCCCAATCCGCGCGCAGCATGTGGGTGGAAAAATGCTCGGAGACGAAGCGCACCTTGCGCGTCGTCGGGCGGGAGGAATCCGTGACCAGCACGGCCTCGATCAGCTTCTCCCCTGCCAGATCGGACTTCAGCTTCGCGCCCGCCTCGTCCTCGCCGACTAGGCCGGCAAAGATGCAGCGTGCGCCGAGAGCGGCGATGTTGCGCGCGACATTGCCGGCGCCGCCGACATTGGTTTCGCTGCGCTGGACCGCGATGACGGGCGCCGGCGCCTCCGGCGAAACGCGTGACACCTCGCCATAGACGAATTCGTCGAGCATGAGGTCGCCGACGCAGAGCACGGTCTGACGCGGGATCGCCTGGCTGAGGGCTTCAAAATCGAACATCTGTCCACCTGGTACCCATCAGCGAAAGCGATCGGTGCGATCGAGAAAGCCCTTCACGTAACGCTCGACCGCGTCTTCCAGCGCGGTGAAGCCGCCATTGTATCCGGCGCGCAGCAGCCGATCGACTTCGCTCTGGGTGAAGTATTGATAGCTGTCGCGGATCTGGTCGGGCATGTCGATATACTGGATGTTCGGCTGAGCGCCGAGCGCCGCATAGGCCGACAGCATCAGGTCGCGAAAGCTGCGCGCGGTGCCGGTGCCGACATTGAAGATGCCGCTGACGCCTGATGTCGCCAGCAACCACATCGTCACGCGCACGACATCGTCGACATAGATGAAGTCGCGGCGCTGGTCGCCGTCGGCGATGCCTTCGCGGTGCGACTTGAACAATTGCACAGGGCGCCCGGCCTTGACGTCGTCGAAGCGCCGCGCCAGCACGCTCATCATCGTGCCCTTGTGATATTCGTTGGGTCCGAACACGTTGAAGAACTTCAATCCGGCCCATTGCGGGGGCAGCCGTTCGCCGCGCGCGGCGCGTTCGGCCACCGCCATGTCGAACAGGTGCTTGCTCCAGCCGTAGAGGTTCATCGGCCGCAGCTTCTTCAGGGCGTCGATGGATTGGTCGTCGCTAAAACCGGCGCTGCCGTCGCCATAGGTCGCCGCCGAGGACGCGTAGATCAGCGGCGTGGCGTTCGCCGTGCACCAGTCCAGCAGCCGCATCGACAGCCGGAAATTGGTCTCGATCACCAGATCGCCGTCGGTCGCCGTGGTCTCGGAGATGGCGCCGAGATGGATGACGGCCTCCAGCCTGCGGCCCTTCAGCCAGTCCATCAGTTCTGAGGGCGGCACGAAATCGGCGAGCCGGCGCTGGGCCAGGTTGCGCCATTTGCCGTCCTGGCCGAGCACGTCGCACACGGCCACGTCCCGGCCGGCGTCATTCAACGCAGCCACGACGTTCGACCCGATAAAACCGGCGCCCCCGGTCACCAGCAACATGCCATCCCCTGCCACGATTGTTCGGCAAACCTTTGCCCCAGTCCTGCCTAGCAGGCAACTTGGCTTCTTTACGGTGGCAAAGGCGGATCGCTCGACTTTACCTGTCCTTGCGGAGCGGTTACCTCCGGTCCCGGAATCGCCCGTGGGCGTCGAACATAAGATATGAATATGAATTCACTTAGTGGGATCGAGATGGAGGATGCCGCCGACACGCGGCCGATCCTGATCGTGCCCTATATGTGGATCGGCGATTTCGTCCGGGGTCACACGGTCGTCCGCGTCCTCAAGCAGCGCTGGCCTAACCGGCCGGTCGATTTGCTGGTGACCTCCCTGTGCGCGCCCCTGGTCGATTACATGCCGGGTGTTCGCGCCGGGATCGTCTGGGATCTGCCCCGCAGCCGGCTTGCGCTGGCCAAACAACGGGGTCTCGCATCCGAACTGCGCGCCCGGGGTTATGGAACCGCCCTCGTGCTGCCCCGCACCTGGAAGGCAGCGATTGCCCCTGTGCTGGCCGGCATCCCCGAGCGGGTGGGCTTTTTCGGCGAGGCTCGATTTGGGCTGATCAACCGGATGCGCTGGGGCGAAAAGGCCCTGCCCCGCTTCATCGACAAGAATGCCGCGCTGGCGCTGCCGGCCGGCGCGCCGCTACCGCCGGAATGGCCCGTGCCGCAACTTGTCGTGCCGCCGGAGCAAATCGCGCGCTGGCGGCAGGCCAACGACCTCGGCACTGGTCCCGCGGTGGCGCTGGCCCCTGGGTCGGTCGGCGCCTCCAAGCGCTGGACCTATTACCCCGGCGCAGCACGGCTCCTGGTCGAGCGCGGGCTCGACGTCTGGGTGGTCGGCGGCCCCGGCGAGAAGGCGCTGGCGCAGGAGATCGTCGCCGCCGGCGGCAACAAGGTCCGCGACCTCACCGGGTCAGACCTGCGCAACGGCATCCTGGCGATGGCGGCGGCCGGCGTCGCCATCTCGAACGATTCCGGCCTGATGCATATCGCGGCGGCGATCGGCACGCCGACCATGGGCATTTTCGGCCCCACCAGCCCCTATCTCTGGGCGCCGCTGAACGGGCTCGCGGCGACGGTGCTTCAGACCAAGTCCGTGCTGCCCTGCCAGCCCTGCCAACGCACCGTCTGCACCATGAACGATCACCGCTGCATGCGCGACATCGACCCTTCCTACGTAGCCGAGGTCGCGCAGCGCCTGCTGGTTACTCAGCCGAGGACCTGATCGGTTCTGAATCGCGGCGATTGCGTTCGCTTCCGCATCGAGGCTGCATCACTGCAGCACACGCTCCCGCGCACGCCCTGCATTGACGATTGCCAAGCTTGCGCCACCGCTCAGCTGTCTCTACCAAGGATGACAATTGCAACCCCGTCGGTGCGTCTTGAGCCAGGACATTATCGCAAACCATCTCCAACAGTCGCTGGCCGCGCTTGAGCGTGCGGCGCAGGATGCGGCGTTGCTTGCCACCGCGCACAAGGTCGCTGCGGTGATCATCGGTGCGCTGCGCTCCGGCAACAGGCTGCTCATCATCGGCAATGGCGGTAGCGCCGCGGATGCCCAGCATATCGCTGCCGAAATCATGGGCCGGTACAAGAAAGAGCGATCCGCCTATGCCGCAGTGGCTTTGACCACAGATACGTCCGCGCTGACCGCGATTGGCAACGACTACAGCTTCGAGCGGGTGTTCGCGCGTCAGATCGAAGGCCTGGGCATGCGCGGCGACGTATTGATGGCCCTGTCCACCTCGGGCCGTTCGCCGAACATTCTGGCGGCGCTGCGCACGGCACGCGAACGCGGTCTCGTAACTATCGGATTCACCGGGAGCAACGGCGAAGCGTTGCGCACAGCCTGCGATCATTTGCTGGTCGTGCCGAGCGACGACACGCCGGTCATCCAGCAAGTCTATATGGCGTTCGCCCACGGTATCTGCGACGAGATCGAACAGGGCATGATGCGCGAGGCCGTCAAAGAATGATCGGGGTACGGCGACCGCTTCGCTCAACCACGACGGAGACGGCGCAGCGCGCGCTGATGGCTCAGATGAGCGTGCGATAAACCACGGCGATCGCGTTCGCCTCGGCATCGAGGCTGAATCTCTGCAGCACACGCTCTCGCGCCCGCTCGCCCATCGCGATTGCCGATGCCGGATCGCGCATCAACGGCTCCAGTGCGGCGACCAGCGCCTCAGTATCCCCCGGCGGCGTCAGCACGCCGGTCACGCCATCCTCGACCACGAATTCGGCTGCGCCCGCGCGCGACGCCACCAGCGCCGCACCTGCGGACATCGCCTCGATCAGCGTCAGCCCGAAGCCCTCGTTGCGCGAGGTAAAGGCGTAGATCGTCAGCCGCTGATACCAGCGCTGCACGTCCTCGATCGCGAGCTCGCCCGTGATGACGATGCGCGATTGCAGCCCGGCGGCTTCGATTTGCTTTTTCAGACCGTTGGCAAAGCCCTCCTGCTCCGGCACCACCGCGCCGACGATGATTGCGGTGAAATCGGGATAACGCGGCAGCAGCCGGCACATCGCCGCGACGAAGACATCAGTACCCTTTTGCGCGCGCACCCGGCCGAAGCAGCCGATCGCGTAACGCCCCGGCAGTTTGGCTTCCGCAAACGCCGCCGCGCGATCGGCCGGCGGTGCATACGCGTCGGTATCGACGCCATGCATCACGACCGTTGCCTCGCGCTTGAGAAATGACGCCGAGAGCTCGGAAGTGGCGATCATCGCATCCATCTGCCGGATCAGCCAGCGCGTCAGCCGCTTGTGATGCCGCTGTGCGGCCGAGGTGAAGACGAGTTTTAGCGGCCAGCCGAGCGCGCGCAGCAATAGCCCTGCGATCATCTCGTCATTGCGCCGCGCGTGCCAGATCAGCGGCGTGCCGTGGCGCCACAGTTTCAACAGATCCGCAAAACCTATCCGCGCGATGCCGTCGGGCGCGTGCGGCCCGAGCCATGCCGCGCGATACATCTGCGCGAGTTTCGGCGCCACCATCCGGTTGGTTGCCGTGACGCCTGAATAACGCCTGTGCAGATTCGGCACGATCAGTTGCAGATCACTGGCCAAATTGTTCTCGATCGGCACGTCCGGCTCCATTTCGACCAGTTCCTATACGCAACATTAAGCATAGTGGCCAGTTCGCCGGCGCCGAAACGCACTCTTCACCGCAGCCCCGCTAGCATCGCCGTCAGTAGAGCGCGACCAGCATAAAGTGGAAACCGGTTTTGCGTCCGGGCGCGCTCCCAATTCAAAAGCGAGAGGTGGCCCATGACCGTGCTCGTCACCGGTGGCGCCGGCTATATCGGAAGTCACATGGTTCACGCGCTGGCGGAAGCCGGCGAAAGCGTCGTCGTGATCGACAATCTGTCCACCGGATTCTCCGCCTTCCTGCCGGAAGGCGTGCCGCTGTTCATCGGCGACGCCGGCGATGAAAACCTCGTCGAAGGCGTGATCGCCCAGCACGAAATCGAGAGCATCATTCATTTCGCGGGCTCCATCGTGGTGCCGGACTCGTTGCGCGATCCGCTCGGCTATTACCGCAACAACACCATGACGACCCGCAGCCTGTTGAATGCCGCGGTGAAGGGCGGCGTCAACCGCTTCATCTTTTCGTCGACGGCTGCCGTCTACGGCAATCCGGACCAGGTGCCGGTGCCGGAACATGCGCCGACGCGGCCAGCGTCGCCATACGGCTCCTCCAAGCTGATGACGGAAATCATGCTGCACGATGTGGCTTCCGCGCACGGCATGAACTATGTCGTGCTGCGCTACTTCAACGTCGCCGGCGCCGATCCGCAGGGCCGCTGCGGCCTCGCCACCGTTGGGGCTACGCATCTGCTCAAGATCGCGGTCGAAGCCGCCACCGGGCAGCGCGCCAAGGTCGACGTGTTCGGCACTGATTATCCGACGCCGGATGGAAGCTGCATCCGCGACTTCATCCATGTCAGCGATCTCGCGCAGGCTCATCGCGCCGCGCTGGCCTATTTGCGCGGGGCGAGAGGCTCGATCACGTTGAACTGCGGTTACGGCCGCGGCTATTCGGTGCTCGAGACTATCGAGGCCGTCCGCCGCGTCTCCGGGCGCAATTTCGCGGTTTCATATGCGCCGCGCCGCCCCGGCGACATCATGACCATGGTCGCCGATGTCAGCCGTATTCACGCGACGCTGGACTGGACGCCGCAATACGACAATCTCGAGACCATCGCCGCCCATGCACTGGCCTGGGAAGAGAAGCTGTTCCGCGACCGCGGCGGCCTTCCGCAGCATGCGGAATCTGCCTGAAATCAAGCGCTTATTGGGCTTGAAAAAGCCCCGCCAAGCAGGCAAGGAGTCAACCGCAGCAGCCCTGACGCGCCGGTCTACCGGCCCCGTCAATGGAACGCGGATGACCGAACTTCCAAGCAAACCGACCCGAAAAATCACCGACGATCCCTATGGCGCGGCGATCCTGATTCGCCGCCTCGTCATGGAACAGGGCTTCGTCTATTGGCGGCGCTATCTGACCGCGTTCGCGCTGATGGCCGTGTCCGCCAGTGCCACCGCGGGCTCCGCCTATATCCTGGGCCAGGTGATCAATCAGGCCTATATCGACAAGAACGTCGTCGGCATCGCCATTCTCTCCGGCGTCACGGTGGTGCTGCTGTTCATCAAGGGTCTGGCGACCTACGGCCACACCGTGATCCTGTCGAAGATCAGCAACGCCATTCTCGCCAACAACCAGCGGCGGCTATTTGCCAAGCTGATGAGCGAAAGCATCGGATTCTATTCGGCGCGGCATTCGTCCGAATTCCTGGCGCGGCTGACATCGGGCGCAAAATCCATCACCGACGTGCTGACGCTACTCATCAACGCGGTCGGACGCGACGTGCTGCTGCTGGTCAGTCTGATATTCGTGATGGTGTCGCAGGATCCGATTCTGTCGTTTATCGGCCTCGTGGTGGTGCCGCCGGCGATGCTGATCCTGCGCAAGCTGGTGAAGCGCATCAAGGGCCTCGCCCACAACCAGTTCACCGGCAGCGCCGACATCATGGAGACCATGCAGGAATCGCTGCAGGGCATCCGCACGGTGAAGGCGTTCACGCTGGAAGCGACCATGCAGCAGCGCATCGACGAGAATATCGCGATCGTCGAGCGCAACGCCAACAAGATGGCGCGCGTCTCCAATCGCTCCAACCCGCTGATGGAAATGCTCGGCGGCTTTGCGGTCGCCGGCTGCCTGCTCTATGGCGGCTACAGCGTGGTCGCGCTCGGCGCCACGCCCGGACAATTTTTCTCCTTCATGACCGCGTTCCTGCTGGCGACCGAACCGGCCAAGCGGCTGGCGCGGCTCAACATCGATCTCAACAGCCAGTTGGTCGGCGCGCGCATGCTGCTCGAGATCGTCGACAGCCCGGCGAGCGAGCCCGCCGATAATGACAAGCCGGCGCTCAAACTCTCGAACGCGCGGGTCGAATTCCGCGACGTCAATTTCGCCTATCGGCCGAATGAGCCTGTGCTGAAGGCCATGAGCTTCGTCGCCGAACCCGGCAAGACCACCGCTTTGGTCGGCCCCTCCGGCGGCGGCAAATCCACAGTGCTGGCGCTCTTGCTGCGGCTCTACGAGGTGACCGACGGTGAGGTCCTGATCGACGGCCAGAAGATATCGACCGTATCGCGGCATTCGCTGCGCGCCCAGACCGGCTATGTCGGGCAGGACGTTTACCTGTTCCGCGACACGATCGGCGCTAACATCGCCTTCGGCAAGGCGGACGCCACGCAGGACGAGATCGTGGCAGCGGCGAAAGCCGCCTGCGCGCATGACTTCATCATGGGCTTTCCGCTCGGCTACGATACGCCCGTCGGCGAGCACGGCACACAGCTATCCGGCGGCCAGCGCCAGCGCATCGCGGTGGCGCGGGCGCTGATCAAGAATGCGCCGATCATCCTGCTCGATGAAGCCACCGCGGCGCTGGATTCGGAATCCGAAAAAGCCGTGCAGGAGGCGATCGACCATCTCTGCCAGAACCGCACCACCATCGTGATCGCCCACCGCCTGCACACCATCATGCACGCCGACGCCATTTTGGTCGTCGAGGGCGGCGAGATCGTCGAGCGCGGCCTGCATGACGATTTGCTGCGGCGCGGCGGCCGCTACGCCTCGTTCTTCCGCCTGCAACAGCGCGACGCCGGCCATCCCAGTCTGGCGCCGGTCAGCGCAAGCGCGTAGAGCTATTCCCGAATTTCCAACTGTAACCTATCGAGACCTTTTCATGAACGCAGCCTCCTACGTCATATCAGCAGCCCCGCAGCCCTCGCTTCCTGTCGTCGGCGAGACCGGCTCTTATCCCGTCCGCCGCATCTGGTGTGTCGGGCGCAACTATCTCGAGCACATCCGCGAGATGGGCAATGACGAGCGCGCGCCGCCGTTCTTCTTCGCCAAGCACGCCGACATGCTGGTGCAAGATGGCGCCACGGTCCCCTACCCGCCGCTGACCAAGGATCTGCATCACGAGGTCGAGTTGATCGTCGCGATGAAGAGCGGCGGCCTGAACATTCCCGCCGACAAGGCGCTCGACCATGTCTACGGCTATGCCGTCGGCATCGACCTCACCCGCCGCGACCTGCAGCTCGCCTCGCGCAAGAAGGAACGGCCGTGGGAAGTCGGAAAATCCTTCGACTATTCCGCGCCCTGCTCCGCGATCCAGCCCGCCGCCAAGATCGGCCATCCCGCCAACGGCAAGATCTGGCTGACGGTCAACGGCAAGGAAACCCAGAAGGGTGATCTGACCGAACTGATCTGGAGCGTGCCTGAAATCATCTGGCAGCTTTCGCAGCAGGTAAAACTCGCCGCCGGCGACATCATCATGACGGGCACCCCGGCCGGCGTCTCCCAGCTCAACCCCGGGGACAAGATCGAGTGCGGCGTCGACGGGGTCGGCACGCTGAAGGTTTCGATCGGCAAGCCGGAATAGGCGGCGCGAGAATTCCAAAAAAAAAGCCCCGGACCATATCCGGGGCTTTTTTCATTGCGGCTGCGGTATCGCTTCGCTCCACCCTACGCGGTCCGCGACCGCTATCGCGCTGCTTCCTGAAAGTCCCGGGCCCTGATTTCCTGGAACGACACCAGGCGGCGCTGCGCCTCGTCCCATAACACAAGCCGTACACACTGAAAGCTCTGCAGGAGCGTGATGCGACCGACGTCGCGCAGTTCAGGGTAGTCGCGCAGCACGCGCGGCAGCCGGTAATAGGGAATACGACTGCTGAGGTGATGCACATGGTGAACGCCGATGTTGGCCGTGAACCAGCGTAGCAGCGCCGGCAGGTCGTAATGCGAGCTGCCGTGCAGCGCGGATTGATGCAGGTTCCAGCTCTCGTCGCGCTCCCAGGTCGTGTGCTCGAATTGATGCTGCACGTAGAACAGCCATACGCCGGCCGTGCCGGCGAGGAGCGTAATCGGAAGATGCACGAGCAGGAACGCCTTGATGCCGATAAACCATGTGAGCACCGCGACGATGACGGCAATCGCGAGATTGGTTGCCATTGTACTGGCCCAGGGCTGCCAACCGCTGCGCATGAGGCCGACAGGGAGCCTCTGTTGCAAAAGAAACAGATAGGCCGGCCCGACCCCGAACATGATCAGCGGGTGGCGGTAAAGGCGGTATTTCAGACGACCCCACCAGGAAAGGGCGCGGTATTCGCGCACTGTCAGCGTATCGAGATCGCCGATACCGCGGCGGTCCAGGTTGCCGGTGGTGGCATGGTGAATCGCATGCGAGCGGCGCCAGCAGTCGTAGGGCGTGAGCGTGAGCACGCCAATGACGCGGCCGACCCAGTCGTTCGCCAGACGGCCGGCAAAAAAGGTGCCGTGACCGCAGTCGTGCTGGATCATGAACAGGCGTACGAGAAAGCCGGCGGCCGGAATCGCGATAAGGAATGAAGCCCAGGCATGGCCAAGGGAGAACGTGAACCAGGCAGCCGTCCACAACATGATGAGCGGCAAAGCGGTGATCGCCAACTCGGCAACGCTGCGCAGCCGATTTGGGGTGCTGTAGTTGCCCAATATGCGCTTCCAACGCCGAGCATCGAGGACGTCATCGCCGCCATCGGCAGGCTGATTGAAGCCAAGGCCGTCTTGCCTGTTAGAGCACTGCACAGCTCTCTGATGCACAAAGATATCCTCTTCTGACAGCGCACGTAAGTTCGAGGCACCGAGGGATCGGCACCTTCGTCGGTTGATCGATTTTTGGGGAAGGGTCTGAAACGTACGCGCCCGTCAGTGGCAAGGCAAAGCGGCCCAGCCGTTCGGCCAAGTGTCGATTTCCCGACATATGGACACGAATTCGGGTGACGTCAAGGACTGCAACTCCACGTTACCAGTGTTCCCTTTGGTCATTCTGGACGTGAGCACGATGGCGAATAACGCCCGCTTTGCCCCCGGTCATCGGGCACCCGCCGCCCTCTGGTTGCCAGATCCGCAAAACTGCCGCAGATTTTGGATATTGCCGGTTAAACGGCGAACGTCAGATCGGAGAGCACACCATGATCAAGGTAAGCGTAATGTATCCCAATACGCCCGGCGGGCGCTTCGATCACGATTACTACCGCGACAAGCATATGCCCCTCGTGAAGGCCCGCATGGGCGATGCGTGCAAGTCCTACACGGTCGACAAGGGCATGGCCGGCGGAGCCCCCGGCGCTCCCGCAACCTATGTCGGAATGTGTCACATCTTCTGCGACTCGGTCGAGGCCTTCCAGGCCGGCTTCGGGCCTCATGCCAAGGAGATCATGGCAGACATCCCGAACTATACCGACCAGTCTCCGGTCATCCAGATCAGCGAAGTCGTCGTAGGCTGACGGTGTAGCTGCAGCAGCCGTAGGGTGGGCAAAGGAGCGTAGCGACGTGCCCACCATCTATCCGCAACAATCGTCGTGAATGGTGGGCACGCTGTCGCTTTGCCCACCCTACGGCGTGTGGACTGATTTGCCTTCCGCGCAAGCGCAATCTCGATGTGCAACTGCGACCAATTGGCACGACGGGCAAATCAGTCAAAACCTGTCCAGCCCTTCCCGCAAAAATATTCCGCTTAACTTATCGAGCAAATCATCTGCATAACTCCGCCCGTCTCACGGCAGATGAGGGACGCTCGCGATCGTCACGAACGTGCGGTGAGATGCGATGGACGCTGAGGGCGCGATAGACGTACACGCCGGAAGCGTACGGCGAAGTCGTGTGGTTCGGGCGCCGCGGTGCTGGCGTTAAGTTTCACAAGTTACCTCGTGGAGCGACGGTGGCAAGAAAGCCGTTCACCGGGGAGAGCTCGAAGTAAGCCGTAAAGCCATTGCGCAGGGAAGGCCGGAATGCTCTCGCTGCCCTGTATGCTCGTGTGCACTTTTGTTTGCGCAAATCGCACGCGAGACCGCGGGTGCAGCAAGCACCCGGTCTTCCCTGCGCCCTCTATTTCGAAGAGGGCCAATGAAGATGCAAACCTCGGGCAATCAGCGCCGCGAGATCGCGAATGTGTGTCTATCGTAGGATGGGTGGAGCGCAGCGATACCCATCGCCACGTGCACCGGCATTGATGGGTATCGCTTCGCTCCACCCATCCTACAGGACCTCGCAATGACGCGGAGAAGCCGCAGCGTACTGGATACCCGCATGCGCGGGATATGACGGCCTTGGTAGCCGAGAATCGAGAGACGGAAGCCTCAGCTCCGCAGCGCCTGCAGCCCCTTGAAGGTCAGCCGCTTGGGGTCCCTCACGCCGGCCAGATAGAACTTGCGGATGAAGGCGGCTGCGGCCTCGCGGTCGCAATCGGTCAGCGCCACGATGGCATCGACGGCTATTCGCTGGGCGTCCATGGGCTTCCTCGTGCTGTCAGGTGCCACAAGCCAAACAGCGTGGGGCACGCCGGTTAATCCGGCGTTAACCGTGAGGACATGTTGAACGATTCGCCGGCAACCACGTATACGCGAAACAGCGCATGGGGCGTCGGGACGCACCTCGCGCGGCGGAACCGCTCACGAATACTGCATCACCCCGTCGTCGACCTTGCCGTAGCGCAGCGTGACGATGTCGAGCGCGTAGTTCTGATACAGCCGCCACGGCCGCTTCGAACCCTGCTTGGGCAGTTTGGCGATCGAACGCTGCACGTAGCCGGAGGAAAAATCCAGCGACGGCAGTTCGGTGACGTCAGGATCGACATTATGCGGCATGCACTGCTTGTAGCCGTTGCGGTCCATGTAGTTGATGAGACGGCAGACATATTCGCAGGTCAGATCGCATTTCAGCGTCCACGACGCATTGGTGTAGCCGAACGCCGAGGCCATGTTCGGAATGTCCGAATACATCATGCCCTTGTAGTTCAGCGTTCGCGCGAAATCGACCGTGCGGCCGTCGACGCTGACTTCAAGCCCGCCGAGCACCTGCAGGTTCAGCCCGGTCGCGGTAATGATGATGTCGGCCTCGAGCTCGCTGCCATCCCTGAGCTTGATGCCGCCCTTGGTAAAGGTGTCGATCTCGTTGGTGACGACGGAGGCGCGCTTGTCGCGGATCGACTTGAACAGGTCGCCGTCGGGCACCAGACAGAGCCGCTGCTCCCAGGGATTATAGCGCGGCGTAAAGTGCTTGCCGACGTCGTATTCCGGCCCCAGCGCCATCTTGACGCCGCCGAGGATCAACTGCTTGGCACGGTCGGGCTTGCGGCGGCAGAGCTGGAAGAAATACATGCCGAACAGCACGTTGCGCCAGCGGATCATGTGATAGGCGAGTTTGGCGGAGAGATTGCGGCGCAGCTTGTTGGCGAGCGCATCCTCCGCCGGCCGCGCGACGACGTAAGTCGGCGAGCGCTGCAGCATGGTGACATGCGCCGCGGTCTTGGCCATCTCCGGCACCAGCGTCACGGCGGTCGCGCCCGAACCGATCACCACCACCCGCTTGCCGGCATAGTCGAGATCCCCAGGCCATTTCTGCGGATGCACGATCTGGCCGGCGAAGTCGGCTGTGCCCGAAAACTCCGGCGTGTAGCCTTCCTCGTATTTGTAATAGCCCGAGCACATGAACAGGAAATTGCAGGTGAAGCTGACGGTCTCGGTCGCACCCTCGCCCACCATGCGTTCGGCCTCAACGGTCCAGCGCGCATCCGGCGACGACCACGACGCGCGCTTGACGCGGTGGTGGAAGCGGATCTTCCTGTCGATGCCGTTGTCGACCGCGGTCTCGCAGACGTAATTCAGAATCCGCGGCCCGTCCGCGATCGCCTTCGGCTCGGTCCACGGTTTGAACGAATAGCCAAGCGTATACATGTCCGAGTCGGAGCGGATGCCGGGATAGCGAAACAGATCCCAGGTGCCGCCGATACAATCGCGTCCCTCCAGGATCACGTAGCTCTTGCCCGGGCATTTCTCCTGCAGGTGATAGCCCGCGCCGATGCCGGACAGGCCGGCGCCGACGATGAGGACGTCGAAATGTTCGTTCTGCATGGCGGTCTCCGAAAGCTCGATTGTCCGACCGCTGTCGCGGTCAGTCAATCGGCTGGAGGAGAGAAAAAGGCTATCCTCAACCTTGCGTCAGGACGCTGCCGGCAGTTCGCCAACTCGCTTGCGGCAATATTCCGCGCCGAGATAAATCAGGAGTGCGAATACCGGAAGGACGAACAGCGGTCCGACAGGCGCGTGCGAGCGCGAAGAATCGGATCGCAGAGCATGAAGGCATTTCGGTGCTATCGGGTCGATCAGACGCGGACACTACCCGAGCCCAGATGCAATCTTCGATCGTCCGAGGCTCAAAGTCGTCTCGGCCCTAGACGGCCAGAGAGCTCTTGCGAGCAAGTAGGCCGTCACCCAAATCGCAGCCCCAACTGGCAGGTCCACCATGTAGTGTCCGCCAATGGGTATTGTCGACACGATCACCAGAGCGTTCCACAGGAGCGAAATGAGTAGGAGCCAGCGATGCTCGACATAGGCAAACGCGGTCATAAGAGCAAGGCAACAATGAAACGACGGAAACGTAACTACCCCCTGTAGGCTCGACATTGAAATGGTTGGCGCAACTGCATGACGGTAGTATTCGAACTTCGGCAGATGATAAACGCCCGCACCCGACGGTAGGCCGTTAAGCACTTCTGCGGGATACGCAAAGTGAGCAAAAGCGCCCATTGCGGGAAAGAATACAGAGAGCGTGGCGCAGCCGACCGCTGTGAACGCGAAAACAAATGCGAGCTGCCAAAGCGGCCTCATATGTCGTGTCCAGCCAAGAAACACGACTGACGCGAACAAGATCGGGAACGAACTGACATACGCAAGGCCTAGCAGGCCGGCAAAGGTCGTCGAATTCGCAATGGCAACAACGATGGAGCGGGTATCAAGCAACAAGGAAGCATCAAACGCAGCCAGGTTTGCGTCGACGAGCGGTGCGCCCATGCGGAGCCCCGCGAGACTAATGATGCCTGCGGCGGCTGCGGATAGCATGACGACCGCCAACACGCCGCAAACGTTACGAATTATCGGTTCGGGTCGCCACCTGCCATATATAATGTAGGCGGCGATCGAGAACCCCATAATCAGCAAAGGCGCTCCCAAACTTTGGACGTCGACCCCGACGCTCCCCGCAATCAACAGATAGGCTGCAAAAACTGCTGAGGCCCCGCAAATCAGCCACGCACCAATCTCAAGGGAAGCGTTCTGATTATCAAACTGCACTTTTGTTGTCCTACAACCTAAATGCAGCTCTATTGGCAAGGCTTTCCTAACAAAATCCTAATCGGTCGAAGAATTGTACCGACGCAACCTCATTGTGACCGTCTTTTCCAATGCCCTATGTCTTCGTCCCGGGATCGGAACATAAGTCAGTTGAGCAGCTTCGTCACAAAAACAAAGGCCCCGCATCGCTGCGGGGCCTTGTCGGGTGCCGGTGTCGCACTCAGTACCGGTAATGATCCGCCTTGAACGGACCTTCCGGCTTGACCCCGATGTACTCGGCCTGGTCCTTGCGCAGCTCGGTCAGCTTGACGCCGATCTTGGCGAGGTGCAGGCGGGCGACCTTCTCGTCCAGCGACTTCGGCAGCACGTAGACCTTCTTCTCGTACTTGCCGTCCTTGTTGTTGGCCCAGAGCTCGATCTGCGCCAGCGTCTGGTTGGTGAACGACGCCGACATCACGAAGGACGGATGGCCCATGGCATTGCCGAGATTCACTAGGCGGCCTTCCGACAGCAGGATGATGCGGTGCTTGTCGGGGAATTCGATCTCGTCGACCTGCGGTTTGATGTTGGTCCACTTCAGGTTACGAAGGCCCGCGATCTGGATCTCGTTGTCGAAGTGGCCGATGTTGCAGACGATGGCGCGATCCTTCATCGCGCGCATGTGGTCGATGGTGATGATGTCCTTGTTGCCGGTCGCGGTGACGAAGATGTCGGCACGGGGCGCGGCGTCTTCCATGGTCACGACTTCATAGCCTTCCATCGCCGCCTGCAGCGCGCAGATCGGATCGACTTCGGAGACCATGACGCGGCAGCCGGCCTGGCGCAGCGAGGCGGCCGAGCCCTTGCCGACGTCGCCGAAGCCCGCGACCATCGCGGTCTTGCCGGACATCATGACGTCGGTGCCGCGACGGATGCCGTCGACCAGCGATTCACGGCAACCATAGAGGTTGTCGAACTTCGACTTGGTGACGCTGTCGTTGACGTTGATGGCGGGGAACAGCAGCTTGCCTTCCTTCTCCATATTGTAGAGCCGGTGCACACCCGTGGTGGTCTCTTCGGAAACGCCTTTGATGTTCTTGGCGATCTCGGCGAAATAACCCTTGGGCTTCTCCTTCAGGAGCTTCTTGATCAGCGCAAAGAAGACTTCCTCTTCTTCCGACTCCGGCTTGTCGAGGAACTTGACGTCGCCGTTCTCGGCGCGCAGGCCGTGATGCACCAGCATGGTGGCGTCGCCGCCGTCATCGAGGATCATGTTGGGCGTGCCGCCGCCGTGCCAGTCGAACAGCTTTGCGGTGTAGTCCCAGTACTCGGCGAGCGTTTCGCCCTTCACCGCGAACACCGGAATGCCGGCGGCGGCGATTGCCGCTGCCGCATGGTCCTGCGTCGAATAGATGTTGCACGACACCCAGCGGATGTCGGCGCCGAGCGCAGCCAGCGTCTCGATCAGCACGGCGGTCTGGATCGTCATGTGCAGGGAGCCTGCGATGCGGGCGCCCTTCAACGGTTGCTTCGGGCCGTATTCCTCGCGCGTCGCCATCAGGCCGGGCATTTCAGTCTCGGCCAGCGAGATTTCCTTGCGGCCGAATTCGGCGAGCGAGATGTCCTTGACGACGTAGTCGGTGAAGGCGGGCTTCTTGGCGGCAGCGGTCATGCGGTTGATCCCTTAAAAAGCGTATTCCGAAAAGCGCTTTCAGCTTTCCGGAACACGCGAGGCGAAAACGGACAAGAGTTACGGAGAAAGTCAGACCGCGCGCTTGAGCGGTTCGACCAGATCGGTCTTCTCCCAGGAGAAGCCGCCTTCATTGTCGGGCGTGCGGCCGAAATGGCCGTAGGCCGAGGTACGCGCGTAGATCGGCCGGTTGAGATCGAGATGGGTGCGGATGCCGCGTGGCGTCAAATCCATCGCCTTCGCAGCCGCCTTCTCGAGTTGGTCCTCCGGCACCTTTCCGGTGCCGTGGGTGTCGATATAGATCGACAGCGGCCGCGCCACACCGATCGCGTAAGCAAGTTGCAGCGTGCAGCGGTCGGCGAGACCGGCGGCAACGATGTTCTTGGCGACGTAGCGCGCGGCATAGGCCGCGGAACGGTCGACCTTGGTCGGGTCCTTACCGGAGAACGCACCGCCGCCATGGGGAGCCGCACCACCATAGGTGTCGACGATGATCTTGCGGCCGGTCAGGCCGGCGTCGCCGTCGGGTCCGCCGATGAAGAACTTGCCGGTCGGATTGATGTGCCAGATGGTCTTGCCGTTGATCCATTCCTTCGGCAGCGCCTCGCGGACGTAGGGCTCGACGATGTCACGAATCTGATTGGAGGTCAGGTCCTCGACCAGATGCTGGTGCGAGACCACGATCTCGCGCACGCCGACAGGCTTGCCGTTCTCGTATTGCACGGTGACCTGGCTCTTGGAGTCCGGTCCCAGCACTTTCTCGCGACCGGAGTGGCGCGCTTCCGAAATCAAACGCAGGATCTTGTGGGCGTAGAAAATCGGCGCCGGCATCAGGTCCGGCGTCTCGTTGGTGGCGTAACCGAACATGATGCCCTGGTCGCCCGCGCCCTCTTCCTTCTTCTCGCCCGGCTGCAGCGCATCGACGCCCTGCGCGATGTCGGCCGACTGCGGATGCAGCAGGATCTCGATGTCGGCTTTCTCCCAGTGGAAGCCCTCCTGCTCGTAACCGATGTCCTTGATCGCCTCGCGAACAACGCTCTCGATCTGCTCGTTGGTGACGGACGCTGGACCGCGCGTTTCGCCGGCAATCACCACCTTGTTGGTGGTGGCGAGCGTTTCGCAGGCCGCGCGGATCTGCCAGGGATCGATGCCGGCCTTCGGCCCTTCCCGGTAGAACAGGTCGACGATCTCGTCGGAAATCCGGTCGCAAACCTTGTCCGGATGACCCTCGGAAACCGACTCGCTGGTGAACAAATAAGACGCGCGCATCAACAACCCCTTGTTCGCGCCGGATGCCGGCGGCTGTGTGTGATCTATCCCGGAATGTCAGTCGCGACGGCGCGAAATGACGTAGGATTCGTCGTAAAACCAAAGCCCATTATGCTTGCGCAGAACCTCTCTGGTGGCATCGAGGGTTCGGCTGTTTTCAGTCATTTCCGTCAACCGGTCGTCTTCGATCTGGGCGACATACACCGCCGCATTCCACGCTGCAAAAGCCGTCGAGGTTCCGATCTGGCCGGTGACCTCGTTGGGCAGCGCTTCCATATCATAACGGAAGATGGAACGGTTATCGGCGTAGGCATTAAAGTTAAGGTCGCGCCCGGCCGATCCCAGCTCGTATTTCACCGCGCGCAATAGCTCATGACGGCTCACCGCGAAAGGATTTTCTCCCGGCCAGACCGACTGGATGATTTCCAGGCCCGGATCCTCCCCGTGGGAGTGAATTCCAATCAGCCGGCCCCCGGCCCGCAGCGCCCGGGCCAGCGGAGCAATGATCCGCTTGGCGCGGAAATTCACAGAGGATTTCGCCCGATAGGGCTGGGAGGCGATCACCAGGTCGAAATTGGCCTCGGTCCGGCCCGCCCGGGGGATGATCGAATCAAGCAGGAACCGGTGGTCTTCCCGGTATACGACCAGCGCCACCGGGCGTTCATAGATCGGCATGCCCGATTTGGGGCTGATATTGGCCCGCCAGTTTTGTTCCAGAAACGGGCCCAATTCGGCGATTTGGACCTCGAATTCGCCCGAGGAGGCCCCCCGCAGGGCGACCTCGTGCCAGATCATTCCGGCGGCGGCCGTGGGCGAGGCCGGCGTCAGCCAGGGTGCCTCGGCATAATGCATGTTGGTCAGGACGACGACGGTCGCCGGGTGCTCGAACAGCCGGTCCGGCACCTTGTCGAGCGTCAGCCGGACGTCCTCCAGGCTCAGCTCCTTGCCGGCGATATAGAACGGCATATGGGGAAAGCGGCCGTGCATCGAGCGCATCACCCGCGCCAGCACCGTGCCATCGCCGACGCCGGCGTCGAATACCCGCAGCGCTGGCGGCCGCGGATGCAGGCTGGCGAGCTCCAGCCCCACCCGCTCGGCGATCACCCGCTTCTCGCTGCAGGTATGCACGAACAGCAGGTATTTCTGGCGGTTCTCGAAGAAGCGGAAATTGCCTCTGGGATCGCGCTTCTCCGGCGGTACTTCGAGGCCCCGCGGCGGCGGCAGCGCGCCGGTGGACGCCGCGATATAGGCCTGGATGCGGTCCAGCGTGTCGATCGTGATGCGCTTGCCCTCGCGCAGCCGGTGCACCAGCTTGCCGTCGTTGACCGTCCGGCGGCCAAACGTCGTCTCCGCCATGTCGGCTTGGCGGCAGAACTCGGTGATCTGGCTGAGAATCTGGTCGTTCTTCATCGGGTGAGGGTTTTGGGAAATGCCAGTGGGCAGCGCCGGGTGACGCCGACGTCCTACCACGATCTGCCCAACAAAGGAAACCCCCGCCGCTGGCGACCGGCATACATCGGCGCCGGCCTTGAACCCCCATGCCGCGGCAGGCAACAAAGCGGTATCCGCCACTTGCGACCAATCACGGGGACCTGATGCGCCGCGCGATCTTGACGCTTATCCTGCTCGCCGCCGCGCTATGGTCGGCGCCTTCCCTCGCCCAACCGCGAAGCCAGCTTGGGCCGCTCTGCACCACCGACACCACGCCGGCCGATCAGCAGATCGACGCCTGCAACAAGATCATCGCGCTGAAAGTGTTTTCCGGCGAGAAGCTCGCGAACATCTATTTCTGGCGCGCGGTCGGCTGGAACAAGAAAGGCAACTACACGCAGGTGATCGCGGATGCCGGCGAGGCAATCCGCCTGCGGCCCAGCCAAGCCGTCTACAATCTGCGCGGCTCGGCCTATTACGACAAGGGCGAGGACGACATCGCGATTGCCGATTTCAACGACGCGCTGCGAATCGGGCCGCCGACCGGCATCACCTTTCACAACCGCGGCAACGCCTGGCGCTCCAAGGGCGAATACGCCAAGGCGATCGCCGACTACGATCAATCGATCAAGCTCGGACCGCCGTCGGCGTTCTCCTGGCAGAACCGCGGCATTTCGAAACGCGCACTTGGCGATCTCGATGGTGCGTTGGCCGACATCAATGAAGCGATCCGTCTCGACCCGGAATTGCCGCAACCTTTGACCAGCCGCGCGGTGATCTGGCGCGCCAAGGGTGACCTTGATCGCGCCATCGCCGACACGACCGAAGCGATCCGGCTCGCAAAAGCAAAAGCACCGGTCAACATCATGACGCCGCCGGGCGGCGTGCTGATCTCGGCCTATAGCCAGCGCGCCCTCTCCTACGAGGCCAAAGGCGAACTCGACCGCGCCAGGCAGGATTACGCCGCGGTGCTGGAGGGCAAGGCCTCCGATGCCGGCAGCAAGGCCAATCAAGCCACCGCCAAGGTTCGCCTGTCACTGCTGTCGGAGTCGTTGCCGCCGCGAGCTGCGAAGGAGGCGCTGCGCTCGCGCGTTGAATCGGCGGCCCCGTCTCCGCCGGCCGGTGCGGCGCCCCCACCTCCCGCGGCCCGTGCAAGCGCCTGCTCCGACCAGCCGTCGCGTTGCGCTGGTGATCGGCAACAGCGCCTATACGCATGTCAGGCCGCTGCCCAATCCCCACAATGACGCCCGCTCGGTCGCAAAAAGCCTGCGCGACATCGGATTCGTGGTGACGGAGGGAACCGACCTCGGCCGCACGGCGATGCAGGCGACGATCCGCGACTTCCTGCGCGATGCCGCGCGGGCGCAGGTGGCGGTGGTCTACTACGCCGGCCATGGCGTGCAGATCGACGGCCGCAACTATCTGGTGCCGATCGATATCCAGTTTCAGTCCGGCAGCGGCATGACCGATGCGATGATGGACATGGATACGATCATGGCGGGCCTCGACGATCAGGTCCGCACCAACATCCTGATCCTCGATGCCTGCCGCAACAACCCGATGGCGCCGAAGCTGGCTTCCGCAGGTCCTGCCCGTGGCATCGAAGCCGGCTCGGGGCTGGCCGCGCCCGCCACGCTCGGGGCCGGCGCGACCCTGGGTGCGGGCACGCTGATCGCATTTGCAACGGCGCCCGGACAGGTCGCGCTCGACGGCGAAGGCGCCAACAGCCCGTTCTCGGCCGCGCTGACGCGCCACATCGGCACGCGGGGACTCGAGGTGCAGCAGATGCTGACGCGGGTACGGGCCGAGGTGGTCGCGGCAACCAAGGGCAAGCAGGTGCCGTGGTCGAACTCGTCGCTGCTGGGTGAAGTCTATCTGGCGGAGAAGTGAAGGCCGTGATGGCTCTTCGTCATTGCGAGGAGCTCGCGACAAAATTGCAAAGCAATTTTGCGCTGAAGCGACGAAGCAATCCATTCTATCCCAACGCTGAGAGGTGGATTGCTTCGCTTCGCTCGCAATGACGGCTGAGAGACTTACTTCCCCCACACCTCGTTGGCGACTTCGACCGCGAGGCTGAGCTTGGCCCACTGCTCTTCCTCGGACAGGATGTTGCCTTCCTCGGTCGAGGCGAAGCCGCATTGCGGCGAGACCGCGAGCTGGTCGAGCGGGGCAAACTTGGCGGCCTCTTCGAGACGACGCTTGATGTCGTCCTTTTTCTCGAGTTCGCCGAATTTCGACGTAATGACGCCGACCACGACCACCTTGTTGCCCTTTGGCAGATAGCGCAGTGGCTCGAAGCCACCGGCACGGTCGGAATCATATTCGAGGAAATAGCCGTCGTAATTGGTGCCGGCCAGCATGGTCTCGGCCACCGGCTCGTAGCCGCCGGACGAGATCCAGGTCGAGCGGAAATTGCCGCGGCAGACATGCGTGGTGACCACCATGTCGGCCGGCCGTTCGGCTAGCGCGTAGTTGATGACGCGCGCGTAGATTTCCTGCAGTCCATCGGGATTGTCGCCGCGATCGCGCGCCTTCTGCAACTCGTCCTGCGAGCAGAGATAGGCCCACACGGTATCGTCGAACTGCAGGTAGCGGCAGCCGGCGTCGTAGAACGCCTTCACCGCCTTGCGGTAGGTCTTGCCGAGATCGGCGTAGAATTCCTCGAGATCGGGATAGACCTCCTTCGAGATCGACTTGCGGCCGCCGCGGAAATGCAGCACCGCGGGCGATGGGATCGTCATCTTCGGCGTGACGTGGGCCGTGTCGGCATGCTTCTTCAGGAAGCGGAAGTGATCGAGCATCGGATGGTTGTCGGGGAAGTCGAGCTTGCCGATTACGCGGACGGCGTCATGGCGGGTCTCGACGCCTGCGAACTGAATACCCGTCTCGGGGTGGAAGAGCACGCAGCCGCCGAGCTTGGCGAGAAAATCGAAATGCCACCAGGAGCGGCGGAATTCGCCGTCGGTCGCGAGCTTCAGGCCAATGGAAGCCTGCTTGTGCACGACCTTTTCGATCTCGAGGTCCTCGGCCTTGCGCAGGTCCTCCGCCGTGATCTCGCCCCTCTCCAGTTTGGCGCGCGCTTCCTTGATGCGCTGTGGCCGCAACAGGCTGCCGACCTCGTCGGCGCGGAACGGGGCTTTGGTTCTCTGCATGGTCTCAACTCCCATCAAATCTAGTGCGCAGCGCCGGCGACGCCGAGATAGCGTTCGAGCACCGCGGGATCGGCCTTCAATGCGTGGCTTGCCGCATCATGCACGATTGCGCCGCGTTCCAATATCACAACCCGATCGGCCAGCCCCAGAATCTTTTGCGCGTTCTGCTCGACGATGATCGAGCAGATGCCGCCGGCCCGGGTGATGGTGCCGAGCGCCCGCAGCAATTCCTCGACGATGATCGGCGCCAGGCCCTCGGTCGGCTCGTCGAGCAGCAAAACCTTGGGATTGAGGGTAAGCGCGCGGCCGATCGCCAGCATCTGCTGCTCGCCGCCGGAGAGCTGGTTGCCGAAATTGCTGCGGCGTTCCTTCAGCCGCGGAAACATTTCGTAAACCTTGTCCACGGTCCAGGGGCCCGGCTGGGCCACGGCGGTCATGTTTTCCTCGACCGTCAGCGAGCGGAAGATATTGCGTTCCTGCGGCACCCAGCCGATCCCTGCCCGCGCCCGCTGGTCCGGCCGCATTGCCGTGATGTCCACCCCGCCGAGCGCAAGCGTGCCGCCGAAGCGGCGGGTGATGCCGACGATCGAATTGATCAGCGTGGTCTTGCCAGTGCCGTTGCGCCCCAACAGCGCCAGCACCTGGCCCTCGCCCAGGGTCAGCGACATCGAGGGCAGCACCACGGCTTCGCCGTAGCCGGCGCGCAAGGCATCGATGGCGAGAAGATCAGACATCGGCGGCCTCACCGAGATAGACCGCCTTGACCTGCGGATCCCTGGCCACCTCGTCGGGCGGGCCCTCCACCAGCATGGCGCCATTGACCAGCACCGAGATGCGGTCGGCAAACGAGAACACCAGATCCATGTCGTGCTCGATCAGCAGCACCGTGACGTCACGCGGCAGGGCGGCAACCGCCGCCAGAATATCGTGGCGTTCGCTCTCGGGCACGCCGGCGGCGGGCTCGTCGAGCAGCAGCACGCGCGGCCGGGTCGCAATCGCGACCGCGATCTCCAGCAGGCGCTGCTTGCCATAGGGTAGCGTTGCGGTGAGCTCGTTCATCACGTCGAGCAGATGAAAGCGCCCGAGCGTCTCGGCAATCTCCTCGTTGACGTCGGCGCGCGTGCCCATCCGCCGCCACCAGTCGCCGCCGCGGCCGAGCCGTTCGGAAACCGCCAGCCCCACGGTTTCGAGCGGGGTCAAATCGGCATAGAGCTGGTTGATCTGGAAGGTGCGCGAGAGCCCGCGCAGCACCCGGGTGTGAACCGGCAAATCGGTGATGTCGGTGCCCTCGAGCAGGATCCGCCCTCCATTCGGCTTGAGCACGCCGGTCAGGAGATTGATGACGGTGGTCTTGCCGGCGCCGTTCGGCCCGATCAGGGCGTGGCGGGCGCCTTGCTCCACCTTCAGCGAGAGGTCGCGCGTGACCTTCAAGCCGCCGAAGGATTTTTCCAGTCCCTTTGTTTCCAGCGCGATCGTCATGGCGCATCGCTTTCAGGAACGGCCACGACGGCCTTGCGTCCGAAGACCTGGCGGATCACAAGGTTCGGCCCCCAAAGCACCCAGCGATGGATGCGCTCGCGGCCCACCAGCACGATCACGACCAGAACGAGCCCGATCCAGAACATCCAGTATTGCGGCGTAATGGTCTGAAACAGCTCCTGCAGCATCTTGAACACGACCGCGCCGATCAGCCCGCCATAGAGATAGCCGGTGCCGCCGATGACGAGCACCAGCATCAGATCGGCGGAGCGCTCGAACGCGAACACGTCGAGGGAGGCCAGCGCCGTGGTCTGGGTGAACAGCGCGCCGGCGATGCCGGCATAGAATGCCGCCACCGTATAGATCGCGATCAGGCGGCGGTTGACGGGCACGCCGATCGCCGACGCCCGCAACGGGTTGTTCTTGATCGCGCGCAGCGACAGGCCGAACGGCGAATTCACGATCCGCCGCGCCAGCAGAAACAGCAGGAACAGCACGATCAGCGAGTAGAAGAAGCCGGTCTTCCCGAACATGTCGAACGCAAACAGGCCGAGGATCGGTTGCATCTCGATGCCCTGCAGCCCGTCGGTGCCGCCGGTGATGTTGGAGAAGCGTTCCGCCAGCGCCTCCAGCAGCAGCGCGATGCCGAGCGTCACCATCAGCCGCGTCAGGTCGACGCCGCGGATGACGAGGAAGCTCGTGAGGAAGCCGAGCACCATGGCGATCAGGCCGGCCGCAACAAGCGCGATCACCGGCTCGTTGATGATGCCGTGCAGGGCCAATAGCCCCGCCGAATAGGCACCGACGCCGAAGAAGGCGGCGTGCCCCAGCGAGACGATGCCGGCGTAGCCGAGGATCAGATCGAGCGACAGCGTGAACAACGCCAGCCGAATGATGTCGGTCATGATCAGATAGCGGGAGGGAAACAGGAACGCGCAGGACGCCGCGAGAACCCAGAACGCGATTTCAGCCGGACGCAAGCGGGCGCGGGCGATGGCATGGGATGAAACATCGGAGACTGCGGTCATCGCTGGCTCACCGCGCGGCGGCGCGGCCGAACAAGCCGTTCGGACGCCAGATCAGGATGACGATCATGATGGTGTAGATGACGAACGGTCCCATCTTCGGCACGTAATATTTGCCGGCGACGTCGCCGATGCCGAGCAGAAGCGAAGCAAGGAACGGCCCGGTGATGCTGGAGGAGCCGCCGACGGTGACCACGATCAGAAAGTAGATCATGAATTTGAGCGGAAAATACGGATCGAGCCCGAGAATTTCGGCACTGAGCGCCCCGCCGAGACCCGCAAGGCCGCAGCCAAAGGCAAAGGTGAACGCGAACACCTGCGGCACGTTGATGCCGAGGCCGCTGGCGGCGCGCGGATCGTCCACCGCCGCCCGCAGACGGCTGCCAAAGCGGGTCTTCGCCAGGATCAATTGCAGCGCCACCGTGAGCAGGCCGCAGATCACGATGATCATCAGCCGGTAGCGGCCGATGCCGACGCCGAAGAAATCGAACTGACCCTCGAGCGCCGCCGGCAGCTTGATGAAGATGCGCGACGATCCCATGATGTAGTCCACCGCCGCCACCGACATGAAGGTGAGGCCGATCGTGAACAGCACCTGGTCGAGATGGCTGCGGGTATAGAGGTGGCGGTAGAGCGTGCGTTCCAGTAGCACCCCGATCGCCGCGGCTGAGACAAAGGCCAGCGGCAGCGCTGTGAAGAACGGCCAGCCGGAGTTGTTCACCAGCACCGCACAGATATAGCCGCCGGTCATGGCGAAGGCGCCATGGGCGAGATTGACGAAATTCATCAGCCCGAGCGTCACCGCCAGCCCGCAGGCGAGCACGAACAGCAGCATGCCGTAGGCGACACCGTCGAACAGGATGGTGAAGAGCGTGGTCATGGGAGAGACAAATCCGCAGCGATACGAAATCTATAGATCGTCATGGCCTGGCTTGTCCCGGCCATCCACGTCTTCCGCTAGCCTTCGCGGCGAAGAAAGACGTGGATGCCCGGCACAAGGCCGGGCATGACGCAGATAGAGCGGAGCAACACGTTCGGCTCAGCACATTTCGCCGTCACTTCTTCGTCTTGCCGGAATCCTTCACCGCCTCGAAGGTCGCGAATTCGACGTTGTAGAGTTCGCCGTCGACCTTCTCGACCTTGCGGATGTAGATGTTCTGGACGATGTCGCGGGTTTCCGGATCGATCGAGATCGGGCCGCGCGGGCTTTCCCACTTCATGCCCTTCATCGCCTCGATCAGCGCATCGCCGTCGGTCTTGCCGCCGGTCTTCTTCAGCGCCTCGTAGATCAGGCGGATGCCGTCATAGCCGCCGACCGCCATGAAGCCCGGGCGCTGGTTGAAGGCCTTCTTGTAGGCGGCGACGAATTCCTTATTTGCCGCCGAGGGATGGGCCGCGGAATAGAGATGCGCGGTGACGGTGCCGAGCGCCGCATCGCCCATGCCGTTGAGCAGATCGTCGTCCATCACGTCGCCGGGGCCGATCACCTTGATGCCCGATTTGTCGAGCCCGCGCTCGGCATACTGCTTCATGAAATTGCCGCCCTGCCCCGCCGGCACGAACACGAACACGGCGTCGGGCTTGGCGTCCTTCATGCGCTGCAGAAACGGAGCAAAATCAGGGTTTTGCAGCGGCACCTTCACCTCTTCCACGATCTCGCCGCCGCCGGCGGTGAAGTTCTGCTTGAAGAAGTTCAAGGCGTCGTTGCCGGGCGCATAGTCGGAGGTCAGCGTTGCGACCTTCTTGATGCCGTTCTTCGCGGCCCAATCACCGATGATGGTCGACGACTGCGCCAGCGTGAAGGAGGTGCGCACGATATAGGGCGAACGCTCTGTTATGATCGAGGTGCCCGCCGCCATCACGATTTCGGGAATCTTGGCCTGCGTTGCCAGTGGCGCGGCGGCAAGGGCTGCCGGCGTCACGCCGAAGCCCGCGATGAAACTGACCTTGTCGTTGACGATCAGCTCCTGCGCCAGGCGCTTGGTGTTGTCGGGAACCGCCCCGTCGTCCTTGAGGATGACTTCGATCTTCTTGCCGGCGACGGTATCGCCGTTCTGCTGCATATAGAGCTTGACCGCGTTGTCGATCTGCTTGCCGGTCGATGCCTGGCCGCCGGTCATCGGCAGGATCAGGCCGATCTTGACGGTCTCCTGGGCGTGAGCCGGCGCAACCGCCAGCATTCCGGCGACGGCGCCTGCGGCCAACAACATGTGACTGCGAATAGACATGAACATCTCTCCCCCTGATCGGCCTTGTGTCCTCGAACCGAGTCCCCGGCCCTTGATCTCCACCGTAACCCAGATTTTTCGGCCGGGTAGCGCCGGCAACATGGCGTCCTTGGCCGCCCTTTTGTCAATCGGACCATTGGCGTGCCGCGGCGAAGTTGCCGGGGCAACGGGAACTGTCGCGAAACAGGCGACGGTATTATAATATGATCCAACCTCGCCGCCCGACGCTTCCGCCCACTATTGGCCGCCTATTTGTACGGTTGTATAAATTAACTGGCCCTGTCAACAAAGATGCGTCCTCGCCGGTTCTTGAAAGGCGGCGCCCTAAATCCATCATCCTTAAAGGGTCAGGTCGTAACCTGCTGCCGATGCCGACCAGCGCGCGCCATATTGTCACGATCCTCACCGTTGCCCTCGCGGGCTGCGGCCTGGCCGGTTGCGGCACGATCAACGAGAAACTGGCAGCCGGGATCAGCGACGCCATTCCGGCGGCGATCGGCGGAATGCCCGCGGACGCGCCGCCGCGCCCCGGGACAGCGAAGTACGACGAGTACATGCGGGAGCGCGAGCGAAAGCGCCTGCTGCCGGCTTCCGAACGCGGCGAGGAAACCAAGCCCGCGCCCTCCAAGCAGGACGCGGCTCGCTAATCCATGAACACTACAGTCTTGCGACCATTGAGGATCACGCGGTCCTCGAGGTGATGGCGCGTGGCGCGCGCCAGTACGCGGCGCTCGATGTCGCGGCCCTTGCGCGACAGATCTTCCGGCGTGTCGCGGTGGCTGATGCGCTCGACGTCCTGGTCGATAATCGGGCCCTCGTCGAGATCGCGCGTGACGTAATGCGCGGTGGCGCCGATCAACTTTACGCCGCGCTCGTGAGCCTGGTGATAGGGGCGCGCGCCCTTGAAGCCCGGCAGGAACGAGTGATGGATGTTGATGCAGCGCCCCGACAGTCTTGCCGACATCTCGTCCGACAGAATCTGCATGTAGCGCGCCAACACCACGAGATCGGTCTTCGTGTCCTGCACGAGCTTCCAGACCGCCTCTTCCTGCTCGCGCTTGGTTTCCTTCGTGACAGGCATGTAGTGGAACGGGATCTCGCAGAAATCGAGATTGCCGTAGGTCTCGCGCGGATGGTTGGAGACAACCGCGGTCGGGATCATCTCGAGTTCGCCGGTGCGCCAGCGATACAGGATATCGACCAGGCAGTGATCCGACTTGGAAACCAGCAGCATCACGCGGCGGCGATTGGCGCGGTCGCGCATCTGCCATTCCATGGCAAAGCGATCGGCGATCGCGGTGAAACCGGTCTGCAGCGCCTGCAGTTCGACGGCGAGATCAGCGGCGGTGAACACCACCCGCATGAAGAATTTTTTGGTCTCGACGTCGTCGAACTGCTGAGCGTCCAGGATGTTCTGCCCGTTATGGGCGAGAAAGGTCGACACCGCGGAAACGATGCCGGGGCGATCCGGGCAGGACAGGGTCAGAACGAACTGGTGATCGGGCATGGCGAAGCTGACTACAATTCAGGCAAAAGGGTGAAGCGGCGATTTGCGGCCCTGCTCTATCACCGCACATACGCTTGCGCCAATCCCGAAACCGGGGTCAGGATGAACAAAGCGCGAAGCAAAAGCGTTGGAGCGAGATCATGGCTGACAGATTGAACGGTTACCGCATCCTGATTCTGGAAACGCGCGAGGAAGCGCAGTTTTCCCGCCTGCTCACCGAGCAGGGCGCCGACGTGCTGCAATGTCCGATGTTCACCATCCACGACGCGCCGGACCCGGCACCGGTCGAAGCCTGGATCGGGCGATGCATTGAAAAGCCCTTTGACGATTTGGTGCTGATGACGGGCGAAGGCCTGCGCCGGCTGATGAAGGTCGTCCGGCGCATCGGCGTCGAGCAGGAATTCATTGCCTCCCTCGGCAAGGCGCGCAAATTCGCGCGCGGACCCAAACCGGGCAAGGCGCTGCGCGAAATCGGACTGGAACCGCAGATGACGACGGAAAAGCCAACCTCCGAAGGCATTGCCGAGATGCTGTCGCGCCTCGATCTCGGCGGCCATCGCCTCGGCCTGCAGCTTTACCCGGACAAGGATCACAGCGTCCTGATCGGCGCGATCAAGGCGCAAGGCGCCGAGGTCGATACCGTGCTGCCCTATGCATATGACGCGCAGGCCGCCGACGCCAACATCCTCATCGCGATCGACGAGATGGCGGCCGGCCGCATCGACGCGATCGCGCTGACCAATCTCGGCCAGATCCGCCGCCTGATCGAGGTTGCGCGCGCGCGAGGCTGCGAGGATCGGCTGCGTGAGGGGCTCGAATGTACGCCGATCGCTTCCGTCGGACCGGCGGTGTCGGAAGAGCTCAAGTCTCACGGCCTGCGCACGGATATCTATCCGGCCGAGGACGCATTTTTCATGCGGCCGCTGATCTCGGCGATGGCGGCGGCACTCGCAAAAAATCCGCCGCGCGCGGCTGCGGGAAACTAGGGCGGCGTGGACTCCTAAGCGATTAACGGAGGACGAGCGGCCGTAGCGCCGTTCCGGCCACGGTACCGCGGATGGCGTTTGTGGTCAGGATATAGGCGAACTCGTAGACACGATCGGCGGCGAGCCGCTCGAGGTTATTGAACTCCAGGATGTGGACGCCCTGCTGGACGAGCAGATAGACGTGAACCGGGATGAAGCTGCCGCCAACGGCCTGAGAGTCGGCTGGCTTCGGCGGCGCATATTCGAGCCCGGACGTATCGGAACCGAGCATAAGCGCGCCCTTCTCCTCGACGAGCCACTTCGCGGCTGTCAGGCCGATGCCCGCCGAGTCGTGCTGGCCGATCTTGGCGTGGTCGCGGCCGTTCTCGCCCCAGTAGCGCGCGGTTCCCGTGCGCAGCAGAACGACCGTGCCCGGGGTGACGTCGACGTTCTGCGCCCTCAACGCGCCCTCGATGTCCGCGACAGTGATCTCATAGGAAGACGGAAGGGCCTCCACGTTCTTGAAGCCCGCAACGTCGACCAAGACGCCCCGCGCGACGATCGGCGGGATCGTCGTCACGTCGGCCTTGCGAACGCCGAAGTCGCCGCCCCACTCATCGGACGTGAAACCGTTGTAAAACTCGTTCTTCGGTCCATGTGTGACGTGGCCAAGCCCATCAAGCTGGGTCGCCACGTTGTCGTTCATGAAGATCGCGTTGCTATGCCAGGCGGTGATGCCCGTATTGCCGCCCTCCGCCGTGGTGAACGCCAGATCCTTCTGGCTCCTCACGCCCGCGGGCGACCGGAAGCTCATGATCTCTCCCGGGCTGTGGCCGGGCCATTTGTATGAATAGCGATCATACGGAAGGCCGAGATCGTAGGCCTTACCCTGTGTCACGAGCTTCAAGGCGGCCAAACGTGATGCATCGGTCATCTCGTTGAGGTTTCCGACCTCGTCCTGAGGTCCCCAGACCCAGCCCCACCCTTTTCCTTTTGTCCACTTCTTCATGCCGCTGTCCTGCGCATAGCCGTCGCCGGCTGCGAGTGCGAGAACGACCACGGCGAGCAGGAATCGCGAAACTACCTTCATGGAATCCTCCTGGAACGACATGGATAGCTTAGCTTGGCCAGTCTAGGCCTGAGCTGGCCGTGGGATCAACGAGATTGTCGGTCGGCGCCGCCACCCCCACGCGGGACACGAACTTCAGCTCCGGTCCCAAATGCGAAGTGGCGCAACCGACTCTAGTCTGGAATGCGCACCAAAGCAGATCTCCACCGACCACTGAATTTATGGGTTCACATCCTAATCCACCTTGGCGCCGGCGAACTTGACCACCTTGCCCCATTTGTCGGTCTCGTCCGCCACAAGCTTGCCGAAGTCGATCGACGCGATCGCGCTGACCAATCTCGGCCAAATCCGTCGCCTGACCGAGGTCGCCCGCGCGCGAAGCTGCGAGCATCGGCTACGCGAGAACGAGTTGTTGACACGCGAGACCCCTAGTCCAATTGTCGGAGATCGCTGCGCGCGATGAGCAACAGGTCAAGGCTCCTGTCCCAGCGGCTGAAATTGCCGGCCTGCTCGACGTAACGACACCCAAAGAGGTGTCGTTGAATCCGCATCTTGAGGATACGCGACACCAACTACGGGGGGCTTCATGAGCACGACCGCAGCAACTGCCGAACGATCACAACCACTGCCGCCCAATGTTGGGGCGGTCGAATCGATCTATTCGAAGGTCAATTGGCGGATCCTTCCGTTGCTGCTGATCGCCTACATGATCGCCTATCTCGACCGCATCAACATCGGCTACGCGCAACTGCAGATGAAGCAGACGTTACCCTTTGGCGATGCCGTCTACGGGCTCGGCGCAGGCATCTTCTTCGTGGGATACTTTCTGTTCGAAGTTCCGAGCAATCTGTTGCTGGAGAGGATCGGAGCGCGCAAGACGCTGCTGCGTATCATGGTGTTGTGGGGGCTTACCGCGGCGGCGATGATGTTCGTGACGACGCCGACGCAATTCTATATTGCGCGCTTCCTGCTCGGCGTATTCGAGGCGGGTTTCTTTCCCGGCATCATACTCTATTTCACTTACGGTATCCCTCTGTCCGCCGCGGGCAGGTCATTGCGATCTTCATGTCTGCAACCACCATCGTCAGCGTGATCGCCGGACCGCTCTGCGGCGCCATCCTCAAATATTTCGACGGAATGAACGGCTGGTACGGGTGGCAATGGCTGTTCCTGGTGCAGGGGCTGCCGGCCGCGATACTCGGCGTCATCATCTTCTTCTATCTGCAGGACAAGCCGGCGGATGCACACTGGTTGTCGCCGGCCGAGAAAAACCTGCTCCGGCACAATCTGGAACACGACGAAAAGGACATCGAGGGCGAAACCGAAAGCACGGTCGGCCAGATGATCCGCGATCCCAAGATATATCTGCTCGCCCTGGTCTATTTCCTGCTGCTCGGCGCGACCTACACGATGGTGTTCTGGCTGCCGACCCTGATCCAGAGTTGGGGCGTCAAGGACCTGCTGCTGATCGGCATCTACTCCGCGATCCCGAACGCGATCGGCATCGTCGGAATGATCCTGATCGGCCGCAGCTCCGACAAGTATCATGAGCGACGCTGGCATTTCGCCGCGTGTGTGGTCGTCGCAGCGGTCGGCTTGTGGATTACAACCCTGCTGCAAGGACACCTGGTCGGATCGATAGCGGCGCTTTCATTCGCGGTCATCGGAATTGCGGCGGCAACGCCGCTGTTCTTCACCCTCATTACCGAATATCTGTCGGTCGCGGCGGCCGCCGCCGGCATTGCACTGATCAGCAGCCTAGGCAACCTCGGCCCAGCGGTCAGTCCATCGATCAACGGATTGATCACGCAGTACACCGGCAACAACACCTACAGCATGTACCTGGTGATGGCGCTTTATGTACTGGCGGGCGTCATCTTGCTGGTCACAGTCAAGGCCGCGAAGGGCGCGAGCCATGGCGCAGCCACAACGCCCGCGCCTTCGAGCTAGTCCACCTTGGCGCCGGCGAACTTGACCACCTTGCCCCATTTCTCGGTTTCGTCTGCCACCAGCTTGCCGAAGTCGGCGGCCGAGCCCGGCAGCAGTATCGCGCCGATTTCGGTGAACCGCGACTTGGCTTTGGGATCGGCGAGGATTTCGTTGACGGCCTTGTTGAGCCGGTCGACGATTTCAGGCGGCGTGTTCTTCGGCGCCGCGAGACCGTACCAGGCACTTGCTTCGTAGCCGGGCAGGAAGTCAGCGACCAGCGGCAGATCCGGCAGCACCTCCGAGCGGGTCGTGCTGGTGACCGCAAGGCCGCGAAGCTTGCCGGATTTGACGTGCTCGGCGCAGGTCGGAAGATTGTCGAACATCACCTGCATCACTCCGGAGAGCATGTCGGTGAGTGCCGGCGCGCCTCCCCGATAGGGCACATGCTGCATATTGATTCCGGTCGACATCTTGAACAGTTCGCCCGACATGTGGATCGTCGACCCGTTGCCTGATGACGCCATGTTGAGCTTGCCGGGATTGGCCTTGGCGTAGGCGATCAATTCGGGAATCGACTTGATCGGCAGCGAGGGGTGCACCACCACGACGTTGGGAAAGCGGATGATGCCTGCGATCGGCTCCATCTCCTTCATGAAATCGAAGGGCAGCTTGTCGTAGAGCGTGGCGTTGATGGCGTTGGCCGGCGCGACCAGAAGCAGCGTGTAACCGTCCGGCGTGGCGCGCAGCACGGACTCGGTCGCGATGTTGGTGCCGCCGCCCGGCCGGTTCTCGATGACAAAGGATTGCCCAAGCTTTTCCGATAACCACTGCCCCATCAAGCGCGCCGTGAGATCCGCCGAGCCGCCGGGCGTGTAACCGATCACGAGGCGAACCGGCCGCGCGGGATAAGCCTGCGCGCTCGCGTTTCCAGATGTGAGCGGAAGCGCAGCCGCACCGGCGGCGAGTTGCAAAAATTGACGACGCTGAAATTTTTTCATGTTTCCTCCAACACACTGGCGGCTCTTGCGGCCGCCTGGGTGCGCGCATCCTACCCGTCGAGCGTCGTGAAGCCGACAGATATTCTCAGTCCGAAGGCGGAAGATTCACCGCGTCACTTCGTCTCGCTGAGGAACGCCTGATAGGCCAGCCTGATGCCCTCCTCGAGCGAGGTAGAGGCGCGCCAGCCGAGTTTGGCCAGCCGGCTGACATCGAGCAGTTTGCGCGGCGTGCCGTCCGGGCGCGAGGTGTCAAAACCGATCTCGCCAGTGTAGCCGACAGTCGTCGCGACCACGCGGGCGAATTCGGCGATGGTGATGTCCTCGCCAGTGCCGATATTGACCAGCTCATCGTCGGAATAGGTCTTCATCAAATGGATGCAGGCATCGGCGAGGTCGTCGACATAGAGGAATTCGCGCCGCGGTGTGCCGGTGCCCCAGACCACGACCTCCCTGGCGCCGGACATCTTCGCCTCGTGGAAGCGGCGGATCAGGGCGGCCACGACGTGGCTGTACTCGGGATGATAATTGTCGCCACGACCGTAGAGATTGGTCGGCATCACATTGATGAAGTCGGCGCCATACTGGCTGCGATAGGCCTCCACCATCTTGATCCCGGCGATTTTTGCAATCGCATAGGGCTCGTTGGTCGGCTCCAGCGGCCCCGTCAGCATGGCATCTTCGCGCAACGGCTGCGGCGCCAGCTTGGGGTAGATGCAGGACGAGCCGAGGAACATCAGCTTCTCGGCGCCATGGACATGCGCGGCGTGGATCACATTGGTCGCAATCGCCAGATTGTCGTAGAGGAATTCGGCGCGCAGCGTGTTGTTGGCGACGATGCCGCCGACCTTGGCGGCCGCCAGAAACACCACCTGCGGACGCTTGGCGGCGAACCATTTATTGACCGCGGCCTGATCGCGCAGATCGGCCTCGCTGCGGCTCGCCGTCAGCAGCTCGACGTTTTCCGAAGCCAGCCGGCGCACCAGCGCCGAGCCGACCATGCCGCGATGGCCGGCGACATAGACCGTCTTGCCTTTCAGCTCAAACGGAAGGCTTGCCATTGGCCACCTCCCGCCTTGCGTCAGCGAGATCGCTTGCGACCATTTCCTTGACCAGTCGGGCGAACGGCGTCTTCGGCTGCCAGCCGAGCTTCTCGCGCGCCTTGCTGGCATCGCCGACCAGAAGATCGACTTCGGTCGGCCGGAAGTAGACCGGATCGATCCGGACCACGGTCTTGCCGGATTTTTTGTCGACGCCGGTTTCGTCGACACCGTTGCCGCGCCATTCGATGCGGCGGTCGACTTCGGCGAACGCCAGTTCGACGAATTCGCGCACCGAACGGGTTTCGCCGGTCGCCAGCACGAAATCGTCGGGCGCGTCCGCCTGCAATATCCTGTGCATGCCCTCGACATAATCCCGGGCATGGCCCCAGTCGCGCTTGGCCTCGAGGTTGCCGAGATAGAGCACCTCTTCCAGGCCGGTCTCGATGCGGGCGACGCTGCGCGTGATCTTGCGCGTCACGAAGGTTTCGCCGCGGATCGGGCTCTCATGGTTGAACAGGATGCCGTTCGAGGCAAACATGCCGTAGGCCTCGCGGTAATTGACCGTGATCCAGTAGCCGTAAAGTTTCGCGACGCCGTAAGGCGAACGCGGGTAGAACGGCGTGGTCTCCTTCTGCGGCACTTCCTGGACGAGGCCGTAGAGTTCCGACGTCGAGGCCTGATAGAACCGCGTCTCCTTCTCCATGCCGAGGATGCGGATCGCCTCCAGCAGTCGCAGCACGCCGATGGCGTCGGCATTGGCGGTGTATTCCGGGCTCTCAAAACTGACGCCGACATGGCTCTGGGCGGCGAGGTTGTAGATCTCGGTCGGCCTGATCTGCTGCATCAGCCGGATCAGGTTGGTCGAATCCGTCATGTCGCCGTAATGCAGCAGGAACGGCACATTGCCGGCGTGCGGATCCTGGTAGAGGTGATCGATGCGCGCGGTGTTAAACGAGGACGACCGCCGCTTGATGCCGTGGACCTCATAGCCGAGGCCGAGCAGATATTCGGCCAGATAGGCGCCGTCCTGGCCGGTGACGCCGGTGATCAGCGCCACGCGCCGCTGCGAATCTTGAGCCGCCATGTCCTCTCCAATGATGCCGATCCGCAGCGATTAACAGCCGTTCCGCGCTCCCATCGCCCAGCCCAAATGAGGACGGAGGGGCCGTGCCATCGGCCGCGCACGGCCATAGCATCCGACCAGAGCCGTGTCTAAGGCTGATAGCCTGATAACGGAGTAGATAGCGCATTTTGCCCGCTAAACTAGGACGCAATTCACAGGGAAGCCGCAAAATCCAAACATGCCCAGCGATTTAGAAAGTTGAATCTCTGGCCATCCAATGAATCCTTCGATGAGAAGGAACTACTCGATCCCCATTTTTGACCGCTGCGGCAACTCCCGAAGTTGCAGGTCGAAATCCGAAATAACTCGACACCGCTATATACGTTGCAGGACAATCATCATCCGGAATGCTAAATGTTTTCGGACTGGAGCTGGCACCTTTCTTTCAAGTGCCAGCATCGGGCCGACCAGTGAGCCCGGAATCAACGACCATTTCTGGAATCCGCCGCTCATCGGATAGGCGAAAAGGCTGTGCCATTCGACGGTGCGTACCCGCAACGACGGAACGGTCTGTTCGATACGCCTGCACGCGGGAGCAGTGGCGAACAACAATGTGGGAATTGCCTGATTGGCATCGAACGGATCACGATCGGGATCGATTGCGACAAGCGCGAATGGATCGGCGTTCATGTCCACGGGTTCTTCGTGAAACCGATCGTAGAACCTGCGCGCGATTGTCGTCATCGCCGGCTCGATCATCGCGAGACACCCGCCGGGCTTCAAGACGCGCGACGCCTCCTTGAGGAATTCGATCGGGCGTTCCAGATGATGCAGGACATCGAGCATCACGACGCCGTCAAAGATTTCATTCCGGAAAGGAAGCCGGTGAGCATCGGCGACCACGTCGATACCCGGAAAGGATAAGATGTCGGCGGAAACGACATCGGGGCGAGATTCCTTGATGTGAGCAGTTCCTCCGCCGATGTCGAGAACGCTACCCGCCGGACAGTTTTCAAACAGCTGCCGGTGAAAGTCATGATAGAGAGCGCGTAGCGCTTTCTTCCGCGCCCAGACTTGCCGATGGATGACCTGGCGTTGATTCAAACCGATTGCGCTCTGCGTCATAACAATCAAATGGCCTTGAGCTTGCGGTAGGCGAACCACACCATTCTCAACAGCAACCAACCGTCCCGAAATCGAGATATCTGGGTTTCGCCAAAAGTGCGGGCCTTGTAGTGGATCGCAGTTTCGACGATTTTCAGATTCTGTTTCGCGGCACCGAAGATCAGATCAAAATCCCCGAACGGATCGAAGTTGCCGAAGTATTCGCGCTCCCGCGCCAGCACTTCGTAATCTTTTCGCAAAAGGACTTTGGTGCCGCATAGCGTGTCGGTGAGCCGGGTGTTTACGAGGTAGCTGAATAGATAGGCAAAGCAGCGGTTGGCGATGAGATTGAGTGATCGCATCGCCTCGTTTTCCATTGGGTAGATCAGGCGGGTGCCGTTGACGAATTCTGCCTTGCCGGTCTCGATTAACGAATGATATTTCGGCAGTGCTTCAGGAGGCATCGTCAGATCTGCATCGAGAATCATCAGCACGTCGCCGGTAGCGCTGGCGAAACCTTTTCGAACCGCATCCCCCTTACCCTTTCCATCCTGCTTCAGCACTTTGATGTCCCAGTTGTCCTTATATGCATCGCGTACCCGCTCGCACTCTTCGAACGTGCCGTCGCTGGAATTTCCTTCCACGAACAGAATTTCCTGCTTGGCGGCGAACCTCGGCATCCGCAGTATAGCGCTTTCGATATTGCCTTTCTCGTTTCGACAGGGAATGACGATGCTCACGGAATATTTCCGGTCCGGAAACTTCAGGACCGGACGTCCGACGAGGTAGGTTCGGAGGCATAAATGCCTGATCACTGGCAGCGGCGCGATGAAGCGATTGACGAACGAACCAATTCCGAACCAGCGCAGCGGTATCAATTGGCGCTGCTCTTGGCTAATCACTTCGAAATCCGCGATATCCATCAGGTTCAGGAAATCGACGGTGGCAATATAATTGATCTTCGGTCGCCTTCTACGCAGACGCAGCAGCTCGGCGACTTTCAGGATCGGCTCCCACAAATGTGAGTAATAGGAGATTATGATCCGCGTGGATGGAGTGCACAAATGATGCACAAGTCTCAATGTGCCGTCGATGTCCTCGAACATCCCGATGGTATCAGCGATCACGATGTAATCGAACGGATCCTCGATGCCGGCCAACGTTGCCGGATTTTCTACGTCGCCGAGAACAAAATGCAGGTCTGGATGCAACTCCCTGGCTTTAGCAATCGTATTGACGCTGAAGTCTATTCCGACCCCGTAGGATGGTTTCAGCGCAGCGAGCAACTCGCCTTGGCCACAACCAAGTTCCAGTACCCGCTTACCGGGTGGGATCAGGAATCGCATGAACTTGCGGTCGTCTTCGCGATAGGCGGCGTTGAACTTGCTGAGACGATCACCACCCTTCGGGCTGCTTTCGGCGTATTGCAGGAATTCCCTCTTTCGCAAATTGCCGACCGGTGGTGAAATGCTGGATTGCGCTGGGTTCATTGTGGCGTCCAAGTTGACACCCGCCTCTTGCTAGAGTGCGGCTTACATTTTCGACGGACGGCTGCGCAGGCATCAGGTGACGCGGGCGATGACGTTCATGCTTTCGCCGCTCGCGACCAGCGCCTGCAACTCTTTTGCTGTCGAAGGCAGACGCTTCTGCGTCCTCTCGTGGTAGAAGATATACCCATTGGGGATGAAGTAAGAGAGGAGTTGGTCTAGTGAGGTGCCCCGTTCGTCGAGCACATAGGGCGCCAATTCCATCACGAAGGTCGGGCGAGCATCGCGAAGCAATGACGGCGCGCCGCGAAGCACGTCACATTCGAACCCGTCCACATCAAGCTTTACCAAGTGCACTTTTCGGTCAGCATGCTCGGCTAGAATGCTGTCCAGACTCCGCGCCTGCGCTGAATCCGTCTGCATTTCGCGACCAAGGTGCTTAGGGTGCAGTCCTGCCTCCGCTACCAAAGGCCAACTGGAGTAGATGGCATCCGGAACGACGGTTCCATCCGTGGCGGTCAAGAAGCAATGAAACGCATCCACCCGAGACGCAAGCGATGGATTGAGATCCAGGTTCCGTCGAAGCTTGCGGAACGCAAAATCCGTCGGCTCGAACGCCAAAACCCGGCCCTTCGGACCGACCAGTTTGGCCAAACGCAATGTGTGCGCCCCGATGTTGGCGCCGATATCGAGCACGAGCGAAGAGGGTTCCGTTAATTTGCTCAAGGCGATCGCGGTACTGGGCTCGAACATGCCTCCGAGATAGATTGCAAAATCTATTCCCTGCGAAAGGTCCAGGTCGTAACTAATTCCATCTCTGACAAAAATCTCTCGATCGGTTCGACCCAGCAGCGTGCGACCGGCGTGAACCGCGCGATAAATCGCGCGCGCGGCGCCGATTTTATGGGTCGTCTTCATCGATGGAATCCGCTCCTAGGCAGTCGAACCGGGCTATTCCTAACGGAAGGGATGCCTCCTGTAAATTGATAGAGCGCGCTTAGCAACGTATTGTTGTGGCGCCTCCGTATGGTTGTCAGCAGGCATATCGTTGGTGGTTGTAGAGCACTCCCGCGCGGCGCGATTGGTTGGTAAACGAGCACGCGCCTCACTCAGCGCCTCCCCTCGTCAGCCCCGACAAGAAGGCCGATTCGCTGCTTACGCGCCCTTGTTGCAGGAGGGGCGGCAAGCTCCCGGTAGTTGACCGGTCGCCGAGGTTCGGGCATGGATCGGTTATAGATGCGATCGAAGACCAAGAAGTGTCACGGAAAGGGCGGTCGCGCGTGTGCGAGATGCCAGCACAAAACATCAAGACACGGCGACCTTGGGTCTGGTGCTGCTTAGTATTGCTGGCAGCGGTTTCGTTCGTGATTTTCCGGCACAATACCGCGCTCTATCCGTACTACTCCACCGACGACATGGATCAAGTCACAGCGCTCGACGCGCTTTTGATCCAAGGCGGCATGCTCCCTGACCAAGTGACCCATCCGGCGGGCGGGATGTACTTGATGCTGTCCTGGAGCCAGTGGTTCGGCCAACTAGTTGGGCTAGTGCATATGCGGGACTACACCGCAATGTATAGCTGGGCCAATCCATTGCTCGGTGTTGCCGAACTGATCCAATTTCTTCGCGGGCATCTGGCGTTCCTCGCCGTCGGCTGCGCGCTGCTGCTCGCGCTCGCACTAGCCAAGGTTACCCGCGCCGGGCCGTTGCTCATGATCTTGGCATTTCTATTCTTTGCAGGTTCGCGATCACTCGCATATCAGACGATCCTGTTTCGGACCGACCTTTTCAGCCTCTTTTATGCATCATGCAGTCTGTACGTTGCACTGATTGCCGTCGATGCGAACAGAGCGTTGCGATCATCGATTCTGGCGGTTGCTTCCGGCATGTTTGCCGGACTGGCGTTCAGCACCAAAATTCTAATTCTTCCAACCATTGCCGCCGTACCACTGTTTGCGCTCTTGATGATGCTCCGGGACAGTAGCTTGTCTGCATTTGGGCGATTGTCGCCGCGGAGCAATCGAATAATCGCGGGTGTCTCGATCTCTCTATACGTCGCCTTCGTCGTGCTCGCCTTCTTTCTGGACTTGCCGGCGCACGTCTATCACTCTCGAACATCGTTCTCGATCACGCCGCTTTGCATCGTCACTGGTTTGGCCTTGATTATCCCGATGCTGCTGACCGAGTTTTTCAAAAAGCCGGAAAGCTTGGGATATCGCTTCGGCTCCTTTGCGAACTTGATGGGGTTGGGAGTTCTTCTTTCGATTCCGCTGCTGATGCTTGTTTTTTCAAACCTGTTCACGGGTGCCTTTTACGCATTATCCATCGTCAAGGTCGCCTTCCTTGGTACGGTAGATCCGACCCTCCTCGGCAACCCGGCACCGCTGTGGCAGAAGTTCACGAGCGCTCCCCTTCTGTTCCTTTTGCCAGCGGCGATGGTAGGCGCGCTCGTCGTTTGCCAGCGGCGGTCGTCAAACTATGGCGAGCTTGCAATTCTAGGGGTGATTTTTCTTCTCTTCGTCTTGTCCGTCGTCGTTTTCAGTCGGGGAATGCAGGGGCAGGACATCATCTTCTCCGAACCGCTAGGCTTGTTCCTGAGCCTCGTCCTGCTGCAGACGCTTTGGAAACGCGGCGTCGCTCTTCGGCTAGCGGCCGTGGCTTTCTCGGTCTTGCTTGCGTTCCATGTTGCCATCAACGGGCAGCCCGCACCAATTGTTAATGCTCAGCTCGCCGGTTATTTCAGGGAAACGAAGCAATTGATGACCTCCTACGGCCGGGGAAACCAGGGCGTGTTCGAGGGGAATTTCACGCGTCTTTTCGTACAGGATGACGATGGGCGCAGGATACCGGTCGCATCGCGTGACGCGATATTCGAGCAGGCCGCCAACTTCGACACGATCGCATCGCAAGTTGAATTCAGCTTGCCCAACTTGCGCGTGGATCGCAGTCGCATCGGCGTGGTGGCCGAGGGCCTGAAACCCTACGGCCAACAACGTCCGGAGGCGAGATTTACAAAGGTAGACGACATCTTCAGGGGCGCCACATCCTATGTCCCGCGACCCGCAGATGCGGTACTCGGCGCCGAGGGTCTCAGCCGATTGTTTACCCTCCTAGGTGTTCATTCGATCGAACTCAACGCTCTACTCCGCACTCATCCTGAAGCGATTCGGACGAGATCGGATCTAAGCGTGTTCGTCCTGGTCCCCGCCGCCATTAAGGACGAGTTCGCGTGGTCAGAAGCGCCTGTCGAGATCGGGATCGGAGATCAGAATTACGTCGCGGTGCCAGTCCATGCCAATCCGCCAGCCGCGCTTTTGGCTAAGCTCGTAGCGGTTAATGATCGGATCATCGTGATCAAACGAAAGCACGCATAGAGATTGCTCATCGAGACGGCCTTCTACCGCGCACGCCCCGGGGGCCAAGTCTAATGTCATAGTCGTTTGAAATCAGACCTTTAGTGCCTGCTGGAAGCTCGATGCGCGCGGTGGCGTCACTCGCCGTGCTGACGCAAGCGTTCGAGTTCGGTAATGGTGACACCGCCATATTCGAGCCGCAGCAAGCCTTCCTTCTCCAGCCGCTTCAGGCACTGGTTGGCGTTTTGCCGCGAAATACCGGACAGCGCTCCGATTTCTTCCTGCGTGATCTCGAGATGGCGCGTCATGTCCGGATAGAGGATCGGGTTGAACAGCGAGGCGATCGAGCGCGCGACGCGGCTGGTGGCATCCAGCGTGCGGCCATGTTCCACCGCGCCAATGAACTGGCCGAGCCGCTCGTTGAGCTGCCGGACCAGAAAGCGGTTGAACGCGACGCTGTTCTCGAACAGCCAGAAGAAGGTGCTGCGGTCCATCAGCGCCAGCCTGGTATCGCGCAACGCGACCACGTCGTAACGGCGCGGCTCGCTCTTCAGCACCGAGCCCTCGCCAAACCAGGCGCCTGCCGTGAGGCCGGCAAACGTCGCAGCCTTGCCGCCGCTCGACACGGTACTCATCCGGGCAAGACCCGTGACGATGCCGGTCCAGTAGTCGAAGGCATCGCCGCGCATGAAAATATGCTCATTGGCGCGATAGGATTTCTCCACGATGCCGGCGCGGGCGATCTCGATTTCCCGTTCGTTCAGTTCGCGCGACCAGGCCGCGATGCGCTTGAGGTAATCCGCAGCAATCATGATCGCATCGACCGTCGCGTCCCCATCGATTCCTGTGCTGCACTGCAGCAGAAGCAGCCTGGCGAAATTTCCCGACCAATTGTCAGGCAAAAGACATTTCAAACTATCGCATTGCCCTAAGGAGAGCCACCTCGGTGCGCGCGGCCTATGGCGCGGTGGCGGGGGTGCGACGCTACCACGCGTGACGCGGGCATCGGCCGCTACCGATAGTCGGATGGCTTGCCCGTCACCGCCGATGTAGGATCGCATGCGATTGCAAACGATAGATAAAGAGCGCTGCTCAGGCGCCGTATCTGGAGGGAATGAGTGGCTTACACGTTGGAAGTGCGCGGGGTGTCTCTGCGCTTCGGTGGCGTCCGTGCGCTGACCGAAGTCTCCTTCGGCGTGAACGAGGGCGAATTGTTCTCGATCATCGGCCCGAACGGCGCCGGCAAGACCTCGATCGTCAATTGCATTTCGGGTCGTTACAAGCCTACCGAAGGCAAGCTGTTCTACCGCGGCAAGGACATCACCGGCCTCAATCCGAACGCGCGGCCCCGGCTTGGCATCGGCCGCACTTTCCAGAACCTGGCGCTGTTCCATCATATGAGCGTGCTCGACAACATCATGGTCGGGCGGCACCATCTCCTGAAGAACAATTTCATCACGGGCTCGCTGTACTGGCTGACCGGCGCGCGGCGCGAGGAACTCGAGCACCGCCGCAAGGTGGAGGAGATCATCGATTTCCTCGACCTGCAGTCGGTGCGCAAGGCCACCGCCGGCACCCTGCCCTACGGCCTGCGCAAGCGCGTCGAGCTCGCCCGCGCGATGGCGCTGGAGCCACAGCTGATCCTGCTCGACGAGCCGATGGCCGGCATGAACTTCGAGGAAAAGGAGGACATGGCGCGCTACATCGTCGATCTCAACGAAGAGTTCGGCATGACCGTCATGATGATCGAGCACGACATGGGTGTGGTGATGGATATCTCCCACCGCGTCATGGTGCTGGATTTCGGCCGCAAGATCGCCGAGGGCGATCCGGCGTCCGTGCTCGCCGATCCCCATGTGAAGCGCGCCTATCTCGGTGAAGAGGACGAGGCTCTCGTCGACCCCGACGATACGCCCGCACCTCGGGAGAGCGCGGCATGATGGATTACGCCGGACGCGCCGCCCAGGCGGATACTTTTCCGAAGCTGTTGCGCCTCAACGCGAAGGAGCACGGCGGCGAGATTGCGTTGCGCGAAAAGGATCTCGGGCTGTGGCGCGTCTTCACCTGGAACGACTATCAGACCCGCGTGCATGATTTCGCGCTCGGCATGATCGAATTGGGTCTCGGGCGCGGCGACGTCATCGGCATCATCGGTGACAACCGCCCGGACTGGGTGGCCGCGGAAATCGCAACGCATGCTGTTGGCGCCATGAGCCTCGGCCTTTACCGCGACGTGCTGGACGAGGAAGCGGCCTATCTGCTCAGTTATGGCGACGCCAAACTGGTGTTTGCCGAAGACGAGGAGCAGGTCGACAAGCTGCTGGCGCTGGCCGACCGCGCGCCGAACCTCAAGCACATCGTCTATTCCGATCCGCGCGGGATGCGGAAGTACGACGATCCGCGGCTGATGGAGGCCGAGAAGCTCGCCACGATGGGTCGCGACCGCGCCGCGCGCGAGCCCGGCCTTTACGACCGGCTGGTCGATAAGACCCACGGCGAAGATGTCGCGATCCTCTGCACCACCTCGGGCACGACGGCCAACCCCAAGCTGGCGATGCTGGCGGCGGGACGCGTCCTCAAGCATTGCGCGACCTATCTGGCGTTCGATCCGAAGGGACCGGACGACGAATATGTCTCGGTGCTGCCGCTGCCCTGGATCATGGAACAGGTCTACGCGCTCGGCAAAGGGCTGCTCTGCCGGATGAAGGTGAACTTCGTCGAAGAGCCAGAGACCATGATGCACGATTTCCGCGAGATCGCGCCGACCTTCGTGCTGTTCGCGCCGCGGCTCTGGGAATCGATTGCCGCTGACGTGCGCGCCGGCGTGATGGACTCCTCGCCGCTCAAGCAAAAACTCTTCGATATCGGCATGAAGACCGGACTCTCGGCGCTGGCGCAGGGCAAGCATTCTGTTCTGGCCGACCAGCTCCTGTTCCGCGCGCTGCGCGACCGGCTCGGCTTCACGCGGCTGCGCTCGGCCGCGACCGGCGGCGCCGCGCTCGGGCCGGATACCTTCAAGTTCTTCCGGGCCATGGGCGTGCCGCTGCGCACCCTCTATGGCCAGACCGAACTGCTCGGCGCCTACACGCTGCATCCTTTCGACAAGGTCGATCCGGACACCACCGGCGTGCCGATGGGCGGCGACATCGAGATCCGCGTCGACAACCCGGATGTCAACGGCATCGGCGAAATCGTCGTGCGCCATCCCAACATGTATCTCGGCTACTACAAGAATCCGGAAGCCTCGGCCGCCGACATGAAGGATGGCTGGATGCACTCGGGCGACGCGGGCTATTTCAATGCTGACAGGCAACTCGTCGTCATCGACCGCATCAAGGATCTCGCGGAGACCTCGCGCGGCGAGCGCTTCTCGCCGCAATATCTGGAAAACAAGCTGAAGTTCTCGCCCTACATCGCCGAGACGGTCGTGCTCGGCGCCGGCCGCGACACGCTGGCGGCGATGATCTGCATCCGCTACTCGATCATCTCGAAATGGGCGGAGAAGAACCGCATCTCGTTCACGACCTATACCGATCTTTCCTCGCGCCCCGAGGTCTATGCGCTGCTCCGCAAGGAGGTCGAGGGCGTCAACGCCACGCTGCCGCCTCCTCAACGCATCTCGCGCTTCCTGCTGCTCTACAAGGAACTCGACGCCGACGACGGCGAACTGACCCGCACCCGAAAGGTCCGCCGCAGCGTCATCAACGAGAAATACGCAGATATCATCGACGCGATCTATGGCGGCAAGAGCGATATTCCCGTCGATACTGTTATCCGATTCCAGGACGGCACCACCCAGCGCATCCGCACTACGCTCCGGGTGGTCGATCTCGGCCATGATGCGCCGATGGCGGAGGCGGCGGAATGATGACGCAGCAACACAGCGCGGTGCCAGTTGATGCGCCCTCTCCCCTTGTGGGAGAGGGCAGCGCCAGCCGTCGATACGAACTCACTCCGGTGAGGGGTTTCTCTCCACACATGCGAATGCCGAGACAACCCCTCACCCGTCTTCGCTTCGCGAAGCCACCCTCTCCCACAAGGGGAGAGGGAAAGAGAGCAGCATGAACACCCAGCTCCTCATCCAGCTCCTGGTCAACGGCCTCGTGGTCGGCACGCTCTATGGCGTGGTCGCGATGTCGTTCGTGCTGATCTACAAGGCGACGCAGGTGGTGAACTTCGCGCAGGGCGAACTGCTGCTGGTCGGCGCCTGGGTGTGCTGGTGGCTGCTCACCAAGTATCAGGTGCCGTTCTATCTGGGCATGCCGATCACGCTGGTCTTCATGTTCCTGTTCGGCATCGCGATCCAGATCTTCATCCTGCGCCCCATGATCGGCGAGCCGATCATTTCCGTGATCATGGTGACGATCGCGCTGTCGATGGTATTCTCCGCGCTGATGAAGTGGATATTCGGCGTCAACCTGCAGCCGTTCCCCCGCATCTTCCAGACGCAGAACATCAACATCCTCGGGCTGCAGGTCCAGACCGTCTATCTGATGAGTCTCGCCGTCTCGGTGGCGATGATGATCGGGATGGCGTGGTTCTTCCGCCTCTCCAAATACGGTCTCGCTATGCGCGCCACCGCCTTCAACCAGCAGGTGGCGCAATCGCTCGGCATTTCCGTGAAGAGCGTGTTTGCGATGGCCTGGGCGATCTCGGCGACCGTCTCCGCCGTCGCTGGCGTCGTGGTGGCGGTCGTCAACGGCGTCTCGGCCGGGCTTTCCGCCTACGGCGTCAAGGTGTTTCCGGCGGCGATACTTGGCGGCCTCGACAGCGTCGGCGGCGCGGTGCTGGGCGGCATCATCATCGGACTTCTGGAGAATTTCGCGCACTTTCTCGACAGCGAATATCTGCACTGGGGCAATCTCTACGAGATCGCGCCGTTCTATGCGCTCATCATTATCCTGATGATCAAGCCATACGGCCTGTTCGGCACCAAAGACATCGAGCGGGTGTAAGCAATCATGGCAGGCCAGACTCTCATTCCCGCCGGCGATTTCCGCACCAGCTATGCGGCCGATACCACCGTGTTTCCGACCACGACCAGCCGTAACGCCATGATCGCAGGCATCGTGCTGGTCTGCTTTGCGCCGCATGTCGTCAACGAATACATCCTCAGCCTCCTGATCCAGATCGGCATCTTCGGAATCGCCGCACTCGGGCTGAACATTGTCGTCGGCTTCACCGGCCAAATCTCGATCGGCCACGCCGCCTTCTTCGGCCTCGGCGCCTTCACGTCAGCCTATCTCTCGAACCGGTTCGGGATTCCCGTCTTCTTCTGCATTCCACTCGCGGGCGTGGTGACGGCGGCAGTCGGGCTGATCTTCGGCCTGCCTGCCGCGCGGCTGAAAGGCCTCTATCTCGCGATCGCCACGCTGGCGGCGCAGTACATCCTGCTGGACTTCTTCGCCCGCGCGGAATGGTTCACCGGCGGCAGCGTTCCCGCCAGCGCCGAACCGTTCTCGATCTTCGGCTACATGCTGCGCGGCGATAAACAGTATTTCTATGTCGTGCTGGCCTACGTCATCGTCTGCTATCTCCTGGTCACGAACCTGATCCGTTCGCGCGACGGGCGCGCGCTGGTGGCGGTGCGCGACCATTATCTGTCCGCCGAGATCATGGGCATCAACCTGACCAAATACCGGACACTTTCTTTCGGCCTCGCCGCGTTCTTTGCCGGCGTCGGCGGCGCGCTCTATGCGCATTACAATCAGGTGGTCTCCAACGAAGGTTTCGGCATCGACCGCTCGATCATCTTCCTTGCGATGATCATCATCGGCGGGCTCGGCTCGATCATGGGCACGCTGATGGGCACCGCCTTCATGGTGCTGCTGCCGGAATCGATGGAATGGCTCAGCGTCGCCCTGCGCGGCAGTCCGATCGACCAGTTCCTGGGGTTGAAGAACAACATCGCTTTCCTGCGCGAGATGGCGATCGGCGTCATCATCATCGTCTTTCTGGTTTTCGAACCGGACGGACTCGCGCATCGCTGGCGACAGATCAAGGCGTATTGGAAACTCTACCCGTTCTCGCATTGAGGTCGGAACGGGACGGACAACAAGAAGACCTCGAGAAATAACCGGAGGATTAGTCCATGACGATGAAGACTCTACTGAGCACCGCCTCGCTCGCGTTGCTGTTGGGTAGCACCGCGGCATCAGCCCAGGCGCCGATCTCGCTGGGGCATCTCGCCGACTATTCGGGTCCGACTTCTGACGTCGGAACGCCGTTCGGACAGGGTGTCGCGGACACCTATGCGTGGATCAACAAGAACGGCGGCATCAACGGCGCCAAGGTCAATGTCGACACTGTCGATTACGGCTATCAAGTGCCGCGCGCGATCGCCCAGTACAAGAAATGGTCGGGCTCCGACAAGGTCGCCGCCATTCTCGGCTGGGGCACCGCCGACACCGAAGCGCTGACGGGATTCCTGGCCCAGGACAAGATTCCCGATATTTCGGCATCCTATGCCGCAGCACTCTCCGATCCGACAGGCGCCGGCGGCAAGGCCAAGCCTGCGCCCTACAACTTCTTCTACGGCCCGAGCTACTCGGACGCGGTTCGCGGCATGCTGACCTGGGCCGCTGAGGACTGGAAGTCCAAGGGCAAGCCCGGCAAGCCGAAGTTCGTCCACATGGGCGCCAACCACCCCTATCCGAACGCGCCGAAGGCCGCAGGTGAAGCGATTGCCGCCGAACTCGGCTTCGAACTGCTGCCGCCGATCGTGTTCGCCTTGACGCCCGGCGATTACAGCGCGCAGTGCCTGACCCTGAAGAGTTCGGGCGCCAACTACGCTTATCTGGGCAACACCGCCGGCTCGAACATCTCCGTGCTCAACGCCTGCAAGGCCGCCGGCGTCGACGTGCAGTTCCTCGGCAACGTCTGGGGCATGGACGAGAACGCCGCGAAAGCCGCGGGCGCTGCCGCCGATGGCGTGGTGTTCCCGCTGCGCACCGCGGTGGCATGGGGCGGCAACGCACCCGGCACGAAGACCTTCATGGAAATCTCCAAGATGTCGGACGCGGCCGGGACCACCTATCGTCCGGTGCATTACATCGCCGGCGTCTGCACTGCGCTCTATATGAAGGAAGCCGTCGAATGGGCTGCCAAGAACGGCGGCGCCACCGGCGAGAACGTCAAGAAGGGTTTTTACCAGAAGAAGGATTGGGTGCCCGCGGGCGGCGAAGGCATCTGCAATCCCTCGACCTTCACCGAAACGGATCACCGCGGCACGCTTAAGGTCGATCTCTATCGCATGAAGGTCGCAGGCGCGACCGACGCTCCCCTCAACGATCTCGTCAAGAACGGCGGCATCAAGATGGAGAAGGTGAAGACCATCGACCTGCCGCGCAAGCCCGAGTGGCTCGGCTGGTAAGGCAATGGTTGCCGGGAGGCGTTGAACGCATTTGACTGTCGTCCCCCGCGAAAGCGGGGGACCTAGTACGCCGCGGCTTCTCGGTGGATCACAGCCGCCTCTGGAATACTGGATCACCCGCCCCAGTGCGCAATTGCGCACAAGGCGGGTGATGACGACAAGAGGTGATGAGACGAAACATGACTGAAGCAACCGAAATCAATCGTCCTGCGACGGCAGCGCAAGCCGCTCCGCTGCTCAGCGTCCGCAACATCGAGGTGGTCTACGACAAGGTCATCCTGGTGCTGCGCGGGCTCAGCCTTGAGGTGCCAAAGGGCGCGATCGTGGCCCTGCTCGGCGCCAACGGCGCCGGCAAGTCGACGACGCTGAAGGCGATCTCGGGCCTGCTCAAAACCGAGGACGGCGAAGTCATCCGCGGCGAAATCCTCCTCGACGGCGAGCGCATCAACGGCATCGACCCCGACAAGATCGTCCGCCGTGGCGTCTTCCAGGTGATGGAAGGTCGCCGCATCATATCGGACATGACCTCGATCGAGAATTTGAAGCTCGGCGCCTTTACCCGCACCGACAACGAAGTCGGCAGCGACATCGACATGGTCTTCAAATACTTTCCGCGCCTGAAGGAGCGCACCGGGCTCGCCGGCTATCTCTCCGGCGGCGAACAGCAGATGCTGGCGATCGGCCGCGCTTTGATGGCGCGCCCCAAAATGATCCTGATGGATGAACCGTCGATGGGCCTGTCGCCGCTGTTGGTGAAGGAAGTGTTTGGGATCATCAAGGCAATCAACCGCGACCTCGGCGTCACCATCCTGCTGGTGGAGCAGAATGCGCGCGCAGCCCTTTCGGTCGCGAGCCACGGCTACATCATGGAACAGGGCAAGGTCGTGCTCGACGGCTCGGCCGACGAATTGCGCGACAACGAGGACGTCAAGGAATTCTATCTTGGCGGAGCCGGCGACCAGCGCAAGAGTTTCAAGAACCTGAAGAGCTTCAAGCGCCGAAAGCGGTGGCTGTGAGCGCCACCAAACAGCTAGCCGAGCACCTGTTCCGCTTCCGCGACCGCGCAAAGAACATGATAGAACGAAGAAGCAGGAATGGTGGCGACCAGCGAGTTGCCGTCGCGATCGAATTGGTCGTACCAGCCGCCCGCCACGGGATGGCTGAGATAATGCCGTTCGAGCCGCGCCAATGCCGCGCGCGCTTCATCCGCGGCTCCCGCCTCGCCCGCTTCAGCCTGCGCAATCCATGCCTTGGCGATCTCCGTCTGCGGCCACAGCCGGCGCGTATGCCGCCTGATGTCACCAGCCGCATTGCCTTCATCCACCAGGCAGCCGGTCGCCCCATCGCGATAGCGCAGCGCCGACGCCAGCAATTCGCCGCGGTAGCGCCCGGTCGGACAGCCGGTGATGCGCTCAAAGCCCTTCAGCAGCCAGGCCCACTCCGCCTGATGCCCCGGCTCGACGCTGACGGGCTCGATCTTCGACCAATCTTCCTCAAAGTACTCACCAAGCACCTGCCGCTGCTTGTCGTAGAGATTGGCCAGAAACAGGCTGAAGAAATTCCCGGCCCGGTTCTGGAACACCGTATCGTGCGTCGCGTCGAACGCCGCGATCATTGCTTCGAACAGATGCATCTGCGGATTCTGCCGCCGCGGCATCGATACCGGCAATCCCTCATGAACGCCGCCGTGCGGCGACCGCAGCTCCGTGTCGACGAAGTGACACAGCGCGTCGATCTCGGTGCGGACCTGCGCATCGCGGTCGAGCGCGTGGACGGTTGCAAGGGCGAGCAGGGCAAAGGCGTGATCGTAGGAATCGCGCAGCGGGTCCAACACAGCGCCATCCGGCGTCAGCGTGTGGACAAAGCCCGGTCGGCCATCGGGGGCTTTCGCCTTCGCAAGCAGATGCTCCAACCCCCTCAGCGCGATCGCGCGGCCGTCGGGATACCAGCCCATTTGCGCCGCCTTGGCGTAGCAATAGATCTGGCGCGCCTGCACGAAAACCCGGCGCGGCGCCAAGCGGTCCGCACGGCCGTCCCCATCGAGCCGATCGACAAAGCCGCCAGCTATGTCGTCCCAGCCTTCGGTCGACCACAGCGGCAAGCAATGGTCGATCATGCGAAGCTTCAGCCTGGCAACGATATCGGCCGAATCCAGCGCATCTGCCGCCGCAGCGGTATCTCTTTCAGCCATTGCGTTCCCTGGAACATCAACACCGGTAGAAGCCGTCTGATAGCACGTCAGGGGCGGCACGCAATCGGCGCTCACCTGCGAGATTAGCTATGACCGACCACTATGACGCCCTTGAAACGCGCGAGCCAGCCAAACGCGAGGCGGAGCTGCTTTCTCGCCTCCCGGACGTCCTGCGCAAGGCGCTGGCCGCGCCAGCTTATGCCGAGCGCTTGAAGGGCATAGACGTGGCTACCGTCACCAGCCGCGCCGCGCTGGCTCGCTTGCCGATGTTGCGTAAGTCGGAACTCCCTGCCCTGCACAAGGCCGCGCCACCTTTCGGCGGATTCGTGGCCGGGCCTTTGGGGTCGTTCGGGCGGCTCTTTACTTCGCCGGGGCCGATCTTCGAGCCCGAGCCCGTTCACGCCGACCCCTGGCGCGGCGCGCGGGCATTGTTTGCGGCCGGGTTCCGGCCCGGCGACGTCGTGCTAAACACCTTCAGCTACCATCTGACGCCCGGCGGCTTCATCTTCGATGCGTCGGCGCGGGCGCTGGGCTGTGCGGTGATTCCGGCCGGCCCCGGCAATACCGAGCAACAGTTCGAACTGATCGAGGCCTATCGCCCGGTCGGCTATAGCGGCACGCCGGATTTCCTCAAGATCCTGCTCGACGCTGCTGCTAGCGCCGGACGCGACGTCTCCTCGATCAAGCGCGCGGTGGTATCCGGCGCGGCGTTTCCGAAATCGCTGCAGGACGAAGTGAAGTCGCGCGGCATCGATGCCTATCAGGCGTTTGGCACCGCCGACCTCGGCCTGATCGCGTTTGAGACGCATGCGCGCGAGGGCATGGTGGTCAACGAGGACCTCATCATGGAAATCGTACGTCCCGGCACCGGCGATCCCGTCACGCCCGGCGACGTCGGCGAGATCGTCGTCACTTCGCTCGATCCGCAGCATCCCTGGATCCGCCTCGCGCTCGGCGACCTTACGGCGGCGTTGCCGGGCGCAAGCCCATGCGGACGCACCAACATGCGCATCAAGGGCTGGATGGGCCGCGCCGACCAAACCACCAAGGTCAAGGGCATGTTCGTGCGCCCCGAGCAGATCGCCGAGATCAGCACGCGCCATCCCGAGCTCGGGCGGCTGCGCCTCGTCGTCACGCGGTCCGGCGAGAGCGATCTGATGACGCTGAAAGCGGAGACGGCTTCCCCCGGCGAACCGCTTCAGAGCGAACTCGCGGCAACGCTGCGCGCAGTGACCAAACTCGGCGGCAATGTCGAACTGGTCGCCGCCGGATCGCTGCCGAACGACGGCAAGGTGATCGCGGACGAGCGCTGAGCCATCGTTCAGGGCTCGCTCCGAAGCGCGTGCTTATTTCGATTCGCCGGCCGTTGCAGTTTCAGCCTTCGGCTCCGGTGTAGCCTTCGGCGCAGTCATTGGCGGTGCCAGTCGCTTGATCAAATCCACCGGAATCACCGCCGGGCCGGCCCCGGAGCCACTCAACGCGGCGCCTGGCGTCGGGAACACGGAAGGCGCCCGCGGTGCCATCGGCACGGTATCTGCTACCGATGAGGTCGACGCCGTCGAGTTCGACGGCTGCGTAGGCACGATCCATGTAACCACCTTCTCGCGCACCAGTTCGTCCTGTTCCGGATACCACATGTCGTCCGGGCTTGCGCTGTTGGCGCGCTCGACAAACCTCTTGCTCAGACCGAAGGCTCGCAAGCGCGCCTCTTCCTCCGCGATCGCGAGTTTTCGAGCGCCTGCCGTCATGCCGCGAAAGCTCGGCTGATGAAAACCAAGACTTGCCCCATCGAGCAGGAAGCGCTCCTTGCCACCAAGGAACACCACGGTGCAAGCGGAAAGGCACTCTTCCACGACATACGTCGCCAGCCCGCGCGCCTTCACGATGTCCGACATCTTCTGCGCCTCCCGGATACGGCCGCCAATCGAAGCGAGCCTGACTGTCGTCACGCCCTTATTCTCGTCGAGGAGACTTTCGAACTCCTTGGCAATGCCGAACGTGATGCCGCCGTAAAACTCCAGCATCCGGCCATCGGCCAGCAGGTTGAATTCGTACGGACCGAAGGCTGCGTCTCCGGTAGCCATTTCATAAGTGTCGAGGATCTGTGGTCCAACCACGAACACCCAACCATAGGCAAGCTGAAGCGCGGCAAGTGCAACCACGGCTTTCGCCGCGCCGCCCCAGAATGACCGCCCACTGCGCTTGTAGCGTGTTGCCGCGCGCCACACCCCTACCACCTGCCATATCGCAAGCAGCGAAATGACAAGACAGCTTGTTTGCAGCGCTATCAGCCACGAGACCGGTTGCTCTTCGCCATAGATGGTGAACGCCACCAAGAGCGCGCCGCTCGCCATGCCGATGACTGCGCTGAGGACGACGCCGTTCGCCCAATATGAAACGGGCAACGAAAGCTCGCCGCGCCAGTGCCGTGCGAAGTAATTACCCGTCCTTGGCTCCGGTAGTGCCGGCGGCTGTATGAGGGCGGCTTCAGCAGGCACATTCGGTAGCGCGCTGGCGGGAATCGGTATCAGCATCCGGTTCTTGTCGAGGCGGAGCACGCGGGTCATCGCCCAGCGGTCGTACCAGGCGTCCTGTCGACAGACGATTGCATACACGGCTATCGGCACGGCAATCAGCAGACTGGCCCCCGGCATTGCCAGAAGGACCGATCCCGATAGGGAAGCGACGGCTTGCTCGCCCGCCATAACGCGCTGGAGCAGCGACCAGATGACCAGAGGTACCAGCGGCAGCGCCTGCGCGGCGTAACGCCGGGCAGCCGCACCGATCGGCAGCGGAGACGGCGCTTCGATAACGCCCGTCAGGCGCACGCGACAGATCCTCCGGCCCAGCGTACCGCAGCCGCGGTCGAACCAGAAGCGCAAGACGAACAGGAAAGGCAGCGCGAGGCTGTCAAGCGTTGGGGCATTGAAAGGCTTGCCCTCTGCGTCGAGCAAATGGACAATGTTCGTCCTCGCACTCGCGGTTGCTTCGTTCTGCGGAATTCTTGTGACCGTGAGAATGCGCGCCGAGGTCATGCCAAAGAAACCATACCGGCAATCGGTGATCCAACCGACGGCATAATCCGCAGGCAGCGATAAACCTTTAGGTATCGCATTGACCGCGCTACAGCTGGGCGCAACGCCACTGACGAACTGCATGCGCCCGTTGCTCAACGGAAACAGGGCGAACGTGATCAGCTGCAAGATCACCATGGTGATGACCACATCGATCAGCAGCGCCAGCGCCCGGCGCCAGAAACCGCCACGCTCGTATTCGATGCTGTGCGTGAACTCAGCCAATTCAGACCCGTAAGAGACACTTGAGAACGGGTCAGTCCCGCCGCCGGTGCGAGACGCAATGTTGCCCCGGTTTGGTTGCCGTGACAAGCCACTGCAACCATATTCCCGCGGCATGGATTCGTGGCAGGCGAGGCGGCAGAAAATCTGCGAAAAGGGCCGCCGCTGCTTGCGGCCTAAAACTTGCGAACCAGATCGATCACCTCGTCCTGCTGCCTGCGGGTGATCTCCGCGAACATCGGCAGCGACAGTATTTTTCCCTGATCGCTGGATGCATTGGGAAACTGTTCGGGACGGTGCCCAAGGCGCGCGTAGGCGGCGAGGAACGGCAGTGCCGTCGGATAATTGATCGCGGTCTGCACACCGTTGACGTTCAGGTGCGCAGCCAGCGCGTCGCGGCGCGGATGCCTGATCGTGTAGAGATGATAGACGTGGGTGCGGTCGGACGCTACCTGTGGCACCGCGACATCCTCGATCTGGTTCAGGCCGGCATCGTAGACTTTCGCGGCGTTCTGCCGCGCTTCTGTCCACTGGGCCAAATGCGGCAGTTTCGCCGACAGGATCGCCGCCTGCATGCCGTCGAGCCGGCTGTTGATGCCCTCGATATGATGCTGGTGCTTCACCAGCCCGCCGTGACGCGCCAGCATGGTCATGTGTTCGGCAAGCCGCTCGTCATTGGTCACGACGGCGCCAGCATCGCCCATCGCACCGAGATTCTTGCCTGGATAGAACGAATAGGTCGCGGCCGCTCCGAACGTTCCGACCTGCTGGCCTTTATAGCGGGCCAGATGCGCCTGCGCACAATCCTCCACCACCCAGAGCTTGTGCTTGTTCGCGATCGCCATGATCGCGTCCATGTCCGCCGGCTGGCCGTACAGATGCACCGGAATGATCCCGACGGTGCGTGGCGTGATCGCGGCCTCGATCCCCGCCGGATCGATCGTGAACGTAGCGCCATCGGTATCGCAGAACACCACGGTGGCGCCGGCGTGCGTAATCATCGCCGAAGTGCTGATCCAGGAATGCGCCGTGGTGATCACCTCGTCACCCGGCTTGACCTTCAGCGCGGCCATCGCGAGATACAGCGCATCGGTGCCGTTCGCGCAGGATACGCAATGCTTGACGTCTACGGCAGCGGCGAACTCCCGTTCGAAGGCATCAACGTAGGACCCGCGAATGAAAGCGTTGTCGCGGATCACGGAGGCAATCGCACCGTCGATCTCGCTTCTGATGGTCTGATACTGCAGTTGCAGATCCGCAAAAGGCACCGGCATCTTCGTTTTCCTACTTGTCCGCCAGCAGCCGGCGCGCAGGATTGCCTGCATAAGTCCCTGACGTCGTGATGTCCCGGGTTACCACCGAGCCCGCGCCGATGACGACATCGTCGGCGATCCTGACCGGCATGATCGTGGCGTTGGAGCCGATCGAGACGCGGTTGCCGATGACGGTCTCGCGCCACAATTCCCTGTTGCCGCGGGCCGGACCGCCGGTCGAGAACGTATCGTTCACGAACATCACCCCGTGGCCGACAAAGCAGTCTTCGCCGATCGTGACCAGTTCGCAGATGAAGGCATGAGACTGCACCCGCGTGCGGGCGCCGATCACGACGCCTTTCTGGATTTCGGTGAACGGCCCGACGAAGCAGTCGTCGCCGATCTTGCAGCCGTAGAGATTGCACGGCTCGACGATTTTGACGCCTGTGCCGAAATCAACGTCACGCACGCCGGCCTGATGTATCTCGGGCCGGCTCACGAGACGACACCAAGCCGGCCCAGCCGCGGCGCGAAGCGAAGCGGCACCTCGGCACCGGTCTCGATCGATTCGTAGAGCGCGGAAATCAGTTCCAGGCTCTTGCGCCCTTCGAGACCGTCGACGAGCGCCGAACGCTGGTTCACCAGGCAGTCGATCACATGCTGGTAATAGGCCTGGTGGCCGAAGCCGTAGACGTTCGGCGGATTCACGGAAAATTTCCCGACCACGTCCTTGTCGGAGGCAAGTTCTTCGACAAAGCGCCAGTGCCGAATCTGGTTGACGGCGAAGCCCGCAATTTCGACCGTTCCCTTCTCTCCGAGAATCGAAAGCGATCCTTCGAGGTCGGTCGGCCGGACAGCCGTCGTCGCCTCGACGATCCCGAGCGCGCCGTTGCGGAATTTCAGGGTTGCCACCGCCGTGTCTTCGGCCTCGATCTTTGCCAGCGCGGTCACGGCGCGGGCATGAACGCTGACGACGTCGCCGAAAAACCATTCCAGCATGTCGATGTGATGGCTGGCCTGGTTGGAGAGCACGCCGCCGTCATAGGCCCAGGTGCCGCGCCAGGCATCCTGATCGTAATAGGCCTGATCGCGGCACCAGCGGACGCGGACCGTGCCGAGAATCAGGCGGCCAAAGCGGCCGGCCTCCAGCGCCTCGCGCGCCTTCACCACAGGAACGTTGAAGCGGTTCTGCTTGACGACGAACAGCTTGACGCCGGCCTCGTCACAGGCGCGGACCATGTCGTCGGCATCCTGCAGCCGCAGCGCCATCGGCTTCTCGACGACGACGTGCTTTCCGGCCTTCGCGCAGGCGATGACATGGGCGGGATGCATCCCGCTCGGCGTCAGCACCGCCACCGCATCGATGTCCTTCCGGGCGAGAAAGTCATCCATGTCATGGATTGCCGGGACGCCGAACTTCGACGCGATCGCGTCGGCGCGGTTGCGAACGGTATCGCAAACGGCAACGAGCCTGGCTCCGTCGATATGATTGCCGCCCAGAAGTTCCGAGTGGCGCTTTGCGATACGCCCGCATCCAAGCAGGCCTATTCTGATCATGGGGAGCCTTCCATTAGCCGTCGGAATCGACGTTAGCCCCCTGATCGACCGCAGCCAACCCTTCAGGGCGGCGGAGCCCCCACGACGCTCGCCGGCGCCGCCGGATTTTCATCCGTCGGAAGGCGTTGACAGTAACCTCGGAAGACTGCACGACGCAGTAGCCTCGCCAATGGCGGGATTTCACCCTTTGGCGGATGGATTAATTAAATGGTTCGACGGGATCCCAGCCCCCAAACGCTGCCCGGTTGGCACCGTATCCCCCCTGCTCATGCAGGAAAGCACCGTTTTTGGAGGGGTTCCGTCAACCCTCGGTTGCTCCCATACGATTTGCTGGCCTATATTCGAGATCAGCGGTGGACTATTTCAAACGCAAAGCTAGCTTTCTCAGATTAGATGCAACAGGAAACTCAGCGGCGAAAAGGCGTCCCCGGGCTGATGAATTCACGCCCCACACCCGCTTGCGAGGGAGCCGGTGCGCAGTCGAGCACCGCGTCGGACGTGCAGTGCAGCCGCGACAGCAAGAAAACCAGGGTGCTCGTAACCGGCGCCGACGGGTTCGTCGGACGTCATCTGGTTCCGTATCTTGTCGCGCAGGGATATGCCGTTATCGCTGCATCGAGAGCAGCAACCACCTTCGACAATCTGGACGTGACCGCCGTTCCGCTTCCGGATCTCTCGCGGCTGTTCGACTGGCAACCCCTGCTCGATCATTGCGACGCCGTCGTTCATCTTGCAGGCATTGCTCACAAATACGCCGGCGACGATTTTTATGATCGCGTGAATCATCGCGCGACGTCGGCGCTGGCGCGGGCGATATCGCGCGGCCCGACAAAGCATCTTGTGTTCATTTCCTCGATCGCCGCCCAGTCCGGCTCTTATTCTGCTCATGAGCTCACCGAGGATGATTTTCCGACGCCGAACAATGCGTATGGACGATCCAAATTTGCCGCCGAACAGGCGGTACGCGCAGCCGGCATTTCGTTTACAATCTTGCGTCCCGTCGTGATCTACGGCGAAGGCGAGAAGGGAAACTTCGCGACCGTCCACCGGCTTTCACGGCTTCCAATCCCGCTTCCGTTCGGACTGTTGGCCGCGCAGCGATCCGTGCTGTCGATCCAGAATTTCACTTCGGCCGTCGGGACTGCGCTGAACAATCCCGGCGCGCGGGGAGAAACCTTTATCGTATCAGATCCTGCACCGGTCACGGTAGCAAGCCTCATTGCCCGTCACCGCACCAGCCTCGGCAGGTCACCCTGGTTGATGCCTGTGCCCGAAAGCTGGCTCAAGGCGTCCCTCAAGATCATGGGCCAGGGCGCGATCTGGGAGCGAATTGGACGGCCCCTGGTGGCCCCTCCAAGAAAACTTCTTTCGATCGGCTGGAAGCCATCCTGAGCGATCTGCGCCCGCTATCCGTTGGCGGTTGGATGCCTCAACCGCAGCGGATTTTTCGGCCGGTGGTAGGCGTCGTGAGTATCAACACCGTGTCGAGCTTCCAGGGCGCAGCCCGGTCGCAGAGTTGCTGGTCGCTCAACGGTTCGGAGCTGGCGTCCTTGTAATCGGTAAACCCGTAATGCGGCTCCTTCGGGCACTTCAGCGCCGGCGGGTTCAGTCCTTTCAGCATGGGCGCGCCGAGGATCGCGGGGACGAAAAGCGGATCCTGGCGGCACTCCACGGCGATGGTCCAGAAAGGTACGTTGTCGGGCGGTACGAATACTGCCGCACGGTGCGACTGCGTGATCCCCATTGCCAGCAATGTCTCTCTGGCCTGCCAGCCTGGAGTGCGCTTCATATCGCTCGCCAGCGCATAGCGGGCCGGATGCCCCGGCGTCAAAAGTTCGATGAGGCGTTGCCGGGTTGTCGTCTCGGCGCCGGCGCTTTCACCGGAAACCACCCGGGTCCGCGCCTGAACCTCCGCAAACAGAGCACCCAACCTGTACGCACTTTGCCGCTTTTCCTGAGTCGCAAACGCGACGAGCAGCAGCGCACCGACAACAAAGCCCGGCATACGGGGGTTGGGAAAAAGTTTTTCGAAATGAGCGCCGCCGTAGGCGCAGACAAATACGATTGCCGTCCAGGTTCCGACGTTGACGAAGTAATAGTCGGATCCACCGGGGACGTTGATCAGCAGAACGGGGACCACGCTGGCGATCGCCATCACGGCAACCGCTTCGGCGCATCTTTGGTCCCGCGGCGTTCCACCCCGCCATACCTGAAACGCAACATAAAGCAGCACAAGGTTTGCCGCGATGTTCGGCAAGGCGCCGCGCGGATGCTCGCGGATAAAGCCCAATGGTTCGAGCGCCTCCAGCAGCATCCGCGCACCGGGGGAGATGATCGCGATTGCAAGGATCACAAGCAGGAGGAGTGGCGCAGCCAGCTTGATCAGACCCAGCGGCGTCGTGCCCATTCGCCGCCACAACAGGAATCCGGTCCCACCTGCGAGGACGGCGCCGACAGAAATCTTCGAAAGCAGGATCAGCAAGCCTGCAACGCCGAGCGCTGCGAGCTGCAAGCTGAGGCGCCGGCGCCGCTCGGAATCGGCGATCTCCGCCAGCAGCGGCAACGCCAACAAAAACAGGATCATCGCGAGGAAATAGGACTCCGAGACCAGATAGGACGTCCATCCCCACAGGTCGGCCACAAACAGCAGCAGCAGCGAACCCAGCGTGATCAGGGCACCATTGGCGGGCCCCTCTCCGGGCCGGCGAAACAGGTGGATCGCGAGCGACAGGCTGAACAGCAGCATCGGAATGGCGATGATTTGCCCGCCGATGAAGTAGGCCTCCAGCGTCGGTACCCCGAGCCAAAGGCCGATGCAGCCGAGCCAGATATGGGACAGCACATGGTATTTGGTGGGCAGGAGTCCATCGAGGCCGGTGCTCAGCACACCATACTTGACGAGCATGTTGGCGATCGAGGCATGAAAAATAGTGTCGAGCTGGTGGATGCCCGTCAGCGCCAGTTCGGGCGTGAGGACCGAGCCAAAGGCGCGGGAATTGATCACCAGGAAATAGCCGAAACCGACGAGGCCACCGCAGGCAACGGCGAACACCCACCTGCCGGCGGGCGCTTTGCGCATGGCCCAAACGGTGTGCGAGATGCCCGCAGCCAGCAGTCCAATAAACAGCGGGTAGGTGACGACGTCGGCCAAAGGCCCGTTCAACCAGGCAAGGCATGGCAGAAAAATCACCGCCACGGTCGAAATCAGCAGCGCGCTATACGCGCCACCGCGCTCGACGTGGCGGACCGTCAACAACGTCGCACAGGCGATGACAGCGCATGGCAACAGGAACGCCTTGACGAAAACAAACCAGTGTGGGCTCCCCAACGGCCAGCGCACGATGGCCACCATGACCGCCGACACCGCCGTCATGGTCCAGCAGAAGATAGCCGCGAAATAGATCGGGCTTGGTTGGCGGGCGGCAAGCAGTTGCGTTGGATCGGGCGCCGATTCAGCCAGCCAGCGCCGAGACAATTGTTCAGTAGCTTGCACGCGATCGAACCTGCTTTTTGACCGGGGGACTCTAGGGATAGTCCCCGCCTAGCGCTCCCTGCCGACGAGCCGAAGGCGCGGCGCAGAACGCGCCCGAAATAGGTCAATCCATGCTCTTGCGCTAGCATATTCGGCCCGGATTCACCACTCCATGGAAGCCTTGCACGATCTGCCCCCCTGCCGTATCTAACGACCCGAAAATCGAGGCATTTCCGGGCCAAAACCGGAACCGGTTGCTGCTTTGGACCCGCCAAATTGCCAGACAAGAGCCACCTTACCATCGCCGAGAGCGACACGATCGAGCAGGCATTCCAGCGGCTCAATGCCAACATGCTGGGGATCCTGTTTGCCCGTGACGCAAAGGGGCGTGTGATCGGCGCCGTCACGGACGGCGACATCCGCCGGCGGCTGCTGACGGGAATATCGATCCAGGGCGAGGTCGCGAGCTGCATCAACCGCAACTTTGTATGGGCGCGCGCCGGTGCGCCCCGCGAACAGATCCTCAAGCTGCTCGACCAGCGGGTCCATGTCGTTCCGATCCTGGATGCCGATGGGCGGCTTGTGGACGTATTCAGCCGGGATCTGTTCAATCTCGGCCAAGAGAGCGAAGTATTCGCCCGCGCCCGCTCGCCGGTTCGCATCAGTTTCTCCGGCGGCGGCACCGACCTCACGCATTACTTCGTCGACAATGACGGCGGTTCCGTCATCAACGCGACCATTGCGATGTACGCGCATGCGACGCTGCGCCGGCGCAACGACAACCGGATCAGAATCTACTCGCACGATTTTCGCTGCACGGTCGAAGCCGAAAATCTCGCCAGCCTCGGCAGCGAAGGCGAACTGGCGCTGATCAAATCGGTCGTACGCCTGATCCAGCCGGCCTACGGCTTCGATCTCGACGTCTCGGCCGATTTTCCGGTGGGCTCCGGCCTCGGCGGTTCGGCGGTGGTGTCGTCCGCCATCATCGGCTGCTTCAACGAATTCCGCTCCGATCGGTGGGACCGCCATGAGATTGCGGAAATGGCCTTTCAGGCCGAACGGCTGATGCTGAACATACCCGGCGGCTGGCAGGACCAATACGCCACCGTGTTCGGCGGCTTCAATCACATGGAGTTTTCGTCCGAGCAGAACACCATCGTTCCGCTTCGCCTCGAGCCCAATATCATCGCCGAGCTCGAGGAAAGCCTGGTACTCTGTTACACCGGCTCCAACCACGATTCCGGTTCGATCCACCGCGACCAGAAGCAGCAGCATGAGACCAGCGACGCCGTCGCGGCTGCGGCCAGGCAAAAGGAAGTGACGCGCGAGATCCGGCATCATCTGCTGCGTGGCCAACTTCTGGAATGCGGCCGACTGATCGACGAGGCATGGCACGCCAAGCGCCGCCTCAGTCCGCTGATCAGCTCCGCCGAACTCGACGCGATCTATGATCTCGCAAAGGCCAACGGCGCGGTCGGCGGCAAGCTGCTGGGCGCCGGCGGCGGCGGCTACTTCATCTTCTTCGTCCGCCCGTTTCACCGCTATCCCCTGATTGCGGCGCTGGAGCAGAAAGGCCTGTCCTGCTCCCGCATCGCGTTCGAGGAAAATGGCCTGCGGACCTGGAAATCGCGCATTCGCGGAGCGCCGGGCAAGGGCGGCGCCGCATAAAACTGGATACCGAGAAGGTTCATGAATTCAACCAACCAGGCGGCACCAATCCGGATCGGCAATCGTTCGATCGGCAACAGTCAGCCGTGCTATGTCATCGCGGAAGTCGGCAACAACCATAACGGCGATTTCGATCGCGCCATCGCACTGGTCGACGCCGCGGTCGCAGCCGGCGTGGATTGCGCGAAATTCCAGATGCGCAAGCTGGACGAGGTCTACCGCGCCTCGAGCCTTTCCGGAAAGGACGACGACCTCGCCGTCGAATACACCCTCGACCTCTTGCGCCGCTTCGAACTAACCACCGACCAGCAGCGACGCGTGGCGGCCTATTGCGCCTCGAAAAACATCCAGTATCTCTGCACGCCCTGGGATGCGTCGAGCGTCGCGACGCTGGAGACGTTCGGGGTCCAGGCCTACAAGGTCGCCTCCGCCGACCTGACCAACCTGCCCCTGCTGGCGAAACTGGCCGCGACCGGCAAGACGCTGATCGTCTCGACCGGCATGAGCACGTCGGATGAAATTCGCAGCGCGGCAAAATTCCTCGACGACCGCTCGGCGCCTTACGTGCTGCTGCATTGCCAGAGCACCTACCCTGCCGCGCTTCACAATATTCATCTGCGCTTCATGGAGACGCTGCGGGAGATCCATCCCTTCGTCGGCTATTCCGGCCACGAGCGCGGCATCGCGGTTTCGATCGGCGCGGTCGCCATGGGCGCGGTCGTGATCGAGCGCCACATCACGCTCGATCGCGAAATGGAAGGCCCGGATCACGCGGCAAGCCTTGAGCCGGAAGAGTTCAAGGCGCTCGTGTCAGGCATTCGCGAAGTGGAGACCGCGCGCGGCGAAAAGCTTGCGGAGCGCGCGCTGAGCCAAGGCGAGCTGATCAACCGCGAGAACCTCGCCAAGAGCCTGGTGGCGGCTCGAGACATTGCGGCCGGCGCCGTGATCGCCGAGAGCGATGTCGCCGTCAAAAGCCCGGGCCAGGGCCTGTCGCCGCTCAAAATGCCGGCCTTGATCGGCCGGCGCCTCAACCGCGCGATGGCGAGAGACGACTACTTCTTTCAGAGCGACCTCGCCGACGGCGCTGCCACCGCGCGCCGCTACCGTTTCGACCGGCCCTGGGGCGTGCCGGTCCGCTATCACGACACGCAGCGGTTCCTGGAAATCTGCCAGCCCGACATCATCGAATTCCATCTCAGCTACAGCGACATGGAACGCGATCCGGCCGCCTATCTGTCCGGCACCTACGATCTCGGCTTCGTCGTGCACGCGCCCGAACTGTTTGCGGGCAGCAAGCTGATGGACCTGGCGACATCAGACGAAGGGTTGCGCCGCTATTCGCTGGAGCAGACCCAGGCCGTCATCGACATCACGCGTGGATTGAAGAAGTTCTTTCCCAAGACCAAGCGCCCGCCGATCGTCGCCAATATCGGCGGCTTCACCATGGACGAGCCGCTGGCGCCGGAACAGAAGGCGGAGTGCTATCGCATCTTCGCTGCCAGTCTCGCCGAGCTCGATCTCGACGGCGTCGAACTGATTCCGCAGACCATGGCGCCGTTCCCGTGGCATTTCGGCGGGCAACGTCACCAGAACATCTTCATCTTTCCGGACGAGGCGGCCGCGTTCTGCGCGAAGCATAATCTGCGGATGTGCGTCGACATCTCGCACACCAAGCTTGCCGCCAATCATTTCGGCTTCGATTTCAGCGAGGGCCTCGCCCAGCTCGGCCCGCATACCGCCCACCTCCACTTTGGCGACGCCAAGGGTCTCGACGGCGAAGGTTTGCAGATCGGCGAAGGCGAGATCGACTTCGACCAGATCGGCGCCATCCTGCGCCAGCACGCCCCCGAAGCCTCGTTCATCCCCGAGATCTGGCAGGGCCACAAGAACATGGGCGAAGGATTCTGGACGGCGCTCGAGCGCCTCGAGGGCCGCATATGACGAGGGTTACTCCCGGGCGGACGCTCGCCGTGATCGCGGCGCGCGGTGGCTCCAAGGGAATTCCGCACAAGAATCTGATCGACCTGTGCGGCAAGCCGCTGATTGCCTGGACCGTCATGCAGGCGGTCGCCGCCCGCGGCGTCGATGTCGTCGCGGTTTCTTCCGACAGCGACCAGATCCTTGCCGCCGCGGAGGCCGCCGGCGCGGTCGGCGTCCGGCGCCCCGAGGATATATCCGGCGATCTCGCCTCATCGGAGTCGGCGTGGCTCCACGCGCTGGAGCACCTCGATGGCAAGCTTGGTCCGTTCGGACGCGTCGTCGCGCTGCAGGCGACCTCCCCGATCCGGGAATCCAGCGACATCGAACAGGCGCTCGCCACGTTCGAACGCGAGGAACTCGACAGCCTGCTCTCGGTCTGCGAGGTCGAGGATTATTTCAACTGGCGCATCGGCGCCGGTGGGCCCGAGCCGATCAACTACGATTTCCGCAACCGGCGGATGCGGCAACAGATCGAAAAGCGGTATTTGGAGAACGGCTCGTTCTACGTTCTAATTCCCTCGCTGCTGCGCGAACAGAACAACCGGCTCGGCGGCAAGATCGGAATGCATCTGATGGAGCGCCACAAAATGTTCCAGATCGATCGCCCGGAAGACATCAAGCTTTGTGCGGCCATCATGCGCAGCTACGGCTATGCATAATCCCGCAGCCTTTTCGCTGGAAGGCAAGACTGCCGTCGTCACCGGCGCGTCGCGCGGCATTGGCGCGGCGATCGCGAGCGGCCTGCAGGCGAGCGGCGCAAAAGTGTTCGGCCTCAGCCGGAGCGGCACGGCGCCTTCGCATGTCACGGCGGTCAAATGCGACCTGGCCGATGATGCCGCGATCCGGTCCGTTTTCGATAATCTCTCGAAAGCCGGAGAACGACTCGACGTGCTGGTCAATGCGGCGGGCATCAGCCTTCCCGCCTCCGCGACGATGAGCGAACTCCAGAGATTCCGCGATACGCTGGCGGTCGACCTGAGCGGCGTCTACGCGACGATCCTTGCGGCCTATCCGCTCCTGAAGAAGGCGGGCGGCGGCTCGATCATCAACGTCACCAGCATCAACTCGGTGCGCGGCTTTCCCGGAAACCCCGGTTATGTCGCCGCCAAGGCCGGTCTTGCCGGCCTCACCCGCGCGCTTGCCGCGGACTATGCGGGCGACGGTATTCGCGTCAACGCGCTCGCGCCCGGCTATGTCGCGACCGAGATGACCGCCACGAGTTTTGCCGATCCTGTCATGCATGAGGATCGCCGCCGTCACACCATGCTGGGCCGCTGGGGCAACCCGGACGATATGGCCGGCGCCGCCGTTTTTCTGGCGTCATCCGCCTCGGCCTATGTGACCGGCCAGGAATTGTTCGTCGATGGCGGCTGGACCACAAAGGGCCTCGCGATCAGCGAGGGTGACAAGCCGTGACAACGTTGGAACGCATCGGTTTCATGCAGGGACGGCTGTCGGCCATGGTCGACGGCAAGATCCAGGCCTTCCCGTGGAACGAATGGCGCGATGAATTTCCCCGTGCCCATGCGCTGGGGTTAACCCGGATCGAATGGACCATCGACCAGGATCGCTTGCGCGAAAACCCGCTCAACACCGCCGCCGGTCAGAAGGAAATTATCGAACTGTCGCGCCGCAACGCGCTCAAGCCGGCAAGCCTGACCGGCGACTGCTTCATGCAGGCGCCGTTCTGGAAGGCTGAGGGCGAGACGCAGAAATCGCTGGTCGACGATCTCGATCTGGTGCTCGCCTCCTGCAGCCACCTCGGCATCGAGTTCGTCGTGATTCCGCTGGTCGACAACGGCAGGATCGAGAGCGACGCACAGACGGAGACCTTGCTGCGCGTTCTGCTCGATCGCGCCTCCTCGCTGTCGAAGCAAGGCGTCAGGATCGTTTTCGAATCCGACCTGCCGCCTGCCCCGCTCGCGCAGTTCATCGACAAATTCCCACGCGACGTGTTCGGCATCAATTACGACAGCGGCAACAGCGGCGCGCTCGGCTATGATTCCGCCGAGGAGATTTCGGCCTACGCCCCGCGCATTCTCAATGTGCATGTAAAGGACCGGCTGCTTGGCGGCACCACCGTGCCGCTCGGAACAGGCGCGGCGGATCTCGCCAAGACCATTCGGCTGATCGAACAGTCCGGCTATCGCGGACAATATATTCTGCAAACGGCGCGCGCCACCGACGGCGACCACGCCGGCGTGCTGGCACGATATCGCGACATGACCGTACGCTGGATCGAGGACGCCAGGCGATGAAACTCGACATCGAGGACCGGGTCGCATTGGTGGTCGGCGCGAGCCGCGGAATCGGCTTTGCGATTGCCGACACGCTTGCCGCCGAGGGCGCCAAAGTGGCCATAGCGGCCCGCGGCCTCGACGGGATCAAATCGGCTGCGGACAGGATCGGCCGCAGCGCCTCCTGCCATGCCGCCGACGTCACCGATCCCGCCGCCGCGCTGTCGCTGGTGAACGATGTCGAAAAGCAGTGGGGCAGGATCGACATCCTCGTCTGTAACGTCGGTAGCGGCGCTTCGGTGCCGCCGGGCAAGGAAACCGCGGCAGAGTGGTCGAGGGTGATGGATCTCAACCTGTTCGCTACGACCAATACGATCGAAGCCGCGCGACCGCTTATGAGCCGCGGCAGCGGCGATCGTGCGATCGTCTGCGTGTCCTCGATCTGCGGGCTCGCGGCGCTCGGCGCGCCCGTGACCTATTCCGCGGCGAAAGCAGCACTGAACGCGACCGTGCGTGGTCTTGCCCGTCCTTTGGCGCTTGAGGGAATCCGTATCAACGCCGTTGCTCCCGGCAACATTCTAGCAGCCGACGGCACCTGGGCGCGCAAGATTACCGAAAACAAAGTTGCCGTGGATGAGATGCTGCTGCGCGAAGTGGCGCTGCGCCGGCTCGGCAAGCCTGAAGAGGTCGCGGACATTGTCGCCTTTCTCGCCTCGCCTCGCGCCGCGTTCATCACAGGCACCGTGATCGTGGCCGACGGTGGACAATTGCGTGCTTGAACAGGAGCGTTCCATGACCGCCCCCTCCGCTCGATACGACCTCACGGGACGCACCGCGCTCGTCACCGGCGCCGGTGGTTTGCTGGGACGGCAGCATGTCGCCGCTCTGGTCGATGCCGGCGCGCGCGTGGTGGTCAGCGACATCGGACTGGCGCAGGCTGAAGCAACAATCAGCGCGGTGAAGGAAATCTCGTCTACAGCCGATCTTGTCCCCGTTGTCATCGACGTGACATCGCAGCAATCGGTGGGCGCGGCAGGCGAGGATCTCGCCGGGCGCGGCATCGCCATCGACATCCTCGTCAACAACGCGGCGATCGATCCCAAGGTCACCTCGACACCGGGCGTGATGCATTCGTCGCGCTTCGAAGCCTTTCCGGTTCCTCAGTGGCAGACGGAAATCGCGGTGGGATTGACCGGCGCGATGCTGTGCTCGCAGGTCTTTGGCGGCGCCATGGCCAGGCGCGGCCGCGGCGTAATCCTCAATATCGCGTCCGATCTCGGCGTGATCGCGCCGGATCAGCGGCTCTACCGGCAGCCCAACATCACGCGGGATGAAGAGCAGCCGGTCAAACCCGTGACCTACTCCGTCATCAAGCACGGCCTGATCGGTTTGACGAAATACCTCGCGACCTACTGGGCGGACCAGGGCGTTCGCGTCAACGCGATTTCGCCGGGCGGCGTCTTCAACAACCAGGATCCCGCTTTCGTCGAACGATTGACGCGGCTAATCCCGATGGGACGTATGGCCCGGGTCGACGAATATTGCGCCGCCGTTCAGTTCCTGTGTTCGGACGCATCGAGCTACATGACCGGCCAGAACATGGTCATGGACGGCGGCAGGAGCGTGTGGTAACCACCCGCGTTCCCCCAATTTCATGCAATGACGATCCGGCGCAGAAACAATCATGTTTAACGACAAGTCCATTCTGATTACCGGCGGCACTGGTTCGTTTGGGCGCAAATACGTCGGCAACCTCCTGAAGAACTACAAGCCTCGCCGTGTCGTGATCTACTCGCGCGACGAGCTGAAGCAATATGAGATGCAGCAGGAGTTCGATCAGTCGCCGATGCGCTATTTCATCGGGGACGTGCGCGACGGCGAACGCCTGCGCACGGCCATGAAGGGTATCGACTTCGTGATTCATGCAGCGGCCCTGAAACAGGTTCCCGCTGCTGAATACAATCCGATGGAATGTATCAAGACCAACATCCACGGCGCCGAGAACGTCATTCAGGCGTCTCTGGAGGCCGACGTCGAGAAGGTCATCGCGCTGTCAACCGACAAGGCCGCGCAGCCCATCAACCTGTACGGCGCCACCAAGCTCGCCTCCGACAAGCTGTTCATCGCGGCGAACAACATGGCAGGCGGACATCGCACTGCCTTCAGCGTCGTGCGCTACGGCAACGTGGTCGGCTCCCGCGGCTCGATCGTGCCGTTGTTCAACAAGCTGCTGGCTGAAGGCTGTGATCACCTGCCGATCACCGACCCCCGCATGACGCGGTTCTGGATATCGCTGCAGCAAGGTGTCGACTTCGTCAACAAGAGCTTCGAGCGAATGGCCGGCGGCGAGATCTTCGTTCCGATGATCCCGTCTGTACGTATTCCCGATCTCGCAGCCGCCATGGCGCCGAACCTCCCGACCAGGGTGATCGGCATTCGTCCCGGCGAAAAGCTGCACGAGATCATGTGCCCGACCGACGACTCGCACTTGACCCTGCGCTTCCACGATCATTTCGTCATCAAGCCGACCATCAAGTTTTTCCGCAAAGACGTCGATTATGTTACCAACCAGATCGGCGAACTCGGAGAGCCGGTGTCGGACGGATTCGAGTATAATTCCGGCCGGAACGATCACTTCCTTGATGTATCCGAGATCAGGGAATTCAACCGAATTGCGGTCCAATGATCCCGTATGGACGTCAGGACATCTCGGCTGAGGACATCGACGCAGTCACCGAGGTGCTGCGCTCGGACTGGCTGACCCAGGGTCAGGCCGGCCCCCGCTTCGAACAGGCGATGGCGGCCTATTGCGGCAGCCGCAGCGCGATCGCGGTAGCCAATGCGACAGCAGCGCTGCACATCGCCTGCCTGGCGCTCGACCTCGGTCCCGGTGATACGCTCTGGACCAGCCCGAACACCTTTGTGGCATCGGCCAATTGTGCGCGCTATTGCGGCGCCGGCGTCGACTTCGTCGACATCGATCCGCGGACCTACAATATGAGCGTCTCGGCGCTGGCCGAGAAACTTGAAGTCGCGGGATCGCGGGGCGGGCTGCCCAAGATCGTGGTGCCCGTGCATTTCGCCGGCCAGTCCTGCGAGATGCGCGAAATCCGCGCGCTGGCGGATCGCTACGGCTTTCGAATCGTCGAGGACGCCTCGCACGCGGTCGGCGGCGAGTATCTGGGACACAAGGTCGGCTCCTGCGGCTACGGCGATACGACGATTTTCAGCTTCCACCCGGTCAAGATCATCACGACTGGCGAGGGTGGTATGGCCCTGACCAATGATCCGAAGCTTGCCGAGCGCCTCTCCTATCTGCGCACGCACGGGATCATACGCCCCGCGCAGCCGCCTGAAGATCCGAGCGAGCCGCGGGTCAACGAGGAACGCAACGGCCCGTGGATATATGAGCAGATCGAGCTCGGGCTGAATTATCGCATGACCGACATTCAGTCGGCGCTCGGCACCAGCCAGCTCGCGCGGCTCGACCCCTTTGTCGCACGCCGGCGCGAACTCGCGGCGCGCTACGATCGCCTGCTGGCGAAGCTGCCGTTGACGTGTCCATGGCAGCATCCGGATACGAACTCGGCGTGGCATCTCTACGTCATTCGCCTGCACCGCAACGAGATCAAGCTCAGCCGGCGCCAGGTGTTCGATGCGCTCCGCGCCGCCGGGATCGGCGTGAACGTGCACTATATTCCGGTTCATACCCAGCCTTACTACCGAAAACTTGGTTTTGAGACCGGCATGTTCCCTGAAGCTGAAAGTTACTATGAGGACGCGATCACATTGCCGCTGTTTTCGCGAATGACGAACGACGAACAGGACACCGTCATCGCGGCGCTGGAGAAGATCCTCGCGTGAAGATCGCTGTTATCCCGGCTCGCGGCGGCAGCAAGCGGATCCCGCGCAAGAACATCCGCATGTTCTGCGGCAAGCCGATCATTGCCTACTCGATCGCCGCGGCACAGCAGACTGGATTATTCGATCAGATCGTCGTCTCAACCGATGACGAGGAAATCGCAGCGGTGGCCCGCGAATTCGGCGCAACGACGCCCTTCATCCGTCCGAAAGAGATCGCCGACGATTTCACCGGCACCAACGCCGTCGTGAAGCATGCAGTGGCCTGGTTCAATGCGCAGTCGAACGACGTCACGCTTGCGTGCTGCCTCTACGCTACAGCCCCGCTGGTTCAGGCGCGATTTATTACGGAAGGTTACGAGGCCCTCGCCCGCTCGGACGCCGCCTTCGCCTTTTCCGTCACCAGTTACGCGTTCCCGATCCAGCGCGCCGTGCGCATCACCCCGGACGGGCGCGTGGACGCGATCTACCCGGAACACCGCATGACGCGATCGCAGGATCTGGAGCACGCCTATCACGATGCCGGACAGTTCTATTGGGGGACCGCGCGCGCCTTTCTGGAGGAAATGCCGGTGTTCGCGCCGCATTCGATCGGCGTGATCCTGCCGCGGCATCTGGTGCAGGATATCGATACGCTTGAAGACTGGGACCGGACGGAACTAATGTTTCGCGCACTTCACCGCACCTGAGGGTGAGCGAGGTGGCAGCTCTCCGCGCTTGGACGACAATTAGGTCAAACGGTATTGAACCGCCTGCCGAATTTTCTCGGGAAGCAATTTGCGCCGGTTTAATCCACGGAGCGTATTCCAAATCATCGTCGCGTAAAACGGCTCTTCCAGGTAGTGGAATACAAGTCTCAGCTGTTCGCGTACGGCTCCGGACGAAAAGTAACCCCGGCGATGAAAGCCGAAATTATTTGAAATCACCATCGTATTTGGTTCAGTCAAAATTGGCTTTTCGACAAGGCCCATGTCTTTGAGATGAGATTCCGGAATCTCAAGATTGTGTTTGGCCTGTGATCGAGCAAAGCGAATGCTGTCGGCGTATTCGTAGCGAAGACGGGCCGCTGTCAACTTGTGGCTTTTTGGAACCCATACATAAGCGCCGTTATCGGAGGTAGAACCGTTCAAACTGTAATAAGCCTTGATCGTCGGATAATGACGGTCCGCATGCAAGATCGTCTCGGCGTCAGGAACGAACTCTTCGCCATCTCGCATCGTCAGTAATTGGTATCCCAGCTGCGGGGGCCTGGTGATGCGGTGGCGCGAAAGCGCCGAGACGATGTCAAGCAGTCTCCGATCTCCCGCTACCTTCTCGAGGGCAAACTGAGCGTCTGCGCTATCTCCCTTCGCGATCGGGCTGGTCGTGAAATCCAGCCCCGTCTTTCCGCGGTTTGGCTCGTGTCTAGTCGACGGCGCCGAGCGCAGCGTCACGCAATAGGCGCGAAGTCTCTCGAAATCTTCCTGCGACAAAAAGTTTGGAATAATGACAACCCCTTCCTCACGGCCCTGCGCAATCAGGTGCTCGGTTTGAGAAAGCGGAGTCGGAGGGCGTCGAACGGCGTAAGCGCCATGATGAGTGAGAACGCGCGCAAGCTGCCAGCCTGCCATATTGGTCCATGCCGGACCTGAATGATAAGCAGGTGGACCAAGAACCCTCTTTGCCAAGTCAGAAATAGCCATAGTACCCGCCGCTGCTTGCGTCTGAGGGGGCATATGCCTTGTTTTCCTGCAACCTGCAACTGCGCGGACTGGCCTTCGCCTTAATTTTCACTCCGGGTTCCCCGGCATCAGGCTACGGACAAAGGTCTCAAGATTGCCGCCCTCGAACAAGTATCCCGATATTCCAGCGGCGGCGGCAGCCTCGAGGTCGAGGGTCCTATCTCCCACCAGAAGACTGGCGTCCTTGCGCACCGGCCAGCCCTTGAGGCAATCGAAAATCATGCCCGGTGCCGGCTTACGTCGGTTACTTGCGCGCCGCCACTGCTCGACGACGGCTTCCTCGTGATAGGGGCAATACTGGAACTCGTCGACATGCGCGCCGATTTTGGCCAGATCCTCGTTCATCCAGCCGTGCAGATTTTCAACCGCTTCGATGCCATAGTAGCCACGCGCGACCCCGGCTTGATTGGTCACCACAAAGGTAAGATAGCCCCGATCGTTGCAGAGCTTGACGGCCTCGCGCGCGCCGGCGACCCATTCAAAATCCTCAACCCTGTGCACATAGGCCTTGTCGATGTTGAGGACGCCGTCCCGGTCGAAGAAGACCGCCGGGCGCCGCTGTCTCTCGGGAAGCTCGCTCTGCGCCCGTTCAAAGTCGACGGGTACGCCGATGTCGATGAAAAAGCCGTCGTATAGCGTGGCCCGCAGTTGCCCGTTTTCGGCAAGACGCGGGAAGATCGCCTGTTCGAGCGAGCACGGGAGTCCATCAATGAATGAAAGTATCTCACGGTCGACGCAGTAAACGCCCGAGTTGATCGGTCCGTTCGGCTGCGCCCCCGCCGGCAAGAACGTCTTGATGAAATCATGATCGAGCAGGACGCGCCCGTAGCGATCACCGGCATGATCCTTCTTCAGCGCAACGCGCACGATCGCGGGCGAATGCAACGGCGCGGCGAGATCAAGCATGTTGAAGTCGAAAAAGGAATCGCCGTTGAGAAGAAGGAACTTGGCGTCCAACCGGTCAGCTGCGTATTTCAACGCTCCGCCAGTGCCCAATTGCGCAGGCTCCGAAATGACCGAGACGTGCGCACCGCGCCAGCGCTTTCCGTCATAGCGGTCGATCACCTGCCCGGCCTGATAGCCCGCCAGCAACAAGATGTCCTGAATGGTCGCGTAGCGTGACAACTCGTCCAGGATGTAATCGAGAAACGGCCTGCCGGCTACCTCAAGCAGCGGCTTCGGGACCAATCGCGTCATCTCACCCAAGCGAGTACCCAGCCCACCGACCAGGATAACGGCCTGTTTCAGCACGGCATCTGCCCGAACAAGCTGCACAGCATTTGATCGACCCTGCTGGTCGAAACCGGCCGCGCGCCAGCAGCGCCGTACTCTGTCTCGACAGTCATGAAGCTAACGGCGCAATGCATCGAAATTCGATAAACGCAGCAAAGGATATCTCCGCCAACCCTGAGTTTCTTGCTGGAACGAGCTAAGCACATCGATGCGTTACCGTAAATCCAGCGAATTCCCCTTAGCCAGCCGGCTCGAATTGCAGCGATGTCGTGACCGACAATCCGCTAGTCGGCGCGAACAGCCTTCGAACCGCGAAGTACAACGCCGAGAAGTAATATCATGAACGCGGCTCCGCCTGCCAGAAGCGCCATCGTAGCCGGCCGAACCGCAAATCCTGGCAATACGAAAACATCATCCAGAAGCGTGGTTGGATAAGTTTTCCAGACTCCGAGCTTCGCGGAAAGCGCGTGCCGCTCGGCCTTCGCCGCAGTCAGCCGCTGTTCGTTACGCGAGATGAGATCGGCCAACCACACTCTTCTCATCACGAGCGATGTCGGGTCGATGGACGCCCCTTGCCCATTTTCCTTCATCAGGGCGGATAACGAGTCCCTGGTCTCAAGCAGGCCGGTGATCGTCGCATCGTTGGTCGCAAGCTGCTCCTTGATGTCCGCTTCGAGCGGTTCTCTAGTCTTGCGCTGCTCCTCGTCCAGAAGTCTTACCGCCGTGGCCGCAGCGTCGCGCGCCTGCTGAGCACCGGTTGCGCGCACCGTCACCGCGAGGGTATCGGCGGTTTCTTGTTTTGCGGCCAGACTTTGAAAAATCAGTTGCGCAGCCCGATCGCGGTCGACAGAGGGTAAGCCCATCGCCTCGATCACACGCAGCTTGAACGAAGGGGAATTTAATCGAGAAACGACGCCCGTAAGACCCATGGTTTCCGTGCCATCCACTCTTCCAATTCGAACGTTGCCCTGCGCCGTGTAGACCGGCGGGAGCTGCAGGACGGCGACGTATGCGATCGCCGCGGCAACCAGCGGCAGCAGCACCGTCAAAAACAGATGCTCGCGTATTGCCCGGCAAAGGAACATGAACAACCCACCCAAATATCGATCCCCGGGCACCGCATTTGGCGAAACGCTCATAACATTGCCTTTTTCTCGGGACCAAGAGCCGTGGGGGAGAAAAACAGATTCGATCTCCACCTGTCTTCGGTTACATACACCACCAGAGCGACGGCAACCTTGATCAGGAAGGTTATCTGAACGAACGAATTAACCATTCCCGAAACAACATTGATCGACACTGCAAACAATATGGGAGTCAGGAAAAAGCAGGTCGCAAAACGCTCCTGAACGACGCACCGCATCATCAGGAACATGAACTCGGAAAATGCGATCGCCGAAAGAGCGACCAGGATAAATCCACCGATTGGTCCACCCAGTTCGAACAAGACCTCCGGCCATCCCCCGGTGTAAGACGATCCCAGAGCGAGAATATAATGAGCGCGTTCGAGCGGTAACCCAACCTCCATCAAGAATTGCATGGTCGAGTTGCGCGACGGGTCGAAGGGATCGACAAACAGTTTGTAAGCCGCGATGCTGCTGCTCCAGTTGTCATGCAGGAAGACCCGCTCGTAGGTCATCCACCACATCTCGCCCTGTTGAACCAGGATACGCTGCGTAAGCTTCGACAGAAGCTGCCCTCCCTCGCCGCGCACGACAATGTAGGAATAAATTACGGCGATGGCGGTCAGGACGCACAGCGCTGCCGCGGCGACCGACAGGTAGCGCAGCATCTTTTTCGAAACCATTTTACCCTGCGATGGTGACGTGGCTTGGCGGCCAAGCAGGACCGCACCGATCGGCATGACGAAGAAGGAGGCGTAGAGGTAGAACGACGAGAATCGATGTCCCGCCAGAAACAGATACAGGATCAAAGCCCCGAACAACGCACCGAAACGCCAATCCGACGACGTGTCGCGCAGCAAGGGAACCGCAAAAAATACACCGAGCTGGAACGCCAACATTGGCCCCCAGTCCATTAGACGGTGATGCAACGAACCACCGTGCAGCCGCGTATAGTCGAAGCGCTCAAGGCCCGCGAACAGCGGGATCGGACCTCTCACTAGGAGCTCTGCCCAGAGCGCGATGACGAAAAGCGCGGCAACCCAGAATGCCAGGTCAGGGAGCGAAAATCGTCCGGAAGGTAGGCGGCTCGCCAGTCCTGGCCCGTCTGCGCCGATGAGCTGCCGCACCCGCTGAGGTCGAAACGAAAACAGCAGCGCGACAATGACAAATCCCTGCGAAATTCCAATCGGGACGGCCGAAACGCCCAAACCGATATCCCGCTCCAACTGGTCGGAGAACAACGGCCCGAACAGATCGATGTAGAGAACGGAAACGAGCCTCCAGGTAAAAGCAAATAGAAAAAAGAACGAGATCAGGGCAAGTCCGGGACGCCTGATCGCGATCCACAGACTTGCGGCCAGGGCCACAGCAACAGCGGACACACTCAGCAGAGCATCAAACAGGAAACCAGAAGCCAACCAGAAAGCTGTCACGCCGTCACCCCACCCGATTCACGGATCCAGCAAAATTACGTTGCGCCCAAACGCTTCTCTTCAGTCGAGGCCGCTGACAATTATCAACGAGGCTCCCAAACGTACAAAAGCCCATCATTGTGCAAGGTCGGTGCAAACTCCATGCGCTCCCGGGCCAGGACGCGGATGCGGCCCTGCGCGTCCAGCATGTCGAGCAACTTGAAGAGACGGGTCTGATAATCCATCGAGCGGATGTAAATCCGGCTGGTCAAATCACGCGGCCGGGACAATTTGAGCATGTCCACGCCCGGCTCGATATTGACCACGCGGGCCGGCTTTGCCCGAATGATGTTTTCGATGACCGCTTCCACAGCATAGGGAATCTGCTCAATACAGAAATACGTAAAAACCGTGCCTCCGGCCAGCTCGCTGAAATGCGGATCGCCAGCGTCGGTGAGATCAATCCGGTCGAAACTGACGCGGCCGTCAAGCCCGAAATGGCTCGCGATCTGCCGTCCCGCCTCGATGCCGTTTGGCGCAATATCGAAACCGCGAAGCCTTTCCCAGCGCTGGTCAAGGCTCAACGAGAACAGGTTGTAGCCATACCCGGCGCCAAGTTCGAGCAGCGACGTCGCTTCATCCGCGTGCCTGCCGATCAGCTCTGACAACGCGCCGATCCGGTATTGATAGTAGTCCCTGGTGGTTATTCGGACGATCCGGCCATCCACTTTCGCAAGGCGCGATGACGCGTTCTGCCCGATCAGGAAATCTTCAAGCGTCCGACCGCTGAGCCAGCCGCGCTGAGTGAGCACCCGGTCCCACTCACCGGAATTATACTCGGAATCGACGACATCGTGCGTTCGCCGCACGTTCTTGAACGCCAGCCGGCGAAGACTGCGCGCGACATCGGCCGTATAGGCCCGCGACAAATCCAGTCGGGACGCCGGCTTCACTTCTGGACTAAATCTCACCGAGCGCCTCCCAGCGACTGCCGGATCCGATGATGCCGATAGGGCATCGACCTGCAATCAAAGCCCCAACACCAGTTTCTGCAATGGCGAGGTTTCCGGCGTCGGGAAAAACGGCCGTCTCTTGCCACCCGGATACATGCGCGGGAAAGCAAAGAACGTCGCAGTGTACAACAACCGCCCGTGTCCAGGTGCCATTCGGCTGCCCATATGCAGGCACTTTGCCGTGTCCACCATGAATGATGTCAAGCGAGGAGCCTTCATCACCTTGATATCGCTGCGGGGAACCTTGTGGAACACCCGCTCGTCGGGGAAATGGCTGCCCAGAAGTGGATAGCCGAATTTGTCGGTCGATCGACGGGGCAGGAAGGTGAAGGGCCCGTCGCCGTCGTCTTCGACGTCGGTAAGATAGCTAAACAACTTGATCACCCTGACATCGTCGTGATCGCGATGCCAAAGCTGCGACGAGGCGAGTTCGTCGCCGGTGTGGCGCGAATAGGATAGCAGCACGTAGTCGAGCCACGGGATCTCGCCCAGCGCCGTCGAGATGGTATTGATCACCGACTGCTGCAGCGCGTAACGCACGAAGACATTGTCCGCGCTGAGCCGGCCATCCTTCATCTCCGCATCCAGCAGGCGGACCCAGAATTTCTTTCGGTTCGGCGCCTGCTTGGTCTCCGCAGAATCGATGTCGGCGAGCCTCGCAACGCCCGCCTCGGCAAACTGCTGCTGGATCGATGGATCCATCAATTCGGTCACCACCGCATAACCATCGCGATTGAGACCGTCGGCGCTGGCTTTCTCCCGCTCCGACACATCAAGAAGTTGCGCCTGCCGCTTTCGCTCGAGCTTTTCATTGAGATGCCAGGCATTCACGCCCGTCTTCACCGCATAGCGTAGCGGTGACCGGTTCACATGCCAAAGTGCTCTGGACATCAATCCCATGTTGCGCATCCGCTTTGCTTTGGGTCGAACGGGTTTCGACCTGTTCGCCACCCCTGAGCGCGTTCACTAGCAAAACCGGCCTATTGCGGCAAGAAAAGACACGCCACCGCCACGATCTGTGGCCTCGGAACCTCGCAACCCCTTGTCGAGGACTCAATTGATCGGTTACTGCCGTTGGGTAAACGCCCGCATAAATCGGCCGAACATGGCGCGATCCTTGGGCGAGAGAATCAGCGCGGCACTCAAGACCCATGCGGCAATGCAACCAAGCCCCCCGACAACCACGAGTCCGGCGAAGCTCACCGGGCTTAAGTACATCTTATAGGCCCCTATCGTCACCGCGAGTATGACAGCGACGACAGCCTGTCGGCGAACCTGATCCCAAAACAGGGACCGAGGCAAGCTCATGAACGAAAGCATCCCGCGCGCAATAAGCGGAGCAAATACAACATGGGACAGAACCCATCCCAAAATGAAGGCTCGCTCGCGGAACCAGACAATTGTAAGCGCCGTCACCGCGTACTGGGTAAACACTTGCCAATAAAGGTACCTGGTGTTGAGACGCAAGAAATCCGGCCTCACGATCAAGGCGGTTTGGCCGGCGCCGAGCATGATGCTCACGGCAGGGATGAACAGTGAGAGCGCCATCCACGGCCACTGATCGGCGTGCTGCGGTCCTACCCACACCCTCAATATTTCCTGGGAAAACAGACCGATGACAACGAGCACGGGAATCACGATCGCAGCAGGCAAGATCAGGCCGTTGCGGCCGAGCATCTGCAGCCGGCGCGTATCGGTCGACTCTTCGATGTGGGTCGAGATTGGAAGAATTACCGAGTAAAGCGGTGCCATTGTCGCCTTCAGGAAACGCGGCAGACGCGTGAGCAGATCGAAGGTCCCAACCTCGGTTGGAGTAAACAGAACGCCGATCAAGAGAGGCGGCGCCGTCTGTTGCAATGTTCCGACGATCCGACTGTTGAACATCAACCAACAACGGTGGATGACATCCTGCCGGCTATCGCGGCCCCACGAAATCAAGCGCAACATCCTGCTGCTACGCGCCAACAAGCAAGCGACAAATCCGAGGATGAAATACTTGACGACTATAGTCGCGAGATAGGAGTACGCAATCCACTCAAAGGGAGCGCCGCGCCATACCGCCACATAGACCGCAGCGACGTAGAGCGCGTTGCTGCCAACCTCCGTCAACCGCAACCAGCCGTATTCCTCGAAACCTTTCAGCGCGCCCTCCGCGATGAGGCCGAGAAAGGCGATCGGAAGTACGAACGCGGTGACCGACAGAATGGAAACGAACGCTTCGGTCTCGTCGGGGGCAACCTTGAAAATCATCGCAAGCGACGCCGCGCAGATCCATAGCACCATGCCGGAAGCGATTCCCGTCGCACCAGCGATGACGGCCAGCAGTGACACTTTCTCGCTGGCCACCGCCCAGTCGCCGCCCCTTCCCCGAGCCACGGCTTGCGTTGTGATCTCGGAAACTCCTAAATCAACCAACGCTAGGAATCCGGAAGGTAGGAACGCCCGTGCAAGCACGATCAGGCCCAGCACGGCGACGCCGTACGATCGCGCAATGAGGCCGACGGCCAAGAGGCCCAATACTCCCGCAAGCCCGTAGGCGACAGCCGAGATCGCCGTATTGTGCAAAAAACGCCGCAGCATCGGTCAATTCGCTTCCGTTAACCGCAGGCTTGCGCCGCTCAACGCCCGGGACATCCGGCGCGAGTTACCTGTGACCCGTTGAGCGACAAATTTCCGGCCGTCCCCTGAAGCGGCGCAGACGCGCTGTAGCACCGAATTCACCAGCTCGGGCTCGAACGCCTTGCCGAGACGGCGGCGTTCGTTTTCCGGGCCGCTGTAGCTGCGGCGGAGCGCTGCGTTTGCCTTGTGGCCGAGAACGCGGCGGACCGCGTCCACCACAGTGCCGCGGAGCGACGGTCGCTCGAGCGCGGATGCGCGGCGGTTTCCCCCGCGTGCCGCCGCGATCGCATCGAGAACCGCTGTCGTGACGCGCGACGAGTTCGCCCCGTCGACGGCGGTAAAGAGGTCGCTGATGATTTGCTGCCGAAATTGCTCGGTTTCCTTGGGAACTGGGCACAGCCGTCCCTCAAGCCCCTGCTGAACCAGTTCAATCAGAACAGCCTCGGATTCGGCGCCACGGCTCACCCGTGTCGCGGCGTCCAGCCGCAAGCACGGCGTGTTGAACCACTCCATGCTCAAGGGCTCCACCTTCAGCATGGTTGCCTCGATCGCGGTGGAGCAATTCTGGTGAATCAACAGGCTCGCGCCGCTGATCCATTCCAGCGACGTACCGTCCTGGCGTACGTGAAAATTCGGCAACTCGGCGAGCGCATCATAGGACCGGATGTTCTCGAACGGATGCGGGCGCAGGACGAATTGGACATCCGCGAAGTGCTTCGCGAGCTTGGTCGACGTCTCAAGCACCGACCGGTACGCTTTGCCGGCGTCGATGACGAACTGGCGCGCGAACTCCCGCGAAAAACCCGCCTGAACCATCGCCTCTTCTTCATCCGATGAACCATCGGAAAACCGCGGATTGACCACAGGAAAGTTGGTGTTGATGAGTACGTAGCCGGGCTCGATCGACGGTTTCGGAAGTGCCGCGCGCCAAGGAGGCGCGCAGAAGTCGTAGCGAGGACACCCTGTCGCGTAAAGCAGCTCGACCGGCACCGTCCCGTTGCGCAGGAACGCCGCATGCTGGGCCTGTCCCCAGACGCAATAAAGGTCGACGAGATCGGTGCAGCCGACGCTCTTGACCATCTCGGCAAACTGGTCGGGATTCTTGCCGCCGATGCCTTCGGTATCCAGCACGCCGACCAGAATCCCAGCGCGCTTGTAGGACTTGATAAGATCAGCGTTATTGGGCCGGGTATAGTTCACCAGCACCAGATGCGGACGCAACGCCGGCACGTCGAAGCCCTGCTCATACATGGGGACCAGGGTGACGATCGCCCCTCTGGCTGCGAGCTGCCGACCCAGCAAGACCAATCCTTCCAGATCGCGAAGTGGATTATCGACGATCAGGCAGACATGCGACTGGTCAGGCACGAGCGCCCCGCGGCATTTGCTGCGGCGATGTCGAAACATTGTCGTCGTCCGACGTCAGCAAATCCCAGCTCATTGGAGTGCCGCGCCGCACCGCGCGGCCGACGCGCTTGCCGATCAGAGTATCGAAATATTTCGGCGGCAGTCCGAGACCCGGGCGGATGATCTTCAAATTGCTTTCCGTCAGCATGTCGCCCGGGGCCAGATCTTCAGCAACATAGAGCGAGCGACGAAAGACCCGCGACTTCTGCTCTTTCTCGGTCAATCCGTAATGGACCTCGCCGAGCGCCATCCACGCGCGCTCGGTCTCAACCACCAGCGCCATCATCTCGGGCGGCTCCATCGAGAAACTCGAATCGACGCCGCCATCGGCGCGTGCCAGCGTAAAATGCTTCTCGATCACGGTTGCACCGAGCGCAACGCTCGCCACGCCCGCTCCGATGCCGAATGTGTGGTCGGACAACCCCACCTCGCAGTTAAACAGCGCACGCATGTGCGGGATGGTCAGCAGGTGGGTGTCAGAGGCCGCAGCCGGATAGGTGCTCGTGCATTTGAGCAGCACGATGTCCTCGCACCCCCCCTCCCTCGCCGTCCGGACCGCCTCGTCGATGTCGGCAACGGTAGCCATGCCCGTCGAGATGATCATGGGTTTGCCGGTCGCCGCAACCTTGCGAATCAGCGGAAGATCGGTGTTTTCGAACGAGGCGATTTTGTAGCAGGGCACGCCCAGCTGCTCGAGGAAATCCACCGCAGTCGCGTCGAACGGCGTCGAGAATGGTATCATTCCGAGCGCGCGGGCGCGCTCGAAGATCGGCGCATGCCACTCCCAGGGAGTGTGGGCCTCCTGGTAGAGCTTGTGCAGCGAGGTACCGCGCCACAAACTGTTCGGGTCGTCGATGAAAAACTCGCCCTCGCCAAGATTGAGGGTCATCGTATCCGCAGTATAGGTCTGCAACTTCAGCGCATGCGCGCCGGACTTTGCCGCGGCTTCAACAATCGCCAAAGCGCGGTCAAGCGATTGATTGTGATTGCCCGACATCTCGGCGATAACAAATGGGCGATGCGAAAGGCCAATTGAACGACCCGCGATAGAGATCGTTTTGGTCATCGATTGCTCCCGACATTTATAACATACTGGCGGCGGCAGGGTGCGCGGCTATCCGATCGTTTCACCTGGTCATTCATCCACGATTACAACGTCCATGCCCGCGCTCTGCGCAACCTTTATTGACGGCACATTGTCCGAGTAAACATGCGCACGAAGACTGCCAAAGCGCGACCTGACTTCATTCAGCATGAGTTTTGCAACCCCGCGGTTACGGTGTTCCGGTGCAACGGTATAGGACAGATCCCTGCCATCGATCCTGAACGTGGCAACAGGTTGTCCATCGACCTCGAACACGAAGAGGTTGGGCTGATCCATCTTCAGGCGCCGATCGAGCCAGCCCAGGTGATCTTCCCACGGGATCAGGCTCTTGCTCTTCGACATGTTGCGGGTCGATTCATCGTTCCGCCAATCGAACAACCGTCGGGCATCGTCCCTCGTGGCCGGCCGTATTTGAAAACGGTCAATCATTCGGCAATCTCGCCTGATCGGCTTCAATAGGGGTAGACTTGCACGTAGTCAAACCAAAAGGCACGCCGGGGTTTCGTACCGCCGACCTTCAGAATTGGGCTGATCTCGGCCGAAATGCCTCCAACTCCGCACAGACACGGCGCAGGCCCTCCCCGTCAACCAGTGCCAGCGCCCCTTTGCCCAGCGCCCGTATCCGCGCCGGATCGCGCAGCAGGGCTTCGAGGGAACGCGCCATTTGGTCCTCCGTCACGCTAGCGGCTGAACCCAAATAGACAAGCGCGCCGGCTGCGGCCAGCGCCGTCAACACATCGAGCTGGTTGGGTGCGATGTCGACCGCAAGCGTCGGCAGCCCGAGGCAGCACCGCTCCCAGCACATGACCCCGCCAGCCCCGATCGCGAGATCGGCGCGACCCATCAAATCGGCGATGTTATCAGCCCCACGATGCAATACAGCGCCCGGCAGTTCCTCGCACATCGTTGCAACCGAACTGCCGTGCGGATTGCTCAGGCCAACGACGACATCCACTGGGAGCGGATTTCCCGACAGACGCTTGATCGCCGCGAGCGCCTTCGCCGTCTCATTGGACGGATCGGAACCGCCATAGCACACGAAAATGCGGCTGACCTTTCCGCTGCGCCCGCCAAGCGATTTGCGCTGCTCGGCAAATTCAGGGCGCAGCAACGCATAGCGCGGGCCCAGCAGCAGCTTGCATGTCTTCGGCAACAGGCCACGATATCGGCGTTCCATTTCCAGAACCAGGTTCTGGTCGAGCAGGATGTCGCAGTCGTGGTTCCGATCGGCAAGATCGTCGATCGCAAGAATGCACGGCGCCCGCTTGCGCTGCATGCGCTCCCACCTCGCATCGAGTGCATAGTGGTCGACGATGAGCCAGTCGACAGGCCCGATGCGATCGATCGCCTCCAATGTCTGCTCGGCATCCTTCTGCCAGGTCGTCGGCAGCCAGTGCACATGGGCGGTTCCGTCCGCAGCCAAAGCGTCCGGAAGGCGATCGGGATCGGGCAGCAGCCGCACGGAATGTCCCTCGCCTTCGATCAGGCGCGTCAGGCCCGCGGCATGGCTGCGCAACAGGAAGAACACGTTCGCGCCGTCGTCGGCCAAAGCGCGGGCCAGGCTGAGGCACCTCATGAGATGCCCCATGCCCATTTCGATGGAAGCATCGACGCGGACTACGACCCGTTGCACAGCGTTCATCAAACTGGCCTTGGATTATATCCGGAACGCTTGGTTGCGGGAGAGGTCGACCCGTTACAATGGCCGTGCTATCCGCTGACCCACGAACCAGCCGCCAATGTCCGGTCCAGGCTGCGCCGGAGCGCCACTTGAACCATCGCGCTATACTCTATAATCCCAGACACCAGCAAAGCAACATTCGGCAAGGCATGCCGCCGCGCAACGACGACGTTATCCTGATCACGACCCTCGCCGAATACCAGACTAGGTTCTGGATTCCCGTGGCGCAGCGCTTGCGCCAGGCGGGATGCGAGGTGCAACTGCTCGCCTTTGACGATCGCAGCGCGGAAATGGCGGAGGCGCAAGGTATCTCCGTCATCAACATGTACCGGACCGGCCTTCATGGCGGCCCCCCGGTCGAAGACCAGCGCGCCTTCGCTACGCGGATCGCTGACTACGGCCTGGATGGAACGAACTTCCTGTTCAGCCATGAGCGCGTCACCTTTGGCATTCGCGATACCGCCGCGCTGCGCCGGCGGTTCATGATCTACAGCAACGCGATGGAAGTCGTGCTCGATCGATTGGCGGCCGAGGGCCGGCAGGCGTTGGCTGTTCAGGAACTCGGCGGATTCCTCTCGGTGATCGCCTGCTTCTACGCCGCGAAGAAACGCGATGTCCGGAACTGGTTCATCGAGCCGTCGTTCTTTCGCGGCAGACTCTATTACACACCGGACAGCCTTGCCGCCCCCGACACGATGCGGACGCCGGCGGACGCGGTCTCCGCTGACGTGCGCGCCTATCTCGACGACACCTTGCGGCAGCAATCCATCGTGATTCCGCAAAAGGACCGCCACCAATATTCGGCGGCATTCAACAAGATCGCCAACGCGCGGAACGCGCGCCGCCTGGTCGAGAAGCTCTGGGACCAGTTCGCACTCGGCAAGCATCAGGAGTTCGGACATAACCTCCGCCATGCCCGCGCGCATGCCGCCATGGCGGTCGGCGCGACACGGCTGCGGAAACTTTATCGCCCAATGCCGGACGGACCGTTTGTCTACTACCCCCTGCACGTGCCGGCTGATATGGCGCTGACGCTTCGCTCGCCGGAATATCTCGATCAGGTCGCGACCATCGATTTCCTGCTGCGCACCATCCCGGATACGCATGTCCTCGTGGTGAAGGAGCATCCAGCCCAGATCGGCGCGATCCCGGCCGGCCGCCTGTTCGAACTTGCGCGCCGCTTTGATAATTTCGTTCTGCTGCCGCCGCAAACCAACAATTACACGGTGCTTGGCCGCGCCGATGCGATTGTCTCGGTCAACAGCAAATCGGGCGCCGAAGCCGTGCTGCTCGGCAAGCCTGTCGTGGTAATGGGCGATGCATTCTATCGCTCCTGTCCGCTGGTGTTCGCCGTCGACCGCGTTGCCGACGTTCCGCAGCGGCTTCGCGACGCGCTGGCCGCGCCGCCGTTCGACCCTGCCGATACCGCGCCCTATTTCGAAACCGCCTGGCGGCAATCGTTTCCAGGCGAACTCTATATCAGCGATCCCAAGCAGCTCGATACGTTTGCGGCTTCGCTGCTGTCCGCGATCGCCGAACCGCGCCGCGCGGATTGAAAGGCTTCTCCATGCCGCTCGTTTCGATCATCACCCCGTCGTGGAACGTGGCGTCGCTGATCGGCGAAACCATCGCCTCCGTTCAGGCCCAGACCATGACGGATTGGGAGCTGTTGATCGTCGATGACTGTTCGACCGACCAGACCGCCGCGATCGTGGAAAGCCATGCGGTGCAGGATCCGCGGGTCAAGCTGATCCGCCAGGCCCGCAACGGGGGCCCGGCGCTTGCCCGCCAGGCCGCAATCGAACAGGCGCAGGGCCGCTTCATCGCGTTTCTCGACAGCGACGATTTGTGGCTGCCCGCCAAGCTCGAACGGCAGATCGCCTTCGCGCAGGCGAAGCGTGCGGCGCTGAGCTACACGGCGTTTCGCCGCATCAACGAGACGGGATCGGTCACCGGCCGCCTGATCGAGGTGCCGGCCTCGTTAACCTACGAGCAGTTGCTCAAGAACACCTCGATCGCCACCCTGACGGCGCTCGTCGACCGCGACATCGCGGGCAACATTGCCATGAAGAACGAACCGTATGACGATTTCTGCCTCTGGCTGAGTATCCTCAAGCCGGGACACGCCGCCCATGGGCTCAACGAGGACCTCGCCCGCTACCGCGTGCGGGGCGCATCGGTCTCCAGCCGCCCGCTGCGGTCCGCCGGCTGGGTCTGGCACATCTACCGCAACGTGGAGCAGCTTCCGCCGATCAAATCCGCCTGGTGCTTCGCGCATTGGAGCGCGCGCGCCTGGCTGAAGCGCCGGGAGTTCTGATGACCGCTGAAACGGTTTCGGATTCGCGGGCCCCGCGCGCGGTTCCGAAACCGGATAGTGAGCGTAGTCCCCATCAGCCGCCTGCCGGTCCCTCAGGGCAACCGGCCTGGCCGTCTACGCAACCAGCGCGATTGAAACCAGCCAGGAGCTCGCGGCGCTAGTCCAGGTCGAGCGCGGTTCGCTACCTATTGGGGGACACCTGTATTTCGCCTCGCTGCAAGGACGAGTGAGCAGTTCCTTCAGGGACTTAACCGGGGATTACGGTATTATGACACCTCTCTCACGGACAATGCTATTGGCGAACTTTGCCGTTGCCGATACCACTCGGCTGCCCCGTCACAGGACGTGAAGCAAGCCAGCCGCTCGAAGCGGCAACCCCGGGAATCACGATGGCTTTTGACCGAAACTACAAAGACAGCCGCATCCTCGTCACCGGCGGCGCAGGGTTCATCGGATCCCACCTGAGTGAACGGCTGCTCGCCGCGGGCGCGGAAGTGGTGTGTGCGGACAACTACTTCACCGGCAGCCGCAAGAACATTGCCCACCTGCTGTCCAACCCGATGTTCGAAGCGATCCGGCACGACGTGACGTTTCCGCTCTACATCGAGGTCGATGCGATCTTCAACCTGGCCTGCCCAGCCTCGCCGATCCACTACCAGCGCGATCCGGTGCAGACCACCAAGACCAGCGTGCATGGCGCGATCAACATGCTCGGTCTCGCCAAACGTCTGCGGGCCCCGATCTTTCAGGCCTCGACCAGCGAGGTCTATGGCGATCCCCTGATCCATCCGCAGACCGAGGATTACTGGGGCAACGTCAATCCGATCGGGATTCGTTCGTGTTACGACGAGGGCAAGCGCTGCGCCGAGACCCTGTTTTTCGACTATTGGCGGCAACATGCCCTGCCGATCAAGGTTGCGCGCATCTTCAATACCTATGGTCCGCGGATGCAGCCGAACGACGGCCGGGTCGTTTCATCCTTCATCGTCCAGGCGTTGAAGGGCGACCCGATCACCGTGTTCGGCGACGGCGGCCAAAGCCGCTCGTTCTGCTATGTCGACGACCTCGTCGAGGCAATTACCCGGCTGATGCTGACCGGCGAAGATTGCACCGGACCGATCAATCTCGGCAACAATTCGGAATTCACCATTCTGGAACTGGCCGAGAAAGTGATCAGTTATACGGACTCGCGCTCGAAGCTCATTTTCAAGCCGCTGCCGCAGGATGATCCGCGGCAACGCCAGCCCGATCTCTCCAAGGCGAAGGCGCTGCTGAATTGGGAACCGAAGGTAGCGCTCGCCGATGGTCTGAAGGAAACCATCGCCTATTTCAGGCGCTCGCTCGAACTGTCGTAGTCAGAGAAAGCCAATCGTTTCAGTTATCACCTCGCGTGGCGGCGCGATGTCCATGATGCATTCGTCAGAAAGCAAGCGCGCTCCGGACATTATGGAACGCATTCGGCTGGCATCCGGCTCGCGCTTCAGCCTGTACGTGCTGGTATGCCTTCACATCGTCATTTGCTGCACCTCGCTGGTACAGGTTGCGCATTGGCAGTCGTACATGTTGTACGACGCTGCGCGGGCTAACTACGCGATTGCTGCGGTCGGAGCGTTTTCTACCGTCTCGCTGTTTTTCATATTCGCCCGCTTCAGCTTTGGCTACTTCGTCGGCTTTAGCCTGTTCACGATGGTGCTCGGCTTCATCTGGCTCAACAACTTCTCCAAATTCAACTACGATCACCGGCTGGCGGGCCTTTCGGCCGCCGCTTCGGCGGTGCTGTTTCTGCTTCCCGCTCTCCTCGTCAGGGCGCCCGCCAAACAGATGTACGTGCTGTCGCCTCGCGCCCTCGAATACCTTCTGATGTTCATTCTGGTTCTGGCGCTGGGCACGATCGTCGCGGCCTCATTCTACAATTTCAGACTGGTGTCGATCAGGCAGATCTACGATTTTCGCAACGAACTCAACTTTCCGGCGCCGGTACGTTACCTGACCGGAATTCTGTCCACCGTGCTGCTGCCGTTCGCCTGCGCCTGTTATCTGGCGCTCAATCGCCGCTGGTGGGCTGCCGTACCGCTCCTCCTGATGCTGCTGTTCTATCCGATCACGCTCAGCAAATTTGCGCTGTTTTCGACGGCGTGGGTCGTTATGTTGCTGGTGCTTTCGAGGATTTTCGAGCCCAGAGCTGCAACCATCCTGTCGATTCTCTTGCCCATGCTTCTCGGCGTGATCCTGATGGCAGCGTACCTCAACCGCTATACACAGCATTATTTCGGCCTGGTGAATATCCGAATGATGGCGACCCCATCCAGCGCCATGGACATCTACAACGACTTCTTCTCAAGTCACCCGCTGACCTGGTTCTGCCAAATATCCTTCCTGAAGCCGTTGATGAGTTGTCCCTATCAGGAGCAGCTATCGCTCGTGATGGAAAAGACTTACCAGATCGGCAACATCAACGCGTCTATGTTTGCGACAGAGGGTATCGCCTCGGTCGGACTGTATCTCGCGCCGCTGGCGGCGCTGGCATGCGGGCTCGTGATCGCGCTCGGCAACCGTGCGTCGGCCGGACTGCCGCCGGGATTCGTGCTGATCTCGGCAGCACTGCTTCCCCAGACCTTTCTCAATGTGCCCTTTACGACGGCATTGTTGACACATGGCGCCGGGTTCCTGTTTCTGCTGTGGTACATCATGCCGCGCACGATGTTCGATCGGAAGATCGAAGCTGCGGCTACGTGACCGGAGGGTTTCGATGCAAAGCGTTCTGATCACCGGCGGCGCGGGCTTTATCGGCCAGAACCTGGTGCACGCATGGCTAGCCGCGCGGCCGGCCGACCGACTGACCGTGGTCGATGCCATGACCTATGCGGCCAATGTCCGCAGCCTGGAGCCGCTGATTGCCGATCGCCGTATCCAGTTCGTGAAGGGCGACATCGGCGACGCGGCGCTGATGCAGCGCCTGTTCGACGAACGTAAATTCTCCCGCGTGGCGCATCTCGCTGCCGAGTCGCATGTCGACCGCTCGATCAGCGATCCGGAGGCGTTTCTGCAGACCAACGTGCTCGGCACGTTCACGCTTCTGCAGGCGGCGCTCGATTGCTGGCGCGCGGCGGCGATGCTCGATGAGGCGCGATTTCTCCACGTTTCGACCGACGAAGTCTATGGCTCGCTCGGCGCGACTGATCCCGCCTTCACGGAATCCTCGCTTTATCGTCCGAACTCGCCTTACGCGGCGAGCAAGGCCGGAAGCGATCACCTGGTCCGCGCCTTTGTCGCGACCTATGGCATGCCGGCGCTGATCACGAACTGCTCCAACAATTACGGCCCCTATCAGCACCCGGAAAAACTCATTCCACTGATGATCATCCATGCGCTGGAAGGCAAGCCGCTGCCGGTCTACGGGGACGGCTCCAATGTCCGCGACTGGCTGCACGTATCAGATCATTGCGACGCCCTGATCAACGTGATCGAGCGCGGCCGCACCGGCGAAACCTACAATGTCGGCGGCGGCAACGAGCGCAACAACCGCGACGTGGTGGGCCTGATCTGCGATACGATCGATGCCGCCTTCGCAGCCGACCCTCGCCTCGCCTCGCGCTTTCCGTCCTGTCCCACAGCTAGCGCCGGCTCCTGCCGCACGCTCATCACCTATGTGACGGACCGTCCCGGCCACGATCACCGTTATGCGATCGACGCCAGCAAGCTCGCGACCGAACTCGGCAGCCGCTGCAGCGTCGGTTTCGAGAGCGGACTGAAGCAGACCGTGCAATGGTATCTCGACCACGAGCCATGGTGGCGTGACGTCACCAGCGGCGCCTACAAGGCGTGGATCGACAAGAATTACGGCTTCCGGCGCGCGGTCTAGCCATTCATGCGCATCCTGGTGCTCAATGCGGACTACCCGCGTTTCCTGAGCTGGCTGTATCGCCGCCAGCCAGGACTCGGAAGCGCCGGTTACGCGGCCCAGATGGCGGCGCGAAATGCCAGCCTGTTCGGCGTCGCCGATTTCTATTCGCGGAACTTTGCCGCACTCGGCCACTCGGCGGCAGAGATACACGTCAACAATGCCTGGCTACAGACGGCATGGGCGCGCGAGCACGGGATGGCCGTCGAATCGGCGGGGCCCGCCACTCCGAGCGGAAGCACCTCGCTTCCAGCCTGGCTGCAACGTGCCGTGACGCCGCTAAAGCCGATGCTGCGACCGTTGGCCCGTAAGGTCGGGCTCAGTCCCAGCCTCGACGCACAGGCCGAGGCCATCCTGCTGGCCCAGATCGAGGAATTCAAACCAGACGCGGTGCTCAACCAGGACACCTTCCACGTCGACCCCAGGCTGATGCGGCGCATCAAGACGATCGGCAACCCCATCCTGATCGGGCAGATCGGGATTGCGCCGTCCCGCGGCGTGGATTGGTCCGTCTACGATCTGATGATGTCGCAACTGTTCGCGACGGTGGATTTCTTCCGCCGTCTCGGTGTACGGGCGGAAGTCAATCATCTGGCGTTCGAACCCGCCATTCTCGAAGCGCTGCCGCCGACGCCCGCCCTGGACATCGAGGTTTCCTTTGTCGGCACGGTATCGCCGGACCACCAACAGCGGATCGCCCTGCTCGGGGCGGTCGCCGAACGTTACGATCTCAAGCTGTTCGGCAACCCGCCGCAGACGCTGCCAGCCTCCTCCCCGCTGCATCGCTGCTTTCAGGGCGAAGTCTGGGGCGCCGAGATGTATCAGGCGCTGCGGCGCTCGAAGATCACGCTCAATTCCCACATCGACATGGCCGGGCGGGAAGCCGGAAACATGCGGCTGTTCGAGGCCACCGGCGTCGGCGCGTTCCTGCTGACCGATTTCAAGGACAATCTGCACACCCTGTTCGCACCGGACCGCGAGGTCGCGGTATGGCGCTCGGTTGAAGATTGTCTTGAGGTCATCGGTCGCGCGATCGACGATACCGATGGTCGCAATACGATTGCCTGTGCGGGCCAGGCGAGAACCATGGCGCAACATACCTATCGCCATCGCGCCGCGGAGATCCTTGGTTTCGTTGAAACCCTGCGGAAGCCGCGATGAAGCTACCCCGCATCGTCAGGCAGGTCGGCAAGCACGTGGTCAAGGCGACGCCGATCCTGCGCCGACATGTTCTGACCTCGACCGACTATAAGGTGCTTGGCGGCGTGGAGGATGCTCGCAATGCAGCCGCATCATCGAGCGGCTGGCTTGCGGCGCGCACCGTGGCTCGCCAGGAACGCGCCTATCGGAGCCTGATTGCCGACATGAAGAACGGCGAACCGCGGCTCGATTTCGCCGTCGCGGCGGAGGCCGTTGCTGCGACCGGCCTCGCCGATGCCCGCCTGCTCGAAGTCGGCAGCGGTAGCGGTTATTATTCCGAAGTCTTCGCACGTCTCGTCCCCGGCGGCGTGCGCTATACCGGCATCGACTATTCGGAAGCGATGATCGCGCGCGCGCATTCCCGCTATCCGTCTGATACGTTCGAGGTCGCCGACGCGACCCGGCTGCCCTATCCGGACGATGCATTCGACATCGTCTTCAACGGCGTATCGCTGATGCACATCATCGACTATCAGGAGGCGATCCGCGAAGCAGCACGCGTGGCCGGGCGGTACTGCGTGCTGCACACCGTGCCGGTATTCGACGATCATCAGACCACATACTTGCGAAAGTTCGCCTATGGTGCGCCGGTCGTCGAGATCGTCTTCGGCAAGAGCGAATTGATGTCGGTTTGCCGGAACGCCGGGCTTCGGCTGCAGCGCGAATGGCCCTGCATTCCCTATGACGTATCCGAGGTGACAGGCCATCGCTCGACGACCGAAACATACCTGTTTTCGAAGGCACGCTGACCGGACGCAGGCCCGTTCCCCGAACTACAACGGCGCGATGATCGTCCTTACGAAGGGGTTCAGCACGTTGTCGATCAAGGCAAGCTCCTTGATCTGGCCAAGACTCGCCCAGCAAAACATCGCCATGTCGGACTCGATCACGCTCTCATCGTCGACAAACACGATGATGTTCTCGTTCGACTTGCGCCAGAACCGGCCGCCCTCTTCATTGTGCTCTGCCCGGTAAATGATACGAACCCCGGCCTTGGCGGTGAGCACCTCCAGCATCGGGGACAGCTTTCCACCATGCGCGCGCCTGATATTGGACCACGTGCTTTGAACGGAGGGAGAGAGCTGGAGCACGCCGACGTTGCCCGGCTCGGCCTTGGCGTACAACAGAAACTGGACGCCACTATCCGGCGTCTCGCGGGCGACCAGTCCGAGGATACCGCCTTCGGGCTGGGTGTAGATCGGCTGGTCCCACGAGGCGACCTCGCGCAGGTCGCCGCTTTCGACACGTACGCCCTCGACCCCGAAAAACTGCCCGGACTTGTGCCGCACATTGCCTTGCGCGTCTCGCGACCAGCCCCGAACGTCATCGAGTCCGATCAACTCGGCCTCGAAGCGGATCGCCCGGCAGCGCTCGTCCCGCCACGCCAGGATCGGCGCGGGATCCGTCGGCTCGATCGCTTTGGAAGCCGCGAGCCTTTCGCGAAACCAGTCGAGATGCGCGCGCTCGGCCATCAAATCACGTCCCTGAGCACTTCGATCACGGTATCGACTTCCTCGTCCTTCAGGTGCGGATACATCGGCAGCGAGAAAATGCGCTGCGCCTTGCGCTCCGCAACCGGGAACTGGCCCTCACAATAGCCGAGATCGGCGCTACCCCGCATGATGTGAATCGGCCAACGATAGGACACGTTGCAGTTGATGTCGCGTTTCGCCAGCCGCTCCAGCACCCCGTCGCGATCCGTCGGGTGTTCTACCACATAGACATAATAGGAATGGCGGCTATGGGCGTTCTCGCGCGGCAGCACGAGGCCGCTTCCGGCGAGACCCTGCTCGTAGCGCGCGGCGATCTCCCGCCGCCGCTCTATCCAGCTATCGATACGCGGCAGTTTCAGCGACAGGATCGCAGCCTGCACCTCGTCGAGACGCGAATTGTAACCGTGGCGCTCGGAATAATACTGCGTTTCCATGCCATAGAAGCGGAGACTGCGCGCAAGCCGGATCGCCGCCTCGTCGTTGCTCAACACCATGCCGCCGTCGCCATAGGCGCCCAGCACCTTGGTCGGGTAGAACGAGAACGCCGAGGCGTGACCGACGCTGCCGGACTGATGATTCTTGTAGAGCGCCCCCTGCGACTGCGCACAGTCTTCCATCACCTTCAGCCCGTGCCGCCCGGCAATCGCCATCAGCGGATCGAGATCCACGCACTGGCCGTACACATGCACCGGAACGATCGCCTTGGTGCGCGGCGTGATCGCCGCCTCGACCTGCCCGACATCCATCAGGAAATCATCTTCGCGCACGTCAACAAAGACCGGCGTGGCACCAAGCGTGCGGATCGCCGAGACCGTCGGCACGGCCGTATTGGGCACGGTAATGACCTCGTCGCCGGCCCCGACCCCCAGAGACGCCAGCGCGATGTAGATCGCGTCAGTTCCGCTATTCACGCCGACGCCGCCTGCAACGCCCAGATAGGTGGCCATCTCGCGCTCGAATTTGACGCCTTCCTGTCCGAGCACCAGCCGCCCCGATCCAAACACCCGATCGACGGTAGCGAGTATCTCGTCGCGCAGTTCGTCGTATTCCCGTAAGTAGTCCCACACGTTGATTGGCATTGTCTCTCACACGCGCTGATGCGGCGGATTCTGGGATGCGAGCGCCGTCGCGATCATGTCCCGACACCGGGCATCGCTCAAGAGATCGCGGTGGAAGCTCTTGTGATTGCCGCCGTCGATCGCCGACGTCACCGCCTCCAGGAACCGAGCAAAGGTATCGGCTGGCTCGAACGTCACGACATCATCGACATTGCGTACGCGCCGGCGCCATTCCATCCGATGATCGGCGGGTGGAGTGAAGACGCGCTCTATTAACACAGACCCCGAACGGCTCACAACGAGCAAGCGATTTTGATACTCGCCCTCGAAGCTGAAATGGCCGGAAAATACGCCGCCATTGCCGAGCCGGGCCAGGACCGAAAAGCCCGTGTCGACACCGGTTTCCGGATGCCGGCCACCGGCCAGAGCCGTGATTTCCGACGCCGCCTCACCGCCGAGGATTCGCATCGTTGCGGCAGCGTATGGCGCCATGTCCAGCAGGCAGCCTCCGCCCAGCTCGCGGTGATTGCGAAAATTTCCGATCGGCAACGGCGGAATGATGAATTGCACGGCTGCCTGCGTCAGCGGACCGTGTTCGGCGACGAAGGCCGCAAGCGCCTCGAATTGCGGATGATAGCCGAACACCGTCGCCTCCGCGACGGCGCGATTGACGCGCCGCGCCGCATCCACCGCGCGCTCGCTGCCCGTCAATGTCATCATCGCCGGTTTGTCGACCACGACGTGCTTGCCGGCAGCCAGCGCCGCCATCACCCAGTGCTCATGCATCGCATTCGGCAGCGAAAGATAGACGAGGTCCGAATCGCTGTCGCGCAACGCCGCGGCATAATCGTTGAAGAAGCGCCCCTGCTTTGGCCACCCATCAGGCTGTGGCCGACTCTTGCTTGCGATCGATATCTGCGCGATGGCTTCGACTTTCGCCGCGGCCGGTATCACCCGCCGTTCGACGATCGAGGAATAGCCAAGGATCAGCAGCCGCATGTGTGAAGAATCTCCCGAAGGAATTGTTCGGACTACCGGGCCGCGATAGCCCGGCCGGTCAGGATATCAAGGCCCCGGATGCTCATCATTCTCGCCTTCCGCAACGCGTTGGACATGCGGTCGCCGAGGGTGGTGGCGACGGGCTTTCGGATCGTATCGATCTGCTGGTCCTTCAGATAAGGCGCCGCCGCCCGTTCGGCCTCCGCGAGCGCCGCCGTGTAGGGCTCGTACAGTTTATGCTTCATCAGGCTGGAAAATGGCGCGTGATAGAGCCGGTGGCTATTGAAATAATAGCCGCCGCTGCGCTTTACCCCGTAAAAATGAAAGAACAGCAGCGGATATCGTCGCTCAATCTCTACCCCGCCATCTTTCCACTGCAGATCGCAGTCCGCAAAATTCCAAGGTGCGAGATTGGCCCCGAGATGCGAGATGACATGGACCCCGCCAAACATTTCCGGCAATCGATCGAGGTAGCGCTGGTCAGCGAAGCGATCGCCCTCCACCCGGTCATAGCACCATTCGATGCAGCGCTCGCGCCACCAACGCAAGGCCTGGACCCCGTCGTTGCGCCTGCGAACGCTTACCCAGCCGACGTTGTAGAGTCCAAACCTGCGCTGACCTTCCAACCCTCGGGCGAAACGATGTGGAACGATGCCGAACGCCGCGTCCTTCATCTCATCGTAGATCGGATCGGGTGAGGCGAAGAAGAAGAGATCGCTGTCGAGATATGTGACCCACTCCGCATCCGGCTTGCCGTTCAACACGAAAAGCATCCAGGCCGGCGAACACGTGAAATAATATTCGATCAGGCTGCGCGTGGAGCGCGTGGCCGCGACGTCGGGATTGGCGCCCTCGAAGTCGGCCAGCCGCACCGGGACCAGATTGGGCAGATCGAGCGCAGTCAGAGCCCGGTGACAGGCCTCGCTCAGGCATAGCACCCAGAGCTCCGCGCCCCGCGCATGCCGCTGCAACGAATGGTAGAGCGCCAGCCCGCGTGGCAGGTAGTTGTGATCGAAATAGGTACAATAGGCGCGGTTGGCCATGATCCCCGTCGCAGCTCAGGTCGCGAATTGCGCCGGTGCGTCACCGACATTGCGTCATAAAGCGCCGCAATAGGCCATTCCTATCGCACCCATAGCGACGGCGCAACGCGTGCATGTCCGCGTAAACCATTGAAATATTTCCGCTATGGGGCCCGGAAAGCATTTTGTGCGCCGGTTGGCGCGTGCTAACGAGGCCCCTCCACTCCCGCCACCCGCGAAGAGTTCGGCGCATGAATCGCAAAGGTATCATTCTGGCAGGCGGCCGCGGCACGCGGCTTTATCCGCTAACGCTAGCGACCTCGAAGCAGCTATTGCCGGTCTACGACAAGCCGCTGATCTATTATTCGCTCACAACGCTGATGATGGCGGGCTTGCGCGAGTTCCTGATCATCACCACGCCGGAGGAGATCGACCAGTTCAGGCGCCTGCTCGGTGATGGACGGCAATGGGGCATCGAGCTTTCCTTTGCCGTCCAGGATCATCCCGGCGGTATCGCGGAAGCTTTCCTGATCGGGCGGGATTTTCTGGCCGGCGGATCCTGCGCGCTGATCCTCGGCGATAACATCTTCTACGGCGACAATCTGCGGGCGCTGTTGCGCACCTCCGCGCAGCAGAGCCGCGGCGCGACGGTGTTCGCGTGCTGGGTCGACGATCCCGAGCGCTATGGCGTCATCGAGTTCGATTCCTCTCATCGGCCGTTGCGGATCGTGGAGAAGCCGAAGGCGCCGAAATCCAACTACGCCGTGACGGGGCTTTACTTCTATGACGAACGCGTCGTCGACGTCGTGCGCGAGATGAAGCCGTCGCCGCGTGGGGAACTCGAGATCACCGACGTCAACCAGTGGTATCTGGAACGCGGCGACCTTAACGCCGAACGTTTCGGCCGCGGCTACGCCTGGCTCGACGCCGGCACGCATGAATCGCTGCTCGAAGCCTCGCAGTTCATCCACATCGTGGAGAAGCGTCAGGGCCTGAAGATCGCCTGCCCGGAGGAAATCGCGTTCAGCCAGGGCTTCATCGACACCGAACAACTGCTGCGCCTTGCCGAGCCGATGAAGAATACCGGCTACGGCCAATACCTCATTCGCCAGGCGACGATTCCTCGCTAGCGGGGTATAGCTGCAGTCAGTCTGCTGCGGACCCTCTCGATCGCCAGCGGACTGGCTGCAACTGCGACGACAACCAGCCATAGCCCGCATTCGACGAAGAACCGCAACGGTTCTGCCAGCGGGACGGCAAGCCGGATCGCCGTTCCCAGCGCCCATCCGGCAAGCGTCACGGTGACCATCACCGTGGCCAGGAACAACAAATGCCGCAGCGGATGCTGCAGCGTTTGCCCGATGATGATGCGTCCGAGCACACCGAACTGGATCAGGAGCTCGCTGGCGACGACGGCAATGGCCGCTCCAAGCAGCCCGATCGAAGGAATCAGGATCGCCGACAGAACGAGGAACAGGACCAGTTGCAGCGCCTTGGTCCGCAGCAAAAGCGGCCCCCGATCGCTGTAATTCGCGTAGCCCAGCGCGAGGATCGAGGGGGCCACCGCAGCCGTACCGATCAGCAGCACAAATGTCAGCGGGCCATCGTAAGGGATGGCGCCGTGCGTCCAAAGCGCGAAAAAATCCGGCCAGAACGGCAACAGGCCCGAAACCACGACGCTCGCCAGCAGCGCCACCAGCACGGAGCCGCGCGCGTACAGGCCCTGCAACCGTTCCCGGTGGCCGACGGCATAATCGTGACCGAGCTCGGCGGCCAGCGGAAGGGTCGTCTGGACGCAAAGCACCCGTATCAGCCCGGCAACGACGCGGGTCAGGCCCCATTGTGCCACCGCGACCCGGTCGGACACGAGCGCGCTGACCAGCAGCACCGGCAGATTGAGCAATGCCAGATCGGCGGCGCTTGCGACCGCGAATGGAGCTGCCTTGCGAAACTGGCCGGCGATCCAGCCCAACGAACGCGTTGCACGTACCCCGCGCAGAAACGGAAACAGCCGCGGCGCATCCGACATCAGAAGATAGGCCGCAACCAGCATTTGCGCCGCGACATAGACGATGGTGACGTAAAACAGGCTTTGGGTCAGCGTGACGGCCACAAGTTGCCCGAGCAAGGCTCCAAGCATCCCGAGATTCATGAGCTTGACCGCTCGCCCGTAGAGGCCGCGCGCGCGGTAAAGTGCCGCCGCAATATTGACCGGCAGCGTGAGGAGTGTGCCAACGATCATCGCGCCGAACGCCAGGTCAAATTGCGCGATCGCGCCAAAGCCAAGCATCGCGGAAGGCGGAAGCACATGAATGAGGATCAGCGTGGCGACAGCGAGCGTCCCCGCGAGCCCAAGATAGATCCGCCGCAGTTCGGCATAGAATTGTCCGGTACGACGATCGCTGTCGACGCTGGACTTGAACGCAAAAAAACGGTTGATCGCGCGAAATTGCAGGCCGGCATCAACGATCAGAACGAGATTTCCGGCGGCATAGATCGCCAGCCACGCGGCGAGCACATCGTTCGACCAGTAGTGCAGGAAGATGGGGACCAGCGCGACTTGCTGCGCTGTTCCCAACGCCATTTGCAGGAGATTTGCCGACCAGCCTTGCGAGAGACGGCGCGCGCGGCTTGGGGAACCGGTCATCGACGCCCTCTCCGGAACGGTGCGCTCCAATGGCATGCGGTCAAGACGGCAACGGCCTAGCCATACATTTCGACCGGGGTCTGGGACGCCACAAAATACAGATTGTGCCGGGTAGGATAGATCGTTTCCCACACGCGCACGAACTTGAAGTGCGGCAAGAAGAAGCGCCGCAGATCTTCCTTGTCCTTGAATTCGTACTCGTGCAGGGCATTGCTCTTCTTGCCGGTCTTGTCTTCGGTCAGCGTATAACCGCTGAGGATGCCGTCAGCACCGAGGCGCTCGACGATCGCGCCCATGATGGAATCGATTTCCTTTTCGGTAAAATGCTCGATCGCCGCATCCCACACGATGTTGTCGAACGGCCCGTCCGGAAGCCCGGCGCGGATGTCCTGCTTGATGAATGTGATATTTGGCGCGGAATTGTACCGCTTGGCGTGCGGGATTGCATCCTCGTCGAAATCGAGAGCAATGACCGACCGGGCCCTCGTCGAGTAGAAGTGCCTTGCATTGAACCCGTCGCCGCAGCAGATCTCGAGCATCCTCGAATTCTCTTTGAGGACGAGCCGGGAAAACACGCCGCGCTCGACAAACAGACTGTTGTTCGTTGCGCCCCATTGCCAGTACTGATCGAGAAAATGATCGAACCATTCGGGCCTCGGCTTGATGCCCCATTGCACGGCAAACTGCGCAAAGTGGGTCCAGCCGACCAACAGGCGCATGAACCAGTTGATACCCTTCAGGACGGATACCAGAAGCCGCTTCAAGGAAAATCTCCCATCTTGATCGAAAAGTCCGGGGATTCCGGGGCCGCCACGGCGCGACGAAGCGCTTTTCCGGCCGTCACTAACGTATGCAACAATAATCAGCAAGCCTGCCGGGCGCGGCAGTTTCGGCGTCCCCCGCGCTTTGGCGTCCGCGGCCCGCCAAGGCATCGGCGTCGTTACGACCAGGCAGAGATCGGCCGTTGATTCCCGCGGCGGAAACCGCCAATTTGCGCACTCTCGAACCAGGGGCAAATGCCCCGACAAGCATCAAAGTGAAACCGTGACAGCAGATTACATTCCGTTCAACCGACCCCATGCCACCGGCAATGAGATGGTCTATGCAGCCGAGGCGCAGCGCAACCACCATCTCTCCGGCGACGGGGCCTTCACGAAGCGCTGCCATCAATGGATCGAGGAACGAACCGGCTGCGCCAGGGCGCTGCTGACCCACTCCTGCACCTCGGCGCTGGACATGGCGGCGCTGCTGCTCGACATCAAGAGCGGCGACGAGGTCATCGTGCCCTCCTACACCTTCGTGTCGACCGCCAACGCGTTTGTGTTGCGAGGCGCGGTGCCGGTGTTCGTCGATATCAGGGAGGACACGCTCAATCTGGATGAAAAGCTGATCGAGGACGCGATCACGACGCGGACGCGCGCGATCGTTCCTGTGCATTACGCCGGTGTCTCCTGCGAGATGGATTCTATGATGGCGATCGCCGGGCGCCACGATCTCAAGGTCGTGGAAGATGCCGCGCAGGGAATCATGGCTGGTTACAAGAACCGGGCGCTCGGGGCGATTGGCGACCTCGGCAGCTTCAGCTTTCACGAAACCAAGAACATCATCTCGGGCGAAGGCGGCAGTCTTCTGGTGCGGGACGCGGAGCTCGTGCAACGCGCCGAAATCATGCGCGAGAAGGGAACCGATCGCGGCCGATTCTTCCGCGGCGAGGTCGACAAATACACCTGGCAGGATGTCGGCTCGTCATTTCTGCCTAACGAAATCACCGCCGCCTTCCTGTGGGCACAACTCGAAGAGGCGCAGCAGATCACCAGCGAACGGATGGCGATCTGGCGCCGCTATCATCAAATGCTCGAACCGCTCGAACGACAGGGCTTGCTTCGCCGACCGATCGTGCCGGCGGATTGTCAGCACAACGGGCACATGTACTACGTTCTGCTGGCGCCCGAAATCGATCGCCAGCAGGTACTTAACGGACTGAAACAGAACGGGATCGGCGCGGTATTCCACTATGTCCCGCTGCATTCGTCGCCGGGCGGCCGACGCTATGGACGTGCGCATGGCGAGTTGGCGCTGACAACCTCGCTATCGCAGCGTCTGGTCAGGCTGCCGATGTGGTTTGGCTTGAGCGAGAGCCAGCAGGCGCGAGTGTGCGAGGTGTTGACCGCGCTCCTGAAGAAATAATCCGGAACGATACGCTCCCCGCAAAGATCAAAGTGCGTCCGATTCGTCGGGCGCGGAACGACGCATAGGACGTGTCGAAACCGCATGAGGCGACGACGGCCCCGCTGACGAGATAGGTATCAGCCCGGCACAGATTTGACGGGGTTCCTGTTCGGCCGGGCGATCGGCTTGAAAGTGCCGATATCGACGTACCCAGCATCTCTGCTCGTCGTTCAACAAGATGTCCGCGGTGGACGAAGTCGCAGCCACGCGCTATGTCGGAAAAGGCGCCGCCACCCATAGCTGGTGGCCCTGATTGGATCATCCTGATACGGAAAGCCTTTGATGCGCCTCGCCATTATTCAATCCTGCTATATTCCGTGGAAGGGGTTCTTCGATCTGATTGGCCGCACCGATCTCTATGTCGTGCTCGACGGCGCACAGTATGTGAAGCGGCACTGGCACAACCGCAACCGGATCATGACGCCGAGCGGGCCGATCTGGCTGACAATTCCGGTCGCTACCAAATCGCGGTTCGAGCAATCGATCGACGAAGTTGGTTTCGCGGAGCCATGGGCCGACAAGCACTGGCGATCGATCGAACTGGCCTATCGCAAATCGCCCTACTTCGCGGAGGAAGCGCCGGCGCTGAAAGCCGTCTACGAGACCGCCGAACGCCTCGACCGGCTCACCGACGTCAATACGCTATTTCTGAAAGCGCTGATGAAGCGGCTCGATATCCCGACCGCCATGGTGCGTGACAGCGAATTCTCTCCGCAAGGCGCGCGAACCGGACGCCTGCTCGACATCTGCATGAAGACAGGCGCCACGAAGTATATCTCTGGGCCTTCGGCGCGCGAATATTTCGACGAGCCCTCGTTTGCCGCGGCCGGCATCGCAGTCGAATGGATGAGCTACGGACCGTACCAGCCCTATCCGCAGCGCGGACCTGCGTTTGATCACGCGGTCTCCGTGATCGATCTGCTGTTCTCGACGGGGCCTGCGGCCGCATCCCATTGCCGTCCGATGACGGTCGAGTCGTCCGTGGGGAGCGGCTGATGCAAAACGTCTGGCGGCCGCTCGGAAGGGTGTTCTCACCGATCGCCGGAGAGCCCTGGTCCGTCAGCCATGCCGCGTACCCGACGGCGCTGACGCTTGCCGACGGCAATGTCCGGATCTTCTATTCGACGCGCGACGCGTCCAACCGGTCGTCGGCCGCTTCCGTGGACGTCGCCATCGTTGGTAACCGGTTCGAGGTGCTCGGCGACCCGCGGGGACCGCTGTTGACGCCGGGCGCGCGCGGCTCGTTCGACGCCGATGGCGTAACGGTTTCCTCCGTTATCGCGCATGACGGAAAACTCTATGCCTTCTATCTCGGATGGACTGTGCTGGTGCACGTGCCCTTTACCAACTTTATCGGCGTTGCCGTGAGCGACGACGACGGACAAATCTTTCGCCGCTGCTTGAGTGTGCCGGTGGTCGGCCGCAGCCCGGAAAATCCGTTTACCGTCGGATACCCTTTTGTGCTTCGCGACGGGCCGGGCTGGCGCATGTGGTTCGGCTCTCATCTGCATTGGGGGCAGCAAGGCATGAAAATGCTGCACGTGATCAAGGAAGCGCACTCCGCCGATCTGGTCCGGTGGACGCCATCCGATGCCGTCGTGGTCGATGTCGCAGCAGCCGACCCCCTGGAGTTTGCGATTTCGCGGCCCGTGGTATTGCGCGAGCCGGATAACAGCCTCTCGATGTGGTATGCGCGGCGACGCCCGCATTACGAACTCGGCTTCGCGCGCTCCGCCGATGGCAAGCATTGGGAACGGCGCGATCAGGATCTGCGCTTTGTCGGCACGGCGGAGACCTGGGAAGACAAGGAAAGAACCTATCCGTTCGTTTTCGACCACAGCGGCCGCCGCTACATGCTCTACAACGGCAATGGTTACGGCCGCGAGGGTTTTGGACTAGCCGTTCTCGAGCAATGAACCGTCACTTCGGAAGCTTTGCGCGGCGCATCGCAAAATACTCGGCGTCCGATCTCGGCGTCGTCACCTCGTATCCGAGCAGACGGCGCAGGGTGGGATCGTCGGTGAAATCATCGCCGAGGAACGCCGGCAGATCGATTTGCTGGCGGAGGATCGGCGAGGTGTAGACCTGGTTGACCGCCCGGCGCTCGGTCCCTGAGCGGTTCGGCGCGCCGCTGTGATAGAGCATGCAATCCAGCACGATGTAGCTGCCCGCAGGCGCGCAGACCTGCACGGCCGACGCGTCGACAAAGCGATCGGACGGAAATTCCTCCTGCTTGTGGGTCGCCGGCAGCACCAGCGTTGCGCCGTTCTCGGTCGTAAAGGCGTCCAGGCAGAACAGCGCATTGATCGCCATCGGCCGCGAGAACACGACGTGCTGATACGGCAGATCGCGATGCCACGCGCCCTGATTATAGGTCTTGGCCGGCGGATTGATGACCCCGTTCTGCTGCGACAGGACCTGATAGCCTCTGATCAACCGCTTGCACATTTCCAGGATCGCCGGATTGCGCGCGAGCGCCAGCAGGCTTCTATCGTAGGCGAATGGCGTACGGACGGTATTGTGCTCGTCGATTTGCGCCAGCGCTTCGGTTCCGCCAGCAGCCGCGTGTGCAGCACGGCGCGCAGTGTCGAAACCTTGCGAAAATCCACTGAGGTCTCCGGCAGAGTAGCCACCGTCCACGACCGCATAGCCGAGCGTGCGCAAGCTTTCCACCGCGGCGTCGATGTCGCTATCGGCCGCCGCACGTTCGTTGATGCCGTAAGATCTGGTCATGGCCTCATCTTGGGTTAGTTTTTGATGGCGGCAGGAAGCGTAACGGCGAACCCGCCATCGCCCCGGATCCGCGCCGCGACGGCGTTCTGCGCCGAAGGATGAACTGCCACAAGGGTTGTCCAGCCGTCCAGCGTCATGAACCCATCATAGCGGACCGCGGGACCGAGCGGCCATGCTTCTTCTGGACGATCCAACAAGAATCGCTTGAGCATTGCAAATGTTCGCGGCGCATAGGCGCGCAACAAGGCCGCCATTTGCCCCGCGCCGAACGCCTGCGCCGGATTGCCTGCCGCCGCCAACTGCTGTTCGAGCGAAGCGTCCAGTTCCGTCCAGGCGTCGAGGTAAGCGACCGCATCCGGCGAGACGTCAGCAACGGCAGCTTCCGGTTCGCCGGATGCTGAATGTGCAAACCTGAACAGTTGAAATCCGGCGAGCGGAGCCGCCAACCCCCTGCGGCCGACCATCCGCAACCCGGACCTAGCCGCGAACGAAATCATCGCCGCCGGGCTGATGCTCCAGAAATGGTCGAAGAACAGCAGTTCGTCGTTGGCAAATTCCGTTGTCGGACAAACGACAATCGTCTGTCCGTCCGGGGTCATCAGCGACGCGAGGGTCGCAAGAAATTGCGCGGGATCCGGCGTATGCTCGATCGTGTTGATCGATATCACGGCATCGAACGGACCATGCCCGGCCAGGTCGCGATCGGGAAAACCACGCATCAATGTCAGCCGCTCATTGGCCTGCGCGAGCGCAGGTGGTAGCGCCGGATCGATACCAGTCAACTCATAGGTCGCCGCTTCGTCGCAATCGCCGAGCGCACGCAGCATCGCTCCCGACCCGCAACCAACGTCGATCAACCGCAAGCCGGGTTTGCGCCCGCCGATCGCATCGACGATTGCCGCAGCATAGGCCCTGCCCCGGGCCTCTTCTCCGGTACCGGTCAAGGCCGGCAGTCCATAGGCGCCGGAATAGATCGCGGAGATTTCGGCGGCGGTGGGCGGATGGCGATGGCGAACCAGGCCGCAGCTCGGGCACCATAGCTTGTCGAGCGGCCGCGCGATAACGCGCCCGTCACTCAGCATGGAACGGCCGGCTGCGGGAATCGGCAGACTCACGCCCTCTTGGCGTCCGCAGCTTGGGCATATTTCGGCAGCCTGTCCCAGATCATCTGCGCCGCGGTTGCCGCCGGTCGGGGTAGCCGTCATCGATTTCCTTCATTGCCAAGCACGATCATGGTCCGTCCCGCGCCGCTTTCCTGGGTCGCGTTGGTCTGCGGAACCAACGCACCGATCTGATCGACGAACAGGAATGGCATACCAACCTCAAGGTCGTATAGCAGTTTTTGCAGCGCCGACTGTTCCCATCTCGACTTGTTCGATGGCCTGGCAAAAGGTTAGCATGGCTGCTCTTTTGATCGGCGCTGGGACCGGAGCAACATCAGATGAAAACCCGACGAATCGTGATTTTTGGCTCCGGCCAAATCGCCGAACTCGCCGACTTTTACTTTACCAACGACTCCGCATACGAAGTCGCGGCCTTCACGGTCGATCAGGCTTTTTTTTCGCAGGATCAGTTTCGCGGACGCCCGGTGATCCCCTTCGAGCGTGTCACGGAAGAATTTCCTCCACAGGATTTCGATTTCTTTGTCGCGATCGGCTACACCAATCTCAACCGGCTTCGCCCGGAGAAGGTGTCCGCTGCCCGCGCCAAGGGGTACAGGCTGGTGTCGTATCTGAGCAGCCGCGCAACGGTCTTTGCCGGCTTCGAGCTACAGGAAAACTGTTTTATCCTCGAGGACAACACCATCCAGCCGTTTGCCCGGGTCGGCAGTAACGTCACGCTCTGGAGCGGCAACCACATCGGCCACCATTCGACTGTAGAGGACGACGTGTTCATATCGTCGCACGTCGTTGTTTCCGGAGGGGTCAGGATCGGCCAAGGCAGTTTCATCGGCGTCAACGCCACGTTTCGGGATCACGTCACGATCGGCAAGAATTGCGTGATCGGCGTCGGTGCGCTGGTGCTCGAGGATCAGCCCGACCACGCGGTGGTGGCGCCGCGCGGAACCGAACGCTCGAAGGTACCGAGCAATCGGCTTCGGAGCTTGTGACGCCGGGCGCTTGTTACCCGGCCGCGGTATTATGCCGTACGACGACGGTGAATTCGTAAAGTCCGTAGTCCTGCAGCAGCGCAACCGATCGGCCATAGCGACGCAGGCAATAGGACAGCATCTCGGCTGCATCGGCGTAGTATAATGTTCCGCTCCGCCTTTCCGGATCGCTCGACAGGCTCAAGACATTGAAAGCGAAGCCGCGCCGGCCAGCGCGTGAAAGAATATCGATGATCTGGCGGACGTAGCGCGCCCAAGTCTCGGTCGACACCTCTCCCTTGACGTTGAAGATTCCGCTGGCAACCGCGAAGTCCGCGATTTCCGTCGGCTCGGCTCCGACTCGCCATCGGCAATCCGCGCTCTCGCCGTGCAGCCGCGTCGCCTCCTTGATCATGTCCGGCGCGACGTCGTAGCCGATGAACGGTCCTCGGTGCCCCGCCTCGCGCAAGAAACGCATGAAATCACCGTAGCCGCAGCCGATATCGAGAATCGACGCGTCCGGGGAACCTTCGAGCAGACGAAGAAACTGCCGATGCCGAAGTTCGTGCGATGCGTTCCCGTTCCAGTCGACGCCTTGCGGGATCGGTCCGTGCAGAGCGAGCTTCGAACTGTAGTAAGCAGCAACGGCGCTCACGATCGATGGGTCCGGACCGGCGCTCATCTCAACTTGCTCCGGAGCGACGGGCCTAGAATCATTATGGCGGGTGATATAGCTGCGGTCATCGCTTGCGATCGAGCGCTGCCGTCGAGACGCCGGCACCAGGTGGAACGCGAATCACATTCGATCCTTCCGCCGCTGCGAGCTCCCTGCGATGCACGCGCTGCACAACGGTATAAGGACGCCGCTTGGTTTCAGATACGATATTGGCGACATAGATGCCGATCACGCCGAGAATGCATGTCGTTAGCCCGCCAAAGAACCAGATCGAGACGATCAGCGACGTAAAGCCATCGACGCCGATGCCGGAAGCGAGATAACGGGAGACGTAGAACAGGATGGTCGCCACCGACAGCGCGAAGATCGCGATGCCCGCGTATAGAATGAAATAGAGAAGTTTCGTCGACGTCGTGGTCAGATACTTGACCGCCATCTCGGTGCGCATGCGAAGCGAGTATGTCGTCGGCGAGCCCAATGATTTCCGGAACGGGACCGCCACCTGGCGGAAGCCCGTCAGTTGCCACAATTGCGAAATTACGAACTCGCGGTCGCGATGCCGGACCAGAGCGCGGACGTAATCGCGCGTCATCAGGCGGACGGTCGCCAGGTTCCGCGGAATCCGGTGATCGCTCAATGCATCGACCAGCGAAAAAAACACTGCACCGCTGATGCGTTCGACGAGGCCGCCTCGCCGCGTCTGCTGGATGCCATAGACGACGTCGCAGTCGCCCTTCATGAACCGCTCGTGGAAGCTGGCAAGAAGTTCGGGATCCTCGTCAAGATCGCTGTCGATCAGAAACACCAGATCGCCCGTCGCATGGCCAAGCCCCGTCATCATAGCCTTGTGGTGGCCGAAGTTGCGCGCGAGGTCGACCACAACGACCCGCGGGTCGGCCTGGTGCAGGGCAAGGGCAAGATCGAGGCTGTCGTCGGGGGAGCCATCGTTGACCATCAGCACTTCGATATCATGCGTGATTTGTTCCGCCGCCGCGATGACGCGCCGATAGAATTCGCCGATCGTCGGAGCTGACCGGTAAAGGGTCGTCACAACAGACAATTTCACGCGATAGTCCCCGTCAAATCTCGCCTCGCCTGTGGATCAGATCGAGCCGCGCGGATTGTGTACAACTGGATTCCATTGGCGGCAAGGATTCGGCCAGAAGGCTGCGATTTGGCCAAGCCTTTGGCGCATCTGAGAGTTTAGGCGAACCGGTCGCGGCGAATCAAGTATCGAATCCAGACCCCGGCATATACCGCCAGACACGAGCTATCCACTTAATTTGCCTGCTTGGCAGCAGCCTCGACGCAGGTCGCTCTGAGTATGGTCGTCAACATTGTCGTCTTCATGAAATCCACCAATTTAAGCTGTCCCCCAAAGTGCTCGGCGCAATAGGGGCCTAGCAGTTCCTTCTGTTGCGCATCGGCAACGAGAAGGATGCCTTCATCGGATCGCAATCGCGAGACCAGTCCCCTGCCCGCATTTTCTTCGGCTACGGCCACCGAAAAGGGCGCCCATGTAAAAACGCCCAGGCCAAACATTTTCAGGTTTCGGGAATTGGATTGTCCTGGAAAGAGCGGGAATGAAATTTCAAAAGGAAATGCACCGCCCCAAACAACAACCGGCTCTGTTGGGACTGGGCCGAGGACCGTTGCCACGGCAATATCCCTGCTGTTAGCCCGCGATTCTGCGATCAAGGCTTTAGCGTTGACCAGGCACGCGATCACGAGCACCACCAGCATTGCCGCCTTCCGGACCCCCGACGTCAGACGGCCGGATAGAAAGGGAATGAAAAGCAAGAGCATGAACATCGGTACATAGACGCGCAAAATGCCATGCCGGCCCGCCATCCCCAACGCGAATATCACCGCCATAGAGATCATCCACGACACGATCGCTCGTCGCTCGAATGCCAGCAGCAGGAGCACCATCGCCGCTACCAAAGGGGCAAGAATGCTTGAGTCGAAAATTGAACGAAGCGAGATAATCCCCGATTCAAAACTGTAGGATTTGACCGCTACCGGCGCGAGGTCGGCGAGAACGGCTCTCAGCCGCGCGGGGTCTGCGAGTTGCCTGTCAGCAAAGAAATAATGCTTTACCAATTCGACGTCGTTTTTCGACATGCCATGGCGAGCCATGACTTCCGGCGCCTCAAGCAGCCGGTCGGCCACGCCGAAGTCGGTAAAGGGAGCTCGCGCGAGGTTTAGCTCCCAAAAATAATTCCATTCAGGACCAGAGTATGCGAATTGATCGATCCATGTGGCCGCGACCACGCCTGACACCAGCACCGCAGCAGCGACTTGAAGTTTTCGGTCTTTCCGCAGCATGCCCCAGGGCAGGATCGGAAGCGCAACCAGAGCAACTAGTGCGAACTCCAGATTTCGCACGAGAAATCCCAGAAGCGCCAGGACGGTGCCGGCGACAAGGCTGAACGTAGAACCGGTCCGCTGATAGACGCAAACGCCGAGCACCGCGGCCGCAGTAAGAAGTCCCGCCGTAACAGTGAATTGCGCCTGCAGGACGGGTCGAAGCAGAATAAGGGCAACGACCAATAGACCCACGACATAGCCGGCACCCAGTCGCACCAGAAAATACAGTATCGCGGACGCCGCCAGGGTAATGGCTCCGAGCATCGCAAGCGAATAGCCGAACACTCCCCCGATGCCAGGAACAGTTCTGACAATGACGCCCCAAATGACGTTGGAGAAAATTATGTGAGGGGATCCATAGGCCGCGAGCCCATAACCGTGGGCCACCATCGACATCGCCACGTCGTCGTTGGTTTCCCATCTCGGATCGAAAAGAATGCAAAGCAGGACAACAAACGCGCTGCATGCCGCAAGGCTGATGATTAGCGTTTGGGCCTTTGGATGACGAACATCAGAAGCCCCCAAATTCATCCAACGACCTGTGAGGCAAATAGTGTGAATGCGCTTCGTCGAACTGCCGAGATCGAGGCTGCCTGAGGCGGCCCCGTCTATTAGCTCTTGCTTCCGTCCGCAGATTGGGCACAGATACCGAACCGCTAGCGCTGAATCAAGTATCCGATATGTCGATCGGATACTTGAGAAAAACGCCGACTTTCGGCATGGCGGTGCCCCGCAACGCGGTCAATCGGGCCGGAGTTTTTGAATGGATTATCCGGCGCGCTTCGCAGGCCCGGTCTCGCTCTACCTGCTCCGGGCCGACTTGAGTGCGGCAGCTGGCGGACTGGGGTGCCAATTTCATCAAGATCGATGCGCTCCTCGAGGTGTTCAAGCGGCTCGCGGAAAAGGTCGGCGTGATCGTCGAAAATTTTCGACCCGGCATGAAGACAAAACTCGAGATAAGCAACTTGGCAGCGCTTTTAAGCCGCGGGCGCTGTGTTAGCTCCTCCGCTCATGGACCCAGCACGATCAGAGCGCCTGCATTTTCTGGACGGCCTACGAGGTTGGGCTGCCGTGGCCGTTCTGTTCTGCCACACGTTCATCGAGGTATTTCCATACGATATCGATGTCGCAAAGAGGCTCGCGTTTCTGCTCCCGTTCTCTGGAGCATCCGCCGTCTATGCGTTTTTCGTAATCTCTGGGTTTTCGCTTTCGATAGGCTATGTGCGCACGCAAGATGGACGGGATCTCGCACGAACCGCAGTGAGCCGGTATCCGCGGCTAGCTCTGCCGATTTTGGCAGCCACCACTCTCGTGTACCTTATGATGATCTCTGGAGCCATTCCCGATGCGGCCAAAAGAGTTGCGCCGCTACATCTTGCTCTTCAATTCGAGCCGAGTGTGACGCACGTCCTGCAGTTCTCGCTTTTCGACGTATTCTTCCGTTTCTCGTTCGAGACCGCATACATTTTGCCGCTGTGGTCAATGGAGTTCGAGCTATTAGGCTCTGCCTTGATCATTGGCCTTCTTGTGATCGTTGGTCGCCGAAAGATGCGGGTTTTGGTCTATGGAGTCCTCTATCTCATCTTGGCCGGATTTTCCGTCTTCTATCCGACGGCTGGCCTTTACTCTCTGTTCGTGGCCGGAATGGTGCTCGCGGAATTGTACGTTCGCTGGAGGCCACGTCGTCCGCTCCATTATTTGCTATTGGCCGGCTTGTTTTGTTTTGGATGCTTAGCTCCATACTTGGCGTCTCACCGTCCCGGAATTATTTATCACGCCGGCATCATTGCATTCTGCGCCGCCTCGTTCTGGCTTCCCTGGCTCCGCTCGCTGTTGGAGGTTCGGCTAAGTCGTTACCTAGGTCGGATCAGCTTCCCACTCTACCTTGTGCATGGCCCGATACTCTTCTCCTTCTCCCTCTGGGCGCTTAAGGTCTTGCAGCCACTAGGGTTCGATTCAAGCACGACCAACACGATTGTAGCGCTTTGCACGATCCCGATCGCGATAGGGTGTGCGGCGGCCTTTGAACCCGTCAACAACGTGGCTATTCGCACTTCGCGGCGCTTCGGAGCGGTCCTGGTTGCCCAGGCTGCGAAGTATTTGCGTCGGCGTGAGCCCGCGCTAGGCGCGGTGGTAGATGCGGCCTAAAGCGATCGCACCCATGGAGGGAGAGGGTTCAAGGCTCCTGATAACTCGTGCACACGTCACGGATGCTGTCGGCATTGTTTGCACCTCGGCTGTGTTCGCCCTCGTATTCTGGCGTCGCATTGCGATCAATTCGGTGAGCGATTTGCACGCGCACATCGACTACGCTAGGCGTATTTCGAGTGTGCAAGACATCGAGTCACCGCACTTTCTGTTTCAGCTGATACTTAACGCTGTCGTCGCTGCGTTCCCGGTAAGTTACGAGGGCGGCACTGCGGCTATTCTGGGCGTTTGCTACGGCGCAATGGGACTGCTTATTGTTCGCGAGTTGCGTAAACTCAGGGTCACATCTGGAGAGAGCTGGGGATGGAGCCTGGCGATACTGTTTGCTTCCCACGTGTTCCTTCCGACTCTGGCTGTCCCAAATCTATATTACGGGTACCTGGTTCCAACGGCGTACCACAACCCTACGCAGCAACTGAACAAGCTGTTTGCGCTGGCAATCTGGCTGCTGTGGTCACGACGGTTGGTCGAGGCGCAAGATAGGCGGCCGCGGGTAGTGGCCGGCTTGGCCGCACTGTGTATCGGATCGGCGCTGGCCAAGCCATCGTTCCTCATAGCCTTTCTGCCTGTTAGTGGCCTAGTTGCTTTGCGCGACCTGTTGCGGAGACATTTCGCAGCTGTCATTGCCTGCGCGCTCGCGATCGCTGTTCCGACAGTGCTGGTGCTGCTGGTGCAGGCTGCGGCAACGTACGGAGCGACAGCCAAGTCGGGCGTAATCTTATCGCCATTCGCGGTGTTCACGCGGCCTGGTGAATTCGTTCTCAAGCTGCCTTTGACACTCGCCTTCCCGCTGGTCGTCACCGTCGCTTATGGATTCTCGTTTCGCCTGCGGATGGCTTGGCTCTATGCAGCCTGCGCGATCGCCTATGCGGTCTTGCTCGCGGAAAGCGGCTCGCGTTTGAACCAGGGCAATTTTGCCTGGACCGCCCAGACGGGGATTTTCTTGCTGTACGCCGAGGCGGGGCTGTTGATCGCGTCGCACAGAGACGCTTCAATTCGCTGGAAGATATGCGCAGGCGCATTCGCGGTCCACATCGTGAGTGGGCTGATCTACGCGGGCGCGAACGCAATGTTTCCAGGACCGACCTTTCTCTAGCTAAAGGAAATCTGAAGGCTGCCTGCGGCGGTCGCCGCGATGGCTTAGAGCACGTTCAATCAACGCGCGAACGCCCTAGCGCTATTGCCGATTATCTAGTAGCTGCACCAAAAAATCCTGAACCGGATGCTTGAAGCGTCGGTCCCAGCTCAGGCGATATGCCAGCCACCAGAGACGCTGCCAGGCCCGGAAACCCAATGGGCGCCACTGATTTGCCCATTATCCCAAACCGATACGGTCCCATTGTCATTCTGCCAAAGAATATCGTCATGGGAATTGTTGTCGAAGTCGCCGATGCCAACAATGTGCCAGCTACTCGCCACCACGCCGGCACCAGCAATAATGTGGGCAGCCGCAATCTGGCCGTTGTCCCAGATGGACACCGCGCCATTGTCGTTGCGCCAAAGAATATCGTCACGGCCGTTGCCGTCGAAATCACCCGCGCCGATGATGTGCCAGCTGCTTGCGACCACATTCGGATTAGAAATCCAATGGGCGCCGGTGATCTGGCCGTTATCCCAGACCGATACCGTGCCATTGTCGTTCTGCCATAGGATGTCGGAACGCCCGTTGGCATCAAAGTCGCCGACAGCCGCAATATGCCAGCTGGCGGGGACTACGCCGGCGTTCGAAACGGTGTGGGTGTTGCTGGCTTGGCCATTGTCCCAGATGAACACCGCACCATTGTCATCGCGCCACAGAATATCGTCGCGGCCATTTCCATCGAAATCGCCGGTACCTGCAATGGACGAAGTTGCTGGAACACCAGCCGGGGCGGACACCGTGCGTGCCGTGCTGGAGTTGCCATCGTCCCAGACGAAGACCGCGCCGCCATCGTCGCGCCACACTATGTCGCCTTTGCCATTGCCATCGAAGTCTGCCGCGCCCGCTATATGTGAGCTGTTGGGGACGGCGCCCGAACCGGATATCGAATGGGCGCCGCTGGGCTGGCCGCTGTCCCACACCGACACTGTACCATCATTGTTTTGCAAGAGAACGTCGCTTCGGCCGTCGCCGTTGAAATCGGCAACTGAACCCATTTTCGAAAACGCCAGCCCAAGGAAGTCGTCAGCCGCGAGCACAAGGTTTCCCGAAATATCGATCGCGAAATTGGCGACCCCGTCCCCGTTGGTATCGCCCTGCAGGGTCGTGACGCCGAGAGAACTGTTATAGAAATAGTTGAGTTCGCCGGCCGTGCCGTGGAAGGCGGCGGTGGCGATGAACTTGAACTGATCGTAGCTGCCGGTGCTGCTGATCGCGTCGTATCCGCTGAGATCGATGTCGTCCAGGCCGGAAACGAAATCCGTAATCCGGTCGTGCTGGCCGCTCGCGGCCGAGCTCTCGCCGAGCAGGAACACGAATATGTCGCCGCTGCTGCCGCCGGTCAAATTATCGACGCCGGCGCCGCCGATGAGCTTGTCGTTTCCGGCGCCGCCGATCAGCGTGTCGTTGCCGCCGGCACCCGACAGCGTACCGCCCGTGTCGCTTGCGGTCAGCCTGTCATTGCCGCTGCCGCCAATGGCTTTCTCGATGGTCGCGTTGAGTGCGATTCCGATATTGTTCACGAGGCCGCCGACCGAGGAAAAGGCGCCCGAGTGCAGGTCGATGGTCTGCGCCGCCGAATAGCTGGAGCAATCAAGCGTGTCGGTGCCGCCGCTGTCGTAGATCGTCAGCGCCGGCGCCGAGGTGTAGTTGCCGAAATTGAAGACCGCGCCGGCATTGCTGTTGAAGCCATAGACGGTGTCGCCGGTTCGCGTCGAGGTCGCCGCGCCGTACATCGAAGCCACGGCGTAGATGTCCGCCATCTGCGGCGTCACGACGTAGCGGTATGAGCTCCCGGAATAATTGTGCTCGCCGAAATACGACATGACCGAATACTGCCAGGTGTCGTTGGCGTAGAGCGCGTTAGTCGAATACGACGCGCTGCCATTATACGGCCCCTGGTGGCCCAGGCCGAGCGCATGTCCGATTTCGTGGATGTAGGTCTGGTAGGCGTAGCTATCGATGCCGGTCTTGCCGTCGTTCGCGCCGCCGTCGGTGGTGACCCAATCGGTGCTGATGTTGACGGTCGCATATGCGAACGAGCCCCCAGGCCAGTAGGCGCTGGAATAGGCCTGCATCGTGCCGTTGTGGGTGAACGTGATGTTCGCTGCGCCGGAGGTCTGGACGAAGGCGATGTTGGCGACCTCGGACCACGCCTGCATCGCCGACAGCGCGAGGAACTGCTCCGCCGAATTCAGCCCGGTGATGTTGTAGGTGATGGTGTTGGAAGCCCAGCGATGGGCGATGCTGTTGTTGTATTGCCAAAAGCCGTTGACGAGATAGTCGGCAAGCGTCGCGATCGACGCCACCGGCTTCGCGGCATAGACGTCGAGGCTTGCCACGCTGGCGGCGGCAGCATCCGCCAATTGGAAAGGATCGCCATCATCCCGAAACATCGGGTCGTGCATGCTTTCGGGCTGAAGCGCGGCCGGGCTCGTCCCAAGCTCGAACGGCCGAAAGGTCCAGAACTCATCGGATTGCAGACCGTTCTTCTTCATCGATCAGGCCCGTCAGCAGGTCGTTCGGTTGCAGAGAATCGCACTCGGGAGGCTAGAATCGCCTCATTAACGCTTGTTTACCAGCCGGACTTGTCGCGCTCCTGCTTGACGGTGAATTACAGCGAAAAGCGGAATCCCCTGCAATAGCCCGTAGTCTTGCGGGGCCGGATTTCGGCCGTCCCGCACAGCCGCTTCCGATGCAAAAATGGCGCCCCGCCCTGCCCGCATGGCCGGCCGCCCCTCGCCGGGCGCCGAACAAGGAGTTGGAAATCGGCGCCAGATTGGTTAAGCCAGACGGGTCTGCCCTCCCACGCGAAAATCCAGAAAAACAAAGGTTTCTCAATGCCTTTCCCACGCGCTTCGCAGGCCCTTTCCCGCTTCACCGTACTCGATCTGACCCGCGTTCGCTCCGGGCCCACCTGTGTGCGGCAGCTGGCGGATTGGGGCGCCAACGTCATCAAGATCGACGCACTGCTGGAGGACGGTGGCGGCGAGCAGCCCGGCGGCCCGCGCCAGGGCTCAGATTTCCAGAATTTGCACCGCAACAAGCGGGCCATGACACTGAACCTGAAGGATCCCAAGGGCCTCGACGTGTTCAAGCGCCTCGTCGAGCAGGCAGATGTCGTGGTCGAAAATTTTCGTCCCGACGTGAAAGCAAAACTCGGTATCGACTATGAGAGCTTGCGGAAGATCAATCCCCGCCTCGTCTATGGCAGCATCTCCGGTTTCGGACAGGACGGCCCCTACCACAAGCGGCCGGGCTTCGATCAGATCGCGCAGGGCATGGGCGGGCTGATGTCGATCACCGGCGCGCCCGGTGAGGGTCCGATGCGGGTCGGCATCCCCGTCGCCGACCTCACCGCCGGGCTGTTCTGCGCGCTTGGCATTCTCACCGCGCTGCTGGAGCGCGACGTTTCCGGCGAGGGTCAGTGGGTGCAGACCTCGCTGCTGCAGGCGCAGATCTTCATGCTGGATTTCCAGGCCTCGCGCTGGCTGATGGAAAATGATGTGGCCAAGCAGGCCGGCAACAACCATCCGACCTCGATCCCGACCGGCGTGTTCAAGACCTCCGACGGCTACATCAACATCGCCACGACAGGCGGGCGGATCTGGGAGCGCTGCGCGCAGGCGATCGGTGCGCCCGAACTCGTCACCAACCCCGATTATGCAACCGCGCCTGCGCGCTCGAAGAACCGCGACGCGCTGAACGAAGCAATCGGCAAGCTCACCGAGAAGAAATCCACGGAAACCTGGGTCAAGGAATTGAACGAGGCCGGCGTGCCCTGCGGCCCGATCTATTCGATCGACCAGATGTTCGACGACGCCCAGGTCAAGCACCTCGGCATCGCCCAGCACGTGCCGAACGACGAGAACCGCCACATCCAGCTCGTCGGCCAGCCGGTGACGCTGTCACGCACGCCAAGCAGCATGGCCGCGCGCCCGCCGGAGTTCGGCGAACAGACCGAAGAAGTGCTGGTTGAGTTCGGCTTCGGCAAGGACGAGATCGCAGAGCTGCGCCAGCGCAAGGTGGTGTGAACTACTCTGCCCTACTTCAGCGCCGCCGTTGCGAGCGCGTGCTCCACGCAATTGTTCACATGCGCGCGCAGCGTTTCAGCCGCCGTCGCGGCGTCGCGCTTCAGCGCGGCCTCGAGCAGCGCCCTGTGCTGGGTGGCGGGCTCGTTGCCGCGGTAGCTGAATGCGACCATCTGGTAGCGGAAATATTTGTCGAACACCAAGGCATGCGTCGCCATCAGCATGCTTGAACCGCAATTGGAGATCAGCGCCTGATGGAATTCGCCGTCATAGCGTTTCCACTGCTCGAGCTCGCCGAGGCCGGTTTCCATCAGCCGCTCGGTTGACGCCAGCTTGTGATGGGCGGAAACGACGCGCCCTTCCCACTCGACGTCGGCATTGGCGAACGACACGCCCATCGCATGCTGCTCCAGCAGCAGCCGAAGCTCCGCAAGCTCCCGCAAATTCCCGGCCGAGATCGGCGCCACCTCGAAGCCGCGCCTGCCCTCGGCCAGCACGAAGCCTTCCGCGGCCAGCCGGTTGAGGATTTCGCGCAGCGTAGAGACGCTGACGCCGTAGTCCTCCTTGAGGCCTTCCAGCCGGAGCTTGTGCCCTGGCCGGAGCCGGCCGAACACGATGTCGGTGCGGATGCGGCGATAGCCGTCATCGCCGACCGCTTCCTGCTCTTCCGTTCGCTCGACCAGTGTCATTGCCAAATCCATGCGCAAGGCAGCCAACCGGCAAGTGCCAAGTGCCACCTGCCATGTCAGCCGATTCCGCTCAAGCGTCACTATTCATCCTATATAGCAAGTTTCATATGATAAACTAGAAATTATATTTTGACATTGCTTTCCTCATATGAATACTCCCCCCACCGCGACATCCAGAAGATCGCGAACCAACGGGGAGAAACCGCCATGCGGATCGGATTGCTGTGCGCTGCTGTCAGCCTTTGCGCACTTGTGGGGACATCGGCTTCCGCCCAGGTGCAGGAGCGCACCATTCGCTGGGGTCATCTCAACAACACCGATCACCCGATCAGCTTTGGCGTGAAGAAGTTCGCCGAGGTGCTGGCGGCCAAGAGCGGCGGCAAGCTGAAAATCCGTGAGTTTCCTGCTTCGCAACTCGGCAACGAGCTGCAGCAACAGTCGGCAGTGCGCGGCGGCACGCAGGAAATCCTCTCGGCGTCGACGACATCGCTCGCCGGCGTCGTCAAGGATCTCGGCCTGTTCGACTTCCCCTTCACCGTCAGCACGTTCGAGCAGGCGGAGGCGCTGGCCCAGGGCGCGTTCGGAAAGGCGATGCTTGAGACGCTGCCAGAGAAGGAGCTGATCGGGCTCGGTTACTGGGGACTAGGCTTCCGCAACGCCACCAACAGCAGCCGCCCGATCGCAAAGGTCGAGGATTTCTCCGGGCTGAAGCTGCGCGTGATCCCGAACCCGGTCTATCTCGAAACCTTCAAGGCCTTGAAGGCGAACCCGGTGCCGATGGCGTTCGGCGAATTGTACACCGCGCTGGAAAATAAAACCGTCGACGGCCAGGAAAATCCCTACAGCGTCATCCTGTCAAACAAGTTCTACGAAGTGCAGAAATACGTCTCGGCCACCAACCACACCTTCACGCAGAACGTCATCATCGTCAGCAAGAAGTTCTGGGACGGCCTGTCGCCGGAAGAGCAGAAGATGCTGCGCGACAGCTTTACCGAGACGCGCGAGTACCAGCGCGACCAGACCAAGCTGGCGGCGGAGAAGGCGCTCGGCGAACTGACGGCAAAAGGCATGCAGTTCAACGAGATCGCGCCGGCCGAATACGCCCGCATGCAGGACGCCACCAAATCTGTCGTCGAAAAATTCTCGGCCGAATATGACCCGGCGCGCGTAAAACTCTTCACCGGCGAGCTGGCGCGCATCCGCGGCGCCAAGTAGGCCGCCATGGCCGCCGTCGAACGGCTGATCGATCTCTACTGCCGGCTGCTCAGGGTCGCGATCGCGATCTGCCTCGCGGCGATGGTGGTGCTGGTCTTTACCAACGTGGTGCTGCGCTATCTCTTCAATTCGGGGATAGCGACCTCGGAGGAACTGTCGCGCTGGCTGCTGGTCTGGCTGACGTTCCTCGGCGCCATCGTGGCGTTGCGCCAGCATGCTCATCTCGGCGTCGATACGCTCGTCCGCGCCCTGCCACCGCGCGGCAAGCTCGCCTGCTTGCTTCTGAGCTATGTCCTGATGCTCTACGTCGATGCGCTGCTGACGCTAGGAAGCTGGAAACAGGCGGTGCTGACCTTCGGCGACACCGCACCCGCGTCAGGAATTTCGGTCGGGCTGTTCTTCTATTCCTCCGGGCTCGTCTTCGGCGTTTCGGCCGCCGTGATCCTGCTCGTCGATCTCGTGCGGGTGTTGAGCGGCTCGGCCTCCGAGGAAGACCTGATCCTGGTGAAGGAAAGCGATGAGCACACCTGATCATCTCTTGATGGCGCGGAGCCGGGCGTGACGCTCGCGGTCTTCACCTTCTCGCTGCTCGGCGCGATGGCGCTCGGCATGCCGATTGCCTTCGCGCTGATTGTCTGCGGCGTCGCGCTGATGCACTCGCTCGACATTTTCGACTCGCAGATCGTCGCCCAGAACATCATCAACGGCGCCGACAGTTTTCCCCTGATGGCCGTGCCGTTCTTCATGCTGGCCGGCGAAATCATGAACCGCGGCGGCCTCGCCAAGCGGATCGTCAACGTGGCGCTTGCGCTGGTCGGCCACATCAGGGGCGGCCTCGGCTACGTCACCATCCTCGCCTCCTGCGTGCTGGCGTCGCTGTCGGGCTCTGCGGCGGCGGACGCCGCGGCGCTGGCAGCGCTCCTCGTGCCCATGATGGTCGCGGCCGGTCACCGGAGGATGTATGCGGCGGGCCTGGTTGCCGCCGGCGGCATCATCGCGCCCGTGATTCCGCCGAGCATCGGCTTCGTGCTGTTCGGCGTGGCTGGCGGCGTCTCGATCTCAAAGCTGTTCCTCGCCGGCATCTTCCCCGGCCTGATGCTCGGCGTCGGGCTCTGCTTCGCCTGGTGGTGGGTCGCGCGGCAGGAGAATGTCGAAAGCCCGCCGCGCAAATCGCTGCGCGAGATCGTCTGGGCCTTCGTCGATGGGTTCTGGGCCCTGATGCTGCCCGCGATCATTATCGTGGGCCTGCGGTTCGGCGTGTTCACGCCGACGGAAGCCGCCGTTGTCGTCGCCGTCTACGCGCTGTTTGTCGCGACCTGCATCTACCGCGAGCTGAAGATCGGCGATCTCTACCAGGTCTTCGTTTCGGCCGCCCTCAGCACCAGCGTCGTCATGTTCCTGGTCGCGGCGGCGCTGGTGTCATCCTGGCTCATCACGGTGTCGGAAATCGCCACCCAGATCGTCGACCTCGTTCGCCCCTTCATGGGCAACCAGACGCTGCTGATGCTGGCAATCATGCTGCTGGTCGTCGTCGTCGGCACCGCACTGGACATGGCACCGACCATCTTGATCCTCACGCCGATCCTGATGCCGATCGTCAAGCAGGCCGGCATCGACCCGGTCTATTTCGGCGTGCTCTTCATCATCAACTGCGCGATCGGCCTGATCACCCCGCCCGTCGGCGTCGTCCTCAACGTCGTCTGCGGTGTGTCGCGCATCAGCATGGAGGAGATCATCAAGGGCGTCTGGCCCTTCATGATCGCCCAGTTGGTCGTACTGTTCCTGATGGTGCTGTTTCCGTCCATTGTCACCGTACCGGCGAAATGGTTCGGCGGCTGACATGTTGCCGCGATCGGCTACACTGCAGCATCATTATCCCGTGAAAGGCATGCCATGCGCATCATGATCCTCAATGGCCCGAACCTCAACATGCTCGGCATCCGCGAGCCGCACATCTACGGATCGACCACGCTCGACGCCATCAAGGCCTCCTGCGAGGAGTTTGCCGCCTTTACCGGCACGCAACTGGCGTTTCACCAGTCGAACCACGAGGGCGAGCTGGTCGACCTGATCCAGTCCGCGCGCACGTCGGCGGACGCCCTCATCATCAATCCGGCCGCCTACTCCTTCACCTCGATTGCGATGTTCGATGCCATGAAGATTTTTGACGGCCCGATCTACGAAGTGCATATCTCCAACATCAACGCCCGCGACGAGCTGCACCGGCACTCGAAGCTTTCGGCTGCCGTGAAAGGCGTGATCGCCGGCCTCGGCCCCTACGGCTACATCGTCGCCATGCAGGCCGCGCTGCAGGGAGCCGGCGAGTTACCGGCGTCGCTGCCCGCCGCGGTGCGCGTCGGTCCCAAATGACGGATGGAGCCTGACATGCAGGGAGCTGGTTACCTCGCCATCTGGAGCGATCTGACGCCGCAGGACGAAACCGACTGGGCGCACTGGATCACGCGCGAACATGCCGCCGAGCGCGTCGGCGTCAACGGATTTCTGGCTTGCCGCATCTTCCGTGCGCTGGGCGTCTCGGTGAACCGCTACTTCATCCCCTACGAACTCGAGGACGAACGCGTCGTCGGCGGTGCGGATTATCTGGCGCGGCTGAACGCGCCGACGCCATGGTCGCAGCGCATCATGCCCCGGCTCGGCAATTTCGCACGCGGCGGCGGCCGTATTGCAGCTTCAGCCGGCACCGGCCAAGGCGGCATCGTCGCTCCCCTGCGCCTCGATGCCGCGCCGCCCTGGGACGCCGCCACGGTTGTTGCCGAGCTGGCGCGCCTGGACAGGATCATCGCCGCGCGGGTCCTGCTCACCGACATCGCGCAGACCTCGATCAAGACCCGCGAGAAGGGCATGCGAAGCAATGACGGCTCCTTTGCCGCCCTGCTGCTGATCGAGGGACTGGACGAAGCCGCGGTCCGCGATGCGCTCCATCATCTGCGCAAGACGCTTCCTGCCGAGGATCACGGCGCCATCGACACCCTGCCGCTCTACCGGCTGGCGTTCAGCCTGCCGAAGCGACTTCTGCCGGGCTGACGAGAAGACCGTAGGATGGGTAGAGCGAAGCGATACCCATCAATGCCGCTTTCGAAGATGATGGGTTTCGCTTCGCTCTACCCATCCTACATCTCTACCCACGTCGCGACGGCAGTCGCGTAGGGTGGGCAAAGGAGCGTAGCGACGTGCCCACCATCTATCACCGATCGCGCTTCGAAATGGTGGGCACGCTGTCGCTTTGCCCACCCTACGGCCTGCGGACTGATTTGCCTTGCCGGCAAGCGTAATCTCGATGCTCGGCTGCGACCAATTGGCACGACGGGCAAATCACCAAGAACCTGTCCAGTCCCCTTTGCAAAAATATTCCGCTTAACTTCCAGAGCAAATCATCGGCATAACTCCGCCCGTCTCACGGCAGATGAGGGGCGCTCGCGCGGTGAGATGCGATGGACGCAAATGGCGCGCTGGACGTGCGCGCCTGATGCGTACGGCGAAGTCGTGTGGTCCTGACGCCGCGGTGCTGGCGCTAAGTTCGTGAAAGCAAGCTTTCACGGGCGACGGTGGCAAAAGAGCCGTTCACCGGGGAGAGCTCGAAGTAAGCCGTAAAGCCATTGCGCAGGGAAGGCCGGAATGCTCCGCCTGTACCTGTATGCTCGTGTGCGCGTTCCTTGTGCGCAATTGCACACGAGACCGCGGGTGCAGCAAGCACCCGGTCTTCCCTGCGCCCTCTATTTCTTGGGAGGGCAAACTAAGATGCAAACCTCGGGCGATCAGCGCCGCGAGAATGAGAAGTCATGTGCGTCATTGCGAGGGGCGAAGCGGCGAAGTTCGTAGGGTGGGCAAAGCGCAGCGTGCCCACCATTCAGGATCGCGCTCTTCGAGAAATGGTGGGCACGGCGCAAACGCGCCTTTGCCCACCCTACGAAACTCGCGACGTACGGAGCTACGCCTTCGCCGGTCGCAACATGCGCGTGACGCTGCCGAACGCCCAGTCGATGACGGGCCAGAACAGCAGCACGATCGCAAGCGTCGTGATCGAACCGACGAGACCGTTCGACCAGAACACCTTCAGGTCGCCGCCGGCGCCGATCATCGACAGCCGGAACGCATCCTCGGCGCGGTTGCCGAGCACGAGCGCCAGCGTAAACGGTGCGAGCGGGATGCCGATTTTTTTGAAAACGTAACCGACCACACCGAACCCGAGCATCAGCCAGATGTCGAACATCGCGTTCTGGATCGCATAGGCGCCGATCGCGCAGGACACCACGATCATCGGCGCGACAGCCGCGAACGGCACGCGCAGGATGGATGCAAAGATCGGCACCGTCGTCAGCACCAGCACGAGGCCGACGACATTGCCGAGATACATCGACGCGATCAGGCCCCAGACGAAATCCTTGTGCTCGACGAACAGCAGCGGCCCGGGGTTGAGGCCCCACACCATCAAGCCGCCGAGCAGGATCGCCGCGGTGCCGGAGCCGGGAATGCCGAGCGCGAGCATCGGCAGCAGCGCCGCGGTGCCCGAGGCGTGCGCCGCGGTTTCCGGCGCGAACACGCCTTCGATGCGGCCCTTGCCAAAGCTATCCTGGTCCTTGGAGAAGCGCTTGGCGAGGTTGTAGCCCATGAAGGAGGCCGCGATCGCGCCGCCCGGGGTGATGCCGAGCCAGCAGCCGATGAACGAAGAACGAAACAGCGTCACCCAGTATTTCGGCAGGTCCTTCCAGACCGACAGCACCACGCGCAGGGAGATGCCGGCGGCATGGCCGCGCAGCGCCAGCCGCTCTTCCATGGTCAGCAGGATTTCGCTGATGCCGAACAGGCCGATGACGGCGACCAGGAAGTTGACGCCGCGCAGCAGCTCCGCCGAACCGAAGGTCATGCGCAGTTGGCCGGACACGGTGTCCATGCCAATGCCGGCGAGCAACAAGCCGAGCGACATCGAGATAACCGTCTTATGCTTGGCCTCGCGGCCGAGCCCGACGAAAGAGCAGAAGGTCAAAAGATACACCGCGAAGAATTCCGGCGGCCCGAATTTCAGCGCGAAAGAGGAGATCATCGGCGCCAAGAAGGTGATCAGCATCACCGCGACCAGCGAACCGATGAACGACGAGGTGAAGGCCGCGGTCAGCGCTTCCGCCGCCCTGCCCTGCTGCGCCATCGGATAGCCGTCGAAGGTGGTCGCCACCGACCAGGCCTCACCGGGGATGTTGAACAGGATCGAGGTGATGGCGCCGCCGAACAGCGCGCCCCAATAGATGCAGGACAGCATCACGATTGCCGAAGTCGGATCCATCGTAAACGTCAGCGGCAACAGGATCGCCACGCCGTTCGGACCGCCAAGGCCCGGCAGCACGCCGACGAAAATGCCGAGCACCAGCCCGAGCATCATCAGCAGCAGCGTTTTCCACGTCAGCAGCACGGCGAAGCCGTGCATCAAGAGGCCCAAAGCTTCCATTTACGGGGCTTCCATCAGATCAATCCCACCGGCAGGTTAGCGGCCGAGCGCCGCTTCGAGCGGGCCCTTTGGCATGATGACGTCGAAGGCGATGTCGAAGGTCACGAACATCACGGCGGTAAACACGAAGGCGGTCAGCAAGGACTTCCACAGCGCAATCTTGCCGACCATGCGCATGAAACCGGCGATCAACAGGAAGCTCGCGACGTAGATCCCGAGGAACTGGATGGCGAGGCAGAACAGCACCGTCGGCACGAACACTGCCAGCACGCGGCGAAGCTGCGCCCGCGTCACGAAGGTTTCAGCAGCCTCCCTGCGCGAGAGGAACGCGGCGACCAGGCCATAGAGGCTGGCGCCGGCGAGGATCACCGAGAGATAGAACGGAAAGTACCCCGACTGCGGGCCGGTCGATTCCCAGCCGGCTCCCGTACGCCAATTGTCGTAGCCGAGCGTCAGCGCGAGCGCGAGCAGCAGGAGGCAGACGACGACGTCGGCCGCGCGAACGCTCGTCACCGCAGGCGAATCGGCCTCCGGTGCGGTCGGATCCTCGACGACGATTTCGATGTCGGTATTGGACATGGAGACGGTGACCCCCGATACGACAGACCTCAACGGGGATACGTGCCGACGTTGCCGGCGTCAATGTCCGGCGCTGCGCTCCGGGAATGCGCTCGCAAGTGCAGCACGCTCGGGCCGAAGCAGGCCGCGCTCGGTGATCAATCCCGTCACCAACCGCGCCGGCGTGACGTCGAAGGCGTAGTTGGCTACAGGCGAGCCTTCGGGAACCACGCGCACGGTCTCGACGCGGCCGTCGGCAGTGCGGCCGGTCATGTTCGCCACTTCGTCGGCGCTGCGCTGCTCGATCGGAATCTGCTTGATACCGTCGTCGATACTAAAGTCGATGGTGGGCGACGGCAGTGCAACATAGAACGGCACGCCATTGTCATGGGCGGCGAGCGCCTTCAGGTAAGTCCCGATCTTGTTGCAGACATCGCCATTGGCGGCCACCCGGTCGGTGCCGACGATCGCGAGATCGACCATGCGGTGCTGCATCAAATGGCCGCCGGTGTTATCGGGGATCACCGTGTGCGGCACGCCGTGATGGCCAAGTTCCCAGGCGGTGAGCGAGGCGCCCTGATTGCGCGGCCGGGTCTCGTCGACCCAGACATGAACCTTCAGGCCGCGATCATGCGCCAGATAGATCGGCGCCGTCGCCGTGCCCCAGTCGACCGTCGCAAGCCAGCCGGCATTGCAATGGGTCAGGACGTTGACCGGTTCGCCGGGCCCCTTCCTCGCCGCGATTTGTTCGATCAGCGCCAAGCCATGCCGACCGATCCCCTGGTTGATCGCAACGTCCTCTTCGGCGATTTCGACCGAGCGCCTGTAGGCCGCCGCAGCGCGCTCGGAGGCCGGCAACGGTTGAAGCAATCGCTGCATCTCGTCGAGCGCCCATTTCAAATTGATCGCCGTCGGCCGGGCTGCCAACAGCATGGCATAGGCGCGGTCGAGCGAAGCATCGGAAGCGTCTACCCGCATGGCGAGCGCCATGCCGTAAGCAGCAGTGGCGCCGATCAGCGGCGCGCCGCGCACCAGCATGGAACGGATGGCCTCCGTCGCGTCCTCGGCGTTTGCGATGCGGGCCACCACGAATTCATGCGGCAACCGCCGCTGGTCGATCGCGCCGACCGTCCAGCCGTCGTCCTCGAGCCAGATGCTGCGAAAATGCCGGCCATCGACCTTCATGCGTTCAACACCCTGCCCGCCACCGCATCGAGCTTGGCGAGCAACTTGAGATCGCGCGCTTCGGGCGCGGTGATCAGGGCCGTATCCAGCGCCTTGTCCGATCCAACAGGACACGGCTCATGCTCGCGCGGGAAATCCCTGGCGAGGCGTGCAACGAGCGCCTTGGCCTTGCCGGCATTCGAGTTCAGCACGCGAATGATGTCCTGCACGGTGACGGCGTCGTGATCGGAATGCCAGCAATCGAAATCGGTGACCATCGCCACGCTGGCGTAACAGATCTCGGCCTCGCGGGCGAGCTTTGCCTCGGGCATGTTGGTCATGCCGATCACCGAATAGCCCTGCGCCTTGTAGGTCAGGCTCTCGGCGAGGCTGGAGAATTGCGGACCTTCCATGCAGACATAGGTGCCGCCCTGCACCGCGGCGATGCCTTCGGCCTTGGCGGCGGCGGCGAGATGCACGTGCAGCCGCGGCGAAACCGGATGCGCCATGGATACATGGGCAACGCAGCCCTTGCCGAAGAACGAACTCTCGCGCTTGTAGGTTCGGTCCACGAACTGATCGACCAGCACGAACGTGCCGGGCGGCAGTTCCTCCCTGAACGAACCGCAGGCCGACAGCGAAACCAGGTCGGTAACCCCGGCCCGCTTCAGCACGTCGATATTGGCGCGGTAGTTGATGTCGGAGGGCGACAGTACATGCCCCTTGCCGTGCCGCGGCAGGAACGCGATCGGCAAGCCTCCGATGACGCCGCGCGTCAGCGCTGCGGACGGTTCGCCCCAGGGGCTCTTCATGGTCTCCTCGCGGACGTCCTCCAGCCCCGGCAGGTCGTAGATGCCGGATCCGCCGATGATGCCAAGCACGGCACGCGTCATGACTTCTCCCAGTCAGGATTTCACGCAAGATGTTCGACTATACTGCGGCGCAATAATCAAGCATTGTCGCGCGGTTGCAAGAGGTCTCAAAATGCCGACCACGAAGGACCGGGAAAAGCGTCAGTCGATCATCGATGCCTGCCTGCGCATGAATGTGCTCGGCATCAACCAGGGCACATCGGGGAATATCAGCCTGCGCCATGGCGACGGCATGCTGATCACGCCGACCAGCACGCCCTACGAGGCGATGAAGCCCGAGCAGATCGTCTATATGCATCTCGACGGCAACCACGATCCCGCCCAGCGCCCATCGAGCGAGTGGAGGTTTCACCGCGACATCCTCAAGGCCCGGCCGGAGGTGCAGGCGATTGTCCATACCCATCCACCCTACTGCACCATGCTGGCGATCATGGGCATGGAGATTCCGCCTGTTCATTACATGGTCGCCGTCGCTGGCGGCGATACCATCCGCTGCGCGCCGTATGCGACCTTCGGCACCCAGGAGCTTTCCGAACATGCCGTACGCGCGCTGGAGGGACGGATGGCCTGCCTGCTGGAACACCATGGCATGATCGCGGTCGGGCCGTCGCTGCCGAAGGCGATGTGGCTGGCGGTCGAGGTCGAGACGCTGGCGCGCCAATATCACGGCTGCCTGCAGATCGGCACGCCGCCATTGCTGCCAAAGGAAGAGATCGAAAAAGTCCGCGTCCGCATGGCCGGATACGGCCACGCGGACGAGTGACGGTTGCGGTAGCGTTTTCGAGCGAAGCGGACACAACTTCAGATCAAGAAAACACGTTAAAACAAGAATCTAGAGCTTCAGTCTTAAACCGAAGCTCTAACGCACTACTTCGCGACGAAACCAGCTTCGTTCATCAGCGAGGCGTTGAGCTTGTCGTCCTCCTCGAGGAATTTCAGCATGTCCTTGCCAGTGAGGAAGATCGGCTTGAGCGCCTGCTTCTCCATGTACTCCTTGTACTCCGCCGTCTGCGTCACCTTCTGGAACAGGTCGACATAGAACGCCTGCTGCTCCGGAGTGACCTTGCCGGGCAGGAACATCGCGCGCAGCATCAGATACTGCACGTCGAGCCCCTCCTCCTTGCAGGTCGGGATGTCGTTCCAGGATTGCGTCTCGGTGACCTTGGTCTTGTAGGCGATGCGCTCCTTGTCGAACACGCAGAGCGCGCGGACCTGGCCGGCGCGCCAGACCTCGAGATTTTCGGATGGATTGTTGACGTTGGCTTCGGTGTGCTTGCCGACGAGTTGCGTCGCCGCTTCACCGCCAGACTTGTAGGGCAGATAGGAGAATTTCGCGCCGGTCTTCTGCTCCATGAACACGGTGAGCACGTGGTCTTCGCGCTTGGAGCCGGTGCCGCCCATCTTGAACGGCGAGCCTGCCGCCTTGGCGGCCGCGATGAAGTCCTTCACCGTCTTGGGGCCCTCGGCGTTATCCCACAGCACGAATTGATCCATCGCAACGACCGATACCGGCGTCAGGTCACGCCAGTTGAAGGGGATCTTCGCCGACAGCGGCAGCATGTAGATCAGCGAATAGGCGATCAGCACCTTGTTGGCATCGCCGTCGCTCGACTTCATGTACATCAGCGCCTCGGCGCCCGACGCCCCGCCCTTGAGCGACACAACCATCGGCTGCTTCATCAGATTGTTCTTCTGAATGGCCGCCTGCATCATCCTCGCCATCTGGTCGGACGCACCGCCCGCGCCGGCTGCCACCACGATTTCAACCGGTTTGGTCGGCTCCCAGGCGGCAAGCGCCGGAGTGCTTGCGATCATGGCCGTCAAGGCGGCCGCGGCTTTCAGTATCTGTCCCACGAGTTTCATCCCTATGTATTTGCAAGACTTTGTAAAAATCAGCCTTGGCTGTTGCTTGCCACATCTTGCGAGCGAACCGACGAGAGTTCAAGCTGCAGCGCAATTTGCCGCCTATGACTTTCGCATGAGGCGCAAATCTTTCCCGCAGGAGGCTCGTAGCTACACAGCCGATTCAAGCTCGCCGCTTTTCGGTTGCACGGCTGTGAAAGGACTCATTTAATGCACGCTACAAGGAAAAGCAGGGGGAGAAGCTGAATGAGAAGGATTTTGATGACTGTCCTCATGGGTGCGGCGCTGGCCCTCGCGGGGTGCGGGCGGGATCCTGGACCGAAAGGGGATGCCGGCCCGCAAGGACCAGCCGGGCCGCAGGGCGCGCAGGGATTGCAAGGCGTGCCCGGCCCGCAAGGGCAACAGGGCGCTCAAGGGCCACAGGGTCCCCAAGGGCCACAGGGACCGCAGGGTGCGCCCGGCGCAAAGGGCGATCCCGGACCGGCAGCCGCTTCCATCAGGTCGGTTCAGGCCAACAGCGACGTCAGCTGCGATGCAAATGAAAACCTGGTGTCGGTGTTCTGTCCGTCTGGCGGTGCACCCGACGGCGCCAAGTGCGGCAGCGGTCCGGCCATTGGTCTTTGTCTCAAAAAGTAGCCGTCCTACTGCGCTACGATCCAACGAATGAGGGTCGACGAAAAAGCATGAAGGCGTTCGCGATTGGTTTGCTCCTGGCCTGTCTTGCCACCGCCGCGGACGCCGGTTCCTCAATCATCGGTGCGGGCTCTCAAACCTGCACGGCTTGGACCAACCGCAAAAAGAATGCGGTCGTCAAAGGAAGCTTTGAATCCTGGCTGGTTGGATTCATCAGCGGCCTGAACATCAGCGGCGAACGGGACATGGTTGGTGGTGGCGACTTCGACGCGATCATCGCGTGGATGGATCGCCGCTGCCTCACCACGCCGTCAGACAGAATAGGTATTGCAGCGCTCGATCTGGGCATGGAGCTGGCGAGGAGGGCTGCCAAACCATAGTGGGCGGTAGAGGCCGGCGCGCTGCTTGTGACCCTACTTGCCCTTCCAGTTCGGTGTGCGCTTGTTGAGGAACGCGTCCATGCCCTCGCGGAAATCCTCGCTCATATAGGCGCGCAGGATCAGGTCCTCGCCCTCGTCGCGCGTCAGCGTCCGCCGGATGCGGCGCACCGCTTCCTTGGTGACTTCGAGCGTGATCGGCGCATGGCCGGCAACGAGCTTCGCAGTTTCGTCGGCGCGGCGCTGCAGCGTCGCGACATCAGGCACGACCTCATTGAGCAGCCCGAGCGCCAGTGCTTCCGGCGCCTCGACCAGTCGTGCCTTGAAGATCAGATCCTTGGTTCGCGCCGGGCCGACCAGCGAAACGAGCCTGGAGATATTGGACATCGACAGGCAATTGCCGAGCGTGCGCGCGATCGGAAAGCCCATCCGCGTCGTCTCGGTGCCGATACGGATGTCGCAGCACGCCGCGATCCCCGCGCCGCCGCCGGTGCAGGCGCCGGCAATCGCCGCGATCGTCGGCACCCGGCACGCCTCCAGCGCGCCGAGCACGCGATCGATCCGCGCTTCATAATCGAGCGCATCCTGTGCGGTCTTGAAGGCCCGGAACTGCGAGATGTCGGTGCCCGACGCGAACGCCTTGTCGCCGGCGCCGGTCAGGATCATCGCCTTGATGGAGCGATCATTGTTGATGGTCTCGCAGATAACAGCCATTTGCTCGTACATGGCAAAGGTCAGCGCATTGCGCGCCTGCGGACGGTTGAACGTCAGCCGGGCGATGCCGTCCTCGACGGAATAGATCAGGTCTTCGGTCGCAGCTACCGGAGCGTTCATCGCAGCTCTCTGTTTTTGTTTCGGTCAAACGATCTCAGGCAACGGCAGCCTTCGGCATCGCGACGACGTCGCGTCCCTTGAGCACTTCCATCGCCGCCAGCACGCCGCCGCCGCGATGCGGCACCTTGGCGAGATCGAGACCCATCTCGACGCCCGACAGCGTGCCCATCAGCATCAGGTCGTTGAAGTGTCCGATATGACCGATCCGGAACACCTTGCCCTTGATCTTGTTCAGGCCGGTGCCGAGCGACATATCGAAATTTTCCAGCACGACCTTGCGGAAATGGTCCGCGTCATGGCCTTCCGGCACGACGACGCCGGTCAGCGCGGGCGAGTGCGCGCCCTGCTCCTGGCATTGCGTTTCCAGGCCCCACACCTTGATCGCCGCGCGCGTCGCGGCGCTGTGGCGCTTGTGGCGGGCGAAAACGTTCTCCAGTCCCTCTTCCTCGAGCATCTTGACCGCTTCGCGCAAGCCGAACAGCAAATTGGTCGCGGGTGTGTAGGGCCAGGTGCCTGCCTTGTTAATGGCGATGACTTCCTGCCAATCCCAATAGGAGCGCATCGCGGGGTTCGCCTTCGCCACCGCAAGCGCCTTTTCCGAGACGGCGTTGAAGCCAAGACCCGGCGGCAGCATCAGGCCCTTCTGCGATCCGGCCACCGACACGTCGATGCCCCAGGCATCGTGCTCATATTCCAGCGATCCCAAACCCGAGATGGTGTCGACCATCAGCAGCGCGGGATGGTTGACGCGGTCGAGAATTTTGCGGACTTCCTGCGGATGAGTGACGCAGCCGGTCGAGGTCTCGTTGTGAACCACGCACACGGCCTTGATCTTGTGCGCCTTGTCGGCCGACAGCCGCGCCTCGATCTGCTCGAGATCGGCGCCGTGACGCCAGTCACCGGGCAGGAAATCAACCTCGAGCTTGAACTTTTCGGCGATGCCGCGCCACAGCACGGCGAACTGCCCGGTTTCCCCCATCAGAACCTTGTCGCCGGGCTGCAGCGTATTGACGAGGGCTGCCTCCCAGGCGCCGGTGCCGGACGACGGGTAGATGATCACCGGCTGCTTGGTGCGAAACACCCGCTGCATGGCCGCCAGCGCGGCGTATCCGATCTCGGCAAATTCCGGACCCCGGTGGTCCATGGTCGGCATGTCCATCGCGCGCAGCACCCGGTCCGGCACGTTGGTCGGTCCCGGAATCTGCAGAAAATGCCGTCCAGTATGCACAGTCATGGGCGTCCTTCCCGGTCTGGGCGTTTCGAGCCGCCCGAATATCACCATTTGGCGGGCTTGTCGCCCGCCGGACGCGGCACGTCAATGCATATGGAGGCGGGCTGGAGCGGTGCCCGCGGGCAGGCGCGAGCTGCCGGCTAGCTGCCGACGACCTTGAGATGCGCCGGGGAATTGCCTTGCGGGCGCTGCTCCAGATACTTCATCGCGGCATCGACGCCGCCGGCCCGGTACGGAATCCCGGCGACCGACAATCCCATCTCCACGCCCGTCAGCGCAGCGAGCAAGGTCAGCTCGTTGCATTCGCCGAGATGACCGATGCGGAACACCTTGCCGGCCACCTTCGACAATCCGGACCCGAGCGACATGTTGTAGTTGTCGAGCACTACCTTGCGGAACTGGTCGGCGTCATGCCCCGGCGGCATCAGCACGGCGGTGAGAACAGGGGAAAAGTCCTTTGGCTCCTGGCAGAGCACCTCGAGACCCCAGTGATTGACGGCGGCGCGCGTCGCGGCAGCGAGCCGCTGATGGCGCACGAAGACGTTGTCGAGCCCCTCCTCAAGCAGCATCGCGATGGCCTCGCGCAGGCCGTAAAGCAAATTGGTCGCCGGGGTGTACGGGAAGAAGCCGTTCACATTCGGCTTTAGCATTTCCTCCCAATCCCAATACGACCGCGGCATTCTGTTGGTCTTCGCAGCAGCACGGGCCTTGTCCGAGATCGCGTTGAAGCCCAGACCGGGCGGCAGCATGAATCCCTTCTGTGAGCAGCTGACGCTGACGTCGACCTTCCATTCGTCATGCCGGTAGTCGACCGACCCGAGCGAGGAGATGGTGTCGACCATCAGCAAGGCCGGATGACCGACCCGGTCCATCGCCGCGCGGATTTCGCCGATCCGGCTGGTGGCGCCGGTTGAGGTTTCGTTGTGAACGACCATCACCGCCTTGAGCGCATGCGATGTGTCACGCGCCAGCCTTTCTTCGATGCCCGCCGGGTCTGCGCCACGTCGCCAGTCGCCGGGCAAGAAGTCGACGTCAATTCCCCAGCGCGCGGCCATCTGGCGCCACAGGGTGGCGAAGTGACCGGTCTCCACCATCAACACCTTGTCGCCCGGCGACAGGGTGTTGACGATCGCGGCCTCCCAGGCGCCTGTCCCTGACGACGGGAAGATCATCACCGGTCCAGCAGTCTGGAAAATCCTCTGGCTCCCCTCCAGGACCGCCCGGCCAAGTTCGGCGAACTGGGCGCTGCGGTGATCGATCACCGGCATGTCCATGGCGCGGAGAACCCGGTCCGGGACCGGGCTGGGCCCTGGAATCTGCAGAAAATGCCGTCCTTGCCGCATGATAACCTCCCAAAGCGCCTCGAGACCCATTTTGCATTCATTTTTTGTCTTTTCAACCTATTTTTGGTATTCTATTTAGATCATCGACGCCGCAGATTCCGCAAACTACCCTTATGCAAATGAAATCCACGATTCCCGAAAACGGGATGCCGATCACCCAGTCCGACCGCCAGGAGGCCTCGCTGCACGGCGAAATCCTGCTGCGGCTTCGCGATTACGTGGTCGAAGGCAACATTCCAGAGGGCGCACGCGTTCCCGAACGGCAACTCTGCGAGATGCTTGGAATCTCCAGGACGCCGCTGCGCGAGGCGCTCAAGGTTTTGGCTGCTGAAGGCTTGATCGAACTCCTGCCCAACCGCGGCGCACGCGTACGCCAGCTTAGCGAGCGGGATCTGGAAGAGCTTTTCGACGTCATGGCCGGCCTGGAAAGCCTCGCCGGACGTCTTGCCTGCGAGGCCATCACGGACGAGGAAGTCGCCGCGGTCGAGCGGCTGCATTATGAGATGTACGGCTATTACCTCAATAGCGACATGCACGGTTATTTTCAGGCCAACCAGCGCATCCACGAGAGCATCGTTGCTGCCGCGCGCAACGAGACCCTGCGCGCGGCCTACGCCAATTTTGCCGGCCGGATCCGCCGCGTCCGCTATTCCGCCAATTTCGCGCGCAAGCGGCAGCGCTGGGGCGAAGCCATGCGCGAGCACGAAGCGATCCTGGATGCGCTTCGCCGTCGCGCCGCAAGCGAGCTGAGCGACATCCTGTTCCAGCACTTGCGCAACAAGCGAACCGCCGCCATTGAACATCTGGCCGCGGCTCGTGGTGCCACCGCAGCAACGAGCGCAGGTGGCTAACTTGCCGATTATGAATTCATAATGTAATTCGCCCTATGAAAAGTGCATAATTGAGGGGTTACCACGGCCCTCTTGGATCGCTTTGGATTTGGGATGAAGAACGCCTCAACACTCGAGCGACGCCTGCGGTCAAACATGACCGGCGACGTCCTTTTCGGCGCCTTCGACCGCGGCCGCTACGCCACCGACGCGTCGTTCTACCAGATCATGCCGCTCGGGGTCGTGATCCCGCGTACCATCGATGAGGCGCTAAACGCGCTTGCGATCGCCCGCGACGAGGGCCTGGTCGTCACCCCGCGCGGCGGTGGCACTTCGCAATGCGGCCAGACCGTCAATGAGGGAATCGTCGTCGACTTCTCCAAGCACCTGAACCGCGTCCTCTCGCTCGACGTCGAAAACCGCACTTGCGTGGTCGAACCCGGCATCGTGCTCGACGATCTCAACCGCCAGCTCAAAAAGCACGGACTGTGGTTTCCGGTCGACGTCTCCACCGCCTCGCGCGCCACCATCGGCGGCATGGCCGGCAACAATTCCTGCGGCGGGCGTTCGCTGCGCTACGGCACCATGCGCGACAACACGCTGTCGATGGATGCGGCGCTGGCCGACGGCATGCGCTTGCATTTCGGCGAGGTGCCGCGGGATCTGGCGCGGGTGAACTCGCCCCAGACCGGCCTCGAACTGTTCCGGGACATGCTCGATCTCGGCGAGCGCGAGGCCGCGGAAATATCGGAGCGATTTCCAAAGGTGCAGCGTCGCGTCGGCGGCTACAATCTCGATGCGCTGGTGCCGCGCAATGCGCCGAACAACATGGCGCATCTGCTGGTCGGCTCCGAAGGCACGCTGGCGTTCACCACGCGGGTCGAACTCAAACTGTGGCCTGTGATTCGCAACAAGGTGCTGGGCGTCTGCCATTTCGGCAGTTTTTACGAGGCGATGGATGCGGCGCAGCATCTGGTGAAACTGCGGCCGATCGCGGTGGAATTGGTCGACCGCACCATGATTGCGCTCGGCCGCGACATCGCAATGTTCCAGCCGATCATCGCTACCGCCGTGCGCGGGGATCCCGACGCGGTACTGGTCGTGGAGTTCGCCGAGGAAGACCAGGCCGAAAACCTGCATCGCCTGAAACAGCTCGGAGAGCTGATGGCCGACCTCGGTTTTGGCTGGGACAGGCCGCAACGCAAATGGGGCGGCGTGGTCGAGATCACCGAACCCGCGCTGCAGGCCGGCATTGCCGATTTCCGCGCCGCCGGCCTCAACGTCATGATGTCGATGAAGCAGGAGGGCAAGCCGGTCTCCTTTGTCGAGGATTGCGCCGTGCCGCTGCCGCACCTCGCCGATTATACCGAACGGCTCAACGCCATCTTCGCCAAACACGGCACGCGTGGCACCATGTATGCACACGCGTCCGAAGGCTGTCTGCACGTGCGGCCTGTCCTCAATTTGAAGCTCGAAAAGGACGTCAAGGCGATGCGGGCCATCGCCGAAGAGACGTTCGAGATGGTGCGCGAGTACAAGGGCTCGCACTCCGGCGAACATGGCGACGGCCTGGTTCGTTCCGAGTTTCACGAAGCGATGTTCGGCTCCCGCATCGTTGCCGATTTCCGGGAGGTCAAGCAGCGCTTCGACCCGGACAATCTGCTCAATCCCGGCAAGATCGTCGATCCGCCAAATATGGACGATCGTTCGCTGTTTCGTTATCGGCCGGACTATCGCATAGGCGGGCTGAAGACCGTGCTTGACTGGTCGGCCTATCCCGGCGCCGGCGGCGGTTTTCAGGGCGCGGTCGAGATGTGCAACAACAACGGCGCCTGCCGCAAGCTCGAGGGCGGCGTGATGTGTCCGTCCTACCGCGCGACCCGCAATGAGAAGGACGTAACGCGAGGCCGCGCCAACACGCTGCGGCTCGCGATCTCGGGCCAGATCGGACCGGACGCGCTGGCTTCCGATGAGATGATGGATACGCTCAAGCTTTGCGTATCCTGCAAGGCGTGCCGCCATGAATGCCCAACCGGCGTCGACATGGCCAAGATGAAGATCGAGGTGTTGGCCGCCCGCGCCGAGAAACACGGCCTTTCGCTGCGCGACCGGCTGGTCGGCTATCTGCCGCACTATGCGGAGCTGGCCTCCCGCTTCGCCCCGCTCGCCAATTGGCGCAACAACAATCCGTTGCTGCGTGCACTGTTCGAGAAGTTTGCCGGCATCAGCGCGAAGCGCGCCCTGCCCGCGTTCCGCCGCGACGTGTTCAAGGCTGACGCTGAGGTCTTCGGCCCGGCGGATGGCCGCGAGGTCGTGCTGTTCGCCGACACATTCAACCGCATCTATGAGCGCGAAAATCTCGACGCCGCCTTGCGTGTTTTGCTTGAAGGCGGATATCGCGTGCATATTCCAAGGCCCGTGGGCCGCGACCGTCCGCTGTGCTGCGGGCGGACATTCCTCTCCGCGGGCCTCGTCGAACAGGCGCGCAGAGAACTGGACAGGCTGGTCGCGACCTACGCCCCATTCGCCGCGCGCGGCGTGCCGATCGTCGGGCTGGAGCCGAGCTGTCTCCTGACGCTGCGCGACGAACTGCTCTCGCTGCGCTCGGACAATGATGCCAGGAGCGTCAGCGCGCATGCTTTGCTGTTCGAAGAATTTCTGGTCCGCGAGGCGGAGGCCGGCCGCCTCAAGCTGCCGCTCGGCGCTATCCAGGCACAAGCGCTCGTTCACGGCCACTGCCATCAAAAATCATTCGGCGCGTTCAAGCCGGTCGAAAAGGTACTTCGTCTCATTCCTGATCTTGGCGTCGAAACCATCGAATCCAGTTGCTGCGGGATGGCCGGCGCCTTCGGCTACGGCGCCGACACCTACCAGGCCTCGATGGAAATGGCCGAACTGTCGCTGCTGCCGGCGGTACGCCGCGCCGATGCGGCCACATTGATCGTTGCCGACGGCACTTCATGCCGGCATCAGATCAAGGACGGCAGCGAACGCCCTGCCCTTCATGTCGCGCGCGTGCTCGCAATGAGCCTCGACCGCGCAACAACGAATTCACTCCCATCACCTGCCACAAAGGAAACCATTCATGGCTGAACTCACCCTCGACGTCGCCCGCAAGATTCTCGATGCCGCGCTTGCCAAGGGCGTCGAGAAGAAACTGAAGCCGTTGGTCATCACCATTCTGGATGCCCGCGGCTGCGTGAAGGTCACGGCGGCGCAGGACGGCACCAGCCTGATGCGGGCCGAGATTGCGCATGGCAAGGCCTATGGTGCACTTGCGATGGGCATGGGATCGCGGGCGCTGTTCCAGCGCGCGCAGGAGCAGGCCTACTTCGTCAGTGCGGTGAACACGATGGCGCAAGGCCGCCTCGTGCCGGTGCCCGGCGGCGTGCTGATCCAGGGTGACGGTGGCCTGCTCGGCGCCGTCGGCGTCAGCGGCGACACGTCTGACAATGACGAGATCTGCGCCGTCGCGGGCATCGAAGCCGCCGGACTGAAAGCCAGCACGGGATAGTCAGCGCCCGGGCCAAGACGGTTTGCGCTTCTCACCGAAAGCCTTGAGGCCTTCCTTGGCGTCTTCCGTCATCGCCAGCAACGCGATCTGGCTCTCAGTGTAGGCGATGCTCTCGTCGAACGACATCGAGGCGATCGCCCGCATCGCATATTTGCCGCGCCGGATCGCGGTCGGCGACTTGTCGACGATGCGGCTGACCAGCCAATCGACCTTGGCGTCCAGTTCGGCCGAGGGCACGACGTAGTTCAAGAGGCCCGCTTCCTTGGCTGTCTGCGCATCGAACGGCTCGCCAGTCAGTGACCATTCGCTGACCAGCCGCTTTGGCGCGACCGACTGCAGCAGGCTCAGCACCTGCATCGGGAACACGCCGACCTTCACTTCGGGCAAACCGAAAATCACATGATCGGCGGCGACCGCCATGTCGGTCATGCACAACAACCCCATGCCGCCGGCCATGCAGACGCCACCCACCCGTGCGATTGCGGGCTTGGTGGCGTTCTGCGACAGCCGCAGCAGATCGGCGTAGTCGACATTCGGCCTGGAAAAATCCATCGCAAAGGCCGCGCCACTGTTCTGCAGGTCGGCGCCGGCGCAGAACGCCTTGTCGCCTGCCCCCGTCAGCACGATGACGCGGACATCCTTGTCGTCATGCGCTTCGCGATAGCCGCGGGCGATGCCGGCGACCACATCGGCATTGATGGCGTTGCGCTTGTCCGGCCGGTTGATGGTAATCCAGAACGCCTGCCCGCGCTTTTCGCGTATCACGCTGCTTGTATCGGTCATTGTCGCGCTCGCTTTTTCGTCAAATGCTGGCAAGCATTTGCGGCAGGACGACGGTGGACTGCAAGGGCGTTTTAGCTCTTGCGCGGAGTGGCTGGCGCCGCTTTTTTTGCCCAGACCTTGTTGTCATGGAATGCCGCACCGCCGATGGGAGCAATGGCCTCGGCCCCGGTCAGAATGTTGATGCCGCGGCCGCCGATATGGGCCTTGTTCGGATGGATGGACTCGGCGATCAGCACACCGCGGCGCACACCGTCAAACAGCTTTACGGTCAGCGTGGTTTCGCCTCGCGTATTGCCCAGCGTCACGGCGTCGCCATCCATGATGGAGAGAGCTGCGGCGTCTTCGGGATGCATCATCACCGTCGGCGCGCCCTCGCGAGCCTGCGATCCCGGCGTCTCGTTGAAACTAGTGTTGAGATAGCTGCGCGACGGCGAGGTGGCGAGGCGGAACGGATGTTTCTCGTCCGCTTCCTCGATGATGGTCCAGTGGTCCGGCAGCGACGGCATCTGCGCCCAGGGACCCAGGCCCGGATTGCCGACGGGCGGATTCGCCCAGTCGGCCTTGAAATGGAACTTCTTGTCCGCGTGCGCGAAGCCATCGAGATAATGGGAAGTGCGAAAATCCGGCTGGATATCGCGCCATAGATCCGCTTCGAGCGTTTCGATATCGCCGTGACCGCTCTTTTTCAGCGTCGCGTCGATCAACTCGCGCGGTGTCATCTCAAACCCGGGATGCACCGCGTTGAGGCGGCGGCCGAGGCCCTGCAGCACCTCGTGGTTGGAACGGCATTCGCCGGGCGGATCGATCAGCTTGGCGCCGACCGAAATATGCTGGTGGCCGCCACCGTAATAGACATCGTCATGTTCCATGAACATGGTCGCCGGAAGCACGATGTCGGCCATGACGGCCGTCTCGGTCATGAACTGCTCGTGCACCGCCACGAACAAGTCTTCGCGGGCAAAGCCCTTTCGCACGAATGCCTGTTCGGGCGCCACCGTCACCGGGTTGGTATTCTGGATCAGCATCGCCTTGACCGGCGGTCCACCCTTCAAGGCTTCGGCGTCGCCGGTCAGGATACGCCCGACCTGGGACTGATCGAGCCAGCGGGTCGTGCGGTCGATCGCGTCATGCCCCTCGATGATGGATTCGTCGAACTTCCAGATCGAAGCATTGTTGAAGAAAGCGCCGCCGCCTTCATACTGCCAGGCGCCAGTCACCGCCGGGATGCACAGCGCTGCGTGCATCTGCGCCGCGCCGTTGCGGCTGCGGGTAAAGCCGTAGCCGAGGCGAAAGAACGAACGCTTGGTTTGGCCGACAACGCGCGCGAATGCCTCGATCTCTTCCACCGGCACGCCCGAGATCGCCGAAGCCCATTCCGGTGTGCGGGTCGCGAGGTGCGCCTCGAGTTCGTCAGGACAATCGGTGTAGCGATCCATATAGGCGCGATCCGCGTAACCCTCGCGGAACAACACGTTCATGACGCCGCAAGCGAAGGCGCCATCGGTACCCGGCCGGAGCAGAATCTTGATATCGGCCTGCTTCATCGTGTCGTTGTTGTAGACATCGATCGCCGCGATCTTCGCGCCGCGCTCCTTGCGGGCGCGCGAGGCATGGGTCATCACGTTGACCTGGGTATTCACCGGGTTGGTGCCCCAGATCACAACGAGATCGGAGACCCCCATCTCGCGCGGGTCGACGCCAGCGATCTTGCCAGTGCCGATGGCAAACCCGATGCGGGCGACGGTCGCACAGATGGTGCCGTAGAAACGGGAATACTTCTTCACATGCGCGAGGCGATTGATGCCGTCGCGCATGACGAGCCCCATGGTGCCGGCGTAGTAATAGGGCCAGACAGACTGAGCGCCGAATTCGCGCTCGGCCTGATCGAAGCGCGCGGCGATTTCGTCCAGTGATTCATCCCAGGAAATCCGCGCGAACTGGCCGGAGCCCTTCGGACCGGTGCGGCGCATCGGATGGAGCAGCCGGTCGGGATGATGAATGCGCTCGGCGTAGCGCGCGACCTTGGCGCAGACGACGCCCGCCGTATAGGTCTGAACCTTGGAGCCGCGAACCCGACCGATCGAGCGGCCATCGATCACCTCGATGTCGAGCGCGCAGGCCGACGGGCAATCGTGCGGACAGGTGGAATGGCGGATATCGACCTTGGCATGCTGGTTCATGCGCTTCTAGGTACCATCAAACGCTGCGATCGCCGAGAGGGTTTGTCCGGCAGTGCACCTGCAAAAACGGCCCTTAGCCATGCGTCAGGTGCCCAAATAGGCGCCGCCATTGGTGTGGATGGCCTGCCCGTTGATGTAGCGCGCGCCGGGCCCGCACAGAAAACGCACGGTTGCGGCGACGTCTTCCGGCAGGCCCCGATTGCCGGTGATGGTCTGATGGGCCAGATGATGCGCCGGCTCCGGCTTGTCCCTGGGCCGTGGCGTGCCGATCAGGCCGGGAACCACGCAGTTCACGGTGATGCCGTCATCGGCAAGGTCGTGGGCCAGCGCCCGCGTCAGGCCGATGATGCCCGCCTTCGCCGTCACGACATGCGCGCGATTCTTCGCGCCCGTATGCGCGCTGAGGCCGCCGATATTGACGATCGTTCCCGCACCCGAATTGCGCAGCGCCCGCAGGCAGGCTTTTACGCAAAGGAACGTGCCGTCGAGCGTAACGTCGAGGATTTCGCGCCACGCCGCATAGCTCATCTCGGCGAACGGCTTCTCGCGCCGCAGCGCTGCGTTATTGACGAGGATATCGATACGACCGAATTGCTTGACGGCCGCATCCGCCATGGCCTGCACCGCCACGGCGTCGGCGACGTCGCCGATGTGAACCAGCGCTTTGCCGCCCGCCGCCTCGATCTCACGAGCCACGGCTTCCGCCTCGGTGCGATTGCTGCGCGCATTCACCACCACGGACGCGCCGCCTTCTGCCAGCGTCAGCGCAATCGCGCGGCCGATATTGCGGCCCGCGCCGGTGACGACAGCGACTTCGCCCGCGAGTTCTTTTGTCATGAGCAGCTACCCGCGCAATGAGGAGAGGTCGATGCGGCCATTATACAGCCCCGCCATCAGTTTCAACGCCGTATCGCATTGTGCAGCGCTCCAGCCGCCATGCTCGGCGTTGAGCAAGAACTTGTCGGTCACGTCCTGCCGCGTCAGCGGCTCCTGCGCGCCGCCGCGCAAGTAAGGCTGACGCTCTTCTACCACGCTGCCACCACGGAGGGTGGCGCGGATGTGGCCGGTATAATTGTTGGGATACGGATTATCCGGGTCGATCACGAACGTCACCTTGGCGGCGAGCGCCAACACGCGGTCGTCGCGGATCGCATGTTCCGTGAAGGCGCCGAGCCCGACGCCGCCATGCACGAATCCGGTGGCCAACAGATAAGGCACGGCGAACTTGGCGGCATAGCCGTTGCGCGGACGTTGCTTGTCGGCGAGCGGCTCCCATAGCCGGTGCACCGTTCCCTCCGCCACCTCGCAGACGATCTCGGTGACATCCTCGGGTTTGATGCCACGCGCGGCCAGCCGGCGCGCGCAATCGATATAGGGCTGCGCCATCGTCCCGCATGGATAAGGCTTGAACGCCAGCGTGTCCGTCACCCAGCGCGTGCCGAAATCGCCGGTTAGCGCATCGTAATCGCCCTCCGTGGTGTGCGCGAAACCGTGGAACAGCCCGTGCACCCCCTCGAACACCGTGCGCGGGCCAACGAACCCTGCCCGCGCCAATAGCGCCGCGCCGATACCCGATTGCGCCGCCCATCCGGCATGCAGCCGTTTGGTCCAGGCGCCTTCCGCAAGATATTCGATGATGCCGCCGGCCATGCTGCCGGCGACGCCGAGCGCATCGACGATCTGCCTGGCGTTGAGGCCGAGCGCTGCGCCGACACCGGCAGCCGCGCCCATCGCGCCGAAGACCGCCGTCGGGTGGAAACCGGCCTTGTGGACGGCCTTTGGCACCACGAGGCTCAACCGGCACAGCACTTCGGTGCCGACCGCGATCCCGATCAGCGCCATTCGGCCGTCAGGGTTATGCCGCTCGCAGGCAGCGAGCACGGCCGGCACGATCACGGCGCCGGCATGGACCGGGCCGCCCTCAAAGGTGTCGTCGAAATCCTCACCATGCGCGGCCGTCCCGTTGACGAAGGCGGCGCCCGCCGCATTCAGCGTGCGCCTGTGACCGATCGCGGTGCACGGGCCGTCATCGTCGCAACCTGCCAGCGCGCTGCTGACGTAGTCCTCGTTGCGCGCGGTGACGCATAGCCCGACCACGTCGGTCAGCAGGTCCTCGCATTTGCGCGCGGTTGCAGCCCGCAATGCGCCGGATTGCAGCGCGGCGATCTTTTCGGCAAGCGTTTCGGCGACCGAAATCCTGGGCAATCCGGAGGCCATATCGGTCAAATGCGGAAGATTTTTGTGTAGCGCGCCTTGATCGCCTCGCTCTCCCTCTCTACCGCCGCGGCGTCGTCCTTCATGGTCTTGATGTCCTTGAGCGACTTGCGCCCCGCCTTCTCGACGGTTTGCGAATGCACCGAGCGGAGCCCTCCGACATCGATGATCAGTTGCTGGGCCTCGCGGCTGAGACTGAACGACTGGAACAGCCTTGCCGCATTCGGATTGGGTGCATCCTTGAAGACGCCGTTTGGTCCGATGATCATCGGCGAGCCTTCCGTCGCATAAACCGGTTCAACGGGACGGCCCGCCTCCCTCATCTGGAAGATGTTGTATTCGTTGCCGTCAGCCATCACCGCGCGCTCGCCGAGATCGAGCTTCTTCGGTGGATCGGCCGATGACTGCACCTGCATGATGCTCTGCTTGGCAAGCTGTTCGAAGAAGCTCCAGCCGAGATCGCGCTGCATCTGGTAGGTCGCGGTCATGATGGTGCCGCTGTAGCCTGGATGCGCCTTGACGATTTTGCCCTTCCATTTGGGATCGAGCAGATCGGCAAAGCTCTTCGGCGCGTCCTCCGCCTTCACCAGCTTGGTGTTGTAGGCAATGATACTGAGCCAGACGCGAAAGCTCGCGAACTGGCCGTCGGGGTCCTTGTGCTCGGCCGGATAGAATTTTGCCACGTCTTCCGGCACGTAAGGCGCCAGAATGCCGTCGCGCTTCCAGACGATGAAATGCGCCGCATCGGACGAGTTCACGATATCGACGGCATGGATGTTGCTGGAATATTCCTGGCCGATGCGCTGGAACAGGCGCTCGGCGCCGGTGCGTTCAACGCGCACCGCGATGCCAGGATATTTCGCCTCGAACGCCTTGGCCAGTTTCTCCGCGACCGGCAAATCGGTCGAGGTGTAATAGATGACCTTGCCTTCCTTCTTCGCCGCCTCGATCAACGCCGGCGTCACGGTTTCCGGTGGCGGCGCAGCCGCCATGACGCGCGTGGAGAATGCTGCGCCTGCGAGAGCGGCGCCGGCGCCAGCCAGCACATGGCGGCGGGAAATCCCTGGGTGTTTCATGTTTTCGAATCCCCGCGCTGTTGGCGAAGTTAGGTACCCCTGAGCCCCCTGCATTATTCCTATGGATTGCCCACTGTCCATCGCCCGCAGCGTCTGGCCATGGCAGCTAAGCCTAAATGCTACTGCGCAGGACAGGACGCGCCGGTCTTCACCCAGGCCTCGACCAGGGCTCCGGCTTGCTTCTGCGTGCCGGGCACGGGGCTGCGGCCGGCGCCGGGAGCCCAAGCCCAGCCAACCAGCGTGTCTTCGCCGATATGATGGATGAGTTCCTCGAGCTTGCGCCCGCCATTGCGTGCAGGGTCCTTGAGCTGGGCGCAGATTTCGGCGACGGTCTTGCCCTCCCACGCCATTTCGCGCGGTGCGAGGTGCCATTCCGGATGGCCCGGCATACGGCCGGGTTCGAAGTTCGCATGCTTGTGGCAAGTCGAGCAGCGCATCGCCGGAAGGCCATGGCCGTCCGCGCCACGCGTGACCGGCGGCTGGTGCAGCCGCCCCTCGTCGCCTTGCCTCGGCCGATCGGTTGCGGGATGGCAATTCGTGCAGCGCGGATGGGTCAGCACCTTGCCCAGCTCACTAAACATGGCCGCCGATCGTGCGTCCGTATCCGATATCGACGCAAAGCTTTCCGGGCTCGCAAGCGATTGCGGTGCAGTCTGGGAGACGGCGTAACCGGTAGTCATGCTCGCCGCGACCGCGAGGACGGCGGCCGCAAGCTGAAACCGCAATTCCGATTTCATATCGAATGCCCTTCGCGTCCGCTCACTGGTTGGCCACGAGATAGCGCCTGGAATCTGCAAGGATCACATCCCGCACGGCCTCGTGGTATTTGACGTAGCCGGTGCAGCGGCAGATGTGGCCATCGAGCGCTTCAGCGATGGTGCTTTCGAGATCAGCGCGTTTCACGGGCGCCTTGGCCAGACGCTCCAGCAGAACTTGCCCCTCGTTGAGGAAGCCCGCGGTGCAATAGCCGCACTGGAAGGCAAAGTGCCGGATGAAGGCCTTCTGCAGCTCGGAGAGTTCGCCATCCCTGGCAAGCCCCTCGACGGTGCGGATCGTCTTGCCGTCAAAACTTGCTGCCGAGGCGATGCAGGTCGGGCTGGTGCAGCTGGTGCCGTCGGGATCATCGACGATCACGGCGCAACTCAGGCACTGCGCGGCGCCGCAGCCGAACTTGGTGCCGGTCATGCCGAGATATTCGCGCAGGAAATCGTTCATCGAGAGTTCGTCGCGCACCTCGACCGGTCCGTACGCCCGGCCGTTGATCGTGAGACTCAGTTTGGTCACGCCAAAACTCCCTTGAGCAGGCTGGTCGTCACCGGCAGGGACTGAAACCGGCGGCCGGTCGCGTCGAAAATCGCATTCAGGATGGCGGGCACCACCGGAACCATCACGACCTCAGCCATGCCTTTCGGCGGCTCATCCGGGGTCAGCGGCGGCAGCATTTCGATTTCGAGGTCGTGCAGCGGCAGATCGGATCCGCGCGCGACGAGGTATTGCCCGAGATTCCACTGGCCGTTGCCGGGGCCGCCTTCGAAGGGTGGCAGCGTCTCAAGCAAGGCATAGCCGACGCCCATCGCAAAGCCACCCTGCGCCTGCCCCATCACTACCTCGGGCACCAGCGCCTTGCCGCATTCGAAGACGCTGTAGGCTTTGGCAATGCGCAGCGTGCCGGTGGCGCGCTCGATCTCGATGCGGACCAGCGTGCCGCACATCGAGGTATAGCTGGTGCCGATCCGGTTGTTGTCGGTCGGCGGGAATTTGACGCGGACGCGGTTGATGCGCTCGAACTTGCCGTTGCCCCTGCGCAAGGCCAGCGCGTCGATCTCGGCGCGATACTGTTCGCCAAAAAGAGGAAAACGCGCGCGCGACCATTCCCATCGGGAAAAGCTATGCGCCACTGCCCCGGTCACGAGATTGCGCGCATGCGCTCTTGCGGCGATGGTCGCCAGCGGCAACGGCGCAAGACCGGGCATGACGAGTTGCCCGTCCTTCCATTGCGCCTTCGCCCAGTCCTTGCGCGCGGATCGTTCGCAGCGATGCGCCATAGTTCCAGCGCCGCCGGCCACAGCCCGAAACGGAAGATGACGCGCGCGGCTTCGGCGGCCGAGTGGGTACCGACATGCGCGCCGATCGAGGCACTGGTCGCCGAACTGATCGCCGGCACCCAGCGCAGATTTTTCTCCGCGGCGTCCTGTGTCTTCTGGTCCATCGTATAGGGATCACCCGACGTGACCAATCCGAGCGCGTCATATGTGTCGACACGCGCCACCGAGACCTCGTCCGCGACCGCACCGAGATGAATCGCGACCCGGTTGGCAAGCGCGGTGCCGATGCCGTTGCCCATCTCGGTATGATCGCAATAGATCGTGATTTTGCCGTCGGGAGACAGTTCGACACGTCCCAGCGAACAATCGGCGCCGGTGCCGTAATCCTTGGTGACACACGCAACGCCGGTGCCGACGAGCATGCCCTGCGGCGCGGCCGATTTCTGCCGCGCGCGCTGCTGCCAGATCGGATACTTCTCGAGCTTGTCGAGGATTTCAGTGGTGCGGACCGAAACGCCGTAGGGATTGCCCGTCATGGTCCGGCCCTTGGGCGCGAGCGCATTGCGCCGCCGGAACTCGATCGGATCAAGCGGCAGGGCAGCCGCCACTTCGTCAACCAGCGCTTCCAGTGCAGTCATCGTTTGCAGCGTGCCGTAACCGCGCATCGATCCCGCGGTCACTCCGCGCGAATGAACGGCAACCGTGGTCACGTCGACCTTCAGCACATCATAAATGCCGATCGCGGCGGTCGCGCCGACGGTTGCCACATTGATCGAGAAATTGGCCAGGCCGCCGCCATCGAGGACGTGGTCCGCAGCGAAAGCCTGAATTTTTCCGCTTGCCCGATCGACCCCGATCCGCGAACGCATCTTGAAGGCGTGGCGCTTGATACCGCCCTGAAACTGCTGATAGCGGTCATGCGCCAGCCGCACGGGATGACCGGGGAAGAACATCGCCGCCAGCGCCACATACAGCACAAACGGCGTGTGATCGCGACCGCCGAAGCCGCCGCCCATATAGGTGAACTGCGTATTGATCTGCATCGGCTTAAAGGGAGCGCGGGCCTCGCCAAGCAGATGCGCGATCGACTCCGCCGCCTCATAGGGCGACTGCACGCCAAGCACGAGCTCGAGGCTGCCGCTGTTCCTGCTGTACCACGCGAGGCCGGTCTCCGGTTCGAGGAACATCGGATCGACCGATTGGGTTTCGAACTCGCGATCGAGCACCAGAAGATTCGGATTTTTGGCCGCCAGTTCAGCCCGGATCCGCTCGCCATGGATCGCGGCCTTGGCGTAGGAAGCCTCGGTGTCCTTCGCAGCCGGCGACCATATCGGAAACGGCGCGTTCTGCGACCGTCCCGGGCTGACCCAGCCGGCCAGGATCGGCGAATAGACATCGGGCGCTTCCGGCGTCGGACCCGCCACGCGCGTGAAGCGATAGGCGCCATAGGCCGGCATGGCAACGGGGCCGGTTTCCTCGCCGAACCTCACGAACGTTCCATCGCGCAAGGCGAGGCGCGCCTGATCGAAGGCGTCGAACGTCTCGAAGATCAACAGCCCGACTGGCTGCCCCAGATAGAGCGGTGTCTTGCCGACCGGGCAGAACAAGTCGCCGGTGTAGAATTCGGGAACGCGCGTGCCGATCTTGTCGAGATCGGCTGATGTCACCACGACCGACGGTTTCATCGCGCCGCCAAGCCGCGCAAGATCCATTCCAAGATAAACGTGTGTCGCATCCGGCGCGCGGATGAGCATCGCGTGCGAGGTATTGGCCGGCCAGCCCGGAAGATCGGCGGCACGGAAGTCGGATGCGTAGAGCTTCGCGCCGGTTACCTTGGCCGCGCCGTCGACGCGGCCCGCGCCATTGGCGGCCGGGTTCCAGTTCGCGCGCCCCGGAAGCGACGCGCGCGGCGGCAGGCCAGCGGCTTCCGCCGCACCGAGACGCGCAAGGCTGAGCGCAATGCCGCTCGCCGATACCCAGTTCAGAAACTCGCGCCGCGAAGGCCGCATGCCGTTACCTCACTGCAATCACTTCAAATCAGCGATGGTCGCAGGCCCCGGCCCCGGCGTGACCAATGTCGGCCATTGCTTCGAGCCAAAGGGAACGACGGGCGGCAGGAACGGCGTCATGCCGCGCTTGCCGGTCTCGGCGATGATCGCGGCGCGCGCATCGCCGCCCATCAGCTCGTAATCCATCAGATGGTAATTGCCGAAGAACAGCGCCCCGACCGAGCGGTCGGCTATGATGCGGGTCAGCGATTCCAGCATGTCGGCCGGCGTCGTCGTGAAGGAAATCGTCTCGATCAGCAACAGGCGGGTATTGATGGCGTCGGGACCGAAGAATTGCGCCAGTACGCTGAACAGCACGTTGTTCTGGCGCGCGACATAGATCGTGTTGCTGGCAGCATAGGTCTTGTCCCAATCAGCGCCGAGCTGCGTCTTCCACTCGGCCAGCACCGTCATCCAGTGCGCGACCTGCGTTTGCGCTGCCCAGGCGACATTCTTCGCCAGGTATGGCGCCTGTTTCTTGCCGAACGCTTCGAGCGCGGCGAACGGAATGACGCCCTTGGCAACGCATTCATCCATGAAAGCGATGTTGTTCTGCAGGATGGTGCGGTTGTTGTCGCGCCAGCCCGGCTCCATCGGCGTTGCATCGAGGCCGTCGAGCGCCGATTGCATGCGGCTGCGATAGGCCAGCATCGAGCCGCGCCAGGACTTGTTATCGGGGTTATCGACATAGGGGCCGACGACCTGTACCAGCGCCATCGTGCTGTGGCCGACCGATTTCAGCAACTGATACACGACCGGTACCTGCGGCGCGTCGATCGGCGCAGCTCCCGGCCGGTATAGGATCATCCGCCCGCCGGCGCCGGAGAAGAGAGCGAGGATCACCGGATGCTTGCCCAGGATGTTTTTCTGGAAAATCTTCGCTGCATCGCCATAAAGCTCGAACATGCCGGTGTTGAGCGCCAGCATATCCTTCGTTGCGGTGTCGGAAGCTGTCGTGGCGGCCTTTCCGGCAATGGGCGCCATATAGTCAGGGAGAGTCTGGGCGCTGGCGACGGTGCCGCCCGAAAGCATGATTGCAGCAACGGCCAGACTGGCGGAAATCCTCATATCGCGTCCTTCACCCTGAAATTGTATAGGCCGAGCGCCGACGAATATCTGATTCTGGGGACTAGCGGTCGGTGCACTTATAGCTAGACTTGGCACGAGGCCGGTAAACGGGCCGTTGCAAAAGAAGACAGAGTTGGGGAGGTCGATATGATGCGCTTGAGAACGGCGCTCGCGCTGGCAGCAATTGTTGCGGCGCCGCCTCTTCTGGCTACGCCCGGCCTGGCGCAGGACTATCCCTCCCGGCCGGTGAAGGTGATTGTTCCCTTCGGCGCCGGTGGCCCTGCCGACGTCACCGCCCGCCAGATCGGGAACATTCTGCAGGAAAGTTTTGGCCAGCCCTTCGTCGTCGAGAACCGCACCGGAGCCGGCGGCGTGATCGGTACGCAGGAGGCCGTCAAGTCACCACCCGATGGCTATACGCTGTTGATGATGTCGAATACCCAGACCGCGAATGAATCGCTGGTTCCGCAGCGCAAATATGAACTGATGCGCGATCTCGCACCGATCGCGCCGGTGAACTACTCCGATCTCGTGATCGTGGTTCATCCCTCCGTGCAGGCGAAGACGCTGCCGGAATTCATCGCGCTTGCCAAATCGCAACCTGCGAAACTGAACTACGCGTCATCGGGCCAGGGCACGCCGTACCACATGGCGGGCGAGCTGTTCAAAGCCATGGCCGGCATCGACGTCTTGCACGTGCCCTACCGCAACAGCGGCGAAGCGCGCAGCGGCGTGATCGGCGGCCAGGTGCAGATGATGATCGACGCGGTTCCAGCGATGGCCCCCAACGTCGCCGAAAATCAGGTACGCGCGCTGGCGACGACAGGCAAGACGCGCTCGACCGTGCTGCCCAACGCGCCCACGGTGATCGAGGCCGGCATTCCCGGCTATGAGGCCACCATCTGGCTCGGCCTGATGGCGCCCGCGGGCACGCCAAAGCCGATCATCGACAAACTCAATGCGGCCGTGAAAGCAATTGTGAAACGGCCCGATATCGTCAAGCTCTGGACCCAGCAGGGCGCTGTTCCCATGTCGATGACGCCGGAGGAGTTCGACAAATTCCTGCGCGGCGATATTGTGAAGTGGGCGGAGGTGGTCAAGAAATTCGACAAGCCGCCGCAATAAGAAGCCGTGAGCAAAGGTTCGCCCTCGATGCCGAGCGTTCGATTTCGCCTCAACGGCGCCGAGATGGAAGTCGATGCCGATCCCGACCGGTCATTGCTGGACATTCTGCGCGGGCAACTCCGCGTGACCGGACCACATTTCGGCTGCGGCGCCGGCGAATGCGGCGCCTGCAACGTCATCATTGGCGATCGCGCGGTATCCGCCTGCGATACACCGCTCTGGTCGGTGGCCGACAAAGATATCACGACGATCGAAGGGCTGGGAACGAGCGAGCGACCGCATCCGCTGCAGCGCGCCTTCATCGCCGAACAGGCGCTGCAATGCGGTTATTGCGTCTCCGGCATCCTGATGAGCGCAGCGGCGCTGTTGAAGCGAAATCCGTCGCCGACGAGCCGGGAGGTGAAGGAAGCGCTCGATCGCAATCTCTGCCGCTGCGGATCGCATAATCGTATGGTGCGGGCGGTACTGCGGGCGGCGGAAGAAATGGCGGCAGGATGAATCAGCCCGCGCCCGCTCCCTCCCCGCCCGCACTGCCGGTAAGCCTTGCAGCGAATCCGAAGCTGTCGGCGTGGCTGAAATTCTCAAGCACCGGGCAGGTAGCGATCTCGCCCGGCAAGGTGGAGATCGGGCAAGGCATCGTGACGGCGCTGGCGCAGATCGCCGCGGATGAGCTCGATATCGATCTCTCGCGCGTGCAGATGGTCCGTGCGTCGACCGCCACAAGCCCCAACGAAGGCGTCACATCGGGCAGCCTCTCCATCCAGCAGTCGGGCTGCGCGCTGCGCCATGCGTGCGCCGAGATCCGCCGGATCTTTCTTCAGCAGGCGGCCGAACGGCTGGGGGTTGATATCGATGCGCTCGACATCGAGGACGGCACCATTTCGGGACCGGGCAACGTCAGGACCAGCTATTGGGAACTTGCCGAGGAAGTCTCGCTCGATCGCGACGCCACGCCGGGCGTAACGCCAAAGATCGCATCGCGCCGGGCGTTGGCTGGCAGTTCAATTCAGCGAATCGACATTCCGGACAAGGTTTTGGGCCGGCCGCGATTCATCCACGACCAGGCACTGCCGGGAATGCTGCATGGCCGCGTGCTACGGCCGGAGGACGCGCGCGCGAAGCTTTCGGAATTGAGAGAGGATGGCGCCCGCGCGGTGGCTGGCCTCGTCGCCATCGTGCGCGACGGCAGTTTTGCCGGTGTCGTCAGCGAGACCGAGCATGGCGCGGAGGCGGCTCTCAACGCCTTGCGCAAAGGCGCGTCCTGGTCCGACGGCGAGCCCCTGCCCGACGAAAACGATCTTGCTTCATTCCTGAAAGCTCAGCCATCGGAATCGACGACCATCGACAAGAAAACGGCTGCATCGCCCGGCGCGGCGGTGCGGACCATCAGGCGGCAATATACCCGCCCCTACATTGCGCACGCGTCGATCGCACCGTCCTGCGGGATGGCGCAGTGGAACGGCGACCGTGTCCATGTCTGGACCCACAGCCAGGGCGTCTATCTCCTCCGCGCCGATCTGGCGCTGGTTCTCAAGCTGCCGGTCGAGAACATCACGGTCGAGCACATGGAAGGCGCCGGCTGCTACGGGCATAACGCCGCCGACGACGTCGCGCTTGATGCCGTGCTGCTAGCCAAAACCGCAGGCGGCCGACCGGTGCGCGTCCAGTGGTCACGCCAAAGCGAGATGTCCGATGCGCCCTTTGGGGCGGCGATGGCGATCGAGATCGAGGCTGACCTCGATGCGCAAGGCGAAATCGTGGACTGGCGACACGGTATCTGGGGCAACGGCCACGTAGCACGGCCGGGCCGCGCGGCACTGCCCGCCCTGCTGGCGGGATTCGAGCTGGCAGAACCGTTTCCGCGCATGGTCTCAACCAATCCGCCACAGGCAAACGGCGGCGGCAGTGATCGCAACTCGGTCCCGCTTTATGATTTCCCATCTTGGCACATCGAAAGCCATCGCCTGACAACGATGCCGATCCGCACTTCAGCGCTGCGAACGCTGGGCGCGCAGGGCAATGTGTTTGCGATCGAATCCATCCTCGATGAAATCGCCGCCGAACGCGGCGAGGACCCGGTTGCGTTCCGGCTGCGCCACTTGCGGGATGAGCGGGCAAAAGACGTTATCCGCGCAGTTGCTGCTCGCGCCAAATGGAAGCCCGAGAAGCAGCCGAGCATCGGTCACGGCGTGGCCTTTGCCCGCTACAAGAACACCGGCGCCTATTGCGCCGCGATCGCCGTGATCGAGGGTGCCGAGGATATCCGCGTCAGGAAGCTGACGCTCGCGGTCGATGTCGGCGAAGCGATCAATCCCGACGGCGTCATCAACCAGATCGAGGGCGGCGCCATCCAGGCCACGAGCTGGGTGCTGAAGGAACGGGTCCGCTTCGACCGGCAACGCATCACCAGCACGAGCTGGACGGAATATCCGATCTTGCGTTTCAGCGAAGTGCCCGATGTCGAGGTAGAGGTCATCCAGCGGCCTGATATGGATCCGGTCGGCGCCGGCGAGGCGGCCCACGGCCCTGTTACGGCCGCCATCGCCAACGCCGTGTTCGACGCGCTCGGCGTGCGGATGCGCGATCTTCCGATCACGCGTGACAGGATCATCGCCGCGATGGAATTGACCTCATGAGCAGCCTGAACATCCTGAGCGGCGGTGCGGCGCAGGGTCTGGTCGGAAGCCTGACGCCGGCCTTCAAGGCCCACACAGGAATCGATATCGCAGGCGAATTCGGTGCGGTTGGTGTCATGGCCGACAAATTGCGCCGCGGCACGCCAGCCGACATCGTTATCCTGACCGCGGCGCTCCTCGCCAAACTGGCGGAGGAGAGGCTGGTCGTTGCCGCGACGATTTCCGACGTCGGCTTGGTCGAAACCGCCCTCGCCGTCCGCACCGGCGATCCCGAGGTCACAGTCAGCGATGCTGCGGGCCTGCGCGAGGTCTTGCTGGCCTCCGATGCGATCTTCGTGCCGGACACCAAAGCCTCGACCGCCGGAATTCATGTTGCAAATGTCCTTGATCGGCTCGGCATCGCCGACGAGATTGCCAGCCGGCTCAATATCTTCCCGAACGGTGCGACAGCGATGCGCGAACTGGCCGCGTCCGACGCACGGCGTCCGATCGGGTGCACGCAATCGACCGAGATCATCAGCACCAAAGGCGTAACCTTGTCCGGTTCGCTACCGCCGGGCTGCGAGCTTGCGACCATGTACACGGCGGGCATCACGACCGCCGCCGCCCACCCGCGACAAGCCCAGGCCCTGATCGACCTGTTGACCGGTGCCGAACAACGCGAACAGCGAAAACGCGCGGGCTTCATCGGCGACCGGGACTAGGCGCCAACGCTTCGGTCCAACTCGAGGGTGGGCTTTGACAGTCGCGGCACTGCACCAAACCGGTCGCAGCACGATTTCTGGTTGCCAGAGCCAATTCATATACTAATATATCAATCGAGAAAGCAGCCATGCCCGCTCGCGCATCTAAAAAGACGGATCCAACGATTCGCCGAATGGCCGCCGGCACTCGCCGCAGCGGCAGACCGCGCGCGGCAACGGCAGCGTCCAGGATCTATTCCGACCTTCGCGCCGAATTGGTGTCGCTGCAGCGCCGACCGGGCGAAGCCATCTCGGAAGCGCAGATCGCGCTCTCCTACGGGGTGAGCCGCACCCCCGTTCGCGAGGCGATCCTGAAATTATCGGATGAAGGCCTGCTGGAGATATATCCCCAATCCGGCATCTTCGTCTCACGCATTCCGGTTGCAGCGCTGCCGGAAGCGATCATCATCCGCAAGGCGCTAGAGGAAACCACCGCGCGGCTCGCCGCGGAACGCGCGACATCGAGCCAGATACTGGCGCTGCAGTCGATCCTGGAGCGCCAGCGCGAGGCCAGCGCTGCCGGAGACAGCGATACGTTCCATCAGGCCGATGAAATGTTTCATGCTACAGTCGCCGATGTCGCCGGCTATCCCGGAATCTGGAAATATATCCAGCAGGTGAAGGTCCACGTCGATCGCTATCGCCGGCTAACCCTGCCCCAGCGCGGGCGGATCGCAAAGGTGATCGTCGAACACGAGGCCGTGCTGACTGCGATCGAGGCGCATGACGCGGAAGGCGCAAGGCGGGCGATGGAAATCCACCTCGAAAACCTTCTCGAGAACATCTCGGCGACCCAGCATATCAATCCGGAGTACTTCGACGAGCGACCTTAGAGTTCGAAAAGTCCATAAAACGATAAACAACATCAGGAGGAACACCATGAAACGCCGCGACTTCATCAGGTTGAGCGCAGGGCTCGGGGCCACGATGGCGGCCACGACGCCGCTGTCATCCGCATTCGCTCAAACGAAAATGGTGCTGAAGGCTTCCGACGTTCATCCGCTCGGCTATCCGACGGTCGAAGCCGTCGTCCGGATGGGCAAGAAGCTGGAAGCCGCCACCAACGGCCGGCTGACGATCCAGATGTTCCCCTCGATGCAGCTCGGCGGCGAAAAGGAAATGATCGAGCAGGCCCAGCTCGGCGCGCTGCAGTTCGCCCGTATTTCGGTCGGCGCCGTCGGCCCCGTCGTGGACGACGTCAACGTCTTCAACATGCCGTTCGTCTTCCGTAACTCCAAGCATATGGAGAAAGTCATCGACGGCGAAATCGGCGACGAACTGCTGGCGAAGATTTCCGCGAACGAAAAGACCAACCTGATCGCGCTGTGCTGGATGAACGCCGGCTCGCGCAACGTCTACAACAACAAGCGGCCGATCCGGACCATTGCCGACCTCAAGGGCCTCAAGGTCCGCATGATGGGCAATCCGCTGTTCGTCGACACCATGAACGCGCTGGGCGGCAATGGCGTCGCGCTCGGCTTCGACCAAGTGTTCAGCTCGATGCAAACGGGCGTGGTCGATGGCGCCGAGAACAATCCACCGTCGTTCGTAGCGCAGAACCATAATCAGGTGGCCAAGTATTTCACGATGACCGAGCACCTGATCATTCCGGAGCTTTTGGTGTTCTCGCGCATCTCCTGGCAGAAGCTGTCGCCGGACGATCAGGCGCTGATCAAGAAGCTTTCCAAGGAAGCGCAGGCCGAGCAGCGCGTGCTCTGGTATGAAGCTGAGAACGCAGCCATCGAAAAAATGAAGGCGTCCGGAACCGAAATCATCACCGACATCGACAAGAAGCCGTTCCAGGAAGCCGTCAAACCGGTCTGGGACAAGTACGGCGCGAAGTATGCGGCCATGGTCAAGCGTATCGAGGCGGTCCAGTAGGACGCTATCCGCGATAGAGGCGTGGCCGGATAATGTCCGTTCCGGCCACCGCCTCTCCGAGCCGCCGAAGCGATTTGAAGCGCCGTTATTCCGAGGTCAAAATGTCCAATTCTGCGGCAGGAGTTTTCCGGCGTGTGAGCGATGCGGTTTACTGGACCGGCGCTGCGATCGCGTGCGTGGCGCTCGTGCTGGTCTCGGCGGTCATTCCGTGGGCCGTCTATACCCGCTACGTCCTCAACAGCGCCTCGTCATGGCCCGAGCCGATGGCCGTGCTGCTGACCGTCGGCATCACCTTCATCGGCTCAGCCAACTGCTATCGCCAGCGCATCCACATGAACATGACCGTTGGCACCGACTTGCTGCCGCCGCTGCTGCGCCGCGCTTCGTTGTTCCTCAGCGAAGTCTTGATGGGCGTGATTGCGATCTTCATGGTGGTGTGGGGGCTGCGGCTCGTTCACACCACCTGGGATAATTCGGTTGACGAATTCCCATGGTTGTCGGTCGGCATCACCTACCTTCCGATCGTGGTCAGCGGCGCCATGATGCTTCTATTCGTCGTCGAACGCCTGACCATCGGCCCGCCGCCGCGTGACGGCAGCGACGCTCACATACCGGTCGAGTAATTGCCATGGATATCGCGGTTCTGCTTCTCAGCATGTGCTTGTTCTTCGCGATCGGCATGCCGATCGCCTATGCGCTGGCCTTGTCCTCGCTCGTCGGCGCGCTCTGGATCGACTTGCCGGTCGGCGCGGTCATGCAGCAATTCGCCAGCGGCGTCGGCAAGGTCTCGATGCTGACCATCCCGTTCTTCGTGCTGGCAGGCGCCATCATGGCCGAGGGCGGCATGGCCAGGCGGCTGGTCGACTTCGCCGCCGTCGTCGTCGGGTTCACGCGCATACGGGGCGGCCTCTCGCAGGTCAATATCCTCGCGACCACGATCATGAGCGGCATCTCGGGATCGTCGGTTGCCGATACGTCTGCGATCGGTTCGGTGATGATTCCCCAGATGGCCGCCAAGGGCTATCCGCGGGTGTTCGCAACCAATGTGACCATCAGCGCGTCCCTGCAGGCCATCATCATTCCGCCGAGCCATAACTCGGTGATCTATTCGCTGGCCACCGGCGGCGTGGTTTCGATCACCAGCCTATTCCTGGCCGGCGTGCTCCCCGGCCTGCTGCTCGGCTTTTCGCTGATGGTGCTTTGCCTGTTCTACGCCTATCGCGACAAGCATCCCAAGGGCGAGCCTGTGCCGATCCGACAGGCGGTCAAGATGCTTGGCGACGCCGTGTGGGGAATCGTGACGCTGGTCATCGTTCTGGGCGGCATCCTCACCGGCGTCTTCACGCCGATCGAGGCGGGTGCCGTCGCATGCGTCTGGGCGTTCTTCGTCACGATGTTCATCTATCGCGACTACAAATGGTCCGAACTGCCGCTACTGGTCTACAAGACACTGCAAACGGTTGCGATGGTGCTGACGCTGGTCGCGACGGCATCATGCTTCGGCTATATCGCCGCCCTGATGCAGCTGCCGGCAAAGATGACCGAGTTCTTCGTTGCCATATCGAGCAACAAATACGTGCTGCTGATGTGGTTGAACATCATGCTGCTGGTTCTGGGAACGGCGCTCGATCTCGCGCCCCTGCTGCTGATCTGTACGCCGATCCTGCTGCCTGTCGTGAAGAGCTTCGGCATCGATCCCGTGCATTTCGGCATCGTCATGCTGCTCAATCTCGGCATCGGCCTGCTGACGCCGCCGGTGGGGACGACGCTGTTCGTCGGCTGCGCCATCGGCAAGGTTTCCGTTGACGAGGTGATGCGCGGCATCTGGCCATTCTACTACGTGATGTTTACGGTGCTGATGATCGTGACCTACGTGCCCTGGCTGTCGCTGGCGCTGCCGAGGGCATTCGGGTTCTAGAACAGACGCCGCAGTCCGCGGCGGGGAGACTTTGCGTGAAGATCGTCGACCTCAGCCGCGAGCTCTATCACCGCACGCCGAGCTATCCTGGCCACCCTCCCGTCATGCACGGCGTGTGGAAGACCCACGAAGAATCCTTTGCCGAGTCCGGCAATGTGCACGGGCTGGCGTCGATGTTCATCTCCATGGTGGACCACGCCGGTACCCACATCGACGCGCCCAGGCATTTCGGCAAGAGCGGCATATCCATCGACGAGTATCCACTGGAGAAATGCATCGTGCCGGGCATCTGCATCGACCTGCGCCACATCGCGCCGCGCGCCGAGATTACGCCTGCCGATCTCGAGGCGGCGGTGACGAAGGCCGGCGTGCCCGTTCCGAGGGGTGGTACCGTGCTGCTCTGCACCGGTCACCACGAACGAACATTCCCCCGCAAGGAATATTCGAGCGACAATTCCGGCGTGAACGTCGCCGCCACCGAATGGCTGGCGCAGCAGGGCGTCGTGCATTTCGGTATCGATTCGATGCGGCCGGGACCTGAGGGCAAGGTGAATGCCCTCGTCCACAAGGCCTGCCTCGACCTCGACATCACCCATATCGAGAGCCTGTGCAATCTCGAAGCGCTGCTTGGCCGCGGCCAGTTCACCTTTATCGGCCTACCGATGAAGTGGCGCGGCGGGACGGCTTCGCCGATCCGCGCCGTTGCGGTGTTTGACATGTGAAGCCGGGGAAGGCGCCGAACCGGCGTAACGTCTTCGACAAAGGCGGCATCTAGCCGCTTACCCGACCTTCCCTTTCGGACGAGGCGCGTATGGACGCGCCGTGAAAGCTTGCCTAAACTCATCCCAATAATGGCCGATGCCGGGGCAAAGCGGCGCGGATAATCGTACGGGAACACCCGTCGAATCAGGGGAGGAGAACATGGACCGTCTTCGGCGGACTAATCGCGCTGTCCTATTTGCATCAGTCGCTGCGACGTCGCTTGGGCTGGCGGTACCCGCGTCCGCTCAGGAAACCTTCAAGCTTGGCATCGTGACGTTCCTGTCGGGGCCGGCGGCGGATAGCTTTGGTGTTCCTGCCCGCAATGGCGCGCAATTCGTCATCGATCAGCTGAACAAGGGTTCAGTGCCCTCGCCTTACGAGAAGGTCGGCTTCGGTGGCATGAAGATCGAGCCCGTCATCATTGACGAGAATGGCGGCGCCACCAAGCAGGTGCAGGAACTGCGCAATCTCTATCAGCGCGACAATGTCGACGTCGTGCTTGGCTACATCAGCTCAGGCGACTGCCTGGCGGTAGCACCGATCGCAGAAGAGTTGAAGAAGATGCTGGTGCTGATGGACTGCGGCACACCGCGCATCTTCGAGGAAGCCAAATACAACTACGTGTTCCGTACCGCTGCCCATGCCACGATGGATAACGTCGGCCTCGTCAGATACATGAAGGCCAAGAACATCAAGATGGACTCGCTTTCGGCGATCAACCAGGATTACGCTTGGGGCCAGGACAGCCGGGCCGATTTCGTCGCCGCCGCCCAGCAGCTCTACCCCAACGTCAAGGTTCAGACGGACCTGCTGCCCAAGTTCGGTGCAGGCCAGTACGGCACCGAAATTTCCGCGCTGGTAGGCGCCGGCTCCGATGTGGTCTATTCGAGCCTGTGGGGCGGCGACCTGCAGGCCTTCGTCCTGCAATCTGTTCCCCGCGGGTTGTCGAAGCGTAGCCAGTTGGTGTTCAGCGCCGCCGACCACGTGCTGCCCCCGCTCGGCGACAAGATGCCCGACGGCACCATCCTCGGCGCGCGCGGCGCCTACGGCCTGATGTCGCAGAAGTCGCCGCTGAACGATTGGCTATTCAAGGGATACGAAGCCGCCAACGGCGTCTATCCGGTCCAGGCCGCCTATCGCATTACGCAATCGATTCTTGGATTGAAGGCGGCCGTCGAAAAGGCCATGAGCAAGAACGGCGGCAAGAAGCCTTCGACCGATGAAATGGTCGCGGCAATGACCGGCCTGGAGTGGCCGTCGCCCGGCGGACTCATTCAGATGAAGCTCGCCGACGGCCATCAGGCGATCCAGCCGATCGCCTTCAGCCGCACCAAATACAATCCGGATCTCAAGCGAGTTGATCTGGTCGATATCCAGTACTTCGCCGCCGAATGCGTCAACCCGCCCCCGGGCGTGAAGTCGATCGACTGGATCAAAGGCGGCATGCAGGGCGCCAAGTGCAATTAGGCCGCACTGGCATCCAATGATGCACACATGGCGGCGCGTGATTAAGCTCCGCGCCGCCTTTTTCTGCCACCGACGACCCGCGTGACTCCACCGCCATGAATTTCTTTCTGACGATCGTTCTCGATGGCCTGATTCAGGCCTCGTGGCTGTTCATCGTCGCCCTCGGCCTGACGCTGGTATTCGGCGTATTGAAGATCCTCAACATCGCCCATGGCAGCTTCTACGCCCTCGGCGCCTATATCGCGGCAACCGCAGTAACCATGGTGGCCGCGCGCGGCCTCCCCCCAAGCGTTGGTTTCGTCGCCATGCTGCTCTCGGTGGCGCTGATCGCGTCCGCCGTCGGACTTCTGCTGGAACGCGGCCTCCTGAAAATGTTCTACGGCCGCGACGAAGTGGTGCTGCTGCTGGTGACCTACGCCGTGTTTCTGATCCTTGAAGACGTCACCAAGCTGATCTGGGGCGTCAATCCGATCTATGCGACGCAGCCATATGAGTTGTTCGGCAATCTCGAATTCGCCGGGCTCTATTACGTCGGCTACGATCTGGTGCTGATCCCGATCTCGGCCTTGATCGGCTTTGCGATCTGGTTCGGCCTCAATCGCACCGTGATCGGCAAGATAGTTCTGGCGGTGATCCACAATGAGGAAATGAGCGTCAGCATGGGCGTACGGGTCAACCGCGTCTATGCGATCGCCTTTGCATTTGGCGTCCTGCTCGCCGCCCTCGCCGGCGCGCTGACCGCGCCCAAAATATCGATGCAGCCCGGCCTCAGTTCGGACGTCATCATCCTGAGCTTTGCTATCGTGGTGATCGGCGGGTTGGGCAGCGTCGAGGGCGCGGCCGTCGGCGCCATTCTGGTCGGGCTGGCGCGCGCCGCATCGGTGCACCTGATGCCGCAGGCTGAACTGTTCATGATCTATCTGATCATGGCGGCCGTGCTGATGTTTCGCCCTGAGGGTCTTTTCAAGCGCGAGACGGCAAGGCGGATTTGATGAAGAAGGACCTGCATCCGCTGGCCATGATCGCCGTCATCGCGGGGGTGACCTTGTTCGGCCGCGTGCTGCCGACCTGGACTTTGTCGCTGGCGACGATTGCCGCCTCCAATGCGCTGATCGCCCTTGGCATCGTCGTGCTGGCGCGCACCGGCAACGTCTCGTTCGGTCAGGGCCTGTTCTTTGCCGCCGGCGGCTATGGCGTGGCGCTGATCGCCAACGCCTGGGGTCTCACCGACGCGGTGGCGCAGGTGATCGTCGGCGCGGCCTGCGGCGGCCTGCTCGGCCTGGTCATCGGGCCGTTGATCGCGCGCTACAGCGGAATTTTCTTCGGCATGCTGACATTGGCGCTATCGATGGTGTTTTACGGCGCGCTGGTGAAATCGACCGCGCTTGGCGGCTCCGACGGGTTCAATGTCGGACGACCAAGCCTGTTTGGCATGACCTTCACCGATCCGCGCGAGGCCGACTTCATGCTGTATGCCGTCTCGGTCATCGTTACCGGTCTTGCCGGCATCGGCGCGACCTTCCTGTTCCGGTCCGAATTCGGTCTTGCCAGCCTTGCGGTGCGTGAAAACAACCTGCGCGTCGAATATCTCGGCCTCTCGGCCAACCGGATCATATCGATCAACTTCCTGATCGCCGCGATCTTCGCCGGCGCCAGCGGCGCCTTTGCCCTGATGGCGCAGCGGCATATCGATCCGCAATTCGCATACTGGACCACATCGGGCGAATTCGTCTTCGTGGCGGTGCTTGCCGGCAACCAGAGCGTGGCCGCCGTCTTCGTCGCCTCGATGGCGCTGGAGCTGGTCCGTTCGTTCTCGAACCTCTATTTGCCCAATACCTGGCAGCTCGTGCTCGGCGTCTTCCTCCTGGGCGTCATTCTGTTTCTGCCGCGTGGCATCGGTTCGCTCTGGATCAGGGACCGGCGCAAGCGGCGCATCTCGGCCACGGCTCCCCTCACCGCCGAACGAGGAGCCGCACCGTGAACCCGGTTCTTTCGGTACGCAGGCTCGAGAAGCGCTTTGGCGCGGTGGTTGCGGCCGATGCGCTTACCCTCGATGTTCCGGCCGGTCAGAAGATCAGCCTGATCGGCGCCAACGGCGCCGGTAAAACCACCTTCGTCAACATGGTCACCGGCTACCTCAAGCCCGACAGCGGGACGATCCTGCTCGACGGAATTGACATCGGCAGACGCTCGCCACGAAGCGTTGCCCGGCTTGGCATCTCCCGTTCCTTCCAGATTCCACAACTGTTTGTCGAGCTCACCGCCGCCGAAAATCTCACTGTGGCGATTTCCGGCATCGGCACACGGATGTCGCTCCGGGCGCCGGCGGAGGCCCAAGGCCGCCGCGACAAGGCCGTCGAGTTGCTGGAACGCTTTGGCCTTGCCGATCTGGCCGATCGTCCAATCTCGGAGCTTGCGGGCGGCGTGCGCAAACTGATCGACATCGCCATGGCATTGGTACGCCGTCCAAGACTACTGCTGCTGGATGAGCCGACCTCCGGAGTATCGGCGGAAGAAAAATTCACGACCATGGATCGCGTTATCCACGCCGTCGCGCCCGACGCAGCGACCATCGTATTCGTCGAGCACGACATGGAAATCGTCAGCCGCTATGCCGATCGCGTGGTGGCGTTCTATCAGGGCCGGATTCTGGCCGACGGGGTGCCCGCCGAGGTCCTGAATAATCAGGAAGTCCGCCGCTACGTCACCGGAGGCCTGCGATGAACGGCGCGGCGCCACTGCTTGCAATCGACGATCTTGTCGTCGAGATCCAGTCGATGCCGGCATTGCGTGGCTTTACAATGCACGTCGCGAAAGGCGCCATGGTCAGTCTGGTGGGCCGCAACGGCGCCGGCAAGACAACGCTGATGCGTTCGATCATGGGGCATCTCACACCGGCCAGGGGCATGGTGTGGTTCGAAGGCAACGACCTGTCATCCCGTCCGCGCCATGCGCGCGCGGCACTCGGGATCGGTTATATGCCGGAAGATCGCTGCCTGGTGCCGCAGTTGACGGTCGAGGAAAACATCATGTTGCCGTTGTGGGTTGCGGGGCATCTCGACCGCAAGGCCCGGCTCGACTTCGTCTATGAGGTGATCGGCGAACTCACCGAGATGCGCCAGCGCAAGGCGCTATTGCTGAGCGGCGGACAGCAAAAGCTGGTCGCGCTCGGCCGGGCGCTTGCCATTGGCACCAAATGCCTGCTGCTCGACGAGCCGTTCGAAGGCATCGCGCCGGCGCTGTCGGAACGGCTGTCGGCGGTGCTCGCATCCCTCAAGGGCAAGGATCTGACCTTGCTGATGTCGCAATCGGACCTGAATCACTCGCGTGGGCTGATTGACGTGGAATTCACGATTGAACGTGGCGCCAATCCTGCACCCGTCAGCCAATGAGCCTTGAGCGTCCCGACTTCGCTGGCCGCCTTCGCGAAGCGCATCGCCGGTCATTCGCCGCCGTGCCCTGACCCCGCTTCCGCCATCTCGCGAAGCATCTCGGCATTCAGCACAACGATGGCACCGTGCTCGAGCCGGACCAAATCGCGGCCTGCCCAGGCGCGCAATTGCTTGTTGATGCTCTCCCGGGTCATGCCAACCATCTCGCTGATCTCCTGCTGCGTGATCGCGATGGTTCGACCCTGCGGCGCAGACGTATGCTTTTCGGACAGGCGAAGCAGCGCGCTGGCGAGCCGTCCGGGCAGATTCTGCAGGATAATCTGCTCGACCTGATCACTGGTCACTCGCAACCGCTCACAGAGCAATTCGATAAACTTCATCGCCAGCGCCGGTTGAGCTTTCACAAAGGGGATGAATTCGCGCCGGTCGATGACGAAGAGTTCGCAATTGCTGTTTGCGATGGCGTCGGCGGAGCGGGCTCTTCCGTCGAGCAGCGCGATCTCGCCGAAAATTTCCCCAGGTCCAACGATATTCAGGATCGCGTTGCGGCCATCCGGCGAGGAAATACTCATCTTCACCGTACCCGAAATGACCGCGTACAGGCTGTGGCCGGCGTCCCCTTTTGAAAACAGCGTGGCGCCCCGCTTCAGCGTGGAGTGTTTGGCGTAACGGCAGAGCTGCTCAAAAGCCTCTGGCTCGAGGTCGGCAAAAATCGGGTGCTTGCGCAAGACCGATAGCTTGCTGCTCGAGAATCCGTGAGCTTCACCCGTCCTTTGTTGAGGCACGCCAGTCAAACTCCTGGGAACACGGGATGGCAGCCCTTCCGTAATCAACGCCGGTCAACTTTTCAACCGGAAAGCATCAAAACGCGTCGATTTGGCGACCAGATGGCCAAAACGATGCCCAGCGTTAACGCCCCAATAACCGTGGAACCTGCGACAAGATAGTACAGCCAATCGAGCTGGGGCGCCTGCTGCTGCAGCATCCATCCGCCGACCAATACGATAGCAACCCTCAACAGGCTGGCAAGCAGCGGAGCCGTCGTCCATCCCCAACAGGCGGAAAACAGTATCACAAATGCGGCCAAGAACCCGTAAACCATGCCCGTCGCGTAAAAATAGCCGGATGCCGCAAGGACAACTTCTTCGACGTGTGTAAAAAGACCTGCGATCGATCTTCCCGAAAGCGCAACGCCGAGCCCGATCGCGGCAAAAATAGCCGCCGCCAGCAAACAGGAAACAAGCGTCACACGACGTGCACGTGCCTCCAGGCCAGCGCCAACACAGGTCCCAACCATTGTCGTCGTGCCTACGCCCAGAGCGAGTACCAAGGAAGAAATAAGAAACTCGACGCGAGCAGCCAAGCCATAACTGGCCAGCGCTTCAATACCGAAGTGAGCGACATAAGCCGTTATTGCGATCAGGGCGACGTTGGAAACCAGTATCTGCAACGACGAGAGCAACGCTACTTTCGGAATACGCGAAAAGAGTTGCCACCGCGGCGGAAGTCCGAAGAGTGAGATGGAGTAAGAAAGAGCCTGATTGAGAGAATCACCTCTTGCTCCCAGCAAGCCATATATCTGGGGTCCGAAAAAAATCAGTGCCGCAGCCGAGATCGCGCCGAAAATCAAGGAAAGCAGGATTGCATGCGCGGCAAGCGCTTGCGCTTCCGAAACATTACGAGCGCCCAGAGCCCGAGCCACTGCCGATGAGATCGCACCACACCAAGATTTGCACAAGACTGGCGTCGCAAAACTGCGTAGCACGAGCGGAATAGATCTTTCGAGCGAGCGCTGGACGTCCGCATTCAGCGTACTATCTTGGTCGCGGCGGCCGTCGTTACGCCTGCTATTGATTGCGAGACGGGCTGCCGGCTGCTGACGCCTGTGGCGCCATCCGCCGGCGGCTATTCCTTGGCGATTCCCGTTTCCCTGATCACGCGCTCATACTTCGCGAGCTGATCGCGCGTCATGGCGCGCAGCTCCTCCGCCGAGCTGCCGCGCACGGCGAAACCCAGCTCTTCAAGCTTGCGGCGCACATCGCCATCGCCGACTGCCTTCAGCACCTCGGCGTTCAGGCGGACAATGATATCCTTCGGGGTATTGGCTGGCGCGAGAATCGTGAACCATGAGTTGAAGAAGAAGCCGGGCAGACCGGATTCCGAGACGGTCGGCACATCAGGAAATTGCGACAATCTCTTCTCGGTGGTCACCCCGATCAGCCTGAGTTGTCCGCCGCGCACGAGCGTTGCGACCGTGCCCAGGCCCTGGAAGCCGACGGGAATTTGGCCGGCGGCAATGTCGGTTGCGGCCTGGGTGGCGCCCTTGTAGGGCACATGCGTCAGCGATATGCCGGCAGCCGACGCGAACATCGCCATCGCCAGATGCTGCGGGCTTCCCGGTCCGCCCGAGCCATAATCGACCTTGCCGGGCGCCGCCTTCGCGGCAGCAATCAGATCCGCTGCGCTCCTGAAGCTGGCCTGATTGTTGGCAACCAGCCCCCACTCCACCGTCGCAACCAGCGACACCGGCTCGAAATCCCTGAGGATGTCCCACCGCATCTTGGAATGCAGGTTCGGCACCATCGTCATGATGCTGTCGTTGAACCCGCCAATCGTGTAGCCGTCCGGTTCGGCGCGGGCGACGGCCTCGGCCCCCATCAGCCCCGACGCGCCCGGCTGGTTCAGGATCACAATCTGCTGGCCCATATTGTCGGCCATCTTCTGGGTGACGATCCGCGCGGCGACATCGACCGCACTTGCCGCGGCAAGTGGCACGATCATCTTGATCGGCCGGTCGGGATAACTCCCCTGGGCTATCGCTTGGTGGCTTGAGAACAGCGCGAGCGCCGGAATCAGCAAATGGACCAGACGCATACATTTCCCCCCGATCGGGCTGGCTTTGCGCATCGCAGCCGCCTCTCTTGAGGAAAGATTGCGCTCGAACTCTCCGCTTTGCAATCGGTCCGGAAAATGGGCTGCCCCCCGGGGCAGCGAATGCCGGGTGCGCGCGGTGACTAAAGCAGCTTGCCATCCGGACCAAAAAACGGATGCGGCCCGTCGAAGGTACCTATGGGGACTTGATGGGTCACGACCGTGCCGCACCCCTCGCCTGGAAACCAGCTATGGAGGTGGAAGGCGGGCGGCTCGACCTTGAAGGAGGGTTGGCGCAGTTCGGCCAGATCGAGATCGACCGCATGATTCGGGGCCGGGCAGATCGTGGTCGGTACGCCCGCAAACATGGTCAGCGTCGCGCGATGGATATGCCCCGTTGCGATCAGCTGCACGCGGGGATGACGGCGCACGACGGGTGCGAGATCGCCCGCGTTGAGGAGATTCTGGCGGTCCATGTGCCAAATGCCCGTCTTGAACGGCGGATGGTGCAAAAACAGCAGCGCCGGCCGGTCGGGTGACGAAGCCAGACTAGCATCAAGCCATTGCAGCGTCGGCTCTTCGAGTTCGCCATGCGGCTTTCGATGCACGCTTGAATCCAGCAACAACAGATCGAGCCCGGCGACCTCGATCTTCTGATTGAGCGGCCCGGACACGAAGGCATACGAAGCGGAAGGAAACGCGGCCCGCATCAACTCGCGCGAATCGTGATTGCCGGGAATACCGGCAAACGGGAGCTTGAGCGGCGCCAGCAGCCGCTTGAGATATTGATACTCCTCAGCCGTCGGCGTGTCGGCGAGATCGCCGGAGATGACCACAAAATCGGGCGCCGGATCGAATTCATTCAGCGCCGCGACGCAACGCTCGAGCGCCTTGGCGGTATCGACCCTGCCGTAGGCAAGCGATCCCGGCGGCTTGATATGGAGATCGGAAATCTGGGCAATATGAACCGGCTTTGGCGACATCGGGCTTCTCAATTCTCAGGCGGCAACAGGCGGACGGCGTCCGGCGAAATCGACAGTCCGATCCGTTCGCCAGCCTTGGCTTGAACCGTATTCGGCGCGTCGACGCTGAGCAATCTATTGGATGCACCGCTGATGACCAGCCGTTGCCTATCACCAATGAAGCTCACGCTGTCGATAGTGCCCGAAAGCGACGCACTTCCGGCTGACGTCACGCGAATGGTTTCGGGGCGGATCATTGCAACCGCCGCCGGCATGTCCACGTCGCAGTGAATCGGCTGCCGTCCGCCCGGTAACATGAGATGGCCGCCCTCGATGGTCGCTTCGACGATGTTCGCAGCACCAATGAATTCGGCGACAAAGCGACTTCGCGGCGTGAAGTAGATCTCGCGCGGCGTGCCGATCTGGGCAATCGCTCCCTTCTGCATGACGACGACACGGTCGCCAAGCTCCATGGCCTCGGACTGATCGTGGGTCACGTAAATCGCGGTGATGCCCAACGCACGAAGCAGGCGGTTCAGTTCGCCGCGCAGCCGGTCGCGCAGCGCGGCGTCGAGCGCCGTCAGCGGCTCGTCGAGCAACAGGATGCCCGGTCGGATCGCTACCGCGCGCGCGAGCGCGACGCGTTGACGCTGACCGCCGGAAAGCTGGTCGATGCGGCGGTTCTCAAGCCCGGAAATATTGGTCAGCGCCACCAGTTCGGCGACGCGTGCCGCCCGCTCCTTGGCCGGTATCCCGCGGATCTTCAGGCCGTAGCCGATATTGTCCGATACAGTCATGTTGGGGAAAAGCGCGTAGGACTGGAACACCATGCCGACGTTACGCCGCTCGATCGGCACCGCCGTCATGTCCTTGCCGTCAAACAGCACCCTGCCGCCGGCATCGGGTACTTCGAGCCCCGCGATGATGCGCAGCATGGTGGTTTTGCCGCAGCCGGAGGGGCCGAGCAGCACCAGCGTTTCACCACGGGCGATGTCAAGCGTTGCAGGTTCGAGCGCGAGCGTTCCGTCGGCAAACGTCTTGCCGCAGGCCTCAATATGCACTGAGGCGCCATGTCCGGCCTGCGCACTCATCTTTTCTGTTCCTTCTCGGCAAACAATTGCATGGCAACCAGCAGCGGAATGATCATCACGAAGAAGATCAGCGTATAGGCCGAGGCCACTTCCAGCCGCATCGAGGCATAGCTGTCGGCAAGGCCAATCGGCAGCGTCTTGGTCAACGGCGTATGGAGCATCCAGGTGAGGTTGAACTCACCGAGCGACAACGTCACCACCATCAGGCTGCCCGCCAATATCCCCGGCACCGCGTTGGGCACGATCACGTCGCGGAAACGCCGCCACGGCGATGCGCCGAGCGACGCTGCGCCTTCGTCCAGCGTCTTGATGTCGACGGTCGCGAACACGGCCATGACCGATCGCACCATGAAGGGCATGGTGAAGATGACATGGCCCACGAGAATGAACAGCCAGGAGCGGCGAAAATCGCCGAATCCCCCGTAGGTCAAGAGCAGTGCCAGCGCGATGGCCAGGCCAGGGATCGCCAACGGCAGGGTGATGATCTCCTCGACGATCCGCGACAGGCGCCCTCCCCGCACATGCAAGGCATAGGCGGCTGGAACGCCCACGGCGAGCGTTACTGCAAGCGTCGCAAATGCGACTACGAATGACAGCAGGATGGTGCCGGCATAGAGCTCCCATACCTGCACGACCCACTGCAGGGTCACGCCCGATTGGATGCCACGGAAATAATTCACGGTCACGCCAGCGGAAATCGACAGGATCGCGGGCACCACCAGGAATGCGGCGACCAACAGTGTGAAAATGAGTTGGCCGGTGAAGATCAGGCGATCGCGCATGGCCTCATCCAGCCGCCGCAACGGCGCTTCCGCTGAAGGAGCGGGCAAGCGCAAGAATGAGCCAGGTGATGATGCCGAGCCCGACCGACAGCGCGGCGGAGATGGAGAAATTCGCAGCCAGCGTGAATTCGGTGTAGATCAGCATCGGAAGCACATCGATGTTCGTCGCCAGCGTAAACGCCGTTCCGAACGCTCCCATCGCGGTCGCGAAAGCAATCGCGCCGGAGGCAACGAAGGCCGGCGCCAGCGCCGGCAGCACGACATCGCGCTGTACCGCCCACGGGCCCGCGCCGAGCGAACGCGCGGCTTCTTCCAGGCCAACATCGAGCTTCTGTACCGCAGCCATAATGGTGAGAATGACGCGCGGGATGGAGAAATAGAGATATCCGAGAAACAGGCCGTAGATCGAATAGGCAAAGACCAGCTTCTCGCCGAACAGGCGGTTGGAGAAATCGCCAATCAGGCCCTGTCGCCCGGCGAGGAGAATGATCATGAACCCGACCACCACGCCGGGAAACGCCAGCGGAAAGGTCAGCATCGCAATTAGAACGGCGCGACCGGGGAAACGATGCCGCTGCAGGAACATTCCAGCGATCGTCGCCACGATCAGGGTCACAATGGTGGTCGCGACGGCAAGTAGGACGGTGTTGACAAGCGTCGCACGGTAACGCTGCTCGGTCAGGATCGCGAGATATCCCGCGAGCCCCTGCGGGCCTTCCGCGCCGGTCACGACAAGCCGTGCCATTGGCAGCAGGAAAAATGCCGCCGTCACTACCGCAAGCGGCAGCAGGCATAACCATACAAAAGACCTATGTGACATCAGAAGATAGCGCCCCGGCGAGAGGCGCCATATTGCCTCAGCGGACCTCGGCGAGATAGCGGTCGACAAAGCCTTTTTGCACGTTTTCCATCTGACCCCAGTCGACGTTCTTCGCGCGCGCATAATCGCTGTCAGGCAGGAACTTCTTCTTTACCGCCTCAGGCAGCTCGATCGGCCGCGCCGGTCGGAGATAGGCGTTGGTCCAGATCGCCTGTCCCTTGTCGGACAAAAGATAGTCCAGCACCTTCTTGGCCTTGTCCTTGTCGGGCGCGTTCTTGACGAGGCCGACGACGTAGGGAAACACCACCGATCCCTCGCAGGGGATTACGAACTCAAAATTGCCCTTTTCTGAATACTTCGCGCGATAGGCATTGAAATCATAGTCGAACAGGATCGGCATCTCGCCGGAAACAACGCGGGCGTAGGAAGTCTGCTTGGGAACGATCGGATCGTTCTTCCGCAGGTCCTTGAAGAAATTGATCGCGGGATCGAAATTCGCCTCGGAGCCGCCGAGCGCCAGATTGATCGCGACCGCGCCGACATATCCGACCGCAGCCGACGACGGATCGAGATAACCGACCATGCCCTTGTAGTCGGGCTTCAGGAGATCCTTCCAGCAGGCCGGCACCGGCTTGCCGCCGAGCGCGTCCTTGTTCACGAACAGGCCAAGCGTGCCGGAATGAATCGTGGTCCAATAGCCGTCGGCATCTTTCAGGCCGGCGGGAACCTGGTCCCATTTCGCCGGCTTGTAAGGTTCGAGCGCATCCTGCGCTTTGGCTTTCATACCGAAGGTCACGCCGAAATAACCGATATCGCCCACAGGATTGCTTTTCTCGGCGAGTATCTGAGCCAGCGCCTGGCCGGAATTCTTGTTGTCGTGCGGGATATCGTAGTTGAGATCGGCCTTGATCGCCTTGAGCATCGAAGCCCAGTCCGCCCATTCCGGCGGGCAATTATAGCAGATGACGTCGGCCGCTTTGGCGGACTGCCAGGGCGCAATCAGCGACAGCGCGAGCAAGGCAAGTACAAAACGGACGGTCTTCATGGGTCACTCCGGTTCAGGGCGGCAATTGACGATCTCATCACCAACCGGTGTGCAAGTATAGGCCGCGCATGAAGGTTTTGCGACAGGCATTTTGCTATGCAGCAAATGTCTCGGCAAACGCCACCCGTATTCAGCAATTTTGTCGGCCGGCGATTTCCGGTAGCATCCGGGGCGAGAGGATACGCCCATGTACCAACCCTCAGGCGTGAAGACATCGCCCGCACTTCCCATTCCCGACCGGATGAAGGCCTGGGTGCTGGGCGACCCGGAGCAGCTGTTGCTGCTTGAAAAGCCAGTGCCCGTTCCCGCACGCGCGGAAGTCCTGATCCGGATCGATGCCGTTGCAATCTGCGCCACCGATCTGGAAATCATTCGCTCGGGATCACCGGCCAGCATTGAAGGCGGCCTGCCCTTCAACAAGAACTTCACACCGGGCCACGAGTACATGGGCACGGTCGCCGCGCTCGGGCCCGACGTGGACGAATTCGAGATCGGCGAGCGGATCAGCGTGGAGATCCATGCCGGCTGCGGCCAGTGCAAGCGCTGCCGCCAGGGCATGTATACGTCATGTCTGAACTACGGGAAACCGGAGAAGGGCCATCGCGCGAACGGCTTCACGACGGACGGCGGCTTTGCCGAATACGCGATCAATCATATCAACACGCTGGCGCGGGTGCCCGACACGATGAGCGACGCCGAGGCGACGCTGGTCGTCACCGCGGGGACCTCGATGTATGGATTGACGGAGTTGGGAGGGTTGGTAGCCGGCGAGAGCGTTGTGGTGATCGGCCCCGGGCCGATCGGGCTACTCGCGGTGGCCGTTGCCAAGGCGCTCGGCGCCAGCCCGGTCATCCTGACCGGGACACGCAACAGACGGCTGGCGATCGGCCGGGAGCTCGGCGCCGACCGCGTCGTCAATATCAACGACGAGGATGCGGTTGAGGTGGTCAGGCAACTCACCGGCGGTATCGGCACGGACTATGTGGTCGAGTGCGCCGGCACCGAAGCAACAATCAATCAGGCCATTCACATGACCAATCGCGGCGGGAAAATCTGTCTCGCCGCATTTCCTCACGATCCAGTCACGATGGATCTCGCGCATCTCGTGAAGAACAATATCTATACTTTCGGAATTCGCGGCGAAGGCCGCAGTGCTACTCGGCGCGCCATGGCGCTGATGGCGGAGAAACGCTTCGACGCCACCAAAATCCATACCCACACATTTCCGCTGGCCGATCTGCCGACAGCGCTGCGCTATGCCCGCGAGCGCGTCGACGATGCGATCAAGGTGGTTGTGACCAACCGGCAGGCGGGCGCGATCGCGAGTGCGGCAGCCGAATAGCCGAACGGTAATCAACGCCCTTCGAACTTCGGCTCCCGCTTCTCCATGAACGCCCTGATGCCTTCGTGCATGTCCTGCGTCTTGAACAGCGGCAGGAGCTTATGATCGGCTACGTCATAGAGGACTTCGTTGGACTCGGTTTGGATGGCGCGCTGGGCTTGGTCCATATGGCTTCTCGTTCTGTCTGATCGATCCTGTTGCGTCGTATTATATTCGTCCCAAGGCAGTCAGAATAACCTGAGGCGTCAGCGGAATTTCCGTGATGATTGTCCCAAGCGGCCGGAGCGCGTCGTTGACCGCGTTGGTTACGGCCGCCGCCGCACCTGCCGTGCCGGCCTCGCCGGCGCCCTTCGCCCCCAGTTCCGTTTCCAAGGTTGGTGAGACCACATGCCCGACATCGATGTCCGGCATTTCGCCGGACATCGGAACCAGATAGTCGGCCATATTGGCGTTGGTGAGTTGGCCGCGTTCGTCATACACGCATTTCTCGAACAGCGCGGCACCAAGGCCCTGTACCACGCCTCCCCTGATCTGCTCATCGACCAATTGTGGATTGATGATGGTGCCGCAATCCTCGACCACCCAATGCTTCAGCAGTTTTACAAAGCCGGTATCGGTATCGACCTCTAGCCAGGAGGCCTGAACGCCATTGGTGAAGGCGAAGGGGTATTCGCGCGGGACAAAGTGCCTGGTAGCCATAAACTCGGCCTGAATGCCGGGCGGCAGCGTATCGGGACGAAAATAGACAATGCGCGCGAGCTCGCTCAAATCGATCCGCGGCGTACCATCAATGGCATTCACGACACCGTTGTTGACAATGTCGAGCTCCCCTGGCGTCGATTGCAGGACGGCGGCCGCTACGTCGAGGATGTTCTTGCGCAGCACCTTGGTGGCTTGAAGCGCGGCCTCTCCGCCGATACCAGCGCCGCGCGAGGCCCAGGTGCCTCCGCCATACGGCGTATTGTCAGTATCGCCCAGGATCACGCGGACCCGATCCATCGAGACGCCAAGCACGCTTCCGACAATCTGTGCGGTAAGCGATTCCGATCCCTGTCCCTGCTCTGTGATACTTGTCTGGCAGATCACTGATCCCTGCGCGTCGAGCCGCACCGCGACGCCATCCTGCGAGGATATCTTCGCACCGCCGACGCCATAAAACGCCGCACTGGGATTGGTAACCTCGATGAAGCTGGCGATACCTATGCCACGATGGATATTTTTCGCCCGCAGAGCGGCCTGCTCGGCGCGCAACGCGTCGTAGTCCATCATTTTGACGAGCTTGGCGAGCGCTGCATGGTGCGACAATTGCTCGAAGCGCAAACCTGACGGCGAAGCACAGGGGTAAGCGTCATCGGCAATCAGATTGCGACGGCGGATCTCGATCGGGTCCATGCCGATCTTCATGGCCGCCAGATCGACCAGACCCTCCGTCACCGAACAGGCGATCGGATGGCCGACGGCGCGGTACTGGCACATCACGTTCTTGTTCTGGAACACGACGCGGGCCCGCGCGCGATAATTCCTCGTCACATAGGGACCACCGACGAGATTGACGACTTGATTGGCCTCGATCGCGCTGGTGCGCGGGTACATCGAATAGGGCCCGATCCCTGTAAGATCGTCGATCTCGAATGCCGTGATAGTGCCATCGCGCTTGACGCCAATCTTTCCCTTGCAGCGATGGTCGCGGGCATGAATGTCGGTGTTGAAGCTCTCGACCCGGTCGGCGACGAATTTGACCGGACGCCGCAGCAGCTTCGACAGCGCATAAGTCGCCATCTCGTCGGCATAGATATGGACCTTGATGCCGAAGGAGCCGCCGACGTCCTTGCAGACCACGCGGACCTGCGATTCCTTCAAACCGAGATGGAGCGCCGCGATGTTTTGCACCATATGCGGCGCCTGCGTGCCTTGATAGATGGTCAGCCTTGCTTCCGCGGCGTTCCAGTCCGCTACCACCGCGCGCGGTTCGAGTGTCACGCCTGTGTGCCGTCCGAAAACGAACTCTGCCTCCACCACCTCGTCGGATTCGGCAAAGGCTTGATCGACGGCTCCCGCATCGTGATTGCGCTCAAAAGCTAGGTTGTCGCCGAGCGAGGCATGGATCAAGGCTGTAGTTGGATCAAGTGCGGTGCGCATGTCTGTTACGGCATCGAGTTCCTCATAGTCGACCAAGACGAGCTCCGCGGCGTCCTCGGCCTGAGCGCGACTGCTTGCCACCACAGCCGCGACCGCTTCGCCCTGCCAGCACACGCGGTCAACCGCGATAGCGCTTTGCGGAGCGGATTTGAGGCCCTTCAAATGCGAGAGTACGCCGACCCACGGCGTGATGACGGTCGAGAGTTCACTGCCTGAGACGACGGCGATAACTCCCGGCATCTGCTTGGCCACTGAAGTATCGATGCCATTGATCTTTGCGTGCGCATGCGGCGAGCGCAGGAACACGACATGCGCCATTCGCGGCAGCTCCATGTCGCTGACATAGAGCCCGCGCCCCTGCATCAGCCGGTCGAGGTTCGGCCGCGGCACTGTCTTGCCGATATAGGAGTTCGGACGGTCCAGCGCAGAAAGCGTTTCAGATTTTTCCTGTGCTGATGTCATGGCAAGCGTCCGGCGCGCGCCCGCGCTGTGATCTCGATGGCGTCGACGATGGCTTGGTAGCCGGTACAACGGCAATAGTTGCCGGAAAGATGTTCGCGAATCTGTTCTCGACCCGGACACGGTGATTGTTTCAGCAGATCCTGCGCCGCCATCAGCATTCCCGGCGTACAGAAGCCGCATTGCAGTGCGTTACGTTCTCGGAATGCAGATTGCAAATCGGCAATTTCGCCGCTGTCGGAGACCCCCTCGATCGTCTCAACCGTGGCATTGTGTGTCTGTACTGCAAGCAGCAAACAGGAACGGACAATATCGCCATTGAGGCGGACCGTGCATGCACCGCACACCCCGTGTTCGCAACCGACATGCGTGCCGGTCAGCTCAAGATGCTCGCGAAGAAAATCCGCCAAGTTTAGACGCGGCAGTACATTCGCTTCAACGTGCTCACCATTGACAACAAGCGAAATTGCAACCGCCGTCGTCACGCTGATACTCCCGCGTAGAGATCAGGGCGATCAAGCAGCGAGGATACGCAACGCGCCAACAGGACCTTCGCCAGATGCCGGCGCATAGCGGGTGTCGCCTGTTGATCCTCCAGGGGATCCAGTTCGTCATTCAATGCGGAGGACGCCTCGGCCAATACTGCAGACGTGATGACAACATCAACGAGCTTGCCGGCAGACTTGGCCAGCAGCGGGCGATCGCCGACGGCGAAGAAGCCAAGGCGAAGGTTGGCGAACCGCCCATCCCTGACGAAAGCTTGTGCTGCGAGACCGACGATCGCGTAGTCGCCATGTCGACGGGCGAACTCATGAAAGAAATGCGTTGAATTTTTTGGACTCACCGGCAGTTCAACGGCGACCAACAACTCCTCCGGCTTGAGCGCGGTTTCGTAGATCCCGACGAAAAACTCGCTTGCCGCAATCCGCCGCTCGCCGTTTGGCCCGCGAGCAATGATGGTAGCGCCAAGCGCCAGCATGCAGGCCGGCAGCTCGGAAGCTGGGTCTGCGTGCGCAAGGCTTCCCCCGATGGTGCCACGGGTGCGGATAGCAGGGTGAGCGACATGGGCGACTGCATCCGCCAGCAATGGAGCATGGGTTGCTATTTCCGGAGATTTCAAGAGATCGGCGTGGCGTGTCAACGCACCGATGGTGAGGACGCCTTCCCTCACCACAACTCCACGTAACTCGGCCAACTCGCCGATATCGATAATGAATTCGGGCGCGACCAGGCGCAGGTTCATCGCCGGCAGCAGGCTCTGGCCGCCCGACAACACCTTGGCCCTTTCGCCGTGCGCGGTCAGCAATTCCAGCGCATTTGTGACGCTGGTTGCGCGGGCGTAAGCGAAAGCCGAGGCTTTCATTTTTGACGTGACCTCCCCGGCCAACACTGTCGGCATTTTTGCGGGATTAGACGGCTGGGACCGCCAAAGGTCAAGTTTGTTGTCGGGTGATTATTTCGACTTTGAGCTTGTTTTCATGCGACGAACGACGCACGTTCTGTGCCAACCAAAAAGCCTGCCTTTGGGGAAGAGCAGACCATGAAGCTTGGGTTCTTTACGATGCCGATCCATCCCGTCGACAAGGATTGGCGGCTTTCGCTCAAGGAGGATCGCGAGGCTTTCCTGCTGGCCGATGAACTCGGCTTCACCGAAGCCTATGTCGGCGAGCACGTCACCGACAGAGCCGAGAACATTACGTCCTGCGTAGCTTTCATCGCGTGGCTCGCGGCGGCGACCAGGCAGATCAAGCTTGGCACCGGCACCATCAACATGCCGAACGCTCATCCGGCGGCGATTGCAGCCTCGATCGCGATGCTCGATCATATGCTCGACGGACGTCTGATCTTCGGTATCAGCCCCGGCGGCCTGCTGTCGGACGCCGAAGTATTCGGCAACCTCGAGGCGGACAGGAATGCCATGTTCCTGGAGGCGATCAATCAGGTGCTTCAGATCTGGGCGAGCGAGCCGCCCTATAATCTTCAGGGCAAATTCTGGAACATATCGGTTCAGAAGACCCTGATCGAAGACATCGGCCAGGGCTTCATTCCGCGCCCACTGCAACGGCCGCACCCGCCGATCGTGGTCACGGCGGTGGCGCCGTTCTCAAAAGGCGTGACGGAAGCCGCCGCACGCGGCTGGGAGCCGATCTCGGCAAACTTCCTGATGCCGGCCTGGGTGAAAAGCCACTGGCCGAAATACGTCGAGGGATGCGAACGCGCCGGCCGTCCTGCGGATACAGCAAATTGGCGCGTTGCCAAGAGCGTGTTCGTCGCCAAGGACGCAGCAACGGCAAAGGCCTACGCCACCGATCCGAATGGACCCTATGTTTATTACTATCGCTCACTGTTCACCAAGCTTAAGCGCGGTGGTCGTATCGAATTGTTCAAGACGCACCGCGATCAGCCCGATGACGAGGTGACGCTGGAGTCGATCTGCGACAAGCTGATCATTCATGGCACGCCGGAGAGCGTAGCGGATCAACTGCTGGCTTTTCAGGAAGAAACCGGGCCTTTCGGCACACTGCTCTATGCCGGCAAGGATTGGAAGGATCGCGAACTCGGACGCCAGTCGATGATCCTGATGGCGGAAAAGGTCATACCCCGGGTCAATGCCGCCGTATCCAGCGGCTCCAGGGCCGCCGAATAGTCTATCCACACCTGGAAAGCTTACCGTGCCGCTGAGCGATCGCATCCCCTATCAAGCACAAGTCGACCGACCGAAGCTGACGCTTCCCGGCGGCAAGAAACTCGCGGTATGGGTCATCCTCAATGTCGAGGAATGGCGGATCGAGAACGCCATGCCACGCACAGTGCTGAGCCCGCCGATGGGTCAGCCGCTGTTGCCCGACGTGCCGAACTGGTCCTGGCATGAATACGGCATGCGCGCCGGCTTCTGGCGTCAATTCAAGGCACTGACCGACCGCAAAATGCCGGTGACCCTGGCAATCAATGCCAATGTCTGCAATTCCTATCCGCGTGTCGCGTCAGCGGCGCTCGAAGCGGGATTTGAATTCATGGGGCACGGTTTCGTGCAGGGGCCGATGCACAAGGTTGAGGACCAGGCGGATGCCATCAAGCGCTCGGTCGAGACAATTTCGAAATTTGCAGGAAGGCCGCCACGGTCATGGGAAAGCCCCGGCCTCACGGAGACCGAGGAGACACTCGATCTGCTTCGCCTCAACGGCATCGAGTATGTCGCGGACTGGGTGATCGACGATCTGCCACAGGACATCGCCACGCCTCACGGCATCATAACCACAATCCCCTATTCGGTCGAAACCAACGATATCGTCATCCACGCGCTGCAGCATCTGCCTTCCGAGCAATTCCTGAAGCGCTGCACCGATCAGTTCGACCGGCTATATCTGGAAGGCGCATCGAACGCGCGGATCATGGCAATATCGATTCACCCCTACATCACGGGCGTGCCGCATCGCATCAGGTATCTGGAGGCGCTGCTCGACTATGTCCTCGGTCACGACGGTGTGGCACTGATGACAGCCAGTGAGATTGGCGACTGGTATCGCGCAGAGATGGCAAAGAATTGAATTGTAGTCTACGGCAGGGGCGCGGAAGGTCTGGCGGGATTCGGTGATCCGCTCACGAGGCCTTGTTGCCGTCCCCGGCAATAAACCGGCCGAAGCTGCCACGCGCAAACAGCAGGGGCTCCTGCCGATTATAGGTGTAGGCCTCGACCGCGCCCAGGAAGATGATGTGGTCGCCGCCGTAGTACCGATTGGCCGCGCGGCATTGGAAATTGGCGACGCTGTCGGTCAGCACCGGCGCGTTGCCAAGCCCCGGCGTCCAGCTCACGCCTGCGAACTTGTCGTCCGACGATTTTGCAAACTGAGACGCCAGCGCTTCCTGGGAAGCTCCGAGAACATTGACCGTGAAATGACTGGCATTCTGGAAGATCGTGAGTCCCTGAGAAAACATCCCCAAGCTCCACAATACCAGCGGCGGATTGAGCGACACCGAGGCAAAGGAATTGCAGGTCACGCCATACGGCCTTCCATCCGCCGCCATCGCCGTGACGATGGTGACGCCTGTGGCGAAGGTGCCAAGCGCGTTGCGAAAGTCCCGGGGATCGATCGCCGAGTTGTCGCTGGCAAATTCATTGGCCGGATCGGCTGGATGTTTGGGTGCGTCAGACATCCGCCGAGCCTCAGAGCGTCAGATTTTCGGACGGCAGGCCAAGCGCCACGCGTCCATAATTGGTTCCGGCCGCATCGAAATTGAATGCGAGGTGAGAATTCACCGCGTGAGCGTCGCGGAATTGCCGCTGCAGCGCGCCTGACGTGAACAGGCTACGCGCACCGCTTGCCGCGAACAACAACGAGACCGCCTCGGTGCAAAGCTTCACCGCGAACGCACCATCCCGCCGCAGTCTCGTCTTTGCCACGAGGTCGGGAACGTAGCCCCGCCTTGCGTCGGCCATCGCATCGACGCAGCTCGTGCGCATGACGAGGCGGGCAGCGTCGATCTTGGCGGAGGCCTCTGCGATCTTGATTTGGGTCGTTTGCAGGTCGCTCAGTTTGGCACGATTGTAGGTCGAGGCCCGATGCCGCGCGAATTCGACGTAGTCGTTCAGGCAGGCTTGCGCATTACCCAAGCCAACACCCGACAACACGTAAGGGAAGAGAGAGAATACCGGCAGCGCGTACAGCACGTTTGGGTTGACCATGTTTCCCGGCGTCGGTCCGCCGGTCAGCTCGCTGACCGCGACGGTCATTTTCTCCGCAACAAAGGTATCCTCGACCCATACGTCATTCGAACCAGTACCGCACAGTCCCGTCGCATTCCAGGTGTCGTTGATCCTGTACTGGCTCCTGTTAAGCAAAAATAGGCGGTATTCGATGCCGTCGGCCTCATCGTCCGATGACACTACGCCGGCAAGCATGTTCCAGTCGCAAGACTCCACACCCGAGCAGAACGGCCAGTGACCACGAAGGACATATCCCCCATCCCCCTTTCTTGCGCGGCCGGCTGGAAAGATGAAGGACGACGCGATCAGCGCATCGGCATTCCTGCCCCAGACGGCGTCCTGCGCCTGCCGGTCAAACATACCCAGCATCCAGTGATGGCTGGCAAGATTGGCGAAATTCCATGCCACGGAAGCATCCGCCTGCCCCAGCGCGTCGGCGCAATCGACCAGAGCGACATAGTCGAGCTCGGCACCTCCAACGCGTTTTGGTTGCACGATTCGGAACAAACCAGCGTCATGCAAATCGCGCTCGGTCTCCGGCGGCAAGCGCCGAAGCTCTTCCGTCTTTGAAGCACGATCGCGCAATTCCGGAATCAAGGCCTTGGCACGCGCAACCATGGCGACATAGCTGTCCGTCCCCGGTCCAGCGGGCGAACCTGCGTCCGGCTTTCCACCGTCTCCAGCCATGTGTTTCCTCGCCTGCCCGTTGCTTTGCGCCGCCCGAGCTTTGCCAGTCTACCGGCTGACCGCCAATGATCAAGGCGCACGGGGGGCATGGCCACTCCGCCACAGGGCGCTGGTCCCCAAAACGCAAAAAAGCCCGGTGGCCACAAGGCCACCGGGCGAGGAGAGCAATTTGAGGTACGCAACGGACGAGCCGCTATTTTACGTCCTTGCGCCAATAAAGCGTATTCGGCCAGGCCCAAGGGTGCCTGGGGCTGAACAGGCGATAGCCGGCGCGAATGAAGTTGTTGGCTGAATGCATGTTATCTGTGGTGTCGGAGATGATCGAACACCACCCATTCAGACGCGCGCGCGCCTCCAAGGCTCGCATCAGGCGCAACTGAAGCCGATGCCCGCAATGCTTTCCCAGCACACCAACGCGGCAAAAATAGCCCGCATTGAAAACATGGGTGGACGGAATGATCCCGGCGAAGGCAACCGGCTCGGTTCCGCGAAACGCAAGCCACCAGTGCCCCTGATCAAATTTCGGAACGGGAGCAGCATCAAGGAATGTCAGCTGATGAAGCTCCGCGAGAGAGTCCGCAATGTCATCGTCATTCCCGTCGACCTCACGAATGCGATACATCCGACGCACCTGAATTCGAGCTCATCGTTAGCGTTCGTCACATCAGCAGGTCATTTGCCGAGCGTCACCTTGATGCCGAGCCACACGGCGCCAACGAAGCCGGTTACAATCACCGTGATGACTGCCTTGAATGTGTAGCTCTGTGCCTGCTCGACGCTTCGCCGCCAGCGTCGCAGATGCTGAAAATCCGCGCGCAGCTCTTTGCGATCCTCTTCGTCGATCCCGAACGAGGTCAGCGTCGTCGCAACGGCTTTGAGAACCACTGCATCGATATCGTCATGACGAATCCTCTGCTGTTCGGCTAGCGTCTCGACGACGATAGCCCTGACATCCGCAGCCTGCTGCCCGGTCATCGTTTGATAATCCGAGCCACGTTCTCGAACCCTCGCTTGGCGAAATAGACAATGACGCGCTCGATTCGATGAATGAGTTCGAGCGCTCCGTCGCCGCTGTTCTCCAGCGGTTGCGTCGCCTTACCCCAGCCGCGATCGAGAATGGCGTTGGCGGCTGACACGCGGGCGGCTGGCGTTGCGTCCTTGCATCGCATGATGCCGACGAGAACGCGGATTGCAGTCCGGGTATGGCTGCGTGCGAGAGAGCGAATTTCAACGAGAGTCTTGGCCACGCTAGGTTTCTCGCCTCTCCAGTTCAACAGGCTGGTTTGCGGCAGCATCGGCGTGAGCGACGGCGGGATCCTGCGCCGCAGAGCGGAAAGCAATTGTCGGGAAATCCGTCTGCGCGTCGATGCGTCCGGGCCGCGGGATGAATTGAATGATTTCGGCGCTCACGAGAACTCCTCCGATACAGCGATGACAACGAGGCCGACAAGCGCGAGCGATATCAGGTAGGCGGTCATCGGCATCTCTTCAAAAATAGAAATGTGCGGCATGATCGCGGTGCAGGCGCAGATCATTTGGGGCGCGAACCTTATCCCGTCGGGGGCCGCGTGCGGCGGTGACGATCCGCGCCGCAGGCCGACATGTTCGCGCATGCCGGCCAATTGTGTGATGAAAGGCTCGGACGACGGCACGCTCGCGACGCCCGGGGCGGGGGCGCTGGGAGTTGCGGCGTCGATGTGCGGCCGCGGTCCGATTCGAGAATTCAAACAAAAAGCCCGCGACGGATTTCTCCGTGCGGGCTTTTGCAATTTTCGCGATGATGGCGTTATGCCGGTGATTTGCCCGACATGTCAAACCGTTTTCGAGTGGTCAACAAATTCCGGAAAATTCGACGAAACGGTTTCGACAAATTGAAACCGCCTTGGCCGATTGTCTTGTGAAACGAAAAGCCCGCCACCGTTTCCGGCGCGGGCTTACGATATCGGCGATGATGCCAATGTGCCCCTGATTTGCCCGACGCGTCAAGTGGCCAAAGCAAACCAGATTCAGCGCAGCGACATCGAAATGAAATCGATGGGCCGTGGCCGGCGCAACCTGCGGCCCAACAGAGCGCAAGGAGGCTGTCGGATGTTTTTCGTTGCTGCTGTGCTCACGATTCTGTCGGGCTTGTTCTATGCGGCGAGCCGTGTCGCGATGTGCCAATATGGCAGCCCGTTCTGCGACAATCCGCTGCTCGTGCTGGTGGCTGCAGGGTTGGCTGCGTGCTGGGGCGCATTCGTCAGCGTGCGCTGACGCGTTCGTTCGGAAGCCGGCGAACTTGCGCGACGATGCCGTTATCCCGGTGATTTGCCCGACGTGTCAAACGGCGCGCGTTACTGCGGCGCTGGGTTGACCGGATGAACGGGCTTTGGCACGGGTGGCTCAGGCTCCACCTCCAGCTTCGGTTCGGTGGGCATGACCTTGGCGCCGGCTGCCCGAGCAGCTTCACCGGTGGAGCTGTAACTCGTCATAAAGGCCGGCTGCATCTTCGGCTTGTTCCATGGCCCATGGTCGACGATCAGCATGCCGAGCACGCCGAGAACAGCGACTGCAATCGCAACCTTCAGCGGCGCGCCACCAGGTCGACTCAGACGATCTTCCGTCAAAACCTTCACCATATGAAAGCCCGCGTTGATGTCCTCTGACGAGATTAAATCCCGACGAGCACTAAGGTTCCTCATCGATAGTAACGTGATAGCTTGCGGGAACAAATGTCCTGACTGCGCATTGTCACAACGTCAGCCGTTGCCCGGCAAGTGCCGAGCGACAAGTGAGTTGCAAAACGTGAAAATTGAACCCACAGAGCCATCGCAGCCCGGCATGGCGGAACGCGCCATCGACACCGCGACCGATGTGTCACGCACACTCACGGAAGTGTCCGCCGCGCTGCAGGCCGCGGTCGGGCGTCTCAGCGACGCGATCACGACAGCACGGCAACCGGGAATGCCGCTCTCGACCATCAGTGCGATTACGCGCGAAGCGCCGCTGGCCAGCCTGTGCGTCGCCTTCCTGTTCGGTGTTGCGATCGGACGTCGCCGCTAGTATGCCATCTCAAAACTTGAGTATGCCATCTCAAAACTTGCCTTTCGTCGAATCTTTGGCGGCCGATATGACGCCGCCGGTGATCTGACGCATATGTTCCCCGGCGTTGGTGAACTGGCTGCGCAGGAATTCGGACTGGATCCGCATCGCTTCCTGAAGGTCGGTCGCATGGACCAGCTTTCGGGCATGCTCGAACGCAGCCTTCATATTCTGTTCGGTGAACGATAGCGCCTGCCTGGAAATTTCCGTACCCGCGCCGGGCATCGACGTCATGGACTTTCCGGCGGCATCGAAGAACATGCCGAACGCCTTTTCTGCCTGATCGATGGTTTTCTCGGCCAGATCGCGCAGCTCGGCCGGGACTTCGAGTTTCGGTTCAGTCATGGTCGCTTCTCCAATGTCGACTTTGGGAGGTTAGCACAATTCCCGGCTGCGTCTGCGCCGGAATGGACCGACTTGCGGGCATGGACTTTGGCGGCCGGTGCAATCCCAAGGAATGATTTCCTTCCCGCGCGGTCCGTAGCCGTACGGGTGCAGCGACCGATTCCAATGGTGGCAACAGTGTGGCATAGTGATTCGCGTTAGGGTTCGATTGTCGGTGGCGTTGCGTCTCTGGTTTAAGTCTCTTGGGGACATGGAGATAAAATGCTGCAAACGTTTCGGCCGACGCCAACCTGCACACGGTTTCAAACCAGCATAGAAATGCCCTGCATGAAATGCGGCGCACAAATGCGGCTGGCCATGATCGAGCCGCGCGACCAGAATTATGACGTCTTGACCTACCGCTGCACGCCTTGCGACTCCGGCGAGAGCTTCCTGAAGGCGCGCTGACTACGCTCCGTTCAACACGGCGATTCCAGCCGGCGTCAGCACGAGCCCTTCGTCGCGCACGTCGACCAGGCCGAGGCCCGTCAATGTCCTCAAATCTTCGTCGCTGACCGGGGACATTTTCAGCCGGCGAGCCTGAATATCCCGCAACGTCCAGCGAAGGTCGATTGCCTTCTCGAGGCTGAATTGAGCGAAAGGATTTTCTGCCATCGCCTGCGACTACTTGACCATGGGAGATCAGACTCGTGTTTGGCGGCGCCGTCCTCGGCGCCCCTGATAATGCGGAAATGCCCGCCGGGTTCCCTGACGAGCGACCAACTCCGGAAATGGCAGGGCTAGTTTCAGGCGAAAGACCCGGCGCGGCTGCCCTTCTCAATAGCGATAAGGTTCGATATCCAGCAGTGGAAAGGCGCTGAACACGCTCGGCAGATTCGTCGCGGCCGCCGCATGCAGGTAAGACTTGTCGAGTTCGGCAAGGCTGGTGACGCCGAGCAGCCCGAGGCAGCGGATCACCTCATCTTCCAGCAGATCCAGCATCCGCACGATGCCGGCTTCTCCCTCGGCTGCGAGTGCCCAGCATTGCAGGCGGCCGATGCCAACCAGATCAGCCCCTGCGGCGATCGCCTTCACGATGTCGGTGCCGCGGCAGAACGACCCGTCGACCATGATCTTGGCGCGGCCGGCAACGGCGTCGACGATTTCCGGCAAGACATGCATCGCACCGCGTCCGTGGTCGAGCTGGCGGCCGCCGTGGTTCGACACATAGATCCAATCCACGCCATGATCGAGCGCGATCGCTGCATCTTCCGCGGTCGCAATACCCTTGATCACCAGCGGAATTTTATACTTGTCCTTGATCAGCTTCACCGTGCGCCATTCCAGCCCCTTCTGGAAGTCGCCGCCGGTCGCCCGGATGCGGCTTTCTCGGACATACCGCTTGGCGATATCGCGCTCGCGCCGACTGTAATGCGCCGTGTCGACAGTCAGGCAGAATGCGGCATAACCGTTATCAATGCTGCGGCTGACAACGTCTTCGACAAAGGCGTCGTCGCCGCGGACATAGAGCTGGTAAATGCGCAACGCGTCGGGCGCGGCCTTGGCTGTCGCCTCAAGCCCCGGCTCCGACACCGAGCTCAACATGTGAGCCGCGCCGAACTGACCGGCTCCCCGCGCGACTGCCGCGCCTGAATCGGGATCGAAAATCTCGAGCGCGCCGACGGGCGCAATCATGACCGGCAGGCGCAAGCGGCGGCCGAAGACTTCGGTCGAGGCGTCGACCTCAGCAACATTACGCAGCACCCGGGGCCGGAACGCAATCTCGTCGAGCGCCATCCGGTTGCGGCGCATGGTGGTCTCCGTCTCCGAGGCGCCGACGATATAGTCCCATGCGTTCTGATTGAGCCGGGAGCGGGCTTTTCGGATGAATTCATGGAGATTCTGGAATTCTTCACCGCTGGCGCCGAGTTCGACATTTCGCGCCGGCCGTAGGGGGCTCCCCTCATTCATGTTGCTTCTCTCCCGTTTGGCGGCACATTAGCCGCAGATAAACGGGAAAAGCTACCGCTTTGAAACGGGTTAGGCGTCGTACAAATGCAGGGATGTTATTCGTTTGCGCGAGGGATCGGAGTGGATTGGGAGTTTCCTGCCACCGAAACCAGGGAAGCAACCGGAAACGCCGCCATCGCGGCCAGCACACCGATGAATCGCGATCTCGCATCCAGCATGCCATGGCAGGAGATGTCGATAATGATCAACGGCGGGAGTTTGTGAAGCCGGCGCTGCATGACCGAGGAGCACGCCGGAGATACCTCTTGTCCAGAAACATTCCCTGCCCTTGATGGCGCGGCGTGAACGGCGCGATGAAAAACGGCGACGCCGGGTTATACTCATTCGACCAAACGATTAAGATTGCGTGCGAACGAACGGCCCCGCTCCACCCTTGGGCCGTCTCGCCTGAACCGACGGTTCATTCATCAAAAGCAACGAACGGATGATGCCTCCCAAGGACGTTTGGGTTACGTGGCCGAATTGGGATCGTAGAACGTCCCTCAGGGCGAGCTGAAGAGCGGACCGCCCTCGCTCACCCGGGCTCAATCTATCGTCCGAGGCTGGGATTTTGGGCCCGATGCAGGGAATGGCCGCTCTATTCTCCGCATAATTTGCGGGTAACAGCCTTGCGGATGCGGAGAAAATAGCTGGTATATCCTCCGCAAAAGCGGATAATATTGAATTATATTTCCCAACTACCTGATCGGCCTCACTTTTCGTGGGATTCGAACACCCTGGCAAAGCAGTGCCGCGGTTCGGCTGTGGCAGGGGCAGCCAAATCTCAGTTTTCGCCGCACTGTGTGTGTTTTAAACGTCGCGCCGCTTTCGAGACGATTTGAGTTAACTGCCTCCGCCAACATATCAAAAGGTTCGCGGAAGGTGCCGACCACCTCGCCATCCCCCAGGTGCAGTTCGATAGCAGAAAGTTCAGCAGGCGGCGTTTTTCGCGTGGCGCCTGCGCGGCGAACAAATGCTGAGCGTTGCGGGCGAGGTCGAGCAGCGCGACGCCCTCGTCCTTGTGGGATTTATCGGCGCTCTGGTGTCGCACAATTTCGCGCTGGCAGCGGTTCTATTCCTCGCGCCACTGGATCGACATTCTCTCGCCGAAGGCGGCGCGGCCGGTCTGCTTGGCGGTTTCAACGTCAATGGATTCTTGCGCCACCGCAAAGCCGTCCGCCGAGGCATATTCCTTGAGCAGCTTCAATTGCGCAGGGCTGGAGAAGCCTTCCTTCTCCTGCTCGTTGGAGGAAACGCGGGCATAGATCACGGCCTGCTTGCGGGCGGGATCGGCGGCGAGTGCGGGCCTCGAAACTCTTTTCATTCGTTTAGTGCAACCTTAACAGTACATCAGGCAGCGGTTATCACGATGTTATACCGGCCGCGGCCAGATCGTTGCGCCGCGCCGCCAGCGTCATGGCCTCGCGGGCCGGCGTGCGCGACATGAACTCGGTGATCAGGGTCAACGCCATGAGGATGACGGCGCCGGCCAAGGCGGTGACGCCGATCAGCCAATGGAACGCGAAACAGATCGCGAGATAAAACGGCAGCTACGGCAAGATCGAAGAACGCGCCCGGCCCCATGCTGCCGAGGAACGAGCGCAGGGTGGACGGCCGATTAATACATCCGCTCAAATTGACCTGTGGCGCGATCCGTATTTTTCCGCTAGCGTCGTCCCGTGAACGCGATGGAAGCAGGCAGCGCCCGCAGGCGCCGTTAGCGAATAACTCGCGAACGGGGATACGGGGAAGTGGCCGATATTGGTGAAGCAGCGGTAGTCCGTCGTGCATTGACCAAGGATGCCACGCAAGCGCCTGCGCCGACGGTAAACGCCGGCGAAGCGTTGAGACCGCTCACCGACATATCCGCACTCGGATGGCGCGCGCTCGCTGAACGCGCCGTCGAGCCGAACGGCTTTTTTCTCCCGGATTGGGAACTGGCAGTCAACGCATCCGCACGCGGTCGCACCGGGGTCTCAGCGCTCAGCACGGGGAGCGATACTTCCAGATTGGTCGGTCTCGTGCCCGTCATTTCGATGTGGCGCGCCTACAAGATTCCCCTGCCCGCGCTCGTCAGCGCCGATCCCTATGGCACGCTTTGCACGCCGCTGCTCCACCGCGACACGCCGGAAGAAGCCGTCACGGGTATTCTGCAGCAGGCCCGGCGGGCCGGCGCGCATGCGCTCTTGTTCCGCGCCACCTCGCTCGATGGCGCGGCCATCAAGGCTTTTACCGACGTGCTGCGTCGCGACGGCATGGCGCCGCTCGTGTTGCAATCGCATGTCCGCGCCTGCCTCGACGCGTCAGGTGACGCCGATGACGTGCTGCGCGAGGCACTCGGCGCAAGGAAACTGAAGGAACTGCGCCGCCAGCGCAACCGCCTCGCCGAGCACGGCCCCGTTCATTTCGACGTGGCGCGCACGCCCGCCGAAATTGCTGCCGCGGTGGAAACATTCCTGATGCTGGAAGCCAGCGGCTGGAAGGGCAAGCGAGGCACCGCGCTCAGCCAGGACGACGGCGATGCGGCCTTCGTCCGCCGTGCCACATCAGCGCTGGCCGAGACCGGCCAGTGCGAGATCGTGAGTTTACGCGCGGGCGAGACCGCGGTGGCAGCAGCGATCGTGCTGCGGCATCAGGACCGCGCCTTCTACGTCAAGCTCGGCGTCGACGAGCGCTTTGCGAAGTTTTCGCCCGGTGTGCAGTTGACGCTGGAGCTGACCCGGCACCTCTGCGCCGACCCGGCCATAGCTATGGTCGATTCCACCGCGAACGCCGATCATCCCATGATCAATCCGATCTGGCGCGGGCGCCTTGCGATCGGCGACGTGCTGATCCCGCTGCGAAAGGGCGATCCGGTCGTCCCGCTGATCCGCGCTGCGCTTGCGCTGCGCGGCGCGGCGCGATCCGCGAGCCGGCTTGTACATTTGCAGAGAAAAAGTCAGGAGAAATCCTCATGATACCCTCACATCAGTCGCGCCCATGATCACGGCCGATCGTGATGCGCTCCGGCGCGACTTTCCGCTCAAACCGTTCGCGATCCGTCACAAGCTGGCCGGCCATCCGCTGCTGACGCTGCCGCGTATCGCGCAGTTGGCCTCTGAATTGCCGCGCGACCTGATCGAATATAATTCCGGCAAGGTCGCGATCAGCCAGGATCCGGACGCGATTGCTTCCGTCGACCTCGATCCGGTCGAAGTGGTGAAGAGCATCGAAACCGCCGGCGCCTGGATGGTGCTCAAGCGCGTGGAGAACTCGCCGGAATACCGGACATTGCTGGAGGACACGCTGCTGTCGGTCGCTCGCGCGCGCGGCTTCAGCAGCCTGGCTGACGCCGGCTTCGAGCAGGTCGAGGGCTTTCTGTTCGTGTCCTCGCCGAACTCGACCACGCCATTCCACCTCGACCCCGAAGACAATTTCTTCGTTCACATCCACGGCGAGAAGTTCTTTACGATCTTCGACAATGCCCACCGTTCGATCGTTTCCGACGACGAGATCGAGCGCTCGATGACCAAGCATCGCAACCTGAAATACGACGAGAGCTTTGCGCCGCGTGGCAAGGAATTCCATCTGTTCGCGGGCGATGGCTGCTACGTGCCGTACCAATGGCCGCACTGGGTGCGCACCGCAGGTTCGTTCTCGATCTCGATGGCGATCACCTGGAAGACGCGCGAAGTGCGGCGGCTGAACGACCTGCACTTCTTTAATTCGATGCTGCGCGGCATCGGCCTGCCGCAGCAGCCTCCCGGCAAACAGCCGGCGCTCGATGCGCTGAAGCTGGCGTTCTATCGCACGGTGACGACGGCTATCAAACCGCTGCGCGCCTCGATGGCGATGCGCCGCGTGCTGCGTGTTCCCCGTCAGCACCGATGAGACAAGCTGAGAGTTAGGAAGGTATCCGGCCAGATCCCGCGGCGATTATCAAGGCTACCGAAGCAGGCTTCACGACAAAATCTGCCCCAGGCAATCAGGGCATCAGTCTAGACTACTTGTTGAGCACTGTCGTAGAGTGGAATGGCGGGACCGTATCGTTCTATTCGCTAAGAGCGATTGTAAGGTTTGGCCAAGGCTAGACAGCTTCGAGGGAAAACTTACCTCGAGCAAAGGGCAACGATCGAGAAGTGCTCGCCCGATACGGCCTTGCGCGACAATCGGGATCTCGTTGACCAGAGCATCCTCGCCAAGGACGAAGACGACGGTAGAGCACGAGCTATTCCCTCGTCACCGCTTGAATGTGGCTCCATGACACACTTTGCTTTTCTTTGATGTCAGGCGCACACACCGTGTACATCGCCTTCCAAATCAGAGATATTAACTCGCGGACTTAAGCGGGCCTTGCCAACAAGCTTTCCTGCAGAACAAGCCGCCGCCGGGTGGCCCCACCCTGGTCAACAAGCGCAGATCAGACTGCCTGTAATTCAGTGATGCCCATTCGTGCTGCGAAATTACAATCTCGCTCTACGTTCGTTGCTAAACACGACGCCCCCGAGATGAATCATGTTCCGGGACGAGACCCGCACCGTCATCCTGCGAGATCGCAATGGCTGCGAGTACCGTCCGGTTGCTGATTTCAAGCTTCTGAAAGATGTGATGAAGATGCACCTTGATGGTGCCGTCGGTAATGTTCAGGCGTCGGCCAATTTCCTTGTTCGACAGCCCTTCGGACACCAACCGCATGATCTGGCGCTCCCGGTCTGTCAGCACAGCCAGCGCGTTCCCCGTGATCGTAGTGTGCTCCCGAAGTGCGGCCTGATCGACTGTGGGCAGCGGCAACAACCGCCGGCCTCCCGCCACCTGGCGCAAGGACTGCACGAGAATTTCGGGCGCCACATCCTTTGAAATGAAGCTGTAAGCGTCGGCCGCGGCTGACATGACCAGCTCACGTTCCACTTCAGATGAGGTGAAAAAGACGAACCGCGTGGGAGGATTCTCGGCATTTACGATGGCGAGGATCTCCGGCCCGCTCACGCCAGGCATCGAGCCATCGAGAATAGCAATGTCTGGTGCTAGATTCCGAATTGCATCAACGCAGTCCGGACCATCATTGCAAGATGCAACAATCTTGAAATCGGGGTGGGCCCCCAGCACGTTGCTCAAGCCCTGCAAAACTACGGGATGCCGATCGGCAATCACGACGGTAATACGACGCATTGGGCAGTCCTCAGTCTGTCCCCGCAGTCTTCAGTCTGTCCCCAATGTAAACCCCGCGTCCCCAGCCTTGTTCATCTCCCCCTGCTCGATGCCGCATTAGATCAGCATATATCGACCATGACGGCATGGCTAATGCCGCACCGCAAAAAAAACGAACGCAGCGAGGGGGTTGGCTTCCCTTTGCCGGCGCTTCTCCAAGATACTCTGCCATTCCTGGAAGACGAAGCGCCCATAGAGCTGCTCTCCACCCCTTTAAGCGCTAGCGGATGCAAGTAGTAGCTTCGGTCGAAACTTTGCAATTCTCGATAGACATCGCACTTTTGACTCGCTCAGAGAATGTCGCGAACACCTGAAGAAGGGCGGTTGCTATTATGAACGACATACCTCCGCACATAACGGAAGGCTTATAACCGAAGATATATAGGGATAATGGCAATTTGAATCTAACATTCATAAACGCCTTTTAAATTTTGGGCCTCGAAATGCATCAACTTAATGTTGTGAAAGGAGAATAATTCTACCCGACCACAGCTGCCAAATTCTAGACAAGACGACTAAGAAGAAGATTCAATCGATCGAAAAACCGCTAGTTTCAAGGACCGGAATTACCGCGTCTGCGGAATTGTTGATATTGTCAATTGCGTAATGGCTGGGAGAGTGAAATGGCGAGGCGGCAAACTTTTGCAACGTTCATCGTCGGGAAAAGCGTTCTAATCAGAGAGGGAATTGCTAGAATTTTAAGCGCGGCAAATTTTCGCACCCTGGCATCGGTGTCATGCGCTGATGATTTGTCGCCGAGCAAACTCCAGTCGCACCCATTGCTGGTTCTCATTGTCCATTCGGGCGATGATTTCGAAGGCGCGGTTGAACAAATCGAGCTCTTGCGGGAGCGGAATCCAAAAGCACGCATTGCGGTGGTGGCCGATCACTACCGGCTAGACGAGATGGTTTCGGCATTTCGGGCAGGCGCCAGCGGCTATTTCATAGACGTCATGACGTGCGATGTATTCGTCAAATCCATCGAACTGGTGATGATGGGCGAAACAATCTTCCCGCCGGCATTCATGTTATCCATTCTTCGCTCTGAAAGCAACCACTTCGCCAAGACGGAGCCACGCAACGATAATGATCGGGTGATCGCTTTCACGACAGAGCGCAGCATCAATTCGCAACAATTGTCCCCCCGGGAAAAATCAATCATGCAATGCCTCATCGCGGGCGATTCCAACAAGTGTATAGCGCGCAAAATCGATATCGCGGAGGCGACCGTGAAGGTCCACGTTAAGGCGATCCTTCGCAAGATCCGAGTTCAGAACCGAACCCAAGCGGCAATTTGGGGGATGAACAACGGTTCACTGGTGCGACCGATTAACGCCGGCTGCAATACAAGCGGACAATTTTCGGATTCGCTCCCGATTGTTTCCGATATCAAGCAGATCGAGGGTTTAGTACGACCAGAGTTGATCGATCAACCCACAAATCGCGTGAAGGCTCCCATTGGCCGCCTGATACGCAACGGGCCAGCGCGGCTCGGCAAATAGAGCGGAATTACACCGAAACTGTCGATTGGGACTGGCCAGTCGCAAGCGGCCTTGTGAAGGACAGGATCGACGTCAGCGGCGCTCCAGCCCTCGAGGTTCACCGCGATTTGGATTGATTTGCCCGTTATACGCCGCTCTACTACTTCAGCATCGAGTAACACCTCGTCGATAAATACCTAGATGCCCTCACAAGAGCGTCGATATCAAGCACATGGACGTCATCACGGATGCAAGCTCCGTCAGCGTTCATCGCAAATTCCGCATGACCAGGGTTGCGAGCGCCGCAAGATCGTCGGGCACCGGACGCCGCTACCTGAACACAAGCATAAGCTGTCTGAATATCGCGGGCTCTGGCTGGATTGGTCATGACCGCGCAAGTACCGAATGGAAAGCTCCGACATGATTTTATTGACCGGAGGCGCTGGCTACGTTGGGTCCCATGTCTCTGTCGCGTTGCTTGACGCTGGGCTCAACGTCGTCGCAGTCGACAACCTCTCCAACAGCAGCGAGGCGTCTCTCGAACGTGTACAAACCATCTGCGGACGATCGCTCGTCTTTCGACATGCCGACATCTGCAATGAAGAGGCGATCTACGAGATACTGCGCGCTTACGAAGTGACCGCTGTTATTCACCTCGCGGGGTTAAAGGCGGTAGGCGATTCCAACATTCGGCCCATGACCTATTACGAGAACAACGTCTTGGGAACCATGCGGCTTGTGTCAGCCATGACGAGAGCAAGCGTAAAGACACTCGTTTTTAGCTCGTCCGCGACCGTTTATGGAACTCCCACGTACCTTCCGCTGGACGAAAAGCATCCTGTCGGACCGACAAATCCGTACGGCCGCACAAAGCTTTTTATCGAAGAAATACTAAAGGATCTCTATAGGTCCGACGACGATTGGCGGATTGGTGTTCTGCGCTACTTCAATCCAGTTGGCGCGCATGAAAGCGGGCTCATCGGAGAAGACCCTCTGGGCGTTCCGAACAACCTTTTGCCGTTTGTGGCGCAAGTGGCAATCGGAAAGCGTGAGGAACTACACATTTGGGGAAACGACTATGATACTCCGGATGGCACAGGAATCCGCGACTTCATTCATGTCGTGGATCTTGCATCCGGACATCTAAGTGCTTTGAGCCACCTGAAACAGCCCGGCGTACTGACCGTCAATCTCGGCACAGGAAACGGCAGCAGCGTCCTGGAAGTGGTTCGGGCATTCGAGGTCGTGAGCGGCAGACCAATTCCCTATGTCATAGACGAACGCAGGGTCGGTGATGTCGCAATCTGTTACGCTGATCCGACGCTCGCGAGGAGACTATTGGGTTGGACATCAAGCCGATCATTGACGCAGATGTGTACCGACCATTGGCGTTGGCAGATGAAAAACCCGAATGGCTATTGTGGCGCCTAGGTCTTGACGATTCCAGAACAATCGCAGCCTGTTCATTGAAATCGTCCACGTATAGCGCGGCCTCGCGGCCGCGACAGGCAAGCGTCGAAATACGGTCGTCGAGCGTCTGCCCCAACGTAGCAGGCGCCACTGCTCAATAAGGCTGTCTCGGACACTTTCCGTGTTCGTCCAAATTGGTGCTACCGACGCAGCGCCTCAATCCGCGCTTTCGCCTCCTTGATTCCTGCGGCGTCGGCTTTCGCGTAGAGGTCTTGCGCCCTGACCGCATCGCCGCGCGTTCCAAGAGTTCCCCATTTGGCAAGGATCAACGGATCATAGGTTTCTGCGAGCGAGAAGCTTGCCTGGACGCTACCCATCTCGACGGCGCGCTCCAGCACAATCCGTGCCGCGCCTATGTCTCCCTGCCCGAGCAGCGCGCTCGCACGCGAAAGCAACGCTGCCGCCACCCCGGCTTTCTTGGAATTGGGCTGGGCATCGCTCTGAACGCTCGCCGCCGGTGATCCGTCGGCGACTGACTTCGCATTTTCCGTAGGCTTGTCCCGCGCGATCGCGCCAAGCGTCACTGCACTGGGTGCAAGCTGTTTCGCAAGCGCGAGATCCCGCTTGAGCTGTTCGGCCCGAGCCCGCTCCTGCTGCAATGAGCTGCGCAACGAGGCTGAGTCGCGCTCCGCTGTCTGCCTCGTCCGCGCGACCTCCTCGCTCGCCTTGGCCGCCAAGGCAGCCTGCGTATCGAGATCGCGGCGTGCGGTTACGAGGTCCTGTTCCAGCCGCGTCGTCTGATCGCGCCCGTCCTGTGCGGATTTGCGAAGCGACGGCGCACCGTTGGCAGCCGCCCGTCTGAGTTCGGCCGCCTCGTCTTCAACTTTGCGGGCGTGAGCCTCATATGCATAGAGCGCGCTGCGCGTCATCGAGAGGCCTTGCGCAAGTGCGTCGGCCCTTTCGCGCTCCTTCTGCATCGATTTCCTCAGCTCGGCAGCATCTGCTTCCGCCGCCCGCTTCGCCCGCGGAACTTCTTCGGTTGCCTTTGCTGCCAGTGCCGTCTGGGTTTCGACGTCGCGCCGCGCCGTTGCAAGATCCTGCTGCAGCCGCGCGAACCGCTCGCGCTCCTGTTGCAGAGATTTCTGCAGCTCCGCTTCGCTGCTCTCGCTTGCCTGTTTCAGCCGGGACGCTTCCTCGCTTGCCTTCGCCGCCAGTGCCATCTGGGTCTCGGCGTCGCCCCGCGCCGCCGCAAGGTCCTGCTCCAGCCGCGCGGACCGCTCGCGCCCCTGTTGCAGAGAGTTCTGCAGCTCCGCTTCGTTGCTCTCGCTTGCCTGTTTCAGCCGAGACCCTTCCTCGCTTGCTTTCGCCGCCAGTGCCGTTTGGGTCTCGACGTCGCGCCGCGCCACCGCAAGATGCTGCTCCAGCCGCGCGGATCGCTCGCGCTCCTGTTGCAGAAGCTTCTGCAGCTCCGCTTCGCTGCTCTCGCTTGCTTGTTTCAGCCGGGACGCTTCCTCGCTTGCTTTCGCCGCCAGTGCCGTTTGGGTCTCGATGTCGCGCCGCGCCACCGCAAGATGCTGCTCCAGCCGTTCCGACCGGTCGTGCTCGTCCTCTGCAGATTTGCAAAGCGATGGCGCGCCGTTTGCCACGGCCTGCCTGAGCCCCGCCGCTTGGTCTCCGGCTTTTCGGGCCTGAGCTTCGTACGCATAAATCGCGCTTCGCATCATCGAGAGGTCTTGCGCGAGGGTGTCGGCCCCTTCGCGCTCCTTCTGCATCGATCGCCTCAGCTCGCCGGCACCGACTTCCGCCGCCTGCTTCCGCTGCAGAATTTCCTCGGCCGCCTTCGTAGCCAGCGCGGTCTGGGCCTCGACATCCCGCCGCGCTGCCGCGAGATCCTGCTCCAGCCGCGCGGACCGCTCACGCTCCTGTTGCAAAGACGTTTGCACATCCGCCGTGCCGCTCTTCCCCACCTGTTTCAGCCGGGACGCTTCCTCAACTGCCTTCTCCACCAGCGCGGTCTGCGTTTCGACGTCGCGCCGCGCGGCCGCAAGAGCCTGCTCCAGCCGCTCGGCCCGATCGTGCTCCTGCTCGAGGCGTTGCAGCAGTTCGACGTCGCGCCTTGCAATCGTGAGGTCATCTAACAGTGTCTCCGCCCAGTGGTGTTCCCGTTCCGGAGCGTGTCCTGCATCGCCGGTCGTTGCTTGCGCAACCTGTACCGATTTGTCGTTGCTGTCCCTGCCCGGCGGCAATGGCCCAAATTCGCCATAACCCGCGATTCCATCGGAATCGAAATTGCGGGCAGCCATCGCATGTTGTGCATCCGCCAGGTGCCGCGCGTGATCCGGGGTGGACTGGGTTTCCGACGCCCATGTCATGGCAAGCATGGTCGCGGCTATCCATGCAGTCGCGGATCGACCCTGCGTGGGCAGATGCTTCATTGTCTTCTGCGCAACGGACGCTTCGTCCGCTTCGCTGCGCGAGCCACCCGCGACGTCGCAGGCGGTCTTTACTTTCTGGTTGAGAATGATGGCGCGCACCATAGGAATCCCCGTCGCACGGTGGGTGACAAGGCCTGTTGCGATGCGTCATTATGCGCGTTGGCGATGCGAATCCTATAACTCGCATGGAGGACCCCTCCCTACCCCTTTTGGGGGTTAGGCTGCCGAGCGTTATATCGATCTAAACGGGAACCGCGGGTCTCCTTGAGCAACGCGACGTCGGCGCCTGGCTGAATGATCAAGAACAGCGGGGCCAGTGCCGCGAGACCCTCTTAATCGCGAATTGCGGGACCGGCCGATGCTTGTTCAACCAAGTGTGTCTCAAATGCCGGAAACACGTCCGGAAGTGAATTGACGTCAAACGTAGTGCCGTCGCCCGACTTGTGGTGCCGATTTGGCTCGGCGCCCTCTACCAAGTTGATCGGGCTCGTTCGGCGCCGCCCAATACTCTCGTAAATGAAGCCGAGAGCAGCCATATCGTCGGGTCGATAGATATTGCGCAGGTCGACGATCACAGGTTGCGCCATTTCGCGTTTCAGGCGCTTCAAATCAAGCGCGCGGAACTGCGCCCATTCCGTGATAATCACGAGCGCATCGGCGCCGCGGACGCAAGCGTAGGGATCTTTGCAATACTCGATGTTCAGGCAATTCCTTGCTCGCCTGCTCCATCCCAACCGGATCGTGCGCGCGCACTTTGGCGCCCATATCGAGCAAACCGGTGACGAGCGGGATCGACGGCGCCTCGCGCATGTCGTCGGTATCGGGCTTGAAGGTGATGCCGAGCACCGCAACCGTCTTACCGCGCAGACCGCCGACAACGTTCAACACCTTGCGCGCCATCGCGCGCTTTCTGATGTCATTGACGCCGAGCACGGCTTCGACGATGCGCAGCTGCACGTCATGGTCCTGCGCGATCTTGACCAGCGCGCGGGTATCCTTCGGGAAGCACGAGCCGCCGAAACCCGGGCCGGCATGCAGGAACTTTGGGCCGATGCGGTTGTCGAGTCCGATGCCGCGCGCGACTTCTTGGACGTCGGCGCCGACTTTTTCGGAAAGATCGGCGATCTCGTTGATGAAGGTGATCTTGGTGGCAAGAAATGCGTTCGCCGCGTATTTGATCAGCTCCGCGGTACGCCGCTCGGTGAACATCAGCGGCGCCTGGTTGAGCGACAGCGGCCGGTAGACGTTGCCGAGCACCTTGCGCCCGCGCTCGTCCGAGGTGCCGACCACGATACGATCGGGGAATTTGAAGTCGCGGATTGCGGCGCCCTCGCGCAGGAATTCCGGATTGGAGGCGACCACGACGTCGGCCGACGGATTGGCTTCGCGGATCAGCCGCTCGACCTCGTCGCCGGTGCCGACCGGCACGGTCGATTTTGTCACCACCACGGTGAAGCCGGTCAGCGCAGCCGCGATCTCTCGGGCGGCAGCATGGACATAGCTGAGATCGGCGTGACCATCGCCGCGACGCGACGGTGTACCGACCGCGATAAACACGGCGTCGGCGTCGGCGACCGGCGCGGTCAGGTCCGTAGTGAAGTCGAGCCGCTTGGCCTTGACGTTGGTGGCGACCAGCGCGTCGAGCCCGGGTTCGAAAATCGGAATTTCGCCACGGCGGAGAGCATCGATCTTGCCGGCATCATTGTCCACACAGGTGACCCGGTGGCCGAAATCGGCAAAGCAGGCACCTGACACCAACCCCACATATCCCGTTCCGATCATCGCGATGCGCATGTTAGTACCTGCCTTTGAAATGTGATTTGATCGCTTCGCCACCAAGTCGCGAGGGGCGCCTGCATGGCTTGCGCATTCAGCTAGTGTAACGTCTCAAATTCGGCCGGCCGCTTGGTATCGAACGCTTCCTTGTCCATCTCAGTCTGCAGGTCGTTCGAAGGATACCAATCCATCCTTCAGGCAATCTACAACCAAGCAGCACGCTCGTCTCGACGCGCGCGCTCTGTCGGTGCGCAAACCCTGAGCTGGCCGCCTCTCCATTGATCGATTAATTGCCCCTGCCAGTAGTATGAGAGTAAAGGAGTTTTTCCATTTACGGCACTACCCAATCCGAGTTAATCAAACTTGGCGGGTAGCAGATGATGGCAACGAGGTGCGACGGGCGTTCGGAGCCCGGTTGGCTTACTTGGAAAAATCCGCTGCCTGCGCCGGAACCACCGAATCTGCACGAGAAGCCGCAGGACCGCATTGATAGGAGCGTACGGGCGTTACCGTTGACGCGGCGCCACGGTGACAGGAAGCATCTGCGTTTTGTCGCGCGCCAACACTGCATAGTGTGTGGGCGACAGCCCTGCGATCACACCACCCGCGATTTGCGCAAGCTCGCGAGCTTGGACAAAAAGTCAGCGACGAATTTATGGTCCAGCTATGCCGGGCCCACCATCGCGAACTGCACCGTGCAGACAAGGAAATGAACTGGTGGACAAAGACCCGGCACCACCCCCCGGCTTTGGCACAGTCTCTGTGGCTGCTCAGCCATCCGGCTTCGTCGCCAGTTCGTTGAACATGACAGCTGTGAAGCCCTCAACGGCAGAGAAGCGAAGCTCGCGCCGCGCCGGACCTGCTAGGAGGCTGGGAGCTCCAATATAAGCTAATAAACGTTTTGGGCCGTGTCCTGATAAATCGGCCGGGCTGATCGACGTTCGCTTGCATCCAAGCGGCGTGAAAGCGGACGTTCCCGGACTTCGCATGTGAGCCATGGGCCGACACATCGATATGATTTGATCGGGCATAAAAGTCTCCAAGGATTGGAGAGCGGTGCACGCCGATGAAATTCCGAGGCAATTTTCTGCAATAGTCGCAAAGCCGTTCTCTTTGGAACTTCGTTCGCGTCGCCGCTCCGCCCGAAAGTCGAGATTGAATGACGGCACCGATCCAGAGTGAGCAAGCCAGGACGGTCCGTGAGTCAACGCGCCGCTGGATCATTCCGAGGTAATCACTGCTCGCAGTTGCACAGCAATTGGAATAGCGCGATTGTAATTTCCCTAAGTGCCGCTCTTGTTAGCCATGCGATTGCAGTTGCATTGTGACGACGGTTGACACCAACCGGGGTGCGGTTCAGGGGAGGGAAATTTGCTCCTGCAGAACCGGACGCCGGCTCGCGTGATCAGCTCCAAAGGTGCCTTGTCCGCCCGCGATGCCACAGAGCCTGAAGCCCAATTCACACTCAGCCAAGTCATCGGTCGGACTGCCAACCGGTTCCCACATCAGCCTGCGATCACCTCCGCCACGTTTGCGCCTCTGACTTATCAGGATCTTCAACGCCAGTTGGACGAGATCCGCCGGCAGTTGCGTTTGGCCGGGTTCGATTGCAACGCCCGGATCGGGATACTCATGCCGAACGGCGCGGACGCGATTCTCACCATCGTGGCGGTAGCCTGCTGCAGCGTCGCGGTTCCTCTTGATCCGCGGCTGTCCCGGGCGGAGATCGATCAGCGTCTCGACATGCTGCGCCTGAACGCTCTTCTCGTGCCGCAAGGCAGTACATCTGGAGCTCGCCAGGCCGCTGAGCGGAGAAGGCTCGCCATCATCGAAGCCGCGCCGGTCGGACACGGTCAGCTCGGACTCAATATCGCCGTGCAGGTCTCCGACTCCCCTGCGATCGACGCTGAGCCTGATCCGGGCTCGCCCGCCTTCATCCTGCAGACGTCGGGCACGACCGCGCAGCCAAAGCTCATTCCGTTCAGTCATAGCAATATGCTGGCCGCAGCCGCGCGGCTTCAGGCCTGGTTCGGTCTCACACACCGGGACCGTTGCCTGAGCGTTTCGTCCCCTTATTATTCCCATGGGCTCAAAGTAACTGTCTTCACACCGCTTCTGACGGGCGGCAGCATTGCCGTCCCGGCAAACAGTGCCGTCGTGGCGCTGGATGAATGGCTCGATGTCCTGCGGCCGACCTGGTACTCGGCAGGTCCTACGCTTCACACTGCCGTGCTGGACAAGGCAGAAAACCTTGAGGATGCGCCGGCGGCGCACACTCTGCGGTTCGTTGTATCGGGCGGCGCGCCGCTGCTGAAAGAAGTGCAGGACGACCTGCAGCGCATTTTGGGCGTCCCGGTGCTGGAACATTACGGCTCCAGCGAAGCCGCGCAGATCGCCGCCAACCTGCCGCCGCCCGAGCCGAACAGGCCAGGGACTTGCGGGCAACCTTGGCCTGATACCGTGGTCATTGTTGGTGAGGATGGACATCCCTTGCCAGCGGGCGAGCGGGGTGAGATCTGGGTTCGTGGTCCCACCGTGATATCCGGCTATCTCGATGCGCCGGAACTCAATCAAGCTGCCTTCAGAGAGGGCTGGTTTCGCACGGGCGATATCGGCAGCCTCGACGGCGATGGCTTCCTGTCCCTGCACGGCCGCCTGAGCGAAATAATCAACCGCGGCGGTGAGAAGATCGCCCCTGCTGAGATCGAATCCGCGCTACTACGCCATCCAGCCATAGCCGAAGCTGCTGCTTTCGCAATCGCCCATCCACGACTTGGCGATGACGTCGCAGCCGCCATCATTCCACATCCTGGCGCGCAGACGACGCCTGCGGAGCTACGACAGTTCCTGCAGCGCGAGTTGGCCTCGTTCAAGATTCCGCGGCACATTCTGTTCCTCGACCAGCTGCCAAAGGGGGCGACGGGAAAGGTCCAACGGCGACGGCTGCGCGAGTCGGTTGACGGGCTGTTGGGTCATCAGGGGGCGATGCCCCTGCTTGCTGTGAACAGCGGGCCATTGGATCTGGAAGCTGAATTGCTGACCCTATGGCGAAGGCTGCTCAAGTGCGAGGCTGTGACGGTCGACGACGATTTTTTTGCCAGCGGCGGTGACTCCCTTCTTGCGATGGAAATGCTCATCGAAGTCGAGAGACTCATCGGCCATCCCGTACCGGAAACGATCCTCTTCGGGGCAGAAACAATCCGGCAACTTGCCCCAAAAATCGCCATGCAGACGGGCACGCCGGCGACGCCGGTCTTCCAGTTCCATGCCCGTGGCGATCGACCTCCCCTGCACTTCTTCAATGGGGACCTCGTCAGCGGCCACTCGTCTCTGCGGCGGATGGTCGATCTTCTCGGTCCCGATTACCCAATCATCTCCATCGATCCCCATGGTCTTCGTGGGGAGCCGATTCCACCCTCGATCAAGCAGATGGCCGCCGATCGCCTGCCGCTTATCCTGGCGAGGCAGGCCAGCGGTCCTTTCCTCCTGGGCGGCAAATGCAACGGCGCCATGGTGGCGTTCGAAGCAGCCCGCCTGCTGATGGCAGCCGGCCACAAGGTTGATATGGTTGTGATGATCGACCCCCCGACCGTCAGTGCCCGTCCGGTGCCGCGGGCGATCATCGGGCTGATGAAGCCCCTAGTTTCGCCTTACCTTTCGCGCTGGACGTTTGAAGTGTTGGCCGGGCTGGAGCGGTTCTTCAAGGCGTCGGCGAGCAAGCAGACTGCGATCGCCAAGCTATATGGCGCTTTATCCAATCCCAATAATGAGATTCCGCCCGCGTTATGGGACGCTTATTCCATCGCAATGGCGCAATATCTTCCCGGACCGCTCGAGCTGCCCGTGACCTTTTACGCAGCCGACCACGACGGTCGGGCGTGGCGGCATCTCAGTTCTCAACTCGAAGTGGTCCAGGTGCCTGGGGGACATCGTGGCTCCCTGACGATCGGCGCGGAACTGCTGGTTGATCATCTGCGGCAAAGGATTGACGTTCTGGCTGACGGCGCGCCTCGATCAATGAAACCGCACACGTCGCCTGGCTATGCACCAAGAGTTGTGGAAGGGCACGCTTAGCGTGAGCGGGCAGCCAATTGTCGGCGCCGTGGCATCGAACAACGACCGGGGCCTGTAGATTTTGAAATGACAAAGCGCTGGCACGTTCTGAAATTCGGTTGTGGCGGAGGGACCCTGATCACCGGCGGTCACAGGTCCATGATTGTGCAGGTTGGGATCATGCAGGTTTGCGGAGAAACGGCGCGCGGAGTCAGAAACCAAACCGCAAACTCGCGGATCGGCAATTCGTGCGCGACAGGTCTTGCTGCATCAAACTGCCTGCGCCGTTAGGTGTGCTGAGGGCGACTTCCGGGTCGAAGCTTTCTTCGTGGCTAGTTTGAAGACTTCGCTTGTATGGGGCAGCTGTTCTTGACTGGCAGGAATATCCGGAATGAACGTCTCATAACCAGCCACGACATAGAGAGCAAGTTCATTGGAAACAGTCTCATAGTCACCGACCAGATACGGGCAGAACGTCTTGTAGTTTTTAACGGCAATGTAGTCGACGAAGGAAGTGACATTCCAGTGCGCAACCATGACTCCTTTCGGCGCGCCGGTGCTGCCCGACGTGAAAAGCAGATAATCAATCGCGTTCCCATCCAATGTCGGCTCGCGCCAGGCAGCGTACTCCTCGAGATCCCCGGAGCCCAAAAAAAAAAATATGCCGAGGCCATCGTTCACGATAACACCGTGGGTCCTCGAGATCAGGGGCTACGAGGAGCAGCTTCCCATTATCCCCGTCCAGGAAGGCATCCAGCTGGGGCAAAGACTCTGCGTCTACGATGATTGAGCGACACTGCGAGCGTTGAAACATCAAACGCGTTCTCGTGACCTGAAACCTGCAGTTCAGCGGCACATAACCATTTCCGGCCAGGAGGACCAGACTACCCCCCGTGCACCCTGTTGCGCTACGATACGCTAATACGGCGGTCAGAGGCGTCCATGAATCCTTTTGATGGGCCTGAATGCTAGCGGCTACGGATGGCGGTTTCGCGAAGTTGCCGGGTAAGAAAGCGACGTGCCGTGCACGATAACCGCAGGGCGTTCGGGAAACCGCTCTACTGACCGCATGAATCCCATCCACAATCCCCGTTGCGATACGGCCATGCGCGACTCCACTAAGGATTCTTTGTCGAGGGAATAGTCAAATCCGGGCGCCCAGCCCGTGAAGCACGCTATTCCGGGTTACACCCGTGAGGGCTGGAAGTGCAAGCAAGCTAAAATAGAGGGCTGGAATTGAGGACTAGAAGCTGGGAGACAGCAAGGGTCCTGCTCGACGCAGCGGAGATCGCGCAGCAATGGTTGAGAAAACGGAAGTGAACGGGCGGCAAATCGATAATTTGTCGCAGCAATAATGTGGTCAGTAGCGAGATCGCGTAATGCGCATCCGCTCGCACTCGCAGGGGGTAATCAGAAAGGGTCCACACATGGGATCGAATTCCAGATATAGTTCCATTATCCGCCTCCGCCGAAGCGATGGTCAGAGACACCCAAAAGGGCGTGTCCGCCAGAAGGATACTTGTGTGTGACCAGCCATCCGGACCCATCGTCGGATCTTCCGCGATCATTGCAGCTGGGCCCTTCGGTCTTTCCGTCGCAGCGCGTTTGCGGTCCTCTGGCGTTTGAAGAATAAGCTATGCCTGAGAGGATCATCGATGTCAGCCTGGAGAACCTGAAGAGTATTGCGTGGCTAGAAACCTCGTGGAAGGAGCTCGAAGCGCGGGTGACCCACTCGTTCTTTTTGTCTTGGCTCTGGATCGGCACTTGGCTACGGCATCTCCCGGATGGCACGCAACCGCACGTCCTCGTCGCTCGGTCGTCAAGCAAGATCGTTGGCCTGGCGATTATTTGCCGGCGGAGAGCGTGGAGTCTCGGGCCGCATGCGCGGGCACGTTGGCTGCTCAATGAAACAGGAGATACTCGCTTCGACCGATTGTTCATCGAGTACAATAATATTCTTGCAGAGCAATCCGATGCCGTTATAGCGGCAGGTCTCGATGCGTTGACGTCCCGCTTGCGCCGCGCGGATCAGCTAGTGCTCTCCGGAATTGATCCGGACCTTGAGTTGGCCGCTTGTCGCGCCGCAGGCCGGGTTGGGCTCGTTACCGAGGTGAAGCAGGCTGATGCGGCACTGTGGGTTGATTTCGCCAAAGTCCGCCAGCAAGGGGGGAATTATCGCGCCACATTAGGCCGCAGTACTCGCCAGGCCGTGAGCCGCGCCATGCGGTTGTATGCCGAACGTGGCCCCGTTGAACTCCGGATCATGGAAACGACAACGGAGGCCCTCGCCGCGTTCGATTTGCTGAGCGACTTTCATCGGTCGCGATGGGGACGCAGGGGGGCCTTCGCCAATCCGGGCTTCCGTCCGTTTCACGAGGAGCTAATTGCGCGCGGAGTCCCCATGGGGGCCGTCCGCATCTCACGGACGCTGGCTGGGGACCAGACGATTGGGGTCGTGTACAATTTCGTGCATGATGGCCGTGTCTTGAACTACCAAAGCGGCTTTCTCTATGAGAGCGATGGCCGCCTCAAGCCCGGGCTTGTCAGCCATGTGCTGGCTATTGAGGACAGCATCGCGCGCGGGGAACGCGGCTACGACTTCCTGGCTGGTGGCGCTGGGCACAAGTCCCGTCTAGCCAACAGGGAGCATGCCATGAAGTGGATCGCAATAGGCAGAGACAGTTCAGAGCGCCGCATCGAGGCCAAGCTCCGCGGTGCCAAGCGGATACTAGGAACGATTGCTACGGATCTTCTAGAAAAGAAGCTACGGCTCCGTATTCCGTATTTGGGGGCTAGTTCCTAGGCGATCGGTTTGCCTCCGCTTACGCATTGGTGAAGGACGCGGCACTTTGCCACCGAGTCACTCATCTCAATCGGTACAATCTGGGTCACTGGATGGGAACTGGCAACAAATAGGTAATCAATGGTCCACTGAGCCATGGCAGTGCGGGATTAAAATTTCAATCAGCAATCCGCTCGAGTGCCCACCCATGCCCGTTCCCAATCTACCGGTGGCAATCCGCCAGATCGAGCTTGGGCTAATAGGAAGTAGTTGTGATGGCTGCTCGCATCAGAGCGCCTTCAGACAACGGTGCGAGCCCCGGACGGAGCAGAACCTGGCCGATCATGCTGCGATGGACCGCTTTTCAGTGGAGGAGTTCCGCAGCTTCTGGCGCCTCTTCCTCGAGTGGTGCGGCCTGCCTCGGCAGGGTGCGGTCGAGCCGGTCTGTATCGGCGATGTCTGCGAGACCGCCCGCTTTTCGAGCTGAGGCCCGGATCATAATGCCGGTTTTCGAGAATGATGGTTTGGAGGTCCTGGCATTCATGCTCGATGCGGAGCAGGACGTCATCCGTGAGATAGGCGTTTGCCTCAACGAAGAAGAACGTCGACGCGCCGAGGGGTTGAGACTGGAGCGGGACCGCCGCCGCTTCATCGCTACCCGGGGGCAGCTACGCCGGGTCCTCGCTTCTAAACTGGGAATCTCGCCGTCCGACGTCGAACTAGAATATGGACGCCTCGGCAAACCCCACCTCTCGCACCGCATGGCTGCCCGCGATTTGCGCTTCAGTGTCTCACGATCCGGAGATGTCGCGGTCGTCGCCCTCTCGACCAGGCAAGAGGTCGGGGTGGACATCGAGGCAGTTCTCCCTGTGCCGGAAGCGGACGAGATCGCCGCGCTCTGCTTTTCCGCCTCCGAGTATGGGTCCTATACCGCCCTTGGTCCGGAAGACCGGCTGGAGGGCTTCCTCGGGCGCTGGACCCGGCTGGAGGCTATCTCTAAGGCCCTGGGGTGCGGCTTAGGACAGCCCCCTTCTTGGGATGAAAGGGATTGGGCTGTCCGTAGGTTCGTACCGAAACCTGGGTACATCGGGACGGTGGTAATCCGGAATTGAAGTGCCCGCGATGCCATCATTCACTTACGATGCACCTGCGGATAAACGAGGAGCTCAACCAATTCCATTGGACTGCACGCAAGTTCATGCGAACCGCACTTGTTTCCCGCACTTCGCGGTAGTCGCAGTCGAGAACACGGGACAGCGCTTCACTGACATTTCCCCGAGCGTACGGAGAAAGAGGCGGCAGTTCTTCGATGAAACCGTCGTGCTGAGGAACTGGGCGCGGGAACCACTTCGGCTCCGTCGTGAATCATGAAGAAAGTGATCGGAAGCCCTATGTCGGCGGACGTGACGCAGATCCCGGGGCTTCTCGCAGGCCTCGCGGCCAAGGACATCAAGGTCTGGGTAGAGGGCGACCGGTTGCGGTGTAACGCCCCAGCTGGCGCGCTGACGACGGAGTTTCGCGACCAGTTGCGGTACCGGAAAGGCGAGATCATCGCGTTTCTGAATATGGCCATGGCGGCGGCCCGGCAACAGCCTGCCATCATTCCCCTGCAGTCTCGCGGAACACGCACGCCGATTTACGCCGTACCCGGGCATATCGGGGCGCCCTTCTCATTCTCGGACCTGTCGAAGCACCTGGGCGACGATCAACCGTTTTACGCACTCCAACCGTCTGGCTTCGATGGGCAGAGCGAGCCGATGGACAGCGTCGAAGATATCGCCGAGTACTTCGCCCGTCAGATCGTCGAATACCAGCCCACCGGTCCGTACATCATCGCCGGTTACTGCTCCGGCGCTGCAACCGCTTTCGAACTGGCGAAAATCCTGGGTCAACGCGGAGCGGAGGTGCCATGCATGGCGCTCTTTGGCCCTCTTCACCCCACCACCTATAAGGAATTGCCGCGTCTGCTGTATTTCCTTGCTAGGCGTAGTGTCTATCCGCACCTGCGAGAGATGGCGAAGCTGCCGACATTCGGCGCCCATCTCCGATATTTCGGCGGTCGCCTCCGGAATCTCGGCGAGCGCGTTCGCAAAAGCAAAGAGTCTGTCACTACGGATCCGGTGCTAGCGAGCAGAGCTCGACTCAAATCCACGGCGATCGCGGCTTTCCGGCGGTACATTCCCACTCCGTATTCGGGTCGAGTATGCATTATCCTTCCGAACAAGGCTTGGCTGCGATCGGGTGCAGCACCGTACCGATGGCTTCGAGTGGTGCCCCATGCCGAATTTTATTTCGGGCCCGAGGACTGCAACGGTTCACTTATGCTGGAGGAACCGGATGCACCTGCCATCGCAGAGCTTTATCGCCAAGCAATCCATAAAGCTGAACGATTGACGTGATTTGATTTTTTTATTTCCGCAATGGGAGCGTATCTCATGAATGAAGTCCTACCTATCGCGGCCGACGGCATAGCGCTTCCCCTGTTAAAAGATGCCGATCATCAAGCGCTGGTTGTCGAGTACAACGCCACGGCAGCGCCCTACCCGTCGGACAGGACGATCGTCGATCTCTTTCGCGACCAAGCGACGCGTAGTCCTGACGCTGAAGCGATCCGTTTCGGCGATGCAACACTGACGTACCAGCAGCTCAATGAACGCTCCAACCAGATGGCCGCGCATCTGAGCTCGACCGGCGTGGGGCCGGGTCGGATTGCCGTTGTGTTCATGGAGCACTCCATTGAAGTCGTCGTCGCGATCTTAGGCGTCCTGAAGTCCGGTGCAGCCTATGTGCCGGTGGATGCGGCAACGCCGAAGGGACGTCTCGCAACAATCCTGAAGGACATTGCCAACGGGACCGACGTGCGGGCGCCGGTGGCGATCACTCAGGCGCGCTTGCAATCCGTCATTTCCGAGAACCTTGCCGACATTTTCGTGCTCGACGCCGATTTCGGGTCGATTTTGAATCAGCCGGACTCGGACCGACCGTCCGCTGCCACGCAGGACGGCACCGCCTATATCATCTTCACCTCCGGCTCGACCGGCACGCCCAAGGGCGTCGTGATCGAGCACCGGAATCTGGTGAACTACATCTGGTGGGCCGCTCGGATGTACAGTTCCGGCGAACGTCTCGCATGGCCCCTTTTCTCATCCCTCGCCTTCGACCTGACCGTCACGACGCTCTTCACGCCACTCATCACCGGCGGCCGCATCGTGGTCTATCTTGGTGATCCCGGAGTCCAGAGCATGGTCGTGCTCAAGGTCATCGACGACAATGCCGTCGATATCATGAAGCTGACGCCGGCGCATCTCGCGATGATCCGCGACTGCAATCTTGAGACCACAAGACTGCGTAAGTTCATCGTGGGTGGCGAGGACTTCAAGACCGAGTTGGCTCGCGATATCACGAAAGCCATCCCCCATGCCATCGAGATCTACAACGAGTACGGACCGACCGAAGCCACTGTGGGCTGCATGATTCACCGTTTCGACATCGACCGGGATCAATCCGCATCGGTGCCGATCGGCGTTCCAGCCGCCAATGCGGGCATCTACGTCCTCAACAAGGCACATCAGCCCACCGCCCCCGGCGTCATCGGTGAGATGTTCATTGCCGGCGACGGTCTCGCGAGAGGCTATTTCAATCGCCCTGACCTGACCGACGAGCGTTTCCTCACGGCCACCGATCCCCGAGATGGGTTTTCGAAGCTGCAGCTGTACAAGACGGGCGATCTCGCCCGCTGGAACTCGGAAGGGCGCCTCGACTTTCTCGGCCGTGCCGATCATCAGGTGAAGCTTGGTGGCGCGCGTGTCGAGCTGGGCGAGATCGAAGCGCGGCTTCTGAAGCACCCGCACGTTCAGGAATGCGCTGTCGCTGCCATCGCCACCTCGGTGGCGAAACCAACGACGCAAGTGCGCTATTGCGAACGGTGCGGTGTCGCATCCGACCTGCCCGGCACGACGTTCGATGCGGCAGGCGTCTGCAATCTATGCCGGGCCTTCGACACCTATGTCGACAAGGCGCAGACTTATTTCAAGACATCGGATGACCTCCAGGTTCTCATCGCGGAGATGCAGGCTAACCGGAAAGGACCTTACGATTGCATCGTGCTGTTGAGCGGCGGCAAAGACAGCAGTTTTATGCTGTGCAAGCTCGTCGCCATGGGCGTGAAGCCGCTCACCTTCACCCTCGACAACGGTTTCATTTCGGAAGGAGCCAAAGCCAATATCAGGCGGCTCGTGAACTCCCTCGGCCTGGATCACCACTGGGGAAGCACGCCGCATATGAACGAGATCTTCGTCGACAGCCTGAAACGGTTCGCGAACGTCTGCAACGGCTGCTTCAAAACGATCTACACCCTGGCCACGAACGTCGCTCGCGAACGAGGGATCGGGTACATCGTGACGGGGTTGTCCCGCGGCCAATTCTTTGAGACGCGATTGACGGAGGAAGTCTTCAAGCGGGACGACTACGATCCGGCCCGCCTGGACGCGCTCATCGCCGAGGCGCGCAAGGAGTATCACCGCCGCGAGGATGCTGTGTCGCGCTATCTCAACGTGGATGCCTTCCGGAGCGACTCAGTATTCGAGGAAGTGAAGTTCATCGACTTCTACCGCTACTGGAGCGTCCCTCTGGAGGACATGCTCGACTTCCTGAAGACGCAGGCAGGATGGGACCGGCCTGCGGATACAGGACGCTCCACGAACTGCCTCATCAACGATGTCGGCATCTACGTTCATAAGAAGCAGCGGGGATATCACAACTACGCTCTTCCCTACAGCTGGGATGTACGTCTTGGCCAGAAGACGCGCGACGAAGCCGTTGACGAACTCAACGACGAGCTGGACGTACCCCGCATCAAGGAGATTATGGCCCAGATCGGCTATGTCGAACCGCCAGCGGCCGAAGACGGCATCGCACGACTTGTGGCCTACTATGTCTCGTCGAAACCCCTGACCGTGGCCGACCTGCGCATCCACCTCGCCGAAGAACTCTTCGAGTCCATGATTCCGACGCACTATGTTCGCCTCGAACGGATGCCGCTCACGTCCAACGGCAAGATCGACCGCTCCGCGCTTCCCGAGCCGACGGCGGAAAACATCCAGCCTGCACAAGACTTCGTCGCCCCCTCGACGGAAACCGAGAAGACACTGGCCGCGCTGTGGCGCGATCTCCTGAAGGTTGAGTCGATCGGCCGTCACGACAACTTCTTGGGTCTGGGCGGGCACTCGCTCCTGGTGATGCGGGCGGTGTCGCGCATGCGGGGAACCTTCGGCGTCGACGTGCAGCTTCGCAACCTCTTCGAGCGCCCGACAGTGGCCGGACTGGCGGAAGTGATCGACGGAATGCTCTGGGTGGCCGATTCCAAAGCCCTTTCAGTCTCGGAAGGACCGAGAGAGGAAATCGAACTCTAGCTTACCGGAAGGCCTCCGAACGGCCTTGGGGTAGTACCAATCCGGACGGAGGCTTTTGCGTTGGGCTGCATAGCAGAGTGGATGAATGATGGACAAAGCTTGGTTACCGGCGCGAGGACCGGGGCTGCCTTGGGCGGCCGGGGAGTATGAGCTCTTCCGCGACCAGGTGCGCCGGTTCGTCGAGGAAGAGGTCAAGCCCCGTGCGGATCGCTGGGAGGAGGACGGGTTCATTCCCCGTCCGATCCTGCGCCGCATGGGCGAACTCGGCTTCTTCGGCATCCGCTACCCGGCCGAGTACGGTGGTGCCGAGATGGACGCGACCGCATCCACGATCTTGGCCGAGGAGCTCGGGCGCTCGACCTATGGCGGCGTCGCTATCGCGACGCTGGTCCATACCGACATGGCTTCCGTGCATGTCTTTCACGACGGGACCAAGGCCCAGCGGGCCCGCTGGATGCCGGGCATTATCAGCGGCGAGGTGATCACCGCGGTCGCCATCACGGAGCCGGATGCAGGCTCGGACGTGAAGGCCATTTGCACGCGCGCCCGCCGAGAGGGCGACTCTTACGTCCTCGACGGCACGAAGCTCTACATCACGAACGGCGTCCACGCGGATCTCTACTGCGTCGCCGCCAAGACCGATCCCTCGGCAGGAATCCACGGGATCACGATGTTCCTCGTCGAGAAGGGCACGCCAGGCTTCAGCGTCGCCCGCGAGCTGGACAAGCACGGCTGGCGCTCCTCCGATACGGCGGAGCTCGTCTTCGACGGTTGCCGTATCCCCGCCGAGAACGTGCTCGGCGCTGAGGGACAGGGCTTCTACTCTATCATGCGCAACTTCCAGAACGAGCGCCTTGTCCTCGCCGGCATGGCGATAGGGGCGGCCGAGGCGGCGATCGATATGACCCTCGCCTGGGTGAAAGCTCGCCGCGCATTCGGGGGCGTCCTATGGGACATGCAGGCGATCCGTGAACGTCTCGCGATGCTCTCTGCGAAGGTGGAGGCAGGCCGCCAGTTTCTCTATGCCACCGCTTGGCGCATGGCGGCGGACGAAGATTGCCTGCGCGAGGTCTCGATGGTGAAGGCCATCTGCGGCGAACTCGTCAACGAGGTTATGTATACGTGCGTGCAGTTCCATGGCGCCATGGGCTTCATGTGCGAGAGCCCGATCGAGCGCATGGCGCGTGACGCCCGCGTCCTATCCATCGGCGGCGGCGCGACGGAGGTGATGCTGGAGGTGGTCGCGTCGATGTCGTGAGCCTAATGCGGCAGTAAGGACATCGCTCTGGCGTTGATTGTAGGAGGCTCCGTGAAGGGTCTTCGAACGGCGGATAGGGTTGGCTGAGAGGGTCCTTCGGCTGTTCGCCCCCCTGCCTGGGGAGACTGAGTTTGGATTGTAGAAGTATCGGAACGGCCCCCCTATCACGACGGCAGCAGGCAACAACTTAGCGCGCGCGCCATATGCCGCGTCGGCGCTGCGACCGGCCCGGATGGTGATTCCATCGACCTCAATCTCGATACCCCCGAGATCCGGCTTGGCCTTAGCATCGCAGTGCCTTGCGCTCCGGGCCTATAGCCGCCGCCGGTGCGTCCACCACCTTCTCCGTGATTCCAGCCGGCGCGTCGTCACTTCCGACTTGAGCGTATGATCAAGCATAGATACAAACCGATCCCTTCAAGAGATCGCGAACCTCGCCGATTACAAACGTCAAAAGAAGGTGGGATCGGAGCCTTCTGAGTCACGCGAGCGCTGCGGATAACAGCTTCAGTTGCCTGTCCAATAACCTCGTCGATTTCAGGGGCAGACCCAGCGTAAAAGCGCGTAGTTGCCGCCGTCGATCCTGGTCCAGCCGTTTGCAGCAGTTTACGCAAGCCGCAGGCTGTGTCGCGATCATATCCGGAGGAAGGGAACTCAACGAATTGCCGGGGTTGCCAACTGATCAAACGTTATCAATGGCCTGAATATGTATCCCCTTCACTGCCCTTCCAGATGGGTCATCCATGCTCGCAAATTGGTGAGACCAGAGAAACGCGGCCGGCGTGGAGCACGCGATCGAGGGACCGACGGGGACGGTTAGACAGGCGGTCGGATTCTTGAAAATGCTATCAAAGATGCTCCTGTAGAAGTATCCTTCTTTGGAAGTCGGCGTTTGCTGCGGAAAGTGCCTGCTAGCCTCTGCGAGCATCTGATCCGAGACTTTATTCTCGGCATGATGCCTCAAGCCCTCAATCCAGCTGTACCCCACTCCGTCGGAAAACTGCTCCTTTTGACGCCACACGATCTCCTGCGGCAACAGATCGGTAAATGCTTCCCGCAATATGCCCTTCTCGATTTTCGCGCCAGGGCACATTTTCTCGGCGGGATCTATCGACATCGCGTAATCCAAGAATTCCTTGTCCAGGAAGGGAACGCGGGCTTCGACCCCCCAAGCAGCTGTTGCCTTGTTCGCACGACAGCAATCATACCTGCTGAGTGCAAAGAGCTTTCGAACAGTCTCCTCGTGGAATTCTTCTGCTGATGGCGCCATGTGGAAGTAGAGATAGCCGCCAAATACTTCGTCAGCGCCTTCTCCGGACAACACCATTTTGATGCCCATTGATTTAATTTTACGCGCCATGAGATACATCGGCGTGCCGGCACGAATGGTGGTAACATCAAAGGTCTCCAGGTGCCGGATCACATCTGGCAACGCGTCCAATCCCTCCTGTACAGTGAAAACAACCTCATGATGGACCGTGCCGATGTGAGCCGCCACGTTTCGCGCATACTTCATGTCAGGTGAGTTTTCCAGGCCGACGGAGAACGAGTGTAGTCTTGGCCACCATGCTTCTTCGGTCTCTCCGGACTCGATCCGCTTGAAGCGGTGGCGTGCCGCGAGCGCCGCGATGATGGAAGAATCGAGCCCACCAGAAATAAGCACCCCGTAAGGCACGTCGCACATCATTTGCTGCATGACCGCAGCTTCGAGCGAAGTTCGGAGCTCGTGCAAGGACACCTTCTTGGTTGGGAGTGTATGCGCCCACTGTGGATCATACCACTTAACGAACTGTCCGGCTTTGCCGCTGTAGTAATGTCCCGGCGGAAACTCCCGGATCGTCTCGCATACGCGATCGAGAGCTTTCATTTCACTCGCGACGTAAATTGCGCCGTCGCTGCCCCATCCGATGTAAAGCGGAACTATGCCGATGTGGTCTCGGGCGACGAAGAAATCGCCACTGCGTTCGTCGAAGAGGGCAAATGCAAAAATGCCACTCAGCATATTGCATAAGGCTGATCCGTACTCGTCGTAGAGATACAGGATAATTTCGCAGTCTGATTTCGTTCTCCAGACGTGCGGCAGCTTCAATGCGTCGCGCAAAGCGACATGATTGTAGATCTCTCCGTTCACAGCCAAGGCCCGACCCGCGGTAACGTCGAGAAGGGGTTGGGCGCCGTGCTCCACGTCGACAATGGAAAGGCGTTCGTGCGCGAGTATTGCGCATTCGCTGGAGTAAATGCCGCTCCAGTCTGGCCCGCGGTGTCTGACTGTCTTTGCCAGCTCGAGAGCCCGGCTACGTGCCGACTCAAGCGGTTCGGTAAATCCGAAGATGCCGACGAAGCCGCACAAGGTGGTTACCCTCCCTATGAGTTCAGATCGTAGCCCTAACGCTGCTAAAATACCGATGATCAGCGCTAGCATTGAACAAGAATATCAGACAGTGCATTAAATCCACAAGCTGAACAGCGATCCGAATTAACGAAAATGCGTTAAGAGGTGCCTAGGGCAGATTTCGCATATCGCAATGGCAAGACAGCGCTCGTCTGCAACGTCTCGTCCTGGGCCGTTCACCCGAAGTACCGCGGCTGGGGCATGGCCCTGCTCGCCGAGGTGCTGCGGGACGAGAGTCTCACCTACACGGCTTTCACCCCGAACCCGACCGCCTGGGCTGCCCTCCTGGCGCAGCGTTTCACGCCCCTGGACTCGCACAGGATCGTCATGCCGCCAATGCTGCAGGCCGAGACGCTGTTTGGGCCGAGCCGGCCGGTCATCGACTTCGATCCGGTCACAGTCCGCAAGAGACTGACTGGTCAGCAACGACAAATCTTCGACGATCACGCGCCCTATGATTGCCTGCAACTCACCGTCAGCGACGGGTCCGATCATGCCTATCTGGTGGTCAAGCGCCGTACGTACCGGCTCAATACGAGCCGACTGGGAGGACTGGCGGGAGTTCTGCCCGTGCGGATCCCCTATTCGGACATCCTGCATTGCAGTGCACCGGAGCTGCTGTCGCGGCATCTCGAGCGCGTCAAGCTGGCGATCCTGCGCCGACAGCGGACGGCGGCGCTGGTCGCGGAGATGGGCCTCTTTCTGGTCCGGCCACGAGGCCTGATGCGCTCGATGCGCACCTGTTATCGCTCCCCGCAGCTCGCGCCCGGCGAATTCGACAGGCTGTACTCGGAAATCGTGCTCCTGCCGATCTGAGCCTGGGATTATTGCATCGCACCGGCGCTTGGATGAAAGTCGTTACCGGGTGCCGATGAGCCGCCAGGAGCGCGGCTGGCCGGTGGACGGGCTTTTGAAGGACGCAACCCGGCCTTCGCGCGTCAAGCCGTTGAGCCCTGAGACGATCACGCAAGTGGTGCAGATGACGCTGCCCGAGAAGCCTCCGAAGGCAACGCATTGGAGCGGGCGCAGCATGGCGGCGGCGGCAGGCATTTCCTACAGCAGCGTCCAACGGATCTGGCGTGTGCACGGGCTGAAGCCGCATCTGGTCAAGACGTTCAAGGTCTCGCGCGATAAGCACCTCGCCGCGAAAGTCGAGGATGTGGTCGGGCACTATCTCGATCCGCCGACAAGGCGCTTCTCTGCGTCGATGAAACGAGATCCCACGGGGAGTGGATAGCGACCGACGCTCTGGCAGAGTGAGGTTGCTGACCCACCTACTCTGGAGGCGACCATGCAAATTATCACTGATCGATCCCAAGCGCTGACCGCTATCGGCACCGATCTTGGCGCGATCAGGTAGTTTGGTGGGACAGCAGCGGGATATGCCTGTTTGCCAAGACGCTCGAGGAGACGCGGTTCTGCTGGCCGAAGATTGCGCCGACTCCGGGTGCAGCTGAGCCAAGGATCGACTGGCGGCTGCCGCAGCGAACGTGGCGGCCGGAGGCGGCAGGCTGAACGTGGGATTGTGAATCGGGCACGATGAAGATGCGCACAAGTCGCGCAGATCGAGAATGGGTAATCCGAAAGGGTCGAGCCGCGGACCGGTTGAAAAGATTATGCTCGTGGTGTGAGTACATTGCGCATCTCGGTTTCTTGGAGATTGTCGGATCCGACACCCGACGACCGCCGCCATACCGGAGAGGCAAAAGTGCCTCAGAAAGCATGCTTTATTTTCAGTAAGCCTCCTGCCATGAAAACGTTTATATGGGGGCTATTTGCGCTCCTTTTGGCAGGCTGCGGCCAGGGCTTTCAATCGGCATCTTTAGAAGAAAACTCACCGGACTTTTCTTCAGCAGCATTGGCATCACAGATTGTGACTAACGGAGCGAGTTTTAACTTTAAGTCGTTTTCGGCGGCACCAGCTCCAGCTCCGATCGAAACCTATTCTCCGACTTCGGTGAATTTCGGAACGGTCAACGTCGGCCAATCGAGCGCCATTCAGACTCTGACGTTTAAAAACACCGGCAGCAGCAACCTGGTTCTCTCTTCTGTTGCGTTGAACGAAAATTTTGGATGGGGTCCTGCGACTTCAACCATATGTTCGATGAATACCGCTTATGCACCAGGTTCGAGTTGCACGATGGCAATCTTCTTTTCGCCGCAAAGTGCGGGAAGTCTTTCTGGATCGCTAACTGTGATGGACAATACGTCCAATTCCACAAAGGTGATTCAACTGGCAGGGGTAGGTGCTTCGGTATCTCCTAGTCCGAGCCCCGCTCCGGCTCCAGCACCTGCGCCCGCTCCATCACCCTCTCCAAGCCCATCATCAATCTTGCTAACGAACGACTCCTTCGAGACAGCGCTCTCTTCATGGTCCATGTATCTAAACAACAGCGCCATGGGCACCTTTTTACGGGATTCGTCGTCGGCAGCACCAAACAAAGGAATCGCATCAGGGCTAATTAGCGTCACTCACAGTTTTGGAAACATCTGGGACGTCGGCATTGTTTCGGAAAGTATGCATCCGACTGTGGGTCAGCAGTACTCGGTTAGCTTCTATGCAAAAGCGGACACCTCGGGTCGGCAGCTCATGGCCAGTATCTCGCAAAGCTATTCACCGTTTGGGCAATATTTCACTAAGCAGTTTACGCTTTCTACCACTTGGCAGCAGTACACTTTCACGTTCACGCAACCTGTGAACGACAGCGTGGCTCTGGTATTCGCATCTGGAGCGCAAAACGGCAAGGTCTCTTTGGACGCGATTAGTTTCACAGCTGGCGCAAGCACTCCTAGTCCCACTCCGACTCCGAGCCCGGCTCCACCGCCTTCTGCGGTTCCTGCTCCGACCGGCGGTTTGATCACCAATTTTACGTCCGAGCGGTATAACCAATTTCAAATCGACGGCGTCCCTTACAGCGTCTTGACGGTGAACAAGAGTTATAACCTCGAGCAAATCGATAACCACACTATCCGCTTCGGAATTCAACAGGGCGATTCAGTTTGGTGTTGCAACAATGAAACCTCTCTAATTGAACGCGGTCAAAAGTGGGAACCTGGAACTCCTTTGACCATCGCATATCAGTTCATGCTGGAGCCCGGAGCTGCAAATACGGCTAACTGGTTTGTGCTCGCTGAAATTCAAACTGATCTTTCTAATAGCCCGTTCCCCAAAGCAGGGGCTTCGGCTTCTCCTGTCGTCACGATCGGGCTTGGAGGACCGACGACCGCACCGTGGTCAGGCGGCGAGCACTTACAAGTTTGGTCTCAGTGGTGCCCAACAAACCTAAGTCCCGCGAACGGTGCCGGAAACGTCAAGAATCAAATTCTATGGAGCCAGCCGACTGATATCGTTCGTGGCAAGTGGTACGATATTAGAATTCAGACTACCATCATTAATAGCAGCGCGGGGCACTTGAATGTTTGGATCGATGGCACTCAAGTTGTGAACTACAGTGGTCCCGTTGGCTTCGGATACCCGAATTATTTTCTATACGGAGTTTATCGGCATACCTCACCTCAGAATACGGCCGCCCAGTTCAAAAATATGACGATTTCTCCGTCGCCATAATTTTTTCTGCCAGGCTCATTCGAGAGCCTGGCAGATGGTACGTTAGCAAAAAGGTGACACAGAACGAACCACAAAAAAAGCGACCTGTTGGTCGCTTTTTATTTGGTGGCTCCTCTTTGGTGGCTCCTCCGAGACTCGAACTCGGACAACAGGCTAACTTGCATGGACTCGCTCCTTGTCCGGCGGGCAGACGTTCAACAATTTCTATCAGAAGCGACGATGCTTCTCTGCACATCGGATCTCGAGGGCTTCTCGAACGTGCTCCTGGAGGCTCTGGCTACGGGGACCCCTGTTGTAACTCGGCGACCTGTCGACCCAGATCTGATCGTTCTGCGCCATGCCCTTGGCGCATCGGCTGAGGACGAGTTGGCACTTTCCAAATCCGTGAGCGAAATTTGGGACATGGACGCGAACGAATACAACGCGATCGCGACACGATGTCAGATCTATGTTAAGGCCAATCACTCGCCGACGGCAAAAGCTCGCGAGTTAATTGCGGCTTTGACGCCTCTTGTCGCTAAGTCAAAGCGCCCAGGGCAACCACTAGAGCAACCAATTCCGATAGGCCGATGAGTACATCTTTGAGTCATAGCGGCCGAGCGCCTTATCGTCTCACGTTGCCGCATTCAGGCGCGCAAGCTGGAACCTTTTTCTTTCTGTTGTTCGTTTTCGTGTTGCCCTTCCAGCGAGTGCCATTCCTGACGGACAATCTGTTCGGCATCCAAGGGTTCAAACCCTTCAACTTATTATCAGCAGTAGTCTTGGCTTATCTGGTGTTTGACACTGCGTGCCTGCACGCGACCGACAAAATCGAACGAACATCCATCAGAATTTTTCTCATGTACTTCGCAACTCTTGCCATCGCCCTCATTCGATCAGTTCCAAACGCGCCCCTTTTGCATAGTCGCTTCCCTGATTCATTTCCAGAGTCCTACTCGTAGACCGCGCCGAACCGTTCCTCCAGGAACGTCCAGTCGATCGTCCGCGCCAGCTTCGCCGACGCATGCACCATGTCGACGATCCCGTCCAACCGCGACCGCAAAAGATCGCCCTGGCCCGTATCTCGTCGTTCCTTGGGTCGCATCGTCCCCTCCGACGCGACGACGGGATCACGACTCACGATTTGAGGGAAATCCAAAAATGAAATTGCAACTTTCCGGGCATCGAGCCCCAAAAGCTTGCAATCTCAAACGTCGCTTCAAACCGAAAATCGACTCCCGCTCAATGGCTTGGGAGATTTTCACGGCCGACTCACTCCGGCCCACTCGCCCTGAGCCACCTACTTTTGCAGGCAAAGCAGCCGAGAGCTTCGCATGCCTAGCGCGCAGCTGGCGCCGCTATCACTTCGCATTTCGACCCCCCTCGCGTCTAAGCCTTATCATGGCAGACCTCCACGCCCGCATTTGTGGCTCTGTTAATCACTCAAAGTCGCGCGTGCCCTCCTATCCGCCACCCTCCGATACAGGCCGAGATACGCATTGGTCATCGCGTCGAGCGAAAATGTTGTTTCAATACGCCGACGCGCTTCCCTGCCGAATTCGTTAGCAAGCTTACGATCATCGAGGAGTCTGAGCACACGATCGGTCAAAATTCCAGCGTCGTGGCTCGGCACAAGAAATCCTGTGTGTCCGTCCAGGACCAATTCAGGAGTGCCCCCTTCGTTCGTTGCTACGATTGGCTTACCCAACGCCATGCATTCGGTTATTGCGTTGGAAATACCCTCACCGTGTAGGCGGCTGTTGGTAACGAGAACTCCGACAGTGAAAAGATTAGCGATACTTTCTACATCGTTCCGCTCACCTAGAAATTTTATGCGCGGCGAATGTTCTGGTGGGACGCTATCGCGCACTCGCTGCAACGTTTCTCCGGCGCCGACCGCCAGAAACGTAACATCGTGCCTAAGATGGCAAATGCGGCATGCCATTTCGACAAAGGTTGCGTAATCTTTTCTGGGAGCGAAGTTCGCAACCATCCCCACGATGTGGGGTGTCGTCACTCCCAGAATGCTGCGAAGCTCTGCCTCGTCCGTCAGGTTAGAGACTCTCTCAGGATTGAACCCATTGTAGATACATAAACCTTTGCGCTCGGGAATATGGTAGGCAGCTAGCCCCGCGCGCGAATTGGCGACAACAATGTCTGAAAATGGGATAGTCAGCTTGCCGCTGAAATACTGTTTATTCCACAGCGCCAAATGCGGCGGCGCGTCTCGCACAAAGCCATTAACGAAGGCTGCGCCGCACAGTCTTGCAACCGGAGCTGCATAAATGGAGCACATCGAGCTCCAAGAGTGAACGACATCTATTTTCAAATTGGAGACCAGCTCGTACAAACTCCTGAAAAGGCGCAAATCTCTCTTGCCTCTCCGAACGAGCTGGATGACTTGCGCGTGGTCGCGGTCAATGTCGTAACGAACCGTCTCCTCGTCCATAACTGCGACGAATGACTTTATGTCACGGTGAGCGAAAAGTCCCCTCAACAGTTCGACGATTTGCCGTTCTTTCCCTCCCCGACCTAGACGGTCGGTAAGGTGCAATATACGCATCTCAACGCTCTCCTGAGTGGACTGATTCAGTTACGAGGCGTTCTGGGCACGCTTCAATGTCCGACCGCGTTCTATGTAAAGCCCTCCCATCTTCTCCTAGACGCCATTTCAAATCTGGACCGTCAATGGGGCGACCCAGTGCAGAAGCGAATCCCTCGACATCACCTGGTTTGACAATCAGTCTAGTCCTCTCGTGCTCAATAATATCTGGAAGCGCCCCACCGGAGTACAAATGACGTTTTATGTTTGCGAAGCGATCTATTTGTAGCGCGCCGCGCAATTCGTCCATCATACGATCGATCCCCCGTTAACCCCTGCGTCCAGGGGAGTAAAAATGACAACTTGAAGCGGACGAGCCATCTTCATTGTATTTCGTTTCGCTTTCATGAGCCTTGTCTGTTTGTTTCCGTTGCAAGCCAACGTGGGAGTCATACGTGTCCTGCACGAAATCACGGTAAGGGAGTCTGTACCATTCCCCGACCGGCTGGTCTGGGCTTCTCCTGTGATCGAGAATGAGTAATCCGAAAGGGTCGAGCCGCGAACCGGTTCAAAAGACTATGCTCGTGGGTGTGAGTACATTGCGCATCTCGGTTTCTGGAGATTCTTGATCGAATGGTTTTATCCTGCTGGCGACCACAAGATGCTTAATTGATCAATGAATTTCCATTCCGAGTGATCCTGTATGGAAGACTCGAGCCGAGCAGAAGGTGCAGTACATGACGGTCCTGACGCGCCTCTCCGAAGGTTAAGCAGTTCAAGTATCCCATTAGGGACAGGTCTGACCGACGAGACCGCGGACGATTCGTCGAGACGAGGTGACGAGGGCTGCCGCAGCTCCAGAACTTAATTCGTCGGTGAGCAGTCCACACGTTCAACGGACACGCGCCCGAAGCCGGTGAACAATCTCCGCCGCAACTCATCGCCGCCAGACGGTCAGGGTACCAAGCTAATCGGCCCAAAGCCAAAAGTGCCTCACATCATCGATGTAATTACGCCTTTAAGCATAGCGACAAACGAAAAAAGAGCAGCGGCGCCGCCGGCCCGTCTCAACCACCTCTCGGCGTCCCTCGGCAAGGGGGCCCCGGCCGGATGAATCTCCACGCAACGTGAAGTTATTCGCCTCGCCTCCGTTGACGGCCAACTCGCGCCGGGAATCGGCGCCCGCTTGTGTGTGAGGTGTCTGACCTCGACACGCTATAAGGTGCTGTCCGAGGTGCACACAAACTCCAACAGATCCTAGCGGCTATGATTGAGAGCTTGGCCGTACGGAGCCTACGCGACGCTATACTCCTCGATGAGACGTTTCGTGTTCAGAATATTGCTCTTGCTTGAAGCTCCGAACACAATTGATTTGATGTCCTTCTGGCGGCAGACGTACTCGATAGCCTCACGCGGGTTGATCGCTCCCGAAGCCAGGACGGACATCGCCACCGGCCTGAACTTGCGGGATGCAATGGCTTTCTCGTAAAGCTCGATACCGCCACACATCCGAAAGCCCAGCTTATTTATGTTCGCGCATACGATTGGGTTCTCTATGCCAACTTCCTCCAGAACATCGAGAAGACGCGGCATGTTCATCGTTATAAAGCCCGGCTCGGCCTTGTAGCGGTCCCGCACGTGGTCGGCAAAAATGCGAAACCCGTCCTTGATCCCCATCCCAAGCAACAGGTCGGTGACCACGTTCTGGAGAAAGATAACCGGCGTCTTCAGCCCACTGAACATTTTCATCTCAGCGTCGATCAGGAGCCGCGCCATACCCTCCACATCGCGCCTGGCTACAGATACACCACCCCTCACCAGCGCAGAAAGGGCACCCTCCGCGGGCAAAAACCGCTTCAATGCCTCCATCGTTCCGTGCTCGGTCACGGCATTTGCGTATTTGTGGGCGTACGGCATGCAGGGATAGAATTCGAGCTTCGAATATCGCTCCGGGTGCAAACGGACATGCGCGCAGACCTCAGCGATTCGATCATGCGTCGTGCACATGAAGACATGGATTCCGCTGTCATAGGCGGCATCCAGCAAATCAATGATTTCCTGGATATCCGCAAAGCGGATGGCCTGCGCACGCGCCTTCTCCTCGGACATGTGATTGATGCCGAAGAACTGATTATCGCCGAACAATACTCGATCCACTGGCCCCTCCTCCCTTGATGGGAGAGCATATCTATCTCAGCGCCCCATGACCGCAGACAAGAAGCCTCCAGACCCGTTCGGGCTCAGAGTTGGGCTCCTGGATCCGGAATCCACTTGCCGCCACGCTTCTCCCGCATTCTGCAACATCGCGGACACGACACAATCAGTCTGAACCGCAGACTCGAAGGACGAGATATTCTCCCGGCGACCTTCTACGATGCATTGGAAGAAGTGGTCGAGCTGCGCAGAGTATTCCTCGCCCCGCAGGTAATACCAGACATCGCTATGAAAGTCGGTTGTATGACGAATATCCCAACCCTCTTTCGCCGCAACAGCGCCGCCCGCCGCGTTTCGAATGAATGTCTTCACTTCCTGACGGTCGACGACCATACGTCCATTCGTGCCCCAGAGCGTGACCTGCGTCGACATTCTGCGCAAACTGTCGTCGCTCCAGTTGGCCGCAATCATCCCCGTCATGCCGTCGGCAAAATGCATCGTCGCGTAGACCTCGTCGTCAACGTCCCGGGAAAATATCCTGTTGAGCACCGTCCCGGACACAGCATCGGGCCTGCCAACAAGATAGTTCACGATATCGATTGCATGGCATGCGTAGTCATAGAGGCAGCCGCCGCCCTCATTGCCCTTCGATCGCCATGTCGCCCCTTTGGGTCGCAACACCACCGGGCCATAGGCTTCAACTCTGACGTGATGAAGCCGGCCTAGCGCGTGCGCATCGAGTAAACGCTTGGCCTCGTTGAACGCCCCGACGAATCGGTAGTGATACCCCACTTGGTTGACGACACCTTTCCTTTCAGCCAGCTCCGCCAGATCGAGACCGTCGGACACATCGAGGCAAAATGGCTTTTCGCAAAACACGTGGAGGCCTCTATTGAGGGCCTCGCGGACCATTTCCCCATGAAATCGCGAAGGCGTCGCAATGATGACCGCATCGAGCGATTTCTTATCGAGCATTTCCCGATAGTTGGAGAAGACCTCGATGCCCGTATATTTGTGGAGGATGCTGCACAAATAACTCGCGCTATCACAAATTCCGACCAGCTTGACCGCAGGATGCGTGTTGACGATCGCGAGATGGGAAAGTCCCATCTTGCCAAGCCCGATCAAACCAACATTGACCATGGAAGTCTCCCCAAAATAATCAACGGCTCTCAATCGACCAAAAATTCTCGCACCCGCCTGACAAACGGCTCCGGCGCAAAGCTCGTGAACCCGGCGCCGGCAACACTTCCGCCTGTCATGGCCTTGGCGATCGCAAGCTCGAGCTCTTCGTCCGACATGGCAGCATAAACGCCCGGCCTCTCGCGAAGCCACTTGAGGGTGTGGAGCTGATGGTCCGTTGTGTGCTCCCGATTCACTGCGAGCCGCGGCAGCATCACGATAGGCTTGCGCATTTCAGCGGCGACGAAGTAGCTGCCCATTCCGGCATGGGCGACCATAATCACGGCATTGCGGACGACTTCCTGAAATTTGCTCGGCGGAAGCATCCGCGTCCAGCGCATGTGGCTTGGCCGGTAAGTGCCGTCGCCAATCTGAGCCAGGACTTCACTATCGGCATGCGCCTGCGCCCATTTGTCCATCGAAAGGATCAGGCGATCAAACGCCATCATCGAGCCAACAGTCACAAAAATCAAAGGACTGCTCCCCAGTAATCCGGACCGCCTGTCCGCCGCAGGTGTGGCCACTGGGTAAGCCACACATCGCAAAAACGTCTCGCGCGTGATCCCGACAGCGACATCTGTTCACAATTGGCAATGCTGTCGATCCACATCGTTCTGGCACGCAACAGGCATTTGGCAAGCGCCAGGGCGATCATGCCGGGACCCGACCCCGTCGTGACGACCACATGCGGACGCTCACGCATCAGGATAAACGTCAGCTGAGCGACCAGTATCGCCAACCCAATTCGGTCCCAGCGGGTTACATCGCGGACGGCATGGAAGCGATGGCCGGGGACCTCCTCGGCATACGCCGACCGAACACCTACAAACACTACGTCCAATCCATCGAATGCCGGTTGTAGCCGACGCATTTGCATCCAGTGTCCCCCTCCGGATGCCACGACGAGGACCTTGTTGGACACGATGGCACTCCAAGCCCTGATACGATGCCGCTCGCTAGCTGCCTATCTATCGGCAAAGCCACCACGGCTATGCTTGATAAGCGCCAGCAGAAAGCGCGCGCTCTCAATTCTCCTCCGCCAAAGCGGTCTGCGGACGAAAATTGACCGTGCCACTACACTAATAGCAAAACTCCCCGCGCGGGATTGCGAATCAGGATTACCCAAATCGTGACACGGGTGTTCGTAGATATAGCTGGCACATCAAATGGGCTGGATTGGTCAGATTGGCGCGCCGTCCATGCCTCGGAGCGAGGTGTCGGTCATTGATCAGCGACAGAGTTTGTGATTGCCTTGCAAGAAGGAGCTCACCTGAGGGAGGCTGGCCAACGTTCGGGATCAGTCCTGACTTGGGCTATAAGTGGCTGAGGCGGTGGCAGCCCGGTGATCGGGATTACAGTCGTCGCCCGAAGAGGATGCCCAAGCGCAGCCACGCTTCGGTGGAAGGCGCAAGTGGGTGGCTGTCCACTACAAGCATCCAGCATAGGAATTCGCAAGACCGCCAGGCGTCTGGTTCCAATGGAAGATGTATTGGCGCCAGACCGCTCGACTTAATCTAAGTTTGGATTGGTGGGCCAACGAGCCGGCGGGGCGAGCGGGGGCGTTCACCCCAGATGGCGCTCCCGCGCTGCCCCGCCGGCTCCTGCACAGGAGCTTACCTCATGACGCAAGAACAGAAGGTCATCCGGGCCAAGGTCGGCGTGCTGGAACTCGCCGAGCAGCTGGGCAATGTCAGCCAGGCCTGCAAGATGATGGGATATAGTCGCGACAGCTTCTACCGATTCAAGGAGCTGTATAAGGTGGCGAGCTGGCACTGCAGGAGATCAGCCGCAAGAAGCCAATCCTCAAGAATCGGGTCGCGCCCGAGGTCGAGGCGGCCGTGAGCAGCCGACCTGAGGTCCAGGAGCGGGTTGCCAACGAACTGAAGAAACAGGGCTTGTCGATCTCGCCGTTCGGGGTGCGGACCGTCTGGTTGCGTTTGGCGAACACCAAGAAACGCCTCAAGGTGCTCGAAGCCAGGACGGCTTTGTCCTCACCGAAGCCCAGGTCGTGGCGCTGGAGAAGGCCAAGACCGAGAAGGAGGTCCGCGCGAGTTCGAGAGAGCGAATGTCCCGGCTATTGCGGTCCAGGACACCTTCTATGTCGGCCACATGAAAGGCATCGGCCGCATCTATCAGCAGACCCTTCGTCGATACCTACGCCAAGGTGGCTTCGCCAAGCTCTACGACCGCAAGACGCCGATCGCGGCGGCGGAGATTCGAGGAGCACGGCATTGCCGTGCGCCGGGTGCTGACCGATCGGGGCACCGAGTATTGCGGCAATCCCGAGCATCACGACTACGAGCTCTAGCTCGCCGTCGAGGACATCGATCACACCCGCACCAAGACCAAGAGCCCCGCAGACCAACGGCATCTGCGCGCGGTTCCATCGAACCGTGCTCGACGAGTTCTATCGCGCGTGGCGTTCCGCAAGAAAATCTATCGGACCATCGACGAACTGCAAAGCGATCTCGATGGTTGGGTGGCGGCCTGCAACGAAACGCGTCCGCATCAGGGACGATGGTGCTATGGAAAAACGCCGCTGCAAACCTTCCTTGACGCGCTGCACATTGCGAGGGAGAAATTGCTGCCGGCCGCGTAACGCCGGACACAATCTTCGTCGGACACCCGCCACGACGAAGCGCCATTTGTCAGGTCAAGTACCGACGTTTACACTTTGCGGCCTGCATGCGCGACCTCGTCGACATCCATTATCCCTGAGCCGAGCACATCCGCCTCGTGCTCGACGATCTTTCAACCCATTCGGCCGGGCGCTCTACCAGGCCTTTCCGGCCGACGAAGCACGGCGAGTCCTGCGCCGATTGGAGTTCCACTACGTCCCAAAGCACGCCAGCTGGCTGAACATGGTCGAGATCGAGATCGGTGTCCTCGCCCGCCGACGCCTCGATCGGCGCATCGACAGTTCGCCCGCCCCGTCGCCGAGACCGCCGCCTGGGAGAAACGGCGCAATGCCGACCGCGCCCGCGTCAAATGGATGTTCACAACCGAAAAGGCCCGCGCCAAAAAGCGCCTATCCAAAGCCCTCAGCCAAATCAGGCCAATTTCAACGAGTCAAAACCTCTGTGCCGAGGTACTAGTAGATTGAGCTTGAATGATTGTGTACGTCACTGGCGACGCTGACTCTGAAGTTTTCAGCACCGATCGGCGGCTCTCGCCCACCACAACAACCCGCTCCCGCAAGCCAAGAATCGCCCATCGGATGCTGAGTTCCAGCATCAGCCAGCATGGACCCTGCTGATTTGGTAGTCCCCAATCGGTTCAGGCCCGTCACATCTAGAGCATGACGGTTGATTCAGAACCGATGCTTTGACGCGTTTTCGTCGTGCGAACAGGCCCTCGAAAGCGCTTTAGCCAATCGATGCGGTATCGTTTTTCCACGAGCACGCGTCAAAACAGTTCATCACTTCCCTCCTGACGCATCGCTCAAATTGGAGCTGGGGAAGCCGTTTCGATGCAGGCATTCAGACTGAAGTTTCACGACCGATATGAGTTTGTCGATGTCTTCGCGCGCGGTGCGCCCAGCGAAACTACAAGCAGATCGAGCGGTGCATGGCATGATCATCATGCGCGCCCGATTGCTAGATTTTCCAGACCTGACGGCTTGAAGGTACGCAGAAACATCTCAAGGTTGAGCAGAGACCAAAGCATCTTTTCATGGTTTTGACGGCGGGCGAGATGCTCGTGGACAAGGCGCTTCAAGATATTTCTGTTGCAGAAGGTTGCCACACGCGCACCATCGCAGAGCAACAAATCGGCAACAAATTCGTGATACGGACCGCGAAACCACTCCTCAATCGGCACGCGAAATCCGATTTTTTTGCGCGTCAGAATCCCTGGCGGCAGCGTGTGCTCCATCGCGGTTCGCAATACTGACTTGCCGCCCTTCCGGCCGACTAAGAAGTTGTCCGGAAACCGCGCAACAAGCTTGGCGAGAATAGTGTCCATGAATGGCATCCTGCCCTCAATCGAGGCTGCCATCATCATGCGATCGCCACGCTCAAGGAGATTGTCGGGTAGCCACGACGTCTGATCGAAGAACAGCGTGCGCCGAACGTTGGAGCCGATGCGCATCGAAAACGGATGGGAATCCGGAGGTATCACAGGTAGTGGACGCCCGAAAATCCTGTCCCGGTCGTTCATGGAGACCCCGCCAAACCAGAGTTGCATGCGACTCGGCCAATCCCGCTCGCCCGCCGCGGTGGTGAGGGTTTTGACGCGACGCATATCGTACGGAAGTGCGTGCATGAAGGGCGATATGATGCCTTCGTGAATGATCCGTGGCACTAATCGCTGATAGAGCTCGATCCACAACTCGGCTCGGTGCTTGGGATAGCCGCCCAATAGTTCGTCCGATCCTTCTCCGGTGAGGACCATTTTCACCTTGCTTGCCGCCATATGCGACAGCATCATGATTGGAATGTCCGCCGTTTCGGAAACAGGAGCGCCGCGACGCAGTATGGCGGTCGGCCAGCTTTTCAGAAAGTCGTGCGGCTCCAGCACGAGTTCCTCGTGATTCGTGTCGAATTGGCGAGCGATGGTGCGGGCGTGATCGAGCTCGGAGTAGGCAGCTTCACGAAAGCCCACTGAGAAGGTGCGCACGCGCTCAGAGCTATGGCGGACCATTGCAGCGACAACCGCAGACGAATCGATGCCGCCGGATAGGTAGGCTCCAAACGCAACGTCGCTTCGCATGCGGATGCGTACGGCCTCATCGAAGGTCTCCTTGAACATCCGAACCGCTTCGTCGAAATTTGTGATGTCGGGCTCTCCCGACGCCAACGGTGGTGTGAAATACCGGGTAATGTTTGTGCGACCATCGCGCCACACCAAATAGCAGCCGGGTGGAAGCTTGCGAACAGCGCGAAAAAATGTCCCGGGGCCCGGCACATAGCGATTGAGGATATAATGCTCGACGGCATGTGGATCGATGCGGCGATCCATGCCTGGAAACTGGAGGAGTGGCTCGATTTCTGAGGCGAACAGGAGACCTGATTTCTCGGCTATGAACAGCGGCTTCTTGCCGAACGGGTCGCGCGCCAGGACGAGGTGTTGAGCCGTCGCATCCCACAATCCGAAAGCGAACATGCCGCGGAAACGTCTAATCGAATCGAGTCCCCAAGCGCGGTAGGCTTCGATTAGCACTTCCGTGTCGGAGGACGTGCGAAAAACATGGCCGAGCGCGATGAGCTCATCGCGCAGCTCAACATAATTGTAGATCTCTCCGTTGAAGATGAGAGCGATGGAGCCATCAGCGCTCCACATGGGCTGGGTTCCGCCCTCGACATCGATGATGGAGAGGCGCCGATGCCCAAAGCTGATTTGATGGCGCCCGCCCGCAGTATCGGCCTGCCAATATCCCGAGCCGTCGGGGCCCCTATGATTCACAAGGTTGGTGAGGCGAGCAAGAGTTTCGTAATCTTGCCGGTGCTCTCCTCGGAGTATCCAGCCAAAAATCCCGCACATCGCTCATCACCAGCTTCTGCGTTCCGAACAGTGCTGGAGCTACGAACGACCCTCAACGGGTAAAACGGATTACCCTATTTGTGCTCACGCAGCCGATCAGCACGCTCCCTGCACGACAAGGCTGGCCCATGCGCTCCCGTTGGACATCGCCTTAAAAACCACCGCCAGACGGATCGAAGACCAAGCCATCCGACTATTTGATGCGCGGGTGCACATATCCTGACTGGCATCGAATGTGGGAGCCGGCAAGCAGCAGCAGAGTGAGGACCATCGCCACAGTTCTTGCGCCGATGGAAAGTTCTAACTCTCTCTGCATTTGCACCCACCCATGTTCAAGTTGCGGCTAGCCCCTTTGCCAACTCTTGCAACCGTGCCTTTGCGGGCATCTGCTCCAGACGGCGGAGGTTGAACTCCAGATGCTCTTTCTTAAACATCGAAAAAAGCGTGATTCCATCTTTGTTGGTCGCAAGCGCGTAATCCGCCAGGAACGCCGCGGCAATCTCCTCGCTGCTTCCGCGATAGCCGGCTTCGTGCAACACCTGCAGCCTGATCGCGTTCGACTCGATCAGTTCGCGCAAGCGATCGAGAGCCCCAAATGCGCCGTAAGCGCTATGCGTTACAAACGTGATGGGTCGTCCCGACGGCTGTCGTCTGGCTGCCTCCGCCAGGGACGGCTCGAAAGGGTTATTCGCAACTTGAATGATTTGATAGATGCTCGAGTGTGCAACACCGAGCAAGCCAGCCTCTAAAGAAGAGGCAATGGAGATCGTTTTTGCCTTGCCGCTTCTGACGATTCGTTCCAGCACCGTCAGAATATCGTCACGCACCACCTCATTCTCATCGGCTTCGTGTAAGGCGAGAACTTCGACGTGATCCGTCCGCAGCCGCTGCAGGCTTTCGTCGAGACTAGCCGAGATTAGCTCCGCGGTGATCGGCAGACTCTTCGCCTTCGGACGCGCGCTGGTTATGTATTTTCGAGCCATTGGAACGGAGTCGACGATAGCGCGTACCACTGGCTTTGCCGCGCGCAGCAGTAGCGGCGTTCGTGCCGGCCGGATCCCCACCTTCGTGCAGATCCTCAACTTGTCTCGTCTTCCTTGCACAAAGTCCCCAAGTATCGCCTCGGCTCCAGCATCGCCGTATGACGGTGCCACATCAAACCACGTGATCCCGGCATCGCACGCGCGAGCAAGCGCGTTGAGACCCTCCCGGCGACCGACGCGCGAGCCGAGGGAGGCGCATCCCATGCCGATTTCGGATCTAGGACCGGCATCCTTTACACTGAGCTGCATCACTATTTGTCCGTATTGCTTGCTTCCAGGATGGCGCACTTTGACTTCATCGGCACGGTAAACCATGAACTTTCCAACGTTCCGCAAGGCGCATGCCAAGGGCAACCGCTGTTAAGGTGGGATTGGCTTGTCCCGACGTCGGCAGCACTGCTGTGCTGACTACGAAGAGATTGGCGGAATCGAATGCGCGCAGGTTTTTATCGACCACGCCGTCATTCCTATTGGTCCCCATTCGAATTGTGCCAATCTGATGTGCGCCGTGCTTAGCCTGGCTGAGAATTGCGCCCACGCGCTGGTCAGCAGGGACATTCCATTCCAGGTAACCGAAACCAGTTCTGGTCAACCAATCAGAAAGCAGCTCATGCGTACGCACCATGGAGCGCGCATCGGTTTCGTCAAATCGAAGGTCTACGCAAATCTTTGCGAGGCCGGTGCGATCGGTATCATTTGAAAGCGTCACTCGGCTATTCGGTTGCGGCGTCTGTTCCGCATGATACGCAAGCCGGTAGCGGAAATCCTTGTTGCGAATGAAAAAGCCAGGCAGCCGCGACTTCGTCATGTAACGGCGCCAGACGAAGTCGGTCGAAACGGCTATCGCGCTCGGGAATCCCTTCAAGACATTGAGCATATGGGCGGGGATGTCGACCGGCTCCGGCGAAATGTGCAACTTCCTGATCACCTCTGAGACGATAAGGCGGCCCACAGGAGGGTAAGCCAGAGCTAAGTAGGCCAAGGACAAAATTGCACTGCCATGTCGGGGATCGTATACAGCAGGCACTACCGGATACATTGCGCTGTTTAGGATTCCTTCGCGGAGCTGCGTTGCTTCGCTAGGAACAAACCGGCGCCTGACATAGGAACCATGCGAGTCGATAAAGAAGTCGAATGCGCCAGCGAGTGCCGGATTGCGAAAGACGATCTCGCCAGTGTGGCCAGTTACGTGGGCCATGTAATAGCGGCCAAGCGGACCATTGCTGCCGCCGAACCGATCGGGCGAATTGCGTTTGGCGGCAAGGAGCAGCCGGGTGCTCTCTAAGCCGCCAGCCGCGATCACGAGATGACGCACCGGTAGTCGCAGCCGCTGCGAACCGTCGGAACGGACGATCTCAAGCGCTGTGACGAGACCGTTCGGGGCGAAATCAATGCCCGCCACCGTTGCGCAGAGGCGAACATCGATGCGGCGGCTGGTTGCCAGGTTTTTCCCATGAACCTGCTGCAACTTCTGGCGGTTGACTGCGCGCTCCAAGGTATGAAAACTGAACGTGCCGTCGTTGGTCGTAACGCCGGGAACCCGCAGTTCAAAAATCGGCTCGCCCGATTGAGTGTACCGGCAGGCCTTGCCGTAGTGCGGAAGCAGTTCCTCGTAGGTGATCGGCCAGCGCGCCCCAACCAGCCCCGGTCGCTCGGCGAAATCGATCGGGTCAAATCTTACACAGATACCCCCCCATATATTCGATGTTCCGCCGAGTTGGCGTGATATCGCAATGCCCATGTCATCGTGGATGTCGGGTCTGACAATATCGGCGTCGGAAAGTTGTTGGATGTAAGGATCCGCCGCTCTACGACCCGATTCAAGAACCAGGACCCTGAACCCCAGGTTCTCGAGCTCCACCGCGAGACATATTCCGACGGGGCCAGCGCCAATGATACAGACGTCATGCGATGCGTCGGCCAATCCATCAAAGGTTGTGCAGATCACCTTGGCTAACCCTTATATCCAAGCGAGATCCCCATCGAGCCGGAGGGAGATGAGCTATCTAAAAACATAGTCCAACAGAGAATGGCTAAGCGAAAAAGCAAAATGCAGCGACATCCAGTGACGCCGCACCGGTGCCGAACGAGCTCAACGTTGGACGAGGGCACGAGGTACCATCGTTGGGGCGGAAGACTGACGGATTGCCGCGCAGCATGCTCCGTTACTTCGGAGGGGAATCTGTGCATCCACCCGTCGCCCTGCTTGCGAAATTCCACCGTATCGGCCATCGTCAGGACATCAATGGGGCATCCTGGAATGACGCATCGCCGCCCGCGGCATGTCGACTTAGCCAAGTCCAAATAGCCAAGTCCGAACACCGCAATATTTCATCCTGCTACAATAGCCTCGGGAGAGCTGAGCAGGTAGGGTAAAAGGGCTGTTACCCTGGACTGAGTGGCTAGCCAATTGTGAGTAACTCGGTGATGAACCGAGTTTCGTTCGCTTCCGTCCACGTAATCCCGCAACGTGAACGCCGTCCCCACCACATCCGCAATCTCTCGGACCGTAGCTATAACGCAGGCGGTCTGTCATCTCGATCCACGCTTGTGATAGAGAGGGGATTACGACCTTCAGGCCATCCACCGCCACGGAAACTATCGCGCGTCGGTGCGCCGCGTCTCGAGCGTCGGATTGATCTTCGCCACCAAAGCCCGCAATGTTAGGCGGGAATTGCCGGCGATGGCTCCGCCTCAGCGTCATGACGGATTTCGGTGTATTTGATGAGTACGACCCAGAATGCCCTTCGCTTGTTGGTAGCTACACCCCACGGCGCGCATGGGGAGGGAGGAATGGATCGCGTAACGGATCTCATCATTGATACAATCGACCGACGCGAAGATCTTGGCGTCAAGGCCGAGCGACTGATAACAAGGGGACAGAAGAGCACTTATTGGGCACTGCTGGTCTTTGTGCGGGCGCTGGTCCAATTCTGTGTCGCCGCAGCGCGCGGTAACGTTGACCTAATCCACTGTCAACTCGCATGGCGCGGGAGCGCGTACCGCAAGCTGATCATCGCGGCTATAGCGCGCTATTTTGGAGTGCCTTACGTCGTTCATCTTCACGCCGGCCAGTTTGACGAATTCTGGGCAGGTGCCGGCACATGTTTGCGTCGAAGCATCAACCGATTGTTTGCGGATAGTGCGGCGATTATTGTGCTGGGCGATTATGGTGCGCGCGTCATTCTCGATCGGCTTCCCAGCCTTCGAGATAAAATTTCGATCCTTCCGAATGCGAGCACGACCCCGAGCCAACAAAATCGGAGCCGGTCGGAATCCGGGCAAGTGCGCATCACCTTCCTCGGTTACGTTCGTCCAGAGAAGGGTGTGCCACAACTCGTTGATGCACTCGGAAAACTGGCGTGTCGCACCGATTGGACGGCGACCATAGCTGGAAGCGGAGAAGTAGAGCAAACCCGCGATCAGGCTCGACGGCTGGGAATCGTCGATCGAGTGGAGTTGCCGGGCTGGCTTGGTCCTTCAGAAACCGCCGCGTTGCTGCAGCGGACAGATATTCTTGCGCTGCCATCCTTTGTCGAAAATCTTCCAATGGTAATCATCGAGGCCTTCGCTTACGGCGTAGCTGTGGTCGCAACACCTGTTGGTGCGGTTCCCGAAGTCATTGCTCATGAACGCAACGGGCTCCTCGTGCCTGTTGGGGACGCCGATGCTCTTGCCAAAGCGCTCAGTCAATTACTCGAAAATGGAGGGTTGAGACGAAGTCTGGGCGACGCCGCCCGTCGTGACCATGCAGAGCGATATGAAATCAACACCTACATCACGCGCCTCGCATCGATCTGGCGAAAGGCGGCACGATGTTGAGACGCCAGAATTTCGAGGACAATGTTGCCGGCAGCGACGACGTCGTCGATCTTGGTCCGGGCCACGGCGGTCACGGCGGGCGGCCCTCATCGGACCTCACCGGGGCTTAAATACGCGGCGACAATATCGGGCCTGTACTGGGCGAGGTGCGCGGCCAGCAAGGCGCGCAATGACCGACGGACTGATGAAAGCACACGAGGTGCTGAAAAAGCCGGATGACGAATAAGCTAATTGTTGTTCTGCCTCAGCTCAACGCGGTCCCGATTTGGCGTGAACCAGCTGGCCCTATGGTTTCCGGATCGCAAGCTGAAGATAGGATTCATAAAATGCATTGCCTACTCGCGGACCGTGGCGTCGCAGCCATTTCTCGAACGAGCGATCGACAGCGAACCATTTTGCAAATTGGAGCAGATTGCCGCGGTTCCAGCGATTCAAGCTGCTGATCTGGAGCGCGGAAAGACCCCCCAATGACAACTCAAATTCATGGTAACTGGCTGCCCGGCCTGTTCTGGTCAAACTTAGGAGCGTTTGCGCGGTTACCGGTGGCCTCAATCGCTCATTGAAGGGGAAGCGCGGACTGAACCGTGAATAGTGCGTGGCCAGGTCATCTGGCAGCCACATATAGAAAGGCAGCAACGCGGTATGTGAATCGAACCACCAAAGGCGATTGGGAGTTTCCACCACAATCAAATAGGCGCCACTGTGCAGGGAGCCCCAGACAGCGGAGAATGAAGACAGCTTTTCGTCAAGGGTCATATGTTCCGCTGTTGCAAAATATATAACAGCGTTGACCTCCGCTATCTGCGCCGCGGGAATCTCAGTAGCGTTCCCCTTTATCAGGTCTGCTTTAACACCGTAGATGGAAAGACGCTCGCTGCCAACGGCCAGACTAGCCTCGTCTATATCATAACCAAATACCTCGGCTCCCTGTTCGGCAAGGGCGACAGTTGAGCTGCAGGTACCGCACCCGATCTCTATAATCTTAGCGCCATCTAAACGAAACAGCGTATCAAGCCAAGGAACGATGGTTCTGCGATCTACATAAGTTCGGCCAATAACATGGTCGTCGAGGTCTTTCTTACCCGCCTGTGTGCTGAGATAGTCTGGTGGATCGCGAAAGTAGTGCTTTGTCAAAGCAGCTACGAGACGCTCCTTGCCAGGAGGTGAAAGAGGACGCTGGCGCGCTCTCAAGTGCCGGCTTAGGTGGCGATACCTCAGAACGCTGACAATCCGACCAACTCGTCCCGCCCGCGCGAGGTTCAGAATAGACTCCATGGTCATCGCATCGACTTCCAGCCCTTTTGCATGAACTATCGCGTTGCAGTCATCCACGACGACGGGTGGGTCATTGGATCATCCAAACTAACCTCGAACTCAGCAAACTTCCGAAGCGGGGGCAACTGTGAGTTTCCGCTCTTTCGAGTTAATCAGAAATGGAAACAGCAGCTTGTTGTTCATCGCACGCGCAATCCTCCTTGCGGAGAAGCCGAGCGATGCTTAGGGACTTGCAGTCATCGAACCCTGGTGCGGTTCCGAAGTCATTGCTCGTTAACGCAACGGGCTCCTCGTGCATGTTGGGGAAGTGTGAGACACCAGAATTGTGAGGACACTGCTTAGCGACAGAAATGTGTGATAGCAGGCACTATGCTGGCATCCTGCGCTTCTGGCGCCGTGCCCGACCTGGTTTCAAGCCATGACGCTGTGAACATGCGTGCGGACATGATTGGTGGAGGAAGACTAGCTTGATAGTCGCGCGGGTGATTGTGCCATTCTTGATCACCTCACTCTCAGCCAATGCGGGTATCATTGGCGACGGACTCGCCAAACCCCCGATATTGCTGGTGCCCAGCATGGATAGGGCGAACAGCCCGATGAGTGAGTCCGATGCCACGCCGCCACTCGAATCGGAAACAATAAGCGACAGGGGTTGGTGGACCCCCGCCACCAGCAGATTGTCGGGCGGCGCCCACTGGTTCAGTTCGGCGGACGCCGCTTCCGGAGGCACACGCCGACCGTCGGTACTCTCGGGCGCGACGGGTGCACCGAACATCACCTCGTTTTCAGGTGCCAATGGCGCTAGATTCACCGTCGATGGAATTGGCGCGCAAGCCCAGAATGCGAACCAGCCGTGGAGCCTGACACAGCGCGATGCCAACACGCTCCAATTCTCGGTTCGGTCCGGGGATCGTTGGAGTGTCGGCAATTACAGTGATAATGGGGCGAACCGTTCCGAGATTCAGTTTTCGCCGCTCTATGCAGCGGGCACTCAGATCAACATGTCTGAGACGATTACGATTCAACCGGGCCCTACGAATACTGCATCGTGGCTGCGCCTTACCCAGTTGCACGCGACCACCAATGTGGCGCCAACATATGCTCCGTTCTCGGTCGGGCTGGACGGATCCGACCACTTGGTGGTCATTCTCCAGCATCCGAATCAATCATCGGATACTCTTGTCTAGCGTTCCCCGCATCCCGTTGTACGGGGTCAACCGATGGACCTGAACTTCCAGGTGAAAATGGGCCCGAGCGGGGGTGGCTACGTCGGTGTCTGGCTAGATGGAACTCAGATCGTCAACTATAACGGCCCGGTCGGAGCGACCAACTCCGAGTACTACTGGAAGATAGGCCTTTACCGCGGGTCGGCGGGGGAAACAATGACGGCAGATTTCAGTAATTTGCGGATAACGACCGGTCCGCAAGCTGCGCCCACGAGTGGCACGAGTTCATCGGGGACCACCACCTCGGGCGGCACGACATCCCGCGTACCCCCGCCCCATCCAACGGGACGTCCTCGGGCAGCACCTCCTTTAGCGGAAGTACCGGTTATCGCCTCAACGGTGACGAATGAATTGACGGTTGCTCTTCAGGATCCCGGTCTACGCCCGGCCGAGCCGGGCGCCCAGAGTGAGCATTGCCGACTGAACACCGCTCATTCGTGCCGCGAATGACGTTTCTGAGTCAAATGAACTACTAACGCCAATGCGGGGAAGCGCGAATTCATTTGGCTGATGGTCGCTTAGCTGAGCGTGTCGCGTTGTCACGGCGCTCACATACCCCACTTCATTGGCAAGATGCTCTTCTCGTGGGCCGTAGTCGCCGTACGGATAGGCGAGATGCCGAACGGACAACTGAAGTAAATTCTCCAGATAGTTGCGGTTATCGGCCAACTCGTCTCGCGCTGAAGTCGCATCCAGGGTTGCTAGCGCCGCGTGTGAAGTTGTATGCCCGCCAATTGATGCGAGGGGGTGACGCGACAGACCCTGGAGCGCGCGCACGTCCAGGAAGTATCGGTCGTTCAACGCAGACATTGAAATACCAGCCTTATTGAACGTCATCGTGAGCGTTGCGACACGTTTGAAATCCTGGTGCACCCACTGCTCCACTTTTCTCAGCGCGTATCGCTTGCTCCGAGGGTCAGGACAGCGAAACCGAAACCCCATTGAATCGATTGTGACATCTTCTCTTGAGCGAATTAGTTCGCGCAATCCCAACCACCACGACTGCATGGTCCGCGTTAAGGCGGCGGTAGGCACGTACACCATGAATGGAGCGTTGTGGCGCTCGAGGATGGGAAGCGCTACCGAGACATTATCTCGATATCCATCGTCAAACGTGAGGACCGCATAGCGGCGCGATCGGTCATTCCTGGCCAGTTGCGCAAGGCACTCCTCAAGGCTGACAATCGCCCATCCTTCTCGCTGCAGCCAACTGAGCGAATATTCAAAAAGATCAACCGAAGTGCCGGTCATCAATTCTGACCGACAATCCCGCTGAATTTCGTGGAACATCACGATGGCTGCCCTACCAGCGAAGAATCTGCGAAACACTGGAAACAGTCCAGCGGACCCGATCCCATAGAACAGGCTATTTTTCAACAGCTGCTTCACTTAAGGCCACCTCCGCAGCAGAAATCCGTCCAGCCAAGGGTCTGAAGCCATGCTGCAAAACCGCCTCTCCCAGATTTCCGACGCAAGTTCTGGCGGGTGCCACTTCGCCGCAAGTGTAGGCAAAAGGGTTGAGGAGTTCACCGGGGGCATAGTGGCTACCCAATGGTGAGTATTCAGCCCGCCGGGCGATTCCGTTTGCCGAAATGCTCCGGTCGAGCCGATATCAGACGACGGTTTTTCGAAACCGACGACGGAGATCCTGCTGCGCGATGTCATTCGCCGTAATGGCTTGCGAGACGTTTGCGCTGTTTCGATGTTTCGGGGCCGCTGCGGTGGTCTACTCTGCGGCGGCGCGCATGTCATCAAGATCACGATCGCGAGCGCCGGGCCAGCTTGCGCACCAACTAGATCAGCGTTTTCTTGGTTCGAATCATATCAGGCGGCCTCGGCGAGTTTGTAGGACCACGTGTGGATGACCGGATGGCGATTGACGTCGTCGATACCGGCCATGATGCGCTCCTTGGGTTCGTATTTTGAGGCCACCCGGATATGGCGCAGGACTGAACGGGCGAACTTGGAGAAGAACCCCTCAATGAGATTGAGCCACGAGCCGTGCTTGGGGGTGAAGGTGAGCTCGAAGCGCCCAACCGGTCGAGTGGCGAGCCAAGCTCTGGTTTCTCTCGAGATGTGCGCGGAATGATTGTCGAGGATCAATTTGATCGCAGTGTTCGGCGGATAGGCGGCATCGATAAGCCTGAGGAGTTCGATGAACTCTCGACTGCGGTGACGATCTTTGACAAGGGCGTGGACCTTGCCGGTGAGCAGATCGATCCCAGCCAACAGGCTGAGCGTGCCATGGCGTTTGTATTCATGATCGCGCGCAAAGGTGGCGTGGACGCCAGGCTTGGGCGGCAAATCCGGCGCCGTCGTTGCGATAGCCTGGATTCCCGGCTTCTCGTCGCAGGAGACGATCGTCACCGGCTTTCCCCGCCTCCTTCCTTTGGCAGAGGCTTTCTTCAGGACCTGGACTTCACGATAGACGCACAGGATCTCCGCCATCTTCTGTTCGAACTCGGCGTCGCGATTTTCAAGATAGTAGCGCACCTTGTGCGGCTTGATTTCCTCTTGACCGAGGATCTTGCACACCGTTCCCTGGACCAAATTGGCCAAACACGCATGTCCTGCCGCCGGCCCGTGCTCGCGTGCATGGCGTGCCAGCAACCGCGTCGTCCACAACTCATGTGGATAGCCGTGGTCCTTGGCCTTGTCGCATGCCAACGACACCAACCAGGCTTTGGCCTCAGGCGTGATCGTTGGCTCCTTGCCCGGTCGCGGACGATCGTCGAGGGCTGCCAGCGGGCCATCGGCCAGTGCTCGCTCGACACAGCGCTGCACCGTCTGATGATGGACCCCAAGTCTCTGGCCCACCGCGCAGAACGAAGGATTTTCCCGATACGCCAGCAGCATCTGCGCGCGCGATACCCGGCTCGCCGGCTCAGTTCTCGACCGCGAAAGCGCCGCCAAGGTCGCTATCTCTTCATCACTCATTGCCAATTCGACCGCTCGCCGCCATCCTGCCATGATACAGCTCCTCGTTTCGCCGACCGCAAACGAGGAATCCGCCAACAACCCGTCCGTTCCACCAATTCAGCCTGCTCCAGCAGCGCAGGTTTCATGGAATCGGTCGTCTAGGGCCGGGCCGCCTTGGCTTTCGAAGGTCCGTTACTTCCTGGATTTCTGGATCTACTTGGGCGCCCAGCACATGTGGGCTTCGGTCGCGCCGTTGGCGCCATTGAGCTCGCAAGGACCTCGAACTCGATAAGACCGACTCGGTTATCTGCCGCTCGCCCGGTCCCGTATGTTCTCATCAGTCACGAGCGCAGCTCGGCGCTCGTGAGCCAGCAACCTGGCCTTCGCGGAATGGCGGGCGTCTTCACAGACGTCACGATGATGACCGGGCGGCTGCATCGCCAGCCCCATCACTGTGACGGACGCGAAACGACAGCTTGCTCTCCCGAAGTGGGGAAGACTGATCGCGCACTCGTCGCAATCGCGACTTCGGCGAGACACGAACCAGCTCCGGTGCTGCGAGCGCTGGCGCCAAACGCTCGCCAGAGCGTCAAAACTGAGGGCCAACCAACTCAATTTTGGCCGAGACGAATAGGAGGTTCCGCGCCATACGTGGGGCACGTATTGGGCCGACATACGTAAGTATAAATCATATTTTGAAAGTTTTTTCGCCATTTTTGCTCTCTAACCAACCCAGCACCAGCAGTCGGGGGGGCCAATCCCACTGCTTTGAAATGTGCTCGCGGTCCGTGACTGCGATGTATTGGAATCTGCTCGCGGTCCGCTGCGAAGCATTGAAATGCATTGGAATCTGCTCGCAGTCCGAGACTGCGAAGCATTGAAATGTGTTTGCGGCGGAAGACGCTGCGAGCATCGAGTATGTCGCGCGTCATCGCATGCGCGGCACTGGAACTCCTTTCGCAACTTCAAGAGGATCATCGAATGGCGATATCTAATGGCTCTCAGCTAACGATCGACGGAATTACGGCGTATACGGACAACGCGGGTAAGCCGTGGAGCCTGAATCAACTCGATGCCAATACCTATGAATTTTCAGTCCGCTCCGGGGATCACTGGATCAACTCGAGTTACAATGATGGGACGGCGGAGCGTAACGAACTTTCATTTTCACCACGCTATTCTGCTGGCACGCAGATCAACCTGTCTGAGACGATTACGATTCAGCCGGGCCCGACGAATACTGCATCGTGGCTGGTCCTCACCCAGTTGCACGCGACCACCAATGTGGCGCCAACATATGCTCCGTTCTCTATCCAGCTGGACAAATCCGACCACTTGGTGGTCTGTCTCCAGAACCCGAGCGCCGGTAATATTTATGTCTACCGTTCCCCGAATCCCGTTGTACGGGGTCAACCGATGGACCTGGACATCCAGGTGAAAATGAGCCCGAGCGGGGGCGGCTATGTCGGTGTTTGGCTAGATGGAGCTCAGATCGTCAACTATAATGGCGCGGTCGGGGCGACTAATTCCGAGTACTACTGGAAGACAGGCGTCTACCGCGGGCCGGCGGCGGAAACGTTTACGGCGACTTTCAACAATGTGGACTTCTCGACCGGGGCGGCACCGGCTCCTAGCGCACCGACGACGCCAACCACGCCCACGTCGCCAACCACGCCCACGTCGCCAATCACGCCCCCCTCGCCAGTCACCCCTCCGAGGGGAACCACGCCGACGACCCCAACCGCGCCGACGACCCCAACCGCGCCAACGACCCCCACTACGCCAACGAACCCTAGGTCATCCGTGACCACGCCAGTCCTCACCGTTGCGGATCCCACGCTGTCGGTAAGGGGCAGAGGCGGATCGGTCGGCTTGGGTGTCAATGTCTCAACGACCGATACCAACGATCGCGTGACGGTACGCGTCACCGGTCTGCCGAGTTACGAGACGATCACCAGCACTGTCGACGGTCGGACGCACAGGGGGAATAACATCACCTTGACGGCTGCGCAGGTCGATGGCGGATTGGTGCTGAACTCGTACGCGCGCAGGAGTCATGAATCTACGCTCACGCTGACCGCAAGCGCGAAGGACCCGGTCACCGGGGCCGTGACGTCGGCTGCGCCGCAGACCATCGACGTGGCAACTTCGCGATACGCGGCTACGAGGACAACTGCGTCGCAGACCACCAGTGTGACAAGTGCCCCCGCGACCGGCGCGACCACGACCTCGCAGGTGGACCGGGCCCTGAGCTCGCTGAACCAGAATCAGGACCAGGCCAGCACGGCCGTGGCGAACGCCGCGCCTGCTCTGATGAGCCAACTCAGGGGCGTCCTCGGGGGCGGCGTTGCTACCTCGGCGCCGCAGGCGATTACCGCGACGAGTGATGCGCGCTCGACCGGCACGTCCACCGCAAGCCTGGCAAACCAGAGCTTTGCGCTACTGAACCAGTATCTGGCCGGTAGCACGGGCCGGGGAGATTCCGGTCAGATCGTGGCAAGCCTGTCGAACGGAGCTAGTGCGGGTCAAGCATCGTTCCTGACCAGACCGCAACATTGATCAGCTTCCGCACCCAGGCGCATCAGCGCCTGGGTGCGGCATCATCAAAGTTTGGGAATGCAGAGAAGGAACATCAAGCGCGGCCGGTAGCCGCGAAGGGTTGAGTTAAAACATTATGGCGAACCAGAACGGGAATGCCCACGCCGCAGACCACGGGCTTCGAGCCTTGGCTCTGTTCCTGCGCCTTCATGGCGTCCACGCCGAGCCCGACCAGCTCCGCGATCGCTGCGGAAGCAGCACAGTAGGTATCCGCGGCCTGCTTCGTTGCGCGCGCCAGTTTGGACTCGAGGTCCGTTCGCGAACGACGCGCTGGACCCAACTTGCGGGCCTCCAGCTGCCCGGGATCGCATCGCTGCGTGACGGCGGGTTTCTACTTCTCGGTAAGGTCGACGACAACGGAGCACTCGTGCTGCATCCGACAGCGTCGCGTCCGGAACTGATGACGCGCACGGAATTCGAGGAGATCTGGGACGGTCGTTTGATCCTCACGGGGTCGCAAAACGTTGCCAATCGGATACTTCGTATCGCCACCGACGTGGCTGCCCGCGGACGTGAGCTGGTCGGACGTGGCAGCAAAGCCTTGGTGCACGCCCGCGATACATTGGTGGGTGCGCGCTTCGGCGAACGAAAAGATATGGCCGTCGAGCCGGCCAGCAACATCGAGGTTGTGAGCGCCGAACCTGAGAGCGGCGACGAATCCGGGCTTGTGGCCGTGGCAATTTTGCTGCGTTGCCATGGCATTGCGGCCGACCCGGCCCAGATCCGGCATCGCGTGGGCGCGGCTCGGCTCGGCGTTACCGAGATCCTGCGCGTTGCCAAGGAATTCGGGCTCAAGGCGCGGGCACAGAAGACGAGTTGGGACAGGCTCGCAGTTACTCCGCTGCCGGGAATCGCCCTGCTGCGCGACGGCGGCTTCCTGATCCTGGGCAAGGTCGTCGACGACAAGCTTCTTGTTCAGCGCCCACTGTCTCCCCAACCCGACACAATCACGCAGGCCGAGCTCGAGGCGATCTGGGACGGCGACATCATCCTGATGACGCGGCGCGCATCCCTGACCGATCTCTCCCGCCGTTTCGATATCGGCTGGTTTGTCGGCGCGGTCCACAAGTATCGCCGCCTTCTCGGCGAAGTGCTGGTCGCATCATTCTTTCTGCAGATATTCGCCCTCATTTCACCGCTGTTTTTCCAGGTGGTCATCGACAAGGTGCTTGTGCATCGAAGCATGAGTACGCTCGACGTCCTGATCATAGGTCTTGTGGCGCTGACGTTGTTTGAGGCCGTTCTCGAGACGCTCCGGGTCTATCTGTTCGCGCACACCACGAACCGTATCGACGTCGAGCTCGGCGCCCGGCTGTTTCGTCACCTGATGGCATTGCCGATCGCATATTTCCAGGCCCGGCGGGTCGGCGATTCCGTCGCGCGCGTCCGCGAGCTGGAGAATATCCGTCAGTTCCTGACGAGCTCGGCGCTCACGCTCGTCATCGATCTGTTGTTCACCGTCGTCTTCATTGTGGTGATGTTCTACTACTCGACGACGTTGACGCTGATCGTTTTGGCCTCATTCCCGTTCTACATCGGCATTTCCGCGGGCGCTGCGCCGTTGTTTCGCCGGCGCCTCGATGAGAAATTCAACCGGGGATCCGAGAACCAGGCCTTTCTGGTCGAAAGCGTCACCGGTGTCGAGACGCTGAAGGCCATGGCGGTCGAGCCGCAGATGCAGCGCCGATGGGAGGAGCAACTCGCCGGCTATGTGGCCGCGAGCTTCCGCGTGCTTAGCCTGAACAATACGGCAAGCCAGGCGGTTCAGATGATCAACAAGCTGGTCACCGCGGCAACGCTTTACTTCGGCGCCCGACTTGTGATCGGCGGCGATCTCACCGTCGGCGAGCTCGTTGCGTTCAACATGCTGGCCGGGCGTGTGAGCATGCCGGTGCTGCGTCTCGCCCAGATGTGGCAGGATTTCCACCAGGCCCGTCTGTCGATCGATCGCCTCGGTGACATCCTCAACACGATGCCGGAGCCGAGCTTTAGTCCGGGCCGTGCCGCACTGCCGCCGATCCGCGGGCAGGTCACGTTCGAGCATGCGACGTTCCGCTATCGCATCGACGGTCCCGAGGTGCTCCACGACGTATCATTCAACGTCCAGCCCGGCCAGGTCATCGGCATCGTTGGCTCGTCCGGCTCGGGCAAGAGCACCATCACCAAGCTGGTCCAGCGCCTCTACGTACCGGGGAGCGGACGGGTGCTGATCGACGGCGTCGATCTCGCGATGGTCGACCTGACCTGGCTGCGGCGCCAGATCGGCGTCGTCCTGCAGGAGAACGTGCTGTTCAACCGTTCGATCCGCGAGAACATCGCACTGGCCGATCCGGCCATGCCGATGGAGCGCGTCATCGAGGCGGCATCGCTTGCCGGCGCTCACGACTTCATCCTGGAACTGCCCGAGGGTTACGACACCGTCGTCGGCGAACGCGGCAGCACCCTGTCCGGCGGGCAACGCCAGCGTGTCGCGATCGCGCGCGCGCTCATTACCGATCCGCGCATCCTCATCCTCGACGAGGCGACCAGCGCGCTCGACTACGAAAGCGAGCGTGCCATCCAGCAGAACATGAAGCGAATTGCCGCCGGCCGGACCGTGTTCGTCATCGCTCATCGGCTCTCGACGGTGCGCAATGCGAACCGGATCATTACGCTCGAGCATGGCCGCATCGTCGAGGACGGCAGCCATGATGAGCTGATCCGCACCAACGGGCGTTACGCAAACCTCCATTATCTGCAGGCCGGTATCCATGACGTCCGCTAGCCGAAATATCGTCCCGTTTCCGAAAACCCCGGCTCCGGCTCGCCGCCGCGAGCAGGAAATCGCGTTCCTCCCAGCGGCGCTCGAAATCACCGAGACGCCGCCGTCGCCGATCGGGCGTGCGATCGGCGCGAGCATCATCGCGGTCTTCTGCTTCGCGCTACTGTGGGCGACATTCGGCAGCGTCGATATCGTCGCGAGCGCGACCGGAAAGATCGTGCCGGGCGGGCGCACCAAGCTGATCCAGCCGTTCGAGACGGGCGTCGTCCGCGCCATCCACGTCCGCGACGGGCAGACCGTAAAAGCCGGCGACGTTCTCATCGAACTCGATCCGACGATGACGGAGGCCGACAACGAACGTCAGAAGAGCGATCTCATCGCGGTCGAACTCGACGTCGCCCGGCTGCGCGCTGCGCTCGCAGAGGATCCGCTGGCCGCCTTCCGGCCACCGCAGAGCGCGAGCGCCGCGGAGGTCGAAATGCATCGCCAGTTCCTGATCAGCCAGCGCGCCGAACAGAACGCCAAGCTCGCCGAGATCGAGCGTCAGCAGGGCCAGAAGGAAGCGGAGCGGGCTACCACTTCGGCAAGCGTCGCGAAGCTGCAGGCGACGATACCGGTGCTGCAGGAGCGCGTGGACATCCGCAAGACTCTGGTCGACAAGGCACTGGCTTCGAAGGTTGTCTATCTCTCCGAATACCAGGAACTGGTCAGCCTTCAGCAGGACCTCCTCCTGCAGCAGAGCCGGCTGCGCGAAGCCGATGCAGCCACTGCGCTGCTGAAGGAAACGAAGGAGAGGACCGCCGCGGAGTATCGGCGCATGACCTATGACGCACTCGCGAAAGCCGAGCAGAAAACTGCGAGCGCTGCACAGGAGGTGATCAAGGCAGAACGGCGCACGAAACTCCAGCGTTTGACCGCGCCCGTCGATGGCGTCGTGCAGCAGCTCGCCGTTCATACCGTGGGAGGCGTGGTGACGCCTGCTCAGGCGCTCGCCGTGCTGGTACCGAGCGAGAGCCAGCTTGAGATAGAGGCCATGCTTTCCAACCGCGACATCGGATTCGTGCATCCGGGACAAAAAGCGGAGATCAAGATCGATACATTCAACTTCACGCGCTACGGGCTGCTTCATGGCGACGTGCTCAGCGTCTCGTCCGACGCTATCACCCGCGACAGGCAACAGGGCACTTCGAATGACCGGGCTATGGGCGCGGCGACGAACAGCAGCGAGCCCAAAGGTCAGGAGCTGGAGTATGCCGCTCGCATCTCGCTCGACCGCGCGGCCATGCAGGTAGACGAGAAACTCGTCAAACTTGGGCCCGGAATGGCCGTGACGGTCGAGATCAAGACAGGCTCGCGAACAATAATCAGCTACCTGCTCTCGCCGCTGGCAAGGTACAAGCAGGAGTCTATGCGGGAGCGGTAGGACGCCGTCTTCCTTCCGGCGAGCCCTAGCAGCGTAGCGTCAGAAGGCTCCCACGGCCGCCACAATCGCTTCCGCCGTCAGCCCGTCGTTGGCCAAAAGCACGATCCGCGCTCTCCAAACCACCTTCTGGGGCGTGTTCCCGTTTCGGACCAGCCCCTCCAATCCTTCACGATCAGCGCTGCTGATCGAAATCCATTCGATCGTCCTCATCGGCACAGACTCGCAGGTCTGAGCCGATTTGTGAATCGTTCGTCAGCATCGGAACACTAGCATGATGCTCCTGGCAGATCGCTTCCTGCTCCGGCGGACTCCGACGCCTGACCCGATACGTCGCGTTCAATCGGTCGTCACTCGGCCTCCCGCGCGCCCCGTCGGATCTAACATTGGGACGGAAAATTGATGTTGCGTCGGTGGAATGGTATCGTCTCCCGCATGGCGGCACCGCGGATCAGGCATTGTGTTGCGGAAAGGTCGAACGGCGATCGAGGTACAAGATGTGTAACCTCGCTGGAGGGTGGCCGCGAAGCCAGCAAGCGCCTGTGGCGCGAAAGAGATTATGCAATGAAGACTGGGCGCTGCTCTGGTCTCGAAAGGGCATTGCTGCCGCCCCTTGGCGCGCTGGTCCGCGCAATTATGCGCACGCAGGCGGCGGTTTTGCGCGCCGCCGGGAGCACGTGTCAGAGAAGTCAAAAGGACTACCCCCAATTCGCAGAGTCCACGCAGTATTGGACGCTTGCATATGAAGCATGAGACGGCGAATCTCGCGCACTATCTCAATCTGGTCACGAATTTTGATCCCGATGGACTTGTCAAGCGATGGCTTCCTACCTCCTGATGGATCCGAAGCGTGCGCACCACTACAAGGTGGAAATCGCGCTCGCGGATCGGTTGCGCAATTCTACGCGCGCGGAGCGCAAGCATCTTTACAGCTCGGTGTACGAAGAGCTGTTTCGCGAGGTGCCGCACCACCCGGGGCTCGTGCGAAAGAGCCAGGGGGCGGAGATGCGGGCCTTGGGCTTGCGGGACCTGTTGGAGACGCTCCGTCCATTCCTGAATCCTGACACGGTCTATGCGGAGATCGGAGCTGGCGACTGCGCACTTACGATGCTCGTCGCGCCGCAGGTGCGGAAGGCCTACGCGATCGATGTCTCCGAGACGGTGACGCGCGGGGCGAGCGCACCGAACCTTGAAGTCGTGCTCTCCGACGGCATCAGCATTCCAGTAAAGGCGACGCTGATCGTCTCGAACCAGCTGATGGAGCATCTCCATCCGGATGACGCTCGCGATCAGCTCGCGAACGTGTTCGCCGCGCTAGAGCCCGGCGGAAAATACTTCTGCATCACGCCGAACCGTTTGAGCGGTCCGCATGACGTCTCGGGCGGCATCGATGAAGTGGCGCGCGGCTTTCACCTGCGCGAGTACACGAATGGTGAACTGGCGGGCCTGCTCCGCTCCGCGGGTTTCGCGCGGGTGCAGGCTTTCGTGCGCATCCGCAATTTCCAGACGACGATGCTGCCGCTGGGCGTCGTGATCGCGCTCGAAACCGTCATCGGCTGCCTGGGGCGGACCCTCGGAAGGCGCGTTTCGAACCTGCCGATACTGCGCCGCATCCTCGAAGTCCAGCTCATCGCGACGCGTCGCTGAGGACACGTCCCAGACGCTCCGATGCAGTCCTGCCAGGCGTGATAATCAGCACCAAGTGACGCACACTCAAACTCCCAGCCGGCGCGCGAACCTAGCCCAATGGGCTTGATGCGGAGCATACGACCTGTTTATCGACGGGATAAGACGCCTTTGTCATCTCATCATAGGAGGGCACGCGCGTCGTTCGTGAAGAATCCGGGTTCCAACTTGGGACGAGCTGAAGCCGGAGAATGAGCTGGGCGAGGATTTGGCGCAACAGGAGCTGCAGCCGGCGGAGGAGACGCCGGAAGTTGTAGCCGGCGGCGGCAAGGACGGCATTGGTGGCGTTGCCTTGACGGTGCCAGAGATAATTGCGGCCCATCCGGTGTTCGGATTTGAGATGGCCGATGACCGGCTCGACGGCCGAGCGGCGGCGCAGACGCGTTTGATCTTGCGCGTCACCCGCCGCTTCTGGCCTGAGCGAACACCCTGAACTTGTAATCGGGCGGAGCATTAATGGTCCTGCTCCCAAGAGCGCCTGCGTGCGCCAGGAGCGGAGCCGCCCTCTGGTCATCGAGCTGGAGGCGTGGTTACGCGAGCAGCGCACCTAGCTCTCCAGAAACAACGACACGACCAAGGCGATCAATTACTGCCTCAACCGCGGGCACGCATTCACTCGCTTCCTCGACGATGGGCGCCTGTGCATGTCGAGCAACGCCGCCGAACGGTAACCATCCGGCGAGGGCCGCGGGTTAGCGAGGTTTGGGGCGCTTGCCGGCGGGTTTTCGTGACCATTTTTTTGCGAGGTCGGCGACCTCCGCGGTGAGCCACTCGGCCTCGTCTGCGGCGGGATCGAAGTCGTCGCCGATCCATTCGGGGAGGTCGGCGTGGCGTTCGTGCGTTGGGTCCTTGATGGCGTCAAGAAGTTCGGCATAGCCCCAGGGGCCACCGCAGTCCTCGGGAGGACAGCGTCCGCTGACCTCGATCAGGCGCGGATAGAGCACACCCGGCTCGGGATCGGCGAGACGCTCGATTTTGATCGTGTGCTCCCAGCCGTCGCCGAAATCGTAGAGGTACACGAGCTTCTTCGTGCCGATGTCTGCAAGGACGTCGCCGAGCCGGGCTTTGCGGGCGTCGAGGAAGTCGCTGGACCAATCAACATCGGGAAGTGGCGTACTCCAGCCGACGTCGCCGGCGCGGAGCTCGTAGAGATGGCTGTTGGTCCAGCCCATGGCGGCCTGGATGATCAGGTGCAGCCGATCGAGCCGGATGTCGAACGGCACGTCAACGCGGCGCAGGACCGCGGGCTTGACGTGGTCGAGCGTGATCTTGAGTCGGGCCAAGGTGGCGGCACTCATGCCGCCACCTTACGACGCTCCATCTTGATGGCCCAGTTCCATGGCAAGAGTTCGTCGAGCCTGGATAGCATGTTCGTTGATGCGACCGAGCACGTCGGCCAGCCATGCTTGCGGATCGATGTCGTTGAGCTTTGCGGTCTGGATCAGTGTCGCCATGACGGCGGCGCGATCGGCGCCGCGCTCTGAACCTGCGAACAACCACGACTTTCTGCCGAGCGCAAAGCCTCGAAGTGCGCGCTCTGCGGCGTTGTTCGTGAGGCAGATCCGCCCGTCGTCGATGAAGCGGGCAAACCGGTCCCAGCGCTTGAGCATGTAGTCGATCGGTGCTGCGACCGAGGACGAGTTCGACAGCCGAGAGCGCTGGTCGCGCAGCCAGGCTTCCAGTTCCGCCAGCAACGGTGCACTCTGTTCTTGGCGCACCCGCAGTCGCTCTTCGGCGCTTTGGCCGTTGATGCCGCGCTCGATATCGAACAGCGCGTCGATGCGCCTGACCGCCTCCAGCGCAACCGGAGAGATCGCCGCGGCGTTCCTGCCGCGCCGGGCGTTGGCCGCGATATCCGCCAGCTCGAAGAACTGCCTGCGGGCGTGCGCCCAGCACAAGGCCGGCGTGATCGCCCCGGCCGCGCGAGCGGGGTCATAGAGCGGATTGTAGCCGCCATAGGCGTCCGCCTGCAGGATGCCGCTGAAGCCTTGAAGGTGCCGCGCGGGATGCTCATGCCGCCGATCGCGCGAGGCGTAGTAGAGCGCCGTTGGCGGGGCACGGCCACCGAACGGCCGGTCGTCCCGGACATAGGTCCAGATGTGCCCCCTGATCGTCCGGCCCCTGGCCAGGATCGGCACCGTGGTGTCGTCGCCGTGCAGCCGCTCGGCGGCCAGCACATGGGCCTCGATCAGTGCATGCAGCGGCTGCAGGATCGTGGTGCAGGCGCCGACCTGATCGGCCAGCGTCGATACACTGAGATCGATGCCCTCCCGGGCACAGCGCTCGCTCTGCCGGTTCAGCGGCTGGTGCTGCCCGAACTTCTCGAACAGGATCATCGCCAGCAGATTGGGGCCGGCAAAGCCACGCGGCGTCACATGGAACGGCGCCGGCGGCTGGGCGATCGTCTCGCAGTCCCGGCACGAGAACTTCTCCCGCACCGTTTGGATCACCTTCCATTGGCGGGGAACCACCTCCAGCGTCTCGGTGACATCCTCGCCCAGCTTCGACAGCTTGGCCGACCCGCAGCAGGGACAGCTCGCGGGCGCCGCGATCACGACGCGCTCGCGCGGCAGATGATCGGGGAACGGCTTGCGGGAGGGCCGCTTGCGCGCGAACGATTTGCCCGTTTGCGTCCGCGCCGCCGCTTGTTCGGCGGCCAGCTCGTCCTCGGTCGCGGAAGCCTCCAGCTCTTCGAGCTGCAGCTCCATCTGCTCCAGCAACCGCGCCGTGCGCTCCGAACGGCTGCCAAACAGCTGGCGGCGCAGCTTCTCGATCTCGAGCTTGAGATGGCTGATCAGTGCCTGCGTGCTCGACAGGTCTGCTCTCGCATTGGCGGCTTCGGCGCGAGCCTCGACGAGCCGGGCCTCCACCTCAACCCGCGCGGCGCGCTCGGTGAGCAGCATCGCATGCGCGGCAGCAAGATCGGTGGGCAGCGATTCAGAGGCGGTCACGTGGCGATGGAATCACATCCATCGCCATCCGCAAGCAAAAAGCATCAACCGACCGATGTCGGCCGCCAAGTCTGCTGTGGATGTCGCCAATCAATGCCGGATAAAAGGTAGCCGAGCTGCGCGGAAGAGATCGTCACCACCCCGTCGGCGGCGTCGGGCCACAGGAAGCGGCCCCGCTCCAGGCGCTTTGTGAACAGACATGCGCCCTGGCCATCGTGCCAAATCACCTTCAACAGGTTGCCGCGGCGCCCCCGGAAGCAGAACAGATGACCGCCCAGCGGATCGCGATGCAGGATCTCCTGCACCTGCAAGGCCAATGACGGAAAGCCCTTGCGCATGTCGGTGTGACCCGTCGCAAGCCACACCCGGACGCCGGTCGGAAACGGGATCATGGCAGGGCTTCGAGCCCGCGCATGATCCGCGCCAGCGCCGCCACATCCACCGCGCCATCGACAATGAAGCGCAGGCCGTTGGCGCTCACGATCTCGAGCCGGCCGCAGCCGGAGCCGGCCGCTTCACCTGGCTCCGGCGCGATCGTCGCCGGCACAAATCCGGCAACTATCCCGAGCCGCCCCTCGCGATACGCCTTGCGCCATGCAAACAGCAGCTGATTGGAAATCCCGTGCCGGCGCGCCGTCGCCGATACCAGCCGCGGAGCTGACAGGCTCTCTTCGACGATCCGAAGCTTCGCCGCATCCGCCCAGCGACGCCGCCGACCCGTGTCAACAACGTCAAGCCGGCTGATAAGCCGAGTGTCAGTAAGGCTATCCATACCGACAGTCAGCTACCGCCAGAACTCTTATGCAAGACGGCCTACGCCGGAGGGTTACGCCGAACGCGAGCTACAGGCGGTCGCAGTAGGCAGAAGAAACTGGATCTTCGCCACCGATGAGGGCGGCCGGCGTGCGGCTGCGGTCTACACCCTTATTGCCAACGCCAAGCTCAACGATATCGATCCACAGGCTTGGCTCGCCGACGTGCGGCCCCGCCTGCCGGACCACCCCGCCTCAATCGGCAAGACGGCCTCGCCGGACGGATACAATCGTCTTGGAGTTCACGTCAGACCAATTTTGTCGACTGGATCAACTGTGACAGGCATCCAGATAGCGCAACCGCGCCAAGTTGATCATCATCGCAATGATCGGAAATACGTACATGTTTTCATATGTTGGCAGGATGTCACGGCCAGTCGCCATACTAATCCCATAACCAAAGATGCTCGCGAACAGAGCCCAATATAGGTCACTATTCAACCTTCGCCCAACTCGCCAGGCGGTAGCTATTCCAACGAGAAGGAAAATTAGAAGCACACCGGTTAAAATCACCCCGCAATCAAGAAAGAATTCGACAATTGCATTATGCGCTACATTGGCCTGTATCAGGGTTCCTGTGTCCCAAAGTTGGCTCGTCGCCATTCCGTGGCGACCAGCGCCAAACAGGAACAGGCCGATATTGCTCGTCCACTCCTCTAGCAGCGGACCCCAAATGGAATCAACCCGGCCCGTCAGCACGGCATCGGCCGAGAAGCCGGCACTGCTACCAAGCCCGACCGAAAGAACAGCGTCAATGGTTGGTCCGATCCAAAAGAACGATGTGACGCCAGCCGCCGCAGCACCAAGAATTAAAATGTCAAACCTGCGCCGCAAGATCAGAAACAGGGAACACGAAGCTACTACCGTGACAAGCGTGGTTCGTGACCCGAGGAGAAGAACCGCCAGGAGCGATAGACACAGGGGTGTGATCCAGAGAGCGCCGCGCGTAAGAGCTCGATAGAGCAACAAGGGTACGGTAGAAACGTACATGCTTCCAATCACATTGTAATGGGTTCCAAAATACGCTGCGCACAACTTGGCCATTTCGTCCCGGCTAGCTAGATCCAGCCCAGTCATTCCGCTCGAGCGTTCTGAAAGCAGAACGGACGGATTCATCAGGACGAGCGAGACGACAGCGATCGATAGCAATAGCATCGAAAGGCAGATCACGGTCGTGATCCTCTCGAGCTCCTGAAAGGAGCACATACGCTTAAGGATAAACAGGAAGGATAGAGTGAAAAAGGTCGGCACAATACAAGCCGAAAGTACAAAGTCAAAGTAGGACTCTGGAAATGAATCAGGGAAGCGACTATGCAAAAGTGGCGTGTTTGGAACTGATCGAATGAGGGCGATGGCAAGAATTGCGAAGTACAGGAGAAAAATTCTGATGGATATTCGTTCGATTTTGTCGGTCGCGTGCAGGCACGCAGTGTTAAACACCAGATAAGCCAAGACTACTGCTGATAATAAGTTGAAGGGTTTGAACCCTTGGATGCCGAACAGATTTTCCGTGAGGAATGGCACACGCTGGAAGGGCAACATGAAAACGAACAACAGAAAGAAAAAGGTTCCAGCTTGCGCGACTGGCAAGGTGAGATGATAAGGCGCTTGGCCGCTATGACTCAAAGATGTACTCATCGGCCTATCGGAATTGGTTGCTCTAGTGGTTGCCCTGGGCGCTTTGACTTAGCGACAAGAGGCGTCAAAGCCGCAATTAACTCGCGAGCTTTTGCCGTCGGCGAGTGATTGGCCTTAACATAGATCTGACATCGTGTCGCGATCGCGTTGTATTCGTTCGCGTCCATGTCCCAAATTTCGCTCACGGATTTGGAAAGTGCCAACTCGTCCTCAGCCGATGCGCCAAGGGCATGGCGCAGAACGATCAGATCTGGGTCGACAGGTCGCCGAGTTACAACAGGGGTCCCCGTAGCCAGAGCCTCCAGGAGCACGTTCGAGAAGCCCTCGAGATCCGATGTGCAGAGAAGCATCGTCGCTTCTGATAGAAATTCTTGAACGTCTGCCCGCCGGACATAGCCAACCATTTCCACGTTTGGCAGATGGCGCAGGCCATTCACGGCTTCCAGCGTCGATTGATCAGCATCTCGCTCTGGCATCCCTGCCACGCGGAATTTGACGGTCGGATGTTCCTGGGCGATTCGAAGCAGCAATGGCAAGTTCTTTCCATCGCGGAAGACACCAAGCCAGGCAACATATCTGCGTTCTGCGCGCGGCAAAGGAGCGGCCGCCTCCTCTGCTACTACAACGGCGTTATGAATGACGTGAATCGGCTTGCCCGGAAAAAACGCTGCCAATTTTTCGCGTTGATACTCATTTTGACAGAGAAATGCGGCTGCTCGATGCCGAGCCCAAGAATAAGCTAGCCATTCATAAAATCGAAAACCGATTTTGCATCGTTCATCGACGAGTGCGTCGTTGACAATGCGGTGAACGAACGGAATCCCTAGTTGGCCGGCGACGAAAGCCATGATGGCGGTATGGACCCCAGCTACGCCTTGGATCACAATATCTGGATTATAGGCACGGGCGGCTGCCAATACTTTTGGGATATATGAGTAGAAATACTTCGCAACCCGCACCCCATGCGCGGGATCATAGGTTTCGATAAGTTTGATTTGCTGGCCCGAACCTACATGGGCCAAAGCACCCTTCCAGGTAAGGAGAGCGGCTTCGTGACCGGCGTTTTCAAATGCGCGAAGCCATATTGAAAGTTGGACGGCAAAGCCGCCGATCGGATGGTCATCATCCTTCAATAGATAGGGAATGGTAAAATCTATCGAGAGAATTCGCACGTGACACCCCAAGCTTGATGGGACCGCAATATGAATGGCAGTTCGGCGACTTTCGAGTAGATATGCCAGTATATCCGAGAAGGCTGGTCTCGCCAGGAAGTACCATTTCGGTAGCACGATCGACGTCGCTGACAACGACTGGCAGCCCCATCGCCATCATTTCCAATGCGGCAAGAGGGCTCCCAAGAGACTACAGAGGACGCCAACGTCAAAAGCGCTCGTGTAAGGCCGCACGCCCTCCTGGAGTCAGGCAAAAACGATAAAGGTGTCATCGCCATATCTTCAATTCAAAAGGGATACCAAGCGTCTTGTTCCGGTGTCCGCCACCGACGCATCGCCCCACCGACGATGCCACGCCTGAAATATTAGAACATTCCAAATGAGGAAATACCGCTCATTATCTCCGCTCAAGAATTCGGCCCAGAGCGAGCGAATGGCCTCGACGTGAAAAATACCACCGGCGCTCAGGCCAGCTTCGCTCATCAGGTCTTCCGCCCAATCCCGCAACGGACCGCGCAACCAATCTGCGAGCGGAACCCCGAAGCCCATTTTCGGGCGCTCGACCAAACGATCGGGCACATGGCGGGCAAGAACACGTCGGAGCAAGTGTTTGGGGCGCCGGGCACGCGCATTCTGAAGTGACGGCAGCTTCCAGACCCATTCGACCACGCGATGGTCGAGCAATGGAACGCGTACCTCAAGAGCGACAGCCATGGAGGCCCGGTCAACCTTAGTCAGGATGTCATCGGGCAAATACGTGCACATGTCCAGGTAACGCATACGGTCCACCGGATCGGGCAAGAAGATCTTGAGGTCTTGACCCCAGCAGGCCGTCCGTACCTCTCGTGACCCCTTCACAAGACTCTCTGGAGCTCGGTGGTGCGAGATAAGGTGATAGTACATGGAATCGATCGATGAATCAGAGAGGATTTGCGCCAACCGGTGGGCCTTTTGGCCAACACGTGGCACGCGCCGAAAGTATGGTACATAGCGCGCTATGCTGTTGTAAGTGCTAGGCGGCACAGTGCGAATGCTTGAAGACGCGAGGCGGCGGAGCGCAAGCGGCATCTTCGCACCCGGTCGCCAAACGTTCTCCGACCATCGATACCGGTCGTACCCGGTGAACAATTCGTCTCCACCATCTCCTGACAGAGCCACCGTGACCCGTTCTCGCGTCAATGCGGAAACAATATGGGTCGGGATCTGCGAGGGGTCGGCGAATGGCTCGTCATACATCTCGGCCAACTTCGGCACCACATCGAGAGCGTCAGCGCCGCTGACGGGAAACGTTGTATGCTCCGTCCCAAGATGCCGAGCGACAGCCTCAGCGTGTTTCGATTCGTCGAATGCCGCGTTCTCAAAGCTGATGGTAAACGTCTTGACTGGTCTCCGAGAAGCCCTTTGCATCAGTGCGACGACAGTAGATGAGTCATAGCCGCCCGACAGAAAGGCGCCAAGCGGAACATCCGCTATCATGCGGCGCGATACTGCATCATGCAGTAACGCCTCGAGGTCATCGACCAGTCCCTCTTCGTCGGCTCGAAGCGTATTGCGTTGCCCCTGCGAAACAACACCGGCCAGATCCCAGTACACGCCCACTTCGGGGCTGCCGCCGCTCGCAATTTTGACGAACCCGGCGGGCGGCAGTTTGTAGACACCTTCATAGATCGTGAATGGACCCGGCACATAACCATGCCGAAGAAAGGCGGCGATCGCTCCACGATTGAGGCTTGGCCTCCAACCAGGATGAGCGCGCAGCGCCTTCAATTCTGATCCGAACAAAACTAGTCCATCGAAGATCGCCCAATAAAGCGGCTTTTCGCCCATTCGATCACGAGCTAGGAACAGTTGACGCTCTCCGGCGTCCCACGCTGCAATTGCGAACATCCCGTTCAAGCGGGCGATGGTCGATTTGACGCCCCATTGGGCGAATCCTTCGACAATAACTTCTGTATCTGAATGCCCACGAAACCGAACTCCGCAACGCTCCAATTCGGTCCTCAGCTCTTGGAAATTATAGATTTCACCGTTGAACGTTATTGTATATTGCCCGTTGGCCGAGACCATTGGTTGATGTCCCATTGGGGACAAGTCGATAATTGCCAGGCGACGCTGCCCGAAGGCAATGCTGGCTTGCTCGCTTAACCAAACTCCGCTGTCGTCCGGCCCGCGGTGGCTCAGCGTTTGCGTCATTGCAGACGCCCGGCTTTTCAGATCTTGCAGGCTGCAACCATTACGCTCCCAAATACCGGAAATTCCGCACATGCTTGAAAAGAGCTCCCTAATGAGAGGACGTCAACGCATGGCATCCAAACTCACACGCTAGCAGCATAGTATTTTGAACCGGTCCGCGGCTCGACCCTTTCGGGTTACCCATCCTCGATCACCAGAAGCCCAGACCAGCAGATCGCGGAATCTGGTAAGCACTCAGCCGGGACGTCAATCGGCATGGAGAGCTTTGGATCGCCGAGCGAGGGAAGTGGCTCTCCGCCGAACGGCCCCGGAGCTCGTGCCGAGTCGCGTGTTCGCCAAGGAATACGAGCGAGCGGCCAAGCTGAGCGCTCTTGGGAATGCAGTCGATCCACGCGATCGAATCGGTTGAACTGTCGCCGGCGCCGAGGGCCGCCATGGGCGCCGCGAGATCGCGCGCCACGGGTCCAGCCGGTCTCGACCCAGCGGAGCCGAATGGTACGCTTGAAGAATGGTGTGCCTGTCAGCCCATGCCGCCGACAGGGGCCAGAGGAGCTCGGGTGCTCCTCTGGCGAGGCACCCATGATGCCGTCGGCACCCGTCAGCAGGGTCAGACCCACTGCGTATTCTCCGCCTAGTGTTGTCCCGGCCTGGCAAGCCCACCGACAATGCGTTCATCGAAGCCTTCGACGGTCGCTTCCGGGCCGAATGCCTCAACGCCCATTGGTTCCTGCCCCTTGCGGACACCCCCAGGAAAAAGTGGAGAATACACCATCTTTCTATATTGTTGAACAGAAGAGACTTTGCTGATTGGGATGCGATCCCGTGGGGTATCTTGGGTTCTGTCGCGCTCGTTCGGCGATAGATTGAGCGGCAGTTGTTATCCGTGTGCGGGCGATGATCCACGGGCCGTCCGAGAGCGGATGATGGCTTTCGATCTCGCCGGCTTCGGCGGCTAGCCGCAGCGTCTTGGGCGCGATCTTGAGGAGCTTTGCGGCATTGCTGAGGTTTAGCCAGCGCTCGATCCCCGTCCTCGGCGGTCTTGAACACCGGGATGCGATAGTTCGAGCGCATCGAGGTGACACGCTCGCGCGTCCAGCGATTGCCGTTACCTGTCTTGAGGCCGTTGCGGTTGAGCAGGCGGGCGATCAAATCGTCGCTGGCGATCAGCACCAGTTGGCGCACAGCCTCGATGATGTTGGCGGAGGTGCTGTTACGCTGCCCGCGCCGGCGCTTGGGCAGGCGTATCTCGCTGTGAACGCGGCCGACCCAGTGGACGATGAGGACGATCTCGGAGGCCGCATCGTCGATATCGGCCACGACCTCATGGATGAGGGTGCGCACAATGCGCTTCTTGAGGCGCGCATCCGTCGTCGGCGCATCCCAGACCGTTTTGAGGTTCGAGGCCAAAACGCCGAGAGGCTGAATCAGCAATGGGGGCGTGCGTCGCCGCATCATGCGTGGCGATCTTGCCCTCGACCTCCACCGCGTGAGCGAGCGCCCTGTTCCAGCGCGCTTCCAGCTCGCCCGCCACCAGCCGGTTCGCGGGGTCAGCGACATCGTATTGCCGGAAAGCCCGGTCGGCGGCATAGCGCGCCGCTTCGAGGTCGCGACTGAGGGCCTCGCGCACCTGATCCCGCCGTTCCCCGGCTTCCCTAGCGGCAGCGGTTGCCGCGGTGATAGTGCCCGGACCGACGACGCCGAGCAGCGCCTCCTCGATTGCATCATCGACGCGCAGTCCGCCGAAGCCAATGCAGTGGGGACCGCCATTGTCCATCCAGGCGTTAGCGCGGAGTACCGGAGTGTGAGCTTGCGACCGCAGCGCTTGCACCGGATCAGACCGGCCAGCAGCGCCTCACCATGCTTGGGCGCGCCGTGATGCCGACCGGTGGGAACGTTGCTGCTGACCATGGTGCGGATCGCCCCGAACCTCTCCCAGCTCACGTACCCTTCGTGGGTGTTGGGCTTCAGCACCAACCATTCGTTCCGTGCCTTGCGGCGAATCTTCACGCTCATACCATCGGCGCTGTATCCCGCCGCGACAGCCGTCGGGCATAGGTGCCGCCGTAGACCCGGTTCTCAATGATCCGGTGGATGGCGGAGTAGCTCGGTCGCCGCCAGGCCGTGTCGCCGTTGATCTGCTTCACCGGCAAATCGAGATTGTACTCGTGTAGCCAGCAGAGAGAGCCCATACGGCTTCTATGTGGAGGGAACTAATCCAAAACTCGCGCCCCATGGGCGCTCTTTGGGATTACCCACATCGGCTACCCTGGCAGGCCGCCTCAAGCGATTGATAATTTGCGCCCGGAACATTTTTGCGCTTGGATGACGCATGCGCCATCGGATGGGGTCGCACCATGAGCCTTACTGAGCGTTCACAACATTTCGAATTTGGTGAGAACTGGCGCGAATACGCCAAGACAATCGACGACCGGCGTATTGCTGACGCGATTGCCGGACTGGAGAAACTTTTTCCCGATGGCGTGAGGGGTAAGAGCTTTCTCGATATTGGGTCTGGTTCCGGGTTGCATTCGCTTGCGGCTCTTTCGCTCGGCGCCGAACGTGTCCTCGCCGTCGATATCGACGAGAATTCGGTAGCGACGACGCGCCAATTGCTCTCTGCTCGCGCGCCATCTAAAAACTGGAATGCAAGAATTGTTTCGGTTTTCGAGACTTCCCCTCAAGAGACCGGAACGTTTGACATCGTCTACGCTTGGGGAGTTTTGCACCACACTGGCGAGATGTGGCGGGCGATCGAGAAAGCGGCTTCGCTTGTAAAGCCTGACGGACAGTTTGCTCTCGCGATCTATGGCAAGACGCCATTCGATGCAGTTTGGCGAGCGGAGAAGCGGATCTACAAGTCCTCGCCTCACGCGGTTCAATGGCTCATGCGCAAAGGTTTTGTCACTACAATGATCGTAGCGAAGCTCGCTCGCGGCAAAAATCCGATGTCTTTGTTTCGCGACCGTATTGCTGCGCGCGGGATGAACTCTTCCCATGACCTCCACGACTGGCTCGGCGGGTATCCATACGAGACGGCTACAGTCGACCAGCTCTCGACCAGAATTGGCGCGATGGGTTTTAGACAGACTCGCGCATTTCCTATGCGTGTTGCAGCTAAGGGACTTTTTGGCTCTGGTTGCCATGAGATCGTATTTGCGAGGGGGTAAGAAAACGCCGCGCATTGCTGGAAGACGCGGCCAAAGTAGATGAAACCAACGCAGTCCTCATTTCGCACATCTCGAACAAGGCGTTGAACGGACTGTCCAACTAGCGCCGTCGCAGCTCCGAGAGAGCATATGACTATTAAATCGCTACGCTCCTCACGGGCATTGTATGAAAAATATCGTTACCTTACCTAAAGACACGAGTGATGATAAGAGAGCACCCCACTCATGACTTGCCCTCACTTAGGCGATGCCAACCTTATGAACAAAAACTCCGTGTTCGCCTCACCGGTCGCGATCCTCTGCAAGCTGAAACCGAGCTCCTTGCAAAAGGAGACGGCATCTTTGTCATAGACAAATTCCATCGGCCAACCGCCAAGCCAATCACGAATATCCGTAAACATATTCATGCCGCGACTCTTTTTGTATTTGTGCATCCTCCACAGAAACAGAGGTAGCCGCAGCGGATTATAGCGCATCTGAAAGCGCCAGACGTACCAAAGATCCATGTAGCGTCGCTTCAGCCATCCCGCCGTAACATACTTTTGCTTAACGTCGAGCCAGAATTCCGGCGGCGGGTTGACTTGAGCATCCGCTGAATAGAGAGCAACATAAAGCATACCACCGGGCCTAACGCACGCTGCGGCATTGCGAATTGCTTGCCAGACGTCTCCGGTGTGATGCAGAACCCCCCATGAATAGACGAGGTCGTATGTCCCCAAGTTCTTCACAAATGTGTCGTCAAGAACGGAGCCTTGCTCGACGGTCCAATTAGAGGGATTGCCTAGCTGAGCCTGCACGTATCGGCTCGTAGCGACTGAATTTGCGTCGTAATCAAAGCCACGAACTGACACTGCGCCTGCTTCCAGGGCGGCAACGGAGTGAAGTCCGCTTCCGCATCCAATATCGAGGAACGTTAGCCCCTTCAGATCGTCCCGTTCGATAAAATCGAGAAGGTGTTTCTTGGAAATCCGCACCCTCTCGGGTCCGAAATTCTTTTGAATGAAGTGGTACCAATTATTCCCAAACTCGAATCTCTGCCTCTCTTCATCAACCATGCTACTCACCACCCACTCCTCCTGACGCAAACCCTGAGCTACCGCGGGCCGGACGACAGAGCAGTTTGGTTGAGCAAGCAAGCATTGCAGACGCCCGTTTTCAGATCTTGCAAGCTGCAACCGTTACGCTCCCAAATACCGGAAATTCCGCACATGCTTGACAAGAACTCCCTAATGAGAGGACGTCAATGCATGGCATCCAAACTCACACCCTCTCGCATCATACTATTTGAACCGGTCCGCGGCTCGACCCTTTCGGATTACCCTTTCTCGACCACCAGAAGCCCAGACCAGCAGGTCGCGCAATGGCCAGGCGTAAGCAGGGAAGTTAATCGGCTTGGAGAGCTTTGGATTGCCGAGCGAGGGAACTGCTTCTCCGCCTGGTCCCGAAGAGCTTCGCATGCGTCCCACGCGCCTGGCGCCCGCTATCACTGAGCGTTTCGATCCGCCTCTCGCATCCGATCCTTATCGTCACAGATCCCCGTAAGCGTCGATACTGCCTTTTTGGAGTTGACCGTCTCGTCCACGCGGCTCTTGATCGTTTGCGGCAAACTGCTGAAGGTATGATTCGTGTTACCGCTTTTTGGGCGCCTCCAAGTACATCGCGGCCCTCACTGGCCCTCCCCGGCTTTCAATTACCCACAAATTCTCCTCCGACCACGGCGCCTAGCGGGATGTCGGTGAGCCGTGACAGCCCGCGCCACATGACGTATTGGCGGGCGGCGGATCGCTGGCGCGCGCGAGATAACCGCCGAGCCGGGCGATCTTGATCAGATAGTGCGAGAGTGTTTTCTGTCGTGCTTTTGGTTGTCGTTCACAAGACGATCGAGCACGCCGATTTCAGTCGCCGATCCTGCTTTCCGATCAGCGGCAAGACGCCAATCTTGCGATCTCTGAACTCAAGAAGAGGATCCGGTCGACCAGGCGACTGAGTTTGTGTCCTGCGTCGGTATTTTCAAACGTTCCTAAGGCGCTTCTTCACTCGCGCCGCGAACGAGAGATATCACGGAGCGATGGACTTTTGTGAGCACGAACCCAAGCAGCACGGTCATCAAGCCGAAGACTTGGCCACGCGTCGCAGAAAAACGGATGCGTCTAGCTCGGCGGAGATGATGTGAGTGACCACCACACCGACCGCGACCACAAAGGCGACTTTCCAGGTCTGATCGATCGGTATCACTTTAGCGATGCCCGTTCCAAGCGCCGTGGCGGCTTTGGTCAACGACCAGCACTCCCAAAGGGAGACTGCCGATACTTCCTGCCAGCGCACCGGCGAGGCCGAATAACTGTAGGCCGAGGTCAAGGCAATTGACAGCAAAAGCGATGTCGCGCCGATCGTCGCGGCCTGCCAACCGAATCCAAACGCCCAAAGCACCAGCGAAGCCGGGTGAGCAGCTCGGCGAGTTCGCTAAATAGGTTGCAGTCACGTGTCACCATCCCGATGAAGCTGAACGATGTCCTCTTCTTCGCTCATGGCAAGATGCGGTCCGAATCCCTACACACGCCAAGCATAGAGCCAGACGAGATATTTCGCGCTCGGTGCCGAGAAAAACGGCGTGGGCATGGGTGGCCCTGGCAGTGCATCACACACCCTCGCCTCCCTAACCGTGATGCGGAAGCCCGCTTGCGAAAGCGCCGTCCACAGTTCCGCAACCTGGTCTTGCACAGCAGGACTGCAGTGCAATTCGCACGAAAGATACTTGACCAACCCCATTTTGCCTGTGGCGCACAGGTCTTTTAGCACGCCAAATTCGCTGCTCGACCTTGAGATAATCCACCGGCTCGGTAATCAGGTCACTTAAACGCACCGCGTCCACCAGCACCCCTGGCCCATCGCCGACATGGCCGCCCAGCGATCCCTCAGGCACAAACGATACCTTGCCAGCGGCATCGCTGACGGCGGCGCGAACCACCGTGACCGAGGTGAGGCCCAGCGCGCGCGCATTCTCTTCCAGAAGGTCGGCGGTTTGCGGGTCGGCTTCAAAGACGGTGATGCGGGCACGCGGATAGCGCTGCTTGAACCAGATCACACCCATGCCAATATTCCCACCGCAATCAAGGATCACGGGCGCGTCGCCTAATCCGACGACCTCATAGCCGCAGTCCAGAAAAATCTCACGATAGAGCGACAGCATCACCCCGGCGCCCATACAGCGCACCGGCCCGAAAGGAAAGCGAAACGCGCCGGGGACGCGGCGAGGGTTGCGCTCGCCCAACCAGAAGAGGCGCACGCAGGCCCACGAGCGTTTTTGTCTGATGACATGGACCATACCACTGATGACATGGACCATACCACGCGCCTGCCTCACCAGGTCTGCCAGGGTAAGGCCTTTGGGTGGGGAGCTAGCCGGCTTGAACACTCATGGAAGTTCTTCCTTCCTCGCAGGGTACGCAAACATCGATACGCTCATCTGCGGCCTATGCTGGTTTTGCCCGCGCGCGGCCCCAGGGCAGCCGACTGCACAGCATGCCCCAGAGCAGGCTGACCTCTGGCACGCGCAAGGCCAGCAGCAGCGCAGCATAGATCACCAGACCCGCGGCGCTCAGCAAGACGATCTGTACCAGCAGCGGCAGCGCGGCCACCTGGGGCAGCATCGCCAGCAGCGCGCATGTCAGCCACAGGAACGCCGCCGCCACCGCGGTTTTGCCCAGCGAAAGGCAAAGCTGCGGCAGGCGTAGCCCTTGCAGCCGCTTGTTAAGAATGAGCAGCAGCATCAGCGCGCCAATCAGATAGGTCAGCGTGGTAGCGAACGCTATACCTGCCACGCCCCAGATTTGCATCAGCAGATAGTCAAGGACGGCGTTGAGCCCCAGTTGAAGTACGGCAATGTTGCGCAGCGTGCGATTATCTTGCAGGGCGTTAAAGATCCGTCCGTTGATAAAGCCGTAGGTGACGATGAATATACTCGGCGCGAGAAACATCACGGCGGACGCCACCACATCCGTAGCCTGCGCGCTAAAATTGCCATGGTGATAGAAAATCTCCACCACCGGGCGCGACAACGAGCTCAGCAGCGCGCCAGCGGGCAAGAGGATGATTGCGGAAAAAATGACCACCTGGCGGAAGGTGGTGGTTAAGAGCGTAAATTCGCGGCGGGCCACTTGCAGCGCGAAGACCGGCAAGAGCGCCGTGGAGAGCGCCGTATAAAAAATCCCCGAGGGCATATCCACCAGCTTGATCGCGTAGCTGAGCGAGGCAATGCTGCCCGGCGGCAAGAGCGAAGCCATAAACTGATCGACCAGACTGTTGCCGTTGACCATCAGCGCCCCAATCAGCGCGGGCGTGCAAAGCGCGGCAATGCGCCGAATGCCAGGATGCCGCCAGGAAAAATCGAAATGAAAGCGCAGCCCCAAGCGCAGATAGGCAACGACGAGCAGCAAGAAATTCAGCGAATAACCCACAATCGTGGCCCAGCCCAGTGCATAGATGCCCCAGGAACGCGCAAACAGCAGAAACGCGATAATGCTCAGCGTAATCGTGACGGGAGCCAGCGCTGGCAGAGCAAACCGCCCATAGGCATTCAGAACGGAGCCAACCAGCGTCACCAGCACTTGCAACAAGAGCACGGGCATCAAGAAGCGCAGGAGGATGACCGCCAGCGTCTGCGTGGGGGCATCCATCTGCCGGGCGAAGACCGTCACTACCAGCGGCGCGCCCGCGACCAGCGCCACCGTCACCACCAGCGCAATCAGCGTGCCCAGCGTCATCGCTGCCCAGAGCAGGCGCATGGACTCCGCCTCGCCTTTGTTTTCGCGGTAGTCCACAAAGACCGGAATCAATGCCGCGCCTACCGCCGTGGTCAAGATGGCAGAAATGGTCGTGGGCACGATCAGCGCCACCGTATAGGCGTCCATGGTTGGGCCAACGCCAAAGGCCGAAGCCGTCAGCACCTGGCTGACGATGCTCAGCAGCCGGGCGGCAACGGTGACATACAAGACGACCGAGATGGCGCGGCCAGTGTGAATCACGGTCCCCTGGCTTTTGGGCGCGCCATCGCGCGGGGGAGCCGTTTCCAGAAGGTTTGTGGATGTACTCATGCTTAAATTGTCTCATCTGATGCCGCGCGCGCCTGTCGGCCGTCAATGAGACGCTGCCTAAACGCAACGCCTTGGTGTTCAGTACGAATCGACCGGTCGGGCGGATGCCGATCGTCGCTGAAGATGGCGCTCTTCACCCAGAACCCGTGAGGCGTACTGGCGTTGCCTTTGCCGATGCTTGGGATTGATGATCTGGTCGAACCGCGTCCGGAAGCGGTCGATCGATCCTGTCATCTGGAGCACTTAGACGAGATTCCTGCCCGCTGGTGCGGATGCCTCGATCTAAGAGATCGCGCAGAAATGCGATAGCGATGCCAACAAGTAGCCCTCCAACGATCGCTATTCCAAGCACGATTCTAGCTTTTGGCGAACTTGGTCTCAAGGGTGGCGACGCCGCAGAGACGAGACTCGCCTCGAACACCGGCGAGGATTGTTGTTGCGTCGCTACTGTCTTACGCAGCACGTAGCGAAAATTATCATAGGCGTTTTTGGATGATTCCGCAGCGGCTGCCAATTTATCGATGGTAGCAGCGGAATCCGCTGGCTCTTTCCTATTCTTACTATAGTCCTCCAATGCCGTTTGGGCAGCTAATGCTTGAGTGCTCAATTCGTTCAGTCGGTCCTTAACCCATTGATCGTCTTGCAAGCTGCCCTTGTCCATTTGATGGGTAATATATTTTTCTGCAACGGCGTTTGCGATCTGCGCCGCTCGATCAGGATCTCTGGAACCGAAGGTAATCTCGACAAGATACGTAGGGCCGACACGCTTGGCCGAAAGCTTGCGTTCGAACGGTTCCAAGGCATAGCGCGCGGCGCTAGCTTCCGTCGCCGGTTTACTCCAACCGAGCAGCCGGGATATCATGCCGCTACCTTGGCCGGTCGTAAATTCCAGGTCTTGAGCAAGGCCGAGCTTCTCGATCACGGCGCTAGCGATGCTCTCAGACTTTATGATTCCGATCTGGCTTTCCACGGCCGTTGACACCGACGCAGCGTCCGCAAAGGTCGCTTTCGCGTTTACGATGAGTAGCGCCTTGGCGGTGAACGTAGGTCCCACGGTGATGAGGTAAAGTGTAGCAACGCCAAGCGCCGCGAAACATGTCAGCGATATGATCGGTACATGTCGTCGTATGAAGGCCAGCACGGCCAGCACGTCTGCCAGCGACACGACCGGCCCTGGACGAAATTCAGGCGGCCCATTGTCGCGATTTATCCAATTATCGGTCCTGCTGTTCTGCAACATTTCCTACCAGCCTGATAGTGGATGCTCAATCACGTGCGCAATTTAATAACGAAGAGGTCGGTTAAGATGCAGGAAACGAAGGCGCGTCAATAAACATTGCAACTAGCCTTTATGTTAAGGAAGTACTTGGCCGCCGGGACGGTGAGTACAGCAGGGACGAAACGATGATCGAGGACCGCCAAAGCCGAAGGAGCCGACGCAAGCCGCTACTGACAACGCATCTAAATGCCTTCTAGCAACGCTCGCTGGGGCCGCGCTGCCGCCATTGACAAAATGTGCCTGGAACTTGGTAGGGCGCGGCAAAAAAGTGGACAACGCATAACTCATGGTACTCTACGACCCAGTCGCTCATCTCCAGCGAGAACAGTACAATCCGGATCACTGGATGGGAATGGATGGGAATTGGCAATAAGTGGGTAACTACGACGGTCCATTGAGCCGCGGCACTGCCGGATCAAAGCTCGAGCCGCAATCCGCTTGCGTGCCATCCCAATGGGTCTGGCGGTGGCCTGCCAGCCGGACCGGCCGTTCTCGCTGTAGAGCGGTGCGATCTCGCGGTCGATCCAGTCCCAATCGATCTTCCCGGCAAGCAGAACCAGCTCGTGCTTCAGATTGATGATCTGCTCCAGCGGCACCCGAACAGATCGTTCGATCCCGTCGTCTTGCGCTTCTTCGGCCGCATCGTCCCCTCCGATGCACCACAGAATCATGGTTCGCAGCGAAGGCGAATCGACAAACGAAATTGCGAGGTTTGGGGTTCTCAAGCTCCATATCCCTGCAATCTCAAATGCCTCCGCATCCGAAAAACAGACTCCCGCTCAATCGCTTAGAGGCTTGTTCACGGACGACGAGTTAGAGTCCGGCCCGAAGAAGGACGGACAGATGAAGCGGCAGGGTTCAGATTGACTTCGACCACTACACTCGGGTGGACCTTCCGGAGAGACAACAAGTATTTGCGAATTGCATCGCCTTCGGCTGACGGAGGATTGGCCTTTCAAATCCTCAAAAGGCGTTCGCGTAGACCTCTCTGGAGAAAAACGTGAGCAGAATGATTCGCAGGTCGAAAAGAAGCGACCAGTTATCGATGTAGTACAGATCGTGCTCCACACGACGCTGCATTTTCTCGAGCGTATCGGTGTCGCCGCGATAGCCGTTGACCTGAGCCCAGCCCGTAATGCCGGGCTTGACGTTGTGGCGACGGAAAAACGACGAAATCAGCTCAGCGAACGCCTCGTTTTGCGACGTCGCGTGTGGACGGGGCCCGACGAGTGACATGTTACCGGCCAGGACATTGAACAACTGCGGAAGCTCATCGATATTGGTACGGCGCAAGAAGCGTCCCAGACGGGTCACTCGTGGATCATGTCTGACGACAGGTTTGAAATTGTCGCCATTCTCCATCACTGTCATCGTTCGGAATTTCAGGACGCTAATGGGCTCATTGTTGTAGCCATGCCGTGTCTGGCGAAATAGCACCGGACCGCGAGAATCGAGCTTGATTGCGAGCGAAACGATGACGAAAAGGGGACTAACCAGAATAAGGCCAGCGATTGAGGCGGCAACGTCGAATGCTCGCTTGATTGCTCGGTTGAAAGGAGTGAGCGGGCACTGGCAGACCCGCATTGTCACCATGTTGCCGAACTGAGTGATCCGCGACACGGCCATGAGATCGACGGATCCAATAGGGACGACGTGAACGTCAACTGGCAGGTCTGATAGAGCGCTGGCAAGCGCGAGAGCAGATCGAACATCCAGCTCCGAAGTCAAAATGACAATGTCATCCGCTCGGAGGGGCCGGCAATTTGCGACCAGTTGGCGGATATCAGGTAGCGCTTGCACCGCGCCGGGACGAGCCACTACTGAGGTGTCGGTGCGAGCCGTCGGAAAGTCGAACGAGCGGATAGTCCGAAGTCCCGTGACGAATGCTCGAGCAGAAAAACGGGAGCAGTGACTTGGATCCCCTATAAGTATGATGCGCCTGGCGTCGATCAACCCTGATGCAATGGCAGGCTGTAGTAGTGAGAACCATATTGCCCGCGTGCAAAGTACCGTAATGAAAACACTCACGGCTTGGGCTATGATAGTAGCGCGCGAGTAGTCTCCCGAGACTTTCAGGAGGAATATCGTCGAGATGAAGAAGGCGAATACGAAGAGAACGCTGCTGGCGCCGCTCCAGATGAAAACGTGTCGAGGCTGCGTCTGGATCCGCGAATATTGCCGGAGCCCTACAGAAACGAGCAAAAGCATTGTGGAAATCAGAAGTGATTCCGGAATGTACTTGGCGTCGTCCGAATTCAGCAGGATCAGCCGATGATAGAGGACGGCTGCGAAATAGGCCGCGACGGCTACGAGCACGAATTCGGTACTTGCTACCAGTACCAATAGCGCAGCTAATCGGCCGCCCTTGCCCGCTGAGACGGCCCTGCTGCCAGCGATCAACTGGGTCGGAAGCTGGGTAGAGGCCGGCGAATTGGTAACATAACTCACCAGTCACTCCCAATCGTTCCCAGTCATCCGCCTCCCAGCAAATCATTAGCAGTCGGGTAACTGGGGTGAAATTGGCTATAAATGGGTAGAGAGAGGTAACCACGATGGCCGGTTGAGCCGGGGCAGTGCGGAGTTAAATTGCCGAATAATCAAGAGGACAGATCTGGCGAACATGGCGAGGAAGGCGGTGAGCGGCCGCAGCGCCAATGAGGAAACAGAACGTTGGTTTTGCGGATGGTCTGTTGGGACGGCTTGCTCCAACGGGAGACAAGATTTGAACGATTTCACGGGATGAGCACGTTGGTGATGAGCACGTTAGTACAGAGAGTTTCCGCCATGACGAACTCCATGCTGCGCAATTGTTCCCAGTTCGACGTGTTTGGCAGTAAGTCCGGTCGTTGCATCAAATGGGGCCTGGTGGCTATTGCCGTGGCAATCTCTACCCAAGCAAAGGCCGAATATCGAGTAAACATCGGAGATGTCCTGGAGGTGGCCGTGGCGGGCGTACCGGAGCTACGGCATCGTGCAACCGTCCAAATGGATGGCAACATCTCGTTGCCGCTGGTCGGAATGCTTCCAGTAGCCGGCCTTCCCGTACCGCAGATTCGAGCCAAAATCGGCACCGCACTGGCCGGCAAGGTGTATCGACAGAGGACTCCGGATGGCCGTGAGGCCGTCATCGTGATAGACGCGAATGAGGTCACGACGACCGTGGCGGAATACAGGCCCATATACATAAATGGCGACGTATCGAGGCCGGGTGAATATCCTTATCGTCCAGCAACTACCGCACGCCAACTCGTCGCAGTTGCGGGCGGCTACGACATCATGCGTATCAGAATGAACAACCCGTATCTCGAATCAGCAGACCTGAGAGCCGAGTATGGATCGCTTTGGACGGAGTTCGCCAAAGAGCAGGCGCACTTGTGGCGTATCAAGACGGAACTCGGAGAGGCGACCCAGATCAGTCCAAGCGCTGTGACGGACGCACCGATAGCTCGATCGGCGATTTCGGAAATCGTCAATGCAGAAACGGAGTATTTGAAGACGAAGCAGAGTGATTATCAGAAGGAAAAGACGTTCCTTCAGCGCGGCGTCCAACAGGGAGAGAACCAGGTCCGCGTGCTCTCAGAGCAGCAGAAGAAAGAGGAGGAGGGATTTCAGGCAGACCTCGAAGAACTGCAGAAAGCGTCCGACCTCTACGGCAAGGGTTCATTGACCAGCCCTCGCGTGACGGATGCGCGGCGCGCGGTGCTGCTGTCATCAACTCGGAAGCTGCAGACCTCCGCGCAGCTCATGCAGGTAAAGACGCAACAGGACGAGCTCACCAGAAGGCTGGGAAGGCTCGACGACCAGCGGAGGCTCGACTTGCTCCGTGAGCTGCAAGGCACCAGCTTGAGGCTCAACCAAATCCGCGAAAGGCTGCAGAGCGTCGGCGAGAAGCTTCAGTACACTGCGATGGTTCGATCACAACTCGTACGAGGAGCCGGCAGTAAGCCCGACATCGCCATCATTAGAAAAGGCGAGAAAGGGCCGGAACGGATTATCGCGAGCGAAGATACCGAGTTGCAGCCGGGTGACGCCATCGAGGTCAGCCTGCGATACCAGGACGGTCCTGACGCGCCTCCCCGAAAGCTGAGCAATTCAAAAGACCCACCGGCGCTGACCACGGCCGATTCGCTGCGCGTCGGCAGCAGGTGATGAGGACCAGAAGCGGCGCGATCGTCGGGACTCGCAGATCCTCGTCACCGTTTATCACGCGCACGACAACAAGATCGACAAGCTCGCCGAAATCACCGGTCGGGATTTCCATCGGCATCCTCTATTCTACTCTCACGCTGCACCTTGACTTCGATTTCAACTCTGACGAGTACAAAATCATTAGACTCACCCGCACGGGAATCCCGCTCGCTATCATCATTTCTTTGAGCAAACCGTAGAGCTGCTCGACAACGGCCTGATCAAGATTCCGCTTTTTCGCCTGAACAACGAGCGTCTTGATCGCGAAACCTACGGTGCGACGCGCCGCACCTCGAAGAACACCTTGTATCTGCCCATTGAGCAAAATGTGCGATGGAAGCGACTGAGCGCTTTGGCCGGTGGCCACCGGCCAAAGCGCGCGGCGATGTCGCCCGATACCC